>CAWCFC010000025.1:0-428350 GCA_963794795.1 uncultured Acidobacteriota bacterium | reverse complement strand
GCGAGCTGCTCAAAGTTTGCCGCGCTCTCGCTCAGCGTCAACACGCGTTCGGCTTCGGGGAACCGCGCAGGTTTCGCCAGCCATGCTCTTCCATCTGCCACCGTCACACGCCATCCCAAGAGATTTGCCATGCGAACCAGCGGTCGGGCATCATCGCCGGCACCGAAAAGTACCAGCCGTTGCGGTGGTGCTATGGTTTCGACAAAAACGTCGCGCGGCTCATTTTCAAGCGGAATGCAGACCGTGTTCGCGTCACCGCCCGCGCTCGCCAGTGACTTCAGCCTGGAAAGCACCCTCGGCATCAGATTGGAGCTGGCGAAAAAGATGGTGTTGTCATCGCGCAGAATCACTCGCGCGAACCCAGGATTTTGATCCGCCGCAGAGGGCAGAACGGTCGCGGCATACAACGTTTCTCCGCGATCGGCCGCCTGCAGGGCCCGCAGCATTGCACTCGTTTCCGGCGATGTAACCGGCTCCAGCAATACGTCCATGACGCCGCCGCAGCCCAGTCCATAGGGAATTTCGCGGGCGTCAAGCGAGTTGGTCTCGTCCAGAATTTCGTCGAACAATGTGGAATATCGTTCGATCGCAGCACCATTCCGAGCGATCCACGCCGCTTTGCGGGAGACTTCTCCTTCCAGGCATCCGCCGCTAATCGCGCCAACCGAGCCGCTTGCGTGAATGTACATGCGCGCGCCCGGCCGGCGATACGACGATCCTTCGACGCGCACAAGGGTAGCCAGCACGGCTGTATCATCCTGCCGGTTGCGCCACCGATCGACAATTTCGCTGCGTTCCACCATAGATATGTAGACGGCGGAAAGGGCCGAAAAGCCTCCGCACGTCTATAGATGCTACAAGTTTCCGATACGCTTCGCATTCACATGCCATACCCGTCAAAGGAATAGAATGAGTGTGCTATGGGAAATACTGTGAAAACCGCATTTCTTCTAACCCTGCTGACCGTGCTGCTGGTGCTGATTGGCGAGCATTTTGGCGGGCGAGATGGCCTGATTCTCGGATTTCTAATTGCAGCCGGAATGAATTTCTTCACTTACTTCTACTCGGATAAATTGGCCCTGAAAATGTATAAGGCGCAGCCGGTCACGCGGGAAGAGTTGCCGCGCGCCTATGAAGTGGTGGAGCGGATGACGCAGCGCATGGGCATTCCGATGCCGAAGATGTATGTGATTCCCACCGAGTCTCCGAATGCCTTCGCGACCGGACGAAATCCAAAGCATGCTTCCGTGGCGATGACCCATGGAATTCTTGGCTTATTGAATGATGAGGAGTTGGAAGGTGTGTTGGCGCACGAACTGGGGCATGTGCAGAATCGCGACATTCTGACCAGCTCCATTGCGGCTACGCTAGCCGGCGCGATCACGATGATTGCGCGCATGGGATATTGGGCTTCGTTATTCGGCGGCGGCGGACAAGGTGGCGGCGGCCGGCAACGTGGCGGTGGCGGAATCGGCGGCTTGTTCATGCTGATTGTCGCACCCTTCGCAGCCATGCTGATTCAGCTCGCGGTTTCCCGTTCACGGGAATACGAAGCCGATGCTACCGGCGCCAAAACCACCGGCAATCCGTATGCGCTCGCCAGTGCCCTGGAAAAGATCGATGCCTACTCGAAGCGCGTGCCCATGGTGGCATCGCCTTCCAGCGCGCACTTATTTATTGCGCAACCGCTGGTGGGCGGCGGTATGTTTACCAACTTGTTTTCCACCCATCCGCCGATGCAGAAGCGGATTGAGCGACTGATTGGTCGCAGCTCCGTGAGCGGACTGTAAGAACTTCTGAACCTGCCGTAACACTCAACTGGAAGAAAGGGAGGCCGCACTTGGCCAGCTATCGCCGATGAGAACACTTCTGCGCACTTTGATCCTGTTGGCCATCGTTGTATGGGTGGGCGGCTTATTGTTCTTCGGTGCCATGGTCGCGCCGGTCGCGTTCGAGTCGCTGCTGCCGATGTTTCCTGATCCAGGCTGTCGGCCTTAAGTGGCGGGCACCATGGTACGGGATTCTTTAACTCATCTTCATCACATTGGTCTCTTCTGTGGAGCGGCATTGTTGCTGCTATTGTGCATCATTGAGCGGATTACGCGCGCGACGCGCCGCTCCATCGGGCCGCCGATATTGTTGACCGCCGTGATGATGGGCTTGACCGCGTATTCGCAATTTTCTATTATTCCGCGCATGGAAACGCTGCGCATCCAGGCCGGTGCGGCCATGGCCGATCCGGCTTCGACCAATCCCGCGCGCCTTGACTTCAATCGTCTGCATAATCTTTCCACCTCGCTCGAAGGCATCGTACTGCTGTGCGGCTTGGGATTGATCGTCCTGTACGCGCGGCCGGAGACCGTTAGCTGAGTGCATCGGCTCGCACCATTCGACACCGGAAACAGCGTAAACTTTCGTAGGAACCGCCACGAGCAAAACCAGGGAGGATGTACCCCGAAGCCATAACACTTCAGTTGACGCGACCATCAGGGAGCGGCGACCTTGAAGAGAACCAAACAGTACACGGTATCCCTGGTTTTGCTCTAAACAATCTCCCTCACAGGACAAGCATGAAGACCGGAATTATCGGCCTGCCACAGGTAGGCAAAACCTCGCTATTCAAGATTCTGACCAAGGCAAGACTGGAAGACCGCGGCTATTCGAATCCCAAGGAAGTTCACCTGGGCATGGCGCGTGTGCCCGACGATCGGCTGGAGAAACTCGCCGCGCTCTATCAACCGAAGAAAACTGTCTTCGCCACGGTGGAGTATGCCGACGTGGGCGCGATCGGCCAGGAAGCGTTGAAGGAGCCAAGCCTGTTGGCGAGCCTGCGCAATGTGGATGCGTTGATCCACGTGCTGCGCGTGTTCGATGATCCTTCCGTGCCGCTCGCCGGTCCCATCGACCCGCTGAAAGAAATTCAGGATGTAGAGTTTGACCTGATGCTGAGCGACCTGACGCAGATTGAAAAACGCATGGAGCGCCTGGAAAAAGACCTGAAGAAAGGTCGCACTCCGGAACTGGAAGCCGAGCAGGCTCTGCTGCTGCGCGCCAAGCCGCATCTGGAAGCGGAGCAACCGCTGCGCGCCATGGAAATGACGGCCGATGAAAAAAAGTTGATCCGCGGCTACATGTTTCTCAGCCAGAAGCCCGTCTTGTATGTCCTGAATATCTCGGAGAGCACCACCCTTGGCACCGATCTGGAGTCAGCCGTCGAAAAATACGGTCTGGCGACCATCGCGAAGCGGCCCGGCACCGGCGCAACGGCCATCTGCGGCAAGGTGGAGGCGGAACTGGCAGAGATGCCGGACGAAGAAGCGGAAGAATTTCTATCAAGCTATGGATTGGGTGAGAGCGGACTGCGTCGTTTGATTCGCAAGAGCTATGAGTTGCTGGGATTGATCTCATTTTTCACAGTTGGTGAAGACGAGTGCCGCGCCTGGACGATTCCCGTCAACTCCCGTGCGCAGGCGGCTGCGGGAGCCATCCATTCCGACCTGGAAAAACATTTCATCCGCGCCGAAACCATCCATTGGGATACGCTGCTCGCAGCCGGCTCCGAAGCTGTGGCGCGGTCGCATGGCACGCTGCGGCTTGAAGGCAAGGACTATATCGTGCAGGATGGTGACGTGATGCACATTCGTCACAGCGGATAGCAAAATCATGGCGCACGTTTCCACACCGTTCTGGATGGTCCTGCTACTCGGCCTCATCGCGGGCATGGCCGATGTTGTTGGCGGCCTGCTGCTGCTGCGCATGCGGGCAGAACGCTTCCTGCACGGCTTCGTCGCCTTCGGCGCAGGCTTCCTGATTGCCGTTGCATTAGTCGAAATGATTCCCGAGAGTTTTCATGCCTCTCCCATCGCCGCCCCGTTGTGGATTCTCGCCGGCTTCTGCGGCGTGCATTTGCTGGAACACACCCTGGTCGCGCATTTTCACTTCGGAGAAGAAACGCACTCTGAGGAGTTCCTGCATCGCTCGACCGCCTACTCGGTCACGTTTGGCCTGGCGGCGCACACGTTTTTCGACGGCATCGCCATCGCCAGCGGATTCGCATTTTCCAGCGCGCTTGGCTGGCTTATCTTCACCGGGATGCTGCTGCACAAATTGCCTGAAGGTTTTACGGTCGGAAGCGTGATGCTGGCCAGCGGTCGAAGTGCGCGCATTGCCGTTTCCGCGGCTTGTGTGCTGGGCGCCGCGACCGTTGCCGGTGTGGCTGCCATTCATTTTCTGCCGACGCTGGCGGGCATCGGCCTGCCCTTATCCGCAGGCGTGGCCTTGTATGTGGCCGCAACGGATCTGTTGCCGGAGGTCAATCGCGCCCATGGAATTCGTTATCGCGTGCTCTTCTTTCTGGGTGTGGCGGCCTTCCTGCTTGCGCGTTCCATCTCGTAGAAGAGTCAGCGCAAAACAAACTCAGTCAAACCGAGTGACTCGAAATATGCACCACAGAGGCCAGGGAAAGGAACCCACAGAATGCAGCCGCAAGGATATGCACTGATCACGGGCGCAAGCTCCGGCATTGGTGAAGAGTTTGCCCGCCAACTCGCCGCCCAGGGATGGTCTCTGATCCTGGTTGCGCGCTCGCACGATCGGCTGGAAAAAGTTCGCAGCGAACTGATGTCCGCTCACATGGGCATCGACGTGGTCGCGATCCCGTTGGACCTTACCATCGCCGGCGCGCCCGCCGATCTATTTCAACGGACGCAGGCGGCGCACCTCGACGTGGAACTGCTCATCAACAATGCCGGCTTTGGCGCATTTGCGGAATTCGCATCACTCGATCTTGGCCGCGTTCGCCAGATGCTCGATCTGAATATTGTGGCCCTGGTCGAACTGACGCATCTCTACCTGCAGCCAATGATGCAGCGTCGTCACGGCGGCATCATCAATGTCGCCTCCGTTGCAGGATTTGCACCGCTTCCGTATTCAACCGTATATGCCGCGACCAAAGCCTTCGTAAAAAGTTTCTCCGACGCTCTGTTTGAGGAAGCGCGCCAGCACGGCGTGCACATCATGGCCGTCAACCCAGGATCAACCGAGACGAATTTTTTCCGCGTGGCCGGAGCAAGTCCATTCAGTCATCGGGCCCGCATGCAGACCTCCGCCGAAGTTGTGCGTGAGTCATTGCAAGCCTTTGAGCGCAAAAAGTCATCGGTCGTCACCGGGGCGTCGAATCGCCTGCTGGTTGTGATTCTGACCTTGCTGCCTCGTCGATGGATCACGTCGGTAGTGGCAAAGGCGATGCGGCGTGCCAACATAGGGGTCCCTAAAGACGCCCAATAAAGGCCTTATTGCGCTATAGTAGCTCTGGTGTCGAAGGTAGCGACCCGTAGGTAATCTACTTCGATATCGTTTGTTTGCAGTTCTTTATTGACCCAGACAACTTTTTCAGAGAAAACAACATCAGTTCTTTTAGCCTAAGAAAGCTCCCTCTGTGATTCTCGTCGTCGATGATAACCCGGTGCAAGCGCTCACGCGCAAAGCCATCCTCAACCGTGCTGGTTTAGAGGTTCGGACAGCCTACTCCGCTCAAGCCGCATTTGATGCTCTTGAGACCGATGAGAATCGCGAAATCAACCTCGTGATTACCGATCACATTATGCCTGGCGAATCTGGCCACCACTTTGTGGAGCGGCTTTGGGAGCGCAGGGCAGGATTGTCGGTGATGGTGCTGAGCGGACTTTCCGAAGCGGAGGCCGACTACGAAGGATTGAATATCACCTTCCGGTCTAAACCAATTCTTCCCTCCGACCTGGTCGCCCTTGCAACAAAATTAAGCACCACCCCCGCCACGTTGTAGCTGGTCGCAACCAGCGGCGGCTCGCTACATCTTCCTCATTTCCTTTACCCCGGTATCTTTATGACAGCCCACGGGCGCGCCTCGCGTCGTTGCCGCCTTCTGCCGGCTCTGCGACAATTAAGGTAGATCGGTTCGATTTGTATGAGTACATCCACCCTGGAAACGACCCTGACCCAATCCAATCCAGTCGCCGCGGCGACCCGCGAGCAGGTGTTTGACGCCTTCCGTCGATGGGGATATCTGCAGGCGCAGCTCGATCCCTTGCAACAATATCTTCCGGCACAGTCGCTGGAAGAACTGAAGCAGACCGGAGAGTTTGCCGATCAGGTCCGCGCCGTCTATTGCGGCACCGTTGGCGTCGAGTTTATGCACATGGCCGACCCGGAACGGCGACGCTGGATTCAAGAGCGCATGGAGGCACCGGCCGCGTCTCCGAATTTGCAACGTGCACTCGATTTGCTGGTCGAGGCAGACATCTTTGAGCAAGTCATCCAGAAGCGCTATTTGGGAACAAAGCGGTTTTCACTTGAAGGGGTCACTGCGCTAATCCCGCTGCTGGATGCAGCTGTTGAACAGCGCCGCCGAGCGGGGTGCGGAAAAAGTTGTGATGGCGATGAGCCATCGCGGCCGCCTGAATGTCATGGTCAACACGCTGGGAAAATCCGCGTCCGCCATTTTCTCGAAGTTTGAAGATGCCGACCCGCGCAGCAGCCTGGGCAGCGGCGATGTGAAATATCATGTGGGCGCGACCGGCACCTTCACCACTCGAATCCGGCAAGGAACTTGGCTTGCACCTGGCGTCGAATCCCAGCCATCTGGAAGCCGTCGATCCCGTTGCCATGGGGCGCACGTACGCCAAGCAAATGCGGTACGGTGCCGACGGTCGCGACCGAGTTCTGCCGATCATCATCCACGGTGACGCCGCCTTCGCCGGGCAGGGAATCTGGGCGGAGACCATGAATCTCGGCTCACTCGAAGGCTATTCGGTCGGCGGTGGCCTGCAAATCATCGCGAACAACCTCATCGGATTTACTGCGGAGCCAGACGAGTACAATTCCTCCCGCTTTTCTTCCGACCTGGCGCGGCGCTTGCCCATTCCTATTTTTCATGTGAATGCGGAGGATGTAGATGCGGTGATCCGTGTCGCAACGCTTGCCGTGGAATACCGCTATCAATTTCACACCGATGTCGTCATCGACCTGATCGGCTATCGTCGCCACGGTCACAGCGAAGTGGACGACCCTACGATTACGCAGCCGCTGCGGTATGCGAAAATCCAGCACCACCCGCCGCTGTATGAAATCTTTGCGCAGAAAATCGGCGTGGATCCGGCCGCTCGCGTGCACGCAGGCGGAATCAAAGTTTGAAGAAGAGTTGAAGCAGGCGCGGCAGATGAAGAAGAAAGCCGTGCTGGCGGATCTGCCGGAATATTGGTCGCCTTATAAGGGTGGGCCGCACCACAAAAAGTACGAAGTCGACACGGGGATTTCTGCAGAGACGATCCGCACCCTCGCGGACGGACTCGCAACTTTTCCTGCGGAGTTTCATGTTCATCCCAAGATTCAAAAGCTGCTGGAACAGCGTGCGGAAATGGGACGCGGCGAGCGACCGTTCGATTACGGCATGGCGGAAGCCGTGGCATTCGGTTCACTGCTGACGCAGGGGACGCACGTACGACTCAGCGGGCAGGATAGTCAGCGAGGCACATTCAATCAGCGCCACAGCGTGCTGATCGATGTGGAAGATGAAACAAAATTTGTGCCGCTGAATCATCTTGGGCCGCAGCAAGCGAAATTTGAGGCCTACAACTCCATGCTGTCGGAGGCGGGAGTGATGGGGTTCGAGTACGGATTCAGTCGCGACTACCCGGAAGCGTTGGTGCTGTGGGAAGCGCAGTTTGGCGACTTCGCCAATGGCGCACAGATCATCATCGATCAGTTCCTTTCCTCAGCAGAGGACAAGTGGGGACTGCTGAGCGGGCTGGTGCTGCTGCTGCCGCATGGATATGAAGGGCAGGGGCCAGAACATTCCAGCGCACGCATGGAACGCTATTTACAAATCGTCGCGCGCGACAACATTCAAGTGGCGCAACCCTCGACCGCCGCACAATATTTTCATTTGCTGCGACGCCAGGCGATGCGTCATTGGCGCAAGCCGCTGGTTGTCTTCACCCCAAAGAGTATGTTGCGGCACCCGGATGCGGTCTCTCCACTTGCCGATCTGAGCCGGCCGCGATTTTTAAATGTGCTGCCGGAAACAGAATTGCAGGGCGTGACGCGGCTGCTGATCTGCACAGGAAAAATTGGGCACGAACTGCGAGTGGAACGCCAGAAGCGCAAGGACACTTCGACCGGCATCATCTTTCTGGAGCAGCTATATCCATGGCCAGAAGAGGAACTTCGCGCAGCCATCGAAGCTCACCGGGATGCGAACGATCTGGTCTGGGTGCAGGAAGAACCGGAAAACATGGGCGCTTACTCGTTTGTGTTGCCGCGCCTGCGCGAGCTGGCCTTTGATCGCCAGGTGCGCAGCGTGAAGCGCTCGGCCGCCGCCAGTCCCGCCACCGGATCAGCGAAGGCGCACGCCATGGAACAAAAAACGCTGATCGATCTGGCACTGAGTCGCGCCTGACGCCTCGGGCCATCTGAGTTGTCTAGCGAGCCGGAGCCACGTAGAACAAGATCGCGAAGTAATGTGCGACGCTGCCTGCCAGTACGCACAGGTGCCAAATGCCGTGGAAATACGGCACGCGATCGAAGGCGAAGAACAGAATGCCAATTGTGTAGGCAGCGCCACCCGCTGCCAGCCACACCACGCAATGCCACGGTACAGCCTGGAGTAACGGGCGCATCGCGAACACGACAAGCCAGCCCATTCCCAGATAAATGACCGCGGAAGCCACCTCGAACCGGCCGATCGCGAGGCTCTTGAAAACCACCCCGGCAATTGCGAGCGACCACACGATGGCGAACAACGTCCAACCCAGTGTGCCGCGCAAGGACACCAGTGTGAACGGCGTATAGGTTCCCGCAATCAGTAGATAGATCGAGGAGTGGTCGAGAATATGAAAGACGCGGCGTGCGCCGGTCCGCACCAGCGAGTGATACAGAGTGGAGCAGATGTAGACCAGCACCAGGCTTCCGGCGTAGATGCAGCAACTGATAATTTGCCGGGTGCTTCCATGCGATGAAACGTAGACGAGGTAGGCAGCGCCTACAAGCGCGAAAGCGGCGCCCACTCCGTGCGTAATTGCATTCGCGAGAATGTCGCCGAGTCGGGGCTGCGATTGCATAAGGTGAATGTCGGGGTAAGCCCAATGTATAACATTGCGCTTGCATCCCGATCGTGACAGCCGTCACGAGCATGCCATACCTGCATCTCATAGGCTATAGTGGTGGCCTGGAAGCGGGCTGACAGGAAGCGCGGATTCTATGCATGAAGTCGGAATCGCCAGCGAAATATTGCGCGCCAGCCATGCTGAAGCGGCACGCAGACCGGGAGCGCGCCTGGTTGCAGTGACTGTCAGAATTGGAGTTCTCGCCGGCGTCGACGCGGATGCTTTGCGATTCGCATGGGACGTGATGTCGGAGCAGGCGGACTATGATCCGGTGACATTGCAGATTGAAATGATGCCGCGGCGCAACCGGTGTTTGGAATGTGGACGTGAGTTCGTTACAGAAATGTACAGCGAGCCGTGTCCAGATTGTTCCAGCGACAACAGCACGTTGCTCAGCGGAGATGAAATGCAATTGGCCAGCGTGGAGGTAGAAGAATGACGACCGTGGTTCCCGTGGAAAAGAAAGTTTTGAATGAGAATCAGCGCATTGCCGAGGAATTGCGGCAGCGCTATGCCAGGGGCGGCACGCTGTGTCTGAACATCATCAGCTCACCCGGTTCGGGCAAGACCACGCTGCTTGAAAAAACATTGGCCGGGTTCAATCCACACGATAAAGTGGCCGTGTTGACGGGAGATTTGCAAACGGAAAACGATGCGCGCCGGCTGGCCCGCTATGGATTTCCGGTGCAGCAGATCGTGACAGGAACGGTTTGTCATCTCGACGGAAGGATGATTGAACGCGCGCTGGAGCCCTGGGCATCGCATGAAATCGAATTGTTGTTCATCGAAAACGTCGGCAATTTAGTTTGTCCATCGAGTTACGATTTGGGCGAGGAAGCCAAAATTGTTGTGTTGAGTGTGACGGAGGGTGAAGACAAGCCACTGAAATATCCGTCGATATTTTCGAAAGCTGCATTGATGATTGTGACGAAAACAGATTTGCTGCCGTACGTTCCATTCAACCTGGAACAGGCCAAAGCCAATGCGCGGCAGGTGCACCCTGGGATTGAAATCATCGAGCTCTCGTGCCAGACGGGACAGGGTTTTGATGTTTGGCAACAGTGGCTGACGAATCGCCGCTTGGCTGCGCGGGAACGATTCGCTTGCGCCGGAGCCTAGAGACGCGGATATTTCCGCTGCACCAACAATGGTGCAGCAGAAATTTAGTTGCTAAGGCAACTAAAAACGCACAAAAAGGCCAATATAGTTGCCTTAGCAACTATATTGGCCTTCAGACTTCAGTCCCAAACAGTGACCTTCGTTACTGGGTGACGGCGCTGGGTTTGGCGCAGATTTCGTCATACGCCTGGGTAAGGTATTGCGCGATTTGCGGCGCGCTGGAGCTTTCAATGACCGAGCGCTGCATCAGGAACACCAGCTCTCCATCGCGAAAGATCGCGATGGCGGGGCTGCTGGGTGGGTGACCCGCCAGATGGCTGCGAACCTTGTCTGTCGCTTCGCGATCCTGGCCGGCAAACACGGTGATTTTCTGGTCAGGCAGCGTCGGGTGCTGCAGCGACATGCGAACGCCGGGGCGCATCTTTCCCGCCGCGCAACCGCAGATGGAGTTGACGATCACCATGGTGGTGCCGGGTTTGGCCAGCGCCTGATCGACTTCCTCCGCCGTGCGTGTTTCCTGGATCCCGGCGCGGGTCAACTCCTCACGCATCGGAATCACCATAATTTCTGGATACATATTGTTTGCTCTCCCGGGCCTTTGTGTCGGCCATCACCAGTATATCGTTGTCGCCGCGAAAGGCGGATTTCGATTGCCGGAACCTGTTTGCACCCGCATGGCTTCGATGGCACGCGGTAGAGTAGACGGGAAAGGTTCCGATGGCAATCTCCGTATCGACAGCAGGAAGAAGTCCGGGCTGCAAGCAGCGAGCCGGCGGAAGAATATCGACGGCGATCTGCCGCGCGCGAAGTGGAAGCGCGTCGCCTGGAGAGGTTGCATATCCGGTATGGCAATGTGCGTTTACTGCTGGCAATTGTCACGGTGGTGATGGCATGGTGGGCGTTTCGATCGCATTGGATTTCGCCGTGGTGGCTGGCAGTGCCGGTGGCGGCTTTCGCGGTGGTGATGGTGGTTCACGCGCGGGTGTTGCGGGCCCGGCGACGCGCCCTGCGCGCGGTTGCGGTCTATCAGCGGGGACTGGCGCGGATTGAAGACAGGTGGATGGATGGCGGAAGCCTGGGAGAGCGATTCCGCAACGCGCAACATTTGTATGCCGCCGATCTGGATCTGTTTGGACCTGCGAGCCTGTTTGCGTTGTTGTCGACGGCGCGCACGCGCATGGGAGAAGATGCGCTGGCGTCGTGGCTGCTAGCGCCATCGCCAGTGGAAACGATTCGCGAGCGACAGGCGGCGGTGGCCGAGTTGCGAAACCGGCTGGATCTGCGGGAAGACCTGGAAGTGTTGGGTGAAGAGGTCGGGGCTGGAGTCGCACCAGAGAAACTGCTGCAATGGGCAGAAGCGCCGGCGGAGCTGCGCCAGGTCTGGTTGCGCTGGGTGGCTCCGCTGCTGATGGTGTTGGCGGTGGGTGCGACCGTGGTGTGGGCGGTGCGGGACACATTTCTGCCGTTGTTGGCGGTGATCATCGTGGAAGCCAGCTCTGGCGCGGTGGCTGAAGAAACCAATGCTGGCGATTTTTTCATCGACGGAAAGCACGTTTGAAAATCTTGATTTGCTGTCGGGAATGCTGGCGCGACTGGAACGCGAGGAGTTCCACTCAGCCGCGATTGCAGGCGTTGCAAACTGCGCTGACCAGTCACGCCATGAAGGGTTCGGAGGCGATCGCGCGTCTGCGGGCCGTGGTCGATCTGATCAATTCGCGGGCCAACATTATTGTGATGATTTTCGACCTTCCCCTGATGTACTCGGTGCAGGTGGCGATGAGAGCCGAGGCATGGCGCGCGCAGCATGGCGCGGCTGTTCGGGGATGGCTCGATGCGACTGGGGAGATGGAAGCGCTGCTCTCGCTGTCCGCATACCACTACGAACATCCGGCTGATCCTTTCCCGGAATTCGCGGCCGTTACGGAATTCGCGGAAGGCGCGGCGTTTCTTGAAGGCGAAGCGCTGGGGCATCCGCTGATTCCGGCGGCGAAGTGCGTTCGTAATCAGGTGAAGCTGGACGGTGAAACGCGGGCGATCCTGGTGAGCGGATCGAACATGTCCGGCAAGAGCACCTATCTGCGCACGGTGGGCGTGAACGTGGTGCTGGCGATGGCGGGAGCGCCGGTGCGGGCGCGGCGCCTACGGCTATCGCCGCTGACGATTGGCGCCAGCATTCAAGTAAACGATTCGCTGCAGGCAGGCAGCTCCAGGTTTTATGCGGAGATTACGCGGCTCCGTCGGATTTACGACATGGCGGCGGAACGACCGCCGCTGCTGTTTCTGCTGGATGAGTTGCTGCAGGGAACCAACTCCAAAGATCGCCGCATTGGGGCGGAGGGCGTGTTGCGTGGGCTGCTGGAGCGCGGGGCCATTGGGATTCTGACGACGCACGACCTGGCGCTGACCGAGTTAGAGGGGCTGCCAGAGGGCGCGCTAATCAACATGCATTTTCAGGATGACCTGGAGAATGGCACCATGCGATTCGATTTCCAACTACGCCCGGGCGTGATTACGAAGAGCAATGGGCTGGAGCTGATGCGGTCGATCGGGCTGAAGGTGTAAGGGCTTCGGTTAAAGATTGGGGTCAGCTCGACGTTATGGTGATGCCGGCTCTGTCTACTCCTACCCTTCGTAAAGGGCGCAAAGGATGGGGCACCCTCATCCAGGTGATGCAAAGGGTGGGCTACCCGCCAGAATGCATTCTTGATTGACAGCGTTTCCATAAATCGGCGAAGCTTCTGCTAACGACAGGTTGAGCGGATTTGTCAGGAGATGGGAAGACGCAGGCCGGGACGATGAGCGCAGTCCCGATACTGATTCGTTACTCCTATGTTTTCTCACAATTCGCAGTCGAACCGCTATGATGTAGGCACGTCCTCGTGGAGATTCAAGAAAATATCGTTTTGGCCCCCTACACCACCTTTCGCATAGGTGGCCCGGCGCGTTGGTTTTTGGAAGCCACCAATGAAGCCGAGCTGGCGGAAGCGGTGTCATTTGCGCGCACCAAGAGCGCGCCACTGTTTGTTTTAGGGGGCGGCAGCAATCTGCTGGTCTCTGACAAAGGCTTTCCCGGGGTTGTGGTTCGCGTGGCGAACCGCGGAATCCGGCAAGATCTGGACGGATCGTACAGCGTATTTACCGCAGCCGCCGGCGAAGACTGGGACGATTTTGTCTCGACGGTTGTGGAGCAGGATTTCGCCGGAGTGGAATGCATGGCAGGCATTCCCGGCACGGTGGGTGGAACGCCGGTGCAGAATGTAGGCGCGTACGGTCAGGAAGTGGCGTCGACCATTGTGGCGGTGCGGGCGCTGGATCGCACCACGCTGAAGATGGTGGATTTTACAGGCGCGCAATGCCAGTTCGGTTATCGCAGAAGCATCTTCAACAGTACCGGCCGCGATCGCTACATTGTGACCGAAGTGGGATATCGACTGAAGCTGCATGGCGCGCCCAATATGAAATACCAGGACCTGGCGCACGCATTTTCTGAGTGGGCCGAGGGTCCAACGTTGAAGCAGGTCAGCGATACAGTGCGCAGCATCCGGCAGCAGAAGGGAATGTTGCTGGTGGATGGCGATCCGGATTGCCGCAGCGCTGGATCATTCTTTAAAAATCCTGTGGTGTCGGAATCGCACCTGGCGGATATTTCCGCGCGGGTCGTAAAAGAAGCGCATCGCGCGGGCTTGATGGTGACCGAGCCGATTCCGCATTTCGCCGCCGATCCTGGATCAGTAAAACTGCTTGCCGGATGGTTGATTGAGCAGGCTGGATTTCCCAAGGGATTTGCGCTGGGGTCTGCGGCAGTCTCGAGCCGCCACACGCTGGCGATTGTGAATCGCGGGGATGCGACGGCGAAAGAGATTCTGGCGCTGCGCGATGAGATTCGCAAACGCGTGCTGGCGCAGTTTGGAATCTGCCTGGAACAAGAGCCGGTCTACGTAGCGGGTTCGTAAAACTTCGAAGGCAGGCGCGCGTCGAACCTGAGAAGCTTCAGACGGTGCGATCGTTTTCCGGCAAGGGAAGCGATTCTTCTCGAACCGGCGCCGCGACGGCGTGCAACACCTGCAGCAGCCTTTCCCGCTGAATTTTCAACACTCTCTCCGGTGTGCCCTGGGCGATGATGCGGCCTTCTTCCATGGTGAGTACTTCATCTCCGGCAGCGAACACTTCTTCCAGATTGTGCGTCACCGTCAGCACGGGAATACCGCGTTGGCGCGCCCACTGGTGCAGGTTGACGGAAATTCGCTGACGGCTTGGCGCATCGAGAGCAGCGAAGGGCTCGTCAAGCAGCAGGATAGTGGGCTCCGCGGCGAGCGTGCGGGCAATGGCGATGCGCTGCAACTGGCCACCGGAGAGTTCGCGTGGCCATCGAGCGGCGAGCGATCCTGCCTCGACAATTTCAAGCAGCTGCGCGATTTTTTCTTTTTGTACGGCGCGATCTTTTTCACGCATCGCGAAGGCGACATTGCCGGACGCCGTGAGATGGGGGAAGACGGCTGGACTTTGCATGACCAGGCCGACGCGACGTTTTTCCGCGGGAATGTAGACGGGCGACTGGTTGGCGACGGTGCGCGTGTCGCAGACAGGGGTGCCGTGAAATTCGATGGTGGCGACGTCGGGCTTGAGCAGGCCCGCAATCGCGCGCAGCAGAGAAGACTTGCCCGATCCTGATGGGCCGAAGACCACGGTGCGCTGCGCGTAGGCAGAGAAGGCAAGGTGCAGATGAAAGCCGGCGCCGTTCGATTGAAAGCGATGCTCCAGACGGACGGCGAGCCAGGGAGTGTTGTTGGCGGGGCGCACAGGGTCGGCCAGTTCCGGGTTCGGGATGAGAGCGTCAGACAAGGTCGCCGCTCCTGGGACGGCTTTCGGGGCGCAGGCTATAGAGCAGCATCAGCGCGACCAGACAAATGGCTAGCAGAAACAATGCGGTGCGATTGGCCTGGGCATATTGAAAATCCTGCACCTGATCGTAGAGCGCGATGGAGAGCGTGCGCGTGGCGCCGGGAAGATTGCCGCCGATCATGAGGACAACGCCGAATTCGCCGACGGTGTGGGCGAAGCTGAGTACGGAGGCGGTGAGGAGCGATCCGCGGGAGAGAGGGAGGACGACGCGCCGCATTTTGTCCCAGCGTCCGCTGCCGAGCGTGGTGGCGGCGTCGAGCATGGAGCGATCGACGGCGGCGAAGCCAGTGGTGAGTGGCTGCACGGCGAAGGGCAGGCTGTAGATGACGGAACCGACTACTAATCCGGCGAAAGAGAAGGCGAGCGGATGCCCGAGCAGATGCGTGAGGGCGCGACCGAATGCGGTGCGCGGACCCAGGGCGACCAGCAGATAAAAGCCGAGGACGGTGGGCGGCAGCACAATAGGCAGCGCGCAGACCGCCTGGACAAAGACTTTTGCGCGACTACCAGTGAACGCCAGCCAGCAGGCCAGCGGGACGGCAATCAACAGCAGGATCACTGTCGTGACCAGCGCCAGGCGAAGCGTCAATAGCAATGCGACAGTGTCCATGGTTGTCGTTTCGTGTTGCTAACGTTTATTGCGCTGGTGGTACGAGGCCGCCGGTCGCCAGCAAATTTCTTCCAGCCGGAGACTGCATGTAATGCAGAAAGTCAAGCGCCATCTGCTTGTCGGATGCGTTGCGGAGAACGACCGCGCCTTGCAGGATGGGCGGATAGGCGCTGACAGGAACGGCGACAAATCTGCCCGCCTGCTGCATAGTTTTGGTGATGGCGAGAGTTTTCGAAATCAAGGCACAGTCGGCGTTGCCGGACTGACCGAATTGCGCGGCCTGCGCGATGTTTTCCGCAAAGACCAGCTTCGGCTGCAGCGCGGACTTTCAGGCCGAGGGATTGAATCGCGGCCATGGCGGCAGCTCCGTAGGGTGCGTGAACCGGATTGGCAACGGCGACGCGATGAACGGTGGGACTGGTCAGCGATTGCATGGTGAGGCCGTGGTGGAACAGGCCATGATGCGCCCAGAGGACCAGCGATCCTTGCGCATAGGTGATGGGCGCGGACTCTTCGGCGAGGTTAGCGGCGGCCACCTTTTGCGGGAAAGCGAGGTTGGCGGCAAGGAAAATATCGTAGGGCGCGCCATTCAGAATTTGCGTGGCCAAGGTGGCGGAGGACGCGTAGGAGACTTCGACCTTTGCGCCGGAAGATTTCTCGAAATTGTGGATGAGGGAAGGAAGCACCGGTTGCAAGTCCGCGGCGGCGGCAATGCGCAATGTTTTTGTTTGCGCGGATGCGAACAGCGCGGGGAGCAGGACAGCACACACAAGAAACAATCTGCGGAGCGGGCTAGACACGGACCACCATCACTTCCGTGGCCTTGATCAGGGCGGCGGCTTTGATGCCGGGGCGCAGTTGCAGCTCACGCGCGGCGTCGGCGGTGATGACGGCGGTGACCATCTGGTCGCCGATAGCCAGCTTGATCTGGGCGAGTAGGCCGTCGAAGCGGACCTGCACCACCTTGCCGACCAGTTGATTGCGGCCGCTGACAGACGAAGTAAGTTTTTTCTGCTTGATGGCGGAGGGCGCGCCGGGATGCAGCATCGCCTCAATGTCGCGCTCGTGAATGCGGTAATGTCCGCCCGGAGTTTTGACGGCGCGCAGCTTGCCGCGATAGAGCCATTGCTTGATGGTCGGGTAGGAGATGCCGAGTCGCTCGGCAGCATCGCGCGGTGTATACAGGTCTGCCATGGGAAATAGTATAGATGAAACTATACGGTTCTGGAGTGAGCGGAAGTATACGAATTGTGAGGGGGCGCGGCTAGGGTGGGGCACCCGGCGCCCGGCAAGGCGATGTTTCATTACTTGAGATTCTTCTTTCGGATTGGGCGTGAAAAAAAGACTACTATTCCGGTGAGGGACTGCCATTTATGGAAACGACACGGACCAGATTGTTCTCCATCGCATTTGGTGTCACAATCGCATGTCTGCAGGTGGGCGTTTCGCCCCTGTACGCGCAAGAAGATTGCAAGGTGCTAGAGAAGGTGGTCGCGAATGCCTTCACCCAGATTCACAGCATCCCGACGCACGTCTACACCACGACGAAAATTAATGGCCAAACCTTTTCCTCGGAGGTGATCTACGCCGACGGTTCGATGTATATGAAGATGAATGGAAAATGGACTCGGGCCGGTTCGATCAAGGAGATGGAAAAGGTGGAAAATCAGGGTCCGCATCCTGCCAATTCCAAGGACACCTGCCGTTTTGTGAAGGATGAGCCGATGAACGGGGAGATGGCGGCGGTCTACAGTTCGCACTCTGAGACACCCAAAGGGACGATCGACCTGCAAATGTGGGTTTCAAAGTCCAAGGGCCTGATGCTTCGCGAAGATTCGGATAGCAGCGGGGCGGTTATGTCGTCGCGCTACGAATACGTGAATGTAAAAGCGCCTCAGTAATTCCTGGCTTGCCGTACCAATTGCTTTGACATGGGCCTTTGCGGCAATCACTCCGATGACAGAAGGCCGCATATGCAGTCGCCGTTCGAGCCCGGTCGCGTCCTCCAATATGGCGTTATGAGCGACGAATATGTCCGCGTTTTTTTGCTAGCCCTTCTCCGTTGGTATCTCCACTGAAGACGATCCCTCTTACCGAGAGTTTTTACGGCGCGCAGGTTACCGCGATAGAGCCATTGTTTGATGGTCGGGTAGGAAATGCCGAGTCGCTCAGCGGCATCGCGGGTTGTACAGAGGTCTGCCATAGGGCACCAGTCTATACGGAATTATACGACCCGTGATTTTCGAAAGTATACGAATTGTGGTCGGAGAAAACGCAGAGGGATGCAAGCGGGGTATGCCGCTCCCGCAATGTAAAACCTTCACTTTTTTGGGAGCATATCTCCTATCTGCCCCTGGGCATTCACTGCGAGGATGCCCAGTTCCTTCATTGCGTCTAAGCATCGCTGTTCGCCGACCGCATCGCCACGCTCGCTGCACTCATGGCGCAAGCTATTTATCGCGTCACGCTTAGAAATTGCATCGTTGAATCGTTCCTGTAGCTTTTCGATTGCTGTCGTCATAGTGCACCCCGCAATGAATTATCTCGCCGACTTGGTAAAACCCCTAGCGAAATGCCGGACATTCTGTCATGGGCAAGCACGCGGGCATTTAGAAGCGATATGATCTGCCGGTCACCGAGGAAGCGAAGCCGATGCTGGGCGGCTTGACTGATCCACAGAATCACTTCTCATTTTCAGATAATGGGTTCCATACAGGAGCTGGCATCACAACCCAAGCGCCACCATGCAATGCGTATGAGTCCGCGTTTTGGGATGCTTTGTTGCAGGATTTGGGAACGTTGGTCTTCGTCGGGTAATCGGTCACTATGACGCTATTGCTTTTAAAATCGATAGTCAGTCGATGTGCGATTCCACAAGGACTCGGATCGATGTCGTCCGCAACTATGCCAGTGCCGCTCCAAGTGGACACGGTGTAGTCTGCCGAATCGGCGTGGAGACTTCCCCCCGGAAGGATAAACGTCAAAAGACAAGCGTCGACTTCCCTGCAAATCTTCTCATCGCGGTCACATGTAATCTTGGCGGCTATCGGATAGGCAAGCTGCATATCCTTGCTTGAGCTTGTAGATTGCCAAAAACCCTCTGCCGATGCCCAGCCGATGGACTCGTCGTGGCCCACGTGCAAAGGAACTTCCATCCTTACCCATCTGGGGGTTCTGCCCGTGAGAGTCGGTTTCTGGCTCGACGGCGCGTTGCTCACGATCTGGGCCGGGGCAGCTTGACACGACGCGAAAAATAGCAAGGCAACGGCTACACAAACCAGAAGACGCATCGGGCTTCCTCTCCCGTCGCAAGAATTCTATCCCACGCCGCGTGCCTGCAGGTTGTGTGCGGGAAATGGGTGGGGATGACCTGATACGCTAGACGTATCCCATGATGGAAAAGCAAACACTTTCTGAGCCGACAACAGCGCACCGATTGCACTGCATCGGGTGTGGGGCGGAGATTGCCGGAGCGGAGGCGGCGGAGGATTTTCGCTGCCGCGAATGCGGCAACTTGTTTGAAGTCGACTATCCGGAGCTGCTGCCGCGCGGCGCGGGTTCTGGATTGGCGACGGGAAATCTAGCGAGCGGTTGGAAGGAAATTTGGCGGGGGCGCCGGCTGTCGCGCGAGCCGCTGGATCGCAGTGGCGTATGGCGGTTTCGCGAACTGCTGCCGTTTATGGCGGATGAGCGCAATGTGGTGACGCTGGAGGAAGGGAACACGCCGCTCTATCACTTGCCGCGCTGCGGAAAGAGCCTGGGCGTGGAACATTTGTTCGCCAAGCACCAGGGGATGAATCCTACCGGCTCGTTTAAAGATACGGGGATGACGGCGGCGCTCTCGGTGGCGCACGAGCGCGGATTTCAATGGGTGGCGTGCGCTTCGACAGGAAACACTTCCGCCTCGATGGCGGCCTATGCGGCGCGCGCGGGGATGCGGTCGCTGGTGCTGATTCCCGAGGGAAAAGTGGCGTGGGGCAAGCTGTCGCAGTCGCTGGATTATGGCGCGGTCACGTGCCAGTTGAAGACGGACTTTGATGGATGCGTCTCGGTGCTGACCGACCTGGTGCGGCGCGCGCCGGTGTACCTGCTGAACTCGGTGAATCCGTATCGGCTGGAGGGGCAGAAGACGGCGGCCATTGAGCTGGCGGAGATGCTCGACTGGCAGGTGCCGGATCATTTGATTGTGCCGGGGGGAAACCTGGCGAACAGCTCGGCGCTGGGCAAAGGATTTCTGGAATTGTACGCGCTGGGCCTGATTGATCGGCTGCCGCGCATCAGCGTGATTCAGGCCGACGGGGCGAACCCGCTATTTCTGAGCTGGACGCAATCGAGGGGAAAAGAATTTTCTCCCGTGGAAGCGCACACGCGGGCGAGTGCGATCCGGATTGGCAATCCTGCGTCGTGGAAGAAAGCGGTTGGCATTCTGGAAAGCACGGGCGGCTGGTGCGAGCAGGTGAGCGAGCAGGAGATTGCGCTGGCGAAGGCGGAAATTGGCGCGGAAGGCATTGGGTGCGAGCCGGCTTCTGCAGTGACGCTGGCAGGGCTGAAAAAGCTGGTGGCGGCGGGGCATGTTGCGAAGCAGGAGAGCGTGGTGCTGCTGCTGACCGGGCACACGCTGAAAGATCCGGAATACACGATTGATTTTCATCGAGGAAAATTGTTGACCGCGCAGGAAACAGCCGCGATGGATACGAACCAAGGGAAGCAGATGAATGCGCTGGCATCCGCGCCGCAGGTGCTGGAGCCGACGACAGAAGCAGTAATGCGGGTGCTGGATGCGGCGGTGCGAGCATGAGCAAGACTGCTTCCAGCGTGCATCTGCGATTGCCTGCGACCAGTGCGAACCTGGGGCCGGCATTTGATACCGGCGCGCTGGCGCTGAAGATGCATCTGGAGATTGATGCCGAGGCGGCGGACCGGTTCAGCATTGCCGCGCAGGGTCGCGACACCGAGGCCTGCGGCAAGCTGGAAGGCAACCTGGTGCTGGAGACATACAAGCGGCTGATGGAAGAAAATGGCCGGCCGATCCAGCCACTGCAGTTGCGCGTGAACAATGGCATTCCGCTGGGCATGGGGTGTGGATCGTCTGCGGCGGCAAGGCTGGCCGGGATTGCGCTGGCGGTGGAGTTTGGCGAGCTGGGCTGGCAGGAGCAGAAAATTCTGGATGCGTCCGCGTTTTTGGAAGGCCACCCGGACAATGCCACGGCTTGCTGGCTGGGCGGGATGACGGTTTCTGCGATTGCACCGCGAGCGGCGACGGAGCATGGTGAGAAGCCGAAGGGATATCCTCACGTTGCCGTGGGACGGATTGAGATTCCCAAGCATTGGAGCGCGGTGATGGTGTTGCCGCGTGATCCGGTGCGCACGGAAGAATCGCGAAAGCTGCTGCCGGACTTTTACAGTCGCGCGGATGTCGTACAAAATTTGCAGCATAGCTCGCTGCTGGTGGCGGCGTTTGCGTCGGGAAGAGATGATCTGCTGCGGGCCGCGATGCTGGATTGCCTGCACCAACCCTACCGGGTGGCGATTTGCCCGCTGTTGGGAACGATGCTGCCGTTGGCAGGGACTCCGGGAATCCTGGGAGCGGCGTTGAGCGGCGCAGGACCGGGAATTTTGATGGTGGTGGAACGGAGCCTGGACCGTGCCGATCTGGAGCGGCGGGTAAGCAACGCGCTGGGGGACGGATCGAGCTGCGAAGTGATGGAATGCGGCTTTGAGAGCCAGGGCGCCGGGTCCACGGTGCGCCGGGATACTCCCCTGAATGCGGGGGCGTGATCCATATGGGGAAGGCGGGGACGGTAACTCAAATAATGTTACTCAAGTTTTGTAGACAATACACTTCGCCACCGCTAACCTCTTTTTCAAGGGGCAGTTCTGGGGGAGGGCTGCTCTCGCGCCCGTTGATCTTTCACAAGATCCGGGCGCTTTTCTTTTGCCCAAAAATTCGTGTTTAGAAATGTGAATGTATGTTTGGAAGCGCCCGTGCAAATTCTGCACGGGCTTTGTTTTTGCCGCACCAATCTGGTTTGAATCTGCGACCAAAGGGAGTCGAGGTGCATCCTGTATTCTGTTGGAGTAGCGTCTCAACTAAGCAGAGAGAGAAGTGAACTGAGAATCGCTGTGTCACACGGCGAGATAGTTCCCGCAATTCCAAGGAGGAAGTGAATGGCAGGTCAGGCAGTACTTGAAGTAAAGGATGTAACTTTCGAGAAAGACGTATTGCAGTCCGAGGAGCCGGTCCTGGTAGATTTTTGGGCGGCGTGGTGCGGACCTTGCAGAGCCTTGGGACCGGTAGTCGATGAAGTGGCAACCCAATATCAGGGCAAGTTGAAGGTGATGAAGATGGATGTGGACAGCAATTCGGCCACACCGATGCGCTACGGGATTCGCGGCATTCCCGCATTGCTGCTGTTTAAGGGCGGCAAGGTCATGGAGCAGATCGTGGGTTTCGTGCCCAAAGAGACCATCGACAAGGCGATTCAGAAGCTGGTCGTGTAAAGAAAATTTCTTAGGATGGAAATGAAGAAGCCCGGCGTTGTTGCCGGGCTTTTCTTCGGTGCGCGAGAGGCCCCCTTTTTCAAAAAGACCTAGCCGAGTTTGAGATGGCTATAGTACTCTATGCCCGTGATGGAACGAAAACATAGCCCGATGTACTTTGCGCTATGGGGCTTCGCGGGCGCGTCGCTGGCGGCGGCCGCGTTCTTTCTGCCGTTTGCGTCGATTCCGCGCGGCTGGCTGCGTGCATTCGTCTGGCGCGATTCCGGCGTTCGTCGGAATCGCAGTTTATTTCTGGGCCACGAAGCGGATGAACGAGGAGATATGGAGTGACGCGGAGCTTGCGCGAGTGCAGGCGTTTGTTGAGAATCCAGTCCTGAAAGGCGCGACCGGGATGTGGATTGCCGTTGTCACCAGCTACTGTTTCGTCTTTTCCCGTGCGCATGCCGGAGCCGCCGTCGTCCTTCTCCTTCCTTTTTGGATATTGTTGGGGATGCGAAATATTGTAGTGACTCCTCGCTTGTCGCCGCGAGACTGGAGCAGCTTCAAGCCACTCCAGTCGGAGCATTGGGGTGAATCTTCGAATCGGTAGGACGCACCGTTACCATGAGCACAAACATTAAAAAAGCCCGGCGCATCGCGCCGGGCTTTTTTCTTGTTTGCATGCTCGCCTATTGCTGGGCGATATTTTCAATCTGGGCTGGGCGCGGTAACGCCGGCCATCAGGCCGTGCTCGCCGATGCCAGGCGCGTCGGGGGCAATCTCCGGCAATGGACCTTCGAGCGCGATCTTCAAAACTTCATCCATTTGATCCACAAAGTGCATCTTCATGCTTGATTTCAAATTGTCTGGGACCTCGGCGAGATCGTTCTTGTTTTCGATGGGTAGTATCACTTCAAAGACGCCGGCGCGGTGAGCGGCCAATAGTTTTTCTTTCAAGCCGCCGATGGGAAGCACTTTGCCTCGCAGCGTAATTTCGCCGGTCATGGCGATGTCGCGACGGACAGGGATGCGAGTCAGCGCGCTGGCGAGGGCGGTGGCGAGAGTGATGCCGGCAGAGGGACCGTCCTTGGGGATGGCGCCTTCGGGAACGTGGACGTGGATGTCGAGGCTGCGGTAGAAGTCGCGACCCAGGCCAAGGTGATGGGCGCGGCTGCGGATGTAGGAGAGGGCCGCCTGGGCGGACTCCTGCATCACTTCGCCGAGCTGGCCGGTGAGGGTGAGCTTGCCTTTTCCGTCGAGCACCTGGACTTCAGTGGAGAGAATGGAGCCGCCGACTTCCGTCCATGCCAGCCCGGTGACCAGGCCAATTTCATTTTGCTCGTGGACCTGGGAATGGCGCACCTTGGGCAGGCCGAGGAACTCCTGCAGGTTGTCCGCGGTGATTTCTTCCTTGTGCTTGGGGCCGTTCTTCACGATGCGGCGAGCGACCTTGCGGCAGACGTTGCCGATTTCGCGTTCGAGATTGCGGACGCCGGCTTCGCGGGTGTAGGAGCGGATGATTTCCTGCAGCGCCTCATGGGTGAAGACGAGATTCTTTTCGTCGAGGCCGGTTTGCTCGCGCTGTTTGCGCAGCAGGTATTGTTTGGCGATCTCGACCTTTTCGTCTTCGGTGTAGCCATGCAGCCGCAGAATTTCCATGCGGTCTTGCAGCGGCGCGGGAATGGTGTGCAGCACGTTTGCCGTGGCGACGAAGAGGACCTGCGAGAGATCGTATTCCACATCCAGGTAGTGATCCTGGAAGGTGCCGTTCTGCTCGGGGTCCAGAACTTCAAGCAAGGCGGACGCGGGATCGCCGCGGAAGTCAGAAGCCATCTTGTCGATTTCGTCCAGCATGAAGACGGGATTCTTCGTCCCGGCCTTCTTCATGGATTGCAGGATTTGTCCTGGCATGGCGCCGATGTAGGTGCGGCGATGGCCGCGAATTTCGGCTTCATCGCGCACCCCGCCGAGTGACATGCGAACGAACTTGCGCCCCGTGGCTTTGGCAATCGACATACCGAGCGAGGTTTTACCAACGCCCGGAGGCCCGACGAAACAGAGGATCGAGCCTTTCGGATTTTTCACCAACTGGCGGACGGCGAGGAACTCGAGAATGCGTTCCTTGATTTTTTCCAGGCCGTAGTGATCGGTATTGAGAATTTTTTCGGCGTGATCGATGGAGCGAATCTCTTTGGATTTTTTCTTCCACGGAACGGCCAGCATCCAGTCCAGATAATTTCTGGAGACGGTGGATTCGGCGGACATGGGCGGCATGGCTTCGAGCTTCTTCAGCTCCAGCGTCGCTTTTTCGAAGACATCCTTTGGCATGCCGGCCATTTCAATCTTCTTCTTCAGCTCGTCGAATTCGCTTTTTTCGCCGCGGCCCAGTTCTTTCTGGATGGCCTTGATTTTTTCGTTGAGGTAATACTCTTTCTGGGCGCGCTCCATCTGCCGCTTGACGCGGGACTGGACGTTGCGGTCCATGCTCAACTTTTCAATTTCAATTTCGAGAATGCCGACCAGGTGATGCAGGCGCTCAACAGGATCGAAGATGTCGAGCAGCATCTGCTTTTCTTCAATCGGCAACTGCAGATTGGCTGAGATGGTGTCGGCAAGTTTTCCGGGTTCTTCCATGCGAACGGCGGCGGCAACGGTTTCCAGGTTCAGCGCCTGCTGCAGCTTGACGTACTGCTCAAACAAGCCGGAGACGCGCTGCATGACCTGTTCGACCACCTTGGTCATTTCGGTTTCGACGGTGTTGACGCGGAGAGTGGCGACGAAGAATCCGTCGGTGTCGACAATTTCTGTGGCCTTGGCGCGCTCGATGCCTTCCACCAGCACCTTGATGTTGCCGTCCGGCATTTTCACGCTCTGCACGATGTTGCCAATGGTGCCGGTGGTGAAGATGTCTTTCTGCGTCGGCTCATCCTGCCCGGCATCGTGCTGGGTGGCGAGAAAGATTTTGCGATCGCCGGTGAGTGCTTCTTCCAGGGCGCGCACGCTGGATTCACGGCCGACCACGAAGGGAGTCATCATGTACGGAAAGATGACCATATCGCGGATCGGCATCATAGGAAGCTTGCGCAGCTCGAGATTTTCGCGGGATTCTTTCACAGGCACCTCTGGGGTTGAGTCTCTGTACCTATTCTAAAGCAGTTCTACCGTCATTCTGTCGCGGCTAAGAAAGACCAGGTGCAGCATCCAGTAACGGAGAAGCTCGAGCGAAAGTTCAGCCGCGTTGATATCACCTGCTGTGTGTGGCTGTTCTGTGCTGCGCATTCGCTGCCGAACGTGATGCAGCAAAGACGCGACATGTCTTGTTGCACAAACCTTGCATGAAGCTTGATGCGATGAAATCAAATTCGCGATCTCCAATGATGCGTCACGCGACCACTTGCGTGCAGTGAGAGCAGCGATGGGCTGCTGCAGGAATTTCGCTGAGACATTCCGGGCAAGGCTTCATGGCTGGAGGCGCAGCCGGTACAGGCTTGAACCGGTCGAGCAATTTGCTGACCGGCAGCACCACGCCGAAATAGATGACCGTGGCGACAATCAGAAACGAGATGAGAGCGTTGAGGAAGTTGCCGTAGGTGATGGCGCCGCCATGCACGTGGGCTACCAGGCTGGAAAAATTCGGCTGGCCGACGGTCGCCGAGATCAAAGGATTGATGATGTCCTTCACCAGAGAATTGACAATGCCGGTGAAAGCGGCGCCAATAACAACTGCAACGGCCAGGTCGACAACGTTGCCGCGCAGAACGAAATCACGAAAGCCTTTCAGCATTTCGAAGCTCCCTTATTCGAAATTGATCCAACCGGCTGCGGCGGGTTCTCATCGAATTGCGCCGTCGAGCGGAGTTGCCAGCATCCTACCATCGCGCGAGCAAAATAAGTGAAAAGAATGAGGCGAAGGCGCAGCGGAATTCGATGTCAGTGGAAACTCGTAGCTGATAGCTGATAGCTTTTAGCTGCTGGCTCCAACGGCTAAAGGCTAGCAGCTAGCGGCTAATGGCTATCGGCCGTAAAAATGAGGAAGCATGAATAAAGTGTGGCCCACGGCGGATGCCGCCATCAACGATATCCCGGACGGCGCGACGATTATGTTCGGTGGATTCGGGCTGTGCGGCATTCCAGAAAATCTGATTGAGGCGCTGGTTCGTAAAGGCGTTCGACATCTGCACACCATCAGCAACAACATGGGCGTCGATGGGTTCGGCATGGGACGCATGCTGGAAGCGGGCATGATCGACTCCCACACCGGCAGTTACGTGGGCGAAAACAAATTGCTGGAGGAGCGTGTGCTGGCCGGCAAGCTGGACCTGAGGCTGATTCCGCAGGGCACGCTGGCGGAACGGATTCGAGCCGGAGGCGCGGGTATCCCGGCATTTTATACACCGGCGGGCGTGGGCACGGTCGTGGCAGAGGGCAAGGAGTCGCGCGAGTTCGACGGAAAAATGTATTTGCTGGAGCGGGGAATGCGAGCGGATTTTGCGCTGATCAAAGCGTGGAAGGGCGATCGCATGGGGAACCTGATCTATCGCAAGACAGCGCGCAATTTCAATCCCATGATGGCTACTGCGGGACGCATCACAATTGCCGAAGTGGAAGAACTGGTCGAGCCGGGAGAACTGGAGCCGGACCAGGTGATGACGCCGGGAATTTATGTGCAGCGAATGATTGTGGGCAAGCACGAGAAGCGCATCGAGCGGCGAACAGTGCGACACGGCATAGCGGCTTGCATCACTTGGTGACGAAGGGATAGAGCGCGAGAAACAGAATCATCGTCAATACCAGCGTGTCCATGTAGAGACTGATGAGAACAGCGCCGTGGTACCAACTCCAGCGGGCGCGAATGCAGCGGAAGGTTTCCACCATGCCTGCGGCCGCTCCAATGATGGGCAGCAGCATGGCGGGATTGGCTTGATCGTAGGGAAACTTGGCCAGCGGAAATGAGATGGCCAGACTGAGCAGCGCCAGCAGGTTGCCGCGTAGCAACGAAGGAACCCGCAGTTTGAACAAGGAAGTCATGGGACGCGGGGAAATGTCGCAGATGAAAGAAGGAACAAACCCGTCATGAACACTCTATCGAATTCCGATGCTGGCAGGGAACAGGCGAGGGACAAGGCCGCATCCGCAGACAAGCGCGCGCTGCTGGTTGCGGGAATTGCGAAACGGGTGGCGCAGGAATTGCGCGACGGATTTTATGTGAATCTCGGCATCGGCATGCCAACGCTGGTGGCGAATCATGTTCCCCCAGGAATGGAAGTGGTGCTGCAGTCGGAAAATGGAATGCTGGGAGTGGGACCGTATCCGCTGGCCGGGCAGGAAGATCCTGACCTGATCAACGCGGGCAAGGAAACGGTGAGCGAACTGCCGGGAACAGTGTATTTTTCCAGTGCAGAATCGTTTGCGATGATTCGCGGCGGCCATGTCGACCTGAGCGTGCTGGGCGCAATGGAAGTGGATGAGAAGGGCAACCTGGCAAATTGGATGATTCCTGGAAAGATGGTGAAAGGCATGGGCGGCGCCATGGATCTGGTGGCCAGCGCGCGCCGCGTGATTGTTGCCATGGAACATACGACGCGCGATGGGCGGCCAAAAATCTTAACGCGCTGCACGCTGCCGCTAACCGGCGTGGGCGTGGTCGACACCATTGTGACCGAGCTGGCGTATATTCGCGTGACGGCGGAGGGCTTGGTGCTGGAAGAAATTGCGCAGGGAATTACCGTGGGCGAAGTGCAAGCAGCGACCGAGCCAAAGTTGATCGTTCGCGACGAGTTGAAAATCATGGCCGCGCAATAATCGCGCATCAAGACGGTGATGCCGCGTTTGAATTGAACTTTCGTTCGCGCGGCAAGTATTCTCAAGTTGAATCTTTTCGGTTACCTTGAGACTTATCACAATCCCTATGTAATTTGGAACGGGATGAAATCCCAGGCGGTACAGATCAAAAACCTAGAATTCATCGACACAAAATATATTCGCCAGGTTGGCGTATATCGCTGGCTCACGCGTTACTCCATGCGACAGTTCACGAAGCGTGTTCTAAAGCGCGACAATCGGATGCGCCTACCGACAGGCTCGTCGATTTTGCTGCCGAAATGGAGCACGAGCGCGACCTCGGTCTATGTGACGAAAGCTCACATCGATTGGGGAGCCGAAGAATTATTTGCCCAATTCGCTTCGAAAGATGGCGATTTTATAGATATTGGGGCGCATATTGGCTACTACTCGATGTATATGCACCCTCTGGTCCGGAAGGTTTATGCGTTTGAGCCCGACCCGAGAAACCTCCCGGATTTACATGCGAACGCCGCGTCCGTCGGCAATATAGAAGTTGTCAATAAGGCGGCATCGTCCCACAGTGGAACTGCGAGCTTTTATGTCGGCGGAGATTCCACCCTGAGTACCCTGGAGACGAGTGAGGGAGCGACGGTCGAGGGAAAGACAGTCGAAGTCCAGACCACCAGCATCGACGATTTTGTTGCCGGCCGACCGGGGATCAAGCCAACGCTATTCAAAATCGACGCGGAAGGTCACGACTTCGAAGTGTTGCTGGGGATGAAGAAGACGGTGGCGGCTCACCAGCCAATAGTCCTGATTGAATGCAACTCAGGCGAGCTTCTCGATCTTTGTGACGAATGGCAATACTCCATCTTTACCTTCACGTGCGACCGAGAAACATTCAAAATGATATTTCGTCAGCTACGATCGTTAGAAGATTTCCAGAAATATTGGACGAATATGCTTTTCTTGACCCCGCGTCATTTGCGGCGATGCCGCGCATCATATTCAAGTGCGCAGTTGCCTGCGTGGAAAGCACTGAGGGAGTCCGGACGAGGCGAGGCATCTCCAGAGGAGAACTCAAGAGCTGCACTGGACTACATGCGAATAGCCTAATCCAGGTTGTGCAAAAAGTTCTACCTACATGTAGCCGGGGAATATGTTTTGTCAGGCCAGATGCGGCCCGTTCCAGGCCGATGCGCAATGCCTGGTCATACGGGGCTTGCAGGACACCCAGTTCCGTGATGATGGCGGTGACATATTTCGCCGGCGTGACATCGAAGGCGGGATTGGAAATCTCTGCATTGGAAGGCGTGATCTGCTTGCCGTTGAAGTGGGTCACTTCCCTGGCAGCACGCTCTTCGATGGGAATCTGCTCGCCTGTTGGTGTCGCCATGTCGATGGTGGACCAGGGAGCGGCCACGTAAAACGGAATGCCGTGTACCTTGGCGAGAACGGCGACGCCGTAGGTACCAATTTTGTTGGCGACG
The DNA here is from genome assembly GCA_963794795.1 of uncultured Acidobacteriota bacterium. GTDB lineage: Bacteria > Acidobacteriota > Terriglobia > Terriglobales > Acidobacteriaceae > JAKAAZ01. The sequence continues at coordinate 398,825 of CAWCFC010000025.1, read as the reverse complement.
TCACCGTTGGCGGCGATGCGGTCGGCACCCACGATGACGGCTTTAATTTTCCCGGCGCGCATCTGGCTGGCGGCCATGTTGTCGCAAAGAACCGTGGTGGGAATGTTGTCATGCAGCAGCTCCCACGCGGTAAGTCGCGCACCCTGCAGGAACGGGCGCGTTTCATCGGCGTAGACATGCAGTTTGCTTCCGCGTTCGACTGCGGCGCGAATCACTCCGAGGGCAGTTCCATAGCCGCAGGTCGCGAGCGCACCCGCATTGCAATGCGTCAGGACACCACCGGTGCGAGGCATCAGCACAGCGCCGAAGGCTCCCATGGCGCGGCAGGCGGCGATATCTTCGTCATACATGCGGCGCGCTTCGGCCACGGCTGCCTGTTGAATTTGCGGCACTGTAGCGCAGGGTTCCTGCGACATGGCGATGACCAGCTGGCGAATCCGCTCAATTCCCCAGAACAAGTTGACGGCAGTCGGACGGGTGGCGGCGAGAGTGTCGCAAATAATTTTCAGGTCTTCGTCGAGTTGGGCGATGTCGGCCGCCTGGCTGCGCTGCAGCCCGAGCGCCACGCCCATGGCGGCGCTGACACCGATGGCGGGAGCGCCGCGAACAATCATGGTGCGAATGACTTCGGCGACGGCGCGATAGTCTTCGGCGAGCACGTAGGTTTCTTCCATCGGCAGCTTGGTCTGGTCGAGAAAGCGAACGCCGGCATCGGTCCATTCAAGGGTCGGAATCATAGAGCTTCTATTTTATCGTCGATTCGCGAGGGAGATTCGGGTGACTTCGCCGCTACCGTAACACGAACATCTCTCAATCCCACCCTTCGCAAAGGGGCGCGAAGGATGGGGCACCCAATTTCTGATGGGTGTGATGGTTTCAGGAAAAATCGAGTTCCAATTGGTCGATGTAGCACCAGCCCCAGTCTTCTCCTGGCTCGAAGGAACGCATGATGGGGTGTTTGGTCGCATGAAAATGTTTGGTCGCGTGCTTGTTTTTAGAGGAGTCGCAGCAGCCGACGTGGCCACACTCCAGACAGAGGCGAAGGTGAACCCAATCATCGCCCATTTTCAGGCACTCCTCACAGCCTTGCGGGGTGCGCGGAGTGACGTTGCGGATTTGATCGAGGTGGGTGCATTGTTCGGCCATTACTTTCCCTCCAATGTCGAGATGGATGCTGGGACGCTGCTCGGCGGCGCGAAATTATTTCGCGGCGACATGAGCGGCACGCACATCGTTGGCGGTGAACAGGGAGAGAAACGGCGCTCCCTGGGCGGCGGCTTCGACAGCGGCGCGGCCATTCATCTCCTGGCGGTCGACCAGGCAAAGCACGCCGACCACTTGAAATTTTGCGTCACGCGCAGCCTCGATGGCCTGGATGGTGGAGGCTCCAGTGGTGCAGACGTCGTCGACGATCACCACGCGCGCACCGGGCTCGTTGAATCCTTCAATACGGCGGCCAGTGCCGTGAGTCTTTTCTGATTTGCGGACGAGAAAGCCGTGAATGAACGGGGCGTCGCCATGCTGCAGATGATCCCAGGCGCTGGCCGAGGCGATGTTCGAGACGAGTGGGTCCGCTCCCATGGTGAGGCCGCCGACCGCCTGCGGATGCAGTTTGTGCTGGCGAATCAAATCGTAGAGTGCGAGGCCGGCGAGGCGGCCGCCTTCGGCATTCAACGTAGTGGTGCGGCAGTCGATGTAGTAATCGCTGTGCGCGCCAGAGGAGAGAGTGAACTCTCCCAGGCGAAAAGAAAGGGTGGCAATCAGGTGGAGCAGCGGGGTGCGCGGATCGGAAGTATTGGGCATAGGTCTCTGAAAAGATTGTAAGCAATGCGGGGCAGTGCCGGGAATGGCGCGGGGTCAATAGACGAAGGGAAGTAGGCGGCGGGTGGTTTTGATGTAGGAGCTGTATGCATCGCCAAAGGCATGGTTGAGGGCGATTTCCTCAATGTGGATGCGGTAAAGCAGCGCCAGCGTGGTTGGAATGAGCACGACGATTAAGCCAAGCCAGTTGCGCGAATGAATGCCGATGGCCAGGAAAATGATCAGCATGCCGAGGTACGAAGGGTGCCGAATCCAGCGATACATTCCTCCGCGATAGATGGTTTGCGAAGGCTGAATGGCAACGTTCGCGCTGAAAGATTTTCCCAGCGAGAGGATCGCGATCCATCGAATGGCGAGTCCGATAATAAAGACCACGATGCCGCATGTCTTCAGCCAGTGCGCACCGCCGAACATGGTGGGGGCATGTGAACCGCTGATCCATTCGCAGGCAAAGATCGAGAAGAAGATCACAATCCATAACAGGAGTTGTGTGCCGCGATCGCGAGTATTGCCGCCGCTGTTGCGGGTGCGCATGCCCAGGGCGATATAGACCTCAGAGAAACACCAGCCATAGAAAAGGATTTCCCAGAGAAGCGATGCGGACATTCGACCTCCGTACAAACCGCGCGCGGCCTTGCAGTCGATTGTATGGGATGGAGGCGATTGTTAAAGGATTAATCGATCCCCATCTTGCGCTGCATCTGCTCCAGGCTGAGGCCCTTGGTTTCTGGATAGATGAAGAGCACGACAAAGAATTGCAGCACCATCATGGCGGAGAAGAAATAAAAAGGAACGGCGGCATGATGGAGAGCGATCACCGGGAAGAATGCCAGAAAGAATAGCGTTGCGAAATCCAATTGGCGGAGGTGCCGAGGCTTTGCCCTTTGGCGCGTACGCGGGTGGGGAAGACTTCCGCAAGATACACCCAAATGACCGCGCCCTGCGAGATGGCGAAAGCGACAATGTAGAGCACCAGCAGCGGCAGCAGATCGTGCTGGTGACCGGGGATTTGAAAAATAATGGCAACCAGCAACAGGCAGATGGCCATGCCGACAGAGCCGATGAGCAATAGGGTTTTGCGGCCGAGCTTGTCGATCACTGAAATGGCGGCGAGGGTCGCGACCAGGTTGGCGAGGCCGACATACACCGCTTGCTTGCCGGCGGAGAGGCTGTTAAAGCCGGCGGCCGCGAAAATATCATTCATGTAATAAATGATGGCGTTGATGCCGGTGAGCTGATTGAAAATGGCGATGGTGACGGCGAGAAAAATGGGCAAACGATATTTGCGGGTGAGGAGGGGCTCACTTTTTGCCTGACGTTCCAGGTGGACGGAGGCGACGATCTCCTGCAACTCAGATTCGAGGTCGGGAGTATTCGCACACAGCAGGGCCTCGCGCGCTTCTTCAATGCGCGCCCGCATGACCAGCCAGCGTGGACTGCGACCAATGGTGAGCAGCATGACCAGAAACAGCGCCGCGGGAACGGCTGCCACACCTAACTGCCAGCGCCACTGCTGCATGCCAAGATGGAATGTCTCGATGTAAAAATTCGACATGTAGGCGAGCAGAACGCCGATCACGATGTTGATCTGAAAAGTTCCAACCAGGCGGCCACGCCATTTTGCCGGAGCAATTTCCGCAATATACATGGGGCCGAGGACGGAACTGCCGCCGATGCCGAGGCCACCGATGACGCGAAAGAAAAGCAGCGCATACCAGTTCCACGCAAGCGCGCAGCCAATGGCGGAGACCACGTAGGCCACGGCCAGAATGCGCAGAGTATCGCGGCGGCCGATGCGCTGGCCGGGGATGCCGGCCAGCATGGCGCCGATGACGGTGCCGATCAACGCGCTGGAGACGGTGAAGCCAAGCTGACCGCTGCTGAGTGCGTAAACCTGCGTCAGCATGTGGGTGGTGCCGGCGATGACGGCGGTATCGAAGCCGAAGAGCAGGCCGCCCAGCGCGCCGACTAATGTTCCGCGGACAAGATAAGAGTTCAGGGTCATCGCTGGCGCGGCTCGAGAGTGCTGCCGAGTAAGTGGATTCTTTTCGCTTCCGAAACCATACACGATGACGCCGCGAGAGTCACGCAGGGCCGGCGTTTATATCGCGGTGGGATTCGCAGACGGCGCAGCGTCTTTGGGGGCGTCGAAGAGAAACTCTTTGCTGCGAAGGTCGCGGATGGTATCGCGCAGCTTGGCGGCCTTTTCGAATTCGAATCGCTGCGCGGATTCACGCATGGAAGTTTCCAGCTTGGCGATGTAGGCGTCCAGGTCTTCCTGGGTCTGGAAGTTTTCCGGCATGGTTTCTTCTTCTTCCGTCACGTCGGAATATTCCGCCTTCAGAATTCCGGCGAGGGTCATATCGACGGGGCGAAGGATCGATGTAGGAATGATGCCGTGCTCCTGGTTATAGTCGGTCTGGATGGTACGGCGACGATCCGTCTCTCCAATGGCCTGTTTCATGGAGTCCGTCATTTTATCGGCATAAAGAATGGCGCGGCCGTGGATGTGTCGGGCGGCGCGGCCGATGGTCTGGATGAGCGAGCCGGAGGAACGCAGGAAACCTTCTTTGTCGGCGTCGAGAATGGCGACTAGCGAAACCTCGGGCAGATCGAGGCCTTCGCGCAGCAGGTTGATGCCGATCAGCACATCGTATTCACCTTTGCGCAGATCGCGCAGCAGGCGCACCCGCTCCAGCGTTTCAATTTCAGAATGCATGTAGCGGCAGCGCACGCCGACTTCTGTGTAGTAGCTGGCGAGATCTTCCGCCATGCGCTTGGTCAGCGTGGTGACCAGGACGCGCTCGCCTTTTTTGGTGCGCTCGCGAATTTCGGCGAGCAGGTCATCGATCTGGCCGCGTACCGGACGAACTTCGACCTGCGGATCGACAAGACCTGTGGGTCGAATAATTTGTTCAACCACAACGCCGCCGGATTGCGTCAGCTCGTAGGGCCCGGGCGTGGCGGAGACGTAGGTCACCTGATTGGTGCGGCTTTCAAATTCTTCAAATCGCAGCGGACGATTATCCATGGCGGAAGGCAGTCGGTAGCCATATTCGACCAGGCTTTGCTTGCGGGATCGATCGCCATGCCACATGCCGTGCAGCTGGGGAACGGTGACGTGCGACTCGTCAATAAAGAGGAGATGATCCTGCGGGAAATAATCGAGCAGGGTGGGTGGCGGCTCGCCGGGAAGGCGGCCAGAAAAATGGCGCGAATAATTTTCGATGCCATGGCAGTAGCCCATGGACTTGATCATTTCCAGATCGAAGCGGGTGCGCTGGTGAATGCGTTGCGCCTCGACCATGCGGCCCTGATTCTCAATTTCTTTTTCCCACACAGCGAGTTCCGCCAGGATGCCGTCGATGGCGGTCTTTTTGCGCTCCGGCTGCACCACATAGTGGCTCTTCGGGTAGATGGGCAGGCGAGAATATTTCTGCTTGACGGTGCCGAAGAGAGGATCGATCTGCGAGAGAGATTCAATCTCGTCGCCGAATAACTCGATGCGATAGGCGCTCTCATCGTAAGTGGGGAAGACTTCGATGACATCGCCACGCACTCGAAACGTACCGCGACGGAAATCGACGTCGTTGCGTTCGTAGAGAATTTCGACCAGTCGGCGAGTAATGTCTTCGCGGCGAATCTTCTGGCCGCGCTCCAGCAACATCAACATGCCGTAGTAGGCCTCCGGCGAACCCAGGCCGTAGATGCAGCTGACGGAAGACACGATGATGACATCGCGGCGTTCGAACAGGCTGCGCGTGGCGGAAAGGCGCAGTTGGTCGAGCTGCTCATTGATGGTGGCTTCTTTCTCAATGTAGAGATCGCTCGAAGGAATGTAGGCTTCCGGCTGGTAATAGTCGTAATAGGAGACGAAATATTCGACCGCGTTGTTCGGGAAAAACTGTTTGAACTCATGATAGAGCTGCGCGGCCAAAGTTTTATTGTGCGCGAGGATCAGCGCAGGGCGATTGAGCTGCTCGATGACCTTGGCGACGGTAAATGTTTTACCGGAGCCGGTGACGCCGAGCAGCACCTGATGTTTTTCGCCGCCGACAATGCCGCGAACCAGCTCATCAATTGCGCGGGCCTGGTCGCCACGCGGCTGGTAGTCACTGACAAGCTGAAAGTCCATACTTCTCTATTTTAAAGGAGAGGCACGGCAGAGACACCCGCCGTTGTTCCGCTAAGCTTCGCAGCATCCTTTTTGCTGTCTCGCTGGCGATTCTAGAGGCGGAAGGCCGACGGGCTATTCCTCACGAAGCACTTGAATCGGGTTGAGCCACGCCGCGCGGCAGGCAGGCAGCAAAGATGCGAGAAGCGCCACGGAAATGAGCGTGAGCAACGCACCGACGGCGACGCTGATCTGGATGGGTGAGGTGTCATAGAGGAAGCGACGGGTGAACGCAGTGGTGGCTGCGATGAGCAGGACGCCGGCGACCGAGCCTATCGCCAACATTGACAGCGCATCTCTCAGGACAAGCCCAAGGATATGGGCGCGTGAAGCGCCGATCGCCAGCCGCACGCCCATCTCGGATCGCCGCTCCTGAACTCGGAGCGCAAGAACGCCGAAGAGACCAACGCCGCTGAGAAGAAGCGCGATGGCAGCGAAAGCGCCGCTGAGCTGGGCGATCAGTCGTTCGCTGCCAAGGGACTGGTCGACCTGATCCGAGAGCGGCAGAAAGACCATGTAGCCGGTGGACGGCGCGAAACGAGCCAGCGCACTGCGATAGGCGCTGATGGCGTCGCTCGCATTCCGACTGCGGATGAAGAAGACGAGGTTATTGTTGTATCCGCCCGCCGCGACCGTGGACTGAGATGCGGGAAAGTAGACTGTGGGCGGTGCAGGATCGCGCAGTGATGAGTAACGCGCATTTTCCACGATGCCCACTACGCGGCAGTCGGCCGTGAACTTGCTTTCTCGACCTCCGGGGTAATTCGCGATGAGGGAATTGTCGAGCGGCTGTCCGCCAGGGAAAAGAATTCGGGCGGCTGCCTGGTTGACGATGCAGGTGGAGCGGTCGCGGTCCTGCTGGGCGAACTCCCGGCCAGCAAGCACGTGCGTGCCGATGGTGGCAAAGTAGCCGTCCCCCACGTCGTTGAATGCGATGGAATGGTCCTGCGGATTGGCGACGCTATGCGCGTCGACTTTGGGCGCGAAGCCGGTGAGCGGGGTGACCCAGGTATAGGCGGCGGACTGGACGCCGGGACTGGTCCGCAGAAAATCCGTCACGGAACGATAGAGTTCCATGATCTCCGCCGGGTTCTTTTTGAGCGCCTGGAACTGTGCGGTCACCTCCATGACATGGGCAGGATTGAAACCTGCGTGATTGTTGCGCAGACGAACCAGCGTGTGGGTAAAAAGCCCCGCTGCAAAGACAAGCGCCAGTGCCAGCGAGAACTGCGCTGGAATGAAAAGGCGGCGGCGCAGCAGGTCGCGGCGAGCATTCGTCCCTTTGCTTTTCAGCACCGAATTGGGCGCGACGCGGCCCGCAAGCCAGGCCGGAACAAGTCCAAAGAGCAACGTGGTCAGCAGAGCAAGTGCAGCGGTAATCAAGAGAATGTGCGTGTCCGGTTGGAGCTGAGTCGATTCGCCGGAACCCGCCGGGGTCAAGAAGCTGGAGATTGTCCTGACGCTTGACCAGGCCAGGCCTGCAGCGAAGATCGACCCCAGAAAGGCGAGCATCAGAGACTCGACGAGACATTGTTGGAGAATGCGCCAACGTCCTGCTCCGAGCGCGGAGCGAATCGCGAACTCATGCTGGCGCGACTGCAGCCTGGCGGTTTGCAGCCCGGCGAGGTTCATGCAGCAGAGCAGCAGCACCGCAAGGACGATGCCCTGGATCAGCAGCAGCGGCTTGCTGTATTCCTCGGCAATTTCCGAGAAGCCGCGCTGGGCCGACTGCGCTGACAGATAGGCATCGCGCCAGTCCGGAATGTTGCGCAGACGCAGCGGCATAAACTTATGCATGGTTGGGCTGATCGCCGCAAGTTGCGCATTCAGCGAAGCCAGTGTGGTTGCGGGCGCAAGGCGCGCGATCGCGAGGACGCCGAAGTCTTCCGGATGGAGAAATGGGTCCTGCTGTGGTGTAGCCGCAAGCGCGGAAAGAAAATGGAGTGGAAGAAACAGCTTTTGCGGTTCGCCGACGAACATGCCATGAAAGTTTGGCGGCAGAACGCCGACAATAACCGCCGGCTGCCCGGAGATGCGCAGATGCCTGCCGACAGCGGCAGGATCGCCGTGAAAATTCGAAAGCCAGAACCCATAGTCGAGCACGACAGGCCATCCGCCTTCCGGACCACCGGGCACTCGTCGCTGGGAGTGAGCAGACGGCCCAGATAGGGCCGAATTCCAAGCATCGTCAGCGCGTTGCCGGTGACAAGATTGCCGCCGATAGAACGCAATGTATTCTGTTCGTCCGGGACGGTGAGCATGCTACCGCTCCAGCCGGCCAAGTCGGTGACGCCGTGCAGGTGGCCTTTGAGTTCTGTCATTACCGGCCAGAATTGTACTGCCATAAAATTGGAGACTTTTGGGCTGCGGTAGCCGATGCTCACCAGCTCGGCAGGCTTTTGAATCGGCAGAGAGCGCAGCATGGCGTCGTCGATGACGGTGAAAATCGCTGCGTTCGCGCCGATGCCGATGGCCAGCGTCAGCACCGCCGTGAGCGTGTAACCCGGAGACTTGCGCAGCTGATGGAAAGCGAAGCGCAGATCGGACCAAAGGGATTCGAGCCAGTGAAACTGCCAGATCTCGACACTGCGCTCTGTGGCAAGCGCAGCGTTGCCGAAGGTCTGCCGGGCTTGGCGCTCGGCTTCTTCCGGCTCCATGCCTTGAGACATGAGAAACGCGGCGCGCTCCGAGATATGGCCTTCGATCTCTTCGTGCAGTTCGGAGTGGAGATGCCTGCGAGAGAAAATGGCTCGAATCCACGACATGGTAGCTCTCCTCCTATGGTTACGCTATGGTTACGATTGCCGGCCGGGAAGGGGTGAGAGAACGAGCTGAATGCCCAGCATCATGCTGTCGAGGCGGGCAGTTTCTTTTGCGAGATGGCGGCTTCCCTTGCGGGTCAAGGAGTAGGTGCGGACACGCCGGTTGGTCGCCGACATTTCCCACCTGGCCTGGACGAAGCCAGCCTTGAGCAGACGCTGCAGCGTAGGATACAGAGAACCTTCTTCAACCTGGAGCAGGTTTTTCGACCGCTGCCGGATTCGGGTTGCAAGGGCGTACCCGTGAAGCGGCTCGAGGACGAGCGTGTGCAGAACCATCAGTTCCAGAGCGCCGGGAAATAGATCGCGCTTGCTGTCCTGGTTCATCCATCTTCTCCCAATGCATCGAGTAAACTAGGATATAGACCAGCTGTCAATATTTCCCCCGATAATTTCCGCTTGCGAAGACATGTTAGCGATGGCTGGCGGTTGCCGGCGTTGTGGTGGTGATCAACCGCACCGTGACAATTTCATGCGGGCGAACGGTGAACTGGAACTGGTGCTCCCCAGAGACCGTTAGCTGCGATTGATCTCTTTCGACCGCGTCGGTTTGCCAGGCCTGTTGTAGTTGCCACAGCGGCGTTTCGACAGTGACAGTGCGGATGGCGCCGCCCAGATCGAGGAAGCGCAGGATGGTGCCATGGCCGTCTTCCGCAGGCTTCCACGTGGTCAACACAAGGTTGGGATCATCCGCGTGCAGGAAGCTGGCTTGCTTGCCATTGAGCGGACCGGGTGTGTCGAGGGCTTTGTCCTGGGTAGTGATCTCGTCTTTTTCCAGCGGCGTCATTTCCTCCCAGCCGAGGCGGCTGAGCTTAGCGTCATCGGTGGCAGGCGCGCTGGTGATGACATAGCGGAAGCGGAAATGGCCGCCCTGACCGGCACGATAATTCGTGTCCCAGTAATTGTTCATGACGTAGGAGAAGATGGTTCCGGTGCGCGTGCCGAAGTTGGTTGGCCACTGGCCGCGATTGATATCGCCGAGCGTGACCAGCGCCGCATCGAGCGGCATGACCGTGGCGGAGACGCCGTCCTGCTGTGCCGAAACCCAATGCTGGACAGAAAACCACTCATGCCCGGCGCCGGGATACATGTCCTTCGATGGATCGACGACTCCGTTCTGAATTTCATACTGAAATTGCGGATGATCCATGGCGAACGGGAAGGCAAAGTAGACGCCTTCTTTGGTGTCGACTTCTTTCTTGGTCAGGTCTTCGACGAATTCAATTGTTTTCTGATGATCGAAGAGTCGAATTTCCGTCGAGATTTCGGGGGTGTTGGTGTCGTTGCTCTCCAGCCGAGCGACCAAACCATACGGCGTGCGGGTGACTGAGACGAGATGGCCATTCTGCGCGGGATGAACGTCAAGGTTCGGCTTCGGATAGACGTGGCTGTACTGCAGCAGCGTGTTCGGCGCTTTGTCGCCACCAGTGACGTAGAGGTATTGGCCGAAGCGATAGGAACTTTCCTGATTGACCAGTTCGCGCTGGAGTTGCTTGTCGTAGATGCTGCGGACCGCGCCAGTCGCGGGGTCGAGAATCACGCGATAGTACGGGCTGTCGAGTGTGGTGGTCTGCGTGGTAGCTGCGGGTTCAAGCGTCTTCTTTGTGTCCCGCAGGTGATAGACCTTGTAGCCGACGGCAGGGACATCCTGCGCAATGAAGCGGACATGATGGAAATTGCTGTCGCCTCCGAGAACTTCAACCGGAACGACTTGATCGGTGGTGGTGTCGACCAGCTCCTGGTTGTTGTTCAGGTCCAGCGAGACGAGCCCACTGCGAGACCAGTTGAGCGTGTTGAAGACGATGACATTGCCGGATCCGGCGGAGATGGAATTGGCGATGCTGGCCATGCTGTTGCGAGTAATAAAGTCCGCGAGGGCAGCGGCCTTGACCGGGTAGAGCTCTTTCAACGCCAGCTGATCGACAGCTTCTTTGCTGGTGGGATCGGAGACGCTGTTGTAGGAATCCCAGGTGTGCTCGTCGGTCAAAATCATGTTCGTCCACATTTGGCTCAGGCGTGATGTATCGGCGGCATACTTTGGATTGACCAGCGACGTGAGTGTGGCGAGTTTTTCCGCGGAGGGGCCGCGCGCTTCATTCTGACGCTCCAGTGCCGCGGAATAGGCGTCGGAGGCGATGCCATCTTCCCAGTAAGGACCGCCATCTCCGCTGACAGTGGGAATGTCATTCCCGAATTGTTTCGCGATGTTGTCGAGCGCGGCGTGAAATCCCGAGTACTGAATGTGCGGATACGCGTAGACACTGTCCCACTGTTGCGCCAGCGTGGCCTGCTGCGGGAACAGGTCTGTATTTTCTACCTGGGTGCCGAAGAGAATAGTGGCGTCGGCATGGTAGCTGCGGTGCTGATACATCTGCAGGAACAGCGGCAGCGTGTCATGTCCCGTCGAGAGCAGGGGAGGCAGGCCGAACATAAACTGCATTTGCATGTAGTGCCGCGAATACCAGAGCAACACTTTCTGGCCATCGGGACCCTGCCACCAGAACGGCGAATCTTCATTCAGGTGTCCCTGCAACAGCACCGGCGCACGATAGTTATTGCTTCCCGAAAACAGTTCGTGGATGCCGGCCGAAGCGAGGATGGAAGCATACGACCAGCTGAACGAAGGCACGTCCGTGATGTTGGCGTAGTTGAAAGGCGTGTCGTATTTGCGGCTGAAGTCGGCGCTGGCATAGAGCGAACGAATCAGAGTTTCCGCGGTGGGAAAGCCGGTGAGCAGGTTGGCATATTGCGCGGGCAGGTAGAGCTGCTGCTTCTGGATAGCGGTGATGGCGCGCTGCTGCTCCGCGGGCGTACGCGTCTGGAAGTACTGTTGCAGCGGCCAGTATCCATCGAGGCTGAAGCGGAAATCCGGATGCTGCGCGATCAGCCGCATGGCTTCATCGATGACGCGGCTGTGGATGGCGGCCACTTTTCCCTGGTAATCGGAATAGCCGACGTCGAGGTGAATGTGGGGGACGAGGAAGAGTGTCCACTTCTTTTGCGGGTCGATGAATGCTCTGTCGTGTTGCGTGTGACCGCCGTTGTTCCACGAAACTTCAGCCGCAGTGTGCGCGGGGAATTCGGGAACAGAGAAGGTCAGCTTGTCCTCGCCGAAATCTTGTCCCGTCGCAACAGCTTGATGGTAGTGCTTGCCGACGACGGTGAGTTCGACGGAAGTGCCGGCCGGTATGGGTCGCGGATTGCGCAGAATCACATCGATGGATTCTTCCAGCCGACCCTGGTGCTGCTGATAGAAGATGGTGGGAAGAATCTGGGCGGACGCGCGAATCGCGGCGGATGACTGCGGATTGCGATCGAGCTCTATGGCATCGTAGGTAAAGCTGGCATCCGCAGGCAGAGCCGCATTGGGCAGCGACGGAGGGACTGTCTCAACCGCCTGCAGGGTGATGGTATTTGCGCCGCGATGCAGATAGTCGCCGGGAAAATCGAACTCGACATCCGCGTGCGAATACGCGGCATAGAACGAGCTGACCTGGTCACCGTTTTCGGTATCCAGTTTGGGCTGCAGGTAGAAGGTTCCAGTCTTGCCGTTGATTACGACGCGCAGCGCGGGCACGCTGGAACTTTCAATCAGTAGGGCGACGTGGAATCGATAGGATGGCGATGGCTTATCGCCCAGAGAAAATTGGATGGTCCATGGGGCGGACTGCGGTGATACGGTTGACGCGGTGGATTCAGTGGGGGCAGAAGCTTGCTCGACGCGCTGCGTGGCGTACCAGTCCTTCGAGGCGACACTGGTTCCCACGATGAAATTGACCGGCTGTGTTGGAGTGCCTCCAGCAAGGTCGACCGAGGAGCGATTGAATTTTCCAATGGTAAAGACGGCGTTGGGCGATGCGGCCTGTGCGTGGGAGGAAACGGGGAAGAGAAGCGGCAGGGTGCAAACGATGGGTCCCAAGAGGCATGCTGGTTTCAATTTCATCATTGACTCCAATGTATCAATTGCAGTTGCACGCGCGTGCTCGGCAATGACGGAGAAAATACGCAGATCCCTCGACTGCGGTCGCCGACGCGGCCTTCGCTCAGGATCGACAACTCTCTTTTACTTAGGGCAATTCCGCGCTTTTTCTAGAAACTAACGGAGTGGATGGCGGCATCAATCCAATGGAGCAAGAGGTGAGGCGCGCATCCGAACAGGACCACTCCGGCAGCCAGCAGAACGACGACGGCCTGGCTAAGAATCGGCGTCCTGATTGTAGTCGCATCGGCGGATGCGTTGGCAACTGCGTCGGACGGGTTGGCGACGTAGATACGCTTGAGGACTTGCAGATAGTAGTAGAGGGAGACGGCGCTCATCGCAATGGCGAGAACGATGAGCCAGAGCAGGCCAGGACCGGAGTGGAGCACGGAAACGAAGAGATAGAACTTGCCAAAGAAGCCGGCCAGCGGGGGGATGCCGGCGAGCGAAAGCAAAAAAACAAACATGCAGGCGGAGAGAACAGGTGCGCGGCGGCTGAGTCCGTCGAAGTGCGCCAGGCGATCGCCTCCGGTTTGCTGTTCGACGATCGAGACAACGCCGAATGCTCCCAAAGTAGCCAACGCGTAGGTGAAGACGTAGTAGAGCAGTGCGCCGAGACTTTGCTGTGTGTGGGCCACGATGGCGAGCAGCATGTAACCGGCGTGGGCGATGGCGGAGTAGGCCAGCAGGCGTCGAACGCTGTGCTGAACGATGGCCACCAGATTTCCCAGCACCATGGAGAGCGCGGCAACGACAGCAACCACAGGAACCCAGCCGGTTGTGAAGTGCAGCCACGCGGCACTGCCTTCCGCGCCGGCAAAGCCGACCGCCAGCACCTGAAAGAAGATGAAGAAGCTGGCGACCTTGGAGCTGGACGCGATGAACGCAGCACTCGGCGCAGGCGCGCCCTGGTAGACATCCGGCGCCCAGAAGTGGAACGGGAAGGCGGCGACCTTAAAGCCAAAGCCAATCACGGTGGTGACGATGGCGATCAGCAGAAGCGGGTTCAGCGGCGAACCAGCGGCAGCAGACGCATGAATTGCGTCGGCAATGCGCGGCAGGCTGGTCGAATTCGACAGGCCATAGAGCAGGCTGAAGCCGAACAACAGAAACGCGGCGGACATTCCGCCGAAGAGAAAATATTTCAGCGCGGCTTCCGAAGAGTGCGGGCGATGCTTGTCGAACGCGGTGAGGATGTAGAGGGACAGGCTCAACAGTTCGAGCGAAATGAAAATGACGAGCAGATCCTGCGAGCTGACCAGGAACATGCTGCCGACAGTCGCGACCAAGACCAGCAGAACAAATTCGCCGACATGCTCTGTGAAGCGAGAATTGGTGGCCATCAACAGCGTGACGATGGCGAGCACGAGCAGCGCAATCTGGACAAGATGGGTAAGCGGGTTGGCCAGCAGTGTTCCGTCAAGAACATTCGCCTGCGCGGAAAAGAGAACAATGCGCACGATGGCGAGGGCGCAGCCAAGAGAACCAAGTATAGCGGCGACGGTGAAGCGAATGTGCGTCGGTCGAGTGCGCAGCAATAAAAGATCGACCGCCAGCGCAATCAGCGCGGCCACCACGACGATGACTTGCGGCAGGGCCAGCTGCCAAAGCTGCGCGTAGTTGACGGGGCTCATCGCCAACCCCCTTGGCGCAGGCCATGAAACATCGGCGAATTCAGCGCGGGGACAATGATGTTCAGCAGCATTTGCGGATACAAACCGACGATGACGCTGGCGACGATCAGGATGATGGCACCCAGCCGTTCCGGCAGCGTGATGGGCGGCAAGGGATCATGCGGCGTAGCCGGGGTATGCGCAGCTTCCGCGAAGAAGGCTTTCTGCATGGCACGCCAGATATAGGCGACGCCGACAACCAGACCCAGGCCGACGCAGATGCTGAGGATCGGATAGGAATGCCACACGCCGATGACAATCATCAGTTCGGCAACAAAGCCGCTGAATCCAGGCAGGCCCATGCTGGCCATTCCAGCCACCACAAAGGTGACGGCGGCAAAGGGAATCGCCTTGTTCAGGTTCATGGGGCCGAGCAGTGCCAGCTCGCGGGTGTGGGTGCGGTCATAGACCATGCGACCGACCACGGCGAACATCAGCCCGGCAAGAATTCCGTGGGAGAACATCTGAACCACTGCGCCGGAGAGGCCAATCTGGTTCAGCGTCATCAGGCCGAGCAGGATGAAGCCCATGTGGCTGACGCTGGAATAGCCGATGACGAATTTGAAATCTTTCTGCACCAGCGCGACCAACGCGCCATACACGATGCCGATGATGGCGAGCACGGCGAAGACATCGCGCCACGAACCAAGGCCGAGTACGTGGAAGCCCCAGGGACCCAGGCCGAGCGGGAACATCGTCATGGCGACGCGCAGACATCCGTAGGCGCCCAGCTTCATGACAACACCGGCGAGCAGCATGGAAGCGGCGGTCGGCGCGGCAACGTGGCCGGTCGGCGCCCAGGTGTGGAAGGGCCAGAGGCCGGCAAGAATGGCGAAACCGACGAAGACCAGCGGGAAGGCCCACATCTGAAAATGCGCGGAGAATGGAAATCCTGCGAGGTCGCCAAGCGCCATGGTTTTTCCGCCCGCGACAACGTAGGCGGCGATCAGCCCGATCAGAACCATCGCACTACCAATGAAGGAGTAGAGCACCAGCTTCATGGCGCCATATTCGCGGCGTGTCGAACCCCAGATGGCAATCAAAAAATATTTGGGGATGATGACGATCTCGTAAAAGACGAAGAGCAGCAGCAGATCGTAGCTGAGGAACACGCCATAAACGGAACCGATGAGCAGCAGGTAGAACGCGAAAAATTCTTTGGCGCGATGCTCGATGTTCCAGGAAAACAGAATGCCGGTGACGGCAATGATGCCGGTCAACAATAGCAGGACCAGGCTGATGCCGTCGGCGGCCAGGTGGTAGCGAATGCCGAGCGACGGAATCCAGGAGACGTCGGTGACCGTGAACATTTCTCCCGTGCGATGCTGCAGAAACGCCACCAGCGTAATGGCGAATGTGACCAGCGCCGTCAGCAGCGCCAGAAAGCGTGCGGCCGCGGCGTTGCCTTTCGGCAGCAGCAGGAGCAAAAGCGCTCCGAGAAACGAAATGTAGATCGTCCAAGCCAACATCATCAAAATTCCACGTTCATGCTGCGACTAAAACTTCAGCTGCTGCACCAGCTGCATCACCGTACTGTTCACAAATCCGAGGATCAGCTGGGGATACAAACCCAGCACAAACATCAATGCAATCACGGGCGCCAGCGACAGCCGCTCCATGGTCGTCAGGTCGGGCATCGTCGCCCACTTCTCGTTGAGCGGGCCCGAGAACACGCGCTGCAAAATTCCCAGAATAAAGATGGCCGTCGCCAGCAGGCCGAGCAGAGAGATCGAAGTCGCCCACGATACCAGCGGGAACGAACCTTTAAAGATCAGAAATTCTCCAACAAATCCGTTCAGGCCGGGCAGGCCGAGGGAGGAGAAGAGTGCGATGCCCATCAAGCCTGTAAAAACGGGAACAACTTTGCGCAGGCCGCCAAAATCATTCAGACCGCGCAGGCCACCACTGCGTTTTTCCAGCATGGCGACGAACCAGAACAGCGTAGCGGCGGTGAGCGCATGATTGAAAATCTGCAGCATCACGCCGTTCATGGCGGCATATTTTTCCGCGGTCAGCGCGGTGTCGCTACCGGTGAACTTAACGACGGCAAAAATCGCCAGCAGGCAATAGCCAAGGTGGTTGATGGAGGAATAGGCAAAGATGCGCTTCAGATCTTTTTGCGCCAGCGCCGCGTAGGCGGAAAGAACAATGGTGGCGACCGCGAGCCACAACAGCGGCGTCAGCACCATCTGCATCTGCGCACCGAAGATAGGCAGCAGAATGCGCAGGAAGCCGTAGAGGCCCATCTTCGACATGGCGCCGGTCAACACGATGGTGGTCCCGGTGGGCGCTTCCGTATAGGCGGAAGGCAGCCAGGTATGGAACGGAATGAGCGGTACTTTCACCGCGAAGCCGAGAAAGGCTCCTGCAAACAGAATCAACTCCACGTGGTGCGGAGTGAATCGGCTCCAGCCAAGCTTTGCAATGACGGCCGGCATCAACTGGCCATTCTGCGCCAGGGTCGCGAGCTCGATGAAATCAAATTTTCCTGTGGCCAGAAAAATGGCGAGAAAAGAAAGCAGCATGGCGATGCTGCCGACCATCGTGTAGACCAGGAATTGCGTGGCCGCGGCGGTGCTGCGCGATCCTCCCCAGAGCTTGATGAGGAAGAAGGCGGGAATCAGGCTGAGCTCCCAAAAGATGAACCAGTGAAAGAAATTCAGCGCGGTGAAGGTGCCGAACAGACAGGCCTGCAGCAGCAACATCAGCGAGAAATAGAGGCCTGCACGTTCGTGAATTTGTGACGACGCCAGGATGCCGATGGGAACCACGATGGAGGTCAACAGCAGCATCAGCAGGCCAAGGCCGTCGATGCCGACGTGATATTCGACACCCAGAGCGGTAATCCACGGGACTTGCTGCTGAAATTGAAGCGCACCGGATGCGGAATCGAAGTGAGCCCACAAGAACAAGGTGACAGCGAGGGCAATAAAGCTGAACGTCAGGGCGATCCGGCGCGCAACGTTTTTGTTGCTGCCACTAAAGGAAAGCACGAAGAGTGCGCCAACGACGGGCACCAGGGTCAGGATGGTGAGCCACGGAACGGCGTTCATCGCGTCGCTCCCCACAGCAGGAAGCCCGCCAGCGCGATGAGTGCGACGCCGATCATTCGAAGATAACTTTGCACACGGCCGCCCTGCAGCAGCGATAGAATCTGGCCGCCCAGCGATACGGATTCGCAACCCTCATCGAAGCCGGCGTTGACCACTTTGGTGTCGAAGAAATTGTCGATCCAGGCGAAGGCCAGCACGAGATGCGAGACGACTTGGACGGCGCCATTCCACACCCATCGATCGAGCCAGTCACAGATGCGGGACCAGGCGGAATTCAGGCGAATCAGGGTCGCGGCATACAGCGCGTCGACATAGAAGGCGTGCCCAAGCACGGTAAACACGTGGGGTTCAAGGCGGCCGAAAGCATCCGGAGCTTCCGCGATGACGATGGGCTTGCGACCGTAGAAATACCAGCCCAGGCCGAGGCCAAGAAAGACCACGAGAGACGAAGAAATCATGACCGTGAGCAAGCCAGGCTCAGAGAACCCGGAGATGCGCACTACCGCAGGAGTGCCGCTGAGAAACGAATGGAACCAGGACCACACCGGCGTGTCGACCAGGCCAAGCAGCAGTGCGAACGCGGCCAAAATCGTCAACGGAATGGTCATGACCGCGGGGCTTTCATGCGGCGTGGTTGCGGTGTGGTGCGAGTGGTGCGCGGAAGCGGCCGACGCGTCGAGACGCAATTTGCCGGCGAACACGTAGTAGACCTGCCGCGTCATATAAAACGCAGTCAGCAGCGCGCCGAACGCGCCCAGGTAGAAAGGCACTCTGGAGATGCTCCACGTATTCGCAGCGTGCAGAATTTCGTCCTTGCTCCAAAAACCGGAAAAGAGGGGGAATCCGCAGAGAGCCAGCATGCCGACGGCATAGGTCAGAAAGGTGATCGGCATCAACTTGCGCAGGCCGCCCATCTTGCGAATGTCCTGTTCGCCGTTGCAGCCATGGATCACCGAGCCTGCGCCCAGAAACAGCAGCGACTTGAAGAAGGCGTGAGTGATCAGGTGGAACATGCCGATGGCCACGCCGCCAATGCCGAGGCCCATCATCATATAGCCGAGCTGGGAGACGGTGGAGTAAGCAAGGATGCGTTTGATGTCCCACTGCGCGGTGGCGATGAGTGCGGCGAAGACAGCGGTAATCGCGCCGACCCAGGTGACGACGATGAGGGCCGTGGTGGGGGTAAGCGCGAGAGCGGGACCAGCATGGGCGCTCATCAATGGATAGACGCGTGCGATGAGGAATACGCCGGCGGCAACCATGGTGGCTGCGTGGATCAAGGCGCTGACCGGGGTGGGGCCTTCCATCGCGTCCGGCAGCCAGACGTGCAGCGGAACCTGACCGGATTTTCCTGCGGCGCCGCAGAAGATGAGCAATGCAATCGCGGTGGAAGCGGCCATTCCTGTGACCGTGATGTGAGTCACCAGCGTAGCGAGCGCAGAATGTTCGAGGCAACCGGCGCCGCCATCGTAGAACAGCAATGTACCGGTCTGCGCATAGAGCCACGCCATGCCAATGAAGAATCCAAGGTCGCCAATGCGGGTGACGATGAAAGCTTTTTTCGCCGCCGCCGCTGCTTCCGGCTTGTGATACCAGAAGCCGATCAGCAGGTAGGAGGTGAGCCCAACCAGCTCCCAACACATAAAGAGCAGCAGCAGGCTGTTGGAGATGACGACGCCCAGCATAGCTCCGGCAAACAGCGCCAGGAAGCAGAAGAACCGCGTGAAGTTTTCGTCGTGCTCCATGTAGCCAACGCTGTAGATAAAGATCAGCAGGCCGACGAAGGTGACCATCACCAGCATGACGGCGGTCAGCGGATCAAGCATCCAGCCCAGCTTCAACCACTCATTGCCAAATTGAAACCAGCGGAAATCGACAACCTGGCGCGTCACCAATCCGTGACTGCTGAGCGATAGAACATGCGCGAAAGCGATGACGGACAGGATGAAGGAGACGGACATGGAGCCGATGGCCAGCGCAGCCGCCGGCACGCGATTGCGTCGGGGCAGCAAGGCGCTGATCCCGGCTGCCACAGTGGGCAACGCGGGCACCAGCCACAGGTTTTGAACAATCCAGGTCATCGGGTCTCGGATGGTCTGAAGAAGGTTGAACAGCAGTTGGAAATCTGCGAGGAGTTTTCGCAGTCAAAGTGTAACGGTCAAAAGAAATCAGTGCACAGCAAAAGTCTTTCGTTCCGGTCTCAACCTTTCATCGAATTCATCTGGTCTAGTTCCGTGGTTTTCGAATGGCGATAGACGGCCAGGATGATGCCCAGGCCGACGGCAGCCTCGGCTGCCGCAATGCCGATGGAGAAGATAGCAAACATCACGCCGGTCAGCGCTTCCGGGTGCGGTCCATAGCGCCAGAAGGCGATGAAGTTGAGGTTGGCGGCGTTGAGCATCAGCTCGATGCCGATCAAAACAAGAATGGCGCTGCGGCGGGTCAGCGCACCGGCCAGGCCGATGGAAAAGACGAGGGCAGAGACGAGCAGGTAGCTGGAGAGCGAGCTCATGCAGACCTCCGCTTTTCCTGCATGGCCAGCACTACGGCACCAATCAGCGCGGCGGTCAGCAGCAGGCCCATGATTTCCAATGGCAAAACATATTGGTGCATCAGGGCATCGCCGATGGGCTGGACAGCAGCCTGCGCCTGCGGCGTCACGACGCCGGAAGGGAGGTGGCTCGCATGAATCGCCCACCCGAGAACAGCAAACACCAGCGCGGCAATGAGGCTCCCGCTAAACCAGAACGAAGAAAAAATCGAGTCGGAAGTTTGCGTGGGGTGCTGCGTCATCATAATGACGAAGACAGCCAGGATGGCGACTGCGCCGACGTACACAAGAATCTGCGTGAGGCCGACGAATTGTGCGCCCAGTTGCAGATAGAGGGCTGCCAGTCCGGCAAAACCCAGGGTGAGCGCCAACACACAATGAACGAGATTGCGCAACGCCATCGCCGCCACGGTTCCGGCGATGGTGATGGCGGCAAGGATGAGGAAGGTCGCTGTCATGTCAGGTTCGACGAGTTCTCCAATGTGGTTCCAACGCTTTCAGTGACCGAGCTTCAGACTGTCACAGCCGGCATACGAACGGCAGTGACAGTCATCACGAAATTAATCTGCAAACCGATAGGTTCTGGCGGCAAACTTCTTGCCTTGCTTCAGGCCGCGACTGAGCAGCAAGGCTGGAACGACCAGCACGACGGCGCAGACCAGCCAGCGAATCACGCCTGCGGGCATGAAGTGCCAGAGGCCCGCGACGAACACGTTGATCAGCGTCATGGGCAACATAAATTGCCAGGCAAAAGTCATTAACTGGTCCATGCGCAGACGCGGCAGCGTGCCGCGAATCCAGATGAAGATCACAATCAGAAATAACAGCTTGGCAAAGAACCAGAGATACGACGGAATCCATGTCAGGAACGAAAACGGCGCCGCCCATCCGCCGAGAAACAGTGTGATCGCGAGGCCGCTGGTGGCAAACATGCCGAGGTATTCGCCGAGAAAGAACAGGGCAAATTTGAATCCGGAATATTCAATGTAATAGCCCGCGATGATTTCCGATTCGCCTTCCGGGAGATCGAAAGGAGAGCGGTTGGACTCGGCGGTAGCAGCGATCATGAACAGGTTGAATCCGGCGAAGCCCCACGGAGTAAAGACAAACCAGTGCGGCCAGATGCCGGTGTAGCCGGTCTGCATGGCGACGATGGAGACGGTAGATAGCGAGCCGGCCGCCATGATGACGACGATCGAGGCCAGCACCAGCGGCACTTCATAACTGATCATCTGGGCAATGGCGCGCATGGCGCCGAGCAGCGAATATTTATTGCGGCTCGACCAGCCCGCCATGAAGACGGCCAGCTCCACCAGCGTGCCGACAGCAAAAAAGAACAGGATGCCGGCGTTCAGGTTCGCGAGCACCATGTTGCGGCCGACAGGCAACACCGCGTAGGCCAGAAATGCCGCAATGACCAGCAGCACCGGCGCCATAAAGTGCACCATCTGGTCCGCAGTGCGGGGAACCAGGTCTTCTTTAGTGAGCGATTTGACACCATCGGCAAGCGGCTGAAAAAAGCCGGCAGGGCCGACGCGATTGGGGCCGTAACGATTTTGAATTCTGCCCAGGCCTTTGCGCTCCAGCACCGTGGTGACAGCGAACAGCAGAGCAAATACCAGCACAATGGCGATGACAGACAGAATGACATTGGCGGCCGATTGGAATGCAGCAGGCAGATAGCTGACGAGGCGATGCTGCACGATGACAAAAATCTGGTCGGCTTGCTGAATGGAGGTGAGGGTCATTTCTCGCTCGCCGTCGGAAGAGGTTTATCGGCAGCATTTGGACTGGCGCCGTTGGAGTGGGCAGCAGTCGCCGCAGCAGCAGCGGGTTTGGCTTCGGCGGCAGCCTTAGCCTTCGCGGCAATCTTGGCGCGCTCGGCCGCCAGCGCGCGTCGACTGCAGCGGCTTCCGTGGGATGAATCTTGTGGTAATGCTCGTTCGACTTGGCGAGCTGTTGCTTATCCCACAGCAGAGCGCTGAAGCGGTTGGTGGTGCTCAGTTCGTAGTCGGTATCCATCTTGATGGCGTCGAAGGGGCAGACCTCGACACAGATCTGGCAGCTCATACAAACGGAAACGTCGATGTTGAAAACCTTGGGATAGAACTGCGGCTTGCCGACGGCATCGGGCTTTTTATCCGTACTTTTTTCAATGAAGATGCACTTCGGCGGGCATTCTTTCTCGCAGATGAAGCAGGAGACGCAGCGCAGCCCTTGTTGCCAGTCTTCGCCGTCGTAGACGAGGAAGGGAAAATTCCGATACGCCTCAATCTGCGGCAACCGCTCTTCAGGATACTGAACGGTGGTCAGTCGATTTTTGCTGACGTAGCTGCCCAGAAAATTCCGGGCCGTTTCCGCCAGTCCCTTCAGGATGCCTTCACCAAACACAGAGTCAACCTCGACTTCAAAATTCCAAACAATGCAACCAGGCAAAACCTAATGCCGCGACTCGAAATACAATTACCGGAAAAGGTCTCGTCATTCTGAGCGGAGCGAAGAATCTATGCATCGACGATCTCTGAAATACCGAGATCCTTCGCATCGCTCAGGATGACGCATCTAAGTTTTCATCGACCAACTCATCAACCGTTGCATTCGTACCAAAACTAACGATCCACTTCGCCCATCACAATATCAATACTGCCTAAAATCACCACCACATCGGCCACATTGTGCCCAATGCACAGCTGCTCCAGCACGGTCAGGTTCATCATGCAGCAGGAACGCACGCGGTACCGATACGGATTCGCGGTGCCATCGCTCACCAGATAAAAGCCCAGCTCGCCTTTCGGGGCTTCAATGCGACCATAGGCTTCGCCGGGTTTCGGCTTGAATCCGCGAATCTTTGTCTTCGGATCGATGATCGGGCCTTCCGGAATGTCTTTCAGCGCCTGGTTCAGGATCTTGACCGACTCGCGCATTTCCAGCATGCGGATCATATAGCGATCGTAGGTGTCGCCGTGTTCGCCCAGCGGAATCTTGAATGCAAACCGATCGTAGATTCCGTACTTGTCCACCTTGCGGAGATCGTAATTCACTCCGGAAGCGCGCAGGATGGGGCCGGTGACGCCGGCATTGATGGCCAGTTCCTTCGACATGACGCCGACACCTTGGGTGCGAGCCATCAGAATTTCATTGCTGGCCAGCAGGCGTTCAAATTCGTCCATAAAGCGAGGCAGGGTGGCGACAAATTTTCGCGCCTGCTCCAGCCATCCCGCGGGAAGATCGACGCGACACCCGCCGAAGCGCATATAGTTGCACATCATGCGCGCGCCGGTGAGCGATTCGAACAGATCGAGAATGGTTTCGCGCTCGCGGAAGGCATACATCAGCGGAGTTCCGCTGGCGCCCATGTCCTGGGTCAGAAATCCGATCAGGGCGCCATGGTTCAGAAAGCGGGTCATCTCCGCGGTGATGACGCGGATGTATTCGGCGCGTTCCGGAACCTGAATGCCGGCCAGCTTTTCAACCGCCAGCGCGTACGCCCAGTTATTGGTGAGCGAACATATATAGTCCAGGCGATCGGTGTAGGGCATCGAACCGAGATAGCTTTCGTGCTCGGCAATTTTTTCGTGATTGCGATGCAGGTAGCCGAAGACCGGCTTCAGCTTCATGACGCGTTCGCCATCCAGCACTACATCCATGCGAAAGACGCCGTGGGTGGAGGGATGCTGCGGACCCATCGACAGCTCGAGCAGCTGACTTTCTCCGGCATCGGCAGTGACGCGGAATGGATGCGGACGGGCTCGGTGGCTGTGCTCATTGCGCCCCCATCACGGTGCGATGTTGGCGGGCGCGTTCCAGGACCTCGTCGTGCGCCGTCGGCTCATATTCGTAATCGTCCGGCTCGACGTAGTCCTTGCGCATGGGGTGGTCCTTAAAACCGTCCCACATTAATATGCGGCGCAGGTCAGGATGGCCGTCGAAGATAACGCCGTAGAGGTCGAAGATTTCCCGCTCCTGAAATTCCGCGCTTTGCCAGACCGGGGTGAGAGAAGGTAGATGGACATTTTCGGCACGATCTTCGGTGCGCATCCGGAGAATGACGGGGCCGTGTTTTTTCTCCATCGAGAACAGGTGATAGACGACTTCAAGGTAGCCGACGGTATGGGATTTCCTGACCTCTTCGACCTCTTGCTCGACGCCGTCGACGATCTGCTTCACTTTTACTTTTTCTGAAATTTCCTTGCCCGGCCAGTCGATGCCGGTGACGTTGGAGCAGTAGTCGAAACGGAGATGCTCGGCGTCGCGCAGGAATGTGGCAATGGCGACCGCATGTGCGGGATCGATCCGCAGCGAATGCTGAGCCGACGGGCTGGGGTTGGGAATAATTTCCAGCACGCAGCCGGGAACATTCGCTTCTATCTCGGATTTAATTGTTTCCAGCGTCATCCGTCCCTGCTAAAGAAATATTGATCAGCTCCGGTTGCCAGACCTCTGGATTTTCCGGCGGCTCCAAATCGTGCTCGCCAAACTGCGGCACGACAAATTCGCTGGGCGCATCGGCCTGCAGATGGCGAGGCCTGTCGGCTCCCGTTAATGCTTGTTCGTCAATCAATTTCTGCAACATCATCAGCGCGTCGATCAGTGCTTCCGGACGCGGCGGGCAGCCGGGAATGTAGACGTCGACAGGGATATATCGATCAATCCCTTTCAGCACGTTGTAGCCCTGCTTGAACGGGCCGCCCGGAGATGGCACAGGCACCCATGGAGATGACATATTTCGGTTCCGCCATCTGGTTATACAGACGAACCACCTGGGGAGCCATCTTCTTGGTGACCGTGCCGGCGACAATCATCAGATCCGCCTGTCGCGGGGAGGGACGAAACACTTCCGCGCCGAAGCGCGCCATGTCATAGCGGGCCATGCTGGCGGCAATCATCTCAATGGCGCAGCAGGCCAGGCCGAAATTCAGCGGCCAAAGGGAGTTTTTGCGGCCCCAGTTGTACAACTCCTGCAGGGTGGTCGCAACGATCCCTTGCTTTCTCAATTCAGTTTTCAGCTGCTCATCCATTGGGGAAAACCTTGTGTGTTGCGTTGGGTTCGAACCTGAAGCTCCCGGGTGCAGCCATCGTGTCCAGTCAGGAGCTAACTCCAGACCAGCACTTTTTTCTGATACGCCCAGACCAGACCTTCGACCAGCAAAAGCAAGAAAACCAGCATGGCGATTCCGGCTGCGAATGTCAGGCCGGTAAAGGCCACGGCAAAGGGCAGAAGGAAGACCGCTTCGACATCAAAAACCAGAAAAATAATTGCGTACAGATAGTAGCCAGGGTTGAACTGGATCCAGGCATCGCCAGGAGATTCCAGGCCGCACTCATAGATCGAATTCTTGCTGGGCCCCGGTTTCTGTGGAGAAAATTTCCACGCCCAGAGCCACGCCAGCGCCAGCGGTGCAACCGCGAAACCGATGCCAGCCAGCAGCAGCACGAACACTGGGAAATAGGGGCTGTTTGTCATATTCTCTGAACTCTTTAGAGCAAAACCAGGGAGGCTTTTTCCCGTTCACTTTTACCCAGGATCGCCGCTCCCGGAGGGTCGCGTCGACTCGAGTGATGTGGCTCCGGATTAGATTTTCCCTGCTTTTGCTTACCGTACCAGATTCACCCGGCGAAGCGAACCATTACGTAGAGGCTACGCCTTGATTATAAAGATGACTTGTGATGAAGCGCACATCTGGAGCCCCTTTCGTTGTTGCAAGATGAGGATGGACGAAGGGAAGGCAATGAGAGAAGAAAAAACAGTCATTCTGGATGGAAACGAAGCCGCGGCATCGGTCGCTTATCGCTTGGCGGAAGTCATCGCCATTTATCCGATTACACCCTCGTCCACCATGGGCGAGTGGGCCGATCAGTGGAAGGAAGAAGGGCGCAGTAACATCTGGGGCTCGATCCCCATCGTCGCCGAATTGCAGAGTGAAGGCGGAGCTGCGGGCGCCATGCACGGAGCGCTGCAGGCAGGCGCGTTCAGCACCACATTTACGGCGTCGCAGGGGCTGCTGTTGATGATCCCCAACATGTACAAAATTGCGGGCGAATTGACGTCGAATGTGATTCATGTAACGGCGCGCTCCATCGCCACCCATGCTCTCTCGATTTTTGGCGACCACTCGGATGTGATGGCCTGCCGCTCCACCGGCTATGCCATGCTGTCGTCCAATTCTGTGCAGGAGGCCGGCGATATGGCGCTGATCGCGCACCTGGCCACGCTGGAGGCGCGCATCCCTTTCCTCCACTTCTTTGACGGATTTCGCACCTCGCACGAAATCAACAAGGCCAAGGCAATCTCTGACGAGACCATCCTGGCGCTGCTGGAAGAGAAATATATTTCCGGACATCGCGAGCGCGCCCTCAGTTCTGACCGTCCAATTTTGCGCGGCACGGCACAAAATCCTGATGTATTTTTCCAGGCGCGGGAGGCGTGCAACTCCTACTATTTGGCGTGTCCGACCATTGTGCAGGATGTGATGGATCGCTTCGCCGTCCAAACCGGACGCAACTACCACCTGTTCGATTATGTGGGCGCCACGGACGCGACTCGCGTGGTGATCCTGATGGGGTCGGCTTCCGGCGCGGTAGAAGAAACCATTGATTATCTGAACAAGCAAGGAGAAAAAGTCGGCCTGCTGAAAGTTCATTTGTATCGTCCGTTTGCCGCAGATGCGTTTCTCGCCGCCCTCCCCAAAACCGTGCGGTCGATTGCCGTGCTGGATCGCACCAAGGAGCCCGGGGCGGTGGGCGAGCCCTTGTATCAGGATGTGGTGACCAGCTTCAGCGAAGCGTTCGCCAGCGGCAAGTCGGGATTCGCGCAGCAGCCACGCATCATTGGCGGGCGCTACGGTCTGTCTTCAAAAGAATTCACGCCGGCGATGGCCAAGGGCGTATTCGACGAACTGAAAAAGTCGCAGATGACGAATCACTTTACCATCGGCATTCACGACGATGTGACCCACACCAGTCTGGCGTTCGATCCGGAATTTTCGACCGAGGATCCCCGCACGGTGCGGGCGTTGTTCTACGGACTCGGTTCCGATGGAACGGTGGGCGCGAACAAAAATTCCATCAAGATTATCGGGCAGGAAACGCCGAATTACGCGCAGGGATATTTTGTCTACGATTCGAAAAAATCCGGCTCGGTAACGACCTCGCACTTGCGTTTCGGGCCGGATCCGATCCGTTCCACCTACCTGATCAGCAAGGCAAATTTTGTAGCCTGCCATCAGTTCTCCTTCCTCGAGCGGATGGACGTACTGGAAGCGGCGGCGCCGGGCGCGGTATTTTTGCTGAACGCGCCGTACGGACCAGAGCAAATCTGGAACCATTTGCCTAGAACCACTCAGGAGACAATCTTAAAGAAACAGTTGAAGTTTTATGTGATCGATGCTTACACCGTGGCGCGCGAAGCCAAGATGGGCAATCGCATCAACACGGTGATGCAGACCTGCTTTTTCGCCATCAGCGGCGTGCTGCCCAGCGACCAGGCAATTCAGCAGATCAAGAAAGCAATTCTGAAAACCTATGGCAAGCGCGGCGATGCGGTGGTGCAGGAAAATTACGCCGCGGTTGATGCCGCAGTGGCGCATCTGCATCCAGTGAAGTTGCCGGAAAAAATTACTGCGTCGTTCGACATTCTGCCGATTATCCCCGCAGCCGCTCCAGCATTTGTGCATGACGTTCTGGGTGCGATTGCCTCCGGTCACGGAGACCTGTTGCCGGTGAGCGCGATGCCGGCAGGCGGCACATTCCCCACCGGAACCGCCAAGTGGGAGAAGCGCAATATCGCGCAGATGATTCCCGTGTGGGACAAGGATCTTTGCATCCAGTGCGGCAAATGCGTGCTGGTCTGCCCGCATGCTGTCATCCGCGCCAAGGTATACGACGATGGTCTGCTGAAGCAGGCGCCGGCGACATTCAAGAGCGCCAAGCCGAAATGGCGCGGCATGGAGCAGGAACAATATACGCTGCAGGTATCTCCGGAAGATTGCACCGGCTGCCGCATTTGCGTAGAAATTTGCCCGGTCAAGAGCAAGAGCGAAGCCAAGCACAAGGCCATCAATATGGAAATGCAGGCTCCGTTGCGCGATGCAGAAGTCGCGAACTGGAACTTCTTCGAGTCGCTGCCTTCGGTGGATCGCAGCCGCCTGGCGCATACCCAGGTGAAAGATATTCAGCTGCTGGAGCCATTGTTTGAGTTCTCCGGTGCCTGCTCAGGATGCGGCGAGACGCCCTACATCAAGCTTTTGACGCAGTTGTTCGGCGATCGGCTGTACATTGCCAACGCGACTGGCTGTTCTTCCATCTATGGCGGGAATTTGCCCACCACTCCCTACACCGTGAACAAGAGCGGTCGCGGGCCGACATGGTCCAACTCCTTATTTGAGGACAATGCCGAATTTGGCCTGGGCATGCGCCTGGCGCTGAATCAGCAGAAGACCTACGCGGAAGAATTGCTGATGCGACTGACGCCGATTGTTGGAGAGGTGCTGGTGGCAGCGGTGTTGACGGCACGGCAAACCACGGAAACCGAGATTGAAGCCCAGCGGGAACGGGTGCGTTTAGTTCGGGAACGTCTGGCGACAGCGGACTTGAAGAGCGAGACGCCGCAAAGCTTCATCAATCCTTCCGACGTTCGCAACCTGCTGGCGATTGCCGATTCCCTGGTTCGCAAGAGTGTGTGGATGATCGGCGGCGATGGCTGGGCGTACGACATTGGATTTGGCGGCCTGGATCACGTGCTGGGCTCCGGACAGAACGTAAAAGTGCTGGTTCTGGATACGGAGACCTATTCCAATACGGGTGGCCAGATGTCGAAGGCCACGCCTCGCGGCGCGGTGGCGAAGTTTGCTGCCGGCGGCAAGACGAATGCCAAAAAAGACCTGGCGATGGAAGCCGTGGCATACGGTTCCGTATATGTCGCACGGGTCGCGATGGGTGGCAGTGACGCGCAAACCGTCAAGGCCTTTCAGGAGGCCGAGGCCTACGACGGTCCCGCGCTCATCATTGCCTATAGCCACTGCATTGCGCATGGCTACGACCTTTCCTACGGCATGGAGCAGCAGAAGAATGCTGTGCTCTCCGGCTACTGGCCGTTGATGCGTTATAACCCGGCGCTGCGCGAAGAAGGCAAGAACCCGTTCCAACTCGACTCAAGAGCGCCCTCGATTCCGTTGAAGGAATACAGCTACCACGAAGCTCGATACACCATGCTGGCGCGCAGTCATCCCGAGGTGGCGAAGAAGCTGCTGATGGAAGCGCAGGATGATGTGGAGCGCGAATGGCGCGTGTATTCCGGTCGGGCGGCGATGGCCGGTCGCTCGGAAACGCCGAACATCGCTCCCCCGCAAAAGGACGAAGATGTAGTCGCGCTCGGGAAAAGTAAGGATGGAAATTGATGGACCTGACAACCGATTATCTGGGTCTGAAACTGAAAAATCCGCTGGTGGTGTCTTCCTCGCCACTGACGGAATCCGTAGACAATATTCTGCGCCTGGAAGAAGCGGGAGCAGCGGCAGTGATTCTGCCCTCCATCTTTGAGGAGCAGCTGGCGCTGGAAGGGAATTCGCTCGACAGAGACATCTCGCGCGGCACGGAATCCTATGCCGAATCGCTCAGCTATTTTCCTGTGTATGAGGATTATCGGCAGGGCCAGGATGCGTATCTGAGCCTGCTGCATCATGCCCGGGTTCGAGTCGGCATTCCGGTGATCGCCAGCCTGAATGGCGCGACGGTGGGCGGTTGGGTTCGCTTTGCTAAAGAGATTGAGCAGGCGGGCGCGGACGGCCTGGAACTGAATACCTATTCCCTGGTGACCGATCCGGCAGTGAGCAGTGGCCAGGTGGAGCACGCGCTGGTGGAACTGGTACGCGGGGTTCGACAGAGTACGACTCTTCCCATTGCCGTCAAACTGTCTCCGAACTATACCAGCCTGCCGAATCTGGCGAAGCAGCTGGATGGAGTCGGAGCGGACGCGCTGGTGCTGTTCAACCGGTTTTATCAGCCGGATTTTGATTTAGAACAGCTGGACGTGGTTCCGCGGCTTGCGTTGAGCCGGCCGGAAGAACTGCTGCTACGTCTGCATTGGATCGCGATTCTGTATGGCAACGTCGACGCGGAACTGGCAGTCACCGGAGGCGTGCACAGCGCCCACGACGTGCTGAAAGCCATCATGGCCGGAGCACAGGTCGCGATGATGGTGTCTGAACTGCTGGCCCACGGCATCGATCAGCTTTCCAACATTCGAGCGGAATTGATGCGCTGGATGGAAGAGAACGAATATCAATCGATCGACCAGATGCGCGGCAGCCTGAGTCGCCGCTCCGTGCCTGATCCTTCTCCTTTTGAGCGCGGCAACTATATCAAGACTCTGAACAGCTACACCCTCCGCACGACGGTTGCGTAAAAGCTGCGAATTTGTTGGCAAGGCAAGCGAAAACCAGAGAACGATCGGTGTGTATCGCCCAGATACGACCGATCGTGAAAACGGCGTTGCAAATGTGATCTGGGCGGTGCTGGAATACAATAAAACTGAGGCAAAACGGTGAAGAGTTTCCGTGGAGATGATCCCGGCCTGCAGGGCCGCAGGATCACCCGCTCAAGGGACTTGAATAAAAGTCCGGGGGTCAGAACCTCCGTGGAATTACCGATGATACGTATCCCCAAATATGGAAGGAATGCAATCAACCAATGACCACTCCTCATCTTGTGGTGCAGGACCAGCCCGGGCTGCAACCTGCCGGTGGCGTCCAGCAAATCGTCAATGACTTTTCTATTCAGATTGCCACGGTAAACGGATCAGGTTCGCAATCTGCCAATAACGTCCTGCTGCGCAGCATTTTTCGCATGGGCGTTCCTGTCTCGGGCAAGAATTTATTTCCTTCCAACATTGCCGGACTTCCGACCTGGTACACAATTCGCGTCAGCAAACATGGCTGGGTGGCGCGCAAGACCGATATCGATGTCCTGATCGCGATGAATGCCGAGACGGCGCAGCAGGATGTGCAATCCTTGCGCGCGGGCGCGGCCGTGATCTACGACCAGTCGCTGAACCTCGACAAGCTGCGCGATGACCTAACCTATTACGCAGTCCCATTCGATCAACTGGCAGCCTCCACTGGCGCGGATGCGAAGATTCGCAAGCTGGTAAAGAACATGGTGTACGTCGGCGTCGCAGCACAACTGCTGTCGATTGACATGGACTGGGTAGAGAAGACAGTTCGCAAACAGTTTGCGAAAAAAGTGAAGGCTGCGGAGCTGAACCTGAAAGCGGTTCGCGCCGGTTTCGATTATGCCGCCAGCTCGCTGACCAAGCAGGACCCGTTCGTCGTGGCGCCGATGAGCGCGACCCAGGGCAAAATCATCATCGAGGGCAATGAAGCCACGGCCATGGGAGCCATGTTTGCCGGAGTCACGGTGGTCACCTGGTATCCGATCACGCCGTCGTCTTCTGTGGTGGAAGACCTGATCGATTACATGAAGGAATATCGCGTCGAGCCGGATGGCAAGGCGAGCTTTGCGATCGTGCAGGCGGAAGATGAACTGGCTGCCGTCGGCATGGTGCTGGGCGCAGGATGGGCAGGCGCGCGCTCGATGACGGCCACCTCCGGCCCCGGAATTTCGCTGATGGCGGAGTTTGCGGGGCTGGGCTATTACGCGGAAATTCCTGGCGTGATCTTCGATGTGCAGCGCACCGGACCGTCGACTGGATTGCCCACGCGCACCTGCCAGGGCGATCTGACATTCATCGCGGGACTGTCGCATGGCGATACAAAGCACGTGATGCTGATTCCGGGCAGCGTGAAGGAATGTTTCGAATTCGCGACCGAAGCCTTCAATATCGCGGAGCAGATGCAGACTCCCATCTTTGTTCTGTCCGATCTCGATCTGGGAATGAACAACTGGATGTCGGAGCCGTTTGATTATCCGGAAAAGCCGATCCATCGCGGCAAGGTGCTGGACGCGACGCAGCTGAAAGAACTGGGTGGATTTGCGCGCTACAAAGACGTGGACGGCGATGCGATTCCGTACCGCACATTGCCGGGGACCGATCACCCACTCGCTGCCTACTTTACGCGCGGCTCTGGCCATAATGAGAAAGCGCAGTACACCGAGCGACCGGACGATTACGAAAACAATATGCTGCGGCTGGCGCGTAAATTCGAAACCGCGAAGACCCTGGTGCCGAAGCCGATCCTCGAAGGCAAGGGCCATGAGAAGGTCGGCATCATCGCGTTTGGCAGCAGCCACTGGGCGGTGATTGAGAGCCGTGATCAACTGCAGCGCGAATCGAAACTGGGAACGGATTATCTCCGCATTCGAGCCTATCCGTTTACGCAGGAGATTCACGATTTTGTTGCGCAGCATGAGCGCATCTACGTAGTGGAACAGAACCGCGACGGACAAATGTTGAATCTGCTGAAGGTCGACCTGGATCCGACGCAGATTGTGAAACTGCACAGCGTTCGCCACTTCAACGGACTTCCCATCGACGCACGCTCGATCACACAGGTGATCGCAGAACAAGAAGGAGCAGCCAAGTAATTATGTCGACCACACCCGTCGCCCCCCAGCCCAAGACGAACCGCATCGGACTCCAGATTCTGGATTATCGCGGAGGCAAGACCACACTCTGCGCCGGTTGCGGACACAACGCAATTTCAGAGCGCATCACCGAAGCGTTTTATGAGATGGGAATCCAGCCCGAGCGCGTAATGAAGATGAGCGGCATCGGCTGCTCGTCGAAGTCGCCGGCATATTTTATGTCGCGCTCGTTCAGTTTCAATTCCGTGCACGGCCGCATGCCTTCCGTCGCAACCGGAGCGCTGCTGGCCAACAAGACCATGCGCTCCATCGGCATCAGCGGCGACGGCGATACCGCATCCATCGGCATGGGACAGTTTGTTCACCTGCTGCGCCGCAATATTCCGATGATCTACATCATTGAAGACAACGGCGTGTATGGACTGACCAAGGGACAATTCTCCGCCACCGCCGACATTGGCTCCAAGCTGAAGTCCGGCGTCATCAACGATCTGCCCGCGATCGACACCTGCGCGCTGGCAATCCAGATGGGCGCCACCTTTGTTGGTCGATCCTTTTCCGGCGACAAGAAGCAGCTTTCCGCCATGTTGAAGGCCGCCATTGCGCACAGGGGAACGGTGATGCTGGATGTGATTTCGCCCTGCGTCACCTTCAACGATCACGAAGGTTCCACCAAGAGCTACAAGTTTATGCAGGGTCATGAGGAGCCTGTCGCAGAGGTTGGATTCGTGTCCCACTTCGACGACATCGCAGTCGATTACGACCCCGACACAACCGTCGACGTGCAACTGCATGACGGATCGCATCTGCGCCTGCGCAAGTTGCATGACGATTACGATCCCACCGATAAAGTTCGCGCCATGAATCTGCTGATGGAAGCCCATGCCAAGGATGAGGTTCTGACGGGCGTGTTCTATGTGGATACGCAGAAGCCGGACTTCACCGCGCTGCTGAACATGGTGGATGAGCCGCTGGCCACTCTCGCGCCGGAACGTGTTCGCCCCGGTCGCGAAGTCCTGGCGCAGATCATGGCAGAACACAGCTAGAGCTCTTTCAACATTTTCAAATTTGCTGGGTTGTTACCGTGCCGCTATCTCTTCAGGAGAAGGCGGCACGATCGTTTTGGGCGGAATTCGCCTCGGCTCGCTCGACTGCGCAACCCTCGTGATGCGTTCAAGAATCGATTGCTCCGCAATCAGCGCGCCCATGCAGGCCAGGTAGGGAATCAGCTCCCCATAGAGTCGACTCTCCACCATAATGGCGTAGAGCAACATCAGGCCGAACCACGCCGGCAGGGTCCATAGCCAAATCCGAAGGGTCGCGTCTGTGACTCGCTTGCGATAGAGAACGATCGGAAGAATGGTATAGCCACCCGCCGCAAATAACTGCGGCCATGCGGGAGGCCATGCCAGCAGCACCAAGTTGATTTTGAAGGCTGGAATCCACGCCGTAATGTTGTGCGAGTAGAGTCGATTGACATATATATGCCAGGCGATCCAGAAGATCGCCAACGGCACGACGACGGCGAGCGTGCGCGGCAAATAGCAACGACGCCAATCCACTTTGCCGGATTCGGTCATCGCGGCGAGCACAAAAAACAGCAGCAGCAGCAGCGTGGTTTCGCGGTTGAGGGTGGCGACAATAAAAAGCGCCGCGAGCCACAACGGGGGCTTGCGGAAGTAGATCAGGTATACACCCACGGAAAAAAATCCCAGGCTAGGCAGGTCGTAGTAGAAGCTGCGTGGATGCAGCGACACCACCACGTACGTCACCGCGCACAGGACCAGCACCAGGGGATAGACATAGATCGTCAGCAGGCGTCGCTCTGAGGCGGCGTCGTAGATGCGCGTCGCCACCCATCCGGCAAGAACAACGCCGGCGGTATCTGTAACCGCGAAGACAAATGTTTCCGGGGTGATGTGCGACCGGTAGATCGGCGTGAATCGGGAGAACAGATCGGCGAGATGGATGAGAAAGCGCATTGTGATGCGCCCATCGCAGCAGCCACATCATCAGCACGCGAGTCTGGCACGGCGTCATCTCCAGTCCGTTTTCATATCGATCCAGATGGAGATACGGCGGAACTCGGCTGTGATAGGCCCAGACCAGTTGAATGGTGGCGAGAGCATAGACGACCCACGCAATAACAGGGAGGTTGTGGCGCTGCCCAGCCGGTCCGGCACCCATCTCGGATTTCACTTCTTGGCCTGCGAGGGAAGGGAAGTTCGCTCGAACAGGATCGTGTTCTTGTCCTCGTAATCCACCCGCCAGCCTGGCGTGTGCCGCAGCAGGTAGGTCAGCGGGAGATGGTTTTCATACAAGACATATTGGATGGAATATTTGTCGAGGATCCGCAGACTATCCTGAATGCGAATCGCGTGCAGATAATCCAGCAGCACGCCATTGCGCTCAAAAACATCCATCCGCGAATCGAGGAAGACGGGAACCTGGCGCACATTCCAGATCAGGTATCCTCCCCACAGGCAGTCGTTGAAGACATGGCCGCGCGGATGAAAACTCTGCAGATACTTCTGCGCAGCAGCATCGGGATAGATGTCGGAGCTGTGTTTGATCCAATTGCTGATTCGAAGGGAAGAGTGCGACCACAGTGACCACGGCGCCCAGCATAATGGCAGCATTCAGCCAGGGTTTGATCGCGATCCGCGTAGTAAGGCATTGCCGATGCCAGATCCTTGGCCATCAAAGGCACAATCAAAATCGCGGCAAGGAATAAGAAACGCGAATAGGTGAGCGACGCGTAGGTTCCAATCAGCAGAAACAGAACTTCATCGAGCCGCCACCGCCGCCGCCGAACCAGTTGCAGCAGAATTGCGGCCGCCATAATGCCGAGAACGATTTTTCCTCGCGGGGAGTGGAAGTCGAGGCTGCGCCACTCATCCACGCTGGCGATATTCAATTTCTGATGGAAGGCCAGGTCGAAGGGATAGAGCACCAGCCGCCATCCATAGGGATTCACGAAGAGCGCCAGGGTCGACAGCAGCGAGACCCAGGCCAGTTTGCGCGCCTGCGGCCGGGTCCAGCGAGTCGCTTCGATCGAACCCCACCTGCCCTGCACGCAGCCGGAGAGAGCAACGACGCCGAGCACGACCACACCGATAATCCACGAGCCGTGGGCGTTGATCCACAGCAAAAATACAAACGGCAGCGTCCACAGGAAGTCTCGGCCGCGGCGAAAGGCGCCGAGAACGCCCAGTTCGAGAACAAGAAATATCCAACCGAAAAGAAGCGTGCGTGGACCGAACGAGACGCTGGCCAGAAACATGGCGGCGAAGCCAACGATAAAGGCGGCTTTGATGCTACCGGACTCCAGATAGGCCAGACCCAGAGTACCCAGCAAAATTGTTTCAATGGCGGCGAGAGTAACAAGGAAAATTCCACGCGGGCCGAACGCACGCCAGGCCAGATAGAACGGAATCTCCGCGAGCCATTCGTGGTCCATCCACGGCTTGCCATTCGTGGTGAAGGAATAGAGATCCTGATGCAGAAATGCGTGCGTCTGCAGTTGGATTTGCGCATTGCGCAGGTGCCAGCCAATGTCGGGATCGGCGACCTTTTTTGGGACGGCTAGAAACACGACCAGCGCAAACAAAACCGCCAGCATGACAGGGAAGCCAAATAATCTGCGGATCAACGGTGGGCGCTGCCGAAGCGTCGTCACTTCTTCGGGAGCAATTACGCACGTAACCATTGAAGTCGAGAATTCCTGTCTGTGAGAGCAACCCGTGTAGCAAGATATTACCCAAAGACCAGAGCGATCCCGCCCTGTATTGACGAGCCTTCCCGTTACTTAGGTACCGGCTATAGGAAACGGGGAGCGCACGCGAAATTGCCGAGGGTGACCGATGCTGCGCGTGCAGCGTCAGTGCGACCGCGAAGATGCGGAGCGCGGGTGGAACGCGGAAGGATCCTAAAACATGCGACGGCGCGGACACACAGGAAAATTGAAGCGCGACGGCGGACAAAGTCTGATTGAGACCGCGATTTTTCTGCCGATCCTGATCTTGCTGGTGGCCTACGCGGTCGACTTTGGATATTTTTTTATCGTTGCGGCGAACCTTACTTCCGCCTCGCGCAACGCTGCGGAATATTCCATTCAGGGATTTGCCTCTCCAGCACAAAGCGCATTGCCAATTGCAGGTCCGATCACGACCAACACCTCGGTGGCAGCCTTGGCGGTTGGCGATCTATCGAGCCTCGCCGCCAGCTCATCTACGACGAGTGTCGAGGTGTGTTCCAAAATTCTTGGCACCACCAACAATGTGACCAACTGCGCCAGCTACGGGCCTGCGGGCACCGTCTTTACTCCGGCTGCGGATCCGGAGGCACCCACCTTTTTTCTGCATCGGGTGGATGTCACCTACACGGTGCAGCCTCCAATTCCTCTCAGCTTTTTTTCGCATTCTCTGTTGCCGACGATGAAATTTCATCGGCAGGTCTCAATGCGGGCGATGGATTAAATGAAGCCAACCTATCCATCCGCAACAAGGTTAGAAACGGCGAGCGTGGAGCTCCCACAAAGAGATGTGAGGGAGGCGGCGAGGAGTTTCCTGCGAGCGATGTTGCGTCGATCGCGCCGTCGCCTTGGAATCAGTCGCATCCGGTCGGAAGAAGGCTCGCTGGTGGTGGAGACCGCGCTGTCTCTACTGGTCGTGATCCCGATGGTGTTCTGGATGTTTGAGATGTGCATGTTGACCTACACCTACAGTGTTCTGGGCGATGCGGCGCGCCAGGGTGTGCGCTACGCCATTGTGCACGGCACCGACAGTGGCAACTGCAGCGGGCCCAGCAGCGGGTGCGCTGATTCCGCAGCGGCCAATGTAAAGTCTGTGGTCACGGCGGCGGCCGCGTATTCCTTTCACGATCTGTCGAAGATGACCGTGCAGGTGAACTACCCGGACCTGGCGTCGAACCCCCCGTCGCGGGTGAACGTGACCATCAACTACACCTATGTGCCGTATATCAAGCTGCCTGGAATTGCCAACTCAGTCCAGCTAACCGCGCAGGGCCGGATCATTTACTGACGCGCGACAGGCAAGGAGTGGGATCTTGATGCGCGATACAACCAGAAGCTCGATCGGCTCAGGCAGAATTTTTGCGGCGCCGCCAGGTTTGAAAGACCGCGCGGAATCCGGCCAGATCATGGTGTCGCTGCTGTTGATGTTGTCGATCTTTTTGCTGGCCATGGTGGGATTCGCAGTGGACCTGACGAATTTGTGGTTCCATCGTCAGGCGGCGCAAACTGCAGCGGACTCGGCCTGTCAGGCGGGCGCCATGGATATGGCCGCGCTGGCGGCCGGCATGGCCCTACCCAACATGGGCTTTACTCCCGGAACTCCGGCAGACTGCACCGCGGGCACAGGGACAATATGTTTCTATGCCAATGCCAACGGCTATAACGGTTCCGGCATTGTCGCCACCAGTCCCTCCAATTCCGTCACTTGGAGCTTCCCGACTTCCGTGCCGAATGTGACCACACCTCCTGGAACAATTACCTCCTATCCATTTTTAAAAGTTGTGGTGACAGAGAATGTGAAGACCCATTTTCTGTATACCCTTCACGGAACGTCGTATCAGAAGGTCGCGGCCTCGTGCACCTGCGGCACCACGCAGGTTCCAGAGCCGGCGCCCATGGTGGTGTTGAATCCTACGGCTTCGGGCGCATTTACCTATACGGGCGGCGGTCGTTTGACCATTGTGGGCGGCCCGCAGCGTGCGTTGCAGGTCAATTCCACCAGCCCCACGGCCATCAACTGTCAGCCTTCCGGCTGGATCGATACCAGTCTCGGCGGTCCCAACGGAACGGGTTCCAGCGTCGGCATCTCCGGCGGGCCATCGCAAGCGCCAACGGTGTGCTGGGGAGGCGGCTTTAAAGGAGGCACGACTGGAGGATGGACTGGCGGGGTTCTTCCAGTAGGCGATCCCTACGCCGGCGTGGCCGTTCCAGCGTCGGTCAAATTGATTTCTCCATTGAGCACGACCAGCGGAATTTCCGTTGCGAAAGCGGCCAGCGGAAGAGCAGGTGCGGACGGCTGCCCGGACCCGAGTAACAACTGCATGGAATTCGCCCCGGGATATTATCCGGCCGGCATCACGACCGATGGCTGGCATACGTATACTTTTCTTCCCGGCGTCTACTACATGGGTGGCTCGTTAAATGCCAACGGCAGCTCGACCCTGCGGATGGCGACTCCATGCAGCCCCACCTGCAGCGCCATTTCCAGCACGAAT
Source organism: uncultured Acidobacteriota bacterium (assembly GCA_963794795.1). Classification (GTDB taxonomy): domain Bacteria; phylum Acidobacteriota; class Terriglobia; order Terriglobales; family Acidobacteriaceae; genus JAKAAZ01. The sequence goes on along the minus strand of CAWCFC010000025.1, from coordinate 359,966 downwards.
GCGCAGCAGACAGATGGACTGATGTTTTACTTCCTGGCAGGATCGATCAACATCTCCGGTTGCTCGGGCTGCTCCAACTCCGACTTGCCGGTGCCGTCCACCGCCTTGACCTGCGATGGCAGCGCCCCGCTGGCGGCGTTGAACATGCCAAGTACACTCAGCGGAAATGTTTTGGTGGGGCAGTGTGCTGCGAACGGAACCTACTGGGATTCTGGCGGAGATACAACGGACACACGCGGTGCTCCCGGAAGTCGCGGACTGCTGTTCTATCAAGACCACAGCGACACCACCCAACCGCAGTTCACAGGCTCCGGCGCGCTCACGTTTTCTGGCGTGCTCTATTTTCATTCCTCCAGTTACTCCGACGTGTTGAGTTTGAATGGCGGCACCAGTACGGGAACATTTGTACTGGGCCAGATCGTCGCGGATGAGGTAAGCCTGACCGGAAGCGGTGCCATCAACATGGCGCTGAACCCATCTTCAACCACGCAATTGTTGAAGGTCGGAATGCTGCAATAACGGAACGCGTGCGCACCATTTCGGGAATTCATTTGACTTCGCCGCATCTTCGTTACCTGAGTACCGTCGAAGGACTGCATTTTCCATCTCCCTCCCATTGTTTCTGCGTAGGATTCATTGCAACGACACAAAGCCACTCGGCGTCCAGACCGCACTTGAAGGTTTAGCTGGCGCAAATGGTGCGTGGCGTGATGAGACAACACACAGAACGCTTAAGGAGAAACAGCGATGACAAACTTGAAAGCAATTTTAATCCGCCTGGTACAAGAAGATTCCGGTCAGGACCTGATCGAATACGCGTTGGTTGCGGCGCTGATCGCCCTGGGAGCGTTGGTGGGGATGAAGACGCTGGCCAATGACATTGGCAACGCCTTCAACAGCGTAGGCAGCACTCTGACGAGCGCAGCAGCGTAGTTCCAAATCCCGCAGGCAGCAGAGCAGGGCCTGAAAAGTCGTCAGCCGTTCCTGGAAGGGATACGTGACCTGACGATCCAGGCCTCGTGGCCCGGCGAGCATGAACCGCCGTGCCGTGCCCTGACAGCGCGCAGACGTTGCGGGTTGCGAACGCGTTCTACCCATCCATGCAGAAACTGCATCAGTTGCCGATTCAATTTTCAAGCGGGCCGCGATGAAGCTATCCCTTGAGTGCACCTATCTGCTGCTCGCGTCGCTGTGCGCCTCTGCGGGCGCAATCTCCGACGCGCGGAGCCGGCGTATCCCCAATTTGCTGACGGGCACGTCGATCGTCTTTGGACTGCTGCTGCACCTGGAAACTGGCGGCTGGAGACAGATGGGCATGGCGGCGGTTGCAGGCCTGGCGGGCGGCGCCGTATTTTTTATTTTCTTTGTTGTCGGGGCGATGGGGGCAGGCGACGTCAAGTTGATGGCTGCAATTTCCGTGATCGCGGGCATTCGCCATCTTGAAGAATTGTTCCTGGCGATTGCGTTCACTGGCGGCGTGTTCGCCCTGGTTCTGGCAATTTCGCGGGGACGCTTGAAAGCCACGCTGGCGAATGTCGCGTCCTTGATCCAGCACCATGCCCGGTCCGGCGCTCTGCCGCATCCTGACCTGAACCTGGAAAATCCGCATGCACTGCGCCTTCCGTACGGTGTGCCCATCGCGGCCGGCTGTTGGATTGTGCTGCTGATGCAGCTGGTGCCGAGATGACGCCATGATCAAGCGCAGATTGAGCTCCGCATTTCTGGTCGCGCTGCTGGTTTCCGGCGGTTGTACCTATCTGCTGAGCAGAAAACTGAAATTGCACAACACTGTGGTAGTCACCCAGCAATATGTGGCTGCAGCTGTTCCGCTGGATGCGGGAGCAGTGTTGGACCCGAGCAAACTCAAGCTGGTGCAGTGGCCGGTATCGGTGCCGCTGGCAGGAGCATTTCTGAAGCCGCAGGATTTGGTTGGGCGATCGCTGCTCTATCCGCTGGCCGAGGGTGCGCCGATTCTGGATCGCGATCTGGCGATTCCAGGCACGGGGCTGACAACCAAAATCCCTGAAGGCATGCGAGCCCTGGCGTTGCGATCGGATGAGGTGGTCGGCGTCGCAGGCTTTCTGTTTCCTGGGTCGCATGTGGACGTGCTGGTGACCTATCGCTCGATGACCGCTCCGGAGCCTGCCACTGCGACCGTACTGCAGAACGTAGAAGTGCTGGCCGCCGGAAGCCAGGTGCAACCGAGTCTGGACGGCAAACCTTCCAGTGTGAATGTGGTGACGGTGCTGGTGACACCCAACGATGCCGAACGGGTGGTACTGGCAAGCACCCAGGGGACGATTCATTTTGTGCTGCGCAATAGTGAAGACCACGGCCAGGTCGACGATCCGCCGGTCGGACTCGCGGAGTTGATTCCCGGTACAGGTCCTGCGCCGGTCAGCGCCAGGCGAGCGGTGCGCAGCGGAGCGATCCGGCGGGCCGCCCCGGAAGTGGTCGAGACAGTCATCGGAGATAAGCAGTCTGGAGTGAGTTTCTAAGCGGTTCAGTTGCATGGGAGAGATTTGAAGCGAAGCCACCCAATTCGACAGCTTGCTCCACGGACGGCGCTGCTGATGGCGCTCGTCCTGGCGAGCACGCTTGTCTTTGCGCAGGGGAAGAAATCTCCTGCGCCCTCGACAGCAGCCTTGTCCGCGTTGCAGGCGCCCGTGCCGCCGCAGGCGAAGGTTGCGAACGCTGCGGAGCCGATGAAGGTCGATTTGCCGTTGGGCATGGATTTTCAAAACCGCGAAACCGAAATTCCCCTGCACCTGCTCATCGGGCATTCGATGTTTTTGAAGACAACGGACAAACTGCATCGCGTCTACGTCGGCAGTCCCAAGGTGCTGCAGTCCTTTATCCCCAGTCCAAAGGAAGTGGTGATCACGGCGGTGACCCCCGGAACCAGCAGCGTCGCGCTGTGGAACACTGCCGGCCAATCGGTGCTGTATGAAGTTTCAGCCGATCTCGATGTCACCAAGCTGCGCCGGTCGATCGAAGACGCGCTGCCGGGGCAGGAGATCCACGTCGATTCCCAGGAAGGGCGCGTGTATTTGTCGGGAACAGTGATTGGCGACGATTCGTATAAGGAGGCCCTGCAACTCGCCTCCTTCTATTCCAAGGATGTGGTCAGTTCGCTTTCGGTCACCTATGTGCATCCCGCGCAGGTGCGATTACAGGTACGCATTGCGGAAGTCGACCGCGCCCGGCTGGATCAATTCGGATTCAACTTTTTCAGCGGCGGAAAAAACACGTCGAGTACAGGTACGCAGCAGTTCAGCAGCCTCAGCACCACCCAGACCAGCAGCACCACGTCAGGGGCTGGAAGCGCAATTGAAACGGCGTTGTCCGTGAGCAATCCGCTGAATTTCTTTCTCTATAACTCCAAGCTGAATATCGGCGCGACCATGGCGGATCTGGAGGCTCACAATGTCCTGCAAATTCTGGCCGAGCCCAGCATCACGGCTGTCAGCGGGCATGAAGCAGATTTTCTCTCTGGCGGTGAATTTCCCTATCCCGTGATTCAGGGAGGAGCCGGCAATTTCGCTTCGGTGACGATTATGTTTCGTCCGTACGGCGTGAAATTGCAGTTCACGCCCACGGTCAATCCCGATGGAACGGTTCTGCTGAAGGTGGCGCCGGAGGTGAGCGCGCTCGACTACACCAACACGGTCACGATTTCCGGCTACACGGTCCCGGCAATTTCAACGCGGCGTGCCGAAACGGAAGTGGAGTTGCGCAATGGCCAAAGCTTCAGCATTTCCGGCCTGCTCGACCACCGGACAACTGTGCTGCTGGACAAAACTCCCGGCATCGCCAGCGTTCCGATTCTCGGCGAGCTGTTCAAGTCGAAGAACAACAACCATTCCATCGATGAGTTGGTGGTGATTGTGACCGCCACCATCGTCGATCCGCTGCACGAAGATACGCCGACCAAGCTGCCCAAGGACGCGCTTCCCAACATGGTCAGCGACCAGTTCGACAAATCCGTGAATCCCAAGCCCAAGCCGGCGGCGAAACCGTGAACCGATGACGACAAAACCGCACAATTCGAGCTCGGCGAGGTTTACGGTGTTTACCGTTTGCGTTGATCCGGAAACAGTGGCCAACGTGATGGATGGCTGTGCCTACGCGGCGGACACAGAATTCGCCGGCGAGTTTCATGACTATATGGGGCACCACAAGCGGCCGCAATTCTCCCAGCGGGTGAAAGATGCAGCGGCCCAGATCGCCTTGATCGATTTTGATCGCAATCCCGACGAGGCGGTGCAGTCAGCGGAAATTCTGCACCAGATGTTTCCCGGAAAGATCGCGATCATTGCAGTTTCAAAGCGCAGCCATCAGGAACTGATCCTGCAGGCCATGCGGGCCGGATGTAGTGAGTTTCTATCCTGTCCGTTTGTGCTGTCGCAATTTACAGAAATGGTAGGACGGCTGCAGTCGCGCTTCACTGCCCTGGCGCCGGAAAGCGCGAAGAATGCTGGAACCGTGATTGCGCTGTTTGGCGTCAAGGGAGGGGTGGGGGGGACTACGCTGGCCGTCTACCTGGCCACGTTCCTGGTGCGGCAGCACCGTAAAAAGGTGTTGTTGATTGACCACCATCATCAACTCGGGCATGTATGTCTCTATCTGGGGCTGACGGAAAATCCGTACTACTTCGACGAGTTGCTGCGCAACGTCGATCGACTGGATGTGGAGTTGCTGGCCGGGTTCCTGACGCGCCATCCCAGCGGACTGGATGTTCTTCCTTCCCCGGATACCTGCGCCGTGCGATACAGCAGCAGTCCGCACGATATGGAGCATGTGCTCTCGTTCCTGCGCAGCGAATACGACTACGTAATTCTCGACTCCTCTCTGGAGACGCAGAATGTGAACTCGGCCATCATCGATTCCGCGGATGAAGTCTACCTGGTGGCAACGCCGGATGTTGCCGCGCTGCGAGACCTGTCACGGCATGTAGAAAATTTTGGACTGGACGCGAAGACGGCGCCGAAATTGCGCATCGCCATCAACCGTTCCTCCTCGAACGACGCTGTCAGTGCCGAGCAAGTGGAGGCCGCCGTCCGTTTTCCTGTTTCCGTCACCATTCCGAACGCCTACGCCGAACTGATTCACGCCATCAACGCGGGTGAACCGCTTTCTCCGCAGCGTCGCTCGGAGTTCACCTCCAAGATCAGCAAATGGGCGAACCGCATGGTCCACGCCCAATCCAATCCAGATACAGACACGCCCAAGAAGCGGCGCCTGGCATTTTGGAAATGATACTGTCCGTTGCCGTGAAACGTGCCAAGCAGGTTGAGAGGTGCATCCATGATTGAAGCCCTATTGCCGATGACCACGCCGGACCGAAGCTCTCTGCCCACCCCCATGCCGCCTTCGGTGTCGCTGAAGACACAACAGGAGATCAAGTCCGCGGTCCACCAGGAACTGATCAAGCGCATGGACCTGGAGAAGCTGCCGTTCATACAGGAGAACAAGGCAGCCCAAAAGCAGCTGATGAACCTGATCCATCAATTCATCGGGGAACAGGGAATTCCCCTGAGCGCGGCGGAACGGGATCGCCTAGCGAAAGAGTTGATGGATGAAGTCTTCGGCCTGGGGCCGCTGGAGCCGCTGCTGCAGGACCCGACGGTGAGCGACATCCTGGTCAACACCTGCAACACGGTGTACGTGGAACGGCGCGGCATTCTGGAAGAAACCAACGTCGTGTTCAAAGACGATACCCACCTGATGCACATCATCGACAAGATTGTTTCCGCCGTGGGCCGTCGCATCGACGAGTCTTCGCCCATGGTGGACGCACGATTGAAAGACGGCTCGCGCGTCAACATTATCATCCCGCCGCTGGCCGTCGATGGTCCGATCCTGTCCATTCGCCGCTTCGGCAGCACCCCGCTGGAAGCCGAAGATCTGATGCGCAATCGCAGCCTGACCCCGCAGATGATGGAGACGCTAAAGGGCGCGGTGCGGGCGCGCATGAACATTGTGGTTTCCGGAGGAACCGGCGCCGGCAAGACAACCCTGCTGAACGTGCTGTCGAGCTTTATTTCCGAGCGGGAGCGGATCGTGACCATTGAGGATTCCGCGGAGCTGCAGCTGAAACAAAAACATGTGGTCCGCCTGGAATGCCGTCCGCCGAACGTTGAAGGCCGGGGAGCGGTGCGGCAGCGCGAACTGGTGATCAACGCGCTGCGTATGCGGCCCGATCGCATTGTTCTGGGCGAGGTGCGCGGGGAAGAAGCGCTGGATATGCTGCAGGCCATGAACACCGGTCACGATGGCTCGCTGACCACTATCCACGCCAACAATCCGCGCGAAGCGATTTCGCGCATTGAAACCATGGCGATGATGGGGAACATCGCGCTGCCGGAAAAAGCGATTCGACAGCAGATTGCGGCCGCCGTGCATTTGATTGTGCAGATTTCGCGCATGAGCGATGGCACCCGCCGCGTCACCCATGTGTCTGAGATCACCGGCACCAGTGGAGATGTGATCAGCATGCAGGATATTTTCCTGTTCGAAAAGCAGGGCATCACCAGCCAGGGAAAAGTGAAGGGAAGGTTCTTCGGCACCGGCATCATCCCCAAGTTCGCCGAGAAATTGAAGGCGTCCGGGATCGCGCTGCCGCTGAACATGATGGATCACACGATGGATGCGTAGGCGCTGTTGCCAGGGAGCCGGATATGAGCGAACCGCTCGCAGGCAACGAAAATCGTTCTTCGGAGCTGTTGCATGTTGCTGCTGATGATTGTATTTCTTGGAACGCTGATCACCAGCTTTGTGCTGGCTCTCTGGATTACGCGGCGCACGCGCTCCGAGAAGGCGGTGCAGCAGCGTGTCGGCGATATCCATGTGGCTCGGCAGGCAGACAAGACCCGCCAGCTCGACGCGGAACGAATCCTGAAGCTCGACGAGCCGGGCAAGTTTCAATGGATCGATACCCTGGTGGATCGTTTCCAGTTTTCGAACAAAATAAAAACGCTGCTGCTGCAGGCGGGCAGTGGCTGGACCATCGGAACCTTGGTCATCTATAGCGCCGGCGCGGGCATGCTCACATTTTTTGCGGCCTATATTTTCTTTCCTGCCGTGCTCCTGGACGGCCTGGTGGCGATCCTGGGCTTGCTGGCCCCGACCCTCTACCTGAAGCACCGACGAAATCGGCGACTGGCGTTATTCAACCAGGGGCTTCCGGACGCGATTGATCTGATGGGGCGAGCCCTGCGCGCGGGCCATTCTCTCAGCTCCGCCATCGAGGTGTTGTCGGAGCAATCCGGTGCCGGCGTGGCCACGGAATTCAATGTTGTCTTCCGCCAGCAGAACTTCGGACTTCCGTTGCGCGATGCGTTGTTGCAGATGGCAGACCGGGTGCCATCCAAAGATTTGCGTTTTCTGGTGACAGCCATGCTGGTGCAGAAGGAAACCGGCGGCAATCTGACCGAAATTCTGGATCGTACCGCGCACGTCATTCGCGAGCGTATCCGCATTGGCGGCGAGGTACGCGTGAAGACCGCCCAAGGACGGCTGACCGGCACCATCCTGAGCCTGTTGCCGGTATTGATGCTGCTATTGACCAGCCTGATCAATCCGGAATATGCGCGCATTCTTCTCCATGATCCCGTCGGCCAGAAGCTGTTGTACATCGGGGCTGGGCTGATCCTGGTGGGAAGTTTTTTTATTCGCAAAATTGTCGATATCAAGGTGTAGACGGCATGACTCACGTGTTCTATTTCGCGGTGGCGGGCACATTGTTTTGCGGCGTCCTGTTTCTCGCCTCTCTGGTCATTCCGGTGAACTCGAGCTCGACGCGCCGCGTGTTGCAGGTGACGGCCAGCGCGCAGATGGCAGATCTTCGTCCGGGGCGACGCCAGCGCCTGCAACAGTCGACCCTGCGGGTGGTTCGCGGGCTGCGGGCAAAAATCGGGTTGGCGGAAGGAGAGCGTTTGCGACAGCGCTTTCTGAATGCCGGGCTGCGCGGCCCAGGGCCCGCGGAAAAGTATTTTGCGGCGCAGATGCTGGGTCCGGTGGCTGCGATTGCGCTTGCCAGCTTCATTCGGTCCAACACCTTTATCTGGGTCGCAGGGCTGGCGACCCTGGCCTATCTTGCCCCTGACTTCTGGCTGGACAATGCGGTGAAGGCAAGGCGAGAGCGGATTCGGCGCAGCGTGCCCGATGCGGTCGATCTGCTGGTGATCTGCGTGGATGCCGGACTTGGGCTCGACCAGGCGATGCTGCGGGTAGGGGTGGAGTTGAGCATCAGCCATCCGGAAATCAACGAGGAATTTCTGCAGATTAACCGCGAGCAGCGTGCCGGCAAGCCGCGTATGGATGCGTGGCAGAGCATGGCAGACCGCACCAGCCTGCCGGAAATCGCTTCTTTTACCAGCATGTTGTCGCAGACGGAAAAATTTGGGACGCCGATTGCTCGCGCATTGAGCGTATTTGCCGATGGAATGCGACAGGAGCGTCGTCAGCGCGCCGAAGAACTCGCCGCCAAGACAACGGTCAAAATGATCTTTCCCCTGGTGATGTTTATTTTTCCCAGCATGTTTATTGTGCTGCTGGCGCCGGCGGTGTTGAGCATCGGCCGCGGATTGGCCGGTTTGGCACATTGAAGGCCGACCCATTCCCGCAATCACGGGAGGGGGCCGGAACATCAGCAGATCGCAGGATTGCCTGCAGAAAGGAGGAAATTTCGATGGATATGTCCTTGATCGTGCGTGTTGTTGCAGCCATCGCGTTTGTGGTGGTTCTTGGCATCCTGGTGGTTCGCAGGAAGAAAAAGTCTGCCTGATCCAGATTGAGCGGACAAGACAGGGAAGCGAGCCGGCAAGTGGGAAAGTTGGCGGATCATCCAGAGGGCGCAGCTGACAATCCGGAATGTAACCCGGGCGACTGTGATTGGAACCAGGATCGCAGTCGCAGACACAGGCTCTGTCTCGCCTGATCGGGTTGTTAGGACGAAAGGGGCTCGAGCCAGAGGCGGGCCTCTGGATTCGGCCGTCGTCGGGCGTGCATACCTTCGGGATGATGTTTCCGATTGACGTGATCGGGCTCGATCGCACGCTGCGCGTGTGCGCAGTGTGGCCGAAGTTGCGTCCCTGGAGAATCAGCGGAGTGAGCTGGCGAATCCATTCGGTGCTGGAGTTGCCAACCGGGTCGATCGAACGAACCAACATCCAGCGCGGAGATCAGTTGGAGGTGGTGCAAACTTCGCGCGAGCCGTGAACTTCTCTGCGGAGAGCTGTGACGCAGAATCGGCGGCGCTGCAGACCGATCGCATCTACGGCTGGGTGGACGATGTCGGAGGAACACCGCGCGAAATTTTTCGGATCAGGAATTCCTGCAATAACGCCGTCCCTCCCCCGGCAGCCAGGCCGATCAACGAGTTCTCCATCGTCAGTCCAAAACCGCGGTCGTTCGCCGGATAGTACGCGTTGGAAATGGCTCCAGCGGCGAACGTTCCCAGCACATTGGAATAATTCGGCTGCCAGCGCCCATTGTCTCCCCGCGCGATCACCACGGTGGAGAGCGCATACAGTGCGCGGGAGCGGATGCTGCCTGTGCCCTTGTAAAAATATCGTGGGTCCTGATGCAGGATGGAGGGGAAAACTGCGCCGCCCAACATCACCCCTATAAATCCATCCGCATAATTGGCGCCATAGCGTTTCGCGTAGCCGGAAGCGCCCTGTCCGTACTCCTCGAAATCATCATCCCATTGCTGGATTCCCGCAATCGCGCCGGTCGTGAGAAAAGTCACCGGATCGATTGCCGACCGCCAGGCCAGGCGGAATTTCTGTCCGGCGGTCAGCGGTTCCGCCTTCCATATATAGCTGGTGTAAAAATTCGGAAACACACCCAGGACCCGCTGCTTCTCTTCCAGATGCACCTGCTGTTCCGCAAGGTCGTACCCGGTAAACACCGCGCGCACAGTAGTGCTGGCGGAGGCAATTTCGAGCGAAATCTCCGGCACCTGGTACTGCTGGTTTGCGGAGAGGCTAATGTCATGCGAGACCCAGGGTGCAAAGCCGATCGCCGTGACCGTGATTTGAAATTTTCCTGGAGGCAACGTGGTGAAGTGGAAGGCTCCTTGGCCGTCGGTGAGAGCGGTTTGTTGCGATTTTGAAGGCTGCGACACCAGCGTCACCAGGGCATCCACAATCACGTGGCCATCGGGAGCGACGACGGTTCCGGAGATCCCCGCACCCGACCCGGCCGTTGGACTTGTGGGTGAGGTCGGCGAAGTTGGAGGCCGTTCCGCCTGAAGGTCGGGCTTGTTGAGAGCCGTCGAGGAGGCGGGCGCAGTCCCAGCCGTCTGCGCTTGCGCATGGGAGCCAAGCATCGTGAGGCAGCCAGCGGAGAGAACGAGGAGGAGATTTCGCAATATACGAATACGGTTTACCCGCGATTTTCTTCTCATTCTACCGTGCACCCGATGCCCCGACCGATGAGATCGTTTGTTGTAAGGGTCGCTGACAACTCAAGAGCAGCGATTCGAGTCGATGATTGCAGGCATCGCGATGAAAAAAGTGGCAAGACGACGCGTCGCTATTGAATTAAGACCAAACTTATCGTATATTATATGACATGCGACCTAGTCGCAACTAGAATTCGCATGCTCAAGAGACACGATTTGCTACAGGAAGCCGCGCAGCAGGGAATTCGATTGACTGCGCAACGGCGCGCCTTGATTGAGACCATCCAGGAGGCAAAGAGCCACCTGGATGCGGAAAGCCTGTTGCAGTTGGCGCGGAAGCGCGACCCCAACATCGATCGCGCCACCGTGTACAGGACCCTCGAGCTGCTGAAGCGCCGCGGCATGATTGATGAACTGGACCTGATGCACCTGAACGGCGAAAAGCATTACTACGAAGTGAAGACGCAGAAAGACCATCTGCACCTGGCCTGCTTCGGTTGCGGAAAAATCGAGGAATTTACCACCCCCACCTTTGAAAAACTGAAGCGCGAAATCGCCGAGAAGAACGAATTTTCCATCCAGGTGATGCGTTTAGAAGTAGGAGGGCTGTGCGAACGATGCGCCGCCCGGAAAGAGGCATTGGCAGGATGACCTGAAATAAAAGAACCAGATCCACGCGGCTAACTCTTGGCGGAGTACGCATGGATCTGGGTGACCACAGCCAGAATGACTGCGGGCTTCCTCCACTATAGGACTCCCGCCCGCAAAGTTTCAACAATTCCGCCGCGCGACAAATTCGCTTCGCGCGTCCGGCACATTCGCATGAACGTTGTGAGGCCTGGGAGAACGATGCATTGCACGCAGGGTAGAAAAGCGCGGCTTGATTCCAGAAACGATAGTTTTTTCTTTCATTCTTCCCACCCGATCGACAGAATTAAAAGCGTTGTATGGGCGATGGTTGTGTTCTTCGCGGCGCTGATGTTTTGTGCACCCGCATCGGCAAGTGTTGGCGGAAGCATCTCCGGTACGGTGAAAGACTCTTCCGGAAGTGTTGTGCCGGGCGCGAGTGTTGTCGTGCGCGAGGTTGACACCGGTCTGATGCAGCAGACGCGGACGGACCGCAACGGAGACTTTACTTTCCCCGTTCTCGCGGTCGGCTCCTATCAGCTTGATGTCGAGACAAAAGGCTTTCGCAGCTATCAGCGGAAGGGAATACGCCTCGACACCAACGCGGCACTCAGTTTCGAAATTACTCTCACAGTCGGCGACGTGTCCCAGACGATTCACGTCACCGACAACACGCTGCACGTTGAAACCAGCAGCACGCAAATGGGCGAGGTGATTACCGGGCGGCAGATGACTGCGGTTCCCTTGAATGGCCGCAGCTATACCGACCTTCTTTCTCTCCAGCCCGGCGTGGCCCCGGCGACATCGATCACATCGAACACCGTACAGGATGTAGGAGCAACGATCCTCGATCCCTCGGGAGATTTGAATCCGGGCACAATTTCCGTGAACGGACAGAGAGAATTTGCCAATTATTTCAGCGTCAATGGCTCCGATTCTGAAGAAGATGTGAATGCCGGAACAGCGATTATCCCCAACCTGGACGCCATCGCGGAGTTTCGCATTCTTACCAGCAATTTCGATGCGGAATACGGCGAGTTCAGCGGCGGCCAGATCAATGTCATTACAAAATCCGGCACCAACCAATGGCATGGAGATGCATTCGAGTTTTTGCGGAACACGGATCTGGATGCACGCAATTATTTTTCGCCGACACGCGGTGCTTTCCGTCAAAACCAGTTCGGTGGAACCTTCGGCGGCCCAGTGCGTCGCGACAAAATATTTTTCTTTACGGACTATCAAGGCACGCGCCAGACCCAAGGTGTAGACACCGGCATCATCAGCGTTCCGTCGAACGCAGACCGCATGGGGAATCTGTCTGATGTTGCCGACAACCTGACAGGAACGGTAAGCGGGCCGTATTTCGCCAATCTGCTGACCCAGAAACTCGGCTACGCCGTAGCATCAGGAGAGCGATATTACTCTCCGGGATGCACCAGCTCGGCAGACTGCGTGTTTCCAAATGCAGTGATTCCGCAAAATGTCTGGTCCACCCCGGCGCAGAAGATGCTGCAATATATTCCGGCGCCAAATTCTGCGGCGGGTACCTTCTCCACTTCCGCGTACAACCAGACACTGCGCGACGACAAAGGAGCCCTGCGACTGGATGCAACTACGCCGTGGGGGCTGATTTCCGCCTACTACTTCATCGACGACTTCGATCTCGATAATCCATATCCAATTGCGCAGAGCGGCGCCAGTGTTCCCGGCTTCAATGCGCTGAGCACGGGTCGCGCGCAGTTGATCTCGCTGGGCGACACAAAAAGTTTCGACACCATGGCGATCAACGAATTTCACCTAAGCTACATGCGCGACGATACCAATCTCGGCCAGCCTGTCGGCGGTCGCAATGTCAGCCTTGCGTCGCAGGGTTTCGTCAACGCCGACGGCACGGATAGCATCATTGCTCTCGATCCCAAAGGGCAGAGTGTGGAGAATATCAACTTCAACGCGTACTCCATTGGTGCCGCCGCGAATGAGTTGATCCAGGTGAACAACACGTATCAAGTCTCCGATACGCTGACCAAGGTAGTGGGCAATCACACGCTGAAGTTCGGCGGCGATCTTCATCTCGATCAGGTCAATGCAGATGCCATCGCACAGTTCAACGGCAACTTCGTTTTTTCCGGAACAGAGACGGGGGTCGACTTCGCGGACTTTCTGATTGGCGTACCCAGCCAGTTCAACCAGAGTCAACTCAATCCGTTCTATGCTCGCAATAAGTATGTTGGCGCGTTTGCGCAGGATAGCTGGCACGTGCTGTCGAACCTGACGGTGAACTATGGATTGCGCTGGGATCGAATTGCACCGTGGACAGAAAAATACAATCAGATTTCTACCTTCGTGCCAGGAGAGCAGTCCCAGGTTTTTCCCGGAGCGCCTGCAGGCATCCTGTATCCCACCGATCCAGGAATTCCTGACACCATTGCGCCCGTCGACTACAAAAGTTTTGCGCCGCGCATTGGCCTGGCCTGGTCACCGCAGGCAAAGCCAGGCAGCTTGTTTGGAAAAATCCTGGGCTCTCCGGGAACAACCAGCATTCGCGCCGGCTTTGGGAATTTCTATACCGCCATCGAAGCGCTTTCAATTAGCGTACTGGCTGCGAACGCACCCTACGGCACAACCTACTCCAGTCCAGCGCCGCCATTGTTTGCCACGCCCTTCGTGACGGCATCGAATGGGCAGGATTATGGCCAGCCCTTTCCGTACACGTTTGCGCCATTGAATTCTTCGCGCACCCATCCCGACCCGAATATTGATTGGAGCACCTACGAGCCGATCAGCGGCATTCCCGGATTCGACATTCACAATCGGCCTCCCTATTCAGAGGAGTGGATGCTTTCGATCGAGCGACAGGCCGGGCCGAAGACTGTTCTCAGCGCCAGTTATGTTGGCACATCCAGCCATCGGCATTTGGTGCTGCGGGAATCGAATCCTGGCAACCCGGCGCTGTGCCTCAGTCTGAGCCTTCCCAGTGACGTGGCTCCGGGCTCTGCGACATGCGGACCGAATGGTGAGAGCAACGTATTTATCACGGCAGCCGGCCAGACCATCAACGGTACTCGCGGGCCGCTTGGATCGAGCTTCGGCAGCAATGCGCTGCAATCGACCATTGGCAACGCCAACTATAACGCGCTGGAACTGAGCGCTCGCCACACCAGCGGCCGGCTGGAGTTTGTCGCCTCCTACACCTACGGTAAGTCGATGGACAATTCGTCCAATATCGGCGAAGAGGTCTATCCATTCCAGCCATCGCGGAGCTACGCCCTCTCTGCATTTGATGTGAAGCAGAATTTCATTTTCAGCTATGAATATCAGTTGCCCTTCGACCGATATTTTCACCCCAATCGCCTCACGCGCGGATGGACACTTTCCGGTATCACTCGTTTCGCCAGCGGATTTCCCGTCACCATGATCAACAATGGAGACAACTCGCTGATCGGGACCAATCCCAACGGCGTGAACAACAGCAGCATCGATGAGCCCGACTACAACGGTGGCCCGCTCCATCTGAATCACAATCCCCGGCAGCCGGGCAATCACTACTTCGATACGGCGGTGTTCAGTATGAATGCGCTAGGAACGCCCGGCACGGCGAAGCGAAGATTTTTCTATGGTCCCGGCGCGGATAATTACGATATGGCGCTGGCCAAGACCGTAGCCCTGACGGGCTCGAAATCAATGCTGTTCCGAGTCGAGGCATTCAACACATTCAATCACGCACAATTCAACGGACCATCGTCGGTCGACGGTAATATCGGCAGCTCCACATTTGGAGATGTGATCAGTGCAGCGCCACCGCGCATTCTGCAAGGCGCAGTGAAGTTCAATTTCTAAAAGCGGCTTCGAACTGTAGTGACTTTCTACCTTTGGAAGACGCGATGCCGCTTGCGATACATTGATTGCATGTGTGGACGCTACGTTCGAAGGTCAGACAAGCAGCGGATCGCGGAATATTTTCGCACCGGCGAATCCGTGTTTGATCTGCCCCCGGACTACAACGTTGCGCCGACAACCTTTCAGCCGGTGATTCGGTTGAGCGCCTCCACTGGCGAACGCAAACTTGTGATGATGCGATGGGGCCTCGTCCCCAGCTCGCACAAAGACCCCAAACATCTCGGCGTATCGGCTATCAACGCGCAGGCAGAGTCGCTGATGGAGAAGCCAATGTGGCGACGAGCCTTGCAGAAACGTCGCTGCCTGATTCCAGCAGATGGTTTTTATGAGTGGCAGAAACTGGATGCCAAGAACAAGCAGCCGTATGCATTCGGCATGAAGAGCGAGGAGCCGTTTGCCTTTGCGGGGTTGTGGGAGCGATGGATGGCTCCGGATGGCAAGCCCCTCGACAGTTTTGCCATCATCACCACCGATCCCAATGAAGTTGCCGCCAAGGTCCACACTCGCATGCCGGTGATCGTGGAGCCCAAAGATTACACCCGATGGCTCACGGTGGGGGAAGAAGAGCGGCCACCGATCGATCTGCTCCGTCCCTATGACGCCGACGCGATGAAAGCGTGGAAAGTGGGGGGTGCGGTCGGCAATGTTAGAAACAACGATCCATCGCTATGTGTGGAAGTTTCCTGAACACCGTCCGATTCTTGGCGCAGTATTAGGCGGCAGCGGCGGAAGTTCGCATGGCCGCATGACGATTACTAGACGACTGCATTACGCGCGATCACTTCACGATAAAATTCGGCGCTGAGTTTCGGTATTCGTTTTTCTGTCTTGAAGTCGACGTAGTGGATACCGAACCGCCGTTGATAGCCGTCCGCCCACTCGTAGTTGTCGAGAAAACTCCACAGAAAATATCCGCGCACCGGCACACCCTCTGCAACCGCCCGCTGAAGATGCATCAGGTAATTGCGCAGGTACATCACTCGGCCAACATCGAATATTTTTCCTTCTGGAGTGAGCGTGTCGATCGCGGACGCTCCATTTTCGGTGATGTAAATTTCTTTCGGCTTCCACACCTGCGACACAAGTGTCGGCGCCCAATAGAGCGACTCCGGTCCGACGTTGAGCCACGGACTATACATGTGCGGAAATGACTTCGGGAAGGGAACCATCTCGTACCCTTGAGAATTGTCGGCAGCGCGCACGTAGGATGGCGTGTAAACATTCAGGCCGACAAAATCCAGTGGGCTGCCGATAGCGCGCATCTCTTCGGGTGTAAACTTCGGCGCGGAGGAACCCATCCGATGCAAATATGCGTCCGTATATTTTCCTTCCATGATGGCCGTCAGGATGGATGCATTTTCCTCGCGAATGGCCAGAGACGCCGCCTTGATATGCTCCGCGGATTTCAATCACCGGAGTTGCGACATTGGGATTGTCGGCAATCCCTACTTTCGTGCCGGGTCGCGCGTGCGCACGAATGGCCTGCACACCCCATCCATGCCCGAGCACCGCGTAGTGCGTCAGTTGTGCCAATGCCGCTTCATCGACGTGCAGACCGGGCGCGGTGTCGGAGCTGACATAGCCGCTGATAAAACTTCCGATCTCATTCATCGTCATAAAATCTTTCACCCGGTCAGACAGCTTGCCGGCAACAAAGCCGGCGTAATCCGCATACGCTTTCGCGGTGTCTCGCGATTGCCATCCGCCTTTATCCTGCAGGGCCTGCGGCAGGTCCCAGTGAAACAAGGTGCAGTAGGGCGCGATGTCCGCAGCCATCAAGGCGTCGACAACGCGATCGTAATAGTCCAGTCCTTTTTGGTTGACGGTGCCGGTGCCTTGCGGGATGACACGTGGCCAGGAGACTGAGAAGCGATAAGTTTTCAGACCCATGTCCTTCATGCGCTGGATATCTTCGCGATAGAGATGATATTCGTCGTCGGCGACGTCGCCGGTATCTCCATGCGCGGTATTCCCGGGTGTGTGCGAAAACGTATCCCAGATCGAAGGGCCACGTCCGTCTACATTGGCTGCGCCTTCCACCTGGTACGCAGCCGTTGCCGACCCCCAAAGAAAGCCCTGCGGGAACCGGCGCTCCTGGCTCGTAGAAGAATTGGATTCGTTTTGAGCGGGAAGAGCAGACGGCAGGAATGCGGCTGGAACCGCGGTTCCGAATAACTTCAACAGGCTTCGGCGCGAAAAGAAATTGACCACTGGAATTCGATCCACCTCAAGGCAAAAGTTCAGAACGTCACCATGGTAAGCGAGGCGTCCACCATAGTCAGCGTCTTATTGGTGTAGATTCGACAAATTGCGATTGTGCCGTTTGGTTTTTACCACGGTATCCTACCACGATCGTAGTGACGATGTTCCTTGGCAAAAGTCCTGCTCATTACTCACGCGGCGCTCGATCAGAAGAACCGCAGAACCGCGAGCCCAGCACTCATTCGTCTGCATCGAACGCCTCGAATTGCTTCGCAAATTCGCAAGAGCCCTCACAAAGAAAAGGTTCACGTAGGGTACGTACGAGTATGCCCGCGCTAACTCCATGCGATGTCGGCATTGCTCGGACACTGAAGCGACCAGGCGAAACTTGCTATTGACGCGGCCAAACCAGTTGTTATGATGAGGCGTCGATTCCTTCGTAAATCGCATGGGAGGAAAATTCATCGAGCCTGCCATTTCACTGCCTTGTCTGTTCTCGGTTCTTGCGAGACAGCGAGACCCGTTCGATTTCGGAAGCGAGCATGAAGCTCGGCGACGGAGGATTGCAAAAATGAACTCAAAGGGCTGGATCTATCTACTCTTTTTGAGCGGCATAGCGCTACTTGGAGTTTCATCCCTGAGGGCTCAGAACTATGTGCGATATTCGAAGCCCGATTTATTTTCGTATGATGAACTCGTTCAACTAGGCCTCGACAAGCCTCTCGCTCCTGCACTGGCGGAAAAGCTTCACGTGATTACCACCACCCCCTTCATCAACAATGAAGCCTATTACGCAGGAGCTCGCCCCAGGCCACTTGAAGTCAAGGGCCTCGGCCCCACGCTCCGCGTCGCCTATTGGAACATTGAGCGGGGAATAGAACTCGACGACATGCTCCTGTTCCTTACCGATAAGGACCGCTTCATGGCCGAGGTGCAAGAGGAACGCGAGAAAGCAAAGGAAAGCGGAAAGAAGACAAGGGCGGTCGACCTGGAGAAAATTCCGCAGGAAATTGAAGCCTTGCAAACCGCCGACGTGTGGGTTTTAAGCGAAGTCGATTGGGGAGTGAAGCGCTCCCAGTATCGCGAAGTCGTCAAGGACATGGCGGACGCGTTGCATATGAATTGGGCTTACGGCGTCGAGTTCGTGGAGGTGGATTCGAAACAACTGGGAACCGATACTTTTGAGGATAATGAGGATGAGCAAGCTCGCCAGCAGCTTCTCGAGCAATTTAGCGTCGACAAAGATCGGGTGCGGGCGCTGCATGGCAACGCCGTCCTGTCGCGCTACCCCATTCGAGACGCCAGGCTGGTTCCTTTTAAGGTCGGCTACGACTGGTTTAAAGAAACCAAAATTTCACCGCTGGAAAAAACAAAACGCAAGGCCGCAATTCTGATTGGAGAAGACCTTCTCCAGGAGGTTCGCCGCGGAGGACGGACAACACTTTTTGTTGACCTCGACGTTCCCGAGGTGTCGGGGCACCGTCTCACCGTCGTCTCAGCTCATTTGGAAAACCGTACGAAGCCAAAGGTTCGTCGTCAACAAATGGACGAGTTGCTGCACGAGATCCAGGACGTGCGAAACCCCGTAGTGGTTGCGGGAGATCTGAACACCACGGGCAGTAACGGAACGCCAACAAACGTGCCGAATATGCTCTATAAGCGATACGGAAGCACAGATTTCTGGACCACGAAGGGCGTCCAATGGGCAACGGGAGTCGGGGTGGTTTACAGCGCCACCAGGGGAACCATGAAACTCGCCGGCATTCAGTATCGTGTGGATCCAACCTCGGCAAACATTCCTGGGTTATCCGCCAACCTGGAACGCGGCCTGTTCACGAGCGTGGAGCGGTTCCGTTTTGCGGATGGCAAGGCTTTTGATTTCCGGGGAGTGGCCGCGCGAACCTCCAATGGACAATCCGGTACTTTGGCCGACTCGAACGAGCGGCTCGCGAAAGGATTCGCCCCCACTTTCGTCACGGAGCTGATTTGGGGCAAGGTGCGCGTTGCAAAATTCAAACTCGACTGGATCTTCGTAAAGTCTGAGCTCGACAATCCGCGAGATGTGAACGGATCGTACCTTCTTGCGCCTCACTTTGCTCGGACTCTTACCGACTTGAACAATTTCCCGCTCCAGCCGATGTCTGACCATAGCCCAATGACAGTCGATCTGCCATTTCATGATCCGGCGAACCTCGGGGTCACGGCGAATTCGAATTGATCTGCGGCTGCCGCGGTCGAAAGCCTTCCACGCACAGTGAATCATCGGTCTCTCCATGCGCAGGCTGCATGGTGGCGCAGATGTTGACACCATCTCCCGATCGTCGCTGAATTTCCAGAGAATATTAGACGGTATGACACGGGGAAAGATGTCAGTATGGTGGGCGAGGCGGGAATCGAACCCACAACCCCCGGCTTAGAAGGCCGGTGCTCTATCCGATTGAGCTACTCGCCCAGACGCGTGCGTAGTCACACGCGTGGCTTCGCTCTATTGTAGCGTTCCGGCCCGCCGGGAAAAGATGGCGAAGCAGCTACATCAATTACTTTTCAGTGGCGCTGGGATCGGTTTTTCCGTGCAGCGGTACACCCATCTTTTCCGCAACCACTTCTTCCATCTTGTCCGCAACGTTCTCCGCGATCGGAGTTGCAGAGGAACCGAATTTTTCGGTGGCCGCTTCCACTACTTTTTCTTTCGCGGAATCGAGAATGCCTTCCAGATCAAAGCTCATAACGTTTCCCCCAGGCGAAATTTGATACATCACGGAATGTACTGACTTCGGTACCGCTTCGACAAGCTAAAAAATAGTGAATCGTACGATTTAGGGGATTTTTATGATGGGCTGGAAGTCGATACCGGGTCGATCAACGCCAGCAATGCGGCGTCCCACTCAGTTGCGGCGGCTTCTGGGGAATCGCCATAGCCCCAAACATAGAGCGTAGTTGCAAAGCCATTTTGTGAGGAAGATTGCCCTGGCCCGCCCTCCTTCGACGCCGGAAAGATTCGCGATGGGCGCAGCGTCCACTCTGCGCGGCAGGCTGGCAGATCAATGGACCGGGAGATGTCTGTCCAGGCGCGCAATTGCCGTTCGCAGGCTTGAAAGCTGGTGAAAGTGGCAGCGTCGGCGGAAAGAAGATCGATGTAGCTACCCCGGGCGTACGCGAATTCCGGCAAGTCTTCCGCGTCGAATAGCTTTGCGGGATAGCTCCAGACATCGCACTTCGCGGTGAACAGCATAGTGTCCGGCTGATTCCAACGCCGCAGCGCCGCCGCCACGCACGCATACTTCGCGGCTTCCGGGATTTCCTGCAGCGCCTCGGGCGTTTGCCTCAGATCAACAAACCGCAACGCGGGATCCTTCCCCGCCCAGGGGATCACAATATCCGGATCATTGGCGGCACACGCAACCGTCCAGTCGGACTGCATCTAGCTTGACTCCGCCGTGGATGCGGTCGCGGAGCGAATAAAATTCTGCAGCGTGGTCTCGGCCCAGTAGCCATCCTCGCGTTCGGTTGCAGCCGCCAGAAATCCGCAGTGGCCACCATGCTTTGTCTCAACGAATGCGATGTGCGGATTGGCGTCGATCTTTTCTAGTGTCTCTGGCAGGATGCGAATGAACGGATCATCGAGCGCATGCAGGATCAGCGTCGGTACAGCGATGCGATCGATAACCCGCGCCGAAGCCGCGCGATGATAGTAGTCGTCGGCTCCCAGAAAACCGCAGTTGGGAGCGACAATGTATTCGTCATAAGTGCGAATGCTGTGGACACGTTTGCAGTTCGCGAGTGAAAAGTGTCCCGGGAGCAGCTCCGCTTTGCGTCGATAACGCGCCAGCATATTGCGAAGGAAATTCCACTCGTAGATGCGATTGCGCGCATCGTGCAGCGCGTCTGCCGAAGGCTGCAGATCGAGCACCGGCGAAACGCCGACCACGGCGCGCAGCCACGCCGGCGCAGCATCCCCATATTCACCCGCAGCCTTCAGCACCATGTTGCCGCCCATGGAATAACCAGCCCACGCCATTTGCCCCAGGCCAAAACGATCCGCGAAAAACTCCGCCACCGCACGCAAATCGCCGGAAAGCCCGGAATGATACAGCGTCGGCGACAATATTTCTGTGCCCCCGCAGTTGCGCATGTTCATGCGGATCACATTCCATCCCGCGCGCCACGCTTTATCTGCGTTGCCCAGCATGTATTGCGACTGCGACGAACCTTCCAGGCCATGCAGTAGAAGCAGTGTCATGCGCTGGCTGCGCACCGTCTCAGGCTGCCAGTTGCAACGGCACAGCACGCGACTCTGGGTCTGCGGATCGACTTCGACAATGCTGTCTTCGGGCGCAGGCAGATCGATGCGACGAGGCAAAAAATTCGCCAGCAAAGTCTGTAGATCGCCATGCCAAACTCCGCGGCGCGGCCGAAATTCTGTCAGCCACGGCGTAGCGTCTTTCGACTGGGCCCAGTCGGTCAGGGATGGGAGTAAGAATTTGCGCGTCGTTCACGGAACGCATCATATTGAAGCAACGGCCGCGGCGAGGAATAGGATCGAGGAAAGTTTTGATATTCGATGGCGTTGCTTTGCGGCGGCTAGTGGAGGTCGAACATCTTGACGTATTGAAAACACGCAGCTTACAGATTCTTTCATAACCTCAATAGCCAGGAAATCCACGATGTACACGCCCCTAGCACAAATTAGCACAAAACTTGCCGGGCTCACTTCCAACCCGCGGCCAATGCTACAGGTCATACAGCCGCTCCCACTCATCCAGTTCACCAACGCTTCTACGTTCCTTTTCCAGTTCACAGATGCGGTGAATTGCCATGGCTGCGACCAGCCACGCGGGCGCTATTGCCTGTTTGCACTGTGACAGCTTGCCCAACTCTGCCATAAGACTCTCGGGATTTAATTTCTCGAGCCAGTCACGCATGGCGCCGCGGAAGTGGTTTGCCCAGTCTTCCCTGTCGAGAATCATCAGTACAACATCGAGGTGTCAATGAGCGCATTCTCTTGTTCCACCATTCGAGAATCCGGTCATCTTGATCGCAGAGCCATCGCCCCAAATGCGTACCGAAGCATTTCCTTCCCTTGACAGCTAGGGCAGGGCCGGGCTACGCTTTACCTTACCCTCGCTGACTAGGGTAAGACTCTATGGCAAAAAATGACCTGCAAGGTGCGCTCGATCTACTGGTTCTTAAAACTCTTTCGCAGCTGGGCTCCATGCATGGCTATGGCATGGTCATGCACATCCGCCGCGTTTCCGATGAACTACTGATTGTGGAAGAGGGCTCGCTTTACCCCGCGCTGCACCGCATGGAGCAGCACGGTTGGGTGCGCGCCAACTGGGCTGTTACCGACTATGGGCGCAAAGCCAAGTGGTACGCCCTGACCCGCACTGGCCGGGAGCAGCTGGCTGGCCGCGAAAAAAATTGGGACACAGGTTGTCAAAGGTGTCGATGCGGTTCTGCGTTTTGCATGAGGTGAACGATGGCACTGTTTCGAAGGATTCTGTCGCTGGGAAAGCGCAAACAGATTGACAACGAAATCAACGCGGAGCTGCAGGAACACATTGCCATGTGCATCGACGACAACATGGCCCAGGGCATGAGCCGCGAAGCAGCAGAGCTTGATGCACGCGTACGATTCGGCAGCCCAACCGTCATGCGTGAGCGCGTCTCCGCCGAAGACATCGCTCTCGGGCTCGAGAGCCTCTGGCACGATGTGCGCAGCGCTCTCCGCGTGTTCGTCAAGAATCCAGGCTTTTCATTCATCGTGGTCGTCACCCTCGCCCTCGGCATCGGCGCCAACACGGCTATCTTTCAGCTGATCGACACCGTCTTGTTGCAATCGTTGCCGGTCAAGAATCCGCAGGAATTGGCGCAGGTCCGTGTCGTCAATATGGACCAGGCGCGTGGAAATTTTACAAGCGGCTATCCGGTCGTTACCAATCCGATCTGGGAGAATCTGCGCGGGGATCATCCGGGTTTTTCCGGAATCGCTGCGTGGACAGAGGCGGACTTTTCTCGTGACTCTGGCGGCGACGCCCATTTTGTGAACGGCCTCTACGTAAGCGGCGATTTCTTCAGCGTCCTGGGCGTCAAGCCGGTTGCCGGACGACTCTTCACAGCGGCGGATGACCGTCCCGGCTGCGGGCTGCCCGGCGCAGTGATCAGCTATGGCTTCTGGCAGCGAGAATTCGCTGGCCGCCCGGCGCTGGGCGAAAAGCTCAGACTCAACGATAAATCCGTGGAGATCATCGGCGTTACGCCGGCAAACTTCTTCGGCGTGGCCGTTGGAGACAACTTTGACGTAGCCGTTCCCATCTGCGCACAACCTTATCTGGAGACGAAGAGCGTTCTCAACTCGAGCACCAACTGGTGGCTGTCGATCATCGGCCGGCTCGATCCCACATCCACCGTGCAGCAGGAGGCAGCGCGTCTGAAAGCTTTGTCACCCGGGATCTTCGCTTCAACCATCCGTGCGGACTATCCAGCGGAAAGCGTCAAGGGTTATCTTGCCATGCAACTGACCGCCGAGCCCTCAGCGGGAGGCGTTTCCATGCTGCGCAAGACGTATTCCGATCCGCTGCGCTTTCTCCTTGGCATCGCCGGCCTGGTTCTGCTCATCACCTGCGCCAACCTGGCAAGCCTCATGCTGGCCCGGACCATTGCACGCGATCGGGATATGGCCGTGCGGCTGGCCATCGGTGCCGGCAAGTGGAGACTCATCCGCCTGGTGCTCACGGAAAGTCTCCTGCTCACGCTGGCAGGAGCTCTCGCCGGTGTCGCCGTGGCCTGGGTGTTAAGCCGCAGCCTGCTTTCCTTTCTCGGCATTTCTCTCGACTTCAAGCTGGACTGGCGACTCTTTGCCTTTCTTCTCGGGATGTCGTTGCTGACCTGTCTGCTCTTCGGATTGGCTGCAGCGCTGCGGGCTGCCCGCACATCTCCCAGTGAAGCGATGAAGACAGCCGGCCGCGGCATGACCGCAGGCCGGGGAAGGCTCGGATTTCGCGGCGCGCTCGTCGTCTCCCAGGTGGCTCTCTCGCTGGTGCTGCTGTTCTGTGCGCTCTTGTTTACCCGGAGCCTGCGCAACCTGCTGGTCGATGACCCCGGATTCCAGGCCAAAGGCATATTGGTCGCGAGATTGGATCTCACCCGGCTCCACATCCCTGTGGGTTCGCGCGCTGTCTTTCAGCGGCAACTGCTCGACCGGATACGCGCCCTTCCTGGTGTGGACGACGTAGCGGACACCACCATCGTTCCGTTAGGAGGTAGCTGGCCAGAACAATGAAGTGTGGATTGACGGTCAGGGTGCGCCCCAGCGGCAGAACTCGAATCTCAGTGACGTTAGCCCCAATTACTTCCACACTCTGCGCATCCCTCTTGTCGCCGGCCGCGATTTCAATGACCACGACACCCTCCATTCTCCGCGTGTAGCCGTTGTCAACGAGGCATTCGCCCGCAAGCTCGGCCTCGGCGCAAATCCTGTCGGCGTGCGCTTCCGGCGTCAGGCCACTCCCTCAACTCCAGAACAAGTGTTCCTGATCGTTGGCCTGGTGAAAAATACGAACTATCACAGCCTCCAGATCTCGAACGAGCCGATAGCCTATCGGGCACTCGCGCAGGATGGAAGACCCGGCAATAGTATGCAGTTGCTTGTCCGATCCGGGCTGCCGCTGGATACAGTCGAACAAGCGATCCGCCACACCTTACACAACATAAGTTCAGGAATCAGTTTTGACTTCAACGGACTGGAGGATCAGATCCAGCAAACATTACTTCCGGAGCGGCTGCTCGCAACCCTCTCAGGATTCTTCGGCGCGCTGGCTGTCCTTCTCGCGATGACCGGCCTCTACGGCGTCATGTCCTACACCGTCACCGAACGAACCAACGAGATTGGCATACGGATGGCGCTTGGCGCCCCTCGCTCCAGCATCACGGCCATGATTCTCGGGAAGGCCGCAACCTTGCTGCTGGCTGGGTTAGTGCTGGGCGCAGCCTTGTCGCTCGCTGCGGCTAGCGCGGCCAGCGCGCTCTTATTTGGCCTGAAGCCGCGCGATCCTGCGACTCTCGCCGGCGCCGCTGTGATCCTCGCAGTCGTCACTTTGGCAGCCAGTCTCGTTCCTTCGATGCGCGCGGCGAATGTAAATCCAATCGACTCTCTCCGTGCCGAGTAGCCGAGCGGAATCGATTCAGGGACCGCCGTTTTCCAGGATCGGCTGCATGATCTTCTGCAGCCTCGGCAAACTCGACGAGGCGGGTGCAAGCTGAATGCGGCTGCCCAACTGCAATACCTGGTTGGAACGGGAGCTGTAAGCGGGCCACGGCGGAAGGCCTGCGCTTCCGGGGTGGCCGGTCTTCGCAAAATTTGCCCAGTAGTGTCGCAGAGTCGCGCCGAATCTTTTTTGTCCCTCGACCTCTGTCCAGTCGCTGGGGAAACTGTCGCTCAAAAAGTCGAGCTCTTCGCCGTGACAGGCGCCAAGTTTTGCGCGCTTGCCGGTATCGGCCCAGGTGAAGAGATAGAGATACGCCGGATCGCCGGCGCGGGACATGGCGCGCGCCATAGACCAGGCGCCGTATGCGAATGTGGCACTTTGGAGCTTCAAATACTGTCTGGAAACCTCGGCGTCTAAAAATGCCGGCCATAATCGGAACTCCTGCTCTGCATACGACTCCCGTATCGGCTCGAAGATACTTCCAGTAATCGGAAACCGTTGCCGGGCCCGGTCCGAAAACGGTTGCTTCATCCGCGTTGCTGCCAACCAGAACGGGAATGTGTGCCTGCCTCCCCTCGGCGAAGATCCTGGCTGGTTGCTCGGGAATGACCCAGCCGTCGACGATAGCGTCAAATTGAATCTTCTGATCGCCACTCCACGTTTTTAAAATCTTCTCGGGGGAAATGGCGCGAAGTTTTCCAGTGGCGCCGGGCCCGTCGGCAACTCCCAGATCGGCGGCGAGGCGTTCGCCGTTACTTTCGCCCGTCCCACCGATTCCGTTGTAGTAAATAGGAGTGCGAATGTCCTCAATGAGTGTGCTCTCGCAATCACCGCTCTCCATAATGGTTTGCTGAAACAATCCTCGTGCAAGCGGCGAAGCCATCATCAGACAAACATCGTAGGCCCCGCTCGACTGCCCCATGACGGTGACCCGATTGGGATCGCCTCCAAAGGCCGCAATATTCTGTTTCACCCAGCGCAACGCTTGTATCTGATCGAGAATTCCGTAGTTTCCTGATGCATGGTGCGGCGATGTCGCGGTGAGCGCGGGATAGGCGAAAAACCCGAACGGACCAAGACGATAATTCGCAGTAACGATGACGACACCCAGTGGAGAAAGTGCTGGGCCAACCGGAGTGAGCTGGCTGTATCCGGCGCGATTCGATCCGCCATGAAAGTAGACGATCACTGGCAGGTTGGCATGGAGAGAAAGCTTTGGAGTCCAGATGTTGAGGTACAGACAGTTTTCGCTCCACACTGGATAGGGCAGCCATCCAGCGCGCAATTGTGGACATGCCGGGCCGAACTGCACAGCCATTCGCGTGCCGCTCCACGGGTAGGACGGTTGCGGCGGTGCCCAGCGCAGTTTACCGACCGGGGGAGCCGCGTAAGGAACGCCGAGGAATGCCGCTCCAGCGTCGAAATTCAGGCCCTCTAACGTTCCGGCGCTGATTGTCACCTTCGGCACGATCGCCCTGGTGTTCGCAGCGACCACGGAAGTGCAGGCCAGTGCCAGCACCATTGCGCACCGGAGCCACGAACGCAATCGTAAACTCATCTCGATCCCTTTCTTCACGGCTTCCCGCGCGTATATTCACCGCGAAATACGGTCGTCCAGGTTTTGCCGCCATCGGAAGACTTTTGCCAGACCTGCTCAACCTGCGTCTCGCTGATGCGACGGATCGTCACTCGATTCAGAATGGTCTCTCCCTGCGGTCCCCGGCTGGGGCCTGAGAATTCGGCAGACCCGGTCGCCGCTGCGCCATGGAGGAAGACGTGCACACGGCCCTCGTTGTCGGCAAACAGGCCGTGCCAGCTGCTGTCGTCAGCGCTGTACCCAAAAAAGTTTTCTCCGGCGTGCCCGCGGCCGCCATCCCATCGTTCAACGACGAGACATTTGTCGAGCTCAAGAGTCACTTTGCTGGTCGCATTCGGCGCACCACCGGGGGCGGCAATCGTCCAGTTACCCAACCAGAAGTCCAGCGCCCTGTTGTTTGGATTTGTAGCGCAAGCTGAAACGTTGGTAGCGCCAAAAGCTTGCGTCGCCGAGCCAATCCCCGCTCCACTCAGCGCGATCGCAAGAAGCATCAGCGAAATCCGAGTTCTTTTTACCGATCCGCAATTCATATAGATTCCTCCTTATGCCGAGCCGTCAGGCGTGCGATCCGCCGGCTCGATTTGTTGTTGAATCACTGGTGGCCCTGATGCAGAAGCCGACCCTGCGCGTCTGTCGCCTCATATGGACGCCGTGCATGAAACCGGAAAAAGCCAGATGCCTTCTCCACCTGAATTACCTCGAACCCGGCCGCTTCCAGGCGTCTCGGAAAAGCGTCCGGGTCGATCGGAACGAACGTATCGCCCAGGTGAATGAGCCGCATGAACGCGCCGGGCAAACTATCGCTGCCTGCCAATTCGCCTCCGGGCCGCAGGACTCGTTTCATCTCGCGGAGCACCGCATCCTGCAACTCAGGCGAAGGCACATGGTGCAGCATGGTGAATGTTGCGCATCCCGAAAAAACCGCATCCTGAAACGGCATCGATGCCGCGTCGCCGGTCACCACGGAAACGTTGGAGCCGCTCATCCGCAACCGCAGAGACTCTGCCAGCTTTGAGTCAGCTTCGATGGCGGTAAGCCGTGGAACCCGCGCACAAAGGTAGTCGGATGTGAGGCCTGGACCCGGACCAACTTCTAAAACCTCTGCTCCCAGATCCGCACCGGAAAGAATCCATGGCAACCGCCGCTCCAGCGTATGTCGCCAATGGGCAGAGCTGCATAAGCAGCGATGGAGTCGATTCATGCGCGTGCTCCCTTGAAATGTCGAAGCATGCTTGAGCGTAGGACTTTATCGTCAGTCAAACTTTCGATATTGTGTCAATGAGTGTCGATAAAGCGACAAACCGCTGTCTTCGATCGGCTGCCGCGCAACCGCGCGCAGATCGTCACCCTGGCGCACGATTACGCAGCGGGTCAAATGATCCCGCGTCATTTCCACGATCGCGATCAGCTGGTTTTCGCTTCGCGCGGAGTCATGACAATAACTACGGCGGATGGCTCGTGGGTAGTCCCCATGAACCGTGCCGTGTGGATACCGGAAAGGATTCCGCATTCCATCACAATGTCGGGGCAAGTTGCGATGCGGACACTGTACCTCAGGCCGAAGCTCGCTCGATCGCTGCCTCGCGACTGCTGCGTCGTCAATGTTCCCGCACTGCTGAAGGAGCTGATTCTCCATGCGTGCACGCGCGGCTCCCTGCAGCGGCGAGCCGCCTCGCAGAGTCACCTGATCGATGTGATACTCGATCAGCTTCGGGTTGTCAGCCTGGTGCCTCTGCAGCTTCCACTCCCGGATGATCCAAGAGCGATTCGTGTCGCCGAGCTGGTGCTGGCCGATCCCTCCAACCGTCGACCGCTGCAACAACTCTCGCGAGGAAGCGGCGCCAGCAGGAGGACGGTCGAGAGGCTTTTTCTGGCTTCCACGGGAATGACCTTTGGCAAGTGGCGGCAGCAACTGCGCCTGATGCAGGCCATGCGCCTGCTGGGCGCAGGGGCCAAGGTCACCCACGCCGCCCTCGAAGCGGGTTACAGCACGCCCAGCGCATTGATTGCCGCTTTTCGAAAAGCGCTCGGGACTACGCCGACGCGATACTTCAGGATTTCTCCGGGCGATTGAACTTTTTCACGAAACGACTGAACGCCGTTCGTCACCAAACCAGCCGTCACGGCCCAGGCGTATTGGTGTCGGAATTTGTTGATAGAATCGCCTCAATAGGCGTCGGCGAGCACTTGTAATTGGATCGAACCACTCCAATCCAAAGAGTATCGGCGATGCTTTGGGGGATCGGCGCGCAGCTTTTGGGCATACCGCTGCGCCTGTCTCCGTCATGAGGGAGATTTCATTCTGTCGCAGGCTGGCGGCAAGCAAAAAGAGCCGCCCTCTCTTCTGCTTCCGGCTCTCTTTTTAATGCACAACCGTCGCACAGATTTAGCGCAAAACAAAAGGCCCCGTTGCCGGAACCTCTATTTACACTTGTTTCTGAGTGGGGCGGCTAGTGGGGGTCGAACCCACGACATCCGGTGCCACAGACCGGCGTTCTGCCACTGAACTATAGCCGCCATGAACAAATAGAATTGTAGCATTCACCGCGCTCGATTCATTGCGGGCGGATCGGAGCCAACCCTTGCCATCGCGCATCTATCCGCAACATCCTCCGCAGATTTTGCCGCCGCGCGGCGGTCGCAGCAGCCGCGTCTTCAACGATGAAAATCTCGACATGCTGTCGCATGTTCTGGATGACTGGCTGCGCATCCCGGGAACCTCCATTCGCTTCGGGCTGGATGCCATCGTCGGCCTGGTTCCCGGCATCGGCGATGTGCTCGGCGGACTGGCATCCTGCATCCTGATTGTGGCGGCATGGTTTCGCGGCGTTCCTTACGTCACCTTGATTCGAATGTCGGTGAACGTCGGCATTGAGGTGCTGGTCGGTTCGGTCCCGCTGCTGGGCGATGCATTTGACGTTGCATGGAAAGCGAATCGTCGCAACTTTAAATTGCTGACGCGCCACATGGAGCAGCCGAAGATTCATACCTGGAAGGATTGGGCGTTTCTGCTGACGCTCGCCGCTGGCCTGTTCGCCGTGTTTGCGTTGCCGCTGATTGTGCTCACGTGGATCGTGGTCCGGCTCCTGGAATCCCACGCAGGGGTCTAGAGTCGCACCGTCTGCGGCGCGCGAATACGCGGCACGCGTGCGATACAATCAACAGAAGTCGGGGCGTAGCGCAGTCTGGTAGCGCATCTGCTTTGGGAGCAGAGGGTCGGGGGTTCGAATCCCTCCGCCCCGACCAGTCGAAACGAAGCACTTGGCACGTCCCTGTATCCCTACAAAAATCTAGTTGAGCCGATCCTTCATCGCTGTTTAATTTGTGATTTTTGACAAAAAGGCTTGCTGCACGCGGTTGAAACTGCGTCCGCGCAAAACTGCGGCTACGATGGTGCGCGTAGCTCGCGTGTCGCCGACACGAATGTAGGTGCAGTCGGCGTTTTTGTCGATGGCCATTTCGGGCACCAGGGTCACGCCAACTCCGGCGGCCACCATTCCCAGAAGACTGCTGAACTGTCCACTCTCAAAAGCGATGCGCGGGGTCACGCGTGCGTGCGCGCAGGCGGCGAAACTCAGGTCGCGGAAGCAGTGACCGTCGCGCAACATCACGAACGGCTCGCCGCGAAGTTCTTTGAGTGAAATGGATTTCTGCGCAGCGCGCGCATGATTGTTCGGCAGCACAGCGAAGAGTGGTTCAGTCCGCAGCGGAAACAATTCAAATTCCTTATGGCGCAAGGGCAGGGCAAGGATGGCGAGGTCGATGGAGAGGTTGCGAAGACCTTCGACCAGCACCGGGGTAGTTTCTTCCACGATGCGCAACCGGGCTTCAGGATATTTTCTTGCAAATGCGGCGGTATAGCGCGGGATGAGATACGGCGCGATGGTGGGAATGGCGCCGACAGCCACGCTGCCGCGAACATCGGTGCGCTGATCTTCGATGCCGGCGCGCGCGGCCTCCATTTGATGAAGGATGGAACGGGCATGCGGCAGAAAGGCGCGGCCTGCCTCGGTAAGCCGGACGCTGCGGCCAAGTCTGTCGAACAGCTTGGCTCCTAAATCCTGTTCGAGTTTCAGCACCTGCTGCGAGAGCGAGGGCTGGGCGACATGGCAGCGCTCGGCGGCCCGGCTGAAACTGCCGGTTTCGGCGATGGCACAGACATATCGAAGCTGATGAAATTCCATAGAGAACGCCTATACGAAGGATGCGGAGTATCTATTGGCCCTATCTGTCTCCATGATGCTACATTGTGTGCATTGAGACAAACGTGAATGGTACTGCGCCGAGTTTGCCACCATCAGTTGAGAAAAAATCATGGCCAATGAAGAAGCGCACGGATAGCAACCCTCGCCAGAGGATCGAGCTGGCGACAACCAAAATTGAGCGACAGCCGGCCGTTCACATCTCCGTTCACCGATGAAACGGCGGCATCGCATACGATGCCGTTGGCAAACGGATGTTCGCCGATCGGCGCCTGGAATGCAAACAGGGCCGAGCAGCGGAATCGAAACAGTTCCAGCTAAACCGAGAGGAAAAATATTATGGCAACTGAAGCGAAGTGTCCATTCCATCACGCCGCAGGTGAAGGCACATCGAACCGTGACTGGTGGCCGAACCAGTTAAACCTCAGGATCCTGCGCCAACACTCATCCAAATCCGATCCCATGGACAAGGACTTTAACTACGCGGAGGCGTTCAAGAGTCTCGACCTGGCAGCGGTGAAAAAAGACCTGCTCGCACTGATGACGACCTCGCAGGACTGGTGGCCGGCGGACTTTGGCCACTACGGCCCACTATTCATTCGCATGGCGTGGCACAGTGCCGGAACCTACCGCATCGGCGATGGCCGCGGTGGCGCCGGATCTGGCCAGCAGCGCTTCGCTCCACTGAATAGCTGGCCAGATAACGTCAGCCTCGACAAGGCGCGCCGCTTGCTTTGGCCCATCAAGCAGAAGTATGGCAACAAAATTTCATGGGCCGATCTAATCATCCTTACAGGCAACGTCGCACTGGAATCGATGGGTTTTAAGACCTTCGGTTTCGGCGGCGGCCGCAAAGATGTGTATGAGCCGGACGAGGATGTCTACTGGGGAAACGAGACCACCTGGCTGGGCGGCGACATTCGCTACGGTAAGGGCAAGCACGGGGAAGAGGGCGTGCTCGTCGCCGACGAGGAGTTGCATGGCACGGAAAGAGATCGTACCGGCGGCGGCTCCGAAGAGCGCAATCTGGAGAATCCGCTTGCGGCCGTGCAGATGGGCCTGATCTACGTCAATCCGGAAGGGCCGGATGGCAACCCGGACCCGAAAGCCGCTGCCCATGACATTCGCGAGACGTTCGCGCGCATGGCCATGGATGACGAAGAGACCGTCGCGTTGATTGCAGGCGGCCATACCTTCGGCAAAACTCACGGTGCCGCCTCACCAACGCACGTGGGACCTGAGCCCGAAGGCGCAGGCATTGAAGAGCAGGGGCTCGGCTGGAGAAACAGCTTCGGTACTGGCAAAGGTGGCGACGCCATCACCAGCGGTCTGGAAGTCATCTGGACCTCCACGCCCACAAAATGGAGCAATCAATTTTTTGACCATCTGTTTCGGTACGAGTGGGAACTGACCAAGAGCCCGGCCGGGGCGAACCAGTGGAAGCCGAAAGGTGACGCAGGCGCCGGTACTGTGCCGGATCCGTACGATGGTTCAAAGCGCCGCGCGCCGTCCATGTTGACCACGGATATCGCGCTGCGCGTCGATCCTACCTATGAAAAAATTTCGCGGCGCTTCTACGAGCATCCCGACCAGCTCGCCGACGCCTTTGCTCGCGCCTGGTTCAAGCTGACACATCGCGACATGGGGCCGCGTGCGCGCTATCTCGGTCCCGAAGTCCCCGCTGAAGAACTCGTCTGGCAAGATCCCATCCCCGCGGTCAATCACAAGCTGATCGATGCGCAGGACATCGCTGCTCTCAAGGCGAAGGTTCTGTCTTCGGGCTTGTCCATCTCTCAACTGGTTTCCACCGCCTGGGCGTCAGCGTCCACCTTCCGCGGCTCCGACAAGCGAGGCGGAGCGAATGGCGCGCGAATTCGTCTGACGCCGCAGAAGGATTGGGAAGCCAATCAGCCGAAGCAACTCGCGAACGTGCTGAAGACGCTGGAAGGGATTCAGAGCGAATTCAACGGCCAACAGTCCGGCGGCAAGAAGGTTTCGCTCGCCGATCTGATTGTCCTGGCCGGTTGTGCAGCTGTCGAGAAAGCCGCGAAGAATGCGGGTCACAGTGTGACGGTTCCGTTTACCCCCGGACGCATGGATGCCTCGCAGGAGCAGACCGATGTGGATTCCTTCTCCGTGATGGAACCGCTGGCAGACGGCTTCCGCAACTATCTCAAACGCGAATTCAGTGTGTCGTCTGAGACGTTGCTCATCGACAAGGCGCAAT
This sequence comes from uncultured Acidobacteriota bacterium, assembly GCA_963794795.1. GTDB lineage: Bacteria > Acidobacteriota > Terriglobia > Terriglobales > Acidobacteriaceae > JAKAAZ01. Next base: position 326,596 of record CAWCFC010000025.1, on the reverse strand, counting down.
TGCTGACGCTGACCGCGCCGGAGCTAACCGTTCTGATTGGCGGCCTGCGCGTGTCTGAATACCAACGTGGGACAGACAAAGCACGGCGTCTTCACCAAGCGTCCCGAGGCATTGACCAACGACTTCTTCCTCAACCTGCTCGATATGGGGACGGAGTGGAAGGCAGTCTCAAAGGCCGAGGATGTGTTCGAAGGACGCGATCGTAAATCCGGCGAACTGAAGTGGACCGGCACACGTGTCGATCTCATCTTCGGTTCAAATTCCCAGCTTCGCGCAGTTGCCGAAGTCTACGGAAGTTCGGACGCGCAAGGGAAGTTTGTTCATGACTTTGTCGCGGCCTGGAACAAGGTGATGAACCTCGATCGCTTCGACGTTGCGTAATCTCGCACGGCATGCGTGAGCGATGAACTGGCTCAAGCCTCAACCTGGTATCCGGGTTCTCCTGGCTAGAGTGAGGTTCGAGCCAGTTTTTGCTTTTAGCAGGGACGATACTCCATCGGGTTACTCATCGAACCGGGAACATGTAGATTGCCTCGACCCAATGATTACCGAGAAACGCCTTTGCGGGTACGCATGCACTGGAGTCGATGCAAAATCCTCGACATTTGAATCCGAATCGCACTTTCGCCCCCACTGGTTACTAGTCACCTCAGTGACTAGTAACCGGAATCAGCGCTTCGATGACTACCTTGCAAATAGGCAGGTGAATACACGTGAATCCCGGCCGTCGGGTTCGATGAATCGATCTCGGGTGGTGCGTGATACGGTTCCTGTATCGCTCAATTGCTGGTTCTGGAGTAAGGCTCGTCGTTGTGCCCATCACGCACGGCCACAACCCACAAACGAACGATGTGTAACTCTTTTTCTTATGCAATTAGCTCGCATCACGAGAGGAAACTATGGCAGCAAAAACCCTTGGTTCACACGCAAAGCCGTTGATTGAATCAGCCCGAATACCCTCGCTTGAGACACGTGAAACCCGTACAACTCACCCACACCAACCCGCTCATCTCCGATGAAGCCATGGCCTGCGTTCAATCGTTTGCCGACGCGACCGGACTTTCTCTGGACTGCGTTGTCACGGAAGCGCTGTTGTATTGGTGGGATACAAATGCCGGAGACGTCGTTTCTCAACTGGAGCGTTGCTATATGAATTAGCCGACGGGCGTTTCGTATACGGTCGCACCAGGGCAGGGGCTATCGCAGACCTGCCCTTTGTGCTGTGGATTAGAGTTGCGCGACACTTTCAAGTTCGGCGAGACCCGCTCGATTCTGCATCAAGCCTGTCTACGCCAAAGGAAAAGCAGCCGGGTCATCCTTCCACGGATTGAAGATCAATGCCCCGGTGTTGGCCACATCAACCACATTTCTGGTTGCAAAGTAGAGGCCGTGTTCGATCGCTGTCGACGCGAGCAAGGTATCGATCACGGATGGAGAATGTCCAGTGAGGCGTTTTATTTCTCCGCTGATGGTTCCCCAACGCAAAGCAATTGCATCCGAAACGGAAAGTATCCGCCCCGAGAATCGCGCTTCGAGTGCAATCACAGCTTGTTGCAGGCGCGGACGGAGTTTCGCACCAGGCGGAAGATGCTGAATGCCTTTCTGGTATTCCGCAAGCGTCAAAATACTCAGAAATAAAGAGCGTTCTTGAAGGGAATCGACCCAGTTCCGCACGCGGCGGTCGGGGCTGGTTTTGCTGAGTTCCGAAATTACATTTGTATCCAATAGCCAGCCATTCACAGCTCAATTTCCCGTCCCGTATCTTTTTCTCTCGTGATCTCAATCTTGTGCAAGTCAAGGCTCTGCAGAAACTGAACCAACGGCTGGTGACCCTTCGGCTTTGGGAGTAGTTGCTCATACTCCTCCGGGGCAAGAATGACGGCCGCCTCTTTGCCGCGAATTGTCACAAGTTGCGGGCCGCGAGTTGCGGCGAGCCGCACGACCTCGCTGAATCGGGCCTTGGCGTCTTCCAGCTTCCAGCGCTCCAGCGCGGGAACTGCCTGGTGCTTCACAATTCGCTTGGCGCGTTTTCGCAAAGGGGTGGACATTGCACTCTCATTCCCCAAAAATACAATCTGACTATCTGACTAGATTATATCCGACTTTCTCTCGCCGGGCATCGAGCCTCGCGACTTCTACGCAGTGGCGTCGCTGGGAACGTCATTCCTCGTAGTCAACACATTCGCCACCGTTTGCAAAAACTCTTCGCCGGTGAACGGCGTCGGGAAGACCTCGATCCCCTGGATGCTCCACTGGTACTGGAGACGATCGTCCTGCAGATATCCGCTCACCATCAGGATGCGAATCCCATGACATTTGGTTCGCAGGTAGAGCGCTGCCTCATAGCCGGAGATGCCGCTCAGGTACGGCCGGACCAGCAGCAGGTCGGGTTTGCATCGGCTCAACCAGTCGACGGCGCGCGACAGATCGCTGGCCGGCAATACAACATAGCCCTTGTCTTCCAGCACCTCCTGCAATACCAGGCGCAGGTTCGAGTCGGAGCAGAGGAGAAGGATGGTGGTTTCCTTCTTGACAACTTCCTGTGGTTCGCCAATCACGGTGCCTCTCAAAAGTTCTACGGATTCAAGGTTGGATTCTACTCGTTCTTGCTAACCGGTCGCACCAGAATTGTAGACCACCCCATCACCGGCTAGGTTCTCGGCGGCCATTTTTGCGGGAGCGGTCCCAAGCGGCGCCATCGGCATGTCGCGCAACCGCTTGCCCGTGGCTGCGAAGATGGCGTTGCCCACGGCCGGCGCCAGCCCGATGATGCCGCTTTCTCCAGCGCCCGCGGAGGGCAAATCCTTGCGGTCGAGGAGAACAACTTCAATCTGCGGCGCGTCACTAAATCGCGGCACACGATATTGCGCGAAGTGCGGGTTAAGGATGCGTCCGTTGGCAAACCGAATCTGCTCAAACAGCGCCCCGCCTATCCCCTGGACGATCGCTCCAGAAACCTGGTTGCGCAGACCGTCTGGATTGACGATGGCTCCTGACTCCCAGGCTTGAACCACGCGGCGAATTTTGATCTTGTTCTCCGGGGGAACCATCTCCACTTCCACGCAGGTGGCGACGTAGCCGCCCTTATCTGTGCCGCATGCGATGCCAAAACCCCGCTGCGCAGTGGATTTCGATTGACCCCAGTTGAACTTGTCTGCCGCAGCCTGCACTACGGCGCGCAATCGCGGATCGGTCAAATTCTTCATGCGAAATTCCAGCGGGTCCATGCCCACCGCATGCGCCACCTCATCCATGTGCGACTCACGCGCGAAATTGTTTGCGGTGGCCGCCAGCGCGCGGTAGGATCCCTGCCGCAGCGGCGAATCGGCCGGGTGAAATTGGCTGCGTTGATGGGTTACGTGATACGGAGTGGAGATGGCGGCCGGCCCGGAATTGTAGTTGTGATGTTCCCACGCGACCAGAGTGCCGTCGCGATCCGCGCCGCTGCTGATCTCAATCAATCCGGCAGGACGGAAGTAGGCCCAGGTAAATTCCTCTTCGCGAGTCCATACAATCTTGACCGGCTTTCCGGCGGCTTTGGACAGGCGCGCCGCTTCAACGGCCGCTTCGCCCGTATGTTTGCCGCCGTAGCCGCTGCCCATGTCGGGTTGAATGACGCGAACTTTTTCCGGCGGCAGATGAAACGCGGCCATCAGATCATCGCGAACGCCAAAGGGCCGTTGTGTTCCCGTCCAGACGGTCAGCTTGCCATTCACCCATTCAGCCACCGCGGCACGCGGCTCCAGCGGCGCATGCGCAATGTATTGCACCGTGTATTGCTGGTGCAATCGGATTGGAGCCGCAGCCAGCGCCTGCGAGACCAAGCCGCTGGGTTGCCCCGTTGTGTCGTCGTCATCCGAACCCGTGGAAGACTGCTTGAATGATGCGAACAGTCCTTGGTTGGACGGCTGAGCCGGTACGTTCCAGCTAGCATGCAATGCAGCCAGCGCGCGTTCCGCGGTCGGAGCGTCGGCTGCAGCGACCGCAATAAAATCGCCATCGTGCACGACAGTGACGCCTGGGATTTTCTCCGCATGGCTAGAATCGAGCGACACCAATGTGGCGTTGAATCCCTGCGGCCGCAGCACCTTTCCGAACATCATTTCGGGGCGAACAATGTCCGACGGATATTTGTGTTTGCCCGTGACAAAGTCGCGACCGTTCACCTTAGGAACTGCCGTCCCCGCAATCTTCCACTCGCTGGCCGGGGTCAGCGCAACCTCAGTGGAAACCGTCTGCACCAGTTTCTCGCCGTGCGTCAGCTCACCATAGCTGAGCGATTGGCCTGTTTGCGGCCCCATCACTTTCGCACCGGATGCCTTTAACGAAGAGGGCTCGACGTTCCATCGCTTCGCCGCCATTTCGACCAGCACTTGACGCGCGGCTGCGGCCATCTTGCGAAGCTGTGGTCCCATGGTCGGCGTGGTGCGACTGCCAAACGTTCCCGCGTCCCACGGGACAAGATCCGTATCTCCCATCAGCATGGTGATGGAGTCGAAGGGAACTCGCAGCTCCTCCGCCACCTGCTGCGCCAGCGAGGTGCGAATATTCTGTCCCACTTCCACTTTGCCGGTGAAGACAGTGACCCGGCTGTCGGGCGCAATGGCAAGCCATGCCGCAATGTCGTGGGAAGTTCGTGACCGCCAAAGGTGCGACCTGATTCCTGCGCCACCCCGGGCAGATCGGTCAGGGCGACAAGGAATCCTCCGCCAAACAATTTTAGAAAGTCGCGGCGGTCGAGACGAAACCAGTACGGCTTGTCGTCGATGGCATGTTGCGCGAGTTCTTCCGGCAGCGGATCGAGAACCTTCATTGTCCACCTGCCTTCGCCGGTGATTGCGAGGCCCGCTGCACCGCCGCGACAATGCGCGGATACGTACCGCAGCGGCAGATATTTCCATTCATATAGGTGACGATTTGGTCTTCCGTCGGGTGCGGCGTTTCCCGCAGCAAAGCAGTCGCGCGCAGCACCATGCCGGAGGTGCAATAACCGCATTGGAACGCGCCTTCATCGACAAAGGCCTGCTGCACCCGGCTCAGTCTCCCGTTATTTTCCAAGCCTTCGACGGTGGTGATGTTGGCATTAACCGCCGCCGACAGCGGAGTGATACAAGAATGAACCGGCTTGCCATCCAGCAACACCGTGCAGGCGGCGCATTCGCCTTCGCCGCATCCATACTTGGGCCCAGTTATGTCGAGGCGATCGCGCAGGACGGAGAGCAGGCTCTCGTCCGGTGAGGCACTGACATGTCGATCCGTCCCATTGATTTTCAGAATGAAATCACTCATCCCATGCTCCCGCCACAATCCCAGCACGCAACGTACCCACCAAGAATACGCCAATCGATCGGGCGCGGGCTCGCTCGCAGCGAGCGATTCGCAAGCGCCCATGTGAGCATCAGGCAAGCACGCTGAGCGTATACGTTCGCTGCGGAGCTTGCGGCGGCGCGATAAGATTTTCTCGTTCACCAGCGATGGCGAAATACTCAACGACGTTTTCGCCGGCTGCGAACGGCCCTAACTTCGCCGCATACACACAGCGCCCCACGTGCGTAGCGGCGGAGGATTGCCAAGCCTGCGTCCCCTGGCGTCGCGTGCGCAACTGAATCTGGAGAATGTTTTGCTGACCCGGAGCGACAATGAAAATCCGCAACGCATTCTCCCGGTTTCAGCAGGGAGGGTCGCGTTGGAATAAAGATGCGCGCCCGATTCGCCCCCGTCGGCGTCGCGGCGGCGATGTAAGCGGTATTCATTTCCTCGGGCAAGTCATTCAAAAATTCCTTGATGGAAAGCCGCAGTCGCTCCAATGAGAGGCGCACAAACTTGTTCTGCATCGAGGCAAGCTGACCTTGATCGTTGCGGGTCGCGATCGCCGCCTGATACTCCACCATCGTCTGCCGCACCAACGGCGCCATCGCAAGCCACAGCGGAACCCCATTCTGCAAAACTTCCGCCCGCGCGGCATCGTTGTTGCCGGCCGCGCGCAGTGCCACGGCACGCTGCAGCACACCATTCAGCTGATGCGCTTTTTCAAACGCATCGCAATAGGGAACCATGAAGCCGACGAAGCTGGCAAAATAGCCGATGCGATCCTGCTCCGTCGGCGAACTCGCCTGCGATACAAGCCGCTGGAATTGTTCCGCCATCTCACGCTGATGTGGCAGAACCGCTGCCTCCGGTTCGACGGTCGCGTAATTGAAGGCTTCATCGTAGTCGCCGGTAAGCGCCAGTGTATTCGCGAATCCCTGTTCGTCGCGCGTTCCCAGAAACGTCGAAGAAATATCATGGCCGCGATCGCATTCTTCAAACAGTGTTGCCATTTCTTCGGCGCGACCACCCGTCGCCATCGCTGCGCAGAAATTCTGATAATGCTTCGTCGCCGTCAGATTGCTATCCCAGCTTGCGCGCGCGAGGTAGGTTGCCGTTGGATCGACAATGCGATGCCGCCAGTGAATGCCCAGCACGCCCTGGCATCCAAAATTCTGCGCGCGATTCAGATCCATCTGAAATCGGCTGGCGCGAAACTGCGGAAACCACATGGAAGGGTCATCCTCCAGCCACGGAATCGGCCAGCGCTGGCGGCTGCCAAGCTTACCGAAGGCTTCGTTGACCGGGTCCCATCCCAGCGAATCGCTCAACGCAGAAAACACGATGTCTTCCGGAAGCCGCTCGTGCAGCGATTGAAAATGCCGCGTCACACCGCCCCATCCGGCGACCACAAGCTGCTTGTCCGGCGCATTTCGCTTGAGAAAATTGTGTGCCTGCAGAAACGGCGTGACCGAGAGCGGAATCTTTTTCTCGCGACTCTCCCAATTCGCGTTCTCATCCTGCCACAGCCACACGTAATCCACCATCGGATAACGTTCGAGCAAATCGGCGAGACGGCGCTCCAGCAAATCGCGTGCTGTGGTGGATTCGATAAATCCATTCGGATGCGACAGCGCCTCCGGCGGCAGCGCCCGGACAATCTCCGCCGGGCTCTGATACGGCTCAAACCCAATGCCAGTGCGGATGCCAAGGTCGCCCGCAAAGCTGAAGGCGGACCGCATCATTGCGGTGGTACGCGCAGCAATGTCCCAGTTGTCTACGGCCAGACGAGTCGCATCGGCGCCGAATGTATCCGAGTCGAAAAACTGCGCCGCGCCCATGGAATAAGTTGAGGTGCGCTGCGGCAGATATCCCCAGCTGCGCATCGTCGTGTCTTCGAGCGCCGCGCGATGCCCACTGCCGGCAAACTCGAATGACAGGTACGACTCGGCCATCGGATTAGGATCGTTTTGCGTGTACACATGCATGCCAAACATGTTGAAGCGCATCCGCAGCATGGCGGCAAAGTAGGCGCGAAAATCTTCCTCGTTGTACACGCTGATGCAATTCAGAAAATCTGGCCAGGGCAGCAACCCGCGCACCGCAAATCGCGGCGACCCAGTCCACCGTTGCCCATCCAGCGGAAGTTGCAGCGCCGCCGGCAGATCAACGGGTACCGTTGTGCCGTCAATGCCAAACACCATTCCCTGCCGCTCCAGAAAATCGAATACCGCGTACAGAAGCGCCTGTTCGTTGACCGCGCACAGCGTGACGTTCTTACCGGAGGTAGCAATTTCGTATTCTTCAGGCTGCCTGAATCGCGACGCATCGATTTCGAGCGTCAACTGCACGGTATCCGATGTTGGCGCATCACTCGCGAGATCAATTTGTGCAGCGCTGTTCAACATGCGAAGACCACTCAGCAATTCGCGCGCAGCCAGACGAGTCTTAACGGAATCGGCTGCCTGGTTGCGAACGGTGATGCGTCGCGGACGCAGCTGTTGCGCGTTCGCTGAAGCCTGGGGCATCAAACTGCTGGCCGAGGCAATCGCGCTGGCCTTGATGAAATCTCTGCGGTCCATAGTCAGCCTGTTCCTCAGGCAAGTACTTTACACTCTCAAGAATGATTCAAGAACACACCTCGAGCGTGCCACTCGAACCTACACGGCGCGATCGCGATACACCTTGGCTCGCGGTTCCGCCGTCGCGGCGATGTGCGGCTTGGGAAGGCGGCCAGACCAGTTGGCCCAGCCCCAGAAAATCGCCGTGGTGGAGCTGAGCAGCCCTGCGACGGTGCCAATCTCGCGCGGTGTGTAATGAGTGGAAGCGATGCCCGCCCCCATCATGGAAATCATCATCATGGTCCAGGTCAGCGTTTCAATGGTGGCGAACACGCGGCCGCGATAATTGTTGGCGACGGTGCGCAGCAGGTAAGAATAATTCAACACCGAGTTCACCGCCATGCCACCGCGCGAAATAAAAATGAAGAGCAGCGCCATTTTGAATCCCGCGGCGCGACTGAACGCCACATACGCCGCGCCGTGGACAATGTAGTCGATGAAGACCGTCAGCTTGTAGGCGTCAAAAGAAAGTCGCCTCCCGAGCCAGTTTGCGAACACTCCGCCGAGCAGCAGACCCAGACCGGCGCAGCCCCAGATAATGCCAATCCCTGAAGCTCCCCGATTGAAGACGACTTCACCAAACAGGGTGAACAGGATCTGCGCCGCGCCGCCGCCCATGGCCCAACCCACGGAAAGCAGCGCGATCGCCAGTACTAGCGGGATCGAGCGCATGTAGCGAAGGCCCTCGCGATATTCATGCAGGGGACGAACAACTTCTTCTTCCGCCAGAATGTTTCGTTTGGCGCGGAAACCGTGTGCATCCGGGGCCCTCAGGTGCGAAATGGCCCAGGCGGAAAATACGAACGAGAGCGCATTGAAGATGAAGGCCCACTTATATCCAATGGCAATGACAGTGGCGCCCAGAAAAGTCCCAACCGTTAGGGTCATCCATTGCGTGGTCTGGGTCAGGGAATTGGCAGTATGGATTTCCTTCGCATTGGCGATCGTCGGCAGGATGGAAGAACGTCCCGCAGTGAAAAAAGGAGACGCAACCATCAGCAGGGTGCTGAACAGGTATAGAACCCACACGCGGTGCGCCGTCAAAGCGAAAATAAAACCCAGGGCCACCAGGGCGCGAGTCAGATCGCTGGCGATCATAATTTTCTTGCGATCCAGCCGATCCAGCAGCACACCTGCGACCGGGCCCATGGCAATGGCGGGAATGGCGCGCGCCAACAGAACGCCCGTGACCACTAAACCGGAATGAGTGAGCGCCATAGCCAGCGCGAAAACCGCAATGTTATTGAAATTGTCGCCAATTTCGCTAACAATTTGCCCCATCCAGGTGTAGCGATAATTGCGATTTTCGCGGAGAAGCTGGAGAAACTCGTGCATCAGCCGGCCATGTTTCCTGAAGCGTACGCAGGGTCCGCTCGACTTGCCGGTCATGGCTCTGAGCCTACCAAACCCGGCGACGGATTGCGGCGCAAAAAAACGTACCTGGACCGGCGATAGTGTGACGATGATCACTGCCGGGATTCTGACAGGTCAGGTAATTTTTATTCAGGTTCGTACGGAAGGGGTCGAGCATGGAGACTCTTGCTAAATCAGAGTCACACGAATATCGGCCGGGCAGGCTGTACCTTGCCTCCGATATGTGACTCAGCGTGGAGCGGCGAATAGGCGGGCTGAACACGCTTGTATTGCTTGGCGGGCAGATGGGGCGATGCCAGTCGCTGCGCTGCCTGCTGCATTCCTCCAGCAGGTTGGAAGGTAACATATAGGGTACCTTCACATATTTCGTCCGGCACCATCTAAGATACCGACCAAGACCTTTACATCTCGGACCTCGTCGCGAATCGGAGAAGTTCCCTTGAACCTTTTTGTCTGCGCCGAATTGAAGTCAATCCTGGATTCAAAGCAAATCAAACAATCTCGCCGAGCCACCACTGCTGAGCCTCCTCCAGCGAATCAACGCCATCGATGGAGACTATTTGCGGGAACAGTTTTGCTCCTGGCCACCAGCTCTCCGACGCTGCTCGCTCAGGCGAACACAGCCACACCCAACGCCATTGCTCTCGAGCTTTGGCAGCCCGACCATGTTCCATTTTCGTTTCAGTATGGCGCCAAGCCCTCGGCGCAGTTCCTTGCCGGATGGCAAATCTCGTCACTCAATCGTGGCCGATCCAAAGGGCGAGATTCATCGAACCACTTACACCGATCCGGCAACGCACCTAACGGTGATGGCCGATGTTCGCCTCTATCCGGATTTTCCGGATGCAGTGGACTGGGTGATTCGGTTTCGCAACGATGGTTCCACCGATACGCCTATTCTCGAAAATATATTGCCGCTCGACGGTTCGATTCCCGCTTCCAACGCAGACTGTGTGCTTCGCCACGCTCGCGGCAGCGATGCCGACGCGAATGACTTCGAACCGCTGCAAGAGACCTTCGGTCGCGGGCGGCAGCGCCCACATGGAGTCCCTTGGCGGAGATTCGTCCAACACCAACACGCTGCCCTTCTTCAATCTGCAGATCGGAGATCACGGCCTGGTTGGCGCCATCGGCTGGACCGGCAACTGGAAGGCGGACTTTCAATATGCAGACGATGGCAAATCCATCGCCTTGAAAAGCGGCATGGTCCGCACTCATCTATTGCTTCATCCCGGAGAGGAAATTCGCACCCCGCGCATTGTGCTGATGCGTTGGAGTGGCGGAAACTGGCAGGATGCGCAAAACCTGTGGCGACGCCTTTTGTTCGCGCACTATACGCCGCAGGATCACAGCCAGCCGATGCGCGGACCCATTCTATTCGGCAGCTGGGGTTCAGAACCCATCGCAGATAAATTGGCCTACATCGATTGGATTCACCGCAACAAAATTCCAGTCGAAGTTTACGCGGTCGATGCCGGATGGTACGGCGCTTCGGTCGGGCTGGAAGGGGACGAGACGAATCCCTGGTGGAAAAATCGCGGCGACTGGTTCCCCAGCCCGCTCTATTATCCCAACGGCATCCGGCCACTCGGCGAGGCATTGCATAAGGATGGATTCGGTTTCTCCCTCTGGATCGAGCCGGAAACGACCATGCAAGGCAGAAAGATCGCGCGCGAGAACCCCGCCTGGTTTCTGCATAAAAATCCATCGAACCCTCAGGACGCATTGCTGGCAAATCTCGGCGACCCAGCAGCGCGCCAGGGAATTACCGATATGGTCTCCGGCTTCATCCGTCAATTTGAGATGACATGGTATCGGCAGGATTTCAACATCATGCCGGAACCGTATTGGAAAGCCGCGGATACGCCGGACCGCATCGGAATGACCGAAATTGGCGACATCGAAGGCCTCTACAAAATGTGGGACGATCTGCTGGCGCAGCACCCCAGCCTGCGCATCGATAACTGTGCCAGCGGCGGCCGTCGTCTCGACATTGAGATGATGTCGCGCAGCTTTTCTGTCTGGCGCACCGATCACGGATTTCACGACACGTTAGCGGAGCAGGCGCAGACCCAGGCGCTCGCGTACTGGGTTCCGCAGAATATGGGATTTGAAACCTACACGGCCGATCTGCCGGCGAACAAAGGCCCGTGGGCAACGCCCGGCCCGTACAGCACGCCAAAGAATCTCTACCTGATGCGCCTCGCCTACGACGCCGGCTATGGAGTCACACCGGGCGCCGCAGGCGTAAACAATCCAGCGTGGGTTGCGTGGATCAAGCAGGCCCTCGCTGAGTATCGCGAGGTTCAGCCCTATCTCTACGGCGATTTCTATCCCTTGCTGTCCTACAGCCTGAGCAATGACACCTGGACGGCCTGGCAATGGAATCGGCCCGCAACAGAAAGACGGTCTGGTGATTGTTCTGCGCCGCCCCGGGAGTCCATTTACAGCGATGGATCTGAACCTTCGCCATCTGCAGCCCGACGCCACCTATCAAGTGGAAATTCGGCCGACCTATGCGCGAGCCGCCGCCAAAGAAATGAAGGGCAGCGACCTGATGCATCTATCAATTCAGTTAGCCGACTCGCCAAGTTCCACGTTAGTGTTCTACCGGCAGAAATAGCTATTAGCCACGAAGGTATGGCGTGGCTATTTTTTCGGCATTGTCGATAAATGAACAACCGCCGCCGCCCTCAATCGGACCTGCCGCCACTGGCGTCCGGACCACGCCCCCATTTATCCTAAAAGCAGCGATGATATCCGACGAAACTGACGCAAAGGGGAACGACATGGCGACCAAGGTAGACCAGGCCGTTCAAAAAGATTTGACCGCTGAAGTCGCAGAATGGATCGAAGCATTTGACGAGGTGGTTGCGCAGGATTGGGAGCAGGGTGCCGCTCTGCTGGCCGCACTCCGCGCACGCGCCCGCGAAGCCGGCGTGCCTGCCGTAGGCGAAGTGGTCACGCCCTACTGGAACACCATCCCCAAACATGATGAAGTTCCGTATCCCGGCGACCGCAATCTAGAGCGCCGCATTGAGGCCTTGCTGCGCTGGAATGCCATGGCCATGGTCCACCACCAGAATAAGGAAGATGCCGGCATCGGCGGCCACATCTCTACCTATTCCTCTCTGGCGACCCTGCTGGAAGTAGGCTTCAACCATTTCTTTAAGGCGCGCTACGGCGACCAGCCCGGCGACCTGATTTATTTCCAAGGCCACGCCTCTCCCGGCGTCTACGCCCGCGCCTACCTGGAAGGCCGCTTCGATGACGACCGACTCAACAATTTCCGCCACGAATTACGCGACACGCCCGGCCTCTCCAGTTATCCGCACCCCTGGCTGATGCCGGACTTCTGGCAGTTTCCCACCGTTTCCATGGGCATCGGCCCGCTGAACGCCATCTATCAAGCGCGCTTTATGAAGTATCTGGAGAACCGCAACCTGATCGAGAAGACAGACCGCAAAGTCTGGGCCTTTGTCGGCGACGGCGAGACGGACGAGGTCGACACCCTCGGCGCAATTTCGCTCGGCTCACGCGAGAAACTCGACAACCTGATCTTCGTCGTTAACTGCAACCTGCAGCGACTCGACGGACCGGTGCGCGGAAACAAGCGCATCATCGATGAGCTGGAAGCCACCTTCCGCGGAGCTGGTTGGAATGTCATCAAGGTGATCTGGGGCTCGGACTGGGATGAGTTGTTCGCGCGCGACCACCAGGGCTTGCTGCTCAAGCGCATGGAAGAGTGCGTTGACGGGGACTACCAGGCCTTCAAAGCCAAGAATGGCAAATATCTGCGCGAGAATTTCTGGGGCAAGTACCCCGAACTGCTGAAACTGGTCGAGGACAAGACCGATAAACAGCTTTTCAAGCTGCATCGCGGCGGTCACGACCCGGCGAAAATTTATAACGCCTACAAACGCGCCGTCGAACACAAAGGAAGCCCGACCGTCATTCTGGCAAAAACCGTCAAGGGTTACGGGCTCGGTTCGGCGCAGGCTCGCAACGCAACCCACTCCGAAAAGAAGCTGACCGACGAAAGCCTGGCGGATTTCGTGAAGCATTTCGATATTCCGTTGCCGGCAGACGCGGCCAAGCATGCGGATTTTTATCGTCCCGATCCCAGCGATCCGGCGATCCAATATTTGCAGGCACGCCGCGCCGCGCTCGGTGGTCCGATTCCGAAGCGCGAAGTTCTCAAGCCGACGTTCGAAGCGCCCAAGCTCGATTTCTTTCACGAGTGGATCGGTGGCTCCAAGGGTCGCGCCGTCTCGACCACCGGCGGCTTTGTTGGCATCCTGCGCGGACTGATGAAAGATGAAAAAATCGGCAAGCTCATCGTCCCCATTGTTCCCGATGAAGCCCGCACCTTCGGCATGGAGTCGGCGATCAAGCAGGTTGGCATCTATGCGCATGAAGGCCAGAAGTACACGCCCCATGATTCCGATATGCTGCTGTCGTATCGGGAAAATGTCGACGGGCAAATTCTGGAAGAAGGCATCACCGAAGCCGGGTCGATGGCATCCTTCACGGCCGCGGGTACGGCCTACACCAACTACCGCATTCCGATGATCCCGTTCTACATGTATTACTCGATGTTTGGCTTCCAACGTATTGGAGACATGGCGTGGGCCTTCGCCGATTCGCGCGGCAAGGGCTTCATGATGGGTGGCACCGCAGGGCGCACTACCATGCTCGGCGAAGGCCTGCAGCATCAGGACGGTCACTCCCACGTTCTGGCCGGCACCATCCCCACCTGCCTCACCTACGATCCCGCGTATGCCTACGAAATGGCCGTCATCATTCAGGATGGAATTCGCCGCATGTACGAGGCGGGCGAAGATTGCTTCTACTACATCACCATGTACAACGAAGCCTACGTGATGCCCGCGATGCCGCAAGGGGAGGGAATTCAGGAAGGAATTCTTCGCGGCATCTATAAATACAAAGCTGCCGAGGGCGGTAAGGTGCAGGCCCAGCTCTTCGGCTCCGGCGCAATTTTGAATGAAGCGGTTCGCGCCCAGCAAATTCTGGCGGAGAAATACAAAATCGCCGCCGACGTGTGGAGTGTGACCAGCTACAACGAGCTGCGTCGCGATGCGCTGCAGGTCGAGCGCTGGAACCGGCTGCATCCCGGCGAAAAGCAGAAGATACCCTATGTTGTGACCGCTCTGGGTCAAGCGGCGGGTCCCATCATCGCGGCCAGCGATTATATGAAGTCAATGCCGGACAACCTGGCCCCGTGGCTCGGATCGCGGCTGGTGTCGCTCGGTACCGATGGCTTCGGCCGCTCCGACAATCGCGAGCATCTGCGCCGTCACTTTGAAGTGGATGCCGAATCGATCGTCGCATCAACACTGTCTAAGCTGGCTCGCGAAGGCGTCATCAAGGCTGACATTGCCGAAAAGGCCTTTGCCGAACTTGGATTATCCACCGAAGGCGCGGGCTCGGCCCTCGCATAGTTTCATCCGCAACAAATGCCAAAGCGGCATGGTGGCCATTCCCCACCATGCCGCTTCTTTTTTCGTCGTCGCACGACCATCACTTCGGATTGAAGAAAGCCGCCGGACGCTCGCGCACCAGGTTTCTTATTTTCCCGACGCCGGCAGGAAGTCGAATGGCTTGGCATTCTCGAACTTTGCCGCTGCGTCCCCGGTATAAATTTCGCCGCCGGTCAACGTTAGTTTTTTCACTGGTTGTCCTTCCGCAAAATTCATATCGGCGAGATCCACCCAGAAGATATTCGGGCTGCGCGTCGACTCAAAATAGTAGCGGCGATTCTTGTGGTCTGAAACCGTACGCCAGATCGTGGACGAAATATTCGGTTGTCCCGGTGTAGAGATTCCCAGCGGCACCGAGACGTTGCGAATCACAGAGAACGCGCTGGCAACGGCCTCGCGATCGTCCGCTGTTTTCGGAATCGCGTTGATGTAGAACGAAGCCCGAACAAAGCGGTCGGCCGCCCGATTCGTTCCAGGCAGCATGGTGGTTCCACCAATCTGCTTCCAGTATGCGTTGAGCGCCAACTGCTGGTCGTAAGTGGGCGAATTGGTCATCACCTGGTATTCCTTGCCATGATGAATAATCATCTTCCCATTGATGTATTCGAAGATGGCGGAATCGCCGCTCGGATCTGAGACAGCCAAATGCACCGTGCCCTCGTGGCCGTCCGGTGTTGGAACCGGAAGCACATAGAATGTAGCGGCTTGCGCGCCCGCGACAACCTCATCGACCGTGGCGTAGTTGTCGAGCACATATTGCGCCCACACGGAAATCGACATGGGCTGACTCGCACTGGTGGGCGGTGCTTCAGGATATTCCGACTCCGCCAGGTACAGCATGTTCGCAACCAGGCCTTTTTCATTCATGCCGTCGGCGGTTGCTGCTTCGAACGCGCTCGCCACCACGCTGCCATACTTCGATGTCCAATGAATGGAAGTCGGTCCAGCCGCGCCGTCACGCTGCATACCACGCGGCAACACCCATAGGTTTGAACCCAAGTCTGTTTGCCAGTCCATGCTTCGAACGGTGATGACCGTGCCATCCGGCCCCAGATAAACCGCTCGGGTGCAGGCGTAGGTCGCAATCGGTGCAACAGCAGAAAGCACCAGCGCGGTGCTCCCAACAAGGTGGAACCATTTCTTTCGAATCGTCATATGTCTCCCTGGGGGATAGTCGGGAGTATAGGCGCAATTCATGCATATTCAAGCGAAGACTTGGGCAAGCCTTCTACGCCACCACCAGCCTATGATCGAGGAACGGATGCACAACTCACTGCGCCTCGAGGATCGGCCTGGTCTTGTGGCGTGAATCCTGTGGCGTGAATATAGACCCAACTCGGTACAATTGATGTAGACACCCAGAACCCGCCGCCCCACCCAGAATTTGCAGCGCCCCATAGCCTGCCCTGAGCTTGTCGAAGGGTCCCGCTTCTGGGACAGGGGACTAGGCAAGAGTGCCGGGTGCCCCATTCAAGCCGTTTTTTGGCTTGAGTGGGACGGAAAATGGCCCCGCCAGAGCGAAAAAAATAGGCTAAACCGTTGTGGAATATACATTTATAGGTATCGCGGCCGCTGCATAATCCTTCAAATAGCCTGCACAATCCTTCAACTAGCCTGCACAATCCTTCAACTAGCGTGCACAAACCTTCAAATAGCCTGCACAATCCTTCAAGTAGCCCGCCAATCCCGCTCACACCACCAGCACCTGATCCAGCAGCTGATTCACCGCTCGCTGTGCCTCCAGGATTGAAAACCGGTGATCCATCGCCCCCGCCAGATCCGTGTTGGCAAATGCAATCCGCCCGAAGGGCGCACGCCGCAGAATCTCCCTTGGCGCAGGCTCTCCATCCTTGCCGAAAAAGAATCCCGGCTGCGGACTCAAATATGCATGCCCCCAGCGGTTGAGAATAATCCCCGCAATATCCTTCTGCGCATCGAACCCATACTTCGAGAACATGGCATTGAACTGCTCGCGAATCGACCTCTCATAATCCCTGAATGACGTCCCAAATAATTCCCAGCGCCCACGATTGCCCTGGTCCTGCGTGCTCAGCCCCGGGTAGGAATACAAAACCTTCAGCGACAGCACGATGGGCGAGTCCGGCCCAATCGTCGGATCCTGCAAGCCGGTCAGCGAAGTTCTGCAAACCTGGGTATAGTTCCCCACACCTTCAAACCACTGGCATCCGCTGATTCCCATCTTGTAGAGGAACTGCCAATTCCGCACAGCAACGTTCGCCATCATGCAGGGCGAGCGATAGAACTGGCTGTACGCATTGCGCTGCGCCTCGGGAAGATCGCGAACAATGTGCTTCGTGGTCCAGCTCCCGCCGGCCAACACCGCCGAGCGCGCCTTCACGCGATAGAGCTTTCCCGCCTTCACGTACGTGATGTTCAGAAAATTCGCCTTCGCCGGATCGCCGTCATGCTCCACCGCAACCACTGTCGACGAGAGCCGAACTCTGGAGCGCGTCTGCGGCGTATCGAGCGCCGCAAAGTTCACCGTGTTCTTGCTGACGTCTTCCACCGAGTCGGCACCATCAATCGCCGCTGGATTCAGGCTCTTCAACATCAACCGCGCGATCGTCGTATTGCCGCCGGGAAACATCTGCGTCATGTCTCCACTACTGTCATGCAGAGGATGCAGCATTTCGAATGCGTAATCGCAGTAGCCCGATAACGCATCCGGCCCCAGCCCTGACCCGCCGCCTTCCACGGGAGACAGAAAAGTTCGGATCGTCTCCTGACTCAATCCAAATCGCTTCATCATATGCTGTTCAAGCGTGATGGAATCCAGGTAGCGCGACGTCGCGTCGCCCTCCACTTTCGGCGGAACAAAATTGTCTCCCGGCAGCGGCGTTCCTTTCAGAAAGCGAAGCAGTTCCGTTCGTGCGGTGTCAGAAATGGGAGCGCCTTTCAGTACACTCCCCAGCGGATCGATCACCCACATGCCCGACTTCTGTCCAAACTTCGCGCCGAACCAGAATCCATATTGACCATTCGCCATCCCCACCGTGTCGTAAGGGTTGTTTGCCAGCGGCATCGCTGGTCCGGGTCCACCCCACGTTTGATATTGGAGCTTGGGCGTCTTCAATCCGATCGAATCATAGAAGCGAGTGAAAAAGCTATTGGGATACATCAACTGATAAATCGCCGATCCCTGATGCGAGATCAACCGCTTGCCGTCGACCATAAATTCATTCTGCTTCGCTTCGCCGCCAAAGATGGGATGGTTTTCGAGCACCAGGCAATTCATTCCAGCACGGGTCTTGCGCTGAAAGAACAGAGCCGCCGCGAGTCCGCTGATTCCGCCACCAATCACGACGCAATCGAATGTCTCTCCCGTGTCTGTAATGTTGTTGGGTAGCGTGTTGTAGATGCCGTCGCGGATGGTGTGGCCGGCCTGCATCACAGGCAGCGTGTTGCCGTTGGAATTGCTGTATTCGCCGACGCCGCCATAGCCGGTGAATTCGTCAGTCGTCGTTGAAGCCAGCAAATCCGCGGGCTTGATGCCGCTCAGCAGCGTCGCTCCGGAGACCATTAACGTGGAGCCGAGAAAATCGCGGCGAGTGATGGGCTCGTCCATACCCAGGCTGTTATCGCCAGACACAGGACATTTAGGTTCGGGATCAGACATTCGCGACTCGCTTTCGATTGGTTTATGCGTGCAATGAATCCTATCGTATCGCCAGATTTCTGTAGGATATTGAAATTGACATCGATGCGGAAACTTCCCGTACGTAAAAAACGCTTCACCTTGAGGTCTTTCATGCGAATTCGAATCGCCCGATGCTGTCTCTGGCTCTTTCTAGTCGCCTGCGTTGCAGCCCAGGGATACGCGCAAGACGACTCCGTGGTGATTCGCCCCGTGGAAATTCAGGACGTGCTGGTGAATCCCGGCATGGGGATTACGACATTTCAGCGGTTCAACGGCGACGCGATCAATCCGAAATTTACCTGGTCGGAATTCGGGCCGGTGACACGGTTGCAGCAAGCGCCAACAAAGCCGGACTTTCCCGATACTTCAATCGCCTATGTTCGCTGGTACTGGAATGCCATCGAGCCGGAACAGGGAAAATATCGCTGGGACATTATCGACCTCGCGCTGGACGAAGCGAAAGCGCATGGCCAGACACTCGCGATTCGCTTGATGCCGTACGCCGGACAAGAGGGTTCCATCGAACCGCTGCCTGCCTGGTATCGCAACTCCGGTGCACGGCGTGCCAACAAATCAACCGATCCAGATGGCAGCGTCTGGCAGCCGGACTTCAGCGATCCACTCTATCTGAAATATTGGGGAGAACTGGTTGCCGCCGCAGGGGAACGGTACGACGGAAATCCGTATCTCGACAGCGTCGACATATCGTCGATCGGCTATTGGGGCGAGGGTTGGAGTCCGTACATGCCGGCGTTCTCCGTTCAAAAGCAACTGATCGACATCTGGCTGAAAGCATTTCCGCACACCACTTTGCTGATGAATTTCGACCAACCGGAAGCGCTGGCCTACGGCACGCAGCAAGGCGCCGGCTGGCGATTGGATTGTCTGGGCGACATGCGCTTGTCATCGAACGATAAATATTTCTCTCCGGAAATGCTGGATGTCTATCCGCAACAAGTGGTGCGTGCAGGAATCGAAAATGTGTGGCAGCGCAGTCCCGTGTCGCTCGAAACCTGCGGCACTCCTTCGAGTTGGAAGCGGGATGGATTCGATGTGTCCTACATCCTGGACCAGGCGCTGCGCTGGCACGTCAGTTCGGTGAACATTAAATCTTCTCCAATCCCACCGGACTGGAAGCCTCAGTTTGAGGCGTTTGAAAAGAAGATGGGCTATCGCTTCATCCTGCGTCGCCTGGAATATCCAAAATCGGTGACGCCAGGTGAAATGATGCCGATGCATATGTGGTGGCTCAATGCCGGCGTGGCGCCCATCTATCGAAATTACTGGCTAGCGATAGAACTGCGCTCCGCCAATGGCAGCGAAGTGATTCGCGTTCCCGCGGATGTACGCAAGTGGCTCCCCGGTGATGCGGTGGTGGACGATTCGTTGTACATTCCTGACAACCTGACTCCAGGAACCTATACGTTCCGTGTTGCCATGCTCGATCCCAGAACGCAACGGCCCGCGATTCGCTTCGGCATCGAGGGACGCCAAGCAGATGGATGGTATGACATGGGAACTATCGTCATCTCAGCGCGAAAGTAGTACATCGCACCCGCTGAGTGATCGGTATTTTTCAGATAGGCTCTTCGCCGATTCTGAAAGTACGAGTGATTCTCGTAATCACTTGCGAGCAAGGTTCCACTCCTGCCATCACCCATGCGTCCCAAATCTTCGAGATGGCGATCTTGCGTCCTGTGAGCGAAACCACGCGTGCAGATGGAGCACGCAATTCATCACAAATCATCACTCATGAATTCACTAACACTTCATGTATCGCGCGGTTTGATTCATCAAACGTTGGAATGCCCTGATGTATATCTTTGGCAATTCACTTTTCTATTTCAACCCCCAAAGGTAGGAAAGGGCATCCCCCATGTCTTTGAAAATCTGTTTAGTTGTTTCTTTGTTACTCGCCGGAGTAGCGAATGCCCAGGATGTTCCCATATCGAAGCACGTGTGGGTCATCGCCGAAGAAAATCACAGCTTTGAAGATGTCGTCGGCAACTCTCAAATGCCGTACTATAACCAGCTCATCAAGAAATACGGATTGGCGGCCCAGTTTTATTCCGACCAGCACAGTTCGCTTCCTGCATTGATGTGGTACGTTGCAGGGGCAGCAGTTGAGACCAATAACGACACGGTGTCATGCGATCACACTAATAACAATATTGTCCGCGAGCTGTTGAAGCATGGTGGTTACACATGGCGATCGTATCAAGAGGAGATGCCGTCGGCGGGCTACCAGGGACTTTACGGCGGCCCAGACAATGTCTACGCTCGACGACATAATCCGCTCATCGATTTTTCTGATGTATGTCCGGGAACAGGCCAGGCGGATAACAGTGTCCCCTATTCGCAAATGGCAACCGACTTTGCCCAGGGCAACATCGCCAACTATGCCTACATCACTCCGGACTTAAATGATGATGCTCACAACGGAACCGTTGCGGAAGCAGATCAATGGCTCCAGGCGCATGTTCCCGATATTCTTGCCCGGCCAGAATTCCAGCCCGGTGGAGACGGCATACTTTTCATTATTTGGGATGAAGGCACTCTGAATTCAGACAATCGTTGTTCTGCCA
Organism: uncultured Acidobacteriota bacterium; assembly: GCA_963794795.1. GTDB lineage: Bacteria > Acidobacteriota > Terriglobia > Terriglobales > Acidobacteriaceae > JAKAAZ01. Next base: position 305,550 of record CAWCFC010000025.1, on the reverse strand, counting down.
CCGTGGCAACCGGTTGCGGTGGACGCGTTGCCACCCTCGTGATTGGGCCGCGAGTGATACCTGGCTATCAGTCCACCATCACCTATCACGGCGAGAACGTGCTGAAAACGGTGTGCGTGGCGATGGGTTTGTCGACCTGCCCTGGTGCAGCGCAGAACGCTGTGCCCATGGCCGACTTTTTTACCAGCGGTATCGTGTCTCAGGCCCCATCGGAGGGCGTTGTTATTTCAACTCCAGGAAACGGAGCTTCTGTCGTGGGAGCCGTCCACCTCATCGCGTCCGCGTCGGAGAGTCGGGCCGTGAGCCAAACACAAGTGTGGGATAACGGCGCGAAGCTCGGGGTGTATAGCACCCAGGTCGATGCCATGTATAACCTGACGCCGGGGAAGCATACAACAACGGTTCTCGACTTAGATTCTGCTTATAAGGTCATCCATCAAACGGCTGTAACTTACACCGTTCGGCCACTCGTCAATGGGGTACAAATCGTTACCCCAACTTCAGACGAAGTGATTCGCAACTCAGCGATCCATATTGTTGCGCACGCAAATGAATCTGTGCCGATCAATCAGATGCAGGTTTGGGATAATGGCGTCAAGCTTGGCTGGTATGCCGGGGCGGACGTGAATCAATATTTCACGCTTGCGCCTGGCTATCACACGGTGACAGTTCTCGATCTCGATGGCAGTTACAACACGATGCATCAATCGAGCGTTTCTTATTCTGTTCAATGAAACTGCCTTGATGTCTCGGGATGATTCGGAAGGTAGAAAAGCGGAGCATGCCAGGGCCGGTGCAGATCGTCTGCGCCGGTTCGCAGTTCAAGGACTCGTTCGTGGCGCAAGCTTGATTGGAGCCGTATCTTTGACTGGAAGGCTCGTGCGGCGGGCTGTTGAAGCATATGGTAGGCACGAGGAGACTCGAACTCCTGACCTCTACCGTGTCAAGGTAGCGCTCTAACCAACTGAGCTACGCGCCTACAAGCGCTCCATCGATTCTAATGCCAGCGAGGGGTGCGGGCAACCTGGGCCTGTGATTTCACCAGTTGCGTTAGGATGAATCAGGGTCCCTCGCCATCCTTGCGCTGCGACAATTACGTGCCTTGCCGAATCAGCTGACGTTGCTTCGGCTCTCCATCGTGCCATTCCTGGTTCTCGCGATTTTAGATGGCCACTACCATCGAGCATTTATTTTGATGGTGGTTGCCGGCGTCAGCGACGGATTGGACGGCGCGCTGGCTCGCCTGTTCCGTCAGCGAACGGAACTCGGCTCCTATCTGGATCCGATCGCCGACAAGCTGTTGTTGAGCACGCTCTTTCTGGTGTTAACGCACGTTGGCCTGGTTTCCATGAAGATCACAGTGATGGTGTTCAGTCGAGACCTGGGCATTATTGTGATTTCGGCCCTGCTGTATGCGACCACAGGAACGCGCGATTTTCATCCCAGTTGGCTGGGGAAGGCGAATACGGTCGCGCAAATATTGGCGGTGTGTTCCGTCGTTCTAGCGCAGACGCATCCGCAATATTGGGTGCTGTGGACTCGTCATGCATCGCTGGAAGCTACCTTGTGGCTGACCGTGTTTTCTGGGTTCCATTATCTGTGGCGCAGCGGCCGTCGACTGGGTTCGCCGGTGGAAACCGAAGCGGGCGTGCGCAGTTAGCGAGAATTTCTTGATGTTGGGTGGGTCTTCATTCCAATGCGACCCAGACGCGCGAGAATACAGCGGTGCGCTGGGAGGCCGTGTAACGCGGACAGGTCGACTATTCGTCTGACTGTTCGGCGCTCTTCAGGCTCTTCTCTTCAATGTCCATGTCGGTAAATTCGTGCGAGTCGAAGACCTCGCCGCATTCCAGACATTCCACAAATTCGGCATCTTCTTCGCGGGTTAGTACGCGAACGCGTGGGTGTTTGCAGGCTTCCATGGTGAGTATTTAGATGCGGGAGTCTCCCCGATTGCGCCAGTGTCCCGTAAGTCGATACTGTTTGTCAAAAGAAAATTTACCAAATTGCGCGAATTCACAATCACTTGAACATGTTTGGAACCAGCGGAGTCAACCGTCTGGGTGTTTCGATCGTTCCACGCGTCTACGGATAGAGGTTTGTACGGATCAGCCCCACTTCCAACAAATCGCCGGTTGGCTGTTTCCGACTCTTCTGGTGGAATATTCAACATCATGACTTTTCCGTCTCAATCTCCATCGCCAGGTTCCATCCAGATGGACGCTGAAGTTGCGCTCCGCCAGCAGTTAGTCGCCTCTTTCCATGATGAGCGGGTACATGCCCCGTTCGAGAAGATTTTTGCTGATGTTCCCGCCGGCCTGCGCAACGCAAAGCCAGATGGACAGCCGTTCACCCTGTGGCGGCTGCTGGTGCACATTCGGTTATGCGTGATTGATTTTCTGGATGCCTGCAGAATCCCGGGATACGTCGAACCGCCGGTGCCGGAAGGATTTTGGCCGGATGAACATGCAGTTGCGGACGACGCCATTTGGGAAAAAGATGTGGCCGGATATCACGCTGCCGTGCGTGAGTTTGAGGCGCTGCTTCTCGACCCAGCGACCGACCTGTTTTCGCCGATTCCGGGGTGCGATGGCCGCACTATATTGCGTCAGGCCCTGGCCTGTCTCGATCACAACGCCTACCACCTGGGCCAGGCGTTGCTGGTGCGAAGGTGTTTAGGAATCTGGACCGACTAACCGCTCGTAGCCCGGAAGCAAAGCCCGGATCGCGGCGAAACTCCATTCCAGCTGACGCTTGCAACTCGGACTGAAACAGTCCTATAATGGATTTGTCGAGAAAATGTCCGCGAAACGGCTGCTTTTAGGATGGTCGTTCGCGAGCCTGGGACCCAAATTCTATGCTGCGTCTGACCAAAAAATCGGATTATGCGCTGATGGCGCTGAAGCACCTTGCCGAGCATCCCGGCAATCCGACGCAGAGCGCGAAAGACATGGCGGAGGCGTACCACATTCCTCCTCCGCTGCTGGCCAAAATTTTGCAGACGCTGGCGCGTTCCGGCCTGGTGATTTCGCATGCCGGACTCCATGGTGGCTATTCGCTGGCTCGGCCGGCGAGCGAAATTACGGCGTTTGAGGTGATCCGGTCGATTGAAGGACCATTGTTCATTGCGTCCTGCACGACCAGCCATGGAGACTGCGATCTGTTGAGCTCCTGCATCGTGAAAGAGCCGCTGCGGAAGCTGAACGACACGATTCGCGATTTGTTGAACGATATGCGCATCTCCGATCTCTGCGACGAATCTAAATTGGGGGCTTCGGGATATGCTCGCAGTGCCCAAGCGGGTTCACTGGTGACGTTAGGCCGCACCATGTCCCGCGCGTAAGGAAAGTAGCACAGAGTTTTTGTTTTAGAGGGAGCCTCAATGAGTACCGTTATAAGCGAACCGAAATTGCCCGCGGGAGTGAAGCTGCCAATCTATATGGATAACCATGCCACCACGCCGCTCGATCCGCGTGTGTTGGAGGCGATGCTTCCTTACTTCACGAACAAATTTGGAAACGCGGCGAGCCGCAACCACTCCTTCGGCTGGGAAGCGGAGAAGGCGGTTGACCTGGCCCGCGAGCAGATCGCCAAGCTGATTGGTGCGACGGCAAAGGAAATTATTTTTACCTCCGGTGCGACCGAAAGCAACAATCTGGCGATTAAAGGGATTGGTGAAATGTACCGCGAGCGCGGGAATCACATCATCACCCAGGTGACGGAACATAAAGCGGTGCTGGACACCTGCAAGCGGATGGAGAAGATGGGCTATCGCGTCACTTATCTGCCTGTCAACGCCGATGGCTTGATTGAGATGGACGACTTGAAGCGGGCGATTGATGACAAGACGATTCTTGTCACCATCATGTTCGCGAACAATGAAATTGGCGTCATCCAGCCGATCGCGGAAATTGGCAAGCTGTGTCATGAGAAGGGAATCCTGTTCCATACCGATGCGGTGCAGGCGGTGGGAAAGGTTCCCGTCGACGTGAACGCGATGAACATTGATGTTCTATCGCTGTCGGGTCACAAAATTTACGGACCCAAGGGTGTCGGCGCACTGTACGTTCGTCGTCGCAATCCGCGTGTGCAGATTGCGGCACAGATGGATGGCGGCGGTCATGAACGTGGCATGCGTTCGGGAACATTGAATGTTCCGGGAATTGTTGGACTGGGTGCGGCTTGTGAGTTTGCCCGCCTGGAAATGGACGAGGAGGCGGCCACGCTGAAAGCAATGCGCGATCGGCTGAAGGACAAGCTCGAATCCAACCTGGACTTTATTCATGTGAACGGTTCGATGGAACATCATCTGCCGGGCAATCTGAATATGAGTTTTATCCATGTCGAGGGCGAATCCCTTCTGATGGGAATCAACGACATTGCGGTTTCGAGTGGCTCCGCGTGCACCTCCGCGACGTTGGAACCATCTTATGTGTTGAAGGCGCTTGGGCTGGGAGATGATGTGGCGCACAGCTCGATTCGCTTCGGGCTGGGACGGTTCAATACCCAGGCTGAAGTGGACTACGTTGCCGATAAGGTCGTCGACGTGGTGCAGAAATTACGCGAGCTTTCGCCTCTATATGAGATGGCGAAAGAGGGCATCGATCTAACGAAGGTTCAATGGCAGGCGCACTAAGAGCGGCGCAAACGTTTTTGAGTTCACAGTATTTGGAGGAAGTATGGCATACAGCGATAAGGTAATTGAGCACTACAACAATCCGCGCAACGTCGGTCAGATGGATAAGAACAGCACCGAAGTTGGTACGGGCCTGGTCGGCGCCCCTGAGTGCGGCGACGTGATGCGGCTCCAGATTAAAGTGAATCCGGAAACGCGCGTGATTGAAGACGCCAAGTTCAAGACCTTTGGATGCGGTTCGGCGATTGCTTCTTCCTCACTGGCAACTGAGTGGGTCAAGGGCAAGACGGTGGACGAAGCGTTGGAGATCAAGAACACGGATATCGTGAAAGAGCTGGCCTTGCCGCCAGTGAAGATTCACTGTTCCGTGTTGGCGGAAGATGCAATTCGCGCTGCCATCGGCGACTGGAAAAAGAAGAATGTGGCCGACGGTCAGGCAGCGTCCACTCCGGTTGCGGTCGCGGCGAACTAAAGTTTTGCGGGACGCCCGCGGTGGATTCATGCGCTGATGCGGCGCAGTATTAGGACGAGGGAGATGAGCGCGTTGGAACCGGTTACGATCGGCAACATAGGTCAGACATCTGGCCAATCGGAAGGCTCTTCCAGCCCGCACGCAGGACATACGTCTGGCGCGCCCAACTCACCGTTGAAGGGAATTCACGTCACAGATCGCGCGATCAAGCGAATTCGAGTGGCGATGGCGAAGGAAAATATTGCCCCCGATCAAGGCGGCCTGCGACTGGGCGTGCAGGGCGGCGGATGTTCCGGGCTCAGCTATAACATTCGCTTCGATACCCAACCGCGTGAGCGTGACCGCGTGTACGACTACGATGGCGTGCGTGTTTTCGTCGATCCAAAATCATTTATTTATCTGAACGGCATGACCCTGGACTACGAAGAAACGTTGATGCGCCAGGGCTTCAACTTCATCAATCCGAACTCTACCAAATCGTGCGGTTGCGGATCTTCTTTCTCTGGCTAATCCAGGGGCGCCTGTTGAAAGCCGACGTCGCGGCGCGGGTAAGGCGGGCGAGGTTCGGATCTTCAATCAGCCAAGAGAGAATGTATGACAGTCGCGGCCGAACCCTCGAAGAAATTGATTTGTTGGTCGTGCGGCAGTGAGAACGACGCAGACGCGCAGTTTTGTGCCAACTGCGGCAAGTTGCAGCCGACCACGCCGACTGACTATTTCGCATTCTTCGGGGTACCGCGACGCTTTCAATTGGATACGGCTGCGCTGGAAAAGGAATTTTATCGGCTCAGTCGGAAGTTCCATCCAGATTTATATGCGCGGGCCAGTGCCGAGGAGCAACGCTGGAGCCTGGAGAAAAGTTCCGTATTGAATGATGCCTGGCGTACCCTGCGGGAGCCACTGGCGCGGACGGAATACATGTTGGGTCTTGCGGGAATTCGCCTGGAAGAGCAATCCCGCGACGCATCCGATCGAGCGGCGGAAAGTGGGATGGCCAAGCAGCAAGTGGTCCCACCGGATCTGCTGGAAGAAGTTTTTGAGTTGAACATGCAATTGGAAGAAATGCGCATGGCGAAGGCCAGCGGCGCGGATGATCCGGAAACGCGGGAAAGCCTCGAAGCTGCAAAAGAGAATTTTGCCGGGCAGATGAAGGCATCCGAACAGGACTTACAGCGCTTGTGGAGCGAATGGGATGCGGCCGCTGAAGTGGATGACGGAAATACACAGCAAGCTGCCCAGCAAAAAATGGTCGACCTGCTGAATCGGCGCAGTTATATTCGCAACCTGCTGCGCGATGTCGAAGAGGCGCTGAAGAACTAAGTCAACGCGTCTCTGGAAATGGAATGTACGAAGTATGGCGGATGAAAGAGTCGTAGGCATCGATCTGGGTACGACGAACTCGTTGATCGCCTTTATGCAGGGCGACCAGCCGGTAGTGATCCCCGGCGAAGACGGTTCGAATCTGGTGCCTTCTGTTGTGGCGTTGTCTGCCGGCGATCGATTCGTCGTCGGGAATGGTGCGCGAAAAAACCTTCTGGAGACTCCGGACCGAGCCGTGTATTCCGTGAAGCGCCTGATGGGTCGCGGGGTTGAAGATGTCCAGGAGGAGTTGAAGTTCTTTCCGTTTCGACTGGCGGATGACCTGGCCGCAGGCGAGGTGCTTCGCATCAAGTTAGGCACACGCGAGCTGACCCCGCCGGAAGTGTCCGCATATATTCTTCGCCAGCTCAAGCAGAACGCGGAGCGCTTTTTCGGTCCCGGCGTCACGGTGAAAAAAGCTGTCATCACGGTGCCTGCGTACTTCAACGACACGCAGCGACAGGCGACTAAGGATGCGGGAAGAATCGCCGGCCTGGATGTGTTGCGCCTGGTGAACGAACCCACGGCGGCCGCGCTCGCCTACGGATTGGATCGTCAAAAAGATGGCATCGTCGCTGTGTATGACCTGGGCGGCGGCACATTTGATATCTCAATTTTGAAATTGCATGACGGCATTTTTGAAGTGGTGGCGACGAATGGCGACACCCACCTCGGCGGAGACGATATCGACAATCTTTTAATCGCGATTGCGCTCGAAGATATCTCCGGCGATTTGGACCTCGATGTGCGACGTAATGGCGAGGCGATCCAGGCAATTCGCAAGTCGGTGATCGATGCCAAGATCGCGCTCAGCATCGAAAATTCCGCCACGCTGGATGTCACGTTGCCGACCGGGCAGCGGTATGCTCGCGAGATTACACGCGAACAGTTCGAGCAACTGATTCAGCCTATCGTCGAGCGCACGATGGCTCCTTGCCGGCAGGCGATTCAGGATGCTGGCATCAAAATCGAGGAGATCGGCGAAGTTGTTTTGGTCGGTGGCTCGACTCGAATTCCCCTAGTGCGCAAACTAGTCGACGATGTTTTCGAACTGGCAGCACGCGGGAAAAAGCCGCATGCTGAGATGAATCCGGATGAGGTAGTAGCCCTGGGAGCGGCGGTGCAGGCCAACATTCTTGCGGGAGATTCCTCGGCGACCGATGACATGTTGCTATTGGATGTGACGCCGTTGTCGCTCGGGATTGAAGCACTCGGCGGCGTGGTGGCTCGCATCATTCAACGCAACTCGACGATTCCGGCATCGGCCACGGAACACTTCACCACCGGTATCGATGGCCAGACGAATGTTGCCATCCACGTGCTGCAGGGTGAGCGTGAACTGGCGAAAGATTGCCGATCGTTGGCGCGCTTCGATCTGAAGGGGATTCCTCCCATGACTGCGGGGATGCCGAGGATTGAAGTGAAGTTCCTGATCGATGCCAACGGAATTCTGCGCGTCACGGCGCTGGAGCAGCGCAGCGGCAAACAGGCCGAGATTGAAGTGAAACCCACCTACGGGCTGACCGATGAGCAGGTTGAAACCATGATCCTGGATTCGTTCGATCATGCCGAGGAAGATTTCCGCGAACGGCAATTGATTGAAGCCAAGAGCGAAGCGGAGACCATCTTGATCGCCGTAGAAAAAGCGCCTTCAAGTCCAGCATGGAAGCTGCTGCAGGCGGACGAAGTGGAGCGTATCCACACTGCGCGCACGACGCTGGAAGAAGCACGATGCGGAAATGATTATCACGAAATCCGAAATGCGATTGAAGCGCTGGACAAAGCCACCAGAAATTTCGCCGAGTTGCAGATGGACGTGGCAGTTGGTTCCGTGATGAAGGGCAAGACCATGGACGCGGCTGGTGATCGCGTTGGCAAAGGGCCAACCGCGCATCATCCCATGGCCGCTGCGGAATTTGAAGCTGCCCAGAAAGAATCTGAAGTTCAAAATAAGTGAGAGCAAGCTATGGCACACACGACCAGTCCTGAAACCGAAAAGCCAATCGATCTGTCCAAGCCACCTGCAGCGGGAATCGTCCGCGTCACCTTTCTTCCTGAAGGCCGAACCGTTGAATTCGAGTACGGAACCATGCCCTACGATCATCATGGCAAACCGATGTCGTTTCTGGACGTGGCAGAAAACTTTGGCGTCTTTCTCGATCACGCCTGCGGCGGTGCCTGTGCCTGCACTACCTGCCACCTTTGGATTAAAGACGGCGCGTCGGGAATCAGCGAAGCGGATGACGACGAGCTGGATCGCATGGAGACGGCAGCCGATGTGCAACTGAATTCTCGCCTTGGTTGCCAGGCAGTCATCACCGGGCCGGGAAGCTACGTTGTTGAGATTCCCAAATGGAACCGCAATTACGTGTCGGAAGGAAAGCCGCTGTCGCTGGTGGAAGAGAAGCCGGCGCCCACAAATCCCTGACATAATATTGTGAAGTGACAAGGGAGCGTGCTGTGCCACAAATTACCTGGAATGATGCGGAAGAAATTGGAATTCAATTGCAGGAAAAATTTCCTGAGACCGATCCATTGACCGTCCGCTTTACTGAACTTCATCGCTTTGTAACGGAGCTGCCAGGCTTCGCCGACGATCCGCAAAAGTCCAACGAGTCCAAGCTCGAAGCCATCCAGATGGCTTGGTATGAAGAGTGGAAAGACGCTCAGGGCTGACGCCACCGCGAGTCACCGAAAGGTCGGCGTGAAGTCTTGACCTACTATTTGGAATCCGCGCCTCGATGTGTGTACCGCAAGAGTGTTTCCCGCCTGGTTGACAATGCAATCCCCAAATGATCACTCTGTTCATTAGAGAATGGCCTGCAGGGTAGGAGTGCGGTTCGCTTGCACCTATCGGATCCTCTCCGTGTCGCCTGAGAGCTTGAAAAATGCTGCGGCGCACAAGGGAACGATTTCGCGTTCTCCGCCGTATTCATCCATGTGGGTCTCTATCGTCGGCGCGGGTTCAGTGTTCGCATTCGGACAGGATGTCCGAAAATGGACGGCAGTTTGTCATGGTACTGACCGAGACACGGAAGCATCTATAAGATGTCGTTACAGATGCGAGGGGAGAATGTAGGTTCATGATTGGACTTATGCGTGCAGTAATTTCCCTGAAGCTATTTCCCCTGAGGGCAAGATCTGGATGAAGCAGTTTGAGTCTTTTCGGCTGGACACCTCGAACGAATGCCTCTGGCGAAACAGCCTGCAGATTAATCTTCCGCCAAAGCCTTTCGCGGTGTTGCGTTATCTTGTGGAGAATCCGGGAAGGTTGATCTCCCACGATGAGCTGCTGGACGCCCTGTGGCCAGAAACCTATGTACAACCGCAGGTGTTGCGGACCTACATGCTGGACCTTCGAAAAATTCTCGGTGATGATCCAGCGTCTCCGCGATTCATTCAAACGTTGCCGAAGCGCGGCTATTGTTTTGTCGCTCAGGTCAAAGATGCAGGTGTGCTGGATGCCGCCACTTCTTCCACCACTACAGCGCAGCCTGTGATCCCGGACGGAGTTGTAGGAAGAGAGCAGGAACTGGGTCACCTCAAGCTGCTTGCACAGGCGCTAGCCGGCGGGCATCGGCAAATCGTCTTCATCACCGGGGCTACTGGTATCGGAAAAACTGCGCTTGTGGAAGCGGCATGCCGCCAGACGGTCGACATGTTGTCGGCCACCGTTGCCTGCGGCCAATGCGTCGACGGACTCAGCAAGAAGGAAGACTGTTACGCCGTCATGGAAATCCTGCGGCAGCTCTGCGCTTCCGCGGTTGGGGAAACTGCGACCCAGGTTCTGGCAAGCATGGCGCCGGCATGGTTGGCTGCGCTTCGCAGGGAGCCGGACCAAACGAATTTGGATGCACGAGCAGCGCAACGGAAGACCCCCGGAGATCTTTGTCGGGCATTGGAAGAACTTGCAAAAGAGAAAGCACTCGTCCTGGTCTTCGAAGATCTTCACTGGGCGAATGAGTCCACCTTGGAGTTTGTATCGGCGCTGGCACGGCGACGGACGCCGGCGAAGCTGATGCTGTTAGCCACTTGTTGCTCCCATTACGGCGTGGCGGAGCATCCGTTGAGAGCGCTGAAACAGGACCTGGTGATGCACCGGCAGTGTACAGAGCTGGCATTAGCTCCACTGGCCAAGACGGCGGTCCGACAATTATTGAGCAGGGAATTAGGGCAAGAGGCGTTACCTCCCGAATTAGATACCTTCGTCTACCAGCACTCAGAAGGCAATCCTCTATTTGTTCTTGCGCTGTTGCGACACCTTATCTCCGAGCATTTCCTGATGAGAGAAGGGACGAACGGTGCCGGCCAATGGGAGCAGCGTGCGCCATTTCCAGAAATGGAAGCGGGTGTGCCGCAGGAACTTGTGCAGTTGATCGATCCGGAAATTGAAAAGCTGAGTGCGGCAGAACAAAACATTCTGGAAGCGGCAAGCCTGATGCGTGTCGTGTTTCCCGTCTGGGCGGTGGCAGCCGCGCTGAACCAGGATCCGGCAGAAACGGAAGAGGCATGCGACAGGCTGGCACGACGGTTGTGTTTTGTTCATCGTGCCGGGCACGACGAGCTTCCGGACGGTACGCGTTCAGATTTCTACGCGTTTGCGCACGGTCTCTATCGCGAAGTTTTGTACCAGAAGCAGACCGCGTCGCGTCGCGCGAAAGGGCATACACGGATTGCGGAGCGGCTGGGCGAACTGTTCGCGGGACGCGAGGACAATGTAGCACGAGAGATGGCGATGCATTATGAAGCGGCGGGCAACTGGAAGCGAGCCACCACTGCACTCCGAACTGCAGCGCGGCATGCTCATCAACGCCAGGCATATGCAGAAGCCGCACAACTGCTGCAACATAGCCTGGCCATCGCTGAAAATCTGAATGACGCGGAACGCGGAGTCATCGAGCGGGCGATTCAGGTGGAGTTGGACCTGGCGCGTGTTGCGATGGAGGGCGCCAAACAACCGCAAAACACGACTGCAGAATTTGACGGATTCTGGATGGGAAATTGACAACTTTATTTTTGCGAATCGCTAATGTGGTGAACATAGGCAGGAGGTACCACATATGCGATCCAAAATTCACACCGTTCTGGCGTCAGCAGCATTGATGGCGGCAGCAGTCTTGGCGACAAACTCCGCAATGGCGGATACAACTCTCAGGGTGCCCTTCAGCTTTACGGTTGCCGGTAAGACGTGTCCTCCGGGTCGCTATTCCGTGAAGGAAGGCCCTAGCGCTGGCTATGTGATCTTGACGAGCGAAGATTCCAGCCGAACCTTCATGTGGGTTCTCGGACCCGGCTCGCCCGACTACGCGGCTGACAAGATTGTGCTGAAGTTTGACGTGGCCGGGCAGTCGCACCTGCTCCACTCCGTCGAAGTCGGTTCCATGACAACTTCCGTATTGGATAAGAATGCTGTGACCAACGAGTACAGGTCGGCCGAACTTGCTGCCCATCCGGGCCAGTAGAGCCAATCGAACCGGTACCTCAGGCTGTCACCGCGCGCGCAACGAACATGCAAGCAGAGGGCTCATCGTCTCTTCGATGGCCCTCTTTTTGCATGTTTATCGCGACAGGTATGAAGGTGTGGGAACTTGACCCCAGTACACTGGAACCATGAAGGCATTGCCAAGGTTTGACGTGGAAGGTCAGGTCGCGCTGGTAACAGGGGCGGCGCGTGGGTTAGGGCGGGCGATTGCGTTGGCGTTGGCGGAAGCGGGAGCTGATATTGCGCTGGGGTTAAAACAACTGGACAACGACAAGGGGCTTGCCCAGGAAATTGGTGCCCTCGGTCGCCGAGTGTTGCCACTGCAAATGGATATGACGGAGCTGAAACAAGTTCGTGATGCGGTCGACGCCGCGGATCGATACTTTGGCAAGCTCGACATCCTGGTGAATAATGCGGGAATTGCGCCGGACAACCTGGCGGAAAATGTAACCGAAGAGGATTTCGATCATACCCTTGCCATCAATCTGAAGGGAACATTCTTCGCCAGCCAGCAGGCGGGTCGCATCATGATTCGGCAGCAGCGTGGCTGCATCATTAATATAGGTTCGCAGGCCGGCTTTGCGGCTTTACCAACCGAATCTGTTTACTGCATGACCAAAGCCGGCATCAGCCATTTGACGAAGTGTCTCGCCGTGGAGTGGGGCAAATATAACATCCGCGTGAACGCTGTGGCGCCGACATTTATTCATACGCCAGGGACGGAACCCGCGCTGTCCGATCCCGCCTTTCGAGCCGAAGTGATCCAGAACATTGCTGCGCTCCATCGCATTGGCGAACCGATCGAGGTGGCAGGAGCTGTGGTGTTTCTGGCGAGTCCGGCCGCTTCACTGATCACCGGTGAAACGCTGTTGATCGATGGAGGATGGACCGCGCGCTAGCGAATCGAACGTTAAGCGAATGGGTTATGAATTTCGAGCGCACTAACGCTTGGAGAGATCCCTTATCCACAAATCTTTGAATTCCATATTACCCTTGCCGCCGGCGTGCAGTTGCAAAGCAATCCTGCCGTCGAAGGAACTCGGATGGGGATCGGTAAAGTCCACCATGGGTACGCCGTTCAGCCGCGATTTGTAGCGGTTGCCGACCACTTCCACCAGGTAGTCGTTCCATTCACCCATGCGGACCACACTCTCGTTTTCTGGAGCCGGCCATACCACCCAGCCGCGTCCGTCTTCTCCATACACGCCGCCGGTGTGGTGCATCATGGTGCAATCAATTTCAAACTGCATTCCTTGCGTGGTATCGACCGATCCCGGCTTGAACCCCGTATGAAAAAACACGCCGCTGTTTCCATCACCAACGCACTTGAAACGAAGGGACAGTTGAAAATCCCTGTAGTCTTTGTTGGTTTCAAGATATCCGTACGCCGGGGTCAAGCCCTTGCCGTGGATAACTCCGTTCTCGACCGTCCAGCTTTCGTGACCAATCTTCGTCCAACCGGTCAGATCAGTGCCGTTGAACAGTGAAATCCAATCCTCGCCCGGCAGCTTCGTTTTTTCCTGGGCGATCACAACAGTACCGGCGATCACAATGACGGCCAGGGTCAACAGGCTGGCAAGAAACCTCTTATGCCGTCCAAAAAAGTATTTTTGATTTTGCATGCGGAATGGGGAGTGGGAGCTGAGCGACGACAAGCGAGAAACTCTCATTGAATCGGATCCTCCGATAGCTGCACATCAGAATATCAGCGTGAGGATGCGGTTGTGGTTTAGACGCTCAAGACGCGGACGCCGGCTTTTTCAAATGCAGCGATCGCTTCGTCGGGGATCCCGTCGTCCGTGATCAGGACATCGATGGCAGCCGCCGGACAAATGATAGCTGGGCTGATCATCCCCACCTTACTGGAATCGGCAACCACGACCACCTGTTTGGTCTGGCGTGTCATGGCGCGAAACACGGCGGCCTCATCGACTTCAATTGTGGTGGCCCCGCGTTCCGGATCAACTCCGCAGACACCCACAAACACGCGGTCCATCATGACAATATTGAGGGCTTCAATCGCAGCCGGTCCAATTAACGAAAACGCCCCCTGCCAGCGCATGCGCCCACCGGTCAAGGTGGTGTCCAAACCGGCACTGCTGCTTAGTTCCATTGCAATATTTACGGCGTTGGTAATGATGTGGAGATTGTTGCGATGGCGCAGAAACTGGGCCACCTTGGTGGTTGTTGTGCCGGCCGTCACCCCGACTGTTTCATTTTCCTGCACTAGATCGGCTGCAGCCTGAGCGATGCGCTGTTTTTCTTTCGCGAAGCGTTCTTCACGAACTCCGAAGGATGCATCGAAGCGGAAAGGTTCATAGACAGCCTGCCCGGCAAGCATGGCTCCTCCATGGGTGCGATGAACCAGTCCGCGTTCTTCCAGTCGTACCAGGTCCCGGCGCACACTAGCCGGAGACATTTTAAGAATGACTGTCAGCTCGTCTACAGAAGTCTTGCCGTGGTGGAGTAGGAGCCGAAGAATTTCCTTGGCGCGCTTGTCAATCTTGGACGATACGACGGCAGGACTATCCTCGATTTCGCCGGACGCGGCGAAGTGTGAATTATTCGTAAACACCCTGGACCACTCCACTCGAAATCTTGTCTAACGTATCGCGCAACCCACGTACATTCTCTTCGAGAACGACGTAGCGCGCAAATTCGTCATTGGCAACCGAGCCCAATTTCAGTGAATCATTCCGGAAGGTGACGGGACTCTGCGTCCTGATTCGCAGGGAGCAGTGGAACTCCGTCGCTTTGGTACGTTGGGCAATTTTGCGGATATTTTCCTGACGGATGCCACCGCCCACCATGATGCGAATCCGTCCATTTGCCGCATTAATCAGATGGGTCACGCGCTCCGCGCCCTGGCTGACCGTCTGCACGCCGCCTGACGTCAAAATGCGATGTGCGCCCGTCTCGATCACTCGTTCCAATGACTGACCCAGATCCGCCGACATATCAAAGGCGCGATGAAATGTCACTTGCATCGGACTGGCGAGTTGGACGAGCTGGCGTGTCCGTTGCACATCGACGAGTCCATCTTGATTCAGCATGCCGAGAACGATGCCGTCTGCTCCCAATTCCTTCATGCGGGTGACGTCGGCCTTCATCACATCGAATTCGTAGGAGGTGTAATAGGAATCGCCGCCGCGTGGCCGCACCATGACGAACACATCAATTCCAACATGCTTGCGAACCGTCTGGATCAGGCCGTCGCTGGGCGTAATACCGCCCTCGTTCAGATCGCTGCAGAGTTCAACTCGCTGCGCTCCGCCCGCCTGAGATGCGATCGCCGATTCTACCGAATCCACACATATTTCGAGAACCATGATGACTGAATCCCATTTTCCAAGGCCCTCCGGATTCCGTATGAGTCATAAGGAATCCGGACGCAAAAAAGATTCGGGCACGTGCACTGTTGCGGGTTGTCGCGACAGCCTGCAGGTTAAAACGTGTACCGCAAGGAAAACTGCAGATGCCGTTCCGTCGACCGGATTTGCCCGTTCTCTCCAATTTGGCCAAATGTGGAATCGTTAATATTGGTATCGGGATTTCCATAGCTGACGATGTTAAAGGCATTAAACGCATCGAAGCGGAATCCAATCGTCTGCTGCTTGTAGGTTTGGAAGTCCTTGAAGGCGGATACGTCGATGTTCACATAACCGGGACCCCGGATCGCACCGTTGCGGGAGGTTCCGAAGGCATTGGATTTGGGAGCTCCGAAGGCGCATGCCGCCCCGAGTGCATTGATAGTTGCTCCGGCCAGGGTGCAAGGCACAGACGACGGATCTGTACCAAACCAATTTCCCGGATTCTTTCCCTGGTATCCCGCGCCAACGGATCGGTGGACGATCCTCGGCTTGAAGTATTGATTAACGCGGGCGGTTCCATAACTATTGGAGTTGTTGCCATTCGAATCGTAAATTGTCTCCGGAAATCCTGACCATGCTACGCCGACAGCTGACACCTTCCATCCACCGATGATTTCATCCACGGCCCGGTTCGCATTGGTAAAGTATTTCTGTCCACGGCCTGCTGGCAGCGCGTATACCGAAGTAAACGACAGATTATTTGTTGCGTCGTAACCGGCCGGCCCATAGTCGGCGGCGCTGTCGTAGTAGTTTTGGAAGGCTCCGCTGTATCCGTTAACGTTGAGGGAATAATTGCCAAGGCTGTTGGTCATGGCCTTGCTGAAGGTGTAGTTAATGGTGTATTCCAAACCATCGGTTAGACGCTGGCGCAGTGTTGCCTGCAGCGCGTTGTAGTTCATCTTGGCGCGCGATTCCGTGATCAGCAATATATTGGGACCGACGCTGACGCTGGGATCAACCGCATTAATACCCAGATACTTGTTGTAGTAGAAGGGCGCGGAGGTTGGATCGCCGTTCGTCTTGTATTGGTTCACGTTGCCGTAATCTTCAATGTGCTGACCCGACTCCCCGACGTAACCAATCTGCAACGATGTCGAGTGAGTCAGCGCATATTCAAACGTCAGACTCCATTCTTGAATATAGGCTGGCTGAATATTCTGCGGATACACATTGAAGCTGCCGCCGTACTGTACCGTACCGCCGGTGAAGCCTTGCTCTGCCGTGCGCGGGGTGCCGGGATTGCCGGGCGTGGGCGTAATGGCGGTGACGTTGACTGCCTGGATGAACGGAGTAATTGAAGTGAGACGCTGGTTGGAGGAGTTGCCCTCAAAGAAACTGGTCGCTCCGTATCCACCTCGAAAAACCGCGCGATCAGTTGGCTGGTAGGCGAAGCCGAGACGCGGCATCCACTGCCGGAAATTCGGCTGATAGCATCCACGATTGTTGCAGACACCCGATCCAGCGGGCGCGCCCGTGGGTACTTGGCCAGCATAAATCACTTGCCCGGTGGTGAGGTCGATGTTGCCGGTCTTATTGTTTTCTTCAATCCAGGGCTCATCGTACTCGAAGCGAAGCCCAATGTTGAGCGTCAAGTTCGGACGAATGCGATAGTCGTCCTGCGCGTATCCTGCAATGCGCCATTGACGTTGTCCAACGTTGACACTAGCCAGAGTCGCTGCCGCCTGAGTTACACGATCCAGCAGGAAGTCCGCACCACCATAACCACCCGCGTTGGCTACCGAGGGATTGCTGCTGAAAGCACCGCTATATGTCAGAGAGCCGAGGTAGCCGTTGTTGTTGGCGGTGGGATAGTTGTTTTGATAGCGCAGCGCCTCGACACCCATGCGGATCGAGTGCAGTCCGTGCTGCCAGGTTACATCGTCAATGTAGCTGTAGGTGTTGTCGATCAGGCCGCCGCCAAACACCGGATTGCCGCCGGCGAAGAGGCCGCCGCCGATCGACTGGTAGGTGTAGCCAGCGAAAGATTGGTTCGGAAAGGTGATGCCAACTTTGGCGTTTCCATTGTTACCGAATTGGCCGGTCGTGTCGATCGGGAAGTTCTGCGCCCACACCGTGCGTGTGAAGCCGATGCGTCCGGAGTTGATGAGAGACGGCGAGAAAATATGGACCCACGTTGCCCCGCCTAGCTTGGTCGGGTAATTGTTCACTCCAGGGAAGGAGATGGCCAGCACCGGGGTCGATCCGTCGTATCCCGTCCCCATGGAATAGAATCCGGTGACCTTGTCGGAGGAACGAGGATCGTACTCGATCTTGATGTCGCCCTGATTATTGGCCTTATAGATGCGTTGCGGGCCTTGATAGTCATTGGCTGCGATTCCGTCGGTCGGCGTCGCGTTCGGCAGCGGGTACAAACTTGGATTGGCGAGCAGGAAAGTCGCGACCGGATTGACGACCGGGATCCCCTTATCGCCGACAAACGGCGCAAACCCATTTTCTGGATCGTAGAGCTGGATCGGTTTCGTCTGAGCTAGCAGAGTCGAAAAATCTCCGTTTCGCATCGCCTGGGTCAACACGCTTTCCGACCCTGTGCCGCCCTTGTGGTAGCGCGCGCCGAGATAATCCACAAAAAAGAAGAGCTTGTCACGCTTGATGGGGCCGCCCAATGCGCCACCGAACTGTGCCTGAGAAAACGGCTGGATCGGGATCGCCGGCGACGCTTGGTTGTTGGTCCAGGAGTTTGCGTTCAGTCGGTAGTCCTGCACCAGCCCATAGGCTACCCCGTGGAACTGGTTGGTGCCGCTCTTCAGCACGCTGATCACGTCACCGCCATTCACGTTGCCGTAGTCGGCGGGCGCATTCGCGGTCATCACATGCACTTCTTGCAACGACTCAGGCGCGGGGCTGTACGAGATCAGGTTATTGAACGTCTCGTTCATGTCAATGCCGTCCAGGGTGTAGTTATTCGCCTGGGCGCGGTTTCCGTTCAGGTTCGGTGTATCGGAATTAAAAGTGCTGCGTTCGAAGCTCGTTGTACCCGATGTGCCGTTGGTGTCGATCGATCCCGGCACATACAGGGTGAGTGCGGAAAAATCGAGGCCATTCAGCGGAAAATTTCGGATCGTATTCGCCGTAATAGTGGAGCCGAGGGTGGCGTTCGTCGTGTTCAAAATTGGCGCGGCCGCGGAGACGTGCATGGTGGTCGACGCCGTTCCAACCGTCAGCTTGACGTTGAAATTCGCGGTCTGCAAAACTTCCAGGCTAAATGCCGGGATGGTTTCTTTGTTGAAGCCGGGTGCCTGCACCGTCACTTCATAATGGCCGATCGGCAGAGACTGGATCCGGTAAAAGCCATCCTTGTTCGTGGTTGTCGGTGAATCCACGCCGGTGCTGATGTTATGGGCAACCACCTGTGCGCCTGATACCACGGCACCGCTGGGATCGGTGACCTCGCCTGTGATGGTTCCTGTGACGGTCTGCGCCACGGCTGCGCTAACAAACATTAGGGTCAACAGCAGTGCGATGGGCTGAATGAATCGGGACAATTTCATTGGGTTGCATCCTCCGGCCTGAAGTTCGTGCAAGTGGTGAAGCTTGAGCATAGTGCTCAAAATATGATTGATTCTTTCGTCGTCGTGATCATATAGCTCACATACAGCCGTGTAAACTGTTTTTTTGAAGAATATATTCAGTTTTTGATCATTCCTTGCGCGTCCAGTCTCTGGGCATTCGTTTCTTTCAGGCCGGGTAAACGGTGCTATCGTCCTTTTTTCTGAGTCCTTTAAACCTGCAATGGCTGGAAAGTTCGGGAGAAGATAAGGAATGGACCGACGCCGATTTATCGCTTCTCTCACTGGAGCCGCCGCAAGCGCTTCAATTCCGGCAGCCATTTCCCGAGTGGGAATTGTCAACGCTCAAGTCGATACACGTCAGGATGCGGGTGTTCAACCCCATCTTGCACTCCCGACTGCGGACCAAATCAAGTGGCAGGACCTCGAAATAGGAATGTTCCTCCATTTCGCGCCCAACACATGGCAGGGCGTCGAGCAGGATAATTTGTCCACTCCGTTGTCGGAGATTGATCCAAGGCAGTTGAACACGGATCAATGGGCTTCCACTGCGGTCGACCTGGGCGCAAAATATATCGTTTTCGTCGCCAAGCATTCTGGCGGATTCTGCATGTGGCAAACCGAGACGACCAAGTACAGCATCGGCAACACTCCGTGGCGTAGCGGGCATGGCGATGTGCTGGCGGACGTCTCCGCCTCCTGCCGAAAATTTGGATTGAAGCTGGGTGTTTATGTTTCTCCACGCGATGCCAAGCACAGCGCGGGAATCGGCGGTCTCTGCAAATCACCCGCACAGCAAAAAATCTATAACGCCATCTATCGCCGCCAACTGACCGAGGTGCTATCGCGTTACGGATCGATGGTGGAAATATGGTTCGACGGTTCGAATGTCATTCCCGTCGGCGACATTCTCGATCGCTATGCTCCGCACGCGATGATCTTTCAAGGGCCGCATGCGACCATTCGCTGGGCCGGCAATGAAAACGGTTTCGTGCCCTATCCCGCGTGGAACTCCATCTCTGCCGCCGACGCGAAAACCGGCGTCGCGACCGCGCTGAACAGCGATCCCAACGGATCCATCTGGATGCCGAATGAAGTGGATGTTTCTATCCTGCGGCCGGATTGGTTCTGGAGTCCGACTAGCCAGCGCAACCTGCTCACGTTGGATGCAATGGTGGAAATTTACTATCGCTCGATTGGTCGTGGTGCGCAGTTGCTGTTGAACATTCCGCCGGATACAACCGGGTTGATGCCGGCTGACGACGTAACACGCGCCAAGCAATTTGGAAAAGAGATCCAACGCCGTTTCGGCAAGAGCGTGGCTGAGACTTCTGGCTCCGGCGACAGTGTCATGCTGCCGTTGCCGGCGGGTTCTCGCGTCGATACATTCCTGATGCAGGAAGATTGTTCCTTCGGCGAGCGTGTGCGCCAGTACAGGATCGAAGCGCGCCAGGCAGGGAAGTGGGTGACGCTGGGTACGGGAACCGCGATCGGACACAAAAGAATTCAGCCGGTTGCCCCGACAACCGCCGACGCTGTGCGGCTCGTCGCCGTCGAAAGCGCGGGCCGCCCCGTAATTCGCCGACTCGCGGTCTTCGATACACAAACTGCTCCGCCAAAAGATTGGAACGCTCCGGCAACCGCCTGGGCCTACGACAAAGTAGGAACCTGGAAGGACTACAGCTTTCATGTCGACGTGACCAACAAGATTCTGGCCGCCACACAATATCGGTTGCGCTTTGTTCCGCAAGCCGGCTGGGGTGATTGCGCCGACCCGATCGAACATGTGACGGTGCAGATCGGCGGCGTGGCGGAGCCGAAACTGCTGCGGCCGCTTGCTGGGTCGCGAGATGTTCTGATTCTCACCATTCCCGGCATCGGTCAGAAGGTCATCCTGGAAGGTCGCTTGAGATGTGCCGCCGGCGGAACCATCCTGCTGCGAAAGCTCTGATGTTGAGGACAGCGGAAATCCGTTCCCGTCCAAGCAATATTTCGCCCATCCACAACGTGTTTCAGAATGGATGCATGCTGAGGGTTGCGCCATCGTACACATAATCACAGAGCTCGGTCCGCAGCGTGCCGTCATGCACAACGAATTTCTTTCGCGCTCCCGTGCTGCGCGTACTCCATAGCGACACCCCGGCGTAGGCACCGTCGCGGCGGACGATGTAGTAAATCATGTCGAGATAGCGCAACTTGGCCATGTCGCCGCTGTAGTTGCGCACGATTCTCTGCAGCGCTTCCATGCCGGCTTCTTTTGGAGTGGCGCCTCGGCGCATCTGGTCCACAATGGTATGCGCGCCTGCGATCTTGATATTCTCTTCGCCATTTCCTGTTGCGCCCGCGGAACCCACATCCTGGTCGGTGTAGCAACCGGCTCCGATAATTGGCGAGTCCCCCACACGTCCCGCAATCTTCCAGGCCAATCCGGAAGTCGTAGTCGCACCCGACATTTCACCCTTGGTATTCAAGGCGGAGACGTGAATCGTGCCTGTCGTGGGCCACAGAACCTGCAGCACTGCCTCACGTCGCAAGTCCGGACGAATGCCCATGCGGTCCGCCAATTCAGACAGGCGTCGCATTGTGTTTTTCACCATGGGCGCTTGCTCTTCGCTGGGATGTCGCGGCGCCCACATGGCCATGGGGCCCTGTGCAGGTTTTTGGATGGCAGGCGGTTTCCAATCTGGACTATCGAGTCCTGGTCCCCACCAGCCATTGCTATGCTCTTTCCACAGTAGCCATATTTTTCGCGCGTCCTCAGTCAAAAGATTTTCGCGCTGGAAGCCTTCGTCGACGGCGAATTTTTCAGCTCCGATGCCGACAATCATCACGTGCGCGGTCCGCCGCATTACAGTTTCCGCCAGCAGCGCGACATGGCGAATGTTCTGGACAGCGGCGACTGCGCCGGCGCGCCGCGTCGGGCCATGCATGACGCAGGCATCCAGTTCCACGACGCCATCTTCATTGGGAAGACCGCCCAGTCCCACACTGTGATCGTTGGGATCATCTTCCCGCCCCTGGCAGATATGCAACGCGGCGTCCAGCGTGTCTTCGCCGCGCTCCAGCATGGCATAGGCCTCGGCCACCGTATTGTCCCCGGTTTCGCGGGTCACGATGACGGGTTTTTTCGGTGGTTCATAGTGCACCGGCAGGTCTTGTCGAACCGTCGCATCAACGGTTTCGCCCACTCCGCTTCCAGCTACTCCCGCAGCCACCAGCGCTGTACGCGACAAAAAAGCCCGGCGGGTTGTGGACATAAAGTTGCCACCCTCAGGTTTCCAGATCAATGTATCAGAGCATGGAAGACTCCATCCGTATACGACGGAACGTCCCCATGACGGGGAACATCGACCCGTCGCACAAACTCAGCATGTCAGTGCAAAATTCCCCGTCGGGTCGCGTATTGAACCAGGAAGACGGTAGAATCAGGTCGCTGCCCCGTCGATGTGAGCCACGCTGCCTGTCAATCGCACGCAAGATAGTTGGCATCAGGAAAAGTTTGATTCTGCAGCGGTCTCGATTCACCGTTCCGATTTCTACTTAGCCCTACTCAAGGAGGCATTTGTATGCGTACGCTTTGTATTCTGCTTGGGCTTGCGATGAGCGCGTCGGTCCTTCACGCGCAGCCGAAGGCACTGTTTTACATGACCAGCGGCCAGACATCCGTGCAGTCCTTCCTCGATCACGCCGACAAAATCGACATCCTGGTTCCGACCTGGTATTCGACCGATGTTCATGGGATGGTGTGGGGCGGCCCAAATCCGCAGGTGATGCAAGTGGCGCACGAACATCACGTCGCCGTGATGCCGATCATTAGCGGCAGCGCGATGGGGACTGCGGAGTATCACCAATTCTTTAACGATGAAGCTGCGCGGCACGCGATGGATGAAGCCCTGGTCCGAATCTGCAAGCAGAATGGCTACCTCGGCATTCAGTTTGACTTTGAAAACATCGACTGGCGAGACGGAGATGCGCTATCGAAAACCGTGGCAGAAACTGCGGCGGCGCTGCATGCGGCGGGCTTTCAGCTCTCCATCGCTACCGTTCCCAATGCGCCTGGCTATCCGCCGGAAACTGAGTACAGTGCGTGGATGTATCGTGACTGGCGCGGCGCATATGACCTGAAGGCACTGGCGCAATCTGCCGACCTGATCTGCCTGATGACCTACGATCAACACACTGCCTATACGCCGCCAGGACCGGTGGCTGGCTATCCCTGGGTGCTGGAAAACCTGAAGTATGCGCTGGCCGTGGTGCCGAAAGACAAGCTCTCACTCGGCATCCCCGTGTACGGCTACCACTGGTTTGCGGGAATGCCGGTGGGCGGAAAAAATGCGCCGAACAATTCCGCGGAATACATTGGAACGCCTGCGGCAATGCAATTAGCGCATGCCTATAACGCCAGGCTGCAGTGGGATCCGGAAGATAAAACCGCGTGGTTCTACTTCTACCGCGCGCAGGATCGTGAGTACATCTTCTACACCGATGGCCGCACCTTCGCCGCACGCTATGACCTGGTGAAACAGGACGGGCTGGAAGGTTTCTGCTCCTGGGTGCTGGGTGAAGAAGATCCGGCCATCTGGCAGATATTGCCCTCGCACAATCATGCTGCGGCGCAATCTGCTTCGCAGTCAAAGAAGAATTAGCCGCATACTTCCTTGCGATTAATGCAGGCCCAACAAAGACCAGCTGATTCTTCGGCACAGAAACAGATGTACGGGCGCGGGTGCTGGGTGGCGCTCGCTCATCCGCCGCTGAGCGCATTGTGGCGAGCGGCACACATTTCTGCCCTGTTAAATCGAGATCGTCGCAACGTTTTCAGTCCGGATTACCACGGCGTTGAGCGGGAAGATATTTAGCGTCGCCGATTCGTTGCGGACGCCTGTCAACAATTTTTCTAGCTGAAGACCCATTCGAAGTGGCCGTGATATATTGGGCGCGCATCTTGGCAGCTCGAAAGGAAGCCCGTTATGCGAATGACAGCAACTTCTCCAGGTATGCGGCGGTTTACGTGGATTACCGCTGCTTTTTTGTTGGCGTCGTTGGGTGCGGTGGGTGCTCAGGTAGTGATTGCTCCCTCCACTCCGCAGATTGGATCGTCAAACCCAGTCACCGCTGAACCGCCCGTCCCACGGCCCCACACCAAGCCCTGCGTCGTGCAACTCTTCAACAATCTCGAATTCGCCGACTTCAACACCAAATCCTTCAGCTACACGCCTCCGGCTGCCTGTCCAGGCCCGTGGGCAAAAGTCGTTTTCACAGCAGATTTCACGGTGACCGCGGGTCGCCAGTATGACCGCACCGCAGCATTTTACTTAGGCCACGCAAGCATTTACTACGGTACGACTGCTGAACCTCGCGCAACCCTGAGCCCGTCGTGGCATGTGGAGCGCGACGTCACCGACTTGACTCCAATCTTCAAGTCCGACCAGACCGGGGAAGCCAACATCGGAAACTTTGTCGGTGTATCCGGTGGCGTCACCTATAACGGCATTATTTACGCGAACGCAGCGCTGGAGTTTTATCCAGCTTCGTGGCAAGACGGCCCGGCTGTGACGCCGGACATTGTGATTCCAGTGAACGGTGCGGGTGGC
Organism: uncultured Acidobacteriota bacterium; assembly: GCA_963794795.1. Classification (GTDB taxonomy): domain Bacteria; phylum Acidobacteriota; class Terriglobia; order Terriglobales; family Acidobacteriaceae; genus JAKAAZ01. The sequence continues at coordinate 281,109 of CAWCFC010000025.1, read as the reverse complement.
GATGCCGGCACGCTGAACACGACAGCAGACCAGATCACTCAGGTGCTGAATCTGCCGATGAATGTCGAGCGCGTTTATCTCGACGTGATCGCGCAGAGTCAGTCGAACGACGAGTTCTGGATGTTCTGTGTGCCCAATGATCAAGCCGCCAATCTCGTAAGCTGCGGCAATACCGCTTTCCGCGAGACTGAGGTGACCATCGACGGAAAACCCGCCGGCGTCGCGCCTGTCTATCCGTGGATCTACACCGGCGGCATCGATCCATACCTTTGGGAGCCGATCCCTGGAGTGCAGACACTCGACTTTAAACCGTATCGTGTCGACCTGACACCGTTTGCCGGTGTTCTGGACGATGGCAATCCGCACACGATTGGCGTCGGCGTCTACAACGCGAACAGCTATTTTCTGGCGACGGCAAACCTGCTTGTGTATACCGACCACCGCAAACAGAAAGTCACGGGCGGCATTCTCAGCAACACTCTAGGCGCCGCGCCAAGCCCTGTTGTCACGGAAAACATTACAGCAGGGGCCGGACCGACCTATACCGGCACCATCGTCGTCACCTCGAAGCGTAACTTTGAGATCAGCGGATACGTAAATACGTCGGACGGTCGAGTTGAAACCACAGTGCAGCAGCGCGTGAACTTCAGCAGCAAGCAGGAATTTGACGTGAATCCCAACACATACAACCCGGACATCCAAAATGCACAACAACTCACCACAGTAGACTCAGAAACTAATACACGCGGCGGCTACTATTCTGGGACAGTGGAAAAACACTTCTCCTACCCAATCAACATTAACTATTCGCTCATCGGCAATCCCGATGGTACCTATACGCAAACCACATCCGTCGATCAACAGGATCTAGTGAACACGTTGCAAGATGTCAATCGTTACCGGGCCTATGAAAGCAACCTGAGCAATGAAGTGAAGGCTGCCGATACGCTTACCTTTGACGCCAACTTCAACGTCACGGGATCAACCGGAACCAAAACCACCCAGACATATCGCTTCCAAGACTCCTTGGGTCATTGCTACGATCGCACGCTGACCGCCGCGAACCACGTGTTGACCAATGTCAGCGGCGGGTATGGTTGCGGAAACCACTACTAATGCGGAAGTATCTAATTGGTAGTGCGAAAGGGAGTTCGGCCGAGACGCCGAACTCCTTTTTGCAGCAGGGTGGTAGCTGCGGATCGCTTGCGGTATAAGTATCTTTCGGTTGTAGTTGCACAACTGCGAGCGCCGAAACTCCGCCAGATCGGCGTGCCCTTGAGCATAGTGTCCCTGATTTTGCTCTAGAATTTCATTGAGCGCTTGATCATTCATGCGAACGCACGCCCAACCTTGACATTGGAGGATGCAACTTGAAACGAGTCAGCCTGCCTAGTTTTCTTCTTTTGATTCTCGCCTGCACATTTGGTTTTTCGATGCACATTACAGCTCAAACTCAGACGACACTCCCCATCATGCCGCTGCCGTCGCATGCAGTTCAGGGTCAAGGTCAATTTCTCATTGATGGAACTTTCGGCGTCGCATTGCAAGGTTATACGGAACCAAGATTGGAGCGGGCCAAACAACGATTTCTGGTGACGCTGTCGCGGGAAACAGGCGTTCCGCTGTGGCGCGAAGCACAATTTAATCAGCCCAGCTTCGTCATCAAAACTGGAGGTGCCAGCGATCCCGTCCAGCAGCTGGGTGAGGATGAATCGTATCACCTGGAAATTTCCGCGAACCACGTTTTACTCAGCGCGCCCAATCCGCTCGGCATTCTGCACGGGCTGCAGACGTTCCTTCAACTGGTCCGGACCACGCCGCAAGGGTTCAGCGTTCCCGTTGTCACCATCGACGACCAGCCGCGATTTCCCTGGCGCGGATTGATGATCGACGTTAGCCGCCACTTTATTCCTGTTCCCGTCCTAGAGCGGGATCTCGATGGCATGGAGGCAGTCAAGCTGAACGTCTTCCATTGGCATCTATCCGATGACCAGGGTTTCCGCGCCGAAAGCAATAAGCTTCCCCTGTTGCAGGAGAAAGGTTCCGATGGCCTGTACTATACGCAGGATCAGATTCGCGATGTCATCGAATACGCACGTGACCGCGGCATCCGGGTTGTTCCCGAGTTCGATATGCCTTGCCACACCACGTCGTGGATGGTCGGCTATCCGGAATTAGGAAGCGGCAAGGGGCCATATCAAATTGCGCGCCGGTATGGCGTGCTGGATGCCGCCATGGATCCGACAAAGGATTCTACCTACAAGTTCCTCGATACGTTTATCGGTGAGATGGCAGGCCTATTCCCCGATGCGTATTTTCATATCGGCGGCGATGAGTGCAACGGCAAGGAATGGAATGCCAACCCGCAGATTCAGGCATTCATGAAAAAGCACGGCATCGCCAACAACGCGGCCCTGCAGGCCTATTTCACCGCCAAGGTGCAGAAGATCGTCGCTTCTCACCACAAGATTATGGAGGGCTGGGACGAAGTGCTGCAGCCTGAAACGCCAAAAGATGTCGTCATCCAATCGTGGCGGGGATTGGCCTCGCTGGCTCAAGCGGCGCGGCAAGGGAACCGCGGCATGCTCTCAACTCCGTACTACCTGAATCTTGATCATCCAACGTCTTTCTACTATCTCGCAGATCCGCTGGGAGACCAGGCGGCTTCCTTGAATGCCGAGCAAAAGGCGCGCATTCTTGGCGGAGAGGCCTGCATGTGGAGCGAGTACGTCGACCCGGAAACCATCAACAGCCAGATCTGGCCGTATCTGGCGGCGATCGCGGAACGATTCTGGTCTCCTGAAAATGTGCGGGATGTCGATTCCATGTATCAAAGGCTCGCGATTGTCTCTTCGAAGCTGAAGTATTACGGGCTGAATTCCCAGGCCGACGTGAATGTCATGTTGCAGCGGATGAGCGGCGATCCGGATCCTGTTCCCTTGAAAGTCTTCGCGGCAGTCATGCAGCCGCCAGTCGGATACAAACGATACGATCTCGAAGACGGGCCGAACTATACAACGTTTACTCCGCTGAACCGCCTGGTCGATGCCGTCCATCCGGAGAGCGAGACCGCGCGTCAGTTCAATGACCTTGCAAAGCTCATTGCTTCAGGAAAGGCGACGCCCGAGCAATGGCGGCAAGCGAGAGAATCGCTGAAGCTGTGGCGGGACAACGACGCAAAGCTGCAGCCGATGCTGGTGCAATCGAACATCACGGAGGAACTGGTGCCGCTCTCGCATGGCCTGAACCAGGTTGCCGTGATCGGATTGCAGGCACTCGACGATCTCGAAAACAATCGTGCGATGGATGCGAACACGCGATCGCAGAGTTTAGCAGCTCTCAAAACCGACGCAAAGCCACAGGCGGTTCTGATCGACATGGTGACACAATCTGTCCAACTGCTGGTTCAGGCGACCAGGTCGCAATAGCCATCGTCAGCGTCATGCAATTCGAAACAACCCTGGCGTCAAGAAGGAGAACGCATGCAGCGACGAGATTTCTGCAAGCTGATGGCGGCAACGGCAGCGGCGGCGACTGTGCCGGCGATCGCGCAAGGCACGGATAATTCCCAGCTCTCTATCGCCGATGGGTTCGATAAGTACATCGAAGATTACGCCAAGTTTTGTGCAACCCCCGCGGATCAGCGAGTGTTCTATGCCTTTGAGGGCGGCAAGATCATTCAGGAAAAACTGGATGAAAAAACGTGGACGCCAACCGGCTGGGGCTCACCGCCGGCTTTGCCTATCCCCGGCGGATCATGGGACGGCGTGCCCATGAATTCGCCGATCGCCAACCTCGCTGGCGATGGACCTTACAAGCCAACCTGGGATTCCTTGCTGCAGTACGAGGCGCCCGAGTGGTATCGCGACGCCAAGTTCGGCATCTGGGCGCACTGGAGTCCGCAATGCGTTCCCGAGGCTGGCGATTGGTATGCGCGCGATATGTATCGCGAAGAATCCAGCGATTACAAATATCAGCTGCAACATTATGGGCATCCTTCCAAGTTCGGATACAAAGACCTGTGCCCGCAGTGGACATTACTGAATTGGGAACCGGATGCGTTGATCGAGCGTTATAAGAAAGCCGGCGCAAAGTTTTTTGTCGCGTTGGCCAATCACCACGACAGTTTCGATACGTGGGACTCGAAGCATCAGCCCTGGAACGCCGCCAGCATCGGGCCGCATCGCGACGTTGTCGGTACATGGGCAACCGCGGCCCGCAAGCAGGGACTCCGTCTCGGCGTCACCGTGCACCAGGGCCGCAATTGGTGGTGGTTCCAGCCATCGCACGGAGCTGATAAGACCGGCCCCCTCGCCGGCGTTCCCTATGATGGTGACCTGGTGCAGGCGCAGGGGAAAGATCAGTGGTGGCAGGGACTCGATCCACATCGGCTGTACGGCGTGAAGCATCCTCACAATGCGCTGCCGGATGTTTCCTACGTAAAAAACTTTTACGATCGCACCCGCGATCTTGTCGATCAGCACGATCCTGACCTGCTCTACTTTGACAACCCTCTGTTTCCGCTGGGATGGGGCGGCATGAACATCGGCGCCTATTTTTACAATCACAACTTGAAAACACATGGCGGCAAGTTGGAAGGCGTCATCAACATTAAGAACGTGCCGGATCGTCTGGCAAAATCCGTAGTTTCCAATTACGAACGCGGGCTCACCAGCAAAATCATGTCGTACGCGTGGCAATCGGAAACCTGCATTGGCGAATGGCATTACAACCGGGGACTATATGAAAAGCCGGGAGAGTTCGGCGGATACCTGCAGCCGCGCGACGTGATTCATTGGCTGATCGACACGGTCAGCAAGAACGGCACTATGGTATTGAACATTCCTGGAAAGCCCGATGGCACCATCGACAGCAAAGAAATTGCGGTGCTCGACAAAATCACCGACTGGATGCAGGTGAACGGCGAAGCGCTGTATGCCACTCGGCCATGGACGATTTACGGAGAAGGGCCGGACGTGGTGAAGAGCGGATCGTTCCAAGGCACCAGCATCAGCAAGCTGGGGGTCAAGGACATTCGATTTACGCGCAATAAGGCCAACACCGTCATCTATGCGATCGCGCTGGGCTGGCCGGTCGGGGAATTTGTGATCCAGTCGCTGGGAACATCGAATGCCACCAAGCCGGGAAAAATCGAACATGTGCAAGTGCTGGGCACCGACGAAAAATTGAAATGGAAGCAGACATCGGATGGGTTGAGCGTCGAACTACCACGTCGATTTCAGCCGGTGAGCGATTTCGCTGCCGCACTAAAGATTTCGCTAGCGTGAATTTCGATCGGGCGCGATGCAGAGATACAGTGGAAGCAGGGAACGATAGCGTCAGGGGAAGCGGGAACGATCGACAGTGAAGCGAATCATTGATGGCGTATTGAAGTTTCAGACGGAAGTATTTCCAAACCAGAAGGCACTGTTTCAGCAGTTGTCGAACGGACAGCGCCCACAGGCCCTGTTTATCGGGTGTTCGGATTCCCGCGTGATCCCGGAACTATTCATGCAGCAAGGTCCCGGAGATTTGTTTGTGGTTCGCAATGCCGGCAACATTGTTCCGCCGCATGGTGTCGCGCCGGGAGGAGTTTCCGCCAGCATTGAATACGCGGTAGCCGTTTTGGGTGTCCCCGACATCGTGGTCTGCGGTCATTCCGGCTGCGGAGCGATGACCGCCATCCTCAGCGGGAGTGAACAGTTGAAAGCGCTTCCTGAAGTTTCACGATGGCTGAACTTTGCGAATGCCGCGACCCAGGTGATTGAAGAGCAGCATGCCCACAAGGACAATTCCACCAAGCTTGAAATCCTGGTGCGCGAAAATGTTCTGGCGCAGCTGGTGAACTTGTTGACGCATCCCGCGGTTTCCAATGCTGTTGCGTCCAAACAAGTGCGGCTTCATGGATGGGTGTTTGATATCGCCACAGCGACGGTGACGACCTACAGCGCCGATGCGGGAGAGTTTGTTCCGCTCACCCACGCCTCATTTGCTGGCGCGAAATCCTGACGGGGACGCATCCTTCCAATCGAAGGCGCCACGGAACAATTCGAATTCAGGGCGACCGCCGGGGAAATAAACTGAGACCACATCGAACCGGACCGGGATCATTTCTGCATGCTCTAACTGATGAATATATTCCTTCGCCATCCGCGCCAGGTTGATTCGCTTGTCCTGGTCGACGGCCACTTCCGCGGGCTGAAAGGTGCGCGAGCTTCGTGTTTTGACTTCGACGAAGCACAACCACTCGCCATCCCAGCCGATCAGGTCGATATCTCCGCGCAATTTCGGGCTGCTCCAGCGGCGCGCCACAATGGTATAACCCAGTTCGCGAAGATAAAAATAGGTCGCGTCCTCTCCCCGCAAACCGGTCATCAAGTGGGCCGGATGCTTCGGGGAGCGGGTGGAGCGAGCAGCCGCCTGGTCCAGCCATCCCAGCGTCCTCTCGAAGAAAGACAGACGGGCGTGCCCTAGTTGAGAGATCGTTTGCATAAGGGGTGTGAAATCACTCTAGCAAGCGACTCGCTCCTAGGGCAGCAAATTCGTGCTGCCGGTGTTGTCAAATCAGCCACCTACGCCTTGGCTGCGGCCAGGGCGGGAAGGTGCTGGTGCTCCACTTCGGTGATGCTTTCCTCCAGAATGTCGAGCGCGATGTCTGCCTCTTCCGGGCTAACGATCAGCGGAGGAGCCAGGCGGATGGAGGTCTCGCCGCAGCCTAGAATGAGCAGCCCGCGATCAAACGCCAAGGTCTCAATCTGGTTGCGCCACTCGGCCGCGGCCTCGCGTGTGCCCTGATCCTTCACAATCTCGATGCCGATCATCAGTCCCCGTCCCCGCACATCGCCGACGATCGGATGCTTTTTCGGCCACTCCTTCAGGCGTTGCATCATCGCGTTGCCGACCTTGGCGGCATTGGCAACGCCTTCGCGTTCAAGAACATCGAGTGTCGCCATGGCTGCCGCGATGCAAACCGGATTACCCCCGAACGTGGAAGCGTGCGAGCCGGGCTTCCAATCCATGATGTGGGCGCGGGTCATGCAAACGCTCAACGGCATGCCGCTGGCGATTCCTTTTGCGATGCAAACAATGTCAGGCTCGACACCGGTGTGTTCGATGGCCCACCATTTTCCCGTGCGACCCACACCCGACTGCACTTCGTCGGCGACCAGCAGAATGCCATGACGATCGCAAATCTTCCGCAGCTCCTGCATGAAAATTGTCGGTGCTACAACGTAACCGCCTTCACCCTGGATCGGCTCAACAAAAATTGCGGCCACTTCTTCAGGAGGCATTGTGGTCTTAAAGAGCTTCTCTTCAATGAAGCGAGCACAGCCCAGCGCGAAAGCCTCTTCTTCCTGCGGACCGCCGCTGCATCCGCGATAGGCGTACGGATAGCGCACATGCGTGATTCCGGGAACAAGCGGGCCGAACCGGCGTCGTTGTTGGGCTTTCGATGCTGTCAGCGAAAGCGCTCCCATGGTGCGCCCATGGAATGCGCCATAAAAAGCGATGATGTTCTGCCGCCCCGTGTGGTATCGAGCCAGCTTCAGCGCGCACTCAACCGCCTCCGCGCCGGAGTTGCCGTAGTAAAACTTGTGCGGTCCGGGCATGGGCGCAATCTTCGACACTCGCTCAGCCAGCTGAATCATCGCCTCGTAATAAAAATCCGTGCCGGACATGTGGATCAGTTCGGCAGCTTGATCCTGGATTGCTTTCACCACTTCCGGATGACAATGTCCGGTGGAACAGACGCCAATTCCTGCGGCAAAATCCAGAAACTGATTGCCGTCGACATCTTCGATCCGCACGCCGCGCCCACGCTTCGCCACCAGCGGATAGGATCGCGTATAGCTGGGGGAGAGCCATTTTGTGTCGGCATCTACGACCGATCTTGCCTTGGGACCGGGCAGCGGGCCTGTTAGCTTTGGGCCAAATTTTGCGTACTTGTCAGAGTTTTTATAGGAACCGGTTCCGTTGTTCTGCATCGTAGCTCTCCTCGCAATTGGAAGGTGGGTGCAGGCCGACAAATGGCGTCAGCCGAGCAAATTTCAGAATGAGAATCTTAAGGATTTTTCGAAGCCGATTGGAGCAGGGCTCACGCTCGTATGTTCGCCAAACGAGCTGCGGACAGCTTAGTCGCTGCCGAACAGACTAGGTCGCAGCCAGGTAGGCAGGCTGTGCAGGTGCGGTCGCGGGTGCTCTTGTCCCAGAAACGTTGCTGGAACGTGGCAGCCGGACTCGACGATTGTGGCAGAGGGTCTGCGCATAAGAAACCTGCTGCAACCAGTATAGCGTGATTGGCAAAACCGGCTGGCATAAAAATTCTGCGAAGCGCGGATCGCGTGTTCGTTTACATCGAGAACGCGTGCAAGTCACCTAGAATACTTGCAGATCATGGAGACTCGGCGCATCGGCCACGCTTCTACCTCTGCTGTAATGTTTGCGTTTGTCTGCGTGTATGTGTGTTGGGGCGCGACCTATACGGCTGCGCGGCTCGGCGTGCATTTCATTCCCGCGCCGGCGTTGGCGGGTGTGCGGCTGTTGATTGGCGGTTCGTTGATGCTCGGCTTTATGGCGCTGCGCGGAAAGCGCTTGCTGGGCAATATGCGGGAAATGCGCCGCCTGTTTCTTCTTGGCGTGCTGATGCTGTTCTTCGGCAATGTCGGGTTGGTATGGGCGGAATTCTACCTTCCCAGCGGTCTGGCGGCGCTGTTGGTCGCGATCATTCCGGTCTACATTGCGGTGATTGAATGGTTGATGCCTCATGGAGAGCGATTGCGGTCGCGCGGCGAAATCGGTCTTGTCATGGGATTTATTGGCTTGGTCGTGCTTGCGTTTCCCAGCGCTCGAATCGGCTTCCGCGGCGACTGGCATCAATTGGTCGCGATAGGGGTTCTGCTGCTGGGGGCGTTGTCGTTTTCCATCGGATCTGTGTGGTCGCGGGGAACACGCTTTTCGCTCGATCCCTTTGTCTGTGCTGGGTGGGAAATGCTGGCCGCCTGCGTTTGCGATTTGGTGTTGGCAACCGTGCGCCATCAATGGAGTCGCGCAACCTGGAACCATGAAAGCGTTTCCGCAATTGCGTTTCTTATTCTGTTCGGATCGCTGACCGGATTCTCTGCTTATACCTGGCTCTTACAGAACGTTCCCGTTTCCAAAGTGGCGACTTACGCCTACGTCAATCCCATGGTGGCTGTGCTGCTGGGCGCGGTAGTGTTGGGTGAACGCTTGCACGGCAATGAGTGGATTGGCATGGTTATGATTCTGTTGGCCGTCTTTCTGGTGACCTCATCCAAAATGCAGCCGGATCATGAAATGGCGGAGATCGAGTCGATGGCGGTCGAACGCTAAATCGACTTGCGAAGGAATCAAGGCAACATTATTTTCTGTGCCAGCGAACCCCGTCCGCGCCGTCTTCCAGCAGAATTCCTTTTTCCCCGAGCTCTTTGCGAATGGCGTCGGCGCGTGCGAAATCCCGCGACTTACGTGCCTTGGTCCGCTCCTCGACCAGCTTGTCGATCGCTTCATCGCTGAGAGAATATCCAGCAACCAGCTCCTGGGTGGCTTCGTTCAGCCGATTTTCTTTCGCAGCCCAATCCAGTGCGAAGCGCGTCACCGCATCATCATGGTCTTCCAACACAGCGAAGACCTGGTCAAACTGCGCCAGCACTTCAAGGATGGGAGCGACATTGTCATGTTTCAACTCGCCCCGATCGGCGCTGGAGTTCGCCAGGCGAACCAATTCGAAAATTGCAGCGCGTGCTTCGGCAGTGTTCAGATCATCTTCCAGCGACGCGATGAAATTTTTTCCCGCACGTTGTGTAGCTTCCAGAACGGACTCATTCATGCCCGCAGGGAACTCGCCAGTGCGCATGCGTTGAGCAAAAGTGCGCAACCGCTCGACTGCATTGGTCGCTTCGGTTAGTCCTTCAAATGTGAAATTCAACTGGTTGCGATACGGAACGGCGGTTAATAGAAAACGAATCGCGGAGGCCTTGTACCCGCGCAGCAACAAGTCGCGCAGCGTATAGAAGTTGCCCAGCGACTTCGACATCTTCTTGCCTTCCACCAGCAAAAACCGGATGTGCATCCAATGGCGCGCAAATGTTTTTCCGCTCGCCGATTCCGACTGCGCAATCTCATTTTCATGATGCGGGAACATCAGGTCTTCGCCGCCAGTATGCAGGTCGAAGGTCTCGCCCAGATAGGCCGTGGCCATGGCGGAGCATTCAATGTGCCAGCCCGGTCGGCCCGGCCCCAGCTCGGTGTCCCAGTGAAACTCCCCTGGCTTGGCCGCCTTCCATAAGGCAAAATCGCGGGCGCTGTCTTTGTCATATTCATCGACATCGACCCGCGCTCCGTCCTCCATGCCCGCCAAATCTTTTTTTGAGAGTTTGCCGTAGCCGGGGAAGCTGTGGATCCGGAAATAGTACGAGCCGTTTTCGCCGCGATAGGCGCAACCGCGTTCGACCAGCTTCTCTATCAGGTTCACCATCAGCGGAATATTCTCCGTCGCTCGCGCCAGGTATTCTGGTTGCTCGATTTCTAATGCCTTCAGGTCTTCAAGAAATGCGGCTTCATACTTAGCCGTGTAAACGCCAATCGATTGGCCGGCGGCCGCCGCCTTGGCCATGATCTTGTCGTCGACGTCGGTGATGTTCATGACGTGACGCAGATGCATTCCCTGCAGCTTGAGAAAGCGCCGCAGAATGTCGACGTGAATGAAGGTACGGAAATTGCCGATGTGGCCGTAATCGTAGACCGTAGGCCCGCACGCATACATGCCAAGGGGCTGTCCGGGCTGCGGCGTCAATTCCTCAATCTGGCCGCTCAGCGTGTTATAGAGACGAAGGGACATGCAATTTCTGATTGTACGGGCAAACCGCGAAAATGAAAGTGATCTAGCCAAGCGATAGCGATGGCTCGGCGGTCAGGGTTTCCTGTGCCAGGTCGCCGGCCACAAATTTTGGCCATGCGGCTGCGGCAATCATGGCGGCATTGTCGGTGGAAAGTTCCAGCGCAGGAAACGTGACCGGCAGGCGGCGCTTTCTCGCTTCAGACAAAAAATGCTGGCGCAGCTCGCGATTTGCGGCGACGCCTCCGGAAACCAAGATGCTGGCCGCATGAAAGCTCTCTGCGGCGTTGAATGTTTTTCGAACCAGGTCGTCCACCACCGCGCGCTGAAATGATGCGATCAGATTCAGGGTTTCCGCATCGCACAGAGCCAGCGCGTCCGCAGGCTTCGCATCGGGGAGTTTTGAAAGCATCGCTCGACGAGTGTCGATCGAGGGAAGCAAATCATGCAGCTGAACGTAGCGCAGGACCGCTGTTTTCAACCCGCTGAAAGAAAATAGAAATCGCGGACTTTGTTTTTGTTGGGCGCGGTATGGCTTTTGCTTCACCGTGATGGGTCCGAAGGGCACAGCATGGGGATCGCCATATTGCGCCAGCCAGTCAATCCACGGTCCGCCGGGATAGCCCAGCCCGAGAAGCTTCGAGACTTTGTCGAAGGCTTCACCGGCGGCGTCGTCCACAGTTCTGCCGACGTTTTTGTAGCGCCACGTTCTCTCGGTTTCTTCCGCCAGATATAAATGCGTGTGGCCGCCCGAAACCACCAGCGCCAGCGTCGGCTGCGCCAGGATTTGCTGCTGTTTTTTTGCTTCAAGCAGCACGGCGTGGATATGTCCTTCGAGGTGATTTACGGCAATCAGCGGCTTATTCAGCGCGAAGGCGAGGCCTTTCGCATACATCACCCCAACCAGCAAAGCTCCTGCCAGCCCGGGCCCTTCGGTAACGGCAATGGCGTCCAGGTCGTCAAGGCTGCATCCGGCTTGCTGCAACGCGGCCCGAACTACAGGAACAATATTCTGCAGATGTTCGCGCGAAGCCAGCTCGGGCACGACTCCGCCATAAGGCGCGTGGGTGCGGATTTGCGATGCGATTACATTCGACAGCACCTCTGCCCCGCCTCGAACCACCGCGGCTCCCGTCTCATCGCAGGAGCTCTCAATTCCGAGAATCAACCCAGTCCTGAGAGTGGATTGCGGCGTCTGCGCCGCGTCAGAACTGGAGAAATGCGTAGGAGGCATGTCACCATGGTAAAGGCAGCGCGCCATTTGCCGCCGCTTCCAGGTCCCGTGCAATGAACCTCCATCAAACTCCCGTTCCCGCATCCGCGCGTCAGCAGGCCGCAACGCAGATCGTCGAGCGCCTTCGCGCGGCGGGTCACGCAGCGTATTTTGCCGGCGGATGCGTGCGCGATCTGCTGCTAGGCCGCGAACCGTTGGACTTCGACGTAGCCACCAGCGCAAGGCCGGAGCAGGTACTGGCGATGTTTCCGCGGACCTTTGCCGTGGGCGCGCAATTTGGTGTGGTTCTGGTTGTCGATACCTACGACGAAGCGGAAATCCTGACCGAGGTGGCGACCTTCCGCAACGATGGCGCGTACAAAGATGGCCGCCGTCCGGAGTCGGTCTCCTACACGGAATCCGCGGAGCATGATGTCCTGCGGCGCGACTTCACCATCAACGGAATGCTGCTTGATCCAGCGCGGCTGAAGGCTTCTGGAAGCATCAACGATGCGGTTCTGGATTTTGTAGGTGGCAGGGAAGACCTGCAACACGGCATCATTCGCGCCATCGGTGACCCCAGCCAGCGATTTGCGGAAGACAAGTTGCGCATGCTGCGAGCGGTTCGTTTCGCTGCGCGTTTTGGATTTGAGATTGAAGATAAAACTTTGCGCGCAATTCGGGCATCAGCTCCAGAGATCGATCAAGTCAGCCGGGAACGTGTGCGCGAAGAACTGACGCGCATGTTGACGGAGGGCGCGCCTCGGAGGGCGTTTGAATTGCTGGAGCAGACCGGATTGCTGGTGGAAGTTCTGCCGGAAGTCATGCGCATGCGCGGTGTCGAGCAGCCGCCGCAATATCACCCCGAAGGCGATGTCTGGATTCATACGCTGATGCTGCTGGAGCAACTGCCGGCGGGAAGCCCTGCAACACTGGCGTGGGGAGCGCTGCTGCACGACGTCGGCAAGCCTGCAACGTTTCGCCGCGCGCCGGATCGCATCCGATTCGACGGTCATGTTGAAGTGGGAGTGCGCATGACGGAAGAAATCTGCCATCGGCTGCGCATGTCGAACAGCGATACAGAGCAGATTCTGGCGCTGGTGGCGAATCACATGCGGTTTGCGGACGTCGAGAAGATGCGTGATTCAACGCTGAAGCGGTTTTTTCGCCTGGATAAGTTTGATGAGCATCTGGCGCTGCATCGCATGGATTGCATGGCCAGCCACAGAGACCTCTCGCTGTATCAATTTGCGCTGGAACGGTATCAAACAGCGGCTCCGGAGCAGATTCGTCCGACTCCGCTGATTCGCGGCGACGATCTGATCGCGCTTGGATATCGGCCCGGTCCAGAATTTCGAACCATGTTAAATCTGGTCGAGGATGCCCAATTGGAGGGGAAAGTTCAAAGCCGGGATGAGGCGCTGGCGATGATCGCGAAGCAATTTCCCAGGCCACAGAGCGGCGGAAGAAATTAGTTGCTAAGGCAACCAATATGACCGAATTTGACGGAATTGGTTGCCTTGGCAACCAATTCCGCGAGCTGATTTTGCACAGAGATCAGTGCAATTTGTCTACTTCTTAGCTAGTTCGAAGCGTTTGTTAATTTCTTCCCAATTTACCGTGTTCCACCAGGCGGCCAGATATTCGGGACGCTTGTTTTGATACTTCAGGTAGTACGCGTGCTCCCAAACATCATTTCCCAGGACCGGGAAATGACCCTGCATGAACGGGCTGTCCTGATTGGCTGTGGTGATGATTTTCAGCTTGCCGCCTTCGTAGATCAGCCATCCCCAGCCGGAACCGAATTGCTTGGCGGCGGCATCGTTGAATTGCTTCTTGAAGTCCTCGAAGCTGCCGAAATCTTTCGTGATCTGGTCAGCGATCTTGCCGGTCGGCTCTCCGCCGCCCTTGGGCTTCATGATTTGCCAGAACATGGTGTGGTTCACATGACCGCCGCCATTATTCCGGACGGTGGTGCGAACATCTTCCGGAACGGTGTCGAGGTGGCGCAGTAAATCTTCGGCGGAACGCTTGCCCAGCTCCGGATGCTTTTCGATGGCCGCGTTCAGGTTGTTGACGTAGGCCTGATGATGCTTGTCGTGATGCAGATGCATGGTGGTTTCGTCGATGTAGGGCTCAAGAGCGGCGTAGTCGTAAGGAAGTGGTGGAACTTCGTGTGCCAATGGAATCCTCCTGTGTTTATCGCAGGTTTGCCCTGCTTTGTGGCGCGATGTTCGTAGGATAGTGCCGGTGAAGGTTTGGTTCCCGCAGCACTCTACGGATTTGTCCGGCAAGCGGAAACGAGAGCCGAACGAACGACCTTGCGGGTTCAGTCGATACAATTCAAACGCACGGTCATTTTACGCTCGACGGTCGTACCGTAGTCATTTCACTCAGTTGGATGCAGGCAAGCTGAACCGGGTCGCAGTTCAGATCGTGTTTCTTCCTCACCCAGGAAATATGTAACCATCTGGGATCACAATGACTCTATTTGGCTTGGAGGCATAATGGTTTTTGATGCACCTGAATATTCCTGGATCACGGCGGGAGGGCCTGCATTTGGTGCTCCCGGCATGCCGCCGCGTTGGACTTCGAGCGAGAAGCAGGCGGTAGGGACCGCCTATTCCGCATCCAGCCGGGTCTGGTACACCATTTCGCACGGCATTCTGAACGAAATCTACTATCCAACCATCGATCGCCCGCAGGTTCGCGATCTGGGCTTTTTGATCAGCGATGGCGAATCATTTTTTCACGACGAGAAGCGCGATCTGATCCGCAGCTTTGAATACATCGATCATGAAGCGCTGGGCGTTCGCATGACGGGCCGTGATCCGATGGGCCGGTACGCGCTGATCAAAGAAGTCATTTCCGATCCGCATCAGCCGACGGTTTTGATCCATGTGCGCATGGAAGGCGATCGCGATTTTCTGAGCCGCCTGAAGGTGTATGCGCTGCTGGCGCCGCATCTGGAAGTGGGCGGCGCGGGCAATTCTGCGCGGGCGATTGATGTGGGCGGCAAGCGGGTGTTGCTGGCGTGGAAAGGTCACACCTCCCTGGCCATGTCTGCGGATTGCGGGTTCAGTCGAACTTCTTGCGGCTACGTGGGTTCCAGCGACGGCTGGACGGACTTGAACCAGAATTTCCAAATGAACTGGGAATTTGATCAGGCGCTGGACGGAAACATTGCCGTGATCGGGGAGATTGATGTTGCACGGTTCCCGGAGTTCACGGTTGGGGTTGGGTTTGGTGAAGGTCGCCATGCAGCTCTGGCCTGCACCATACAGTCGTTGGCGACTGGCTTTGCGGCACACCGGGAACGCTTCCACGCGCAGTGGCATCGCGTCCGTTGCCCGTTGCAGTTGATTTCCTCGTCCGGGGATCACGGGCATCTGGCGCATATCAGTCAAAGTATTCTGCTGGCGCACGAAGACAAAACATTTCAGGGAGCCTTTATCGCTTCAGCCTCCATCCCGTGGGGGCAAACGAAAGGCGATGACGACCTGGGCGGCTACCACCTGGTGTGGACACGGGACATGGTGCAGACGGCGACGGCATTGATGGCGGTGGGCCGAAATGAAACAGCGTTGCGCGCCCTGGTGTATCTGATCTGCGCGCAGCGGCCGGATGGCAGTTTCGCGCAAAATTTCTGGGTGAACGGCACGCCGTATTGGTCGGGAATGCAACTGGATGAGGTTGCTTTTCCGATTATTCTGGCGTGGCGTTTGTGGAAGCAGAACGCGCTGGACATCGTCGATATCTTTCCCTTTGTGGAGCGCGCCGCCGGTTGTCTGATGAAGTTTGCACCGGTGACGCAGCAGGAGCGCTGGGAAGAAAATTCCGGGTACTCGCCCTCGACGCTCGCGGTGGTGATTACGGGGATGATTTGCGCCAGTGAACTGGTGCGTGCGCACGGCTCGCCTGAGCTGGCGGATTTTTATGCCGTCTTCGCGGACTGGATCGAATCGAATCTGGAGAAATGGACTGTCACCGAGGATGGCGTATTGTTGTCGGACGTGCGTCGGCATTACATGCGCATCCGACCGCCAGCCCCCGGCGACCGTTATTACAATCCCTGGGTGGGCGAAGGCAGATTGCAGCTGTCCAACCGCGGACCGGGCGAAAAATCCAATTTTGATGCTCGGGAAATCATCGATGCGGGTTTTCTGGAACTGGTCCGCTACGGGATTCGCTCTCCGCACGATCCTTTGATCGTGGACTCGCTGAAGGTGGTGGATGCGGTATTGCAGGTGAATACGCCGTTTGGTCTATGCTGGCGTCGCTACAACCACGATGGCTATGGGCAGAAGCACGATGGCGGACCGTACGAAGGTTGGGGTCAGGGGCGAGCCTGGCCGCTACTGACGGGCGAGCGGGCGCATTACGAGCTGGCCGCCGGAAGGGATATTCAGAGCCTGGTTCAGGCCATCGAACAGTTCAGCTCCGAGGGCGGGATGCTTCCGGAACAAATTTGGGACGCGCCTGACCTTCCCGAGAAGGGGATGTTTTTGGGACGACCGTCCGGCGCGGCCATGCCGCTGGCGTGGGCCCATGCGGAGTACATCAAGCTGCTGCGGTCCCGGGAGGATGGAGAAGTTTTTGACCGTGTGGGTCCGGTTTGGAGCCGGTATGGCGACGGCCGTCGCGACCTGCAGATTGAAATCTGTAAGCGCAGCCATCTGCTGACCAGGATCGCACGCGGAAAGACGATGCGGCTTGTGGAATGCAGCCCGTTTCAGGTGGTGTGGACGCAGGACGACTGGAAAACGCAGCAGACCACCGACTCAAAACACATGGGAGAGTGCGTCTGTTACGCGGATATTCCGATTGGTCAGCAGACGCCGGCGGACCTGGTGTTTACGCTGTACTGGCCGGCCGAGGATCGCTGGGAGGGCCGCAACTACGAGGTTCCCATCTGCTGATGTTGAAAAGCTGCTAAATCCGTCTGCGGCCATTTCCAGCGCCGCGCATCTATACAATTATTGACGAGAGACAAAACCTGCCCACTGGGCCTGATGTTTGGAGAGCAAGAATGACGGAACTGGATCAGCTGTCGATCAATGCATTGCGTTTCCTGGCTGTCGATGCCGTAGAGAAGGCAAATAGCGGACATCCGGGCGCGCCGCTGGGCGATTCTCCGATGACGTATCTGCTGTTCCACAAGTTCATGCGGCACAATCCGGCCAACTCCAAGTGGTCGAATCGCGATCGCTTCGTGCTGTCGAACGGGCATGCGTCGGCGATGCTCTACTCCGCGCTGCATCTGGCGGGGTACAAGGTCACGCTGGATGACCTGAAGCAATTTCGCGAGTACGGTTCCCTTACTCCGGGCCATCCGGAACGCGGTTTGACGGATGGAGTGGAAGTCACGACCGGTCCGCTCGGCCAGGGTCTCGCGATGTCGATTGGCATGGCGGCGGCGGAACGGCACCTGGCGGCCCGTTACAACAAGCCTGGGCTGGAGATTGTCGATCACTATACCTACGTGATGTGCGGCGACGGCGATCTGATGGAAGGCGTCTCGCACGAAGCGGCATCGTTCGCCGGCACACTGGGACTGG
The DNA here is from genome assembly GCA_963794795.1 of uncultured Acidobacteriota bacterium. Classification (GTDB taxonomy): domain Bacteria; phylum Acidobacteriota; class Terriglobia; order Terriglobales; family Acidobacteriaceae; genus JAKAAZ01. Next base: position 263,483 of record CAWCFC010000025.1, on the reverse strand, counting down.
GGAAGCTGATTCTGCTGTATGACGACAATCTAGTTTCGCTGGATGGGCCCACGGATTTGTCGTTCACCGAAAATGTCGAAGAGAGATTTAGGGCCTACCACTGGCATGTGCAACGCGTGGCCGATGGAAATGATCTGGAAGCGATTTCCAAGGCGATTGAGGTGGCGAAATCTGTGACCGACAAGCCTTCCATCATTGCCGTGCGCACGATTATTGGCTATGCCAGCCCCAAGGCCGGCACGTCGAAGGCGCACGGAGAACCGCTGGGCGCGGAAGACACGAAACTCACCAAGGAACAACTCAGCTGGCCGGCGGACAAGTTCTTTTATGTTCCGGAGGAAGCCGCAAAGAATTGGGCTCGGGCGAAGGATCGCGGCGCAAAGTTTGAGGCGGAATGGAATGCATTGTTCGCGAAGTACAAGCAGCAATTTCCTGAACTGGCTGCGGAATACGAGCGGGTATTTGCGGGAAAATTGCCGGCGGGATGGGAAGCGGGCATCCCGAAGTTTGCGGCGGATTCGAAACCGGTTGCAACCCGCGTTGCCGGCAATATCGTGATGAATGGAATTGCCACCAAGGTACCGGAATTGATTGGCGGGGCGGCTGATCTTTCCACATCCACCAAGACGACGATTAAAGACAGCCCCAGTTTTCATGTCGATCCGAACGGCCGCAACATTTTCTTTGGCGTGCGCGAGTTTGGCATGTGCGCCTTCGTGAATGGCATGGCGGCGCACGGCGGGCTGATTCCTTACGGGTCGACTTTCTTCGTGTTCAGCGATTATGCTCGACCGGCACTTCGCCTGGCGGCGCTGATGCAGGTTCCGTCGACCTTCGTCTTCACCCATGACTCGATCGGACTTGGACAGGATGGTCCAACACACCAGCCGATCGAACAGATCGCGTCGCTGCGGGCGATTCCGGAATTTACGGATTTCCGGCCTGCGGATGCGAATGAAACCGCGGCAGCCTGGCAGGTAATTCTGGAGCGCCGCAAGCCTTCGTTTCTTGCGCTTTCGCGGCAGGACCTGCCCATTATTGACCCTGCAAAGTACGACATCCTGAACGGTGTGCGTCATGGAGCTTATGTGCTGCGTGATGGTGGAAACTCCGCCGACGTAGTGCTGATCGCAACCGGCAGCGAAGTCAGCTTGATCCTGAAAGCTGCGACGGCGCTGGAGTCGCAAGGGCTGCATGCGCGTGTAGTTTCGATGCCGAGCTGGCGGTTGTTTGATGAGCAGCCGGAGGAATATCAGAAAAAGATCCTGCTCACGGGAGTTCCCAGATTGGTGGTCGAAGCGGCGAGCCCGATCTGCTGGTGGAAGATTGCCGGCGATAGTGGAGATGTTCTGGGGCTGGATCGATTCGGAGCCTCGGCGCCGGGAGAGATCGCCATGGAGAAACTTGGATTCAGCGTGGATAATGTGGTTCGGAAAGCCACCGCGATCGTAGCACGGGCGGGTAAGACCACCGCCGTGGCAGGAAAGTGAGAGAGGAATGATAATCGCGATTGGATCCGACCACGCAGGATTTGAGCTGAAACAAGAAGTCCGCAAATTTATCGCCGACCTGGGACATGAAGTGCTTGACGTAGGCGCGTTCGAAGAAGATCCATCCGATGACTATCCTGATTTCGCCGAGTCTGTGGGGACCGCGCTGCATGAGAAGAAAGCGGAGCGGGGAGTGCTGATCTGCGGCTCTGGCGTCGGCGTTTCTGTGGCGGCCAACAAGATGCCTGGGATTCGCGCCGCGATGTGCCACGACACCTATTCCGCGCACCAGGGAGTGGAACACGACAACATGAACGTGATCGTTCTAGGAGCGCGCATCATCGGTTCGGCATTGGCGAATGAAGTAGTGGGCGCGTTTCTGAAGGCGCAATTTCAATCCAACGAGCCGCGCTTTGTGCGACGCCTGAACAAAGTGAACGCCATCGAAGCACGCTTTATGACGAACAAGTGGGACACATAGCAGGAAAGATATCCAGAGGGAGTGCGGGGAAGCTTGGATGGCGAAAATTCGCGCAACGTTCTGGGATTGCGGCGGCGTTCTGCTGACCAATGGATGGGATGAGCACGCTCGCGAGCGCGTGGCCAAACATTTTGGCCTGAACTTCGACGAGTTTGAGCAGCGCCATATCCCCGCCAACGATCTTTGGGAGCGGGGGAAGATCACGGTCCACGAATATTTGCGGGAGACCGTGTTCTATGCTCCGCGGGCGTTTTCTGAAGATGAATTTTTCGCGAAAATGCGCGAGGTGAGCCAGGTTCTGTATCCCGGAATGATTGAATTTCTTCGTGACCTGCGTGCGCAGGGGCCCCGAGATAACAGTACGTACATGTTGAGCAATGAATCGCGGGAGTTGATGGAATATCGCATCCCGACGTTTGGATTATCTGGCTTATTTGACGCCTACCTGGTTTCGGCCTACATCGCATTGCGGAAGCCGGAGCCTGCGTTTTTTCAATGCGCCCTCGATATTTCTCAACGCCAGCCCGATGAATGCGTTTTCATCGACGATCGCGAAGAGAACCTGGAAGGTGCGCGGCAAGTGGGAATTCAGGGCATTCGCATGAAGTCCCCGGAGCAGGTGATCGCGGAGCTTCGCCGGCTGGGAATCACGGCCGACTGAAACGCCTGGTGAAAACGAGTTTTTAATAACAGGAGAACGAATGGAAATTGGTCTGATCGGTCTGGGAAAAATGGGCTTCAACATGGCGGAGCGGCTGCGCCTGGGCGGGCACAAAGTTGTCGGCTTCGATTTCAACGCTGAAGCCGTGAAGAACCTGACCGCCGCTGGTTCGGTGGGTGTGTCGTCGCTGGAAGACCTGGTGAAGAACCTGAAAGCACCGCGCGCGGTGTGGATTATGGTTCCGTCCGGCGACCCGGTCGATCAGACCATCTCAAAGCTGGAAACCTCGATGCAGAAGGGCGACATTTTCATCGACGGAGGCAATTCGAATTACAAGGACTCGCAGCGGCGTTACGCGCAACTGACCGCCAAGGGCTACAACTTTGTCGATGTCGGTACGTCCGGCGGTGTGTGGGGGTTGAAAGAGGGCTACAGCATGATGATCGGCGGCGATAAGGGGCCGGTCGAGCATCTGCGCCCGATCTTCGAAACGCTGGCGCCGGCGGCCGATAAAGGCTGGGGCCACGTGGGTCCTGCCGGTGCGGGACACTTTGTGAAGATGGTGCATAACGGCATCGAATACGGATTGATGGAAGCCTACGCCGAGGGCTTCTCGATCATGAAGCACAAAGAGCCGCTCAATCTGGACCTGACACAGATTGCGAAGATATGGCAATACGGCAGCGTGGTTCGATCATGGCTGCTGGATTTGACTGCGGATGCTCTGGAGAAGAATCCTAAGTTGGAAGGCCTGGAAGCATATGTCGCCGATTCCGGAGAAGGTCGATGGACGGTCTTCGAAGCGATTGATCTGAACGTTTCTGCGCCGGTGATTACGGAGTCGTTAATTCGCAGGATTCGATCGCGCGAAGAAAACAATTTTTCCGATCGCATGTTGTCGATCATGCGGAATGAGTTCGGCGGTCACGCGGTCAAGAAATCCACGTAGCAGCGCCTTGCGAGCGTTGGTTCCGCAGCGCGCAATTCATAGGCAGCAAGACAATCATTTTCCAGGGTAAGGAGAGTAGCCATGGTCACGACGGAAGTCACAGTTTCCCCTGAAGAGTTGCAAGCGTCTCGCGTTCCCGAGCGGGTACCGGAGCCATGTGTGGTTGTGATCTTTGGCGCCTCTGGCGATCTGACGAAACGAAAATTGCTGCCGGCGCTATATCACCTTGAACAGTCCGGCCTGCTACCGGCGGAGTTTGCCGTGGTTGGCGTTGCCCGACGCCCGCTGAAGGACGAGTTCGTGAACGACATGCGGGATGGAATCATCAAAGGCGGCGGTGTTGAAGCGAGCGATCCCAACCTGCGGGATTTTCTGCAACGAGTGAACTACCACGCCATGAACTTTGACGATCCCGACGGCTACACGCGGCTGAAGGCCTTGCTGGCGAGCCTCGATGAGAAATATGGAACGAGCGGCAATCGGTTATTCTATTTGGCCACGGCGCCCGATTATTTCTCAGAGATTGTGGAGCAACTGGGCAAGCACGGCATGGCCCATCCAGAGAAGGGAACTGTCCGCTGCATTATTGAAAAGCCTTTCGGTCACGACCTGGAATCTGCCAGGGAGCTGAATGACGAAATCAACAAGGTGTTGTCGGAAGATCAGATCTTTCGCATTGATCACTATCTGGGCAAGGAAACGGTTCAGAACATTTTGGTATTTCGCTTTGCCAATGGAATCTTCGAGCCGATCTGGAACCGCAATTTTATTGATCATGTGCAGATCACGGCCGCAGAAAGCATCGGTATTGAGGGGCGCGGTCCCTTTTATGAGAAGGCTGGAGCCCTGCGCGACGTGGTGCAAAACCATGTGATGGAATTACTCTCCTTTGTTGCGATGGAGCCGCCGGTAACGTTTTTCTCGGCGCCGATACGCATGGAAAAGGTGAAGGTCTGGAAGGCAATTCAGCCGATCAAGATGGAAGATACAGTGCGCGGGCAGTATGGGCCCGGCACCGTGGATGGCAAGCCTGTGATTGGGTATCGGCAGGAGGAGCGGGTCGATCCTAACTCGAACACGGAGACGTTTGCCGCCATGCGGTTCCAGATTGAGAACTGGCGCTGGGCCGGCGTTCCTTTTTACGTTCGCGCCGGCAAGCGGCTGGCCAAGCGGTCTACGGAGATTACGATCCAGTTCAAACAGCCGCCGACCATGCTGTTCAAAGACAATGTGGGCACCAGCAAGTGCGGCGAAATCCAACCCAACATTATCTCCATGCGCATCCAACCGGATGAAGGCATCTCTCTGCGATTTGCCGCCAAGGTTCCGGGGCCGACCATGCAGAGCTGTCCGGTGATGATGGATTTCGATTATGCTGCGGCATTTGGTGTGTCCTCCGCGAATGGATATGAACGCTTGCTGCTCGACGCCATGATGGGCGACGCAACGCTGTTTGCTCATCGTGATGGCGTGGAGGCGACCTGGGCGTTGATGACTCCAATTCTGGAGGAATGGGCCGCGACTCCGCCAAAGGATTTTCCGAACTATGCCGCTGGAAGTTGGGGCCCTGCTGCTGCCGATGCACTGTTGGCGCGCGATGGCCGCAAATGGCGCCGCCAGTAGACAACCCAGGTTGCCAGGATTGGGATGACAATGCCGAAGAAGATTCATGTCCACTATGAAGTGAAAGAGAACAGCGAATCTGCGAGCGTGACTGCTGCCGACTGGGTAGCGTCGGCCGCGGAGACGGCGGTTCGCGCAGGGGGAGTTGCGAGGATCGCGATCTCAGGGGGTAGCGGGCCCAAGCGTATGTTCGAGCTTCTGGCTGATCCTTCTCATCCGTTTCGAAGCCGGATCGACTGGAAGCGACTGCTGATTTTCTTTGTGGACGAGCGATGTGTTCCGCCGGATAGCCCGGACTCCAACTATCGGCTGGCGAAGGAGACTTTCCTGTCGAAGGTGCCGCTGCCACAAGAGAATGTGATTCGAATTGAAGGCGAACTGGAGCCGGAGGAGGCTGCGGCGCGCTATGAGTCGGCCATCCGCAACCAATTTCGGCTGGAAGGAGCGCAGCTGCCGCGCTTTGACCTGATTGTGCTGGGTATGGGGACCAACGGCCACACCGCCTCGTTATTCCCGGACTCGGAAGCCCTGCATGAGATGATGCGATTGGCAGTCGCCAACCACGTGGAAGATAAAAATCCCTGGCGCATCACTCTTACGTGGCCGGTAATCAACCATGCTGATAAAATCTTCTTTCTGATTCAGGATGGGGCAAAAGCCGAAGTGTTACGAGAAGTTTTGCTGGGTCCGTATCAGCCCGAAAGATTGCCGTCGCAGCTGATTCAGCCGGAGAATGGCGAGTTGAGTTTCTTGCTGGATCGCGCCGCGGCTGCCAAGTTGCCGCAGCCGGATGCAGATGGTCGAGGATTGCTGGAAGTGAGCCGATGATTCTTGCTGGTGACGTGGGTGGCACCAAAGCGCATTTAGCGCTATATCGGTTTGACCAGGGCACCCTGCAACATGTGCGCGACGAAAAGTTCGCAGCGCAACAATATCCAAATCTGCAAGCCATTGTTCGCGAGTTTTTAGGACCCAAAGAGCAGCTGAATTCCGAGGGAATTGAAGCTGCGTGCTTCGGCGCTCCAGGTCCAGTCCGCAAGAATGTAATCCAGCTGACCAATTTACCGTGGACACTCGACACCCACGAGCTGTCGCGAGATCTTCACATTGAACATATTTTCCTGATCAATGACCTGGAAGCCAATGGGTATGGGATCGCCGAACTTCGGCTCGACCAGATTTATACGCTGAGCGAGGGGGACAATAGCCAGCTTGGAAATCGCGGGTTGATTGCCGCGGGCACGGGGCTGGGCGAAGGGCTGTTGATCTGGGATGGAAAAACCCATGTTCCCATGGCATCCGAAGGCGGGCACGGTGATTTTGGGCCGCACAACGATCTTGAGATCGATCTATTGCGCTACCTGAGGTCCGATCCAAAAATGAACGGCCACGTTAGTTGGGAGCGTGTGTGCTCTGGACCGGGGCTGAAGAATATTTATACATTTTTGCGCGACTGCAAAAAGATGAATGAGTCGGCGGAGCTGCGCCAGCGGATGCAGGAAGAAGACCCCAATGCGGTGATCGGCGAACTGGGTGAGTCTGGCAGCGATGAATTGTGTGCCAAAGCGCTGGATGTTTTTGTGTCGATCTATGGGTCGGAGGCAGGGAATCTGGCGTTGAAAATTCTGGCGCACGGCGGGATGTATATTGGTGGCGGGATCGCGCCAAAGATTCTGAAAAAAATGCAGGACGGTACGTTCATGCGCGGATTTTGCGACAAAGGCCGCATGCACGACCTGGTTTCCACCATGCCGGTGCGCATTATTCTGGAAAGCCGAGCGGCATTGATGGGGGCTGCCTCCTATGCTGAAATGAGGGCTGCGGAGATTTCCGGACGCTCGATCCGCGCAGCATCGATCCACGTGACTGCTTAGGTTGCGAACGGGGCGTCGCATATTTTAGATTCATCGAAATAGAAATCACATAGGGAGACACTTCGCATGACACGTTTTTTAGGATGGACCGCGGCTCTGACGCTCGTGCTTCTGGCTGGATCGCCGTTGGCGTTCGCGCATGCCATGCTGGTGCACTCCTCTCCTGCCGATCAATCAGTGGTGCACAGTCACCAGGTTGACATTGCGCTCGACTACGATTCCAGAATTGAAGCCAGGCGTTGCACGGTAAAGTTGACGGATGCAGCCGGCAAGCCTGTGGCCCTGCAAATGGAGCCGAGCGCGAAGCCATCGGAGTTAAACGCGGTGGCGCACGGCCTGGCCAACGGGAAATATCAGATTCACTGGCAGGCGCTGGCCAGCGATGGGCATATCACGCGCGGCGACTTGACCTTTACCGTTGCCGCCCAGTAACCAGGGTGCAGCGCACGGTTTTACGGTCCGAGGAAGATTCCATTGCTTTGGTTTCTGCGTGATTATCCGCTGGCTGCCGTGCTGCTGCGAGCGGCAAGTCTGGCCTTCGACTCTCTGCTGATTGGCGGCATCGTGTTCTGCACGATGGTCCTGCCAAAGTCAAATTCTCTCTCACCTACAATTGCGAAGTTTTCGCCGCGTGCTGTGCGGCTTCTGCGGATTGGGGCAATCGGACTCGCCGCGGCGCAAACCATATTTGTCGTGCTGGACACGGCCATGTTGATGAGCACCAGCGGCCTGGGCGTGTCCGACCTGTATACAGCCAATTATTTTCTGGCGGGCTTGCTGCTTTTCTTTACGGCTGTAGTTTTTCTGCTGACGACTCGGCTGGGACTGCCACGGCGGACGGTTTGGCTGCTATTCGTCGTGCCACTGATGTTTGCCACGGTTTGGACCAGCCACGGGGCCTCGCGCCTGGAACATCAAATTCCGTTGATGCTGCTGACCGGCCTGCATCAACTGGCGGCCGCGCTGTGGATTGGCGGCATGCCCTATCTATGGCTGCTGATCTCCTCACGAGATTCCGACATTAAGGTTGAGGACAGCGAAGCGGTTCGTGCTGTGCGGCGATATTCCGCGATGTCCGTTGCCAGTGTCATCGTATTGGTGGCGGCGGGTGTGACCATGGCATGGGTCTACACGCAGTCCTGGAGCGCTGTTTATGGGACTGCTTATGGCGTAGTCCTGGTGGCGAAGTCCGTCATGTTGGCAGTGGTGCTGGTGCTCGGCGCAGGCAATTTTCTGCTGATTCGGGATAATCGATTCAATTCGTCACCGTGGCTGTTACGTATTGGTCAATTCTCTGAGGCGGAGATTGGAATTGGATTCACCATCATCCTGGCGGCGGCTTCGCTGACCGCGCAACCACCGGCGGTCGACCTGGTACAGAACCGGCTGACGCTGCCGGAGATTTCGGCGAGAATGACGCCGCGATGGCCGAGTTTTTCGACTCCATCGGTTCGTGCTTTGCCGCCTGTACAGTCGATGAAGGCAGCGATCCAGACTTTCGCTCTGTCGCCGGACGACGCCAAAGCCGCGGATAACAAGGTGGAGCAGGAGTGGTCGGACTATAACCATCACTGGGCTGGGATTGTGGTTTTGATGGCTGGGTTGCTGGCGATGTTGGGCCGATGGGATCGCGCCCGATGGGCTCGTCATTGGCCACTGGCTTTTTTGGGGCTGGCGTTGTTTCTATTTCTACGCGCCGATCCGGAGGCATGGCCGTTGGGCCCACGCGGATTTTGGGCCAGCTTTTATAACCCGGAGGATCTGCAGCACCGCCTCTATATTTTGCTGATCGTCAGCTTCGTTGCGTTTGAATGGAGCGTGCAGACCCAACGATTACGGTCTTCAAAGGCGGCGCTGGTGTTTCCTGCGGTGTGCGCTTTGGGAGGCGCTTTGCTGCTGACCCACAATCACACCCTGGGCAATGTAAAAGAAGAACTGCTGACCGAATTAAGCCACACGGCGATTGCGCTATTTGCAGTATTTGCCGGCTGGACTCGCTGGCTGGAACTGCGCGGATCGGGGCGCGGAAAACTGGTGGCGGCATGGGTCTGGCCGGTGTGCCTGGTCTGTATCGGGCTGGTTTTGTTGAATTATCGCGAAGCCTGAGGTTCAGACGACAGTGCGAAAGCGTCGTCGATGGAGGTGACGGAACTATCGTCGGACGCGTATCGTATCTGTGCTGGGCCTTGTTTTCGTGGGCCCTTTTGTTTGCGTCCATTCTCAGGAGGAATCTCACTTGCACCGTTGTTCACGACTTTCATTCGTAGCTTTCTTCGCAGCGTGCGCAGCGCTCATCTCATTCACTTCTTCTTCGGCATTGCAGGCGCAGCGCCTGCCCACGGATGTGACCCCGCAGCATTATTCGCTGACGCTGGAACCGGATTTGAAGGCGGCAACGTTCACAGGCAAAGAAGAAATCGATGTCACGCTGGAGAAGCCGTCGAACAGCATCACATTGAATGCGACGCAGATCACGTTCCAATCAGTGACCATCACAGCCGATGGGAACACGCAGACGGCGAATGTTGCCGAGAATAAGCCTGACCAGCAGGTGACGCTGCACGTGGACAAAGAAATACCGGCGGGCGCGGCCACTATCAAAATCGAATACACGGGAATTCTGAACGACCAGCTTCGCGGCTTTTACCTGTCGAAGGCAGCCCATCGCAATTATGCGGTCACACAGTTTGAACCCACCGATGCGCGACGCGCGTTTCCCTCGTTTGATGAACCGGCGATGAAGGCGACATTTTCGACCACGCTGATTGTCGATAAGGGCGACACCGCGATTTCTAACACAAACATTGTTTCCGACGAACCAGGTCCGATGGCCGACAAGCACACGATTCATTTCGCCACCACGCCGAAGATGTCCACTTACCTGGTGGCGTTTCTGGTAGGCGATTTTCAATGTCTATCCGGCGAGAGCGACGGGGTTCCTATCCGGGCCTGCGCCACTCCTGACAAAGTGCAGATGGGTGCCTATGCGTTGAAGGGAGCGGAATTCTTCCTGCACTATTACGACACGTATTTCGGTATCAAGTACCCGATGCCGAAGCTCGACATGATTGGAATTCCGGATTTTGAAGCGGGCGCGATGGAGAATTTTGGCGCGATCACTTATCGCGAAAGTGTCTTCCTGATTGATCCGAAAACCGCCTCGACGAATGCGAAGAAAACCGTAGCCATTGATGTAGCCCACGAGATGGCGCACCAGTGGTTCGGCGATATGGTCACCATGAAGTGGTGGAACAATCTGTGGTTGAACGAGGGCTTTGCCACCTGGATGGAATCGAAGGCCGTGAACGCGTGGAAGCCGCAATGGAATCTTTCGCAGGATGAGGCGCTCGATCTTGACGGCGTGCTGAACTATGACGCCGGCAAAATAACGCGGGCCATTCGCGCCAAGGCAGACACGCCGGGCGAGATTAACGAAATGTTCGACGGCATCACGTATCAAAAGGGCGGTGCGGTGCTGGCGATGACGGAGAATTACGAAACTCCTGAAGTTTTCCGCAAAGGCGTGCATAACTATCTTGAAGCGCACATGTACGGCAATGCGACCGCGGAAGACTTTTGGAATGCGCAGACGCAAGCCAGCGGCAAGCCGATCGATAAGGTGATGGACAGCTTTATCACGGAGCCGGGCGTTCCGTTGCTGACCTTCAGTTCGCCCAAGGGCGGATCGACAGATGTTTCCCAGCAGCGTTTTTTCCTCGACCCGGAGACGCATGCCGATCATCCGCAGACGTGGACGGTGCCGGTATGTTTCCGGACCGATGGAGAGCCGAAGTGCGAGCTGCTTACCGAAGCGGAACAGAAGCTGCCTGTGCCGAAAGCGGATTTCTTTTTTGCCAACGCGAACGACCGCGGCTACTATCGCACGCTGTACGACGCTGCCGATTACAACAAAATCCTGAGCATGGCGGAAACGAAACTTTCGCCTGCAGTACGGATTGGATTCGCGGGCAATGAGTGGGCTCTGATGCGCTCCGGTCGCAGCGGCATCGGCAACTACCTGGATCTTGCTGCGGTGTTGCGCAACGATCCGAATGCGGACGTAATTGAAAACCTGGCGGGGGCCATGGACGCCACCGATGAGAGGATTGCGACGCCGGAGGATCGAGTCAAGCTGGCAGCCTGGGTGCGGCAGGAATTTCGGCCGTCCTATGACCGGGTGAAAGAGATTTCTGCTGCCGATTCGGTGGAGAAGAAGCAACTGCGTGCAACTTTATTCGGCGTGTTAGGAGAAATCGGTCGCGATCCGCAGATTATCGCGCAGGCGAAAGATCTGACGAACAAATACCTCGCTGACCAGGCTAGTGTGGAGCCGTCGCTAGTTCGGCCTGCAGTGATGATTGCGACGGAAAATGGTGACAGCCATTTGTTCGACCAGTTGCAGCAATTGAGCAAGACGTCCAACAATCCGGACGTGAAAATTACCGCCCTGGTCTCTCTGGCCAATTTCCATGATCCCGCGCTGGTGCGCCGTGCGCTGGATTATGCGACCTCCGGTCAGGTTCGTAATCAGGACGCAATTTTCCTTTTCGTTGTGGCCCTGCGCAGCCGTGACACTCGACCTGTCGCGTGGGATTACATCCAGAAAAACTGGGATAAGGTGCATGCCCAGATGACGACGATGATGGGCGGCTACCTGGTGCAGGCGACTGGAACTTTCTGCAGCGCGGACCGAGCCCAGGAGGTGCAGACGTTCTTCACGACGCATCCTGTCGCCGCGGCGCAGGAGGCGATCAAGCGCGCGACGAACTCCATTCATGACTGCTCAGTGTTGCGGTCAACGCAGCAGCCTAAGCTGACGGAATGGCTGGGGAAGCAGAAGATCTCCAACGGCGGAATGTAGGTCGCTGCACCGAATGCCACCCTACGCAGTTTCGCCGCGAAGGGTGGCATTCGGTTTTTTCTTATTGGATATAGTCGCGGGGAGAAAAAGAGTCGCCATCCTGAGCGGAGCGAAGGATCTCTGTATTTTCCGAGGAAAGCCAATGCCAAGATTCTTCGCTGCGCTCAGAATGACGGCTTTTTCGCTATCGCCAATGGAGAACGGCGCTAGTATCCGTTGGCGATCAGGTATTCCACGGTCAACTCGAAGGGCTGTTGGCCTTCCTCGGGTAAGGTAGCGCGCCGTTCGGCATATTTCGCCATCACGTCGACTTCAATATTGATGGGGCTCCCAGGCGAGAGCGTGTGCAGATTTGTGACTGTATACGTATGCGGAATGATCGCAATCGTGACGGCATTTCCGGCGATGCGAGCGACGGTGAGGCTGATGCCCTCAATCGCAATCGAACCTTTCTCTACTACGTAACGGACGCATTCCTCTGGAATGGTCAGGCGCAGCCACCAATCTGTCGCGGAGTTTTGTGCGCCGGCGACGAGAGGTTGCAGTGACTGGACCGTGCCAACGCCGTCGACATGACCTTGCACGATATGTCCGCCGAGCGGAGTGCCGGCCTCGGTGGGTAATTCCAGATTCACGATTGAACCTGAGTGCAGGCGAGACAGGGATGTGCGTGCGATGGTTTCAGCCGCCAAGTCAGCGACGAAGAGGCTGCTTTCCGGATTGATGTCGACCGCAGTGAGGCATACACCGCTGACAGCCACACTGTCGCCTGGATGTAGCCGGTGGACGAGAGACGCGGAACCAGCAACCGTGATGCGCGTGACTCCCTGGTGGTCTTCCAGGGAACGAATGGTGCCGGTAGTTTCAATCAATCCGGTAAACATTATGCGCTCTCCCACGGATTGTGGATGTAGCCTTCGACGGCAAAATCTTCGCCCAGCTCGTGCAGTTGGTAGCTGGTCAGGCGGGTGGCGAAGTAGGTGTTGGCCTCAAGAGAGCGGACTACGGGAACCGCTGCATCTCCATAAATCGCCGGCGCGTAGAACAGATACAGCTTGTCGACAATTTGAGCGGCGAGAGCCGAGGCGTTAATCTGTGAGCCGCCCTCCAGCATCACGCTCAGCATCTCCATATCTGCCAGCCGCTCCATGACCGCCCACATCGGAACACGACCCGTGAGCGGATCGGGATCGAGCCGTTCCACGCGCACTCCGCGTTCTTCCAGAGCTTTGACCCGCCGCGTGGAGGGTTGGGTGTGGAAGACCAGGACGTCCTGGCTGGCGGTGCGAACCAGTTGCGAGTCAACCGACAGGCGCAGCGACGAATCGAGCACCACGCGCAGAAACGGGCGGCGGCGCTGCCTGCCGCTGCGGTCGGTCAAGAGTGGGTCATCATTCAGAATGGTTCCGATGCCAGTGAGGATTGCGTCGGCGGCGTGGCGCAACTCCTGTACCACTTCGCGCGAACGGTCTCCCGTGATCCAGTGAGTTGAGCCGGAAGGAATGTGATCCTTCGTAGGCGGAGGCGCGATGCGGCCATCCAGGGTCATTCCGGCTTTCATCGTGACAAACGGGCGATGGGTGCGGATGAACTTCGCAAAGGCCTCGTTCAGGCGACGTGCGGCCGCTTCTTTCACGCCGATGGTGAGCGACACCCCGGCAGCCTGCAGCCGATCGAGACCGCGTCCGCTGACCTGCGGATTTGGATCACGCGCCGCCGTGACTACTCGCGCGACGCCTGCCTTGATGAGCGCGTCGGCACAGGGTGGAGTGCGGCCGTGATGACTGCAGGGTTCCAGGGTGACATAGCAAGTGGAGCCGCGCGCTGCCGCGCCAGCCTGCTTCAGCGCAACAATTTCGGCGTGGTCCTTGTCGGCGTAGGAGTGAAAGCCTTCGCCGATGACGTTGCCGTCCTTGACCAGAACACATCCGGTGACAGGGTTGGGGGACGCGAGTCCGATCGATGCCTCGGCCAGGCCCAGCGCACGTTCCATCCAAAGTTCATCCGCAGTCGATTCCGTTGGTGCCATGTTCCTCGCGACCTTACCAGGTTGGGTTGCTGGAGCTAACTGTACGCTGTTTGCCGGAGAGGCGCGCCCTCACCCTTCCAGCAATGAATCCACGAATGCGCTACTGTCGAAGGGGATCAAGTCTCCCATTTGCTCGCCGATGCCCACGAAGCGCACGGGGAGCTGCAATTCCCGCGCAATGGCGATCACGATTCCACCCTTTGCGGTGCCATCCAGCTTGGTGAGCACAATGCCGGAAACCCGGGCCGCGTCGGTAAACAGGCGAGCCTGTTGCAGGCCATTTTGACCGGTGGTCGCATCCATGACCAGCAAGGTTTCGTGGGGCGCATCCGGGGAGAAACCGTTGTGCCGTACGGCGAATTTTGTCGAGTTCTGCCATCAGGTTATTTTTTGTATGGAGACGGCCGGCCGTGTCGACGATCAGTACGTCGATTCCGCGAGTTTGCCCGGCCTGCAATGCATCGTAAAGTGCAGCCGAGGGGTCACCGCCCTGGCGGGTGCGGATCATCTCGACGCCGGCGCGCTGGCTCCAGACCTCCAACTGCTCTATGGCAGCGGCCCGGAAGGTGTCGGCGGCACACAGCAGAACGGATTTTCCCTGGTTGCGGAAATAGGCTGCCAATTTCCCGGTGGTGGTGGTTTTTCCGGTGCCATTCACCCCCACCATCAATATGACTTCCGGCTTAGCGCTAATGGTGTGTTGCCGCGCGGGAACGGAATCCAAGATTCGCAGCATTTCCGCCTTCAGCAGGTGGCGTAGTTCTGCGCCGTCTCGAATCTGCTGGCGAGAGGCTTGCTGGCGAAGCGCATCGATAATTTCCTGCGAAGTGATAACACCGATGTCGGAGGCGATCAAGGTGCCTTCCAGCTCTTCCAGCGCCGACTCGTCGACGGGACGCGCCAGCGACAGCAGGTCTTCCATCCGCTCCTGCAAACCAGTGCGGGTACGTGCGACCGCCTGCTTCATGCGGTCCATCAATCCGGGTGTTGGTTCTGGGCTGTTGAAAAGTGACTGCAACATGAGGTGTGCGAAAGGGCTACACCTTCAGTGTATCAACCCCTCCGGCTGTGACCAGCGAAGGGGACTGCAGCGCTTCATCTGGTAAAACACGGCTGGGGATGCGGGAAGGTTCCGGATCCTCCACATGTCTTTTCGGAAGTTCGATGAGGCCGGCGGCATAGGCGCGGCAGAACGCTTCGACAGCATGTTCGTCGAATTTTTTGCCGGACATGGTGCGGATAATCCGGATGACATAGGCGCCATCCATCGCGTCCTGATAAGTCCGGTTGTGGGTCATGGCGTCAAAGGTGTCAGCCACAGCGATGACGCGGGCCATCCGCGGAATTTGATCGCCTTTCAGTCCGTGAGGGTAGCCTGAGCCGTCCATGGATTCGTGGTGCAATTCCACGCCGGGCAGCAGATCCGCAAACTCGGGCACTGGGCGAAGCATATCCGCACCGCGGGTGGTGTGGGTCTTCAGAACGGCAAATTCTTCCGGCGTCAGAACGCCGGGCTTGGTCAAAATTTGCTGATCCATTCCGATCTTGCCGATATCGTGCAGCAAGGCAGAAAGGCGAATCCGCATGCTTTCTTCCGGGGATAGACCCAGCTCATTGCAGATCAAGGTTGAATACTCGGCGACGCGCCCGGAGTGTCCGCGGGCGTAAAAGCTCTTGGTACTCATTGATGCCGACATTGCTTCCACCAATCGAACAAAAATGGCGTGGTGATCGCGTGATAGCAGGATCCACTTGGCCAGGGACGTGTCCGGGCTTTCATTCATCCCGCTGAGTTCGCGCGCAAGCTCTTCGATTTCCGGCAGTCCGGCGCGGCCCGATCGCAGGATGAATTCTCCCCGCTTGATGGCCTGCAGCGTCTCCAGAAACTGGCGCATATCCCGCGAAAAGTCCCACGTGACCGCCCAACATTTGACAGACATGGCCGCAGCGGCGATGGCCAGCACCAATTTGATGATTCTGTCATTGAATCCCGGAGATTGAAACGCATTGATCGCGAGGACCACTGACATGAACCCTGCAGCCGCGGGCAGCAAGAGGCTCAGGTAGATCACCCACAGATGTGGGTTACGCTTGACCTGGCTGCGGTTCCCGCGATGTAGGGTCGGGGTCATCTCTTCAGGTAACCATCTTACCTCTTGAAGATATTACCTTGGGATGCACCAAAAGTGAAAAAAGATAGCGAAACTTTGGGGAGATATCGTTGGTGTCCCGATTTGGTTGCGTACCTAGGTACGATTTGCAACAAAACCGAAGCCAGCCCCGGATTTGGTCACCGAGATGACTCGTCGCGTCCAGGTCGAGACATCAACTCTCGCATGGCTTCCTTGGCCGAGATTTGCTCGTGGAGGACGGCGGCGACCTTCTCCGTGATGGGCATCTCGACCCCCACTCTGCGGGCGACGCCGAGAGCGGCGTCGGTGGTGCGGACGCCTTCTGCCACCCGGCCGTGCATGTCGACCAGGATCTCTTTCAAACAGCGACCGCTTCCCAACTCCAGGCCAACATGGCGGTTACGCGACAATGCCCCGGTACAGGTGAGCACCAGATCACCCAGGCCGGAGAGTCCGGCAAGGGTTTCTCGGCGTCCGCCACAGGCGACCGCGAGCCGGGTGATTTCGGCGATGCCGCGCGTGATGAGCGCGGCGACGCTGTTGTGGCCCAGTTCCAGGCCATACGTAGCTCCAGCGGCGATGGCGATGACGTTTTTCAATGCCCCGCCCAGCTCCACACCAACGACATCGTCATTGGTGTACAGGCGCAACGAGGGGCTGCAGAATTCTTCCTGGACTCGGGTAGCGATCGCGGGATCACAGGAGGCAATGGTGATGGCGGTGGGACTGCCCGCGCCGACCTCCTGCGCGAAGGAAGGCCCGCTGAGCACCCCGCAGGGAAGCGCCAAATCGTACTTGCCGAGCACTTCTCCCATCACCTGAGTCATGCGCAGGTAGGTGCCGTCTTCAATGCCCTTGGTTGCGTTGACGATGAGCTGCTCGCTGGTGAGCAACGGCGCCATGGCGCAGCAGATACTGCGCAGATGTTCCGATGGGACAGCGAGGATCAGAATTTCCGCGTCATCGACGGCTTCTTTCAGATCGGTGGTGACGGCAACACAGTCGGGAATGAAGAGGCCGGGAAGATAGATGCTGTTTTCGTGGCGTTGATGGATGGCGTCCGCAACCACCCGGGTATGCGACCACATAATGATGCTGTGACCGCCCCGCTTGGCCAGGACCAATGCCAGTGCGGTTCCCCACGATCCTGTGCCGATGACCCCAATCCGGCTCATGTGGCCGAGCTTTCTTTGCTGCCGAATCGGTACTCGGTTCCATGCAGCAGCCGTTCGAAATTCTTACGATGTTTGATGAGGATGACCGCCGGAACGAGGATGGTGCTGGCAATAAAGATGGCTCCGGAACCGTAATCGATGCCAAAAAAATGCTCCGCCAGCCAAACCCAAACAGGAAACGACGCGGCAGCCAGCATGGAAGCCAGCGATACATAGCGTGTGGCGAGAGTGAGCAGGATAAAGACGGTCAGCGAGGAAAGCGCGGGCAGAGTCGCGAGGGCCAGAAATACGCCCAGCGCTGTGGCCACTCCTTTGCCACCTTTGCCGTGAAGCCAAATCGTGAACACGTGTCCTATGACCGCAAATACGGCTGCAATGGAGCCGGCGACGACAGCCTGGTGGCCGGAGGCCAGGTGGCGGGCAATCTCAACCGCTAGAAATCCCTTTCCAATGTCGAGGACGAGCGTCAGGATTCCGAGCCAGCGAGAGCCGCTGCGTAAGACATTGGTCGCCCCAATATTGCCGCTGCCGGTTTCGCGAATGTCTTCTTTTCGAAACAGCCTTACCAGCAAATAGCCGAAGGGAATTGATCCCAACAAATACGCAATCGCCGCTGCAATAAAATCCACTGTCATGTGAGTACTGTTCGAGTGTAGCAGCGGGGCAAGGGATTTGAGATGAACTTCCGAAAGCAGCGACTCCGCGTTAATTTTCGACAGGCACCAAGGCTTTGCAGAGCGGCCCGTTGCGGCGCAAGTTTCCGCTTACAAGCAGCCGAGGTGAGGCTGCGGCCTTCGTTCGACGCGGACTACATGAACTTGCGGCGGATCATGTCGAGCGCCTGTTGGCTGGCGAACCAGCGAACCCGGTCGCGGTCACCGCGAAATTTTCGCTCACACACGTTGATTTCTTTTCCATCATCGAGAGCGATGTAGACCAGGCCGACGGGCTTTTCCTCGGTGCCTCCGGTGGGACCTGCGATCCCAGTAATGCCGATGCCGATGGTGGATTGCGCGCGACGCCGAATGCCGTGCGCCAGGGCCGCGGCAACTTCGCGGCTCACAGCACCCTTTTCTTCCAGCATATCTTCCGGCACATCGGCAAACTCCACCTTTAAAGCATCGGTGTACACCACCGCTCCGCCGACAAACGAGCGGGAACTGCCGCTGATGCTGGTGAGTCGCTGCGCCAGCAATCCGCCGGTACAGCTTTCTGCGACCGCGACGGTGGCGCCGCGAATTTCAAGATAGTAGAGGACAATTTGTTCCAGAGTTTCGCCGTGGGAGGAGAAGACCGCATCTTCCATTTCCTCCTCCAGACGGCTGGCGAGTTCGTTGACGCGGGTTTGCGCCAGTTCAAGGATCGCCTTCGTACATTGCAGGTGAAGTTGAATCTCACCGGCATGCGCCAGAATCGTGGTTTCGACGTCAGTAAAGCGGGTATAAATGGGAGCCAGTCGCGCATCCACTTCGGACTCCGGCAGCATGGCAATTTTCAAGACGCGGCGAGCCATGTGGCGAGGCGGCAGCGCTTCTGTCAGTCGCGGCATGCATTCCGCGGTGAACATTGCTTTCAATTCCGCGGGCGGGCCTGGGAGCAGCAACATCAGCTTGCGGTGTTCGCCGATCACAGTGTCAATCCACTGACCGGGAGCGGTGCCGTTGGCATTGGGTAAGATGTCCGCTCCGTCGATCAGGTCCGCCTGTTTGGAGTTGTTGGCGGGCATGGTGATGCGTCGCTCTGCGAATCGTTTGTACAGTGCAGCCAGCAGGTCGCCGTTGCGGCGGACGCGCACGCCCAATGCTTCCGCGACAGCTTCACGCGTCAGATCATCTTCGGTGGGACCAAGCCCGCCCATCACGCAGACAATATCCGTGCGGCCCAGGGCGAGAGTGATGGCTTGCACCAGGTTCGCTTTGCGATCGCCGACGATGGTTTTGAACACAACGCTGACGCCGAGCGAGTTGAGTTGCTCTGTGACGTACAGCGAATTCGTGTCCTGACGGAAGGGAGTCAGTAGTTCTGACCCGACGGCAATGATTTCTGCAAGCATGGGTGTGATTGAGAAGTGAACGTAATGCGAAACCTGTAGACAGCAAGCAATATCATGAACTTCAAAACGTGAACAAACTTGGCCACCAAGTCGATCGCACCGGTCGCGTCATCCTTCGCCAGTCGAAGCCGCAGGCGATGGTTGCGGCCTGCCTGGTCGATCGAAGGCGCGGGTCGAACGGCTGTTAATGCAATAATCTTCCGACAATATCTAATCCAACATGATATACGGTATCGCGCGTGGCCACGGCGGCATCGCCTTCCGGTAGAAAGGCAACGCCGACAATTCCGGAGCCGGAAACCACCAGCGACGCTTCCCGATTTGGAGTGATTTTTACCACTCCGCGGCGGCCGTGCAGGGAGGCGGCGACGTAGACATTGTCGTCGATGTCCAATGCCATGCCCTGGGGACGACCCAATCCGGTATAGAAACTGGAGATTTCTCCGTTGGGCTCAATCGCGTGAATCGATTCGTTGGCGGAAGTGGTGGGTCCGCTCACCAGCAATGTGCCGGCCTCCTTGAATGCCAGATGATAGGCGGAAACGCTGGGCTCCAGTGTCGCGAAGACGAAGACCTGGCGGGTTGGCGAGATCTTGAAAATCGTTCCACTGCGATCGCCGACATAGAGAAATCCGTCGCGATCGAAGGCGAGTCCGGTGGCGACTCCCATGCCTTCCGCGAATACTGATTTTGCGCCGCTGGGAGTCACTCGGTAGACGGTGCCCTCATGGCGCGAAGAGACGTAGAGATTTCCATCCGCGTCGAGTGCCACTGCGGTGGCATTCAAGATGCCGGTGGCGAAGGGACGAACCTGGTATTCGGGGTCAATCTGAAAGACGGAGACAGGGGTCTGCTGTCCGCGCTGGCCGGAGAAGGTAACATAAATGTTACCTTCAGGGTCGACCACCGGGCTGGCCACCGGATCCATTTCTTCGGCGATCGCAACTCCTACGGATAATGGCACGGCGTTGCTGGTGTGGCCATCGACGCGCAACTGAATATTGCCCGAAATAGCGCCGTCGGGAACGTGCAACAGCACCTTCGAGTTGTGGCTCATTCTTACCGGAGATGCTTGCTCGCCGATGGTGGCGGACGGTTGACGATACGTTTCTGTTGCCAGCTTGCGGCCGTGCACTTCCACCTCGCCGCCGGGTAATGCAGCCAGGGGGGTGATGGAGGTGATGTGTGGGGCGGTATCAGTCGTGTGAATTCCAAATTTCATGTGCGTCGCGCTCCGGCGCGGTGGAGCAGGTTCAAGTAGTGAGCCAATTCTTTTGACGTTGCAACCTTCAGCAGGTCTTGACCCACTATGCACGAAACCTAACAAGACAGACTATTCCGAATTGACCGCTTAGAGGCGCCAACCGGTGGAAAAAAGTCTGGCCAGCCATACCACTGCCATCGCGTAGATGCCAGCGGCCACGTCATCCATCATGATGCCGAATCCGCTGTGCATCCTGTCAAACTGGCGGGCTGGAGGCGGTTTTAGGATATCGAAAGCGCGGAAGAGCAAGAAGGCCAGCAGCCACTCCCACGGGTGAGTGCCAGCCGCAATCAGGGCGATCCATTGACCGACAACCTCATCTGCGACGACAAAGCTGGGATCCTCCGTCGCCGCCTCGCGAGCAACAAGGGCGGATGCGGGGATGCCGGCCAGCAGCACGAGAATCGCGGCGACAACGGTGCCAAGCGCCAAGTGCATGGGCGAAGGATGAAGCCAGTGGGCCGCTGCCAGCCACAAGAGCAAGCCTGCTACCGAGCCCCAGGTTCCGGGCGCCGGACGGAGAAAGCCCACCCCGAAAAATGTTGCCAATGCCCAGGCCCAGCCGGTCCTTTTTGGCGTCATTTATTCGTCATCGCTCGAACCGCGCCCGCTGCGGTGGATCTCATCCAGGCCTTCCAGGACCTCCGGGTCGAGGATCGGAGATGAGATGCGATAGGCGCCGCTGGCCCATTTTCCCAGATCCACAAGCCGGCAGCGATCGCTGCAAAACGGAAAATCCGTGTCCGATTGCAGCACCAGCGTGCCACAGGTCGGGCAGCGAAGCGTCGATGCTTTCTTACTTTTCTCTTTCGCCATACAAAAATCTCATACTGTAACTGAATCAGTTACATATCGAAATAATTTCACTTAGTTTTACGCCACGACACGAGCAATCAGGTCGTAATCGTGCGCATCGGTAATTTCACAACGGTAGAATTTTCCAGCCTGCACGGTAGCATGCGGTCCAAAGTCGTTGATCAGGATTTTTCCGTCGATCTCCGGAGCGTGCATCGCGCTTCGGCCTTGCCAGAGCAGTGGAGTTTCTTCGCTTTCGCCCTCAATCAGCACGTCCATCACGCTATCGAGCTGCGCGGCACGGGCCTTGCGGCTGATTTGCAACTGATTCCGCATCAGCTTGCGCTGGCGTGCGCCGATGGTTCTGCGAGGAACTTTTCCATCGAGAGAGTAGGCGGCGGAACCTTCCTCATCGGAGTACTCGAATACCCCGAGCCAGTCGAAGCGCGCCTCTTGAACAAAGTCCATGAGCAGGTCGAAGTCGGCCTCTGTTTCTCCGGGGAAGCCGGTGATGAAAGAAGTTCGCAGTGTAATTTCCGGCATCGCAGCACGGGCGCGCTCGATCATCTTCAGGAAAATATCCGCGCCGCCGCCACGCTTCATGCGCTTCAGCACATTGGGTGCGGCATGTTGCAGCGGTACATCCAGGTACTTGCAGATGTTGTCATGCCGGGCCATGGTTTCCAGCAGCGCCGGTGTCACCTTATTCGGGTAGGCATAAAGGAAAGCGCAGCCAGCGGACGCCATCGATGCGAGCCAGGCGATCGAGCAGCTGCGCCAGGCCGTCTTTCATGCCGAAATCCTCGCCATAGCAGGTGGTGTCCTGGCCAATGAGCGTAACTTCCTGCACACCCTCCGAGACGAGCCGCTCAACTTCGGCAACGACAGATTCGAATCGGCGGGAGCGAAACTTGCCGCGAATCTGCGGGATGATGCAGAAGCCGCAGGGATGATCGCAGCCCTCGGCAATTTTGACATAGGCCGATGCACGCGCGGTAGTGCGCAGCCGCGGTGTGTGCTCGTTGTAGAGATAATTCGGCAGGGTAGCGATGGCGCCATCCCAGCTTTCGCGCGAGAAGCGACCCTGCTGTTCGCGGTGATCGCCTTCGGCGCGATGGCCCATGGACGCTTCGGCAGCCGTCAAAATGCGAAAAGGAGAATCTGTCGCAAGGGACCGCGGAGAACTCAGGCCGGCCGCTGTGAGAATTTGTTCCAGCTCACCGGTGCCGACTACCGCGTCGACCTCGGGAATATTTTTCTGAATTTCGTCGCGATAGCGTTCGACCATGCAGCCGGCGACGACCAGGCGTTGCGCTTTGCCGGAAGTCTTGTGCTGCGCCATTTCCAGAATGGTGTCGACGGATTCCTGCTTGGCTTTATCGATAAACGAGCAAGTATTCACCACCAGAACATCGGCGGATTCGGCGTCGGAGGTGATGGTGGCTCCAGCTTCGGCCAGAAGACCCATCATGACTTCGCTGTCGACCAGATTTTTGGGGCAGCCCAGGCTGACAAATCCGATCCTGGGACGGGAAACTTCTGGCCCTGGGATGGTTGGGGCTGGGTTGACTTCAAGACTGTTCACACCTTCTATTCTATCAATCACTGCAAATGCTTGCGGCCTCTCGATCCGCCGCTGCGCAGTGATATCATCGAACCTGTGCCGGGTCCTACGCGACGCAATCCCGCCAACCCCGCCAGGTCCGGAAGGAAGCAACGGCAACGGGCTCATGCGTGTGCAGTAGGGAACCCGGCGCTACTGGTTCAGCCATCCGATCCGCTGAATGCAGGCAATCCCGGGCAGACAAGAAAACAGTATTTTTCGAGGCCAACCCATTGAAATTTGATCTTCGACCACGGTCGCTGCACCGGGCAAAAATTAGCGCGCTTGGCACCTACGTTCCACCCCGTTTACTGACCAATGCGGACCTGGAGAAGATGGTCGACACCAACGATCAGTGGATCGTGGAGCGTACCGGCATCCGAACGAGACACATTGTCGATCCGGGAGTCGCGACCAGCGATTTAGCGGTGGAAGCGGCGCGTGTATGCCTGGCCGAGCGCGGTATCGAAGCGAGCGACCTGGAAGCCATCATTGTGGCGACGGTGACTCCGGACATGATGTTTCCGTCTACGGCCTGCCTGGTGCAGCACAAATTGGGCGCACAAAATGTCTGGGGCTTCGACGTTTCTGCGGCGTGCAGCGCCTTCGTATATGCGCTTCAGGTGGGAACCAAGTTGATTGAGTCTGGCGCGCACAAAAAAGTGATGGTGATCGGCGCCGATGTCATGTCGTCCATCATCGATTACAAGGATCGAGCCACCTGCATTATTTTTGGGGACGGAGCCGGCGCCGTTCTGTTGGAACCAGCGGAAGAAGGCGAAGTCGGCATGATCGATTATCTGCACGAAATTGATGGCTCCGGCGCGGCGTCGCTCTACATGCCGGGCGGCGGCAGCCTGCATCCTCCGACTGCGGAAACCGTGGCGAAGAATATGCACGTGGTGCATCAGGATGGGCAGGCCGTCTACAAATTTGCTGTCCGCAAAATGTCGGAAGCGACGGAAGCGTTGCTGGTACGCAATGGAATCAAAGGAAGCGACCTGGATTGTTTTATTCCGCACCAGGCGAACAAACGCATTATCGAGTCAACAGCCGAGCGGTTGGGGATCGCCGGCGAGCGCGTCATCATCAATATCGACCGTTTCGGCAACACTACTGCGGGCACCATTCCACTGGCCATGCAAACGGCGCGAGAAGAGAACAAGCTGCATCAAGGCGACCTGGTCCTGCTGGCGTCTGTAGGGGCCGGATATACCGTGGGCACGTGCTTGCTGCGCTGGGAAGTTTAATCGGGGACATTCTCCGGGCGCGTTGTGTCACTCCTCTTCGTCAAGCTCGAGAAAATCCCCCAGGCGATCCAGTCGCTGTTCCCACAGGGTGCGATGATCATTGATCCATTGCTGTAGCGCCATGAAGCCCGCGGTGTCGACGCGGCAGGTGCGGACTCTCCCCAGCTTTTCTGTATGAACGAATCCGCTTTCCTCCAGAATTTGCAGATGCTGCATTACGGCTGTTACGGTGACGCCGAGCGGCTCCGCTAGGCGCGAAACGGAAAGGGGTCCCTGGCAAAGCTTGTCCAGAATGGCTCGACGCGTTGGGTCGCCGAGCGCGTGAAACAGGCCGTCAATATTGATCTTCGGACGCGGCATGGCGAGGACCCTTCCCGATATCGCCGGCACGCGCGGTTTGCTTGCCGGGGCACTTGAACGCGGTGCATGTTGCTGTGATCGTCTGCAACGACGTGTTGCGGCCGACGGAACCGATGCGCCAGGAATTCACCTTAGCTCGCCAGTTCCTTGTCCAAATTTTCAAAAATCTTGCGCCAGCCTTCTTCCCGCATTTCCGGGCCGCCTGAACCTTCAAAGAACGCGCCCTGGTGGGTGCAGATCAGGTCTGTTCCTTTGTCGGTAGGAAGAAGCTCAAACGTAACCAATGCAGCGGAAACACGGTTCTCTCCAATTGTCATGGTGGAGGAAGTGACGATTCGCCGATTGGGTGTGATGTCCAGGTAGGTTGTGTCGGTGATCATGGGGACGCCGGGGAACGGTGAGCCTTCTTTGAAACGCAAGTATGCGTGCTCGCTTCCTCCCTCGCGAAAGTCCAGTTCATACTTTTCGAGGTCGGTACTTCTTCCTGTGAAGAACCAGCGGCTTTTTTGCGGTGCGCTGGAGAAGGCGGAGAAGACGCGCTCCGGGGACTTGGGATAGCTGCGTTCCAGGACAAAGGTGCTGTGGATGACGGATGGGTCTTTTTTGTGGTTCATGGGTAGTTCCTTTCTGCCAATAGTTAAGCGGCAACTTCAGTATTGAGCGGAACGCCGAAATAG
Organism: uncultured Acidobacteriota bacterium; assembly: GCA_963794795.1. GTDB lineage: Bacteria > Acidobacteriota > Terriglobia > Terriglobales > Acidobacteriaceae > JAKAAZ01. The sequence continues at coordinate 238,206 of CAWCFC010000025.1, read as the reverse complement.
TCAAGTGGAAACTTCAGTATCTTTCTAACTGATTGCAAGATGGGGCGTGCACGAAACTTTCTGTGAGCTTTAGCGTCCTTAGGAGTGGAACATTCAGCGAGGTGTGTGATGCGCTTCCGCTTTTTTCTTCTTCCCTTGGTTCTCTCCGGATCTTTGGCCCTGGCACAGGATGCGGGCATGCAAGCCGCTCAAGCTAACCTACAAGCGATGCAGGACGCGCAAATCGCGAATCAGCAAGCCATGCAGGCCAGTCAGCAGGCGGCGCAGGATGCCTCGCAAGCCGCTCAGCAGGCGATGCAGAATTCTGATGCAGGCGTGTACGGGATGCCGATGGCGGCAACGCCGAAACTGTCTGTGAAGCCGGGGACCTATCCGTCGGCCATTACGCTGCGGATGAAAGATAAAACTCGCGGCGCGATCATGTACTACACCACCGATGGCTGGACTCCGACGGCGCAGTCGACGCGGTATGTTGGGCCCATCCAGATCACGTCGACCACGCACCTGCAGGTGATCGCCATTGCGCCGTATTTTATGCGCAGCCAGATCGCCACGGCCTCGTACATTCTTCCGGGAACGGCGTCAGCTCCCGTTGCAAAGGCCAGTTTGCAGCCGAGTGCGTCCGCGAGCGCTTTGCCAGAAAATCTCGTGTTGACGAGAGGGACAGAAGTTCCGCTGGTGGTGACGGCGGATGTGAACTCAAAGAAACTGGCGATTGGTGACAGCGTCCCGATGGCGTTGGCGCAGGATTTGACTGTGGATGGCGTGGTGGTCGCGAAAAATGGAACTCCCGCGGAAGCGACCGTGTTGCAGGTAGATGGTGCGGGAATCGTGGGACAGCCGGGGACGATCACATTTGCTGTCCATTCTCTGGATGTTCCAGGAAACCCAATTCCGTTGGACGGTACCGAGACGAAAGAAGGTCAGGACAAATATAAGACCGTCCGGTCCGTGTCGTTTGTGCCGTTCGTCGGCATCTCCGCGCTGTTCGTGCATGGCAAGCAAGCTGAAATCGCGCCGAACATGACGTTGACTGCATCGGTTGCCCAGGATACGCCGGTGCATCCGGTCGAGTAGTCGGCGCAATGTCGTGTCGGCTTCGGTGTGGCATGAGCCGTGACGCTGGCGATGGATTGCTACACTGAGGGGTGACGCAGCGCCTTCGCATCTCTGCCATTCGATTCCTGAATCCTGCCCCGCTGATGTGGGATTTCGAACACTCACCCGAAATGGATAGACTCTCCAAGCGCTACGAGATCCACAGCGCTATGCCGTCGCAATGCGCGGCAGAACTGGCGGAGGGAAGCGCCGACATCGGCCTGATCCCGATCGCTGCGTATGCAACCACACCGGGGCTGGCTGTTCTTCGCGGGTGCACGATCGCTTCGCTGGATCGAGTGCGCTCCATTCTCCTGGTCGTCAAGCATCCCGACGGAATCGGCGCAGTACGTCGCGTGGCAGCCGATACGGACTCGCGAACTTCCAACGCGTACGCGCAAATCATTTTCCGCAAGTTTCATCAGACCGATCCGGAATTTCTTCCATTCGAACCGAATCTTGATGCCATGCTGGAAGAATGCGACGCGGCCATTTTGATTGGCGATCCGGCGTTGCTTGCACTGGAGGATCGAGATAAGCGCCTGGCGCGCACCGGCGAGCGACTGGAATATCTGGATCTTGGCCACGTATGGAAGCAGCACACCGGAGTGCCTTGGGTATCGGCGGTGTGGGCGGTGCGGCCAGAAGCGATTGAAGCGGCGAAGCTGAGCGCGCAGCAAGTGACCGAGGATTTTCTTGGTTCGCGCAATCACGGTATGGCGCACATTGAGGATCTGGTTCAAGAATGGGCTCCCCGCATCGCGGTGCCTGCAGCCACCATTCGCAGCTACCTTACGGAGCACATTCATTACGTGCTGGACGAAGCGTGTCTGGAGGGAATGGATCTTTTCTTCCGTTATGCCGCGGAAACCGGCGTGTTGCCGCAAGCGCCGCCGCTGCACTGGCTCGAGTAGAGTGACTGTAGGTGCGGGTTTTCTGGCGCGTGCACGGATGACGTTGCGATCGACATCTTACCTGTGAGGTGAATCATGAATCCCAGCCGACGTAGTTTTCTGAAGCAGGCAGGTTCCGCAGTGGCGCTTGGCGCTTTTGCGGGCGAGGGATTTTCCGGCGTTCTCCCAGCTGAAACTGCGATCCCTCAAGCGGAAAATGATTCGTCAAATCCGTCTTCGTCGGGCGGAAAGAAAATCGGCTACTGCATTGTCGGGCTGGGTCGGATTTCCATGAACCAGTTTATGCCCGGAGTGAAAATCTCGAAGGATTCGAAAATTGTTGCGCTGGTGAGCGGTCACCTCGACAAGGCTGAACGCATTGCCGACGAATACGATGTTCCGCACAACGCCATTTATAACTACCAGAATTACGATTCAATCCACGACAATCCTGCGATTGACGCGGTCTACATAGCGTTGCCCAACGGCATGCATGCGGAGTACACGATTCGCGCCGCTAAGGCCGGCAAGCATGTGCTGTGCGAAAAGCCAATGGCCAACTCGATCAAGGAATGCGAACAGATGATCGCCGCCTGTAAGCAGGCCGATCGCAAGTTGATGATCGCGTATCGCTGCCAGTACGAGCCGACCAACTTAAAGGCGATTGAGTTGTTGCGCCAGGGTTACGCGGGCAAGCTGCAGATCATGAGCAGCGCGAACGGATTCAATATTCATGCCGGCGAATGGAGGCTGAACAAGAAGATGGCGGGCGGTGGTCCGCTGGTGGATGTGGGCATTTATTCCATCCAGGCGATGCGATACCTGACTGGCGAAGAGCCTGCGTTTGTCGACGCATCCTGGTCGGTGATTGATCATGACGGCAGGTTTCATGAAGTGGAAGAAAACGTAGTGTGGACCTTCCGCTTTCCCAGCGGAGTTCTGGCGCACTGCTCGACCAGTTACGGCACCAACTATACGGGCGGCTGGGCACGTGCCGTCGGCTCGGAAGGGATGCTGGAACTGAATCCGGCGTTTGGTTATCAAGGATTGCAACTAACCGGGAAGTCACAGGGAAAACCGCCCATTGAAGTCGCGTTCAATAACCCATCGCCGCGACAGTTTGCCACCGAGGCGGATTACTTTTCCGATTGCATTTTGCAGAATAAAGAACCGAAGACCGGGGGCGAAGAAGGACTGCGGGATGAGCGCATCATCACCGCGATCTATAAATCCTGCGCAGACGGCAAGCCGGTGAAGTTGACTTCCTGATTTTCAATCGAGCACCGAAGCGACGGTGGCGAGCGCTAGGATTCTTCCCAGTAGCCCTGGTCGCGCAGAAAGTAGCTCTGGTTGTGGGAATTCAGCGCGGTGCGGAAAAACATTGCGGCGATGCGAAGGTGACCCATTTTGCGAAAGCGGCGGTTCGAGGTCATCACCGCGCCTGGGATAACTGCAAAATTTCTTCGAGCGACCTGCTTGGTTAACAAGTAGTCTTCCGCGTAAAGAGCCTGCTCATTGAAGCCGCCGAGTCTTTGAAATTCCTCGCGATCGAACATCATGAACATTCCGGTTGCAAAGGGCAGACCCCAGCGGGAGAGTTTTTGAACGACGTTGCTGCCGCCAAACAGCAGCCGATCGGCAGCACTTCCATTGATGCAACGAATGTTGGTGGTGAGGCAATGCAGGTTATGCCGCTGCATTGCGCGGACGGCGCGGCGCAACAGGGTTTTGTCACGCAGTTCTACATCCGCGTCAAGAAAAAGCACGTAAGGTGTGGTAGCGAGGCGCGCACCTGCATTGCGGCCCACAGAAGGCAGACCTCCGGGGAGTATTTCGATAGGGAATTTAGCTGCAAACGAACGCGCAATCTCCGCTGTGCCGTCGGTGGAGTTGGCATCAGCAACGCACACTCTGGTATCCGGCAAGTGCAGGTAGTCCTGCTGATTCAAAGAGGTCAGCAGCTTCGGCAGCGACTGGCTCTCGTTCCGCGCTGGGATAACGATGGTGAGTTCCGCCGGCATAGGTCTGTATCTCCACGCCTTGCTGGTTGATGGTAAGGAAAGTGGCGCGTGCGTCGACCCACGAGCCGGAGTTGTAATACTCGACGCCATCGCACAACAGCGAAAGCGCGACATGGGTGTGGCCGCAAAACACGCGCTCGCATTTTCCGATGCGCGCATAATGAATGGCTCCGCGAGCGACTTTGTCCGATAGCAGCAGCCAGCGAGTATTCATGCGGTCGAGGAAGCGGGAAACACATTTGGTTCGCGAATCGACCTTCTGAATTTGCAGAAAGATCAATTCACCCAATCGACTGATCCACAGATGTTTTTTGACGAAGCCGTCGAATTGATGGCCGTGCATGGCCAGATGCCGCTTGCCCTCATACTCCCACACGTAGCGTTGGTAGACGGGGACGCCGACCAGGTGCGACATCAGGTTGGCGAGGCCTGTATCGTGATTGCCTTCGACCCAAACCACTTCTACCTGACGCTTTGGATTGGAAAGTTTGCGGATGTAGGAAAGGAACTTCCAATGTTCGCTGGTGAGGCGGCGAAAATTAAGATCGGAAAAAATGTCGCCCAGCAGAACCAGTCTTTTATAGCTGTACGTCTGCAGCACGTCGAGCGCGTCCTGTGCCCGACTCACTTCGGACCCGAGGTGGATGTCCGACAGAATGATCGTGTCGTACGTCGCCCCACTCATGCCCTAGTTATGCAGCATTTCTAGAGACAGCATGATGACTCGGTGATGAATAATCGGTGAATCGTAGCGGCAGGAACCCAGGATGTGCAACACATTGAAATAGTGAGGCCACGCGAGCGCTTCGGCAGGCAGGGCGAAGGCACTCGGCTTGACATTCGAGTCAGCCACGGATACGCTCTCGCAACATCGAGCCAAATTTTTGAGCGGAAGGTTTGATCCGCGGAAATGTTGTCTCCTATATATAAAGTTGACGATGAAAATTCCGGAACAATCCGCTGACGGCTGGCAAACTGTCGCAGCAACTGTCACTGCACCGCAACCTCTCGAAGGCGAGCGGCTGGCGTGGCTGGCGCTGACCATGACGACTGGACTGGGACCCACGCGCATTTGGCGAGCAGTGAATTCGACCGGCACAGCGCAAGGGGTAATGGGTCTGCCGCTAACGCAATTGGAAGGTTTGCGATTCCCGGCTGTGTCGGCGCAGTCGATTGCCTCGGGCAAATCACTGGCGGAAGCAGAGAAAGAATGGAGCCTGGTGCAGCAGGGCGGTGGAACGTTGGTAACGCCGGCGGACGAGGAGTATCCCGAGCGGCTGCGAGAGATTTTTGATCCGCCGACATTATTATGGTTGCGCGGTGACAAGACTCTGCTGACTCAGCCGGGAATTGCGATCGTAGGGACGCGTCATCCGACGCCGTATGGAACGGGAATGGCAGAGATGTTGGCGCGCGATCTGGCGGTACATGGGCTGGTCATTTTGAGCGGCATGGCGCGGGGTGTAGACACGGCTGCGCATCGCGGAGCGCTCGAATCGCGCGGAAAAACTGTTGCGGTATGGGGAACAGGAATCGACGTGATTTATCCCAAGGAGAACAAGCGGCTGGCAGAACAGATTCTTGAGGCCGGGGGAACGATACTCAGCGAATATCCGATGGGAACATTTCCGGCGCCGCAGAATTTCCCCATTCGCAATCGGATTCTGAGTGGGATGAGTGTGGGAGTGTTGGTGATTGAGGCCAGCGAAAACAGCGGGACGCGCATCACCGCCCGTTGTGCGCTGGAGCAGAATCGGGAAGTATTCGCGGTGCCCGGGAACGTGACATCGAAGAATTCCTGGGGACCAAACACGTTGATTAAACAGGGCGCGAAGCTGGTGGCGACCTGGGAAGATGTATGGGAAGAATTGCCGACGCAGATCCGTTTGGAAGTGGAGGAGCGACAGGGAATTGCATCCTCCGACGGGTCTGATGCATCGTTATTCAGCAAGCCAAATTTGCCCGACCTGCCGGAAGACCAGGCGCAAGTGTTCGATGCACTCCGCCCCGACCAGGCATTGCAATTGGATGAACTGGTGGAGAAGCTGGAGGATAAGTTGAGTTCATCGGAGATTTTCACTGCGCTTTTTGAATTGGAACTGGCAGGACGCGTACGCGCCATGCCGGGCAAAAATTACGTGAGGACATTTTAGAGAAGTCCATTTTGTAACCGGCGACGGTCTCGATTTTCATCTCCAGGTGGCTTGAGTTTTCCGACTGTGGAAGGCAGATGAAATTGAGGCTGTGACAGGGGTCACTGGTGCCGCGCGGCGAAACCGTGGTAGTTTCGCACTTGTTACCTAATTTGCCGGAACGCGTCTTTTGAACAACCCGCAAAGAAAGTCTGTAGTCGAAGAGGAAAGTGTAACTGCATGGCAAAGTCATTAGTCATCGTCGAATCGCCTGCGAAAGCGAAGACGATCAACAAGTATCTCGGCAAGGATTTCATCGTGGAGGCCTCGCTTGGCCACATTATGGATCTGCCGAAAAGCAAAATTGGCGTCGACCTGGAAGATGGCACGTTCGAGCCCGAGCTGATTGTGATGCCCGGCAAAGAGAAGGTAGTGGACCGGCTGAAGAAGCTGGCGGGAACTGCCGATGCTGTGTACCTGGCGCCTGACCCGGACCGCGAAGGTGAAGCGATTGCGTGGCATCTGGAATTGCAGTTGAAGCCACAGCTTCGCAACAAGGCGACGATTCAGCGAGTCACGTTTAACGAGATCACGCAGAAGGCGGTGAAGGCGGCGTTTCAACATGCGGGCCAGGTGGATGCGCGGTTGGTGGATGCGCAACAGACGCGGCGCGTGCTGGATCGCATCGTGGGCTATCAGATTTCCCCGCTGTTGTGGGACAAAGTGCGGCGCGGATTATCCGCGGGCCGCGTGCAAACGGTCGCTGTGCGATTGATTGTGGAGCGGGAACGATTGATCAAAGCATTTCAGCCGGTCGAATATTGGACGCTCGATGCGCAACTGACGCCAGTGTTGGGAGGCGGCAAAGAGGGTCAGGAATTTACCGCTCGCTTCATGGGAATCGACGGCAAGCGGGCCACGGTGGAAACGGTGAATGCGCCCTCGCTGCCAAACCAGGCGGAGACGGATGCAATTGTCGCAGCGCTAAAGACGGCGGACTGGAAGGTTCGCTCGGTAGAAAAGAAGGAGCGTCGTCAGAATCCAACAGCTCCGTTCATCACCAGCAAGCTGCAACAGGATGCGTCGCGGAAGCTGGGCTTCAATGTGCGGCGGACGATGGGTGTGGCGCAGCGTTTGTATGAAGGCGTCGAGGTCGGCAGCCAGGGAACCGTCGGCTTGATCACCTACATGCGAACCGATTCGGTTCGAGTGTCGCCGGATGCGATTCAAGATGCGCGGGCGTATATCGGAAAGAAGCTGGGCGAAAAATATTTGCCGGCAAGCCCGAATGTATTCAAAGGCAAAAAAGATGCGCAGGACGCGCACGAAGCGATTCGTCCGACCAACGTGGAACTAGCGCCGGATGAGATTAAGCGCTACCTGAGCGATGAGCAGTACAAGCTATACAAACTGATCTGGCAGCGGTTTGTCGCGTCGCAGATGGTGCAAGCGGTCTTCGATCAGACGACGGTGGATATTGTCGCCAAGTCCGATCGCAATTACGATTATCGCGTCACTGGCTCGGTGTTGAAGTTCGACGGCTTTCTGAAAATTTACGAAGAAGCCAAGGACACGAAAGACGCCGACGATGAAGCGTTGAGCAATCGACTGCCGGAGTTGAACGATGGGCAGGCGCTGAATCTGAAACAGCTGAAGCCGGAGCAGCATTTCACCGAGCCGCCGCCTCGTTTTAATGAGGCTTCGCTAGTGAAAGAGCTGGAGGAGCGCGGCATTGGCCGGCCTTCGACGTATGCTTCGATCATCAGCACGATTCAGGATCGCGAATACGCCGTGAAGGTTCCGCCGAAGGGTTCGGGCAAGTTTTATCCGACGGAGCTTGGCCAGGTGGTGAACGATCTTCTGGTGAAGAATTTTCCGTACATCTTCGATCCTGCGTACACGGCGAAGTTGGAAGTGGAATTGGATGCGGTTGAAGACGGCACGGAAAAGTGGACGGACTTGCTGAGCGGCTTTTACGGATATTTCCAGGAGGAATTGAAAGTCGCCGATAAGAACATGGAAGACATCAAGCGGATGGAACAGCCGACGAACGAGAAATGTCCGGAGTGCGGCGCGCCGTTGGTGTTGAAGTGGGGCAAGTTCGGTTCGTTTTACGCCTGCTCGGCGTATGACAAGAAAAAGCCGGTCACGATTGCCAGCTCCGCGTGGGAAAAGGATGCGAAGAAGGCGATCAAAAAGATTGAGGGCAAGCTCGACTATCCGATGACTGTGAAGACGACAGGCGGCACTGGAATTGCGCCTGCAGCTGTTACTGCGAAAAACAGAAAAGAATTGGAAGCTGGTTTGAGTGGAGTTGCCGCTCCGGATCGCAAGCTTGTTGTAGAGCAGGTGAGCTGTAAATTTACCCGCGAGAATTATGAGGGCAAACCCAATCTGCAGGCAGCAGAAGCGCAGGGAGCAGAAGCCGAGGAAGAGTTCTGCGAGAACTGCGGAAGGGTCATGGTGCTGCGGAATGGTCCCTTCGGACAGTTCATGGCGTGTCCGGGATATAACGAAGATCCGCCCTGCAAGACGATTCGCAAACTGACGCACAAGCAACAGCAGAAGCCTGCGGTTCCGCTGGATGAGACCTGCCCGAAGTGCGGTATGCAACTGGTGTTGCGGACGGGGCAATACGGCGAGTTCGTGAGTTGCAGCGGCTATCCGAAATGCAAGTACATCAAGCAGAACCTGACTGGGGTGAAGTGTCCGACCTGCGGTATTGGAGATATTGCGGAGCGCAAGGCGCGGCGAGGGAATTTCTTCTATGGCTGCACGAATTATCCGAAGTGCAACTTTACTTCGAATCTAAAGCCAGTACCGCAAACGTGTCCGGAATGCGGCAGCCCGTACCTGCTGGAGAAGTCGCTGAAGTCGGGCGTCTATCTTGTTTGCCCGAATAACGAGAAGCAGGCTGCGGCGGAAGAAAAGCGCAGCAAGGGTCGCGGTAAGAAGGGGAAAGAAGAAGCACCGGCGACGCCTGCGAAGGCAGTCGTTTGCCATTACGAAGAACGCATCGGCGATGCGCGAGAGCCGGAAGCAAAGCCAGTCGAAGCTGCTGCCGCGACTGTCGCCTAACATTGCATGATCGGCGTCACAACTACAATTACAGGCGGCCGATACAATCGAGCCAGGAAAGTGAACAGGGATGGAAAGTCAGATCGCAACGCACAACGACGCTGATATTATTTTGAAGCTGTACGATCTTCGCCGAGAGGAAGTGCTTCGCAAGGCGCGCCATTGGACTGTGTTCGAATTCAATCCGAAGACGCCGGAGGAGTTTCTTGCGGTGTTGCAGAGCGCAGGGTCGCAGGAGAATGCTTATTTTCGCCAAGTGATCAGCTATTGGGAAATGGCAGCTTCTTTGGTGATTCACGGAGCGGTCAAATCCGATCTCTATCTCGACTCGAATGGGGAAGGGATCCTTGTTTTCGCCAAGTTCTATCCATTTCGAGAAACTTATACGTCCAAAACAGGTTTTCCGTTTATGCGCCAAACAGCGCAGATGATCGAGAAATATCCCATGGCTCGGGACCGGTTCAACGCCAGGATCAAGATGATTCAGGACCGCGCGAAGTAATTCCGGCGAAGATATCCGCTATGGTACGGCTGAAAATTCATCCACTTATTTTGGCGGGACTGCGTCGGCGTTTGCCACTGGTTTCAACCAGCCCGTACAACGGATCAGATCGCAGATCGAGCTCCCCGCGGGGAAGAAAGTTTTGAGGAGTCAAAAAATGAAACGCATTGCATTTGTACTAGCCCTTGTAAGCATGACGGCCTTTGCCGGAGCACAGACAGCCAAAACCCACAAACTCACTGGCTGGATTGGCGATTCTAAATGTGGTGCGTCCATGCACACACCAGAATGTGTGAAGAGTTGTATCAAGTCCGGACAAAAGGCAGTTTTTGTCGACTCGAACAATAAGGTTTGGGCGATCGACAACACCGACGCTGTGCAGCCTTACTACGGCGACAAAGTGAAGGTGGTGGCGACAGTCGATGCCACAAATAACAGCATCCACATTGATTCTGTGAAGAAGTCGGGCAGCGCAAGCACCATGTAGTTGCCGGCTTCGCTGGCATGGCAAAGGTGAATCGCAGGTTTAAAAAGGGGACGCGCCCAGGTGCGTCCCCCTTTTGCATGCAGCGATGCTGGCGGCCGCAGGTAACACCCAAAGGCGACGTATCTGATATTGTTGTAGATGAGGGAGTTTTAGGCGAATATATGGCGAAAGCAGTTTGGAACGGAAAAGTGTTGGCGGAAAGTGAAAAAACGCAACTCGTAGAAGGGAATGTGTATTTTCCCCACGATTCGATCGATCGTGAGTTTTTTCGGTCCAGTTCGACGATCTCAACTTGTCCCTGGAAAGGGCAGGCGCGGTATTACACCATCCTGGTGGACGGGCAGGAAAATTCGGATGCTGCCTGGTATTATCCGGATCCGAAACCGGCCGCTCGCGCCATCAAGAATCATGTCGCGTTCTGGCGCGGGGTGGAGATCGAAAAGTAATTTTGTGGCCGGATTCAATAGGCTCCGGCCTGTTGCGAAGGAATCCGAATCTGGAAACAGGTGGAACCCGGCTTCGATTCCAGATTGATGAATCCGCGATATCGACTCAAGATTCGACTCACCGTATCGAGGCTCAATCCAGCGCCTTTCCCAGGCGGCTTGGTCGTAAAAAACGGCTCAAAAATTCGACTATGCAATTCTGGCGGTATCCCTGGACCGTCGTCGCAGATTTCAACCCGTACCATGTCGCCCGCGTTTTGCGTGGTGACTCGGATGGTTCCATGATCCTGCATCGCGTCCAAAGCGTTTTCCAGCAGCGCCATCCAGATTTGATTTAATTCGCTGCCATTCGCTGCGATGCGAGGCAGGTGAGGATCAAACTCACGCACCACCTTCACGTCATCCATTCTGTAATGCAGCATGGTCAGCGTATTTTCCAGCGATTGGGCCAGATCGATATCCTGCAGCGGGGCCTGATCCATGTGGGAATATTGTTGGATCGCACGAATCAGGTCGAAGATTCTGGCGGTGGATTCAAGCACCGCTCCGGTCATGCTTTCGGCGCGCAGGGTCGAGGCGAAGTGGGTAATTGCGACGTTGGCAGCCTCGGCATTCAGAAACCTATCCAGCACCGCCAGGTCCTCTGGTTGAACGCCTGCCTCGGCAAAAACGGGAGCGATGGTCCAGGGATTGGCTAGCTTACGCGGCTCCAGCCAGCGATTCAATCGTTCCTCCAGCGCGCCGGCTTCCATGGGATTCTGCGCCTTTGCCCGTCCTTCAATGGCGCAACGAATCTCGCGATTCCATTCCATGTACTGCTCTTCCTGCTCGTTCGTCAGGCATAGCTGTCCGGCTTCGAAGCTGATTTTTCCGTAGGCGCGCAACTCCTCCATCAGATTGCTGCTGGCGCGTTGCGCCGCGCTGGCCGGATTGTTGAGTTCATGGGCAAGGTTCGCGGCCAGCTTTCCCAATGCGCTTAATTTTTCTGATTGCTGCTCCAGCCGAGTGACTTCGCGGACGCGGTCCAGCAGGATCGAAACGCAGCGCTGTCCCATGGACGGAATGGCGACCAGCATTTCCGGGAACTGGTCACGAGGAACCTGCAATGCCCAAAGCTCTTCAGATACGTATCCGCTGCCCCCGGTGGTTTTCATACGGGAGAAGGGAAGCACACCGGTGATTTGACCGGACCGTCCGATAAACAAGCTGCCATGTGCCGCATGCTGCCGCCTCACCTGGATTTCTCCGGCAAGCAGGATGGTCATATGGGTCGCAGGATCGCCATCGCTGAAGAGGCGTGTTCCCGCGGGGGCAACGAACTCCCAACTATGTTGGATCAGCCAATGGTATTCCGCGTCGGTCAAGCCATCCAGCTGGCGGACACGACGAAGCGCCTCCAGAACCTGTGGCTCTGGGGTGTGGAGGACGGACAATCCTGGCGGTAAGTCCGTGGGTAAAGCGATCGATTGCGTCGGAGAGGCCATAGTGGTAGCTCACAGAATAGATCACTCAAGGTTACAACCGCCATGTTGCGACGGAATGAAAAATATTGCGCTTGTGGCGCGATTAGGGAAACACCGATGAAGCGCGCTTGTAATCTTGCACACCTCATCGGTCCATAACAGAGAAAACAGTCGAACTATGCGCCCACAGTCGCAGGTACTGGCTTTTCCGCCGACTCGACTGCGCCGTCCTTTACCGTGACCGGATCAAGGAACGGCATGGCCGCACGCAGCGGAGCCCCAGTCTTTTCAATGGAGTGCTGGGCCTCCTTGCGACGCTGCTCCTCAAACCACTTGCGACCGGTCGCATTTTCGTTCAACCAGTTTTTCGCGAAGGTTCCATCCTGGATTTCCGCCAGCAACTGCTTCATTGCAGCACGGGTTTGATCGGTCACGATGCGCGGTCCGGCGGTGTAATCACCATATTCCGCAGTGTCAGAAATGGAGTGGCGCATATAAGCCAGGCCGCCGCGATAGATGAGGTCGACGATCAGCTTCAGCTCATGCATGCACTCGAAATAAGCGACTTCTGGCTGATAGCCGGCCGCGGTCAAGGTTTCAAAGCCAGCCTTGATCAACGCGCTGACGCCGCCGCACAACACGGCCTGCTCGCCGAACAAATCGGTCTCAGTCTCTTCCTTGAATGTGGTCTCGATTACGCCGGCGCGAGTGCAGCCAATGCCCTTCGCGTAGGAAAGCGCCAATGCAAGCGCTTGTCCGCTGGCATCCTGCTGAATGGCAACCAGGCCAGGAGTACCACCGCCCTCGACAAATACTTCGCGCACACGATGGCCAGGAGCCTTCGGGGCCACCATGCTGACGTCGACCGTGGCGGGGGGATGAATGGTGTCATAGCGGATGTTGAACCCGTGCGCGAACATCAGGGTTTTGCCGGCCGTCATGTACGGCGCAATGGAGTCGGCGTAAATTTTCCCTTGCGTCTGGTCCGGCGTCAACACCATAATGACGTCCGCCCATTTCGCCGCGTCGGCAGTAGTCATTACCTGGAGGCCAACTTTTTCTGCGCGCGCTTTGGATTTGCTGCCCTCCGGCAACCCAATGCGAACCTCAACTCCTGAATCCTTCAGGTTGAGCGCATGCGCATGTCCCTGGGAGCCGTAGCCGATGATGGCCACCTTCTTCTGCCGGATCAATGTCAGGTCTGCATCTTCGTCGTGGTAGGTTTTCGCCATATCGTTTCTCTCCGTGTGGGTAAATTATGCGTGGTGTTCGTCTTCAAGCAGGTCGGGCGCTTCGTGCTTCAAAACGCCAGAAAAAGTTTTTGGATCGATGCGCGGGGTGGTATCGCCGAGCGCTTCCAGCACTCGAGCTGGCGTGATGTCCGCGCCGCATCGCCATGCGTCCGGTGCGCGCCATTTCAAGAATACGGTAGTTCCCCTGGACCAGGATCTGTACCAGTCCTTCAATTTTACTTGCGCTTCCGGTAATTTCCATCATCATCGATTCCGGGGCCAGGTCGACAATGCGGGCACGAAAGACCTCGGCCAGCTGAAACAGATCGGAGCGAGTGTTTTGGTCGGCGGCGATTTTCAGCATCGCCAGTTCGCGAATGACGGCGGAATGGCGGCCCACATCGTCGACGTCGAGAACGCCTTCCAGCTTATAGAGAGACGCCATGATGCGCGGAGCACGATCTTCCGCCGCTTCGGCGACGATGGTGGTTCGCGACACGCCGACAGTTTCAGTGCCGCCGACGGTCAGCGAAATGATGTTGACATTCAGCCGCCGGAACAGAGAGGTCACGCGAGCCAGCAGTCCCGTTTTGTCTTCAACCAGCGCTACGAAGGTATGCAACATGGGTTCGGGCTCCTACTCTTCCGTCGCTGTTTCGACGAGTGGGTTATGTTTCGGACGGCGGATCATCTCATGCAATGCAGCTCCAGGAGCAATCATGGGATAGACAGAATCCTCCTGCTCCACCTGGAAGTCGATCAGAAATGCTCCGGGATGCTGGCGCGCGGTTTCGACCGTGGAGATCACGTCGGCGCGTCGGTTCACGTGGGCGCCACGAATCCCATGTGCATCCGCCAGCTTGACGAAGTCAGGGCTGATCAGCGGCGTGCATTCATAATTCTTCTCGTAGAAGGTTTCCTGCCACTGCCGCACCATCCCCAGGAAGCCGTTGTTGACGATGGCGATATTGATCTTCAACTGCTCCTGCACGATGGTCGCCAGTTCGGGACAAGTCATCTGAAAACCGCCATCGCCGGCGATGACCCAGACTTCTTTTTCCGGGCAGGCGATTTTCGCGCCGATCGCCGCGGGCAGCGCAAACCCCATGGTTCCCAGACCGCCGGAAGTGATTAACGAACGCGGGCTGTCATGCTTGTAATATTGCGCCTCCCACATCTGATGCTGGCCGACGTCGGTGACGACAATCGCATTTCCGTTGGTGACACGCCAGATATCGTTGATGACGTGCGCGGCATACAGATGTCCGTTGTCAGGCAGTTGCTGAATGTCATGCACAGAAGCGTCGCCCTTCATCGCGGAAATCGCATGTAGCCAGGCAGCGCCATCGCGGCCCGGCAAGCGCGGCAATAAGGTTTCCAAGATTTCTTTCAAGTCGCCAATCAGGCCCACATCGACGTGAACATTTTTGTTGATCTCTGCCGGATCGATCTCAATGTGAATTTTCTTCGCGTTGGGCGCATAGGTAGAAAGTGAGCCGGTAACGCGATCGTCAAAGCGCATGCCGCACGCAATCAGCAGATCCGCCTGCTGAATTGCGTGGTTCACCCAGCTTTCGCCGTGCATGCCCATCATGCCAAGGTTCAACGGATGCGAAGCAGGGAAGGCCGTGAGCCCCAGCAGAGTGCAGGCGACGGGAATTTGTGTCCGCTCCGCCAGAGCGCGAACTTGTTCCATGGCGCCCGAATGCAGAATGCCTTGCCCCGCCAAAATGACCGGACGTTTCGCCGTGCGCAATAACTCCAATGCTTCGCGGATCGAGGCTGAATCCGCCGAGAGCATAGGATGCGGGCGATAGGGTTGCGGCGCAGCAGCGGCAAAGTCAAAGACGGCGGTATTTTGCTGCGCATCTTTGGTGATGTCGACCAGCACTGGACCGGGTCGTCCTGACTGCGCGATGCGAAAAGCTTGGCGCAGCGCAGGGGCAATATCTTCTGTGCGCCGCACTAGAAAATTGTGCTTGGTGATGGGAAGCGTGATGCCGGTGATGTCGACTTCCTGAAAAGCGTCGGTGCCCAGCACTTTGCTTGATACCTGACCAGTGACACAGACCATGGGTATCGAGTCGAGCATGGCGGTCGCAATTCCGGTGACAAGATTGGTCGCACCCGGACCAGATGTGGCCATTGCGACTCCCACGCGACCGGAGGCACGCGCATAGCCGTCCGCCATATGCGCTGCGCCCTGTTCATGGCGAACCAGGATGTGCCGGATGGGAAACTTGCGCAGCGCGTCGTAGACCGGAAGAATGGCGCCGCCGGGATAGCCGAATACATCTCGCACGCCCTCGCCGACGAGAGTTGCCCATACGGTTTCCGCGCCGGTCAAGGGTGTCGGCTGGGTGTAGATGGCAGTATCGGGTGCGTTGTGATGGGTGTCGGCTATTTTTTTACGCTTATCCATGATCATCCTCTTCATCAATAATTCGTGACGGCTCCGCGGGAAGCGGAAGAAACCTTTTCGGCATATTTCCGAAAGACTCCGCGAGGAGAATTCGGCGCCGGAGCTTTCCAATCTTTCATGCGCGCGGCAAGTTCCTTGTCCGTCAGTTCGACGCGCAACTCACGCTTGGGAATATCGAACACAATGGTGTCGCCATCGCGCAGCGCGGCGATCGGTCCTCCAAGGGCGGCTTCCGGCGAGACGTGGCCGGCCATTAAACCGCGAGTGGCGCCGGAGAAGCGACCATCCGTCAGTAGCGCAACCGTGTCGCTCAACTCTGGAATGCCGGCGATGGCAGCCGTGACCTGCAGCATCTCGCGCATACCGGGTCCACCGCGCGGGCCTTCATTGCGAATGACGACGACGTCATTCGGCTTCAGAGTGCGCGCTTCCACAGCGTGAAATGCCGCCTCTTCATTTTCAAAAACGCGGGCGGGACCGGTGTGTGTCAGGCGCTCATGTCCTGCAACTTTAATCACGCAACCTTCGGGAGCGATATTGCCTTTCAGAATTACGAGCCCGCCGGTCGGCTTCAATGCGCTTTCGAGGCTGTGAATCACTTTCTGGCCAGACAGTTCCTTGGCGAGCGCGGCTTCCTCCGCCAGCGTGCGTCCGGAGACATTCATCTGAGTGCCATCCAGCAGATTTCCTGCGAGCATGTGCTTCGCCAACAGACGACTACCACCGGCCGCTTGATAATCCGTGGCAACGTAGCGTCCGCCTGGCTTCATATCGGCGAGCAGACGGAGTCTTGCGGCTGATGCGATCGAAATCGTCGACAGTCAGATCGATCCCTGCCTCGTGTGCGATTGCGATCAGGTGCAGCACGGCGTTCGTTGATCCGCCGGAAGCTGCCACGCTGGCAATTGCATTTTCCAGCGATGCGCGCGTGATGATTTTCGAGGGGCGTAGATCTTTCTTCGCCAGCTCCAGAACCATCGCTCCGGCGGCGCGGCACGCTGCATTTTTCTCCGGAGAGAGCGCAGGCACGCCGGATAAATGCATCGGAGAGATGCCGAGAAATTCGCATGCCATGGCCATGGTGTTCGCCGTGAATTGTCCGCCGCAGGCCCCAGCTCCGGGACAGGCGTTCATCTCGACGGCCTTCAATTGGGCCGCATCGATCTTGCCTGCAGCGAAGGAGCCCTGTGCCTCAAACACATCCTGCACGGTCAGATCTTTTCCATGCAGATGGCCCGGGGCGATCGAACCTCCGTAAATCATTAACGATGGAATATCGAGACGAGCCAGCGCCATCACGGTACCTGGCATATTTTTGTCGCAACCTGCAATCGCGACTAATCCGTCGAAAAGATTTCCGCGCGCGACCAGTTCGACAGAGTCGGCAATCACTTCGCGGCTGATCAGCGAAGCCTTCATGCCTTGTGTGCCCATGGTAATTCCGTCGGAAATCGTAACGGTGTTGAACTCCATGGGAGTGCCGCCGGCGTCGCGAATGCCTTGTTTAACGGCCTCGGCAAGCGTGCGGAGGTGGAAATTGCAGGGACCAATTTCGGTCCAGGTGTTGGCGATGCCGATGATGGGCTTGGCGAGGTCTTCGCGATTGAAGCCGATGGCGTGCAGCATGGCACGCGCTGCGGCGCGGCTGGGTCCTTCAGTCAGGGGAACACTATTGTGTTTTGGATTGTGGGTCATATCTTGTTTGCCGTCGGCGCTCACGCATTTGCTCCCTGGGGTTGCCGTGGTGCAGTCCAGAAAGCGGCGTCGTGTTTTTTCTCATACGCATCGAGCGCGGACGTGTGCCGCATCGCCAGGCCAATGTCGTCCAGGCCCTCAAGAAGGCAGGAACGGCGGAAGGGGTCGATGGTGAAAGATTCCTCGAAGCCCAGGTCGTCCTTCACGGTTTGCGATTCTAGAGAGACGTGCAGCAGGTAGCCCGGTACCTTGGCCCGCTCCAGAAGTACAGCGACTTTCTCATCTGGAAGCGTGACCAGCAGAATGCCATTCTTTGCGGCATTGGAATAAAAGATGTCGGCGAAACTGGGAGCGATGACGCAGCGAAAGCCGAAGTCGCTGAGCGCCCAGGCCGCGTGTTCGCGAGAAGAGCCACAGCCGAAGTTGCGGCCTGCAACCAGAATCTCCGCGCCCTGGTGATGCGGCTTGTTCAAAGAGAACTCCGGATTCGGTGCGCCGTCCGCGCCTCGACGCCAATCGAAGAACAAAAACTCTCCATAGCCGGTGCGTTCAATGCGCTTTAAAAACTGCTTGGGAATAATCTGGTCGGTATCGACATTGACTCGATCGAGCGGCGCGACCTTTGACGTGTGATTGCGAAATGGTTTCATGGCTAGGCTCGAAACTCCCAATTGCGAACATCGGTGAAATGGCCGGCGATTGCGGCTGCGGCTGCCATCGCTGGGCTGACAAGATGCGTTCTTCCGCCGCGGCCCTGACGGCCTTCAAAGTTGCGGTTGCTGGTGGAGGCGCAGCGTTCACCGGGCTCCAGAATGTCTGGATTCATGCCGAGACACATGGAGCAACCGGGCTCGCGCCACTCAAAACCAGCCTCGCGGAACACGCGATCAAGACCTTCTTTCTCGGCTTCGGCTTTCACCTGTTGCGAGCCGGGAACGACCATGGCGCGCACGTGGGTGTTCACCTTGTAGCCACTGACGATTTTCGCGGCCGCGCGTAAATCTTCAATCCGAGCATTGGTGCAGGAGCCAATAAAGACGCGGTCGATAGGAACATTCTCCATCTTCGTGCCAGGCTCGAGCGCCATGTATTCCAAAGCGCGCTCGTAGGCGCGGCGTTCGGAATCGGTCGGCGCCGACGCGGGTGTCGGGACAGCTCCTGTGACAGAAACCACCATGCCGGGATGTGTTCCCCAGGTAACAAATGGCGTTAACTCCTTCGCGTCGATTATTAACTCGCGATCAAACTTCGCATCGGGAGCGGAGGGCAATGACTTCCAATGTTCGACAGCCTCATCCCACTGTTTTCCCTTGGGAGACTGCGGGCGGCCTTTGAGATAGGCAAAGGTTGTTTCATCGGGAGCGATCATGCCGGCGCGCGCACCTGACTCGATGCTCATATTGCAGACGGTCATGCGGCCTTCCATCGATAGCGAGCGAATGGCGGAGCCGGCGTACTCGACAACATAGCCGGTGGCTCCGTCGGTGCCGATGCGGCCGATGATGCCTAGCGCGATATCTTTCGCAGTGACGGCGGGCGGCAGTTCACCTTCGACCGAAATGCGGAAAGTTTTCGGCTTCGATTGCGGCAGGCATTGCGTGGCCAGAACGTGCTCCACTTCGCTGGTGCCGATGCCGAAGGCGAGCGCCCCAAAAGCGCCGTGAGTGCTGGTATGGCTGTCGCCGCACACAATGGTCATGCCCGGTTTTGTGAATCCAAGTTCCGGGCCGATGATGTGCACGATGCCTTGCTGCTTCGAATCCACGTCGAACAATTCAATGCCGAATTCCTTACAATTGCGGCGCAGTGTCTCAATCTGTTTGGAGGCGATGGCGTCCTGAATGATCAGGCGATCCGCGGCGATCGTGGGAACATTGTGATCGACAGTCGCAACCGAGCGATCGGGGCGGCGAACGGTGCGATCGGCGAGACGCAGTCCCTCGAAAGCCTGCGGGGAAGTGACTTCATGGATCAAATGCAGATCGATATAGAGCAGGGCTGGCTCGCCAACCGGCTCGGTGACGATGTGAGCGTCCCAGATGTTCTGAAAAAGTGTGTTTTTATTGGCCATATTCTTTCACTATGCTTGAGGTGCGTGGAGGCGGTGGCGTTGCCGATTCGCGAACGATGATGCCGCGAAAAAACTAGACTGCGTGCATCGCCTGGTTGCAATCGATGATTTCGTTCAGCACTTCGAAGACATGTTTCCCCATCTCTTTGGTGCTGACAATTTGCTGATCGGGTTGATTGGTGCGGGCCAAATCCGCGGTACGATAGCCGGCGGCCAACACGCGTTGCACGGCGGTTTCAATTGCCTGCGCTTCCTGCTCCATGCCTGCGGAATGACGCAGCAACATCGCCGCAGTCAGGATGGCACCCAGAGGATTTGCTTTTCCTGTACCGGCGATATCCGGAGCCGAACCATGGACCGGTTCATATAAATTGACTTTGCCGCCAATGGTTGCGGAGGGCAGCATTCCAAGCGAACCGGTGATGACCGCAGCTTCATCGGAGAGAATGTCGCCGAATAAATTTTCCGTCAGCACCACATCGAAGTTGCGCGGAGTATTCATCAGGTGCATGGCGCAGGCGTCGACATATTGATGTTCCAGCGTCACGTCGGGATATTCCGCGGCAATCTCCGTCACCGTGGCACGCCACAACTGCGAAACTTCCAGCACGTTCGCCTTGTCCACCGAGGTGACTTTATGGCGACGCTTTTGCGCCAATTCAAACGCGATGCGCGCCACGCGGACTACTTCCTCGCGCGTGTAGACCATGGTGTTGAGCGCGACATTCGTATCGCGATTCCATGAACGCGGCGTGCCGAAGTACAAACCGCCCAGCAATTCGCGCACAAACAGAATGTCGGCGCCGTCGGTGACTTCTGGACGTAACGGAGAATTGTTGCTGAGCGGTGCATACGCAACGGACGGGCGAAGATTCGCAAAGCCGCCCAAGGCTTGCCGCAACTGCAACAGGCCGGCTTCCGGACGCTTATCCGGAGGCAGCAAATTGAACTCGTTTCCGCCCACCGCGCCCAACAATACTGCATCGCTGTCGAGGGCTGCTTCGAGCGTCGCCGGCGGTAGGGGTGATCCCTGCTGACGAATGGCAACGCCGCCGATCGGCTTCTCTGTGAAGTGAAATACAGAGCCGCTCCACTGGCTGATCGCTTCCAGAATCAAAACTGCTTCGTGGGTGACTTCGGGGCCAATGCCGTCTCCGGGAACCAGGGTGACCTTGATTTCTGTTGCCATTCAAACTCCTGCGTAGGGGGCCTGGCGTTCGATGCGCGGCCGGTTTCCGTTTATCGGTTGACTGCAGTCTTGTGCGACGGCTGGGTCACGCCTGCGGCGCAGCGACAGCTGTCGAACCGGACGAACCGTGCTGGCCCAGGCTTGGCGACTGGCGCAAATGCGTCAGCATAATGCTGACCAGATCCTGATCGAAGACAGATTTCTTGCGGTCTGCGACTTCGACAAATCGCTGGTAGGCCAAATCCAGATCTGTGCGGCTCAAACTGTAGCCCAGTTCCTTCAGGCGATGATTCAACGCGTGGCGTCCGGAATGCTTTCCCAGAACCATTTTGTTCGCAGGTACACCGACCTGCGACGGGGTCATAATTTCGTAGCACAGAGGATTGGACATGACGCCGTGCTGATGGATTCCGGCTTCGTGTGAGAAGGCATTGCTTCCGACAACCGCTTTATTCGGTGCGGGTGCGAAGGTGATGACCTCGCTTAACATCTGGCTGGTGGGATACAACTGCTTCAGGTCGAGATTGTGCCTGAACGGCAATTGATCGTGACGCACATGTATGGCGGCCGCCAATTCTTCCAGTGCAGCGTTGCCCGCTCGTTCTCCGATCCCATTGATGGTGCATTCCACCTGCCGCGCTCCGGCTTCGAGCGCCGCCAGGCTATTCGCTACGGCCAGACCAAGGTCGTTATGGCAGTGGCTGGAATAGACAACGTTTTCAGCGCCGCGAATCCGATCTTTCATCAGCCGGAACATGGAAGCATATTCGTGAGGAACGGTATATCCCACGGTGTCAGGCATGTTGATGACGGTGGCTCCGGCATCGACCGCAACCTGAACCATCTCAACCAGAAAATCTCTGTCAGAGCGTGACGCGTCTTCCGGCGAGAACTCAACGTCATCCACATAGTTGCGGGCCATGCGAACGGATTTGTCGGTCAGTTCCAGGGCCTGCTCACGCGAAATTTGCAGTTTGTATTCCAGATGAATGTCGGAGCTGGCGAGAAAGATGTGGATTCTAGATTTAGCTGCGGGCTCGAGTGCGCGGGCGGCAGCGACGATATCTTCTTCCTTGGCGCGCGACAGGGAACAGATGCGCGGCCCCTTCACTTCGTGCGCCACTTGTCGAACCGAGGCGAAGTCGCCCTCGGAGGCAATTGCGAACCCGGCCTCAATGACGTCGACACCGAGCGATTCCAACTGCTTGGCCAGTCGAACTTTCTCTGCCATATACATGCTGCAGCCGGGCGATTGTTCCCCGTCGCGAAGCGTGGTATCGAAGAAAAAGATTTGATCCTGACTCATGACATCCCCTTATGGGTGACAAAGTAGAAACAGCCTTTGTTCTCTTACATTAGCATAAAGTTATCTAATGTAAACTTCTATTGGTATTAGAATATATTATTCACGGACTTGCACCATGAACTCCATCATTTAAGGACAGCAGATGGACTTGTTTCAGTTGGAAACTTTTATGGCGGTTGCGGAGGAGAAAAGCTTTTCGCGCGCTGCGGTAAAACTGCATCGCACCCAACCGGCCATTAGCCAGGTCATCCGCAAGCTTGAAGTGGAAATGGATGAGGTGTTATTCGACCGTGGAGCCCGCGACGCCACGCTGACGGCTGCAGGCGAGTTGTTGCAGGAGTATGCAGAGCGATTGTTGAACCTGCGTGGCGAGGCGACAACAGCTTTGTCGGAGTTGCGATCGCTGCATCGCGGCCGATTAAACGTCGCGGCCAACGAATACACATGTCTCTATCTGCTGCCGGTGATTGATGTGTTTCGCCGCCTGTCTCCGCAGATTCATGTGACAGTGCATCGATCGCTGGCCAGCCGCATGGCGGAGGAACTGCTGCAGCATTCGGTGGAAATGGGCATCGTTTCCTATCGGCCCGACGATCCGCAGATTCGATCGATCGTGGTCTATCGCGATGACCTGGTGTTTGTCATGCATCCCGGACATCCGCTGGCGCGTGCCAAGCAGGTTTCTATCCGCGATTTGGGAGCGGAGAATTTTGTCGCCCACAATGTGCCTTCGCCGCTGCGGCAAAAAGTGATGCAGGCATTTCAACGCCACAAGACGCCGCTGAACATGGCGGTGGAGTTGCCCAGCCTGGAAGCCATTAAGCGTTTTGTCGCGATGGGAAATGGCGTGGCTCTGTTGCCGGGTCTGACAGCGCGGCAGGAAATTGAACGCGGAGAACTGGTGCAGCTGCGGGTGCCGGAGCTGGCGTTTGAACGGCGACTGCGCGTGGTGCATCGCAGGCAGGCGAATCTATCGCATGCTTCGCTGGCATTTTTGAAAGTGGTCGAATCGATGGCCAAGGAGCGCGGCGATCCATTCCACTTTCAAGTGGAAAAAGGTTCGTAGGTAAGACTTCGACATTTCCACGGTTGACATACCTATACTTCTGGGGCTATTGTTCATATACCAAGATGTATAGGGGTGGCCGCATGGCAAGAAATGACCTTCAGGGAAGTCTGGACCTGCTGGTGCTCAAAACCCTCTCGCAAGTGGGTCCGCTGCATGGGTATGGCATGGTAGTCCACATTCAACGAGTCTCTGATGACTTGCTGAAAGTCGAAGAGGGGTCGCTGTATCCAGCACTGCATCGGATGGAACTCCACAAGTGGATTCGGTCCGAGTGGGCGCAGACGGACACGGGACGAAACGCAAAGTTCTACAGGATCACCGCGCTGGGGCTGAAACAACTGCAAGAAGCAGAGAAAAGTTTCGAACAATTAGTAAAGGGCATTCGCGCCATACTTCAGTATGCGTGAGGTGATTTCATGCTGCTCATTCGCCGCATTATGAACCTCTTCTTCCGTTCCAACATGGAGCGGGAAATCGACGCCGAACTCAAATCACATATCGAAATGCGAATTGAGTCCAATCTTGCTGAAGGGATGCGGCCGGAGGAGGCTCGCCGGGATGCGCGACTTCGCTTCGGTAATCCCGCGACGATGAAAGAGCGCGTCACAGGTGTGGATGCAGCACTGGCGCTTGATAGCATCTGGTCGGATATACGATATGCCCTCCGTCAGCTGACTCAGAATCCCGGCTTTTCCAGCGCTGCCATCGTGGTCCTGGCACTTGGCATCTGCGCCAGCGTTTCCATTTTTGCGTTTGTCGATGCAGTGCTGATCAAACCATTGCCCTACGAGCACCCGCAGCGGCTGGTGGCGCTTTTTGAGAGCACTCCGCTCGGGTCTACGTTTCATCTCTCTTATCTTGACTACCTCGATTGGAAGCGGATGAACACGGTTTTCAGTTCGGTGGAAGCCTACGATCACGATGTTTTTACGCTCCATCCGGCGACGGGAATCGTGCAGGTAAACGGTGCAGTGGTGAGCAGGGGATTCTTTCGCACGCTTGGCGTGGCTCCGATCCTGGGACGCGACTTTCGTATCGGTGAGGACTCCCTCAGCGCGCCGCCCGTGGTGTTACTCAGTTATGCGGCGTGGCAGCGCCGATATGGAGGCCGACGCGATGTGGTGGGAAAAACGGTTGCGTTAGACGGCACCTCGAACATGATCGTCGGAGTGCTGCCGCGAGGATTTGATTTCGCGCCCGTGGGACCGGCGGAGTTTTGGACGCCGCTGCGGGAATCCACCAATGCGGATGGCCGCGGGGAGCATGGGCTACTCGCCATTGCTCGGCTGAAAGACGGCATCTCGCCGGAAATGGCAGAAGCCGACATCAGCTCAATTGCACAACAGTTGGCGAAGCAGTATCCCGATTCCGATGGGGGAAGGGGCGCAACTGTGCTTCCGCTGACGGAGGTAATTGTCGGAAATCTGCGCCCGATTCTTCTGCTTTTGCTGAGCGGGGCAGCACTATTGCTGTTGATTGCATGCGTCAATGTGTCGAGTTTGCTGCTGGTTCGCTCAGAAACCCGTCAACGCGAGTTTGCCGTTCGCGGCGCGCTGGGCGCCTCGTATGCGCGACTGATTCGCCAGTTTATGACGGAAGCCTTGGCGCTCGCGGGGGCTGGAAGCATCATCGGCGTCGGTGCAGCCTACGCAGCGATGAAATTGTTGATACGGCTGATTCCAGCGGAAATGCTGGCCAATATGCCATACTTGCGCGATCTCGGATTGGATGTCCATGTAGCGATCTTCGCCGGCGTGCTTGCATGTATGTCATGGCTGCTTTTTTCAGTCACGCCCATAGCTCGCTTATCGATGGCCAATATGCGGGCCGGCCTTTCGGAAGGAGGCCGCAGCAGCTCGGGAATTGCGTGGCGGCGACTCGGCTCTAGTCTCGTGGTACTGGAGTTGTGCACCGCCATGGTGTTGCTGGTGGGCGCCGGCCTGCTGGGCAAAAGTTTCTATCGCCTGCTCCACACCGAGCTCGGATTCCAGCCGGACCACCTGGCGATATTGCCATTGAGAGCGTCGGGTACCGCGTACGCGAAAGACCAGCAGCAGGTGGCTTTGGCGGCGCGAATTGTGCGCGAAGTCAGGCGCTTGCCTGGAGTGCAGATTGTGGCGATTGCGCGTTCGCTTCCCGTTGCCGATGTTGATGGCGGCAATTCCACCTTTGAGATCGTTGGCAGGCCTGGCGCGAGCGGAAGTCGTGAGGCCAATACCCGCCAGGTGAGCGCGGATTATTTCGGTACGTTGAGGACGCGATTAATTCGCGGCCGGTATTTCACCGCGGATGAGGACGCGTCAAAGCCCTTGGTCACCGTGGTCAATCAATCCTTCGCACGCAAGTATTTTCCCGGTGAAGATCCGCTCGGCAAACAGATCCGTTTCGATCAGTCGCTGCCGCCTATCGAGATAATTGGCGTAATTGCCAACGTGAAAGAAGGCCCACTGGACGCCGACATTCCTCCTGCGCTCTACACTCCATTTGACCAGGGGCCCGACCGTAGCTTCGTTGTGGTCGCGCGAACCGCGCCAGCCCCGCAAGCGCTGCTCAGGACGATGGAACAAACCATCCATGGAATTGACCCGCAGATTTTGACTTCCGGTGCGGAGACTATGGTGGACCGAATCAATCTTTCCCGATCCGCCTATCTGCATCGTTCTTCAGCGTGGCTGGCGGGCGGCTTTGCTGCAATTGCGCTGATCCTGGGAGTCGTTGGACTGTATGGCATCGTCGCCTACTCGGTGAGCCAGCGAACTCGCGAGATTGGCGTGCGCATCGCGCTCGGCGCTCAGAGGAGCGCGGTCTGTGCCTTAATTCTCAAAGAGGCCGGAATGTTGATTTCAATTGGAGTAGCTCTGGGCCTCGTGGGTTCGGTAGCAGGAGCTATGCTGATGCGTAAGCTCCTATTCAGTGTCCAACCTTGGGACTCGTCAACGCTTTTCACGGTTGCCGCCGTGCTTGCCTCGACTGCATTGCTGGCGAGCTATTTTCCCGCCCGCCGTGCCGCCTCCGTCAATCCCGTCGACGCCCTGCGTGCCGAATAAAGTTGTGGCGTTACATTGAGCTCTCTATATGGCCTGGTGGTAGTTGGCTTTTCCCGAGTCCCAATTCTGCAACCTTGATGGCGACTTGCGGAGGTCTGCGGTGTCGCGGCGATTGTTTTGCGGCGTGAATTCTTCGTGCCGAGCACAACTTCCTATCGGCGCTTGACGTCTACTCCTACAGACCGTGCTTCTGCAGTTGACTCTTACGAGTTCCATTGCTGTGCGGCGCGTGTCCTGGAGAAAGGAATCAACATGAATCCTCGAAAACTTTTTACTCGAATGGGCACCGGAGCTGCTGTTCTCGGAATGGCTCTTTGTGTTCCTGCGGCTTTACTGGCGCAGGACACTGCCCCGGCCCCACCCCCACAAGGCACAGCGGATCAACAACCCAGTCCAGGTGCACAACCCATGCATCATCATCAGCCGCCAACCCCGGAGCATCAGTTGCGGCGCCTGACAAAGATGTTGAACCTGACTCAGGATCAACAGCAGCAGATGCTGCCCATCCTGCAGGACCAGCACAAGCAGATGGACACGATCCAGAACAATTCTGCATTGAGCCCGCAAGAACGCCACCAGCAGATGCGCGCGACGATGATGGATACGCATCAAAAGCTGGAAGCGCTGATGACCGATACGCAGAAGCAGCAATTTGAGCAGGCCATGCAGCAGCGACGCGATCGCATGCGCAATGGTGGCATGGGCGCAGGGGATGGCGCGGGCACGCCTCCGCCTCCACCCGACGGACAAAATGGTCCTCCACCGCCGCCACAATAAAAGCGGAGTGTGCGATGTTCGCGGCAGGGCAGAGAAGTCGTCAATCTCTGCCCTTGTTGCTTTTGCCGTCCAACCGCGATCCCCGAACCCTATGGAAAAATGAGTCCGCGCCTGCCGTAGGCACATTCTGACAGGTACAATTGGGAGCAGGTCACGGAGTCAGAGCCAAACCAAACTTTGCGCGCGGAAGAGCAAGAAAATCTGCGGGTGGAGGTGGCGACGAGGGGTTCATTACCGCATGAAGAAGTTGCTTCTTTTGTTTTGTCTGCTGCCAATGCTGGCAGCGACTGGATTTGCACAGGAAAGCCGGCAGGATGCCAGCATCAGCTACCTCGGCACTTATCAGCCCACCATCACGGGCAATGCAGTCACCCAAACCAATGACTGGGGTAAGGGCGTCCTGTTAAGTTACCGTTTCATGTTGACGCCGAGCAGCGCTATCGAAGGGAATTATCAATACTCCCAATTCAATACGACATTTTCTGCTCCTTTTATCAACGGCAACACCTTCCACACTTCGCTGCAGGAAGGGTCAGTGGCGTACGTCCGCAGCTTTGTGTACAAGAAATTCAATCCGTTTGCAGAGGTAGGCGCGGCCATACTGATATTCGATCCCATTAACGACACCGGGACCAACACTCTTGCCGGCACGCGAACCAAGGCAACAGCGCTTCTAACCGGCGGCGGAATCGCGTATGAGCTGAGCCCCAGTTGGGATTTGCGGGTGCAATATCGGGCAGAAGTGTTTAAGTCGATCGATTTCGGGATCGCGCAGTTCCAGACGAACCGCTGGTACGTGATGCAGCAGCCCGCGATCGGCTTCGCCTACCACTTCTAGAAGCATTGCATTATGGCATTGGGCCGCGTTTCAGTCGCCCTGGGCGGAGATTCCTTCGGAGTGCGACGCACAAGGAACGCGGGTTTGAAAATTTGAATGGGGATTTGGGTCGATCAGAGGTTCACTCGCGAATGAAGAAGTTGTTTTTGATCATGTGTCTGGTTTCAATGCTGGCCGGAATTGGCTATGCACAGGATGAGGGCGCCCGGCAGGACGTGAATCTTAGCGCCATGGGTGTGATTCAGCCGTATGTGGAAGGCAATACCCTGGCCCCGGCCAATCCGCCGATTCAGCTGAAGTCGACCCTGGGGTTGGGCCTCTATCTTGGCTATCGCTATCTGCTCACGCCCAACGGAGCAGTCGAGGCGAACTATTCTTACAGCCATTTCACCAGCAAGTTCACTGCTAATTCCGGCGGCACATTCAACGCCAGAATTTACACCGGCATGCAGGAAGCGTCGGCGGCGTATGTGCGCACCTTCCCATTCAAGAAATTCAATCCGTTTCTTGAAGGCGGCGGCGGTTTATTGTTTTTTACTCCGATCGGCAACAAGACGACTACCTACGATACGGAACAAACCTATGCGCCAACCGTTCTGTTCGGTGGTGGCATTGCCTACCAGTTGAGCCCGAGCTGGGATCTGCGCGTGCAGTACCGCGGGCAGATCTTTAATACTCCTGATTACGGAATCAGCCGATACAGCACGGGTCGCCGCTACATCATGTCGCAGCCTGCGATTGGGTTCGCGTACCACTTCTAGCGATTTCTGAGTGCGACAAAGAAAAGCTCGCTGGCGATGCAGCGAGCTTTTCTATTTCTGCGAAGCTGCGTGCGATCAGGAAATGTCGTCGGTGTTGAATCCGGGCTTGCGCCGCGACGTCCCTGCTGTCCGTCCCACCAATTTGCGGACGACGTCATCCACCTGCACGGCCTCTACTTGTGGCTCCGCCGCAGCGGCCATTTGTTCTAACAAGGAATCTTCGTCGATTTTCTCCAGCAGCACGATGGCATGTGCGACTGCCACGTCATCCTGATTCAAGCCTTCAGGAGTTTTCGCCTTGATCCCGACGGCGCCGGGTTCGATGGAGAGCAGGTCCGCGATCCGTTCCCGCAGCCTTTCGGCGACCGGGCCAATCTTTGGCGCAGCCAGCACCAGGGTAGTGTCGACATTGGAAATGCGATAGCCGGCGTGTTGGATTTCTTCCAGGGCGGTTTGCAGGAACAGCGAAGAATCCGCGTCCTTCCATCGCGCGTCGCCCGGCGGGAAAAAGCTGCCGATATCGCCGGCGGCGACAGCGCCCAGCAGCGCATCGGTGATGGCGTGCAGCAGGACATCTCCATCGGAGTGGCCGGCCAGCCCGGAGGGATGGTCGAAGGCGATGCCGCCTATTTTCAAGGGGACTCCAGGCTTAAACGCGTGGGAGTCCCAGCCATATCCAATCCTCATCATGTCGTATCGCGATCTTTCTCGGAGTACCGGGGAGTTCTTTGCCTGCGACATCGAAGCAGGCCTTCCATAGGCAGGATACACGGCTTTTTCGCGGCGTTGATGAGGATTCAGCTTTGGCTCAGATAGAACTCAGCTAGCGCCAGATCCCCTGGCTGCGTAATTTTGAAGTTGCGCGGCGATCCTGGAACCACGGCTACATCGATTCCCAGGCGCTCGACGAGCGAAGCTTCATCGGTGCCGACAAATCCATCCATGTCCGCGGCTTCCATGGCTTGCCGCAGCAGGCGGAAACGAAAACCCTGCGGCGTCTGAGCCAGGACAATGCGTTCGCGCGGAATGGTGGAGGTAATGATGGCGCCGTCGGCGGTTCGTTCCACTTGCTTAATGGTATCGACGGCGGGCACGGCAACGATGGCTGCGTGATGGTGCATCACCGATTCAATGGTGCGTTCAATGGTGGCAGCGTCGATCAGCGGGCGCACCGCATCGTGAACCAGGACAATATCCTCGTCAGTTGCGGGCAGCGCTTTCATGGCATTGCGGACGGAATCCTGGCGGGTGTCGCCGCCCTCGACTACGGAAACCTTTGAAGTCAAATCATGCTCGGCCAGCTGAGCTTCGACGCGCTGCATCTCGCTTTTCCGTACCGCGACAAAGATACGATGCACGGTGGGTACATGCAGGAACGCACGTACTGTCAGCACCAGAATGGGCTGCCCATGCAACTCAAGAAATTGCTTTGGAGCCTGGCGGGTCGCGCTGCCTGTTGCCATGCGCGTTCCAAGGCCTGCTGCGGGAAGTATGACGAAAACCGGCATGAAAGCTGAAGTATACCGGAGCGGCCGACGGTGCGTACAGCGTGTGGGCGACAGTGCTTTGCTGCGCGCCGCGCGCTTTGTTCTGGCGGCGATACCATAGAAAGAACGGGTGGCGCAGGATTGAACCTCCCGGCGAAGCCATGGCCAGGAAAACCATAGAGGATGCATGCGAGAACGTCGCCGAGGTGGCAACGCTGGCTTTCGATACGGCCCTGTTTGCGCCCGGAGACCGGGTGTGTGTTGCTGTGTCCGGTGGCGCCGATTCGACTGCACTGATGCGTACACTCCTGGCGCAGCGTGAGGCGCTGGGGATTGTTCTGAGTGTCCTGCACGTTGAGCACGGACTGCGGGGACAGGCTTCTAACGAGGATGCTGCCTTTGTTCGCGCACTGGCGGAACAATTCGATCTAGCCTGCGGGGTGGTTCGAGTCGATACGCGGCAACGGATGGCCGAACACAAAGAGTCGGTTGAAACAGCGGCGCGATGCCTGCGCTACCAGGTGTTTCGTGATGTTCTGGCCAGCGGCAAAGCGGACAAAGTAGCAACGGCTCACACCCTAAACGACCAGGCGGAGACGGTGCTGATGAAACTCCTGCGAGGCGCCTGGACGGAAGGACTCAGCGGCATTCATCCTGAGCTGCGCATGGACAGTGTCTCCGGCAAGGCAGGTCAAAATGGCCAGACGAGCGGCAAAGTTTGCGTGCGGCCGTTTCTGAGGGTTCAACGAGCGCAGATTGAAGACTATTTGCGGGCCATCGGCCAACCCTGGCGCCAGGATGTATCGAACGATTCACTAGCGCACACGCGGAATCGCATTCGGCATGAACTATTGCCGCACCTGCGCGAATTCAATCCACAAATTGACTCGATACTGGCCCATATGGCGGCAACGCACGCGCTGAAGAGCAGCATTGGCAGGCTGAGCTTAGACCGCCTGCTGCCGTTGTTGCTACTTCCCGGCAAGCCGACGCGAGGCGGAGGGCGGAGCGTTTCGACCTTCAATCGGTCCCGCGGAACTGGCGATTGAGACCGCGCGTCTGCTCGAGACTGGATCCGGCGCTGCTGCGACGGGTGTTGCGCGCTGCCGCCGAAGGAGCGGGCACAACCTTAGACTTCGATGCGACCGAGCGCCTGCTCGCTTTCGTGACACCCGCTCCGCACTCCTCTGCGAAGCGCATGCAATTGGAATTGTCGGGCGGCATTTCGGTGGAGCGGTCGGCGCGTGAATTGCGATTTGGCCGGTCCTCCGCAAAGACTGTGTCCGAGGACTGTACCTACGAGCTGCCGGTTCCCGGATCAGTGGACGCGCCCGCGTTCCGTGCCAGATTCACAGCAAGCTGGCCTCCGGAATTTTCTCTGCAGGAGGCAGCCACGCCGTTACCGTGTGCGCAGGTTCGTGCGTGGAAGCCTGGAGACCGGGTGGAATTGCAACACTCCCGCGGCCCGAAAAAAGTGAAGGAAATTCTGAACCGAATGAAGATTTCGGCTGAGGATCGGGCGACCTGGCCAGTCGTCGCCTGGCAGGGAAAGATCATCTGGATGCGGGGCGTGACCGTGGCAAATGTCCGAATTCTGGACAAACCCACTGCCACTGCTGAGGGACGCTCATCACCTTCTCCGGTCATCTCTGAAATCCCGCTGTGAAGGTAACCCCTGAGGTTTCTTCGATTCTTCGCCATACCCATAGTTTGGAGTAAGATTTAGACGAGGGTCATTTGGCTGGTCGGCTTCTCTGAAGTCAGTTAATATCGTTGTACGTTGCGACAAAACGGCTTGAATTCTGCGACCTACAGGCCGATTGCAGCGTCTAACGCTTAGGCAAGGTATGCCATCGGACGGTTAATTTCCTAACCCCCGTCTTTTGCAGGTTTCTTGCCGTCTGGCAGCGTACGAAACGAGGGTAGTTCGTGAATTCAACGGTGAAAACAATAGTCTTCTGGGTGCTGATCGCAACGTGTCTCATCGTGTTGTGGCACGTGGTGGAGAGCGGCGTGGGAATGGGGAAGGATGCGGAAATCCCATTCTCCAAATTTATGTCGGATGCCCAGGGAGGTCAGATTTCCGATGTAACGGTGGTGGGGAATGAAGTCCACGGCCACTATCGCACCGGCAAAGAGAATTTCCATACGATCGTGCCGTCGAATTATCCCGACATGTACAAGGTGTTGGAAGACCACCAGGTCAGCGTCACCATCAAGGATTCGCAGGGCAGCGCATGGTTCAATATCCTGCTGCAGCTGTCGCCGATTCTTCTGCTAGGCGCGCTGTGGTTCTTTATGCTGCGGCAAATGCAGACGGGCGGCAATAAGGCCATGTCGTTTGGCAAGAGCAAGGCCCGATTATTGTCGATGCAGCAGAAGAAAGTGACATTCAAGGACGTGGCCGGGGTAGAGGAAGCCAAGGAAGAGCTGAAGGAGATTATCGAGTTTTTGCGTGATGCTCCCAAGTTCCAGAAGCTTGGCGGCCGCATTCCTAAAGGAGTTCTGCTGGTCGGACCTCCAGGGACTGGTAAAACCCTGTTGGCCCGCGCCGTTGCCGGGGAAGCCAACGTGCCTTTCTTCTCGATCTCAGGCTCGGACTTCGTCGAGATGTTTGTCGGCGTGGGCGCCAGCCGTGTTCGCGACCTGTTTGAGCAGGGGAAAAAGAATGCTCCCTGCATCATCTTCATCGACGAAATCGATGCTGTCGGTCGTCATCGTGGTGCCGGCCTGGGTGGCGGTCACGATGAGCGCGAACAGACCTTGAATCAGCTGCTAGTTGAAATGGACGGGTTTGAGTCGAACGATGGCGTCATTCTGATCTCCTCAACCAACCGGCCGGACGTGCTGGATCCTGCATTGCTGCGTCCCGGCCGCTTTGATCGCCGCGTCATTGTGGGTCGTCCTGATGTGCGTGGACGGGAAGAAGTCCTTCGGGTTCACGTAAAGAAAGTGCCGTTGTCGGAGGATGTCGATCTTCGCGTCCTGGCTCGTGGAACCCCGGGATTTACCGGCGCCGATTTGGCGAACATGGTGAATGAAGCTGCCATCAGCGCCGCGCGAGCGAATCGCAAAGTGGCGACAATGTACGATTTCGAATCCGCCAAGGATAAGGTGCTGATGGGCGCCGAACGCCGGTCAATGTTGCTGACCGACGAGGAAAAGCGCACCACGGCCTATCACGAATCCGGACACGCCGTTGTGGCTGCACTTCGCGATCACGCGGACCCGCTGCACAAGGTCACGATTATTCCTCGCGGCATGGCTCTGGGTTTGACCATGCAGTTGCCGGAAGATGAGCAGCACACGGTCAGCAAGGAGTATCTGGAAACGCAGTTAGCCATCCTGATGGGCGGCCGCTGTGCAGAAGAAATCTTCCTGAACCAGATGACCACGGGCGCAGGCAACGACATTGAGCGGGCGACGGAACTGGCTCGCAAGATGGTTTGCGAGTACGGAATGAGCCGCCTGGGACCGCTGACCTTCGGTAAGAAGGAAGAGCAGATTTTCCTGGGCCGCGAAATTTCGCAGCATCGCGATTTTAGTGAAGAGACGGCACGCCAGATTGACTCTGAAGTCCGCATGCTGGTGGACAATGGCTACCAGTCGGCACACTCGCTGCTGGAGAACAACCAGCCGCTGATGCATCGCATGTCCAAGGCTCTGCTGGATCGGGAATCGCTGGATGCGGCGGAGTTGAAGCTGCTGATCGAGGGCAAGGATTTGCCGCCGCTCGAACTGCCGCCGAGTGGTCCGGGTGGCGATGTTCAGCATGTCCTGAAGCCGGACGCTGGACGCGCACCGGGCTTTGCAGGCGAGCAACCCTCTCCGGCATAAAACGGAATGCGGCGTGGAAGTACTATGAACGAGAAGGAGCGGCTACTGGCTGCTCCTTTTTCGTTGCCCCAAACTGCTAATGTCGTTTCGGGTGGTCGGCAATTGGACTCGCGAAACCGTACAATTAGAAGGATTCCTTCCAGTTTTCTATGCGTCCAGTTGCCATCTTCGCCGCTACGGTTCTGTTGCTTCTGACGGGATGCGGCTATCACACTGTGGGTTCAGCGACACACCTGCCACCGGACATTGGAACCATCGATGTTCCGATGTTTCAGACGGACGTGATCAGCTACCATACGGAGGTTGCGTTTACGGATGCCGTGGTTCGCGAGTTGACCAGCCGCACCAAAGATCGTGTGACCGAGAGCAATCGCCCGCATGTTGCCGACGCCACCCTTCGCGGCACAATTTTGACACAAACGATTACGCCGCTGACTTATAACTCCCAAACGGGACAGTCGTCCAGCTTCCTGGTCACAATTACTGCGAGTGCAGTGTTGAAAGATGCTTCTGGAAAAGTGCTCTACAGCAACGATCATTTTCGATTTCACGAGCAGTATCAGGAGACGGCGGACCTATCGAGTTTTATTCAGGAAGATTCGCCCGCGGTACAGCGAATCGCGCGAGATTTTGCGCAATCGCTGGTCAGCGACCTGATGGAGTCCTTTTAGCGATGGCGACCCATAGCGAGGCCAATTCGAAGTTGGGCGGCGGCTTCCTCGCCATGGAGCGGTTGCTGAAGGAAGTTGCCACGGATGCGCGCCGGCCCGGATATGTCTTGCTTGGCGATGGAGCGTATCTGCAGCAGCAATCGCGTCGCGGAATCATTGAAGCGCTGATCGATCCGCAGTTTCGCGACTACTGCGTATCGGAAGTTGATCTTGCCGAGGCGAGTGTATTTGAGGCTCTTGACCAGGTCAGTACGCCCTCGTTGATGGCTCCATTTCAAATTATTTTTGTGCGTAACGTGCGTCTACTGTACCAGCGGGGCGCGAAGAAGGAAGAGTTTGCCGCGGTCCAGAAATATCTGACATTGCCGAATCCGCAGGCGCTGCTGGTGTTCGTTGCCGACCATCTGCATATTCCCAGCGACGTTCGGCGCATGGATATGCAGGACAAGGATCGGTATGAGCGCATCCGTGAAACTCTTGGCGACCACTGCGGCATTGTGGAGCTGAGCCAGCCCGGAGATGAAGATGCCATGCGCTGGCTGATTCTTTCGGCGGAATCGCGTGGCGTTGCGATGGAACCGGATGCCGCGCGGGAGCTGGTCGATGCGTTGCACGGCGACCTGATGCGGCTGTCTTCCGAGTTGGAAAAGCTGACGCTGTTTGTGGATCGCAAGAAGAAGATCACGCTGGCCGACGTGGAACTGATGGTGGTCTCCGCCAAGCAGCGGTCGCTGTATGAATTGACGGATGCGATTTCCGCGCACGATCCGGCGCGGGCGTTGCTGTTGCTGCGCGGACTGCTTAACGCCAGCGAGAGCGGCGAAGACGGGGCCATTGGGCATCTGCATATGCTGGCGCGGACCTTCCGTCAGATGCTGGTGATTCTGGAGAAAAATGTGCGTGATTCGCGAGGCATCTGGCAGGCATTGTGGCCCGGATTTCGGGTGGCGCCTTTTGCCGTGGATGAACTGATTCGCCAAGCGCGTCGTTACAAATCGCGTCGGGATTTGATGCAGATGCTGGAGCGGATCGCGCGCGCCGACGTGGAGATTCGTTCGTCGCCGCCGGACAAAGGCATGGTGCTGGAGCGGCTGATCATCGATCTGGCGAAAATTGGGAATCCCGCCAGAACCGCTGGAGCACTCTCCGCTCGCTGAGGTGAAGTTGCAACGAACTTAGGCCAGCAGGTGCTCTTCTTCTGCATGGCTGCCGTGTCGCGATGTTAGGGTGATGGCCGCGCCGAGGATCATGGCTCCTCCCAGCCACGCGGCGGGCCCCAGATGCTCGCCCAGCACGGTGACGCCCAGTAGCGAACCGATCATGGGCTCCAGATTCAGAAACACTCCGGCCCTGGAAGCAGGCACACGCGTCATTCCCCAGTTCCACAGCAACGTCGTGCTGGCCGTGCATAGCAGCCCGCTGGCGGCCAATGCCAGCCAGGCCTGCAGCGAGACATGAACCGGCGGCGGCCCATCCACAGCGAACACCCAGATCGCGAGCATCACCGTACCTGTCATCAATCCATAGGCTGTCACGATCAGCGGAGAATGATCGCGTAGCAGCCGCTGGTTCATCAAAATCCAGACCAGCGAAATCATCAGCGAGACCACGATCATCAGATCGCCAATCATGCTTGGGGAGTCGCCGCGGGCAGACGGGGAGGAGTGGCCGAAGGCGATGAAGGCTGCGCCGATCGACGAAACTGCCAGCGCGATCCACCCCACCCTATCCATCCGCTCGTGCGCAAAGATGCTGGCGCCAACCGCCAAAACGACGGGCAAGGTACCCACCATTAACGCAGCGTGGGAGACGGTCGTGCGGGCCAGTCCGGCAAACTGCAGCAAAAACTGCACGGGCACACCGAGGAACGCGGCAATCAGCAGAATGCGCCAACCACGCGCATCTAGCCCGGGGCGCCCGCGAAACAGGATGGGACTGAGCCCGAGGCAGGCGAAAAGAAACCGGTAGAGCACCATGTGCGCCGAACTCATCTCCCGCATGGCGATTTTGCCGAAGAAAAACCCAGTCCCCCACAGGCTGCCTGCCAGGGCACAGGCAGCGTAGCCGAAGGCCGCGCGCGACCGCGATGGGTGGAGTGTCTGCATCGTTGAGTTTCGTGTCACACAGAAACAAAGCGGGCACGGCCTTGCGGCCGCACCCTGGGGAAAAGCTCGATACGGGCTACCAGACGCGGCAACGGTCGACTGGAGCCATGGGCGCACCCTTCTTGCAACTGAAGGCATGCGCAAATTCCGGCATGTTCCGCACTACGCCATTGGCGCGGAGCTGGTCGGGCGAATGCGGGTCGCTCTGAACGATCAGGCGGATGAACGCGGGCCGGTCATTGGTGCACCAGTTCTGCGCGTAGCCGATAAAGAACTGCTGCTCCGGCGTGAATCCACCCATCTTTTTCGTCAAGTCGATGTGATGCTGGACCGCATAGGCTTCCATGGCCATGTAAGCCAGGCGTATGCCTCCGTTGTCGGCGGTATTCTCGCCCAGCGTCAACTTGCCGTTCACGTGCAGCTTATCGACAGCGATAAAGCTGCTGTATTCATTTTCAATGCAGGCGGTGCGAGCTTCAAACTGCTTCTTGTCTTCCGCGGTCCACCAGTTTTTCAGGTTGCCGTTGCCGTCAAACTTTGCACCCTCGTCGTCAAAGCCGTGGGTCAACTCATGACCTTCCACGGCGCCGATATGACCGTAGTTCACGACCTCCGGAGCGGAACGATCATAGAACGCCGGTTGCAGGATGCCGGCAGGAAAGTTGATGTTGTTCATACTGTCGTCGTAGTAGGCATTCACCGTCGGCGGCGACATCTCCCACTCACCCTTGTCGACGGGCTTGTTGATCTTGTTCAGTTGACGCGCGGACTCAAACTCCCGTGCCCGAATGGAATTTCCCAGCGCATCGCCGGGTCGAATTGTCAGCTTGGAATAGTCCCGCCATTTATCCGGATAGCCGATCTTATTGGTAATCAGGTTGAGCTTCTCGATGGCCTTGGTTCTGGTTTCCGGGCTCATCCACGCAAGTGTGGTCAGGTCCTGATGCATGGCTGCTTCGATGGTCTTAACCATGTCGAGCGTTTGCTGCTTACTGTTGCCGGCGAAATATTTCTCCACATACACCTTGCCCAGTGCCTCGCCCAGGGCTGCATCGGTGGCAGAAACACAGCGTTTCCAACGGACAGGCATTGTCGGGACGCCCACCAGTTTTCGGCCGAAGAAGTCGAAGCTCTCGTCATCGAACGCAGTCGGCAGCCGCGATGCAAAGGAGTCCAGCAGATGTACCCGCAGGTAGTTGCGGATGGTGGCCATGTCGGTCTGTTCCAGAATGCCGTTGAGCGACTGGAAATAGGCTGGGTTCGCAACATTCAAGGTTTGAATGGGCGGCGTTCCGGCGTCGCGCAGCAGCGCTTTCCAATCCAGGCCAGGGTCTGTGCCGGCAAGCGTGGCCACGGTTTCAATGTGGTACGTCTTGTATGGATCGCGTCGTTCCGTCATCCCCATGGATGCCTTGGCCATGGAGGTTTCAAGCGCCAGAATCGCTTTCGCATCCCTCATTGCCTTGTCAGTGGGCTCGCCATACAGGTGCAGCATGTTGGAGATATGCTGCAGATATTCCTGCCGCAATTGCACGCTCTTGGGATCGTCGCGAAGGTAATAATCCTTCTCCGGAAGTCCCAGGCCGCCCTGGTCAACGCTGGCAATCTCTTTGGTGGCGTCCTTGAAATCCTGCATGGAGCCAAGGTCGAAGAACGCATTGACGCTGATCTTTTGATAGTGGGCCAGCAGCGCAGGCAATTCTCTCTTGTCTTTCAGCGCGTCGATTCTGTCCAG
This sequence comes from uncultured Acidobacteriota bacterium, assembly GCA_963794795.1. GTDB lineage: Bacteria > Acidobacteriota > Terriglobia > Terriglobales > Acidobacteriaceae > JAKAAZ01. The sequence goes on along the minus strand of CAWCFC010000025.1, from coordinate 199,844 downwards.
TTCCTGTTGCAACGGCTTCAGACCATCGGCGTCGATGGCTTTGGTGTTCATGCAGCTGGCATAGTAGTCGCCAATCTTCTGTTCGTCAGCGGAGCGGCCAGAAGTCTGCGCTGAAGCCTGCTCCAGAATGCCGTGCAGCAGCTGTTTGTTGTATTCGTCCAGATTCTCGAACTGGTCATACAGCGGCAGGTCGGCGGGTATCGGATACTTCTCTGCGAAGTTGCCGCAGGCAAATTGATAGAAGTCAGCGCATGGGTCGGCCTTTGTATCCATGATGGAGCGATCGAAGCCAGGGATAGGGGAGATTTTTGCGGTAGTGGGTGTCGCAGCGGGAGTTTTGGAACTTTGGCCGTTCGCCAAAAGGCAAAACGTGGGGAATGTCGCCGCCAGCGCGAGCACCAGCATCGACCGTAGAGTTGTTTTTGTGACCATGCTTCTTGGTTCCTTTCGCCTGAGAGCGTAACGTGTTTCTGTAGATGACAAGCGCCTTACCATCAGAAACTGACGTCAACATGAAGTCAAGGGGCAGGCCGGTCGACGTGGGTCGTTCTCTGGTATTTCAGGCGTGCGCGATGGTGCTACTGCTAGGGGTCATGTCGCCCACGATGGTTTCCCAGACCTCGACGGCTGCACCCGTCGCTACGGCGAGCCAAACGCAGATCACCCCCGAGGTAAGAATTCCTGTGGTTCCGCTGGGCTATCTGCCTCCCGGAGATCTGCCTGCGTTCTATTACTACGCGATGGTGGAACTGCATTTCATTGATGCAGACCATTTGATGTTTGTTTTTAATACTCCGGGCCTGTTGGAGCGCGACGACAACTGCCCTGACTCTGACGTTCAGCGCATGGTGCAGGCGGTGGTGTTCCAGTTGCCGTCCGGCAAAGTGGTGAAGCAGACGCATTGGGAGTTGTACGATTTCATGGACTTTCTCTGGGGGTTAGGAGACGGCGAGCTGCTACTGCGTCGTTGCAACCAGTTGGATACCGTTGGCGCCGATTTAAATCCGCGACTACTTATTCAAGCCGGCGGCAAGGTGGAGGTCGTCAGCTTTTCCCCAGATCACTCCCTGGTCATCGTGCAAGAAAAAGCCAAAGCCAGTGCGGAGAACACCGATAGCGGGGCTCTTCCTTCGGTACTGGCTCAGCAGCCAGCAACTCCGCGCACAAATGTCAGCTTTATCCAGCTGCATCCCTTACAGATCGTCGGCCGCGCCGAGATTCCGTTGCCAAGCGCCATCCCGGTGATAGCGAACGGATTTTTTGAAGTGCTGACGGCGCCACACGACCAGTGGGTGGTGAATATGCAGGTTTTCCGTGGCTCCCAGCGCCAGATCGCCGCCATCCATTCCCTATGCCCCCCAGACGTTCAGGCTATTTCCAGCAACATGCTAGTGGCGGAGACATGTTCTAAAGAAGATCGCAAAACGTTCGAGGGGTACGACCTGCAGGGATCTTTGCTTTGGGAGATTCCTCTCGCGCCGGACCAGTACGATCCCCAACTGATTCCGATCTCGAACGGCTCTCGTTTTGCCATCGTGTCGCTCCGTCTAAAGCACCCCCATGCCGCGCTGGATCCGTTGACGAAGGAAGACGTCGACGGGGAAGACATTGATATTTATGACCTGCATTCCGGGATACGCATTGCGACCTTTCAGACGACTCCGGCCTACACAGGCGGGCAGAATTTCGATTTTTCTCCCGACGGCCAACGGATGGCGGTTTTACATGACGGAGCGATTGAGATTTATTCGCTGAACGACCTGATCAAGGCTCTGCCGGCGATGACGCATTAGGAGCGCGAAGCCAGCGATCGTCTGAAAAGAGTTTTTTTCTTCGACCTGGAGCCTGAGCTGTGCTACGCTGCGCGCAACGACAAAAACCATGAGCGAGCCAGCGATTCTACCCAACCCTTCTGAGCCCAACATCTATGGTCCCGTCACTCCGGGGCAGATGTTCGAACGGACCTTCACGCTTTTGCGCGAGAATTTCAAGCTTTTTTTCGGGATCGTTCTGATCCTGATCGGTGTCCACATTGTCGCCATGGGAATCTTCGGCGGCAGCGAATTTTGGATGATTCGATCGAACGGTGGACCGCCCTCAATTAGCGGCGCCCTGCTGATGTTTCCGATATTTGTCATCGGTGGGATTCTGTTTTTTATTTTTATCCTGATTATTCAGGGCGCGTTTTTTGTGGCGACGCGTGCCAGGCTGTCCGGAGCTCCCATGACAGTGGGAGAAGCCTGTAAGCTGGCCGCAGACAAGGCCGGCAAGCTTACCGGAATTGCGCTCCTCGTTCTTGTGCGGTGCATCGGCTATTGGCTGTTGTTTTGTATCGCGTCGCTCATCGTATTCCTGATGATCGCTCTGCTATTTGGTGGCCTTCACCGCGCGAGTGGGGCAGTCCCATTCGCGGTCGGCCATGGTGCATCGCTCGGGTTCATTGCGATGGGACTGCTGTTCGCGTTGTTATGGCTCGTTCTGTACGCCGTCTTCCTGCTTTGGCTTTATGCCCGATACGCACTGTCGGTACCCGCAGTACTGGCGGAGAATCTGTCGGTAACAGAATCCGTTCGGCGCTCGGTACAGTTGAGCCGAGGGAGCAAGAGCAGGCTCTACGCGATGCTGCTTTCCGTCGTTGGGGCGTACCTGGTTTTGGACGTAGTACTCGTTCCGGTCGAATTAATGGCATTCAATCCCCTTCACCCCCATCCCGTGGGGATGAGTCCGGCGATGGGCTTATTGTTCCTGGTAATGAGCATCATAAGTATCGCCATGTCGGCGGTAGTCATGGTGTTTATCGGGATCGCGACCGCGCTCTGCTATTACGACTTGCGGGTGCGGAAGGAAGGTTTCGGAGTTGTCACGCCGCCACCACCCTCAGCGGTGCCTATTGCTCCGGCCGAACCGTGGCCGTTGCCGCCGAATGAACCGACTGGAGATATCCCGATTTCCTGACCCGTTATTCCGCGAATCGCGAAATCCGCGCGGCTTCGCGTAACTCAGGCCTTCATCAAGCCGGTGTAGATCGCCATCCCCGCAACCGCGTCGATGTTCTCGGCATCTAGTTCGTCGATTTCGCTTTGCGCGCGAATTCCGCCCGCAACGATTAGCTGACGACGCGTCTGCCGGCGAAGGTTGCGCGCAACTTCCATGGGAAAACCTGAAAGCGTACCCTCGGTATCCACATGGGTATAGAGGAAAGCGCCGCAAAACGGCTCCAGCAGCTGCATTGCATCCTGTGGCCGAAGTTCGATTTTTTCTCTCCATCCGCGAACGGCGACCTTGCTGTCTTTTGTATCAACACTGAATACGAGTTGCTCTACGCCAAGAGAAAACGCGAGCTCTTCGGCGAACTGAGTGCGCACCAGGTTGCTGACGGCTGCAGAGTTTTCGCGATCGATCGAGTCGGATGCAACCCGGCCATGGAACAGGGAGGATCCGAAGATCACGCGCTGCGCGCCCATGTCCAAGAGGATTTGCGCTTCTGCACTGCTGCGAATTCCACCGCCAACCTGGCACGGCAAACGGTGGACAATGGTTTCAATCAGGCGTCGATTGTCGCCCTGTCGCTTGGCCGCGTCCAGATCAATCAACTGCACCAGCGGATAGTCTGAAAAACGGTCGATCCAATATCCAAGATCGTCGAATCCAAGCGCGAGATCTTCTCCGTGAACCAACTGCACAACGCGACCACCCATCAGATCGATTGACGGGATCAGCATGACGACCTCAAGTCCATTTTCATCCTTCTAGTGTATGGGATGGATCAGCAAGGTAGACGCATCGGCAGGCCAAACGCAGCTAATTCTTTCTTCATGGTGCGCGCATCGGAAATTCCGAAGTGGAAAATACTGGCTGCAAGCGCCGCATCGGCCGCGCCAAGCGTAAATACATCGGCGAAGTGCTGCACGTTTCCCGCGCCTCCAGAGGCAATCACCGGAATCTGTACCGTCGCGCTGACCGCTGCCGTCAATTCGCAGTCAAATCCGGTCCTGGTTCCATCTGAGTCCATCGAGGTGAGCAAGATTTCTCCTGCGCCGCGAGCCTCAGCCTCCCGTGCCCAATCCAACACTCCCAATCCCGTAGCTTTTCTACCGCCGCTGACATACACTTCTGCGCTTTCAGGACTGCCGGAGTTTCGTCGGCCGTCAATTGCGACAACGACAGCCTGTTCTCCGAAACGAGAGCCGATCTCTGTGATGAGTTCCGGACGAGACAAGGCCGCGGAGTTGACACTGACTTTGTCGGCGCCTGCGTCGAACACCAGCATCGCGTCTTCCAGCGTTCGAATGCCTCCGCCTACGGTTAGCGGAATAAAGATTTGATCGGCGGCTCGACGCACGGCATCCAAAAGCAATGCACGCCTTTCGTGGGTTGCGGTGATGTCGAGAAAGACAATTTCGTCGGCACCGCCGGCAGCATGGCGCATCGCTAATTCTGCGGGATCGCCAGCATCGATAAGATCGATGAACTGAACGCCTTTTACGACGCGTCCGCCAGAAACATCGAGGCATGCAATAATTCGGCGCGTCAGCATCCAGCCACCTTCATGAAATTTTCCAGGATTTTCAGGCCAACGTCGCCGGATTTCTCAGGGTGAAATTGAACGGCCATCCAATTGTCTTTTTCCACGACGGCGGAGAACGCACCTCCATAATTTGTAACAGCGGCAGTTGCATGTACAACAGGAGCGCGATAGGAATGAGTGAAGTAGACATACGGCGACTCTGGCAGGTCGTGCAACAGTCGCGATTCGCGTATCAGGTCGAGCGAATTCCAGCCGACATGCGGTGACTTGATGCCGGCAGGGAAGCGCTCACAAACTTCTGGAAATACGCCAAGGCCAGGCGTTTCCGGTGCTTCCGTGCTGCCGGCAAACAGCCATTGCAACCCGACGCAGATGCCAAGAAATGGAACGCCCTCAGCGGCGCGCTCGCGTAAAGCATCGCCGATTCCACTAGTCATCAGGCGCTCCGTTGATGCGAAATGTCCAACGCCCGGCAATACGATTCGGGCCGCGTTTCTCAAATCCTCGGGTCGCTGAGTCACCAACAGATCCGCTCCGACAGCGCGAAGAGACTTGCAGGCCGAATTCAAATTTCCGGTCTGGTAATCGATCACGACGGTCTTGCCGGCGCTCATGCGAAGCACCCCACTAGAGCAATCCTTTCGTGCTGGGCAGCATCGACTTCATGCGCAGGTCGCGCGAACAGGCAAAGCGCAGAGCACGCGCGAAGGCCTTGAAAAGCGCTTCAATCTTGTGGTGATTGGAGCGTCCATAGAGAACCTTCAGATGCACATTGGCTCGAATACCGCGTGCAAAACCTTCAAAGAAATCCGGCAGCAGTTCGGTTTGCAGATCCCCCACAATCCTCATGCGAACCTTTGTGTCGATCACGTAGGAGGCTCTTCCGCTCAAGTCAATCGCCGCGGCTGCCAGGGTCTCATCCATCGGCATCAGAAAATAGCCGGCGCGAAGAATTCCTTTTTTGTCGCCAAGCGCCTGCGAAAATGCCTCACCCAGAGCGATGCCAATGTCTTCTACCGTGTGATGCTGATCCACATCCAGATCGCCCTTGCATGCAAGATCCAGATCGAATCCGCCGTGGCGCGCAAAGAGCTCCAGCATGTGATCAAGAAAGCGGATGCCGGTGTCGACGTTGTAATTGCCCTGGCCGTCGATCGTCAGCTTCAAGTCGATTTGCGTTTCCGTTGTATGCCGCCGCAGTGTCGCACTGCGCCCAGCTAGCTTTCGGGCAGCCATTGAATCTCCTTCAACGCATTCTGCATTGCAGTCAATCCGCGTTCAGTATGTTCGACCGTCCCTAATGTGATGCGGACACAGCCGTCGCAACCGGGATCATTGCTGCGATCTCGCACCAGCACGCCCTGCCGTCGCATCGCATCGACGAAGGCCTTATGCTTGCTGCCAATGTTCATCAGGATAAAGTTGGCGTGACTTGGCCAGTGAGGAACTTGTAGCTGCGTCAATGCACGTTCGGCGATGGCGCGGCTCCGCAACACCTGGTCGGCATACCACTCAATATAGGATTCGTCTGCCAGGGCCTCTGGGAGGCATTCAAGCGCGACGGAATTGACGTTATAGGGCGAGCTGACTTTGCGCACATACTTCATGGCATCAGGATGGCCGACAAGCAGTCCAATTCTGAGCCCGGCGAGGCCGTAGGCTTTGGAGAATGTACGAGCTACAAATAGATTTGGCACAGTGGAAGTTACAGATAGAACTGACTCGCCGTGGAAATGGTAGTAGGCCTCATCCACAAGCAGCGCGGCCTGCGGGGCTGCCAAAGCAAGCTCCAGTAAGAAGGATGTTTCCACTACGGCGCCCGTTGGATTGTTCGGTGAGGCCAGCATGATGACTCGCGTGGATGGTCCGATGGCTTGTTGTATTTGCGCATAGGGGAATTGCAGCGTGCTGTCTGCCTGAACTTCGCGAATCCGTGCGCCCGTGGCTTCCGCGTACAAGGCATACATGGAAAATGTTGGCGTCACGATGACAGCTTCATCCTGCGGCTCAAGATATGTCTCGCAAATCAGATGGATCGCTTCGTCCACACCGTTGGTCAATAGCACCGCATCGTCGGCCAAGCCGAAGTGTTTTGCGACGATCTGCTCGACGTGATGACGCTCTGGATATTTGGTCAGTGTTTCCGCGGCAATTCGTTGTAGAACCGCCTGGACGCGCGGGGAAGGGGCAAATGTGTTCTCGTTGAAATCGAGTCGCAATCCATCGCGCCCGGCCAGTGGGGGATGATATTCGTGCATGCGCTCCACCGCGTCGCGCGGACGAAGTTTCTGTAGGACGGACACATCCGGATCGATGCTCACTGCGCTCTCCTCCTCGACACACGATCGTCCCCGCGAATTCGCACCGAAGCCGCATGGCCGACGAGTCCCTCGGCAGTGGCTAGTCGCTCGACGTGAGGGCCATATTCTGCGAGCCCTGCCGCCGTATACTCTTGTGTCGTGACCAGGCGGAGGAAGTCGTAGACGCTCAGGCCGCCGCGGACGCGGGCTAGTCGACCTGTGGGAAGCACATGATTTGGCCCAGAAATATAGTCGCCCATGCTTTGAGGCGTGTTCGCTCCAACAAATATTGATCCGGCATGACGTACCCAGCCAAGATCATTTGGCTTGTCGACGGTCAAATGTTCCGCCGCCAGTCTATTTGCCACAGTTTCAGTTTCATTCTTTGTTTTTGTCAGGAAGATGAATCCGTTCCGCGCGATTGCCTGGCTGGCTATCTTGTTTGTGGAAGCCTGGATCTGCACTTCCTTCGCGGTTTCTTGCGCCAATTTCGGATTGCTGGTGACAAGGACGGCGAGCGCTTCAGGATCATGCTCGGCCTGGGCGACGATGTCGGCGGCAATCCACTGCGGATTTCCATTCTCACTGGCGACAACAATTTCAGTTGGGCCGGCCAGCATGTCGATGCCGCATTCAAACGCCACCAACTTCTTCGCAGTGGTGACATAGAGATTTCCGGGTCCGACAATTTTATCGACGCGCGGCACGCTGGCCGTACCGTAGGCGAGCGCAGCAATCGCCTGCGCACCGCCGATGCGATACAACTCCTTGACCCCCGCCAGATGCGCCGCGGCGAGAGTTTCTCGTGCCGGACGCGGTGAGACGACGACGATACGTTTCACGCCGGCGACTTGAGCTGGAATCACCGTCATCAGCAAGGTTGAGGGTAGCGGATAGCGCCCGCCGGGAACATAGCAGCCAACAGATTCGAGTGGCAGAGCGCGCTGACCAAGCTGAACGCCCGCGCAATTTTCGCGTCCATTCTTTCGGCATTTGCCAGCGCGCAAAGCGCCGAATATTCCCAGCGGCTGCCTGCATCGATTTGCGTAGCTCTCCCGGGGTTTGTTTCCAAGCGGCTTTCATCTCCGCTTCGGTCACCCGCATCTCTGCCGAAGATGCGAGTCCGTCGAGCCGCTCCGCATATCGCCGCAATGCATCATCGCCCTTGCGCCGAATATCCGCGAGGATGCGTTTTACCGCGGGCTCCAGTCGACCGGTAGCCGCGTCCGATCGTCCTTCAATCTGACGCAGAATTTTCTCCGCTTCAGCGGCGGTTTTACCGTAGGTGCGTATCAGTTTCATCGCTTTCGAAAACGCTCCCTAGAAAACAATTTTGTTCAGCGGATACTCGACGATTCCTGTCGCTCCTGCCGCTTTCAGCCGTGGAATCACATCGCGAACGCTGCGTTCTTCCAGGATGGTGTTGACGGCGACCCACTCCGCATCGCTCAGCGTAGATATCGTCGGTGAATTCAGAGCCGGCAGCACTCCTAATACGGCAGGAAGACCGCTCGCGCGCACATTCATCATCAATCCGACCTGCCCTTGCGCCGCAATCGCACCTTGCAGCATCAATGCGATCTTGTCTATTTTGTCTTTTTTCCAGGGGTCCAGATACGCCGTCGTATTGGCGATGAGCTGGGTTTCACTTTCGAGCACGGTCTCCAGAATGCGAAGTCGATTCGCCCGCAGCGAACTTCCGGTTTCCGTCACTTCGACAATGGCGTCGGCCAGCACCGGAGGTTTCACCTCAGTGGCGCCCCAACTAAAGTCCACCTGGACCGGAACATTCTTGCTGGCGAAGTATTTCTTTGTGGCTTCGACAAGTTCGGTCGCGATGATCTTGTTGGCCAGATCCTCGGCGCGCTGGTAGGGCGAATCCTCGGGGACTGCAAGTACCCAGCGAACCTTCTGTCGGCTTTGCTTGGAGTAGGTGAGGCTGGCGATGGATTCGACGGTTAACCCACTTTCTGCGACCCAATCGCTGCCAGTCAGTCCCGCGTCAAGCGCGCCATGATTCACATAGCGAGCCATTTCCTGGGCGCGAATCAACATGCATTCAATTTCTGGATCATCGACGCCTGGGAAATAGGAACGCCCATTAGCGAAGATGCGCCAGCCGGCACGCTCAAACAGGGCGATGGTGGCGTCCTGCAGGCTACCCTTTGGAATTCCAAGTCGCAGTTTCTGGCTCATGCCGGGGTCTCGCTTTCTTTGGCAGTTGCGGCGGAAGCGGGCATGCTGACTGGCTTGGTAAAGCAGCTAACGGTGCCTTCGTGGCAAACCAGCCCGTCGCCTTCAACCACGACGCGGAACAGGAGCGTGTCATTGTCGCAATCCGTAGCCGCGTCCGCAATGCGAAGGCGGTTGCCGCTGGTTTCGCCCTTCATCCACAGCTTGCGACGGGTGCGGCTCCAGAAGGTGACAAAGCCGCTTTCGAGGGTCTTGCGATAACTTTCCTCATTCAAGAATCCAACCATCAGCACTTGCCCGGTTGCGGCATCCTGCACAATTCCGGGTACCAGTCCGTCCAGCTTCGTAAAGTCAATTGCGGGGTTCGATGTGACTGCTTCGCTCATCGTGAATCGTCCTTATGGGTATCCTGTGGGTGAAAACAAAAAACCCGCGGATGCGGTTCGCATCAGCGGGACGGTGACTTTCTGAACTTGTTCAGGATCTTATGAATCCTGCTCAGAATGCTCCGCTGACACGTTCGCCACGTGATGATGATGGTGATAATGGCGATGGAGCGGACTCATCTGCATGGGTTGAGGATAAGAAACAACTTGGCGCCATGTCAAGTTGGCAGCCAGAGCGTCGGCCTCTGAATCTCTTCAGACCGGCTCTATCATGTTGGACCAACAAGGGCGGCAAGGAACGCGTGTCTCAATTTCGCCGGATGAAGAAATTTTCACCGCCAAGGGTGTTTTCCGATTGACGAGGATATCGAGGATGGGTAACGTGTTGTTGCAACGGCAATTTCAGATCCAATGGGAGGAATCACGATGCACCTTCAAAAGCGGTTACGTAACATTCTATGTGGTGCTGGACTTGTATTTGCGCTTGCCGCATTGCCGGCAACCGCGGCGGTCGCGCAAACTGCTACCCGGAACTCTCCATCCATGTCACCGGCAACGAAAATGGGTTCAATGGACATCAACACCGCCTCGGTCGACCAACTAAGAACCTTGCCTGGCATCGGCGACACCTATGCCAGGAGAATTGTCGCTGGACGACCCTACAGCTCGAAAAATCAGCTTCTCAGTAAAGGGGTCTTGCCCCGGAATGTCTATGACAAAGTGCAGAACTTGATCGTCGCCAATCACGTGAAGAAATAAACGCGCGACAACCATACGTCCGTCTGCATGAATGCTAGCCGGCTGCGCAATTGTTGCGTGGCCGGTTTTCCTGCGCTCACACCGACCCTCCCTCCTGGTTGTCTCCCCATGTTTGACGGGGAGATTCGATCCCGATATATATCTGAATAGAGCCGTTTCCTGCGTGCGTGCGGGGAAACGCTCTGGCCCTTGGTGTTCGGGAAGCGCGGTGCAACTCCGCCACTACCCCGTAACTGTAAGCGCGGAGAGCAAGGCAGGGCCCGCAGCGGCGGGCAACCACTGGACGGGGATCGTCTGGGAAGGTTCGCCATGCTCAATCGATGCGTAAGTCAGGAGACCGGCCAGGGGCGCCCTTACGGCAAAATCAGGGAACCTATTTTCTCTGGTTTTCTATAGCTGTCTTTCGGTCTCGATGGGAGGACCGAAGGGAGCGCGCTCCAGCCAAATCTCGGCTGGTCGACGCATTCCCGGTTTGCGAGTTTAGTTGTAGGTTTTTGCTGCGCGTGTTTCTTCGTTCGTGAAGGGATACGCCGTGTCCGGCGCTGGACCGTAAGCTTTCGCGGCTGGCGTATCGTTTTCACCATCCATGAAGTGTCGGGAAGCGCGGTGCAAGTCCGCCACTACCCCGTAACTGTAAGCGCGAGAGCTGGGCAAGGCAGTCTGCAACCACTGGACCGCAACGTCTGGGAAGGTGCCCAAGCTTGAAGAAGCGTGAGTCAGGAGACCGGCTTCATGCAACGATCCGAGGGGATATCGAATGACCGGCTTCATTTTTTTCTTTCGTGTGTATCGGCGCAGTCGTACTAATTCACATGCGTCGCTGCTTTTTGCGCTGACAATCTTTTTTTTCTTCCCACTTTTGTGGTCGACGCCTTTAGTTGCCGCTCCTGTGCAGCAAAGAACCATCGCCGGAACGGTGACCGGGGTTGTGACCGATCCGCTGGGAGCGCCGGTCTATAACGCACGTGTCGATATCATGACGCCCACTGGCGTGATGCTTCAATCCCATGGGCGCACCGATGGTCGCGGACGATACATCGTCTATGTCTATAAACCCGGCCGCTATCACGTGCGCGTCATTGCCAACGGCTTCAACGCCACCCAAAGCACCGATATCTTTGTTGCGATGAATAAGACTTCCTACGCGGATGTGGCGATGCAGTTTGGCCAGCTCGAACAGCAGGTCACTGTCACCGCGAATGGAACTCCGACGCCCGAGACGCAATCTGGTGCTTCGACGACCGTGATTGATCAGTCGTTATACCCCTACACGATCGACATGCAGGATACGCTGCGCCTGGTGAACGGGCTGCAATTCACCACCACTGGGCAACGAGGGGCTGCAACCTCACTGTTTGAAATGGGCGGCAATTCCAACGAAACCGATGTATTGCTCGATGGCATCCCGATCAACGATATCGGCGGAGGAGTGAATTTCGCCTACCTGGCGTCCAACGGCATCAGCCAGGCGGAAGTTTATCGCGGCTCGGATAGCGCGCTCTACGGCGCCAATGCATCGTCTGGTGTCGTCGCGTTGACGACTGCGCGCGGAACCACGGCGAAACCGCTGCTGCAATACGCCATCGATGCCGGTAATTTCGGTACCTATCACCAGGAAGCATCATTGGGCGGCGTGCACAACGCTTTCGATTATTTTGGAGATTTCGCGCGTATCGATACCTCGAACAGCTATCCGAACAGCACGTTCCACAACGTCTCTTCAGTGGGCAATCTGGGATATGCGCTCACTCCGCATGTGCAAGTGCGAGCCACTGCCCATCGCATTGCCGCTTCGACAGGTGAGCCGAACGCAATTCTGTTTTACGGCATTCCCGACGTGCAGTACTTGAAGGAACACGACCTATACGGCAGCGCCACCATTGAAGATCGGCAAAGCGACAAGCTGGATATGACGGCGCAGTACGGGCTGGTACGCTTGCGCTCCCTGAATACGGATCCAGGGCCGGTTGGCATTCTGACTGACAACTCAAACAACTTCAACTGCTATGACGATCTGGGAAATCCAGGACAGCCGGAATACCTGGGTAAGCAAGTGACAATAGTCGGCGCCAACGGAACCAGTGCGAGCGGGCAGGCGTTTTATTCCTGCGCCAATCAAACCTATCCAGGAACCAATGGCACGCTGACCAACCAGGATTATTTTTACGGTCAGGCCAGCTATAAAAGCAGCGATAAAATGACCGCCTTTGCGGCGTTTCGATATCAATCGGAACGGGGCTACACCGCCTATGACTATTTCCCGCAAACAGCGCATCGCGGCAACTACGACACGATCGTGCAGACTTCTGGAAATCTGGCGAATCGCCTGTACTACAGCGCCGGAGCCGACCTGCCCAACTATACGGTGTTCGGTTTTCAACCGACGCCTCATGCCACGGCGGCTTACTACTTTTCCAAGCCAACTGCTGCCGGCCTTCTCAGCGGCACCAAACTTCGATTCAATTATTCGCAGGGAATTCTGGAGCCGACCATCGCGGAGCAAAATGGTTCCATCTATGATGTCTTGAAGTCGCTACCCGACGGCCAGCAGTTGATCGCGCAACATGGAATCACGCAGGTGGGTGCGCAGGAAACCAGCACCTATGAAGCGGGGGTCGACCAGCACATGTTTGGCACCCGCGCACTGCTGCACGGCGGGTACTATCACAACAACTTCAACAACCAAATCGAGTTTGTCGATGCGCCGGAGTTGCTGCAACTGGGCGTGCCCCCGGCCGTCGAGCAGGTTATTGCCAACACATCTTACGGGGCGTACATCAATTCGCTCAGCTTCAGTGCGCAGGGCATTGAAACCAGCGCGAAGTATCGGATCACCGATCATTTATTTGTGCGCGGCGGATACACGCTGTTGAATTCGACCGTGAACAAATCTTTCTCCAGCGACAACGCGTCGCCTTCCTACAACCCCAAGTATCCCAATACGCCGATTGGAGCTTATTCGCCGCTGGTCGGGAATCGGCCGTTTCGTCGAGCCAAGCATAGTGGCAGCTATGCGGTGATCTATGCCCGCAGTCGCTGGTATGCGGAGATGACGGGCAGCTTTGTCGGCAGGCGAGACGACAGCACCTTTCTCACTGATGCCAACGGAGGGACGACTCTGCTGCTGCCGAATCAAAACCTCGATCCGGCGTACCAGATCCTTGGCTTGACGACCCACCTGCGGATCAATCGGCACATCTCCAGCTACACCGTGTTTGATAATCTGCTGAGCCAGCACTACCAGCAAGTGCTGGGCTATCCCGGACTGCCGTTCAATTTTCGAACCGGCATGCAGTTCTCCTGGGGAGGGGACGTTTCCCACTAAGTCTGAATCGCTCGAATTGGACCCCGATCGTGAGGCGAACCCACGGTGAAAAGTTTTCGCCGCTCGATCGGGGCCTTTCCCCTTTTGACTTCGCGCTTTACGTCAGCATTTGACTGTCAAAGAATGACATTTGCCAATGTCGATTTTTGACAATGCTTGTAAAGCCAGCCCATACTCCAAATTAGGTTGTAGCGTTTGTCGGACTTTATTCTTTTCAGGTATAGGACCTTTCCGATCTGCTGCATTTCTTGCGCTCGGACGGTTCGCTAGATTGATTCGAGGAATTTCCTTCGTTTGTGCGCTGTTTGCCAACCAGAAGGAGATCCTCGCGAAGTGCATGTTCATCTAGTGAACCCCAGCGATTCCTCGTTTGGAATCGGCGTTATCACCCCTCGTTGGCTGTATGTTCTGGCCGCAGCCACCCCCGCCAAGTACGGCGACCCTGTCATTACCGACGAGACTCTGGCGCCATTTCAGCCGGAGAGCATTCGAGCCCGGCGATGTCGTCGGAATCGGCATCCACACGGGTAATGCGTTGCGCGGCATGGAACTGGGGAAAATCGCCCGCGAACGCGGCGCCTACGTAGTGTACGGCGGCATCCACGCCTCTTTGTATCCCAATGAAGCCATGGAGCTTGGCGGCGCTCACGCGATTGTGAAGGGCGACGGGGATGTGATTTGGGGAAAGGTGATCGCAGATTTGCTCGCCGGAACTGCCCAAGCTGTTTATGACGGTGGTCGAATCTCCGGCGACCAGTTCCTGCCAGCGCGCTGGGACTCTGGCTCCGCGCGACAAATACATGTGGGCCTCGGTGCAGACTGTTCGCGGTTGTCCGAAGCACTGCTCGTTCTGCTCGGTCTGGCGCACGGATGGCCAGAAGCCGCGGCCGCGAACTTCCGATGTGGTCGTGCGCGAGATTGTCGATCTGCGCCGTCGGGGATTTCGATTCATCGCGCTCGCGGACGACAACTTCTATCCCGTCAGTCTCGCCGATCTACGACTGGCGGAGCAGCAGGGAAATACCGCACGCGTCGCGGAATTACATGGGATTCGCGCCGAACGTTTTGAACTGATGCGCAAGTTGTCTGAGCTCCCAAAGGACATGGTGTTCTTCACCCAGATCACGATGGAAGCTGGCGAGGATACCGAGTATCTGGACGCCATGCGGAGGGCGAATATCAAAGGCGCATTAGTTGGAGTCGAATCGGCAACGGCGGAAGGGCTTAAGGCTGTCTTCAAGGATTTCAATCTCTCCGGTGACAACCTTGTGAAGGCGGCTGCAGACGTTCAAAGAACATGGAGTGCACGTTCTGGGGTCGTTTATCTTTGGTCTCTCCTCCGATCGTCGCGACACCTTTGCTGCCACTGCCGAACTGGCCAAGCGCGCCGATATCACCTTTGCCCAATTCGTGATGTTGACCCCGTTTCCCGGCACCATTGATTTCGATCGCTGGGAGAAAAACCTGGGCGAGAATGTCATGCACGTCGGTGGAATTCCAATCACGCGTCACTGGTTGATTCCTGCGGCGGTTCGCCCGAAGATGTTCAGCCCGCACGGCATCATGTCGTCAGAAGAGATTCGTGAGCGCACGCAGGGCGTATGGGATAGTTTTTACAGCATGCCCGCGATCTGGAAGCGATCCAAATGCGTGCCAACCTTGCGCGGGCGCCTCGCGTTTCTTTTCATCTCCAAGCTGTACCGGCAGATGTACGCCAAGACCGGGATTTCCACCGATAGCGCACGCCGCCAAAAGGCAACTCGCATGGCACGCTGGCTGGCGATTCCATGTCGCAAGCTGTTTGAAGCGAAGCCGATGCCGGAATTAAAAATGCCGGAGCCCCAGTATGCCCCTGCAGATTTGCTTCCGGTTCTGGACTCGTACTACTCCGCGTAGTTGAAAAGATCTAGCCAATCACTCGGCGCAGGAATCCGCGGATTCCTGCCCAGCCGAGGATGAACACGGAAATCACCAGCGCGCCAAGGATCATCCATGCTGGCATATGCGGCAGCGCGGGCGTTAAAGCAGCACGCAAGCCCTCACTCATATACACGATGGGATTCAACAGCACCGCATATTGCAACCACGGAATGTAGTGGAGCAGCGCCCAGGGATAATATACGCAGCCAAGAAACGTGATGGGCACGACCACCACGGAAAAGATCAAGCCAATCTGACGCGGCTCGACCGTGGTTCCGATCGTTAAGCCAAGCGCACCGGAGACCAGGCTCGCCAGAACCACTACTGAGATGAGCAGCGAATAACTGCTGACGTGGACATGCACCGGCTCCGATGGAATGAAATATGCCAGCGGAAATACAAGTGCAGCGGAAAGCATGCACTGCAGCGCGCTGAAGCAGATTTTCTCAATCGCCACGCCGGCCACAGGAAGCGGGCACATCACTCGATCATCAATCTCGCGTGTAATTCCAAACTCCGTCGACAGCGGTAACGCTACCGCAGCGATGCCTGTAAACATAATGGCGACAGCCATCAATCCAGGCAGCAGTACGGTGCCGAAATTCATGCTGCCGGAACTGGAGGCGCTGCCGAAGCTTTGTCCGATGCGGGGAAAAATATAGGTGAAAACGAAAAGGAACAGCAGCGGGTTCATGATGACCCGCACGGCGAACGGACCCAGCTCGCGCCGCAGGACGCGAAAATCTCGCAGCAACAATCCCCAGAATGCGTGAACGTAAAGATTGAAAGTCGACGGGGAACCCTGTTGACCGGGAGCGGGAACAGGGCTGGCGGTACTACTCACGCAGGTCCCTCCCCGTCAGGTGGATGAACACCGTTTCCAGCGAAGGCTCGGAGATAGAAATGTCACGCAGCCCGTATGCCTGCGCCTCGGCCACGATGGTCGAGAGTAAACCCTCCGCACCTTGCGTATACACTCTGACGCCGGTGGCAGTAGTTTCGACGGAGGTGACGTCAGATACGGATCGCAGCTTGTTGGCCAACTCTTCACGTTGATCGACATGCTGCACATCCAGCCCGTAGACGGTTTGAATTCCCAGGCCGTTCTTCAGTTTCTCGGGAGTATCTTCGACCAGAATTTTTCCATGATCGATAATGGCGACTCGATCACACAACGCTTCCGCCTCTTCCATGTAGTGCGTCGTCATCAATACTGTGATGCCCTGATCCTTGAGGCTTCGGATCGATTCCCACATGGCAAGGCGACTTTGCGGATCGAGGCCCGCGCTGGGTTCGTCCAGGAATAACACGGCGGGCTGATGTGCGATGGCGCGAGCCACCAGCAGTCGCTGCGCCAACCCTCCGGATAACTCGTTGGGGAAGGCTTTGGCGCGGTCCGCGAGACGGAACTGCGTCAGCAATTGCTGCGCACGCTCTTTGGATCGTGAATCGCTCATCCCAAAATAGCGGCAATGGAAGAAGAGGTTTTCGAACGCAGTCAAGGATCGATCGAGCGTGTTGAATTGCGGCACAACTCCAATTTGCCGGCGTGCAACCGCCGGTTTCGCCACGACGTCGCAGCCTGCGATGATGACATGGCCAGAAGTGGGAAGAGATCGCGTGGTGCAGATACTGATGGTGGTCGTTTTGCCGGCGCCGTTGGGTCCCAGCAAGCCAAAGATCCCGCCGGCGGGTACAGACAAATCAATTCCGTCGACCGCAACAACGCGTTGCCGGCCCTCGTAAATTTTGGTCAGGGCTTGGATCGAGACAATGCGAGATGGTGAGAAATACGCTATGGCAACACCTTGTCGTCAGGGGTTGCCATAGTGTAACAAGTGCAGCAGGAGTTCAGCGAAGCAGATTCCTATGCGCCAACCACACGCGGAGGAATTTAGTTGCGTACAGTTACGCGACCGCCTTTGTGCGGTTGTACTCTGTGCGCTCGGTGAGCCCTGATTCGACGGATATCGATACAGGCTCTACCAAAGGTTGTTTGGCAATTTCCCAGGGATGCAGGATGCGCATTTTGTCCAATGAGTAGGGGAAATGCCGTCCGCAGTCGAGGCAAACTTTATAGCTCGATGCCTGCAGCGTGAATGGTCGAGTTAAATGGCCGTGACTGCAGCCAAAAAACATTTCATAGAAGAATTCGAAGATCGCGCGTAGCCAAGACGTCATTTCTCTCTTCGCGAGCTACTCTACTGTATTTCGTAGATTGCTCGCGCCTCCCGGTGTGTTGCGTACCCTGACAACGTGGGCTCGCTACACAGGAATAGATGCAAGACGAATGCCAACCGGCGTCGTCGAACAGCAAGAAAAATGATGGTTGAAGATGGGTCGCTTCTAAGTCGTTGAATAGATTTAGTAGGTCGGAATTGGAGGCGGATTTGGTTACTTCTCAGATGTTAAAGAAATAATAACTTTGCCAAAATGACGAGCTTGTTCGAGATAACGATATGCCCCAATCGTTTCCAACATGGGAAATACTTTTCCCACTACGGGCTTCATTTGGGATAGCTCAATGGCCCGATTCATGGCCCGCATCATGGTGTGGGAGCCGACATAGACGCCGATCAGGCGAAGCTGTCGCATAAGTACCGAAGTAACTTCAAACCTTTCTTCTGAACTACTAAGTACTCCTATTTGTGCTATCGTGCCGCCCACACGCACAGCCTTCATGGATTGACTTAGAGTACCGGCTCCTCCCACTTCAACGATGAGATCCGCACCTTCGCCGGAAGTTTGTTTCTTGACCCAGCTGGACCAGTCTGGATTGACTTTGTAGTTGAGACCTTCATCGAGACCGAGGGATTTCGCGCGCTCAAGTTTCTCGTCACTACTGGAGGTGCCGAGCACGCGAGCTCCGACCAACTTTGCAAACTGCATCGCGAAGATAGAAACTCCACCCGTTCCTTGAATGACAACGGTGTCGCCAGGCTTTGTAGATGCCACACGGAATAAAGCGTTCCACGCAGTCAAGCCAGCACACGGCAGTGTTGCGGCTTCTTCGTAACTGAGATGGGCAGGGAAGTGAGAGACGCCGTGCTCCGGCAATACCACGTAGTCCGCAAGCATGCCGTCGATATCGCCGCCGAGCCCTCCGCGCGATTTTGCCTGGGATGGACCGCCGTCTTCCCAGTTCTGCAGAAACAAGCCGACAACGCGATCGCCAGGTTTGAAGCGGGTCACTCCTGCTCCAACAGCGATCACTTCGCCGGCTCCATCGGAGAGTGGAATGCGAGGCATTTTCAGTTTGGGATCGTAATGGCCGCGAACCATCAACAGATCGCGGTAGTTGAGCGATGTCGCATGGACGCGAATCAGTACCATTCCATCGCCGCAGTTCGGCGTGGGCAGATCGACAAGATGTAAATTCTCGAGTCCGAATTGCGTAATTTGAAAGGCTCGCATGCGACACTCCTCGCAGTTTTTTGTTCGACTGCATTCTCTATTCAAGCAGATGTGACATTTGATACGTGTGATTCCACCGCCAATCCGCTACTCTGTATATATGGCGCGAGGATGGGAAAGTAAATCAGTCGAAGAGCAGTTGGAGCAGCGAGAGGAACAACGGGAGCAGGCAGCGAAGGTTGCTTCCAAGTATGTAGTGCAGGCGGCCGGGGCAGAACAGGCCAGAACCCGCCAGATGCTGCAGCTGAAGCGTGAGAGGATCTTGTCTGAGAAGACAAGTCATCCGGTCCGGCGTTCCGCATTGCAAGCCGCATTGAAAGACATTGAGGCGGAATTGCAAAAGCTGGGATAGAACCTTTCATCTAGCTGGTTCGGCGATTGAAGAGCAGCGAATTTGCCTGGTCAACGCTGGTCAACAGCACCTGTGCAATGTTGACGTGGGCAGGCCGCGTGACAGCCCACAGGATGGCATCCGCGATATCTTCCGCCTGCAGCGGCGTCAGCCCGTGGTACACCTTGGCGGCGCGGCCTTCATCTCCGTGAAAGCGAACCTTGCTGAATTCTGTTTCTACCATGCCTGGATCCACCGTCGTTACGCGCACCGGTGTTCCCAGCAGATCTTCACGCAAACCCTCTGAAATGCGATTTTCCGCCGCCTTCGTTGCGCAATAGACCGCTCCATTGGGATAGGTCATATGGCCAGCCGTTGAGCCGAGATTGACGACGTGACCTGCACCTCGCTGCACCATTCCAGGAACTACTGCGCGTGTGACGTATAGCAGCCCCTTCACGTTGGTGTCGATCATCTCTTCCCAATCATCAATCTTTCCTTCGTAGACTTTTTCCAGGCCGCGGCTCAGCCCGGCATTGTTGATCAGAATATCGATTGCTTGCCAGGACGATGGCAATCCATCGACGACTGTTTGAACTTGGTTTTTATCGCGCACGTCGAGCGCAACCGTGTAGACATCCTCCGCCCCCGCAGCTCGCAAGTTCGGAATCATCTCCTGCAGGCGATCGTTGCGTCGCGCGGCTAATAGCAGTCGGGCGCCTGCCTGTGCGAAGCTCTCTGCACAGGCGGCTCCGATGCCAGAACTGGCGCCGGTAATGAAAGCAACTTTGCTGCGAAGAGGGAGGTCTGTTGTCGTTTTTATGGATGTGGTAGACATGCATCTCCTGGGAAGATTTATTTTTTTGAAGCTTGTTCCGCCATACGATATTGTCCAACAGCCCAGTCAGTCTTGCCCAGGCCGTGACGAATTGCCACATTAAATTGTTCCTGCAAATATTCCGCGAGGCCCAGCCGCACTCCAGCCGAATGTGTCGCTTCGCGAAACAATCGTATATCTTTCTCGCCCAGTAAGACCGTTGCACCCGGATGTTCGGGAGGATGCAGCATCACTCGACCATAACTCAGGTAAAACGGCGATTGGAATAAGGCCTCGTTGATTGTTTCCAGGAATAGCTCCCGGTCAATGCCCTCCGCATTTGCGAAAACGAATGCCTCGCTGAGCGTCTGCACCATGGCGCTGATCATAAAATTTCCGCCCAGCTTGAATGCATGTGCCTGGGGCGGTTCATTTCCGACGATGGTGACTCCGCGGCCGATTGCATCCAGCACCGTGCGAACTTGTTCTAAAGTGGCTTCGTCTCCGGCGGCCACAACCCATAACCGACCCTGCGCGGCGACATTTGGGCGTCCGAAGACGGGAGCTGCGATGTAGCGTTGATCCGCCGACGCATGGCTTTCCATCAATCGCCGCGACAAAGCTACGCTCAACGTGCCCAGAGCGATGTGGACGGCGTTGGGTCGCAGCGCTGCGAGGAGCCCATCCGGGCCAAAGGCGACGGCTTCTGTGGATTCGTCATCGGCAAGCATGGTGCAAACCACCTCGCACCTGTCCACGGCTGCGCGGATGGAAGGAGCCAGGGTAGCCGCGGCAATTCCCAGTTCCTGCAATGATTTTGGAGACCGATTCCAGACCGAGACGGCGTGTCCCGCCCGCAACAGCCTTCCGACCGCAGGAACGCCCATTTTTCCGAGACCGAGGAACGCGATTTTCATTTATGTAGGGATGCGGCTAAAGGACCGATTGCTGCTGAACCACAGCGTAACTTTGCCGCCCTGTAATGTCCTTTAGCGGTGGATTAGACGCGAAAACATCCGAAGTATGAAAAAATCTCTTAATATTGGGAAAACTATCTTGACTTCAGGAACCATGGGAAGTACGGTTGACTGGAGGAAACGCGCAACCTTGCCTTTGGGGACAGATCTCCTAACCTAGTCTTGCTCACCAAAGATTTGAAAACTAAAACACTGTTCTCGTGGTTCAGGCTTCTGCCCTTCATTGCGACGGCTCAGGCTTCTTGAGCGGTTGAAGACCGGAAGGTAGAGGCTACGCCAGGCCGTGAAAGCAAATTGAGGAAGAGATGACACAGAGCGGTAACGTTCAGCACTACCAGGTCGAGAAGCTGAAAATTGAAATTCACCCCACGCGAGAAGCGGCCGGCGCCGCAGCAGCCCAGTCCGCGGCGAGTTCGCTGACGGAGCTGGCAAAAACGAACGCCGAGTTCGCAGTGATCTTTGCGACTGGCGCCTCGCAACTCGATACCCTGCAGGTGCTCACGCAAATTTCCGCGCTGCCATGGGCACAGGTTCGTGGTTTTCACATGGATGAATACATCGGGTTGAGCCCGGATCATCCGGCCTCTTTTCGCCGTTACCTGCGCGACAATCTGACGCGGAAAGTCAAGATGAAGGAGTTCTTTGAGATCGATGGCACCGCGTCTGATCCGGAGCAGGCCTGCAAAGAGTATGCGGCGCTGCTACGCGCCGCGAATCCGCAATTATGTTTGCTCGGCATCGGCGAAAACGGGCATCTAGCTTTCAACGACCCGGGGGTTGCGGATTTCAACGATCCTCTGGATGTGAAGGTCGTACAGTTGGATACAACGTGCCGTCAGCAACAGGAAGCCGAAGGATGGTTCGGCAGTCTCGAGGAAGTGCCGGAACGTGCTATGACCGTCACCATTCCCCCGCTATATCGGGTGCCAAAGCTGATCGCCTCTGTCCCCGGGCCACGCAAGGCAGCCATCATCCGTCGTACGCTGGAGGATGCAATTTCAACGGCCTGCCCGGCGACACTGCTGCGCACCCATCCCAACGCCACTGTGTATCTGGACAGAGATTCGTCCTCCCAGGTGATGGATCTTTTGCAATCTTCGGCGCTGGCTGGCAGAAGCTAGATCGACTTCGAACGAAAATCTTTCAACCGGAGGTCTCGATGGCCGACAAGACGCAGGAAGGAATCGATCGCCGCACGTTTGTAAAGCAAGCTGGAGTGGCCGCACTGGCCGCAGGGATGGATGCACGCTCCTATGCCCGTATTTTGGGCGCGAATGATCGCATTCGCCTGGGTCAGCTTGGCTGCGGGCAACGCAGTGAAGGCCACGTCCACATGACGCATCTGGCGTCGAAGCAAATGCCGGTGGAAACAGTGGCGGTCTGCGACATTTGGACGCTGGCCCGCGAACAGCGTGCGGCGCAGGTCAAGAAGGCTTTCAATCTTGATCCGCAGATGTTCAAGTACTCAGAAGAAATGCTGGCTCGCCCGGATATCGACGGAGTGATGATTGCGACTGGCGATTTTCAGCATGCCAAGCTGTGTACTGAAGTTGTTCGTGCCGGCAAAGATTGCTATGTTGAGAAGCCGTTTGCAAATGTTCTTTCCGAAGCGAAAGAAGCTCGTGACGCTGTAAAGGCGTCGAAGCAGGTTGTCCAGGTGGGATCGCAGCATCGCACCCAGCCCTACCAGCTTGCGGTGCGGGATATTGTTCGCTCCGGGCGGATTGGCAAGATCGTCCACATTGAGCAGGAGTGGAACGTCAACGAAGAACGCTGGCGTTTTGTGCCCAATGATATTGGCGAGACCCCGCAGATGGATCAGGACCGCAACATGGAATGGAAGAAGTGGATGCAGGACCGCCAATCCAAGCTGCGTGAAGAAGACACGGATTGGAAGCGATGGCTGCTGGGCAAACCGTACCAGCCCTTCGATCCGCATGTCTACCTGGAGTTTCGCCTGTACAAGGATTATTCCTCCGGCATCTTCGATCAGTGGCTGAGCCACGGCAGCGACCTGGTGCATCTGTGGACGGATGAGAACTATCCGGTCAGTGTGGTCGCCAACGGCGGCATTTATGTCTGGCCGGACGGCCGGCAAAATCCAGACACTGTAGTGGCCGCGATTACCTATCCCAAGGGATTTCTGTATACCTATAAAACTACGTTTGGCAACAGCTACCGCAGCTTCTCGCGGATTCAAGGACGCGATGGCACCATCGCAAATTATGGCGGAGAGGGTGCTTCGTTTTTTGTCGTGAGTAAAGAAGGCGGCAGACATGAAATGGATGGCTCCGTGAATTATTCGAAGCTGCCCATTGTGCCCCCGGCACGCGAGCAGGAAGAGGTCGTGCATGTTCCCGGAGCGCCGCCGCCAGATTCACTTGGCCCGAACGACGATGACGCCCATCATGTGATCAACTGGCTGACGGCGATGCACACCCGCAAACAGCCTGACGCCAATGTCGATCACGGTTTCTCGCACGCCATTGTGGTGATCATGGCGGCACACTCCTACTGGAGCGGCAAGAAACTCTATTGGGATCCGACGAGTGAGGAAATCCTAGATCACCCGGTCGAGGTGTGATTGCTGCGTCCAATTCCGTTGGACGAGTTAGCATGGACACCGAATCGAATTGAAGGATGGCCAGCGTGAAAAAAGTTGCAATGTTCGTTGTGCTGTTTGTCGCTATGACTGGATGCAACAGAACTCAGGCGCCGAAAGCATCCACTTCTACCAGCGCCGCGACGGCGTCGACGACTCCGGTGAGTGGGCCGTTCACCCCGCAGGAGCTACCCCAGTTCGCCGCGTTGGATCCGATCGATACTCACACGCACGCCTTTCAGGACGCGCCAGAGTTGTATGCGATGCTGAAGCGGCTGAACCTGCATACGCTCGACATCACCCTGGTGGATGACTTCAGTCCGCAACTGAAAGACTTGGCCAAAACGCGCAAGGAAGCATGGACGGTGGTGCATCACAGCGACGGATATATTGCGATGTGCAGTACGTTCGATCCCTTCAAGTACAACCAGCCGGGATTCGCCGAAAATGCAAACCGCATCATCAACGAAGATTTTTCGCACGGGGCAGTTGCGGTCAAGATCTGGAAGAATGTCGGCATGGAGATCAAAGACGCGAAGGGAAACTACATCATGCCAGACAATCCCGTCTTTGAGCCGATTTTCAAAAACATTCAAGCTCACAATAAGACTTTGATTGCGCACCTGGCCGATCCGAATACGATTTGGGAAGCTCCCAATCCCAACGCTGCTGACTACGGGTACTACATGAAGCATCCTGAGCTTTACATGTATACCAAGCCGGGTGCGCCATCGAAGGCTGCGATTCTGGTCGCGCGCGATCACGTGCTGGAGGCAAATCCGAATCTGCGAGTGGTAGGCGCGCACCTGGGCAGCATGGAAGCCGATTTCCATCAGCTTGCGGAGCACCTGGACAAATATCCGAACTTTGCGGTGGACCTTGCGGCGCGCATGCCTTATGTCGAGATGCAACCGCGGGCGGACCTGATCGCGATTCATCACCAAGTATCAGGATCGGCTGATCTATGCGACCGACAATGAGTTCCCTCCGGATGCCAATCCGCAAAACGCGATGAAAGAGTGGGAAGACCGCTACGCGAACGACTGGCGCTTCTTTGCCACCAACGACGTGGTCGAGTACAACGGTCATAGGATCCAGGGACTCGCGCTTCCACAACCGATTCTTCGCAAGCTGTATCACGACAATGCGGTTAAATGGTTTCCGGGGATCCTGGAACCTGTCTCCCATTAGGCATCGCGGCTTGGGCCGCGTTTTAGGGAACACGCATTGATCTGCCGCCCGACGAGGTGACTGTTGAAGTCTGCAGAGTCTGGCGCACTCGCGTCGAAACCGTCGAAACACATCAGCAAGACCCGCTGGTGGATCGTCTGGACGCTTTTCTTCTCGACCGTCACCAACTACATCAGCCGGCAAAGCTTCTCCGTGCTGTCGCCGATGATCACGGCGCAATACCACTTGTCGCATACGGATCTGGCAAAAATTCTGGGATCATTTCAGATTTCGTATGCCATTACATGGTTGATCGGCGGCATCGTTCTTGATGCGGTGGGTAGTCGCGTGGGA
Source organism: uncultured Acidobacteriota bacterium (assembly GCA_963794795.1). Lineage (GTDB taxonomy): Bacteria > Acidobacteriota > Terriglobia > Terriglobales > Acidobacteriaceae > JAKAAZ01. The sequence continues at coordinate 174,768 of CAWCFC010000025.1, read as the reverse complement.
TTAGCTGCGGCAGCCCTGTGGTGGTCGGTGATGAATATTCTTACCGGTTTCGCCAGTTCTGTTTTCGGATTTGCATTTTTTCGATTCATGCTGGGGATTGGCGAAGGCTTCAATTGGCCGGGAGCCAGCAAAGTTGTCGCCGAATGGTTTCCGCGGGAAGAACGCAGCCTCGCCGTCGCCATCTTCGATAGCGGCTCCAGCGTAGGCGGGGCGCTGGCGGCGTTGACCATTCCGCTGATCGCGTTGGCCTTCGGTTGGCGCTGGGGATTTGCGATCTCCGGCCTGCTTGGGTTTGTCTGGCTAGCTGTGTGGCTGCGTGTCTATCATCCGCTGAAATCGCATCCCCGCGTCAGCCCGGAAGAAGTGGCGCTGATCGAAGCAGGTCGCGATGCGGAGCCTGTCACCACCGATCGCGGATGGGTCACGCTGGCGACGGCTCGCGGGGAATCGCAATCTTTGGGGCATTGTTCTGGGTCGAGCGCTGACCGATCCAATCTGGTGGTTCTATGTTTTCTGGTTGCCGCAGTATCTCAGCGATGCGCGCGGCTTCACGTTGAAACGGATTGCCATGTTTGCGTGGATTCCGTTTATCGCGGCCGACATCGGCAACTTTACCGGCGGCTGGATTTCTGGCTACTGCATTCGCCATGGAATGCCGGTGGTGCGGGCTCGCACCTGGATCTGTCTCGTCAGTTGTGTGCCGATTCTCGCCGGCATTCCAGCCGCAAGTGTGCACAATGTGTATTTCGCGCTGGCACTGATTTGTATTGCGTCTGTGGGGATATGCCAGCTGGTCCACCATGGGACTGACGCTGCCGTCCGATCTTTTTCCGCAGGATGTCGTCGGCTCGGTCACTGGATTAAGCGGATTGGCGGCGGGTATAGTCAGCACCGGCTTCACGCTGCTCGTCGGAGTTTTAGTCGATCGATTTTCTTATCGACCTGCGTTCCTTGCCGCTGGACTGTTGCCGGTGCTGGCGACCATCTTCGTCTTTCTGCTGATTCGCCCTCCCGCGCAGGTGGAAGCTGCGTCAGACTCACCGTCGCGCTGAGAATCCGCACCAGTCGGCCGCTATTTCCACTGGATCGGAGGATGCGATGGGCCGAAGAGAAACACAAAATAGCGCGTCCACTCGTTGCTGGTGTTGCGGACCGCGTAGGGCGTATTGGACGCGACGTAGGCCACGCCGCCCGGACCCACCTGGGAGCGCTTACCCTCCATCTCCACTTCCAGGGTGCCTTCGCGCACCAGAAACATCTCATCGCCCGGATGAGTGTACATTTCGTGGATGACACCGCCGGGAGCCACACCGGACTCATGCATTGTCATGTGCTGCCCGTTCGACGTGGTGCCTTCAAACACAGGAATGTATTCGCGGCCCTTGCTTTTCTCCACCTTCAAATCTTTCAGGTTGTAAATCGCTGACTTCAGCATCTCGTTGTTGTCTGCATCGCTTTTCGCCGCGTGGGTTGTTGCTGTGGCCATCAAGGCCGGCAGCAGGATGCACATATCTCTTCTGGTGAGCGCCATCGTGGAGTCTCCTGATTGAATTTGTTGCGCGCGTCATCTGCTCGATTTCTCTTTAGGTTGTCAATTGTGGAATTGTCGCTGAATGATCCTCGTACATGGCATGCCTTCCAACCGAGCATGCGATGGCGGATTTGTATCCTACATCCACATTGGCAAAAGGCTGTTTCTTTTTGCGAACGCATTCCATAAACGACTTGCACGCGGTGAGTGTGGGATCCTCACCCTGCTTCATGCCGACGCGCTTGCCCGGCCCACGATACGGAATGGCTGAATCTGTGTTGTACGAGGCGCCGGTCTCCACTCCTTTTTGAACCACATCGGAATGGGAGGCTTCGGTGATCATTTTCGAAGTGCGTTTATACAATGTGGCGTCGGCCAGCGTGATCTGCAAACTGCCTTCCGTACCGTACACCCATACCTGGTCTGCCATCAGGCCATTGTCCGTGAGGGAACTGAAAAACATGCGGCGTCCTTTGGAGTAGCCAAGCACCGCTTGCACATTGTCGCCCACTGTGCGGCCATCATGGTAGACCGCGATGCTGCTGGTGCCGAAGAGGTTCTGCGGCTGCTCGCCAAACACCCAGTTCGCAATGTCGATGTGATGCGAGCCCAGTTCTTCCAGCAGGCCCCCGCTCGACTCGCGATAGAGACGCCAGTTCATCAAGTGTTCCAGGCTGGGATTGGGCACCTCGCGACGCCAATTGTCGCTGCGATGCCAGTATCCGTAGACATGCGTGGGCTCGCCGATGTCTCCCTTGTGGACGCGATTGATCGAATCCACGATCCAGGAGGCGTAGCGCATCTGATGGCCTACCTGATAAATCTGGCCGGTCTTTCGCACGCTGTCGACTACGTTCGCGCAGTCTTCCGGAGTAAAGCCAATCGTCTTTTCGCAGTAGACTGGTCGCCCGCTTTTCATCGCTGCGATAGAGTACGAAGCATGAAACATGGGCGGGGTTGCGATATAGATGACGTCCAGATCTTTGCGGTCGAGTAGCTCGCGATAATCCTTATGAGCGGGCACGTTCTTGCCGACCAATTCGTTCACTTCTGCAAAGCGCGGCTCATACACGTCACATTGCGCAGCGATGTCCACGCCTGGCGTGCGCAGCAGTTGCCGAATTAATTCCTGTCCGCGGCTCCCGGGCCCGATGAATCCGACCTGAATGCGATCATTGGCCGAGAGCGTCCGCATCGGCTGCGCTTGCGCCTCCTCGGTCTGGCCATACAGCGTCGAAGTGCCGGACAATTTGGCCGCCAGCATACTGAATGAAAGTCCCTGCAATAAACGTCTGCGGTTCATAATTTTTCTTTCTCCTTATGTAGTCGGAAGTGCTGCGAGGTGCCGCTGGGCAACCTCAGATGGCCAACGAATCCCCTCATACTCGGGCGCAGGTTGCGTTTCAATTTCAGAATTGTTCTCTCGAATCACGAGTGCACAGTCCTGCTCGCCCAGCAACGACGCGCGGTCGTCCGGGCCTGAAACAAACAGCGCGTTCGATAATGCATCGCTGTCGGTGGCGGAGGGCGAAATCACCGTAACCTGCAGCATTCCTCGAACCGGCTGCAACGTTCGCGGATTCATAATGGCACCGTAAAGCTGGCCGTCATGAACGAAATTCTTTTCGGAAAGATTCGCGGTCGAGAGGGAGGTATCTCGCAGGATGACGGTGGAAATGGTGCCGCCTTCAGGGTGCGGAGAGGGCACTCGGACTTTCCAGCCCACTTCTCCCGCCGGCGCGCCCAGGGCATAGATGGTGCTGCTGCCGGCCGAAAGCAACGCCGCCGAAACGTGCTTCGCTCGCAGGATTCTTACCGCGCGATCGACGGCGTAGCCTTTGCCGATGCCGCCAGGATCCAATTCAATGCCGGCAGCGAGGAAGCGAACCGTCCGCTGCTCTGGATCGAGCCGAATGTTTTCCCAGCCGACATCGGCTCGCGCGGCTGCCAACTCTTGCTGTGAAGGAAGAGCGCCGGAAGCGCCGAAAAAATTCCAGACCTTCATCAGCTTGCCGACCGAAATATCAAAGGCGCCTTGCGAGCGTTCACTCCAGGCCAGGCAGGTCGCGAGAAAGCGGAAGGTTTCCGGATCGGTCGTCACCTCGTGATCGAAGGCTTCGCGGTTGATGCGGAAGAGCTCACTGTCTGGCCGATAATGGCTCAGCAAAGCATCGACGCGATCCACCTCCTCAAATACCGGTTTGGCGATTGCCGCAGCGTCTTCGCGCGACGGCGCGTACAGATATAGCGAGTATTCCGTTCCCATCGACGGATGCGTCGTGCGATAGAGCTGTGCCGCGGGATTCAGAGTTGTGTCCATCACAAACAGGCTCCGCAAACGACGCGCAGGTTCCGGGGCGAACTGACGCCAAGGGTAGTCGACGGGCGCGCCTGTACCAGAAGATTTCGGTTCATTCCGGCGCGCTCCCAGAGAGTCTTGCGGCAGAAATTGGCGACGAGGACACGCCATAAATCGCCGCCGCACCCAGCAGGCCCGCACCGGTAAAGATCGCCCAGGCGAGTCGATAGCTGTGGTAGGTGTCGAAAATCTTTCCCGCCATCCAGGGCGCGATCCACTGGCCTATTGTGTAACCCATGATGATCAGCGCCAGCAGCTTTCCCAAGGATGCCAATCCGAAGCGGTCTGCCGTTACCAGTGGAATCAGCATGTAGTCGGCACCCATGCAAAATCCAAACGTAACCGCGAAGGCAAACGCTGCCAATGGCTGGCGCGCCAGGTATAGCAGCGGAATCGAAGCGCCCAGCACTAGATAAAACAGCGCCATGGTATTTTTCTTGCGGAAGCGATCTGCAATGTACCCCACCAGCACTCGTCCAGCGAGACTGGCAACCAGCAGCGCCGAGAGAAAATGAGAAGCGCTTCGAATGGAATAGCCCTGATCTTTCAAGAAAAGGATGAAGTGTTGAATGACCGCGTTGACGGAACTTAAAATCAGAGTCGCGCCAGCCAGGATCAGCCAGAAATCCGCCGTGCGGACTGCCGCCGCCACCCCGCTGCGCTCATCCCGATTTACGTCGACGGGTTTTGCCTTGCCGGCGATGGCTCCATCCGGAAGCAAGCCCATCTCCGCGGGAGTCGAGCGGGTCACCCACACGCCGACCGGAAACAGCACCGCAAGCATCAAGGCGCCTGCAATCTCCAATGCGGTTCGCCAACCAAAACTGCGGATCAGAAAATTCGCCGCCAGGGGCGAGACAACGCCGCCCAAACCAAGACCAAGGTAGGCATAGCCCATGGCCTGGCCGCGGCGTACGCGAAACCATTGCGCGATCAAGACCTGGTTGGCGATGGGGCCAGCCAGCGTGTATCCGATGACCTCTGCGATACAGAGCAATTCATACTGCCAGAAGTGCGCCATCCGTCCCATCAAGATCAATGGCAGGCCAATCAATCCGATCCCAGAAAGAATGACGCCGCGAGCACCGACCCGATCGATCAGCGTGCCGGCAAAAAGACCGAAAGGCAGTCCGACAACCAAAGCGCCGAGCAAAAATCCTTGCGTCACCTGCGCCCGCGTGAATCCCAGCGACGCGACAAACGCCGGATAGAAAACAGGAAAGCCGTAGTAAATGACGCCGGTGGTAAAAAAAAGATTGAGGAACGCGGCGGCGACAATCCACCAGCCATAGAAAAATCTGGTCGGCGTGCTGACGAGACGGACTGGTGCGGGTTCTATCATCAGGAGTGCAGGGACCGGGGTGGAAATCGAGCCGCGAATGTGGCGCCCACAGAACCTGTTGCAGGCACAGGTTTGTCGGGGCAAACACATTTTCGAAGTACGGAACCGATGGGTTTCAAGGTGATACTAATCTAAATTTCTCAAGGGATGGAAATGTTTCTGAAATACTTCACATCCTTGCTGGAGGGTGTACGCTAGTGGGTTCGAACAGGTCGGAGGAAACAGCGGAGACAATGCGTCTACTCAACCGAATCAGATTTGTTGCTGCGGGTGCTTGCGCGATTTTACTGGCGGCACCAGCGGCGCGCGCCAGTGATGCACTCACGGTAGTTACCGACCGCGGAAGCGTTCAGGGAACCTTAAGCAGCGACGGCCAGGTGCGGGCTTTCCTCGGGATTCCGTACGCCGCGCCTCCAGTGGGGCCACTGCGGTGGAAGCCACCGCAACCTGCGCCCGCATGGTCTGGAGTTCGTTCGGCAACCAGCTTCGGCCCGCGCTGTATGCAGAGCCACCTTTACCCCGACATGGTGTTTCACGATCCAGGACCGAGTGAAGACTGCCTGACGCTAAACGTCTGGACGCCCGCAGAAAAAAGTTCTGCTCCGCTACCGGTGATGGTGTGGATTTACGGCGGCGGATTCGTCACGGGAGGGACGTCGGAAGCTCGGCAGGATGGCGAACACCTGGCTCGAAAGGGCGTCATCGTTGTCTCCATGAACTATCGGTTGGGAATCTTCGGATTCTTTGCCCTGCCCAGCCTGGCTGCGGAGTCGCCGAAACATGCCGCCGGCAACTACGGCCTGATGGACCAGGTGGCGGCGCTGGACTGGGTGCGGCGGAATATCGCGGCCTTCGGTGGTGACCCTGCCAAGGTCACGATCTTCGGGGAATCCGCTGGATCGATTTCTGTCAGCGCTCAGATGGCTTCTCCACTTTCGAAAGGCTTGTATGTTCGTGCGATCGGTGAAAGCGGAGGCGCGTTGACCGGCCCGCGATTGACGTTCCTGTCGCTTCCTGTCAGCGAACAACGTGGCCAGGAATTTGCTGAATCTGCATTCAAGAACAGCAGCCTTGCGTATTTGCGCTCCGTCAGCGCAGCGGATTTATTGCAGGCGGCGAGCACCGTATCTCATAGTGAACGGGTATTCTGGCCCAACGTCGATGGAGACTTTCTACCTGAGAGTGTTCCTGCCATCTATGCGGCGGGAAGCCAGGCGCACGTTCCTTTGCTCGCCGGTTGGAATAAAGATGAGGGTGACATAGGCGATTTAGGTCAACCTGGAAAGCCGACTCCAGAGAGCCTGCGCGCAATGGCGATATCCAGGTTCGGCGCAAGGGCGCCAGACTTTCTCAAGGTGTACGCGGCCTCGAACGATGCTGAGGCGCTGCGGGTCTCCGAGGATTTTGCGGGCGATGACTTTATTGCTTATGCGACCTGGGAATGGCTGGAAGCGCAGGTGAAAACAGGCGACGCACCGGTGTATCGCTATCACTTCGACCTTGGGTCGCCTGGCGATCCATTTCACCCGGCCGCGATTGGCGCGTTTCACTCCGACGATATCGAATACGTCTTCGGCACGCTGGATTCGCGCCGCGGGGCGAAGTGGAGACCGGAAGACTATAAACTCTCCGAGCTGATGCAGACCTACTGGACGAATTTCGCCAAGACCGGCGATCCCAATGGCGCAGGCCTTCCGGAATGGCCTACCTACAATCCGGCAGGGAATTGGCAGGTGATGCATTTGTCCGCGAATTCTGAAGCGCGACCGGACAAGCATCGCGACAGGTATTTGTTCCTGCAGCAGGTCTGGGGTCCGGATGCTCCGACGGAGCCACCGCCAGTCGAACCTGGCAAATAAGCATTTTGTAGTCTGATTCAGTAGTATGGGAACAATTCACATAGAACTGCGGAAACGTGAGAGGGTATGAAAGAAAGCACGGACCCCCGGAAAAATAAAATAGGGTTGCGGGAAATCGCAGCGGAAGCCAACGTCAGCGTGGCCACGGTATCTCGCGTGTTGAACGGGAACAACCGCGTCGATCCGGCCATCCGCGAAGTGGTGCTGGAGGCGGCGGCCAAGCTCAACGTCGACCTGTCGCAGCGCAACAAGACCAAGGCGTTGGCCTTTCTGCTAAGCAACCGGGCGATGCTGCACGCTTTTCATTCCAGAATCCTGTTGGGAGCGGAAGCCTACTGCGCTGCCAACGGCTGGGACATGGTGTTTCTCTCCTACAATTACTCGGCAAATGTTCCATGGAAGGAACTGCATCTGCCGAAGGTGGTGCAGCGCCACGACGTGGTGCGCGCGGTGGTGCTGGCCGGAACCAATTCAGCGAACCTGCTGGAGCTGCTCGATCACAAAGGCATCGCGTACGCGGTGCTGGGGAATAACGTGATCGGAGAGCCCGCTAGCTTGAAGGGTGACACGGTGTATTCCGACGACGTGCAGGGCGGCCAGGAAATGACGAAGTACCTGCTCAGCCTGGGCCATCGCGACATCTGGTTTGTGGGCAACGTGCGCCTGCCGTGGTTTGCGCGCCATTATGAGGGCTATCGCCGCGCCATGGCGGCGGCTGGATTCGAGCCCAAGCTGAGTGGGCTGGAGTTCGATGATGAAACCGAGATGGGCTACATCAACACCAAGTCGTTGCTGGCGCGTGGCGAGCCGTGTACGGCGATCCTGGCGGGCAACGACCAGACGGCGCATGGGGTGTATCGAGGGCTGCGCGACAGCGGCCTGAAAGTTCCGGATGACATCAGCGTGGCTGGTTGCGACGATACAGCGAGCACCTGGCTCTATCCCGGGCTGACAACCACGCGTGAATTCCCGGAACAACTGGGCCAGCAGATGGTGAAGCTGGTGCTGAGCCGCATTGCCCAGCCGAACCTGGCTCCGCGAGTGGTCACCATCCCAACAGAGTTGATCAAGCGCGAATCCTGCAGACCTCTGGCTGCCGCCAAAGAACTGCTCGCCGCCGAAGTCACCGCCGGCTAGGCGCGGACGAGGCTCCTCTACAAACGAAAAAGCCCAAAATCAAGGCGGGCTTTGTAATGGGCGAAATCATTCTGATCCCTTACAGCCGCTTCTTCGCAAATGCTCTGCCTGATGCAGACTTAAGATACAGCTCAAAAGCAAAAGCCTTTGCTTCGTCTGAAAAGGCAATATATGTTTTCATTTCCCAAGGCTTGTGTTTCGAGGTGTGCGGCACTTCGCCTGCATTGTGTTTCTCTAGGCGTGTCCGCAGGTCATCAGTAACGCCGACATAGAAGTGCTCGCCTCTGACGCTGTGCAGAATGTAGACGTATTTCATGGATGATAGGTATCTTTTTGCCGAAAGAAGCCGAGGTCTTTGCGGCATCAACCCGCCTGCGCCCATGTGGGCTTTGGCGCGGCAGCCTTCGCTCCCTGCGCGGTGGAGAGAACTGGCTTGCCGAGCCGTAGCTCGCGCAGCGAGCGAAGGCTGGTGGAGCTAGTCGGGATCGAACCGACGACCTCGCCATTGCGAACGGCGCGCTCTCCCAAACTGAGCTATAGCCCCACGATGCGTGGTGTTGCTAGTGTATCAGCGACACACGAATTTCCAAAAAACCACCATCATTTTTCTGCGCTGAAGAAATGGTCGATCAGATAGTCTCGCAACTGGAAATCGAAATCGCGAGTGTTCTGCGAGGCATCCTGCGCATCCGTGTTGTAGACCACGATGTACGAGCTCTTCGACACTGGATCGAGATAGAAATGGCTGCGAAATCCGTTCTGCCATCCCGCCTTTCCGACGAGGCGGACTTTGCCATCGGTGTGCACGTCAAAGCTTCCCGCCATCTCGTCATGAGCTCCGGCGCGCGAAGGAAAGTCCGCGTCGGACACGATCGGTACAATCGGTTTCCACATCTCCTCCAGCGAGGACCGTTTCAGAATGGCATCATATTCGGCTTGATGTGCGGGATCGCCAAGCAGAAAGTTCAGGTACTTCAACATATCTGGAATCGGAGCATTCAGGCCCCCATTCGAGCGCGTAATGCCGGTATCAAAATCGAATGGATCTTCCGTCAACTTGCCGTTGAGAAGGTCATAGCTGTGGGAGCGATATTGCAACAAAGTGTACGGGCTGCGATCGAAGTACGAGTGATACATGCCCAGCGGTCCCAGGACATTTTTGTCCATGTAAACCTCGTATGGATCGCCGGAGAGTCGCTCAATAATTTCGCCCAGAAAGACCACCGCGAGGTTGGAGTAGCCGAAGCGGGAGCCGGGCGCAAAGTGAATGCTGGTATAGGGCAGCATGGCCACGATCTGCGACCACTTTGTGGGCTCGAAAGGCTGCCACGGCTGGTCACGCCAAGGCCAGGTAGGATCACGAAATCCGCTGGAATGAGACATTGCCTCTCGAATCGTGATGGCGGAGATGGGGCCATACGGATCATGCACCACGGAGAGTTCGGGGATGTACTTGATGAGGGGATCATCGAGCGAAAGCAGGCCGCGATCGCGCAGTTGCATGATGGCGATGCCGGTGAATGTCTTGGTGATGGAGGCCCAGTGGTAGGTGGTATTTTCATCGACGGGTTGCGCGGGCGATAGATTCTGTTTCCCGTAGAGATCCTGAAACACGACCTGGTTGTTGTGGAGAAGAACCAGGCTGCTGCCAACGATTCCATTGCGATGGAGACCAGATTCGTAAAACGTTTTCAGGTGTGCGATATCCTCATGCGGAAAATGACTGCGCCGCCACGGAGGCCGTCAACAACAGGCACGCGAAAATCGTCAGTAATAAGTTCTTGCTTCGCATCGAGAAACCTCGGCAATGTTTATCTGTACCACGCGGCAGTGCGGCGGATGGCATCGACCAGCGAAATGCCGTCTTTCAGGTGCAGAGATTGCTTGGCGGCCTGCACAGATGGAACGTAGCGCTGAACGGGCGCGCCAGGACCCGGAGTGCGCTCAATCCGAATCTGAATTCCAGGGCCCAGAGTCTCTGCGACCGCTTCGGCTACTTCGCGAATGCTTAAGTCTCGTTCTGAGCCGACATTGAATGCGCGCGAGGAATCTGCCTGGAATAACATTGTCCACAGCCACAGCGCCAGGTCGGCAGCGTACATATAGGACCGCATCGGTGTTCCATCTCCTTGAATCACGATGGGGCCGCCGCGCATGGCATCGCGAATAAAATTTCCAATGGCAAAATGAGCGTTCAACGGAAGATGCGGACCGACAAAGGCAAAGCATCGGGCAATCTTGCATTCCATTTGCGTGCGTGCCGCGGTAAGACTGCACAACATTTCCGCGATCCGCTTGCCTTCGCCGTACACCGAGCTGGAATTTAGAAGGTCGGGAGCGCCTTGATAACTCTCGGGAATATGCGTCAGATCTGACGGCTGCCGTCCATACACGGCGCCTGAGCTGGTCAGCAAAAACTTTGTTGTGCCATGGCTTTCGGCAAACTCCAGGCAGCGTTGCGTTCCTTCCAGGATAGTCGACAGCAACTCGGTGGAAGGATCGGTCGCCAGCGGATTGGCGGAACTGGTGCGCACGGATTCGGTGGCTGCGTGAATTACAAACGGGAACTCGCCGTCGGGAAACGCAAAATTTCGCACGTCGCCTTCCAGCAAATCGACCGCTGGATTGCCCGCAAGATGCGGCGCTCGCTCACGAAATCTGCGTGCGGAACGGGTTAAAACGACTGCCCGGGCTTTCAGATGAAAAGCGTTGTTGGCCGCAATAAAACTTTCCAATAGCCAACAGCCAAAGAATCCTGTTCCTCCTGTAATAAAAATTCTCTGCCCGCGCAATTCTTCCCACAAAGTCACATTGTTTTCTAGAATGTAATTCAGATCTGCAACGGAAACCGGCGGTGCGGCGTGCAAAGGGTTCATCATCGATAAAAGTGTATACTCCGCTGCATCGGGAACAGGGTGAATTTGCATCTACGGACAGTGGCTCACGTTGTCTGGTTGTGATGACGTGGCATCTCAAGAAACGAGGGTTGCAAGAATGACGCAAGAATCCAGCGCGGTAAAAATCGGGAAAAAACTCATTGGCGACGGGCAGCCCTGCTACGTCATCGCAGAAATCGGTATTAACCACAATGGCAATCTGGACATCGCCAAACGATTGATCAGCGTCGCCGTGGCGGCGGGATGCGATGCCGTGAAGTTTCAAAAGCGCACCGTCGACGTGGTGTATTCCGCGGAAGAACTAGCCCGTCCCCGCGAAAGTCCGTTTGGCACGACCAATGGAGACTTGAAAGAAGCACTCGAATTCGACTCTGACGATTTTGAGGAAATTGACGCGTATTGCAAAGCTGTGAATATCCCTTGGTTCGTGTCCTGCTGGGACGAGGGTTCGGTGGACGTGATCGACAAGTTTGACGTGCCCTGCTTCAAGATTGCCTCCGCTTCCTTGACCGACGATCATTTGCTGCGTCATACGCGCTCCAAAGGCAAGCCGATTATCTTGTCGACCGGCATGAGCACCTATCAGGAGATCGATCACGCGATCGATGTGCTCGGCAAAAATGACTTGGTCGTGATGCATAGCTGCAGCACCTATCCGGCGTACTACGAAGAACTAAACCTGCGTGCGATTCCCACCATGAAGGAACGCTACGGCGTGCCCATCGGCTACTCCGGCCATGAAACCGGCATTGCTTCCAGCGTTGCGGCAGCTGTCCTGGGTGCGTGTTCGGTGGAGCGTCACGTAACACTCGATCGCTCGATGTGGGGCAGCGATCAAGCAGCTTCGTTGGAGCCGAATGGAATTACCCGCCTGATTCGCGACATTCGCCTGGTGGAACAATCGATGGGCGATGGTGTCAAGCGCGTCTATGAGCGCGAATTGCCGATCATCAAAAAGCTGCGTCGTGTCGGGGCGGGAGTTTGATGAAGGGAATTCTTGCCATCGCTCTCGATGTCGATGGCGTTCTGACAGACGGCGGTGTCTGGTGGGGTCCGAACGGCGAGGAATGGAAGCGGTTTTCCTTCGCCGACATTATGGGCGTTTCAAACGCGCGCAAAGCGGGCCTCATCCTCACTTTAATTTCTGGCGAGGACTCTCCGCTGGTCGACCGATTTGCCGCGAAGTTTGAAATCACGGACATCACCAAAGGTTGCCGAGACAAAGCGGCTGCCTTGCGTGCCTTTGCGGAACGGCAGCAACTACCGCTGGCCGCGATTTGCTTCATGGGAGATGACATTAACGACGTTGCCGCGCAAAAACTTGCCGGCCTGTCGGCAGCTCCCGCCAATGCCCATCCGATCCGTTTTGGCCACCGCCACATTTATCGCCAAAAATAACGGCGGCAACGGCGCGGTTCGCGAATTGATCGACGCGATCCTTGCTGCTCGCGCAAATTGAAACAAAATCCCACAGGCAAAGAAATCGATGCCAAAGCTTTCTGATAAAAAAACATGCCAAAACTATCCGATTATTTGATGCAGTTTGTCGCGGACCAAGGCGTCAAGCACGTATTCCTGGTGACTGGCGGAGGCGCGATGCACCTGAACGAATCGCTCTCTCGCTGCAAGGCGATTGAGCCGGTCTGCAATTCGCATGAGCAGGCAAGCGCCATTTGCGCGGAGGCGTATGCGAAGGCCACCAACTCGCTTGGTGTGGCGATGGTGACAACGGGTCCGGGCGGCACCAATGCTGTGACTGGAGTTGCTGGCGCGTGGCTCGATTCGACGCCTGTTCTTTTTATTTCCGGGCAGGTGAAGCGGCCGGATCGCATGTTCGATGCGGAGGGCAAGCCGCTGGGCATGCGGCAGCTCGGCGTTCAGGAAGTCGATATTGTTTCGATTGTGCGGCCGATTACGAAATACGCCGTCACTGTCCTCGACCCGTACAGCATTCGCTATCACCTGGAGAAAGCCGCCTACCTGGCGCGCACCGGTCGCCCTGGCCCGGTGTGGATTGATGTGCCGCTGGATGTGCAGGCATTTCCGCTCGACGATCTGAGCGCGCTGAAAGGCTACGATCCCGCACAGGATCCATCCGGCGACGGTGGCGCGACCACGGCGATCGAGGATCAAGTCCGCCAGACCATCGCCGCCCTCAACAAGTCCGATCGTCCGCTGCTATTTGCCGGGAATGGGATTCGACTCGCCCGCGCGGAAAAAGAATTTCACGAGCTGCGGAAGCTGTTGAATATTCCAATCGCCGCCACCTGGTGCGCCGCTGACCTCGTGCCCAGCGATGAACCGCTCTATGTTGGCCGTCCCGGTTCCGTTGCTGCCCGTGGAGCGAACTTCGCACTGCAGAATTGCGATTTCCTGCTGGCTCTTGGTGTTCGTCTGGACTTTGCAATTACCGGCTATGCGCCGGACAAACTGGCCCGCGAAGCTCACAAAGTAGTGGTCGATATCGATGCTGCCGAATTGGCAAAATTACATCCGCACATGGAGCAGCCGGTACAAGCCGATGCGCGCGCGTTTCTGACAGAAATGTTGCGCCAGCGCGAGGCGATTCGTCCCCGCGATCGTTCTGCCTGGGATGCTCGATGCGCCGATTGGAAGACTCGCTATCCCGTGGTGACCGCGGTGCATCGCGACCCAGACACCGAGGTCAGCATTTATCATCTTGCGGAAATCATCGGCACCGAGACGGACGCGAGAGATCAGCTGGTTTCCGGCAGTTCCGGCGCCGGCATCGAGATCTTCTTACTCGCCTGTCCCACGCGAACCGGGCAGCGCATTTACCACACGGCCGGGCTGGGCAGTATGGGCTTTGGCCTTCCCATGTCGATCGCGGTTTGTCTGGCGGCAGGCAGTCGGCAGACGATCTGCGTGGATGGAGACGGCGGATTCCAGTTCAATATTCAGGAGCTGGAAACCGTAGCCAGGCTGAATTTACCCATCAAATTTTTCGTTTTGAATAACGATGGTTACGCGTCGATCCGTGCCTCGCAGAAGAATTACTTTGGTCAGGAAAGTATCGGCTGCGACGAGAGCACCGGCCTTACCGTACCCAACCTCGCCAGGATCGCAGCAGCCTACGGAATCAAGTCTGCCGTGATAGCAGACCAGAAGAATCTGCGCCGCGATGTGCGTGCCGTTCTGGACACGCCGGGGCCGGTTTTGTGCGACGTTCACGTCATTCCCGACGAAACCAGGGCGCCGCGGTTGTCTTCCATGCAAAAGCCAGACGGTACTTTCGTTTCTCGTCCGCTGGAGGATTTGTGGCCTTTTCTTGACAGGGAGGAGTTTCTATCGAATATGATCGTGACACCACTGCAAGATTAAAAACTGAATAGCAAGCTGTAGAGGTGATGGAACATCATGGAATCCCCTCGTTCTGCTGTTGCTTCAATTGCAAGTTTTTCTGCCGTCCGTCTGGAAACTCTCTTGGATCAGATCTCGTCTGAGTCCACCGCGAACGTAAGGCTGAGGGAGAACACCGTTCTCGATCGCCTGTTGGCGGAATGCAAGCGCCGGTGCGTGATCTTTGGCGCCGGAACCATGGGCCAGCGCGCCCTGTCAGCCCTGCAGAGCATGGGCGTCCATCCCCTCTCGTTTGCAGATAACAATCCAGTGCTGTGGGGAAAATCGGTGGATGGCATTCCCATTCTTTCCCCGGAAGACGCAGCCGAATTGTTCGGCGAGGATGCCGTTTTCTTCATCGCGATTCGCAATGAAAATCACTGGTATAGGGAAACCTTCGACCAATTGGCGCACCTTGGTTGCAGCCACATTTCCAGCAGCGAACCGATCGCGTGGCGATTCCCGGACAAATTTCCACCGTTCCTTCTCTATAACCTTCCGCACAACCTGTATGCGCACGCGGAGGAAGTAGCGCGAGTCGCGGAATTATGGGCGGACGAGGAATCGATTGCGGAATACGCCGCCCAGATCCAGCTTCGCGCATTTGGGGATCCGTCAGGCCTGTCCCGTCCGAAACTGGAAGAGTCGTATATTCTGTCCGGCGTGTTTCAACTGGGGCCGGAGGATGTCTTTCTGGATTGCGGTGCCTATGACGGCGACACCATTCGCAATCTGGTTGACAACCACATCCAATTTGCCAGGATAGAGGCGGTTGAGGCCGACTCCCACTCCTTTGCCCGGCTGGCTGATTTTGTCTCTAAGCTCGACCCCGAGGTTGCGAATCGCATTCGCCTGCACCAATGCGCGATCGGTGCTCGCCGCGGCACGGTTCGCTTTGACGATACCGGCGGTGTGGATTCCAAAGTTTCCGATGAGGGGAGAATCCTGATCGACATGGTGCCGATCGATGTGATGTTCGCGTCGAAGCATGTCTCGATGATCAAAATGGATATCGAAGGCGGCGAATACGATGCTCTGATTGGCGCCCAGCAGGTGATTCAGCGCGATCGACCGATCCTTGCGATCTGCGTGTATCACTCCCAGGAAGATATCTGGCGGCTGCCTTTGTTGATTCGCACGCTGTGCCCGGAACATTGCATGTATTTGAAGGCGTATCGTGGCGACGGCATCCAGACAGTGGTGTATGCTGTGCCGCCAGAGCGCGTGCTTGGTAGCCGACAAGATTCCTAAGCGTGCATCGAAGACGCGAACTTATCGCACCAGCAGCGGAATCAAGTCCAGCGGCGCGTCTACCAGGATGTTGGGCGGCATAATTTCCAACGTGTGCGGCGACAGCCCAAAACTGCAGCCGATGGAAAATGTCCCGGCGTTCTTCGCCACCAGAACATCCACGTCCGAGTCTCCAACCATCACCGCCTGATGCGGCTCAACGTTGGCCTCGCGCAGAAGCGTCTGCAGACCCAGCGCATCCGGTTTCTTGGTGGCGAAGCTGTCGCCGCCATAGATGCGAAACATGCCCTCCGCCAACCCCAGCGCTTCGCAAATCGCCTTCGACGGCCCCACTGGTTTGTTGGTCAACACTGCCATTAAAGGGGGTTGCGAGTGATTGCGCAATGCATCCAGCAAGGGCAACATGCCGGGATACACATACGTGTTGTCCAGCTTGTGCTCGCGATAGTAGGCGAGGAAATACGCGACAGCGTCGTCGAGTATTGCGGGATCGCTGGGATCGCCCAGGGCTCGCCGAACTAGCATGGCCGCACCGTTGCCGATGTAGCTGGCAATCACGTCCTCCGGCAATTCCGGGCGATGAAGGTAGCGCAGCATCGCATTTACGGAATGAGTCAGGTCGGCTCGCGAATCAATCAGCGTTCCATCCAAATCAAAGACGATCAGTCGAAAAGGCTCAATAGGAAGCTTGCGGGGGTCAGGCGCCATATCTTTACTCTATGCGAAATTTCAGGGTCAAAAAGCGATGGGACTTGTGCGACTGAATCGATCGCGCAAGGAAAACCCCGGATTTTCGTCCGGGGTTTTCCGCAGTGTTGATACGTCTAACTGAAAAGAATATTTCCGGAACCGGTATATACCTGGACCGTCGGCCCGCCACCATTGACAGGTCCCTTTAAGACGCCATTGGTGATGTGGCCAGAAAGCGGGGCGGGGAAACTCGAGTCGATGGTACCCGACCCTGTCTCCACGTCCAGCAGGAACTTGGCGCTGGGATCGATGTGAATCTGAATATTTCCCGAACCGGTTTCAAGCTTCCAATCTGCGTTCGGCAGGCCGCCGATCGTCAAGTTGCCCGTACCAGAGTTGACCCGCATGCCGCCGTGAAAGTTTGTGGTCGTAATGTTTCCCGAGGCAGTGTGGAGTTTGGCTTCGTTTACGGTCGAGTCGCCGACCGTCAGATTCCCGGCTCCAGTGATGGCCATCAGGTCTCCATGAGCACCCGTGATATCGATGGTGCCGCCGCGAGTGGCTAACTTGGAATCGGGTCCTATGTTTGCGGCTACGATGCTACCGCTGCCGGTTGCCGCATGAACGAAGCCGCCAATATTTTCCACCTTGATGCTGCCCGGCCCAGTCACAGCTTCGACTGTGGAGTTTTTCGGAACCGTAATTTCATAGTCGATGTCGATGTTGTGGGCCTTCGCGCCGCCGCAGGTGTCGGCGTCACCAACCTTGATTTCGTTGCCGGTCTGTTTGATCGGGGGAGTCGCGACAATCTCCTTCATGTCGCCGGACGTGCCAGTGGTGTGCCAGGTGCTGTTGTGCAACTTGGCGTCGATTTGAACTTTGTTGCCAGCGACCCCAGCAACGTGGATGGAACCGGAGGTGCTGCAGACGGTGAATGTTAGATTTCCATTGACGGTCAGGGAGCGAGTGAATTCAGGCTCCGCCGCATAGCAAAGGGTTGAGGCGAAAAGCAGGGCGAAAAACGCCATAGAAAGGCGTGGAGCAGTCATGGGGGAGTCCTCCAACGAAACTTAAAGTTAAGGAAAATGTACTACCGCGGCGGCAAAGTTACGAGAAATTCCTGACGGAGGGTTCCCCGGAGACTAACTCCGGCGGGGAGATGGTTACCCGGGCGGGGTGCAGCAATTTCCGTCAATCTGCTGCAGGTTACCCCGGGATTTCGACTGCATTTTCACTCCTTTAACGGGTTACATCAACGCCCGACACTGCGAATTGCTTTAGACTCGGAGGCGAATGCCTAGTTTGCCGCTATTTCGAGCCGCTGCAATCGTGGCGCTGATCCTGGCCAACGGATTCTTCGTTGCCGCGGAGTTTGCCATGGTTTCTCTGCGGCGAACTCGCGTGCAGCAATTGATCGAAGAGCGGCGCACCAGTGCTCGAATTGTTGCCGATTTGCAGGCCAACCTGGACGAGCTATTGCCCGCCGTGCAGCTGGGGGTGACGCTGGCCAGCCTGACCCTGGGTTGGCTGGGCGAGCCTTTTGTGGCGCGCTTTTTGCTGCCCTGGCTCTCCCTGCTGCCCCATGCCAGGTTGTACGGCGGCCTGGTCTCCGCCATCCTCGCTTTCGGCCTGATTACCTACCTGGAAGTCATTTTTGGCGAGCTGGTGCCCAAATCGCTGGCATTACGCCAGGGCGAAAAAATGGCGTTGGCGATCGCCGGTCCGATCCATTTCTTTATGCGAGTGACGCGGCCGCTGGTCCGGCTGATGAATGCTTCAGCGGAAGTGGTGCTGCGTTTGTTTCGGCTGTCGCGCGCGCCCGAGGGCAGCGTCCATTCCCCAGAAGAACTCAAGCTGATCACCAGCGCGACCCGGCGCATGGGCTTGCTGCCGGAAAAGCTGGAGTTGATTATCCATCGCGTTCTCGATCTGGATACGATTACCGTGCGGGAGATCATGACACCGCGCCAGAAAATATTCTCCCTGCCTGCCAACCTGCCCATTGCTGAAGCGAATGCCCGCATCACGCAGGTGCAGCGCTCCCGCATTCCTGTATTCGACCCCGTGCGGGGTCCGGAGCACATCATCGGCGTGGTCTACGCCAAGGACATGGCGCGGCTCATGCATTTCCGCGCCATCATGCAGGCAACACCACCTGAAAATGCGATTCGCGGCGGCGAGAGCGAGATGGAGATTGGTCAATTGATGCATGAGGTCATCTTCGTTCCGGAGACAAAAGTAGTTTCCGACCTGCTGACGGAGTTTCAAACGCGCAGACGTCATCTGGCCATTGTTGTGGATGAGTTTGGTTCGATCCGGGGGCTAGTCACGGTCGAAGATGCATTGGAACAGATCGTCGGAGAAATGGAAGATGAATTCGATGTGCGCGACAGTTCCATGCAGACGTTGGCCTCCGGCACTCTGGTGCTGCATGGAAACGTAACCTTGCTGGATCTGGAAACACAGATGGGCTGGCATTTGCCGCACGACGGCGGCGTGGAAACGCTGGCGGGATTTCTACTCGTTCACATGCAGAGAATTCCCAAGGTCGGCGACTCATTTGTGCATGGCGGGCGAAGATTTACCGTAGCTTCCATGGAAGAACGTCGCATCACTCGTGTCCGCGTGGAACCTGTCGCCGTACCCCGCAAGGATCAGGAACAACTCGCCGACCAGAAGCAGCCCTCTCTTTTTGACGAGCGTAAGATTCCGGCCGACGCTGCCAGCGTCACGGAACCCTATGTCGAAGCAGAAATTCGCGGCATCACGCATCTTGGCAAGAGCCATGAGGGAAAGGGTTCGGCATGATGGCGGCGTGGAGAACCGTTGCTAAGCGTCTGCTGCTGGTGCTGCCCGTATTGTGGATCGTGGTGTCGCTGATTTTCTTTCTGATCCACCTTGTTCCCGGCGATCCGGTGGAGCAAATGCTGGGGGAGGGAGCGACGGCCTCCGATATCGGCGCATTGCGCCACGCGTATGGCCTGGATGTCCCGCTGGGCACTCAATATGTTCGCTATTGGAACGGTGTGTTGCACGGCAATCTCGGTCAATCTCTTCGCTTCAATCGACCTGTTACAGAACTGATCTTGTCGCGCTATCCCTATACGCTGGAGCTTGCGATTCCAGCCATTCTGCTCGCCATTTTGCTGTCGTTTCCAGCCGGCATTGCGTCGGCGCGGCACCGATCGAAATGGCAGGATCAAAGCCTGGGCGTGATCAGTTTGTTTGGTGTCTCGTTTCCCAGCTTCACCCTGGGACCAATTTTGATTTTGGTGTTTGGCATTCGTCCTGGGATGGCTGCCGGTTTCAGGTACCGGGTCGTGGCGCAATTTTATTTTGCCTGCGCTCACCATGGGCTCAGCGCTGGCGGCAATTTTAACCCGCATGGTTCGCACCTCCATGCTGGAAGAGCTGGGTCAGGACTACATCCGTACCGCTCGCGCCAAAGGCCTTTCGGAACGCGCGGTTGTCTATCGTCACGCGCTGCCCAACGCGATGATTCCGCTGTTGACCGTGGTCGGTTTGCAATTTGGCGTGTTGCTGGCCGGCGCCATCGTGACTGAAACCATCTTCTCCTGGCCGGGAATCGGCAGACTGACGATTTCTGCAATCTCGAATCGCGATTATCCACTGGTGCAGGGTTGTATTCTTGCTATAGGGCTCACGTATGTTCTGGTGAACCTGCTTACGGATGCTCTGTATATTTTTGCGAATCCGCGCATTCGTCAGTAAGCGATGACCCGACAAGAATGTGAATCCAATCAAATTTTCCAGAATTTTTCTGATGCCGTTAGGCGTTCAAACGATGTCATACTGGAGTGTTAGTACTTGCCCTTGGGATCCAGCAACAAGCGCGCTCGAAAACCTTTCTAATCAACCAACACCGTAGTTCTGCTTCGCAGGAGAGATGCATTGAGGCTGTCTAGTTTGAATGCCGTGCGACCAGGCTTTCTTCTGGCCGCCATGCACGGGCGTTCATCCTTCCGTGCTTTGGCGGTGAGCACAGGTTCGGGCGCGGGAGAAGGCTGGTTTGCAAAGCTCTTCACTTCCTCTACAAATATTTTTTCGCCTCAGTCTGTTCCTGCGCACGATATTTTTCGTCTCTCCATCTTTGTTCTGATCATCACCGGCGCGATCTTTGCTACTGTGTGCGGGTTGCTGCTTTTCGTGATCGTCAAATATCGTCATCGTCCTGGCGATGACGAGACCGAGCCGCCCCAGATCTACGGAAGCAATCAGATCGAGCTGGCTTGGACTGTTTTTCCGATCCTGATTGTGGTGGTGCTGTTTCTTTCTACCGTACGAATTGTCTTTAGCATCCAGAATGCGCCGCGTCCAAAAACAGCGTTGGACGTCACCGTCACCGGTCATCAATGGTGGTGGGAGTTCAGCTACCCGAAATACAATTTCGTCACCGCAAATGAATTGCATGTTCCCGTCAGCAACGATCCGAAAGATCCTATGCCGACCTTTATGAAGCTGGTGACGGCGGACGTCGACCACAGCTTTTGGGTGCCCAGGTTAGGTGGAAAGACAGACCTGATGGCCGGCCAGATGAACCAGATGTGGATTCAGCCTGAAGCTACCGGATTGTTTTTGGGCCAGTGCGCCCAATACTGCGGCACGGAACACGCCAAGATGTTGATCCGCGTCTATGCACAGACGCCGGAAGAATTCCAGAAGTGGGTTGCGAATCAGCAAAAAGATGCCGTCAACGATCCCAGCGTCGCCGCTGGACGAGCCGTATTTGAGCAGAACGCCTGCATCAATTGCCACACCATTCGCGGCACGGTGGCGAACGGCCGCTTTGGACCGGACTTGACGCACCTGATGAGCCGCGACACCATTGCCTCCGGCACACTACCGAATACGCGCACCAACCTGGAGGGCTGGATCAAAGATCCTGACTATTACAAGCCCGGCTGTTTGATGCCGGCGATGAAGTTGAGCGATACGGACATTGCACTGATTACGTCCTATCTGATGACACTGAAGTAAGCTGAGAAAGTGAGAGGCGCACGTCATGGCTGATTCCATACCACTGTCAGGAGTGCTCGATTTAACTCCGAAGGAGAAACATCCGCGACTGTGGTTAGAGGTGATGCACGACTGGATTGTCACCACCGATCACAAGAAGATCGGGCTCATGTACATCGCCGCTTCGCTGATGTTTTTCCTGGTCGGTGGGGTCGAGATTCTGCTGATCCGTATTCAGCTTGCCAAGCCGGATGCGACCTTCCTTTCGCCGGAACAATTTAATCAACTGTTCACGCTGCATGGGACCACCATGATTTTCTTTGTGGTGATGCCGATAATGTTCGGGTTTGGGAACTACCTGGTGCCGTTAATGATTGGCGCCCGCGACATGGCGTTTCCGCGACTCAACGCGTTCAGTTTCTGGATATTCCTCTTTGGCGCGCTTTTGCTGTACTACAGCCTATTGGGAGGCAAAGGACTCTACGGTGGCGCTGGAATTCCCGATCAAGGATGGTTCGCGTATGCGCCGCTGACCTCGATGGCGTTTTCAAAAAGCCATGCCGCTGACTATTGGGCACTGGGAATTTTTATCAGTGGCATAGGGACCATTGGCACAGCGTTGAACATTGTCGCCACCACACTATGCATGCGCTGCAAAGGCATGAAGCTGAGTCGCATGCCGTTATTTGTGTGGTTGATGATGGTTACATCCGTGATGGCGCTGGGAGGAATTCCTCCTTTGTCGGCCGCGCAGATCATGCTGCTGCTCGACCGCTTTTTAGGGGCACATTTCTTTGATACTCAAGCCGGCGGTTCGGCTGTGCTGTGGGCGCATTTCTTCTGGATCTTCGGGCATCCGGAAGTCTACATTCTGGTGATGCCAGCCTTTGGATTTGTGAACGAAATTATCCCAGTGTTTTCGCGCAAGGCGATCTTCGGATATCCGGCGATGGTGGCGGCATCCGTCGGCATCGGATTTATCAGCTTTACCGTTTGGGCTCACCACATGTTCACGGTTGGCATGAGCGCCGCAGCCAACACCGCGTTCGTGCTGTCAACGATGATCATCGCCGTCCCCACGGGAATCAAAATCTTCAATTGGTTGGCGACCATGTGGGGCGGGAAAATTCATTTCACCGTTCCGATGCTATTCTGCACCGCATTTTTGTTTCAATTCACGTTGGCGGGTCTGACTGGAATTATGTTGTCGGTGGCGCCGTTTGACTGGCAACTGCACAACTCCTATTTTGTCGTTGCGCATTTCCATTACGTCATTGTTGGCGGAATTCTTTTCGCTCTCTTCGCGGCCTTCTATTACTGGTTTCCAAAGATCACCGGTCGCATGATGAGCGAAGAGCTAGGGAAGTGGCACTTCTGGCTTTTTGTGATTGGCTTTCACATGACCTTTGACTTCATGCACATCGTCGGTCTGCTCGGCATGCCGCGCGAGATCTATACTTATCAGCCCGGTCATCATTGGGCGGTATGGAACCTGATCGTGACCGTGGGTGCGTTCATCCAGGCAATTGCTGTCCTCATCTTTGTCTACAACCTGGTGCGATCTCATTTCTACGGCGAAATGGCCGGCAACGATCCATGGGACGCATGGACCCTCGAGTGGGCTACGACCTCGCCTCCGCCCAGCTACAACTTCGCGGAAGATCCCATGGTACGCAGTCGTCGCCCATTGTGGGATCTGAAACATCCTGAAGATCCCGATTGGGAGTATGAGTTCGACACCGAGAATCGATTGGCGGCGCAAAAATGACGACGATCCCATTCACATACGACGTAAAAGACGATCCTTGGGAGTTGCCGTATCGGGGAACCGTCGGTATGTGGTGCCTCATCACCGCCGAATCGGCGATGTTTCTGATCTTTGTTGTCGCCTACATTTACTACATGGGCAGAAGTCTCAGCGGACCCACCCCAAAGGAAATCCTCAAGGTCCCGATTTTTGGCACGATCTGTTTGCTTTCCAGCAGCATCACAATTCACCTGTCGGTGGACGGACTGAAAAAGAAAAGCCAGTTGTCGTTTATCGGATGGCTTGCCGGCACGATCTTGCTGGGAATAATTTTTCTGCTAGGCACGGCCAAAGAGTGGCTTGACCTGATTTACAAGCATCACTTCACCATCCACACCAGCTTGTTCGGCACCACGTTTTATTCCCTGGTGGGGTTGCACGCGACTCACGTCCTGATTGGGCTTTTGATGTTGAGCGTGGTACTCGTCCTGGGATTGTTTGGCGTCGTCGGCGAAGATCAGTTCGATCACTTTCATTCGCTCTCGATGTACTGGCACTTTGTCGACGCCGTATGGGTTGTTGTCCTCACTGTCGTATATATCGTTGGAAGATGATGACGAGAAGAACACCATGAATACCGAACAGGAAACCGGCCATCCATCCGTCCACGCGATTCACATGCCTGCCCCGACGGCATGGCCGTTTGTGCTGGCAATCGGGGTGACATTTCTGTTCGCCGGCCTGGTTACGGCGTGGCCCATCAGTTTCCTTGGATTTGTGCTGATGCTGTTCGGCTCGGTCGGATGGTTTCGCAACGTATTTCCGCACGAGCAGCATGAGTCGATATCCGTCACCACCGAAGTGGTAGAAATCAAGAGCTCGCGTGAACAGGTGGCACGCCTGCCCATCGCAGGTTCGCATCGTAAATTGCTGCCCGTAGAGCGCTACACGCTGAGCGCCGGTGTGGAGGGGGGACTGGCTGGCGGCGTTGCCATGATTGCTCCGGCGACGATCTTCGGCCTGATTCGCTTTCACAGCCTTTGGTATGCCCCCAACCTGCTGGCGGCCATGGCCATTCCCGGATGGGCGGAAAGGAGCACATCTTTTCTGAGCTCGTTCCATCTTGAAGGTTTGCTGGTTGCCGTGGTGGTGCATGCGCTGGCGTCCGTATTGGTTGGCCTTCTCTATGGCGCTATTCTTCCCATGTTTCCCTGGGAGCCGATCGCCACTGCAGGATTTCTGGCGCCCATTTTCTGGAGTGGACTTTTGTATGGAGGATTGGAGGCCGTCAACCCAATCATGAATCGGCGCATTGATTGGCTTTGGTTCATTGCTTCCCAGATCGCCTTTGGTCTTGTCGCTGGATTTGTGGTGAATCTGCATGTTCGCGTGCGCACGCCGCAGTTCCAGGCGCGACCGTTTGCAGAACGCGCCGGCCTGATTTCGCAGGGCATGGAAGAGGAAAAGCACGACGAGGATCGCACCCAATGAAGGCAAAGATTCCATCCCTGGGAGCAACGATCATCGCCGCAACATTTTTGTTGGCGTCGGTCGGATGCGATCATCTGCCCGGCAAGCCCGGCTTTCGTCCGGAAACCCTGCGTCCAAGCCAGACAGTGGACTTTAACGTTCTATATAAGAGCAATTGCTCTGCTTGTCACGGAGATCGAGGGTTGAATGGACCGGCATTGCCGCTCAACAATCCGGTGTATCTCGCCTGGGCAGGTGACCAGCGCATGCTTCCTATCGTTTCCACCGGGGAATCGCTGGGGTCCGTGCACGCCTTCTCTCAGTCCGGCGGCGGGATGCTGACCGACCAACAGGTTGGAATCATCGTTCACGGGATGATCGCCGATTGGGGGAAGCCCGGCATCTTGAATGGAACCAATCCGCCTCGATATAGCGCGACCACACCTCCTGATATTGCCGCCGGCAAGACCACATTCCAGGCTCATTGTGCAAGTTGTCATGGAGAGGATGGTACGGGTGCGACAGCGACCGGTGCGGCTGCGAAGCACGATGTTGCCGGTTCCATTGTCAATCCGACCTACCTTTCGTTAATCGACGACCAGGGCTTGCGCGATATAGTCGTTGCCGGCTTACCCGGCGAGGGAATGCCCGACTGGCGTGGGGATGGATCTGCCAAGCCGATGACGGACAAGGAAGTCACCGACGTGGTCGCATGGTTGGGCTCGCATCGCGTTCAGTTTCCCGGCCAGCCATTTCCGAGTGCACCGCCGACCGGTACAGAAAATTCCGCGAAAGGGAAATAAAACCCGCGACGTGCCGCAACAGGAGTAACTGTGAAGAACCCATTGAAGGACTTGATCAACAACCCGATCGTCGAGAATCCGATGAATGAGCCGAGCGAGCACTCGCGCAGAGCATTTCTTTTCAAGGTCGCTTTGTTGCTGAATGGCGCAGTGGGCGCCGTCCTGGCAGTGCCGGTTCTCGGGTATCTCCTCGGCCCGTTTTTCAGAAAGAATTCCAGCTACAACAACTGGGTTCCCGTCGGAAATCTTGAACAGTTTCCGCCGGGAGAAACGCGGCTGGGGAGATATCGCAATCCCATGGGAACGCCCGCCGACGGACAGACCCGCACGCTGCCGTGCTGGGTGCGGCATATTACCAAGAATCAATTTCAGGTGTTTGCCATCAATTGCGCGCACATGGATTGCCCCGTGCACTGGTTTCCGCAATCCAAACTTTTCATGTGTCCTTGCCATGGCGGCGTGTACTACCAGGATGGCGCGGTCGCTGCCGGACCTCCGCCGCGTGGGCTGTTTCAGTACAAGTACAAAATTGTCGGCAATCAACTTCTGATCTGGGCGGGTGAATTACCCACCCTCTCGACAGAAGCCAGCCTTGCCAGGCCGGGGTGCAGCTCATGCCAGGGTTAAAACAAAAGGGCATCGCGCTCTATCACTGGCTCGACCGCCGGTTGGGTTTCGTTAAGCCCATCACGGAAGCTTCCGAGCATCCCATCCCTTCTAACAGTGCCAGCTGGTGGTACGTATTTGGCAGCGCAGCCAGCGTGATTCTGATGCTGCAGGTAGTCACTGGCATTCTGCTGGCGTTGGTCTACACCCCGACGGCGCGGGATGCCTGGAATAGTCTTAATTTTTTGAATCATGGCCTGACGCTGGGATGGTTTCTGCGCGCGATGCACGGTTGGGGATCGGACTTCATGATCGCCATCGTCCTGATTCACATGACCCAGGTCTTCATGTTCGGTGCGTATAAATTTCCTCGCGAACTCACCTGGATCGTCGGCGTGTTTCTGCTGCTGTTGACGCTTGGCATGGCCTTCACCGGCCAGGTGCTTCGCTTCGATCAGGACGCCTATTGGGGATTGGGAATTGGCGCCTCCATCATGGGAAGAGTCCCATGGATCGGCGCCTGGCTGGTTCACTTCATGCTCGGCGGCCCCATTATTGGAGCGACGACCTTCTCGCGCTTCTTCGCGCTGCACGTTTTCATCATCCCGGGAATTCTGATCGCTTTGGTCGGAGTGCATGTGTGGATGGTTCTTCGCCTCGGCATCAACGAATGGCCGATGCCCGGCCGCCTGGTGCGCCGCAGCACCTACATGAAGGAATATGAAGCCGAGGTCCACAAAGACGGCGTCCCCTTTGTTCCTGACGCAGCGTGGAAAGACGTCACGTTCTCGGCCGCCATTATTCTGGCGATTATGGCGTGCGCCATTTTCTTTGGACCCATCGGTCCAAGCGGCCCCCCTGATCCTACGATTATTCAAACCGTACCCAAGCCGGACGTGGCGTTTCTGTGGATTTATGCGATCTTCGCACTCGCGCCGCCACACTTGGAGACGGCGCTTCTGCTCATCGCGCCGGTTGTTGCCATTTGCATCATGCTGGGCTTACCGCTGTATGCCGGCGAAGGAGAAAAGCACTGGTCGCGCCGTCCCGTCGCTGTGTTGATGGTATGCGTCATTGCGGTTTCGCTCGCCATCCTCACCAGTCTGGGCGAACATCCGCCGTGGAGCCCGGTCATGAATGCGTGGAGCGCCGATCCGGTGCAGCCAAAATATCTAAAGGATCGCACTCCTCTGGAAAGGCGCGGCGCGGTTGTATTTCAGCAGATGCAGTGCCGCAATTGCCATTCGCTGGACGGCGTCGGAGGGAAACGCGGACCGGAGCTAAATCGAGTCGCGACGCAGATGACCGAGAGCGAGCTGATCCGCCAGGTGTTGCAGGGCAGCGGGAATATGCCGGCCTATGGCAGTGCCTTGAGTCCGCAGCAGACCACGGCGCTGGTACGCTTTCTTGAAACGTTGAATGGCAATCAAATGCCGGCGCGAAATTTGGCGCGACCGTTAGCGGAAGGCACACCGCTTGCGGAACCGCGACAGGGACACAAAGAGTAGCGCGACCCAGGTGCGTTGGTTTTTGTTTAGCCGGAGCGAAACCTGGCCGAGCAGGTTTCGCAGTTGCAGCGCGCATCTGAAGCGGAGATGTCATGCCCACACCGACCCAGGCCATTCTTGATGCGTGGTCGCCGCCGTTCTGGCTGACCGTCAGCGTCATCCTTGTGTCTGCAATTTACATACGGGGATGGCGCGCAATTCGCCGCACCCGGCCGGGCTATTTCACCGTTGAGCGTCTACTGTGTTTTGTTTGCGGCATGGTGGTTCTGTGGCTGGCCATCGCGTCGCCCATCGACGGATTTGCCGACACGTTGCTCAGCGCGCACATGGTGCAACATTTTCTGTTGATGTCGGCCGTGCCGCCGCTGGTGCTGCTCGGTGCTCCGGTCGTTCCCATGCTTCGGGGACTGCCGCGTAGATTCGTCAAGTCTGTTTTAGGTCCTCTGATCGCTCTGCGCTGGTTGCGCCGCGTTGGCGATTTCCTGACCGATCCAGTGGTCGCGTGGCTTGCGTTTAATTCTGTCTTTCTCCTCTGGCATCTTCCCAAGGCCTACGACTACGCTCTCCGCAATGAAAATGTGCATGATTTTGAACACATCTGTTTCCTTGCCACGGCGCTGCTTTTTTGGTGGGTCATTCTGCGCCCGTGGCCGAGTCGCGCGCGTCACAACGGCTGGATGATTCTCGTGTACCTTCTCTCGGCGGACATCGTGAACTCGGCTTTGTCGGCTTTTCTTGCTTTCTGCAATCGGCCGATTTATCAGTTCTACTTTTCGCAGCCCAATCCATTCCATATTTCTCCGCTCTCTGATCAAATTGCCGGCGGAGTCATTATGTGGGTGCTCAACTCCACCGTGTTTCTGGTGCCTGCGATGTTATTGACTGTTCGGCTCGCAGGCTTCTCCAGTCCGCCCAGCAAGCCATCCCGCGTTGCGCCCGGGACGCTTCCCGTGTGACGCGCGGCTATTTCGCCGCATGAGGAATCGCCGTCTCCAGGAAATAAAAATTTCCTGATGGAGAAGATTTCACGCCGCTGAGCCGTCGGTTGTAGATCACGATGGAATCGAGATACCAGAGCGGCAGGGTCGGTAGGTCCTTCGCCAGAATCTGCTGCACCTGCACATACGCGCTGCGACGTTTCGCCTGGTCCGACTCGGTCGCAGCCGCTTGCAGTAGTGTGTCGACTTCCGCATTAGAATAGTCGCCGCGATTGACCCCATGCGGTGGAAAGCTGGAGGAAGCAAACGAATACCGGAAAATATCCGGGTCCTCGTTGCCGCCAGCCCAGTGCAGGCTGTACATGCCGAACGATCCATGGGAGATATCGGAATAAAATGTTGCAAATTCAAAACTGCGTACGTCGAGTGCAATCCCAACCGCCCGCAATTGTTGTTGCAGCGCCATCGCCAGCACCCGCGTTCCTGCATCGTTCGACGTCTTCATCGTCAGATGAAAGCGAATGCCGTCTTTTCCCGGCTCATATCCTGCATCGTCCAGCAACCGCCGCGCTTGCTCCGGATTGTAGTTGTAGTGCGCCACGTCTCCCGTGTACGCCCATTGACCCGGCGGCAGCAGACTGTCGGCCGGATGCGCCATACCGCGCAGCAGCGTCGCGATCAGCAGTGGCCGATTCATGGCGTAGTCAATTGCCTGGCGTACCCGCGCATCCCGCAAATACTGGTCGCGCAAATTGAACGTGAGATATTGCACCATCGTTCCCGGCTCTTCCGCAATCGCCAGCGTCGGGTCTTTCCGCATGGACCAGATCATGTCCGGCGATAAGGCATTCGATGCGATGTCCGCGGAACCTTTGCGCAGCGCCAGCGCCCGCGTCATTTCATCGGGAACCACTTCAAATCGCAGACGCGCAATCTTTGGAGCGGTCTGCCAACTCAGCGGATTGCGCTCGAGCACAACTTCTTTATCGAGCTCCTGGCTGACGAAGCGAAATGGCCCAGTGCCGATTGGGTGCTGCTGAAAATCACGCCCGCTTCCATAGGGAACAATCCCAAGCGCGCCATCGGAAAGACTCCACAATAGCGCGGCATCCGGCTGCTTCATGTGAATGACGATCGTCTGCGAATCGGGCGCATCAATCGACGCAACATTGCGATAGGCCTGATACTTCGCTGTCAAAATGGTGTGGTCCCTCACTGAGTCGAGTGTCCACTTCACGTCCCGCGCTGTGAGCGGTTGGCCATTCTGAAACTTCACTCCTGTTCGCAGATGAAAAATATACGTCAGCGGATTGGGGGTATCCCACGAGGTCGCAAGATCAGGCTGGAGATTGAAATTTGCATCTTTTTTTACGAGAGAATCGAAGATCAGTTCGTCGATGCGCTCCGATTGAGCGTCAACGCCAATGCGAGGATCAAGGTTGGTTGGGCTGCTTTCAATCGCGACCGTCACCGTATTCGAATCAGCGGCCTTGGCTCCGCACCCCGCGAGGATGACCGCGCTGCCAAGAGAAACGAGCGCCAAAACAACCGATGCTGCGGTGCGAGTCAAACCCGCGCGCCAGTTATCCATGCGTGATTTTTCCCAGGATGGCCGCTCGAGTCGCACCTGTTGCCCGCGGCAAATTTCCAGGCTGGCGATGCCAGGTCTGATAGGCAAGCAGTGCGAACGCCATCGCTTCTTTCGCGGCAGCCGGCACTCCAAACTCGTCGCTCGTCTTGATGCCGATTTTTCCAAGCGGCTCAAATTCACGCCGGATCATTTCCATCAAAGTACGATTGCTTGCGCCTCCTCCCGCGACAATATAGTCGGTGGGCGCGTTGCCTAACGCGGGTACGACGAAATCTCTCCAAGCACGTCCGATGCTCCGCGCCGTCAGCGCGGTCGCGGTCGCTACTGCATCCTCGGGCAGCTTGCTATGCTTGCGGCAATCCACGAGAAAACGCGCGGCAAATTCACGCCCAAATTCTTCTCTGCCGGCAGATTTTGGCGGAGCCAACTTAAAAAATCGTCCGCGTAGAGTGTGTTCGACCACTGATTCCAGCACGCGCCCACGCTTTGCCGTAGCACCCTGTGCGTCATATTTTTTGCCGAAACATTCCGTCATCAACGCATCGATCACCATATTTGCCGGGCCAGTGTCGAAGGCGAAGATCGCCTCGGGTGAGGCGCCTGCAGGGATCACCGTCAAGTTGGCGATGCCACCCAGATTTTGCAAGACGCGATTGCGTTTGGGGTGGTGAAAGGCGGCATAATCCAACAGCGGCACGAGCGGTGCGCCCTGGCCACCCAGCGCCAGATCCGCAGGCCGAAAGTCAGACACGACGGGAACGCCAAGTTCAGCAGCAATCACAGACGCCTCTCCCATTTGCCATGTACAGGCTACCTGCGCGCCAAAAAATTGCCGGGCAATACCCTGGTGGTAAATTGTCTGGCCGTGGCAGCCGATAAGATCGAGCTGCATCGGATGTTGTTTCAGCGCCAACGTCACCGCATCGGCGTACAGCTGTCCTAGCCGCCAATGCAGCCGCGACATCTCTGCCACCGAGGCTGCGTCAGCGTTCATCATCTGCAAAATCCGTTGGCGCACTACCGCTGGATAAGGAACGGCAACGTGCGCGAGGAGTTGAACTCGTGGAAGACCATGGGTTGAGTTTCGCGGTACGCGAATTCTGACGAGCGCAACGTCGATGCCATCCGCGGATGTGCCGCTCATGATGCCGGCAACGGTCATCGCTCGGCTATTGCTCCCGGGAGAAACTTTCATTCCACCGCCCCCCGAGTCGCGTGCGCAATCTTTGCGCGCAAACGTTC
Organism: uncultured Acidobacteriota bacterium; assembly: GCA_963794795.1. Classification (GTDB taxonomy): domain Bacteria; phylum Acidobacteriota; class Terriglobia; order Terriglobales; family Acidobacteriaceae; genus JAKAAZ01. The sequence continues at coordinate 143,460 of CAWCFC010000025.1, read as the reverse complement.
CTGCGAATTTTGTAGTCGCTTCAAGCCGGCGGCCGAAAGCTGTCGAGGGACAACCAAATTCTTCAGCAATCGCGCCTTCGCGCTGGCAACTCGCCTGGCCGCTCTGTCGACGGCGCGTGCGAAGGCGGGCGAACGTTCTGCTTCGCGCAGCAGGGCTTCATGCGTAGCTAGCACCCGATCGGCGCGATGGCAAATTTCCAGCAGATCGGTTCCAGCAGCGATGGCTTCGATGGCAGCCGACTCGGCGGACGCGTGGTTGAGAACTCCGCCCATTTCCATGTCGTCGGAAATGACCAATCCTCGGTACCGCAATTTCTCCCGCAACACTTCTTCGATCCAGAAATGCGAGAGCGACGCGGGTCGCGACGGCTTCTCTATTTTCGGATAGGCAGCATGGTTCACCATTATCAGCGGTAATGCGGTACGCAGCGCACGGTAGGGCTCCAGATCCCGCTCCCAGATTTGCGTCCAGGTGCGGTTGATGCTCGGAGTCGCCTGGTGCGAATCCAATTTCCCTCCGCCTAGCCCAGGGAAATGTTTTCCGCACGCGATGATTCCATGTTGCTGTAGCCCCGCGATGAATTCTCGCGCATAGGCAATCACGTTCGCTGGATCGGCAGAGACGACGCGGGTTCTCATCACCTCACGCGAAACCGGCAGCGCCAGATCCAACACAGGAGCCAGGTCCAGATTGAATCCGAGCGCATGCAGCATTCGCCCAACCAGCACGCCACTCTCACGAGCAATTGCCGGCCGACGGGTCGAAGCAACTTCAGCCGCAGAGGGAGTGGGCCCTACCAGGTCGCGCAGTCGATCGACCGTGCCGCCTTCAAGATCCACGCAGCGAAAAAAAGGAGTTGGCAGCGCGGACTCGGCTTGCCGCCAGAGAGCGTGAAGCTGCGACGCCGCCTCGATATTTCGGCGGAACAAAATAATTCCGCTTGGCTGCAGGCTGCGAAGCCACGCCAATTCCAACGCCGATAGCGACGTCGATTCAACACCGACGATCATCAGCGACCCGACTCGATGGCGGAGTGTGGTCGTTTTCAAGCGCGTGTTCCCATCGCTGGTGATCCCTCGCGAACTTCCTGCTGCAGTTCCTGCAACAAATTTAGCGCCTGCATGGGTGTCAGCGAATTCAGGTCGAGCGATTGAATCTGATCGACGATCCGTTGCGACAGCGGAGTGAACAGCGTCATCTGCACATCTGGTTCGCGGCTGGATTCGATTTCACGTTTCTCCGATCGTTCGTGCTGGCGCAAAATCTCTCTGGCTCGCACCACCACTTCCTGTGGAATTCCTGCCAGCCGCGCCACTTCGATTCCGTAGCTTTTGTTGGCCGCGCCTTCTTCAATCGCGTGGAGAAACACAATTCCCTTGGGATTTTCCTGGACGGTCACGCGCAAGTTCTTGAGTCGAGGCAGAATTCCAGAGAGCATTGTTAGTTCGTGATAATGCGTTGCAAATAAGGTTCGTGCGGACAATATTTCATGTATATGTTCAACGGTCGCCCAGGCCAGCGACATGCCATCGAAAGTAGCTGTGCCACGCCCCATCTCGTCGAGCAGCAGCAGCGATCGGGGAGTGGCAGTGTGCAAGATCGTCGCCGTCTCCGTCATCTCCACCATGAAGGTAGAACGACCCTCGGCAACATTATCGCTGGCGCCGATGCGCGTATAAATGCGATCCACTAACCCCAGTCGCATCCGTTGCGCCGGAACAAAACATCCCATCTGGGCAAGGATGACCAACAGCGCGGCCTGGCGAAGATAGGTGGATTTGCCGCCCATGTTTGGTCCGGTCAGCAGCAAAAGACTCGGGCCTTCCGTGTCGAGATAAATGCTGTTGGGAACGAACCTACCTTCCGAAGACTGGTCCATGTGCCACTCGATTACCGGATGACGGGCGGCCAACGCTTCGAAAACGCCTGAGTCGTCAACCTCCGGGCGCACGTAGCGTCGAGCTGCGGCAAGTTGCGCGAAACACGCCAGCAGATCAATTTCAGCAACCGTTTCCGCAGTGGCGCGAATGCGTGCGCTGGCAGCGAGAATGTTTTGGCGCAGCTCCATAAAGATGCGACGTTCAATTTCAAGGCAGCGCTCCTGCGCTCCAAGCACGCTGCGCTCGTAGTCCTTCAACTCCTGCGTGGTAAAGCGCTCTGCATTTACCAGCGTCTGCTTGCGTTCATACTCCGCGGGAACATTGTCGAGATTTGATTTAGTGATCTCAATGTAATAACCGAACACGGAGTTATACCGAACCTTCAGCGATCCAATTCCAGTGCGCTGACGCTCACGTTCCTCAATGGCCGCGATCGATTGCTTGCCGCTCAAGCTGAGCGATCGCAATTCGTCCAGTTCCGCATCGACCCCAGTGGCAATCGATCCACCATCTTCTAATCGAACCGGCGGCTGTTCCGCAAGCGTTGTCGAAATCGCGTGTTCAAGGTCTTCGAGGCAATCCAGGGACGATTGCATTCGTTTCCATGCCGGCGACTGGAGCGGGACGATCGCTGCAGCTACCAACGGCAATTTTGCTGCGGAGCTCGCAAGCGCGAGCAAGTCGCGCGGCCCGGCGCTGTCGAGCGAAATTCTGCTCAACAATCGTTCCAGGTCTAGGATGTTCGCAATGCTGCTGCGTACATGCTCACGAATCTGCAGATTGCCGTGCAACTCGGCCACGCCATCGAGACGTTCGTGAATTGCGGCGAGCTCGATCAGAGGCCTCAATATTGTGGCTCGCAGTTTGCGCTTGCCCATCGGCGTCTGGCATAGGTCCAGGGTATGAAACAGCGTCGTATGCCGTCGCGCATCCGGCATCAGTGGCTCGACCAGCTCCAAATTACGCACGGTCACGGCATCGAGTTGGAGGCAGCCGCTATGCTCGTAATAACGCACGCGGTCGACGTGCTCCAACTGGCCCAGTTGCGTCGCGCGCAGGTAGTGCACAATACTGCCCGCCGCCACTGCAGCTGTTGCGTGGCCTTCGAGCCCAAAGCCGGCAAGTTCGCGCGTTCCCAGATGATTTTCCAGCAGCGGAACCGCATAGTCCCGCGTCAGAACCCAGGGTTCCAGATGAGTGACGGTGCGGGAGCGCAAAGCATCTTCCAGCGACGCGGCAAGTCCACCGCTGTTTTCGGCCAGCAAAATTTCAGCGGGATTGAACCGCGCCAGTTCGTCGCTGGCCTGGATCGCCGCATCCTGCGCATCCCGGCCACGAAATTCCGTGGCGCGAAAATCCCCGGTTGAGTTATCGAGCAAAGCCAGCCCAATGGTCGAACCGTCGAAGCATAGCGCAGCCAGAAAATTGTTTTGTTCTGGGTGCAGCGAGGGGTCAATCGCTGTGCCAGGCGTAAGGACGCGCGTCACCTCGCGACGCACAATGGTCTTCGTCAGCTTGGGGTCTTCCAGTTGCTCACAGATGGCGATGCGATAGCCCAACCGCAGCAGGCGTGCGATGTACTGGTCGGCGGCGTGATGCGGCACACCGCACATCGGAATCGCCTTCTCCTTGTCGCGCGATGTCAGGGTGATCTGAAGTTCGCGTGCCGCCGTCTTGGCGTCCTCGTAAAACAGCTCGTAAAAATCACCCAGGCGAAAAAAAAGCAGAGTGTCCGGATATTTCTGTTTCGCTGCGGCATACTGCCGCATCAATGGCGTAGAGGCCATTTCCAGGGTTGGATTCGGGCTGGCGCTGGACACGGACAGAGAGATTCTCCTGGAGTTTCGGCGCATCAAATGTGACGGGCGGCCTTTCTTTTAAAGATAGGCCATCGGGAACGATGTGTACCAATCTACAGCATCGGAAATCCCGGGGCCCATCCAGGACGCAAGGCCAACGACCATTGGAGTCAGCAATCAATCGCACGAAAGGACCTGTGTGTCCTGGGTCACATGTGTCCTACATCACAGTAAAGCGCCTTTCGTCTGAGCTATATACTTACTTGTACGTTCTGTCAGGGAGCGGTTCTTCAAGCGATGGCAATGTATCTCATCTGGCTGCGGGTTGCGCTGGTTCTGTATGGCGTCTGTAGCCTTACGGTCATTCCAGATGTGCTGACCGGCCACGACCGCTGGCGCAAATTTGTGCACCCTGTCTGCGTCTCCGCGTTTTATTTTCATCTGGTTGCGCTGGTCGAAATGATGCGTCTTGCCCATCACTGGGTGCCCGCCAGCCTGCATGAGGTGGAAACCTCGTTCGCGCTGCTGCTGACTCTCACGTTCCTGGCGATTTATTGGCGCTATCGGGCAATTTCCTTCGGCCTGTTCGTTCTTCCCGTCATTTTTCTGCTGTTGCTTTTACCAGCTTCGCAGCCCGACCACGCTCCTGTTTCCAGCCAGTGGATGCATAACGGATGGATCCTGCTGCACATCGCCCTTCTGCTGGTGGCCTACACATTATTGCTATTTAGTCTGCTTTCCAGCCTGCTCTATTTGATCCAGGAGCGACGTTTAAAGAACAAGCACATTGGAGGTATTTTTAGTCACCTGCCGCCGCTCGATACCATTGATCACATCGCTTTTGTGACCCTCGTGATCGGCTTGCCCTGCATGACGCTGGGACTGCTGGCCGGCGCACTAATTGCCCAGGAAAGTGTGGGAGCCGCCTATTTTCTTGATCCGAAAGTCCTGCTCTCGATTGGCATGTGGGTGCTGTACGTATGGATGCTGTATGTCCGTCGTCACACCGGCTTGCGCGGCAAGCGGGCAGTCTATTTATCCTCGCTGGTATTTCTGATGGCGCTCACGGTTTGGGTCGCCAACCAATTCAGCACCGTCCACAGGTTCCCAGCGCCATGAACTTCGTCCTCATCGGCGTCAATCACAAATCCGCACCATTGCAGGTGCGGGAGAGGCTTGCCATTCCGGCCACGCGCCTGCAAGAAGCGACGCTTTCATTGCTGAGCGTGCCCTGTGTGCGCGAAGGCATGATTCTTTCCACATGCAATCGAGTCGAGTTCCTTACCTACCAGGAACCGGCGCAGGCCGATTTGCTGGAGTTTATCCAGAACTATTTCGCCATCGGCAAAGAAGCGCTGCATCCTTATATGTACGAATATCGTGCGTCGGAAGTCGTCCGCCACGTATTCCGCGTTGCCTCCAGTCTGGATTCACTAGTCGTTGGAGAGCCGCAAATTCTGGGGCAGGTAAAGGAATCCTATTCTCTCGCCAGATCGATCGGTGGCATCAACACCAACCTGGATCCGCTGATGCAGCGCGCCTTTACCGTTGCCCGCAAAGTGCGCAACCAGACCAGCATCGGCATCTCCTCGGTATCGATCGCATCGGTGGGCGTCGATCTGGCTCGCAAAATCTTCGGCTCATTGCAAGGAAAAACAGTACTGCTGATGGGCGCAGGCAAGATGGGAGAACTGGCCGCCCGCAGCATGATGCAACATGGCGCCAGCACTATCTACATCTGCAACCGCACCTACGAGCGCGCTGTTGAGTTGGCCGGTAAATTTCCCGGCGTACGCTCTGAGAGCGGCTCGGGGACAGGACAATCCGCAATCGTGCAGCCTATCTCGTACGACTTGCTGCATCAATATGCTGCCACGGCGGACATCATTGTCAGCTCTACCGGGGCCGAGAATCCTATTTTCAATCGCGCGCACGCCGAGCAATATATGCAGCGACGCAAGCAGCGACCCATGTTTTTTATCGACATTGCGGTGCCTCGCGATGTGGATCCTGAGATCAATAACGTGGAGGGTGTGTTCGTCTACAACATTGATGATCTGCAGGCCGTGGCCGTGTCGAACATGTCCAGCCGCACCAAGGAAGCGATGGACGCCGAGGTGATCATTCGCACAGAGGTGGAGAAATATACCCAGCGAATGCAGTCGCTTAATGGAGTTCCTGCGATCGTGGCCCTGCAGCAAAGCCTGGAGGATGTGCGCCAGAATGAAATGCGACGCATGGCTCCTAGATTGGCGCAACTTTCCAGCGAGCAATTGCAGGCTGTGGAGCAGATGACTCGCGCGCTGGTTCATAAGTTGCAGCATGCACCGATCCAGGCAATCAAGCGCGCCGCGCAGGAAGGAGACCGTGAAACCCTGGCGGTGATCCAAACCGTTTTCGATCTGGAGCATCACGAAAAGACCGACGCAGCGATTGAGACGGCGGAGTCAGTGATCGCACAACGCGAGCAAACGGAAACCGCATTTGTTCCAACTCCTGACGCCACCGCAGTGGCAAGCGCGGATGACGTCACCGCCGCGAAATCGGCGTCGGTCAAGGAGGAAAGCTTACCTTGATCCGCATCGGGAGTCGCGGTTCCGCTCTTGCCCGCTGGCAGGCCGATCACATCGCCGCGGAGTTGCGTGATCGCGGTCACCAGGTCTCGATTGAGATTCTGGTCACGACGGGCGATCGCGTGCAGCACGCACCCTTCATGCAGGTCGGCACCAAGGGAATGTTCACGAAAGAGATTGAAGAGGCGCTGGCCGACGAGCGCATTGATCTTGCCGTTCATAGCCTGAAGGATTTGCCGACGGAGTTGTCGGAAGAGTTCACCATCGCAGCCATTCCAAAGCGCGCCGATCCGCGCGACGCGTTCGTCTCTGTTCGCTTTGAGAGCTTCGCAGCGCTGCATCCTGGCGCGGTTGTCGGTACCAGCAGTCTGCGGCGCCAGGCGCAATTGCGCGCCCTCCGTGCCGACCTTGATATTCGCGAACTGCGTGGCAACGTCGATACTCGTTTACGCAAGCTGCAGCAGGGTCAATACGATGCCATCATTCTTGCTGCTGCGGGTTTGGATCGACTGGGTCTCGCTGCCGATGTAAAGGAATTGTTTTCGCCGCAACAAATGTGTCCAGCGGCAGGGCAGGGAGCACTCGCGATTGAGTGTCGAACAAATGACGGCACGACGCGCAGCGTTATTTCTGCTCTTGACGATCCCCAGGCCCATTTTGCCGTGGACGTTGAGCGCTGCTGCGCTGGCGACGTTGGGCGGAGGCTGTCATCTTCCGGTGGGTGTGTATTGCGAGCCCACTGAAAATGGCTGGACGGTGATGGGCGTCGTCGCTCGGCCGGACGGATCGCAAGTGTTGCAGGAACAGATGGAATTGCATCAACAATCTTCCTCGGCTGAGGACGCGGGTCGTGCGATCGCGAATCGATTGTTGGCGCGCGGCGCAGCAGAGTTTCTTGCGGCTGCCGAAATTGCTCCGCCGGCGGGAAATCCAGCCAGATGAAACCGCTCGCCGGACGAAGGATTCTCATCACGCGCGCGCGACATCAGGCGCAATCGCTGGCAAGCGCGTTGGAAGAGAAGGGCGCAACCGTCGTCGCCATCCCGGCCATCGAAATTGTTCCGCCTGATTCCTACGACGCGTTGGATAGCGGCGTTGTGGAACGCAAAGAAATATCAATGGCTGGTCGTGACCAGCGCGAATGGCGCCGAAGTATTGGCCGAGCGACTTTCCGCTCTGAAAGTTCGCATTGCCGCGCTCGATGTCTTAAAGATTGCCGCGATTGGTCCAGCCACGGCACGCGCTCTTGGCGAAATGGGGTTGCACGTCGATGAAGTTCCCAAGCAAGCCATCGCAGAATCGCTGGTGGAATCGTTGCGAGACCAGGTGAGCGGCAAGAACATTTTGCTGGTCCGCGCCAAGGTGGCGCGCGATGTGCTGCCGGAGGAACTTCGAAGCGCCGGTGCAATCGTGGATGTGGTCGATGCGTATCAGACCGTAGTTCCGACGACTTCCGCGGACGATTTGCGGCTCATCTTCGCCGCAGCCAGCCGGATGCCGGATGTGGTCACGTTTACCAGTTCTTCCACGGTGACAAACTTCTTTCGTCTGCTCCACGAAGCGAATGTATCTGTGTGGCCCACCGCCATGGCTGCGGCTTCCATTGGCCCCATTACCAGTCAAACGTTAAGACATCACGGCATCGAACCGGCTGTGGAAGCGATGGAATATACCATCCCCGGTGTAGTCGAAGCGCTCTGCCGCTGGTCGACCGCGCACATCTCGCCCGTAAATCGCTAGTGCGTGCTCCAGGTTTTGTCTTTGGAGTTGCAGAGGTCTTCCAGAAAGCAGTCGACGCAGCGAGGTTTTCGCGCGATGCAAATTTCCCGGCCAAAGTGAATCACTCGATGGGAAAAGTCAATCCATGCTGTCTGCGGGATTAGCTGCATCAAGTCTTGTTCGATTTTCTCCGGGGTCGTCGATTTCGTTAGTTCCAGCCGCTGCGTGATCCGCATCACGTGCGTATCGACCACCACTCCCAGCGGAATTTTGTACCATGATCCGGAAACAACATTCGCCGTTTTCCTCGCCACGCCCGGGATTGTCAGCAGTTCGTCCATCGTCTGCGGAACTTTGCCACCGAATTCTGCGACAACCATTTTGGCTGCGCCGATAATGTTCTTCGCCTTGTTGCGGAAAAATCCCGTGGTGCGAATCATCTCCTCCACCTCAGCCTGGGAGGCTTTCGCCATGGCCTGCGGGGTAGGGAAGCGCTTGAACAGAGCCGGCGTCACCATATTGACGCGAACGTCAGTACACTGTGCGGAAAGTATGGTTGCCACCATCAGTTCCCACGCGTTGCGATGGTGCAGCGCGCAGACCGCGTTCGGATAATGTTCTGCGAGTCGTTGCAGGATGGTTTCCACACGGTGTGGGTTCGTAGGATCGACGGCCGGCTTCTTCTTCGCCGTCTTTTTCGCAGGCGGTACCGGCGCCGACTTCGCGCGCGCGCCCTTCTTCGTCGTTGCTTTTTTCTGCAGACGTGCGGTCGGCACTGATTTATCCAACCCGATCCAGCATCTCCTGCGCGGTCATGCGTACGCAGGTAAAGATGGGATAATCCTTCAGCGTGTAGGCGCTGATTTCCGTGCCGCGCAGCTGCTCGACCAGATCAAGAAAATCTTCCGGATAGTTCGTTTCAAACGCCACCACAAATTCCTGATCATCCAGGCCGAAGGAATACGTCGTATTCAGCTTCACACGAGGGTACAAATGCCCGACGCGAATATGTTCCGTCATCAGGCGTTGGCGCTCATCCTTAGGCAGCAGATACCAGGCGCGCGTCTTCCAGAACGGATACACGAAGATATATTTTTGTCGTCCCGGCCGCAAAAAGCCGCGCGAATCCGCCTGTCCTTCATGCTCGTGACCGATCAGATACTGCGAGCGCTTGGTCATCGCCAGATAGCTGAATGCCGTCTCAAGATATCCGCCCATCGGCGTCGCCATCAGTTCCGCGGTCATCTGATTCAGGTCGTCGACGGTCGTACAAATACGCCAAAGCATCAGGTCGCATTCGCTGCGTGTTCCCACGGTGGAATAGGTCAGCGTCAGCATGCGGTCGGCCTGGTTCCAGCGCTCCAGCACGGCAGCCACGGCGCTCTTGTGGTCGGCGCGCTCCGCGGCAGGCAGGCGTCGCCATTCTGGCATCACCTTGAAAAATTGGAAGGAGACAATCTGCCGCTTCAGCTCTTTTTCTTTGGGAGCTTCTTTCGCGGGAGCGGTCTGGGTGGCAGCGGCGTGTGCCGTCTCGGTCGCGATTTCGGTAGTGACAGCGTCGGTCATTGATATCTCCTCGGGTGCTATCCATCATGCTAGCAAAAAGCGCTCCTGCTGGTGATCGCCGTCACATTCACTGAATATCCACGCGCCGACCGCTATACTGCTGATAGACCGCATCCAAACGCTCGATGACAGAAAAAATTCTTACCTTTCTTGTTCCATGGATCACCGCCATCATCTCTCACATCGGCTATCCGGGCGTTGCTCTGTTGATGGCGATTGAGTCGGCCTGCATTCCGTTGCCGTCAGAAATCATCATGCCGTTCGCTGGATACCTGGTCTATACCGGCCGCTTCAGCTTATTTTGGGTGGCAACAGCGGGGGCGATCGGATGCAATTTGGGCTCGGCGGTCGCGTATTGGATTGGCGCGTACGGTGGACGCCCGCTGGTCGAGAAATACGGTTCCTACATCCTGCTGGACCGACACGATCTCGACCGCACCACGCGATTTTTTATGCGCTTCGGTCCCATCACTGTGCTGCTGGCGCGCCTGCTGCCGGTGGTACGAACTTTTATCGCGTTGCCCGCTGGAATTGCCCGCATGCCGCAGTTGAAGTTCCACATCTATACGTTCCTAGGTTCGTGGCCCTGGTGTTTTGTTTTGGCCTACGCGGGAATGAAGCTAGGCAATGCATGGCATACCGATCCCCGGCTACAACACATACTGCATGAGTCTGACGCGGCCGTTGTGTTGTTGCTGGTTGCAGGTTTGGCCTGGTTTATCTGGACGCACTGGAAACGTCGAGCGGCGCTGAACGAAGCCTGAACTTTTAACCGCTGACATGGCTCGCCGACTGGCGCAGCAGAAGAGCGATTCTATCCGCCAGCCAACAGGATCGGCAGAGTCGGAGTTGTCGATCCACCCACGTTTTCGACGGTCACTCCGAAGGCCTTCGCCGGAATTCCCTTGGGAAGATTCGGCAGCAGAACGCTGGCCATTCCCTGCGCATCCGGCTGGAAGATGCCTGCAGGAAGTGGAGCGCCACCGTTCGCGGGAATGACCCACAGCTCATAGGTCTTGTTCGGCGGCAGCGGCACCAGGTGGCTTGCGGTGAAAACCAAGGCACCGCGACTCTTCAAATACACCGCGTCTCCAGATGGCTCCGGCTGCGCATGTGCGGAAACCAAGGCGACCCGTTGCGACTCGGGTGAAGTTAAAACTTCAACCACTTCTCGAGCTCTTTCCGCCGCTGCATTGGTTTGATTCAGCTGCGCGGTTTCGATCGCGAGACGGTGTTCCACGTTCTGATTCACATCGCGAACATGGATTGCGTAGACCAGGCACGCGACAGCCGCGACCCACCCTCCCCAGACGAGCACTGGATTCGTACGCCGAGGGGGAACTGCCGCGATCCCATGGGAACCATCTCGAATGGGCTTGGGAAAGGGCTTAATGGAGGCCGACTTGCCCGTGCCAGCAGCCGAAGAAACTCCAGCAGCCTGCATCAGACGTTCCTTGGCCGCTGATGGCGGTGGAATCTGGGGAACCGACATGGCAACCAGAGCAAAATCGGCACGCAACTGCGCCGCCTCGGCACTGCACTCCGGGCATTGCTGCAGATGTTCACGGACACGCGCAATCGTAGCCGCATCCTCCTTCGATTCCGGCGCGCCAGAAGGCGTACCCAAACAGAACAGGATCAGGTCATCCATATCGGGATGGAGATCGGGCGTCATCCGGTAACTTCCAAGGCCTTTCGTATCGAGATCAATGCGGACCGTATGCGCGTTTTGACGGTTCCCAAGGGCTGCCCTGTCTTTAGTGCGATTTCTGTGTGTGTCTGTCCTTCAAAAAAAGCCATCTCCAGCGTCTGGCGCTGATCCGGCGGCATAGTATCCAGCACCACCCGAACTTTAGCCAGCATCATATTGCGATCCGCCTCAGTTCCCATGTCGACGGAATTGGCCAACTGTAGATCGTCAACATTTTCAAATCTTCGACTGCCCCGGATGCGGTCAATGGCTCGGTTGCGAGTCACGACTGCGAGCCAACCGCAAAGGCTGCCGCGATGATCCGCGAAGGTCTCCGGCTGCTGCCACAACTTCAAAAACACTTCCTGCATCACGTCTTCTGCCGCAGCGGTATCGCGCAGCACACGCATGGCGACGGAGTACACCATAGTCGAGTACTGGTCATACATACGCGACAGGGCGTCGGGCTGCCTTCTCCGCAGTTGGTCCATCAGCTGCCGGTCCATCTGTTGCTGGTCCGTCAGAGAGCCGTGTTGCGGTGGCGTGTCGGGCAAAGGAATAGCTCGATTGGAAAAGATTAACTCGCGTGTCTGCACACACGGTCGACAATCCAACGTACACGGTTCAAGGACGCAGCGCAAATGGATGGCCCCACGTTTCATGTACGAAAAAGGTTGTCTAACGGATTGGGCAATCATGCGGACGTGGGTCGGTCGCAAAATGGAGTCTACTCCCGCTACCATGGCCGGCTTCTGCACCAGAAAACGTTAAGAATAGAATGAATTCCGGTTGCCACCCTCCGATGTCGGGCATCCAACAATTTGCAAACCATCTGGCATTGTCGCCGCATAGCGGTATTCCTCGTGAACGTTGTCCAACTGAAAGGATCTCCTAATATGGCTAAAACTACAGTGAACGAACCATTCCTGACCGACGTGAAGACCCTGCGGGAACGGGCCCGCAAGAGCATAGCAAAAGGAGCGGTCACGCAGAATTACGGCGGCGATGTAAAGCAGACCATCGACATTCTGCAGGCTGTGCTGGCAACAGAAATCGTCTGTGTTTTGCGATATACCATGCACGCCGTCTCTGCCACCGGAATCTCCAGCGACAGCGTGAAGGAAGAATTCGCACAGCACGCCAAGGAGGAACAGGGACACATGATGGCCGTGGCGGAGCGCATCAACCAGCTTGGCGGCAAGCCGAATTTCGATCCTGAAGGGCTAGCCAGCCGCTCCGCATCGCAATATGCCGAAGGCGACGACCTGATCGGCATGATCAAGGAAAATCTGATTGCCGAGCGCATTGCCGTGGAGCATTATCGCGAGCTGATCCGCTTCTTTGGCGACAAAGATACCACCACGCGAGTCATGCTGGAACGAATCCTTGGCAACGAAGAAGAGCATGCCAACGATATGCATGACCTGCTGGTGGCTCATGAAGGTCGGCCCATGTTACCGCACGATTAAAAGCGTTTAGGCGTGCGCCACAATCCATTTTGTTGAGCCAGAAGTCGATGGTTCTGCTAGATTTATCCCTACATTGCAGACCGAGGTCGCAGCCGTCTGCAAAAGTCCGATAGAACGAGGAATCGATATGTTCATACTCTGGTGGATCATCGTTGGGATCATCGCAGGTTGGATCACAGGCAAGATCATGAGCGGCGGGGGATATGGCGTATTCATGGACATGGTGATCGGCATCATTGGTGCTGTCATCGGCGGTTTTATCATGCGATCTCTTGGCCACGCCGGCAGCGGTGGCTTTATCTACACAATTGTCGTCGCGGTCTGCGGAGCCGTCCTGCTTACACTTTTGCTACGGCTTGTCACGCGTGGCCGAGTGAGACAGATATAGCGCTGCACTCGCAAAGTGTCATTGGATTATCGGGCCTGGAAGTTCCATCGCTTCTCGTGTGGACTTCCTGGCCTTATCTTTTTGTGGCGTGATGCAGCCGCGCCGAGATAACGATTGCAAGGTCTAGCGTTAATTCCAGTCACGTCTTGATGCAACCGAGAAATCTATCTGGCTGTTTTCTCCACGTTGCATCTAAGTCACTGACTCTCTCCGAATCGCGGCCAGTGTTCCCTTTTGGAGAGAGCCATCGATAGAAAGGACTGTACGACTGGATGATAGAAACACAGAAATTCACCCTCTGTGAGGGATTGCCATATCCCCGCGGAGCTTCCTGGGATAGCGGGGGAACAAACTTCGCCATCTTTTCTGCCCACGCCACCAAGGTGGAAGTATGCATCTTCGACGACAAGGGGCAGCAGGAGCGCGAGCGCATCGAACTGCCGGAGTGCACCAACCAGATTTGGCACGGATGCCTGCCGGAAGTGGGCCCGGGCACCGTCTATGGCTATCGCGTCTCCGGTCCATACGAGCCGGAAAAAGGGCATCGATTCAATCCGAACAAATTGCTGCTCGACCCCTACGCTGTCGCGTACATCGGAGAGTTGAAGTGGGACCCGGCGGTCTTTGGGTACAAGATGGAGTCGATGGACGACCTGACCTTTGACGAGCGCGACAGTGCGCCTTTCATGCCCAAGTGCGTCGTTGTCGATCCGAATTTTGATTGGGGCGAAACACCTGGGCGGGCTAGAAGAGGCAGCCAACGGCAACTAGCCGTCTCCTTCAACGACACCATCATTTACGAGATGCATGTGCGCGGGTATACCAAGAAACATCCCGCCGTGCCTGAGTATCTTCGTGGAACCTATTGCGGGCTGGCACATCCGGCAGTGCTCGATTACATCAAGTCTCTCGGTGTCACGTCCATTGAATTGCTGCCGATTCACGCCTTCATCAACGACAGCCACCTGCTCGATCAGGGGCTGACGAATTACTGGGGATACAACAGCATCGGATATTTTGCTCCCGATCCGCGCTATGCTTATGACCGCGCGCAAACGCTGAGGGAACTGAAGGAAATGGTGGCGCATGTTCACCAGGCCGGGCTGGAGGTGATTCTGGACGTGGTGTATAACCACACGGCAGAAGGCAATGAGCGCGGTCCGACCCTGTCATTCAAGGGCATCGATAACGCCAGCTATTACCGGTTGATGCCGGACAACCCTCGCTATTACATCAACGATACTGGCGCGGGAAACACTGTGAACCTGAGCCACCCACGCGTGATTCAGATGGTGACCGACAGCCTGCGCTATTGGGTGGAAGAAGTGCAGGTGGACGGGTTCCGCTTCGATCTGGGAACCATCCTGGCTCGTGAACCGAACGGTTTCGATAATCAGAGCGGGTTCCTCAAGGCATGCAGCCAGGATCCTGTGTTGAACACAGTCAAGTTGATTGCGGAGCCCTGGGACTGCGGTCCGGGCGGGTACCAGGTTGGAGAATTTCCTCCGGGCTGGGCGGAGTGGAACGATAAGTTTCGCGACGACGTGCGACGTTTTTGGAAGGGAGACGGATCGGCAGCGGCATTGACGCAGCGCTTGTGCGCCTCCGGTGCCATCTTCAATCAGCAGGGGCGGAGACCGTGGGCGAGCATCAATTTCATTACTGCCCATGATGGTTTTACGCTCAACGACCTGGTTTCTTACAACGAAAAACACAATGAGGCCAACGGGGAAGGCAACCAGGATGGCAACTCCAACTCGTCTTCGTGGAATTGCGGGACTGAAGGTCCAACCGATGATCCTGAGATCAACCGGCTGCGCCGCCGACAAATGAGAAACATGTTGGCCACGCTGCTGCTGTCGCAGGGAACTCCCATGATGGTCGCCGGGGACGAATTTGCGAGGACGCAGCAGGGGAACAACAATGCGTATTGCCAGGACAACGACATCAGCTGGGTGGATTGGACACTGCTGGAAAAAAACGAGAATCAAGTTGAATTCGTCCGCAAGCTCACGTCGTTGCGTCATCGTTACCCAATTCTTCGGCGGAATCTATTTCTGACGGGTGAATACAACGAAGAACTCGGCGTCAAAGATGTGACATGGATCAACGCCAATGGCGCCGAAATGGAAGATGCGAATTGGGGTGACTCCGGGATGCGCTGCTTCGGAATGCTGATGGATGGCCGCGCCCAGACCACTGGACTTCATCTTCGAGGGCATGAAGCCACGATGTTGATGGTGATGAATGGCCACTTCGACCTGGTCAAGTTCACCCTGCCGGAATGCCCCGGGGGCGACACCTGGAAGTTGCTGATCGACACCAATCTGGAGGGCGACGCAGCCGAATCCGTTGAGAAGGAAATGTTCAAGACAGGCGAGTCCTACGATGTGACGGCGCGTTCACTGTTGTTGTTCGAGTTGCAGCCCGAGGCGACGACTGCGCCTTCGAGTTAGAAACATTTGTCGCTGCGGCAAAAGTTAGGGGAAGAATCATGTCGCGCATGACGCTTCCCCATAAGCTGTTCCCAATAGTTCCGTTGTTACTTACAGCCGAGGGCTTAGTTGTCGTCGCAAGCCCTCGTGAATTTCCCTCGCATGTCGTTGCGAATCTTTCCGCAACTATTTCTTCTGCAAGGTTTGAATGTAGGCGACCACTTCGTTGATCTGCGCTCCGGTCATTTTGCCGGAGTAAGCGGGCATTTTGCCTTTGCCCTCTTTTGTCGCAGCGACCAATTGAGCCGTCGACATCTTCAGCATCTCCGGCGAACTAAACGAAGGTGTCTTTGTTGCTTTGCCGGCGGGGGTATTGCCGCTGCCGTCGGCTGCGTGACACATGGCGCACTTTGCCTTGTAGGTATCGGCTCCAGGGCCTTGTGCCAGCAATGTCATTGCCGAAAATGCCATCACGCTAAGGATTGCGATTGCCATTCGATTTTTCATCATTCAATCTCCTGTTCAATTCCAGTCTTGCCAAATGCATGAATGCGGATCAAAAGTCGTAGCGCATTCCGAGAGTTACATTGTTCGCGTGGAAGTTCCGCGGTGTGGTCTCCCCTGCGGGCGAAATGGTGAGACCGGTCTGCAGTCCGGCCAACGTTGGAGAGTTGCAGGGAACCACAGGTGCCGGTGTACCTGGGATGGGCAGCGTGGCGGAAGTGGTGCAGTAGGCTGCTCCAGATGGGCCGCCCTCACCGTACCCGTAGTAGTTGTATTGTGCGTTCCAGATCCAGTTCTTGCGAACCGTGTATGCAACATTCACATACGGAGACTGGTAGGTGGAGACCAGAGAACCGTTGACATCCCGTGCATCGTTGAAGAATCGAGTGCCGTTCACGGAGCTGATGGTATAACCCAGACCGCCCTGCAATTTCGGCATCGGAGAGAGGTGAAGGCCCACTGATCCGAATTGCGTGGGAGCATTCATGAAGTCCTTGACCGGTCCAAACATGAAGTACGGTGCTCCACGAACGGCTCCGCCTGGGCAGGCGGTGCCACTGGGTGTCGCTGCTCCCGGCATTGTGGGGGTGGCGCCGGCGTCGTAACAGATATTGGTCGACGTATAGACATCGCTGTAGGAGTAATTGAAATCGAGCCCGTAGTGCTCATTCCTGGACAGATTCGCACCCAGCCCGAAGACCCGGCTGTGATCGTTATGCTCCAGCGGGCCGGCTGCGGAGGCAACGCCTGTATTGTTTGTGTTATTGTGCCGCTCCACATCGTTATAGGCCGCGGAAAACGTGCCCCACGACTTGAGCCGGTAGAGAGCATGCACACGATACGTCTGCGCCTGGCGCGGAGTCAACGGAGTGAATGCATTGTCGGCATACATCAGGCCGATGCTGCCATTCAGGTCAAAATGCTCGGACGGGCGCATGGTGGCGTACAGGATTGCGCCGTTTTCGTGGATGGTAACCGTTCCGGTCGTCGCCGGCGGAACCAGCGGAGCATTGTGAGGAATGCCCTGGGAGATAACGTGAGAGCCATAGCGATAGGTGAGCGATAGTGTCGCTCGGGACAATCCGTCCCACGTTCCTGTTACCGCGTTGGTGAACCACTTCTGGCCAAAATAATCAGGCAAAGGTGCGCCGTTGGGGCTGCCCTCACCAGTGACGGGGGCTCCTGGGGTCAGCGGGATATAGTTGATGGTCTCGTTGGGGTTCCCGGGCGTAGCCAAAGTGGCGCCCTTGGAGATGTTGGCAGTGCCTGGTTGTTGGGCATTCGAGTAGCTGAGCTGATCGGAAACGCTGATAGTTTTAGTCGCGTTCCAGTTGATACCGTAATCGAAAGCAACGACCTCTCGTTTGGCGTTGGCGTTGCCGGTAAAGATGATGGAGCGATTCTTTCCCGACAGGCCCTGGAAGTTCTCATAGTAGTTCGGCAGGTTCATGTTTGCGTTGGTGTAGCGGAAATTGCCGTTCATCGCGATGTTCTTGATGCTGGAACTTTGGAAGCGGAAGATTTCGGTCGGGAAGATCAGGCGTGTCGGCTGACTGCGCAGGTAGCTGGTGGCGACAGCGCAGGCCGGATTGATGATTGGCAGACCGCCGGGTGTTGGCGAAGGCGACAGGATTGTGGGTGCAGATCCGACCGGTGTTCCCATACTGCCGGTATTGCAGCTTCCGATGCCGTACGGCGTCAAGCTATCCCACCCGCCAGGAGCTACTGGCGTTCCATCCGCCTCTTGCGCAATAAAGTCGCTCGGGGCCAGTGTGAAATAGGAGTTCTCTTTCAAGTGATCGATCTGCTCTTCAAAGGTCAGCGTGGTTTGTGGTAAGGGTTTCCAGTCGACCGCTCCCATAAAGTCATCCGAGCTGTGACGTTGGTATTCCTGCAGCAACTGATCGTTCGAGCCAATCGAAGGTGCGAAGAAGGGGCTCGATCCGCCTGGGCTGAGGCTTGGACCTTCCATCGTGTTCTCTGCGTATCCGAAGTGATACGTGATCTTGGACAGCGGAAACAGAGTTAGGTTGGTGTCCAACAGCCTGCGCACCGTGTTGAACATGAACGGCGATTGGTTCACCTGCGGCCATGGCAGCTTACCCGTAGGCGCGTTGGTTGGCCCAATCGGGATAGACTGACCCGAAGGGATGTTCGGGTTGCCCAGCAAGTTGTAATCAAAATAGTCGCGGTGACGACGGAACGTTCCCGTGAACTCGTACAGTTTCCCCTTGGAGATACTCAGGCTGGTATAACTGTCGGGGTCGCCGCCAAAGCCGGTGGTGAAGGCTGTGACAGAATCCGCCAGGGAATTTTTTGTGCCAGGCAGCGTCTGCAGTGTAAAGCTCTGGCCAAACACGCGCAGACCGCCCTGCTGATTGACCAGCGTGTCGTACATCGCCCCACTGCCGGTGATGTTGGCGACGTGGCCACCCTCCGCGGTGCTTCCATGGATGGTGTACCCAGTTGGGGCCGTCGGAATCGATGGCGGCGTAACCTGGGCGAGTGAGACGCCGGCAGTCATCGCGAAGATTGCGATTCCGATGCCTGCGGCGAGACGAAGGGCCCATGCGGGAGAGAGCTGTTGGTGGTACAGCTTTGAAAACTCGTCTGTCTGCTTCATATAAAACCTCACTTGAAAAAACGTCAGCACATCAGAAATTCGGACCCGACTCCATTACCTGATAAAGGCCGCATTCAGATTGGATCCGTGGATCATGGTGTGGCAGCTGGTACAAGGGGCAAGCTCCTGGGATCCGGCATTCATTCCGTGGATCGTGTCGCCGCTAACCGCGCTGTGGCACTGGTTGCACAGGGTATTGATCGTCGGCATGTTCAGCAATCTTGCGTTCTGAGAACCGTGCGGCGTGTGGCAAGCCAGGCACCCTTCCCCTTTGACCACTGCGTGCTCGTAGACGAATGGCCCACGCACATCTGTATGGCACTTGACGCAGACCACATTCTGATCGGCAGTCGACTTTAGCTGTGTGCGCTGGAACGTGCCGTGCACGTCATGGCAGTCGCTGCACTTGACCGTGCCTTCCAGTACCGGATGATGAAACGGCATGTTGAAGGCGCCCTTGACGTCGGTGTGGCAGGTGAAGCAAAGAGCCGGCTGCGGCAATTTCAGGAGGGCTTGTTCGCTTTGTGGAGCGTGAACGCTATGGCAGCTGATGCAGCTCAGGCCGGCTTTGGCATGCGGTGAGCGATCAAAATTCGGATGCACTCCAGCATGGCAACCCTCGCAGGTGGCGTTGGTTTCTTTTGCGGAAGCCTTACTGGGCAGGAAAATTTTGGTGATGTCGCCACCGCCTTCGACGTGCGCTTGCCCCGGTCCGTGGCAGCTCTCGCAGGTGATGCCCTTGCCGCTGTGCTCCAGGGCAAGCTTCGAATGCGGATTGTTCGCAAAGTTCTTGCCGATCTCTGCGTGGCAAGTGATACAGGTATCGGAGCCCACGTAGCCAGGCGCAGTTGCCGTAGCTGGCGGGGGAGTTTGAGGTGCACTGGCTTGTTGGCCGGGTTGAGTCGCGGCCTTCGCCACTCCGGTATTCCATAGTCCGGGGAGTGCGATGACCAGCGCAACACAAAGAAGCAAACGTTTCATAGAGCCTCCACGTTCATGGTTCAGCAAAATCTTGACTGGATCTGCGCCAAGCCGCTCGTTGTTCTTGAGCATTCTTATTTCTCATCCGAAGTTAGAATGGGCCCGTAATCTTTGGCGGTGATGGTGATCACAGGTCATAAATCGGCTGCAAAACGCACCAGCCGTACGCACAGGGTTTGTGTCGCGCATCCCCAGTAGACATAGGGTTCTCGTGCGAGTGGAGTCTTTTTGCGGAGAAGACAAAGAGGGTAACGATCGGCGCACATTTTCGCGCGACGGTGAGTTGCAGCAGTGAGCATTTCCGTCGGCGTGCAAGGCTATCTGCACGGGTTCCAGGATGGAGGAGAAAGTGCAGTTTCCGTAGGCGCGGGAAGTGGCGCCCACTCTGAAATCATTCGACGACTAATTCATTAGTGGTGCCGGTTCGAACCCAATGGCGACGCAGTTTAGATGGAGATGTCTTTCATTTTCTCCTGCTGCAAAATTTCCACTGACGCGCCGTGGATGCGAATCCATCCATGCTGGCGGAAGCTTGCCAGCGTGCGCGTGACAGTCTCCCGTGTGGTGCCCACCATCTCTGCGATCTCCTGGTGTGTCAGCACCATGTTGAAGTGCTTGTTGCCATCCATCTCAGTGACGGTTGTGCCCCAGTCCAATAACAGCTTTGCGACATTGCCGGCGACCGTACCGGAGAGGGCGACACGCCGCGCATTCACCAGCAGATCGTGATTCTCCCCGGCCAGCATCTGCATCACCTGCCAGCTTGCGTTGCGATGGCGAAAGAGAAAATCCAGAAAGTCGTGATCGGCAATCTCGTTCGCAACACACGGTCCGTAGGCCTCCGCGGTTGTTTCATACTTGATCTGGCGAACTGCGGCCACCATTCCCAGAATCGCTCCTGCGCCGACGATGCTCAGCAACAAGACTTTTCCATCCTGCGAAGCAGTGGAAATTTTCGCCCGTCCATCGCACAGAATTCGTACGATGTGCGATGCATCACCTTGCCGCATGAGCGTAATCCCGTTGCGATATTCGGCGCGTTTGCTGATCGCATCCAAATCACAAAGAGTCTCTGGCGGCAGACCGTAAAACGCATTGCTTCCGGAGCGAAAACAGGGAAGATGAAGAGTCGGCACGAGAGACATGGTGCATCACCGATTGGGAGCCTTTAGTGAGCTCAATCGACGCTGTGAGGGGCAGCCTCGTTGAGGCGCGCTTGCGTTGAGAGGAAATGTTGCCTAGCCGACATTGTAGCAAGCGAAAGCCTTGGAACATATAAAATTCCCGGTCTTTCCGTTTGGGTAGAAGGTGTACAAATTTGCTCAGACAGAGGCCAGAAGCAATGGTAAAGAGAGGAATTGGCACATGAAAGCCGCAGTCTTCTATTCCGAGGATTCATCTGCTCTTCACACGTTGCGCATTGAAGACGTTCCCAAGCCGCAAGCAGAGCCGGGCCAGGTGTTGCTGCGTGTGCGTGCGTGCGGAGTGTGTCGCACGGATTTGCATATTCTCGATCGCGAGCTTCCGCCGCGACGCGAAAATTTGATTCCTGGGCATCAGATTGTTGGCGAAATTGTGGAAGGTGCGACGCCGGAATTGCCGGTAGGAACGCGCGTGGGTGTGTCGTGGATGGGAGGAGTGGATGGAACGTGTTGGTTTTGTCGGCACGGAAAAGAGAACTTGTGCGATGAGCCGATATTCACTGGATACAGCGTGAATGGCGGCTATGCGGAGTATGCGGTGGCGCGGGCGGATTTTGTTTATCCGTTGACGGAGGCGCTGGATGACATGCACGTGGCGCCCTTGCTGTGCGCGGGCATTATCGGTTTTCGAAGTTTGCGAGTGGCGGGCGTGGAGCGTGGAGAGCGCGTTGGACTGTTTGGATTTGGTGCGTCGGCGCATCTTGCCATTGCAGTGCTGCATGCGTGGAATTGCGATGTATACGTGTCGACGCGCGGCGCGTCTCACCGCCGCCTTGCCGATTCTTTAGGGGCTAAGTGGGTGGGTTCGGAAGACGAGATGCCGCCGGTGAAACTGGATCGAGCGGTGACATTTGCGCCCAGCGGGAAGGTTGTCATCGCTGCGCTTTCAAGTTTGCGCAAGGGTGGGGTGGTGGCGATCAATGCAATTCATCTGGATTGCATTCCACAATTCGACTACGACAAATTGTTGTGGGGAGAGCGGCAGATTCGCAGCGTGGCCAATATGACGCGCGATGATGCGCGTGATTTTTTGCAGATTTGCGGCCAAATTGGCATAAAGACGAAGGCTACGTCGTTTTCGCTGGACAACATCAACGACGCGATGGATGCGTTGCGGCGGGATGCGATCGATGGCGCGGCGGTGATTGTTCCGTGAAGATTGAAATGGCGAGCGAGCGCGAAAATCCCGCCGAGATCGTGACCTGAGTGACCCGGGCGATGGTGCAATCGCGCTTCGATTAGGATGGAAGCAGCAAATCGAAGAGACATTTTTGATTGCGAATCAGGACGGCTCCAGTCTGCGCGTCGGACAGCGGAGCGCGATGCGACAAACTTATCCCCCTCGCCACGAGCGAGACAGAAAAAGGAAGAGGATCATGGGCAAACTTGTACTGCTGCGGCACGGAGAGAGCGTTTGGAATAAGGAGAACCTGTTCACCGGATGGACGGACGTGGATCTGTCAGACCAGGGAAAACTGGAGGCTCGGGATGCGGGCCGTCTGCTGAGCAATGAAGGGTTCGCGTTCGATGTCACGTATACGTCGGTGTTGCAGCGAGCGATTCGCACGCTGTGGATGGTGCTGGATGAAATGGATCGCATGTGGGTTCCAGTGGTGCATGACTGGCGGTTGAACGAGCGTCACTATGGAGCGCTGCAGGGATTGAACAAGGCGGAGACGGCGGAGAAATATGGCGAGGCGCAGATGAAGTTGTGGCGGCGGAGCTACGATGTTCCTCCTCCAGCGTTGAGCGAGAAAGATCCGCGCTATCCGGGGTTCGATCCGCGATACAAGAATTTGAGCAAGAGCCAACTGCCGCTAACGGAGTGCCTGAAAGACACGGTGGCGCGGGTGTTGCCGTGCTGGCATGAACTGATTGCGCCGCGCGTGAAGGCAGGGAACCAGGTGCTGATCACGGCGCACGGCAATAGTTTGCGGGCGCTGGTGAAGTACCTGGATGAAATCTCTGACAAGGATATTGCGGGTCTGAATATTCCTACGGGGATTCCGCTGGTGTATGAGCTGGATGAGAAGTTGAAGCCGGTGAAGCATTATTATCTCGGCGACCCGGCGCGAGTGGAGCAGGCAATTTCCGCGGTGGCGAGCCAGGGAACCCAGGGAGTGGCGGTGAAATAGGGGACGATAGCCGCGATCCGGGCCTGAAGGCCGTTGTTTTGCTTGCGATTTGTCAGGGGGTTGAAACCCCCTGCTCCCTCCGCAATGCGCTGTAGTTTCAGGGTGCGGGACCAGAGGATGGGGAGGGAACGATGATTCGAGAGCGGGCGTTGAGGGCTGTGCTGGCGGTGGTGGGAGCGCTGTTTGTGTTGATGGCTTATCCCATGGTGGTCTTCATTCGACAAGAGCCGGCGTTGTCGATGATGATGTGTCTCTACGTCACGCTCGGGGTGTTTCTGCTGCTGGCGGTGCGCGATCCTTCGGCGTATCGCAGCGTGATTCTGTTTACTGCATGGTCGAGCCTGGTGCACGCGGTTTGGATGGGATATCAGGCGATGGCCGGCATGGTGCCGCGCGGGGAACTGATTGGCGTGGGTGTGCTGGCGGTGATTGGAGCGGCGCTGCTGGCGCTGGCGCCTGCGAAGGTGCTGGCCGGTGCTGGCCGCACGGGCCTATTGTGAGGCGGAGCTGATTTCGCGGGGGAGGGTGTGCGTATTTGAAGGATTGTGCACGCTAGTTGAAGGATTGTGCAGGCTAATCGAAGGATTGTGCAGCGTGGCTTTTGCGGCAAGTGCTTTGGTTGCAGTTGGATGAGAGGTGAAACCCTAATGTAAATCGGCTGCCACTGCTGATTTTCGCGAAAAAACCGAAAAGCGGACGGTGGCCACTCCGTTCGATGGAGAACATAGGCTGCCTTGAGGAAGGCGGACGGGGAGGGGTGCTGATCTCTATTTTATCAAGTTCGGCATAGTCGAAGCGCCAAAGTGCTGGGTGCTGACCGCGCGGGCATACTCCGCGTGAATGCTGTGTGGCATACAGTATCGCGGGGCGCTGGTACTGTGCGGCATACAGTATCCAGCTGCGACGGTGCTAGCCTCATGGGGTGCTGGCCGCACGGGCATACCTCGGCGTGGGCGGGGCTGCTCCACTGACGAGGAGGAGGGCCGGGACGGGGAATCAGGTTCGCGGCGGTCGCAATCTACCTGCGGTGTCGCTGGATTCGCAAGGTCGTCGGCTCTGGCAAGAGAGTTCTGTCTAACAATTGGAGTTCGTCCATTCCGGATCCGAAAATATGCCAATGGGCTTCCGGTGGGACGTTACCCTTGGCAATCCATGACGCTCTCAGCGACTCGATACACTTGCGAAGAAGATTCAGGAGGAACGGTGCCGGGAACTTCACGGACATAAAAGGCGGATAGTATTCGGAATATAACGGTTGCCAATATGGTTGCAATTCTCCAAAGAACTTCGTTTCGTCAAAGTTCACCTTTACTCCGTGAATCGCCCCGTTTCTGAAGTTTCCATATAGCAAGCCGGCGATGGTTTTTGATTGGAGTAGCGGCTGAATCGCCGCCGACAGCTTTTCTGTCTCAATCGTGCGTGAACGCTTGAACTCCTCTTCGATGGCCGCTTTCAACGCGCCGGGTTTTACGGTGTTGGGTTTTGTTAGCGGTTGTCGCGGTCGGCACCGATAATTTCGCTCGATCGTCTTCATGATGCGAGTTATGAGGGCGCTTGCGGCTTCCGTCGTCAGTGGAATGTCGCTCAATTCAATCAGGTCGATAATTGGATCGTCCACTTGGGAAAAGCTGGCGATGCGGCCAGGTTTAGGGATCATGCCTTCCATCAACCACCGGTGAAAGCCGAGTTCATAATACAAATCACCTAGGCTGACACTCTCCATCAGGGTTCGGTGTCCGCCGTATGCTGTGACCAGCTTGGTGAAGGCCTCCCGATTCGGCCGGTTTTCGCTTGAAATGCTCGATGCTAAAGCGTCCAGTCGAGCGCAGAGCAGCAGTAATACATCTTGAGCGTTTTCTTTTGCCGCAATCAGCCGCTCTAATAATTGTGTCGTGGGAGTAAAAAGGTCAAAATACCTGTCAATCATATCTTCGAGGCTTGCGGCATTATTTGCTTTCACTGTGGCCCCCGGAAGTGCCGATTGGTTTAGGTGAGCGAATCTCGAGAAGGGGAACTCCTCGGCGGTCCGACTGAGGTCTGCCTCGAAGCTACTTGGGTTCCGTCTCCTAGAATCCGGATGATGTTCGGATGTACCTCTTGACTACAAAACTTGATTTCTCTTTGAAATCTCTTTCTTTTTGTGGTGTCCGGGTCAACTCTCAGGACCTTAATCGCCACTGGTTCGCCCGATGCGTTCTTGGCATGATAAACGTCGGCCGCCCCTCCGCTTTTCATTTGGCCGACGATCTCAAAGTTTTCAAATGTGGTTCGTAGGATTTCACCTTTCTTTGGCATCGACACCCCCAAATCTGAGGGTGGATTCCGCAGGGTAGAACGATTTCGCCTCTATTTCTGACAATGTGTGAGCGGGCTTTATCCAATTGGTGTACACGCCACCACCTCCAACAAGGATGATAGTCCGGATTATCAAAGCGTTACGAGGTCGCCTTGCAAGCCGCCGATCCGCGATCAAGCTCAGGTATTGGTACCCGAGGGGATTTTAGGTGAATAGGATGTCGAGGAGCAGGAAGGTTTCGCCGGAGGGGCTGGTGGCGAGAATGCCGGCGCCAGTCGCGAGCGAATCCATTGAGATTGAGTTGATCCCATGTCTCAGAGGCGAGACATGGGGCACCCGGGATTTTCTTTCTCTCACCCAGAATTTCTTCATCCCACCCTTCGGTCGCCACGGCGACTGCGCGAAGGATGGGGCACCCTCATTTTTGTGGGTATGTAGAAACAGCAGGTCCCTCCACTTCGGTCGGGTCTCCGCGGCGACCGAGGATGACAATTTTTTTCTCACCCAGCTTACTGCTCGGTTCGCGCGGGAGAAGGCTACCTCAGCGCCTGAAGGCGCGGGGTGGATTGGACTTGTTTCCCCGGACTAAAGTCCGGGGTCTACCCAACTACGAATTGGAATTGTTTCCCCGGGCTGACGTGCGGGGTGTACCCGACTGCGATTTCAATTTGGTATTCAGGGATGGTTTTTAGGTTGGAGAATCCTATGTTTCAGGGGCGGGGGGTGGGGCGGGCGGGTGGCGGGATTTTAGGTGAATAGAATTTCGAGGAGGAGGAAGGTTTCGCCGGAGGGGCTGGTGGCGAGAATGCCGGCGCCGGTGGCGAGCGAATCCGTTGGGTTCCCTGGCACGGCATCTCCCGGTGTGTCGCGATGTGCTGCTGGATCAAAGTACTCGAACGTGAATTTCGTCGGAAACACGGACGTCGATGTGGCCGAGGCCCTGGAGGAGTAATCGGATGGTTCCATCTTTTAGAGAATCGAGGCCACACAATATGGAATGGGTATACAGGGGCGAATGACTGCGGAATAACAGCGGTGTGTTTTCTTCTGACCATTTGCTGAAGATCAGGGATGCTTCATCATAGGAAACCACGCAGCCTCCTGCAACGCATGCGCATGACATGGATCAGTTCCGATCGATGGCGGACGAATCGGCGTCCTCAACAATCTCCAGTGCATAGCGGCGCGCTACTTTCACGCTGATCGCTCCCAGGAGGGTTCGTATGGATCTGGCTGTGCGGCCTTGCTTGCCAATGACTTTTCCTACGTCGGTCGGGTGCACCCTGAGTCGCAAGAGGACTCCAATTTCGCTGGATACTTCGTTGATTGAAACGTCTTCTGGCAGATCCACCAGCGAACGAGCGATTGCCGTCAATAACTCGGCGACCGAGAGATCTGGGATAGTGTTTGGCACGGCTGGCTCCAATCCTCGCGTGAGCTGGAATCCGCGCGAACATTGAGAAAGTGTGCACCACATGACATTGGATCGTTCGTGATGGCTGTCACAAAGGGAGGGAGGCTACGACATTTCGGAGGCACTCCAATCCATTGGGCGAGGCGTTCAGGCTGGTAGGGTCTGCGGTGTGCATGCTCTTGGATTTGCGGGACGCTGGGAGGGCCGGAGCTGGGACCTTTGTGGCATACAGCGTGCAGGCTCCAGATCCATGGGTTGATGTAGCGAGCCGTTCGAATCTCGACTGGCTGGTCGGGCTACGTTGCCGAATCCTGGAGGAACAACATGTATTTCACTGACGACTCATTGCTACCCGAAAATCAAAACCCTCTGATGATCACCGCAGCCCCCTATGGGCCGATTTGGATGCCGGTGGATTGCACGCCGGAACAGCATCTTCCCGTGACCTGGGACGAACAGGTGCAGGCCGCAGTGGACTGTTTTAACGCCGGCGCGACGGTATTGCATATCCATGTGCGCGACCCAAAAACCGGGCACATCTCGAAAAACTTCAAAGAGTACAACGATCAGATCGGACGCCTTCGCCAGGCTGTGCCGAAGATGATTCTGCAACTGGGTGGGTCCATCTCGTTTGCGCCGGAGCCGGGGGAGGAAGCGCAATTCCAGAGCTACGACTCGCGCCATAAGCTGGCCGAAGTCGATCCCAAGCCGGATCAGGTGACGGTGACGTGTGGCACGTCCCTTTACGATCTGACGGCGTTGCACCCCGTCGAGGTCTTTGAGGGAACTCGCTTTACGAATCCGGCGATGCTGCATGCCATGGCTAACCTTGTGGCTGACTCCACGCCGGATTTCTATCTGGAAAACATCAAGCGGCTGGTACAGCACGGCATCCAGCCGTATTTCGCGCTCGGTCACGTCCACAGCCTTGAGCTGGTGGAACGCTTAATCCGCAAGGGCTATTACATGGGGCCGATGAACGGCTTCTTCAGCATCGGCGGCGGGGGCATATGCGGCTCAAATCCATTTGACCTGATGGAACTCATCCGTCGCACACCGCACGGTTCCTTCTTCACCTATCAGACCACGTTCCGTTTTACTCATCCGGTCTCAGCGATCTGCATCGCGCTTGGGCAGCACACCCGCGCGGGTATCGAAGATAACTTGTGGGATACGACGAAGGGCAAGCGCATGTCGACAATCCAAATGATCGAGCGCCATGTGCGCCTGGCGAATGAGCTGGGGAGGGCGATCGCTACACCGGAACAGGCGCGCGACATGCTGAAGATTGGAGTCAGTTACGCATCGACCGCAGAAACGCTTGCCAACCTTGGCCTGCCGCCGAACCGCCGTCCGGGGAACATGGGGTTCCTGGTGCATGAGACCGATGGAATGTATCACCCGGCTGCGCAGGGCGGGTGCGGACACATCCACGCCGGCGAGTGGGAAGAGAAGCTGGACATGCCGATCAAGGTGGGGGCATCGAGCTAAGACGGACATCGCAATCCAGGGCAGCCGAAAGGTCCCTCCGCACGCAGGGAGGTACTTTTCGGCTGGAATCTATTGTGCGATCTCGCGATCACCACTTTCATTCTTCAGGCGACGACAATGGCGGAATTGATTGAAGTAGCGGGGATCGAGCAGATCCGTCCCGGAGCCGGATCACGGTTCCTCGTCGCAGACAAAGAGCTGGCCATTTTCAATGTGGACGGAAAAATCTGTGCTATCGCGGATACGTGTCCTCACGCCGGCGGCTCACTGGGAATGGGAAAGCTGGATGGCACGATCGTGACTTGTCCGGTGCATGGAATGAAATTCGACGTGACGACGGGATGTTTTGCGGGGACGTCAGAATTCGGTGTCGATGTGTATCCGGCGGAGATTGTGGACGGGAAAATCATGGTCAATGTCAGCGAAGATGCATAGTCCAGCTGAGCAACCGGGGAGTGATGCGGCGGGAAAACTGAGCGGCGGAGGAGAGTTGGGTTGTGGGGGCCAGATCATTGGTCCAAACGCGGGCTCGTCATCTGTCCGTGAAGTGACGTATGCGGACATGACAATGCCATGAGCGATATTGCGGGGAAGACGATCTACATTACCGGAGGGGCCAGCGGCATGGGCTTGATGTGCGGCAAGATGCTGGCCGGACTGGGCGCGCACATCGTCATTCTCGATCTGAATCCGACCGATGCGGCGTTGCTTGAGGTGGAATCGGCGCGGCGCACGCCTGAGCAGCGCGTGGCTCGCTACAAGGTCAACGTTACCGACAACGAACAGGTGATGCGCGTGATTACAACGGCGGTTGCCGAAGTGGGCGCACCGGACATGGTGATCACGATGGCGGGTATCGGAGGCACGGAGGAATTCGTCAAGATGAAGTTCGAAACTTTCGACCGGGTGATACGTGTGAATGTCTACGGCACGCGAAACGTTGTTGCGGCGGCGCTGCCGTCCATGCTGGCGCGCGGCAACGGCAAGATCGTTCTGGTCGGTTCCATGGGCGGAATCCTTCCCGTCTACGGCTATACCGCTTACGGCACATCCAAGTTTGCCGTTGTCGGATTGGCACAATGCCTGCGTTATGAACTGAAGCCGCGCGGCATCCGCGTCGCTTGCTTCTGTCCTGGCGAAGTGGAAACGCCGGGGTTGGCGGCCGAGCGCAAGTCGCTGCATCCGGCCTCGGCGGCGTTGAAACGTATTGGAGGGACCATGCCGGTGGAGGCCGCGGTGCGCGGATTGATTCACGGCATCCAGCGCGACGAGTTCCTGATCATCCCGGGATTCGGTGTACGGCTGACGTACTGGATGCACCGCCTTACGCCGGCGTGGCTATGGCATGCAGTGACCGACAGCATGGTTGCAAAGGCAATATCACAAAACAACAAGGAGGCAGCATGACGACGAATGAAACAAATCCGTGGGGCTCGTCTTTGGACAAGCTGAAAGAGTGGGACCCAAAGGGAGCGGCGCTTCTGCTGCGAGTTGGGGCAAACCCGTGGACGAGTGGGGTTCTGCCGCGTAAGGAAGTGGAGCTGATCTACCTGGGGCTGACTTGTTCCTGCACGAACCTGGATGAGGAAGGGACGCGTCGACAGATTCATGCGGCGCTGGATGCAGGTGCGACGCGGGATGAGATTCTTCTCGTGCTGAAATGTGGTGTCGCGCCGGCGGTTCATTCCTGCAGCCTGGGCGCGCCGATTCTGCTTGAGGAAATGAAGGCGGCAGGAGTGAAGGCGGCGGGAGGACCGAAGCCGGAGACTCCGGCGTGCGATGCGATGCGCGCGATTGGGCAATGGAATACCGCGTGGGATCCGTTCTACGAGCTTTCTCCTGCGTGGACCGATGAGTTTTTTGCCTTCGGAGCGAGCGTCTACAAAAGCGGTTTATTCACTCCGAGATTCATGGAGCTGATCAGCATTGCCTTCGACGCGTCCTGCACCCATATGTACGCGCCCGGTGTGCGACGGCACATTCAGGGGGCGCTGAAGGCGGGGGCAACGCCGGAAGAGATTATGACGGTGCTGCAGATTTGCGCATCGATGGGGATTGAAGCTTGCGCCAAAGGAGTTCCGATCCTGGCGGAGGTGGCGGCTGAACGCGATGCGGGGAGCGGGAAAACCGGCGCGTGAGGTATTACGGGATGCGTTGATGCATCGAGTGGCACGGATTTGGGCGCTGCGGGTTGGGCGCATACAATGACCCGAGCGCCTGAAGGCGCGGCATGGGGTTGGGCTTGTTTCCCTGGACTAAACAGGCTGCGGAAAAAGGCGGAATTTCGGAGCAAATACTCGAACAGCATGTGGCAGGGGCTAAAGCCCGGCCTGATTATGCTGCACTTACGGCACGACTAAAGTCGTGCCCTGATACAAAGCAGCGTTTTTCCGCAGCCTGTAAAGTCCGGGGTCTACCTTACTGCGATCGGGTCGCCACGGCGACTGCGCGACGGATGGCGGCGGCCGGCCGGGTGATTCCCATCGCTGGGGAGGTTACATTCGAGGGTGGGCTCCGTCTATACAGACACGAACGACCCAGTTGATCGTGTCTTCGGAATACGGTTCTTGCAGCAGTGGCTCGACGGCATCTTCACGGGGTCGTCGTGGTGGCTGTTGATTGAACCGGTGAACCAGCAACGCTTTGGCGAAGGCATCGATCTACGCTGAACTTCCCGCGCTGAACTTCAAATGGCTGCGAATCCAATTGACGTCGCAACTTCCCGGTCGTGCACTCGCCTGAGCACGACATGTGCGACCGGCGTGACAATGATGGCTTGTTTTGTGTCGCTGGCGGGCTGCAGACACGCTCCCGGGCCGGATGTCTGGGCGACGGTCAATCGTCATCCGATCATGAAATCTGAAGTGGTGAGCTACTACCAAAACCGAGTGAATGGAATCCAGCAGCGGCCCACGCATGACAAAGCGGCCATGCTGAAGCTGGAAATCCTGCAAGAGCGAATCGTGGAAGAGGCGATTCTTCAACGTGCGAAAACTTTGCATCTGCTGGCGAGTCCGGACGAGGTGGACGCGAGAATTGCTGAGCAGAGAGCGGGCTACTCCGATGAGCAATTCAATGAGCGGCTGAAAGCTCATGGGCTGACGCTGGATGAAGTTCGACGTGATACCGGAATCAACCTAAGCGTGGAAAAGGTGATGAATCAGGAGATCGAATCGAAGATCAACGTTACCGACGCGGACGTCGCTGAATTCTATCGAGTCCACCAAGCTGAATTCAATCTAACGGAGCCGAAATATCATCTGGCGCAGATCGCTGTGTTTCCGAGTCCGAGCCAGCAGAACAGCAAAGCAGGCGAAGAGAATGAAGCGCTGAAAGAGATGGAGGCGCTGCATAACCAGCTGGAGACGGGAGCGGATTTCGCGCGCACCGCCATCAACAATTCGCAAGCACCGAATACCACCTCGAACGGAGGCGACATGGGCTTTGTCCCGGAGTCGTATCTTAAAGCCAACCCCGAAGTGTATGCGGCCATCAGCAAACTGGAGCCGGGTCAGATCACGCCGGTGCTGCCGATCATGCAAGGCGGAGCCAAACAGGCTGCCGCCTACATGATATTCAA
This sequence comes from uncultured Acidobacteriota bacterium, assembly GCA_963794795.1. Lineage (GTDB taxonomy): Bacteria > Acidobacteriota > Terriglobia > Terriglobales > Acidobacteriaceae > JAKAAZ01. The sequence goes on along the minus strand of CAWCFC010000025.1, from coordinate 111,714 downwards.
GTTGATTGCGATTGAACCGGCGGGACAGCATCCTTTGAGCGATCCGCGAGTGCAGCAGATGATTCGGCAGCAGATACACGACAGCCGTTCTCTGCTGCTGCAGAGCGCCTACTACGAAGTGCTGCGCGATCAGGCCCGCGTCGTCAATTATTATGCAGAAGACATCCTGAAGAACGCGCACTAGATACATTTTGAAAAGGCCAGCCGATGGCGGCTGCTACCAGGGATGGTCTGGGGTGGTGACGTTGTAGAGATCGAAGTGGAGGGCGGTGGGCTCGAGTTCGAGGAGGAAGTCGAAATCGAAGTCGTAGTAGCGGGCGCGGGTGTAGTCTTTGCCGGCGAAGCGCTGGATGGCGGCGATGTCATCCCAAAAAGTAAGCATCTCGAAGTAGGCGATGTCGTCCTCTTTACGGGTGAGGCACCAGGCGCCGCGATTGCCGACGGTGGCACGATACTCGGGAAGGGCGATGGTGCGCATGAGGTGGAGGTAAGCCTGACTTTTTGCAACGGGAACTCTGCCGTGCCAGATGCGGGCGATCATAGTGTGCACTCCTCAATGAAGACTCTGATTGGATAGTAAAGGCAAGTGGGGCGGAGGACGCGGGCTGGGCTGAGCGGCTGAACTGACTGCGGGAAAGGCCGAATTTCGGATCCAATACCCGAACAGCATGGAGCAGGGGCTAAAGCCCGGCCTAATTTTGCTGCACTTGCGGCACGACTAAAGTCGTGCCCTGATACAAAGCAGCGTTTTTCCGCAGCCTGTGAAGGCGCGACGAGGGGTACCCGGAGAATCGAAATGCAGAGATCCTTCGCTGCGCTCAGGATGACGACACTTCGGTCGGGTCACCACGGCGACCCGGGGGATGACGAATCCTTTTCAGGGCGACAGGGATTATTCCATCCCACCCTTCGGTCGCCACGGCGACTGCGCGAAGGATGGGGCACCCAATGACCTCAGCGCCTGAAGGCGCGGCGTGGATTGGACTTGTTTCCCCGGACTAAAGTCCGGGGTCTACCTAACTGCGATTTGAATTCGTTTTCTCGGACTGAAGTGCTGGGTCTACCTAACTGCGACCGGTGATGTCAAAAACTTTTCGACGAGACAAAATGTTTTCCATCCCACCCTCCGGTCGCCACGGCGACTGCGCGAAGGATGGGGCACCCTCATTTTTGTGATGCGAGGGAAAAAAGCAGGTCCCTCTCCGACGATCGAAGGGATGGCTAGGGGTGTTTGATCCAGGAGTATTGCCAGGCGACGGAGACGTTCTGATAGTTTCCTCCGAATCGGACGTAGGTGCCGTTGCTATAGGCGAACTTGAGAGACTGGTGCTTGCTGATGGGAAATGCGACGGTCGCTCCGATGCGGGAGTTTTCCTGTTTGGTCAGCGCGTTTTGAGAGCCGTTCAAGACGGAGGTGCCACCGAACCAGAAATTGCCATCGGCCGAGGCCCACAGGCGGGGCGTGAAGCTGTAACTCAGGTGCGACTCCAAAGATCCCATGGGAGTTTGCGTGTTGGACACAGTGCCTGGATAGAATTCGTGGTTGGTGGTGAAGAACCAAACTCCGGCATAGCCGTCCAGAATCCAGTTACCCCAGCGCTGGGAGTAGCCGAACTCGGGTTTGAAGGCCCAGCGATGGGTGCTCCAGTTAACCAGCTTGGTGGGATCGTACTGGCCGGTGGGAGCGATGACTTTGAGGCCGGCGCCGAGGAGGATTTTCTGATGCCACTGGAGAAATTCTCGTGGCGCCATGGCGGGACCTCCTTTGAGGTTGATCGAAAAGCGATAGGCAGAATCGGCCAGGCCGGAGCGGTAGACGTGCTCTTCGACTCCGTTTTGTAGACCCTGGAAGTTGCCGATGCCGTAGGGGAGCGCGGCCAGGATGTTGGCGGAACGGCCGAAGATGCCGAAGGAATGGTAGTAGCTGAGAATCGGTACGCTGTAGATGCCGGTGGCGTCGGTGATGGGGAGTGCGCCGTTGAAGTTGAGGCTGCCATCGTAAAAAGAGTAGGTGGTGGTGAGAGCGTTGCCTTCTACGGGAGTGATGAGATAGGCGCGGGGTGCGAGGTCCTGGGCGCGGAGCGAGTGGGGCGTGGATACCAGCAGGGCTGCGACCGCCAGGCGGAGGAAGGATCGCGTCCTGAACTTCGACATCATTTTCACCCGGTACCTTTTCGAAGCGTCATGAAGTCGGCAAGGCGCGGTTGGTATAGCCTGCTGTCGGGCATCAGGTGGTGTGGGTGCAATTCGGCTGCCAGTTGTGGTGGTGGCGGGTGGTTGGCGAATGTTCCTGAATGCGTGGATTTTTATGACTCCGAAATGGGGAGAGAGGGTTTGACGCCCAAAATGTTGGACTGCCTCCAATGAGGCGTAGCTGCGTCTTGTGGATTTCTAGTAGGGGAGGGGCGGATGGAGGAGGCCGGGAAGCATTCCTTTGCGCGGGGGGACTATGTGTTGACGGAACAAATAACGCGAATGTGCGAACAGCGCGAAGGCGGAGAGATGCAACCGGGGTTGCGAATTCAGTTGGTTCGCAGCGCAACCATTGGATCAATCTTTGAAGCTCTGCGAGCGGGGATATAGCCGGCCAGCAGTGCGACTCCACCGAGAAGAACGACCATCGCGAGAAATGTAAGTGGATCGGTTGGCGCGGTTCGAAACAGAAGAGAGGCAATCAGGCGCGCGACGGCGAGCGAAGCGACAAATCCGATGGCGATTCCAATCAATGCCAGCTGCATCGTTTCCCAGATGACATCCAGTTGTACCCGGGTCTGAGTTGCGCCGAGAGCCATGCGGATGCCGATCTCCTGGGTCTTACGGGTAACGACATAGGAGATGACGCCGTAGATTCCAAGCGAAGCCAGAAGCAGGCCCAAGCCTGCGAAAGCTCCGACGAGCAGCACGAAGAAGCGGCGCGGAGACGTGGCGTGGTCTACCAGTCCTTGAACGGGCCTGAATTCCGTAGCAGGTTGTCCGGGATTGATGTCCCGCAGCGTCCGCATTACGGTCGTGGCCAGCGCGTCAGGAGGGAGCTTGGAGCGCACCACCAGATACGAGCCTTCCGGCCCGAATTGCTTGTTAGCCGGGAGATACATCTGCGCTCCTCCTGCCTCTTCGGCGGAAGTTTCGCGAACGTCGGCGACTACGCCGATGACCTCCGCATCTGCACCACCGGCAATTGCATGGCGGCCGATGGGGTTCTGTCCCGGCCACAATTTCCGCGCGACGGTCTGGTTGATCACGACGACACCGCGATTATTGACAAGGTCATCCCAGCTAATATCGCGACCCTGCAGCATGCGCATTCCCATCGCCTTTTCGTATCCTGGCGAGACGATGTAGACAAAAACGGGGACGAAATCTTTACCAGTGGGTTTCTGTTGGCCCTTGGCCGCGATACCCCAGCCTCGGTTCCGGCTCATGGGCAGATTGTCGGATATACCTGCGGCTTGGACGCCGGGAATCGTCGATGCACGACGCACGACTTCCTGCCAGATGGCGGCCCGCTTGACAGGGTTTCCGCCATCATCGGAGTCAAAGCTGATTGCGGCAGCGTGGGCCGGTTCAAAACCAAGATCGACATCGAGGACACGCAGAAAACTGCGCAGCAGCAGACCTGCTCCGACCAGCAGCACGCAGGCCAGGGCGACTTCAGTGACGACCAGCGCGGAACGCATGTGTTCATGCCTTTTGCCAGCGCTGGCTCCATTCCCACCATCCTTCAGAACTTCCTGCAGGTGGTTGTTCGACAGTTGCAGGGCAGGCGTCATTCCAAAAAGAACGGCTGCTCCCACGGCGATGAACAGCGTCCATGCGAGCGCAGTGCCATCAATCTGCACCATGCTGAGAAGCGGCAGACTGAGAGACCCCTGATGCGCCAGGTAGGCGATCAAAATATAGGCCAGGCCCAATCCGAGCGCTGCTCCCACGATTGCGAGCAGCAGGCTTTCTGTGAGCAGCTGACGCACAAGACGGCTGCGTTTTGCTCCCAGAGCGATGCGCATTCCGAATTCCCGGCTGCGTGCGGCCGCGCGTGTGAGCAGTAAGCTGGAAAGATTCACGCAGACAATCAGCAGAATCATTCCTACTGCACACCAGAGCACAATCAAGGAGCGCCGCAGTTTTCCGCTGACATACTCTTTGAGGCCAGTGAGCTGGGCAGTGGATCCTTTGCCGTACTCCGGATGCGTGTTCACGAAATAGAATTGCGGAAAGAGCGAGTCAGCCTCGCCCTGGGCCTGCATCATGCTGACGCCTGGTTTCAGGCGGCCGACCAGCGCGAGGTCGTTTCCATCGTTGCGGTAATCATCCATGATGTAGGGGACAAAGAGATCGGTCCTGGCACCGGGAGAGAAGACTGCGCCGAAGTCAAACGTCTGCGGCAACACGCCGACGATTGTGACGGAAGAATTGTTCAGGTCCAGCTTATCGCTGAGGTCAACCGTCTTGCCCACAATGCCGGGGTCGCCGCCAAAGGTGCGTTTCCAGTACGAATAAGTTAATAAGGCAGCGGTCTGGGAATGATGGACAAAGTCCTCTGGCCGGAACAGCCGGCCGATTGCGGGTTTGACGCCGAGCGTTTCAAAGAAGCCGTCTGCAACGAGAATTCCTGTAGCAGGCGATGGCTGACCGTTGCCAGAAAGTTTGAAGTTGTTCGGTCCGGTAAAAGCGAAATAGCCACTGACGGATTGAAAGGAGTGGTTCTGCCGCTGGAAATCCTGGGTGATATCCGCGGTATAGGTTTTGGAGGATTCACCGGATGTAGGATTTTTCTCTACAATCCGGACGAGCTGGTGCGCGTTCGGGAACGGAAGAGGGCGCAGCAAAATCGTATTGACTACGCTGAAGACAGCGATATTGGCGCCGATGCCAAGCGCGAGGGTGAGGACGGCGATGCACGTGAAGGCTGGCGCATTGCGAAGCTGACGCAGCCCATAGCGAAGATCCTGCAGTGTAGATTCCAGCCACAGGGTTCCGCGGGGCGCGCGGCAGTTCTCTTTAATCTGCTCAATGCCTCCGAACTCGAGACGTGTCTGGCGGCGGGCTTCGCTCTCTGCCATGCCGGAGCGAACCTTATCCGCGACTTGGGATTCGAAGTGGAAGCGCAGTTCTTTGTCCAACTCGGCTTCCATCTGTTTGCGGGCGAATAGTCGATTGAGCCAGCCCATCAGATTTCCTCCAGGGTTCCATTGAGAATGAGACTGACGACGTCGGTGAGGCGCACCCAGTTTTCGGTTTCAGTGCGGAGACGAGCTCGACCTTTGGCCGTGAGCTCATAGAATTTGGCTTCGCGGCCGGTCTCCGAGGACTTCCACTGGGAGGCGAGGAACTTTTTATATTCGAGGCGATGAAGAGCGGGGTAGAGAGAGCCCTGCTGGACCTGCAGGGCATCGCGCGACATCTGCTGAATTCGCTGGGCAATGGCGTAGCCATGAATGGGACCGAGTGCAACAATCCGCATGATGAGCAGATCGAGGGTGCCTTGTGGGAGGTCGAATTTGTCCTGGTTATTTTTCATGCCTATGGCTTCTACATATACCGCCTTATGTGTAGAAGGTCAAGGTGTGTTGCGATTTTTTATTCAACAACGAAATGTGTCTATGGATTCGCTGGCCGGAGAATGAGACGCGGGTCGAATGTTGGCAGGTTGAGAATCCCATGTCTCAGAGGCGAGACATGGGGCGTCCGGATTTTCGCCTTCGACTGGTTAGAACTGGGTGATGCCTACGGAGGCCTGGGTTACGTTGACGGCATTGTTGAAGCCGTAGACGCGGAGGCCGGAGCCGTCGGGCTGCATTTGAATTTGAAGCGCGGCCTGGAAGGCAGCCTGCTGCAGTATCTCCATACATTGTTGCGCGGTGGAATTGGGCGGCAATGTTTTCGTCACAGTTTTGCCGGTGGCGCCGTTGGTGACGGTGACGGTTCCTGCAGTGGCTGTGGTTCCGGTGACGATGGAGACGAGGATTCCGTGGGACTGGGCGGGAGCGCTGGCGGGCGGGGCGGATTGCGGCGGGGGCTCGGTGGTTTGCGCCTGGGGATAGTTAGCGCCGGAGGTTGCGCCGGATGGGGGGAAGAGGTTGTAGAGGGCCTCGAAGGGCGGATCGTTGACTGTGTCGACGGTGTAGGGGATGTGGCATCGGCCATTTTCAAGGTAGCCGGGCTGAAAACCTTTTTTGCTGCCCCAGCTGCTGATTTGCTTGCGACATATATAGAGAGGGGTGCCGTCGGCGGCGACGCCTCCGGGAACGAGTGCGCCGATGTTGCCGTCGAAGTCGCGCCACTGGGCGGAACCGATGGCGACCTCGTAGGTTTTGGAGGACTGTTCCTTACCGGCATCGTCGGAGAAATTGCACTCTCCCTGGACCCACTTGCCGGGGAAGAGATTGCTGTTGTAAGTGACGCGGCAGATGTAGAGCGGCGAATCGGGTTTGGGACCGTTGCCGGGACCTCCCATGATGGCGTCGCTGCCGGGGACGAAAGGTTTTTGCGCGGGCTGCCAGGTGACGGAGCTGGGGCCGGGTTGATAGGGAGGCGGCGGCGCGTAGGAAGAAGGCTGCTGGCCGGGGGGATATTTGGGCTCGGTGATTCTGCCGCGATCGTCAGCGGGGGAGCAGTTGGGGCCGACCCACCAGCCAGATGTCAGGTCCTTGATGACGCCGGGAGTGGATGGGTTGCAGGCCGGATAGGGCTGGACCTGGGGCGGATAGGGATAGTAGGGCGGCGGATATGGATAGGGCGGATACGGATTGTAGGGCGGGTTGACGGGAGGACGTCCGCCGCCAGTTGCGTAGAGGACTTGAAAGGGCGGGGACTGGATGACCTCCGAGCCGCCGAAGGGGAGGTGACAGGTTCCATTGGAAACGAGCTTGCCGGGCTGATAGCCGTAGTCTGTGCCGGAGGCAACGTAGTGGACGCGGCAGGAGAAGAGCGGGACTGCCGTCAATGTCTCTACCCATTTGGGCGAGGCCGTAGGTGGTTCCGCGATAGGCTCCCCAACGAGCGGTGCCGTAGGCGACCTCGTATGAACGCATGATTTGTTCGGAGCCGCCGAAGGCGACATTGCAGTTGCCCTGGACCCATTTTCCGGGGACCATGCTGTTTTGCACGCGGGCGCGGCAGATGTACATAGGAGCTCCGGGATTGGGATCGGCGCCGGGGCCACCCATGATGGCGCCGTTTGAGGCATCGGGAGTGAAGGGCGATCGAGCGGGCTGCCAGGTGATGCTTTGTCCGTACATTGCGTCGTTTTGTGCGTGCATGGGTACGCTGCAACAGCAGAGCAGCAAGGACAGCAGCAGCAGGGAATCGGAGCGGCGGAAGAAGTTCACGGCAGGGTCCCTCCGGTGATCGGGCAGCTTGGGGGCGCGGTGCTTTTCGGGATTATTATGGATGGATTTTGTGAGGTCTGTACATGAAAAAACTTTGTGCACGGGATTTTGTGTGTGGAGATGAGTGAGGCGATTCAGAAGCACTGCGACGACGCGATGGTTGAGGTAACGGGGACTGGATTGTCCAAAGTACGATCTGGCTCATTGGCCAAAAGGAATCCAGATCCGGGATGTCGATTTTTGGGATGGGGAAAAGGCTGGTGGCGATTTGCGTGCAAAGCGAAAACGATGCGAGGTAGATGAGGCAGAAGCGAAACACAAGGCGGTCGGCAAGATTCCATGGACGGCTTTGCGTCCCGTGCTGGAGTGCATCGGCTTGCAGGCTCATCGGGAACCTCCCAGCGCACCGAGTGTACAACAGTAGGCTCCCGACGCGTCCTGGGAACTAATTCTATGCGGGCAATAGCGATTTCTGCGGTTATCGTCGACTCTCATTCTCTGTTCTCCGCCGCCCATTCCTATTGGGAATCGCTGGTATTCACAATAATGCTAAGTCCAAGTGGGACAATTGTGCATCAGATTCGCAGCCTGTAAGCCGAACACATTTACAATCCATTGAATTCCTACAAGTGGTGTAGCGTTCACAAATGCTAGGGGGAGATTTTATGTCTAAGTTAGCTGGAAAAGTGGCGCTGGTTACGGGTGCCTCACGGGGTATTGGGGCAGCCATCGCGAAACGTCTGGCCGGGGATGGGGCGAGCGTCGCCATCACTTATGCGAAGGATTCGAAGGCGGCCGCTGCAGTGGTGGGAGCGATTGAAAGCGGCGGAGGAAAGGCGATTGCCATCCAGGCGGATGCCGCCGATCCGAAGGCGATTCAGGCAGCCGTCGAAAAAGTTGTTGCTACGCTAGGGCGGATTGATGTCCTGGTGAACAACGCCGGCACAGCCATTCCGAAACTCTTCGAGGAGACCACGCTTGAGGAGATGGACCACATGATTGATCTGAACTTTCGTGGGGTTATGGTCGCGACGCAGGCGGCGCTGAAGCACATGAACGATGGCGGGCGGATTATTATGATCGGCTCATGCGTTGGCGAGCGCAATATGACGCCCGGGCTGGCAGCGTATGGGGCGACGAAGGGAGCGGTGAAGATGTTTACCCAGGGATTGTCGCGAGAAGTGGGAGCCCGTGGGATTACGGTGAACAACGTTCAGCCTGGTCCGATCGATACCGATTTGAATCCCGCAGCGGGTGAATGGGCAGCTCCGCAGAAGGCTAACACGGCGCTGAACCGTTATGGGCAGGTGGATGAAGTTGCTGCGTTGGTCGCGTTTGTTGCGGGACCTGAGTCCTCTTACATCACCGGCGCGAATCTTACGGTGGATGGCGGGACGAACGCGTAAGCAGCGCGAGTATGGCGGCACGCGGGGATTCTTCTGTCAGGTTCTCTCGAGTCGGGATGGTCAGACATTTCTCTCGCGTGCTTTGCGGCTCGCGTTGCCGGGTTGATGGATGGGTGGCATTGAGTGGATGAGGCGCGGCTATAATCCGGTATCGAGGATCGAAGGGGGAAGAGAATGGCGCGTGATAATGCGGGGATTGTGCGGGGATTTGCGGACGAAGTGATCACCAAGGGAAAGATTGAAGCGGCTGGGGAATATTTCTGGGAAGACATGGTGGAGCAGGTTCCGATGCCGGGACAGGGACCGGGGCTGAGTGGTCTGCAAGACGCGATTCGCGCCATGCGTGCGGGATTTCCTGACATTGTGTTTTCCATCGTCGAGCAGATTGTGGAGAAGGACAAAGTTGCCAGCCGCTTTGAATGGACGGGCACGCACAAGGGAGAATTCCTCGGCATTCCGGCGACGGGGCGGCCGGTGCGGGTGTGGGGGATAGTGATTGATCGGCTGGAGGATGGGCGGATCAAGGACACGCGCATCCTTATGGATACTCTTGGAATGATGGGACAGCTGGGGATGTTGCCGGGTGCAGGCGAGCGGAAATGATACGCGGCGAACAGCGGAAAGTCAGGCTATGATTCTGATGTGGCGACAAAGAAATCTGCTCCCCTGAAGAAGCGGCTTGGAAAGATTGGGCTGCGAACCTGGCTGCGATGGATTGGGCTGGGGATCGTGGGGCTGTGGCTGCTGGCGGCGATGCTGCTGGTGGCGGCGAAATGGATCAATCCGCCAACCACGGCGGTGCGTGCGGAGCGACAGGTGCAGTCGTGGGGCGGCAAGCCGTATCGGGTGCGATACAAATTTGAACCGCTGAGTCAGATCTCCCCGAACCTGCAGCACGCGGTGGTGTCGGCGGAGGACGCGCGGTTTTATCTGCATCATGGATTCGACTGGCACCAGGTGCAGATCGATGCGGCCCAGGATATGGAAGGTGGGCGAGTGCGCGGGGCCTCAACAATTACGCAGCAGCTGGTGAAGAATTTATTTTTCGGGACGGGGCGATCGATCTTGCGTAAGGGAGCAGAGGCTTCGCTGGTACCGGTGGCGGAGCTGGTGCTGGGAAAGCGGCGAATTCTGGAGCTGTATCTGAATGAGGTGGAGTGGGGTCCGGGCGTGTATGGGGCGGAGGCGGCGTGCCGGTACCACTATGGAGTGAGCGCGCGGAATATTGGGCGAGACCAGGCGGCGCGGCTGGCGGCGATTTTGCCAGCTCCGCGGAAAAGGCGGCCGGAGCGGATGAATCGCTATAGCGAAATTATTTTGCAGCGGATGGGGCAGGTGGGTTGGTAGCGGCGCGTCGCGTTTGGCGGTCGGCGGCCTAGCGTAGATTTCTCAATCATCAAAATTCTCTTCTGGGGGCTGGTTTGAAAACCTGGCTTCTTCCCATAGCCATTCGAGTGGTGTATAACTTCTCTTGCATAGGCATTCGAGGGGAGGGACGTCGCCATGGTTTTGAAGAGGCCGCCGGAAAATGGAGAAATTCTACAGGGCACGCTGGACCTGCTGATTCTGCGCACGCTGGTGATGGGGCCGGCGCATGGGCACACGATCGCGCAGGTGATCGAGCACACATCGGAGAATGCGCTGGAGGTGGAGCAGGGATCGCTGTACCCGGCGCTGCATCGACTGGAAGATCGCGGATGGTTGTCGTCGGAGTGGGGCGTGAGCGAGAACAATCGCAAGGCAAAGTTTTACAAGTTGACCGCCAAGGGGCGGAGAGAACTGAATGCTGCGACGGGCCGCTGGCACAGGATGACGCGCGCCATTGGGCTGATTCTTGGGGACTCGATCGAGTCCGCAGGGAAATAACGGGGGAAAGTAGCGACGGAGAAGTGACGAGGGGAGTGACCGGAGATGAGCCTACGACGGTGGACGCAGCGGCGCAAGAAAGACGAGGAGCTGGCGGAGGAGATTGAAGCGCACCTTGGGCATGAAGAGGACGCGAATGCCGCGCGTGGATTTTCTTCGGAAGAAGCGCGACGGCGCGCCAGAGTGCGGTTCGGAAATGCTCGTGCGATGCGGGAGCGGGTGTGGATGGATCGTTCGTTTCCGTGGGTGGAAAATCTTTGGCGAGATTTACAATTCGCGTTGCGTTCGCTGAAGAAGACGCCGGCCTTTACGTGCATCGCGATCCTGGTGATTGCGGTCGGCATCGGCGTGAACACCGCGGTATTTTCCGTGATCAATACAGTGCTGCTGAAGCCGCTGACCTATCCCAATCCGCAGGCGTTGGTGCAGCTGATGAATACCAGCCGGGAGGGAAGTTTTCCTGGCGCGAACATTCCAAAGTTCAACATCTGGTTGCAGCAGAAGAAAATTTTTCAACAAGTGGCGGCGTACGATGTTGGCGGCGCCGGGATGAATTTGACGGGCGGCGATCAACCGCAGCAGGTGCAGGGAATCCATGTGTCGGCAGGATATTTTTCGTTGTTCGGCGCACCGGTGGCGGCGGGACGTAGGTTCGCGGGACGCTTCGTTGGAATGCCGACGTGCTTCGCGAGAGGCGCGGAACCGCGGGCGCATTGACGAGGCTACTGATTGTAGTTGGCGAAGACGCGGATCACTTTTCCGGTGGGGTTGAATTGCATGACCTCCGCAGTTTTGCTTTCTCGCACATTGGTGCCATAGTAGGCGACGATGGTTTCGATACCCCACAGGACATCCACCAGCGTGAAGCGAAGATTGGGATAGGCTTTGAGGCCGACCTGAAAGTAGTCGCGCAGGGCGGATTTTCCCTGGACGATGCCGGTGCCGTTTTTGAGCAGGGCAAGGGCGACAGGGGAAAGGAGAACCACGTTCTCGTCGTAATGGGTGAGGATACGATCGAGGTCGTGGGTGTTCCATGAGTCGGCCCAGTCCTGGGCAAACGCGTGGGCGAAGGCGGGTTGGATGGGCAGCGAAAAATTCTCCATGAACTATTATTGAACGAATCGGCGGGGATGAAGCAGGGCATTCGCGCGGCGGGCAGCCATGGACTGGATAGTTGCGGGATGTCCCTCGGGATTATTTCTCGCGTGCGCCCTCGAGCCATTTCATCAGCAGACGCAGGGCGCGCTCTGCTTTTGCGATGCTGCCGGGAGGGCCAAAATTGAGACCGCGAATCAGCGCCAGGATGGCCTCGGCGGCGGCATCGGCGTCTAGCGTGGGGGCGAAGTCGCCACAGCGAATGCCGGCGCGCAGAATCTCGAGGATGAATTTCTTCCATGTTCGCTGGTTGCGACTCATGATCGAGCGAATCCCGGGATCGCGGGCAGAGCGGCTGTGGATTTCGGCGAGAACGATAAACATCTCGGGGTGTTCTCGCGCCTGGTGCAGGAGTGCCTCGAAATGGGCAGCGAGCAGCTCGCGAGGGCTGAGAGGGCGGCCGGGCATTGCAGCGTCGCGGCCCAGAGAAAGCTCCTTCACCATATAGGTCATAACGCCGGCGATGAGTGCTTCCTTCCCCTGGAAATAGTAATGCAGGGTTGAATGGTCGAGGCCAGCGCGAGCGGCAATTTCGCGCATGCGAAGGCCCTCGAATCCCTTCTCCGCAATGGCGCAGTAGGCGGCGCGAGCAATCTGATTGCGCCTGTCTTTCGCCGGGGTGGAGGCTCGCGCAGCCTTCACTTCGTTTTTCCTGGTAGGCACAGTCGTTCTCCGTCTTCATTATGAAGCAGTTGCGAGGTTAGTTCAACCATATGGTTGACAGGGGCGAGTCTTGGAATGATAATTCAACCAGATGGTTGAAACACCCTTAACGTTTCTGACGAAGGAGAAGAATCATGGCGAAGATTCATGCTGACGAACAAGTGATCACGCAAATCAACGTGTTCGAAGTGGAACCGAGCAACCAGGACGCGCTTGCGGACCTGCTGAAAGATGCGATCCAGCGGGTGAGTGGAATGCCTGGCTGGATTTCCGCGAGCATTCACAAGAGTCTGGACGGAACGCGCGTCACCAACTACGCGCAGGCAGCCGATCATTCCGCATGGGAAAAGATTGTTGCGCGGCTTCAGGGGGAAGGTTATTTCGAACGATTCCAGAAGCTGGCAAAACCGAACCCGTGCCTGTATCGGTGTACTTTCAGCTTGAGCGCGGAATGAGTCGGAGCGGCGAGGCGGGTTTGCGGCGGATGGTTGGCCATGAGGCGAGTTGTTATGGCGTAAATCGAAAATCCTGCCGCGCCCGCCCGTCGACCTCGCACGATCTTGGGTGGAGTTCAGGACGTGAACCTGGAGAGTGGGGCGCGATCGGCGAGATGGATGCATCCAGAGCGGATACTGCGGCGGAGGAGTGATGAACGCAGCCCGCGCCGCGGGAGAAATCGTGATACGCCAGGAGGAACATATTTCGTGAAAAGCCTCTAAGCGATTTTGCTGGGGAGAGGGCGCGCCAGCCAATAGATGGCGAAGAAGTGCGTGATCATCAGGATCGGCACGTAGAGGATGGGGATGGCGTAGGCAGAGCCTAACTCCCCGGCGATGGAAGGGAGACCGACCTGGATGGCGTGGTAGTAGGCGAGGAGCGATATCGCTGGCGCCGACGAGATTGAAGGCGACAACGAATGACCAGAAGAGCGGACGCGATCGTGCGGTGAGAAGCGCCAGCAGGGCCAGGATTCCAGTCGCGAAGTCGCCATACGCCGTATAGGTGGCGAACCCTGAGGGCAGGTGGCCTACGACGCCGGGCAGGATAAAGACGAGGCCGAAGAAGCGGAAGCTGTGCAGGGTGGCGATGGCGCGGTGCGCCTGGAAGCGCGGCATCGACCGGAGCCTGGGCAGAATGTAGACGCTGAAGCACAGTGTCCACGCGACATAACCTAAGACAAGGTGGATTCGGAAGATAGTTTCTGGCGACATTGTGAGCCTCCTGTTTCGATAGGAGTATGACCATCATCCTATGGATTCAAAATTTCTATTGGCGGGCCAAGGGGGAAGAGATTCGGTCGTGGGATGATCGCCAGCATCCTATAATGAGTCATGCGATACGGGGCTGAGCACAAAGCGGAAATCCATCAGAAGATTGTGAAGGACGCCTCGCGGCGGGTACGAGCCAAAGGCATGAGCGGGGCTGCGGTTGCAGCGGTCATGCAGGATGCCGGCCTGACCCACGGAGGCTTTTACAAGCACTTCGGAAGCAAGGATGAGTTGCTGCTGGAGTCCCTGCACCAGGGCTTCCGGGAGATGGGCGATGTGCTGGCGGAAGCTGCGAAATCGTCGCATCCCAAGGTGGCCTGGAAGGCGATTGTGAAGCGCTATTTGAGCCCGGAACATTGCGATCACACCGAGCGCGGGTGCCCGTTGGCGGCGCTTGCGCCGGAGTTAGCGCGGACCGACAAGGCGATGAAAGGTGCGATCGTCGGGGAGTTGATCGAATACAAAAGTCGAATGCTTCCCTGGATGCCGGGCCGGCGGGCGGCCGACAAAGAGCGCGCGTTTTTTGCGATCTTTTCGACGATGATCGGGGCAGTTGCGATTGCACGGATATTGCCCGATCGGGCGGCACGTGCGAAAGTGCTGGCGAGCGCACGGGATTTTCTGCTGCGCAGCTTCTGAAAGGCGCTGATTTCTCCTTCATCAATTGTTTGTTATTTGGCACTTTGGAGTATGTGGAAAAGTTGGGCTTGACATATTCCTATATGGGAATGTAATGTTTCTTCATGGCACGAGCGAGCACGACTTCGGATGCGTTCAATGCGGTGGCGGAGCCGCGGCGGCGGGAGATTTTGAGCTATCTCGCGGGAGCGGAGCGGCCGGTGGGGGACATTGTGGACGCGCTTGGGCTGGAGCAGCCTTCTGTGTCGAAGCATCTGCGGGTGCTGCGGGATGTGGGGCTGGTTCGGATGCGATGCCAGGGGCGGCAAAAGTTGTACCGTACGAACGCTGAGGCGATTCGGCCGCTGCACGAATGGGCGGCGACGTTTGAGCGTTACTGGCAGCATCAGCTGAACCGGGTGAAGGAACGCGCGGAGGCGATGGTTCGGCAAAGCGCAAAAGATTTGATTTCAAAAAATGCGAACGAAAAGGAGAAGTGATGATTGCGAGCGAACAAACTCTGGAAAATCTAACGTTGTCGATTGAGCAGGAGATTCACGTGCAGGCGCCCGTGGATGTAACCTTTGCCGCGCTGCTGGAACAGCTGGGGCCCGGCAATGAAACGCCGGACGGCAAATCGCTGGCGATGAAGATTGAGCCGTGGCCGGGCGGACGGTGGTATCGCGACCTGGGCAGCAACAATGGACATTTCTGGGCGAATGTGCAGGCAATCAAGCGGCCGACATTGCTGGAGTTCGCGGGACCGTTGTTTGCTTCGTTCCCATTCGTGTCGAACGTGCAATATCGGCTGAGTGAAGTGAAGGGTGGGACGCTGATTGCGTTTAAGCACACGGCGCTTGGATTCGTGTCTGACGAACATCGGGCGGGGATGAATCAGGGCTGGACATCCATGCACGAACGGGTTCGCAAACAGGCCGAGGGCGGCAAATAACAACCGGCATCTAACAACGCATATCGCGATCGGTGGATCGCGAGTGAGGAGAGGGCTATGTGTCCATTTTGTCTGGCAACCGCAATGATGATCGCCGTCGGCGTCGCCTCCACGGGCGGACTGGCGGCGGTGGCCACGAAGAAATTCGGCGGGAAGAACGCCGTTGACAATGCAAACGCTGCAACACCGAACAAGGAGGAAACCCATGGCTAGTCGCGCGCTGGGAGCAAAAACGCCGAAGGTAGTTTCGCAAGCGGAATGGAATGGGGCGCACGCCGAGATGCTGAAGAAGGAAAAAGAGTTCACGCGACAGCGAGATGCGCTGGCCGCGGAACGCCGGCGAATGCCATGGGTGGCGGTAGAGAAGACGTACATGTTCGAAGGGCCCAAGGGAAAAGCGAGCCTGCTGGATTTATTCGAGGGACGGCGGCAGTTGATTTTGTATCGCGCCTTCTTTGAACCTGGCGTGTTTGGCTGGCCGGACCATGCGTGCCGCGGCTGCTCGATGGGGGCGGACCAGGTGTCGAATTTATCGCACCTGAATGCTCGCGACACTACGCTGGCGTGGGCTTCGCGCGCGGGACAGAAAGACATTGAACGGCTGAAGGCGCGGATGGGCTGGGAGATGCCGTGGTACACCATGACGGACAGCTTCGATGTGGATTTCGGGGTGGATCAATGGCACGGGCACAATGTGTTTTTCCGCGACGGCGACAAAGTGTTCCGCACCTACTTTATTAATAGCCGTGGCGACGAGGCGATGGGGAGCACGTGGAGCTATCTCGATATCACGCCACTGGGACGGCAGGAAACGTGGGAGGATTCGCCCGAGGGCTATCCGCAGACCGCGCCGTACAAGTGGTGGAACTGGCACGATAACTATGACGCCGAGGCCGCGCCGGACGCGAGGTGGGTCGACATTCTTACCGATCCTGCGGGAGCGGCGATTCGAAGGGCCGAGGCAGAGGCGAAAGAGGGCTGAAGAAATTCGGCGTGAAGAACGCCGTCGACAGTTCACCGATTGCAACACCCACGAAGGAGGATCGCGATGGCTAGCAGTGCAATTGAAGCAGGACGAACGAAGGTCGTTTCGCATGCGGAGTGGCTGAGCGCCCGCACCGAGTTCCTGAAAAAGGAAAAGGAATTTACGCGGCAGCGCGATGCATTGAGCCGTCAGCGCCGCGCGCTTCCGTGGGAGAAGGTGGAGAAGCGGTATGAATTTGAGTCGATGAAGGGCAAGGTGAGGCTGGCCGATCTGTTCGACGGGCGCAGCCAGCTGATCGTATACCACTTTATGTTCGGTCCGGGATGGGAGGTGGGCTGTCCCAGCTGCTCCTACATGGCGGATCATTTCGATGGGATCACGGTACATCTGGCGAATCGAGATACGACGCTGGTGGTAGTTTCACGGGCTCCGCTGACCGAGATTGAAGCTTTCAAGAAGCGCATGGGCTGGAAGTTTCAGTGGGTCTCATCGTTCGGCAGCGATTTCAATCGTGACTATCACGTTGCCCTGAAGCCGGAGGAGAAGTTCGGCGGGAAGGTGTTTTACAACTACGGGCTGGGGGAGTTCTTCAGCGAGGAAGGTCCGGGCGCCAGTGTCTTCGCGAAGGATGCGGCGGGAACGGTGTTTCATACCTATTCCAGCTACGCGCGGGGGTTGGATATTCTGGTGGGCGCTTACAACTTTCTCGACCTGGTGCCGAAGGGTCGCGATGAAGACGGCCTGGGGTTCAGCATGTCGTGGGTGCGGCATCATGATCGCTATGCGGAAGGGTACTTTGTCGAACGGGCCAAGATGGTCGAGCCAGCGGAACGGGATGCGGAAACGTGCTGTTCGGTCGAGGGCCAGGATTCATAGATCCATGGTTCGAGTCGGAGAGGGCATCGAGTCGCGGAGGCGGCGGGGTTGGATCGTGTTATGGTTAGGGCTCCGCTTATGCCGACGCTGCAGGAACAATTTGGACAGATCGACATTTATCTTTTCGACCAGCTGCTGAAGGGTCGCATCGTGCCTGGCATGCGGATCCTGGATGCCGGGTGCGGTTCGGGGCGCAATCTCGTGTATCTGCTGCGCGAAGGGTACGAAGTGTTTGCCGCGGACGCGGATGCCGGACAGGTGGAGCGAGTGCGACGCATGGCGCAGACGCTGGCGCCATCGCTTCCGGCAGCGAATTTTCGCGTTGAGCCGGTAGAGCAGATGTCGTTCGATGATGGCTGCGCGGATGTGGTGCTGAGCAGCGCTGTTCTGCACTTCGCACGCGACGATACTCACTTTGACGCCATGCTGCGCGGAAGCTGGCGCGTGCTGAAACCTGGGGGATTATTTTTCTGCCGGCTGGCTTCGTCGACCGGCATGGAAGACCAGATGCAACATATTGAGGGACGCAGGTGCAAGCTGCCGGATGGGTCGGAGCGGTATGTCGTTGACGAGGCGCTGCTGGGCCGATGGACCGAACGCATGGGCGAAATGGTTGACCCGCTAAAAACTACGGTGGTTCAGAATATGCGTGCGATGACGACGTGGGTTGTCCGCAAGGGCGCGCAGCCTAGCCTTTGAACTTGGATTGACGGGGCTTGAAATGCTCCTTGAAGCGTTGAAGGCGACGTACCTCAGCGCCTGAAGGCGCGATGGATTCGGACTGGGTTCCCCGGACTAAAGTACGGGGTCTGCCTCAAGTCCAATCAGCCGGGTGCAGTTTCGGTGGTCTATCCGGGACATGAATCCACGTTATCTTGCGACATCCATCCGAAATTATTGTGAGGATCCTTTCGGGTTTGACGTAGGCCGCGAGAGCGCCTGGAAGATTTCCACCATTAATATTTTGCGAAGATGAAGCCCTTCGGCTGGAGTGGGAATCCTATTGGACATCGGACAGAGTGAGTTGTTCGTTGTTTTCCCCAGCCAACCCAGCAGAGGAAGTATTGAAAGCTCTGCAGAGCAGGAGCCCGGCATGGCAGGCAGCAAGACGGTGATCGTGACCGGCGCCTCGCAAGGCATTGGAGCTGCTGTGGCGCACGCCTTTCTGGATCGCGGTTATAAGGTTGTGGCTACTTCGCTGAAGATTTCCGGGACGGACTTCGCGGCCTCGCCGAGTCTCGTATTGGTGGAAGGAGACATCAGCCTGGAAGCGACCGCAGAAAAAATTACGCAGACAGCGATGGCGCAGTTCGGCAGCATTGACCACGTGGTGAACAATGCGGGCATTTTCTTTGGGAAGCCGTTCACGGAATACACCATTGAAGACTTTAGGAAATTTGTTGCGGTCAACCTGGAAGGCTTCTTCTTCGTGACGCAACGCGCGGTGAAGCAGATGCTGGCGCAGGGGAATGGTGGCAGCGTGACAACGATCACGGCGGCTCTGGCGGACAACCCGATGGTGGGGTCTCCGGCCTCGGTGGCGATGATCACCAAAGGCGGATTGAACACGGTCACGCGGAGTCTTGCGATTGAATACGCGAAGCGGCATATCCGCTTTAATGCAGTGGCGCCGGGGGTTGTGGATACACCTCTCCATAAAGGCGCTCCGCAGGAGTCGCTGACGGACAGAAATCCGATGGGCACGATTACTGAGGCGAAGGATATTGCGGCTGCCGTTGTGTATTTGGCGGAAGCGGAACACGTGACCGGGGAAGTGCTCTACGTCGATGACGGTGCGCATGTGGGCCGATGGTGAGCGGGAACGGTGCGGCTGCGTCGGGTGCGGATCGGCGGCTGCAGGAACTTGGCATTCAGCTTCCGACGCCGCCAACTCCGTTTGGCACGTATGTGGAGACGGTGCAGACGGGAAACCTGCTTTTCTTCAGCGGCATGCTGCCGGTGGTGGATCACAAGCCGAAGTATGTTGGGAGGCTGGGAAAAGAATTGGACGCGGAGGCTGGGCGAGATGCTGCGTATATCGCGGCGCTGGGCGTGCTGGCGGCGGCAAAGAAACATCTGGGCTCACTCGATCGCGTGACGAGGGTGATTCGGCTGGGCGTGTTCATTGCTACCTCGGGTGATTTTTTCGATCAGCCGACGGTGGCGGATGCGGTGTCGGATTTATTTCGCGATGTGTTTGGCGCGGAGAAAACGGGAGTACGTCAGGTGATCGGCGTGGCCAGCCTGCCGCTTGGCATGCCGATCGAGCTGGAAGTTATCTTCGAAGTCGCAGAGTAAGACGAGCAGGAACGGGGCGACTTTCAGCCTCACCTAAAGCATTCACATACGGTATTCATGCACAACAAACAGGAGGGTTTTATGGCAACAGCAATCGCAATTGCAACGATGAAAGTAGCGCAGGTAGCGAAGCCGGGAGAAGGCCTCAAGGTTGTTGATCGCGAGATTCCGACGCCGGGTGCGGGGCAAGTGAGGATCAAGGTGCAAGCCTGCGGAATATGTCACAGTGACGCGCTGACGGTGGATGGTTTGTGGCCGGGAATCAAGTATCCGCGTGTACCGGGACATGAAGTGGCCGGCGTGATCGATGCGGTCGGAGACGGTGTGTCGGTGTGGAAGAAAGGACAGCGCGTGGGCGTCGGTTGGCATGGCGGGCACGACAACACGTGTCGCGAGTGCCGGCGTGGAGATTTTATCAATTGCCAGAATTTTCAAATCCCGGGCATCAGTTATGACGGCGGATATCAGCAATACATGGTGGCTCCGGTGGAAGCGCTGGTGCCGATCCCGGACAGTTTGAAGGATGTGGATGCAGCTCCACTGCTGTGCGCGGGGATCACGACCTATAACGCGCTGCGTCACAGTGGAGCCATGCCCGGCGATCTGGTTGCGGTGCAGGGGATTGGTGGCCTGGGTCACCTGGGGATTCAATTCGCGAACAAGTTCGGTTACAAGGTTGCGGCGATCGGACGCGGACCGGAGAATGCAGCGCTGGCGAAGAAGTTGGGGGCGAGCTTGTACATCGACAGCAAGGCGACGAATGCGGCTGAGGAATTGCAGAAGCTGGGCGGAGCCAAGGTGATTCTGGCAACAGCGCCGAACTCGAAAGCCATGTCGGAGCTGATTAGCGGGCTGGGACCGAACGGCAAGCTGCTTGTGATTGGCGCGACCTTCGATCCGATTGAGGTGTCGCCGGTGCAACTGATCATGGGCAGCAAATCGATTCAGGGATGGGCGTCAGGGACTGCAGCGGACTCCGACGACACGCTGCGCTTTGCAGAACTGACCGGGGTGCGGCCGATGATTGAGACTTTTCCGTTGGAGAAAGCAGCGGAGGGGTATGCGCGGATGCTGAGCGGGAAAGCGGAATTTCGCGTGGTGCTGACGATGTGAGTTTGACGGTGAGGCATTCGGACCTCAGCGCCTGAAGGCGCATTGTTGCGGGGGTGGTATCCCCGGACTAAAGTCCGGGGTCTACCGAAACCGCACGAAGGGGTAATCTTGCGCGATGTTATCCGCGGAGCAAAGTTCGGGGTCTACCCAAACCCGTCTGAAGGAGTGTTGCGACGACACGCGGTGTAGGTGGGGTTGGGGCTCGAACACGGGGAGAGGAACTTGTGATGCAGCAGCCGATTTTTTATCGCACCGTGCAGGTGGATGGTCTGAACATTTTTTATCGCGAGGCGGGGCCGAAAGATGCGCCGACGATACTTTTTCTGCACGGGCTGCCATCGTCTTCGCGGATGTTTCAGTCGCTGCTGACGCGGCTGGCGGACAACTATCATCTGGTGGCTCCGGATTATCCGGGCTTCGGACATAGCGACTGGCCTGACCCGAAACAGTTTGCCTACACCTTCGATGCCATTGCCGCGGTGATGGAGGATTTTACGCAGGCGCTGGGGCTGTCGCTCTACTCGATGTATATGCAGGACTATGGCGGGCCGGTTGGATTCCGCATGGCATTGGCACATCCTGAGCGAGTGCAGGCGTTGATTGTGCAGGATGCGGTGGCGCACAACGAAGGGCTGGGTAAGAACTGGGTGACGCGACGCGCGTTCTGGGCGGACCGTCCGGCAAATGAAGAAGCGCTGCGCAAGAATTTGCTTTCGATGGCGGCGACCAGGACGCGACATGTTGGAGACGATGCGAATGTGGAGTTGTATGATCCGGATCTTTGGACGGATGAGTATGCATTTCTGAATTCGCCGGGGCAGGCGCAAATCCAAAGCGATCTGTTCTATGACTACAGAACGAATGTGGATGCTTATCCGAAGTGGCAGGCATGGATGCAGAAGACGCAGCCCAGGCTGCTGGTGCTGTGGGGCAAGCACGATTTGTCATTCGATCCGGGAGAGCCGGAACGCTACAGAAAAGATGTGCCGAATGCGGAGGTGCATGTGCTGGAGGCGGGACACTTCGCGCTGGACACCAAGGCGGACGAGATGGCGGCGCTGGTGCGTGGGTTTATGGAGAAGCAGAAGTAAGTCGCGCGCAGTGAGTGCTTCACATTTCCTGCAAGGCGGCGGAACGGGCGGCGCGCAACGTGCCGCGCCAGTAGAGGAGTGCTCCTAACGCGCTGGTGGCGACGATGGCGATAATCACTTTTACGGCGAAGAGAAATGGATTTGCGACTTCGCCGACGGGAATGAGCTGGAACGCGAAGGCGACGAGCGCGACTGCGAAAGCCGCGGCTGCTCCCATGCGAATGGCAATGCCGGGGCGCCACGCACTGGAGCGAAAGCCGAAGATGACTGCGCCGAAGAGCAGCATGTACATGATGCAGTAGGAACCGAAGCCGACGGCTCCGAGGACTTGCACCGCCTCCTGATTGTGGGCGCCGAGAAGGCTGAGAACACCCATCAGTAAAAGAGCGGCGGAAACGGCGGCGATGGCTCGGGAGGGCGTGCCGAACCTGGGGTTGAGGTGACTCCACCAGGGAGGCAGGAGGCCATCCCAGCCGGCGGCCATGGGCAAGCGCGCGACCATTCCAACTGCGACCGCCAGGGCGGCGATGAGCGAAACGCAGAATGCCACGACAGTGAAGGCCGTAATCGCGGCGCCCATGCCGGAGTGGCCGAAGCCCGCCTGCATGACCTGAGACACGGACGCGGCGAGGTCGATCTTCGCGATGGGGACATAACTGAGAACCGCGCCGGTGGCCACGATGTACATCAACGCAATGCAGGGCACGGCGATGAAGACGGAGCGGGCGACGTCATTTTTTGGTTTGCGACATTCTTCAGAAAAGATGGAGCACTGGTCGAAGCCGCTTAACGCGAAGAGCGCCATTTTTGTGAAGACGTTGAGCGTGACGAGCGAGAAGCCGGGCCAGGCGAGTGAGAAGGCAACATGGGGTAGCGAATGGGATTTTGTCCAGAGCCTGACGAGTAGATAGGCCATGACCAGAAAAATGATGATCGACAGGATGGAGCCGGTGCCGCTGAGCCACTTGGTGACGTGAAGTCCGCGGACGTTGAGAGCGAAGACGAGCAGGCAGAGAAAAACGGTGAGCGATAGGGTGAAGGCTTTGCTCCCTAACCATGCGCCGTGCGCGCCTGCTCCGTAGGCGAGGCCGCTGGCGACTTGCGAGCCGAAGGAAGCGTACCAGCAGATGATGTAGAGGGAAAAACTCCAACCAGCCATGTAGCCGGCGAAGGGGGAGATGCCTTGCTTGACCCACTGGTAGACGCCGCCTTCGAGAGGAATGGCGCGGCTGAGACGAATGACGACCGCGGCCTGCGGCAGATAGAAAAGGCAGATGGCGAGCAGCCACAGGACGACTTGCGAGCGACCTTGCTTGGCGGCAAAGCCGGAAAAATTGAGGCCGACGACGACCAGAATCTGCATGAGGACGAGATCACGCAGTTGCAGTTCGCGTTTGAGGCCATGATTTTCGACAGCCATGAGCCATGCTACATGATGGATGCGGTCATTTTGTGCGCGCGAGGATTAAGGCGAGGCAGAATGAGGCTGTGGAGTCGCGCAGGGATTATTCCTTGTCTGGGTAGCCGATGAATTTGTTGGCCCAGTGGATGAAATATTTCATGTTGGGTGCGTCGGTGTGGCCGCCGTCATCCTGCCGCCAAGCTAGCTTGCCGCCGAGCAGGCCGTCGTTGACCGGAGGCATGGGGGCGGTACGGTAGTCGAGATAATCGGTGCTGAGGCCGGGCGCTCCGAGTAGAGTCCACACGGGACTGGCGGCAACGGTTGCCATCCAGCTGCCGCGTTGATCGAGCCACTGGGCATCGCCTTTCGCGGGAATGCCATAGCTGACGAAAGTGAGGCGAGGGGCGCAGAGAGCGAGAAGCTCGTTCGAGTCCACAGGAATGTCGCTGGGATTCATGCTGCCGGAGGAGGCTTTCGATGCGCCGTACTTCAGGAAGTTGCCGGCCATCCAGTGATACTCGCCGGTGCCGGTGAGGTTTTCGACGGCTTCGCCGAAGTTGCGGCGCAGGGGAGTTGCTCCGCCTTTACCGGAGGAGCCGATGAGCACCATGGCGAAGCGCGGATCATAGGCCATGGTGACGAGCGCGGCTTTGCCGTAGCGCGAGACGCCTTCGATGCCGATGTGTTTGGCGTCGACGGCGGGATTGGTCTGGAGATAGTCGAGGCCGCGGCTGGCAGCCCAGGCCCAGGCTCGCAGTGCTCCCCATTGATTGGGAGTGCGAGGCTGACCTTTGTTGACCAGGCCGATGATGCCGCGGGTGAGTCCGGCGCCGTTGTCGGCTTGCGCGGATTGCGGATCGAAGCTGGCGAAGCCCCAGCCGGCGGCGATGAGTTCCCAGGTATTGGGCGGATCACCATCGGCATTCATCTGAGGGAATTGAAAGGGGACGGAGCGCACGGGGTCCCACGCTGGATGCTGCGCGATGACCGGCGCGAGTGATGGATCCTGTTTGATGAGGAGAGCTTTGAGGGCGGTGTTGATGCGTGCGAGGTCTTCTGGGGAGGGCTGGACGGGAGCGGGGAATTCGCTGCGGCCGAACATCATGAGGACGGGGACGGGACCTTTGACGTCTGCGGGGGTGACGAGCGTCATGCGGAGGTTGACGCTGATGAGCGGATAGGCGGCGTTGTCGACGTGGCCGTTCAGTTCTGTCGCGATGACGGGATGGAAGCCGACAAATTCATGTTCCGTGGCGACGACGGACCAGGTGACTGCAGGGACATTTTTGGGGACGACGCCGTAGACGTACTCGTCGAAGTCGTGGACGATTTGCGGGCGGCGCTGCTGCCACCACATTTTTGCGGTGGTGACTTTTTGTCCATTGTTGAGGGTGAGGGCGTCGGGCAGATTGGGGTATGGGTTGGCCTTCGACTCGTCGTAGTTGGCGTGGTCGGGAGCTTTGGGATTCCCGCTGGGGCCGGGCCGCAGGGCCTGGATACCGAGCTGGTCCATCATATTTTGATGGTCTTGATCGGCGGTGAAGGTGACGGGCGGGGTGGAGGTCGCGGGATTTTGTGCGAGTGCCGGTGCGACAGACAGGGTGAGTGCGGCGAGTGCAAGTATATACGGAAGGCGCATGGAGATTTGCATGGGTGACCTGTGAATGTGCGCGTCCAAAACGATTTAGTTCGGCGATTCATACTATCGCAAACATGGAATCACTGTCGTGGGGAACTGGGGCATCGGGAGTGTACCTCAGCGCCTGAAGGCGCGTTTCTGCGGGACCTTATCCCCGGACTAAAGTCCGGGGTCTACCGAGAACGCGAATGACGAGTTCCCGGAACGACGTTGGGGGTCTATTGAGAACCTTATCGATTGATTAACGGGACCAAGTCGGGGTTTACCGAGAACGGCGATCGGGCGGGCGTTGTGCTATTCTCCGCTTGTGTTGGCTACGGAGTCGGCTCGCAAATCGGAGATTTCCCGGCATAGCGGGGTGGTGCGGGTGACGCACTGGCTGACGGTGATCGCGTTTTTTGCGCTGCTGATTACGGGCGGAGAGCTTGTGATTTCGCACCCGAGGTTTTATTGGGGTGAGGTGGGCAACTCGGGGACGAAGCCGCTGTTTTCGCTGCACATTCCAGCGTCGAGATCGACGGTGCCGACGGGTTACAACTACGTGATGCCGGATCAGAATGGGTGGAGCCGGTATCTCCATTTTCAGGCAGCGTGGCTGCTTTTATTTACGGGATTGATTTACGGGATTGTGGGATTCTGGACGGGGCATTTCCGCAGGAACCTGGTTCCGGGTCGAGGGCAGCGCACGTGGAGTGCATTTCGCGGGGTGATGTCGAAGACGTTTCGTCGCGGACCTCCGGATGCAGCGGACGCGCGATCGTATAACGTGGTGCAGCGGGCGGCGTATCTGATTGTGATCTTCGTGCTGTTTCCGCTGGTGATCTGGACGGGGCTGGCGATGTCGCCGGCATTCACAGGCGCGTTTCCGTGGACGGTGATTGCGCTGGGCGGAAGGCAGTCGGCGCGGACGCTGCATTTCTTTATTTCAGGAGTGCTGCTGCTGTTTGTTGTGGTGCATGTTGCCATGGTGTACCTGGGAGGATTCAAGAGCCGCATGCGGGCGATGATTACGGGACGCACGAGTGCGGAGGAGGAGCGCCCATGATTTCTCGGCGAAAATTTTTGCGTGCGGGTTTGGCAGCGACGGCGGGCGTGGCAGGAATTGCTGCGGCAGATCGGCTGGCGCATCGATATGGATTGATTCCGCCGGATGGTGGGGGAATCTATGGTCCGGGAGAGACGCTGAATTATGCGGCGCAGCGGCTGTTTGCGACGCATGCGCCGGCACGCGAGTTTCCGCGCAGCATGATTTCGAAAACGCCGTTCGCGAATGAAGTAGCGCCGCCGAACGAAGCGTTCAAGCAATTGCAGGCGGGTGGATTTGCGGACTGGAAGCTTACCGTGGATGGTTTGGTGGCGCGGCCAACCGAATTTTCTTTAGCTGATCTGAAGCATTTTCCGGTGCAGAGCCAGATTACAGAAGTGGCGTGCGAGGAAGGCTGGTCCTACATTGCGGAGTGGATTGGGACACCGCTGAGCGCAGTGCTGCAGGAGGTTGGAGTGCTGCCGCAGGCGCGGTTTATTGCCTATTTCTCACTGTACCCGGATTGGTGGGACAGTCTCGATATGGGCGAGGCGCGGCATCCGCAGACGTTGTTGACGATGGGGATGAATGATGGTGATTTGCCGGTATCGTTTGGCGGTCCGCTGCGGCTGCGCGTGCCGCGACAGCTGGGATACAAGAGCGTGAAATATGTGACGCATATGACGGCGACGGACAGCATGAAGAAATATGGCAAGGGGCTGGGGTCGGCAAACCCAGAGGGCGGGTACGCTTGGTGGGCAGGGATTTAGCGCGCTATCTATAGAAGTGTTTCAGGGAAGCGAGACGCGGTACAGGTTCCGGTGGACCGTGGTCTTGACGTAGGCAAAGTGATCGAGGTCCGCACCTGGAATAAGATCGGCGCGCGGAACGGATTGTGCTCCCGGCACAACGTTCGCATCGGCCATGGGCTCGATTCCTCCGGGGGGAAGATCGGGAAGGGTTTCGCCGGGGCCGACTGAAATTGCCAGACTTCTTCCTGGACTGTTGCGCGAAGGATCTTCCACGGGAATGAATAAGAACTTTCCGCTGGAAGACCAAGTTGGAACGCAGTAGCGGGTGCATAGGCGCCGCGCAGGCCCGCCGTCCAATGGAATCGCCATGATCGCCGGGGCATCGACCCCAAGTGGAGTGGGAACCACGGCCATCACCCATCGCCGGCCGGGTGAGACGCCCTGAATTTCAATAATGGGATAGGGAAGCAACTTGGAGAGGCCCGATCCATCCGGCCTGATCTGCTCCAGGTAGTTGGTGTTGCCTTCTGTTTTCTGGAACATGATTTGGCCGTCCGGACCAAAATACGGTTCAAGGCCGCTGACATCTCCAACACGAGTCGGAGGTGAGCTTCGATCCACAGGCGCCAGCCAAAACTGAGTTTTTCCGCCTGGTGCGGGAGTGACATAGACCACTTGTTTGCCATCCGGCGACACATCGAAGCCAATCATCGAAATTCCTGGGAGCACGGGCTCGCTTTTGCCGGATTCTACGTTGGTGCGCCACAGCTCCGGGCCCGATACCTCCGATTCGCGTTGCAGCAGGTAATACAGGACGGAATCGTTCTGTCTGAAGACAGGAGGCGACCAATAGGTTACGACTTCGCCTTCGGATGTGAGGGGCCGGTCGCCGGAGGGGTCGTGAATCCAGATGTCGCTTTGCGACACACCAATGGAAGTGATGAGTGAGTGTCCCGAGGGTTCGACTGCGAGGCCCTGGTCATCTGTTGGGCCGGAAGTGATTTGCTCGGGCGATCCGTCAGGAAAATGTTGTCGCCACAAGTGGCTATGACCCTGCAGGGCTGCGGTGAAATACATCCAGGAACCATCGGGTGACCAGCCAGCGGCGGTGCAGGCGCCGGTTGGCCCGACGGTTTTTGTGTGGGCTGTGCTTTCGAGCGAAACGAGGCGGCACGGCGCCCAGCCTCCATACCGGTTCATTTCCGCCACCAGAATCCATTTGCGATCCGGAGATGGAAAGGAGAAATGCGCCATTCCACGCTCGTGCGGGGGAAAGTAAATTTCGCTCACTTGGTCGCCGGTCGCGGTTGCGGTGACGACGCCGAGATGGATTCCAGACTTGATACGGGAAAAGAGAATCTGGTTTGGACTGAGCCAACTGAGTCCAGCAGCATTTTTCAGAAAAAGGTGAGAGTCACCGCCAAGGACGGAGACGGTATCGGTTGAATAGTTCGGAGCTTCCAACACGGTGTAGGCGATTTCAGATCCACTGGGCGAGAATGCCAGCCCGTACTTGAGGCGTTTGTCGTTTGTGAGGCGCCTGGCTTCGCCGTCGGGAAGCATCTTTATATAGATTTGGTCGGCGGACATGAAGCTTTCGCTGCCGCGGATGAAGGCGAGCATGCGGCCGTCCGGGGATAACGCGGGCGAGACTGCAGAATCTGTGAAATCGGTTAGCTGAGTGTAGTGGATTTCAGGTGGATGGGTGCGGGAGCGAAATGCGACCACTCCGACGATCACAAATATAGAGCAGACGGTGGCGACGATGGACCAAGCAATCAGTTCGCGTTTGGGCCGCACGGGGAGGGTGGTAGGCGGAAGGGGAGCGGCAAGAGGAGGCGGAGGAAGCTGCTGTGGCGGCAGAATGGGGGCGGAAAATCGATAGCCTTTGCCGGTGACGGTTTGCACGAAGCGGGGATTTTCGGAGTCGTCGCCAAGGGCGTGGCGGATTTTGCGGATGGCGGTGTTGATGCCGTGTTCGATGTCGACGAAGACTTCCGTACCCCAGAGGCGTTCGGCAATTTCCGCCCGGGTGACGAGCTGGCCATTGCGGGTGGCCAGCAGGATGAGCAACTCCATCGGCTTTCGCTCAAGCTTGAGGCTTCGACCGGAGCGAGTGAGCTCAAAGCGGTCGCAATCCAGCTTGAAGTCGCCGAATTCGAAGACGGCAACGGGCACTGGAAGGTTCCTCCGCGGGTGAAGTATAGCATCGCCATTCGCGAGGTTTGGCGTATCGAGTTCAATCCCAAGTGGTTATTGCTTCACCCAATCTTTACCTGGAAGTTCACCTGTTGTGTATTGCCGGTGAGGCGTGGAAGGAGCTTCACTCGTTGCCAGCCGGGAGAGTCCGGCGGAGGAGAGGGAAACCAATGAACGCTCGTGATCGGTTTTTCAAAGGAGAGACGGACATGAAATCGACATTCAAGAAGAGATACACACGTTTTGCGGTTCTGCTGGCTGTGGGATCTATCGTAGCGATAGGAGCCGCCCATGCAGATGGATGGCAGGACGATAGCGAACAACTGGCCCAAATGGCTGAACTGGAACAGCTTCACGCAGCCTTTCACGCCGCAGTCAGCGTCCACGATCCTGTGAATGGCGACTCGGCTACAGTGATCACGCAGCGAATCCGCGACGCAATCGCGCTATGGACTGAGGACGGCGAAATCACGATTGTCAGCACTGCTACCTCGGCAGGAAATTATATCGGCTACGGCGATCCGGACAATCCGGCAAGTTGCCCTCTACCCACGGGCGACACGTCGGCCACCGGTCAACAGGGCACGCTGTGCACCTTCTTCAAGTATGTTTCCGGCGGGATGCAGCAAGCCAATAAGTTTGTGTCGCTTTCCCCGGCGTACAAAACGAAGTATGTCCCTGAAAAGGACTGGGACGGCCAATGGAAATCGTCGGTGTATTTCGAATGCCATTACTTCGACGTGTCATTGAATTCAGCCACCGGCTTGCCATCCTGGACAGCCAAAAGCCATGTGGACCTTACCGGCGAAGCCAAAAAGATCCATGGGCGGTGGTTCTTTACGCACGTCAGTTCAGCCGCCGTTGGAGTTCCAATCCCGTGAAGGAAAACACCTGCGGATGCATGCGCTGCGCCAGGGGCGCAGCGCCTGCTTTTTTATGTTGGTGAGGTTTGGGAACGACGGAAATATCGCGTGGCAGTTGGGTGCAGCAGGATCCACGCGATGAGGGCGCAGATCAAGCTATGCATCAGAAATTCATGCAGGGAATGGAAGGCGCTCAAGACTACGTGGAATGCAATCCAGGCAAGCGCCAGCCAGCGTGCCCAATTCTGGCCGCGAAGCATGAACACTCCGCAGACGATGGCCAGAGCTTCGGTGAGCGCGATCCACGGGCTGTCGGGTTGCAGTGCGATGATTTCATGAAAATGATAGATGAAGCCCATGAGGCCGACCGCGATGTAGATGCAGGCGAGAATCGTGATCGAGATGGGGCGCGGGTTCGCGGACATGGCAGGCACTCCAGCGGGATTTGCTGACTATACCAAATGGGGCGCGGCTTGAATCAGAAGAAGAATGGCATTGAAGGAATCTGAGGCGCGAGATTAGGCTCGACATAGAGACACTATGTCGCAGTGGAAACACCAACGGAGATTTCGCGGACTGTTGCTTGCGGCTACGGCGGTGGCATGGGGAGTGGCTGCGCCGATGGCGATGCGGGCGGCCAATTCTGCGGCTGTGCAAGCGAAATATGCGAAGGCGAGGGCGGCTGGAAAACATTCATCTTCTACTTTCAATGCGCCAGCTAATAATTTGACAAGAAGCGGCTTGAATGGATGCCAGGTCTATAAGGTGAAGACGTTGCCCGGAACTCACGAGTATGCCAGCGAGTTTCTGGAGACGATGGCGATTGATCCCCGGACGCGCAGCTCGAATGAAGTGTGGGGGCTGACGGCGGACCTGGACAGCCATGTCCCGGCGGCGGAGCGGGCGATTTATCTGTCGAATTCGACCAACGGCGGGGTGACGTGGACGCCGATTGCGCGGCTCAGCGGAAAATATTTCAACGCGAAAATTGGCGAGGGATTGCGCAATGGGCTGGCGGTCGAGCCGGGCGGCAAGGATTTTGTGGTGACGACGCAGCTGGGAGCGTTCCAGGTAATTCCACACGGGACGATGGCGAGCGCGGTGGTGAGACCGATCGAGGGACCGATGGTTCCAGATACGCGGCCGAAGGTGCCGATTCCGAAGAAGGCGGGGCAGCCGGTGCGGGCGGGGGTGGTGCTGATCAGCGCGGATGGAAAGCGGATGCTGATTGGGTATGGATATTTCGATCTGACTCCGCAGGTCTATATTTATCGGCGCGACAAGCAGGGGGAGTGGGTGGGGGAGGGAAGATTTCCTCGGCTGCCGAATGATCTGGATATTTTTTCGATGGCCTTCGATGATCCGACCAAGGCGCATCCACGCTCCCTGTATTTAGGTACGGGCGATCAGGCGTACCGATTGAATCTGGCGACGATGCATTGGACGCGCGTGACGGGGGTGGGGCCGGACTCGGCGATCCATGGGATGAGCACGGTGGGTGGGCTGCATATTGCGGCGTGCTGGGGCGTGTATAACCCGGTGACGCCGGATGCAGTGGCGCGGGTGACGCATGCCAGATTCTTGCTGCATCGGATGAAGGATGAGGTGGGGCCGAATATCCGGGCGTACGGGATTGAAGTGGATCCGCTGCGGCCGAACCGGGAAGTGCTGAGCGCGATTACCGGCGTGTACGTCAGCAAGGATGATGGGCAGGACTGGCGGCGGCTGAACGATCTGCCTGAGGGAGAATTTCATACAGCGCATTTTAATGAGGATGGGACGGTGATTTTGTCGGGATTTGCGGGGACGTATATTGCGAATCCATTTTCTGAGACGTGTGCGCCGCAGTTACAGCGAAGAGGGCAATAGGGCGGATTCAGTGCAACTGTGACGCGGGCTTCATTCTATCCCACCCTAGCTGCGCTAGGATGGGGCACCCAGACCGTATGCTAAGTTGAACGAAACTTTCGGAGCACCTCTATGAGTAACAATCCCGTGGAAATATTGGTTCTCGGTTCCGTCCTCCTCGAACCATTGTTATGTAAGCACGGCTTCACCTACAGGACGCTTGATGCAGGCAACAGCAGCGGTGGTCGATTTGCTTCTGGGGAATTTACAAAAGGTAATCGAAGGCTTGAATTTCACTTTCGACACAGTTTGGGAATGGTTACCTACAACCTTGGTTTACGCTCGATGTCTCATCAGGAGTACATGCATTCTGTACTGCGAAGACCTAATGCGAGCCACTATCCCGGGTTCTCAAGCGATCCAGTCGACGCTTTTCGCCACCTATATCTTGATCTCGAAGAGCATTGTGCCGAGTTTCTCGAAGGAACCGATGATTGTCTCCTTCAGCGCATCGATGCTGCCCACGATCGACAACGCAATAGTCAGACCCTCCCTGAATAACATAACGAATCGGCTCCCACTCAGTGATCGACCTTTATCGCGCGATGATGGGGAGGGTGATGTGGGAGGGGAGCTTTGGGGTGCAGTAGATGCGCTGGGTGGCGGGGACGAAGTCGGCGGCGGTGGCTTGATAGATGCTGGGAACATATTTCTGCGGGTTGCGGTCGATGACGGGGAACCAGGTGGACTGCACCTGCACCATGATGCGATGTCCCTTGAGAAATACGTGGTCGTGATCGCGCAGGGGAATGTCCCACTCCTCGGGGCGGTTGGCTTTGAGGGGCTGCGGATGCTCGTCGCTATGGAGGAAGCGGCCGCGGCGAACTTCCATGGCGATGGGCAATTCATATCCATTGAGTGAGTCGGTATAGCCGGTGGGCTTGTTCGGCGGAATATTGTCGGCGCCGATTTGACCGCTCTCCGGGTAGACGTCGATCAGCTTGACGACGAAGTCGGAATCTGTGCCGGAGGTGGAGGCGTAGAGCGCGGCGGCAATGGGGCCGGTGACGACAACATCATGATCGAGAGGCGCGCTCTCGAAGGTGAGGACGTCGGGGCGATGCTCGACGAAGCGCTGATCGGCGACCTCCCACGTGGTCCACTCGGGTTCAGGATAGGTGGGTGAGATGGGGCGCACGCGATAGGGCACGGGATTCGCGGGATCGGAAACATACTGGCGATATTGCGGGCCGGCCGCGGAGTATCGGGTTCGAAGGATAACGTTCCGTCGGAGTGGAGATATAGATTGGTTGGCTTCGCGTCTGGCTGGAGGCCAGGTCGCGTAGCTGTGCCAGGTGTTGGAGCCGGTCTGGAAGGTTGTCACTTCCCAGTTGGGCTTGTTGCCTTCGCCATGGAGATAGTAGCGGAAGAAGGCGGCCTGAATGTTGCGGCGAAATTCGAGGGCAGTCTTGTGGCCGCCGAAGGGAACGATGCCGATGCGATCTCCTACGGGTGTCTGCCATTCGCCGTGGTACCAGGGGCCGGCGACCATGAAGTTGTCGTGGTCGGGATCGTGCTGTTCCGCGTGGCGAAAAATTTGCCATGGGCCCCAGGGGTCTTCCTGATCCCAGAAACCGGCGACGTTGAGATTGGGAACAGTGGAGCTGTGCAGCTGGTTGACCCAGGCTTCTTTCTGCCAGAAGTCGTCGTAGTTGGGGTGGGCCATGATGTCGTTCCAGTAGGGAATGGATCCGTGGAGGTAGTTCGCATTCGCATTCGTTAGAGGGCCGAGGTTGAGATACCACTGATAGGTGTCGTAGGTGTCGAAGTCGAAATGCTTGTTGGTGTTTTTGTCGGACTGCTCCATGACGGAATACTCGAAGGCGTAGCTTTCGCGCAGCGCGCCATAGCGATGCATATCGTCGTTCATCCATTGGTCGACGGGAGCGGCCTGTTCGCTGACTGCCTTGAGCGCGGGATTGGGATGGAGCAGGGTGAGGCCGGCGGTTAATCCGTTATAGGAGACGCCGTAGATGCCGACTTTGCCGTTGTTGTTGGGGACATTTTTTACGAGCCAGCTGATGGTGTCGTAGGCATCGTTGGTTTCGTTGGTTTGCTTCGGATCGTTGGCATCGTAGCGCGAGGTGAGGAGAAAGACGCCTTCGGACTTGAAGCGTCCGCGCAGATTTTGCATGACGAAGATGTATCCGTCGGCGGCTAGCTCTTTCCAGTTTGTCGGCACCCAGTCGGCACCGTTTTTTGCGGCGGCTTTATCGAAGTCCTGTTGCGTGGGGACGCCGTAGGGAGTGCGGGTCAGCAGAATCGGTAGAGGCTTGGTTTGATCTCTGCGGGAGATGACGACTGTTTGGAGGCGAATGCCGTCTCGCATGGGGACCATGAATTCCTGTACGCGCCAGTTGCTTTGGATTTTTGCGGGTGTGGCGGGGGGTGGTTGGGTTTGAGTCTGCGCGGATAAAGGGGCGGCGCATGGGAAAGAGACGAGAAGCAGGGCGAACGCGGAGGCGGCTGCGCGAAGTAACCGCGCGCGCGATGGTGAGTCGAGTTTGCGAGCGGGGCAGGGTTTGGGTGCGGGGCAGAATTTGCGGAAAGCCATGCGCGTGGGACCTCTTCGCACGATTGTATTGAGAGTAGGCGAACGACGGCTAGGACAAACGAACGGGGACGGGATCAGATTGGGTCGAGAA
Source organism: uncultured Acidobacteriota bacterium (assembly GCA_963794795.1). GTDB lineage: Bacteria > Acidobacteriota > Terriglobia > Terriglobales > Acidobacteriaceae > JAKAAZ01. Next base: position 77,663 of record CAWCFC010000025.1, on the reverse strand, counting down.
GGCCCTCTGTGTCGACTCGACGAAACTATTGCAGGGGCTAAAGCCCTCTCGCTTTGCGGATTGTTTGGCACGACTGAAGTCGTGCCCTGATACAAAGCGAGGGCAAGGTGGTTCGGGGTCGATTCGCCGAGTTGGTAGTTGACCGCAGCGCCTAAAGGCGGGAGATGGGTGGGGAGTTGGTTCCCGGACTTTCGCCGCGGCGACCCGGGGTCTACCCAGGCTGGCAACGCGCTAGTCGCAGCGGAGGGCGATCATGGGGTCTACCTTGGTGGCGCGTTGTGCGGGGAGCCAGGCGGCGAACAAGTGTCATGACGATGACGACGGCGATCGCTGTGACGCAGGTGGCGGGATCGATCGCGCCCAGGCCGTACAGCTGCTGCCGGATGAACCGGGTCGCAGCGAGAGCGAGGGGAATGCCTACGCCGACGCCGAACGCGAGCAAGAGGAGCGATTCGCGGAGGATCATCCAGAGAACGGTTGGGCGGCGTGCACCGAGAGCGAAGCGAATGCCGATTTCGTTGGTGCGGCGGACCACGTTATAGCTCATCACGCCAAAGAGGCCGATGGCGGTGAGCAGCAGGGCGAGCAGGGAAAACATTCCGGTAAGGCTGGCGATGAGTTCGTCATGCGTCATGAGGCTGGAGATTTGATCGTGAATGGTGATGATGTGGTGCAAGGGCAGACTTGGGTCGATCGAGCGCACCACGGAACGAAGGTCGGCGGCACTCTGCGCGGGATCGCCAGTGGTGCGCAGCAGGATGGTGCTGGCGAAAGCATCCTGATTTTCTTCGCGAGGCGCGGGAGTGGCATTGGCAGCGGTTGCGCCGTTGGATGGGGCGGGACCTATGGGCATCCATGGATCGATTTGCGCCAGAGGGATGTAGGTGGTGGGGAAAGATATTTTGTTCCTTGGATCGCCGGAGCGGGTATCTTTGGCAACGCCGATGATCTGCCAGGGACCTTTGATCTGATCGGCATCAATGGTGAGGATGTGGCCGACCGCATTCCCCTTCGGGAAGAAATGTTTTGCCAGGCTCTGGCTGACGACCACAACCTTGAGACTGCTGGCCGTATCCGATGGCAGGATGGAGCGGCCAGCAAGGATGGGAACGCCGACAGTCTGGAAATATTTGCCGGAGACGCGATCGATGGTGGCGCTCATGTTTTCTTTGGGCGCAGGTGTATAGCCGGAGATTTTGAAGCTGGATTGCTCGGTTCCTAATTGAATGGGAAGAGTGTTGGCAACGGCGACGGAGCGCACTCCCGGAAGAGCGGAGAGTCGATCGATGAGCTGCTGATTGAGGGCGGCAGCCTGGGTTGATTTATAGCCGGCAAGCTTGGGATCAAAATCGGCGAGGAGTAAGTGGGTTCGGTTGAAGCCATAATCCTGCTGTTGCAGATTGCGCAGCGAGCGAAGGAAAAGGCCGGCGCCGACGAGGAGTAACAGCGACAGGATGATCTGGACGGTGACCAGCATTTTGGGCCAGAGGCGGGAAGCGCGTCCCTGGCTGGATTGCGCGGTACGCGCATTGGAGCTGAGCGAGCCTGCAGCGCCGGTGCGGGCGGAAATGATGGCGGGCGCGAGGCCGAATAGCAATCCAGTAAAGAGAGACGCAGCCAGGGTGAAGAGCAAAACGGTTGCGTCTGGAGTGGAGCTAAGCGTCGTGTAGGCACTACCCTGGCTGACAAAAGCGATGAGAGCGCGGGTGGCGGCAAACGCGATGGCGAGGCCGATGAGACCGCCGACCATGGATAAGCTAAGGGCCTCCATCAAACTTTGACGGACGATGCGGCGGCGGCTGGAGCCGAGAGCGAGGCGGGTTGCAATTTCTCGCTGACGCGTCGCGGCGCGGGCCAGCAGAAAGTTGGCGAGGTTGGCGCAGGCGATGAGCAAAACCAGAATGACAACTGCCATGAGGATGATGAGGGAGTTGCCGTATTGACCGCGCATGTAGGAGACGCCGCGTTGGGCGGGGATCAAGGGCTCGTTGAGGAGATTGATTTCTTTTTGGCGCGCCGGAGAAATGGTACCGCTTTCCGTGGCGCGAACGCCGGCGCGAATCTGCTGATTGAGCCAGAGCTGGCTTTGCGCTAGCGCGGCTTTACTGCTGGATGCGGCTGGACTGAGGCGCGCAAACATTTCCAGAAAAAAAGGTCCGTCAGGTCCGAGGAAGGAAGGCTGCTGCAGGATGACGGATTGCATCATGATCGGGGTCCAGAGCGCGGTCGGATTAGTATCCAGCTTGAGGCCGTGGAACTGGCTCGGCATGACTCCAATGACGGTGAAGGGAGCGCTGTTGATGGTGATGATTTTGCCCAGGATGTCTGGGTCGGCAGAGAGCGACTGACGCCAGAAATGTTCGCTGACGACGACCACCGCACCGCTGCCGGGAGTGGCATTGTCAGACGGATTGATGGTGCGGCCGAGCAGCGGTTGTGCGCCGAGCAGGCTGAAGTAATTTCCTGAAACGAGAACGGCGCGGACCAGAACGGCGGAGGCCGCGGAGGCTTGAGCATTGGCGGACGACGGTGGTTGTACGCTGACCGTTGGCTCAAAACTGCAGTAGGAAGCGATGCCCTGGAATGGGCCGGGATTGCTTTCCAGTTGATGCGCAAAATTCCACGGGAACATGCTGTTGACACCGAGATCGACGCCGCCGAGGATGCCGCCGCCCGTGGATGTGCCGAAGGTGACGAGTTGTTGCGGATCTTGTACCGGAAGATTGCGGAGGATGACTTGATGAATGAGGGTGAAGATGGCGGTGTTGGCGCCGATGCCGAGAGCGATGGAGAGCAGGGCAATGGCGGTGAAGCCGGGGCTTTTCGCGAGGGTGCGGAGGCTGATCTTCATGTCCAGAAGAAGACTGTCGAGGGTTGACTCCCACCGCGAGGACCAGACCTGGTGCTTGACTACGCTGCGGCTGCCTAATTCGACGAGCGCGGCGTGACGAGCTTTTTCTGGAGTCATGCCAGACTTTACTTTCTCGGCGGCGGAGGCCTGGAAATAGCTTTCCAACTCCTCATCGAGTTCGTTTTCAATCTGCTGCTTGTGGAGGAGGGATTTCAGCCCGGTGAGAATATTTGTCATCCATTGCATGGCGTGCTCCCGATGATGGCTTCGCCTATTTATAGTTGCGCTTCGAGAATGCGGGCGATGGCGGCGGTCTGACGCTGCCACTGTTCGGTTTCGCGGGCCAGAGATTTATGACCTTTGGCGGTGAGCTGGTAATACTTGGCGCGACGATTATTTTCTGTCGCGTGCCATTCGGATTTGACCGAGCCGGCACGTTCCATGCGGCTGAGCGCAGGGAGCAGGGAACCGGGATTGACGCGGAAGACGCCGTGGCTGATCTGCTCAATGCGCAGGGCAACGCCGTAGCCATGCATGGGTTCCAGGGCCAGTGTTTTGAGGATCAGCATCTCCAGGGTTCCCTGGACCAGGTCGCGGGAGCTGGAATCATTCTGACTGAGTGCATCGGGCTTTGCGGGCATGCGGCGTGTCACCTCTAGACAATCAAGATGAGAGCATGGTGTTCTCTAGATTGTCAAGTGGAGGGGTCGCGGAGACGCGGGAATATGCGTTGCGGAGCGAATTTGTTATTCGCAGCGGATGGCCTGGATGGGGTCGATGCGGGCGGCCTGGATTGCGGGCAGCAGGGAGGCGCAGCTGGCGATGATCAGCAAAACTGCAATCGAGGCAAGCAAGACCCAGGGATCATGGGGCGAAATTTCGTAGAGAAAACTAGCGAGGACACGAGACGCAAGAATGGCCGCTACTAATCCAGCAATACATCCAACGATGGCGACGCGGGCATTTTCTTTGAAAATCAATGTCACGACCTGCACCCGCTGCGCACCCAGAGCCATGCGAACGCCAATTTCGCTGGTTCGTCGCGCGGTGGCATAGGCGAGTGTTCCGTACAGTCCAATGGCGGTGATGAGCAGAGCACAACCGGCGAAGAAGAGAGACAGGAGCGCCATCATGCGCTGCGAGCTGATCGAATCATTAATGATGCTGTCCATGGTCGTCATCACAGGCGGGGGGATGGTGGGCGCCAACCGTGCGGCGAGGGAGCGCGCCGCCGCAGCCAACGGAGCGACCGGCCCATTGCTTCGGACAACAGCTGTATACGAAATCTTCTTCCAATCATTCTGAGTGATGGGACGATAAGCTCCTGGAGGTGCAGCGCGTTGAATGGATGAATAGTGGGCATCGCCGACCACGGCAATCACTTGAAAGGAGACCTTATCGTCATCCAGCACTTGCTGTCCGATCGCATTCTGTCCGGGAAACAAGAGTTTGGCGGCGGTCCGATTGAGAATGATCATTTTCCCTTCGGCTTTGGTATCGGTCCACCGAAAATCGCGGCCGGCGAGGAGGGGAATCCGCATTGTTGAGAAATATTCCGGGGCGACGATATTGGTGTAAGCCTCGTGACTCCCTTTGCTGAAGGGCGATTGAAAATCCCTGGTTATCGTCATTCCGATCAACGGCTGGACATACTCCCAACTCACGCTGTTCACTCCCGGCAAATGGCGCAGTCCGTCGCCTAACGACTGATACAACTGGAGGAGGGCATTGCCTTCCACCGACTGCTTGTCCATATCGAAGGAAATATTTATCAATCCCTTTGGATCGAATCCCAAGCCGGTTCGATAGAGTCGCACCAGGCTGGTTGCCAGCAATCCTGCCCCCGCTACCAAAACCATTGCCAGCGCCACCTGCGACGCCATCAGAATTCTGGGAATCATTCTCTGCCGCGCGTGCGTCGGCCGCGAGTGTCGATCATTCTTAATGTGATCGTTCAGGTTCCCCGCGGTGGCTTGCACTGCGGGGACAAGCCCGATCAAGAAGGTGGCCAGCAACGCAATCGCGGCGGCAAATAGGAAGACGCGCATATCGATGGAGGTGTCGATGTATCCGGTGTAGTAGCCGCGAAGCATCATTGTGGTCAAGGATTGGCTTACCAGGGGTGACACGGCCAGGCCCGCCGTGGTGCCCACAAATGCAAGTAGCAGACTCTCCACCAGCAATTGCTGGATCAGCCGGCTTCTCGTCGCGCCCAATGCTAGTCGAGTCGCCAATTCGCGTTCTCTTGCCGCGCTGCGCGCCATCAACAGGCTTGCCAGGTTCAGACAGGCGAGCAGCAAGATTCCTACGCACATGGCGAACATGGCCAGCAATGGCTTGCGGAAAAGCGCGCGAACATACGTAAAGCCCTTCGCGCCCGGCACCGCCATGAAATGGTAGTGAGTTTGCTCTGCGTTCGCGATCCAGTCCGCGTCTGAAACCTGTTCGCGTACGATCGGCATCGAAAGCGGAAGTAACGCCGCGTTCGCCTGTTGCAGGCTCACTCCAGGCTTGAGGCGTGCCATTACCGTCAGCCAATTGGCATGGATGCCGCCGGCCGTCATGTTGTAGGGCGCATCGAGAATGGGTTCTGTGGAAAGCGGAACATAAACTTCAGGTCTCTGGGTTGGATCGGCGCCGAAGAACTTTGTTGGCATTACTCCCACAACCGTGAATGGCACGTTGGCAATTACTAATTTGCGACCCACCACGTTTGGAGCGCCGTTAAACCAGCGTTGCCAGAAATGCCGGCTGATCACGACGGCAAAGCCTTCCGTATTTCCTCCCGGCTGATCGTCAGCGGGAGTCAGATATCGTCCCATCAGCGGGGGGGTCTGGAGAGCGCGAAAATACTGCCCGCTTACCATCACTCCTTGAATCACTTCATTGCCGGTGCGCCCACGTACCTGCAGAGGCGCCCCGGTGAAGTACGCAAACACATCCGAAAAGATTGTGTGCTGCTGCTCGAGTCCACGAAAGATTGGAGATGAGAAGTTGTAGCCAGGCTCGGGATCGCCTTCATGAATTTGCAGCACGACCAATTGGTCGGCGTGGGAGACGGGGAGTGGGCGCAGTAATAATCCATTGATGAGTGAAAAGATCGCGGTGTTGGCGCCGATTCCGATGGCCAGGGTAAGTAGGGCGACGGTGGTGAAGCCGGGTGACTTCTTCAACATCCGCGCCGAGAAACTTATGTCGCGAAGAAAATTTTCCAGTCCACGAAATTGCCAGAGCTCCCTGAGCCGTTCATGCCAGCGGCCGGCATTCCCAAAGATGTGGTGCGCGGCTTCGTCAGCCTCCACCTTGGACACCCCCTGGCGCAATAATTTGTCGCGCAACATCGACTGATGAAATTCCAGTTCCTCGGCCATTTCGCGATCCATGCGGCGCAGGCGAAACAGCGTCTTGATGCGGAGCAAGAATGCGTGGAGACTGGAACCCATATTGAAAGCCCTCACAACTTTTCTGTGACCCTCAGGACGCTTGCATCACAAATGCAACTGCGACCGAAAACGCTGCCCACTGCTGCGATACTGCGCGGAGACGTATTCTACGTTACTCGCAGCGGATGGCCTGGATGGGGTCGATGCGGGCGGCCTGCAATGCAGGCAGCAGCGAGGCGCAGCTGGCGATCATCAACAAAACTGCAATCGAGGCCAGCAAGACCCAGGGATCATGGGGCGATGTCTCGAACAGAAAACTTGCCATGGCGCGCGAGGCGAGGACGGCTGCAATCATTCCAGAGATGCAGCCGGCGATGGCAACCCAGGCATTCTGGCGGAAGACCATGGCGATCACCTGACCTCGCCTGGCACCGAGCGCCATTCGGATGCCGATCTCGCTGGTTCGGCGCGCGGTGGCATAGGCGAGTGTTCCGTAGAGTCCAATAGCGGTGATCAGCAGGGCGCAACCGGCAAAGAACAGCGACAAAATTGCCATCATCCGCTGTGCGCTGACGGAATTGTTTACGACATCATCCATTGTCGTCAGAACGGGAGGCGGGATGGTTGGCGCGAGCCGTGTGGCGAGGGAACGGGCGGCGGCGGCCAGTGGAGTGATCGGGCCGTCGACACGCACAACCGCAGTGAGCGAGGGCTTTTTCTGTTCGTCCTGCTGGATCGGTACATAGCCGGCCGGAGGTGCAGGATCCATCATGCTCCTATACTTCGCATCTGCCACGATCGCCACCACCTGATACGAAGTCTTTTCCTGAGGATCGACGATTTGTTGCCCGAGCGCATTGTGATCTGGAAAGAAGAGATTGGCAGCGGACTGATTCAAGATGATTTTCAGGCCGGAAGCGTTGGTATCGTTCCAGCGGAATTCTCTCCCCTTGAAGAGGGGGATTCGCATGGTTTTGAAGTAGTTCGGTGCCACGCTATTCAACCAGATCACGTGGGGATTGCCACCTGGCGCAGAGTATTTACCATTCCAGCCGCGATGCGATAGTGGGGTGATGAACTGGAAGCTGACACTTTTTACGCCGGGTTGATGGCTTAATCCCTGGCCGATTTCCTGATACACGCGCATCAGGGCATCGCCCTCCAGCTGTTGTTTGTCCATGTTGAAGGAGATGTTTGCCAGGCCGTTGGGATCGAAGCCGACGCCGGAGCGATAGAGTTTTACCAGGCTTGTCGCCAGCAGTCCTGCACCGACAACCAGTACGAGAGCCAGAGCAACTTCCAACGCCATCAGAATCCGGGGCAGGAGCCACCGCTGCTCGTGCAACTGCCGGGCATGTTGACCCTCTTTGATGTGGTCGCTGAGATTGCCTGCGGTCGCTTGCAGCGCCGGCATCAGTCCGATCAGTACGGCGGAGACAACGGCGATGAGCGCGGCAAAAACAAGCACGCGGAGATCGAGCGAGGTGTCGAGAACAACGCTTGGATCGCCCGTACTGCTGGTGAGAAATGCGGCCAGCGAGCTGCTGACCAGCGGAGTCACCGCAATGCCGGCGATGGTTCCCAGCACAGCGAGCATCAGGCTTTCGATGAATAACTGCTGGATCAGGCGCCAGCGCGTAGCTCCCATGGCCAGCCGCGTTGCCAGTTCACGCTCGCGCATCGCACCGCGCGCAATCAGGAGGCTGGCGAGGTTGAGGCAGGCGAGCAACAGGATTCCTGCGCACATCGCGAGTATGGCGAGCAGCGGACTGCGAAAGAAAAAACGCGCCATCGCGTATCCACCGGAGCCAGGTTCAGCCTGAAAACGGAAATGGGCCTTATCTTCCTGTGCGATGTAGTTGGGATCATCCGCGGCGTGCAGAATTGGACCGGAAACTGTACGTAAGGCCGCGTTCGCCTGTTGCAGCGTGACGCCGGGCTGCAACCGTGCAATCACGGTCAGCCACCAGGCATTGAGGCCTTCGTCAATATTGTGCCGCGGTGCGTCGACGATTGGCTCGGCCGATAGCGGAACAAAAATGTCTGGTCGCTGCATGAGGTCGGCGCCAATAAACCGCTTCGGCATCACTCCCACGACGGTGAAGGGGACGTTGGCGATGACGAGCTTGCGGCCGACCACGTTGGGATCGCGATGAAACCAGCGTTGCCAGAAATTCTCGCTGATCACGGTGGCCAGTCCCGCTGGATTGCCTCCGGTTTTGTCGTCGGCGGCGGTCAAGTATCGCCCCAGCAAGGGAGGGGTCTGCAGCGCCTGGAAGAATTGGCCGCTCACCTCCATTCCGGGGACGTCTTCATTGCCAGACCGAGCCTGTACCTGCAATGGCCGTCCATTATTGTTATAGGCAAACACATCCGAGAAGATTGCCGGCTGATGTTCCAACGCGCGGAAGAATGGGATGGGAAAGCTGTAGTTGGGTGTGGGACCGCCCTCCTGCATGCTGAGCACGACCAATTGGCCGGCGTGGGGAACCGGCAAGGGGCGTAGCAGCAGGCCATTGATGAGCGAAAAGATGGCGGTGTTGGCGCCGACTCCGATGGCGAGGGTGAGTATGGCGACGGTGGTGAAGCCGGGCGATTTCTTCAGCATCCGGGCGGAGAAACTGATGTCGCGAAGAAGATTTTCCAGTCTGCGAAACTGCCAGAGTTCCCTGAGCCGTTCATGCCAGCGGGCTGCGTCGCCAAAGGTCTGGCGGGTGGCATGGTTCAACTCAGGTGTGGGGACGCCCTGGCCTGAGAGTTTTTCGCGCAGCATCGCCTGGTGAAACTCGAGTTCCTCGGCCATGTCGCGATCCATGCGACGCTTGCGAAACAGCATCTTGATGCGAAGCAAAAACGCGTGGAGACTGGAACTCATATCGAAAACCCTCACAACTTTTCCATGACCGTTACGAGGCCTGCATGACAAATGCAACCGCGGCTGAAAGCCTTGCCCAGCGCTGCGATTCCGTGCTGAGACGTTTTGTTCCTTCGGCTGTTAACTGATAAAACTTGGCGCGGCGATTGTTGTCGGATATGCCCCAGTGGGCAGACAGCAGTCCGCGTAGTTCGAGTCGGTGCAGGGCCGGGTAGAGCGCGCCTTCCTCCACCTTGAGAACCTGTTGTGATGTTTGATGGATCCATTCCGCAATGCCATAGCCATGCGTGGATCCGCGCTGCAAGGCCCTGAGAATTAGCATCTCCAGTGTGCCCTGAATTAGGTCGCCTGTTTCTGTGGTTTCATCCCTAAACATCTTATGGGAGACGATAGTGCAGTTGCTTGACGGCTGTCAATCCTTTTCTGGGGGAGTTATGAACAGGCTCGCCAGAGGGGATGGGCGGGAACGGGGATGGCCGGCGGAAGAAACGGCGGAATATTTTCGGGAACAATTTGGACGTAGGCACCGTACAAACGCACAAGGTATTCGCGGGGGAAAGCCATGGCGAATTTGTATCAGGATCTGAGCTACAGTATCCGGCGGCTATCGAAAACGCCGAGCTTTGTGCTGGCGGTGGTGCTGGCGATTGCGCTGGGCATCGCTGCCAACTCGACCATCTTCTCCATGGTGAGCCGGTTCGTGTTGCGTCCTGCGCCGGTGGGAAATCCTGACACGCTGATGTCGCTGCATACGACGCACGATGGCGATCAGTGTTGCAACAATTTTTCCTGGCCGCTGTATAACGATGTGCGCGAGCAGGCGCATTCCTTTTCTGCGGTGGCAGCGTATTACGAATTGCTGCCGGCATCGATTGGCGGCAAGGGCGAGCCGGAACGCATTTGGGGGCAGGCGGCCAGCGCGAATTATTTCGACGTGGCACAGCTTTACATGCGGCTGGGACGAGGATTTGTTGCCGGGGAAGAGCACGCGCCAGTGATTGTTCTGAGCGAGCGAGTGTGGCAGCACAGGTTTGGTGGCGATCCGGAGATTCTGGGAAAACCGGTGACAGTGTCCGGGCATCCGTTTACCGTGGTTGGGGTCGCGCCGCGCGGGTTTCACGGACTCGACCTGATTCTTGATCCCGAATTTTGGGTGCCGCTTGGAAACGTGGAGCAGCTTGCGCCGAGTGTGCCGAGCCGCACTTCGCGGGATTTTCATTGGCTGGATGTGACCGGGCGGTTGGCTCCGGGCGTGACGCGCGCGCAGGCCTCGGCTGAGTTGGCGGCGATTGCGCAGCGGCTGGCGAAAGCTTATCCCGATACGGATAAAGGCGGCGGATTTTTGATGGACCAGGCGGGTTCGCTGCCGCCGCGGGACCGGGCAACAGTGCTGTTATTTCTGACGGTGCTGTCGGTGGTTGTGCTGCTGGTGCTGGCGACCGCGTGCGCGAATGTTGCCAACCTGATGTTGATTCAGACGGCCAGCCGCCAACGTGAAATGGCGGTTCGCATCGCGCTGGGAGCTACGCGCGGCGCGTTGCTGCGTCAGATGCTGATGGAGAGCGTGTTGCTTGCGCTGGGTGGAGGCTTGCTTGGCACACTGCTGTCTTTGTGGGCGACGTCCGCGCTTTCGGCATTTCAGGTACCCGCGCCGGTTCCGCTCGACGTTAGTTTGAGTGTTGATTGGCGGGTGGTGCTGTATACATTTGTGCTGAGCGTGCTGACAGGATTTCTCTGCGGACTGGTGCCGGCGTGGATTGCTTCGCGCCCGGTGTTGACGCGCGCGCTGAAAGGCGAAGATGCGCTGGCTCGTCCGGGCCGTCGAATCAGTTTGCGCAATGGGCTGGCGGTGGCGCAGATCGCGATTTCGCTGGTGCTGCTGTCGGCTGCGGGACTGTTTCTGCGCAGCCTCGCCGGAGCTTCGTCGATCGATATTGGATTTCGTTCGCGCAATGTTCTGATGGTGTCGGTGGATCCGCGCATCCATGGCTATAGTCCGGAGCGGACCACGCAATTTCTGGCGTTGCTGCGGGAACGAGTGGCCGCGTTGCCGGGCGTGGTGTCGGTGGCGGCGACGGACTCGGTTCCTCTTTCCGGTGGCAATCGCAGCGATGCGCTGCATGCGGACGGCCAGCCGCAAAATGGGCCCGATCCCGGCGTGGAGTTGTACATGGCGACACCGGGATATTTTGAGACGATGGGGATTGCTCGGCTGAGGGGTCGCGATTTCGGCAACGAATCGCCGACCGCGCCCAAAGTGGGGATCATCAATGAAGCGCTGGCAGAACATCTTTACGGACGGACGAATCCGATCGGTCACACACTCACGGGCGGCGGAGCCACGTATCAAATTATTGGAGTGGTCAAGAACATAAAATCGCGTACCTATGGCGAGGAGACTCGCTATGTGCTGTTTCGTTCGCTGGCGCAGAATACGGGCAGCGATCCGTCTTTCCTGGGGTATCAGCTGCTGGTTCATTATTCCGGAGACCCGGGCGCTGTGATCCAGGCCACACGCGCGCAGATTCGCGCTCTCGATCCGAATATGGCGGTGTATGGGGTGGAGACCATGCAGGAACATCTGAGCAAAGCGCTGTTTCTGCCGCGGCTGGCGGGCACGCTGTTCGGGGTGTTCGGATTCATCGGACTGACTTTGGCGGCGGTGGGACTGTACGGGGTGATCAGCTATTCGGTGGCTCATCGGACGCATGAAATTGGAATACGCCTGGCGCTGGGAGCGCCACTGAGCGCGATCCGCGGACTGGTGTTGCGGCAGGGGATGTCACTGATCGTGATTGCGATAGCGATTGGAATGCCTGCAGCGTGGTTTGCTGCGAAATTCTCTCGCAGCTTTCTTTACGGCGTGCGTCCGCACGATCCCATCACGTTCCTGGTGGTGCCGCTGTTTCTGGCGGCGATTGCGCTGATGGCCTGCTGGGTTCCAGCGCGGCGCGCGGCCAGGACAGATCCGCAGACTGCCTTGCGATACGAGTAGCTTCCGGGCGCACGCAAAATAGGGGCGTCGTGGGAGGCGAAAGTCGCTGTGAAAATATCTCCTATATTTATAGTTGACAGATTATCTCCTATGGGCGTAGTACTACGTGCATAGGAGATGGGCATGGCGAAAAAGGGTGAAGGCTTAACCCGGCTGGAGCTGGAGATCATGCAGGTGATCTGGAAGCTGGGGGCCAGCAATGTGGGCGACGTGCAGCAGGGACTGGGGCGGGAGCTGGCGTATACGACGGTGCAGACCGTCCTGAATACGCTGCATCGCAAGGGAAAACTGAGGCGCAAACTGGATGGGCGCGCATACGTCTACAGCGCTACGGTGACCGAGGCGAAAGCGCTGCGGCATGCGGTGCGCGACCTGGTGGATCGCATGTTTGGCGGGTCGAGCGAAGAGCTGGTGCTGAGCCTGATCAAGAGCCGCGAGATCGATCCAGAGCGCATTGCGCGCCTGAGCCGGGAGCTGGCCGAAGAGGAGGAAGGGTGATGGAACACTCATTCCTGAATTCGGTGATGATTTGGCTGGTGAACTACCTGATGAACTCGGCGTGGCAGGTGCCGCTGTTGTTGGTGGTCGTGATGGTGACGGCGCGGCTGGTGGCTCGGCTGTACTCCGCTGCAGCGGTGCATTGGATGTGGGCGAGCGCGCTGGTGCTGGCGACGGTGCTGCCGGCGATACGGGTGGAGATGTGGCCGAGGTTTCCGTGGGGAGGTGCGGATGCCGTTGCTGGAGGGCACGTGCAGGTGACGATGATGCCGGGAACGGCGGTGGCGGGCGGACATCTGCGGTTATCGATGGCGATGATGGCGATTTTGCTGGGGGTATATGGCGCGGGGATCTTGTATTTTGCCGGACGGATCGTGTGGGGCGTGTGGACAACTCGAGCGCTGCGCGGGAACGCGTCGGAAGTGCAATTGGCTGAACCGCTGCAGATGCGGTGGGATGGACTGTGCCGGCGGATGAACGTGACGCGGGTGGTGCTGTGTGAATCGGCTGCGGTTGCGGGGCCGGCGATGGTGGGGATGCAAACGATTCTGCTGCCGGTGGGATTCATCGGGAAGGTGCAGGAAGGCGATCTGCTGGCGGCGATGGCGCATGAACTGGCGCACGTGCGACGGCGGGATTATGCGAAGAATGTCGGATATGCCGTGCTGATGCTGCCGGTTGCGTACCATCCGTGCGCGTGGCTGATCAAGAAGGCGGTGGGGGAGAGCCGCGAGACGGCGTGCGATGCGATGGCGGCCGAGGTGCTGGACAGCCGGCGCATGTATGCACGGTCACTCTTGCGACTGGCCATGGTGATACCTGCGGGACTGCGAGGAGGAGCGACGGCGGCGGTGGGAATTTTTGAAGGCAACACTCTTGAAAGGAGGGTGAGATTGATGATGCAGCGAGGGAAACGACTGAGGGGTTTGACGCGGGTGGCGGCGATGATGGCGGTGATGGTGCTGAGTGGCGCGGCAATCGTGAGCATGGTGGGGACGCATGTGACTGTGCGGGCGGCGAACGCAGCAGCAGGGAAAGAGGGAGCAGTCCAGGTCCCTGCCCATGTGATGGCGTCGCGAATTGTGAAGCAGGTGCAGCCGAAATATCCGAAGGAGGCGAAGAAGGAGAAAATTCAAGGAGCCGTCGTACTGGATGTACTCGTCGGGAAAGATGGAGCGGTCGAAGATATAAAAGTTGCGTCGGGGCCGAAAGAGCTTCGACAATCGGCACTGGACGCGGTGCGTCAGTGGCGTTGGAGGCCCTACGAAGTGGATGGAAAGGCTGCGCCGGTGGAGACAAAGGTGCAGATCACTTACTCGCTTACCGAGTAGACATTGGCAAGGTAGGACGATTCAGTATTGGCAAAGGTCAGCGGTTCTCCGCTGGCCTTTTGTTTGGTGCGGCGTTGGACGGGGGGGAGGCATTTCGGAGGGAACGCTGGTCTTGTGGACGGCGGAGGTGCATGGTAACTGGCGGTTTCTTAAGGTGTGATGTTTGTCACAGGCAATGATCCACTCAGTTTTATATTCTGCACAGGTTGAGAGCGGACCCTGTAAGGCACGTGAAGTCCTTGAAAAGGGACTGAATCTACTTCAACAAAGGATCAACGTATGAATCGACACAAAACAGTACTGGCCACTCTGGCGTTCGTGAGCCTGGCTACGTGCACCGTGCTTGCCCAAAGCAGCGGAGCGGATACTTACAAGAGCAAATGCGCCATGTGTCATTCTGCCGACGGCAGTGCCAGTGGGGGTGCGGGCAAGGCGATGCATGTGCCTTCGTTCCTGACGCCGGAAGCCAAGAAGGCATCGGCAGCGAGCTACGTGGCGATCGTGAAGGACGGCAAGGGAAAGATGCCGGCCTATGGCACGAAGTTGTCGGGTCCGGAGATTACGGCTGTAGTCGCCTATATTCGCACCTTGCAGAAGTAGTCGCAATGATTGCGGCGAGGGAGGAAGGTTTCTCTCGTCATGAAAATTGGTGCGCTTGTTGTCTTTTGTATTCCGCGCACAGAACGCGGCAGGGGTCAGAGACCCAATGAAAACGATTTCCCCCGTAGAGACGTACTTCCACAGCACTCCGGCTGGGTGTAGCCCTGATGATTTCTGCAGCGGCTACGCCGGCCGGAGGCTTGTTTTTGAGCGAATTTTTGCCGGGACCGCGAGGCAGCCAAACCAATTGAGCGCGTCGAGACTGGGCAGCCTTGGAAGAATGCTGCTGGGTGCGCTGTTGGCGCTGATGCTGCTGGTGTTGCCGCGGGCAGTGCTGGCGAAGGATGCGGACTGCTTGTCCTGCCACGCGGACAAGACCATGCAGGATGCGTCGGGAAAAAATGTGGGCGTAGACGCGAATCTGTTTCATTCCAGCATTCACGGCAGCCTGGGGTGCAGCGATTGCCACAGCACGATTCATGATTATCCGCACCCGGATCATCCGGCGGCGGTGCAGTGCGTCACTTGCCATGCCGACCAGACGAAGGCGATTGCCGGTAGCATCCACGCCAAGGCGAGCGCGCATCCCTGTACCAGTTGCCATGGAAATGCGCATGAGATTTTCCCGAAGGAAGATGTGCGGTCGGCGGTGTATCCGCTGAATATTCCGAAAACCTGCGGCACGTGCCATGGAGATCACGCGCTGGCGCAGAAGTACGGGCTGCAGAATGTGTACGCGGTGTACATGGATTCAATCCACGGCTATGCGGTCAGCAAGGAGGGACTGCTGGTAGCGGCGAATTGCATGAGCTGTCATGGATCGCACAATATTTTGAGCCACAAAGATCCTCGCAGCCCGACCAATAAGGCGAACATCGCCGCAACCTGCGGATCGTGCCATGGTGGGGTGAAGGCGGAATACATGGGCGGCGTGCACGGCAAGCAGGTGGCGAGCGGCAACATGAAGGCGCCGGTCTGCACCGAT
This sequence comes from uncultured Acidobacteriota bacterium, assembly GCA_963794795.1. Lineage (GTDB taxonomy): Bacteria > Acidobacteriota > Terriglobia > Terriglobales > Acidobacteriaceae > JAKAAZ01. The sequence goes on along the minus strand of CAWCFC010000025.1, from coordinate 62,145 downwards.
TGCCATACGGCGCACGCGATTCTGCAGCCGACGCTGGCGAGTTTTCGTATGCAGTCGACACCGATTTGCGGATCGTGCCACAAGGATCAGCTGGCGACGTATCGAGACACCTTTCACTCGCAACTGGGCTTGCTGGGCGGATATGTGCAGACGGCGCGGTGCTGGGATTGTCATGGAGCGCATGAAGTGCTTCCCGCATCGGATCCGCGTTCGCCAATTGCCCAGGCCAACCTGATCAAGACTTGCGGGAAATGTCACGCGGACGCGAATGCGCGGTTTGTGCAGTATCAGCCGCACGCCAATCCACGGAATCGCAGGCTGAATCCGGCGCTCTATTACATTCGCTTGTTTATGAACCTGCTGTTGTGGAGCGTGCTGGGCTTCTTCTCCCTGCACACGCTGTTATGGTTCCTGCGTTCTAAATACGAACAGGGTAAAGCGCCGACAGGGGAGGCGAAACATGACTGAGCCAACTGTAATGGAGGCGACTCCCGTGGCGACGGCAGAGGCGAAGCAGCCGGGGAAATATTATCTTCGATTCACCTTGCCGCAGCGATATTTGCATGCGGTGCTGTTCACGTCATTTCTGGGGCTGGCGGCGACCGGGTTGCCGATGCGCTTCAGCGAAAATGCGCCGGCACGATTTTTTGCACGTGCGGTGGGCGGCTTTGGGGCGATTCTTTTCCTGCACAAATTTTGCGCGATCGTGCTGACGCTGGCGTTTCTCTACCACGTGAAGGACATCATCACTCGTGCGGTGATGCAAAAGGAAAAGGGACTGTTCTGGGGTCCGACTTCGATGGTGGCGAACTGGAAAGATGTAAAGGACCTGGTAGGGCACATGCGATGGTTTGTCGGGCTGGGACCCAAGCCGGAGTTTGATCGCTACGCCTACTGGGAGAAGTTCGATTACTGGGCGGTGTTCTGGGGCATGGTGGTGATTGGATTTTCCGGCTATGCCATGTGGTTCGCGCCGTTCTTCGCGCATTTTCTGCCGGGGTGGGCGTTGAACGCGGTGCTGGTGATTCACGGAGAAGAAGCGCTGCTGGCGATACTCTTCATCTTTTCAATTCACTTCGTGAATACGCATCTGCGTCCGGGCAGTTTCCCGATGGACATGGTGATTTTTACGGGGAAAGAGACGGAAGAGGAATTCAAGAAGAAGCGGACGCTGGAGTTTGAGCGTCTGGCTCGACAGGGAAAGCTGGAAGCAAAGGTCGCCGATCAACCTGTGTACTGGTGGGTGAATTTTGCCCGAGTGGTGGGATTTACCGCGATTGTGATCGGGCTGGTGCTTCTTGTCTTGACATTGATCGCCTATTTCGGCACGGTATAACCACTCACGCGAGGGAATGATGTTTGGGACATTAGAGAAAAAGCTGCGCCCGATCCTGTTTTACGGAAACAATCCGCTGAGTTTGATTGGTGGCGCGCTGACCAGCGCTGCGGCCTTCGTCATGATCGGTTTCTGGGTGGTGACGATCTTTGGTCACGGCGGATCTCAAAATCCTTACATTGGGCTGATCTTCGACCTGTTTCTGCCGGCATTGTTTGTGCTCGGGTTGATTCTGATTCCGATTGGGATCGGGTTGCGGCGCAAGCAGCTGGTCGCGTCGGGACACGTGCCGTCTGTGTATCCGGAAATCGATCTTCAGAACCCGGTATTTCGTCGTGGAATCGAGGCGGTCATTGCGGCGACCTTCATCAACTTTGTGATTGTGGGGACGGCCAGCTATCGCGGCGTGTCCTATATGGACTCGCCAAATTTTTGCGGCCAGACCTGCCACGTGATGGCGCCGCAATGGGCAGCGTACCAGGTGTCGCCACACTCGCATGTTGCCTGCGTGGATTGCCACATTGGGTCGGGATTTTCAGCGGCCGTGCATGCCAAGATGAATGGGACCAAGCAGCTGGTGGAGGTCACATTCCACACGTATCCCACGCCGATCCGGACGTCGCTTTCAGTATTGCGTCCGGCGCGCGCCACCTGTGAACAATGCCACACTCCTACGCGATTCGTTGGCGATCGGCTGCTGGTAAAAACGTCGTTCGGCGATGATCAGGCGAACTCAATTACGCGTTCGGTGATCGTGCTGCACCTGGGCGGAGTGGATTCTTTGTCGCACCTGAGCGGCATCCACGGACATCACCTGAATCATTTCGAATACATCGCGACGGATGCGACGGATCAGAACATTATTGCGGTGAAGGCGCACAATCTGGACGGCACGGTGACGGAATATGTGAGCAGCGACTGGAAGGGACCGGTCAAGGGCGTAACGCGGGTGATGGACTGCATGGATTGTCATAACCAGGCGACGCATGTGTTCCAGACGCCGCAGGCTGCCATCAACGAAGCCATGCTGGACAACAGCGTGAATGCGGCGCTGCCATTCGTTCACAAGGAAGGGCTGCAGCTGATTCAGGCCGAATATTCTTCGCAGGACGAAGCCGCAGCTAAGATTACCAGCGGACTGGATCACTACTACAGCACGCAATATCCGGCGGTCTGGAGCAGCCAACGGCCGCAGATTGAAGCCTCAGCGCGTACCCTGGTTGCGATTTATCAGAGGAACGTGTTTCCTTCGATGAAGGTGAAGTGGGGAACGTATCCGAACAACATTGGGCATAATGATTTTCCAGGCTGCTTCCGCTGCCATGATGGAAACCATGTATCGAAGAGCGGGAAGACGCTGACGAACGATTGCAGCGTTTGCCACAACCTGCTGGCGGTGGACGATAAAAATCCAAAAGTGCTGACTGATTTGGGCATGCAGTAGAGTTTGGCGTGCGTGTCGACGGGTACCCCAGCGCCTGAAGGCGGACTGCGGATTCGAATTGTTTCCCCGGACGAAACAGGCTGCGGAAAAAGGTCGAATTTCGGAGAAAATACCCGAACAGCACGTGGCAGGGGCTAAAGCCCGGCCTGATTTTGCTGTACTTGCGGCACGACTAAAGTCGTGCCCTGATACAAAACAGCGTTTTTCCGCAGCCTGTAAAGTCCGGGGTCTACCCATACATCCGTTACAGGCATAGCCAGTCGTGCGAACAGATATCGGGATGATGGAGGATTGGGTGTTGGCGCAGTTCTTCATTTTGAAGAAAAACTGCGCCGGTATGGGGGAGGGGGCTGGGGGTAGGGAATACCTATGCCGGGTTCTGTGTACGCTGGTCCACGGCGGCATGACGCGACGCGCTTTGCCAAGGAGATTCCTCTTTCAACACCAGGACCGGAGACTGCGCTTCGCAGAGAACGCGATAGGCGATGCCGGGAATAAAGCGAGGATTGAAGGCGGAGTGTGCCGAGGCGCCCAGAAGAATCATGTCGGCCGCGTGATGTTTCGCATAGGAAAGAATGGCTTCCGCGGGCTGACCGTAGGCGACTTCGCAGGAGGCGTGAGCCTTGCGGATAGGCTTGACCGCCAGCAAATCTTCCAGCATGCGGTTGGCATAACCGCGCGCTGAGATGGTGGTGGGATGCTCGGGCACGACATTCTGCAGCACGTGGAGCAGGGTGATATCGGCGCTGTGTTTTTCGGCCACGCTGAGGGCGAATTCGGCAATGCGGGTGGAACTGTGGTCGAGCGCGGCGGCAAAGACGATGCGGGTGGGTCCGGACGTGGCGGCGTCCCTGGGAGCGGCCTTGGGACCGACGGCCAGCACGGGAATATCAATTTGATGGAACAGCGATTCGGCGATGGACCCGAGGATGTGGTGATGGAACTTGGCTCTTCCGTGGGAACCGGCAATGACGCGATCTGCCTTCCAATCGGCGGCGGCAGCGAGAATTTCCTTCACTGTATGGCCGGTCGCCAGCTGAAACGAGCACTTGATGCCTTCAATCCTGGCTTCATCGACGACTTTGCCCAATGTGGTTTCGGCCGATTTTTGCATGCCGGCAGCGTCGAAGTAGACCATCAAGACGGGATCGATTGGTGATGCGTTGGGATCGGGCAGAACATGAATGATACGCAGCTCGGCTTTGTACGTGAGGGCCTGCTGTTTGGCAATCGGGAGAGTGAATCCTAGGTCGGTAAGGTCCGTGGCCAAGAGGATGCGCCGTGGATGAGTCCATTCCCGGAACTGTTTGTTAGACATAGGAAACTCCTGAACATCAATCTATTGTGGACGCAGGGCATATTTGTGGCTGTGCGAACTGGCACCCGTCATTGTGATTTGAGTCACTACGAGGCTCTCGAAAAGTCGAAAGGGGCCGAAAACCGGCGTGCGTCAGGAGGTTCGTGCGCCGGTTGAATCCCATTGCATTCGGTTCGGACGGAGCTCCAATGATCCGGTGCTCCGTAGAAGTTTGCCCGGCGCGTCAGGACCTCGCCAGAGAGGGTTAGATCATCACCTTCTGATGACCGTGCAGATGCGCCGCATGAATATGGTGTGGTGCATGAACATCGCGGAGAATCATGGCGGGACAGCGCGCCATCCGCAACACGCGAGCCATCAAGCCTGGTTTGAGATGGGACAGCAATTCGCCACCGCGATGCGCGCTCATCACCAGCAGATCCGCTTGCGCATCTTCTGCCATGCGAATGATCTGTTCGGCCGGTTCCCCTTCGCGGATGAGGCATTGCGGCATGACGGTTAGCCAGGCGTCGCGGCTCATCATCGATTCCAGCACGTCGAACTGGCCCTCGGAAGGGCTGGCAATGCCTTCTTCTCTGACCGTAAAAATCGTGAGACGGGCATGGTGACCGCTGGCGATTTCGCCGGCAAGGCGGGCTGCGTCGGTGACGCCTTCGGCGGTATCGCAGGCCAGCATGAGATGCTGCCATGGAATGGTTTGCTGGGCCATGGCTGCGGCCAGCGGGCCGACGACGATGACAGGATGGTCGGACTTGCGGATGACTGCTTCCGCCACGGAGCCGAGGAGTAAGCGCTCGAGGCCGCTCTTCTCTTCCGTCCCGACAATGATGCAGGCGGCGTGGAGCGCATCGGCAAGGCGAATGATTTCATGCGCGGGCGCGCCGAAGACGAGAGTGCCTTCGACCTGGAGGCCGCTGCCGTGCAGTTTTAGCTGGGCGGCGTGGACATATTCTTCCAGTTCTAATTCCTGGATTCGCAGCAAGTCGGGAGAATCGTCGGTGACGATGGGCATGACGTAAACGAAATGCAACGGGCGCAATTCCTGCCGAGCCAACTTCACCGCGTACTCTACAATCGACTTGGACAGCTGGGAAAAATCAATCCCAACCAGAATCGGGCCTTGGGTTAGTTCCGGGTTGGTAGACATATAGGGCCCCCTTACGCCCGATCATAGGAGTGGGGATAAGAATAAGGTGTGATGGAGCGCACACTACCGCGTGATGGTGGGCACGAGCCACTTCTGCCCGGGAGAATGGGATCCTGAACGCGCCACGGAATTGGCAAAATCGACGACAGGAGTGATGGTTGTCACGGAAGAAGCCAGGGATAGCGCTTTACCCTTGAATTGTCGCGGGCTGGTCCTGAAGTGGTGGTGTCGCGACGATTCAGTCCGCACCGATGGCGCGTGCTGCGGGTGAAATTTCGCTGCCGTACCGCAGAAAGAAGGAGTGCATGTCGATCCAAACCAATGCTACGGAGAGCCGCTTTGATGTTCTGCTGGAGCGGGCGCGGCAGCTGCCGCCGATTCCGGTTGCCGTATGTTATCCGCTGACCAAGGTCGCGCTGGCAGGAGCGCTGGAATCTGCCTCGTGCGACGTGATTCATCCCATCCTGGTGGGTCCGAAAGAGAAGATTCAGTATTTAGCGAAGACGGAAGGGTTCGACATTTCGTCGTGCGAAATGATCGACGCCGAAGATGAGATTCAGGCGGCGAAGATCTCGGTGGAATTGTGCCGGACGAAGGTTGCGGACGCGCTGATGAAGGGGAGCCTGCACACCGACACGTTTATGCATCCGGTGCTGGCGAAGGAAACGGGACTGCGCACCTTGCGGAGAATCAGCCATTCGTTCGTGATGGAGACGCCGGCCTACGATCGCATTTTGTTGATCACGGATGCGGCCATCAATATTCTGCCGACGCTGGACGACAAGGCGGACATCGTACAGAATGCCATCGACCTGGCCCACGTGCTGGGGGTGCCGGTGCCGAAGGTGGCGATTTTGTCGGCGGTGGAAACGGTTCAGTCGAGCATTATTTCTACGATTCATGCGGCGGCACTGTGCAAGATGGCGGATCGTGGACAGATTACCGGTGGAATTCTGGATGGACCCTTGGCGTTTGATACGGCGGTGAGCCCGGAGGCGATGAAGATCAAGCATCTGGTTTCGGCGGTGGCGGGGCAGGCGGATATTGTTGTGGTGCCGGATCTGGAGTCTGGCAATATGCTGGCGAAGCAGTTGGAGTATCTCGGCGGCGCGAGCCTGGCTGGGATTGTTACGGGCGCTTCGGTGCCGATTATTTTGACCAGCCGTGCAGATTCAGCGAAGACACGGATGACGTCGGCTGCGGTTGCGTTGTTGATGCATGCTTGCGCGTAAGAATCAGTTTGCCCGCGTGGAGGTAAGCGTGGGCGTTCAGTTGCCACAGCCACTGTGGCTTGATTGAGGCCGGGGCCGATCATGCTGGGTCCCGGTTTTTTTCTTGCGCGATGCGCTGGTCTGCGAGTTGGAGCGGCACAACTTGAGAGACAATTCCTTTCCCTCCTTAGCCTTTCGGCAGCCGGTCATTTATCGTTAATAGAAGTGACTATGAGCCATATCAAGGCGGTACGGGGCACGCGCGATTTGCTGCCGCCGGAAACAGAACTGTGGAATCGAGTGGAAGCAACGGCGCGGCGCGTGTTTGAGCGTTATGCGTTCGGGGAAATTCGCACGCCGATTTTTGAAGATACGCAGCTGTTTGCGCGCGGCGTGGGCGAAGAGACCGACATTGTTTCCAAAGAAATGTATACGTGGGAGGATCGTCCGCGGGCGCAGTCGGAAAAAGCGCAGATGCTGACGCTGCGGCCGGAAAATACGGCTGGCGTGGTGCGGGCGTATATCGAGCACAAGCTGGGTGACGGGGGGCTGCTGCAGAAGCTCTACTATATAGGTCCGCAATTTCGCCGGGAGAGGCCGCAGAAGGGGCGGTATCGGCAGTTTTTCCAGATTGGCGCCGAGGTAATCGGGCCGGTGAGCGCGGGCAGTGAATCTCCGCTGCGCGATGCGGAAGTGCTGGAGATGCTGGCGACGTTTTTGGATGAGCTGGGAGTGACGGGCTGGACGCTGGAGTTGAATTCGGTGGGCTCGGCACAGGATCGACCGCGTTATGTGGAGGCGTTGCGATCGGCGCTGACAGATATTGCGGCGACGCTGTGCGTGGATTGTCAGCGGCGGGCGGTCACCAATCCGCTGCGCGTGCTGGATTGTAAAGTGCCGGAGGATCAGGACAAGATTAACGCGCTGCCGAAGATTGCGGATTTTCTGGATGAGGATTCGCGGGCGCATTTTGCCGCGGTGCTATCGGCGCTGGATGCTTGCGGCGTTTCGTACACGGTGAATCCGAGGCTGGTGCGGGGGCTGGATTACTACACGCGGACGACGTTTGAGTTTACACATGGTGGGCTGGGTGCGCAGAATGCTTTGCTGGGCGGCGGGCGGTATGACGGCTTGAGCGAAGCGATTGGCGGTCCGAAAGCGCCGGGGATTGGATTTGCAATTGGGGCGGATCGGCTGGTGTTGACGCTTCAGGCGGCTTCGGGAGAGACGGCGAGCGTGCTGGCGGATGTGTATGTGGCTCCGCTGGGCATAGCGCAACAGGCAGAGGCATTGGTGCTGGCGCGGGAATTGCGTGGCGCGGGATTACGCGTGGAGTTGGGCGATGGATCGTTCCGGCTGAAGAAGTCGTTTGAGATGGCGGATAAAGTGGCGCGGACGATTGTGTTGTTTGGAGAAGACGAGGCAAAATCCGGCGTGATGACGGTGAAGGATTTTGCGAGCGGGGAACAGACGAAAGTGGCGCGTGGGGAATTGGTAGAAGTTCTTCGCAGGGAATAAAAGACGCGTCGGTTGTGGCATTAGAAAACAAAATTTAGAAAGCAATCAGGAAACGATGGCACTGGATCTTCTAGGAAATTTGCAGCGAACACATATGTGCGGAGAGCTGCGGCTGTCTGCGGACGGCGAGCAGGTTGTGGTGATGGGGTGGGTAAATCGTCGTCGCGATCATGGAAATTTAATTTTTCTGGATGTGCGGGATCGCGCCGGGATTGTGCAGATTGTGCTGGATAAGGAACTGTGTCCTGAGGCGCATGCGAAGGCGGAGGCAGTGCGGCCGGAATATGTGGTGGCGGTGCAGGGGAAGGTGCGTCGGCGCGATGCGGCGTCCATCAATCCGAATATGCCGACGGGCGAGATTGAAATTGACGTGGATGAGTTGCGCATTTTGAACGATGCGAAGACGCCGCCGTTTTCTCCGGCAGAAGAGGCGATTGGGAATGAAGAGCTGCGCTTGAAATATCGCTATATCGACCTGCGCCGGCCGGCCATGCAGGAGAACATGATCCTGCGGCACAAGGTTGCGCTGGCGATTCGGCAGTATCTTTCGGGCGAAGGATTTCTGGAGATTGAAACGCCGTTTATGACGCGGTCGACGCCGGAGGGCGCGCGCGATTACCTGGTACCGAGCCGGGTGCATGCGGGCGAATTTTATGCGCTGCCGCAGTCGCCGCAGATGTTCAAGCAGATTCTGATGATTGGGGGGCTGGATCGCTATTTCCAGATTGCGCGCTGTTTTCGCGATGAAGATTTGCGCGCCGATCGGCAGCCGGAGTTTACGCAGATTGATCTGGAGATGACGTTTCCGCAGCAGGAGACGGTGTTTCGCGTGGTGGAAGGATTTTTGACGGCGGCGTTTCGCGAGGCGGGAATCACCTTGTCGACGCCATTTCCGCAGATCACCTATGACGATGCGATTCGCCGGTTCGGGATTGATAAGCCGGACATGCGTTTGCCGGAGTTGACGGATGTTCGCGGGGAGTTTGAGGCGGCCGAGCTTGAGTCGCTGAAGATTGAACCGGGGCTGCCGATCGTGGCCATCGTGATTCCGAATAAGTCGACGATGAGCAATACGCAAAAGAAGGCGTTCATCAAGGAAGTAGAAGCGGGGCTGGGGCCGGACCTTGCTTACCTGGACGTGGAGCGGCTGGCGAGCAGCACGCAATATGCGGGACTGGCGCAGAAAATCGATCGCGCTGTGGCAGCGAATTGCAAGTTTGAACGGATCGAGCCGGAACATCGGCTGGTGGTGGTGAGCCCGCGGATCGGGGCGAACAAGTCGCGCGATCATGCGTGGATTTATAAAAAAGCTGGACTGCTGCGGCTGGAGCTTGCGAAGCGATTTCGCGAGGAGCACGGAGCGTTCGAAAAGAAAGGCACTGCGGAGGATTACAAATTCTTGTGGGTGACGGATTTTCCATTCTTCGAATGGGATGAGGAATCGAAAAAGTGGACGTTTGCGCATCACCCTTTCACCTCGCCGCATGAGGATGATTTGCAGGCGGGGCGGATGGAATCAGATCCGGGAGCGGTGCGGGCGCTGGCCTACGATATTGTGCTGAATGGAATTGAGCTGGGTTCGGGATCGATTCGTATCCATCGCCAGGAAGTACAGCAGCTGATCTTCCGCTCGCTGGGGATGAGCGAGGCAGAAGCGAAGGAGAAATTCGGATTCTTTCTGGAAGCGCTGGAGTATGGGACGCCTCCGCATGGCGGGATTGCGCTGGGGCTGGATCGGATTGTGATGATTCTTGCCGGAGCGCAGAGTCTGCGCGAGGTGATTGCGTTCCCGAAAACGGCGAAGGCGGTGGACTTGATGGTGGATGCACCATCGCCGGCGACGGAAACGCAACTGAAAGAGTTACATATACAGAGACGGCGGAGTTAGCGGGTTATCAACCCTGAGATATGGGCATTTTGCTATCCCACCCTTCGCAAAAAGCGCGAAGGATGGGGCACCCGATTCTCTTGAGGTGCAGAGAACAAGCAGGTCCCTCGACTCCGGTTGCTGCCGCAACCTGCGGTCGGGCCACCACGGCGGCCAGGGATGACAATTTTGTTGAGCGGACGAATCTCTGTATTGAAAAAACAAATGCAGAGATTCTTCGCTCCGCTCAGAATGACGAGCTTTGTTTTAGTACGCGGGGATGCCGGTTATGCTTTGGCCGATGATTAGGGTGTGCATGTTGTGCGTGCCCTCGTACGTCTTCACAGACTCCAGATTCATCATGTGGCGCATGACGGGGTAGTCGTCGGTGATGCCGTTGGCTCCGAGGATGTCGCGGGACTTGCGGGCACATTCGAGGGCCATCCAGACATTGTTGCGCTTGGCCATGGAGATGTGTTCGTGTCCCACTGTTTTTTTATCTTTCATGCGACCCACCTGCAACGAGAGCAGTTGGCCCTTGGTGATTTCGCTAATCATCCAGGCAAGTTCTTCCTGAATCATTTGATGGCTGGCGATGGGTTCGTCGCGGAACTGCTTGCGCAGCAGGGAATATTGCAGCGCCGTATCGTAGCAGGACATGGCGGCGCCGAGCGCGCCCCAGCTGATGCCGTAGCGAGCCTGGTTCAAACACATCAACGCCGCTTTCAGGCCCTCTGCGCCGGGCATTTTGGCGGAAGCGGGCACGCGCACATCCTGCATGGAGAGGCCCGAAGTGACGGAGGCGCGCAGGGACCATTTTCCATGCACGTCGTAAGCGCTGAAGCCCGGTAGTTTGGTGTCGACAAGAAATCCGTGGACGCGATCGTCTTCGTCGTCGACCTTGGCCCAGATGATCGCGACATCGGCGAGGGTTCCGCTGGTGATCCACATTTTTTCGCCGTTCAGGATGTAGTCGCCGCCAACTTTTTTGGCGCGGGTACGCATGCCGCCGGGGTTGGAACCGAAGTCGGGCTCGGTGAGGCCGAAACAGCCTAGTTTTTCTCCAGTAGCCATTTGCGGCAGCCACTCATTTTTTTGCTCGTCAGAACCGAAGGCGTGGATGGGATACATGCACAAGGCCGATTGCACGCTGACGAAGCTGCGAACGCCGGAGTCGCCGCGCTCAGTTTCCTGCATGACCAGGCCATATTCGACATTGTTCATGCCGGCACAACCGTAGCCCTGAATGGTTGCGCCATAAAAACCAAGCTCGCCCATGGGGCGGATTAATTCTTTGGGAAAGCGGCCTTCGCGATTGCATTCCTCAATGATGGGGATGAGGTTATCCTCAATAAATTGGCGGGTGGTATCGCGAACCAGCCGCTCGTCTTCACTCAACAACGTGTCGAAGCCGATAAAGTCGACACCTTTAAATTTGAAAGCCATACAGTGTTCTCCGTTGATAAACCTGCAAACACTTTAGGCTAGCAGAGACGCGAGATTGGCGCAGAGATGAAGGGCGCGAGCGTTGCCCCTGAGGATACTGGCGCAGCGTTCACAGGCTGTTCACATTGGCGGGCAGTGTGCGTGTAAGAATAATTCGACCGCTCGCGGGTTGCGGGCTGGGCATAGGTGGCGGATTGGATGCGTCGTGTTGCGCTGATTTATAACCCGGCTTCCGGACAGCGTCCGGAGCGGAGAGCCGCTGTAATTGCGGAAGTGGTGTCGGTACTTCGCGGAGCGGGCGTGGAAGTGAAAGTGATTGCCACCGAGTCGCCAGAGAGCGCGGGCATGCAGGCGCACGCGGCGATGGAAGAAGGGTATGACACCATTCTGGCATGCGGCGGCGACGGCACCGTGCATGAATCGCTGCAGCAATTGGTGGGTGGATCGGCGGCGCTGGGTGTGATTCCGATGGGAACCGCGAATGCGCTGGCGGCGGACCTGGGAATGCCAGGATCGCCGATCAAAGCGGTGAAGAAGCTGCTGACGGCCAAGCCGGTTCGCGTTTCAGTGGGCCAGGTTTTCTATCAGGACAGCAAGGGCGAGACGCGGTCGCGATACTTTATTGTGGCGGCGGGCGTGGGTGCGGACGCGCTGTTTATGGGTCGGCTGGATCCGAAATTGAAACAGAAATTTGGATACGCGCTGTATGTGGTGGAGGCGTTTCGCCTGTGGGTGACGCACAAATATCCGATGTTTGCGGCGTGCTTCAAAGAGGACGGCACCGCAACGCCGCGGGTTGAAGAGGCGTCTCAGATATTGGCAGTGCGGATACAAAATTTTGGCGGCGTGCTGCATGATCTTGCCCCTGGAGCTGCGATTACGAACCCTAAGCTGCACGTGATCGCGCTGACGACGCGAAGCCGGGTGCGATATTTGCGATTCATGATCGCGGTGTTGATGGGACGGCACAAATACGTAGCGCCGATTCAATTGGTCGAATGCGAATCCGTGGAGTGCTATGGGCTGGAAGGCTCGAGGGAAGAATTATTTGTCGAGGCGGATGGGGAATGGCTGGGCACGCTGCCGGTGCGGATGGAAGTGGTGCCGGACTCGCTGACCATTCTGATGCCGACGAAAAATCGCTAAAACTTAAATTCAACCTTGGGAGCCGAAAAGCTATTTCCAGGGGCTAAAGCCCGCGACAACTATGGCACTTTACGGCCCTGCTAAAGGCGTGCCCTGATACAAACTCGTGCCCTGATACAAAACTCGTGCCCTGATACAAAACTATTGATGCAACCAGTTCTATGTTTTCGCCAGGGCGTTGATGTCTTTGACTTCGAGAATTTGCTTGGGATAGCCTTGCTGCACGCAGCGGATCATGGCGATGGCGACGTCGTGCAGCGTGCTGACCATGTTGGGTAGCAGCGCGCGGAGCAGGGGATAGGCCCATCCGATCAAGTGATAAAAGGGCTTGAGATTTCGCTGGCCGGGAGTGGCGCGCATAAAGCCGGGGCGGAAATTGTAGACGGCTTTGAAGCCGAGACGCGTGAGGGTATTTTCAGTTCTTCCTTTGACGCGCGCCCACATGACTCTTCCTTTCTCTGAGCTGTCAGTCTGCGCGCCCGAAACATAGCAGAACACCATTTGCGGATTGAGACTGGCGAGCACCTCGGCGAAATGCAGGGTGATGTCGTAAGTGATGTGGGTGTAGTCGGCCTCGCTCATGCCGACGGAGCTGATGCCGGCGCAAAAGAAGCAGGCGTCGTAGCCGGAGAGCTGATCGCGCACGTCCTCCAGATGCATAAAATCGGGAACAATACATTCTTTCAACTTGGGATGCTGCAGCGGATACGGCTTGCGGTTGACGAGAAGAACGTGCGCAATCGCGGGATGTTCGAGGCAGGTGAGCAAGACGCCTTCGCCGACCATGCCAGTGGCGCCGGTGATGATGAAGTTGAAGTGGGTCGGGTCGGTGCTCATGGAGGTAGGATAGCCCCTTCCACTTGATCGCTAATTCTGAGACTGTTGGGCCAGTTGCTTTGGCGGGAGTAATGCAATGAGCGCGACGCAAAGAAGTGCTACCACGAGTAGGGGGATCAGTTCGGAACGCAATTGTTTCAGCTGATACGCTTGCACAGTCATCACCGCATCGTGCGCCAAGGTTCCCCAACCGGTGAAGGCAATGAGGCTGCGATGGGCTGCCGGGTTTGGCACAGCCAGCAACAGAAATACGCCGAGCACAAAATAGACGGCCAGCATCATTTGATCGCCGTAATCGGACTGCTGATGTTGCGGGATCGAGGTGAGCAAGGGATAGATACCGGCCACGAAGAATAGCCCAACCAGTATCAGTAACCCCTGCAGCACTCGATGTCTTCTCATGGGCTATCTCCTGAGAAATATTCAGACTTGGTGATAACGGCTGGCTAGTCAAACTATGCTACGCGACTAAATGGGAATCAAGAAACGACCTTTGTTGTCCAGCGATGTTCGTCAACCCTTCGTCTCTTTATCAATTAAGAGTAAAAGCTATTACAATAGGTGTATCGGACGGTCGGCGCCTGCACCAAGAAGATTGCCATTCTGGATGATTTCTGCTGACAGGATGTAGCCCCAATAACCTGGAAGTGCATCGACTAGAGATGTGCTCGCCTGGGGCCCGTGGGTTTGCCGGCATCTCACCGCATGAAGTCGCTGCGCGGGGAGCACACTCTGGAGACAATACTTGAAGATTCGTCTGGGATTTTTATTTGCGGCGTCGTCGCTGCTGTTGGTGATTGCGGGGTGCGGCGGCGGATCGATGGGGAGCACAGGTACGACCACCTCGCCCGCTATTTCCTCTGTGTCGGCGGTATGCGCGCCTTCATCCATCTCGGCGGGGGCCACTTCGCAATGCAATGCGACGGTGCAGGGGACGGGAAGTTTTAGCTCGACGGTGATGTGGACGGCGAGCGGCGGGACGATCAACGGCAGCGGATTATTGAGCGCGCCAAGCTCGGCGGCTATGGTGACGGTGACCGCGACCAGCAGTGAAGATTCCAGCAAGTCGGGAAAAGCTACGGTGACGGTGGCGATGGGGACGGGCTCGCCGACGATTTCTTTGGTGTCGGTGGCGTGCAGTCCTTCGACGATTGCGACGAATGCGACGTCACAATGCACGGCAACGGTGCAGGGGACGGGAAGTTATAGCTCGGCGGTGACGTGGACGGCGAGCGGCGGGACGATTAACAGCAGCGGACTCTTTACGGCGCCGAGCTCGACTGGATCTGTGACTGTGACCGCGACGAGTACGCAGGACACGAGCAAGTCGGGGAAAGCGACGATTACGGTGAAGTCGACGGCGCCGACGATCTCCTCGGTCGGAGTGGCGTGCAGTCCATCGACGATTGCGACGAATGCGACATCACAATGCACGGCGACGGTTCATGGGACGGGAAGTTTCAGCTCGACGGTGACGTGGACGGCGAGCGGCGGCACGATCGATTCCGGCGGCTTGTTCACAGCACCGGGCTCGACCGGATCATTTACCGTGACCGCGACCAGCACGGAAGACACGACGAAGTCGGGTACGGCGACCATTACCGTGCAGTCGCAAACGCCGCATAGCCAGCATGTGATTCTGGTGATGGAAGAAAACCAGAGCTACTCCACTGTAGTGGGACAGACGACGGTATGGCCGAACCTGAATAATTTGATCAGTACGGGGGCGCTGGCGACAAACTATTATGCGAACACGCATCCCTCGATTGGCAATTATCTGATGCTGACGACGGGACAGATCCTGACCAACAATGACAACTCGACCACGGTGTGGAACGTGGACAATATTGCGCGGCGCATGTTGGCGGCGGGAGTTTCATTCCGGATTTATGCAGAGGGAATCACGCAGGGATATGTGGGCGGAAATACGGGAGCGTACCTGATCCGGCACGATCCTTTCGCGCTGCTGTCGGACATTGCCGATGATACGACGGTGGCGAAGGCGCACATGTGGCCGTTCACGCAGTTTGCGACGGATCTGGCGAACGGGACGCTGCCGGAATACTCCTTTATTGTTCCTGACGTGAATGATGATGCACACAATGGAACCGCGCAGCAGGCGGATACGTGGTTGCAGTCGAAGGTGATTGGGCCGTTGTCGACCAACTCCGCGTTTGAGCCGGGCGGGGATGGAGTGCTGATTGTGGATTTCGATGAAGCAGCCACCAGCGACACAACGCACGGCGGCGGCCATGTGGCGTGCGTGTTGTGGGGACCGATGGTGACGGCGGGGTATCGGCAAAGCTCGAATACTGTGTATCAGCACCAGAGCCTGCTGGCCACGGAGATGGAATTGCTGGGCTTGTCGAATCCTCCGGGAGCCGCGGCGGGCGCGCCTTTGATGAACGAATTCTTCGTCCAGAAATAAGCAGAAAAATTGAAACGCGATCGCCTGAATCGAGGTGATTCGGGTCGGGACGAGGCATGTGCGGTTTCCTGTGGCCATGCCACAGAATCTTATGGCATACTTATGTGGCATCGACACAGGAGAGGCGCGATGGGCGACGTGAAGCTGGATTTGCTGCAGGGAACTCTGGACTTGATGGTGCTGCAGACACTGGCCACGCTGGGCACGCTGCATGGCTACGGCATTGCGCGCCGCATTGAGCAGGTAAGTGGCGACGAGATTTTGCTGAACCAGGGAACGATCTATGCCTCGCTGGTGCGGCTGCAGCAGCGGGGATGGATTTCCGCGGAGTGGGGCACCTCGGAAAATAATCGCAAGGCGAAGTACTACGCCATTACGAAAAGCGGCCGCAAGCAACTGGCGAAAGATGCGGCGCACTGGCAGCGGCTTTCCAACGTGATGGGCCGGGTGCTATCGATGCCGCCAGAGGGAGAGCTGTGATGGGCGCGATGCGAGAGGCCTGGAACCGGGTGCTGTCGTTCCTTCACAAGCCGGAACGCGATTCGGAGATGGAAGCGGAGCTGGCCAGCCATGTGGAGTTGGCGGTGGAAGAGAACCTGCGGCAGGGAATGCCGGAGGCGGAAGCGCGGCGAAAAGCGCTGGCGCGATTTGGCGGCGTGCAGCAGGCGAGGGAGCGACAGCGTGAGGCGCGCGGAATTCCGTGGCTTGATGTGTTGATGCAGGACGTTCGTTACACGTTGCGGACATTGCGGCGGGACCGCTCGTTTACGGTGGTGGCGGTGCTGATCCTGGCGCTGGGCATTGGCGCGAACATTGCGGTGTTCAGCGTGGTGAATACGATTCTGCTGCGACCGCTGCCATTTCCTGATTCGCAACGGCTGATTCGAATCACGAGGACAGATCCCAAGGGCGGCGACTCCAGCATGACGTATTCGACGGATGCCACTCAGGAATATCAGCAACGGAACAAATCGTTCCAGCAGGTGACTGGATATTTCGCGTTTTCTTCCTACATGAATTACAAGCTGGGGGGACACGGCATACCGCAGCCCGTAACAGGAATGCTGGTCATGGGGAATTTTTTTCAGACACTGCAAGTGCAACCCATGCTGGGGCGCTTGTTTACCGCAGAGGAATGTCTGCCGAAGGGCCGGCCGGCGGTGTTGCTGGCCTATCCGTTCTGGAAACGGCAGTTTCATGGCGACCGCGGCATTGTTGGGCAGGCGATTGATCTGAATGGCACGCCGGTGACGGTAGTGGGTGTGATGCCGAAGACTTTTGATTTCGGGTCTGTATTTTCACCGGGCTTGAAGGTCGATATTTTTACTCCGTTCGTGATGAACGATTTTCAAGATGACGGAAATGTCCTGGCATTGATGGGCCGGCTGAAACCGGGAGTAACGCTGGCGATGGCGCAGGCAGAAGCTGATCTGCTGTTTCCGAAGTTGGACGCAAGTGTGCACCATCCGGAGTGGCATGCGGATTACACGGGAAGGGGGGTGCTGCTGAAGCAATATGTCACGGGAAAGCTGCATCGATCTTTGATTGTGTTGTGGTGCGCGGTGGGCATGATCCTGCTGATTGTTTGCGTGAATCTTTCGAATCTGCTGTTGGCACGAACGGCGGCACGCAGCAAGGAATTTGCGATGCGGACTGCTCTGGGTGCAGGACGAGGGCGATTGATTCGACAGTTGCTGACGGAGAGCCTGATTCTTTCTGGAGCGGGTGCGTTGGTGGGATTGGGAATTGCATTCGCGGTGATTGAATTTCTTGCGCACCAGGGATCGATTGCGCTGCCGCTGTTGAGCGATCTGAAGATCGATGGCGCAACGCTGGCATGGACGGTGGCAATTGCGATTGTGAGTGGGGCGGCGTTTGGGCTGATGCCGGGGCTGAAGATGTCGTCGGGAAATCTGCAGGAGACGCTGAAGGATTCCGGCAGCGGCGCGGGCGGAGGTAAAAAGCACGAAGGATTGCGATCGGCGCTGGTGGTGTCTGAAGTTGCGCTGGCATGTGTGTTACTGGTGGGCGCGGGGCTGCTGCTGCGCAGCTTTCTGCGCATTCTGGATGTCGATCTTGGATTCGAGCCCAGTCATGCGGCGGCGATCAGCGTGGAATACGACGATGGTGGCAACGCCGCAAAGAGAAGCGCGATCTGGCAAGAGGTCATCCGTCGTGTGGAGACAATTCCCGGCGTCGAAACCGCGGGCATCTCCGATAGCCTGCCGCTGAGTCGCAACCGAAGCTGGGGCATTTCGGCGAAAGGGCAGACGTATCGTCCGGGAGAGTTGCAGGATACCTATGTGTTTATCGTGTCTCCGGGGTATCTGAGAGCGATCGGGATGCGATTGGTCAAAGGCCGAGATTTTAATTGGGATGACAACTCCAAGAGCCAAGCTGCAGTCATCATCAATGAAACGGTTGCGCGCAAATTGTGGCCGGGGCAGGATCCGATTGGGCGGATCGCATACGCTGGCGGCGCAGGAGGCGCGGGTGATCGGGGTGGTAGCAGACGTTCGCGAGAGCAGCGTCGAGGGCGATCCGGGCTGGCAAATGTATCTGAGCGGAGCGGCACCGCAATATGGGCCTGAAGGAGGCGAACTTGTAGTGCGGACTAAAGTGCCGCCCGATGTGCTGGCCTCGAGCGTGTTGACTACGCTGCGGCAGATCAATCACGGGCAGCCAGCGGCTGAGTTTCAACCCATCCAGAGCCTGGTGGATCATGCAGTATCGCCACGGCGTTTCTTCGTCTTGTTGGTGGACATCTTCGCGGGGTTGGGATTGTTGCTGGCGTCGCTCGGGATTTATGGTGTTATCTCCTACTCGGTAACGCAGCGGACGCAGGAGATTGGCATTCGCATGGCGCTGGGTGCGTCGCGATGGAATGTTCAATTCGACGTGATCTGGAAAACATTGCGGCTGGTGCTGCTAGGGATGGTGGTCGGCCTGAGTTTGTCGCTGGCTTCGTCGCGATTGGTTGCGGCACTATTATTCGGCACGGCGGCATCCGATCCAAAAACGTTTTTTGCGGTTGCGCTGTTGCTGCTTGCGGTTGCGCTGCTGGCGGAATACCTGCCGGCGTGGCGAGCTTCCAGGATCAATCCGATGATTGCGCTGCGCAACAACTAAGGGCGAGAGTTCGTTAGAGATTATGGCTAAAGTTTTGCATTAGGTGAGGCGTGTCCGAATCGCCCCATGGCAGTGACATAATCTGTGTCGGCTCCCAGACATTCTACGCAATTGTTCTCCGATAGACCTTGGGGAAATTTCAGCAACTAAACCTTCCAGCGGCAAATTGCAGCCGGCCGCTTCTGCCATCTTTACTCTTAGATGTGTAAGACATACGAGCAACCAGGTGCGCAAAAGATGCGTCGCACGTAGGAGTACTGAAATACCTCGGCTCCCTAAGCCCTGGCTACTGCCCCAGGCGGCGTTTATCTCATACCCCAAGGAGAGAAACCCGTGAAGTATGGATTTCTATCTCTACCAGTAATTTCAATTTTGGCGCTCGCGGTCGCAGGTTGCGGCGGTGGCGGCGCTTCGATGAACAACCCAATCCAATCGCAGAGTAAAGCATCTGCAGTCATGCCGCACAGTAGTCATGTGGTGATCGTGATGGAGGAGAATCGCAGCTACTCCAGCGTGGTGGGCCAGACCAGTGTTTGGCCGAACCTGAATCAACTGATCCGCGAAGGAGCGCTGGCGACCCACTACTATGCCAACGTGCATCCCTCCATCGGAAACTATTTCATGTTGACGACGGGGCAAGTGTTGACAACCAATGACAGCTCCACCAAGGTGTGGAATGTGAACAACATCGCGCGGCGGATGCTTTCTTCCGGGACGACCTTCCGGATCTACGCGGAAGGCATACCGCAAGGGTATATTGGCGGCAATACGGGACTTTATGTGATCCGACACAATCCGTTCGCATTGCTTTCCGACATTGCCGACAGCAAAACAGTCGCGGACGCGCATATCTTCCCGTTTACACAATTTGCGACCGATGTAGCGAAGGGTACGCTGCCGGAGTACTCCTTTGTCGTTCCGAACATTGATGACGATGCCCACAGTGGCTCCGCGCAGCAGGCCGATACATGGCTGCATTCCAAAGTGATCGCACCGTTGTCGACGAACTCCTCTTGGGAACCGGGAGGGACGGGAGTGCTGATTGTGGATTTTGACGAAAGCGTAGACAGCGATACGGCGCATGGCGGTGGGCATGTGGCTGTGGTGATGTGGGGGCCGAACGTCAAGGCGGGTTATAAGCAGACCTCCAGCACGATTTATCAGCACCAGAGTATGTTGCGGACGGAGATGGAACTGCTGGGGTTGTCGAGTCAGCCGGCCGAAGCGGCGAACGCGGCGGGGATGAGCGAGTTCTTCAAGTAAATTGGCGCGTGAGCGAAGGCTGATGGCGGGGAAGATTTCCTCGCCGCGGACCTTAGTGTTCGTACGCCTGTAACTGGAGCTTGAGCTGTTCGAATTGGGGATCGTCTTTGAGATCGGTCTGGAAGCGATTTCGACTGATCAAGAACAGTCTGGTATCGCGGGCGGACAATGCCGCCTGCAGATAGTGGATGGCCTCGGCTTTTTCGCCCAATAACAAGCAGGTATAGGCGAGGTCGTACCCGGAAGTGTGGCCCTGGTCAAACCATGTTTGCTGAACGCGCTTCATGGCTTCGAGCATGGGACGCTTGCCGCCTGCCGTCCAGGCTGTGCGAGCCGCTTTGGCGATTGCCATCGCTTGTGGATCTTTGGAAATGGCAGCAGCGCGTTCCATCTCGGTGATGAAATTGGGATAATCCTCCTGGATGAGAAAGGCTGCTGCAAGATATCGAGGAGGAGAAAGGAACTGCGGCTCGCTTTGCTCGATTTCCCGGAGAGCGGTGATGCCGCCGGACTGATCGCCGGAGGTAAAGAGGATGAGTCCCCGATCTGCCAGGATGGCCGGGGATGTAGGGTCCAAGGTTCGGGCATGCTCAATCTCCGCCAGCGACTCGTTGAATCTTGCCAGGTCAAGGAGAGCCGTCGCGTACCAATGATGGGCTTCCACGTTGTTGGGATCGAGCCGGATCGCTTTCTGATATTCCTTCAAGGCATTCGGGATATCCCACTTCCAATAGAAGAGATCGAAGGCGAGGGCCCGATGACCCTCCGCGAGCGAATCGTCAAGGGCGACGGCTTTGGATGCGGCGGCGTAGGCACGAGGATAGGCTTCTGATTCGGGCATCGAACTGAATTCGCGGATCAGGTTATAGCTATCGGCGAGGCCGGCGTAGGCTTTGGCATCGGAGGGATCGTGCGCGATGGCCTGGGTAAAATCCTCGACCGCATGATTCAGGTCGTCACCGGTCCTTCGGTTCCAGTAATAGCGGCCGCGCAGGTACAGTTCCTCGGCTTCGGGATTCTGGGGGTGGATGGCGTGTGCAAGGTTGGCGGGTGTAGCTCCGCGGAAGTGAAACGGGGCGAAATGAAGAATGGATAGAATGACGCCCACTATGCCTGCCGCGACAAGGGCGGATTTCAGCCACGGTGTGGAGGCTGGGAGCGCAGCAACTGCGGGGTTGGGCGCGACGGGCGGGGGGATTTCGGCAGCCTTCACTTCAAAGAGTGCAGCATGAACCGGCTGCGGAGGATTGTCCGTTGCGGCATGCGGGGTATTCATCCACTGGGTCAGTTCGGTGGTATAGGCGAACACTCCTCCGCGTTCGCCGCCGGGGATTCTGTGGACAGGGAGGGACCGACTTCGCTCCCAACGTTTTACGGTGCGCTCGTCGCGTCCGAAGAAGGAGGCTATTTCTTTCCAGGAATCGAGACGCCGATTCTCAATTGAATCGCTACTGCGCCGACGCAACATCGATTTGCACCATCCGGTTCTGGAGGTCCACTAGAAATTTTGGGGGTAAAGAGGGTGGATTGGATGCGGCGAGGGCGCGAAGAGTTGTTTGGAGGGCAGGCGCAAACAGCCACTTGCTGCACGCCAAAAGTTAATTAGAAATGCCCTTCTAAACCTATTGACAGCCATTGTGACTGGTGTCACACTACCCTTGTTTTTGATCGACCCGCGGCCTACTAATGAGCCCGGTCCTCGCGCCTTTTATCTGGTCCCAGGGAAGATGCGGCGAGTTCATTAGCCCCCAAAGATCGACCCGTGGCCTGCTAGTGAGCCCGGTCGGCCCATCCCTTTGCCCTGTTCCAAAGAAGATGCGGCGAGCTCATTAGCCTCCGAAAGAACCCAACCCATCCAATGCTCGTCGAGGTGCGACCGCCCGTTCCCGTCTCCTCCCCTAAGCCTAGTGCCTCGAAAGTAGTTCCATGCAAGCAAGCCAGCCATGGAGGTTACTCATGAGTCCCAAAAAACTCATCATAGGGGTGACAGTGTTCTGTGTCGTCGTCGCTGCCGCCTCCTTCGATCCTTCGTATCACGTCCGAGCACAGAGCGCGGCCGTTACGCCAACGGTGTACAACCCATACCCGCCTGGAATTCTGCCCTCGGATATCAATTCCGAACTTGCGAGGGTTCTGCGAGAGGTCAACGGCATTGAAGCTGAGGCGCTCGCCCAGTGGAAGGCGTTGCCGCCTCCGACTGTTGCGGGAAATCCTCCAATCCTTCAGAACAGCGGCCAGGCCTCTGTTGAGATCCTGGGTAAGCTGATGAATTTTGATCGAACCATATCTCCCAACGAAAATGTGGCTTGCGCATCCTGCCACATGCCATACGCAGCGTTCAGCGGGCCGATCCCGTCAGTCAACCTAACAATGATCGCGTATCCCGGATCCGTCCATTTTCGCGCCGCCAAGAGGACGGCGCAAAGATACACCTATGCAAGTTACTTTCCAACGCTTCAGTACGACGCCACACAAGGTTTGTTCTTTGGTGGTAATTTCTGGGATTCGCGCGCCACGGGATATCTGATCCGGAATCCTTCTGCCGAGCAGTCGCAATTTCCTCCCGTCGATCCTGACGAGATGGGCAACCCGGATACGGCGTGCATCGCGTACAAGCTTTCCCTATCGAAGTACAAAGCGCTGTTCGAGACGGTATGGGGCGCCGGGTCGCTCGACATCGTTTGGCCTTCTGATACGGCGCAGATCTGCGCTACTCCAAACGGGGCTGCTTCATTGGGAGGCAACACGCAACCCATTGCTCTGAGTCCTGGCGATCGCGATCGGGCCAATTCAGATTACGATCACTGGGCGCAGTCACTGAATGCTTACGAGCACAGCCTGGCTGTGAGTCCGTTCACCTCGAAGTTTGATGCATATCTGGCGGGCAAGTATAAGTTGACCGCAAACGAGGAGGCTGGATTCAAGCTGTTCAACGGCAAAGGAAACTGCAATTCCTGTCACCTGGATGGCAGATCGACGGCACCGGCCCCAACCGATACCAGCGCGGAAGATACGGGAGTAGCAGCGCAAGTGACACCGCTGTTCACCTGCTTCGGTTCGGCGAACGAGGGACTGCCCAAGAATCCGAGGGTCGCGTTCTATTACGAGACGACACCGGATTCCGTCGGCTACACAGTCAACCCAGCAGGTTATGCGTACACCGATTATGGCCTCGGAACCTTCCTGAGAAGCGGATATGGATCGGCTCCCAGTCCAAACTCCACCTGGAGGCAATTTGCATCGACGGTCGATGGTCAGATGCAGGTGATGACGGCTCGCGATGCGGGGTTTGCACCGCCAAAATGCCCCACTACAGAAGCTCCCGGGCCATACTTCCAGAAGGAGTTCTTCCACAACGGATATATCAAGAGCCTGAAGCAACTCGTTCACTTTTACAACACGCGAGACAAGTACCGGATGGCCGTGTCGTCCGGGAATTGCCCGGCGGGAACAACCGAGAGAGTAAACTGCTGGCCTGAGCCCGAGGTAAGTCAGAATATCGACATGACCACCGGCAACCTGGGCCTGACGGATCAGGAAGAAGACCAGATCGTCGCCTTCCTGCAAACGTTGAGTGATGGATACACAGTAGCTTACCCCGATGCAAATACGTATACCGGAGCCTGCATGACCGGCGGCAACGCTGCGACGCAGGGGAATACGTCGATCATTTCCGCCGATGTGCTTAGGCGGCAAGTGGAACTAATGAGGCAAGTGCAATAGGACCAATCCTTGCCAAGACGGGGTGCATGGAGTCGACTCTATGTACCCTGTCTTGATTCTTCGTTGGAATATCCAATTCTTCCGAGGTCTATCCATGAACGGTCTGCATTTCCGCAAATTTCTTCTGTCGTCGGCAATCCCGTGTGTAGCGGTGCTTTTTTCACTTACGATCTGCGGTCCGCAGATTTCGCACGCCCAGTTGCTGAGTCCGACCCCGAGAGCGGCGCATGTCCAGATTACGAAGGGCCCCGAAATCGAGTCGATCGTCGATGGCCTCGCGATCATCCGGTGGACAAGCAATAATCCTGGAGGAACTCCCGAGCACTTCGGCGTCGTCCATTACGGTGCCGATCCTGCGCATCTGGACGAGACAGCGAAGAGCCATATCCAACTGAACCAGAGTCACCCCGACACGATTTTCCGTGTGCGCGTGGACGGCCTGAAGCCGAAGACGAAGTACTACTACAGCGTGGGATCCATGGGTGCCAACGGCAAGGTCGATCCCGTGAAGAGCGGGGTGTACCACTTTACGACTCCGTAGCGCGAAAAGGGCGATCGCGGTGACACAGTACCTTTCTGGCGCTCTTTCGATCGAGTGAAGAAGCGGGTCGATGAGGGTGGTTGGATGGAAGGAGCTGCCGGGAAGCCTGGCGGCTCCGCCGGCGGCAGGATGAAACAACGGTGCTGGCCAGGCACCAACGGATGTAAGGGGCAACGCAAGGGTGGCCGGTGAAAGTCGAGCTGAACCACAGATGTCCGATTCAGCTTCGGGAAGCTGCGAGCGACGCAATCGCCGCTCGCTTTTTTCTAAGTGATTTACTGGAATAGCGTTAGGTACTTAGTACGCCAGCCAGTGAAACCACATCGAATCCGAATCTTGCTCGGTGGAATTGGAGAGCGAAGTGCCGCTTTGTGCCATGACGATATCCTCATTTGCTTCACTCGTGTATGCGATTGCGTGAGTTGAGCCGCTGCGGTAGGCGTACGCGTCATCCATGTAGGCGTCCGCATAAAAGGGCAACGGGTTGGTGAACGAACCACCCACCTCTGTGCGCTCAACGATCCATTCCGCTGATTGGCCGGAGAATGTGGTATTGGGCGGGATGGTGAGCGAAGTAGAAATGGATTTTTTGGTGTTGTAGTTGGCGATGTAGTAGAAGCCCGTGAGCTTGCCGCTTTTGACTCCAACGGACGAGTAGGCATAGATCACATCGCCCGGCGCGACCGGGAAATTGGGAACGACGATTTCAGACTCAGGAATAAATTCAACCCAGGCGTAGTAGGTGGCCTTGCCGCCCGTCCATTGTTGCTCTGTGCCGTCCTGAATCAGGTCGTTACATTTGCAGTTGCCGTCGATGCCGACCCACTCCGACATGTAGCCGTTGATCGAAGAAAATTGATTGTTCACGCTGGGAACGACCCAGAGGCCGACCACCTCGTCAAAGACGGGACTACCCCCGATCAGGGACCATCCGCTCCAGTTTCCGGAGGTGCTTTGGGCGGTGTTGCCTTCCACCACGGCCTTGGTGAGGCGCTGGTTGGGCAGATGATAGCGATTGGTCGCGACCAACTGGGGTGTGATGCGGGTAACGCTGACGGCTTTTAGCCAGTCGGCGTAGGCCTTGGCGTCGTTGGGATCCGGGCGGTTCGGAAAGCCATATTCCTGCAGTTGTTGTTGCGAAGCATAGACAGGGTCGAAACCCTGCGGGACCGCATTGTAGGTAGTTGCGCCGACGATTCCCGGCAGTGAGACGGCTGTTTCGTATTGCTGGCCGCTGGCCGCGAGGCTGCCAACCGACAGCGCCGCTACGGCCGCAAGAGCGATTGCGATTTTCACGTGGGTCTCCTCTGGATCAATGAATTACGGAGTTGCATCATGAGGGAGGAGTGCCGCACACCCGTTGTGAGTGCACAGCGGACCTGGAAGCCAACTGCGTGAAACCACCTTAGGGTCGAAGTGTAGGACTTACAAGGTTCGAGTGAGGACAATAGGGGGCAATACGGGACATTGGCGGGATTCGGATGAAATATTTGCACTGGGGTAGGAAGAGGAGCGGATGCGGATTTGCTGCGTGGGCATAGGATGAGTCGTTGGGCAGGTTTTGCATATTTTCCAAATGAGGCAGCATCGAAAGAAGAGATATGTACAACGCAAAAGCTTTCTCCGCTACCAGTGCGACATCGCCGCTAGCTTCTACCACGATCGCGCGGCGCGATCCAACCGAGACGGACGTACAGATCGAGATACTTTTCTGCGGCATTTGCCACTCTGACCTGCACCAGGTTCGCAATGAGTGGAAGGAAGTGATGCCGACCGTTTACCCTTGCGTGCCGGGACACGAGATTGTTGGTCGCGTCTCCAAAGTGGGTGGCGGCGTTACGAAGTTTAAGGTGGGCGACCTGGCGGCGGTGGGGTGCATGGTCGACTCCGACGGGACCTGTCCGGAGTGCAAACGGGGCGAGGAACAGTTCTGCCCGAACTTTACCCTGACCTATAACTTTCCAGACAAGCATACCGGCGGCGTTACGTATGGGGGCTACTCGGATAGCGTGGTGGTCGATCAGCGCTTTGTGTTGAGGGTTCCGGCAAACCTGGACCTGGCCGGAACAGCGCCGCTGTTGTGCGCCGGGATCACGACCTTTTCTCCGCTGCATCACTGGGGTGTGACGAAGGGAAAAAAGGTTGGCATTGTGGGGCTGGGCGGATTAGGCCACATGGGGGTGAAGTTCGCGCATGCGCTGGGAGCACATGTGGTGCTGTTCACGACTTCGCCAGGCAAGACAGAAGATGCGCTGCGGCTGGGTGCGGATGAGGTTGTGGTTTCGCGCAACGCCAATGAAGTGGCGAAGCATGCCGGCAGTTTCGACTTCATCCTGGATGCTGTCTCCGCGAATCACGACATCAACACATACATCAACCTGCTGGCTCGCGACGGAAACCTGACGCTGGTGGGCGCGCCGAACAAGCCGTTTGAGATTCCGGCGTTCGCATTGATCATGGGACGGCGCAGTGTTTCCGGCTCGCCGATTGGCGGCATTGCGGAGACGCAGAAGATGCTGGATTTCTGCGGGGCGAATAATATTACCGCCGATGTGGAAGTGATTCCGATCCAGAAGGTGAATGAGGCGTATGAGCGGCTGTTGAAGTCGGATGTGAAGTATCGCTTCTCGATTGATATGGCTTCGTTGAAGAGCGCTTAGATCTCGGCGAGGGAAGAACGTTCCCGGCTGGCTTGCAGGACAGTGCAGGGTGGCCGGGAATTTGCGCGTTTAGGGGGGTGCGATAAGCTGAGGTCGGTCGGGCTTTGTTCCTCCGAAACGGATGAGCGTGACCACGCCGAGGATGACTTATATGGTCACGATATCGAAGCTCGCAGGATACTGCGCTGTTATTTGCTTCGCCAGCCAATTGTTAGTTGCACCGGCGGCCTCTTCGCCGCAAACCGTCTCTACCATCGAACAACAACATATTGCGAAAGTCATCGCGTGCCTGCCGGGGGCGGTGGTGGTGAAGGACGACCCGCAACCCTGTCCGAACCTAACCCAGCGGATGGAGGAGTTGCATATTCCCGGGGTGAGTATTGCCGTCATCCACAATGGATCGATCGAGTGGGCGCAAGGATTCGGCGTGAAACAGCTGGGAGGCGCGCCGGTGGACGCGGGCACACTGTTCCAGGCTGGGTCCATTAGTAAGCCGCTGGCAGCGATGGCGGCATTGCACCAGGTGCAGGAGAAGAAAATCTCGCTGAATGCGAATGTAAACACGGAATTGGTTTCCTGGAAGGTACCGCCAAGTCCAGTTGCGAATGGGAAGGATGTTACGCTTCGCGAACTGCTGACCCACACCGCCGGGTTTACTGTTCACGGATTTCCGGGATATGCCGCGGGAGAGCCGGTTCCGACTCTGGCCCAAGTTCTTGACGGAACGAAGCCGGCCAATACGGGAGCGATCGTTTTGGAGAGCGAGCCGGGGAGCAAATGGAACTATTCCGGCGGAGGATATATCGTGATGCAGCAAATGTTGCTGGATGTGACGAAGGAGCCGTTTCCGAAATTGATGCACGATACGGTGCTGGCTCCCATTGGGATGACGTACAGCACATACCAGCAGCCGCTGCCCACGGAGTTGAAGCCAGATGCTGCGACACCCTATGACGGTCACGGCGCAGCGGTGCCGGGAGGGGCTCATACTTATCCTGAAATGGCTGCGGCCGGATTATGGACGACTCCATCAGACCTGGCTCGCTACTGCATCGAGGTGCAGCAATCGCTCGTGGGAAAGGCCAATCATGTTTTGTCGCAAAGTATGACTGAACAGATGCTCACTCCGGGAAAGGGAAATTGGGGCCTTGGAGTGGAGGTCGGTGGTTCTGCGGCAGACCCGTATTTTAGCCACGGTGGAGTGAACGAGGGTTTTGAAAGCTTGTTTGTTGCTTACGAGCATCATGGCGATGGAGCCGTCGTGATGACGAATGCGCAAGGGGGATCGTTCCTTGCAGATCAGGTGATGCGCAGTATTGCGAAGGAATATGGTTGGGCGGATTTTCATCCTGTTGTACGGACCGAGGTGAAAGTTGATCCGAAGGTTCTGGCTAAGTATGTCGGGACGTACGCGTTGAGTCCGACGTTTAGCCTGACCTTTACGGTGGAGGGGGAGCAGCTGATGACGCAAGCCACAGATCAACAAAGGATCCCGATTTTCCCGGAATCACAGACAAAGTTCTTCTTGAAGATCGTGGATGCTGAGGTGGAGTTTTTCACGAATGACAAGGGTGACGTCTCGTATTTGATCCTGCACCAGAACGGACACGACATGAAGGCCATGAAAAAGTAATTTGAATGGAGAAGTGTGTGCCTGGGGAAGAGTGAAGGGTGGGTTGAGCGGGCCACCCTTTATGCGTGACGCGGTCATTGTGGCAGCGCTGGAACTGCGCTGATGGAGTCGAGGCTGGCGATCATTTCAGGAGGAAGGCGCAGGGTTGCGGCTTTGAGATTTTCGCGAAGATGCTGGACGGAGGATGTGCCGGGGATGAGCAGAATGTTGGGCGAGCGATGAAGGAGCCAGGCAAGCGCGACCTGCATTGGCGTGGCTTGCAACGACGAGGCCACTGTGTCGAGGGTCGAGGATTGCAGGGGGGTGAATCCTCCCAGCGGGAAAAACGGAACATATGGAATGCCCTGGGTTGCGAGGTCGTGAATGAAGGCATCATCGCTGCGATTGGCGACGTTGTAGAAATTCTGCACGCAGACGATGTTTGTAATCTTCTGAGCTTCTGCCATCTGTGTGGGACTGATGTTGCTTAATCCGAGATAGCGAATCAGGCCTTGTTGCTTGAGTTCGGCAAGGACGGTCAACGGCTCTTCGATGGATCCTTCCGATGGCGCTGCGATTCCTCCCACGCGAAGATTGACAACATCTAACTTGTCGAGCCCGAGATTGCGGAGGTTGTCATGGACGGCATCGGTGATTTCCTGAGGTGAAAGAGCGTGCGACCAGGACTTGTCTGCGCCACGGCGAGCGCCGACCTTGGTGACGATGACCAGGTCCTCGGGATAAGGGTGGAGGGCCTGCTTGATAAGCTGATTGGTCACGTGGGGGCCATAGAAATCGCTGGTGTCGATGTGGTTCACGCCGGATTCAACTGCGCCGCGGAGAACGGCAATCGCGGCGTCCGGATCGCGCGGTGGTCCCCAGACCTGCGGACCCGCAAGCTGCATCGCACCATAGCCCACGCGTTTGACAGTCATCGAAGTTCCGGGGAAGGTGAAATTGCCGCCAAGGTCAATCTGATTTTCTATTTGCTTCGTCATTCATTTCTCCTTCAGGTTGGTCCATTATATTTTTGTGATCCCATAGGATTGGATGAAGGAAGCTTCAGTTTAGGAGTTCGCATTTGGTGCAGCGTGCCCATGCCGTGTTAGAGCCCCGTAAAACGCCGGTGCAGGCGCGTTCCGTGGCCAGCGTGGACGCGATTCTGGAAGCCACGCTTCAGGTTTTGCTGCAGGTCGGCAAGGAACGGCTGACCACGACTCGAGTTGCGTCGCGGGCAGGCGTGTCGGTTGGAACCCTGTACCAATATTTTCCGAATAAGAGCGCGCTGTTGCAGGCTGCTTTGCGGCGTCACATGGTCGAAGTGGCGGAGGCGGTCGAACTTGCTTGCAAGGAACAGAGGGGAGCCAGGCTGCAGCCGATGGTGACTGCAGTGATCACCGCATTTCTCACGGCCAAGATGAAAAATGCGAAGACGAGCGTTGCTCTCTATTCTGTGAGCTCCGATGTAGACGGGGCGAAAATTGTGCAGCAGATGGGAACGAGGATCAATCAGGCGATTCTCCGGATGCTGGCGAGTTCCTCTGAATCGCTTGCGACGCGATCCACAGCTTGTCGCCTCGATGCTTCAGGGAATGATGGCTGGGGTGAGCCGCAGGATCCTGGAGTCGAGCGCGCCGGAGAAGCAGTTCGAGATTTTGCGACAGGAACTGATCTTTGCGGCGTGCGCTTATGTGGATGCCTGCTCGACTCGCGATTTGATACGGGTGGAGCGGCTCGCAGGTAGTGATCCGAGACCGCGTGAATCTTCCCCTCGGTCGGATAAGGATGGTTTATGGGCTGTACGGCTGTAATCGGTTGAGATCAACCGGCGAGCGATAAAGCAACATTGTGATCCATCGCTAATCGAGCGCCTTCGTAGAGCGCCAGCCAAGCTGTTCGTTCATGTTCCGACAATTCGGTGGAGTCGCCGTCATAGAGTGATTCGAATTTGTTGATTGCGATGGCTGTTTCGTCTCTCAGGTGGCCACCCGTCATTGGAATTCGAAGATTGGTGGCGAGAAATTGCAGCTCGATTTGTAGGCGCGGTAACGAACCGATCCAAATCTGAGCGGGACTTCCAGCGATCCTCTCTTGATACCGAGAACGGAACGGAGGAGCGAAATCAATCGAGACAAAGGTCAGCCGAAACGGATTGTCTCGGATGAGCGCGAGGTTCGGACTGTCCCTTGAGTTGACTCCCAATTCTGCTATTTTTACGAGAACCCGGGAGGAATGGTGATCGAGGGCTGAGCGGCCGAATAATCTGCCCGAATAGACACTTGGAGGTGAAGTCGGGTCTGTGTAACGAGGAAGACCCTGCTGAGTCAACCCTAAGTTGATTGCATCAAGAAATGCGGCGGCCGAGTCTTGCGCCTCTTCGACAAACGAAGAGCGAACACCCATAAACAATCCCGTTGACATACGGAAATTTTGCCACATTCCTACGGCATTACAACTTCTCGCATAAGTTATCGCTCGGGAACCGCAATCCCACATCTCAGAAGCGAGATGTGGGGCACCCAGGTGTTATCCATTGAGCGCGGATGCATGCTGGTCCTCTGGTTGCTACTGGAGGCGGAGGAGGCTTTCTACGGAGGGGACGAAGTAGTAGGAGCCGGTGAGGGGCTGGGTGTAGCGGGTGAGTGCGTCGCGCTGGCCGTTGACGAGGCCGGCCATGCTGTCGAGCATTTTGGATAGCCGTTTTTGATCGGTGCTGAAGCCAACGAACACGGTGCCGTGGTCTTCGACGTTTCCGTAGGGCATGTTGCGACGAAAGATGTTGCCGAAGTCGTCCTGATCGGTGCGAGCGACGTGGGAGGTCTCGGGCTTGTTCTCCAGTTCCGTGCTGTCGGCCTTGGTGCGTCCCATGATGAGCTCCTGCTGCTTGACTGGGAGAGCTTCCCACTCCGCTGTTTTGTGCTTCCACTTTTGCAATAAGAGGACTGAGCCGGCGGCGCCGGGAACGCCATCGGGCAAGAGCGCATCGGCGGGAGCTTCGAGCAGGGTGGGATTTTCCGAGCCATCGATGAAGCCGGTCAGGTCGCGATCGTGGCGGTAGGCCCAACTTGAAGTTTCGTCCGCGAGCGAGGCCTGGCCTGCAAGGTCGTGAATGACGGAGCGAGCCATATCGAAGACGACGTCATACGTACTGCTGGACAGCCAGACCAGCGCATCGTGTTGCGTGGCCGGCATGACGAAGTCTTCGATGCCCTGGATGTTTTTGTTGAAGCCCTCGACGCCTGCAGGGGCGTCGTCGGGAACCATTTTGCGCCAGAGTTCAGGACGAAAGCCGATGACGAAGTTCACTCCGCCGGTGGTGGTGCGTGGTTCACGGATGGCGGCGATGGTGGAGGCGAACTGCTGCAATTTGGCGGTGTCGAGAAGGTCAAACTCCAGATAGGCGTGCGATGAGGTTCCAAGGGCGAAGATTCCAGCCTGAGGCGTGTTCATGCGGAAATTATATCGGGAGGTGAGTTCGCCGAAAGGAGCGCAGGCGACCGCATTGATTGACGGAGCCATCACCCTCTGGATTCTTCGGTCGCCGCGGCGACCCCAGAATGACTCGAATTCATTTTCAATGTCACGATCATTCGCGGGCTTCTACGCCAGGTATTCCTGGATGTAGGGATCTTTCGAACGGAGGAGATCGACGAGGGAGCCGGTGAAGGCGATGTGGCCTTCCTTGAGCACCATAAGGGTGGTGTTGGGATCGACGCCGTCGTTTTCGATGCGCTCCATCTGGTTGGTCTTCATGTTGAAGCGATGGGTGGCGAGGGTGAAGGCGTCCTGCAGGCGATGCGTGACCAGCAGGGCGGTGCTTTCGTAGACGTCGCGCTGCTTCATGACCAGCTCAATAATGGTGGTCGAAGTAATGGGATCGAGGCCGCCGGTGGGCGAGTCGTAGAGCAGCAGACTGGGCTGGGTGATGATGGCGCGAGCGATGGCGACGCGGCGGCGCATGCCACCGGAAAGCTCGTCGGGAAATTTGTCGATGGCGTGTTCGAGTTCGACAAATTTCAGGGACTCGACGACGCGGCGATTCACGTCTTCCGGGTCGTCATGCTCTTCCATCAGCCGATAGGCGACGTTATCGCGGACAGAGAGAGAATCGAAAAGGGCGCTTTCTTGAAAGACCATGCCGATGTGGCTGCGGAAATCGAACATCTCCGCCTGGGTGAGTTTGTTGATGTCTTTGCCGAAGAGAAGGACACGGCCGGCGTCGGGAGCGATGAGGCCGTTGGCGAGCTTGAGCAGAATGCTTTTGCCGCCGCCGGCAGGGCCGAGGATGATGACCATTTCTCCGGAGCGGGCCTGGAAGCTGATGTTGAGCAGGACAGAGTGGCCGTCGAAGCCGATGGAAACGTGTTCAAAGGAGACGACCGGCGCGTTGGGATCGCCGATGGCAGGCTCTCGGGATGGAACGGTTTCCGTGGTCGACATAGGTTAGTTCCAGAGGCTCAATGGCCGCAGCTACCAGGGGCTAAAGCCCGCGATGTTTTTGACCTCGAACGGCACGGCTAAAGCCGTGCCCTGATACAAAGCGGGTGCATGAAACATTTTTGGCGCAAATTGTATCCTCGCCTCTAGCGGCCAAAGAGTCCAATGGTTAACTTACTGATCAAAAAATCGCCCAAGATAATCAACACCGAACTGACAACAACGGATTGGGTTGTGGAGCGGCCGACGCCCTGGGTACCGCCGCGTGTGGACATGCCGAAATAACAACCGACTGTTGAGATAATGAAGCCGAAGAGCAGGGGTTTTACCAGGCCCTCCAGGACATCTGGATAGCGGAGTGATTGGTAGGCCATGTGGAAGTACTGGGAAATATCGATGCCCATGGTGCTGGAGATCCAGCCGCCGCCCAAGGTGCCCAGACCGTCGGAAATGATGGTGAGGAAAACGAGCATGATGATGGTGGAAATGACGCGCGGGGTGACCAGTTTTTTCAGCGGGTCGACGCCCAGGGCGCGCATGGCATCAATCTGCTCTGTGACCTGCATGGAGCCCAGTTCGCTGGCCATGCCGGAAGCATTGCGGCCGGAGACCATGAGGCCGGTCAGCACAGGACCGAGTTCCTTGATCATGGAGAGGCTGACCAGCTCCCCGGTGACGGCTTTGGCGCCGAATTGGGCCAGGGTGGTGGCGGAGTTCAAAGCCAGCACGCCTCCGGTAAAAAAGCCGGTAAGGATGACGATGGGCACAGAGCCCACCCCGATGAGATCGGCCTGCGTGTATAGGTCGACCCAGTAAAACGGTCGACGGAAAACATTGACCATCGCGGTCCATGACAGGATGGAATACTCCTGTACGGCCAGGACCCTTTCGCGGAGAAACTCGCCAATCTCCATATTGGCATTATGGCATCTACGGCGCGATTGGCGAAGAGAATGAAAAATCTTACGGGCGATTGGCGCGGCAACGGAATGCGACGAGGTGGATTACGGCATCTGGTTTAGGGTGGCGGTGGCGTGGTCTAGGGCGTGGGTCAGGACTTGCAACTGGTCGGCGGCGCGGGCGGGGTCTTTGGCATCGATGGCTTCATTGACGCCGGGGATCACGACAGCGGCGTAGCCTGTGTACTCCCCGGGAGCGTAGATGGTGTGTTTGAACCAGGGACGATCAGGGAGGCCGCGCGGATTGAGCAGGTCTTCTTCCACGCTGCGCAGGGTTCGATTTTCTTCCGCCAGGGAACCGGCGGGATCGCGCTCGGCAGCGAGGGCGTGCTGGCCGGCATCTTGAAAATGATGGGCGGCGGCAATGGCGGGAGCGAAGTTGAGACTGGTCATGCCGGCCTTGGCGGCTTTTTCCTGCGCAGTCTCGAGATAGCCGACGACCTCGGCGCCATACTCCGCATAGTTGTACGGGGGCAGATCGGCATCGGCCATATGCAGTGCCTCTAATCCGAGAATGCGAGCCTGTTGCTGCAGGTAGACGAAATTGGGATCGGCAAATTTGGTGAACCAGGTGTAGTCGTCAAAGGCGGAGTGGTAGACCCCGTAGGGGCCGCTGGAGCCGATGTCGGTGGAGGGAACGCCGACGTGCTGCAGAAACGGAGTGTAGTCGGAGCCGCTGCCGAGGTCGCCCATGCGAATGCCTTCGATCAGCGGGGAACTGTGCTGGCCCTGATCCATGTGTTGATCGATGTTGCTGCCTTTCTGGTCCGTGGGTTCCTGGTTGGCGAGCCACGCATCGTAGACACTGCCGCCGAGGGGGCTGGGGACTTCCTTCGTGATATTGATGACGAATGGCTTGAGCGAAGGAACCGCCTGCGCGTCGAAGGTGGGACCGGAGACGCCGACATCGACGTTGAAATAGGCGACGGCGTGGGCCAGCATTTCCGCGTGGTCTTCGGTCCACTCGGTTGAACCGAGCAGACCTTCTTCTTCGCCATCCCAGCTGGCAAAGATGAGAGTGCGTTTCGGTTTCCAGCCGCTTTGCAGCAGGGCGCCGATGCCGTGCACGGCCTCTAACATGGCGGCGGTGCCGCTGTTGGGATCGACGGCGCCGAAGACCCAGGCATCGCGATGATTGCCGACGATGACAGCTTCATTGGGATACTGCGTGCCGGGAATTTTTCCGATGACATCCCAAATGGTGCGGAGAGCGTAGTCCTCCTGCAGCAGCAGGTGAACCTTCACCGGGCCGGGACCCATGTGGTAGGTGAATGGCAGCGCACCTTGCCAGGCGTGTGGAGACTCCGGACCACCGAGCGCTTGCAGGATGGGGGCGGCATCTCGATACGACAACGGCGTCGACGGAATCTTCGGCTCATTGGCGGCATCATCGAGCGGGATACGTTTGTCAGCGGGAAGGTCGGGCGTGGAAGCGAAGCCTGGCGTGGTGGGATCGCCGGGATACTTGAAGAGATATTGAATCGAACCGCGCTGGACGCCGCTTTCAGGGCGGTAAGGGCCGTCGGGATAGATATCTCCCTGGTAGTAGCCGTCGTCCGCGGGGTCAGAGTAGATGATGACTCCGGCCGCTCCGTGCTGCTGGGCGAGGTAGGCCTTGACGCCGCGGAAATTTTTTCCGTAGCGGACGATGACGATCTTGCCTTTGACGCTGATGTGCTTGGCAGCAAGCTCGGCGAAATCTTTGGGCGTGCCGTAGTTGGCATAGACAACTTCGGCGGTGATGTCGCAAGAAGGAGAATAGGCGTTGTAGGCAGTGGCGATGCGCTTGTCGTCCTGATAGGGGTCGTCGCTGACATGTTCTGGCGTGGGGCCGGACATGAGTTGTTTGCCATCTCGACCGAAGGCGGTGACTTCAACTTTCTTCGGGGAGTTCATCATGACGCGATAGGGAACGATTTTGGTTTCGAGGCCGGCATCGCGAAATTTTTGTGCGACATATTGCGCGGTGGTGAAGTCTTCTTTCGAGCCTGCGATGTGAGGCGCGGCGGTGAGGATTTTCAATTCTTCGCCGGCGAGAGTGGCGCTGGGAACCTGCAGAAATTCCTGGTCCAGCTTGCCTTGCGCTGCGGCATCACGAAAGCCGAGCATGGTGGCAGGGGGCGTCGGAGTCGGCGGAGTGGTGGGGGGACTGGGCGGAGTGGTTGTTTGTCCAGAGAGGAAGGAGGCAAACAAAAGGAGCGCCGCGGCACGCAGAATCAATGGGGATTCTCCCAGGGGAAGGTTGAATTTCAGGATACAGGATGAAGGTGGAGAATCGAGAGGGGTTTCGATATGCGGTGAGTCGTAAACGTACAGTTGAGAATCAGTATTGGTAATGATTGCGCAGCTATAGGCGGTTTGAGGAGCGACCACTGCACTGCCGTATGCATCAGATAGTCGCCGGGCGAAAGGCGAGGATAAAATCCAGTGAAATTATTGTCGGTGAATGTTGGGCTTCCGCGCGAGGCGGAGTGGCACGGGATTCATGTGCACACGGGAATCTTCAAGGAGCCGGCGGGCGGTCGCGTTGCATTGCGGACGTTGAATCTGGACGGTGACCGCCAGGCGGATTTGAGTGTGCACGGCGGGGCTTATAAGGCCGTCTACTGTTATCCGCTGACACACTACGACTATTGGAAAGGAAAATTGCCCGGACGAGAGCTGCCGATGGGCGTGTTCGGGGAGAACTTCACGCTGGATGATTTTGCGGAGGATTCGATTTATTTGGGCGATCGGTATTCGGTTGGATCGGCGGAGGTGGTGGTGACGCAGCCTCGGCAGCCTTGCTACAAACTCGGCATACGATTTGGAGACGACGATATGGTGAAGCGATTCTATTTGAGTGGTCGCTCGGGTTTTTATGTCGCGGTGACGAAGGAAGGGGAAGTTGGAGCGGGGGATGAGATGACGGTTGTTCATCGCGATCCGCATGGCGTTGCGGTTTCAGAGATTACTCGCTTGTATGCCGAGAAACGATATAGCAGCGCTGATGTTGGTGTGGTGCGGCGGGCGCTACGAGTTGATGCCTTACCTGAAGGCTGGAAAGAGTATTTTCGCGAAAGACTAGAGCAGGTTCCGAGCGAAGGGTGAATTCGAGATCGGGAGTGACGTCAGTCTTTCAGGCGATCGAGATGGAGGAAGCCGCCGCTGGCATAGAAAATGACGGCGAAGATGGAGAGGTTATAACAGGCGTGCACCAGCGCGGAGCAGGCGACGGAATTGGTTCGTTCGCGCACCCATACCAGGACCAGGCTGACAATG
This sequence comes from uncultured Acidobacteriota bacterium, assembly GCA_963794795.1. Taxonomy (GTDB): domain Bacteria; phylum Acidobacteriota; class Terriglobia; order Terriglobales; family Acidobacteriaceae; genus JAKAAZ01. Next base: position 24,862 of record CAWCFC010000025.1, on the reverse strand, counting down.
AAGACCAGGCTGAGCGGGCCCCAGGCGTGGCCGACCTGCTGCGCGTGCAGAAAGGCAAAGGGAACGCTGGTTAAGATGGCGGCGACGATGCGGCCTGTCCACGGACGAAGCGAGGGATAGAGAAATCCGCGGAAGGCAATTTCTTCGCAGATGGGCGCGATGAAGACGCCGAACAGAGCGACGATCCAGGCGTCGAAGGCGTTTTGGAAGAACGAATCGACAGGCATTTCTTTCGGAATGGGCAGATAGTTGGAAACCAGCTGCATGGCAAAGCCCAGGCCGATGCCGAGTGCGGGGAGCCAGAGCGCGTAGCGGCGCACCTGAGAAAAATTCCAATGAATGCCGGCGAGAAAACCGTCGGGCCATACACGCCGGTAGAGAGCGACTGTGGCGATGGCGACGACGCCATACGATACGACCATGGCTGGAATGCTGAAGCGGGGAAGATAGGCGAGTTTGCGAAGACTGATTTTTCCGAAGAGATGCCAATGGATCACAACCGCGGCGCTGAGCGCTTGCGTGAGGGTGATAAGGATGGCGGCCAGGGTGAAGAAGGCGACCATTTCCAGAATCGTGGGGGTGTCGCCATGGGGCGGTTCGGGCGCATGCGGGATGAGTTCTGCGTCGGGCGGCAGGGATTCCGGCACGGGATATGAATTCCAACTCATGGTGTGGTGTTCCGAATCTGCGGGTGCTGGATTGATTCTTGTGAGGCGTTTATAGTTTTATCTTTTTCCGGGCGGAAGCGCGACCATTCTTTGTGGGGGCGAATCCATTTGATCGCGGCTTGGCTGGCGGGTCGGTTTGCGGGAAGTATCGGCGCAGGAACTTTCCGGTATACGAGGCTGGACTTGCGGCGACCTGGGCGGGTGTTCCTTCGGCGACGATTTCTCCGCCGTCTTTGCCGCCCTCCGGACCCAGATCGATAATCCAGTCGGCACTGCGGATGACATCGAGATTATGTTCGATGATCAGGATGGTGTTGCCGAGGTCGGTGAGGCGGTGCAGGACTTCCATCAACTTGCGGACATCATCGAAATGCAGGCCGGTGGTGGGCTCGTCGAGCAGGTAGAGGGTGCGTCCGGTCTGGCGCTTGGAAAGTTCTCGCGCCAGCTTCATGCGCTGGGCTTCGCCGCCGGAAAGGGTGGTGGCTGATTGACCGAGATGCACGTAGCCGAGACCGACATCATTCAGCGTCGCCAGCTTTTGGCGCACTACTGGAATGTCTTCCAGAACCGTGAGGGCATCGGAAATCGGCAGCTCGAGAATGTCGGCGATGGAATATCCCTTGAATCGAACCGCGAGAGTTTCCTGATTGTAACGGCGACCGTTACATACCTCGCAAGTGACGTAGACATCGGGAAGAAAATTCATTTCAATGCGGCGCTGGCCATCGCCCTGGCAGGTTTCGCAGCGACCGCCGGGAACATTGAAGGAGAAGCGGCCGGCTTTGTAGCCGCGTTCGCGCGCTTCTGGCAGCATGGCAAATAAATCGCGGATGGCGGTGAAGACTCCAGTGTAGGTAGCTGGATTGGAGCGCGGTGTGCGACCGATGGGCGACTGATCAATCTGGATTACCTTGTCGATAATTTTGGCGCCAAGGACGCGGTCATGCTCGGCGGGCTCTTCGCGGGAGCCGTAGAGATCGCGTGCCAATGCGCGGTACAGAATGTCGTTGATCAGCGTACTTTTGCCGGAGCCGGAGACACCGGTGATGACCGTGAGCAGGCCGAGAGGGAAGCGGACGGTGAGATTTTTCAGATTGTGTCCACGTGCGCCCTCGACGGTAAGCCAATGTTCGCCGGTGGGGCGAGGCTCGGCGCGCAACACGGTTTCAAGATGGCCGCTGAGATATTGACCGGTCAACGAGCCGGGCGTGTCCATGATTTGCTGCGGTGTTCCATGGGCAACCAGACCGCCGCCAAGCCGGCCGGCACCGGGACCAAGGTCGAGAACATAGTCGGCGCGACGAATGGTGTCTTCATCGTGTTCGACAACGAGGATGGTGTTGCCGAGGTCGCGCAGGGACGTGAGTGCTTCGATGAGGCGCTCGTTGTCGCGTTGATGCAGGCCGATGGAAGGCTCGTCTAGAACATAGAGGACGCCGCGCAGACGCGAACCGATTTGCGTGGCCAGGCGAATGCGCTGACCTTCTCCGCCTGAAAGCGTGGCTGCGCTGCGATCGAGGGAGAGATAGCCGAGGCCGACCGCGACGAGAAATTCCAGGCGTTCGATAATTTCGCGTTGAAGACGATCAGCGATCAATTGTTCGCGCTCGCTGAACTGAAATTGACGCGCCGTTGCGAGCGCATCCGCCAGTGGTAAGGCGGCGAAGTCGGCAATGGAAAGACCATTGGCGGTGACGGCGAGCGATTCCGGACGCAGGCGTTTGCCGTGGCATTGCGGGCAGACGGTCGCGGACATGTAGCCCATGAGCCACTCGCGATAGCTGTCGGAGCGAATTTCATCCAGCGATTGCCGCAGCCACTTGAGAATGCCGTGGAAGCCGGTGCGGGGACCTTCGCCGCGCTCGGGACCGTAGAGCAGCAATTTTTGCTGGGCCTCTGTGAGTTGTTCGAAGGGCTTGCGCAGATCGATTTTGTAGCGGTCGGCGGCGAGGTGAATCAGCCGGCCTAAATATTGTGAACTGCCCCCGGGCCCGAGTCCGCCTTCCAGCAGCGGCTTCGACCAGTCCACGATGATTTTTGCGGGATCGAAGTCGTAGATGCTGCCGAGGCCATTGCAGTGCGGGCAGGCGCCATAGGTGCTGTTGAAGGAGAAACTGCGCGGTTCCAGTTTGGGAACATTGATGCCGCAGTCCGGGCAGGCCATGGAGGAGGAATAGAGTTGCTCCTCGACGCGCAGGCCGCCGTTCGAGCCGCTGGAAGAAGCGGGCATGGCGACCAGCACCAGGCCGTTCGCCATCTGCAGCGCCTTGGTGACGGCGGTTTCCAGTCGCTTTTCTACGCCGGGCTTGACGACGATGCGATCGACGACAGCTTCAATGGTGTGGTTCTTTCGTTTCTCGAGGGCAATGTCTTCCGCCAGGTCGCGAATCTCTCCATCGATACGGGCACGAAATCCCTGCTGATCGAGCTTTTCCAGTTCGTCACGAAATTCACCTTTGCGACCGCGAACGATGGGCGCATAGATGGTGACGCGCTCGCCGGGGGCAAGTTCCATGACGCGACTAACGATCTGATCTGCGGACTGGCGAGAGATGGGGCGACCGCAATTGGGACAGTGCGGCACGCCGATGGAGGCGTACAGGAGGCGAAGATAGTCGTAGATTTCTGTAATGGTGCCGACGGTGGAACGTGGACTGCGGCTGGTGGTTTTTTGCTCGATGGAAATGGCGGGGCTGAGGCCTTCAATGGAGTCGACATCGGGCCGCTCCATCTGGTCGAGGAACTGGCGCGCATAGGCGGAAAGGGTCTCGACATAGCGTCGCTGGCCCTCCGCATAGATGGTGTCAAAAGCGAGCGAGGACTTGCCGGAGCCGGACAGGCCGGTCACGACGGTGAGGGAATTGCGCGGAATCTCGACCGTGATGTTCTTGAGGTTATGCTGGCGCGCGCCGCGCACGATGAGTTGAGGAATTGACATTTCTAGCCAGGGAAAAAGCTTTCCGCGGTCCCATTCGCCGCTGTTTGTGCCCTATTGCAACGATAACTTAAGTTTGGAGGAATCTTGTGAAGCAATAGAAATCCTGCAGAAAACACTAGTATGCTGGACAAGAATTCAGGTTGAATGAAGACCGGCGTTCGTGGATACAGTGGCTCCGATTCGCGGCCATGCCTGCACTGGATTTATTGCGCTGGAGGAACTCCCCCGATGATTCTATTGATGATCTCAACCATTCTTGCCTGTGTTGCCCTGGGCGTCGCCCTGGCCTACGGTTTTTGCTCTGGAGTGTTTGCCATGGCGAAGATCCATGTCCGCTCGCAATCCACAGCTCCACTGCAGATTCATACCAAGTCAGTCAATCCGTAAATCTGCTCTACGGCCGTTCGACTTCTCAAGGTTCCTTCGAATTCCTCTGGCGCACATGGGTTCTTCCGCGCCGTCTTCAGCAGTGTAAAAGGCAGTGCTCAAACTTCTGTCACGCACGTTCTCCATCACTGAGGATGCTGTCTGCGCATTTCATTGAAAATTTCCTGAGGCGTCTTTGGCTGCGGTGGAGCTGTTGGATCCGCGGGCTGCGCTTGATCTGGGACAGTTGTGTCCTGGTTGTTCGCAACCGCGGGAGTTGTTGTTGCGGGAGCGACAGAGCTGCCGGGTGTGGACAAGATGAGCCGAACGGCGGCGTGACTAGTGCCTCCGCCGACAATGATAAAGTCATAACCCGAGCCGTCGAGAAGGGCGGTCAGGGTGGTGGAGATATTCCCCGGACCATATTGTCCGTACATCCGTTGATCGTGACTTAATCCTTCGATCACAAGTCCGGTCTGGTGTTGAATTTGGTCCAGAATGCTTATCAGGCTGGAATTCTGCGCGCGAACCGTTAAGAGGCCGTTGCTGAACTCGACGGTCGCCGGGTTGGCCGGCTGTTCGGCCGGCGGAAGTGGCGGCGGAGGAGCGACGGGGGCAGGAGCTACGGTCTCCGCGGCGGGCTTGGCATGATGATGATGGTGGACCGCGTGATGGACGGGAGGCTTCGCGGTCGAGGCTTTCGTCGAGGGGCTGCTGGCTGTAGCCGGAGCGGTGCCGGATGCCTGGGCGGTCGCGAGGGAAGCGGGAAGAAGCAGCATCGATGCGCCTAGCGCCAGAACCCACCCAAATCCAATGCGATTGCGGATCCAGAAGGAGGGAAGGTCTGCTAGCGACCCACACACTGCGCCGAAATCGGCATCCAAGCGTTGTAGCATCCCGGGGCGGGTGTAGGGTTCAAAAAGCATTTCTGTACTAGACTAACAATGTTTGCCCGAGTCGGCATTGGAGGATGGCTTCTCCAGCCTGCTACCTTGAAGAACTTACGAACAGATGGATGGCTGTATTCGGTACATTGAGGAAAACAAGGAATGAGTTCGACCGAAAAGCCCATTTCCAAGATTATCCGTGAGCGGCGTGCGACTCCAAGCTTTGACGGAACACCAGTTCCGGAAAAAGACTTAAAGCAAATTCTTAGCGCAGGACTGAGCGCTCCCAGCGGCTACAACATGCAGCCGTGGCGCTTTATTGTGGTGCGCAATCCCGAACAAAAAAAACGTTTGCGCGGGGCAAGCTTTAATCAGGCCAAGGTGGAAGAGGCGTCGGTGATGATTGTCGCCTGTGGTGATGCAGACGGCTGGCGAAACGGCGACCTGGAAGAGATGCTGCGCATGGGCCGCGAAGGGGGAATGTCGGAAAGCTATGCGGAGCAGGCGAAGGAGAAGATTCCGGTGTTTCTTTCTGCCCATCCGAATATGCCGATGTGGCTGAACCGGCACGTGATGATTGCCTTTACCCACATGATGCTGATGGCCGAGGCGCTGGGCTATGACACCGCACCGATGGAAGGATTTGAGGAAGAGAAAGTGCGCGAAGTGCTGAAGCTTCCGCTGAGCTATCACGTGGTGGCGCTGTTGGGAATTGGACACGCGATGGGACCGGACAAACATAATGGGGGCCGATTCGATATGGCGCGGACGGTGTTTGAAGAGGAGTATGGCAAGCCGATGCATCAGTGAATGCAGCGCGGGATTGGTGAGTGAGGCGCGGCCATGAGCTGCGCCTTTTCTGTTGCGGGAAAGGTGGAACAGGGGGGTTGACTGCGCAGCGTGAATATCCGGCATCGCCGATGGTGGGAGTGGGTGCGGTTGTGTTCGCCGCAGAGTGCGTGCTGCTGGTGCGTCGTGCGAAAGCGCCGCTGGCGGGTGAGTGGTCGCTGCCCGGCGGTGCGGTGGAATTGGGCGAGACGCTGGAGGAAGCCGTTGTCGCGCGAAGTGGCCGAAGAGACGGGACTCAATGTGACACCAATGCAGGTGGTGAAGACGTTCGACCATATCGATCGAGATGCGGAGGGACGGATTCGCTTCCATTATGTGCTGGTGGATTTTCTTTGCCGGATTGACGGATGAGAGTGCGGTGCGGGAACGCGAACAGATCGTAGAAAAGACGGTGCTGCGGCATGGCAGCGATGTCTCCGATGCGCGGTGGGTTCCGGTGGAAGGACTGCGAGGGTCGAAAGAATTTCCGTTGACGGAGCGGGCGCTGGAAGTGATTGCGATGGGATGGGATGTGTTTCGGCATTGAGGTAGGCTGCCGGCTCCCGATTCAGAGCGCATTCACGGCTCGCCGAAACAATTTCGAACCTCAGCGCCTGAAGGCGCAATCACACGCCAGCTGATTCCCCGGACTAAAGTCCGGGGTCTACGTTGAAATGCAGCGGCCTCTTACCTCTGACCGTCGGCGCGATGACGCGGGATCTACTTTGTGGGGGCGATGGGGATGGCGGGTTGCTGCTGGGTCATACAGTGCATGGCGCCGAGGCCCCAGATAAAGTCGACGCTGTGGATGCCGACGATGGTGTGCAAGGGAAATAGTTCGGCAAGAATATTGAGCGCCACGCGATCGTTGGGATCGTTGAATGTGGGCACTAATACCAGGCCGTTGGCGATGTAGAAATTGGCATAGCTGGCGGGCAGGCGTTGACCTTCAAAAATTACAGGCGAGGGAAGCGGCAGCTCCACAATGCGGTAGGGCTTATTTTCGCGAGTGCGGGCTACGGAGAGGCGCTGAAGATTTTCCTGCAGCGGCACGTAATTTTCGTCGTCGCTATTGGGCTCGATGGCGGCGACGATGGTTTTGGAGTCGACGAAGCGGGCGATATCGTCGACGTGACCATGGGTGTCATCGCCGGCGATGCCGCGATTCAGCCAGATCACCTGATCGACGCCGAGATAGTCGTGGAAGCATCGTTCCAGCTGCTCACGAGTGAGGCCGGGATTGCGCGCTTGCACATCGCTCAGCAGGCATTCTTCTGTCGTGAGCAGTGCGCCGGCTCCGTTGACGTCGATGCTGCCACCTTCCAGAACGATGCGGCGACGTTGACCGTTCGAGAGCTTGATCTCCGGCGTCCACACGGGAACTTTGAGCAATTTGGCGACGTGGGCGGGAATCTGATCGTCGTTGCGCCAGTTGTCGTATTTCGCCCAGGCGTTGAATTTCCAATTGGTGAGTGCCAGCGGGTGTCGCGGCGCGAATGCCGGCCACGGGCGTTAGAAAAATTGGGCCGGAGTCGCGCAGCCACACGCGGTCGGTGGGCTGCAATGGAAGGCCATGTTGGCAAGATTTGACTCCACAGCGTGCCAAAACTCTGCGAGCGCGCATTTCCGCAGCCGGTTGATTCACCAGAATGTGCACGTGTTCGACGGCGGAAGATAGCGGACTATCTCTCCATACACCCAGGGAATTGGCTGAAATTTTCCCGGCCAGTCTTCGGCATTGTGGGGCCACGCGATCCATGTCGCAGCGTGCGGAGCCCACTCGGCGGGCATATGAAGGCCTGCGGCGTGAGGGGTTGTCTTGCCGGTGTCGAGGGATGTGCGAGGCTTGCTCATGGAAATTTATTTATCCAAAAAGCGTTCCGTGATGGGTTGATAGGCGTCGATGCGGCGGTCGCGCAAAAAAGGCCAATTGCGACGCGTCTCTTCAATCAAGTGTAGATCGACTTCACCGATGAGGATATCTTCTTTGTCGTGCGGGGCCTGCATGATTACGCGGCCAAAGGGATCGGCGAGAAACGATCCGCCCCAGAACTCCAGGCCTGGGCCTTCGACGCGATTGCCGCGAATGTCGCCATGCTCGTGGCCGACACGATTGACGGCGCCGACGTAGACTCCGTTAGCGATGGCGTGCGCGCGCTGCATGGTTTGCCAGGCGCTGTACTGGGCTTCTCCGTACTCGGCTTTCTCGGATGGGTGCCAGCCGATCGCGGTGGGATAGAAGAGGATATTCGCACCCTGCAGGGCGGTGAGGCGAGCGCCTTCCGGATACCACTGGTCCCAGCAGACCAGGACGCCGACGTTACCCGCATGCATCGGGAAATTGCGAAAGCCAAGATCGCCGGGAGTGAAATAAAACTTTTCGTAGTAGAGAGGATCGTCCGGAATATGCATCTTGCGATATTTTCCGGAGAGCGAACCATCCTCCTCGATCACGGCGGCGGTGTTGTGGTAAATGCCGGGAGCGCGCCGCTCAAACAAGGAAGCGACAACGGCGACATGCTCTTCTTTCGCGATGCTGGATAGTTTTTCCGTCGATGGCCCGGGGATTGGCTCGGCGAGATCGAAGAGTGCGTGATCTTCTCGCTGGCAAAAGTATTGAGTGCGAAACAGTTCCGGCAGACACACGACATTGGCGCCGGCGCGTGCAGCTTCGCGAACGCGGTCGGCAGCCTTGTCGAGATTGGCGTCGGGATCCGCGGAGCAGGACATTTGCACCAGGGCGACGCGAAAATTATTTTGAGCATTCGGCATGAGAAAGCATTCCTACCACGTGACACGAAGGACTCACCTCAACGGAGAGTCCTTCAAGAAAACTACCGATGCGGTGGAGTGCGCTATTCGAAAATCAAAATCGCTGCGGCGATGGTCGTGGTCCACAGACCACGTTTGTCGCCCACCGCGGATTGCGTGACATTGGCGGTGCGAACAATTTTATTCGAAATGCGGTACGTCTCTTTTTTCTCGTCCCAACTTTTGTCGGGATCGAAGTCCACGTCGAGAGTGGTGGCCAGCATTTCGGCGGCAAGCTCTTCTGCGTAGTCGCCGGCCTGATCTTCTGTTTCACCAAAACTGTGATGTTCGCTCAGGTAGCCGTACATGTTTCTGTCAGAAGGAATGGCGACGCCGATGCTGGACGCGATGAGTCTGTGCGGCTCGCGCGAAGAATTTTCTGCGACGACAGCAAAGACAACTTCACCGGGGTAAAGGAACTTCAAACCTTCTTTGCGGGGAACCAGTTTTGCCTGCGGGGGAAAGATTGACGAGACACGCACGAGGTTCTGCGCGGCGATTCCGGCATCACGAAGTGCCAGCTCGAATGAAGTAAGACGTTCCTTATGCTTCCCGACGCCCTTGGTAAAAAATAGACGTTTCGGGACCATTGCTTTGCCCAATTTTTGTTCCTCCGGTTGGTTGAATGGCGCATTCGCCACCCGCTTAAAAATATCACAGAACGGGACCGAAACCGGCATCGCCGATGCAGCTTCATCATCTGTTCACAGAAATGAAACCTGCGGTATACCGTGCGATGAGAAAACGACCCCGGTCCGATGAATGCTGGCGCGTCGCGTTCAATTTTCCTGCTTCGATCATTGGATGCGGCAGGGTGGGGAAAGTCGGCAAAAACTTGCTGACGAGGACGATGGTCAGGAGATGTTTGCAGGCAGCTCTGGCGTGGCTGCGAGCAACGCCTGGGTGTATTCCGACTGCGGATGCTCGCAGATCTGCTGCCAGCCACCTTGCTCAACAATGCGGCCCTGGCGCATGACGAGAATCCGATCCGCCATGTAACGCGCGAGCGGCATGGAGTGGGTGATGAAGACGTACGTGAGATGCAACTCGCGTTGCAATTCTCTCAGCAGGTGGGTAATTTGCGCGGACACGCTGACATCGAGGGCAGAGGTGGGCTCGTCGAGCACGAGCAGCTCGGGACGCAGAATCAAAGCGCGGGCGAGATTGATGCGCTGCCGCTGACCACCGGAGAATTCGTGCGGATAGCGGGGAAGCGCCGAGCTATCGAGACCCGCCATGGCGAGAGCTTCGACTACCTGGGCGTGGCGGGATTCTTTTGCGGAGGAGTCGCCGTGGGCAGAGTTGTGGTGGTAGATGACCAGCGGCTCGCCGATGATGTCCTCTACACGCATGCGTGGGTTGAGTGCAGCATAAGGATCCTGGAAAACAATCTGCATGCGCCGCCGCAGTTGGCGCAGCTCTCGTGCAGAGACGGTGAGGAGGTTGTGGCCATCGAGCGAAATTGTGCCCGAGTCGGGTTCGATGAGGCGCAGCAGCAGGCGAGCGATGGTGCTTTTTCCGGAGCCGGATTCGCCGACGATGCCGAGCGTCTGACCGCGTTCGATGTGGAAGGTGACATCGTCGACAACACGGCGTGGCTGTCGACTGCCACGCACGGGATAGGTCTTGACGAGATGGTCGACTTCAACAAGGGCCATGATGAGGGCGCTGCCGCGCGGATGGCGCTACCAGCGAACGCCAGTAGTCAGAGCCACAAGAGCAAAGCCGGGGCCGGGAAGCTGATTCGCCGGAGTCTCCATGTGAATGTAGCGACCTTGTCCGAATATGATGAAGCGCCGATCGGGATATAGACGGCCCTCCATTCCGATGCCGAAGTCATACATCGCCTGATTGCTGGAATAGGAGGAGCCGGTGATGGTCCCATTGCAGAAGTTGGTGAGGTTGGAATATCCCAGGCCGGAATACTTGCTGCAATCGATGGTCGATCCGATGGGCTTGTCGAAGTTTGTGCCGACGTGGGAATAGCCGCCTCCGCCGAGTGCGAAGAAACCGTAGCGCTGGCCGCGGAGGAAATAGAATGTCGGATTCACAGAATAGGTGAGGACGGTGTAGTGGCCGCCGGACTGTTGAATGGTCTGCGCCACCCACGTGGGAAGACCGCTGTGGTAATAGCCGATTTCACCAGGAATTTCAATGCGCCGGGTCAGGCGATAGCCGCCGCCGCCGAGCGCGTTGAAGCTGGTGTCCCATACTTGTCCGTTCGCCAGCCCGGGGCCAAAGTCGACGCCTGCTGCCCCTTCGACGAACCACTTGCTCAGCGGAGTCGCCGCTACGGGGGCGGGCGTGGCCACCTGGGCGGTGGAGGAACTGGACTGCTGTGCGCTCAGCGCGGTCGTGCCGCAAAGACCCACGAGGAGGAAAAGCGCGAACGCGTACTTATGCCGACTGAAATTCATTCGATCTCCAGAATTTTTTTGCTTCTCTATTTGTATATCTTTTCGAGCAATGAACGCACTACTTCGTCGAACGAGGGACTTGGGGATCAGGGTGAGAAATTCTGAAAACATGCGGATATGGGGAAAATGACGATTGAATATTGCTTTAGTGAGCAACCGGAAGGGCACCGTTTTGAGAGCGTGTCAGTCGGATTGTCGGAAGAATTTTGAAGTCTCGACCTCAGCGCCTGAAGGCGCGATCTGTGGGGCTCTTATCCCCGGACTAAAGTCCGGGGTCTACCGAATGAACGGTCGGCTCGTATTTGGAAGAGTAAAGTCCAGGGTCTACCGGATGAACTGGCGTAGGAAAAAGCAAAGGCCCCGCATTGCTGCAGGGCCTTTGCTGTTGCTGTTGCGCCGAAGGCGCAATTCGCTGGACGCGCAGTCCTAGTACATGCCTTCCATGCCACCACCGTGACCGCCGGCGGGAGCTGCTTCCTTCTTCTCCGGAATGTCGGCCACCATGGCTTCGGTGGTCAGCATCAGGCCGGCGATGGAGGCGGCATTCTGCAGTGCGGTGCGCGTGACCTTCGTCGGATCGATGACGCCGGCTTTCACCAGGTCTTCGAACTTGTTGGTCGCGGCGTTGTAGCCGTAGTGAGCTTCCTTGTTTTCGAGGACCTTGCCGATGACCACGGCACCCTCTTCGCCGGCGTTGCCGACGATCAGGCGGAGTGGCTCTTCAATGGCGCGGCGGATGATCTGAGCACCGATCTTCTCGTCGCCTTCGAGGGTCGCGATCAACTCCTCGACAGCTTTGGCGCTGCGAACCAGGGCGACACCGCCGCCCGGGACAATGCCTTCTTCGACAGCGGCGCGGGTTGCATGCATGGCATCTTCCACGCGCGCTTTCTTTTCCTTCATCTCAGTTTCGGTAGCTGCACCGACCTTGATGACGGCAACGCCGCCGACCAGTTTCGCCAACCGCTCCTGCAGCTTCTCGCGGTCGTAGTCAGAGGTGGTTTTGTCGATCTGGTTGCGGATTTCCTTGACGCGGCCCTGGATGTCCTCTGCCTTGCCGGCGCCGTCGACGATGGTGGTGTTGTCCTTGTCGATGGTGACGCGCTTGGCGCGGCCCAGGTCTTCAAGCTTGACGTTTTCCAGCTTGATGCCGAGGTCTTCGGTGATGGCGCGTCCGCCGGTCAGCTTGGCAATATCTTCCAGCATCGCTTTGCGGCGATCGCCGAAGCCAGGCGCCTTGACGGCTGCCACGCTGAGGGTGCCACGCAGCTTGTTGACGACCAGAGTTGCAAGCGCTTCGCCATCGACATCTTCCGCGATGATGACGAGTGGCTTGGCATTGCGGGCCACCTGCTCCAGCAAGGGAAGCAGATCCTTCATGGTGCTGATCTTCTTTTCGTGGATCAGAATGTAGGCGTCTTCAAGAGCCGCTTCCATGCGATCCGGATCGGTGACGAAGTAAGGGCTGAGGTAGCCGCGGTCAAACTGCATGCCGTCGACAGTCTCGAGGTGGGTCTGCATGGTCTTGGATTCTTCGACCGTGATGACGCCGTCCTTGCCAACCTTCTCCATGGCCTGGGCGATGATGGAACCGATTTCCTGATCGCCATTGGCGGAGATGGTACCGACCTGGGCAATCATTTCGCCGGAGACGGGCTTGGAGAATTTACCGAGTGCGCCGGTGTGCTCAAATGCGCCGTCCTTGTCGCGCTTGCCGACAATCTTCTCAACAGCCTTGTCGATGCCGCGCTTGAGGGCCATCGGGTTGGCGCCTGCAGCGACCGTCTTGACGCCTTCGCGATAGATGGCCTGGGCCAGAACGGTGGCGGTGGTGGTGCCGTCGCCGGCGACGTCAGAGGTTTTGGAAGCGACTTCGCGCACCATCTGTGCGCCCATGTTTTCCAGTGAATTGCTCAGCTCAATTTCCTTGGCGACAGTAACGCCGTCCTTGGTGATGGTCGGGGAGCCGAATTTCTTTTCAATCACGACGTTGCGACCCTTGGGTCCGAGCGTCACCTTGACAGCATCTGCCAGCGTGTTGACGCCGCGCAGAATTGCCTGCCGCGAATCTTCTCCGTGCAAAATTTGCTTTGCCATAATCCTGGTTCTCCTGATGTGTTGTGCAATGTCGCCGCGGCGACCCGCAGCGAGTGAGAATTTTTATGAAGCGTTTGTTGCCGAAAACTGGGCACAAAAAAAGCGAGGCAAGTTGGCCACGCTTACTTCTTGTGCAGAATGCCGAGAATTTCTTCTTCTCTCATAATGAGGAAATCTTCGCCATCGATTTTGATTTCCGTTCCGGAATATTTTCCGAACAGAACATGATCGCCGGCCTTGACGTCCAGGGGGAAAACTTTGCCTTCATCGTTCGACTTGCCTTTACCGACGGCGATGATTTCGCCTTCCTGGGGCTTTTCCTTGGCGGAGTCGGGGATGATAATGCCACCACGAACGGTTTCGCCTTCTTCAATGCGACGGACGACTACACGATCATGTAGCGGCGTCAGAGACGTGGCTACCGAAGATTTTGCACTTGCCATAATACATTTCTCCTTATTCTGAACGATTTGCGTTGCGATACTAGCGGAATGGATCCGGTTCGATGGGACAGAGAGGATCCTTCGGGCGCGGGCAATTAGCACTCCTTGCCTTCGAGTGCTAGATTAGGCTCGGAGAGAGACGGTTGTCAAGGGTTTCTCATGAATATTAGTGTAAATCACTCAGATTTCTTTCGCGCCACGCTGATACGGGGTGGGAGGACGCTCACCGGGGCGACTAAGGCGCCTGCACTGAGGCACAGCGCCGATATCGCGAATCGGGCGAGTTCGACGGCTTGCCCGGACAACTTGGACGCTTCGAACCTCAGCGCCTGAAGGCGTATTGGCGGCGGATTCTACTCCCCGGACTGAAGTCCGGGGTCTACCTTTCGTGATTCAAAGGCCTCGGACCCTCAGTTCGTAGGCTTGGAAAGGCGGCCGGAGCGGAAGCGATGTTGCGACCAGTCATCGGCCTGCGAGTGCCCGTCGCAGGAGTTTTCAAAAGGACCGGGCGGTAGTGGTGCAGTCTCCCGGATAGCCGACAATCGGGAAGTTTAGCCGCAGACCTTGAAGCAAATGACCCTACAGCCCCACTACAATCGCACCATGCCTGATTTCAGTTCAAAGCAGTTCCAGTGCTCTCTGGCCGACACCGTTGTTTGGTGCAAAATGAAGCCCATTGGGATGGACGCAGATTCAGACGATATACGACAGCGGCACTTGCTCTATACACAGGCCGAACAGCAATGGGAAGAAGCGGAGGAAACGGTAAAGCGTGGCTGGTTACGTCCGAAGATTACCGAGACGAAACAGTGGCAGAACGCGATGGTACTTTTAAGGCAGATTCAGGATTCCTTAGGACCTATAGACCGCACTCTGCGAACCCCCGAGTTGAAGCCCAGTTTCGGCCTCGATGAGTTTGGAGATGATGCGCTCTGGGCGCAAGCTGTCACGGAAGTTGTTGCGCGGCGTTCGCGATTGACAGCCGGAACGCCTGCCGAAAAGCGCGATACGAACGTTGGGGGACGATTGCTCCTGTACAGTCCAAGTGAGAACCTAGCGTGCGGTGCAGCGGAGGCCAGCTCTAACGGATTCTTTGATGTGAACAACGTACCGCCGTGGGACATTTGGATTGACTTCTCAGAAGGTACGTTAGTGAGTTGGATACCACCCGGCTTGCTCGACGTAGCTCAAATGGGAATTTACGTGAATCCTGAAGAATGCATCCGCTGGGCAAAATAGGCTCGAATGCTTCTATCTGGTCGATAAAGCGCAAAATTAGGCTTCGACCGTCATTCTTGTCGGCAAACCGGAAATTGCACCATTACCGACCGGGCCGATCATTTTCCGTGGGTGCTCAGCGGAGTTAGAATCAACGTATGCGCAGATTTCACCATCGTTGCATTGCAGTCATGATTGTTGTGGCAGCGGCCTTGTTGGCAGCACCTTCCAGCCATGCGGACCGTCACAGAAAATACAAGCCGCCACCGCCAATGGCGACGGTGACCGTGACCGTACTGCGCGCGGCGGATGGCAAGCCGCTGAAAAATGCAGCCGTGGTCTTTCATCCGACGCAGGGGGATACGCAGGAAGGCAACATGGAATTGAAGACCAATGACGAGGGGTTGGCGAAGATCACCATCATCCCGCAGGGGTCGCAAGTCCTGGTGCAGGTGATCATGCAGGGATATCGAACCTTCGGACAGAAGTACGACGTGCCGGGGGCGGAGAAGGCGATCACCATTAAACTGTTGCCGCCGGACCAGCAATACTCCATCTACACAAAAAACAACCCGAATGCGGATATCCAGAACAACACTCCGAAGACACAAATGGGTCATGCCGAGCCGACCGACAGCCCCCTGCTGGCTCCTGCTCCGCCGAAGAAGGATTGATCCAGGCGGGTTCGTACAGATCAAGGTGTTCGGGTGAGATCAACTATGCATGTGCTGAATGGCAAGGTCGCGCTGGTGACGGGCGCGGCAAAACGGATTGGCCGGGTCTTGGCACATACCCTGGCCGATGCCGGTGCGGATGTTGCCATTACCTATCGCGATTCAGATGTGGCGGCCGAGCAAACGCTGCGGGAATTAGGATTGACCGGGCAGCGGTCGATGTCGCTGCGCTGCGATGTGCGCGACCCTGCGTCAGTGCGGGCTGCGGTGGCGGCGGTGGTCGATGAGTTCGGCCGGCTGGATTTGCTGGTCAACAACGCAGGCGTGTTTGCCACGGCGCCGCTGGAGTCGATCACGGTGGAGCAGTGGGACGAGATGTTCGAGACCAACACGCGGGGCGCATTTCTGATGGCGCAGGCGGCGTATCCCCACCTGAAAGGCACTCAAGGCCGCATCATCAACATTGGTTCGCTGGGCGGCATGCATCCGTGGCCGACACATGCACACTACTCGACCTCGAAGGCGGCGCTGCATATGCTGACGCAGACAATGTCAAAAGCATTTGCGCCGGAGATCAGCGTGAATTGCGTTGCGCCGGGGATGATTACCAACGGAGAAGTGCATTCGGACTATGAGCATTTCGCCGCCAAAACTCCCATGCGCCGGAACGGAACGCCGGAGGAAGTTGCGGCCGCGGTACTGTTTTTCGCCACGGGACCGCACTTTATTACAGGACAGATTCTTGGAGTGGACGGCGGATTGGGCCTGTAGTTTTGTATTCGTGGACTTCGAACGACAGCACGCAGGGGCTAAAGCCCAAATCTTTTTTTGACATGTACGGCCCGACTGAAGTCGAGCCCTGATACAAAACTCAAAAATACTCCTTTATCGGATTGAAAACTTCAGGAGGCTTGCATGGACTTCCGCTGCCGTCGGTCTATTCAAGGGGCAGATAAAGGCGACGCTGTTGACGGACCTTCAGAACGAGGATGTCGATCCAGGGTTGCGATGTCGTGGATTTTTGTTCTGTTGCTCACGGCTGGATTGGCATCGGGACGCGCGCAGGCTGTCTCGACGACACCGAACTTGGCCACCGCTGCCGATGCGATGACCTCAGCGGAAAAAACTGCATTGGCTAACCAGGTGCGTCGCGAATATCTGCATGCGTGGAACGGCTATCGCAAATATGCCTGGGGACACGATGCGCTGAAGCCGCTGAGTCATCAGCCCATGGACTGGTACTCGCATTCGCTGCTGATGACGCCGGTGGATGGCCTGGACACCATGATCCTGATGGGTCTGAAGCCTCAGGCGGACCAGGCGCGAAAGCTGATCGATACACAATTGAACTTCAACCAGGACATGTACGTGAAGGATTTTGAGATCACGATCCGGATGATGGGAGGGTTGCTCTCGAGTTACGAGCTGACCGGAGACAAACGGTTGCTGGAGCTGGCGGACGATCTGGGCACACGCATGCTGCCGATGTTCAACTCACCAACGGGCATGCCGTATGAATATGTGAATCTGCGCACCGGAGCTGTGCGCGGGGTCAACAGCAATCCCGCCGAGGTGGGAAGCATGCTGATTGAATACGGCGTGCTGGCGCGGTTGACCGGAAAGCCGATGTATTACGACAAAGCCAAGCGAGCCGTGGTTGGGCTGTATCAACGTCAGTCGGCGATTGGGCTGGTCGGTTCCGGCATCAATGTGGAGACCGGGAAGTGGACGGACACAACGGCGGGGATCCAGGGCGGGATCGACTCCTATTACGAATATCTTTTGAAGGCGGCGATACTTTTTCACGATCCGGACTGCGAGCGCATGTGGAAGCAGAGTCTGCTTTCCATCAACAAATATCTGGCGGATGAGAGACCGAACGGCCTGTGGTACGGGCAGGCAGACATGAATACGGGGACGAGGACGACGACATATTACGGCGCGCTGGATGCCTTTTTCCCGGCGGTGCTGGCGCTTTCCGGCGATGTGGATCGCGCCGCCAAATTGCAGGATTCCAGCTATGCCATGTGGAACCTGGCAGGCGTGGAGCCGGACCAGCTGAATTATGTAACTATGACAATTACAAATCCGGAATATCCGTTACGACCGGAGATTATTGAGTCCACCTACTACCTGTATACCTACGCGCACGATCCAAAATATCTTGCCATGGGAAAGACTTATCTGGATGCATTGATGAAGTATTGCCGCACGAACGACGGATTCGCCGCGCTGGCCGATGTGCGGAGCAAGAAAAAAGATGATGCGATGGAGAGCTACTTTTTTGCAGAGACGTTAAAGTATCTCTATTTACTTTTTGCGCCGCCATCTACGCTGAATTTTCAGTCAGTAATTTTCAACACGGAAGCGCATCCGATGCAGCGCAACTTTACCGTCGCCGCCGACATTTCGAAAAAAGAAAGATAGGCCCGATTTCTCGGAATTCCGGGCAGACTCCGGGATTTGGTGCGGGTCTGACCTTGGTGTTGACACGTGCTAGTTCGGGCGACGCGCGGCTGGGGCCTGTTGCATGCCCGGCTCCAGGTCCCGGGCATCTTCCAGGTGTTGCTCGAAGGTCGGGAGCAGATCCTGCGCCATCTGCTTCAGCTCGCTATTCGCGTCGAATTGGTCGATGTAATTCTGGTACAGGCGGATAGTCGACGAATACGAAGCGATCATCAAGTCGCGAAATGTTGTGTCGACGTTTTTGGCATTTTTCAGCGAATTCAGCTGGCGCTGACCTGTTGGCGACAATCCATTGGGCAGACGCATGGTGGAGTTTTGATCGGCAACGGTGGATTCAAGCTGACCACTTTCTTCCGTTTGAGCATTGGCGATATCGATGGCAAATCGCCGGTATACCGAATTGCTGCTGTACTGATCGACGAGCAGGGCCGCTTGAATTTGAAAGTTGTTCGCTTGAGCGGCATTCATCACAAATGTTCTGTCGCGACTCGTAAGCTGTCCGAACGCCGTGGGAACGAGTCCCGCGATGCATGCCGCGACCAGAAAAAATCTAACCATATGTTTCAATCTCCCTTGCTTCACTTGGAGCCGAGGCAAAAACGTACGGTTGCCTTGAACCTCGGATCCTTCGCTACACATAGGATATCGAATTGCCGGCAGTGGCTGCTTATCCACAGTGTCAGAATTGCATCACGCTGTGGCGAAATGTACCCATCCTTATTGTTTCGGCAGTTTTTTCGCGGCATCCCTATGCTTTTGCAGGACCGCCATGCAAGACGATGAATCAATGCGGGCGCACGCCAGAATCGCGTTTCGCCTACGGCAAGAGTGAAACGATGCTGGGTGACAGCGTGCCCGCGTTACATTCCAGAAATCCAAGAGTGACGGGAAGGTTGAAGCGGCGTGGACCTGCGCTGCCGGGATTGAAGTAGAGGACGCCGTCGGCCCAGGAGATTTCCGGCTGGTGGGAGTGGCCGAAGACGACGGCAGCGATGCCGGCGGCGTTCGGATGCAGGTCCAGATCCTCGCGCGCATGCAGCATGTGGATGAGTTTTCCATCGAGCTCGATGGTTTCGGTGGAGGGCAGATTACCGCAGAGTCCGCCGTGGTCGACGTTACCGCGAATCGCTGTGAGCGGTGCGATGGCTCGCAACGCGTCGAGAATCTCGTCATTACCGACGTCACCGGCATGGAGGATGTGGGCGCAACCGGCAAGAGCGTGCACGGCTTCTGGACGCAACAAGCCGTGAGTATCGGAGATGACGCCGATGCGCATGCTAATAGTTTGCGCCAACGCCGACAGCGACGCGGGTGCGTGGATCGAGCTGGTCACGCAGGCTGTCGCCGATGAAGTTGAAGGACAAGACGGCCAACATGATGGCGATGGCGGGAAAGATGACCATGTGGGGCGCGTCAAATAAATGTGCGCGCGCGTCGTTCAGCATCACGCCCCAGCTGGGCATGGGCGGCGGCACACCGAGTCCGAGAAAGCTGAGGGTAGCTTCCGCCAGTATGGTTCCAGCCATGCCGATGGCGGCCTGCACCATGACGGGCTGGATGATGTTCGGCAATATGTGGCGGGTGATGATGCGCAGATTTGTTGCTCCCATGGCGCGGGCGGCCTCGACAAATTCCTTTTCGCGGACGGCCAGGACCTGGGCGCGGACCAGGCGCGCGTAGCCCACCCAGCCGGTAATCGAGAGGGCGAGAATCAAGTTGGTCATGCCGGGGCCGAGGAAGGCGACCAACGCAATGGCGATGAGAATTCCGGGGAGGGCCATGAATGTGTTCATGACCAGGACGTTCAGGAACGCGTCGAGCCAGCCTCCATAATATCCAGCAATGGAGCCGAAGATCACGCCGAAGAACAATGCAATGGAGACAACGGAGGTGGCGACGAAAAGCGAGATGCGGGTGCCGTAAATGACGCGGGAGAGGATGTCCCGGCCCAATTCATCAGTGCCAAACCAGTGGGTGGCAGAAGGGGATTGGAGGCGTGCATGGAGGTGGATGGCGGCGGGGTCGAAGGGTGCGATCCAGGGTGCGAAAATGGCCAGCGCGACAAAAATTATTAACAGAACAATGCCGAAGATCGCGAGTGGCTGAAAACGCAGGGCCTGCATCCAACTGATTGTAATTGAGCGTTCCCGCTCGTTGAAGTTTTCCACGCAACTTAAGGGAAGCAGGCGCGTTCTTAAAGGAAGAAGAACCGCGGAATCCTGGGGTCGGGTGGTATCGTAGCAATAGCGATTTCGTGAGTTGGATGGAGCCGCAAGAGGCAGCCAAACCGCCTCAGAACGGCATCACTGTGTTCCAAATACCCGCGCAGGTGGAGCAAGGCCGCCACTGTGCGGCGCTGAATTTGTGGACGGACCTACAGGACGCGCGTGTGATCGACTGGCAACAACAGATTCTTATCGTCTCCCCCTTTTTTTACCCAGAATTGATTTCCACGGGAAAGGCGAATCAGCACCTTGCGGAGGCGTTTGTCGCCGAGGGCCATGGAGTGACCGTGGTCTGCTCGCATCCGCTGTATCCCGCGTGGATACCGGTGCGGAGTGATGCGCGAATTCCGGGGATGACGATTGTGCGCGGCGGCGCCGGTGTTCGCTACTCCAAGGCAATGCCAGTGCGGCGACTGATGCTGGAGGCGTGGTTCGCGACCTTTGCGGCACGGAGTGTTTGGCGGCGGAGAAAACGGGTCGATGTCGTTGTTAGTATTCTTCCGCCCAGCCTGTTCATTTTGTTCTTGAATCTTATTTTGCCGGGTCGCGTTCGACGAGTTGCGGTGGTGCACGATCTGCAAGGCGTTCTGGCTGCCCAGGAAAGTGGATGGGTGCGGCGCGCCATTATTCACATGATTCATGCGGTGGAAAGCCGCGTGTTTCGTTCGCAGGATTTATGCATTTTCTTTTCCGGGGATATGGCGCGGATCGCCCAGCAATCGTATGGCCTGGACGCGGCGAAAATTGCGGTGCAATATCCATCGATTACGCTGCCGGCAAGCTACAACCCGATTGCCACGTCTTCGACCGCGCATCATCTCGACTCGCTGTTCCCGCCCGATAAATTGCATGTTGTCTACTCCGGCGCGCTGGGGTACAAACAGAATTCGCAACAGCTGGTCGCGCTGATGCAGGCGGCGGCGGAACGCCATCCTGCAGTGCAGTTCCACGTGCTCTCCGGCGGCCCGTTTTATGAAAGCCTGCGGGCTGAGTACGAGCGGCGGCAGGGGTCTCGGGTACAGTTTCATCCGCTGGTTGCAGAGCAGGACCTGGCGGAGTTGTATGCGCGATCGGCGATCCAGATTATCCCGCAGGCGGAAGGAACGGAAAGCGCGGCGTTGCCTTCGAAGCTGCCGAACCTGCTGGCTGCGGGGGTGCATTTGCTGGCCATCTGCAGTTCTGGCAGCGAGGTGGAACGGATGATTCAGATGGCAGGCACAGGCTCCATTGCAACGCGATGGGACCAAGATGTGTTCCTGGCGCGATTGGATGAGGCGCTTGCGATTGTGCGACGGGAATCGGCTGCTGCACGGCGTGCCCGGGTTGAACCGCTGCTGGATCAGTTTTCCATCACCAATATGGTGCGGTTGGCGACCGGGGAATCGACGGCTCCTGAAGAGCCGCGACCCAAGAAGCGCGAACCGGTACGGGAAACGACGGCAGCCCAGAGCGAGGCCCGCTAGATGAAGGTTGGAGCGCCTGCATGAACCTTCGTACCTGCGTGATTTTTGGTGGCACCGGATGTATCGGTACCCATATCGCCAAGCATCTGCTGCAACACACCGACGTAGAACGAATCTATCTGGCAGACATTCGCCCGCCTCGCCAGGAAGATTATGTGAAGCCGTTGCTGCGGTGGATGGAGTCGACCAACGGGACTCTGCCGCGTGTCGTCTACGTTCCCTGTGACGTGCGTTTGCCGCTCGACCCAGTGCCGTTGCCGCAGCAGGCGGACCTGGTTGTTAACCTGGCCGCGGTGCATCGCGAACCGGGTCACGAACCAAACGAATATTACGAAACCAACCTGCCGGGCGCGGAACATATTTGCGCGTATGCGACGCATGCCGGATGTTTTCGTCTCGTGTTTACCAGCAGCATTTCTCCTTATGGCTCGAGCGACGCCGCTAGAAACGAGGATTCGCTGCCAGTTCCGGAAACGGCGTACGGCGGTTCGAAACTGATTGCAGAAAAAATTCACACGGCGTGGCAGCAGGCCAATCCAAACCGGCGATTGATCATCCTGCGGCCGGGGGTGGTGTTTGGGCCAGGAGAACATGCCAATGTTGCGCGGCTGGTCCGAAGCCTGGCTCGCAGATATTTTCTCTACATGGGCAATCGAGAGACGCGCAAGGCCGGCGTGTATGTGAAGGAACTTTGCGGCGTGGCGCAGTTTGCGCTCGAATACCAGGAAAAAACCGGAGAGCCGGTGCTGTTGTGGAATGTGTCCATGGATCCGCCGCCGACGCTGGAAGATTTTGTGAATGCAATTTGCGCGGCGACAAATTATCGCCATCCACGTTTGTCAGTGCCGCGGAGTCTGCTGGTGGCTGCGTCTTATCCTGTAGCCGGCATCGCACAATTGTTTGGGATTCACACGTCCGTCAATCCAGTGCGGATGCGCAAGCTATCTCAGTCGACGTATATCGAGCCGCTTCGTCTGCGCGAGGCGGGCTATCGATTTAATTACACGTTGGAACAGGCGATGGTGGATTGGAAGAAGGACGCGCCGGAAGATTTTGTCGGGGCGGAGACCGCCGCGCTGCAAGTCTCCGGGAAGGTGTCGCAAAAATCATGATGGATGCATCGACCGCCGGGAATGGAATGCAGCCAGGATCGCGAGTGTTTGTCGCAGGACATCGCGGACTGGTGGGCTCGGCGATTTGCCGCCACCTGACTGCGGCAGGATACGAGCGGTTATTGTCGCGCGCCAGCACGGAACTGGATTTGACGGTGCGCGACGCGGTCTGGGAGTTCTTCAAGGATCAGCGTCCGGAATATGTTGTGCTGGCAGCGGCAAAAGTCGGCGGAATCCAGGCCAACAGCAAGTACCCGGTGGAATTTATTCGCGACAATCTGCTGATCCAGACCAATGTAATTGACGCATGTTATGAATTCGGCGTGAAGCGGCTTCTGTTTCTGGGATCGAGCTGTATTTACCCGAAGCTATGTCCGCAACCGATTCGCGAGGAGTATTTGTTGACCGGACCGTTGGAGCCGACGAATCGTCCCTATGCGATCGCAAAGATTGCCGGCATTGAGCAATGCTGGGCTTACAACCGGGAATACGGAACGCGATTTCTGGCGGCGATGCCGACGAATCTGTATGGGCCCGAAGATAATTTCGACCTGGTAAATTCCCATGTTTTGCCGGCGTTATTGCGCAAGATTGCAACCGCGAATGACTGAGGGCGCCGGTCAGGTGGAAGTGTGGGGTACGGGAACCCCGCGCAGAGAATTTCTTTATAGTGACGACCTGGCGGAGGCGTGCGTTTTCCTATTGCAGCTTTCGGAGGAGAAACTCGACACGCTGCTGCGGGCGGATGAGCCACCACTGATCAACATAGGCGTGGGTAAGGACATCAGCATTCGCGAACTAGCGGAGTTGATCGGACGCCTTCTGGATTACAAGGGCACGCTGACGTTCAATACCGCGCAGCCGGATGGGACGCCGCAGAAACTGCTGGATGTGAGTCGTATTCATGCGCTGGGCTGGCGTGCGAAGACCAGCCTTGAAGAGGGAATTCGACGCACCTATGCGGCGGCGAAGGAAAAGCCTGGTTCGGGTGTGGCGTAGGACGCGTTGCTCGAGACCAGGAAAAACTGAAGGGTAAAAATGGGGAGTGCTATGCGTTGCAGGAAGCCGATGGCATTGCTGGCGACATTCTTTCTGACGCTGACCGTGGTCGCGCGAGCGCAGAACTCTCAAATGAATGATGACGAGCGCAGCGCGGCTGCCGACCTGCTGCAGGCGACCAACCAGGATCGATCGTCGCAGGGGTTGGAGCCTCTGCGTCCAGACCCCGCACTGACGAGGGCAGCATGGGAACATGCGCAGCGTATGGTTGCGTCGGGAACGCTATCGCATCAATTGCCGGGTGAGCCGGACATTATTGTGCGTGTTCAGCAGGTAGGGCTGCATTGCAGCACGGTTGCGGAGAATGTCGCGGAAGCTCCCACAACCGGACAGATCAACGATGAGTGGATGCATTCGCCAGCACATCGCGCGAACCTACTGGATCCGCGGGTGAACACGGTGGGGATTGCGATTGTCGAGCACCGCGGCGAGCTGTATGCGGTGGAAGATTTTGCTCGCGTGGTTCCCTCAATGTCGCGTCCGCAGCAGGAAGAGCAAGTCGCTTCGCAACTGGCGCGGCACGGCATACGCGTGCGGACGGGAGATGCGCTGGCCGAAAGCTATTGCGGCGGCACTCCAAGCGGAACGCGACCGCTGCCCGCGCTGGTGGTGCGGTACAGTACGGTGGATTTAACCCAACTGCCGCCCAGGGTAGCGCAAGGAATTGGCAACGGGACCTACACTAGCGCGGTCGTGGGAGCGTGTGCTCCGGCGAATCAGAACGGTTTCACGGCGTACCAGATTGTGATCCTGCTTTATTGATGCGGAGAGGTCACGAGGCTGGACCGGTCGGTTCCATATCCAGCAAATTGTTAAAGCGGTTGAAGTAGTTGAACAAGCCGATGGCCGCCATCAGCTCGACGACTTCGCCTTCAGAGAACACGTCGCGAACCTGCTTCCATTGCTCGTCGGTGAGCGGCCCTTCGTTGCGCGTCATCCATTCCGCCAACTGCAGCGCGATTTTTTCCTGATGCGTAAAGTCGGTGCGCTGGTTATAGTCGGCCAGGTTCACCAACTGATCGTCACTCCACCCGAGTTTTTTGCAAATGCGGGAATGCGATGCCAGGCAATAGCTGCACTGATTTAATTGCGAGGTGCGCACGATGGCCAGCTCCTTTAATTTGAGCGGCAGGGTGCCAGTGTGCAGGACAGCTTCAAAATGCGCGATCATGGTTTGGAAAATCTCGGGC
>CAWCFC010000024.1:0-80899 GCA_963794795.1 uncultured Acidobacteriota bacterium | reverse complement strand
CCAGCGCATCGCGCAGCAGAAATTCCCGCCGCTCCTCCTGGCCGAATTCAAGGTCCGCGCCGATCAGATCCGCCACCGCCGGCACCAGCGACAAATTCTCGATGCCCGTCGCCATCACCAGCTCCGGCAACGTCGCCTCGCCGGAAAACAGCCCGTACGTGCCGATCTTGCGGTCCCCCGGCGCCACGCCGAGCCCGGTGCTGGCATTACCTTGAGGGTCGATATCCACCAGCAGCACTTTCTGCCCGCTCACCGCCAGCGCACAGGCCAGATTGATCGCGGTTGTGGTTTTGCCGACGCCGCCTTTCTGGTTGGCCACGGCAATAATCCGTGGACGTTTTTTAGCTTCCGACATGACGGATCTGGCTCACTTTCAGGATGCACGCATCGTCGGCTTGAGGCGATAGACGTTCAACCTCCATGTGCCAGAGCGCCCGCGCCGCCGTCAATTCGTCTTCCGCCGTGCGGCCTTTTGGAAACAGGCACACGCCGCCCGGCGCCAAATGCGGCACAGCCAGGCCCAGCAACTTGTCCAAGGACGTGAGCGCGCGCGCCGTGACCAGCGGCGCCGGCTCGGTTTTGGCGGCCTCGATCCGCGTGTTCAGCACTTTCACCTTCGCGCCGGTCTCCCGCGCCGCCTCCATCAGAAACGCCGCCTTGCGCGTGTCGGATTCGATCAGCGTGAATTCGATCCCGGTCTCGATCGCCAGAACCATCCCCGGAAAACCACCGCCGGAGCCAAGATCGATCGCCCGCGTAATCCCAGCTGGAATATGCGGCAGAAGCAGTCGCGAATCCTCGACATGCCGCGCCCAGAGATGCGGCAGATCGTTACGGCTGACGAGATTAATCTTCGCCGACCATTTTTCGACCAAAGCGACGAAGCTTTGCAGACGTGCTGTTTCCATGCGCGCTGGTTAGCGCAGGAAGGAAGCAAAAAGAAAGAGGCCGCTTTTTGAAAAAAGCGGCGCAAAAACTTTCTTGACTTTGGGCCCATGGCGTTGAAACGCCTCAGGCCCAAATGAGCAAAGTTTTTTTGCTACTTTTTGTTCACAAAAAGTAGGCCTTACTTCCTTACCTTAAGCCGCCCGCCGACGCTTCAGCGCGCCGAAAATCGCCCCCAGCGCGGCCGGCGTCATGCCCTCGATGCGCCCCGCCGCCCCCAAAGTTTCCGGCCGCACGCGTTCCAGCTTCCCGCGCAGCTCCGCGGACAGGCCGCCGACCGTTCCGTAATCAAAATCAACAGCGATCAGCACCGCCTCGTCGCGCTCGCGGGTGCGGATTTCCGCATCCTGCCGCTTGAGATAGCCGGCATAATGCAGATCCGCCCGCAAAATCTCCGCGGCACGGCCCTCCCCCTCCGGCTTGCCGCCGAAGGCGGCGATTTCCGCCTCCAAAGCGGCGAAGACCTCCTGGCGCTCAGGCCCGACAATGCCCCAGCCGAGCCCGAGCGGCGTTAAGCGCAATTCGGCATTATCCGCGCGCAGTTTCAGCCGGTACTCTGCGCGGGACGTGAACATTCGGTAGGGCTCGGTCACGCCCTGTGTGACCAGATCGTCGATCAGCACGCCGATATAGGCATCGGCGCGGCTGAGTTTTGCCGCCTCCCCGCCGCCGGCCGCCCGCGCGGCGTTCAGCCCGGCCATCAGCCCCTGCGCCGCCGCTTCCTCATAGCCGGTGGTGCCGTTGATCTGCCCCGCCAGATACAGGCCCGGCAGCTTACGCACCTGCAAATCATGCCCGAGCGCGCGCGGGTCGACATAATCATATTCCACCGCATAGCCCGGCCGCAGGATCACCGCGTGCTCAAGGCCGGGAATGGAATGGATCAGCTCTTCCTGAACATCCGCCGGCAGCGAGGTGGAAATGCCGTTCGGATAGACCGTGTCGTCATCCAGCCCTTCCGGCTCGAGGAAAATCTGATGGCCCGGCTTCTCCGCGAAACGCACCACCTTATCCTCGATCGAGGGGCAATAGCGCGGCCCGCGCCCGGCAATATTGCCACCATAGACGGCGGATTTATGGATGTTCGCGCGGATGATCTCATGCGTCCGTTCGGTCGTGCCGGTAATGCCGCAGGAAATCTGCGGATTGGCGACCTTGGTGGTCAGGGATGAGAAAAAGCCTGGCGGGTCCTCGCCTTTGTCTTCCGCAAGACCGGCCCAATCGATGGTTTTGCCGTCCAGCCGCGCCGGCGTGCCGGTCTTCAGCCGGCCGAGCGGCAGCTCCAGCCGCAGCAGATCATCGGCCAGATGCACCGAAGCCGCATCGCCGATCCGCCCGCCGGCCTGCATCTCGGTGCCGAAATGCAGCACGCCGCGCAAAAAAGTCCCGGTGGTGAGCACCGCCGCCGCGCAGGCCAGCTCGCGCCCATCGCCCAGCAGCACGCCATTCAGGCGCCCGGAAGCGTCGCGCCGCAGCCCCGCCGCCTCGCCTTCCAGCACCGTGAGGTTCGGCTGCGCCGCCAACAGCGCCTGGATCGCCTGACGGTAGAGTTTCCGGTCCGCCTGTGCACGCGGGCCGCGCACCGCCGGCCCCTTGCCACGGTTCAACAGTTTGAAATGAATGCAGGCCGCATCGGCCGCCTTGCCCATCAGCCCGTCCAGCGCGTCGATCTCGCGCACCAGATGCCCCTTGCCGATGCCGCCGATCGCCGGGTTGCAGGACATCTCCCCCAGACGGTCCGCCCGATGGGTAACAAGCAGCGTGCGCGCGCCAAACCGGGCCGCCGCCGCCGCCGCCTCGCAGCCGGCATGCCCGCCGCCGATGATGATCACGTCGTAATTCATGGAAGGCTCTTTAGCGAATTTGTTGAGAGAAAGCGAAGGGATTAAGGCCAGGGCTCTCCCTCCGTGGCCCTTCCAACGATACTTCACATCGTTGGAACCTTTGGCCACTCCGCCCTGGACCCGCTGGGGCCGGAAGGCCCCAGACCCCAGAACTTGGGCCATCGCTTTTATCGAAAAGCGGCCACTTTCTAATGCGCCCGAAACCAGGACTTCGCCTCAATCATCGTACAATCCGCCGCATCCATGAGGGAGAGACCGAAATGTCCGACAACCACGGTAAATTTGTCTGGTATGAACTGCTCACCACGGAACCGGAACGGGCCGCCCAATTCTACAGCACCGTGATCGGCTGGGAAGCAAAGGATGCCAGCATCCCCGGCGTCCCCTACACGTTGCTTTCGATCGAGGGCGAGTCCGCCGCCGGGCTGATGGATATGCCCGAAACCTTGCGCAGCACGGGCGCCAAACCGCTCTGGCTCGGCTTTATCGGCGTGGACGATGTCGACAAAACCGCCGCTTTGGCCACCGCGAAAGGGGCAACTGTGCGCAAAACGGCCGAGGATATTCCCAATGTCGGCCGCTTCGCCGTCCTCTCGGACCCACAGGGCGCACTCTTCGCTCTGTTCAAATCCGACACGAGCGAAGCCACGAGCCTGCAGCAACTGCGTAACCCCGGCCATGGCGGCTGGCATGAGCTGGTCGCGGCCGATGCCGAAAATGCCTTCGCCTTCTATGAATCCCTGTTCGGCTGGACCAAAGCCGAGGCCATCGATATGGGCCCGGCGGGCACCTATCAGATCTTCGCCCATAATGGCGTGCCGATCGGCGGCATAACGAACAGCCCGCAATCCCGGACCCCGACCGGCTGGACCTATTATTTCAACGTCCGTGACATACAGGACGAGCAAAGCCGCATCCAATCCGCCGGCGGCACGGTGGAAATGGGCCCGCAGGAAGTCCCTGGCGGCAGCTGGATCATCCAAGGCCTCGACCCGCAGGGCGGACGTTTCGCCGTCGTGGCACCGCCCGCTGGGTAAAACAGAAATTCTACTTTTTGTGAACAAAAAGTAGCAAAAAAACTTTGTTAGTTTTGGCCCGTGGCGCTCGAACGTCACGGGCCAAATTCCAAAAAGTTTTTGCGCCGCTTTTTTCAAAAAGCGGCTACTTTCTTTTATCTTTTTTCGTTTTGATAGCGTTGTATCGACTATGAAACGCTAACGCGTAGCCACAATAAACAGCCTCGGGAAGGGTAGCAGCACAGTGCCATCAGCGAGCGTCTTATAAGCACCCGCCAGGCTCTCCCGGTAACGCGCGAGATAGGCCGCCTGCTCGCCTTCATCGAGCGGCGCCAGAAAGGGCCTCAGGCCGCTGCCCTTGAACCATTCCACAATCCCATCCACCCCGCCGGCCAGCGGATGGTGGTAGGTAGTCCGCCACACATCCACACGCGTACTGTGCGGCTTCAACAGATCATAATACCAGTCCGCGCTGCCCAAACTCGTCCGCGCGGCCGCTGCGCTTGAGAGTTTTGCGGCCCACGGCCCCTCGCCCGCCACTTTGCGCATCAGAAGATGCGCCGGCTCCTCCAGATTATCGGGCATCTGAATGGCAAGGCTTCCCCCACGCGCGAGCCGCCTCACCAAATTGGGCAAAAGCGTACTGTGGTCCGGCACCCATTGCAGCACGGCATTCGCCAGAATCACGCCGAACGGCCCCGGCTCCGGCCCATGTTTCGATCGCGGCCCGCTCAAAACTCAGCCCCGGCAACCGCCGGCGCGCCGCCTCGATCATCTCGGCGGAGCTGTCGACGCCCTTCACCACCGCACCAGGAAACCGCGCCGCCAGCACCTCTGTGGAATTCCCCGGCCCGCAGCCCAGATCCACCACCGCGTGGGCGTCGATAGCCGGCACGGCATTGACCAGATCCCGCACCGGGCGGGTGCGTTCATCTTCGAAAGCCACGTATTGTTCGGCGGACCATTTCATTTTGCGTTTCCCCAACAAAAACCTGGAGCCGAGCCAGCAAAAACATGTTGGACCGTCAGCTGTTCCTCGCCGCTCCCACGAGGAACTTAGTGCATTAATTTTGACCTATGCACCATCCCGAACCGACCTGACCCAGTCGCCGGAAGGCTAACGGAACTTCCTCGAAACCAGACATCAACCGCCCCCAAATTGTCGCGGTATCACCCACTACTGATCGCACGACGTCGTCGCCATATATCCGCTCCACCAGATGGCTCAGCCACCGGCGCAAGCGTTCATGGAATGGATAAGTGCCACGGTTCGCACAATTGGGGCGAATCACGCGCTCTTCATGACCCGGCCGGCCGACATCGCCGAGATCATCGCACTCGTCCGGTGAAAATCGTTTTCACCGATCAATCGAGGAGGCCGTCCATGACCGACTTATTGGATCTCGCGGTGCAGGCGCATGGGGGAATAAAGCGGTGGCGACAGCTTAGCTCGATCCGGGTCGCCGCATCGATCACCGGCGCCATCTGGTTCGTGAAGGGACAGGGCGACGCCCTCAAGGATGTTGTATTCACCGTCAGCACCATGACGGAGCGGGTCACGATCGACTTCCCGGGCCGGAAGCGGCGCGCGATCTTCACACCTTCCCGCATCGAGATCGAATCCGAGGACGGGACGCTCATCGCCGCGCGCGACGATCCGGAGACATCGTTCGTCGGACATCAGCGGGAGACGCCGTGGGACGACATCAACCTCGTCTATTTCGCCGGCGAAGCGCTCTGGACCTATCTCAACACGCCGTTCCTCTACACCCGCGACGGCTTCACAACGCAGGAGATCTCGCCGATCGAATGCGACGGCGAGACCTGGCGTCGACTGCAGGTCAATTTCCCTGACGATGTGAAGAGCCACACGCGAAGCCAGATCTCCTGCTTCGGGCCAGACGGCCTGCTCCGGCGGCATGACTACATTGTGGACATACTCGGCGGCGCCCCCGGGCTAAACTACGCCACGGCCTATCGCGACGTGAATGGGATCACCATCCCGACAAAGCGCCGTGTCTACGCCTACGAGGGCGACTACCAGCCAGTCTGGGAGCCCCTACTGGTCAGCATCGACATGGGTGCGATCACGATCTCTTAGCGACCGGCGAAATCTTTCACGTCGAAGGAGACCAAATCGGGCGTGCCTTCCCCACCGCCGCAGCGAAAGCGGCACTCATTATGGAGAATGATCATGGTCCCATCGTCGTCAGCCCCAACCCGGCGCGACTTACTCGCTACCGCGGCAGCAGCAGGCGCCGTTGGCTGTATCATGCGCGCCCTCCCCAGCGCCGCCCAGACCGTTGCGGCTGCCGGGGACGACACAATCCGCCCCTTCCACGTCAACTTTCCGGACGATGCACTCGTCGACCTCCGCCAGCGCATCACCGCGACCCGCTGGCCCGAAAAAGAAACGGTCACGGATGCATCACAAGGCGTCCAGCTCGCGACGGTTCAGAAACTCGCGAACTATTGGCTGACCGATTATGACTGGCGAAAGGTCGAGGGCAGGCTGAACGCTTTGCCGCAATTCAAAACCGAGATCGACGGGCTCGACATTCATTTCATCCACGTGCGTTCACAGCAGCAAAATGCGTTGCCGCTCATCGTCACGCACGGGTGGCCCGGCTCGATCATCGAGCAGCTAAAGATCATCGATCCGCTTACCAATCCCACGGCCCATGGCGCGAGCGCATCGGATGCGTTCGACATCGTGGTTCCGTCGCTACCGGGCTACGGATTCTCGGGCAAGCCAACCGTCACGGGCTGGGACATTCCCCACATCGCACGCAGCTGGGTTACGCTGATGCAGCGCCTTGGATATACGCGCTTTGTGGCGGCAGGCGGCGATGTTGGCGCGCAGGTCGTCGATGAATTAGGCGTGCAGGCGCCGCCGGAAGTTCTTGGCATTCACACGAACATGCCGGGTACTGTTCCAGCCAATGTTTCCAAGGCACTCAATTGCCACGAACCACCGCCACCCGGCCTCTCCGCCGACGAACAGCATGCTTGGTATCAGCTGGACTTTTTTTATAAAAAAGGGCTGGGGTATGCTATCGAGATGACCAATCGCCCGCAGACGCTTTACGCCCTTGCGAATTCGCCTGTTGGGCTGGCAGCCTGGATGATTGACCACGATGCACGCAGTGAGGCGCTTATCACGCGTGCCTTCGACGGAGAAACCGAAGGTCTTACGCGCGACGATGTGCTCGACAATGTTACGCTCTACTGGCTGACAAATACTGCGGTGTCTTCAGCGCGTTCCTATTGGGACTACGGCGCCACGGCGAAGAAGGGCTTTTTCGACGTCAAGGGCGTCACCATCCCGGTGGCCGTGAGTGCCTTTCCGGACGAAATTTATACCGCCCCGCCCAGCTGGTCAGAGCGAGCCTATCCCAAGCTCATTTATTACAACAAGGTTTCAAAAGGCGGGCACTTCGCGGCGTGGGAGCAGCCGCAACTCTATTCAGCCGAAGTTCGCGCGGGCTTAAGATCCCTGCGCGAACCGGCTTAAAAGACGGCGCGCGACATATATGTGCGCGTCCTCTCGCCATATTTACTCACGTTCGAAATTTGCACCCGAGCCGCAAGGAGAACGAGCATGTATGCCGTAACGGGAATTACCGGACAGGTCGGCGGCGCCACCGCGCGCAATTTGCTGGAGGCTGGCTTGAAAGTGCGCGCGGTCGTGCGCGACACTGCCAAGGGGGCGGCCTGGGCGGGACGAGGCTGCGAGGTCGCCATTGCCGATATAAGCGACCCGGAAGCACTCACCGCCGCCTTCGCCGGCGTCGACGGCGTGTTTCTTCTGATCCCGCCGATCTTCGACCCGACACCCGGTTTTCCGGAAATTCGTGGTATCATCAATGTGTTGACCAAGGCTCTCACGGCCGCGCGGCCGCCGAGGATCGTGTGCCTCTCGACCATCGGCGCACAGGCCAGGCAGCCGAACCTGCTCAACCAGCTGGGCCTCGTGGAACAGGCGCTGGGCGCGCTGCCCATGCCGGTCTGCTTCCTGCGCGCGGCATGGTTCATGGAAAACGCGGCACGGGACGTGGCCGCGGCTAAGGCCGGCACGGTGCCGAGCTTCCTGCAGCCGCTCGACAAGCCGGTCCCGATGATCGCCACGGCTGATATCGGCCGTCTCGCCGCCAGCCTGCTGCAGCAAAGCTGGCAGGGAAAGCGCATTGTGGAGCTGGAGGGACCCACCAAGGTCACGCCGAACGACATCGCCCCCATTTTCGCCAAACTGCTCGGCCATCCGGTGACGATGCAGCCCGTGCCGCGCGACAGTTGGGAGGCGCTGTTCCGTTCCCAGGGCGTAAAAAATCCGGTGCCACGCGCGCAAATGCTCGATGGTTTCAACGAAGGCTGGATCGCCTTCGAAGGCGGTGGGATCGAGCATGTCAACGGAAAAACGCCATTGGAGACCGTCCTGACCGGGCTCATCCAGGCCGCTGGCTAAAGAAGGAGACCTCAGAGGCCCATGCCGCCCGAAACTTCAATCCGCTGACCGTTTATCCAACGATTCTCCTCAGAGAGCAGTACGGCGATCATGGGACCGATGTCCTCGGGCAGGCCGACGCGCCCGAGCGCGGTCATTTCCGCAACATGCTGGTTGACCTCCGGATTGTCGCGGACCATCCCGCCGCTGAAGTCCGTGGCGATTGCGCCCGGTGCAACGGCGTTGACCGCAATGCCGCGCTTGCCGAATTCCTTGGCCATATAACGAGATAGCACATCGAGGGCGCCTTTCAGCGAACCGTAGGCAGCACGCCCCGGAAACGTCATGCGGCTAAGACCCGACGAAAGGTTTACGATCCGCCCGCCATCGTTGATGAGCGGCAGCAGCTTCTGCGTCAAAAAGAAGACACCCTTGAAGTTGATGTTGAAGAGCGTGTCGAGTTCTGCCTCAGTCGTCTCGGCAATCGAGTTGTTATGTGAAATTCCGGCATTGTTGACGAGATAGTCGAACCGGCTCTCGCCAAGCCGAGACAGGCTCTCTTGTACCCTGACAGCAAATTCGTCGAACGAGGAGACATCTCCGGCATCCAGCTGAAGCGGGATGGCCTTGGCTCCGGCCTCGCGTGCGAGCGCCACGACCTTGTCAGCCTCTGCCTGATTGGAGTTGTAGGTGAAGATCGAGTTGACGCCGCGCTGAGCGAGGTTGAGCACGATGGAGCGCCCCAGGCCACGGCTGCCGCCCGTCACGATCGCAATCTTTCGCGCTGAAGAGTGAGAATTTTCGGTCGTCATGGTAAGATCCTTTCGCCATTCGAGTGCTGCAGGATAAAGGGCCCACACGCCATTTGAATGTCAGAACCCTTTCTCTTCTTGCCTAATCCTGCTTGACCGCCCATCTTCGGGGAAAGCACAGAGAGACGGAGCAACAGGAATGCTGGCTCAACTCGTGGACGCCGTCACGCGCTACACAGATGGGCAAAAAGGCGAAAACACATTCGGGACCGCCATCAAAGGCCTGACGATATTGCGGTCCAACCACGAAACCGCGCCGGCCCACCACATTCTCAAACCTGCCTTGTGCATTACGCTACAGGGATCGAAATGGACGAGCTTCGGCGATCGGCGCTTTGAGTACGGTCCTGGTCAGGCGCTCGTCATCAGCGTCGAGGCGCCGGGGATCGGGCGGTTTACCGAGGCCAGCCCAACCAAACCCTATTTCGGCGTGATCATCGAATTCGACCTGGGGCTGATGCGGGAGGTGATGGCCGGTCTGGACTCGCCGCCCCCCGCGAGCGCGGCTGCACGCCACGGCGTCTTTGTCACGAATTTCGACGGGCCGCTGGCCGACTGCGTGCTACGCGCCGTTCGGCTGCTCGACACGCCGAAGGCGATTCCGATGCTCTACCCGGCGATCATGCGTGAGATCAGCTATTGGCTCCTGACCGGACCCGAAGGCGGCGATATCATGAGAATGACCCTGGCGAATCATCACACCCAGCGTGTCATCTCGGCCATCCGCGTCTTGCGCGATCGCTTTGCGGAGCCCGTACGGGTCGAAGAGCTGGCCACGATCGCGCAGTTGAGCCCGTCGGCGTTCCACCGGCAATTCAAAACGCTCACATCCATGACCCCACTGCAATATCAAAAACAACTTCGTCTCCTGGAGGCGCGCCGGCTGATGGTTTCCCACGTCGCAAATGTCGAGACCGCCGCCTACCAGGTTGGTTACGAGAGCCCGTCTCAGTTCAGCCGGGAGTATTCACGCATGTTCGGCGCCGCGCCACGGCAGGATGTCGCTTCGCTTCGGCGTCAGGCGACGGGCAGCTGAACCGAACCGCGCCAGCCTCCGGCCAAAACCAACAAAAGTTTTTGCGCCGCTTTTTTCAAAAAGCGGCTTCTTTCTTACTCACTTCCCAATACAAAACCCCGAAAACACCGCGTCCAGAATTTCTTCCACGCCGATCTGGCCGGTCAGGCGCGCCAAAGCGTGCGCGGCGGTACGCAATTCTTCGCCGCGCAGTTCGGGTTCGTCGATGGCGAGCGCCTGGTCCAGCGCCTGGGCGGTGTCGCGCACGCAGGCGATCTGGCGGGGACGGCTCAGGGCTGCTGCGCCTTTTATGTCGGTGAGCGCTGCGGCGATGTCGACGAGGCGGGCGCGTAAGGCGGCCATGCCGGTGCCGCTGGTGGCGGAGATGGCGAGGTCGGGCATGGGCGCGGCCAACAGGTCCGCCTTGGTCACCAGGCGCAGCACGTCCACGCCGGGGGGGACGGGCAGGAATTCCAGTTCTGGGGCCGCGGCGACGGCTATGATCAGGTCGGCCTTGGCGGCGCGCTGGCGGGCGCGGCGCACACCTTCGGCTTCGATTTCGTCCACCGTGTCGCGCAGGCCGGCCGTGTCGGTGAGGTGCACCGGCACGCCGCCGAAATCGACGCGGGTACCGACAATGTCGCGTGTGGTGCCGGGAATGGCGGAGACGATGGCGACATCCTCGCCGACGAGCGCGTTCATCAGCGTCGATTTGCCGGCGTTCGGGGCACACATTTCTCGAATGTCTTCGCATCTCCGCCGGCGAATAGTGTGATCGTTCCAGCCTCGACCGCCGGGGTTGATCCGGAAACCGCAAGATCGAGAAAGCTAAGACCACGGGCTGACGCCTCCTGATGGAGCAGCCGCGATACCTCCGGTGAAATGGTGCTCATCTCAAGAACAGTCGTTCCCGGCTTTGCTGCGGAAAAGACGCCATCCTTCTCGAGATACACGGCGCGAACCGCCGCATCGTTCGTCAGCGACGAGAGGACGACCTCTGAATCGCCCGCCAACTCTCGAATGGATGCCGCGATCTCTATGCCTTCGCGCCGCATTGCATTTGCTGGCTCCGGACTTCGATTCCAAGCTCGAACATTCCATCCGAACGAATGCAATCGCCGCGTCAAGCGGCTGCCCATGAGTCCCAAACCAATAAATCCAAGCCTCTCAGTGCTCTTGTTCAGTGTGATTGCCGGCATAGCTCTTCCCTCCAATTCCAGTTTGATGCGCCCTACATAGAACTCCACCCAATCATGCATCCAAATGCACAGCCACTGGACTGTTCAGACCCAGGGTTATGCGCATGCGTGTCACTTCCTCCCGGGGAGTAGCGCCGAAACAGCGCTTGAATTCGCGGCTAAACTGCGACGTGCTTTCATACCCGACCCGAACCGCTGCCACTCCGGCGCTGATCCCCTCCTGCACCATCAGCATGCGCGCTTTATGCAGCCGGATCGTCTTCAAATATTGCACTGGCGACGTAGCCGTGACGGCTTTAAAGTGATGATGAAATGCAGATGCGCTCATACTCGCGTCAGCAGCCAGGCCTGCGATATCGAGGCTCTGAGAATAGCTGGCATGCATCCGCTGCAGCGCTCGTTGTACCTGGCCTAAACGCCCGTTCAAGGCGATCAGCGCTCGCAGAGAGTTGCCATGCTCGCCGCAAAGCATGCGGTAGGTGATTTCGCGCATGATCTGCGGCCCCAGCACCTGGGCGTCTACCGGAGACGCCAGAGATTCCAGCAATCGCACGGCCGCCTCGCTTAGCGCCAGATCCAGCGGGGTCGAGCACATGCCGTACGTGCCATGCGGCACGAGCTGGTGCCGCCCGTGATCCATCTTCATCATCAGCTCGCTCAAAACGGAAAGATCAATCCCAATCGAGACCGCAAGCATCGGCCCCTCGGGACCCGGTTCCGTCTCGCATTCAAAAGGCATCGGGACGGAGAGCACAAGATAGTTATGCGGGTCGTAGATATAAGTCTTGCCGCCGAGGTAGCCGCGCTTCCTCCCCTGGCCTACGATCACGATGCTCGGCTCATACAGCACAGGCGTGCGTGGTTGAGGCAGTGCAGCCCGCATCAGCTGAACGCCATCTAACGTAGATGGACGCGTGCCCTCGCCCGTAGTGAGAGCATTCAACAACTCAGTCATTCGACGATTGCTGGCTTCGATCGGCCGCATTCAAAGCCTCCGGGGGCGGCGATTTTCCGTCTAAGTCCACTGTAAAACTTCGGAGAACGGTCCGCCGCTCAATCATCCGAACAAAAGCAGGATTAGGCAAGAAATGTCCAGCTTTCGGCATTGTTCAATGGCACTTCGCGGAGTCTGATAATGACAGCCGGTCTGTTTCCGCGACAAGGCCAGCAACTACGCAGCCAATCGAACCATCAGATTAAACGCATCACTCCTTTGAATTCCCGCTTACCCTTGGCCAACTTCGCCGACACGGCAATGACGATACGACGTTAAAAAACCAACCCCTCGGAAGGTTCTTATGGCAGACGACCCTATCCATTCTGATCGAGCAGTACTAGACCCAAACGACGAATCGAACGATTCTGAGAAGGAAAGTGAATCGCTTTTTGGCCGAATCAGCCGAAGGTCTTTCCTTTCGCACCTGGGAGCCGCAGGGATTGCCGCCACAGCGCCACCCCTCTTTGCGGCCACGCAAGCTCCTGAAGCACCGACTGCGGAAGAAACCACCACGGCGCCAGGCCCGATGCCCATCACGCTTCATGTGAACAGCAAAGACTATCGTCTGCAAATCGATCCGCGGGTGACGTTGCTCGATTGCCTGCGCGAGAATCTGAAGCTTCCCGGCACCAAGAAGGGTTGCGACCACGGTCAATGCGGCGCTTGCACGGTTCACGTCAACGGGCGCCGAGTGAACTCCTGCCTCTCCTTTGCCGTGATGCACACCAACGATCAGATCACGACCATTGAAGGACTCGGTCAGCCAGATCATCTCCATCCCATGCAGGCTTCTTTCGTTGAGCATGATGGCTTTCAATGCGGCTATTGCACCTCCGGACAGATTATGTCGGCGGTCGCTTTGATGAAGGAGCCATGCGGACCCAGCGATGAAGACGTCAAGCAGGGTATGTATGGGAACATCTGCCGCTGTGGCGCCTATCCGAATATTGTGGCGGCCATTCAACAGGTTCGCAAACAGTCGTAGACACAGCAAAGTTGCGGAGCGAATCCTATGGAATCATTTCAGTTCGTAAACGCCAGCACTCCGTCCCAGGCCATCGAAAGAGCAGCAAAATCTCCCACCGCACAGCTGGGAGCCACGGTGCGCTTTGTCGCGGGCGGAACAAATCTGCTCGATCTGATGAAGCTGAATGTTGAACATCCGCAAGTGATCATCGACATCAACGGACTTCCGCTCGATAAGATTGACCGCTCGCCGAACGGCGGCCTTCGCATCGGCGCTCTGGTGCGCAACTCCGATCTGGCGCACGATCCGACGGTGATGCGCGACTACGCCGTGCTGTCTCAGGCACTCCTCTCCGGCGCCTCGCCACAACTGAGGAACATGGCAACCACGGGTGGAAATCTGCTGCAGAGAACCCGCTGCGTCTACTTTCGAAACACTGCGCACGCGTGCAATAAGCGCGAGCCCGGAAGCGGCTGCTCCGCGCTCGATGGCGAGAATCGTTCGCTTGCAATCCTTGGAACCAGCGAGGATTGCATCGCCAACAATCCGTCCGATATGAATGTCGCGCTCGCGACTCTGGAGGCCACCATCCATGTGCGCGGCACAAAAGGCGAGCGCACGATTCCTATCCAGGATTTTTATCTGCTTCCCGGCAACACTCCGAATCGAGAGACTGTTCTCGATCCGGGAGATTTAATTACGTATGTGACTCTGCCGCCGCCAATGGCAGGAGCGCGCTCCCTCTACCTGAAATTGCGCGACCGCGCGGCGTATGAATTTGCGCTCGCGTCGGCCGCCATCGTGATGAACGCCGAAGGTGGAAGAGTTCGCCATGTACGCGTGGCTTTGGGAGGAGTTGGAGCCAGACCGTGGCGATCCTTTGAGGCCGAGCATGAGCTGACAGGGAAAGAAGCGAACGCCGTCAATTTTCGCCGCGCAGCCGAGGCTGCGTTGAAAGGCGCGAAGCCACGCAGCCAGAACGCCTTCAAAGTGGAGCTTGCCAAACGCTGCTTGGTTCGCGCCCTCACCATGGCCAGCAAAACCGCATAATCACGTGATCTGGCGGCACCACAGCGCCTGTTAAAAGTGCATCGGGAGAGAGAAACAATGCCCACTCAGTCCAGTGAGTTTAACAATCCGGAAATTGCGCCGTCGAAAATCATCGGGGCGTCGCTTCCCCGCATCGACGGTCCGCTCAAAACCACCGGCTCGGCACGCTACGCATCTGACTACAACTTCGCCAACATGGTGTACGCCGTTCCCGTCTGCGCCACGATTGCGAATGGCAAAATCCGTTCTCTCGATACCAGTGCTGCGGAAAAGATGCCCGGCGTTTTGCTGGTGCTGCACCACGACAACATCGGCCCGCTATTCCGCTTTTTCGGCCAGGGCCGCAACAGCGAAGGCCGCCCACCCCTTGAGGACAATGTCATCTCCTACTGGGGCCAGTACGTAGCTCTCGCCGTCGCAGAAACCCTGCAGCAGGCGCAGGCTGCGGCTGGGGCCGTGCAGGTACAGTACGACGCGGAGCCGCCGAACGTTTCCACCGAGCTCGAAAACGAGAGCGAAACCGCGCATACCGAGAGCAAGCGCGGCGATCCCGATTCCGCCTTCACCTCCGCGCCGGTGCAGCTGGATGAGCTATACGGCACTCCGGTCGAAACTCACAACCCCATGGAGATGCATGCCACCGTCGCATATTGGGACGGTAAAGGGTTCACGTTGTATGAATCCTCGCAGGGGGTCGTCAATCATCAGCACGTCATGGCGCAAGTCATGGGCGTCGAGAAACCCAATGTTCGTGTGATCTCTCGATACATCGGCTCCGGTTTCGGCGGCAAACTGTTTCCCTGGCCGCACTCCGCGCTTGCCGCCGCCGCATCGCGACAACTGCGCCGGCCGGTCAAGCTAACCCTTTCCCGCAGGATGATGTTCACCGATGTAGGGCATCGCCCCGAAACGCGGCAGCGCATGCGACTCGGCGCTACTCGCGACGGCAAGCTGCTCTCGCTCCGCCAGGACTATCGTAATCACACCTCAATGCTGGACAACATCAGAGAAAACTGCGGCGAGGCGACCCCGTTCCTCTACAGCACGGCAAATCTGCAGGTCACGTCGGCACTGGTCAAAAGAAACGTCGGCACTCCCTCGCCCATGCGCGGCCCCGGAGCGGTACCCGGACTTTTCGCGGTCGAATCCGCCATGGATGAGCTGGCGATCAAGCTGCAGATGGATCCAGTGGAACTGCGTCATGCGCAACGATACGCTGATCGACGAGGAGAACAACAAGCCATTTTCCTCTCGCCACCTGAAGGAGTGTTATCAGGTCGGCGCGAAGAAGTTCGGCTGGTCGCAGCGCACACCGGCGGTAGGATCGATGCGCAAGGGGGACCTCATCCTGGGTTGGGGCATGGCCGCTGCCTCTTGGGGGGCGGGGCGCGGAGCCTGTCAGGCCAGCGTCACTCTCAAAGACGATGGCTCCGCCTACGCCAGTTGCGCCACTCAGGATATCGGCACCGGCACCTACACTGTCTTCGCCCAGGTCGTCCGCGAGCGTACTGGTATAGAGCTCTCAAAGATTGACGTGGTTCTGGGCGACACCTCTCTCGTCCCTGGTCCCACCTCCGGCGGTTCTACCGCAACCGCGACGGTTCTTCCGGCGATTGCGGCCGCGACGGATGCGGCGATTCAATCTCTCATCAAGCTGGCCGTCAGCGCTCCCGGCTCGCCCTATCTCAATCAGGACCCCGCAACGCTCACACTCAGCAACGGCCGCCTGCACGATAAAAATCAAGCCTCCAGCGCCGGTGTACCGTTTCAAAATCTGCTCAAATTGGCGACCGTCGGATATGTCAACGGCGACAGCCGCACTGGAGGTCTGGGTTCCGACACGAACGCCCACAACTACTCCACCCATTCCTTTGGCGCTCAATTTATTGAGGTCGAATGGGATCCCGGGATTGCCCGTCTCCGCGTCAGCCGCTCCGTATGCGTCATTGACGGCGGACGAATTATCAATATGAAGACTGCCACCAATCAGGTTGCCGGCGCCATCGTGATGGGCGTTGGCATGGGCCTGCTGGAGCAAACGGTCTACGATCCGCGCAACGGCGATCCGATGAATGATAGCTTTGCCGATTATCTTGTCGCGACCAGCGCCGATGTACCCCAAATCGACGTAACGTTTCTAAATATTCCGGATCCCATGATGGGCTCGTTTGGCGCGCGCGGAATCGGCGAAATCGGCCTCGCCGGCGTGGCTCCTGCGATTACGGCGGCGGTCTACCACGCCACCGGAGTTCGCGTTCGCAAGCTGCCGGTGCGTATCGAAGATCTTCTGACATCCAAGGTCTCGTAAGTGGGAGGAGTTAGGAATGGCAAAAAAGATTCTTATGCTAGCCGGTGATTTTGTCGAAGACTACGAGTTGATGGTTCCTTTTCAGGCGCTGCAAATCGCCGGCCATACAGTCGATGCGATATGTCCAGGAAAGAAAGCCGGAGAGAAAATCAAGACGGCTATTCACGATTTCGAAGGAGACCAGACTTACACCGAAAAGCGCGGCCACAATTTCACACTGAATGCGACCTTCTCAGAAATCAAGGCACAAGATTATGACGCGTTGGTCATTCCTGGCGGACGCGCACCGGAATACCTGCGCCTGAACCAGGAGCTGCTCGCAATCGTAAAACACTTCGATGAAGCCAAGAAGCCCATCGCTTCGATCTGCCACGGAGCCCAGATTCTTGTCGCCGCCGGTGTCGTCAAGGGGCGAAAAATCAGCGCCTATCCAGCGTGTGGCCCGGAAGTCACAATCGCAGGTGGAGAATTCGTCAGCCTACCGTTTGAGGGCGCCATCACAGACCGCAACTATGTGACCGGTCCCGCCTGGACCGCGCACGTGGAATGGTTGCGCCAGTTTCTCGCAGGTTCTAGCGGCAAACGCCTGACCATGGCATCGCAGAAGACCAACCTGCCGCAAGCGGAAACCCCTTGGCATGGAAATGCGGGGCATGCTTCCCGACAGGTGGTCGCATGCAAGCGGAGGAAGTCCAGGAAAGTTCGGAGTAGGTAAGTGTTGGCTGCCCCTCAGGGATTCGAACCCCAATATGCTGATTCAGAGTCAGCTGTCCTACCATTGAACGAAGGGGCAGTGCAGGAACACGCGGAAAAAAGCGTCCTTAATGAATATATTGGCAGCATGCTTTCCGGTCAATCGTTCGATGCCACTACGAACGCTTCTGCCCCGCAGCGACATACATCACTCTTCGCGCAGCACCTCGAGTGGCTTCTGTTGCAGAATGCGATACGACGCCAGCCATCCGGTGACGCTGGCCAAAATAGCCGCCGCGATCATCGCGCCCACCGAGACGATCCAGCTTGGATGAAAGCTGACATCGAGCCGGTTCAGAAGCACACTCGACAGCGCTAGCGCACACACCACTCCAGCCAGACCCGCGATGCCACCCAGCATCAAAAATTCGATGCTGAGCATGCGGATAACCTGGGCACGAAGCGCGCCAAGCGACTTTAAGATCGCAACTTCGCGCACACGTTGAAATCGCGTGGCAGTGACACTCGACGCTAATATAATTCCTCCGGCCAGCAATACAAATCCGGCTACAAACCTCAGGATCATCGCGATCTGATCCACCACCTTGCGCACCACCTCCAGCACATCTGCCATGTTGATCACAGTCACTGTCGGATAGGCGGTGAACAGGCTCTTCTCCACTTCTCCCACGCGCGTCGGGTCTGCATGAAACGCACCATACCAAACCACCGGCTG
Source organism: uncultured Acidobacteriota bacterium (assembly GCA_963794795.1). Classification (GTDB taxonomy): domain Bacteria; phylum Acidobacteriota; class Terriglobia; order Terriglobales; family Acidobacteriaceae; genus JAKAAZ01. The sequence goes on along the minus strand of CAWCFC010000024.1, from coordinate 62,873 downwards.
CCCAGTCAGCACACGGCTTGGCAGGATAAACTGGCTGCGGGAGTAAATGTGATCGCCATCCGCGCGGACAATTGCGACCACAGCAGCGACAAAAGTTTTTTCTCCCGTCGCATATCCGATCGTGGAGCCGACCTTCAGATGCAAGGCTTTCGCAGTCGAATCGCTGACAGCGACGTTGGGCGTCTCACTGGTCTTATTCCACCATTTTCCATCTACAATTTTTTCGCCCGCAGGTGGCGCATCAGCCCACGTCAGAGCCGTCGATCGCAGCATTCGTTTGGGGTAATGCTGGATACGCAGTTGATCGGTCGGTACTCCATTCAGCGATGTAATGCGAGCCGCAACAATCGGGATCGTCTCCAGGCCGCCTTTCACTGCCGACTGCGCGGCGATCAGCTTCTCCACGCCAGCCAATTCATCCGCCCCCACGTCTACCAGAAACACATTCGGCACCGTGGGCGAGCCGCTGGTCACTTGAAGATCCTGGACTATAGCATGCTGAACAAAATAAATCGTCATCATCAACATGACGCCCAGTCCCAGCGCGGTCAGCACAGCCGCCGACTGGTTCCCCGGTCGCTGCAAATTCACCAATCCCTGGCGCACCATGGGACTGAACCGCCTGCGCTGCCATTGCATCATCCATCGCACCGCCGCCAGCAATCCGGAAGCAGCCAGCAGCAGAACTATCAGCACTCCTAGCAGGCCGCCAGCAAACCACTCGCCCACCATTGTCGACTCCGTCAGCGTGCTGGCAATTGCGGCCAGCCCAATCAGGATGATCGCAATAGAAACGAGCTGCACCGGATCGCGCGGAAAAATATTCGCCAGACGAGTTCCCTGTTCCTGCTCCACATTCCTCCGCAGAATCCTCAATGGACGAAAACTGCGAATCTCCAACAAAGGTGGCAGCGTGAACAGCAACGTCGTCAGCACTCCCGTGCACAGCCCGATCACGACCGGAGAGAGGGCAAGGTTTCCCTCGACGGGCAGAGCCACCAGCCGTTCCAGCAAAATTGGAAATGCGCGCGCCACGCCAAAGCCGGCCGCAACCCCCAGCAGCGCCCCCACCACTCCCAGGAATAATGTCTGCAGCAGATAAATGCGCATCACCTGTGAAGAGCGCGCGCCCAGTGCTTTCATAATCGCGATCGTTTCTAATCTCTGCTGCAAATGCGCATGCATGGCCATCGCTACGCCAATCGCGCTCAACACCATGGTCACCAGGCTGACCAGCGTCAGCATGGCTGTCGAGCGCTCCAATCCATGCACCAGCGCCGGATTCGCCTCGCGATAATCCGTCACCTGCGCTTCCGGAAGAATTGTTTCCACCTGCTTGCGAAGCGTAGAAATATCCATGCCCTGCTGAGCCGCCTGCGGCTTCAGGCGAAACAGCATACGCTCCGATGCGCGACTGCCGGGACGAACCAGTCCCGTCGATGGCAACACGGACTGAGTGATCATGACGCGCGGACCAATGCTGAAGGAGGAGGAAATTCTGTCAGGCTCCGATCGCAGCACGTCGGCAACGGTGAAGTATTTGTTTCCCACATGCAGCGTGTCACCGACATGCGAGTGATCGCGCAGCAAAAACTCTTCGCTCACCACAGCGGTATTGTCGTGAAGCACGTCGCGCAATCGTTTTCCAGATGCCAGCACCACCGTACCGTAATACGGATACTTTGCCGGATCGACCGCCTTCAACGACACCAGCACGGGATCTGGATTCGCCGCCGTCGACGCCATCGAAACCGTCTCCGTCACCAGCGTATGATCGACACCGCGTGCCCGCAGTCGGTCGAGGGCAGCTCGTTGCTCGTCAGTGTACGGATGAAAATCTTTGGCCGACAGATCCGCTGCCATCAGGGTGCGCGCCTGCGCCAGCAGCGTCCGCTGGAAGACAAGGCTGAAGCTGCGCACGCCCGTCAGCGATCCCACTCCCAACGCTACCGCAATCACGACAAAGGTGAACTTGATCCAGGAGGCGTGCAGATCGCGCCACGCGATTTTCCATGCTGTGCCCCAGGCCAACTCTCCAGAAGAAGCCTTCATGCGTCGACCCTCGGCGGTTGCTGAACCGGGACGCAAAGCTCGTCTGCCTCAATCCGTCCATCCCGCAGCAAAATTTTTCGTTCCGCATGCGCCGCCAGGCTGGCATCGTGCGTCACCAAAACCAGGGTTGTCCCTTCCCGGTGATTCAATTCCAGCAGCAGTTCCATGACGCGCGCACCTGTCGCAGAATCCAGATTGCCTGTCGGCTCGTCCGCCAGTATCACAGGAGGTCGCAACATAAACGCCCGCGCCAGCGCCACTCGTTGCTGCTCTCCTCCCGACAGCTGCACCGGATAGTGATGCATCCGTTCGGCCAGCCCGACACTCGCCAGGAGTTCCTGCGCCCGTGGCTTTCCATCTTCCGTCGCGTGCAGTTCATGCGGCAGCAAAACATTTTCTAGCGCCGTCAGCGTGGGAATCAATTGATAGGATTGAAAAACGAAACCAAGTTTCGTGGCGCGAATGTGTGCCAGCGCATCCTCGCTCAAGCGACTGATTTCTTCTCCGTCGATTGTGACCGTGCCGCCAGTCGGCGCATCCAACCCAGCAAGTAGTCCAAGCAGCGTACTTTTCCCGCTGCCCGAAGCACCCATGATGACAACAAATTGACGCGATGGAATGATGAGATCGATTCCCTTCAAAATTTCCAGGGAGGTCGATCCGCTGCGCAAAACTTTTTTTAATCCGCGGACTGCGATAATAGCGTGAGTTTCAGAGGGCATGGGTGAGTGTGGTGTTGATGAAACCTGATTTGAAAACAATTTTCTCTTCTGTCTTGATGATCGCATGCCTTCTAGGTTGCAACAGCTCAAACTCGCAACCGCAGCGGGCCACTTCCGTCGAATCAACACCATCTTTGGCGCCTGTCTCGTCCGCCCAACAACCACCTGCGCCATCGGACTCGCAGCTTCCCACCATCGTGGCCTTCGGCGATAGCTTAACCGCTGGCCATGGCGTGGACCGAGACGAGAGCTATCCTGCCGATCTGCAACGTGACCTGGATACGCTTGGATATCGTTATCGCGTCGTCAACCTCGGCATCAGCGGCAACACCACGAAAGATGGTGTCCTCCGCATTCCTGAAGTCCTTCAGTACCATCCATCGGTCGTCATCGTTGCTTTCGGTGGTAACGACGGTCTGCGTGGGCTGCCCATCCGTGATACGGAAATGAACCTGTCCGCAATTATTTCGGCAATGAAGGATGCGCATGCCAAAGTCATCCTCGGCGGCATTACCCTTCCGCCGAACTATGGCAGCGATTACATCGCGAAATTCAACGCCATCTACGTAAAAGAATCGAAGGTCTATGACGTCCCACTGCTGCCCTTCATGTTGAAAGGGGTATACGGCGTGCCCGGCTCCATGCAGGACGACGGCATCCATCCGACCGCGCAGGGCTGCAAACAAGTGGCAAACAATTTCCTTCCGTTGCTATTGCCGATGCTTCACAAGCCCAGGCACGACCACAGAAAAACGCAAGCAGACTAGCCCAGCACCGCCATAGGCTGCATCAGCGTTCCTGCCGTACGACGTCCAATGGCAAACAACTCTCGTTGGTCGGTAAATATTTTGACGAACGGTGCGTTGGAATATTCAGGCAAATTGCATGGCATTCCGTTCTTCAGCCGGGAAGCAGTATTTTCATCTACAGTCACCGATGGCATCTGCGGCAACACGCAGCGCGGATGCGGCATTCGCTCCACCAGCGAATCCTCTTTCTGCCATGCAGCAATTTCCGCTAACGTCGCTGCCTGCTCCAACCTAAATTCACCTGCCTGCACTCGACACAAACTCGCCAGGTGCGCTCCACATCCGGCCAACTGCCCCATCTCATGGGCGATGGAGCGAATGTAGCTTCCTGAAGAAACCTCCACCGCAAACGTAGCGCTCGGTGCTTCGTAGCCAGGAATCTCGAATCCACGAATCTCAATTCGAACTGGCCGCAGATCGACCGGCTTTCCTTGCCGCGCCAGTTTATACGCGGGGACACCTTGCGACTTTTTGGCGGAATATGGTGGCGGCACCTGATCAATTTCGCCTCGGAACTGGTCTGCAAAAAGACGAATTTCTTCCAGTGTCAATTCTGGATTCACGCACTCGCCCGTAGCTTCACCCTCGGCATCGTAAGTGTCGGTCGCGAAGCCGAACCGAATGGTTCCGGTGTAGCGTTTGCTGTCCTGTTTGAAAAACTGTGCCAGCCGAGTAAATCGTCCCAGCAGTAGCGGCAACACTCCTGTCGCCATGGGATCGAGCGTGCCCAGGTGGCCCACGGACGACTCTCCCGTCAGCTTGCGCACTGTCGCCACCACGTCGTGCGACGTCATCCCTGCCGGCTTGTTGACAATTAAAAGACCATTCATTGGGTTGCATTCAGAATAGCGATGGGCGTTAGAGGCGCGCAGTCGCACCAAGGCGAAAGAAACTTCTTGCTAATAATTCAGCGAAAACTCGGCTTTAGATTCCGTTCTCCCCGCGCCCGTGCACCAGCGATAAGAACTCATGGCGAGTTTGCTGGTTACTGCGAAAAGCACCGAGCATAGCGGAGGTCACGGTAGAGGAGTGCTGCTTCTCCACCCCGCGCATCATCATGCACAAGTGGCGCGCCTCAATCACCACACCCACACCCTGTGGCTGAATTGCCTCCTGAATCGCATCGGCAATCTCGCGGGTCAGCCGCTCCTGTACCTGCAGTCTTCGCGCAAACACATCCACCAGCCGCGGAATCTTGCTCAACCCGATCACTTTCCCGTTGGGGATATAGGCAACGTGCACCCTTCCGAAAAATGGCAACATGTGATGCTCGCATAACGAGAACATCTCGACATCCTTGACGATCACCATCTCGTCGTAGTCCACGTCGAACATGGCTCCGCGTAGAATTTCGCCGGCATCCTGTTGATAGCCCTTGGTCAGAAATTCCATCGCCTTCTGCACGCGCTCCGGCGTGCGCACTAATCCGTCGCGCGTCGGATCCTCGCCAAAGCGGGTGATCAATTCCCGGTAAAGATCCGCCGTAGAATACTCGGCTAACGCGTTGTCTGTAGATCCCTCTAGCAATACTGGCTCTGCCATCGACCAACCTTTCATTTCACCCGCGCGAAATTCTCCATATCCTGGCGCGCATTCGCCGGTTTATCCGGCATACTCAAAATAATTGTTGCTGGTCTCTTCCACGCGAATTTTTTCCAGCTTCGCTTCGCGAAAGCCCGCGCGTATGATCCCATAAATTTCTACGCACAGATTTTCCGTCGTAGGAACAAGGGATTCAAAACTTCTATCCATGTTGAGGTTCTGCTCGTCGAACCGGTCGACGATTTCCCGCCGCACAAATCCATCCAGGTCGCCCAGGTTGCACACCATTCCGGTCACCGGATCCACTTCCCCGCTCACCATCACTTCCACGGTATAGTTATGCCCGTGCCCATGCGGATTGTTGCACTTTCCATACACGGCCTCGTTCTTCTCATCGGAAAATAACTCCGTGTGCAGGCGATGCGAAGCGCTCATGCGATACCGTCTGGATAGATAAGCTTTCATCACTCTCCACAATAATCGGCGAACAGGTCGGGCATTTCATATACCCGTACACGCTGCAACCGCGCGCCAACAATCTTCTTCTGCAGCCGCGTCCAGATCGCAATCGCAATGTTTTCGGTCGTCGGAATCATCGTGCGAAACTCCGGCACCTCCAGGTTCAAGTGCCGATGATCGTACACCTGGATCACCTCCTGGTCGATCACGTCCTTCAGCGCTTTCAAATCGACAACGAACCCCGACACCGGATCAACCTCGCCCGCAACCGTCACTTCCAGGGTGTAGTTATGTCCGTGCCCATTTCGATTAGCGCACTTGCCAAACACCTTCTCGTTCTCCTGTTGCGACCAAGCATCGTTCCAGTAGTAGTGAGCTGCGGAAAACTCCGCCTTGCGCGTCAGAAGCACCATAAACCTAGCATATTGGATTCATCGAGCCGGCGTCTTGGCGCAACTTTTCACCTGATGGCGCCGATTGCGCGTGGCAGCAGCCTCAGGCCTTGTACTCGCGGCCTTTCCAGGTGACTTTGTGCCGCAGGTGTTGCTGCATCCAGCTATCGATCAGTAGCCATGCGTACAACGGCAACGCCAGCGGGGACAACAAAACATCCGCGACCGGAAAATGCGCTTTGGCGGTGTTGGCGTAGTGCACCCTCACTCGCCAAGCCCACCACAATCCGACCGCCCAGATGACCGGCGTGCGCGCCACCGTCAGGTACAGCCAGATCCCAAGCAGCGGCAGCCCGAATAGCAACGCCGCCTGAAACAGCTTCCACAGTCCGCGAGTGAACGCATCCGGAAACAGCAGCGCCAGATTTTTTCTCCACCCCGCGCAGGTTTCACCCAGCGAACCATACATCCGCGTGCTAGCCGCATCGGCAGCGAACCGCAAGCGCAGCGATTCTCCGGCATGCTTTGTCTGCCGCGCCAGTTCCATGTCTTCAATCAACGAGCCGCGCACCGCCTTGTGACCGCCAACGCGTATATACGTGTTGCGCCGAATCAAAATGAACTGGCCGTTGGCTCCCGCCACGCGAGAGTCAGTCAGATTCACCAGACGCGGCGGATAGGTCTGCGCCAGATCGGCAAAGATCAGCGCCATCAGCGTCCGCTGCAATACGCCACGCACCAATTGCCGCGGAGAATACGAGAGCAGCGCAACTTTGTACCGCTCCGCCTCATGCATCGCGCGCCGCAGATCGCCGGGCTCGTGCACCGTATCAGCGTCCGTGAACAGCAGCCACTTTCCCCGAGCCTGTTGCGCCGCAAACCACAGCGCATTGGTCTTGCCCGTCCAACCCTCCGCCAGCGGCGGCGCTTCCAACACGGTTACGCCGGGGAATTCCATCGCGATCTGGCGCGTTTCATCCGACGATGCGTCGTCAACAACAATCAGCTCCCAATCGCGGCCCAGCGAAAAATCGTCCTCGCTCTGCTTCACCAATGAGGCAAGACACTCCCGGATCGTCGCGGCCTCATTTCGCGCCGGAATCATTACCGAAAGCTGCAGCTCGCCCGATCCAGTTTCTGCCGGTTCCGACGAAATAGTCATGTCCGATTTCGTATCCATCCAACAAATTCGTATCATAGATATGACATGCAGAGACGGCAGAAATCGAGAGGCACCTCAATCGGGCGTTCAGGATTGCTTGTACTGGTTGTCGGCGCCTTAATTCTCGGCACCGGATGCAACCGCGGCCAGCTCCCGCGCGAACTTGGCGAAGTGGCGCCCGCATTCACCATCCACGACGGCGCCCAGACCGTCAGCCTCAGCCAGTATCGCGGCAAGGTGGTGGTGGTCACGTTCTGGGCCAGTTATTGCGCCCCCTGTATGGAGGAGTTTCCCTCCCTTCTGGCACTGCACCAGCGGCTACCGCAATTGAATATTCTCGGGGTCAGCATCGACGACAACGAGCAGGCCTATCGCAATTTCCTGGCGGCCTACCGCGTCGATTTCCCTACCATTCGCGACCCTTCCCAAGACGTCATGCATCGCTACGGCACCATGCAAATTCCGGAAGCCTATGTGATCAACCGCTCCGGCCACATTGTTCGCAAGTATGTCAGCGCGCAGGACTGGAACGATCCGGAGATCTACCGCACCTTGTCCGCCACGCTGAACTCGAATCACTGATGCGCCTTTCAGGAAAAGCATCAAGCCCCGCATCAGCCGCCCTTTAGGGGCCCCAGAGTTTATGATGGATCTATGACCACAAACATCGATATCCAGTTTCGCTACGTCCAGCATCCGACGGAAGATACCATGCGCGCGGTGGCGGAGCTCTACGATGTATACGGGATTCGTCGCGTGCGCCTCAACCAGGTAGATCGAACGGTTCTGGTGGAATACGATGCCACACGCCTCAGCAGCGCCGTAGTCTTCCAACTGCTTCGTCGCGCCGGTCTCTCTGTCACCGAGCAGATTTCCGCCTTTGCTCCACCACCGCCTCCGGCCCCGGCGCCGGATGGAAACGCCACTCCCGCCGCCTGACCGCCCTCCATGTCGCGTGCCGTTCGGCCCGGTCGATACAAGTTACACTGGCGCTGAAACCTCTGACCCGATGAGCTTGGGACGGTGGGAAGTATCTGCCAATGCTCAGCCCTGTGATTCTGATGGCGGCGATTGTCGCCCTGATACCGTTTCTGACGGCGGCATTCTTCTCTGCAAAGCTGGCAACTGCAACCGAGAGATTTCCAGCGAGCGTCCAGCTTTTTGCGCCCTCCATCCTGTGTGTCATCTATCTGCTGGTCGCTCTTTCCACGGGAACATTCGACTGGAAGTGGCTGGCCCTCTATGCACTGCTGCCGGTTGCGATTTCCTTCGTGATGTGGCAGGCGAGGCGCAGCGATCCCACGCAACATGGCAACTGGCGCGATTTTCTGGTCCTCGCCGTCCTGGGCCTGGCTGTCGATCTTCGCTGGTTTCAACCTGCGTGGCCGGCCCACTTGATCGCCTTCAACAAAATTCTTCTTCTCGATGCCGGCATCTGGGCATTCCTCGTGGTGCGGCGACTGGATCAGGTTGGATTCAATCTTCGCCTTCGATGGCCCGATGTTGGCATCGGTTTGCGGGAATTGGCCTTCTACACGCCACTCGCAATTCCCCTGGGACTGGGCCTCGGCTTTCTCCATCTGCATCCATACGCGCCCTGGCTGTCGCGATTGCCCGGTGCGTTTCTCTTCACCTTTTTCTTCATTGCCGTCCCCGAGGAGCTATTCTTTCGCGGTTGGTTGCAGAACCTGCTGGAGCGGCGCATCGGTCGCGCTCCGGCGCTATTTTTGACGGCAACCCTATTTGGGTTGGCACACTTTAACAAGCGCGCGCTTCATTTCAACTGGCGCTATGTATTGCTGGCCGCATTGGCCGGAATCTTCTATGGCCGAGCATGGCGTCAGCAGCGCCGGGTTGGAGCCTCCGCAATCACCCACGCCTGCGTGGATACGATATGGTCCCTCTGGCTGCGATAGTGTTTCTTCGGAACCCGATACTGCAGGTATCCCAGACCGACCCGCATATTGTGACTGACGGGTCCGGGCACAGTCAGGGCAATGCAGATGCCCAAAATCGCGTGCGCCATTGCCAACGGGTACAGGTTGCGATATCGCAGAAAGATGAGGCACGCGGCCGACCCCCATAACAGCGTCAGCGGCGTCAGAATCGGGTTCGGCAAATGCGCCAGCGCAAAGATGCCCGCCGTCGCCACAACTGCAGGCATTTTCCGCGGCATCAGCCGCAGCACCCGCAACAGAAAAAAATCTAGCAACAGAATCTGTTGCACAAACGACCACGCGATATAGCCCCAAAACTTCTTCAGGAACAACGCAGGGCTATCTGGCACGTGTAATGTGTGGAATCGAATCGCAACCACCACCGCAACTGCGGCCAGCAGCAACGCCGCACCCACCACCCAAAGCGAACGCAGAAAGTTCGCCGTACGCAGACCCATGACCGCCCAGCTCTCAAATGATCTCCAGAAAATCGCCGCCAGTACGGCAATCACAACATAGTAGAAAACCGTTTGTAGCGGGCGAGGCGTCCAGATCACCACAAGAATCAATCCATATCCGACACCAAGTTCCAGCAGATCGCGCCGCGTGCGTCTATGTGCAACGGATTTTCCTGTTGTGGGCGTCGTGGATTTATCTGGAGTGATGGAATTCATGATCAACTCTGCCCTTTCAGCGGGACAGCGAATCACACGCGTGTGTCCTCATTACACGCCTCTCAAGAGGCATTCCAAACTCACGGGCCGCATGCCACGCAAAGATTTGCGCCGAAACACGGCTCCTGATAAGTTAGAAACTGCTGCTTTTTACCGAAGCACGCACATCCTTGTGCGCCCCTAGCTCAGTTGGATAGAGCGTCTGGCTACGAACCAGAAGGCCGGGAGTTCGAATCTCTCGGGGCGCACCATACACCCATACTCATTGTTTGCTTCGCGACGCTCAGGCATTTTCTTTGCGCGAATCGGCCCATTGGCTCCCTGGCGGCCATCCAGAGCCTTTTAAAACTGCATCCCCACTTCTGTGGGCACACGGAATCATACGGGGCGCCGCTCAGTTCATCGCCGGGGCGGGTTCTGCCAGAGAACAGCGTCATGAAGGCGCTTCAGAGCGAGGGCGAGCCGCGTCTTCTGCTGGAGTCCGCGCTTCTGGGTGTCCTCGGAGCCTTCAGCGCGCGCATCTTCATGTGGATGCTGGGTCTCTGCGACCGCCTCTTCCTCTATGAACTAGCCGGCTATCAGGCACCTGGAATGGAGAGCGGCCACACCCTGACACAACACATCGGACCGTATGGATTGTGGTTGATTCCAGCCGTAACGACCCTGGGAGGTCTGTTATCGGGTTGGCTGGTGTATCGTTTTGCGCCGGAAGCAGAAGGCCACGGCACCGACGCGGCCGTCAATGCATTTCATAAGCAGGAAGGTATCATTCGTCCCCGCGTCGCGCCCATCAAGATGGTGGCATCCGCCATCACCATCGGCTCCGGCGGCTCGGCCGGCCGCGAAGGACCGATCGCGCTCATCACGGCCACAATCGGCTCCTACTACGCCCGCCTGACGCACCACACGGAACACCAGCGGCAAATTCTCCTGCTCGCCGGCATGGCCGCGGGTCTGTCGGCCATTTTTCGTTCTCCCATGGGAACTGGCGTCTTCGCCATCGAAGTTCTCTACGGAAATATGGAGTTCGAGGTCGGCGCGCTTCTCTACACCATGTGCTCCTCGGCGGTCGCGTACGCGGTCAACGGCCTGTTCGTTGGCTTCGGTCCGCTCTTTCACATCCCCGCCATCGCCACACCTCACTTGTCGTCCTATGCTTCCTATGCCGCGCTGGGCCTCGCCGCTGGAGTGATCGGCACACTGCTGCCGGAGGCCTTCTATCGTGTTCGCGATCTATTTCGAGCTTTCCCTGTACCTAACTGGATGAAACCTGCGATCGGCGGATTGGGCGTCGGCATCATTGCGCTGTGGCTTCCGCAGGTATTGCAAGGCGGCTATGGCTGGATTCAACTGGCCATCAATGGGCAACTTGCCTTGCGACTGCTTATGATTCTTGTCTTCGCCAAAATTGCAGCCTTCGCTCTCACCGTTTCTTCCGGCGGATCGGGCGGCGTCTTTGCACCGTCCCTTTATGTCGGCGCCATGCTGGGCGGAGCCTTTGCCATCGTGCTGCATCAGCCGGCCGCAATTTTTGTCATCGTAGGAATGGCCGCGGTTTTCGGAGCGGCGGCGCGCGTTCCCATCGCCACCATGCTGATGGTCACAGAAATGGCAGGCGGCTTTCATTTGCTTGTGCCCGCTGGAATGGCCGTGATGATCAGCTACCTGTTGCAGGACAGGCTTTCTGCCAAACTGAAATACCGCAGCCTGTATGAGGGTCAGGTACCTACTCGACAAGATTCGCCAGCGCATTATCTTGAGCACATCCAGATCGCGCTCAGCCTTCTGGGCAAGCGCGATATGCCCTTCACGGACGAAGTCGGCCATCTCGATCTCCTGCGAATGTTGCAATCGAGAATTCACTTCGATCTCCCCGGCAGGCGAGAGCTCACCATGGCGCAGGTCGAGCCTGACAGCACCATGGCAGGAAAAACCATTGACACCCTGTACCGGCAGCTGCAGGATTTTCAGTTCGAAATTATCGCGGTCATGCGTCGGGAGCATGTCATTCTCCCCCACCGGGATACTGTGCTGCAGCCCGACGATCGCCTCGTCCTGATTGCGTCGCCTCAGTCGCGCGAGCCGCTGGCGAAATTCTTTTCGCCATTGCCGCCACCGAAAGACAGCGGCCTGCAGGCGTCTCCGCCGGAAACGTCATCTTAGAGAATGAGAGAGAGTCCTCTCGGAGTATTGGCATGCCACAGAAACTTCATCCCCAGGCACATCATCCGGTCCGATTGCAGCGCATCCTGTTCGCCACCGATTTTTCTCCCACTGCCGCCATGGCGCTTCCCTATGCCGCCGCGATCGCTCGTCGCTTCAACGCTGAAATTTACGTCGCCCATGTCATCCCGCCGAACGCCTATCAGCACATCCAGCCGACCGAACGGGACGCCACCCTGCGCCAGATGAAGCAGTCGGCGGAAGAACGAATCAGGACTCTGCTGGCGAGCTCTCATTTCAACAACATTTCATTTCAGATCTTGCTGGAACACGGCGATATTCTGGAGGTGATTTCCGTACTTGTCGGCACACACCACATCGATCTGATCGTGGCCGGCAGCCATGGCAGGCACGGGATTCACAAGATGCTCTCGCCGCCAGTCGAAGAAGGCATCGCGCAGGCTGTACGCTGTCCCGCGCTGCTCATCGGTCCGCAGGCGGAGATCGATCCCGAGGCAAATTTGGATTTAAAGCGCATTCTCTACGCCACCGATTTCGCGGCGGAATCGGGCCCCGCGCTCGATTACGCGTATACGCTTGCCAACGCGTATAACGCTCACCTGTACATCTTTCATGTCGCCGAAAATATCTGGAAAGAACCTCTCTCCACCCGGATGACGCCGGAGGAGTTCTGCCGCATGCGCCTGCTGGAAAATGGCCTGCCGCAAAATGAGCAAGGCGTTGAGCCCAGATATCTGGTTGACTTCGGACCGGCCGAGTCGCTCATCCTGGAGGCGGCGCAGAAACGACACGTGCAATTGATTGTCGTGTCAGTCCCGTCGACTCCTCACCCACACCTGTCGTCGCATCTACCCGGCCCCATGGCCTACAATCTTGCCTCGCATGCCCGCTGTCCCGTTCTCGGCGTGCACAGCACCGCGCATGAGGCGGAAACGCCGTGATGCTTCGCTTGGCGGTCGGCACGTAATCCCCCGGCAATCCTGATTTGCTCTACACTCTCCTGCAGGAGGGTTTCCATGCCAAAATTCCTGATCGAACGCGAAATACCCGGCGCTGGCTCCATGTCTCCGGAACAGTTTCAAGGTGTCGCCGAAAAATCCTGCTCCGTGCTGCGGGATCTGGGCCCGAAGATCCAGTGGCTGCACAGCTACGTCACCGACAACAAAATCTACTGCGTCTACATCGCGCCCAATGAGGACCTGGTGCGGGAACACGCCGCCCGTGGAGGATTTCCCGCCAACCGCGTTTCGGAGATCAAGAGAGTGATCGATCCCACCACCGCCGAGGCAGTAGGCTCCCACTAACCCTTCCGATCCTTCAATTGTCATCGCAGTCGCAGTTCAACGGCAACGCTCAACGGCCTTGCCGCCATGCTCGAGCGACTTAGTGGATCACAGATTGAAACAACTGTGAATTCAGCAGCGAAGCGAACTGATCATCCGACGTGGCGAAACGTACTTCCAGCACATTTCCACTAGACGTAATATTCGTGGCCGCGATCGCTTCCTTTTCCGTCGGAGTGGCGTTCATTTTCTCCATCAACGCGGCAGCGCCCATGAGCGACGACATAGTCGCGGCTGTAACCGTATCCGGCGTAACAACATCCAGTGAAAATCTAACACCTTGATTGAAGTCCATGGTGTACCGGGAACCTACCAGGCTATTCTTTACTGTATCGTAATCAGCTACCTGTGCAGCTTGCCCGAGCACGGACTTCATCATCTCCTGCGTGCCTTTTTGGTCGAGGATGCTCCACACCGCCTCATCCTGTTGCACCGGAATCAGGTTCAGCATGGCCGTATCGGTCAGGAAACTGGGCTTGATCCCGTCCCGTGCGTCGAGGGAATCCTTGATCGCTTCCAGCGAGCCGAAGATCATTGTGGTCTGATCCAGAAACACAACACTCAGCCCCGTGTTGCCCATGGGATAGATCATCTCGTTTCGCACCGGGATGCCTTTGACGTGGTGCTTCTTGAAATTCTCTGTGAACTGCTGCACCGGAAATTGTCCTGACGCGATGCCGACAATCCGCGACGAAACATCCCCAGGTACACGGTAGGAAGCGAAGGCCAGCTGGACGACGCTCTGGTTCACGTTCATGCCCGACTGCTGCAACGCGTCCTGCAGCCTCTTCAGCTCAGGCGGCAAAACCTTGGCCCGCAGCTTCATGGCAATGTCGGAGTTCTCCATCGCCTGGTAGTCAACGACGATAAGCTGCTGCACATCCTTGGGGATGGCAGCCTGGGACTCCGTCGCCAGCTGCGATGCCGAAGCTGACAGCGTGAGTGTCGCCACGGCGATGGCCCCGACACTGCAACTTAAAACTTTTCTCCAACGATTCATGTACATCTCCTCAGGAATTTGGGTGCGGTCTCGTCGCCGCCCGTCAGTATCGTAGCGCTGTCATCTTCGACGCGCGATGGCTCCCGATGTCACACCAGGAGCCTGTTTCTAAGCCAATTATGGCCAAATCATTGGTGTTTCTAGTCTACTCTCCAGTGTCCGCGCGACCGAAAAGTTGGTCGCCAGCTGCATCCACTCACTGCCCGGCTCAACAGCCGCTTCCGGTACCAGCCCAATCAGTTCCACTCGATCCGGTTGTGCTCCCAGCTGTGCCGCGGCATCTTTCACCGCCTGGTACACCTTGCTCACAGGAGTGGCATGAAAATCGGTGATGTTCATCGACACCTGGGCCTTACCGCTGACCAGCACACCCATCGCCTTCAGGCCGTCGAGACCGCCGCTGGCTGCACGGATATCCCGGGCAATCGACCGCGCAACGCCGACATTCCCGGTGCTCAAAAAAACATTGCAGGCAATCAACAGCTGCCGGGCTCCCACCGCAACCGCGCCTGCCGTTGGATGCAATGACGGGCCGCCGACATCCGGTCGACTGGCCGCATCCTGCTGCACTTTTTTCCGCAGCCCTTCAAACTGTCCATTGCGGATGTTCTCCAGCAATCGCCGATCGGGTCGCAGCGCCGCCGCCTCATAAAAGTACACAGGAACATGATGGCGCTTCCAGATTTCCTGCCCAAGTTGATGCGCCAGCGCGGCGCATTCCGGCAAAGAAATATTGCGGATTGGCACCAGCGGAACCACGTCGGTCGCTCCAATGCGAGGATGAACGCCATGCTGCGCCGTCATATTAATCAGCTCAGTGGATTTGCCCACTCCTCTTAAAACCGATTCCATCACCGGCCCCGGCGCTCCCGCGAGAGTGACCACCGACCGGTTGTGGTCCGGGTCAAGCGAGTAGTCCAGCAAGGAAACGCCATCCACTTGCATGGCATGCACAATCTCGCGCACCGCAGCGACATTGGTTCCTTCAGAGAAATTTGGAACACACTCGATGATGGATTCTTTGGTATTCATCGAGACGCGCCTGTCACTTCCACCAGGTGTAGCCAATTTGGAATTGGACAGTTGCATTGACGCCTGGGTTCGCATCTCCCAGGCTGGCGTTCGAAATATGAACGGCATTCGCACCAAAGGTGATTGCCCGGTTCGGCTTCACAAAGTAATGTATGCCGACGCCAATCTGCGGCTCGAAGTTCCACACGCTGGTACCGCGCGAGCCATTCGGCGGAAATTTATGATTCGTCCAGATCAAACCGCCGCCGCCTTGCAGCCACGGCATCACGCGCTTCCAGCGAACCAGGTTCCAGCGAAGAATTGCCGGCGTCATGCTGAGCCCGGTATAGGTTCCCCCAGTCGTCACTGAGGGCAATTGCGGTCCAAGCGGGTAAGTCTCTTTCGGCGTGAATGCCTGCCAGTATGGAATCAATTCGATCGCATATTCGAATTGCCCGCGAAGAATCCCCGGGCCGGCCGCGCCTGTCAGCACTTTGCCGATTCGTACTCCAGCGTTCAGAAAATGATCGCTGGTCTCGCCGGAGGTTCCGAAGCCTCCGTCAAAGAAAACACCGAGATCCCACGGGTCACGCTTCATCACCTGCGAAACAAAATCCCCGTTGGAAACCGTCGAGATGGCCGCAGTTTGACCCCCATTCGATGCGATGGACGAGGAACTTGTCTGGGAGAGGGAGACCGGCACCAAGCCAAGCAGAAACACAACGAGCACAACGATCTGCTTCTTCAAGAGCGCTCCAACGTACCGTAGCCATCGCCCAGGCTGAGCGCCCGGGAATCGATCGTATTTGTTTTTACGTGTGTCAGGACAGGTCTTCCTCAGCCCGCAACTTCTTCCATCTGCTTGGCGTCGATGTCGAAGTTGGAATACACATTCTGCACATCATCCTGATCTTCCAGCGCTTCCAGCAGGCGAATCATCTGCGCTGCCGCCGAGCCTTCCAGCTTGGTGTAGGTGGAGGCCAGCATCGTCACTTCCGCCATCTGCGTTTCGATCTTCGCACCCTTGACCGCCGCCAGTACAGCCTCGAAAGCCCCTGGCTCCGTGATGATTTCCCACGAATCGCCTTCGTCGCGAATATCGTCGCCGCCGGCTTCCAGCACCAGGTCCATCAGCTTATCTTCCCCCGCAGCCGACTTAGCTATAGAGATCAGGCCCTTCTTTGAAAACATCCATGACACGGAATTCGACTCGCCCAGGTTGCCGCCATTCTTTGAGAATCCATGGCGAATTTCGCTGACGGTACGATTGCGATTGTCTGTCGTCGCTTCCACAATGACAGCAACGCCGCCAGGACCGTAACCCTCAAACGTGATCTCCTCGTAGGCCGCACCTTCCAGCTCACCTGTGCCGCGTTGGATCGCCCGCTTAATGTTGTCCTGCGGCATGTTTTCCGCCTTGGCAGCAGCAATGGCGCCACGCAGCCGCGGATTGCCGTCCGGATCTCCACCGCCGGCCCGGGCAGCCATGGTAATTTCTTTGATCAGGCGCGTGAAAATCTTGCCGCGTTTGGCGTCGGTCGCGCCCTTCTTATGCTTGATAGTGGCCCATTTTGAATGGCCGGACATGGAAGACCCTCGTGAACTGCTTTCGATGAAGATTTAGATGCTGCCGCGGTCGCAAGTTGCCCGCACAAACCCCGATTTTATCACGCTAGGCACGAACCGTTTCAGCCGTTCCTCTCAAGCCCGCCGTCTTCAAAAAGGCCGCCAAAAACAGCACTCCAAGCAGGAAATCCGCAGCCGCAACGATCAACAGCGCGGAGATCGCCTGACCGCTCAACCAGACCACAACGGCCACAAAAACAAACACGAATTTCTCCATCACCGCGAAAACCATCATCGGACGGAAGCGCACCGGGTCGGTGCCGATCAAGCAGAATGCGGCATGCCAAACCTGCACCACAGCAATAAATCCGTAATAGAAGACTGGGTGGGTGAACGGCGGTGGAATTCTGGCACTGAGAAAGTTCAGTAGAAAATATGCCGGGGTCAGTGCGACAATCCCCCCAACACCTGCGCACCAAAAGACAATCTTCGCGAATTTCACCTTCGCCTCCAAAATACTAGCAAGTTGGAATGGCGAGGCTAGTCTACGCCTTCTGCGCCCGCGGCCTGCGAAATGCGAAAATGACCGCCAATAATGGTGGCGCCAGCAACACTCCCCAGAATGGAATGATGATCCCCAGTACGATCGGTCCGAAGATCGACGCCCAGATCGGCACCCGCGTAGTTTTTTTCATGATCCAGGGCTGCAGCCCCAGCTGGTCGATGATCACGATGACCGCATACAGCCCCAGCAACAACCCAAACTTTTCCCATCCGGCGCTCGTGAACAGCAGCGTCAGGCTCGGTCCAATCAACGCCAACATGCCCCCATATTGGGGAATGAACTGCACCAGCGCGGCGACCACGGCCCATAGTGGCGCCAGTGGAATACGCAGCAACCACAATCCAACCAACCAAAGAGCCCCGACCAAAATGGCGTCGATGAAAGTCGCTCGCAACCAATGCAGTAGCGCTCTACCAGCCTTTGCGGCCGGAGGCCCTAACCTTGCCGGGTGGAGATTGGATCGCCGAATCTGTGGCTCATTCATTCAAACCGCTGCCCCGCGCATGACACTAGAAAAATCCACGCCGCATAGAACTCTGTGATGATAGCAACTCGAAATCCGCTGATAAACTAGATGCAAATGAAATTTGGCGTGCTTGTTTTTCCCGGATCCAACTGCGATCACGACACCTACCACGTCATCTCTGAAGTGGTGGGCGAGCCGGTCGTCTTTCTGTGGCACGAAAGCGAACAGCTGGAAAACTGCGATGCGATTCTTGTGCCCGGCGGCTTCGCCTATGGCGATTATCTGCGCACCGGCGCCATCGCTCACTTCGCGCCCATCATGCAGTCGGTCAAGAAATTTGCTGCGTCGGGCGGCCTGGTGCTGGGCATCTGCAACGGATTTCAAATTCTGGCGGAGAGCGGTTTGCTGCCCGGCGCGTTGATGCGCAACTCGGGCCTGAAATATGTCTGCAAGCAGATTTATCTGCGCACGGAAACGAGCGATTCTCCCTTCACCCACCTGCTGCAGGAAGGCCAGGTCCTGAAGATTCCCATCGGCCACATGGAAGGAAATTATTTCTGCGACGCGGCCACGCTGAAGCAACTGGAAGCCCAGCGCCGTATCGCTTTTCGCTATTCGACAGCCGCAGGGGAGATTACGGCAGACGCCAATCCCAACGGTTCGCTGCAGAATATTGCCGGCATCTTAAGTGAAGGGCGCAATGTGCTGGGCATGATGCCGCACCCGGACCGATCCAGCGAATCGTTGCTGGGCTCCGCAGACGGACTGCGTATCTTCCAGTCGATGGTGGCGACACTCGCGGGACAGGATTGAAACAGGAACAGCCGTTCGGCACACTATGATCGACATTCATCACCACCTGCTTCCCGGGCTCGACGACGGCGCCAGAGATCTTGAAACCTCGCTCGAGATGGCGAAGATTGCCATCAACGACGGCATCACTCATATCGCGTGCACCCCTCACTCCAACAGCGACTACATCTTTCGCCCAGAGGAAAATGCCGCGCTTCTGGCGGAGTTGCAACAGAAGCTCGGCGATCGCCTGACTCTAGGCCTCGGCTGCGACTTCCATCTGAGCTTCGACAATATCGAAGACGCTCTGACCCATCCGACAAAATACACGGTGAACGGGAAAAACTATTTATTGGTGGAGTTTCCTGATTTCGGCATTCCGCAAAATATTTCGTCCAGCTTTTATGAGATGGCCGTCGCCGGCATGGTGCCGATTCTCACCCATCCGGAACGCAACCTGACACTGATGCAGAAGCCGGAAAAACTCGCGGCGTGGCTGCGGATGGGTTGCCTGGTGCAGGTGACCGCAGGATCGCTTACCGGCGGATTTGGACGAGGACCGCAGCGCATTGCTCGCGAGCTTCTCGATTGGGGATGGGTGCACGTCATCGCCACCGACGCCCACAACACAACCTCGCGGCCACCCGTGTTGAGCAAGGCCTTCGAATTCCTCTCACAAAACTATGGAGCCGAAACGGCGGAACGACTGTGTGTGCAGAACCCGCAAGCGGTGTTCGAGGGCAAAGGGTTGCCCGAGCAACCGGAGCCTGCGCGCGCCTATGAAGAAGACGAAGAATTCACCGCGCCAAAAAAACGCGGCCTCTTCTCCATGTTTCGCCGCTCCTAGAGAGAAAGTTGAATTCCTAAAACGCTACGGGACCAGCAGCAGTTTCCCCGTCGTTGCGCGCGATTTCAAAGCTTCCTGCGCCTTCGCAGCTTCGGCCAGCGGAAAACTGTGATCAATGCGCAGCTTCAGCGTGCCGCGCTCGATGCGCTGAAACACATCCGCCGAACGAGCCTCAAGCTCTTCTCTGCTTTCGACGTAATGCATCAGGCTGGGCCGTGTCAGGAAAAGCGACCCGCCCCGCGACAACTGAATCAGATCAAACGGCGGCACTGACCCGCTCGAGGCGCCGAATAAAACCAGCATGCCGCGATGCCGCAAACACCTCAAGGATCGCTCGAAGGTATCCTTGCCAACCGAATCATAAACAACGTCGACGCCCCGGCCGTCAGTGATCTTTTTCACCGCCGGCTCAAAGTCTTCCTGCGAATACAAGATCACGTCCTGCGCGCCGGCCGCCCGCGACAATTCCGCCTTCTCCGGCGTCGATACGGTGGAGATGACATGCGCCCCCGCCTCGACCGCCATCTGCGTCAGCAGCAATCCCACGCCTCCGGCACCGGCATGCACCAATGCCGTGTCGCCGCGCTTCAGCGGAAATGTGGTGGTGCTCAGATATTGCGCAGTCATGCCCTGCAACATGCTCGCGGCTGCCTGCTCATATGTCACCTTGACAGGAACAGCAACCAGCGCCGCCTCGGGCACAACCGCAAACTCTGCATACGCGCCCAGGGAGGTACACCAGCCGACGCGATCTCCTACACGAAACCGCTCCACGTTAGCACCCACTGCAACCACCACGCCCGCAGCTTCCTGCCCCAGCGTCAGCGGCAGCGGCGCGGGATAGACGCCTTCGCGATAGTAAATGTCGATGAAGTTGACGCCGATGGCTTTCACTTCCACCAGCACCTGTCCGGCGCCCGGCGCAGGACGATCCAATTCGACCGCGTGGATCACTTCCGGTCCACCGGTCTTAGTAATTTGTATGGCTTTCATGGGCTGTCTCAACTAGGTGGACGGAAGATGCAGCGCGAAGAATTACTCTCCGCGCAGGATGCTCGCTTCTCCCGATGCATTCAAGCGAATGACTCGGTCAATCGTGTACGGGGCACGTCCCTGGCCCTGATAGAAATGCCGCACCAGCAGTTCGCCAATCAGACCGACGGCCAGCAACTGGATGCCTGCCACAATCAGAACTCCCGCGACGACAAACAAAGGACCGTGCTGATCCATGACGTGCTGATGCGTCAGAACCTTCATCACCAATAGCCACATGGATAGCGCAAAGCCGCCCAGCATGGCAGACGCGCCCAGCGAGCCGAAGAAGTGCATCGGTCGCGACATGTATTTCAGCAGGAAGCGAATCGTCATCAGGTCAAAAAATACCCTGAACGTCCGCGAGATCCCGTAATGCGATTTACCCTGCTCGCGGTTGATGTTCTTGATGGGAATTTCGCAAATCGACGCGCCATACCAGGATGCCAGCGCAGGAATAAAGCGGTGCATCTCGCCATACAGCGGAATATTTTGGATCACTTCCCTGCGATACGCTTTGTAGGTCGTCCCAAAGTCGTGGATATCAACGCCGGACAGCTTGGCCATCAGCCAGTTGGCGCAACGCGAAGGAATGCGGCGCATGATGAAGTTGTCGATGCGTTCTTTCCGCCATCCGCTGACGACGTCGTAGCCCTCTTCCAGCTTGGCAAGAAAATTCGGAACCTCTGCCGGATCGTGTTGCAGATCGCCGTCCATCGCCAGGATGAAATCTCCCTGGGCGTGGTCGAAGCCCGCGGCTAACGCGCAGGTCTGGCCGAAATTGCGGCGCAGCTTCACCACCATCACGCGGCTGTCGACAGCGGTAATCTCTTCCAACAGGCGGTAGGTGCGATCCGTCGAACCATCGTCGACGAAGATCAGCTCAAATGTGTCCCCCACCTGCTCCATAACGGCCTTCAAAGTGTCGTAGAGGGCGGTGACACTCTCTTCTTCGTTATGGAATGGAACGACGACGGAGTATTTCGGCATATACAACAGTATACCGCCGCTGGATCATAGATTTCCCTCCAATTCGCACCTTTTTAGACCCTAAAAATTGCATTCTGAATACGCCGTTTGCCACCTAGGTTTTCTTATCTTGAAAAGGCGCACCGGGCGCTGCCCGTATTGAAGTGTCAAAAGGTTCGAGTGTATTCTCCGATTATGCCTGATCACATATTCGTCGGCGTTTTCCTGGGCAAAGATGGGACGGTTGAGGGCGCTCAATGTGCTCCGTGTGCGAAGATCGTTCTCTTTGAAGACGGGAAGATTCCCGATGACGTCCGCGAAGAAGAATGTCCCGGCAAGCCCGCGGACGGCCTATGCGAAACGCTCCCCTGCTCCCGTCGTGATGACGATTAGAGCTGGGAGTCACTAGATTAGGCTCGTTTCATCGAAAGCCGGGCAGACATTTTGTCACTATGGCGCCATGTTTCCGAGCAGCCTCGCCAGCGCTGCACGCACTCCCGCCCTTGTGGTAGATTCAAGTGTCAACGCCCTTGTCTGGAGAGGTGGCCGAGTGGCTGAAGGCGCACGCTTGGAAAGCGTGTTTACCGCAAGGTAACGTGGGTTCGAATCCCACCCTCTCCGCCACACAAATACCCGCATAAACATTGGGCCCCGCGAAGGGGCCCTTTAATTTGCGTTATTTCTGTGCTGCGATGTGCGCACTTTGGGCACTGCTCCGTTGGTCACAATTTTTGTCCGGCATTCGGTGGATTGTAAGTACAAAGGCGACGAGTTTGCCCGTCGCTGTCATTGCCGGAAGCATCTCCTGTGGTCACAGAGCGGCAAGCAATTCAGGAAGCAAGCGGGCACCCGCTCCTGGGTGGAGGCGGAGGAAGTAAAGCGCGAACTGGAGGACCATCTTGCCGGACGCACACCGGAGCGCCATGACGCCAAACGAATACAGGACGCCATCGACGTATTTCTCCAGGACAAAAAGGTCCAGGGCCTTTCCGCTAGCGTAATCGGCAAGTACACACGGGAGCTGCAACGGCACCGGCAGTATTGTGAGCGGCAAAGCGTCTACATGGTCCAAGGCGTCACACGCGAACTGCTCACGGGCTTCTGTGGGACGTGGGAGGCGGCTTATCCGTCATCCGCCACGCGAAGCAAAGTCCGGGAGAGGTGCCGGTCCTTTTTGAGGTACTGCTACCAGGCGCAATGGTTGGAACGCGTCCCGGAATTGACCAAAGTCAAAGTGGACGCGGTACCAACGCTGCCCTTGAGCGCCGATGAATACACACGGCTGCTCGCAGCAGCCCCAAGTCCGCGGGTCCGTGCATTATTACAACTGATGCGGTGGATCGGCTTAGCCATCCGGGGTGCCTTGACACTTCAGCGGTCAGAAATTCTGCACGACGAAGCCACAGGTATTCATTGCGTCGTGACGCATCGACAGAAGACAGGGACACACGTCTCCGTCCCAATCCCGCCCGGCGTGGCTAAAGAACTGCTCGAGGTCACGAACGATAACACGAAGTATGTCTTTTGGTCCGGCGAGGGTGAGGAAGAAAGCATCACGAAGACCTGGGCAAAGTATTACATCGCCCCGGCATTCAAGGCGGCTCAGATTGATAGCGGCTTCATGATGAGCCATCGGCTCCGGGACACATTCGCGGTTGACCTTCTACAGCGTGGCGTGCCTCTGGAGGAAGTATCAAAGCTGTTGGGTCACACAAGTACCTTCCACCCAAGCCAGGCGAGATGCGCGTTGAAGAACACTTGCAGGTCGGTGTGATCACGCAATACGTTACCTCGCTCACGAGAACGCCCGAGGAGACCCCCGCGCCAGAACATGGGGCGGGTATCACAACGGGACGAGCACGACGGAACAACAGAAGCACAGCGATCACCAAGAAGGAGTGGACTCATGAGATGCAAAGCCAGAGCTGCACTCGTCGCGGGCATGATCCTCGTTTGCGCCATCTCGGCGTGGGGGCAGCAAAAGGGACAATGGGTACCGGGGCAGTTTGGACTCAATGCGGGAGTGATTCCCGATGCCGGCATTCCCTACGCCAATATGCCGATAAATTATTCGGCCAGCCAGCTGAATGACTCCAACGGAAATCGTCTTCTTCAAAACGTGACCGGAACATATTCTTTCTGGGTCGACGAGAACATCCTCTATTACGTTTCGCACCACAAGATCCTCGGCGGCTATTTCATGCCCTACATCGTGCTGAGCTATGCGAACGGTCAGTTGGTGGCCGCGCTCCCTCCGCTTTTGCCCGCGAATACTTCGGGAATCAATCTCAACAGCGGTGGATCTGGATTCGCAGAAACCTACATTCAGCCGGTGAACATCGGTTGGCACTTTGCCAAGCGTGTGGACTTCAACGCCGGATACGCTTTCGTTGCTCCGACGGGCCGATACACGGCGGGTGCGAACAACAACGTCGGTTCCGGATATTGGGGCAACAATTTAACCTCGGGCACCACCCTCTACATCACCAAAAACCAGGCGACCACGGCGAACCTTGTCACAGATTGGGAAGCGCACGGCTCGAAAACGGTCGCCAGCATTCCTTCGGGCCAGCTCAGCAAAATCACTCTTGGGCAGGCTTTCACCGACGAGTGGGGATTTGGCCAGATTCTTCCGCTCAAGAAAGACATGAGCATCCTGGGTCAGCTTGGCTTCGTGGGATACGATCAATGGCAGGTCACCGCCAACGGTGGCACGTACCTGATTGCCGGCGTACCTGTGCCTGCCAGCAACGTGCCCTACTACTCCGTGCATGCCATGGGCGTTCAGGCGAATGTCATCATGCCCGCGAAGAATCTTCTCTTCTTCTTCAAGTACTACAACGAGTACTCAGCCAAGGCCCGTCCCGAAGGCCGCACCATTGTCTTCGGCGGCTCCTGGACGCTGCAGATTCCCAAACCCCCTCCGCCCAAGAAGTGAAGGTTCGGCTCGCCGACATGGCGTATCCGGACGTCACCGACATCGCGCAAACATGACTTGCCGGGTAGCAGTTTCAGAACTGTTTCTCCTGCAAAACGGTGTTACTGAGATGGTCCGCCGCTTGAACTTCACCGGTAGCGTGGAGGATCTTGTAGGCAGGTTCAAGGAGGATCATCGACATGCAGATTCGTTCGGTAGGGATTGATCTTGGCAAGACGACCTTTCACCTGGTGGCCCTTGGCGATAACGGCCAGGTGCTCTTGAAGAAGAAGTTCACCCAGAAGCAGCTGATCACCTTCACCGCCAAGATGCAGACCTCTTTGATCGGGATGGAGGCCTGTTCGGGGGCGCACTTCCTAGGCCGTGCCTTGCGAGCACAAGGCCATGATGTGAAGCTGATCCCGGCCCAGTTCGTGAGGCCGTTTGTGAAGTCCAACAAGAACGACTTCATCGATGCTGAAGCCATCGCCGAGGCAGTCGATCGCCAGAACATGCGCTTCGTTCCGATCAAGACCGACGATCAGTTGGACCTGCAGGCGCTGCACCGGGTGCGGGAGCGATTGATGATCCGAAGAACTTCAGTGATCAACCAGATTCGTTCTTTCCTCCTGGAACGCGGCATAGTGTTTGCAAAGAGCCCGATCCGTCTGAGGGAGGCCATGCCCGAGGTGCTAGAGAACGCGAACGAGAACCTCACCCCGAGGATGCGGAACCTGGTCGCGATGCTGTGGAGCGAGTGGAAGGACCTGGAACCACAGATTGTAGAGATGAACGATGAAGTGGAGAGGATCGCTTCGAGCGATGCCGCATGCGTCAGGCTGCGCCAGATCCCTGGGATCGGCCCGTTGGTAGCCACTGCGATCGTAGCTTCGATCGGCAACGGCGCAGCCTTCCGCAAGGGAAGAGAGTTCGCTGCGTGGATGGGCCTGGTGCCGAAGCAGCACTCGACAGGCGGCAAGGCGAAGCTCTATGGGATCAGCAAGCGCGGCAACCGGTATCTGCGCAAGATCCTGATCCATGGGGCTCGCGCAGTGGTGTTGCGATCCAAGCGAGATCGCATCGCGATGGGTGCATGGGTGACGGCGCTTGAGATGCGAGCGCCACGAAACGTGTTGATCGTCGCGATGGCGAACAAGCTGGCACGGATCGCATGGGCAGTCCTAGCGACTGGACAGGATTACCGCGCTGTTCCGAACGCAATGGCAGCATAAGCAACGCCACACAAGTTCTCCCACCAAGGTCTGCACTGGAAGAGTAAAGATGAAAGAACAGTCACAACGACGTGCCTGAAACCTGTTTGCCGAATGGGTCTTAGATGACCGAGGCGTTTCAAAGGACAGGCACGCGGCGTATCTCATCAAGGCCAGGAGAACAAATCTCCACAAAAAGGCCGGATACATTGACGCAGACTTTCTCTCTCAGAACTTTTCCCTTGCAGTCGGACGGCGGACCATACATTCGGCAAGTACGAATTGTTATGACATTCCTCCACCTCACGCACTCGCTGAGATCTAATTAGTAACGGTACGTCGGCTTCTGTTTATCAGGCGAAGGAAAGCCGGCCGTAAGACGCTACTCGGTTCACGTGAGCTTGCTTCGCCGGCGACGACTTCGCGCCCGCTACGACTTCGACTCCGACTGTCTGATCGAAAGGGAGCCTCACGTCCGCCACTACGATCTCGACACCGCCAACCACCCGACGATCCCTGGTAGCAGCCGTAATCCAGAACCGCGCGTTTTTTGATCTTTAATCCAACAGCACCGATCGCAGCCAAGAAAACTTGACTCGCTGGGTGCACCGGGCCTGTTAGCGACAATCGAAATTCTGATCGGTCAACAGCCCATTTTCCGTTACAAATCTGGTTTGGTGAGCGTATCAGAAATCTTTCGCCACCTAATCGCGCCGAAGCGTCTCCATGGGATCAATCAGAGTGGCGCGGCGGGCCGGGATGTAGCTGGCGAGAAACGACACGGCAATCAGAATCAATGAAACCAGAAGCAAAGTTGGAATATCGTGCGGTTTCACTCCGTATAGGAATCTAGCCAGCAACGGCGCCGCGGCAAAAGATGCGGCCACACCAATGATCACGCCGACCATCGAAAGCGTCATGGCCTGCCTCAATACCAGTCGAACCAAATGTCGCGGTTGCGCACCCAGAGCCATCCGCAGGCCAAGCTCATGGCTGCGCTCGCTGACGGAATACGAAATCACTCCGTAAATCCCGATGGCCGCGAGTATCAAACCCATCGCAGCAAATAGCCCCAGCATTTCGGATAGATTCATCCAGAATTGCACCGAGTTCGAGACTGTCTTCTGCACCGTCGTAACTCCGAAGATGGCAGCATCTGGCGCCAGACCCGAAATCGTTCTTCGAACGCTCGCGATCAGCGCTGGCGACCTCAATCGAGTACGGATAACCAGGTTTTTGTGAACCCGGCTCTCCGTCCAACCAGGTACGGTACGCGCCGGCAACTGCTCGTATGGCACATATGCCTGGGCTTGCGATTCAATCGTCAGCTCAAACTGCTTCACGTTTCCGGCAATCCCCACGATGAGTCGCGGCCGTTCCTCTGGGGAGAAATCGAACTTAATTTCGTGACCGAGAGGATTCTCGTTAGGCCAGAATTGTCGCGCCATCGCTTCGCTGATCACGACAACCGGCTCAGATGACTCCGTATCCTGCTCGGTGATGCCGCGGCCTCGCTCGATTGGAATGCCCATCAACTGAAAATAACCTCCACTGACACCATCCAGAATGACGGCTGGCTTGTCTGCTGAAGGATCCGTACTTCGGCCTAAAATCGTGAAGCCCGGCCAAGCATGTTGAGCGTTAGCGGCAAGTGGAAGCCAGTCGACCAAAGCGGCATTCTCGACACCGGGTATCGCTCGAACCCGCTCCAGCAACTGCCGGCAGAAAATCTTCACTGATGGCTGGATTACATTGAACCCGGTCTTATCCTGATCAGTGGAGTCCATGTACTTCGCCCCGGTCAGCCTTATTTCCGCCGTCAGCAGATGGTCTGGATCAAAACCGGGGCTGGTATGCAGGATGCGAGTCACCGTATTGATCATCAGTCCCGCGCAAATCAACGATACCAACGCCACCGCGACCTCCGTGACTACCAGGATGTTGCGAGTGCGATGACGAGATTTGGTGGCCGTGCTCCGGCCTCCCTCTCGCAAACATTCATTTGGGTCGCTTTTCGACGCCCGGTAGGCAGGGACCAGCCCGAATACCAGGCCGGTAAGCACGCAGATACCAAACGTAAAAATTAACACCCGGCCATCCACCGAAACTCCTGCCATCGGAAACAGAGACGTGGACATCGCCTTGAGAATTCGGATTCCTGCAAAAGACAAAACGAGACCAGCGAGTCCTCCCGCCAAAGAAAGTAGAACGCTCTCGGTCAACAGTCTTTGGACCAAAGCTCTGCGGCTGGCGCCCAGAGCGAGGCGCACGCCAATTTCCCTTCTCTGCCCATCCCCACGAACCAGCAGCAGGTTGGCGACATTCGTGCACGCAATCAGAAGGACGAATCCCACCGCCGCGAAGAGCAAGTAGAATATCTCCTCCCACCCGCCGAATAGCCCCTTCTGCAAAGGCTCGACACTTACTCCAATGTCTTTGTAGGCCCCTGGAAAGGCCTTGGCCAGGCGAAGCGCCGTGACATTCATGGCGGCTTGAGCCTGCTCCACGGACACACCTGGCTTCAATTTTGCAATGGCAAGCATGAATCGGGGATCATCGATACCGGAGCTCGCCGGATCTCCCACGCCCCCGATCATGTAAATCTCGGGGACTCCGGTGCCAAAGAGATTGAATCCCGGCCTGAGAACCGCAGCCACATACATTGACGCGGTGTCGACGAAGACGCCTTTCCCGAGCACATGCGGGTCACCTCCGAAATGGTGCTGCCAGAATTCATAGCTGATCGCGACACCGTCCGATCCCTGCTTCGCAGTCAAAGGATCGTTGGGCAGTGTGCCTAAGAAAGCTTTGACCCCTAGCAGCGAAAGCAGCCGCATGCTGACGTGCTGCACGCCGACCCGCTCCGCATAGCCGGGGCTCGACATCGCCACCATGTCCGGCCGCGAGACGCACTCGATTTGCTCGAACACCCCGTTGTCGGCTCTCCAGTGGGCAACGTCTGTCCACGAAACGGGACCTCGAGCGCGCGGAAATCTCGCGTAGCTGGTGGAGAGGGTTACGAGCCGGTTCTGGTCAGGATAAGGGAGGGGACGCACAAGAAGTGCATCAACGACACTGAAAATCGTTGTCGTGCCGCCGATTCCAAGCGCCAGAGTTAGCACGGCTACCAGAGTAAAAGCGGGCGCCTTACACAACCCGCGAGCCGCGTAGCGTAGGTCCTGCGCCAGAGTATCGATCCAGCCTACGATGGACCCGGTGCTGACCATGCCAAAGTGTAACTCTGCAAACGCGTATTGCGCAGGAGGATGCCGTCAGGCATGGCACATCAGCGCCGAAGTACGCAACAATCAGGCAGAACACCGCGACTACTACCCGTTAACAGGACAGTGCGCTCATCCTGCGTGCTCCATAAAACGGCATTTGGATTGAACCGCGCCAACGCCCTTTTCGTACATTTACGCCAAATCGCCGAATCACTCGTCGAGGAACCGATCAGCCCTGCTTCTCGTTGTCAGGACATTACGACGTGACGCAGTTCGTCGATTACCACCCACACACCCAGACTAATCAGTTCCCTGCGTGTTTTTCCTGATAGCCCATCACAGCTGCGTGCGCCCGGCTGGAGCATACCGAATGCGATCAAAGAACATAAGCCCACAGCATCCAACAGGAGAGGAACAACGCCACGATGGCTCCCGCGATATGGGCAATCCATTGGCCAGGTGTTTTCGGTCTTCCAAAGTAGGCGATCCTAGCTTTTTGGATTGGTGGAGAGCAGACGCGTGAGGCCTCCGGCTTCAGTGCTTCCAGGGATGACGGACGGTCCCATCTGTAAGGATCATGTCGCCGGGGGAGATGCCGGCCGGGCAGCTCCCTTGATACTTCTGGTCCTGGATCCTCGTTGTATCGCTGACGCCACCCAAGGCCGGGGAGTAGGTGGCGTGGGCCTCGGAGTGAACGCTGTTTTCGTTCAGGGAAGTGATGATCGCTTTGGTGGTGATTGTGGTGGTGCCGATCTGGCACTTGGCCTGGTGACATGTTTATTGCGCGCGGTGGTGTCGCTCAGGACGATGCAGCTCTTCATTACTTTCTTCGATTCCGCCTGCACTTCCTGGTCCTAGGCGTGACTGCGACAGATGCTGCGGGTGGAGTTGGAGACTTTAATTGCCGGGATTGGTCGTGTCGACGTCGTGGATGGACCAGAGACCCTCTTTCATGGAGGGCTCGTCGGCGCCGCGGACGGTGCCACAGGACTACAGTAAAATAGCGGCGATGTACATCTTCTTCATTGTGCATCCTCCGTGGGGTTTCGTAGAGGTCCGACGGTTCTGTGCTGATCGATCACGAAGTCTAACACGGGAGGAATGATAGATTGGGAGTCCTTTGATTGGAGTGAAAGCGGGAGGCCGGCCATGACTGTCGGCGTGTTAGACTTTCTCCGACTCAACCGACCACGGTCTTGGGAGGACTCTCATGAAATCTAGGAAGCATTCGACCCTCTTCGCACTGTGCGTTGCCGCGGCCTTCCTGGCGGGGCTCCCGTCCCTACACGCGCAGCTCTCCGACCTCCCCATCAAGCCGGGCCTCTGGGAGACGCAGGTTACTTCCAAGATCGGAACGATGGGCATAATTGGCCCTGTCTCGGCCCAGTCCTGTTTCTCGGCTGGAACGACCTTGGGCGACTATCTGACAGCGACGAACAAGGGAACTCCGGGTGCGCAATGCAGCGTCAGCAACAAAGTTCAGACTGCCCACGGCATCTCGTATGACACCACCTGCACGAGCCAGAGTATGACCTCGAAGGGACACATCAATTTCCAGCTGCCTGACGCGGAGCACTTCAGCGGAACCAGCCACACGACCGTGACAGGTACGACCCAGGGCAGGCCGATCAACACGGCGATCGACAAGACCTTCGCCGCAAAGTTCCTGGCGTCGGACTGCGGCAGCGTCAAACCATTGGTAGTACCCTCCTCCAAAAAGTAGTGGCCGGGGAGTCCGTGGAAAAAACAGACACGAAACCGTCTTCGCCTCCCGCTTTGGTGAATGAAGCGACGGTGCGATGATGGCCGCAGGTGCCGCAGAATACAGGGCCGTCAACACTCCATTCGTGGTTCTGATTCCAACCATCGCACACGCTGATACTCACCACGAATGACAGGCCCAAGCTGCCGCCAACCGTGGCTTTCAAAAAGCGTCTGCGTTTCGTTCCGTTCAACGGTGACTTCAGCAGGGCCCGTGACTTCACATTGGAGCCCGAATTAGAGCGGGAGATACTCGGTAGTCTCTGGCGCCTCATCAAGGCTGCGCCGGCAGTCTTTACAGACGGTGATGACCCACCATTGACAGTGCGTGAAGCAACGGACGATGTCATGGAGGAGAATGACACCGCAAAACCATTCATTGATGACTGTCTCGTGGACGACCCGGAAGCCGTAACGTCGATCCCGGAGATTCAGGAAGCGATCATGAAGTGGCATGGTCCGGGGCGCGTGTTTTCTGATGAAGGGGTTGAACGCATTCTTGAAGGCGTGCGTATGCGCTGGAGTCACGGCCGCAAGCGCCGTGCTGGGGTGCAGATTCGTGGACTGTATAGGAGTACGCGTGCGTTCATCGTAATGCTGAGACACTGTGCCAGGCACAAACCATTGTTTAGGTTTAGTGAGTTAAAGAATTAAGAATGTGTATCTTACGGCTCAAAGAATGTACTGTGCCTGGACTGTGCCACCACGATGATCGATGTTGCGTCCTGCGAGTCATTCACGACCAGGAGGACGTTGGCGCTCTAATCTATTGATAACAATGATGGTAGGGGGTGGGGTAAATCTCTAGTCCATAGCCTAAAAAGGGTAGTAATATAGTTGACTAATCTGCACAGTCGCGATAGTCTAAGCGTCTATGAAGACCGTGGAAGAGCCTAAAACACTACAGGAAGCCATCATTACCTTTGCCGATCCAGACAATGCGCTCTGGTATATGGTCGCGAAACGCTGGCCTAACGGCGTAGTCTGTCCGACCTGTGGCCGGGAGGATGTCAACCTCCTTGCCAAGCAGCGCCGTTGGCAGTGTAAAGGTAAACATGCGTTGCGCCAGTTTACCGCCAAGGTGGGAACTGTGTTCGAGGATTCTCCGCTACCGCTGGAGAAGTGGCTCCCTGTTGTCTGGATGATTACCAACGCTAAGAACGGGATCAGTTCTTGGGAGATTCACCGCGCCTTGGGCGTAACTCAGAAAACCGCGTGGTTCATGCTTCACCGCATTCGGCTTGCGATGCAGAAAGGCTCTCTGATGAAGCTCGGCGGCAAGGGTGGAAAAGAAGTCGAGGTAGACGAAACCTTCATCGGCGGGAAGTCCCGCAATATGCACCTGGAGGCTCGCAAGCAGAGAATTACCGGTACTGGCGGCAAGGACAAAGCAGTGGTCATGGGATTGTTGGAGCGCGTGGAGAGGTCCGCGCCAGCGTCGTCCCAGACCGCAAGCGGACTGCATTACAAACCGAAGTCCGCAAACATGTAGAGACTGGCTCGGCGCTTTACTCTGATTCGCTTCCGTCCTACAACGGGCTTGGGCAGGCCTACGCGCATAAGGTGGTGGATCACGCTATCGAGTACGTCAATGAGCGCGTCCATACCAACGGCCTTGAGAACTTCTGGTCGCTACTAAAGCGCGGCCTAAACGGAACTTATATCAGCGTGGAGCCATTTCACCTGTTCCGGTATCTCGATGAGCAGACCTTCCGGTATAACAACCGAGCCAAGAAGGATGAACCCGTGGACGACTCCATGCGCTTTCAGCGTGTGATGTCTATGCTGGCCGGAAAACGCCTCACCTTCGAGGAGCTAACCGGCAAGGCGAGGCAAGAGACTTTCTAAGCCGAATGGCCGGAAGTTTCGCGGGAGAAGAAAGGGCCAGAAATGAGCATCCTTCTCCGCTTTTCCGCCTCGTTTACCTTCTGCATGAGAAACCGCAATTCGTTGCAGAGTTTAACGACTTTCTCTCCATCTGCGAAGACGGTCAATTCTTCGCGGTAGTCGTAAATGCTGTGAGGCTCTGGCAGCCGCGTAACCTCTTCGGGATGCTCTCGGAGAGCGCGGACTAGCGTTTCTAAATGATCCGCTACAACTGAAATCCTAAGCCTGCACGCATTAACCGCCTTCTCTGTGGCTAATGCGGCGTGAAGAATTTCGTTCTCGAAATGAGTCTGCTGGTCTGCGGTCATGGGGCAACCTCTGATCTTATTTTCAGGGGATAACCGAAACCTCGCCATAGGAAAATTTCAGGCAGTGGCCTGAGGCTTCTTTTTCCGGTAAACGGCGCGTATAGTGGTAGCGATTATTGGAGAGTCTGCCTATGCTCATGCATGAAGAGTCTGAGATGCTAGATGGCTTGGTCGATGGTATCGAACAACTGTATTCGCTGGCCTATGCTCAGAGAATGCTTCTCACGGCTCTTTATGGATCTGAGTGGGAGCCTCACGTAGCGTACGCTCAAGCGGAAATTTCTCAAGTCTTTGCCGAGTTATTTTCTCCGCTACGGGACGCAATAGCTGGAGCCCACGACGGAAGTTATCCAGCACGATATTGGCCTCAGGCCGTTCAGAACT
Organism: uncultured Acidobacteriota bacterium; assembly: GCA_963794795.1. Classification (GTDB taxonomy): domain Bacteria; phylum Acidobacteriota; class Terriglobia; order Terriglobales; family Acidobacteriaceae; genus JAKAAZ01. The sequence continues at coordinate 29,657 of CAWCFC010000024.1, read as the reverse complement.
TGGTCGATACCGTAACGCTTCCAAAAGCTCATTCTTAGCGTCTTCCATTCAGGCACACTCCATCCTAAACGTCAGAAGCCACGAAAGCGGAAGTCTTGGACCTCTTCCCCTTTCGTGATTTAGGAGTAAGCAATGTAATCATGCTAAGAATTGATCTTGAAGGGATGGTCATGTCTCCGCATCCTTGATCCTTGGCATTCGGATGCCTGTCGGCTGAAATATGAGGAACTACTACCTTGCAGTCCTTCCCATCGTGGACTAACCAACCTACCGATTTACATGCCAGAACCACAGGAACACAATTACCGAGGGGCTGCCATTCGGTCGAGCAACCGAGCGAGTCTTGCCACTCAATCAGAACCAGTCTCATTTGTCAGCGATTCCTCGAACGCTTTTTTACGCGATCTTTCGGCTTTCGCTCAACCAAAGCTAGAACGGTGCCACCGAGGCTTTTTGCTGTTCTCGTCGGAATTCTCTTTCTATTGGCAGCAAGCGTTTCAGCAGCCTCATGGGTCGTTCTCTCGGAGGGATGTTTGCAGGTCGGTTGTCGCATAAAGACTCCTTCCCATAATTGTCCGGCAATTTCTGAAACCGCGCTATAACAATCGAATTGAGATGCTAAGTTCTTCTCATGGAATGCACAATCAACGTACATCCATGAACCTGCTTTACTTCTGGATGACAGAAACATTGCAGGGAAAAGTCGTGAACCCCAAGAGGAAATGCACATCCTTCGAAGGTGTCTGGAGCAATGTGAACCTCACCTTCGTATGCTGGATCGATCATCACGCTTTTTTCCACCAGGACTGGCCGATTGCCTTGTGATTCCTTTATCACTACGCCCACATCGCCTCGGGGTGAGGGATACTTCACTACATAAACCCTCCACCAGAACCCACCGACTAAACAAGCGGCTGCAAAGCCCATCCCAAACGGGCCAAGACGTACAGGGTCGTCACCGTACTCCGCCACCATCGCGTTCCAGTCCTTTTGAGACATATGGCCTGAAGACGCCCAACACATTAAGCCTATAAACACAATGCTGCCAAGAAACATCCAGAAATAGACGCTACGAATGAGTTTCATCACGACCCGCCTTCGGCTTGGGACCGCGTTTCTTGGGGTTGGCCTCAACCTTCTTGCGATACGCCCTTTCCCGCCTCTCAATCACGGAGCGAGGCACGGCGACCAGAGCCGTCATCATAGAGTCGAAGCGCTGAAACGCTTCCGGCCCTTCAATGTATTCCGGATGCGGCCTTCCTGATTCTTCGCCCTGCATTTTTGCCTTCACACTCCTATGATACTGCTGTTATTCCGTGAGGCGCTGGGAAACTCCCCGCATGAACAATTTCACGTTCATTAACATTACTTTTGCTTCTTCTTGTGTGAATTTGCCGCGAGCGTGCGCTGTGTAATTCCTCCACGCCTCTTTTGTGATCCCTAGATAGCTAATCGTCTGGGCATAGAATTCCAACTGGTCTTTCCAATCCGGCATCACGGTCCAGAGAGGGTCTTTGTGCATTTCTCGAATTTTCTTCTCGATCTCTTCAATCGCTGGACCCCAGTTCGTATGCGTGAAGCAAAGCCCGAACTTTTTCCCGAGGACTACCAGGGAAACTTCCAGAATTCGCATGAGGTGAAATACAGACGCGGTCGGACGCTCAAAAGCATAGCAATTGTAAGCCTCACGGATGTCAAAAGCCGTGGATGGAAATGCAGCCACCACCTCTGCCCCAAAGGGTTCCTGCACTCCATAGAACTCGGCATGTTCAGGCGGCACGAAGAAAAATAACTGCCCCTGCATCTCGTCGGTTATACGCCGCCGCAGTTCCGTCAGTTGATTCATGATTTCGGCATAGGAAACATTACGATCAAGTGCTTCCAATACCCTAGTCACGTGGACGCAGGAGAACTTCAAATCGATTGTCTTACACCACCAACCAATTTGCTTGAGCCACGCGGCAGCATGTTGTTTCGTCCGCTCAATCGCTGGCTGGGCCAGATCGAGCGTTCCATCCGCAATTTTGGCGTCTTTCGTAATATCTGAAGGAAGTACGGCCAAGGTGTGACCGATGAAGTAAAAGGCACGTGCCGAAAATCTCTCCATATCCCACCAAGACAGCAGTTTATAGCGATCCGCCCGCCATGGACGGATATCCGTGGCAATAGGACCAAATTCCAAATCTACGGCGCTATCAAATTCCTCATAGGGTTTTTGCACGGTGTCCTTTCATTTACACCGGCAATAAATACAGTCCACTCTCTCATTAGAGATTAGTCAACTATATTATTACCCTAAAAAGGTCCCTGCCATGGACAAATTTACTCAGACAAAAAACAAAGAAAATATGGAAAATAATGGGCAATATATGTTTTCCCATAGTCTAACGAGGCTTTTGTCAAAGTCTCGTTAGCACGTCCCGTCAACAAGTCTCTCTAATAATAACAAACTTCAGCACTTGCAAGACTACAATCCTCCTGCTATGGTGTCACCACGGGCTATGGACGCCCAAACGACATGGCCAAATGTGACCTATTCAATTCCATGGCGGAACTGGGCACGCTGTCCCAGGGCAAACCAACGGTGATACCACCGGAACTGATAGCGATATACGCGATTGAACGCGTCCGCGCTCTGGAAAAGGAACAAAAGCGCGATGACGGTCTGGACGAGTTGGAGCGGATGTATCAGTTGTAATCCAACCCCCGGTCGGAACCAACCCACGTAAGTTTGTACTAATTTATGCTAACCTATCGCATGTCTCGCCCATTGAGCCTGTTTAGCCCACTATAGAATCAATAACTTATTTAGAATCAATGGCCTTAGAGGTTCGAATCCCACCCTCTCCGCCATAGCTTCAACTCCTCTTCCCGACTACTTTCCAAAAAACACCAGAGAACAGATTCCGCCTGCCTTTGGCTCGAGCGCGCCACCGCTGCGAATCCGCACCCCGCCGAATTAGAATTTGTATAGACGAAGAGGGGACAAAAGACATGAGTGAAACGGCGGTCATAACAGAACAGAGAACCCATGAAGAGAAACTCAACCTGTTAGCCGAGGTTGCAGTGCGAGTGGGCTTGGGATTGCGTCCTGGCCAGGAGCTGGTGATGACGGCATCGCTGGATTCACTGCCGCTCGCGCGTCGCATTACGGAGCAGGCCTATCGTGCCGGCGCTTCCCTGGTGACGACACTCTACAGCGACGATGAAGCGGCATTGATGCGCTACCATTTCGCCTCCGACGAAAGTTTCGATCACGCCGCCAAGTGGCTCTACGACGGCATGGGCGCAGCCTTCAAAAGTGGTGCCGCGCGTCTGGCCATCGCTGGAGGCAATCCAACCCTGCTTTCGAATGAAGATGCGGAAAAGGTGGGCCGAGCCAATCGCGCCGTGTCCCAGGCCTACAGACCCGCGCTCGAATTGATTACGCGACATGAAATTAATTGGACGATCGTGGCCAGCGCAACTCCTGCCTGGGCTGCTGCTGTGTTCCCCGAAGAGACCGCCGACGTAGCAATGGCGAAACTGTGGGACGCAATTTTTTATACGACGCGCATCAACACCGACGATCCCGTGGCTGCATGGAAGACCCACGATGCCGGCCTGCAAAAACGCGCCGCACGGCTGAACGAGAAGCGCTACTCCGCGCTGCAATATCGCGGACCCGGCACCGATTTCCGCCTCGGCCTTGCGGACGATCATCTTTGGTTGGGCGGCGGAACTACCGCCGGCAACGGACTCTATTGCATCCCCAACATGCCCACGGAGGAAGTCTTCACCACTCCACATAAAGATCGCGCGGACGGCACGGTGACCGCCACCAAGCCTCTGTCCCACCAGGGCACGATGATTGAAGGCATTCAAGTGCGATTTGAAAAAGGCCGCATCGTCGAAGCGCGCGCCAGTCGAGGCCAGGAAGTCCTGCAGCGTTTGATCGACACCGATGAAGGCGCACGGCGGCTGGGTGAAGTTGCGCTCGTGCCGCACTCCTCGCCGATTGCAGCCAGCGGCCTGCTCTTCCTGAACACGCTGTTCGATGAGAACGCCGCCTCGCATATTGCGCTGGGTCAGGCCTACACATCCTGCTTGCGCGACGGAGATAAGTTGACGGCTGAACAGCTGGCAGCAAAGGGCGCGAATGACAGCCTCATTCACGTCGACTGGATGATCGGCTCGGGGAAGTTGGACATCGACGGCATCACTGCAACCGGACTTGTCGAACCGCTAATGCGCCAGGGCGAGTGGGTATAGTGAACTTTTTCCGGGTTGCTTCGCCCGTCACAAAATCGCGCAGTTTTTGCACATTTTTCCCACGATTTGCACCGAAATAATTCCGCTGAAACCCGCATTTCCCGTGCAATACTCATTTCAACGAAAGAGCAATCTTTCAGAGAAGAGAGTGGAATCGAAGTCAGTCAGAGAATCGGAAACGAGACTCACTTCAGGCAACTGAAGACGGCCAGCTAAGAGAAAGCTCTTACAACCAGCAGAACGGTAGTTCCAGGAAAATGCGGGTTCACCTGCAGGTTCTCGGCAACTCCGGGATGACAGAGTTGTGATTCGGTCGCCGAACATCGAATCTTCGGAAATTCGGAGCGTCAGGGGCGAGTTCTCGCAAGAGGATTCGCCCCTTGGCATTTTTGGCGCGCGCTGCAGCCTCATTATGCCGATAGAAACAACGGATCGACTGCAAGCCCGGGCTTATTCGCTCCTGTTAAGAAAAGCGTCGATCTCCGCCGTCAGCCGAACAATTAATTCGTTGGTCTCGTAACTGGTCATGTTTCTGGCGGGTGCAACATTGGGTTGCGCTTCAGGCGCAGCCTTTTCCGCTGGCTCTGCGCTGGTCCGCAGCCGAGGATCGGGCAGCCCCAACCTTTTCTTGATGGCCAGCAGGTCGACGATCTTGTCAGGCGGAATCTCGTTCAACTTTGACCGCAGTTGCGACGCGATCATCACCGTTTTGCAATACGTATCGACTACCTCGACATACCACTCCGCGTGAGTCACCGTGTCCGCCCAGCACACGATGCCGTGATTTGCCAGCAGAATTGTGTTGTGATCCTGCACAAACGGCAGCACAGTTTTCGCGAACGCGCGCGTCCCCGGTGTCTCATAGGGTGCCAGCGCAACCGGACCAATAAACACTTCCTGCTCCGGAATTAAATTGCCCTGCGGTACAACCCCGGCAACGGCATGCGCGGTGGCATACGGCGGATGGCAATGAATGACGGCTTTCGCGGCCGCCACCGACTTGTAAATTTCAAGATGAAGCAGAATCTCGCTGGTCTGCGGACGATCCCCGCATATCTGACAGTTCTCCAGATCCACCAGCGAAAAATCCTCCAGACACAGGTCGCCTTTGCTGCACAAAGTCGGCGTGCACAAAACATAATGTGGCGACAAGCGAACCGAAATATTCCCGCCGTTCCCGTCGACGTACTGTCGATCCCAAAGCTTCTTGCCAACGCGGATAATCTCTTCCTTCAGCGCGTTCACTTCCGGAGAGTTGAAAATCTCCAGCGGATCTTCTGCATCCGATTGGCTCGATCGGTTCGCCGCAAGGCACTCCAGCACGGCACGACGAACAATGGTCGAAATATCATTTCTTTTGGCGTTTTTCATGGCTTATTGTCCGCGAAATACTACATTTTCCTTTTTGTCATCGTATTTCATGGCGCAGAAACTCTTCCGGCTTTCCGGTGCAACGACGTTTTCTGGGCTTGAATCCAGCATACGCCGCAGACCGCCCTTGGCTGATGCGAAACGCGAAGTCAGAAAGGAAGATTGGTCACTCGCTGGCGAGCGAATTCGATGCACGCTTTAAAAACTCTGGCTTATACAATGGCTTGTGATTCCCGCGGCCAACCTATGAAACAACTTCCCTTCCGTTCGATGAATTGCCTCTGCCATAAAAAGAAACTGCCGCCGGTCGTGATCATGATCGTCGCCGCACTTTTGGGAGTGACTCTCTCCGCCTATGCCCAAACGATGAAGGTCCCCGGATTGACGGTTCTTCCGCAGAGTTATGGTCCCTACAGCGCACACATCCTGCAAGGAGGTATCGGGCTGACCAAGCCCCTACCGGCGGCCGATCCGATTGTGAAAGCAACCTCGCCCTGGACAATGTCTGCCTGGGTTGAGTTTTCTCCGGCACCAACCGGGCCCACGCTGATCGCTGGAGCAGGCGATCCCTGCGACGAAGATTCCCGTTTCTTCGCCATCGTCGACGGCAAGCTCGAACTGCGTTTCGGACACGGCCATTCTCTTCGCGCGACCAGTCCTCTCGATCCATCCGGATGGCATCTGCTGACTGCGAGTTTTGATGGAAGCGATAGCCCGCCTCTACGCGGATGGAACGGAAGTTGCGCACGGCCCTCTCCAGGCCGGACCGATCCAGCCGCAAATGATGATGGCGCCCGTGGAATCGCCTTGCATTGAAACTTTTTGCGAGCATTTCGGCGGACGCATCGCTCTGTTTTCGCTGAACCGGGAAGCATTTTCCGCGCAAGCCATCGCAGCTTTGTCCGCGCAAAAGCCCGACTTCTCCCTGATTGCATTTGAGGAAGGTTCCAAACCCTGGGCGCTGCAAGTTCTTCAGTTTGTCGGCAACACTGCACCGCAAGACCCGGCCACACTTCCCCATCGCAACGCGCCCTTCAGTAAACCAATAACGGAACCTCTGCCGCCAACGCAAACCACGTTGCAACCCGCTGGCAGCTCCAATTGGGTAGTCGAAGGAGGATGGAAACTTGCCGCGGCACCTAAAATTTCCGCAACCCCGGAGAGTATCTCGACACCCGGATTCAATACCAGCGATTGGCTTGCTGCAACCGTGCCGGGCACCGTGCTGACCACCATGATTGCTCGCGGCATCTACCCCGATCCGGATTACGGACTGAATAATCTCGATATCCCAGAAAGTTTAAACCGGCAGAAATACTGGTACCGCGCCGAATTCTCGTCGCCACCTGCCAACCACGATTCGCACGTTTCGTTGGTTCTGGACGGCATCAACTATCAAGCTGAAGTGTGGTTCAACGGCCAGCACCTCGGATCGATGAAGGGCGCCTTCATCCGTGGCATTTTCGATGTCAGCCACATCTTGCGCGCCGATGGAAAGAATGCGCTCGCCATCCTGGTCTCCCCCGCCCCGCATCCTGGAATTCCAAATGTTCAATCGATCGCGTTCGGAGCAGGCCTGAACGGCGGCGCCATGGCGATTGACGGCCCGACATTTATGGCGACGGAAGGTTGGGACTGGGTTCCTCCCATGCACGATCGCGATACCGGCCTGTGGCAGAATGTGCATCTGGTAGCGACAGGTCCGGTCGCGATTGAAGATCCGCAAGTCATCACCCATGTGCCGCTGCCAGACATTACGCAAGCCGACATCACCGTAAATGTTCCGTTGAAAAATGTTGCCGACCATCCTGTACACGGAACTCTCACCGCATCGTTTGAAGGCGTCGAGATAAAAAAAGAAGTGACACTCTCGCAAGGTGAGCAAACGATTTCCCTGTCACCGAAAGAATTCCCTCAACTCCATCTGGACCATCCGCGGCTGTGGTGGCCGAACGGCTATGGCAAGCCGGAGCTGTACCATCTGCAACTTCGTTTTGCCACCGACAGTGGAACCTCCAGCGAAAAGAAATTGCAGTTCGGTGTTCGCGAAGTCACGTACGAGTTGAGCCTGCTCGATCAACTCCGGCGCGTTGCGTCGCGTGGATTATGATCCGACGATCGGCCGCACCGCAACCGAGCCGCAGGTGGATGTCACCCACGAAGGCATGCGGCAGGTTCCCGGCGGCTGGGCTTCCTCCATTACCGCTGGCGACGATGCTTCTCCCGCATTGCGAAGCGTCGCAGATACCCGCGCAACTCCCTATCTCATTTTGAAAGTGAATGGTGTCCGCATCGCAGTTCGCGGCGGCAGCTGGGGCATGGACGATTCACGCAAACGAATCTCTCGCGCTCACCTGGAACCATTCTTTCGCTACGATCGCGACGCCAACCTCAACATCATCCGCAACTGGCAGGGACAAAATACGGAAGAAACTTTTTACGAACTCGCCGACAAATACGGACTGATGGTCTGGAATGATTTCTGGGAGGTGACGCAGGATTCGAACGGCGAAGCCGAAGACCCGCAGCTTTTTCTCAACAACGCCCGCGACACGATTTTGCGTTATCGCAATCATCCTTCGATCGTGATGTGGTGCGGCCGCAACGAAGGCGTTCCGCAGCCAATCATCAACCGCGGCCTGATTCAGTTGACCCACTCACTCGACGGCACGCGGTATTACTCGCCAAGTTCAAACCGGGTGAATCTGCTCAACAGCGGGCCGTATTCCTACGAAAACCCCGCCGCCTACTACACGACGATTGATCAAGGCTTTGCGGTTGAGATCGGAACTCCATCGTTGCCCACACTGGAATGGTTTTCCCGCTGGATTCCCAAAGTCGATCGTTGGCCCATCACCGATGACTGGGCCTATCACAACTGGCATCCTCACGACGCCTTCAATCAACACTTGCAAACTCAATTTGGAGTTGGCAGCAGCCTCGAAGACTACGAGCGCAAGGCGCAGATGATGAATTACGTCGACTATCGCGCCATCTTCGAAGGCTTCAATGCACACCTGTGGGCGCCGAATGGCGGCCGCCTGTTATGGATGACGCAGCCTGCGTGGCCAAGCACGTTGTGGGGTATTCTCAGTTCCGATTACGACACCCAAGCCTCCTATTACGGAACCAAGAAAGCCTGCGAGCCTGTCCACATTCAGCTTGATCTTTCCAACAACGACGTCGCGGTGGTGAACACGACCAGAGATCCGCTCCACGCACTCAAAGTCGATGCGGACGCCTATAGCCTCGACAGTAAGCTGCTGCTTCACCGCGATACTACGGTCGACGCGGCACCCGATGACGTCACCCACGCGCTAAATCTCGACCTCGCCCCGCTCATGAGCGACGGCAAACTCGTCTTCGTCCGGTTGTCGCTGCATGCAGCCAACGGGCAGGAGCTCTCGCAGAACTTCTATTGGCGCGCAGACTCTGACGCCGGCTATCGTGCGCTCAATCTATTGGCACCCGCAAAAATTTCCATCACCACGCACATGCAACACGGCGTCACCAATGGCACGACAAGTGACCGCGAGATCGCAGTCGACCTGAAGAATACTGGCGATATCGTCGCCCTCAACACCAAGCTGGGAGTATTTGCTGCCGACGGGTCAGAAGTGTTGCCCGCCTATTTCAGCGACAACTATATTTCCCTGTTGCCGGGCGAGGAACAATCTATCACCGTCGACATTCCCGCCAGCGCCGTCGGACACAACCTGGCCCTGCATGTACGTGGCTGGAACATCCCCGCGACGTCCGCGAACATCACAGAGAGTACCGCGATGCTGCGCTAACCATAACGCTGGAGATCAGATCGTGCACCTTCCAGTGAACCCTCCCATCCTGCCAATGCTCGCCAAACGTGTGGAGGAAATTCCGTCGGGGAACGGGTGGCTTTTTGAACCCAAGTGGGATGGATTCAGGGTCTTGATTTTTCGCGATCACAAGGAAATCCTGATTCAAAGTCGCGAGCAAAAATCGCTCAACCGCTATTTTCCCGAAGTTCTTCCGCCGTTGCTGCAGCAACTGCCACCCCGCTGCGTGGTCGACGGCGAACTCGTCATCGCAAGAAACGGCGCCCTCGATTTCGATGCATTGCAACTCCGCATCCACCCAGCCGCGTCCAGGGTCAATCTGCTCGCAGAGCAAACGCCGGCATCCATTGTGCTGTTTGATCTATTGTCCGAAGGCTCCAAAGACCTGCGCCTCCGACCATTTCAACAACGGCGCGCGCGTTTGGAAAACATGCTCGCCGAAGCAACGCCGCCGCTTCACCTGACACCGGCAACCAAAAATCGACGCGTCGCCGCCGACTGGTTCCAGCGCTTCGAAGGTGCCGGTCTCGATGGCGTCATGGTCAAGCCAATCGAAGGCACCTATGAATCGGACAAGCGGGTGATGTTCAAGTTGAAACACGAGCGCGATTGTGACTGCGTGGTTGCCGGCTTTCGCTGGTACAAGGAGAGCACCAACGACGCCATCGGTTCTCTGCTCCTGGGATTGTATGACGATGCGGGCACGCTGCAGCACGTCGGCGTCTGCTCCAGTTTCACCCAGGAAAAACGCCGCGAGCTGCTCACGTTTCTTCGCCCCTACCGCAAAAATGCCTCGGCGAATCATCCCTGGAAAGCATGGAAAGAAGAAAGTGCGGATGATTATGGACAACATCGCATGCCGGGAGGCAAAAGCCGCTGGAGCCACGGTAAGGATCTCTCATGGGAGCCGCTACGTCCCGAGCTCGTTGTCGAGGTCGCTTACGAGCACATGCAAGGGAATCGTTTTCGCCACATGGCTCACTTTCGCCGATGGAGAACAGAAAAAGATCCTCTCGAATGCACCTATGCACAATTGGAGATTGTTCCCCCGCAGGAATTGCAGAAGATCTTCGCTCACGGCCGCTGACTGAGCCACGCGAAGCACCTCGGTTTTCCGCGGCAAAACACATCCCACCAATCGAAACGGTGCCAATTCCAAATTGAGAGATTGAAAGCCGCGTGCACTCGTGCTTACTGTGCGTCTTAGGCCGGCGATCCTGGAACCGCTCAGACAACTTACAATCAAACATCCGAGGAAATCTGCAATGGCGTTCGAAGAGATCGATCCCGTGCCTGCCAGGCAACACCCGCGACGGTTCGCTCGTATCTTGAAGACAACTTGCGTCTACGCTGCCATTACCTTGATGACCGTGTGGTCAGCACTCGCGCTGTTCTTCGATCTGCCCTTCGTCCACGCGAGAATCATCGCGGCCATCGCTTTTCTGGTGATCATCGCTTCCATCCTGTACTTCGCGAAACGTAGGTGGCTGCAATTCTTTAGCACTCTGCTCTGTTTCGTGTTGGTTTTATCGTGGTGGCTGACGTTGAAGCCCTCCAACAATCAGCCTTGGCAGACCGATGTCTCCAAGCTCGCGTCCATTGAAATCACCAACAACCACGCCATCATCCAGAACTTTCGCCAATGTGACTACCGAACCGAACTGGATTACACCTGCACCTGGTCAACCGTCGACGTCGATCTGGCGCAGATTCAAGGTGTCGATCTGTTTATGAATTATTGGGGCTCACCCTGGATCGCGCACACGATCGTTAGCTTCGATCTCGGAAATGGCCGGCATGTAGCCTACTCGATTGAGACGCGGAAGCAGGTCGGTCAGACCTACTCGGCGCTGCGCGGCTTTTTTCGCCAATACACTCTCATCTCCGTCGTCAGCGACGAGCGCGACCTGGTGCGGTTGCGCACGAATTATCGTCATGGGGAAGATTTGTATCTGTATCACACCCGCGCCACGCCTGCGTTTGCAAGGTCGCTCTTCCTCGATTACGCCGCCATGACGAACCGGCTCTATTCCCATCCGCAGTGGTATAACGCCATCACCCACAACTGCACCACCGAGATTTTCACTTTCCAGACCATGAAGAGTCACCCGTTCGACTGGCGCATTCTGCTCAATGGCAAAGCCGACCAGATGGAATATCAGCGCGGAGAATTGGCTGGCGATCTTCCCTTTCCGGAGTTGAAGCACCGAGCCTATATCAATCCTGTCGCGCGCGCAGCGGACAACGACCCGAACTTCTCTGTCAAGATACGCGAAGGGCGTCCCGGTTTCACACAATAGGGGTCACTCGATCGGGCATGATTTGCTGCGGCACCCAAGTTCGCGTTCGAAACAGGGCGAACAGCCCCCGTATTCGCCCACGTACCTCGCGCACCTCAAGTCAAGCGCCGCGCTGAAATGAAAACGGCGGAGCAATTCTGCCCCGCCGTTTCGATTCATACTTCAGCCATCAGCGAACGGTTAGGATCTGCTCTGAGGCCCACAGGGTCTCGCTGCAACCCAATCACGGCTACCGCTGGGGCGGCCTGCCTCCACCTCCGCCACCGCCGCTCGGAGGTTTACCTCCACCGCCTCCGCCGCTCGGGGGTTTGCCACCACCACCGCCACCACCATTATTCGGCGGCCTGCCACCATTGTTCGGTGGTTTTCCCCCGCCATTATTTGGTGGCTTGCCGCCATTATTCGGCGGGTGTCCGCCATGATACGGAGGTTTCCCGCCGTGACTCGGTGGCCGGTGATATGGTGGGTATCCGCCTTTCGGTGGATGCCCCGGATAGTAGCCGGAGTGCGGGTAATAATGCCCTCCACCCGGTCCGCGAAAGCGATAGCTACCCCATCCGTGGTTGTAACCCCAATAGGCCCAGGGGCCAACTCCCAGAAAAATTCCATTGTAGAAATATCCTGGCCCGTAATATCCCGGCGGAGCACAGCCATAGGGCGCATAGCCATAGTAGCCATACGGACACGGGGGCGGCGCGCCGAACGTGACCGTCACCTGTGCTCCAGCCTTAGGAAGCTGGACGGCCGGCACAAGTAACGCTGCTGCAATGACGATCGATTTGAATCCACGCATTCGTGATCCCTCCGAAAACTTTGCCAACGCTGAAATTCGATGGATTACCGTAGTGCCAGCGTTCGGCTGTCCGTACGCGTCGACCGAAGCACCGCTTCAGGGGTAGATTTCTCAGGCAGAATAGCTTGGCAATCTAACTTAGGCAACCTTAAAACGCCGATCGACAAGCAACCAGAATATGCCCACCTGTAGAACGCCGTCGATTGCCCGCAAGCCATGATATTTCTAGCCTATGCATATTCCCGGAGTCTGGATCCTGCTGATCTTCATCTGTGCAACCGCGGCGCTGATGATGCTGGTACTTCACCGGACGAAGTTGGGCGAACTCATTCACCAGCGGATTCCCGATCGGCCGCACCGACGACTCTTTCTCGCCTCGGTCAGCTTCTTCATCACCTTCCTGGGTGTCCGCTTGCTGGTCGCCTCCATCACGCATCACATTGGTCCTTTCGGCTACGTGGAAGTTGGCGGCCGCCATATCCATCACCTGGTCTGGGGAATTCTGCTGCTTCTCATGACGGGATATGCGGACTTGACAGAGGTCGGCATTGGCGACACCAGCTTGTCCGTCCTGATGAGCCGGTTGCTCTCGATTGCCTACGGAATGGGCGCTGCTCTCACGCTGGATGAATTCGCGCTGTGGCTCAACTTGGATCCAATGGCGTATTGGTCGCGCGAGGGTCGAGAAAGTATTGATGCTGTCGTTTTGTTCGGCGCTCTCCTCGCCATGGGCACGTGGGGAGCACCCCTGTTTCGGCGTCGTCGTCTCTGAAGTCTTGAAGAAAAGCTGCGGGTTCCAGCCAATCCTATCAGCACGCGGTCCGATTTGTTCTAGCCAACAGAATTTGTATCTCCCTCGAACCCCTTGAGGCGGCGCTCAAGGGCACGCTTCGCTTCTCCATCCTCCAGCCCTGCAAGGTTCGCGGAGACGTTGGCCAGCAGTGACGTCCGGCTGGCGCGCAGCAAATGACGAGCTGTCGCCAGATCGCTCGATAGAAAGTCCGGCGTGTTGAGCGCGATCTGCGCTGCGTAAGCTTCCAGCCTCGCGACCACTTCCGCAGCAGCGAGCGGCACCTCTGTACACTCCAGCAGCCATCGTTGAACATCGGCCTGAGCAGCCGAACTTCGATCCTTCCGCGCAGCCATGTATCGATCAAACACGCGGATGTCTTCTTCGGCGTGATGCGACAATTTCTCTTCGCCGATTTTTACCTCGGTGGCGATTGCCTGCATTCCCACATCCGGTTTCCGCGTGGAACTGATGGCGCACACCATCCGCAGCAGCGCGGCCGCAAAGGTCGCCGTCACGGCTGCGACCGCACCACCCCCAGGTGTCGCGGAACTGGCGGCCACCCGATCTCGAAATTGCAGCAGCGAATTCTCCCAGAGCGACCCATCGTGGTTTTCTGTCATGGCGCAGGCTCCAACGGATTCTCGATCAGCGCCATTAGATACGCAACACACAGGTCGAGTTCCGCCAGCGGCACACATTCTCGCGGGCTGTGCGCTGTACGCATATCCCCCGGCCCCAGCACAATCGTATCCTCCGCCAACGTCGACATCAGTGGCGCTTCCGTGCCGAAAGGCACGCCAATCGCCTCCCGCCCGCTGATTTCCGTCCACCGTCGAACCAGGGGCGAGCTGGCAGCGGTTTCAAATCCCGGCTGCTCGCGCAACACTTTCACTTCGTATCGAAAATCCGGATCACTCAAGCGCAAATCTTCAACCATCCCCAGCACGATGCCAGGAATCTCTCCCAACGCATCTCCCGGCAGCGGTCTCCATTCCAGCAAAAACCTGCATTCCCCGGGCACGATGTTCTTCGCCGCTCCGCCCTCGATCGTACCCACATTGAACGTTGTATACGGCGGATCAAAGAGGCTCGCCGCCTTCTGAATCGGTGTCTCCCGCAGCGATAGCGCATACTGCTCGATCTTTCCAATCAGCCTCGCGGCTCGATAGATGGCAGAAACTCCTTCCGCCGGATGAGCACTGTGCGCTTCTCTTCCAAAGACGCGAATCTCCGCCAGACCATATCCTTTCCCGGCGCGCGCCGGACGCAGCGACGTCGGCTCGCCCACCACCACGTGCCGCGGTCGCAGTAGACGACTCTCGAGTAGATGCCGCGACCCCACGCAGCCAATCTCCTCCTCGGCCGTCAGCACCAGCGCGACCGTCGATGCAATGCGATCCTTCGGTGTATTCAATAGAGCTGCGATCAAGCACGTCAGAAACCCCTTCACATCACAGGCGCCGCACCCGTGCATTGCATCGCCGGTCACCTTCGGACTCACAGCTGCACCCCATTCCACGCTGTAGGGCACCGTATCCGTATGACAAACGAACGCAAGGTCGACCGAAAATTCCTCCGCTTTTTGCCATGGCGGCATCGCCAGCAGATTTATTTTCTCCACCCCGCTGGCATCGTGATACGGCAGCTCTTGAAAATTCCAGCCCTTCCCGCGCAACACATCCTCGACAAATTCAATCAGCGGACGATTCGTCAGCGAGGACACCGATGGGATACGAATCAAGGCTTCGAGCAACGAAACGGGCGAAAGCGTTTCCATCTCAATCACACCGCTCCATCCGCGAAAGTCGCGCTCACTGGTAAACATGTCTGAACCTGCTTGCCCGCGACAAATACCTGCGGCAAATTCGGCACCGCCGCGAAGTATGCCAACTCGCGATAATCGTGGAATTCGTGGATCAGAAAATCCGCCGCTTTGCCCGCTTCGAGCGAGCCTACAACTTCACCTAGGCCAAGACTGCATGCAGCGTTGATCGTCGCGGCGGTCAGCGCCTCCGATGGCAACATCTTCATCTGCTGGCACGCCAATGACATGACAAACGGCATGGAAGTCGTCGGCGACGAGCCTGGATTGAAGTCTGTCGCCAGTACCACCGCAAGCCCCGCATCCATCATGGCGCGAGCGTTGGGATAGTGGTCGCGTCCCAAGCAAAATACGGAGGCGGGCACCAGCACCGGCTGTACCGATGCTCTTGCCAGCGCAGCGATTCCTTCCTCATTCGTGCACTCAAGATGATCCGCCGTCGATGCGCCCAGTTCCGCCGCAAGCACTGCCCCACCATCCGCCGCGAATTGTTCCACATGCATGCGCAGCCCCAGTCCAGCGTTCTTCGCCGCAGATAAAATCTCGCGGCTCTCAGACAACGTGAATGCGTGCTCGTCGCAGAAGACATCGCAAAACTGCGCCAGCTTCTCTTGCCGCACGCGCGGTACAATCTCCCCCGCCACCAGCGCGATATAACCTGCACGATCCTGCTGAAATTCCGACGGAATCGTATGCGCCGCCAAAAGTGTCGCCACGATTCGCAGCGGCGTTTCTTTCGCCAGCGATCGAATCACGCCGAGAATCTTCAACTCCGCGTCGAGCGACAGCCCATATCCCGACTTGGCCTCGACCGTTGTCGTGCCGTTGCGCAAAAACCATTCCGCATGGCGACCCGTCAGCCTCAAGAGTTCTTCCGCAGTCGCGCTGCGGGTCGCACGTACCGTGGTCGCAATGCCGCCTCCCGCCGCCGCAATTTGCTGGTAGGTCTTGCCTTCGATCCGCTGTTCGAACTCCGCGGCGCGCGAACCCGCAAACACCATGTGCGTGTGCGCATCCACAAACCCCGGCGTCACCACGCAACCTCCCGCATCGATCACAGGAAGATGCTTTTCCCGCGCCAGCATTGCCCGCAATTCGTCGGTAGTTCCAGTGCATTCAATTTTGCCGTCGGCAATTACCATCGCGCCATCTTCGACGATGGATAATTCCCGCATCGCGGCCGCGCCTCGGCGAGGACCAAGCTTCCCCGCCAGCGTGACCAGCTGTCCGCAGTGGATGACCGCGAACTTTCTCGGCGTTGAATCGTTCATGCGCGACGCATCGGAATCACGATGCCTTGGCTCTCGGCAGTTTCGATGGCTTGCTCATACCCGGCATCTGCATGGCGCGCCACTCCTATCCCAGGATCGTTATTCAGCACGCGATGCAGACGCTCCTGGGCAAGCTTCGTTCCGTCGGCAACGCACACCTGCCCGGCGTGCAGCGAATACCCCATGCCAACGCCCCCACCATGATGAAACGATACCCAGCTCGCACCACTGGCCGTGTTCAACAACGCATTCAAAATTGGCCAATCCGCAATTGCGTCCGAGCCATCTTTCATCTGCTCGGTCTCGCGATACGGTGAAGCGACAGATCCCGTATCCAGATGATCGCGTCCGATTGCGATCGGCGCTTTCAACTCTCCGCTGCGAACCAGCTCGTTCATCGCCTCGCCCATACGCGCTCGGTCCCCATACCCCAACCAGCAGATGCGCGCCGGCAGCCCCTGAAAATGGACTCTCTCCCGCGCCAGATGAATCCACCGAGTCAGGATTTCATTCTCCGGAAACAATTTCAGCGCCAACTCGTCAGTGCGGTAGATATCCGCTGGATCCCCCGACAGCGCGACCCAGCGAAACGGTCCAGCTCCCTCGCAGAACAAAGGACGAATATATTCCGGCGTAAATCCGGGAATATCGAAAGCCTGCTTGCATCCCGCATCGAACGCGCGCTTGCGGATGTTGTTCCCGTAATCGAACGCGACTGCACCGCTCCGCTGCATCGCCAGCATCGCTTCCACATGAACGGCCATGCTTGCCATCGACAGCTTGACGTACTCCACCGGGTCCGCCTGCCGCAACGTCGACGCGGCCGCCAGCGAATAGGCCGCCGGAATATATCCATTCAATGGATCGTGCGCGCTGGTCTGATCGGTGACCACGTCAATCTCCACCTCGCGGCGCACCAGTTCCGGCAACACCTCCGCGCAATTGCCCACCAGGCACACGGAGAGCGCCTGCTTTTTCCGCTTCGCATCTTCGCAAAGCTGCAGCGCTTCATCCAGCGACTCAGCCATCTTGTCGCAGTATCCGGTTTCAAGTCTGCGCTCGATGCGCGTTCTATCTGGATCGATGCCGAGAAACACCGCGCCATTCATGGTCGCGGCCAGCGGCTGTGCCCCACCCATCCCGCCGATGCCGCCCGACACAATCAGCTTTCCCGCGAGGCTTCCGCCAAAATGACGGTCCGCCATCGAGGAAAATGTCTGATAGGTCCCCTGCAGAATTCCCTGGGTCCCGATGTAAATCCAACTGCCGGCCGTCATCTGCCCAAACATGATCAGGCCGGCGCGGTCGAGTTTATGGAACTCATCCCAGTTGGCCCACGCACCCACCAGGTTCGAGTTTGCGATCAACACCCGCGGCGCACCTTCATGCGTAGGAAACACGCCGACTGGCTTGCCGGATTGCACCAGCAGCGTCTCTTCGTTGCCCAGCCGCTCCAACTCGCGAACAATGGCGTGATAGCACTCCCAGTTGCGCGCCGCCTTGCCGATCCCGCCATAAACCACCAGCTTTTCCGGCGCTTCGGCGACTTCGGGATCAAGGTTATTCATCAGGCATCGCAGTGCGGCTTCCTGTTGCCAGCCTTTACAGCGCAGCTTGGTGCCGTGCGGCGCGCGAATCACGGGAGCAGAACTTGCCGTCGTCGTTGACATCATTTATTTCGTCGCAAGCTGCGTCGCAGACCACACCTTGCGAGCGACCTCCTGGTATTCAGTTAGAATTGCCTGCTGCTGCGGATGCCGATGATCGCACACCACAAATCGTCCACCCACGCACACATCGGCGACGGCAGCGGTCCGCATGCCAAACACAATCGCCGGTAGCAAATCTTCGCGCGGATCGCCCGCGATCGAGACATCATTCAAGTCCACCGTGAAGAAGTCCGCCAGTTTGCCCGGCTCGAAGTCCCCTGCGTCACAACCCAGCGCAGCCGCGCCGTTCGTCGTCGCACAACGAAATAGACGCGCCGACAACTCGTGCCCATCAATGCCGTCGAGAATGCTCCGTTGCTGCTGCTGCAGACGAAGGTGATATTCCAACTCACGCGCATCTTCGAGCGGCTCGATCTGCGCCTGGCTGTCGGAGCCCAGGCAAACCGGAATTCCTCGCTCCATCACCTCGCGCGCAGCAAAGATGCCGTCGCCCAGATTGCGCTCCGTTGTAGGACAGGCGCAGATCGTCGCGCGATTCGCAGCCAGCAAATCCATTTCCTCATGATCGATGTGGATTGCATGCACCGCGGTAAAGTGATCCCGTAACAATCCATGCCGCTCCAGCAACCGAACCGGAGTGGTTCCATATTCGCGCTGGCAGGCTTCAAGTTCCCCGATCTGCTCCGAGACGTGCATGTGCAGCGCTCGATGATGTTCGCGCGCCCACTCCGCCATCGATTCGATCGCCTCCAGCGGCACAGCACGCACGCTATGCGGCGCCACGCCAACCCAAGCATCCGGCGAATCGTATTCACGATGCAGGTCGGCCACATTCTCGAGAAATTCCTCCGTCGTCTCCATAAAACGAGTTTGTCCCGGATCCTCTGGCAGTTCAAATCCAGCGCGTTGATACGCTGCCCGTAGCAGGCAGATACGAATCCCCACCGACTCCGCCGCCGCGAAAATCTGCTGCGCCATCACGTTGGGATTTGGATATGGCTTACCGTCGGGCGCGCGATGGACATAATGAAATTCGCCCACGGTCGTCGTTCCTGCCAGCGCCATTTCAAGAAACGCCGCCCGCGCAACGGCATACATCTGCTCCGGCGACAGCGATGCAGCCGCGTGATACATGGCCGCGCGCCATGACCAGAAATCACGTCCTCCCGCGCGCCTCGATTCCGTTCGCCCGCGAATCAATCGCTGAAACGCGTGAGAATGCACATTCACAAATCCAGGAAGCAACGCTTTTCCGCCCAGCCTCACCACCTCAATATCAGTGGCCTGCGACGAAGTTCGATCGAATTCCTCCGCACTCGCCACCCGCACAATTTTGCCCTGCGCGTCCACCAGCAAGGCCGCCCCAGCGCGCATTCGACCAGCGGAATAAATAAAGTCGGGTTGAAAGAGAGTCGTCATAGGCGCGCTGCAATTGGGGAAGAACATCCTGCCGGACTCACCATAATAGTCTGCCAGGGGTAAAAATGTCCGGGTTTTCGCGCGGCCGCCGGACGATTTCAGCAATCGACCGAAGGGTGGCAAAATGAAGCGTGGACTCTGTACGGATGGACAAGTGGTTATGGGCCGCTCGATTTTTCAAGACTCGCGCATTGGCCGCACGTGCCTGCGGACTTGGCCGAATCACCAGCAATCAGCAACTGGCGAAGGCGGCACGTGATGTGCGTGTCGGCGATTTGCTGCAGGTGAAAAATGATGGCGGCGACTTCGAGATTGAAGTCCTGCAGTTGAGTGAAGTTCGCGGGCCGGCGTCGGTGGCGCAAGCCTTGTATCGAGAGACCGATGTCAGTCGCGAATTACGCCTGAAGATTGCAGAAGAGCGGAAGGCAATGCCTCAGTTCGACGCCTCACAAGCCGGCCGGCCATCGAAACGCGATCGTCGCGAAATTGCCCAATTCCGCGGACGTCGCTGAACCGGAGCATTAGTCAGCAAGCAGCCCTGCCAGGCGCCGATAGGATTCCAACCGGGCTTGCGGGTCGTATGTGTCTGTCACCGCAATCACCTCATTGGCCCCCGTTCCCTGCACCAGTTTTTCCAGCCCGGCACGCACCGTAGCATCCGATCCCACTATAGCCGCTGCTAACTTCTCCTCGACCGCCGTCCGTTCCCAGTCTTCCCACAGCGGCGCCATCGAATCCACGGGAGGCAACAATTCCACCGGCCCGTTGCGGATCAATTGCAGAAAGCGCTGCTGCGGCGTGGTGAATAATCGCTGCGCGGCGGCATCGGTCTCCGCCGCAATCACCTGCACCGCCACCAGCAGATATGGTTCCCGCAAAGTCTCACTGGGGTGGAACTCCCGCCGATACTGCTCGGTCGCGCGAAAGATATGTGCCGGTGCAAAGTGTGCCGCAAAAGCAAACGGCAATCCAAGCCGCGCCGCTAATTGCGCGCTGTACAGTCCCGATCCCAGCAGCGTGATCGGCACCTCGCTGCCCTGCCCTGGTATCGCTTTCACTATTTGCTGCCGCTGCTCAGGCCCCAGATAGGTTTGCAACTCCTGCAGCATCGCTGGAAAATCTTCATCGCTCTGACCTTTGCCTCTGCGCAGCGCCCGCATCGTTGCGAAGTCACCACCAGGGGCGCGGCCCAGGCCCAGGTCAATCCTTCCTGGATACAGCGCCTCCAGCGTGCCAAATTCTTCGGCGACCACCAGCGGCGCGTGGTTCGGCAGCATGACTCCCCCGCTGCCCACCCGGATTGTTTCTGTCGCCGCCGCCACGTGTCCAATCAAGATCGATGTAGCGGAGCACGCCAGCCCGGCAATCGAATGATGTTCGGCCAGCCAATAGCGCTTGTACCCCAGCTTCTCCACGTGCTTCGCCAGCTCCACAGAGCGCGCGATGGCGCTGCCCGCGGACTCGCCCGGACGCATGCCCACCAGGTCCAGCACCGATATGGCCAACTTTGTATCCATTCTCATTGGATGAACGATTTCGCCAAGCGATGCGAAGCTTCCCGGCAGGCGTATTCACCAGCCTGCAAGCATCGGCAGCAGGCTCGACCTGATCTGATTGCAACAGAAATTGACAACTACTTGTAAGGATAAGGTACGACCTGAACCATGAATGAAACGTCGCGGCAAAGCAATCGTCAACTCACGACTTTCCTGCGTAGTCTCCATATTCCCAGTCGTAGGGCCCGCCAGTAAACAGAGGCAGTGAAGCCCAGAGCACGGTCACCAGCAAAAGAGATTCTTTGCACATCTTCATCGCAGGAATCATCGGTGCGGCGTGTAGATCGCCTGCTGTTGCCGGAAAGCACGCTAGTTTGTTGTAGGATTGGCTCCTCAGGTAGGACTCGAACCTACAACCCTTCGGTTAACAGCCGAATGCTCTGCCATTGAGCTACTGAGGAGTGGGGACGCGGTGGGATTCGTCTATGTCGTAAGGTAACAAATCGCCGATCCATCGTCAAAGCGATCGCCCAATATTTTCATTCCTCCGTAACGAGCTTTCCAATCCGCGCCAGCCACCACGAACCCTCGATTGCTATCATCGAAGTCGGAGAAGATTATGGAAACCATTACCCCCAGAATTTCGCGGTTGGACCGCGATCAAGTCACCGCCGAGACTGGCGTCATCTACGATCGATACCTGCAGCAGCGCGGAAATGTGCCCAACATGTTTCGCACGGTCGCCCACCGGCCCGAGATTTTCCAAACCATGATCGCGCATTTTGAAGCCGTCCTGCACACTGGCACCCTGCCGCTCAAATTAAAGGAGCTGGCCATCGTGCGCACCTCGCAATTAAATCAGTGCAGCTATTGCCTGGCATCGCATTCCCGCATTTGCAAAAAACTCGGGTGGAGTGACGATCAGTTGGTGAACCTGGCCGACTATAACCAGCGCACCGACTTTACGCATCAGGAAAAAATCGCGCTGCAGTTGGCGGAATGGATGACGCGCAACGAAGGGCCGCTCACCGACGAGCAATGGAAGCAGGTTCGCGACGTTTTCTCTGAAGGCGAAGTCGTCGAGCTGATGGCGGCCATCGGCTTGTTCAACTACTTCAACCGCTTTAACAATCTGCTGGATATGGAACCGACCGGTCCGGCCTCCTAACGCGCGTCGATCAATAAAGCAGGATCACAATCTGGTACGCCGTGAAACCGTTCTGATTCGCCGGAGCACACGCTCCAACGACCGCGCTATGGTAAGTCCCGTTGCCAATTCCCTGCGCCACCCTGGTCGGCAGCTGCGTTAAATCCACCGTACTGTACCGCACCACCAGCGCGGGCAGCGGTCGCGTTCCGCTTGGAGTGCCACCGCAATAGCTTTCGGCCAACGCATCTCCCGTCCGCACGCGAATGCCGTGCCGCGCCAGTTGCGCAGCGACTTGCTCTTCCTGCTGCGGACGCGACATGGATGGAACCACGCGAGCAAAATCCTCCACCGCATACAGCTCACCGCGGTGCTCGACAATCGCAATGCCCACCGTGTTCACCCGCGGATCCAGCAGGTTCGCGCGATGTGCTGGCGAATGCATCCACTCATCGTTGATTTGTCCGGTTGTGGGAGCTTCCGCCACATTCTCCGCAACCGTGCTGCAATGCAACCCTACCTGCTGCACCCGCACAATAATGTCCGGCTCACCCGGCAATTGATGCGATAACGTTCCCGACGCAACCATGCGCTGCGCATGTTCCCATGCCGCCCTCGTCAGTGCGGGATCTGGACGCAGAGGCTCCAACCCCTGCGACGATCGATCCTGATTGGTCGCCTGCAGCAGGTCGGCAGCAGCGCTACGCTCGTCATCATTCATTTGAGAGTTCTGCGCTCGTGCGACCACAGTCAGCGTCAGAAAGAATATCGCCAGCAATACCATCGGCTTCCTGCAACGCATAGCACTCCTCTTGTTTGCCCTTCAGCTTTTTCTGGTCTCGAGCCACGCGTCCTACGCCACACCCGAACCAGGCTTTTCCTTTGCCGCCGCATACGTCCGTCGAATTCCCTCTTCAAGGCTGGTCTTCGCACACCACCCCAGCGAATGAATGCGACTCACATCCAGCAGTTTCTGCGGCGTCCCATCCGGCTGCGCAGTATTGAACGTCAGCGTGCCCTTGTAATCCAGCAATCGTCCGATCAACTCGGCGAGCTCGCGAACGCTGATGTCCTTGCCTACGCCAATGTTGATCAGCGGTGGCTCGTCCGACCGCAGCAGCGTGTCGAGTTTCTCCTCCGAAAGCTGCATCAGAAAAACGCATGCCTCCGCCAGGTCGTCACTATAGAGAAATTCTCTGCGCGGTGTTCCCGTACCCCACACTTCCACTTGACCGGCGCCCTCAGTCTTCGCGGTTGCAATCTTGCGCAGTAACGCCGGCAAAACATGGGAATTTGCCAGGTCGAAATTATCTTCAGGCCCATACAGATTGGTCGGCATCGCCGCTAAAAATCGCGTTCCGTATTCCCGGTTGTAGGCCCAGCATTGCTCAATGCCAGCAATCTTCGCGATCGCATACGGACGATTCGTCGGCTCCAACGGTCCGGTCAACAAATACTCCTCGCGAATCGGTTGCGGACATAGCTTCGGGTAAATACAGCTCGATCCCAGAAACAGAAGCCGCTTCACGCCGAATTCATAACATGCGTCGATTACATTGGTCTGGATCAGCAGATTGTCGCGAATAAACTCCACCGGATACTTGCTGTTGGCCTGGATTCCACCGACTTTTGCCGCCGCCAGCACAACATATTCCGGACGCTGATCCTTGAAGAACTCCCACACCGCGTCGCGCACCGTCAAATCCAGTTCCGTGCTGGCGCGCAGCAATAACCGCTCGTACCCTGCCGCAGTCAGGTGGCGGCAAATCGCCGAGCCCACCAGCCCGCGATGCCCTGCGACAAACACTCGCGATCCTGGCTGCATTCCATTCCCGGCGGTCGACGCATCCATCATGATTTTTGCGACACCTTCCCGGAGGCTTGCAGCACGGCTGTCTCCGCCCCGACAAAATCCTCCGGCGCGTCCTGCTTCCAATCCACCATCGCCTGTTCCAACGTGTAATTAAATCGATAGCCCGCCTCGCGCAGACGAAGCGGCTCGATATATGTCGACTGAGATAGCTTGCGCATCCGCACGGGATTGACGGACGTGTGAATCCCAAACAATTGTGCGATGCCGGCTACAGGGTAAGACGCAGCCACCAGCAGACTCCGCGGCACCGACAAACGTGGATGGCGATAATTTGTCGCCGCGCAAATTGCATTCACAAAATCTTCCAGCGTCGGCGGCGGATCCATGGACACATTCCACAACAGCACCGGCTCTCCGGTTTTTTCCTGGTATTCGAGCGCAAACTGCGCCACGCCGCAAAGTTCCTTCACATACACGCCGGCCTTGCGCGTCTCTCGATTGCCCATGTAGAGAAAATATCTGCGAGCCAGGCTTCGGACCAGCCGCGCAACATTGGCATGTTCTCCTGGCCCAAACACCACCCCCGGCCGCAGGATGATCAATCGCCGGTTTGGATTGGCCTGCTGCCACGCCGTGTGAATTTTTTCTGCAATCAGTTTCGAGCCGCCGTACGCCGTTTCCGGAACTGGCAGCGAATCCTCGTTTCTAGCGGCGTCGCTCGAGCCATAAGGAGAAATGCTGCTGGTAAACACGAGACGAAAACATCCGGCATGCGTCGCATACGCGCAAATATGTTCCGCGCCCGGCAGGTTGGTTTCGTAATATTCGTTTGGTTCGTGACCCGGTTCGCGATGCACCGCGGCCAGGTTAACAACCAGGTCCGCCTGCTGCGGCAACGGCACTGGGTCGAGCGGCAAACGCACGTCACAGGGAACGTAGACGACACGCGGCAGAGTCCCGTTGGTCGACTCCATCCACCGCAGCAACGGCTTCACATAATCTTCCTGGCGAGGCGGGCGAATGTCTGCCAGATAGATTCGTTCTACGTCGGTGTGTTGCAGCAGATGCTTGGCGATATGGGTACCGATACATCCGGTGCCACCAAAAATCACGCAGGTACGAAGGTTCATGCAGGCGCTCCAACCTTCATCTAGCGGGCCTCGCTCTGGGCTGCCGTCGTTTCCCGTACCGGTTCGCGCTTCTTGGGTCGCGGCTCTTCAGGAGCCGTCGATTCCCCGGTCGCCAACCGCACCATATTGGTGATGGAAAACTGATCCAGCAGCGGTTCAACCCGGGCACGCCGTGCAGCAGCCGATTCCCGTCGCACAATCCCAAGCGCCTCATCTAATCGCGCCAGGAACACATCTTCGTCCCATCGCGTTGCAATGGAGCCTGTGCCTGCCATCTGAATCATCCGTTCCACCTCGCTGCCAGAACTGCAGATGGCCAGCAAATGCACCCCCGCAGCCAGCAGGTTCGGCAGCTTCGAAGGCAACGCCGCGCTTTCCGTTCCTTCCGCCTGCGGGATAATCTGGATCGCCGATCGCGCATACAACTCCGCCAGGTCCTGCTCTGCAACCAGCGGATGAAACTGTACCCGAGACCCCTGCCGCCGCTCGTACTCAGCCCGCAGGCTTTCATAAAACGGGCCGCCGGAGAGCACGTGGAACTGCACTGCAGGATGGCGTTCCGCCGCCGCCTGCATCAGCGCGACCAGCTGTTGCGAATTCTGTTTGTACCCTAGCGCGCCGGAGTAGACAACATGCAATTTATCGGGCGGGAACAGCGAGTCGAGATGATGCGCGGTCGAAGAGGTGGCAATTGCGTTGTAACTTGCCGGCAGCGTAATCGATGGATATTGCACCGCAATTTTCGCCGCGTCCAGGCCATACGATTGCTGGGCGATCCGCGCCATATCCCCGGAAAAGAAAATGCATAAATCCTGCGAACGAAACACGCGGCTTTCCACCGCATGAATCATGTGAATAATGGCGCGCCGCACCCATCCACTTTCCTGCGCAGCCAGAACGCCTTGCAGATCGTGCACCACCGCAACTCGTCGAACGCGACCCGGCAAAATAAGATTCAAGAACAAAATGAACAGGCTGGGCGGAAGAATACTAACAACGACATCGACCCGTTTTCTCCGCCGCCAAACACTCCGTGCCGCAAAGGTCGCGAACCACGCCTCCAGCATCAGTCGCCGCACTGGCATTGCCTTGGAGTAGCGAACACCGGCGCCGCCGCGCACAATCGTCATCCCCGGAATTCGCGCATCACTCCGCACCGGTATCCACGCGGGATACAGCGGATGCGAGCAGACCACGGTCACTCCATGGCCCTCGGCGACAAACGCCTCCGCAAGGTGCTGATTCGCCTTTCCCGTGGAAATCAATTCTGGGTAAAAAAAGGGGGAGACGATAAGAATCTGTTGTTGCCAGTCGATCACACGCGCGTCCTGTAGGTCCGTCCACAAATTCAGCGCCGCACAGTGGCGGCCTTGCTCCACCTGCGCGGGTATTTGGAACACAGTGATGCCGTTCTGAGGCGGTTTGGCTGCCTCTTGCGGCTCCATCCAACTCACGAAATCGCTATTGCTACGATACCACCCGACCCCAGGATTCCGCGGTTCTTCTTCCTTTAAGAACGCGCCTGCTTCCCTTAAGTTGCGTGGAAAACTTCAACGAGCGGGAACGCTCAATTACAATCAGTTGGATGCAGGCCCTGCGTTTTCAGCCACTCGCGATCTTCGGCATTGTTCTGTTAATAATTTTTGTCGCGCTGGCCATTTTCGCACCCTGGATCGCACCCTTCGACCCCGCCGCCATCCACCTCCATGCACGCCTCCAATCCCCTTCTGCCACCCACTGGTTTGGCACTGATGAATTGGGCCGGGACATCCTCTCCCGCGTCATTTACGGCACCCGCATCTCGCTTTTCGTCGCCACCTCCGTTGTCTCCATTGCATTGTTCTTCGGCGTGATCTTCGGCTCCATTGCTGGATATTATGGAGGCTGGCTCGACGCGTTCCTGAACGTCCTGGTCATGAACACATTCATGGCCCTCCCCGGAATTCTCATCGCCATTGCGTTGGTCGCCTTCCTCGGCCCCGGCATGACCAACTTGATTCTCGCCCTCTCGATTACCGGCTGGGTGGGCTACGCGCGCCTGGTCCGCGCCCAGGTCCTGGCCGTCCGCGAAAAGGAATTTGTCGAGGCCGCCCGCGCCATGGGAGCAACAAATCTGCGCATCATCACCCGCCACATATTGCCGAACATCATCCAGCCCGTCATGGTGCAGGCCGCCATCGGCATGGCTGGAACCATACTGGCGGAAGCTACCCTCAGCTTTCTCGGACTCGGTGTGCCGCCGCCCATGCCCAGCTGGGGCGTGATGCTGAACGACGCGCGCGCACATTTATTTGACGCGCCCCACATGGTCATCTTTCCCGCCATCGCCATCATGTTGGCCGTCTTGTCCTTCAACTTCATCGGCGACAGCCTGCGTGACCAGCTCGATCCACGCACCCGCGTCGCTGTCGGCGTTGGCGCAAACTATTAGCATGCGCATCGGCGTCATCTCCGATACTCACGGCTTGTTGCGTCCAGAAGCCGTGCACGCTCTTGCCGGTTGCGCCCACATCCTCCATGCCGGTGACGTCGGTAATGACGAGATTCTCGACGCGTTGCGAGCCATCGCACCGCTCACAGCGATTCGCGGTAACGTCGACCACGGCGGACTCTGCGGTAATCTGCCCTCCACCGAAACCATCGAGCTCGATGGAAAACTCATCCACATGCTGCATGCGCGCGAGGATCTGGACCTGCATCCGAACGCCGCCGGCATCGCTGCCGTCGTCTTCGGCCACTCCCACCAGCCGGAAATCTCCTGGGCCGACGGCGTCCTCTACTTCAATCCCGGCAGCGCAGGTCCACGCCGCTTCAACCTTCCCGTCACTCTTGGATTTCTGGAATGTAACGCGGGCACGCTGTCACCCAGCATCGTTTCACTCTTGCCGTAGGCGAAACGCGATTCTGGCGTGCGCCCGCATTGATTCATCGTCTTGCATGGCGGTCCTGCAAAAGCATAGGGATGCCGCGAAAAAACTGCCGAAACAATAAGGATGGGTACATTTCGCCACAGCGTGATGCAATTCTGACACTGTGGATAAGCAGCCACTGCCGGCAATTCGATATCCTATGTGTAGCGAAGGATCCGAGGTTCAAGGCAACCGTACGTTTTTGCCTCGGCTCCAAGTGAAGCAAGGGAGATTGAAACATATGGTTAGATTTTTTCTGGTCGCGGCATGCATCGCGGGACTCGTTCCCACGGCGTTCGGACAGCTTACGAGTCGCGACAGAACATTTGTGATGAATGCCGCTCAAGCGAACAACTTTCAAATTCAAGCGGCCCTGCTCGTCGATCAGTACAGCAGCAATTCGGTATACCGGCGATTTGCCATCGATATCGCCAATGCTCAAACGGAAGAAAGTGGTCAGCTTGAATCCACCGTTGCCGATCAAAACTCCACCATGCGTCTGCCCAATGGATTGTCGCCAACAGGTCAGCGCCAGCTGAATTCGCTGAAAAATGCCAAAAACGTCGACACAACATTTCGCGACTTGATGATCGCTTCGTATTCGTCGACTATCCGCCTGTACCAGAATTACATCGACCAATTCGACGCGAATAGCGAGCTGAAGCAGATGGCGCAGGATCTGCTCCCGACCTTCGAGCAACACCTGGAAGATGCCCGGGACCTGGAGCCGGGCATGCAACAGGCCCCAGCCGCGCGTCGCCCGAACTAGCACGTGTCAACACCAAGGTCAGACCCGCACCAAATCCCGGAGTCTGCCCGGAATTCCGAGAAATCGGGCCTATCTTTCTTTTTTCGAAATGTCGGCGGCGACGGTAAAGTTGCGCTGCATCGGATGCGCTTCCGTGTTGAAAATTACTGACTGAAAATTCAGCGTAGATGGCGGCGCAAAAAGTAAATAGAGATACTTTAACGTCTCTGCAAAAAAGTAGCTCTCCATCGCATCATCTTTTTTCTTGCTCCGCACATCGGCCAGCGCGGCGAATCCGTCGTTCGTGCGGCAATACTTCATCAATGCATCCAGATAAGTCTTTCCCATGGCAAGATATTTTGGATCGTGCGCGTAGGTATACAGGTAGTAGGTGGACTCAATAATCTCCGGTCGTAACGGATATTCCGGATTTGTAATTGTCATAGTTACATAATTCAGCTGGTCCGGCTCCACGCCTGCCAGGTTCCACATGCCATAGCTGGAATCCTGCAATTTGGCGGCGCGATCCACATCGCCGGAAAGCGCCAGCACCGCCGGGAAAAAGGCATCCAGCGCGCCGTAATATGTCGTCGTCCTCGCCCCCGTATTCATGTCCGCCTGCCCGTACCACAGGCCGTTTGGCCTCTCATCCGCCAGATATTTGTTGATGGAAAGCAGACTCTGCTTCCACATGCGCTCGCAGTCCGGATCGTGAAAAAGTATCGCCGCCTTCAAAAGATATTCGTAATAGGAGTCGATCCCGCCCTGGATCCCCGCCGTTGTGTCCGTCCACTTCCCGGTCTCCACATTGATGCCGGAACCGACCAGCCCAATCGCCGACTGACGTTGATACAGCCCAACCACGGCTCGCTTGGCTTTGTCGTAATACATCGGCTTTCCGGTCAACCG
>CAWCFC010000023.1:0-15724 GCA_963794795.1 uncultured Acidobacteriota bacterium | reverse complement strand
TGGCGGAGGGAGAGGGATTCGAACCCCCGTTACCCTTGCGGGTAAAGCGGTTTTCAAGACCGCCTGTTTCAACCACTCACACATCCCTCCGCAGGGACGGCACAGCTATATTTCTTACCTGCAGAATACCAGCACCATCGGCTTGGGGCAGAGTTCGTCGCGTTCCCCTCGACACACCAGCGGCCTCGCGTCCGATTCTTCGCCCATCGATCTGTCCAAGCAATATACCGCGTCCGTCGGATCAAGGCGCACCTCAGGAAAAATCCGGCAAGCGAGTACTCGAAATATAGCTCAGTCGAGTCTTAGTATCGCAGCCCGAGCGTTTGAAATAATCCCTGCTGATCCTCATCCAGGTCGGGCACGCTTAGGTGATCGTTCAACACTTTTCGATGAATCGCCTGCATCGCAAAGTGGGTCGCGCCAATCGCCGTGATCGCCAGCGCCATGTGACCCGTGCTTGCTTCAATACAGGGTTCGACATTTCTCACCAGAAAGACCCAGGGAACAAAAGCCGCCACGTATTTCAGCAATACGATCGCCAGGTTCGTTTTCTCGCCGGCTCGTTCTCCGGTGAATGGGATGATTTTGACATTCAGGAAGAAGGCGTCCGTCAGGAGTAGGCACGATCCTGTCGCCACCAGGACTTGCCCCGCAATCACTCGCCACCCGTGGCTTCAGCATGGCTTGCCAAAAACAGCACGGAAACAACTGTGGCCATGATGACGATGGCCCAGGCGAGAATCCAAATTTTGGCAGCGGCTAGTTGCTCCCGCTCGGGCCGGCCTTTGACGACTCGAAACACCCAGCGCCCTCGAGGATCGCCGGGTGAGACAAATGCTACTCGGAGTCCAGCGATGATCAAAAATGCGGCCATAGGAATCGCTGCTCGCATACCTTCTGCTGAAAATTCCAGGCGGATCTTTCCTTGCTCAACCTGCATGCGCAGCACAGTGGCTGCAATCAACGAGACACATAGTCCGGCATACATGACCAGGTAGATGCGATACCGCTGCACCCGGAACAGCGTCTGACCGATGAAATGGAAAACGGCTCGGCGAACGGGTATGCGCACCAGGGTGACATGCAATATCCGATTGAATGGTGCTGCAAGGGTGCTCCTCGTATCGCGAGTTGCCGATCCTTCGATCAGTTCGCGCGTTCTGCGCCAATACGCGAGCGGATAAAAAAAGACAGCTACCGCGGACATGGCGAGAGTTCCTTTGCACCCGGCTTGCGCAAGCGCGGAGTAGATGGGCAAAGCTGCAGATCCGTCGAGAATTCGTTGATACATTCCCAGGAACCAGAATGGAGGAAAGTAGAGAACATGGGAGTGGCCGGAACGCATGAATACCGGCAAGGCTCCGGATAGGACCGGCATCAAAAGCAGAATCATCAGCAACGCGGTAATGAAGGTGGCCTGCAGGACGAGCGATATTTTCCGAAATCCTCTCGCTCCTAGAACGGTCAGAAGAAAGCCTTGAACTGCCAATATTGTGGCGGCGGCGAAGATCCCGCTGGCTGCCACGGCCGAGATATGGGCCGCTAGAAACCGGCTGGCGCTTGGAGGGTCGATGGCAGCGGGCAAAGCGAGTGTCGAGAGGAAATTTGTGATCAACAGAAAGCCGACAACAAAAATGCACACGGTCGCGACCCTGGCCAGAAAAAGCGTTCGTTGTCTGATGGGCAAGCTGGACAAAACAAAAATGTCCAGCAGGTCCGGAAAGAATAAATCCCATTCGAAGACCACGATGATTCCCATCACCACCATGGAGTAGACGATAAAAAAATAATGGTCACCCACCTGGGCCCAGTAGGGCCGCTGCAAGCGGAAGATGTCGTGGTACACCGGCCACAGGTACATGGCCGCCACCCACCCGGGAAGACCGGCCGCACAAGCAACTTGAATCAGACGCGTCTTTCCTTCGTCATCGGAGGACGCCATCTCGTTATTGAAGAATCGATCCAGGAAGTGATGGACAAGTATCGTCCACTGACTTTGCTTCCTACGAACAGGCGCATCCATCCCGGCGAGCACTTGGAGAGACAGAACCTGCGGTTGTTTACGGGGTTCGACCGGCAACTGATTAGGCATTCCCAATTTGCATCACCTCGACCAGTTCACGTGCCAACACCTTGGTATCTTGCTGCTGCACGAGTTGAGCGAACACGCTCTCCAGGCTTGCCAGCTGCATCATTTTTGTTAGCTCCGACGGAGGAGCATCCGCGACGATGCTGCCCTTCGCGATGACGATCACCCGATTGCAAATCTGCTCGACGACTTCGAGAACATGCGAAATGTAAAGGATGGCTTTGCCCTGCGCGGAAAGCTCCTCCAGCAAATCTTTGAAGAGACGTGAGGAGACGACGTCGAGACCGGAGAGCGGCTCGTCAAAGATCAAAAGCTTCGGGTCATGCATGAGAGAAGCGGCGATCAGGACACGCTGCTTCATACCCTTTGAATACGAGGAAATCGTGGAATACTGCCATGACTCTAGATTGAGAAGAGCGAGCAGTCTTTTCGCCTTCTCCTCGATGACGACTTCTTTCATTCCTCGCAATCTGCCTACGAGCTGCAGATATTCCAGGCTCGACAAATGGGTATAGAGGTGGGCCTCCTCCGGAACATAGCCCAGCAGAGCGCGAAAACTCTCCAGATCATTTTGAATATCCGCGCCCTCAAAAAGTACGCGGCCATCGTTCGGTCGCAGGAGTCCAGTGATGATCTTGACCGTGGTGGACTTGCCGGCGCCATTCGGCCCTAGAAACCCGACAATTTCTCCCGGCGCCACGCTGAAACTCACATCCCGGATCGCCGGAATACCGCGATAGCTTCGTGACAAATTTTGCAGCTCAAGCATGTTCGCGGCCTCCCGGTGGCCAATTTTCCATTCTGACGCCCATTTCACACGTCGCCACATACCCCCTATGTAGCATGCTACGTTTGCTCTGGTCAAGTAGTGAACTACATAGGTACAATTCCTGCTATGGAAGTTGAGCCCAAGCTTTCCCACACAGCGGCCATGATTCTGCATGCCATTCATGCCGGCAACGTGTATGGCTTCAGCGTGATGGAGGTGACGGGTCTGCCGAGTGGAACGGTCTATCCGGCGATGCGGCGTCTGGAGCGAGATGGCCTGATCCTCTCGCGATGGGAGCAGCAGTCGATTGCAGATCAGCAACAACGGCCGGCCCGAAAATATTACAGGCTTACCCGGACTGGCAAAGCTACATTGGAATCCCTGTATAAGCGCTATCCGCTGCTCTCCAGGATGATTCCGCTTCCTGAGGTCAACAGGGTATGAACTTTCTTCGATTCATCCACACCCGTCGCGTACCTCTCGCCATTCTGCACACAGCGGCATCGCTCGTGCCCGTGTCTCAGCGGAGGGAATGGCTTGCAGAATGGAAAGCGGAGCTCTGGCATGTTTGCGACAGTTGCGTGCAGAAGCAAGAGGGCTGTCCCGATGACATGCAACAGGCAACGATGTTTTGTCTTGGAGCGTTCAAGGATGCATTTTGGCTGCGCCGAGAAAATCCAAGCTCGACCTTTTCAGAGATTTTTCAGATGGGGTCGCCGTCGCGATGCATTGCCTGGATGGCAGGACTGGCAGGCGTCACCGTTTTGCTGGCTGCGTTTCTACCCGGCGTTCGTAAAGAAATTCTTCCGTCTCCGTATCCAAATCCGCAAACCCTCGTTTTAATTTCGCCCAGTGGCCACACGGCAGATCCCTTCCCCCGCATCCCCCTTGCGAACTACCAATCCTGGAAGGACAACACGCACGAACTGTTCAACGGAATGGCCTTCTATCGACCGACCAGAGCGCGAATCGCGGTTGGCGGGCGCCAAGACTCGAAAATGTCGGTCGCATTGGCAAGCGACAATCTCTTCCAGGTGCTGCGAGTTCCCGCCGATTTCTATCTTCCGAATGCGAAGAAACAGGCAAACCTGGAGAGACTGGTTTTGAGCCATTCAGCCTGGAAAAAGTACTTTCTTGCTGATCCCAATATTGTTGGGACACGAGCTGCAGGTGGCGGGGCAAAAAGCCGTCATCGTGGCCGTGATCGCCGATGACTTATGGCGCCTCCCATCAAGAATGGATGCCTGGCTTTTAGAGGACGCAAGCGCCCTGGCCACATTGCCGTCCAACTTGAATGGATACGTAGTGGCCGACGTGAAGCCAGCCGATTTTCCGCCTCCGTCCAACGGGCAGTGGCAAATGTCGGTTCCCGATCCCGATATCGGCTCTGGAAACTACGATTGTGTTTCCCTGACCGAACGAAGCAAGCAGCCCATGTTCTGTTTTTTCTTTGCGCTCGTCCTCGCTTGTCTCACCTTGCCGGCCATCACTTCTCTGCCATTAGGAGAATACTCGGAGAATTTCGCTCACTCTCACGAAGGGAATGAAATTCGCCGATGGACGTTTTTAGCGGCGAAACTCGCGCTTATCCTCGTCATTGTTGGCTTCGCATCGCTGGATCTGGCGCATCTCAGCGCTTCAATCAATTCTCTGACCGCCCAGTACATCCAGCTTGGGAGTTCACTCTGCGGTTTTCTATTCGCATTTCGCTGGGCGCTGCACGACCAGAGACGACGTTGCCCAAAGTGCCTGCGTTCACTCACGCATCCTGCCTACGTCGGTCAATCTTCGAGGAATTTTCTTGGTTGGAATGGCACTGAACTCATTTGCGTCGGCGGACACGGATTGCTGCACATTCCCGACATGCCAACCAGCTGGTTCAGCACACAACGCTGGCTCTATCTCGACCCCTCGTGGAGCAGCCTGTTTTCTGACGCCTACGTGGGAATGCTTTGAATCACGGAACTCCCCATAAACCCCGGCGAGAATTTTGCCGCATTTAGCGTGTGTTCTGTTGTCACTTTGGACTTGTCCTACGGCCGCAAGCAGGAGCTGAGATGTAAACATGAAGAGTTTCCCCCTTCGCGATTTCTCACGAAGGGGGAATGCGTACTGACGCAAGATAGGGTCGAATGTGGCGAAGACGATCCGGTTGCTACCACCTGTTGGCTTGACCGTGGCAGGTGCCGACACCTTTATCGCTGTAAGTCGCCGGTCCGGTTGGCTGTGCAGGATCCTTCAATGCCGACTCGAAATCCCACGCGTAGCCATTCGCATTGAGCGTCAGGCTCATCACGCCCCAGAATTGCCCGGTTCCCGCCTCGAGATTTTCTGCGTTGAAGTTCACGTTGCCGCTAGGATCCTCCATGTTTGTTTCGCCTGAGCCGGAGGTCACCGTGGTTGTGACGACCGGGTCGAGTGTCTCACCACCGGTGCCCACGACGAATTCGCGTATGCCATTCTTTGGATCGTAATTCCCATTGGGGTCAAGCGGGCGGTAGTGGGCATAAAGGTGGTCGTGTCCATTCAGCACCAGGTCGGCTCCATGAGCGTAGAGCAGTTGCCAAAATTGCTGGGCGGTCGGGCCTTCAGGTACGGCGATGCCGTTGGTAGGGCTGAAGGTGGGCTGGTGCCAGTAGGCGAGTGTGCACGCAGAATGATCCGCGGCGAGATCGTTTTTCAGCCATTGCAGTTCGGCAGCAATCCAGGGGCCCGAGCAACCGCCCGGCTGTGTCTCGCACTCGATGTTGAGCGCGATAAGATGCCAGGAGCCCAGATTATACGAATACCAACCATCTCCGACTCCGACTGGACCGCCGTTCTCTGAAGTGCCGAGTCCGCCCGACTGCTCGAAATGCCCTGCCTGTCCATCGGAATACGGCACAGGTTGGGTGAAGGTACCGCCGGTGTCAGGATTGTCGGCGATCGTAGCCGTCATGATGGTTCCATCGGGATTGTGCTGAACGCCGTTGAAGTAGGAGAAGTAGCCGTAGCCGGCAACACCAATCGCGCCGTGCTCGGTATAAAACTCGTGATTGCCGGGCGTGGGCCGCGTGATCATTTTGAAAGCGCCATAGGTCAATTCGTACGAGTTCTCAAAGTCTGAATATTGGCCTACCTGGTATTGCTCATCTCCGAGGAGCGCGACACGGTCTGGCTTCATATTCTCAATCTGCTGTGCCGTGGCCGCCTGGGATGCGAGCAGATTCTGAGCGGTGTCCCCGACGCAGTTTTCACCCGCCTTCTCACCACTCTCTTCCTCACCCGGCTGGCAGGCGACGTCGCCAACCACCGCGAGCACGGGCGGGCCTTGCAGCTTGTTGTACGGCCACGGATTGTTGTTGGGCACCCAATTGCCGCTCGACCAGCCTTTGCTTCTCGTCCACGGATTGTCATTAAAATTTAGATTCTGCGCCATGGCTCCAGCTGTAAATGCCAACACCGATGCGGCCGCTCCCATGAGCGCTACCGCTCGTAACCTGCTATGTATCGTCTTCATGCCGTTCCCCCGTTCGAATTTTTTGAAAACGGTTGCCAAGCGGTTTTTATCCGTTAAATATTTCGCTTGTATGACAAACGTGTGAAAAAACCGCCACAACGGCTGGAAAACCTGGACACCCGAGGAAACGCTCGCCAAGGAATTTTTTTGCGCTATCTGAATCCGGGAGGGAGGGCTTGATGTAGACGGTCGTAGCTGATGCACGACGCTGCGGATTTAATCTGTGACGATGAAGAGGCGCACAACCGTGTTTGCAGAATCGAGCATCACGCGATGCAGTGCTCAGGCGTATCGAAACAGCGCCATGAAGCCATAATCCATGTGCTGCTGCATATGGCAGTGAAATAGCGTCAGGCCGGGATGGTCGGCGACCAGATCCACCGTGGCGCGTCCAAATGCGGGAACAATGACCGTGTCCTTTTTTATGCCCGCGGTCGGCTTGCCGTTGAGTTCGACCAGCTCGAACAGGTGCCGGTGGATATGCAGCGGATGAGAATCGTCACTGCGATTGCGAAACACCAGCCGGTAGCGGCCTCCCTGTCGGAAAATGAATTCCCCTTCATGCGGATATTCTTTGCCGTTGATCAGCCAGTGATTGATTCCGTTGGGTCCGCCGGGCACTTTTTCAAAAACCATGTCGATGGTCTGGTCGGGCGTGGGATGCGCCGCGGTGGTGCCAAAGCTTGTGTAGTCCCAGCGCGTCATCGCAGGCGGAGTCCATTGCGCGCGCTGC
Source organism: uncultured Acidobacteriota bacterium (assembly GCA_963794795.1). Classification (GTDB taxonomy): domain Bacteria; phylum Acidobacteriota; class Terriglobia; order Terriglobales; family Acidobacteriaceae; genus JAKAAZ01. Next base: position 8,634 of record CAWCFC010000023.1, on the reverse strand, counting down.
TTTTGGTTGGCGTACTCCACCACGATGCCCATGCCGGATTGCCGCGCGACATCGCGGATCTCCCCTAAAATCCAGACGCCCGGGTTATTCATCTCCACGAGCGCATCCACCCGCTCACCAGGGGCGATTTCAATCACCTCGACCGGCTGAGGCTTCGGCACCGGATTGCCATCGAGAGCGATCACCTGAAATTTGTGGCCGGGCAAAGCCACGCGATGAATTTGCGCAGCGCTCGCGTTGAGCAGGTGTATCAGCACACGCTGACCCGGCTGCACTCGAAGAGGATCCCCCGCTCCGAGCATTTTGTCGTTGATCGAATAAAGAGGAGCGCTGACTTCGAGTCCGTTGGGACGCAGATCGAACTTGGCGGGTCTTTCTGGCATCGGCTCCCCGGGATTCGCCGCCATCTCGTCCGGATCCACCGTAGACAGAAAATATTGCCATTCACGCAGCGCCAGAAAGACTTCCTGATCGTAGTGTCCAGGGTCATTCGCAGAATCGATCATGAAGAAGCCGAACTGGCCGGTGTAGGCGCCCCGATGCAGATCCATCATGGCTGCGGTGTGCGAGTGGTACCATCGCGAACCCGCCGGCTTGGCCACGAATTGATAGCTGCGCTTGCCATGCGGCGGGACCGGGGGAGTGCCTTCTTCCTCCACCCCATCCACTTCGGGCGGTGTGAACAGGCCATGCCAATGCACGTACTCCGGAACGTCTGTGTTGTTCGCAACGTCGACGGTGACGGTCTGTCCCTCGCGCACCCGTAGCAGAGGACCGGGGACTTTATTGCTGTAGCCGATTGTGCTGACGACAACCTGCGGCGCCAGCTCGACCAACATGGGCGCGATTTGCAGGCTGAAATCCGCTGCACGCGCGGTGGCCTTCGGTTGCAACGGCATCATCAGATGCTGTGACGAACCCGAAACCTGGTGGAGGCCAAGTGACTCTCCAAACGCGGGCTGCACCTTGCCAGCCCCGGCAGCGATCACGGTTGCCCATCCGAGCCGTACAAAATCCCTTCGCTTCACGCGATCCTCATCCGAGCCGCAAAAGCCAGTGCCTCAACAAGCCATGCCGACGTAAAAACTCTCCCGATCGTTTTCATATTCATGCCGTTCTTCCTCTTATAGTTGAACGGTTGGTTAAAATCCGAGGTGCGTGTCTTCACCAGGAAACTATTTCGTCAGATTTGGACAGAGTTAGCTGAGTCGGGGAATACCGTCTCCAACACTAGACGGCAGAAATTGCTTGCGCCGGATACCACGCTCTTGAAGGTACGACCCAGAACCGAGGACAAAGAGTCAAAAAGCCGAATGTTTGCCGTCGTGGACTTCGTTCTACGAACAGTTTCTCAGAATGGTACCAAACTGACCTGAAGAGCGGTTCCATTTACCTACCGGCTACCCGCCGTGGATCGTGAGAGTAGGACACAGCCCTGAGGATCTCCTTTGCCTGCCAATTCGAGTTGAATTGTTTCTACCGGCATTTTGCTCTCTCCTTTTAAATATCTTGTAGCCAACGCTAAACTTTCGGATCCCACCGAGGATAACGCGGATTCCGCAGAGGATGATTGAAGCAAGAAGGTTGCGACTCCGTCCTCGTTTTTGCAACTCCACGATAAGATTTCCAATTCTCTGCAAAACAGATGACTCATTGGCCAATTCAGGCAAAACCGCAGGGGCGAGCCGATAGAAAGCGACGCCGTCCGGAAGACCCGTGTGCCGATCTCGCGTGAACCAGCACTTCATTGGCGCACCCTCTTCCGCGACTGCTTGTCACAGGCGCGGCGTATAATTTCAATGCTTGAGCGGCACATTCGTTACGGGCCGGTGGTCCTGCCTGTAACTTCCCCCTATGCGCCTGACTGCTGCCCTGTTTTAGACCAACGCCGAAACGTTATTCTCATTTGATCCGGAGGCATGATCGTGACAGACCGGAGGCCGTTTCCTCTTGGCATTTTCAGCCAGGATGGGGAATTTATCCTCTGCGGCGGTCGACACGCGAGTCGATCCCGGCCCGCATCTGCACTGCCGCTTGCGCCATTATCCAGAAAACCTTCAGTGGTTCGGCCAACGAAGTTAGATTGCGAACACTCCTTAACAAATGAACTGGAGTCGGCGTGGGCCACACACCCTCTCGCAGTAACAACGCACCTCGGGCAGGCTGCTGTCGCGCTCGCAGGCTTTGGTGGCGCGCCCTGTCAGCAACTCCGCAAAGGGCCTTTGGAGCTCACATCGTTTCTGCGCAGCACCTTTGGATTGATTGTCTTCGCGGTTTGTTTGGCCCTGGCCGGCTGCCGGACTTCGTCGACCAGTTCCCCTCCAGCGGTCGTCCTCAACAAGGTTCCTGCTGCAAGCCCGGCGCCCCACGGTCAGGCGATTTCCAGGCAAACCGGCGCCATTGCAGGTTACGCAACCGGGATGCGACCCGGGCAACGAATCGTGATCTATAGCAAAACCGACGGACGATGGAATCTGCAGCCACCCTCGGGTCAGCCCTTCACAAATATTGAAAGGAACGGCCGTTGGCACACCTCAACCCTTCTGGGAATTGAATATGCTGCTCTCCTGGTCGATTCCACTTACGCTCCCCCATTACAGACCGAATCATTGCCCAGCATAGGCGCCGGGGTCGCAGCGGTGACAACTGCCAAAGCTCAGGGCCCGGCCCCCGATTATCCGTCCCCAAAGACGCTCAACTTCAGTGGCTACCAGTGGACGACCAGCACCGGACCAATATTCCACGCCGGCTCAAGAAATTTCTTCGATCCAGCCAACGTTTGGGTCGACAAAAGCGGCAAGCTCCATCTCCGCATCTCGGGGAGCCCCGGAAAATGGAGCGCGGCGGAGGTAAAGCTTAACGCCAGCCTCGGATACGGAACATACCGGTTCCAGGTGGAGGATACGACCCATCTCGAGCCATCGGCTGTTCTTACCCTCATCACCTGGGATGGAGTCGGAACCGAAAGAAACCGCCGCGAACTCGACATTGAGCTATCTCGATGGGGGTTCGTTGATAACACGAATGTGCACTATGTCGTGCAGCCTTATTACATTCCCGCGAACTTCGTTCGATTTCGGGTGCCGCCCGGTGTATTCACGCATTCGTTTCGCTGGGAACCGGGGCAGGTGACGTTTTCGACGATGGCCGGTTCGGGCGATGCGACGAGTGATCGGCTGATTAATCAGCACGTCTTCACCTCGGGAATCCCTTCGCCAGCGGGCCAAACGGTGCGTATCTCTCTATATGTATTCGTCAGGGGCCAGGTTCCGCTGCAACACCAGAATGAAGTTGTAATCGATAAGTTTGAGTACCTTCCGTGATGTGCTTGCAACAGCCAATTCGCTGCCTGCTGCTTGGAATTGCGCTAGTGTGCATCGCCCTACCTGTGCGTGCGCTTGATCCCAATCGTCTGCCGTCACAGTACGTTCGCCAGCAATGGATCGTAGGAAGCACATTCCCGGGAGGCGCTGTCAACGCAATCGCTCAGACAGCAGATGGATATCTTTGGATTGGAACCGATAAGGGCCTGGTACGCTTTGACGGTTTCACGTTCAGCCCGGTTTCTTTCACGCCAGTTGCCTCAGCTTCGGATATTCCGATATTGCAATTGCTGACGGATCCTAAAGGACAACTGTGGATCCGTCCAGAGGGAGCCGATATTGTGCATCAGAAGAACGGTCGATTTGAGAGAGTCGAATATGGCGCACAGGCGATAACCTCGCAGATCACCGCCATGGCGAAAGACAGCAACGAGGGGATATTGGTTTCTGATATCGCGAAGGGGACATTCCTTTTCCGGGGAGACGCCGTTGAGATGCTGGCGAAACCCGCTGTATTGTCCGGTTCAGCATCTCCGCCCATCATCTCGATCGCGCAAGGCGACGACGGCGGGCTTTGGCTTGGCACCCTCGGCGTGGGCCTGTTCCATTTTGCCAACGGGCGAGCTACCAGGGTGGATGCGGGACTGCCAGACCGGAAAATCAACTGCCTGCTGGTCATTAGCAACGACGAATTGTGGGTTGGCACGGACACTGGCTTGTTTCGCTGGGATGGCAAGGAGTTTCATCGAATCAACTTGCCGCCTGCTCTGGGCAGCGTTCAGGTCTTGAGCATTCTGCGTGATCGTGATTCGAATATATGGGCAGGCACAACACGCGGGCTGCTGCGTATCAATAGCGATGGCGTCTCCTTTTCAGCAGAGGACGAGATTCGCGGCAACGGTGGTATTAATGCCCTGTTCGAGGATCGCGAAGGCAATCTCTGGATCGGAGGTTCCCAGGGACTCGGCCGCATTCGCGACAGTACGTTTCTCACCTATTCGACTGCCATCGATTCTCGATTCCGGCATGATGGACCTGTTTACGTTGACCGCGAGGGTCGCACTTGGTTCGCTCCAGCGCAAGGTGGGCTGTATGCGCTTAAAAATGGAAGCATTCAATCAATTCCAAACGGGATCCCGACAAATGACGTAGTTTATTCCATCGCCGGTGAAGGGGATGACCTGTGGGTCGGGCGCGAGCACGGTGGGCTCACGCATCTGCAGCTTCGCGGCGGGGCAGTCACAAGTAAGACCTATACCCAAGCCAATGGACTCGCTCAAGACAACGTTTATACCGTCTACCAAAGTCACGATGGTGCTGTGTGGGCGGGAACGCTAAGCGGCGGTGTCAGCAGACTCAAAGACCAGCGATTCACGAATTACACGATGGCGAACGGTCTTGCCTCCAACACCATCTCTTCAATTTTGGAAACGCGCAACGGAGAAATGTGGTTTGCCACCCCCAGCGGGTTGAGCTCACTGTCAAACGGTCAGTGGAAATCTTATACGACGCGAGATGGTTTGCCCTCTGAACATGTGAACTGCCTTTTCGAAGATTCGTACGGAACTCTCTGGGTTGGAACGTCTGCTGGTCTGGCAGTTTCCGTCGCCAATGGTTTTCATGTTCCACGCACGTGGCCTGACGTATTGCGCGACCCAGTATTCGGACTCGCAGAGGACAAGAAAGGCTGGCTTTGGATCGCAACCTCAAAACATGTGTTGCAGGTGCGTCGAGACAAGCTCGCCAAGGGTGCTCTCGGAGCATCTGACGTTCGAGAGTATGGGACTGCGGACGGCCTGCTCAGCAGCGAGGGCGTCAACCGAAGCAGGTCTGTGGTCGCAGATTCCGAAGGAAGAATCTGGTTTTCTCTAGGTCGCGGGATTTCAGTGGTTGATCCGTCTCACATGCCTGACAGTTCGCCGCCGGCCATTGCACACGTCGAGGCGGTGCTGGCAGATAATCTTCCCATCAATCTCACGAGTCCGGTGCGCATTCCTCCTTCACCCAAAAGAATCGCAATCATGTATACAGCTCTGAGCCTTGCCTCCCCTGAGAGGATTCGCTTTCGCTATATCCTGGATGGCTTCGACCGGAATTGGAGCGCACCTGTTGCTACGCGGGAGGCCATCTATACCAATCTTGGGCCGGGCTCTTACCGTTTTCGTGTGATGGCCAGCAACAGCAGCGGCGTGTGGAACGAAGCGGGCGCGTCCTTGGGTTTTTCCATCGCGCCGGCGTATTACCAGACCAACTGGTTCCGGTTTGTGTGTGTGGCGTTCTTTCTCGGATTGCTTTGGACACTCTATCGAATGCGTCTCCATCAGATCCAGCGGCAGTTCGCTGCTGGACTGGAAGCCAGCGTGGGAGAGCGGCTTCGCATCGCGCGGGAATTGCACGACACCATGCTCCAAACCTTCCAGGCCGCGGCCTATCAATTCCAGGCGGCGCGTAAACTACTGCTCCGCAATGCGGACAACGCAATGGAGGTCGTTGACGAGGCAATTGAGTCTGCGGAAGAAGGGATTAAGGAGGGCCGTGCCGCGATTGGCGAATTGCGCCCGGAACCAGCCGCACAACGCAGCCTTTCGGAATTGCTGAACGCCACGGGCCGTGAGTTGGCCGAAGCTCATAACTTGAACGGACATGCTCCCAGCTATCACGTGTTTGTCGAAGGCAAGCAACAGGATTTATCGCCGATGCTTCAGGACGAAGTCTACCGGATCTCCCGCGAGGTGATCCGGAATGCCTTCGTACACGCTGCTGCCAGCCACATCGAAGTGGAGATACGCTACGATCAGCATCATCTCCGGCTGCGCATCCGTGATGACGGCAAGGGAATTACCCCCAAAATTCTGGAAGCCGGCGGAACTTCAGGACACTTCGGCATACCCGGGATGCGCGAGCGGGCACAGCGAATCGGATCGCAGCTGGAATTCTGGAGCGAAGAGGGCGCGGGCACAGAGGTGCAGTTCCAGGTTCCCGCCTCGATGGCATACCAGAAGCGGGGCGATGGCCGCCGATTCCGCTTCTTTCGAAAGGCAACGAGGCATGAGTAGCGTTCCTGGCATGATTCGGATTCTCGCGGTAGACGACCACGCCCTTCTTCGCAGGGGCCTCGCCGCCGTGGTCAACGCGGAGCCTGATATGAAGTTGGTAGCAGAAGCCTCCAATGGAGAAGAGGCTGTCGAAAAGTTCCGGATACATCGCCCGGACGTGACTCTGATGGATCTTCAAATGCCCGGGCTGAATGGAATCGAAGCGACAACCCGTATTCTGAGCGAGTTCCCAGGCGCACACATCATTGTGCTCACAACCTATAACGGGGATGCTCAAGTGCTGCGCGCTCTTCGAGCCGGCGCGCGGGCGTACCTGTTGAAAGGACATGACCGGGAACTCATCGAGACGATTCATGCAGTCTTTAAGGGACAGAAGAGAATACCGCCGGAGGTTGCCACGGAATTGGCTGAGCACGCGACCGATGATGAATTGAGCGCCCGTGAAATTGAGGTTCTGCAGCTGATTGCAGTTGGGAATTCTAACAAGCAGATCGCGGATCGTCTATTCGTCGCGGAGGCAACCATCAAGAGCCGGGTCAGTAACATCTTGTCTAAGCTCGGCGCCAGCGACCGGGCTCATGCCGTCACGATCGCCCTCAAGCGTGGAATTATCGAACTCTGATCACCCGAAAGTATGAACGTTGTTTAGCCTTTCAGCGCTTCCCGTCCCCGTGCGAGTGCCGTACCCTCCCAGAGGGAGGCCTCTTGCAGCGACTGTTCTCAACATTCGCGAATAGCTGGCCGGGATTCGGCCTGCTTATTCAACGGCTTTTCACAGGGATTGCTCTTCTCTATATCGGGCTAGCCCAGATGAAAACTCCGGCTGCCGGTCTTGCGATTCCTGAAACAGCAGGAGCCGTCCTTGGGTTATTTATCCTGGCAGGGTTATGGACGCCTGCCGTGGGAGCGCTGATCGCAGCCATCGAGTTATGGATCGCTCTCGCAGGTGCGAATGATATTTGGATGCCCCTCATGCTGGCTGTCTTCGGTGGCACGCTGGCGATGATCGGACCAGGCGCCTGGTCCATCGACGCTCGGCTCTTCGGAAGAAAGCATATCGGAAGCTGAGCGCCCTGATTCCTCTCTGGCCTTCACCCAAAAGTCGGAACGGAAGACAAACCATGGAACGCTAGAGATTCGTTCTATCGTGGGTTGTCTGCATGCCATTTCCGATTGCACAATTACTCTCGTAATCGGCGCTTTTCCTCTTTCGCGTCAATCTCCAAAAACAGCGCTGAAAACCCCGATGCCCCAAAACAGCACGTGTGGGCCCATCGCGAGAAAACTATTGGAGGGCGAAAATGAATTTCTTTCACACGGAATCTCCTCTCAGGGATAGTGCAAGTTCGACATCCACGATTAGCGATCGGCCCGCGTTCTCGAAGACTTTACGAGACACACCAAAGGTATTCATCGTCGACGCGGACGAAGCCGCGTGCGAATCACTGGCAGCCCTCTTTACCCGCGAGGGCTGGTCTCCGGAGACGTTTGCGTCGGGCGAAGAATTCCTCGCCCATTCCATCGAGCTCGCGCCCGGCTGCTTGATACTGGACGTGTCCCTTCCTGGCTTGAGTGGTCTCGAATTGCAGAAGCATGCAATCGTGAAATGCCCACACATCTCAATTATTTTTCTCAGCGCCAATGGCGACATACCGACCACGGTCGAAGCCATGAAGGCAGGAGCTCAAGAATTCCTCACGAAACCTTTTCGCGACAACGAACTCCTGAGTGCCGTTCGGGAGGCTCTCGAAAGGAGTCGTCTGCTGTCTGCAAGAAAGGCGGAGAAGCAAGCCCTTCAGGAGCGCTTTACCGCCCTCTCACTTCGCCAACGGCAGGTCATGGCGTTGGTGTCTTCCGGATTACTAAACAAACAGGTCGGCGAGGAACTTGGCATCAGTGAAATTACCGTGAAATCACACCGCGGTCAGGTGATGCAGAAGATGCAGGCCAACTCTCTCGCGGACCTGGTGAAAATGGCAGGGAGGCTTGGATTAGCCAAGAGCCGCGAAGCGGCGACGCTCCGTGGTCATGTCGAGCAGACACCTCGTCCAGGCAATCAACTCACTGGAAGCTACGCATTCGTGGCTTAGCCCGAGGCAGTGATCTCAGGGTTGCCCCAACGCGCCCGGGTTCAAAATCTTCTCTTTCATGACGGACTGCCGCACTCAAAAGAGGAAGGAAATTGAACGGCCCTAAATCTTCTTCCTACGGCGTGTTGGAAGGAGTAACGGGCGAAAAGGGTTTGCTGGCGTCCC
>CAWCFC010000022.1:0-579540 GCA_963794795.1 uncultured Acidobacteriota bacterium | reverse complement strand
GACGGCGACCATGCGCAGAGCAAAGCAGGCGATCGCGCCGACAGTCATGGCCAATCACCGGGCGCATTTTCAACTTCAAGCCCAGCACGACGATGGTCGCGCCCAGGAGCGCGGCTGTGGCATACACATCCGAACGCAACACGACCGGCACGCGGGCCAGCAATACATCGCAGATGGTTCCTCCGCCGACACCCGTGACGCCGCCCATCAGAATTGCGATCAGCGGAGGAATGTCGAACTCCAGCGCCTTCTGTGCTCCGGCGACGGCAAACAAGCCGAGTCCCGCCGCATCGAGCGTGACCATCACTGAAACAGGAAAGTGACTGACGGTGGTGTGCCAGAGAAAAACAAATGCGGCAGCCAGGAAAGCAGTGGCGGAATAGCGCCAGTCGCGAATGGAATTCGGCGGCGATGCGCCGATCAGGAGGTCGCGAAGGATGCCGCCGCCGAGTGCGGTCGCGAATGCCAGGACCATCAAGCCCAGTAAATCCAGGTTGCCGCGGGTCGCGACGGAAGCGCCTTCGAGACCGAAGAGGAAGGTGCCCAGCAGATCGACGATGAGCAGCAGGCGCGCCGAATTGGATTTCGCGGGCATGTTGATTGCTTGGCTCGGCCGCAATATCAAAAAACATTTCAATCAATCGTCGCGTCATTCATCCACGGATAAGCGATTGACTCATCGCTGCAGGGGGTCGATGGGGATGTTGACATCGGTGATGCGAAAATTTTTCGCGAGCGCGGGATGGCGTTTGGCGATGGCTTCATACATTTCCCAGGCGACGCGGCGGTAGGAGATGTGGCCCTGGGGCGCGCTGCGCAATTCGGCAATGTAGAGCGCCTCCGCAAAATCCATCTTGAACAGCGAGCGGCAGCGGGTTCCCAGCGGCAGAAGATACTGGGCGGTTTCTTTCGCCTCTGGAATATCGGCGCGCGACAGGGTGTCGAATACGGCGTGGGCCTGGCGCACCGCATCTTCATAGGGCTGGCGCAGGTTGGTCGCCGCGGCGACGGCAATCAACTCGGGAACATCATAGCCGTGGAGATTGGTGAAGCTCTGCAGGGTTTGGACGCAGCGGCGATGGCGGTGCATGTCGCGGAAGCCGCCGATATCCATCAGGATGTCGAAGCGCAACTGGTAGCCGGAGGAGAAGGCGCGCGACAGCTCATCATGCCGGCCACGATGGCGCGTGCCCAGCAACAGCAGCTCGTCGCGACGAGGCGCATCGAGGGCGCACACGGCTTCGCGAATCTGGCGGTAGGGATAATGGCAGGCGCCGTAGAGCAGGGTGGTGACAATTTCAATCTCAATCGATTCGTGTTGCCCGGAACCGTCGGCCTCGACCAGATCGACCAGCGGCGAAGGCCGGATGGAGTCGGAACCCATCAGATCCTGTGCGGCCTGTTCCAGTTCGGTCCGCGACTTCTGGATGTACTCGACGGGAGCCGCATACTTGACCAGCGTGGGAGCGACGGCGACGTCTCGCAACAACAACGCGGCCGCGCGTTCGCCGAGCACCGGATCGACGGTGGCAATATCGCGCTGCAAGTCCTCCAGCGCGGCGCGTTGTACGTTCCAGCAGGGAGACGCGGCCGCCTCGCGCAGTTTTTCTCCCAGGCGGCGGATCTCCGCATGCGGTTGCGACAAGAGCCGGGACACCTGTGTCTCCAGGGTGCGGGCGTTCACAATTTCTCCCAACGAGGTGTTTGCGGCTAGCGGCAACAGGTAGCGGGCGCCATCGAAGGCGCGGGCGCGCAGGGTGCGGTCGTAGGCCTCCTGCTTCATCTCTTCCGGCTTGGCAACCTGGGAGCGGAGCAGCTCGATGGCGCCGCGAGAAATTTCCTCGTACGTCGAGAACAGTTTTTCAATTTGATCCGTATAGAGTTGACGCGCATTGGCTGTTAGAACCGAAGGCCGGCAGGTACCAGCCACTTTTCTTGAAATCCTGATAGCGGGTGGAGCGTTCCTGGCCGTCCCAGCGCTGCTCATCGACCAGCACAATGGCCGCCAGCAGCGACAAACGTTCCACGGCAAAGGCGATGTGCGCCAGGTCCGCAATCGAGCGGTGGCCATACTGGAAATAGAATGTGTTCAGGAACTGTTCGGCACGCTGGGCATTCAATTCGCGCAAAGACTGCTTCATGGAGAGCGCGGAACGGGAATATTTTGCCATGGCGTACGCCAGAACCTCTGGATCTGCGCCGTGGATGGCGTAGACCTCAGTCGAGTCGGCATCAGGGGAAGCCGGAAGTGGATTTAAGGGAGGCATGCTTTCTGGGTCCAATCTGTTTCAATCAAAGGAAGTCGACTTTCAGAGTATCGCAGGCAAATCCGGTCGTGTGATAAAAGAGGCGGCACGAAGCTTTTGGAGTTCGGCGCAACGTAAAAGCGGGTAGTATGCGGTGGTGGTGGAGATCGACTCGCTAGCCAGGTCGAAGCGCCACAAGCCGGTGGATGAAGCGATGGGCGACGTACTGACACTTGCGACAGACCGGACGTGGGCCATGCCGAAGCGGCCCTGGGTGATGAGCCAGCGCTGGCACAGCCTGCTGTTTGCGCATTGGCCGATTGCCGCGGAGGAAATTACTCCGCTGCTGCCGCCGGGATTGGTGGTGGACGGATTTTCCGGGACCGGCTGGGTGGGAATTGTGCCGTTCGCTATGGATCGGATTCGATTTCGCGGGTTGGGCAGCGTGCCCGGGGCTCGCCGTTTTGCCGAGCTAAATTTGCGCACGTATGTCCGCGAGGAACGTACGGGAACTCCTGGAGTGTTTTTCTTTTCGCTGGATGCAGCCAATCCAGCGGCGGTGATGGCGGCACGATTGTGGTTTCATCTGCCGTATTACTGGGCGAAGATGCATGTGGAGGAACGGGAGAATGGCTGGCTGCATTATGAAAGTGCTCGCCTGCTGAGCCAGAAGCCGGTGAATTTTCGGGCTACGTATCGCGGAATGGGTCCGCAGACGGCGGGACGCAGCGCGCGCGACACTATCGAATATTTTCTGACGGAACGCTATTGCCTGTTTACCCATGACCGCAGTGGGCCAGCTGCTGCAAGGCAATATCCACCATGCGCCCTGGCCGCTGGAAGCCGCGGAAGCCGAAATTGAAGTAAACGATTTGCCGCAGGCCCACGGAATTCGTCTGCCGGATATTCCGCCGGTGCTGCACTTCGCGCGCGAGCAGCGCGTGTACATCTGGAAGCTGGAGCCGGTGCTGGCCCTGGCGTAGTTCTTTCGCCTGAGATGTGACCCCACTTGATACATCTCCAAGGCACACTCGAGGTGTATCATCCAGATTATGGCACCCGTGAGGCGCGCCCACATCCTGCTGCCGCAGGAACTCGTTGGCGAGATCGATGCAATCGTAGGACCTGGAAAGCGCAGCGCGTTTCTGGTGGAAACGGCGCGCGCGGAGATTCGGCGGCGCAAGCTGCTGCAGTTTCTGGAGTCGGCGGAACCGGCGTGGAAGGACGAAGACCATCCGGAGCTGGCAAAAGGTTCGGGTGCGTGGGTGCGTGGCTTGCGGCAAGAGGGGAAAAGTCGATCCGCGACCATTGAGCGGCATACACGACAACGGAAGACGCATTCAGGCAAGGAGAAATGACCTTCCTGCTCGATACGACAATATTGATCGACGCACTGCGGCATCGCCAGGGACGTCGCGAACTGCTGGCGGAGACGGTTCATCAAGGCCACACACTCGCGACGACTACGATCAACCTGGCGGAAATTTATGCTGGGATGCGGCCAGCGGAAGAAGCCAGGACTAAGATGTTTCTCGATGGCCTGGAGTGTTATCCGGTGACAGCAGCGGTTGCTCGGCGGGCTGGAAGACTGAAGTGGGAGTGGTCGCGGAAGGGCCGGACGCTGGCTCTGGACGATATGTTGATCGCGGCGGCGGCACTGGAACATGGGCTGACGCTGATGACAGACAATCGGATGGATTTTCCGATCCGGGAACTGGAAATGTACGAGCTACCGTAGAGATGTTGCGTCTTCAGCCGAATCGTACGGAACTTTTTTTCTATAGGAGTGGATTGCATGATTTCATTGGATGGCCGGGTGGCCATGGTGACCGGCGCATCTCAAGGTATTGGTCGCGCCTGCGCGGTGGCGCTCGCCAGGGCAGGGGCGCAGGTGGCGCTGGCGGCGCGCAACGCTACAAAGTTGGCGGAGGTTGCGGCGGAGATCGAAGCAGCCGGTGGAAAGGCCATGGCGTTTGAAATGGACCTGGCCAGCGAAGACTCCATCAAAGCAGTCACCAAAGCGGTGGTGGCGCAGTATGGGAAATTAGAAATCCTGGTGAATAATGGCGGCATCACGCGCGACAACCTGATGCTGCGGATGAAGCTGGCAGACTGGAATGCCGTGCTGCAAACGAATTTGACGGGCGCATTTCTACTGACGCAGGCGGCTTCGTCCAGCATGTTGAAGGCGCGCTGGGGACGCATCATTAATATCAGCAGCGTGGTGGGAGAAACCGGACAGGCGGGGCAGGCAAATTATGCGGCCAGCAAAGCCGGCTTGATCGGCCTGACCATGTCACTGGCGCGCGAGCTGGCTTCGCGAAATATCACCGTGAATGCGGTGGCGCCCGGCTATATTTCCACGCCGATGACGGATGTGCTGAATGATCAGCAGCGCAGTGCCATGCTGACGCAAATTCCGCTGGATCGCGCGGGCACGCCGGAGGATGTCGCCGCTGCGGTGGTGTTTCTCGCCTCCGACCAGGCCAGCTACATTACGGGCCATGTGCTCGACGTCAACGGCGGCATGCACATGGGTTAGTGCCGGCGGTTTACGGCAAAAATGTTGATGTCGAGCCCGCATGGGCAGCGTATTGTTGTTGTGTGGAAGCATCCTGTGCACGCTTCGCCTTCCACGCAGTCTCTCACTTCTCCGTCGGCAAGGATGGGTCAGGATGAAGATAACTTTTCGCTACTTCGTGTTTCTCTGCGCGCTTTTTTCGCTGGCTTTCGTGACCTCAGCAACCTCCCAATCAAAAACATCCGTTACGGTGATCGGTCCGGAAAATGTGAGCTTCCCCAGCGGAAGCGAAACAGTGCATGGCGTTTTGTATCGACCGCAAGGGGACGGAACGTTTCCGGCAATTGTCATTATTCACGAATGGTGGGGGCTGAATGATTGGGTGAAGCAGCAGGCGCAGATGTTTGCCGAGCACGGATACGTGACGCTGGCGGTGGATCTATATCGTGGCCAGATCGCGACCGATCCGGAGATGGCGCACGAGTTGATGCGGGCGCTGCCGCAGGATCGCGGGATTGCCTATCTTCGCTCCAGCGTGGTGTACCTGAAGACGCTGAAATACGTAAAGGCGAACCGCATTGGTGCGGCCGGCTGGTGCATGGGAGGAAGTTTCGCCATGCAGTTGGCGGTTGCGGAGCCGTCATTAAAGGCGGTTGCCATCAACTATGGCGCGCCTGAAACTGATCCGGCGCAGCTGAAGAAAATTCGCGCTGCCATTTTGGGGAACTTTGGAGCGCAGGATCGCGGCATTACGCCGAAGGATGTTGCGGATTTTGCCGCGGCGATGAAGGCGATCGGCCATCCGGTGGATGTGAAGGAATATCCGGACGCCGGGCATGCCTTTCAAAATCCCAACAACAAGGGAGGCTATCGACCGGAAGATACGGCCGACGCGGACCGCAGGATGTTTGCCTTCTTTGCGAAATATTTGAAGTAAGCGACGTTAGTTGCGCGAGAACTATTTCAGACGGCGAAGGATTTCTGGGCGGACCAGGTAGAAGAAGAAGACGAAATTCGCCAGCGTCATGACCCAGTAATTGTTCTCATGAAATCGCAGGATGATGTAGATGCCGTAGCTGCTGGTGAGAAATGCGGCGGCCAGCGCCAGCGCCCATCCCCAGCGGCGCATCTTGAGCAGGCCAAGACCGGCCAGCGCGAGCAGCGTGGACACGGCCAGTACTGCAATGCGGGCGCCGTGGCTGGCAAAGTGGTGAGTGAGCACGCCAAACACGCCGATCAGCGACTCCAGCAGCATCCACAGGGCGATCGCGGCGACGCCGGGAAACCGGGCAGCGCCGTCTTCAGGATTGGGTTTCTGTTCGGGCTCGCTCATACGGTATGGAGAAACGCCAACAGATCGCGCATCTGTTCGGCATCCAAAGTGTTACCAAATGCAGGCATGACGTAGCCGCCGCGAGCAATTTTCGATCGCACATATCCATCGGTGGCCGGAGCGCCATCGGACAGACGCGCTTTCTTGAACAGTCCTTGCAAGCTGGGACCAACCAGGGTTTTGCCGCTGTTGATGTAGTGGCAGCCCAGACAATGCGTCTGGACAATCTGCTGGCCGCGCAATTCCGCGGAGGTCAAAGATGTGCGCTCCCGTCGATCGCGTCCAGCGCTGGAGCATCCCGCAAGCAACATCGCAGCCAATGCGGCGGGAACCAGCGTAGATCGAGTCGACTGCTTCAAAAATTGCCTTCCCTCAGTGAAACGACGGGAGGATGAATCCGCCCGGATAGCTGCGGCTGTTCTAAATGGTGTGCAGATAGGCCAGCAGATCATTCAGTTGCTGATCGTTGAGAATATTCGCGAACGGGGGCATGACATTCTTACCACGGAGAATGGTGAAGCGAACTCGCGCATCCGTTGCCGGAGCGCCGCTGGGAAGATAAGGCTTCTGGAACAGCCCCAGCAGACCCGGCCCCACTAATTTCTGTTCACTGTTCGGTTGATGGCAGACCGCACAGTCGTTCTGGAAGATTGCATGTCCCTGCATTTCTGTCGGCGTCAACTT
This sequence comes from uncultured Acidobacteriota bacterium, assembly GCA_963794795.1. GTDB lineage: Bacteria > Acidobacteriota > Terriglobia > Terriglobales > Acidobacteriaceae > JAKAAZ01. Next base: position 572,756 of record CAWCFC010000022.1, on the reverse strand, counting down.
GTTCAACGGTTTCGATTTCAACGTGTGATGGCAGCCGCTCAAAAACAAAAGAACAGTCGCACTCGCCAACGTGGACAACCGAATCGGTCGTTTCAAGTTCTCTTTCCTCCGGGAATTCGCAAATCGCGTTGTCCTTTAGTGTAGCCGGGAGAATTCGCTTCGCCAATTCTAGAGCGTATGCAGATAGGCGAGCAGATCATTCATCTGCTGATCATCCAGAACATTGGAGTAGGCCGGCATCATGTTGCGACCTTCCAGGATGGCGGCCCGAACGCGATCGTCATTGGCGGGCGCACCGCTGGGAAGGTAAGGCTTCTTGAACACTCCCTGGAGGCCGGGACCATGCAGTGGCTGTTCGCTATTGGCATTGTGGCATTGCGCGCACTGCTGCTGGTAAACGGTGTAGCCGCGCATCTCCGTGGGAGTCAGCTCGCTTAATGGTTTTGATGGCGGCAGATGATGGCAGCCCGCCAGGAGAATCGTGGCTGCAGCGCCTACAATCGCGAACAATCGAATCACTTGTTTCAATGCATTCACCTTCTTGAGGCCGACGGATTATCTTCGCCACTTCGAGCAGAGTTCAGACGCGGAAATTGTCGGCGCGCCAATTCTGAATGGCTTGCTTGATCTGTTTCGGCGCGAGCTTTTCGTTTAAAGTGCGTTCGACCAGCGCCGGTATCTCGGGATCGGAGGCAAAGCGCAGAGCGATGAGCTGACGAATGTCCAGCTCATCGATGCGGGCACGCAGTGGTTCAGGCAATAGAGTGGCCAGTCGCAGACGTTCCTCCAGCCGGATCACGCGGTCCTGCACTTTGAGCGGATAGGTGCGGACCTTGAACAGCAGGATCAAAAAGGCCAAAGCAAGTACGACATGCCACGCGCTGCCGAGGTGAGGATGTCGAACCAGATGCACGATACTGGCGATCAACGTGATCAAAAATACCGGCGCCAGAAAGAAGTGATACAGAGGATCGATGCGAGCATGATTGGCGTAGGTCTGCGGTTTTGTTTCCGACATGGCGTCTCTCCAGGAAAGGACATCGACGGTTCGGCTCAGGTTGGGGAACTGGGCGGCTCACTGATTATCATCGCACCGATGTGGTCTCGGCCGCAGCGGTGACAATGCCGTCGATGGTTTTTGTGATGCCTTTGGCGTTCGGCATGTGGCCATTGCAAAGAACGGAGAACACCAGCGTGCTTCCATTTTTCGCGGTCACGTAGCCGCTGAGCGCGTTCACTTCGTCCAGCGTTCCTGTCTTGGCGAAGACCTGGCCGTGCAAGGGACCATGCAGAAATCGATCGGACAGTGTTCCATCGATTCCGCCGATGGGCAGGGTGGTTCGAAACTGCGCTCCCCACGGCTGTTCCGCGATATAGCGCAGCAGCGTGGTCAGGGCTCGAGGAGTGATTCGATCGTCCGGGGAAAGGCCGGAGCCGTCATAGAAAAAGAAATCCTGCGGCTGCATCCCAGCACGCAGCATTTGCGCGCGAACCACGCGGGCGCCTTCCACGATGGAACCGTCTTCACCGAAGTGCTGGCCCAGGAGGCGCAGCCAGGTTTCCGCATGCAGATTCTGGCTGACCTTATTGGTGACCGTGATGTCTTGAAGCAGCGGAACCGAAGTGCGCGAAGCCAGCACGACATCGCCTGCGGGAACGGCGGGCGCAATCTGCGCGACATCGCCGGATTGTGTGGCGGCGGGGAGCGCGAGGGGCCGCATCACGCTTTCTTCATAGATGGATGTGTCGACGGAGGGACGATGGTGCGCGGTCGCGGTTCCGGTGACCGTGATACCTCGGGCGTCGAGCATCTGGCGAAAGGCGACGGCGGCAAACTGCGCGGGATCGATGACCGCAAGTGCGATGTGAGAAGGTTGGCCACCGGCAGGCAGCGTGCCGAACAGGCGGAACCTCGTGCGAGCCGAGGGGGCGATCCAATCCCAGCGATGGCTGCGATCCTGCCACGGAGGTGCGGGCGTCATTTTCGACCGTGTAGAACGAGCTGGTGACATCGGGATTCCAGTGAATGTGACAGGATCACCGGGCTGCACGCCGGGCGTGATCGCGAGGTAGACGATGTTGTCATTCACCGTCAGCGCGGAAATCGGCGCGCCGTAATCCCACACCAGATCGTCCCAGGCCCAGCCGCTTCCGTAGGGCTCTTGCGGAAATGCGGTATCGTCGCCGACGATGTTGCCTTCGACACGCTTGACGCCGCGCTGTTGCAGTTGATCGGCGAGGGCCTCGAGCGCGCTGAGGGGTGGATTGGGGCGCTCGGTTTTTCCGCTATATGGATAGGCGCGGCCAGACATGCTGAGGTCGCCAGCGCCGACAATGGTGACGTCGCCGTGGACGGTTCCCTGCGCATCTGGCGCGCTGGGCGCGAGGACGCGGGTTTCGATGGTTGTATTTTGGCCGAACAAGGCCAGCGCGGTTGAAGTGGTGAGAAGCTTCGCATTCGAAGCGGGAGCGAAAAGTTGGGCGTCATTTTTTTCGTACACAAGGCGTCCGTTCAAGGTGGTGATGGAAATTCCCCAATGCGCCTGGGCGGCGGCCGGAGCGGCCAGCAGCTCGTCAATCTGGTGCGATAAGGAGCCCGTGGGGGTGCGACTGCCGCGATGGTGACGATGCGCGGCCAGCCCACTGAACGGGAATAAGAGGACGGCAGAGAGCAGAAAAGTGTGGCGGGGAAAAAATCTCATGATGGGCGCGAGTGTAACATTTTGGCGCGGCAAATCAGGAGCGCGGAGACTTTTTCGGCGGTTCGCACGCGCCGAGGAATGAAAAAGCTTCGGCTTAGAATGAGATATGGTTGCCACGCCACGACCGCATTTCCGCTGGGCTCTGCAGGCACGCTCGCTAGTGCTGGGCGAGCGAACGTTGCTGGTGGGCGTGGTGAATGTGACACCGGATTCGTTTTCTGATGGCGGAAATTTTTTGTCCGCGGCGACAGCTGTCGATCATGCGCTTCGATTGCTGGATGAGGGCGCGGACATTCTCGACATTGGCGGCGAATCGACGCGACCTGGCACGCGACCGCCGGTTTCTACACAGGAAGAACTCGACCGCGTGCTGCCGGTGATGGAAGGCATTCTGCAGCAACGGCCGGAGACGATCCTTTCCATCGACACCTACAAGGCCGACACCGCAAGAGCTGCGGTGCGTGCGGGCGCGGAGATTGTCAACGACGTCAGCGGGTTTCTATGGGACCCGGCGATGGCTGGCACATGCGCGGAGCTGAAGTGTGGTGTGATTCTCATGCACACACGCGGACGCAGCAGCGAATGGCGCACGCAACCGCCGCTGCCGCATGCGGAAGTGGCGCCGCTGGTGCTGCGCGAACTGAAGCAGCGAGCGAATGCCGCGCTTTCAGCGGGAATCGAACATGCGGCCATCGTGCTGGATCCCGGGTTTGGATTCGGAAAAGTTCTGGACGAAAATTATCCGCTGTTGGCCCACTTTGACGAACTGCACACCCTCGGTTATCCATTGCTGGCGGGTGTGTCGCGCAAGGCATTCTTAGGCAGAAAGCTGGCGCAGATCTACGGGCACGATGTCCCGACCGATCAGCGCGGAAATGCGACCGTAGCTGCTTTGACCGCTGCAGTTTTGGCAGGGACGCACCTGGTTCGCGTTCACGATGTGAAGGCTGCGCGCGAAGCCGTTGCCATTGCCGATGCAATCCGCGAGCGCTGACCGAATCCAAACACGCATTGGCCGAATCCAATGGCACAAAGGAGAAAGCCGATGCAGGATGAGAGCACGCTGATCCATCGAGAATTTTCAAGTGAGCGCAGCTTCGATGCTGTGGTGGCAGTCTTTGAAGCCGCGGTGGGCCCCGGAGATGGCAAGACGTTTCAATCCGTGGTGGACAAAGCAACCAATGCCGAAAATTTTGCTGCCAGCGTTCGTGCGGCTGAGGGTTCGAGCGGGTTCATCCTGTTTCTGAAGGTGGACCACAGTTCGTGGCTGGCGCGAGTGGGCATGGGCGGCCGCGCGACCATGTATACCATCGGCAATCCGCTGATTGCGCAAACCATGATTCGGCACAACATTGAAGTTGGATTGAATGTTCCGGTGCGCGTGCTGATTTACGAAGATGCCGCCAGCAAGACTGGACGCATCGGGTACGATCTTCCGTCGTCCTTGATGGCGCGACTGAAAAATGCAGAAGTGACCGCTGCGGCGAAGCTGCTGGATGAAAAGCTGGCCGCGTTGGCGAGCCAAAGCACAGGGAGCAAGAGCTGACATCGCACATCGGGACAAACGATGTCAGCTAGCTATCAACGACTCGACGAATCCGCTTCTATTGCATGCTGCCGGTTCCGGTGCCGGCGGATAGATCGACTTTCTGCTCCAGCGGAAGATTCGCGGAAGAACCACCGACCATGAATGAATATGTTCCCGGCACCAGCTTCCAACCCTGCTGCTGCTCATCGTAGATCGAGAGATAGAGCTGTGGGATGGTGATGCGGACCCGCTTGCTTTCTCCGGCGTTCAGTTGCACTTTGCTCCAGCCGACAAGGCGCTTGGGAGGCTCGTTGGCGCTGGCGGGCAGACCCGCATAGACTTCGGCAATCTCTTGTCCGGCGCGATCTCCGGTGTTTTTCACGGTGAAGGTTACGGTGGGAGTGGCGCCGGCTTCCACCTGCAAGTCGGAGTAGCTGAAGGTGGTGTACGACAATCCAAAGCCGAACGGAAACAGCACCGGTTTGTGCTCCGCCTCATACCACTTGTAGCCGACCTCCGCGCCTTCTGTGTAATGCACGGTGAAGGTTGGCTTGGCGACTCCGGTGCGCATGACAGCGGCTTTCCCCTGCGCCCCGGGTGGAGGCACAACAATATGCGGCGGCGGCTGATCGGCTTCTGTCAGGGGGAAAGTGATGGGCAGCTTGCCGCTGGGATTAATCATCTCCAAACAAAACGTTCGCGACTGCTGGAGCCCCATCGCTGCCGGCGTACCAGGCTTCCACGACGGCGCCGACTTTTTCAATCCACGGCATCAGGACGGCGGTGCTGGTTTCAAGCACGACGATGGTGCGCGGGTTAGCGGCTGCGACCTGGTCGATCAGCGCATCCTGATTGTCGGGGAGTGAAAGATTGGGCAGGTCCATGCCCTCACTCGACCATTGATTGACGAATACGATGGCCACGTCGGACTGACCCGCCAATGCGGCCGCGGCGGCAGGATCGCTGCCTGAATCGAATTTCACTGTCGCGCCGGATGCCAGCGCAGTCACCGCTTTCAAAGGCGAGGGCGGAAACCAGACGTGCGATTGCCATTCTGGATCGGTGCTGCCCGGGGGGTCCACCTGCGCCGAACCGCCGCCGGAAATCATGCCGACATCCGCGTGGGAACCGATGATGGCGATGGAATGGATTTTTGCCGGGTCGAGCGGCAGAATGTTGTGCGCGTTTTTCAGAAGGACGATGCTGTTCTCTTCCACGTGGAGCGCAATTTTCAAATCTCGGGCTGCCTCGACAACGCTTTTCTGGATTGGATAGTCGATGATGCCGGCGGCAAATTCCGAACGCAGGATGCGGCGCACGTGGTCATTGAGCTGCGACATGGGCACGGCGCCGGACTGCACCGCCTCTTTCATTTTGGGACCGTAGTAGGTATCGAGCGGTTCCTCGTTATCGAGGCCAGCGGCGGAGGCTTTGACGGTGCTGTGCGTGCCACCCCAGTCAGAGAGAACGAATCCGGGGAATTTCCACTCGCCTTTCAACACATCGGTGAGAAGATATTTGTTCTCGCAGGAATAATCGCCATTCACGGCGTTGTAGGCGCACATGACGGCCCCAGGATGGCCGATGGAAATGCCGATTTGAAAGGACAGCAGATCGCTTTCCTGCATGGCGCGCTTGCCGATGATGGCGTCGTACTCGTTGCGTCCGCTTTCCTGATCATTCATGGCGTAGTGCTTGATGTCGGCAATGACATGCGCGGCCTGCTCGCACTTGATGCGGTTGCCGACCATGGTGCCGGCGAGAACGGGATCTTCACCCATGTACTCGAAGGTGCGACCGCCGCGCAGCTCTCGGACCAGGTCAACGCCGCCGCCGAGTGACATGTTGTAGCCCTGGGCGTGCAACTCGCGACCGATCACGCCGCCGTATTCACAGGCAGCCTGCGGATCCCAGCTCGCGGCGGAGCCAAGGTTGGAGGGCATGGCGGTCGAGTAGCGACCATTGCGAGCGCTGAAGCGAACACCATACGCAGCGTCGTCCATCTGGATCAGCGGAATTCCCAGGCGCGGGACACCGAGGACAAATCCTGCGCCGCCGTTGCTCAGGTTTGCATTGGGCATCGGCTTGCCTTCCCAGCCGAGCATTCCCTGACCATGGAGAAGGTCAATTTTTTCGTCCAGCGTCATCTGCTGCAGCACCATGTCCGCGCGCTGATCGGGCGACAAGGCTCCGGTTCATCCATGGAGCCGAGGCCGCCGGATTCGACGCGGAGGCGCCCGAATTGTTGTGGTGGTGATGCTGGGCGAAGGCTGGAGCCACCAGCGCAGAAATTGCAAGGATAGAGAAGAGTTTCAAACAGGGAAGTTTATGCATACTGGTTTTCGGTATCCAACGGATCAGATTTTTTCAGCCAAACCATCATACCCCCATCGTCTATAACGATTTACTTGATCTCGATTTAATTTCGGCCGCCGGTGGGGTCGGCAAGAATGGACAATGCCATTCGCTTGAGATAGACCTACTGACGTTTTGGACTCCATCGAAAGTTGCAGACGGCTCTCCACCCCAGGTTGCTTGACCAGTCCGGCTCCAATCAATGAAGCTTGGCGAGCAAGCTAAACACTTTTTTTGCCCGGTTTGGCCGGATGCAACGTGCGAGTGTCGCGGCGAGTCGCAACCTATATATAAGTACGGGGAGAACGAAACTGAGAAACCATCGACTTGCAGGATTGGCAACGCTACCTTTTGTCCTTGCAGTTTTGATCGCACCTGGAAGGGCTCAGTCGAGCACTCCGAACCGACCCGTCAGCGTCTCAGTCAATTACCGTGCGCGCATGGATGTGTGGCAGTGGTTTGCGGCGCCGCCGGAAACGAATACATACGGCTACCTGGAATCGTTGCTGCGGTTGGCCATCTCGCAGCGCATTCACCGTTGGGATTGGAAGCTGGAACTGTCGCAGCCAGCGGAACTCTGGCTGCCGAACGACGCCGTTTCGCCGATCAGCGCGCAGGGTCAGTTGGGGCTCGGAGGCACGTATTATGCGTCGAACGGCAACAACAGCTACCCTGCCGCGGCATTTCTGAAGCAGGCGTTCCTGCGCTACAACTTTAGCGGTGCGGACAAAAATCTGCGCATCGGACGATTTGAATTTTTTGGCGGCCTGGAAACACACCCGAAAAATCCGACGATTCTGTGGCTGCAGAATAATCGAGTGCAGCAGCGGCTGGTGGGCAATTTCGGATTCACTAATGCACAGCGCAGCTTTGACGGCATCGATGGCCACTATGGCGCAGGAACGTGGGACCTGACGGCCATGGCGGCGCGCTCGGATCAAGGCGTCTTTAATATGAACGGAAATCCCGAGCTGAATGTCGACCTGCAGTATCTCGCGTTCACCAAATCGCAGTACAACAATCATCTTCTGTGGAGTGCGTTCGGCATTGGATATCATGATGGCCGCACGGGAATTACCAAGACTGACAATCGTCCGCTGGCGGTTCGCCAGGCCGACCACAAGAATATTCGACTGGGCACGTATGGCGGCGATCTGATGGCAGCGGTGCCTGCTGGGCGCGGCAATTTTGATTTCATGTTCTGGGGAGCGCTGCAGAACGGCAACTGGGGAGAACTGAACCAGCACTCTGGAGCGTACGCCGTCGAAGGTGGATACCAGTGGAACAGGGTCGCGACAGCCCCCTGGGTGAGAGGCGGGACATTTCGCAGCACGGGCGATAACAATCCCGCGGACAACCAGCACAATACGTTCTTTCAAATTCTGCCGACGCCGCGCGTCTACTCGCGGTTCCCTTTCTACAACCTGATGAACAACGAGGACACCTTCATCCAGGGCATCGATAAGCCGGTCAAGCGGGTGGTTGTGCGCAGCGATGTTCACTGGCTGCAGCTGACAACCGGAAAAGATCTGTGGTATCAGGGCGGCGGCGCTTTCGACAACAAAGTATTTGGCTATACCGGCCGGCCCGGCAACGGATATTCTTCGTTTGCTACCGTGGCCGATGTGAGCGCGGATTGGCAGGCGACTCGATCCCTGGGGGTGAATTTCTACTATGCCCACGCATCGGGTGGAAGCGTCATTTCCGCGATTTATCCAACTGGCAAGAATGCGCAGTTTGGCTATGCGGAGCTTGTCTACAAATGGGGTGTGCAGCAGACCGCTCCCGCCAAGTGAGATTGATTTGCGGGAAAAAGCCGGTCTCAACCGAAAGGTGGATGCCGAGGGTTGATTGCACTCGCTATACTTCGGCAACGAATCGCAGGTTGCAACGTACCGCCTGTGTGGAATGGACTCCTGGGAGAACGAATGACGATTAACAACGGGCACCTTGCAATGCGGAGATGGAACCAATGAGGCGGTGGCTGGTCGGATGCAGCGTTGCGCTGGCGGCGAGCGCTGTCTATCTTTATGCATTTCCCACGGCGACCCTGATCTATGAGTCGATCGTCGTACTGCACATTTTTGTCGGTTGCCTGTTTGTCGTTTGCCTGATCCCGGGCATGAAGAAACTGCTGCAGGGAACAAGCCTGCTGGAAAAAGCGGGATGGATCGTATTTACGCTGGGCGGCATTGCCGGCGCGGTGTTGGTATATACAGGCACACGACGTCAGCAGTGGCCGATTCTTTATACACACGAAATCATCTCGATGCTGGCGGTCGCGATGCTGTTGGCTGTCTGGGCCGGCAACCGGGGTTGGCTGCAGCATGGTGGCGCGAAAACGGCGGTGCGAGTTGCGACATCGCTGGTGTTGGTTGCCGCGGTCGCCGCAGGGGCGTGGTGGCTGCGCACGGTTCCGTGGCAGAAGGATCATTCCATCCACAACCCCAGCATGGCGCCGGCCGATCAAGCGGATGAAGGTGGTGGGCCGAAGAGTCCCTTCTTCCCGAGCGACGCTGAGACCTACACCGGCAAGGTTGTGCCGAAGGATTATTTTATGGACTCCGCCACCTGCAAAACCTGCCATGCGGATATTTACAAACAGTGGGCGAGTTCGGCGCATCACTTTTCATCTTTCAATAATCAGTGGTACCGGCAGGCGATTGTCTACATGCAGCAAGTGGATGGCGTGCAGGCCTCCAAAGTGTGTGCGGGATGCCACGACGCGGCGCTGTTTTTTCCCGGCAATTTCAACACGCCTATTGCGGGTCGTTTGTTTACGCCAGCGGCGCAGGCGGGTATGGGTTGCGTGGTGTGCCACTCCATTCGTTTGGAGAAGAGCACGATGGGCAATGCTGACTTTATTCTGGAATACCCGCAGCTGCAGCGGCTGGTGGCCAGCAAAAATCCCATTGTGCATCGCGTGATCGACTATCTGATTGAGGAAGATCCGGAGCCGCATCGGCGGACATTTCTAAAGCCGTTTTTGAGAGGCAGCCAGTCAGCGGTGTTCTGCGGAAATTGCCACAAGGTTCACCTGGATGTGGCCGACAATCACTATCGATGGATTCGCGGCTTTGATGACTACGACAATTGGCAGGCCAGCGGCGTGTCGGGATTCGGCGCGCGATCCTTTTACTATCCGCCGAAGCCGCTCGATTGCGAAGATTGCCACATGCCGGAGACGCCTTCGAACGATGCCGGAAATGTAAACGGCATGGTGCACTCGCATCGCTTTATCGCGGCGAATACGGCGCTTCCTTTTGTGAATAAGGATGCGGTGCAGTTGAAAGACACGGAAAACTTTTTGAAGGATAAGAAAGTACGGGTCGACATATTCGCGATCTCACCAGAGACAGCGGAAAATCGCATATCGAATAACAGGGTGATGTATGCCGCGCCGCAAATGGCGACCACGTTCGCCGTGGGCGAAGAGTCTGAGATGGAGTCGCCGACGGGTGCTGCGGGTGGACCGCCGGTTGCGCCCATCACAGCGCCGCTGAACCGTGTGCAGGCGTCGGTTCGTGCCGGAGATACGGAACGGGTGGATGTGGTGGTTCGCACGCTGGCTGTGGGACATTTCTTTCCGGGCGGAACGGTGGACGCTTTCGATTGCTGGCTGGAACTGAAGGCCACCGACGACGCCGGCCATGTGCTTTTCTGGAGCGGCATGGTGGAAGATAACGGTCATGGGCCGGTCGAACCGGGAGCGCATTTTTATCGCTCGTGGGCCATCGATGCGCATGGCAATCCCATTGACAAGCGCAATGCATGGGCGGCGCGGGCGACAATTTATGCTCACTTGATTCCTCCGGGAGCGGCTGACACCGTTCACTTCCGATTGCAGATTCCAAAAGATGAGCGCGGCAAGATTCATCTGCAGGCCAAGTTGAATTACCGCAAGTTCTCGTGGTTCAATACTCACTTTGCCTTCGCTGGAGTTTCTGAAAGTACAGGCCCGCACGACGTGACGCCCAACTACGATGACCGGCACATGGTGTTCACCGGAAATACTGCGAACGTTTCGGGAAAGATCAAGGCGATTCCTGATCCGCCGATCGTGGTGATGGCAAGCGCCGATGCGGATTTGAATGTGCTGCCCCCGAACGCGCCCGAGCCGGCGCCGCAGGTGGTGACCAACAAGGCAGACTGGCAACGGTGGAATGATTACGGCATTGGCCTGTTGCTGCAGGGAGACTTGAAGGGAGCGGAGGCGGCCTTTGAACGGACGACACAGGCCGATCCGACCAACCCTGATGGATGGGTGAACATTGGCAGAGCACGCGTGCTGGTGGGAGATATGGCGGGCGCGAAGGTGGTGTTGGACAAGGCGCTGCAGCTCTCTCCGAACCTGGCGCGAGCCCATTATTTCTATGCACGCGTGTTGCGCCAGACGGGCGATTACGATGGCGCGATCGCGCAACTGCTGCAGGTGATCCAGCAATATCCGCAGGACCGAGTGGTACGTAACGACCTGGGCCGAATCTATTTTCTGCAACACAAGTATGCGCTGGCGCAGGCGCAGTTTCAGCAGGCACTCGATATCGATCCGGAAGATCTGGAAGCGAATTACAACATGATGTTGTGTGCCACCGGCATGGACAAGCCGAACCTGGCACACCAGTATGAGGTTCGTTATCTGCGCTTCAAAGCGGATGAGTCGGCGCAGGCATTGACGGGGCCGTACCTGGAAAAGCATCCTGACGATAATCGAGAGAGGCAGCCGATCCACGAACATATTTCCGTACCGCTGGCGATTGCGAATTCTTCCGGCAAGCATGATGCGACCATTGCCGGCGAGGCGTACATTCACGCGTCGGATTCGTCCGTGCTGCACAGAGGTGGCAATTGAGGCGTAGAAAATTGGATGGGTCGAGCTTGAAGGAAGAAAACCAGCAACCGCATCGCCGCAAATTTTTGAAGCTTTCTGGAACGGCACTGGCCGCCTCGTTTTTCAGTTCGCTTCCCTTTTCCATGGCAGAGGCCGCGATGGCCGGTCCTGCGGAAAGTTCCGCAACAGCGAAGCAGCCGGCGACAGCATCTTCCGGCTCGAGCGAGCGCATCCGCTTTGAAGACATCACGCGCGCCGCCGGAATCCGATTCGTGCACAACAATGGTGCCTTCGGAAAAAAATACCTGCCGGAGACGATGGGATCGGGCGTCGCTTTTATCGACTACGACAACGACGGCTGGCAGGATATTTTTCTGGTGAATGGGATGAACTGGCCCGGTCATCCGGGCCGCGTAACGACGTCAGCCCTCTACCATAACAACCGCGACGGCACGTTTACCGATGTCACGCACAAAGCGGGGCTGGCGGTGCCGATGTATGGCATGGGCGTTGCCGTGGCGGACTATGACAACGACGGGCACGACGATTTGTTTGTGACGGCATACGGTCAAAATCATTTATTCCATAACAACGGCAACGGTACATTTACCGATGTCACAAAACAAGCCGGGTTGTGGGGGATCGACGAATTCAGCACGGGTGCGGCGTGGGTCGACTATGACCGCGATGGCCACCTGGATCTGCTGGTGGCGAATTATGTGGCGTGGAATCCGGCGATCGACCTGTATTGTTCGATGGACGGCAAAGACAAATCCTACTGCACACCGGAGTCGTATAAAGGTGCGTCGGTGCGACTGTGGCGCAACCGTGGCGACGGAACCTTTGAAGACGTCACCCACAAATCCGGCCTCTACGATGCGACGTCAAAGAGCCTGGGGATTGCCATCTTCGACGCGAATCAGGACGGCTGGCCGGATATCGCAATCAGTAACGACACGGAGCCGAACAAGCTGTACATCAACAATCGCAATGGCACGTTTACGGAAAAAGGTGTGGTCTCCGGAATCGGCTTCAGCGAAGATGGGGTGGCCCGGGCCGGCATGGGGATCGACGCGGCCGACTATAACCACTCCGGCTATCCCAGCCTGGCGATTACGAATTTTTCTAACCAGATGATCTCGCTCTATCAGAACCAGAAGAATGGATTGTTTGTCGACATTGCTCCGCAGTCGGAAGTGGGACGGGCAAGCTTGCTGACGCTGGGCTTTGGCTGTTTCTTCTTCGACTATGATCTGGATGGATGGCTCGATTTGTTTATTGCCGACGGTCATCTGGATCCTGACATTGAGAAGGTGCAGCAGCGGGTCCACTACGCGGAGGCTCCGCATTTATTTCACAACGAAGGCGGCGGCAAATTTCAGGATGTTGCGGCGGCGATGGGCAAGTCCTTCGACGAGCGGCGAGTGGGTCGCGGCGCAGCATACGGAGACATTAACAACGACGGCGCGCTGGATTTGATGCTGACGACGAATAATGGGCCGGCGGTACTGTTCCGCAATACCGGAGCGACAAATCACTCGCTGCGCGTGAAGCTGTGGGGAACCAAATCAAATCGGAACGGCCTTGACGCCGTGGTGTTTGTAAAGTCGGCGCAGACTGGACAAAAGATGACCATGCGCAGCGGGTCGAGCTATCTTTCCTCCAGTGAACTGGTGCTTACGTTCGGATTGGCACAAACGGATAAGGCAGACGTGGTTGAGATTCATTGGCCCAGCGGCATCACACAGCGGCTGACGAATATTAATGCGGGCCAGACGATCACAGTGCGCGAAGATACCGGCATCGTTCATGCCGAGCCGTTTCAAAAACGCGCGCTTTAAGGAATCGGACCTGATCCCACACTGAGGTTCGGATCTAGCTTAGCGTGACTACGTCCCGAGGTGGCTGGTGGGTCAAGGTCGCGTCGGCGTTCACACGACGCAGGATCGACAAAAGACAAACAATCATGATCCCCAGCGCGAAAACAGGGACCAGCAATCCGTCGCGCAGGGAGCCGGTATTCGTGGAAAGCCTGCCCGTGAGCCAGGGCAAGACCGAGCCACCCATTCCTGCGACGGAGAAAAGCCATTTGGTCTGCGGTGATTCATGGGTGAGCGCCAGAACGCGGGACGCACACAAGGGGAAAATGGGCGCCAACGCGAGGCCGGCAAGTACGGCGGAGAGAAGAATGGCTACCGGAGAGTGATTGAGCAGAATTGAAATGACGCTGCCGCAAGCGACGATGATGGCTGCCAGAAGCAGGCGCGACTCCGACACCCGCAACAGAACGGCGGGCGCGAGCAGACGGCCACAGAGAATCGCGAGCCAGAAGCAGGAAGTGATGAGTGCTGCCCACAATCCTCCGCCGATCGGCAGACGATGAACGAATGTCATCATCCATCCACTCGACAGATACTTCGACGCCAACGTATAAAAATCCGAGCAGAGAAAATCCAGTGATCAAGAGCCACGGCGTTGTACCATCGCTGACTCGCAGGGGACGGATGTGATGGCCGAGCAGACTGGCGTGATAGTGCCGGAGGATCAAGGAAATCGCCGCAAAAGTAATGGCAACAGCAAAGTAGATTTGCATGGGTGGCGCGTATCGAACCCAGCGGGTGGCGATTGCGGGCGAGAGGGCTGCGCCCACGATCCAGGAGGCGTTCAGCAATGAGAGCGCAGCCCCGGGGTGCTCGAAGACTGTGCCGCCGACCATGTTGATGGCGGTCATGGCCCAGCCCATGCCCACGCCAAAAACAAAAAAAGCGCCGGCAGCTGCGTAGTCGTGCAGGGTCGCCCAGGGCGACGGCGGCTTGCCACCATGACAAGATATCCATGCTGAATGCTGCGGAAAAGATCTTCCCGCACCAGCAAAGCACCGATGGAGGCGCCGGTAAATTGACATGCGAAGAGAAATCCGGCGCGAGCATCGGTCAAATGCCATGCGGAGTGCAGCGCAGGAAGCAGGCAGCCCAGCAGTGTGGTGCCGAATCCAGTGGCGGCAAAGGCGATATGCAGCCATACGACGGAAATCAGACGGCGATCAGTCGTTGGCAAGGACGGAGGTCCGATTGCTGGGGGATGCGTGCTTATTCTTCGCTTCCCTGCTGGGTTTGCGACGCGAGTCTGACGAATCGTCGGCAGTCGTGACGGGAGCGGTTGATTCGCGCAAGGTAAGCTCCGGAGAAATGACGATCTGTTCGCGAAATGTCTCCGTTCCCTCCAACCGACCGAGCAAATACTCTGCAGCCGTCCATCCCATTTCCCGGAGCGGTTGCCGCACGGTGGTGAGGCTGGGGCTGATCAGAGCGGCTGCCCGGATATCGTCGAAACCGATCACTGATACGTCTGACGGCACTCGCAGTCCGGCATCCCGAAGTGCGCGTATGGCGCCGATCGCGGCATTGTCGTTGAAACAAACCAGTGCCGTAAACCGCTTCTTGTTGGCGAGGATCTGATTCACAATCGGGTACACCAGATCTGGGGTGATGGAGTCACGATCAAGCTGGATCACGAGGTCGGACTTGATTGCGAGACCCAACTTCTGCGCCATGTTTACCGTGCTTCGCCAGCGGTCTGCCGTATCGGAGCTAAAGGGATGCCCGCGCATGAAAGCAATCCGACGATGGCCCAGAGAGTAAAGATGGGTGAGTGCAAGTTCAGCGGCACGGTCATGGTCGATGACCAAATTGGACACGCCTTCAATTCGTTGATGGCCGGCGATCGCCACCACTGGAACCGGAAACGGGTGCTCCAACGCGGTATCGATTGCGATCAGGCCTTCTGCCGCTCGATTCAGCAGCATGTGGGTGTACTCTTCCACCAAATCCTTGCGGTGGCGATGATGCACGGTGAAGTAGAAGTAGCCTTTGCTCATGAGAGAATCGCCGATTCCGCTCATGATTTGCGTGTGGTAATCCTCGGCCAACTCCGGTACCAGAACGCCGATGGTGTGGGTCTTGCGGTTGCGCAGGGAACGGGCAAGCAGGTTGGGTTGATAGCCCAGTTTTTCCGCCGCCGCTTTGATTCGCTCACGCGTGGGTTGCGGAATGGAACGCCCCGGAACGTTGTTCAGCACCACGGAAACGGTCGCCGGACTCAGGTCAAGATACTCCGCCAGTTGCTTCAAACTGACAGGCTCGCCGGGCGATTTGCGCTTCGGCTTGCCGGAGTGGTGGTCGCTATCCGGCATCGGCATCCACCCTATTCAGTTCATGCAGCCAGCGAGCGATCACTGGACCTCCTTCGAGCTTCATAAAGCCTACGGTAACTCATCGGAAATTCCAAAGAGGCTACCTGGAAAGTCGAGCTTTGGCCTGCGAACGACGGCCATGGAAATACGTTTCTACCGATTCTCTGGACTGCGCCAGATTTTGGAACCATGCGGCGTGCTGCGCTCGAACCGGCGAAAACTCGCCATGCGGCGACCGGAAATGTCCCACGAATCGAAAATATTGTCGGAAGGGCGGCTACGCGACTCGCACTGTAGACAATCGATTGACTGCAAGCCTACAACAAACTTTCTGCCTGTACAAAAGAATAACGCCGGCGGTTGGATGAATCGCGGCGAATATGATTCAGGCTGGGGAGCGCAGAAGAATGCCGCGGTTTTCTGGCCGCGGGCCCGAGAACGCAACCGTTGCCAGTGAAAAGACTTTTCAAGAATCGTAATTCTACAATTCATACTGCCCGGTGGGCGGGAATGGGAGGTTCGAATGAAATTGAAATCGATCGTACGTCTATTTGCCATGGTGGCTGTTGTGCCCTTTGCGGCCTGCACCTTGCTGGCGCAAACTGCAACCGTCTGGTTGACCACCCCTGATAAGTCCTCGCTGGTGGCGCAGCAACCCAATGGGCTCGAATTCTCACATCCTAAAAAGGATGTGCCCACGATTGCGGTGGACGATGCGAAGAAGTTTCAAACCATCGACGGATTCGGATTTGCGTTGACGGGTGGGAGCGCGCAGCTGCTGATGCAAATGTCGGCGCCGGCGAGAGCCGCTCTGCTGAAGCAACTTTTCTCGACCGATGGCGATGGTATCGGGGTGAGCTATCTTCGGGTGAGCATCGGCTCTTCGGATATGAATGCGAAGGTCTATTCCTACGACGACATGCCGGCGGGGGAAACGGATCCGACGCTGGCCAAGTTCAGCCTGGCGCCGGATGAGGTCGATGTGATTCCCGCGCTGAAAGAGATTCTGGCGATCAATCCGAAGATCAAAATCCTGGGATCCCCGTGGTCCGCGCCCGCATGGATGAAGACGAATGATAAGTCCAAGGGAGGAACGCTGAAGCCGGAGGATTACAAAGCCTACGCGAAATATTTTGTGAAGTATGTGGAGGGCATGAAGGCCGCGGGCATCACCATTGACGCCATCACGGTGCAGAACGAGCCGCTGAATCCGAAGAACACGCCCAGTATGGTGATGTTTGCCAAGCAGGAAGATAACTTCATCAAAGATGCGTTGGGGCCGGCCTTTAAAAAAGCGCATATTCGAACCAAGATTCTTGTCTACGACCACAATCCCGATGTGACTTCGTACGCATTGTCAATTTTGAAAGACCCTGATGCGAGCAAGTATGTCGACGGATCGGCATGGCATTTATACGGCGGAGAAATCAGTGCTTTGACCGAGGTGCATGATGCCTTTCCGAACAAGAATATTTATTTCACAGAGCAATCGATCGGCGAAGGACACAACCAGACGAGCATCGATATTTCAGAGCCGGTCAGCGATGTTGTGATTGGAGCCACCAGGAATTGGAGCAAGAATGCTCTTCTGTGGAACCTGGCAGCCGACCCTGAAAACGGGCCGCACACCAACGACGGCGGATGCACTTCCTGCGTGGGAGCCATCACCCTGGATGGCGACAACTCCACACTGAATGTCGCCTATTACGTGATCGCGCAGGCTTCCAAATTTGTGCCGGCAGGCTCGGTTCGGGTCGACTCCAACGACGTGGAACAGTTGGCGAACGTGGCATTCCGCACGCCAGACGGAAAGATGGTGCTGATCGTTTCCAACACTGGGAATTTTCCGACTACGTTCAACGTCAGCTATCACGGCAAGGCGATGATCGCGACCTTGCCTGAAGGAGATGTGGCGACCTACGTCTGGTAGGCCGCCTGGTGAGGGGTATCCGACGCGGATAACTGTTGTGGGAGGGAGTTCAATGAAGATTGGATCGATCAAGGCTGCTGTGTTCTTGATCAAGGCTGGCGTGTTCTTGATCCTGGCTTCGCTGATGGCGACGCCGTTGCTGGCCGCCTCCTACTACCCTGTTCGTTTGGATGATCCGACCGCGGTGTATTTAACCCCCGACAAATTCCCGGTGCATGGAGATGGGATCGCGGACGACAGCGACGCCATTCAACAAGCGATTGACCAGGTTGAGGCGACGACGAAGCAAGGCATCGTCTTTATTCCGTCGGGGCGGTATCGCATCACCAAAACCATTTATGTTTGGCCGGCCGTGCGCCTCATTGGATATGGCCCGACGCGGCCGGTGTTGGTGCTGGGGAAAAATACTCCCGGCTTTCAGCAGGGCATCGGCTACATGGTGATGTTTGCCGGCGGCAGGCATCCGTATTCTCACAGTGGGCCTTTCCCGGGGACGGTGCCGGCGACAGAAGTCGAGGACGCCAATCCGGGAACGTTTTATTCCGCGATGAGCAACGTCGATTTTGAAATTCAGGATGGCAATCCGGCTGCCGTCGGCATTCGTTTTCACGTGGCGCAGCACTGCTTCCTGACCCACATGGATTTCCATATCGGCTCGGGACTGGCGGCGTTGAAAGATATTGGCAACGAGGCCGAAGATTTGCATTTCTACGGCGGCCAGTACGGAATCATCACGGAAAGGCCCTCCCCTGGGTGGCAATTCACGCTGCTCGATTCCACATTTGAAGGCCAGAGCGTGGCTGCGATTCAGGAGCACGAAGCCGGATTAACGCTCGATCATGATGAGTTTCGAAATGTGCCGACCGCGATTGCGATTGACCCCGGTTATTCCGATGAGCTATGGGTGAAGAATTCACGCTTCGAAGACATCAGCGGTCCGGCCGTGATCATCAGCAATGAGAACAATCCGCGGACAGAGATCAACCTGCGCGAAATCGTTTGCACACATGTGCCGCAGTTTGCTCTGTTTCGCGAGAGTGGAAAGAAAGTTGCCGGGCCGGGAGAGATGTATCGGGTGCAGGTTTTTTCGCATGGCCTGACCATTGCCGACCTGGACGCGCCCGCGAAAATTGAGACTTCATTCCATACGGTGCCGCTGACCGCGTTGCCGCCGGTGGAGGCGCCGGTGATTCGCAATCTTCCACCACGCGATATGTGGGTGAGCCTCCATACGCTGGGAGCGAAAGGCGATGGCGTGACGGACGACACCGCTGCGATTCAGCGAGCCATCAATGAGCACGCCACGATCTATATTCCGTCCGGGCACTACATCGTCAGCGATACGCTCACGCTGAAGCCGGACACGGTCCTGATTGGTCTGCATCCCAGTACAACGCAGTTCATCCTGCCCGATTCCACTCCAGGATTTCAAGGGGTGGGCAATGTGAAGCCGTTGCTGGAAACTCCCAAGGGTGGCGCGAATATTGTGATTGGGATCGGAATCTACACCAACGGCATCAACAGCCGCGCTGCCGGTGTGATGTGGATGGCCGGCGCGAATTCGCTGATGGATGATGTGCGTTTTCTGGGTGGGCATGGCACCAATCGCATCGATGGCACGCGCGTGAACCCCTATAACAACACGCACACGGCCGATCCGGACATTCATCGACGGTGGGACGCGCAGTATCCCAGCTTATGGATCACGGACGGCGGAGGCGGGACATTCGCTGACATCTGGACGCCCGACACGTATGCGCAGGCGGGCATGTACATCTCCAACACGGCAACGCCGGGGCATGTGTATGAGCTTTCCAGCGAGCATCACGTGCGCAATGAGATTGTTCTGCGCCATGTTTCGAACTGGGAGATCGATTCTTTGCAGACCGAGGAAGAATGGGGGGAGGGTCCCTTTGCGCTTCCGCTCGAGATTGACGACTCCAGCCATATTACTGTCGCCAACTTTCATTCCTACCGAGTCATCGCGAGCTATCAGCCTTTTCCCTACGCGGTGCGCGTCGCCCGGTCGAGCGATATTCAGTTCGAGAATTTGCACGTGAATAGTAACAGCAAAGTTACCTTTGACAACTCCGTCTTCGACCAGACCTATGATGTGCAGGTGCGCGATCACGAACTGGCATCGCTTTCGATTTCAGGGAAAAAGCCGGAACCACCGAAGCTGCCGCCCGCTCCGGTGCTTGTACCAGGGGCGACGCTGGAAAAACTGTGTGGCGGATTCTTCACTATTTCGGGAGCGGCGGTGGACGCGCAGGGACGGCTTTATTTTGTCGACACGCATTGGCAGAGGATTTATCGCTGGACTCCGGAAACGCACGACCTGAAAATTCTTCGCGACAACTCCCTGGAGCCGACCCAGCTTGCACTGGATCGAGCGGGAAACGTGATGGTGATTTCCTATGCGGGCAAGGGGACGGTGTACACGTTTCGACCCGATGCGCTCGATGACCAGATTGCTTTACTTCAGCCAGTTCAGGCCGCTCCGCACCCGGGCATGACGGCGGTTCTTCCGGTCGACTATTGGGGCAGCCAGGATTTTGTCGAGCGGGTGGCGACGCCGCGAGAGTACCAATTTGTTTCCCCGGATGGGACCATGTTTATTCCGGCCGGCCAGGACTTTATCGATGGAGCGACCCATTGGGGCGTGAAAATGTCCGATGTTTTGCGCGCGTTCAGCCTGGCGAAAGCTGTTGCTGGGCACCCGTTCTACGTCAGCGAAGAGTCGGAGCAGAAAACGTACTCGGGAACTGTCGGCGCAGATGGCACACTTTCGAACCTGAAGCTGTTTGCTGAGCAAGGGGGCGAAAGTGTCATCCAGGACAGTAAGGGAAATGTCTACCTGGCGGCGGGAAACATCTTTATTTTTAATCCCAGCGGCAAACAAATTGGGACCATCGAGGTTCCAGAGCGCCCGGTCGACCTGATCTTTGGCGGCAAGGATGGTAAGACGCTTTTCATCCTGACACATAGCACGCTGTACTCGATTCAAACCCGCTTCTGACGGCACATCCAGAGCACTGCCGCCAGGCCTGTTTCGTGACCTGCGTCACAGGCTAAGGTGCGCTTTCTCCCTATACTTTTCAGTACCTTCCGCAGAACAGGCGTTGTAGCGGATTTTTCGCGTCGAGCGCTCGGGTATGGGGCATGAAGCTATTGTGGACCACGTTGGCCGCCGGTTTGTTCCTGGCCCTGTGCACGCTGCACGGAGCCTCGGGCGCGGCCGCAAGCCCGGTCGCGAAGGTTGGACCGGCACAATCCGCCTCGATTCCAGCGATGGTGTTCGTTGAAGCGCCCGATTGTGAAGTCGGATAGCCTGACGCAGCGCTTCCCGCAAGGCAGCCGACTGGTGCGCATGACCCCGGGGGAGGCGCCGGGCACTGTGTTGCCGCTCACGCCAGGATTTTTTTGCCGCCGCCGATCCCCAGGTTTCCTTCGACGGGGGCACGAATTCTTTTTTCCGCCGAGCGGGCGAAAGGCGATTCCTGGCAGATTTGGGAGATGGCGGTGGATGGGTCGGGGCTGCGCCAGATCACGCACGGCGCCGGCGATTGCCTCGAACCGAAATACCTGCCGCAGAACCAGATTGTGTATACCTTCGCGAGCGGAAGCGGCGGCCAGCGCAATGAAGCGGTCTACGTGGGGCGGATGGATGGAACGAGCGCCCATCCCATCACTTTTGGACCGGGAAATTTTCAGGTGGAAACAGTGTTGCGCAGCGGGCGGATCCTGGTTTCGGCGGAGTCGCCGCTGGGTGCGGGTTCGGGGAAACGCTCGCGGACGCTGTTCACGCTGCGACCGGATGGATCGGGCTTGGCGCTGCTTCGCGACGATAGCAACTGGGGCAAAAATCGCGGCGGCGCGGTCGAGCTGGCGGATGGGACCATCGTGTTTCTTGAAACGGCTGGAGGCTCCGCGGGTGGACAGCTGGCATCCATCCGGCAAGGGGCATTGCGAGCTTCCAGCGTAGCCAGGCCGTCTGCGAATTATGCCTCCGTGGAACAGCTTGGGGATGCGACGCTAGTCGTCGCCAAGGAGGATTCGGCGGGCTCGAAGAATCGGAAACTTTGACCTTTACACATTCGATATGGCGAGCAGGTCGACGGGGAAATTGCTGTATCGCAACGCAAAGGCTTCCAGTCTACAGGCGGTTCCGCTGGTGCCACATGCACTGCCGCAAATTTACTGGAGCATTCTTCATCCCACGGCAGAAATCGGGCGCATTCTTTGCCTGGACTCCTACATTTCGCAAGACGTGGCGAGCGGTCGCCTGGCCGGACGCATCGCGAAGGTTCGTGTTCTGACGCTGGAACAGCCGGGGAATCGTGAACGCGTGGTAGGCGATGCACCGGTTGAATCCGATGGATCGTTTTATGCGACCGTACCGGCGGATGCGCCGATTCGATTTGAGCTGTTGGGAGCCAAGGGAGAAATGCTGCATGCGCAGCGCAGCTGGATCTGGGTACGCAATGGCGAAGACCGCGGGTGCCAGGGATGTCATGACAGTCCCGCCCTCGCACCGGCAAATCATTTTCCCATGGCGCTGCGGCGTTTCGATACACCGACACCACTCGGCAACGTGATGCACGCGCAACGTGAGGGGCAGCGATGAGAATCTTTCCGCGCTGGCTCGGCACAGGAACCGTTGCCACATTGGCGCTAGTGGTGTGGGCAGCGGGCGGAATTCTATTTGGGCAGAATGGTACTTCGGCGGCGGCAACTACGCCCTCCCCGTTGCCACAGTTTGAAGATGTGACGCAGAAATCTGGAATCGATTTCCGTCAATCGTTCGGCGAAAAGGATTTGAGTTCGATCCTGGAAGGCGCGGGATCCGGCTGCGCCTGGATCGATTACAACAACGACGGTCTGCTCGATCTGTATGTGGTCAGCGGAAGATATCTGCCGGGAATCACCGATCACTCCGCGCCTGATGGCAAGGACGCGACGAATCATCTGTACCGCAACAATGGCGACGGAACGTTTACCGACGTGACTGCCACTGCGGGTGTCGCTGGAAAAGGTTTTGGCGTCGGCGTGACAGCCGGCGACTTTGACAACGATGGCAATGAGGATCTGTACGTCACCAACTACAACTCCGCGATTCTGTACCACAACAACGGCAACGGAACGTTCAGCGATGTGACGGCGAAGGCGGGCGTCGAAAATCCGTTCTTCGGGACGGGAGCGGCGTTTGTCGATTACGACCGCGATGGGCGGCTGGATCTGTTCGTCGGAAATTATCTGAACTTCGATCCAAAGTATCGCCAGTATTACACCGCGCAGCATTATCCGGGGCCGCTGGGCTACGCGCCGGAAACGAATCGGCTATTCCATAACAACGGCGACGGGACGTTCACCGATGTATCGAAGTCCTCCGGGATTGCGAGCCAGCCGGGGCGGGCGATGGGCATCACGGTGGGCGATTACGACAACGACGGATGGCCGGATATCTACGTTGCCAACGACACGATGCCGAGTTTTCTGTATCACAACAACCACAATGGGACGTTCAGCGATGTGGCTTCCGATGTGTATGTGGCGTACGGGCAGAATGGCGAAGCTTCGACCGCGATGGGTCCGATCTTCGGCGACTTCAACAATGACGGCTGGCAGGATCTCTTCGTGTCGGACGCGCACTTTCATCGCTTCTATCAAAACTCCGGCAAGGCAGGAGGCGAATTTCAGGACGTAACGAATAGCACGGGCGTGGGAGTGGTGTCAGGGCAGTTTGTCGGCTGGGGAGATGGCTTTTTTGACTTCGATAACGATGGATGGAAAGACCTGTTCATCGTGAATGGCGGCATGGTGTGGCTGGTGCCGATGCCGAGTTCCCTGCTGCGCAACAATGGCGACGGCAGCTTCACGGATGTTTCCCTGCATACGGGAGATTTTTTTCGCGAGCAGATTGTTGGGCGCGGCGCCTGCTTCGCCGACTACGACAACGACGGATCTATCGACGCGTTTGTGACCACGCTCGGTGGCAAAGGCATTCTGTTGCACAACACGCCGCCGCTGGAAAACGAAATCACTGGCTGACGATCAAGCTGGTGGGAACGCGCAGCAATCGGGATGGCTACGGCGCAAGCCTGGAGGCGATTGCTGGATCGCTGCATCAGTTCGTGCAATCGACATCTGAAAGCGGCTACCTTTCGCAGAACGATCCGCGACCCCATTTTGGGCTGGGCGCAGCCACGACCGTCGATACGTTGATCATCCACTGGCCCAGTGGAACTGTGCAGACGCTCAAGGACATTCGCGCCGATCAGATTCTGACTGTGACTGAGCCGGTGGGGGCGGCCGTCGCTGCGGCAACAAAAAGCGGGGCGACGCCATGAGAACTCGGGGTGCGAGTTCGGGGATCCGAAACGGGGAGCGGGCAAGTCTGTATGTCAGCAGCGCAGGCTTGGCATTCTTTCTAGTTGTCGCGATTCTGTGCCAGCCCGGTGTGGCGGCGGCTCTGCAGCGGCGCGATTCGGACGCTGGAAATACATTGCCGCGATCGAGATATCTAAGTCCGGTGGCCATGCAGCTTTCTCCTGATGGACGCTGGCTCTACATTGCGTGCGAGGACAGTGATCAGGTGGTGGCAGTCGACACGCGAACCCAACAAGTGACGCGGAGGATTCGCGTGGGTCGAATGCCACGGGGCATCGCGCTTTCGCCCAGACGGAAAAACCCTCTATGTGTCGAATGAAAACGACGACGACGTGACGGAGATCGACGCACAAACTTTTCAGATTCGCCGCAGGCTGGGTGTCGGCTGGGGTCCGGTAGGATTGACGACCGATCGCTCCGGAAAATTTCTGTATGTGGCGAACACGCTGGGCGATGACATCTCCCTGGTCGATTTGCAAAGTGGGCGAGAACTGAAGCGGCTGCAAGCGGGACATTATCCGGAATATGTTGCGCTTTCCCGCGATGGAAGCCGCGTGTATGTTGCCAATCTGCTGGCACGCATTGCGCCGGCTGATGAACCGCCTGTGTCGGAGCTGACTGTCCTCGACACCCGCGCGCAGATGGTTGTAGCGCGTGTGAATGTGCCAGGAGTAATCCAGATGCGGCACATCACGGAGCTGCCGCCGAGTGCCGGCGGGTATCTTCTGATCCCGTTGATGCGGCCGAAGAACCTGAATCCGCTGGTGCAGATTCAACAGGGATGGTATCTGACGCATGGGATGGCAGTGATTCGACCGGCGGCGAACGCTTCGGATGGGCCGAAGCAATATCACGTGGCCGAGGTGCTGCTGGACGATATCGATCACTATTATGCCGATGGTTTCGGCGTGGCTGTCACACCCAATGGACGGTGGGTGCTGGTGACGGCTTCCGGAGCCAATGTCGTGTCGGTCATCGACACGGGCAAACTTCGCCACCTGTTGCTGAGCCCCCCTCCTGCTCGGCAACAGGAACTGGCGAATCGACTGGATTCTGCCAGTCGCTTCGTCACAGAGCGTTTACTGGTGGGACGCAATCCGACCGATGTCGTCGCCTCGCCGGATGGCCGCTTTGCATACATCGCCAATCGCATGGATGACACCGTCAGCGTGGTGGGCATGGAGAAGGTGCGCGTCGGGTCGACGATCGATCTTGGCGGCCCGAAAGAGATTTCGCGGCAGCGCAGCGGTGAGCGGCTCTTCTTCGATGCCAGCCACTGCTACCAGGGACAGATGGCCTGTGCGACCTGCCATCCGCATGAAGGGCTTTCCGATGGGCTGGCGTGGAGCCTGGAGACGCCGCAGCTGGGACGCGACGTGGTAGAAAATCGCACCCTGTTCAGCATTGATGGAACCTCGCCATTTAAGTGGAACGGGAAGAATCCGAACCTGCAGACGCAGGATGGACCGAGAACCGCGATGTACATTTTTCGGTCGCAAGGGTTCAGTTCGATAGAGGTGAATGACCTGGTGACGTACCTGCTGGCTCTGCGACTGCCGAGCAATCCGCACCTGGCGCGCGATGGACAGTTAAGCGAGGCACAGGCGCGTGGGCGCGACATTTTTTTCCGTGACAAAACGATGGACGGAAAACTGATTCCGCCACTCGATCGCTGCTACACCTGTCATTCTCCGCTGACGCATTACACGTCGCGAATTTCGATGGACGTTGGAACCGCGACACCCGACGACACGATCCAGGCCTTCGACGTGCCGCAGCTGGACGGCGTGGTGACGCGGCCACCCTACCTGCACAACGGCGAAGCGCTGGAGCTGGAAGATATCTGGACAAAGTTCAATCCGAATGACAAGCACGGAATTACGTCTGACCTGAACAAAGCGCAGCTGAACGACCTGATTGAGTTTTTGAAGACACTATGAGGCGGCGATTGGAGATTTCGATGGAGCGGACAAGAGCAACATCCTGGATGAGAAATCTCCTGTGGGTCGTCGGTCTCCTGACGCTGACAGCAGGTGTGGCTGCGGCGCAGAGCAGTTCTTACTACGCGAAGTGGGTCAACTACACACCCGCAAATGGATTTCCGCCCGGCGAAGTGTACTGCGTTACGGTCGATGGCAACCGCGTGTGGGCAGGCACCGGGCATGGACTGGTGCTGCTGGAAAATGGTCGCGTCAAGAAAGATCTTCACGACGAAAGATGGATTGTCCGGGCATGGCCGTGATGTCCGTCGCCGTCGACAACCAGACCGGGGCAGTGTGGATTGGAACCTTCGGCGGTTTGAGTCGCTACTCCGGCGGGCAATTTACGAACTACACCAACCTGAGCAGCGGACTGGCGAATGACCTGGTGTACGGCGTGGCCATGCAGGGCCGGTATGTGTGGGTGGCGACAACAGCGGGCGTGAATCGGCTCGATCCCTACACGGGGACGTGGGAAATCTTCAACGAATCGAATGCGCCGTTTGAAGAGCCATGGGTGTATGGGATTTCGGTCGGCGCGGAGAAAGTCTACTTCGCGGTGTGGGGCGGAGGCGTGCTTGCCTACGATCTGGCAAATCACTATTGGAAGCCGTACACGGATCCTGATGGGCAGATGGAACTGGTTTTGTATCGCAACCAGGGATTGATCCACAACATTGTCAGCAGCGTTTCGTGGAACCCGGATACAAAAACATTTTGGGCGTCGACCTATTTTGGCCTGAGCAGCTATGACGGGCGAAATTGGCACAACTATCTGAAGAAGGACAGCGGCCTGCCTTCAAACTTCATCAACGTCGTCAAGTCGAGGAAGGACGAAGTATGGGTGTGCACGCAGAAGGGACTGAGCGAGCTCAACATCAGGACTAACACCTGGGTGACATACCGGCCGGACGCAAAGACTGGGCACGGAGACATCCTGGTGACGAGCGCGGACGGCAGCAAACATCGCACGGAATCCGCAACGACGCTGGCGCATAACTACATTCTCAATCTCGACTTTCAAGGGGACGATATTTGGGTAGCCACGGCGAATGGGCTGAGTCACGGCATGCGACAGACTGCAAAACAGTCGCTGTCGACGCAGCACGACAAGCCGGCGCCCACAGGAGATAGAGAGAAATGATGCGAAGAAAAATTGCCGGACAAGTGAGCCTGGAGGATTTGGAGCGGATTTGTCCGATCCTCAGCCGCAGAAACCATCCTGAGTTTGAAGGCGAGCGACAACTTGAAGTGGAAGTGACCGGAGTGCGATTTGGCGCAGGAGTTCCGGTGGTGATCGCGGGGCCATGCGCAGTGGAAAGCGAACAGCAGACGATGGAGCTGGCACGCAGCGTTCGTGCTGCCGGCGCGGACATGCTGCGAGGAGGCGCGTACAAGCCGAGAACATCGCCGCATGATTTTCAAGGGCTGGGACTGGATGGATTGAAGATTCTGCGCGCAGCGAGCGATGAAACTGGCCTGCCACTGGTGACAGAGGTGATGGACGTGCGGCTGGTCGAACTGGTGGCCGAGTATGCGGACATGCTGCAGATCGGCTCGCGCAATATGCAAAATTATCCGTTGCTGGTGGAGGTCGGTCGCTCAGGAAAACCGGTGCTGCTGAAGCGCGGCATGGCAGCCAGCTTGTGTGAATGGCTGGGCGCCGCGGAATACATTGCGAATGAAGGAAACCTGAATATTGTTCTTTGCGAGCGCGGGATCAAGACACATGCGGCCAGCGAATATTCGCGATATCTACTCGACTTGAACGTGATTGAGGCAGCTCACGCGGAGACCTTTCTGCCAATCCTGGTGGATCCCAGCCACGCTACGGGAGTGGCCGCTGCGGTGGAATCGGCGAGTCGCGCTGCGATCGAGTTTGGAAGCGACGGACTCATTATCGAAGTTTCCAATTATGGGGTTGATGCGGCAGTGCCAAGGCCTTTGTGCGACGCCGACCAGGCGATTTCTCCCGCGACGTTGCGCAGAATTGTTGCGTTCATCCGGGGTCGCGAAAGAAATTCGGAGGGTGAGGTCGCTGTGGTGGGCGCGGACAAGCTGGGGTTGAAGTGATTGAACGTGGGCACGAGCGTACGACCGCGAGGATTGCGCCGAGCTGTAGAGGGAGAAAATTCACGATGGCGAAGACCGAAACAGTTGTGAAGGCTCTTGCGATGGTGTTGGCCGGGCTGCTGCCGACGTGCGCCGTCTCGCAATCGACTTCGTCCTCAAGCAGCTCGGTGAAGGCTGTGCCAACCATGCCATACGCAGATATGCCTCCGGCTGCTGTGCCCTACGGACGCTATCGCAAGCCGTACAAGGAATGGTTCGTCGATTCTTCCACGCTGGACTATAACGGCGCTGCGCGTGATCGCACCGATGTCGATCTGGCCACATTGAAGACGGTGAACATTGGATTTCTGGGGCCGCTCGATGCGGACAATATCGACTCTCCCTACGGAGTCGCCATGCTGCATGGATCGCAGCTGGCGATGGAAGAGGCCAACGCCCGCGGCGGATATGATGGCAAACCATTCGCGCTGAATGTGCATGACGATCTACCGCTCTGGGGCGCGTCATCCATGGCCATTGTCGACATGGTGTACAAGGATCACGACGTAGCCATGCTGGGTTCTGTCGATTCGGCGTCGACACACATTGAGTTGCGGGCGACGCTGAAGCTGGAGCTACCCATCGTCGACACTGCGACGAACGATCCGACCGTGACGCAAACGCGGGTTCCATGGCTGCTACACAATTTTCCTGACGATCGGCAGCAGGGATATGCGCTGGCGGACTACATCTTCAACCAGCGCCACCTGAAGCGCGTGGGAATTCTGCAAGTGAATAATCGGTATGGTCGAGCGGGGAAAGATGTCTTTTTCGAAACCGCACGGCGCATCGGCCATCAGCCCATCGTAGAAGCCTGGTTCGCGCCGGACGCGACAGATTTTTCTGCACAACTGGAGACCTTGAAAGCCTCTGGAATCGATGGTCTGGTGATCTGGGGGAACGCGTCGCAGGCGGGCCAGATTTTGAAGCAGATGCGCGCCATGAGCATGCCGCAACCTGTATTTGCTTCCAGCCGTGCGTGCTATCCGGAAGTGATGAAGATTGCGGGGACGGCGGCAGACGGCCTGGTGATGATTAGCGCCATCGATCCAAGCCGCACCGATCCTGCGTGGCAGCAGTTTCGTCAGCGCTTTCTCGATCGCTTCCATACTGAACCGGATGCATATGCGGCCTATGCCTACGACGGGATGAATATGTTGATCGCGGCGATTCAAACAGCTGGACCGAATCGTGGAAAGATCATGGACGCGATGCGACAGTACGAGATGAAGAGCTACACCGGAGTGAGCGGAAAAGCATTTTTCGATTACACGTTGAACAATATTGCGCCGATCACATTTGCCCGCGTGCACGATGGCCAGTTTGTGTATTGGCGGGAACAAAGGACCGACTGGAAAGGAAAACCCGCGCCGTTCTGGCGGTAATCGGACGCGACATTCTATGGAGAGATGGAGTCAAGACCGCCGGGCAGGCTTGCTGATCGCGATGGTGATGCTTGGCGTTTGGTCAGTGACAGCGGCGACGCCACAGGCTGCAGCGCAGAGTAAAACCACGGCCGCTCCCTACGATTCGATCGCCGTGGATGGAGAGAATTATGCCGGCCCGACGCGAGGCGCCGCCTGGGATGAGACGGGATCGACTGTGTACATCGGATTGCTGGCTCCAATGCATGGTCCAGAAGCAGCAGAAGGTAAGGCGCTGGTGGTAGCCGCAAACATGGCTTTGAAGGATTCTACGCAGCGCCCATTGCCGGGCGGACGCCGCGTTGAATTGGCGATCGGAGATGAGAGCGGTCCCGCGTGGGGACATGTTTCGGACGTGATTTTGCAACTGGTTCTGCAGAAGAATGTGGTGGCGCTGATTACTTCTGCGGATGGGACGGACACGCACGTAAGCGAGCAGGTGGGCAATCGAATCGGCGTTCCTGTGCTGACGTTGTCGAGCGATGCGACGACCACGCAAATCGATATTCCATGGATTTTTCGGCTTGGGCCCAGCGATACGACGCAGACGCAGGCGATCGCGGCGAACATCTATCGGGAAGTTGGAATGAAGAGGGTGATCGTGATTTCAGAGGACGATCATGATGGGCGGAGCGGCGCTGCAGCCATGCGGCAGGCGGCTATTGCGATGGGAGCGGCGGTGCTGGAGGATCTTGTTGTCGATTCGCTGCGTCCGGAATTCTCGTCGGTGGTGAAGCGCGTTCAGGCGGACTCTCCGCAAGCCATTGTTCTATGGACTCGTGCCGACGTTGCGCAGCGCTTGTTGCCAATGCTTCGCGCTGCGGGAATTTCTGTTCCTGTGTATTTTTCGCAGCAGGCGGCCCAGGCGGGTTCGGGATTGACATTGACGTCTACGTCGATCACGCCAGAAAGGTCTTCGGCGATGGCGGCTTGGACGGTTGCCTCGCGAGAACAATACACCGGCGCGCAGAAGAGTTTTGCGACACGATATCTCCAGAGGACGGGAAGACAACCCAGCACGGCGGCGGCGGAAGCCTACGATGCTGTTTGCCTGACAGCGCGCGCGCTGCTTGCGACTGGGCCAAATCGTGCGCGGATACGCGACCAGTTGGCGCACACACGCAACTATTCCGGAACCTCGGGAACGATCACGTTTGACCACGAAGGCAACAACATCACTCCGATTCACCTTGTCGCGCTGCGGCTGGTGCCGCCGTCCGCAGAAGAAACAGGCGGTGCGGAATGACGTCTGCGAATCTCAGCGGTGGCATATATGACGCGATCATCGTAGGCTCTGGAGCCGGTGGTGGCATGGCCGCATATTCGCTGACACACGCGGGTGCGAAGTGCCTGATGCTGGAGGCGGGTGACTGGTACGACACAGCGAAGGATTCGAAATGGCTGCAGTGGGGCTACGATGCACCGCACCGTGGCGCGTCGAAAACCCCGTTCGGGCCCGGAGGTTTCGAGGCCATCGTCGGGGGGTATGACGTGGAGGGCGAGCCGTACACCTGTGCGACTGGAACCGACTGGAAGTGGTTTCGCTCTCGCATGCTGGGCGGTCGCACCAACGCCTGGGGACGAATTTCGCTGCGCAATGGACCGTATGACTTTAAGCCCTGCAGTCGCGACGGCAAGGGGTTTGACTGGCCGATTACGTATGAGGAACTCGCGCCATACTATGACAAAACCGAAGAATTGATCGGAGTTTTCGGTTCGGCAGAAGGCATGGAAAATCTGCCGGATGGAAAATTTCTGCCAGCGCCAACTCCGCGGTGCTACGAACTGCTGATCCAAAAGGCTTGCAGGGAGTTGAAGATTCCCTGCATTCCGTCGCGGCTGGCAATCCTGACGCGCCCGCTGAACAATCGTCCCGTGTGCCATTATGTATCGCAATGCAATCGCGGCTGCCGCATGGGATCGAACTTCTCTTCGCCGGACGTGCTGCTGTATCCGGCGCAGCTTACTGGGAATCTTGAAATCCGTTGCGGGGCAATGGCGCGGGAAGTTTTGACGGGACCGGATGGTCGCGCGACCGGAATTTCATACATCGACAAACAGTCTGGTGAGGAAGTGGAAGTGCGCGGGAAAGTTGTCGTGCTGGCCGCGAGCGCCTGCGAAACAGCGCGCCTGCTGCTGAACTCCCGCAGCCTCGAACTTTCCCAATGGAGTGGCGAATTCCAGCGGCATGGTTGGACGCTACTTGATGGATACGGTCATGTCGGATGTGACGGGATGGATTCCTTCCATGATGAACCTGCCCGCGCATAATGAGGACGGCGTGGGCGGCATGCACCTGTTTATGCCGTGGTGGAACTATCAGGAACAATTGCAGGGCAAGCTTCCGTTTTCGCGCGGCTATCACGTGGAGATTGGCGGTGGACGGTGCGGTATGCCTGCTCCAGGATTGATGACTGGATCGGAGACATTGCTGGGAGGCGGCTATGGCAAGGATCTGAAGCAGCGCAGCCGCAGCCTGTACGGATCGCTGGTGGGCTTTCATGGGCGCGGCGAGATGATTCCGAACGCGCAGAGTTATTGCGAAATCGACAAGAGCACGGTGGACAAGTGGGGCATTCCGGTTCTGAAATTTCACTTTCAGTGGAGCGATCAGGAGATTCAGATGGCGCGTCACATGCAGGAAACGTTCCAGCAAATTGTGACGACGATGGGTGGCAAGGTGATTGAGTCCTACGGAGCGGATCAGCAGTGGGGGATTTCGGCGGGCGGAGTCGGCTTCCATGAAGTGGGCGGTGCGCGCATGGGGAACGATCCAAAAACGAGCGTGCTGAACTCTCATTGCCAGGCATGGGATTGCAAAAATCTTTTCGTCACCGATGGGGCGCCGTTTGTCAGTCTGTCGGACAAAAATCCTACGCTGACAATTTTGGCGCTGGCGTGGCGAACTTCGGAATACATCACCACGCAAGTGCGTGCGCAGAATGTGTAGCTGCTTGAAGGTTTGTTGCAGAGGGAACCGATGATGGGCACGGATGAGCCGGGAGTCACGCAAAGTCGAACGCTTCGTTTTCAGCGCCGCGCCATGCTGAAGATGATGGCGGCGCTTCCGATTGCAGGGTTGATGCCGCTCTC
This sequence comes from uncultured Acidobacteriota bacterium, assembly GCA_963794795.1. GTDB lineage: Bacteria > Acidobacteriota > Terriglobia > Terriglobales > Acidobacteriaceae > JAKAAZ01. The sequence continues at coordinate 540,220 of CAWCFC010000022.1, read as the reverse complement.
CTTACTGGCAGAGGTGGTGGCCCGAACCACGCCGAATACGACGATGGTGCCGGCTGGTCCTGCATGGAAGCTGCGCGTGCTGACGCCGCATGAATGGGCAACGGTTGGCGTGTTGAGTGACTGGATTCTGCCCGCGGATGAAGTTTCCGGCAGCGCCACGGATGCGGGCGTGCCGGAATTTATCGACGATTGGCTGGATTTTCAACGTGGCGATTTGCTGATTGCAATTCGCGAGGGGCTGGCATGGCTGGATGCGGAGTGCCAGCGCAGGTTCAGGCAAAACTTTGTGGATTGCAGTTCAACCCAGCAGCAACAGATGCTCGACAGAATTGCGTGGCCCGACAAAGCCGCGCCGCAGGATGCGAAGGCAGTCTCATTCTTCAATCAGTTTCGCGACCTTACACTGAGCGGTTTCTATACCAGCGAGATGGGGACCCGCGACTTGCCATACATCGGCAATGAACCGCAGGCGGAGTGGCGAGGATGTCCAACGGATGTGCTCGCTACGCTGCGGATCTAACGCGGCTGCGAATCGGCACCGAATTTTTCCGTACACTATCGCACCGGGCAGGCCTTGCCGTCGCACATGGCGGCGGTGACGCCTTTGCCTTCCGTGATGGTGTAAATGCGATCGACGGCGCCCAGCTTCAGCGTTTCCTTGGTACCGCTGGGCCAGTGGATTTCCACGCTATCGATGGTGGTGGCGTTTCCAATGCCGAAGTGAACACGCAGGTCATTGGAAGAAAGATAGCTACCTCCGCTGAGGACATCCCCGCGCTGGCGCATGCCATCGGCATTCAAGTAGACGGTCGCGCCGACCGCATCGCGCGGACTCTTCGGGCCGCCGATCAACTTCAGCTCGACCCAGTGATGATGGTCAGGATTGACGTTGCGTAACAGGACCGGGACGCCGTCCATATTGTTGATGACGACGTCGATTTTGCCATCGTTGAACAGGTCGCCGAAGGCCGCTCCACGACCGACGCTGACGACTGCCAGCCCGGTTCCCTCCACAGGTGGCACCAGATCAAACTTGCCATTCTTCAGATTGTGAAACAGCAGCGGACGCTCCGCATAGCTGGTTCCCCAGTCGGGATGCTGGTCGACGCTGGGATAGACATGGCCGTTGACGATCAGCAAATCCTTCCACCCATCATTGTCGTAATCGAGAAATCCATCGCCAAAACCGACAAACGGAATCGTCGGTGCGGCGATCCCGGTCTCATAACTGACGTCGGTGAAATTTCCGGTTCCGTCATTGCGGAAGACCACGTCGTAGTCGTCGCCAAAGTCAGTGTTGACGATGTCGAGATGCCCGTTGTTTTCGTAGTCTCCGGCGGCGATGCCCATGTTCGCGACCTCGCGGCCATCGGCGTTTAACGCGTAGCCACTCTCCAGGCTTTCGTCGGAAAATGTTCCGTTGCCTTTATTGATGTAGAGATAATTCGGCGTGGTATCGTTGGCGACCAGAAGGTCCGGCTTGCCGTCGTTGTTGACATCGGCGAACAACGTTCCCAGGCCGTAGTATCCGGGCGGGTCGCTGACGCCGAGCTGCTTGCTGACATCGGTGAAAGTGCCGTCACCGTTGTTATGGAATAGATGATCGTGCTCGCCGGGGAGCCCAGCGGGACCGCACATGACGGGGGTGCCGCGGAACGCACAGGTTTTGTAGTCCACCGATTTCGAGCCGGAAACCGGGGGATTCTTGTAATCGTAGTGAAGGTATCCGGCGACAAAAAGATCCAGCTTGCCGTCGCCGTCGTAGTCGCCAAAGGTGGCGCCGGTGGACCAGGTACCAAGGGTGACGCCGGCCTTCTCCGCAACGTCAGTGAAGGTGCCGTCATGATTGTTGCGGTAGAGACGATTCTTTCCGTAGTTGGTGACATACAGGTCGGGCCAGCCGTCGTTGTTAAAGTCGCCGACGGTGCATCCGAAACCCCAGCGCCCATTGCCCACGCCTGCTTTTGCGGTGACGTTGGTGAAGGTTCCATCATGATTGTTATGAAACAGAGCGGCCTGCGGCGCAGCTGCTTTGCCATCGAGAGCGTCGTAGGTGGAACCGTTCACCAGGTAGATATCGAGCCAGCCGTCGTGGTCGTAATCGAGCAGGCAAACGCCGGGGCCCTTGGCTTCAAGGATGAATTTTTTCTCGGGCGTGCCGGCAGTGTGATGCCAGGTAGTGAGCCCAGCCTTCTTGGCGACATCCATAAAAACGATTGGGCCGGACTTGACGAATCCGCCTGCGGTGATGGGGCGATGCTGCGAATCGTAGATGGCCTTCGATGGAGGACCGCTGGCCATGCCGCTCTGCGGGGAGGGGGCTGCGTGCGCAAATCTAGAGATCGCGACCAGCGTCACGAACGAAAGCAGAACAGCCGGAAACGACCAACGACGCAGCAAGAATACTCCCACTGCGATGGATTGTACCCGATTGAGTAATCTGATAGGAGGCAAAACCCGGCTTGCAAGACTGCGCGTTTATACGGAAACTGCCCGGATTGCGTCTTGCAGTTTGTCGCAGACCTCGCGCACCTCCGCTGGCGAAATACGATTGAAAAACGGGAGTGCAATGGAACGCGCTCCGATGTGCTCTGTCACCGTCAGCGGATCTTTCGGCCTTGGCAGATCTTGATAGGCAGGCTGCAAATGGATGGGAGCAAAATACCGCCCGCATCCAATGCCCTGCTGGTGGAGAGCGACAACAATCGCATCTCGATGGTGGCGCTGCAATCGATCGCTTAAGCGCACGACATACACGAACCAGCTGATTCGACCTTCTTGAATATGCAATTGCGGAAGCGTGAGGTCAGAGTTCCCTCGCAAATGCTGGTCATACATGGCGGCGACTTCGGCCCGACGCACCAGAATGTTTTCAACGCGGCGAAGTTGTTCGAGGCCCAGCGCGCATTGCAGCTCCGACAATCGATAGTTGTAGCCGACGAGAGAATGCTCGAGCCATTCGCCTGGGTTCGCGCGGCCCTGGTTGCGCAGCGCGCGCGCCATCTCTGCCAATGCCGCGTCGTTGGTGACGATCATGCCGCCTTCCCCGGTGGTGATCTGCTTGTTGGGGTAAAAAGCAAACACTCCAGCATCGCCGATTGCGCCTACTTTTTGTCCGTGATATTCGGCGCCAATTGCCTCGCAGGCGTCTTCCACCACATGCAAGCGATGGCGTTTCGCGATGGCGAGAAGCGCAGTCATGTCGGCCGGACGGCCGAATGTATGAACGACGAGGATGGCGCGCGTTCTGGGCGTGATCGCAGCCTCGACTTTGTGAGGATCGAGATTCAGTGTCGCGGGATCGATATCGACAAAAATGGGCGTGGCGCGCTCCATGCGAATCGCATTGGCGGCGGCGATAAAGGTGAACGAGGGAACGATGACCTCGTCGCCTGCGCCGATGCCGAGACAGCGAATACAAAGGTGCAACCCGCTGGTGCCGGAGTTGACGGCGATGGCGTGCTTTGCTCCCACATAGTCGGCCGTGGCGTGCTCAAAGGCCTGGAGCTTCGGACCGAGGCTGAGCTGAGGCGTGCGCAAAACATTCGCCACCGCCTCGATCTCGGCCTCTGTGATGTCTGGAGCGGACAGCGGAATGCGCATTGAGATCATGGATTCGCCAGGGCCGAGGGCGCGGCTGGAGAAGCAAGTGGGGCCGCTTGCTTGATGAGCAATTGCTCCGAAAGGGGAATGGTGGTGAGGACGCGAACAATGGTCTCTGAGGCATTCCCGTTGCCGTAGGGGTTTTCCATGCCAACCAGTCCCGCGCAAAATTGCGGATCACGGGCTTGCTCGATGCCTCGAAGAATTTGCAGTTCGCCTGGATCGACATCGATTATGTTGCGAGCGCGTTCTCTTCCCTGTTGGCGTATGCCGACGTTAACGGTGGGCAATGCAAACGAGGCCGACTCCATAATGCCGCTGCTGGAATTTCCCAGCAGCAGATCAACCTGGGCCAGCAAGCTCCAGTAGGTCCGCGGGTCCAGGTTGGTGAAGACGCGCCCATCGCTGCGCTCCGCCAGAAAAGCACGCGTACGGCGCTGTAGTTCATGGCTTCCTGCATCCGCATTGGGAAAACAGAAAAGCAGTTGCGCGTCGGTGCTGGCGAGCGCGGCAAACAAGGCATCGGCTTCGCGCACTGTATCGCGAGCGATGGTCACAGGATGGTAGGAAGTCAGGATCGTTGGCCGCCTCAGGTGAAGCTGAAGTTGCTTTTCTATCTCGCCGCGAGACATCAACGTTCCGCGGCGAAGATGGTCGAGCGAAGGAGCTCCGGCTCGATGCACACGCCACGGTTCTTCTCCCATGGCGATGACTCGCTGACGCGCGGTCTCGGTCGAGGTGAAGTGGATGTGAGCCATTTTCGTCAATGCATTTCTCACGGCATCGTCGATCGCACCCTGGCTGATTTCGCCGCCTTCAATGTGCGCGATGGGAATGCGAAGGGCCAGCGCAACGGAAGCGGGCGCCAGCATCTCGTAGCGATCGGCGATCAGCAGCAGCAGGTCGGGACGCGTTGCTCCCAGATGGTCCGCGAGGCTGAGCGTGGCCAGGCCGATGGTTTTTGCCATCCCGACGTCCGTGTCGGAACTGAGCAGGCACTCGATCTTCGCGTCGATTTTGAAGCCGTCGTTTTCAATCTCCTGGATTGTGCTGCCAAACTGCGGCGATACATGCGAACCCAGAACTATGAGGCGCAAATCGATATCCGGATGCGCGGCGAGATCGCGCAGAGGCCAATAAAGATGGCTGTAATCCGCGCGGGAGGTGGTGACAACGGCGATTTTTCTTGCTTCAGCCATGATGAACCATCCACGCAGCGGCACGGGCAGCATCGAGCGATTCACTGGGACGATATTCCGGAACGAGACGCGCAATTACTTGCAGGACAGCATCAAGATTTCTCGCGCGGGCGGCGACCTCGAGGTCAGTCATGGCGAGATGCACAACTTCACGCGGCACCTCTGCTCCGTCGACTATGCGGAGTCGCGAGCTGACAACGTCCGCGAGACGTTCGCCGGGACCGACAAACTCCTCATGCAATTTTTCTCCCGACCGCAAGCCGGTGAACACCAGGCGATGCCCGCGAGGAGAGCTGCTCTGCTGGATCAAGAAATTGGCGAGGTCGACAATCTTCGTCGCCGCACCTGTTTTGGGGATGAACATCTGCGCGTGCCCTGGGGCGGATGCGGATTCCAGGATCAACGAAACTGCTTCTGCCATGGTGAAAAAGTATCGGTCTACATCGGGGTGAGTTACCGTGATGTTTTCACCGCGCGCAATCTGATCCAGAAACACTCCGACGACGCTGCCTTCTGAGGCGAGCACATTGCCGAGGCGGAGACAGCTCACGCGGGTCGAGGGCGTGGCACAAGCCAGCAGGGCCTGCTCCGCCATTCGTTTGGACACGCCCATAATGCTGGTGGGACGCGCGGCTTTGTCGGTCGAGACCATCAGGATATGGCGGATGTGATTTCGCGCAGCTGCCTGCGCCAGGCGATACGTGCCGAGCGTGTTGTTCAGGATCACGGCGAGCGGATTTGATTCCATCAGCGGAACATGTTTATAGGCCGCCGCGTGGTAGAGCATTTCCGGCTGGTGGCGAGAACATAGTTCGCTTACGAGTTCATCGTCGTCGATACTTCCTAGAATCGCGAGATAGCGAGCCGGAGACGCAAGCCGTCGCAGTTTTACATCCAGGTCATACAGCTTTTGTTCGGAGGAATCCAACAGGAGCAGCAAGCGCGGGCGAAGTTGGGCCAGTTGCAGGGTCAATGCGCAGCCAATCGATCCGCCGGCGCCGGTAATGAAAACGCACTGGTCACGATGAAGGTCGACAGGCAGATGGGCATGTTCCGTCGCCGAGGCGCGCCCCAGCAATCCAGCCCAATCCACAGCGATCACGTCTTCGTTCGACAAAGCTCCTCCACGCTCGACCGGTCCATTCACGCCCGAGATGATGCCGTCGGAAACTCCGCGCACCTCGATCTGTTTTCGCCGGGATGCAAAAGTCAGCGCGTTCATTCGCTCCTGTCAATCGCGGGCGAACTGAATGCCGCACAATCTCGAGTTCCAATTTCTATCTTGTAGACTAAAGGATCGGTGGCTTCACACGCAGCGAACTGAGGTCAGCCGTATTTCCCATGCTTCCGCGCATCCGGATCGCCCACATATTCGCCGCTCTTCTTCTCATCACCTCCGTTGCCTGGGGCGACATCGCCGCTACCCCGCAACAAAACGCGATTCAGCTCAACAACCTTGGCGTCGCGTACATGAATCAGCAGAACTTCAATCGAGCGGAAGAGCTGTTTTCTGCCGCCATCGAAAAAGATCCGACGCTGCTGATTGCGCGACTGAACCAGGGAATCGCGATGCTCAATTCTCAACAACTGCCGCAGGCAAACGCGACGCTGCGCAAGGTGGTCGACCAGGACCCAAAGAACACAACTGCGTGGTACAACCTGGGGTTGGTGGCGCGCAAAAACGGCAACACTGCGGAAACGATCGAGGACTTCAAACACGCGGTGGCGCTTGATCCAAATAATGCGGACACACATTATTTGCTGGGCAGCGGCTATCAGCAAAACAAGGATTATAAGAATGCCATTCTGCAGTACCAGGCAGCGCTGCAATTAAATCCGCTGCACGCGTCGGCGGAGTTCGGGCTTGCGCGGGCTTATCAAGAAACAGGTGCGCTGGACGATGCCAAGCTGGCGTTTCAGCGATTCCAGCACATCACCGGCGCAAAACTGGGCTCTCCCATGACGATTTCATATGGGGAAATGGGCCGCTACTCCATGGCGCAGACAATCCATGTGGCGGAACCGGAGGTCGGCCCGATGATTCCTGTGCGCTTCGTGCGCGAGGCGATCGGCGACGACGGGCAGACGTCGCCGAGCGTGAAGGGAGGAGATGAAGCCGGTGGTGGCGCGTGCATGATGGATCTGTTTGGCGATGGGAAAACCGATCTGATCGCGCTGGGTACCGGTGTGCATGCGATTCATGCGTATCGCAATCTTGGGGGTCGAATTGAAGAGGTCGCTGCAACCCAGACCGGTTTGGATGTCAGCGGCGACGCCATTGCCTGCACCGTGGGCGACTTCGATAATGACGGACTTCCTGATATCGCCATTTCATTGCGCGACCGCGTTGTGCTTTTTAGAAATTTGGGGCATGGGAAATTCTCGGATGTCACCAAGGCTGTCGGCATCACGCCGCAGAACGAGGCTGCGGGCCTGACCTTTGTGGACTACGACCATGACGGCGATCTTGACCTGTTTGTGACGGGACAACCGTTGGCGGGGGCGGGCGGGCCGAACGTTTTGTGGCGCAATAACGGCAATCAAACGTTTACCAACGTGACAGGCGAGACCGGGTTGGCGGGACACGGGGCGACCCGCAACGCGACTCTCTCCGACTTGAACAATGATCGCGCCGTCGATCTGATTGTGACCGGTTCGGACCCGGCGCCGACTTTCTATGCCAATCCGCGTGAGGGCGCGTTCCGCGCAACTCCACTGTTCAACGATGCAAAGCTGACGCCGACAAATGGTGTCTACGTTTTCGATTTCAATAAAGATGGATGGATGGATGTTGCGGTCACCCACACCGGCGCGCCCGGCGTGACGCTGTGGCGCAACGTCGATGGCAAGCGCTTTGAGCGTGTGCCGCTGCCGATTGCAGACGCAACGCGCGGATGGGGCCTGACTGCGATCGATATCGACAATGATGGCTGGATCGATCTGGCTGTACTGATCGACACCGCACACGGCGCTGAACTCCGAATATTGCGCAACTGCGGACCACGAGGATTCGAGGATGTGACGGCGGCGGTGGGACTTGCAAACTTGAAACTCGACCATCCACGCGCGCTACTGGCCGGGGATGTCGATGGCGACGGCGATGCGGATTTGATCGTGACGCAATTGCACGGACCGCCGGTGCTGCTGCGCAACGATGGCGGCAACAAGAACCATTGGGTGCGCCTGTCGTTCAAAGGATTGGCGGACAACAAATCCGCGCTCGGGACCAAGGTAGAAATCTTTGCCGGGAATCTTTGGCAGAAGTGGGAAGTTGCCGGCGCCACTGGCTATATGGGGCAAGGTGCGCCGGAGATTCTTGCGGGGCTGGGAGATAGGACCCATGTGGACATTGTGCGCATGCTGTGGCCTACCGGCGTACTGCAGGATGAGCTGAAAGTGCCGGCCGATGCATTCACGCCGCTGGATGAAATCGATCGGCGCGGCAGTTCCTGCCCAGTGTTGTTCGCGTGGGACGGAAGGAAATATCAATTCATCACAGACGTGATTGGCGCGGGAGTTGTAGGTCACTGGATTTCGCCAACGTCGAGGAATATTCCCGATCCGGAAGAATGGATCAAAGTATCCGGAAGCCAGCTAAAACCCTACGACGGATACCTGAGCCTGCGCTTTGGCGAGCCCATGGAGGAAGTCAACTTCATCGATCAACTGCGACTCGTCGCCATCGATCATCCTGACGGAACTGAGGTGTATCCGAATGCGCGCTTTCTTGAAGCGCCGCCCTTCCCCGCGGACAAAGTGATTGTCACCAGCGCAGCGCGTCCTGTGGCGGCGGCATGGAACGATCATGGAGAAGATGCGCGCGGCCTGCTGCTCGATCGCGATCATCGCTACGTGCACGACTTTACCAACCTGCCTTTTGCGGGGTTTGCCCATCCACATACCCTGACGCTGGATATCGGCCCATGGACGCAGAAGAATCCACTGCGATTGCTGCTGCATGGTTATGTGGAATATTTCAGCGCGTCGTCCATGTACGCAGCATGGCAGGCAGGACTGAAGCCAGAGCCGCCGGTGCTGCAAGCGCAGACTCCGAGCGGAACCTGGAAGACGATTCTGCCGGACATGGGATTCCCTGCCGGGCTGCCGCGAACAATCACCGTCAACTTGACGGGGAAGCTGCCGCCGGGAACGAGGCGACTGCGCATCGTGACCAATCTACAGATTTACTGGGACCAGATTCTGGTGGATAACGGAAGGGATCGATCCGCGGAAATTCATCGAACGGAGCTGCCGTTGGCGCTGTCGACGCTGAAATTTCGCGGCTATCCGGAGCAGATCGAACAACAGAGTCCTGGCGACCTGACCTATCGCTACGACCGCATCAGCGCGACCGGCCCCTTCGCTCACCAGCGCGGCGACTATACGCATTACGGCAATGTGACACCGTTGCTGAGGTCGATCGACAATCACTTCGTCATCTTTGGCAGCGGCGAAGATATCGATGCGGAATTCAGCACGGCTGCGCTGCCGCCTCTGCCAGCCGGATGGAAACGCGACTACTTCTTCTATGCGAACGGCTACGTAAAGGACATGGATTTTTACGAGGCATCGCCGTTCACTGTGAATGAAATGCCGTTTCATGGGATGAAGTCGTATCCATATTCCAAGCCCACTGCGTATCCCATGAACCCAGCAGCGCTGCGATATCGCTTGCAGTGGAATGATCGGTTCAACTCCGGCGAAAGCTCGCAGGAATATTTGTTCCATTACGTGCCAGCGCACTCGACGCCGATCATTCCGGTTCCTGCTGCGTCAGACACAACGCACACTTCCAATATTCAGGGCGCCAATTGAGCGACGTCACGCTGCTGTCCGCGACCGAGCAGCTGCGGTTGCTGAGAGCGGAAAAAATTTCGCCGGTAGAGTTGGCCGAAGAACATATCCGGGAAATCAAGCTGCTGAATCCGCGGCTGAATGCCATCGTGCATTTCAGCGATGTGGATGCGGAGAGGATTCGCGCGCAGGCTCGTGCGCTAATGACGGCACCGGGACCGCGAGGCCTGCTGTATGGATTGCCCATGACGATCAAATCTTCGATTGCAGTCGCAGGGTTGCATTGCGAGGTTGGCAGCCTGCTGCGGCGCGGCGTCCTGGCGGAGGAAGATGCCGTCGTCGTGTCGCGGGTGCGGCAGGCCGGCGCGAATATTTTGGGCACAACGAATTGTCCGGAATATCTGATGGCATATGAAACTGACAACCGACTGCATGGGCAAACACGCAATCCTTGGAATCTGGAGTGCAGTTCCGGCGGCTCGAGTGGCGGCGAATCTGCAGCGATTGCGTGCGGCATGTCGGCAGCAGGGCTGGGCAGCGATAGCGGAGGGTCGGTTCGCACACCGGCACACTTTACCGGCATCTGCAGTTTGAAGCCGACGCCCGGCCGAATTCCCGCAACCGGCCACGAACCTCCGTGCGTGGGACCGTTTTCGGTTCTTGGGGCGATCGGCCCCATGGCTCGCACCATGCAGGATGTGCGCCTGTTGTTCGAAACGCTATGCGATCCCGATCCGACCGATCCGGTCAGCCCGCCGGTTGCGTTGCGGACGATCACTCGCAGTGAGTTGAAGCAAATTCCAATCGGCTATTTTGAAGATGATGGGCTTGTGCCTGTGACCGCGGAGACGCGGCTCGCGGTTCAGGCAGCGGTTCGCGCGTTACAGCAGCAAGGATTTTCTGTGCAGCCCTTTCGGCCTGAAGCATTGGAGAGGATGCGGCAACTCTGGTGGAAATTCTTTGTGCGCTGCGGAGCTATGTTTGTCGAATCGATTGTTGACGGCAGGCACGAGCATCTGAGTCCGGTGCTGCTCGATTTTCTTGCCATTGCGCATCGAGAACCACCGCTGAGCGGGGAGGAATTGTTGTGGGCCTGGGCTGAGCTTGACCAGATACGAAGCCAGATGCTGCGGGAGATGCAATCGTTTCCCGTGTTGCTTTGTCCGGTGTGTGCCGTTCCGGCGTTTCGACACGGCGAACGCTCGTGGATGATTGACGGCCAGCGGGTCGAATATCTGGATGCGATGCGTTACACGCAATGGTTCAACTTGCTGGGCGCGCCGGCGGCCGTGGTCCCTGTCGGCAAATCGCAGGAAGGCTTGCCGATTGGAGTACAGGTGGCAGGGCGGCCATTCGAAGATGAAGTTGTTCTTGGAATCGCAGAAGCGATCGATAACGAATTTGGATTTGTCGCGCCGCCGATTTCGACGAATCACAATCAAGAGCAACGCGGTTAACTCTCGCGCTCCAGTAAAGCCCCTGCCAGCAGTTCTGCACGACTGGTCAGTTTGCGGCTTTTCAACATCTCCAGCGTCAGTTCGCGGCTCTGCTTCAGATCATCCTCAAATTGATCCACCAGCGTTTCTGCCAGCCTTCGGTCAATGGTTGCGACGTTGATCTCATCGTTCAACGCGAAGGAGCGATGATCGAAGTTGGTCGATCCGAAAACGGACCACCGCTCATCCACAACCATAATTTTGGCGTGAATCATGGATGGCTGATACTCGAAAATTTTCGCTCCGGCCTGCAGCAGATGGCGGCTATCGTGGCGACTCATGCGCCGAATTGCGGGATGATCGATGTGCGGTCCAGCCACCAGGATGCGAACCTTGACGCCGCGCTGGCTGGCTTCTTCCAACGCATGTCGCGCGCTGCGATCGGGCAAGAAATACGGCGTGGTGATGACAATATTTTTCTTCGCGCTTTTGATGAGCGCTTGAAACAGGATGCGGGCATGCGTGCCGCCTCCGCTGGGCGTGCTGGAAACAACCAGGGAGGGAACGCCTCGATGACCGCCGTGAAATTGAAACTGCTGATGACCGGTCAGAATCTTGCCGGAAGCTTCCAGCCAATTTTCAGAGAAGGTGGAGATCAATCCGCCGACCGCATCGCCTTGCAGATGAAACATGGTGTCGCGCCAGGCAGGACCCTGGCGGGTCTCCATCATCCAGTGATCCGCGATACCTGCGCCGCCGACGAAGGCCGTATGCCCATCGATGACCAGCAGCTTGCGATGGCTGCGGTTGTTGGCAAACTGCCAGGTGTTCCAGCGCAGCGGATGATACCAATACATCTTGCCGCCCGCCGCCTTCAATTCTTTAAAGTAGGAAGTTCGAGTTGTGAAGCTGCCGATCGCATCCAGCACCACACGAACTTCAACGCCTGCTTGCGCGCGCTCCGTCAACGCCTCAAGGAAAACCGCGCTGACCTTACCTTCTTTGAACTCGTAAAACTCCATGTCGATGGCGCGGCGAGCTCTGCGAATCGCGGCCACTTCCTCCGGGTAGAATTCGGGACCATTTTTCAACGCCTCAATATGCGCGTGGCGAAGGGGTGCATCCGTGACCAGGCTGAGGAACTCAAGAAATTCGGCAGAGTCGTTGGAGCCGCCGGGACATTCGCGCATGGAATACGGCAGTGACGGCCCGAAGAGATTGATCAGCACGCGCGCGCCATAGATCGCGAGTGCGCCCACACCGATCGCCGCCAGGGCTCGTTTTGCGGCGCTGCACTGACGATGGCTTTCATCGTTGTTCTCAAGATGTTTGCGTGGCGATTCGCTCGGATGATCCATGAAAGTCCCCTTCACCAATGGATGCGATGAGACGGCTTCGCGCCCACCAGCGGGTTATGCTGCGGCCCCAAATAATGCACCTACCCCTGCGGTTACCGCCATCGCCAGCGCTCCCCAGAAAGTGACTCGAAGCGCGCCTGCCAACACTTGCGCGCCACCAACTTTCGCCGCGAGCGCTCCCAACCCGGCGAGAAATAAAAGTGAAGTGCCAGCGACCAGATATAACAATCTTGTGTCTGGCGTGATGGCTGCAACGCCCAGCGGGAGCGCGGCTCCGACGGCAAAACTAGCCGCAGACGCGAGAGCTGCCTGGATGGGATGAGGCGCATTGGTGGTGGTGATGCCCAGTTCGTCGCGCGCGTGCGCCTCGAGTGCGTCGTGGGCCATCAACTGCTGCGCTACCTGTTTCGCCAGGGTCCGGTCCAGGCCGCGCTCCACGTAGATCTCTGCCAGTTCCTTATGCTCGCCCCTGTTGTCGGTTTTCAATTCATGCCGCTCCAGTTCCAGCTCGGCACGTTCGGTATCTGCCTGGGAGTGGACGGAGACATATTCCCCTGCAGCCATCGACATAGCACCTGCGACCAGGCCGGCAACTCCGGCGACAACGACATTGCTGTGGGATGCGTGCGACGTCGCCACGCCAAGCACAAGGCTGGCTGTCGAAAGAATGCCGTCGTTTGCGCCCAGCACGGCGGCGCGCAGCCAACCGACCCGCCCAATGCGATGCAGTTCTTTGCGCTGGCGCATTATTCTTCTTGCCTTTCTTCCGCGGCGGCGCCTGCAGCCAGGGCAATCCCGTTGGACGAATCATCCAATTGCCAATCGGGCGCCTGCAATTGCCGGGTTGTCTTATCAAGCGGCGCAAGCGACGGCAGTTCCTCCCCGCTGATCCCCAACTCCTTCATACGGCGCGCGGCAGGAAACACATTGCGCTCCAGAGAGCCAATCAGTTTGTCGTAGCTTTCGACGCTCTTATTTAGATTGCCCCCCAACCCTGCCAGATGGCCTGCGGCCGTGGTCAGCCTGTCATATACGGCCTGGGCTTGTTCGAGAACTTCCTTTGCCTCGCGACGTGAGGAATCCTGCTGCCAGCCGAAGGCGGCGGCCTTCAATAGCGCGATCAATGTGGTCGGCGTCGCCAAGATGATCTTCTCGTTTGCGGCGACTTCAAACAGTCCAGGATCGCTTGCAGCGCGGCGTAATAGTACACGTCGCCTGGGATAAAACAGACCACAAATCCGATCGCGTCCTCAAATGTTTTTTCATATCGCCGCTTGGCCAAGCCAAGTGCATGTGCGCGAATGCTCCGCGCATGCTCTCTTGAGCTTCTGTTGTTCGCATTGATTCATCCTGGCGCTCGTTGCGGATCCAGTAAGCTGTTGAGCGGATGTTTTGGCATCCATGATGATTTTGCGCCCATTGGGCAAGTGAACTACGATCAGGTCGTGCGCCGGATCGACTCGTTGCCTTGCATGTGTTGCCGAGTCGAAGTACGCAGTGCTCGGCCATTCCGGCCAGTTCCACGCACGCGGCGCAACATGAATTTCCCCCCATTTTCCTGTTGTACGTGTGTCCCGCAACGCGGAGGACAATGCCGTGGCAGCCTGCTGTAGCTTTCTCTGGTCTTGATCCATTTGCAAGCTCTGCGTGCCCGAGTTCTCTATGAGCGCCTTCCCGCTTGGTACTCAGTTGTCCGATCGCTTTGCGTCTGTCCAACTTGACGAGCGTCTCTTTCGCTGGCTCTAGCAACGTGTCGATGGCCTGCTGTTTGGCGTCAAATTCTTCAGATGCCAACGCAGAAACTGCTTCGTTTGTTGTTCTGAGAATGTCATCGGCGGCCAGCGACTTTAAACGTTTTCGGACAAATCATTTCTGGGCCTGCAACGACCCGTTCACTGCCAACGCTTGCTGGGCAGCCTTCAACTGTTCCTCGGAACGCGTCTTTCCCATTTCCAGCGCGACCTGCTCTTCGCGCAGACCTTGAATCTCGCCTTCCTGTTGCTGGCTCCTCGACTCCAGTCCTTTGCGCGCTGCTGGCGGTAATTCGCCGTTGCCAGCGAGCTCCGCTCTGCCTGCAAGCAGGTGTTTCACCGTGCGATTTTCCCGACTTTCCCAGCCACCAGCCCAGCAGCAGGCCCAGAACCGCCAGGCCGACCATACCCACAATGGAAGCGACATTCATTTCAAAATTGCCTCTGCCTTACTGTACCCTTGCCGATCTCAAGAGCGGAATTCTGCACAATTCCAGCGACAGCGGGCCCGAAAATGCCTGTGCGGCTTTACACTGGCACAGGCCCTCAGTACACTCGAATTTCGAGCATAAACGCTTGCAGGGGAACAGTGTGCCCGCAATGGCGGTTTGGCTGTACTCTGAATGAGGTGCCCGAAGTGAGATTCCCAGTGCATGCCTGCCCTGGCAGCTGTTTGCATGGTGCCAATTCGATGTTCGCAATGCAGCAAAAGTTTTGACGTTCAAACAAAGGTTTTAGGAGAAAGACATGGCCGTTGAAGAAAAAGTGAAACAGATTATTGTGGAGCAGTTGCAGGTTGATGAAGCAGAAGTAACTCCCACGGCATCGTTCCAGGAAGACCTGGGAGCGGACTCATTGGATGTGGTCGAACTGGTGATGCAGTTTGAAGAGGCATTCGATCTGGAAATTCCGGATGAAGAAGCCGAGAAGATCAAGACTGTGCAGGATGCTGTCGACTACATCAAAAAGAATGGTAAAGGCGGCAACTAGTCTTGAAGCGGCGTGTCGTAGTTACAGGCATTGGCCTTATTTGCGGTGTAGGCAAGACCGCAGCTGAGGTATGGAGCCATCTGTTGGCGGGCGAAAGCGGTATGGCGCCCATCACAGCCTTTGATACGACGGGTTTCTCGGTCACCTTTGCGGCGGAAGTCAAGAACTTTGACCCGCACCTTTTCATTGAAAAAAAAGAAGCGCGCAAGATGGGACGATTCATCCACTTCGCGCTGGCCGCCGCGCAAGAAGCACTGGAATCCTCCGGATTGCAGATCACGGCGGAAAATGCCGAGCGGGTGGGCGTCCACATCGGCTCCGGAATCGGCGGATTCGACATCATTGAGCGGGAACACAGTGCCATGCTGGCTGGCGGTCCCCGCAAAATCTCTCCATTTTTTATTCCCGCAGCCATCGTGAATCTTGCCGCCGGGCAAGTCAGCATCCGTTACGGCGCCAAGGGTCCGAACGAGGCAACAGCGACGGCCTGCACCACCAGCGCTCACTCCATTGGGGATGCCTATCGGATCATTGAGCGCGGCGACGCTGACGTGATGTTTGCCGGTGGCTCGGAAGCGGCGATTACGCCGATGGGCGTTGGCGGATTCGCTGCCATGCGCGCCCTGTCTACGCGCAATGACGATCCCAAGCATGCATGCCGTCCCTTCGACAAAGATCGCGACGGTTTTGTGATCGGCGAAGGCGCGGGAATTTTAATTCTCGAAGACCTGGAATACGCCAAGGCTCGGGGAGCGAAGATTCTGGCGGAAATTATCGGCTACGGCATGAGCGCGGATGCGTATCACATGTCGAGCATGGCGCCGGAAGGCGAAGGCTGCGCGCGCGCGATGCTGAATGCCATTCGCAGTGCCGGCATCCAACCGCAAGAAATTGATTACGTGAATGCGCACGCAACTTCTACACAGCTAGGTGATGCGCTGGAATCGACGGCGATTGCCAACGTGTTCGGCGAACATGCCACCAGCCATAAGCTCAAAATTAGCTCGACCAAGTCGATGACCGGGCACCTGCTCGGCGGTGCTGGCGGGTTGGAAGCCGGCATCACGGTGATGGCCATGCAGAATGGGATGATTCCGCCGACCATGAACCTGGTTGATCCTGACCCGGCCTGCACGCTCGACTACACGCCGAACAAGCCGGTCGCGCACAAGATCGACGTTGCCCTGTCGAACTCCTTCGGCTTCGGCGGCACCAACGGCGCGCTCATCTTCCGCCGCTGGACAGAATAATCTCGATCCCTTCAACGCATTTTCAAGCGCAACTCAGAAGCACAAGGAAGCCTGCTGCCCCGTGCTTCTGAGAGCCATGCAAAACGCGTCATCTTCCCAGTGCATTATCCGCGGACAAACTCAACTTCGACGTTGATCTTCACTTCGTCGCCGATCATCACGCCACCTGTTTCCAGAGCCGCATTCCATGTCAAGCCGAATTCCTTGCGGCTGAGCTTGGCAGTTGCAGAGGCGCCGATGCGCTGCTTGCCCCAGGGATCCTTCATTTCAGGCGATGGGCCTTCGACGTCCAAAGTGATTTCGCGGGTGACTCCGTGAATCGTCAAGTCGCCGGTCACTTTTCCGCCGCCGGGCTCGATCTCAACCTTTTTGCTGCGAAACGTGATGGTGGGAAACTTCTCTGTATCCAGAAAATCCGCGCTCTTCAGGTGCCCATCGCGCTGCGCGTCGCGGGTGCTGATGGAGTTGGCGTCGATGGTGGCCTCGACAGACGAAGCTGCAGGGTTTTCGGCATCAAATTTGACCGTGCCGGAAAGCTTGGTGAATTCCCCGCGCACATTGGAGACCATCAGGTGGCGGACGCTGAAGTGGACGGCGGAATGGGTCGAATCAATTTCGTAGGTGACGGGCGGCATAGGTGTTTCTCCTTTTCTGTCTACTATGGATGCGCGGGTTCCGGAATCGACGCTCGTTATGACGACTATTTTTACAATTCACGACCGTGATGTGCGCTTCCCCATTTTCGTCGAGCCGCCGGATAGAAAATCTGGCGAAGGGTGAGGGATCAATATTCACAGCTTGAGAAATTAAAATGTCGAGGCAAGGAGGATCGGCCGAGAAAAGAACCTCACCGTCGATTCACTGATCGTTCGAGTGGAAACGCTTACAGTGCAGGAATGAATTAGCAGAAGCCTGACAGAACCGACTCAAGCACCAAACTGGCTCTCAATGTCCCGCCTCCTATGCATTACGTGCATGATCTGTATGCCAGGTTCCAGTACACGATAGAAAATTAGATATTGACCAACCGGAAAACTACGATATCCGGCGCGCAGTTCGTCTCGGTGACGGCCTATGTGCGGATTTCTCCCCAGCAATTGAAAGTGCTGGATCATCAGATCGATAAAACGGTCAGCAGCCGATTCATTGTCCTCAGCGATGTAGTTCCAGATATGAAGCAGGTCGCGCCGTGCTCGACGGCTCAGGCGATAGGTCACCCGTTGGAACCATTGCCGCGCGTGGCCCGCGCCTCACGCTTTAGATCATTTGCCAGCTGTGGAAGTGATGCGTCAACGTAGTCAGTGAAATCTCCTGAATCCAGACCCTTCTCAGCGTCGTCAAGCGCGGCCAAAATCTCCGCTCGTTTACGCTCACGCTCTTCCCATAAGGCAAATGCCTCCTGGAGCGCTTCTTCCTCGCGCTGAAACCTGCCCGACGCAACGGCCTGTTGGACAAACGCTTGCTGATCGGGCGTGAGATGCACTTCCATGGATTCAGGGTAAAATTCTAAAAAACGGGTGTCAATGCGTTTATTCATACGGGAAGAACGCCCGACTGAATTGATCCTAAAACTCCGCTACTGCAGCAGTCCGAACACGGCGACGCCGGTCTGCGTACCCACGTAGACTTTGCCGTTCACAATCATTGGCGTAATGAATTTATTCCCTGGGCCGAACTGATCACGACTGGCCGCCGCCTGGCTGCTGTCGTAGAGTTCCTTCGTCAGGTTGGTTGCATCATAGGCGTATAAAACCGCAGGACTGCTGTTATCGACGGCCCAGAGAATTCCATTCGAGGTACCGTTCGAGGAAATGCTCGGCGTCGCGCCGGGATAGGGAAATGGATGGGCGGTCTTGGAGCTGGGACTGGTGGCCAGCTTCGCCTGCGTGATGGGATAGGCGCGAATTGAATCGCCGACGCCGCCGTAGTACACGGTGTTGTTCCAATAGGCCGGCATGCCGAATTCCTGGCCGGTCAGCGCTCCACCCAGTTCCTGATAGATGGTGTTGCCGCCGGAGTTGAATTTGCCCATGTTGCTGGTGTCCACAACGTAGATATTGGCATCTTTGCCGGCGCCGACCGCCAACTGCCGCACGGTTCCAGTCGAGTCCGTCTCATTGGGCAGCAACATGGCTCCGCCGGAGCCCAGATCTTCGTCCATATTCGACTCTGATACTGTGTTCGACATGGTGAAGTAATCCACGGGCGTCAACTTGTTGCCACTGGTAGAGACTTTCATGAATGCGTTGCCGTAATCCCCGTTCGCCGGCATTCCGCTGGCGTTCAACGTGGTGCCAAAGCTTCCGTTGGCATCGAGGAAATAAATGTTGCCGGAGGAATCCGCCACCAGTCCTGCGCCCGATTGCCAGATGGAGCCCTCCGATCCATTGGGCGTCAGATTCAACACGCTGGTTTGCGCGAGCGAACTCTCGTTGTACCCCATGAGCCAGCCGGTATAGGGTTCGCTGTCGCAGTGGGAGGACCAGCCGAGATACACCACGCCATTCAACAGCAGGAGCCCGGCACGTTCGTTATATTGCTTGGGATCGAAGACCAGTTGGCCGTTCGAGCTTTCCGGTCCAGTGCTGGGATAGGTGGCCTGTATGTTGATTGGGCTGCCGGACTGCTCCGCCCCGGTTGTCAGGTCGAGAGCGTGCAGGCGTTGATGGTAGTTGCCGCTGCTATCCTTGCTGGCCGCGACCATGAAGATGGTTCCGTGGGCGCCTGCCTTGGGGTCGATCACGGGAGTCGACGTCATGCCGATGTTCGGCGTCACCTGGCCGCAGCCCCTGTCATCGCTGAAGACTTCTCCGGTGCCCAGCGTAGAAACATGCCAGAGAGCTGCGCCCGAGTCGGCGTCAAAGGCGTAGGCGGAGTCATTCTCCGTGACGACATACAGAACGTTATGAGTGGCGCCGCCAATGGTCACTCCGCGAACATAAAGCGGCTCGGCATCCACCTTGCCATCCGTCGAATCAAAGCCAACCTTGCCGAAGGTGGAGGAGGCGACATTCGTCGTCGTCAGGATGGTTTCCTGGGTATTTTGCCCTTCGCGGGTGTTGTCATTGTGATACGTCAGCACCTGCACGCCGCTGCCCGTGGTACCCGTCGTGCCGGTGGTGCCCGTGGTACCGGTGGTCCCTGTTGTCCCGGTGGTGCCGGTAGTGCCCGTGGTACCCGTCGTCCCAGTTGTACCAGTCGTCCCTGTTGTCCCGGTGGTACTTGCCGAATTATTGCTGGAGCCGCAGCCGTTACATCCTATGACGCAGACGACACTCAACATGAGCAAACCGGAGACAGCCCGAAAACCAGTTTGAAGACGTGGACGCATTCTTCACTCCTGTGCGAAACCTGAATTGCAGACCGCTGGGTGGCCTGATCTTTGCCTGTTTCGATGCAGGTCTTTGGCGAAACCGTTTAGCCTTTGCCACAGCGTACACCCGAGCGGCTGAGTCGGCCACAGGAAGCTGTCTCATCGCTGGGGTCGCGACTTCGGCCAACGACCTGAGACCCGCTTTGAATGCGGGTCTCACGCCAGAGGTATTCAGCGATTTCGAGTTTATGAGGCAGCTTCAGGTGGGTTTGCATCCCGATCCTGAATTCTGATCCCGTAGCTGTGAGACGATGAGTACGTTATGGAATCTCAACCATTTGCCACAGCCATTCTTGCCGCCGGAAAAGGTACGCGGCTGAAGTCGAAACGCGCCAAGGTGTTGCACTCAATCGCCGGGAAACCGTTGTTACAGCATGTGCTGGATGCCGTGCTGAAGGTCACCTCGCCGGATCAGGTTTTTGTCGTCGTCGGCCACCAGGCCGAAGAGGTGGAGCGCGCCATGTCGGCTTCAGGTGTGCATTTTGTGCTGCAAACGCAGCAATTGGGCACCGGACATGCCGTGCAGTGTTTGGCGGAATCCGTCTGCGGGCCAGGCGATCTGCTGGTGCTTTCCGGCGATGTCCCTCTAATCCGGCCGGAAACCATCGAGCATTTACGCAATTTTCATCAGGCCCAAAAGGCTGCCATGACGATTCTGACCACTCGGCCGGAAAATCCGTTTGGATATGGGCGCGTGGTTCGCGTATCGCCGACCAACCCGGAGGTCGCCGCGATCGTCGAGCAGAAAGCATTGACCGGCGATCAGCAGCACATTGGAGAAATCAACTCGGGAATCTATGTGTTTCACATCGACACGCTGTATCGGCACATTGACGCGTTGCAGTCCAACAACACCCACGGGGAGTATTACCTGACGGACATGGCGGCTATTTTGCGCGCCGCCGGCGAACGCGTGGTGGCGTACGAAATCGCCGACGCAACGGAAGTGCTGGGGGCCAACACGATCGCCGAAATGATGGAGCTGGAAGGCGCGCTACGCATGCAGGCTGCGCGAGCGCTGATGGCGCAAGGGGTCACGATTCATCGGCCGGAGACGTGCATCATCGACGCGGATGTGATCGTGGGTGCGGACACCATCGTGGAGCCGTTTGTGCAATTGCTGGGCGAGACCCAGGTAGGCGAGGATTGCAGGATTCGGTCATATTCCGTGATTCAGGATTCGAAGATTGGTGACGGTGTGCTGGTTCGCAATAGCTGCGTGCTGGACCAGGCGACCATCGGCGACGGCGCCTTCATCGGCCCGTTCGCACATCTGCGTCCTGGCAGCCAGATTGGCCGCGAGGCTCACGTCGGCAACTTTGTCGAAACCAAGAATGCACGGGTGGGAGAAAAATCGAAGGCGAATCATCTGACGTATCTCGGCGACGTTTCTATCGGTGCCGGCTGCAACATTGGCGCCGGTGTGATCACCTGCAATTATGACGGCTTGAACAAACACCCAACGCAAATTGGGGACCGCGTGTTTGTCGGCAGCAACTCCACGCTGGTCGCACCGGTGTCGCTGGAAGACGACAGCTATGTTGCCGCAGCCTCCTGCATTACGGAGCCGGTACCGGCGGGGGCGCTGGCCCTTGGCCGCTCTCGACAGACGGTGAAGCCTGGCTGGGTGAAGCAAGGCCGCGCGGCGCGGCAGAAAAAGAAAGGCAGTTAATCCTTTGCGCACGGACTCGGCAGGAACGGTGAAGTTTGATCTGTTTCGATCATTCACCTACTGTCCTTGCTTTGCGAGGCAGCAAATCCTGGATCTGCCGCAATGCGGCTCTGGAATTGCGAGGGTTCAAGGTACATATGCGCAAGCTCCTTGCCGCCCTAAATGGCAGGAGCAGAAGATGCGGTAAAATCAAAGAAAGACAGGTTCTGGAGCGCGATATGAATTCGAATCTCAATACATTGAGCGAGAAAATCCAGACACTCAGCGCCGAGCAGATTACCGAGGTAGAGGACTTCGTGGAATTTCTTCGCTTCCGGAGACAGGATCGGGAGTTGACCCGCTCTGCCGCTGCGATGAGCACTCCCGCTTTTGAGTCGATCTGGAACAACCCGGAAGACGACGTTTACGATGCCTTATGAGTTCGGGGACGTAGTTCTCGTCCGGTTTCCGTTTACGAACCAGACCACCTTCAAGCAGCGGCCAGCCGTCGTTGTCAGCAGTCGCGCATATAACCTCGCTAAACCAGATGTGGTCATCCTGGCGATTACCAGCCAAGTGCATTCGCTCGCCAGTTTGGGCGAAGTTCGGATAAGCCAATGGCAAGCAGCCAATCCCTTGAAGCCCTCGGCGATCAAGCCTGTTTTCGCTACCCTCGAACAGAATCTCGTCCTCAAGAAACTCGGTGTTCTGGGCCCTGCCGATCAAACAGTGCTCCGTCAGGCAATCGCTGCCGTATTGAGTTAGACCATCTGCCGCCGACCTGGCCATTTAAGCGGCTTCGCGGGCAGGGATGGAGCTTGCCTCGGCTTGTTGCCGCAATTTCGCTTCACGATTCCGGCGTCGCTTTCTGGCTTCGTTCAGTGCCACCAGGATGAGCACGGCAAAGGTGACCGCGACCAGTGAAATCGCCATCATGCCGTGAAGCTGCTCGACTTCGCCATACAGCAATGCCAGCCCTGCGAACACGAAGAACAGGTGGGCGCAGTAGACGTGCAGGGAGGCTTTGCCCAGAGTAAGAAAAGGCTCAATGGCGACCGCTCGCAGCACATATTTCCGCAGCCAGTAAAAAACCACCATGAATGCGAGCAGATTGAGCACGCGCAGCGGGCCGATCTGCCACTTGTCCAGCCACATTCCCAGCGCCTGTTGCGTCAGGTGGGGTCCCAGCCAGCTATGACGGACTCCCACAAAGAACAGGCAGACGGCGGCGGCCACTGCCGCGCCCCAGGCGGGGATTTTCCGCAGAGGAACCACACCGACGGCCGACGTCGCGCCCAGCCACAAGCCGCCAATCCAAACCGCCTGCCAGGCAAACAGATTGAAGGCGCCCGTCTCCTGCAGCGGAATTCGCAGATGCGTCACGCTGACGATGGCATTGTGCGCCAGGTCGCGCAGACCAAACTGAGCCAGCAGCCACACCGCGCCGCTAGCTGCCAGAATCTTCTTCCACCCATAGCGCCATGACGCCGAAAGCAATAGCGGAGTAAAGAAAAGGAACGTGACGTACATGGGCAAGATGTCGAGCAGCGGCGGGCAATAGATCAGCAGGATGGAGCCCACAATCGCCACACCCGGATGCGCCAGGTAAAAGTCGAGAAGATTGGTCAACGCCACTTTATGCGTGTGGACTGCGACCGCCGCGGCCACGGTAAAAGCAAAACCCAGCAGCAGCAGGTGATAGCCGTAGATTTTCAGCGAGCGCTTCCACAGCTGGCGTCGAACCCGGGGCTCGTCCTGCAGCAACTCGCGAACATAGAGCCGCCCCACCAGCAGCGCAGAGAGGAACACGAAGCCTTCCGCGGAGGTGACATAGCCGATGGGTTGATTGACGAAGTCGCTGAACCGGGTGGGAAGATGCGTCAGCGTCATCCATACCAGGAAGAGCCCACGCAAAGCATCCAGTTCCGGACGGCGCTCAAGTTTTGGCAAATGCATAGAAACGCGTCTACAGCCGAGACGATACCTAATTAGACGCCCTTTGGGGGCAGGAGTTGCGCTCATTCACCATCTAAATGCGCACTGACTTTATAAGTGAAATGCAACAATCGCCGGGATTTATTCCCACTTGGAACTATGCCGCTTCAGCCACCAGCAGGGAGGATTCCACTTCTGTGGAAAAATCGAGCGGGTGCACGTCTCCTGAGTTGATCCCATCAAGTCGTATTCGGTTTTCTGCCCTTTCAGAGCGGTGGCCAGATACTGGTCGACTTCCACCGTGCTGTAGGCGGTACCGTGCGCGACGCGAACTTCAAAGACCACCCAATCTCCGATGTATAGCAGCAAAACGACACCGACCAGAACCGGGAAATATCGAACCAGCCAGCCGAGCCAGCGGCGGATCACGAGGCGATCTCCGCGCGTGCATTGCCAACGGCGATGCCTGACTCACACGCCAGAACGGCAATTCGATCTCGGTTGTTTCGGGACATGCTCGCCCTCGTACAGAATCTTCTCCATCATAGGCGAGCGGAGTTACTTGGTTTCGTTATTTCCGTCGTTATCTTTGGGCAATTCAATGTAGGCGATGCCGAAGCGCGTCGAGCCGGAATGCGATTCATCAATGCCGACGAGGCGGTAGCGGGTGGGTCGGCCAGCACGCAGTTCGTGGCCGCTGGAGGCATCGTCTTTGGAATCGGAAGTGACACCGGGGTCATCGCTGCAGGTAAGACCCGTGCGCGTTTGCGTCAGCGAGCCCACCGGATGGCCGTGATCGCACTCCAGAACCTGGCCGTAATGCGACAGCGGCTTGCGATAGAAGGCCAGGATCTGCGCGGGAGAATCCGATGTAATGTAGCTGGCGGCTTTCACCAGGAAATGCACGTTGCCGAAGCTGAATCCCAGGTCGACCGCGGAGTCAGAATCCTTATCGTTTGGATTTTTGTAGGGTGCGGCGCCGGGATACTCCGGCAATCCAATATCCGCAGCGGTGACGTGGGTGTTGGCATGGAGCGCCAGATTGAAGTCCGAATCCTTTTTGGAATCCGAACTCTGAGCTACGCAGGCAGCGCTGCAAGCAGCAAGAATGGCTGCGGCCAGAACCATCCTGGGGGTTGGGAATATTCGTTGAGTGGGCAAGGTCATTGTGTTGCCTCCGATCGCAACCTGTCTGGATTGGAGGTACGTCGTGGTCAAATGCAAAGTTCCCTCGACGTGGCGCAGTTTGGGTGAAATAGCCGACTCTTCCGAAAAGGGTATAGTATGTGCTCGATTCGTGAAACCTTCCGGCGGATCGAACGTCACCATCTGCAGTAGAACCACGGTGCGCCGGTCGGACGTGTGGCGTGCAAGGAGAAAGGTTTTCTATGGGCTCACTTCGCTTCCTAGGCTCGCTTGTGTTGATTGGGGGATTGGCGAGTCTTCTGCCCCCTGCGACGTGCACGCTGCTTGCGCAACAGACCAGCGCCCAACCGGCGACCGTGAGCCGCCTGGTCGGGTCAGTTGTTTCCGTGAAAGGTCAATCGCTGACCGTCAAGCCAGATTCTGGACCGCCGACTACGGTGACGGTCGCCGATTCGGCACGGCTGCTGGAAACGATGCCTGGAGCAAAAACCATTGCAGGCGCCAAGCCCATTCACCTGACAGATTTGGAAGTTGGCGACCGCGTACTGGTCGCAGTTCGAGCCGCCGCCGATGGATCAGGCCCCACCGCAACCCTGGTGATTGCCATGCGTCAAGCCGATATCGCCAAAGAGCACCAGGCTGAAGAGGCAGACTGGCAACGACGCGGGGTTGGCGGAATTGTGAAGTCTGTGGATGCGTCGGCGGGAACCGTGACGATTGCTCACCTGAACACGACGGTGACGATCCATACCACTCCCAAGACGGTGGTGCGCCTGTATGCGCCGGGCTCGATCAAGTTCAGCGATACCAAGGTGTCCACGTTGAATCAAATCCTTCCCGGCGACCAGCTTCGTGCCCGGGGAGATCGGAGCGCGGACGGCGCGCAGATGCAGGCGGAAGAAATTGTTGCCGGCAGCTTCCGCAATATTGCCGGGTCTGTAGTGTCTGCCGACGCGGCTGCGAACACACTGACGGTGACAGATTTCAAAACGAAGAAGCCGGTCGTCATTCATATGAATGCCGACTCCCAGCTGCATAAACTCGATCCCACGATGGCGCAAGCTATTGCGGAGCGCCTGAAGGCGGGCTCAGTTGGCCATGAAGCGCAGGGCGCCAATGCTCGCGGACCCGAGGCAGCCCATGCCTCGGCCCCGGCAACGCCGCCTGCAGTTGCGCAAACTACACCGGCTCAGATATCGACCGAGCCTGGTGCTGGACGCCGCGGCGGGGAAATCTCCCAGATGTTGCAACGCACCCCTGTGATTCAGTTGTCGGATCTGCATCATGGGGATGCGGTGATGATTGTCGCGACCCAGGGAGAGCCCGGTTCGCTGACTGCATGTACGCTGCTGGCAGGCGTGGAGCCGATCCTTCGGGCCTCGCCGTCGGCGGGACAGAATCTGTTCTCAGCTTCGTGGAGTCTTGGCGGACAGGGCGGTGCGGGTGCCGGCGGTGGCGGTGAGGGCGCTGGTGGCGGCCAGCAATAGCCTGGCGGAAGTTTGAATTCCAGCAGATTGGGGAGTCTCAACGAAGTTGCGATTCTCCTCACGCAGGATTCCGATTGGATAGCTCACGCGTGGGCGACGTGAGCCAGTACTGCAGAAAGATCAGGTCAAGAAATCGGTCGAACTTGTAACCCACCTCACGTAGATGCGCGACCTGTTCAAATCCTGCGCGCTGTAAGAACTGGATCGATGCATGATTCTCCGAGTCCACTCCGGCGATCATAGTATGTTTGCCCAACGCTGTGGCTCGGCGAATTAGCTCCGCCAGCAGCGCTTTGCCAATCCCCTGGCCGCGCGCGGAAGCGTGAATGTGGATTGTTCCCTCCACCGTGAATCGGTAGCCGGGCCAGGAACGAAAATCTCCAAACGTCGCAAATCCCTTGACCGCAGCCCCTTCAGTGGCAACGATCACAGGAAACCCCTGCTGCTGCCGGGCTCGCCACCATGCCAGTCTTTCCTCCACGGTTGCCGGTTGATCATTGTAGATGGCGGTGGAGTGAGTGAGGACTTCGTTGTAGATTGCGGTGATCTCCTCGAAGTCGGCTTCAACCGCATCACGAATTTCCATTCGTCGCCCTCGACGGCCGAAAGCGGCCATGATAATCCCAGCATGGGTGGCCACATCGAGTCATGCTCGCACGTCCACCGCTGTCACTGCAGACTACTGATCATTTCCACCGGTTCCGCCATCTTCCTGGATCTGAGTGGGCTGCCCGCCCGCCAACGGGACTGACCACAGAGTGCCGCCGCGGCCTCCCTGGTAGACAAAATCCTTCATCTCGATTTTCAGGGTGCACTCCTTCCCCTTGTCGCTACCCATTTCCGGCAACAGTACGACCACTTCCAGATTGTTCTTGCCGTAGCGTGCCGGATAAGTGTCGGGCGCAAAGGTATGGCGTACTGGGGTGCTGCATGAATATTCGAAATCCATGCCTTGTTTGGGAGGCGCTCCGGGCTGCCCCGTCATCAGGTTGCCGTGCCCATACCCCTCGATCCAGCCGTGGCGGCCGTGCCAACGAGAGTGAATCACTTGTAACCGCATCGGGTAGTCATGCGACTTCGCAGAGATGGGACTTGCACCGACGATGACGAGAATAAGCACTGAAACGGCGAAAATTCGACGCTTGAGAATGCGAATGACCATGGCTGTCCTCCATTCGAATGCGATCGTCATCATGCCGCATCCTACACCGAAGACCGGGGTGGGACATCAAGAATTTTCAGCACAGAAAAGGCGTCCACTGGGGACGCCCTTTCGATAGCACACAAGAGAGAGTGGGTGAGTGAGTGATTTAGTTCGGCATCAACACGGCGTTGATGACCTGTATCACTCCGTTAGACTGGATGACATTCGGAATGGTAATCATGGCCGTGCCACCTTTTTCATCCGTCAG
This sequence comes from uncultured Acidobacteriota bacterium, assembly GCA_963794795.1. Lineage (GTDB taxonomy): Bacteria > Acidobacteriota > Terriglobia > Terriglobales > Acidobacteriaceae > JAKAAZ01. The sequence goes on along the minus strand of CAWCFC010000022.1, from coordinate 512,835 downwards.
CATGTATTTGCCATCCTTCATGCTTACGGTGAGCGTACCGCCTTGGACCGTCTTGAGCTCGGCCTTGCCGTCGCCCTGTTTGATCATTTTTTTCAGGTCCCGGGTGGTGAGTCTGCCAGGCACCACGTGGTAGGTGAGGATCTTGACGAGCGTGGGTTTATTTTCCGGTTTCAACAGGTTGTCGACGGTGCCCGCAGGCAGTGCGGCAAAGGCTTCGTTGGTTGGCGCGAAGACGGTGAATGGACCAGGACCCTCCAGCGTTTCGACCAGTCCGGCAGCTTTGACGGCTGCGACCAGGGTGGTGTGGTCCTTGGAGTTGACGGCGTTTTCAACGATATTTTTGGTAGGGTACATGGCAGCGCCGCCGACCATGGGATCTTTTTGCGCGTTTGCATGCACACCCATACAACCGAACGTCAATGCCACAAGCAGGGTGAGAATATTCTTCTTCATTGCTGATATTTTCCTTTCAACTGTTGCGTCGCAGTTGGTCTGCAACTGAAGTACGGGCGGTGGGGTGGAATGGATGTGGCGCGGATGAAAACTTTGATTCTGCAATGGTTCTGAAAAGGAAAGCGATGCAGGAAAATTTTCATAAGTCGAGTGATGGTTGTGCTTGTGCGCTGAGAATCGGACTCGTATGATCAAGCGGAGAACATGAAAATGACTGCCCAAGACATGCAATCCACTCCGTTACTGCGTGAAAAGTCCCGCCTGATGTCTTCGTCGGAGATTGAGCGCACCCTGGTGCGGCTGGCGCATGAAATCGTGGAGAAGAATAATGGCACCGACGACCTGACACTGGTTGGAATCCGTCGGCGCGGTGTTCCCCTGGCCAAGCGACTGGCGAAGCTGCTGGAGGGGATCGAGAACAAGCCGATCGATGTAGGAACGCTCGACATCAGTTTCTACCGCGATGACCTGACCACCCGTGGAACGCGTCCGGTGGTCAACCCCGGCGCTCTCGGGCTCGACGTGACGGGACGCGTCGTGGTGCTGGTGGATGATGTGCTGTACACCGGCCGCACGGTACGCGCCGCTCTCGATGCGCTGATCGATCATGGTCGTCCGAAACGAGTGCAGTTGCTGACATTAATTGATCGCGGACATCGGGAATTGCCGATTGAGGCAAGCTTTGTCGGACGCACCATCCAAACCACAGACCGCGAAATTATCGAAGTGAAGCTGGACGAGGTTGATGACAGCGAGCAGGTCTTGCTGATGGAAAGAGTCGACGGATGAACTCTGCGTGGCCCCTTTTCGCCATCGCAGCCGGATGATGCTGAACGGAAGTATGCCGATCAAACGAAAGACGACGACAAGTAAAGCGAAAGCAAAAGCGCGCACCGCCAAAACCACTGGCCACGGAGCGGCCAATAGCCATTCCTCTTCGAAACGTCCTCTTCTTACGCTGGAGATTTCTCCGACAATCGCGCCACGAAAAACGATCGCGATACCGAAATTTCACACCTCTGTTCCGCTGGGATATGTTCACCCGGGTTCTTCCATCTCAGTAACCCATTTCACCCTGGAAGAGGTCGATCGCATCCTGACGGAAGCTGCGGAACTGGAAGCGATGCCGGCATCACGTCGCGCACAACGCTTTGCCAAGCGCCGCGTGGCGCTGCTGTTTTACGAGTCGAGCACGCGCACCCGAACGTCATTTGAGTTGGCGGCAAAATCTCTTGGCGCCGATACAACCTTGGTGAGTTCGTTATCCTCCAGCATAGAAAAAGGTGAGTCGCTCAAGGACACGGGGATCACGCTGCGCTCGCTGGGCGCGGAATGCATTATTCTGCGCCATCCAAATTCCGGTGCGCCCTACGTGCTGGCGCACTTCACGGGTCTGCCGGTATTAAACGCAGGCGATGGGAGCCACGAACACCCCTCCCAGGCGCTGCTGGATTTGCGAACCATTTTGGCTCACGTGCCGGCAAGCGCGCGGACTGCCAACAAACGCAATCACCTGATCCACGAACGTACATTGCAGGGAGTCACGGTCACGATTGTGGGCGATATTCTGCACAGTCGTGTGGCGCGCTCCAACGCATTACTGCTGCCCAGGCTGGGGGCGCGAGTCATTTTCTGCGGACCGGAAAGCCTGTTGCCGGAATACGCCGCGAGCATCGGGCCGGGAGTGGAAATTGAGCGGAATCTCGATCGCGCGCTGCAGCAATCCAATGTGGTGATGATGCTGCGCATTCAAAAAGAGCGGCTGGCTGGCCTCGAAATCGATCTTGAAGACTATATAGAACAGTATCAGTTACATAAGCAGCGCCTGGAGAGTCTGGCGCCGGCGGCGATCGTTCTTCATCCTGGACCCGTGATTCGCGGACTGGAAATTACCAGCGAAATTACGGATGGACCGAATTCAGTAATCGCGGAACAGGTGTATCACGGCTCGATTATCCGCATGGCGCTGCTGGCGCGCGCACTGGATGCACATCCCAAAAGAAATGACCAATCGAGTAAGAATCGATGACAGCAATGTTGATTCAGGGCGGCCACCTCGTCGATCCTTCATCGGGAACGGATGAAAGACGCGATCTATATCTACGCGACGGCCGCATTGTCGCTGTGGAAATGCCCGGCAAGCTGACTGCACTGGCGAAAAAAGAAAAGGCGACCGTCGTCAACGCAACCGGCATGGTAGTTGCACCTGGGTTGGTCGACATCCACGTACATCTGCGTGAACCCGGTCAAGCATACAAAGAGACGATAGAAACTGGCACTCAGGCTGCAGCGGCTGGCGGATTTACCAGCGTGTGCGCGATGCCGAATACATCGCCCGTAAATGATTCGCCGGAAACTACGCGGTGGATGCAGGCAGCGGATCGCAAGGCCGTGGTGCGCGTATTTCCCATTGCCGCGGCCACGCTGGGAAGCCGAGGTGAAGCGGTTGCGGATTACAAAGCGCTGCAGGCTGCTGGTGCAGTTGCGGTATCGGATGACGGCAAGCCAATCCTGGAAGACACCATCATGTTTGAGTCCCTGGCGCAGGCGGCGCGCGTCGGGCTGCCCGTGATTCAACATGCCGAAGACACGCGGATCACGCAGGGAGCGAGCATGAACGCCGGTGCTCTCTCGTTCCGCCTGGGACTTCGCGGAATGTCGGTCGACGCAGAGAGCGGGATTGTGGAGCGCGACATTGAGTTGCTATCGCGGCTTCGCAAGGGAGATTCTTCCAGCCGTGCGCATTTGCATGTGGCGCATCTATCCACGGCGAAAGCGCTGGAGGCCGTTCGTCGTGCCAAGCGCAGCGGGCTGCACGTCACCTGCGAAGTGGCGCCGCATCATTTCGCCCTAACCCAGGCAGCGATCGGCGACTACAACACGGATGCGAAAATGAATCCGCCGCTGCGCAGTGAAGAGGATCGCGCGGCGCTGATCAGCGGCATTCTGGACGGAACCGTGGATGCCATCGCGACAGACCACGCTCCGCACGCGTTACATGAAAAGGAACAGGAATTTGAGCGCGCCCCCAACGGAATTATCGGACTGGAGACAGCGCTTGGCTTGTCGCTGCTGGTGCTCCACCGCCAGCATCGCATGCCGCTGATGCGGGTGCTGGCACTGCTGAGCAGCCAGCCGGCACAGTTGTTGCATTTGAAAGATCGCGGATCGCTCGCCGTTGGTTCGTTTGCGGATGTGGTTCTTTTCCGGCCCAACGATGACTGGCAATTTCACGTGAGCGAATCGAAATCGAAGTCGAGAAATTCTCCATTCGACGGCTCGAAGTTGCCGGGACGCATCCAGATGACCATCAGCGAAGGTCGCATCGTGTACGACGCAGACAATTAGCATCCATCACTGGACGATTGAAACGAGTCCACATTTCCCCCGCTTGATTGAATAGACGAAAACGAACCAGGGTCGTCTGTGCCTCAAAATCGCTGCTGCGTCACCCCTGCTGCACCACAATTTCCTGAACATTCGACCGACCCGCGAATTGTAGTCGCGGATAGTTGCGACAATTCGTATTGGTATAATCGATTCGATGCATTAAATCGTATAGTTTCGTGACTTTTTAAGCGCCGTTTGAATCCCATAACATGTCGATTTCCATCTTTACCGCCAAAGGAGAACTGTCATGGAGCTTGTGTCGTGGGCTGTCCCGCCTGGAAAATCCAAGTTCATGCAGAAGTGGATGATTCGAGCCTTCGGCCTGCTGATCATGGCGCTGCTTTGCACGTTTCCCGGTCGCGCCCAAGTGACAGCATCGATCTCCGGAACGGTTACCGATTCGTCGAGAGCCGCCGTGCCATCGGCAACGGTAACGGTACGAAACGTCAATACAGAAGCGGTGCGCAGCGATGTCACGGGGGCCAACGGACACTACCAGATACCTTCATTGGCGGTCGGTGAATACGAGATCAGTGTCAAGAAATTCGGATTCACCGAAGCGATTCGAGCCGGCATTCACCTGGCGGTGAACCAGGCGGCATCCGTCAATATTCAACTGCAGGTCGGCAACGTCAGCCAACAAGTGGTGGTTCACGCAGATGCTCCGCTGGTGAATGTCAACACGGGAGACATTTCCGGATTCGTCGGCGAGCGCCAGATCCAGAATCTGCCGCTGAACGGCCGCAGCTATGACGAGTTGCTGACGCTGAATCCTGGGATCGTCAATTTTACGTCGGAGAAGACCGGAGGGGTGGGCGTATCCAACTCCACGGTGGGCAATAATTTCGCGGTTTCCGGCAATCGACCGCAGCAAAATCTTTTTCTTCTGAATGGCATCGAGTTTTCTGGGGCTGCAGAGAACAACATGCAACCCGGCGGTGTCAGCCAGGAATTGCTGGGCGTCGATGCCGTGCGCGAATTCAATGTGCTGCGTGACTCTTACGGCGCGGAGTATGGCAAGAGACCTGGCGCCCAGGTGCTGATTGTCACCCGCTCGGGAACGAACCAGGTGCACGGCAGTGCTTACGAATTTCTGCGAAACAACGACTTCGATGCGCCGAATTATTTCGATCAAGGTTCGGCTCCGCCATTCCAGCGCAACCAGTTTGGAGGCGCACTGGGAGGGCCGCTCCAAAGGAACAAAACATTTCTTTTCGGCAATTATGAAGGACTGCGGCAACACCTGCATCAGACCGGAGTGGACCTGGTTCCGGACGCAAATGCGCGCCAGGGATTTTTGCCGTGCAAGCTAGTAACGCCGGCTCCGAATCCGTGCCCGCCCTCTGGGCTGGTCTACGTTGGCGTTGGTCCCGGGGTGCGGCCTCTGTTTGCGCTGTGGCCGAATCCGAGCCCGAATGCTCCCGACTACGGCGGAATCGCAGTGGCTTACAACAGCCCGCTGCAAACCATTCGAGACGACTTCGGTACGGTCCGGCTGGATCGCACATTCTCCCAGAGTGACACGTTCAGTTCGGTCTACACCATCGACGACAGCGCCGACGTGACCCCCACCAGCAGCAATCTATATAGCACGGACCTGGAAGGACTGCGCGAGCAAGTCCTGAGCCTGGATGAAATTCATGTGTTTACGCCAACACTGCTGAACACCGCCCGTGCCGGCTTTACGCGCGCCAGCTATTTCTTCACTGGCGAGCCCTCGCCAGGAACTCCGGCGGCGGATTTGCCGGGATTTGTTGACAGCCATCCTGTCGGCGCGGTTGTGGTGGGCGGAAGCGCAGCGTCAAATCCGGCAGCACAGGTGAGTTTGGCAGGAAGCAACAATGGCAGCAATCTTCATATCACGCGGAACCTGTTTACCTACGAGGACCGCGTCACCTGGACCAGGGGCCGACATCAATTCAGCTTCGGTGGATGGTTCCAAAGGCTGCAATCCAACGAGGAGCTGGCGCTGAGCCAATTCGGGCAGGCAAGCTTTACAGGACTGCAGCAATTCCTGACAGGAACTGTCGGAACATTCGTGTACGATCCGACGCCGACAGAAATGAACTGGCGCTCCTGGCTGGGGGCGCTGTATGCGCAGGATGTGATTCGGGTGACGCCGAAGTTGACGCTGTCGCTGGGATTTCGCGATGGATTCACAACGGGCTGGAATGAGGCTCATGGTCGCGCCGCCAACTTTATCTTCGTGAACCATGTCATTCAAACCCAGCCGAGAATTGCAGACTCCGCTTTCACTGTAAACAACGCGAAATTTCTGCCGCAGCCGCGAATTGGCCTCGCATGGAGTCCGTTCGGCTACGGGACGGTTCTGCGAGCCGGCTTTGGAATGTATAACGATTTGCAGGACGCGCTCGGGTATCGAATGGATCAGAACGCGCCGTTCAATCCGACCTATGGTATTTCCGCGCTGCCGGTGTCCGAACTGCCGTTGCCGACTTCTCCGATACCGGCGAAGGCAAAGGTATCTCCGGCGGGCGTTCAACCCGATATGAAGACGCCAACTTTAATCTCCTACAGCCTGGGGATTGAACAGGAGCTCTCTACGAATACCGTTCTGCAAATCGGTTATGTTGGTTCGCATGGATATCACGAGATACTCAGTCTGGATGACAATGAACCGACTCCAACAGTCTGTCCGGGATCGCCCTGCCCAATGAATTATCCCGCCACCTTTCCTGCTCCGCTAGCGGGCGCAACCATTCCGGCAGGATCGTATTACATTCCTGCTGGAACGCCGCTGGCGAATCCGGCGCTGGGCGCGGCGTGGGCATGGTTCTCAGTGGGAACCAGTTCCTACAATGCGCTGCAGGTGGATCTAACGCATCGATACAGCAACGGGCTTGCGCTGCGCGGCGTTTACACGTGGTCGAAGGCACTGGATGATGGCGATTCACTGAACGCCACAGCAGCCGGCAATGCGCCTGGACTGGTGTCGAACCCATTCGATCTGCGAGCCGATCATGGTCTGGCGACGTATGACGTGAGAAACATCGGGGTCATCAGCGCGACGTACGATCTGCCTTTCGGATATGGCAAGCGGTACTTGAGGCGTGCTTCAGGAATTCAAAATGCGCTGATCGGCGGGTGGACGGCAAACTCGATTGTGACCTTGCAATCGGGCTTTCCCTTCACGCCGCAACTGAGCTACAACCCGTCGAATAATGGAGACACAAAAAACCCGGTTCGCCCGTTCATCAATCCCCTGTTCTCCGGTCCGGTAATTCTTGGATCTCCAAAAAAATGGTTCAATCCCGACGCGTTTTTGGCGCCGCCCAATGGAAGCGGCTTCTACGGAAACCTTGGAAGAAACACGTTGATCGGGCCTGGGCTGGCGACGTGGGATTTGTCGTTCCTGAAAAATACGCCGATTCACGGGCGGCTATCGTCGCAGTTTCGAGCCGAGCTGTTCAATGTGTTGGACAGGGCGAACTTCAACACGCCGAACCCGGTGGTGTTTACTCCGTCAGGGGTCTCGCCCACTGCCGGCGTGATCACCAGCACGTCGACGACTTCGCGGCAGATTCAATTCGGACTGAAATTGCTTTGGTGATGGAGTCGACGAGTTGAAGCCGAAGCGCGACGAGGCTGCGTGATCGCAAAAGCGCAGCTACGGAAGTATGGCCATCTGCTTTCCGATGCGAGCCATGGTCTCCAGCGCCTGATCCAGTTGGGACCGCGTGTGCTCGCTGGTCATGATGGTGCGGATTCGTGCTTTGCCTTCCGGAACGGTTGGGAACGCGATGCCCGTTGCCATCACGCCCGCGTCGAATAGCTTGCGGGAAAATTCCATTGCGACTCGACCTTCGCCCAGGATGATGGGAGTGATCGGGGTCTCGCTGGCTGGGGTGTTGACGCCACCGATGTTGAAGCCGGCAGCCGCCAGCTGCTTCTTAAAGTAGTGCGTGTTGTCCCACAAGCGTTTGATTCGTTCCGGCTCGTTTTCCAGGATGTCGAACGCGGCGATGCAAGTGGCGGCCACCGACGGAGGGTGCGACGTGGAAAATAAAAATGGCCGCGCGCGATGATACAAGTAGTCGATCAGGTCGCGCGAGCCGCAAACGTATCCCCCCAGTGCGCCAATCGCTTTTGACAACGTCCCCACCTGCACATCCACCCTTCCGTGGCAGTTGAAGTGGTCTACACTTCCGCGGCCATTACGACCGAGAACGCCGGAAGCGTGCGCATCATCGACCATCATGATGGCGCCATATTTGTCGGCGAGGTCGCACAGCTTGTCGACCGGCCCGATGTCACCATCCATGGAAAACACGCCATCCGTGATCAGTAGCTTGTGACCCGGCTCTTGTTGAACTTCCTTCAACAACTCCTCGGCATGCGCGGTGTCGCGATGACGAAAGACTTTTACCTTGGCGCGGGAGAGACGCGCGCCGTCGATGATGCTGGCGTGGTTCAATTCGTCAGAGATGATGAAGTCATCTTTGCCGAGAATGGCGGAGACGGTGCCAGCGTTCGCGGTAAATCCGGACTGAAAGACGACGCAAGCCTCCACATTTTTGAAGCGCGCGATTTTCTCTTCCAGTTCCATATGGATGCGCATGGTGCCGGCAATCGTGCGCACCGCACCCGAGCCGACACCATATTTGCGCGTGGCTTCAATGGCAGCCTCGCGCAGCTTCGGATGCGCGGTCAGGCCCAGATAATTGTTGGACGCAAGATTGATAACTCGTTTTCCGTCGTAGGTGCAGACCGGCTCCTGCTGATCTTCCAGGATGCGCAGATGAAAGTAGGTTCCTTTTTCCTTCAGTTCATCCAGCTGGGCGGTCAAGTGCGCGAGTTGAGGGCGGGCGGCAACCTTGGTTGTCATGCAGCGAACTCCCTGGTGCAGAAAGATTCCAACGTTCCATCCTAATCGGTTCTATGGAGGAGCGGAAATGGAGAAGAAGATTTCTAGGCGCTCAGGGAAGGTCGCGAAGAGTGGGCCAGCCTTTTCGATCGGTGATGGCTCCAAAAAGGCCAAGCGAAATGGCAACCGCGCCTGAAAGAAACAGCAGCAGCAGATTGGGAATTCCGCGGGTGTTGAGTGGTGCAACAAATTGTCCGCCGATTGCGCAACCGAGCAGAACGATGCCGCCAGTTAGAAGCAATCGCGATGCGATACGTCGCTGATAGAAAGCCGCGATCGAAGCGCTGAAGGTGAGCATGCCGCCGGCAAAAATGACAAAAACTTCCAGCCAAGAGCTGCCAACGATGCTGGTTAATGCGGCAACCGGGAAGTAGATAATGTTGGAGAATCCCCAAAGCGTGCCCAGCGAGAAGATCGCCGCTCCCCAAAAGCGACGCAGTCGGACCTGTTGATCCGCATCTTTCATTGGCTCGATTCGAAGTCTGACGCGCGCGGCGGGCGTTTAGAACATGCCCCAGGCGCGGCTGATGTAGTCCGTCATGGTAAGGCTGATGAGCAGCATAAACGTAAACAGACCCGCAGCTACCGTTAGTTTCAGCAGCCGAGAGCTGTAGTGAATGTGCATGAAAAAGAGCACGACCAATGACGCTTTCACGACAGCGATGGCCAAGGCGATCACGGCGTTGAACACGCCCAGGTCAATGAAGGAGATGCCGGTGGTGAGCGCGGTCAATACCAGCAGCGAAAAAAATATCGCAAGATATACCGGCGGCTTTACGACGTGAAATTCAGAATCCTGATGAGTCTCTTTGGTCTTCTCAGTCATACTCGGTGCTCCATGTTTCCCCGCAACTGCGGGCATGTTCAATTTCCTTCGCAAATCCGGTCGTCTGCTATCGATAACGACTGATCAGGTACAGCAATGGGAACAGGAATATCCAAATAATGTCGACAAAGTGCCAATACAAGCCAAAATTTTCTATCGGCATGACGTGACCTTCGGTGAAAGCACCTTTCGAAGCTCGTGCCACCAGGAAGAATAGGATGCCGATTCCGATAATCATGTGCAGCGCGTGCATTCCCGTCATTGCGAAATACAGAAAGAAATATAGCTGTGTTTTTTCCGCCATGTCCGGGGCGAGTGCAATTGCCTTGGGATTGGTCGGATGAACAAACTCCTGAATGGAGAAGTTGATGCCCGGAACATGTTGTTCCTGGTATTCGGTCGTCCACTCCACCCCTTTAATCCCTAGAAACACGAAGCCCAGCAGAATGGTCAGCATCAGGAAAAGGATGAGTTGACCTTTGCGGCGCATCTCCGCGCTGTAGACAGCCATGGCCATGGTGAAGCTGGAACCAATTAAGACGGCCGTATTGGTCGTGCCCAACGCGATGTTGAGCATGTTGCTGCCGGCCACGAAGGCTGGATGGTACCAGTTGCGGAAAATCAGGTAGGCGCAGAACAGGCCGCCGAAAAACATGATTTCGGTCAGCAGGAAGACCCACATACCGAAGTTGGCTGCTTCGCGCTGCTGGCCAATATCTTCAAAATGGTGCCGCATGTAAGCAGGATGTTCGTGCGCGTGCGGCAGTGCGGCACCATCCAGCTCCTGTGGCGTCGTCGCAATCGATTGGCTATCCAACGGTCTGTACCTCGTGGTGAGTCTTGTTTGCCAGCCACTCGTAGTCGTAGGCTTCGTGGTCCATAATCGGGATCTCTGGGAAATTTTCGGTCAAAGGCGGCGATTGAATTTGCCACTCCAACCCGGTTGCCTGCCAGGGATTATCGCCGGCAATTTGCCCATAGATCAGCGACCAGGGCAGATACAGCAAGGGCAGCAAGTACCCAATCCCCAGGATGGAAGCACCGGCGGTCGAGAAGACGTTCAGTACCTGGAAATCCGCCGGGTAGGCTGCATATCGACGAGGCATCCCCAGATAACCCAGGATGAACTGCGGAAAGAAGGTGACAATGAACCCGATAAACGTGATGACCGCGGCTGTCTTCGAAATGGCTTCGGGATACATGCGTCCCGTCATCTTCGGCCACCAGAAATGAATTCCAGACATGTACGCCATCAGCATTCCGCCCACCATCACAAAGTGGAAATGGGCGACAACGAAATAGGTCTCGGTCAGATGAATGTCCATGCCAAGCGTCGCCAGGAAAATCCCCGTCAGGCCGCCGATGGTGAAAAGTCCCATGAAGCCGAAAGCGTAGAGCATCGGGGTTTCAAACGTGATGGAGCCCTTGTACAAGGTCATCGACCAGTTGAAAATCTTAATCGCCGACGGCACCGCAACCAGCATGGTCATCAGAGAGAAAACCAGCGCCGAGTATTGGCTGACGCCCATGATGAACATGTGATGTTCCCAAACCAGAAAACCGAACACGGCAATGGCGACGGATGAGAATGCAACCGCGGTATAGCCAAAGACTCGTTTTCGAGAGAACGTGCTGATCACTTCTGAGATGACCGCCATCCCAGGCAAGATCATGATGTACACCGCTGGATGGGAATAGAACCAGAACAAATGTTGAAAGAGTAGCGGATCACCGCCCTTGGTCGGATCGAACACGCCAATGTTAAAGATGCGTTCCAGAGCGACCAGCACCAGCGTGATGGCGAGGACCGGGGTGCCGAGAATCATGATGATTGAAGTTGCATAGTGGCCCCAGACGAACAGCGGCAGACGAAACCATGTCATGCCGGGGCAGCGCATACGGTGGATGGTGACGATAAAATTCAGGCCGGTAAAAATGGACGAGAACCCGGCCATGAAGATTCCCATCGCTGCGGTCACCACGTGCGTATTCACATAATGTGTGGAGAGTGGAGTAGTGAAAGTCCAACCTGTGTCCACACCGCCCAGAACCATTGCAGTGAGGATGAAAAGGCCGCCAATCCAATACAGATACCAGCTCAGCAAGTTGATCTTGGGAAATGCGAGGTCTCTGGCTCCTACCATCAGAGGAATCAGAAAATTCCCAATCGTGGCCGGTACCGACGGCACCAAAAACAGAAAGACCATGATGATGCCGTGCATGCTGAAGACTTTGTTATAGGTATCGGTCGCCATCAAATCGGCAGGCGGCGTCAACAACTCCAACCGGATCAACCCTGCAAGCACTCCGCCAATGATGAAGAAAAAGGTAATCGAAAACAGATACAGCATCGCGATCCGCTTGTGGTCGCCGGTCAGCAGCCAACTCTTCAGTCCATACTCCTGATTGAGATAGCTTTTCGCCGGCAGCTTGGCTGTCGACTGATCTGGTAGCGATACGATGGTGCTCATGGCTTTGCTGCTCCTTGTGCTGGAACCGTCTTTCCTTCAGTTGAGGCTTGCGCAGATGATATCTGGGATTTATTCAATGTCTGCTGGATGCGATAGTTGGAATCCAGGCTCTTGATATATTCCACCAGATCGATGAGTCCATCTTCGCTGATTTGACCCTGGTAGGTGGGCATGATCGGGGCATATCCGGCAGGCACGTGTGTCGACGGATTCAAAATAGTTTCGCGAATGAAGGCTTCGTTCGCAACCGCGGTGGATCCATCGGTTAAACGGATACGGGTGTTATAGACGTTGGCGAGATTCGGACCACGCGCCGACGCGGTGTCGTTGTGACATGCATTGCAGCCCACACTGGCAAAGAGACGTTCGCCATTCTGTGCCAATGAAGCGCCGCTGGTGTTGCTGGCCTCCCACTTGGCGTAGTCCGTCGGCGTCATCACGTATACCCAGCCGATCATGGCTGAATGGTCTGTGCCGCAGTATTGCGTGCAGAACAGATGATATTTTCCCGGCTTGGTGGCTTGAAAATATACCGTGGTGTAGCGACCCGGAATGGCTTCGCGTTTGACACGAAATGCCGGGATAGAAAAGCTGTGAAACACATCCTGTGAAATCAACGTCACCTGGATGGGAACACCTTCTGGAATATGCAGCGCATTAATTTCATGCTGACCGCCGGGATGCTCGATCTTCCACATCCACTGCTTGCCGACGACGTACACGTTCATGGAATTTGGCGGAGGATTGTAGACGCGGAAATAGAGCAGCGCGCCCCACACAAAAAACACCAGAAAAATTCCCAGCGGAATCAGCGTCCATGTCGCTTCCAGCAGCGTTGAGCCCTCAATCTGGACTGCCTCCGGATGCCGTTCTTTGCGATAGCGCAGGGAGAAGAACGTGACCATGGTCATCACCAGCACCAGGCCAGTGATGGTCATCCCCACCAATGCAAAGTACAGCGCATCCGCGTACGGAGCGATGGTGGAGGCCTCCGGCGGAAAAATGGCAAAGTTCTGCATCCAGTGAACTAAAAACTGCCAAAGTACAGGACTGATGTGCGACATGTATGTTTTACCCGTTCGCCTTTTTCGTAGCTGCCGCTCGCCGTGGCGAGCCACCCTGCATAGCTTCCTGCCGCAGCGAAATCAAAATAAATGCTCCTAATGCCAGCACGGTCAACATGCAACCCAGCTGCACAATGCGCACCACAAGCATGCTGTTTTTCGCCATGTGCGGGTCATAGTGGTAGCAGTAGGTATAGATCAAATCTACCGGACTTCCGATCTGGCCATGCGAGGCTTCCACCAGCCCGGCGCGCATATCGCGAGCCGAGTACTCGACGCCCAGGTAGTATTGCGAAATCATGCCCTCGGTCGTGATCAGCTCAATGGAGCTGGGGTGGGCAAACTGATTGATTTTCCCATCCGGCCCCGGAACACTGACATATCCGAAACCGACAGCCTTGGTGAGAGCAGCGATCGACGCTTCGGAACCGGTGAGGAAGTGCCAGCCATTCGCGGTGTCGGGGCGTCCATATCTTTTTACGTAGAGCGCCTTCTGCGAGGCCGCTTCCGCGGGAGTATCGCTGGGATCGAAGCTAACCACAATAATGTTGAAGTCTTTTCCCGGCGTGAATTTCAACATATCCAGCGCGCCGATCAGCCCGTTCATTTCCTCAGGGCAAAGCATGTTGCAGCGGTAGTACACCAGCGCCAGAATCGCGGGACGCTTGCCGAAATAATCTCCCAGATGAACCGTGCGCCCGGTCTCATCGCGGAACTCGGTATTCAACGGAAGAGACTGATCGAGATTCTGATGAATCGTGGTCTTCTGCAGGATTTGCGGCAACTTGTTCTGCGACGGATCGCCCATCGACTTTTCGCCAATCGGAGCGACCTGGGCATGAGCGATCGCAGTCGCGAATGCAGCCGTCAGGCATGCGCACAGCACCGCTTTCAGCGCCCGGGACGCCGCGAAATGGTGACGAATTGTCGACACTGTTTTCATAAATCCTAGTGGTCCGGGTGCAACTCCGCATGCGTTTCAGCATAGGGGCCAATGCCCAGGCGCTGATCGCGCGCCTCAATCATTTGCAACTCGGGTCCAGTGCGAGCAAACCCATTGGTCAGCGGCGCGGTCACCGTCGTCGGGGTATCGCCGAACATCGCCTGCTCCTGGGGACCTTGCTGGCTTTCGACCGGCAGCCCTTTCTGAGCGATCAGCTGCATGGCACGCTCGATCGGGATTCGCACGGTTTGCTTGTTCTGGTCGATCCAGGTGTAGTGATTCAGCAGCATGTCTTCGCGGGCATGCATGTCGGCGACTTCCATGTTGCCGTCGTCGGCCTGCAACCGTGGCGTTGGAAATCTTTTCACCAGCGACTGCAGCTGCTGCTGCTCAATTTGCGGATTCGATTCCATATTGCCCGGCTTCACGCCTGCCATCTGACTCCACTTATTCGGAGGGCCGTCCTGTTTGTTGAGTCCGTAATAGATCAACTTCCCAATTCCGAACGCGAGCACAAAGACCACCGCGATCGAAGCCGCCATCACCACCAGGAATCCAGCAATATCGGTGATGTTGGCGTCTGTCAGCTCATAGCCGGCCTTGCGGCTTTCCGGATCCGGCTGCTGATGCAGCGTCATGAAATCCCCGGACTCGAGGTCATGGGGTGCGTCAGACCCGCCGGGCTGATTCGGATTGTTGGGGTCGTGCGGGTTATGCGTGGGCATGTTCGGGCTCCAGAATTTCGGGCAGATGCGGATCGTTCAGCGCCACCAGACCGCGTGTCCGCAGGGTCGTGAAGTAATATGCCATCCACAGTGCAACCATCGCCGCGGGGACAAACAGGTATTGCAGTTCCGGCACGCTGAAGTGGAGATTGCGGCGGTCCTGCGGAAAATTCGGCGCAATCAGCCACCAGGTATCCCAGAAGCGAGCGAACAGCATGATGCAACAAACTGCAGCCAGTCTCCGCTTATTGCGCTTCAGATCGCGCGACAACAGCAGGAAGAACGGAAGCACCCAGTGGAAGAGAAAATCCAATCCAGCGATCGGTCCCCATCCGCCGGTGATTCGATCCATATACCAGCGAATTTCGTTGGGTAGATTACCGGACCAGATGATCAGGTACTGCGAGAACGCCATGTAGATATTCAACATGACGAAGGCGAACAGCAATTTGCCGAGATCGTGCTGCTCCCGCACGCGAAAGATCGCACTGATGGGTTCGTATTGTGAGAGCGCCAACACCATCAGCACCGCCAGGGCGAGCGCCGCATATCCCTGGGAGACGATGAACATAAATCCGTACATCGACGAAAACCAGGTAGGATCGAGCGACATGACCCACTCGACGCACATGCCGGTCAGTACCAGCGAATAGACCACCAGGCCGGGACCGCTGAGATTTTCAAAGCGCTGCTGCCAGAACCAGTTGCCATGGTGCATATCGAAGTCGCGCTGCAGCGACCAGCGATTGAGGAAATATACGAAGATCCCGAAGATGAGGAAATAGATGATTCCGCGAATCCAGAATCCTTCCAGATTCAGATACGGCCGCTTGTACTCGATGGCGTGGGCTTGCATGGCATCGATGACACCGGCGTGGAACGCCGCCTGCGGGTCAATGATGCGGGCCCAGAGGTACAGGCGCTTGGCGAAAATCGCGATCGGCAAAAACATCAGAAATAGCAGCGGGAGGGTCCGGCTCATCGCTTCCAGTGGGCGGCGAATCAGCAATCCCCATTTTCCACCCGAGCACCATTGCACCATCAGCAGCGCCAGGCCACCGAGGCAAAAGCTCAGGCAAATCATTAACCCCATCAGCCAGCCGCGCAATACGTAGTCAAAGTTGTGACTGATCAAAAGATCGATCACGGCCAGCACTGCGAAAACGGCGGCAATGGATATGGCGCGAAGACGCCAGCGCAACACCGCTGGTGGAGCGCTCAGGTCTGCGGGCAACTGGTATGCGTGGGTTTCGTGTTCCATGCTTGAGTCCGTCACCGTCTACTTTGCTCCCTTACGCGGGGAGTGGTTGCTGGCTGCGGTTTTTGTCTCCGCGGGCACATTTTTCCCGGCATCGATTTCTGATTTCATATCGTAGGTGCTGGGCACGTCGGTCAACTGCGGGATGGTCCAGTCCGCGGCGAAATTCGGTCCATATCCCATTTGCTGCGAAACTTCGGCCAGCGTCTGGATATTGATGCCCGCAGGAACATCCGCCAACGTGGCATTTTGACTGAGCTGCAATGCGCGAATATAGGCAGCGATTGCCCATCGATCCTGCGGCGTGATCTGCGCCGCATAATCCGGCATGGCGCCAAATCCATAGGTCATGACGCGAAAATAATGGCTGAGCGGTTTCTTCAGGATCGCCGGATTCATATAGTCACCCGCCGGCTTGTAACCACGTTCGACAATCATTCCACGTCCATTTCCAACACGTGAGTGGCATGGCGTGCAATAGATGTCGAAACGCTCCTGACCGCGTCGCATGACCGTCATATTCACCGGGAACGGCATCGCGTCCTGTTCCTTCTTGTCGATCATGCCGGTGTAGAAATACGTATCGGCGTCGAGTTGCCCGCGCGCGACCGTGCCCAGCACCTGCGGCCGAACGGAACGTCCGCTGGCAAAGAATCTCGACCCGCGCTGCGGGATCATCTTGGGCTCGTTCTGCATATCCTGCCGACATCCAGCAAGCGGAATCAGCGCGGCGAGAGCGGCAGCGGCCATGGTCCAACGAAACAGTGAATTTTTCGAATGCATTGGCATGAAATTAATGCTCCACCTCGATGACCGAGACTGGGTGCAGCGACTCCAGCAGAGAGCGAGTTTCCGTGACAGAAAAGCGCGGATCATCGGCCTCCAGGCAGAGAAAGAACTTGTCAGATGTGGCGCCGTTGCGAAAGTTCGGCGCGTTAAATACCGGGTGATAGGGCGCGGGCAACCGATTCAGCGCCAGCATGCCGAAGCCGGCGGAGAGCCCAGCCCACAGAATGGTCCACTCATACGCAGGAATGATGAAGGCTACCCAGGAAAATTTGCCGCGACCGGCGATATCCAGCGGATACGCCCAAATCGAAATCCAGGATTCCAGCGTGAACATGGCGAGCCCGCCGAGGATTCCACCCAGCAAGCACACGCGGGACACACCTTTTTCCTTCGGCTCATCGAAGCCCATGGCTTCTGCAGCCTCTTCCACCGGGTAGGGCGTATAGCAGTCCATGCGCCGATAACCAGCGTCGTAGGAAGCCTGGGCCGCCACCACCAGTTCAGTCGGCGTGTCGAACTCAGCGAGCAATCCGTAAATCCCTTCGCGCACTGGCATCAGTCACCACCCTTGTGCTGAAGTTCTGCTTCATTGATTTTTGCGCCAGGCAAGATCTGGCGAATTTCTGACATTGGAATCATGGGTAAGAGTCGGATAAACAGGAAGAACAGGAACGTGAACAATCCCAGCGTTCCTACAAACGTCATGTAGTCCCAGCGTGTCGCGCGGTACGTTCCCCAGGAAGATGGCAGATAGTCGCGCGTCAGGCTGGTCACAACAATCACGAAGCGTTCAAACCACATCCCCGTGTTCACGATCAGCGACACGATGAACAGGTAGGCGACATTGTGGCGCAGACGCCGGGACCAGAGAGTGGTGAGCGGAAACAGAATATTGGAAAAGATGAGCACCCAGTACGACCAGCCCATGGGCCCGAAAATACGGTTCCAGGCCATGAAGAATTCCCACTTGTCGGCGGAATACCAGGCGTATCCGATGTCGGTTGCATAGCCGTAAGCAACGATGAAGCCAGTCGCCAGCATGACCTTGCCGCAGTTGTCGAGGTGGCGAATCGTGATCAGATCTTCCAGGTGGTAGAACTTGCGGATCGGAATTGCCAGTGTCAGCACCATCGCAAATCCGGAGTAGATGGCGCCGGCCACGAAGTAAGGCGGGAAAATCGTGGTGTGCCAGCCCGGCATAATGGCCACAGCAAAATCGAAGCTGATGACGGTGTGAACGGAGAGCACCAGCGGCGTCGCCAGGCCGGCCAGCAACAGCGACGCGGTTTCATACCGCATCCAGTGGCGGGCAGAACCGCGCCAGCCGAGGGCCATCTGGCCATAGATAAAGCGGCCGAACTTTGAGTTCGCACGATCACGCAGCGTCCCCAGATCGGGGATCATGCCGATATACCAGAACACTACCGAGATGGTGGCGTAGGTCGAAACCGCAAACACGTCCCACATCAGCGGGGAACGGAACTGCGGCCAGTAGTTCATCGTGTTGGGATACGGAAACAGCCAGTAAATTGCCAACCAGGGTCGGCCGGTGTGGATGACCGGAAACATGGCGGCGCAGACCACGGCGAACAGCGTCATGGCTTCCGCAAAGCGGTTGATGGAGTTACGCCACTTCTGCTTGAACAAAAGAAGAATGGCGGAAATCAGGGTTCCGGCGTGGCCAATTCCGATCCACCAGACAAAGTTGATGATCGCGAATCCCCAGGCCACAGGAATCGTGATGGCCCAGATTCCGGTACCTTTCAGAAACAGCCAGGTCACAGCCACCAGCAGCATCACCACGAAGCTGCCCGCAAATGCGAAACCGAAAAACCATCCCAGCGGCGTGTGCGGCGTCAGCACAATGCGCGTCAGTTTGTCCGTGACCGACCGGAACGTATGTCCGGGCGCAATGACCCGCTGCTCCCCGGTGACCGGGTCGATCATAGGATCGATGCCCGGCGGAGTCGGATTATGAGGCGAGATATCTTTGGTAGCCATGCTTCGTGCGACCCTCTTCAGTTCGCTGAGGTTTCCGTTACTGCGTCAGTCTTCAAGCATCTGTGTAGCGCTTTGTTAATCAGACGTTTTCCATCAAATCCGGACTGGGATTCATCACTCCGGCAATGTAAGACGTGCGAGGACGTGTGTTGAGATCCGCCAGGACCGTATAGTTGCGTGTTTGCGCTTTGATCTTGGACACGCGGCTGTTTTTGTCGTTGATATTGCCGAATGTAATGGCCTGGGTTGGGCACGCCTCCTGACAAGCGGTGACGATCTCCCCATCCCGAATGGTGCGATTTTCTTTGTCGGCGCGAATTTTTGCTTTGCTAATCCGCTGCACGCAGTAGGTGCACTTTTCCATCACACCGCGGCTTCGGACCGTCACTTCCGGATTGCGCATCAGTTTCAGCGACGGCGTCGTGTAATCCGAGAACAGCAGCCAGTTAAAGCGGCGCACCTTATATGGGCAGTTGTTAGAGCAGTAGCGGGTGCCGACGCAGCGGTTGTAGATCATGGCGTTCAAGCCTTCCGGAGTGTGCACGGTCGCGCCCACCGGACAAACCTGCTCGCAGGGCGCGTTCTCGCATTGCTGGCAGGTCATCGGCTGGAAGTAGGCCTTGGGCGCATTCATGTCGCCCTCAAAATACGTGTCGATGCGAATCCACTGCATATCGCGGCCGACCTTCACCTGATGCTTGCCGACGACCGCAATATTGTTCTCTGCATAGCAACTAATGATGCAGGCATTGCAGCCAACGCAGGAGTTCATATCGATCGACAAACCCCATTGATAGCCCTTGCTGTAATCCCATACTGGAAACAGCGTCGTGCCCTTCGATGGCGCGTTGAAGTCCGGATCTGCAGCGGCAAAGTTTGGATTCTGCTTGTACTCCTCGAGCGTGGCAACGCGGATGATGCCGCGCTGTTCCGCTTCCCGCCCTTCGAGAGAATGCGGCGTGGTATCCGGTGTTGCCTCTTTCGCCTCGGCGACGTTGCCATACTCGCGCGCGAACAAGCTGCGGTGGTCGATGTAATGGCTCTTGGTGACCGCGCACTCGTAGGTTTCGCCCGTCTTAGTGACGTTGGCACCCACTGCGAACAACGGCGACGAAGCCAGCCGAATCGGGAAGGCATCAAATCCGGCGCCGGTGCCCACGCGCCCAGCGTTGCGGCGGCCGTAGCCTAGGTAAATGGTGATGCTTTGATCCGGATGTCCAGGGGCGACCAGGGCCGAGGCCTTGATCTTGCGGCCTTGATATTCAATTTCGACCACATCGCTCTCGCTGGCGTTCAGCTTGGTCAGCGTCTGGATGCTCATCAGCGCCGCGTTGTCCCAGGAGAGATTTGTGATCGGCTTGGGCAGTTCCTGCATCCAGCCAAGGTTGGAGTAACGGCCATCGTAGATCGTCGGATCGGGACGGAAGATGACTTCCATCGCAGTCACATCAGGGGCGGGCGCAGCCGCCGAGGCAGTATTCTTCGCGGTCACCTGCTTCGGCGCAAACGCGGTGTTGGCAATCCATCCATCATGCAAGGCCTTGCGCCACGGCAGATCCGCTTCGGCATCGACCAATTTAACTTCGCCCGCTTTGCCGGCAGTCGGCGCGCCACCGCCCAGCACAGACTTCCAGTTCTGGCGAACGGCATCCATCGGAGACAGATCCGGATCGTCGAGCATGGCCTGAACCAGGTGATGCACAGACTTTCCGCCATAGAGCGGGTCAATCATCGGCTGCACGATGCTGACGGTGCCGTCGTAGGCGCGAACATCCGACCAGCTCTCCAGATAATGCGCAGCATTGATGTGCCAATCGGCGATATCCGCCGTTTCGTCCACGTACAGACCCATGTGAGCGACCGTCTTCGCATGGCCCATCGCCTTTTCAAATTCCAGATCGGCGGGCGCACTGTATACGGGATTGGTATCGAGAATAATCAGCCAATCCACTTTGCCCGCGTTTAAATCCGAAACCAGTTGCTTCAGCTCGTCGATTTCAACCGTAGGCATCGGATTCACGGTCTCGGTGTAGACGACCGTCTTGCCGACGTTGCCCAAAGCCTGGTTCATCGCGATGGCAGCCAGATGAACTCCCGGCGCCGCTTGCTCGCCAGGAATGACCAGGCACTTGCCGGAATTCGCCTTGAGATCCTTGACGACCGCGTTGAGATAAGCGGTCTGTTCCGGTGTCCATGTTGCCCCGCTCGTAGCAGATCCTGCGCCAACACCCGCCGCGACAGCCGCCGCAAACGCTTCTACCTGGCTGGCACGCATACGCAGCCGATGGTCGGCTTTAAATCCCGTGGTGGACGGCGTGCTCTCAACCGCATATACGCGGTTCATTTCGATGCCGGGTTCGAGCGAGCGCCTCTGGGCAAAGTCCGCAGCCAGCTTCAGAAATCCAGGCTGCCAGAGACCGGAGAGAAAATCTGCATCGAGTGAAAGCACAACATCCGCCGCATCCAGCTTGTATTGAGGATCGACGAAGTCGCCGAAGGCCTGTTTGGACGCAATGCGCGAGGAGTCGCGGTTGACCGGATCGTACTGCAACCATTTCGCGTTGGGATATTTTGCGCTGGCGCTCTTCCACTGCGCTGCCAGGGTTGGCGAAACCACCGTGCCGCTGAGGAAATAGAGACCCTGTCCGCCGCTCGCTTTCTTCGATTCCAGCATGGCGGTAAAGTCCGCCAGAAAATTCGGGTAGTCGCGCGTTTCACCGCGATATATCGGGCGCTTGGATCGATCCGGATCGTACATCCCCAGCAGCGTTCCCTGGGTGTATGCATCCGAGGTGCCGTGATTCATGGGATGTTCTGGATTGCCTGCAAGCTTGATCGGCCGGAAGGCCTCACTTTTTACCAGCAGCGGAACCGAACCCATAGGAAAGGGATGCGCCGTCGCGAAATACATCGGCACTCCCAGCACCAGGTCTTCCGGCTGCTTTACGTATGGATAAATCGGCTCGTCCGGCTGCTTGGTACATCCGGTCAAACCTGCCAGCGCAATCGAGGCGCCCATCAACTTCATGAAACCGCGACGGGAAACCGAATCCACCCACTCGGCGGCATGCTGCGGAAATTCGCGCCGCAAGGCGTCCTGGAAATCGGGGGTGTCGGCCAGCTCGTCAATGGTGCGCCAGTACTGTTTGCCCGACATGCCTGCCAGACGCGCCTGGGCGGTCTCCATCAACTGGGCCGATTTTGATTTTTCAACCGAATCCGTTGCCATGGTCTCGTGGGTACCGGTCTTATGCTCGTTTTCCATCTTCGAATCTTGACCTTTGCGGTTATCTTTCGTTGCTGCGTCCAGAATCGGTTGGGATTGCCCTTGCATATCGCGATTCATCGATGACATGTGTCACAGCTGGTCAGCTGCCGCGGCGGACGAATGTGATATTGCACCAGGAGATAGTTTCCGAGGGATGTCTGGTCTGTGAACTTGACGTAATGTGGATTGACTGGAACCTGCGCGTGCACGGAACCGCCGCCGGGTGAAGACCAGTTGCGATTGTCGGCAAATGTGGGCGAATCGGGGCCGCTGGGCGGAACTTGCGGCATATCGAGGGCCGCGACCTGAGCCGCATCATTGTCAGGATTTTGCGTGACGCAGTTCACCAGTTGCGCGGTCGGAACGCCGGGCGTCGTGGGTTGGTTCGTACACCAGACTGGATGCAGCGTCGACGGACTTTCCCAGGCCATCTGATAGATCTGCGATGTAGGACGAAGATTCTTCACCGGGTTGCGATGGCAGTTCAAGCACCATTCCATCTGCAGCGAACTCTCCTGATAGGTCAGCGGCATTTGATCAATGCGGCCATGACAGGTAGAGCAGCCAATTCCCTTGTTGACGTGGATGGAGTGATCGAAGTACACGTAATCCGGCAGATCGTGCACTTTGATCCACACGATGGAATTGCCGCTTGCCCAGCTGTTGCGTACCGGAGCCAGCAGATCAGCGTTGGTCCAGATCTGCGCGTGACAGTTGATGCAGGTCTTGGTCGGCGGAATGCCGGCATAGCTCGATTTCTCGACGGACGTGTGGCAATACTGGCACTGCAGTCCAAGGCCTTGTACGTGATGCTTGTGGCTGAAGGGGACCGGTTGCTCCGCGCGTTGGCCCTGGCGGGTGACCCATGGAGAACGCTGCAGGTAGTTAAGCGTCACGCCGATCCCGATCAAGATCACTCCAGAAAGAACAAGGCTGATCCGGGTCAGCGAATTGGAACTGCGGTCAAAAATCTGCGCCATGTGTAGGTGCTTTCCTGCCTGCTTGCCCGACGTTCAGCCGAGCTGTCTGAATTTTCCCCGAACTCGTCGCCGAAGGTCTTCTGTTGAGCGATGAGCTGTGACGGGTTTTGGTTGCAAAACAAGAGTTTGGCGTCGTGGAAAATTCGACGCCCGAAAAAAAGAGTACAGGAGCGATGGAAAGTTCGGCAACCCCAATTGGAATTTTCTGGGAAAATTTTTCTTCGAAATGAAAATCATTTCCGCACAACCGCTGATCCATACGCTACTACATTCGCGCCTTGTGCCTGCACAATGTCTGACACGCGACAGTTTTCAACCTTGCGGATCGGGCTTGAGAGCCATCACCAACAGGCGTGGTTCCGTCATCTCCTCCATGGCGTAGCGAACGCGCATCCATCCAGGTTGCCTGCCAAACTTGGCTGATGACGGACTGATCGAACGGCGCACGCACCCCCAGTTGCGTACCGGTGTGATGTTCCTCTCCGCGAACGATCCATCCAATTTCCTGTGCAGAAATGTTTTCGTTATCCTGCTGCACGGCTCACCTCGTCTGTTACGCAACAGTGTATAGACTGGAAAGAGTGACTGGCGGTCTCCGCAAAGTTCGTTATGATGACGCCCGCGCCTGTCAGGAATTGACGGCCGCGGACGCACGCCTCGCGAAGTTGATGCAGCGTTCCGGGCCGTTTGCCATGCGGCTGAAGCCAACGCATTCCACCTTTGAAGCGCTGTTGGAATCGATCGTGTACCAGCAATTGCACGGGCGTGCGGCGAAAGCGATTCATGGCCGCATCCTGGAGTTATTCCCCGATCACACTCCCACCGCTTCGGGATTGCTTCGTCTGAAAGACCCTGTTCTGCGTGGCGCCGGTCTTTCGGCAAGTAAGCTGCTCGCGATTCGAGACTTGGCGGAAAAGAGCGAGGCAGGCATCGTGCCGCCTCTAACGAAACTGCATCGAATGGCCGATGAAGAGATTTGCGCGCGACTTACCACCGTACGCGGAATTGGCGTGTGGACAGTGCAAATGCTGCTCATCT
Organism: uncultured Acidobacteriota bacterium; assembly: GCA_963794795.1. GTDB lineage: Bacteria > Acidobacteriota > Terriglobia > Terriglobales > Acidobacteriaceae > JAKAAZ01. Next base: position 488,744 of record CAWCFC010000022.1, on the reverse strand, counting down.
TTCGCATGGGTCGACCCAACGTGCTCCCGGTCTCAGACTATGGAGTGCGCAAAGGATTTGCTCTGACATTCGGAAAGTTGCGACCGGGCGATCCAGTCACTCTGGCCGATCTTCCAGCACCCGATGTCATACGACGTCGAGCGGCGCGCTGGGATCCATGGCATTCCGTGGCCAGCTGGTATTTGTGGCGCGCCTGTGACCTGACAGCCGAAGGTGCCCCGCCGCCCGCGCGGAGAAATCGATGACCGCGCCGCAACGATTTATCTGCGTGCATGGCCACTTCTATCAGCCGCCGCGAGAGAATGCCTGGCTGGAAGCGATTGAAGTGCAGGATTCTGCCGCGCCATATCATGACTGGAATGCGCGCATCAATCATGAGTGTTACGCCGCCAATGGCAGTTCGCGCATCCTGAATACTCAAAACAAAATTATTCGGATCGTCAACAATTATTCCCGCATCAGCTTCAACTTCGGGCCCACACTGCTGGCGTGGATGGAAAAATCCGCTCCCGTGACCTATCAGAAAATTATTGAAGCCGACCGCATCAGCATGGAGCGGTTCGGCGGACATGGCTCGGCCATCGCGCAGGTCTATAACCACCTCATTCTTCCGCTGGCCTCCACGCAGGATAAGATCACGCAAATCCGCTGGGGCATCGCCGACTTTGAACACCGTTTTGGCCGCAGGCCGGAAGGCATGTGGCTGTCGGAAACCGCGGTCGATCTGGAGAGCCTGGACCTGTTGGCGCGCCACGGAATTCTGTTCACGATTCTGGCGCCGCACCAGTGCGCGCGTGTTCGAGCAATCGGAAAGAAGAAGGATTCCAGAATTGCCTGGCACGAAACCCCCGACGCGAGTGTCGATCCCACGCAACCCTACCTGGTGCACACGTCGGAGGGACACAGCATCACGGTATTTTTTTACGATGGACCGACGTCGCGCGCCATCGCATTTGAAGGACTGCTGAACAATGGCGGCGACATGACGAAGCGCCTGCTGCGCGGTTTCCGCGACAATGGCGAGGCCGGGCAGCTGGTCCACGTTGCCACTGACGGAGAAAGCTACGGGCACCACCATCGACATGGCGACATGGCTTTGGCGTACGCGCTGCAGTCGATCGAGCAGGACGGCGAAGTTCATCTGACGAACTACGGACAATTTCTGGAGAAATTTCCTCCGACATCGGAGGCGGAGATTCGCGAAGATTCTTCGTGGAGTTGCAGCCATGGAGTGGAGCGATGGCGCGACGATTGTGGATGCAATACCGGGCAGAATCCTGACTGGAACCAGGAATGGCGGGGACCGCTGCGCGAGGCTCTCGATTGGCTTCGCAATGCAACCCGGCCGTTGTGGCAGCAGGCGGCGGCAACGCTGTTTCACGATCCGGCAATCGCTCGCGACGGCTATATCCAGGTCATACTGAACCGCACTCCCGCAGCACAGCAGCTCTTCTTCGAAGAGCATTGCCTGCGCACGCTGTCGCAGCCGGAACGCATTACAGCGCTGAAGCTGATGGAAATGGAGCGCCACCTGCAACTGATGTACACCAGTTGCGGTTGGTTTTTCGACGACCTGGCGGGCATCGAGACGGTGCAAGTGATCTCCTATGCGGTACGCGTGCTGCAGCTTGCGGCGGAAGTCTTCGGTGCTCCCGGCGAGGAACTCGAAGCGGGCTTTCTTTCGCTGCTTGCGAAGGCGAAAAGCAATCTAGCAGAGCCGACCACCGGTGCGGACATCTATCGCACCAGCGTGCTGGCGCAGAAGATTGGTCTGGAACAGGTGGGCGCGCATTACGCGGTGATTTCGCTGTTTGAGCCGCAGCCGGAATCCACGCCACTGTTCTGCTATGACGTTCGTCGCACGTCAGGCCAGCTGCTGACCCTGGGACGGGGACGCTTTGCTTATGGGCAAGCGGAAATCTGTTCGCAGATCACGTTGGAATGCGAAGATGTTGTCTTCGCGGTGTTGCATGTCGGCGATCAACATCTTTCGGCTGGAGTGCGCCGGGCCGATGCAGCCAACGAAACCACCTTTCAGGATTTCACCGCGAAGATGCAGAAGGCCATTCTGAGCGCCGACATGACTGAGGCTGTGCGAGTCTTCGTTCGCGAATTCGACTCCACAGGCTATTCGCTGAGCTCTTTATTTCGCGACGAGCAGCGACGTATTCTGCAGCAGCTTCTCGATACCACTCTGGCGGAAATGGAAGGTACGTTGCGCACCATGTATGACGACCACATTTCGCTGCTGCACTATCTCAGCCTGAGCGGCATGCCGAAACCGCCGGTGCTGATGCTGGCCGCGGGGTTCAGCCTGAATGCCGACCTGCGCCAGGAACTGGCGAATGATCCGTTCGATGCTGCTCGGCTGCGAGGCGTGCTGACCCAGATTCGAGCGGACCAGATTGAAGTCGACAGCATCTCCATCCCGTTTGCGGCTGGCCAGCGAATGCTGCGCGCCATGCAGGAACTGGAATTGCACATGGACCGCAAATATCTCGACACTGCGCTACAGGTCTGCGATGTGTTGCATGAATTGCCGATTCAGGTGGATGTGTGGGAGGCGCAAAATCGCTGGTATACAATCTCTCGCCGGCGAACATTTGGCGCCACACAGGATAGCGAGTGGGAGCAGAAATTTCGAGAGCTCGGAACGAAATTGGATATCGACGTCGACCAACTGGCTGTCGACAAATAAATGCCTGCGCTCGTTCTAGCTGCGCCAGTGCAACATGACCGGACCCGTCAGCGGATGTTCAAATTTTCCAGTTGACGCCATCTGCAGGCGCGCCTGCTTCAGAGCAAAATACCATTTCGCAGGACGATCGGCATCATCGATCAACATCAGCGATGGATTGAACTGCAGTCCCTGGGCCTGCTCCACCATGGTCTGGCGATCCTGCTCGACAAATCGGCGTCCGAAGGCCTTGGCAATCGAGGTGACAAAGGGTACGTGATAAAACACATTCCACGCGCCACACACATCAATGCGGCAGGTTGTAGCTGTCGTGGGTGTGACCGTGGTGAGACTGGAAAACCATTTGTCGCCACAGCGAATCGTCTCGTAGCGCCGATTGGGAAGTACAAAATCGATGGTGGTCATCACCGCCTGCCCATACACGCCCAGCAATTTATACGGTGCGCTATTGGCGGAAGGTGCATGAGCGGTCATGCGGAATCCTTGCGGAATCGGCTCAAATTGCTTCTGCTTCACATGGATGCTGGCGCCACTGCGCCACCACCAGGATTGATGCACAAAAGGTCCGTGCGCGGGATCCATCAGCCCGATGATTCCGTGATCGACATTGCACGGCAACTCGGCCGCGAGATGCGCCCAGCGAAAGCGCGGGCCAAATTTTTCGAGCTCCGGAACTGGCGGCAAGGTATCCATATCCTCCGGGCCCACGCGGCCGGAGCCAGGACCCGGCACATAGACCCATGCATGTCCATCGCGCTCCTGACACGGAAACGCCGCCGCGAAGACGCGCGTGCAATCGAGAGTGTCCTCGGGCGTCAGCGACGGAATCTCTCTGCACTGGCCGGTGATGGGATCGAACCGCCATCCGTGATATTTGCAGGTGACGCCAGATGCATTGAATGAGCCGTAGGAAAGCGGAATGCCGCGATGCGGGCAGCTATCGCGCATGGCAAATAATTTGTCATCCAAAGTTCTGCCCAGCAGAAGAGGGATGCCAAGCAGCATGGCGGTTGCCGTCTGGCCCCGGGGCAGTCGATTGCTGCGGATCGCGGGATACCAGTCGTCATAGATCAACGTTGCAGCCTGAGCGACGGGCTGCTGGACTGGCGTACTGCTCGCAGACGGGGTGGAAACCATATTCATCGCAATCTTGTTTTTCAATACAACGTTCAACCTAACTATATGCCCGACGATCCGCGCCAAGGCACACAGTTCTTGTCATTGTTTTTCGCGGATCAACTTTCCGCCGCGCAGATGAAAGCGCTCGCCGCGCCAAACGACGGCATCGTCGGCGAAGCTCCAGAACCAGACCCCGAGAGCGACCCCATCGCGCAGCGGCAGCAGCCACAGATCGCGCATGGTGGCGCGGTCACCCAGCACCCCTACGCCGATGCTGAGCGCCATAGCGAAGCGGACGCAGAGCATCACACTCAACAGGGCGATGCTGTCGAGCGAAGCGGCGGATGCGAATACGTTTGCGATCGCCCAGGGCAAGCCAAATGTCACCAATAGCCCGAAGTAGCCCAGCGGACGCGCGTCGCGCACTCCTCGCGCCCAACGCAGTTGATGCGCCAGAAATTGAGAAAAGGTGTAAGCCGGGATGGAAGTTTCGACCACTTCACGCGCCAACTCGACGCGAAAGCCTGCGCGATATATTCGTGCGCCTAACTCGTAATCATCGGCCAGGTGATCTACCAGGGGCAGCAGCCCGCCAATGGCGTCGAGAGCTTCCCGCGTCATCGCCAGGGTAGAGCCCAGACCGAACCGCAATCCTTTTTCCATCCATCGTGCGGTCAGCGCGCCGGGGATAAAGTCGGTGCTGATTCCAAGCGCTTCCAATCGCGAACCGAGCGTGCCGTGTGAATGCCCGCGATACAGCGCCGTCACCATTCCAACTTTTTTGCCTGTGCCGCTGGGTAGCGAAAAGGCCGGCATCACGTGCCGCAGATAGTGCGGAGTTACGCGAATATCGCTGTCATTGATCAGCAAATGATCGTAGCGCGCCTCGGCAACCATGTGGACAAGGTTGCTGACTTTCCCGTTTGCGCCCAGAACCTCCGGGCAAATCAGCAAACGAATCTGCTGCTGCGGAAATTCACCCTGCAGCCGTTCAATCAGCGCCACGGCTGGGTCTTCCATGCTGCCGGCGCCAAAAAGAATTTCAAATTCGCCGGGATAATCCTGACGGCAGTGGCTGGCAAAAGCCTCATACATCTCCGGGTCAACACCTTTGACCGGCTTGAGAATACTGACGGCAGGAAAGAACGCCGGCAGCGGCTGGCGCAAGCTTCGCGCATAGGCACGCGCGGCGCGAAACACGAGAATCGAGTATGCCAATGCCGCCAAGGTCAGCGCGGTAAAGACGATGGCAATCCATTGCGCGACGGTGGACCATGTATGCGATGCAATCATGAGTGGCTGCGAATATTGTCGCTCAGATGCCATCCTCGGCGATGGATGGGGAAGCGCTCACTCGTAGCGAAGCGCATCGATGGGATCGAGATTAGCCGCTTTCCATGCAGGATAAATACCGAATAGCAGGCCAATGGCGCACGACACACTGAAGCCGGTGACAGCCCAGAAGGTAGAGACGAAGGCCGGAATGGTTGGAAAAATGAGCCGCACCGCCAAGGTCAGCGCACCTCCGACGATCACACCAATGAAACCTCCCACAGCACATAGCGTGATCGCCTCAATGGTGAACTGCAGCAGGATGGTGCGCTTGGTGGCGCCTATCGCTTTGCGAACGCCAATTTCGCGGGTGCGCTCGGTGACGGAAACCAGCATGATGTTCATGACGCCGACCCCGCCAACCATGAGTCCAACACTGGCCACGCCAATCATGAAGATGAAGATGCCGCCGGTCAGCTGATTCCAGATCCGCGTAATGGCATCGGGCCCGAAAATTGCGAAATTATCCGGCTGATCGAAGCGGACTTTGCGCTGGATGCGCAGCGTCTGCTCAATCTCGTCATAGACCAGCTGCTTGTTGGCTTCGCTGTCATACTTCACTGAAATCCAGTAGTCGAGGATTTCCGGGTGGATTTTATGAAAAGTCCCGATCGGGAAATAGGCCGCATTGTCGTCCGGATTCTTGCCGCCGCCGAACGCGGTCTTGCGCTTTTCCATCACCCCGATCACGCGAAACATATCCCCGCCGATTTCCACTTCTTTGCCCAATGGATCTTCGCCGCGGAATAATTCATCCGCGGTATCGTGACCCAGAACCACCACGTCAGAATGCTTGTCCTGCTCATACTGCGAGAAAAAGCGCCCCACTGGAATATTCACCGTATCGACTTCCGGCTCAGCGGTGGTGTCCCCTTCCAGGATGGTGTGCTGTACGCTGCGCCCCTTATATTTCACGGCAACATTACCGAATCCAAGGTCGAAGTTCTGATAGCGCAGCTGCGGCGACACGGCAATAATGTGTGGCTGTTTGGCCAGCGCCACTACGTCGTCCATCGTCAGTTGCTTGCGGGCCAGCATTTCCGCGGTCGGGCGCACGTTGATGACCGGGAAGCGAAACACCCAGTACACATTTGTCCCGAAGGACGCGACAAGATTTTCGACGTTCTGATTCAGCCCATTGATAAATGACGACAGCGCGATCACCGTGGTCACGCCAATCACGATTCCAAGAATGGTCAGGCCGGAGCGCATCTTATTAGTGCGCAGCGTTTCCATCGCCATTCGCATGGACTCTAGAGATCGGCTGGAACGCAACATTCTCCTCACAGCTCAGACCTCAGGGCGACGATAGGATCGAGCATGGCGGCCTTGCGCGCGGGATAGACGCCAAAAAAGATTCCGACAGAGGTCGCCAGCAGCAGGCTGACCAGTACCGACCACAAGGCAATCGTCGTTGGAAATCCGATGACAAGTGTGATCAATTTGGCGATGGCAATTCCCCCAATCACGCCAATCAATCCCCCAACAAGTGCCATGGTGGCGGACTCAATCAAGAACTGCATCATCAGATCGCTTCTGCGCGCACCCAGCGCCTTACGCACGCCGATTTCGCGGGTTCGTTCCGTGACAGAGACCAGCATGATGTTCATGATGACGATGCCGCCGATCACCAGCGATATGGTCGCAATTCCAATGGCGACGCCGAAGAAGCTCTGGCTGAAACTCTTGAAGAGCCCGACGAAGCTGGCGTTGGTGTCGATGCTGAAGCTGTCATCCTTGCCAGGAGCATCGTGCCGCTTGGCGCGAAGAATGGCCCGCACCTGGTCGGAAGCCCGTTCCAGCTTTTCGTCGAGACCACCGGCCTTACCGTAAATCGTGACAGAATCATCTGTGCCGTACACGGCCTGGTAGGTTGAAATCGGGATGCCAACAAAATCGTCCTGGCTTTGGCCTAGCGTATTTCCCTGCCGCTCGACCACTCCGATGACGCGATAGGGAACTCCGTCGACTCGTATCTCTTTCCCAATGGGATCGCCAATTCCCAACACGTTGTCGACAATGTCGTAGCCGATCACCGCGACCTTGGCATCGTGCTCCACCTCCGTGGGCGTAAAGGAGCGGCCCTCAGCGATGTTGAAGTTGTACATGGTCAGCATGTCTGTGGTCCACCCGCGGATGCTGACGTTTGTCGCCGACTGATGCTGCGAAACTACATTGCCGGATTTCGAGATTTCCGCGCCCACCGCGACGCAGTCCGTGCATTCATCCTTGACCGCCTGGTAGTCGTCCATGCGCAGGATTTTCCGCTTCTGATATTTCAAGTATTCATCGGCACTCATGATGACTTGCGGCATCTGGCTGGCTGTGAAAACGTCCGCTCCGTAGCCATAGACCTTGGTGGCGACATACTTGTTCACGCCATTGATCATGGTGACAATCATGATGACGGAAGCGACGCCGATGACGACGCCAATCAGCGTAAGGATGGAGCGCATTTTGTTCGCCCACAACGACTGCAGCGCGATTTTCAGTGACTCCCGGAATCCCATGCGTGTCTCGCTTGTCGGCCGATCTCTACCTTAAGATGATACGGCTCCGCGGCCAAATTCGTTCCCGGCAGAGGTTCGCTGCAACAAAACGGGATAGGAGCGAGCTACAAATCCATCTTCTTGAATTTCCACTCGGGGATGATGCGGATGATGACCATGATCCATCGCCAGAACCATGGGGTATACAGGACATCCCGGCGATTCTCGATGGCGCGCTGAATATCCTGCGCAACCGCGTCGGGAGTCGCAAACAGCGGTCCTTGCGGCAGATGCGCGGTCATGGGCGTGGCGACAAAGCCCGGACGAACAGTCAGGACCTGGACACCTTCGCGGTCCAGCCGGTTGCGAACGCCATCCAGAAAGGCATTCAGACCGGCCTTGGCAGCGCCATAAATGTAATTGCTCTTGCGGCCTCGATCTCCCGCGACCGAAGAGATGACAACCAGCCGCCCCTGATTCTGCGCCGCAAAATAATTGGCCAGCCAGGTCACCAGCGAAACTGTGGAGAGAAAATTTGTCTGCAGGCTGGCGGAGGCAACGGCAAAATCCTTCTCACCCGCAGCCTGATCGCCGAGCACGCCATGAGCGATGAACGCACAATCCAGATTGCCGAGTGCGGTCGCCGCGCTCTCCAGCAGCGCTACGTGACCCGAGGTATCGTCCAGATCGGCTCTCTCGACATGAACGGCGGTAGCTCCGCGCGTGACCAGGTCTTTCGCTACGGAATCGAGATGGGCCGGGTTACGCGCCACCAGGAAAAAACTGGCTCCCTGCGGCGCCAACAGGCGCATCCAGGCCTGCGCAATCGCTGAGGTCGCACCCAGCACGAGAATTTTCTTCGGCAGCGGCTGCTTGGTGGACCTGTTCGGTCGCTGGCCTGGACGTTTCCTCCAGGCTTTCTATTTGGCTACGGCGTCTACGCATCGGCGGTCACCCGCTCCCAGAACGCCGAGGTAAATGCCGGATCCCGGTATTGCTCGAATTGCTGCCACTGCGGATAAAACGAGCGAAACTGGTGGCCTGTCATGCATGCGTCCTTGGCTGGATAGAGACGACCGCCAAGCTCACGCGTCATCTCCCCCAATCGCTCGAACAATGGGAAGGTCACTTCGGGCTTGAGCGCGATATCGAGTGCCAGGGTGATTCCGGGCTGCGGAAACGACATCAATCCGACGGAAGGCATTTCGCCCATCACCTTCAACACCGCCAGAAACGATGCCATGCCGGACTCGGCGATGGTCTCGAGAATCGCAATGATCCCGTCTCTTCCATATCGCCAGGGAATGACGCATTGAAACTGCAGAAAACCGCGCTTACCGTAAATGCGATTCCAGTGCAGCACGCTGTCGAGGGGATAGAAAAACGGCTCGTAATCGATGAGCCCGGTCACTTGCCGCCGCAGTTGCTTGCGGTAGTACAGTTCATTGAACAGCCGCATGGATGTACGATTCAGCGCCCACGATGGAAAATCGAATGGCACCGCAAGCCGCGGCTTCGGAGAGACCTTCTTCGGCTCCATCACTTCGGAGTAATCTCCCTGCATGTAAATGCCGCGAGCAAAAGCGCGACCCTGGGAGATGCAGTCAATCCACGCCATGGTGCACTCGGAGCGGCTGCTACTGGAGATGGAGAGGAATTCGTCGATGCCGCTGAACTTGATCGCCGTGTAGCGAATCTTGCGAGACGCGATGGGCCTCAGCTGCACTTCCGCCCAGGTGATCAAACCCGTCAGGCCCATGCCACCGATCGTCGCGTGATACATCTCCGGATTTTCATCGACGGAACAAATCGACTTGGAGCCGTCGGAGCGGACCAGCTCAAACCTGGGCACATGATTGCCGAACGAGGCTGCGACGTGATGATTTTTTCCATGCACGTCGTTGGCAATCGCGCCGCCGAGGCTGACGTATTTTGTTCCAGGAGTGACAGGCAGAAACCAGCCGCGCGGAACCGAATATTGCAGAATCTGATCGAGGGTCACACCGCTTTCGCAGCGCAACAGGCCCGTCGCCGGTTCAAAGTGGAGAAAGCGATCGAGCCCGCGAGTGGAAAGCATCGTCCCGCCTTCCAACAGGCAAACATCACCATAACTGCGGCCCATTCCTACCGCAAGAACGGAGGGAGGAAGACGTGTTCCCCGTGGGTATTCATCCGTCCAGAACAGCGGTTCCACGCGAACATCCAGCTTGGGATAGCGTCCCCAGGACTCAAACACAGGTGCTTTCGATGGCATCGTCATTGCCTCCAGTTAAATTGAAGCGGAGAGGGCAATCAAGAAAATCGCCACACCGGCCAGCAAACTGGCTCGATCTGTCAACGCGAAAATCACCGGATCTTCATGCATTTGTCCGCGCGAGGCGCGCAGCCAGACGCGGCTCATCCACCAGATCAGCAAGGGTGTCAGCAGCCATAAACGCTGCGGATGGTGATAGAGATTCCGGACCTCAGGGTTGTTGATGTAGAGAGTAAAGACGACGATGGAGGCAAACGCGCTGCCCGTGCCAAAGGCCCGCAGCTGCTCCATATCGTGCACCAGGTAGCCGCGGCCATTGCTGGGAGCGACGCCACGCGCGCGAAGATTTTCCAGCTCGCTAAAGCGCTTGACCAGGGCGAGACTGAAGAAGAAAAAGATGGAGAAACCGGCCATCCAATCGGAGATAGGCACTTTCGCCGCAGCCGCACCAGCCAGAATGCGCAGCGTGTACAACGCCGAAAGAATAATGACGTCGACGATCACAACGCGTTTGAAATAGAGCGAGTAGGCGAGCGTCACCGCGCAGTAGACAAGCAACCACGAGGTGAAGCTGGGAGCCATCGGCAGCGAAATAGCCACGCCGGCGGCGAATAGAAGAACCGCTACGCATCCTCCCGTGATGACGGAAAGATCTCCTGCGGCGAATGGCCGTCGACGCTTGCGCGGGTGAACCCGATCGGCCGCAAGATCGAGAACATCATTCACGATGTACGTGCTGGAAGCGACCAGGCTGAAGCTGAGAAATGCCAGCGCCGACTGCAGCAGGGCGCTCATCTTTAGCGTATGCGCCAGGATCAGCGGCAAGAAAATCAATATGTTCTTGGCCCACTGATGTATCCGCAGCGCGCGCCAGATGGATCGAAGTCCGGAGGCGCGATCCTGAAATACCTGCTGGACGGGAATTTTCTTGCGCCGCAGCAGGCCCTGCAGCCCAACCGTCGGATTCGCCAGCATTGCACCCTTGGATGCCTCGAGTAGCGGCAAATCTTTGCGGCTGTTACCGACGTAAGCGAAGCCACCGCGACCAAATCGGGATTCCAGCAGGCGCAACTTCTCTGATCCTGTCAGGTTCGTAGCGCCATCGCTCGAGAACACGCCATCGAACAGGCCAAGGTGCTGTGCCACTCCGTTTGCCAAACGCTCATCGGCGCCGGTGGAAAGATACAGTGGCCGTCCGGCAGCGGCCTGCTCGCGCAGATAGACGATCAACGCCTCGTTGTAAGGAAGGTGGGCGGCATCGAGCGCGGCGCGGGACGATACTTCCCGCTTCAGCCGCGCTTTGCCATGCATCAGCCAGCCTGGCAGCCGCAGCAATGCCGCTGGATGCGTTCTTGCCAGAACGCAGAGCGAGTCGGCCAGAGTGTCAGACTTGACCAGGGAGCCATCCAGATCGACGCAGAGAGGCAGCGTTGTCAGCGTCGATCGATCCTGAGGAGCATCGCCGTCACTGAAAATGGCTCCAGTTGCGATCGATGGAACCTCGGAGTCGGCTGCCTTCGACGAGCTATCGGCGGTGATGTTTGCTCGACCTTCTGCGGTCATTCCTGGAGTCTCCAGTAGCTCCACGTTAGGCTGCGTTCATTGTGTATTCGAAGTTGATTTGATGCTACAACACTTCGCCCCGCTGTACTTCAGTCCCGGATGAACGCAGGGTGACGGAAGAGTATACGAAACTGCCTGAGGGAACAGGTGAAACGGCGCCCGGCGTACGCATGCAGCTCGTAACCTGCGCATCCCAAACACCCTTGATATCTTTAGTATGTAGATCAAAATTTTTCAGGCGAGTGGACGATTGTTGAAATCGCCGTTACGAATCGCTTGCACGTTTGCCTGTAAGAGATAGATTCACGAGAGAGGTGGAAATTGTGACCACAGTATTGACAGCAGCGAAGCTACTCACTCCGCTGACAGAAATCGACGCACCACAAGTGACGATCGAGGATGGCCTTATTACCAGCATTGAGTCTCGCGGTGCGCTTGCGGTACCGGAGGGGGCGCAACATCTCGACTTTCCTGAGGCCACACTAGTTCCAGGATATTTCGACGTCCACATGCACGGAGCCATGGGACACAATTCCATGGAGGGCACCGACGAAGCGTTCCAAGCCATCGGAAAATTTCTGGCCACCCGCGGCGTTGCCGCCTACCTGCCGACGACGGTCACCGCGCCCATCGACATGACGCTGCGCGCGCTGGAAGGCATGGCGCAACAAATCGAGCAAGCCGAGACGGGCTCTGGTAATCTCGCAGGCTGTGCAAGACCGCTGGGCATCCACCTGGAAGGCCCATTCTTGTCCCACAGTAAGCGCGGCGTGCAGCCGGCAGAATATCTGCAAGCCCCGTCGATTGAGTTGCTACAGCGATTCTGGGAGGCCTCTCGCGGGCACATTGTTTTGATGACTGTCGCGCCGGAGCTTCCCGAGGCGATCCCGTTTATTGAGGCGGCTGTTCGCATTGGCATTCGCGTCAGCCTGGGGCACAGCAACGCGACGACGCTCGAGGCCGAGGCCGGCATCGCAGCCGGTGCCGTCAGCGCCACCCACACCTTCAATGCGATGCGGCCGCTCGACCATCGCGAACCTGGTCTATTGGGAGTTGTGCTGGACGAACCCCATCTTTACGCGGAATTAATCTGTGACGGAATTCACGTCGATCCGCTGCTGGTGCGCTTATTTCACAAAGCCAAGACACCAGACCGCGGCATTCTGGTCACAGACGCGATGGCCGCCACGGGCATGCCGGACGGGGTCTACAAGCTGGGCACCATGGACGTTACCGTGGCCAACGGCACGTGCATGTTTGAAGGAAAATTGGCGGGTAGCGTCCTGACCTTGGACCGCGCGGTTCGCAACTTCGTGAAATTTACCCATGCTTCCTACGGCGTCGCCGTCCGCTACGCCTCAGCAAATCCCGCGCATATGACAGGTTTCGCTGAGGCCCATGGTGAACTTGCGCCGGGCCGCAAAGCCGACATCACTGTGCTGACGCCGGAGGGTGAGATTCGCAGCACTCTTCTCAACGGCCAGGTTGTCTCTGGCTAGAACGCCGGGCCGTCTGCGGAAAAACGAAGCTTTGTATCAGGGCGCGGCTTGAGTCGTGCCGACTGGGCCCGCGCAAAACGCGGGCTTCCGCAATCGGCTTTATACCTTCGCAGCTTGAATTGCCGGCAGGCTGGCGGCCGCGATCGATTGTCCGACGCGGCGATTGGCTTCGTCAGGCAGCGCGATCGAAACGCGGGAGGCGAGCTCGGGAAATTCCGCGCGCAGTACTTCGCGGCTCCGTTCCAGAATGATTTCGCCGCCTGGCCCTGTCGTTACCCTGCCCAATATCAGCACGTGCTTCAATTCGTAGAAATCGGCGTAGTGGGCAACGGCGTAGCCGAGTGCGATGCCGATGGTTTCGTACACCTGCCTGGCCAGCGGATCGCCCTCCGCCATCTTCTTTTGCAGAACAATCAAACGCTCCGGCAACGGCATATCCGGCGGAAACTCCATTCCGGCGTTAGACGCGATGCGGTTCGTACCCTGCTGCGAGAAATACTGCGCGCCGCAGCCGGTGTCACCCGACCACTCTTCGATCGGTCCGCCGGCACGATAATCGATTGGAGCGAACGCCAGTTCGTTCAGCCAACTGGTAATGTTGCCGGCACGGTCGGCGTAGCCGGCAGCCGTGCTCGAGCCGAGCGCGATTCCCAGCACCGGGTTGTCCTTCAGCGACATGGAGCCGGCGAGTGCAGTCACTTCACCATCGTTCACTACTTCCATGGGAACGCCCAGTTCTTTGCGAATCCGCAGAAATAGCGATGAGATTTTTTCGAACTGGTCCTTCGGGACGCCGCGATAGAGCGAGCCGACGCGCACGCGGTTGTTGATCACAACGCCGGCTGCGCTTCCGCCCACGGCATCCAGGCGCGGCATATGCGAAGCCGCGCGCTGGATGGAGTCCATCACGCCCCGGTAGTGATACTCAGGGTCCGATTGATTGCGCGGATCCCAAACCACCTCTTCACTGAATACCGTCTCGCCATTGACGACCGCGCTCGCTTTGCGGTCGCTTGCGCCCAGATCGAACCCGACGCGGCAGCCTTCCAGGTGTCGGCCGAGCGGCACGGCGCTTTCCCTGCCTTGCGGAACGGCCTCGGCTGTGGTGACGACGACTTCAAACGCATGCTCGTACACATCGCCCATGAACTGGTAGTCGAATTTGCGCGCGCCGGTGGCCGAATAAACTTGCTTGATATAGTTGCCGATTTCGGCCGGGCCGCCAACGGTAACCTTCCAGCCGCCACGCTGCCAAAGCAGCGCTTTCACGATGCGTTCGACGTACAGAAGCGTGGCTTCCAGGTGACCCGCATGGGGAGGAATCACCGTCGTCAGGAAGGTTGAAACCTCGCCGCCGCCGCGCTCAAGCGCCAGACGCAACGGCACACCGCCCGATGCCGCAGCCAGTTCGCGGTACTTCCGCGAAAACAGCGAAGCCGGAAGGAAGCCCCGATCAAGGGGCGCTGTGATTGCAGGATTGACTTCAATCCCGGCTACTTGTAGTCCCATATTGCTCCTTAAGCTGAACCTGCTCGCCACAGCGCTCCCAGCACCGGGTCCACTGCTTCTGTCCGGATTCGTATTCCGGGAATTTCCCGCCGCAGGAACGCGAACATCGCCTCCCGCACCGGCGCAACCTGGCTCAAAATGCTGCCGGTAAAGGCCACCTCCGGCGGCGCCGCGTCCCGGCTTTCCAATTTCTGCACCCGCTTCGCCGCAAGCACCGCGAATGTCCCCAGAAAGTATCCCGCCTCTTCAAGGATGCGAATGGCATCGGGATCGCCGCGTTGCGCGCATTCCACCACGACCGGCGTAAGGTTCGAGAATTCCGGTCCGGGAATTCGATTCGCCACGTCGACCAGGCTGCCGATCCCTGGCAGCGCCCACGCCTCCTGAACTTTTCTCAGCAGCAGCGTTTCCTCGTCACGATCGAGAGCGTCGAACACGGCGCGAACGGCTCGTTTGCCAATCCAGCTCCCTGACCCTTCATCGGCCACCGCCGGACCCCAGCCGCCCACACGCACCGGCGTTCCGTTGCTGGCCCGCCCCACCAGGTTCGATCCCGTCCCCGCCACCACCATTACGCCTGCGCCGCCGGAAAAAGCCGCGTCCAGCGCAATCGCTCCATCGCTCGCCAGCAAAATCTCGCCGCTGACGCGAGCATGCAATTGCTTGTTCACCCAGTCAGCCACTCGCGGAACGGAAATACCGGCCAGGCCGACACAGGTGCAGGCAATCGAGTCGAGTGAGATTCCTGATTCCGCGGTAACGTCTCGCAACAGGGCGTCCAGATTTTTCTCTGCTTCCTCGACCGGCGCGTTCAAAATTTTAATGGTGCCGCTGGATGCGCGGGCAAGGATTGTCTCGCCTTCGGCCAGCGCGCATCGCGTCCGCGTCGCTCCGGCATCCAGCCCTAGAAAATACGCCATGCTCTTCAGGATAAATGGAATTCTACTGGGACCGCGGGACAGACCGATGTTTCCTCCAATCGCCCCAGTTGAAGTAGTGGCCAAGAATTCCCTTCACAATCAGGTGATCGGTGGAGGCGGTCGCTCCCCATCCCGCGCCAATATTGATTTCCCACTTGGGTGAGACGAAGAGATTGATGACGGGAAAAAATTGCTGTTGCTGATAGTGGAGAGGGACGAAGTGCCCAAACTCTCCGTAATAGCTGTAGTACTCCAGGCCAATGTTGTAATACTTGTTCGGCTGATAGGTCAGGGTTGCGGCGGGGCCGAATGTCATTCCATGGGGAGAGACATATCGATAGTAGTACTGGATTTCCTGGGGAGTTGAACCCGGCGGCAACGAGACCGGATGGATGCCCCAGTTCATGATTCCGTTGACCGACCAGTACCATTTGCCCATCGACTTATCGACGATGGGATTAATCTGCCAGGACCAGGTTGGATTGGCATACGCGGCGCGCGCATACCCAATTTCGTTCGAAAGGCTCAGGCCGACCGGCAGATTCCAACTGAGCGGAGCACGCACACGTGGACGAATATGATCGCCAACCCACTGCACGCCGTTACCGTTGCCTTCTTCCGTGAAAATGTAAAACCCGATCTCAGACCAGTTCGTAATGCCCTGGGTCAGCTCGATCGATTCGTGTTCCTGGCCTTGGGTTGGCAGCATTCCGTATTGGGTTGTGGTGCTGCCCTCCACCGTATAGTTGCTGTGCAATTCCGTCAGCAGCGTCTTAGGAGCGATTGTCTCTGAGGGGTACACCTGGATTTCGTAGTTATCCTGGGCGTGCAGAAACCCGGGCGCAGAAAAGGCGAGTATCAGGACCAGCAGGCCGAAATAGAAACGAATTTGAGCAGGCGATCCATGCATCTCCAGTTTCACTTCTCTTAAACATTTAAGCATAGTCGAACAACATCATGAAGCCGGAATCCATGTGATCTTGCTGGTGGCAGTGGAACAAGGTCTTGCCAGGATGATTCGCGGTGAAGGTCACTTCTGTTCGGGAATGCGTTGGCAACAGAACCACATCTTTTTTGATGCCTGACGTGGGCTTACCATTCAATGTTCTTAATTCAAATGTGTGGCGATGCAGATGAACGGGGTGAATATCATTGCTGTCGTTATAAAAAAGTAGACGATAGCGGGTGCCGTTGGTGAGCGAAATTCGTTTTGTTTTCGGCCACGACAAGCCGTTGATCGTCCAGTGGTCGAAGTCTCCATACCCTTCAAACTTGGATCGAAAGGTGAGGGGGATCGCGACTTCCGGCGTGGAGTCCGCTGCACGTGGCGTCTCGTCAGCGAACAACTCGTAGCGAAAATCCACGCCTGCAGGCGCTTTCCACTGCGCAGCGCCGGAGTGATTTGCATACTCGACAACGATGCCCATGCCGGATTTCCGCATCGTGTCGTCGACCTCACCCAGCACCCACACCCCCGGCTGATCCATCAGCACAACAGCATCGACGCGCTCCGCCGGCCCCAGCACCAGCGTGTCGACCCGCCTGGGATTCGGAACCAGGTTGCCGTCGAGAGCCGTGACCAGAAATTGATGGCCGGAAAACGCCAGCGTATGGGTCAGCGTGGCGCTGGCATTCAGCATACGGAATAGCGTTCGCTCGCCCTGGCGCACGCGAATCGGATCGCCGAAGCCCAGCATGCGACTGTTGATGGTGGCGTGCTTGTAAGCTACCTGCTGATATCCATCGGCGGCGCCGCCGATATATCCGTCCCAGTCATGCAGCGCAAGAATGACCTCCTGATCGTACCGCGCCGGATCGGAAACAGGATCAATGATGAAAAATCCAAATTCTCCGCTGAACGTGGCACGCTCCAGGTGATGCCCTGCGTAGATGTGGGAGTGATACCAGCGGGTGCCTGCGGGTTCCGCCGTGAAGGAGGATCGCGCGATCCCGCCGCGTGGCGCGGCCATCGGTGAGCCTTCCTGAGTAGCGCCGTCCGCAAGCGATGGGATATGCAACCCATGCCAGTGGATGATCTCCGGGATGGTGGTGTGGTTGACCACGTCGATGGTCACGGATGAACCTTCTCGAACGCGAATCAACGGTCCTGGGACGGTCCCATTCACTGCCGTCGTCTTAATTGTTTTTCCTGGCGCAATTTCAAGATGAAGAGGAGCGATTTGAAGGGTATAGTCTGCGCCAGCCTGCGCCCACAGCTGCGGCGATCGAGCCAAAGCGGTCGCTGCCGTCAGGGCGCTCGAGCTTCGAAGAAATTCTCTTCGATTCATGCATCCCATCCCCTGGGGCCGGATCTCTGAGAATGGTCCGCGAGCAAGCCCCGTTCCAAGTACAAAGGGCCTGCCAGGCAGACCCTTTATACAGTGTTCGATTTCACCCGCTGCGAATCTGTCCTTACGGGGTGATGGACTGAACCGGATGCGTTCCGTTCGCCGAAGTCACAACGCAGTCCGGCAAGCCGTTTGCCGGGAAGGGGCTGTTCAGCACAGTCACCAATACGCCGGTGGTTGGATTCAGCTTGAATCCGGTCACGGAGTTATCCAGGTTATTCGCCGTGTACAGATAGCGCCCATAGGCCGGTTCCAGCGCGATGCATGTCGGTCCGGTGCCGGTGCCATAGCCTGCACCCGCGGTTGCCAGAGGATTGCCGGTCGAAGCCTGAATGTTATAGGCACGCACGTCGTTCGAGTTGTAGTTGGTGACGTAGAGGAACTTTCCACGTGGATCGACGACCATTCCATAGGGGAATAGATCCGTCGGGAAAGGCCCGTTCACCTGCGACTGCAGGGTTCCATCCGTCAAGATGTTGTAGGCGAGGATCAGGTTCTGATACTGGTCGGTCACATAGACAAATCGTCCGCTTGGATCGCTGACGATCGCGCTGGGTTTTACGCCAGCCTGAAAATCGTTCGTAGTCAGAGGCGTCAGCACACCGCTGGTGTAATTCACGGAATATGCGTAGATCGAGTGCGTTCCCTGGTCGGCGACATAAAGATAATTGACGAATGCCGTCGCCGTCACTCCGATAGGCTGCGAGCCAAGAACAGGCGTTCCAATGGTAAAGCAGTTGCCGTCATTTCCAGCGACAGGAGCGCCCAGTGAACCATCGGTCTGGTTAATGGGGTAGACCGCCACGCAGCCCTGGGTCGGAATCGTGTTGGTCTGCAGCGGATTCAGATTGGGCGGAGCAACGCCGTTGAATCCCGGAGCATAGCTATCGACCACGAAGATGTACTTGCTGCTGGGGTCGATGGTCATCGAAATTGGATAGGTGCCGGGCGTGTTATAGGTGTGCGCCTGGTACAGCTTTCCATCGGTTCCAATGGTGAACTGGACCAATGTATTGTCGACTTCGTGAACGACATAGAGCCATTTGCTGTTATTGCTGGTCGCAGCAGCAATCGGAAAGGCACCGCCCGACGGGAACGGCGAATTCGCCGTCTGTGTAAGGGCGCCCGACACGCTATCGATCGTATAAGCGCTGATGCTGCCCTGACAGGCGGCGGCGGTGTTCAAGACATAGACAAACCCGAGGGTGAAACTTGGATTACAGGCCGTGATGCTTAATCCAAGAGCCAGCGATGCAACCAAGGCCAATGTGAGCCGGCCGTATTGACTCCACTTCATGCGATTCCTTTGTCCCCGGCTTTGGATACAGCAACGAGGGTAATTTCCTTGCTTATACCTTGTGGGGTTGTTCCCGTTTGTATTGTAAAAGCGCCAAGCGGCTTTCTGCTAGCGCTCCGCCGGAATCGGCGGCCTATTGCAAACTTCTTTCTCCAGGCAGAGTTTCGATCCGCCGCGGCGGACAATCGTTGAATTCTCTATCGAGAGAAGTTGAAAGGGCCTCCTTCACAGAGGCCCTAAACAATCCTTCGTCCATTTCTTAATACGTGCGACCTGTTACAACTGCGAAGGTTGGCTGACCGACCGTAGAGAACGTCGTGCCCTTGAACATGTTGGACAACTGACCGTTGGTCGCACCCATGATTCGTCCGGTAATCGTATTGGTGTTGTGATCGGTCGGTATACAGATACTGGTTGGTCGGATCGATCACCATCCAGATTGGTCCTGACCCCGTCGGAAATGGATTGAGTCCGGAAGCAACTGGCAGCGGCTGCAACTGTCCGTTCGCGGTGCTGATCGTAAAAGCGGAAATCGCGCTGTTTGGCTGAAAAATGGAGCTTGGGCCGTAGTTCGCCACATACAAGAACTGGCCGTTGGAGTTGGAAACAATGGCATCTGGAAGAGCAACGTTGCCAATGTTATTGGTCGGGCCACCCACCAGGCTCTGTAGTACGCCGCCGCCGCCGACGGTGAACGGCAGGACTCGGCCGGAACCCGCTACCTGACCGTTTTCCTGTGTGCCATTATCCGCAATGTAGACATATCTGCCGCCGGCCCCAAGCGCGATGGTGCTGGCCGCGCCGGGCGGTAGGCCTAGTGTCAGAGGTGCATTCTGGGTCAACGTCAACTGACCGTTCGTGGTATTGATCGCGTAGAGAAAAACGTCCGGCGTCACGCAGGATGAGGTCGGCGGTGCGTTCACGCAGGCCGACGGAGGCGTGACCAGATTCGGGTTATACGCCTGGTCCAGAATATAAAGGTAGCCGCTGGTGCTCACCATCTGCACCGGGTTATAGTTCACGGTGAAATAGGGCAGCTGCGTGCCGTTGGTGTTGAACGTGTTCTGGTTGGTGATCAGCGTCAGCTTGCCGCTGCTGCCGTTGATGGCGAATACCGTGACATCGCCGCGGCCAGCATTCTGGTCGACGCCATTCACCACATCCGGCGGAGCCACCTGGTCCAGAACATACAGGTAATTTCCCGCGGGTGTAATGCCGAGGGCCACGGGATTGATGCCGGAAGTGAAATAGGTGTGCTGGAACGCAAGCACGCCGCCGCCGCCAATCGAATAGATGGAAACGCTGCCCGATCCTGCAACTCCCAGTGTTCCCTGGCTCGCGACTGCCAGATAGCGCCCACCTGGGACGACCGCTTCCATGACCGGCGTACCGCCGGCGTTGGCAAAGGGCGATCCTGTCACCGGCGTCAAGTAACCAAAGTCGTGGTCAATCTTGTATCCACCAATCTGATTGAACTGCGCCCCTGTTACGTACATGTAACCCGAGGTGTAGACGCCGCAGCATGTGATGCTCAGCCCTAGAATCACTGAACCAATCAAAGCCAGAGCGACACGGCTATACTTCCAAAACTTCATGTGTATCCTTCAACCTCTTGGTCTTGGGTGCGACGCAGAGGACTGCCAACGCAGAATTTATATCTGGATTGCTTGCTCTCCAATTGTAAAAGCCTCCGGGTATTTGTGCCAGTTGAGCCCCAACTTTAAAACAACCGCTCGACGCGGCCTGGCAGGGTGGGGAGCCTTCCGGTCAGCCAGCGAACATGACCTGCGTGGATGGATTCTCGACGCGATAACCAGCCGCGGTCCACAAGCATCCTGACAGCCGCAGCCGAAACACGAGTTCTGCCTCAAGCGACGAGCCGCACGTGGGAATTAGAACATGGGTTGCACAAGCGCAGCGGGCGGGCTCGCAGCGGGCGGGCTCGCAGCAGACGCGCTCTAGAAGATGTGCAACCGGATGACGAGATATTTTTTGGGGTTGGCGCGGACAGCCGCAAGCAGCTTCCGCATCTCCACCACCGCTTGATCGCTGTTGTTATAGAGCGACGGATCGTGCAGCAACTTGCCCACGGTTCCCTCGCCCGCGTCGGCGCGGTGCAGGATGGATTGCAGATCGGAAACGGTAAGGCTGACCTTGTTGCGGAAGGCTTCATCCTTCGCCATCATCCCCAGCGTCCCTTTGCCTTCATTGATCTCGGCCAGCAGGCGGTTGGCGTTGGCGGCCGTGTGGTTCACGTTGTTGTACAGGGCATCGTCTTTTACCAGCTTGCCCACCGTGCCTTTGCCGGCGTCAATCTGATTCACAATGTCCTGCAACCGCGCGATAGTGTCGTTGGCGCGCTTGTAGAGCTCGTCATCCGCCACCAGTTTACCCAGCGTGCCTTGCCCGTGGTTGATCTTGGAGACGGTCCCCTGCAGTTCCGTGAGAGTCGCGACCGCATGTTTGTAGAAGTCAGGATTGTTGATGAACAGGCCGAGCGAACCCTTGCTGGTGCCCAGCGTATCGACCAAAGCATTCACCTTGGCCAGAATGACGTTAAGCTGCTGCACGGTGCCCTGGCCGGATTTGATCACGTCGGACAGGCTTGGCGTCTGTTTTACGAGAACTTCATCGCCATTGGTCAGCGGCGGCCCGGTTGCGTGGGTACTGTCCAGGTCGACAAAAGTATCTCCCAGCACGCCGGCGGTGGCTAGCGAAGCGGAGGTGTCGGTGTGCAGCGCGGCCTTGTAGTTCAGGCCCAGGCTCATGATCACTTCGACCGGCGTCAGCTTTCGCCCTGGAACGATAATGATCTTCTTGACAGAGCCGATGGTCACGCCTTGCAGGTTCACTGGCGCACCCGGCTTCAGGCCCGCAGCATTCTCAAAGAAAGAGTGCACGACGATGTGGCGACTGAAGATTCCGCCCGAACTTCCCGACATCAAGGAGATGAGGAGCGTCAGGGCAGCAAGGGCGACAAGGACCAGGACGCCCACCTTCAATTGTGACCAACGAACCTCGTGCTGATTTGGCACAGCTTCTCCTGGTTAGAGCGGGTCGACCGGAAGGCAGGATGCAACCGCCGCGAAACTGAATACAGTCGAGCATAGCAGAGGACTCGCCACATCCGAATGCTTGTCGAACTGCCAACGATGGATATAGATGCAGATTTTTATTCTTGGCTACTAAAATCAACGCGGCTGCACCGTTTTTTTTTGCAGGGCTACCACGGATCGCAAGCGGGCGGAGCCGATCTGCTTAATCCTCTAAGACAACCTGGGCCAATGCCTCAGTGCGGGAGTGAGTCAGCGAAATCACCGCATTTCGAACTCCAAGGTCGCGGGCAATCTGCGCCGCCCGGCCGTGAAACACCAGTGTCGGTCGACCGCTCGGAGCTCGAACCACTTCAATATCGCGCCAGGAGACACCAAAATGAATCCCCGTGCCTAAAGCCTTGGCAGCTGCCTCTTTGGCGGCAAAGCGAGCGGCAAAGCTCTCCGCTCCATTCTTTTTGCTGCGGCAATAGCGAATTTCCCCGGGCAGGTAAACTCGCTGGCAGAACCTGTCTCCATATCGCGCCAGCGTCTCGGCAATGCGCGAAATTTCAATCATGTCCACGCCGCTGCCAACAATCATGGCTGCACGGTATCACATCGGCATGCTCTTGGTGCCCCATGTTTCGAATGCCATCAAGCTCAATAAGGTGAATGCTTTGAAAAGCACGCGGCAATTTTTGTGCTAGTTTTGTGCCATACCATCAGCAGCTTTGCTTATTGAGCAAGAAACTCCGGGGAGCGGACGAAGTCAAGAATTAACGAGGAACTTTCAACTACCGCGCAGGCAAACAATGAAACGAATTCTGTTATCCGCTGCACTTTTGCTCATATTGCCTTTTGGCACTGAATCGAGTCTTGGGCAAGCCCAACGGGCGCTACTCAGTGTCGACGGACTGAGCATCCCAGCCGGGGGAGCATTAGCAGCTTTCCATATCGACACCTGGGGTGTGACTCCCTTGGCTGTGTGCAAAATCCCGCCGCTCTGGGATATCAGAGCAGAAAAATTCATGGATCCCGCGGGCCTCTTATCAGGTCGGTCAGATGCCTACCATCAGACGCTGACAGAGCTGGACCGCCTGTACCTTGTCGACGTTTATAGCTACCAGCCCTTGCCTAGAGGCGATCCAAAGGGCAATTACCATCCCGCATCCTTCGCGGGCTGGTTCGAGGTATTTGATGGAAATGGCGACCTGATCAAAAAGCGTCGAGAACTTCGAGCAGGCAACTTTCATTTGACACCGGAGGCACGCTGCCCTGATGCACCCCCACCTGAACGGTAGATGAGCGTTGGGGTATAGCAAGATCCGCCAGGAAAACTTGTGCTAAATTGTGCTACTACTGTGACCTTTATGGAGCTGCGCTGGCTTCAACCGGCCTCCACCAGGCCATAATGTCGCTGCCAATGCGCTTTCAGATGGGCCCACACAATATCGACCGAAGTGCGCGACATTTCTTTCTCGCCGCTCTCGACGAATCGTGCCGCCTCCTGGCGAGCCAGCTCCAGCAGCTTTCGGTCGCGCAGCAGGTTAGCGACGCGAAAGTCCGGCAGCCCCGCCTGTCGCGTGCCAAAAAATTCTCCGGGCCCGCGCAGCGTCAGGTCCAGTTCGGCTAACTCGAAGCCATCCTGCGTGCGAACCATTGCGTCCAGCCGTTCATCGGCCTGCGGTGTCACGCGTCCAGCCGTCATCAAAATGCAATACGAGCGCGCCGCCCCCCGACCCACGCGCCCTCGCAGCTGGTGCAGTTGCGCCAGACCAAACCGCTCCGCATGCTCAATCACCATCACCGTGGCATTAGGCACATCCACGCCAACTTCAATCACCGTGGTCGCCACCAGAACATCCAGGTCGCCACGCTGAAACCGGCGCATGACAATTTCTTTTTCTTCCGCGCCCAGCCGCCCGTGGAGCAGTCCAAGCCGCAAGCCGGCCAGATGCGTGGCGCGCAACTCTTCACACATCGCCACTGCGGATTTCAAGGCTGGCTTCTCAAACAGTGACTCCGTTTTCGCCCGCGATTTTGCGCCTGCTTTTTTCTTCGCCGCCGTCTTCCCTTTTGTTCCTGTCTTTGCGGAGTCTTCCTCGCCTGCCGCTATCTCAGCGTCCGGATCGTGGGCGAAATCGAGTTCCGGCTGATCGTCTTTGCTGCCTTCAATCACCGGATAGACAATGTAGGCCTGATGCCCTGCTTCCACCTGCTTGCGAACGAATCCCCACACTTCTTCGGCGCGTTCGTCGACCACTCGCCGCGTGACAATCGGCGTGCGTCCCGGCGGCAGCTCGTTCAACACGCTCACATCCAGATCGCCATAGAGCGTCAGCGCCAGGGTGCGCGGAATTGGAGTGGCCGTCATCACCAATACATGCGGTTCGGCAACATTCGGCTTCTTCATCAGCCGAAAACGCTGCATCACGCCAAAACGGTGTTGCTCATCGACGACGACCAGGCCTAGGTTGGCGAACTCTACCTTCTCCTCAATCAACGCGTGCGTCCCGATCACCAGATCCGCCTCACCACGCACGATTCGGCCGCGATTGGTGCGCTTGCGGTCTTCGTCCAGCGAACCCGTCAGCAGCACCACGTTATATGGAGGCTGCCGTTGCGACCTTTCCAGCAGTCGTCGCGCTGCCAGAAAATGCTGGGTCGCCAGAATTTCCGTGGGAGCCATCAGGGCTGCCTGATAGCCGTTCTCGATGGCGATAAAAGCAGCCTGTAGCGCCACGATCGTTTTGCCGGAGCCGACATCTCCCTGCAGCAATCGGCGCATGGGAGTGGGCTGGCGAAGGTCCTGCACAATCTCCGATAACACGCGCTTCTGCGCCGCCGTAGGATGAAATGGCAGCACCTGCTTCAGCGCCTCGCGCACCCGAAGATCGGCGGCGAACGCAGGCCCCAGACGTTCCCGCATGCGTCGGCGCTTCAATTCCAACCCCAACTCCAAAAAAAACAGCTCTTCAAAGATAAGCCGCTGATGGGCTGGAGTTGCTGCAGCCTGCAGTAGTCTCAGCCCGGTTCCGGCTGGCGGAAAATGCGCCGCTCGCAGCGCCTCTGCTCGCGACGGCAACTGCATGCGCTCGCACAACTCCACCGGCAGCGTTTCCGGCAGCGCATCCCCCATTTCTTCCAGCAGCCGATAAATGACACGCCGCAACCAGCGCGAACTGAGCTGCGAACCGCCCAGCGACTCATACACAGGGACAATGCGCCCGACCTCCAGCAGAGTTTCTTCCGGATCATTTTCCCTGGGAAGAACTTCAATCTGAGGCTGAATCATTTTGAACGCGCCGGCTCGGCTGCGCGAGGGTTCCACCTTCCCGTAGAGCGCCAGCATCTGACCCGGCTGAAATTTGTCCTTGAGGTAGGTCCCGTGAAACCACATGCATTTCAGCGAGGAGGTTCCCTGGCCCACCGTCATTTCAAAGATCGGCATGCGCCGGGTGCGCAACAAAACCGTTCCGCGCACTTCGGCAATCACGCTGGCCATTTCGCCGGGGACCAGCTCATTCAACGCGCGCGGATTGAGGCGGTCTTCATAGCGAAACGGCAAGTGATACAGCAAATCCTCCACGACAAGGATGTCCTTCTCTTTCAGTTTCTCGGCCACGCGCGGGCCGACACCTTTCACAAATTGGATAGGAGTATCGAGGGCGATCACATTCTGGATGCTACCAGCCGCCGCGCCCTCGCTCCTGCACTCGATCGCGATTCAGATTCCAACTTTAGGAGTAGCGCATGTTCTTCAGATCGGCGATCAGTCCTGGCCCGGTCGGATGCCATCCCAGACGCTTCTGCGTCAGCGCGCTGGAGACGATCAGGTTCCTGCCGGCGAACATCGCCAAAAATCCGAAGTGGGCTGGCGCTTCCTCCGGAGACATACTCACCACCGGCACCTTCAAGCCCTGGCCAATCACTTCAGCAATCTCCCGTAACGGCACGCCCTCTTCCGCGACAGAGTTATATCGAACGCCCGCTTCATTTTTCTCCAGAGCTAGTCTGTAGAGGCGAGCCGTATCGGTGATATGCGCCGCCGCCCAGCGATTGAGCCCATCACCGATGTAGGGCGAGACTCCCTTCTCGCGAGCGAGCGCGATCAGGTAAGTGACAAGCCCCTGCTTCACCGTGTCGTGAACCTGGGGAAGACGCACCACCGACGCATTGACGCCGCGCTCCAGCGAACGAGAGAGCCACCGGTTCCGAAACTCGCGGCAGCCCAGGGGAAGGAGGAACAGCCGGATCCTCTTCGGTTGCAGGACGCCCTTCCGCCAGCGCCGCGGCGCCGGCCGAAACCAGCAGCGGACGATGCGAACCTTCGAGCGCGGTGCCGAGCGTCTCGATGGCGCGCTTGTCCAACTCGCAACTCTCCACAAACTTTGTCCAGTCGTGTCGGAATGCGGTGTGGATCACGCCATCCGACTTGGCGGCTCCTGTGCGCAGGCTTTCCAAATCTTCCAGATCACCGCGATGCACTTCAGCGCCCGCACGAGTCAGCGAGTCCGCACCCTCATCGGAGCGAGTCAGCCCAAGCACCCGGTGCCCCGCGCCGAGCAGTTCTTTCACCACTGCCGAACCAATAAAACCTGTCGCGCCCGTAACAAATACACGCATATCTTTTTCTCCTATACCTGTTGTGGATGCGCGTTGCTGTCGCGGCACCCGAAATTGACAAGTCTTTGCGTACCCAATAAAACGGAGAGTGTCTCCGAATCTATAGATAAGCGGAGACTGTCTCCGGTTGCAAATATTTTTGCCCATGGCCAAGAAAGCTGCAAAACCCGTCCCAACGGAAACCGCGCCGAAAGCCGCGTACAGACTCGCTGCGCAACCGCGAGCGCATTCTTGCACGTGGCAAAAGAGGCATTTACCCGCTTTGGCGCCAGTGCCAGCCTGGACGAAATCGCGAAGCAGGCAGGCGTGGGAGCCGGCACGCTCTATCGTCACTTTCCCACGCGCGATGCCCTGATCGAAGCCGTCTATCGCAGCGAGGTGGAAAAGCTGGCCGCGGCGGGGCGCAAGTTTTCCGAAACCTTGCCGCCGATCGACGCGTTGCGCAGCTGGATGCTGCTGTTCGTCGACCACATGGCTGCAAAACAGATCATCGCCCCCGCACTGAACAGTGTGGTGGGCGGTCCCTCGAGGCTCTACGAAGGTTCTCGCAGCCTGATCCACGGAGCGATGGATGCCCTGGTAAAACGCGCCATCAAAAGCGGCGACATTCGAAAGGATGTCGACGCGCTGGACCTGCTTCGCCCGTTGATCGGTGTCTTTTTTGTTGACTCTGGTCCCGGCTGGCAGCCCAGCGCCCGCAGGCTGGTCGACATCCTCATCGCCGGCTCCCGTCCCATGAAATAGCAGACCATGCGCCGAAGCCACCCGTGGATCGTTTCCAACTCGCAGGTAACACGCGAGCACAATCACTTCCGACAAGCCGACTTATGAGGACTGATCCGGAACGCTTGTTGAATAGATTGCATCGCCAGTATTGATGATGAATTCAGAGCCTCTAGCTGCGGTATCTGCGCCGCGTTGAGGACTTACCGTCAATTCAATGCCCGCAATGTCTCTGGGCACTGCAGAAAGCGGTTCACCGTGAGGCTCAGTGACCGTGCTGATCACCGACAGCTTCCCTTTGGCTCTGTATATGATTTCATCGCCACGGATAGCAAACGCATTGCCCAAGGAACCGAACTCTTTCCACGCCTCATGGAGCTTGAATTCACGCAATCGAATGAGTGGAAAATCCGTGTAGTAGTTGAGCCACACGTCACCACTGAAATCAACATTCAGCGCATAGCAATCACAGATCATTGGCAGGTCGTTTTGCTCAGCAAAGTCGGCATACTTGAAAAGATGTTTCCCCGCTGAATCGAAGCAAACGAGACCCTGCCGACCGATGCCACTGCCGAATACGCCTTCATCGAAGTAGCTCACCCAGATGCGGCCATCGGTCGTCGTCTGAATGGACTCGATTGCATCGTCAAGTTCAATTGCAGAACGTAAAGCTCCATTAGCTTCATGCAATGAAGCGCGTCCTGCTCCACGACTTTCTCCGAGAAGCCATCCGCTCTCGAAACGTTGAACGTGGAACGTTGAGATGGCCTGGGAGTGATCGAATGCGATTGACCGAACTTTACCCGCTTCCTGATAGACGACGTGATGAGCCTTAGGCGGTGTCTTGTACCAGCGAGACCAGGCCTCTCTCTCGCGATGGAAGTCCGGCTGCTGCGGTTTGCCCTCCCGAAACAACAGTAGAGGGAGGCCAGACCAATCCACCGACAAACTCAGAAGCTCCCAATCGTTGGGGATATCACCGAGGCCGAAGACTTTGCTGAAGTACGGCACGCTCATATTGCGAGGATAATGCAAATTCCTGCTGCACATCACTCCTCATAAACGCCGCCGTCTTGAGTTACAGGTGACTCCCGATAGCCGACTTGCGAGAACTCAACAGATTCCTGTGTAGCAATACGCAGAGACTTCTATATTGATTTAATGGATGTCAAAGGCGCTCTGATGCGAACAGATGGCTGGTCTGTCAAGCCGGCCCTTGTGTCCTGGATGACGGTAGCCGTACTGGCACTTCTTTGTCAGCTTCCCGGTACGGTCAGCTTCTTTCTGATCCCGTTGACATTGCTCGGCTTTGCAGCCACTTCTCTAACAGTCATGATTTTTGCGGGATACTGCATAGCCAAGCGACGTCCGCGAAGAGGCGTTTCTGTCTTTTTGATGCTTCTTCTCCCTGCGCTATTGTGGCGACCAACAATCTTCGCCGCAAACCTCGTCCATTTGGGGCTTATAGCGGGTTTTGGCATTGGACAGCTTGGAACCACCCCTAGAGTGAAAGACGACAGCTTTGTAGTTTATGACTGGTCCATAGGCTTTGCGGGCGGTCCCAATATATTCCTTATTCATGATGTGTCCGACCAAATTGCATTGCCGATAGCTCAGCACAAGCAACCGCAAAGCTCGGAGAACGGCTTTGGAGAAGAGTGTGCGGGCAAAGTCGAACGGTTAGCCGGTCACTACTACGTTTGCACAATTTGAGATCACTACCGATAAACGCGCTTCTCGCCGTCCACTTCGGCTTATGTGCTCGGAGACTGCCACTTTGCGTTGAACATAGCACCACAGATAGGCAAGGCATCGCCGTCCCTTCAATCCTCCCCGAATGCTCCTTTGCTACACTGCGAACAACTGATTCGAAGCGCATCCGCATGAATATTGTTGAGCTGAATCAAATATCAAAAACCTACGATACCAAGGTGGCCGTCGATGCCCTGAGCCTTCAAATCGAGGCGGGCAAAATGTTTGGCCTGCTCGGCCCTAACGGCGCCGGCAAAACTTCGACCATCCGCATGATGATTGGGATCACCATGCCGGATTCCGGCACGGTCACGCTGTTCGGCCAGCCCTTCTCCCGAAAAAATTTGACCCGCGTCGGCTACCTGCCGGAAGAACGCGGCCTGTACAAAAAGATGAAAGTGATCGACCAGCTGGTTTTCCTGGGTCAGCTGCATGGCCTGGATGCGACGCAGGCCAATTCGCGTGCCCGCCAGTGGTGCGAACGGCTGCAGATTTTCGATTCCATTGAGTTGAAGACCGAAGAGCTGTCCAAAGGCATGCAGCAGAAAATTCAGTTCATCTCCACGCTGTTGCACGAGCCCGCGCTGATCATCATGGATGAGCCCTTCTCCGGCCTGGATCCGGTGAACACGCAGCTGTTGCAGGAGACCCTGTTGGAGCTGAAAAATGCGGGCAAGGCGATCCTGTTCTCCACCCATCGCATGGACCAGGTAGAAAAATTGTGCGACTCCATTTGCCTGGTGGACGGCGGCAAAGCAGTTTTGTCCGGCGGCATGCGGGAGCTGAAATCCCGCTATCCACGCAATCACGTCGTGATCGATTTTGAAGGCGGCAACTCCTTTGTGAATCATCCCGCGGTGCAGGAGTACAAAGCCTTCGCGGGACATGTCGAAATTCAACTGCGCGACGGCGCGGACTCACAGGACCTGCTGCGGGCTGCCTCCCAGAGCGCGAAAATTTACAAGTTTGAGTTGATGGAGCCATCCCTGGAAGAGATCTTCATCCAAACCGTTGGGAGACGCGTCCATGCGTGAAGCCCTGCTGATTGCGAAGCGAGAATATCTGGAGCGGATTCGTAGCAAGGCTTTCCGCATCAGCACGGTTGTGATCCCAGTGATATTTGCGGCCATCTTCGGCATGAGCGCTTTCTCTGGAAAGATGGCCAGTGGACCCCGGAATATCGTGGTCGCATCGAACGATCCCGTGTTGGCACAATCCACACGTACGGAATTGCTGCGGGTGCCCACCACAACGGACGATGCCAGGGATAACCGACGCGGACCGCCGCCGCAGCTTCATGTCGAAGTGCAAGCCCCCGTCACGGAAGCCGATTTGGTGACGCTGAATCATCAGGTGGCGTCGAAGGCCATCGACGGATATTTGTGGCTGAATGTGCAGCCGGGGCAAGCTGTGCCGGAGGCGACGTATGTTTCTCGCGGCTCGACCGACATTTTCGGCACCGGCAAAATGCAGGAAGCCATTGGCGATGCGCTGGTGCGCGAAGCGCTGATGAACCATGGTGTGGCCAGTAGCCAGGCGGATGGCTTGTTGCACGACGTCGACCTGAAAACCAGGCAGGTCAAGGGCGGCGAGGCAGTCGCCTCCGATGCCAGCAAGGGCTTCTGGGGCGCCTACATTATGGCGTTCATTTTGTATTTCGCCGTCGTGTTTTACGGAATGAACGTGGCCCATTCGGTGGTCGCGGAGAAAACATCTCGAGTGTTTGAAGTATTGTTGGCGACTGCCAAACCCGAGTCTCTGATGGCCGGAAAGTTGCTGGGAATCGGCGCGGCAGGACTAACGCAAATGGCCGTGTGGATCACAGCTGTCCTGCTTCTCAGTGCCTCCGCGTTCGGCGCCGAACTTGGTCAGGGCGGCCTGGCAGCCTATGGCGTCACGCTCATCCAGTTGGTGTTCCTCGTCCTGTATTTTCTGCTCGGCTTCTTTTTCTACAGCGCGCTCAGCGCAGGCTTTGGCGCCACCGTCAGCCAGGAATCTGAAGTGCAGCAGTTCAGCATGATCCTGGTAATGCCGCAGCTGGTGGGCTTGATTCTGATGGTCTACATTCTCGGCAACCCGTCGGCGTGGCCGGTGGTGTTGCTCTCGCTGTTTCCTCCCTGCACTCCCATTGTGATGTGCCTGCGTATGTCGGCGATGGTGGTTCCATGGTGGCAGCTGGCGTTGTCGGTGGTTTTGATGGTGGCTGCGACCTACGGAGTGCTCTGGGTGGCTTCGCGCATTTATCGTGTCGGCATCCTTATGTATGGCAAACGACCAACGCTGCCGGAAATGATCCGCTGGATTTCCTATAGCTAGAGCGCTAGCCCCACGACACGCGCCAATTTCGAAGATTTCAGGTTAGAATTCCCCAAGCAGATTGTGGCAGGTGGGACTCTCATGAACATTTTGCTATTGTCGATGCCGGATTCGTTTGAGCACATGCCCTCACTCGTGATCCGCATGCCGAATGGAGCGTTGACGTCACTTGCCGGCAACGTGGATGAGCATCACAACGTAGCCGTCGCTGACCTGATCCTGTGCCAGCGAAGCGTTCGCGAGACGGTCACGCGTTTGCTCGAGGAGCATGATCCGCAGCTGGTTGGGCTTTCCACCATGACGTTTCAGCGTCGCACGGCGGAACGCATCATTCATCTGATCCGCCAGCTGAAACCCAACGCAAAAATTGTCGTCGGCGGTTATGATCCCAGCCTTGCGTCCGAGGCCTACCTGTCCATGCCAATCGACTTTATCGTGCGTGGCGAAGGGGAGATTGCATTCCGCGAACTGACCCGAGCACTGGAAAAAAACAGCAACATGCACTTTATCGCCGGACTGTCGCACCGCCACGACGGCAAGTGGATCCACAATCCGCAGCGCGCCCCCCTCAGTCTGGAAAGCGAGGAGATTCGCCTGCCCAAGCGAAGTGCGCGGGTATTGCGCGGCTACACCATGCTGGGGCGGCAGGTGGATGTCATCGAGACATCGCGCGGCTGCACCTTCGATTGCAGTTTCTGCTCGATTATTGAAATGCGTGGCCGCAATTTTCACACCTACTCGTTCGACCGTGTGATCGCGGACATTCGCGATGCTAAGAAACACGGCGCGCGCACGCTCTTCATCGTCGATGACAACATCACGTTGAACGTGCATCGTTTTGAGGCGCTGTGTAATGCCATCATTGAGGCCGGACTGAATACCATCGACTATTTTCTGCAGGGCATGACTTCAGCCATGGCCAACCACGGAGAGAAACTGGCCCCGCTGATGAAGCGCGCCGGATTCCGCTACGTGTTTTTGGGAATCGAGAACATTCTCGAGAGCGATTTGAAGCTGCTGCAGGCGAGCGCAAAAAACACAGCTCGATCGAATGGACATAATACTGGCAATGCGACGCTGCAGGCGATCGAAAATCTGCATCGCAATGGGATTTATGTTGTGGGAGGGCTGATCGTCGGCAGTCCCGGCGATACCGTCGAGTCGATTGAGACGAACCTGGAGTTTGCGCGCAAGTATGTCGACTGGCCGTACATTCAGCATCCCACCCCCTACCCTCGCACCCCGATGACGGATGATTTTCGCAAACGCGGCCTGATCGAGCACGAGCGATTTGAAGAGTATGACGGAACTACCTCCGTCGTGAAAAATGAATATCTCTCGGCGGATGAGATTGAATACCTGCGCTGGAAAGCGGAACGTGGGATGAAGACTCGCCATCTGCCCACTGTATTTCGGCACGATCCGTGGTTCGTTACACGTAATGTGCTGGCGATGGCGGCCAACACCTATCGCGGTTCGAAGCTGCGCACCGTGCTGGGACTGGAAGACGACCATCAGGCTTTCGCCCGATACAAGCAAATCCGCCACCGAGAGCGAGAGTACGTCTGATCTGGCAGCCGCTGCGCACCCATGTTGCTATGCCATACTCGGACATGCTGCTTCGTCCCGCGCAACCCGAGGATGCACTCGCAGTAGCCGGGGTGCACGTGCGGTCATGGCAGGCGGCCTATCGAAACATCCTTCCTGACGAGTACCTGAATCAGCTTCGTCCTGAGGACCGAGCCGCCAAGTATGACTTTGCGACTCGCGATCCCTTGAAGCCGCGAACAATCGTCGCGGTCGAAGAGGAAATGAATCCGGCAATTCGCGGATTCGCCACCATCATGCCGGTGACCGACTCGGAGATGCCCGGCTATGGCGAGCTGTGCGCGCTCTATGTGGATCCTCCACAGTGGGGCAAAGGGATCGGCGTGGCGCTGCTCTCGGCCGCTCGCGTGCAAATGCACGAGCAGGGATTTCGCCACGCAATTCTGTGGGTGCTGACAGGGAATGTGCGCGCGGAACGCTTCTATCAAAACGACGGTTGGGCCGCGGATGGCATACGTCGCAAGGCCACGGTGTGGGACATTGAGGTCGACGAAATTCGCTACGCGCGACAACTGGAAGCGCCGTCTTCCAGTCGCAAATTGTAGCGAGTCGTGAAACGATCGGCTCCTGCACTGGCGGCGACCAAAAATGGGGTCCGTAAATCTCGAGTGCGAGCCGCCATGGCCTCTTTCAGAATGTCAAAGTCCCTCACAAAAAATTCCGGCGCCAGGCAACCCTTTCGCTTGACGCCTCCTCCTGGAGAGGCGGTTTGGCCAACCGCGAGCCCTCACAATTCAGGAAGTACTAACAATGTCAACAAAATTCCTCGGCTCCTGAGCAACGAGAATGTCAAATTCCACACCTAATTGGTTGAATGGCCCGAAAGCGTTCGGGTCGATCTTTTCCCAGGATGCCTTGGGGCCCTGCCGGTGCAATTTCGCCGATCCACTGGAACTGCTCTCCGGCAATTATGCAAGCAATCTGGGAAGAGCCAACCCCCATCCAGCAGTTTTGAAAAAAATAGGAGCACTGAAGATGAAGCAGGAACAGAAAAATATGACCAAGGTGATGGCGATTGCGAGTTTGGCAGCTGGACTCGTCATCGCAGGTTGCAATAGCAACCCAAAGTTTCCAGATTCGAAGTCGGCTGTGAATAATTCCCTGACCGAGAATAATCTGGGCGCAATCCACGTTTCGCAGGATCAGAACAAAGGCGTGATCACGTTAACGGGAACAGTACCCTCGGACGGCCAGAAGTCGCAGGCAGAATCAATCGCCAAGCAGGCTGCACCCAACTACACCATTGCCGACGAAATTGCTGTGGTGCCTCCGCAAAACGCCAGCGCGACCCAGGCCGCGAATTCTGATACGGACGATGCCATTGAAGACAGCTTCAAGGCGGATCTGAAGAAGCACCGCAATCTGGACGATCAAGACATTTCAGTCAAGGCAAAGAATGGTGCCGTGGTGTTAACCGGAAGCGTCAAGACTGAAGCCGAGAAGCGCGAGGCCGAGCGTCTGGCCAAGCATGTCCCCAATGTGCAGCAGGTGGTGAATGAAATTAAGGTCAAGCCGGGCAAACACTCCTCTGCCAGCTAATTTGACAAAGGCCTTTCGGTCCTTCCCCAGAACAGCAGAAAGCGAGCCAAAATATTGGCTCGCTTTCCTTTTTTGAAAGATCCGCTTGTCCGCCCAGCCGCTTCAGGCCGACTGCGTCTCCTGCTTCCAGGCAATTCCGCCGAGCCGATATAGGTATCCCCGCTGCAGCTCAAAATTGCACTGTGTCTCTTTCAGCAAATCCTGCATTTCCTGGTAGGTAAAGGCCTGCCGTACGGATGCCGGTCCATCGTGCCGAGACAATCGGCTGGGGTCCATGAACCGTTGCACGTGAGAGAGAAAGTAATTCACCCGCTTTCGCTCGACGTCGTTGATGAGCACGGCAACCCGGGAAACGCGCAAAGCTTCGCGCAGAAACGCCCGCGCCTCGTCAACGCTCAGGTGATGCAGAAACAGGCAGCAGGAAACAATGTCGACGCTATTGTCCGGCAACTCCAGATCCAGCGCGTCCCCGGTCATCAGTGTCGGGGGTCGCAGGTCCCTGTGCCAGTTTTGGCTCTGCGGCAAATGTTTGGCGCAGCGATCCAGCAAGGCAATTTCCAGGGAGATATTCTGCTTTTTCAGCATCAGCGATGCGGCCTGCAATACATCCGCATAGCCGGACGCGACCTCCAGGACCTGCAATTTCTTTAGGTTGAACTTCGAACAGACACGCTGGAACAGCCGCTTATGCATCCTGTGTCCGCCATAGAGCCGGTTCACTCGCCCGATCGCCCCCAGGGCACAGGCAACTTCTGCTCCGGACCAATGATCGCTGTCCAGAAGTTCTTGCTTTTGAATCCGTTCCATTTCCGACCCACTCCGAACTGACCCTAAACGTCTCCGCAATCATCGCAGACTTCGCCCATTTCTGGTCGAATTTCTTGGTATCGAACTCGGTACTCGGGGTGAAGGATTCATTTTGATTCCATAGAATAGAAGGTATGAATTGGCGCCCATGGTTTCGCGCAGGCCTTCCTGCGGTTACGATGCTCCTCTTGGCTTCCTCGTTTGCTTTCGCTGCCACCGCCCCCTTTGATCTGCCAGGTCCACGACTGGAGATAAGGATTACCCGTGCCGGAAGAAGTCTGCCCATCTCCCAGGTGCCGAACCTGCAGGCCGGCGATGAAATGTGGCTGCACCCCGATCTTCCTGCCAATGAGTCCATCCACTACTTGCTGATTCCGGTATTTCTCAGAGGCTCCTTGAACCCTCCGCCAGAGGATTGGTTCACCAAGGTCGAAGCCTGGAAACCGCAGGTGCAGCGCGATGGAGTCAATATCCATGTACCAGATGGCGCCCTGGAAGCACTGATTTTCTGGGCCCCGGATACAGGGGGCGGATTCACCACGGTCCGAACCGCGGTGCGGTCGCGTCCTGGAGTGTTCGTGCGCGCAGCCCAGGATTTGTATGCCGCCGACCTGACCCGCTCGCGCCTGGATGCTTTTATCGATTCGGTGAAGAAGATTTCCAATACCGATCCGACGCGGCTGGAAGCGCGCTCGAAATTGCTGGCGCAAACTCTCTACCTGAAAATCAATAACGCCTGTTTCGATCTGGCTCCCGAACAACAGGAAGCCTGCCTGCTGGAGAACCCTGACAACCTGGTGCTGAATGACGCTCAGAGCCAGTCGATGGTCACCGCGCTCACCTCAGGGGCAGCCAGCGACATGATCAATCAAATCAGCGCCTCCACAGCTGCGGGTGGCGGAATGTATAGCCCATACGTCGGGGCAGTGGTGGATATGGTGCGCATTATGGGCAGCCTGCACACCGCACAATATGCCTATATTCCCGCCCTGTCCGTGAACGACGACGGCGCGATTCAGCTGAAACTGAGCAGCCCTCCTTCCTTCAGCAATCCCAAGTCAGTGATGGTGGCGAGTTTGCCGCCGGTAGCGCCGGTACATTTTCCCATGCTGCGAGCTGTGCATCCGGAGGAACTGCTTTGCCTGGAGCAGCCCAAGCTGGTGCTGTCGGTCGAAGGAGCTCCCCTGGTTTTTTCCACGAATTATGCCCACGACCTGGTGTTGCACGTGCAGGATTCTGCAGGTCACTCGGTGGATCTGCCCGCCACCGCCAATGCCGAGAGAGGTGGCTTTGTCGTGGATGCCCGTGCGCTGCAGAGTTCAAGCGTCTCCGGTACTGTGACCGGTCAGCTGCGCGGCGAGTGGGGCTTCGATCCGTGGAACGGCCCCGATTTCGCCTTCACCAACTCTCGTCCGCAGGAATGGACCTTTGCAGCGGGCGAGACCAGCGCAGTCACCGCCGCGGACAAGATATCGCTGCATTTGCAAGCGGACAGTGTGGTCTGTGTCCAGGGAGTGACCCTTGATACCCCGCAGGGAAAAACGGAAAAAACAACCATCACCCGCACTCCGCCCAGGCTGCTGGAAGTGAATCTGCCCATCAAAAAATCAGCGCAGGGTGTGTATACCCTGGTGGTCTCAGAATACGGTCAGACCAAGCCTGAAAAGGTGCCGGTCCACGTCTATCCGCCATCCGCCGTGGTGACTGAATTGATTCTGCATGCAGGAGACGATCGCGCGGTGATGACGGGAACGCATCTGCAGGAAGTGACCACCGTCGAAATGTCCGGAACTATTTTTCATGCCGTCCCCATGAAACACAATGCGACGGACGACAAGCTGCAGCTGGAGACATCGACAAATCTCGCCGGCTCGAAGGTCTTTGTCGAAGGCGCAACCATCATGGCCCACGTTCATTTGAAGGACGAACGTGTGTTGGATATTCCGGTGACGATTGCTCCCTCGCGCCCACAGGTGGAATTGCTGAGCAAGAGCATCTCCGTCACCCCCGGCGGTAGTTCCGCCTTTATCCATTTAGGAAACGACAACGACTTGCCGCAATTTGGGCATGTGAACTTCTTTTTGAAGTCCGTGGCGCCCCCGCAATTTCCGCGAGACCAGACGATTGAAGTGGGCGCGGCCGACGGCGGATTTGTCACTACCCTGACGCTCGCCAACAATTCGCTGACACTGCAGGATGCACAAACCGTATTTGCCACGCTGGACCCGGCCAAAGCGTTCGGTGCCTCGGCGTTCGGGCCGCTGCGCTTCCGTCCAGTCACCGCCGCTGGAGTACCGGGCGACTGGCAGCCGCTTGCCAATTTGGTGCGCCTGCCGGAACTGAAGCACGTGGATTGCCCCTCCGATCCAGCGCAATTGTGCACGCTCACGGGAGACAACATGTTCCTGATTGATTCGATTGCGGCATCTCCTAAATTTGATCATCCAACCAGCGTTCCTATGGGATTTGCCGGCAACACCCTGAAAGTTCCGCGGCCGAATGGAACAATTCTGTACCTGAAGCTGCGAGACGATCCCTCAACGGTAGACCTGGTTTCGCTGCCGGTCATGCCTTCAACCGACCAGAATTAGGGGACTTGTTCGCGATGGACCGAATCACGCTCCGAGCCGTGTTGCAAGAGGTAGACCCCGGACTTTAGTCCGGGGATGAGCGGCCAGTGGGATCCGCCTTCAGGCGCTGAGGCTCTCTCAACGTGCGGTCGAAACCATCGTGACCCCGGAAATTTTCACCCTTCCTGCGATTTCACCCGCACGCTGCTACCCTTGAGTTATGGCAGACTTCAAATCCATTGGCGAAATGATGCAAAGCTGCGCCGATCGCGCCGTCAAGATTGCGCACGACCGCTTTGGGTTTGAGCTCGATTACTCCGAGGAGAGCCTCAAGTCGCTGGAGACAATTCTGGCCAGCGTCGGTACCGATCTGAACCTGTTGGAAAATGAACAGGTGGAGGAGCAGGTGAAGTTGTGGGGCGGCTATCTCGGAGAAGTCGTCCGTCGCTACTGGAATGGCGGATGGGACCTGATCCAATATCCGGGCGGCGTGGCTGCCGTGCCGACTCTGCTGATCTCAGGATCGCAACTCTATCCCCTGATGAAGGTCTACCGTAGACTCACCATGGGCGACCGGGAGGATATCTGGGAGTTTTATCAACGAATCCGAAACCATCTTTCCACCGTACATCCCTTAGACGGTTCACGGGACGCAGCCGATACCCAATAACCTTCTTCCTGGAATCCGGCGACACTTCCGATTCTGACTTTCATGGACGCAATGCGGGTTCGGTGCTCGAGCCACAAGCCGTGCGCGATTGTGCGACAATACGATTGAGTAGACTAGGCAGGCGACTGACAAGCCTGCGGGAGAACAAGTATGGGTGACCTATTACAGCCCTGGCATCTGGTAGTGATTCTGGTGGTAGCGCTTCTGATCTTTGGACCGAGCAAGCTTCCCGGCCTGGGCAAAGGCCTGGGCGAAGGCATCAAAGGATTTAAGGAAGGCATCAAGGGCATCGGCAACTCCGACGAAGCCGATAAGCCAGATACCACCAAGACGACGCCTGAAGTGAAGTAGTTTCTCGAAGCGACAACCTGACCCTCCGGAAAACATCCGTTGGAAATTTCTGGTTCAATCCGGTCTTCAATTTCCGTGCAAGAGCCGCATATTTTTTGTGCGGCTTTTCGTATTTTCAGCTAAGTAGAACTGTTCCACTGATTTGCATTTTTGGTTTCGAATTGTCAGGACATAAGAACCATGGAATTTGACCTGGTCCTACTTCACCCTCCGAGTTTCTACGACTTCCGAAAGAACAATCAGTTTCGCGGCCCCATCAGCGATGTCGTTCCTTCCAGTTCTGTCTTCGACATGTATCCGATCGGATTTACCAGCATCGCCGGATACCTGGAGCGATTCGGACACCGCGTCAAGATCGTCAACCTGGCCGCCCGCATGGTGCACAACCGCCGCTTCGACGTGGAAAAGAAAATTCGCGGCTTGAAATCGGCCGCATTCGGCATTTCCCTGCACTGGCTGCCGCACGCGCAGGGAAGCATCGAAATTGCCAGGCTAGTGAAGAAATATCATCCTGACGTGCCGGTCATCTTCGGCGGCCTCTCCTCCACCTATTACCATCGCGAATTGATGCAACACGACTGCGTCGATTTCGTCATGCGCGGCGACTCTACAGAAAGCGCCATGTTGGCGCTGATCGACGAGATCAAGTCCGGCACCGTCGATTTTTCTTCGGTGCCCAACCTGACCTGGAAGCGCGATGGAAAAGTGTTTGTGAATCCGATCGGTCCGCCGCCCGCGAATCTCGACGACATCGACATTCCCGACTATCGCTACGCGATGCGATCGGTATTTCAATACCACAGCCTGCTGGATGCGCTTCCCTATGAGGGCTGGCTCAGTTATCCGCTCAGCGCTTTGCTCACCATGCGCGGCTGCACGCAGGATTGCGCTCTCTGTGGAGGGTCGCGCAGCGCCTACTCCTTCAACTGCGCGCGCACCAAGCCGTCCATGCGCTCGCCGGCAAAGCTCATGCAGGATATCGAATGCATCCAGCGCTTCTGTCGCACCCCGATCTTTGTGATTGGCGATATTCGCCAGGGCGGAACAAAGTATGTCGATGAATTTCTGGAGCGAGTCTGCGCTCTGCGGCCCACCAACGAGCTGGTCTTCGAGTTGTTCTGGGGTGCGGACGATGACTTCTTTGAGAAGGTGGAACGCACGGTCCGCAAATACAGCCTGGAGATTACGCTGGAAAGCGCGGACGAAGATGTGCGCCGCAAGAATGGAAAATTCCCCTGCAGCAATCAGGAAATCATTCAGCTGGTGCGATCCGCACTCGATCATGGCTGCAGAAAGCTCGACATCTTTTTTATGGTCGGATTGCCCCACCAGACCTACGAGAGTGCGATGCGAAACATCGATTTCTGCGAAGAGATTCATCGCGCCTGCGATTGCGACAAACGCCTGTGTTATTTCGTCGCACCGCTGGCGCCGTTTCTCGATCCTGCCAGCCGTGCGTTTGAACATCCGGAACAATTCGGCCTGAAGCGGCTTGCCGACACGCTGCAAGACCACATTCGCCACTTTTCCGCGCCGTCGTGGGAGTTCATCCTGAACTACGAAACCAATCTGCTGAACGCGCGAGCAGATCGTCAAAACCATGTACGCCAGCCTGGATAAATTAAATAATTTCAAACTGCAATATGGCCTGATTGCGCCCGATGTCCACGACAGGATTGCTGGAGAAATTGTCGATTCCCTCGCCTACATGGAGCTGGTGCGAAATGCTGTGCGCAACGGCACGCCGCTGGAAGAATTGCCGCAATTCATCGAATCGGAACACGGCACCGCTCGCACCCAGCGAGAGCTTCGCTGGAAGGTGAAGCATCGTTATCCCAATCTTTTTTCGCTCTCCGTCGTAGGAATGAAGTTGCTGGCGGAAGAAGGCCGTGCCATGCTTCTTCGCCGCGCGTCGCCACTGCATTGGACCGGTCAGCAACCTGGAATACGCCCTGCGCAAGCCGAGGCAGTCTCCGACTCGGCGGAAGAAGGATGAGAGCCGTTTCCGCCGTCCGGGTCGATGAGTCGTGGAGGAAGTTCCGTCAGGAAATCAGCGCAACCGCGACCAGCGCGGCGGTCATCCCCAGTGCCTGACGCCGATTAGTTCGCTCGTGCAACAGCCATACGGCCAGCAGAATGGTCGACGCCGGATAGAGCGACGAAAGCACCGAAGCGACATCCAGCCGGCCAATGCGTGTGGCCGCAACAAAGAAAAAATTGCCGCCGGTATCGAAGGCACTGGCGATCAGTGCCAACGCAATCCCAATCAGCACGCGTCTGCGGATCGACGTGGAAGTCGCCTGCGGCTCCGGTTCCACGACGAATTGGCCGCGACTCAGAATCACGCCTCCGGCAATCGCCAATGCCAGACTGCCAACACGCGACGCCGCCAGCGGCCACAGCAACCCCCCGCCATTGGCTTCGCGCAGCGCGATCAAGAAAATGCCAAAACCAATCCCGGAAATCACCCCGAGAGCCAGCTTTTTTCGCTGGTCCTCTACGACCTGGTGGTTGGAACTCGACGGACTGCTGATCAGCCAGATGGCTCCGGCAGCCAGGAAGAATCCGGCAACCTGGCGATGGCTGGGCGCCCCGATCGTTGCCAATGAAAATAACACTGGAAGCGCCGCCGTCAGCAATCCGGTCACCGCCGCGGTGGTTCCCATGCTGCCCAGGGAGAGCGCATAGTAAAACACCAGCAACGCGATCCCGCCGGCCAGGCCGGAGATCAAACCGTACGTCAGAATGCGCGCATCGGGCAGCGGTTGATGCAGCAGATCCGCCAGCAGCACCAGCGCGACCAGGCTGGAGGCGTGAGAAATCGCCAGCAACCAGTAGACACGCAGATAGCGTGCGCCAAGGCCGCCGCAGAAATCCGCCGCACCCCAGATGATTGCCGCGCTCAGACCCAGAACGGTTGTCGTCGCCGTTGCGGTCATGCCGTGCTACTGGCCAGGTGTTGCCGTCGGGTAATAGCCCTGCTTGGCCACCACGGTTACGTTCGGCAGCAGCACGCGCACCTCAATCTTGCGGAAGCGGCTGTCAAGCACAGAGATGTGGCTGTAATAACCCAGCGTGTATTGGTTGCGGACCTGCCCGGCAACCCGCGCAAAACTAGCCTCAATGGCATTGCGGGAAAGCTGAGCATCTAAAATGCCGCCTGTCGCGCTGGCATATTTCGGCAGCAGATTGTCCGCCATCTGCCATGGAATATGGAAACGATCCAGGAAGCCGTACACCGGCAGAGCCGAGTCGCCCACCAAAGTTCCGTTCACAGCAATTTGATTCGTCAACAGGTAGCGAACCACCTCTTTGTACGAGGCGGTACTCCCCTGGTTCTTGCCGTCGCTGATGACATAAATAATTTTGCGCCGTCCCCGCCCGCGCTGAGAAAGATCGGTTGCGGCCCGCAGGATGGCATCGTTCAAGACGTAACTTTCTTTTGGAATAATGCCGATAAAGTTGCCATCGTGCGTCGGCGTCACATTCGGATCAACCATCTGCCCATTAATGGTTGGGCCTTCCGCCATGGGGCCGGTGTTGCTTGGCACTTCCATATAGCGACCGGGGGACTTCACCCGATCCAGCGTGGCGGTTAAACGCGCACTCTGCGCGCCGGTGAATCCCGTCGCCTGGCTCACGTGGGTGGCGTAGGTGTACACCGAAACCTCATCATAAGAAGCAAACGCGCCCTGAAATGCAGCCAGCGCATCGTTCACCTTCCTCATGGTGTCCGAAGGCAGATTCTGATCGATGACAAACGCCACTGACAGCGGAAACGGGTCTTCGGAGAAGAACGTGATTCGCTGCTGAACTCCATCTTCGTAGATCTGGAAGTCATTGTGAGTCAGCCCAGGAAGAATCGCTCCATGGGAGTCCTTCACTGTGACCGGCACAAGAACAAAATTCACTCGCGTCCGCAAGGTATAGGTGGCGACAGACGGGCCCTGACCCTTCGGTGGAATCACCGGAGGCGGCACATTGGACGGCGGAGCTGGTTGCTGCGGAGTGGGCGTTGCGGCCGCTTGGCCTGGTGTCGCCGGAGCACCGGAACTGCTGGTGTTCGCGGGTGGCGCACCTTCTCCAGGAGTGACGTTTTGTAGCAAGTTCGGCAGTTTCAGCGACGATGGCGGCGGATTGCCTTCATCCGGCTGCTGCGGCGTAGGCGCGCTGGTTCCATTCTGGCTGGCGTTTGCCGTGGTGGTGCCGGGTGCGTTGGGCACCTGATGTTGACTATCCTGTGCTTCGACCTGTGGCCCCGCAATCCAAAGCAGGCAGGCAAACAACCAGGCTCCCATTTTCACCACACGTGTATAGGAGAGCCGGGCAGAGCTGTTACTTCCAATCATGAAATATCCTGACCGCATTCGTTCCGCGTCTATTCTAAATTTCCGCTCGGGTTGTCTTCCGTTCTTGTTCATTTCATTGTACGGTGGGAAGCAGAAAGTGCCCAGCAGAGTTGTCAATGGCCGATGAAACTGGTGCGGCCCGTGTGGATTTGGGTCGCCGCGCCATCGGTTTTGCAGCCAAGATCGAGCGCAATTCTGGGAACGGCTTCAACCAAGCTGGAAAAGAAGGAACCATTCTTGAATCGCCTGAAACGAAGCCGAGGAAGGAACCGCCGCGCCTCGTGCTGGCTGTTGCAGCTGGCGATTTTGCCCCTCGCGATGCTCCTGCTGACGCTGGCCACTCCCATTGCTTCGGGGCAATTGGCTCCCCAGCCGGATGCGCCACCCGGCCAAGGCGAATCCAATCCGCCTCCGCTGCAACAACCCGCGCAGCCGCCACCGGAACTTCAGCCGTCAGCCCCGACG
This sequence comes from uncultured Acidobacteriota bacterium, assembly GCA_963794795.1. Lineage (GTDB taxonomy): Bacteria > Acidobacteriota > Terriglobia > Terriglobales > Acidobacteriaceae > JAKAAZ01. The sequence continues at coordinate 444,905 of CAWCFC010000022.1, read as the reverse complement.
CAGCCCCATATCAACTCGCAACCTCGGCCGAACGCCGCACAGCCTCAAACCAACCCTGCGTCGGCAGAACCTGCGACCGCCCCGGAAACCCAAGCCACCCCGCGACCCCCAGCTTCGACCGGCATCCCAACCTTGCGCGTCAGCGTCAACCTGGTAGACCTGTTCTTTGTCGTCCATGACAAGTCCGGCAAGTTGGTGCCCAACCTGACCCGATCGGATTGCAGCGTGTTTGAGGATGAGAAGCCGCAGCAGCTGAAAAGTTTTACCGCGCAGAGCGATCTGCCTTTGTCGATCGGCATCCTGCTGGATACCAGTTTGAGCCAGGAGCGGGTTTTACCCGACGAGCAGAAAGCGGCTTCGGCTTTTTTGCGTCGCATCCTGCGGCCAACGGACGAGGCCTTTCTCATTTCCTTCGACGTGACAGTCGATTTGCTGGCCGACTGGACCAGCAACCCCGACGACCTGAAGCGTGCCCTGGATGCGGCGCAGATCAATTCCAGCTCCGGCAACTATGCCAACGGCACGCTGCCCTCGATCACAAAACCGAAAGGCACGTTGCTGTATGACGCGGTGTATCTAGCCTCGAATGACAAGCTGCGGCAGGAGTCTGGGCGCAAAGCGATGGTGTTGCTGACCGACGGGCAGGACGAAGGCAGCGACGAAAAGTTACAGTCCGCGATTGAAGCCGCGCAGAAAGCCGACGCTGTTGTGTACGTTCTGCTGATCAGCGATTCAGGAATTTACGGGACGCTCGACTTCTCCAGCGATGGCGCGATGCGCAAAGCTGGTGGAAGCCACAGGCGGCGAGGTATTTCCAATCGGAAAGAATGGAAAAAAGCTGCCCGCCGCGTTCGACGCGATCGAGAGCCAGATGCGCACGGAATACCAGGCCACCTACACTCCGTCGAACGCGGTTCTGGACGGAAGTTATCGGCATATCCGCATCGCCTGCCAGCAGAATGGGCAGACCCTGAAGGTGCAGGCTCGCCAAGGCTATTACGCGGTCGCGCATTAATGCCGAGACCCATCCATCTTCATTTCGCTCCGCCTTTGCGGCCTGATACTTTAGGTGCAAAGAGAAACATCAAACCAATTGGACTTCAGTTTTCTTGAACGGAGCGGCAGTGCGCGTATCTCAAGCTGTTTTTGGCGTCTTTCACCATTTCGAACTCGCGCATCAACTTCGCCGCTTTGACTATCTGGACACGGTGTATTCGACCTATCCCTGGCAACGACTCAAACGGGAGCGGTTGCCGCATCAATACGTCCAGACATTTCCCTGGATTCATGGCAGTCTGGCGGGACTGGCACGATTTGGACTCTACCCTTCTCCTTGGACAGAGAGCCTGGATTATTGGAATGGACTTGCCTTCGACAAATGGATCACGAGGCGAATTGCTCGATCGAAAACAAACCTGGATGCGCTGATCGCCATCTCCGGCGCCGGGCTGGCAGCTGGAGAACTGGTGCAGTCGCGCGGCGGCAAATATATCTGCGATCGCGGTTCGACGCACGCGCGCTATCGCGGCCGGGTCATGCAGGAAGAGTACGACCGCTGGGGCATTCCCCTGGAGACCGAAGACATTCGCGACACCGTACGGGAAGAGCACCAATACGTCATAGCCGACGCCATCACCGTCCCATCCAATTTTGCCGCGCGCAGCTTCATCGCCGAGGGTGTCCCCGCAGAAAAAATCAGCATCATTCCCTACGGTGTTCGCCTGGATGCGTTCCATCCCGTCGCCGTGCCGTCACAAGATGAATTTCAAGTCGTCTTCATCGGACAGATCAGCCTGCACAAAGGCATCCCGTATCTGCTCGAGGCGTTTGCACGCGTTCGCCATCCGCGCAAGCGTCTCCGCCTGATTGGCAGCGTGCTGCGCGAAATGAAGCCGGTGCTTGCAAAACTTCCCACCGAGCACGTCGAGATGCTCGGCTACGTGCCCAAGAAAGAGCTGCTCGAATACCTCAGCCGCAGTCACGTTCTCGTGCTGCCCAGCATCGACGAAGGTTTCGGCATGGTGCAGGGGGAGGCCATGGCCTGCGGCTGCCCCGTCCTCGCCACCTCCAGCACCGGCGCAGAAAATCTCTTCACCGACAGCGTCGAAGGTTTCATCGTTCCACCGCGCGACGCTGCCGCTCTCGCCGACCGGATGCAGCAACTCGCCGACGACCCAGCCCTGCAACAGCGGATGAGCGCAGCCGCATTGGATCGCGTGCAGCACCTTGGGGGGTGGAACGATTACGGCGACCGCTGGGTGCAATTGCTGCAGCAACTCTGCACGCCGAAATCGACCGAAACACCGGAGAAATAATCGTGTTGCAATCAACAGCCGCGCGAATCACGCTTCTCTGCGGACTCTGCCTTCTCTCTGCGACCGCTTTTGCCCGCACCGGCGCCACCGCTCCCAGCAATGCAGGCTCCGTGCCCAACTACGCGCAGCAGTCCGCCGAGGGTGTCCGCACCCTGCAACAGTGGTATGTGCGGAGCACGGGCCTTTATGCCGCGCCATCCGGCTGGTGGAACGCCGCCAATGCCATGACCGTGCTGGCCAACTATTCTCGGGCCAGCGGTAGCCGCCAATACCTGCCAATCCTGGCCAACACATTCAAGCGTGCCAGCAGCAGCCAGGACACCACCAACTTTCTCAACTCCTACGACGATGACGAAGGCTGGTGGGCGCTGGCCTGGATTGACGCCTACGACCTGACCGGCAAACGGCCTATCTGACCATGGCTGAAACCATTTTCGCGAACATGGCCGGCGAATGGGACACCACCACCTGTGGCGGCGGCATCTGGTGGAAAAACCCGCCGACTACAAGAACGCCATCGCCAACGAACTGTTTCTTTCGGTCGCTGCTTCCCTGGCCAACCGCACGACCGGGGTCACATCCGCGCGCTACCTGGCCTGGGCCCAGAAAGAGTGGGCATGGTTCCATGCTTCCGGCATGATCAACGCGCAGCATCTGGTCAATGACGGCTTGACCTCCACCAACCCGCACGCCTGCACCAACAATGGCGCAACCACATGGACCTATAACCAGGGAGTCATTCTCGGCGGCCTGGTGGAACTCGCGAAAGCCGAACACGACCCGACCCTGCTGCCGCAGGCGGAGGCCATCGCCAACGCCGCCATCGCCCACCTCACCGTGAACGGCATTCTAGTGGACCGGGCAGTTTCCGGCGGCGACGCACCCCAGTTCAAAGGCATTTTCGTCCGCAATCTTATGGCTCTGTACGCCGCCGATCCCAATCCGCGCTACAAGGCGTTTGTCGATGCCAATGCTCGCAGCATCTGGAGCAACGACCAGGGTCCCAATCATCAGCTCGGCGCGCTTTGGCAGGGGCCGTTCGATTCTGCCGACGCCACCCGTCAGACTTCCGCTCTGGATGCGTTCATCGCTGCCGCAGTCATGCGGTAGGGATCGCGCGGCGGAAGATTCGCGAAGCGAAATGCACGGGAGAATTTCGAGGAGAAAATCTGGGTGCCCCATGTCTCGTTTCTGAGACATGGGAACTGCCTGCTTATGTAAATCGGTGTGCGCAACCCTTGCGCAGCAAGGATGAGAGAAAAAACTAGGCCTTCTTGGTGGCCAAAGCCTTCACGCGAGCATTCAAGCGGCTCTTGTAGCGCGAAGAAGTATTGTCATGCAGAATGCCCTTCTGCACGCTCTTATCCAACAGCGAGACAGTCTGGTTGTACTGCGCCCGCGCCGCGGGAACATCGTTCTGCTGCAGGGCTTCGCGCATGGCGCGCAGGCCGTTGCGCAGCTTGCTGCGGTTGGCGCGGTTGACGGCGGTGCGCTTGACGGTCTGCCGGGCGCGCTTTAACGACGAAACATGATTTGCCATGAAAACCTTCTCTTTTCGCTGAATCGGAAGTCTGTCGACCCGGGCTGCTCCATCATCTACCGGAGCTGCGCGTTACAAACGCAGTCTGGGAGCTGGAATTTGCCTGAAGTCAGAATGCGGCGGGGGCGGAAATTCGCCTTCCTGCGCAAGCATTTAGTTTACGTGAAGGGCAAAGAAGGGTCAATTGATCCATTTGATCAGCCTTTCTCAGCCCGATCATTCGATTCGCCATCCGCACCGTCCGGTTCTCGGCGCTTGCGGATCAGTTCCATCAAGGCATCGCCGCCCTTGCGGTAGGCCTCCAGCGTTTCCTCGATCTGTTCGCTCGTCGGATACTCCGATCTTAGTTTCTCCATCATCGCCTCTTCTGCAAGGAATCCGCGGCTTCAATGCTACCGCCCGCGTGCTGTGGGTTTGCCCGATCTCCTGCTGGGATGTCCTCCGCTGTCTTCATTTCCGCTCGCCGCTTCTGGAGGACAGCCAGAACAGCACGGTCGTCACCGGTCTCAAGCGCCTCCCACATTTCTTTCATCTGCCTTTCCGACGGGTACTCCGGGTCCAGCTTTTCCATAATCGCCTCGTCCGATTCCACATGTTCCATTCGAGTATGGGCGCGTTTAGGCCAGCCGTCGAATTATGGACGTTTCTGCCTGCAGCCGTACACTTGCTCCATGAGAATTTTTCCCCGAAGCGCACCCCTACGGTACGCGGCGATCGCGATCCTGGCTGTAGCGAGCGTTCTGGCGATGACGGCCCATGCACAGAATGCCGCTGCCGATCCCTGGACCCCGGCGCAGGTCACCCAGCCCAGCCAGCTGGCGGCGCTGCTCTCGCACCCGACCGGCGCAAAACCGGTCATCCTGCAGGTTGGCTTTCAGGTTCTCTACAAAAGTAAGCACATCCCCGGCTCCATCTATGCCGGTCCCGCCTCCACCCCGGAGGGTCGGCAAGCGCTGAAAGACGTTGCCCGCAAACTCCCCCGCAACGCGGACATATACATTTACTGCGGCTGCTGCCCCATCGAGAAATGTCCCAATATCCGGCCCGCGTTTTGGGCGTTGCAGGCCATGGGCTTTACCCATCTTCACGTGGTGATGCTGGAAACCAGTTTCGGCAAAGACTGGGTGGCGCACGGCTATCCTGTCGCCGGTGTATCCGCACCCGGGCAGTAGATCTACTGTCATTCTGAGCGCAGCGAAGAATCTGGGCATTCGCTTTCTTCGGCAATACAGAGATCCTTCGCTCCGCTCAGGATGGCGGGTTACTTTTTCAACCCTCTACCGCAATTGGAGAACTGCCATAGATTGGTGGCGCCGAACATTTGAACCAGCCTGTCGCGAGAATTTCGCTACGCGGCGGAAAATGTTGCGAAGAGAAATGGCAGAATGAAGCCCAGGTAGGCGACCAGCATGCACGCGGCCTTCACGCTAAATAAAAACCAGGTGGGCCAATTGATCCAGGCGGGCGCCAGAAAGTCCGCGTCCGGGGGCGTCCCGGCTCGTTCCTTTTTGCGGAAATAAAGGAACCAGGTGAACGTCCCCACCAGGTATTGCAGCAGATCAAAAAACAGCGCCAGAAAAATGAACAGCGCCCCCTGCAGCAGTGGGTGCGGCAGCGCCGGCTTGGCTCCCGTTCCGATGTTGAACAGCCAGATTAAGCCGATGCCCGCCAGGCTCAGTTGGCGCACGATCGAGCTGGCGGTGCTAGACAGCGTCTCGTAGGCGTACTTGACATCGTCTAATCGCACGGCGTTTCCTTCGCCTTCCTAGCGCGACCCGCCGCGCTCGCGATTCGTGGGCCGGTCCCGCTCGTCCCCTTCCCGGTTCCAGAAGTTCCGCGCTGCACCTTGGCCGTTCGCTCGCCCGCATCTTTCTCGGCGACAACATTCTTCGCCGTCTTCGCCGTCCGTCGCGTGGATTTCTTCGTCGACTTTTTGGGCGTCTTCTTCGCCATTATCTTCGCTCAACCGCCCTTCTCAACTGCAATCGGAATCTCTGTCACTGCCCGGCGCGCGTGATTTCGACCCGCCTCTAAAATGGCTTGCCGCGAAATAGATATACCAATTCAATCACCAGAATAATGACGACTGTCAGCTCCAGAAAAAATGCGCGGCTCTGGTTAAACTGGTCCACCATGAATCGATACAGTTCTTCGGACGTTTGCACCTTCTGCGTGACCAGGTCTTTGTAGTCGGGGACGCCCACCTTCATCGCCGCCAGCTTATACAGCCGCGCAGAAAACATGTCGCTCAAAAACTTGATGGCATTGTCCGCGTGCTCGGTCAACTCCGCCACATCCAGCAGCACGGTATGCAGCCGAGTTGCAGAGCGCGCCAGTCGCCATCGAGCAAACATGCCTGTGCCTTCGTCAAGCAGCGTGTACACGCGGTCCAGCTCCTTCGTCAGCAGATCGTCATAGTGGCGAAATTCCAGCAACTGGGAGTTGGCATACTCCAGCAATTGGATTGCAGTCTGCGCGCCGGAGGTGCTGTCGTAGATAAAGGCCGCATTCCAACCAATCACAGCCAGATCGTTCGCATAGTAAGAAATGCGCGACTGCAGCACCTCATTGCATTCGCTTTCGGCCAGCTGCCCCATGTCGCCGCGCACCACCTGCGTAATGCGCGAGCCATACAGATGAATCAGGTCAGCTACCGAGGGCGAACCGCTGATTTCGCGCACATGGAAGATAAGGTAATCTTCGCTGAGCCACTCAGCATAGGGTTTCACCAGCGCTGGAGCGGCACGTGCCAGGCGGCTGCGCACAATTTCCGTCGCCTGCTGCGCAAAGTCGACATCCCACACCCAGCGACTCGCCAGGCCAGTCAACTTTTCCCAGCCGCCGGAGAAGGCCAACTCGAAGACGACGCTCAACACGCCGTAATCGTAATATTTGATCTCCCCTTGCAGCCGTTCGCCGCTTTCCAATACCAGCGGCTCAATGGCTTCAACCACGGGTGGTCGCTGGTAGCGAACATATCCCGGAGGCGCATGCTTGGGAATGGTGTGTTCCACGGTGTGGGGGCGAATCAGCTCCCGCAGCTGGTCCAGGCGGATCGCCTCGCACACATCAAACTGCAACAACACCAGCACCGATCCGTGCAACATGGTTTCAGCGGATTCGATCGCGACCTCTGCCATGATGCAATCATCTTATCCCCAGGCGGGAGATGTAACGTGCATGCGGAGAGACGAACCATACCCGGAAGTGACTAGCCCGCGGACCCTAGTTGTCAGATCGATTCTCATGCCACCAAATATTTTTCATTTGTCGATTGACGCAATCTTCTGTCGGCGCTACTCTGTGCGCATCATCCTCGTGCGCAACCACGTACTGCGAACCAGCCGACCGGCCAGCCCACCTCACGGGTTCGAACTCGCCCGGAAAGATGCGACGCTGCTGGCGGTTCAGCCATCCGAACCCAGTTCCCCGCAATCCAACAAAGTGCAACGTCCGCAGGCAGCTCGCGCTGTCTACCGCCTTGGCGCAGCAGAATCCAATGGAGGCAAATAGTCTTATTGATGAAGAAAACCATCGAGATCACCCCCAACATCGAGCCCATCTTCGGCACCCGCGACGAAAACCTTCATCTGATCGAAAACACTCTGAAAGTCCGCATCGACCTTCGTTCCGACGCTCTCTATCTCGAGGGCGAACCGGAAGTGATCTCCCGCGTGGAGCAGATTTTCGCCGACTATGAAGCACTGCGACGTGCCGGCGTGACGCTGCAAAATGGCGAACTGCATGGAATGCTGAAGCTGGTGGTCGCCGATAAGTCGGTGACGCTGCGCAGCCTTGTCGACAGCGGCAAGCAGCGCTCCACCGGCATTCGCAGGATGGTGCAGCCTCGATCGGTAAATCAGCGGCAATATCTGGAGGCGATTGAACGATCGGACATGGTGTTCGGCATTGGGCCGGCCGGTACGGGGAAAACCTACCTGGCGGTGGCGATGGCAGTGGCCGCGCTGACGGCGAAAAAAGTGTCGCGCCTGGTGCTGGTACGTCCCGCGGTAGAAGCCGGGGAGCGGCTTGGGTTTCTGCCGGGCACACTGCAGGAAAAAGTCGATCCATATTTGCGGCCTCTGTATGACGCGCTCTACGATTTGCTGGAGCCGGATCGCGTGGACAAAATGCTGGAGCGCAGTGTGATTGAAGTCGCTCCGCTGGCGTTTATGCGCGGACGCACGCTGAACGATGCTTTCATCATCATGGATGAGGCGCAGAACACCACAAGCGAGCAGATGAAGATGTTTCTCACCCGCCTGGGCAATAACGCCAAAGCCGTGATTACCGGCGACATTACCCAGATCGATTTGCCCAACCCGCGCAAGTCGGGGTTGATTGAAGCGATCGACGTGCTGAAGAATGTCGACGGCATCGACTTCTGCTATTTCGAGCAGGGCGATGTGGTGCGCCATCAACTGGTGCAGCGGATTGTTTGCGCCTACGATGGCTACACCCGCGGCCAGCGGGAGCTGCCGCTGGAAATCGCAGAGCCATTGCGCAGCAGGCCCGACGACAAATCGCCGCTGCAAACGCAATAACGCGAGGATCGATACGACTCGGGCATTTTCTGGCAACAGCATCGGCAGGATTCAGGCAGCGCACGGTCGCAGAGCCTTGCAGCTGGCTGTCACTGGATTCGTGCGGTTCACCATTCCAGCGAATGCTCTGCGATATCATGCTTCATGCGATGATCATCATCGACCCTGAAGCCACCAGCAGCACCCAAGGCAGAGCAGACGCGGCGCTCGCTCTCCCCGCCATGCGCCTGTTTCTGCGGCGAGCGCGAAAGGCCGTGCCTGTGGCAGGCCAGGTCTCCGTTTTGTTGGCATCCGACAGCGCAATCAAGCGCCTCAATGGAAAATTTCGAGGAAAGCATCGCCCCACCGATGTAATTTCTTTTCCCGCGCTTGAAATGCCCACGGAAAAACCTTCCTCTCGTCAACACCCGGCGCATCCTCCAGTGGCAGGCGATCTCGCCATCTCAATCGACGCAGCGTCACGTCAGGCACAGCGATTCGGCCATCCTGTAGCAGTTGAGCTGAAAATTCTGATGTTGCACGGGCTGCTGCATCTTGCCGGATACGACCACGAAACCGATGCGGGAGAAATGGCCGACCGGGAAGATCAGTTGCGTCGTCGTTTTCGCCTACCTACCACACTGATTGCGCGCACGGCAGCCCAGCCGACTTCGCCCTGAACAGATCAAAGACAAAAGCGTCACGCGAACCGCTCGCACCATCGCAGGCAGAAAACGGGCTGGCCGCTCATGACCCTCCTGCAATTCATCCTGATTCTGCTGTTGCTCGCGATTCTTACCTTGGCCTCCTACGTGAACCGGCTCTATTCCGAGATGGGCAAATTTCTGGCGCGCGAGTTTCAGGAAAATATCGATGTGTGGGAGCAGCAAGTTGAACCGCGCCTGGGAATGACGCCGGAACATTCGGCCCAGTCAGCTTCCATCCTCACGTTACTTTCCTTGTCGTCGCTGGCGCTGGTGTTTGCCCACGTCGCGTTACACGCTCATCAGGAAGTTGCCGCGGCGATTCCGCATCCTTTCGCAAGCAGCGTCGCGCAAACGGTTCTGGCCATCGTCCTGACCATTCTTTTGTTTCACGATTTTCTGCCGCAACTGTTTTTCACTCGCACTCGTGGCCAGTGGGTGGTGCGCCTCACCGGGGTGCTGCGCGCGCTGTTCTACCTGGTATTTCCAATCACGCTGGTTCTGGGTTTCCTGCTCTCGATTGCTGCCCTGGCGGAAAGCGATCAAACGCCTGTCGAAGAGGATTCGGCGGAAGCCGTCGATGCGCTGATTGAAGCCGGCAAAGAAGAAGGCATTCTGGACGAAAGCGATCGCGCCCTGGTCCGCTCTGCGGTGGAATTTGGCGGCAAAATTGTGCGTGAAGTCATGACCCCGCGGCCCGCGATTTTTGCCGTTCCCGCCAGCATGAAGCTGGCTGAATTCTCAGAGCAGCTGCGGACCCACGCCTACTCTCGTGTGCCCGTGTATCGCAGCAATCTGGACGACGTCGTCGGAATCGCATTCATGCATGATCTGCTGCACATCTCCGACATTGAAGCGGCCAGCGTGACTGTCGGCTCGATTGCGCGGCCAGCCATGTTTACGCCGGAAACAAAAAACATTCAATCCCTGCTACGCGAAATGCAGCGCGACAAGCAGCACATGGCGCTGGTCATCGACGAGTATGGCGGTCTCGCCGGCCTGGTCACGATTGAAGACATCGTGGAAGAAATTGTGGGCGCCATCAGTGACGAACACGAGACGGCCGTCGCCGAAGAAACGGCCCAGCCGCAACCCGATGGATCCTATATCGTGCCCGGAAATTTTGAGCTGGATCAGCTGGAAGACCTCTTTGACGACTCGGTTGCCTTGCCTCTCGCGGAAGATTACGAATCGACCACGGTCGGCGGCTTGGTGACGGAAGAGGCGGGACACATTCCGTTTCCCGGCGAAGTGATCGAGTTGGCAGGTCTGCGTCTTGAAGTACTCGAGGCTTCGCATCGGCGAGTCGATCGCGTGCGAGTGCGCCCGGTCTCGGATGGGGCTGCCTACAAAACACCGCCGTCGCCGTAAGAAGCAAGCCATCAAATCACCAGCATCCAAACCTATCATGCGAAAGCATCTCGCCACTCTCGTCGAGGATTTTGAGCGGCACGGCAAACAAATCGCCATCGTCAGCTATCCCGGCAATCGGCGCGTCGCGACGACCTATGCCGAGCTGGCAACCTTGGCGGGACGTTTCTGTCGCATGCTGGCCGATCGCGGCATCGCGCCCGGCGAGCGCGTTCTGCTGTGGGGCGCAAACTCCGCCGAGTGGGAAGCAGCTTTTTTCGGCTGCGTGCTGCGTGGCGTGATTGCGGTCCCGCTGGATGCGGCCGGTAGCGTCGACTTTGCGGTCCGCGTGATTGCGGATGTAACTCCGCGGCTGATCGTGGGCGATCAAGTGCATCTGCAAAAACTGTCGCAAGAATCCGCCGCGAAAATTGCTTTCGAAGATTTTTATTCCACGCTGCCGCGTTCGCCGATGCTCGAGCCAGATCCTTCGCTCAATCCGGACACGCCGCTGCAAATTCTCTTTACTTCCGGCACCACGTCGACCCCGAAAGGCATCGTTCATACGCACGGCAATGTTCTGTCCAGCGTCGAAGTTCTGGAGCGCGAGATCAAGAAATATCTGCGCTACGAACGCTGGTTTCATCCGCTGCGCTTCCTGCACACCTTGCCGTTGAGCCACGTTTTCGGCCAGTTTATGGGCCTGTGGGTTCCTCCGCTGCTGGCCGCACAAGTGCATTATGAAGACAACCTTGTCGCCGGCCATGTGATGGATCGAATCCGCCGCGAGCGCATCTCCGTCGCCGCTGTGGTGCCTCGCGTGCTGGAGTTGCTGCGTGTTCATTTGCTCTCCAGCGATCCTCGCCTGCAGGGCCGGATTCGATGCCGTCCGCAACCAGCGCGTCTGGAAAAAATGGTGGCGCATGCGCGACGTGCATCGCCGCTTCGGCTTCAAATTCTGGGCTTTCGTTTCCGGCGGCGCATCTTTGCCGGAAGAGGTCGAACAATTCTGGAACGCGCTAGGCTTGGTGCTGGTGCAAGGGTACGGCATGACGGAAACCACCGCGCTCGCCACTCTGAATCATCCTTTTCATCCCGCGCGCGGCAGCATCGGCAAACCGCTCGCCGGCCGCGAAGTTCGCGTCGCCGAAGATGGCGAAATTCTGGTGCGCGGGCCCATGCTGGCGGCAGGCACATGGCGCAACGGCGGCATCCAGCCGCGTAGTGGCGAGTGGCTGCATACTGGCGACCTTGGCGCGGTGGACGCGTCGGGAGAGATGCGTTTCCTTGGGCGTAAGAGCGATGTGATTGTCGCCGCCTCGGGCATGAACATTCATCCCGAAGATTTAGAGCAGGTAGTTCAGGCTCAATCCGGGGTGCGCGATTGCGTCGTGGTTGGATGGGAGTCGCCGCGTGGGCCCGAACCGGTCGCTGTGGTGATCCTGCGGGATCGTGCCGAAAATGCCAACCTGGCGCCAATACTTTCCAACTCCAATCGCGAGCTGCAGGAGTTTCAGCAGATTCGCAACATTCTGCGCTGGCCGGCAAATGAATTTCCTCGCAACACCATGGGAAAGTTATTGCGCCGCGAGGTGGCCGCGTGGGTCTCGCAACAGCTTCGCGATGAAAATACTTCGCCAGCGCTCACGGCCAGCCAGGACCCGCTGCTTGCGCCTGCTGCAGCAGGTCACCGGGCAGGGAGTCGAAGGTCTCGACGATTCGGCCGAGCTCGCCAGTGATCTTCATCTCGACAGCCTGGGGCGCATGCAGTTGACCATGGCGATGGAGGAACAGTTCGGCGTCTCCATCAGCGATGCCGCGGTAGCCGGCGCACGAACGCTCGCGGATTTGCGCCGCCTGCTTCGAGACGCCCGCCCTGACATTCAAAACGTGCCGCCGAAGCCAAGCTGTGCGCGCCGCTGAGAGCCAGCCTTCGCCTTCGCCGGTCCCTCACGCCGCGAAAGAAAATATTTCCAGCACCACGAGGTATCCGCATTGGCCATGGAGCGCGCCGGTGCAATTTCTGCGCATGCTCTTCATTGAATTGAAGCTCCGTCCGCTGGTGTGGCTGCTGGCTCGATCCTCTCGTCCGGCGCGATCCCAGCATTCGCCGCGGCGAACCCACGCAGCCTTCGATCTATGTCGCCAATCACGTGACCGCGATGGATGTTCCGCTGATGCTCTACGCGCTTCCACATCGCGTGCGCGCACACATGGCGGTAGCAATGTCCGCCGAAGTGCTGGCAGCTTGGCGACGGCGACGGGATGCCGCTGGAGTGGGCGCGGGACCGCTGCGCTGGCTCGCTCCGATCCAGGCCTTCCTGGTAACGGCGCTGCTGAATGTATTTCCGCTGCCTGCGGGCGCGGGTCTGCGGCGAAGCTTTGCCCACGCCGGAGAAGCGCTCGACCGCGGCTACAACGTGCTTGTATTTCCTGAAGGACGCCGCACACTCAATGGCGAATTGCAGCCCTTCCAGACCGGCATCAGTTTACTTGCGCAGGAATCCCACACTCAGGTAATTCCCATTGCACTCGTCGGATTGTGGACAGCTGCGCAGCGAAAAGGCTTCTCGCGTCTGCGCCCGCCAGGACTTGAAGTGCGCGTCGGAAAGCCAATGCAGCAGCAACCGAACGAATCTCACGCAGAATTTTCCGAGCGCCTGCACGACGCCGTCGCCAAGCTGTTGCATTCATCCACTCCCAAATAGGCAAGACAGCCGATTGCACAAAACGCTGCGAGATAAGCATCCCCTCATTTCATTTGATTTTCACAAGCGAGAGCAGCCGCGTCGAGAATGGCCGCATCCGATCGGTGCTAGGAGGATCCGCCCATGGCTGATCTAGATCAACTGAAACAAAAATATGCTCCAGTGGTGGAGACCATACAACAGTTCTCGTCGCTGGGAGCAACCGTGGAAACTCCCACACTCAGCGGTGACAAGCTGCTGGTGAAAGGTACCGTGCCATCGACGGTCGTCGCCAACCGGGTATGGGACGTAATCAAGAGCGTCGACCCAACCTACTCCGACCTGCAGCATCAAATCGCCACCACCGGCGGCGCCGATCAGCCGTACACCATCCAGTCCGGCGACAACCTCTCGAAGATCAGCAAGCTGTTCTACGGAACGCCCAACAAATATCAAAAGATCGCCGACGCCAACCACATCGCTGACCCCGATAAGATTCGCGCCGGTCAGGCCGATCACCCTACCAGTGCTAAGCTGACCGCGGGGAGCTGAACTTTCCCGCTGCGCATGTCCTTTGAAATTGTCTCCAACTCGGGGCAGCGCCTACCGCTACGCCCACAGGATTTGCCCGTTCAATCGGCGCCACCGAGCATGGACGCAATCTTTCGCGACGAAAACGGCCATCGCTATTCAGCAGTCTTTGATGGCAGCCACGTGATCTTCAACGATGGCTCTGCCGACTTTATCGGCCGATGGGTGCAGGGTTCCGCCGCGACCGTAATCCGCCAGACCCGCCGACTCCACGAAGGTTTTCAATTTACATTTTTCGATCATGGACCTCGCCCGCAGCGACTCCACGCTCTGTGGACCTTTCAAGGGACCGTGCCACAGGCAATCTCTGCGTGGAAGCAAGCGGGATTTTCAGTTTCCATCCCCGATCGCGCCTGGAACCGCAATCATCCCGCCTCGATCCATCTGCGGAACAAAGGCGCACGCTTCACTGGAGCCGACTCCTCGCACGTCACCATTCCGCTGGATCAAACAGGCAGCGAAACCAGGGGCGAAATCCACGTTGGAGAATTCAATCCGCTTACCGGCTTCGGCATCGGCTTCGTGTTACATCATCTTGAACGCTGGAGATGAGGTGCCGCGGACGGCCGAGGTTGGCGCGATCAAACAAACTGCGCAGAATTCCAGCATCGCTCGATCACAATGCAATATCAATTGACACGATTGCAAGACGGCGGGAAACTACTGTCGAAACTGTAGTCCAGGGGGAACGTATGCTTCATTGGATTTGGGAAGCGATCGTTGGACTGGTTGTGGGCGCGCTCGCCAAACTGATTATGCCGGGCAAAGATCCCGGCGGAATCTGGATCACGATGGCACTCGGCGTCGCTGGTTCGCTGCTGGCAACTCTGCTTGGCAAGGCAGTCGGATGGTACGGCGAAGGAGAGGCCGCGGGATTTTTCATGTCGCTCATCGGCGCGATCGTGCTGCTTGCGATTTACCGGCTCTATAAATCGAAGACCTCTGGCTCCGCCGTGAAATAGACAGGCTGCAACCAGCAGACCTCAGTCGATAGTTCGGAAGAGGGCTCTAAAGGACCGCAGCGTCGACTTCGCTAGCGGTTTCGGCGAGACGCAGCACCACCCAGTAGCGAACCCAACACGCCGCGGACTAACTGCCTGCCCATCGTGCTGCCCGCCGTTCTCACTGCGCTTTTCGCCATCGATTCCAGCAAGCTATCGCCGCGACCCGTTTTTCCCGTCGGCTGCGTCAAGATCGTCGATAGCCCACCGTACCAGGGCTGGTTCGGCTGCGCCGTCCCCTCTGCCCCTGCCACACCTCCCGGAAGAGAGCTTTGCGGTGCGCCCGTCTGCTGGGAGGCAGATTGTTCGGCGCGCGCTTTCAACAACTCGTACGCGGATTCGCGATCCACGGCGGTATCGTAAACACCCGCCACCAGCGACGTCTTCATAATTTGCTCGCGCTGTTCCGGCGTGATGGGTCCAATCTGTCCTTCGGGAGGAGCAATGAGCGCCCGCTCAACGATCGTTGGCGTACCCTTTTCGTCGAGAAAGGAAACCAACGCCTCGCCAATCGCCAGTTCGGTCACTGCCTTTTCGACGTTCAGTTTGGGATTGGTGCGGAATGTCTGCGCCGCCGCGCGAACCGCTTTCTGATCATTCGGCGTAAACGCCCGCAGGGCATGTTGCACACGGTTCCCCAGCTGCCCCAGGATCGCCTCTGGAATATCGATTGGGTTCTGCGTCACAAAGTACACGCCCACGCCTTTGGAGCGGATCAGTCGAACCAATTGCAGCACCTTGTCCTCAATCACCTTCGGCAGATCTGTGAACAGCAGGTGCGCTTCATCGAAAAAGAAGACCAGCTTCGGCTTCGCTTCATCTCCCGCTTCAGGCAGGTGTTCAAACAACGTCGTCAGCAACCACAGCAAAAACGTTGCATACAGACGCGGCGAATGAATCAGCTTATCGGCCGCCAGAATATTCACGACACCTCGACCATCCGTGTCGGTCTGCATCAGGTCGTCCAGGTTCAGCGCCGGCTCACCAAAAAAGATGTCGCCGCCTTCCTGCTGCAGCGAAACCAATCCGCGTTGAATCGCACCAATACTTGCGGCGGAAATATTGCCGTACTGGGTTTGAAACTCTTTCGCGTTCGTTCCCACATACTGCAGCATGGCCTGCAAATCTTTCAGGTCGAGCAGCAGCAGGCCGCCATCATCCGCAATTTTAAAAACTAGTGTCAGCACACCCGCCTGCGTGTCGTTCAGCCCCAGCAACCGGCTGAATAGCAGCGGTCCCATTTCAGAAACAGTCGCGCGAATGGGATGCCCTTGCTTTCCAAACACATCCCAGAACACAACCGGCGATCCGCGAAATTCGAAATCCGTCAGTTTCAGCTTGGCAACCCGATCCTGAATCTTCGGGCTGTCGACACCCGGCTGGCTGATCCCCGACAAATCGCCTTTAATGTCGGCGGCAAACACAGGCACGCCAATCGCGCTGAACTGTTCCGCCATCACTTGCAGCGTGACAGTTTTGCCGGTCCCCGTCGCGCCAGCAACTAAACCGTGCCGGTTTGCCATAGCCGGCAACAGATACAGCGGTTCTTTCGCGCCAGCAATCAGCATCGGTTTTGCCTGAGTTTCCATCCAGCGTCCTGCCTTTCCGGCGAAGCAGAAAATGCGGCGGTTCCTTCTCCGCACCTCTGAGTATCCACTTCCGAAACAACCCCAGCAACCAGCGTCGGCGCAACCATGTCGAGGTTTGACAGCCCCATCCCATAAGGCTAGGGTCGAAGTAGAGGGTTATTAGTTTCCCTTATCTCAGGTTCCCTGAACTAAGTCAGCCCATCTGAAGTTCCCTTTCTTAGCAACCCCAACCTTAGGAGGTTGCATATGTACGCACGCAATGTTTCTATTCATTTGAAATCCAACACACTTTCTGACTACACCCGAACATTTGAGAACGATGTCCTTCCATTACTTCGGAAACAGAATGGGTTTAGAGACGAAATTACATTCTCCAATCCCAGCGGAAACGATGTCACGGCGATCAGTCTGTGGGACAACAAAGCCAACGCAGACGCGTACAACACCAATACGTTCCACGAAGTGACAAAGCTTTTGTCCAAGGTGCTTGATGGAACGCCCAAAGTGCAGAGCGGCGAGGTTGTCAACTCGACCTTCCATAAGATCCACGCAGCCGAACATGTAGCCGTCTAAGAAGTCGGCTCTTTTCGCTCGAGAGGGCGGACGTAGCTGCGCCCTCTCGGTATTTTCCTAGTCAATCAGATCCCCAACTTGAAGATCATCACGCTGCCAACCTCCCGCCTGATCACGCCCCCGGGAACCAAGCCACAACCTCCAATCTGGCTTCGTGCCTACTGGGAGCGCTTTCCGCAATAACGCCTAAATCGGGACCCGGTTGCAGCTCGTCAGATCACGATCCAATCGAAATCCCGCCGACCGCGCTTCGCGCAACTGAATCTTCCAGAAGAAACGCGGAAAGCGTCTAAAATCAAATTACCTCTTCATGGCTGTGACCCAGGTCCAGGTTTTGCTCGCCGTTTTGGATACGGCGCATTCCGCATCGTTGGCGCAAGTGCTGATGCAGGCCGGTGCAACGGTGTCGCTGGTCCAGGTGCGCTCGACGGAGCATCTGCTGGAACAACTTCGGGAGCGGATGCCAAACCTGCTGGTTTTGGAACTCGACCAGGACGGCAGTTTGCTGGAGCAAGTGCGGGCGCGACATCCTTACCTGCCCATTGTCGTGGCATTATGCCGGCCCAACGAAAAAATTACGTTCAGCATCTCTCGCCTGGGCGCGGAGGATGTGTGGACCCTCCCGCTGGATCCGGTATCGATGGTGGAACGGGCCCAGGGCGTGCTGGAGCGGCTACCTGTGCCGGTTGCGACCGTAGCCCAACCGCATGGAGACGACCCCGGCGCTGCGACCCCGATCGCGCCCGTAATCGAGGACGGCGAAGAAGTAGATCCTTCCATGCCGTTGCTGCCGCCGCCCGCCATGGTGGGCGCCAATCCGCGTATGGCAGAGATTCGCAACACGGTCGAGAAAGTTGCCGGCACCGATGTCACCGTGCTGATCCGCGGTGAAAGCGGAGTAGGAAAAGAAGTGATCGCACGCCTGCTGTTTGAATATTCGCGGCGCAGGCAAAAACCCTTCATCAAGGTCAATTGTGCGGCCATTCCACACGACCTGCTGGAGAGCGAATTATTTGGCTACGAAGCCGGCGCATTTACCGGCGCTACCAGGGATAAGCCCGGCAAGTTTGAGTTGGCGAACCACGGCACCCTTTTTCTGGATGAGATTGCGGAAATGCACCCCATGCTGCAGGCAAAACTGCTGCACGTTTTGCAGGATGGCACGTTTTCCCGCCTTGGCGCCAAGCGTGATGTGGCCGTCGATGTTCGCGTCGTGTGCGCCACCAACAAATTGCTGGAGGAGCGGGTCCGCGACGGGCTGTTTCGCGAGGACCTTCTCTATCGCATCAACGTGGTTACAATTTTTCTGCCGCCGCTGCGCGAACGCCGGGATGAGATTCCCGTGCTCACGGACTACCTGTTGCGAAAGTATGCGATTCAATATGGGCGACCTCTCCGTCGCTTCAGTCCCGACGCTGCCGAGCAAATGCTGCACTACGATTGGCCCGGCAATATTCGCGAACTGGAAAATCTCTGCAAGCGGTTCGTGATAGTCGGCAGCGAAACGCAAATACTCCGCGAGCTTTCCAGCCATGGACAAGAACATGCCGCTTCATTCACCGTCGCCTCGCCGCTGCAGCAACCGATGCCCAGCCACTCGGCTGCCCCGGCTATCGGCGCAAATTCAGCCAACTCCGATTTGTCGCTGCTGGAAGTGGGTCGGCGAGCCGCCTGGGACGCGGAGCGTCGCGCCATCCAGCAAATGCTGGAGACCACCCACTGGAACCGTCGCGAAGCTTCCCGCCGCCTGCAGGTGAGTTACAAGGCATTGTTAAACAAAATCAAGCAAATGCAGCTGGAAGAGAATGCTTCTAAGAAACTTGGTACTGAAATCACACAAGAGAATGAGCCTGCCAATTAGTGGTATGGGAATGCCACTTTTCGATAGGGATATTGTTTCGAAATTTTGCAGGAAGAAGTGGACGGATGACGTTGACCGCCTGGCGGAATCTGTTGATTAGGAATAAGTTAGTGGCAACTCTGGTTCATTCACCGCGGAATCCATGCCGGGTTGGCTCAATTCGCTCGATTTGGCCTTTCATTTGCACCATCAGTGGTCAAGATGAGGCATCCCAATCAGCAGTCCTCTTTTAGAATTTATTCCCGCTATCACTGTCGCTCGACAAACTGAGTGACTCCCATCCCGTAAGTTCCTGCCAATTTATCTTCGCTAGCCTCGATGCAGGGCCCGCCGACGCGGGCCTTTCGCGTCTTCATCTGTCTCAATCCCCAGGCCCAGCTTAAAATCTTAAGTGTGGCCGCGAAAACGTCTCCCCAATCCAACAGCGCCAGAATCAAGGAACTCGACGTATTGTTCCAGCTTGGCGGCCTGACCCGCAGTCCGCATAAAAAGCCTGCCCGAGCGCAAAACGGCGCAGCAAAGAAGAAAACAGTGGCTTCGGAAGCTAAGAAGCAAAGCACGCCGGCCGCCGCGGCTCCGAAAAAGCCACCCGCCAAGACCGTCGGGCCGGACATCCTCCGTGTGCCCCAGTGGCAGCAGCATCGCTGGCTATTGCACGGCTTCAGTACTCGCGCCGGAGGTCTCTCGACCGTCTATCAGCCGGGGGATCGAAAACAGAAATGCGGCGAGCTGAATTTAGGATTCACCACGGCGGATTCGCCTGAAAATGTAAAGCGCAATCGAGAACTGTTTGTGCAGGCGTTGCTCGGCGATGCCAATCCTAAGTCGAAATCAACAAGAACCAAGACGCCAGAGCTGCGGCTGCTGCGTCAGATCCATTCCGGTTTGGTGCATCGAGCCGGCGTTGATGAAAAATCGGCCACCACAGAGCCCATCCGAGGCGATGGATGGATCGCGACCGAGCCCGGAACGCTGCTCGGCATTCAGACTGCAGACTGCATTCCAGTGCTGGTTGTGGATGTGCGCCAAAGAATTGTTGCCGCGTTTCACGCTGGGTGGAGAGGCACGCTCGCGCGCATTGTGGAGCGAGGGGTCGGTCGCCTGCGAGCAGAGTTTGGCAGCCAGCCTGGCGATCTGACAGCGGCCATTGGGCCAGGAATCGGGCGTTGCTGCTACTCCGTCGGCGAAGAGGTACGGATGGAGTTCACGTCCCAATTCAGCTATGCGGAGACACTATTTGAAGAGGTCTTCAACCTGGACCCGATCAAAGAAAAATATCCCATGCTGTTCCTCACGGCACGCGCACCCGGACACAGCAATCTGGGACCCAGCCTGCATCTCGACCTGGTTGAGGCGAACCGGCGTCAGCTGATCGACGCCGGCATCGCGCCAGACAAAATTTACGCGCTGAATCTCTGCACAGCTTGCGATACCAAACGCTTTTTCTCGTATCGCGCCGAGCAAGGTTTTACCGGCCGCATGGTCAGCGCCGTCGGCATCCGGGCTTAACTGCCGCGATCGAATCAGTGCACCAGTATCGGTTGCGCATCGAGCGAGACAATCCGGTCGCGCCCTTCGGCCTTGGCTTGATACATGGCGGAGTCGCATTGGTGCAGCAGATCTTGAACTGTCAGCGTGGGATCATGCCCAAAGTATGTAGTGACGCCAACGCTGACTGTCACTGTAATGTTGTGTCGCACACCGCTGTCACGCAACCGGGGGCTGGGCACCGCGATGGAATCGACATGGTACCGCAGTCGATGCGCCACGATCATCGCCGCCTCGGCATCTGCCTTCGGTAGCAGCGCCACAAACTCTTCGCCTCCCCAGCGGCCGACAACGTCGATGTTGCGCACGGAATTTCGCAGCTTCTCCACCACCGCGCAAAGAACTGTATCCCCGGTGCGGTGACCGTAGCGATCGTTGATCTGCTTGAAGTGGTCCAGATCGAACATGATCAGCGAAAAAACGTCCCCGGTGCGCGACGTTTTCAGTAGTTCCTGCTCACACAGCGCGATGAACGAGCGGCGATTGTGAATGCCGGTCAGCGAATCGATGTTCGCCAGTTGCTCCAGTTCCATCCGCATCTGGTGACCTTCCATCCAGAACACCCCAAAGCCCAGGCCGATGGCCGAACCCAGAAATACCAGCGCGGAGACCGCCTCTAACGGATTTGGAGTTTGTGGGTCTACATGAAAACCGTGCAGAAGAACGATCAGGCTGCGAGTCATATTGAAAGCCGCGAAACTGAGCAGCAGCGTGGTCGTGAACCAGATCGGCGGTTCCATACGGTCCGGGTTGGCATGCATCAGCAGCAACGCGTTCTCGCAGGCCTGCAGCGCGACCGACATGGAGAAGACCATGAGCGAAACTTGTTCCACGCCCTGAAAATGTCGAAACACCAGGTAGACAAGCACCTGCAACAGCAGAAGTGCGGTTCCCAGCCTCGGCACGTGCAGTTCTAAAGCCGAAAGCCATAAAAAGCAGACATACAGAAAAACAAATGCCAGCAGAATGAAGATATGCGCAACCAGAATCGCGATGTTCTGCATGGGTCCGAGTGGCAGCATTAAGAAAGCGGCCCCAAGCGCGCCGGATGCAAAGGAGGCGCCAAGCCATCCTGCACCTTTGAAAAATGGATTGGTCAGGCGCACAATCGCCAGCCCGATGCATCCGCCAGAAAGCAGGATCGAGGCCACGACCAGAATGATGTGCGTTTCCATGCCAGACACTAGGGGACGAAATACAATCTGCCGAAGATAACCGCCTCGCGCAAAATTGTGAAATGTCAAGCAAAGTGTAGCCCGGTTCGGCATCGGTCGCGAGTGACGAAAGTTTGAAGACCCTTCAGCCGAACCCGATTCGGGAATCCACCCGGGAAGCTCCTCTGCAACCGCCGGCGCCGAATCCGCCGAGCGAATTGCCGCCTGCCAGGTACGCCTAAAAAATTAGGCCGCAACCTGGCGCTTTTCTACTCCCAGGTCAGCAAAACCGCGCTTCCCGCAGGAATATTGCATTCCGCCGCTCCGTTGGTGAGGGCCACACGTTCCACCCGGCTTGGCTTGAATGAGCCTTCCGCGCCCACCGGCGACCCGGCAAAGGTCGTGTCCTGCTCATCCTGCAAACTTGCGGCGATCAGGCGCTCCAACGAGACACGCTCGCCGGATGAATTCGCCTGCAGTTTCAGACGAACATTCTTTTCCGCATCTTTATTCATGGCCACGGCGCGCAGTTTGCCTTGAGCATCCTGCGCAGCATAGGCAACAAACAGCGGTCCCGCATCGCCGGCATCCAGTTGGCTCGCAACCATGCGCCCGCCCAACAACCGGGCCATCACCAGCAGCGAATAGTACTCCGGACGCGCAACAAATCCGTTCTCAATGGTGCCGACAACCGGGGCATACCATCCATATCCGCCACCGTGGAAATTAATGCCGCTGCCGCCGATCGCCAACAGCTGGAACATCAGATCCAGCGCCCACAACGACGAAGCAAACGTGTTGCTGACTCCCGGCTTGCCGCCGCCGTAGCAGGAATTTGTTTCCGTCAAACGATAGGGCAGATGCGATTCCGCCATCGCCTGTCGAATCTTCGGCACACCCGACACCCACCGTCGATTATCGGGGCTGAGCAGTCTCTGAATCGTCATGGAAGGATCGCTGACCGGTCCCAACGCATAGTAGTGCGTGGACAATTCGATAATGTCCTTGCCGAACTGCTGCGCAAACTGCACCAGCCAGTCGCTGGTGCCTGCCGTATCCGGACCCGCAAATTTTGCCTGCGGAACTCGCGCCTTCACCGCGTCATAAAATGTTTTCCATTCCTTTGCAAAATCCTGGTAGCTGTACCCTGGCGGACGCAGACCATTGTGAGGAAAAAGATCGTCTTCGTTGCCGACCTGAAAGCTGATCAACCGATCGCCCAGCGTCTCAGAGACGAACGCGGCTTCCTCCGCTGCCTGCTGCGGCGTACCCTTGCCGAAATTCAAACCGTACATGGCCCGCCAGTCGACCATGTCCAGAAACTGCCGCAGATTGCGAATCGACTCCGGTGTTGTCTGCGTGTTGGCTGGGGGATGGTGGCCGTAGTCCGGACCGATCGGCGCCGACGACTGTGCGGCTGCATTTTTCGCCGGATGTGGTGTCCAGAAGGCATATTCGCTGGAATTTCCGCCAAGGCGCAGCACGGCGCGCCCCAGCGGACGCAGAAATCCCGCCAGTGCATCATTTTTTGAAGAAAAATACTCCGGGTCGGACAGCTGTGCCGTTTCATAGCTGAGCCCCAGAAAATTCAGCGGGATCGGCTGGCCCGGTTGATTCATTTCAATGGTGAGGCGCGCGGATGCTTCCGCAGCGGATTGAGCTCGTAGAACCTTCGGCAACGCGGTTACAGCCGCCGTCGCAGCAGTTGAGAACAGAAATTTTCGACGATTCATGACGCTGACCAGTGAACCACCCGATCCACAGAAATGCAAGCCCGGCGACTTCGTCGACAAAGCGGTTTGCTGAGTCGCCGAGCAAACATCTCCCCAATCGATGGAAGCCGCAGAGAGTTTCCGAATCTGGCACGGGCGGGATAGCATGGAAAAGTAAATCATTTAGCGTGCATCCAACTTCCATCAAGAACGTCTAATTTGTAGCACTCAGACTCAAAATCGATATCTTTATACTTCTTTCTTTCAGGAGCATTGCACTTGCGTTTAGACAGCTTGATGCCCCAGCTATCCTCCTTGCTGTCTGTCGAACCTCTGTCGGGTTCATGGATTTCGTCGGCGCATGGGACAAACCAATTGCAGGCGCCGCCAAAGGGCAGGTCGATACCACGCTCGAGTGCCCCCCGATACGGATTCTGGCTCGTCTGTCTCGTCTGGCTCGCGATGGCGCTGGCAGTGCCTACCCTGGCGCAAGAAACACCGAGCACCACTGCTCCGCCCGCAACCAGCTCTTCCGACACGACGAGCAGTGCCGCAGCGCTCCCAAACAGTCCCAGTCCTGATTCCACAACGGATATGACTGGAAAACAGACCAAGCGGATCCTCTACGTCATTCCTAATTTCCGATCGGTTTCTGTCGACGTCATCCTGCCGCCGCAAACTCCCAAGCAAAAATTCATTCTGATGTTGC
Source organism: uncultured Acidobacteriota bacterium (assembly GCA_963794795.1). GTDB lineage: Bacteria > Acidobacteriota > Terriglobia > Terriglobales > Acidobacteriaceae > JAKAAZ01. The sequence goes on along the minus strand of CAWCFC010000022.1, from coordinate 421,048 downwards.
AAGACAGCTTCGATTACTCTTCATTTATTTATGTGGGCGGCGTCGCCGGGGTGGCCGATGCCGAGAAATCTTATCCTGAATTTGGCCATGGAGCCGCTGCCTACGGGCGCTATTACTGGCACTCGTTTGCGGATAACGTGAACGGCAACCTCTTCACGGAAGCACTGATCCCGATTGCCACGCATGAAGATCCGCGCTACTACACCATGGGCCGCGGAGGCCTCTTTAAGCGCAGCGTGTATTCGATCAGTCGACTCCTGATTACTCGCAGCGACCTGACCGCGACCAATAACGCTCATGACACCTTTAACTTCTCAGAAGTTGTCGGCAATGGCGCCGCCGCGGGGATTTCCAACCTCTACTATCCCAGCAAGGAGCGCACCTGGACGAAAACCGGGCAAAAGTGGATTATCCAGATCGGCCTCGATGGCGGCTCCAATCTCGTCAAGGAATTCTGGCCGGATGTGAACGCTCACATCTTCCACAACGCGAACTGGTAGAGAACTCTCCGACCTCCACACAAATCGCGCCACATCTCGCTTGAACATTTTGCGCGACCTCGCGCATCCATGTAAGCTGTGCCGTAAGGCGAAACAGCTTATATGGAGGTCCTTGTGTTCAAGCGCGTCTTGCAGCATCCGCAATTTCTGGTCGTCTATTCCGCGACCATCACCGTGGTGTTTCTGATCACCACTTGCATCAATTTCGCGCGACCCGTTCACGGCGCCGGCAAGACGGTCGACTTCGATCGCATCCAGGTCCACCGCATCGACGTCGTCGAGCCGGACGGGACGCCTCGAATGATCATTTCAGATCGAGCCGAATATCCCGGCAGCTTCTTCCATGGAAAAGAAATCGGGCGCCCGGATCGCAGAGATTCGGCGGGAATGCTTTTCATCAACGATGAAGGCACCGAGGATGGCGGCCTGATCTACGGCGGTGCAAGCGTTGACGGAAAGCCGTCGAGCTTCAGCCACCTCAGCTTCGATCAGTACGATCAGGATCAAACTGTCGTTCTGGGAACCGAGTTGTCGCCCGACGGAAGCAGAAATGAAGGCATCACCCTGAATGATGCGCCGGAAAAACCGATCACCCCCGATATGTACCAGGACGCAGAGCGCATCAAAGCAATGCCGCATGGCGCCGCAAGAAAAGCCGCCTGGGCGGCGTTCATGAAGAAGTATCCTTCTCTGCTGCAACGCGCTTCTCTGGAGCGCAATGATGACGGCTCCGTTGCATTGACGCTGCGAGATCAAGAAGGCCGGCCGCGCCTGCAACTTGGCCTGGATGTGCAGGGGCAACCAACAATTCAATTGCTCGATGCTCAGGGAAAAGTGAAGCGAACAATCTCCATCCCGGAAAGCTGACAATCTGCGGAATCCGCCGGGGGCGATGATCATGCGGAAAGATGGCTTACAGACTGAGCCTCGCCCGAGCTGTCGATCACAGATCCCAGCCGATCCGCGCCATCTCCAAACTTATTTCGCAGAAATGTATTCATGGGTTCGGAGTAGAAGCGAGCCACCGCCTCGCCCAGCAGCCCAGATAGAACAATGACTGTTACAAATAGCGCGGGCACCGCCGCCAAAGGCTTGCCGAGTGCAACAAACAATCCAAAAATCGCGATGACGAGGAACATGTGAGTCAGGTAAACCTCATAACTGCGCCGGCCAAGCCACAATATCGGAGCGAGAATGCGCGGCCCTCTCCACTGTGTCTCCGCCGATACGGCGATCAGTAAACATGTGCCCACCGCAAGAATCGTCATGTCCAGCCCATTGCGCTCCAGGCCCCACGCGTAGGCGGTGCGCGAAAAACCCAGAATGAAAGTGACAAGCATCGCGCCCGAAATACCGCAAATCCACAGCTGTTTTCGCACAAGATGAACATGCGCAATCAGCAGCGCCGTCAGGCATCCCAGGGCAATCGCATCCATCGCTCCTAAGTACGAGTACTCATGCCAGACTGGGTTGCCATGGGCCAGGACACGTCCGGCCAAACGGGCCAAGAACCACGAACCCGAGCAGCAGCACCGACCAATAATTTTCCGCGTCCAAAAAGTTTGCAAGCCAGCGGGAAGAAAAGATAAAAGGTCTCTTCCACCGAGAGCGACCAGAGGATGTCCCAGTTTCCAGGAAGATAGCCGCGCGTCGCTTCCAGCACATTCACTCGAAATGTAAGCGCCGCCAGCAGGGCCGCTCCCAACCCTCCCGTTTGTGGATGGATGACAAAATGTTCCACACGCGCCAGGTGTAACGCGCTTAACACTGCGAGCAGCAGCAGAAGCAATGGCGCAATACGGGCGAATCGAAGCAGGTAGAAATCGCGCGGCCGAACCTTGTCAGCTGAACCCCACCGCCGCAGCGTTGTGGACGTAATCAGGAAGCCGGAAACAGCGAAAAACATCTGCACGCCGAACTGGCCATTCCACACCAGCGAGGAGACAAGCTGTTTTGGCAGTCCCCGCGTGTACGGAACCCGCGCAAACAGCAGTTGCATGTTCACGTGGTTCATCAGCACGAACAGAATCGCCAGCCCTCGGATGAGATCAACACCATCCAGCCGCTTCCAACTTTTCGCGAGGGCACGACGCGCAGGACTCATCTCCTGAGTGTGTCAAACTTGACGCGTCTGCGGAACAAATTTGCGGAATTTTGTGCGTTAATCTTCCGGCGCTGAGTAGCAACTACGGCCAGGACCGCAGCGCGCCAGATGAACATAGTTCTCGTCAGGACCGGCGGGGCCCTGGGTCAGCAAACACCAGTAGGACGAAGAAGCACGCACTCCCGGCAGCCAGTTCTCCGCCGACTGCGGACTGGTGCCATAAGCATTCTTGGTGCGAAGACAGCGGCAAGGCGGCGACTTGACTCCAGCGGCGGTTTCAGTTGCGCTCATCATTTTCTCTCCTTGCAAATCATCCTGCGGCCCGCGGGTCGCGACCCATTTTTCCGGCAGCCAGCAGAACCGTGCGATAGATGGCCACTGGGAACATCTGAACCTTATATGCGTTCATGGAAAGCGGCTGAGCCCCTTCCATCGAGGCTTTTCCTGCGGCTCGCGCAGTTTCTTCGGTGATCGGCTTACCGGTCAGTGCAGCTTCCGCCTGTGCCGAACGACGCACGATCGGCGACGCAGCGCCCATCGTCACCACCGCGCGGCGGCACATGTCGCCATCCATCTCCAGCACCACGCCCGCATCGGCGATGGCCCAGTCGAAGCTCTGCTTCTCACCGTATTTCTGATACGCAGAGCGCGTGCCTGCGGCCGGCTTGGGAATCATCACCGCGGTCAGCAATTCATCCGGCTCAACCACGTTGAACTTTGTCGGGTTCGCCTCCGGCATCACGTACAACTCTTTGATGCCGACGACGCGCTTGCCGCGTTTCGCGCTGGTCAACTCCACCGTTGCATTCAGACCCAGCAAGCCCACAGCGGCCGACGACGGCGCAACAGCCGGGCAGCTTCCGTAATCCATGATCGAGTGATATTGATTCAACCCGCCGAACGCGAAACAAATTTCCTTGCCCTTACGCAGGCATTGAAAATCCTTCGAGCGAAAATACCAGCAGCGATTTTCCTGCAGCAGATTTCCGCCCAGCGTCGCCATGTTGCGGATGTGTGGCGTCGCCGCATTGCCGCACGCATCGGAAAAAATTGTGTATTGCGACTGGATCAGCGGATGGTCGCTGATTTCCGCCAGCGTGGTCAGCGGTCCGATATGCAGGCCTTCCGGCGTTTCGCGAATGCCGCGCAAGGAGGAGATGTTGCGAATATTCACCAGCTTGTTCGGCGTCTCCAGGCCCTCTTTCATGCGGTCCAGCAGGTCAACTCCGCCGGCCTTGACCACAATGCCGTCCTTCGCATTCTGGCTCAGTTGCGCCAGCGCGCCGCTCTCGGTTGTGCAGTCTGCAAGTACGAACTGGTTCATGCGTTGCTCCTTTGCGGGGCCTTGCTCAAGGTTTCCAGCACCACCGCCGGCGTCATCGGTGTGCTGCGAATGCGAACTCCAGTGGCGTTGTAAAACGCGTTGCCGATGGCCGCTGCCGCAGAGATGATTCCTGCCGCTTCGCCAATGCCGGAAGCGTCGGTCGAACTCTGCCCAATGTAGCTCTCCACCAGCTGCACGTGCAGCTCGGGAATATCGCGCGACCCGGCAATTTTGTACTGATCCAGATTCGCGTTCACCATCAGGCCATACGTTGGATCCAGCAGCCGATTCTCGTAGAGCGCGTACGAAGTTCCCTGGATCAAGCCGCCGTTAATCTGATTGATGACCTGCGAAGGATTCATCGGCCGGCCGCAATCATGCACGGCGAAAAACTTCTTCACGTGGATGATGCCCATTTCGGTATCGACCTCAATCTCCGCCACATCGACACCACCATAGGTGTCGTAGTGCTTTTTGTCGTAGTCGGGAACGCGCCGGGCTTGCGCAGAAACTTCGCTGGTATCCATTTTCGCGGCCGCTCGGCGAAAGCTGATCGGCTGCATGTGTCCGCTCTTGCTGTGCACTTCGCCCTTCGTCAGCACCAGGTCATCCGCCGACGTACCCAGCGCAGGAGCAATGCTCGCTAGAAATTTCTGCGAAGCCTGCCACGCCGCATCGCGCACTGCAGGAGTTAAGGATGCAGTCGTCACGCTGCCGCCCGAGTTCGGCCCAACCGGATAATTTGTGTCGCCGATTTTCACTGACACTTGTTGCGGCGGCACTCCAAACTGTTCTGCCAGAATCTGCGCCATCACCGTCTTGATGCCGGTGCCGATGTCCTGCACCGCGGAGAGAACTTCGACCGAGCCGTCGCGATGAACCCGCACTTCCGCCGCGGAATCCATCTCAATAAATCGATACCAGACGGACTGCGAAAGACCGACGCCGCGCTTGATAGGGCCGGGGTCCGCATTGGGGGTGGGATTGCGCGATTTCCAGAGCGCGCTCTCGCGAACAATCTGGCGCTCCACGCGGCGCACTGGATTGGTGTCAATTTTCCCGCGGAACTCCAGCGGCTCCATGTTCAGCTTTTCCGCCATCTCATCAATGGTCTGTTCCAGCGCGAAGGCTCCCTGGGGATGCCCTGGCGCTCGAAAGGCAGCCGCAGGCCCCGCATTGATGAACACGTCGTTTTCTTCCGTATGCAAGGATGCCGACTGATATAAATTGCTCGCCGGCCCCGCGCAGCCCGCGCCAGTTCCGCATCCCGCCGTTCCGTAGCTGATCAGTTGAACTGCCGTCAGCGTGCCGTCCTTTTTTGCTCCGATTCTCAGCGTCTGGTCGGAGCTGGGGCGATTGCCGACAGAAAGCTGCTCCCCTTTGCGATCGCACATCAGCCGCACAGGCGCGCCGGTTTGCTTCGACAAAATGGCCGCAACGGTGCCCTCATTGCCCGCACCGAATTTGGCGCCAAAGCCTCCGCCAACATATTCCGTGATCACCCGGATCTGCGACTTGGGAATTTTGAAGTAGTCGGCCAATTCGTCGCGCACGCTGGCGGTGCCTTGCGTCGAAGCCCACACAGTTAGCATGTTCGGCTTCCAGTCAGCCACCACGCCATGCGTCTCCAGCGCATTATGCACCTGCACCTGGGTGGTGTATTTCGACTCCACGATAAAGTCCGCGTCTTTGAATCCTTGTTCGGCATCGCCGCGCTTGTGCACGGAAGGGCCATGCACATTGCCCTTCTGCGGAACATCATGCGGTCCGCCTCCACCCCCTGCGGAACCCGCCTCATCTGCCGGCCCGGGAAATACTTGCGGTGCATCGGCTTGACGGGCCATCTCCATATCGACAACAAAGGGCTTGGCAGCGTATTGCACCTTTACCAGCTGGGCCGCCTCTTCCGCGATGTGCGGGTAGGTCGCTGCGACCGCCGCGATCGGCTGGCCCGCATACCGCACGATCGGATAGCGGCTTGGGTCGAGCGACGGATCGCGCAGGACCGCCTCGCCCAGCACATGCTGAATCACATACACACCCTTCACGCCCGGCAATTTGCTGGCCTCAGTGGTGTCGATCGAAACAATGCTGGCGTGCGGGACATTCGCAGTCACCATCGCGGCATACAGCATCCCCGGCAGTTGAACATCCGCCGTGTAGCGCCCGCTTCCGCTCACCTTGGCGTGCGCATCCCAGCGCGTGGGAGATTTGCCGATGTACTGCAGGTCTGCATTGATGGGCAGCACCGGCGGCTCGGTCGCTGGAATCTGACGCTGAACATCATGCAACGTGTAACCCGGAACTCCATACGGCATGGTGACGGTTTTCGTCGTTGTGTCGTTCGTTGCAGCCGCTGTCGGATCTGTTTTTTCGGTCGGCATGTTCACTCCTACGCGTTACGGATGGATTCTTTGCCGGAGACGCCCGCAGCTTCCAGCGTTGCCGCAAAAATTCTGGGATAGGTGCCGCAGCGGCACAGATTGCCCGCCGTCGCCTGTCGCACTTCGTCTTCCGTGGGGTGGGGATTTTTCTTCAACAGAGCGGAGCAGGCCATCACCATGCCCGGAGTGCAGAAACCGCACTGCATCGCATCATGCTTGACGAAGGCGGCCTGGACGGGATGCATCTCCTCCGGATGCGCAGCGCTCGACAGTCCTTCAATCGTCGTCACCTTGTGCCCGATCGCATCCATCGCCAGCGTCATGCAGCTGTTCACCGGCATCTCATCCAGCAGCACGGTGCAGCCGGAACATGACCCGCGATCGCACACCACCTTGGTGCCGGTCAGCCCCATATGGACGCGCAAAGCATCCGCAAGCGTGGTCCGCGGCTCCAGTTGAACGGTCTGTTCTTTGCCATTGATATGCAAGGTCACAGGCACCGCGCCCGGGCCAAGCTCTTTCACACCATGGTGCTCGCCATGAGTAGCCGCAATCGCCTCGCGGCTGAAAACCTGTGCGCCTTCCAGCAGAGCGGTACCGGCAGCGGCAACGCCAGCACCTTTCAGAAATCCGCGCCGCGTGATTCCTTTAGGGGCTGGACGATCTTTCGCTTGCTGGAGTCGGCGGCGTCTGAGTTCTGCGGTTCAGTCGGACGTAGAATCGTTTGCCTGCGGAGGAAACTTCGGTGTTGACATTTGTTTCTCCTGGTTTCGGATGAAGAAGGAGCGTGCGGCACATCGAGCGATTCGCGTGATTCGTTGGAACCAACTTCAAGCGATTCGGGCCAGCCTAAAATCTCACGTCAATTTCAGTTCTTCTGCGAGTGAGCTTCGCGGTGGTTCTAGTCTGACACTCCAGAGAACACTTCTGCAACTGTGCCAGATACCCGTTCGACGGGCCGCACCTCGCCGAAGTTTCATTTCAATTTCGTGAAAGTCATTTCTTCGGATTCGCCTCCACGGCCGCGTGCAGCATCGGGTGATCCAATCCCTCGATTGTCCTGATCCGGTTTCCCATCCAGGTCGAACACGACCACCTCGTTCCTGCCGGGCTTCAGCCAGGGCGCGGGAACATACAGCGCCTTCTGCGGACCGATATTCCAGAAACGTCCAAGTGCGCGGCCATTCAGCCACACTTCGCCCTTGGTCAGGGCACTCGTATCCAGAAAAGTGTCCTTCGGCGTCGTCACCGTAAAGCTGGCACGATAGAAACAGGCTCCGCTGCACGGCGCTTTCGAATAGGCCATCTGCCCCGGTTTCAACATCGGCAACGGATAGATATCCCATCCTGTCACCACCTTTTGCCCCAGCTTGACCCGGCCGACAATCCCGGCTCGTTCCGCCGGCAGCGACGGACCAAAATTCACCCGCCCCGTATTCTCCACCAGAACATCCAAGCGCGCATCGGCGGACGAGATATGCAACGGCAGCTGATATTGCCCCAGCCGTCGATCGATAGTGCCCACCAGCTTGCCATCGAGATAGATTTGCGCGTAATCGTGCAGCGCATCGAAGGTCAATTCAGCATCGACAGGCCCGTTCAACCGCGTGCGATACAGGATGTATCCATACCCCTGCCCCAGCGCTTCCATGGAGACTGGATTCTCGGAGTGAGTCGGAGTGGGCAGCGACTTCCACAGCGAAACACCCTCGGCAAGCGAAATCGCCGGCAGCGTCATCGTCGGCGGAACCGCAGGAACAGGTGGCGGCTTGATCCCGGTATCCTTCGCAATAATGTCGCGGAAACGATAATACTTCGGCGTCGGCCGGCCGCTCTCATCCAGGGGCGAGTTGTAGTCGTAGCTGGTTACATCCGGTTCATACGTCTTGCCGTTCGAATTCGCCCCATTCATCCAGCCAAAGCTCGTGCCCCCGTGAAACATATATAGGCTCACCGAATATCCCTGGCGCAACATCCAGTCCAGGTCCTTGGCTTGTTGATCCGGCGTATCGGCGGTGTGCGGCGCACCCCAGTGATCGAACCATCCATCCCAATATTCGCCCGTCATCATGGGTCCATTCGGCCGCAATTTCTTCAGCTTTGCAAAATCCGTCTGCGCGTTCCCCGGTCCAAAATTGATCACCGCCGGCAACTCCGGCAACGCACCGTTTGGAATCTCATCCGCACCATCCGCTGTATACAGTTGCGCCTTGGTGAATCCCGCATCGATCAGCATATGGTGGATGTCTTCCATATAGGCGTGGTCCTTGCCGTAGGAGCCATATTCGTTCTCCACCTGCACCGCGATGATGGGCCCTCCATTGCCAATCTGCAGTGGCGCCAGTTGCTTGCCAAGCTGCATCAGCCATGCCTGCGCCGCCGCCAGAAACTGCGGGTCTCTGGACCGCACCACCATGTTCGGATCTTTCAGCAACCACGCTGGAAAGCCGCCAAAATCCCACTCCGCGCAGGAATACGGACCAGGCCGCAGGATGACGTACAGTCCCTCCTGTTGCGCCTCGCGCACAAATTCCGCCACATCTCGATTGCCTGAAAAATCGTAGACCCCAGGTTCCGGCTCATGCCAATTCCAGAACACATAGGTGGTGATCGAGTTCAGCCCCATCGCCTTGGCCATGCGCAGCCGGTCGCGCCAGTAGGCTCGCGGAATTCGCGCATAGTGCATGGAACCGGAAATAATCTGAAACGGCTTGCCATCCAGCAGAAACTCCCCATGCCCAGCCACGAAGGTGTGCGGCTGCGTCTTTGCGGCTGCAAAGCCAGGCACGGATGCAACCAGGCTGAAAAGCAAAACAATCCACGCCCAAGGGGGCCGAAAAGCCATCATGCAAAATCTCCTCTATTCTCCTGGATCAAGCTTGGTTCGCTGCTTTGACTGGTCGCAAGCACTTGCATCTATTTGTCCCTAAAAATTTTCCCGTGAAAAATATCTGCGCTTTTTAGCCTACTCCTGCTCGAGCAATTCCACGGTAGAGCCATCCGGCGGAACGGAACGCTCGCGCAGCTTTTCCATAAAGAAAAGCTGCACCACGGGAGTCTGGGCCGGGGTATAGTAACCGTGGAATGCTCTAGACTGGTGCCCAAGGATTTCAGCCCGGTTTTCGGAGACGAGGAAATCACATGACAGCCATGGAAGCAGCCATGCAGCAACCTGGAGAATCTGCCGGCCTCAGTCAGGTGGAACGCGTTGTCGACACGTTTGTGGCGCCGACAAAAACCTTTACCGATATTCGCCGAAATGCCAGTTGGTGGCTTCCCTTTCTATTGCTCATTCTTGTTAGCGTGGCATTTGCCGCCTCCATCGATCGCAAAATCGGCTTCGACCAGGTCGCCCAGGCCAACATCAACCGCAATGCATCAGCGCAACAGAGAATGAGCACACTGACCGATGCGCAGCGAGAGCAAAGCATCCACACGATTGCGGCATTTACCCGGGTCGTTAGCTATGTGTATCCGGTCCTCGGCCTGATCTTCGCCCTGATCTGTGCCGGCATCCTGATGATGACATTCAATTTCGGATTGGGCGCCAAGGCAACCTATAAAGAGTATCTGGCGGTCTGGTTCTACGCCGGCCTGCCGTTTCTCATCAAGTTCTTATTGGCGGCGATCGCCATTTTTGCCGGGGTCAGCGCGGAGCAATTCGATATCAACAATCCAGTCGGAACCAATGTGGGCTGGTATCTCACCTCGGATACTCCGCTATGGCTGCGCACACTATTTTCTTCGGCGGATATCTTCACCTTGTGGGTCGTGGTGCTGTTGATCCTTGGCTGTTCCATTGTTGCCAAGGTCAAGCGCAGTAGCGCTGCCATCGTGATTATTGGTTGGTGGGTGCTGATCATTCTGGCCGGCACAATCATGGCCGCAATCCAGGCTTAGAGCCTTTTCCCTACTACAATGAACTTTCGAACCTCAATGAAGCGCAGCTTTTCTTGACGGAACAGCGACCGCAAACGTCACCGCGTCGGTCTATACGCATAGGGAAAATGCTCGAATCGAATCCACCCGTCCACCGGCTGCATCGAACCAGTGAACTGAAGGTGTGTCCGGATGAGTGAGTGGGTCAGGTTGTGCAGTCGGCAAGAGCTTCCAGCCGAATCCGAAGCAAAGGAATTCTCCGTTCAGGGCCACACTCTTTGCGTGGCCACGGTGAAGGGAATTCCCTTGGCGCTGGATAATGTCTGCCCCCATCGCGGCGGTCCTTTGGCAGAAGGCACCATCGAACGCGGCAAGATTGTCTGCCCCTGGCACCAATGGGAATTCGATCTGGCCACGGGTCAGGCCACGCATTCGCCGGCTGCGAAGGCCACCCGCTATCCGCTGCGCCTCCAGGGAGACGATGTCCTGGTGGAACTGTAGAACTTGCATCTCACTGGAATGCCGCCGCAATTTCGCATTGAACCTGCGTCGTTCCATCCTGAGATGCAACCATGACTGCACCCTATCTTCTAGAGCGCGAACAATGGGTTCCCGCTTCGTTGGACCAAGTCTTTCGCTTCTTTTCCGACGCAGCCAATCTCGAGTTGCTCACTCCGGCCTGGCTGCGCTTCCAGATCCTCACGCCCCAGCCCATCCACATGTCCCCCGGCACATGGATCGACTACCGGCTGCATTGGCATGGAATTCCAATGCGCTGGCGAACTGAAATCACCGTCTGGCAGCCGCCGCACGCATTTGAGGACCTTCAGCTGAAAGGCCCATACAAGCTATGGCACCATACCCATCGATTTCACGCCGTCGACGGAGGCACGCTCATCCACGATCGCGTGGAATATTCACTTCCCTTTGGGATTGTCGGCCAAATGGTGCACGCATTTTCTGTGCGAGGAAATGTAGAAAGCATTTTTGCGTTTCGCGAGCGCAAGGTGGAAGAAATCTTTGGCTCGGCCCATGCGCGTCAACCGTAGGTCGATTCTTAAAGAGCCGTCATTTCGCTCCCGCGTTCAAGACGTTCGGACATTTCGCCTGCATCCACTGCCGATAGCTCATCTTGTCGCGCCTAGGATTGAAATCCGCTCCCGGGCACACCGGACACCCTACGGCTTCTCGCAACTGATCGCTCCATGAAGCATGTTTTTCGCGCCCATTCGGATCCCACAAATCCTGCGTACTGTCTTCTGAAGAAGCCAGAGAAACCGTGTAATCGGGAGCGATGCCCTGCGTCCAGTCGGAAGCGGGCTGCTGCGGCACATCGCCTCCTACGGCGTAGGAAGACTTACAGCTCATGGTTCCACCCTTGCCATCGCTACACGTCGCCGAGGCGCTGCGCTTGGGATTGCTATGAGCGTTGCCCAGTGTCTGGGCCTTGGGCTGCGAACCGAAAACATCGGAGCCCCCACCCGAATCACCGCCGACAGAAGGTAGCGCGATTCCTACTTCCAGAATTGCATCGGCCTCTTTCGGACTGGAAACGATCGTCAGGCAAGTATCCTGATCCAACCGCGTGGTCGCAGCATTCGCCATCACTGGCGACCCAGCATCCACGTACACATTGCGCACCGGTTTTCCGTTCGCCGTGGTCACAGATCTTTCCACCTTCTTCGCCGAGCTTGTTCCGGGCGCGCAACTGAAAGCCAAAATTCCGAGCACGATGGCCACCATCGGCGATTGCATTCGCCTGCCCGGTCCCACGGTTCCTCGCGCGTTTTGCGCCGCTGGTGTCATCGCCATCCCTCCGGCTCAGCCGGAATTATTTTCGAGCGCGGCAAGGGTTTTGTCCAGACTTGCGACGTTCTCCACGTTCAGACAGATCCGGCTGGAATCCAGCGGTCGCATCAGGCCGCACAGTACCTTGCCCGGACCCACTTCAACAAAGTGCGTCACATCGGCGGCAATCAACTGCCGCTCGCATTCCACCCACCGAACCGCGCCGGTCACCTGGCGAATCAGCGCATCGCGCGCGGCACTGCTGGTCGCGACCCACGCCGCATCGACGTTGGAAACCACACTCAACTTGGGCGCATGAAACCCTGTCGCCTCCAGATCGGCCGCCAGCCGATCCTGTGCCGGCCGCATCAGCGCACAATGGAACGGCGCACTCACCTTCAACGGAATCGCACGCTTCGCCCCACGCTCCTTGCACTTTGCTGACGCCAGTTCCACTGCCGCCACCGCACCGGAAATCACGGTCTGCTCGGGAGCATTCAAGTTCGCCGCCGATACAACACCGCCCGATTCTCTGGCTGCATCGGCGCATGCCTGGATAACGTCGGCTGCCTTCATGCCAAGAATCGCCGCCATCGCGCCGACGCCCTCCGGCACCGCTTCCTGCATATATCGTCCGCGATTGCGCACCGTCCGCACCGCGTCCGCGAACGATATTGTCCCCGCGGCCACCTGCGCGGAATATTCTCCCAGCGAATGTCCGGCCGCAAAATGGCTGCGTACGCCGCGTTCTGCCAGTACCCGCAACGCCGCCATAGAAACGGTCAGAATTGCAGGCTGCGTGTTTTCCGTCAGCCGCAACTCTTCTTCCGGCCCGTCAAAACAAAGTCGAGATATAGAAAATCCCAGCGCCTCGTCGGCTTCCTGAAACACTTCACGCGCCACTGGAAATGCGTCGAAGAGTTCGCGGCCCATTCCAACTGCCTGCGATCCCTGGCCTGGAAAAAGAAATGCAATCGTCATTGGAGTTTTAAAAGTAATGGATGGCGTGCTCATAGTGAGGAATCTGAAATATCTATTATCGAATATACTGCCGCCGATACCGGCAACAACGTCGCTTCCCTCAATCAGTCAATCCGCTCGAATGAGCTTTCCGTCGAGCCCTTCTTCGCACATTGCGAAAAGACCGGCGCAGAATCCACACTGACATTGCCACGCCGAACCACAATAGAGTGGCTGCGATCAGCACCGCCCACGTGGGGTACCGTGACAGCCCCTTCCAGACAAGCGCGGCAAAAGCGATTAGGCCCAGCGAGCCCATGGTCGCGCCCGCCGCGTCAATGCTTGCCATGGCCCGTCCGCGTCGCGTTCCATCGAGTCCAGCCTTGGCCATCTTCTCCTTTTCGTGCTGCTCAATGATGGTGGCGCTGGCGGGAAAGATCGCCGGGAATGCCAGCAGCAGTCCCGCGACTTCCGGTCCGAATTTTTTCGCGATGATGCCCGCGGTTGCCGTGATGACACCGCCAAAGAAAAACCGCACCGCATACTCACTCCAGCGATTTTCCTTCAGCGATTTGGTATCTAAGCCGATCTTCATCACTCTCGCCTATCGCAGCCAGACAAACCACAGCGTGAACGCGCTGCCAAACCAGACCGTCATCGAAGCCAGCGTGGCCGACAACGCAGAAAATTTCTTAGTCGTTAAGATCAACGTGACGCAGAACGCGTACAGAAAAAATGCAATCGCGCCGCCGATCATGGAGCGCGTTTCCATCGCCGCATATTGCTTACCGCTGTGAGAAACCGTCAGGAACAGCGTTGCCAGCGCAACCGAAGGAGCCGCGCCAAACAGCCCGGCAAAACTCTTCGGAGAAAATAGACACCCGATAAAAGAGAACGCCGCCACCATCGCGCCGCCAATCAAAAACCGCAGAAGGATGTCTGTCAATCTAGCCGCTCTCCTCGCCCTGATCGATACAGCATACAGAAAACATCCAGGAGGAATCCGTCGCGGGTACTACGGACGGTATCGTCTTGTCCGCAGCGGCGATGGATGAGTGATTTGTTCGAGTGAGACTGCTCTAGCCCTCGGCAATGGCCGGTGCGCCGTTCAACGCCACCAGACCCTGTTCGATATGCGCATTCACGTTGGCCTGGGCAAACTCCGCCGCCACCCGAATCCCATTCATAATGGCGCGATCCGTCGAGGAGCCATGCCCCACAATGCACACCCCGCGCACGCCCAGCAGAGGAGCGCCGCCGTATTCTGACTGATCGAAGCGCCGCTTGAAATGGTTGAACGCCTTGCGCGAAAGCAACGCACCCACCTGCGCAGTCACCGTCGAGGTCAACGACTCCCGCAGCGATTCCCGCACCAGCCGCACCAGTCCTTCCGATGTCTTCAGCGCCACGTTGCCGATGAATCCATCGCAGACCACCACATCGGCCTGCCCGTTAAAAATGTCGCGGCCTTCCACATTGCCCAGAAAATTCATCGGCAGCTGCTGCAGCAGCGGAAAACTCTCCCGCGTCAGCTCATTGCCTTTGCCTTCTTCTTCGCCGATTGAAAGCAGCCCGACGCGCGGACGCGCCACCTTCAGCACGGCGCGGGCATACATCTCGCCCATCACCGCAAACTGCTCCAGGTTTTTCGCTTTGCAATCGACGTTCGCGCCCACATCCAGCAGCAGGCAAGGCTTTCCAGTACTGGTCGGCAGCACCGCCACCAGCGCCGGACGATCCACGCCCGGCAATGTGCCCAGCACCATCTTTGCAGTAGCCATGGCCGCGCCCGTATTGCCCGCCGTCATAAATCCGGCAGCCACGCCTTCGCGCACCAGCTTCAGGCCCACGCGCATCGAGGAGTCGCGCTTCGACCGAACCGCCTGCACAGCCTTTTCGTCCATGCCAATCGCTTCACTGGCCTGAACAATTTTTATAGGAAGATGACGTTCCCCGGCGCGATGCATCTGCTTCGCCAGCAACGGCCGCAGCGTGCGCTCCGGCCCAACAAGATGCACCCGCACCTGTAGCAGCCGACACGCCAGGATTGCGCCGCGAATTTCCGGCTCTGGCGATTTGTCGGAACCCATGGCGTCAAGCGCGATGTCAATCAGCATGGATGGCGGGCGGCTAGTTTCTCTTCTTTATTCAGAGCGATGACTTCACGGCCCTTGTAGGTGCCGCATTTCGGGCACGCATGGTGCGGCAGCTTGCGCTCGTGGCAGTTAGGACATTCAGAGAGCGACGGCGTAGTCAGAAAATCGTGCGAACGCCGCTTGGCGGTGCGTTGTTTGGAGTGGCGTCGTTTCGGATTCGGCATGAAAATTCCCTTTCCCCGCCGCTCGTCCCTCTCGATCGCACGCCCCGCAAGGCGCTATTCCGGTCAGAGTTCTCGAAGGCGGGTGCAACAAACTTTATAGAATTATGGCTTGTCCTGGCTGCGGATCAACTGCGGCTGCAATGCCTTCAGCTGCTCCCAGCGCGGGTCGGTCGAAGTGGTCGCGCAATCGCAGGGATCCGTGTTCCGGTTCCGGCCACACTCCGGACAAAGCCCCTTGCAATCTTCGCGGCAAAGGTTCTTGGCTGGAAGCGCCAGAAGGATCTGCTCGCGCAGCACATCTTCAAGCAATAAACCGTCTCCTTCATAGTAGCCGATTTCGGTCTCCGATGTGGAAATCGCGCGGTCCGTATTGTCCAGATCCGCTCCCGATGGCCGAAAAATCAGGTCAAAACTGGCCTCAATCGGCTGCGACACCGGGTCCAGGCAGCGCGCACACGCCACTTCCATGCGGGTTTCCAGGCTGCCCCGCACCCGGATGTCCTCGACAATATCGGCTGGGACCGCGATGCTCTTTCAGCAGATCGACGTGGCCCTGGGTGTGCAGCACCCCCACCTGCTGCATATCGTCGACAAAATCAATGGTTCCCGGAGCAAGAGATTCATCAAAATCGATGGCCTGCCGTTCAAGATCGGCAACGAGGAACTTCATCGCGATGCCTCCAGACGAGTATGAAATTCGAGCCGCGCGCCAGCAAATTCCCCCGCAGCCCTCTCCTTCGAGACTAAGGCGCATGGGGAAGTGAGTCAATCGTTTGTACGGATCGTGGATGTGGGTCGCGGTGAGTGCTAGGATTGATGGCGCGCAGGAGGTACTCGCAAACAGTGGCCGAAAAACATCCTTATGCTTCGCCGGGGGCTGTGACTGCAGCCATTAATCACCTTAAGAAGTCTTTTCCTCCAAAGGTTTCAGCCGACACATTACGTAAGCTCAGCATCGCCCCAAATAATGAAAGCTATGTGATCAACACCCTAAGATTCGTGGGCGCGATCGACGCAGAAGGAAATAAGACCGCAGAATCCACGACCGTTTTCAATCAGCACGATCCAACAGCTTTCCAACAAGCATTTGGCAAAATGGTGAAAACTGCCTATACCGAACTCTTTGCCCTGCATGGTGATGCCGCTTGGGAGCTTCAGCTTGATGGCCTCATTTCTTTCTTCCGAAACAGTGATCAAACCAGTGACAACGTTGGAAAAAGGCAGGCGTCTACTTTTCAGGCCCTGGCGAGCCTTGCAGGGCACGGAGAGCTGTCCGCGCTGCCAAAGCCATCGACGAAATCGAAAGAGTTCAAGCCAAAAATTCCAAAGGCAAAGATTGAAAAGCCTGCACTAATCGATAGCAGCAAAGTGCCTCTCAATGGAAATGGCCAGATGCGAGATGTTGGCTTAACCGTTCGAATTGAAGTAAACCTGCCTGCAGCGGCAGATCAAGAAACGTACGACCGGATTTTCCGCAGCATTCGGGAGAATCTGCTGAATGCCAACTAGCCTTGGTCAATTCGAGGCCATTGCCCGCGCGCTGGCCCGTATGCCGCAAAAGGAATCGGCCACACAGCCTCACGCAGATACGTCGCTGTTGCATCCGTTTGATCTCCGAAACATTTACCCAAGTTTGCCTCCCAAGGTCAAGAAACTGTTCGACGATGGCCACTATCCCGAGGCCACTTTTCACGCTTTCAAGTATCTCGATAAACAGGTACAGAAGCATTCCGGCGTATCTGAAACAGGCTTCAAACTCATGATGGCCGCTTTCGATGCAGCGAAACCCAAACTGCAACTTACGCCACTTAAGACGGAAAGCGAAAAGGACGAACAAAACGGATACCGTTTCGTATTTGCAGGTGGCGTGCAGGCTATTCGTAATCCGCGGGGCCACGAATATTCTGTGGTAGATGACCCCGACATCTGCCTTGACCACTTGAGTTTTGTTTCCATGCTTCTGCGCAGACTGGAAGCTGCCGGTTTCAAGTAGCTCCCACTGTTAGGGCCAATGCCTACTCTGTTTGTACGGGGGCTTCACCAGACCCTGGCCTGAAATGCTCCACGTGGACCCCACCACAAAATCCAAAGTCCACGCCCTCTGGTCCAAGCTGGGCCTGTAGGAACTCCCGCTCAAGCCAAAAGACGCTTGAATGGGCCACCCGCCTAAATAATCGTGAAGCGCAGAAAGTCCTTCTCAGGGGACGCCATGGATATGTTGGGACCACCCTTAATCGTATAATTCTCGCGGGATTCGTCAATCCCCGGCTACGAATGGTGAGGAACACTTCAGAGATGGTGCTCGCAACGAATGTCGGCACGTGGAGTTTGATAATCGGGATTGCCGCATTGATCCTCTCTATTCCGATGGCAGTCTTCGCAAACATGGTCTCGCCCGCAATCTTGAATTGGTTCGCGCAATGGAGCGATGCGTCCTTACGGCGAAGGATCACAAAGCTCGAAACTGAACTTGCAAAGCGTGAAAGCGAGTGTCCGATCATCAGCGAAACGGATGATCACCTCTTGAAGGGGGTGATCTGCGTGGTGAAGTTCACGTTGTTCGGTTTTGAGGTGGTGGGGATATTGGGGTTGTGGATAGGAATTCGTGGAACTGGGGGAGTGTTGTCCACCGATTTACGAATTTTCTTGTTCCTGACCGGTGCGACGTGCCTGTTTCTGGTCTGGATATGGAGAAGAGGCGTCGCCAAGCGGCTCTACGCTTATCAGGTAAACCATTCGCCCCGGATACGTGCTAATCTCATCAAATCCATAAACGAATTGAAAGAGATCAGGGACAAATAACCCCATTCGTTAATCCACGGAGGCCGACCGCCGGGTGCCCAATTCCTCGATTCTGAGACTTGGGATTTGAACTCTTCTCGCCCTCGTCATGCGGCCAGCGGCTTGATCTTCCGGCGTTTTCGCTGCGAAGCTTCCCACAAATCCCGCTGCAATTGCGCCTTCGAGAAGAAATCCGGCGACAGAGAAAATGCCTCGCCCAGACGAATGCTCAGAACCATGGTGATGGATGTGAGGCCTGCGTATCGCTCGCCAAAATGATTCCATCTGAGGCAACCATTCCAATTTGCATTGTCACCGGGATACCCTCCGGACTGAGAATACTCCCGTCCCAGGCAGCGCCCCATGGATTGTAATGGAATCCATTACAATGTAATATGCGTGTATGGCGACTGCTACTGCAAGGAAATCGAAGGTATACACCATCAGCCTGCCGCCCGAGCTTGCACAAAGGGCTGAGGCGCTGGCTCAGCGGGACAGCCGCACCATGAGCGAGCTATTCCGTGAAGCCTTCCGCACCTATGCTGCACAGCAGGCGCGAAGGACTCTGGATGAGTTGGGCGAATATGCGGAAGGACGCAACCCAAAAGGCTATACCGAGGCCGATGTGCCCCGGCTCATCCAAGAGGTGCGTGCTGAGAAGCCGCGCCGTCGCAGGGTACGGTCGAACGGGTGATCGTCGTCATCGACACAAACGTCTGGATTTCCGCGCTTCAGTTTGCGAAACGTCGCGGCACGCCGACTCTGGCTCTAGAAAAAGCGATGACCGAAGACGTGATCGCCACCTGCGATGAGATTGACGCAGAGATCGTGCGCGTCCTGACCGAAAAGTTCTCGTGGGAGCAACACCAGGCAACATCGGCGCTGCAAATGATTCTGGCGCGTGGCATCCGTGTAAAGATTCGAGGCTCGGTAAAGGTATGCCGTGATCCCCACGACGATATGTTTCTGGAGTGCGCCGCCCTTGCGAAAGCGGATTTGCTGGTTGCAGGCGACAAAGATTTATTGACTCTCGGCGCGTACAAGGGATCGCGCATTGTCACGCCCTCGGAGTACCTGAGAGCAAGGTAAGTCGCGTTGCCCCATTCAAGCCTTCCCTCGGCTTGAGTGGGATCGCTTACCGCTCCTTCCACCCCAGCAGCGCCTCCAGTTGCAGCTGCGCCACCTCAGGGATCCTCGCGCCTTTCACCTGCTTGCGTGTGATCAGACGCCGCTTCAAAATCCCCAGCAGCGCCTTCGACAACTCCTCGTGCGGCATCGTATCGGCCGCCACCAAATCAAGAATCGTCCGCAGCGGCGTCGTCAGCCGATACCCGTTCCGCGCGGCAATATCGCCCTCCGCCAGGTCGGCATAGTGTAGCGTCAAACCCTCCGGCGTCGCGCCCCTCCGGCGAAAGCCCTTCGGCACCGTCATCTCCAGCGCTGGAGACACATCCGTCGTCGTCTCTGGCGTAGCATAAAGCCCCAAAGCGGTAGAATGACTATAGACACCCAGTGCCCGCCCCGTTCGGTCCATGGACCACAAATGCCAGCGCACCAGTTCCGGCCGCAGCACCGCCGGAAACGACGCTAGCCGGTAAATTCCGCGGTACTCGCGTGCCCAGAGGCCTTCCTGAACGTTGTAGGTGTGACTGCTTTCGGAAAATCCGGCGTTTTTTGCCTGTTGCGCGGTGAAAAAACCCGCCTGGCCCTCGGCAACCGAATGTAAACAATGACTTGCATCGTTGCGGGATCGAAATGGTCTCTGCACAATACTTCAATTAGACCGCACAATCCTTCAATTGCGCTTGCACAATCCTTCAATTAGGCCGCACAATCCTTCAACTATCCAGCCCTGAATCCCCGCCTCATGCAGTCTCTCACCCCACTGGTACTTTCGTCAGCGTAGGCGTACATGAGGAAAACCATCCTGGCTCTTTCTCCGCTGTTGTCTCTGCCGCTTTGATCCTGTACAACACCCACACATCTCATTCTGCATTTATTCACAACCTCTTCATGCCCGGTTCACGTACCACGTGGACATTAAGCTAGGCCGCGACCACCCCTGTCCCTGGCCGGCAATTTCGCAGGCATTCCCAATCTAGAGAGGTCTTTTCCAATGTTCAAGCAAGCAGCAGCAATCGGTCTGGTCACCGGCGTCCTGGCAAGTGCCGCCATCGCCCAGCAAGACCGCATGCCAACCGGCATTCCGCATCTCGATCATGTGTTTCTCATCATGATGGAAAACCATGGCTATCAACAGGTCATCAACAATCCCAACGAACCCTACCTGAACAGCCAGATCGCCACCGGTCAGGTCAACCTGGCAACCAACTATTTTGCGGTCGGCCATCCAAGTCTGACTAACTATCTTGAAATTGTGGGTGGATCGAATTTCGGTATCCGCAGCGATAATTCTCCCAACTGGGGCAGCACCTCCTGCACGCCGAACATCGCCAGCGGAGTAGTGAATGCCGATGACGCCGGCGGCAATGCGCCCGTTCCGGTCGATACCGGCAACATCTGTCCCATCTCCGGTACCGGTAAAGACGCTGCAACGCCGGCCGTAGATACGTGGAATGAGGTAGGAGGACCCTTTGTCGCGCTCGCGGACCTCGACGGAGTGAAATCAGTCGCCGCAGCTCCCACGAAGGGCGAGACCATTGCCGACCAGTTGGATGACGCAAGGATGGGATGGAAGTCCTATCAGGAGAGCCTGCCGCTGGGATCAATCAATGGCGTCGACTACAGCAACGGGACGGCGACCAATCTGACGGACTTTACAAAGCTGGCGCCGCTGACTTCCTCGAGCGTTGTGCAGCTCTACGCCGTGAAGCACAATCCGTTTGCCTACTTCGCAAGCATCCAGAATGGATACGACCGCGACAGTAGCCTGGCCAACACGGTTGGTTTCGATGGGCCGAGCGGTTTGTATGCTGACCTGAAGAGCGGGGACGTGCCAGCCCTTGCCTTCATCGTCCCCAACCAGTGCGACGACCAGCATGGCCGCAGCAACAGCGACGCATTCTGCGCGTTTGACTATGGCATGAACAACAGTGGATATACATACGGTACGCAGGTTGGTTTAAATCCCGGTCTGATCCAACAGGGCGATACCACGATCGAGCGGCTGGTCAATGCCATCCATGCTTCCAAAGTGTGGCAGGAGGGACGCAGCGCAATCATCATCGTGTGGGATGAGAATGACTATAGCGGAAGCACCACGCTACTCACGGGACTGTATCCCAGCCAAAACCAGAACCGTGTAGTTCTCACTGTTCAGACCAACTACCAGAACCACGGCGGTGTTCAAAGCGGAACCTACTACAACAGCTACTCGGTCCTCAAGACACTCGAGGCCGGCTTCAACCTGCCTTGCCTGAACCACGCCTGCGATGGCAATGTTCAGGTCATGTCCGATTTATTTGCCGGCGGCAAGGGCGACGGCGATCACGACCAATTCTAACCACAGACGAGACGAGGGCCTCAGGCGAATTCAGCCTGAGGCCCTCGATGTGTTTAGGCATCGCCCCATCCTGCCTTCAAAGCGAGTGGTACTCTCGTCAGCGGAGGCGTACATGACGAAAACCATTCTGGCTCTCTCTCTACTGTTCTCTCTGCCGCTGTTCGCCGCGTCCCCAAGCGCGGATTACAACATCACCATTCACGTATCCCAGAGCCGCATCGGTACCGGTCGCGCCAACACACAGGATCTTTGCGTCCTGGTCGACGGCGTCAAGTATGAAATGGAGAGCCTGACCAGCCTTCCCAAAGGCATCGTCGCTCTTGGGGACTACAAGGCGAAGCTGGTCAAGGACCAACAGAAGCCCACGCATGAATTTAGCCGGATCTACGAACTGATGTTCCCCGACGGCACCACACGCCAGTTCACCGTCACCGGCCAGATAGAGTAGCCGGGATAAAAGCTAACGGGCACACGAGGAACGTGTGCCCGCCCAATTTCGCCTGCTTGTACGCGCCCTCTAGTTCAGCGGTGGCGGCGCTCCCATCACCACGTAAAAGTTCACCGTGGCCCGCGGATCAAGTGGATTGATCTGCTGGTACGGATAGATATCGTGACACCAGTTCAACACCTGCCCAGTGTTGCCCGTGCAGTCGATCAACTGGCTGTTGACTGTCTGTCGCTCCTGCGGCGTCGGAAACGGATTCAATGGGAATTTGTCCGGCAGCCCCTTGAGTTTGAAAACATACACGCGCCCCTTGCTATCCATCATTGAATTCCTGCATTCCAGGATGCTGCTCTTTGTCCCGGGAATACCTTCCGGCACCGCGAAGCTGGTGAAGTAGGAAACCGTCGGCGTATCGGGCGTCGTTGTGCAGCGACCGTATTCCGAGAAATGGATTCCGCCGGCGTAAGACGAAGAATATCCAAACGGGAAGTTGACGTTGGGAGTTGCGTGGTCCGGATTCGGCAGGTTCTGCGATCCGCCCACCGCAACGATCAGGCCGGTCCCATCCGTCTGCATATTGCCCACCGCGTCATCCACAGAATAGGCATAGGTGTAGGGCGCATTCAGATAATCCGGCCCGTGCACCAGCGCCACATACGGATCGAATTTTCCGTAGTCGCCCTTCAGCACATTCACCCAGTACTGCAGTTGGTCAAAGTCAGCTTTGACGACTTCATAATTCACCGGCTTTTTGGGATCAGCAAAACCCGGCGTATTGTAAAGCTGGTTCGCCGCCGTGTTTGTGCAGCCCTCCAGGAACGGAGTCCACCCGTAAAGATGCGCCAGGAATAACTTCTCGGACTTCACCACTGGCGTGCCGGTGCATCCCCAGACATCTTTCCATTTTTTCCGGTCCAGAGTACCGACGTCGTAGTAGTTAGCGTAGTTGGAGTTCAGCAGCGCCGTGACAGAGCGAATCAACGGACAGATCGGGTCGCCGCCGTTCTGATTCACACACGATTCCCATTCTTTCGTCATCGCAACAATCGGTTTCGACTGCACAGGCGCGGGAAGAAATACATTGGTGTTATCGAACGCTGCAGAATTCAGGAAAATCTCTAATGCCGAAGGAATCTTCCCGGTCTCAGCGTTACCGGCGCCGTCCTTGTAGAGCGGCCAGTCAGCGCCCAGCGGTGAAGCGTACCATTTCGCAATCGCAGCGCTGAAATCAGTAATCGTCTCCGGCGAGCCAATATAACCGATCAGCGGATTGCCATAGGGTTCCATCACGGCCGGCATGTACACGTAGTTGACGTAGGAAACATCGTAGTCCACGTTATCCGGCACCCACAGACGCGCCGGCTGACCGGGCTTGGTGTGATCGGGATTAATCGGTTGCGCGCCCAAAGTATATTCGGCCAGCTGCTGTGGATCATTGTTGGGTATCGACGCCGGAGCATTAAAGAAATGCAGCTTGCAGCCGCCGCTACAGGTGGGCGGGTTGTTTGTCGGCGTAACTTCGTTGCCTTTTTGATCGGCATCCCAGTGTGCCTGCAACACTGCGGGAGGCTTCGTATCCGTCGATGGCCCTCGATAGAAGTTGATGCCTCCGCCCTGCCACCAGTCGATCAGTTGGCCCGCCAGCTTTGGCTTGATGGAGCCAACCAGGGGCGAGTAGAGCGGCAGAGTGATCATCGCCGAACCACCCGGAGGAATTCCGTTCTCTCCGCTGGCGCAGCAATTAATGTACATGCGATACTGCGTTGCCCTGGGATATGGGTTGGCAGCGAGCTGCGCATCCTTGAGCTGAAAGCACGCTTGCATCCAAGTATCCGTATCACTCGGTGCGCCGGCAAACAGCACTGGATAAATGTTATGGCTTGTGGAGTTGTTGTAGATCTCGACCGTCATCGTCGGAGTTTGCCCGCTGGTGCAGTCGATTGTCGGGGGCGGGGCTGCCGCGTTTGCATTTCGCGCTCCCAAAACAAAAACCACGAGCGCCATACATGCTGCGAGTGTGAAATGTTTGAAAGTGCGTGCGCCCACGATGCGGAGAGACTCGCAGCCAGTTACATCTCCAAAAAATATCTTTTCCCTCACGGACATTTTCCCCCTTGAATTTCTTCTCAATTCGGATCATTTGGGGGACTTCAGTGTAGCCTTCTGAATCAATATTGCGAAAGTGAAATCCGCGATTAGTTGACGGCCGATCTACATTTTCGCCATTGCGCAAAAGTCTGCGGTATAGCGGAAAAATTCTGCACCGATCGCTCATGCAGGCTTTCTGTTCGCCCAATCGGTGCTGCGCAGATTTACTCGCCTTTGTAATTCTGGAACAGGTCGGGGAACTGCTTCTTCAACTCGCCAATCTTGGGGCGATCGCAGATTTCGATATATGGATTGTTCGGATTGTGCAGCGCATAATCCTGGTGGTAGGACTCGGCTTTATAAAAGCCCTGCAGCGGCACCACCTGGGTAACGATCGGCTTGCCGAACACCTTAGCCGCATCGAGTTGCGCGATGTATGCCTTGGCAATGCGCTCCTGTTCCGGATTCATGTAGAAGATCACTGAACGGTACGACGACCCGACATCCGGACCCTGACGATTGAGCTCTGTCGGATCGTGCGCAACCGAGAAGAAGATGCGCAGCAGCGTGCCGTAGGTGATCTTTGACGGGTCATACACCACCTGCACCGACTCGGCGTGGCCGGTATTTTCCTGCGTGACCTGGGCGTAGGTTGCGGTGGAAGCGGAGCCGCCCGCATAGCCCACCGTCGTGGCCGTCACACCCTTGACTCGCTCAAACACAGTCTGCGTACCCCAGAAACATCCTCCAGCGAGCACCGCTGTCGCCTGACCGGGCTGCTTCGCCAACGCGGCATCGACAGCAGGAGCCGGGATGGGCTTCTTCGCTGCCCTGCATCCCGCAGAAAAAACAATGCCCACCAGAACGGTAAGAATCAGATTGCGTTTTGTAAGCGAACCCATGATTGAACCTCCCCAGAACTGCAGCGACAAACGCACAATATATAAGACACCGGGGTATCCAGTTTGGTTACAGACCGGCCTTCCCAGGCCAGACGAGGCGGCGAGCCTTCGGCGCGCTTCCACTTGCGGCAGCCACGAAATCAGCGTGCGGCGGCGTTAGCTGACCGTGCGTGCCTGCAGATTGATTGTCACCGTGTCATCCGGAGTCTTGACCACACCGCCGTCGCTCTCCGGATGGAACTCGATCGTCATGGTTTGCGCGTTCACCGTGACGCGCAGATATCCATAATGTGTATCGTCGTAACTTTCTAAGGTCAAGGTGTCGTCAATTTTGTAGGGCGTGCGATAGGTGCCGCGCATCGTGGACAGCGGTGAGTGGCCTCCGCATCCCGCCACCAGAAAAGGAATCTGCATAGCGTTTACCGTGCGTGTGTAGCGCTGATAATTGTGGGCATGACCGGCAAACACGGCATGCGGCCAAACGCCCGCAGCCGTGCAAGCACTATCGATGTCCGCCAGCATCTGCGGACTGCCACCGTGGATCGTGCCGCCGGTAAATGGAGGATGATGGACGGCGATGATCACGGCTCCCGAGTATTTTTCGCTCTTCACCCGCTGCAGCGCCGCAGTCAAAAATGCCACCTGGCGATTATCGAGCGAATTTGTTCCACCCTGGCTTGAAATCACTCCGGGATCTTCCAGCACATTGCTATAGAGCCCCAGGATTCGCACAAACGGCGCATCAAACGTGAAATACACGCCCGGCTCCGTCATCGTGGTGCGCGAAAGGCCGCCGGAATCTGGCGACTGCGTGGGGCTGGCAGTACAAAAATTTCGCAGAAATGCGGCGAGCGTTGGCGCCGGATCACCTGGATACACTACTCCATCGTGATTGCCAGGAATGGCTACGATTGGCGCCGGATAATTTCGAAACGGCTCGTAAAACTGATCGTAGTAATACGTGCCTTCGCCGAAATAGTAGACAACGTCTCCCAGGTGAAAGAAAAACGACGGTAGATCCGCGGCATTCGGCTCGTCGAAGTCTGTCACCATTTTGTCGGCCACCAGAGATTGCGTGTCTGGCCCTTTCACGCTGCCGGTATCGCCCACGGAATGAAACACAATCTGGCCTGCCTGTTCGATCGCTTGTGTCTTGGTAGCGCCCGCGCTGCCGTACACCTGGGCCAGTGTTAGAACTGGCTCGACGGCGCCGCCCACCGGTTGCGGAACAGGTTCCAGCTGGGCAACTTCCTGATTGTTCTGATCGGTCACCGGACTTTTAAAGCTTGTTGGATCGGGAGACGGCTGCGGCTGCGCGAATACGGGCTGACCGTTCGTCGCTGCAAATTTGGAGTCGGCTGGATGGCTCGACGCTTTCGGAGAATGGGGAGGAAGTGGCTCTGGCACGTCTTAGCTCCTTGGGGTGGAGGAATGGAATGCGATTGCAAGGGCTCTCGCGCTTCTACGATTCTGTCAGATAGGTGAGACGTTCGGCCGGTTGTCCAGTAAGCGAATCAATCTGTGAAATTATGATCAATCGTCCACGCGGCTTGGCGATATCAGACCAGATGTTTCCACGCCGATGCGTCCTTCTGCACCAACCGGATCGCGGCGATGCCGGCAGCACCCGCACGGATGCAATCTGCGGCGTTCTCCGCTGTCACTCCTCCCAGAGCGAAAACGGGCACCGGCGCCGCCTCGCGACACGCTTGCTGCAGTAGTTTGAGTCCGGTGCCTGGCAGAACGGCGGCGCTATTTTCCGCTGTAATCGCTCCAGACCCAGCAATCTGCTTTTCAAACACGGGAGCGAACAGTATGCAGTCCGGCGACTGCTTTCGTGCCAAGGACACTTCTTCAATCGTGTGGCAAGAAACGCTGATAACAGGCAGGCGGGGTTCGCCCGCGAGCGCGAAGATGCTGCGAACTTCCTCCGGCGTCAGCGCATCGGGTCCGGAGGGAAGATGCACTCCATCCGTGCCCGCGGCCAAGGCAACATCCGCCCGGGAGTTCACCAAAATCTTAGGCGTATTGCTATTACCGCCGACCGCTTGAACGGCACGAATGACCGCTCGCGCCAGCTCGACCTGGTCGCACGCGGGCAGATCTTTCTCTCGCACCTGAATGTATGAGACGCCGTTGGCCGCCCAAATCGCTGCTAGTTCCAGCAGGCGCGCCAGCGCATCGGCATTGTTCTCGGCATACGACCGACAATCTGTAATGGCGTACAGCAATACTCCTCCGGTCCGCGCCCGACCACTGTAGCCAGTGTAGGCCGGGGCCGATTGACATTTGGTTGCATCCTATTGTGGTACTGTCGAAAAATGCGATGCGCGAAGTTTGCGCCCAACCTGCTCCGCCGATCGAGAGAGGGACACGACAGCCGCCGACGGCGCGCACCATGCGAAGGATAAAATTAAAACGCGGAATGGAATGATGGAAAGCAACAATGGAAATATTTGACCTGCTCGTCATCGGGTCTGGCCCTGCCGGGCAACGGGCGGCCATTTCGGCCGCCAAACTGGGCAAGCGCGTTGCCGTGGTGGAGCAGCGGGAATTTGTCGGTGGCGTCAGCGTCAACACCGGCACCATCCCCAGTAAAACTTTTCGCGAAGGTGTGCTTCACCTTTCCGGGTATAACTATCGTTCTATTTATGGGATGAATTATCGCGTCAAAGACAAGATCACGATGGCGGATCTTGCCTTCCGCGTGCAGCATGTCATTAAGACTGAAGTCGACGTGACCGAAGCGCAGTTGTCGCGCAATAACATCGAGGTACTGACGGGCACCGCAAGTTTTGAAGATCCAACGCACATTCGCGTGACCAATTCGCGCGGCTCCAGCGTGTATGAAAGCCGCAACACTTTGATCGCTGTCGGTTCGCGTCCCGCCACGAACTCCCAAGGTTCCGCTGAATGGACGCAACATCATCAACAGCGACCAGGTTTTGTTTATGCCCGACCTGCCCAAGACGCTGATCGTGGTTGGCGGGGGCGTCATCGGCGTCGAATACACCTGCATGTTCGCGGTGCTGGGTGTGCGCGTCATCTTGATTGAAAAGCGGCCCAAGCTGCTGGAGTTTGCGGATCAGGAAATTGTGGAAGCGCTCAGCTATCATCTCCGCGACAGCCGCGTCACCATGCGGTTGAATGAAGAAGTGGAGAGCGTGGAAGACCTGGCCGATGGAACCGTGGTCGCCAACACAGAGAGCAAGAAAAAGATCTCCGCCGGCGCGCTTTTATACGCGGTTGGCCGCCAGGGCAATGTGGACGAGTTGAACCTGGCCGCGGCTGGACTCGATGCCGACGCGCGAGGACGTATCAGCGTGGACGAAAACTATCGCACCAAGGTGCCGAACATTTTTGCAGCCGGAGATGTCGTCGGCTTTCCTGCGCTGGCGTCAGTCTCTATGGAGCAGGGACGCATCGCTGCCGCGCGGGTGTTTGGCGACGACTGTGTCGTGTCCAATCCAAAGTATTATCCCTACGGAATTTATACGATTCCGGAGATTTCTTTCATCGGCAAAACGGAAGAGCAGTTGACGGAAGAGGACGCGCCGTATGAAGTGGGAGTGGCCTACTATCGCGAAATTGCGCGCGGCCAGATTCGCGGCGACACCACCGGGCGATTGAAACTCATCTTCCATCGCGAAACGCGCCACCTGCTGGGCGTACACATTATCGGCGAGGGCGCCAGCGAACTGGTTCACATTGGCCAGGCGGTGATGGCGCTGAACGCAACCATCGACTATTTTGTCGACACGGTCTTCAACTATCCGACCCTGGCGGAGTGCTACAAAGCCGCGGCCTTCAACGGTCTGAACCGCCTGAGCAAGACGGTTGAGGAGATTTGAATCATGGGAAAAAGTCTTGGCATTCACCTAACTGGGCGCATCGTCACCGGCGTGATCGAAGGTCACAAGCCGTGCTCGCGCCTGTTTCATTTTCCTGAAGACACAGAAGACAACGATTCGCTGCTGGACACGCCGCTCGACGGTCTGATCGAACTGGTGCGGGAGCAGGCGGTGCGCGCAGTGGGCGACTGCGGACCGATTGAAGCCGTCGGTCTGGCGCTGCCTGGAATTGTGAAAGATGGCGTAGTAGAAGATGCGCCGAACCTGGCCCAATTGAAGGGCACTCGCATCGCGGAAAAAATGCATCGCGCGCTTGTGGAAGCCGGGATCGCTGCGCCGGTCACTGTGTTGAACGATGCTGACGCCATGGCCGCTGGAGTCGCGGCGAAACACGATCGCCTCGATGCTTTCATCCGCCTGTGGACGCTGGGGTACGGCATCGGATTTGGACGCTATCCGTATGCGCCGGGAATTTGGGAGGGCGGGCATTGCGTGGTTACGCTCGATTCCACCGAAAACTATTGCGGCTGTGGGGGACGCGGACACCTGGAAGGCATCATGGGTCATCGTGCCATGCGACTGCGCTTCCTCGACATGGAGCCGGAAGAGGTTTTTGCCCAAGCGAAAACAGGGGACGCGCGTTGCCGGGAGTTTGAGCGACTATGGCATCGCGGTCTGGCCGCAGCCACTGCGAATTCCATCCACATGCAAGGACCGGGCCGCTTTTACTACACCGGCTTCAATGTCCGCTTTCTCGACATGAAACTGCTGCAACATTACTTGCATCAGATGGTGACCATGAGCCCATTGCAGAACTATATGCTGGAAGTTGTTCCGATGAGTGACGACCTGGCGGTCACCGGTGCTGCCATCGCCGCTTCCCAGTCCGCAAAGACGTAGCCGCCATGGTCGGCGTGCGAGACCTGGCAATCATAGCCGGTCTCGGACCATTGGTCGAAGTCGTGATCCGATGGATGATACGGCTTCTCATGCTACCTGGACGCGGTTTCGTCCCTGCTTTTTTGCGCGATAGAGAGCAGCATCCGCCGCGTTCAATAATTCTTCCGCGGGGCGGCTTAACATGGCATTCTCGCTGCAAACCCCGATGCTCACCGTAACCACACGAGCCGCCTTCGAAACCTCATTCTTGATCTTCAACTCCTCGACCGAGACACGCATCGCGTCAGCGATCGATTGCGCGCTTTCCTTGGTCGTCTCCGGCAGGATTGCGACGAACTCCTCGCCTCCATACCGCGCCAGGGTATCGCTGGATCGCCGTAATATTTTCGAGAGCTGCTCGGCAATCTTTCTCAGGCACTCGTCCCCTTCCGGGTGACCGTAGCGATCGTTCAACTTTTTAAAGTTGTCCACGTCAATCAGCAGAAGAGACAGCGGCTTTTGCGTCCGGATCGAGCGCTTCCATTCTGAGAGGAGTACATCATCGAAGTGCCGTCGATTGTAGATTCCCGTCAGTCCGTCGCGGATCGAGATGTCTTGCAGGCGATCAACAGCGTCCACCAGAGCGCGGCTGCTACTCGCCAAGTCTTCCTGCGACCGCAGATACTTGCTCTGTAACAGCGCGGCCCGCAGCCCATACAGCGCTACCGCGATCGTGATCGATGCGAATCCGATCCATGGGTAGACCGGAGCGATTCTGGCTCCCATGATGACCACGACAAGGGTGAACAACACCGGACTCAGGTTATCCAGCATCAGCGCAACCGAGCGGTTTGGAACTTCACTTATCTCGTCGCCGACCGCCATTTCGTCCGGTTGGAACATCAGTGCCGTCAGTAATAACATGCAAGGCATTCCCCAAAGCACATCCTGCAAACCCTGCGCGAGGTTCCGCTCCAGTTCCAAATATCCAAGGATGAGGGCAACGACGGCGTAGCACCAGAGATAGATGGTCAGAGCGATGTAAAAGCGCCGTTTGGCCGGCGGTGGATGTCCAAACAGGCGCAGGGTGACGGCTCCGGCCAGGGTAAGATTCTCCACGTTGTAGATGTACATCAGCGATGTCGTCGAGATGGCGATGGAGTGACCCGCCCACGGCAAGATCGAATAAATCTGCAAATAAATCAGCACGGCCGCAACGATCGCCTGCGCGCCGTCCAGCCAGAATAGAACTCTCAGGTCGGCTTCCTGATTGGTGAAGGAAATCGCCAGAAGAATCGGAATCCCATAGATCAGGAAAAAGAAATCCGCCATGGTTGCCGTGGTCGTCGGCTGAACACGCATTAGCAAGTCATACGTGTCCTGGATCTGCCCCCCGATCGAGAGAAGAAATCCGCATGCAACCAGAATCCACAGCGCCCGAGTCTCGGCGTTTTGCCTGGATGCATACCGAAAACAACCTGCGGCTGCAAATAGAAACTCCAATGCGATCATGGCGTTGAACGCAACCATCGCTTGCGGGTCCAGGATCACCAGAACGCCCTGGGCAAACAGGGTAATGGCGCAAACTGCGAACAAAACGCGGACGGATAGCCATTTTGGATACGCAAGAGTTGGAGTCGCAAAGGATCGCGCGCCTGGCTCCATCGCAGGGGCGGGCGTGGATGCAAGGTCGTAGAGATCCGCTTGCAGAAGCAGCCGTGGGTTGTCAGCTATCATGCGCTACACCACAGTAGTTACGTCGTCGCGAGATTGTCGCCCATTCGGGCGCGCAAGACTATCTCGCGGTAGACGCGATACCAATTTCGTCAGTCACGGAGTGTTGCTCCTAATACTGCACGGAATTGGTCCACTATGGGATATTTTTTTGACTGGATTAGCACGTTAGTAACCTCCCCTGCCTGCGCCTGAAACAGGGGGATGCCCCCCCGACGACGGTCGGGGGCCTGCCGATACCAGGGCTAGAACGGCTTACTTCTTGGCCGTAAACATACTCAAATCAATTGCGGCTGCCATCGCTTGATAGCCTGCATCTTTCGGATGCAGATGATCGCCGGAATCATATTGCGCCGCGAAGTGCTGCGGATTCTGCGGATCACGCACGGCCTTGTCAAAGTCGGCAACACCATCGAAAATCGGGCTGGTACGAATCCACTCATTCACCGCATTGCGAACTTCATTGCCCGCATCGGAATAATATCCGCAACCCTGATATGGCGTCAGCGTGGCGCCGATCACCTTGATGCCATGCTGATGCGCCTGCGCCGCAATTTGCGCGATGCCGGCCTCCAGCCGCTGCGTCAAATCGCCATAGGGTTGATGATCGCTGGCAAAGCGTCCAATGTCATTGATGCTTTCCAGAATGATGATGTAGCGAGCACCGCTGCGCGCAATCACATCAGGGTTAATGCGCGACACGGCATTCGGTCCATAGCCATCCAGCAGAACGCGGTTGCCACCGATGCCGGCATTTACCACACCCAGAACGCCGGCTTTTTTTGTTCCTGGATCGGCCGCCAGACGAGACGCCAGGTAGTCAGGCCAGCGATGATTTTCATTTTCGGTCGCGTACGCGCCATCCGTAATCGAGTCGCCAAATGCAATCACGGCGGAATCTCCCGGCGCATCGACGTCGACGCCGGAAACAACATACCAGGGCTTGCTCTCCCAGGATTTGCCACCCAGATCCGCCGCGTCCACTTGATCGCCATTCGCCCTGTAAGAAATCTGGTTCGAGTCGGAATGCTCCGTCGTTGCCATGGCGTGATCCGGAAAATATATGCTGATCGCAATGTCGGTGAGCGCTGGAACGCTCAACGCGACCGGATCGCTGACCACCTCCGCTCCCGGAGCAATGACAACCGTATCGCTGCCGTTGAATGTCAATGCATGGTCGGTGCCAGACTGGATGCCACTTTGATTCGGCGTTCCATCGGGATTGGTGCCAAAGCTTCCGCTCGCACTTAATGCGATGTGGGCGGCTCCAATGTGCAGCGCCTCCTTGCCAAAGCGGTTGGACAACCATACACGCGCCTGCTGTCCGCCGACACTGCTGTGCACAATCTCTCGCAAGGTCTGGCCGGTGAAATCTGGCGCGTTACCGGGATTGGTTGCCACCATCGCTGCACCCCAGGTCGCCACCCAGGGCGAATGCGCGGCCGCGTTTGCGGCATAACAACTGGGGGCAACCAGCATGAAAGCTGCCATCGCCAACGCTGAAAAACCAACAGCCAGTTTCTGCGAGACGTCGTAAACGCGCCCCTCGATACTCAAAGAAGATGGAAAGAATTTCATTGTTCTCCTCGAATTGCGGATGTGGATGGAGGTTCCCGTTGCGGCGGACATGCGAGCGGCAGCTCCCTCGCGTCCAGAATACTCTTGCGTTGAAGTTCTTCCGTGGCCAACGAATCGCGTTGAAGGAATTGGATGCAGTGCACGCACTCTTCAAATTCCTGTCATCAGAAATCTACCAGCATGGCTGCTGCTCGAGCGAGTCGATGCAGGTTCGCGAAATATGGGGTCGCTAGTATTCGCGTTGGTACGTGCGGGTAATGCGGTCGTGCCAGCAGAGATTGTCTTCGTCCACGAAACACCAGAGAAATCCAATGCCAAGCGGCAGAAGAGACACCCACCACGCAGCCAGGCGGCGTTGCAGCGCGGATCGGGTGGGGTTCTGATCATCGAATGTGCACAGCGCAATGTGTGCGTACAACATTCCGGCGGTGGCGCCGCTCAAAGAGAAGAACAACATCTGATACAGCACCCACAGCGCGATATATACCACGCCGGCCAATGCAGCCGCGGTCAGTCCGGTCGGCAGGTGTGGAGTGGAGGCGACAAATACCACCAGGAATCCCATAAATCCGGCGGTCACCGCTGCAAAATCGACAGCGAATGCCATCACCCGGCGATCGATCGAGGCAGGATCGACCATGAAGGGCATATATTCCGAAGCCGTAGGCTGGGCTTTGCGAGTGTAGGCGGCTGGTTCTTTATCGAGGGAGATCGAGGCCCACTCCAACCCTCGAAAACTGGAGGAAGCCGTCGTGCTCGATTTGGAACTGATCGCACGCGCTGACTTTGCCGTGCTGGTGTTGCCCGACGGCATCGTTGTCGAACGAGCCGAAGTAGTGGATGTCGGCGGGCGCTGTGCAGAAGTTTCCTTGAGCTGCTCGCGCGCTGTGACGCGTACGATCGGAATCCCGTCCGATTCAATCGCGGATTTCCCTGCGACCTCAGAGGTTATGGCTGCCGACACACTGTTTTGCACACCCGCTACAAATTCTTCAATGGCCTTCCGCTGCGCTCGCGCGGCTTCTTCCGCACTCGGCTGCAACTCCGAGCTCGTCGCAGCTGCGATTTCAGGTTGCGCTTCAGCTTCCGGCTGTACCTCAAAGATGCGAAGCTGCGCCGGCGATTCTTCTGGATACATTTGCGCTTGTGTGCGTGTGGGATCTTCCGGCAGATGCGGGCGAGCTCGACGGGGTGAGATCAGCTCGCGGGGAAACTCAATGAGTTTCGACGGCAGCATGGCGCGGGGTTCAATCAGCGCTGAAGCGAGCAGGTCTTCCAGCGACGGCTCAGGTTCCGACTGCGGCTGATGCAAGTGCATCTCTCGAGTGCGCTCGGCAAACTGCGGCATCACCGGCGTTCCCGGCACCATGCGCTGCATCGGCTCTTCATCGGCTGCGGAATGGAGTGAGGTAGAGGTGCGCGTCGGAATTCTGCGGAGAGACCTGAGCGCTGGCTTCCGCGGTGAAATTATCAAATAAATTTCCGGCGGTCTCGACCGCTTCTTCGGTTTCTTGTGCGCGCTGCTCTGCCAACAACGCTTCTGCGCGCGCCGTCTCGGCCGCAATCAATTCACTGTATGTCGGTGCGGATGCGTATCGAGATGCCACCGCGCGAGCGATTTTTGTTGCTCGAGTATCGAGCGGAGTTCTGGGCAGCGACGAGGGCTTGGCCGCTGTTTGCGGGCGGTGCGCTCGATAACGATCAAGACGCTCCGAAATCTCCTGTTTCCAATCATCGCTCAGCAATTGCTGCTGAGGGACTAATGGCGACTGTGGCGCGGACAATGCTGGACTCACCCTTATCTCCTATTATATAGCCCCATTAATAGTGCAATTTCCACAAAATAATTCGCTATGCCTGAATTTGTTTCCTGATAGTACAGATGCAACGCAGGGGCGCAGTTCTGCCTCATCACAAAAAAGCATTCCAGTTCGGCTTGAGAAGGAAGAATCGCGAAGAGGTCAAACAAGGGCGGCCGCGTCGCATGCAGCACGAGAGCGTCGTCGACCAGGATTGTGTGGATGCCAGAGCAGCGGGTCAGAAAACATCGGCAGAAACTTTCATTGCTGCAGGAACGTTTACACTGAAAGTGTTCCGGCCCATGAGAACCCGTGTCTGTATCTGTACCATGCTGCTCGCGTTTTGTCATGTCAGAATGAATGCGCAGGCACTGGCGATGAGGCTTCCGCCGGGTCAATCCGGAATCCATCTGATCCTGTTGGACGATGCGAAAATCCAGTCCGGCACACCCGCCACTTCCAGTCAGAATTCAGCTGCATCCAACACCGCATCGACATCGGACACAAATCTTCCGAACGCGCCCCAGCCCGCGACTGAAAACCTGCCCATTGCTGAGCCGATCCCGGCACCGCCCGCCGGTGTCCCGGTCACCATCCGCGCGCGCCATCAGGAACGCCGCGGCGATATGTACGACTTGGAAGGCGGAGTGGAGATCGATTACAAGGACTACGTGATCCTCGCGGACCATGCCACCTACGACACCGCTACCGGCGACGTCGTGGCCAACGGGCATCTGCAGGTGACGGGCGGTCCAGATAA
Organism: uncultured Acidobacteriota bacterium; assembly: GCA_963794795.1. Taxonomy (GTDB): domain Bacteria; phylum Acidobacteriota; class Terriglobia; order Terriglobales; family Acidobacteriaceae; genus JAKAAZ01. The sequence goes on along the minus strand of CAWCFC010000022.1, from coordinate 385,509 downwards.
CGAAGACTTTGCCGCCGACCATGGCACTCTCAATCTGAATCAGCAGACCGGTCATTTTTATAACGTGATTGGTTCCGTGGGAGTGATTCACCCGGCTTCGCCGGCGAATGCGTACATTCCCAAAATTTTTGGGCTTCCGCCGTCCAGCAATCGAAGCCTGTACACATCGACAAATCCATTCCTGATCAGCTCAAACGAATTGATCAAGAAAGGCCCGGAAAGTTACGAACTGATCGGCGGCACGATGACCTCCTGTCGCCTGCCGAAGCCCGACTGGCGCATTCTGGCTCATCAGATCGTCGTCGATAACGGCACCGCAAAGGCGAAGAACGCAGATTTTCAGGTGTTGAACAAACCCGTGTTGTACTTGCCGTATGTCACTCATGGCGTCGACACCGCTGCCCGCCAATCCGGCTTTCTGATTCCCTCGCTCGAAGTTGGGTCCAGCATCAAAGGCACGGTCGTTGGCGAGCAGTATTACTGGGTCATCAACCGCAGCGCGGATTTGCTGGTGGGATTTCAGTATTACTCCTTGCGGGGATGGGAACAGAACGCCGAGTTTCGTTACAAAGGATTAGGCCACGATTTTGTCCACGGGTTGTATAACGGCGTGGAAGACAGGGGACTGGCGCCGAATTACGTGAATCAGGGTGGACAGGACACTATCGTGACTGCGCGTCACGACATGACGCAATATACCCGCTTCGTCATCAACACGGAGTACCTGAGTTCCTATGTGTACCGCCAGGTGTTTGCGCCCAACTATTCGCAGGCCGTCTCTTCTGAGGTCAAATCCTGGGCATTTTTAACGCACGAAAAAGATGGCTTCGCCAGTACCTTCGACACCGAACGGTATGAAAAATTCGCCAGCGATGTATCTGGCGACGAGATACGAATTTTCCACCTGCCGCGCATTCAATTCGACGCGGTCGACCATGACCTGGGCTCTTCGGGTGTGCTGGCGGGCGGTGAAGGCAGCTTTGGATTTCTGACTCGATCGGAACCGTATTATCAATCTCACCACGTAGGTCGTTTCGATCTATTTCCGCATATCACCATGCCTTGGATTGCCGATGGATGGACCATCCGCCCCACACTCGGAGTGCGCGAGACTGGTTATTCGCATAGCCAGATGCTGGGTCCCGTGCCGTCGAATGAACCGCCGCCTCCGGCAAACGCCTTGTCGGGCGAAGATGCTGTACCAACCGCAATGGATGCCGCCATCAATCGCGCGGCGGTAGAAGCCGACCTCCAAATTCTTCCTCCAGTCCTGGAGCGTGACTTCGACGGACCCTACCTTGCAAATCATTTCGGAGTGGCGCTTCGGCATACGATCGAGCCGGAAATTAATTATCGTTATGTCGCGGGTGTCAGCAACTTCAACCAAATTCCGCGCTTTGACGTGACCGACATCTACAGCGACACCAATGAAGTGGAATATGGGCTGACGCAGCGGCTTTTCCTGAAGCGACTGCACCCTAAGCCGTGCACGAAAAATACTGCTTCCGCAGAACAGGTAGAACAAACGGACCCGTCGAACTTTAACTGCGGAGACGCCTCACGGCAGTGGTTCTCCTGGTTTGTCGGGCAGAAATATTTCCTTGATCCAACGTTTGGCAACGCAGTCATTTCCGGACGCCGGAACATTTTTACGACGACTCTGGATTTCAGCGGGATCGATTACATCACTGCACCGCGAGATGTTTCGCCGGTCGTCTCGCGGCTGCGTATAGCGCCCAGCTCGAATGCAGATCTGGAGTGGGCTGCCGACTACGACACCAAGGCCGGACGATGGGCCGCCAGCAATGTTTTCGCGGACTATCGGCATGGCAACTTCTTTTCCGGGCTCGGCCATTCTCTGCTGAACGCTGTCGGCGAAACTCCGGAGCCACCGAACCAGCCCGCCAATGTTGTGAACTATAACCAGATGCAGGTTCTTCTGGGCTACGGCGCCATCACCAAGCCGGGATTGAGTGGAGCGGTAAAAGGCGACCTTTCTCTGGAGGGCCGTGCGCTCGAGTATGGCGGTATCCAGGTCACCTACAACCGCAATTGCTGCGGCCTTACTGTGGAGGTGCAGCGTTTCGCGCTGGGAACGGTTCGCAATGAAACATCGACCACCTTCAACCTGTCGCTCTCGGGTGTAGCAGCGGTCGGCAGCCTGGTCCGCGCCGAGCGTCTCTTCTAGATCTCCCTGGTCCGCGCGGGCGACAAATCCCACCACGTGGCACTGGAAATTGCCCCGAATTTCGACCCTGACGGAATCCGCAGAATGACCCCCTTCCGTATCGCCAAACCGAGGCCGCAACAGGGCTCTGCGTGTGATAATGGAGGTACATCTATCGCCTGGGGAACTCGTTGCGCATATCTCGTTTTTTACTCGTTTTCATCCTGGCTGCAGGAGTGGGCTGCAAAGCGCAGACCCCACCAGCCAGCAACGCCCTTCAGGCGAAACTCGACCGACAGATTGAGCTGACAATCCGTTCCCAATACAATGTTCCGCCGGATTACACGGTAAGCTTTGGCGACCGCACAAAAAGCGACATTGAAGGATTCGATACGTTGCCCGTCACCTTCAGCAATGGCTCCCAAAAAAAGACGACGGTTTTTCTGATTTCGAAGGACAACAATACGCTGGCACGGCTGGAGAAGTTTGATCTAACCAAGGCCCCCGGCTCTGGAATCAATGTTCTGGGGCGTCCCATCCGTGGGAACCCCAAGGCGAAGGTGACCATTGTCAACTTCGACGATCTGGAATGCCCTTTCTGTGCGCGGATGAATGAGGTTCTATTTCCCGCCACGGAGCAGCATTATGGCAATCAAGTGCGCTACATTTTTCTTGACTTTCCGCTGGTCCAGCTCCACCCCTGGGCGATGCATGCCGCCGTGGATGTGAACTGCCTGGCGGATCAAAGTCCCAGCGGATATTGGAACCTGGTCGACACACTTCACTCACAAAGTGACGACATTTCCGGCGCCCGTGGGCAGGAGAGTGTGGCCGCCAGCACGAAAAAGGTGGACGATTTAACCTTGGCCGAAGGTCAACGCGATAAGGTCGACATGGGGAAGCTGCAGGCTTGCATCTCTAAGCAGGATGAGTCGGTGATTCGCTCTTCCATGAACCAGGGCGACGCGCTGGGAGTCGACGGAACTCCGACCATGTTCGTAAACGGCGAGCGAGCTACAGGGGCTCTCTCGCAATCGATGCTTTGGACTATTATTGATCGCGCCATTCGCGATGCCGGAGAAGTGCCACCCCCAGACAACAACTCCACACCAGCCGCACCCACTACAGCTCCCACTGCGCCGGGGAACTAGCAGCGGACACGGCAACCGTGTGAGCGCACCAGAAACCGTGGAACCATGGAACGGTTAGAACATTGAACGGCCGGAAGTAACGTGAACCCGGCAGACAAGTATGGAGAACGGATTGAACGTCATCATGCAGACTTTGTCGAATTCCACCACCGCTGAATCCTCTCGCGGGCCAGTTAAAATGGCCCTGCAACGCGCCGTCAAGATGGGTACCGTCGCCATGGCCGGCGCTCTTTTCTTCACCGCGCTCACGGGCTGCACGCGCACGCCCAGCCCGGATGTCTGGGCCACAGTCAACGGTCATCCGATCACGGAATCGGAAGTGAACAAGTATTACCAGAACCAGGTGAGTTCCAGACAGCAGCAACCCACCGCCGATGAGGCCGCGATGCTGAAACTGGAAATCCTGCATCAGCGGATTGGCGAAGAGGTCATCCGGCAGCAGGCAGAGAAGTTGCACCTGGTGGCCACCGACGCCGAAGTTGACGCGAAGATTGCGCAGCTGAAAGCCCCCTACACCGAAGCACAATTCAATGAGCAGTTGAAGACCAAGGGGCTGACCATGGATGATATCCGCCGTGATTACTGGCTGAATCTGACCATGGAAAAGGTGATGAATAAAGAGATCGAATCCAAGATCAACATTAGCGACGCGGACGTGGCGAATTTCTATAACCTGCACCAGGCTGAATTCAACCTGATCGAGCCGCAGTATCACCTGGCACAGATTGTCGTCACACCGAATCCGAACGGGCGCGTCGAAAACAGGCAGAACAGCAAGGCGCGCAATGATGAGGAAGCGCGCAAAAAGATTAATGCATTACATAATCAGCTGGAAACTGGAGGCGATTTCGCCCAGCTAGCCATCAATTATTCCGAAGCTCCCGATACCACTTCAAGTGGAGGGGACATGGGTTTTGTCGCGGCATCGAATCTTAAATCCGATCCCGAAGTATACGCCGCCATCACCAAACTGCAGCCCGGCCAGATCACCCCGGTTCTGCCCATCACGCAGGGGCCGTCCAAGCAGCCGGCCGCGTACATCATCTTCAAGTTGATTGCGATTGAACCGGCAGGACAGCACCCACTGAGCGATCCTCGCGTGCAGCAGATGATTCGTCAGCAGTTGCATGACAGCCGCTCTCGCCTGCTGCAGAGCGCGTACAACGAAATGCTGCGCGATCAGGCCCGTGTCGTCAATTATTATGCGGAAGACATTCTGAAGAACGCCCACTAGAAGTTGTATCGTGCATTCGAAGCACACCTTGATGAAGAAAAGAGACCCGCCCTGAAAGCGGGTCTCTTTTTTGGACGAGCCGCCACCGCTTCGAAACGACTTTTTCTGTCCTCTGGCAATTGCGTTACCATTCGCGTCAAGTTATCATCACGCCCGAAGGCCGAAGAGTGGAGAAGGCGGGGACGAACCGGTGGCCCGCTACTCCAACACTTCTGATACATATCTTTTTGCAGGTTGCGTGAAGCTTTCCCAGTGGAGTGTCGAATGAAATTGTTGCGCTGCTTTGTCGTAGTTCTCGCTTTTGTAATGACCTGTTCGGCCGCCGAACTGCCGAAGTGTTATCAGTCGATGAACCGGGTCACGTGGGTCGTACAAGATGTCGACCACGTTAGCGCTGCGTGGAGATCGCTCGGCCTCTCTGACATCAAGGAATCTCCCCACATTCAATTCACCGGCGAGTATCACGGGAAGCCTGTCACCATTCGTGCCCGCCAGGTGACCGGCCATCTCGGCGACCTTACCATCGATTTCATCCAGCCTGACAAGGGACAGGTCAACGCGTTTTCCCGCTTTCTCTCCAGCCACGGCGACGGCATTTTCTCCTTCGTTTTCGAGGCTTCCAGCAAAGAAGAGATGGATAAAGAGATTCAGCGGATGCGCGGCCTCGGCGTCGATGTGCTGCAGCAGTTGACCGTGAAAGAAAGCGGCACGCCGGTCACCTTCACATATTTCAATACCGAGCCTGAGGGAAAGTATGTGCTGGGTCTCGCCTACTCGCCGGGTGCGTCGCATGCCTCCAGCGGCAAATCGATGGTCTCACACTTCGGGGCTGTTGTCCGCGATATCCCATCTGTTTCCGCGTACTGGCAGAGACTTGGATTTCAGCCAATTCCAATCGAAAAAGCGACGCCTCGAAAAGATATGCGGTATCGCGACAAACCACTGTGGTTTTACTTTGATGTCGGATTCGAGCGCATCAATCCGCAGTTTGCGGTCGAATGGATTTCTGCGCCCGCGACTCCACCCAACATTTATGCGGATTATTTGAAGCTTCACGGAGAAGGAATTCAACACATGGGAATTCCTGTCGAGGATCTATCGAAGACTGTGGTGGAATACGAGAAGCGCGGTTACAGCATCTGGCAAGCGGGAGCCTGGGGTGATGTCGGCAAAAAAGACTCCGGCAAATACAACTACATGGACACCAATTCCATCGGCGGCATCAGCGTTGAGCTTATTCACGCTTATTAGTGGACCTTCAGGCCGCTTCGTTTTTGGGACGATCGCTGACAGAAGGGATGCATGGACTCAAATCGCATTCGTTGGGCGCAGCCTATCCTGGCCGGACTTCTACTCGCGTTCAGCGGGAGCGTACACGCGCAGCCATCGAATTCGCTTCCTCATTTGGCCCGCGACCACGGCGCCACTCAGATCATCGTCGACGGAAAACCATTTCTTGTGCGCGGCGGAGAACTCGAAAACTCTTCCGCCTCCAGCCTGTCGTACATGGAAACCGTCTGGCCAAAAATTGTCGCCATGGATTGCAACACAGTCCTGGCTCCGGCTTATTGGCGGTTGATCGAGCCGCAGGAAGGTAAGTTCAGTTTCACCACCGTTGATGGATTGATCCAGGGCGCAAGACAACACCACATGCGATTGGTGCTGCTTTGGTTCGGAAGCTGGAAAAATAGTATGTCCAGCTATGTTCCAGACTGGGTGAAAGAGAATCAGCAGCGTTTTCCGCGAGCGGTACGCGCCGATGGTACCAGCCTTGAAATTCTCTCCGCTCTCAGCCAAAACAATCTCGCGGCAGACTCGAGCGCCTTCGTCGCGCTGATGCGACACCTGCGAACGACGGATTCAGCGCAGCACACCGTCATCCTGGTCCAGGTGGAAAATGAAGTGGGCATGATTCCCGATGCGCGCGATCATAGCGCCGCGGCGAACGCTGCCTTTCTGTCGCCCGTTCCTGCCGAACTCACCAGCTATCTCTCAAGAAATCGCGATTCGCTCGAACCTGCTCTCAAGCAGGCATGGGAGGCGCATGGAGCCAAGGTCGGAGCGAATTGGCCGGACACATTCGGCGCCGGACACGCGACCGATGAACTGTTCACCGCATGGACTGAAGCTCATTACACCGGCGAGATTGCCGCCCGCGGCAAGCAAGTCTATCCGCTGCCGATGTATGTGAATGCGGCGCTGATGCGTCCTGGAAAATTACCTGGACAATATCCCAGCGGTGGTCCGCTGCCGCATTTGTTTGATGTGTGGCGCGCGGCCGCACCAGCGATTGATTTCTTCGCGCCGGACCTGTACTTCCCCAATGTAGTGGAATGGGCCAATCGATATGCGCAGTCGGACAATCCCTTGTTTATTCCGGAGTCGGGCAGAGCGAATACGGCGGAATTAGGGGCCAATGCGTTCTATGCCTATGGCCAGTTGAACGCCATGGGCTACTCGGTCTACGCACCGGAATTTCTAAAACCCGAAGAGCAAAAAGCGCTGGGCCAAGCCTATTCGGTGATCGACCAGCTGACACCGCTCATTCTCGCCAACCAGGGAACGGGGCGCATGGTGGGCATTCGCGCGCCCTCTGACTTTAATGGCACGGTCGATCTGGCGCCGCAACAATTCACGGTTGGAGAATATATATTCCTGGTTCACTTTCGAGAGCCCGCGCCAATCTCAGTCGGCGCAAAGGTGGAACCGGAGATTCCGGGAGCTCACGGCGGCCTCATCATCCAAACAGGTCCGGATGATTTTCTGGTGGCTGGAACTGGCATGGTGATCACCTTTGCCGCAGGTAAAAAGCCAGGTACCTTCGCAGGCATCGATTCCATCTGGGAAGGAAATTTTGTGAATGGAATATGGGAGCCAGGCCGGGAATTAAACGGTGACGATGACAATCAAGGACGCTATTTGCGATTGCCGGCCGACGAATTCACGATTCGCCGCGTACATCTCTATCGCTATCACTAGAAGCTGAAAACAGGTTGCTGGTGGCACTACGCGATCACAAGCAGTAATTTTCCTGCCTGCACAGTCGCCCCGGCTTTGACAAGTACGCGACTGACCCTGCCTGATCTGGAAGCTTTCAGCTCGTTCTGCATCTTCATCGCTTCCATCACCACCAATGGCTGATCGGTTTTGACGACATCGCCGACGGTCACGAGCAACTTCTGGATCAGGCCTGGCATTGGCGCCGTGATCGACAGCGCGCCACTCTCGCTGGAGGATGTTCTCTTCTGCGATCGCAGCGAACGTGGATCGGCGATGGTGAAGGGCATGCGGTGCTCTCCAACGACTACCGCTTCGGCACCCGGACGAGGGTCGAAGACAACGCGATACGAGCGTCCGTCGATCAGCAATGAAAGCACGCGAGGAGAGAGAAAGCGCGCATCCGCGACACAGGGCCTGCCGTCCAGAAGAAACTGTTCCGCTACTACCGGGCCCATGCTCGACCGAAAGGGTGTGTTTGTGGCCGCGCAACTTCAACGTCGTAGGTCATTGCCGAAGCGCCTCATTTCGCGCCGCTGTCTTCCATTTCGATGGGCTGCCGGATGCATTGCCGTTATTAGACGAGGACACACGCTCGGAATCTTCAGCGATCCCCGAGGTCTCTTTCTGATGAAAGATGGACGCGGCAATCACCGCAGCCTGCTCGCGCAACGCCTGACGTTCAGAGTTCCCCTTTTCCGCCTTCAATCGAAATTGCGTCAACAGCGGTTCCAGATAACTGATGTCCACATTCCCAGCGCGAAAATCTGAGTCACGAAGAATGCGACGGAACAAACGAACGTTCGTTGCGATGCCGCCAACGTGGTACTCACACAGCGCGCGCAACATGCGCTCAATCGCCATATCCCGGGTAGAACCGAACGCAATCAACTTGGAAATCATCGGGTCGTATTCCAGGGGAACCGTCCATCCTTCGTAGACGCCGCAATCTTCGCGAATTCCCGGCCCGGACGCCTGCCGAAAACGCGTGATCTTTCCGGGCGACGGAAGAAAATCTTTCTCTGGATCTTCGGCATAGATGCGACACTCGAGCGCATGCCCGCGTAGTTGAATCTCCTGCTGGGTGAAAGGCAGCGGCGCGCCTTCTGCGATCTGAATCTGAAGGTGTACCAGATCCAGTCCGGTCACAAATTCCGTTACAGGATGATCCGCCGACAAACGCGGATTCATTTCGAGAAAGTAGAAGTTCCGCTTCGAATCCAGCAGAAACTCAACCGTCCCCACATTCGTATATCCAGCTGCTTCAACCAGGCGGATTGCAGCGTCGCCCATTCGTGTTCTCAGCTCTTCATCCACAATCGGCGACGGAGCTTCTTCAATAATTTTCTGGCGGCGTCGCTGCACACTGCTTTCGCGCTCTCCCAGCGAAACACAATGCCCATGCTGGTCGGCGACAATCTGCACCTCAATCGAGCGCGCATGATCGATTAGCTTTTCCAGGTATACCGCGCCGGATCCGAAAGCCTGCTCCGCTTCAGCGCGAGCACTTTTCAACGCTTCTTCCAGCTTCATCCGGGAATGCACGATGCGCATTCCCTTGCCTCTTCTGCCCGCGACTGCTTTCAACAAAATCGGATAGCCGACCTGCGACGCCACATGCTTCGCATCCGCCAACGACTCCACCGGCCCCAGAGATCCAGGCACGCTGGGTAGTCCAGCTTCATCGGCGATCTGGCGAGCGCTGGTCTTCGATCCAAGTTTCCGCATCGCGTTCGCAGTGGGCCCTAGAAAATGAATATGTGCGGCTTCGCACGACGCGACAAAGTCGACATTTTCCGCCAGGAAACTGTACCCCGGATGAATGGCGTCCGCGCCGGATTGTTTTGCGATTTCCAGAATCAGGTCGGGACGAAGATAGGATTCGTGCGCAGGCGAAGGGCCCAGATGATATGCCTCGTCAGCATACGCAACGTGCAGACTGGTGCGGTCAGCGTCAGAGTAGACCGCAACCGAGGCGATCGCCAGTTCTTTGCAGGCGCGAAGAATCCGCAGCGCAATTTCGCCGCGATTCGCGATCAGGATTTTCTTGATCTTCTTCAAAACCCAGTGTATCGGCTTTGCGGATCGAACTCATGTGAGATGGATCACTTTGCCGCAAAAAATCAAGGCCCCCGATTTTTTCGGAGGCCTTTGATTTGAAACCTTGTCCTGCTGCTTTCGAAGCATTACTTACCGAGAACAATTCCCTTCGGCGCGTTCTGGTTTGCCTTGATCTGGTTCGCCTTGCGGGCTGCCATGGCTTTCTGTACCCACTGGTCGGCGGTCGCGATATCGGCCTTGCGAGCGTCATCGTTTCCGCATTCGTTTTCTGCCTTGCGACGATACAGCAAGTTGATATAAGCCATCGCATCATCGTAATTTTCTTTCAGCTGCGTAGCTTTGTTGAGCGCATCCAACCCTTCCTGGATGATCGGACCATTCTTTTCTGCCAAAGCCTGGCAAGCCTTCTGGTCTTTAATGGGATCGCCGTTATCATGCAGTCCGAACGACTGGCGCACGGGCAATGCGTTCTTATAGGCCAGCGTCCAGTCAATCACGCCGATGGTGTAATACGCTGCTGCATCGGTTGGATCCGCGGCAATCACCTTATTCTGATACGCCTTGGCTTGATCGAAATTCTGAATGTTCAGATAGAGCGCGGCGATTCCCTTCAACGCATTAATGTTGTTTGGCTCCTTATCCAAAACCATTTGAAAGTTCTGAATCGCGAGTTGCGCATTTTTCAAATTGTCTGGAGTTTGGAGATTGGGAATCACTTGCTGAGAATAGGCGGTCGCCAGATAAAGGCGGGCCATCGGTAGTGTGGGATCGAGCGCTACCGCTTGTTGGAAATGATTGATGGCCTCTTCGTAGCGGGCCGTCTTGAAAGCTTCTACGCCCTTGTTCAGCTGATCACGGGCTTTTAGTCGGCTACATCCGGTGGTGAGAAATAACACAGTGCATAGCAATGCTGCCATGACCGGAAGACGTGCAATGCGATTCATTCGGCTTGACCTCTCCTTACAATCAGTCGACGCCCACCCAGGCTGGAACGGCAGGGAAAACCTTTGCAGAAATTGTGATTTTCCATACTGTGTGATCTTACTCTGTTTCGTGCAATTGAGAAAGTTCTCGAAACGCGCCTGTTGCTGCCACCCAATTGTGGCAGAACAGGGCTGCAGGTACCGCCGCTATTGCCCGGCAGCAATTTTTGGAGTGATCACGCCGATGTGGTCGACGTTGGCCTGGTTGCCAATGTCCACGACGTCCGCGATCGCTGCCCAGTCCAGATTCGGATCGCCCTTGATGAACATCACCTTGGTGGCGCGAGTGGCATAAATCGCTTCCAATTGAGGCAACAGCTGGCTGTGCGCAACGTCGGTCTCATTGATCTTGTACGCGGGCTTTCCGCCTGGAGACGAGAGTACCTGCACCACGATAGTGCGATCGCTGTCGTTCTGATGTTGCGGATTTTTTGGCGGCTGTGGTACCAGCGCGTCCAGGCCGTGCGGTGTGGTCGGCGTGATGACCATGAAAATGATCAGAAGCACCAGCAGCACGTCGATAAGAGGAGTGACGTTCGGGGTCGACGAAAGACCGCCGACGTTTCCACCTGTCATTGCCATGAGATTATCCTCGCTTCAAGAAACTGCGGGTTCGTTGCATCCGATAGCCCGCGCATTGTTCTGTCTTGACCTGCATTGCCAGAGCGCGCGCGGTGGAATTGACCGCGACACGCGAACCCATCGTTAGTTGCCGGATGGATTTGGCGGATTCTTTTGATTAGCCGGCGGCGTCGAATTCTGCTCAGGCTCGGTCAGGAACGCCACTTCATCGACTCCCGCGGTGCGCAGGTTGTCGATTGCGTCCATCACCACGCCATAGCGCGCGCGCGAATCGGCCCGAATAAATACTGTCTTGTTCGGCTTGTTTTCCAGCAGCGCCTGCGCCTTGGGGCCCAGGTCCGCCAGGGAAATTTGATTTGCGCCAAGATAGACGCGGCCATCGCGCACAATGGATACCTTGACAGCGTCGTCTTTGTCGGCATCCGGCAGCGGCACAGCGCTGATCGTCCTCGCCAGATCGACATTCACCTTGTTGTTCAACATCGGGGTGACGACCATGAAAATGATCAGCAACACCAGCATCACGTCGACCATCGGGGTGACGTTAATGTCGGAATTGACCTTTTTACCTTCGTCTCGTTTTGCGATTCCCATAACAAACTCCCAGAGGTCTAGAACCCCACACCACGCAAGGGGCATGGAACGTAGCCCAAAATGTTTTCAGGTTCGGCCCGGCAGGCCGGCGAAACTATCAAGCTTCGCCAGCCACATCCGTCATTCCTGTGTGAAACCGCGTCCTGAACTTCCAGGCTTCCAGTTAGCGGCGTGCGCCCTGCTTCAGGAAGTAGTCCACCAGCTCGCTGGAGGAGTTGTCCATTTCGACGTCAAAGGCTTCCACGCGGTTGGTGAAGTAGTTGAAGGCCATAACGGCCGGGATGGCGACGAACAGACCGAACGCCGTGGTGACCAGGGCTTCAGAAATACCACCGGCGACTGCGCCGATTCCGGAAGTCTTGTTGGTGGCGATGGATTGGAACGCGTCAAGAATACCGATAACCGTTCCGAACAGTCCGATGAACGGCGCTGTCGAACCGATCGTAGCCAGACCGCCCAGGCCGCGCTTCAGCTTGGCATGGACAATCGCTTCTGACCGTTCGAGGGCGCGCTGGCTGGCTTCGACCTGGTCTTCTGTGACCGTGCCGCCGCTGCCATAATTGCGAAACTCCTGCAGACCAGCGGTGACAACTTCGGCAAGGTGAGACTTCTTGCTGCGGTCGGCAACCTTGATCGCTTCATCCAGGCGGCCTTCCTTCAAAGCACCGGCAACCTTGGGGGCAAATTCACGGCTTTGCTTGCGGGCAGCCGAGAAGTACAGTGCACGGTCGATCATTACAGCCAGGGACCACACCGACATGATCAGAAGAAGGAATACGACACCCTTCGGCAGCCAGCCCATGTTGTGCCACATGTCCACGATGCTGAAGCCGACCTGCTGCTGATCTTGGAAGAACGCGAGAGAAGACGCGTGGGGAACGAATTGCGATACGTGTGCGAGAATCACAGGAATTTATCCTCCTTAAGGATAAGCTTGCTTTGGTTATTGCCGGGCTATTACATGTTTTGAGCGAGTGAATGCGAAGTTATCACTCATTCAAAGTGAAAACAACACTGATTGTCGTGTCGACGTCGACAGGTACCCCATCCAGCACGGTGGGACGATAGCGCCAGCGCCGCACGGCATCCAATGCCGCCTGCTGCAACATGGCTGGACCGCTCACTACCTTCAGGTCTTGAATTGTCCCGCTCTTCCCGATAGTTGCAGCCAAAACCACGGTGCCCTGAATGCGCGCCGCTTTGGCAATTGGTGGGTATACAGGCTGCACTTCATCGATGATCTTGCTGGCTTCAACACCCGACGACACAGTGATCTTTTTCGGTGCCGCAACCTTGACCACGGGACCATTGCCCATGCTGCCGAGAATGCCGCCAATCACGCCTTCGCCGCTTCCGCCCAGACCGCTCATTCCGGACACGCCGCCGGTTGCCGGCGGAGGAGCCTGATCCTTCACCATCGCAATCTTCTTTGGAATTTTGCTGGGCGCCGTCAACTGATCCGCCATGGACTCCACGTGCACCTGCACAACCTTCACCTCCGGCGGAGGTGGCGGCGGGGGTGGGGGTGGGGGTGGCGGGGCCACCAACAACGTTGCCAACGCCTGGTTCGGCAACGCTTCCGGATAAATAAGAGGAATCAGGATCAGAACGGTGACCACAGTGGCGTTCAACACCGCGGTTGCGATCATCCAGTACTTGCTTTTTGTTTTCAGCTTGTTAGCCGATTCAAATGTGCTGTCTTCGAACATAGCGGACCCCCTCGCGTACTCTTCGCCAAACCTTGTTTTTTCTTAGACACCGGAGATGCAGTAGAAAGTTCCCGGAAAATTCACGATCCGGTCACTTTCTCGAAACATTCCGGTCGTTGCATCGTTCCCCGATAGTTGGCCGGTCACCGGAGGAGGGTGTGGGCCGACGCACCATCGGTTCTTGCTCTACAACGACAACACGTTTCCGTTACGCTTTCGCCTTTTTCCCAGCCGGCAGCGTGGCAATTTTGCCGCGCTTCGCTCGCCAATCCTGATAGGCCACCAGCATTGGCGCCGCCACAGCAATCGACGAGTAAGTGCCGATCAGGATGCCGATCACCAGCGCAAACGAGAAGTCATGCAAAACCTCGCCACCGAATAAAAACAGAGACAGCACCGTCAGAAATGTCAGGCCAGAAGTCAACACCGTTCGGCTCAACGTCTGGTTGATGCTCTTGTTCACAATTTCCGACAGCGTACCCCTACGAATCAGCTTCAAATTCTCGCGGATGCGATCGAACACCACAATGGTGTCGTTCATGGAATAACCGATCAGCGTCAGGATCGCCGCCACTACGGTCAACGTCATCTCGCGATTCGACAAACTGAACGCGCCCACCGTAATCAGCGTGTCGTGGAACACCGCGACGACCGCCGCCACGCCATAAATCAACTCAAACCGGAACCACAGATAGACCAGCATGCCCGCCAACGAATACAACGTCGCCAACAACGCCTTCTGCCGCAATTGCGCGCCCACCTGCGGGCCGACGATTTCCGTGTTGCGCACTGTAAAGCCGGACAGATATGCGCCTTGTTGCAGCGCCGACACTACCGCCGGTTCAACCTTCCCATCGAGCTCAGAAAATGAACCGATCAAGCCATGCTGCACCTTGTCGCGGTAGTTCAAAATCTTGTCCGCAACTAAACCATATTGCACGGTTCCCGTCGCCGAATTCGCCAGGTGTAATGGGTCCGCCTTGACCAGAAAGTCCGTCAGCGTCTCGCGGGTGGCATTGTCCAAATCCAACTTACCTGCGTTCGCCGTTCCGTTGGATGCGTAATTCTGCTGCAGGGTATGCACGATAGCGACCCGGCTGGCATCGAGTGAAGTTTCTTTTGTGTCGCGCTCGGGCAGCGAAACGATGACTTCGTTGTCTTCCGGATGGCCAAACCGCACAATGCTCACGTCATGCAGGCCTGCGCGGTCAGCCGCGCTGCGAATGCGACCCTGATTCGGCGTCTGCTCAAACTTTAGATAGATCAGCGTGCCACCCTTGAAGTCGACGCCCAGCGGCAATCCATGCCAGAAGAACAGCGAGATCAAGCCCGCGATGCTGAAGATCAGAGAGAAGCCCAGGAAATACCACTTCTTCCCCAGCCAGTCGATATTTACTTCATGAAAAAATTCCACGCCTTGCTCCGATGCTTGCTACAAGCTCTTATTTTTTCTACTGCGCCGCGGCTGCGCCTGCATGCAGCGGCTACTCGTGGCTAGCCGATCGAAATCGGCTCTCCCCGCTGCCTGCGATTCAGATTGGCTTCAAAAATGACGCGCGAGACAAACACCGCGGTAAACAGGTTCGCCAGCAAACCAAACACCAGCGTGGTGGCAAAACCCTTGACCGGCCCGGTCCCGAACACGAACAGAATCGCAGCCGAAACGATGGTCGTAACGTGGGTGTCGATGATGGTCTGGAACGCATGCGCAAACCCTTGATCGACGGCTGCCGCAGGCGATTTTCCGGCCCGCAGTTCCTCTCGTATTCGCTCAAAGATCAGCACGTTGGAATCGACGCCCATACCAATGGTCAGGATCACTCCGGCAATCCCAGGCAAGGTCAGCGTCGCGTGGACATACCCCATAAACCCCAGCAGGATCACCAGGTTCAGGATCAGCGCCAGGTCCGCGTTAATGCCGGCACCGTGGTAATAGAACAGCATGAAGATCAGCACCGCCAGAAGGCCGCCGACCGCAGCTTCAACGCCGTGGCGAATCGAGTCCGCACCGAGCGACGGCCCAATGGTCCGCTCTTCCAGAAAGTGAATCGACGCAGGCAGCGCGCCGGTCCGCAGCATCAGCGACAGGTTCTGCGCTTCTTCTTTGGTGATGCCGCCGCCTTCAATCACGCCCTGGTCGCGAATCGCGCCGTTAATCGTCGCCACTTCACGCACAGTGTTGTCGAGCACAATCGCCATGCTCTTGCCGATATTGGCGCTGGTGTACTTGTAGAAGTTGTCACCGCCAGAAGTGGTGAGCGTAAAGCTCACATCCGGACGTCCATTCACATCCGTCGAAGGCTGCGCATCGCGGAATTCCGTACCGGAGACAATCGGGATCCTGTTGAGCAAATAGAACTGGCCCACAGCTCCCTGGCCACCATCGAACTTCACTAACTCAGAGTTCGTCGGCAACGTCCCGCCATTCGACTGCAGCGCGCTTTGCTCGTCCGTATACGGACCGCCCAGCACTTCATGAATCTCAAGGCGCGCCGTGGACTGGATTACGTCCCTCACTCGGCCCGCGTCTTCAATTCCCGGCAGTTCTACCAGAATCTCGTTCGTGCCCGGCCCGTAGATTTCTACCAGCGGTTCGCTCACGCCCAGGCGATCGATGCGCTCGTAAATCGTCTCGCGAGACTGCTCCAGGGCACGCGATTCAATGTCGCGCAGTACCGACGGCTTCATGGTCAGGGTGTAGGAATTATCCGCGCTCGACTGAATGTTGTATTGGGTCGAGAACTGGTCTTCCAGCGCGGAACGCACCGCGTTGTCTTTGTCGATGGGAATGCCGGTGATGCGAATCACGCCCGGCTGCCCCTTCGGATCAGGCTTGGTCGCTGTCGCTCCCGTCGCGCCCGCGGTTTGCAGATCGGTCAGGATGCGCGCCAGGTCAGTGTCGCTGCTGGACCCGACAGCCTCCGCCACCATCACCTGCAAAATCAAGTGGGTGCCGCCGCTCAAGTCAAGGCCGAGGTGGATGCGGTCTGTAATCGATTGCTTCAACGCTGCGGGACTGAACCCGCCGGGAATGCCAATGATGCCGCCGACGAACACCAGCAGAATGGCAATAATGAGAATGGTTTTTCCAGTAAGGTTCTTACGCATTTGGGTCTACAGGGATGGTATGGAATTGTGTGTTGATGGTACCGATCGAGCGCTTCATGACTTGGCTTCGTCCTCCGCAGTGGTGACGCTGGCGATGGCGGATTTGACGACTTCCAGCTTGATATTGTCCGGCGCTACCCGGATTTGAACGATGTCGTCCTTCACGGAAAGAATGATGCCTCGAATGCCGCCCGTAGTTGTGACTCGATCGCCTGACTTCAGCTTGGACAGCATTTCCTGCCAGGTCTTCTGCCGACGCTGGCCGGGGCGAATCATGAACATATAAAAAACAACAAAAATCAGGATGAAAGGTGCGAACGTAGTCAGGCTTTGCAGCGGGTTCGCGGCGAACAACACAAGGCTTGCCATGCGATACATTTCCTCTTGTCTTGCGGCATCCAGTCTTTTCTTAGGAGGCGGGGCCGAGGGTCCTGCGATTTGATTTCCTGTGCGTGCCTAGTCCACCCACGCACAAATTATCGAAAAGGGAACCTGCCTGCTGCTCCCATTTCTGTTGACCTGCATCTATTCTCTAAGCGGGAGTACCGCAGACCACCTGATAAAAGACCGTCTGAATATTTCCCTGAATCTTCTAGCTTACATCATGTTGGCGGGCGCGTCCCCGCGTTCGCGCCACCAGATCGTCCAGCGCACCTAGGGAAATAGCATCGCGTACCGACTGCATCGTGTCAAGGTAGGCATACAGGTTGTGGATGCTGTTCAGCGCCCCGCCCAGCGGCTCTTTTGACATGGCCAGGTGTCGAAGATAAGCCCGCGTATAGCGCGCGCACACCATGCAGCCGCAGGCTGGATCGGGCGGATTCTGGTCTTCCGCATATTGCTGGTTCTTGATGTTCATTCGGCCTTCGCTGGTAAACAGCAGGCCATGTCGCGCGGCCCGCGTCGGCAGCACGCAATCCATCATGTCCACACCCATGGCGGCGTACTCGACAATTTCATCGGGATAGCCCACACCCATTACATAGCGCGGTTTGTCCGCGGGCAGCAGCGGCAGCGTCGAGGCGATTACCGCCCGCGTATGTTCGCGCGGCTCGCCCACGCTTAGACCACCAATGGCATATCCCGGCAGGTCCAGATCCACCAGCCGCTCGGCCGACTCGCGCCGCAAATCTTCATACATTCCGCCCTGCACAATGCCAAACAGGCTGGGAGTTTTGCCGCCGAGCTCTGTAAACCAGGGAACTTCTTCCGCATGCGCATAGAAATAGTCGCAGCTGCGGCGCGCCCAGCGCATCGTCAGGTCCAGCGAAGTGCGAGCCCGTTCTCGCGTGGCCGGATATTCCGTGCACTCATCGAAGACCATGGCGATGTCCGCGCCCAGCGCCAACTGCACTTCCATCGAATGCTCCGGTGAGAAAAAATGTAGCGAGCCATCGATGTGCGAGCGAAACTCAACGCCGTCCTCCGTCACCTTTCGTAGATGGTTCAGGCTGAACACTTGAAAGCCGCCGGAATCTGTCAGGATGGGGTGCGGCCAGCTCATAAACTTATGCAGCCCGCCCAGGCGGCGAATGCGCTCATGCCCCGGCCGCAAATACAGATGATAGGTATTGCCCAGCAGAATTTGCGTGTGGACCTGCTCCAGCACATGCTGAGGGACGGCTTTCACCGTGGCCGCTGTGCCCACCGGCATAAAGATGGGAGTTTCCACCACGCCGTGCGGCAGCGTCAGGGTCGCGCGTCGCGCTGTGCCGTGTGTGGACTGAACGCTGAAAGAAAGCGACATGCTTTCTGAATTGTATGGGGAGTGGGGCTACTGAGAGGCGAGTGGCGATCTTCCGCCCAGCGATCCCGCGAAAGATACACTGGGCTCTATGGATGACCTGTCCTACATAACTCCACCGAAAGCATTGAGCGTACTCGTCGCAAAAACGCAGGAGATTGGTTTCAACACGGCCTCAGAGCCGCGAACCGGGGCTCTGCTTCGAACCCTCGTAGCTTCAAAACCGGCGGCGGAGTTTCTCGAACTGGGAACCGGGACCGGGCTGGCGACCGCTTGGATATTGGACGGGATGGATGCAAACTCGCGGCTCGTCAGCGTCGACACAGATGCGGCGGTACAGGGGGTTGCGAGGGAATATCTCGGCAGCGACGACCGACTCAAGCTGATTACACAAGACGGCGCTGCATTTCTTCGCGCGCAACAGGCCCAAAGCTTCGATTTTGTCTTCGCCGATGCGATGCCGGGGAAATATGAAGTGCTCGACGACGCGTTATCTATTGTGAAGCGGGGGGGATTTTACATCGTTGATGATATGCTGCCGCAGCCCAACTGGCCGGAGGGCCATGCAGCAAAAATCCCCGCATTTATTGCCGACCTGATGGCGCGAGGTACGTTTGAAATTTGCCCCATGCACTGGGCCAGCGGTGTCGTCGTCGCCGTAAAAAAGTGAGTTGTGGAACATCCCACCGCTTTGAATACGCGGCCCCGTTATGGCTGGTCGTTATCGACGTATGACTTGCATGTTGTGTGAGTCATCTTCCCACTCAGTTCCGCGCCGGTGACCGTATACCTGGGCTGCGAATTCAACTGCTGGATGGCCGCGGTAAACGATGGTTCCGCATCTGCGAGCCCAATCGGCGGCACCACGTAGTTGATCGTCCCTTTACCATCGGTCGACTGGACGAACGTGGTTCCGTTCTGAATGTCGAATAACTGGTGGTGGTGATATTCCGTGTAGAAAATGGAGTACACCCTGCCTGCGGAGTGATTCGAGCCCGACGTCGCCACCAGGTAAAGAACTTTCTTTCCTGGATAGGCCTTGGTATCTGTCCATCCTCCGATGCTGAGCGACGAATTGGCGGCGGTTGGCAGCTGTTTCTTCGACGCCAGACAGGTTGCCGCGTGCAACAACAGTGGAGGAGCCTGCTGAGCGAAAGCTGCGCCGGTCAGGCCGGTCAACAATAGAAGTGCCATGAAGGTCTTTCTCACGTTGATCTCTCCAGTCGCGACCAGTGTACCTGAAGCTGGTCGCCCATCCGGATCGAATCGTGCATTCCGTGACTCAATGTCCGCACGAAGGAATCTACTTTGTCCCCTACGGGACCGACAGGCCGAAATCGAATATGGCCATATTATTCGCGCCGAACATCACAGCGTATTCGCCAGGAACCAGATCGCCCTGGGGCTGCAGAAGTATGACATGATCCTCCGGCTGAGAGGTCGTGGTCGGCACCACGATCCCCGCTTCGGCCACGGCCTGATGCCCCGATCCTGTCAGAGAAGCGCGAACGTGCCCGCTATCGAGTTCTCGCGAGTCCTTCTTTTCGACCAGACGAACCAGCAGAGGAGTCCCGGGCGTGATGACGCGATAGACACAGATCATGGGTCGAGCACCGTGCACTTGCACTTGAGCGTGGGCGCCGGGATACACGGCTACCACGGGCGCCGCCACCGCACCATACGTGAGACTGCTGGCAAAGGCATGCTTGGTTTTCAGCTTGCTCGGCGACGCCTGGGCAATCGCCTGCCAGTCGCCTCCGTCTTTCACGTAGAGTCCAGGGTTGCCGTTTGGGAAAGTAACGGCATTGGCGCCCCGGTCGGCCTGTTGGGCGGACATTGAGGCCGCCAGAGCGGCGCTTAGGAAAGAAAGGCAGAGAATTCTAAAAATGGTTCGCGTGATTCGATTTCGCAATTGTCACCAGAGATGTTGCGTCGGAATTTGCAACGACAATTGAAGCACATTCTAAGAAGATGCAGCAAAAAAATGGAATGCGCAAAAAAGAAAACGCAAGGGCAGACTGCAGCCCCCGCGTTTCTGATTCGATCCGCCCCGATCTTCTATCGTTCTCTCACTTCTCAGAACTGCACGCCGAATCACAGATCGAGATTCTCAACAAAGACGACTTAACCCAGATGTGCCGCGAGCTTGGCGGCTCACCCGGGTTAGCGACGGAGCGCGAAACTGCCAGCGTGCGCCCGCGTCGAGCTTACGATCCGCTCGCAGTGGACATGGAGTTTGTTTCCGGCGCGATCGCCAGTTGCAGACGCGTACCTTGATGCAGGTTAATGTTGTGCTTCTTGCTGAGGAAGACGCCAGACACATTGCTTTGCACTGCGCTCTTGAGCATTACATGGCTCAGAGTGCCGGGGTCCTGCTGGACTTTTTGATCATTGGGAATATGGTGCGGCTGCATAATCATGTAGGAACTGGCGCTCTGCGCGACATCGCTGGATTGCGGCGGATAGGCACCCAGCAGGGTAGCTTTTATCGGCACTTCGCGGCCATTCGACAACCGTGCCTCGTTGAATACGATACTGATTTTCGATTGGTTGCCGCTGGAGTTGGCGTTCTGCACCTGCGCGACTTTGCCCAGCAAGATGGTA
The DNA here is from genome assembly GCA_963794795.1 of uncultured Acidobacteriota bacterium. Taxonomy (GTDB): domain Bacteria; phylum Acidobacteriota; class Terriglobia; order Terriglobales; family Acidobacteriaceae; genus JAKAAZ01. The sequence goes on along the minus strand of CAWCFC010000022.1, from coordinate 364,575 downwards.
CCCTTCGGCAACTCGGTATGGCGCTCCGTCTTTACGCTCGAAGTGAGTTTGGCCATGACGCTTTGTCCCTGGTGGGCTGATTTCGAATTCAACGGATGGGTCAATTCAGCGTTCGCGCTGACAAGATTTAAATTTTGCGGTTGCGCCTGCATCGACGCATACATAGGAAGTGAAACCAATGCGGCTGCAATTCCCAAAGCATAAGAACGTAAGTGATTCATTTTCATTCCCGATTACTCCCTCAACATGGTTTTTGCCGGCGGTGCGGCTGTCACGATCCTGGGCCGGCTGCGATAAAAGGCTCGCAATTGTGCCCCTGCTGGATAGACGGTGGGGAGCCCGCAAAGATGCAGGTTGCGAGATGCTGATTTGGAGCCAATGGAAATGAATTGTGCGCTGGTTCGTCCAACAGGCAACCCTTCAGAGAGAGCTGTCGTCCGCGGTAGCGGGACGGCAATTGTCGGATTGAAGAACGGATGCGACCGTGTGCCGCATCGATTTGCCGCCGCTATTCTCGGACACCCGCGATTCGCATGGAAAGCCAGGCCGCTGCGAAACTTACCAGCAGCGCCATCGCACTCCACTCCAACGCCACCAGGGTGGAGACCGCCATATGCACCTGGTTCAGCGACGACGATAATGTCTCCATCGGCATCGCAGTGGCAACGGGGTGTAGGGGATGGCTGACATGCGGCTCAGAATAAAACCACCGCGCAATCATTCCCATCGCCATACCCACGCTGACGATCAAGCCTGGAAGCGCCCATTTCCACGGAAACGGAATTGGCGCGGGTGCAGTCGCCTCCTGCTGTACGGCTTCCATCACGGAGGCGACAAAACCGGACGACGGCACGATTTCGTCCCTCTCCAGCAACATGCGATCCAGATCCTCGTCGTTCATACAGTCTCCTTCGGATACGCGTAGGGATGAGTCTCTCGCGCTTCCAGGACCGAGGGCAGCTTGCTTTCCAGCATCTTGCGCCCACGAAATAATCTTGCCTTCAACGTTCCCTCCGCAATCCCTAATCCCGCCGCCGCGGTAGGAACATCCATTTCCTGAAAATAAAAGCAGATCAACGCCTCACGATATTTTGCGGGCAGCGTATCGACCGCGCGGCGCACGGCCCGGTCGCGATCCAATTCTTCCAGTCCGCCATCGATCGCGCGCGGATCTCTTGGCTCGGCTATGTCTTCCAGCGGCATCGCGCCCGCGGGAATCCGCTTTAGCTCTGACCTATATAGGTTGGTCGCCAATGCAAACAGCCAGGTAGAAAATGCCGAGTCCCCACGCCACTTTGGCAGCCCGCGATAGGCGCTCAGAAACGCCTCCTGCGCCATCTCTTCCGCGCGTCCGCGGTCGCGGCAAAATCGATATGCCAGATTGATCAGCGGACTTTGCCAGCGCCGCACGATACCTTCAAACGCGGCAATCTCCCCGGCAAGCACTTTGGCCACATCGGCTTGATCTTCGCTGGCGCTCATTCGGCTCACATCGGTACGACTGTGTTTCGCTCCCCGCGGTTGCGTTTTATTTTTCGTGGGCAGCCAAAAGAAAATGCAACCGGAGATAACTCTAGTCTGTCCCACCCAATGTAGCGAGAAATTTCACCGGAAATGGTTCTTCAAAGGAGGACTCATATGGAAGCCGGCGTAGCCGTATTTGTATGGTTGAGCATTGGAAGCATTGCGCTTTTCACTTTCCTTGGCGTGGCGGCATGGAGTGGTACGCGAGCCAGAGAACGCGAGCTCTACTACAAGAATGATTTGCTGAAAAAGATTGCCGAATCTCCTGAAGCGGGCGGCGCTGCCGCAATGCAGTACTTGCGAGAGCAGCATCGGATCGCCCAGGAAAAACAGCGCGGAGGTCTGCAGCTCGGCGGCCTGGTTACCGTTGCGGTCGGCGTTGGATTGATGATTTTTCTGTTGGCTATGGTACATCGCCCTGTCTTCTTCGTCGGGCTGATTCCGCTGTTGATTGGCGCTGTGCTTTTCTTCTATGGACGCTTCATGATCCACTCGGCGCCGTGGGAAGAAAATTCCTCTTCCATCGAGCCGACGCAGCGCTTCTGATACCTGCGCTCCACGATAACGACTGGGTGCCCATCCTTCGCAGGTACAACGAGGGATGCGGCACCCTTTCTACTGCAGCACCGGCCAGCCATTCACAAAGCTCTGCGGGGGATTGAATATACTCGCGTGTTTCCGTTTATGACTGTGACGGAGGCGCAACCATCGTGAGGCCATAGCGGCGCATGATCTCTGCCATCTTCGCGCGGTCGGGTGGCCCACCCCCGGCGGCCTTCAACACTGCAGCGACTTCGCGAAAATACTCCGGGCCCAGCAGAGCCGGTGAAATCACGCACACCGACTTCGCTTCCTGGTTTCCATAGTTGTCAAAACGATGCACTGCGCCTCGCGGGATGCACAGCGCCTGCCCCGGCCCCAGCTCAATTTGCTTACCGTCGACCGTCCAAGCCATCACTCCGTCGAGGCCGTAGATGCTTTCTTCATAGCGATCGTGGCTATGCGCGGGCGCCGGCAGTTTCTCTCCGGCTGGAACAGTGAGCTCGAATATGGCAACGCTGCCGTTCGATTGCGCTCCCGTCAGCAAAAATCGCACGACCAGCGGCCCCACTCGAATCGTCTCGTCTGCTGGATTGATCTCAGTGTCGTTCATACGTGATGTGATTGCAGACCTCCTCTCGATTAGGAATCGACAATCATCCTTTCCCAGTACGATATTCGCGGCCTAAAAAGTTCGAAGCCCCACATTTTGTCCGTCACGGGCGGAGAAAATGTAGGGCCGATTGAACCTGCATCAATGCGAGAAGAAACTAGTTGGCCAGGCGCTGCATGCGCAGGCGTTCGACACCATCCAGTGCGTCCCACAGTGCTTTCGCTGCGGTCTCCGCGGCATCGAGAGCCCGGTCCGCCGAGGCGGGATCGCGCTCCAGTTCCCTGGTGATGGCCTGCTTCCAGACCTCCGCGTGATGCACATCCGCGGTTTCATGCACAGTGAAATAGCGGCAGGTTTTTGCGTCGGCCTTGTAGTGATCGCAGAGACCGGCGGCCTTCTGTGCGGCAATTGCGGGCACGCGCGACTCATACGCGTAGAGCGCGGCCAATCCCACGGCAGCATTTTCCTGCTGAATCAGCTGAAAGAAAGTTCCGATCAGCGCCTGGGTTTCCGGTTGTAGTTCGCGCTGGCGTACGGCGCCGTCGCTGGCTCCCATGCCGTTGGCGAAATCCATCCACAGCTGGCTGTGCGGCTTACGATCCGGCGAGTCGATACCTTCCTCATCCACCAGGTTGCGCAGCACGGTGCGACGCAGCTCGGTATCTTCCAGGCGCGAGTGCAGCGCGCTTAGATAGGTCGGGAACGCGGACACATGATGCCAATATTCAGCGGCATATTCGCGCAGATCGTTTGAGGTCAACTCTCCCGCCGTCCAGGCGCGATAGAAGGAATGGGTCAGCAGGTCGTAGGGTGCGATGCGGCTTTCCAGTGCTTGGAAAAAATCCATATTTGCCGGCATAATGGGCCTCCTGGGATTCGCGGAAAGTGCGCGCGTTTCTTGCACTGTACGTGAATCCGCGGCGAGCCTCAAGAGGAAGCTGTGGAAGAGTGGATTTTACGGAGGGGCTGACTGGAATCGCCGCCGCGGTGCAACAGCTCCGACAGCAATGCCGCGGCAGTTTTCCCGCTGACAGGATGACGCCAGTGCGGCGCGATTTCCGTCAATGGTGCCAGAACAAATCTCCGCTCGGCGTAGCGATGGATGCGGCAGCGTTAGCGTCGGCGTCTCCATCACACTATCTCCGTACGAGAGCAGATCCAGGTCGAGCGTGCGCGGCCCTTTTGCCAGGGATGCACTGCGATCGCGGCCATGCTGCTGCTCAATCCGCAACAGCGCGGCCATCAATTCCTGCGGTGGCAGCAAAGTTCGCAGCGCAACCACGGCGTTCAGAAAATCCGGCTGCTCGACGATGCCCACGGGCGCGGTTTCGTAGAACGACGAAACGGCGTCGACGGAACCAAGTTGCCGCAGTGCAGTTATGGCAGAGCGCAAAGTCCGCTCGCGATCGCCCAGGTTCGAACCCAGCGCGATGTATGCAGTCGTTGCGTCGGCGGATTGCTGGGATTCTCGGCTCATCGTGCTCCTGGGAACCACTCGACGTATTCGTCGCCATTACGGGCGACATAGATGGCGCGCTTGCCCGTGAGATAGACCCAATAGTTGGCGACGCCGGCGGATAAGATGCCGCGTAGGAACTGCTGATAGTCGATTTCCTTGTGCTGAATCTGGCGGAGCGCTTGCTTCACGCAGTTGGGATCTAGCGATCTGGCGACCGCGCCTGCGTTGAATATTTTTGGGTCGAGACCACTCTCGGATTCCATGTGGCTGTCGCCGTTGGCGGCGTAATAGGTTTTCTCGCGGCGATAGAGATCCGCATGATACGACTCGATGTCGACCGCCATCAGTTTTCCGACAACTTCGGGGAATGTGATGTTTCCGGCAACAGAGCGCTCACTGCATTCGTGCAGCACGGCAATGGTTTCTTGACTAAACATGATTTGTCCTTTCGCAAATAAAGTTCGTGGCCAGCTCGATGGCGGTTCCACCCTCAGTCCACGGGAACTTGTGTGAGGCGATAGTGTTTGGCGATATCTTTCATGAGCGCGATCGTCGCCAGGCGGCCATTCATCGGGAGATGCCCGAAGAATGCCTCGTCGTTCTCGTCAGCAATGGCGGCTAGCTTGGGGACCAGTTTCTGTCCGGCAGTGCTGAGCCAAATTTGCTGCGCGCGGCCATCGTGGCGGCTGGCCTGGCGGTTAATCGAGTTCCTTCTGCACCAGTCGCTCGACCAGTCGCGAGACCGGAGCCTTAGTCATTCCCATATGCTCGGCGAGCTCGCTGATGGAAATTGCTTCGGCTTGATCAAAAAGTTTGCGCATTGCAACCCATTCGGAAACGCTGACATCGAGCGCCTCCAGGCGACGCGCGAACGCGGCCGATACGTTGTTGGAAACGAGCCGCAGCCAATATCCAAGGTGTTCTTCCAGACCACTGACGGAACGGGAATGGGATTTTGCAGCGCTCATTTTGACCCTCGGTGACCTCTGGCAGAATTAGTTGCCTTAGCAACCATATTTGCCAATATAGTTGCCTTAGCAACTAAATGTCAAGAACAAATCTCGGGGAACAAAAATAATTGAAAAGGTGGCGTAGTTTTTGGATTTAGGCGGAGAGTGTGGCCGGATGCAGCAGCGAGGGGATGGCGATTTCTTCTTCCTGTACGGGGAGATGAACCAGTTCCCACGCGGAACGATCCTGCAGGAGTCGCGCGACCAGCGCGGTGTGCATGGCATGACCGGCTCGCTCGGCCACCACGTGGCCCTGGATGCGTTTGCCCGCCAACGCCAAATCGCCGATCAGGTCGAGAATTTTGTGGCGGACAAATTCGTTGGGAAAGCGCAACGGGCCATTTTGCACGCCTTTACTGGTCAGGATGATTGCATTTTCCGGACAAGCGCCACGAATCAATCCCATGTTGCGAAGTTTCTCTTCATCCTCGCGAAAACCGAAGGTACGCGCGGCGGCGAGTTGAGTGGCGTAAGCGCCCGTATTCAGATCCAGCTGAAACGATTCTTTGCCGATGGGTGCGGGAAAATCGATGGCATAGGAAACGCTATAGCCCTCTCCGGGATAAACGCCAATGAATTTGCTGGCATCGTGGACTTCAATGGTTTTGCGGATGCGAAGATATTCTCGACGGCGACGCTGGGTTTGTAGCCCGACAGACTGGAAGGCCGCAATATAAGGAAGAGCGCTGCCATCGAGGATGGGCAATTCGAGATTGTCGAGCTCGACAATGACGTTGTCGATGCCGTAGCCGACCAGCGCGGAGAGCAAATGCTCGGTGGTGGAAATTAAAACGCCCTGGCGCATCAGGCTGGTAGCGTAACTGACCTTGGCGACGTTGCGGCCGGTGGCGGGAATTTCAAAATTGTCGAGATCGGTGCGGCGGAATAAAATGCCAGCACCGCCGGGCGCGGGCAGTAATCGCAAATGGACCGGCGCACCACTGTGCAGGCCGATTCCAGAGAACTCGACAGAGCCCCCGATGGTCTGTTCGAATTGCAGATTGCGCGCGATCGCGTAGCTCCAATCTTGTAAACGCTTATCCTATAAGGAGTCGCGCCGAGATGGATGTGGCAAAATTACCACATGTTGTGTCGTGACTGCACTTCGAACGGTGCGAAAACCAAACAATATGGACGAGCGGGAAGATCGAAAGGACGCATGGGTGAGCCATCCACTGGGAATTGAACCCGGCAAATTGCTGGAAGACGCTGAAAATCGACACAAAAGCATGTTGGAGCAGTTGGAGGCAGCTGGTCTCCATCGAATCGCCCAGCGAAGACAAGACGGCAGTCGATCGAGCCAGTCGCCTGGTCGCGGGTTGGTTTGAAGGGTTGGGCGGAAAAATTCGCTGGCATCGGCAAAAGAAATTTGGAGATTTGCTGGAAGTGCGATTGGGCGCGATGGCTGCGCGATCGAACGCGCGTGGCGGTCAGCGGCGCAAGCCGATTTTATTGTTAGGCCATCTCGACACGGTGTGGCCGACGGGAACTTTGGCGAAGATGCCGTTTCGGGTTGCAAAAGGAAAAGCGTTCGGGCCGGGCGTGTACGACATGAAGGCTGGCGTGGCGATGGCGCTGCATGCAATCGCGATGTTGCGCGAACGGCAGGCGCAGCCGATGCCGGTGGTCGTACTGCTCGTCAGCGATGAAGAGATTGGGAGCCCGGTATCGCGCGCGGTGACGGAGAAAATTGCGAAAGAATGTTCGGCGGTGTTCGTGCTGGAACCCGCGCAGGGTCCGCAGGGCGCGTACAAAACAGCGCGCAAGGGCGTTGGCGATTATTCCGTGCATGTGCGTGGCGTGGCGGCGCATAGCGGCGTCGATTTTGAAAAAGGCCATTCGGCGGTGCTGGAACTGGCTCGCCTGATAGAAAAGATTTCGCGGTTTACGGATTTGAAGTCGGGGCTGACGGTGAATCCAGGGACGATTTGCGGAGGAACGCGGACGAACGTGATTGCTGCGGAAGCGCGAGCGGAAGTGGACGTGCGGATTGCGCGGATGCGCGATGCGGCGCGGGTGGAAAAGCTATTTCGCGGATTGCGGGCGACCGACCGCGCTTGCACGCTGACGATTACGGGCGGCATGAATCGTCCGCCGATGGAGCGCAGCCGGGGGACGGTAGCGCTATTTCAACAGGCGAAGGGATTTGCGCATGCGATGGGATTTGCGTTGGAAGAAGCGAGCACCGGCGGCGGCTCGGATGGAAACTTCACGGCGGCGCTGGGAATTCCGACGCTGGATGGGATGGGCGCGGTGGGCGAAGGCGCGCACGCGATTCATGAGTCGATTGTGGTGAGTGAGTTGGCGAAGCGCACGGCACTGCTGGCGGCCATGATTGCGGGATGAAAGTGACGAGATGGGTGCGGGTGCGTGACATTTCATGAAGATTTCTATAGGCGTCAATGAATTCCATTTATCCTCGTTGAATCTGGTCTGACTCCGCGAATGCTCCTTGCGGAAATCCACAATGAATATGCCCGTCTCGCGTCGTGTTCCGGGGCTTGACCTGTTGCGCTCCATCGCCATTGTGTGGGTGATGCTCTTTCACACGCGCGGCATGGGGCTGCCGTTTGACGCGGTGGCGCGCTTTGGCTGGATGGGCGTGGATTTATTCTTCGTGTTGAGCGGGTACTTGATTGGCTCGCAGCTATTGCAGCCCTGGTCGCGGGGCGAACGGCCCTCGATGGGCGGATTTTATTTGCGGCGCGCGTTCCGCATACTGCCGGCTTACCTGGTGGTGGTGGCGCTGTATTTTCTAATCCCCCAATTTCGCGAAAAACCGGGAATTTCGCCGCTATGGCAATTTCTTACCTTCACGCTGAATTTCAAGATCGACTATTTTACGAATCACGCATTTTCTCAGGCATGGTCGCTGTGCGTGGAAGAACATTTCTACCTGCTGCTGCCGCTGCTGGTGTTGTGGCTGATGCGGCGGCCCTCGCTGCGCAAAGCATTGTGGGTAGCTGCGTCTATCGTGATTTTTGGAATGGCAATACGCGGATGGACGTGGTGGCATTTGAATGCGAAGTTTGGATCTGACTTCGATACTTTCGTGACGCTTTACGTCGAAAAGATTTACTACCCTACGTATACGCGACTGGATGGCTTGCTGACCGGCGTTTTGTTGGCAGCGATGCGCTGGTTTCGTCCCGCATGGTGGAGTGCGTGCATGCACCGCGCGAACATTTTTCTTGCGACGGGATTGGTCACAACTACGGGGGGACTGTGGCTGTTTGCTTCACGCTTCTCTTTCGCCGCGACGGTGGTGGGCTTCCCGATTCTTTCACTCGGTCTGGGATTGCTGGTGCTAAGTGCGGCCAGCCATCGGAGTTGGATTGGGCGATTTCGCTTTTGGGGAGCGGAGACGACAGCGCTGCTCGCCTACAGCCTGTATCTAACGCACAAGGAAGTAATTCATCTGGATGGAATGTATCTGGCGCGGTTTGTGGACCCGGGCGGAGTGCCCGCCTTGCTGGTATATGTGGTGACGACTTTTACCTTCGCCGGCTTGTTGTACGGGTTAGTGGAGCGGCCATTTTTGAAATTGCGAGAGAGATGGCGGCGGGTTCGAGCCGTATCTGTCGAGACAGTGGCGTTGGCAGATCCGGCGATCTGACGATGTGCGCGAATGCGTTCCGCACGCCTGACCACGCGACCTCGCAATTACTGGAGGCCGATGGAGTCTAGACGCTGCTTGATAGCGAGGGAGCCGAGCGAGGCGAGCGGTAGAGAGAGCAGCAGGGAGATGCGGCGATCCAGGGTGGAGAAGGCTTGCGCGTAGGCGCGGTCGATTTCCTGCGGCGTGCCATGGACGGCGGCAGGATCGGGCACTCCCCAATGCGCAGTGATGGGCTGACCGGGCCAGATAGGACAGACTTCCTTGGCCGCGTTATCGCAAACCGTAAATACGAAATCGAGATGCGGCGCGCCGGGTTGGGCAAACTCGTCCCAGGACTTGCTGCGCAGGCCTGCTGTGTTGAAGCCGGCGGATTCGATTTGCCGCAACGCCTCGGTGCGGACGGTTCCGGATGGATGACTGCCGGCGCTGTAGGCGGTGAAGGTGGATGCTCCTTTGGCGTTGAGGATCGCTTCCGCGAGAATGGAGCGGGCGGAATTGCCGGTGCAGAGAAATAAAACATTGTAGTGGGGCATGCGGTTTCTCCTTCAACGTTGGTTAGCTAAGAACGTCTCGGTTGCTGTGATGCGAGCCTCGCCTTATCCCACCCTTCGCGATAGGACAGCGAAGGATGGGGCACCCGAGGTTTCTCCTGACTACGAGCAGCAGGTGGGGCCGCAGCAGGATTTCGCGACTGCGGCGGGCTGCGGCTTGATGGCGTAGACCTTGACGCTGGCGGCAGCGGCGTTGACGTCGTATTGCGACAACAGCGAGGCAAGTTCCTTGTGGAGCGACGCGGGCGCGCTTGTTGTCGGCGTGCAGCAGGAAGTTTCAATGACTGCGAGCGGACTGGTGGTGGCGAGGGCAGGCGTCGCGGCGAGAGCCAGGTCGGCATCCATCGAGGGTGAGCAGCATCCAGACTGATTCTCTACTTTCGCGTAGGCGTTCAGGTCGCGACCGCTATCGACAATTTCAACATGCTCGAAACCGGCGTCGAGCAGGCCACTGCGATAGTCGTCGATGCGAATGGCGCCGGCGATGCAGCCAACATAGGCTGCGATGCTGGTGGAGAGAGCCTCGGGGAGATCGTGTTTGAGAGCGATATCGCTGACGGCGAGCCGGCCGCCGGGCTTGAGGACGCGCGCAATTTCGCGAAAGACAGCGGGCTTATCGGGCGCGAGATTCAGGACGCAGTTGGAGATGACGCAATCGACGGAGGCATCGGGGAGAGGAATTTTGTCGATGGTGGAAAGATGGAAGTCGACATTGGTGTAGCCGCCGGAGGCCGCGTTGGCGCGGGCGCGATCGATCATGGCGGGCGTCATATCGACGCCGATGGCGCGACCGTTGGGGCCAACCATTTTGGAAGCGAGAAAGACATCGAGGCCGCCGCCGGAGCCGAGATCGACGACAACCTCGCCGGGCTTGAGGTGTGCGGTGGCGGTGGGATTGCCACAGGACAGGCCCATGTTCGCGGCGGCGGGGATGGAGGTTAGCTCTTCGGCGGTGTAGCCAAAGGCTTCCGCGACTGCCTTGACGCCCGCATGATCACTGGACAATGTGCTTTCCGCGACGGCGGCGTACTTTGACTTGACGGAATCCAAAATTTGTTCGGCCATAGCATGCTCCTTGAGAACATATCTTCCAAAGCGAATATATGCGTTGCCAACATATTCGTCAAGGCGTATAAGTAAAGAATCATGAAGCCACGCGAATTCAATGCGGAGCGGTTCTTTCAAGCGCTGGGAGATAGCACGCGTCTGCGCCTGCTGAACCTGATGGGAGAGCAGGAGATTTGTGTCTGTTACCTGGTGGAGATCCTGGGGCAGTCGCAGCCGAAGATTTCGCGCCACCTGGCATACCTGCGGCGGGCGGGAATTGTGGCGGCACGGCGTGAGGGCAAGTGGATGCATTACCGGATGGTGATGCCGCCGGAAATTGGTGCGGCGCTGGTGCTGCGGCAGACGCTGACATGGCTGCGAGAGGACCGCAAGATGCAGGCGGATCGTGCTCGGCTGTCGAAGGCATGCTGCAGCCCGAAGAAATTTGCCGCGCTGGAGGGGGCGCCCGCGCCTGTTCCAGTGAACATTGCGTGTGGGGTCGAGGCGAGATAGTGATGGCGAACTTACTTGCGACCGAGGGACAGGTATGCGCTCCGCAGCAGCGCAAGCATCTGTCGTTTCTGGATCGCTGGCTTACGCTGTGGATCTTTCTGGCCATGGTGATTGGCGTGGCTGTCGGGCACTTTGTTCCGGGGTGCGCCGCCTTTGTGAATCGCTTTCAGGTGGGGACGACCAACATTCCGATCGCCATCGGATTGATTGTGATGATGTATCCTCCGCTGGCGAAAGTGCGTTACGAAAAATTGCACGACGTCTTCCGCAACAAGCGTGTGCTGATGTTGTCGCTGGTGCAGAACTGGGTGATCGGGCCGGTGTTGATGTTTCTGCTGGCGATTGTATTTCTTCGCGGTGAGCCGGCGTACATGCGGGGTCTGATCCTGATCGGCATTGCCCGTTGCATCGCGATGGTGCTGGTGTGGAACGAACTGGCCGAGGGCGACACCGACTACGTGGCAGGACTGGTGGCGCTGAATAGTATTTTTCAGGTGCTGTTTTATAGCGTGTATGCCTGGGTGTTCATCACGGTGCTGCCGAAGTGGTTTGGACTGGAGGGCAGCGTCGTAGCCATTGGCATCGGACAGATTGCGAAGAGTGTGGGGATCTATCTGGGCGTGCCGTTTGCCGCCGGATTGCTGACGCGGGTGATTCTGTTGCGCCTTCGCGGGGAGGAGTGGTATCGGACGCGCTTTATTCCTCGCATCAGCCCTCTGACACTGGTGGCGCTGCTGTTCACGATCCTGGTGATGTTTTCGTTGAAGGGCGATTTGATCGTGCGGCTGCCGCTGGATGTGATTCGCATCGCGATTCCGCTGGTGATCTATTTCCTGGTGATGTTTCTGGTGAGTTTCTGGATGGGCAAGCGATTGGGCGCGAACTATGCGCAGTCGGCAACCCTGTCATTCACAGCTGCGGGAAATAATTTTGAGCTGGCGATTGCCGTCGCGGTGGCGGTGTTTGGTTTGAATTCCGGCGAGGCGTTTGTGGGTGTTGTGGGGCCGCTGATTGAAGTGCCGGCGCTGATCAGCCTGGTAAATGTGGCCTTCTGGATGCGCAAACGTTATTTCACAGCGTAGGGACCTCAGCGCCTGAAGGCGTACTACAAGGACTTATTATCCCCGGACTAAAGTCCGGGGTCTACCTTACCTCGGGCTCGAGTCGAGATCTTCCAGTCCCGGATAAAGTCCGACGTCTACCCTTCGTGTGAACGGGGCGTAGACGTGTTTCCCCTTGCAAATGCGGCGCGCGATTCAATTTGACGGAGATTTTTCTTGACGGGCTGGAATGGCTGTTCGATAGTGCTGAGACAGTAGGTCGGAGAAAAAGGGGAGCGCAATGAATGAGGGAAATCGCGGCCTGGTGATTGCGGGTGCGTTTGCCGCGCTGGGCATGGTGCTGGCGGGATGGGTGCTGGGCAGCCAGATCAAAGATATTCGGCTGGCGGATCGCTACGTGACGGTGCGCGGACTGGCGGAGCGAACGGTGAAGGCGGACCTGGCAGTGTGGCCGCTGAGCTTTCGCGAGGCGGGAAATGATTTGAAAGCGACGTACGCCAAGAGCGAGGCGGACAGCCAGGCGGTGCTGCAATTTCTGGCGGCGCAGGGGATCGCGAAGAGTGACATCAGCCTGGGGCAGCCGAGCGTAACCGACACGGAAGCGAACGAGTATGGCGGATCGCAACGGGCGGCGAACCGGTACATTGTGCAGCAATCGATCTCTGTGCGGTCGAAGGATGTGGACAAAATTGCGGCGGCAGTGCAAAAGACCAGCGATCTGATTGCGCAAGGCGTGGTGCTGGGCGGGGGTCCGCAATATGGATCACAGAACAGCGCCAGTTATGTATTTACCGGATTGAACTCGATTAAGCCGGCGATGATTACGGAAGCGACACGCAATGCGCGGGCGGCGGCGGAACGATTTGCGGAGGATTCCGGAAGCAAGGTGGGGACGATTCGCACGGCGGAGCAGGGTCTGTTCACGATTTCCTCGGCAGACGCGGCGGCGAACCCCGACAACGGGGGCGGCGGATACCAGGCGGACGCCAGCATCATGAAGAGCGTGCGGGTGGTGACGACGGTGCAATATTATCTGCAGCAATAATCGCGCGTTCCTGTGAGCTGCCGCGGCGAGACGCATTTGTGGGGAGCAAACCTCAGCGCCTGGAGGCATGTTTCTGTGAGACGTTATCCCCGGCCTAAAGTCCGGGGCCAAGTTAAGCCTGGGCGCAGATGCGGCAGATTTCTTCGCCGAATTTCTCTGCTTTCGCGGGGCCGATTCCGCTGACGCAGCGCAATTCTTCCAGGGTGATGGGGCGTTCCTGGGCGATGGCCCGCATGGTCTTGTTGCCGAGAATGCAGAAGGCGGGAACGTCATGTTTTCTGGCCTCGGCGAGACGCCAGGCGCGCAGCTTCTCCTCGATGGCTGCGGCGTGGGCGGATATTTCCGCTGTCTCCGGCGGGCGGGCGAGAGTTGTTGCAGATTTAGGAGCCGTGCTTTTCCCGCTGCGCTTCCCGTCGCTTTTCTTGCGAGTGGGAGTCGCATAGTTCGAGCTATCCGGCAGAACAAAATCCAGCGGATCGGTGGGCGGAAGTTCCTCACCTTCCTGCGTGAGGCTGGCCTTGCGGTAGGCGATGCTGCGACCTTCTTTTTCGAAGGTCAGTTCTTCCAATCGAACCAGTCCCGCGCCGGCCAAGGCCTGTAGAAGATTCTCAAAATCGTCACGCGAAACCTGTTCTCGCGGAAACAGATCTTTGTGCAGCTTTCCAGTCGAGCCTGCCGAGTTTTTCCGTAACGAATGAAGGACCGCCCAGGCGGTTTGCTTCTCAGATTCGCTGGGGACGCGAAAGCGTCTGGCCACGCAGGCCTGGGGCGCGCACACATCGCAATGTCCGCAGGGGCGGCGTGCGTCGGCCAAATCTCCAAAGTGGCGAATCAGAGAGGTCATGCGGCACTGGCTGGATACGGCATACTGCATGGCCAGGTCAAGTTGGGCTTTTCTGCGCTGCGACTCGGCGGCATAGGAGTCGCGCCACTGCTGAGCGCCGCGGACGGCATTCTCGTCAAAGTCGACTGCGCCGCCGCCGTGGATGACGAGTTTTTCGAGCACTTTGTCGAAGAGGTCGGATTCCATGCGCAGTTTGGCGCGGAGAGATTCTTTGTCGAGCGGTTCTTCACCGAGGCGGCGATAGACTCGATCCAATTCAGCGACGGGCGGATAATCGCGCTCGAAGAAAAACTCATGCATTTTGCGATCTGCGTAGGAGTAGAGCAGAATGGCGCGGCTGGGCAGGCCATCGCGCCCGGCGCGGCCAATCTCCTGGTAATAGGCCTCGAGCGTGCCGGGAAGCGAGGTGTGAACGATGGTGCGCACGTCGGCCTTGTCGATTCCCATGCCGAAGGCGACCGTCGCCACCACGGCGTGAAGTCTTCCCTGCTGAAATTCCTGTTGCACAGTTTCGCGACGCCGGGCATCGAGGCCGGCATGGTAGGCGGCGGATGGAAATTTCGACGAAAGTTCCGCCGCGAGTGCTTCCGCCTGTTTGCGGGTGGGCGCATACACGATTGCAGGGCGCCGCGCCGGATCATGCAACAGATCGGCTACGAAGCTGGGGCGCCGCGAAGGAGACATCTCCACCACTTCAATGCCGAGATTGTCGCGGCGGAAACCATACACAAATCTGGAGGCGTCGGCCATTCCCAACTGGGCGGCGATGTCGTCTTGCACGCGAGGAGTGGCAGTCGCGGTAAGGGCGATGACGGGCGCGGGGCGCAAAGCCGGCACAAACTGGCCGAGCATTCGATAGTCCGGACGAAAATCGTGCCCCCATTGCGAGATGCAGTGGGCTTCATCGATGGCAATTAACGAGGGCTTGCGTTTCGCCAGCATCTGGATAAAACCGGGAACCCGCAGGCGCTCCGGGGCGATGAATAAAAACTGAAGAGCGCCGGAGAGATAGTCGGCGCAGGCCTGGCGGGAAAGCGCGCGATCGAGCCCGGAGTGAATGCGAGCTACAGAAAATCCGAGGGAGGCGAGTTTTGCCACCTGGTCTTCCATGAGCGCGATAAGTGGGCTGATGACGAGCGTGGTGCCGCCGCGCGCAATACCGGGCAATTGGAAGCAGAGGGATTTGCCGGCGCCTGTCGGCATGACCAGGAGCACGTCTCTGCCGGCGATGGCGGCGCGGCAGACAACTTCTTGATTGACGCGAAAAGAAGAGAGGCCGAAGGCGCGCTGCAGCAGAGGAAGAAGCGTTTCGCTGGATGGGGGGAGAATCGTTGCCACAGTGGTGAGGATAACAAATCAATTTCGAGCGACGGGCAAGACTCGCCGTTGCGCGCTACGCCGATTCAAGGAAAAAGAAAATGGGCCCTCCTTGCGGATGGCCCATCGTTGTTTGACGGAAGCGATGTGCGATTGAATTAGTGACCGTGGTCGTGATCGCCACCGTGGTTGCCATGATTGTCGTAACCACCGCGCATTGCATTTCCGTGGAACTCGTGGTCGTGATCGTAGCCATGGAAGTCGCCATGCTCGCCGCGATGGGGATAAGGGCCATGATATCCATGGCGCGGATCGTAGCGATTATCGACGTGACCGTGCCACCCGTGATGACCGTGGAACCAAGGACCGGCTCCAATGAAGATGCCGTTAGAGAACCACTCCGGGCCGTAATAGCCATAGGGAGCGCAATTATAGGGAGCGTAGTCGTAATAACCGTAGGGGCACACCGGCGCTGGTCCAATATTGATGCCGAAGGAGACCTGGGCTTTTGCCGGAGACGAAGCAAAAAAGGAAAGCCCGGCGACAACAGCTACGATTGCAAAAAGTTTCATCACTCGCATTGGTTCACCTCGGGTAATTAGAACGGCGCGCGAGAAAAAAAGTTGTGCGAATTGATCGGTTTTCGGGTGAGCGAATTAGGTTGCCCGTAGCACATTTCATGTTGCACGCAACAAGTGCCTGAGACACAGGGGATTAGACGTGGGCAGGCATTTCAAAAAATATTTATTCAGACAATAACTGATTGGCGGATGAGATTTATTTCGAAGAGGCAAAGTACGCGGACCACTATTGAGACGCGGGTGAAGTGGTTTGGCTTTTTTTAATTTCGGCATTCCATTCGTCATCGGATGCCATGTTGACGGCACCCGCACCGATCGCCCAATCGACAAAGCCGGGCGGCGGATTTTTTACGTCCTTGATATTGGCGAGGCGGATCGACCGGATATCTCGCCAGGCAATTGCACGCAGATCGGCGTTGCGAAGATCGGCGCGGCTCAGATCGGCGCGAGACAAGTTGGCGTGGCTGAGATCGGCTCCCATCAGGTCGGAATCACTTAAATCGGCGTCGGTGAGATCTGCGTTTACGAGCGAGGCTCCGCGAAAGTTGGCGGAATCCAGATTGCAGAAGGTCATGCTGGCGCGATCGAAGACACTCCGGCGCATATCCGAAGAGTCCAGGTCACAGCGATCGAGTTGGGCACCTTTGAGGCTAATGCCGAATAGAAACGCGTTGTCCGATGCTTGAATACCGACGAGAGAGACTCCGTCCTGATTCAGCTCCTGCATCGCATCGATGCGGCCGCCGTTGCCGCCTTTGCCCTGCGCGGTGTTGATGACCTGCCAGGCCTGGTAATGCCGCTGTTGGACTCGAGCACCACTCTCGGAGAAGTAGAGAATGACGGCGACGAGAACAGAAAACGTGCTGAGATATTCCAGGACCTCCAGTAAGACCCATCCACCGAGGCACCACGCGACCCACTCGAGAAGCCAGTTCGACGTGCGAAATGGATACGCCCACCGCGGCGATTTGTTCTGGCAATGTTCCCGCCAGCGTTTGGGTTTGGGGCGCTGCTCTCGCATGAGAAGAATGCACCTCGCGAAGTGGAATGCTTCGAACTAGAAGTATATGGGTACGGCGGATGAGTGGCGCGATCTTTTCGGTGGAGGATTGCTCACCCAGACTTTAGGAAACGGATTGCGGGGCGAGCTTGTGGCGAGCGGATTCGATCATGGTATTGACCAGCGCGACGGGCAGGCCGACCACGTTGAAGTAGCAGCCGACAATACGGGGAATCCAGCGGCTGGCGTGGCCCTGGATGGCGTAGGCGCCGGCCTTGTCCATCGGCTCCCGGGTGGTGACGTAGGCGAGGATTTCTTCGTCGGACAAGGTGAGCATGGTGACGCGAGTGGTTTCGGCGGCGACTTCGACACCGAGCGGCGAGATGAGGCAGACGCCGGTGATGACCTGATGGGTGCGACCGGCGAGCAGGCGCAACATGCGGGCGGCATCGGCGTCGTCGACGGGCTTGTTGAGGATTTCGTGATCGCAGACGACGACTGTGTCGGCACCGAGGACGAGCAGCGGCGGATCATCGGAGGAGGCGGGAGTTTTCGGCTGGGCGTTGAAAACCGCTTCTGCTTTGTCGCGGGCGAGACGTTTTACCAGGTGGATGGGATCTTCATGGAGCCGAGGATCTTCATTGACGGGAATGGATTCAACCTGGAAGGAGAAGCCTGCCTGGGTGAGAAGTTCGCGACGGCGCGGCGATGCGGAGGCAAGAATCAGCATGGGGTCCCTACAGCGATTTCATCGCGAGTGCGGATGGATGTCAAAAAAAGCTAGCGGACGAAGACTTCCATGCCACGGGCGGTGTGGCTGCCCCAGGCCATGCGGGGCGTGTTGTGGGCAACGCCAAAACGGCCGAGCGGGCCGAGCAGGATGATGCCACCGTGGCCACCGAGCCGGTGGAAGAGATAGGCGATGGCCTCTTCCGCGGCCTGGGCGGGAGGGGTGCCTTGCTGGACGCGATCGACGGCCCACTTGCCGAGCACCAGTTTCATGATGGGCTCTCCCCAGCCGGTGAGCGAAACCGCGGCGGAAAGATTGTCGGCGTAGCAGCCGCAGCCGATGAGCGAAGAATCTCCCACGCGTCCGGGAGATTTATTCAGCGTACCGCCGGTGGAAGTAGCGGCGGCAAGATTGCCGCGCCCATCGAGGGCAACGGCGCCGACGGTGTCGTGCGAGGTGCCGGCGCGCATGGCGCTCAAATGGGCTGCGGCGGCAGCGGCGCTGGATGTGGCGGAGGAAGCGTTGCGCAGTTTTTGCTGCGCGTCGGCCAGGTGACGGCGTTCGCGATCGATGACGAGTTCTGAATTATCGATGAGAGGCATGCCGTGTTCGGCAGCGAAGGCCTCCGCGCCGGCGCCGACAAAATAGACATGCGGACTAAGATCCAGGACGAGGCGCGCGGCATGAATGGGATTGCGGAGGCGCTCGACACAGGCCACACCGCCGGCGCGCAGGGTGGCGCCATCCATCAATAACGCGTCCAATTGCACATGGCCTTCGCTGGTGAGGAAGCTGCCTCGGCCGGCGTCGAAGGCCTCATCATCTTCCATGATGGCGACGGCGGTCTCGACCGCATCGAGAGCGGAGGCGCCCTTTTCCAGCAGCGTGTAGCCGGCAGCGAGGGCGTTGGATACGCCTTGTCGATGCGGCTCGACCAAATCGTCCGGGATGTCCCAGGCGCCGCCATGAACGGCGAGGACGGGTGCAATTTTGAAGCTCACGGAATCTATTGTAGTGGCTGAATTGGGGCGGGGATTTTTCTAGTTTGTGAAAGAATTTGGTTGCTTGTGGACGGCGGGTTTGGTTCGACCGGGTGGAGGATTTTGGAGGGTGGGTAGGAAGACAGGCTTCAGGGACAAAAACGAAGGTCCCCCTCCTCGGTCGGGATGACGACTCTCTGAGGCGATCAGCCCGGCTAGGCGAAGGCGGTAGCCAGGTCGGGATCGATGGTCAGGATGGAGTCGGTGCAGGTGAGCTTAAAGACGTCGAGAAGTTGCTTGCGGGGCGCGACCAGGCGCAGTTGGCCGCCGACGGTCTTCATCCGGCCATAGAGCAACATGAGCAGGCCGAGGCCGGCGCTGTCGGCGTACTCCACGCCGGATAGCTCGAGGATCAGCTTCTTTGGTACCCTCGCAGGCCAGCTTGTTGATGGTGGATTCAACCTCATGCAGGCGCATGCCAAGATTCATTCGCCCGGTAAGTTTGACGACCACGGTGGTGGCATCGATACGCTCGACTTCCGCAGTCAGGTTCATGCTGATCGGCCCTCTTTCTCGCAACGTACTGCAAAGGTACGGGTTCTAGTGCGACGTCAGCGGACGGGGGCGAGGCGACGTGTCTGCTCATATGTATAGCGGATACGGTGAATGACTGTAATGGTGGAAAGAACGGCGAGAACCCAGAGGACGGGCGCCATCGCTCCCCAGCGGTTGAAGAGGGCGCCGAGAATGATCAGCACGACGCGCTCCGGGCGCTCCATAAAGCCCACCTTGCAGGAGCCGATGAGAGCTTCTGCGCGGGCGCGGGTATAGCTGACCATCAGGGAGGTGACCATGACGAAGGCCGTGAGGAACACGTAGAACAGGCGGTCGGCGCGGGCATAGTAGACCAGCAGGCCGAAGAACAGGGCAACGTCGGAATAGCGGTCGATGACGGAGTCGAAAAAAGCGCCGAAGACGGTGACCTGCTGAGTTTGGCGGGCGACGCGGCCATCCACCATGTCGAAAATGCCTGCACCGATAATGACCAGGCCGGCGTAGGCGAACATGCGGACATTATTATGGGGCCGGGCGAAGCCGAACAGGAAGGCGGCGCCGGTGTTGATGACCAGGCCCATGAAGGTAAGGACGTTGGGAGAGATGCGCGTCAGGGCCAGACCATCCACAATCTTCTGCAGGATGAAGCCGCAACCTCTTCCGAACGCGCTTGTCCAGGTCATTTCAAACCGCCGTATGGGTACGCTGCCGCCGCACGCACGAGACTACTCTTTATTGTCGTGGATGGTGATGAGTTCGAGGACTTCCAGTTCGCGGTTGCCGTTGGGGGTGACGACCGTGGCGACATCGCCGACGCGCTTGCCCACCAGGCTGCGCCCAATGGGCGAAGTGGTGGAGATGAGACCCTTGCTGACGTCGGACTCTTCGCTGGTGACGAGCTTGTACTCAATCTTCTCATCTTTGGAAGAATCATAAACCAGCACGGTAGAGCCGAAGGCGGCGCGATCTCTGGGAATGTTCGACAGGTTGACCAGGGCAAGCTCTGACATGCGCTGCTTGAGCTGGCCGAGGCGCGCGTTGACGAACACCTGGCGCTGCTTGGCCATGTGATACTCGGCGTTCTCGCTGAGGTCGCCGAGCGAGGCGGCCTTCTTGATTTCGAGGGGAAGTTCGTGGGTCAGCTCATGTTCCAACTGACGAATTTCCGCTTCCAATTGCTTTTTAATATGTTCCGTCATGGGATTATCCGGGACCGCATAGATACAACAATAGATACGCGAAATCCCCTAGACACCGGGATGCCACGGCATCGGCTTATTGCAATTTAACCATTATACCGGTGAAGTTGGAGGGTTTTGAAGATGCCTGTGTGAGGGAGGAAAGGGGAGGGCGGCGGGCAGAAGCCGAGAATCGCCGCCGCGGGGTTGGGAATTATGTGGCGTGCTGAGAGTGAAACAGCTCGGCCACACGGTCGAGGGTGTCGATTTCTTCGACCGGTTTGTCGGGGCGCAGGCGCAGGATGCGGGGAAAGCGGAGCGAGTAGCCGCTGTCGTGGCGATCACCCTGCATGACGTTGTTGAAGGCGACTTCGATGACGATTTTTGGCTCGACAATCAGTTGGCTGCGGTTCGATTCCACGGTGTGGTCGAGGAACCACTGGGTCATGGTGAGAATTTCTTGATCGGTGAGACCGCTGTAGGCTTTGCCGACGTTGCGCAGGTGGGCACCATCGCGCACGGCGAAAGTGTAATCGCTCAAGACAGCGGCGCGGCGACCGTGGCCATCCTACTCGACGGCGGCTCACCCATGGTACACACCTCAGTGACATGACGACATCCAGGGTGGCGAGTTCGCGCTTCAATTTGATCCAGGCCGAGCCGCGACGGCCGGGTTGATAGGTTGACTCGAGTGACTTGAGCATCAGACCTTCATTGCCGCGTGACTGGGCCGCGGTGAAGGCTGCTTCGATTTGCTGCGGAGAGGTTGCATGGGAAATGGGGCGAGTTTGAGTCGTGCGGGGATGTCTGCGGTATCTGTAACTGTGTCGGTGGCAAATAGACGAGTTTAACACTTTAATGTTAACCTATTCGACCAATGGGTCGACCTTTGCAACACCATATCAAGCTGTTGTCACAACCGGCGGGTATATTAATAGCTCAACAGGACCTGCGATTGCCGTTTACAATGGCCAGCTATATATTGCGTACTCATATGAATATAGCGGTTATATTGTGTATGATGTATCGTCCAACGGCGTGCAATTTACTGGTCCTGTCGAAGTTTCCGGTCAACCGTCATCGAATATTCCGGCTCTAGCGGTGGCCAATAATACTCTATATGCCGCGCTACAGTCTACAACAACACATCAACTTGTTGTTGATACCTATAACGGTAGCTATTTTACTGACGAAACGATTTATCCAACAACCATTGGCAGCCCCCCTGCAATGCTTGGGGCTTTCAATGGTCTCGTTGTCGCTTTCAAGTCGAACGACAGCTACAATAGATTTTGCATCGACGGATGCAGGGCAGCGGGGTCCAAGCACCTGCAACGGATTCGCGACAACACGCCGAAGCGGCAGGTTTAACAGTATATCGTCGCCGTCTAAATGCAGGTCAAAAGCCATGAAGACGACGGGCGCTTCGGTGCGCATGGATCAGCGTGGTCTGACACCGCTTACGGCTGAGTTCGCGGCTGCAGCGCAGTGTACGGGAAGCGCGATCGGCGCTGAAGATCCGCGAGAGAAGAATTTCTCCGTCGACCCCCGGACTTGGCCCCTGGAGTAGCTCACCGCGGAAAACCATTCGGCCAACTCTGGGAAGCTGGGTGTGACGTCTTCGCGAGTGCGGGAAAAGATGCGGACGCGACCGGGCTGCTGCGGATCGCCGCAATGCATCGGGCACGCATGATCGTACTTGGCTTCAATTTGCTGAGAATTTTGTTGGGTGTGGCGAAGATTGTAGCGGCCCTGCAGATGCGCTTTCCTCCGCAATTCCGCTTGGTGTTCCCGTCGACGCTGCAGTCGCCGGTTCGTCTGTCTTGGCCAACTCGTCGCCCACTTCGGCGGCGAAGCGGGCATAGGCTTCCTGGGCGACGGGTCTGGCGGGAGTGGCCAGCATCAATCCCAGCCCGGATTTGCCGAACATTTGAAAACGCGCTGTCGATAAGCCTGCCGAGTGTCGCGTGGCGGCAGAGGAAATTCCATGCCACCTGCGCCAGATCTCCGAGCAGCATTCTTCGGCATGTTCTGCGAACCGCCGCGATCTTCCCGATCGGTGGCTGCGGCAATCGCTTCTTCGACGAGATCTTTGGATTTGTCGTGGCCACTAAGGAAAAGAAACCTACAACGACAACAGCAAACACGAAATACTCGCGCAGCTCACGGCGCCGCGCCGCGTGAACCAGGGCGAATGGAAACAACAACGCCCTGTGCTGCATGTCGCCAGTCATCACTTTCCCTGCCACCACGGCCCTCCGTGTCCCTGGTGAGGTATTTTGCTGTCCAACGGAGAGCAAACGATTCGCAGTACGTCAACGCCAAAACTGCGCCGATTTTGCGGCCTGGGTTCGCGCCGTGGCGAGTGCATCGAGACGGACGGCGATGTCTCGCCAGGTCTAAGATTCTCGAGGTGATCTTGGTCGATAGCAGCAAAACCAACGTGACGCTCGCCGCTTCTTTCGCTGGCTGCACTCCAGATCCAGCCCAGATATTTACGTAGACGGCGTGGTGTCGCCGTCGTACGTGGCGTCCCCACAGGGCTTCGAGGGCGCGCACGATCATCTGTCTCGCCCCTGCAACTTGCGCGCATCCGGTTTCAGGAAAACTCCGGTGAGAATTGCACGGCCGAGGCCGGCGCTGGCAGTCGTCATGAAGGAGGCGACGAGGGCAATGCCGCAAATATGCGGAAGCAGCTGGCGCCCAAAACTGCTTCGCCCCGAAAAAGTGGAAGAAGGCAGCGGTAATCCACATTCCCAGCGGGGGCTTTTCCAACCACGTTTGCTGCGCGTGGGGGTAAGCGCTTCGTCCGAGAAACTCTCCGCAAACTTCAGCCTAATGGCCTCGTCCAGTTTCCCAACATTTTCCGTCCCAGCAAGGGCAAAATGACAAGTGCGGCCGCCAGCAACGCGAACGCAGTAGAAGTGATCGCTCTAGGGAATCGCCGGTCGCCGGCATGGAATTCTCCGGCGAGGGCTGCAGAAGGGGGGGTCATCTGATCCGGGTGCATTAGGCACCATTGTATTTGTGTTTATTTATTTTTTCTTTTATGCGTGCCGGCTGCGAGCTACGGTCGGCCTGCGTGGGGATTGGGAGGAAGGTGATGACCATTGCGCCGGTTCCCTTTCTTCCTGACCTAGCGTGTCCGAAAACGCGCTACCATAGAGCAGACATGCACCCTTTGCGGCAGACAGACATTATCTCGCGAACGTTGTCGCGCGCAATTCGCACCCTTGGTGAGACGCACTATTAGCGGCTCCCGCCGCCTTATGCTGTTTACCGTTCGACCTTACTCTTCTCGAAAACTCAACTGAATTGTCGCTGAACTGGCCGATTTCGGCGCATGACACTTTCGGCCGTGGACATGGAACATGCTTGAACGACTGACACAAATCGAAGCGCGCTATGACGACCTGTCTGCGCAGATGGCCGACCCGGCGCTGGTCTCTGATCAGCAACAATATCAAAAAATCACCAAGCAACATCGCGACCTGCAAACGGTGGTGGAAAGCATTCGCGAGCTGAAGCGCATTGAGCACGGCATTGCCGACGCCAAGGCGATGCTGAACGAGCCGGACCCTGACATGCGTGCGATGGCAGAAGAAGAACTGGCGCAACTGGAAGCGGAGCAGCCGGCGGTGGAAGAACGGATTCGCGTGCTGTTGCTGCCGAAAGATCCCAATGACGAAAAGAACGTCATTCTGGAAATCCGTGCCGGCACGGGCGGAGATGAAGCCTCGCTGTTCGCGGCGGAGCTGTTCCGCATGTACACGCGCTTTGCGGAACTGCATCGCTGGAAGGTGGAAGTGCTTTCGATGTCGGAGTCGGGCGTGCGCGGCATGAAGGAAGTGATCGCGATTATTGAAGGCGAGCGCGTGTTTTCGCAGATGAAGTATGAAGGCGGCGTACATCGCGTACAGCGCGTTCCGCAGACGGAAACGCAAGGGCGCGTGCATACTTCAGCAGTGACGGTGGCGGTGTTACCGGAGGCAGAGGATGTGGACATCAAGATTGAGGCGAAGGACCTGCGGATTGATACTTTCTGCTCCTCAGGGCCTGGCGGGCAGTCGGTGAACACTACATATTCCGCAGTGCGCATCACGCATTTGCCGACGGGTACCGTGGTGAGTTGTCAGGACGAGAAATCGCAGATCAAAAATCGCGAGAAGGGAATGCGAGTCTTGCGATCGCGGTTGTACGAAGTGGAAATGGAGAAGCAGCAGCAGGCGCTGGCCAAGGAACGGAAGCAAATGGTGGGAAGCGGCGATCGCAGCGAGAAGATTCGTACATATAATTTTCCGCAGAACCGGCTGACGGATCATCGCATCGGCCTGACCATTCATCAGCTTTCCGAAGTGATGGAGGGAAAATTGCAGCCCGTTGTCGACGCCTTGATTTCGCATGACCAGGCGGAGCGGCTGAAAGCACGACGCGGCGTCGGCATGAGAGGCATGTTCGCAGAGTCGATGACCATCGGCGACGCGATCGCGTGGGGGACTTCCCTGCTGGACGAGTCCGACTCCATCCCTGCGGCACGGAGTCGTGCAGACTCGATCCTGCTGCTGCGTCATGTGCTGGGAATTCCGCACGCGGAGATGTATGCCTATCGCGAACGGCCGTTGACGGCGCTGCAGACGGAAGCATTCAATGCGGCGATCCAGCAACGTTTGCGCGGCGTGCCCGTCCAGTACATTACAGGCGAGCAGGAATTTTTTGGTTTGCCATTTCATGTGACGCCGGATGTTTTGATCCCGCGGCCAGAGACGGAGCACCTGGTGGAAGCTGCGATCGCGCGCCTGAAGGACCTGCCAGTTGCGCGGATTGCAGATGTCGGGACGGGTTCGGGCGCGATTGCGGTGGCGCTTGCACACTCGCTGCCGACGGCTGAAGTGACGGCGCTGGATGTCAGCCCGGCGGCATTGGCGGTCGCGGGGGAGAATGCAAAAGCGAATGCAGTGGCCGCGCGCATTCGATTTCTCGAGTCCGATTTGTTGGGTGCAGTTGCGGAGGAGCGCTTCGATGCCATCGTTTCGAACCCGCCCTACGTGGCGGCATTCGAACGCAAGTCGCTGCCGGCGGAGGTGCGCGAATATGAGCCGGCGCAGGCGCTGTTCGCCGGCCCGACGGGACTGGAAGTCTATCGGCGGCTGATTCCGGATGCGCTTCCTCTGCTGGCGTCTGGCGGGTGGCTGATGATGGAAATTGGCCAGGGCCAGCGCGCAGCGGTGCGTGCGCTGCTGAACGACGCGGATTGGGTTGGAGTGGAATCTATCCCGGATTTGCAGGGGATTCCGCGGGTCGTGGTTGCCCGAAAGCGCTGACGGCTTAGGCATCCGAGATTTTTCAAGACACTCCTAGGTACCAGTGTCGAGGCGGAACGATTCTACGAACGGCTCGACGGGGTAGCCCTTCGCTTTCCATCCTTCCAGGCCGCCTTTCAGGAATTTGATGCGCACAAAGCCCACGGCCAGGGCACGCTGCAAGATTCCGCGACTGGTCTTATCGCTTGGGCAGGTACAGTACACTACCGCTTCTTTTTCTTTTGGTATCAGCGCTGGATTGTCGCGGATTTCTCTTGGAGCGATCCGTATTGCGCCCGGAATAATCTCAGAATCGACGAACAAATCGAGAGGCTCCCGCACATCGAAGACAAGGACATCTCGATGGCCAGCTAACAACGTATAGAGGGCTTCCGGCGTGATGCTGTGCCGCTTCATCTGCTGGATATCTCTCCTGCGTTTGTTCCACAGGAGGATCGAGACCACAGCGACGCAAACAGTTATCCAAGTCACGGCCATTTCCGTTTCTCCTCGGCTACACTTCTGGTTAAGCAGATTCACCGGGCTTCGGTGAGGATTCATAACTCAGAAGAGAAAAGGGGTAATTCTCGGCCATGATTGTCCACGCCTTCTTGTTTCAATGGAAACCGCAGGCTACCACGCAGGATAAGCAACAGGCGGCGGAAAGCATTCGCGCATTGCAGGGGCAGATCCTGGGCTTGATGGAGACCAGCTACAACGCGAACATATCGCCGCGTTCGCAGGGATTTACCCACGGCGGGGTGATGAAGTTTCGCGATCAGGCGTCGCTTGAGGCCTATTTCGTCCATCCAGTGCATCAGAAGCTGGTGGACTGGCTGATGCCGCTGCTGGCTGTCGCTGCCGAGCTTGATTATGAGGCGTGATGGGTGAGCGGTCGCGAGAGATTCAGGAGCGGAATATCCTCTCGCGAAACCAGGCGGCAAGTTCCGATTCGCTCACAGTACCCGCGGCGACTGATTGCATGGTTCGGACGGCATCCGCTGGATCGAAGCGCAAAAGAAATGCGTTATCGGCAAGAAAGAGTCTTGCAGCCACCCATGCGGTTCGTTTGTTACCGTCGGCAAAACAATGGCTTCGCGCCAGGCGGTGCGCATATGCGGCGGCCAGGGCCGCAGCATCCGGCGACTCGTAGGCTGCAAGATTTCGTGGATGCGCCAGGGCGGCTTCCACCCGCCCCATGTCCAGAACGCCGGCCGGCCCGCCATGTTCGGCAATCTGGCGATCGTGGATTGAGTGCAGAACGTCGGCGCGAACCCAGCGCCAACGCTTCACCGGGAGAGCGCTTTCAGAATCTCGCGATCATCGTGCATGATGTCCTCGGCAAGCTGGATTTGGCGCTCGAAGTCGGGATTATACGGCGTGATGCGGTAGCCATCTGGCGCTTCCGTCAGGTAGAGCGAATCGCCTTTTTTCACCTTCAGGCGCGCCATCACTTCCTTATTCAGGATGATTCCGGCGGACGCGCCCACGGTGGTGACTTTAAGTTTTGGCATCGAACCCTTCCTCTACCACTATATAATATCGATTATATAGTGACGGATGACGTCGCCAGATTCATCTACTGGCGTAGCAGTTTGAAGGCGTGGTTCCATTGGTTGCGCGTGAATCCGGGGATGCACCAGAGGATGCAGAGCGGTTCGATGGCGCGTGCAGCCTCGGCCGTGCCCATGTCGGCAGTGTCCCAACCAAATTGATCGAGAATTTTCTTCACCGTGGCTTTGGCTGAATCATCATTTCCGCAGATGAACATGGTGGGTTTTCCGGCATCGAATTTTGGGTTGACGAACAGCTGACAGCCGACGGAATTAAATGCCTTCACGAAATGGGCGGCGGGAAATTGCTGCTGCAGGGATTCCATCAACGACTCATTGGGACCGGTAAAGAATTTGAGGACGCCGTGATCGGGAGGTTCATCGGCAATGGGATTGACGGCGTCGATGACGACTTTGCCGGCAAGGTTGTCGATGCCGGCGCCGCGCAAGGCTTCGGCCGCGACCAGGCCTTTGACCGCGAGAACGACAATCTCTCCGAAGGCAGCTGTTTCGGCGAAGCTACCGACACGGCCCTTGGGATTTTTGCGCTGCCAGTCCGCGAGCTTGGATGCGTTGCGGGTGCCGAGCATGGCTTCATGTCCGTGGGCGAGGAAGCCATCTCCCAACGCCTGGGCCACGTCTCCTGAACCGATGATTCCGACCTTCATGAGGGTTTCTCCTATCAGTTAGATTGCGCGTGCGCGACCCATAACGAATCTTTGACACTCACTGCTGGCTTGAAGATCAGTTTATGCAGCTTTGGAACGTGGCTTGATCTTTTGCAATGCACTGGGCTTGGCTGCGAGGCGCAGGTCGTAGTCATTCTGCAGATTGAGCCAAAACTGTGCGGGGAGCCCAAAGTAAATTCCCAGCCGCAGCGCCGTGTCAGCAGAGATCGCGCGCTTGCCGCGCACGATGTCGTTGACTCGCGGAACCGGTACGCAAAGCTCCTTCGCCAGGCGATACGCCGTCAATGCGTACGGTTCCATAAATTCCGTAAGAAGGATTTCCCCTGGATGAATTGCAAACGGCTTTGCCATACGTATCCTCCGTCAGTGGTAGTCCACAATTTCCACGTCGTATGCGTTTCCGGAACGCCATACGAAGCAAACCCTGTATTGGTCATTCGCGCGAATGCTGTGCTGGCCCTTACGATCCCCCGACAATGCCTCCAGCCGATTGCCGGGCGGCACAGACAGGTTAGCCAGCCCAAGCGCCGCGTTCAGAATTGACAGACGTTTAAAAGCTGTTCGCCGAATGGCTGCCGGGATCTTGCGGCTCTTGCCGGTTTTCCAGAGCAGTTCGGCATCTGCGTCCCGGAAGCTGACAATCATGCAGCAATAGTATCATGACGCGTTATGAATGCAATACGTTACTACATCCAGCTGAGGCAGGTCTTCCGCGTTGGCGGAAGGCCTGACATTCGTTAGCCGAGGTTGACCTCAGTGCGGGCGAGCACTTTGATCTCCAGCCGATTATGGAGCGGATCCGCATCGAGCAGCACGTGATCGCCATGCACCACTTCGCCATCGAGAATCTTGATGGCAAGGGGTCCTGGATGAGCCGCTGAATTGCGCGCTTCAGCGGACGAGCCCCGTAGGCGCGATCGTAGCCGGTCAAGAACAGCTGACGTTTCGCGGCTTCGGTCATTTCGACAGTGATGCGGCGATCGGCGAGCATACGATTCAGGTCGGCGATGCGCAGGGTCAGGATGTGCTCCAACTGCTCCTCGCCGAGCGGACGGAAGATGACGATGTCGTCGACACGGTTCAAAAACTCCGGACGGAAACTTTGCCGCACTACCTGCATGACCTGTTCGCGCGCCGCATCGAAGCTGGCTTCATCCTGCAGCGCTTCAGTGTTCAAAAACTGCGCCCCCAGGTTGGAGGTCATGATGAGCACCGTGTTTTTGAAGTCGACAGTGCGTCCACGCGAGTCAGTGAGACGGCCATCATCGAGCACCTGCAGCAGGACGTTGAAGACGTCGGGATGCGCTTTTTCAATTTCGTCGAAGAGCACTACGGAATACGGGCGACGCCGCACAGCTTCGGTGAGCTGGCCGCCCTCGTCATAGCCGACATAGCCCGGGGGCGCGCCAATCAAGCGTGAAACCGCATGCTTCTCCATATACTCCGACATATCGATGCGGGTCATGGCCTGCTCATCGTCAAAGAGAAACTCAGCCAGGGCGCGTGCAGTTTCGGTTTTGCCGACGCCGGTGGGGCCTAGGAAAATAAAAGAGCCGATGGGGCGATTGGGATCGCTAAGGCCGGCGCGGGAACGGCGAATTGCATTGGCGACCACGCGCAGAGCTTCGTCCTGACCGATAACGCGCTCACGCAAGCGATCTTCCATCTGCACCAGCTTCTGCACTTCGCCTTCGAGCATTTTGGAGATGGGAATCCCGGTCCATTTGCTGACGATTTTCGCAATGTCTTCTTCGTCGACTTCTTCTTTCAACATGCGCGGACCGCCGGCAGCGCCTTCCTGGGCAGCATTCAGCTTCTTCAGCTCGGCCTCCAGCTTAGGCAGCTCGCCATACTGAATTTGCGCGACACGTTCGAAATTGCCGCGGCGTGTCTGCTCCTCCGCATCCTGACGCATGGCTTCCACCTGCTTCTTTAATTCCGCAAGGCGGGTGATGTCGCCGCGCTCTTTTTGCCAATGCGCGCGCAGAGCGGCGATTTCTTCATGCAGTGTTGCCAGTTCCTTGGTCACTTCTTTCAATCGCTCTTTGGAGTTGGGATCTTTCTCCCGCTTCAGGGCGGTGCGCTCAATTTCAAGCGAGGTGGCGCGCCGTTCCAGCTGATCGATCTCCGTGGGTACGGAGCCGATCTGGATGGCGAGCGAAGCCGCTGCCTCATCCACCAGGTCGATGGCTTTGTCTGGCAGGAAGCGGTCGGAAATATAGCGATGCGACAGAGTTGCCGCAGCGACGATGGCGGAATCTTTGATGCGCACATTATGGTGCGTCTCGTAGCGATCCTTCAGGCCACGCAGAATCGCGATGGTGTCTTCGACATTGGGCTCGCCAACATAGACGATTTGGAAGCGCCGTTCGAGAGCCGCATCCTTCTCGATGTACTTGCGATATTCGTTGAGCGTGGTGGCGCCGATGGCCCGCAGCTCACCGCGCGCCAGGGCCGGCTTGAGCATGTTGCTGGCGTCGATGGCGCCTTCTGCTGCGCCTGCGCCAACCAGCGTATGCAGCTCGTCGATGAAAAGGATGATGCCGCCTTGCGCATCTTCAATATCTTTCAGCACCGCTTTCAAGCGATCTTCAAATTCGCCGCGATATTTTGCGCCCGCGAGCATGGCACCGAGGTCGAGCGAGATGACGCGCTTGTCACGCAGCACATCGGGCACATCACCGGAAACGATACGGCGCGCGAGACCTTCGACGATGGCGGTTTTGCCAACGCCCGGCTCACCAATTAATACGGGATTGTTTTTGGTGCGGCGCGACAGCACCTGCACCACGCGGCGAATTTCTTCATCGCGGCCGATGACGGGATCGAGCTTGCCGCGACGCGCCAACTCAGTCAGATCGCGAGCATAACGCTCGAGCGCCTGAAACTTCGCTTCAGGATTTTGATCGGTCACGCGCTGCGTGCCGCGCACAGTTGTTAGACGCGCGCAGAATGGCATCGTGAGTGGCGCCTTCCGCGGCCAGTGCCATTTGCCCGGGATCATTTTTCTGTTGCGCGATGGCGAGCAGCAAGTGCTCGGTGGAAACATATTCATCTTTAAAGTTGGCGGCTTCCTGAAATGCCTGCTCGACAACCTTGAGGAAGGCTTTGGAGGGCTGCGCCTGGTTGGAGTCGCCGGTAACTTTGGGAAATGTGGCGAGGGCTTTTTCGAGTCGTGCGCGCAGAGCCTCTGGATTGGCGCCGGCCTTCTGCAACACGGGCGTGACGATGCCTTCTTTATCCTGCAGCAAGGCCAACAGCAAATGGGTCGGCTGCAATTCCGGATTGCCGTTGTCGCTGGCCAGATTGGTGGCCGTCTGTACGGCGTCCTGCGCTTTTACTGTAAGTTTGTCCCAGCGAACGGCCATGGTACGGTTCCTGCTTTCGTGAGGAATTTCTGAAGCGGTCTATTTCTATGGATGGAGAAAACGGGGCAGGGGTCGCGTTTTTCTGCGGATGCCCTGCCCTGTCTGGATGAATCAAGTCCATCCGAATCCTGCCTCGAACCTAATTATGCCGCAGGTTTAGACTCGGCTGGTTTCGGCTCGGTTGATTTCGAGTCGACGGTTTTGGGTCCGCTGGCCGGAGCAGCACCGCTGACCGAAACTTTAATCTGCTTCGGCTTGGCTTCGGCGCGCTTGCCCAGCTCGATGGTCAAAACGCCGGCATCGTAGTTCGCCTTCACGCTCTCCGAGTCCAGCGTGTTGGGGAGCGTAAAGACACGGGCAAAACTGCCATAGCGACGCTCGACGCGGTGGTAATTCTCTTCCTTGGTTTCTTTCTCGAAGTGACGCTCGCCGCGAACCGTGAGCGCATTGTTTTCCAACTGAATGTTGAAATCTTCCAGCTTCATGCCGGGGACTTCCAGCTTGAGCACGATGTGATTCGCATCCTCATAGATGTCGACGGGTGGAACAAACGCGCTCGAGGACAGGGATTCATCCTCGCCGCGATTCACTTCGCGCAGAAAGGAGTTGAGGTTGTTTTGCAGGGTATACATGTCTTGAAATGGTGTCCAACGTGTAATGGCCATGGGTTTACCTCCTGAGTGTGTTTAGAAATAGGTGGAGACACGGCGGGCGAGATTCGACAGCCCAGCCGGTACGCCTGAAAACAATATAGCACAAACAGGAAGATAATATGAGTGCATTTATATCAAATTTAATACTTCTCGTAAACTATTGAAAATAGTAGGACTATGCGGTCGGTCTAATTCGGAGAACCCGGTGGCATCTCGTCCTTTGCCTCAACCACATCGTCTTTGGTGGAGGGACGGCCATCGCGAACGCTCTCCTCGCCAAGCGAGTTTTCCGATCCCGCAGGCGCTTCTCGATCGATGGTGTGACGGGATTCTGGGGTGGGAGCCGGGTTCGAATCTGTGCCGACGTGCTTGCGGGTCTTTTCTGGAATTGCGGTCATGGTTCCCTCTCATAGCGCTACAGCGTAGGATGCAGGAAGACAGGCGAGGGCTACTACAGCCGCAGCCCGCTTGTTGTGAATTCTGGAGCGATGGCGAAGGCTGACCTGTAACAAGACGAACAGTCTGACTCACCGTAATCGCCGAAGGTTTCGTCGGCATCCTACCTGTGACAGGAGAAAAACGAATGAAGCGCCTAGTTTGGGTACCGCTGGCTCTCGGCATCGTCGCCACCTATATCTTCCTGGATCGCCGCGCGGTCCGGTACGCCGCCGAGTTCGACGAACTAGAGGCGGCTGCCGACAGAACCGACCTGTGGGGAAGCAAGCAGCGCATTGCAGGGACGGGACGAGGTTTTCTTGGGAAGGTGAAAGAAACTGTCGGCCGAGTCACGGGCGACGATGATCTGGCTGGGCGAGGCGTGGTCGATCAGATTGCCGGCGCAGTGCAGGATACTGCCGGCAAAGCGGCGAATGCCGCCAGCGATACCATTCGCGACTTCAACCACAACTAAGCGCGGCTGAGAATTACCTGGTCTTCTTCTGCAGGCGATCCGCACATCCTAGCGTGTGTCCTGCGAACTCTACGCGAGTCCGCAGAATTTTCTCTCCTGTAACCATCAAAGCGTCTATTGCACGGTTGCGTCGACGGTGCTCTCCCACTTCTGGCCAGCGGTGTTGGTGGCGATGACGGCGAAGCGATGACTGCCGGCTGCCACGCTGATTGAGACGTAGGCGGCCTGAGAAGGGCTGGCGGTTGCGGGAGACCGTGCGAAACAGGTTGTGAAGATAGCGGCTAGAACGAAGACAGCTGAGGATACACTGCGAATTTTGAACATGCGGAACTTTTGGACTCCGCTGTAATAGGAGATTGCGGCCGATCCGCGAGTTGCCAATGATTTGCGCAAAGGTTGCTGTCGCCGCTGCTTGAGGATTTCAGATCGCAAGGGCAGAAATCGAGTCGGCCGCAATTTCCATGCACGACGACCTGACCTACAATCCTGATACAACAGAAAAAGACATTCCATTCACGCATGAGCGCATTAGCCCTATTTTTGTTGCAGATCGCCGTTATTGTGTTGGTCACCGGCATGTGCGGTGTGCTGCTGGGCAAGCTGGGCCAGCCGCGCGTGGTGGGAGAAATGCTGGGCGGGATTCTTCTGGGGCGGTCGGTGTTTGGCTATGCCATGCCGCATTTGATTGCGAATCTGTTTCCGCTGGGCTCCCTGCATGATTTGTCACTGGTCAGTGAACTGGGCATGGTGCTCTACCTGTTTCTGGAAGGAATGAACCTGGATTTCGAGTCGGTGTGGAAGCAGCGGCAGGCGGCGATGAAGATCAGCCTGCTCTCCATGGTGATTCCTTTTGCACTGGGATGCGGGCTGGGCATGGTGATGTATCGCAACTTCCACGGAACCAACCCGAACTTCGCAGCCTTTCTGCTGTTTGTCGGCGTGGGACTGAGTACGACGGCATTTCCGGTGTTGGCGCGGATGCTGCGCGATAACGGGACGGGCGATGCCAAGCTGAACATGCTGGCGCTGGTCTGTGCGGCGATTGCCGATGTGCTGGGATGGATTCTGCTGGCGGTGGCGTTGATGATTGATTCCGTCAACTCTTCCGTTTGGATCCTGCTGTTGAAGATGCTGCTGCTGGTGGTGTTCGGCGTTTTTCTGCTGGGCGTGGTTCGTCCGGCGCTGGCCAGGCTAGTCCGATGGAAAGGCGCGCCTAACATTTCCAATGTGCTGCTGGCAGTTTTCCTGGTTTTCATCCTGGGATGCGCGTTCGTCACCGAGCGGCTGGGCGTGCATGCGCTGTTCGGCGCCTTCCTTGCGGGCATGTGCGTGCCTCGTCTGCATCATTGGCATCGTCAATTGGAGCGAACGATTCACCCGCTGGTTTCGGTATTGCTGCTGCCGGTATTTTTTGCGGTGACCGGCATCCACACAGAGTTTCGCGATCTGGGCGGCAAGAATGTTCTGTTTTGGTTTCTGGTATTGTTGGTGATCGCGATTGCAGGTAAAGTGGGCGGAACCTATTATGGCGCGCGGCAATCTGATTTGCCGCCTCAAGATTCACTGTTGCTGGGCTTCCTGATGAATACCCGCGGATTGATCGATTTGGTCGTAGTGAACCTGGCGCTGCAGGCCGGCGCGATCGATACGCAGCTATTCACGATCCTTGTACTGGTGGCGTTGATCACTACCGCGATGACAGCACCCGCGTTGAAATTTCTGCGCAAAAAGCCGGATGTGGCGGCAACAGCGATCGTCTAAAAGTCCGAATATCTCTGAAGCGAAGCAAAACATCCCCTCCTGACGCGGCATGACGAATCAGCCACGCGAACGGCCACGGACCATTTCTCCGTTGCCAAAAACTGGCCTGACTGATATTTGTGAAGTGCCCGCCTATGCGAACAATCTGGCTCACGCTGCTGATGTGGCCGTTGATTGCTTTGCCGATCAGTGCGCAGGCTGCGCCGGGTGGCTCCGCAATCATCCCCGCGGCGTCTGCATCTCCAGCCACGCCGCTCGCGCACATCACTCTTGGGCAGGCGACGTTCGCGTTGAATGGGCCGTGGAAGTTTCGTACTGGCGACGACCTGGGGTGGGCCGCTGCCGACTTCGACGACTCCGCCTGGGGCACGATAGACCTGACGCCGCCGCCGGGATCATATGACCCGATCACCGGCAACAGCGGGTTTGTGCCGGGATGGACCACGCGCGGATTTCCTGGCTACGCCGGTTATGCGTGGTATCGACTGCGGGTCGACATTCAAGACAATGTGCAGCGTGGCGAGAACGGCGAGCTGGCTCTTAAGATGCCGGAAAATGTCGATGACATTTACCAGGTGTTCGTAAATGGCCGCATGATTGGGGAGTTCGGCCGCTTCGAACCACAGGGGAACACGCTGTACATGACCCAGCCGCGGGCCTTCTCGCTTCCGGCGGATCTGGGCAATGGACCCATGACGATCGCCGTCCGCATGTGGATGTCCGCCGCCACACCGCTCTACGATCCGGACACCGGTGGAATGCATGGGGCCCCGGTGCTGGGGCGCGCTTCAGTGGTGCAGGCATTGTTGCGCCTGGACTGGGACGTGTTGGACCGGGCAAACGAAAGCGACTTCCTGGAAATATGGATTTTGTTGACGGCCATGCTGGTGGCCCTGGCGTTGTTCTGGATGGACCGGGATGAAAAAGCCTATCTTGTGTTAGCGCTCACCTGCATTTCTCTCGCCGTGTACCCCTTTTTGATCGTCTGCGGATATTACACCACCTGGATCAACTCGACAGCCGAAGTGTTGCTTCGAGATTTGATTCCTGGCCCGCTGGCGATGGGATTGTGGGTGCTCTTCTGGGCGTATTGGTTCCGTTTGGATCGGACCGGCCATATCGCGCGCGTGCACCGGACAGTTTGGACGCTGGTTGCTTTGCTGCTGCTTGGCACCTGCATGCTGCGAGCGCCTCTGTATGGCAGCGTGGTCCCGATCCATGCCATCGTCTGGCTTTCGCCGATCACGCTGACGTTGAAGCTGCTGCTGGGAGCTTTGCTTCTCTGGGTCACCTACGAAGGGATTCGTCGGGACCCGACCGAAGGATGGCTGGCGCTGCCGGTGGTGTTGCTGGTGATCGTTTCGCTGTATCAGAGTGAGTTGCTGGTGCTGCTGGTTCCGGTGTTCTTTTTCCCGTTTGGATTCGCGATCGATATCAGCCAGATCGCCATCGTACTTTCGCTGGGTATCATCACGGTGCTGTTGCTGCGGCGATTTCTGCGATCGCAACGTGAGCGAGAACAGTGGAAGCTGGATATAAAACAGGCGCAGGAGGTGCAGCAGGTTTTGATTCCCGACGAGCTGCCGCATGTTCCAGGACTGATGATTGAGAGCGAATACCGTCCGGCGCGACAAGTTGGTGGCGACTTCTTCCAGATTCTTCCGCATCTGACCGATGGCAGCGTGCTGATTGTTGTGGGCGACGTGACGGGCCATGGACTGCAGGCCGGGATGCTGGTGGCGCTGATTGTGGGAGCAATCCGAAACCAGACGGACACCAATTTCGATCCGATGAGCATGATGCAGTCATTGAATCGCCGACTCTGCGGTCGTGGTCATGCGCATGCAACCTGCCTGGCGCTACGCATTGCCGCGGATGGTTCGGCGACTCTGGCAAATGCCGGACACTTGCCGCCGTATTTGAATGGGAAAGAGTTGCCCATGGAAGGCGCGCTGCCGCTGGGCATGGTGGAGAGCGCGGAGTTTTCCTTGATGCATTTTCAAATGGCGCCGGGGGATCGGCTGTTGTTGATTTCGGATGGAGTGGCGGAGGCGCAGGACGCCAAGGGCCAGCTGTTCGGATTCGAGCGCATCGAGGAATTGCTGCGGAAGTCAATCACTGCGGCGGAAGTTGCGGCGGCCGCACAAAACTTCGGCCAGGAAGACGACATCTCTGTACTATCAGTCACACGCATAGACGCTTTACGAACGGTGCATGCATGAAGAAAACGATCGCAATGTTGGTATTGTTCGTCCTGTCGGGCATTGGGTTGCGCGCAGCACGCGCTTCAACGTCAGATGTGGGGACGACGCAGGTGACGCTCGGACATTCGGTGGTGCCGCTGACCGGTCCGTGGAGATTCCATATCGGCGACGATGCCAAGTGGGCCGACCCGAATTTTGATGATGGTGATTGGGAAGTTGTCGACCTGGGAGCCAAGAAAGAGTCGATTGATCCGACCATGGGGTTTGAAGGGTTTTCTCCCGGGTGGACGGGGAAGGGACACGCGGGATACGCAGGATATGCGTGGTACCGCATGCGGATTCGTGTGCAGGGAGCGGACGAGGCGCTGGCGTTGCTTGCGCCGACAGATGTGGATGACAGCTATCAGCTGTTTGTAGATGGCCGTCTCATTGGAGAATTCGGAAGTTTTACGGGATCCGTGCCGACGATCTATTACTCGCGGCCAGTGAAGTATGCGATTCCGGCCGATGTTCTGCAACAGAGTCCGGACGGAACGATGGAGCTTGCGTTCCGGTTTTATATGGCGCCGCGCACCCTGCTGCAATCTTTGCCCGGAGGCATGCACGCACCGCCAATCTTTGGATTTGCGAACTCGATCAACGCTGCCTATCACGTGGCATGGGAAGAACTGTTTCGTGCGGTATCAACCATAGTGGCGGATTCGGCGATGTACTTCGTATTTTGCTTCTTGATACTGATGCTGTACTTTTTCGACCGGGCCGAGAAAATCCTGCTGTGGCCGATCAGCGCCGCTTTTGCGACGGGCGTTGCGCTTGCAATTCTTTTCTTTTCATTGACGACCGAATGGATGTCGGCGTTGCAGCAAGCCATCGTTCTGTCTGTGCTCAACCCGATCGCCATTGGCCTGTGGCTGATGACGTGGTTGGTCTACTTCGGCGTGGCGGATAAGAAATGGTTGCGCAACCTTATCGTCGCCCTGATCTTGTGGTTCGGTTCGACAGGACTGATTTTCCAGCTAATTCTCTTGCGCGGAACTGTATCGCATGGTGTGTTTGGTGCCAACACCATCAACCAATTCCTATCGAGCGCGGCGGCCTGGGCGCTGGCAATTACGATTGCTGTGCTGGGTTGGAGACGTCCAGACCGGGAACGACCAGCACTTTTTCTGGCGTTGTTCTTCTACGTCCTGCCAACCCTGGAGCCGGTGCTGCGGTTCCTGCATGTACGCACCCAATGGTTTCCGTTCGGGGTACCTGTGGTGCTTTCTAGTTTCACCGACATTGCGCTTCTGACGTGCTTCTCAGTGGTTGTGCTGCGCCACTTCCGCAATTCTCAACGTAAGCAACAAGCGATGGAACAGGATGTGAAGCAGGCGCGGGAGGTGCAGCAGGTACTGATTCCTGAAGCATTGCCGCAGGTCGCCGGGCTGACGATCGAGAGTGAATATCGTCCGGCACGTGAGGTGGGAGGGGACTTTTTCCAGATCATTCCTGAGCCCAGCGATGGCAGCGTGCTGATTGTGGTGGGCGATGTGACGGGACATGGACTGCAGGCGGGAATGCTGGTGGCCTTGATTGTGGGAGCGATTCGCGCCGAGGCCGCGCACAGTAACGATCCGCTGACCACGCTGAATGCGCTGAACCAAAGGCTGTGCGGACGCGGCCAGGCTCATGCCACTGGATTGGCGCTGCGCGTCGCTCAAGATGGAGCGGTCACGCTGGCAAATGCGGGACATTTGCCGCCGTATTTGAATGGGAAAGAATTGCCGATGGAAGGTGCGTTGCCATTAGGTATGACGCCCGTCGCAAAATTTTCGCTGATGCATTTTCAACTGGAGCCTGGAGACAGGCTGCTGTTGATGTCGGATGGCGTGGTGGAAGCGCAGGACGAGGATGGCCAGCTGTTCGGGTTCGAGCGGGTGAATCAATTGCTGGAGCAACCCATCACTGCAGCGGAGGTCGCGGCGGCGGCGCAGAACTTTGGCCAGCAGGATGACATCCTTGTGCTGCGGATTACGCGCGAGGCGAGCGGTGTCACGCGAGTTCCAGCGGAACCGGCCGTGGTGATGGCGTAACCAATGCGCCGGCCCATGTGACAGAGAAACAGGTGCCTCGACTGCGGTCGCGGCTGCGCCCTTCGTTCGGGATGACTGCTCTTCCACTGACAGGAGCGCTGGGTGTGCTCTACGGCAACCTTTGGAACTTGGTGCCTGAGGGGATTTTCTGTTCAAACTGATCATTCGCCAACGGATGATTGAAGGTCAGCTTCTCAATTGTCAGCGTGAGTTGATAGCCATCGATCGGGCGGTTGATGGTAATTTTCGTCGGGTACGGAATGCCGTCGAAGACGCGGTAGGTGGTGTACAGGGTGCGCGTTACCAGAATCCCGTGAGAGTCGTACTGGTCCTGCTGAAACGGCAGCAGATTGGTGCGACTGATATGAACGACCCGCTCCGGCGTGAGCTGCTGACTGGTTCCGACGCGGCGCAGAATGCCCAGCTCGTAGTCCGGCTCGGCCATCAGGTGATGCGTTTTTGGATCGCGCACGATGCCGGTATCACTGGTGACATAGACCAAGTCGTCCGGCAGCACTTTCTTGATCAAGAGTGAATCGTAAAACACTGCCGGGCGCAGATTCATCAGCGGATTCTTCGAGGGAGTGATGACCGCACCGGTTCCGGTGATTGCGAGACTCTTTGGCGGGATCAGGAGGGTGAAAGTCTTTCCATCGCTGACCATATCGAACATCCGCGTCTCGATAACAGGCAGCATCCCGATGACGTGCAGCATGGATGGCTGGCGCAAGAGAATGTAGCCGCGGAAGGAGGTGTAATCAGTCTCTTTGCCTTTGCTGGCGCCGCCGACCGATGCCTGAATCAGCACCGTAACAAGCATGGAATGAATGGCATCGTAGCGTTGGTCGAGTCCCTCGATCAATTGTTGAGGGCTGGCAGTCATCACCACGGCAGGCGCCTGTGGACGCTCGAGAATGCGCGTATGTTTCAGGCAGCCGGTGAATGCCAGCATCGGCAGACACAGGAGCATCGCCCGCCCGACAGCTGAAGCACTGTTGGAGGGGCTGGCGGAGGCCAGAGCCAAGAAACGTTTTCGAAGATTCGCCAGCAGTCGCTGCAAAATTATCTACCATCCCCTGGCTGTTGCGCGGGCTGCGCTTTGCGATACGCAGCCACGTTTTTCTCATGTTCCTCCAGCGTGGCCGCGAAGCGGGAATGACCTGGATTTGCGGGATCGCTGACGAAGTAAAGAAAGTTGGTATGAGCCGGGTGCATGGCAGCCTCCAATGAGGGAATTCCAGGATTGCAAATTGGCCCGGGAGGCAATCCCGTATGTGTATAGGTGTTATACGGCGACTGGGCCTTTAGATCAGATGCATAGATTGTGCCGCGGTAGCGCTTTTCTAACAGGGCTGCGTAAATCACGGAAGGATCGGTGTCGAGAGGCATATTCTGGGCCAGGCGATTTTGAAACACGCTGGCGACCAAGGGACGGTCGCTGCCCACGGGAGTCTCCCGTTCCACGAGCGATGCTAAGGTGACGGTCGCGGGAATATTTTGCGTCAACCCCAGCCGCTGCGCCTCCTGACGAAAATGTGCCACCATCTCTCCTAGAATCTCGTCCGGCGTCATATTTGGCGCCAGCTTGTAGGTGTCTGGAAAAAGGTATCCCTCCAAACTTGGCGCCTTGGGATCCAGATCGCGAATCAGGCCGGTATCGTGTTCTTCGGCGGTGAGGAAGACTTCGCGAGAACCGAGGCCGGCTTTTTCCATTGCGGCGGCAACGTCAAACATGTTGTAGCCCTCTGGAATCGTCAGCGCGATGGTGTAGACATCGCCAATGCGCAGTCGCTGGTATACATCCAGCAAGGGCGCAGGATGATCAAAGCGATAGACGCCAGCCTTCAGGGTGCGTCGCTCCACCCGCGCCACCAGGTCAAAGGCAAACCGATTGCGAATGATGCCATTCTTCTGGAGCGTCCACGCAATGCCATTGACCGATG
This sequence comes from uncultured Acidobacteriota bacterium, assembly GCA_963794795.1. GTDB lineage: Bacteria > Acidobacteriota > Terriglobia > Terriglobales > Acidobacteriaceae > JAKAAZ01. Next base: position 323,952 of record CAWCFC010000022.1, on the reverse strand, counting down.
TTCCCGGCGCGATGGTTACCAGGGTAGGTGCCGACGGGCCAAACGGCAGGATCAGCAGGAAATAGGCACCTGCGGTGGCGAGTATCAGGACTAGGACAAACACCAGGAACGCACGCACGGCAGACACGGACTCCAAAGGGCTTTCAAACGCCTCCCTATATTGTAGGTGGTACGCGCCACTTCTGGGCCCGGTTCCCCGGCATTTCGAGTACCATCAGCCTGGTGGAGACCCCGCCAAGTTCGCCGCCATCGCTGGAGGAAATGCTCGGTCCGCAGGCCGTTCCTCGCATCCTGGGGCTGGATCATGGGGCGCGAAGAATCGGTGTGGCCATTTCCGATGGTTTGGGCTTGACGGCGCAACCGCTGCTGACGATCGTCCACTCCAACGCACGCAACGATTTGCGATCGATTGGAAGGCTGTTACGGCGTTACAGCTGTGCCGGGATTGTGATTGGCTGGCCGATTCATCTTTCCGGCGATCGCAGCCCAAGAGCGATTGCGGCAGAGAAATTTGCCGACAGTCTGCGTGCGGAATTCGACCTTCCGGTGCATTTGTGGGATGAACGGATGAGCACAGCTGAAGCGCATCGCCACCTGGACGTGGTGGGACGCGGTGCGCGGGATCGAAAAGATGTGATCGACCAGATCGCGGCTGTGCTGATTTTGCAGAGCTGGCTGGACGCCCAGAGGCAGTCGAGGCTGCCTTAGGTCGCAAGCAGCTAATGCCCGTGGAAGGATTCCGAAAGCGAGATCAGGTTGACGGGATGCACGCGAAGCAGACCTCCACGCGGGCTGTCGATGTCCGCGATCAGCAGGAACGAGATGGACACGAGAAACGGGAGTACAAGCAGCAGAGAATTTGTTCGCGGACCCTGCGCGCCAAAACCCATCAGCAGATTGGCATAGATCGCGATGAGAACCATCAGAACCCACGCTTCCCTGGGAATGCGATACCACCATGCAGCCTGGGTATATCCCTGGGAGTTGAGAACGTCATTCATGCCGGCAATGGTCAGGGCAGAGACCGGAGTAGGTTGAGCCGATGCGGGAACTTCCACGGCGCGCCATAACTGACCCTGCAGCTGCGCCGTCTCGGCATCGATCTGCTTCAGTGCGCTTCCAGGTCGCGATCGATAATATGAGATCCGCAGATCTGTATAGTGTTCCAGAAGGTTTTTTATTTTCGCCGCGTCGGCTGCCGGCAGCACATCCACTCGAAGATATTCCGTTCCAATGGCGTTGGCCTCGGCTTCCTCATAGTTCCTGCGCTGATCGTATCGACTCATTGCCAACGAGAAACTGAATCCGATGATGAGTCCGAGCAGGGTCAAGGTCGCAGTGAGAGCAATATTGAAATCTGAACTCGGCACGCCCCGGCTGGCCACGCGTTTCTCACGGATATAACACCCAATTCGACCCGCCAACCACATGGCAAGTAAAGAAAGCACCGCCAGAATTACTGGGAAATTCGAAATCCTGATCACTATTTACCCGCCAATCGGCTCAATGGGATGTCTTCGCTGAATTCAGTTCATAGAACGTTGCCGTGGGGTCGGTCCGGTTCGCGGATACAGTGTAGCGCTCGGCTCGCCGGCCGGTAGAAAAAATCTGTCGACTAGACACCGACACCGCAGCAGGGTTGAAGGGCGGGCAGCCGGTTTTTAACGCGGGCGTGCGGGCCGAGGATTTCAAATCTTAATAAAAATGCGGCGCCGGTAGAGCGAATAGGTGAAGAGCCAGCAGACGCCAACGTAGGCGAGCGAATACAGCAGCGAAGCAAAGGATGCGTTAGGCACGATGTGAAGGATCGACTGATACAGGGTCTCCTGCAGATTGCTTCCAGCATGGGTGGGGATGCTGCTGAGGCCCGAGGCCAGAAGTTCTGAGAAGACATACGCCGTGATCGCGTTGGTTCCAAAGACCAGCAAGGCAGTGACAAGAGGGGAGCGAGCACGGCCTGAAAAAGGAGCAGGAGCCCGATCGAAGATCCACATGAAGAGCGCCAACAGCAACATGCTGACACCGCCCGCGAACAGGACAAAGGAGCTGGTCCAGAGTTCTTTGTTGATAGGGAAGGTAAAGTTCCACAATCCGCCGAGCACAATGGCGGCGAAACCGGCGAGGGCGATGTTGCCGACTTTTTTGTTGAAGCTGTGGGAAGTGCGCAGCCACTGCGCGGTCAGCACGCCGAGCAGCGTCGTCGCGATGGAGGGCAGAGTGCTGCCGAGACCGGTGAGGTCGTGGGTGCCCTCGGACAGATGGGACGCAGAGAACAAGCTGCGGTCGACCCAGAAGGCGAGGTTGTGCAGCGGGTCCATGAAAGGAACGCCGTGGGTGGGAACGCCGTAGCCAGGGACGGGCACGAAGCGCAGCAATATCCAGTAGCCAATCAGGATTGAAATGAATAGCGCCAGCTTGTCGCGCCATCCCTGGCTGAACAAATACAGGGTTGCAACGACAAAGTAGCAGACGGAAATGCGCGGAAGAATTCCGAAGAAACGCATGGTGTGCGGGTTAAAGAAGGGGAAGCTGTTGACCACGATACCGAGGAGAAACAGGATGATGGCGCGTCTGACAATTTGCAGAAAGAGCTGCCGCCTGGGGACGCCGCGTGAAAGTCGCGACGAGGTGGAAATGACGGTGGTGATACCGATGATAAAGAGGAACGTGGGGAAGACAATGTCGGTGGGGGTGCAGCCGTTCCATCGAGAGTGCAGCAGCGGCCAATAGGCAGAGCCGAAGTCGCCGGCGTCGTTGACCAGAATCATGAAGGCGATGGTGAGGCCGCGAAGCAGATCGAGCGAGAGCAGGCGGTTGGACGCTTGCGGAAGCGAGGGTGCGTCATAGGTTTGTGCACCCGGTACGTGGGTGGTGAGTTGCGAAGTCAAGGCTCTGCGATCCTCGTTTCTTTCGAATTATCGCGAATTGCGCCTTCTTTTGGTTGTGATTATAAGCGGATCTACCTGGAATTCGACAAGAGTAAATTTCACTCGTAGCGAAGCGCCTCGATGGGGTCGAGGTTCGCGGCTTTCCAGGCGGGATAAATACCGAAGATGAGGCCGATGGCGCAGGAAACGCTGAAGCCGGTGATGGCCCAGAAGGTTGAGACGAAGGCAGGGATGCTGGGCACCAGCAGGCGAACGGCGATGGTCAAGACTGCGCCGACTATTACTCCTATCACCCCGCCCACAGCGCAGAGGGTCACGGCTTCGATGGTGAATTGAAGCAGAATATTGCGCCTGGTCGCTCCGATGGCTTTTCTGACACCGATTTCGCGGGTGCGTTCAGTGACCGAGACCAGCATGATGTTCATGACGCCGACGCCTCCGACCATCAAACCGATGCTGGCAACGCCAATCATAAAGATGAAGATGCCACCGGTCAGCTGGTTCCAGATTCGGGTAAGAGCTTCGGGGCTGAAGATGGCGAAGTTGTCATCTTGATCGAAGCGCTGCTTGCGCTGTGTCCGAAGTGTTTCTTCAATCTCGTCATACACGGCGGCCTTATTTTTCGGGTCGTCATACTTCACGCTAATCAGCATATCCTTGCTTTCCGGATGGATTTTGTGAAATGTGCCGAGGGGGAAATAGGCCGCATTGTCTTCCGGATTCTTGCCGGAGCCGAAGGGAGTTTTTCGGGCATCCATCACTCCGATAACACGAAACTCATCGCCGCCGATTTCGACTTCCTTGTTGAGCGGATCGTCTCCCTGGAACAGTTGTTCGGCGGTGTCGTGCCCTAGGATGACGACATTCGAATGGGCGTCCTGCTCATACTTGGAGAAAAAGCGACCAACGGGAATGTCGGCGGTGTCCACAATGGGTTCGGACACCGTGTCGCCTTCGAGGACCGTGTGCTGCACTTTGCGGTCTTTATATTTCACTGCAATGCTGCCCAGGTTTATGCCGTTGTCTTGATACCGCAATTGGGGAGAGACTGCGACAACGTGGGGCAACTCGGCAAGCGCATCGGCATTTTCCTGCGTCAGCTGTTTTCGGCCCAGCATTTCTGCAGTGCGGCGGACATTGATAAGAGGGAAGCGAAACACCCAGTAGACGTTGGACCCGAAGGAGGCAACAAAGGTTTCGACATCTTGATTGAGGCCGTTGATAAAGGATGAGAGCGTGATTACGGTGGTCACGCCGATCACGATTCCCAGGATGGTGAGTCCGGAGCGCATCTTGTTGGCGCGAAGTGTCTCCATCGCCATGCGCACGGATTCGCGGGAATCGCTGGCTCGCATAGCTGAACCCTCACAACTGCAGATGCGGCGTTAGCAACGAGGCTAGCACGATGGGTCGGCACGCGCGAGATTTTTCAGTGGGGTTCGGGCACATGTACCTCAACCCGCAAACGCACGTCCGATTCGAATTCAGTTCCCTGGACGAAAGTCCGGGGTGTACCAGCGGGCGATCCGTCTGAGCGGGCTAATGCGAATGGGTATGGGCGGCTGCCATCGCTTCGTCGGTGGGCAGGCAGCCGTCTTCGACAGCGCAGCCGGCATCGTCGCGCATTTCAAACTGGATGGTGGTGTGGTGAATGTTGAAGCTCTCGCCCAGGCGGTGATTGATATCGGCCAGAATGCGGCGGCTTTCTGACGGAGGGATGTCGAGAATAGTGACATGGCAGGCAAGCGCGTTGAGGTGGGAACCGAGGCACCAGACATGCAGATCGTGGACACCGCAGACGCCGGGAACCACTTGCATGGCGTCACGAATGTCGATCAGGGAAAGATCGTCAGGCGCGCCTTCCAATAGGATGTTGAGGGTTTCGCGCATGATGGAAAGTGAGGACCAGAAAATGAGCACCGCAATGATGAGCGAAAGCAGCGGGTCGACCCACTGAATGCCGGTAAGGGCAATGGCGAGGCCGCCGGCAATGACGGCGGCGGTGGAAAGCGTATCGCCGAGCATGTGGATGAAGGCGCCGCGGATGTTGACATCGCGACTGACCCGGGACAGCATCCAAGCGAGGATGCCGTTCATGATGACGCCGACAGCCGCAGTGGCCATCATGAGCCGAGGCTCGACGATTTGCGGATGCATGAAGCGGTCGACCGCAGCCACTGCCAGCCAGACTGCGATGCCGATCAGGGCGAGTGCGTTGACGAACGCAGCCAGAACTCCAGCGCGGCGATAGCCAAAGGTCTTTTTGTCAGTGGCCGGACGGCTATGAAAATAGACGGCGACAAAGGAAAGCAGCAGCGCCAGAAAGTCAGACGTATTGTGGCCGGCTTCCGAGATCAGCGCAAGGCTGTGGGCGCGAAATCCAACGAACAGCGTGAGCAGAATGTAGCCAAAGGTAAGGACCAGCGAAACTCGAAGAATTCGCTTGGTTTGATCGTTGGCTGGCGCATGCACATGCATACCATCATTTTACCGCTGGAGGTATCGTGGACAGCGATGCTGTGATCGCGGCAATCTCCGGAACCAGGACACGATTGGGGTGCTGCAACCCGCTCCAGCCTTCAGCGATGATGATGCTGTTGGCAGGATTTTTCGGGTCGTAGCGAACGGAAGCGGGACGGCCAAGGCAGGTGGCATCAATGAGCGCGGTGCCCTTGAGGAATGTCAGGTCCTGGGCACACTCATAACTGACGCCGCCGATGGAGTAGCGATACATCAATGTTCCCAGGTCGGTGGAGTTGGGCTGTTCTGACCAGTCGAGGACGGAACCGTCAATAATGCGGCCGTGCAGAACCAGATGTTCGCGGCGCAGGCGCTCTCGTTCCTCGGCAGACTTGCGATGGGTGAGGACCCACCAGAGGACGACGCCACCCACAGCAGCGACAGAGGCTGTAGTGGTGGCAATGACAGGTGCGTGTTGCGATAACCAAGGTTGCATACTGTGCTCGTCGAATGTATTGGCGCTGATGCGAGCTACTCTTGAGGATAGCGGAAGTGACGGGTCGGAGGGTAGAGCTTCGATCAAAAGTGGTAAACAATTGCCTTATAATCGTAGTTGACGATGTTCGAACCTAATTTGCACCCGGACGTGCGCCCCGACGCCACCGGTTCTTCCGCCTCCCGCCGCAGAAGTCCTTCCAGCCAGCGAACTGGACCTGAACGAAAGAGAATTCGTTCGACCACAGTATTGTGTGTGCGCCGCAACGATCGAGTTGTGATGGCAGCCGACGGCCAGGTGACGCTGGGCGAGAGCGTGATTAAACATACGGCACGCAAGATACGCCGCCTCTACCAGGACAAGGTACTGGCCGGGTTCGCGGGATCGACGGCGGACGCGTTCTCGTTATTCAGCCGGTTTGAAGCCAAACTGGAGCAATATGCCGGCAACCTGGGCCGCTCGGCGGTGGAATTGGCGAAAGATTGGCGCACCGATAAGATGTTGCGCAACCTGGAAGCCCTGTTGGTTGTGGCGGATTTGCATCAGACCTATTTGATCAGCGGCGCGGGTGACGTGATCGAGCCGGATGAAGGAATTACGGCGATCGGCAGTGGCGGCTCCTATGCGCTGGCGGCGGCTCGGGCGCTGATCCAGAACACGGAAATGCCTGCTCGCGAGATTGCGGAGAAGTCCTTGCGCATCGCGGGCCAGATCTGCATTTATACCAACGATCAAATTACCATCGAAGAACTATAGGCCTGTCTGGCCGCAGCCCAACAGGCGGTGGCGCAGAACGAGGAGTGGATATGGCCATTTATTTACCTGGAGTCGAAGAAGACCAGGCGCTGTCGCTGGATGAAATGACGCCGCGGCAAATTGTGGCGGAGCTGGACAAATATGTCGTGGGCCAGCACGCTGCCAAGCGCGCGGTCGCCATTGCGTTGCGCAATCGCATGCGTCGCCAGAAGCTGGGGCCAGAGTTGGCGGACGACATCATGCCCAAAAACATCATCATGATTGGGCCGACCGGCGTGGGCAAAACGGAAATCGCAAGACGGCTGGCAAAGCTGACGAACTCGCCATTTTTGAAAGTGGAAGCTTCCAAGTTTACTGAAGTGGGCTACGTGGGGCGCGATGTGGAATCGATGATTCGCGACCTGGTTGAGATCGCCATCGACATGCTGCGCGAAGAAAAGCTGGAAGAAGTGGAAGATAAGGCGGAGTTGAATGCCGAGGAGCGGCTGCTGGATTTGCTGCTGCCGCCTGCGGCGGTGCCTGCTCCCATGCCTGGACCCGCGCCGACGCCGATTTCCGGCGTGGATGAATCGAGCGATAACACGATTGTGTTCCCCAGCCCGACACCGCCGCCGCCAAGCGATTCTCACCAGCGCACACGAGAAAAACTTCGGACGCAGTTTCGCGAAGGCAAGCTGGACGAACGCATGGTCGAGATTGACGTGCGGGAACGCAGCACGCCGTCACTGGAAATCATCTCCAACCAGGGCATGGAGGAGATGGACATCAACCTGAAGGACATTTTGCCGAACATTTTTGGACAGCGGACCAAGAAGCGGAAGATGAAGGTGGGCGAGGCATTTGAATACCTGGTGCAGGAAGAAGAGCAGCGACTGATTGATATGGACCAGGTAACGCGGATTGCGGTGGAGCGGGTAGAAAATTCCGGCATCATTTTTCTGGATGAGATCGACAAGATTGCCGGGCGCGAGGGTGGGCACGGACCGGATGTTTCGCGCGAAGGCGTGCAGCGCGACATTCTTCCCATTGTGGAAGGAACGACCGTCAACACGCGCTATGGCATGGTGAGCACGGATCATATTCTGTTTATCGCGGCGGGTGCGTTTCACGTGTCCAAGCCGAGCGACTTGATTCCGGAGCTGCAGGGACGTTTCCCAATCCGCGTGGAACTGCAATCGCTGACGGTGGAAGACTTCATCAAGATTCTCACCGAGCCGAAGTCGTCATTGGTGAAACAGTCGACGGCGTTGCTAGAGACCGAGGGATTGAAGCTGGAATTTTCGCCGGAATCACTGGCGGAAATCGCCAACTTCGCCTTTCGCGTCAACGAAGCGACGGAGAATATCGGCGCGCGACGCCTGCACACCATCATGGAGCGTGTGCTGGATGAAATCAGCTTTGACGCGCCGGACCTGGCCAGGCAAAACCGCAGCGGCGCCGATGAGAAAGGCGCAGCGGTGGGAAGCGATGCGACTCTGGATTTGGCGGCCAGCGCCGACAAAGCTGCGGAGGCCAAGACTTCTCCGACGATACCGATGGTGGAACGCGAGGGAGCCAATGGCGCGGAGAAAGTGATCGCCATCGACGCAGCCTACGTGCAGCACATGGTGGCCTCCATCGTAAAGGACCAGGATTTGTCGCGCTACATCTTGTAGTTTCCCTGAAGGCATTCGCGCATGGCCGACTCCCGGAGACGTCAGATTCAGGCCGCGATTCCGCTGGTGGCCACGCTGTGCATGATCGCAGGCGCGGTCGACGTGATTGCGTACATTCTGTTCGGCAAAATCTTTATCGCGAATATGACCGGTAACACGGTGCTGTTTGCCGCGTCTGTCGTGGTGGGTGACTGGAGCCAGGCGGCGTTGCGGATTGGCGTCGTCGTTACCTTTCTTGCGGGAATATTCATCGCGGAGACGGTATTGCGGCGGCTTACGGCCGGACGCGAGCGACAGAGAGAGACTATTTACGCTGGCCATCGAGTTGGTTGTTCTGAGCTGGCTGGCGGTGACGCCACATCCAGACACGCTACGTATCGTGCTGCTGCTGGTGTTGGCCTTCGCAATGGGGATGCAGAACAACGCATTTCAGCGGATTGGCCCGATCAAGCTGAACACTGCATTTATCACTGGCGATCTGGAAAATCTCGGCGAAGCCATTGCGGAAGCCGAAGAGACCACGAAGAGAGCGGAAGGTCGCAGGAGAACGGCGGTCTTCTTCACCACCTGGATTGCCTATGGCGCGGGAGCAGTGATCGGCGCATATGGAGCGCTTGATTTGCGGGAGAGAGCGCTGTGGATTCCGGCGGGGCTTGTGGTTGTGGCTGCGTTGTTGGTGCTGCGATCGCCGGCCCAATCATCTTAGCGATTCTTAGCACACGGCCTTCATCTGATGTCGAGCTGCGGTCCCTGAAATCCGGTTGTGGTGCCTGGTCCAGGCAACCAGGCGGTGGCCGCGTCCGGTTTCTTCTCGTCTGTATCCTTCCCCCAAGTCCAGTACATGCCGACGTAGGCATAGTTTTCCGTCTGGCCGGCAACGGAGTGACCGTAGCAGAACAAAAACTGCTCGTTTGGATTGTGCTTGAAATGGTAATAGCCACCCAAATCAATCATGGTGGAAGCCTGTGTTTGTGGTGCGGCGAACCCTTCTTTTCCGTGGGCAAACACCTCGCCGCCCAACTCTAACCGATCGCCCGGGAACGTATATTTCAGCAGGAATCCGCCGTACGGAAAATCGCGGTAGCCGGTCTGCGGGACGACCGTTTCTCCAGCGCCGCCGTCCAGCAGCCAGGGTCCGATATTTTTTTGCAGCCACAGGGGAAGCCGGTACCAAACCTTCCCTACGCCGAGTCCCTTGGAATAACTGCCGGTCGGCATCTCGAACATCGTAAAGGTGCCGATCTGGGGAATATACTTCGATTCTTTGATGTAGGCGATCTTGGCGCCCAATTCCATATCCGTCAATCCATACGCACTCGGTCCTGTCCCGCCGGGCAGATAGACAGGATTGTTCGACGGCACGATCACGCCCCAGGGCAGGATGGCGTGCAGCTGCACCCTGCGAATCGCACCCCAATTGAACTCGAAGGCTGGCGCGGTCGCATCTGTTTCTACCGGCGTACCATCGGTACTGCCGAAGATGTAAAACTCGTAATGGTGCAGGTCGACTGGGACTGGATCATCGGTTTGATACGGCGGACCCTGGGCCCAGAGTTTGGCCGCCGCCAGTATCAACAGCAACAGCAGTGCGCATCTATTCCCGCGGTGACGGAAGTTCATGAATTCAACCCAGAGCGAATTATTTTCTCAGCAGCAGGTCCGCAAACGGCGGAAAGGTCAGCAGGATACCCAGAAATAAAAACACAAATGCGACGACATTTATTTTTGCGATGGCAACGGTTCGATGACGCCACAAGCGCGCCAGGACAAGCCACATAACCAGCCACAGAACAATCGCGGTCGTGGTGACGCCGGAGAGCGGACCCGTGGGCAGATAGAACGTAAAGAATTTCGCCAGTGGCTTGGATGCATCCGCAACGACGGCGAAGGTACTCAGCGCAAAGCAGCCGACGCCTGCGGACAAGATTGCAGCGGCACCGGGTCCATTCGGCAGGACGGATTCCGCCGAGTTGGGCGCAGCGGCTTCGTTTTGTGGTTGCGAAGAATTCATCGACGCTCCTGCATGATCTGGTGGATGGCGCCGCCTCGAACGGGCGCGTGCTTATTCAACATGGCGCCAAAATAACCAGCGATCACGGCCGACAAGAAAGCGACAACGACAAAACCGTGAACCGCCTTGCGCATTTGTGGATGCTGGCGAATCGAGTGACCATATTGAATGAGAACGCAGGCCGCCATGGTGATCGCGATGACGGCGAACCAGGCGATGTGCTCTTTCCATTCCATGCCGAGCGAATGCCAGCCTGCGGTGGTGGGGCTCGACTTGAGAAGAGCTTGCGGATAGTCGGCCAAGTTAGCAGTGGCGGGCGGAATGGCGCGATACCACGGATAGACGATGTACGCGCCGGTCAGAACCGCAACCCAGCCTACGATCGCGGTCAACACCAGGTAGAAGCGCTGGAGCGACAACCCTGCCGCGCTGAGTTGCGATGGGTGCGAAGTGAGACTGGAGCGGCAAAGTTCGACAACCATTCCGAACACAAGCAGAAGGAAAAAAACGCCAAAGAACATTCCGTGGAATTGTGTGACCAGCGCGCGTGAAGAAATTTCCATTCGAGAATCTCCATCAGTCGAGGCGGATCAGCGTGAAGACGGCATCGCGGTGCCAGGGCGAAAGCGGGCATCCAAACTAATGGACCCCGCGCCGACGATCAGCAAAAAGATCAGACCGAGAAGCATGCTAATGTCTGCCCGCGACTCATGAAGAGCGGCCCAGAAACCGTGCTTGATCAGAAACGGAACTTTGGTGGTGAGGATTGCGACGATGATCGTGATCAGCAGGGGGATGGTTGCCAGCCGGGTGAAGAGTCCGAGGAGAATCAAAGCGCCGAAGACGATTTCTGCGCTGCCGACAAAGGGAGCCATCACCTGAGGTGCCGGGATACCGATTTTCGTGAACCTGCCCACTCCCAGCGCGGCAGGATAGAGAAACTTCTGGATTCCTTCTGACAGGAAGACCCAGCCGACGAGGACGCGAACCAGCACGATTGCGGCTTCATATCGATACATTTGGCTGGTTGTGTCTCGCGGCTTCATGTCTCGCTTCGATTGCGGCCCTGTAAATTCATCGGCCGCAATGTCAAAATTTCCCGTTGGTCTTTTATACTGCCGAATAGATGTGAATGCGATGTGAATTTACGAAATCCGATATCGGATTTCGATAGTACGCCATGGCCCAACAGCGACGCAAGACACAAGATTATCCGGAGTTGTACACCGCATTGGTTCGGCTGCACATTTTGCACCATGCCGCGGAAGGGGAACTGTTCGGCCTGGGCATCATTGAAGAGCTGGGTCGCCACGGATATTGGCTGAGCCCGGGGACACTGTATCCAATCCTGCATGGCATGGAGAAGAAGTCTCTGTTGCGTTCACGTTCCATGCATGGTGAAGATGGGCGCAGCCGTCGCATGTATTCGGCGACAGCGAACGGGCGCCGGGTGCTGAAAGACGCCAAGGACAAGGTCCGCGAACTTTTCGGCGAACTGTTTGAAGACGATTAGGAGCGCCTTGCGTTCAGTTCTACCTACATCAATAGTTTTGGTGGCGGCGTGGGGCTGGGATGCGGCAACAGGCGGCGGCGATCCAGTTCTTTTCGCACCTGTGTCAGCCCTTCGGCGCAGGCATCGAATGCGTCTGCCAGGCGCGCGAACAACGGCGCTTCCTGCTCAAACTCAAACACATTGAATTGCGAGACGATGTAGTAGCTTTCCTTGCCGGCGCGCTTGAGTGCCTGCAGGCTTTCCTGCTGATTGCGGCGCAGCCACTGGGCAGACTCCGGAAACATTCCAGTGAAGAAGAGGCTGAAATCCCCGATGTGCTTGCGGACTTCGCGTTCGCGCGGAAAGGAATAAGCATCGCCGTACACCGGGTCAGAGGCTACGAGCATGTCGCTGACTTCGCGCAGGGGGCGGCCGCGACGGTCGCGGATGCGATAGAGTTGTTCGGTTTCGGCAAAGTCGGTCAGGATGCCGGCGACATAGTTCGAAATCTCGGCATCATTCAGTTCGGAGGTTTGGCTGTAGCAGCCGTACACGATTTCCTCAAACAATTTCCGCAGCGGATTTTCCGCGGGCGTCGAATTGGCAGACATGGCGTGCTCCTATCCATGAAATTCAGATGGTGCCGTTCAAGTCGTTGGACTTCGTGCTGTGTTCTTGTCGTGCGCCGAGCATAGAGTGGCGCCGGTCCAATCCTTTCCGATTTCAGATGCCAGGCAAGTTGAAAGTAATGTACAAATTTTCACGAAAAATTCAAAGAAAATTCGTATATGGGAACGCAGTTGGTTAGCAGTCGCGACGGAAGAGTGCGACGATGGGGCGTTGCCGTTAGAACTACCCAATAAAAAAGCCGAATCCCGCGAGAGGTGCACGGCGCGCGGGCTTCGGCTTTTGGTTTCGGTGATGGCGGCTAGTTGGCGGCGCCGACGGTCTGCTGCTGGTTGGCGCCCAGTTCGGTAAGACGCTTCGCCAGTAGCTGTTCGAGGTTCTCGAGCGCCTTGCTGAAGCCTTCAATGCCCTCCTTCAACTTGTCGTGGGCCATGCGATTTTCTGCATGCATCTTGTCGAAGGTCACCTTGTCCATGGTCAATCTTTCGATCTGCATGTTCTTGGCTTTGGCTGGATCCAGCTTGCGCGGCAGATCCTCAAACTTCTGCTCCAGCTCTTCCAGCAGCTTGGGTGCGATGGTCAACAGGTCGCATCCGGCCAGTTCTTCAATCTCGCCCAGGTTGCGGAAGCTGGCGCCCATGACGACGGTTTTGTAGCCGAATTTCTTGAAGTAGTTATAGATGGTGGTGACGGACTGCACGCCGGGATCGTCCGCGCCCTGATAGTCCTTACCGGTGTCTTTCTTGTACCAGTCGAGAATGCGGCCCACGAACGGCGAGATGAGGGTGGCGTTCGCATCAGCAGCAGCGATGGCCTGGTGCAGGCCGAACAGCAACGTCATGTTGCAGTGGATGCCATCTTTTTCCAGAATCTCGACCGCACGAACTCCCTCCCACGTGGAGGCAATCTTGATCAACACGCGCTGGCGCGACACACCGCTGGCTTCATACTGCTGGATAATTTCGCGCGCCTGCTTGACCGTGGCGTCGGTGTCATAGGATAGGCGGGCGTCGACTTCGGTGGAGACTCGGCCGGGAATAATTTTCAGAATGCGCTTGCCGAATTCGACCGCGAGGCCTTTGAATGCGAGGTTGGCAACCTCTTTATCCGTCGCGTTGTTGCCGAGCTTCTTTTTTGCCGCGAGCAACACCTGGTCCATGATGGGCTGATATTGCGGCATCTGAACGGCGGAGGTAATCAGCGAAGGATTGGTGGTGGCATCCTGCGGCTTGACCTTTTCGATCTCTTCAATCTCGCCGGAATCCGAGACAATCACGGTCATGGCGCGAAGTTGTTCAAGCACTGACTTTGACATTGTTTCCTCCTGGCTGTTGCGTCTGCTTACGAAATGGGAAGGTCTGCTAGTACTACTTCATTTGATGCGGCGAACCGCCGGTGGAATCATTCTGCCGGGCGATTCAAGATGTATTTCTCTATCTCCGTCGTAACCAAATCGACGATGGGGCGTGTCTCACTTTTCTAGTGTAGTCCGACAGCTAATTCGACGTAGAAGCGTTGAAATGGTCCGCCAGCACCTTCAAAATGGCTTGCGGCTCGTGGCTGGGAATCACATAATCAACCTCAGGAAGCGCAAGGTTGCCAACCGGCGATAAGGCAATGATGGGAATGTTGGGCCGGATCTCTCGAATTTGTTGCACTACGTCGGCAAAAGGCATGTCTTGCACATCGAGATGGACGACGACAGCATCGACGTCGGGGAAGCGCTTGAAAAGCTTGATCCCCATCGCACCCCCGTAGGCGGTGATCACGTTGTGCTTGGAAGTTTCCAGGACCAGCTTTCGGGCGGAAAGTCCTTCCGGCTGCTCAATCTCAATCATCAATATGATTACACGCATGTGAAGTTCCTTGCTCTTCGAGCGGCGTCGAAAACTCTCGGCATTTTAGCGGCCACTCTGCTCATCATACCGACGTGCTGATCGGTGAAAGCGAAGAAGTCGCGGTTCAGGCGGTTTCCATCTCGACGGAATTGCGCAAGATACCAAGACCTTCGATCTCGACTTCAACTACATTGCCGGGTTGCATCGGACCGACGCCCGCGGGTGTGCCAGTGGGAATCAAATCGCCTGGATTCAAGGTCATGGCGGCGGAAATATAGCGCAAAAGCGTGGCGATGTTGAAGATGAAATCCGTGGTACTGCCATGCTGTTTGACGGCGCCATTCAGTCGCGTGGTGACGGTGACCCCAGCTTCCGGATTGACAGCGTCGGAAACGATGGGGCCGACCGGGCAGAAGGTGTCGAAGCCTTTGGCGCGGGACCACTGGCCGTCGGACTTTTGCAAATCGCGCGCGGTCACGTCATTCACCACCGCGTAGCCACGGATGTAAGGGCGGACGTCTTCCCCGGGCTTGAGCTTGTGGCAACTATGACCGATGACGATGCCGAGTTCGCCCTCGTAGTCAACACGCTGCGATTGGGCGGGCAGGCGAATGATGCCGCCCGGAGGAAGCAACGACGAAGGCGGTTTGAGGAACAGCAGCGGCTCTTTTGGGGGCTCATTGCCGAGCTCGGCCGCGTGGTCGCGATAATTGCGACCGATGCAGACAATTTTGGATGGCGTGACTGGAGCCAGCAGCGTAAGTGCAGACAAAGGCTGAGCGGGAAAATTTTCGATGAGGTCGGCAACAGTGAGATCTTCTGGCGGCGCTGGGATGACGCGCTCTATCCACCACTCGCCATGGCGCTGGCTGACTTCGCCATACTGTGGACCGTGCTGGGTTTGAAAACGGCAATACTGCACGAGACTTCTCCTTCTAATGGGACGACGAGACGGTTAGGAGGTGGGGATGGTGACGGTGACCGCTGCCGATTGAGGGCTTTCGTTGCCGGATGTATCGACGGCAGTGACCGCGTAGGTGTAGGTTTGGCCAGCCTGAACGTGCATGTCGCGGTAGGCTGGGGCAACAATGGCATCGACCGCGGAGGGAGAGGCGCCTTCCGGAGCGATGCGCCGCATAGGCTGGTTGGTGGTGACATCGCGGCGATAGACACGGTATTGCGCCAGGTCAGGTTCCGTATTGGCAGACCAGGAAAGATCGACTTCTGGTGTGCCATTGTTCATCACCGCTGAAATCGGGATCGCGACGAGGCCCGAAGGAGCGGCAGGCGGGAAGGTGTCGCGCGTGGCCACCTGAACCGTGGGACTTTGCGAGCTATTGAGCTGCAACGACTGCTGACCTACCTGTTGCTGCACGACGCGACTGGCACTGTAGGTATATTGCTGCCCAAACTGAGCGGTGGGATCGAGAGCGATTCCCGGATCAGTGGCGGCGGTATGCTGCGAATTGGGTGGCTCCAGACGTACGCGAAGTTTTTGTTCCGCCGGTTCCTTCGATTGAGGGAGGGGGCTGATCGATTTCGGCCTGGCTGGCCTGGGCGCGACTGGCGGCGTCACCAACGTGCGATCAATCTGAATGCTAGTATCCGGGGAAAGATTGGCAACCGGCTGCCAATGGAGCACAACTCCGCGCGCGACCACGCTGGCAGAGAGATCTCGCACCTCTGGCGGCGCTGCCCCGGCAAGCACGGTGGCAACGTTCGACGGACCTGCTGTTCTGCCGTGTTGATTCACGCCGAAGATGCGATAAGTGATGGGGCGATCTGAACCGCTTGTGAGCGCGGGCGGCAGGACATCCGTGTAGGTCGCCGTTTTGTCGGGGGCAGCAGAAATGTTGGCAATTGTTTCGCACGGCGAGTCCGCTTCCTGCGTCCGACAAAGGCGAAGCCGCACCATCCCTTTCAGCTTGAGGTGATCAGTATTTTCGTTGGGCGTGGTCCAGTCCAGATGAACCTGGTTGCCAGTACGGTTGGCGGTCAGGTTTGAAATCAACCTGGGCAGGTCGAGCGACGGAGGTGAGGGGGCGGCTGCCATGCCACATCCTGTGAGCAAAAACGACGACGCAATCGACACCGACGCGATCGCAGCCGCTCGACGCAGAATCGACGGCGTGGGAGAGCGGAACGGATTGCTGCCGGGACGGATCGAGACGCCCTCCTACATAGATAAGAAACGCTTGCGATTTTCAGCCTAGCAGAGTTGAAGCGTCGCGAGGAGAACGCGGGTCAGGCGGGGAGAAGGTGCTGAAAAGCATCCTGCAAGGTGGGGAGTTTGAAGATGAAACCGGCCTGTAACAGCTTGGCGGGGATGGCGCGAGTGCTGGAGAGCAGTGCCGCATCCGCCATTTCTCCGAAAGCTACTCGCAGCGCGATGGCGGGCGCGGGAACCATGGCCAGCCGATGGAGACGGTGAGCAAGCGCCAAGGTAAATTCCGCATTGGTAACTGGATTGGCGACGACGTTCACTGCGCCCTGGACCTGGTGGTGATTCATGCAGAACTCGACAATTTCAACCAGCGTCGGCAGCGCGATCCAACTCATCCATTGACGTCCGTTACCGAGATTGCCGCCCAGGCCGAGACGAAACATCGGAAGCATTTTGGCAAGTGCTCCGCCTTCGCGGGCGAGGACCACGCCGAAGCGTAGGTGGACAACGCGGATGCCAAGGTCGATGGCGGCATTGGCAGCCGCCTCCCACTCGCGACAGACATCGGGAAGGAAGCCGTGTCCGGCGGAAGACTCCTCGGTGAGGATTTCATCTCCACGGTCGCCATAAAAGCCTACGGCAGAGGCGCAGAGCAGCACTTCCGGACGCTGCTGCAGATGCGATAGCAATTGGACCATCGACTGGGTGGTTCGAATGCGGCTGTCG
Organism: uncultured Acidobacteriota bacterium; assembly: GCA_963794795.1. Classification (GTDB taxonomy): domain Bacteria; phylum Acidobacteriota; class Terriglobia; order Terriglobales; family Acidobacteriaceae; genus JAKAAZ01. The sequence continues at coordinate 306,839 of CAWCFC010000022.1, read as the reverse complement.
CGAATTCGCTGCTTTTTGTCTGAGGTCCAACGTCCGGCCATCAGATTGTCACCCGAGAGAAGAATAGCGGCACGAATGCCGCTGAGCCGGCGCATGTCCTCGCGAAATTGAAAGCGATAGGGATTCCAAAAATATTCGGCGCTGCCGGGCTGGGCGGTATGCCGTGTCAGAGTCGCGCAGGAGACCGCGTTCGCCCTGAAGTACCGGTGCAACGATTGACCCACTAAGCCGGACGCCCCGGCAATCAGAACTTGAGGAAAGATTTCCATGGTCACCCGGACGCTTCGCAAGCTGAGGGATGAAGAGTTGGATGCTGAAACGTTTGAAGCCGCGAAAATGGTTGTCTTTATGGCAACCGCCCGGTTAACAGAGCTATTAATTTTGCCGATATAGATTTTGGGAATATGAACAAAAGTGCGAGAAAAGGATCCGATTCTTCGCGTGAGCACGAGGCGTTGCGAGAGTTAGAATTGTTTATATTGTGGAATTCTATTCCAACTGGATAAACACAGACGCGGTTTCGCGGCGAGGCATCTAAACAGATATGGAAGCACCTGAGATGGAAAAAACAACCGCCGCAACGACCCCCGCGCAACAGATCGATCCAGAAACCGCCGAATCCTTTATCGGGGAAAAGAAAATCGGCGAACGGATCAAGCGGCTTCGCCTGAAGAAATCTATGGGTCTGGTCGAACTGGGAAAGCATACCGGGCTCTCCGCCAGTTTTTTGTCACAGTTGGAGACGGGCCGGGTAGTTCCGACGCTGCGGAACCTGGCGCGGATTGCCATGGTGTTCAGCAAGGATCTTTCCTATTTCTTCGACCCCGAACCGCGGACGCTGTTTCGTGTGCATCGGCAATCGGATCGCGTGCGGTTGCCGCAGAGCGGCGTGGATGATCCAACATATTTTTTTGAGAGTCTTGGATATCTTGTGCCGGACCGTACGCTGGATCCGTACCTGGCGGAGTTTATTCCACTCAAAAAAGGTGTCGAGGTGCGCTCGCACGTTCACCCGGGTTTTGAGTTTTTATATGTGTTGAGCGGAGAGATGGATATTCGCCACGGGTCGCAGAACTATATTTTGTCGCCCGGAGACTCGGTATATTTCGATGCCAGCACGCCGCACAGCTATCACTGTTCCGGTACTGAAAATGCGCGAGTGATTATTGTGACGCAGCACCAGGCAGTGTTGGCGCAACCGTCCATGAACCTGCGGCCGTTGGGAACCGCGCTGAGCGGCGCGTTTCGAAGCGGGGCTTCCGCACCACAGGAAAAACGCGCACCCGGAAAGCAGGAGCTGAGGGCGACGCAGCGTACCGTGATTACGCGGGGAAAAACACCGCATAATGCCGAGATGGAGTCTCCGATCTAGCGTCTGTTGAATATCGCGATTCGGTCACGGTGTTTTCTTGATGACGTGTCCGGCGAGCAAGGCGTTGGTCATGGTGGCCTGAAAATTTTCCAGTCCTTCTGGACCCGCGGGCATAAACACCATGGTGGAATTCGTCGATCCTCCGACGACGCGCAACATGTCTGTCCAGTTGGTAAACAGCAGCAGGAAGCTGGCGCCGACATCATCCAGATTGGTTCCCTGCTTCACCTTGGTGATGGCCTGTTCCCATCCTTCCGCAATGGCGGAACGCTCCTGGGCAACACCCACGCCTTCCAGTCGCTTCACTTCCGCATCCGCCTGTGCCTGCCGTACTTTCAGAATGTACTCGGCATCGCCCTGCGCCTGATTGGCAACCGCGAGGCGCGTCTGCTCATTGATGCGGTTCATCGCGGTCTTTACGCCCTCATTGGGAATAATGTCCGTGATCAAAACTTTGACGATTTCGTAGCCGAAGTCTTTCATCTCTGCTGAAAGTTCGACAGTGGCGCGCTGGGCGATCGCCGGCTGATTCAAAAAAACATCGTCCAATGTGGTTTCTGGAATGTGCCCCAACAAAATGTTGTACAGGTAGGATTCGATCTGGCTTTTCGGGTTCGCCAGCTTATAGTAAGCGTCCTTAATGGACTGCGGTGTGTCGATGATGCGGTATTGGACCTTCACCGGCAATTGAACAAAGACATTGTCTTTGGTCTTGGTTTCAATCGACCCTTCCAACTGAAAAGTGACCAGGCTGACTTCATGTTTGGTTTCGACAAAAGGCAATTTGAAGTTCAATCCAGGCTCGGCGACGCGGTTGAATTTTCCAAACCGCTCGATCACCGCGGCCGTCTGTGTTCGCACCGAGAAAAACGAACCGAGGACGGTGGAAACGATGAGTATCACCAGGATTGCAAAGAGTACGTACAACAGGCCATCGACCATCGAGATTCCTCCTGATTGCTTGCCGCTTGAGTCCAGCTACTTGAAGCGAGTGTACGCGGAAACGAGGAGGAAAGTTCTGCGTGTTCACTTCGCCGTTGGACAGACGCACGCAGCGTAGGCCTCGACAGTGTGATTCGCCAATGCGCAGACATATTGCGGCCAGAACGGTCTGAGTTCGGCGGATCGGTCGCCAATAAAGTAGTGGCGAATATATTGCTGACTGGGAGCAGTATCCGCGTCGGGATCGGCGGCAAATCCTGCGATGAGGGCTCGCACGATTGACGGCGAAAATTCTGTCTGATGAAAGGTCTGGGCAAAGTCGTATTCCACTGACCACTGGGTCGCGATGCCGGTGTGGTTGGACGCCGCGACGACCTTGTAATCCTGCAACGTCGCGGTCGCTGGGTTGATGCGCGCGACCGTGAACGAAGGATCATTTCCGTCGACTGGAGAAATCGACGGGACCATTTTAATGACGACGGCGGGTGTCGTGGAGCTGGGATCGGCGTGCTCCGGCTGTAGCAGTCGGATTTCATCCATGTGCGTGTGTGCGAAAATTCCCAGGCGGACGATGTCGGCGTACTCGATCAGCAAATCGGCCAGCTTGGTGGAGGAAAGAAATAGAACAGGATGCATGTGGCCGCACATGGCTCCCATTCTTCGCGCGGTGGCGTAGGGATCGATGCCGGTGGGGATGTGTCCCATGACCCAGACTCTTTGACCGGCTTGTCGCGCCTCTGCAAGTTGATCCCGCAACCAGGCGATTTCCGTGTCTGCGGGAGCGGAGTCCGGCTGGCCGACGCAGGAGCGATATTTCTTTGACAAAAACAGATCATCGAGGACGATGAGGCGCGTGTTCTGCATGGGCGGCGCCATGGTGAGGCCATAGTTGCCAGCTTGCGAGAAGTCCTGGATCACGGTAGCGCGATCGGATGCGGGTAATCCGGCGGCAACGATGCGCGCGGTGTCGGCGAGGAAGCTATTTCCGGGGTCGAGGCGGTAATCGCCGCAGCCGCTATCGTTATTGCCGAGCGCGACGTAGATGGGGATTCGAGGGAAGGCCGCGCGAAGCTGGCCGACAACGTAGCGAATAGTTTTCTCGACGAAGCTCTGATACTCGGCCGGCGTGGCGTGAGGGAACAGCGTTTTGTATCGGCACGTGAAGTCGTGGGCGATCAGGTCGCCGCTGACCAGCATAAATTTTGCATCGGGCTGTCGCGCGCGCATGGCACGCAGGCTGGAATGAAGGAGCGGGTCGGGCGTATCGATACCGCGGGCGAAGCAAGTTTGCTGCAGCGTTGTGAATGACTGCGGCTGATTGGGGGACGGTGGGCGCGACAAAATGGAACCCCATTGACTGACCGGAGCGACAACAAGTTGGCGCACCCTGGCTGGATCGTGAAAGGGATCGAAGTGGATATCACTGACGAAGAGGGCGGGAAGCGTCGCGTCGAGTTCGCTTGCGGTTGCAACGGCGTTGCTGTGTCTGGGCGCGGGTGGAGTTGAATGCTGCGCAGCGGCTGCGGTGGGCAGAGCGACGAGACTGAGGAGAAGCGAACACAGCCAGAAAAATAAATTGCAGGAGCGACGGGGGTGGACGGACTTCACTTGCACTCCTCTTCGGTTAAAAGGTCGAAATCCGCGATAGCGGCATTCATGCGCGGCCTCTCGATAGGCCTTCTGCTATCGAGCATAACCGACGGGTGATCCCCACTCTAAACAGGATTTCAGTTCGCGATGAGATGCGTTAGCTATCTGACAGCGTGCCTGCGCAGCGAGACGATCCAGGTAAGAGCGGCTACGCCCATCGCCGCTACCAATGGAACCACAAGGACCCTTGCCGGGTTGAAAATAGCAGCCCAGCTGCCCAGCACCGGCCCAGCGACGCCGCCGACCAGACCCAGGGTGATGATGGCGCCAAAAACGGTTCCTGTTTCGCGCGGGAAGCGATCGCCCGCCATTCCGAGAATCGTGGGGAAGATGGCAGAGAGTCCCAAGCCGATCACGCAGAAACCTGTTGCCACGCCGGCGAACGTTGAAGAACTGAGTACGGTGATCGCGCCGGCAATGACGAAGGCGGCCGAGAGCAGAACGGTATTGCGGTCGCCGAACCATTTGAGCCAGAGCACGGCGAACAGCCGCCCTGCGCCCATGCAGGCGCTGAGTCCGAGCAGCACCAGTTCCGCGCGCTGCGCCGATGTATGCAGCAGATCCTGCGCAATTTTTCCGGCCCACACGAACATGCAATTTTCATTGCAGGACTCAAAGAAAAGCAGCGCGCCAAAAAGCCAGACGAGAGGAAGGCGGAGGACTTTCAGCAGGCTTCCGAGCGGCGTACTGGCCTGCGTGGGCGGGGGAAACTCCTGCACGAGGACGGATACAAGAATCGCCGCAGAGGCGGTCGCCAAAATGTACAGAACGGTCGCGGACGAGAACCTTCCTCGCGTGAGGGACATGAGCAGCGGCACCGCCAGCGCGCCAAGGCTGAAAGAAAACCCGAGCAGGTTCAAGGCCGCGCATCGTCCCGATGCGTTGAGGCCGGAGATGAGGGTGTTTGTTGCAGCGTTCAGCACGCCCGCTCCCAAGCCGTACACCAGCGCGGCAACGGCAATCGCCGCATAACTCCCCAGCGAAGGAATGGCGGCGAGCGCGGAGGCGATAAGCACGAGGGCCACAGCCAGTGCAGCTTTCGCGCCAAGCTTGTCCAGGACAGGGCCAACCAGTGCCGTGGCAACCAGAATTCCGATGAGCGGAAACGAGCCGAGACTGCCGGCGCGCGCGTCACCGAATTTCAGAGTTGGAAGAAGAGAGCCCATCAGCAACAGGACAATGCCGAACACAAACATGCAGGCATTAATGGTGATGAGGAGTCCGGTGCGCCGAATCGATCCATCTTTTTTGCTTCGCAATGTCATGGCGCACTCAGAAATCTCTTGGCAATTCTTTTCGTCTGTTGCAACCGCGTGAAGCGACGCTCGGCCATCCGTCAAAGGGACGCGAGGTCGAAGGCCATCTTTGCCATTCCCAGCAGCGCCGCCCGCGCACCCAGACGAGAACGGACAATCCGCACCTGCTTGCCCGCGAGAGGCTGAGCCCACTGTCGCATTGTGTTGCGCGCGGGAGCCAGCAATAAATTTCCCGCCGCTGCCACGCCGCCGCCGACCACGATCATCTCCGGATTCAGGATACTGACCAGGTTCGCCAGAGCGAGACCGAGATATTCTCCGGTTTGCGCGATCACTTTTTTGGCTTCTGGGTCGCCGCGCCGCGCCAGTTGTATCAACTCGCGCGTAGTGGTCGCTGTTTTTCGGATTCGGCTGGCCTCCCGCGCAATTCCAGGGCCTGCCAGATGCGATTCCAAACAGCCGATGTCTTTATATCGCGGAAGGAAGTGAGAACCCGTTGCCATCCAACCGAGACATCCGGCCAATTCACCCGATCCGCGAAGAAGGCGTCCGCCACTGATGATGCCTGCGCCTATTCCGGTGCCGATGGCGAGAAACACGACATCGTGGCAGTTTCGCGCAGCGCCCTGCCACGCTTCTCCGGTCACAAATGCATTGCGGTCGCTTTCGACCAGCGTTGGCAGGCCGAAATGCGCGTTGAGCATGGTGCTCAAGGGCATGCGTTTCCAGCCGGGAAGATTCGGCGCCCATACGCTTCCGTCGGCATAGGCTAATCCCGGCACATCGACGCCGAGCGCACAGATGCCTTGTTGCGGCAGCTGCTGGAGGGTGTCAATCACAGCGGCAACGACGGCTTTGCCGCCGCCGGCCGGTGTCGAAACGACAACGTGGTGGGTGATCTTGCCGGCCGAATCGACGCGCGCCGCCGCAATTTTTGTGCCGCCAAGATCGACCACCAGCGCGAAGCGTCCCACGTCTTCTCCTTGGCGATGTGCGATTCGGCCTGGAGCGCGAACCGATACGGTCATTCTCTGTCCAGTCGAACTACCCAGATGGCTTTGGGCGCGAGATCTTTTTGTAGCACGGTCTGTTCACCATTCGCCGATGTCTGGATTTCGGAGGAAGTCAATTGTTCATCGCTGACAAGATCGCGCGCATTCTGTACCTGCCATGGTAGCTGCAGGGCGATTGTGGCGTTGGCAGGAGTGGCAGCGTGGTTGAAAACGAAAATGAATTGCTCGTTCTCGCTGATGAGGCGTCGAACTTCCAACTCCGATGTTCCAGAGCCGGAGACTTGAACTTGCGGGGCGACGCCGGCAGCGCTGGCCAGCGACACAAGAAATTTCCCTGTCACGGCGTCTTGCTTCTGTTGATACGCCAGGCCGACGAAGGAACCGGCGAGGATGGCCTTACCGCGGCCGAAGGAGTTCTGAACAATGGCGGGTTGGCCGTCGGAAAAGTGCGCCAGCACAGACGCCGTTGAGAGCGGCTGCAGGTCTTCTTGAAACGCAGCACCCTCGATGATGTCGCCACTCTTCAAGCCGGGCAACGCAGTCGAATCGAGAATCATTCGCGGTTCAGATTCCGGATGGATCGATGTCTCGTGCGCACCAAACACCTGGTCCAGCCCGAAGCCGGGTATGACCGGACTGGCGTAGCCGCGCGCATTGTTCCAGGCCAGGCGCGCTTCGGCAACCGCGGTGCCTCCCTGAGCGACATATTCCTTGACGGCATCGGCGACTTGTTTGGAAAGCATCACGGGATACGGCAGGAAGACAATTTGATAGGGACGCAAGTCTGCGAGGGTGAGGGTGGGGGCGTTCAGAAAATCCACCGGTATCTGTTCCTTCCAGAAAGCGCGATAGACGCCGTAGAGCGAATCGCGTTCGGCGTTGCCGAGAACTACGTTGCTCGGTTCGGTGCCGCCGACCATATAGGACAAACGATCATAGAGGATGGCCACCTGAGCAGCGGCGGGCTGCGCCTGGTTGATTGCCGTCGCGTTCTGTTCGACGACGCGCGCCACCGCTCCGGCGGCCCGGGCTCGATCGGTTAGCGAGCCATCGAGATTGATCAGGCCGTAGCCCCCTGACTCGTATCCGGAGCTCATCGGGTACCACGCATACACGGCGACTTCTCGCGCCCCGTGCGCGAGGACCTGCCATAGCCAGAACTGCTCGTTCTGCGCTGTTACAGGCTGGGCGATTCTCATGCCGCTGACGCCCTGGCCCGCCTGCAATTCACCAATCCAGAAACCTTTACCGTAGCTGTGGCCGGCGGAGCGAATAAAGTCCAGCCCGGAGGCCAGCATCCAGTCCGGCCACATATGAACCATATTGGGATAGATCGAGGTGCCGAAAAAGTCCGCCGCCTTCGACATTTTCCAATCGTCCGGCTGGCCGTAGCCATCGGTGGGAGAAATGAAGAGTCCTGGATCGTCAGCATGGCTGGTAATCGGATGGCTGGGATCAGCACTGCGAATGGCGACTACGCGTGTGTGCAGATCTTCTGCCAGCTTGTCATCAATGAACGCGCGCCAATCCAGATAATCGGCGTAGGAAAGGATGGTGGAAAATCGCGGCGGCGACACCTGGTCCCAGCTGGTAAATCGCCGGTACCATGCGGCGTTCAACGCATCGAGTGTCTTGTACTTGGCCTGCAACCATTCGCGGAATCGTTCCTGACTGTAACGGCAATAGCAGAATTCCGGGTCCTTCAGATAAGAAATTTCCGCCCAGTTGACGATGTGGGGCTCGCTCCACACATCCCATCCGTAGAGCGCGGGGAACCTGTTGGCGTCCTTGGAAAGGGCCACGTAGAATTCGACCATTTTTGCGCGCACTGCGCGGTCATCGACGCAATAACCGGGAGCGGATTGCGATGTAATCACGGCACCACTTCGATCGACAAAACGTGCATCGGGAAAATGTTGGCCGACCCAGTCTGGCGCGGAGTCCATGTATATCTGCACAATCACGCGCAGACCGCGCTGGTGAGCCAGCTGCATCAGCAGGTTTAGATTTTTGAAATCGAAAACACCGGGAGCAGGCTCTGCTGTGGACCAGTCGATCCAGGTCTTCACGGTGTTGAAGCCCACCCGTTTGATCTGGTCGAGATCCTGCCCCCATTGCTGGGCGGAGTTCGCGTCCACGGGGCCGAGCATGGGAGCTCGGGCTTTGCCTCCGCCGTACCAGACTGCCACGGGAAAAAACGAATTGGAAGGAGAAGTATCCGTGCCTGCTGGAGCGATTGCGCTTGCGGTGTGGGACTTGGCAGGCGCGACCTCGGCCAAGAGAAAGAGGGCGAGAACTCCAGCCAAGATACGATTCATTTTGCTCCCAGATTTCCAGCCGAGGAGTTGATTCCTTCCACTCGAGGTTGCGACAGCTCCTAGCGACCGCGCACAAAGCGCTCATACGCGCGGAAGACGTTCTGATTGTGGTCTGCCGGCAACCCGACGTTGGGGGAAACAAACGTGGGCGGCTTCGCACCGGCGCGTACCAGCCTGACACCGGTTTCTGCCACAATCGCCATGGCAATGGAGACAGCGGCTACCGTGGAGCCGGCTGCGAACTTTTCCTTGATCCCTTCTACGTCGACCAAAGCGTCTTCCGGAGGCACGCAATTGTCAATCGCAATGTCGGAAGCATCGGCAAGGTCTTTGCCGCTGGAATGGGTGGGCTTGGCCTGTTTGTGGTTTCGATGGGAAGAGACAGAGACGACGGTGAGTCCACTTTTCTTGGCCTCGAGCGCCATTTCGATGGGGGCTGCATTCAGGCCGCCGTGAGAGAAGATGAGAATGGAATCGCGAGGCTCCAGCTGATAACTCTGCAGGACTACCGAGGCGTAGCCTTCCGTTCTTTCGAGCCAAAGCAACTCTCGCGCGCCGCCGGGACCGACGACATTAAACCACATCAGGCGAGGATCGTAGATTGGGTGAAACCCGACAAAGCTGCCGTAGCGGGGAAAAATATCCAGGACAGGAATGACGGAGTGCCCGCTTCCAAATAGATAGACCTTGCCTTCGGCCTGAATGGAGGTGGCAAAAACCGCGGCGGCTTCCTCAATTTTTTTCGTTTGTGTTTTCCGGATGGCAGCGATTGTCTCTTCAGCACGAACCAGGTAAGTTTCCGCGGACATAGGTATATTCCTTCCAACGAACAATAGAGCAGTTTTGTTTGAAACCAATTTGTATCATTGAAATATAATTTGCGTCAACTAGTCTTCTAGATGACTTGGCCGATGCTGCTTTTTCATCGCTGTCACCCTCGAGTCCTCCTCCCGACGGAAATTTGGATGCTTGCGCGATGTTTCCTGCCAGGTTCCTACAGTAATCGCTGTAGTGGGTTCGCCCTATGCAATTGCCGACCGATCAACATTCCGATAACGCGCCAATGTTATCCTCTACTCCAAATGAGACCAGCAACGCTTCATTTGCTTTGCCTGTCAGGACTGCTTGCGATGGCTTGCACGGCGGGCGCACAATCCGCTTCCGCTCCGCGTACGCAGGGTACGCAGGCGAAAACCGTTCATTTTGATGGCTCCTCGACCGCTGCCCTTGTTCTGCAAGCTCGCGGAAAAGGTGTACAGATCTACACATGCATGAAAAATGCTGATTGGTCGTGGAAGTTGAAGGCGCCCGAAGCCACCTTATTCGATCAGCATGGGAAAGCAATTGGAAAGCACTTCGCTGGGCCAAGCTGGCGGCTCAATGATGGAAGTGAAGTGCAAGGCAAAGTGCTGGAGGTTCGGCAGCAGCCGGGGACCATTCCATGGCTGATCCTTGCGGTGCATTCGACTGGCGGTCCAGGGTCGCCTGAGCCATGTCGATGTTGTGCGACGCATCGATACACGAGGCGGCTCAGCTCCATCCACTGGATGCGACGCAACCCACGCAGGCGCCGAGGTGCGCGTTCCTTATTCGGCGACCTACAGCTTCTTCGATACGAAGAAATAGCTTCCCTGCCAACTGAGCATACCCGTAGCCTCAATGATCGTCTGTGTTCTCGAAACTTGGTTTAGCCTGTTCTTAGTGGCTTAGAAGATGCGGAGCGACCGCACCTGACAGAGATCCTTCCCGACTACATGGATCTGATCATAGAGTTCGTCCTGAATAAAATTGATTGATTTGCGCGCCCTCGGACTGAAGGCCTTCAGCCGGTAATTCCACGCTATGGAGTAATGTTTTGAAGTTGAACCGTATAGGAAGGATTTTTTGGCTTACGCTGGCTGCAGCGTCGTCCTATGTAGCCGAAGCGCAGAATCTGAAGCCCGACCCAACCTGGTATTGCAAGGCGTGGTTACACACGCACAAAACCAAACCTACATTCAGGTTCCGTTTCATATACCTCCCAAGGTTTTTCGCCTGACAGTTACATTTCATTACACGGGCAAAGACCAGGGGACTCGGCTCGATCTCGGAATCTTCGATCCGAACGGATTTCGCGGGGCCAGCGGCGGCAACAAATCGACCTTTACCATCAGCGAGACCGACGCCACCCCCTCCTATTTGCCGGGACCTATCATGCCTGGACGATGGTATCTTCTGATTGCCGTGCCGAATATCCGGCCGAACGTCGTCTCCCATTACACGGCCGATATCTTTTTTGAAACGACGCCGGCCATTCAATCATTCTCGAACGGCCGATTACGTACCGGACCGGCCTGGTACCGAGGTGACTTACATATGCATACCGGGCATAGCGACGGCACGTGCCCGAGTCAGATCCGGTAAGTCTGTCCCATGCCCCGTGTTTGTCACCGCCGAGGCAGCAGTGCGTCGCGGGCTGGATTTTATTGCAGTTACAGACCACAATACGATCTCCCAATATGACGCGCTGCGGGAGCTGCAACCCTACTTTGATCAGTTGCTCTTCATTCCGGGACGCGAAGTTACCACATTTCAAGGACACGCGAATGTGTTTGGCATTACCCGGTTCGTGGACTACCGGATTGGGACACGATGACGTGCCCAGCATGAACACCATCGCACAACAGGTTCATCGATTGGGAGGAATTATTTCTATCAATCACCCGAATGCTCCGAGTGGAGAAATTTGTCTCGGTTGCGGGTGGCACCCGGATCCGCCAGTAGATCTTCATCTGTTTTCCGCCATAGAAGCTGTCAATGGTGGGTCTCTCCGCGGTCCTTATTCTGGTGTCAGTTTCTGGGAGCAACAATTAAATGATGGTTATCGACTCACGGCCATCGGCGGCAGTGATAATCATCATGGTGCGTGGCCCGTTTCGCATCCTGACTCTGTGGGAATCCCTACGACAGTCGTTTACGCACAAGACTTATCGGTGCCAGCGATACTGGATGGCATTCGGTCTGGACATGTATTTATCGATCTAACCGGCTCTCACAATCGCATGTTGGAAATGACGGCGACGGCGACGGGGCAAAAAGCTGTCATGATGGGCGATATACTCCACGCCTCTGCCGGCTCTGATGTACAGCTAACAGTTCATGTCGTGGGATGTTCGGGTTGGACGCTAAAGCTATCGGACAATGGACATGGCAACTCGGCGCTTCCCAGTCGTGTCCTCTCGCAGCAAGATGCGACTCTGCAATTCAGCTGGCCCAGCGATGGTAAGCATCATTGGTTGCTTCCGCAGGTGGAGACAACGGACGGTGAGCTGGAGATGCTCGGCAACCCAATCTACGTGGATTACCCCGATACGGCAGGAGCAGAATCCCACTCCGCCGCCACCAAGTAATTCGGGTGACAAATTGAGTGAGGCAGGCTATGCCTGCCTCACTCCTTGCTGCCGGAAACGTTTTTGTTTCTCTTAATAGAACATTTTTAATGCCAATTGCATCACTCGATTGGGATTTCTCTGGCTATTGATCTGGCTGAAGTTGGAAGTCGTGAAGTTTAGCTGGGTGGGCTGCCCAAACTGCGTGGTATTGGTCAAGTTGAAAGCCTCGGCTCGGAACTGCAGGCGAAGCGAATCCTTAAAGGTAAAGTTCTTCAGGATCGATGCGTCTACGTTCTTAAAGCTTGGACCGCGAACTTGCTGTGGGCTGCCTCCGAGAACGGCGTAATTCGTTTCCCCGATTGCGGTAGCGATTGGAGGTTGGGCGAACGCAGCGGGATTTAGCCACTGCTTGTAATTGTGAGGTCCAGCATATAGATTTTGCCCCGGAACAGTGTTCGCGAAACAGCCGAACTCTGAAGTCGCAACCGGGCAGGTGACAGTAGTCGGCTGACCACCCTGATAGGTGTAGATAAAGTTGACTACCCAGCCACCTAGAATCGCGTCTGTGGCACGATTCGAGTTAGCTAGAAATTGCCGGCCACGACCGAAAGGCAAATTGTACGACCCTGACAGGTGGACTAGATTTGTCGCGTCGGTGTCGCAAAGCCCATAGTCCCTGGAAATGCCAAAGCCGGGCAACCATTCGGCCCGGTATTGCTGGTTCTGCGATGCCTGAGTGTGCTGGTCTGACATGCACTTGCTCCAGGTGTAGTTGCCAAGCACATAGAGACCGAACGAGGTTTGATGCTCATAGGTGGCCTGCAAGGAGTTGTAGCTGCTGTTGCCATTGGTGGTTTCGTAGGTCGAATTACGGGCGAAACTGGGAAACGGAACGTAGAGTTGCGGGTTTACACTCGGTGGAAGAATTTCTGTCGGCGAATTGTTGTAACCCAGATTGTCTAGATGCCGACCCATCGTCCCAACATAGCCGATCTGAAAGGAATCATGGTTGGTAAATTGATCCTGCACGGTCAGGTTTACGGTCTGAACATACGGAGTCTGAAAATTATACTGACGTCCGTACAAATTCAATCCTTTTCCACTGTTGATTGTTGGGTCCTGAAAATTGACAGTCGTGAAAGCCTCTTCCATGGTGGCTGGATTGCCATTGGATAGAAGCAGCGGATGCTGGGAATCCGGGCTGTTGAATGTTGCCGTATAGACAAAGGGATAGTTTGTTCCCAAGGTTCCACCATAGCCAAGGTTGCCTAAAGCGCCATAGGTCATCCCGTAACCGCCACGCAGGACAATCGTCGGCTTGACGCGATATGCAAATCCAAGACGAGGCGCGAAGTTTACCTTCTGGGCATTGCCCAACGTAAGCCCGGAAACGCAATCGAGGTTGATGTTGCTGCTTACCAGCAACGCGTTAAATCCGGTCGACCGGGGCACCTGGCAACCCGAGTTAGGAATGTAGTAGGTGCCGGTATTGCCGTTGCCGCCCACCGGGATAAAGTTCGCCTGGCGGCCGTGGACTTCAGCGTAGGGAGTGAAGTAGTCCCAACGAAGGCCGAGGTTCAGAGTCAGGTCTGGGGTGACTTTCCAGTCGTCCTGAAAAAATGCGCCAATATACCAGCGATGATCGTCGGTAGCGGCGATGTTTGATCCCGAGAAACTGGTCATCCCACCTACATAGTCAACGCCGCCAACGGTGGAAGGGATGGGAGTCAGCAGCAAATCGCCAATCCCATTCAAGCCACTGCTCTTATTTGGAATGTCGGAATATTGCCCGTAGAAGTTGAAGTCGCCTCGACCTTGTGGCGGCTGGGAAATGTCTCCTTCCAGATCGTCTACCTGGACGCCGGTCTTGAAGGTATGGTTGCGAAATACCTTAGTTACGTAGTCGGCACCTTCAATGCTGTAGACGTACTGTAAGGTTGGAGTGTAATTGCCTACGCCGATGTGTGTCAGGGTGCTGGCGTTTGTCGCAGACGAAAAGCTGATGGGTGGAAGGCCCCCGTTGTTGGCCACCTGCTGAATTCCCTGGATTCCAAATTGTGCTGGAATGCCGAAGGTATTGCCATAGATCGATCGCTGCAGCTTATCGGCGTGAACAACTCCAACGTGCATTTCGTTGGTTAGCGTCGGCGTAAAAACATGCGTATAACCTACGGCGACCGACCAAGCCGGGAAGCTATCGTTGCGACCGCCGCTCTCACCTACAGCCAGACCAGGGAGGGCCGACGGCACGCCTTCTGAGATGAGGCTTCGATCATAGACGCCAAACAAGTTGTTATTCGCATTGAAGTTCTCGTCGATGCGAATATCGTACGAGTTTGTATTTTCAGTCTGCTTTGGCGCGTTATAGAAGTTATTTGCAAGGCCCGGGCGAGTCGGCGCCGGATAGACCCCTAACAACTTGACCGCATTTGGGTCGAGACGGCCAACCGGAATGGTGTTGAGTTGTGCAGTGTCACCAACAAAGTTCGTTTTACCTAGCAGGCTTCCCGTATAGAACGGATCACGCACATATACCGCACTGGCGGAAGTATTCGTTAAACCGCTGATCGGGTCGACGCCGCCGGCTGGAATTTCGCGAGTGGTTGCCGGATCGAGGATGGTGCCGTGGGGGAATATACGCCCCAGAGCATCTGTCCCTGTGCCGCTGTTGTAAGTAATCAAATCCTGCAGATTCGTAAATCCGCTGCTGACCATCCCTGGTGTGGGTACGGTGCTGGTAGCCGGCACAGGTTTGATGTATCTACCTCCCTGATAGTCAAAAAAGAAGAAGGTTCTATTCTTCACGACCGGTCCGCCGATCGTTCCGCCGAATAAATTCTGACGATATTCCGGTTTGGCGATATGGTTCAGGTTATTGAAGAAAAGGTTGGCGTTGAGTGCATCATTTCTCCAGTACTCCCAAAGATCGCCGTGAAAATGATTGGATCCGGATTTGATGACAGCATTCACGACCGCACCGGTGGAGTGTCCGAATTCCGCGTTGAAGTCACCGTTTTGTAACTTGAATTCCTCGATTGCATCCGGTGGAGGGACGATTGCCGCGTTGTTTCCCACCGAGGAACCACCATACACTTCTATGTTGTCGTTAATCCCGTCCAGGCGGAAGTCATTCTGCCATAGATTGACGCCATCGACTGAGAAGTAGGCGCTGTCGGACTCCCCAGAATCGCTGCTGGGGTTGCCGACCGGCGCCGTGTTGACGCCGGCGGAAAGTTGCGCCAGCGAAACCCAATCGCGAGTCTGCAGCGGCATATCATTGATCGCTTGCGAGGTGATCGTTTGCCCCACCGACGCACTCTCCGACTGAAGCAGAGGAGCTGCCGCTGTCACAGTCACCTGATTGGCTACCTTTCCGGCGACAAGCGGCATGTCCACCGTCAAGGTAGCCTGGACATGCACTTGCAGGCCGCTCTCTACGAAGGTTTGAAAGCCATTTGCTTCGCCTTGCAGTGTATAGCTCCCAGGCATGACGCCGGTTAAGGAGTAAGTGCCGGTCGAAGTCGAAACGGTTGAATTCGTCACCCCAGTCGAATCGTTAGTCAGCGTAATTTTCGCGTTGGGGACAACCGCGCCTGTTTGATCATGTACAGTACCAGTAATTCCGCCCGTAGCAATCTGAGCAAGAATCCCACTCGAAGAAAACAATAGAAAGAGCAGGGTTAGCGCGCGCTTCCTTAGGGGAGTTTGGGTCATCGTGGTCTCCAAAGAATTTGTGTTGAAGGGGTTTTGACTTAGCGCCAAGTTCCAGGGGTTAGGACGCTATATACGGAGCGGTCGATCCTGGGAACACCGTCGCGAGGAAGGAATTCCGTGAACAAACTCCCGACGTCCTAACCCAATTCTGAAGAATCGAGCAACAACTTCGGTCTTCATTTCGAACGTCCTACTAGATAGTAGCGTAGTAAAAATTACATACAGAGATGCCAGTCATCCAGAAGGACTTAGTCAAGTTAGTTCAGCGCTGTGTCAGTTGGCAAGCGAACTTGGCCTGAATGGAATAAAATTGGATAAATTTTACGTAACTATCTTTATATGAATAACTTTCACAAGTTATTAAATTGTTCTGACGTACGTGAGATGCGATAATTTTTATCGCCGTCTAGCAATCTTCGAATCTTCTTTCTCATCGATTGACCAATCCCGTCCGGCGACGTTAGTTGAAGTAGACCGACTGCTCGACTTCAGTGGAGCAATTCCGGACTTGCGCGAGATCGGCAAGCCACTTATCGCACAATCATGTTGGAACAAAACGGCGAAATTCGACCCTCAACCGCGGAACGCGCCGTGGCACCACATGCATAGAAGGAAATGACTATGCATTACATTTCGTTGGCGTCCGCAACGATACAGACCGTTTTTTTCAACTTTGCGGCTTTACATGGGGCAATTTTCGAAACTTTCTATGCATGGGACCGGCAGCGGTGCGGCATGCGCGCCCCACCCCCTTGATTTCGGTAGCCGAATCGTCGGCGACAAAGGAGCGCTCATCTACCTCGACTGCGTTGGTGGTGTGGAGTGAAAAGAGACTTGCGATTATTGGCCACTCTCTGCATAGAGCGACGAGAAATGCCGAACGGTAGGCACTCTAAGACCGGGCAGAAAATACCAACGCTCAGACTGTCAACAAGGCCGGGGCCACAAGTATGCAACACGGGAGCACATAGCTTGCCAGCGCCTCTGAGGCTCCTTCGGCCTGTGTACCATTTTGCTGCCGCGAAGAGCGCTTTTTGCCGCTAAGGTACGCTGGCGGGATTTTCATGCAACAGCAAAGCCCGCTGCAATAGCGGGCTTTTGCGTCAGATAGTTGTAGTTGGTAGCGCTAACGGGAATCGAACCCGTGTTTTAAGATTGAGAATCTCACGTCCTAACCCCTAGACGATAGCGCCCTGTGCCCTTTCAACTATAACGAACCCAACTCGCGCCTACAACCGTAGTCCGCGGGATGGACGCGTCCCAACTGCGAATGCAACGCGGAAATTGCTGACGTGACGCGGGTGCGGTGTTTGACAAACGATTGGGGTGGCTCTACCGTGGCTACGGCGGCCCGGCAGCAAATTTGCGGGCAGTCTGCAAAAATCCCCGCCCACCGATTAAAGGATTCTATGAAGATGCGAAAAGCCTTCCCTGCTTGCATGCTGCTGATTTCCATTTTTATTCTGCTTGTTCCAGTTCGCGCCTCGGCACAGATGTCGACCAATCAGGGCCCCCAGCCTATTACTCCAGCGATGGAGCAGAAAGTGGATGCGATGGTGCAGAAGTTGACGCTGGAGCAGAAGATCGCGCTGATCGGGGGCGAGGACAGTATGTACATTCGCGCCGAACCGAGCATCGGATTTCCGCGGCTGAAAATGTCGGATGGTCCGTTAGGGGTGCGCACCTGGGGGCCTTCTACAGCGTATGCAGCAGGTATTGGCCTGGCGGCGAGCTGGGATCGTGCGCTGGCAGAAAAGGTGGGCGTCGGGTTGGGTGAAGATGCGCGGGCGCGCGGCATAAATTTTCTGCTTGGACCGGGCGTGAATATTTATCGCGAGCCGATGAACGGGCGTAACTTCGAATATTTTGGCGAGGACCCATTCCTGGCCGGACAAATTGCGGTCAACTATATTGACGGCGTGCAGAGCCAGGGCGTCAGCGCCACAGTGAAGCATTTCGACGCCAACAATTCCGAGTATGATCGGCAGCGGTCCAACTCCATAATCGACGAACGCACGCTGCATGAGATTTATTTGCCGGCGTTTGAAGCTGCGGTGAAGCAGGGTCATGTCGGCGCGGTCATGGATTCCTACAACTTGATCAACGGCGAGCACGCGACACAAAATGCGTACCTCAATATCCAGGTGCTGCGCAAGGAGTGGGGATTTCGCGGCATCTTGATGTCGGACTGGGGCGCCGCCCATGACGGGATCGCCGACGCGAATGGCGGGCTGGATCTGGAAATGCCGGACGCCAAATATATGACGGCCGCGACGTTAATACCGGCGATTAAGAGCGGCCAGGTCACGGAAGCCACGATCGATCAGAAAGTTCGGCGGATCCTGCGAACCGCGATGCAGTTTGGATTTCTGGATCGCGATCAGCTGGATCCCAGCATTTCTCTCTACAACCAGCAGGGCGATGCGATTGCGCTGCAGTCGGCGGAAGAAAGCGCAGTGCTGCTGAAAAATGAAAATCACCTGTTGCCTCTGGATCGTCATAGCGTTCACACGCTGGCGGTGCTGGGTCCGGACGCATATCCGGCAGTGCCGGGAGGGGGTGGCAGCTCCCATGTCGACGCGTTTGCTCCGGTGAGTTTTATGACGGGGCTGAGCAACGGACTGCATCCCGGGGTGAATGTGCTTTGGAATTCCGGAGTGCTGAAGCCAGAAGATGTCTTCAAAAACACGAGGTGGTGCACCGATGCGGCCTGCCAGCACACCGGCCTGAAGCGGGACGAATACGTTATGTCAGCGAATGATCGACTGTTCTCTACCGTGGATGAAACTGTGGATCACGTGGCGAGTTCATGGTTGAGCCAGCAGACCAAGACGCCGCGTCGCGTGGAGTGGCATGGGTATTTCATTCCGCAAACTTCAGGAGTCTACACGGTCGTGGCGGAAGATCAGCGCGGAGACCACGACGAAATTTTGATCGATGGCAAAAATCTTTTTTCTGAAGTTCAGGGCGAAGGCGGATCGGTTCAGTCAGCAAGTGTGACCATGGAAGCCGGAAAGCCGGTGCTGGTGCAGTTTAATTATTTCCCGGGAAAACCGACGAACACGCCGTCGCTTGGAATCGTTGCGCAGGACAAGGTGGTCGATCCGGCTGCGATCCATCTGGCGAAAATGGCAGACGCGGTAGTGCTGTCGGTGGGCTTTAGTCCAGCAACAGAGTCAGAGGGGCGCGACCGGACCTATCAACTTCCGTTCGGGCAGGACGAGTTGATTCGCGAAGTGACGGCGGCCAATCCTAAAACGGTTGTGGTGTTGACGGCGGGCGGCAGCGTGGCCACGCAGGGCTGGATTGATCGCACACCGGCGCTCCTGCAGACCTGGTACGGCGGGCAGGAAGCGGGCACGGCACTGGTGAAACTTCTTCTTGGAGACGTGAACCCTTCAGGGAAATTGCCGATCAGCTGGGAGAAGCGGGTTCAAGACAATCCAACCTACAAAACGTATTACGAGCCGCCCGGCACCCGTGACATTAAATATAGCGAAGGAGTTTTTGTCGGATATCGCTACTACGAGACCCGCGATGTGAAGCCGCTGTTTCCGTTTGGATTCGGCCTGTCGTATACGAGTTTCGCGTTCAGCAATCTTTCCGTGTCGCCGCAGACGGCCACTCCGAATGGGCCAATCACGGTTGGCTTCGACGTGAGAAATATCGGACTGATTGCAGGCGCGGAGGTCGCGCAAGTCTATGTCGGCGATCCCTCGGCCACGGTGAAACGTCCGAAGATGGAGCTGAAGGGATTTTCTCGCTTGATGTTGCAACCGGGAGAAGTACACCACGTGACCGTCACGTTGGACAAACGATCATTGGCCTATTGGGACACGGCAACGCATGGATGGAAAGTGGATCCGGGAAAATTTGTAGTCTACGTTGGGGATTCGTCGGAGAATGTTCCGCTGCAACATGACTTCAACGTGCAGTAGCGAATGTTGGTATGACCGGTTCGCTTTCCATGCGCACAGCGGGCTAAATCTATTTCGCGGCGTTCTTCGCCAATGTTTCCACAGCGCCTAGCGCGGCGACCAGGTTCTGCGGCAATGCATGCCGCTTCTGCAGATACTCGGGCGAATTGTAGGAGATCCAGACTTGTCCGCCGGCATCTTCCCAGACCAGCAATTTCAGTGGGAGATCGATGGCGATGCTCGGCGCCGCCAGCATGAGCGGTGTGCCGGCCTTGGGATTGCCGAAAATCAACAGCTTGGTAGGACGCATTTCAAAGCCGACGCGTTTCGCTTCACCGCTGTGATCAATCAGCGCGAAAATCTGGACGCCTTTTTCCTGCAGGATCGATTGCAGATGCGTTACGGTTTCATCCACTGAAGCATGGGTTGGCAGGTTGACAATGCCTTCCGCTTGATCGGCCATGAGAGACCCTCCGGAAGAGGATTTTATCCGATTCCCGTGACGCGAGAGCAAACGGCGAAAAACCGGCAATCAGGTATGAGAACTACAGGCCGAGCTTCTTCACTTCTTCCTGATAATACTTGCGGTAGAGAATTTCCCACTCCTGGCTACCTTCAGGAATATTTTTCTTGTGGGAAGAGACCTTGAGGCGCGCGGCCTGGTCGATCTTCATCTCCTCGGCAAACAGCTTTTCCAGCATTTTGCGCGATTCCTGGCGAATGGTATTTCGATCTTCGTGGAATTCGCACTCGTCGGTTTCCGCCAGAGTATCGGCGATGACGTGGGCCAGCTTGTTGAGCTTGTCGTGGGAAACTCTCATAGCACCGCCTTGTATTTGCGGGCGAGTTCCTGCTTGATTTTCTTGAACATTTCCTGGTAGCTGGCGCCGGTGCGACGCATCTCTTCCTGGTAGGCTTCCAGGATCAGACGAACCTCGTCGTTGATGCGATCCTCCAGCATCAATTCATCAATCAGGGCAGCCTGTACGCGGGCATTCAAGACCTCAACTTTGTCGGTCTGGATCATCTTGACATCGATCAGATGCTTGATGGTGCGCCGGCCTAAATATCCAACATAATCTCTTGAGAAATTCATTGTTCCCCTCGGAATATAGCACAGCGAGCGGCTCGAGACTCCACCCGCAACAGTTTTTCAGGTCTTGGGAGGGCGATGTTCGCAGGCTCCGGTATTGATGCAGCCGTCAGCCAGACGCAGTCGCTCCACAGGACAGCCCCCCACCAGATGGGAGGCAACAATTTCGTCCACATCGGCTTCAGCGACGTGGCCGTACCAGACGGCTTCCGGGTAGACGACCACGGTTGGTCCATGTTCGCACTGGTCGAGGCAGCCGGCCTTATTGACGCGGATGCTTCCCTTGAGTCCCGCCGCGTCCACAGCCTGCTTGAACCGTGCCTGCAATTGTGATTTACCGTCGGCATTGCAGCTGGGACGAGGGCTACCAGGTTCGCGCTGGTTGATGCAGACAAATACGTGCCGCTGATACTTTGCCAAGAAGTCTTGCTCCCGAAACATTCCTATCGTTACCTTTCATCATAAAGGGTTCGCGGGAATGGGCCAGTTTTGCGCGGATTCTATGGGGGTAGGAAAACTGGTCTAGGATGGAAAGGATGGATTCCAACAACCTGACTTCGCTGAAAGATGACATGATCGCCTTTATTGAAGGCCATGGCATGCGACATTTTCCTGCATTGATTCCGGAGGACACTCCGCGTGTGTGGTGGAGCGATCCGGAAACAGCGGATGACAGCGCGCTCGAACGCCAAGGAGAGCTGGAAGGACTTTGTAGAGATGGCGAAAACTGCGGGCGCGCCGCTGGTGTGCATCGGCGAAGATTCCGTAGACCGCACAACGCTGGAGCTGCTGGCGAGCGAATTGCAGGACATTTCAAGTACGGAAGCGTCGGGTCCGGAGATGGACAAGTTGAATCGGCTTTTCCTGGAAATCGGCAAGGTTGGTCACATTGAGCTGGCGTTCGCACACCAGGGAATTTTGTTTGTGCATGAGACACAGACGGAGTGGTACCGCGAGTATCGGGCCATGGTGAACACTGTCGATAGCCTGCAGGAGCTGATTGAAAATGCACTCGAAGAAGACGATGAGGACGACGAGTGAACGATGACCCGGCAGCCGTTGCAGTCGAAGCTTGCATTCCGGAGGCTATCTGCGACGAGCCGCCAGTAGAGCTTGTCGCGGCAGAAGAAGAATCCGCGCCATGGAAATTGCCTCCAAAAACTCTGATTGAGCGACCTTGTAACGCGGAAGTTCGCGACGCCTATTTGGGCGCCGGCATCGCCCCGGCGATCGCAAATTTCCTGGGGCGTCGCCTGGATCGCTTTATCGACTGGGAATCGCTCACCGCTGCAAAACTTTCAGACATTGTCGACCCGGGCGCCATCCCGTCGATGGATCGCGCCGTTGAACGCATCGTGCGCGCTATCGTGCAAGGCGAGCGTATAGCGCTGGCCTGCGATCACGACATGGACGGGACTGCGTCGGCTGCTGTGCTGTGGACGGCCATGGTTGAGGCATTTCGAGTTCCGCCTGAGCGCATCTGCGTGGTCACCAGCCATCGGCTGACGGAAGGCTATGGGATTGGCGAAGGCGTGGTTTCGCGGATCCGGGATTTCGGTGCGCAACTTGTAATCTCTGCCGATAAAGGCAGCAGCGACGAGCCGCGAATTGCCACGCTGGCGGCCGCGGGAATCGATGTCGTGGTGACCGATCATCACGTCATTCCGCCGGATGGGCCGCCGCGGGCAGCGTATGCGGTCGTGAATCCGTCGCGGCTGGACTGCGAATATGACAAGCACGTGTGCGGCGCCGGGGTTGCATTTCTAGTGATGGCGAAGGTGCGCAGCGCGTTGCTGGAGCAGGGAGTGTTTGCGGAGTTGCCATCGCTCGCCGGCCTGCTGGACTATGTTGCTGTCGCGACCATTGCAGATTGCGTCTCTTTATCTCCGGGCGCGAGCCTTATCAATCGCGCGTTTCTTCGTCGAGGCATGCAGCAGGTGCGATCGGGATGCAGGCCGTGCTGGAAAGTTTTTGCAAGTGAGGTGGAGGGCGAAATCGATGCGGAGACGATCGCATTTCGGCTAGTGCCGGCCATTGCAGCCTCTGGACGGCTGGATTGGGCGGAGGTGGGGTTTCGATTTCTGATCGCAAAAACTCAGGAGGATGCGGCGGCTTGCTGGAGCCAGTTGAAACGCGAGAATTCTGAGCGGCAATCGATTGAACGCAGGCTGCGGGCGAAAGCGTTTCCGCAGGCTGCGCGGGTTACAGGGCCAGCAATCGTTCTGTTCCTGGAGGACGGCCACTCCGGAGTTCACGGCATCACGGCCAGCCGCGTGGTGGAAGCCTTTGGAAAACCTTGTGCGATCTTTGCGCCGCAAGGACAGGGCGCACGCGCGACAGCTCCGGCGTTGGCAACGAAATCGGATGCCACCAATGGGTTGGGACTGGCGAGCGGATCTTTTCGTTCGGTGCCGGGTATCGATGTGCAACGCGCACTGAAGGAAATCGCAGGCTCCTATCCAGATTTGTTGGTGGCGTTTGGCGGTCACTCGGCGGCTGCGGGCGCGACCGTCCGCGTGGTCGACATGGAACGGTTTCGGCAGGCTTTCACGTTCGCCATTGCGGAGCAAACTGGTGGCGTGGTGCCGACGGGCCCCACTCTGTGGACAGATGGCGAGCTTGAGGCCAACGCACATGATCTGAAAAGCATTCAGGCCCTGGAGGCGATGGGACCGTTTGGCCGTGGATTTGAAGCTCCCCTATATTCAGGGAGGTTTCGCGTGGCTACCTATCGCGCGCTGACGAACGGTCGGCACGGTCGGTTGCGATTGGAGCGCGACAACCTGACACTGGAGGCAGTGTGGTTTTCCATTGACACCGCGCTGGATCGGCCACCTGTAGTGGGCGACACGATGGAGATTGCCTATCGGCTAACGCGACACGAATTTCGCGGGCACGTGGAGATGCAGGCCACGATTGTCGCTGGAACACTGCAACCATCCCCACGCTGAATTTTTAGCGATTGAACGCGCCGGAGGCAGACGCGCTGGCGTGAACCACAGCCTGCAGGCTGGCAATGGGATGGAAGTGCAACGGCCGCACGCAGAACAGTGTTCCCACCACTAACAACAACGAGGCCAGTGCAACCCGCAGCTGGCGGTTCGGCAATCTCGGCGCAACTCCGCTGCCGACCAGAGCGCCGAAGAATCCGCCGATCACAAGCTTGAGCAGAAGCCCACTGTCGTAGCTCCCGCTAAACACGTGCATGCCGCCGCCAACCAGAGACAGGCAAAGCCCAAAAACAAGGTCTGTGCCCACGACCTGCGATGCATCCAGCGTGGTGAGGCTGAGCAGGGCAAGTGTGCCCAGCGCGCCGGCCCCCGACGAGGAGAAGCCGACCTCCGTACCGATCGGCAGCATGAGCGCCGCGATCCATCCGGGATGGATCTTTCTTGCGCGGGTCGCCGTTGGTGGGCGAAGGTTCCGATACAGGTGCCAGGCCGAGGAAGCAACGATGATGCCACCTAGCGCGACATACAGAATGTTCTGTTCGCCATTTCGCACCACACGGTGAAACAGAACCACTCCAAGGATGACGCCGGGGAGACCGCCTAACACCATCCAGCCAACCACGCGGTAGACGACCTGCTTGCGCCAGATTTGGACGGGCACAACAATCATTTTTACGATGGCAGAATAGGCCAGGGCTGTGCCGACACTGAGCTCAATGGGAACATGCAGAAATAGAATCAGCAGCGGCGCGGTAATGGTGCCCGCACCGACGCCGGTGACTGCAATTGCAAACGCGATGACAAATCCAATCGCCAGTTCCATCGTGAACTCGTTCTAAAGTTCTTGCCGTGAAAGGGAATGCGAGACAGGCAGAAAAGAACCCATACTCGCAAGAGATGCGACCGCAGGGAATTAGGTTTCTAGGAGACTGAAGGGGAGATCGTGGAACTATCGACAGTGCTCGCACCCTGGGCCGGCAACGCTGCGACAACAACAACAGCGAACCTGGAACCGACACGTCAGGGTACAGAGCTGGACAGCCATGACTCCTCTAGAATGTCGGATGCGGGTCAAGATGTCAATTCGCGAGCGGCGCGGACTGCCCGGGTTGACGGGGCACGAGCACCCGGTTAAACTTTGAAAACATGATTCTCGGACGCGCATTTTCGTGTTGTTGGGATGCTTCCGGATGCACTCCGTGTATGGAGTTGCGTCGTTGAGCTAACCTTCGTTCGCCCTTGCGCAATGGATGCCGCCGGGTCGCCCGAGCGGCTTTTCTATTTGCAGCCGAGATTGTAATCAACCAACAAGACCGTCGAATTTGCAAAAACATATGATCGCTTCCCGCCACTTTCGCCCGCCTGTTTGTGCTCCCAGCACATCGATCTGTTGTTGTTGATCGACTGAACCGCCCCAGTTTTCGACTCTAATTTCCCCCTGACTCTTCGCCCAACCTCGAAGGAGACCTCCGTTGATGCAGCGTTCTCGTCGCAGTTCTATTTCTATTTGGTTACTTCTATCGTTTGTCATTTTTGCGGGCTTGTTTGCGTTGCCTGTCGCTCACGCCCAAGTGGTTGGCGCAAGCATTTCCGGCACCATTCGGGACGCCTCCGGTGCGGCCGTCGTGGGAGCCCAGGTCACAGTTACGAGTGAAGAGACGGGCGCGGTTCGCAACCTGGTGAGCGACTCGACAGGCGCCTATTCCGCGCCCTCACTTCCGGTTGGCCGCTACAAGGTAACAGTTGAGAAACCAGGCTTCAGCACGCAGTCGGAAACGGGAATCAATCTGGTGGTTGGACAGAGCACCGTGGTGAACCTTTCGCTCTCCGTCGGCAAGTTGCAGCAACAAATCTCGGTCACGGATGTACCACTCGCCATTAACACTACGACGCAGCCAACCTCCGGGCTGGTGAGCGCGCGGCAGGTGAAGGAAATGCCGCTGAACGGGCGCAGTTATGACGAACTAATCACTCTGAATCCTGCCTCCGTCAATTACACCGGGGAGCGTTCCGGCGCTGTGGGCACGTCGAATTCCTCACCAGGCAATATGTTTTCGGTAGCCGGGCATCGACCGCAAGACAACTTATACCTGCTGAACGGAATTGAATATACGGGCGCTTCGGAGATCAACGTCACTCCTGGTGGGGTTAGCGGAGAGCTGCTGGGCGTGGATGCGGTGCGCGAATTCAACGTGGTCTCTGACACCTACGGAGCAGAATACGGAAAACGAACCGGCGCGCAGATCAGTATCGATACGGAGTCCGGCACAAATCAGCTGCACGGCAGCGCATTTGAATTCCTGCGAAACAGCGCGCTGGACGCGCGCAATTATTTCGACCGGGGAAATATTCCAACCTTTCAGCGCAACCAGTTTGGCGGCGCGTTGGGTGGACCGCTGGTGAAAAACAAACTTCTGCTCTTCGGCAATTATGAGGGGCTTCGGCAAAACCTGAGCCTGTCGGACGTCACCCTGGTCCCAGACAATGCTTCGCGCGCCGCAGCCGTCCCTGACGTGCAGCCATTGCTGGATTTGTGGCCGGTACAGAATGGACCGGAGCTGGGCGGTGGCATCGCGGAAGCCTACAGCCACCCGCTGCAGCGCATTCGAGAAGACTTCGGCACAACGCGCGTCGACTACAATCTCTCGGCTGCAGATACCGCATCCGCCGTCTACACGATTGATGACAGCACCGGCAATACTCCGACCGTCAACCCGCTCAGCACGGACTATGAGACACTCCGCGAACAGGTTTTAAGCGCGCAGGAAGAGCATGTGTTTTCATCGAGCACGCTGAACACATTTCGTGTTGGTTTTTCACGCGCCAGCTTTTACTTCACCGGAGAAACGCCCGTCGATCTACCCGGCTGGGTTGCAGGGAAGCCGATTGGCGCGGTGGTTGTGGGTGGAGGCACAGCGTTGAACGGCGCATCCCAGATTAGCGGAGCGGGCACGAATGCGGGCAGCAACCTGACTGTCGCGCGCAATTTGTTTACGGTCGCCGATCATGTTTACATCTCTCGTGGCAGGAATCAGTTGGAAGCGGGAGTATGGCTGCAGCGCATCCAGTCCAACAGCAACCTGGCACAGGATCAATATGGCCAGGCATCCTTCGGCAGCCTGAGCGCTTTTCTGCAAGGGAACGTTTCCACGTTCACGGTGATTCCGTCGCCCACAGAGCTTGGTTGGCGATCGCTGGAGGGTGCAGGATTCGTGCAGGATACGGTACACCTTCTGCCGAATCTGGAATTGCGCGCGGGGTTCCGTTTCGAATCCACCGATGGCTGGAATGAAGCTCAAGGTCGCGCTTCGAACTTTATTTTCGACTCCCAGGGTGTGCTGGAAACTGCGCCGAGAGTCGCCGATTCAGCCTTTACAGTGAACCGAGCGAAGTTCTTACCGGAGCCACGCGTGGGAATCGCATGGCAGCCAAAGCAAAATGGGAACACTGTGATCCATGCCGGCTTTGGCATCTACGAGTCGCTGCTGGACAGCCTGGATTATCGGCTGGATCAGAATGCTCCGTTCAACACCACGCAGACCCTGAAGAATGTTCCGGTATCTGAGCTGCACTTTGTTCCCGGAGCACCGCCTCCAGCGGGCAGCAAAGTTTCGCCCAGTGGAATTCAACCCGACTCGTACACGCCGAGGTCGATCTCTTACTCCGGCAGCCTTGAGCAAAGGCTTGGGTCCGATACCTCTCTGATCCTGGGCTACATTGGATATCACGGTTCCCACCAGATACTTTCAGAGGATGTGAATGAGCCGATCCCGACCATTTGCCCGGCGTCGCCCTGCCCCGATACATTGCCCGCTGGGACCGTCTACTATCCAGCGAACGCACCCAATGCAAACCCGCACTTAGGCGCCAGCACGACGTGGATCTCTGATGGAATCAGCAACTACAACGCGCTGACGGTAGATCTGAATCGCCACTTTCAACATGGCTTTCAAGTGCGTGGCGTCTACACCTGGTCGAAAAGCCTGGACGACGGAACCGCTTGGAATAGCAGTGTTGGGGCCAACGCACCTGGCTTTGTGATGTATCCCACCGATCCGAAATTGGATTACGGTCGCGCCAATACCGACATTCGCAATGTCGCGGTGATCAACTCCACCTATGAACTGCCCTTCGGCGAAGGCAAGCGATTCCTGGGCAACGCGCATGGCTGGCAGCAAAAAGCCATGGGTGGATGGACAGCCAGCGAAATTGCCACGTTGCAGTCCGGCTTTCCGTTCACCCCGCAGCTGGGTTTCAATCCCACCAATAACGGCGACAGCCGCAATCCGATTCGGCCATCGGTCAATCCGGAGTTTCGTGGCAATGTCATTCAAGGTGGACCGAAGCAATACTTCAATCCGACTGCGTTCTTAGTGCCTTTTCCCGGTACCTACGGCAACCTGGGGCGCAACACGCTGACCGGTCCGGGAATTTCTGAACTAGATCTTTCGTTGCGAAAGAATACGGCGCTGACGCAAAAACTGAATTTGCAGTTTCGTGCAGAATTCTTCAACATCCTCAACCGCACGAACTTCGGCACTCCAAATACGGTGGTGTACGCCTCCGATACGACCACTCCATCGCCAACCGCAGGGTTGATCACGACAACTTCCACCACCTCGCGGCAGATTCAGTTTGGTGCGAAGCTGTTGTTTTAGAAAGTGAATGGCTGCGCGGCGGTCAGCATTGGATCCGCTGCGCAGGTTCGCTCACAAACTGCACAATGGCCAGCAAAAACGCCGCCACCTTGGATCGGCAGCGGCGTCATTGGTAAAGCGGAAGCGATAATTACTTTTTAGGATGCATCGGCAGCGGCTGCAAAATCTGATCCAGCATGTCGGGTTTGGAGTCGACGCGCTCCAGATGCGGATAGCGTTCGCCACCGTGGTAGTCGATCTTGACGTCGCGGAAGTAGGCTGTATTTTCGACGATCAATTCAATTGGCGCCTGCGTGCTTTTGGAATTGCGAATGGCATCATGCATCAATGCATCGGTGTAGGCACGTCCACTGACCGCGACGATCTTCATTCCCGGACCTAATCCCGCCTTGTATGCCGGAGAATAAAAAAGGACATCCCGGATCACGCCTTGATGAGAAATGTGCAGCCCAAGCGAATACCAGGCATCCACACCGCGCAGTGCTTCCATGGATTCCTCCATCGAATTAGGAGTATCCGAATACGTCAGGCGATAACCGCCGTTTTCGATTCCGCCCAACGGCGCGTGATCCTCCTTGGTCGTCAACTTCTCCGTCAGAAATCCTGCCCAATCGTACGGCTGCACTGCGTTCAGGTTGCTGACGATATCTTCGAACGTATAGGGCACGGTGATTGGACCTGTATCGCCGTTGAGGCCGAGGAAACGCACGCAGAAATCATTCAGTGATTTTTTTCCATGGCTCTGCTGACGGATGATGGTGTCGACTTGCAGCCAAAGCAACTCGCCCTCAGGATAATAGTCGACGCTGCGACGCCAATTGCCCCATTGGCCGCTGGCTCCGTACAGAGTTTGCGCCGCCGTGGCCGTATCCTGCAGGTCCCGCCAGGTGCGCCCCGGTCGATTGTCGAGGTCGGCGGCCGAGTTCGCCAGCGCTTCTCGATACTGGTCGTCTGTCCACAAGCCGCTGCGCGCTGTCAGCACGTCGCCGAGATATTCTGTGAGCCCTTCATATACCCACAGCAGATCGCCTTTCATCGGGGTCTGAAAATCTGGCGACAACAAACCTTCAGGGCGACGATATTTTCCATTCCACGAGTGAGTGAATTCGTGCGGCAGCAGTCCCGCTTCCAGAACATCGAGATTTGGATCGAGGAAAGTTTTCTCCGGCACGCGGTCGTCGTTGGACTGATGATGCTCCAGTCCGAAATGCGCCACCTGGTCGCTGAGCGTCATTAAAAAATGGTAGCTGCCATAGTGGTGCGACTGGTAAAGCGCGCTGGCCTGGCGCACCAGCTCATTGAATCCCGCGAGCATTTGCGCGGGAACTTCCAAATCTTCTGGACCATCGGCGGCGAGGTCGAGATAGTGCTTGGGAGAAATTTCCGGCGCTAATGGAATCTCGCGAAAATAGCGGCCAGAGAGGACGGGTGAGTCGACGAGTTCGTTCAGAGGAACGGTAGCGAAGTGAGTGGTTGTGCCTTCTGTGCTGGTGGTTGTCAACGCGGTCGCAAACTTCCAATCCAGTTGGCAGAATCACGCTGGGTGTAACCTGCACGTCTTTCGCGGAAGCCACCTGCGGCCACAACATCACTTCATTCCAGCTGATCATCGCGAGGTTTTCGCTGGTGGAAGCGCCGGCGGAAAAACCAACCGGCCCGGCAGTCGCCAGGAAATCGTCGTGAACATGCAGTTCGGTGACGCCCTGCGGCACATGCACATGAAACTTGAACATATCGACACTATCCCGCACCCAGGGCAGCGTCTGGCCGTTGGCCTTGATGACAATGCCTGCCAGGTCGTCGATGGGGCCGGAAGCTTCGTGCTCGCCGGGAATCCACTTTGCGTACGCCAGGGTCAGATCGCCGGGCTGCACTGGGATCACCAGATCCGCGTGCAACATCTTGCGGGGTGCATCGGTCGCGTCGACGGTAATGGTAATGGGTGTCGCCGAAGCCGGTTGCGCGGAAGGGGTTGCGCTGGCTTGTGCAACGCTTCGGTGCGGAAGTGCCACAACCATGGCGATGGCGGCCAAGGCGAGAGAGATGTTTAAGCGCATAGAACTCCTGAAATGATGGGTGTTTAGACGAAGCAACAGTGTAATGCAGGGCGCAGATACTGGGCACACAATGTGCCTATCGCTGGCTGGCTTCGCCTGCGCGCACCCTCGCGTTGAACTCTTCGGACTTGCCCTTCGGTACGGTGAGTGAAGTCCATTGAGCATGCTGGAAATGCTTGGCCAGCAGAACAATCTGGCCGCAATGGTAGGCATTATGCGCAATCTGGCGATGGATGGCCTGCATGACGGAATGCGCCTCACCGCGGATGTGGACTGTACGGCTCAAGTCTTCCTCGGTCAAGGATTGGAGCGACTGGAATGCGCAGTCCCAGCCATGTTCCCACATCTGTAAAAGGGCCACTCGTGTCGCAGGCGGTTGCTCAAATTCGCGGTCGCGATTGCGCCATGGCTTTTCGCCGTCCTCCGATAGAAAGTTCGTCCAGCGCGATTTCATGTTGCCGCCCATATGCTGCATGACAATGGCAATGGAGTTGGCATCCTCGTCGAGCAGTTCATACAGTTGCGAGTCCGTCGCTTGCGAGATGGCGCGCTCCGCAAGGCTCTTGAATTGGCGGAAGACATGGATTGAATCTTCGAGATAGGAAGTAGTGAATTCCAGTGCCATGCAGGAGCCTTACCCTACGCCGCGTTTGCAAACCGCGCGATCTTTGCTCGGCGCTTGCGAGTCGCCTGGAACAGATCGTAGTCCAACTGCAGCCCTAACCAGAATGCCTCGTGAGTGCCCAGCGCGTCGGACAGCTTGAGGCTCATTTCCGCCGAAATGCCTGATTTTCCATTCAATATTCTGGAGAGAGTTGTGCGCGACACACGCAATCTTTTCGCGGCTTCTGAGACCTCGATAGTTCCAAGATATTCGCGCAACACTTTGCCGGGGTGGGGCGGATTGTGCATCAGCATAAAGCTTCCTCACTAGTGGTAGTCCTGATAATCGACAAGCACCACGTCTAGCTTGTCGAAGGCGAACGTCAATCGCCAGTTTCCATTGACGCGGATGGACCAATGACCCTTCATCGCCCCGCGCAACTGGTGCAGGTCCCACCCAGGGGCGGCTAAGTCCAAGGGAGATCGGGCACGATTCAATGCGAACAATTGTATCGACAGCCTAGCTGCATGTTTCGGTTGAATACCCGCCTTGCTGCCGCTGAGAAAGAATTTCTCGATGCCTGCATGGCGGAAGCTTCGTATCACATGTAAAGCGTAACGCCTCACGCACAAAATGTATACGGAAATGTACAACGTTGAACAGGATACGTCGCAGAAAGTCGTTCTTACGCCGCCAGCAGTGGTACCCTACCGCCATGCCGCGCGGTTTTTTCATTACGTTTGAAGGGCTGGATGGTTCCGGCAAATCCACCCAGCTTCGCCTGCTAGCGCGCAGGTTACAGGCGGAAGGTCGATCTGTTGTGAGCACCCGTCAGCCCGGTGGAACAGAATTGGGCGACCAGATTCGCTCAGTGTTGCTGCATTCCGCGACGCAGAATGTTGCGCCGCTGGCAGAGATGGCGCTGATGTTTGCCGACCGGGCGCAGTCCATTCAGGAGATTATTCTGCCGGCTTTGGCGGATGGAAAAATTGTTCTGTGCGATCGATTTACAGATTCCACCGAAGCCTACCAGGGGGGTGGACGCAGCCTGGGGAGTGCGCCGGTGCTGGAATTGCATCGCGCCATTTGCGGCGATCTATGGCCTGACCTGACCATCCTGCTGCTGCCGAGCCTGGAGGCTTCCCTGGCTCGCGCGCGGCGACGGAATGGCCGGCAAATCGCCCAGGGGACGGATGAAAATCGATTTGAAACGGAAGACCGAGCCTTCTACGAGCGCGTGTTTTTGAAGTATCAGGAAATTGCGGCGCGGGATACTTTGCGTGTGGTCACAATTGCGGAAGATGCGTCGGTCGATGCCACGGAAAAGCGTATTGTGGAAATTGTTGAGGAACGACTAGCGCGCGCCGCCGCCACTACTACCTGATTGAACCTGCAAGCCCGCTATTTCCCCTTCCCTTCATGGCCACCCCATCCCAATCTGCAAGTTCGGCACAGAACGATCCGGAACGCGAGCCAAAGCCATTTCGTTTTCCGCCGGGGCTGCAACGCAATTTGCCGCTTTATTTATTCCGGCGTTTTTTTCGGCCGGGAAATCCAATCCTGCTGTTTGAACACCTGGCGAAGACCTTCGGACCCGTCTCGCATTACAAGCTTGGCGGCAGCAATATCGTTTTCATCAATGATCCAGAGATGATCCGCGAAATTCTGGTGACCCAGGCCTCCTCGTTCATTAAAGAGCGCACCCAAAACCGCATGAAGATACTGCTGGGAGAAGGACTGATCACCAGCGAAGGCGAGTTCCACATGCGGCAGCGGCGCATTGCAGCGCCTGCCTTTCATCGCCAGCGCATCCAGGTCTACGCCGAAATGATGGTGGAACGCGGGGCAGCCATGCGGGCCACCTGGCAGCCGGGCCAGACCTTTGACATGTCGGCAGCGATGATGGAGCTGACGTTGGAAATTGTCGCACGCACGCTATTCGCCACGGACGTGACAGCCGCCATTCGCGAGATTAACGACGAGGTCAATGTGATCATGCGCCTCTACAACTATCTGATCGCGCTGCCGAAGGCGGAAAGTTACCTGCGCTGGCCCATCCCTGGCCTGATTCGATTTCGCAAAGCGCGAACGAGGCTGGATGCCCAGGTGTATCGCATGATTGCGGAGCGGCGCGCGTCCGATGAAGATCGCGGCGATTTGCTCTCCATGCTGATGGCGGCACGCGATGAAGGCGAGGGCGGCAGCGACACGAGGCGCAAGCCATCGGCGCCGACGGGGATGAGCGATCGGCAGCTGCGCGATGAAGTGATCACGATTTTTCTTGCGGGCTATGAAACCGTCGCGAATGCGCTGACCTGGACGTGGTATCTGCTATCGGAAAATCCTGCGGCGGCGGAACGAATGCAAAGCGAAATCGACGATTCCCTGCAAGGCAGGCTGCCGACGCTGGAGGACATTCCGCGGCTGCGCTATACCGAGATGGTGTTTGCAGAGTCGATGCGGCTGTATCCGCCTGCATGGGCCATGGGGCGGCAATCCACGCAGGTTGTCGAGCTGGGCCCATATCGCCTGCCGGCGGGAACATATTTTTTCTTCAGCCAATACATTCTGCAGCGCAGCGAGGAATTTTATCCGGAGCCATTGCGGTTTGATCCGGAGCGTTTTACTGCGGAACAGAAAGCAGCGCGGCCACGGTTTACCTATTTTCCCTTTGGCGGCGGCTCACGCCAGTGCATCGGCGAGGCGTTTGCGTGGATGGAAGGCGTGCTGATTCTGGCGACCCTGGCGCAGCGGTGGAGCTTCCACATGGTTCCCGGCCAGACGGTCGATGTGCAGCCCAAAATTACCTTGCGTCCGAAATATCCGATGATGATGACGGCAGAGGAACGAACTGCCAATTCTGCTAGGCTCGAAATGTGAACTTCCGCAGCTTTCTCGGCAATAAAGCGACGGTGCGGCAACTGCAGGAATCGGCTGCATCCGGCCGTCTGCCGCATGCGATTCTGCTTTCCGGGCCACGCGGCGCTGGCAAATATTCGCTTGGCGATTGCCCTGGCGCAGACGCTGAACTGCCTCGATCCGCAGACCTTCAATGGGCTGCCGGATGCCTGCGATGTATGCCACAACTGCACCCGAATCGCCGCCGCGCTGGACCTGGATGCGCGCGTGGCGGAGGCGGTTGAGGCGCGGGAGGACCTGCGCGATGCCGACCGCAAAGATACCCGCATCCTGATCCAGACACATCCGGATGTGCTGGTGGCGCCTCCCGACCCACCGCAGAACCTGGTCAAGGTGGGCCAGGTACGCTCGCTGATCCATAACGCACAGCGGGCGCCGTCGGAGGGAAAAGACAAGATTTACATTTTTCCAACGGCAAAGTTCATGAACGAAGCCGCCAATTCCCTACTGAAAGTGCTGGAGGAACCGCCGGAATACGCTCATTTGCTCCTCCTGGCGGAAAATCCGTCCGACTTGCTACCGACGATTCGCTCCCGCTGCAGCCAAGTACGGTTGCACGCGGTGCCGATGGAGACCCTGGAAAAAATCCTGGGCGAGCGGCATCCGGAATGGCCCGCTGCTCGACGCACCCTGGTAGCGCGGTTGGCCGAGGGAGCAATTGGCCGGACGATCTCGTTCGACGCCGATACGTATCTGGCCAGCCGCAAGGATGCTTTGCTGCTGCTGCGAACAGCGATCACTGAGCCTGACCACTCGGCGCTGTTCCGGGTGACAGAAACCTATCGCGCCGGAGCTGAGGGCCAGCAGAAGACCCAGGAATTGCTCCGCAGCCTATACCTGTTGCTCGAGGACATGATGCTTTTGCAGGCTGGGCAGCAGGAAATGGCGCGCAATATCGACATTTTGCCAGAGCTTCGCCGTCTGGCCGAAAGTGTTTCGTTCGACTGGATTGAACGAGCTGTGCGGCGCATTGCCGAGGTAGAGTCGGGTATGCGACGCAACCTGCTGCGGTCGCTCTCTTTGGACGCGATGACAGCGGCTCTCGAGCAGCGGTAGTTCCGAATCGATCTCCATCGAAAATTAAAAAACAAACACTGCAGTTGGAAAACGTTCGGTCTTCGACTAGCATCGTATTCATTCAGCAGAATCAATTGGGTTGATGATCTCTCCTCCACCTCAGTCCCGGAGGTTAAAAAACCTGGCACTGCTGTCCGTTCGAATGAAATCCATGCCATTGCCCAAGCCCAAACCGATCGAGCGCACCGCCATAGTGGTGGCCGTCCCCGCTGGGGCGCAGCCAGAGAACGACTTTTCTGGGCAACGGCGCTTAATCCGGCCCAACCTGGCGTTACGATCCGCTCCGCCTCGCCAGACCACGATCTTTGGCCATGGCCCGGCATTGACGGCCCGCACCATGCCGGACGGGACCGTCGAAGATAGTTCGCACGCTGAAGTCTTTTATTTTCAGAAGCAGATCCAGGCGCAGACGCGGATGATCGTGATGCTGGAAAACGGCGATGAACTGGAAGGCGTGATCGAGTGGTATGACCGGTTCGCCATCAAGCTGCGGAATGTTGGTCGTGGAGGCCTGCAAAATGGCGCCCGAACCCGCGTGCTGGTCTACAAAGATAGCATCCGCTACATCTACAAAGCCGGTGAAAATCTGCCACAAACCATGTCGTAGGGATGCACTCAGTGAGCGGGATTTCGGGTCCACACTAAGAGGAGTAGCGCCCAGTAACCTCCCAGCACGATGAGCGAGGTAACCGCCCAGACTGCCAGCACCTGAGTCCAATTCAGCGGCATCTTCTCTAGAACGGTCATTTTAGAGGAAAAGAAGAATCGCCTTTTTCGTTGGACCCGATACGTTCCAATCGGTATCAGCGGCAGCCAGAAAATCACTACAAAAATGGTCGTGATGAACTGCTCCATTCCGGACGTTCGGTCGAACTGGTGGTCGAACTTCGAATAGCGTTTTCGTCCTATCCCGAGGGGATGGAAGACTGCGAGGTGTCCGATGTTGTTAGCCCTTTCACCTTCAGCTCTCGCTTCTTCCTGCTGAAACTCTCGCTTGCGTTCTTCCGTCGCAATGCCGCGATTACGCATCACGATCGACAACGCCTGGTTGGCATCGTCGGTCAATTGATCGGACTCCAGCGATAAGCGCAAAAGTTCTTCGTCGGTTCTGGCCTCGTATTCCTTGAAGAAGTCGAAGAGCTGCATTTTTAGATTCCAGCGGTCATGCGCTTTGCGGTGGGTGTATTTTCCATCGATCAGGCCTCAGAAAACTAACATGAAAACAGCTTATTCTTTGCGAGCGGCCTTCAGCAGGCGATCGCGAATGGCCTTCCCCAGGCCAGAATCGGGCGGCAACGGACATAGAATGACATCCGCTCCCATGGCATCCAGGGTTCGTAGTCCGGCGAATAATCGCTGCGCCAGTTCCTGATCATCCTCCCAGCTACCCCAGGCAAAATGAATGCCGCTAAAACTTCCTGAGGCAAGGGCCATGCGGAGGGGAGCAGCACGCCAATTTTCTGCGCGATGTTGCACTGTTCCTGCACCGCATCCAACCATCGCTGTTGGCGCTCATTTGCTGTGTGCTCGCTGATTTCAAGCGGGATGACGCGGGCATTGGGGGCGTAATGGCGCATGTCCACGCCCGGGGATGGCAAGGATTCCGGTGGCGTGGCTTCGTCGCCCCGGTCGTCGGCCGGTCGATACAGAATGACCGGGCCAGCGATGGATTCAATCTCCTCCGCAGGGATGGCGCCGGGGCGATAGAGGATGGTCTGGTGATCGCGAACTTCAATCACAGTCGACTCAACGCCGCACCAGGCAGGCCCGCTATCCAAAAGCAGGTCGATGCGGCCGTCGAGATCCTCCAATACATGTTGCGCGGTGGTGGGGCTGATGTGGCCAAAGCGATTGGCGCTGGGCGCCGCGATGGGAAGGTTGGCCGCCGCGATCAGCGCAAGCGCGACGGGATGCGCAGGCATGCGAACGCCGACGAGTTCGCGCCCGGCAGTTACGATCGAGGGCACTGCTGGCTGCTTCGGCAACAGGAGGGTTAACGGGCCCAGGCCAGAACTGATCCATGAGCGCATCGATTTTTTGCTGCACATTTCCGGCACGCGAACGCAACCTTCGCCAACATCTCGCGGTCGGAGATGTGGACGATCATGGGATCCCAGGCAGGCCGCTGCTTGGCGAGAAAAATCCTTTCCACGGCGGCTGCATCGAGGGCGTTTGCGCCCAGGCCGTAGACAGTTTCCGTAGGAAACGCCACGGTACCGCCGGAACGAATCATTTCCGCAGCCTGGGCGAGAGCGGTTTGCGTGGCTGACCGACGAGCAAGGACTCGACGGAAATCGCCACCCGGACTGTATTGTTTGCGGTCATCGAGGGTTTGCGCGGGCTGCGTGCACAACGCGAGTCATCCGTCTTTCATCCTAATCTGTCTAACGTTTATTTATGCAGACCGGCCTGCATCTGCGAAACTATAGAGTATGAGCGGGGAGACGGCGACAGGCAAGATGGAAACTGAAGTTAAAGTTCGATTGACAGATCGCGCCGGATTCGTCATGATGCTGCCGACGCTGGGGTTTCATCTGCAGACCGCGGAGACGATGGAGCGCAATGTGCTGTTCGACAACGCCTGATGGCGAGTTGCGCCAGCGCGGAGAATTGCTGCGCATCCGTCAGTATGGTGACCGCTGGGTGCTGACTCACAAAGCGCCCGTGGAAAGCTCTGGGAACAGCACGCACAAAGTGCGCGCGGAAACGGAAACCGAAATTGAGGATGGTCGTCCGCTGGCGGCGATTTTCGAGCGACTGGGGTTTGCGCCCATCTTTGTGTACGAAAAGCTTCGCACGGAATGGGCCGATAACGAGGGCCACGTGGTTGTAGACGTAACTCCGATTGGTGAGTTCGCCGAGCTCGAAGGCAGTTCGGAGTGGATCGATCGCATTGCCGCCAGGCTTGGCATCTCACCGGCAAATTACATGAAGGCGAGCTACGGTCAGCTGTTTCAGGAGTGGAAGCGAGCGACCGGCCACCCTGCGGCAAATATGACTTTTGCCGAGATTGGGCATCAGGAAGCCCATCCAGCGGCGCGATGAATTGTTTACTGGATTTCCTCAGATTTTTCTGATAGACGCAAGCGAGTTTGGTTTAAGGTCTCATGTGGAACGGATGTTCCGCCGATACTGTTGGGAGAGATTCCGACTGAGACGAACACCCCGAAAGGAACTGGATGCAACCTGGGCAGAAAGCACCGTTGAAGAAGGCAGAGAGAGCGAGCCGAGGCAAGGCAAAAAGTAATTCACACAAACATCTGATCTCTGACAAGAAACTTGCTCCCCGCAAGAAAGCCGTAGCCGCCGCAAAATCTGGCGCATCGAAATCCACTTCTACCAGTCCAGCGCTCAACGGAAATAAGGGCGGAAAGGTTGCGCTGGTTTCCTCCAAGCTCGCATATCGAGGCCCTTTGTTCGATGTCTACACCGACTATGTACGCGAGCCGGAAGGCGACACGGCCCGGCGCGATGTGATTCGACACTCAGGTTCGGTTGTGATTCTCGCAGTGGACGATACAAAAAATCCGGCTGATCCAATGATCGTCGTCGAACGCCAATATCGCC
The DNA here is from genome assembly GCA_963794795.1 of uncultured Acidobacteriota bacterium. Taxonomy (GTDB): domain Bacteria; phylum Acidobacteriota; class Terriglobia; order Terriglobales; family Acidobacteriaceae; genus JAKAAZ01. The sequence goes on along the minus strand of CAWCFC010000022.1, from coordinate 268,360 downwards.
ACGCCGCCGGACAATATATGTGGGAGATCCCCGCGGGACGCAAGGAACCGGAGGAAGCAGTGCTTGCCCGGCGCGAAACGCGAATTGCTGGAGGAGACTGGATACATTGCCAAGCGCTGGAGCAAGATTGCACGATTTTACGTCAGTCCAGGATTTTTGGGTGAATGGATGCAGGTGTACCTGGCGGAGGGCTTGAGTTGCGGAGAATCTGCGCCGGACGAGGATGAATATATTCAGCACCAGCAGATTCCGTTATCACAGGCGCTGGAGTGGGTCGACAGCGGAAAAATCATCGACGCGAAGTCCATCATTGCAATTTTGATGTATGTGCGTCGTCGAGCCGCTGGAATTTCCTAATACGATTCCCAAATTGGCACGCTCACGGCATCGTCAAGGGACCGAAAACGTAACTTCACGCGGCGCAGTTCCATGTGATTCGCAAAATAACCTTTAACGAATCTCATCCTTCGCCATTTCTTCTGCTCGAGCATTCATATTTTTTTCATTCTCGGCATAACAATTTGCCACTTCCTACGTCTATATCGGCAGGATCCCTTTCGGTTTCCGATCTGTAGAGAAGAGGTGCGTGTTCCGTGTCTCAGCACAAAGGCAAAGTGAAGTGGTTCAATAATGCAAAAGGGTTCGGATTCATTGGGCGCGACGATGGTCCCGATGTGTTCGTGCATTACACAGCAATTCAAACGGACGGGTACAAGAGCTTAAAGGAAGGCGACCCTGTCGAGTTTGACATCGTGCAGGGAGATAAAGGACCGCAAGCGGATCAGGTCATGCGCTTGCAAGACGCGGTCCATGAGACGGTGCGAAGCTAAGCTCATTCCAGGCAGCCGTTCTCTTGAATTGCAAAAGCTTTGCAATGGACTGAGTCTGTGTGTGTGCTTGCACGTGTCTTTCGCATACTCAACATTCCGGCCCATAGTCGTGGTGTGGCTGCATGTAACATAAGATTTTCATTTCCATCTGGTTTCCTGACCCGGCCTCTGCGCCGGGTTTTCATTTTTGTCGGCAGAGTGCGATGATGCCTTCGAGGGCCTGGAATTCCCACCCTGATTTGTTGCCATGGAAAATCGCCAGATCGCACAAATATTGTCGGAGACTGCCGACCTGCTGGAAATCGGCGCGGCTGACTCGTTTCGAATTCGTTCGTACCGGCGCGCTGCAGAGGTAGTGGAGCAGAGCACGGTTTCTTTGGGTGCGCTGGCAGCGGAGCCGAAGCGATTGCTGGAGATCCCCGGCATCGGCAAAGGGATGGCAGCGAACATTGTAGAGCTGGAGAACTCCGGCACTCTGGGTTTGCACCAGGAATTGCTGGCCAAATACAAGCCATCGATGCTGGAGCTGTTGCGATTGCCCGGGATGGGGCCGAAAACGGTTGCGCTGTTTTGGGACGCCGCGCAAATTTCAAGCGTCGACGAATTAGAAGTGGCCTGTAAAGAAGGGCGCCTGGATAATCTGCCGCGATGTGGCCCCAAGCAGGTGGCGAAGCTGCTGCAAGGCATCGCCGAATATCGCAAGAATATTGGCCGGTTTCACTTGGATGATGCCGAACTGGCAGCAGAAAAATTGACGGAATACCTGCGCAATTGTCCCGGCATTGACCGCGTGACTCCAGCGGGATCGTTGCGCCGCGGCCGCGAGACGGTGGGCGATCTGGATTTCCTGATTACTGGCCCAGCCTGCGAAGAAGACAAGGTCGCGGCGGTGGTGGAATACGTCGCTGCCTATCCGCCCATCGCCGACATTCTGGGCAAGGGCCAGAATAAGGTCAGCTTTCGGCTGCGGCAGGGTTTGCAGGTGGATGTGCGCATGCTGCCGGAGAAGAGCTACGGCGCCGCGCTGCAATACTTTACCGGCTCCAAGCTCCACAACGTTTCAGTGCGGCAGCGCGCGTTGAAGATGGGTTACACGCTGAATGAATATGCATTGGCGCGATTGGACGATGGCACCGCGCTGCCCAGCCGCACCGAGGAAGAAATTTATGCCGCGCTCGGCCTCGATTGGATTCCCCCGGAACTGCGCGAAGATCTGGGAGAGATTGAAGCGTCCGCGGAGCATAGACTTCCCAAGCTGATCGAGCAGTCTGACATTCGTGGCGATTTGCATATGCACACGAACGAGACGGACGGAAAAAACACGATCCGCGAAATGGCGGACGCTGCTCTCGCACGCGGGTACGAATATATTGCGATCACGGATCACTCCAAGAATCTCGCCATGACGAATGGCCTGGATGATGCGCGTGCGCTGCAGCACATTGAGCGCATTCGCGCTGTCGATCAGCAGATGGCGGGACAGATTCGAGTATTTCCCGGCATTGAAGTCGATATTCTTGTCGACGGAGCGCTCGATCTTTCTGACGATGTTCTGGCGCAGATGGATGTTGTCGTCGCCAGCGTACATTCTCATTTCGGTCAGCCGTCGGCACAGATGACAGAACGAATTCTGCGCGCGATCGAAAATCCGTTTGTCAGAATTCTGGGACATCCGACTGGACGATTATTGCTGCGCCGCGAAGCATATGCCCTCGATCTGGATGCCATTTTGAAGCGTTGTGCCGAACTGGGGGTTGCGGTCGAACACAATGCCTATCCGGACCGACTAGACCTGAACGACCGCAATTTGCGTCGCGCCAAGGAGCTGGGATGCAAGATTGTTGTGAACACGGATTCGCACCATACCTCGCACCTGGAAAAGATGCGTTATGGCATTCGCCAGCTACGCCGAGCCGGCCTGAGGGCAGAAGATATTGTAAACACTAGGTCGGCGGAGGAGGTGCTCAAGCAATTGCGCCCACGAATTCTCTAAACTTTGTGTGCTGATTTCCTCGGATTCCGAGTAAACTGCTTGCAACCATGATTACCCCCGAATCTTCAGCTCCCGAGACGTCGCCAGAAGAGCCGTCCCTACCGCCCTCGACGCGGACCCCAAATGTGGGTGCGCTCGAGATGGATGAGATTGAGCCGGCCGAACCTTGGCGCCCGCTTGTCGTTCCCGCCGTCATCGTTGTTGTCGGCCTGGCCATCGCGTGGGCACTGTTCGCACATTTCGGCCGGACAAAGCCGGATGCCTCGGCCACTTTGTTGCGCCAGTATGCGTACCAGGTGCAGGTGGATTCTGGTGAATCACCGCAAGGGCCGGGAATGCCGGGGACGCTGCCGGAGCAGGACGAGACGGTGCTGCTTGTACAGGCGCGGGTGACGAATATCAGCAAGGATCCGCTCACCCTGTTTGACCTGGTTTCCGATGTGAAGATGCCGGGCCAGGCCACCGGCGATGAAAGCTCCGCAGCTCTACCTGAAGACATTGATCGCTTTATGCAGCGCTTTCCGCAGTTGACTGCAATGAGCATGGCCCCGTTGACACGCCACACAGTCATTCCGCCGGGAGGTTCCGTCGAAGGTCTCATGGTGTTCGCCTATCCATGGACGAAGCCGCAATGGACCTCGCGCAAGAGTGGGCAGGTCATCATCAGCTTCCAGCACGGACAATCCGTGGCGCTGCCGCTCCAGTAAATCGCATCCATTGCGAACAGGCGTGATGCAGGTGACTCAGAGGGTCGCGGAGTTGTGTGTCTAACGCTGATTTCTAACTACGGAACGAAAGGCTTGGGTGCATTTTTCGGCGTTGCCAGATATCCGGAAACTTGATTCTTGCCGATTTGATTGACGACCACTTCAAACAACATTGGATTTTTGCCGGTGTAGAACTGTAGCGGCTCATCCAGATCGCGATTCTTCTTTTCGATCTTCTTATCGTCAGAATAAATTTCCAGCGTATAGCGGGAATGTTTGACGTCGGCTTTTTTCAACTGCAATTTGACGATCGAGATTGAAGATGCCGGCTGCCCCTTGTGCAGTGTGAATTGAAAGTATTGGCGATCTCCCAGGTGCTTCAGATAATCCAGCTGCTGCGAATTGGTTGCGATCAGGCCGCTTTGCACGCCTAAATCGCCGACAACTGCATGGAGTTGCTGTTCGGTGCTGGCCAGTTCCTTCTGCGTGCTGACAACGTCTTTCTTAACGCCCCCCACGTCAGTCTGGACATTGGAGACGGCATGCGAAACATCCGCCACTTTTTGCTGAGTGGCTGCCTGCTGCCTGGCCATGCGGGCATCCGCCACTTCCTGCTGGTGGAGAATGTTTTGCGCCCGCACTTCAATTTGCTGCTGGGTGATGCCGAGCTTGGCCCCGAACTCATCGTTCGTTGCCCGCATTTGACGCCATATTTCCGCATTTTGCGCGGACAGGTGGTCAATGTGCTCCTGAGCCTGGGTCAATTTTGCTTCGGTGGCGTCCAGACGGCTCTGCAGGAAATAACTCCACGCAAGCGCGCCGATTGCCAATAGGAAAGAGAGCCCAGCGATCAAAATCAGCAAGCCGGGGGAATTTCTATGCTCCCCGTATAGGTCGTCGTCTTCAAGCATTTCGAAAGAACTCCTCGCATCCGGCGATGCGCATCAGCAGAACAAGTGATTCAGGACACTTCGAGTGCGGTCGAACGGCACACCCTAGGTTTTCACAAAAACCAGGGTCACACAAATGGCGAAGGCAGGGTGAATGGACACGCGGGAGGTGGGATTCTGGCGATTCCATACTCGCCGCAGGAGGCAAATGCCGCGGTAGGTTACGCGGAGGTCGTCCGACACGCTCTGGCATGACGAACGTCTGGGTTGCATTGTAGTATCGAGGTAGTAGTGTAGGGCGGACTGGCACCGTATTCTGCACACAGAAAAACTTGTCTGGAGAACACGAACATGGCTATGACTGCCGCGGCGCGCGGGTTGGAAGATATCGTTGCTTCCGACTCAGGAATTTGTCTGATCGATGGAGACGCGGGCGTTTTGGCCTACCGCGGCATTGACATCCATGAGCTTGCAGAAAAATCGACCTTCCCCGAAACAGCGTACCTGTTGTGGTTTGGCCGCCTCCCTTCTAAAGCGGAACTCGCGGATTTCAATCAGCAACTGACCGCCGGGCGTGTGTTGCCGCCGGAAGTGATCCGACTGCTGGAAGAGTTGCCGAAAGATGCCTTGCCGATGGCGGCGCTTCGCACCGCGGTTTCCGCGCTGAGCATGTACGACCCGGACCAGGAAGGCATGTCGCCCGAGGCAAATGTCCGCAAGGCCTTTCGCTTGACCGCTCAAATCCCAATGATCGTCGCAGTTTTTGATCGCGTACGCAAAGGTAAACCGATCATTCAGCCTGATCCATCGCTCAGCCACTGCGGCAACTTTTTATGGATGTTGAACGGGGAAAAGCCTTCTCCAACGGCAGAGCGCGCGCTGGATGTTGCGCTGATTCTGCACGCCGATCATGAATTTAATGCGTCAACGTTTGCGGCGCGGGTGATCGTCGCGACGCTGTCGGATATGCACTCGGCGATTACCGGAGCGATCGGCGCACTGAAAGGATCGCTACATGGTGGCGCCAATGAAGCGGTGATGCGCATCCTGTTCGCCATTGATAAGGCCGGGGCTGACCCGGTGGAACACGTGAAGCAGATGCTTGCGGACAAGAAGAAAGTTCCTGGCTTTGGACATCGTGTGTATCGCACCGAAGATCCGCGAGCGACGCATCTGCGGCGCATGTCGCAAGACCTGGGACGGGCCGACGGCAATCCGAAGTGGTTCGACATGTCGCGCAAGATTGAGCTGTTTGTGAAAGAAGAAAAGAAGCTGAACGCCAACGTGGATTTCTATTCCGCGTCGACTTACACCACGCTGGGTATTGACGTCGATTTGTTCACGCCGATCTTTGCGGTGAGCCGCATCGCGGGATGGTCGGCACACGTGATCGAGCAGTTCGAGGACAATCGTCTGATTCGCCCGCGTGCCGAATATACTGGACCGGCCTATCCGAATAAGTACGTGGCTATCGAGAATCGCTAAATTTCTTCATAGGCTTCCAATGAACAAACAACCTCGCGGTGATCCGCGAGGTTTTCATTTTCGCCGCTGTCACGGACGTAAGCGACCCATCGCACATCGGCTTGCTCTGCTGTTGTGACACAATAGATAGTTTGCTTGAGGCCTCGATCCAATGACTACAAATGTCCTACGGTCTGCGTTGATTGCGCTGTCGCAGAATAAATCTTTGCGCTCGTTTGCGGAGCAGTCCCGCATGGGCCAGAAAATGTCTGGCCGCTTTATTGCTGGCATGCATGTTTCCGACGCATTGCGAGTCGCTGAGACGCTGAACCGGGAAGGCATTCCAGTTTCGCTCGACAGCCTGGGAGAAAACGTCTCCACCGAAGAAGAGGCGCGCCGCGCCGCTGAAATTTATCACCAACTGCTGGACGCGATTCAGCAGCGCGGGTTGAAGGCCAACGTCAGCGCGAAACTAACGCAGATGGGCATGAACATCAGCCCTGCGATTGCCCGCCAGATTACCAGCGAGCTGGTGGACCATGCCGCCGCCACTGACAACTTTCTGCGGGTGGACATGGAGGGTAGCGACCTGACGCAGGCCACCATCGACATGACCCGCGAAATTCATGCCATGCCCAATCATGCGGGCCGCATCGGAACGGTGCTGCAATCGTACCTCTATCGATGTGAAGAAGATGTCAGCCTGCTGCAGGCCGATCGCATTCGCATTCGGTTATGCAAAGGCGCGTATAAAGAACCGCCGACGGTTGCATTTCCAGATAAGGCAGACGTGGATGCCAACTATCTGAAATTGACAAAGATTTTGTTGACCAGTGGAGTCTTTCACGGGTTAGCCACGCACGATGAAGCGATTATCCGTGCCACCAAGAAGTTTGTGGAGCAGGAAGGAATCGACAAACGCAGCTTCGAATTTCAAATGCTCTATGGAGTGCGCCGCGATCTGCAAACTTCTTTGGCGAAGGAAGGCTACGGCATGCGTGTGTACATTCCGTTCGGCACGGAGTGGTATCCATACTTTATGCGCAGGCTGGCAGAACGTCCGGCGAATGTTCTGTTCATCGTCAAAAATCTTTTCAAATAGACGTCTCGCGAGGCTTCAAACCTTAGCGGCCGAAGGCGCATGTTCGCGGGTTCGCATCGCCCGACTATAAAGTCCAGCGTCTACCAGAGCGAGCTTAGTAGTCTTCGTCGTAGCGGCGACTTCTACGATCGCTGCGACGGTCTCCACCACCACGCAGCAGATCCAGGGTGGCGCGGATGGTGTTCATCCAGCCGCCAATCTGACGCAACGGCGCCATAATATTGTCCTGAATGGTGCGGGTTCCGCGAGCGATACCGTCGAGCGTGTCGGTCACCATGTTATCGATGCGAGAGACCTGGAAGCGTGTTTTCCCGGTTACGTCTGTCACTACGCCATCAATGTGGTTCACTTGATTGCGCAGCGTATCGGTCGCCTTCTGAACATTTTCGGTGATGGCCCGCATGCGGGGAGTCAGATCGCTGAGCGTCTCCATCAGGTCCGCGCTGGACTCAACGATGGTGTGCACCTCGGCTTGCAGCCGATCGGCCTGCTCCATAATTTTGGCTTGCGCCGCCTTGGCAGCGACGGCAAACACCACCAAGACAACCGTCTGCAAGACCACGGCAAACGTAACTATTCCAGTAAATACAAGGAAAACCGTCGATCCGGTTGGCATGAAGCCCCCTTATTACGAAATTTACACTAGCAGACGCTTAACCCGACCGTGGCTCTGACCCCATCGGGCGAAATCCGCTGAAAGGAAGCCGAAGTCAATGGCCTGAACACAAGTGTAGAACCGCAAGGCACATCTATACCAACGGCGGCAGGCACCGCACGGCGCACCTGCCTCTGAGATGCATTAAAAGCGATTTTCGGCTGCACCGCCATGAAATGGCTCTTCTTCATCGTGGAGGTGTTCCGCTTCAGAGCGGCTGCCGGAAACGCGATCCACAATGCCGCTCCAGCGTTCGCGGCCCTTTTCAGCGGCTTCCTTGCCACGCTCAGCAAACTCGTTGACTTGTTCACGGCCTCTGTCGACCACAGAATTGATCTGCTCACGCGCCTCGCGGCTGCGGGCGGCTACGTACTCCTTCTTATCCTTCGCGCTGGTCATCAAGCCTTCACGAAGTTCCTTGCCCGCCTTGGGGGCAAACAAAATACCGAGCAACGCACCTAAACCAAGGCCTGCGATAAACCAACCAATTCCTGTCGTTTCCTGTTCTGGCATTTGCTTATCTCCTTCGCGTAGTGGAGGAATTACGCGATCATCTGGATAGTAGCAAATGGAAATTGGCCCGGCAATGTGCAGTTGGGTTCCCCATTTGCTTCAGAATTTGGGCATGGTTGGGCTGCAAAACAGCGATTCCAGCCCTGTCCCGGCGGACTGATGACCTGGGTTCCCCGTGATGAGTTCGGTCTGGCATCCGCCCCGAAGCCCGTCACCGTGGGGAAATCCTCACCTGATTTTCATGCTGGAAAGACTATAGTAAAAGTAAGAACCTGCATGTCTCGCGACCAGGGTCCTCTTTGTCCGAGTCCTCGCTCCAATGGCGGGGCGCTTAATTCTCGTTTTTCCCCATCTGCATCTAACGTAGCGTTAAAGGGGAATTCATGATCGACTCGCCTGACCGACGTCCTTCTGCGTACCTGACGTTTACTTTGCATGCGCATTTGCCGTATGTGGTGAACCATGGAACCTGGCCGCATGGTTTGGAGTGGTTGCTGGAGGCCGCTGCCGAGACCTATTTGCCCCTTTTGCGCGTGATTGCCAACCTGGAGCGCGATGGAATCGCCCTGCGCGCTAATTTAAATCTTTCTCCCATTTTGCTGGAACAACTGGCTCATCCAGTGTTCCGCACGGAGTTTCCCCAGTATCTGAAGCGCAAAATTACGGCGGCCCGCGAAGATGAGGCTTACTTCGGCCAGAACGGTGAACCGCAGCTGGCCGAGACGGCGCGATACTGGCATGCCTACTTCCAGCAGGCTCTGGATGATTTTGACGCTCTTGGAGGCGACATCATCCGCGGATTTCGTGTAGCAGCCGAACGCGGATCGATTGACATCATTACCTGCGGTGCAACCCACGGCTATTTTCCGCTGCTGGGAACGGATGAGTCGATCCGGGCGCAGGTACAAACCGGCGTCGCAACCCACGAACGGCATATCGGCGCACATCCGCGAGGTATCTGGCTGCCGGAATGTGCCTATCGACCCGCGGGAATGTGGAGTTATCCAGTGATTCCCCACGGAAGCAGCGAACCCTGGCATCCGTTCGATCGCCGAGGCGTGGAAGAGCCGCTGGAAGATGCCAAGATCGACTACTTCTTTGTCGACACTCACCTGGTGGAAGAATCCGTCCTGTTTACTCCGTATGAATTGCGAGCGGGTGGGGCGGTCGGTGTTGCTGCATCGCTGGAGGTTGAGACGTGTGAACCGCAGCACTCTCTGTACAAGCCGTATTTCGTGGAGGGCCCTCGTGCTCATCGCAGACCTGTCACCATCTTTCCGCGCGACCCGCGGACTGGCCTGCAGGTTTGGAGTGGAGATGCCGGATATCCGGGCGATGGCAATTATCTCGACTTCCACAAGAAGCGCTTCCCGGGCGGCCATCGCTATTGGCAGGTGACGGGCTCAAAAATTGACATGGCGTTCAAGACGCCATATTTCCCGGAGAAGGCGGTGGCACGAACCAAGTCGCATGCGGAGCACTATGTCAGTCTGGTAGTCGACTCTCTGCGCTCGGGATTTAAGGATCCGGTGCCGGCGATCCTGACCTCTCCATTTGACGCCGAACTGTTCGGCCACTGGTGGTTTGAAGGAACGATGTGGCTGGAACAAGTGGCTCGCATCATGGCGCGTGAAGACGTCCCGGTGGCGTTGACAAGCTGCGCAGCGTATCTCGATCGCCATCCGCCAGACAGTTTTCTTGCGCTGCCGGAAGGTTCCTGGGGAAAGAATGGCACCCATGAAGTGTGGCTGAGCCCGGATACTCGCTGGACGTGGGAATACTTATATCCGGCAGAAGTTGCGGTGCGCGCTGCCGCAACTTCCAATCACTGGAAAAACAATCCAGCGGGAGAACGCATCCTGAAGCAGTTGTGCCGTGAATTGTTATTGCTGGAGTCTTCCGACTGGCAGTTTCTGATTACGACGGAAGCTGCGCGAGACTACGCGGAAGACCGATTCAATGAACACCTGGCATCCTTCCGCACCATTGAAAAAATGTGGCAAGTGCATGCCGGTGGTGGCACGCTCAGTTCAGAAGAGGAAGCTGCGCTGCACAAGATCGAAGTGCAGGACAGCGTATTTCCGCACGTCGACCCTGGCCTCTGGGTGGCGTTGGATAAGCTCGTTGGAGATTAATCCTCCGCAGCCAGTCGCGCCACGTGCTCGGCGATAATGCGATCCTCGTCTGCAGGCAGAACATAGACGGCAATCTTCGAATCCGGCGGGCTGATGAGCTTCGGCCCTGCATGAGTGGGGTCGTTTGCCTCGGGATTGAGCGTCAGCCCAAACACCTCCATGCCTGCGCAGACCTGAGTACGCGTCATCGGATCGCGTTCGCCGATACCGCCGGAAAAAACCAGCGCATCCACGCCTCCCATCAAAGTGACATAGCCACCGATCATTTTCTTGACGGACAGCGCAAAGACCTCAATCGCCAACGCCGCCTGCGTGTTTCCATTTTTTTCAGCATCGCGAAGAAGACGCATGTCATTGGACAGGCCAGAGAGGGCGAGCATGCCAGAACGCTTGTTCAGCATTTGCTCGACGTTGTGGGTGGCATCGGCCGCGCTGCCGCCTTGCAAACGCATCAGATAGAAAACCAATCCAGGATCGAGATCGCCCGGACGGGTACCCATGATGACGCCGCTGGTCGGCGTTAGGCCCATGCAGTGATCGAGGGCTTTTCCGTCTCGAATTGCAGTGACGCTGGCGCCGCTACCTAAGTGGGCGTAAATCACGCGGTGGGGCACATTGCCGGGTGTAGCGGGAGGTGGAACCCGCCCTTCTCGAAACTGCTCCATGATGGATTCGCAAGACAAACCGTGAAAGCCATATCGATGCACACCCTGGTCTCGAATTTCTTTCGGCAACGGGTAGATCGAGGCAACCTCCGGCAAATCCTGAAGGAAGATGGTATCGAAGCAGGCGTAATTTTCGACGCCGGGAAAACTCTCCTTGGCTTCGCGAACAATTTCGAGTCCGATTGGCTGATGGAGAGGAGCGAAAGTGGTTGCCTTTTCAATTTCCAGCAGAACTGCCGAGGTGATCGGTTGATGCGCGTGCAGATTCGGCCCCGTGTGAACGATGCGATGGCCGATAGCGGCCGGCTGAGTGAGACCCGGCTGATGCAACAAGGCTGCAATCTTTCGCACCGCATCGCGGGTTGATCCCAGATCTTTCGGTTCAGGCCCTGCCACAAGCGTCTCGCGTTTTCCATCGCGAAATGCGTAGAAGTTGAACTGAGGTTTGGGCGTTCCAATGCCGCCCGCTTCGCCCTCATTCAGCTTCGTCAACCGTTTACCATCGGAAATATAAATGGAAAATTTGATCGACGAAGATCCGCCATTAAAAACCAGGATCGGCAAATGTTTCAGGTCAATTTTCATCCCAGGGGCCATTTCCACTCTCGAATTTCCTTTCGGTCGATCCCATTTTCATGCGCGTAATCAATCGCATCGGTAATTTGGTCTTTCAGCCATTCTTTGACATGGGCTCCGGTTGCGCGAAGTTTCGGCACGCGATCAATCACATCGATTGCCAGATTGAATCTGTCAACCTGATTCAGGATCGCGAGTTCCAGCGGTGTATTGATATTGCCTTTTTCCTTGTATCCGCGCACATGCATATTGTCGTGATTGGTGCGTCGATACGTCAGTTTATGAATCAATGACGCGTAGCCATGAAAATTGAAGATGACGGGCTTGTCCAGGGTGAACAGCGAATCAAAATCGCGGTCGGATAATCCGTGCGGATGTTCCGTGTCCGGCTCCAGCTTGAACAAATCGACCACGTTGACGAAGCGAATCTTCAATCCCGAAAAACGCTCGCGCAGAATTGCAACCGCCGCGAGCGACTCCATCGTGGCAATGTCGCCCGCCGTAGCCATCACCACATCCGGCTCCGCATCCTGGTCATTGCTGGCCCAGTCCCAAATGCCGATGCCCTTGGTGCAGTGCCGCACCGCATCTTCAATATTCAGATACTGCAGGTGGGGCTGCTTGTCGGCAACAATCACGTTGACGTAGTTGGTGCTGCGCAAACAATGGTCGCCGACGCTGAGCAGGCAATTCGCATCCGGCGGCAGATAAATGCGCGTGATGGCCGCGCTTTTATTGGTGACGACGTCAAGAAATCCTGGGTCCTGATGGGTGAATCCGTTATGATCCTGTCGCCAGACCAGCGAAGTGATGAGGATGTTGATGGAAGAGACGGGAGCGCGCCATTTCACTTCGGTCTTACACTTTTCCAGCCACTTGGCATGCTGGTTGAACATGGAATCGATGACGTGAACAAACGCCTCGTAGCTGGCGAACAGGCCGTGGCGCCCGGTCAGGACATAGCCCTCGAACCATCCCTCCAGCGTGTGTTCGCTCAGCATCTCCATCACGCGGCCGTCCAAGGCAAGCTCGCCGCCGTCCTGATCTTCCGGCAAATATTTGGCGAGCCAGGTTTTCTTGCTGGCTTCATAAATCGCCTGCAATTTGTTGGATGCAGTCTCGTCCGGGCCAAAGACGCGGAAACTGTCCATGTTCCTGCGCATGGTTTCGGCCAGAAAATGCGCGAGCACTTCGGTCGGTCCCACTTCAGTTGTGCCGGGCTTCGTCACGGTAAATGCGAAGTCTCGAAAATCCGGGAGCCGCAATGCTTTGCGCAACAAACCGCCATTAGCGTGGGGATTGGCGCTCATCCGGCGATGACCTTTCGGCGGCAAATCTTTTAACTCTGAAATTAAGGCCCCCGCCTCATCGAACAATTCTTCCGGCTTGTAACTCTTCATCCAGTCTTCCAGCAATCGCATGTGCGCGGGATTGGTGGTGACATCGAGAATTGGAATTTGATGGGCGCGCCAGAATCCTTCTACCTTGTGACCATCCAGTTCCTTCGGACCTGTCCATCCCTTGGGGCTACGCAGAACCACCATGGGCCATCGAGGCCGATCGGCTGTGTTGGTGCTGCGGGCATGCTTCTGGATGGAACGAATTTCCTGAATGCAATGTTCCAGCGTCGCCGCCATTTGCTGATGCATGATGTGTGGATCGTCACCCTCAACAAAATGTGGTGTCCAGCCGTAGCCACGCAGCAATTGGTCTAACTCTTCAGGTGTAATGCGCGCCAGCAGCGTGGGGTTGGCAATCTTATAGCCGTTCAGGTGCAGGATAGGAAGCACAGCGCCGTCGCGGATGGGATTGAGAAATTTATTGGAATGCCAGGAGGTTGCCAGAGGTCCCGTTTCCGCTTCACCATCACCGACAACCACGGTGGCGATCAGGTTCGGATTATCGAACGCCGCTCCAAACGCATGCGAAATGCTGTAGCCGAGTTCGCCGCCCTCATGGATTGAACCGGGCGTTTCCGGGGTGCAGTGACTTCCAATTCCGCCGGGAAAAGAAAACTCCTTGAAGAATCTTTGCATTCCTTCTGCATCTTCACTTTTGTCGGGATAGACCTCAGAATATGTTCCTTCGAGATATGCGTTGGAAAGAGTGGCGGGAGCGCCATGACCGGGACCGGAAATGTAGATCATGTCCAGGTCATATTTCTTGATCAGGCGATTCAAGTGCACCCAGATAAATGTCTGGCCGGGATCCGATCCCCAATGCCCAAGCAGGCGCTGCTTGATGTGCTCTGGACGAAGCGGCTCACGCATCAGAGGATTTTGACACAGGTACAGCATGCCGACGCAGAGATAATTGCAGGCACGCCAGTAGGCGTCCATTTTGTGCAGTTCTTCGGCGGTAAGGGGCTTGCGGGAAGCGATCTTGCTGGCGGCGGTGGCGGAGCGGCGGGCGGGGGCGGTGCGGATGTCAGTGGCCACGGGAACCTCTCAGTCGGCGGTGCACATATGTTAGATGAGCGTTCGGACGCGAGGTCATCGGCGAGCGAAAAATTGACATGCGCTTCATTTAGAGCCGTGGTTTCATGATCGTTTAATCGCCATGAACATCCGCGGTTTCGGCCACTTTCCCTCGAAACATGCGATAGACGAATATGAAATATCCAATGGCCAGCAGGATGCCAAAGCCCCACCAGACCAAACCGACCGCGAGGCCATGATGGCCGGAGAGCGCATTCGAGATGGTGATGTCCTGCGCGGCATTGCGGCTGGATGGCAGCAGAACCGGGCATAGGCCGACAGCCGCCCCGGCGAGCATCAACGTCAGGTACAGGCAGGAACTCAAGAACGCCGGAAAATCCCTCTCCTTGCGGGAGTAGAGGAGGATGCCAAACAGGCTGCCCAGCACTCCGGCGGGAATAAGGAACGCGATTGGATAGTGGAAGTAACTCTGCAACACGGCAGGACGAACCAGCATGGTGGATGTGAGGCTGAGAATGGTGAGGATCAGAAGAAAAATCCACGCGCGTTGCACCAGATCGCGGGCCCGTTGCTGCAGTTCTCCGCCGGTTTTTACGGCCAGATACAGGCTGCCATGAATGCCAAGCGCGACCAGCGCAACCAGGCCGCCGATCACGGTATACCAGTCGAGGATGCCGGGATTGGGGCCGACTTTCCAGTTGGTCCATAGGGGGGCAAAGAAATATCCGTCAGAGTTTAGCGGCACTCCGCGAATGACATTGGCCAGAGCAGCGCCGAGAAAAATTGCGAGCAGAATACTGGAAATGGCGAAGGACCCATCGAAAAATCCGCGCCAGACCACGGTGCCGAAGTGGGATCGCAATTCAATGCCAATGCCGCGTAGGATCAGGAGCCACAATACGATCATCAGTGGCAGATAAAACCCGCTGAATGAAGACGCGTACAGCAACGGAAACGCAAAATACAGGGTCCCGCCGCCCGCCAGCAGCCAGACCTCATTTCCATCCCACACTGGGCCGATGGAACGCAAAATGATGTCGCGGTCCTGGTGTGAACGCGCAATCAGAAAATGCGCGATGCCTGCTCCAATGTCAAAGCCGTCGAGCACCACATACGCCACCAGCATCAGTGCGACAATCCAGAACCAGATCAAACCCATCATGGTATCTCCTGTACCTGTTTTCTAAGCAGCGCTGACCGGTGCGCCAGTGTGGATGCCGGAGGAGGGTGTGCGCTGCGGCCCGCGCGCGAGCTCGGCATAAATCAGGAAGACGAACAGGATCGACAAGATCGCATAGAGCCCCATAAAGCCGAGCAAGGTGAAGAGCGTGTTTCCTGTCGAGACAAATTGGGAATAGCCCTGCGAGGTTCGCATCAGCCCGTACACCAGCCACGGCTGCCTGCCGACTTCTGCTGTCAACCAACCGGCGATATTGGCGACGTATGGCAGCGGAAAACTCAACATCAAAAGCCACAGCAGCCACTTCGCGTGGAACAATGTTCCGCGCCACAGCCAGATGATCGCCAGCAACATCAAGACGACGAAGTAGGTGCCCAGACCCGCCATGATGTGATACGCGAAGAACAAAAGTGGAATATTCGTCGGCCATTGATCCTTGGGAAAGGTGTTCAGTCCGCTCACTTCCGCCGAAGTGGTGCCATAAATCAGATAGCTGAGCACCTTATTCACGACCAGCGGGTTGTCGATCCGCTGATTTTCAACGTTCGGCTGTCCCAATAGCACCATGGGAGCACCCTTTTGCGTCGTGAACAGTCCCTCCATTGCCGCGGTGGTCGCGGGTTGATGGTGTGCCAGGTATTTTCCGTGCAGATCGCCGCTGGGAAAAATCTGGAAGATGCAGGCAATCGCGCCGACAATGACGCCAACCCGCAGAAAGGCGCGGCCATAGTCGGAGAATTTATCTTCCAGCAGGTAGAACGCGCCGACGGAGCACATGACGAAGGCTGCCGTAATTACGGCGCCGCTCATATTGTGGGCATACTGCAACAGCGCCCATGGATTGAGCAGCAGCTTCCAGAAGCTGGTCACTTCATACGATCCATTGGCCAGCACGCGATACGCGACGGGATGCTGCATCCATGCGTCGGTAACGATGATGAAGAAGCCAGAAATCCAGGAGCCGACAAACACAAGAAATGCAGCCCACCAATGTTGCCAGCGGGACAAGCGCTTTTCTCCATAGAGGAACAGGCCGAGGAATGCCGACTCCAGAAAGAAAGAAAAAACGCCTTCCATGGCGAGCGGCTGGCCGATTACGCCTCCGGTCATACGAGAAAACTGGGCCCAGTTGGTTCCGAACTGAAATTCCATTGGAATTCCGGTCACCACGCCCATGATGAAATTGATTCCAAAAATGCGTGCCCAAAAGCGGGCGGCATCATCGTAGACAGGATCATTCTTGCGTATGGCAATCGTCTTCAGGATGACGATCAGCAATGCCAATCCCATGGTCAACTGCGGAAACAGGTAATGGTATGTGACCGTAAATGCGAAGTGGATGCGGTGGAGCAATAGAGCGTCAGACATGCGGCCCCTCTTTCCCTCAACGATAGGGAAGAAGCATCGAAAACAGCGGTGACGATCGTCACAGATGTTGCATTAACTCTAGGATTTGAGGGCCTAAACGAGCAGCTCGAGTGCAGACTTGCGCAAGATGGTCAGCGACGTCCCTTTGATGGAAATAATCTCTTTGCGCTTGAGCTCACTCAGCACGCGTGTGATGGATTCGCGCGTGGTTCCCAGCATGGTGGCGAGTTCTTCGTGAGTTAGCGACATGGTGAAGCGCGGTTTCGCATCTCGCGCCCCCGAGGTCATTTCCAGAAGCAGACGAGCGACGCGGCCGGCGATGGACATGGAAAGTGCAAGGCGGGTGGCATCGCCCAGGGCATCGCGATATTCCTTGTTGATCATCTTGGTCGCGTGCATGCTGCCTTCCAGGTGATGTTCGATGAAATGCAGAAAATCCTGCCGCTGAAATGATTTCACCTGGACGGGCTCAATCGCCTGCGCTGTAATTTCATACGCCGTGCCGGAGATGGCAGCACTCAGGCCGAGCACATCTCCAGGCCGCGCAATCCGTACCAGCAGCGTCTTGCCATCTTTTGACGACGTGGTCAGCTTCACATGACCACCGCATAAGATATACACGCTGCGCGCAGTTTGCGATTCAAAGAAGAGCGTGCTGCCGGAAGGAACCGTCATCTGCATGCCGAGCGTTTCGAATTCCACCAGCGCTTGCGGAGACAGATTGCAAAACCAGTCAGTATGCCTTTCCTTGCACATGAAGCAGCCTTCGTTTTCCATCCTGTTGGCACAGTTGTCGGTCATAGTCGCACCCGGAAAATTCAACACACTCTAAGTATGGTTTTGCGGGCGTCAATCGTTTGTGACGTGCATCACAGCTGTCATTTTCGCCTTCCTCTAGAGTCGAGCTTTGGGGAAGAGGATGTCTGCACAAACTGAGGTCGAACGGCCGCGAGCGATCGAAGCCTGCGCTATCTCCGGCGGAGTTGCGGCAGGATCAGCCCCGTCCCCCGCTAAACCGCGCAAGAAGCTGATTCGACGTACGTTGCAGGACCGTTCGCAGTGGTTTCGTCACAGCGTTCAGGCCACATTTGTGATGCTGAATCTAGGCCTGGGAATTCAGTTCTGCCTATGGACACGCTACTACGAAACTGCCGGGAAGACGCTCTATGTGAACAGGCCGGCTGGTGTAGAGGGGTGGCTGCCGATCGCCGGAATGATGAATACGAAATATCTGCTGGAAACCCACGGCATTCCCCAGATTCATCCGGCCGCGATGTTTCTGTTCCTCGCATTTCTCACTTCCAGCCTGCTGCTGAAAAAGGCTTTCTGCTCCTGGTTGTGCCCGATCGGCACACTGTCAGAACTTCTATGGAAGGTGGGCGAGAAATTTTTCGGCAGAAACTTTCGACTTCCTCAATGGCTCGATATCCCGCTACGGGGTTTGAAGTATCTATTGCTTAGCTTTTTTGCATTTGTGATTGGAACCATGTCGGCTGCAGCGCTGGCTGACTTTTTGCATTCGCCATATGGCATGGTCGCAGATGTAAAAATGCTGAATTTCTTCCTCGATCTGGGCCAGACTGGAATCATCGTTTTCGTGGTATTGCTCTCGCTGTCTCTCTTCATAAAGAATTTCTGGTGCCGCTATTTATGCCCGTATGGCGCGTTAATGGGATTGGCATCTCTCATGAGTCCGGCGAAGATTCGCCGCGATGAGGCTGCGTGTATTGATTGCGGCAAGTGTGCGCGCGCCTGCTCGGCAAACTTACCGGTGGATCGGTTGATACAGATTCGCTCTGTTGAATGCGCAGCCTGCATGGAATGTATCGCCGTGTGTCCGGCGCAGAATGCATTGCAGTTCGCCTTGCCACCCCATCGCGCGAATGATGTCAGTGGTCGTTGGCGCAACCTTGTGCTGACTCCGATGGCCGTCACGCTGGTGCTGGCGTGCATATTTTTTGGATTTGTAGGGTTCGCCAAGGCAACCGGACCACTGGAATACCAACCTGCCGCGCTCGCTCTACATGGAACTGGTACCGAACGCGAATCATCTTTCGCATCCGGGGATGTAACGCAGGGGCCAGAGACCAGGGATTACTGCTCCCTTGCGCCTATGCTCTAAATGCCTTCACCCATGCTGACGTAATCTGACCGCGGATATTGCTGAGTCCGATAACGAGCCCGCTCCTCCTCTTCCACTGCGAGCGCGCTTTCCGGATCCGTCAGCAAGGTCTGCTGCAGTTGGCCATCCAGTCGCTCCACGCGTGACTTTAGACGCTTCACCTCATCACACAACGCGACGATTACATCGGACAGTGGATCGTTGATTTCGCGAGGGTCGGTAATCAACACGCGTTTGCCCGCCTGGTAGACGATGTGCGCCGGGACACCGACGACGGTTGAGTCCGGAGGCACATCGCGCAACACCACGGAGCCGGCGCCAACGCGGGAATGTTCTCCGATTGTGATGTCGCCGAGGATGTTGGCATTGTTGCCGACAAACACTCCATCGCGCAGCGTGGGATGGCGTTTTCCCGTGCCCTTTCCGGTACCGCCGAGCGTCACACCCTGGTAGAGTGTCACGTCATTCCCAATGATTGTGGTTTGCCCAATGACCACGCCGATGCCGTGATCGATAAATAATCGGCGACCGATCTGCGCTTCTGGATGGATTTCAATTCCCGTCCAGAAACGGGTGGTTTGCGACATCAGACGAGGGAGCAGCCGCCAGCCGCGCGACCACAGCCAGTGATGGATGCGATGGGCCCACACAGCGTGCAGGCCCGGATAGCACAGCAGCACCATCGCCTTCGAGGTAGCCGCAGGGTCGCGCTCGAATACGCATCGGACGTCTTCGCGAATCAATCGAATCAGATTCATAGAAGCGGTCTCACCTGGGCTCGCCGCGGCGAGCCACTTCGGATCGTCTCATAGCGAATACGTCAACCGCATCAAGCCGCGTCATACCGTGACAGGGGACGTTTTTGTCTCCATCGCCTCTTTGCGCAACTCGTCGAACAATACGGTCGAGAGATAACGCTCGCCGGCACTGGGGATGATGACAACGATCAATTTACCCGCGTTCTTCGGGTTCTTTGCCACTTGCAACGCGGCATGGACCGCGGCACCAGACGATATGCCAACCAGCAAACCCTCTTCCCTGGGCAATCGCCGCGCCATGGCAATCGCATCGTCATTGGTTACGGTGATGATTTCGTCGATGAGGTCCGTCTTCAGCACCTTCGGGACGAACCCGGCGCCGATTCCTTGAATTTTGTGCGGGCCAGGTTTTCCGCCGGAAAGCACGGGACTGTCGGTGGGCTCGACCGCAACGGTCCAGAACCCGGGCTTTTTCGCCTTGATATATTCGCTGACCCCGGTCAGGGTTCCACCCGTACCGACGCCAGAGATCAGGATGTCGGCTTTACCATCCGTATCGTTCCAGATTTCCGGCCCGGTGGTGTCGAAGTGAATCTTCGGATTCGCCGGGTTATTAAATTGCTGCAGCATATAGCCGTTCGGGGTCTCCTTCAAAATCTCTTCCGCCTTGGCGACAGCGCCCTTCACACCGTTCGGCCCCGGCGTCAGAACAATCTTGGCTCCAAACGCGAGCAATAGAATTCTGCGTTCCAGACTCATCGTTTCCGGCATGGTCAGGATGATGTCGTACCCTTTGACCGCGGCTACGAATGCCAGAGCAATCCCAGTATTGCCGCTGGTCGGCTCAATCAGCACGGTTTTGCCTGGAGTAATCTTTCCTTCGCGCTCGGCGGCCTCAATCATGGCGAGTCCAATACGGTCTTTCACGCTGCTCAGCGGATTTTGGCTTTCCAGCTTCGCCACCACCCGAGCCTGGCACCCCTTCGTCACACGATGCAACTCCACCAGAGGAGTACGTCCAATCAGATCCGTTACGCTAGCGGCAATATTCATGGTTCGTCCTTTCTACGGTTCCAGATACCCAAAGCATACCGTTTTTTGTGTTGGGCCGTGATGCACGTCACGGAGGAATGTGCGCTGGAGTGAGACCGTATTCCTAAGTGCCTGCCGTGGGAGGTTGGGTGTGACCTATCTCGAATCGGGACAGATCGAGTTTCTGTCGCCTGAAATTTTTCGCGCGCGGAAGCCGTATCCATGGATCAGTATTCCGGCTGCGCTGACCAGGGAAGGTTTTGAGCGGTTGCGCAACGCCATGCCTGACGTCGAGAAGTTTGATCGCAAGGTCGGGATTAAACGGGGACACGGGCAAGCCCCACACGACCGGTACATTTTGCATTACAGACCGGGAATCGAATTGCCGGGGCCGTGGAAGGAATTTATCGCCGAATTGCAGGGAGACCTCTACCAATCCTGGCTGCAGAGGATGCTGGGGCCGCAGCAGTTCATTCTGACAATGGAGTGGTACTACGCGTGGCAGGGATGTTCCGTCTCCCCGCATTGCGATGCGCGGCGCAAGCTGGCCACGCACATTTTCTACTTCAATACCGAAGAAGACTGGGAAGAAAACTGGGGCGGCCAGATCTTGATGATGGATGACGAAGGCCGATACAAGCCGCATTCCGCCCCTGCATTTGACGATCTGAAAGTAGCCGCTTCCCTGGTTCCGCGCGGGAATGAGAGCCTTTTTTTTCAACGCACGGAACATTCATGGCACGGCGTGCGCCCCTTGGAATGCCCATCGAACAGGCTGCGAAAGCTCTTTATCGTGACCGTCAACGTGCCCACCTTGCAGGTTTGGTGGCGGCGTGTTCGCGGGAAAGATCCTGACGGGTACCGGATGGGAGCAGCATAAAAGTCCTAAGGCTGGGGTCACGTTCCCGGCTGCAGAAAACGCAAGTACTCTCATCGCTGGGGTTTAGAGTCAGCGGTAAATTGTAGAATCCGAGCAAAGAAAGCGATCTCGACTATGGCACTCACAGAAACGATCCAGGCTCCATCGGAAACCCATACTGCAGTCAGCAAAAAGGCAATTACGGAACCGCGCGTGCTGAATGAGGCCTTTGAATATGCCAAGCCGTCATCGTTTTCTCGCGGGCTGCGACTGGACATTAAAGGTGTCACCATTTTGCTGATTTCCGGCACAGCCAGCATCGATGAGTTTGGAAAAACCGTGCATGTCGGGGATTTTGGCGCGCAGATGGCGCGCACCCTGCACAACATTACGGGCCTGCTGGCTGCGGAAGGCGCTACATGGAAGGATGTCGTGCGGACGAGCTGTTATCTGCGCGACATTGAGCGCGACTACGACGAGTTCAACCAGATTCGTACACAGTTCTTTCGGGAACAAGGGCTAACCCCCCTGCCAGCTTCGACGGGGATCCAGGCAATTCTCTGCCGGCCGGACCTGCTGATTGAGATTGAAGCGATGGCCATGTTCGAGAGCGATGGCTCGACCGACTGACCGTTCGTGGAGGATTTGAATTTCCCCAGGAAAACCTCTCGCGGGATCGAAAAAGATACAACGTTTGGTGGCGAGAGTGTCTTCTAACCGACATGTCGAAATTGGGAAATCGTCGGCTAGAATAGTTCGGAAGGATCAGCTCCCTCGAACTTATGCAAAACTTTTATAAGCGTGCCGGAGTTCTAACTGGTTTTGCTTTATTGCTGCTGATTCTGATCGCAAACGCGATCATCACGCGGCGACAGCTTGCCGTTCAAATCGCTAACCAATCCTGGGTGCTGCGCTCGCGACAGGTACTTTTCGAGTTGAGCCAGGTCGAATCGCTGCTGAAAGATGCAGAAACCGGTCAACGAGGATTTCTGTACACCGGCCAATCGATCTATCTTCGGCCCTACAATGTAGCGTTAAAGCAGATCGAACCGCACCTTCGCAATCTTTCCCAGTTGACGGTCGACAATCCGAAGCAACAAGCGAATATCTCTCAACTGCGTACCTTGACGCAGGAGAAGTTGAACGAACTCGCCCAAACCATCCAACTATACAAATCCGGCCAGACCGAGAAGGCGAAGGCGCTGGTTCTGTCGGATTTCGGCCTGGCCACGATGGATAAAATTCGCCAGTTGATGAATCATATGATGGGCGAAGAAACGTCACTGGAACAAGCGCGCATGGCCGCTTATCAGCGCAGTGTTCGCTCCACAATTATCTCCATCTACTTCGCCAGCATTCTGGCGGCGCTGGGTCTTCTGTTGCTGGCCTACCGTATTCTGCGAGAGATGAATCTTCGCGAGAAACACGGCGCCGAGATTCGAGAACGCGAAGAGTGGTTCCGAGTGACGCTGACCAGCATCGGCGATGCCGTAATTGCCACGGATCGACAGGGGATTGTCACATTTGTGAATCCAGTGGCCGCGCAGTTGACGGGAACAAACTTTTCCCAGGCGAAAGCCAGGCCGATTCAGGAAATCTTTCCGATCTTCCACGAGTACACCCACCAGGTGAGCGAGAACCCCGTGAAGAAGGTGCTGGAGCAGGGAAAGATCGTCGGGCTGGCGAACCACACCGTGTTGCGGCACCGAGACGGCTCGCTGACTCCGATCGAGGACAGCGCTGCGCCGATTCGTAACGACAACGGCGATGTTGTCGGGGTTGTCCTCGTGTTTCGCGATGCAACCTATCATCGGAAATCGCAGGAGGTTCTTCGCAAGGCAGAGAAACTAGCGGCGGCGGCGCGCCTGGCCGCAACCGTGGCACACGAAATCAACAATCCGCTGGAAGCTGTTGGAAATCTAATTTACCTGGCGAAGGCAGCTCCGGAAATGCCAACGGAAGCTATGCAGCAGCTGAGCCTGGCGGAGCAGGAGTTGGCGCGTGTCTCACATTTGACGCGTCAAACGCTGGGGTTCTATCGAGAGTCCAGTGCCGCAGTATCGGTGGAGGTCCCGACATTGATCGAGTCGGTATTGGCGCTCTACTCCAACAAGTTCAATACAAAAAATATTACGGTAGTACGGGATTTTGGCGAATGTCCGCCGATTCAGGTGGTCCGTGGCGAGATGAACCAGGTGGTCGCCAATCTTATTTCCAATGCGGCAGATGCGGTTAGCAACAATGGCGTGATTACGATTCGACTGGCGTGCAAGGAGAATACAGATGGACTTGTGGTGCATCTGGTTGTCGAAGATGATGGACCGGGAGTGACGGAAGAGAACGCGCAGCGAATCTTTGAACCGTTTTTCACGACCAAGAAAGACGTAGGTACAGGACTGGGTCTCTGGGTGGTGAAAGAAATTGTCGAACGCCATGGAGGCGCCGTAGGAGTGAATTCGCACGATGGCAATGGCTCCCACGGCGCGATCTTCACGGTGCAACTCCCTTGCAATCGGGAGACACCGGAGATCGCTGAGGAAGAGGCTTTAGCCTAGTTGGTGCTGCAATTTCTGAAACGCCACGGACTGGCGTTTCACCGATAGGAATGGATGGCGCGATCCAGATCGGCCAGCAAATCTTCCTCATCTTCAATCCCCACAGAAATGCGGACCAGGTCTTTTGGCAGGTCACGTTGCGCCATCAACTCCACCGGAACGCTGGCGTGCGACATATTTCCAGGCACGCTGATGGAAGAGTTGACGCTGCCAAAGCTGACGGTAATGCGAAACAGCTTGGCGTTTTCCGCAATCGCTTTCGAGAGCGCGACCGACCCAGTCGTAAAGCTGAGCACAGCGCCTGCGCCGCGCGCCTGGGAGTGATGCAGCTGATACCCGGCATCGCTTTTCAGGCCGGGATAGCAGACCCGCTGGATCGATTTATGATGGCTGAGATAATCCGCGATGGCCTGGGCGTTTTTTTGCTGACAATCAAGGCGCAGCTTTAGCGTCTTCATGCCACGCAGCAGCAGATAGCAATCGAACGGCGCGAGTGCGTTGCCTTCCGCATTTTGCACGAAATAAATTTGCTCGGCGAGCGCTTTGTCTTTCACGACGATGGATCCGGCCGTGACATCGTGGTGTCCGCCGAGAAACTTTGTTCCAGAATGCAGAACGACGTCCGCTCCCAGGTCGAGGGGATTCTGCAGGTAGGGCGACATGCTGCTGTTGTCCACGCACAGCAAAGCGTCATGAGCATGCGCCATGGCAGCAAGTTTGCGGAGATCGACCACGCGCAGCAATGGGTTGGTCGGCGACTCGACGTAAATCATTTTGGTTTTCGGAGTGATCTGGCGCTCGAAATTTTCGAGGTCGCACGCGTCAGAGTACTTAGCGGAGATTCCGGTGCGCTTTAGTACCTTGGTAAACAGGCGGCAGGTACCACCATACAAATCGTTGTCGGCAAGAATCTCCTCGCCGTTCTGCAGCAGTTTGGTCGCAGTCGTGATGGCGGCCATGCCGCTGGAAAAACAATATCCGTGGGTGCCGTTTTCCAGCGACGCGATTTGTTTTTCGACTACAGCACGGGTCGGGTTGCCGCTGCGCGAATAATCGTACTCGCCAAACTGATCGGAAAATTCTTGCTCGAAGGTTGCGGTCTGATAGATCGGGGTCGAGATGGGACGGAAGCGATCTCCCGGAGCTGGATCGAAACTCACCAGGCGGCTAGCGAATTTCATGGCCAACCTCTTTCTCCTGGACATTACATCCGGCAACTGCCATTGCCTGTTCCAGATCGCGGATGATATCTTGCGGAGCTTCCAGTCCGACAGAGAGTCGAACCAAACCGTCAGTGATCCCAAGGTTGCGGCGCAATTCCGGATCAAGGTCGGCATGGGTTGTTGAAGATGGATGTGTGATCAGAGTTTCCAATCCTCCCAAACTTTCGGCGCGTGAGCAGAGCTGCACTTGATTCAGCATGCGGATGGTGGCGTCGTAGCCGGCTTTCAACTCAAAAGCAATCATGCCGCCGGCCGCGCCCTGCTGTTTTTCTGCCAGAGATTTTTGCGGACACGATTGCAGACCGGGATAATACACTCGCTGCACGGCGGGATTGTTCTCCAACCATTCGGCGATGACCTGTGCATTTTCGCAATGAAGTTTCAAGCGCGCGGGCAGCGTCTTCATCCCCTGCAGCGCCAGCCATGCCTCGAACGGAGCTTGCGTGGTGCCGATGGTCTTGCGAATCAGGCGAAATCGCTCCAGCAGTTTTTCGTCGTGCGTCGCCAGCGAGCCGCCCACAGTTGCGTTATGGCCGTCGATATATTTCGTGGTTGATAACAATGAAATATCCGCGCCCAGTTGAAGAACGTTTTGCAAAATCGGCGTCAGGAATGTGTTGTCGACGGCCAGCAAAATCGAGTGACGTTTAGTAATCTCCGCGACCGCGGAAATGTCACTTAGCTTCAGCGTTGGATTGCCCGGCGTCTCGAGGAAAACGATGCGAGTCGCGGGAGTGATGGCCGCTTCAACATTGGCCGGATCGGAGGTATCCACGAAGGAGGCGGTGATGCCGAGGTGATCGAGAACTTCGCGAAACAATCGCATGGTGCCGCCGTACACAACGTCTGTCAGCACAGCGTGATCACCCGACTGCAACACGGAGAGAAACAGCGTGGTGACTGCGGCCATGCCGGTTCGGAAACAAACTACCGGCAGTGTACCTTCCAGCGCGCCAAGCGCTTTCTCCAGCGCGTCTACGGTGGGGTTCGACACCCGCGAGTAGCTAAATCCTTTGTCGACGCCGACCGCATCGTGCACAAACGTACTGGTCTGGTAGAGAGGAAACAGGATCGAGCTGGCATGGGAGTCCAGCGATCGTCCGCCATGAATCGCGACGGTAGAAATATCCAAATCTGGTGAGCTCAAAACACAATCTCCATTCGGGCTATGCAATGGTTCCTGGGAGAAACGGGCCGTGGCGGGAACTCCCCAGGCGGCTGCCAGAATGAAGATTGAGCAGGATAACTCAGACTTCTGAAGCTGGCCTGCGACCGCCTGGGGCGCGCATGGCCATATACATTCGAGAAGGTTGAATCACTGTCACTCGGCAGAACTCCATCACCAAAGAAGTTGCTAAATTGTAGCATAGAGAGAGAGCGATGCAGGCAGTTGTACCAGCCCCGCAATCGCAAGAATTGCAGGAAAAATGCTGCTCAAGATTGTTACAGTTGGACATCCAATATTGCGTCAAACTCCGCGCGCACTCACGGCCAAAGAGATTCGGAGTCCAGAGATCAAAGATTTGATTGAGCATATGCGCGAGACGCTGCGGGACGCGCCGGGAGTTGGATTGGCAGCGCCGCAGATTGGCCAATCCTTGAACCTGGCGGTGATTGAGGATCGGGCGGAATACCACAAGGCGGCGACGGAAGCCGAGCTGAAGGAAAGAGAGCGGGTGCCTGTCGACTTCCACGTGGTGATCAATCCGCAGATTGAATTGCTTTCCGACT
The DNA here is from genome assembly GCA_963794795.1 of uncultured Acidobacteriota bacterium. Taxonomy (GTDB): domain Bacteria; phylum Acidobacteriota; class Terriglobia; order Terriglobales; family Acidobacteriaceae; genus JAKAAZ01. Next base: position 241,564 of record CAWCFC010000022.1, on the reverse strand, counting down.
CGCGCGTTTCTTTCTTTGAAGGCTGCCTGAGTCTTCCGGGATTTATGGCGGAGGTACCGCGGTCGCGCTCGGTTCGCGTCACCTGTCTTGATCATCATGGCAAGTCTCGGGTGATTGAAGCGAAGGGATGGTACGCGCGCATTCTGCAGCATGAGATCGATCACTTGCAGGGGAAGATTTATATCGATCGCATGCAGAGCCAGACGTTTTCGACGCTGGACAACTACCAGCGCCACTGGAAAAATCGGGTGACTGATCGCTGACGAATTCCTGGTGTTGGGTGTGGAAAGGCTGGTGGAGAGTTTTCGTGCCGAATAAAGAGCATGGCCCGCTCATTTGACAGCGATTTGTTGCAGGCTCTATCCTCGATTTTAAGAGGCAGCTTCACCGCTTTTGAAACTTTGGCAATGATGCAAATCGCTCCAACCCGCCGCTGTCTGTGCTGTTGCTGCAGCAGTGTGCGGGTGTGTCCATGAGCGAATCGAACTAAGACAATTTCGCGCAACCATGGAAACCCACCCGCCGTCCAGGCCGGTGGGTTTTCTATTTTTGCGTCGCCTGGATGACGACGCATAAAGAATTTGTATTCAAAGGAGATTGAATATGTCACTCCGTATTAACGATATCGCGCCTGATTTTACTGCTGAATCGACGCAGGGACTCATCCACTTTCACGAATGGATCGGCGACAATTGGGCCGTCCTTTTCTCCCACCCGAAGGACTTCACTCCGGTCTGCACCACGGAGCTGGCGGCTGTCGCAGCTCTCGAAGACCAGTTCGCTCGTCGCGAGGTCAAAGTCATTGGTCTCAGCGTGGATCCGGTCAGCAGCCACGGCAAATGGGCCGCCGACATCCAGGAGGTAGGCGGCCACGCGGTGAACTATCCCATCATCGGAGATACAAATCTGAAGGTGGCCAAGCTTTACGACATGCTTCCCAGCGATGCTGGCGAGACCTCGGAAGGCCGCACGCCAGCCAATAATGCACCCGTTCGCACGGTCTTTGTCATCGGTCCGGACAAGCGTATCAAGTTGACGCTGGCCTATCCGATGTCTACTGGGCGGAACTTCGATGAAATTCTGCGGGTTCTCGACTCCATTCAGCTGACAAGCAGACAAAAAGTATCCACCCCGGCCAACTGGAAACAGGGGGATGATATTATCCTGAGCGGCGCGGTCTCCAACGAAGAGGCGGACAAATTGTTTCCCGGCTACAAGACAATCAAGCCGTATCTGCGGACCGCTCCTCAACCGAACTAGAAGCTTGTTCGCCGGATTCCGTCATGCCCCGCATGGTGGAATCCGGCGGCTTAACCAAGAGCACCGGTGGTGAAGTGGCTAACGCGCTGGTCTGCAAAACCAGTATTCGCGGGTTCGATTCCCGCCCGGTGCTCCATACATCCCAAGCTTCCTCAAACTCCGAATAGCCATTGCCTTGCGCAGCTTTCAACGTTAGCCTGAGTCGAAGGGGCTACGAATGCGCTTTCATTTCCGCAGTTTTCTTTTTCCCGTTTTGCTCAGCTCTATTCTCGTCGCTGCCAACTCGCCAATGGCCACAGCGCAATCACAGTCAACGCCTCCGGCGTTACACGGGGCTTATCGATTTGAGCGGGCGAACTGGGTCTATGTTCATCTGCAGGGCACGCCGCATCAAATTGGCTTCGAGAATGGATATTTGCTGGCACCTGAGATCGAGGATGGCTTTCACGCCATTCAACTGGAAGACACGCACAGCACCCATCGCAACTGGGAGTTTTACCGGACGACCGCGAAGAATGTCTATTGGCCGCACATCGAAGCCGAGTATCGCGAAGAGTTGCAGGGAATCGCCGACGGCCTGAAGGCCCACGGCATTACTGACATGGATATTTGGGACGTGGTGGCTGTGAATGGCTTCAATGAGACTGACGAATACTACGTGCCGTATCTCAAAACGAAAGAACATCCGACTGCCCTGGCAAGCTTGAGCCCGCGCGGACGCTGCAGTGCCTTTGTCGCCACAGGCGATTGGACGCGCGACCACAAGCCAGTGATCGCACACAGCCTTTGGAGCCCGTTTCTGGAAGGGGAGCGCTGGCGCATTATGTATGACATTGTTCCGCAGCACGGGTATCGCATCTTGATGGATGGGTGGCCGGGCAAGATCGACAGCGGCGATGATTTCGGAATCAATTCTGCAGGCATCGCCATTACGGAAACAACGATCAGCGGATTCCATGGGTTTGACCCCAATGGTGTGCCGGAATTTGTTCGCGCGCGCAAGGCCATGCAGTACTCGGCGAATATAGACGACTTTGAGCGCTTGATGGTGACCGGCAACAACGGTGGTTATGCGAACGATTGGCTCATTGCGGATAACCACACCGGAGAAATCGCCCGCCTGGAACTGGGGCTGAAGTACCATCGCCTGTGGCGCACAAAGAACGGCTACTTTGTCGGGTCCAACTTTCCGAGCGATCCCACGCTCACCAAGGAAGAGACGACCTTCGACCCCAACGACGCCGGTAATACCGCGAACGCGCGGCACAAGCGCTGGAAGGAATTGATGGCGCAATATAAGGGACAGATTGACGCTCCACTGGCTCAAAAGTTTTTGGCCGATCACCTCGACGCGTATACCGGAAAAATGGGAGCGAATGAGCGCACACTGTGCGGACATGAGGACGTTTCCCCGCGTGGCGTTGCCATATGGGGCGACCCGCCCTTTGAGCCCGGGGGCGCTTCCAATGCCAAAGCGGCCGACAGTTCGATGATCAGCAAAATGTCATTTATGGCTCGAACCAATCGACCTTGCGGCGAGCCGTTTCTGGTTGAACCGTTTCTGGCGAAGCATCCTGAATTCGCATGGGAGAAGCCTGTGCTGCGGGATATGCAGGGCACTCCCTGGGCAATGTTTCGGGCGAACGATCACGCTTCCTCTTCGACTGCAAGAGTTGGAAAGGGTAACGCGAGCCTCGGCGCAAATTGAATCTGATTCTATGAGTCAAGCCTCAGAGTTATTGCCCTCGTGATTTGCGTCGGCATTGTGAAGCGCCCATCTGCTTCGCAGTCATCCGGAGTCAAGTTCTCCTCAACCTGCGGCCAGCACGACTGGACTGCATATTGCAGTCATAGAAATTTTGCGGGGCACGAACAAGTCGGGCACGGACGACCCCGCAGCACCTGCTGGAAGCTACACTGGAGCAACCTGCCAACTTCGCTGTCACTCCTATGACTGTGTCCTCGCGTTCAATCAAACTCCTAAGCCTGCTGGTAATAGGCGCGGCTTGGAGCTTGCTGGCCCAGGTGAACACAGGTGAACTGCGTGTGGTCGTCACCGATCCGGCAGGGCCGGCCTCCCATGTGGCTGTCACAGTCAGCAGCGAAGGAACGCACTATCGTAACATTCTCACCACCAATGCTTCCGGTGCGATCGACTGCAAGGAACTTCCCTTCGGCATGTATTCCGTCCAGGTAGATCGACCCGGTTTTGCTCCCGTATCCATCAGCGCAGAGATACATTCCGCGATTCCTGTTGAACGAAGCCTGCGTCTCGAAATCGCTCCCATTACAACGGTGGTCAAAGTGAGCACGCCAAATACACTCATCGACCCCTACATGCCGTCCTCTGTGATGCAGATCGGTTCGCAGCAAATCCAGGACCGCGTGGCATCCTTGCCAGGGCGGTCGGTGCAGGCGCTCGTGAACTCGCAGCCGGGATGGCTGTATGAAGGCAATGCGGTGCTGCATCCGCGCGGGTCTGAATATCAAACTCAATTTGTGATCGACGGCATTCCGCTCACGGATAATCGGTCGCCCAGCTTCGGTCCGGAGATCGAAGCGAATGATCTATCGTCCATGAGCATCTACACTGCGGGCTTTCCTGCGGAGTTCGGTCGCAAAATGGGCGGCGTGGTGGAGTTGAACACGATTCGCGATACCAACCCCGGCCTGCATGGTCAGGTGGTGCTATCGGGCGGCAGCTACGATACTGGGTCTGCCTTCACGGAGTTGCAATACCTGCACGGCAAGAATACGTTTGGCGCCACCGGCGCGGGCAGCATGACCGATCACTATCTGAACCCTGTGGTCCCAGAAAATTACACCAACACCGGCACGACCGGCGACTTTTCCGGCCGCTACGAGCGCGATTTTTCCGCAGCCGACCGACTGAGTCTTGGCCTGCGGCATGAGTTGTCGCGGTTTCAAATTCCAAACGAACTGGTACAGCAGCAGGCGGGTCAGCGCCAGTACGGCGACAACTTTGAAACCATGGGCACGGTGCATGACCAACACACCTTTTCTGCCAACAGCATTGGCATGCTGGCTGGAATGGTGCGCGACGACTCCAACGACCTCACCTCCAATGCAGCCTCGACGCCGATCATCGTGTTTCAGCATAATCATTTCCGTGAGGGCTACTTCAAGGGGACGTATTCTCTGCACCACGGCAACCAGGAAATGAAAGCCGGCGTCGAGTCCGACAACATTTTTCTCAACGAGAATTTTCAAGACGTCATCACCGATCCATCGCAGTTCGATCCTGACACGCCGCCGACATTCAGCTTTATCGCAAGCCGGCCGGACCTGGAGCAGTCAGCCTTCGTCGAGGACCTGGTCCGCCTCGGCAAGTGGACGGTCAGCGCTGGCCTTCGCTATGACCACTATCAACTCCTCCTGAATGAGTTTGCATTTAGTCCGCGGCTTTCGGTCGGAAGATATTTTCCGTCGGCCGACCTGATGCTTCATGCGTCCTACGACCGCGTGTTTCAGACACCGTCGTTTGAGAACATACTGCTTTCCAGTTCGCCCGAGGTGGATGCCCTCAGCGATCAATTCCTACGGCTTCCAGTGCAGCCCTCTCGTGGAAATTATTACGAAGCCGGTGTATCGAAAGCCTTCCTCGCGCGCGTGCGTATCGATGCGAATATGTATCGCCGTGATGTGAGTAATTACGCCGACGACGATCAATTGCTGAATACTGGCATCAGCTATCCGATTGCGTTCGCCCACGCAGTCATCTACGGCGCGGACGGCAAGTTTGAATTGATTCGTCTCGGCAATTTCAGCGGATTCGTCAGCTACTCCTACATGGTCGGAAACGTTTGGCTACCCGTTACCGGGGGCCTTTTCCTTGGCCCGGACGCGAGCAGCGCAGCCAGCCAGCTCTCCGGACACTTTCCCGATTCGCAGGATCAGCGCAACACGGTGAGAACGCGGTTTCGCGATCAACTGACGCCGCGCGTCTGGCTGGCGGCGGGCGCGGAGTACAACTCCGGCTTGCCGTTCGACTACACCGGTACAAAGGCGAATGCGATCGCCCAATATGGTCCAGCGGTGGTGGGCCGACTGAACTTTGCTCGCGGGCGTGTGGAGCCGGCGCTGCTGTTCGATGCCACCGCTGCAGCTGAACTCTACAGAAATAAGCGCATCACGATGAATCTGCAGGTCGATGGGGTGAACCTGAGCAATCAGCTCGACGTGATCGATTTTGGCGGATTGTTTTCCGGCAATGCCATCGGACCTGGCCGAAGCTTCAATCTACGCCTGTCCACCGCGTTTTGATTGCACTTGAAATTTTGCCAAACTTCACTGTGAGGATAAACAGGGCGACTGTGCGTCGATCAGCCGACAATGGCTTGTTGACGCTTCGTTTATACTCTTCTCCACGGCGCAAACGTAGAATCTGTTCCTCCCGCCCCATGGGTGACCGTTTTCCCCCCAGGTCACAGTTTTTCTCAGCGTCATCCATCTTCTCTAGTACGGGGTTGAAAAAACCATGCGGCACGCAAAGATATCGAGTTTGGTGAGTGATGCTGTCTTTGTTACTACCCTCGACGGAACCATCACTTCCTGGAGCCAGGGCGCGGAGAGGCTGTACGGTTGGACCTCATCGGAAGCCATTGGGAAGAAGGAAATCGATCTCCTGAAGCCCGTCTTTCCGGTTCCCTACGAGCGTCTGCTTCAGATGCTGTTGCGGGAGGAGCACTGGGAGGGAGAAGTCGCCCGAGTCGGCCGCCAGGGAAAGCCAATCGATGTGCTCTCCCGATGGATCCTGTTTCGCGACTCGGCAGGCGATCCAATTGCGCGCCTGGTCAGCAGCACCGACGTCACGAATTCAGATTCCATCCTCCGCGAATTGCAGGAGGCCGAGTCCGCGGCGAAGGCGCGAGCGGCTGAGTTGCAGGCAATTCTGGACGCATTGCCGACGGCAACTTTTATCGCACATGATCGCGAGTGCCGCGAAATGACGAGCAGTCGTGCTGCCCACAATATGCTTCGGCTTGCGCCGGGAGCGAACCTCTCAAAATCCGCGCTCGTCGACCAATCTCCAAGCTTCAAATTACTGAGCGGCGGAAAAGAACTTGGTGCGCATGAACTCCCGATCCAGAAAGCTGCCACAAGCGGCCAACCCGTTCTGAATACAGAACTGACCGTTGCCTTCGACGACGGCACCAGTCTCGACGTTTTCGGCCATGCTGTGCCGTTGAAAAACCAGGCTGGCGAAGTCCGCGGTGCGGTGGGTTCCTTCCTCGACATTACGGAGTTGAAGCGGGTGCAACAGGAGCTTCGCAGCAGCGAATCCCGTTTCCGAAGACTTTGGGAATCGGATCTGATGGGCATCGGTATCCCAGACCGATTTGGCAGCTTTCTCGATGCCAACGATGAGCTGTTGCGCATCGCTGGGTACACGCGAGACGACCTGAAGGCAGGCCGCATGCGATGGGACACGATGACTCCTCCCGAATTTGCCGAACTGGATCGATTCCACATTGCGGAGGCCGCGCAGCGCGGTAGTTGTACTCCGTATGAAAAGGAGTACATCCGCAAAGACGGCAGCCGTGTACCGATTTTGTGCGGTTACGCGTTGCTGGAAGGATCGCGGGACCAGTACATCGGCTTCGTTAAGGATATGTCGGCGGAGAAGCAGGCGGTTGCAGATCTGCGCGAGCGGGAACAGCGCTATCGCATCCTGGCCGAGAGCTTGCCGCAGTTTGTTTGGGAACGGGACTCGGAGGGCAAGTACATCTATTGCAACCAGCGTTTGTTGGAGTACGTTGGCCGCTCCGCGGAACAATTGCGTGCCGAGATCTACGACGTAATCCATCCAGACGACTTGAAACACACACGAGAACGCTGGAACCACAGCCTGTCCACAGGCGAGATTTATCTGAACGAATATCGCTTGCGACGGCACGATGGAACTTATCGCCATTTTTTGACGCGAGCGCTGCCGATACACGATCAAGAGGGCAAGATCGAGCGATGGCTGGGATGCACCATCGATATTCACGACCAGAAAATGGCGGAAGAAGGCGTGCGTCGATCTGAAAAACTCGCGGTCATGGGCCGCTTGGCCGCCACCATGGCCCATGAGATCAACAATCCTTTGACCGCCGTCACCAACGCGATCTATCTGGCGCTGCAGGACCCGTCGCTCACAAACGAGACAAGAAACTTCCTCACCGTCGCGGATCAGCAACTGGCCCGCGCCGTCCAGGTGGCGACTCAGACACTTCGGTTCCACAAGCAATCGAGCGCTCCATCCTTGGTCAACATCACCGACATCATGGACTCAGTGTTCGCGCTCTATGCTCCCAAGTTGAGATCGGCATCGATCGTGCTGGAGCGGGAATATCTGAATCAGGGAGAGATCTATTGCTTCTCTGAAGAGCTTCGCCAGGTATTTGCCAACGTAATTAGCAATTCTGTGGACGCAATGCCTCGAGGCGGACGCCTGCGAGTGCGTATACGAGAGAGCAAACTTTGGAACAACGCGGCTGCGGCCGGAATCAAGGTTGTGGTGGCAGATACGGGTGAAGGAATTCCGCAGCATTTGCAGCGCACGATTTTTGAGCCGTTTGTGACCACCAAACAAAGCACAGGCACTGGACTGGGGCTATGGGTGAGTGAAGGCATCGTGAAGAAACACAATGGCCAAATCACTTTGCGGAGCAGCGTCGATCGGGCGCATCAGGGTACGGCGGTTTCCATATTCTTTCCGTTTGATGGTGTCCAGCGATAGCCGCGCCAAGGGTGGGCGATGCGAACCATGATTCATTTCTACAGGTGACTAACCGGGAAACAGCCGTTCCTGACGGGAGCGATCCAATTGGGAATCCATTCCACGGTTGCCGCGTTCGCTGGGCGGAATCGATTTCTTCCGCTCTGGTATACGGCGGAGCGGTAGATTCCTAGTTCTGGGATGGTTGGCATGCGACTCCGTATCGAGTCCCGCTGTTGCCGTTTCCGATTCCGAGATTCCGCCGCGATATGTGACCACTCGCCCGGAAATTGCGGAGGGCCGTTTTCCTGGAACGATGATATCGACAAGATTCATCGGATCTGCGGCCGCAACGGCGACGGTTTCAACTGCAGTTGGATCTGACTTGCAGGTACGAGCCAGACGCAGCGATTCAACGGCCTCGGGCAACGCATATTGTTCCCCGCTAAATCCGCTGACAAATCGTCCACCGCGCACTTCTCCGCGCGCTTCCAGGCGTCGCAACACTCCCAGCAGTTCCCGCCAGCTTGGCATGGTTGTCTCGCGTTTCAGCAGGTCGCGAAACAGGACTCCGTAGCGTCGCAATAAGACCCATGCAGCCGACTCCATCGCCTGGTCGTCGATTCTTGCTTGTTGCGAAGTGGCAGCATTCAACACGGCAGAGTTGCGAAAGAGATACCATCGTCCGGCAGCACTGCGTAACCGCTTGCCGGGATTTTTCATTCTCTGAACATAGGTTGCGGACTTGCGCTTGGAATCCATGATGGCGCGCAGCTGATCGAATCCATCCGCTGCAGCCAATCCGGCCGCTGCAAGTTCCCAAAGCGCGTGCTCCACTTGCTCCATGGTCAGGTCGGTAGTGCGCTGCAGTTCTTCCACGAAGCACGCGCCGCGATCTTCCAGCCGAGTGCGAATTTGTTGCGCTTCCTGGCTCATCGACTGGCGCAATTTCGCTTCGTCTACCGACTGGTCTTCCAGTACCGCGTCGAGCCAGAGCGCAGTCTCGCGAATATAAAAAGTAATCGGCGACATTCCCGTGGGAACTACTCTGCGAGGGGCGCCACCGTCTGCCGCAGACCAAGCCGGATGCGGTGAAACGCGACCCCAGCCAACCGCTCCCGACAGGCATAATTGATCGAGCCAGCGAGGATCGTAGCCGGACACTCGATGTGCCAGCAGCGCCTGTTCCCACTCCACCGCGGGCGCTTCAAATCCCTCCAGCTGCGACAGCGCCTGCAAAACGCCTTGTTCACCGCTGAGTTGCGATTGCGGTGCCAGGTGCTGCCAGGCAAGCACCCACTGCATATAAACGGCGGCCGATGCCGGCTCAATTTGTTTGCGCAGATTTCCTATCGTTAGCCGGTGAATGCGCTGCAGCAGGCGACGTTCGCACCATTCGATCTCAAAATCCGTCGGAGGCGAAGTCGTGGCGTTTTCAAATGCCCCGCGCAGAATCGTTCCCTGCATTTCCAGTTCCACAAGCTTCTGGAAAATGCTCTCGGCAGACACACCTAGAAGAGACGCCAAGGAATTTGCCGTCACTGGTCCAAGAATCTGCAACCAACCTTGGACCAGCTTCATGGCCGCGCTACCATAAGTAACTGTGTCGGTTACATACTCGCTTTGATGCCAAAGCGATTCAGCCGAAGCGAGGTTTTCTGTTGCCACCCAGTAACGCCCCGTCTGGCACTCCACGACGCTGGCTCGCCCATTTCGCTCGAGTCGCTTCAACAGCGACTCCCATGGGGACGTTTCCTGTTGCCTCAGCATAGACACCGGCAGCGCAATCACTTGAAACAGCAGATCGTGCATTTCGTGTTCGTCCCGCAAGTCCGGCCAGCACTCCGACCGGATGGCCGCAATGGCGGCCGGGTCGAGCTGACCTGCGTCCTTTTGCATGCTGGCAGGTAGCGTGCGGCGCATCGAAACCGCGCGCGCGCGCCGCTCCTCCAATGGCGCGTCGTCTAGAAATGCATAGGGGTTGGCGTTCAGCAATTCATGCGCGAACTGCGACGGCGCCGTCGTATCGATGGCGACACAATGGATCGTTCCACCGGCGATCCCTGCGAGCACGCGCTTCAGGCCGGCAAGATCCATCGCCTCTCCCAGCACGTCTTTCATGACCTCCCGCACCAGCGGATGATTTGGAATTTCGCGGTCGCCCTGAATATTTTCAATACAGGCTGCCACTTGCGGAAACACACTGGCCAGCAGATCGTCAGAGCGAGTGCGAAGAATCTGCGGCGCGACCTTTTTTCCTTTTTGGAACCGTAACAGTTGCAAACTCCGTCCTGCAGCCCACGTCCAGCGCGATTTAAAGATGGGCGAATCTAATGCCGCCTGTTCCAGCAGTTCTTGCACGGTTTGCAGCGTGAGGAATTGAAAGACATCGCTTAGCGGAAAGCTGTGCTGCTCGGCGAGCGAAATGCAAAGGCCGTTATCGGTGGCTGCGGCCTGCAACTCAAAATTAAAGCCCCGACAAAAACGCTTGCGCAACGCCAAACCCCAAGCCTTGTTGATGCGGCCGCCGAAAGGGCGCATGCAAGATCAGCTGCATGCCTCCACCTTCGTCAAAGAAGCGTTCAGCAACAATCGTGTTCATGGACGGAACGGCGCCGAGGGCTGCGCGGCCGGCCGCGATGTAGGCGATGATCTGCTTCGCACCGCCATCACACACGCCACACTGCTGTTTTAGCGAGACTGCAGCTTCCGCCACACATGCGTGAGCCAGCGTCGCGTGGCCCGGCAGCACGTTCGATGTGAGAGTCGCAATTTCTTCCCGCAGTCGCGCCACATAGCCACTTAAAACATCCGTGCGTTGCGGAGCTTCCCCGGCCCAGAATGGCAGATTGGGAGCCTGGCCATGCGCATCCTCGACAAAAACCCGCCCTGTCTCAATCCGCTGAATGCGCCAGCTTGTGTTGCCCAGCAGGATCACATCTCCCGCCGACGAATCGATGGCGAAATGTTCGTCGAGCGTCGCGATCTGCAAACCCTCCGGCTGCATGATGACCGCGTATTGGGCGGTGTCGGGAATCGTACCGCCATTGCATACGGCTGCGAGCCTCGCCCCCCGGCGAGCGTGTAGTTCCCCATGCACCGCATCGCGCATTACGAAAGCTCCATAACGACCGCGACTAGATTCGATGCCGCGATGAAGGATCTGGATCAACTCATCAAACTCATCGCGCGTCAGTTCGCGATACGGATAGGCGCGACACAGCACGGAATAAAGCGCATCCTCGTTCCACGATTCAGCAGCGCAGGCAGCGACGATTTGCTGCATGAGTACGTCGAGTGGCTGCGGCGGAATCTCGAGCTGGTCCAGATCACCGGCTCGCATCGCCCGCACCAGGGCTGCGCATTCGATCAGGTCATCACGGGTTGTGGCGAAAAAGCGCCCCTTTGGAATTGCGCCTCGCCAATGCCCTGCGCGACCAATCCGTTGCATTCCTGCCGCAACCGCGCGAGTCGACCCCACCTGGCAAACCAGATCGATGGCGCCAATATCGATGCCCAATTCCAGCGACGCTGTCGCAACCAGCAATTTTATTTCGCCATTCTTCAATCGCGTCTCCGCGTCCAGGCGAAGCTTGCGTGAAAGACTGCCGTGATGCGCGGCGACATTTTCCGCGTTGATGCGTTCTCCAATTGCATGCGAGAGCCGCTCGACCATGCGGCGCGTATTTACAAACACCAGGGTCGAGCGATGTTCCTGCGCGAGCGCAGCCAGGCGATCGTAGATTTCATCCCACATGGCATTCGTCGTCACGGAACCGAGCTCTTCGCATGTTGGAACCTCGACCGCAAGGTCCATCGTGCGTCGCCGCCCGACCTGGACAATCTTCGCGGGCTTGCGATTTTGCGCGCTGCCCACAAGGAAACGTCCCACCAGCTCGATTGGATTTTGCGTTGCAGATAATCCGATCCGCTGCGGCGGCTTCATTGGTACCAACGCGCGCGCGTTCCGAGCCACACCGTTTTCGCCGCACACCAGCGCTTCCAGTCGCTCCAGGGACAACGCCAAATGCGAGCCGCGCTTGTCATCCGCGACCGCATGAATTTCATCCACAATCACAGTACGGACATGACGAAGATTTTCTCGGCTATTTTTTGAGGTCAACAATATGTACAGCGATTCCGGCGTGGTCACCAGGATGTGCGGCGGCTTCTTCAGCATGGCCGCGCGCTCTGACGCCAACGTGTCGCCGGTGCGCACAGCCGTGCGAATCTCGCCGTAGAGAAATCCGCGTTCCAGCGCGATCTGTTGAATCTCCCGCAGCGGCTGATCGAGGTTCTTCTGGATGTCGTTTGAAAGCGCCTTCAGCGGCGAAATGTACACCACTTCCGTATAAGGAGACAACGTGCCTGCAATCGCCTTACGCAGTAATTGGTCGATGCAAACCAGAAACGCAGCCAAGGTTTTTCCGGATCCAGTAGGCGCGGAGATCAGGGTCGGATGGCCCGCCAAAATATGTGGCCAACCCTCCGTCTGCGGTTCGGTGGGCGTGCCAAATCGCCCGACAAACCACTCCTGCGTGATGGGGTGCGCCCATTCGAGACTGGCAGGAATGGCGAGCTCGCTACCGGTCTGTAGCGTCGGGTGCATGTTGAGGATTGTACCGGATTGATTCGTTTTTTATTCGCCATCTTGCGGGCGAGAGAGACGCACCGCTTTGTGGCGGACCTGAAAGAGTGTGCGGAATTTATTTCGGTCGAGGCCGACTAAAAGCGCAATCTCAATCGCGACTCCGAACCTTTGCCAGCAAATTCAAAATTTCGATGTACAGCCACACCAGCGTGACCATCAGCCCGAACGCGCCATACCACTCCATATACTTGGGCGCCTGGGCGTTCACGCCGCTCTCGATGAAATCGAAATCCAGGACCAAATTCAATGCGGCGATGATAACAACCACCACGCTGAAACCAATGCCGATCATCCCGTTGCCGTTGATGGAAGCAAAGTGAATTCCGAAAAAACCCAGCACAATTTCCGCTATATAGAGCAGCATGATCGCGCCCGTGGCCGCAACAATTCCGAGGCGGAATTTCTGAGTGACGGGAATTAATCCGGAGCGATAAGCCAGCAATAAAATCAGCAGCGTTCCGAACGTGAGACCTACCGATTGCATGGCGATACCTGGATATCGCAGCTCGAGAACCGCGGAGATGCTACCCAGCGCGAGACCCTCCAGCAGGGAGTACGCGGGTGCGGTCACCGGCGCCCAGGTCTTTTTAAAAATTGTAATCATGGCGAACACCAAGCCACCGAGCAAGCCGATCCACATAAGTGGAAGCACGCTCGCAGCCGATCGGGTTTGCATAAATACGTGCCACGCCCAGGCTGCGGATGCGCCCGCGCAAACCAGCAGAATGCCGGTTTTATTGACCGTGCCGTCAAGCGTCATCGATTCACCGAGGGCAGCATGCTGGCCTTGAAATATCTGCGAATTCAATGCCGGGTTCGAGGTCTTCATCAGTTGCGCCATGGTTCACCTCTGTCACTACCATTCGTACCACGTGGCGATTGTTGCATGCATCCACCGGGACGCGGCCCCGCCGCAGCAAAGTCGCACGGCGGAAAGGTCCGCATCCCCAGATGCGCCACGGCGCGAATCGAAGTCGTATGATGGCTGATTATGTGCCGCCGAAAATTCTTCTGAAGGATTCCTCAAAGTGACTCCAAAACTGAGAATGACCCCTTGCGCGTGTCTGTTGGTCTGCATAACCGCCTGCCTGCAGATCGCCGCCGCTCAACCGAGCCGCGAGCAGTCGCGCTCCATGGTGATGACGCAGTATGGAATTGCGGCGACCAGCCAGGCCGTCGCGTCGCAGGCGGGCGCAGCCATTCTGGCACGAGGGGGCAACGCTGTGGACGCTGCGATTGCAGCCAACGCTGCGCTCGGAGTGATTGAGCCGATGATGAATGGGGTCGGCGGCGACCTGTTCGCGATTGTCTACGATGCGAAAACGAAAAAACTGTATGGCCTGAACGCCAGTGGGTGGGCGCCGAAGGCAATGAGCATCGAGGATTTGAAAGCAAAGGGCATCGTGAAGGAGGTTCCTGAAACCGGCATCCTTTCAGTGACCGTTCCGGGTGCGGTTGCGGGATGGGACGCGCTCCGTCGAAAATTCGGCAAGCTTTCCATGGCGGAAGATCTGGCGCCGGCGGTCGCACTGGCACAGCAAGGGATCGCCGTCACCGAAACCGACGCCGAAAACTGGCAGGAATTTGCACCGCAATTTGCCGCCAGCCCCGGCTTTGCGCACGTTTTTCTGCCAGAGGGTAAACCGCCCGCGGCTGGCCAGCTGTTTCGTAATCCGGATCTGGCGGCGACGTTACAACGCATTGGACAAGAGGGTCGCGATGGCTTCTACAAAGGCCCGACGGCAGCTGCAATCCTGCAGCTATCGCACCGACTTCACGGATTTCTGCAGGCGGATGATCTCGCTGAGTTTCAGCCGGAATGGGTAGACCCTGTCAGCACAACATACCGTGGCTGGACCGTTTGGGAGATGCCGCCGAATGGCCAGGGGATTGCCGCTCTCTCCATGCTGAATATCATGGAACAGTTTCCGATAGCGCAATGGGGACACAACAGCCAGAAGTCGCTGCATGTCGAAATTGAGGCAAAGAAACTGGCCTATGCTGACATGCGATATTACGTCGGCGATCCTCGCGCCACGCACATCCCGGTGCAACAACTCATCTCAAAAAAACTGGCAGTTCGCCGAGCCGCGCAAATTAGTGATCGCGCGAACTGTAGCGTGTTGCCGTCTGATCTGACCGGACAGCTTTCGCATCTGTCGAGTGACACGACTTATTTGGCGGTGGTCGATCGCGATGGGAATCAGGTGTCGCTGATCCAAAGCAATGCGGGAGCGTTCGGCAGTGGCCTTGTCGCCGATGGAACAGGATTTGTTCTGCAAAACCGCGGGTCCGCCTTCACGCTAAAGCCGAACCAGCCCAACACGCTCCGTCCGCACACACGTCCTCTGCACACAATCATCCCCGCCTTCATGCAGAAAGGCGACGAACGCATCGCCTTCGGAATTATGGGCGGATTCAACCAGGCGCAGGCACATGCGCAATTTGTTTCGAACATCGCGGACTTCCATATGAATATTCAGGCGGCGCTGGAAGCGGCTCGCTTCACCATGCCGTCGTTCTCCGGTTGCAGCTTATTAATGGAAAACGGAATCGCACCGCAGGTAATTGACGGTCTGAGGCAACAGGGGCACGACATCAAGGTACTGCCGCGCTATTCCCAGAGCATGGGCCGCGGCAATGCGGTGCAGCACAACCAGCAAAGTGGAGTGAATTTCGGCGCCACCGACCCTCGCGCTGACGGAGAAGCCGTTCCTGAGCAGATGCCATTCCAGCCTTAGCCTTTGTGACTGGAAACACAGCCGCCCTATGCTACGATGAAACGCGGTAACTCGCTGCGCAACGATCCACCCTGCATCAATTTCTGGCCATCCCCAAGGTCGCGTGATAACGTTCGCCTATTACCCGCGGTAATAGATACCTTTTCCTGGGGATTTCAGACATGGCACTCACCATCACAAATATTTCCAAAATTTATCCCAATGGCGTGCGCGCGCTGAAGAATCTTTCGCTCACCATCGGCAACAACATGTTTGGCCTTCTTGGCCCCAACGGCGCAGGAAAAAGTTCCTTGATGCGCACCATCGCCACGCTGCAGGATCCTGACTCCGGATCCATCGATCTTGATGGTGTGAACGTTCTGACGCAGAAAGATGCGGTGCGCAAAATCCTTGGCTATTTGCCGCAGGAGTTTGGTGTCTATCCGAGGATGTCCGCAGTCGACATGCTGAACCACCTGGCGATTTTGAAGGGCGTTACGGTGGCAAGCGAGCGCAAGGAGATGGTCGACGCGCTGCTGCAGCAGACGAATCTCTGGGATGTGCGCAAAAAGGCCTTGTCTACGTACTCCGGCGGGATGAAACAGCGATTCGGTATCGCGCAGGCGTTGCTCGCGAATCCGCGGTTGATTATTGTCGACGAGCCTACAGCTGGCCTTGACCCGGCGGAGCGCAATCGCTTTCTGAACCTTCTTTCATCCATCGGACGCGATGTGATCGTCATTCTGTCCACCCACATCGTTGACGATGTGCGCGAACTTTGCCAGCGCATGGCCATCATTGCTTCCGGCGAGGTGTTGCTGGAGGGCTCGCCCAGCGAAGCTCTGGCGGCGCTGGA
Organism: uncultured Acidobacteriota bacterium; assembly: GCA_963794795.1. GTDB lineage: Bacteria > Acidobacteriota > Terriglobia > Terriglobales > Acidobacteriaceae > JAKAAZ01. The sequence goes on along the minus strand of CAWCFC010000022.1, from coordinate 225,353 downwards.
AGGTCAAATCTGGTCCAAAGTTGTCGCGACGGATGAAGAGCTTCGCGCGATCGAAGCCGAACTGAAGGTGATCAGTACACACCTTGTCGGCGGCCAGCACGAGATTCGTGTTTTTGCGCCGGCCTCACCAGGCTCCGGCTTCCATGCTGTCCCTTCGGGACTGGAGGATGTGTATTTCCTCAACCTGTCCCGCCAAGTGGTCAACTAAATTTCCGCCACCAAGGATCATGCCATGGCAATGTTCTGGGAATTTTTTACATTCGAGCTTCGCTTCCGCCTCAAGAGCATCTCGACGTATGTCTACTTTGTGCTCTGGTTTACCTTCTCGTTTCTCTGCGTAGCCTCGGAGAGCTTCGGCCCCATCGGATTTTCCAATGGCAAAGTCCTGCTGAATGGACCCTACGCCAACAGCTTCAACGATCTTTACGCGTGCCTGTTTGGCGTGATCATTATTGCCGCCATCTTTGGGACGTCGATTCTGCGCGACTTTCAGCGCGATACGTACCAGATACTGTTCACCAAGCCGATTACAAAGTTTGCCTACCTGGGAGGGCGTTGGGCCGGCTCCTTCGTGACGACGGTTTTGGTTTTTACGGGAATGATGCTCGGCACCTTCGCGGGCACGTTCGCTCCCTGGGCCGATCACACGCGCATCGCTCCGAACCATCTGTGGTGGTATCTGCAGCCATTTGTTTCCATCATCGTCATTCAGATCTTTTTTCTCGGGTCTCTCTTTTTCACGATCGCGGCACTAACCCGCAAGCTCTTCATCGTGTATTTGCAGGGCGTGGCTCTGTTCATGCTCTACATCATCGGGATCACGGTCTATTCGGCGACGCGCTCGCTGGAGCATTTCTGGTCGGGAATTCTGGATCCCATTGGGTTGATCCTGAACGATAACGTCACCCGCTACTGGACCGTGATCGAGAAGAACACGCTACTGCTTCCTTGGAATTTTTCCGGTGACTCTCCCGGTGTTTTCCTCTACAACCGCCTGCTGTGGACGGCCGTGGGCCTGCTGGCTTTGGCAGCTGCGTGGCGTTTTTTTCCCATCTCTGTCGAGGCACTCACCTCCAAATCGCAAAGTCGTCGTGCCGAAAAAGCAACGCTTCAGGATGAGGAAGAAAAGCGTTCAGTCCGCTCGCTGGTTGTCGCGAAATTACCGCGCGTACGGCAGATTTTCGGCGCCCGCACCTCGTGGATCCAGTATTTGTCGCTGACACGGTTACGTATTCGAACCATTCGGCGCGAAGTTTTTTTCTGGGCCATTGTCGGCCTGATGATTGTGTTCGCCATCAATAATGGCCACTTCGCGGGCCATCTCGGTGATGAGAATGTCTGGCCGGTCACCTACCTGATGCTGCAGGCGGTGGAGGGCGGCGCAACTCTGTTCTTCTACATCGTTGCGGTCTTCTACTCGGCGGAACTGATCTGGCGCGAGCGAGACAATCATTTCGACGGCATCCACGATGCGCTACCGATTTCGGAAACCACCGACTGGCTGTCGAAACTCACGGCCATCGCGTTCGTCGAACTGGTTCTGCTGACGGTCACAATGCTGGTCGGCATCCTGATGCAAACCATCGCCGGCTACTATCACTACGAATTCCTGCAGTACTTCAAAGAACTCTACCTGATCACATTTGCGCAGGTCATGTGTATTTCGCTGTTGTCGATGTTCGTCCAGACCATCGTTTCGAACAAATTCATCGGCTATGGAATTGTGATCGGCATCGTAGTGCTGCAGCCGATTCTGTTTAACTTTGGATGGGAAAACACACTGTACCTTGTCGGCTGGGTCCCGCCGTATACCTATTCCGACATGAACGGCTATGGGCATTTTGTTCCCATAATTTTCTGGGCCATCACATATTGGTTCGCGATTTTCGCGGTCTTGGCTGTCATCTCTATTGCATACGCCCGCCGCGGAGAGGAGGATTCGCTGGCCGCTCGAACTCGACTTGCATTGCAAAGAGCTCCGCGGCTGGCTCCGGCTGCAATCGTATTCCTGTTACTCGCAATCGGGTCTGGTGCCTGGTATTTCTACAACGCCCATGTGCTGAATGAGTTTCTAACCGCCAAAGATCGGCGGCATATCCAGGCTGGGTATGAGCGCGACTTCAAGAAGTATCAATTATTCCCGCAGCCCAAGGTTACCGCCGTTGACACGGACATCAATATCTATCCGGCGCGCAGATCGTTCGATGGCACGGCCCGAATTACGTTGCAAAACAAGACAGCCCAGCCGATTTCTCAGATTCACATCACCGACGAGCAACAGTCCGTTTCGAACGTTAGATTCGATCGGCCATTCCACCTGGTCAGCCGCGCGCCACGCGACCTGTATTCCATCTACGCACTGGATCAGCCGCTGGCTCCGGGCGAAGTTGTCACACTCACATGCACTGTTTCGCACACCACGCATGGATTCCGCGACGGCAACGAGCCGCCAGAATTTGCCTACAACGGGACATTTTTCGACGCGGGTTTCTTTCCGACGATTGGATACGATCAGGGATATGAACTCGATGATCCGCGCCGCCGCCGCGAAGAACACCTTGGCAAACTGCAGGAAATGGCGCAGCGCGGAGATCCAGTCTACTCGCGCAGAAATTTATTTGTTCCCAGCTCGGACTGGATTACTTTCCACACCATTGTCAGCACCTCGGCGGATCAAATGGCCATCGCTCCCGGCTATTTGCAGCGCACATGGAAGCAAGACAATCGGAATTACTACGAATACAGCATGGGTTCGACGCACGTCGCCGACTTCTTTGCGTTCCTCTCGGCTCGCTACGCTACGCGCAAAGAGGTCTACCAAGGTCCCAATGGCCCGGTGAATCTTGAAGTCTATTACTACCCCACGCACACTTACGATATCGATGACATGCTTGCCAGCAGCCGCGCCGGTCTCGACTATTACCAGACCCATTACAGTCCGTATCAATTCACGCAATATCGCATTATGGAGTTTCCGCGCTATCGAGACTTTGCGCAGTCGTTTCCAAACACAGTGCCGTTTTCAGAGGGGATCGGTTTTATTGGTCGCATGCTGCATAAGGATGATGTCGACTTGACGTATTTTGTCACCGCCCACGAGCTGGGTCATCAATGGTGGGGCCATCAGCTGATTGGCGGGCAGGTGCAAGGCTCCAACATGATGTCGGAGACGCTGGCACAATACTCAGCCTACATGGTCGTGCAGCATAAATACGGCAAGGATTACATGCACAGAGTTCTGCGCCACTTTCTCGACCGCTATCTGCGAGGTCGCGCGGGTGAAATTCGTCACGAGCCGCCGCTGGCGCTGGTGCAGCGCGAGCCGTATGTCTGGTATGAGAAGGGCGGCCAGATCATGTACACGCTGGCCGACTACATTGGCGAGGACAAGATGGACCTGGCGCTGCACAACTTCCTGATGCAGTATCGGTATGCGAACGCCAACAACCAGGCAGATGCCGTCGACAGTACCCGCGGTGCCGGAGCCGAAGACCAACCCTATCCGGACACGCGCATGCTGATCGCGGCAATTCGCGCCCAGACGCCACCGGAGTTGCAATATATGATCGACGACGGCTTCAATCGCATCGTGATCTATGACAACAAGACGCTGTCGGCAACCTCGCATAAGACCGCCGACGGCAAATACAAAGTTACCCTGAAGGTTCAGGCGCGCAAGTTCCAGGCAGACGGCAATGGAGTTGAAACTCCCATGCCGCTGGCGGACTACATTGAAATCGGCGTCTTCACCGGCAAGAAGGATGAGGAAAAGCCCTTATATATGAAGAAAGAAAAAATGACGCAGGAAAACGAGACCTACACCATAGTTGTGGATCAACAGCCGACGCGCGCCGGAATCGATCCCTATAACAAATTGATTGACCGCATTGCCGACGACAACATGATTGACGTGACCCGCGAATAATTTTTGAGGTATGCGGACACGCCTCGCTGTCTTGGCAGCAGCGGCGGCGCACAAGTCCAATTTCCTCGACACGCATCTTGACTTCGTGGCATGATGCGGCAGAAATTTCTGGATGCATATCGCATGAGTGGCTCAACCAGACTGTCTTCCACCCGTGCGCAGCTGCGGGACCGCTTATCGAGTGGATATGAGCCCCGGCCTCCGGAGTTTATCTCGAGGCTCAGCTATTACCCGTGGCTCATTGTCGGCACTACTTGTATCGGCGCCTTCATCGGCCAACTCGATGCCAGCATTGTGCAGCTTGCACTGCCCGCACTGGAGCGCGAATTCCATGCCAGTTTGACGGCCGTCAGCTGGGTCGCCATCGCCTACCTGGTGGCACTGGCGTCGCTTTTGCCGGTGTTCGCTCGTCTGTCTGAAATATTCGGGCGGAAACTCCTCTATCTGGGAGGCTATGCGCTGTTCACAGCGGCTTCCCTGATGTGCGGATTGGTCGACCACCTGGATCTACTCATCCTGTTTCGCGCGATTCAAGGGATTGGCGGAGCGCTCTTGGGTGCCAACAGTCTCACCATTCTGGTGAAGGCGGCCGGGCCGGAAAGGCGAGGGCGCGCGATGGGTTTATTTGCAGCGGCGCAAGCGGTGGGCGTCAGCGCCGGCCCAGTTGTGGGTGGTTTACTGTTGGGAACGCTGGGATGGCGCTGGGTATTTTGGGTATCTGTCCCATTCGGGGTTGCAGGCATCCTCGTTGGCTGGTTCGTTTTGCCGCAAACCTCCGGCCTTGCAGCGGAGAAGCGATTTGACTGGATAGGCGCACTACTATTGACTCCTGCCGTGGTCTCGCTCGTCGTCATCTTGAGCGAATTTCGCGCTTGGGGCCCGCGCTCGATACCCTTGATCGGAACAATTGTGGCGGCCATCGTTCTGCTGCCGCTGTTTGCCTGGCGTGAACGCAAAGCGCCGGCTCCTCTCATTGACCTTCACCTGTTCCGCGTCCCCGCGTTTACCGGCGGCATGATCGCAGTAAATGTTTCCTACGCGCTGCTGTATTCCATGTTCTTCCTCATGTCGTTCGCGTTCATTCGCGGCTTTGGCGATTCACCGATCGCGGCCGGCCTCCGCCTTGCCATAATTCCCATCGCACTCGGCCTGGTCGCACCCATCAGTGGCGCTCTGTATGAACGTATTGGAGCCAGAGTGATAACCACGGTTGGCATGGCGCTCTCCCTGGGCGCGATGGTTTTGTTGTCGCAGACGCTGACCGGCGCAATTGGTGGCGGAATTCCGCGGATGAGTGCGCTGGCTATTTTCGGCATTGGGCTCGGATTGTTTATCGCCCCGAATAACAGCGCCACCATCGCGGCGGCTCCTGAAGAGCGTTCTGGCGAGGCCGGTGGCATGCTGAATCTGATGCGCGTGCTGGGATGCATTGTGGGCGTTGCGACCGCTTCCACCACACTCTCCTGGCGGCTTGAGGTGTTGACCGGTGTGGGCGAACACACCGTCGGAGTTCCCACGCAAACGGTGTTGTCAGCAACGAACGATGTGTTGTGGCTTCTCGGTGCTTTCGCGGTTGTGTCTGCCGGCGCGGCTCTGCTGCGATCGCATCTTCGACCCGCTCCCGTAACCGAGGCTGCTCGGTAACAGATTCCTTCACCTGCGACATTTGCCCCTGGAGCCGGCGTCTGTTTGCTTGCGGGCTAGATTTACTTCGGAAGATATTGCGGCGGAATTGGATGTTCAGGAGATTCAGCATCCCAGAAAATATTCACGATCCAATAACGTTTGCCATCATTCAGCAACTGAAAACTATTGATGCCTCGGGCGAAGGGTTTCGGATCATCAGCGTTGTGGCGGGATTCGTAGGTGCTCCAAATTTGAACAATATTACCGAACTGTTCCTCCTCATTATGGATGGAGTGCTCAAAGAAACCGTTCGCAGTCATTCTTCCGCTGCTGCGCGCAATATAATCATCAATCGTAAGCAGGACGGCATCGGTGTGAGCGGGCTCTGTCGCAGTCGCGGGCACAGTAATGGCAGGGATCAGGCGTGCACCTGGGATAAACAGGGACCGCATTCGATTCCAGTCGCGTGCCTGTCCTTTGCCGCCGGAAATCACGTCGTACACCGCATTCAATATGGCTTCGGGCGATTTCACATCCTCGGGTTTGGCAACTGGCCAGCTGGGATGTCCGGCGATGGAGCCAACGAGCGGTGGCAATGGCGGCGGGACCGCAGGCTCGGTGGTTTGCGCATTGGCACCTAGACTGAAAAACGCGAGGACGAGCGACGCCGATAGATAACTTGCTTGCATGTTGGGTTCTCCTCAGTTAACAAAAATTACTTTACTGATCGCCGGTGAGGCATGGTAGATAAAAGTGTGAGGTGTACCAATATGTATCGCGCAGTAAGCTTTCGGTGACGAGCAGCCCAATTCTGGAACGCTATACTGTGTTTCTTGGAGCCGAGGCAGGGCGATCGTCCACGCTCACAATGCATTTGCAGGTAAACAAGAATTTCCCGGAGTAGCGTCTCGTAGCCGGTGAGGATCCATGAATATGTATTGGGTTTACGATCTGCCGAACTGGCTCTTTGAGTTGCTCACCATATCCATGTTTGTCGCCTTCGGCCTGGCAGGCTTGCTCGCCAGCCGGAGAATGATTCGTCGCGTTCACCTGCAACACTCCTACAACGACATCGTCGGTTTTTATCTGGCCGGCATCACGGTTCTGTATGGAGTCACGCTCGGCCTGCTGGCGATCGGAGCGTGGACGACCTATACCGACACAGAAGCGAAGGTGGCTCGAGAGGCGGCAGCTGTTGCCAGCCTGTATCGCACCGTCGGGAGCCTGGAAGAACCGATGCGAAGTGCGCTGCAACAGGACATTCGCGACTACACAATCAGCGTTATTCAGGTCGGCTGGCCAGAGCAGCAGCGAGGGATCGTTCCTATCGAAAACCGTGTCTCGCTGGATCAATTTCGGCAAGATTTTCGCAAATGGGAACCGACCACCGAAGCGGATAAGGTCCTTGAGCAGGACGTCTCGCGAGAGTTCGACGCTCTAGAAACGGCTCGCAGCATCCGGCTGGACAGCGTGACGGACGAATTACCATCCCCTCTATGGGCGTTGATCATGATAGGCGCGGCAATCTGCATCATCTCAACCTGGTTCTTCCATATGCAAAGTTTGAAGATGCATATTTGGATGACCGTGCTTTTTTCAGCGCTCATCGGGCTGATGGTCTTTATGGTGGCAGCGCTCGATAACCCCTATCGGGGAAAAATCAGCGTGAGCCCTGAGCCTTTGGTGCGCGTGTACGACCAGATGATGCATCCGCGCCAGTATCCGAGACCAAAGCAATGAGACTGGATCAATGAACGCAAGCTCCGATTGCAATGACTAAAACCTCCCTTCTGTCCGTGCTTGAGACTCCAGATCGCCGACTATTGGACGTCGTTACGCATGCTCCGGGACCGGCTGGAAAACTGCCACTGACGCCTGAAATGCTGCTACAACTGCCGTCTGGGAATCTCTTCGGCCTCAGCCAAAACGTGGGCATGGGTTGGTCGCCTCAAGAATTGTCAGGCCCGGAAGTTTTGTTATTAAGTACCCACGGAGGGATTCGCGCAGAAGACGGCACCCCCGTGGCGCTCGGCTTTCACACTGGCCACTGGGAGGTGGGATTGCTGGTCGCAGAAGCGGCCCGTGCACTCAAGTCATCTGGCGCCGTTCCTTTCGCAGCCTACTGCACCGACCCTTGCGATGGCCGAACGCAGGGAACTACCGGGATGTTCGACTCGTTGCCGTTTCGCAATGATGCGGCGACGGTATTTCGACGATTGATGCGTTCTCTGCCCACCAGAAAAGGGGTGGTTGGGTTCGCGACCTGCGACAAGGGCTTACCCGCGATGATGATGGCCCTCGCCTCGGCTCAATCCATTCCAACCGTGCTGGTGCCGGGAGGTGTGACGCTGCTGCCGGAAAAAGGCGAGGACGCCGGCATCGTGCAAACCATCGGCGCGCGATTCGCTCATGGGGAAATTGCACTCGACTACGCCGCGGAAGTCGGATGTCGAACTTGCGCCACGCCCGGCGGCGGCTGCCAGTTCCTGGGCACGGCCGCGACTGCCCAAGTAATCGGCGAGGCTCTTGGCCTTTCTCTTCCTCATACTGCGCTTGCGCCGTCCGGACACGCGATTTGGCTGGATGCCGCGAGCCGCTCTGCCAAAGCATTGTTGCGGCTGCTTGAATTGGGCCTGGGAACACGCGATTTTCTTCGTCAGGAATCAATCCACAACGCGATGGTGTTGCATGCAGCGTTTGGTGGATCGACCAACCTCCTGCTGCATCTTCCCGCGATTGCCTTCAATGCTGGCTTGCAACGGCCGGACGTATCGGACTGGCTTCGCGTGAACCGCTCTGTGCCGCGCCTGGTCGACGCATTGCCGAACGGTCCGAAAAACTTCGCCACTGTGCAGGTGTTTCTTGCCGGCGGCGTGCCTGAAGTGATGTTGCATTTGCGGCGCGCGGATTTGATTGATACCAAGGTGTTGACCGCCTCCGGGTCCACGCTGGACGAATGTTTGGACTGGTGGCAGCAAAGCGAGCGCCGCCACGCATTGCGCGCACGACTGAAAAGCCTGGATGGCATCGATCCCGATGACGTGATCATGGGCCCCGATCGCGCCAGAGCCCGCGGCCTGACGCCGACTCTTTGCTTCCCGACAGGAAATATTGCCGTGGAGGGTTCGGTGATCAAGAGCACGGCCATTGATCCCTCTGTTGTCGATGCCGCCGGAATCTTTCGAGTTACAGGACCTGCCAGAGTTTTCGTTTCCGAGTCGTCTGCGATTAAAGCTATTAAGAACGACAAGATACAGCCGGGCGATATTCTCGTGCTGATCTGCGGCGGCCCCTCGGGCTCTGGCATGCAGGAGATTTATCAAATCACCTCCGCGCTGAAGCATCTTCCGCATGGAAAGCACGTGGCTCTCATTACGGATGCTCGATTCAGCGGCGTTTCTACGGGCGCATGCATCGGCCATGTTTCTCCGGAGGCGCTAGCCGGAGGAAGCGTGGGTAAAATCCTCGACGGTGACATGATTGAAATTGTGATTGACCGGATGAAGCTGGAAGGATCCGTGAATTTTGTTGGTGAGGCCGCGGAAAAGTTCGATGCGGAAGAAGGCTCGCGGCGGCTCGCACTGCGATGCCCTCGCAACGATCTGGCTCCTGATCCCGACCTGCCCGACGACACCCGACTCTGGGCTGCGCTGGTGCATGCCAGTGGCGGAGTGTGGGGTGGCTGCGTCTATGACACCGACGCCATCATCCACGCTCTTGGTGTCACAGTTTTTTCTGCGAAGTAAGCAATCTGGCGAACTTTCGCACCGCAGCCGGAGCCTGCGTTGCCGCGAGGTTCCCAAAACCAAGAATGAATCCGGGACGAGTCACTTCGCCCAGGTAGGAGGCGGACAGGGGCCAGAGCGACAAGTTTTCTTTGGCCGCGCGCGCCGCAATCTCTCGATCGCGAGTGCCGCGGGGCAGCCCGACAGTCAGTTGCAATCCTGCTTCATCCCCGAGCTTTTCAACCATCGAGCCCAATTCTTTGTCGATGCTTTCTGCCAGTGCTGTTCTGCGCTCGTTGTAAAGAACGCGCATTCTGCGAATATGGCGCGCAAAGTGACCCTCCGCAATAAACTCTGCGAGCACCTCTTGATGGAACGTCGGTGCTGCAAGATCCAGAGCGCGTCGTGTCTTTGCGAAATGGTCGACCAGGTCAGGCGGGACGACTACATATCCCAGTCGTAAAGATGGAAACAATACCTTGCTGAACGTTCCGATATAGATGACGCGAGCGTTTGAGTCGAGTCCCTGCAGCGAAGTGATCGGCGAATTCGCGTATCGAAATTCGCTGTCGTAGTCATCCTCAATAATCCATGCCCCCGTGTTGGCAGCCCAATCTAATAATTCGAGTCGTCGCATCGCGCTCATCGTCGCACCAAGTGGAAATTGATGCGAGGGGGTCACCACAGCGGCCCTGGCTTTACGACATCTCTGGATGCCGGCAGCAACATTCAATCCTTCGCGGTCAACCGGAACGGGGACGAGGCGACAGCCAGATAACGTCAAAGCATCTCGCGCGAATAAATAACCGGGATCCTCCACCCACACAGAACTTCCGGGATCAAGGAGGACGCGACCGGAAATTTCGAGTGCCTGTTGCGACCCGCTAACAATCATCACCTGCTCCAGTTCGCAGCGCACCGAACGTGAAGTTCTCAGGTAATTTGCGATCTCATTTCGAAGAAGTTTGGATCCCATCCTTTCGCCGTAATCCAATGACATAGCGCCCATCTCACGGCAGCGATGCGCCACAAGTTTTGCCCATAACTCCATTGGAAAATGATCGAAAGCGATGAGTCCGACACCGAATGCTCCGTGTCCCTGGAGCCTGGAGGGCATTTCATTTTGAGAAAGTCTGGAAGTACGCCGCGCGATGGGACGAGGCGCCGAGGGATTGATTGGCAGCCGCTCACCGTTCGAAGGACTCAGTGTGAATCGCTCTGGTAGAGCACTGGAAATTACAGTACCCGCACCGATGCGACTTTCGAAGTAGCCTTCCGCCAGAAGCTGAGCGTAGGCATTCAAAGCCGGAAATCTTGATACGCCAAGCCCGCTTGCCAGCTCCCGTGTGGATGGAATTCGCTGACCTGGGCGCAATACACCCTCGACGATCGCAATGCGAAATGCGTCGTAGATTTGGCGATGAAGTGCCTTCGCGGATTTCCGGTCAATCGCGATCAACGGAAAAATTCCTGAGGCTACTTTCTTCATTTCCGCAAAAGTGTAGTGGTCATGCTGGAATCAGGTCAAGTGGATATTGCTCCCGACCACTTCCTCGTCCACTGTTAATAGATGATGAAACCCACGAGCGTCCATCGTCGTTAATCTGGCAATTAAAGGAGGTATCTAGAAGATCAACCGGAACTCGCCAACATCGCGGCGAAGTATCGCATCAATCTCATCTGGAGGCCAGTGATGAATATTTTTCGAAGAAGAATTAAAAGGGCATAGGTCCATCCACGACGGACCACACAGGGTATTCCGAAGATTGAACGACCTCACACACGCGTGAAGACAATGCTCTGAAAGGATTGTCAGATCGTGTAGCCATCACGATGTGAATACCAGCAGCCATAACAAGAGCTGCGCTCGCCATCGAAGATGACTTTTCATGGAACTTTTTTCGAAACCACAGTTCCGATTACCCAGTCATATAAAAATATGAGTTCCGCTAAAAACAATCCTCCAGGGGGATCCATGCAGTTCTATCTTCAGAAGTGGACCAGTGCTGTAGGCAAGCTCGCAACGATTTGCGGTCTTGCAGCAACGATTTTCGTTTTGACACCATCGATAATGGCGCAGACTACAACCACAGGCTCCATCAACGGCACAGTCGTTGATTCAACGGGCGCTGTCGTTCCGAACGCCACAGTCACGGTCATGGACATGTCCACCGGCGCCGTGCATTCCTACACCAGCAACAGCCATGGTCTGTTTACCGCGCCGTTTTTGCCGCCAGATGCGTTCGATGTATCTGCGACTGCGCCCGGTATGCAATCGACCACTACATCTGTGCAGATCCTGAATGGACAGCAATCTGCAGTGACACTTACTGTCTCGCCATCTGCGAATACGACTACCGTAAAGGTGAGCGCGTTGAACGCCCAACTCATCGACACGCAGACCTCGAACACCACCACGACGTTTACCACTTCGCAGTTCCAGAACCTACCGGCACCAGGCGGAGACATTACAACGATTGCATTCACCGTGCCCGGAGTAGTCGTCGGTGCCGGCACTGAAGGCTTTGGCGAAATTGTTTCCAACGGTTTGCCCGGGCTCTCAAATATGGTGATTGTCAACGGCATTGACTACAACGATTCGGAGTACGGCGGCATCAATTTCTCCGGTTCGTCCAACTTGACGCTGGGCCAGCAGGAAATAGCCCAGGCAGCCGTCGTACAGAACGGTTACAGCGTGCAATATGGACGTCAGGCCGGCATTATCGAAACTTACGCTACCAAATCCGGCTCCAACCGGATACACGGCTTGTTGCAGTACGACTACAACAGCTCCGGCCTGAACGCCAATGACTTTTTCAATAATCTCTTCGGCGTTCCCAAGTCCAAGGCGGTATCCAATCAATATGCCGCCCAGATCGGCGGTCCCATCAAGCACGACAAGCTGTTCTTCTTCGCCGATACCGAAGGGATTCGATTCATCTTGCCCCAAACCGGTTTCGTCAATCTGCCTTCACCGGCATTGCAGGCCAGTGTCTTAGCCAACCCGAACATCACACCTGCCAGCAAGTCTTTGTACGGCACAATGTTCGCGTCGACGAACGCATCGCCGGCGTACGCGAGTGCAGTTCCGGTCACGACCGGCACTGGGTCGCTCCAGGACAGTTCGGGAAATTATGGCTGCGGAAGTCTGGCAGGGACGCCGGATTATGCCAGCGGCGGAACGCTGGGTACCAGCGCTGCGGAAAGCTGCATCGATACCGCGTTCATCAATGCCGCGGGGCTCAACAAGGAATACCTGGTGGCGGGCCGACTTGATTGGAATATCAGCCCTAAGCAACTGATTTTCTTTCGCGTCACCGATGATCAGGGCCAGCAGCCGACATTTACCAGCTTGATCAATCCGTTGTGGAATGCCGGCAGCAACCAGCCCGCCTACACCGGACAGTTGAACGACACCTACACCTTCAGCCCCAATATTGTGAATCAATTCATTGTGGGAGCGCTTTACTACAGCGCAATCTTCGGTCCACCCGATATACCAGCGGCCCTCGCCTCGTCGCCGACGGAATTCAACGAAAGCGTTGACGGCGGAACCAACAGCTTGTCTGGCGTCGGACAGTCCTCCTTCTTTGCAGGAGGAACTACGCTGGGGGCCATCTGGGACGATTTCCCTGGAGGAACTAATGGCACCCAATATCAGGTGGTCGACGCCCTTTCCTGGCTTAAAGGGAACCATAATTTCAAATTCGGCCTCGACTTCCTGCGCTACGATTTGACCGACACTGTTCTGCAAACGGCTGCATACGGCGGCTTTTATGGATTTGGTCAGATTGCGGATGAATTCGGCGGTTCGTTGCCCGGAGGCGCCGGCTCAACGTTTACTCAAGGCTTCCCGCAGTCTGGGCTGGCCAATCTTTACGATGCCGTCTATAACCTGGGCCTCTACGCGCAGGACGACTGGAGAGTAAAGCCCAACCTGGTCCTCAACTACGGCATCCGCGTCGATCGCAACGGCAACCCGGCATGCGTGAACAACTGCTTCAACCATTACATAGGCGGATTTCCAGCTACATTTCCATCTGGAACTGACCCGCTCGACGTTCCGTATAACGCCACGATTTCCAGCGGACATCGCAGCGCGTTCCCATCCATTGAGACGGCAATCGTGCAGCCGCGCGTTGGGTTCAACTGGGACACGCATAGCGATGGAAAGATGGTCCTGCGCGGCGGTGTAGGATTGTTTTCCGACAACTTCCCCGGCCTCATCCTCGAACAAGCTCAATCTGGATTCCCCAACCGGTATTTTGCCGGGGTCGGTACGGGAACGGTGGCACAGGGACCGGGAAGCGCTCAAGCGGTTGCATCTGGTTCCGCGGTGGCCGTGCTGAACGGCTTTTCGCAGGGAGCGACTTACAATCAGATCAACTCGGAAGTATTGGCATCGACGGGATTCCCGTTCGCACCTCCCAACTATGCAACTACGCCGCAGAAGTTTTACGGCGCCCGGTATCTGGAATACAGCCTGCAACTGGAGCGACAGATTACCCCGACGGACGCCTTGATTCTTTCCTACGCCGGCAACCATGGCTTTAACCTGTTCATGCCGGTCAACAACTTCAATCAGAATGTCGGCACCTCACTCTATGGCAGCTATGGAAACGGGACCTTTGACGATGTGCCAACCAACTCGGCGGACCCCCGGTTTGCAACCGTTCAGGGTTTTACCACCAACGCTATTTCGAACTACAACGGATTGTCGGTGGAATATAAACATTTCGACCGGCGCGGCCTGACGACCGACATTTCCTACACTTACTCTCATGCATTGGACGACATTTCCAACGGAGGCAATTCTCAGCTGCCGTACAACGGTGCGTCTGTTGGTTTTCAGATCACTCCGAATAGTCCCTCCAGATTGATGTATTCCAACGCCGACTACGATATCCGCCACAATTTCGTGATGGATCTGGTCTACGTGGAACCCTATCACTTCAGTAATAAGATCGTGGATTTCGGAGCGGCGGGATGGACCGTGGGCGCCAAGGCATACTGGCGTTCTGGGGAGCCATTCAGCGTGTTCAACACAAGCGCGGGAGCGGCGCTGGGAGCCAATGCGACCGGTGGAACCACGGTACTTGCCACGGTGTTGGATAATAATTTCAATCATCACTGCACTTCGTTCTCCACTCCGTGTTTCCAGACTCCTGGGATTTTCAACGGCCAGGGTTTAACGGTGAATTCCACCGGAGTCGTTGTACCAAGTGGCCCCGGCCCGTATCCACAAACGAACTACGGCAACGTGCCGCGGAATGCTTTTTACGGACCGCATTATTCGGATGTCGACGTGAATCTCTATAAGGACATCTTCAAAAAAGGATCAACGGCTTTTCAGATTGGCGCCCAGGCCTATAACGTGCTGAACCATGTGAACTTCGGACCTCCGGGAAACGACGCATCCAACCCAAGCACGCTGGGCGTCATTTCGTCGGATATCGGGCCGCCGACCAGCCCGTACGGTTCCAGCCAGTCTCCATCAGTGGTCTCGGGCCGCATTCTAGTGGTGCAGGGGCGCTTCCTGTTCTGACGAGCATAGTGAAACCAGTGCAAATGGAAATGATTGCCATGAACGACACTCAGTGGTTACAGCAGGCCGACGACTCGCTCACCTTATGCAAGGTGGGCGAGTTGTCTCAGCTTTCTGGTGTGAAGAAGCAAGCATTGCGGCGGTATGAGCGAATTGGTTTACTGCATTCGCAGATAGCTCGGGGCTCGGGTCATCATGTCTACACACGCCAGGACTTGATCCAGCTGGAACGTCTCGCGGTGATGCAGATGATTGGACTGTCACGCTCTGAAATTAAGGTGTGCCTGGACGGCATGGAACGAGAACTGATGGATGAACTGCGGCTGCAAAGGGGAATCCTGCTTGAAAAACGCAGGCGCTTAAATCGAGCCATCTATTTTTTGGAGTATGCCGAGGAGGTGAATCGTAATCCACAATCCGATGACTGGCACCACCTGGGGAAAGTGATTGAGGCCATTACCAACCTGAGAGATCCAGAATGCTTCAAGCGTTTCTATATGCATGGAACCATGGAGGCAGACAACAGCCCGCGAGAGTCCACGAACTTGACCCTGATTTAAAACTTCACACTTTTAGTCGACCCTCTGGCAGCGTTGCGCTAAGAGAAATCTTTCAAAGCGACAAGCACATGGAACTTATCATGCCGGGGAGTAAAACCGCAGCGACATGAGACGCCCCTTGATGCCTCATGCCGCTCTTTGATTTGAATGCCGCAGCTTTAGTGGTGACCGCCGCCCTGGTTTCCACCACTCGGATGACCGCCGCCGCTGTTTCCACCGCTCGGATGACCGCCGCCGTGGTTTCCACCCTGATATCCAGGGAGAGCATGTTCCGAACTTGCGCTGTGGCCAGCGTTGCCGACATGTCCTTGCCCATCCCGAGCTTCGTTGCCATGGAAGTGGTCAAACGGCTGAGCGCCGCGTGCAGGTAGCGGACCCCTGTAACCATGGTGAGGATCATACCGGTTGTCGACGTGACCATAAAATCCGTGCGGACCGTGGAACCACGGGCCGGCTCCAATAAATATGCCGCCAACGAACCAGTCTGGCCCATAGTAGCCGTAGGGAGCACAGTCATACGGAGCGTAGTCAAAATAACCATACGGGCACACAGGCGCCACTCCAATATTGATGGAAACCTGGGCCGGCGCGGCAGATGCGTAACTAAGTAGCGCACCCGCAAGGATCAAAAGTATAAGCGATTTGAGGTAGGACATGCTGCCTCCTTGGTCTGCCAATTATAGGCTTGCGAGAGGCGCGCTTAGGATGAAGTTTTCGGCGATTTCGGCTGCCACAGTTCAATCGGATTCCCCTCGGGATCGCGCAGCCGGACGAACCGGCCATTGGGATACGATTGCGGGTAAACTTTAACTGCAATTCCGGCGGCTTGTAGCTGTGTGGCTATTTTGTCCAGATCGCGTACGCGAAAGTTCACCATCCAGACTTTCGCCGGATCGCCAAAATACTTGCGGTCTCTGGAAATGGATCGAGAATGGTCGGCCCAGCTTCTTGCTCCCCGACGGGACTGTCTAAACTCGTCGGCGCCAGCGTGATCCGCACGCGCTGCTAATACCCCGAAGGGGCTAACAGAATCGCGTCTTCTTCCACAACCACCACCCGGCCCCAAGAAAGGTCAACAGTAAAAGAGCCAAAAGTCCGTTCGCCCACAGCATGTGCATCGGTAGCGGCGGGCGCTTCGCTTTCACCGCAAGGGCGACGAACGCGCCGCTGGCGATGATTGCAATGGCGTAATCCCACCATCGTCGATCCATTTTGGAATTGTCCGCGGAGTCCCGTCCAGTTTGCGCATTCAGCACGCGTACGTGATCCAGTGAGTAGCGATTGCATTCCCGCAGAATCGCCTGCCGTGTGGCCGTGTTCTCTTCGCTGCCAGCCACGGAAGTGCTGATGCCCAGCGTACCCAGCAGCATCACGACGGAGCCGGCAATGATGACGACGTGATGGAGAACTCCCGTGGCTGCAAGACCGCCGAACACTAAAGCTCCCCAGGCGAGACCCCATAATTGGTTCGTATTCGAAAGTGGAATGGCGCGCCCAATCCCCACATATTTGGTTGAATATTGTTGGAACAGGTCACCGATCACCCAGCAAAATCCGCCGAGAAACAACCAGAAGATGGCTGCACGAGCAGATCGCAACTCGGTGAATAAGGGACGAAATCCACCGCGCAGCCCGACACTCAGCAGCATCATCATCCCCAGTTCGCCAACCGTAAACACTGTCACAAAAGAGAGGGGATTCATACCGCTGAGATACGCTTTGCGATAGGGAATGTACATGGTGCCCCACATCAGGCTGGCGCCCGCGGCAGCGAGAATACCTTCTCGTGCGTGCGCCGGAGCAAGCTGAGAACCATGTGTCGAGCTGTAGGCCAGCATGAGCGCCGCCAGCAATATCGCCAGCGTTCCACCCAACACCTTCAGCCAATTCCTTACGCTGGCGCCACGCAGTTCGTTGAACAGGAGCCATCCCCAGAAAATTCCAACCAGGCAGTTCGTGTTCCACAGAGGGAAGGCAATAGAGAGCCCGACGTCGCGGATGGCGAAAACCGTGAGTGTATTGGCAACTGCCCAGAGCGCACCGGCTAACACTCCCCACACGATCAAATGCTGATTCTCTTTCAGATCGGCGAAAATGTAGTCGCTGCCTTTCAGCAAAGCGGGAATCGTCCACCGCGCAACAAACACTCCGGCAACCATGCAAAGTGAAACCGCAAATGGAGAGATCGCTGGACTGGCAATCTTGACGGGTACTTCTGCGCAGCCCAGCCAAGCCCCCGCAGCCAGGCCGCAAATGACGCCGACGCCGTGGGTCGACTGCAGTGAAGAAGGTGCTCGATCTAAGTTGTCCAATTTCCTTCTCCCTACCGCAGGTACAACAATAATGCGATGCCGATCATCAGTACCGCGACAGGAATCCAAAAATGACTATCTGTAAGAATGGCCTTCAGCATAGAAATTCTTTCGAGCTAGATAACGGTAGCCGCACGATTCCCGCTGTGTCAATTTCGATCGGTCTCCAGGGCTAATGTGAATTTGATTAGCGATGTTGTGTCGAGTGAAATTGATTTGCGATTCCATTCTCCATCGCCGTAAGATGAAATCACTCGTTCGCCCCGGAGTTCCTCATGAATCCTCAGACCGCCGAAAATCCGCTGAAAAAACTCGATGATTGGGACGACTTTGTGGCGTCGCGCTATAAGGAAAATAAGGACCGCGAAGAGTTTCGCAACTACGATCCCGACGCGAATCCAGGCGTGGCGGAATTCTACCGGCTGAATCATGCCCGGCAAACTCTCGACTTCGTCCAGGCAAAGGAACGGGAATATCTGCCGTTGCGCAAGGAACAGAAAACGATCTGGCAGGCGGCAGAGTTCCTAAATACATTGGTTGACGATAGCGATCCTGATACAGACCTGACACAAATCGATCACCTGCTGCAGACCTCAGAGGCCATTCGTAAAGATGGCCATCCGCGCTGGTTCGTTCTTACCGGATTTATCCACGACCTGGGTAAGGTCCTCTGTCTTTATGGAGAACCGCAGTGGGCTGTGGTCGGCGATACTTTCCCGGTCGGCTGCGCTTACTCCGATGCGATTGTGTTCCCCGAATACTTCCGAGCGAATCCAGATTCACGGATTCCGCATTATCAGGAGTTATACGGCATCTATGAACCTCATTGTGGGTTAGAAAATGTCCATATGTCCTGGGGCCATGATGAATATATTTACCAGGTGACAAGAAACTACTTACCCGAGCCGGCACACTATATGCTCCGGTATCACTCGTTTTATTCCGCCCATAAGCACGGAGCCTATCGTCACCTGATGTCTCCTCACGATGAGGAAATGTTTCAATGGGTTCTCAAGTTCAATCCTTACGATCTGTACTCCAAGGGTGCGGTAAAACCGAACCTGCCGGAGATTCTTCCGTATTATCAGGACCTGATCGCGGAATATTTCCCCGACAAGATTCAATGGTGACTGCCGGGCCCTTCTATTCCTGCTGATTGGCTTGAGGCGTCCAGTCATCTTGCCGCGCATGAAGCCGTCGATATCACTAGCAAGTGGAGCGGCTGTATCGACTGCCGCTGTATCCAGATCCCCAGGCCGGTTCCATCAATCATTGCGGATAGATTTCAACCCTATGCGCCGGATGGCGCCAGACGATATTCAGTGCAAAGCAGGCGGGTCGGAGCTTCATCTTCAACCACTGCGGGATATCGTGGCAGCTTGTCGAGGAAAAAATTGTCCCGGTCATCATCATTCAATGATGAGACTTCGCCGATCAGCGCATCGCCATCGACCGCGTAGAACGTGTGATACAGAAAAGGCGGCAACGTGACTGACTGACCCGGACCCAGGATAACTGTCCCGCCGGCTTCGACACGACGTCGAACTCCGTCGCAGGAAACAAATACCGGGGACTGCGCGAGCTGACCGTCTGCGGTCGAATGATGGAGTTGAACGACCAGTGAGCCTGCGCCCTTGCCACCTCGATTAATAATGTCTTCCATCTTCTTGGCGTGATAGTGAAAGGGCGTAATCTGCCCATCCCGAACGAACATGATTTTTTCGGCATACACTTTGGAAGGCTTGCCATCCGCAGCCAAGCCATTTCGCAGCGTGAAGACCGTTAGACCTGTCTTGTGAAAATCTCCCGACGCAAAATCTGTCACGTCCCAACCCAGGCGCTGCGTGCGGATTTCGTCGGCCTCCGGGCCGTGACGTTCCCACTCTTGAGGAGTCCACTGCGCAAACGGAGGCAGCACAAAATGATTTTTCGCAAAAAACGCGTCTGCTTCTGCGATGTAGCGATTCAGCTCAGACCGTTTCATCTCAATTCCCTCACTGGGACGGTACCAGATCGTGAATTAGCGCTCAACCAGATGAGACCATCGGCAGTCGATTTCCAGGCGGAAACCTTGGCCCTTAACTCAGATTCCCGATGAAATCTGGCCTGCCTTGGCCTTTCTTACAGAGCTTTTGAGAGGCGGCAATTCCTTTAGAGGGGGAGCAACCGATCCTCTGACTTTCAACTCCGTCTTCAGAATGACTCGACGAACGGGACCGGACCTGTTCGCGACTCGATCGAGCGCCAGTTGAGCAGCGGTAGCCCCCATCTGATAGGAGGACTGATACACGGAGGACAATTGCGGCGTCGTCATCTCCGTCAGAACGAGCCGCGTTGCGAAAATTATTTATTTAGGCGGGCTGACTTTTTGTTGGGATGGCCGCTCATAAACTTCTTCACTTCTGCTGCCGTCGGCATTGCCGGTTGAGCTCCGGCCCTGGTGACGGATAATGCGCCTACGGCTCCGGCAAAGCGGACTGCCTCTTCTAATCCAAGTCCCCTCATTAACGCAACCGCCAAGCCGCCGTTGAAGGCATCTCCAGCTGCGGTGGAGTCGACCACATGCACCTTGAATGGCGCCACCATCCGCTGTGATTTGTCCGCTCCCGCCACAAAGGCTCCGTGCCTCCCCATCTTGATAATCACGTTTGCCGGGCCACTCGCTTGTAAGGTCAGGGCGACCTCAGCCACAGTAGCCGCATTTAAATCGTGGGGCGGAATTGCGCAGAGCGCGCAAGTTTCCGTCTCATTGGGAGTGAGATAGGTCACGTGGCGGAGCACCTCACGCGGAAGCTGCTTTCGCCGGTGCCGGATCAAGCATCAACGGCACGTGGAACCGGCCTGCAATGGTGCACAGGTACTCCACCGTCTCCATTGGAATCTCCAGCTGCGTCAGAATCATTCCCGCAGCACGCAGTTGCGGCAACGATTTTTCCAAGTCGCGCGGAAGTAATTGTGCATTTGCCCCGGGAATGACGGTGATGCTGTTTTGGCCGTACTCATCCACAGTAATAAGCGCCACACCGGAAGCTGTGCCCTTGGCCGTGCCCACCGCTCGTACGTTCACATTTTCCGCACGCAACGCCCGCCGTAGTCGCGGTCCAAACTGATCGTCCCCGACCTTTGCAATCATGCTGACGGGAAATCCGAGACGCCCTACCGCAACCGCTTGATTGGCGCCCTTTCCGCCATGAAAGGTTTCAAAAGTTTCGCCCGTGACTGTCTCTCCGGGCGCCGGTATTCGCTTTCCAGTGCAGACCAGGTCAAGATTGACACTTCCTGCAACAACAATTGATCGGCGCATTCAGACACCTAAAAATGGGCTTCGGCAGAAAATGATTTACCGCTGAACCTTGCGCCACAAGCCTGAACGGTCATCGAAACTAGAGCAAGGAACCGCAACGACGGTCCAGTGTATCCTACCCGTCGTTCAACCCGGATGTGGTGAGTCCGCACCAGCCTAACGGCGCTCAACGCTCCGTCATTCTTGCTGGTTCCCCGAATTGCCTCAGGTCCCTATGCATCAAGGCTCGGAATTTGACCCCCCGGAAGAGGATTGTTGGAAGCCCGTTTGCAAATGAACTCCATCGGTAAGCCTTTTGGCAACACCTCCCTGAAGGTAAGAGTAATCCTTTGGATTCTAGCGACCCACGCAAAACCGGCATCGGCACAACCCCCATTTGAATCGCCCGCATCTAAGTCGCGCAGCGATGAATCTCTGATGCAAAACGATTTAGATGGAGTGCGAGCGGAGCCGCGATGGCCCAGCCTTACCCCAAAATTTCCCGTGGTCGCCCAGGGTAAGCTTCGCCTATGATTCAGGAGAGATTTATGAAGAGATCCAGAGCGCCTATCTCATCCGAAAAAGAAAAGTCTCCTCTTAGTACGGCCACGGGTAATGGGCATGTCGGAGTGCTTCCGGAACCTGGCTCCGCTGAATTCGTTCTGATATTGGAGCGAATGCAGGCGGTGCGGGACGGCGATTTCTCGGTGCGGCTCCCTGGCTCGTGGACCGGCCTCGCGGGAAAAATAGCGGACTCATTCAACCAGATCGTGATGGCCAATCAGAGAATTGCGGCGGAACTGAAACGCGTCGGCCACGTGGTTGGAAAAGAGGGAAAAACTCGCGAGCGAGCAAAGTTCGATGAATCCAGAGGCGCATGGGGGGAGATGGAAGTCTCTGTGAACACGCTGGTCGAGGACCTGCTGCGGCCGACCACTGAAGTAACTCGCGCAATTGCCGCCGTGGCTGAGGGCAACCTGACCCAAACGGTGCGGATGGATGTGGATGGACGCCCGTTGGAAGGTGAGTTTCTGCGTTCCGCCAAAATCGTCAACACCATGATTCAGCAGTTGGGTGTGTTCACTTCTGAGGTCACACGCGTGGCGCGCGAGGTGGGCACGGACGGCAAGCTGGGTGGTCAATCCCAGGTGCCCGGTGTTGCCGGTACATGGAAAGATCTGACTGACTCCGTCAATTCCATGGCGGGTAATTTAACCGCCCAGGTACGCAACATCGCCGAAGTTGCGACGGCCGTCGCCAGCGGCGATCTTTCCCGCAAGATTACAGTGGACGTTCGCGGCGAGATTCTGCAACTGAAAGAAGCCATCAACACCATGGTCGATCAGTTGCGCTCTTTCGCTTCTGAAGTGACCCGTGTAGCCCGCGAGGTGGGGACGGATGGCAAGCTTGGCGGCCAGGCAGTGGTGTTGGGCGTCGCCGGAACATGGAAGGATCTGACTGATTCGGTCAACGCCATGGCAGGGAATCTGACCTCTCAGGTGCGCAATATCGCTGAGGTGACGACGGCTGTGGCGCGCGGCGACCTATCGCGCAAAATCACCGTCGATGTGAAGGGCGAAATTCTCGAGCTGAAAGACACCATCAACACCATGGTGGACCAGCTAAACGCGTTCGCCGGCGAAGTCACTCGTGTGGCGCGCGAGGTTGGCACGGAAGGCAAGCTCGGCGGCCAGGCCGAGGTACCCGGCGTGGGTGGGACCTGGAAAGATCTGACGGACAACGTGAATTTTATGGCCAGCAATTTAACCGGCCAGGTTCGCAACATTGCTGAAGTCGCCACTGCAATCGCGAGCGGCGATCTCTCGCGAAAAATTACCGTCGACGTCCGCGGAGAAATTCTGCAACTAAAAGAAACTCTCAACACGATGGTGGACCAGTTGAACCGCTTCGCTGGTGAGGTGACTCGCGTGGCGCGCGAAGTCGGATCCGAAGGCAGGCTGGGTGGACAGGCCAACGTTCCCGGCGTTGCTGGAACCTGGAAAGATCTGACGGATTCCGTCAACTCGATGGCAGGCAATTTAACCGATCAGGTTCGCAACATTGCTGAGGTGACGACAGCTGTGGCTCGCGGCGATCTGTCGCGCAAAATCACGGTGGATGTAAAAGGCGAAATCCTGGAGCTCAAGAACACCATCAATACGATGGTCGATCAACTGAATGGCTTCGCCGGAGAAGTCACCCGAGTGGCGCGCGAAGTCGGTACAGAAGGCAAGCTTGGTGGCCAGGCGAAGGTACTTGGAGTCGCAGGTACATGGAAGGATTTGACGGACAACGTCAACTTCATGGCAAGCAACCTGACGGGCCAGGTGCGCAACATTGCCGAGGTTGCGACGGCTGTCGCGCGCGGCGATCTCTCGCGCAAGATCACCGTGGATGTGAAGGGCGAAATTCTGGAATTAAAAGACACCATCAACACGATGGTGGAGCAACTCCGCTCCTTCGCTTCGGAAGTCACTCGCGTCGCGCGCGAGGTTGGCACAGACGGCAAGCTGGGCGGCCAGGCTCAGGTGCCCGGTGTGGGCGGTACGTGGAAGGATTTGACGGACTCCGTCAACTCAATGGCAAGCAACCTCACCGGGCAGGTAAGAAACATCGCCGAAGTCGCCACCGCGATCGCCAGTGGCAACCTCTCGAAGAAGATCACCGTGAATGTGAGCGGTGAAATTCTTCTGCTCAAAGAGACCATTAATACGATGGTCGACCAGCTGAACGCGTTTGCGGGAGAAGTTACCCGCGTCGCCCGCGAGGTTGGATCAGAAGGGCGGCTGGGCGGGCAAGCCAACGTGCCAGGCGTTGCGGGAACATGGAAGGATCTCACCGACTCTGTGAACTCCATGGCCGGCAACCTGACCGCGCAGGTGCGAAATATTGCCGAGGTAACAACGGCCGTGGCTCGCGGCGATCTTTCGCGCAAGATCACCGTCGATGTGAAAGGCGAAATTCTGGAGTTGAAGAACACCATCAATACCATGGTGGACCAACTGAACGCCTTCGCCGCCGAAGTCACTCGTGTGGCTCGCGAAGTGGGCACGGACGGAAAACTCGGCGGACAGGCGCAGGTTTCAGGTGTTGCGGGAACATGGAAGGACTTGACGGACAACGTCAATGTCATGGCTGCCAACTTGACGGAACAAGTCCGCGGCATCGTCAAGGTTGTAACCGCGGTCGCCAACGGGGCTCTGACACAAAAATTGACGGTGAACGCCAAGGGCGAAGTCGCTGCCCTGGCCGAGACCATCAACAATATGACAGACACTCTGGCCACCTTCGCCGATCAGGTGACCACCGTGGCCCGCGAAGTCGGGGTCGAAGGCCGGCTGGGTGGACAGGCGAACGTTCCCGGCGCGGCCGGCACCTGGAAAGATTTAACCGGCAATGTCAATCTTCTGGCGGACAACCTGACCAATCAGGTACGCGCGATTGCAGAAGTTGCCACCGCCGTCACCAAGGGCGATCTCACGCGTTCCATCCAGGTGGAAGCCAAGGGCGAAGTCGCCGAGCTGAAAGACAACATTAATACGATGATCAATAATCTCCGTCTTACCACGGAGCGCAATACCGAGCAGGACTGGCTTAAAACGAACCTCGCACGGTTCACCGGAATGCTGCAAGGCCAGCGCGATTTATCAACGGTGGGAAAAACGCTGCTCTCCGAACTGGCTCCGCTGGTCAACGCTCATCAAGCCATCATTTATCAGATGGACACGGAGGAAGAGCAGGAACTGGTGCTGCTGTCCGCCTACGCGGGAGACGGCCCCGATGGACACCTTCAACGTGTCAGCATCAGCGAGGGATTGCTGGGACAATGCGCGGCAGAAAAACGCCGAATCCTGATCAACGACATGCCGCCGGATAACCAGATATCCATCCGCTCTGGCCTGTTTGATGCTGTGCCGCGAAACGTCATCATTCTGCCTGTACTGTTCGAAAATCGCGTGAAGGCAGTGATTGAGCTGGCTTCGCTGAGCGCTTTTACCGCGTCTCACCTGGCTTTCCTGGAACAGTTGACCGCCAGCATTGGCATCGTGCTCAACAGTATTGAAGCGACCATGCAGACAGAAGGCCTGTTGAAGCAATCGCAGCAACTGGCGACCGAACTTCAGATGCAGCAGAAAGAACTGCAGCAAACCAACGAACAGCTGGCGCAAAAGGCGCAGCAGCTGGCCGAGCAGAACGTAGAGGTGGAACGCAAGAACCAGGAAATTGAGCAGGCGAGACGCGAAATCGAGGGCAAGGCCAAAGAACTCGCACTGACGTCGAAGTACAAATCCGAGTTCCTCGCAAACATGTCGCATGAATTGCGGACTCCGCTCAACAGCATTTTGGTGCTGGGCCAGCAACTCAGCGAAAACCCAGACCATAATCTCAGCTCCAATCAGGTGGAGTTTGCTCGCACCATCCACGCCGCCGGAACAGACCTGCTGAATCTGATTAGTGACATTCTCGACCTCTCAAAGATTGAATCCGGAACTGTATCGGTTGAGGCTGAAGAGGTTTTTTTCGCCAGCCTTCTCGATATGATTGGCCGCCCTTTCCGCCACGAAGCCGAAAATCGGCGACTCAACTTCGAAGTGAGCACCGATCCTCGGCTCGGCCCAAGCTTCGTTACCGACTCGAAACGGCTGCAGCAGGTGCTCAAGAACCTGCTGTCAAACGCGTTCAAATTTACCGCGCAAGGCAGTGTCGAGCTCTCAGTCGCATTCGCCGAAAAGGGATGGAGCAACGATCACCCAATCCTAAGTCGTGCGACTTCCGCCATAGCATTTGAAGTGAGAGATTCGGGAATCGGCATCCCGCAGGAAAAGCAGCGCATCATCTTTGAGGCATTCCAGCAGGCGGATGCCGGGACCAGCCGTAAATACGGTGGTACTGGGCTGGGTTTGGCGATCAGCCGCGAACTGGCGAGCCTGCTGGGAGGCGAAATTCAACTTCGCAGCACCCCCGGAGAGGGAAGCACATTCACACTTTATCTTCCGCATGTCTATAGCGGCCCCTCTGCCGTTGCGGCGCCCGCACGCGAGTCCAAGGCATTGTCATCGTCCATGGCGGCTGAGTTTTCTCCAGGCGTTTTGGCTGAGCTTCCGACCGAGCGGATTCCCGACGACCGCGACAATCTTCAGCCTGCAGACGCTGTCCTGCTGATTGTCGAGGACGATGCCAATTACGCTCGACTCCTGCGCGATCTATCTCGCGCGAAGGGATTCAAAGTATTACTCGCCAGCCGCGGTTCTGAAGCCCTGGCGCTGGTGCATGAGTTTCATCCCACCGCCATTTCTCTGGATGTATTCCTTCCGGACATGCTTGGCTGGACTGTACTCAACCATTTAAAACAGAATCCGGAAACGCGTCATGTCCCTGTGCAGATACTGACACTGGATCAGGACAGGAGCCACGCATTGGCCAGCGGGGCATTTTCCTACGTCGCCAAGCCGGTAACCTCAGAGGCCCTGGATCAGGCACTTTCACGGATCAAGGACTTTGCCGCTCCGCGCCGGAAGCGCCTTCTCGTCGTGGAGGATAACGCGGCGGAGCAACTCAGCATTTGCACGCTGCTCGGCTATGAAGATATCGACGTTACCGTGGTCGACACGGGCGCCCGTGCTCTTGCCGCAATCTCAAAGGAGCCTTACGATTGCGTGGTTCTCGATCTAAAACTTCCTGACATGTCAGGATTTGAGGTTTTGGAACGCCTTCGCGATTCTCAGGATTTAAAAGACCTGCCGATTGTAGTCTTCACGGGAAAAGAACTCTCACCGGAGGAGGATGCACGGCTTCATGTGCTGGCCCGAAGCGTGGTAGTGAAAGGCGTTGAATCCCCCGAACGATTGCTGGACGAAACAGCTCTGTTTCTCCACCGTGTTGTCGCGAATCTACCCAAAGAGAAACAAAACATGCTGGATCGACTGCACCGATCCGACGATGCACTGGTGGGAAAGAAGGTGCTGGTCGTCGACGATGATGTGCGCAACATCTTTGCGCTGAGCAGCGTCCTCGAACGTCGCGGGATGACGGTGGTGACTGCCGATACTGGCAAGGGAGCCATCGCCATGCTCGACTCAATGCCTGATGTGTCAATTGTTCTGATGGACATCATGATGCCGGTAATGGACGGGTATGAAACCATGCGGGTGATCCGGCAGAACGATTCTTTCCGTCGTCTGCCGATCATCGCACTCACCGCAAAGGCCATGAAGGGAGATCGTGAGAAAACCCTCGAGGCAGGCGCGTCTGAGTACCTTGCAAAACCTGTCAACACGGAACAATTGCTCTCGACTCTGCGCACGTGGCTTCACCGATAATCTCAGTTGGCTAAGTTGGGTAGAAAATGACGCTTGCGAATCAACCCGTCAACATCCTGATGGTGGACGATCAACCCGCTAAGCTGCTTGCGTACCAGGCCATACTTGGCGACCTGGGCGAGAACCTGTTGTCGGCCAGCACGGCGAAGGAAGCATTGGATCTTCTGCTGAAGAATGACGTTGCCATCATCCTTATGGATGTAAGTATGCCCGACTTGAACGGCTTTGAGTTAGCCGATATGATCCACGAGCATCCGCGCTTCCGCAAAATCGCCATTATATTTATCTCCGCTGTACATCTAACCGATCTCGACCGTATCAAGGGATATCAGCGCGGCGCGATGGATTATATTTCCGTTCCCATCGTTCCCGAGTTATTGCGGGCCAAAGTAAATCTCTTTGCCGATCTTTACCGCAAGACAAGGCAATTGGAAACTTTGAATGACGAGTTGGAAAAGAGGGTACTTGCGCGAACAGAGGAACTGCGCGAAAGTGCGCAGCGGATCAGGCACCTCAACGATCAGTTGCAGCAAAGGATTGCCGAGCTCGAAACCATCATGAATGTTTTGCCCGTAGGGGTATCGGTCGCGTCCGATCCGCTGTGCCAGACGGCTGTCGGAAATTCCGCATTCTCTGAGCTATTGGAAATTGGCGAGGGAGAAAACATCTCACTCAGCGACGACGGCAAATCCGTCTGCGACATTTATCAGGACGGTCGGCGCCTCACGGCTGACGAGCTTCCATTACAACGTGCCGCCGCGACCGCTGCGGGAATTGGCAGTGTCGAACTGGAAATCCATCACAAAAGCGGAAAGATTAAAGAGGCCCTCGCGAGCGCCAATCCCTTGTTCGACAACTTCGGCAAAGTACGTGGGGCCGTAGGAGCATTTATCGACATCACCGAACGTAAGCGGATGGAACGTGTATTGAGAGAACGCGCTGAACTGATGGATCTTGCTTCCGAAGCCATTATCGTGCGCGATCTGAAAGGCGCGATCCGCTTTTGGAATTCCGGAGCTGCAGATTTATTCGGCTGGACTGCCGACGAGGCTGTCGGGCGGGATTTGCATCGGCTGCTTCAAACACAATTTCCCGTTCCGCTGGAAGAAATTGAGGCGAGTCTTCTCGAAGGGAAACGCTGGGAAGGAAACCTGGTCCAGCTTTCAAGGAGTGGACGCGAGATCGTCGTCGCCTGCAGGAAAAGCCTTCAAAGCGACGGGAAAAATGCTCACTCGGTTTTGGAGATATGCAGAGATATCACGGCGCAATTGCAGGCCGAGGAAGCTCTCCGCAGATCTGAAAAATTGGCGGCGATGGGAAGAATGGCCGGCATCGTCGCCCATGAAATTAATAATCCACTGGAATCGATCACCAATGTCTTTTTTCTGCTGCGGGAACACCCGTCTCTGGACGACGAGGCCCGGAGCTATGCCCGGATGGCGGAGGAAGAGCTGTCGCGCGTCACGCACATCACGAAACAAACCCTCAGCTTCTATCGGGAATCCGCCCAGCCGATTCAGGTTTCAGTTGCTGCCATTCTTGAAGACATTCTGGAATTTCAATCGCGTCTGATGGAGAAGAGCAATATCACGGTTGATCGACGGTACTGCAGTGATGGAAGCGTGCAGGCATTCCCTGGCGAACTGAAGCAGGTGTTTCTTAATCTTATTTGCAATGCGATCGAGTCGATGCCCGATGGCGGCCGTCTCCGCATCAGCGTGCGCGAATGTTCCGGAGCCAACAACCACCTTCGCGGAATGCGCATTTCCATTCTGGACACCGGCACCGGTATTCGTGCGGAAGATGCAAAAAGACTCTTTGAACCCTTCTTCAGTACGAAATCGAGCAAGGGGACAGGGCTCGGCCTCTGGATCAGCAAAGGAATCATCCAGAAATATGAAGGCACAATACGATTTCGCAGCACACGCTGGGCCTCAGGAAACGTGACCTGCTTCACTGTCCAGATTCCGTCTTCCGCTGTCTCCCCGAACGGGTTCCAAGACCCCAGATTCGAAAGCGAGTTCGAGCCACAGGGCCGAACTCGAAGCTAAAGAGCTACGCGGTGCCGCGTGGTTCGGCAAAGGAGCCCAATGCATCCGTGCGTTCTCAAGTTCCCCGCGCTTTGCTATCCCGAATCCTTAGTGGGCGTCGGCTTCTATCGAGCGGTCGCGTTCCGCAGCGCGGGTGCAGGCAACTCCAGAATGGCTCCATCGCGGAGCAGTTTTTCCTGAAGCGTCGTGACGTCGATATCCTGCACAGGTGCATCCGTGCGCGCTGCCATGCTTGCCGCGACGCCCGCAGCTTGCCCCATAATCATGTACTGCGGCTCCAGCCTCAATGAAGAATAAGCGACGTGGCTCGCGGAAACACAAACAGGCACCAGCAGGTTGCTAACCTGATGCGGTTTGGGCACAAGAATACTGTAGGGGATTTGATATGGCTGTACCGGCACCTCAGTATTCCCCTCGTTCTGCACGCTTCTGTCCGACGTGGCAACACGTTCGAAGTTGTGAGAGTCGATGTTATATGACCCCATCCCGATCGCGTCGAGCTTCGTGCGCTGGGTTTGTACATCCTTCTGCGTCATGACGTATTCACCGATCATGCGACGTGATTCGCGAATGTACAGCTGAAAGGGCCAATGATCTGTGTCGGTAAATTCGTCTTTTGCGAGACCCCAGGAATTCACCTCGTTCCGTAATTGCTGTGGAACCTGGAGATCATGCCCCAGGAAGTAAAAGAATCCCTGGGTGTAGTCGATGTGGTCCTGCCAGATCGCTTTTCGTTGCGCATACGACGCGTTGGGAAACGTCCAGTCTTTGCCGATATAGTCCGTCGAGAAGGGTCCGTTGTTGTTGAAGTCGGCTTTGTGATTGGGAATTCCGACTGGATTCGTCAACTCATTCAACCGGGGTGGGCGGCCGTATTGTTGTTGGAATCCGCGAATGTAATTTGCGAGAAGTTGATATTCGTGCGGGTCGTAATTTTCTGGCTTTGGAAACGGAACGAGATTGGCAGGATCCTGCGTCAGGATGAGCCGGAAATTGTAGGCCTGAACCTCATGATCGCCTGTACCCGGCGGCGCCATCGGCACCGGGCTGATCTCCGGCAGTAGCTTTCCGTCCGCGCCATAGGCGGATAATTTAAATTTGAATTGATGTCCTGGAGTCTCGGCCCGCACACCGGCCAGGCTCTCTCCGTATTGCGCAATGCTTTCTCTTCCCCATGCGAACGACACCCCGGCAGCAGCCATCAGGTCGCCTTCATAGGTTGCGTCGATGAAAACTTTGCCCTTCCAAACATCGCCGTCTTGCGTGGTCAGGCTGATGATTCGGCCGTCAGATTTTTTCGCTCCATCCTTTTCACGCAGGCGCTCGTGGAAGCGAACATCCACCTTCGCATCCTGCAGCATGGAATGCAGAATTTCTTCGCCAACATGTGGCTCAAATCTCCAGGAAACCTTCTGACCATATTGCTGCACATCGTAGTACTTGCCGACGCGTTCGAAGAACTCCAATGCTTCTCCGCCGATCACATTGGGATTTCCAACGTCGGTGGCGGAAAGGCCGCCGGTCAACATTCCTCCCACATGGGTGCCCGGCTCCAGCAGCACCACATGCATACCCGTGCGCGCCGCCGCGATCGCCGCCATTACGCCGCTGGCCGTCGCACCATATACCACCACGTCATACGACGATTCCGGATGCGACGCCGCTTGAGATTGTCGAACGAAAATAAGCACTGAACACAGAAACAAGCAAATAACCAAGCGTCGAAAAGAATGCAATTGAACCTCCGGAGTCGAAGTGAGAATATCCCTGTGAATTCACATACCATCAAAAGCGGAAATCTACCACTTCTGATTTGCCGCAGTGCAAACCTGCAGCGGCGTTGACTGCGCACCGTTAGCATCAGCATGCACAAATCAACCACGCAAAATTATCCCAGCGTGCTGGACCAACCCAGCGTGGCAATCGCGACCAATAACACGATCAGGCCGGCCGCCATCCATCGTCGCTCTTTTTTGTGAGTGGACTTCCATTCCCCAGTCGAAAAGCCGCATATATTCGCGGTGATCAAACCTGTGATTAAAGACAGTGGCCATCCGATCGCAGGCCCAAGCTTTCCTAACTCAGGTGAGGCGAAGCCGTAGACAAAAGTATTTCCGCCCCACAATAAGCCCATCAGAATCGCCAGCATGGTGAGATGCCCGGCACCTGGCTCGCGGAATTTTCCCCAGCTTCTATTTTTCTGCAGCAAGTAGGCGCAAAAAAACAAATTCGGAACAGCACCGCTAACCAGCATCAATAGCCAAATCAAGTTCGATCCGGCAAAGGCGCTATGACCCATCCTGACCGCTGTCGTCAACAATGGTTGGGCAGAACTGTAACCGATATTAAAAATCGCCGAAAGCAAACCTGATCCGGCGCACAACATCAATCCGATCGCGAACGGTCGCGCGTGACCTACCATTTTTCCGCGAGCGATACTCGCGTCATCTTTCTGACTTTTCTCTTTCAGGAATCCGGCGTACCCGCAACAAGCAATCCCCACGATGCCGATCACAGCCCCTAACGTGATTGCTTTCCCCTGAGACTGATGCAGGCGTTCGGGCGCCAACAGCACAATGGGAATAATCGATCCAAGCGATGCGCTGATCGCAAATACCAGTGTGTTGGCCATGGAAATTCCGACGGCGCTGATCCCCTGGCCAAACATGATGGCGCCAAAACCCCAGGCAAACCCTGAAACACATGCCAACACGATGACTCGATGCTGCACGCGTCCGATTATCTGCGCAAAATCCGGAACAGTGACCCAGGCGATCACGATGGGCAGGATGACGCAGGAAACCAGGATGAACAGAGCCCACACGTTCTCCCACGACCACCGGCCCATATATCGCATCGGCAGCGTAAATGCCCCGTTCATGATTCCTGCAACGATTGCGAAAGTGATGCCAACGACCAGGTACGATGTCACAGTGATCGAAGCCCCTCTCCTGGTTTCATCTTTGATCGCGAATCGCAGTGCATCCTCGATCGGCTAGATTGCATTGAATACTGCCACAGCAGCACCCCGGACACCGGCTTCATTCATTGCGGCGGCAAGCTGTACCCGCGGGGTTCGAAGGACTCCGAAGTGCAGCATGTGCGCTACTCGCGTCTCGACCTCTTCCGTGAACCAGGGTTTCCCTTCAACCAGCCCTCCTGCCACCATGACGGCCTCAGGATCGACCAGGTTGAACAGGCTGGCAACGCCTTCAGCCAGGTATTCGGCCATGGCGAAGTATGCTTGCCGAGCGATCGGATCGCCGGCATCTGCGAGCTGGCTCACCTTCATCGCCATATCGGCATCCACGAAAGCCTCGCCTTCCCCTTGAGGCTTGGATCGTTCTCGGAATTCCCGGACCAAGGCCGATGCGGAAACGTATGCTTCCAGGCATCCGGCACGCCCACAGGTGCAGGGCCGTCCATTTTGTCGAATGATCGTATGTCCAAATGAGCCGGCAAATCCGTGCTGCCCACGCAATAGATTGCGGTCGACAACGATGCCTCCTCCGACCCCGGTGCCAATCGTGATGGCGACAAAATTCTGCAAGTGGCGAGCAAAGCCGAAATGCATCTCTGCCAACACGGCAGCATGAGCATCGTTTTCTACGCAGGTTGGAAGTTGGAATCGTTGCTCGGCAAATGTGCGCAGATCGAACCCAGTCCATCCGGGAAGATTTTCCGTAGCAGCAAACACACTCCCACCCGTAACATCGATGACTCCTGCGCTGGCAATTCCCAATCCCATCGGTTCCACTCCATGCTGACGCGCCGACTGCAGCACCTGGTCGATTGCGGCGGCGGTTCCGGAGGCAATGGCTTCACGGCCTTCTCGCGCTACTGTCGGAACCCGCGCTGCAAAGCGAATGGTGCCTTGCCGATCGACGAGACCCGCCTTGATCCATGTCCCTCCAATATCGACGCCAACAACGGAGCTGACATCCAATGGCCTCTGGACGGCATGAACAAAATCGGCGGTGATGCTGCCGGGTCGTGTAATGGCCGATCCTACGACTACACACCAGGCGCCGGCCAGCATTGCTCGTCTTGCCTCCTCGGGCTTGGAGATGTGGCCTTCGGCGACGACAGGTCGGCCTGTTTCACGAATCACGTCCTCCAGCAGGGACCAGCTGAAACCGCGGGCATGTTCTGTCTGTTTTGTATAGCCGTGCAGGGTGGTGCCGATCATGTCGGCGCCGGCGGCTGCGGCCGCTCGCGCCTCTTCGAGTGTCGCGATGTCGGCCATCACTGGCAAATGCAATTCCTGATGGATGCGCCTGACCAATTGCTGCCACGGTTCTCCAGCAGGCCAGACCCGGTCTGTGCAATCGACCGCAATAATGTCCGCACCAGCCTTGGCTAATTCTGCGGCAGCTGCCAGATCCGGAGTAATCCGCACTCGACCATCCAGATACGTTTTCTTCAGGCCAATGATAGGAACGCCGGTGTAGGGTCGAACCGCAGCAATGCACTCTCCTCCGTTGAGTCGCAAGCCTCGGGCGCCCCCCTCAAGGCAAGCCAGCGCGAGGCGCCGAAGTGCGTCGACATCTTCCAACGGATCTCCAGGAGCGGCCTGGCAGGAAACGACAAGCACATCTTTCAAGGCAGCGGAGGGCGTCGTCATTCGTGTCTCGCCTCGCCGGAGATCATCCGGCGCTCAATTGTTTCTTTGTTTGAGCCTGTACAGATGTATAGTGTACCAAAGCGAATGAAACAACAAATTGTTCGCGACACGCGGACACCTTCGTCAACATCCGCGTTTTTGCGATTCGGCAGTCATCGCCATCCCAGACCCATCCTCTAAGGGGATCTGGAGGATGCCCAAAAAGGCGGCGCCGGTCTGAGGTCGTGCCGATAGAAAGGCTGGCGATGCGCAGCCAATTTTCAGCCGCTGGTGGAGAAGTTGCCTTTGGAGACGCGATGAGACCCAAACGTAAGAAGACCGACAGCGGCGAGCACCGGGAACCGTCCGCAACCGTATCAACGAACGCACCGAATCAACCCAATATTGAACCGCTCGACAAGAACAGTTTTATTCCGCTGTATTTTCAGATCCAGGACAGACTAGCGAAGCAAATTCAGTCTGGAGCACTGTTGTCCGGGGACATGCTGCCCGGCGAAGAGGACCTTTGTCGTTTGTATGGCGTCAGCCGTATGACTGCCAGGCAATCGCTGCAAGGTCTCAAGCAGCAAGGCTTGGTCCGCAGTGAAAAGGGTCGCGGAACCTTTGTAATCCAGCCGAAAGTAGAAAAGAAAATTGCGCACCTGTCGGGATTTAGCGCCGAGATGCGTTCATTGGGAATGAAGCCCTCTTCGCGCATTCTCGAGCAGGCCACGAAGCCTGCTTCACCGGAAATTGCGCTCCGTCTTGGGGTCTCGCCAGGTTCGCTGTTGCTGGAACTCCACCGTCTACGCCTTGCCGATGGTCTTCCCCTCGCCATTGAACAGGTGTGGATCTCGCTGGCGGAATTTCCAGGAATTGCCAAGATCGATTTCTCGCGTTCCTCTCTCTATGGAACTCTGAGGGAGAAATACGGAATCCAGGTCGGGTCAGCGGACGAAATTATCGAGGCGCGCGCTCCTACGGCTCGCGAAGCGAAACTGCTGGAGATTTCTCCCCGTCTAAGCCTGCTTGTCATCTCTCGCACCATTCGAACGGTGCAGGGAAAACCGGTTGAAGCCTCTTTGTCGCTCTATCGCGGCGATCGCTATCGCGCCGTTTTACATATTCCTGCGACCGTCGTCGAATAGCGTCGGGGTCTTTGAATTCTCTGGCGAAAGGGAATGCAGTGAAAAATATATCGACGGGTCCTCATAGCCCTGGTTCTTCTTTTGGCTTAAGCTCACGTCGTGCGTTTCTGCAAGGCCTGGGAATCACCGGGATGGCAGCACTCTGTCGCCCGGGATGGAGTTCGATCCTGCCCGAAGCCATCCGTCAAGCCGCCAATCGTGCCGGCAAAAAAATCACATTTCTGAATGATGGAGGGTTTCGAAGTTCGGCCTGGGGATGGCAATTCACCAGCCACGCGGCGG
Organism: uncultured Acidobacteriota bacterium; assembly: GCA_963794795.1. Lineage (GTDB taxonomy): Bacteria > Acidobacteriota > Terriglobia > Terriglobales > Acidobacteriaceae > JAKAAZ01. The sequence continues at coordinate 189,973 of CAWCFC010000022.1, read as the reverse complement.
TCGAAGAAACGCCAGGGAAAACTGGCACCCACTCGGTTGGGATTCACACAGAGTCCGGCGACTATGCGCGGTTCCTGGTTCTAGAACCGGAGGTTGGCAAGACCTATACGCTGAGTGGATGGATGCGGACGAAGAATATTGTTGCTGAGGAGAGCGGCGCTGGCGCCTACTTTGCCGCTTCCCAGTTTGAATTTCAAGGACGACCCACACAATACTCGGTCGACGGAAAACAAATCCCGGAAGAACGGTATGGCAACCTTACCGGGAGCACGGATTGGCAAAGGTTTTCGCATTCATTCCTGTGCCTGCCAACAACGGATTGGTTTGAAATTGTTGTCGGAGTTTATAGAGCATCCGGCAGTGCATGGTTCTCCGATCTCACCTTCGTGGAAGGAGATCAGGCGGTCGATCTCAGCGGTGTCGTCGACTACTGGCAGGCGGCGCAATGGGCGCACTCGGATGGACTGAGGTCGCAGGGACGCTCTCGACCTGTGGCCGCCATCCTTCGCGACAACTTACCCGTGCGTGGCACGGCGTCAGACCCGCGAGAGCTGGCCCGAGGTTTGAGTGGGACACATAGCATCGAGTTTCTCTCCGCGGAACAATTGGCCGACCCTCTGAAATTCAATCGGAGGCATTTCGATTTGCTGGTGCTTCCTTATGGAGAAAGCTTTCCTCTGCCTGCGCGGCCGGCCGTCGAATCCTTTCTGGCTGACGGAGGTGATCTTTTTACCACCGGCGGTTACGCGTTTCAATCGCCATTGGTCGCGTCGGCAAACGGATGGGAATTCTACGACGATAAAGTGCGGCACGAGAGCGGTCCGAACTTGCTCGCCGAGTTACCTCCTGCTGGCGACGGGTGGAAAGCCTCCGATGCGAAACATGCGACCATCGAGAGCGTCCAATTGCCGTCGCAGTCTGGATCGCAGCCTGCCACACATCTCTGTATTTCTCCGAACATCTGGGGACAAACTGCAGAGTGGACGTTTGACCTGGAGGCAGCCGGCGACCGCAAACAATTCTTCTTCGAAGCATGGATTCGGACTATGGACATCCAGCCAGCGCCCGACGGATATGCCTACATCGGCGTTGAACAACTCGACAGCACCGGAGAAGCGGCGTATGCCGCCAAAGTAACGTTCGAAGAGCTGCGCACGTCCTATGACTGGCACAAAGTCGAACGAATTTTCTATCTGATTCCAACCTGCGTAAGACTTCGCGTGCGCATAGGATTGATGAACGCCACCGGTAGCGTTTGGGGAACCGGGTTTCGACTCGAGGGTCGCTCTCCTCAAATACGCATCAATACCGCGCTCGGATTTCCACAGGATGACTTACAGGTATTGCCAACACAAATTGGAATGTTCGACGCTGATTTCCGATTGAAGCGAGTAGCCGCGATCCAGGTTGCGCCCGGGCAATCGATCCTTACTTCTAAGCAGGAATTGATGGGCGCGTTCGACGGATACGCTGCCAGCGCTGTGCTCGGAATGAACCATGCTCGCTGGATTCCGTTGCTGCGCGCCGTTGACAAGGTTGGGAACAACCGTGGTGCAGCCGGAGCCATGGTGCACAACATGCGCGGAGCATATGCACGAAGCTCGTGGGTATTTTTTGGCGTCGAGAATCAAGACATCTTCGCAGGGCAGTCGAGGTTCGGCGTCGAAGTCCTGAAAGCCGTCTCTCGTTCCCTGGCGAATAAATCCTTCCTCCATAGCTGCGAAACGAACTATGCCTCGTATAAGCCGGGCGAATCGGTTGCCATGCGCGTACTGGTCAGTAACTTCGGACGGCAAACAGCGTTTTTCACTTTGCGCTGGGCAGTACTACCGGCAGAGAGTGATACAGCCGTGTTTCAGATCAGCCGAGATGTGCGATTAGTCCCTGGGCAAACCGAGCCCGTCGAAGTATCGTGGAAGCCCGCGGAGTTTTCAAACGAGTTATGTCGGGTCACCGCTAAGCTGTTTCTCGATGGGATCGAGATCGATCAGATAGAGACTGGCTTCAATGTCTGGAGGCCGGACACTCTTGCCAAAGGACTACCCTTTCATTTCAAGGAAAACTATTTTCAAGTTCATGGACGAAGTTTGTTTTTGCAGGGCACGGATGATTACCTGCATACCTTTCTGGACCAAAGTGAAAACACTCTGACATGGCATGAGGATGTTCGCGGCTGTCGCGACTCCTGCATCGACGTGTACGAAAATCTGATGGGGCTTCGCGGCCCGCAGCAGCGCCCTACCGAAACATGGTGGAGGTGGATCGATGCCATGCTGCTGAACACGCAGCGAACCGGCGGAGCATTCTTCCCCGGCCTTCTGATCTTCAGCAATACTGCGGTCGACAACAAAGACCTCGCCGACCAGCAGTCATACGTCGAAGCATTTGCGTCTCGCTACAAAGATGCTGCCGCCATCATGTACTACCTCAATGGCGACCTCGAATTACACGATCCAAACCTTCCCGATCTGCAGCTTCTTTATAACCAGTTTCTAAAACAGAAATATGGTACGGATAAGGCACTTCGAGATGCCTGGAGAATCTCTCCTCCAGAAGCTCCGATCGGCAAGCTTTCGATACGGCGCGGAACGGATGACTGGCGGGATGTGCGGACGGTTGATGATTTTCGATTTCGTTCCATGCTGGTGGAGCGCTGGTTGAATGCAATGTACGATTCCATTCGCAAAGTCGACACAAATCATCCGGTCACTGCCGAGTTTTATCAGACTCCATCGGATGGAATTGACCTTGTCGGCGCGCTTGGAAAACTGGAGCTCGCAAACTTTGGCTATTTTGCGGACAAGGATGAAGACTACTACCGGTTTCCTCAGGTTTGCCGATTCCTCGACCAAAGCGTGCGCGGCAAAGGAATCAACGTTGGCGAGTTTGGAGTCAAAACCCATCCGGCATGGAATGCTAGCGGCTACTACATCGAAGCTCGAACGGAAGAGTATGAGCAGGCCTACTTTCTCGCCGTTGCGCATTATGCATTTGCCTTGGGCGCGTCGAAGATACAGAACTGGTGCTGGAAATATCCTGTCGACCTTCCCTTTGAATGGGGAATCAATTATCCGAACGAGCTGGTTGGCCGCGACGTGCGCGCTTTTTATCGCAACAGCGGATTATTATTTCGCCGGCTGCGCCCAAGTTACGAAACCAGCGATGCTCTCGTCCTGCTGGCTAGCGAAAACCGCATGGGAGGGCAGGGCGATCGAGTGATTGAAGGCCAATTAAACAGCATTCGCCTTCTACTGGACGAACGGGTCCGCTTTGCGACTCTTTCCGATCAGTATATGGACGCGATTCCGGAAGGAGTTGCCACCATCTTCTATCCGCTCCCCTACTGCCCGAGCGATGCCATCGTGGAGCGGCTTTCTAAGTTTGTGGACGAAGGAGGACAGTTATACATCTCCGGAGATGTCAGCTATGACGCTGCGCGGCAACGCACGCGAACAGACAGGCTGAAGAACCTTTGCGGAGTGGAATTTGTCTCCGAGCGCTTTCCCAACATCGCATATCAAAAAGGAGCGGAAGAGACGGCGCCAGACAATTCTGGATGGCCTAGATATATGGCGGCGCCTGGCATTGTCACTCGCCTTGCCGGAGCGAAATTATTACTGGCCGCAAAAGACGGCACTCCCATCGTGACCGAATTTAAGCACAGAAAAGGTCGAGTCATCTTCAGCAGCGATCCAATCGAATTGCACGGGGATCCACGATATCAGGGATATGCGCATATGTTCTATCGCCAGTTGGCGTCCGCATTCAATCTGAAGGGCGAACAAATCGAGCCCAAGGATGCACCTGTCCACGTCTTCCGGGTTCCGTCGCAGGACTCACGCGAGATTGTTGTGCTGGTGAAATACGACAATCGCAACGGTGCGCAGGATTTCGTCGTTCCCGTCGCCGCCCGGAACGTGAAACTTACATTGCGGCCCTGGATGTCGGGCGCCCTGATTGGCGATTCAAAGACCGGCATTCAAGCTATCGAATCCTCCGCCGACGTTTTTGAGAATGACGACTTATTGATTGGAAGCAATCTGCACTTCATGGCAATTTCGTTCGGCCTGGATTCGCTGCGGACCACGCAACGGATGCTGATTCTGCCAATGGGAGAAGGAATGATACGTGTGCCGCACGCGGGTAAGTGGCACCGTCCCGCGGTTCTAGCCGGTTGCGTGACGGCCGGTCGCTGGAAGCAGGATGAACACTTTGTTCCGGCTGAAACGAGCGGAGTGCTCGCACTTCCCATCGACGCCAGCCGTTCGCTCAGCATGTTGATCCTTTGTGAAGCCGGAACCGAAGTGGATGCGATCCATCGGATGGAAACCTGGGTGAACGCCCCGTGGGAACTGGACTAACATAACGTGAATCTACCGACCGATGATCTCCGACTCAATTTCTGCTGGCGCCGGCTTGCGGTCGGGTGCATCGTTCTCGGCTTGGTCACCGGGTCGTTTGGCCAAACTCGTGAATCCCGCGCGGCAAAGCACGGCGATCGTGGATTCGCGTTCCAAAGCCTTCTGCTGGATGTACTTAAAGTTCGAGCGGACGGCGATCCGGCACAAGCTCTCGTGCATCCAGTTGCCGGCCCAGAAGAAGAGCACACCTGCGATGTCGTCATCATTGGCGGAGGCATGGGCGGGGCGAGTGCGGCGCTGACCGCAGCCACTTCCGGCCTTTCTGTCTGCCTGACGGAACCCACGCTGTGGCTCGGCGGCCAGATGACCTCCGAAGGCGTCTCCGCGCTCGATGAAAATCCCTGGATTGAAACCGCAGGCGCGACTGCAACTTATACCGAGCTTCGTCGCCGCATCGTCAATTTCTACCGAACCCGGTACGGCAAACCCGCGGAGACTTCTATTTCAGATAGCCGTTTTAATCCGGGCAATTGCTGGGTTTCTGCTCTATGCTTTCAGCCCAGCGCGGGCCTCGCTGCGCTTCAATCCATGCTGCAGCCGGTGATTGCAAATGGCAAGCTCCACGTCTGGCTTCATACAGTTCCCACTGGCGTGGCGCGTGATAGCCGCTCCATCCTGAGTGTCAAGGCGTATGACTTTGCCACCCGGCGATGGCTTCGCCTGAAGGGCCGCTATTTTATTGACGCGACGGAGTGGGGCGATCTCATTCGGCTCAACGGCCTGCCATTTCGTATAGGTGCGGAAGCGAGAAGCGAAACCGGCGAACCGAATGCGCCGCTTGTTGCCGACCCGGGAGCGATCCAGAGTTTCACCTACCCATTCATGTTGCTGAGGACGAATCATTCGGCGAACTCTGCCGTCGCGCCAGCCTATTACCAGGCGCTGCGGCATCGCTATACTCTGACAGTCGATTATGGACAGGGCAATCTTCTGACATACGGAATGTTTTCGAAGAGCCCCGGTACCCCTGGACCTTTCTGGACCTACCGCCGTTCCATCGATGCTGCACAATTTCGCCCCGGAGAATTCTCCGGTGACCTGAGCATGATCAATTGGGATAGCAATGACTATTGCGACTCGAGGTTGCTTTCGACTGACCCCTTGGCACAAGCGAGTGCACTGCAACAAGCAAAGAGAGTGTCTCTGGGATTTGCATGGTGGCTTCAACATGACGTGAAGCGTGACGATGGCGCTGGATATGGATATCCGCAACTGGAGTTGGACAAGAAATCGATGGGCAGCTCCGATGGCTTGGCGCAACAGCCGTACATCCGAGAGTCGCGCCGGATTGTTGCTCTCCGGACGATCGTCGAACAGGACCTGGCCGTGAAATTCCAGCCAGGAGCGCGTGCCCGGCTCTATCCCGACAGTGTTGGGATAGGACAGTATCCGATCGACATCCACAGTTGTGGACGCAAAGATTTCACCTCGGCGTCCAAGCCTTATGAAATACCGCTTGGCGCTCTCATTCCGAAAGACTCCGACAATCTGCTGGCCGCTTCGAAGGACATCGGCACAACCCACATCACCAACGGCGCGTATCGACTGCATCCCACGGAGTGGGCGATTGGAGAAGCTGCTGCCGCGACAGTGGTCTGGTCAATCGACCACCACACCACGCCGAAGCAGATCGAGACGACTCCTGAGCAACTGCAAGGATTACAACGTTGGCTTGTGCAGCATGGTCAGCCGATTTTCTGGTTCGACGATGTCACGCTGAAATCGCCCTGGTTTCAGGCAGCTCAACTTACCGCAGCATATTCCTGGTTACAGGCAGACCCGACCTCGTTGCATTTTGGAGCCAGCAATTTTCTTTCCGGTGACGAAGTTGTCAGCGCGATGAAACGAGCGAACATAGCTGCGACTCTCAGCAGTGACGCCTTGCGTGCAGTGCAAGGACTTCCCTCTCCAACTTGGCAAGATTTAGCGACTGCGGGTCTGAAAATTTCCCCTCGCGTCGGGCGCGTCCAGCGAGGTGAGTTCGCAGTTTGGCTGCTGCAGACGCAATCTCACGATTTGCCTGAATTACGTTAACCGCCAATCAAATTTTCGAATCATTCGGTGGCGATGAGCGGCACATATTCCTGGTGTCGTTGAGTCGCTACGCACATAGCGCCCTTCGCTACATCGCTGACTCGATCGCATTTTCTACGTTTCTTCGAAAGCCGCTCTACTTTCCGATGCAGAAGGTGGAGAAGATCAGATTCAGGATGTCGTCGGCGGTTGTAGCGCCGGTCAATGCATCCAGGCTGCGCAGCGCCGTGTGAAGATCGATCAGCAGCATTTCGTGCGGCACATTCGCGACGATCGCTTCTTCGGCAGCCCCCAGGGCTTCCAGCGTTTCAGACACCGCTTGCTGCTGGCGAAGGTTGGTCATCAGCCCAGTTTCAACTTCTTTGCCCTCGCCGCGTATCAACGTAAGGATTGCATCACGCAGTTCGGAAATTCCTTCGCCCGTCAGCGCCGAGGTTTGAACCGCCCCTCGCGATTCATCCCCAAAACCAAGAACGTCACTTCTAGATTTCCCGTGGGCCAGATCGATTTTGTTCAGCACCACGAGTGCCCGGCGATTGCGTATCTGTTCCAGTAGAGAGATTTCTTCCGGCGTCAGCGTTTCTGCCGTGGCGTCCAGCACCAGCAGCACCATGTCGGCATCGGCCAAGGCCTCGCGCGATTTTCGAATACCGATACTTTCGGCTTCGTCCTGTGCGGTTCGCAAGCCTGCCGTGTCGATCAAGTCGAGCGGAATTCCACCCAGCGATACACGCTCCGTCACCAGGTCTCGTGTGGTTCCGGGCGTGGCCGTTACGATGGCGCGCTCGCGTTGCACCAGTCGATTGAAGAGTGAGGACTTTCCTGCGTTTGGACGCCCAACAACTGACAATGAAATTCCATCGCGCACCACTCGGCCGTACGCGAACGATGCGGCCAGCGCCTGCAAGGGCTCCATAACCGCCGTCACCCGGCTTGCGATTAGATCCGGCGACATCACGTCAACATCGTCTTCCGCAAAGTCGATGCCCGCCTCGAGTTCCGCAATCAAATTCACCAGCGACTGCTTTATTGGCTGGATGCGGCGCGACAGCGCACCTTCCATCTGTTCCGATGCAATTTTCGCCTGGTACAGAGTTTGCGCATCGATCAGATCGCGCACCGCTTCGGCCTGGGTCAGGTCGATGCGTCCAGAAAGAAATGCGCGCTCCGTGAACTCTCCCGGACGTGCCAGTCGAGCGCCTCGCGCGATGGCTGCGCGCACCAGCGACTCCAACACCACCGGCGAGCCATGCGCCGCAATCTCGACAACGTCCTCTCGCGTGTAGGAGTTAGGCGACTGAAAAAAAGTGATGACAGCTTCGTCGATTCGCGCCATGTATTCTGCGTCGTCACTCTCTGGATCGAGAATGTCGGCGAGTTGTGCCTGGGTTGGCACCAGTGGCTTCGACAGGCGAATCAGACGCGAAGCAATCGGAACCGCATCCGCCCCGGAGAGACGCACAATACCGATGCCGCCCCGACCCGGCGGAGTTGAAATGGCCACGATTGTGTCGCGCCGAATGTCCGCATACGTCTGCTGCGTCACGCCCGCTGTTTGCAAAGGCTCGGTCACGGGTCGATTCTACTTCGCGCAGGCTTCTTCATCGAAAGCTCGCAAGCAAGCCTGCCGCGAATTGACCCGCTCAGCTTCGACCAAACGTGCGTGCCCGGCTCGTTCCTGTGGAAGAAGGAGTTCTGGGTTGCCAGTTTTTTGGATAGACCACAACCGAGCGACGCATGCCTTCTCCGCTGCTTTCACTGCGCAGGTCTTCATAGTTTTTCAACGCCAGGTGCAGCATTCGCCGCTCGCGGGAATTCATCGGCGCAAACTGATACGGTTCGCCGGTTCGCCGCACCTGCTCTGCGGCAGTGTCGGCGGCAAGTTTCAGTTCCTGCGCGCGCAAAGCTTTGTAGCCGCGCGCGTCGAAGCTGACTAGGTCGTGCTCGGAAGGCTCCAGCCGCAGCGATTTCGCGGCGATGTGCTCCAAAGAGCGCAGTAGCTCCGCGTTATGTTCCAGCACCAGGTCCACATCCGGGCCCGCGATCTCTACGTAGATTTCGCGTGACTCGAACTTGTGTGGATCGGCTGCGCCCGCGCCTGCGGTAATTCTGTACTTCAGACGCAAACCGCCTTTGCCGACCACCATCTTGAGAAATGCATCGATCGTTTCTACGGCAGATTGATAGTTTTCAATGGGCATTGGTATTCCATAGTCTCGCTTCTGCAGGTTTGTCAACGCCGGGTTAGAGCTGCCGGTCGTCCGCCCTTCTTTTTCAACGCTCTCTTGGCTTGAATCTCCCGCAACTCTTTGCCTAGCTTGGTGCGGTTAATAATCATTTGCTGCCCGATGCCGATCAGGTTACTTCCCGCCCAGTAGAGCGCCAGCCCGGAGGCGTAATGCCAGCAGATAAATCCACTGAACAACGGCATGGTAAACGCCATCATCTTTTGCTGTGCGGCGTCGACGCCGGGAGACGGCGTAAACAGCTGAAAGAAGAACTGGGAGAACACCATCAAAATGGGAAGAATGTGATAGGGATCGGGGGCCGACAAGTCATGCAGCCAGAACCAGTGCGCGTGCCGCAGTTCAATGGCGTTCTCCAGCATCTCATAAAACGCAAAAATCAGCGGCATCTGGATCAGCATCGGCAGGCAGCCGCCAAACATGTTGACGCCTTCCTTCTTGTATAGCTCCTGCATCTCCCGGTTCATGTCCTGCTTGCGCGGGTCGTCGAATTTATATTTCTTGTACTTCTCCTTGATGTAGGCCATCTGCGGCTGAATTCGCTGCATCTTGATGGAGGATTTCATCATGGTGAAGCGCGTCGGGAACATTGCCAGCGTCAAAACTACGGTCAGCAGCAGAATTGCCCAGCCCCAGTTATGCACGACGTGATCGTAGACCCAGCGCAGAAAATAAAACAGCGGCTTGGCGATGATGGACATCATGCCGTAATGCACGATCCGCACCAGGTTTGGTCCGGTGGGTTTGCCGTCGGGTCCAGTAGCCCGGATCGAAGACAAAACGCTCAACATCTTGGGTCCGGCGAAAATCCGCACCGTTGTAGGGCCGTTGACTGAACCGACAGCCGCACCTAAGACCGGCTCAGGCTCGGTCTCGCTTGTCTTTGGCTCGTCCGGATTCTTGGGAATGTCCAGCGTATGGCGCAGCGCAACAAACGTGCTGTTAGCCGGCGTTTGCGGCAGAAACATCGCGGCAAAATACAGATCGCTCACGCCGCCCCAGTCCAGCGAGCCGGTCTGCGTCTCGCCATCCGTGACCTTTTTGGGTGCGATGCTATCTACCTTGCCGCTGTTCGAGCGATCAATCTTCTGGTAGGTCGAGTAGTCCCTGGATTCACGTTGATCGCCCAACCCCGCAGGCCACGCCAGCAGCGCCTCGACTGGCGCGCCGTTCTGTGTCACGCTGACATCCGCCGTGACGACGTAGCTGTTGTCGAAATGGAACGTCTTGCGAACCACCAGGCCGCCGGCAGAATAATCAAAAGTCAATTGATTCGGCGCGGTCAGGTCGCCGGTTGCCGAGGGTACATACAGCGCCTGCGCCAGGCGCTGCCGCAATCCAGCGTCATAGGTATAGATCGACAGCGGATAGCCGAATTTTTCCGCCGCCGCCGGATGTACCAGGTCGAGCAGCTTGCCCTGATTGTTGGTGTACTTTTTCAAAACCCAGGAGATGACTTGGCCGCCGCGATTGCTGAAAGTAATCCGATAGAGTTCATTCTCGACCACAGTGGTGGTCTGGGCTGAAGCTGCAACCTTGGGCGTTGACGTTGCAGAGGCTTCCTCGCCCGCAGCGTTTGGAGCACTGGTGCCAGCCGCAGCCGCGCCGTTTTGCTGGCTCGTGTTCGATTTCGCAGCGGTGGTCTGCGCTGAATTCGGGGTTGCCGGGTGCTTCGGCCGGAAGAATTGCATGCCCAGCAGAATTGCCGCAAACACAATGCTAAACACCAGCAGGGAATTCGTATCCTGCTTCCCGCCTTGCTGGTTAGGATTTTTATATTCGGCCAAGAGACTTCCTGTTGCGTTCAATTTCCGCACTGCAATTTCAGCGCAAACGCTTCCACAGCCAGGCTGTGCCTGCGGTGGATGCTGGATTTTCTGCTGTCTCGATCGTTCCTCGACGCTTCTGGGGTTCGACGTGCCGGGACGGTTCGCGCAGATGCGGGTATACCTATCCTACCCGTTTTTATCTTCCGCTTGCAGACTGTAGCGGGAAGGCAGCCCACCTGCACCATCCGAGACAGTGAAATACCGAGAAGGATGCCGCCCTTGAAGCACTTACGGCACCGGATCGAAACCTCCGAGGCGCCCCTTGCGACTCCATGGATGGCAGCGCGAAATTCTCGCGATTGCCATTTGGGAGCCCCGCAGCCAGCCATACCGCGCCACCGCGATCGCCGCATACTCCGAACATGTCGGCTGAAAACGACATCCGCCTGGCATCGGCAGCAACGAGCCGGACAGGGCATGCAGGCCGGGAGAAATCCATCGCTGATAGAAGCGGGCCAGTCGCTCGACCCGGGCCGCCCTTCGTTCCTGACTAGTCGCCATGGCCGGAGCTTGTTTCGCCAGGAGGAAATTCAGCGCTTGCTGTACCGCGCGAAACGCCCGCTGCACATCGCGCTCAATCTGCGAAAATTCGGCGTCCAGCACCGTCCGCCGAGGATGAAGAACCACGTCGACGTTGGCGGTCAATTCCGTCTGCGTCTGCCGGATTGCCTGCCGCATGCGCCGCTTGATGCGGTTGCGATCGACCGCGTTCCCCAGCACCTTGCCAGCCGTCAGGCCAACCCGGGATCCTGCAGGAATTTCAATCGCGTGGCTGCGGGTTGGTGTCCTCGTACTCCCGAGCAGCGGCTGCATCCTGCGGCTTGCGAGCCGCAAAAAAATACGTCATCAGCGGCAGCGACTGCCGTTTTCCCTCGCGATAGACGCGTTGATAATCGGCGTGTTTGCGCAGCCTGGAATCCTGTCGCACTTCGGCGACGGGCTTGCGGACTCGAACTGAAGATGGGGCTGGCATCGCTCACCGCTGGTCATTCAGGATCGAAGGTCGTCCTCAGCCCTCGGGGAGAGGCTGGCGTCGGACTCACGGATTTCCTCAACATCGGCTAAATCGCGCAGCCTTCCGGCCGCAAGTTTCGATGCAATCAGGTCGGCCTTAGAGATAAAAAAAACCGTTTGCCCACTCACTGGATCAATTACGCCCTCTACCCGCCGCGCCCAGGCTGCGTTGAACTCGACTCCATCAATTCCAGGCAGAATGTCGACCGCCACTGGCTCCCGCCCAAATCGAATAAATCTTCGGGGATCCGCAAAGTCTTCGATCGAGATGCCGGACAGAGGTGCCCCGAAAGCCTTCAACGCGTCGTATGTGGCCTTGGCGTTTACGGGGTCAGCTTGAATAAATAGATCCAGGTCTTTGGTCGCACGAGGCTGCGCATGAAAGGAAACTGCATGGCCGCCTACAACAAGATATTTAACGTTGTGGGCGTTGAAGACGGACAACAACTCTTTGTAGTCGTCGAACATCGCGCGGGGTTTCCTTCAAGGCATAGGCAGCCAAGGTAAGCTCGGCAACAGCGCTCATACGCTCATGCACTGGGCGACTCTGCCAATAGCGGTACTCATCGGCCTTCATTTCCTTGTGGCTGCCGTAGATGCGAACGGTCTTGTCCATAATGGATGGATCCCATGAAACGCGCTGTGCTCTGCTTCATTCATTTCCCTTTTGCAAAGGGAGAGAAGAAGTTAGTCGCGGTAACCGGCGCTGACAGAGACGCGCTTGCGGCCCTTGGCGCGGCGGCGCGACAATACGGCCTGCCCAGCTTTGCTCTTCATGCGGGCCCTGAAGCCATGCGTCTTGGCGCGGTGGCGGCGATTCGGTTGAAATGTGCGCTTCGGCATCGGAGTGCGCTCCTAAACAGAAAATCTTATATAGACAGCAAACCTTGAGTATACCGGAGAACAGCCTCCCACACCAGCCAAACGCACGACACCTCCGAGCCGCTCATCCAGAGCTACCTGCGTATGCAGCCAGGCAGGAAAAAGGCAGGAACCGCGTTGGCCTGTGGGAGCCCACGCAGATTCCTGCCTTTTTCTTCCTCGTCTTCTGGCTCAGATCACTCGCAACAGCAACAGGATGATCACGATCAGCAAAATCAGCCCAAGTCCGCCGCCACCGTAGTAGCCGATTCCGGGCCCCATACGGTATCCGCCAAACACGACAATCAAAAGTAGAACGATCAAAATAATTAGCATTCTGTCTCCCTTGCGGCGAACGCCTTTCGCCGTGTGCTAGCCCATTGGATGCAAACGCCGCGCACGCGTGTATAGGTCAAGCAGGTTTTTTGCGGTCGCCTTAATGAACCACCGCAAACTGCGGGTTCGCCAGCGTTCCGGTCAGCTCGATTGGAAACTGCAGGCGTCCATCCTTTTCTTTTCCATGCTTGAATAATCGCGCAAAGGTGGTAGTAAGAAAGCCCTGCTTTTTTTCGATGGTGGCCGTGCCTTCATACTTCACCGGACCTCCGGTCAGCGACATGCTCCCGGTCCCGTCCACATCGATGCCGTAAAAGTCCACGGCGACGCGCTTGCTGTACATGCGCTGATTTTTCAGCTCAATGTCTCCGCCGAACGTAGAGAAAGCTGAGGCCGGCTTACCTGCCGCATCCTTGGTCCGGAATCGCTCGACTTCCTTCATGCTGGGATTCTGGTCCAATCCAGGCAGGTCGCCGCTATGCACCATCAGCGTACCTGTCCCATACATGTCTCCTAACGGGCTGGCGGAGTGCGCAATTTTCCCGCCGACATCCAGATTGGCTTCCAGCATTCCCATCATTTTCGGCGGTCCATTTTCAAATTCTGCCAACAGGTAGGGCATACCGACCCCGGTGACCTGCATTTTTGCCTGGAAGGTGGTCTGCTTACTCTGGAAATTAAAGGTGAAGTCTCCGTGCGCTTTTCCCCGATAGGTTTGGGTTTGAAAGTTCTTGAAAACCAGCGCCAATGGCAGAATACGGACGTCCGAACTGAGGTTGCGGGTATGAATGGATCCAAAGCCCGCATTGGAGGCCGTCAGCCGGCCTTGAATCGCCTGCAGTGGAGCTCCCTGGCCATGCGGGTGAAATTGAATCTGTTTCAAATCTCCGCAGACATTCTGCAGTTCCAGAATGACCGGGCCCGGCTTGTCTGAAGGATCAATCAGGTTCGATCCCATCAGCACACCATTCTGGACCGCCAGGTTTGCAATCGATCCCGTAGAAAAACGGCTGGGTTGATCCTTGGGCCCGTTTGGATTTTGAAAGTTCCACAATCCGTCGGGATCGGAGATGAAATCAATCGCCGGCTGATGCAGCACCAGCGAATGAACCACAATCTTTTTTTGGAGCAGCAGCGGCGTCCACTCGACAGAAGCTTCCAGCATCGGAACTTTCAAGAAATCGCCTGCGGGAAAAGGCTTCGGATTCTTGACTTCCAGCCCGTACACCCGCACCCGTAACGGAAAATATCGAATATCGACATGCTGGACTGCGATCTGCAAACCGGTTCTCTTCTCGGCATTCGCAATCGCCATCGGAAGATAGCGATCAGGGTTGTGCAGCCAGTACCATGCCACCGAAAATCCCACGCCGATTAGGACGGCAAGTGCAAGCAGAGCGATCTTAAGGCGAGTCTTCATCCGTCTCCCACCGTACGGGATTGATATATCGCGCCACCAATCTTAGATGCACGGCGTCATCTCACCTTGCGCCGGAATGCCGCTTGGACTACTTTTTTTCTGCCTGCGCCGAACAACCCGGATTCGAACTTCCCATGCCGAGCCGCTGCTCCATCAGACGTGGCAGCAGAAACTGAAAGAAACGGTCGGAATCAGAGTGCAGGCAGACATTGACATTTGGCGATCCCGCCTCCGGACGCGTGTACCCGTGGTCGTCAATTTCGATATGCATGGGTTGCGACGGACACAGGTCGCTGTCAATAGTCGCTTCCACCGCCATCACGTCAAACAACGTCGGCGTAGCGGATCGTCCGCCGCCCCACTCCTGCGTCAGCACCTCCAGCGAGTCTGTCAACGGCGTGCTTTTGCGAAACAGGATCGACCGCATCACCTCATCCAGCTTCATTTGCGTTGAATCGAGTGGCGCCATGGTGATGGGCACACCGGAGGCGAACAGTTTTTTGGCGGCGGGCACGTCCATGGCGATGTTGTATTCGGCGGACGGCCCACGGTCCGGGGCGTAGCCCAGATCCCCATACCCGCGATGAATTGATCCTCCCATCATGACCACTCGCTTCAGCATGCGAAAGGCCGCGGGGTCTCGATCGATCAGCGCGCCTACATTGCTGAGCGGTGCAATTTCAATCAGGGTGATCTGGCCGGGGTTGGCGCGAATCGTCTTCGCCATCCATGCGATCGCGTCCGTATTCGTCTCTCGCAGGAAGAGGAAAACGGCTGGCCCATGATGCCTGGGTAAACACGTTATTCGCTTTCGTGGGAACTCCGATGAACACCGGAATATTTTGTTGTCCCGACTCGCAGAGCAGGCCTTCGACCAATTGCGCGCGCAGCCCGGTATTGCCCCATGCGGTCGTTACGCCCAGCAGCTTCAGCTCCGGACTGGTTAGCACCAGGGCCAACGCGTACGCGTCGTCGATGTCGTCGCCAATATCGGTATCCAGAATCACCTTCTGGGGAGCGTGCAACGGCTTTTGCGCCCACGCATACTTTGAGCCCATGACGAGCAGGCTAAGGGCAATCATCCAACAACACTTCACGCGCATATGCTGCCATTCTAGAGCGGAATGTCGATTCCAAACCGCCGCCGTCCTCTGGGCTCAATCTGACGAATGCATCCACCCGCTGCCATCCCGGGGAGAATCCAGGCCACAAACAGCGCTTTCCCTCGATCCATCTGTTCTGTTCCCTATATGGAGGCGTATGCTTTCAGCGTTGCTGTTCCCGAATCACCTCTAAGGGGATCTTCGAATCGATGATTACAGCCTGTGCGCTTCCTACGATGTATTCTCGCGGATTTCAGCTGGACGAAGGTGAGGATGCGATTGGATTGCTGGAGTCCCGCTGTGTCGCGCACGACAGTCCCGTTCGCCTGCAAGAAGCGATGGCGGAAGATGGATATTTGTTTTTGCATGAATGCCTCGATAGAGAAGAGGTACTCGCGGCCCGGCGTCACATCCTGACCCAGCTTTCAGCCGAGGGTCAGTTGGATCCTTCCGCGCCGTTGATGATGGGCAAAACCAAGCCCGGCTCCACTTTGTTTTTCCAACCTGAATTGGCACAGAAAAACAATCCGCCGCTGCAGCATCTTCTGTACGCGAGACAGGGAAATCTGATGAGCTTTTTCTCGTCCTTCCTGGGGGGAGAAGTTCTACATTTCGATTTCACCTGGTTGCGTTGCATCTCACCCGGTCTGGGCACACCCAGCCACTGCGACATTGTCTACATGGGTCGCGGTACGCGTCGTCTTTACACCGCGTGGGTTCCGCTGGGAGATATCGATTTCAAAATGGGCGGCCTGATGGTGCTGGAAAACAGCCATAAAAACGCGCGCCTGCAGGCGACCTATGGTCAGCGCGATGTCGATTCCTATTGTTCCAACCGACCCGACGATCCGGCGCGCACGGCGACCGGCTTGAACGGATGGCTCTCAGAAGATCCCAACCAGATTCGGCGCGCTTTAGGCGGCCGCTGGCTGACTGCGGAGTATCAGGCGGGCGACGTCGTCATCTTTTGCATCAACCTGGTTCACGGAGGTATGGACAATCGCACCGACCGCCTGCGCATTTCCTCCGACTCTCGCTATCAGCTGGCAAGCGAACCGGCGGATGAACGATGGATCGGCGAAAATCCACCGGGTCATAGCGCCGCAGGCAAGCGCGGACGCGTCTGCTGACTTCTAAACCGCCATTATTTGCGTGTTGCCGCAGTCACGAAATTGTTGAGCATGGTCGGAAACACCCTGACGCGTCGGCGCCAGAGTGTTCCCGCCAAAGCTGCTTATCGTCCCAGCGCGAAATCTGCGCGGCAACCGCGATCGACCCAGATTCCCCGGCCATCAAATCCCCAGGTCCGGCCTTGAATGCAGGCTGAGCCGCTCCGCTGATTCACCATTCGCACTCCACCGCGAGTATCCGCCGGACAAAAGTTGCGATTGCCATTGTTTGAAGAGCAGGTGATCATCCGACCTGGCGGAGGTCCCGGAGGACCGGGCCTGTAGCCGGCGGGGCGAACAACAAAGTCGGCGCGGCAGCCGCGATCCACCCAAATCCCACGCATATCGTATCCCCACGTGCGGCCCTGGATGCAGGGTGAGCCGCTGCGCTGATTCGTCATGCGAGCTTCGCCCCCCGTATTGATGGGGCAATAGTGCCGCCGACCATCATCCGAGGCGCAGGTAATATGCCGGCCCCACTGTGCAGTGGTGCCGCTTTGCGCACGCAAGCGCGTACTTGAACAGCCAACAAGAGCCAGAATCATAGCCACAAAAAAGATCTTGGATTTGGTCATAGTAGCCTTCCACGGTTGTGTCGTATGCTGCGTTGGACAGCATATCCTTCTCTTTCATAGTCGGCAAGCTTCCATTCGCGCTCGAATCGTCCGGCTATGTCGATGACATTGTCTCACTCACTTAGGAGTTCAATGTATGAAAACTGCTGCAATTGCGTTGCCTGGCGTGATCGTATGTGCGCCGTTGGCTGCCCAGAATGTGTCCACGGTTGCACCACAATTTCAAAACCCCGCGAAAGACTACCGTCCCATGGTTCGGTGGTGGTCCGACGGTGATGTCACAGATGCGGAGTTGCGCAGGGAAGTTGCTCTGATGGATCAGGCACAATTCGGTGGCCCCGAGATGCAGATTTCCGCATTTGTATCCGAGACGATCTCTCGCACGACGTGGATAGCTGTGCCAATGCAGCGAACGACCTAAGTAAGAAGCACCTTTGCAGCAAGAAGAAAATCCATCCAGGAACGAATCGTCAAGACGCAATCACAATTCGCGCGCATGCACGCTGCCTGGAGAGCTCCGCGCTCCATGCGACGGTTACGGCTGCTTCCACTCGTTGCTGCTACGTATTTCATGGTGTCTGGCGGTCCCTATGGACTGGAAGATATCGTGGGCCAGGCCGGCTATGGACGCGCCTTGTGGCTGCTGTGCATCGTCCCCTTTATCTGGAGTCTGCCAACCGCGCTGATGGTGGGTGAGCTGGCCAGCGCGCTACCTGAAGATGGTGGCTTCTACATCTGGGTCAGCCGCGCGCTCGGTCGCTTCTGGGGATTTCAAGAGGCATGGCTGTCACTTTCTGCCAGCGTCTTCGACATGGCGATTTATCCTGCCCTCGCAGTTGCCTACCTCGGTCAATTGAATCCTGCGTTGACGGCTGGCCATCGCGGTCTGGCGTGGTCGCTGGCCGTGGTGGTGATTTGCGTTGCGTGGAATTTGCGCGGCGCATATTCCGTTGGTCAAGGATCTTTGTGGATGCTGGGACTGCTGCTCACACCCTTTCTCGGCATCGTCGGCTTGGGCATTTGGAGAAGTGGTTTGTTCCACATTGCCGGGCATTCTATGCAGCATGCGAGCATGGCGCCAACACCGCATGGCAGCATGGTGACTGCGTTGCTGTTCGTGGTTTGGAATTACATGGGATGGGACAATGCTTCCACCATTGCGGCAGAGGTGGAAGATCCGCAGCGCAACTACATTCGCTCCATGCTGGCTGCGGTGTTGCTGGTCGCAGGCAGTTATGTTCTGCCCATCGCCGTGGTTGCGTTTACTGGAATTCCTTCGTCGATGTTTGTCACCGGTTCGTGGGTAGAGGCCGCTCGGATTTTAGCCGCGCATGTTGGCCCGCGTTTTGCTGAGTGGCTTGCCATTGCTGTGGTGGCCGGCGGCGCGCTGACAGGCATCGCCATGTTCAACGCACTCATGCTTTCCTACGCTCGCGTTCCTGCGGCCATGGCTAGCGACGGTCTGCTGCCGAAAGCGTTGGAGCGCCGTATGGCCAACGGTGTTCCCTGGGTAGCGGTGCTGGTGTGCGGCGCTGGGTGGGCGCTGGCGCTGGGATTCAATCTGAGACGGCTGCTTGAACTCGACATCCTGCTGTATGGATTGAGCCTGGTTCTGGAATTTGTTGCGCTCGCCGTTTTAAGGTGGCGTGAACCTTCGTTAGCGCGGCCTTTTCGTGTTCCTCTCGGGCGCTTCGGCGCAGTCGCGATTGGCGTCGCTCCTAGCGCGTTAGTTTTCTTCACCATCTTCGCGGCCAGCGCCGATCGCATTACCCCAAGGTTACCAGCGATTCTTGTCGGCACTTTTCTAGCCGCCGTTGGTCCGCTATTCTATCTGTGCACGCTTCGTCAAAAACGCGCGGCGGATGATACAACTTCGTGATGCACCGGTACACGAAAATGATGTGCGCGCAAACCGAATTTTGATGGAGAAAATTGTCCGCTGTCAATCCAAATCCGGCATTGAACGCGCCCTTTCACCAGCCTTGGTGCAGTTTCGAAAAGAAATGATTTTGTGTCGAAAACACTGCTGTCTAGTCGCACTTGAATGTGCTAGTATCGGCTTTCGCTAACGTCATCCGAACAACCCGTTCCGTGTGCTCTGACCGCCCCAGGCCGACCACTTTTCAGCGAGTATCGGACAAACCGTAGCCAATATTTCTCACGACTCTCACGACCTTTGGCAATTTCAAGTTCGTCACATGAACATGGAGTTCGCCGTATTGTTTAGCTTCGAAGGAGCAAGCTCCGCTGCAGATTTCCTAGTCGCAGCGGTAGTCGCGCCGCAACGTTGAAAGTGAAAAAAGCATGTCATTTCTCGCCACAGCTTCCTCGACCCTCAATCCCTGGCTTCGCATCCTGACCGCGCTTGAAAAAAAGATTAATCACCAGTCCTTCGACACCTGGTTCAAGCCCACGCGCTTTAGCCGCATTGAAGGCCGAGTGTTAGTCGTCACCGTACCGACCCGCGAGTTTGAACACATCGGCGAGCGCTATAACGATCACATCCTGGAAGCCGTCGACCAGCTCGGTCTGGAAGTCGACGAAGTTTCTTTCGAGGCTTTGCAGGAAGAAGCGCCGCCACCGCGCGTGCGTCAGGATGGCGGCTTTGCGCCACAGCCAACACGCTCTTCCAGCCCGGCTCGCAACCGATACAACACCAACGCAGCCGCCGCACCGCAGCAATCCCGCTTCGATTGGGACACTGCTGCGCAACTGAATCCTCGTTATACCTTCGACGCGTTTGTGATCGGCAACGGAAATCAATTTGCCCGCGCCGCCGCCGAAGCTGTCGCCGAGCGTCCTTCGAAAGCGTACAACCCCTTATTCCTGTACGGCTCTGTCGGCAATGGCAAGACGCACTTGATGCATGCCATCGGACATGAAGTGAAACGTCATCAGCCGCAGGCGTCCATCTGCTACGTTTCGAGCGAGAAATTTACAAACGAGATGATCAACTCGCTGCGCTACGATCGCATGTCCAGCTTCCGCGACAAGTATCGCTCCGTCGACGTGCTGCTGATCGATGACATCCAGTTCCTGGCCCAGAAGGAACGCACGCAGGAAGAGTTCTTTCATACCTTCAACGCACTGCATGAAAGCATGAAGCAGATTGTGATCGCCAGCGATCGCCCTCCGAAAGAGCTGGCGGAAATTGAAGACCGCCTGCGCAATCGCTTTGAGTGGGGCTTGATTGCCGATATTCAGCCGCCCGATCTGGAAACGAAGGTCGCGATTCTGCAGAAGAAAGCGGAGAGCGAACACGTCACTCTGCCGGTCGATGTGGCGCTGTTCGTCGCTTCCAACGTCCGCACCAACGTTCGCGAATTGGAAGGCGCGCTGGTTCGCCTGCTGGCCTGGTGCAGTTTGCATGGCGTGGAAATCAGCCTGGCCGTGACCCAGCAGTGCTTGAAGCAGTTCATCGACACGCAGGTCCGCAAGGTGACGATTGAAGTGATTCAGCGCGCGGTGGCCGATCAGTTCGGCATGAAGATCATGGAGCTGAAGCAGAAAAACAATTCTCGCTCCATCGTCGTTCCGCGCCAGATCGCCATGTATCTCGCCAAGCAATTGACGGAAGCGTCGCTGCCGGAAATCGGTCGCCACTTCGGAGACAAGCACCACACCACCGTGATGCACTCCATCGCCAAGATCGACGAGTTGCGCCACACCGACACCGATCTGAATCGCATGATCAACAATCTGATGGAGCAGCTCAACAAGTAATTAAGTCGCACCAGTCAGCCCGCGTCAACCTGCCCTGAAGGCTTTCATGATGAGAGTCTTCAGGGCATTTTCTTGTGCGCCCGAATCTCGCGCACACAACCTTTTCCTCTAGCGACGCGAAGCGCGTCGCCCGCCTCCGCAACCCACAATCCATTCCCGCGCCGCGTATCGTCGCAGCCGCCTCCAGAAAAATTGCGCTCGATCCAATCCATCCGCGCCTCCACCCCGTACAGGCTGCAGGAGGATATCACTCCGCTTCAGAAGAATCGCGAATCGCAAAAAAATCCGAACCATGTGGTGCGGGCGTACTGCTCGTAAACCACCATCGCTTCCTCCCGACGAGTCGGAAGGAAGGGTACACAAACAAGGAGACTTTATGGCGACAGATAAATTGATCAAGGAATTGAGTGTGGCCGGCGGCCTGAACCGCCGCTCCTTCCTCACCGGGGCAACGATGTTCAGTGTGGGCGCGGCTGCCATGGCTATTGTGGATGGCTGTAGCGGCGGCTCGATGATGAAAACCACGCCTGTGAATGCCGCAGGCACCACAGATACCGCAGCCAACATTTTGACGGCGGCTCTGATTGCCGAAAGCCTGGCCATCACCACCTATTACACAGCGCTCTCCACCCAGGCTGTGATCACCGACCCAAACCTCGCTGGTGCAGGCGGCACAGCTGTGAATGTAGGTTCCTCCGGCAGCGTCATCAACGTCGCGTATCTCCAGGGAGCGCTGCTGGAAGAAGTGGCCCACGCACAGTTGTTGCGCTCGCTGCTGGGGTTGCCCACGGATGGCAGCGGTGATTCGGGTGCGGGTGTTCCGCAGACTTTCTACTATCCAACCGGAACCTTCTCCTCGCTCACCGGGATTTCTGCCGGTCTCTGCTCGCTCTCGAAGGCGCCTTCGTCGGTGCCTATATGACAGCCGTGGAGGAATTCGCTTCCATGGCAGCCGGGTACAACGGCTTTAGCGCCACTCAGGCGAATCCGGCCATGAGCGGCTCCAATCTCACGCAAGCCGATCTCATCCTCTATGCCAAAGTCTCCGCATCGATCATGGGCGTTGAGGCGGAGCATCGTGCGCTGGTGCGGGGCATTCCTTCCGTCACCCTCGGGTCGCCCAGCTTTGCCGGCATCAACCTCATCCCTGCCAACAATGTGAACTATGAGAGTGACGCCAATCTCACCGGCCTGGTGGTCAGCGTGAGCGGCGACGCAACCACGACGGCAGCCGGCGCTCTGGGCCCGTTCATCTCCGCGGGGACCAATCCCGTCTCCGTGCCAACCGTCGCCACCCAGGCCAGCTTCTCTTCCGTGGTTACGGCGTCCGTGGCTGCCAACGTGATGGGTTCCATCCCGGCAGCCGAATAAACGTCTTGTGGGGCTCCGTCACCAGGAGCCCCACAAGGGTCCTCAACCAGCATTTCGAGCCGCTCTGTTCTAACCCACAGATCACACGTCTCCGCCCTCCCACTGCATGTCGAGCGATCGGCATGCAGTTCTTTTTCCAGGGCCCGTGACGTCGCCGTAAAGCATGGCGATGTCGACATTTATGGAACCCCATTTTCCCTGGCGAGGCAACTTTAACTCGCAGTTGAATCTCTACATGGAGTGGTAGACCATGAATCCAGCAGTCTTGCGGCTCATCGCTTTGAGTCCTCCGCTTCTTCTATGGGCCGATTTGGTCGAACAGAGGGGGGAACCATGCTTTCGGCTTCGAACCAGACGCAACGCACGCAGCTGTTTCAGGAACTCTTTCGCGACTATTCCGGCCCCTGCTTCGGCGTTCGCAGCGTCGACGGATGGTCCTGGTCTTCATCGCAGAACCAGCAGCCCCAGTGCACGTTTGTGATCCAGTCCTCGGCGGCCTGGTATGCGCTTTTGAAAGACCCAACCGACCGCACCCTGGGAGAAGCCTTCATTAACCAGGATCTGGATGTTGAAGGCGATCTGTTCTCGGCGTTCCCCGCGGTTCGTCATCTGTACCAGCATGCCGGCAGCGCCGGCCATCACATCCTGCGCAGTCTCTGGCGCTCTTCTTCCGACCTGGCCCAGTGGTTCCGGTGCGGGAGACAGCACTCTCTGAATAGGGACCGCACCTCCATCTCCTACCACTATGACCTCCCCGTCGACTTTTATCGCACCTGGCTTGGACCCACCCTGGCCTACTCCTGCGCCTATTTTCGCGATCCCACTGAAGAGCTGGAGAATGCCCAGACAAATAAGCTGGAATTGATCTGCCGTAAGCTCGCGCTCGCCCCAAACGAGCGCTTCCTCGACATCGGCTGCGGTTGGGGCAGTTTGTTGCTGCATGCGTCCTCCCGGTTCGGTGCGAACACCTACGGCATCACCCTGAGCCAGGAACAGGCAGCCGTGACTGCGAAAAGAATCAGCCGCGCCCAACTGGAGGACAAGTGCCGCGTCGAGTTGCGGGACTATCGCACCATCCCCGAGCTGCAAACACGCTTCGACAAAATTGCCAGCGTGGGCATGTTTGAGCATGTCGGTCTGAAAAACCTGCGCGAGTATTTCACCGTTGTCATGCGCATGCTCTCCCCGGAAGGTCTGTTTTTGAACCATGGCATCGCGCGGTCCGCGGGGAGCCCTCCCGCCAAAGATTCCTTTATGGACAAGTATGTATTCCCGGATGGCGAACTGGTCACCTTGGGCCAGGTGTTGGAGGTGGCCGAATCTGTTGGGTTCGAAGTGCGCGACGTTGACAATCTTCGTATCCATTACGAGCAGACGCTGCGCCTCTGGGTCAAAAATTTGCAGCAGAACATGGCAAGCGTTCTGAAAACCGTCTCCGCAAAAACCTATCGCATCTGGCTGCTCTACATGGCAGGCTCGGCCTACGCCTTTCAGCAAGGCAACATCGAACTCTACCAGGTGCTGCTGGCGCGACCCGGCAAAACCCTGCCGGCTTTCACGGTGCGAGAGAATTGGTACCAGGGTTGGACGACGGCCGCATCGAAGGCAGCCGTCTGGTAACGAATTGAAAAAAGGAGAAGTGTGCGTGCGAGTTTTCAATGGACGGAATGCTATTCAAACCGCGGACTCCGTGGCGAGAGTTCCTTGGTGTATAGCCATTGCCTTGATGTTGTTTCTTTTGTTGCCAGGGTTTTGTGAAAAGTCTGCCGCCGAGAAAATCTCTGCCCAGGAGCTGGTCAAGCAGGTGGTCTATAACGAATTGCAGGCCAACCAGAACGACCATACTCACTGGATGTATCGAGACTCCGATACCGTACCGGCAAAAAGCACCGTCAAGCTGGTCGTCGAAACGCCGAATGGCACTGTGTCCAAGCTGATTGAGTTAAACGGGCATCCATTGACGCCGCAGCAGCAAGCCCAGGACGAGACCCGCATGGAAAGCATCCTCACCGATCCTACGGTGTTGGCAAGACAACGAAAGAACAGCGCCCACGACGATCAACAGTCCGTCTCCCTGATGAAGATGTTGCCAAATGCATTTATTTGGACGTATACGGGAGAATCCAACGGGGAAATCCATCTAGCATTCAAGCCCAACCCAGCCTTCCAGCCGCCGACCTACGCTTCCCGCATCTTCGCTGCCATGGCCGGTGAAGCCGTGGTCGATGCTGCTCAAAAACGTGTGAAGGTCCTAAGTGGAACCCTGATTCAGACGGTTGAATTTGGCTGGGGACTGTTCGGAAAAATGAATAAGGGGGGCACGTTCCGCGTCGTTCGTTCGCAGGTGGCCCCGGGTCATTGGGAGATCACCGCGACCCACGTACACATTCAGGGTCACATGTTGATTTTCAAAAGCATCAACGAGCAGGAAGACGAGATCACCAGCGATTACAAGGAAACTCCCTCCTCAATGAGCCTGAACGAGGCGATTGAAAAGTTGAAGAATGGCGACATCGCGAGAGAGCTGGGCATCCAGCCGGAAAAGTGATTCCTGTGCATCCTTCAGACGCTGGGAAGGCCTGTAGCCATTGCTCGGGGATGAGCTTTGCACATGTGGTGCGAGAAATGAACATGGCCTGACGTCTTGCCTGTGGAGCGTGTGGACATTCAGCTAGGTAAACCCGCCTGCAACCCCGGTTGGGCATGGCATTTCCCGGTTTTACTTTTTCTCTATGTCCAGATTTAGAAAACAGGACACGGCTCGCATCCCATGTTTCATTGGCTGCGGCCTCCTTATCCAAATTTCCACCGCCATCTGCTATTACTACTGTCTTTGAATTTCTATTTAATTCTTTCCGTAGTACCGAAACTACACGCTTCAGACAGCCGCCGATCCAAACCACCCAAAAACGCCAAAGCAGCAACCCGCAGAAAGATCGGGCTAGCGCCTCAATTTCATCGTCTGTACCCTATTTTCCGCAGCGGATTTCGATGCCGGACCTAGGGTTTGTTCTCTACAATGAAGGCAACCTTCACAGTCGGTTCGCAGCGGGACGCTCCCGTGGTATATAAGGTTGAAAAGAGAGACGTTCTGAATGCCAAGTCTGGAAGTCCAGCCGGAGAAGCCAGTGGTCGAGAGTACTGCGATGGAAATCAGCGTAAATCGGCAGCTGTTGCTGCGCGAATTAACAGCCACTCAAGGCGTTGTCGAACGCAAGACGACGATTCCGATCTTATCCAACTTCTTGCTGGAAGCCGACCAGGATCGACTGACGATCACCGCCACCGATCTCGATCAAAGCATCCGTACTTCCTGCGTCGCCAAGGTCAAAAAGCCAGGTTCCTGCACCATTCCAGCGCGAAAATTATTCGACTACATCAAGCTGCTGCCGGATGGCGAAATCAGCATCAAGCTGATGGAAAATCATTGGGTCCAGATTCGTCTCGGCCGCTCCAACACAAAAATGGTGGGAATGGCGCGTGCGAATTTTCCGCAGGTGCTGCCGTTCCCGACTGCCGGCGCGATTCGTCTGCCTGCATCTGTGCTACGCAACATGATCGGCAAAACCATCTTCTCGGTCGCCAATGAAGAGTCACGCTATACGCTGAATGGTGCATTATTGCTGGTGAAAGCCGGCAGCCTCACCATGGTTGCCACCGATGGTCACCGTCTCGCGCACATCGAGAAAACAAACGAAAATCTTGCCGTCAGCGGAGAGAAAAAGCTTCTGATTCCGCGTAAAGCGCTGGCGGAGTTGCAGTCGCTGCTGGCGAATACTGAAGAGGAATTCATCGACTTTTCTGACGATGAACAGACGCTTTATTTCCAGGTGGGCAATCGCGTCTTAACCTCGCGCAAACTTACCGGCCAGTTCCCGAATTACGAAGCCGTTCTACCGCGCGACAACAATCGCTTCGTGATCGTGCGAACCGTTGACCTGCTGGCATCCATCCAGCGTGTTGCGCAGTTCGCCGATGAGAGATCCGGCGCGGTCAAGGTGCGCCTGGAACAGAACGAAATGAAGATTTCTTCGTCCTCCACCGAGGCCGGCGAATCCGAAGACACCATCGAGACACCCTACAACATGGATCCGCTCGTCATCGGGTTCAACTCCACTTACATGGTCGATTTTCTGAAGGCCGTTGGCGATGTCAGCGAGGTGCGGCTGGAATTCAAAGACGCCCAGACCGCGGGCCAGGTTCGCCCGGAAGACGCCAAAGACGATTTCCGCTATCGCTACATCATCATGCCGATGCGCATCTGACGTCGCGTCCTCGCATTCGACTTTGAAAAAAGAAGCGTCCGTTGCCAGTTGGCCAGCGGATGCTGTTTCGTTTCAATCCTTAAACAATCGCCGGCTCTTTCGTCTCCACAATCTCGATGGCAACCTGCGGCGGTTGCAGCATAGTCTGATGAATCAGGCAATGATGCACCGAGCGCTCCATGGCTACGGACTGGTCGCCAGTCAGGCTGACCGGGCTTTGTACTTTGATGACGAAGTTTCCCAGCCTCGCCGGATCGCGCAGCTTTTCTGCCTCCACCGATACTTCCAGCCCGCGATCCGCCAGTTTGCGGCTGGAAAGAAACTGTGCCGCGTAAAAAGCAGCGCATGATCCCAGGGATGCCAGAAAAATCTCCGGTGGCGTCATCGCCGCATCGTCCCCGCCGTTCTCTACTGGCTGATCGCAGTCGATGATGTGTTGCCTCGCCCGTATCTGAAATCGTGTTTTTCCAATGTGACTCACGTTTACTTTCATTGCGTTCTCCTTTGTGTCGCACTATTGCCAGCGGACTTACAGCGTCGCTTTGCCGGGTTCTGACAGGCCCATCTTTCGAAAGAACGTCATTGCAGGACACCAATTGGTGAACGCGGACTGCAACAAATTCAGTCCAACAAATGCCGTCAGCCAAAGCCAATTCGGTGAAACCCATCGTGCCAGTGCAAGCGAGACCAGCACCATCACGCCTGCCATCAAACGAACCGCTCGATCAACCGTCATGGAAAACCTCCTCTTGCTGGGTGGGGATAGATGTTTGGTGCTCCCGCTCCTGGCGGGCATTCAGCATGTAATACAACACGGGTACCGCTGGCCACGACAGAAACGTTGAGGCTACGCCGCCGGCAATCAGCGACAGCCCCAGCCCCTGAAAAATTGGGTCAGTCAGAATCACGCTCGCGCCCACCACCACGCCTGCAGCAGTCAGCAACACCGGACGCAGCCGTACCGCGCCCGCATCGATCACGGCTTCCGCCAGTGGCATGCCTTCGCGCCGTCGAAGCTCGATAAAGTCCACCACCAGAATCGAATTGCGTACGATGATGCCCGCTCCCGCAATGAACCCAATCATCGATGTTGCGGTGAAAAAATCTCCCAGCAACGCATGCGCCGGAAGAATCCCCACTAGCGTCAACGGAATCGGCGCCATGATCGCCAGCGGCACCGTAAAGGATTTGAACCAGCCCACCACCAGCACGTAGATCAGGATCAGCACCGCGGCAAAGGCGAGTCCCAGATCACGGAAGACCTCAATCGTGATTTGCCACTCGCCGTCCCACTTCATCGAGTAGTGGTCGGTCGATTC
This sequence comes from uncultured Acidobacteriota bacterium, assembly GCA_963794795.1. GTDB lineage: Bacteria > Acidobacteriota > Terriglobia > Terriglobales > Acidobacteriaceae > JAKAAZ01. Next base: position 162,287 of record CAWCFC010000022.1, on the reverse strand, counting down.
CGGTTGGACAGAGTTGTAGCGAACCAGCTTGTATCCGTCGGGCAGCGTCAGCCTATCCAGCGCCTGGTTCATCTTCATAATCGCGTAGACCGGACTCTCTTCGGCACCCGCCACATCACCGGTCACGTACACAACGCGCTTCAGATTCTTGTGATAAATATCCGGCGTCAATGTGGTGTGCTCCACGTCCACCAGTTCGCGCAATGAAACCATGCTGCCGTCGGCGCCGCGCACCTTGATGTTCTCCAGCGACTCCAGTGACGAGCGGTCTGGCCGATCCAGTTCCACGATTGTCGGTACCGCTTCCCGCGCATCCTGCGAGTGCAGCAGCCCCGCTTGCATCCCAGACGCGGCCAGTTGAATCGTCTGCGCGATCTGCGCCACAGCGATTGCATGCAGCGCCGCCTTGGTTTCGTCGACCTGCAACACCAGTTGTTGCTGCGGGTCCTGCATGTACCAGTCGGTGTCCACCACGCCTTTGGTCTGCTGGAAGATTTGCTTCACTTGGCGAGCAACCTCCAACTGCCCTTGAGGATTCGGTCCGTATATTTCTGCGACCAGTGTCTGCAGCACCGGAGGCCCCGGGGGTACTTCGGAGACTTGAATCCGCGCTCCATACCGCTGCGCGATCTGGTCCAGCCCCGGCCGCATCCGTTTCGCGATTGCATGACTCTGTGCGCTGCGCATATCGGCGGGCAACAGATTCACCTGAATATCTGCCTGGTTCGGCTGGCTGCGTAGGTAATAATGCCGCACCAACCCATTAAAGTTGTATGGCCCCGACGTGCCCGCGTAGATCTGATAGTTCGTCACATCGTTCTGCTGGCTCAGGTAGCCCCCCAGTGCCTGCGCCACACGCGTGGTCTGCTCTAGAGGAGTGCCATCGGGCATGTTGATCATCACCTGGAACTCGCTTTTGTTGTCGAAGGGCAGCATCTTTACCAGCACCATCTTCAACGGCACCAGCGCACACGCCGCCACTAGCAGCAGCACCACCACGCCGAGAAAGATGTAGCGCGTACGTGGCTTGTACAGCAGCGGATGCATCACCCGCCGATAGAACTGCGTCAGCCATCCTTCCTTCTCCGGTTCCAATGTATGCGCGCCGCTCAAATGTTTGCGCCCCAGCAGTCGCATCGCGGCCCATGGCGACACTACGAACGCGACGATCAAAGAAAACATCATGGCCGTCGACGCGCCCACTGGAATCGGCCTCATGTACGGCCCCATCAGTCCGCGCACAAAAGCCATCGGCAGAATTGCCGCGATCACGGTGAAGGTCGCCAGAATTGTGGGGTTGCCGACTTCGGCTACAGCCTCTACTGCAACTTCACTCAGCGGACGGCGGCGGTTTTTCGGCAAGCGAAAATGGCGGACCATGTTTTCGACTACAACAATGGCATCGTCGACCAATATGCCGATACTGAAGATCAGCGCGAATAAAGTCACTCGATTCAGCGTGTAGCCAAGCAGGTAAAAAACGACCATGGTCAGAGCCAGGGTGACCGGAATGGCCAGCAGCACCACGCCCGACTCTCGCCAGCCAAGAAACAGCGCAATCAGAAAGGTCACGGAAAGAGTGGCCAGCAGCAGATGCTTCAGCAGTTCGTCGGACTTGGCCTTGGCGGTCGCACCGTAATTTCGCGCCGTTGTCATCGTCACGTCGGCAGGCACGGTCACGCCGCGCATCTCTGCCACTCGCTTCAACACTGCGCGAGAGATGTCGGTTGCGTTGGTGCCTTTCCGCTTCGCAATCGTAATGGTCACCGCGGGATATTCCTGCGCCGACCCTCCGCGCGCACTGGCCCGGGTCGTCCCGAACAATACGTAGTCGTGCGGTTCCGCGGGACCATCGACAATTTTGTCCGCCACATCCCGCAGATAGACTGGACGCCCATCGGCAACCCCAAGCACAACGCCGGCAAATCGTTCGTGTCTTTGAACAAGTTTCCCGCGTCCACAAGAATTTCCTGGTTGCCCTCAGCAAACTCGCCTGCCTGGGTGCGAGCGTTCGCCGCCTTCAGTCGCTCAACGACCATGTCGGGAGAAATGTCGAAGGCCGACAACTTCGCGGTGCTCAGCACAACTCGCATAGCGCGCGTCTGACCGCCGATCAACTTCGTTTCCGAAACGTCCGGCACCTGCCGAATCGTGTGCTGTACCTCTTCTGCGATTTGCCGCAGTTGATAGCCGTTGTAATTCGTTCCCCACAACGTCAGCGCCAGAATCGGCACATCGTCGATCGAATGCACCTTCACCAGCGATGACGAAGCGCCCACCGGTGTCCGGTCGGCATTCGAATCGAGCTTGCTGTACACCTTGACCAGCGCATCCTGTTCCGGCGTGCCGACCTTGAAGCGCACAATCACCAGGCTCTGTCCCGGACTCGAAATCGAGTAGACGTATTCGACTCCCGAAATTTCGTGCATCAGGTTCTCGATCGGATTGGTGACTCGCTGCTCCACTTCTGCCGGTGATGAGCCAGGCATAGCCGTCATCACGTCCAGCATCGGCACCTGGATCTGCGGATCTTCTTCACGTGGTATCGCCAGCACCGCGAACAATCCCACCACCAGCGACGCCACAATAAACAGCGGCGTCAACTTCGAATTCAGAAACATGCTCGCCAGCAGTCCTGCGATACCGTGCGGCTTACTCGAGCTCTCCGAATTCGGTTCGATGGGGGAGGGCTTCATGGTTGAGCCTCAATGCGCTTGCCGGCCAGGTCGCGATCGTCCGGATGATTTACCAGCGTCTCTCCCGCTGCCACGCCAGAGAGTATTTCGATGTCATCGCCGTGCCGGTTTCCCAGCGTCACATAGCGAAGCTGCGCAACGCCATTTGCATCCAGCGCGTAGACGCATGGCAGCGATCCGCGCATGACCACCGCGGACTGCGGCGACAGAATCACCGAACGCATTGCGCCAGGAAAATTCGCGGTGGCATACATTCCTGCACGCAGCTGTTTGGAGGCGGGAAGATCCAGCTTCACCAGAAAGCTGCGGCTCGACGGATCCGCCGCGGGCACAATCTGCGTCACGATTGCCGTGCCGTCGGCTGCGCCCATTCCGTCCACGCTCACCGGTATCTTCATTCCCATTCGCACCGAGCCAATCAAGGATTCGTCAACGGAGGTGTACAGCTGCAACGGACCGTCGCGATCAATCTGCAACAAGGGAGCTCCCGGGGTCGCCAGCGTTCCCGGATCGGCCGTGCGCGCCGTCACGATTCCAGCGAATGGAGCGCGCAGTTGCATGTATCCCAACTGAGTCCTTGCGCCGGCCACCGCGGCCTTCGCTTCGCTGGTCTGCGCCTGCAACGCCTGCAACTGTAGCCCCGCTGACTCGGAGCGCTGCTGCACTTCGTCAAATTCCTGCGGGCTAACGCTTTTTTCGTTCTTCAGTTCCTGATAGCGTACGAGCGTTCCGGCGGCCAGCGTCGCGCCTGCCTGCGCCGCCATCTGCTGTTTCTCAACTGCTATTTGTGCTGCCGTCGCTCGATTCAATTCCGAACGCATCGCCGAGTCGTCAAGCGCGATCAGCAGTTGTCCCGTACGAACACGGTCCCCAGCCTGTACCAGCACTTGGCGGATTATCCCCGGCATCTGCGCGGAGATCATCGCAGTTTCCTTCGCATGCACGGTGCCACTGGTACGAATCGACTGTGGCACCTCTTGTTCGGTGGCCTTCACCAGTTGCGCTTGCGCCGTGGGAGTTGCTGCCTGCACCGGTTGGCTCTCGTGAGAGCAGCCCAATAGCAGCATGGGAGTCAAAATGAGTAGAGAAGATAGCGCTGGCTTCATTGCAGGGTCTCCGCTGAATCGGGGGTAAGGGCGCCGGTCGAATACATCAGGGCCGCATACGCCACTGTGTTTCCGTACACGGCGCGCCAATAATCGTTCTGGCTCCGGCGTTGCGCATCTTCAGCACGCAGCAGATCGGTCATCGTCGCCAGCCCTGCCTTATAGCGGTTGCGCACGATTCGCAGGCTCTCCGCAGACTGCTGCATCGATGCCTGCGCTGTCGCCACAATGCGCTCCGCCGTACGGTGTTCGGTCCAGGCGCGGTTCACCGCCAGGCGAATCTGCTGCTCGCCCGCGCGCTCCTGTGCTTCCGCTTTTTGCTGCGCGGCCCGCTGCTGGGCAAGCTGGGCACGCTTCTCCATGGGGAAGATGTCGAGATTGAGTTGCACTCCGGCAACCCAGTTATTGCCACCGCCGCCCGTGAAGTTAGGATTGTCCAGTTCCCAGTTGCCGTAGGCGCTCACCGCGGGCGCCAGGCTATCTCTTGCCGACTTCGCTGCCGCGTCCTCCGCCAATGTCCGCTGTCTCAGCGCCTTCAGGTCGGGCCTTGCCTTCAGTGCGCTTGCAATGTCGTCCGCCAACACGCCGTCAGGAAAACTGCGCGCCTCGATTGGCTGCAGCGTCGGGCGGGGAGAAACCGTGTCCGCACCCATGGCTGCTTCGAGCTGTGCCCACGCCACATCGGCATCGCCTTCGGCGGCAATGCGCGCTTCCTGTTGCTCTGACAGATTCACTTGCGCGGCCAGCATGTCAGAATCAACCGCGAGGCCAGCGTGGACTTTTGTTTTCGCGTCGGCCAGCAGGGCTTGCGCCGTTGTCTCTTCGTGCTGCGCAACATCGACCCGTCGCTGTGCATACAACACGGCCTGGTATGCTTCGACTACACGAAGCACAATTCCCTGGTTCGCTTGCTCGCTCATCGCCGTTGCGCCGGCGGCTGCAAACCTGGCCCCGTGAATCTGTTCCTGGGTGCCGAACCAGTTAAATAGCATCCACGATCCGCTGAAGCGCGTCGCAAAATTGCCCACCGGCGTTGGCTTGTTCAAACTGTTCAACGCGAAATCCGCCGATGTGAATTGTTGCTGCCGGAGTCGAGTTCCAAAGACATACACGGGATCATTTCCGCGTGAAATATCTTCGGCAAAATTCAGCCGCGGCAGCAGTCCTGTGCGCGCCTGGGTCACACCCGCCGTTGCCGCTTTCAAATCGGCCTGCGCCATTGCCGCCTCCGGGTTTTTCCCCAGGGCCTGGCCAATCGCCTGGCGTAATGTCAGTGCAGGCGCTGCTGCCGCGGATGGCTCCGCCTCCTGTGCCCAGCCAGCCCGCCCTCCCGCAACCGTCAGCCACGTGAGGCCCACCAGCAGGGCCATCGTCTTGCTCACACGACTCCTACGTCCCATCGCCTGAATCCCTTTCACTTGGGTGTTCAGTCGAATAAAGACCGCGAGGCGGGGAAACGTTACAGCTTTTCTGAATTATTTTTGCGGAGAGCTTTTAGGAAGCAACGGTCGATGTTGCGTCGGACGACCGGCTTTGCAGCAGGCGCAGATATTCTTCCGCAAGCAACCGACGGAGTGAGGCGCAGGTATCGCTGTCGAATGGCATATTCAGTTGGCGGCATCGATCGATGGCCAGTTTCAGGTCAGACAGGAAGGCAATGCAGGCCGGGCAAGCATCAATATGCGCCTGCATCTGTTTGCAGCTCTTCTTTTCCATCCGCCCATCCAGGTATTCGGAGAGATTCCCGAAGATTTCCATGCATTCCCGTGGGCGTTTTTCGCCGGATGGCTTTTTGCGGCGTGAGGAAATCCGCCGGTCCGCGGTGCAGCTTCTCCAACTCCTTCCGCAGCAGCAGTCGTGCCCGATGCAGGCGCACACGCACTGTTCCAGGCTGCAGCGAAAGCACTGCTGCTACCTGTTCGGTGTCGAGTTCCTCCATGTCATGAAGCACCAGCACCAGCCGATATTGCGGTGAAAGCTGCAGCACCGCCTGATGGACCCTTCGCTGATCTTCGTGGGTTAGCGCCTTCGCCTCTGGGCTTGCTGCCGCCGCCGTCAGCAGCGCGCTTAACTCGGCTCCGTCCGTCATCAAATCTTCCAGGGCAACCGTTTTATAGGTGGATTCCTTCTTTCGCTTGCGCCAGCATCGGTTGCGCGCCGCCGTATAGAGCCATACCGACAGCGCTCGAGGATCTTCGATCTTTGCCAGGTGCGGCAGAGAACTCACCAGCACATCCTGCATGGTGTCTTCCGCGTCTTCACGATGCCCGCATAATTTCATGCTGAAGGAGAACACCGTGCCCTGCAGCAACCGCAGTGCATGGGGCACGCCCGCAGGATCGGTCCGCAGTAATTGAATTGCTTTTTGGAGTTCGGGACGCATTTTCCTCAGAACCACGCGCGCAGGATACTGCCTCGATTCTATGCTCGGGAGCCTCCGCAGCTGCCCGTTTCGGGGCGCCGAGCACGCCCCGTCAACACCTTTGTAACCTGTGCATCCTCCTCCAGTTGCCAGGGAATGCGACGCGCACCTGTCTTTCATGAAAACAGGGGAAATTCCTTCGATCCTCCAGCTCACGTTATGCTGGAATCGAGTCGTAGGACCCGCGCATGAATGCATCGCACCAGCCCGTAAAAGTCGCCTGGTATCGTTCGCCGATCACCAGCGCACAGTTGCAAACGCTGAACCGGCGCAGCGATTTCATGGGGTTTCTCCAGACTGCCGGCTATCTGGGATTACTGGCTTTCACCGGCACGCTTGCCTTCGCCTCCGCTGGCCGGTTGCCTTGGCCTGTGGTCGTCCTTCTATGCTTCATTCATGGGATGTTCTGGGCATTCCTGATCAACGGCTTTCATGAGTTTGTCCACAACTCTGTATTTGAAACGAAATCGCTCAATTGGTTTTTCGCGCGCGTCTTTGCATTTCTGGGTTGGCACAATCCGTATGAGTTCTGGGCCAGCCACACCGAGCATCACAAATACACGCTGCATCCGCCCGACGATTTGGAAGTGGTTCTTCCCGTCGACTTATCGCTGAAGGGTTTTCTCAAAACCGGATTCATCAACCCGATTGGACTATGGCAGACGCTTTCGAAAACGATACGAATTGCTCGCGGCAGGCTGCAGGGTCCTTGGGAGAATTCTCTATTTCCAGACGCTGCCGGAAAAGGGAAGCGCAATCTGGTGCGGTGGGCGCGGCTGTTGCTCGCGGGTCACGGAACGATCCTTCTAGTCTCGATTCTGATGCATTGGTGGATGCTACCCGTTGTCATTACGCTGGCGCCATTTTATGGAGGATGGCTGCATTACCTCTGCAATAACAGCCAGCACGCCGGTCTGCAGGATAACGTGCCTGACTTTCGCCTGTGCTGCCGTACCATCACCTTGAATCCGTTGCTCAGCTTTCTCTACTGGCACATGCATTACCACACAGAGCATCACATGTACGCCGCCGTTCCTTGCTATCGGCTGGCAAAACTGCATGCATTGATTCGCGATGATCTGCCGCCTACGCCACACGGTCTATACGCCACCTGGAAACAGATTGCCGGCATCCTGCGGCAACAGCGGCAGAATCCGGCGTACCAATATGTTCAGGAGCTGCCGCTGCACGCGCAGCGTTAGAAGAATTCCAGGAATCGCGCCACCTGAGATGATTCCCGCACGACGAAGAACGAATTCACTAGACGCCAGTAGCCTCAATGGTGGCGCCGATCATCGCGTCGAATCCCATGCAGGAATTCAGCATCAGGTGATAGATGCGATAGTCGTTCCACACATTGTGATAAAAATGCTCGACGTAATCTGCGCGTCGCTGGTCCGTGGCCGCCAGTTCTCGCTCCGCCACCGCTTTTTTGTCAGGGAATGCTTGTTCGAACCAGCGAACTTTCCTGGCCGTTGAGGCATACACGAAGGTGTGAAAACATCCGGGAATTCCATGCAGCGCGCACGCCGCGCCACGACCGACTATCACGCAATTGCCAGCTCGTGCCTTTTCCACCATCACTTCCTGCGTCAGTTCGCTCATGCGCGTGGTGTCAAAAATCTCCTTCTCCAGAATGGCAGAGGCGCGTTCGTTGCTGCCATGCCAGAACGCCCGCCCCACCTTGCTGTACCAGGGATCAAGCCGCTCATCCCGCCGCCGTGCCTCGATGGTCGGCACGCCGGCGCGCTTCGCCACTTCGTCAATCAAAGATTGATCGAGTAAGTCCCACTTCAAATGTTCCGCCAAAAGCCGGGCAAACTCGCCGCCGCGGCTTCCATATTCCCGTTCCACTGTAATCACTTGAATCATGGTTCTCTCTCGCGCCCAATCTAGGATGCAAACTATCGCAGCCGCGGTGATGGTAGCACTGAAAATACGAGTTTTCCAGACGCTATTGCCGCAACTCCACCACCGTCGCGCCCGCTCCGCCTTCATTCTGAGGCGGCTCGCTCACTTTGTCGACCTGCGGATGGTTGCCCAGGTAGGTACGCAGCGCCTTGCGCAGAATTCCCATGCCGACGCCATGCACAATGCGCACCTGCGGCACACCTTCCAGAAACGCCTGGTCCAGAAATTTCTCCACCGCGTCCGTCGCCTCTTCTACCGTTCGACCTATCACGTTGATCTCAGTCGCACCCGAATTAATTCCATGTGCACGTTCTCGATTCAGCGAAACCCGGATCCCTTTGCTGCGCGCTGCCGCGACCGGTGTCAGCTGGCGCGTGCGGTCGGCCGCGGAGGTTACAACCTCGGCGATGTCACCGCGGCGAATCCGCATTTTCAACTGCCCCACCGAGACCTCAAAGTTCTCATCATCCACTTGCCGCTCCACCAATGCGGTTTTTCCCAGCGAACGCAGCTTCACCGTGTCGCCTACACTCACGTTGCGCACGATGTGCGGCTGTGCGTTCGGATCGCCACGGTCCGCGCCGGTTTGATGCGCCACCACCGTGGCATCCACCTGCTCCCGGAATTCGCGCCGCAGTTTTGCCAGCCCGCGCTCGGCCTGCTTGGCCACCTTTTGCTGCGCGCTGCGGTCTTCAATGCCTCGCAGCACCTCTCGCACCTGGGCTTCAAAGGCCTTCAGCAGAGAGGACAACTTCCCTTCCATCTCCTGCACCTTGCGCTGCTGTTCCTGGCGTCCCTCGCGCTCCAGCCGCGCGCGTTCTTTCGCAATCTCTTGCTCCCGCCGCTGTAGTTGCGCTCGTTCTGTATTCACCGTCAGCAGGTCCGCATGCAATCGGTCGAGAAAGCGCCCAATTTCCACCGCCTGGCTACCCAGCCTTTGCTTCGCATTCGCAAGGATGTCCGCATCCATTCCAAGCCGCTCGGCAATGTGGATGCCTGCCGAGACCCCTGGCACGCCAACGCGAATGTGATAGGTGGGAGCGAATGTTTCCTCTTCAAATCCCGCCGCCGCATTCTGTACGCCGGCAGTGTTGGCCGCGTATACCTTCAGCGAAGTGTGATGGGTGGAGATCAAACACCAGGCGTGGCGTGCGGAAAAATGTGCCGCAATGGCAGCCGCCAGCGCCGCTCCTTCCTCCGGGTCAGTCGCCGATCCCAGCTCATCCAGCAACACCAGGGAGTTTGCTGTTGCCAGCTTCGATATTTCGTTCAATCGCGTGATGTGCGCTGAGAAGCTGGAAAGGTCCTGCTCGATCGATTGCGCGTCGCCGATGTCTGCCAGCACTGCGTCAAACATGGGCAGCTCCACTGCCTCCGCCGGAACAGGAATCCCGGCCTGCGCCATCAACGCCAGCAACCCAACCGTTTTCAGCGCCACAGTTTTGCCGCCAGTGTTCGGTCCGCTGATGATCAACTGCGGCGTGGCGGCGGGCAGCTCCAGGTCCAGCGGCACGATCGTCTTGGATTCGGCGGCTTGTTCGTCGCGCGCGGATCGTCGCGACAGAGCTTCTCCACGCAGTCGTTTTTCCAGCAGTGGATGACGCGCTGCTTTCAGAAAGATTCGCTCCGATCCCTTCTCTGAAAAGACAGGCGCTGTGCATTGAAAGTCGGCCGCAAATCTCGCCCTCGCAAACAGTGACTCCACTTCCGCCAGGATCGTGGCGCAGCCGCGAATTGCCTCCGCATGTTCGCCCACTTGCCGCGTCATGGCGGCGAGGATACGGTGTTCTTCCTCCTGCTCTTCTTCCAGCAGCCGCTGCAGCTCATTGTTCTGCTCGATGGTTTCGATGGGCTCAATAAAATAGGTCTGCCCGCTGGAACTTGCCCCATGCATCACGCCCGGAACACGCCGTTTCCATTCCGCTTTTACCGGCAACACAAAACGCTCGCCGCGCACCGTAATCAAGTCTTCTTGTAAGGAGCCTTCGGGGCCCAGCCGCCGCAGCATCGACCGCAGACTTTCTTCGATCGCGCGTTGCTGTCGCTCCATCTGGCGGCGAATCCGCGCCAGCTCCGGGGAGGCGTGATCCGCAATCGACCCATCCGCTTCAAATTTTCCGTCGAGCGCCTGCACTAACCCTGCAAATCGGCTATCGACCAGCGGCATCGCCAGTTCTCGCAGGGAGGAGATTTGCTCGCGCAATTCTTCCGACAACGTTTGCTGCCATTCCTGGAACGCGCGAAACCGCCCGACCAGCGCTGACAAAGCGCGCAGCTCATCCACTTCCAGCACCGCTCCGTGAATACGGGCGCGGTCCAGCCAGTCACCGGGATCGATCAGTCCGTGAAAATCGAAACTCGGTCCGGCGCGCAATAATCGCAGCGATTCGCTGACTCGCTGCTGCTCGATGGTTGCCCATCCGCATCGCCGGAGGGCTGCAACGCCAGCGTCCATTCTCGGCCGGGGCCGGTCGTGGCGTACCCTGCAACCATCTCCCGCAGGCGCGCAAATTCCAGCATCTCGGCGCTGGTATGCGCCAGCGGCGAAGGCACATTGGGGAACATAGGCACGCTCCCATGGTAGCCGCTTTCCCCAACGAGAAGTCATCGGCCGCGCGCGGCTTCCGATTCGCGAAGAAGTTTTTCAGGGCTGCAGTGGTTTGGTAGCAGCGGAGTAGTCGCGTGATCTTCGTTGACAGAGACCAGCTTGCTGAGTTGCAATCGCTTTGCCCTCTCCAGCAAGGGGAACAACGATGACAGCGAATCCAATTGTCAAAAAGCTTGGACTGAAACCTGGAATGCGAGCGCTTTTCCTGGCAGCGCCGGATGGCTACGCGCAACGACTCGCCCCATTGCCCGAAGGCGTTAAAGCTGCCACCCAGCCGGCCAGTACATATCAGTTCATCCAATTCTTCGCCACCCACATGGCCGAGATCGAAAAGACGGTGCCTGGATTGTTGCAGCGCGCTGCACCGGGGGCTGTGTTTTGGATTACGTATCCGAAAAAGACCGCGGGCATCGACAGCGATCTAAGCCGGGACATCCTCGCCGCCGCGATGACGCGCAACGGATGGCGCCCGGTTTCCATTGTTGAGCTAGATGAAGTCTGGTCGGCGCTGCGCTTTCGCCCGATAGCAGATGTGAAAAGCAAGAAAGAGTAACGCAGCCGAACTCGCTCGCGATCTTCAACTCGAAAAATTTTCTTCGCCGCAGGAAGAATGCAAAGGCGAGCTGCGTGCAAGGCAGACTCGCCCCTGTTGATTCAGCTCTGGATGAATGCCAGAAGGTCCGCGTTAATAGTTTCCGCCTGTGTGGTTGGCATGCCATGCGGGAAGCCGGGATAGAACTTCGTCTTGGCGTTTTTGAGCAGCTTCGCTGACAGGGGGCCGGCATCGGCGAATGGCACAATCTGATCGTCTTCACCGTGCATCACCAGCACTGGTACGGTGATCTTTTTGAGGTCTTCCGTGAAATCGGTCTGTGAAAATGCGACGATGCCGTCGTAATGCGCCTTCGCGCCGCCCATCATGCTCTGGCGCCACCAATTCTGGATGATTGCCTCCGAGGACTTCGCGCCGGGCCGATTGTAGCCATAGAAGGGACCCGCCGGGAGATCGCGATAAAATTGCGTACGATTGGCAGCGAGTTGTGCTTGCAATCCATCGAAAACCTCCTTGGGAAGGCCGCCCGGATTGGACGTCGTCTTGACCATCAGCGGTGGTACCGCGCTGATCAGCGCAGCCTTCGCGACTCGGCTCTCTCCATGCCGTCCCAGGTAGCGTGCCACCTCGCCACCGCCGGTTGAATGGCCGACATGTATGGCGTTTTTCAGGTCGAGATGCGCCGTCAATGCTGCGAGGTCGTCGGCATAATGATCCATGTCGTGTCCGTCGCTTGTTTGCGAGGACCGTCCATGGCCTCGACGGTCATGGGCAATGACGCGATAGCCATGATTGAGGAAAAACAGCATTTGCGTATCCCAGTCATCCGCCGAAAGCGGCCACCCATGCGAGAAAACGATGGGCTGCCCCTTTCCCCAGTCTTTGAAATAAATCGTGGTTCCGTCTTTCACGGTGATGGTGTTCATCTCCATTTCCCCCTGGTATGTGATTTTGTATTCATCGGCACGGCCGTGTTCGCCGGCTGCGTGTCGAGCTCGGCGGAATCGACAGCGGTGTGAGAGGTTTCACCATGGTCTACGAATCCACAGGTTTACCAGTGTAAGCCCACTCCGTTACAGATGCGCGAGCGAGGGATGGGGACCGTATCTTGCCCAGAGACACCGGATGGCTACTCTTATCACCCTGGGGGGATGGGTAAGAGTAGCCATTGGTTTGTTGCCGGCCCGCTTGGTCTTGACCCGTTATACAAGAGCAGAGGCGCCAGCAAACTTTGGATATGCTTCCACGTGCATTAGGAACCAGACGTCTTCGCGGGTTCGTCGCTTCCAATGCGCATTCCATAAAACGAACGGTGCACGAAATAGAACGAGATCAGGAAGAAGACCCCCGCCAACACGTGGGTAAGCATCGGGTGGGTCGAAGCCAGCTGAACGGCTAACTCCACCGCCAGCAAGCCAAACAGCGTCGTGAACTTGATGACCGGGTTCAGAGCCACGGAAGCTGTGTCCTTGAACGGGTCACCCACCAGGTCGCCGACGACAGTGGCTTCGTGGAGCGGCGTTCCTTTTTCATGCAACTCGACTTCGACGATTTTTTTGGCGTTATCCCAGGCGCCGCCCGCGTTCGCCATAAAGATAGCCTGGTAGAGCCCGAACAGAGCAATCGATATCAAATAGCCGATGAAGAAGAATGGATCCAGAAACGCAAACGATAGTGCCGCGAAAAACAGCGAGATGAAGATCGTCAGCATCCCCTTTTGCGCGTAACGGGTGCAAATCGCTACTACCATCTTGCTATCTTGTGTGGAGGCTTTTTCGGCTCCCTCAATCTTCATATTTCTCTTGATGTACTCCACGGCACGGTAAGCGCCCGTGGTCACGGCCTGGGTAGCAGCGCCACTGAACCAGTAAATCACCGCGCCTCCCGTGATCAGACCCAGTAGAAACGGAGCGTGCAGAAGAGAGAGCTTGTCCACGTTTGTGGTCAGCGAGTTGGTCAGCGCCATAATAGTGGCGAAGATCAGGGTTGTGGCGCCCACGACCGCCGTACCAATCAGCACCGGCTTGGAGCTGGCTTTGAACGTATTCCCTGCGCCGTCGCCCGCCTCCAGCATTCTCTTGGCGCGTTCGAAATCGACATTCACGCCGTAGTCTTTTTTCACCTGCGCCTGCACATCCGGCTCGTTCTCGATCAACGACAGCTCATAGATCGACTGGGCGTTGTCTGTGACAGGTCCGAATGAGTCGACTGCGATAGTCACCGGTCCCATGCCGAGGAAGCCGAAAGCCACCAGGCCAAATGCGAACATCGGCGCAGCCAGAACCACATTCTGGAAGCCCAGGGTGCTTACCCCGTAGCCGATCGACATTAAAATTGTGACTGCCAGTCCCAGGTAGTAAGCGGAATAATTTCCGGAGACAAACCCGGACAGCAGACCCAAGGCAGCTCCACCCTCCCTTGCCGACGCCACCACTTCTTTCACGTGGCGGGCTTCGGTCGAGGTGAACACCTTAACCAGTTCCGGTATCAAGGCTCCCGCGATCGTTCCGCAGGAGGTGATGGTGGCCAGTTTCCACCAGAGCGTGGGATCTCCACCTAAATTAGGCAGCAGGAGATAGGTGACCGGGTAGGTGACGGCAATCGTCACGATCGAAGTAATCCACACGAGTGAGGTGAGCGGAGCTTCGAAGTTGAATTCAAGCGCATTACCGAACCGCGCTTTGGAGATCGCTTCGTTGATGTAGTAGCCCGCAACCGCCGCCACCAGCATGGCTACGCGAACCGCAAACAGCCAGACCAGCACTTGCACTCCTACGGTAGCGCTCTTCGCGCCCAGAATCAGAAATGCGATCAGGGCGACTTGGACTACCCCGTAAGTTTCAAATCCGTCGGCAGTCGGTCCCACCGAATCGCCGGCATTGTCTCCCGTGCAGTCGGCGATCACGCCCGGATTGCGCGCATCGTCCTCTTTCACGTGGAACACAATTTTCATCAGATCGGCGCCGATGTCGGCAATCTTTGTGAAAATGCCGCCGGCCAGACGAAGCACCGCCGCGCCGAGCGATTCGCCAATCGCAAAGCCGATGAAACACGGCCCGGCGTAGCTGCCTGGAACGAAGAGGATGATGCTGAACATCAGCAGCAGCTCAATCGAGATCAGCATCATGCCAATGCTCATCCCCGACTTGAGCGGAACACCGAAGGCGCGATATGGATTACCGCCCAGGGAAGCATAGGCGGCGCGCGAATTCGCCAGCGTATTGACGCGGATACCAAACCACGCCACAAAGTAGCTGCCGGCCATTCCCAGGATGCTGAACGCAAGGATGATGATGACTTTCAAGGCGCTGAAGTGGAGCAGCACGGCGAAATACGCCAGGATGACCACCGCGATGAAGGACCAGAGAAGCAGGAGGAACTTACCCTGGTGGATCAGATAGGTTTTGCAGGTCTCCCAGATCAGTTCCGACACTTCCAGCATGGATTTGTGCGCCGGCATATTCTTCAGGTGGACGTAAATGACCAGGCCGAAGATCATGCCCAAAACGCAAAACACAGGGCCCCACATCAGCAGTTGGTGGCCGTTCATTCCAAGAAATTGCACCTGCGTCAGATCCGGCAATTGCAGATTCGCTTCGCCTCCAACCGGAGTCGCAGGTTCCGCAAAAGCCGCGTTTCCACCCAGCAGAATAAGTGCGGTGATGACGCTGGCGAATCTTCCCCAGCGTGACGAAAGGACCTGCTGGAAGAACCGCGTCGCGACAAGCGATAGCACGCTCACGACTAAGACAAACCACACCCATGCAATTACAGTCACGAAAATCCTCCTGTTAAGTCAGCCGAACTGAATCCTGCTGCAAGCATTTAGCTTGATAAATCTGACGTTTCCGAATGAACCACGAAGTGTACCACCGGGTTTCGTAGGGCGAATGTGACGCATCGCACATACACCCGGGAGGATATTCTCTGCTCCGACGTACAAGTGTCAACAGAAAAAAAGCCGTCAATAGAGGGGTTCGGGGTCTCATCAGGAGCGGAAGGCCGTTGAATCAAGGGTTCCGCGCTCTCTCTGGAGACTCAATGCCTGGCAAACCCGCATCGGCCGGAACCGTTCTTCGCCTATACCTTGCTGAATTTCGTGCGTACCTGGGTAAAGTCCACCCTGCCCAGCCCACGCTGCCTCCGCCAGTTTCAGATAGGGCAACGCATCGCTTTCCAGATTCCAATATGCCTTGGCGACGTAGGCATCCATGGCCACCGGATCGGTTCCCGCGACCAGCGTCTTCTTGATCGCGACATCTTCCAGGTTGCCGCCCGTCGGGCCGTTGCGCAGCAGCACTCGATAGCAGTCGAGCAGGGTGAGGGTTGGCATCATGAATGCCGCCAGGTCCACCAGGCTGGGATGAATCTGCTGGTGCAGGCGATTGCGTTGGCCTCCCAGAATGCCGAACCAGTTCTTGAAGCTGAGCGTCGCGCCGGTCAGGGCATGGTGTTTGGCGATGGGAAGATTGATGACTTTATCCGCCTCGAGAAACGGCTCAAATACCTGCCAGCCCTGCAGCACCCTACCCCCCAGGTCAACCTGACGAAATCGCGCCGGATCCGGCAGAACCACTTCCGCACCCTCGGCCTGTGCTGCTGCCTGGATACCAGAGCGGCGAAAACATCGTTCCGCCTCATTGCAGCTGACATCGGTGACAATCACCCGTTTCGCGCCGGCGTGCCAGCATTGTCGAACCATCTCCGCCACTAGCTCTGGATTGGTGTTCGCCGCCTGCTCCGGCGTTCTGTCCCAGGCAATATTCGGCTTCAGCACGACCACGTCATTGCGAGCGATAAATCGCCCAATCCCGCCCAGGTCCAGCAATGCCTGCCTCACGAGCGCCCGCGGATCGTCTCCCTGCACCACTACCATTTCCGGCGAGGCGGCGTTTGCCTTCACCGTGTGATCTCGCCTGGCGTTGGCAGCCAGCGCATCGCTGGGAGGCTTGCTTTGGTGAGATAGCCATAGGGCCGCTGCCGCGGTTCCAGCACCCGCGCCCGCCAGCCGCAGCAACTGCAGCATTGCTTCACGACGGCTTATTTTCGGTTCGCTATCTGGCATGTCTCTCCCTACGCCATCGTGGTTTCCGTCAGCGTGATCCGCGCCGGATCATTCGTTCCCAGACGATGTTGTTGGTTCGCAGCGGTCTCAATATAGAGTGGTGGCGTCCCCGCCTCTTCCAGCGTCGGCATGCCCATCTC
Source organism: uncultured Acidobacteriota bacterium (assembly GCA_963794795.1). Classification (GTDB taxonomy): domain Bacteria; phylum Acidobacteriota; class Terriglobia; order Terriglobales; family Acidobacteriaceae; genus JAKAAZ01. The sequence goes on along the minus strand of CAWCFC010000022.1, from coordinate 145,786 downwards.
CGCCCGCTTGCGGCGAATGATCTGCCATCCGGTGTAGTCGATTGCGACTCGGTCTTCCCCCACCATCAGCCCGTCATAGTTCCACGTATAGGCAGGATTGAATCCCGGGCCCCCGTTGTACTGCGACGTCATCACATCCCCGACAATGAAACGCAATTTATTGCGAATCTCTGGAATCGCATTGAGGTCCGCGACATATGGATTGCAGCAGTTCCCATGTTGTGCGTTCGGATTCTTGATCACGCCATACATGTTTTTCATCGCCATGGTCACGCCGGCGCCACCGTGATGTTTCAAAATCGGCACATTGATCACCACGTCGCACTGCGTCAGTATCTTCGATACCTGCGTGTTCACCAGGCCGAAGCTCAGCTGCTCCTCTTCATATCCAACGCTGTCGGTTCCAAAGCATCGCACGTGCGCCGGATCAGTCGAAATAACATATCCGGCCCGCTGCAGTTCGTGGTTGGTGCGGTCCCACACGATAATGTCGCCGGCTCGAATCCCCGCCTGCTGCAACCGCGCACAGATTGCCTCCACCAACGCGATGTTGGTCGAAAGCCCTTTGCCTGCAATGGTGTTGACCTTCAGCCCCACTACCTGGCCCGGTCGCACAATTCGTTTCCACGGGTCCACTGGGTTGCGGCTCCCCGCATACGTCTGCATCGCATGGTCCAGCATGGCAGCCACCCGCGTCGGGTCCGGTCCAGGTCCGGGAGTGCGCAGCTTATCGTCGCGTACGATCACGACTTTGGATTTCCCGATGGCTCGCGTGGCGGTCTTTACCGTGGCCAACGCGAACTTACCTTCTGCTCCTAGAATGGCTGCACCTGCCGCCATCTCCTTCAGGAATTCTCGCCGGTTCTTCATGGTTTCCCCCTTTTCTGCGTGGATCGAAGTTCGATCTAAAGTCGCCCTTGTACGCCGTGCCCCAACGCCACCAGCGCTTCCGCGGTCCCAGGCCCGGATTCATAGGCCACAATCCGCACCAGCACATTTCCTTGGAGAAATACGACACTCTGCCCAAAGACGCGCGCATCGTCTCCCAACTGTGACGGCTTGCTGTTCGCCGCCGGATCAGCATCGAACAATTGTTTGGCGCCCTCCGCCGTTTTGAACCGGTACACATCCACAAGCGCTTCCAGATTTCCCTGGAATTTGTAATCCGACGTCGAGACATTCACCACTCCGGCGTTCACGTATTGTTCCGCTCCGCCGTCGATGTATTGCCACAGGTCCGCCGCCGCAAATGTTCGCGTATTCCCGGACTTCTCCCACCCCGCGACCGCTCCCGAAGCCGGAAAAGCATTCGCCGACTTCTTCTTGCAGCCGATGCCCATCAGTCCTACCAGCAGCAGCAAGCCTGCCGTTATCTTGATTCCAATTTTCACGATCGCTCCTTAACTCTTCGCTCGGGTCAACAAGATCTGACTGCTTGCCGACCGGCTTTCTCCAATACTCGTCACGTAGACAGCAGGATGTTCCTGCAGCGGACAGGCATACTCGCACGCTCCGCAGCCGACGCAACGGCTCGGGTCGATATGTGGCTGCTGCACCGTCTTTTTATTGCCATCCGCGTCCACGACTTCCGCTTCCTGCAGATAAATGGCTTTCGGCGAGACCGGACACCACTCCTCACACACAATGCAACTGGTGGCCATGGCCCATGGCAGACAGCGCCCACGGTCGTAGAACGCAGTTCCCAGGCGAACCGGCTGCTGTTTCTTTTCCGCCGGACCATCCAGCCCCACCACCCACCCCTTTTCCTGCGGCGTAATTTTCCAGATCGCGCCCGTCGGGCACACCTCCGAACACAGCACGCAGCTGGGCTCGCAGTATCCAATCCGCGGTGTTAGAGTGGGCGTCCAAATCCCCTCGAGGCCAGCCTCTGCAAACGCCGGCTGCAGGGAATTGTTCGGGCACACCTTCATGCACTCTCCGCAGCGAATGCAACGAGAAAGAAAATCGGTCTCGTCTAGCGCTCCCGGTGGCCGGATCAGGTGTTCGTCCCGGCTCTTGCCTAACGCCGTATTGGCACGCAACAAGGGCATGGCGGCCACACCCGCGGCCAGCGCAGCCAACGCGCGGCGGCGAGGCAGATTCGGTCCGGCGACCTCCGCTTCCTTGCGAAAGAATCGAAACTCCAACCCCTGGTGCGGGCACGCATCCACACAATTCATGCACATCAGGCATTCGGCCTTATGCCACGGCACCCCGCCGATGGGATTGTCACCACCCTGGCAATGCAGCAGGCAGCGATTGCATTGGTCGCAGGATTTGCCATCCTTGTGCAGTCCCAGAATCGACCAGCGCGACGCCACGCCCAGCAGCGCCCCCAGCGGACAAATCGCGCGGCACCAGAACCGCGTCACCCGCAGGTTCAGCGCCAGCAGCAACAGGAAAATCAATCCCAGCACTATTCCGGCGCGAAAATGCGGCTGGCGAAAATTCAAGATCGTCGCTGCCAGCACCGCGTGCAATCCCCGCCCGGTTAGCTGCAACGCTCCCAAAGAACTATGTTCCAGCCCACTGACGGTCGCGTTCACCGCGTAATTCAATCCCGGCAGAATCGAAAGTCCAATCGAGCGAACCAGCACGCTGAATGGGTCCAGCCATCCAATCAGGCCGCTGCCACACATCGCGGCCGCCAGCCCGACAATCAGTAGGACGTATTTGCTTCGTTGCCAGGGTTTGTAGCGATTGGAGTCAATCCAGTTTTTTCCGCGCTTGCGTTCGGATTTCAGACTCCCGAAGAAGTGGTGCAGCGTTCCCAGTGGACAGATCCAGCCACAGAAAAAGCGCCCTAAAAACATCACCGGCAGCAGGATCAGCAGCGACCACAGCATACCTCGATAGAGCGCGTGGGTTGCCAGTGCATTCGAGAGCGCGGCCAGCGGGTCAAGTTCAAAGAAAAGCCGCACCGGCCAGCGCATGCGAATGTCACTGCCCGTCCCGATCGTTCCGCCAAACTCCGTCTGTATCAGCAGGAAGACAAACAAGGCGAGGAAGAGGATCTGCGACGCACGGCGTAGCGTCACCATCCGGGGCTTCGCAATTTTCAATCGAAGCAAGAGAGGTTCCTCGCACGCCGCATTCACCGGTTCGTTAGCTGTCTTGAAGGAACACAACTCCGCAGTCTCTGAGCCCGGGACCGGTGCGGCGCGATCAACATTCGATTGTCCGCCTGGATCAGTCGCACCACAGTGACAGCTATCACGACTCCTCGAACAGCGCCGGTCCTGGCCCAATTCTTCCCAAAAACGTGGAACGAAATTGCCAAGACCAGCGTATCTTCAAGGGAAAAGCGGCTGGAAAGCAGAAACCAGGGGGTCGATTATGTATTGCAGCCAATGTGGAGCTCCGGTGGGAGCAGAACCACGCTGTCCTAAATGTGGTGCACCGAACGTCGCGGCAGGTACAATGCCACCAGTTGTTCCAGGGCCGGCGCCGACAGGCTATCCTCGGATGGTTCCGCTGGCGTATTCGCGCATTGCCCGCCATATACAGACGCTTTCGATCCTGTGGATTGTGTTCGCCATTTATACCGTCTTCACCTGGCTGTTGATTCTGCCGTTTCTTCACATGGCATTCGGACATGGCGCGTGGATGCAAGGCTCGGATACGTGGGTGATAGCGCCCTTTCATGCTGGTGGCTGGCTCCTGCACTTTATCGCCATCCTCGTGTTCGGCCGCGCCATCCTTTCGCTGGCCGTTGGGTTTGCCCTGCTGACGCGTCAGTCCTGGGGTCGCATTTTCGCCATCATCGTGGCAGTCATCACCTTGATCAAGCCGTTTCTGGGGACCATCCTGGCGATCTATACCCTGTGGGTACTGCTGGAGAATTCGGCCGATCAGAATTACGCCCAATTGTCCGCGGAACGCCACGCATTTCCGGCCCCACCGGCTCCGCCTCGGTATTAAGGGTGGAGCCGGGCGTGACATCGGCAGAGAATAGCCGCCAGCCTATGGCTGTTCGGCCCACGCGGTAGAATCAGACCCAGCATGGATTTCCCTTTGATTCGCATGCGGCGTCTACGCCGGTCCGAGCCGATGCGCGCCCTGGTGCGTGAAACTCGCCTGCATCCCGGTGCCCTGATCGCTCCGATGTTTATTTGTCCCGGCGAAGGCGTACGTCGCGCCATCTCCTCCATGCCGGGCGTCTTCAATCTGTCCATCGATCAAGCCATTCAGGATGCTACAGAGGCCGCCCGCCTCGGCATCGGCGGATTCTTGCTCTTCGGGCTGCCCGCCACCAAAGATGAGCAGGCCTCCGGCGCCTGGGATCAGAACGGGATCGTCCAGCAGGCCCTGCGCGCCATGAAGCGCGAACGTGCTCTCGATTCAACGTTGCTGATTGCCGACGTCTGCCTCTGCGAATATATGTCGCACGGCCATTGCGGCATCGTCCGAGAGACTGCCACTGGCGTTCATGAGATTGAAAATGACTCCAGTGTCGACCTGATTGCCCGCACCGCGGCCTCATTGGCCCGCGCCGGTGCGGACATCGTCGCACCCTCCGACATGATGGATGGCCGAGTCGCCGCCATTCGCGACGCCCTGGATGTGGACGAGCTGACCGATACGCCGATCCTGTCCTACGCGTCCAAGTTTGCCTCCGCGTTTTATGGCCCGTTTCGCGAAGCCGCCGATTCTGCTCCACAATTTGGCGATCGCCGCAGCTACCAGATGGATGGCGCCAATCGTCGCGAAGCCATGCGCGAAATCGAACTGGACCTTTCCGAGGGAGCCGACATGATCCTGATGAAGCCGGCCATGCCCTATCTCGACATCATTCGCGAGGCTCGCGACCGCTTCGACGCTCCTCTCGGCGCCTACCAGGTTTCAGGCGAGTACTCCATGTTGCGCGCCGCCATCGAGCGCGGCTGGCTCGACCGCGATCGCGCCATCCTGGAATCTTTAATCTCCATCCGCCGCGCCGGCGCCGACTTCATCGTCACCTACTTCGCCCAAACCGCCGCCAAACTGTTGTAGGTCGTTCTTCCGATTTCTCAATCACATGTGTCATCCCGGCCGCCGGGGAGGGATTTGCGGCTCAGGAGTTAATCAATAAAGACATATCGTTAAACGATAACAATATATTGACAAAAGGTAATTTACGGAATACGTTAGGCGTTTTACGGTTCTTTTCCCAAGGAGATGCCATGCGATCCGAAATTGAGGCAAAACTTCAAAAGATCAAGAATGTCAGCATCATTCTCCGCGTTATCTGCAAAGTGTTGTTGGCGCTGATTACTTTCACCGGCCTCGGTGCCGTTGTATCGGTGATCTTTGGAGTGGGTGGCATCGACTATAACAATGTGATATTCGGGACTGCCGGGTTGCCGATCGGTCATCGTCTTTTCTTGGGCACGGTGACTGCTCTGGCGTTCGGAGTGTTGTTCAAATGCGTCTTCCACCTGCATCAACTCTTCGGAAACTATTCACGTGGTGAGATTTTCACTCGGGAGTCAGTTGGGCAACTTCGTCAGTTTGGCGTCGCGTGTCTGCTGTGGGGCCTGGTTGGATTCCTCTGGATTTCATCGCTAGCCATCTCGTCGCATCCGGCCCAGACGTTTCAAGGTCATGCCGACTCCTTAGGCATTGGAATCGTGATCATCGTGATTGCTTGGTTTATGGATATGGCAGTGGACCTTCGCGAAGAAAACGAACTCACCATCTAGCGGAGGGAGAGAGCAACTATGCCAATTGTTGTGAATGTCGATGTGATGCTCGCTCGGCGGAAGATGCGTCTCAATACGCTAGCCGAGTTGGTGGGGATCACCCCGCAAAATCTGTCCGTCCTCAAAACCGGTCGCGCCAGAGCGATTCGTTTTAGTACGTTGGACCGATTGTGCGAAGTGCTGGATTGTCAGCCCGGCGACCTGCTGTTTTTTGAACGAGATGCCAATGCGTCCGAAGAGAGCGCGGTTGCGGAGATGTAAGCCGCGGCATCACGTTGGAGGAGATGACAAAGCCTGTTTTCCAGCAGTTGTTCCTATAATGATCTGTAACAGCGTCAGCCGCTGACGGAGGTTGATCCATGAGCACACTCACCCATCCCGAAACCAAGTCCTCTGCAACCCCAGCCCCTGAAAACAGCGCCGAACAAAACGCCCTGATGTTTGAGTACAGCTCGGCCGCCGACCCAGTCTCCTCCGGCAGCGTCCCGCCGATTCCCTATGCGGAGTTCGTCGCTGACCTGTACGCAAACGGTTCCAGCCGCATCATTCCGCTCGATCTCTCGCAGGCGCTCAAGTCTACCGCCCCTGCCAGCACGCCATCCCTTGCCGCCAGCTTTCTGCGCATCGAGGCCGGCGATACGCTCGAAACCTCTGCCAACTCCACTTCAGAACTGTTTTATGTCATCCACGGAAGCGGTGTATCCACGGTTGGTGATCGGGAGATTCATTGGTCCGAGGGGGATTTCTTTACGCTTCCCGGCACCAAGGCGCGTCACCTCGCCCAGGAGATCTCCGCTCTCTATTGGGTCAACGATCAGCCACTGCTCGACTACCTTGGCGTGCAACGCAGCAAACCGCGCTTCGCTCCGGCCCACTACACCCGCAGCGAATTATCAAAAGCTCTGGAGAAGGCCGCCAATGATCCCAAGGCCGCCACGCGCAGCCGTGTCAGCCTGATTCTCGGCAATCCCGGCTGCATGCAGACGAAGACTGTGACCCACGTATTGTGGGCCATGTATGGTCTGACTGAGCCCAACACGCGCCAGCTGCCGCATCGCCATCAGTCGGTGGCTCTGGACCTGATTATTGACGCCAAGCCCGGCTGCTACACCCTGGTTGGCACGGAATTAGACTCCGACGGCCACATCAAGAATCCCACGCGGGTGGATTGGAAATCCGGAGCTGCGTTTGTCACGCCGCCGGGCTACTGGCACGAGCATCGTAATGAGTCCGGCGAACGCGCCTACCTCACTCCGATCCAGGACGCCGGCCTGCACACCTACCTGCGCACTCTCGACATTACCTTCCACAAGGACGACGACTAGATCAGTCAGCTCGATCACCGATTCCGGTTCAGCCGAAAGATTCCCAGGTTCAACGCGGTGGCGAAGCTGACCCACGCAAGGTAGGGCACCATCAGCCAACCTGCCAGGGGGCGCACTTCCCAAAACATCACCATGGTCGCCAGAATCGCCAGCCACAAAAAGCCCATCTCCCCCAGCGCGCCAGCAATCGCATGCCAGCGAAAGAAAATCATGCTCCAAAGAAAATTCAATCCTAACTGGATCGCAAACCACGCCAGAGCATAGGTTCGTAACTGCGATGCCGGCTGCATCCATATCATCCACGCGGCCACGCCCATCAAAATGTACAGCACAGTCCACACCGGCCCGAAGATCCAGTTCGGCGGATTGAACGAAGGCTTTTTCAAGCTCGCATACCAGCCGGAAATCTCGGTTCGGGTCATCAGGCCGGAAAGCAAACCGACAAGAACGCATAGCCCAACCCAGAAGACCAGGGCCATCAGCGAAGATCGGCCGCCAGAAATATCATCCATGGAACCACCTCACCCAGGAATCGGGGCGCTCGCTCGACGGACACCGCAAAAACCACCTATCCTGATATCTGCGATCATTTAGGAACCAACATGAACATAGATGCAAGATCGATTCAGGTGCAGCTGCCCGATGGCAGCGCCCGCACCGTGCCCGCCGGAACCACTCCCCTGTCCATTGCCACGGACATTTCGCCCCGCCTGGCTGCGGCTGCGGTTGTCGCCCAGGTTTCCCCTCTCCGGACTCAGCCTGTCCACGCTGCCTCCACCGCGACGGACGACGAGAAAACCGCCAGCGAAGCTTCCATGTATGCCGCCGAGGATGCCGCCAGCGAGCGCCTGGTCGACCTGTCGACTCCACTGACCGAAGATGTCGCCCTGCGTCTGCTGACGGAAAAAGATATCGAGGCGCTCAAGGTCGTGCGTCACTCTGCCGCCCACGTCATGGCAACCGCCGTGCTGGAATTATTTCCGGAGACCAAGCTGGGTCACGGTCCTGCGACCGACAGCGGTTTCTTTTATGACTTTTATCGCCCCACGCCGTTTACCCCGGAAGATTTGAAAGCCATTGAAGATCGCATGGCCGTGATTGTCGCACGTGACGAGAAGTTTGTTCGCGAGTGGGAGCCTCGTGACGAGGGCTTGTTGCGCTTCAAAGCGGAAAACGACTTTATGAAGATGCACTTCATTGAGCGTTTTACGCAGCCCGGCGAAAAAATCTCTCTCTATCGCAACGGCGCTTTTGTCGACTTTTGCCGTGGTCCTCATGTGCCTTCCACCAGCCGTGTGAAGGCCTTCAAGGTGATGAGCATTGCCGGCGCCTACTGGCTCGGAGATGAGAAAAATCCCCAGCTGCAGCGCATCTATGGCACCGCCTTTTTCTCAAAGAAAGAAATGGACGAGCATTTTGCGCGCTTGGAAGAAGCACAGCGCCGCGACCATCGCGTGTTGGGCAAACAGCTCGACCTCTTCTCCATTCAGGACATCGCCGGCCCCGGTCTCGTCTTCTGGCATCCCAAAGGCGGCATCATTCGCAAGCTGATGGAAGACTGGATGCGCGAAGAATGTATCCGTCGCGGTTACGATATGGTGTTTACCCCGCACGTGATGCGCCACGAGCTGTGGAAGATCAGTGGACATGCGGGTTATTACTCGCAAAATATGTATGCGCCGATGGAACTGGACGATGCCGACTATCAGTTGAAACCGATGAACTGCCCGGGCCACATCCTCATCTACAAGAACACCCCGAAAAGTTATCGTGATCTGCCCGTACGTTTGGCGGAACTCGGGAACGTATATCGATATGAGCGTAGCGGCACCATGCATGGCCTGCTTCGGGTGCGTGGATTTACTCAGGACGATGCCCACATCTTCTGCACACCTGAACAGATTGAGGATGAGGTTTCAGCGTGCATCGATTTTGCTGAAGAAGTGCTGAAGGTTTTCGGCTTTGCAGAATTCAAAGTGGAGCTTTCCATTTGGGATCCCAAGGACAAAGCCAGCTTTGTCGGTTCGGAAGAGAATTGGGCGTTGGCCATCGGCTCGCTCGAACGCGTGCTGCAGCGCAAGGGCATTCCCTATAAGACGATCGTTGGCGAAGCCGCGTTTTATGGCCCCAAGATCGACATCAAGCTGGTGGATGCATTGGGCCGTCTCTGGCAACTTTCCACGGTGCAATTCGACTTCAACTTGCCCGCCCGTTTTGAACTGGAATATGTCGGCGAGGATGGCGAGCGCCATCAGCCCGTCATGGTGCATCGCGCTCTGTTCGGTTCCGTGGAGCGATTTTTCGGTGTACTGATTGAGCACTACGCCGGCGCGTTTCCCCTGTGGCTCGCTCCAGTGCAGGTGGGCCTGGTGCCGATCAGCGAAAAGCACATCGACTACGCGAAAAAGGCACAACAACAGTTACAATTAGCCGGGCTGCGGGTTGAACTCGATGACCGTAACGAAAAAATGAACGCCAAAATTCGCGACCTGACCATGCAGAAAATCCCCTATCTGCTGGTCATGGGTGACAAAGAAGCCGCGGCGAATGCAGTGAGTGTCCGCGTTCGCGGCAAAGGCGATCAAGGCTCCATCCCGCTCGAGGAATTCATCGCCCGCGCGAAAAAGCTGGTGGACGAGAAATCCATCGAGTTGTAGGTCAATCGAGCGAGTGAACACAGATCACAAAGGATAGGTTGGTACTGATGCGAAAACTGATCACTGCCATTTTTGTGTTCGCTGCGGGCAGCCTGTGCGCCCGCGGCCAGGCACTCCCTTCGCAACCCGCCCTGACCCGCCAGCAGACCTACACGCTGGTGCGCGTTTCCAGTTCTGATCCCACGGGAAGAAATGACGATGCTCGTACCGTCGCCCCAGGCGCGACCTATACGGTTCTGGATGCGGACGGCCCGGCGATGATCTCGCACATCTGGTTCACCATTGCGGATGACGAGCCATACAATTTGAAGCGCATTGTTCTCCGCATGTATTGGGATAACGAAAAAACTCCCAGCGTGGAGGCTCCGATCGGCGACTTTTTCGGCCTTGGCCTCGGCGAATATCACCCATGGCATTCGCAGTATCTATCGGTAGGTAGCGTCCAGGCACTCAACTGCTTTTTCCCCATGCCGTTCGCCAAACATGCGCGCATCACAGTGACCAACGAGGGCAAGCAACCGATCAATTCGCTGTATTACAACATCGATTATCAGAAATATTCGCAACCGCTTCCGCCGGACACCATTTATTTCCATGCACAATATCGTCAGGCCCAACCCAATCATGGCTGGACCAACAACTGGACAAGCAATGGCGACCAGCTCGTCAACGACAAGGTGAATCTCGACGGCAAAGATAATTATGTCTGGATGACCGCGACCGGTCATGGTCAATTTGTCGGCGTCACCATGTCGGTGCTGCAGAATCAGGATGGCTGGTGGGGAGAAGGCGACGACATGTTCTTTGTCGACGGAGCCAAGCTGCCATCTATTGCGGGCACCGGCTCGGAAGACTATTTTCTGGGTGCGTGGGATTTCGGCGGCAAGCCTTTCTCCTACCAACTTTATGGCGCGCCAGTCGTAGGCCAAGAGATCGCCGGCAGCCGGTCAAGCGTGTATCGCTTCCATCTCGATTCGCCCATTCCTTTCACCAAGTCCTTCAAAGCGACCATCGAACACGGCCACGCCAATGCGCGCTCCGACAATTATTATTCCGTGGCCTATTGGTATCAGTCGGAGCCGCATGCTCCCTTTCCTCCATTGCCGCCGGTTGAAGACAGAATTCCGCGCTTGCAGGCGGTTGGCGGCCCTGGAAGCGCAGTCGTGCCGGCGCTCCAGAAATAATTTCGCTCAGAATTTAAACGTGACAGCTAGCTGAAACTCGCGCGGCGTATACGTGCCGTTACTGTTTGCGTTCGTCGTCACTCCGTACGTCGGATTGAATTCCAGATACGGATGTGCGGCTGTCGAGTCGGATGGGCAACCCTGCGTCAACGGGGTTGAACAAGCGTTATAGCCAAGTGTATCTATGGCAGTTACATTTTGGGTATTCGTCAGATTGTAAGTTTCCGCCATTAGCTCCAGATAGGCGCGGTCGCGCAGCGGAATGCGTCGCGTCACACGCAGACTCGTCGTTTGCGTAGAGGGGAAGCGATAGCTGTTGCGTTGCAGCACATTCAGGCGCGACGGACCGCCCTCCCCATTGATGCCGAAGAATGCGCCTCCAGGCGCGCTTCCGCCCACGCCCAGCGTATACGGCAAGCCCGTTTGCCACGCCACCACCGGCGAAAGTCCCCAGTCGTTCAGCAGGTGTCCCTGCCAACCTGGCTTGTGCCACGTAGTGAAAAGACTGGCGTGGAAGACCAGTCTCTGACGCACATCTGTATTGGAATTTCCGTACTCCTGGGCCATGTTATTCGGCTCCAGAATGTTCGTCGGCGACTTATATAGAAATTCGTTCTGATTGAAATCCAACGCGTGTGCAAATGTGTAGTTCATTCCGAAACTGATGCCGTTCGCGGTGCGATGCGTGATCGCCAGCACTCCCGCGTTGTAATTCGAGTTCACATTGCTCAGCAGCTCGGTGATGTTTCCATACAAATAATTCGGCCGTACCGATGTATAGAGCGGCGTGGTGTAGCGCGCGCCTTGCGCCAGCGGACTCTTTTTCCCCAACGCCGGTCCGGGAATATCGATGGTGTAATTCAATTGGCCAATCGTAGCGTTGTCTATGTTGGTATCGATGAAGTTCGGCAGATCGCGGCCCTGGCTGGTCATAAAGCTTGCCGAGACAATCGTTTTCCAGCCGACTTTTTGTTCCAGCGTCAACTCTCCCTGCGTGGTTTCCGGTGCTTGGTATTTTGGTGCGAAATAATATGCACTGGGCAGTGCTCCTCGCGCTGCACCCGTCGGCACACTGAAAAAGATGCCGGGAAACTGTGGCGCTCCATATTCCGTGGATGACGAGTAGCGATAGGTGCGCTGCGACGCTGGCGATCCCGAAGATGTCAGCGCGGAATGCAGCGTTCCATTCACGATGCGTCCGTAGAACATGCCATATCCCGCTCGCAGCGTCGTGTTTCCATTGCCGAACAGGTCCCACGCAACGCCCGCTCGCGGAGCAAAGTTATTGCGATCGTCCGGATAATTTTCCGTTTGCGGCAGTTGCGGATTCGGCAGAAATGGGCGAGGCACTCGCTCATATTCGTAGCGAACTCCCGCGGTCACGGTCAGGCGCGAAAATGTTCGCCACTCATCATCGGCAAATCCAGCCCAGTCATTGGTCGTGATAAAAAATCCGCCCGGGCCAAAGCTCTGCGAAAAGCCCGCATAATTATTCACGAAATAGCTGTGCGGCGGCCCCAGGCCATCCACCGCGTGATAATAATCCGCCAGAAAGCTGCCGAAAGAAGTGTAGTTGTATTCCCCCACCCCGGCGTACAGATTGTCGAGCAGATCTTCATTGCGGTCCCAATCTCCGCCGAATTTCAACGTATGATTTCCCAGCACCCAGGAGATGGTGTCGGAAACTTCCGCGCGATGCTCATCCGGATATTCCGGGCGCGGCAGTTTTGCAGGATTTCCCAGCACCATGCCTTCACCGGAGGATCCGCCGGCAATACTGATCTCCGGAGCCAGTCCGAATTGATTGTTCCCCAGTGGAATCTCTGCGCCAGCAGGGCTGGGGCTGGTCTCGCTGTCGAGTTCGCGCCCCAATTGCAGCCGCAGTTCATTCCCGATATTTTCCGTCACGAACGTCGTTAGATGGAGGATGCCCCAATCCACGCTTACATAATCGTTGCCAAGGCTGTTGACGCCATATTGCGTCGAGGTTTGCGATTGCACGCCGTTCGGCGAATTCCACCGCATCCGATTGTAAGAAATTGTCGCGTGGTTGCGATCATTCACCAACCAATCCAGCTTGGGAAAGTTGAGTGTCTGCTCGCCCGTCCGCGGCGCAGGCCCAGTCAGCGTGTCCACTAACTGCAAGCCCTGCTGATACTGCTTCACTCCCGCGTCATAGGAGGCTAGGTCGAGCTTGTCGTATAGCTCGCACGCACCTTGCGTAGCTTCAAATTGAAACACGCTCGCGTAGGTTCCATTGGTCGCGTTGTAGGGCGGCAGATTCGCACATGTGATGCGAAAACCCAGGTAGTTTCCCGACGGATAGAATCGGGCTTGGCTGCGCATAGATCGACGTTGGATAGCCGACGCGCGAAACGGCTGGAAAATCTCGGGTGTTGTAGTCGAAAGAATAAAACCAGAACAATTTGTCGTGGACAATCGGACCGCCAATAGAGAATCCAGTTTGCCGGCGTACATCTGTCGGCTGATACGGACTGGTGACAAAGTTGTTTGTGGTGCTGTTGAAATTGGTCAGCGTCGTGTAGGCGTTCAAGGCGGACAAACTGCTGTTGCGCTCGAAAAAGTAAGCTTCGCCGTGATACTGATTCGTGCCGCTCTTGGTCACGGTGTTGATCACGCCGCCCGCCGCGCGTCCATACTCCGCGGAATAGTCGGCAGTATTCACCTGAAATTGCTCGACCGCTGCCATGCTGATGGAGTAGGGCGCCTTGGTGCGACCGCGCTCCTCAGAGAAGAAGGCCTGGTTATTGTCGGCGCCATCGATCGTATTGTTATTCAGCAATCCGCTGATGCCGCGAAAACTCAACAGCCCATGCCCGTCTGGATCGCTCACCACTCCCGGAGTCAACAGGGCAAAGCTGCTCCAGCGGCGGCTGTCGGAAGGCAAGTTCTGCAATTGCGATTGTGTAATATTGGTCGAGATCGAAGGATATGTCGACTGAAACGGAACGATGGTTCCCACGTGGATGGTGCTGGAGGTCGCTCCAATGCGCAGGGTAGTTGTCAAGGGAGTTCGTCTGCCCAGTTCCACTACGACATGTGTCGCCGTGAATGCGGTGAAGGCATCTCCTGTAATGTCGACGGAATAAGTGCCGGGCGGAATGTCTGCCAACGTATAGTTGCCGCTCTTGTCGGTATAGGCGATAAACTCCGCACCGGTTGCCTCGTTCAAGGCAACGATGCGCGCGTTCGGGATGACCGCATGTTGTGGGTCATACACAGTTCCGCCAATCACGCCCGTAGTCGACTGACCTTGGAGCCTGGACAGCGTCGGCAGAAAAAATAGCAACACAAGGCAAAACGCGCCGAATGCGCGTGGGGGAGGCAAGCGCAGCATGACAAACTCCCGAATCTTTTACGCCCGTTTTGGCGGCTTCGCTATGCCTGCGCGGACGACACTGAAAGTGATGCAATGATGGCCGTGGCCCAGTCGACGCCAGGCTCGTACCGAGTTCTCCTTGTTTCCGTCCCATCTGACCATGACATGTCGAGCGATTTCTTCCCTGGGCGACTCGTACGGCGCAGGTTCAAGCTCGGGTCCGGTCGCGGATATTGCGGGACGGGAACGATAGTATTGAGCGTTACACTGAGAGTAACGCTATTCCCGAGCGGCAGGAAGACTATTCACGCGTATGTTTATTGACGAAGCAAGGATCAAGGTGAAGGCGGGCGATGGCGGGAATGGCTGTATGGCCTTCCGGCGCGAAAAATTTGTGCCCCGTGGCGGACCTTCTGGCGGCGATGGCGGTCGAGGTGGCGACGTGGTTCTTGAAGCCAGCCAGAGCCATAACACGCTGGTTCACTTCCGCTTCAATCCCGAACATAAGGCCGAGAGAGGCCGTCATGGCGAGGGCTCCAATTGCTCCGGTCGCGAGGGCGAAGATATCGTCCTGAAGGTCCCCGTTGGCACTGTTGTCTATGACGACACCACGGGCGAGCTGATACATGACTTTCGTCACCCCGACGAGCGTATGATTCTGGCGAAAGGCGGCCGAGGCGGTCGCGGGAATCAGCATTTCGCGACGTCCACGCACCAGGCTCCACGCGAACATGAGCTCGGTTTCGCCGGTGAGGAACGCCAGCTTCGCTTGGAGTTGAAGCTGCTCGCCGACGTCGGCCTGGTCGGCCACCCCAACGTTGGCAAGTCCACGCTGATTGCGCGTATCTCCGCGGCACGCCCCAAAATTGCCGATTATCCTTTTACGACGCTAGAACCGAATCTGGGCGTCGTCACCGTGGGCGAGTGGCCCAACGAAGAAAGCTTTGTCGTCGCCGATATCCCCGGCCTGATTGAGGGAGCGCATCTCGGCGCAGGTCTGGGCGCGCAGTTTTTGCGTCACATTGAACGTACCCGCCTGCTGGCTCACATTGTCGACGTGTCCGATGGCAGCGGACGACCCGATCCGGTGGAAGATTACAACGTCATCGAAGCCGAGCTGAAGAATTTCGGCCATGGCCTGGACGAAAAGCCGCGCGTCGTGGTGGCCAGCAAATGCGATGTGGCCAATCCGGACAAGCTGAAGAAGCTGCGATCGATGGCAAAGCGCAAAAAGCTGGCCTTTTATGCCATCTCCGCGGTGACGGGAGAGGGAATTGACGAGCTGAAATATGGCTTAGCCGAGAAAGTTCGGGCTCTTCGCGTCCCGCTTCCCGAAGCCGGCTGAGGCATTTTGGCATGAGGCGCATCGCTTTTTTTGGCGGCAGCTTTGATCCCCCGCATCGTGGGCACCTCGCCATTGCCACGGCGGCTGCGGACCTGTTTGCGCTTGACCAGGTGCTGTTCGCTCCGGCCGGTCTCCAACCCTTCAAAGGCAAATTTCCCGCGACGGACTTTCTGCATCGCTACACCATGACGGCGCTTGCCACCCAGGCCGATCCTCGCTTTATTCCCTCTCTGTTGGATGCTCCGCGCCACGACGCAACCGATGCAGCGCGCCCCAACTATACGGTCGAAACTCTAAGTCAACTGCGAGCTTCGCTTGCGACAGAACCAGAGCCGACGCAGCTGTTTACGCTGCTGGGCGCCGATAGCTGGCTGGATATCGGCCAGTGGTACCAGGTCTCTCAGCTGCTGACGCTTTCCGACTGGATTGTCGCCGCTCGGCCAGGGTTTTCGTTGGTTGACGCGGAAGCCGCGCTGCCTGCCGAGTTAAAAGTTGAACGCGGGTCGAACGACACGGCCGCAGCGCCATCGATTGAATGCCGCCCTACCCGCCTGCGACCTGACGTTGCATCATGCCAACTCCGCCCCGACTCGCGTCTGGTTTCTACCTGACCTGGAGGAAGATATTTCAGCGACGGAACTACGTGCGGCGCTCGATCAAGGGCGCGCGGATCCAGAGCTGCTAGCGGCGCCGGTGTGGAATTACATTGCGAAAACGGAAATCTATCGCTCCTCCATCGATCCTTCTTCCGCAATGGCCCGTTGACGCTGCGGGCAACCTCACTTCGGCCCCGCACCTTGCAGCCAGACCGATCGATTCTCCTTCTTGGCACACCTGTTCGCTACGGACTAGGATGAGAGAGTTGGCACAATTCAACGCCCTCTAGGGAGATCGCACGATCGCATGACGAAAACAGAAATCCGCCGCATGGTTGCGGCCGCCGCTGCCGCTTGTGAAGACAAAAAAGCCGAGCAGATTCGCATCCTGGAACTGGACCCCGCCGACTCCGGCTTCACAGACTATTTTCTGATCTGCAGCGGCACCAACGACCGCCAGAACCAGGCCATCGCCACCGCGGTCGAGGAGCGGATGGAGCGCGACTTCAACACTCGTCCCAATTCAATTGAAGGCTATCGCCAGGGAGAATGGATTCTCCTCGACTATGTTGATTTTGTCGTCCACATCTTCTCAGAAGAGAAGCGCGACTTCTATCACATTGAGCGGCTGCGAAAGACTGCGACCTCACTCGACCTGGAGGAACTGAAGGCGTCGTTGACCAAACGCGTGACGGCGGTCCGCAAAAAGCAGGCGGCCAAGAAGGCGGTTGCGAAAAAAGCGCCAGCAAAAAAGGTCGCCGCGAAGAAGGCCGTCAAGAAAGCTGTGGCGAGAAAATCTGCTGCAAAGAAGAGCAGCAAAGCGCGCCCAGCCAATCCTTCGAAGGGAAAAGCTACAAAACCTGGATCCAGCAAGAAAACCGCTGCTAAGCCGTCAAGGAAGAAGAGCACGCCTTAGCGAACTTCGCTCCAGCTTGGCTGCAGCGTAAGGCTCAAAGTACCCAAATCATTTGCAAAAAAGAAAGGCAGAGAGTTTCCTCTCTGCCTTTCGCGTTTTTAGAAGGGTGCAGTTTAGAACGTGAACCGACCTTGGACGACCGCCACACGGCCTACCACCGCCGAACCCTGGAACGATCCGTACGGGCTGGTTGGCGGAGTGACGCCGGAGGTGAACTGGCCCAGCGTACTCGGGCTGGAAGCGTCGTTGTTCGGAGGTGCGAAGTTCATGTGGTTCAGGATGTTATAGGTCTGGATCCCGACCTGGAACTGGGCAGTGGATTTTTGGATGACGGTCTTATACACGCTCAAGTCCACGTCCGAGTAGTGCGGCCCGCGGAAGGAGTTGCGAGGGACATTGCCGAAAACCGTCTGCGAGGGTTGGCCTGGGAGTGTGTCTCCGATTGCGCCGGACCCGTTCAGAATATTCGGTGTCTGCAAGCAGGGATGCTTGAACGAGGTGCAGGTGTGGTTGAAGTTATTGTTCAGGACCGCAGCAAGCACGGTCGGAGGATTGGTGGTGCTGCCGTTAAAGATGTCGTTTTGCGCGTTGCTGTTGATCACGCTGAAGGGCTGACCGCTGCGCCAATAGAATTTGGCGGCGACCGTCCATCCACCGAAGGCGAACTGCTTGAACGGGTTGGAGAAGTGATTTGGCTCGACGTAGACCAAATCACCAACCAGATTGTTGCGGATGTCGTAGTCGGAAGGCGCATACATCAGATGGGATACGCTGTACGGCGTGATCTGGCTGGTGACGGAGCCGCCGTTGAAGCCGAGACCGGCACCGCCATTCGAGATATCGTCCATGGACTTCGACCAGGCGTAGGAAACGTCAACGGTCAAACCGTGACGATCGGCATGCTTATAGGTAACGAACAGGCCATTGTAGTTCGAGTTGGCGGTATTGGTGTCCTTCGCGACCTGGGCGAACCGGGGATCAGCGGATGTCGCCGGCAGTTGGTCAAACGTCTGGCCCTGTGCGTCATAGGCGCTGCCGCCATAGCTTTCGTTCAGAAGGTTGTTCTGGATCAGCAGATCGTAACCGTGGGTTCCGGCGTAGTTCAGGATGAGAGCATCGTTCGGACCGAAGGCGCGCTGCACCTGCAGGTTGTACTCCAGATAGCGCGGCGCCTTGAATGTATTTGACGTGGTGAAGTAGCTGGGGGGCGAAAACGGAACGCCTGCCGGCATGGCCGCCGAGATGGTATTGAATGATCCTCCGCTGCTGAACCCCGCGAGCTGCGCAGCGTTCGATTCATTCGCGTACGTCTGCGCGCTATTTGGATCGGCGGTTCCCGCAACGTCGCCAGAAAGCACAGACGGCTTAAAATAGTACGGATAGGTCCCGTACTCGCTGCCGATGATGAAGGCGGGGAAGGTGTCCGCAAACAGGCCGACGCCGCCGCGCACCACGGTTTTGCCATCACCGGTCGTGTCCCAGTTAAAGCCGACGCGCGGCTGGATCACAGCCACTTCCACCGAGGGGAACGCGCTGCGATGGCCGATGGAGATCGTCGAATTGTAGGGCGTATCGAGCGTGGCCGCCGTGTCTGGAAACCCTCCGACGTAGTGGCTGAAGCAGTTCGTGGTGCAGGCCGGATTTCCATTGCGGTCGACGCGAACACCGTAGTCAACTACCAGGTTCGGCTTCACTCTCCACGAATCCTCTGCATAGACGCCCAAATTGTAGATGGCGGAATGGGCGTTCGGAACCGTGGTATATGCCGCGAGAAATTCAGCACCAGTGGCCACATTGCCAGAGACTTCCGCCGGCAAACTGAAGAAGTAGTACCAGCCGGCAGGCGTTAGTATCTGGTTTCCGATGTCGGTGACGTCATCGCGCTTAAAGTTGCCGCCGAACTTGAAGCTGTGATTTCCCTTCAGCCATGCAACTTCATCGACTACTTGGTACTGGGTGACGTTGCGACCCTGAGGGTAGTTGAACCAGGGATAACCAAGGGATGTATACCCATAGTTCACTCTGACCGATACCGAGGAGAGAATTGTCGCCGCCGTCGCTGGTCTCTGTCATTTGTGCCGGAGACGCGGCCACGCTGGCTGCGAGTATCTGCCGGCCCGAAGATAGCGGAATAATAGATCCCAGACAGGATCAACTGGTTAGTAGCGTTTGGCGTGAAGACATATGTATCGTTCAATTGGCCGCTGGTGGTCGGCTGGATGCTCTGCGCGTTCAGAACGGGATTGATAAAGCTGGTAAATGTCGGCTGAGAGCCTCGATCCGCCAGAATTCTGGCGAAGATCTTATGCTTGTCGCTGACGTTCCAGTCCACGCGACCCGTGACCACCCATTCGCGGTTGAGGTTGGTGGAGTTGGCATTCACGGCGTTAACGCAAGAAGTGTTCGTGCCAAAAACTCCGCCCGGCACTCCGTACACGGGCGCTCCCGCGAAACTGCCGCAGCCCAGGGTTCCAGACGAGTCCTGCAGACCTCCCGACCCGTTGGTTACCGGCACGGCGGAAGCGTAGCTGGGAGCCGCTTGCATGGTAGTGAATGTAGTGTTGTACAACGCCGCGCTGGAACCGCCAGGGCCACCGGGTACGGTATTTAGAATCGTATTCTGCAGCGCTGGGCTCGGGAAGTTGATGACGCCTGAAGTGGGAAGAATGTAGCGAAGGCCTTCTGTGTCGGCAAAGAAGAAGAGCTTGTTGTGCTTGATCGGGCCACCGATCTGGGCGGCATACTGGTTTGAAACGGCCTTACCCTTCGGTGTTCCGTAGTAGTTGTTAAAGAAGTAGTTGGCATTCAGGCCGGCGCTGTTGTAGTTGTACTGCAGCAGGCCATGCACCCGATTCTCGCCGGACTTGGTGGTGTAAGTCTCGATAGCGCCCGCCTGGCGGCCATACTCGACGCTATAGCCGTTCTGGATGACTGCGGCCTGAGCAATTTCCTCCTGACCGATGGTCAGGTTCGAGGAGCCCGAATTGTTCAGGTTCAGGAACGGATCGTTGTCGTCGGCACCGTTGATAATCACGAGGTTGGAAATTCCCGGAAGGCCGTCGGAGCTGAAGTTGCCGTAAGAGCCGCCGGCGTTGACCACAACTCCCGGCAAGGTGTAGGCGATGGTCGTGATGTCGCCGCCTGGCGTAGGCAGGTTTTCAAACTGCTGCGTGGTGAACGTAGTCGTTAGATTGGCGGACTGGGTATCGATCAACTGTGCCTGATTCGCGCTTACCTGAACTGTCGTCGTATTGGCGGTAGGCGCGACCGTCACGTGGATGGCCGACTGCTGGCCTGTCAGGATTTGAACGCTGGTCGTGGAGGATTGCAGTCCGGGAGCGGTCGCCGACACTTCGAATGTATCCGGCTTCAGGAACGAGGCAATGAAGCGACCATCCGCGTTCGTGGTGAATGTTGAGGTCGCTCCGGTTGCTGTATCCCGAATCGTGACCGTGGCTCCAGCAACAGCGGCGCCGGTCGAATCCGTCACGGTACCGTTAATGCCGCCCGTGACTGTCGACTGGGCGAATGCGTTTGGCTGCGAAGTTTGAACCAGCATTGCCGCTCCCAGCAGCATTGCGAAGGTGACCGTGGTGCGGATCCAGCCGTTGTGTCGAAATTGCATTGATTTCCCTCTCTTGCTTTGGTTAGTTCACGAGCCGGCAACCGGTCTCGCGCCTATCTTCAGTGCCTCGTGAAACATTGACGCCCATGAGGGCGTCGTTTACGAACGGCATTTCCTGCTTCCTCAAATCTGCGCTGAGATGTGGCTTACTCATCCAGGTCGAAAAACGTACGGTGGGCTTTTTAGGAGGAAGTAGACGCGGGGGTCGTCGACTCAATAACCCGTTAAGTGCCCTTGAGGCGTAAAATAAGCAATTCTTAGGCCAGATATAAGAATTCACAAAATCAATAGGTTACGGCCTCGATACCCACAGATTATCGATGATATTTATGGTATTAAAGAGGCGAGAATATGAAAAATGGTAGGAGCATGCTCAATTCTTGTATGGGGTTCTCATGTGTCGGCCGTACAGATTCGCCTCTTGATCGCTCCGCCCTGAAATTGTCGTGCGTCCGGGCGAGCAGCTTCGCTGGCAAACCGCGTCGCCGACAGAAAACTCGCTACTTTCACGACCAGCCCCTGACATCCAAACAGAAAACTCCAGTAAAGTATGGAAAGTATGGAAATACAGCTGGTCACTCTCGGGCGGCGCACGACTGGCAAGCAAGCTGCCGCCGACGAAATGTATTCCGGCTATTGCCAGCGCATTGCGCGCCACTGCGGTTGCCGCACCGAACATTATCCATCTGAAGAAAAGTTTTTTGCCGCTTGGGAGCGTGGCAATCGCGCTCGCTCCATGCTGATTTTGCTGGATCATCGCGGACGCACCTGGTCTTCCGAAACATTCGCGCAATGGCTGCAACGCGAGCAGGATCGCGGCATACAACTGTTCACTTTCGCTGTAGGTCCCGCCGATGGCTGGTCGGAAGCCGTATTGCAGGAAGCCACCACGCGCCGCGATTGGCTTGTGTTGTCGCTGGGTCCCATGACCTTGCCACATGAGCTGGCTGCGGTCGTGCTCGCGGAACAAATCTATCGCGCCTTCACCATCGTTGAGGGCCATCCCTATCACTTAGGACATTAAGACTCAAAAGCAAGCCGCTAGCCTCGAGCTAGTAACTAACGGCTGGTAGCCAAAGGCTGATTCATGACAGACGTACGGCGCGGACTGATTCTCATCAACACGGGTCCAGGAAAAGGAAAGACAACGGCCGCCATGGGCACAGGGTTGCGCGCCGTCGGCAACGGCATGCGAGTGCTGATGCTGCAATTCCTGAAAGGCTCCTGGCACTATGGCGAGCTCGATGCCGTCCAGGCCTTCGGTGGCAACTGGGTGATGAAGCAGATGGGGCGCGGCTTCGTGAAAATTGGCGGCGCGGAAACTGATCCCGAAGATATCCGCATGGTAGAAGCTGCGTGGGAAGAAGCTCGCCAGGCCATTTTTTCCGGCGATTGGGATATGGTGATCCTTGACGAAATCAATTACGCCATCGGCTACAACATGCTGGATCCGGCGCGCGTGGTTGAAGCGTTGAAACAGAAACCGGAGATGGTGCACGTCATTCTGACCGGTCGCAACGCGCATCCTAGCTTGATTGAAATCGCCGATACCGTAACTGAAATGCGCGAAGTGAAGCACGCGTATCAGAAGGGAATTCTGGCGCAGCGCGGCATCGAATATTAGCGAGCCGTCGATGCAGCGGATACCCGGCCTCAGTTTTGCGACCTGAGTTTCTGCCACGCAGTTTAGGATGGATGGAGTATGTCCTGGTTTAAACGCAACGAGAACGAAAACGAGATTGAGACCACGTCGGAGAAGAATGTCCGCACCGAGGGTCTGTGGACCAAGTGCGACAGCTGCGGCCAGACCATTTGGAAGGCCGACCTGGAAGCCAATCTGAACGTCTGCCCGAAATGCGGCAAGCATTTCAAACTTTCAGCCAGGGCTCGCATCGATAGCCTGCTTGAGCCCGGCTACCGCCTCATCGATACCGAGTTGCGCTCCACCGATCCACTCAACTTTACCGATCTGAAGCCATACAAGGATCGTCTGACGAAAGCGCAGCGCGACACCGGAATCAATGACGCGATCCTGACTGCACTCGGCAACATGGGTCATCACGCGGTGGTCGTGAGTGCGATGGAGTACGCCTTCATCGGCGGCAGTATGGGCGCCGTTGTGGGAGAATCTATCAGCCGCGCCGCCGACCATTCGCTTGAAACTCGACATCCGCTCATTATTGTCGCCACATCCGGTGGCGCTCGCATGATGGAAGGCATTGTCAGCCTGATGCAGCTGCCGAAAATCTCCGCGCGTCTGGCGTTGATGGATGACGCCAAAATTCCTTACATCTCCGTGCTCACCGATCCCACTTTCGGCGGCGTCACTGCCAGCTTCGCCATGCTTGGGGATCTCAATGTTGCTGAGCCCGATGCTTTGATCGGCTTTGCCGGCCCTCGCGTCATCGAGCAAACCATCCGCCAAAAACTGCCGGAAGGTTTTCAGCGATCGGAATTTCTGCTGGAACACGGAATGCTCGACGCCGTCGTTCCTCGCAGAGAGATGAAGCAATATCTCATCCGCGCGCTCGACTTCATGCAGCCTGCCAACTGACATAGCCTGAAGAGTCTCGACCGACAGCGGACCGCATTGACCAATCTCAGCGGATCGTTTCACCACGCTGCTTCAAGTACCATCTCCGCAAAAAAAAGTAGGCGATGGAGACCGCGAGCGTTCCTGCTAACGCACTCACTTCCATTCTGGTCGAGTGACACAGCAACCAGATCACCACGATGGAACCCAAAATTCCAATCAACGGTCCGCCCGGTGCACGGAAGGCTCCAGGCACTTGTTTGCGCGTGTAACGCAGCTTCAATGCGCCCAGGCAGATGGCCAGATACACGCACAAAATCGAAGCGCTGGAAAGAATGGCGAGATGCTTGAACCCGCCCGTTGCCGCCAGCAGAAACATCAGTGCAGCCACCGTGAGGATCGCAACATGCGGTGTGCGAAACCTCGGATGGACTCGAGCCAGCGCGCGCGGAAGCGCCCCGTCCTCCGCAGCCAGAAAAAATGCGCGCGGTGTCGACAACATTCCGCCGGAAAGGGAACCAAAAATTGAGACGGCCACGCCGATCATCACCAACGTGCTTCCGGAAACGCCCACGACTCGTCCGGCGACAGCCGCTAGCGGAGCAGTTGTCTGGTGCGCCAACTCGCTTCCCAGCACTCCCTGGCTGACGAGTTGCAAGGCAACATACAGCAGAATCACCGTGCCGGTTGCGCCAAACATGGCCCGCGGCACGGTGCGCGCCGGATCGCGAATTTCGGCACTGGGCGCGAGCGCTTCTTCAATGCCCTGAAAGGCAAAGAACAGAATCAGCGATGCCTCACCCAGCTTTGCCGCAGGTGGCCATCCCGCCCATCGCAGTTGATGCCAGTGAACAAAAAATACACCTGCGAAAACGGCGAGCAGTAAGGGAACCAACTTGGCGACGGTCGAGACCACAGCGACGCGTAATCCCTGGCGAACGCCGATAATGTTCACAGCGGCCAGGCTGCCGAAGACCACAAATAACGTCAGAACGCGAGCTGCTCCATGATTCAGCACTGGGGCCCAGACCGCAAGCGAGCCGATCAGTGCAACCGCCAGGGCGGCGCACGCAATCACCTCATACCCCACCGAGTACATCACCCAGGCAAGAAAGCCCATCAATGGACCGAAGGCCTCTTCAACATAAGCGACACCGCCCCCGGAACGATGGACGAAGCTTCCAATTTCGATATAGCAGGTCAGCACCAGCGCCACGGCAATTCCGCAAACGAAATAGGCCACAATCGCCGCTGGCCCCAGGATGGCCGCCACGAACGCAGGAACAACAAAGATCCCAGCTCCCACCGCAATGTTGACGGCCGCAGCTCCCAGCCCCCAGGGTCCAATGACGCGCTTCAGCTTGTCGTCTGCATGCAACACTGCATCGGATGACGGGACGACGATGTTCTCTGGCGTCATGGAATCGGTCGACTGCGATTCAAAATGTTTGGGCGGATGAAGTCCCGCTTCATCCGCCCAACGTTTATTTTTCTGCGATTGAGTTTACTGCTTACCCCAGAAGTCCGGCGAAGCAGTCTTCCAACGATCGGGAGCGTAGCTCATCTTCGGATCCATAGCGTACAGGTTGGTGTGGATGGAGGCAAACGCAGACGCTTCCAGATCCCCCATCTTCTTTTTCTTGTCGGAATCAGCCGCCGCCCAGGCCTTCTGTGCGGCGACTTGATGCTCATCAATCTCCGCCAGGCTCTTCAAGGGAGCCGTAGCAATGTAGACTCCGCCTTCATCACCGAAATATTCCTCCCACATAGCGAAATGCGTGTTCGGAACTTGTCCATAGACTTCATTATGTAGTTTCGCGAGTTCCTTCCACTCCGCTTCATGCCCCGGTTTGATGTCGATGACAGTGATCTCCAGGAAGCGCATCTGTGCCAGGTCCACATTGGGCGAGATGCTCAGGTCCGGCTCATAGTGGAACACTATTGTGGAGAAGGAAGTGAGCAATTTGCCGTCCGCCTCCATCGCGCTATCGAAGTCCGTGGCCAACGTGGAATCGCCCATCATCGCCGCATTCGACTTTTCCCAGTCTGCGAACGAATCATATGCGAGAAAGAACAGTGCCCGGCTGGGGCCCGACATGGAGGTTGCTGCGAAATAATGATCGGGCGACTTGGCTTTTTCCATTGCCTGCACAAAAGCACTTTCCGATTTCTGATGCGCCATGCCAGCCAAGCCCGGCTTTACCATTTCTCGTTGCACCACCAAAATATTGGGCGGCGTAAGATCTGGCTTCTTATCTTGCGCGGTCGCCAATCCTGATCCTGCCAAACCAATTCCTGCAAACATAAAACACAGTCCTGCTAACATGCCAAATTGCTTTTTCATAGATTGCTCGCCTCCTAGGCGTATTGCATTCGGTTGTCCAGGAATGTCGTGCGATAGGGGGTCGGCCAGATAGCTGATGGGATTAGCAAAGGATCTGGACAATACCGTCGGTCGTTCGTGGTGAGTGTGAACATACCGCACCCCAATAACGTTAAGCAATGAAAAACCGCCCATCCATCATTTGTTACGGAATCAAGGGAAAGGCCGCGCTGGCGATTGCGCGGCCTCCGTTGTTTTTGAAGGCTTGGATTATTTCGACGCTTGGACCATCTGAACAACGTGATAGAGCACGGTGTGATCGATGGTTTCGACCTTACGTTCCTGATCCATTCCCTGGTCGATCGGCATCCCAGGATTCACTTTCTTCCAGCGATCGGAGAAACCGGGTCCGAAGAACTTGAACATTGCGTCCCAGCTAGGATAGATGTCAACCGTGTACGTGTTGCCCTGGTCTTTGGCGCCGCGGGGCAGGAACTGTTCCACGACAGACCAGCCGTCCACAGAGCCATCCTTGACTCCATCTTCGAAGATCGGTTGCCACAGCTTCTTTTCGTTGGCGATCCATGCCCCAGTGTCAGGGACGCTCATTACATTGACGACGATGTAATCGCCTTTTTTGGCTTGGCCGACGTGCACGGCCGTACGTTCCATACCGTTGTAGACCAGGTATCCGGCAGCGTCCCGTTGCTGTCTCATATCTTCAAGCGAGGTGCTGATGCCGGCCTTTTTTAGCGCCGCAGTCATTTCCTCCTCGCCCATCGGAGCGTTCGGTAACCCCGAGTAAAAGGTGACGAATACATAATCGCAGTTGGCGTCGTGCCCGGCAGGGATGACGGTGCGCAACACGAGCCACGCGGAGATCGCTCCTGAGTCCACCCGCGATTGCGCGAACTTGAGAAAGGTTCCATCGACCAGTGTTTTGAAATCTGCCGACTTGCCGCGTCTTACCTTGACACAGGAAATGCTGTGAAATCCCGTCGATCCCGATGGCTCCTGTGCGCTCGCCGAATTCGATCCGGCAACACACAGTCCTGCGAAAACAAGACACGCGCCGACTGTCAATCCAAATTTCATTTTCATCGTGATTTGCCTCCTGGTAGGAATAGAGTTTTTGGTGATCCAGGAATGGCGTGCGATAGGGGGTCTCGGCCAGAGCGTCTGCAGCAACTGGAATGAAGAGTCGGGTCGATACCGTCGTTCGTTCGTGGCGAGGTTCACCATACGCTAGCGCTACAACAACAAGCAATGGCGAAATTTAGCGACTGTTCAGCCTCGAAGTGCCGGCTGTTCGATTTCTTCTTGTCAGGCTCTAGGAGTTCCTGTCGCATTCTTCAGGTCGGCTTTGTCCAGCCATGTCACCGCGCCAAATGCGCCCAGCCAGGATCCAGCGGCCGCAAACAGCACATACGTTGCGTTACCCGTGTAGCTGATCACGGCAAATGCCGCCAGCAGATACCATAGGCTGCTCCAACTGGCAGCCGCGCTGCGCCGTCGCGCGGTCACGGCTGCATTGAACATCACATACACCGCATCGGTGGCTGCGGTCGATGCCAGGACTCCAATGGCAATGAAAGGATTGGGTGCATGCATGTGCAGCATCATGGCGGCGGCTCCCGGATTGCAACAGCTTGCTTGCAATCCTACGGGAACTGCCGCCCTTTCCGCGCCCGGCAATCAGGCGATTACGGCAGCGAAAACGCCACGTATACGCCGCCCGAGGGACGGTCCAGCAATTTGCCTCCCCCTGAGGCGATCACAACATACTGCCGACCGTTGACTTCATAGGTAGCGGGCGTGGCATTGCCGGGAAAGGGAAGTGTCCCCTGCCACAGCAACTTGCCGGTGGCCTTATCGAATGCGCGAAACTTGTTGTCGAAGCAGGACGCCCCGATGAACAGGAGTCCGCCTGCAGTCACAACCGGGCCGCCGTAATTTTCGGTGCCTGTTACCGGCACGCCCTGGGCTGTCAGCTTCGGATACTCGCCCAACGGAATCTTCCACACATAGTCGCCACTATCCAGGTTGATGGCGCTCAGCGTTCCCCAGGGAGGCGCAACTGCCGGGTAGCCTTCCGGATCATTGAACCGATCATATCCATTCGGCTGATAGGTCGTGATCGGCTTCGATTGGCTGGTTTGTATTTTCTGGTAGCCGACTCCGGGAGCCGCCTTATGGTCCAGGTAGTCGATCAGCGAGTTCAAAGTGCCGTCCTGAATTGCGGGGAAGCTCGGCATCCTGCCGCCACCATTACGAATCTTGACGGCGATCTGCTGCGTGGTCAGTCGGGCGCCAATGTTGATCAGCGAAGGAATCTCGGGCGGCGATCCCGCGAGAGTGTCTCCATGACACATACTGCATTGGCTCAGATACACATCCCGTCCTTTTGGGCCACCGCTTGTATGTTTTCTCAATTGAGCGATCGAGGGATAGTTGTTGGCATTGATATAAATGATGGCAGTCTGTGGATCAATGGCTGGTCCACCCCATTCCGCGCCGCCCTCAAATCCGGGAACCACGAGCGTCTCGCGATCCGCGCTGAGCGGAACATATGCGCCATCGCTTCGTACTCCACGAAAATGTTCCACCGCCCAGGCGTGCGCCGCTGGCGTTCGATCCGTCAGGTCGTTGGCTGTCACAATTTGTCGCGTGAATGGTTTGGGCCAAATAACGAAAGGCTGTTCGCTAGCTGCGATCTCCCCCGGCACCGTACTGGGCGGCACCTTGCGATACGCAATGGGAAAGAGCGGCTTGCCATTGACCCTGTTAAACAAAAAGAGAAATCCCTGTTTTGTCGTTTGCGCTACCGCAGGTACTTCCCTGCCATTGCGTTTCACCATCACCAGTACAGGCGGCGAGGGAAAGTCTCTGTCCCACAAATCGTGGCGAACTCCTTGAAAGCTCCAGATTCGCTTGCCGGTCTCCGCATTCAGCGCAATCAGCGTATCGGCAAACAGATCGTTTCCTATGCGATCCGCGCCGTAAAAATCGCTCGCCGCAGAGCCGGTGGGGACATACACAATTCCGCGCGCGACATCGACGGACATTCCCGCCCAGCAGTTTGCCCCTCCGCTATATTTCCACGCGTCTTTCGGCCAGCTATCGTATCCTGCCTCTCCCGGATGTGGAATGGTGTGAAACGACCAACGCAGTTTTCCTGAGCGCACGTCGTAGGCTCGAACATCGCCCGGCGGAGCCGGCAAAGACTCGGGCTCGCGTCCACCCACGATCAACAAGTCCTTGTATAAGACCCCCGGAGTCGTCAATGCGATCGACTGCAGCTTCGCGTCTCGTCCCAGGTTTTCTCTCAGGTCGATGCGGCCATGGTCGCCGAAGCTCGCAATCACCTTGCCTGTCGTCGCGTTGAGCGCGTACACATACTGCATCACACCGGCCAGGATGCGTGCATCTCCCGGCTTGCCGTCGCTCCAGTACGTCAGACCACGTGCTGGCTGCTGGCCCACGATGCCGGAGTTGAATTTCCAGATCAATTTTCCATTCGCCGCGTTCAGAGCAATTACTTCCTGCGTCGGCGTGTAGCCGTACAGCACCCCGTGCACGATCAGCGGAGACGTTTCAAGACCGCCCCGTTCTCCAGTGTCATAGCGCCATACTTCGCGCAGCTGCGATACATTGGTTCGATTAATCTGCGTCAGATCAGAGTAGTGGCTGTTCCCTGCCGAGCCGTCATACACCGCCCAATCCCGGTCGATCTGGCTTGCTGCCGAAACGGGTTTGGCTGCCGCCCCCGGGAGAGGTGCTTTCGCTGTGCCAGCACTCCCTATGCCACAAGTGCAGCCGATCCACGCCACAAGCACATAGACGTTCTTCGGTGTTGTCATGCCTCGTGCACTCTTGCGTAGGCGTAGGGTCCGTCGGGAATCACGGCCACACGGGCATTCTTCGGTAGTCGAGAAAGCAAGCCAGCGACGGCGGCCGAGGCGCTAGGAAAGGTGTTCGACCCCAGCGAACCCAAATCCTCGCGCGCGATTCCCGGCGTGTATAGCAGCACGTCGTGCTTCAATCCCACCAGCGCCAGCTTTTCCAGCTGCCATTGATCCACTTCTACCGGCGTATTCTCAATCGCATCCAGAAACGCCCGCGGACCTTGATATCGGCGCATCATCGCAGCAAACTCGGGCGAGCCCACGCCTTCCGCGCACTCGCTCAGGATCAGGATGGTTCCTCCCGGCTTCAAAATGTGCTGCACCGCGGTGACGCCCTTGATGGTCTGATAGAAGGTCAAGTCCAGCGGATATCCAGCCGCCGTAGTAATGACGGCGTCCACCGGCTCCGGCAGATATTCCACCGAGGAGTTGCGCAGAAATTCCACACCCGCAGCGTGTGCCGCGACCGGTTCGCCGGCAAACACGCCAGAAATTTCCCGCTCTTTGGTCAAGGTCACGTCCAGCATAAAGTCGTGACGCGCCATGCGTGCCACTTCCAGTAACTCTGCGTGCAACGGGTTCTCGCGGATCGATCCTTCCGTCGCGCGCTTCTCACGCATGAACCGTGGCGAGTGAATTACCTTGATGGTTTCCTGCGCCGCCAGTCCCGGAGCCACCAGCTTGCGTCCGCCAGAAAATCCCAGCATCAGGTGCTGCTCAATAAATCCCAGGGTGATGTGCAGATCGGCCGCCATGAAGCGCTCGTCAATGTAGACCGGGTGTTCCCTGCTGCGTGGTGCCGAGAAAGCGATGGAGTTCCCGGTCTTTCGCATCGTGATTGGCGATGTCGTAGGTCTCCGCGATCTTTGTTCCCAGGATGGTCCGCAGTTCGTCCTCGGTTGCCCCGCGATGCAGCCCTGTCGCGATGCAAATCGTCACGTTCTCCGGCGGGATGCCGGCGCGATGCAGCCGCTCGAGCACCGGAGGCAGCGTAATCGGATTAGGAGCGGGACGCGTGATGTCGCAAACCGAGATGGCTGCGGTTTTTTTCCCACGTGCCAGTTCGATGAGCGGCAAGCCGGCTACGGGGGTATCCAGCGCCGTCCCCAGCGCCTTCTCCACATTTGGCAGCGGAGGCGCGGAGTGCACCTGCACAACGTGATAACGAGGACCGTCGGGGAGCTCGAGCGACAAGCCCTGTTTGCCGAATGCAACCCGGACGTTCATTCGCTTCCTCTCGGTCGTTCCGCAATGGATCCAGCTTACCCGCGCCGTTCATTATCCTGTGATCGCTTGCGGGCTGCGCAGCGTGATCAGGGTCAGTTCCGGCCGGCAATCCAATCGAAACGGAACTCCGACAGTTCCGATGCCGCGGTTCACGTATAACTGCAAATCATTCTGCAGGTGGAAGAGCCCCTCAACGTATTTGCGGCCCAGCAGGGGTGTATACAGCGCGCCAATCAGCGGCAGCCGCACCTGGCCTCCGTGCGAGTGTCCGGACAGCATCAGGTCAACTCCGCCGTGTTTCACCACCTTGTCGGCATAATCGGGTTCATGCGCCAGCAGGATCACCGGCTCATTCGCGGTTTGCAGCCCCTGCGGCGCGGCCAGATGCAGGTCCGGATCGCTCAGCCGATATCCTTGACGCCGGCAATCCAAATCCGCGCGCCATCCCGCTCAAACGGGATATGTTTGTTCGCCAATACCGGCAGGCCGTGGATTTCAAGCGCGTCCGTCACCATGGTTGGATCGACCCGGGTGTCATGATTGCCGAGGACGCTCCAGCGCTGCGGGCACGTGATTCCAGACAGGATTTCAGCGCAAGGGTAGCTGCTTTTTGCGCCGAAGGCTTGCGGCATCGGCCCTTCGCTCACATAGTCGCCGGTGAACACCACCAGGTCCGGCGCCAACCGATTCACCTCATTGACGACGTGGCGGACAAACGACGGCTCCGTGTATTGCTCGTAATGGATATCGGAAATCTGGGCGATCCGCAGCCCATCGAGTGCCGGGGAAAGGCGCTTCAGCTCGACCGTGCGATATGTGATCTGCAGATCATGGCGCTCGAACCCCCCGGAATACATCGCGAGGCCGGCCGCGCCGAGACCCGACAGCTGAAGGAAGCGTCGTCTTGTGACGGAATGTTTGGAATCTTGAGCCACTCCTCTAGGATAAAGCATCGCCTTGGACGAACCTTATCCGGTCGGTTTTACACGCTGGAAAATGACGGCCTAGAATAGCTGGCATGCACTCCAAAGGTCTGGTGATACTTTGCTGCTACCTCGTCATATTCGTGGCGTTGGGGGTCGTGATTCGGTGGGAATACTTCATTCCCCACGATTCTGACCCAACCGGGGGAAAGTCGAAGAGGATACGACTGAGAGCCTATATAACGATGGCGATCGCTTGGGCTGTCATGGCGATTGCCCAATGGGGGAAAATTGCAGGTTGGTGATCCGGGGATTCAAATTGGCCCACTGCCCACTAAGAACTGTGCAACACGAACCCCTTCCTGCTACTAAAATCGAGCCATGTCGTATGCCCAGGCGATTGAGAGTCTGTACGCGCGCGGTCATGAGCTGGCGCAGGCCGCTTCTACCGCTGTCGCCGGTACATCTCCGCGGAAGTTTGATCTCGCGGAGATGCGCATTCTCACCGCTGCGCTGGGTTCGCCGGAATTAAAATTTCCCAGCATTCTGATCGCCGGCACCAACGGCAAAGGTTCTACAGCCGCCATGCTCGCGAACATTCTCCGCGTGGCTGGATATCGTGCCGGGCTCTACACTTCCCCGCATCTCACGCGCGTCAATGAGCGCATTCAGATCAACGGCGCGACCATTTCCGACGATGATTTCGCGCGCCTCTATTTTCGCGTAGATGAAACCGGATCTCGCCTGTTGAGCGAAGGGAAGCTGCCGCAGCATCCCAGTTTTTTCGAGTCTGTCACCGCCGTCGCTTTCCTTTATTTCGCGGAACAGTCCGTCGATATCGCGGTGCTGGAAGTGGGCATGGGAGGCCGTCTCGATGCCACCAATATTGTCGAGCCGTTGCTCTCTGTCATCACCGACATCTCGCTCGATCACA
Organism: uncultured Acidobacteriota bacterium; assembly: GCA_963794795.1. Taxonomy (GTDB): domain Bacteria; phylum Acidobacteriota; class Terriglobia; order Terriglobales; family Acidobacteriaceae; genus JAKAAZ01. The sequence goes on along the minus strand of CAWCFC010000022.1, from coordinate 113,272 downwards.
CAGAATGGCTTGGTACCAGCATCGATGCCATCGCGCGCGAGAAGGCCGGTATCCTGCGGCCCAACGGAATTCTGGTGACTCTGCCGCAGCATCCCGCCGCCAACCAGGCTCTTGGAGAAGTCGCTGCCGACCTGAATGTGCGCGGCGTCAGCGCGGTTGAATTTATGCCGCCGCGTCGTTCGGCCGAAGAAGAAGCCACGGAATTCTATTCCGAACCCTATTCTGTAACAGTGGCAGGCACATCCATAGAACTGCGGCCTGCCTTGGCGGGAACGCATCAACACCGCAACGCCGCACTTGCGGTGGCGGCTGCGAATGAATTATGTAACAGTAACAGTTACAATATAACGCCACAGCAGATTGCGGAAGGAATCAGTACTGCCCGATGGCCCGGCCGCCTCGAATTGTTTCCCCGCACCGACGTCCGTCCCGCCGTGCTGCTCGATGTTGCCCACAATCCTGCCGGTGCCTGGACCTTACGTTCCGCGCTCAGCACCTGGCCCGGATTGGCAACCCAACTTCCCACCCAGCGAACTTTGTTGTTCGGATGTCTGCGCGAGAAAGCGGTGGAGGAGATGGCGCAAATTCTTTTCCCGGTTTTCGATCGGGTCATTCTCACTCCAGTCAACTCGCCGCGCACCGCATCCCTTGAAGATCTGCAGGCGGTCGCTCGAGCCCTGGGCGTTGAGGCGGAGAGTGCGGCTTCGCCCGCTGCCGGAATGGAGCTGGCCCAGGCCGAAACTCCTCCCAACGGTTTAATTGTGTGCGCCGGTTCCGTTTACCTGGTGGGTGCGCTGCGGGACTCGCTGTTGAGTCCGCAAGGCAAGGGCTAGCCCATGTCCAGCGCTCCTGAAGAAGTGGCGCCGACCTCGCTGGAGGAGGCTGCCTCCACGGAATCGCCGTCTTCCCCAGCGGCAGGCTCGCGCGATCCAGCCCAGCCCCGCCATCTTGGGTTCTTCCGCTGGCTCACCTATCTGGTGTTGTTTCCGCTGTTTTTTATTGCGACCGCGATCTTCGGCAGCATTTCCCTCATCGCTTCTCTGTTTGATGGCACCGGACGCGTCCAGCACTCCATCGCCCAGGCTTGGGGAGGAGTTGTTCTTCGCGTCGCGCTTTCTCCAGTCCGCGTAATTGGCGCAGAGAACTTCCAGCGCGGACAGGCAGCCGTGTACGTGTCGAATCACCTGTCGTACATGGACACGCCCGTCGTTTTGAATAAGCTGCCATTCCAGTTCCGGATTCTAGCGCGGCATGACTTATTCAAAATTCCCTTCATCGGCTGGTATCTGCAGCGGTCCGGCCAGATTCCCGTCGACAGTACCAGCCTGCGCTCTACGCTGGCCAGCCTGAATCGCGGCGTCAAAGCGCTGCAGGCGGGCATGCCGCTGATGATTTTTCCCGAGGGTGGCCGCTCTGTCGAAGGTCATCTGCAGGATTTTCTCAGTGGGCCGGCCTATATGGCCATCCGCGCCCAGGTTCCCATCGTGCCCATGGCGTTGATTGGCACGTATGAAGTGATGCCGATGCACACCTATCATCTAACTCCCCGGCCGCTGATGCTGGTGGTGGGCGCGCCCATTTCGACCGCCGAGTACAGCAGCAAAACTGCGGATGCACTCACGCTCCGAATCCGCGATACCATAGCGAAGATGTATATGCAGCACATGGGCGGAAGCCGTACCGCCTAGCGCTGGAAGTTCCAACATTGAGCATCCCGTGACCCACACCTCGAAACAGCCCCGTATTGGCATTCCAATACCAACTCTTGCCCAAACGGACTATAACCAGCGCACTTGGCCGCAATACGCTGCGGCTGTGTCGCAGGCTGGGGGCGAGCCGGTAGAGATCCCGCTGACGCTCGATCCAGCCGCTATTGCCAAAATAGCCACAAGTTGCCAGGGGATTCTGCTTCCTGGAAGTCCGGCCGACATGAACCCTGCCAAATATGGCGAGGAACGCCTGCCTGAAACTGCCGAACCGGACTTGGCACGGGAAAATGTCGACGAATTGCTGCTGCAGGACGCTCACAACCTGCATAAGCCACTGTTGACCATCTGTTACGGAACCCAATCCCTGAACTGCTGGCGCACTGGCACCCTGGTGCAGGATCTGGTGCAGATCCCAGTGAACCACCGAGCCGGCGCCAGCGTTGCCGTGGCGCATTCCGTGCTGATCGAGCCCAGTTCGCAATTGGCGCGCATCGTCGGCGATAGTGAAGAAGCGACGCACACGACGGATTATGTGCGCTTGCCGGTCAACTCCAGCCATCACCAGGCGATCGGGATTGTCGGAGATGGCTTACGTGTCACCGCCCGATGTCCCCAGGATGCTGTCGTTGAGTCGATTGAGGGCACTCAGCCCGGTCACTTTGTTCTGGGCCTGCAGTGGCACCCGGAACGCAGTACGGAGATTAGCCAAGCCAGTCGCCTTCTTTTTCAGCGATTTGTCGAGGCAGCGGCGGCGTGGGAGCTCCGCCCCATCACCGATTCTCTCGGGTAGACTCTCCAACATGGGAGCCAACGAGGGACATCTCAAAGGTTTCGGGCCGTCAGAGATCGAGATTGCGGTCGCGCCAATGCTGCTTCAACCTCTCTCCGCAGCTGCTTATGCCTTATTGGCGCGCTATATTGAGCTGCTAACCCATTGGAATCAAAAGATAAACCTCACGGCAGTCCGCGAACCGCAGGTCCTTGTCCGGTTGCATTTGGCGGAATGCCTGCGGGCAGCGCAGCGCATTCGCGGAGGCATTGAGACACTCCTGGACCTGGGTTCCGGCGCAGGTCTTCCCGGAATTCCGATTCAGATTGCTCGCCCGGAGCTGCGGGTCACGCTCGCCGAGTCGCAAAAGAAAAAGGCGGCGTTTCTGCGGGAGGTGGTACGAGGACTGGACTTAGGCGGCGCGTCGGTTCATCCAGGCCGGGTCGAGAACATGCCCTCGGCCAACGTATTCGATATGGTGACGCTGAGGGCGGTCGACAAGATGGGAGAGGCCATGCAAGCCGCACTTCCACGCATCCGGCCACCCCACGGCGGTCGAGGTGGCGAATGCATGGTGCTGACATCGCGATCTCAGGTGGCGGCGATCGAGGCCAGCTCGCTCGACCTGAGCGGGGGGATGGCCATCGAGTGGGCGATTCCGGAAGCTATTCCAGGAACAGATCAGAGAGTCATCCTTCTCGGCTCGCGAGTTCGGTGAGACGCGAAGAGTCATTCTGAGTCGATTTTCGGCGAAGCCTGGCATGTTCCACGTGGAACATTTTGAGCAATACCGCTACCCCAGAAACAAATTGTTCCACGTGGAACATGTCAGGCGGCCACCATTCCCCAAAAGTTTTCCACCGTGCGCCCGATTACACATCCTTTCTACGTCAGCGCAAACACCGCGCTAACTCATACAAGTCATGAGACCTACGGGCACCTGACGGCCCGCACACAATCGTTCTCCACAGATTCGTCCCGGAAATGCACAGCCAAGCCGATTGCACGATGCTTCCGCGTTCGGTACCCTACCGAATCAGCCCATGCGAAAAATCATTGCGGTCGTGAATCAAAAAGGCGGAGTCGGCAAAACGACCACAGCGATCAATCTTTCTGCCGGATTTGCTCTCGAAGGCGTCCCCACCATGCTGATTGACTGCGATCCGCAGTCCAATTCCACCGGCGGCCTGGGCTTTGCCCGAGATGAGGACCGTTCTTCCACCTATACCGTATTGATCAATGAATCGACCGTGGCCGAAGCGGCTATCGAGACCGGCATCGAAAATCTCAAGCTTCTTCCCAGCAGTAAGCACCTGATCGGCGCCAACGTGGAGCTGGTGCATGCCGAGGATCGCGCTTTTCGCCTGCAGAAGGCCCTTGCGAAGTATGAAGGACCGGAACAGCTTTTCGTTCTCGATTGCCCGCCTGCGCTCGATTTATTGACGTTAAATGCCCTCGTATCCGCCGATTCCCTCCTGATCCCGATGCAAGCCGAATATTTTGCTTTGGAAGGTGTCAGCGAGCTGGTCCAGACTCTTGACCGGGTGCGCGATGGATTCAAGCCGGAACTGGTGATCGAAGGCGTCGTCTTGACCATGTATGACGAGCGCACCAACCTGGCGCAACAGGTAACCGAGAACCTGAAAGAATTCTTTGGCGATAAGCTATTGAAAACAAACATCCCGCGGAATATTCGCCTGGCGGAGGCGCCCAGCCATGGCAAGCCAGTGCAGATTTATGAGCCGCGGTCGCGCGGCGCGGAAAGCTATATGGAACTGGCCCGGGAAATCCTGTTGCGTAATAAGATTGAAAGCCCGCGCGAGCTGGCTCGCAAGGCCGAAGCGAAACGCGCTAAAGATGGCGCCAAAGTTCGCTTCTGGCCCTATACCTGATGCGCTCCGAAGCCCGGCCGGCCGCATTCGCGACAAGCCCGACTCGCTGTTCTGCCACGTTTTTTGATTGATAGCTAAGGGAGAACTTCGCTGTATGTCTCGAATTGAAGGAAAAAACCAAGGCAAAGTTGAGCCCCCGAAGCGCCGCGCACTCGGCAAAGGTCTGGAGTCATTGCTGTCGACACCTGCAGCCGCCGATGTAGCCCGCTCGCGAGTCCATGCGACCATGACGGCCCATTCTGTAGACGATCCGTTCGAAGCCCATCCGAGCGGGACTCCGCGGGAAGTGCCGACGGGCGACATAGATCCCAATCCTTACCAAACCCGCATGCAGGTGGATGAGCAGAAGTTGGACGAGCTGGCGCGCTCGATCGTTGCCAACGGCGTGGTCCAACCCATCATCGTGCGCCCGTTGCCCAATGGCCGCTTCCAGTTGATTGCCGGCGAACGTCGCTGGCGTGCCTCCATCAAGGCGGGGAAGGAAACCGTCCCTGCAATTCTTCGCCAGGTGAGTGACGAACAGGCGATGGAGATGACGATCGTAGAGAATCTCCAGCGTGCCGACCTGAACCCGATGGAGCAAGCTCGCGCCTACGATCGGCTGAGTCGGGATTTTCATATGACCCAGGAACAGGTGGCCCAGCGCACTGGAAAAGATCGTGCTACCGTGGCGAATTTCCTTCGGCTCCTGCGCCTTCCGGTCGCCGTCCAGGGCAAGGTAGAATCCGGCGAGCTCAGCTTCGGTCATGCGAGAGCACTGCTCTCGCTCGATGGCGCCGAGGAAATTTTGAAGGCGATGACAAAGGTGGTTGCGCTCTCGATGTCAGTTCGACAGACAGAAACATACGTGCAGGGCCTGATGGACCCCGAACGAAAGCGCAAGAAAGGCGAAGAAAAAGCAAAAGAACCGATAGACCCGAATGTCCGCGAGGCCCAGGAGCGCCTCCAGCGTCAGCTCGGCCTGAAAGTTCGCATTGAGGACAAGAACGGTCGCGGTCGCGTGATGATCGAGTATTCCGGGCTGGAAGACTTCGATGCCCTGATGGCGGCACTTGGAGCGGCGGTATAGCTTGAACCTCTTCAAATGTTCCCCATTATTGAGCATGAGGATCGCCCCACTTTGATGAAGCTCGCAGATTTCTTGTTCCGTTTTCGGCGCTTCGCTCTCATCGCGATTTTTGTCATCGGGTTTTGGGCGCCATGGGAACGCATGGACGGCGCGCATCCGGGTTCCACATGGCTCTGGCTCGCCGGCACGCTTCAAGCCATGGGCTTTTTTCCCATCGCCACTTCTACCATCGTGGTCATTGCCGCGGCTACATTGGCTTTGTTCCTGGCGGCGCTGGTGCGCACCTGGGCAACTTCGTATTTGGGATCGGACGTGGTGTACGACAAAGACCTGCACTCAGAGCGAGTGGTTGCCGATGGACCGTATCGCTTCGTGCGCAACCCACTCTACATTGGGACATGGTTGCTGACCGCGGCCATATCCATTCTGATGCCGCCAGGGGGAGCGCTGTTTGCGTTAGTGACCGTAACGCTGCTGATCATGGCGTGGGTCTCAGCTGAGGAGCAAAAGCTGACCATTGCACGGGGCGACGCCTACACCGCATATCTGAAAAAGGTTCCGCGATTTTTCCCGTCTATCGTGCCAAAGATTCCTTCAGGCGCAGCGCGGCCCCACTGGCTGCAGGGTTTCGTAGGAGAGGTTCATCTCTGGGGGATGACCATCACGTACGCGATCTTTGCCCATCGCTACAACGTGACCATTCTGGAGCAGGGCGTGTTGATCTCTGTTGGGATCGCGTTCCTGGTGCGCGCGATCTGGCGACCCGGAATACCAGCGAATTCGTAAACCAGTAGCCCACATGGCCGACCCTCGAGATAGCTGTCCAACGACATTATTTCTCAGCGGAGAAAAACGGATAGGCGTGCTGCGGGAATTTTGGAGGCGTCTTCGACGAATCGATTTTCAACCGCCTAAAACCGGCACTTCCCGCATCGCCGGCTCTCTATACAATCTGGCGCAGGGTGGGTGAATGTACCCATATCCCTGCGCCGTGGCAGCATCGGGGCTAGCGATTGCGTCGCAGCCCGTGCAGCGGATTGCGTGAAACTTCGTGCCGCACCCTGATTACTTCTTGGCGGGCGCGATTGCATCCTTGGCGGCCTTGGCCACGCGGAACTTGACCACGGTCTTGGCCTTGATCTTGATCGCTTCACCGGTCTGCGGATTGCGGCCGATGCGGGCTTTCCGCTCTGCCTTCACCAGACGGCCCAGTCCTGGAATTACGAAGATGCCAACTTTCTTGGTTTCCTTGACGGCGGTTTCCGCCAGCAGATCCAGAAATCCTGCTACCTGCTTGTTCGTCAATTCGAGTTTCTCGGCCAAATGCCGAACGAGTGCTGTTTTGGTCATACCTGCTGCCATAATTTGTCTTCCTCCTGATACCAGCAGTGGGGGTACCACTGCGGCTTTGTTTTGACTTCTATCGACCGTTTCGTTGCCGTTGTAGCGTCGCACAAAATGCGAGGATCGCAAGCATTGATGCGGGTCTAAAGAAACCCTTCCGCCGTTTACCTTGCGGCTTTCCGCAAGATTTGTCAACGGAAAACAGCGCATTTCCACAGGTTTTCTTCGGTTTTTCTTGGTTTTCTTCTGGAATTGGCCGATTTTCGCCGGTTTTTGCCTATGGATACTCCTGAAACCCGCTTGAATGCGCGCTTTCGTTGCCTCTTGAGAGTAGACAAATTCTACCGCGTTTTGTTGCGCAGAGAGCGCTATTCTTGCGTGCAAAACCAGTGTCAGACAGGGTTCTCGCTATACTAGCGAAAGCGAGTTCACTTCAAAAGGAATCGAGAAAATGCCCTCCACATCACACACGCCGGCGCAGATTCAGAGCGCGGCGAAACCGGAGCCAGTGCCGTTGGAGCAGGTGCTGCGGGTCGCAGAGTTGGCGCAGCTGGAACTCCGCGAAGATGAGCAGCAGGACATGCTGCGCGACCTGAATGCCATCCTCGGTCACGTCGCCCAGTTGAACGAATTGGATACTCGCGATGTGCCGCCGATGACGCAGGTACATGCCGTCACGCATAGCGATGCCGGACACGCAGACGCGGTGGATGCCGGCAACGTGCTGCGCGACGATTCGGTGCGTCCCTCGCTCGATCGTGCCAAGGTCATGGCGGAGGCACCGGAAACCGACGGCACCTACTTCAAGGTTCCCAAGGTGATTGAACGGTGAACCGTTACCTCCCACGCTTGCCACGCAAAGCAGTGGCATCCGACTCGATCGCAAGCCACATGAAGAAATTTTCGCAGGAAAAAGAATGGCAGAACTGAAGTCCAATTCCGGTCTCACCTCGAAGGATGCGCCACGCACCATTCGTTCCGCACGACACGCCATTGTCAGTGGCGAAACGACAGCAGTCGCCCTGGCCGATTCATACTACGACACCATCGCGGCGGAAGATCCGAAGATCCACGCATGGCTGTCACTGAGCCGCGAGCGCGCCACTGCGCAGGCGTATCGCATCGACGAGCTGGCGCAGTCGGGTGACCTGGCGGACGAAGAAGCGTTGCCGCTGGCCGGCGTTCCCATCGGCATTAAAGATGTGCTGGTGATGCAGGGTGCGCCCGCAACCGCAGGCTCGAAGATCTTAGAAAACTATCGCCCGCCCTACGATGCAACGGCAGTCGCCAAGGTGGCTGCAGCAGGCGCAGTCCTGCTCGGCAAACTCAACTGCGACGAATTCGCCATGGGCTCGTCGAATGAAAATTCCGCGTATGGGCCGGTGCATAATCCGCGTGCTCTGGATCGCGTACCCGGCGGTTCCAGCGGAGGTTCCGCGGCAGCCGTCGCCGCCAACATGGCGGTGGCCACACTCGGCACAGATACCGGCGGCTCCATCCGCCAGCCCGCCTCCTTTTGCGGCGTGGTCGGCGTGTTGCCTACCTATGGCCGCGTGTCTCGCTACGGACTGATTGCGTTTGCATCTTCGCTGGATCGTGTGGGTCCATTCACGCACACAGTGGAGGATGCAGCTATTCTTCTGCGCGTGCTCGCAGGTCCGGATCCGATGGATGCGACCAGCGCTCACCAGCCGGTGCCGAATTATGCGGCAGCATTGGACACGCCGGTGAAAGGTCTGCGGATCGGCATTCCGGACGAATATTTCGCCGAAGGTCTCGATCCTGAAGTTCGTGCCGCCGTGGAAAAAACCGCGGACGCGTTGCGGGCCGCCGGTTGCACGCTGCACAAAGTTTCTCTGCCGCATACGCGCTACGCCGTCGCCACGTATTACGTGCTCGCCACCGCCGAGGCCAGCTCCAACCTGGCGCGATTCGACGGTGTGCGTTATGGCTTGCGCGCGGAAGATGCATCCACCCTGAGCAGCATGTATCGCCGCACGCGTGATCAGGGATTTGGCAAGGAAGTGAAGCGTCGCATCCTGCTGGGCACCTATGTGCTGAGCGCCGGATATTACGATGCCTACTATCGCAAGGCGCAACAAGTGCGCACGTTATTGACGCGCGACTTTCTCGAAGCCTTCACCCAGGTCGACGCGATTCTGACGCCCACGGCTCCGACGCCTGCATTTCGCCTCGGCGAAAAAACCGATAATCCGCTGGAGATGTACCTGGCGGATATCTACACCGTGACCGCGAATTTAGCGGGCATTTGCGGCATCTCCGTTCCCTGCGGCAACTCCGCTGCGGGCTTGCCGATCGGCGCGCAAATTCTCGGCAGGCATTTTGACGAAGCGACTGTGCTTCGCGTCGCGCATGCCGTGGAGCAATCGCAGCGATGAACGCCGACGAAAAAAATGCAGCCTCAATCGCAAAAGATCGATTAATTGTTGCGTTGGATGTTCCATCGGCGGCGCAAGCCAGAGAGTTGGCGGCGCAACTTCGCGGAAACTGTCGCTGGGTAAAAGTCGGCCTGGAGTTATATCTTGCCGCAGGTACCGCGATGGTAGAAGAGCTCACCGCGCAGGGCTTCTCCGTCTTTCTCGATCTGAAATTTCACGACATTCCCAACACAGTTGCAGGCGCAGTTCGTTCCGCGGCTTCCATGGGCGCATCCTTGTTAACGATTCACGCCGCGGGTGGTCCTGCGATGTTGCTCGCAGCAGCGGAAGCAGCGGCAGCGACGAAGAATGCTCCGCAACTGCTGGCTGTCACGGTGTTGACAAGCATGGATCGAGCGCAGCTTTCTGCCATCGGCATCGAAACTACGGCAGCCGATCAGGTGCTCCGTCTGGCACGCATGGCCATCGCGTCGGAGATTCGCGGACTCGTCTGCTCACCGGAAGAAGTTGCACTTCTGCGTCGTGAACTCGGCTCGGAACCAAGGCTTGTCGTTCCTGGCATTCGTCCCGCCGGCGCGGCTGTGGGCGATCAAAAACGCATTGCCACTCCAGCGGATGCCATTCAAGCCGGAGCCAGCCAACTAGTTGTAGGTCGACCGATTACCCAGGCAGCCGATCCAGCGAAAGCGGCGCGAGCCATCCTGGAAGAAATCGCCCGCGCCATCTAAAAAGCGAAACTTCTGCGATACCTTCGACTCGCCAGCCAGAGACGCGTCGTGCAACGGCGGCGCGATGGGCGGCATCTATCTGTGCATTCATCGCGCGCTTTTCGTGTCGTGGACACGCCGATGAAAAAGCTCATTGACGAAACTCTCAAGCGAATACTACTCTCCCATAGCAAGTTCAAAAGACGCCGACAGAGCGTCGGACAATCCCCAGGGTATTACCCCTCCCAACCGCTTTTCGAGGCTACTGACGTGACGAATCCATTGTTTATCCGTACGGCTGCGCGCTGCTTTTGTATCACTGCCGCAGTGACAATGCTCGCTCTTCCCCTGCCTGCCGTGGGTGTTACACCCCAGAATGCAGCTCCTCCCCTGGTGACTCTGCCCGGCAATGTCCGTCCGGATGTAAAGTCCGCGATTGATCAAGGCGCCGTCGATGGCAGCCTGCAGCTCGACCACATGCTGCTGCAGTTGCAGCGCCCAGCTGCTCGCGAAGCTGCGCTGGAAGCAAGGATCGAAGCGATGCATCAGCCCGGCAGTCCGGATTTTCATCACTGGCTGACCGCCGAAGAAATAGGACAACAGTACGGGCCAGACCCGGCGGATATTCAGCGGGTCACGCAGTGGCTGCAGAGTTATGGATTACAAGTCAACAGCGTTTCCAAGAGCGGCCTGGTGATCGATTTTTCCGGCACCGCCGCGCAGGTGACCTCCGCGATGCACGTCGCGCTACACAACGTGACCGTCAATGGCAAAAACCACTTTGCGAATCTACAAAATCCGCAGGTACCAGCCGGGTTTGCCAACTTAATTGTCGGAGTGTCGTCGTTGAACGACTTTCACCCCAGGCCGGCGCACACCGCGATCAGTTCAGGACGAATTGATTCCATCTCAAGAGCAGTCGTGCCCCACGCAACGCAGGCAACAAACGCCGCCGCGCCATCAACAGGAGCCACTCCCGGCTTCACCGTCAACTCCTCGTACCAGTTGGTTGTTCCCAACGATCTCCACACGATTTACAACTTCGATGGCGCGTACAGCAAGGGAATTACCGGCAACAAACAGGAAATCGTTGTGATCGAAGATAGCAATGTGTACTCCACCAACGACTGGCATGTCTTCCGCAAGACTTTCGGCCTCAGCAAATACACGCACGGCTCATTCACCCAGATTCATCCCGGCGGATGCACAGATCCTGGCGTGGTTGTGGGTAACGATGCCGAGTCGACTCTCGATGCTGAATATGCGAGCGCCGCAGCTCCCGACGCGGCCATTGTGGTGGCCTCTTGCGCCGACACGAAAACCACCTTCGGAGGTTTGTTGGCTCTGCAGTCGTTAATTGACAGAAGTGTTCCACCTCCAATCGTCAGCATCAGCTATATCGAGTGCGAAGCGGCGCTGGGTGCTGCGGGCAATGCAACCTATCGCTACACCTATCAACAGGCGGCTGCGGAAGGTGTTTCAGTCTTTGTTGCTGCTGGCGATGGCGGGGCTGCGAGTTGCGACACGGACCAGCCGGCAGCAAAATACGGCATATCGGTGAACGGCTTTGCTTCGACACAGTATGACGTGGCTGTCGGTGGCACCGACTTTGGCGACAGCTATGCCGGGACCAATGCGCAGTATTGGAAGGCGACCAACAATTCCATCTATGGCTCCGCGAAATCCTACATTCCGGAGATACCGTGGAACGATTCCTGCGCAAGCATGTTGATCGCAAATGTTGAGGGCTACAACGTGCCGTATGGAAAGAATGGCTTCTGCAACTCCGCAACCGGCGAGAAGTATTTTTTGACTACCGGAAGTGGAAGCGGCGGTCCCAGTGGCTGTGCCTATGGCGAGACTTCTCCCAAAGCAAACACGGCGGCGGTCAGTGGTAGTTGCAAGGGCTATGCGAAGCCAAACTATCAGGCCGGCGTGTTCGGCCTCCCGAATGATCATGTCCGAGATCTGCCCGACGTTTCTCTGTTCGCGGGCAATGGCGTATGGGGACACTATTATGTGATCTGCTATAGCGATCCCGCTGTGGGCGCGGGCGGCGCGCCATGCACCGGCAATCCTGCGAACTGGGCCGGTGGCGGTGGCACGTCGTTCTCCTCTCCCATCGTGGCTGGTGTGCAGGCGCTGGTGAACCAGTCGCAGGGAGCGCCGCAGGGCAATCCAAACTACGTGTACTACGCGCTGGCGAATTTGGAATTTGGTGGAACCGGGAAGAATTCCTGCATCGCAACCCTTGGCAGCGGCAGCGAGTCCTCGTGCATATTCCACGACGTGGCTCAGGGCGACATGGATGTAAACTGCCTCGGCTCGTTTAACTGCTACAAACCTTCCGGAACCAATGGCGTGTTATCGACAACCAGCAAGGCATACTCCAAAGCCTACGGTAGCAACGAGGGTTGGGATTTTGCCACCGGGATCGGCACACTGAATGTCGGCAACCTGATTAAAAACTGGGACGCCGCATTTCGATAGATCCACTCGATCGGCAGTTCACAGAGACACGAAAAAGGCAGGCTTAGCGCCTGCCTTTTTCGCGCTCTACTTTGCGGCGCAGGCTATCGCGGAAGCTTTTGCTTTCCCGCGACCTTCACCTTGGTCGACACTCCGTTGGCATCGGGTCCAGGCTGGCTACCGCCGACGAACAGCGTATAGCTTCCCGGCAGAATCACGCGATCGCCATTCTCCAGCACCTGGCTCCATTGCCGCGCGTCCACTTTGATTTGCACGGGCACGGTAGCTCCGGCGGCCACATGCACGCGCGAAAATCCAGCGAGCGCATGAATTGGGCTGGTCTTGGTTTTCGGGTAGGTAAGATATAACTCCGCCACTTCGTCCCCATCGACCTTGGATGTATTGGTGATGTCTACATTCACCGTGAGAGGGTCACCTGCCTTCAGTTTCTCCGTCGAGACACGCAGCTTGTCGAATTTGAACTGGGAATAGCTCAATCCATATCCAAAGCCATACAGCGTTGCGCCGTGGAAGTAGCGATAGGTGCGGTCTGCCATCGAGTAGTCCGTAAACGGAGGCAGCTCGCTGGTCGAGCTATAGAACGTAATCGGCAAACGGCCCGCAGGATTATTCTTGCCGAGCAATGTGTCGATAATCGCCTGACCTCCGCGCGCACCCGGATACCAGGCTTCAAGAATCGCGTTGGCATGCTGCGCAGACCAGTTCACCGCAAGTGCGGATCCATTCATTAGCACCACGATCAGCGGCTTGCCGGTTGCGGCCACAGCCTGCAGCATCTTCACCTGCACATCCGGCAGATCGATGGAGGTGCGATCGCCACCAGAGAATCCTGGAATGTGAATCGGCATCTCTTCCCCTTCCAATCGCGGAGAGATACCTACGAATGCCACCACAGCATCTGCCTGTTTCGCCGCCTCGACCGCCTGCTGACGCAGCGTATCCACCGGCGGTTGCCAGTCGAAGCTGACCCCGGCGCCAAACAGCGGCGACTCATGCGAATATTCCATGCGAAATTCGTGCGCCTTGGTATCGCCAAAATGCACCTTGAACTCTGCCGGATTATCATGCTCGTTTTTGCTGCGGGAAGTTCCGGACGATACCTGCTTGCCATCAATCCAGACATTGTAGCTTTCAATGTTGTCGCAGGGATAGCAATCGGCCAGCTTCACCTGAAAGGTGATGTCTCCGGCTGCGGGTGGCGTGATGGTGCCAGTCCAGCGCACGGAAAATGCTTTGCGCGGAATGCGGTTAGGATACGGGCTTGCCCCGTCCCAATTGTTGTCGATGTTGTCCACGGTGGAAGTAATTCCGGGCCCGGAAAATTTGACGTTCGGAAAAGCAGTTTCCGTCAGCCCTTCTGCGCCATCCGCCGTGTGGAAGATATCCGGCGGCACGGGCAGCGACATCTGCTCCACGTACGGCGCACCCTGAACATCCAGGACGCGGAATCGTTGTTGCGCAGCCAATGTTTTGAAAGCCGACAGTGGAGTTTCGGGATCGATGGGCGTTCCGTTGTAGTTGCCTTCAAGTGCTGCCAGCGCGGCCGCGTTCGGTCCGATCACCGCGATGGTCTTCACGTTCGCGCCGAGCGGCAACACGCCATCGTTCTTCAGCAGCACCATTGATTCATCGGCGGCCTGCAAATCGAGCCGCGCGTGGGTCGGCGCAAATACGACAGAGCGATTCAGCGCCTGCATCGGCTGGTCCGCCATCGGCGCAAGAATTCCCATCCGTATGCGCGCGGTCATCAGTCGCTTGACGGCGGCATCGATTTCGCTTTCCTTGATCAGCCCATCGTGAACAGCTTTGACCAGCGTGGCATATTCGTCGCCGCAGCTCAGATCGGTTCCAGCACGTACCGCATCAACGGAGGCTTGCTCAATCGACGGCGCATACTTGTGTCCGTTGGCTATATCGCCAATCGCGCCGCAGTCAGACACTACGTAGCCGTTAAACTTCCAGTCGTCGCGCAAAGTTTTCTGCAGCAGCATAGTGTTGGCGCACGCCGGCACACCATCCACCGCGTTATAAGCGCACATGATGGAGTCGGCATGGCCGTCGACAATGGCGGCGCGAAACGCCGGAAGATAGGTGTCCTCCAGATCGTGTGCCGAGACATCCACGTTGAAGCGATGCCGCTCCGACTCTGGACCGCTATGCACGTCGAAGTGCTTGGGCGTCGAAATAGCCAGGTACGTCGCGGGATCGTCGCCCTGCAGCCCGGTCACAAACTGAATGCCAAGCTGTCCGGTCAGGAACGGATCTTCGCCATACGTCTCCTGTCCCCGGCCCCAGCGCGGATCGCGAAAGATGTTCACATTCGGCGACCAGAAATCCATGCCGAAAAAAATTGCGTGATTGTCTTCCCGAACTGCGGAGTTGTATCGTCCGCGCGCCTCGATGCCGATGATGTGCGCTTCTTCGTGGATCAGCGGAGCATCCCAGGTAGCCGCCATGCCGATGGCCTGCGGAAACACCGTGGCATATCCGGATCGCGCGACCCCGTGCAGCGCCTCGCTCCACCAGTCATACTCCGCCACACCGAGCCGCGGAATCGCCGCCGCGTGATTCTGCATCTGCGAAACTTTTTCCTCCAGCGTCATCTTCGATACCAGGTCATCCACCCGCTTCTCGATTGGCACGGCTGAATTCAAGTACGGGGCGGTTGTATCCGCGGCTTGCGCAAAACAGCCGGGCGGGAAAATCAGCAACGCACCTGCGGCCGCCATCGCTGCAGAGAACCAGAGTTTCATCCGACCATGAGCACCAGCGAGCAAAAACGATTTAGACATAATCTTTCTCCTTATTTCGCGTCACGGAAATCGTTATCAAATAGGCGTCTATCAATCTACTGTGCATCGCTCGGCATGACAAACGCGGCATGCTACGCAGGTAGCGACCGGTGCCAAGGTTGCCTATAAAATGTTGCAAGTTCTGGCTGAGAAATGTACTGCGGCTGGTTGCGAGCGAGAGCAAACCTGCATCCTAATGCCGGGAGACTTTATCGAATGACCCCCCACAAAAAGTTAGTGTTTACCATCATGCTTTCGGTTGGGCTTTTCTTAGGTGTGGCAGCTTGCCACGGAAAACCGAAGGCGAACGCCGCCACACAGCCGTCAGCGAACCAGAACGATCAAGGCGATCCTGCCGACGCGAACAACGCGCCGGCCAACGCATCCGCGCCTGCAGATGATAATGGCGCGCCCATCGAACCAGTCTTACTCGTCGCAGCCGGCCGCACCGCAGCAATACAGCCAGAATGAGCCGCCACCACCACCGCCAGACCAGGCTGGCTACGACCAGTCCGGCTATGACCAGGCAGGTGGGTATGCTGCCGGCGACTCCGACGACACCGCGGACCAGCAGGAAGTCTACGCTCCCGAGCCGCCACCGCCGATGCCGGAGTATGAACAGCCCTATTGCCCGGGCGATAACTACATCTGGACGCCGGGGTATTGGTTCTGGTCGCCGGCCGGTTATTACTGGGTACCCGGAGCGTGGGTGCTGGCGCCGTATGTCGGAGCGCTGTGGACACCGGGATATTGGGGCTTCGCCGGCGGACGCTACGGCTGGCATTACGGCTACTGGGGACCGTACATCGGTTTCTATGGCGGCATCAATTATGGCTACGGTTATTACGGAAACGGCTATCGAGGCGGCTATTGGAATCGTGGCGCGTTCTATTACAACCGCTCAATTACCCGGGTCAATAACAACATTCGTTACGTCTATACGCGCAACGTCAGCTATAACAACCGCACCCGCGTCAGCTATAACGGCGGCCACGGCGGACTGAATGTTCGTCCCAACCAATCGCAGCTGAACGCGGCGCACGCCAAGCGTTTCGGTGCGATTCCAGCACAACGGCAGTTGGTCAGGCAGGCGCAAGGCAACCGATCGCAATTTGCCAAGACGAATAACGGAAGGCCGGCGGAAGTTGCATACACGCGCCCGGTCAACGGCGGTCGCAAAGCCCCCGCGGCACGACCGCAGGATTTTCGTCCCGCTGTGGGAACACGACCGGCAAACGGCGCGCGTCCAACGACGGGCGGAAAACCTGCCAACGGCGGACGCCCCATGAACTCGACGCGACCCGCACCGAGCACTGGCCATCCCACCAACGGAAAGCCAACCCCAGAACGGCCAGCCACCAGGCCCACACAACCTCGACCGGAAACGCGGCCCGCACAACCTAGACCAGAAACTCGACCGGCAGAGTCTAAACCGGCAACACACCCAGCGCAACCTCGACCGGAAACACGGCCCGCACAACCTAGACCCGAGACGCGACCCGAGCAGCCGCGGCCAGAAACTCGGCCCGCACCGAAGCCTGCGCAACCCCGTCCAGAATCGCGACCGGCACCGCAACCTCGACCAGAAACTCGACCTGCGCCGCAGCCCAGGCCCGAATCGAGGCCCGCCCCGCAACCTCGTCCGGAATCGCGGCCAGCTCCGCAACCCCGTCCGGAACCTCGACCTGAGTCACGTCCACAGGCGCGGCAGCAATCCCGACCTGCTCCGCACCGTCAGGAATCTCACCCCGCACCGCAACGTCAGCAACAGGAGAGCCGTCGCCCAGGCTAACGAACCGTACCACCAAAACCACGGCATGAAGCAACCGCCCGTCGCGCAGCCGTTCCATTGGAGTGGGGAACGGCTGCACGCAGCGGCTGCTCACTCCGCGGAATTTCTGGCGCGGCTCTAGAACAAATCCGGGATGGTGTGGAAAGCGATGCGCGTTGGTGCAGCGGCCTTTGCCAGATGCATGCTGGCGAAGTAGAGCGTCTCCGTCCCGTATTTCTGGTTCAGCTGATCCATGGTCGCGGCCAGTTGGTCGCGGCTGGCTTCGCGATCCAGAGTGCTGAACAGGCTCAGCGTATGCAGCTCTTCCGGCACCAGGTGGATCAGCGTGACACTCACCAGAAACGGCTTTTCGTAGAGCGGGCCGACGGGACGCATCGACCATAATTTTTGCAGCCCTTCAATCAGCGTTTGCGAATCCTGGCACTCGACCAGCCGCAATTGCTCGGTCCAGGTTTGCTGCGGAATTCCCGAACCATGTTTCCCCGTGGCAGCCTCTTTCGGCACAGTAAATCGCAACGAGAGCGACATGCCCGCGGCCCATAATTTCTGCATGCGCAATCGCATCGCGGCCTTGTGCAACAGCTTGTGCGCGGTGGCATAGGTGCCCTCCAGGTTGCGCAATTCCGGGCCTAGAACATGTTCGTGGCCAATGGATTTTGGGTGCTCCAGATCAGCATCGTGGAAGTCTTCTCCGCGCAGCCAGTGCCAAAGACGTTCGCCCTGCACTCCTCCCCACGCCTGGCCGAGTTGTTCCGCGTTCATGGCCAGCAAATCCTCCATGGTTTTCACGCCGTGGGTATTCAGGCGTTGCTCCATTCGGCCACCAATGCCAACCAGGTCACGCAGCTTCAGTCGTAGCAAAGTGTGCGGTAGCAGGTCCTGCGTCAGCGCGATCAGGCCGTCCGGCTTTTCCATATCCGAGGCTATTTTGGCCAGATAACGATTCGGCGCCAGGCCAATGGAACAGCAGAGTGTCGCTCCGACCTGCTCGCGAATCGAGGATTTAATTCGTCGCGCCAGGTCCATGGCGGCCAGCAACGGCTGCTCACGACCGATCAGCTCGCAAGCCATTTCGTCGATCGACCGAACCGACGATACGGGCACGCAGCTTTCCACCGCCTCGACGACCCGGCGATGGTAGTCCACGTAGAGCTCGTGCCGCGCTTCGATCAGGACGATTCCCGGACACAACCGCTTGGCTTCGCCTACCTGGGTGCCGGTTTTTACGCCGAAAGCCTTGGCTTCATAACTCGCCGCGATACAGCAGGTAGTGTCTGCCACCAACGGAACGACAGCGACCGGGCGATGGCGCAGCGCGGGCTGCATTTCCTGTTCGACGGACGCGAAGTAGGAGTTCAGGTCGAGAAACAGCCAGCGTACGCGTGGTGGCTGCGACACTCGCGGGGTCGTCGACGGGACCGAATTTCCGTTCGAGGGAGCCATGCAATTCGCCGATCCTTCGCCTTATTGTGCGCTTCACACCTGCCAGCGCGCAACGACTTCTTCCGTTTCGCCCAATGATCGCAGCGTTTTACAGAAAATTAGCTTTAGATTCATTTTTTTCAATCCAAAGTCAACCCAAGTTCGTATTATGGAATCTATCGAGACAAAGGTATCAACTTCGGTACGGGGTGTGACGCTATGGCTTTTGCAAGTCTGGCAACGTTTCGCGAAGGATGGCAGTTTGTCGAACCCGCATTGCCGATAGTCATGGGTGGTGCCAGCATTTTCATCCTGCTGGGTTGCGCTATTGCCAGTTGGGTTTGTCCTTCCAGAAAAGATGACTGCCTGTTTCGTCGCCATGTGATGTAGGCGAGTCTTTTCCGTGGGTGCGCCAGCTTCCCACAAACAGCGGTCTCCGCTGTCAATTTTCCTGATTCGATCCGCATCAACTTTCCCGATTTCTTCCGCCCTTTCCCGTTCCTGCATATTCTGTCGTGCCAATCTCTCTATAATCCAGTCGTGACCGTACAAGCGAAACTTCAGGAACTGGAACGCCGCAACACTCTGGCCGAAGAGGGCGGAGGCGCGGCTCGACGCGAGCGTCAACATCGCGAAGGCAAGCTGTCGGCTCGGGAACGCATCGAACTCCTGTTGGACCAGGGAACGTTTGAAGAGATGGACCGCCTGGTCACCCACCGCTGTACCGACTTCGGGATGGAGGAGCAGAAGATCCCCGGCGATGGCTTTATCACCGGTCATGGCCGGATTCACGGGCGAATCGCATTTGTCTTCGCGCAGGACTTTACCGTATTCGGCGGATCACTCTCCGAAACAAATGCCGCCAAAATTATCAAGATGATGGACACGGCGATGCGTGTGGGTGCACCCATCATCGGACTGAATGATTCCGGAGGCGCGCGCATCCAGGAAGGCGTGGTCTCGCTGGCCGGGTACGCCGAGATTTTTCTGCGCAACGTGCAAGCCTCCGGAGTTGTCCCGCAGATTTCCGCCATCATGGGACCATGCGCGGGCGGCGCCGTCTATTCGCCCGCCATTACGGACTTTATCCTGATGGTCGATCAAACCTCCTACATGTTTGTCACCGGGCCGGATGTTGTGAAAACCGTGACCCATGAAGAAGTGACCAAGGATACTCTGGGCGGCGCGACCACGCATAACGAAAAGTCCGGAGTCGCACATATGATGGCGCGTGACGATGCGGAATGCCTGGCCATGATTCGCGAGCTGATGACGTTTTTGCCGCAGAATAACCTGGAAGATCCGCCGCGCAAGCCAACGGAGGATCCCATCGATCGCGCGGATGCGGAGCTCGACACGCTGATTCCAGACCAGCCGACCCAGGCATACGACGCCAAGCTCGCCATCCAGCACATCGTCGACGATGGATATTTCTTCGAGATTCATGAACGCTATGCGCGGAACATCGTCGTTGGATTTGCACGGATGAATGGTCGTCCAGTAGGCATTGTTGCGAATCAGCCGTCGGTTCTAGCCGGCGTCATTGACATTAATGCCAGCAGCAAAGCGGCGCGCTTCGTGCGTTTCTGCGATGCGTTCAATATTCCGCTGATCACGCTGGAAGATGTTCCCGGCTTTCTGCCCGGCACACAACAGGAGCATGGCGGCATCATTCGTCATGGAGCAAAACTGTTGTATGCATATGCCGAGGCCACGGTTCCCAAACTGACCGTCATCATGCGCAAGGCCTATGGCGGCGCGTATTGCGTGATGAGCTCAAAACATCTGCGCACCGACCTGAACCTGGCCTGGCCAACGGCGGAGATTGCCGTGATGGGTGCGGAAGCCGCGGTCAATGTTGTGTATCGGCGCGAGATGGAAGAAAGTGTTCGGCAGGCGCAAGCGGTGTGGCCCTCGGGTCGCGCTTTTTCAGAAAAAGACAAGGCAAAAATTCTTGCCGATACGCGCCAGGAGAAGGTGCACGAGTTTCGCGAGCGATTTGCCAATCCCTATGTAGCAGCCGAGCGCGGTTATCTGGATGCCGTGATTCGACCCAGCGAAACGCGTTTGCGCCTGATTCGCGCGCTGGAAATGCTGGATACCAAGCGCGAAAAAAATCCCCCCAAAAAACACGGCAACATCCCGCTATAGGTTGCCGCGAGCGTGCGGGAAGATGGGAGAGAACGGCTTCGACTTACGCCGACTCAGCCAGATGCGGAAATGGCTTCACCTTGGGCAGCTTCTGTTTTCTCGCCTGCCACAGGTCATAGTTCAGCTGCATTTTTGCCCAGAAGTCTGGGCTGGTTCCCAAGGCTGCGGCCAGCCGCAGGCTCATGCCGGCGGTCACGCCGGCATGTCCATTCAAAATTCTGGACAGGTGGGCGCGCGTAACTCCCAGCCGCGCAGCGGCTTCCGAAACGGTCATATTCCCCAGATAGTCGCGCAGCACTTCGCCCGGATGTGCAGGATTGTGAATCATGATTTTCTCCATCAGTGATAATCCTGGTAGTCGAGCAGGATCACGTCTTCCTGCTCGAATGCAAAGGTCAATCTCCAATTGCCATCCACCTTCACGGCCCATTGGCCGGCGAGATTTCCGCCCAACGCGTGCAGATTGTGTCCTGGGGCCGCCATGTCTTGTGGAACTGCCGCCACATCTAGCGCTGTCAGGAGCCTCCGAAGTCTCTCCGCATGCCTGGGCTGAATGCCTGCCTTCGATCCAGATTCTGCAAATGCTCTCAGACCTTTATGTCTGTAGCTTTTGATCACCCGTATAGTGTAGCTATACGCGATTCCATAAGGCAAACGAAAATCCGGGAATGTTAGCGAGCGATTTGCCAATCCCTATGTAGCAGCCGAGCGCGGTTATCTGGACGCGGTGATTCGACCCAGCGAAACGCGATTGCGCCTGATTCGCGCGTTGGAAATGCTGGATACCAAGCGCGAAAAAAATCCCCCCAAAAAACACGGCAACATTCCATTGTAGAAGCGATGGTAACATTTATGGTACCATCGCCCCCAGCCTCTTTACCGATTCAATTCCTTGAAGGCTCTTCACGCGGCGGAAAAGCCGGGGACGGGCATGGCATTGACTCGCGACTTTAAAAAAACGGTCCAGGCCCGCGTTCAACGCGATTCGAGATTTCGAACTGCGCTACTTCGCGAGGGGACGGAATGTTTACTGGCGGGCGATATTGAAACCGGCAAAGCCTTCCTGCGCGACTTCATTAATGCGACGGTTGGATTCACTAAGCTGGCCCAGGTCACGCGCCGCTCACCCAAAAGCCTGATGCGCATGCTGGGCCCGGATGGAAACCCAAACGCGCGCAATTTATTTGAAATTGTCGCATACCTGCAACAGGCAGAAGGCGTTCGTTTGCAGGTCCGCTCAGTCCGCCGGTCGCGGCACGTCGCCTGAACTTCACGCCTACGCTACCGCTAGTTTTTGACAGTCATTGCTTCGGAATCAACGGCTTTCTTGCCTGAGATGCCTTCTAATCCTGCCAAAACGCCGCGATAATCATTCTTATCGCACTGCATCGCAAATCCGCCCTTTTGATTAGTTGTCGCCCAGGTCAATCCGACGAAATGCTTTTTTGACTTCGTCAGGGCCATCAATGCACCCACTCCGAGCGTGAAAATGCCGATTCCAATAGCAGCTCCGATGCGCCGATGGACGTCCTGGCCATAGCTGATCTCTGTGATTGAAGAGGCTGGTATTTTCGCGATCTCATTTTTCCCATCGACGATGCGGACCTGGTCTGAGTCGATATATAGCTTTACTTTGCTCCCTGCTTTTACTCCTTGTATGGAGCCGCCGTCATACATCACTTTGTAACCGCTGTCGGCAAAAGCCAAACCCGGAACCATTAAACACAAGAAAAGAGCCAGAAATTGCTTCATTAGAAATCTCCCGATTAAAAATCGCAACGATCAGGAACAGTTTCGAAAATTGAGCAAGTCTAGCACTTCCAAAGGTGACAAGATAGAAAAACCGCCGCCAATCGCAACAACACTTCCCTTCTGCTCGACAGTCAGACAGATTCCCATCAACCCTATCGCGCGGGAATTGCATCTCTCTACAATAAGAATCAAGACTGGAGGCATTCCCCCATGCAACCCTCTTCCTCGCCGCGCGTTTCACTTCCCTTTACCGATCGCAAACTTCCATCCGCCGCGCGCGTGGCAGGCGCACCGCCGCCGCATGAAGAGATGCGCGTATCCGTGATCGTAAAGCGCAAAGAACCGCTCGATCTCGCCACATTACGCGGTCGACATATATCACGCACGGAATTTACCAGTAAATATGCCGCGAGTGCGGAGGCATTCAATCAGCTACGCAGCTTTGCGGCGCAGCATGGCTTGTCGGTGGACGAAGCTGCGTCGAGCCTCGACCGGCGCACTCTCGTCCTCACAGGCACGACGGCGCAGATGCAGCAGGCTTTTGGAGTCCAACTGCAGCAGGTGGAACATGACGGCCGGCACTATCGAATCCATCAGCAGCCAGTCAGCATGCCGCAGGAATGTGCCTCGATGGTGGATGCAGTGCTGGGGCTGGATACGCGGCCGCAAGCGAAATCGCATCTTCGAAAGCTGAAAGATTTGCGACCGGCAGCGGCAGGCGCGCAAAGCTATTTGCCGCGACAAGTGGCCGAGATTTACAGCTTTCCAACAGATGTGGACGGCAGCGGCGAAACTATCGGCATTCTTGAGCTGGGAGGTGGGTTCACGACGTCGGACATTCAGCAATATTTTCAGAGCCAGAACATCACACCTCCGCAGGTGGTTGCGGTCTCGGTGGATGGAGGCGCCAACTCGCCAACCAACCCCAGTGGTGCGGACAGTGAAGTGATGCTCGACATTGAAGTGGCCGCGAGCGTCGCGACTGCAGCCAGGATTGCCGTGTATTTCACTCCGAACACAGACCAGGGATTTATCGATGCGTTGACGACTGCGATCCACGACACGACCAATCATCCGTCGGTGATTTCAATCAGCTGGGGTGGCCCGGAATCGAGTTGGACGCAGCAGGCGATGACCTCGCTGGACGACGCATGCCAGTCGGCGGCGGCCCTGGGCATCAGCATCACGGTCGCGTGCGGAGATAACGGGTCCACAGATGGCGTGAGTGATGGCGCCAACCATGTTGATTTTCCCGCGTCGAGTCCGCATGTGCTGGCCTGCGGCGGCACGAAGATTACCGTCAGCGGAACCACGTTGACGAACGAGGTGGTCTGGAACGATGCAGCGCAGAACGGCGGTGCATCGGGCGGCGGTGTCAGCACTGTGTTCGCGCTGCCCACCTGGCAGCAGAATGCGAATGTTTCGGGCGCAACCAAAGGAGGCAGCGGACGGGGATTACCGGATGTCGCGGGAGATGCCGCACCCGCAACCGGCTACTCGATCGAAGTGGACGGACAGACGGAGGTTGTCGGCGGGACGAGCGCGGTTGCGCCGTTGTGGGCTGGGTTGATTGCGCTATTGAATCAAAAGCTAGGCAAGCCGGTGGGTTTTTTGAATCCGCAAATTTATCCGCTGCTCGGAAGTACAGCGTTTCGCGACATCACGCAGGGCACGAATGGCGCCTACAACGCAGGGGCGGGCTGGGATGCATGCACCGGGCTTGGCTCCCCTGTGGGAAATATCCTGGAGACCAAGCTTTAAGCGGGGAATGTAACTGAAACAGTTACAGTGATTCGTCGGCAGGGTGCAGGACAGGTTTTCCCTTCTCATTGAGATGGATTCTGCCCATCGGATGATCGTGGTCGTGGGTAAACAGGACCAGCCACTTCTCGGGAATTGCGCGGCGATAGAAGCGCTTGCGTTCTTCAATGCAAGTCAGCGGATATAGATCGTAGCCCATGACCCAGGTGCTATCCAAATGCGCGCTGGTCGGAATCAAATCTGAAATATACGTGGCGCGCTTGCCGGCGGAATCAATATGGATTGCCATGAGCTGTGCTGTGTGGCCTGGAAACAACTCACACGTAATTCCAGGAACGATTTCAAAGATCTTCCCCGGAGTGTGGCCCTCGAGAAGCGTCATCTGCCCGGAGGAAATCAGCGGATCGTAATTGTCGCTGATGTAACTGATGCGGTCACGGTCCAGTTGACGATGGCCATGCTCCACCTCTCCTTGATGGGCGAAATAATGCGCGTTGGGGAACATGGGGACAATCTGGCCGGACTCGCTGCGGACGGTATTCCATCCACAATGGTCGAAGTGCAGATGAGAATTGATGACGACGTTGACTTCCTCTGGCTGTACGCCCGCGGCCTCCAGGCTTTTGGGCAGCAACTGGCTCAACTTGATAGATGTCTCGCAGCTTCGGGGACAGCTTATTTCCCAGGCCGGTCTCGATGGCAACAGTATGGCGCCCGGTTCGTACAATCACGGTGTTTGCGCCTAACAGGATTCGGTTTTTCTCGTCAGCAGGGGCGCGCTTCTCCCACAGCGGCTTGGGGACTACGCCAAACATAGCGCCGCCGTCCAGTAGATAGGTCCCGTCGGTACAGATGGTCAGTTCAAAGTCGCCGACTGTGGTGCGGCCGCGCACTAAATCATGGGTGTGCGGACCTTCGGCTGGGTGAGGCATAAATGAGAGCTCCAGTTCGAGAAGTTTTCACTGTTACTGCGGGCCTGGTTCTATCCCACCCTAGCTACGCTAGGATGGGGCACCCGATTTTTACCAGGCTGCCGTGGGCCGCAGGCCGGTTTCAAATTGCTGCAGAATTGCATCGAACAAATGAGTCCGCGCAGGCGATCCTGCAATCGAGTGAGTCTTGCGCGGATACAACAACAACCTATATGGAACATTTGCAGTTACAAATTGCTGGATCATCTGAATGGTGTTCTGCATGTGTACGTTGTCATCGCCAGTACCCTGCACCATCAGCAGGCTTCCATGCAGGTGGGACGCGTTGGTGATCACCGAATCATCTTCATAGATCTTCTGGTTATCATCCGGCAGGCCAAGATAGCGCTCGGTATAGATGGAATCGTATAAGCGCCAATTGGTGACGGGGGCCACGCAAACTCCAGTGACAAAGCGATCGGAGTGGGTCATGGCGTAGAGGGTGAAGGTGCCGCCCCAGCTCCAACCCCACCATCCCATTCGCTTCGCATCCAACTGGGGATATTGCTGCAACACTTGATCGACCATAGTCAGCTGGTCTTGTAGTTGTACTGGGCCGAAGTTGCGATACGCGGCTTCCTGAAAGGTTCGATCCCGGTTGCCCATGCCGCGGTTATCGACATGCAGTACGGCAAAACCGTGTTGCAATAACAACTGATCGAACAAAAATGGCTGGCCGCCGAACTCGTTGCGAACAATCTGAGCATGCGGGCCGCCATAGGGATTCACAATCAGAGGCACGCTGGCGGCTGCATGCAAGTTAGGCGGCAACAGCAATTCTCCATACAGCGTGGTGCCGTCGACGGCTTTGCCGGTAAACATGACTGGAGCGACCAGGTTGTAACCGTCCAACGGACGCGAATTCCAGAAGGGTGTGCAGGAGCCTGTCACGCTGCACGTACTGACCACAGGCGGCTGCATCACGCTGGAGGCAGAGTCAACGTAGTGGGTCGCGTCGGGTGAAAGCGTAATGTGATGAACGCCGCGCATGGTGCTGATCAGTTTTTTCCCGGTGCCGTCGAGGCCGATCTGCCAAAGCATCTCCTCTCGCAGATCGGTTTCGTTGGAGGTGTAGTAGACGATTCCTTTTTTCTGATCGATGCCGGCCACACTGAGCACTTCCCAGTCGCCATGCGTCAATTGCCGCACCAGTGTCGCATCGGATGCGGTTGGATTGGAAGTGTCGTAGCGATACAGGTAGAGGTGCGTATTGCCGTCGCGCCAGCTGCTCCACAAGAATTGACCGTTCTTCAAAAACCAGACATCGTAGGCTTCATCGAAAAATTTATTTGCCGTTTCCTGAAGCACGCTGCGAACCACGCCGGTTTCTGTGTTTGCGAAAAACAATTCAATGTGACGATGATCGCGGCGCAGCACCTCAATCCATACATGGTGGCTGTCGAGCCAACCGAAGCGAGGAATGTAGTCGTTGTGTTGGCTGACAGGCACGCGCAGCCACAGCGTATCGCCGCCATTGGCGCCTACAATGCCGACACGCACGCCGGGGTTGGGGTCGCCCGGTTGAGGATAGCGTTGCTGATCGACGGAACTGTGGGTCGGAATCCAATCTGTAATGGGATAGGTGGGCACGGTGGCCTCATCCATCTGCAGATAGGCAATGTGCTTCGAGTCCGGCGACCAAAAATAATTGCTGCGGACGTCGAGCTCTTCCTCATATACCCAATCGACCTCGCCATTCAGCAGAGTGGGCTCGGTGGTGTTGGTGAGCGCGGCGTCGTGCTTGCTGTCGAGCGACAGCACATGCAGATTGTGATCGCGAATAAAGGAGACAGATTTGCCGTCAGGAGAAAATTTGGGATCGTCGCCGCTGCCTGCTCCAGTGCTGCCGGCGTCTACGGCGGTGTCCTTCCGCATATCGTAGATCCACAGCGTGCCTGTGTTGTCGAACAGAATGCGCTTGGAGTCCGGCGACCAATGGTAGCTGGAGACATGGTAGCGGGAGCGATGGTCGCGATCGCGCTCATCGTTTTTTGCGCCATAAATGGCGGCCAGACGAGTTTCGGGAACCAACACGGAGGCCGCACCACTGGCCGCGTTGACGCTAATCACATCATCGGGCTGCCCGTGCTGGGAGTCACCGGAGAGATAGGTGACGCTGTCGCTGTCGGGGCGCCAAAGAAATTCTTGTGGTGCGCGTCCAAGCGGGCCACCGGGTTGCCAGATGTCGGCGTTGGTCCACGCTTTGCCTTGCCCCTGGGTGGTTATTTGGGCAATGGCGCCGCATGCAGTAAAACACAAGGCTACCAGCAGAAGCGCTTTTCGCATGAATGTCAAAACTCCAGAACCTATTGTATCGATGTCGCTAATTTAAGGGCTTCGCGACTGCCGGCAACGCGGCGACGTGAGATCGGCGCACTTTGCCAGGCGTTTTCTGCGACGCAGTGAGCAGCGCCGGCGTCCTCGTCCGTGCTAGACTGCGTTTTTACCCTTCCTTCTATGCAAGAAAAGCTGGAAAAACTCGTTCAACTGCAGGATCTGGAGCAGCAGGCGCAGGCGTTGAGCCTGCAAATCGGGCAGTATACCGGGCGTGTAGAAGTCCGCGAAGCGGCTCTCTACGATACGGGACGCCTGCTGGAACAAATTGCCAACGCGCTTGCCAAAGAGAGCTCGCTGCGTCGCAGCCTGGAGCTGGATGCGGAAGATATGCGCGAGAAGAGCGCGCGCTATCGTGTCCAGCTGAACGATGCCAAAAGCGACGGCCAGGTAAAAGCCCTGGAACATCAGCTGAAGTTCTGCAAGAAAGAAATCGATCGTATTGACGAACTGGAATTCGCCAGCCTGATGGAAACTGAAGCGCTGGAAGTGAAGCAGAGGTTGCTGCATGAAACGCGCGCCAACCAAATGCAACTGCTGGAGACAGAGAAGGCGAAGTCGCAGCTGGGACGGGACCGGGACAAGGTGAAGCTCGCGGAACTGTATCGGCAACGCGATGACGCGCGCCAAACGGCCGACCCAGAATTCCTGGCGGAATACGACCGCATGGCCCAGGCGCATAAGGTGCCGATTGCGACTGTCGAGCAGCAGCGTTGTTCTGCCTGCCAGATGATGGTTCGGCCGCAGCGGTGGAACGAAATTCGCCAGGGCGCCGTGCATTTTTGCGAATCCTGCGGAAGGTTCCTCTACTTCAATCCTGCTATCGATCTGACCGATGCCATCCATCTGTCACCTGCCCCGAAAAAACCGGCAGGCCTGGCCAAGGATGCGGCGCACCCTAAGCCTACCGGCTCCGACCGTCCACAGCGAGAGGATTAACGGCTGATCCGTATGCAGCGAATCGCCGTGGACATGGATGAGGTGATGGCGGATACGCTGGGCGAATTGTTGGCTCGCTACAGCCGCGAACAAAATACTTCGCTCACCAAACAGGACATTCAAGGCAAGTGGCTGTGGCAGGTGCTTCCCAAGGAAGGCGTGGAGCTGATCGACTCCTACCTGCTCACCGAGGGATTTTTTGAGGACATTCCTGTCATCGAAGGAAGCCAGGAAGTGTTGCTGCGAATGAGCCGCCGCTACCAGATTTTTATTGCGACTGCAGCCATGGCGTTTCCCAGCTCATTCAATTCAAAATATCGCTGGCTGCGCCGTCATTACGATTTTCTCTCTCCGCAGAATTTCGTTTTCTGCGGCGATAAAAGCATTTTGCATGCGGATTTTCTGATCGACGACATGCCACGCAACCTGGCATCTTTTCAGGGTGAAGGCATTCTATTTACCGCGCCGCACAATGTGAATACAACCGGATATCGCCGCGTAAACAACTGGCAAGATGTGGATGCCATGTTCCTGAGTTGAGTGGCCGCGAGGCCTGCTTGACTCAAACTCTCAGAAAATATTTCATCTCCTTCCCGAGGTGGCGACCAAACTATATTGGCACATCGTCGTTCGCAACGAGCAACACACGCTAGCGAAGGCGTTGAACGAGATTCGCTGCGTCGCCGAGAAGTCTTTTCTGTAACGCGCATGTGAAAAGAACTTGACGGGAAGGAAAGCGTAAGAGGTTTCCTTCCCGTCGACGAAATCGCTAGAACTACCACTGCACTCCCGGATAAAGGCTGGGGAGGCGATAGGAGCGATAGAGCGGGGTTGCGGTGGACTGCAATTCCCAGACTGTGGATGCCTGGCTGTTTTGCGTGACC
Source organism: uncultured Acidobacteriota bacterium (assembly GCA_963794795.1). Taxonomy (GTDB): domain Bacteria; phylum Acidobacteriota; class Terriglobia; order Terriglobales; family Acidobacteriaceae; genus JAKAAZ01. The sequence goes on along the minus strand of CAWCFC010000022.1, from coordinate 84,095 downwards.
TCGAACACGGCGGAGTTCAAGCTGCTTGGACTGGTACCGCACAGGTCATAGTGCACATCTCCATTTGGCAACACCTCCGCATTGCCACCGAAACTGTTGTACAGGCTGGCCGGAATGATCTGATGGAAGTTGAAGGTCGCGGTCTTTGTCGACTCATTGATTTGAAAGATGGGAACGGTGGAATACAGGCAAGGGGGGGCGCTTCCGGTGCCGCAAGTCACGCCGGGAGAAAATACTCTGTCATCGCCGTTGTCCATTAAGACCAGATTGAAGATTCCAGCGTTGCTTGCGCCGACGAAACTGGGGCCATGTTGCGCGTAGAACCAGTCAGCGGGGTTGTTGTCGACCTGACCGTTGTCCATTAGGGTGAAGTCTCCTTGATATCCGAGTCTCCAGAGAATGCTGCCGTCGCCGGCGCCATTGGCGTAGTTCACCTTGACAAGCCAATTCTGGTGGCGGATTGAGACGATGAAATTTCCATCGTCAGAGGAGTAAATGATGGCGTTGGAGTGGGTCCAGTCCGGGAACATAAAGGGATGACGGTTGACATCGAGGTGATCGAACTCGTTCCACACCCAGACGGGATTCCAATTAGGGTCGAGATCGACAACGACATCACCAAGAACTTGAGTCGGTGTTGTCTGGCCGGTCAATACAACACTTTTGAGGGTATTGGCCATCACCAGGAGATGACCGTTCGGCAGCGGTGTCAGGTCATGATGAAAAGTTTGAAGCACCAGCCCTGTGAAACCATTGGCTGCCAGTGCGGCATTAATCTGGGCCAGAGAAACCTGACGAACGGTATTTCCGGCCAGATCGATCTCGCGAATCATTTGGGGTAACGTAGAAGGAATCGGGCCCGACAACGGTACTTCGGAACTGGCTGCGAATTCGAGGACAATGTCTCCATTCGGAAGCATCTTCGCGCCGTTGATTCCGGAATTTGGCACTTGATCTTTGAACGGATAAGTCCAGATGACGTTCCCGTTGAGATCTGTCGCATATAGACCCTGCGCGGGTCCAGCAACGCTCGTGATGAACTCAATTCCAGATTGCGGTGTCATCCCCGCAGGAATCGTCGCAGAGAGGTTGGGCTGCTGCTGCCCGGTAAATTGCGGTCCTCCCATGAGGGGCACGGCGCCGGTGGTGAAGGTGTGATCGACGTCAGTTGCGGTGACGCCATCGGCCAGAGTGACGGCCGCCTGCATGTGATAGGCAGTGCTACCCAACATGCCGGCCACTTCAATGCTGACTGGACCGCCGCCACTGGGAGTGGCGACTGACCAGGTTTGCTTGCCGTAGCTGGTGGTGGTGCCAAAATTCACCGTGACATTGCCGGCAAACGGAGGCGTGATGGTGTAGAGCGCCACCTGCGGATTATTCGTCGCAGTCACGGTGCCGGCCGTCATTGCAGCAGAAGTTCCGGTGAGCGTGACCAGCCCTGGGGCGAGCGGCAAGGGTATATTAGCCAGGCCCAGATTCAAGGTCGTCCATTGCGAGCCCGCCGTGGTCGGAGAATAGGTCACCACGATGGGGCAACTGGACGCCGGAGCCAAGGTCGCCCCGCAGGACTGGGCGGCAACGACAGTAAAGCCGGGGGGTCCGACCAAAGTTGGATTCAGAGTTAGCGGGTTGTTGCCGGTGTTGGTGACCTCGACAACGGTCTGAGTCTCAGGATTGCCAACAATATTCTGGCCGAAGTCGTACGATGTTGCGCTGATGCTGGCGGTCGTGGTGGGCGGAACCGCATTGACCATGCTGCTGGAGCCGGTGCTGCATCCAGTCAAAATTGCTGCTGTAGCAAGTAACGCGCATGCGCCAAAATGAGCGCAATTTCTGGCCATCTCAAAATCTCCTTAAGGCTATGTGATTCGATCGTCTTTGTTTTTTTTTCGGGAAGACTGCAGGCAGCACGACAGTGAATGATGGCCTCAATTTAACACGAATGCATTCCTTAAGTAACGTTGAAAGCGACGGAGCGTATCTAGATTTGTGCTATGTATGGTTCGCGACACAACAAATGTATCGTAACGGCATTGGCTTCAAAAAAAGTTGAACATTTTGTGGCGAGAAGACGACGGCTCCGAAAAGTAACGGTGCTCGGTAGGCCTATTCTGTTCGTGTATCCTGATTAAATGTTACTGGCAGCTTCTGTATACACCACACAAAATGAGCGACTGCGCGCACGCTGGAAGATTGAAGGCGGCCTGCCTCCGGTCCCTGGCCAGAAAGTCGCGACCACACGCATCGCGGCCGCACCCCAATCCGAAGTTCCGCTGAAATGGGTGAAGGAAGAATACCGTTTTCTACCGTCGGATAACCTGGGGCCGACGATGGATGCGCCCTCCGATTACGCGGGAACGTTCGTTGTCTACGACTGGGACACACGCGAGATCATCTGGCAATCTGACTGGGAAAAGCTGTTGGGAAATCCAGCGGGGTATTGTTTCGCCGACGACCAGCTCTACATGAATGATTTTGAAGCGGGAAATATTTTCCGCATCGGTCTGGAGCCGAACGAACCCGGCAAGCTGCTGCAGCGAATCTCTCATCCTTATTTCAACGATCTGCACAGCCTGGAGAGAACGAAGCGAGGGCTTCTGGCAGCGGCGTGCGGTACTGACCTGATCGTCGAAGTGGATCTACACGGCAACGTGATCTGGGAATGGTGGGCGGCGGAACATGGCTATGACGTCACCCCCTCCGGCGACACGCGGCCTAGCGGACGCGGCGGCGAACATCGCAACCTTTACTATCACACCCGCTACCAAACTACGCATGTGAACTGTGCGGTGGTGCGCGATCCAAAGCAAGAGCGCTTCATCCTGGCGCTTCTGTTCCACCAGGGGATTCTGATTCAGATTGATCGCAGTCTTCCGCCAGAACAGCAGAAAGGCGAAGTGATCCTGACAGGCCTGGCGCGACCGCACAGTCTCGAGAAAATTCCGGGGGGATGGATTTTCTGCAACAGCCTATCGAAAGAGCTGGTGCTGCTGAACGATGACCTGAAGGTCACGGGAAACATTTTTTATGATGGCGGCTGGATTCAGGACTGTACTCGCCTGCCAAACGGCAACATCGTGTTGAATGATGTCGACAACGCGGTATTGGTGGAATTTGCAGCGCCCGATTGGAAGATTGTCAGCCGCACCAACTATCCGCACACCTGGCGAATGGGCGAGCTGGTGGTGGTTCCGGCGCAGCATGAAGAGGTTTTTCTCAACGCAGAGAATGGCAAGACGGCATTGGTCGCAGGCTGAGCATCAGCTCTCTCGCGACCTCGCTTCCGTGAATCTTCTGTTCTACCATTGCACCCCAGGGTAGAGGCTGGGTAGCCGTTGCGCGCGATATACATTGTTGCGCGCAACATGCATGTGCCACACCACTTTCGGATCGGCGCTCTGGGTGACCTCGTAAATATTCGACGCCTTTCCTTGATGGCACAAGTCAATTTGCAAATCTCCGTTCGCTAAGAATTCAACGCCGCCGCCCCACATGGAGTACTGCTTGGGCGGAAAGATATCGTGAAAAATCAGCGTGGCGGTTTTTGCCTGCTCATCGATGCGAAAGATGGGGACGGTGGTGTAACAGGCTGGCGCTCCCTTTGCACCGCAGGTTTTTCCGCCGGGCATCACGCGATTGTTGCCGTTATCCATCATGCCCAGGTCGAAAACACCGGCATCGCGATCGCCAAAAATTGTAGGATTATGCTGGCCATAGTTCCAGTCGGTTGGGGAATTTCCATTGAGGAGTTTGAAGTCGCCACCGGCTCCCAGCCGCCACAGAATCTTGCCGCTGCCATGCCCATTGTCGTAATCGATCTTGATCACCCAGTGTTGCGCGCGCATGGAAACGATCAGGTTGCCGTCGTCGTGCGTGTATAGAACGGCATTCGTGTGGGTCCAGTCAGGGAAATCCATGGGATGACGACGCACATCCAGATGGTCGAACTCGTTCCAGGTCCACACGGGATTCAGATTCTTATCCAGGTCGATCAGTACATCGCCAATGACTCGGGTCGTTCCCGGGTATCCAGGAAGATTGGTAAATTCTCGCGTTCCATTTGCGATCACGATCCAATGGCCGTTCGGCAGGACCGCGACGTCGTGATGCAGAATTTCCAGCGTTGGACCTGTATATCCGGTGGCCCGAAGTTTCTTGTTCAGCGCAGCCACGGATAACTGGCGCACGGTCTGGCCGGCCAGATTGATCTCGCGCAACAGGCTTGGCGTGTGGGGTGGAGGCATGCCATCGGGGGTATCCACCAGTGCGTGCGAAGCTAGTCCGATGACCATAACGAAGTCGCCATTGGGAAGCAGCTTAATAGGATTAATGATGGTGCCGAAGCGGCGATCGGGAGCAGGCGCTTTCCAAAGCGATGCATCCCAAAGCATCGCCTTGCCGCTTAAATGGAGTCCCAATTTATTGCCCACCCAATCGCGCCATCCGATAAGCGTCAAATATGTCGAGTGCACATAACGATGAAATTGCACCCACGACGCCGATTCGCGGCCTGGATAATCGTACGACCACAAGACGTTTCCATTCAGGTCCGTCACCGTCGCCTGCGCATATCGGCCGATCGTAGGATTCAGCAACTCGACTCCCGGCTGCGGAGTTCCTGTGGTCTGCACCGTGATCGGCGGAATCCAGTCCGCCGGATAGTGTCCCGTGGTGAAGGTGTGGTCGACATCGTTCAGCGTCGTGCCATCCTGGAAGCGAACAGAGGCGCGCATATGGTAGGTCGTGTCGGCACGCATGCCGGCAACAAAAATATTCGCAGGCTGACCGCCGGGGTCCGTGACGATTGAGGTCTGCTTGCCGTAGTCGGTGGTGGTCCCAAACGCGACTGCGACCTGTGCTGCGGACTGCGGAACGATGGTGTAGCAGGCGACCTGCGGATTCCGGGTTGGCTCGACTCTGCCTGGTTGCAAAGCGTCCGGTGCGTGACCGATCAGGAAACCCGGTCGAGCCTGATGCTGCCCGCAGCCCATGACGACGCAGGCCAGCACGCAAAGCAAAGCAGTCGATGTGCAGCTCGCGACGAGCCCACAATCTCTACGCATATTCTGAAACCTCATTCTATTTCCCAGCGCTAACGATACACGCCGATATGCTCCGACGCGCTCCAAATGACAACATACATCGAGCGCGCGGACACACGAACAACTAGGCCAACTTGCCGGTCGAATATATCCATTCTATTTTGTTGAGCCGGGCATGGTCTGCCCGAGGTTGTTGCGGCGACGGGAGACAGGCTCAATGCCAGGCGATGCATGCGGCGAGTTTTCACCAGCAACCTTGCGTTCGTCGACGGCTTCCAATCGGAATGAAAGGGAGAACGTCTATGGCAACCAAGAAATCCAGCAGCACCAGCCGCACCAGGAAATCCGCAACGAAGAAAAGTTCAAGCAAGAAAAAGTCGAGCACCAGAAAATATAGTCCCAAGGCAGGGAAGAGTGTCGAGCGGGAGATGAAGGCGTTCAAGCAAGGAAAGCTGAAGAGTGGCTCAGGTCGGAAGGTCACGAACCCGAAACAAGCGATCGCGATTGGATTGTCCGAAGCCAGGAAATCCGGCGCCAAGGTGCCGAAGAAAAAATCCTCCAGCTAAACACCGCTTACCTTTCCCAACCTCCAGCCAGATCTCTAGTCATCCGCGACTTTGATGTTCTGGCTGGGGGTCCAGGTGGAAGGCCGCATTCACCAAAGCAATATGCGATAGAGCCTGCGGGAAATTCCCCGTCAGCTCGCGTGCACGAGTGTCGTATTCCTCTGACAGCAAACCGACGTCATTTCTCAGCCGTAACAGCTTCTTGAATAGCTTCTCCGCATCGCGCTTTCTACCCACCAGAGTCAACGCCTGGACCAGCCAGAAGCTGCAAGCCAGGAATGCTCCTTGTCGAGCCGCTTTGCGGTCGGGTCGATTGCGCTTCAACAAACCGCCAGTCATCAACTGCTTTTCAATGGCGCGGATGGTTCCCAGGATGCGCTCGTCGGTTCCCGGCAGAAAGCCGACCAACGGAAGCAGCAGCAGCGAAGCGTCGACCTTGCTGGCTCCGTAGTAGGCCACAAAGCTATTGAGTTTGCGATTGAATCCGTTGCGGCAAACATCGTCGTGCAGCTTCTGACGGAGGACTCTCCACTCTTCAACAGGCCCCTCCATGCCGTGTTGTTCGAAACTTTTGATGGCGCGATCGAGCGTGACCCATGCCATGGCGTTCGAATAGACAAACTGGCGCGGCTTTCCGCGCTCCTCCCAAATGCCGGAGTCCGGATGTTGCCAGACTGTGCGAAGATACGCGACCATCTGGCGATGCAGCTGTAGATCTCGCGGATCAAGATCGACGTTGCCGCGTCGGGCTTGGTACAAGGCATCCGCGGTTTCGCCGAAGATGTCGAGTTGAAACTGTTCTGCAGCCTGATTGCCGATGCGCACGGGTTTGGAATTTTCATAGCCGCGCAGCCAGGCAATTTCCGATTCAGGAATCTGGCGTTCGCCGCGCAGGCCGTAGAGAATTTGCACTTGCGAGGCTTCTCCGCCGACGGCGCGCACCAGCCACTGCTGCCATGCCGCGGCCTCCTTACTGTATCCCGCATTCATCAGCGCCAGTAAGGTGAAGGTGGCATCCCGCAACCAGCAGAATCGATAATCCCAGTTGAGTGTGCCGCCGCGCTGCTCTGGCAGAGAGGTCGTCGGCGCGGCAACGATTCCTCCCGTCGGCCGATAGGTAAGCGCCTTCAATGTAATCAGCGATCGCTCCACCTCGGCTGCCCATTTGCCTTTGTAAACGCCCCGCGCCACCCACTTCTTCCAGTATGTTTCCGTCTGCTGCAAGGCGAGCCGCGGATTGATGCGCTCTGGAATGTCTTCAAAAGAAGAAGCGTACGTGAGGACAAAGGGAATCGTCTGGCCTTTCTTCACTTCGAATTCTGCCGACATGGTGCCGTTGTGAAATTCGACTGCAACGGGTGTTCGCAAATAGGCAGTTCCGGGGCCGGCCGTGGCGATGAAGTCATGCTTGTACGGATGCTGCAGCCAGGGAATACTGCGGCCGTAGTCGAATCGCAGCGCCAGCTCCATCGTCATCGAGACTCGTCCTTCGACGCCGTGCACCAACCGAACCACATCGGAGTGCTTGCCGCGAATGGGCATAAAGTCTGTGACTTTCACCTTGCCGGCACGAGTGGAAAACGTAGTCTCGAGAACCAGCGTGTGATTTCGATAGCGTCGCTGGGAGCGGAACTGCTGCGTCGGAGCCAACTGCCAGCGTCCGTTGGCAGCAGTGCCGAGCAGTGATGCAAAACACGCGGGTGACGAGAAATCTGGCCAGCAAAGCCAGTCAATCGAGCCGGTTTTCGAAACCAGGGCTGCTGTCTCGCAATCTCCAATCAGGGCATAGTCCTTAATGCGTGAACGAACCTCGGCGCGCTTCACTTTGATCCCAGACCGCAATACATGATCGACATTCTTGTGGCCCCTTTCCCTAAATTGTTCAGATGCAGTTGGGTGCAGCTTGCGAATTCGTTGTCTTTCCTGCTATTCAGGCTCGGAAATCTTACGAGATGGCGCTATTTTCACTGGTTCGGGGCTGCAAAGGCCGCCGATGAGGTGTATCTTAGGATTATCGATAATTCGCTGCTCGATCCTGCGCACGTCGATCAACCTCAACCTTCCACCCTGATTAGGACCTAGTATGTGGATCGTTCGCCTGGCATTACGCAGGCCCTACACCTTCGTTGTCCTTTCCCTGCTCATCCTCATTCTTGGGATCACGGTGATTCTGCGCACGCCGACGGATATTTTTCCCAACGTCAATATCCCCGTTGTGACCGTGATCTGGGGCTACGCAGGCCTGTCGCCGGAGCAGATGGGAGACAGAATCGACAGCGTTTTCGAGCGCGCCGTGACCACCACGGTCGACAACATTGAGCACCTTGAAACCCAGGCGGTCACGGGTATTTCCGTCACCAAAATCTATTTCCATCCAGGAGTAAATGTAGAGACCGGGGTGGCGCAGGTGACAGCCATTTCGCAAACCCTGCTGCGGACTTTTCCGCCCGGCACCACGCCTCCGTTGATCATCACCTATAACGCCTCCTCGGTGCCGGTGTTGGACCTGGCACTTTCCGGCAAAGGGCTGAGCCAGCAACGGCTGTTCGATCTGGCCACCAACTTTTTACGTCCGCAGCTTGCCACCGTGCAAGGTGCGTCCAGCCCCTGGCCCTACGGCGGCAAACAACCGCAGGTGCAGGTGGATATCGACAGCGCAAAACTGCAGGCGATGCATCTGTCGCCGGCCGATGTGGTGCAGGCATTTGCCAAGCAAAATTTGATTTTGCCGGCAGGAACCGAAAAGATCGGCCAATTCGAATACCAGATTGAAACCAATAGCGCCCCGCGCACCATTGAGGGTCTGAACAACATCCCCATCAAGACCATCAATGGCGCGACCATCTACGTTCGGGATGTCGGGCACGTGCGCAATGGCTTCCCTCCGCAAACCAACATTCTTCGCGTGAACGGTCAGCGCGCCGCGATGATGACGATTGAAAAGACCGGGGACGTTTCAACCCTTGACCTGGTCGCCCATGTGCGACGGATTCTTCCTCGAATTAAAGCCACGCTCCCGCCGCAACTCGTGATCCGCCCGGTGAACGATCAGTCCATCTTCGTCCGCGCCGCCATCAACGACGTGGTGGTAGAAGCGATTATCGCCGCCTGCCTCACGGCGATCATGATCCTCGTGTTTCTGGGCAGCTGGCGCAGCACCCTCATCATCGCGGTTTCTATTCCGCTGTCCGTGTTGGTCTCGCTCATCGTCCTCAGCAGTTTGGGCCAGACCATCAACATCATGACGCTGGGCGGGCTGGCGCTGGCGGTCGGAATCCTGGTCGACGACGCCACGGTAGAAATTGAAAACATCAATCGCAACCTGGAAATGGGCAAGGAGGTGGAGCAGGCAATTCTGGATGGCGCCGCGGAAATCGCTGTTCCAGCCTTCGTATCCACGCTCTCCATCTGCATCGTGTTTGTCCCCATGTTCTTTCTAGGCGGGGTTGCTAAGTTCCTGTTTGTACCGCTGGGCGAAGCGGTGGTTTTTGCCATGCTCGCGTCGTATTTTCTGTCGCGCACCATTGTGCCGACCATGGCGAAATATTTGCTTCATCCGCACGAAGAGGGAGATCAGGATCGTCGTCGCCACAGCCGCAATCCGCTGGTGAACCTGCAGATGAAATTCGAAGACCGCTTTGAGCGGATTCGGCTGGGGTACCGCGAAATCCTGGTGGTGTGTCTGCACCATCGTGGAATGTTTCTGGCGGGATTTCTGCTGGTATGCGCGGTTTCAATCGCGGTCCTGCTTCCGTGGTTAGGGCAGGACTTTTTCCCGCAAGGCGATGCAGGCCAGTTCAAGCTGCATATTCGCGCGCACACCGGTACCCGCATTGAAGACACTGCGGCCCTTTGCGATCGGGTCGATCAAACGATTCGCGAGACCATCCCCAGGGACGAGCTAGGCACGATCATCGATAACATCGGTCTGCCCTATAGCGGCATCAATCTCTCCTACAGCAATTCCGGAACCAGCGGTTCATGGGACGCGGACACCACGGTGACCCTGGAAAAGAAGCATCGTCCCACCGAGGTATACATTCGCGAATTACGCAAGAAGCTGGCGCGCGACTTTCCTGGAGTCACTTTTTATTTTCTGCCGACCGACATCGTGAATCAGATTCTGAACTTCGGCCTGCCGGCGCCACTGGATATCCAGATTATCGGCGCGGATATTGACGGAAATCATGCCCTGGCGGAATCGATGCTGTCGCAGCTACGCAGAATTCCGGGCGCGGTCGATCTCCACGTTCAACAATCGCTCGACTCGCCGGACCTGACGGTGAATGTAGACCGGACGAAGGCGCAGCAGGTCGGTTTGAACCAGTCTGACGTGGCGGACAGCGTGTTGACTTCGCTGAGCGGCAGCTTCCAGACCTCACCACAGTTCTGGTTGAACTGGCAGAGCGGCGTCAGTTACGAGATTGCTGTGCAAACTCCGCAGTACCGCATGGATACGCTGCAGGATCTGAAGAACATTCCCATTACAGGTTCCAGCGGCGCGCCGCTGCAGATTCTTTCCAACGTGGCCAGTGTTCGTCGCGGGGTCGAGCCCGGCTCCGTCAGCCATTACGACGTGATTCCTGTCATTGATATTTACGGCTCGGTGGATGGGACAGACCTGCGTTCGGTAGCGAATCGCGTGGATCAGGTTGTTGCCAGCGCCAACAAGCATCTGCCGCGTGGCTCCCGCATCGTCGTCCGGGGCCAGGTGTTGACCATGCGCTCTTCGACCCAGGGACTGATCGGTGGCCTGCTGTTTGCTATTGTCCTGGTCTACCTGCTAATCGTCGTGAACTTTCAATCGTGGCTCGATCCGTTCGTCATCATCGCGGGACTACCGGCCGCATTGACAGGAATCGTCTGGTTTCTCTTTCTGACGCGCACGCACATCAGCGTTCCCGCCTTGACGGGCTCCATTATGTGCATGGGCGTGGCGACGTCGAACAGCATCCTGGTGGTGAGCTTTGCGCGCGAGGAATTGGTACGTGGCGCCAGCGCGGTTGAAGCCGCCATGATTGCAGGATTCACGCGCTTTCGTCCCGTGTTGATGACGGCCCTGGCCATGATTATCGGCATGTTTCCCATGGCGTTAGGAATTGGAGCCAGTGGCGAACAGAATGCTCCGCTGGGCCGGTCTGTCATTGGAGGATTGTTGTTTGCAACCGCTGCCACATTGTTTTTCGTGCCGGTATTTTTCAGCCTGGTACATGGAAAATCGAAGCCGCTGGCCGAGGCTTCTGAGGAGCAAGAGCCATGAGTGAAATTGAAAATCAAGCTACCAGCGCGCAAGCTGCATCTTCGCACGCGCCACAGAAACACTCGCTGGAACCCACTCGCCAGGCGACTCGGCGCACTGTGACGATTGTGATCGTGCTGTTCATCATCGCCGTGGTGGTGGCCATCACCGGAATACTTCCTCGGATGCATGCGCGTGCCGCGCTGCGCCAAGAAACAGACAGCATGGCCGTGCCCGACGTTGCCGTGGTGACTCCGCAGATGGGCGAGCCCATGCAGGAAGTGCTGCTGCCGGGAACGATTCAGGCCTATATCGATGCGCCAATTTATGCCCGCACCAATGGCTACGTAAAAGCCTGGTACCACGACATTGGCGCGCATGTGCGCAAGGGCGAGTTGCTGGCGGTAATCGAAACTCCGGAACTCGACCGACAGGTCGATGAGGCTCGCGCCAATCTGATTACAGCCAAGGCGAACCTGGGACTGGCGCACGTAACTGCCCAGCGCTACGAAGGATTGCGCGGGACGGAAGCGGTATCCAAACAATCGATCGACACGGCAACGCAGACAGAAAGCGCCCAGGCGGCGTCAGTGCAAGTGGCACAGCAAAGTTTGAATCAGTTGCTGGAAATGCAATCGTTCGAACGCGTGTACGCGCCCTTTGACGGAGTGATCACGGCGCGCAACATCGACGTGGGCCAGCTTGTGGATTCGGGAAGCAACGGCGGAACCGGTAGCTCCAGCAATGCTGGTGGAAACGTCGCTGCCACTGCAACCGGCATGAACGGTCCGCAGGAATTGTTCCACATGTCCAGCATGAATACGGTGCGCATCTTTGTGAATGTTCCCGGGGTCTATGTAGCCGAGGCTCGACCCGGAGTAAAAACGGACATCGATGTACCGAGTTATCCCGGTCGGGTTTTTAAAGGGACGATTGTGCGGACGGCGAGTGCGATTGACCTGAACACGCGCACGCTGCTGGTTGAAGTCGATATTCCCAACCCGAAACATGAGCTGCTGCCGGGTGCATACGGGCAGGTTCATCTGCAGCTTCCCATCAAGCATCCGGCGATGATTATTCCGGTGGACACCATGCTCTTCCGCTCCGAGGGATTGCGGGTTGTCACTGTCGATGCGCAAAATCATGCTCATCTGAAAGTGATCACGGTCGGCCGCGACTGGGGCACACGTATCGAGGTGCTCAGCGGGCTTACGCCGCAGGACCGCGTCATCAATAATCCGCCGGATTCGATTACAGAAAATGAACCCGTGCACGTGGTCGATGTCGACGGCAAGTCGGTACAGCAAGGTTCGTCGCCAGGCAACGGCGCACCTGCGAACCCGTCCGATCCAGGGAACCCTTCATGACGCGGAGCTTCTCCAGGACAGGTGCGTTGGCGGCGATGGCGCTGATTTTCTGCGTGACCGGATGCACGGTTGGGCCGAACTATCATCAGCCCAGTGCGCCGACGACACCGGAATTCAAATCCGTGGCCGGGTGGCAGCCTGCGCAGCCGGCTGACCAGCAGATTCGCGGACAGTGGTGGGAATTGTATGGAGACTCGGAGCTGAATTCGCTGGAAGAAAAAGTGAGCGTCTCCAACCAATCGCTAAAAATCGCCGAGACGCAATACACCCAGGCACGCGCCATGGTGCAGTATCAACGGGCCAATTATTTTCCGTTTTTGAGCGCTGGGGTGGGTGCGACCCGCGAGCGTGGCTCGGAAAATCGCGCGACCTATTTTCCTGGAATCAAGAACCAGTACAACGATTTCTCGCTGCCCTTGGAAGTGAGTTGGGAGCCGGATGTCTGGGGCCGGGTACGACGCACCGTGCGTGCGGCGCGCGAGAACGCTCAAGCCAGCGCCGCCGACGTGGTGAACGTGCAGTTGCTGCTGCAGGCGGAGTTGGCGCTTGACTATTTCCAGATGCGTGGCCTGGATGCGCAACAGTCCATCCTGGACGCGACCGTTGCGGCGGACGAGAAAGCGCTGCTGCTGACCAATCAGTTGTTCCACGCCGGACTGGATTCGCAACTGGATGTGCAGCAGGCGCAAACCCAACTGGAGATGACGCGAGCCCAGGATCAGGATGTGGGCATTGCGCGCGCCCAGGATGAACATGCGATCGCGATCCTGATCGGGGAACCACCCGCATCGCTTACGATTCCAGCACGCGTCGTGCAGTACACGCCGCCCTCGATTCCCCCCGGTCTGCCTTCACAGCTGCTGGAACGGCGTCCGGATATAGCCATTGCAGAACGCCAGATGGCCGCTGCCAACGAGCAGATCGGTATTGCTCGTTCCGCGTACTATCCGAACTTTTCTCTTTCAGGCGCCGGCGGATTTGATAGCGGCCGCCCAGGAAACTGGTTCACGGGTCCAAGTACGTTCTGGTCGGTGGGCCTGTCCGCCGCCGATACGCTGGTGGACTGGGGACAACGACACGCATCGAACACCATCGCGCAGGCCGGTTATGACGGCACCGTGGCGAATTATCGGCAAACCGTGCTGACCGCGTATCAGGAGGTGGAGGACAACCTGGTCGCGTTGCACATCCTGGAGCGCGAAACGGAGACGCAGAATCTAGCCGTCGCCTCCGCGCAGCAACAGATGGATATTGCCATGAAGCTGTACACGCGCGGACTCGATCCGTATTTGAACGTGATTCAAGCGCAGGACGTGGTGCTGTCCAACGAGTTGACGTCGGCAAACCTTGTCACTCGGCGAATGACCGCCAGCGTTCTGCTGGTGAAAGCGTTGGGTGGTGGATGGGACCGCAGCCAGCTGCCGAAGGAATGATTGTCAGTTGATAGCGCAAGTTTAAGTCGATTTTGGAACGGAAATGAACAATGAGCCGACCTGAAATAATTCCACTGCCCGTTGACGATGCAAGCCGTGTCGTTCAGGCAGCACGCGCTTCCACAGCGGAAATCAAGTCTGTGATTGCGTCCATGATGGCCGAAGAGGGCGAAAGAATTCCACCTGCTGCGTCCAGTTCAGATCGAAATCGCGCACACGATCGCGTGCGATGGACGATTCTGGAACGCATTATGGACGGCACCTATCAGCCGGGAGAGCGGCTGAAGGAGTTGACTCTGGCGCGCGAATTTCGCGTAAGCCAGGCGCCGGTGCGAGAAGCATTGCGAAAATTGGAAGCCATCGGAGTTGTGAGGTCGGAGCCCTATCGCGGTGCGCGAGTGCGCGAACTGTCACCGACCGAGCTGCGTGATGCCTATCAACTCCGCGGCATTCTGGAACAGGCGGCCACGGAATTCATCCACGATTTTCCAGAGGAATCGGTGCTCACACTGGAAACGGAATACGCTGCGATGAGGATGGCGGCACAAGCGGGCGACCTGCAAGCAGTGGCCTGTCACAATCGTAACTTTCACCGTTGCATTATGGAGCGCTGCCAGAATCTGGAAGTGGTGCGAGCCTGGAAATCCCTGGGGATATGCATGCGCGCGCGTCTGAATGTGCAGCGGCGAGTCGATCGGCTGCCGGAAGCAATCCTTTCCCATCAGCCAATCATCGATGCCTTGCGGGCAGGAGATTTGCGGCACGCCGGTCAATTGCTGCGAGAACACTCGTTCGGATTCGTCTCTGATCTGATGTAGCAGAGCGGATTCGAGGCCTCTCGCAATCGCTATCTTTCAGTTGGGGCGCTATAGTGGGAACCGACAAGTCGCGAGATCAGCACCGCGAGATAGAGGACGCCGAGGATGGCCTCGATCAGCGACAACGATCGGGCCTGGTTCGAAACTGCGGCGATTCCAGTCGCTCCCAGGCACGTCATGGTTCCGAAGCTGTAGTAAATCAGGTCAAACCTGTTCAGCGTAGGGTTGATGGTGATGGCCGGGTCCAGATAAAAGGCGTGCGGTTGCAGCGCAGCCAGCAATGAGTAAATACTGGCGAACCCGAGCCCGACCAATAGGTAAATGCACAGCGCTCCATAGATCGTTTCCGCGGTCGGCTGCTTGTGAACAAAAACCCGGCGGAAAATCGCGACAATAATGAAAGTATCGAAGGCCAGCGTCAGTGCGGTGGTCGCCAACGTAGTCGCACTCGTGTCCAGGTCCGCGATGCGAAAGTGTGCCATCAGCACTGGTATCGCCAATGCTATGCCAACAAACACCAGACTGCGGCGGAAACTGACAGCATAGACGCTCAGTAGCGTAATGCCGATTCCCAGAATACGCAGAGCATAGTAGGCAACACCCTTGTTTTGCGTGTAGGGATACAGGATGAGATACAGCAGGAGGAAAACGAACAAAAGAAAAAACTTGTGTCCAGTGATGGCGGAAGCTTCTCGATCGCGGATTGCAAGCAGCTTTTCAGGCCGAGTGGTCATTGGTTTTCAGCGCATAAGATTGCAGAATTTGAGGCCAATCATACTCCAGGCCCAGTTGTTACGAGAAGAATGTTTGTTGACAAACATGGCGCGACCACGCGCATCGCCGCGAATCTACCATGGCAATATTCAATCCGGATTTTTAGCTTGCTAGTTCACCGAACCGGTGGACGGTTGTACCTGCGCGGGCAGTTGTGGCGGCGGGATAAGGCCAATCATCGACATCAAAGAGAAGGTTAGTTGGGCTGCCCCTTGAAATTTCCATTCGCAGCTATCGAAGGTCGCATTCACCACATCGAAGGATCCGCCCGAGTAGAAAATCACGCACTCGCGCAAGACGCAGTTCACCAGCCAGGTTTCTTCCAACACGATCACCTTTTTCGTGAGAGTCATTCCTTCATACTTTGTGATTGGCATACAGTGTCCTCAGTGTGGGCGGGTGTGCTTGAAGATTTTAATCCTGCGGGAGCTTGCCGATCTCAGCGGCCATGGACACATCGCGAGCGGTCACGCCTCCGGAATCGTGCGAAACCAGCGCGACACGCAGTTTGTTGTAGCGGATATCGATGTCGGGATGGTGATTTGCTTTTTCCGCGAGCAGCGCCAATCGCACCACAAACCCGAAGGCCGCCACAAAATCTGCAAAGGCATACTCGTGGATCAGCGTGCCGGCTTCATACCTCCAGCCATCCAGCGCCGGCAGTTTTTCCTGGATTTCTTTGTCTGAAAGCTTGCCCATGGTTCGATTCCATCCCGCCGCGAGAAAGTGAAATGCTCGTGCAGTCATTCTCGACCTTGCCGCACGAAGTTGGCAAAGGGGAGCATGAAGCGATGGGCGATGCCCGATCTAAGGGATGTTGCCGAAGGTATAGCCGAAAGGAGAGAAGGCAAATCCGTCGCGCATGATGCCTTCTCGCAGGTCTTGCCAGATGGAGTCCGGGGTGGCAACGAAGACGTCGACGATGGATGGGTCGAACTGGGTGCCGGCGCAGCGAAGGATTTCCTTGCGCGCCGCCTCCATGGTATTGGCTTTGCGATAAGGACGGTTTGAGGTGATGGCGTCGAAGGTATCGGCAACCGCGAAGATGCGGGCGCCAATATGGATTTCTTCGCCCCGCAGTCCGCGTGGATAGCCGGAGCCGTCGAAGTATTCCTGATGGGAGTAGACAATCTCGGCCGCTTCCTGCAGGTAAGGAATTTTGCGGATCATCTGATATCCCAGCTCGGTGTGGGTGCGCATGACGGCCCGCTCTTCCGGGGTCAACTTGGCGGGCTTTCGCAGGATGGCATCCGGAATCGCCATTTTGCCAATGTCATGCAGAAAAGCGCCGCGTCCCACGACACGCAGCTGGGGTTCCGGTAAACCGACGGCCCGGCCCAGGGCCAGGGTATAAGCGGTTACGCGCTTGGAATGACCTTCCGTTTCAGCGTCTTTCAAGTCGAGCGCGTTACCCAGTGCTTCCAGGGTCACGTCGTACGAGTTTTCCAGCTGCCGCATGCTATGTTGCAGCATTTCCGTGCGTGCGGTAATTAACTGCTCCAGGTGGTGCCGGAACAAGTCATTCTGGGTTTGCAGGCGGCGATATTGCAGCGTTCTGCGCACCGTGGCCAGCAACTGATCCGCGGAAAAAGGTTTCAAAACATAGTCGTACGCTCCCATCTGAAGGGCCTGTACGGCTTGCGGCACATGGCTGGAATCTGTGATCAGCACGATCGGAATCTGGACGCGATCTGAGTTCCACAGCAACACCAGGGGAGCTAGAAGGTTGTCGGTGACTTCACGCAACCACTTGAACAGGTGCTTCGCGCTGGCGCCGGTATCCAGCAGAACCAGGTTGATGCGCGGGTTATTGGCGGAATCCGAAGCCAGGGTTTCAATGGCGTGTTCCGGTGAGGAGCAGGAAAGCAATGGAAGTTTTTGATCTTGCAGGATTTGGGCAACGAAGCTCGCCTGCGCGCTGTCGCCGGAAATCAAGAGAATCTGGCCAACGGCCGAAGACGGCCGAGCTGAGCTTTCCGTCGCGATCGCTGAAGACTCCTCAGTCATTCCGCCTCAAGTAATTCAGAGCAGATCAGTTAGCACAGCTTGGTAAAGTGTTCAACATTCAAGGTAAAAATGCCAGACATGATTTTTAATGGGAAAGTCATTTCGTTCCCATATGGCAAAGACGTGCACATAGGTGGTATTTGCATACCACTTTTCGCCAAAGCCGTCTTTAGATGCGTTCTTCACGTGTGCGGCTGCCCTTCTATCCTAAAGGCGCTGGAAATCCCATGCCAAAATGAAAATCGTTACCTAAGGGCACATACCTGTGCGAGAACCAACTGAAATGGGGGAGTGGCCCGCGGCGTGCATATACAAATTGCAAGGCATGCCGTTCTTTTCTGAATCCAACACAGGACATTCCGCCGGAATGATGTTACCGCGACCAGCGACGGTTTCACAGTCAATTATCGTCAGGGTTACACACCGCTATAACACGCAGGCAGAACAGCGCGACGTGTTCGAAAGCCATCGCCATCATGTTTTCTCTGTCGCGTATTACATGACGGGTGACGAGAGGGAAGCGGAAGCCATCCTGCAATCCACCTTTATCGATGCGTTTGAGCGCGAAACGGTGCCCACCATTGCAACGTTGGACAAGGCATTGTTGTCGCAGTTCCATCGGCGCTTTGGCCTCGATCCAGTGCAGGCTATGACGTCGGAAGTCGAGGGGCTGGGAAACAGGAACATACGCCGGACGGACTTGGAAGAGGCCGTATGGCAGATGCCCGAGAGGGAGCGGTTGTGTTTCCTGCTGCGTGATGTGGAAGGCTACGACAATGCCCGGATCGCGGGACTCCTGCAAACTTCAGAACAAGAAGTGCAGCACACCGTTTTTTCCGCCAGGCTGCGTATGCGCAGCTTGCTGCGAGACCAGCGCCTGCAGCGGGAACAGACGCCTGAAATCATCACTTAGGCGCGCCGACATTCCAGCCTGAAAAGTTGCTTTCGCGTCCGCTCTAGCGGAGCCCCAGCCGTTGTAACGCTATCCGGAAACACATTTAGCGGTGACCATGGGACTCGGCGGAGTTTGTACTGTTCCCGGCGCCGAAGACCAGAAATGGCGCATCCTCAGAGTAATTTTCTCCAATGCCAGGGCCTCTCAGCGTGAGCACGAGCGCATACTCTCCATCCTCCAGCTTCAGCTTCGGATCGCCCAGCTGAAAGGCCGAGGTGCCGACGAAGCTGCCATCTTCCGCCTGAACCCAATGAACCGGCTGTTTCGCCAGGCTCGAACCCTTTGCGTCGACCAGGATAAAGTCGCCTTTCCAATCCTTTGCAGGGCGATTTGCCAGCTTACCGACGGGTGTGATGCGAACCAGCGTCCACAGCACATCCTGGGGCGAATAGGAATGGCTCGGTTCCAGCTGGATGGTGCAGTTGCCGGCTCGCAGATAGTCAACGGACTGGGATTGGGCCGGCTGGCCCTCACTTTGCTCCTCCGGTGGCACAAACAAGCACGCCCTGCCGATGACCAGCGAACTGATGCGGACGGTTTCATTGGGGTCGGTGTCAGCGACGCTGAAATCCTTGGCCTGGCCGGCGGTGATCTTTCCGGTGGCGTCAGTCGCCGCGACGTTCACACGGTAATCTCCCGGGGTGACGTCAATCGCCGTGTTCCAGATTGGTTCGCGGGCATACCAATCCATGCGGTTCACCGTGGTGGCCAGCTTGAATCCCGTGGTGGTCTCTTGAAATTGCTGCGCCAAATCGATGGGAGATGGAGGTGGAGTGCTACCGGTCCAGAACAACCCGGTGCTCACCACCTGTGTGCCGGTTTTGCCGTCTGGGTGGGGAAAATACTCCATCTGGGTGCCAAGCTGGAGCGGCGCTGCCGGATTGGAAGGTGGATTCTTGAGCGCCTGCCGCAAAGGCGCAGAGGCGCGGGAGAGTTCCTGCAGTTGTGCTAGGCTCGGCGCCATATAGAAGGTCGGCGCGTTCAAAATCATCTGCTTGCGATTCGGTGTGACGGATATCGTCCGGGGAAGCCCATCCATTTCCTTCAACGTCACATGAAGGTCCATATCGTAAGCTGCCATGCCGTCATTGCGGATCGTCTGTAACGTGTCGGCGACCGAGCCGCAAATCCAGCCATCCAGCAGGCTGTTGTCGGAGAGAAGCATCCAGGGGCCGGTGCCGACCAGTGAATAGGGGGCGGGGAACCTGCGCAGGGAATCGATCTCTTTGGAGCTGTCTGCAGAGTAGAGAATAACGCCGGCGGCGCGAGCGGCCGTGGAAACGTCGATCACCTCAAACGCGTTGTAGACCTGGTCATAGCCCTGATACACAACCTCGTGAAACAGATCGCCGAGCGAGAGAACGACGCGGCGTCCGGGCAAGTCGCGCATGCTGGCGATGGCAACCGCCGCGGTATGGCGCCAGTCCGCCAGGCTGGTGGATTGCGGGCTTTCTGCGCCGATTTTTTCCATCTCCGAGATCACCAATGGGAGCTGGCGCGTGTATCGGGTCTGATTGCCGCTGTCATCCAGGATGGAAATGTTCCAGCCAGCAATCGGGGCGGCTTTCAACGCGACAATAGCTTCGTTGACGACATCGTTGCGGTCGAGCGGCCCACCTGCGGGAAGAACGATCAGCATATTCGGCAGATCGTCAGCCTGACCTGTCTTGGGGTTAATCGTGCCGCTCCACGGGCGGGAAAGTTGAAAGTTAACTGGCTTGCTATCGACATCGAGAGTCAGGTCGGACGGCTGTAAATCTTTGATGGGCGCCGCATCCGTCAGGCTGAAGGCGTGGATTGGAATGGAAACCGTTTGCGCCTGCTGAATCAGTTCCGAAGTTGCAGCGGATGGTGCGGCGGGTTGAGCAGGAGCCTGGGCAAAGGCAGCCGCACAGGCAAATCCCCCGATGGTCAATACTCCAAACCGCAGTGCAGCACGCGCAGTCCAAGGCTGGCGGATGTTTCCTGTCACATCTCACTCCGAAAGAACGTAGTTACCCGACCATCCAGTGTAGGCCGTCTCTCTAATTGGATGTTTGGATTGGCAGAAAAGAGTTAACCGAATGGGCTGCGCCGGGGATTGGAGCGCGTTTATTTCGACCGCGCGATAAGAGACTTGCGGGTGTCGTTCGGCCATGCATGCGGTGGCCTGCTGCTAGCGGAGCCGGTTTTCAGTCGTGCTGTCCATTCTCTGGCGCGATGGGATAGCCTTGCCACACATATTCCAGCGCTTCCGGCAGCGTTTGCAATTTTACGGCGTGATCGACGTGTCCAGCGTTGCGGGCGAAAACAAACTGATAGTGATAGCCCTTCGCGGCCAGAACCTTGGCCATCTGCTCATTCGCGACCACCCAGTCATGCATGTTGTCGCGCATCACGTTCGGATTGTAGAGATCCCGATCGCCAACCTCCATCCAGATGCGAATGGGCTTGGCTGAGCTGTTGGGGATCAGACTCTCGTGAAATTCCCACGCGCCGTGTGGAGTTTGCGGATTGTACGGCCACTGCTGGTTCACGAATGTGCCGGAGTAGGTAAGGACGCGGTGGTACAGCTCCGGGTGATACCACGCCATGATCAACGCGCACGAGCCTCCCGAACTGCCTCCCATGGTCGCTCGACCGTCCGGATCTTTGGTCAGTTTGACATGGGCTTTCGCCTCGACCAGCGGCAACACTTCCTGTTCGACGAACTCCGCATACTTCCCAGACATGGTGTCGTACTCCAGGCCGCGCTCGCTGCCCTGGGCATCGCCGCCGCCATTGCTGATAGAGATGGCAATCATCACCGGAACCTTATGTTCGGCGATCAAGTTATCGAGTGCGGTGAACAGCGCGCTGTCAGGTCCGTCCGCGCCAACAATGAACGGAGCGACGGTGCCCGGAACATATTGTCTCGGAACGTACACCGTGACACGCCGTGTGTAGGGTTCAGGATGACTGGTGGTGACAATCAATTTGGCGGGATTCGTAGGGTCGGGAGTGCCGAAGGTTCCGGGCTCACGCGCGATGCCGGGATAGAACTTACTGTCCGCAGAATTCATCGTGAACTGAATGATCGTTCCTTGCGGAACTCCGGCGTGGATCGATCTTTGCGGCGCAGGTGGGTGCGTTGGGCCGAGGATAAAGTTTCCGTCGACATTGGCAGGCGGGACAGCACCATCGGGGAGCTCTGTGGCTGCGACATATCCCGGCGAGTGCGGATCGCGAGTCGGTGGAGCGGACCGTGTCGGTCGTGCAATTGTCTGCGGTGCCGGCGAGTTGGACGGTGCGGGCGAAGCGGATTGCGCCGCAGCCGAGACGGCGCACGCAAGCAGAATAATTTGGAATGCAAGACTCGGATTAGGTCTCAACGTTGACTCCCTTTTGCGTCGGAGCAGATTTCATTTTTTTTGATCCGCCTTATGTCATCAGTGCAGGCCCTTTTCAGTGTAGGCCCCCGACTCTTCTATAGTGGAGATGCATGCGACCCATCACGAATTTGAAACCTCCCGTTGCCCGCAAAGAGCCTCACAGTCTGCCACTCCATGGTCAGGTACTGCAGGACGATTATGCCTGGCTGCGCGAAAAAGAAGGCCCTGAAACGCTGGCGTATCTGACGGCGGAGAATGCCTATACCGCGGCAGTGATGGAGCCGCTGCAGCCCCTCATCGACACACTCTATAAGGAGATGCTGAGCCACATCCAGCAGACCGATATTTCCGTGCCGTACCGCGATGGGCGTTTCGACTATTACGCGCGCACGGTGGAGGGCAAACAATATCCCATCTATTGCCGCGTTCCTGCGGAGAAAGGTTCAGCGGCGCGACCCGTTCCTCCCGTGGAAGGTTTTGCGGATGAAGAAGTGCTGTTGGATGTGAATCAGTTGGCCGAGGGCGAGGCCTTCATGTCGGTGGGGGCGTCGGTGGTGACCGACGACGGAAACCTGCTGGCATACACCACCGACAATACCGGCTTTCGCCAATACACCCTGCATGTGAAAAATCTGCTGACGGGAAAAACCCTGCACTCCCTGGCGGAGCGGGTTGGCTCGGTCACCTGGGCAGCGGACAATCGCACCTTGTTTTATAGCGTGGAGGACGAAGAAACCAAGAGGCCGTACCAGATTGTTCGGCGGGTGCTGGATGCACCAACACAATCTTTTTCCAACGCCGAGATTGCCTGGGAAGATGCGGATGAGCGCTTCAACGTGGGCGTTGGGCGCACCCGCGACGGAAAGTATCTTGTTTGTCGAGTCGGCCAGCCACACCACCAGCGAGCAATGGTATCTGGCCGCGAGCGATCCTCTGGGGAAACTTCTTTGCATCGAGCCGCGACGCGATGACATTGAGTATTATGCAGATCATCGCGACGGAGTTTTCTTTATCCGCGTGAACGATACCGGGCGTAATTTCCGACTGGTCACGGCGAAGGTGGAGCAGCCGGGACGCGAGCATTGGCAGGAGATTCTGCCACACCGCGACGATGTGATGCTGGAAGATGCCGATTTATTCCAGCATTTTTTTGTAGCCTGCGAACGATACCAGGGACTGCCTCGCCTGCGCATTCATAATTTGACGGGTGAGGGAAGCCTGGCGGAGCAAGCGAAAAAAACTCCGCGCGAAATTTCGTTTCCTGAGCCAACGTATACGGCGACCCCCGGCACGAATCGCGAGTTCGACGTCATGAGCTATCGGTATGGCTACACGTCACTGGTGACGCCCAGCTCTGTCTTCCAATATGATCTGGCGACGAATGAGAGCACACTGCTGAAGCAAGTGGAAGTTCCCGGTGGGTTTGATCGAAGTTTTTACACATCGGAGCGCATCGTTGCGACGGCAGCGGATGGTGTGCGTGTGCCGATTTCACTGGTTTATCGCAGAGATCGACTCGAGCGCGGGAAAAATCCTCTCTATGTGTATGCCTATGGATCGTACGGATATTCGCTGCCCATCGGATTCAATTCAAATCGGCTAAGTTTGCTGGATCGTGGCGTGGTGCTGGCCTACGCGCATATTCGCGGTGGCGGCGACATGGGCAAACCCTGGCATGATGCAGGCCGCATGATGCAAAAGCTGAATACCTTTACAGACTTTATTTCTGCGACGGAATACCTGGTGGCGAACGGTTACGGCTCGCGAGATCGCGTTGCGATTGAAGGCGGCAGTGCCGGAGGACTGTTGATGGGTGCAGTGGCGAACATGCGGCCGGATCTGTTTCGCGTGGTGCTGTCGCATGTTCCTTTTGTCGACGTGATGAATACGATGCTCGACGCATCTCTGCCGCTGACCGTGGCGGAGTACGAAGAGTGGGGAAATCCCAACGAGCCCGCGGCGTTTGAATATATGCGCGCGTATTCCCCGTACGACAATGTTGTCGCCAAGGCGTATCCGACCATGCTGGTGAAGACGTCGCTCAACGACAGCCAGGTGATGTATTGGGAGCCGGCGAAATATGTCGCCAAGCTGCGCAGCCTCAAGACCGATGACAATCTGTTGCTGCTGCACACGAATATGCAGGCGGGTCATGGCGGCGCATCCGGACGCTATGATTATCTGAAGGAAATCGCATTCGACTATGCGTTTCTGCTTTGGCAACTGGGCGTGGTTCAGGTGGAAAGCTAGTCAACGAACTTCGCGCAGCGCCTGACTGAAGCTTAGGTCGCCATTCTTTGCTTCTTTTTTGGTGTCGTCCTCAGGAACGCTGTCACCTTCTCCGGGCGCCAGGAAAAGATTTGCCTGCAAGCCGTGCTGGCGGGTGTAGAGATCCCAATAGCGACCGTGCGCAGCATAAAGCTCATCGTGCGTGCCGCGCTCGATAATTCTTCCTTCTTCAACGACAAGAATCTGATTGGCGCGTCGAATGGTCGACAAACGGTGCGCGATCACAAACGTCGTGCGGCCGCGCATCAGGTAGGAGAGACCCTCCTGAATCATTGCTTCGCTTTCTGAGTCGAGACTGGATGTAGCTTCATCGAGAATCAGAATGCGCGGGTTGGCAAGAATCGCGCGCGCGATGGAAATGCGCTGACGCTGGCCACCGGAAAGTTTTACGCCACGCTCGCCAACGACAGTTTCGTATTTCTCCGGAAAGCGCTCGGCAAACTCGTCCACGCGGGCAATGCGGCACGCTTCCAGCACTTCGGCGTCAGTCGCAAGCGGCCTGGAAAACTGCACGTTTTCGCGAATGGTGCCGTCGAACAGGAACGATTCCTGCAGCACTACGCCGAGTTGGGTGCGATAGTCACTGAGGCGAACCTTGGCGAGGTCGACGCCATCCACCAGCACCTGTCCGGAGTCGGGCTTGTGGAAGGCGCAGAGCAAACTGATGATGGTGGATTTGCCGGAGCCAGATGGACCGACAAGCGCGGTGACGGTTCCGGGTGCGGCCTCGAATGAAATGCCATGCAACACCGGCTTCGACGGCTCGTAGGCAAACACGACATCGCGAAATTCCACTTCGCCACGAATGGGTCCGAGCGGTATGTTGCGTTGCGGGTCATTGTCTTCGCCGGATTCCGCCAGAATTTCACTGGTGCGGTCCAGTCCGGCGACAGCCTCTGTCAATTGCGTCCCCACGGCAACAATCTGGATGACCGGGGCAATCAAATACGCCAGCACCATGGTGTAGGTGACGTAGTCGCCGACAGTGAGCGCGTGCGAAACCACCAGCCGCCCACCAAGATACATGACCAGCGCGCCGACTACACCGAGCACCACGGTTGATGCCAGGCTCATGACGGATTGAGCGGTTAAAGTACGGATGACATTTTCCAGCAGGCGTTGCACGCCTCCGGCAAACACCTGAGCCTCGCGATCCTCCGCGTGATAGCCCTTCACTACGCGTACGCCACCCAGCGATTCAGTCAGCCTGCCGGTCACGTCGGCATTGATGCGAGCGCGCTCGCGAAAAATAGGGCGGATGGTTTTGAACGCGGTCATCAGGATCAGCGAAAAGATCACCAAAACCACGACAGCCAGCAGCGTCATTACGGCGCTGATGTGCAACAGAATCGCGAAGGCGATGACGGCTGCCAGTAAACCGCCAACAAAATTCACCATTCCAGTGCCGATCAGGTTGCGGATGCCTTCAACGTCGGTCATGATGCGCGCGACCAGCGTGCCGGTGCGATTCGCATCGTAGAATGCGACCGGCAAGCGGCCAATGTGCTGCTGCACCTGCACGCGTAGATCGGCGATGAGGCGTTGCGCGGCGATGGAAAGAAGCTGCGTCAGCCAATACGATGACACGCCCTGAATGGTGGTCGCCAGCAGTACGGCGCCGATAATCCAGGGCAGAAGGCTCACCTGGTGATGGCCCATGACATCGTCGATCAGTCTTTTGGCGGAGAGCGGCAGAACGAAACTGGAAACGCGGCTGATCACCATCAGCAGCAGGCCAAAGGCAAGCAGCCAGCGGCGCGGACGCACCAGCGCCCAGACTTCTGGCAGGACTTTGCGCAGCTCCGGCTTCTTCTTGCTCTGTGGTGCATCCGGAGACACGCGTCCGGCGGCAGATTCTGACTTTCTTCCGCCGCGTGTACCCCCGTCAACCCATGCCGGTTTCATCGCCATACATTTCTTTCACGCTCGTGCGCGACGAGCCGCAATGAACGAGCGAATGCACATCAACACGAAGATCAGGCAGATGACCGCCATCGCTAACTCTTCCTTCACCGCAAGCGGCCGCACCATGGCGGCTCCGTGGGAAGATGCGATGAACGCCGATGCAGCTCGCCAGCCCGGGAAGATGACGCCGAGCAATCCGACCGTGACCGCGATGTGCATAAAAATCATGCGGCGCTTGCTGTCTTCCGTATTTGCCAGCAGGCCGAAGATGCCGAGAACAATGCCGAAGTAGGCAGGGATGAGAGCCGTAGGCGCGTGGCTGCCAGTTGCGACGAAGAACGCCACTCCCAAAATAATGAGCACCAATGCGGTGACAAGTGTAAGTTTCGCCATGACGGGTTCGATCTCCTCTAGAGTTTCCGCTCGCTCACTCCAGCATAACCTTCCTTGGCGAGCGCACTCAGGATTTGATCCACCATGGCCGGAACCGTTTGGTCGATGGAGATTTCAATGGCGTCGTGCGGCGGCTCCAGCGTTGCCAACTGGCTGGGGAGCAAAGATTCCGGCATGTAATGGCCGTGCCGAGCTTCCATGCGCTGGCGAATCAGCTCCGGCGGTCCAGTCAGAAATACAAAGCGGACCGCGCGAGGCCCGGTTCCATCGGTTAACTCGGTGCGATACGATTCCTTCAACGCCGAGCAGGCGAGGATGCCATTCACGCCGTTGTTCAGCCAGGTGACAATTTGCTGGTGCAGGCTTTTGAGCCAGGGCTCACGATCTTCGTCGGTGAGCGGAATGCCGGCATGCATTTTGGCGCGATTGGCCACGGAATGGAAATCATCGGCGTCGGCGAACGGCCAACCGGTGCGAGCTGACAGAGCCTCGCCCACCGTGGTCTTGCCAGTTCCGGTGACCCCCATCAACACAACGACCATTCGCTAGTTTTCCTTTTGCACGATCTGCTGAATATCTTTGAGCGCCTGCTGCGGTGTCCACGTGTTTGTGGGATACCAGGCGCGGATTTTTCCATCCGGCCCTATGACCGCGGTCGACACGGAATGCGTGACCACTTTCCCGCTCGACCTGGTTACAGCCACATCGAACCACTGCAATAGAGATGCAAGCTTGGCGGGGGAAGGTGCAGCGAAATCCCAATGCTGGAAGGTTTCTTTGGTGTATCGCCCAGTGTACGCGCCGCCGTAGCTGCGCAATACCGCGGGCGTGTCGTATTTAGGGTCGAAACTGATGCTGAGCAGATGAGTTTTGGCGTAGAGGCGCGGGATCGGCGGCCAGCAGTTGATCCAGGTGGGCGAAGTTGCGGCTCATCAGCGGACAGAACTGGGAGGAGGTGCAGCGGGTATAGATAAACGTCAGCACCAGAACCTTGTCGCGAAATTGCTTCAGTGAAATTTCGCGATTGCTTTGGTTGAGAAATCGAAAATCCGGAACCGTATCGCCGATCTGTGGCACATGGTATTGAATCGGCGGCAGCACATTCAGGTTCGCCTGCTGCACGTATCACGATGCTGCTGAGCACCGCGCCCCGCGCCTCCAACTGCAACTGCGCTGTGATTTTGTCGCCGGGATGAAGCCCTGACGCTTCCGACGGATTCTGCAGCGTGTACGCCATGGTCATGGCTTCCATCACGCCGGGAATGGCTTCGGTATCGAGTGCGATGACGCCGTCTTTCTGATCGACAGAAACTACTTTGCCGCGAATGGAATATTGTTTTTGCGACGAAGCACTGGCGCCAGCATTCGCCGGCTGCGAACTGGAATGACAACCGGCGAGACCGAGCGATGCGCCAAGCAACGCGATGCCCATCGCGGCCAAACTCCGCTGGCGGAAGTGACTGTGCCGCACGCTAGAGGAGCGCAAATTCAATGGTTCCATCGGAACTCCTTATTTGTGGAACAGCCGGTCATAACTGAAATGGTAGCGGAGTTCACCAATGAGCCGGCCACATCCCCGGAGTTATTTAATAGTTGAATCGATAGCGGAACTCCCCATAGATTTGTCGTGGATCATTCCAGTGAAATCCGCCGAAGGTCAAACTGTTATCTAGTTGCACCCGCCGGTTTGCTACATTGATTGCGTTTGCGGAGACTGTGTACTTCTCCGCGAACGTCTTCCCGAGTGAGAGATCAACGGTTGTGTGACTTGGCAAATACGGTCCTGGATATTGAGCCTGTGGCGTCCCATACAAGCCGTTCGTAAACCCAGAACCGTAGTAAACATTGGCTGCGGCATAGGCGCTCCAAGGCAGAATGGCATTGAATCCCACGTTCAAAGTATTTCTCTGGTCATGGTCAACGGGTGCCAATCCAGGTGGAATATCGAGCGGGCATGCTGAGGTAACTGGAGCGGGGCAGATCAGGCCCCCGGTGATCGGCGAAGTTGCCTGGGCAATTTGGTTGGCATAGGCAAGATGAAACTGTCCATGGTGCAGGACCTCAGGAGAACGAAGGGTGAGCTGCCATCCTTGAATCAGCGCATACGACCAGGTGATTGGCCAAAAGATGTTCGATTCGCCGATATTGTTGTGGTCCAGCCAGTTCTCCGCCCGGGTTTCATAATTGTTGGCGCTTAGGGTCCAGTTGCGGTAGGGAATCGTGACACCATACTGCCATTGAATATCCCGCTCGCCATGCAGAGGGGAAAAGGTGAAATTCTGACCGTTTGCCAGGTCGAGCAGCGGGCCAGTGGCAGTCACGAGTGGCGGCGCCTGGTAGTAATACCCGTAGAAACCGCTGAAGACCCAGTTCAGCCGTGGAATCCGCAAAGCGCCTCCGAAGCGGGGATCGGCTGCCGTCTCCGAGATGGTGGCGTCAAACTGGGTCAGGCGAAGTCCGGTGATCAACGTAAACCATGGGGTCACCTTGAATTTGTCGTTGATGAACTCGGCGGACACCCCACCATTCACTCCTATGGAAGAGGCGGGGACATTCGGAGTCCCGTCGTTGTAATAGTTATTGAAGTAGTTGTATTGGTGCTGAAAAAATCCATAGACCCCGGCTTGAAGATCGTTCTTCCAGAAGTTGTAGTTCAGATCCGTCTGCATGCCTAGATAGTTCGCATTCTGATCGACAGTGGACGAAACAGGATAGTCGTTAGCGCCGCCTTTATAGTCCGCTCCGTTGTAGTGGTAGAACGGAGAAACGGTCAGCAGCTTGTCGGGGTTGAAGGTGTGAACCCAGGAGAGAGTGGCATAGCCATCGGGTTCGACTTCGGCGTCATGCAGGCCGTACGAAGGATAAACCTGGTTCCCGATCGAGTTGGGGTTGGGGTCGATGGGGATCTGGAAATAGTCCCGGCGTAACGAGGTCACCACGCGATATTGGTTCTTAGGGTCAGAATTGAAGATGAACGTGGCGAATCCGCCAAAGCCGTTGGCAGCATCGTTTACCACTTGGGGAACAGGAGTCTGGAGTCCGTAATTGCTGCGGTTTCCGTTCAAACTCGCATAGTAGGCAAACCGCTGGGTGTGTGATCCGCAACTGATTTCGTCATCGGTTTGATAGAAATTGCCAGCGGTCAGAACGAGGTCGCATTCCCTATTGCGCTCAAAGCCAGTCTTCGGCACCACATCGAAGATTCCATAGGCACGATCGCCATAGTCGGCGTCGTAGCTGCCGCTATACACCTCCAGGTAGTCGATGTCCCGCGGCAAGATCTGCGGTCCCAGATTAGTGGCAATATTGGTGTTGGGAATTGGGACGCCGTCGATCAGCCAGTTCACCTGATGGCCGCCCATCATGTGCAGCATGTCGTGGGTTACATAGGAGGCGGGAACAAAGTCGGTGATCATCTCCATGCCGTAGGAGCGATCGGCTCCCGGAGTTTGCTGAATATCGGTGCGGCTCATCATCTCCGTCGGCGTAGCAGTGTCCGTTGTCGCCGACCCAATCGTTTCCGGCACGATGATGTTCGCTTTTGCGCCTAGAATGGACAACTGGAAATGGAGCACCGGACTGGTGTCCGACTGAACGATGACTTCTTGACTGAGTTGCTGAAAACCATTCGACGTTACGGTGGCGGTGTAATTGCCGAAAGGCACTGAAGTGAATAGAAATTCCCCGTTGGCGTTGGAGTTTTCTGATCGCGTCCAGTCCGAGTTTTGAGCTTTCAATGTAAGGTGTGCGCCCTGAATCGGGCGATGGTCAGGATCATGAACGACGCCGCGAACCGAACCGAAAATCGTTGCGTAAGATGGCCTGACGCCAATCAAAATAAATAAAGCCAATACAAGTGCCAGCTTGAATGGATGCTGCATTTTTTTCCCTTTCAGTCATTCCTCTGTTTAGAGGGGGCCGCAGTTCGACACTGCGGACGCGATGCCCAGCGTAGTCAGGCCGACCAAGGCAGAGAACTTCCTGCGCGGGAGTGGCCGCACGCAATCCTATGTGCGATGGATCGTGCCCTGGATACGACTAGGCCTGGAAGATGGCCATGGAGAAATTTGCAGCAGGAGGAGCGCGTGCGGAGCGTGAACCCGCAAGGCGTAGGAAGAGGAAGGAAGGAACAAGTGCGATTACGTGTTCTGCAATCGCGGGCTTTGAAGACAGCGACAGAGGAGCGGCTGCGACAGCCACCACTGCGGGCCTGGCGGGAATTCTCCACAGCGGGCACGGCGCCGGTCGAACCGAGGGCTGCGTGCCGGAATCGGCCAGCAGCATCGCCCCCATCATCATCATGCAGTGATGGGCGCCGTTTCGACGGCAGCAAGCCGGCAGGCTGGCATCCGCCTGGGCGCTGGCGATCAGCGGTTGCAGCGGCAACAAAGCCGTCAACAGCAGCAATACCGATGCAAACCATCGCCTCATCGCCAAAGGATACCATTGCGACCGCGCCCTTGGCTGGTGCTCCACCGCATCGTCGTATAACGTGGAACTGTCTCCGTTCAACATGGCGGCCACCGGAGAGAGATGTCCATCGAAGAAATAGTGTTGCAAGAGTTACGACGGAATATCGATGGCGCAGCCGTCATGACCAGCACTGTGCGCGCCGCTCGAGCGCTCCAGCAACAATACAGCCGGCAACAGCAAGCTGCCGGCAGTCAGGGATGGAGAAGTCCGCAGATCCTGGCGTGGGAACCCTGGCTGAAAACGCTGTGGAATGCAGCCATCCTGTGCGGAGCGGAGACGCGCATCTTGCTGAATGAAGCGCAGGAGATTGAACTGTGGCTGCAAGTGTTACTGCAAGATGATTCTGGCACACAGACAATCTCGATTGCGGGTCTGGCCCAGCAGGCGCAGCAGGCCTGGCAGGCGATGCAACAGTATCGTATCGAGCTGCGAGAGTTTCGCCACGACGACAACATCGATGCGAAGGCCTTTTCGCGGTGGGCAGTGGAACTGGAGAAAATCTGTCGGCGGTCTTCGCTGTTGCCGTTTTCGCAAGTTGAAAGCGAACTTGCAGACCTGATCCGGGCTAGAAAAGTGCCGCTGCCCGAAGCAATATTTCTGGTTGGATTTGATCGGACCACGCCTGCCCAGGATCTCCTGATCGATGCCATTCGCGGCGCCGGATGCCGGGTCGAGTTGACTGAGCAAGATTCATCCCGCGAAGAGTCGCCATCAAGTTCGGTGATCACCTTCTCCCGAACGCTGGAGGAAGAAATCGAGAGCGCGGCGCAGTGGGTCAGAGCTACGCTTCTCGAAAATCCAAATCAGCGAATCGGTATCGTTATGCCGTCGCTGGGAGAGATGCGGGATCGCCTCGATGCTGTTTTCCGTCGGGTGTTGGCTCCGTCTTCCATGAATATTCATGCAGCGAATGCGCGGTTGCCGTATGAATTTTCCTTAGGCACGCCGATGGATCGAATGCCCGCGGTGCGCACTGCCTTGACGCTGCTTGTGTGGCTGGACAAGCCATTGCCGGCAGCAGAATTATCATGGCTCGTTGTGCATGGTGGTTTCGCTTCAGGGCCTTCGGATGCGCGGGCGATGCTGGACAAGAAGTTTCGCGAGCGGGACTTCAAGCTGGGCGGGAATGTATCTCTCGCGAATTTTCAAGATTGGCTGACGCGTGGTGGAGTCAATGAGGGCCGCCCATCGTTGCGGCGAACTCTGGAGCGCTTCCATATCGCGGCAAAACGCGTGGACATGAAGCAACACCGCTCCTATGCCGATTGGCGAGAGGCGATGGAAGAATTGCTGACCGCGGCAGAATGGAACTTGCTGGCCGCGACGGACAGCGCGGAATACCAATTGCTGCGACGATGGAACGCACTGTTGAATGAGCTTTCCTCATTGAGCGCTGTAACGTCGTCGGTGCCGTTCTCCGATGTCATCGAGCGATTGAAATCTCTGGCGTCGACCATGCTGTTCACGCTGGAAACGAGGAACGCGCCCGTACAGATTCTCGGAGTCGCGGAGGCTGCGGGGCTCACGTTCGATCGGATCTGGTGGATGAATGCCCTGGCGGCGAATTGGCCGCCGCGCGGCCATGCGCAGCCATTTCTTCCGTGGAGTGTGCAGCGAGCCGCGCACATGCCCTACGCGGACCCGGCAACGGACGCTGCGTTTGCGCAACGTGTAACGCGGCGCATCCTCAGCTCCGCGCCGGAGACGATTGTGAGCTTTGCGCTGCAGGAAAGCGATCCCACGACAGCGAGCGCTCATGTTCCCAGCCCGGAGATCGCTATCTCGGCAGCCGTTCGCGGCGCTTTGCCCCAGGTTCCGCTGATCGCAATCGAAGAATTCTTGTCGGGCCTGGTTCAGTCGTCGATCGGGCCCCAGGGTGGCGCAGCGTCTTCCGCGCTGAAAATTGTTAACGAAGAACCTGCGATCCCATTTCAAGGAACGAAAGTGCGCAGCGGTGTCACATTTTTGAAGGATCAAGCTGCGTGTCCATTTCGAGCCTTCGCTGAGATGCGACTGGCGGCGGAGCCGATCGAAGAAGCCGACAATGGACTTCCTGCGAAGGCGCAGGGAATCATTCTGCATGAGGTGCTGCAACGTTTTTGGGATGGTATGAAGTCGCAGAAACATCTGCTTGAACGTACAGAGGAAGAGTGCCGGCAAATCTTGCGTACGCATATTCATCAGGCGTTGCAGCGGTTCCGTGAGCAAG
The DNA here is from genome assembly GCA_963794795.1 of uncultured Acidobacteriota bacterium. Lineage (GTDB taxonomy): Bacteria > Acidobacteriota > Terriglobia > Terriglobales > Acidobacteriaceae > JAKAAZ01. The sequence continues at coordinate 51,272 of CAWCFC010000022.1, read as the reverse complement.
CCGACGAATCATGGCAGCGAGCTTTACTGGACATTGAGGCGGAACGGATTGAGAGCCGGCTGATGCAGTGGCTGGAAGTCGAAAAGCGCCGGCCCGATTTTGCGGTCGTGAAAACCGAAGACACACTGGAGCAGGTGCATCTGGGAGGTGTGGAACTTCGCTGCCGCATCGATCGCATCGATCAGGTGGAACAGGGAATAGTGTTGCTGGATTACAAGGCCGGCAAGGTCGACAGCAACGCCTGCGATGGGGAGCGCCCGGATGAACCGCAGCTGCCCGCCTACGCTGTGTTGCGACAAGATTCTGCGAGTGAAGGAACGCCGCTGGCTGGAATCGCCTTCGCGGGGCTTCATCCTAGAAATGTCGACCTGACCGTCGTCGGTTCTGTTGCAGGTGTCTTTCCCGTTGCGGCCGGAGCCAAGAGAAATCCGCGCGAGAACCTGTCGCCCGAGGAATTGCAGCAGCAGCAAGAGGAGTGGCGAGCGACGCTGACGCGACTCGCGGAAGATTTTGTTGCCGGCGTGGCTGTCGTCGATCCGAAAAAAGGGCAAGAGACCTGCCGCTATTGTGCGCAGAGTTTGTTGTGCAGGATTCGTGAGGCAGATGGAGTGGGGAGCGACAGTTCGGAAGAAATTGCATCGGCCACCGAATCGGGGAATTTCGATTGATGAGCAACCTGCGCAAATTTCCTTCGAGCACAGATGCCGCGATGCCGGCTGAGTTGGCGGAAGTGTTTGCGCGCGAAGATGCGTGGGACGTCGAGCAATCCTGGATTGTGGAAGCACCCGCAGGCTCCGGCAAAACAGAATTGTTGATGCAGCGGTTCTTGCGATTGCTGGGGCGTGTGGAGCAGCCCGAGCAGGTGCTGGCGATTACATTTACGCGCAAGGCCGCGGCGGAAATGCGAGATCGAATTCTTCAATCCCTGCGTGACGCGCAGCAGAATATGCCGATCGATCCTGCGGCCACACATCTCCTGCAGACTCGCGCCTTCGCGCTGGAGGCGCTGGAAGCCGACGCAAAATTCGGATGGAACCTGGTAAGCCAGCCGCAGCGTATCAACATTGGCACTATCGATTCATTGTGCAGCAAAATTGTTGGCCGCCTTCCCGTGCTGTCGCGGCTGGGCGCAGAGATGCGACCCATGGACGATGCCGGCGATCTCTATCTGCTGGCTGCGCAGTCGACCCTGAAGGAAATGGGCGGCAACGATTCTCGCTTGAGCCAGGCCGCTCGCGAACTGCTGTTACATCTCGACAATCGCATGGAGAATGCGGTGAAGCTGCTGGCGGACATGTTGCGGACTCGCGATCAGTGGGGTCGCGTCTTTCCGATCGAAGAGGAATATTCCGACGAGGAATTGGACGCCCTAATTTCCGAGAAGTTCGAAGAGCCGTTGCGCCAGGCATGCGAGGAAACGTTGCAGCGTGCGGCAGCGATGTTGCCCGAGAAGATGTGGAAGCAGATTTTCGAATTGGGACGCTACGCGGCAGACCAGCTTGAGGGTAGCAAGTATAAGAATATTTTTCGTGAACTCACCGCAACCGATGAGGTTCCATCCTGCACTGGGGAGAACCATGATGCCTGGAAAGCGATTGCCCGACTGTTGCTGACGGAAGATTGCACACTCAGAAAATCAGGCGGCGTCAACATCAAGATCGGGTTTCCGGCGCAACAGCCGCACACACAAGCGTTCAAAGCGTTGCTCGATTCTTTGGTAGGCGAAGACGATCTGGTTCGTGCGTTGTGCAAGGTGGCCAAGCTGCCACCGGCAAGTTACACGGAACAGCAGCGCGTGGTCCTGCGTTCGATTTTTCTGCTGTTGCGGCGCGCCGCGGCTGAATTGAAAGTGGCGTTCGCGCAGGCGGGGCGCACGGACTTTGTCGAGATTGCACTCGCGGCGGACCACGCGCTCAAAGACGAACCGGATTCACTAGCATTGGCCTTTGGAATGGAGATGCAGCATTTGCTGGTGGACGAAATGCAGGACACGTCGCTGACGCAGTTCCAATTGTTCAGCCGGTTGGTTCAGGGATGGGATGGACACAGCCAGACGGTATTTCTGGTTGGCGATCCAAAGCAGTCGATTTATCGGTTTCGTCACGTCGCGGTGGAACTGTTTGCACGCGCGCGCCGCGATGGGGTCGGCGGAGTGCTACTGAAGCCGATCCGGTTACGTTCCAATTTTCGCTCGCGACAAAGCCTGGTGCAGCAGACGAATGACGCGTTCGCACAGATATTTGCCCACGAGGCGCTGGACGATGTGGACGCCGTCGAGTTTGAAGCCTCAGAAGCCGCGCATCTGGAAGAAGAAACGGAGCGGCTGTTTTGGCATCCGCACGTGCGGCTCGCGCAGCCCCAATGCAGCGAAGACGGGCTTGAAGATCCTTGCGCGATCGAGGCGCGACAGATTTGCGACGTCATCGAGCAAGCCCGGAATCTGAAATCCGGTGAACGCCCGCTTAGCATCGCCATCCTGGTGCGAGCCAGAACGCACGTCGCTTCCATCCTGCAGGAAATGCGGACGCGCAACATTCCATATCGCGCCATCGAGATGGATTCTCTGCCGGATCGACAGCCGATTTTAGATGTAATGACGATTGCGCGCTGCCTGCTGCATCCGGCGGATCGCGTGGCCTGGCTGGCAGCCTTGCGGGCGCCGTGGTGCGGGCTGACGCTGACGGATCTGCTGGCACTGTGCGGCAACGACGATCTGGAAGCGGGTACAAAGACGGTTGCGGAATTGTTTCGTGAGCGCTCGTCCTATCTCACTGCGGAGGGAAATGAACGCGCCGCGCGAGTGATGCAAGCGCTGAACGCCGCACAACAACAATTCAGTAAGCAACGCTTTTCGATGCTGGTGCAGCGGACCTGGCACACGCTGGGAGGGCAATACTGTATTCCTGCAGGCGAATGGCCGACGGTGCAGGAATTTTTTCGAATGCTCGACAAACTAGAAAGTGAAAGCGGTTGGCCGACTGCCTCCCAAATAGAAGGGCAACTTTCCAGGCTCTATGCGCCCACGAGTGAAGCGGAGGAGACTCCGGTCGAGGTGCTCACGCTTTATAAGGCGAAGGGGTTGGAATGGGATGTGGTGCTGCTGCCCGGGCTGCACCGTTTTGCGCGAAACAATGCTTCGCGCCTGGCGGAATGGATGGAGCAGGTGTTGCCGGGGGTGGAGGAAGAAGGCGGCGATGCGGTCAGCCAGGTCTTGCTGGCGCCGATCAAGCATGCTTCTGAGGAAGAAGAGCCGATCAATAAATGGATTCGCGAGGCCGGTGCGGAACGCGATCGGGAAGAATTGAAGCGCTTGCTGTATGTGGGTTGTACGCGTGCTCGTCAGCAAGTGCATTTGTTCGGGCAATGCCAGGAAGGAAAGAATGGGCTGGGCAACGTGCGCAGGCAGACGCTGCTGCACACTGCGTGGCCGGTTGCCGAAGCGAATTTTACTCGGCACTGGCGTAGTCAACAGGACCGCGTTGCAAGTGGTGGAGTTGTTGTGGAAATGCCGGCCCGCACGGCAGCCTCTACTACGTTGCCCCTTGCCGGGGAGGTGGAATCGATTGCGGCCGCGGAAGATTCACCCCACTCGAATCGAGTTGTGCCTCTGTCAAATTTTCAGCGTCTGCGCTCGGACTGGAATCCCCCCGCAGCGCTTGCCGACATTCCAATGTCGGTGGCACCGGCGTGGCAAGAAGCGATCGGCGATCCCGACAATGATGACGACACCGCCCCGTTTCAGAGACCGCAGGGTTCGTGGCGAGCACGCGTATTTGGCACCGTGCTGCACGCATTTATGGAGCTGCTAGCCAACATCCTCAAGCAAAATTCAGATGAATCAGTGCGAGCACGATCGATCGATGCGCTCAGCCAGCCGATTCGCTTGCAGTTGCTCAGCAGCGGTCATCCGCCGAAGGAGGCAGCAAGAGACGCGGCTCGCATTGTCGCTGCATTGCGCAACGTTGCGGCGGACGAGTATGGGCGATGGATTCTGGGCGAGCATTCCGTTCCATCAGGCAATGAAACTGCGGCTGTTCTCAGCCGTGGGTTTGAGGTTCCTTTGACGGCGATGCATGGCAATGTCCTTCGATCCATTCGCGTCGATCGCATGTTTGTTGCGGGAGAAGCTCCGACAAGTTCTGATACAGATACGCTCTGGATCGTCGATTTTAAGACGGCTTCCCATGGCGCGGGTCAGGTGGATGAGTTTCTCGCGAAAGAGCGCGAGCTATACGCAGAACAGATGCAGTTGTATGGCAATATCGCGCGCATCGTCTACCCGGAGACTCGCAACTTGCGATTGGGATTGTATTATCCATTGCTGACGCGATTTGTTTGGTGGCCGTACGAGCAGGGATCGTAAGCCCCAACAGAGGGATTCATCCGAGTCTGGCGTCCTGATCTGTCACGTAGGATTGCTGGCTGCCCGCTCGATTGTCGAGTTAATCTCCGCACCCAGCAGCAGCATGAATCCGCTGACATAAAACCAGGTCAACAAGACAATGACGGCGCCGAAGGATCCATAGGTGCTTGCGTAGGGATCGTAAAACTGGAGATAGATGCGGAAGCCCATCGATACTGCCAGCCAGCCGAAGATGCCGACGATCGCTCCGGGGGAGATCCATCGCCAGCGGCGCTCGTTGCCAGCCGGGCCCCATCGATAGGTAATGGAAAAGACCATCGCCATGAAGAACATCGCAGCCATAAATTTCACAATCTTCCATAGGGCCAGCAAGACCGGGTTGAACATCAGGTCACTGCTGAGAAACTTCGCCAGGTCATCACCCAAAACCAGGAGCAGCATGGAACTGCACACCAAAACGAAGATCGCCATCGTGGAGATCATCGCGATCGCTTTCGCTTTCCAATAGGAACGGCTCTCTTTGGCTCGGTAAATAACATTCAGAATTGTTTGCGCCGAGGACATGCCGTACGTAGCCGCCCACAACGCTGTAATTGCACCAAACAAAATGTGCCCGGTGTTACTTTCGCGAGTCGTTTGGCTGAAGGCTGTTTCCACAGACGCAAAGGCTGCCGGGGGGATGACTTTCGCAAGATACAACATCAGCTCCAGGTTGGCTCGTGCGCTGGTACTTGCAAACAGGCTGAACATTCCGGACAACAGGATCAACGCCGGAAACATGGCGAACAGAAAATAATATGCAAGTTCGGCCGATCGGTCGATGATCTCATCCTGAATTAACGAGGACCATACACGGCGTGTCAGGGTCGGCACAGAAAGACCGCCTAGCGATAAGGCGCCGGGTAGGCGCCGATAACGGAAATCCCCCGATACCGTTTTTGCTGGCTCCATGGTTTCGTCGGCAGATACGGTTGCATTGGCTGGAAACGCTCACACCATGAGATGAATGCGCCTTGAAAAAGGCTGGCCTTCGCGAGCTTTCATCCAGATTTGATTGTGACACGGCCCAACTTTACGGCGACGGTTTTTCGCGTACGAAGATATATAGGTGAGGCACCGAAGGAAGCCACCCCGGGGCGACACCGGGTGTAACGTAGTGGAGGATTGTTGGCAAGAAATTTCGCTGGCCGCCAGTGCAATCCAGGCAACACCATCCGAAATTATCACGCTGCAATTGCGTACGGGCACGCGGCCACGAAAGAATAGTTGAGTTACATGAAAGGATAACTGTGAATCAGCCAGGACAGACGGTATGAAGAAGCAGTGGAAAGGTCGAAGCGCACTCCATCTCGGCAATGATCGGGTAGAAATAACGGTTCTGGCCGGCGGCGGGCATATCGCATCGTTCTCGTTTACACCCGCCAGCGGACACGCAACAGACAATGTGATTTGGGAATCCCCGTGGACCACGGCGGATCCGCTCACTCCCGAACATGATGAGCTTGCCAGGCAATATGGTGGCAGGCCGACCGGGAATTTTCTCGCGTCGTACTCCGGCCATTCACTATGCCTCGATTGCTTCGGACTTCCGTCGGATCTGGAAGCCAGCCTCGGCGTCACGCTGCACGGCGAAGCCGGAATTGCCAATTGGACTTCAGAGAGTGACGGCCAATTCGACGAGGGACTGGTGCTGCGTGCGGAGCTGCCGATTACGGGCCTGCAGGCGCTGCGGAAAATCCAAATCACGCCGGGCGAATCGGTAGTGCGCGTGCAGGAACAGGTTCGCAACCTTCGCGATACTCCACGCGAGATTCAGTGGCAACAACATGCAACCTTAGGCACGCCGCTGGTGAATGCGGAGTCGTGCAGCGTTGCCGCGTCGGTAGGGAAAGGCAGGACGTGGCCGCTTGGATACGATGGACCGTGCCTGCTTCCTTCGGACAAGCCATTCGATTGGCCGTTTGTTGAAACAGAGGCCCACGGACGACGGGATTTGAGGCGGCCGTTTACGCCGCCGAACGGTGGGTTTGTGGCCTCGCTGCAGCAGAACCCGGAAAGAGAAATCGGATTCGTCTCCGCGCTGAACTGGGAATTAGGGCTGCTATTCGGATACTGTTTTCGCTCCGCGGACTTCCCCTGGGTAGCGATGTGGCACGAAAATCGCGCCAGAGATTACGCTCCGTGGAACGGCAGAACACGCGCGCTCGGACTGGAATTTGGACCCACTCCGCTGCCCGTGGGTAAGGAGGAAATGGCGCGGCAGCGCGCAAAATTTGACGGTCCGATTGATCGCACGGTGCCGCCTCATGGAAAGCTGAACCAGTCCTGGCTGATGTTTCTTGCCGATGTGCCGAAGACGTGGCGGGAAATTCAGGATGTCATTGTCAGCGACGACAAGATCACGCTGCATGAAGCCGGCGGCGCGCAGACAAACATCGTGGCGCGCGGTGCTCTTGCTTTTCTGCGCAGCGATAATCCTCCAGGGTTATTTAGCGGAGGATAGCAATGCCGCAGCCAGCGTCTGCCACTCGTCTGCCAGAGCCGGCCGGTAGAATTCGCGTCCGGCTCGCTGATACCAATAGTCGGAGTTTGCGGCTTGCCCCTCTTTGCGATGCAGATAGGCGTGGACGGCCATTCCATCTTTCGTTTCCAGCTCGTCGACCAGGGAGTGCGCCTGCGTCCAGTCGCCCTTCATGTCCCACCACAGTGCCACTAGCGGAATCGACAAGCCGGATGGCGGTTCCTGATGGGAAACCGATCCTTTGAATTCGTCGAGTTTCATGTGTGCCTCCTGCCAACTGCAGGGCCTCGCGAGTATGGCTCAACGCACACGATAACTATAAGTGAGATTCCCGGCGGAATGCACGGCGGTTCACATGCCGGAGTGCCGGCTAGTATTTGAAGACCACCGGCGGTCCGCTGATCCGTTTGGCCGTAAGGTCGACATCTACCTCGACGCGGTTGGCGATCCTGATGAAAGGAATATTACTGTCCATTCCGTAATCTTTACGGTCGAAAGCCATCGTTCCCTGAATCCGGCCTGAGCCGCTGCCAGTTCGGTCCACCGTCAGCAGCAGGGTTTCTGGCCGTGATACTCCGCGGATGGTAAAGATGCCGGGCACGTCAAATGTCGTTGAACTCGTCTGAACAACTTTGGTCGATTTGAAAGTGATCCATGGGTCGTGGGCGACGTTGAAGAAGTCCTTGCTTTTCAGCTTGTCATTCTTGAAGCCGCTGCCGGTTTGGACGCTGGCCGCTCGAATCCTGATATCCAGCACGCCGGATTCGACCTGGGCAGACGAAAACTTCAGCGTCGCGCTCCATTGCTCAAACTTGCCGGTCAGATCGACAGAGGATTTGACGTGGAACTTGATCATGCTTTGTTGCGGCGTGATCGCGTAATGGGGAACTTGAGCGTAACTGGCAGCGGGCACAACAACGAACAGCAGGGCGCAGAAGATGGGGAGGCGCATGGTGCTTGATCGTAGGATCTTCAAGCACCCGGTGTCAATTTGTTTCGGCGTGAAAGAAAAGAACAATATTCAGGCTGTGCGATGTCGACTTAGAACTTCTTGAGCACGACGGGCGGCCCGCTGATACGCTTGGCCTTAAGGTCAACCGACACTTCGACTCGGTTTGCGATCTTCATAAACGGAATATTCTTGTTCATGCCGTAGTCTTTCCGATCGAATGCCATGGTCCCCACGATCGCGCCCTGACCCTTTCCAACGCCAGACACTGTCAGGTGCAGGGTTTCAGGTTTGGAGACTCCACGTATGGTGAAGTTGCCAGGAATGTCAAAAGTATTGGCGCCAGTCTGCGTAATTCCCGTCGACTTGAACGAGATATCCGGAAACTCCTTGACGTCAAAAAAGTCCTTGTCCTTCAGCTTGCCGTTCTTCATTCCGCTTCCGGTGTCGACGCTGGCGGCCTGAATTTCAATATCAAGAACAGCCGTGGACACATCTGGCGAGGTGAAGGTCAATGTCGCATTCCATTTGTCGAAATTTCCAGTGAGATCCATTGAAGATTCCACATGAAACTTGATTTGGCTGGTTTGGGGTGTGACTTCAAAAACAGGAGCTTGTGCGCGGGCGGGGGACGGCAGCAGCACGGCGGATATGAATAGCGTTGTAAGAGATAGCCCGACTGATCTCATCGTGCGCCCGATTCTAGGCCCTCTCATTTCACAGTGTCAACACAATTTCTGGCGACCTCGGAATTTCACATAGATTGTTTGGTGTCTTTGAAAGCGAAAACCGCATCCACCGAAGGCTCGACATTTCCAAGCCTGACGAAGGATGCGGTTTCCGTGGTTGCCAACCGTTGTAGTTTGCGGAGCGGCTACTTCTTTCCTTTGGAATGATTGCTCGGCGATTTCGCCGTCAACACCGCTAACAGTTCGTGCGCCGAAGCTGGTACCGGAACGGCGTGCTTTTGAATGATGTCCACAGCGCTGACTTTCTTGCCGTACAGATTTTCATTTGCGCCGCTGTCAGGTCCCAGGGTTGCGCCGGAGAGGGATACGCCAGCGAAAACGCCCTGCGAACGCGAGTAGGAGAGCATTTCCGCACTCATGACACCGTTTGTGGAGGCGTCTGCCGTCCGACCCACCGGGCCGGCAGCAATACTGGCGTCCGCGCCCAGTTTCAGCTTGCCCTTCAACAGAGCCCGTGCGCCCGCATCATTCACCACCAAAATGACGTAGTCCGTAGATTGTCCGCCAGCTTGCAGGCCGAAGCTGCCACCGGTGGATTGCATCATGGTAGGCGCACTCCACGGGCCGTCGAAGTTTGGGCCTCTGCGGCATGTCATCACGCCACGGCCGTACGACGCGCCGACGATGAAGCCGACCTTCTTGGTGGCCGGCAATACGATGACGCATTCCGACTTCTTCAGGATGCCCATGGGAATGCCGTTGGAACTCGTCGTCAAGTCCTTGATGACATGACCCGAGTCTACGACTCGAGCTTCTTCTTTCGCACCGTCCGCTTTAGCGACTGGTTGATACAGTAGCGCAAGCATCGCGACGCCGAGAGATACGGCGGCAAAACGTCCAAACTTTTGTTGCTTCGACATAAATCACCGTTCCTTTTCTGGTTGTGCCCAGCGGTCGCCAAATCTGGGCAGAGTGGCCTCTAGTCGTCGGACTCTGGCTAGGAACAGTCAGCCGTCAACGGCGTCTAACTCCGTGCGGATAAAACCTCAAAATTCGAAAGTGCTGCCTTACCCCAACAAACATACGCCCGGCGTTCGTCCTGTACCACTGAAAAATGGCTGTCCTGACCATGGAGATGCGCGTCGTGCGGTTTTGCCATCAGGTTTTTGGAGCAGCCGCCCCAGTCAATGAGGTGCAGCGGGAGTGGTGAGGCGGTCGCGCAGGGTGGGATGATTTGCCAGGTCAATGCAGGTCCAGGCCATCGCCAGCGCACCGTCGATCAGCGCCTTATCCGCGTCGGGAGTGATGCAGTGCGCGGTAAATTCCGGCTGGTGATTGGAAGCCGGCAGCGAGTTGATGCCAATCATGGGGTGAATGGACGGCATGGCGCGCGAGACATTGCCCATGTCCGTCGATCCCGTGGGACGGGTTTCCCATTCGCCGACATTGGGAAATGGACGCCCCAGGTCCTCGGAGTTTTTGCGGTAAAGCGCCGCCATTTCCTCGTCATGATTCATCTCGGCATACGGCTTGTCGCCGCCTGTGATCTCCACGGTAGCCCCGGTGGCGAGGCCGCCGGCTTCGAAGCAGCGATACACCCTGGGCCGCAGCTCGGCAAGCCGGTCCAGCGTCTCCGAACGAACGATATACTTGGCGGAAGTATGGGCAGGAATCACATTGGGAGCAGCGCCTCCGTTGGTGATGATGCCATGAATACGATCGCTAGACAGGATATGCTGGCGCAGCAGACCGATCGCGGTTTGCGCGATGGTCAGCGCGTCGGCCGCATTCACGCCTAACTCCGGGAATGCCGCGGCGTGCGCTTCTTTGCCGGTGCAATGAACCTCAAACATGGATGCGGCGATCAGTTTTGCTCGCAACATATCAAATGGCGCGGGGTGTACCATCATCGCCGCGTGGATGCCCTCAAACGCACCGCGTTCCAGCATCAGAATTTTTCCGCTGGCATTACCCACTTCTTCCGCGGGTGTACCGATGACGCTGATTGTCAGTCCCAGGTCATCCGCAACCTTGGCGGCGGCAATGGCTGCGCCTACCGCAGATGCCGCGATAATGTTGTGACCGCAGGCGTGACCGATGTCAGGCAGGCAATCGTACTCCGCGCAAATTGCAATATGCAGCGGACCCGATCCGGCGCGCGCGCGAAAGGCCGTGGGCAGTTCGCAAATACCTTTCTCCACGATAAAGCCGGCTTCATCCAGGGACTCGCAAAGCCATGTCGACGCTTTCTCTTCCTCGAAGCCAAGCTCGGGATGCGCATGGATGCGATGACTGAGTGCAATCAAGCCGTCGCGGGCAGAGTCGAATCGTTCCCGGGCTGCAGACTTTGATTCCATGGCCGCTTCCTCCAGGTGGATGGATTGGATTCGTGCATCCGCCTCTTCGCTCAAGTACTGGAATCATAGACGGAAAATTTGCTTCATGGAGATTTCTCTCAGCTCCCCTGTTACTCATGAACGGTACCGCTTCGCGCCGCCCTGGTCACATCAGTAACCACCGTCGCGTCGAGCGGATAATTGTCTTGCACGGAATCCAGTTCGGGGTTACAAAGAATCACTGAACAAACATCGCAGGTTCGCTCCCTCCGGATCCGGGCGAAATCGTGTGTGAACCACCAACCAATGAAAGGCTGCTGTGCCGTGGATCTCCTCTGCCGTAGAGTTTTTCTATTTTTCTGCCTGATGTCGGTGGCGCATGTTCCAGCGTTTGGCGCCAAATGGACCCAACCCACGCCAGACGAGCTGAAAATGACCTCCGATCCTGCCGCCCCTGACTCGCCGGCGGTCTATCTGTTTCGCGAAGAAATCGTCGACGACAAGGTACATTCCCACGCCACCTACGCGCGAATCAAAATCTTGACCGAGAAGGGCAAGGAACAATTTAGCGAGATTGAGATTCCCTATGAGAAGAACAAGAGCGGAATCAGTATCTCGGACGTGCAGGGCCGCACAATTGAGCCCGACGGGACCATCGTTCCGTTCACGGGCAAACCCTACGACAAAGAGATCGTCAAGTCCGGCGACGCGAATGTGATGGCCAAGGTCTTCTCCCTTCCGGATATCCGGGTGGGCAGCATTATCGAATACCGCTATCTGCTGACCTATGAAGGCAACTATTTCATACCGCCTACGTGGATTCTGCAGAAGTCGATTTTTGTACACCACGCGCACTACCATTTTGTTCCGACCGATACCAGTCGCACGATTACGATCACTGACTCGCAAGGGCACCAGAATGTGGTCAGTCATCTGGTGTACTTCTCCCTGCTGCCTCCCGGAGTGAAGGTTCGCTCTGGAGTGGATGGCTTTGACCTGGTGGCCGACAATATCCCGGCAGCTCCCGACGAGCCCTACATGCTACCCCTCAGCAGCTTCACCTACCGGCTGATTTTCTATTACACGCCGTACCCTTCCGAGAAAGAATTCTGGGATGCGGAAGCAAAGTACTGGTCAAAATCGGTGAACAAATTCGCGGACCCTTCCGACCGGATTCGCGCCGCAGTCGCGAAAACTGTGGCACCCGGCGACAGCGATGATCAGAAGCTGCGAAAGATCTATGCGGCCTTAATGACGTTCGAAAATACCGATTTCACGCGGCAACATTCTGAGGAAGAAAACAAAGCCGAGGGTGACAAGACGAAAAACGCCGCAGACATCTGGGATCAGAAGCGCGGCACCGGCAACCAAATTACCCTGCTTTTCATTGCCATGGCACGGGCTGCCGGGATGAAGGCGTACGCCATGGCCCTGACCTCGCGCAACCGCTCGCTGCTGAATCAGGGTTATCTATATTGGGGCCAGCTCACCGACGAGATCGCCATTGTGAATGTCGGCGGCAAAGAAGTGTACTTCGATCCAGGTGAACGGTATTGCGAATACAGCAGGCTCGACTGGATCCACACCCAGATGATGGGTTTTCGTCAGATCGATGATGGAACTGAGCTGGCGACAGCGCCCCCGGCCAAATATCCCGAAAACATCACAGTTCGACAGGCGGAGGTGACCCTGGGCGCTGACGGAAAACTGCAAGGGCAGATTCAGCTCTCCATGACGGGCGTGCAGGCGTTGCGCTGGCGGCAGAAAGCTCTGCTGACGGATGAGCAGTCGACGAAAACAGCAATGGAGAAAGAGGTACAAAGCCAGGTTCCCGATGGCGTGAAAGTGAAAATGAATCACATTCTCGCACTGAATGACAGCACATTAGTTCTGACGGCGTTTCTCGATGTGAGTGGGAACCTGGGAACGGCGACAGGGAAACGCGTCTTCTTTCCAGCATCCTTTTTCGAGACCAGATCGACGCCGATGTTTGCGGCCGAAAAGCGGGAGAATCCGGTCGACCTTCGCTATCCCTCGGAGGTTCAGGATGTGGTGACAATTACATTGGCGCCGGGTCTGTCCGTGGAGAGTCTGCCCAAGGCCATCACCACCGTCATTCCAATCGGTGCCGAATATAAGAGCGTTTACGCCGATTCTGCGAACAGTTATAAACAGATGCGGTTGTTAGCTGTTGCCAACACGCTGTTTGCAACCAAGGAATATCCACAGCTGCGGGAGTTTTATCAGAACGCCGCCACGCAGGACCAGCAGCAAATCGTGTTGCAGCGAACGCCGGGTGCGGCGAACGGCCAATGACAATGCAGGGCTGGCTCTGGGGTACGCGTTCTGCGCGAATCGAGGCAGTTGCCCCTGGGGTCTGCAGCATTCTCGTGCTTGCCCTGGGATGCTCAATTCCAGCGCACGCCTCCAATCCGCAGATTCCAGATTGGGCGATCAACGCAGTATCCACCGCGAAAGGTGACTGGGGCGACGCGAAAGCCGTAGTTCTGCTGCAGGATACTTTGCTGACTGTGCAGTCCGATGGAAAAGCAATCGAACGCAATCGGTTCGTCGTAAAGATTCTGCGGCCGCAAGGGCGAAGCGAAGCTATCCCGGCCATTGGGTATTCAAAAGACCAGAAGCTCTTGTCCTTTCACGTGTGGAGCATCGGCCCCGATGGCCACCACTACGCCATGAAAGACTCAGAATATGTGGAAGAAGGCACCAGCGGGAACGGTATTCTTTACGACGACGAGCGCGTGAAAACGGCGTCTCCGCCCGGGGCAGATCCGGGAGGAGTGATCGCCTGGGAGACCACGCAGCAGCTTGCGCCCTATTTAAGTCAAGACAACTGGCAATTTCAAAACAACGTTCCCACGGTGGAAACGTCGTTCGAAATCGATTTGCCGCCCGGTTGGCATCAGTATCCAGTCTGGTTTCGGCACGATGCTGTATCTGCGACCCAGGTGGCGCCGAATCAATTCCGCTGGCAAATCGACAATCTGAAAGGGATTGATTTGTCGCAGGTGCAACTGCATCCGGCATGGGTAGCGTTGGCAGGAAGGATGAGCGTGCATTTCAGTGCCAGTCCAATTCCAGAGGGAAACGCTCTCTGGGGCAGGATTGGCGCCTGGTATCAGGGGTTGGCAGCTCCTGAAAGTGAAGGCGGCACCGATATTTCCGCCGAGGCGCGAACCGTTGCCGGCGGTGGCGATTTTATGGCGCGGCTTTCGAACGTTGCCGACTTTATGCAACAGCAGATTCGCTATGTCGGCATTGAGATCGGCATCGGCACGCTGCAACCGCATACGGCAGAAGAAGTGTTCCGCAACCGATACGGTGACTGTAAGGACAAAGCCACGCTGATGATTTCGATGTTGAGCGCGGTCGGCATTCGCGCAACATGGGTGGCCGTGGATCATCGCAGAGGCGTCGTCGACCCAGAGACGCCGTCCATCTTCGGCGATCACATGATCACGGCGATTGAGATTCCGGCAGGATACGACAATCCGCGGTTACAGGCGGTGGTGACAACTCGCAGCGGAAGAAAATATCTGATTTTCGATCCGACGAACCCATACGTTCCCATCGGCGAGATTCCACAGAACGAACAGGGAAGTTATGGCTTGCTGGTAGCTGGAGCCGAAAGCCAGGTGATCCAGCTTCCCATGCTCAAGCCGGAGACGGACACGACCGATCGCACGGCAAAGTTCACATTGTCGCCCGATGGAACGCTGACGGGCGAGGTTATCGTGCTGCGTTCTGGAGCGTCGTCATGGAATCTACGGGAAAACCTGTCGATGGCGAGCGAGAAGGATCAACGGAAAAATCTGGAACGCGCGCTGCAGCGCTCCTTATCCAACTTCACGCTGGGAACAGAGAAAACGGATAACGTGATGACACTCGACAAGCCCGTGGAGATGGACTACCAGGTGACTGCCCCCATGTATGCCAAAAGTGCCGGCACGTTGTTGTTAGTCCGCCCAAGGGTGATTGGTACCGATGCATATCAGCTGATGGACAAGCCGCGAGTGTATCCGATCAGCTTCAACGGCACGGGAATCTGGAAGGATGATTTCGATGTGACGCTTCCCGCCGGATATGCGGTGGACGATGTGCCGACCGCGGTGAACATGGACGTGGGCTTTGCAAGCTATCACAGCGAGGTGAAGGCGGAAAACGGCGTGCTGCATTACCATCGCGAGTTCACCCTGAAGCAGCTGACGCTGCCGCCCTCCGACTACGCCGCACTCCTCAAGTTGGAAGCCGCCATCACAACCGACGAAAACAGTGATGCCGTGCTGAAAAAGCGATAATCCACACCCAGGAAGAAGACAGCCTCGTGAATCTCCGTTGAATTTCCCGCGACTCGGCGCAGATTTGCCTCGGAGGGCATGGCTCGCTTCCTAAATTTGTATGGGGTGATTTGGTGGACCCGGTCGGGATCGAACCATTCTCCACCCCCGAATTCCGTCAACAAACCCAATTTGGGTCCAAACTGGTCCAATCTCCGTTGCCGGTTATGCGGACAGAATGTGCCAATGAGCGCATTGGCGATTTGGCGTGAATCGAGGATGATCAGCCTCCCCTCACCTGAATCGTATGTTCACATCAGGGCATGGCCGGGTCGAGGAGTTTCTGCGCGGTTTCGGCTCCAAAGACCGGGAGGGTTGAGTCTGTGAGCAGGCCAATGTACGTTTCCAGCTTTGAAGGAATGTGGAAACATGACTTGGCGATTTGGCACCAATCAACATGGGTTGAAGAGGGCACAACTATTCGTAGTTTCCGATAACACCGTTTTCAAGGAACTCTACCGGAAGATAAGACGTTTAGTGAACACAGGCTCCGCGATGCGTTCGGACCACAGCGGTCTCGATGTGAAGGTGCTGATTTCCTACACCCGGTCAAGGAAGCTCGAGTGGCATAAAGTGCTGAGGCAAAATCCGGAGCCGGAGGCCGGCTTCATGCTTGCCGTCCAAGCACGACGGCATGTGCCCCGCACGTAACGCTGTTCGCCCTAATAGGGTCAACAGGCCCTAGGGCAGCTTGTTCAGGTAGCACGGGTTTTTGACGTTCTGTTGTGGAGGCACCGGCGGAGACATCCACGGCGGATTGTTGAAATCGAAGAACTCCGTCATGTCAGGCTGGGCCGCATCCCGCTTGTTGAGGGCAGGTAGATTGAACCGCTCTTCGACGAGCTTCAGCCAGGCCGTCGTATCCATAACTGTGTGGGAAACGTAGTTCTTCTTGGCAAATGGGGAAATGACAGTCAAGGGTATGCGATAGCCGGTATATACGAAATTGCAGGTCGGACCCGTATACCCATTATTACAGACGTCTTCCGGCACGAAGTCGATCGGCGGGATGCCATCGGGACTGACGGTCGGTTGCGGCGGTACGTGATCGTACAGACCGCCGCTCTCGTCAAAGGTAAAGATAAACGCCGAATCTTGCCACGAAGAACTTTCCATGAGTGCGTTGACGAGTTTGGCGGTATATTGCGCTCCCTTCTGGACGTTTGTTGCATAGGTGTCAGAGTCGGATCCGTGTTCGTCGAGCCCGGCGTCAGACGCAGCGTAGATCTCCGCGACCTGGGGCAGAGTACCGTTTTCCAGATCGCTGAAGTACTCGGTGATAGGGGCAATGTTTTGGGGATAATCCGCCAGGGCCGTCTGCGAGTAGGTGAAGGAGTCAAAGGCAACCGTCTTGATCAGGCAAGACGCCTGGTAGGGCTCGGGACATCCGGTGCCGTCCCCGTTAATGTAGACCTTCCAGGTAATACCTGCATCCTGCAGCTCCTCCCAGATCGGCTTTGCCGTCAGTTGCGGCGTATCTGCGGCGTCAGTGCCGTTCTGATTCACGCGTCCCGCGGTCGTCGCTGCTTCAAGATACTCGCGGTTGAGTTCAGTGCGAGCCAGTATTGGGTGAAAAAAGCGGTCGGACGTGGCGAAATTGCTAGCCATAAAATAGTCATAGTTGAGGTCGGTACCGTCCCAGTAGCCCATGGCGCGGAGGCCGATCGTGTCAAAGAACGGGGTTCCGGGGTTGGTGATGGCGTCGTGTGCGGCAGTGTGCACGAACCCATTATTTTTTGCCGGATACTTGCCCACCTGATCATCATAGTTCCAGTCCACATGGGCCTCGTTCCACGAGGGGCTGGTGTTTTCGTTGCACACCGAAATCATGTGGAATGAGGCCACCATATTACTTGTATCCCAATCACAAGTGCTAGGGTCGGCGGGGTTGCATCCGGGGATGGCGGGAGGTGGACCATAGAGCGGAGCCTGGCCGCTGGTCGGGTTGAACTGAGGCAGTCCATCAAAAGACTGATCTGGAATTCCGTTCTCCTTCCAGTATTCCCGCATCGCGCCGAAGTAGTTATCAAGCGAGCGATTCTCCTGGGCAAAAAAGATGATGTGTTTGAGCGACGTAAGACCTGCCGTCCCTTGCTCGAATGTCGGCGTCACCGTGGTACTCGCCTCCAGAGTGAGGTTGCACGTTCCCAAACCCGTGCACGGGCCGGACCATCCTGCAAAGGTAGTGCCCGCCTCGGGAGTCGCCGTCAATACGACAGCTTTTCCCTTGGGGAAGTTGGCGGTGCAGGTTTGCGGGCAGTTGATCCCCGCCGGAGTGCTGGTCACTGTTCCTGCGCCGGTACCTGCGCTCGTCACTGTCAGGACAGGCGAGGAATTCGCCGGCGTTACCGTTACCTTCACCATTTCCGAAGCGGCCCCAGTTGGCCCAGCCGCCCCGATCGCCGTCGCGGTATAGGTCGTGGTTGAGGTCGGGCTAACGGACACAGTCCCGCCCGTCGCTGTCATGGGGTAGGAACTCCCGTTGCTTCCGGTCAATGTGACGGTGGTGGCGTTGGTCGCTATAACCGTCAGCTTGGATGAACCTCCGGCTGTGATCGTCATCGGATTCGCTGTAAGCGAGATCCCCGTTGTCGTGTCCGTCACCGTAACAGTAACCTTCGCCGTGATTGTGCCTCCCGGCCCGCTCGCAGTGGCGGTATAGGTCGCTGTTGCGATCGGAACAACGGTCTCCTTCCCGCCCGTCGCCGTTAGAGTGACTTTCACACCATCGGTTCCGGTCAAGACTACAGAAGTGGCGTTGGTCGCCGTTACGGTTAAGATGACCCAATTTCCGGGTGTGGTGATCGTCGTTGGATTGGCGCTGATCGTGACGGTCGGTGTCATCGGCGGCACTACGGTTACCTTAGCGGTCGCGGTGATCGTCCCTCCCGCGCCGGTGGCGGTGGCGGTGTAGGTAGTGGTCACAGACGGGGTCACGGGTAGTGTTCCGCCGGTCGGCCCCAGGGTATAGGTGCTGCCGTCGGTGCCAGTAACAATGACCTGGGTGGCGTTGGTCGCAGTCACGGTCAGCGTGGATGTACTGCCCGCTGCATCCGAAGTTGGATTGGCAAGAATCTGGACCGTCGGCGCCGCGGCCGCTCCCACCGAGACGCTGGCCGTCGCCGTAATGCTGCCGGAAGGTCCGGTGGCGGTCGCGGTATAGGTGGTGGTCACAGACGGGGTGACGGACTGCGTCCCGCCAGTCGCAGCTAGTTTGTAGGTGGCGCCATCCGAGCCGCTCACCGTTACCTGGGTGGCGTTGGTCGCCGTTACCGTCAGAGTGGACGAACCTCCGGCCGTGATCGAGTTTGGATTCGCGGTAATCGTGACCGTCGGCGCCGGGGTCGGCGTTACAGTTACGATGGCGGTCGCCGTGATTGTGCCTCCCGGCCCACTCGCAGTGGCAGTATAGGTCGTTGTTGTGGTGGGCCTGACAGAGGAAGTTCCGCCGCTCGCCTGCAATGGGTAGGAAGTGCCGTCCGTCCCGGTCACCTTCACCGCGGTGGCGTTGGTCGCCGTCACCGTCAGCGTGGAGGAGCCTCCATCGTTGATCGTCGTTGGATTGGCGCTGATCGTGACGGTCGGTGTCATCGGCGGCACTACGGTTACCTTAGCGGTCGCGGTGATCGTCCCTCCCGCGCCGGTGGCGGTGGCGGTGTAGGTAGTGGTCACAGACGGGGTCACGGGTAGTGTTCCGCCGGTCGGCCCCAGGGTATAGGTGCTGCCGTCGGTGCCAGTAACAATGACCTGGGTGGCGTTGGTCGCGGTCACGGTCAGCGTGGATGTACTGCCCGCTGCATCCGAAGTTGGATTGGCAAGAATCTGGACCGTCGGCGCCGCGGCCGCTCCCACCGAGACGCTGGCCGTCGCCGTAATGCTGCCGGAAGGTCCGGTGGCGGTCGCGGTATAGGTGGTGGTTACAGACGGGGTGACGGACTGCGTCCCGCCAGTCGCAGCTAGTTTGTAGGTGGCGCCATCCGAGCCGCTCACCGTTACCTGGGTGGCGTTGGTCGCCGTTACCGTCAGAGTGGACGAACCTCCGGCCGTGATCGAGTTTGGATTCGCGGTAATCGTGACCGTCGGCGTCGGGGTCGGCGTAGATGCCATGGTTACAGTCGCAGTTGCGGATGCCGTTCCTCCCGCACCCGTCGCGGTCGCCGTATACGTAGTCGTCGCCGTCGGCTTGGCGGATTCCGTCCCCCCGTTCGCCTGCAGGGTATAGCTGCTGCCGTCGCTCCCGGTCACCGTTACCGCGGTGGCGTTCGATGCCGTCACCGTCAGCGTCGCCGACTCGCCCGCGGCAATCGACGTCGGGCTGGCCGTGATGCTGACGGTGGGGGATGGATTCGTGCTGCCGAAGTTGGATGGGCCGCCGCCGCCGCATCCGCTGAACAGCAGAGCGAAGGGAAGACAGGCCAAACAAAGCATCGAGCCAAGGGAACAAGAGAGAAGTGAGCCAATACGAAACTTCGTCACGGAATGTACCGTCCTTATATTCATCAGAGGGAACCGGCTCTGCACCGCGAACTGCCGCCCGGTTCACCTTCCAGCCGCGAACCATCGGCCACTCGCACGTGCCGGGATCGCCCGCGGCCTGCTGCCATCTGGTTCATCCTTGAAGTGCCTTTTCTGTCAAGAACGTGAGACGAAAAAAATCGGGATTTCGACAATTGTGTACAACTCTCTCTTTCGCGCGAGTACGCGCGGAAGTTGAAGGAAGTCAAGCTTGATTACCGTCGCTGGGGGGGCGCTTCAGAGGAGGGCGAAAACGAAATCATCATACACCGCAATCGGGACATTGCTTTAGATTTCCGCAGGAGCCCTCGATCTCATCAAATTAGTTGCTTGTCCGGTGGAGTTTAGTTGCTTGTCCGGTGGAGTTCCCGGTTGACGACCCCGTGCTTGCCGGAGTGTAGGGCGAAGTTTTAATGACGGGACACCTAAGCTAAGGCTCACAAGTTCCAGTTCCTCAAACGTCGCTTTTTCGGCGACTACAATTCTCAGTCATTAAGAACAGGCCAAAGCACGGTTCCAGCCTGAATGCGCTCGAAACGCGCGTTAACGATTTGTTGTGAACCGAGACAAAAGGCGGTAGCTTCCGGATAGCCGACCACCGAGCCGCGCCTGTAAGGTAAAGTACACATGCGGAGATTCATCTATCTTTACTTCGTAATAGCGTCTATCGCCTGCGCTCAAACCACCACCATAGGCGCTGGCACGACGATTGGCAGCGATGTGCCGTTTGGAAGCCCTGGCGCTCCGCCGACCGTGCCTGTAGCGATTCCAGCAGGTGCGACATCCTATCCAAGTCTTGAACAGGACTCCGGATGGAGGGCGGATGCAGGCCGCGATGTAAGCCCGAATCCGCCAACGGTTTACTCCATCAATCAGACGGGCTCTCCGGTTGTGATGACTCTCGATACTACAGGCACGTCCGGCCTGTTTACAGGATGGATGGCAAAGAAAACCATTCGCACAGCCGGACAGTCACACATGCTGATCCGCGCAAGCTTCACATTTTCCAGCGTTATCGGAATCCAGGCATGGGAAGTGGGACGGCGCGCGACCAATGCGGTTGGGATTACCGACAACGGACAGACTCAGTTAGTTCCTAAAAGGGGCGGCAAACTGGAGTTCGACATCGTCCCCTCTTCATCACATGGATGGCAGGATACTGGATGCCGATTTCCGACGTTTGTGATTGGAACGACATACAACGAGGAACTCTATTACGTGAACAGTTCCAGCGGTGCGTTGTCGATTGAATACGTGGATATTAACGGAAGCCTTTGCTCTATTCCAACGAGTCTTCAGAACGTCGCCGGTGCTACTCTTGGATGGTCGCCAAGCGAGGCCGTAGTCGCATTTCAACCTGACGCCAACAAGAGCGCAGTCGCTTATAACGCAGTGGTGACAATAAGCGCATGGACGTGGTAGCTATCGCTCAAAGAGAGAAGATTGCGTCTATCGCCTTTCATCGAAGTCGCCTCCGACAGGTTCAGCAGAATCCTGTTCTTCTCCTTGTCAACCGGCCATCCTGTTATTTCTGTAGTGCAGGGCTGCACCGATTCCGAAATGCGGTCCATTGACCGAATCCCATCGGCAAATTCCGACCTCAGTTAGTGCATGATCGCCAAAGTAGCTCATGGAAGGCCACGCGTTCTGGAATCGCCGATCAAGGTCGCTTCCCACAAGGCGACCGCGGAAGCCGACGTTATGGGAGTACCCAGCTGGTTTATGTCCCGTCCTGGTGGACATGAACGCCGGGGTTGACATCCACAAACTCCACAATCTCATTGACCGCCGGATTCTCAGAACCCATCGCCTATTGTGCACAGGGCGATTATCGAGCCTCGCTTGACGGTACCAGGCCGAGTCACTCATTGACGCGTTGCTGCCGTATTCTTGGCTAATCGGAAATTTGTGGCCACGCGCCAAAGGGCAGTGTATCCGCTGGAACTTAATGGACCAGAAACTGGCTTCCATCTCGGTCATGTTGTCCGGATTGTCGAAAAACTTTAGATCGAAGGACACTCGGCATTTCCCGATCAGAGAATGGCTCTGTTTAGCCGCAGATTTCAATGCGCGGAGAATCCTCTCCTGTGTCCTTCAGGAACAAAAGGTGCCCATTTTGCGGGGATATTGGAGGATTGTTGGCTGGAATTTGGAGACTTAACAAGACCGAAGACTGCATGGTGGACCTGGTCGGGATCGAACCGACGACCTCTTCCATGCCATGGAAGCGCGCTCCCAGCTGCGCCACAGGCCCACAGAGAAACTGCCTCTAGTTTACACGAGCTAGGCGCGCCGCAGAGATGACCGCGCAACCCACCGCGAAGTTCCGGCAAAGGACTATTCTGACTGCAGGCGTTTCCCCATGCGCCGAAGCTGGTTCAATGGCTGCAACATGCGCAGCCTTGCGCCGAGGATTGAGATAGGGGGAATGGATGCACCGAGTTCGATGGAAAGCAGCCAGCAAGGCAACGGAGCAGGCGCGCTCGGCATCCGTGCAAGGTATGCCAGAACAGCCTGCAACCTTGAGCATCCCGAATGGCGATCGCCTAGAGGGGCATTTTCAGATCCGATGGATGACGAGGGCCCTGGTGGTGGCATCCGCCTTATTTCTGCTGCAGGTTTTGATCGTGACGCCCAAGGCGTCTGCGGCTGGGCTGCAGTCGAGCGCCGCGACGCCGTCGGCACAGGTGGAAACGCCCTCGCCGGCAATCAGCGACTCCCTGCGTCCAGCCTTGGAGCAAGTCGGTCATAGCGTGAGTCAAATCCAGATTGACCATTGGAAGGTTTCCAAGAGCTGGAAAGAACAGTTGCAGAGCGATGCCGACTCCATTACCGGTGACCTTTCCCATCAGCTGCCGGGATTGTTGCAGCAGGCACAGGCGACGCCGGCCGCCCTGGATGCACAACTGCGCGTGATGCAAAATGTGGACGCGCTGTACGATGTGTTAGTGCGCCTCACCCTTGCCGCCGACATGACGGAGAAGAAATCCGATGCGGCCCTGCTCGACAGCGCCCTGGAAAGATTGGAATCCGCCCGCAAAGCGGCGACCGCACAACTGGTGACCGCCGCAGCACAGCAGCATCAGCAGTTGTCCGATCTGCAAGCACGCATGGAGGCTATTCAAGCGAGCCACCCTGTTTCCGCTACGCACGGCAAAACCATCGTGGTGGACAATGAAGTACGGCATGAAAGGCCCCATCACACCACCCACCATAAAAAGCCATCTCCTTCGACCAAGTCGCAGCCGAATACTGCGCCCTCCACCGGCGATAAGCCCAGTCCGCAATAGATATCGAGATTCCCTGGTAAAGGTTTAGACCAATTGCCACCTCCACGTCTCCGGTGCTTCGAATGGCAGGCACGCGAAAAATTCCTCGTGAGGCCGTAAAATAAAAGTAAGGTCGCAACCGGCGATTCAGCAGGTAATCTTGAAACGACTCTCTTCTCTTCTTTTCCTTGCAGCATTGATCACTGCCGCACCAGTGCTTCGTGCGCAGGACGGGCCACACACCCAGGTTCACGATACTGCCCCCTTAAAGGCGCCTCCGGGAGCTCGTGTGGCAATTGTCGAGTTCGACGACATGGAATGTCCTATGTGCGGGCAAGACAATCCATTGCTGATGGGCGCAGCCGCGAAATATCACATTCCTTGGATCCGCTATGACTTTCCGCTGCCCTTTCACGCCTGGAGTTTTCAAGCTGCGGTGGACGCGCGCTGGTTCGATACCAAGTCAAAGAAGCTGGGCGATGATTTTCGCAATGCCGTCTTCGCCAACCAGCGCAGCATCGAGACACCTGCGGATTTGCGGGCGTTTGCAGAGAAGTTTGCGCAGGAACATGGCGTAGGGTTTCCATTTGTTGTCGATCCCCAGGGAAAGCTGGCGGCCGAGGTCAAGGCCGATTATGCGCTGGGTCAGCGCGTCGGCATCGAGCACACGCCCACCATCTGGATTGTGACCAACCAGACCTCCGGCGTGCCGTATGTTGAGGTGGTCGATCCTAATCAGCTCTATGCCATCATCGACCAGGCCATCGCGGAGACGGCGAATGAAGCTCCTGCCCATACCTCGCACACGCATCACCACCCAGCCACTCAATAGCGGCGTGGTGATGCGCGTCGTGGTTGCGCTGCGAGTGCTCCTTTCGCCAATCAGCGGTTGACGTTTTGCATGGCGGTTTCCGGATATCGTGGTCCTGCTGCCACTCCCTGCGGAGCCGCATCTGCCATCTCTTTCAGGTCGGCGGGCGTTAGATGAATCGACGCTGCGCCGACATTCTCTTCCAGGTAGCGCAGCTTTTTCGTGCCAGGGATCGGCACGATGTCTTCCCCCTGCGCCAGCACCCAGGCCAGCGCCAGCTGCGATGCAGTACAACCCTTGTCGCGCGCAAGCTCCTCCACGCGCTTCACCAGGTCGAGATTCAGCGCGAAATTCTCCCCCTGAAAACGCGGAGAATTGCGGCGATAATCGTCGGCCGGTAAGTCTTCCAGCTTGCGAAAGCGCCCGGTAAGGAATCCTCGTCCCAGTGGACTGTACGCGACAAAACCGACCCCCAGTTCGCGGCATGTGGCGAGAACTTCGTCTTCCGGATCGCGCGTCCACAGGGAGTATTCCGTTTGCAGCGCCGTAATCGGGTGGACCGCGAACGCTCGCCGCAACGTCGCCGGAGCTGCCTCCGACAGGCCAAGATGCCGCACTTTCCCTTCACGCACCAGGGCCGCCATCGCTCCTACGGTTTCTTCAATAGGGACCTTCGGGTCAACCCGATGTTGGTAATAAAGATCGATCGTGTCGACGCCCAGCCGCTGCAGGCTGGCTTCGCAGGCACTCTTTACGTAATCAGGATGCCCGTTCACGCCCCCATGTGCTCCCGTCTTGGGATCGCGCACGATACCGAACTTTGTGGCCAGCACCACTTTGTCTCGACGATCGCGAATGGCTTTGCCCACCAGCACTTCATTCTTGTGCGGACCGTACATGTCGGCCGTATCCAGAAAATTGATTCCCAACTCCAACGCGCGATGAATCACGGCAATCGAGTCCTGGTCGCTCTCTCGACCGCTGTAAAAGTCGGACATTCCCATACAGCCCAGGCCCAATTCAGAAACCTTCAGGCCATCTCCCAGTATTCGTTGCTTCATGTGCTGCTTCCTCCGTCGGCGTTACCTCTATATATGGATGCTGAATGTCTACCTGAGAGTTCACAGTTGAGAGGACGGCAGCCGATCATGACGAATGCTATACCCCAGCCCGCGCCATTTGAATTGAATCAATTTGACATGCAGGAAGTCTTTCTCTTCGCAGTACACTGAAGTTTCATTCCGCTCTCATGAAAAAACTGCGCGTAGGCATTCTCTTTGGCGGTCGCAGCGGCGAACATGAAGTTTCGCTGCTGTCTGCGGCGTCTGTTCTTCAGGCCATGGATCAAAATAAATACGATGTCCATCTGATTGGGATTACCAGGGATGGTCGTTGGCTCACCGCAAATGACGCGGCGCATTTTCTGCCTTCCTCGACCGGGGAAGCACATCATTTGCGGGCTGGAGATCCCGAGGCGACTCCAGGCGCCGCACTGTTGGAGCATGGCAAGGAAGTCGTGGTGCAGCCCGTTCCTTCGTCCGCCGAACATACTCCCGGCGCCCTTGCAACCCTGCGCGCCAGCGCGGAAAAATCGCTCAATGTGGATGTGATTTTTCCTGTGCTACACGGCACGTTTGGTGAAGATGGCACCGTCCAGGGTCTGCTGGAACTTGCCGACATCGCGTATGTCGGCTCCGGCGTTCTCGGTTCCTCGGCGGGAATGGACAAAGACGTGATGAAGCGCCTGTTTGCCGCCGCAAAGCTGCCCATCCCGAAGCATCTAACATTCTTGCGCAGCGATTGGCAGCAAAATCCTCGCCGGGCGATGCAACGCGTCGAGGCTGCGCTTCGCTATCCCATGTTTGTCAAGCCGGCCAATCTCGGCTCGTCCGTCGGCATCAGTAAGGCTCACGATCGCAAGGAACTGGCGGTGGCCATCGACCTGGCCGCCAGCTACGATCGCAAGATTGTGATTGAGATGAGCATCGGCGGCAAGCGAGGCAAGGCGCGCGAGCTGGAAGTGGCAGTGTTGGGCAATGACATGCCGGAGGCCTCTGTCGTCGGTGAAGTGATTCCATGCAAGGAATTTTACGATTACGAAGCCAAGTATCTGAGCGAGGGCTCGCAGTTGATCATTCCGGCCAAGCTCACCAAGGCGGAGACAAAACGGGTGCAGCAGATGGCGATCGACGCCTTTCAAGCCTGCGATCTGGCCGGAATGGCGCGAGTGGATTTCCTGATGGAGCCGGGAATCTCGACCGCGGCTCGTCCGCGAAAAATCTATTTGAACGAGGTCAACACGCTGCCCGGGTTCACTGCCATCAGCATGTACCCCAAACTGTGGCAGGCAAGCGGACTCCCATACAACCAGCTGATCGATCGATTGATTCAGCTCGCGCTGGAACGGCATGAAGAAAAGAAGAGCAACCGCTATGATCTGTAGCTGCGTTTCAATCCCATCCTCATCCAAGTCGATCCGTCCCGTCTATGCATGATCCAACCAGAAATATGGATCTGACTCTCCCGCAACTGGTGAGAAAGCTCGCACTTTTTCTGGTGCTGGTCCTGGTCTTTGAGGGGATGCTGATTGCGGTTGCGCCGCGATTCCATTCCGGCAGCGTGCTTCGGATCGCCAAAGATTCCTTGTTCCTGCGGGTGGGCAACGACTCCTCCTACTACATGGCGCAGGGAGATCTGGCGTGGCAGCAACATCCAAACGCGCTCTACGAGACCGTATTTTTTCAGCGCGGCATCCGCTTTATCTATCCCCCGACATCGTTATTGCTGTATCGAGCATGGAATGCCGCCGCCCGGATAGGCATTCCTCCGTCGGTCGCCATGAACGCGATGCTGCTGCTGGCGCTCCTCGGTTCGATGGCTGTCGCGGGTGAGTTTCTTTTGCGATTGCTTCCGGAGCAGACCGTTCTCGAGTCGACGCCTGCGGATCGCTGGAAAATTCGCGTGCTGGTCGCCGCGTTGATCCTCGTGTTCCTGCCGCTGATTAATGCATACCGAGTCGGCCAGGTTCAAACCCTGCTGAACTTCCTGGTGATGGCCGCCGCGTTCCTGTGGCTGCGTGGCAAGCGCATTGCTTCGGCGGTTCTCATCGGTCTCACCTGCTGGCTCAAGCCGCAGATGAGCCTCTACCTGTTGTGGGGACTGCTGCGTAAGCAATGGAGCTTCGCAATTTCGCTGTCGATCACGCTGCTCGCCGGTCTCTCGCTCTCGCTTGCCGTCTTCGGCTGGCACAACACGACAGAATATCTGCAAGTACTCCATTTTCTCAGCCGGCGTGGGGATGCCCTGGCGACAAACCAGTCTTTGAACGGCCTGCTGCACAGGGTGATGCACGTCGGTTCACCGGTGACATGGATTTATGGTTATCCCCCCTACAATCGGTCGATCTACCTGGCCACCGTATTCTCTTCCGCACTCGTACTCGTCCTGGCTCTGGCTGTGCCGACGTTGCGGCACAAGGCTCGAAGCATCACGGATTTTCTGCTGTTCGCAATGGCAACAACCATGGCTTCGCCTGATTGCCTGGGAACACCATTACGGTGTTTTCTTTCTAGCGTTTCTTCTCTGGATGCCTCTGGCATCGAGGCGCTGGAACACATTCTTTATTGTTCTGGGCTTCTATCTCCTGATGACAGATACCTGGGCGCCGCTCACCCCGCTGATGTTCACGCGGTGGACCTTTCTTATTTCACACGTTTATTTTGGCGGCCTGGCATTGTTTCTCTATACACTGTTCCGAGAACAATCCAAGAATTACTCCTTTCCTAGCTTTGTTGAAGCCCGTACGCGCGACTAAACCTGTACCGGAACACATGAAACGAGAAACCTCCCTCCCCATCCCGTTTTGGCCTGGCGTCAAGTTGCCGAAAAGCGCTCGCAGATTTCCGAACTTCCGCGATAGGCGTTCCCTATGAGGAATAAGTCAGCAACAGCTATTGAAAAGCCACGATTTTCCAGTGCCCATTACGCAAGCCTCGACGGTTTGAGAGGCATCGCGTTTTTACTGGTCTTCTTCCATCACTATGGATTGACTTCACACTCCTCGAAGCCGGCGATACTCAAGCTGGAGTGGCTGGCTGGTGGAGGATGGGCCGGCGTCGATCTTTTCTTTGTGTTGTCAGGGTTTCTGATTACGGGAATATTGTTAGATACCCGCGATGGCAAGCACTATTTCAGGAATTTCTATGCGCGTCGAGTACTGCGAATCTTTCCGCTGTTCTACGGCGTGTTGCTGGTCTTACTGCTGGCCACGCCGATCCTGCATTTGCAGTGGCACCCTGGTCACATCTTATATTTTTTCTATCTAGGCAACGTTGCAGGACATATCGATCCCGCGTTGAACTTCGTGTTGCCCGCAGTCAACCTGACGCATACCTGGTCGCTCGCAGTCGAGGAGCAATTCTACCTTGTATGGCCTTTGGTGATCCTGCTAGTGCCTGACCGCAGAAGTCTAATAAAGGTCTGCTGTGGGCTAATTGGCTTCGGCTTTGTTTTGCGGGCCGGATTGTTACTGGCACTGCCAGGCGCGTCCATCGAGTGGTGTTATGGAGAGCTCCCCACCCACGCAGACGGATTGTTATGCGGCGCCATTCTCGCCGTGCTGATTCGAAGCGCTGCCCTGCAGGACTTGGTGCGTAGCTCACGCTGGATCGTAGTGGCCGCGTTCGCGGGACTCACCGCACTAGTGGTGGTCAATGGAGGGCTCAACTACCATACCCGTTCGATGACGCTATTTGTCTATCCACTACTGGCGGTTTTTTTCTCTGGGATATTACTGAGAACGCTGCAGCCGGGCACTCTCTTCCACGGTATCGGCGATTGGCGAGTTCTGCGCTTCTTTGGAAAATACAGCTACGGGATGTATATCTACCACCAGCTACTGTCCCCTTTTACAGTCCGATATTTAGGAATTCTGCAACGCCAAATGCACTCGGTTGTCTTGGGGGGTCTCGCCTATGTTGCGCTCGCATTGGCGGGAACAACGGCTGTATCTGTGCTGAGCTTCCAGCTGTACGAGAGCAAGTTCCTAAAGCTGAAGAGCCGATTTCCGTATCAACCTCGCGTCCAGGAATCGAAGGTCGAAGCCGGATAGGTACACCGCACCCTTCTCTGCGACGTAAGCTCTTGTTATATCTATACTGTCGCCAGCTGGAATGTCTGGGCCCGCGCGGCCCATGGCAATGGCAACGCATCCCAGAACCCCCTAAATAATTCGACCGGACAACTGTCGAATGGCCGACGTATCCGAGTTGGCGCGAGTTCGGCGAGCTTGGGGCCATTTCCCTCCCAGTTTCCTTCCCATGGCGTCGCGTCTTACAATGTGGCCATGACGCTGCTCGACGCACCAAAGTACAACGCGCGCAAGGCACTCATCCGCCGCAACATTATTATCGGCATTCTCATCGCCATTCCATTTGTTGCGTTCTTCACCTGGTATTGGTGGAACTGGCCGGAGGAACATCGCGTCAATCAATTTTTCCATTCGATTGAAGCCAAAGATTATTCGCACGCGTATGCCTTGTGGAACAGCGACCCCGATTGGCAGCAGCATCCCGACCGCTACAACTTATATACGTTCAACCAATTCAAGTCAGATTGGGGTCCGTCCGGGGATTATGGCGTCATCACCAAAGCAAAAATCGTAGTGACCAAGGAATATGGGAGTGGCGTAGTGATTGGCGTGCGCGTCAACGACAATCCCAAGACTCTATTCCTCTGGGTGGAAAAGAAATCCAAAACGATTGGCTACTCCCCGGTCGAGCTACGCTTCTGAATTTCATCCACTCGACGGCCGACGTGTCTTTATTTCACGCAGTCGAAACGCCTCGACCCTTTTCCCTGACGAGAACTCGCTAGGTCTACATCTCCCTCTACAATCGGACGGGGGAAGTGCGGTCAGATGGCTGAAAAACGATCCGGTCGCATCGCGTCCCTACCTCAAGTACTGCAGGCACTGGCTGACGATCCTCGCGTTACGGTTCGGCGAGAAGGCATGCCGAAGGCGGACGGCGCGTGCGTCGTGTACTGGATGCAGCGCGCTCAGCGGGGCCTCAACAATGCCGCGGTCGACTGTGCCGTCAATATTGCAAATGAACTCGGCCTTCCCGCTGCTTGTCTATTTTTCTGCGATCCCCAACTTTCCCAACGCGAATCTGCAGCCATTACGCTTTTCTGAATCAGGGGCTGCCAGATATCGAGGCCGACCTAGCCGAACGCAACATTTCCTTCATCGTGCGGCGACCTCCGAACAACTCGCTCGATCATTTTCTTGAAGAGGTGAATGCCGCCATTCTGATCGGGGACGAAAATCCCTGTCGCGAGCCGGAGCGATGGCGTCAGGTCATTGCGAAACGTCTGCGTATTCCTTTTTGGACGGTCGACGCCGACGTCGCTGTCCCCAGCAAATTGTTCCCAAAAGCACAGTACGGCGCGTATGTGCTCCGCCCCAAACTGTATCGTGAGTTGCCAAACTATCTTTATCCTCTAAAGAATCCCAAGGCGCAACATGCATCGTCGCGTCCGAAGAACTTGGATAGCTTTCCGGCAGACGGCGACATTACCGCTGGTTGGAAGAACTTCGATCGAACCGTGGCTCCCGTGGAAGGATTTACCGGTGGGTCGCATGCGGCGCGCCAGCGGCTGCAGTTTTTCGTCCAGCACCTTCTTGCGGATTATGACAAGCAGCGCAATCAGCCGACCGTCGACGGTTCAAGCCGGCTCTCTCCCTATCTCCACTTCGGCCACATTGGTCCCACAGAAATTGCGCTCGCCGTGGACGCAGCGGCCAAAAAGGACGCGTCGCTCCAGCAAGCGCGTGATTCGTTCTTCAACGAGCTGCTCGTCTGGCGCGAGCTGGCAGTCAATTTTGTAAAACACACGCCGAACTACGACTCCGCCGAATGCGCCGAGCCCTGGGCACGCCAGTCTCTGGCCGAACACGCGCACGATCCTCGCGAGTGGACCTATACCCTGGAACAATTGCAGCGCGGCGAGACCCACGATGAGCTATGGAACGCGTCGCAGTTACAGATGGTTCACTTTGGATGGATGCACAACTACATGCGCATGTACTGGGGAAAGAAAATTCTGGAGTGGTCGCGAGATCCAGCAACAGCCTTTTCGCACGCGGTTGCGTTGAATGACAAGTATCAGCTGGATGGGCGCGATCCCAACGGCTACGCTGGGATCGCCTGGGCTATTGTGGGCAAATTCGATCGTCCCTGGTTCGATCGCCCCATCTTCGGGAAAATTCGCTACATGTCGGCAGCATCCACCGGCAAGAAGTGCGACTCCCAAGGCTACATCGAAATGGTTCGCGAGCACGCAGCTTCCGGCACGCTCTGGTGATCGCCAGCATCTACTTGGAAAGCCGCAGCATCACAACCCCGTCCTTGGGGACCATCGCCGTGTACGAGCCATTCAGCGTTCCAAGATCTTTGTGCGACCATAAATCGCGTGCGTGAACAGGACCATCGAAGCCCACTGATTTGAAGTGCACGGTAATCGGATATTCGGCCTCGCTGCGGTTGAATAGCGCGACTGCCTTGGCGCCACCTTCCAGCGGCTTGCTCCACACTTCAAACGGGCCAACCGCCCTCACTCGATCTCCCTGGATGCCGAGACGATCCTGATCGACTGCAATCACATCCTTGTTCATCAGGATGCTCTTGGTGGTGTCATCCATGTTGCTCAAATCGTTTCCAGCCAGCAATGGCGCAGCCAGAATCGCCCACAAGCTCATATGGGTGCGGTATTGATCCGGCGTCATATGGCCGTTGCCGACTTCCAGCATGTCAGGATCGTTCCAATGTCCGGGCGCCGCGTATTTTGAAAGTCCAGCCTGCGCAAATCCAATGACCGACATGCGGTCGTAGCTGTCGTTAATGTCACCAGTAGTACGCCACAGGTTCCCACCCACTTTTGGTCCCCAGTTCCATACCGCGTCAAAACCGTACTGGCATAGGCTGAATACGATCGGCCTGTGCGTGGCGAGCAACGCCTGGTGCATTTTTTCGTAGGCGGCCTGCATCATCTCCCACTGCTTCTGTTGGTCATTGGGAGCCTCTTTATTCATGATGCCGCGATAGCTGCACAGGTCATACTTCAAATAATCGATGCCCCATTTCGCATAGGTGTTCGCGTCCTGCTGCTCGTGCCCATAGCTGCCGGGATAGCCCGCGCACGTTTTTGGTCCGGGCGAAGAATAAATCCCAATCTTCAGCCCTTTCGAGTGGACATAATCCGCCAGTGCTTTCATGTCGGGGAATTTGCTGTTCGTCGTAATATTTCCCTGGGCGTCGCGCGGCCCCTCCCAGGTGTCATCGATATTCACGTAGATATATCCCGCATCGCGCATCCCACTCGACACCATGGCATCTGCGGCAGCGCGGACATCGGCGTCGGTCACCTTGCCAGCGAAATGATTCCAGCTATTCCATCCCATCGGAGGTGTGGCTGCCAGCTTATTGGATTGTGCGTGGGCTGAGCCGCTTGGCAAAAAACATAGAGCTCCCAAAAGCAGCAGGCCAGGAATAGCAAGACGAAGATGATGACGCATGACAGCCCTCCAAACGTAGATTCAGTGATCCAGCAACCGTCCACCATAGTATCAGCGCGATGCGAAACGGTCTCGCTCACGCTGTGCCATCCAGTTGCAAATTGCATTCAGATCCGCGACCGGCGCCTGCGTAAACGGAATGGTATGCATGTACGGCGGCGGTCCGAACTCCGGCACCAGCGTGGAAACTTCCCGCCCAGAGGCCTCCTGCGCCTGCCATATTTGCTGCCACCATTGCTCGTGCACTTCCAGATGATGACTCCACTCCGGAGCGCGAGGATCCGGCACTTGCGGCCCTTCTTCAAAACCCACCCGCGCGTGCAGATGCCAGCAATGCTCCGCGCTCAACTTCAAAATGTCTCCGCAGTCCGGGAGCAACCGCTCCGCCACGCAGACCCAGTGGCTGTAATCGCAGGTCAGCTTCAGCGCAGGAAATCGTTGCAGGATGCGCTGCGTATTCCACGGATTGCAAAAGTAGCGTAAGCGATGCGTCTCGTGGGAAATCGGAATGCCAAACTCGGCTTCCATTTCCAGCGCTGCGCCATAAAAATCCTCGGCCTGCGCATAGCTCCACGCATCCGATCCCGTATGGCCATTGATAAACAGCGGATTGTCTTCGAGGCATTCTTCGATCTGACTCTTCAGCGAGTGCAGATGTTCCTCAACCGTCCCGCATGGAGTGAATTGATTACTGAAAACTTGCGGTATCCAGGCGAAACCCTCTTCCTTCAAAGTCTGGCGAAACAGGTTTCTGTCAGGAAGAAAGAACAGCGGCGTTTCCAGTGCCTCGTAGCCTTCTTGATGCCACTCCGCGATGTATGGAGAAAAGCCGTTCGAGAGGTCAACGCCCCAAAGATGTCGGACCAGCAGAAGTTTCAGAAGAGTTCCCGCCTTTCAAATCGATTCCAGTGCAGTGAAAACCGCGCGGCGTGCGACGTCGGATGACTTCCGCTCCAGTCTACAATGCGAATAGGACGCCGGGCTCGTTGGAAGCCTCTGTACACGAGGCCACCGGGCGATCTGCATATTGAATGGCTGCGATCAGCACACCTCCGTTTCACGTTCTCACCAAGCCCATCGGACCGATCTGCAATCTCGATTGCAAGTACTGCTTCTACCTGGAAAAAGAAGTTCTCTATCCCGACACCGCCAAATGGGCGATGCCTGCGGATGTTCTCGAGTCCTACATCCAGCAGTACATTCAACAGCAGAACACGGATGTCATCCATTTTGCCTGGCAAGGCGGTGAGCCGACGCTGCTCGGGGTCGACTACTTTCGCAATGTCATCGCGCTGCAGGCAAAACATGCGAACGGCAAGCGAATTGAAAACGCATTTCAAACCAACGGAGTTTTGCTGAATGACGAGTGGGGAAGTTTTTTCGCGGAGAACAATTTTCTCATCGGCATTTCCATCGATGGTCCTCGAGAATTGCATGATGGCTATCGCGTTGACAAAGGCGGTCAGCCGACGTTTGACCGCGTGATGCGCGGCGTCGGTTTTCTTAAGAAGCACTCTGTTGCCTTCAATACTCTCACCACAGTTCACCGCAAGAATTCCTACAATCCGCTGGAGGTGTATCGCTTTCTAAAAGAGAGCGGCAGCGGGTACATGCAGTTCATCCCAATCGTGGAGCGCATCTCAACCCACACCACGCAGGATGGCATGGTGCTGGTTTCGCCCAGCTTTTCTCACCGCGCCCGAGTCTCGGACTGGTCGGTCGAGCCGGTTCAGTTCGGACGATTTCTGTCGACCATCTTTGATGAGTGGGTCCGCAATGACGTGGGAAAGACGTTTGTCCAACTCTTCGACGTGTCGCTGGAAATGTGGCTCGGCATGGAGGCCAGCCTTTGCATCTTTCGCAAAACCTGTGGCTCCGCGCTCGCCGTGGAACATAACGGCGACCTCTACTCGTGCGATCACTTCGTGTATCCGGAAAATCGCCTCGGCAATATCATGCAGCAGGCGTTGGGAGAGATGGTCGAATCACCGCAGCAGATCCAGTTCGGCCAGGCGAAGAACAATACGCTGCCAAACTATTGCCGCCAATGCGAAGTGCGATTTGCCTGTAACGGGGAGTGTCCGAAGCATCGCTTTGCGACCACACCCGATGGCGAGGCGGGACTGAATTATCTATGCGCCGGATATAAGAAGTTCTTCACCCATATCGATCCGTATATGCAATTTATGGCCGCACAGCTACGCCAGCAGCGCGCGCCCGCAAATGTGATGGAGTGGGTTCGCAGGCAGGACGCCGCGGCATCTCAATCCGGCAAGCCGGGCCGAAATGATCCATGCCCGTGCGGCAGCGGCAAGAAGTTCAAGCGCTGCTGCGGGCTATCGGCCTAGTCGTGACGGTGACGCTCTCGAATCGACATTTTTCTGGCGTAATTCGTAGTCATCAAATATGATGAAAAAAGAAGTCAAATCTGGAGGCTTCTCATGGCCACCGCCTATGCCATCCCGAACATTGCCGGCTACCCTTTCAATATCCTGCCGGATCTTTCCAACGCAAGAGTTCGCGAACGCCTGAGTCCATCCGCCATTCGAGGATTCGTTCGCATCATGGAACGCTGGGGCGTCAAAGAGGTGAGCGCGCGCAAGTTGCTGGGCGGTCCATCGGCAGGAACCTACTACGGCTGGAAAGCACATCCCCACGGCAAGAAGCTCGATCAGGACACGCTGACGCGCATTTCGCTGGTGGTTGGCATCTACAAGGCGCTGCATATCTTGTACAGTGACAAGCTCGCGGATGCCTGGGTCACGCTGCCGAACCGCGACCCCATGTTTCGCGGAGAAACACCGTTAACGTACATGGTGGAGCGAGGCCAGCCCGGAATGATCCATGTGCGTCAATTGCTGGACGCGTGGCGCGGTGGCCAGTGATTCCTCCGATCACCTCCGTTCGTCTGCGCGCGACCCACCGCATGATCGCCGCCAAATTCAGCGAGAGCGGCAGTGTTCTCTCTTCCATCAGTGATAACGAATCCATGCTGGCGGACCTGGCGGAACTGGACGGCGCGACCAACGACCGCCTACTCGGCGAGGAAGGCCTGCTGCCCGGAATCAGCGTGCACGAGCTGGTGTATGGCGTG
This sequence comes from uncultured Acidobacteriota bacterium, assembly GCA_963794795.1. Taxonomy (GTDB): domain Bacteria; phylum Acidobacteriota; class Terriglobia; order Terriglobales; family Acidobacteriaceae; genus JAKAAZ01. The sequence continues at coordinate 15,795 of CAWCFC010000022.1, read as the reverse complement.
CGCTACGCATCGATTGTGAACGCCGCCTTCACCCATAAGAATCCCGCCGGCGGCCGCTTCAACGATGGAACTCGTGGGGCCTGGTATGCAGGTGTGGAGCGTGCGACGTCAATCGCAGAAGTCGCGTTTCATCGCGCTCAGCAACTCGCGAATATCGCCTGGAAAGAAGAAGAGCATTCCACCTACGACGATTACCTGGCGGATTTCACCACCGAGTTTCACGACTTGCGAGGCGCCGACCGCGAGGGAACCGCTCGCCAATTCAAAAAGTTTCTGAAGCCCGCGCCGGTTCCGGCCTGCTATACAGAATCGCAACAGCTGGCGCGAACTCTGCTCGCTTCCAAGTCGAATGGATTGATCTATCCCAGCGTTCGCAATCCTGGAGGCACCTGCGTGGCCTGTTTTCGGCCGCCGCTCGTTTACCATGTACGGCGCGATGCGCGCATCGAACTCCGCCTTCAGGTGGATGGTGATTCAGTTCGAACCCACACGAAAAAAGTGCCGATTCCTGAAGAGTGAGAATTGGCGCATGCGCCCGATGCACGCTCTAGCCGGTGGCAAGATGGTGGCGAACATCCGCCCCGCGCACCCAGAAGATGACATCTTCAGCGATGTTGGTCGCGTGATCGCCCACTCGTTCCAGGTTTCTCGCAATCAACACCACATTCAGCGCCTGCTGCGCATGCTCGGGTTGGGTTTTAATGTAGCGCGTAAGGGTGTGGAAGATGGCGCGATTCAGTTCGTCGACATCATCGTCCATCAGCAGCACTCTTTCCGCCAGCGCCGCATCACCATCAATAAAAGCCTGCAACGCATTCCTCACCATGGTGGCCGCCAGCGTCGCCAGCTTGGGAATGTCGACCGGCAATTCGACTGGAGGAACCGTCTGCAGGTCGCGAACACGTTCGGCAATTTTCACGGCCCGGTCGCCGACCCGCTCTAGGTCAGCATTAATCTTGATGACCGACAAAATAAATCGAAGATCGATCGCCATCGGCTGCTCCATGGCGAGCAAATCCAGCGCCATCTGATCGATGTCTCTCTCCATGCGGTTGATCGCAGGCTCCGAACGCATCACCAAATCGCAGATGGAAGTGTCGCCGACGCGATAAGCCTCGATGGCGCGCTGGGTCGCTTGCTCGGCCATACCGGCCATGACCAGCAGCTTTTCTTTCAGGTCATCGAGATTTTGGTGAAACCGGGTGCGTGTCATCCGAACCTGCCTGTAATGTAATCTTCTGTCCGTTTGTCGGTCGGGTTAGTAAAAATTTTGGTCGTTGCATCAAACTCGACAAGATACCCGTTCAGAAAGAACCCCGTCATCTCCGCGACGCGTGCCGCCTGTTGCATATTATGCGTCACAATGACAATCGTATAATCCGCCTTTAGCTCAAAAATCAAATCCTCAATCTTCGCGGTCGACACCGGATCCAGCGCGGACGCCGGCTCATCCATCAACAATACCTCCGGATCAATGGCCAAAGCGCGCGCAATGCAAAGTCGTTGCTGTTGGCCCCCGGAAAGGGAAGCGCCGGACTTGCTTTTCCAGGAGTCTTTTACCTCATCCCACAATGCAGAACGCCGCAGGCTCCGCTCCACAATCTCATCGAGCCGCTTTCGCTTATGAATTCCACCCAGCTTCAAACCTGTTGCCACGTTGTCATAAATCGACATGGTCGGAAACGGATTTGGCCTTTGAAATACCATCCCGATGCGGCGACGAATCGCTGCCGGCAGTGCCGCACCATAAATATCCAGATCTCCCAGCTTCACCGAACCGGTGACGCGCGCGATCGGATTGGTCTCATGCATCCGATTCAAGCATCGTACAAACGTCGACTTGCCGCAGCCCGATGGACCGATCAAGGCGGTCGCCTGATTTGCCGGAATCCTGAGAGTTATATCGTGCAGCGTATGTGTATTGCCATACCAGGCATTCAAATTCTGCACTTCGATCCCTGCTCCCACGTACGCCCCCGACCTCGTTCTTCGATCTTACGCGGCTCTTTTCACATCCGTTTGACGTCGTTCGTGCCGCCGTTTCGGCCGACGGCAAAGCGCATCCTCATCCCAGGGCTTTCATCGAAGCCGGGAACGCGGAAGCTTTCCTGACCTTGAGGCTGGGTAGTTGCCGCAGCGACCCGCGGCGTGGCGGACGCGATCCATCCCCGACCCGTATGTGGAAGGCTATCAATCTTTTGTAAACAAGCGATGAATCGATATTGTAGATCAATTCAGGCAGGGTCGGGGATGGAGGAAGACTTGGCCACAGGGCTTGGGGGGTCCAGCTTTTGTGGCGGTTCAATCAGACTCAGATTCCCGCCATTGACCCGGTGATTTCAACCAGGGGATATCCCTCTTGCTTCCAGCCATCGAAGCCGCCGCGCAGCGGGCGGATGCGCTCAATGCCGAAGCGGCGCATGGTTAGTGCGACCTTCGCGCTGGTGGCCTCGCTGGGGCAGGTGCAGTACAGCACAATGTCGCGATCGCGTGGAATCTCTGCATTGCGAGTGATCAACTCATTGGGAGGCAAGCAGACAGCGCCCGGCAATACTCTGGGATCCGGCAGAATATCAAGCGGATGGCGCAGGTCGATGATGTAGGGATTGTCTCCGCGATCGATCATCGCCATCAGCTCCATGGGTTCAATCCGCAGCGTCCGAATCCTGCGGAGAAACTGTTGCTGCCGAATCAAGCGGGCAATGATAATCCCAATCACCACCAGAACGACCAATCCAAAGGCAGAACGTCCCAGCCACTGCACAATGGCTTGATTGCGGCGGATCGCGTCGCCAAAGAATCTTCCGACCAGGACAAACGACGCGGCCCATAGGAACGACCCGGCCATGTCGTACGCGAAGAAGACTCGATACTTCATCTTGCTTTGGCCAGCCAGCGGAGCTGCCATCGTGTTCAGGCCGGGGATAAACTTCGCGAACAGCAGTGCAACCGGTCCGTGTCGCGTCAGAATGTCTTCTGTCCTGCGAACGCAGGAAGCGGCTTCCAAAGAAAATTTGCAGATCCAGCGGGTCACGCTGCTGCCGTACCGGCCGCCCAGCCGAAACCAGACGAAGTCCGCAACCGCACACCCCGCCATGGCGGCAATCACGATCCTGCCGATCCCCATGTGATGGGTCGCAGTCAACGTTCCCGCCGTTAACAGGATGGGCGAACTAGGGAGGGGAACTCCCAGTTGCTCCACCAGGACCCAGCCGAACAGGATCCAGTAACCGTAGTGGAGAAATAGTTGTACCGTGAAATGCATGGAAATCAACCGCCTCGAACCAATCGCCGATAAGACTCACTGAGAGGGTAGCAGAGTCAGGCAGGCTTCCTTTTCCAGGAGAAAATCCCGTTGAAAATCTGTCAGATCCGGGCAACCCACGTCCCAACTGGCTTATTGAAACCCGCATATCTCAGATGCTTGAATTAAGCAAAAGGACCAGGACTATTTCACCGTGGTTCAGGTGTGGGCGTCGCCTCCTCCACCGCTTCCGGGGAGCTCGCCCAATAGCTCGCTCTCGCCAGCACTTTTACGTCCAAAGGCTGTCGCAGCTTCACATCCAGCATGTGCATTCCCGGCGTCAGATCGGAGGGCCGGAAGGTGATCATGTAGCGATTATGCACCTGGTTTGCCAGCATGGCTATCTGGCGATCCAGCTGTTTTCCGCTGTTGAAACGAAGATATTGCCCGCCCGTCATGTGTGGAATCGCTGCCGCACTATTCTTCTTGAGCGCTGCAATCGCCATTTTCAGAGCGGGTAACAGTTGGAAGCCGTTCCCTTCCGGCGGAGAAAACTCCAACGCATCCTCGCGCCCTGGGCTAAATGCAAGGCTGTACACAATCACGTCGCTTTCGCCGATCTTGCGAATCACATCCTTCATTGGAGTGACGCTGCCGCTGTCCCGGGTTTCGCTCAGCAGCACGATGACTCTCTGGTTTTGCGGCGGCTCATCCTTCAGCATATCGACCGCGTACCAGACGGAATCCAGGATCGCCGCGCCGTCATCCCCCGGCTGAATGCCATAGATGGCTTGCTGGATTGCCGCCGGGTTGCTGGTGAAATCCTGCAGCATTCTAGGCCGGCTATCGAATGCCACCACCGCGACCCGATGTTGAGTATCGCCCGCCAGCGCATCCACCATGGTCGGCAGGCCTTGGTATTTATAGAACTCGCGAACCGCGGATCGTCCCACCTGCAACAGCACCACAATGGAGATGGGTTGCGCGTAGGTTTCCGTGTCGAGATGGATTTTCTGCTCGACCCCGTTATCCGTGACGACAAAATCCTTCGCGGGCAGGTTGAAAACCGGCTCACCGGCTTTGGTTTCCACCAGCGTCGGAACCAGCACCAGGTTGGTGCGCGCGCGCAATGTCGGCAGCTGTTGCGCGTAGACCAGTCCGAGCGCACTGGCCAGAAAAGACAGAAAAACACATCGTGCCAGACGAACGGGAAGCCATCGCCGCATGTTCCATTTCTACACTGTCACAGCTCAGTGTGCGCCGCCGCCTCGGCTGCGGTCTGCTTTAGGCCCCGTTTAACACTCGGGTAAACCCCGGGTCGCCGCGGCGACAGTCCGGGGAGCAGAATCGGGAGCTTGCAGGTAGACCCCGGACTTCAGTCCGGGGATAAGAGGCCGCCGGAATACGCCTTTAGGCGCTGAGGTTGGAAGCTTCGGAGTTGTACTGGCAAGCCGTCCCTTTAGTCAGAAAAGAAAACCACGCAGCCAGTTGCGCCGCGTGGTTATCCCAAAAACTGCGTACTGAAGCGGTTTACTTCCCGGCATGTACCAGCGGCATATTCACAAGGTGTTCGCTGACAAACCAGACCTGCAGCTCATTGGTGCGAACCACTTCGCTGACCAGAATATCGTTGGTTCCGTCGTCTCCCTTTTCCGCGGCTTCGCGTGCCAGGGAGCGAGCGGTCACAATAATTTGCTCATGCGCCTCCAGCAGCTCGGAGATCTGGACGGGAACTTCCTGGCGTCCACGAGGCGGCCGTTTCAAGCGGGTCAACTCTGCCACGTCATGCGCCATCGCCACGCTGACGCCGCCCAGAGTTTGAATCCGCTCGGCAATCGTATCCACCAATTCCGCCTGCTCGCCATAGTGCTTATCGAACAGAAGGTGAAGCTGATAAAACGTGGGTCCGCTTACCTGCCAATGGCTCTTCTTGTAAAGATCGCGCAGCGTGATGGTGTCCGCGAGCAGCAGGTTCAGCTCTTCCGTAATTTGCTGCCGAACATCAGCGCTGAGCCCAATCGAGAGGTGTGGAATGACGGTTCCAAATTTTTGAATTTCTCCGCCATGTTGGTTGGCCCGTGGAGTGATGTGATCGGTCGAGGATGAGTTTCTTGTTGCAGTCGGCATAGTGTTAGCTCTCCTTGTTCGCACTCAGTTAGATGCTGTGGCCAGGCGCCGGGTGCGGGAAGAAGCAGCAGACGTCCCAAGGTCGACTAGAGGCGAACAGTGAACTGTACCACTTATCGATGAATACGGCGCATACGTCCGCCGCTTTCCAACCGATAGATTTCATTGCGCCACAATACGTTGCGACTGCAGTAGCTGGCCGCCCAGAAAAGGATGCCAAGTAGGTCGCGAACCGGATATAAAAACACGCTCGACACCGCCGATTTTTCCCGCACAACAAAATGGCTGACAGCAAAGGCCAGCAGCATTCGCGTGCCAACGCTCCATAGCAGCGCAGTACCCGCCAACAGAAGCCAATGTGGCAGTCGAAGGCCGCATAGAGCCACCGCCGTCAGCACTCCAAAGGGAACACTAAATGTAAGCGCCGTGCCCAGGTGGCCCTTGGGTCGCGAGAAACGTGTGCTTTTCATCCACCGCGCCTGGTGCTGCATGGAGGGCCAGAACTCCGCATGCAGGACCACGTGATCGATCACGTGCTGCGACAAGACCACCGTGTAGCCCCGTTCCGCCACCCAGTTGCCCAGCAGAAAATCGTCGGCGCAATAGTCGCCCATCGGCAGAAATCCGCCAATCTCGTTCAGGCACGATCGCCGAATCGCCATGGTGGGACCCAGCGCAAACTTCATCCCTTCCAACATGTCGGCCACCAGCACGCCGGCAGTCATTTCGACGGACATGGCGGCGGCCTCAATCCGCGACCACACCCCACCTTGCGCAGCCACACCGCGGTACAGGCAAGTGACCGCGCCGACAGCTGCGTCGGCAAAGGGCGCCACCACGTCGCGCACATAATTGGAGTCAACCCGGACATCGCTATCGCTGATGATCAGCAAATCGTACTTGGCAGCCTCAGCCATTTTCTGCAACGACAAAATTTTGGCATTCGGTACTGTCGGCTCGCCGCTGGAAAGAAATTGCACGGGCACATGGGGAAATCGCGCCGATACATTTCGGGCGGCAAGCAAGCCGGCATCGTCTGGCTGCCGCGCGCAGAAGAGAATCTCGTACGTGGGGTACGACTGCTGAAAAAAAGTCGTAAGGTGTGCTTCCAAATTAGGCTCGGCTCCATGCAACGGCTTCAGCAGGCTGACAGGCGGCTCAAAAACCGCGGAAGAACTCTTCCGCCGCATGAATCGCCAAATAGCCAGGAGCGCCAGCGCCGTGTACACGCTGGAGGTGACCATGCCGAACAGGCCGACTCCCAATACGAAATCGAGCAGTAGTTTCATGAAGGGCAGAACAGATGATAGAAGATGGGCTGCAGGATTGCGAACGATTCGCGGATCGGCAATCGCTCATGGTGGAAGGCGCATGCCGACGGCTCGTCGAGATTGCCTCGCTAGGAATGCTTCCGGGTGTCGCGCGGCGGCACCGGAACAATCACTGGACGACGCATCGGCACCAGTCCTTGCTCCGCCGAAGCGCCTCCAGGCGGAACCCGCGTCAGCATTTCCGTACGCACATAGTCGACGAAGCTCTGCATCTGGCGATTCATCTCTTCCATGCGTTCCCGCATCTGCAGCACGATGGCGATTCCGGCGATGTTCACGCCAAGATCGCGCGCCAGGTTCAGGATGAACTCCAGCCGCTCCAGGTCTTCTTCGGTATAGAGGCGCGTATTGCCTTCGGTGCGCGACGGCTTCAGCAATCCCTCGCGCTCGTACAGCCGCAGCGTTTGCGGATGGATGCCATACATCTCCGCCACGGAGGAAATCATGTAGGCGCCTTTCGATTTACGCTTGGTAGCCATAGCTCTCTTCCTCTGACCCTCGTTCGACTTCAAAATTCTGCCGCCCACTGCCGCATCGGCTATGCTAGAAGCCGACGCCATGCGAACCGCGAAAACCATTGCCGCGATCTTCGTTCTGCAGCTCTTCTTCGTTCTGCCAGGTCAAGCCGTCGACCCCGTGCTAACCTTCCACCCTGGAACCTGGGAGATTGATTCCATCACCACCCAGACCGACGGTCGCACCATCACTTCTCAGACCTCCCTCTGCGCCAGGGAGGAGATCGATTTCTGGCAGGTTGCGCAGGCCGGCCTATCCTGTAAAACTCCCAAAACTCACCCCGAACCCGGCAATCGAGTTCGCATCCACGTTTACTGCGAATTCAAGGGCGAGAACCTTCACTCCGACATTATTTCTGAAGCGGTCGAAACCCTTTCCGACAACGGTAACAGCTTCGCGTTGGAAGGGACGACCACAACGAACACCGTGTACCAGGGTGTGCAGCCGAAACAGACCTCTGTTCATTTGCACGCCACTGCGCACCGCACCGGCGAATGCCGATAGATCGCATTACACCTGGCTGAACAACCCTGCCCGAGGATCTTCCGGGTTCAACCGCGCCAGTTCGCGCAGAATTTCCTTCGATCGCTCATCCTGTACCTTCGGCACTGCAATCTGTACTTCGACAATCTGATCGCCGCGCTTACCCTCCACTGATGCTGAAGGCACGCCCTTTTCCCGCAGTCGCAATTTTTGCCCTGTCTGCGTTCCCGGAGGAATTTTCAGCTGCGTGCGGCCATCAATCGTCGGCACTTCAATCTTCGAGCCCAGTGCGGCTTCCGCAACTGTAACCGGAACAGTTACATATATGTCGTCCACGTTGCGGGTAAACACGGGATTGGTTCCGGTACGGACAATCAGGTACAAATCTCCCGCCGCACCACCGTGGGTGCCGGCATTTCCTTTGCCTGCCAGGCGAATTCGCTGGCCATCCCGGGTTCCTGGCTTGATGCGAAATTCCGCAGTCTCCGTTTTTGCAACCGTCCCTTGTCCCTGGCAGGTGGCGCAACTCTGCTGCACCTGTCCGGTACCGCCGCAGCGCGGGCACTGGATATTGAATTTCATCCGCCCGCCCATCTGGGTCACCTGTCCGGTTCCATCGCATTCCGGACACACCGTTTCGCCGCCCTTCGCCGCCGTTCCGTGGCAGGTGGGGCAAGGCACTTGGCGAGTGATTTGCAGCTTCAACGATCCACCGCGAATCGCCGTCCAGAAATCGACATTCACCTGGTATTCCAGATCGCTGCCGGGTTGCGGGCCAGCTTCCTGCTGGTCTCCGTGGAACATGCCGGAAAAAATATCGCGGAATCCTCCCCACGATGTGGATCCTCCGCTGCCTGCGCCGGCGCGCTGTCCAGCGCCTGAACGCTGTCCGGCTCCGGCAGCAAAATCTGAGAAATCAAATCCTTCAAACCCGACAGGACCGGCGCCACGCTGCTGCTGCTGTCCCCTCGCTTGCGCGCCGCGGAACCCATAGCCGCCCTGCGCCGCAGCTTCTGCCGCCGCCGGATCAATATTGTCGGAGTAGAAGCCGAGCTGGTCGTAGATCTTTCGCTTCTTCGGGTCGCTCAGGATGTCGTTGGCCTCCGACATCTCCTTGAACTTCTCCTCAGCCTTCTTGTCTCCCGGATTGACGTCGGGATGATATTTGCGCGCAAGTTTGCGAAACGCCTTGCGAATATCCTCCGCCGACGCCGTCTTCTTCACCCCGAGAATGCCGTAATAATCTTTCGTCTGTGTCGCCATAGCTTTTCTTATGCGGTCAGCTTCTGTTTCAATCCGCCAGTTTTCCGGTCTGTTGGCGCCGGCGTAACTACCTTGCGTATCTCAGCTTCGACGGTGTCCCTGGCCGATTCCAAATCATAATGCGACTGCAGATTCATCCAGAACTCCGGCGTCATCCTGAAGTAGCGACCCAGCCGGAGTGCCGTATCGGCGGTGATGCCGCGTCGCTCATTCACGATCTCCGAGATACGCGTCGCCGGCACCCTCAATGCAATCGCCAAAGCGTTCGCACTCAGGCCAAGAGGAATCATAAACTCCTCCCGCAGCATCTCGCCGGGATGGAGAGGCGGCATACGGTCTTTGTACCGTCTAATGGTAGTCGACGATTTCGACTTCGTAAGCATAAGGTTCTCTCCATTCAAAGCAAATGCGCCATTGTGCGTTGATCCGAATGCTGAATTGACCCTTCCGGTCGCCATGCAGCGCTTCCAGATGATTACCAGGCGGGTGAATCAGGTCCGTCAGCAAGCGGGCTGCATGGATCGCCCTGAGTTTGCGGAAAGCGGCCCGCTCAATTGAACCGTACCGTTTACTGCGCTCGCGATGGAAAATGCGTTCCGCTTCTCGATCACGAAAACTTTGGATCACCCGTCCAGCGTATCACGCGGAACGTTATATATTCTCGGCGTCATTGAGACATTGCACCCACACGTAACCAGCGCTCATGGCGACGAGTCATTCTGGACGGATGTAGCCGTGGCAAGCACTGAATGACTCTAGTCAGAAAACTCACTTCAGTTCCACACCTTGTCCACATCAATCGGTTGTATGCGGCAGAAAATATCTGGCGCCACGCGCGCCATTTTCGCCACAAACTCTTCAGCTTCTTCGCGCGTCTGGAATACTTCCTTGCTATATACCTGACCCGCACGAAGCTGCTCGCATTGCCATACAGTATCGGTCATCCCAACTCCTTCTCGAATTCTGTAGCCCCCTGGAAGCAGCGGAGGGTGCCCGCTGATTCCCAGGACACCCTCCAATCACGGAATGCGCTTGCATCCATGCTTTACGTACGTTGCATAACGGCTTGCCGGATTCTGTAGTTTCACTCGATCCGGTTGCGCCTTTACTTCTTTTCGTCGACGTCGACATACTCCGCGTCGATCACGCCTTCGTCCTTCTTCGCCTCGGCTTCCGGCTGTGCACTGCCGGTGGCGCCTTCCGCGTTTGCGGTTTCAGTTGTCGCCGCGTTGGCTTTGTACATCGCCTCGGCCAGCTTGTGCGACGCAGCGGTCAGTTTCTCCCGAGCTGCGTTCAGCTCCGCTGGACTTGGCGTGCCTTCCAGCGTCTTCTTGGCATCGGCCAGCGCGCTTTCCACTTCGCCCTTGTCCCCCGCAGGCACCTTGTCTCCGCTGTCCTTCAACATCTTTTCGATGTTGTAGACCAGGCCATCCAACTGGTTCCGCGCGTCAATTTCTTCGCGCTTCGCCTTGTCTTCCGCGGCGTGGGCGTCGGCATCTTTCGCCATCCGCTCCACTTCCTCTTTGCTTAGACCCGAAGAAGACGTAATCGTAATCTTCTGGTCCTTGCCGGTCGCGTTATCCTTTGCGGTCACGTTCAGAATGCCGTTTGCATCGATGTCGAACGTTACCTCAATCTGCGGAATGCCGCGTTGCGCCGGTGGAATCCCACTCAGCTTGAACTTGCCCAGCGTGCGGTTCTGGCTTGCCAGTGGCCGCTCGCCCTGCAGTACGTGGACTTCCACTTCCGTCTGATTGTCCGCCGCCGTCGAAAACGTTTCCGTCTTTTTGGTCGGAATCGTCGTGTTGCGCTGGATCATCGGAGTGGCTACCCCGCCCAGCGTTTCAATGGCCAGCGTCAACGGAGTCACGTCGAGCAGCAACAGGTCTTTCACTTCGCCGCCCAGCACGCCCGCCTGCACCGCAGCTCCAATCGCGACCACTTCGTCCGGATTGACGCCCTTGTGCGGCTCCTTGCCGAATAGGTCCTTCACGATCTGCTGGATCTTCGGCATGCGGGTTTGTCCGCCCACCAGGACCACTTCGTCAATCTTGCTGGCGTCCACACCGGCATCTTTCAGCGCCTGCTTGCAGGGTCCAACCGAACGCTGCAACAGGTCATCCACCAACTGCTCCAGCTTGGCGCGCGTCAGCTTCTTCACCAGGTGCTTCGGACCGGTCGCATCTGCGGTGATGAAAGGCAGATTGATCTCCGACTCAGTTGTGGTCGACAGCTCAATCTTGGCCTTTTCCGCCGCATCCTTCAGCCGCTGCAGCGCCATTTCATTGCCCTTGGCGCGCAGATCCAAACCCTCATCCTTCTTAAACTCGTCAATCAGCCAATCCACGATGCGCTGGTCGATGTTGTCGCCGCCCAGGTGCGTATCGCCATTGGTGGACTTCACTTCGATGACGCCTTCGCCCACTTCCAGCACGGAAACGTCGAACGTACCGCCGCCGAAGTCGTAGACCACGATGGTCTCGTCCTTCTTCTTGTCGAGTCCGTAGGCCAGCGCTGCCGCCGTCGGCTCGTTCACAATCCGCTTAACGTCCAGACCAGCAATCTTGCCCGCATCCTTGGTCGCCTGGCGCTGCGCATCGTTAAAGTACGCAGGAACCGTGATCACAGCTTCCGTCACACTCTGGCCAAGATAGTCTTCCGCGGCCTTCCGCAGCTTTTGCAGGATCATCGCCGAAATCTCCGGCGGGGTGTAATCCTTGCCCTGCGCCTCGACGACGATGTGATCTCCCTGCTGCTTCACCTTGTAGGGAACCATCTTCATTTCGTCGTTCACTTCGTTGTAGCGCCGTCCCATAAAGCGCTTGATTGAATAAATCGTGTTTTCCGGGTTCGTAATTGCCTGCCGCTTGGCCACCTGGCCGACCAGCCGCTCGCCGCTCTTGGTAAAAGCAACGACGGATGGCGTCGTGCGACCGCCTTCCTCATTGGGAATCACCTTCGGCTCGCCGCCTTCCATCACCGCGACGACCGAATTGGTGGTTCCCAGATCAATTCCAATAATTTTCCCCATATGCCCCTCTTTTGACAGATTCTTCGCCTAACTCCGCTTCCTCAGTATGCCAGTTGAGTGACTTACTGTCAACTTAATTGATGCACCCCATAGCCATAAAGTTGCAATTATCTTAAGGGCATAAATATACCTGACGCACCATAGTGCCATCAGGACGCCAGAACGATCTTAATTATTCTCTTGAAGAAAGAAGGTTCTTCAAGTGAAAAACGAAAAGATTTTAGAAGTGGATGAGGTCCCCTGCGAATTTACCCTGAATGATCTATTTGATTTGTACTTTCCGCCGTATCTTGAATGCAACGGGTACATGTGCATGGTGTTCCAGACGTTCCTAGATGACAGCGGGCACAAGGATGCGAAGCTGATGGTTTCGGCTGGTTTTTGCGGAAACAAAGACGTTTGGGGTGATTTTCGAAATGACTGGAAGGCTCTTCTTCGCCGGCATAAGTTGGAGTATTTCAAAAGCAGCGAGTGCAATCATGTGAACGGTCAATTTCGCCGCTTGCGTAAGGGGAAATACGCGCAACCAGAGGAAAAAGAGGAAGCCAGAGGCATCCGAGAAGAGTTCCTCGCGGTGGTCGGCAGGCATCGCGGGATTGTGGGGCTGGGGGTAGCTGTGGAAATGGAACCCTACGAGCGGATGGCCCAATTGCCTGGCGCCAAAGAGGTGCTCCCGCAGGACCCCTATAAGGCTGCACTTTGCAGTGTGATGTTTGAAACGGTGAAGCGAGTGCGATCCAGGGATCGGAACTGCATGGTGGCTTTTGTTCACGACGACGGGGACTGCTTCGACGGCCTCCGCAGTTGTTATAGGGAATTTCGGAGGCTGAATCCAAAGACTGCCAGATTTATGGGTGGATTTGCCCCCGCGGACGATAAGAAAATCGTAGAGGTACAACTCTCCGACCTAATAGCAAACCATACCGCTTTTGTGGGTTCCCAGCATCCCGATGCTCGGCTAGGCATATTGGAGATGCGGAAGAATATTGCGTTTCTTGCTCGCTGGGATGAACCCTATATTGGGGCGGTTTTGAAATATGGCCTTCGAAAAAGAGGAGAGCCCATCCCGCTAGATCTGGAAGAATGACCGCCTTAGATTTCAACGTTGGAGTAGACTGACCGCATGAAGAAACCGCCGGACAATCCCGAGTTCCAGCGCTTCACGAGCGCGATGCGCGACATTCTTAAAGTGTCGAAGACGGAATTGCAACGCCGCATGGAGGATGAGAAAACGGCCAAGCGAACGTCTAAGGCTTCGTCTCAGGAGTGTTCGCATACGGATTGATTGGTCCCGTCGTCCCGCCTTTGGGTGGACTCGGCGCAAATAGCGGCTCCAGAATTGCAATCAGAACTATCAGCGACAGGAAACCTCCTACCGCGATCACAATTAGAGCGAGCGAACCAGCCACAACGTACCAGACCAACAATGCCGCGCCGTGCAGGATGGCGTGCAGGATTTCCATGGGAATGATCGTACACGGTCAAGCTGATTTCGCGGTTTGCTACTCTAAATGCCGCGTGAGGCATACGAGAGATGATGGAACAGGTTATTTCGCGGGACCGCTGGGTCGAAGATGAAAATGGTGGCCATTGGAGCAGCGTACCTTTGGATCAAAAGTCCACTCGCTTATCTCGGTTTTCCAATCGGCTGATTGGGCGAACGAAAATACAGTTAGGCTCCCTTCGCAGTCTTTTTCACCGCACCGCAACACTTTTCTTTCGGCATCAGGAAACGACATCCCTGTTCCCAACTGCCGTAGCTGGTGACAATGGTTATAGATGGCCACATGCCTGCAATGAGGACATGACACAGCAATTGGGTAAAAGTCCATGGGTAGATGCGCTCAGATTACCGCGTGTGGGCGCAAGCGTGGATATGTGGAGCACAATGGGCTCACCGCAACGAGAGCACGCAACTTCAGGAGCAAACCCAAGACTCACGGACGCACCTCACCGCTTAGAGTTTAGCTTTCCCCGGCCTTGGCGTCTCATCCATTTAGGCTTTTTAGTTGGCTTCCGTTTCCGACACCTTGCCAGTAAGCTCGGCATAAGTCAGGCGTTTGTTCGCGATCTGCGAGACAGCCAGCGCGAATCTATCGGAATCGTCCAATGGGTTCTCTTTGGTGGATCGATTGTTGAATCGGAATACCTGCTCATCCAGATACCGCTCCAGATGAAATGGTTCGACGGCAACGTAGGTGCCCTTCAGGCCGCGCTTCAACAGGCTCCAGAAGTTCTCTATGCCCTGAGTGTGGACCTGGCCACGCACATACTCCTCCATGTGGTTCACAGTCTCATGTACGAAGTCCTGCGCAGCCAGGTTGTCGTATCCGCTCCAGCGATCGGTATAGACGGCCGAGCCTTTCTCGATGTGATTGAGGATCTGATTTTGCAAAGTCTCGCGCTTCACATTGGGAATCACAGTTGCACGAACCCGGCGGGACTCACGCTCTAACATTCCCATCACGATAGCTTTCCCGTGAGTGCCGTTTAACTCGATGGATTTCAAGCGTCGCGATCTGTGCATCTTGCGAGTATCAGGACCGACAAAGGTTTCGTCGACTTCGACAGGACCCCCTTGGTCCGATCCCATCTTGAGCCAATTGTTTTCTTTGAGAGCCAGCCGAATGCGGTGCAGCATGAACCAAGCTGACTTCTGAGTTACCTTCAAATCGCGTGCAATCTCATAGCTGCTCACGCCATTCTTGCAATTGACTACCAGCCACACGGCAACCAACCATTTATCGAGAGGAATAGGTGAGTCTTCAAAGACGCTTTGGGTCTTTACGCTAAACTGTTTGTGGCAGGACGCGGCCATACATTTCCAAATCCTGCGAGTGCGAATGTACGAAACACGGTCACAATTGCAGTGCGGACAAATTACACCATTAGGCCAGCGAAGCTGGGCGATGAAGTCAACGCAGACATCACTATTGGTGAAGTATCGAATGGCTTCAATCAGGCTTTTAGGTAAAGGTTGGCTTTTCATAGCTTAACCACTATGCAACATTGACGTATGGTGTGTCAAGTATGTTTATGCCATCTTAAGATATTGAGCGGAAAAGGGATGCATGCAAGCTCGCGGTCTCCAAAATGGACGAAATCCACAGCCAAAAGGGTCGGCTGACCACTACAGTTGCAGCTCGGCATTTCGGAGGGGAGCAGGCGGCTACAACCCCGCGAAAATAGGATGATTTTCAGGGCCTTTAGGCCCAGGTATTTGCCCCGGCAGTTGTAAATCGGCATTTCGGAGGGAGCGAGGGGTTTCAGCCCCCCGAAAATGGGCCGATATTCAAGGCCTCCAGGCCCAACTATTTCCCCCCTAGAGTTGCAAATCGGCATTTCGGAGGGAGCAGGGGGCTTTAGCCCCCTGAAAACAGGCCGATTTTCAGGGCCTTTAGTCCCGGACATTTGCCCCGTTCCGCGAAATTGAAGCAACCGCGACGAGGGCTGGCTTCCTAGTAGCCAACGTGGTGCAAATACCCGACAATGCCCGCGGCGATCAGGCAATAAATCCCGAACCAATACCAGCGACCGCTTTCCAGCCACCGGCTCAGCCACTTCAGCGCCACCAGACCGGCCAGGAAAGCAAAGACCATCCCCAGCAGGCTCGGCATCATGGCGTTGGCAATGGGAGCCGCCCCCGCAAGATGCTGTGCCTTCAAGAGCCGCCACACTTCGCGCGCAATCGCCGGAGGTGTCAGGATCACAGCCAGCGCAAAGCTGAACTCCTCCGCCCGAGCCTTCGCCACCCCCAGCAACATCCCAGTCGAGATGGTGGCGCCGGACCGCGATCGCCT
>CAWCFC010000021.1:0-171015 GCA_963794795.1 uncultured Acidobacteriota bacterium | reverse complement strand
CCGGCCGTTTCGCACCGCAACGAGAAGGTTGGAGAAGTGGTTTCCACCAAGATGCAGAAGACCATTGTGGTCGCGGTGGAAATGCGCAAGGCCCATCCCAAGTATTTGCGGACCATGCGGACGACCAAGAAGTTTTACGCGCATGACGAGCACAAGACGGCGCGGGTTGGCGATGTGGTGCGGATTCGCGAGACCCGTCCGCTGAGCAAGCTGAAGCGCTGGCAGCTGGAAGAGATTGTGCGCCGCTCGAATTTGGCGCAGGCAGAAGAGATTCCGCAGGCGGTGTAGGCGAGTTTGGGATTGGATTTTCCAAGTCTGAAAATCGAGACCTGGGGCACCCGGCAGTACTGGTTGTAGCAATGTTTAGGAGACGATGATGGCCGTACAGATGAGAACAATGTTGGTGGTGGCCGACAACTCCGGCGCCCGCAAGCTGCAGGTAATCCTGCCGCTGGGCGGATCCACCGGACGCAAAGCCGGCCTGGGGGACGTCGTGACCGCCGCAGTGAAGGAAGCTTCGCCGGATGGCCAGGTAAAGAAGGGCAAAGTGGTGAAGGCTGTCATCGTGCGCACGCGCAAGGAGTATCGCCGCCGCGATGGAACGTATATCCGCTTCGATCAGAATGCCGCTGTGCTGATTAATGAAACCGGAGAGCCGGTGGGCACGCGCGTCTTTGGTCCAGTAGCCCGGGAACTGCGCGAGAAGAGATTTTTGAAGATTGTTTCGCTGGCTCCAGAAGTTCTGTAGGCGAAACGGTTGGGTTCGATTTTAGAAACGCGGAAGAGCTGGGCGATGATTGCCGGTTCCGGCGCGAACGGGAAGTGAGACGAGAGTTATGGCAGGATTGAAGATTCGCCGCAACGATAAGGTGCAGGTCATCGCGGGCAAAGACAGAGGCAAGCAGGGTCGCGTGCTGCGCGTGATGCAGGATGAGGGCCGGGTGCTGGTCGAGCACGTGATGATGGTGAAGAAAACCGTGAAGCCGAACCCGCAGCGCAACATTAAGGGCGGCATTGCGGAGCAGGAAAACCCGATTCAGATTTCGAACGTGATGCTGGTCTGCGGCAACTGCGGGCCGGTTCGGGTGGGCTTCAAGTTTGAAGGCGACACCAAGGTGCGGGTCTGTCGCAAATGCGGTCAGACGCTGGAGTCGAAGAAGTAGAACCAGGGAACAGGGATCAGCGGCCAGGGTTCAGGGGCCAGCGTTGAAGCAAGGATGGATGGAAGATGGCAACCAGATTAAAAGATAAGTATCTGAAGGAAATCAAGCCGGCGCTGCTGAAGGAGCTGGGCTTGAAAAATACCATGGCGGTGCCGCGGCTGGAAAAGATTGTCCTGAACATGGGACTGGGCGAAGCCACGCAAAATGTGAAGGTGATGGATCCGCTGATGGTGGATCTGGGGCTGATCACCGGACAGAAGCCTGTGGTGACACGCGCCAAGAAATCGATCGCCGCATTCAAAGTGCGCGAAGGCATGCCGATTGGAGCTATGGTGACACTGCGCGGCGACAAGATGTACGAATTTCTCGATCGCCTGGTTTCGACAGCGCTGCCGCGCGTGCGCGATTTCAAGGGCGTTTCGACCAAGAGCTTTGATGGACGCGGCAATTACACGCTGGGGATTCGCGATCAATTGATTTTCCCTGAGATCGATTATTCCCGCGTCGATAAGTTGAAGGGTATGAACGTCACCATTGTGACCACGGCGAAAGACGATCAGCAGGCACGGGCATTGCTGCAGCACTTTGGCATTCCGTTCCGGCAGACGGCCTAATCAGGGCGAGAGGACAAGACAAGTTCGATGGCAACTACAGCAAAACGAGTAAAAGACAAGCGCAAGCCGAAGTTTTCTTCGCGGCAGCACAACCGGTGCAATCTCTGCGGACGTCCGCGGGCGTTCCTGCGGAAGTTTGGGATTTGCAGGCTCTGTTTCCGCAGCCTGGCGTTAAAGGGCGAAATTCCCGGGGTCGTGAAGTCATCCTGGTAAATGGTGCGGCGCAGGCTGCGCTGAAGGGTAATTGAAGTTGGATTTTGATGCGCCTTGGTTTCTACAAGCGGGCGCAGGAACGATCCTCGCAGGTTCCCGCTGAAGGCGGGCGAACGGGGGATCAAGGAGATACGATGAGTGTAAGCGATCCAGTATCCGATCTGTTGGCACGGCTGCGCAACGCGATTTCTTCGCGGCACGCGAAGCTGGATGTGCCAGCCTCCAAGTTGAAGCTTGAAATAGCCCGCATTCTGAAGGAAGAGGGCTACATCAGCAACTACAAGGCGACAGAGGAAAACAGCAAGCGTTTTCTGCGGGTGTATTTGAAGTACGACACCAACAACCAGGCAGCGATCCGCGGCCTGAATCGCGTCTCCCATCCGGGATGCCGGGTGTACGTGCATCGCGACGAGATTCGCCGCGTGCAGGGCGGGTTGGGCATCAGCATTATCACCACGCCGAAGGGTGTGATGACAGGTCGTCAGGCGCGCCGCGAGGGCGTTGGTGGCGAGTTGTTGTGCGAAGTTTGGTAGTCGACACCGTCGATTGCAAGTAGATCAGGCTGCAGTGGAACGCGGGGGTTGAATCTCCGGCGGGACTCGCAAGCCAACGAGAAAGAGAATCACAAGATGTCGCGTATAGGAAAACAGCCCATTCCGCTCGGTAAAGGCGTGAAGTATTCGGTGCACGGCAATACGGTGGTGGTCGAAGGCCCGAAGGGCAAAGTCGAGCAGCCGATTCCTGGTGGCCTGAAGTTTGAAGAGAAGGACGGTCATCTGCATGTGATTCGCCAGGAAGAATCGCAGGCGGCGATCCATGGATTGACGCGGGCGCTGGTGGCGAATGCAGTTCGCGGCGTGACGCAGGGATGGACGCGCGATCTGGACATTGTCGGCATTGGATACCGTGCGGAATTGAAGGGCAAGAACACGGTTGTGTTCACGCTTGGATATTCGCATCCGATCGAGTTTCCGCTGCCGACAGGAATTTCGGCGACCATCGATCCCAAGCAGACCCGGGTGACGATTACCGGCATCGATCGGCAGAAGGTCGGCCAGGTGGCGGCGGATATGCGGTCGCTGCGCAAGCCGGATCCATACAAGAACAAGGGTGTTCGCTATTCCGACGAGAAGCTGAAGAAGAAGGTTGGCAAGACTGGCGCCAAGTAATCCTGGGTCGATGACCCGGATTGCAAAGTTCAGAACCGAACGGGGATGCAGGGCATCTCCGCTTTTAGGAAGGAAGACAGGATATGATTTCGCAGATTCAACGCAATTCCAATCGTCAGCGGGTGCATGATCGCATTCGCCGCAAGATGCAGGGAACGGCAGAACGTCCTCGGCTGAATGTGTATCGCTCTTTGAACCAGATCTACACGCAGCTGATCGATGATCATTCTGGCACCACCCTAGTGTCTGCCTCCAGCGTGACCGCCAAGCTGAAGACTGGCGGCAATGTTGCAGCGGCCAAAGAAGTGGGCAAGCTGATCGCGGAGAAGGCCAAGGAAAAGGGCATCAAGAAAGTGGTGTTCGATCGCGGCGGATATTTGTATCACGGGCGCATCAAGGCGTTGGCAGATGCCGCGCGCGAAGCGGGACTTGATTTCTAACAGCAGGACAGGCCGAACGCATCCGGTCGGCGGCAGGGTCTGAGCGGCAGGGTCTGAAAGGAAAATACAGGGAATGGCAATCATCAAGAAAAAGCTGGAAGCTGGACAGTACAACCTGAAGGACCAGGTGGTTTCGATCAACCGCGTGACCAAGGTCGTCAAGGGCGGCAAGAATATGTCGTTCGCGGCGCTGGTTGTGGTGGGCGATGCGTCTGCCGGAGTGGTTGGATTCGGCTCCGGAAAAGCCAAGGAAGTTCCGCAGGCGATCCGCAAAGGCATTGAGTCGGCGAAGAAGCATTTGGTTCGAGTGAACATGACGGAGACGTCGATTCCGCACCAGGTTCTGGGACGTTTCGGTTCCGGACAAGTGCTGCTGAAGCCGGCGCCGGAAGGCACGGGCGTGATTGCGGGTGGGGCGGTTCGAGCCATTATGACTTCTGTCGGCATTCAAAATGTACTGACCAAGAGCCTGGGCTCGGCGAATCCGCATAATGTGGTGCGGGCTACGTTCGACGCCATGGTGCAATTGCGCGATAAGCGTGATGTGGCTGCCCTGCGCGGCAAGCCGGTAGAGGAGTTGTAATCCAATGGCAGACAAGAAAACATCCGCCAAGAAATCTGCGGGCGAAAAGACCATCCAGATCGAGTATTACCGTTCCGCCATCTGCACCCCGGACAAGCACCGCAAGGTGATCAAGGGGTTGGGCTTTACGCGTCTGCGGCAGGTTGTGGAGCGCGAAGATACGCCTTCCGTGCGCGGCATGGTGAAGGCGATACCGCACCTGGTGCGCATTCTGGGCTAAGCCCTGAGAGATTACGATACGAGTTAGCTGCATCCCTGCGGGGCGATGGATTTCCGCAGGCGAATTGAGGGACAGGGATCATGAATTTATCGAACTTACGGGCACCGAAAAAAGCGAACTCGGGCAAGAAGCGGATTGGCCGCGGTATGGGATCGGGCATGGGCAAAACGTCCACCCGAGGCCACAAAGGGCAAGGCTCGCGGTCGGGTTCAAGCCTGATGCGCGGATTTGAAGGCGGCCAGATGCCGCTGCATCGGCGTTTGCCGAAGCGCGGCTTCACCAACATTTTTCGCACTGAATATACCGTGCTGAATCTGGATCGCATTGCGGAATATGCCCAGGAAGAGCTGACCTACGACAAGCTGGTGGCCTTGAAGCTGGTGCGGAAACACAATGCGCTGGTCAAGGTGCTAGGTGTGGGCGAGTTGACGGTTGCGGTGACTGTACATGCGCACAAGTTTTCGAAATCGGCCCAGGAAAAGATCGAAAAGGCCGGTGGAAAAGCCATTCTGATCGGCGAGTAAGACAGGCAGGAGTAGCATGCTGGACAAGCTGTTAAATATCTTTCGAATTCCAGACCTGCGCAAGCGGGTATTGTTCACGCTGTTCATCCTGGCCATTTACCGGCTGGGATCGCATATCCCTACGCCGGGTGTGAATACCAAGCTGCTGGAGCAGTTCTTCGCGCAGAACAGCGGCAGCTCCCTTGGCCTGATTGATATGTTCAGCGGTGGCAATCTGCGCAAGCTGACGGTTTTTGCGTTGGGCATTATGCCGTACATTACGGCTGCCATTATTTTTGAATTGCTGACGGTTGTGTATGAGCCTTTGGCTCGCCTGCAAAAAGAAGGCGACATGGGCCGTAAGAAGATTACGCAGTGGACGCGCTATATGACAGTGTTCCTTGCCGTGGTGCAGTCGTTCGCCATTGCATTGACGCTGGTACACGGTTCCGGCAGCGTTCCTTATGTCACGAATCCGGGCCCCGGCTTTGTGTTGATGACGATTTTGACGCTGACCACGGGCGCGACGTTTGTGATGTGGCTGGGCGAGCAGATTACGGATCGAGGGATCGGCGAAGGCATGAGTCTGCTGATCTTTGCCGGCATTGTTGTGGGCATTCCGAACGGCATTGGCGACCTGGTGAATAAGGTGCAGACCCAGGCCTGGGGCGGCTTTACGGTGCCTGCCATCATTATCCTTTTGGCGGTCATGCTGGTGGTGGTCGCGTTTATCGTATTCGTGGAACGCAGCGAGCGGCGCATTCCTGTGCAGTACGCGAAACGCATCGTCGGAAGACGCCTGATGGGCGGACAATCGACCCACTTGCCGCTGCGCGTGAACGCCGGCGGTGTGATGCCGGTGATCTTTGCAGCCTCCATCTTATCGGCGCCATTGCTGGTGCAGCACATGGCTTTCTTCCAGGACAGCCGCTTCTTCCGTCCAATTTTCGACGCGTTGAATGTGGGCGAGCCCTGGTATGAACTGCTCTATTGCATCGCGATTTTGTTCTTTGCTTACTTTTATATTTCCATCATTTTCCGGCCAGACGATATTGCCGATAACATGCGCAAGTACGGCGGATTCATTCCAGGAATTCGTCCGGGCAAGCGCACGGCAGACTACGTCAACGATATTCTGACGCGCCTGACGCTGGTGGGTGGGTTGTATTTGATTATTGTTTCTCTGATTCCGCAGTTCATGATTAGCGGGATTCATTTAAATCATCTTTGGCTAGTGGGCGGATTCTTCGATCGGCTGCCTACGTGGGTGACGAATGGGCTGGGCGTCAATTTCTACTTTGGCGGAACCTCCCTACTGATCGTGGTCGGGGTGGCGATGGACACCATCAATAAGGTGGAGGCTCATCTGATCATGCGTCATTATGAAGGTTTCTCCGGTAAGGGCGGCCGCGTTCGCGGCAGGCGGTCATGGTAACCCCGGCGGCACAAGGGAATTCAGGGCCGGCAAACGCGTCAGAGGTACAGAAATTCACTCCTGGTCCGATTTTGCTGATGGGTCCTCCGGGAGCCGGCAAAGGCACGCAATCCAAGATCCTGATGGCACAGTGGTCGATTCCTCAGATTTCGACCGGCGATTTGCTGCGGGATATGCGGAAAGATCCAGACAAGAGCGCATCCCCATTGGGCGTGCAGATGCGCGAGGTGATGGACGCGGGCCGTCTGATTCCGAACGAGCTAGTGGAAGCGATTGTTCTGGACAGGCTGCGCCAGCCGGACACGCGTCGGGGCTATATTCTGGATGGATTTCCGCGGACGCTGCCGCAGGCGATCTGGCTGGATGCACAGCTGACCAACGAGAAGGAAACGCTGCCGATTGTTGCTGTCAACATTCTAGTTAGCTATACTAAGCTCTTGCGCCGCATTACCGGTCGCCGTTCCTGTCCAGCCTGTGGTCGTATCTACAATATCTACTTCTGTTTGCCGGAACATGAGACAGTTTGCGATGTAGACGGCACTGTTTTAGTGCAGCGGCCGGATGATACGGAAGAGGTATTCGTCGAACGCATGCGGATGTACGAAGAGATGACAGCTCCGGTGGTGGAGCATTACCACGGGATGGCAAGGTTCGCCGAAGTCGACGGAGATTTGCCGGTGGGCGACATTACTCGGGCAATCACGGACGCAATCTTGCGTCTCCGGGGATAGCGGACTTATGGCGATTGTGATTCGCACGCCGAAAGAGATTGCCAAAATGCGGCGAAGTGGAACGGCGCTTCGCAGTGTTTTGGACGTTTTGCGGCAAAGCATCAAGCCAGGCATGACGACGATGGACCTGGAAAAGATTGCCGAGGCCAAGATCGCCGAAGCCGGTGCGGTGCCGGCATTCAAGGGATATCACGATTATCCTTGCGTGCTGTGTACGTCGGTGAATGAGGAAGTTGTCCACGGAATTCCTTCTGCGAAGCGTACGTTGCGGGAAGGCGATGTGGTCTCGATCGATTGCGGGCTGATCATCGATGGCTACTATGCCGATTCGGCGACGACGCTGCCGGTAGGAAAGATTTCCGAGCCGGCGCAGAAGTTGCTGGACGCCACCGAACGGTCGTTGCAAGCCGCGATTGCTGTGGTAAGGCCGGGATCGACGCTGGGCGATGTGGGCGCAGCGGTACAGGAAGTGGCGGAAGCAGCGGGATTCAGCGTAGTGCGTGACTTTGTCGGTCATGGGATTGGGACTGAGATGCATGAAGAGCCCCAGGTCCCGAATTACGGGCGTAAAGCGCAGGGGCTGAAGCTGCGGCAGGGAATGGTACTCGCGATTGAGCCGATGGTGAACGCCGGCGGCCATGCGGTTCGAGTGCTTGGAGACGGTTGGACAGCGGTCACGGTCGACGGCAGTTTGAGCGCGCATTTTGAACATACGATCGCGGTCGGCGCAGACGGTGCAGAGATTTTGACGGCCTAGCCGGTTCGCTTCGCGGTCAAAGAATTTTGTAATTTTTTCCGAAACCGATGGGCCCCGAAGGCTGGGGAGGGTTGGAGCAACGATTGTCGAAAGAAGACGCGATTGAAGTGATGGCAACGGTAGTGGAGACGTTGCCGAATGCCATGTTCCGAGTGGAACTGGAAAATAAGCACCAGGTGCTGGCGCACGTGTCGGGCAAGATGCGGAAGAACTTCATTCGCATTCTGCCGGGGGACAAAGTTGCGGTGGAGCTTAGCCCGTACGATCTGAATCGCGGGCGCATTGTCTATCGCTACAAGTAGCGCGTAGGCACAAAGTTGAGAATCACGAAGGGGAAGTGGGCAACATGAAAGTTCGAGCATCGGTAAAGAAGATTTGTGACAAGTGCAAGGTCATCCACCGCCGCGGGGTGGTGCGTGTGATCTGCGAAAACACCAAGCACAAACAGCGCCAGGGATAAATCTGGGGTTGCAGGTGCCGGCAGGGATCGGGCGAGTTAGCCGTAGAAAGGCTTGCGAAGAACCTGATTTCCGCTGTTCATTGCTGCAGGATGTGTTGTTCAACATGCTGCTAGCCTAACCGCTCTGAAACGGTGAAGCTGTTTCGGGCAAGTAAGAAGGAAAAATCTATGGCACGTATTGCTGGCGTCGATCTGCCGCGCAACAAACAGGCACGCATCGCGCTCACGTACATTTATGGAATCGGCGATCCTCGTGCACTCCGAATCCTGAAGGCTGCGGATGTCGATCCGTACAAGAAGCTTCAGGACCTGGGTGAGGACGAGGTGAATCGCATCCGTCAGGTGATTGAAGGCGAAGGCCAGGTGGAAGGCGATCTGCGCAAAGATGTCTCCATGCACATCAAGCGCCTGATTGAAATTCAGAGCTATCGCGGACTGCGGCATCGCAGAAACCTGCCGGTCCACGGACAGCGCACCCACACCAACGCACGCACCCGTAAAGGTCCGCGCAAGGGCACTGTAACCAGCAAGAAGAAAGCGACGGCGAAGACCTAATGGCAAAAGCACAAGCAGGCGCTGCCGGCAAGGCCGCCAAGAACAAGAAATTCAAGAAGCGCGAGCGCAAGAGTGTTCCCTACGGTGTGGTGTACATTCAGGCCTCGTTCAACAACACTATCGTGACCATTACCGACGGCCAGGGCAATACGATTTCCTGGAAGAGTTCCGGGTCGCTCGGTTTCCGCGGGTCGCGCAAGGGCACTCCATTCGCCGCGCAGCAGGCTGCATCGAATGCGGCCAGCCAGGCGCGTGAGCATGGAATGCGCTCCGTCGATGTGCGCGTCAGCGGACCGGGTTCGGGTCGTGAATCTGCGATTCGTGCGCTGGCCTCGGCCGGCATCGATGTGCGGACCATTCGCGACGTCACGCCGGTTCCGCACAACGGATGCCGCCCGCCCAAGCGTCGCCGCGTATAAGCCGCTAGCTTCTAGCCGCTAGCCTTTAGCTTCAACCAAGGCGGTGGTGGGGTAAACTAATAAGGCGGGGCGAAATCGATCGCCCTGCAACAAATTGATCTAACAGCTAAAGGCCAAAAGCTAATGGCTGTATTTCGCGGACCGGGACGAAGGGTTTAACCCGTAAACCGGTCGGCCTCTGAACTTAGGAGAACTACGTGGCACGTTATACCGGAGCAGTCTGCCGCCTTTGCCGTCGCGAAGGCATCAAGTTATTTCTGAAGGGCCCCAGGTGTTTTTCTGACAAGTGCGCCATTGAGAAGCGGAATTTCGCTCCTGGGCAGCACGGTCGCGACCGCAAGGCCAAAATTGTTGGCTATGGCCTGCAGCTGCGCGAAAAGCAGAAGGCCAAGCGTATGTACTTTACGCTGGAGAGCCAATTCCGCGCGTATTACGAGAAGGCCAATGCGGCTCCCGGCGTTACCGGCGAACTGCTGATCCAGCAGTTGGAGCGTCGTCTGGACAGCGTTGCGTTCCGGCTTGGCTTCGCCACTTCTCGCCGTCAGGCACGCCAGGTTGTGCGCCACGGCCATGTGGAAGTGAACGGTCGCAAGGTCAACATTCCGTCCTATCAAGTCAGCGTGGGGGATGAGATTCGCGTTCGCGAAGGCAGCAAAGCTCTGCCGGTCTTCGAAGTCGCTCGCGACTACAGTGGATCCGGTGCAGCTCCGACCTGGCTGGCGATCGACCGCCAGAACTTGAGCGGCAAAGTGCTCTCCTTACCGAAGCGTGAGGACGTTCACTTGCCAGTCAATGAGCAGCTGATAGTCGAGTTGTACAGCAAGTAAGGGAGCTGTACAGCAAGTAAAAACTGTACGGGACGACAGGCAGTTCGATTGTTCGTGCAATTGGTTTGGTGCGCGAACACATTTCCGGAGGCAGGTTTCAGAACCATCTTGTACGGCCGCAAAAAGCGGTAAACACCTAAACCGAGGAGAACAGGCACGGCCGTTGCAAAATGCTTCGCGACGTTCGCCGTGCAGGAAGCTAGGCAATCAATTATGTTATGGCGTGGATTTCAAAAACCGAAGCGTCTCTCAGTCGACCTGGAGACATTGACCGAAAAGTACGGCAAGTTCAGCGCGCAGCCATTTGAACGTGGCTTCGGCACAACCATCGGCAACGCCTTGCGGCGTGTGCTGTTGTCGTCTGTTGAAGGCGCCGCAGTGACGGCCGTGCACATTGAAGGTGTGCTGCACGAGTTCCAGTCGATTCCTGGCGTCGTCGAAGATGCGACCGACATCATCCTGAACCTGAAGCAGGTTCCCTTCAAGCTGAATGGCGAAGGGCCGAAGGCGATTTATTTGCGCGCCGATAAGCCTGGCATCGTCACCTCCGGCATGATTGAAGCCGACAGCGACGTGGACATTCTGGATAAAGATGTCTACATTGCAACCGTCAGTGAGGGTGGCAAGCTGGATATGGAAATGCGCCTGAAGCGCGGACGCGGATATATTTCCGCAGATAAGAATTTTGATTCCGATCTGGGTATCGGTTTCATTCCTGTGGACTCGGTCCACTCGCCGGTTCGCAAGGTGAATTACACGATTGAAGCGGCTCGTCTCGGTCAGATTACGGACTACGACAAGCTGACGCTTGAAATCTGGACGAATGGTTCTGTGCTTCCCGTGGATGCAATCGGTCTGGCAGCAAAGCTGTTGAAGGATCATATGAGCATCTTCATCAACTTTGAGGAAGAGTTGGAAGCCGATGCTGCGGCGGGTATGCATGAGCCGCTGATCCGCAACGAGAACCTGAATCGCTCAGTGGAAGAGCTGGAGCTTTCTGTCCGCGGCTATAACTGCCTGAAGAACGCCGGCATCCAGACCATTGGAGAACTGG
This sequence comes from uncultured Acidobacteriota bacterium, assembly GCA_963794795.1. GTDB lineage: Bacteria > Acidobacteriota > Terriglobia > Terriglobales > Acidobacteriaceae > JAKAAZ01. Next base: position 159,872 of record CAWCFC010000021.1, on the reverse strand, counting down.
TGCAGAAGACCGAGGCAGAAATGCTGAAGACGAAAAACTTCGGTCGAAAGTCGCTGAACGAGATTAAAGAGATGCTGGCACAGATGGGCTTGTCTCTCGGCATGCGGATTGATGAAAGCGGCAATCCTGTCCCGGGACCGACCAGCATTCTGCCCGCCGCGGTGCTGAGCAGCATTGGTCGCCGCGACGAGGATGACGATGAGGATGACGAGGATTTTGATGCTGACCTTCTCGCGCCTCATGAGGAGCCGGAAAACTTTTAACGGACACGACTGCGCGATGCTCGTACGGGTATCGCGCAGCAAAGATGTAGAGATCGATATAAGAAGAGAGATTCGTCATGCGTCATCGCAAAGCTGGAGTCAAACTTGGAAGGAACACCAGTCATCGTCGCGCCATGTTGCGCAACCTGGTCACCTCCATCATTCTTGAGGATCGCGTTCAGACCACCGTCACCAAGGCGAAGGCTGCGCGTCCGCACGTGGAACGACTGATCACGCTGGGCAAGCGGGGCGACCTGCATGCGCGACGCCAGGCACTGGCGTATCTGCAAACCCGGGAAGCAGTCTCGCGTTTGTTTGAGACAGTGGCTCCGCGGTACGGCGATCGCAATGGCGGCTACCTGCGGATTGTTCGCAGCGGCTTTAGGCAAGGCGACGGCGGCGAAACCGCATTTGTCGAAATGCTGGGCGTGGAGAAGATCCTGGAAGAGAAGCGCGAGAAGCGTGCGGAAGCGCGTGCCAAGCGTCGCGAGACCATCGACAAGGCCATGGAGAATCCTGACGAGCAGGGTCCTCCCGCAGATCCAGCCGAAAAGTAATTCAGCAGATAGCTCGACCACAATGGCGGTATGGGGAGACCCGTACCGCTATTGCTGTGTAGTGGGGATTTCATGCGGCAGGCAGCAGGCGCTTCCTGACTTACGGAACTTGAACGTGGCAATCGAGATTCCGAACAATATGGCGCATGTAAATCCCAGTTCGCCGCCACTAAGGCCTATTCTGCGATTCATGAGAACGAGTATGGGAATCGTAAAGGTGCAGACGGTAGAGAGCACGGCCAACACGCGTTTCGATCCCGGCCACGCGTGGAAGCGTTCTCCCCACTTTGGTCCCTTCCAATAAGATTTCCCCGTCTTATGCAGGTACATCAGAACCGTTCCCCAGAGAAATAGGCCTGCGGCAGTAGAGAGCAGAATGAGCCGCCACGGCTGCTGAGAAAACGTAATCAGTGTCGCGGACGACAGGATGCAAGCCAGCAGAATCAGTCGAAAATAGAATGGATAACGCGTCATGTTTTGCTCCTGAGAAGTGTGATGAACCCTTCGAATTGAAGACAAGGTAACTCTGGATTATATACTTGACAAAAGTAATAGGTAGGCGTAGTCTATCTTCATGGACGAGCTAATTACTTCGTTTTCTTCGGTTTAGATGCTGAAGCGGTCGGCCTTAATTCCTGTCGAATATCCTGTTTTATGGTCGCCATTAGCTTCCGCATCGGAACCTTGTTTAATGCCCGTTTTTTGCTCTGCTCGTCCATCTGGAGCCTCGTTATGACCATTGTAGAGCTTTGCACTACCTTTTCAAGCGATGACCTCTGCCGGGAACTTCTGGAGCGCCTGAAGTGGCCAAATGGACCGGAATGCCCTCGTTGCTTTGGCCAGAACGTTGTTCGGCTAGCCAGGAATGCCAAGTTGCTCTGGTGCAAGGAATGCGAGTATCAGTTCACAGTGACAGCAAACTCCATCTTCCATGACTCACATTTGCCCCTCATCAAGTGGCTGGCGGCTACCTACCTGATCTGCGAATCCCGCAAAGGCATGAGCGCCAATCAACTCAAGCGCACGCTGGGGATTTCCTACAAAACCGCTTGGTATCTCTGCCATCGCATCCGGTCGGCAATGGCATCGGCTGAGAAAACCATGCTGACAGGCGTTGTGGAAATGGACGAAACCTATATCGGCGGAAAACTAAAGGGCAACGAAGCAGCCCGTAGACGGCTACAGAATAAAGAAATCGTCATTGGCATCAAGCAGCGCGGCGGCGAACTGAGATTTTTTCATGCCGAGGATGTGAAGTCGGGCACACTGGCGCAGTACATCAAGGACAATGTGAGCCAAGATTGCGAAGTGGTGATGACGGACGAATTGACCTCGTATCCGGGCGCGATCAAACAATCTGGGATACCGAACCTGAAACATCAGACCGTGAATCACAGTGCTGGAGAGTACGTGAATGGCGACATCACAACCAATGGGATTGAATCGGCATTCTCTCTACTCAAGCGCGGTATCGTTGGATCATGGCATAAGGTTTCAGACAAGCACCTTCCGGCCTACCTGGAAGAAATGACCTTCCGATTCAACCGTCGCAATTCAAAGACGATATTCCTCGATACGCTCCAGCACATGATTACTGCTGATCCTCTGACGTATGAGGAGTTGACCGCGTAAATCTATCGACTGGAACCTGAAATTCACGGTGATCGCTCTTCAGCCGTGAAACCAATAATTCCAGTGTCTCAGCAAGCTGATCGTCTGGAAACCGTCTGTCAAAGAAGTGGGCTGCGACATTACTGGTATGGTGCTCCAACATCAGCATCATCTGCTCTATCTTGTAAATTTCAGGAGAACTCCAAAGTGTCTGAGATCCATCCGGTCGCAGCACAAAAACATCGGTATCTCCACCGCATCCGTCAACGTGCGTCTTTGCTTTCATCACCAAATATGTCGCCATCATCACGGCTTGACGAACTATGCGCCCCGTCTGATCCGCTCTGGCGACAGGAGGCGAAGCGGTTATAAGCGGGCCTAGGAATCTCAGGAGAGATGAATCACCGCAGCCGACATATTCATAATCTGTAGCTCTGTGAATCACATATCCCTCGGTTCGGAACAACTCATGATCTTCGCCGGGAACAGTCACCGCGCAAAGAAGATTCAGGCGCATGGGATCGTCCCTCAAATCATCGAAAAGACCCAGGATAGTCTCGATCATTTCCCGGATGATCCTCGTGGTTGGGGGTTCGGTAAGGAGCTTCATAGCCTCCCCAAACTTATCGTTGAAGCTCTTCCACAAAACCGGGCTCCCTGCATAAGTAAATGCCGCATCCCACCCGTGAGAATAGTGGTTGCACAGTTTGCGCTCATAGGCTTTGTGACTGCTCCCCCACGTTACCTGCTGGTCAGCGGCCAAAACAACCCCATCGCGGCATCTAAACCCAATTCCAATAGTCACGGCTCTACTTCCAATCGCAAGCCGATTTGGTCTAGGGGCAACCTGTATACGCGGCTTAGGTGCAATCATTTCGCACCTCGCCAACTTTGGTCAAGTAGATAATCCTGAGGTAACTTTACATCTCACTCTTTAGAAATGTCAAGCACGCTTTACATTGGAGCGCGATTTTTTATGAGCCGCTGTGCCAATCGGATTTCTGAATGCGGTAGAGGACGTGGCGCTGGCAGGGATTGTCGGCAGGAATTCTGGGGTCGTCGAAGTCATCGTCAGGATTGCGGGTCATGCCGAGTTTTTCCATCACTCGGCGTGAGGGTAGGTTGGCGGGAGTTGTAAACGCGACGACTTCCTGCAGATGAAATTGTGTGAAAGCAAGGTCGAGGCAAGCTCGCGCGCCTTCGGTGGCGAGGCCTTTTCCCCAGCTTTTTTCGTTGAAGCGCCAGCCGATTTCTACGGCGGGAGTAGTAGCGCCCCGGCAGCAGAAAACTCATTCGTTGAATGCCGAGGAGGCCGATGAATTCAGAGTTCTTGCGCAACTCCGTCGCCATGAAGGCGTAGCCATCGAGGGCGTACATACGGATAAAGCGGGCCACGGAGGCATCGCTTTCCTCACGAGTGAGTCGCGAGGAAAAGTAGCGGCGGACATTTGCGTCGGCGTTCATGGCGGCGAATGCCGGCAAGTCCGCTTCGCGCCATCTTCGCAAACGTAATCTCTCGGTTTCGATCATGGCTGCCTCGGACAAGGGAATTGTATCTGAGGCAGCGTATCGCGAGTGTTATTAGGCGGGGCAGGGAGCCGATGTTTTTTCCTCGACCTGTGGCGCGCCGCTTTGCACGATGTATTCAATGAGAGGACGGACGTTGCTGACCTCGGCGAGAAAGGCATCGTGTCCGTGGTCGCCATGAAGCTCGATATAGTTGCAGACGGCATTCGCATTTTGAATCCGTTCGGCTAATCGCGTGAACATCGGCGGCGGGGAATAGCCAGTCGGATGAGATTCCCACGACCAGCAGACGGGCGCGGATGCGATGCAGAGCTTCCTCTTCGCTGGCGTATCCGCGGGACAGGTCGAAGGTGTCCATGGCGCGAGAGATTACGAGATAGCTGTTGGCGTCAAAGCGTTCGTGGAAAATACGTCCCTGGTAATCGAGATAGCCGGCGGCGTCGTAACGTGCGGCGTGGGACTGGAGAGGATCTTCACCGGAGCGATCCGGCTTGCGGCCGAATCGCTCGTTGAATAATGCCGGCGATTTGTAGGTACAGACCGCCAGGCCGCGGGCTAATGCTAAGCCTCTTGTGGGAGGGTTTGCGGCGTCGTAGTCTCCGCCATTCCACGCTGGATCCAGTCGAATGATTTCTCGCTGCAGATGGTTCAGTGCCAATCCCATGGCGGAGAGTGGAGCTGCGCCGACGGAGAAACATCCAGCGACGCGATCGGGGAAATCGATGGTCCATTGCAGTGCCTGCATGCCGCCGATGGAGCCGCCAAGTACCGCGCGGAGTTGACGAATGCCGAGATGCTGAATCAGTTCAGCCTGGGCGCGGACCATGTCGCGAATGCTGACCACCGGAAAGTCCGCGCCGTAGGGCTTGCCGGTGGTTGGGTTGATCGAGCGTGGTCCAGTCGAGCCATAACAGGAACCGAGTACGTTGATGCCGATCACGCAGTGTTTGTCGGCGTCGAGCGGATGACGATCCTGGAACAAATCCTGCCACCAGTCCGCAACGCGCGCGGAGCCGGTGAGTGCGTGACAGGCAAGGATGGCGTTGTCGCGAGCCTCGTTCAACTTGCCATAGATGGCGTAGTGCAGCGAGGCCTGCGGCAACGTGGCGCCGGAGTCGAGCGGAAACGGCGCGCCATCCCCCAGCAGATAATCGCCTTCAAAGTCGGGTTGTATGGTTGGCTGCTTCATTCCATTCCGCCTTACACTGTCACCGGAGTTTGCTGGGAAGACTGCACCGTTGCGAACGCTTGTTCCAGGTCGGCGATCAGATCGGTCACATCCTCAATGCCAACCGAAAGGCGAATCAGGTTAGGAACCACGCCGGTCGATCCCTGTTCTTCTCCGCTTAATTGTTGATGCGTGGTGGAGGCCGGATGGATCACCAGGGATTTGGAATCGCCGATATTCGCCAGCAGGCTGAAGAGCTGGAGCGAGTCAATGAATTGCTTGCCGGCGTCGTAGCCGCCACTAATGCCAAAGGTGACGATGGAACTGGAACCATTCGGGAGATATTTTTTTGCGAGCGCGTTGTACTTGCTGCTGGCCAGGCCAGGATAGTTGACCCATTCGACGCCGGGATGTTTTTCCAGCACCTTGGCGACGGCAAGGGCGTTTTCAGAATGGCGCTGCATGCGCAGGTGCAGAGTTTCAATTCCCTGCAGAATGAGAAACGCGTTGAAGGGAGAAAGGCAGGCACCGGTGTCGCGCAGGCCTTGTACGCGGGCCTTCAGGATGAATGCGAGGTTGGCGAAGGCTCCGGTATAGGAGAGGCCGTGATAGGAAGGATCGGGCTCGACAAAGTCGCGAAAGCGCCCCGACTTGGCCCAGTCAAATTTGCCGCTGTCGACGATGACGCCGGCGATGCTGTTGCCGTGGCCGCCGAGGAATTTTGTAGCCGAATGAACGACGATATCGGCACCCCACTGGATGGGATTGCACAGGATGGGTGATGGGACCGTGTTATCGACGATAAGAGGCAGGCCATTTTCATGCGCGATGGATGCGAGCTTTTCCAGGTCGACCACATCGAGCTTGGGATTGCCCAGCGATTCGGTATAGACGGCGCGAGTGCGATCGTTGATGGCTTTGCGCAGACCGTCGTAGTCGTCGGCTTCGACGAAGCGGACTTTGATGCCGAGCTTGGGCAGCGTGTAGTGGAACAGATTGTAGGTGCCGCCGTAGAGCGAGGTCGTTGAGACAATCTCGTCGCCGGAGTTGGCCAGGGTGAGGATGGTGAGCGTTTCCGCGGCCTGGCCGGAGGCTGTCGCTAGCGCCGCGACTCCGCCTTCCAGCGCCGCCACACGCTTTTCCAGAACATCGTTGGTGGGATTCATGATGCGGCTGTAGATATTGCCGAACTGCTGCAGCCCGAACAGCGCCGCGGCGTGATCGGAATTTTCAAACACGTAGGAAGTCGTCTGGTAGATGGGAACGGCGCGCGATCCCGTCGTGGGATCGACAGCCTGGCCGGCGTGAACGGCGAGAGTGGCGGGTCGATGTTGATTCGGTTCAGACATTCGATTTCTCCTAAGACGGCGCTGAGTTTGTGATGCTCAAAAAGAAAAACCCGCTAGCGAAACGCTGCGGGTAACTGAATCTTCTGATCAGAGGTGGATTATCAGATGGTTCGCCTCTCCAGAAACAGCCGCCCGCAAACGCAGATTGGCATTCGCATGGGCATTTGCATGTTGTGGAGACAGGGATTCATACCTCCATGGAGGTTATCCGATCCCAGAAATGATTGTCAAGTTGGGCGCGACGAATACCGGCTGTCAGGCGCGTGCGCAGAAGCGATGTTGCGGCGGCGGAGTTTTCCCCGCGACATTAGTTTTCAATGTGATCGCTCTCCGTCGTAAAGTCTTTCTATGACCAATTCTGAAGCGGCGCAGAGTAGCTCGCCGGCACTGGGCGATTCGAAAACCACGTATAACCGCTTTCTTCTTTTAGTCGCGGGTCTGGGCGGCCTGTTGTATGGAGTGGACGTTGGCATTATCGGCGGAGCGTTGCCGTATCTGGAAGCGACCTCGCATCTGAACGCCGGCCAGCTGTCGATTATCGTTGCGGCGGTTTTGCTGGGCAGTGTCATCTCCACCCTGTTTGCTGGGCTGCTTGCCGACTGGATGGGACGCAAGCCGCTGATGATGCTGAGCGGAATCCTGTTTGTATGCAGCATTCCCATCATCGCTCTATCGCATGGCTACAGCCCGTTGTTTTTTGGACGGCTCTTGCAGGGAATCAGCGGCGGGCTGATTGGGATTGTGGTGCCGTTGTACCTGGCGGAATGCCTCAAAGCGTCGAATCGAGGAAAAGGGACGGGCGTTTTCCAGTGGCTGCTTACGCTTGGTCTCGTCTTGGCGGCACTGATCGGGATTTACTACAGTTATCGCGTCACGGCGGTGGAACGCGTTGCCAGCACTGCCGCGATATTCGCATTCAAGAACCAGGCATGGAGACGAATTTTCTGGGTGTCCCTGCCGCCGGGATTATTGTTTGTGATCGGCAGCTTTTTTCTGGCAGAGTCGCCACGCTGGCTATTCAAGCGCGGGAAAAAAGACAAGGCGTATGCGGCGCTGCTTCGCTCGCGAACCAAAGAGCAGGCGGATGTTGAATTGAGCGAGATGGAAGAAACTGCGCTCGCGGCCGATGCGAAGACCACATCCGCGGCTGGAACCAAGGTGAAGGATTCTCTGCTGCGCCGCAAGTATGTCATTCCGTTTTTGCTGGCGTGTGCCATTCTGCTGATCAACCAGGCCACTGGAATCAATTCGCTGATCGCGTATAACACCGGCATCCTGTTGCAGAGTGGACTCTCCGACTTGGCCGCGCACTGGGGCTATGTCCTGTTCACGTTCACGAATTTTCTAGTGACGATTGTCGGCATGACGCTGGTCGACAAAAAGGGCAGGAAATTCCTGTTCATCCTTGGAACGTCGGGAATCATTGTGTCGATGGTTGTGGTGGGCTTGCTGTTTATCAAGACGGAGCGCGCGAATCTGAATTGCCGCAACGCGATTCAGGCGATGGTGCAGCCGGACCAGACACTGACGCTACCGTTCGACGCGACCGTGGCGAGGAAACTTCTGGCTGCGGAGAATTACGGTGGAAACCTGATCGACCCTGACCGCGCATCGCTGGAGGTGATTTACTCCTATGGCGGATTTACCGCTGAGACAAGCTTTGTGCGATCGGATGAAAAGGGAACGGCTCCGATCCACATTACGCGGGAAGGCGCGATACCGAATAGCAAGCTGGAAGCGCTGATGAAGGATCCGTTCGCCAACGTGGAGGAGGCTCGCACGGCGCCGCTGCGGATCCAGAAGGCCGTTCTGGGGCAGGTTCCGAATGCTGGCCATGGCTGGCTGGTGGCGCTGGGGCTCTACATGTTTATGGCGTTTTACGCGTTGGGTCCAGGGGTATGCGTGTGGCTGGCGCTATCGGAGCTGATGCCGACACGGATTCGCTCCAACGGCATGAGCATCGCGCTGGTGTTGAACCAGATGGTGTCGACGATACTGGCGGGAATTTTCTTGCCCTTCGTCAGCAAGTATGGATACTCGCGGATCTTTTTCCTGTTCGCGGCGTGCACCGTGATCTATCTGCTAATCGTGGCAATTTTCCTGCCGGAAACGAAAGGCAAGACGCTGGAAGAGATTGAAGAATACTTCGACAATCCGAAGCGAGGCCGGGCACTGGCAAGCTGACCGGCTTCGCGAATCTCCGGGGTCGTGAGGGTGCGATGATCCGCGTGGTGTTTAGTGCGGTTTTTCGAGTTCTTCCTTGGAGACGTCTTTGATGTGGGTTGCGATGTACCATCTGTAGCCGAAGGGATCCTGAACGCCGGCCATGCGGTCGCCATAGAATTGGTCGGCGGGCTCGCGTTCACTTTTTACTCCGGCGGCGATGGCCTGCTGATACAGGCGATCGCAATCTTCGGTGTAGATCAGCAAAGAGACAGGGCTGCCGCCGTAGTGCGCGGGGCCGAAGGCTCCGATCTGCGGGTTCTCGTCGGCCAGCATGATGCAGGAGTCGCCGATTTGAAGTTCGGCGTGGCCGATGCGTCCATCCGGTTGCTGCATGCGGAGCCGCTCGGTAGCGCCGAAGGCCTTCTTGTAAAACTCCATCGCCTGGGCTGCGCCATCGAACATCAGATACGGTTGAATGCTGTGGTATTCGTCCGGGATTGGTTTGACTGCCATGATGCGTTCTCCTTGGCTTCGAGAATCCTTTGCCCATCAAGATAGTGGCTTCTCGGGATGCTTTGCAAATCGATGATGTGCATGGCCGTTCGTTATTATGTGAGGGCATGCGATTTGGTTTCGTGAAGGCCCATGGCAATGAAGGCGGCGACCAGAAATGCAATGGAGATGGACGACAGCGCGAGTTCGATGCCACTGATATCCGTGATGAATCCGATCAAGTACGGAGCGCCCGCGCCTAAAAATCGTCCGACGTTATAAACGACGCCCATGGCGGTTCCGCGAACAGCGGTGGGAAAGACTTCGCTGGCGATGATGGTGAAGCCGCTGAAGAAGCCGGTACCGAAAAATCCTACGATGGGGCCGAAGAGAAGCAGCAGATGCGGACTGCGCGTATGCGCGTAGAGAGGAACCAGCGCGGCTGCGACCAGCAGAAATCCTATATAAACACGCTTGCGACCCAGGATGTCCGCGAGGTAGCCGAAGGAAAGGTAGCCGAGAGCGGTGCCGGCCTGCATGATGATGGTCCACTCGGAAGTTTGCACGATGCTGAGCCCGCGCCCGCCCTGCGAAACCGGCAGCGAAAGGAAGCGCGGTATCCAGGTGAACAGGCCCCACCAGGCAAACAGGGAAGCGGCGTTCATGGAGGCGGTGATCAGGGTGGCTCGCCCCAGCTTGCCTTGAAAGATGCTGCGCAACGGCATGGTGGCGGCTTTTTGCTGCCATATTTCTGGCTCTTTGACGGAGCGGCGAATCCATATTGTGACCAGGGCGGGTAAGACGCCGACGAAGAAGACCGCACGCCAGCCGAAGCGGGGCATGACCAATGCGGTGATGGTTGCGCCAAGTGCATATCCCACGGCCCACGACGCCTGCGCAATGCCGATGGCTTTGCCGCGATGTTCATCCGGCCATGTTTCGGCCACCAGCGCGCCGCCGGCCGCCCACTCGCCGCCGATGCCGAGACCCAGCAGAAAACGGAAAACTCCGAGTTGCACGACGGAGTGAGCCAGTCCGCACGCGGCCGTGAAGATGGAGTAGATGAGCATGCTGAAGATCAAGGCATGGGTGCGTCCAATCTTGTCGGCCAGCCATCCGAAAAACACGCCGCCGATGGCTGCCGAGATTAGCGTGAGAGTCATCAGCAGGCCGGCGGTGGCCGCGCTCATGTGCAGGTCGCGCTCCAGGTCGACCAGCACCAGCGAGAACAGCATCATGTCCATGCTGTCGAGCATCCACCCCAGCGAAGTGGTAAGCAGCGCGCGTTTCTGTGCAGTGGTTGCCCCAGTCAGCCATTGCAGACTTCGCATGCGTGGGTCTCTCCTTAACCGATGCGGGAATAATGCTGGAGCTTAGGTTGGACACCGATGAGCGAAGTTGCGTTGCCCACCTTAAGCCTACCTTGCGAATTGCTGCCTGATACACTCATCCGCAATGGTGACGCTGTACAACAAAATTGCCAATCAAAGCCCTGAAAGACTGGCGGCGTTGAGTGACGGAGTGTTCGCGTTTGCCTTGACGCTGCTGGTGCTGGACCTTCGACTGCCGGAGCCGGGAAGCATCCACTCTGAACATGATTTATGGCGAGCCCTGGCGCTTCTGACTCCAAGCATCGTCATGTATCTGATGAGCTTTCTGACGTTGGGGATTTTCTGGAATGGACAGCAGACGCAGATGAATTTTCTGGCGCGCTGCGATCGAGACCTGACGTGGATGTACATCGCATTTTTATTTGCGGTGACGCTGCTGCCGTTTTCGACCAAGCTGCTGGCCGCGTTTATCTCGTATCGTACGGCGTTGCTGGTCTATTGGTTGAATATTTTGTTGCTGGGATCGGTGCTGTATAGCTGCTGGCGATATGCCAATCAAGCCGGGCTGATTAAGGAAGACACGCCGCGAGAAATTCGGCGGGCGATTCGTCGCCGGGTGGTGATTGCGCAATCGATGTACGCGTTGGGGGCGCTGCTGTGCGTGATCAGCACGCGCTGGAGCATCGCTTTCATCTTCGTGGTGCAGCTGTATTACGCGATCGCCCCAAGCAAGCTGCAAGTGGGGCGCGTCTAATGAACAGTCAGGCCTCCTTGTTGGGCCATTTTCGGGGTTGAAAGCCCCTGTCCTCCGCATTTTCCAAGGGGGAAACGCTGCCCAGTTGCACGATTCGCAATTGTGCGCTTCTCTCTTGGGTGCGATCTGAGTCAGTCATAGCGACCCGGCGTTATTCCACGTGGTAGTTTGGGGCTTCGCGGGTGATGATGACGTCGTGGACGTGGCTCTCGCGCAGGCCGGCGTTGGAGATGCGGATAAAGCGCGCATTTTTCTGCAACTCATCAATGCTGCCGCAACCCAGATATCCCATGCCAGAGCGCAGGCCGCCGACTAACTGATAGACCATGGCTTCCAGCGGTCCGCGATAGGGCACGCGGCCCTCGATGCCTTCGGGAACAAATTTTCCCAAACGATTTTGCGCGCTGCCTTCGCGAGAGACGACGGATTGGGCCATCGCTTCTTCGTGCTCGCCGAGATCGCGCGAGCTTTGGAAATAGCGCTCGCCGGAACCCTGGGACATGGCGGAGATGGAACCCATGCCGCGATAGGTTTTGAAGGACCGGCCCTGAAACAGAATGGTCTCGCCCGGGCTTTCATCGACGCCGGCGAAGAGAGAGCCGATCATGACGGTGCTGGCGCCGGCGGCAATGGCTTTTGTCACGTCGCCGGAATACTTGACGCCTCCGTCGGCAATGACGGGGATGTTGCGCGGGCCGGCGGCTCGATAGGCTTCTGAAATCGCGGTGATTTGTGGCATGCCGGCGCCGGTCACCATGCGTGTGGTGCATATGGAGCCAGGGCCGATGCCGACTTTAATCGCATCCGCGCCGGCGTCGATCAGGGCCAATGCGCCGTCATAGGTGGCGATGTTGCCGGCCATCAGGTCAATGTCAGGAAAGTTTTTCTTGATCAGCTTGATGGCGTCGAGCACGCGGGAAGAGTGTCCGTGGGCAGAGTCGATGGCCAAGGCGTCGACGCGATTGCGAATCATTTCCGCGGCGCGCTCCAGGAAATCTCCCGTGGCACCGATGGCCGCGGCCACACGGAGGCGGCCTTGCGTATCTTTCGCGGCGTTGGGATATTTCAATTTCTTCTGAATATCCTTAACCGTGATCAGGCCTTTTAATTCGTATTGATCGTTGACGACCAGCAGCTTTTCAATGCGGTGCTGATGCAGAATTTGTTCCGCTTCCTGCAGGGTGGTGCCGACGGCGACGGTGACCAGATTGTCTTTGGTCATCACCTCGCCAACAGGAATGTCGGTGCGGGTTTCAAAGCGCAGATCGCGATTGGTCAGGATGCCAACCAGCTTTTTGTTCTTGGTGACGGGAACGCCGGAAATTTTGTAGCGCCGCATGACTTCCAGGGCTTCGGAGATTAACTGCTCGGGCGAAATCGTGACCGGGTCGACAATCATGCCACTTTCAGAGCGCTTTACTTTGTCGATTTCCGCGGCCTGCTGTTCGATGGAGAGGTTGCGATGGACTACTCCTATGCCGCCTTGCTGGGCCATGGCAATGGCGAGGCGCGACTCGGTGACAGTGTCCATGGCGGCGCTGAGCAGAGGAATATTCAGGGTGATGTTGCGGGTGACTTGTGTTTGCGTGCCCACCTGGTTCGGAACTACTTCACTATAGGCAGGGATAAGCAGAACGTCGTCGAAGGTAAGGGCTTCTGGAACTGGGAGCTCAATCATAAGGCACGCGCGAGGATGGGAAGGCGGCTTGAGCGGATTCGATTCCGCTTCGCTGAATGGTCGGTCGCAGGTTGCATACCTGATTGTAATGTTCCGCTTATCGAAGAGCAACCGACTGCCGGAGTTGGGCGGCCACGCGGAGTCGAAACGACAAAATCGTATGGGGATATTGCGCTTCTCTCTCCGCAAATGCTTGAAATGGCTGGTTGGAAAGAAGAAACGGCCGCTGCAGGCGGCTTAGAACAGCCGGGTTTGAAATCCCTTGGAAACGGGCGTATCCTAGAGAAGCAGACAGAGTTTGTCCTGAATTTGTCCTAAGTTTGTCGCCGGCAGCCTGTGGCGGATGGGCCGGGGCGGGAGAAATGAGTGGGCGAGAGCCCACTTTTTATTTGCTCTGGAATTTGCTCAGGAAAACGGCAGCTGCGTACGATTCCATGGCCCTCGATCTGGAGAAAATTCGCGCATTGGCGGACCGTGTCGCCGCATCCCACGGGTTGGCTGTGGTGGATGTGGAGTACCTTGGCAGTCCCAAGCACCGGGCCTTGCGCATCTATATAGAAAAGGATGCTGCCAGCCGGGCGAAGCTGGCCCAGGAGAATTTGGCGAAGGATGCCGAATTAAAGTTGCCCGAGCATGTATCGGTCGACCAGCTGGCAGGCATCAAAGTGGAAGATTGCGAGGTCTTCAGCGACGATTTTGGGACTGTGCTGGATGTGGAGGAGCTGGTTCCCGGCGCGGACTATACGCTGGAAGTTTCCTCACCTGGCCTGGATCGCAAATTGCATGGCCGCGAGGATTATGTGCGGTTCGCGGGAAGCCTGGCCAAGCTGAGGACGAGCGAGCCGGTGCAGGGCAATTCCCATTGGCAGGGACGCATCACAAACGTGACCGACGAAACGCTGGACCTGGATTTAAGCACGACGAAAAAGAGAAAGAATAAAAAAGAAACGGTGGCCGGGAAGACGGTCACCATCGCGTTCTCGAACATCTTGAAGGCGAATCTGGTCCCTGAAATTTAGCTATACAAGTTTAAAGACTCAAACCTCGCATCGCTTTCGGTAGCTGAAGCAGCAAATTGATTCAGGCTCGAAGCGGTCGAGTTACATTCCGCCAGATAAGGCTGAGACGAACTATGGCAAGTGCACTCTACGAAACGATTGAAGTTTTGAGCCGGGATAAAGGCATTGATCCGCAGATTGTGGTGAGCGCGGTGGAAGATGCGATTGCCCTGGCGACGCGGAAATATTACAAGACGCTGGAAAACATGCGTGGCGAACTCGACCGTGAGACCGGCGAGATTCGCGCCTATGCCTACAAAACGGTGGTCGAAACGCCGGAGCTGGTGGAAGATCCGCTGAACCAGATCAACCTGGAAGAGGCGCGCGGCATTGCGCCGGAAGTGGAAGTGGGCGGCGAACTGCGCTATTACAAGCCGACGGATGTGCTGGGCCGCATCGCCGCACAGATGGCCAAGCAGATCATCTTTCAGAAGGTGCGCGAGGCCGAGCGGGATACGGTGTTTAACGAGTATGCGCACCGCGTCGGCGAGGTGTTGAACGCAACCGTGAAACGGATCGAGGGTCAGGACGTGATCTTCGACATTGGCAAGGCAGAAGCACGGATGCCGAAGCGGGAGCAGTCGCGCCTGGAACAGTTTGCCGTGGGCGAACGGGTACGTGTGGTGTTGCTGCGTGTCGATCGCAATGCGCGCGGGCCGCAAGTAGTTGTTTCCCGTGCAGCGAAGGAACTGGTGCAGAACCTGTTCCAGAGCGAAGTGCCGGAAATTTATGACAGCACGGTAGAGATCCGTGCCATTGCTCGCGAAGCTGGCGAGCGCACCAAGATTGCTGTGGTTTCGCGGGATAAGGATGTCGATCCGGTGGGCGCTTGCGTTGGCATGAAGGGCATGCGCGTGCAGTCCATCATTCGCGAATTGCGCGGAGAGAAGATCGACATCATCGAATACAGCGAAGAGATCACGACCTTTGCGGAGAAGGCGTTGCAGCCGGCCAAGGTGAGCCGCGTGAGCATCATTGATCTGGCGGACAAGCAGATTGAAGTGATTGTCGATGACACCCAGTTGTCGCTGGCTATCGGCAAGAAGGGCCAGAATGTGCGCCTGGCGGCGAAGTTGCTGGGTTGGAAGATCGACATCAAGAGCGAGGAAGAAAAGCGCCAGGAAGTCGAGCAGCAGATGCAGGCGATGGCCGGCCCTGTGACCACTCCGATCGAGCAGGTGACGGAGCTGGGTGAAAGCACCATCCAGAAACTGATTGCTGCGGGCATTACTACCGTCGAGGGATTGGCGGATATGACGCCGGAGCAGTTGGAAGAAGTTCCGGGCATCGGCGAGAAGACGCTGGAGAAGATCGGTACGGCCGTGCGGCACTACTTTGCGCAACTCGATGCGGCGGCAGATACGGACGCTGGGCCGCTGGGAACCGAGTCTTCTGAAGCGGAAGACACGAATGAGGCGGCGCTCGACAAGCAGGCAGGGGCCGGGTCGGAAGTCGAAGCCGAGGAAACCGAGGCATTCGGAAGTCTCCGAGGAAATTGAGGAGCTGGAACCGGGTGAGGTTCCTACTTTGGACCTGGTGGACGAGATGGCCCTGGCTGAAACCGGTGAGATTTCGGAGGTAGGCGAGGAAGGCGAAGGGGATTCGCAGAGCCTGATGAAGAACTTCCTGGAGGATGCCACGGCGACGGATAACGACGACCAGCCAGTCTCGGTGGACGCGCCGGACGCAAGTGAACCGGATTTGGACACCTGGGAAGAGAAGGAAAAACCCTGATTCAGGCCGCAGAGGCGGCTGATCGTACGAAAATTAGCAATTTCGATGCGACTTTCAGGGGATAATGAGAGAAGATGCACACCTGACTGCAGATCACGAGGCACCATATGAGCAGCTAACAGTTTCGGAAAAGGCGAAAGAGACGGATGAGTAAAGTTCGAATTAACGATTTAGCACGAGAGCTGGAAGTGAAAAGCAGAGTGATTCTCGACATCCTGCCAGAGGTGGGAGTTACAGAGAAGAAAACGCATTCCAGCTCGGTTGAGGAAGACGAGGCCAGGCGTGTGCGCGCCGCCCTGGGCCGTGGTGGAAAGTCCGCGTCTAATGCGCCTGCGAGGACCGCACCGGTCGAACAGAAGCCGAAGATTGATTTGTCCAACATTTCCCGGCCGGGAGATGTTTTGCGCGCCATTCAACAGCAGAAAGAACAGCGTGAGACGCATGGAACGCCTCGTGGTGTGATGGCTGCGCCACCGCGTCCCACTGTAACTGCTGCTGCGGCTGTACCCGGGAAGCCGACCGTTTCTGCGCCCGCCGGCAGTTCTTCTGCAGCTGTGCCTGCAGGCAACAAGCCCGCAACTGCCGGCACACCGGTGAGCGCGGCGCCCTCTGTTTCTGTTTCGGCTGGTGCCCAGGCGGGTTCGAAGCCCGCTCCGCGGAGAATTGTTCCGTTGCCGCGCCAGGCACCCCAGATCGTGACCTCCGCGCCGACTCCGACCCCAGCCATTGCTTCTCGCGCGCCACAAGGGCCTGTGATTGTGAAGCCGCCATCGTCTGGATTAGCGGCTGCCTCCACCGTTGTCGCCGTACCCGCGAAGAGCGCACCGCAAGAGGCGAAACCGGCAACCCCGGTAGCCTCCAGCGTCGTTCCTGTTGCGCCCCGAGTTCCAGCCAGCTCCACCCGCGGCGGTTGAAGTGCCGCCCGCGCAAGCGGCCACGGTCGAGCAACCGGCCGCTACCATTTCGACATCTGCGCCGGTGAGTGCGCCTACTGCAGAGCCGGTGGTCGCTTCCGCGACGCCTGCAGCCCCCGCTCCGCCGGCAAAACGCGTGATTATGCCGCAGACCGGACCGCGGCCCATTTACACAGCACCCGCAGGTGCTGCCCAGACATTAGGCGGCATGCAGCGCGGCAAGCCGATTTTCGAGCGCCCACGCCCACAAGGATCCGGTGGGCCCGGCGGAGCCCCATATGGCTCGCGCCCAGCTTCCGGGCCTGGAGTGGGTCCGGGAGGGGTTCGTCGTCCCATGCATCCGACGCGCCAGCATCCTACGGGCGCACCCGGTTCGCGTCCGGGAATGCCAGGACGTCCCGGTTTCGGGGCTCCGCGCCCAGGAGTTGGCGCAGCGCCTGGCATGGCGCCTCCGGCTGGTGCTCCAGATCGCCCATCGCGTGGACATGCGCAGCGGCGTGGCGGAAACAATCGCTACGAGAAGTCGAAGGAAGGTCCAATGAAGGGAATGGTTGCGCCGCGATTGGGCGCAGCACAGATTCCTACTGGGCCGGTTCCGATTACTCGCAACATCACGGTGACGGATGGCGTCAGCGTAAAGGATTTGGCGGAGAAGCTGGATCTGCGCGCCAAGGATTTGATCGCGACGCTGTTGCAGCGTGGCGTGTTTGTGACGGTGAACCAGTCGCTCGATACAGACTTGATTAAGGAAGTTTCGCGGCAGTTCGGCGCAGAAGCCCAGGTGATCAGCTTTGAAGATGAGATGGCCAACGAGGCTCTCGAAAACCTGCTAACGCAGGAGACCACGAATGAGTTGGAAGTGACGCGTCCTCCGGTCGTGACCATCATGGGTCACGTCGATCACGGAAAGACGTCGCTTCTGGATGCGATTCGCGAAACCGAAGTGGCGGCGGGGGAGGCTGGCGGAATTACGCAGCATATCGGCGCCTACAAGGTTCGCATCAGCAAAGAAGATTCGCCTGCTTTTGGGCGCGAGATTGTGTTCCTCGACACCCCGGGTCATGAAGCGTTTACGCGCATGCGTGCGCGCGGCGCCAAGGTCACGGACATTGTGGTGATCGTGGTGGCCGCGGATGATGGCGTGATGCCGCAGACGCTGGAGGCGATTGATCATGCCAAGGCGGCGAATGTTCCCATCATTGTTGCGGTCAACAAAATTGATAAGCCGGATGCACAGCCGGATCGGGTGAAACAACAGCTTGGCGATCGTGGCCTGGTGCCTGAATCGTGGGGCGGCAACACCGTGTTTGTGGATGTTTCTGCCAAGAAGCGTATCAACCTGGATCTGCTGCTGGAAATGATTTGCCTGGTCGCGGATGTGGGTACACTGCGTGCCTCTCCGGATCGTCCCGCGTTGGGTACGGTCATCGAATCCAAGCTGGATCGTGGTCGCGGCGCCGTTTCAACCGTGCTGGTGCAGAACGGTACGCTGCGGCTTGGCGATACGTTCGTGGTTGGCAACACATTCGGCAAGGTACGCGCCATGTTCGACGATCGTGGTCGCGCCCTGACGGAAGCGACGCCTTCGACGCCGGTCGAGATTCTTGGACTGGAAAGCATTCCTGACGCTGGTGATGTGTTCACCGTGGTTGCGGATCGCGACAAGGCCAAGAACGTGGCGCAATACCGCAAGATGAAGGAGCGCGAGTCGCAGCTTGCGAAGTCGTCACGCGTTTCGCTGGAAGGCCTGGCGGAACAGATCAAGCAGGCCGGCGTGAAGGATCTGCCGATCATCATCAAGGGCGACGTGCAGGGCTCTGTCGAAGTGCTGGCGGAATCATTGCCGCGGCTTTCAACCGAAAAGGTGCGCGTGAAGGTGATTCACTCTGGTGTAGGCGCGATCACGGAGAGCG
Organism: uncultured Acidobacteriota bacterium; assembly: GCA_963794795.1. Classification (GTDB taxonomy): domain Bacteria; phylum Acidobacteriota; class Terriglobia; order Terriglobales; family Acidobacteriaceae; genus JAKAAZ01. The sequence continues at coordinate 141,357 of CAWCFC010000021.1, read as the reverse complement.
ATATTCTTCTGGCTTCTGCGTCGGATGCGATTGTCATCGGCTTCAACGTGCGGCCGGAGCGGAAAGCTTCCGAGCTGGCTACGCAAGAGGGCGTGGATATTCGACTGCATTCGATCATCTACGAATTGCAGGATGAGATGCGCAAGGCCATGCTGGGACTGCTGGAAGCGACGATCAAGGAGAACTATCTTGGCCGCGCCGAAGTGGCCAACGTGTTCAAAATTCCCAAGGTTGGCGCAGTGGCGGGTTGCCGCGTTACGGATGGCATGTTCAAGCGCGATTCGGAAGTCCGCGTGTTGCGCGATGGGGTGCAGGTCTACAAGGGACGCCTGGCTTCGCTCAAGCGCTTCAAGGATGACGTGAGCGAAGTTCGCAACGGCATGGAGTGCGGCATCAGCATTCAGAACTTCAACGACATCAAAGTTGGAGATGTGCTGGAAGCCTTCACCGCAGAGAAGATTGCTGCCGATATCGGGACGGCGCTGGTCGATACACCTGCGCAGGCGTTGACGCCGGCATAGACAAAAATCCGAACGAGTGTAAACATAGCGCGCCCCAGTGGTGCGCTATTTTTTTCCATTGACCAGGCGGGGCGAATCGCTCTACAGACGCTCACGGACGTTCCTGAAACGATTGAAATTTGATTCCAAAGAATCTTCTCGAGCTTTTTCTGCATCGGAGCAAGAGTGGAGCAAGATCCGAACGTACCCAAAAGAAAAAATGCGCACCGCCGTCGCACCATTGTTCTCGTTTTTCTCGCCTTCGTTGCTGGACTCCTGATCGCTGGCCTGATTGCGGCTCAATATGTGATTCATCATGCGGAACCCATGATGCGGGCGCGCGTCATTCAAGCGCTTTCACGACGGTTCGATAGCCAGGTGCAGCTGGGGGAATTGGACGTTTCCGTGCTTCACGGATTGAATGTGGAAGGCAAGAATCTTAGCCTTCGCTCCAACCTCGATCCCAGCTTGCCGCCGCAAATCCAGGTGGGCCAGTTCAACTTTCACACACCGTTGCTGGATGTGTTCCGATCGCCGATGCACATCGGATTGGTGCAGCTGCACGGATTGCAGATCATGATTCCGCCCAAGGGACAGCGATCGGCGATGCCAAAATCGAAAAAGAGTCATGGCAAGATTTCGCTTTTCATCGACAAGATTGTCTGCGACGAAACCACGCTGACGATCATGACAGACAAGCCAAACAAAGTGCCACTGCAGTTCCTGATTCACTCGCTTACGCTGACCCGTGTCGGCAACAACAAGCCGATGCATTTTGTGGCGCAGCTGGTCAATCCCAAGCCATTAGGAAACATTGCGACCACCGGGAATTTTGGTCCCTGGGATGCGGATGAACCCTCCCAAACCCCGGTGAATGGCAGCTATTCCTTTACCCACGCAGATTTGAGCACGACCCATGGAATTGCCGGAATGCTGTCTTCGCAAGGCAACTACTCCGGGCAACTGGATACAATCACCGTCGACGGAACCACCGACACGCCTGACTTCAGTGTCGATGTGAGCGGACACAAGGTGGATCTGACCACGCAGTTTCATGCCATTGTGAATGGGACGAACGGAAACACCTATCTGCAGCCGGTGAAGGCTCACTTTCTACACACCGATATCACCGCAACCGGCGATGTCGTACGAGCGCAGGGCCAGCCAGGTCATGACATCCAACTCGATGTGACGATCAAAAGGGGCCGTATCGAGGACCTTTTGGAACTGGGCGTGAAGACAGAACCTCCAGTGATGACGGGGAATGTGCAGCTGAAGACGAAGTTCTATTTGCCTCCAGGAGATCAACCTGTGAATCAGAAGCTGCGGCTGAATGGAGCTTTCGCGGTGGAGAATATTTCGTTCACCAATGACAAGATCCAAAAGAAGATGGATCAATTGAGTCTGCGCAGTCGCGGGAAAGCCGCTGAAGCGAAAGATATGGATAACGAAACCGGAGTGCAATTGCCAGGGCAAGAAGACGTGCAAGCGAACATGCACGGGGCTTTTGATCTGGCCGACGGAAAGCTTAAGCTGCCGCAGCTTGTTTGCACTGTGCCGGGCGCAGAAATCCAGTTGGCAGGAGTGTATACGCTGGATGGCAGGGAGTTCGACTTTACGGGCCATGCGCGCATGCAGGCTGCGGTTTCAAATATCGTGGGTGGATGGAAAGGGAAGTTGCTGACGCCGCTGGATCCGTTTTTCGCGAAGCATGGCGCAGGCACTGAAATTCCCATCAAAATTACAGGGACGAACGCGAATCCGCATTTCGGCTTGAATTTTTAGCGCGACAATTCGCGATCGAGCGCAGCCAATACTTCTTCCGGCTCTGGACGAACGCGGAAGTCGGCGTGTGCCTGCGCGAAGGCGATGGTTCCATCCGGACGGACAAGATAGGTAGCCGGCAACAATAGGCGCCACGAAGGATCGTCGTTGATAAAGGGAATGTTCACCAGGATGCTGCGGTAATGTCTCTGGTGATACGGGGGAACGGAGTAGGCGATGCGAAAACGCTGCGCGACCGCCAGGCCTGGATCACTCAACACGGGAAATGGAAATGGGTGCTGCTGCAGCAGCAAATCATTTTGATGCACAGTCTGCGGGGAGATAGCGACGAGCAGCGCGCCGCGCTTGCGCAGCTCCGGATAGAGCTTGTTCCAAGCGCTCCAACTCCGTCAGGCAGTATGGGCACCAGCGTCCGCGGAAAAAGTTGATGACCAGCGGGCCGAGCGCCAGCAGATCCGCAGAGTGCACCATGCGGCCATTTGCATCGGGAAGAGAGAATTCCGGCGCAATGCTGCCGACGGAGAGAATCTGCTGCTCGATGCCGGTTGAAAATAGTTCGGCAACCGCATCTTCGCTGGGTTGCAGGCGCTCCGGCTGCACCAGGCTTCGCGTCTGTTCGCTGATCTGGTCGAGTTGGTCCTGTAATTTGAGCATGCGAGTCTTTCACGAATCCATGCGCAGATTGGCGAGAGTGTCTGCTTCCTAGCGGCCGCCGCGCATGTTGGCGAGCGAGCCCATGAGACGGCGTTGGACAGCGCCGCCCTTTCCCATCGATTTGAACATTTTGCGCATCTGCACGTACTGGCGCAACATTTGATTTACTTCCTGCACGCTGGTCCCGGAGCCACGCGCGATACGCTTGCGGCGGCTGCCGGAGATGAGTTCGTGATTTTTTCTCTCGGCCGCGGTCATGGAGTTGATGATTGCCTCAATGCGGGTGAACTGTTTTTCGTCGACATTGCCGGCGGCCTGCTGCATTCCCTGAAAAGGCCCGACAGAGGGCAGCATTTTCATGATGCTTTGCAGCGAGCCCATTTTCTTGATCTGGCGGAGCTGCTCGCGAAAATCCTCGAGCGAAAAACCGTCGCCCATCAGTGCTTTCTTGGCCAATTCTTCTGATTTTTTCCGATCGAGATGTTCTTCCGCCTTCTCGATCAGCGTCATAATGTCGCCCATTCCAAGGATGCGGCTGACGATACGGTCTGGATGGAAGGGCTCGAATGCGTCTGGCTTCTCGCCCATGCCGATGAACTTGATGGGTTGGCCGGTGACATGGCGAATGGAAAGAGCGGCGCCACCGCGCGCATCGCCATCCATCTTGGTGAGCACCGTACCGGTGAGAGCCAGTCGATCGTGAAATTCCTTGGCGGAACGAACCGCATCCTGGCCGGTCATCGCGTCGGCGACAAACAGAATTTCCTGCGGGTTCAGCAGCGACTTCAGCCGCTGCATTTCGCTCATCAGACCTTCATCGATGTGGAGTCGGCCTGCGGTATCGACAATCATCACATCGCAACCGGAGATAATCGCTTCGCGGCGAGCTTCCTTGGCCAAACGCTCGACAAGCGCTGGGCCCGGGGTCTCACCTTTCAGATCGCCCTCATACAGATTGGCGCCGATGGCTTTGGCAACGATTTGGAGCTGCTCCCGCGCAGCAGGACGATAGACGTCGACCGAAACCAGCAGCGGGCGATGTCCGCCCTTTTTCAGCCAGGCAGCCAACTTGCCGGAGGTTGTTGTCTTACCGGAGCCTTGCAGGCCCGCCATTAAAATCACGGTTGGCGGCTGGGAAGCAAATTTGAATCGAGCGGTGTCGGTGCCCAGCATCGCGACCAGTTCATCGCGAACAATCTTGATCACCTGCTCTGTGGGAGAAAGCGCGGTGAGCACCTCCTGACCCAAAGCCTTGGCGCGGATGTGCTCGATGAGATCCTTGACGACGTTGAGGTTGACGTCGGCTTCGAGCAGCGCGATGCGGATCTCTTTGAGCGCCTCGCCGATATTTTCCTCGGTGATGGTGCCCTGGCCACGCAGGTTTTTAAAGGTGCGCTGAAGTTTTTCTGACAGGTTTTCAAACATAGGTCAAACCCTAGTGTACCAAGGGCCGAAAGGCGCTGAGTTCTATTGGCCTGATTTCGATTGGGTGGCGGGAACCGGTTGAAACTCTACATTCATCCATGTTTTCAGCGCGTCAATATTCTGTGGTCGACCCAGAAAATCCTTCACCAGCTCGGCTGCGGGCTTGGTCGCACCCGGTTCAAGAACAGCGCGGCGGTAGCGCATGGCTGTCGGTCCATCCAGCAGATCGTTCTTATTGAACTGCGAAAAGAAATCCAGCGCGATCACTTTGTCCAGGACATATGTGTAGTAATTGGAAGCGTAGCCCGTGAGGTGGATGAAAGAGTCGTAGAAGCGATCGCCGTTGATAAACGTCTCCGGCCTAAATCTCGCAAAGTCCTGGCGGAGCAACGCATCCAGATTGACCTGGGCCGGCGGCCGGTCATGGAGTTGCAGCGCGTAGGTGGAGTAGAACAATTGCGCCCTGACCCAGCTACCGCGCCCATAGGCGTCGGCGGCATTCATGCGGTCCACCAACCCGGTCGGGATGGTCTGACCGGTCTTATAGTTTTTTGCAAATGACGCCAGGATGGCGTGATCGTGGAACATTTCCTCCAGCATTTGCGAGGGCGCTTCGACAAAATCTCCTTCGACGTTAAACCCGCCCGCGCCGGCCCATTGGTTTTGGCCGCCGAGCACATGATGCATCAGGTGGCCGAATTCATGAAAGAAAGTGACTACGTCGTCATACTGCATCAGGCCCGGATCGCCGGGGGTTCCTCCGGGAAAGTTGCAGATCAAAGCGCCTTCCGGCAACTGGCGCCCGGCAATACCGGGAATCAGAGGTGCGCTGGAGAACCACTTGTCTTTGCCGGTGCGCGGATGCATGTCCAGGTAAATCCGACCCAGCCGCTTGCCTTTGTTTGGCTCCGCATTGTCGTACACATCAAAGGTAGAGACAGACGGATCCCACACCTTCGCATCCGGAACCGCTTTGAACTCGACGTGGAAGAGCCGTGCGGCCGTTTCTAAAATGCCGGCCTGCACTTCGTTGTAGGGAAAGTACGGGCGCACCGACTGCGCATCAAAGTCATACTTCGTGCGACGGTACTGCTCCGTCCAATAGCTTGAGTCCGCCATGGAGATGTTGGTAAGGCCCGGTTGCCGTGTTTTAGCGAAGGCAAGCAGCCGGGCGTATTCCCGCGCGGCTGGTCCGCGCGACGCGGCATCCACCTGATCGAGAAGCGTCTGCACGTTCTTCGCGGAAGCCATCATCTGGTCCGCAGTGGCCAGGTCCGCGTAGGTGGCGTACCCCAAGGTGGTCGCGAGCTGCTGTCGCGCACTCAGCATGTCCATCAGGACCGCATCATTTTTGGGATAGGCGCGCTGGCTGTAGGCGAGAAACATCCGCAGGCGCAGGTCTGGGTTGCCGGCAAAGCTGCGCACCGGGAAACTGTCGGGAGGATCGGTCGTCAGAGTATAGATTCCATGTGCGTCCGGCTTGTGACGCGCAATATAGTCGGCGGGCATGCCATCGAGTTGCTCCCTGGTCGCCGTTACAGTGCGAACGTCGTCGTCTACGTTGCGATTGAAGGTGAGCACAAGTGCCGTAATTTTGTCTTGCAGCTGACGAATTTTTGTACGCGTCGCATCGTCCTTATCTACGCCGGCCAGGCGATACTCCAACAGCGTGCGCTCAAGATAATGTTTGGTCGCCGGATCGTTGGTCGGTGCGGCCAGCGTGGCCAGCGCGCGATAGACCTGCTGGTTCAGGCTCAAGTCTGTGATGGCGGAGGAGACCTTGGACGACATTGCCTGGGCCTTGTCTCGGAGAGGCGCCTGATCGCCCACGGCGAACATAAAGTAGGACTCGTAGCCCGCGATGAGCAATTGATTGAAGGCATCGTCGTATGGACGCAGGGTATTTGCAATTGTCCTCGGCCCACGGACAGAGACAAGCTTGTCAACGTCGGTCTGCGCGGCGGCAAGACGCTGATTGACCCATATCTCAAATGTTGCCGGGTCGCTGCCCGCGTTCCATGCGTGCAGTGGATCTAAAGTTTTGGGAGCGGGCTGTTGTGCGCGAAGAGGGAACCACGTCGTCAGGATGATGAAGGCAGCGGACAGGAAAATGGCGGCGATACGTGCGCGACGCGGTGACGAAGGCTCGGATATCACGGATAGGCTCCTTGACAGGGCACAGGAGGCTCGCTGCAGTTCAGGGGATGGCCGCCAGTATAGCACCACGCACCGCAGTGGATGCGCGCGAGCTGAGACGATTTGCCCGAAGGACTGAGCGAGAGTTTTTACATTTGCGAGAGAGCGAATTTGAGCCTGCTGCCAACGCTGGGGAGATGCGGTGCGGTGCGGTAAACCATGACCAGAGGGAGGTGAATATTCAAGCGTGCCATGGACACAGGCAGTTTAGGAGATGGCTCTCAATCGCGGATTATTATCCTCTTCGACGTGTCCACAGGGTAGCTTTGCCGCGTCGACTGGCAGGCGTTCAAAAATCAATTTAATTAACTTCTCAGGGTGAATCGGTTTCAGCAGGACCTCAAAGTCGCACCAGGCTTTGCCGGCCTTCGCCAAAAGTCCTTTGGTTGCAGCTTGTCCGGAGAACAATAAAATAGCGCAATCCGGGATGTCTTTTTTGACCGCTATGGCAACGTCGATGCCGCTCATTCCGGGCATGACGACGTCGGCAAGCAATAGGTCGGGAGGAATGACGCGCGCGATTTCCAGCGCTTCGAAGCCGTTATAGGCAGTCATGGCTGCAATGCCATGCTGCGCAAGAATGGTGGTGAGTGTGTCGGCAATCACGACCTCATCATCGACCACTAGGACCACAGGATTTCTCGGAGTCTTCTGCGCGGTAATGCCCTGGGCGAGCAATTCAGCGAGTGGAACTGCCGCGAAATTTTCGGATGGACTCACCGGCGACTGCCCCCTCGCACCCAAAATAGCACGCTCTGACGGATTCTCTACTAAATGTTTTAGGGGGCGCGATTTAACAGATGATTATTTTCTTGAATTTTTTCCAATAAATAGCAGATGATTATGTCAATTTCTTGTCACGTTACCGTGACGTTGTCGTGACGGTTATGTCAAAAGGTGACATTCAATACGCGAACCCCAGAGGGGGATGCCATGAAATTTGAATCCATGCTTCAGACGAATGTTCCCAAAGGCAGAGAAGGGAAGCACAAGCGAATTGTGGAGTTGTTGTTGAATGACATCGGCCAGTTGAAGAAGGGGTCGGCTTTGAAAGTTCCTCTTTCGGAGCTTCCGGACACGAAGGAGAATGTTCGCGCAGCTTTGAGCCGAGCCACGCGGCAACGGGGCATCGACATCGCGACCTCCAGCGATGACGATTTTCTGTATGTCTGGAAGAACGAACAGCCGGTCGAGCGCTAAGGAATCCGGGGTTGCGGGTTTGGATTACGCGTGAAGGCGCGGGGAGATTTCGTCCGAGGCGATTTCGCCGTCGCGGATGTGGACGATACGATGCGCGTAGCTGGCGATATCCGGCTCGTGTGTGACGACGATAATGGTGTTGCCTTTGGCGTGGAGTTCATCCATCAATGCCATGATTTCAGCGCCGGTTTTGGAATCGAGGTTGCCCGTCGGTTCGTCCGCCAGAATGATTGAAGGATGATTGATGAGTGCGCGGGCAATGGCGACGCGCTGGCGTTGTCCGCCGGATAGCTCGTTGGGCTTGTGATACATGCGCTCACCCAGGTTCACGGCCGTCAAAGCAGCTTTGGCGCGCTCAATGCGCTCTTCTGCGGGGGTCCCGTTATAGATCAGCGGCAGCTCCACATTGTGCAGGGCGGTAGCGCGTGCCAGCAAATTGAAGGTCTGAAAGACAAATCCAATTTCCTTATTGCGGATGCGCGCCAGTTCGTCATCGTTCAGCTCGCTGACCTCGTGGCCGTTCAGCCAGTAGCTGCCTTGCGTGGGTGTATCCAGGCACCCGATCAGGTTCATCAGCGTGGATTTGCCCGAGCCCGAAGGGCCCATGATGGCCACATACTCGTTATGCCGTATGCGGAGGTTCACACCGCGCAGCGCATGCACTTGCTCGGCACCCATGTTGTACGTTTTCCAGAGATTGTCGACAACAATGACTTCATCCGGTTCTGGCTGCGCAGCCATGGGCCGGGTCGCCGGAATCGTTGAGGCTGCCTCGGTTGAAGTCTCGAACGTCATGCACAATCTCCAGTCATTCCAGCAACGCCGATGTCGTCAAGCATTCTGTTTGACGAACATCACAGCGTTTCATGTCACGCGCAAACTTGACGGCACTAAAATCCAGGTTTCCCGATCGCTGGTGCGCTGTCGATGTCACGTGCTCCGCGCCCTGTCATTGATGCGTCGAGGTTCAGGGTATCAGTTTCATTCGCCGCAGCCTAGGTCGTCGAATTTGTTGCTGCCGGAGTCGTATCGCGTTTCACAGTGGCGTCGTCTTTCAGGGTGCGGAGAACACGATAAGGCCCAGTGATGATTTCGTCTCCTGGTTTCACGCCGCCGGTCACCTCAATATCAGATGCTCCTGTGATGCCGGTCTGCACAGGCACGAAAACAGCGCGCAACTTGCGTCCTTCTTTTCTGAGGACGAACACGCCCTGGACCGGCTGTGGTTTCGGGCCGGTGGACAGGCTGGCATTCAATTTCTTGACACCCTTCTTCTTTCCGGTATCGGGAACTTCCATCACCAGAGCTTGCAGCGGAATGCCGATGACGTCATTTTTATGCGCGGTGGTGATTTTCGCTGTCGCGGAAAGGCCCGGGCCGCAATTCCGAACGTAGGATGGTCCAGCGTGACCACGACCTTAAAGTCTTTCGCCTCTTCCGTGCCGGTTGTGCTTTGGCTGGTGGAGACGCCGGTCGATCGCAGCAACGCCTGATCGCCCACCTCCGTGACGTGACCTTTGAAAACCTTGCCTGGGAGCGCATCGACGGTAACATCGGCGGGCTGGCCTAGCTGGACGCCGGTGATGTCTGTTTCGTCCACCTTGACTTCGGCCGTGACGACCGACATGTTGGCGAGCGTCATGAGGGTGCTGCCGACGGCGTTCTGGATGCCCTCTACGACTGTTTCACCCTCGTGCACCGGCAGATTGGTTACGATGCCATCGAAGGGCGCAATGCTGATCGAAAGATTGTAAGCATTCACATCGCCCCGGAGCGTCTGTTGCGTGCTCGCCAGCTTGGCGCGGGCCGAGGCCGTGGTGGCATTGGCTTGCGTTAATGAAGCCTCGTCTTGCGCCAGAGTAGCCACGGCGATGTCATAGGCTGCCTTATCGGCGTCGTAGGTCTGTTTAGGGATCAAGGCATCTTTATAGAGTTCCTGGCCACGATGGTAATCGAGCTCTTTTTGCTCCAGATCTGCCTTGGCGTGATCGACATTTGCCTTGGCTGCCTGCTGAGCGGCAATGTCGGCGGTGATGTCACGTTGAGCTCCATTGATAGTGGCCTTCTGCGCTCCTACCGTGGATTCCAGTCCGACATTCTCAATGACCGCCAGGACTTCGCCTTTTTTGACTTTGTCACCCTCTTTGACGTACAGGTGAGTGATTGGGCCGAAAGCGGTGGCACCAATGTTGACATAATTTTGTGGTAGCGGCTTGATTTCGCCAGTGCCGCTGACGATGCTGGAAAGATTCTCTCGCGTCACCTTGGCAGTCAGCACTTTCTGCGCATCGGCATCGCTGCGATAGACGGTAAGAGCAACCAACGCAGCACAGCCGATCAGGACCACGATTACAATGGCAGTCATCTTTTTATTGATCTTCATTCGCCAATCTCTTCCATCATTGTTGGGGTCACGCAAGAGCTCACAGGCATCTTCCGACGCGTTCTATTTCTATATGTACGATGATGCACTGATAAAGTTCCATTCTATGATTTCGGCCTGGGATTTGCAGTCCAGGACGGAGGCTATTGGAACAAACGCTGGGCGCACTTGACTAGCGGATTTCGTGTTGCTAAACGGTGAATTCAGTTACCTTCTACCGCTTGAAAGTGTTACATCAACACCATACAATCAGAATACAGAAATTGAGGTCCAGACATGTCCCGGATACGCTTTATTATCGCCCTTGCCTTCCTGGTTGTTTTCTGGGGATATCCGGCCAGCGAAGTACGTGCTCAAGCGGCCCAGACGCAAGATACATCCCTGAATACTTCCGACACGACAGCCCAACAGCCCAATCCTTTGAAGCGAAAGTTGAGCGATAAGGAAATTCGTGAGCAGCAGAAGGAACTGCGCCAGGAGTTAAAGGGTCCATACAAGAAGTGGCTGGATCAGGACGTTCGCTGGATTATTACCGACCAGGAACGAAGCGCATTTCTGTCTCTTTCCAACGACGAGGAGCGGGACGCATTTATTGAGCAGTTCTGGCGCCGTCGCAATCCCGATCCTGAGTCCCCGGACAACAGCTATCGCGAAGAAATTTATCGGCGCATTGCCTATGCCAATGAACACTTCGCGGCCGGAAAGCCGGGCTGGATGACGGATCGTGGCCATATGTATATTGCCTGGGGCCCCCCGGACAGCATCGACTCGCATCCCGCCGGTGGACCGTATAATCGCCCCGTCGATGAAGGCGGCGGACAGACAGAGACTTACCCATTCGAGATATGGAACTACCGCCATCTGGATGGAGTGGGCGAGAACATCAACATTGAATTCGTCGACCCATGCATGTGCGGCGACTACCACATGACCATCAACCGCGCTGAGAAAGACGCGCTGCTGCATGTTCCTGGGGGCGGTCCGACGCTGGATGAAGAGATGGGCCGTTCCAGCAAGAAAGATCGGTTCAATGGCGGCCTGGAGCAATTGGGCAAAGGGCCGATGTCTTCCATGGAAGGCTCGAAGGAATTTGATCGGTTAGAGCAATACGCGAAGCTGGAAGCAGCTCCCACCATCAAGTTCAAAGATCTTGACGAGTTCATGACCAGCCACAAAGTGCTGACTGGACCGTTTTTCCCCTTCGATGTCAGGACGGATTTTGTTCGCGTCACCGACGATACAGTGCTGGTTCCGATTACGCTGCAGATTCGCAATCGCGACATCACGTATAAGACCACGGATGGAGTTTCCAAGGGAGTCGTCAATATCCTGGGGCGTGTCTCGACCATCACTGGCCGAATCGCTCAGACCTTTGAAGACACCGTGGAAGTGGACGAACCGTCGGAATTGTTATCGAAAACGCTCAACAGCAAGTCAGTCTACTGGAAGGCGCTGCCGCTGCGTCCAGGCCGCTACCGTCTGGACATCGTGATCAAGGACGTGAACAATCCAGATCACATTGGCACCTATGCCCGTTCCTTCATCGTTCCGGAGTATGACGACGACAAGCTGGCGGCGTCTTCGCTGATTCTGGCGGACAAGATGCAGCTGGTTCCGGCCAAGGACATCGGCACCGGTCAATTTGTGATTGGAAACACGTTTATCCGACCGCGGGTGAGTGCAACTTCGACTCAGCCGGTAAGCTTCAATCGGGATCAGAGCCTGGACTTCTGGATGCAGGTGTACAATCTGAAGATTAATCCGAAGACCAAGCAAAATGAGGCCACGGTTCATTACCAGTTGATTAACCTTGGCACTCATAAAACGATGTTTGAAACGACGGAGGCGGCTAACAAGCTGAATCCCAACTCCGACCAGGTGACGTTGGAGAAATCCATGCCCCTGGCAAGTCTGCAACCAGGAAACTACGAAATCACCATAAGTGTGAATGATGGAGTATCGAAACAACAACTGGCGCAATCCGCACCCTTTGAGGTCACGCAATAGAATGGTCTGCGTCTAAGACGCAGGCATATTGATCTCGTGCGCGGAAGGTACGTCCCCCCAAACGACCTGGCCGCGGCAGAGAGGGTAACCTCGAGTGGGTAGCTGAACGATCGGTGATTCGATCTGCGTCTCAATTCGTACTGGCAGCAATGTTGTCGTTAGCCCTTCCCGCGCTTGCCGCGGCTCCGGCTAGCGTTAGCGGCGTTGTCCAGGATTCCAACCATGCCCCATTGATGGGGGTCGTGGTCGAACTGTTTGGTTCCGTCGAAGCCTTTCCTCTGCTGACGGCATTTACTGATATTCACGGGCATTATCAATTCTCAGACCTGGCTCCGGGTCGCTACAGCATACGCGTGTTGCAGGCCTATTCCCTGCCGGCACATCGGAAGAATATTCAAGTCGGCACCAGCACCCATGCCATTGTCAATCTGAGTCTGATGTCATTGATGGACGTGTCGCAGTGGTTTCCTGCCGTCCCGCGTGCAGCGGATGAGTCGCCCGATGATTGGAAGTGGCTGCTGCGCTCTGGCGTGAATCGGCCGATCCTGCGGTGGATAGATCAGACGAATGCGGATCGAGCCAATGAACAGCCGGCTGTGGACTCGCGGAACGTGCAGCGCGCGAACGGCGAGGATGTTGACGGCGATGACACCGCGGATGAGCCGGATGCCGCTCATCCGATTCGCGTTCGCGCCGCGTTGACTGCCGGCTCTTCGCAGTTTGGCGAAGGAGGATTCCGTCAGGAGGCCTTCTTCCGCATGCGGGAGGGGAATTCCAGCGAGGCTGTGGTGCATATGCAATCCTCTGCTAGCGGAGCGGGATTTGTTGCCGCCGGCATGGAAAGAAATCCGCTGCCCGGCGACACCACGCGAGCCGTCGCTTCCTTCCGCACATTGCCTGTAGACTTTGGAACCGGCCTGGGCAGGCTGCAGATTTTTCAAGTTCGCGGCGGAGAACAGTTGGCGTTAAGCGATGCGGTTGTGGCGCAATTTGGGGCGGAAACAGAAGCGGTACAAGCGGGAAATAATGCGACTGCGGCGCTGCCATTCATGGCCGTCCATTTGCAGCAGGCCGGAAATGAGGTCACATACCGCCTGGCGACCGCGACGGATTTGCAAGGGTTGACGGACCTGGCTTCCTCCGGCGCGGTGCCGGCAATGGCGATGCAGGATGGCAGCATACGACTGACGCATTCGCTGCATCAGGAAGTTTCAATTCAACGGAAAATGGCCGGACTCCAATTGGAAGCGGCCTATTTTTATGACCATTTTGTCGATCCAGTGTTGAATGGCTACGGCGACGCGAGTGCGGCGGAGTTTTCATCTGGAGATGTTTTGCTGGATCCCGTGACGGGCGCGTTTCGTTCCGTCGGACCCAACTATTCCGGTGGTGGCTTCCGAGTGTTTGCGGCACGGCAACTGAAAGGGAACCTTTGGACGGCTGTCGAATATGCGGAGGGCCCAGCAATTCGAATTGCCGACCACAAGCATTGCAGGTCAAGCTAATTTTGCCGACGCATTGGCGGATGTTGCGCCCACTCGCACCCAATCCGTATTGGTGAGTCTGCACGGGCGAGTACGCGGTAGGTCAGGCGCCAGGTGGAATGCAGGCTATCGCTGGCAGCCGGAGCAAACCATTACTGCAGTCGATCCGTTCAATGCTGGAATGAGTGCGCCTTATCTCAGCGTGATGCTGCGACAGCCGCTGGGTACAGGAAATTCCTCACCCGATCGGCTGGAGCTGGAATTCGTAATGCAGAATATTCTGGCGCAGGGGTATCGGCCCATCTACATTGTCGACGGCCAGACATTATTTTTCGCGCAGGCTCCGCGACTGGTGACTGGCGGCCTGGCATTTTCCTTTTAAGACGGCGCGCAGGCTGCATGAAGCTCAGCGCGATTGTGATATTCTTGCGTTGAAGCCCTTGCGTTTTAGCCTTAAAGGCCTCGGTGCCACCGCACGATCACCCCTCCAGGACGCGTAGCTCAACTGGCAGAGCATTCGACTCTTAATCGACAGGTTGAAGGTTCGATTCCTTCCGCGTCCACCAATTATCAATAGTTTAGGCAACTTTCCGTGCCATTGAGCACAAAGGTTCCCTGTGTTGCTGTGTGCTTCTGTCCTGCCGACAGTCACCGCCTCTCGGTATATGTTTAAATGGTGCGAATACCCGCATACAAAGCTTGAAGAATGAAGGAGTGGAAGGTCGACGCACCGGTCGGCAACGTCAGAAAAAACACGCTGGGATTACGCACTGACTGGAAACCTACGCCGAACTCTGCATGAGGTCAGACATCATTCCACCTCTGCCGCACATCCGTTAAGTATTGAGATGTTCGGCGAGGGAAGAAAGGTCGGGAAGATGAGTTTTCAAGCCAACGTGTTGAAGGTCATGATCGCGTCAGCCGAGGATGTTGCGGAGGAGCGAAAGATAGTGACTGGGGCGATTTATCGATGGAACGATGCTAACGCCTCAGTTCGTCGATTGGTCCTGTTGCCCATCAAATGGGAGACATACAGCACTCCGCAAATTGGAGTTCCTGCTCACGCAGTTATCAACCGCCAGCTTCTTGATGACGCAGACATTGTGATTGGCCTCTTCGGCACACGCACAGGAACGCCAACAAAGGAATCAATCAGTGGCACCGTAGAGGAAATCAAAAAGCATGTTGCCGCAGGGAAAACGGCGAAAGTTTATTTCGCAGAGGTGCGGGGTGGGCAAAAAAACGTCGACCAAAACCAATACGCCCTGATTCAGAAGTTTCAGGAAGAGTTAAACGGCAGCGGTCTATCTGCGACCTATCAGAGTATGCAGCAGTTCAGGGACGATTTCGAGCTTCATCTTGCGTTAGAAATGAACCATCCACGATATCGTTGGCTGGATGTTCCGGATAAAACAGCGGGAGTCTCCCAACTTAAAACACCGGTCATCGAAACTCCCATGAATAAACCGCCGATCATTGAAACGCCCGTTAAAACGCCTGTTAAAACGCCGATTGTCGAACCGCCCGTTAAAACGCATTTCAAACCGCCGATTGTCGAACCGCCTATGATCGATGAGCCGCAGAAAAATCATGTCGATGAATTGCTTCGATCCGTGGGTTGCGTACAACGCGATTTGCTGAGGTTTCTGCTTCTAAAAGGCGGTATCGCTCGCGCGGACGTGGTAGCGAGAGCCCGCACCATAAAAAGCGCGTTGGAGATGAATGGTCTGTGCGGGCCATTGGAACAGAACAGCCTGGTTACGCGAACGCCAGATCACAAGTACGGATATTCAACCCTTGCGGTGAACGAGCGCATGATCGAAGTTCTGCCGAAGTCACTTTTTCCGCGCGAAGAAGACGATCCACCATTCTTCGAGGGAATTTAGCCTTCGCCGCCTATTGTTCCGTTTCCAGGCCGGCTGTGATCATCGGAAGACCTGTCGCGGGCCAGTGGCTTACTTGCGCGTCGACATTGGTTGCGAGAGCGCTGTCGGTGTTTGTGACCGGAGCGACATCAACATTCCATCCATCCAACACCACCAATGGCGTGTCGCCTTTCAGGTCCGCACCAGATGCATCGATGGTCACGGTGCGACTCTCGCCGGGCGCTAATGAAATGTAGTTGTCGGAGTAAAAGACCGGCAGCACTCTCTGGCCAGAACTTTTCCTTCGCAGTTGCAGGTGCGCCATCAGTGCCATCGTATCGCCTGGGTTGGTGAGGGTAACGTCGAGCAGCACGCGGCCATTCGCATCGTGACGAGTGATCGTGCCTGTCAGGTGCATCACCGGCAACTGATTGAGCGGCGTCAGATCTTCGCCATTGGCCGGGTTTGGCTTCCAGTAAAGATTTCTCGAAAGAATGTTTCCCGCGGAGTCCCGCAGTTGCAGTCGCACAAAATACACCGCGGAAAGATCTTTGGGAAGCGGGATTGCGCCCAGGTTGATTGCCGTATCCGCTGGGCCATTGACGGGATAATCACGCTCGAGCGCCGATTTTCCATCCAGGTTGAGAATTGACAGGTGCGCCGTGGCTCCGGAAATCGGGCGCGGCTGATTATTGATGACCTGCAGATTCCCATTCGATTCGTTCATCTGAATATGCACCATCTCCGACGCTGACTCCACGGCGAACAAGGAGGAGTTTGGCTCCAGGTCATAATCGTAGAGTTGCCACACGAAGCTTGGATGGGCCGGGTTGCTCATCCAGGTAATGACCCCGGTGTCGGGATGAAAGAGCATGGCATTGCGGCCTTCATACATAGCGCGGAAGGCCTCGTAGTTCATCATTTGTGCCTTGCGCACGAAGTCGGCTAGATTTACTACGCGGCCATACCGCCCCGCCAGCAGGTATGGATAGGTATCGCCGTGCTGCGCTCCCTTGGCCAGGTCATGCTGCGCCCAGTCGTCATTGATAGTCTCCCAATCTTTCTTGGGCATCATGGCGTGAATGGACTCGAGCGTAGGAACAGAGACACTGCCAGTTTCCGTTTTGAAGGGAGCGTCGTACACGTAAAAGGCAGCAGGTTCGCGCCAATAGTAGGGCCCGTGCGACTCCACTCCGCGACCCGCGGTGGAACTCGGTTGGTAGAGGCGCGATGGATCCAGCTCTGGAATCATCTTGTCCAGAACGCTTGCAATCTCTGGCGGCGGGTAGCCTTCATTTCTTGCGCACCACACCGCGATCGACGGATGATTGCGGACTCGCAGGACCTTGTCCTTCACGTTCGCTAAGTAGGTTTGCAGGTCGTCCGGATTCGGTCCGTCGCTTGGATTGGGTTGGAAAAATTCATCCCAGATAAGAATTCCGTATTTGTCGCACAGTTCGTAAAAGTCTTCGCTGGTGCTTTGGCCGACCCAGTTGCGGATCAGGTTCATGTGCGCCATCTGGTGCAGGTGAATTTCGGCATCCAGGCGGGCGCGGGGGATACGCTTCATGGCCTCATCCAGGCCCCAATCGCCGCCGCGAATGAATACCGGCACACCATTGACAGCGATCGCGAGGTTGTCCGATCCGGGCAATTCATAGGTGATCTTGCGAATGCCAAACGTCGTGTCCTTCGCATCGGAATCTTTCCCGCGCTGCACAAACTGCAGATGAAGCGTGTAGAGATTTTGCGGGCCATATCCGTTTGGCCACCACAGCCTGGGATTGGTCACATGCAGAACCGGGGTTGTCTTCGGGTCGAATGCGATGATCTGCGTGCTGTGCGGCGCCAGCGTTACCTTTTGGGAGAACTCCACATCACCGAAGCTGCCTTCGAGCATGCCTGTCTGCGGTTTCTCGGATGTATTCTCAACTGTCGTCTTCACGGTCACATCGGCGGAATCGATGCGCGGCAGAGGAAGGTCGGTTGTGATGTACGGATTCTCAATCAGCACAGGCCCAGAAGCGGACAGCCACACTTTCTGCCACAGGCCTGTGTCGCGATCGGCGACGGAGGGCAGCCAGTCCCATCCAATGGTCGAGAGAAACGTGGGTCCATCGATCGCCGTGACTCCGCCATTCCGGCCCACTCCATTTGCGATCGTATGTTGATGTGGGACGCCGGGATGCGGTTGGGGAAACACCTGCACCGCCAGAACCGCCGTCTTGCCCGCCTCCACCAACTTTGTAATGTCGAATCGTCCGCGGATAAATGCGCCCTGAATTGTACCCACGTGAGTTCCATTCACCCACACTTCCGATCGAAAATTCGCTCCGTCGAAGTGGAGCGCCACGTATCGGTGTGCATATTCTTTCGGCACGGACAATGTTGTGCGATACCAGTAGGAAGTCTTATTGAGGCTCTCGGGGATGGGGCGGCTATTCTCGCCGTACAGTGGCTCCGGATACACCCCATCATTCACCAAACTGGTCAGCACCGTACCAGGCACGGTTGCCGCTAACCAGCCCTGGGGCTGGTAGGTCTCAGAGGAGATTGCCGCGCCTGCAGCGGAGACCTTGGCGGCATCCTGAATTTGCCATCCTGAGCTTAGCTCCACAGACGCGGGAGGCTCGGTCTGCGCCTGCATTGGAACGCTGCGGAGAGCACTGAAAAACAACGCGACAATCAACCAGGCGGACATTTTCCGAAGTGTGGGCATGTTTCCTCTCTCTGCTTCTGTTAAGGAATCTTTTCGGATGAGATCAGGTGGGAAGGTCGCTTGTTGCGGATAGAATGCAACGGCGATCGGTCTCAATTCTGCCATACGGAACACTATATTCGCCGCGTCGCGCGACACACAACGCGGACACGTTTCTCGCGTTGAATTCTGTGAGGACGGATTTGCGCTGCCCGCGATGTTTGCCGACGGCGTACAGGAGTTCGCAGTGGCCACGCTATTTTACGGGGCCGCGACAGATCATCGTCGCTACGTAGGCTGCGCCGAAACCATTGTCGATATTGACGACGGTGACGTTCGGGGAGCAGGAGTTCAGCATCCCCAACAGCGCCGCCAATCCGTGGAAGGAAGCGCCATAGCCGATGCTGGTGGGCACGGCGATCACGGGAACGCTGACGAGTCCTCCCAGCACGCTTGGAAGCGCGCCTTCCATGCCGGCGCAAACGATAATGACACGCGCCTGCTGCAGGGCGTCGCGATGAGCGAGCAGCCGATGCAGCCCGGCAACGCCGACATCATAGAACCGGTCGACTTCGCCGCCGAAGATATCGATGGTCACTGCGGCTTCTTCTGCCACGGGAATATCGCTGGTACCCGCACAGACGACGGCAATGCGGGGCTGATTCGGATGGGAGATTTTTTCTTTTTGGCGAAGAGTGATGGCGCGCGGAACCGGAAAATACTTGGCGGCTGGCGTCCGCTCCCGCACTGCATCGAATGTGGACACATCGGCGCGGGTGGCCAGGACTTCGACGCCGCTCGCTGCCATTCGCTCGAAAATTTCAGCCACTTGTTCGGGCGTCTTGCCAGAGGCAAGGATCACTTCCGGCAAGCCGGTGCGGAGAGGCCGGTGGTGGTCAACTTTAGCAAAGCCGATGTCCTCAAACGGCAGGCGCGCGAGCTTGGCCGAGGCGTCCTGCGGCGACATCGTTCCTTTCTTGACGTCTTCGAGCAGGCGCAGCAGCGTTTCTTGATCCATGGTCGTTCGCTCTTTCTGAAATTATGGGCGTGGCGTAGTTTGATAGATCGCGAGCGCGGACTGCATGACGAGCTTGAGCGGAACTGAATGTTCCGCTGCACAACGCCTGCAATCTTCATACTCCGGAGCTGCATTCACTTCAACGCCATTCAGCAAGCCAATTTTTATCCTGATCTCGCCCCACTGGGTCTGCACGCTGACGAATTTTCGGTCGAGGCAGGCGCGTCGCTCTTCGCGAATGCGCACTCCCAACGTGCTGGTCTCGCGAAACAAAAGGTGCTGCAGCGTTTCGGTGTGCGCGCGATCGCACAGAATTGTAATCAGCGTGGCCAGCCTGTTTTTCTTCATGTGCACGGACGAGCACATCACGTCGAGAGCTCCAGCTTGCAACGCGCGCTCTGTGAAATCTCCCAATACCTGGGGGTTCAAGTCGTCCACCGCAGTTTCCATCACGACGACTTTGTCTCCAGCCATCGATGCGGCTTCGCCGGTATCGCCAAGGCTGAGACGCACGACGTTGGGAAAGCGTTTCGGATTGCGCGAGCCGGCGCCGTATCCGATTTTGTCGACGCGCATCGCGGGAGCGGGACTGAAGGTGCAATTGAGCGCGCGAACCAAGGCTGCGCCGGTGGGCGTGACCAGCTCCATCTGGATGCCCGAGGAATAAGTTGGCGCTCCCTGCAGTAAGTCCATGGTCGCTGGTGCGGGAACAGGGAAGGTGCCGTGCGCGCATTCAACCGTGCCACCGCCAACGTTTAATGGGGAGCAGATCCAGGAGTCAGCGGCGAGGGCATGCGTGCCGACGGCTCCAGCCACGATATCGACAATTGAATCGACCGCGCCGACCTCGTGAAAATGGATGGTCTCGATCGGGACGTTGTGAATCCTCGCTTCCGACTCCCCGAGTAACTGGAAAGCGCGGATGGCTGTCGCCTTTGCTGCTGCGGCCAGCGGAGCAGTTTCAATCATGCCTCGAATGACGCTGAGGGAGCGGCCATGGTGATGGTGTTCGTGATGGGAATGAGGATGCGTATGCGTGGTGTCGGCTGCAGTTTCCGCGTTGATGCCATTGACCAGCACGCGTACTTTGCTGGCGTTGATTCCGCTGCGATCTACTTTTTCGATTTCGAGAGTCGCGCCAATGTTCAGGGAGGCTACGGTTTCGTGGAGCAACTTTGGATCGACGCCGGCATCGACGAGCGCACCCAGAAACATGTCGCCGCTGATTCCGGCAAAGCACTCAAGATAAGCAATTCGCATAATGTTCAAAGTTCCGAGGCTGGCGCTGGTTTCGAGCGCTCCACAGTAGATGCGACAAATCTATTGCAGGTTGACCGAACGAATCGACTCGACTGGAAGGATGGCGTTCATGGAGCCGGAGCGATAGCCCTCGCAGTCCAGCGTGACATATTTAAAGCCGAGGCTGCGAAAAGCCGACGTCATGCGATCCATAGTTTCCATGTTCAGTGCGTGCGGCATTTCTTCGCGGGCAATTTCAATGCGAACCATCTCGCCGTGATAGCGCACGCGGAACTGCCGAAATCCCATCTGATGCAATAACGCTTCGCCGTCTTCTATCTGCTGCAACACTTCTCGGGTGACCGGGCGTCCATATTCGACACGTGAAGAAAGACACGCGGATGCGGGCTTGTCCCAGATGCGCAAACCCGCCTGCAGCGCCAAGGTGCGAATTTCCTGCTTCGTCAATCCAACCTCAGCCAAGGGAGCCAGCACGCCGTGTGCGGTCGCTGCTTGCTGGCCCGGACGGTACTCGCCGCGATCGTCAACGTTCATGCCGTACGCCAAATGCTGATATTTGGAGGCTAGGTGCGCCTTTTCCATGACGGAAAAAAGTTCGTCTTTGCAATGGAAGCAGCGGGTCGCGTCATTCTTTACATATTCGGGATCGTCCAGTTCCGCAGTGGTCAGAACCTGGATCGGAATCGAATGCTCCTCCGCAAAACGCAACGCATCGGCAAAGTGCGCGCGTGACAAGCTGGCGGAGTCAGCCAGGACTGCCAGCATGGCGTCACCCAGGACCCGACGCGCGGTGTACGCCAGATACGCCGAATCGATTCCACCGGAGTAGGCGACGAGCACGCTGCCTAGTTCTCGGATGCGATCTTCCAGCTGCACTTGTTTTTGCGAAAGTTCCATAGTCGATTCAATCCCGTTTCAATTTCAACTCTAGACATCATTCCCACGATGAAAGATCGGCTCTAGGCCGGATGCCTGGTGTAGCAACGCTTGCTCCTCCTTGGAGTCGAGCGGTTTGTAGTTTTGCGCAACGTCCATAGCCAGGCGGAAATATGCTTCGTCGCCCGGAGGAATGGCCGCTGTGATGGAGTGGCCTAATGTGTATCGCAGACCCTGCGCAGCCTGGTGAGGAAAATTCGCGGGTTCATACCAGCATTTGGAGTGCGGATGATCTTTCTTCTCAGAAGCTGGCCACACTGTTTTCGACATGCTCTTGATGGCCAGCATGCCGACACCTTTTTCCTGCGCCTTCTGGATGACCGTGGGGCCGAAATTCGCCTGGGACACCAACACCCAGTTAATCGGGAAGAGAACTGTGTCGAACGGATATCTGTCCATTGCCGCGACTGCTGTCTCCACGGAATGCGCGGAGAAGCCGATGAAGCGAACCTTTCCTTCCTTGCGCGCCGCTTCGAAAGTTTCCATGGCGCCGCCTGGTCCCAGCACCTGGTCTAGTTCTGTCATCTTCGTCAGGGCGTGAAACTGATAGAGATCGACGTGGTCGGTCTTGAGCAACTGAAGAGATTCTTCCAGAGCCGCTCGTGAGCCTGCCTTGTCGCGCTTGCTGGTCTTGCATGCGAGAAAGCTTTTTTCACGATAGGGCGCCAGTGCGGGGCCAAGCAGCTGCTGTGCGTCACCATAGCTGGGGGCAACATCGAAATAGTTGATGCCGCGATCGACAGCTTCCGCAACAATACTCTTGGAAGCCGAGGGAGTGCTGTTCATCACCACAATTCCGCCCATGCCGATGATGGATAGATGGACATCAGTTTTGCCCAGACGCCGGCGAGCAATCGGGTCTGTCGTCTTTACGGAGTCAGATGCGGCCCACGAAGGAGAAAAACTTCCGCTGCCGACAGCGATTGCCGCGAAGGTTCCTTGCTTGATGAAATCTCGACGTTCCATGGGTTCCTCCTTGATTGGATTCGACCAAAGCGCAGGACGCGCAAGAATATGCCGCCCTTGTCTCACGGCGATTTACGAAGCTGCGCCGCTGTGATTTCAGCATAGTCTGTATCAGGCAGCATTTCTACCTGGCCCGGACACGGACGACATGAGACATGAAGTATGATGCAGGAATTTTCGCGACGCACCCATTGGAATCTGGAAAAGACTGCATATGCAGCGGCCCTGGAACGATTACGCGCGGATGGCTACGGCGATTTTCGATCTGACCGCATCGAATCCGACCATGTGCGGATTTGAGTACGATCGCGCCGGGATTCTTGGGGAGTTGAGTCGGCCGGAATGCCTGGAATACGAACCCGATCCGCGAGGATTGCCCATTGCCCGTGCCGCAGTGGTCGAATACTACGCCAAGGCTGCCGCATCTCAAATTTCAGCCGAACAAATCTTCCTGACGACGAGTACCAGCGAGGCCTATAGCTACCTGTTTCGGCTGCACTGCGATCCCGGCGCGGAAATTCTGATCGCGCGACCCAGCTATCCTTTGTTTGACTTTCTGGCCGACCTCGATGATGTGCGCCTGGTGCCGTATCCGCTGTTTTACGATCACGGATGGCACACCGATATGGCGGCACTGACGGAACGCATCACGTCGCGGACCCGCGCGATTGTTGTGGTCCATCCTAACAATCCAACCGGACATTTCACTTCGCCGACAGAACGAAGAATGCTGGAGTGTGTTTGCGAGGAGCATGGCCTGGCGTTGATCGTTGATGAAGTGTTTCTCGATTACGCGCTCGATGTGGCGGACGCACGCGAGAATTCGCATGCGAGTTTTTCGACCGGGGAGCATCGCGTGTTGACCTATGTGCTCAGCGGGTTGAGCAAGGTGGCTGGGTTGCCGCAGATGAAGGCTGCGTGGATCGCCGCGTTTGGCCCCGAGACCTTTGCTGGGATCTGCTACGGCCCGGTTGGAAATGATTGCCGATACATTTCTCTCAATGAATGCGCCGGTACAGCATGCCATGCCGTATCTGTTGGCGAATCGTAGTGATATTCAGCGACAAATTCGGCAGCGAGTGCGCGAAAATCTGGAGGAGTTAGATCGACAGCTTGCTAATGCGCCGGCTGTTTCTCGACTGCGAGTCGATGGAGGATGGTATGCGGTATTGCGAGTGCCGGCCCTGATGAGTGGAGATGCGCTGGCGATTCGTCTCATCGAGCAGGAGCGGGTCGTCGTGCATCCGGGACACTTTTATGGATTCGATGGGGATGGGTGGATTGTTCTCAGCTTGCTGCCGCCCCTAGTCGAATTTGCAGAGGGAATTGCAAGCGGCTGCTACGTTCGATTGCCTGAGCGGACTGCGGCGCTGCAGTCGCACACTCTACGGGTTGATCAGGAATGGATTTGTTTCCCGCTCCTCGCCGATCGTCGTAGAAGGTCCATGGCCCGGAAAGACCCGTGTGGCGTCGGGCAGCGGCAGCAGACGCGCTTTCAAGGAATGCAGGATCTTTCGGAGGTTGCCGCCGGGAAGGTCTGTGCGGCCAATCGAACCGGCAAAAAGGGTATCGCCGGCCAGCAGGAGTTGCGGGCTGGGCAGGTGCAGGCAAATGCTGCCCTCCGTGTGCCCGGGTGTATGCAGCACTTGCGCGGGCTCGCCGGCAATGGTCAGCGCCAGCAGATCGGAGGCGTCGACATCCGGGGCGGAGACTTCCGGCACGGGAACGCCTAGCCAACCTGCCTGCATATTCATCATTTTCAGCAGAGGCATGTCGTGCTGGTTCATGTAGATTGGAGCGCCGGTGGCGCGCTTCAGCTGGACTGCGCCGCCTACATGGTCAATGTGGGCATGGGTCACGATGATCTGCTCCACGGTCAGGTGGTGCCGTTCCAGGACGGCGAGAATCGTGTCGACGTTGGCGCCGGGGTCGATGACCGTAGCCCGCAGGGAACTCTCATCCGCGAGAATGCTGCAGTTGCAGGCGAGGGGGCCGACGGGAAAGATCTCGTGAATCATTTACTTCTTGTGCGGGGTGCTCTGCGCGGGTGCTGATTGAATGCCCTGCAACACGGAATGGCCAGTGCTGTGCCGAGCGACCAAAACCGTCAGCGAGATGGACGTAATGGCGAAGATGATCGCACACCAGGTGGTCACCTTGGTGAGAATATTGACGGTTCCGCGGGGGCCAAAGGCGGTCTGCGAGCCCTGGCCGCCAAACGCGCCAGCCAGATCCGCGCCCTTGCCCGGCTGCAGCAGGATAATCCCGATCAGAACGAAACATACGACGACGTGAAGAACGGTAAACAGATAAATCATTGGGTCACTTTCGAGTAGGAAACTGTGTGCGCAATGGCGACAAAACGCCTGGTTCCTGGTGCGGAAGGGGGGACTTGAACCCCCATGCCTTTCGGCGCCACCCCCTCAAGATGGTGTGTCTGCCATTTCACCACTTCCGCGGAATGCGCTTAGACCAACTATACCATCTGGGCCGCTGATTTCGCCCCTGAGGAGGGCTGCCGCAGGGGACTTTGCGGGCAACGGATTTGATCGATCCCTCTGTGACGGCAGAGACTTACGCGTGGAGGTCGAAGGTACAACAGCAAATCGCTTCTCACCATCTGAACTGACAGAGGAGACATCATCTTGTCGAACAATGACAACGCAATTCGAACTGTGCGGTCGGTTATCCAGGTACTTCACGACGGTCAACGAGGCATGGCGGCCATTGGGTCCGAGCTGAAGAATGAAACGGCGAAGCATTACTTCCTGCAAGAAACCCAGTTGCGGGCTGAGTATGCGGCGGAACTGGAGAACGAACTCCATCGTCTGGGAGTTCACGACGTGAAGGAAGGCGGCACTGCAGCCGGTACGGTCCACCGCGTCTGGGCGGACTTGAAGGCGCAGCTGGGTGGCGGCGACCATACGCTGCTGAAGACAGCGGAAGAGGGAGAGGACGAGGCCAAGGAGAAATACGCGGAAGCCCTGAACGAAACGCTGCCTGGGAACATTGCCGATCTGCTGCGCGAACAGCAGGCTCATATTCTTGAAGCCCACGACAAGATTCGCAGTTTTCGAGACAGCACCGCTGCATGAAAATGGGTTGAGTGGCGCAGGGCACTCGACGCTATTGGAGCGACCTTGCGGGACGCAAGTGATGCGAACCTGGTGTCTAGAATTCGAACGAGCGTCGTCGGAGATTAGATACCAGGGATAGTGCGATGAGTGCTGCCGGAATAATTCGCATCGGGATTTCGGGATGGACGTATCCTCCCTGGCGCGGTGTATTTTTCCCGAACGAAGTTATCGCAAAAATACGAACTGGAATACGCGGCAGGCATTTTTCGAACCATTGAAATCAATGGAACGTTCTATTCCCTGCAGCGGCCATCGAGTTATCAGTCGTGGGCAGACCGCACTCCACCGGATTTCATGTTTTCCGTCAAGGCGCCTCGATACATCACCCACATGCGCCGCCTGCGAGACGTTGAAATCCCTCTGGCGAATTTTTTCGCGTCTGGCATTTTGAAGCTAGGGCCAAAATTGGGGCCGATCCTGTGGCAGCTTCCGCCAAATTTCAAATACTCCGATGAGTTGATGGAAAGCTTCCTCGAACTACTGCCGAGAAACACAAGCGAGGCGGTTGAGCTGGGGAAGAATCACGATCGGATGGTCGAGGGAAGATCTTTTCTGGAGATCAGATCGAAACCGGCCGCTTCGCCATGCCCTGGAAATTCGTCATCCCAGTTTTGTCGTGCCAGAGTTCATTGCGATGCTACGCAAATATAAGGTTGCGCTAGTGTGTGCAGATGCCGTCGAGTGGCCGCGCCTGATGGATGTGACTTCCGACTTTGTTTACTGTCGTCTGCATGGTTCCAAGGTGTTGTATTCGAGCGGCTATAGCAAGAATGCAATTGAAGAATGGGCGGGACGCGTGGCTGCATGGGCGAAGGGCGGTGAATCGAGCGACGGGGAGTATGCCAGCACGAAGAGAACCGTGAGACGCGCGAAAAGAGATGTCTTTGTGTACTTCGATAATGACGCAAAAGTTCGCGCGCCAAGAGATGCGAAAAGGCTGCAGGCACGCATGGAAGAATTGTTGGCGTGAGTGAACTCCAGGTTGCGACGCGAAAAGTTTCAGTTGTACGGAATCAGCGACGAAGCAAATTTCTTTGTTGGGCGCATGAATGCTGGAGTGAAGAGCGGGACAACAACGCGCATTTGCGATCCATCCTACTTAAATAAGGGATATGTCCCGAATGGAGTGAAACAATGCCTAGAGAAGAACACAGCAGAGCCGCAGAACATCATGAGAACGCAGCCAAGTCTCACCGAAACGCAGCTGACAGTCACGGTCGCGGAGACCACGAGCAAGGGTTTCAGCATTCTACGCAGGCCCATGAACATTCGACACGGGCTCATCAAAGCTCGAGCGATGCGCACGAGCGTTCCAGGGTGAGTCGCTCGGAAGCTGGTTCCAAGGGCGGGAAGTCAATGAGCCCTGAGGAACACGCGCGGGCAGGCTCTCAATCGCATAAGGGCGATCATCGCTAATTCTTCCCGCCGGTCGAAAACATGGAGGGCGGCGTTCGAACGGGAGCGCCGCCCTTTTGCCTGCTTCTAAATTCACAACTCTGCCTAGCAATTGCTTTGCTACAGTAGCTCTAGAATGCACGCCCGCCTGTTGCCGCTGATCGTTCGACTCTTTGATTTTTTTACGATTGCGTTCAGTGCGCTTTTTCCTCTGCTCAATCCCTTCGGGTCCGCAATGCTATTCCTGGGAATGGTGGGGCCGGCTGACGCGATTGTGTATCGGCGCCTTGCCCGCAGAGTTGCACTCTACACCGTCCTATTTCTGATGGTCGTTGACCTGGCTGGGGCCCTGGTGTTGACGTTCTTCGGAATTTCCCTTCCTGTGATCCAGGTTGCGGGCGGATTGGTTCTTGCCTCGATGGGCTGGACCTTGTTGAATCAACCGGACGCCCCGGAAACGGAGCAAACCGCAGGGCATTCCAGTTCGCTCGAGGAACTCGATTCAAAAGCGTTTTACCCTTTTACCTTTCCGTTGACTGCGGGACCAGGGTCTGTGGTTGTGACCCTGACGCTGGCGGCGCACGCGGAACAGCCAACCTCCATCGACAGCATCTTCAGCCAGCTTGGACTTTTTCTGGCGGTGGTGGTGTTGTGCGGCATGATCTATTTCGCCTACGGCTATGCTCCGGCATTGGCACGCAAGGTATCGCGGCAGACAATTCACGGAATTCTGCGAATTATCTCCTTTATTTTGTTCGCGATCGGGGTGCAGATCTTCTGGCGAGGCGCGGAGGTGTTGCTGCGAGAGGCACTCCGTATCCACAGCTAAATCGCTCCGGCACCTTTCTTTTCTTAGGCTTGGGTCGCTAGATCGGTACCATTCACCCTGGAGAAAAGCCTTGCAGCCTATTGATTTTTGGAGAGTTTCTTCGTAAAATTGAAGATGGTTCACGCCTTCGCACCCCCTCTGCAAGGGTGATCGCACATTCTCTCGTTGAACCCGCACACACTCTAGCCAGCAAAGGAATAGCGAATTCATGGCAAAACGCCGCGGAAATCCAAACTGGGGCAAGCCCGAACCGATCGGTCCGGTAGTGCCTACGGTGACTTCTTTTGAACAGGTTGTCAAGGAATACAAACTAACCCCGGACCAATACATTCGGTCCACTCGCTTACGGGAATGGGCACGCCGGAACAAAAATTCGAAGTATATTCCGGAAGCACTGCTGGAAGCATGGGGTTTTGAAATCGAATCCTCGCTGTAAGGAAAACCATTCGCAACTGGAGATGCCACCTCAACCGGGGTGGCATTTCTTTTGCCTGAAAACGTTCGCAAGCATGTGTCTCGGTACAATAAGTGCAATGGTGACGGCCACTCCATTTGTCGATGTTCCAACCGCCATTGAAGAGATTCAGGCGGGTCGGATGATCGTCGTAGTTGACGACGAAAACCGCGAGAACGAAGGCGATCTGACGCTGGCGGCGGAATTCGTCACGCCGGAAGCCATTAATTTCATGGCTCGGTTTGGGCGTGGCTTGATTTGCCTGGCGCTCACGGAGGATCGGGCGGATCATCTTCGCCTGCGTCCGATGACCGAAGAGAATACCTCGCGTTTTGGCACAGCATTCACAGAAAGCATTGAGGCCCGTGAGGGAGTGACTACGGGAATCAGTGCCCATGATCGTGCGCACACGATTCGCATCGCGATCGATCCTAAATCCGGGGCAGCGGACCTGGCGCGACCGGGACACGTATTTCCTCTGCGTGCTCGTCGCGGTGGCGTACTGGTGCGTGCGGGACAGACGGAAGCTTCGGTCGATTTGGCGCGCATGGCCGGACTGATTCCTGCAGGAGTGATTTGCGAAATCATGAAGGATGACGGCACCATGGCGCGTGTGCCGGACCTGATCGAGTTTTGCGGAGAGCATGGCATCAAGTTGCTGACGGTTGCAGAACTGATCCGATATCGCCTGCAAAACGAGCGCAATATCTATCGCGTTGCGGAATCGATGCTGCCGACTCCATTTGGGGAATTTCGCATGATCGCGTATGAGAGCGAAGTGGATGGCGGCGAAAGCCATGTCGCTTTGGTCTATGGTGATGTGGCGGAGACTGACGAGCCAGTGCTGGTTCGGGTGCACACGCATTGCCTGGCCGGCGACGTGTTTGGCACTCCGCTATGCGACTGCCAGCAGGTGGTGCGCCGATCCTTACAGATGATTGCTGAAGCGGGACGCGGCGCATTGATTTATCTGCATAACAACACCAAAGGTTTTGGCATCGATACCAAAGGGCCTGATGCGAGGCTGGTGTTTCATCGCGACCCGCGCACACATGAGCGAAGTGAAGACCGGCAGTACAGAATCCTTCGCCAGGTAGGGCTGGGCGGTCAGATTCTTTCCGACCTGGAAATTCGCAAGATTCGTCTGCTGACCAACACGCCGACACACGTTCCGGCGCTGCAAGGCTTCAACGTTGAAATTGTCGAGCAGGTTCCCATCCTTATGGACAAACCATCGCTGCTTGCGCGGTAGCTGCAGTTTTAATCGGTGTTGGGACCGAACAGAA
This sequence comes from uncultured Acidobacteriota bacterium, assembly GCA_963794795.1. Taxonomy (GTDB): domain Bacteria; phylum Acidobacteriota; class Terriglobia; order Terriglobales; family Acidobacteriaceae; genus JAKAAZ01. Next base: position 111,879 of record CAWCFC010000021.1, on the reverse strand, counting down.
CAGCTGAAAATCAGACGTGAAGTTCGCCTTGCGGCAGGGGCGGGAGCTGGTCGGCCAGACCTTCTCGCTGCAAGTCTTCTTGAAGGTGGCGAAAGCCACGGAATAACAGGCTGTGAATCCCAAGGGCTCGCGCGCCTTCTACATTTTCCAGACGGTCGTCGATGAAGAGCGCTTCGTCGGCACGAACATTTAACTTCTCCAATGTATGTTCGTAGATCGCAGCCATCGGCTTAATCAAGTTCAATTCACAGGACCAGGTGAGGTGATGAAAGCCGTCCAGCCAGGCAAAATTTTGTCGCATGTAGGAGAGCAGTTCTTCGCCCATGTTGGACAGGATGGCAATCTTCATCCCCGAGGCGCGAACACGGTTCACCCACTCCAGCATGATGGGGTCGACAGTCGCCCATAACTGAACATCCTGCTCGATCAGCGCTTCGATTTGATCGGGCGAAAAAGAAATGCCCGCATCGCGAGCGATGGTCGGCCAGTAGGTGCGTCCATTCAGCGTGCCACGGTCGTAATCGAGTCGATAGCGCCAGTAATGCGTATCGAAAACTTCTGGCGAAAGCCTGGAGATTTCCAGCAGACGGGCGCGAGCGCCTGGTTCCGGCGGACCGGACAGAACCATACCATAATCGAAAATGACAGCGCGCAGGGGCATGAAATTTTGGTGAAGTACGGAAAGCTAGCGGTTACAACAATCGAAGCGGACTGGACAACGCAACCATTCGCGAATATGGCTGCGCAGCATTCCTACTCAAGAATACATGCAGCAAAAATTTGTTGAACTAGTAGAGAACAATTTTAGAAAACGAGTGGGGATCGAGACTGGCACCGCCTACCAAAGCGCCGTCGATGTCTTCCTGGCTCATCAAAGCGCTGGCGTTGTCCGGCTTGACGCTTCCGCCGTAGAGGATGCGCATTTTGTCGGCGATTTCACGGCTGAGCGAGCGCGCCACTTGCTCGCGAATGATGTGATGCGCGTCTGAGGCCATTTGTGGGGTTGCTGTTTTGCCGGTGCCGATCGCCCACACAGGTTCATAGGCAATCACGATGGGAGCTGCGGCGTCATGTGCGATGCCATGGAGCGCTTTCGAGGTCTGCCGCAGCAGAACTTCTTCTGTTTGGCCGGCTTCGCGCTCGGCGAGTAACTCACCGACGCAGACGATCGGCGTCAATTTGTGCTTCAGTGCCGTATGCAGCTTCTTGTTGACGGTTTCATCGGTCTCGCCAAAATACTGGCGACGCTCGGAGTGGCCGAGGATGACGTGCGTGCATCCGGAGGCTACCAGCATCGGCGCGGAGATCTCGCCGGTAAATGCGCCTTCTTCGTGCCAGGTCATGTTCTGTCCGCCAACGTGAATGTGGCTGCCGTGAGTGCCGGTAACAACGGCGGCAATGTCGACGAAGGGAGGGCAGAGAACAATCTCGTCGCGGGTGTGATTGTGAACCAAAGGAAGAAAGGCTGTAACAAATTCGCTCGACTGGGAAGGTGTTTTGTACATTTTCCAGTTGGCGGCAATCAGGGGCTTGCGAGTGCTCACGCGGTCTTCTCCGTCAGGGCTTCTACGCCCGGTAGTTTTTTGCCTTCGAGGAACTCAAGCGACGCGCCACCGCCGGTCGAAATGTGGGTAATTTTATCGGCGATTCCGGCCTTGTGAACCGCGGCCACCGAATCTCCCCCGCCGACGATGGAAATTGCAGAAGGATTGTCGGCCACGGCCTGGGCGACTTGCATGGTTCCATGGGCAAAGGCGGGCATCTCAAACACTCCCATCGGACCGTTCCACACAATGGTTCGGGCGCGGGAGATCTCATCGACAAACAGGTCAATGGTTTCCGGGCCAATGTCGAGCGCCATCCAGTCGGCAGGGAAGGGTTTGTCGCCGGCTGAGATTTTGGTTTGCGCATCGGGAGCAAACTTGTCGGCCAACACGTGGTCGACCGGCAGCAGAAAACGCACACCGCGCTTGGCCGCGGTCTCCATGGCTTCTCGCGCCACATCCAGCTTGTCGATCTCCAGCAGGGACTTGCCGACATCCTGACCTCTGGCTTTCAGGAAGGTATAGGCCATGCCGCCGCCGATCAGCAACGCGTCGACTTTGTCGAGCAGATTATGGATCACCTGAATTTTGTCGGAGACTTTGGCGCCGCCGAGGATCGCGATGAAGGGCTTTTCCGGATCGCTCAGTGCCTTGCCGAGGTAGGTCAATTCTTTTTCCATTAACAAGCCGGCGGCTGATTTTGCGACGAAATGCGTGATGCCTTCCGTGGACGCGTGGGCTCGATGGGCACTGCCGAAGGCGTCATTGACATACAGGTCGCAAAGTTTCGCCAGCTGTTTTGCGAAGGCTGGGTCGTTTTTCTCTTCTTCGGCGTGAAAGCGCAGGTTCTCCAATAGCAGCACCTGGCCGGATTCCAACATGCGCACCATCTCTTCCGGAGTTTCACCCACGCAGTCGGGTGAGAAGCCGACGTTCACCGACTGGCCGAGACTATGTCCGAGAAGCTGACGCAGGCGATCGACGACCGGGCGCAGGCTCATCTTGGCATTCGGCTTTCCCTTGGGACGGCCGAGATGGGAAGCGAGAATCACTTTGGCGCGGTGACGAATGGCATATTCCAGCGTCGGCAGCGTCTCACGGATGCGCGTGTCATCCATGATCTGGGTGCCGTCTTCCGACAGAGGGACGTTGAAGTCTACACGGATGAGGACGTGCTGATGTTCCAGGGAGAGATCTCGAATCGATAGTTTTGACATAGAGGCAGTAGGCCTGACGTTCAAATTGTGAAGCAGATTTGTATCACTGGGTCTACCCCGATACTAATACTTTTCGATGTGGACATGTGAGTGTCCGCAAAGCGCGGGGCACTTTCGTGATAAGCATATCGACTCTTGCCGATGCACCGGCGTGACCGTCGACACAGCTGTTTTGCGTCCGGAATTGCAATTCTGAGAATTCTTCGCAGTCACGCCAATCCAAAGTGGAGACGGCGCCGTACTAGATTTGGAGGACTCTCGGCCGTCGCCGAGGGAACCGCTCCGGATCTCGAGCCAAATAGCGGGCCCATTTCCCTATTCGACTCTGTCCAATCACCTTGCAACCTTACGGCCTGACTGCTGACGTGTTGAGCGGATGGGCCCAACGTGTGTGTTGCCAGCATCTGCACAAGAGGAAAACCCATGAAACAGAACGAGCAGGAAAACAACCTCCCAACATCCGCAATCAACCGTCGCTCCTTCGTCAAAAGCGTAGGCTTTACAGGGCTGGGCCTGGCTGGGGCAGCGATTGTCGGCAGTCAATTTGGAGCAAAAGAACAAGAAGTATCCGCTGCCACCGGGGTCAGTGATGCCGATATTTTGAACTTCGCTCTTAACCTGGAATATCTCGAGGCCGAGTTCTACTCCATGGCGACGTACGGAGCAGGCCTGGTGAAGCGCGGAATTCTATCCGCGAGCGACGAGACGGGTCCCACAACTGGCGGCGCACTGGTCAAGAGCTTCGGCGAATTCGGATACCAGGCCACGGCTCTACGAGAGACTGAGCAGGAGCACGTGCTGTATCTTCGTGCGGCGTTGGGCGCAGGAGCAGCGAAGAAGCCCGCCATCAATCTGGATGCGCTCGGCTACGGATTTGCCAACCTCGACAGCTTTTTGAAACTCGCAAGGCAATTTGAAGATGTGGGCGTCAGCGCGTACCTTGGGGCGGCGCCGTTGATTTCCAGCAGTGCTTATCTTGCTGCGGCGGGGGCCATTCTCTCCACCGAAGCGCAACACTCGGGCGCCATTCGCGCCATCTGCATCATGAAGGGCGTGGCTAGCCCTGCTGTGGACTCCTTGGACATCCCGCCGAATTCCAGTCATCCTTACGATGTGAACGGCAATGGGTTGAGCATTCCACGTACGACGTCGCAAGTTCTGAATATTGTGTATGGCGGCGGGAAATGTTCAGGCGGCTTCTATCCGGAGGGCATGAACGGCGAAATCGTTTGCCGGTCGTAGTTGAATCGGCTGACTGCATCGTCAATTCGCAGCCGCCGTCAACGGAAACGCGAGCGCCCATATGGGGTGCTCGCGCTTTTTTCTTGCCACAGCGGCGTGGCGATTGCTATTGAACCGGCGCGTTGAAGACGCTTTCTACGGTTATTGTTTCGTGTCCAGCGGGTGTGTTGATTTCTGATAGAACTCGTTCTGAAGTTGCAGACTGGTCTGGTCGGTCCGTACCGCGCGGATGGCGTCTGCGATGTCGTCAGCCCACGCCTTCATGTCCGTCTCCCCCCGCGATTTGTCGGCATATTGCGCGTAGCCGGCATAGTGATTCGGAAATTTCGCATACCACCAGATGCCGGTGTAAACACCGGGCGGAAGATGCACTCTATCCTGATCGGCGCCTGACTCCTGGCCGACGCGGTTCATGTGCACCAAATCGGGGCGCGCGACCATCATGAGCGAAGTTTCAGTTTCGCCGGCATGTTCATCCACCTTATCTTTCAGCGGTGGGGCGTTGGGTGCGCGATGTGACGGCAAACTGCGGATGTAGACGACATAATCGTGCGGCGAGTCCAATTGCGACTGCGCGAAGTAGGGCAGAAGACTTTCGTTGCCGCCGTGCCCGTTTACGATGATGATCTTCTTGCAGCCATTGCGGGCCATTTCATCCGTGGTCATCTGCAGCAGTTCCATCTGCAGGCGTGCGGGATAGGAGATCGTTCCAGGCTGGTGGCGTGCTTCCGCAATCTGACCGAAATAGTACGGTGGAAAGACGACGGCGTATTCCTGCTTGACGGCCTGGAAAGAAGCGTATCGGACGTCGATCAGGTCCGTGCCGATAGGAAGCTGGGTGCCGTGTTTCTCCATGATGCCGAATGGCAGAAGGCAGACTCCCTGCGACTGGTGGATTGCCTGGATAAAGTCCGGTCCAGTCAAGTCTTCCCAATTCGCGGACAATTTGCCGCCTGCGGATGTGTTATCGGGCTGAGCTGTGCCTATTCCGGGGGCGAAAACCGTGGCCAGCACCACGCAGCCGCAAAGTACTCCGCGGAGAATTCGGTTCCGAATCGAAGACGCTGGTTGCGTCAGAGAATTGTGCACCAATCCTTGTCTCACTTCGTTCCTCCGCTGCCAATTAGTCGGAAATCGTCGCTTCTGCTTCCATCTCGATACGCCACGATGGGTTCAGCAGTTTCGCGACGACAACCATGGTAGCAGCGGGACGGATAGAACCGAAGAATTCACCGTGAACTCGTCCGACTTCTTCCCAGTCCTCCACGTGAGTCAGGTACATGCGGGTGCGCACCACGTCTTCTAACCTGGCGCCGGCCTGCTCGAGAATCTTTTGGATGATGGTCAACACGTGGCGGGTCTGGTCGGCGGCATTGGCTTCATCGGCGCCGACAGGTCCAGTACCGGAGACGTGAACCGTGTTTCCAATCCGCACGGCACGTGAAAATCCAATGATGGGTTCGTACGGGGAGGAGCCAGGAATGTTTTGTCGCATCGCGGTGCTCCTGTATATCTATGATTGCGTCGCGAGAACGTTAAAGCCCAAGATCGCTTAACCCCGGATGGTCTGCGGGCCGAGGCCCCAGCGGCCAGTGGTAAAGCCGCTCCGATACTTGAATCGGCAAATCGTTGATGCTCGCATGACGGGTCAACATGAGGCCGAGGTCATCGAACTCCCAATTTTCATTGCCGTAGGAACGGAACCAGTGGCCCGCATCGTCATGCCATTCATAGGCGAATCGTGCGGCGATCCGACGATCATCAAACGCCCACATCTCCTTGATCAGCCGATAATCGAGCTCTTTTCGCCACTTGCGGGTTAGGAATTCGACAATCTCGTTCCGACCGTGGATGAACTCCGCGCGATTCCGCCACCGGCTATCAACGGTGTATACGAGGGACACCTTGTGAGGGTCCCTCGTATTCCACCCGTCTTCCGCTTTGCGCACTTTCTGGATGGCCGTCTGGCGCGTGAACGGCGGTGCCAAGTTGACGGGATTGGCCATGCCAGCCACTGCTATAGGCCCTTTTTCGTCACGAAGAGGATCAGGTCCTTGACGCGGCAGGAGTAACCCCACTCGTTGTCATACCAGCTGAGCACCTTCACCATGTTTCCAACCACCTTGGTCAGGGGAGAATCGACGATGGAGGATAACGGATTGCCTCGGAAGTCGATGGAGACCAGGGGAGCCGTCTCGAAGCCCAGAATTCCTTTCATGGGGCCGTCGGCAGCGGTTTTCAGCGCGGCGTTGACGGCCTCCACTGTGACCGGCTTTTCGGTTTCGACGGTCAGGTCGACAACGGAAACCACAGGGGTTGGAACGCGCAGCGAGAAGCCATCGAGCTTGCCCTTCAGCTCAGGAATCACCAGGTGCAGCGCTTTGGCGGCGCCAGTGGAGGTGGGGATGATGGAGAGGCTGGCGGCACGGGCGCGGCGCAGATCCTTGTGGGGAAAATCGAGCGTGACTTGATCGTTGGTGAAGCTGTGAATGGTGTTCATCAGGCCAGATTTGATGCCGAAGCTGTCCAGCAGAACCTTCGCTACGGGAGCCAGGCAATTCGTGGTGCAGGAAGCGTTCGAGATGACGTTGTGCTTGGCCGGATCGTACTTGTTTTCATTCACGCCCAACACCACGGTCAAATCTTCGTTGGTGGCCGGGGCGGAGATGATGACTTTCTTCACGGTCGGCCCCAGGTGGGCTTTCGCCTTGGTGGCGTCCGTAAAATGTCCGGTCGATTCGATGACGATCTGGGCGCCGACGGACTCCCAGGGAAGCTTGGCGGGGTCTCTCTCAGCAAATACCTTGATCTTCTTTCCCGTCTACGCTGATGAAGTCGTCGCCGTGTTGCACGTCGTTCGGCAGATTGCCAAGGACAGAGTCGTGCTTGAGCAGATGCGCCAGCGTCTTCGGGTCAGTCAGATCATTGACGGCTACAAAATCGATCTCTGGGTTGCCTAAAGATGCCCGCAATACATTCCGGCCGATGCGGCCAAAACCGTTGATGCCAACCTTTACTGCCATGGGAAATACCCCTCCTGTGATGAACGATGGTTGATGAACATAGTGGATACACTTCCATTGTACGATGCCGCGCGGGCCTGCTTGCGTGATGCGGAACACAGGCGACTGTGCGGATGAGCGCGGACTGCAGATGCAAAAGAAGTTATGCTGGAAGAGCAAATGAAATTCTGTAGCGGTCGCTTGTGCGACTGTGCAGTTTTCGGCGAAGTCGGAAGAAATCGACCGCCAGTTTGCAGCGCGTGCTGCCAATGTGTTACAAGCGCATCATGCGCGATTGGGTGCGCGAAAAACTAATGAGACGCCGCAAGAAGCCGGTGACCAACAATTCCGAGTCAACCGGAAAGATTGGCCACGAGATTCCGCAAGACCAGCCAACACCACTACAACCGTCGTATCCTCAATCGCTCGAGCGCGAGGATGCAGCGAAAGTACCTGCTCGAGCAGAACGCGCGGAGCCAACTCCTGTTGCCGACGCGCCTGAAGCCGTTTCATCCGGAGGGTCCGACGAAAAGCGGTCGGGTCGGAACTGGAGAAATCGGCATGGAAACCGTTCCGAAGGGCAAGCGGCCGGTGGTCGCGAGCCTCAAAACAGCGGAGGATCCTCGATTCCAGAACCTAATCCGAACCTGGTGATAGAGACGCAACCAGAGTCGCTGGGGCAGCCGCCAGCGGAACTGCAGGCCTCGAAATCCCCAAAGGGCTACGTGGTGCTGGCGATTGGATTGCCGGGATCGGGCAAGACGACGTGGTTCAAACGTCGCGGGGTCACGCCACTTTCCAGCGACATGCTGCGCAGCATTCTGTTCGATGACATCACCGAACAGCGCTACCAAGGGCTGGTGTTTTCGACACTGCGATCTTTGTTGCGTGCGCGGTTGATTGCGAAAATGCCGTGGAACTATGTTGACGCGACGAATCTGTCGCCGCATGAGAGACGGCAGTGGATCAAGATGGCTCGCAGCTTCGGATATGAAGTGCATGCTGTCTTTTTCGATGTGCCGTTCGAGGTGTGCATGGAGCGAAACATGCGACGGGATTACATGGTGAATGAGGCCGCGATGCGCAGCATGGCAGAGCGACTGCGTCCGCCATCGTTCAAAGAAGGCTTCCATAAAATTACCGTTGTGCGCGTGAAGAGCGGTGCGGAGAGTTCTCCAGAAGCCGCAATTCCGATGGCGTGACGGTCATTTCAACCATCGACGGGGCCGCTTCAACGCGGTCCTCCGGTGATTTATGAAAAACCCACAAACTCCCGCTTTAGAAGACCCGCGAATTCCCATAAAACAATCATCGAACTTTGCTGCTCGACGGGAAGAATTCAGAAAGCTCCACGAGAGCGGATGCTTTGTGATTCCGAACCCGTGGGACCCCGGCACCGCCAGATATCTGCGCCATCTTGGATTTAAGGCACTCGCGACAACGAGTGGCGGGTTCGCTTTTTCGAGAGGCCTTCCGGATGCGGCGTGGGCCGCGTCACGCGACATGGTTCTTGATCATATTGCGGAAATTGTTGGAGCTGTTGAAATTCCCGTCAATGCGGATTTTCAGGCAGGCTACGCGGATGAGCCAGACGGCGTGGCTGCGAATGTCAGGCTTTGCGTCGAAACCGGCGTTGCAGGGCTTTCGATTGAAGATGCGACAGGTCGACGCGAGCAGCCGTTGTATGAGTTGCCTCTTGCTGTCGAAAGAATTAGAGCAGCACGCGCGGCGATCGACGGGTCGGGCGCGAATGTCCTGTTGACGGCTCGCGCCGAATGCTACCTGGTGGGCCATCCCGAGCCCTTGCCAGAGGCCATTCGCCGCCTGGAAGCGTACGCCGAGGCGGGCGCGGATGTTCTTTATGCTCCCGGGCCGAAAACGCCGGAGGAGATTCAGGCGATCGTGGCGGCGGTGAGTCCCAAGCCGGTGAATGTACTGATGAGTTCGAATACGGGGCTGAAGATTGCAGACCTGGCAGCCATGGGAGTGCGCCGGGTGAGCGTCGGTTCCGCATTGGCCCGGGCTGCATGGACAGGCTTTATCCGGGCAGCAAGAAAGATCGCAAATGAAGGCAGTATGGAGGGATTCGACGGCTCGATACCGTTCTCTGAAATAGAAGACTTCTTTGAGAAAGATTTTACGGAGAGGTCTTCGTAGACATTGTTCGGTCGCGTTAGATAAAAAAGTCATGGCCCAAATTCCACCAATCGCGAAAACGAAATCGCAGCCGGAGCCATGGTTGCGCGGGACTCTGACGGAGTTTCCAGCCGAGCAGCGTGCCATTCTGCATGCGCTGGAAATGGCGCGCGAAGATATTTCGCAATGGTGTGAGCCGCTGGTTTCGGAAGATATGCACGCGCGTCCATACGGGCTGGCGTCGGTGGCGTTTCAGCTGCGACATATCGTGGGCAGCCTGGATCGATTGCTGACGTATGCGGAAGGGAAATCGCTCAGCGCGGCGCAGCTACAAACGCTTGCGGCGGAAATGCGTCCTGAGGGGAGCAAAGAGGAAATCCTGGCGGAATTTGAATCGGGCGTGCGTGATACGGAGCGACGGGTTTGCGCCATTGATTTTGCGACCTGGCCAGAGTCTCGCGAGGTGGGCCGCAGAAAGTTGCCGACCACAGTGGCCGGTTTGCTCATTCATTGTGCGGAACACACGCAGCGCCATGTTGGGCAGGCGATCACGACGGCGAAAGTATTGTTAGAGTTGCGCGAACAACCGTCGGCCTAAGAATTTACGGAATCCGCTTCCTCGGTGATGTGGCCCATCTTGTCGCGCTTGACCTGAAGGTATTTTTCGAAGCTTTCCTGGGATTCAACGACTGAAGATAGGCGTTCGATCACGCGAATGCCGGCCGATTCCAGCGCAGCCACTTTGTCTGGATTGTTCGTCATCAGGCGAACCTCGGTAATCCCCATCAGCTTCAGGACCTCTGCTGGAAGCTCAAACACGCGGCAATCTGCTTTGAATCCCAGCTGCTCGTTGGCTTCGACTGTGTCCAGACCTTTATCCTGCAGCGCGTAGGCTTGCAGCTTTGGCATCAGTCCAATGCCGCGACCCTCCTGCTGTTCGTACAGCAGGATTCCGGCGCCCTCCTCGGCGATGGTTCGCAGAGCCAGCTCCAACTGCAGGCGACAATCGCAGCGCAGCGAGCCGAATACATCTCCTGTCAAACATTGCGAATGGATGCGAACGATCGGCGGCGCACTCGATACATCTCCCATGACCAAGGTGACCATTTCTTCCGGCGCGTTCGACTGGACTGCGTCCGTTTTGCACTCTGGATCGGGAGCCTCAGCCGCACGGGTTCCTACGAAGCCAAAGATACGGAAATGGCCCCAGCGAGTCGGGAAATCGGCTTCGGCAGCTTTGCGCACACTTTCAAACGGCATACCTCGATTATAGGTCCGCAATGTTCCTTGCGAATCCAAACGACGGACGGAGTAAAGTGAAGTCGTGATTGATTCAAAACTCATCCTGATCACGCTGTTAGTCAAGCTGGGCATCGCGGCCGCGCTTTCCAGCGCGCTCTCGCGGTCGAGGGTATTCAAAGACCTGCTGCTGAGCCCGCGTCGCAGCGCCGGTCAGATGCTGGGATTGCTGGCGTGTATCTGCGTTCCTTTGACGCTGGGAGTGTGGGTGCGGGTGGTCGTACCGAATTTCCTGGCTGCGGATATTTCCTTTGAAGCGGTGATTCTGGTAGCGCTGTTGCTGGGCACAACGCCGGCGATCATTGCCGGAGCGTTTCTTTCGATTCCTGCGATGCTGCACCGCGAATACCTCACATTGCCATTCAATCTGGCTGGTCGCGTTGATTTTTGGCACCTATCGCGCGTTTGTTTCGGAGGAGGACATCTGGTCTTTTTCTCCATTCGTCGACCTCAGCATCTATCGCTGGATTCAGAAGAAACCTGATGCGACCGCGCCTCGATCGCCAGATTCTGCTGTTGATGCTGATCCTTGGCATGCAGGTGATGCGCAACTGGATTTCGCATCTGTACCCGCGTCGTTTGTTCGCGCTGCACTCGGACAGCTGGCTGTTGTTCCTCGCCATCTGCATTTGCGCGCCGATGGTGGTGGGAATTCCGCTGAAAATCTGGAACGCGATCCGCATCGAGCGCAAGCTGGAGGAGCAGGAAAGACTCTTGATGGATGCGCGCCTGGACGCGCTGCAACGCCAGATCAATCCGCACTTTCTGTTCAACACGCTCAACTCCATCGCGTCGCTGGTGCGGTTTCGACCGGAGCTGGCCCGTGAACTGATCGTCAAGCTGGCGAGTATTTTGCGAGTTCTGCTGCAAGACCGTGACGACCTGATGCCGTTGCGGGAAGAACTGCAATTCGCCGACGATTATCTCGACATTGAAGTGGTTCGCTTTGGGATTGAGAAACTGCGCGTGGTGAAGGAAATTGCTCCGGAGACGCTGGAGATCCTGGTGCCCAGCATGCTGCTGCAGCCGCTGATTGAAAATGGCATCAAGCACGGACTGGAGCCGCGGATTGGAGGCGGCACGATCACCCTGCGCAGCCGGCTGCAGAATGACAAGCTGGTGATTACAGTGGAGGACGATGGCGTTGGCATGCCGGTTGAGAACGGACCGCCGGTGCATCGCAGTGGTTTGCTGCAGTCTGGCACCGGCGTTGGCATGCGCAACGTGCGGGAGAGGATGCAGGTGCTTTGTGGCCCAGACGCGGGCTTCGAGATTCTCAGCCGTCCGGGCCGCGGCACGCGCGTCATTCTGACGATTCCCATCAACTCCACAAACACGGCGACTCAGTGGCCAGAGTTGCGCAGGATCGACTCGTAAAACTCCTCATACTTCGGGATTACGCGCGAGGCACAGTAGGTTCGCTGCGCTTCCTGGCGGCCAGCCCGCGCCATTTCTCTCAGGCGGTCGCGATCTTTCAGCAAGCCGACAGCTGCGGCGGACATGGCGTCCACATCGCCGACCGGAAAGAGCAGACCGGTCACGCCATCATGAATTAATTCCGGCACGCCGCCAACGTTGGTGCCGATGGTGGGAACTTCGCAGGCCATCGCTTCCAGCGCCGCCAATCCAAAGGATTCCAGTTCGCTCGGCATCAACATCAGGTCGGCCGCGGGCAATAGCTGGTTGACCTGATCGTGCTTGCCGAGGAAGGCGACGCGATCGCTGATGTTCAAAGATTTTGCCAGCCATTCCGCCGAAGAACGCTCTGGACCATCGCCGACCATCAATAAGCGGGCTGGCATTTCTTTGGCGACGCCGGCGAAAATGCGAATCACATCCTGAATTCTCTTGACTGGTCGGAAGTTCGACAGATGAACCAGGACAGCTTCCTGCGGTTCGGCATATTGCGCGCGAACGATTTTGCTGGCTTCTGGATCGCGCAGGTAGACGTCGCAATTGACGAAATTCGTGATGACATGAATCGGACGCGTGGTTGCGAATGTCTCGATCGTCTTGCGCCGCAGATAGTCGGAGATGGAGGTGACCCCATCGCTCTCGTCGATGGCGTAGCGGGTGATCGGCAAGTACGCGCGATCGGCGCCGACCAGGGTGATGTCGGTTCCGTGCAGCGTGGTCACGAAGGGAAGCCGACGGCCGCTGCGGGCCAGCATTTGGCGGGCCAGCATCGCGCTGACCGAGTGGGGGATTGCATAGTGAACATGCAACAGGTCGAGGTCGTAATATTCCGCGACCTCTGACATGCGCGTCGCCAACGCCAGCGAGTAGGGTGGAAATTCAAACAGCGGATAATTCGAGACTGGGACTTCGTGGAAATGAATTCTCTCTTCGCGTCCGCTGAGTCGAAACGGTTGCGCGTAGGAGATGAAATGAATGTCGTGGCCGCGATTGGCCAATTCGATTCCCAGCTCCGTGGCGACTACGCCACTGCCGCCGTACGTCGGATAACAGGTGATGCCGATTTTCATATGCGATTGCTTTCCTCATCCATAGATGCCGGTCGAAGGATGCCGGCTACTTATTCTTGCGGTTCAAGTGTGGTGCCGCGCGCCGATAACTGGCCGAAGTCGATGAGTTGAACGGGAAATTCGACGTTGCCAAGAATGGATGGAATCGTCTGCAGCGCTGCGAGTTCTACCTGGCGCGATTGTTGCAGGCGGGTCCGCGTTGTCATCAATTCGTCATCCATGTAGGCGGGATGGCAGACCAGCTCGAAAGTACCTTCCGGCAGTCGATTCAGCAGAGTTCGCAGTGTAGCCTCATTCAAGGTTCCTGTCGCGGCGACGCCCACGCAACCCTCCGTGGTGAAAAATTCTTGCTCTCGGATCAACTTCCAAAATCCGTGACGGAGGGTAGCGAGCAAACGAACTTGCCATGTGCGAACTAGTCCAGCGCCGGGGGTTGTGGCCACACTCCAAGCGGGTTCGAAGGGATTGCGTATCGTGCGAATACCACAGGCCCGAGCAGCTCGCATTACGCCCTTCAGAACGGGGGGAAACATGTGCGTGTGTTTGTGCGTGTCGACATGTGTGACGGCGACACCGGCTTGCTGCAACTGCTGGATTTGCGCAATCGCTTCCCGTTCGATGTGGGCGCTGTCGATCCGGCCAAGATACAGGTCGCGAACAAATTCCCCGAGCGTTGCGCGAAGCTGTGGTTTGTCGCCACGACGGCAGGCAGCATCGAGCAGAGTGGGAATGGCTGTCGGATTTGCAGCCGGGGTTCCATCCACCAGGACGATATGACAACCGACGCCAAGAAGTTTTTGTTGCCTGGAAATTTCAACCGCTTCGTCGAATCGTGGCGCGGCGGCCATCAATGTTGTCGAGGTTAACGCCCCGAATTGGTGCAGATCCCGCACGGCACGATTGATGCCGTCGGTCAGTCCGAAGTCGTCTGCATTCACGATGAGTCGGCGCACTGGCATGAGTCTATCAAGTGTCGCCAGTGGCGCGGCAGATGGTTACAGTGGCGCCAGTGCCCCGCTGTTATTTCTCGTAACGTACGACTCCGTGAATGGCCTGCGGACCGAAATGCGTCGTGGCAGGGCCGCCGAACACCAATGTGATGTTTGAAATCGGGATCGAGTATGGGATGTCCTGGCCGCCCGTAACACAGACCTGGAGCGTGGAGGAAGGCGGTGTCGTCTCAAAGGGGGCAATCGTCCCGTTCCCCGTCAACAAGCTGACTGTCCCGTTCAGTTGAAAGCCCGTGATGGTAACTGGCGGAACGTACGCGGGGCAGCCGGTCATGTCCCAGGTGATTTTGACATTCGTCAACCGGATGTGGTGCGTGTGAGGGTTCACAAGGGGCTGCGTCGGATCGACGGCACCTAAGGTAGTTCTTCCAAATCCGGACATCGTCATATCCGCGACAAAGTCAGCCGTCTGCCACTCTGGATGCAGGTCCATTGACCATTGACCATGCATCTCCCATGGACTCCCTTTCACGGTTGCACTCAAGGGCGAGTAATCGTTAATCAGGCCACTGATGTGCAGCGCCCGTCGGTCCGGTCCAAAGCCGCGATCCTGGGACAAGGCTGTGGTGCCTGAAACCAAAACGAACAAAAGATGGGACAAAGCTGAGGTAACTAAAACGAACAAAAGAACTGAGAGCACGCCTGCAACCGACGTGAGGATTCTACTTTTCATATGGGTCTCCAGTATCTGTGATTGGCACCGGATTCGCCGAAGATTTGCAAACTGCCCAAAGTCCCATCTTCTTCATGTAATCGATGGGAGTAAGCCGAATTTCAACGACCCCGCGCCTGAGCTGGAATCACCATCGAATGCCCCGCACAGAGGGGTCAAGCAGCACTACGCGCAAACAACGATTTGCAGCCTAATACCGTCTATTGCCGGGTCGACAGAGAGCGCTATAATGTCTCACTTCCCCTCGCGACGAGGGGGCTGCCCGGAGATCGAAGTGGGTGAGCCGTCGATTGAAATATCGGCTGTCGAGAAACCCGCCGAAAGGCGGCTCGACTCGTGGAAGGAAATTGCGGTCTATCTGACCCGCGATGTCACCACTGTCCAGCGCTGGGAAAAGCGGGAGGGAATGCCTGTCCACCGGCATGTGCATGACAAGCGCGGCTCCGTTTATGCCCTGGCCGAGGAACTGGATGTCTGGATTCAGAGCCGAAGTCCGCGCGTTGATGAGGTCGACAAGACCGCTGGGACGGAACTACCCCCGATCGACCAGGGCAACCTTGGAGCGAGCACCACGTCAAAACCTCGCCTGTGGATCGCTCTGGCCGCCTCACTTTGTATCTGCATGGCGGCGGTCTGGTTCGCAGTCCGGTATCGCACTGCAGCTGCGGTTGCGCCCAGGGTTCGTTCGCTGGCTGTGCTGCCTTTGCGGAACTTGTCGGGCGATGCCGCGCAGGAATATCTGGCCGATGGCATCACAGAGGCCCTGATCGGGCGCCTCTCAAATATCCGCGATCTGAGTGTAACCTCGCACACATCGGTGATGCGCTTCAAAAACACCCAACTCTCCTTGCCGGAGATCGCCAAAATTCTGGGCGTGGACGCTGTCGTCGAAGGCTCAGTCATGAAAGAAGGAGATCGCATTCGCGTCACAGCCCAGCTGATTCGCGGCGCAACCGACACCCATATCTGGTCCGAAACGTATGACCGCGAAATGCGCGAAGCGCTCACCCTGCAAAGTGAACTGGCACAGTCCATCGCTGAAAAAGTAGAAGTAACGGTCACCGGACAAGAGCATCAGCGGCTCAGCGCGGCGCGTCCTGTTGCGCCAGAAGTTTACGAGAACTATCTGAAGGGCAGGTTCATTTTAGAACAGGGAAATCGAGTCAGAATTGCACAGAGCATTCCCTATTTCCAGGACGCTATCAATCGAGACCCGACCTTTGCGCCAGCGTACGTGGGATTGGCGGAGGCGTACACCGGGCTCGGCACGGTCTTCGCCGGAGTGCCTCCGGAAGCAACTCGGCCGAAAGTCATGACATATGCCCGCAAGGCCCTGTCCCTCGACCCGGATCTTGTGGCAGCTCACGTACTGCTCGCAAATGTCCTGCAGGAAGAATGGCACTGGGCCGAAGCCGAAGCGGAATACAAACGGGCCCTCGCATTGAACCCAAACAACGCCGGGGCCCAGTCGTGGTTTGCTGTGTGGCTGCTCTGCCAGGGGCGTACGGACGAGGCCGTGACATGGATCCACAGCGCTCGGGCCCTGGACCCGGTTGGAGTCTCCGGTGACAGCGTATCGTGGATTCTGTTCCAGGCGCATCGATACGATGACGCCATCCGAGAGTCAAATAGCGCTTTGGCCGTGCAACCGAAAGACGCGGACGCTCTTTTAGGATTGGGATTTGCGCTGATCGCCGACAATAGACCGGCAGACGCGATTCCCGTGCTGGAAAAGTCTGCCTCTCTCTCCGACCGTAGCCCGGCTGTAATCGGCGTGCTCATTCGAGCTTATGCTCACGCCGGTCGCCGCGGCGACGCGCTCCGTCTCCTGGCGGAATTGAAACAACGACAGAAGCAGGGCTACATACCGGCTGGCGCTTTCGTGAACGCGTATTTAGGATTGGGCGATTACGATCAGGCCTTCGCATCACTTCAGCAGGCTTATCGAGAGCAATCCAATATTCTTCAGTTCCTCAAAACCCATCCGTATTTTGACCCGATTCGCGAAGATCCACGATTCGTCGCGTTAACTCATCAAGTCGGGCTCATGTAATTCATTGTTCAATTCGCCTTGTGGTCGAGTAGGGAGGTGCACGATTGTCGCGCCCTAATCCTTTACGTCCGGCTGGCTTGACCCTTGGAAATCCGTTCCATACACTCTAGAAGGCCCGCAATGCACGCCTCATGGGCGGTTAGCTCAGTTGGTTAGAGCGCCTGCCTTACAAGCAGGATGTCGGGGGTTCGAGTCCCTCACTGCCCACCAAAACCTTCCTCAGCCATGCTGCTTCATCGGTCGACTATGTTCGTCGAAGCAACAGTTTCGAATCGCGGACGGAGGGGCTGAAGGTTCCACCGGGCGTGAACTGATCCATCAACCGTGGCCAAGCGGATTAGAGGCGGACGCCCTGTCGCAGAACGGTGTGTTCGAGCGCGACCATCAGCAAGAGCAACACAATTCCAGCTATCGAGATGTTTGGTTCAGCGCCCGGTTCGCCGTAGGGTTCTTGTTGATTTCGCCGCGACGCAAACAAATTGATCAAGGGAACGAAAGCGCCGATTGCCACCAGCATCCAGGGAAACTGCGGAAGCATAGCCACCCATACCAGGGCGCTGCCCAGCACCCACGACAGAATTCCCAGGGCCAACATTTGCGGCCGGAGCGGCTGCAGCGAGTTGGTGAGAGCGAGAAGCCGCGGCAAGCCGATGCGGCCTAGCAGGACGATGCCGATGGCGCCACAGACTACAGATATTCCAATGAACATGGGCGAGGCAAGGTTGAAACTTGCAAGCACTATGTAGACATCGCCCCTTGCATAGAATGGCGGCGTGATCAGATAGCCCACGAAAACCGCGATACCCAGCAGCCCAAGCCATAGCGTCAAATAGCGAGGAAAGCCCTGTCCGCGCATGCGCTTCTGAACTGCCAGAAAAACCATGCCCAACACCAGGCTGACCAGCGGGCCTGCGGCTGCAATCACGGCAATGCGCACCGGGGAAGCGGCAATATCCTGTTCGTGGAGTCCATACACGGTCGGATGAAATCCGTAGAGCCACGCTGCCATGGCATGCCCAAACTCGTGCAGCGTTACGGTGATCAACAAGGCCGTGGCATAGGCGACAGCGGACTGAATCAACCGTGAGTGCCGGCTCCACAAATCAATTCGACTCAAATGCCCTCCGTAGCGGGCGCGTTAAGACGAGAGAATCGCATGCGGGTGCAAGCGAAGTCTACACGAGCCTGTCGATGGTATGGTGACGCGCCCCGGTCGAGCGCGGCGTTACATGGACATTATTGAGACGAAAGGATGACCGATGGAGATTCTTTGGTCGGCGATTCGGTTGACGCCTTCGAATGCCGCTTCTCGCGATACATGTCGGCGTCGGCCCGGGCACAGAGTGACTCAGCTGTCTCTCCGTCTTCCGGATACACGGCCACGCCAATACTGCCTGAAACGCGCAACTGTAAATGCCGAACTTCAAACGGTCGGTCCAGTTCCATCTGGAGTTTCTGGGAGAGAATTTTTGCGCCGTTCGGCTGCAGAATATCCGAGACCAGAACGGTAAACTCATCACCTCCGGAGCGTGCCAGAGTGTCCGCTCTTCGCACCACCTTTCCAAGGCGCAATGCGACTTCGCGCAAGAACTCATCGCCAACAGCATGTCCGTGGGTGTCGTTAATCTGCTTGAAACCGTCGAGGTCAACCACCAGGATAGCGGCGCGCGTGTGATTGCGTTCTGCGCGTTCCAGCATGTTGGCCAAGCGGTCTTCGAGGAGTCGCCGGTTGGGCAGGCCTGTGAGTGGGTCGTGCAGGGCCAGGTGTTCTGTGCGGCCGATTTCTTCCTCCAGGAAAGTCAGCAGAATTCCAATGGCGATAATGAATTTCGGCAGATTTTTGATAGAGGCATCGAGCGTGAGATGGGGGACGTACGTGGCTCGAACGATGAGAGCTATGGGGAAAAGGGACGATGCGGCAAAAAAGCCAAAAGTGGCCGCGAGCACGCCAATGGTCTTGTGGTGATATCGCTGCCAGTATCGGACACCGGCGACCAGGTAGAGCCATGAAAGCGTGGTGTCAATGCCATATCCCATCTGATCTCGATGGACGAAGACAGCAAGCAACACAGCCAGCAGCAGACTGGACGCAAAACTAAAAACGTTGTCCGCTAAAGTTCGTTCGGCTCGGAGTTTGAAATGGACTATGGTAACGCTCACCGCCAATACCACGACGGCGACGTAGTATGGCAGCGCCGCTTCTACTCCCCAAACCACCATTGCGCCGTAGGTCAGCAGCGCCGTCGCCCAGGCGAACATGGCGAACGGCTGATCCTTGACCATGTCGATGCGCGAGGCCGCGTGGACGAAGGCAATACCGGCCATTTCCAGCGCCAGCAGGGAAATTGTCGCGAGAACGGTTCCCCAGAAACCCTCGCCGACTTTGAGCAGTTGCGCAGCGAAATGCAGCAGGACAAATGTCCATGCCAGTAGCCACGAATTTACCTGCCGGCGCGCATGGTGTCGCAGCATCGACCAGAAGACGAACGCCAACGCAGCAAATGCGATCAGGTCAGGGATCGAAGAATAACGCAGCATAGGCAGGCCGTAGGGGAGAGATACAAATTTGTTCCATGATAGTGTGCCGCCAGCCGCCCGGGGGCAATTATTTTAATGAAATTCCTAGGGGTTACATTCCCCGCAAACCCGCATATACCGCCAAACAAGAGGTTAGACCAGTGACGCCCACCACGACCCATCGATAGGTTCCCGACAGGCGATAGGGGTCAGGCAGGGCGGTCATGGCCAGAACCACCAGAAAACCAAGCACCATCGGGAGCAGGAAGGCATTCATGACCTCTACCCATAGGGTGAGAGCCACCAGATTTGGAATCGTCGCCACCATCACAGCACCCGCAACCACCCCGATTGTGAACACCACGTAAAACCAGGGAGCCTCCATCGGGTTGTGTTCGAGCGAGTGTTTGTACCCGGTCACCTCGCCAAAGCCCCAAGCGGCGGCCAGGGAAACCACGACGGAAGAAATCATGGCGGCGCCAAGAACACCTAGACTGAAAAGCAATCTCCCCATGGCAACGCCCATAAATGGCGTTAATGCATGCGTGATATCGCCGATAGTATTCAGACTTGCATTCGGATTGACCTTGCCGATGGTAGCCGCAGTGGATACCAGGACCGCCGCCATCACCAGTTGCGTGACAACGGCACCAATTCCGGTATCCCAACGAGCGTCTCGATAATGTTCGGGGCGAAGTCCTTTATCCGCGATGGCGGACTGCTGATAAAAGATCATCCACGGCATGATGACCGCACCGATGTTAGCGGAGACAAGATAGAGGTAGGCAGGGGAGGACAAAGGAGCCTGCATCAGGCCGGCGGCCAGGTCATGTACCCGCGGATGGGCGGCAATGGCAACCCAGAAAAATGCAAATTCAAACAGGCCGAGCGCAATGGCGACACGTTCCACGCGACGGTAGGAGCCGGTCCAGACGACGAACAGCAGAAATGCGGCGGCTAAGGCTACGCTGAAGCCCCGCGGCACACCGAACAGCTGTCCTACGGCGGCAACGCCGGAAAATTCTGTGAGCAGCGCTCCGATGGTGGCCACTGCCAAACCAATGACGGAGACCCAGGCCCATCCTGAGCCAAATCTTTCCCGAATGAGTTCACCATGACCCTTGCCCGTGAATACACCCAGGCGGACGGTGAGATCCTGCACAATAAAGAGGACGGGAATTAGAAGAAACTGCAGCAGCAGAAGCTTGTAGCCCCACTGGGCGCCACTTTGCGCCGCCGTGATGATGCTGCCAACATCAGTGTCGGCGAGCATCACAACGATGCCCGGGCCCATGACGGCCAGAAATAGTCGCCAGCGAGTGGGTATGCGAGAAAGGGTGGGA
Source organism: uncultured Acidobacteriota bacterium (assembly GCA_963794795.1). Lineage (GTDB taxonomy): Bacteria > Acidobacteriota > Terriglobia > Terriglobales > Acidobacteriaceae > JAKAAZ01. The sequence goes on along the minus strand of CAWCFC010000021.1, from coordinate 91,357 downwards.
GCCTGAACAGTTTTCACGAAAGAAGCCAAACTCCAATCATAGCGGGCACAGGAAGAACTCCTTCAAACCGAAATTGCACTTTCATTGGATACCTGTTCTGCCAACCCGGGATCTAGTCACTGTTTGTCCGTCGAGCGCCTTTACTGAGGGCGAACGTAGTGTCATAGGGCGAACCTAGCATGGGTCTAAGTCCCTTAAACGTGACGAACAGCACATGGGAGCCTTTTTTATAAGAACACACCTGGTCATGCGTGCCGCCGGGCAGGGCGAAGCTGCACCCAAGCAATGGCAGATTTTGCTCGATTGAATGGGGTAAACGACTGATTGCAGGGCGTACGCAGGTCCGTTGATCAAGGAGCAAAAGTGATTGAGGAGAGATGTGACCGTGACCCGCATCACTGAATCGGGGCAGGCTTTTCGCTAGCCTCCAGATGGAATGCAAACGACCTGAATCAGGCTGTATTGCCTTATCGATTTCAGGAGGGATTATGGACAAACTTCGTGAATACCCCGATGTCCCTACCAGCCACGAACTGCGGCTCGGAACCTACAAAGCAAAATTCAGAAAGATTCTGGTCGGCGTGGATTTTTCCGGACCCATGGTGACTGCGCTGAACGCGGCAAGGTATCTGGCGGAGCATTTCGGGGGCACCCTGCTGCTTGCACACGCTGTCCCACCGGTTCTCTACGGGCCGGGGGCAACTCCTGAGCTGCTGGAAGCCGACCTGGAGACGGCTCGCGCGCAGATGGAAGTCGTCATTTCGAGAGCGAAACTGGGGTCGATCCCCCATCGGAGCGTCATCGAGTTTGCCGAGCCGACTGACCTGCTCGATGAGGTTGCGCGGTCGCAAGGCGCCGACCTGGTGATTGTGGCTTCGCATGGTGCCCACGGGCTGGAGAAACTTGCCTTTGGATCTGTCGCTGAAAGCGTGCTTCGCAGAGTGCCTTGCCCGGTGCTGGTGATGGGACCCCACTGCCACGAAAGCCTGGAACTGATTCGCTCCATCGTGTTTGCCACTGGCCTGGAATCGCGGGCATTTCGAGCTGCCCAGTACGCATCTTCCATCGCCGAAGAAGTGAACGCTCGCCTGACTTTGCTGCATGTCAGAAAGCCGGTCGCCAAAGGAGCCGAAGTTGCATCTGGCGACATCGACAGTCTCCTGCAGCAGAAACTGCAACAGCTTCTACCGCCGGATGCGGAGCAATGGTGTCAGCCCAAGGTGCGCATCGAAGTCGGGAATGCAAGCGAAGCGGTTCTGCGGGTTGCGCAGGCAGAAGCAGCCAACCTGATTGTGGTAGGCGTCCGAGAAGGTTCGGCCCTGGCGGATCATTCACCCTGGTCGACGCTGTCGCAGATCATTGCAGGCGCCGAATGCCCTGTGCTGGCTGTTCGGGGTCATCTGGTTTGAATTGGTGGGTCGTCGACGTCCCGCCCCTGCAAATGCCAGTTTTTGTGGAAAATCTTCCGATTTGAATCGATTTCCGGGCGGTTCTGCCGCTTGCGCAGCGATAGGCTGACTCACGATAAAATCTGTATGATTGTGATGGTGATCACTGTGCCGGCGACGCCATCTCTCCTAAGCTTCAGACAGTAGGGGAATCCAAGAGAATGATGGCTTTCCGGCGAGCGGGGCAGCATTTCTTGCCGGGCCGAACCACGTGGCCCATTGGCTCGGCGACAAGCGACAGGATATAGCAGGCGCTATGGCAGCATTCGGTAGTTTCGCAATCCTTCTCGGTCTGGTTCTATGCGTCTACAACTTTGTGGTGGGCGCCTTCGCGCTGCGACAGATTGCAGTCCATCCCCATGCCAGCTTTGGCCCTGAGCGTCTGGCAGAGTCCGCGCGGCGGGCTGGAATCGGCAGCTTTATTGCCCTGAGCGCGGCCGCGTTTGCGTTGATTTATTGCGCGTTCACCAACGACTTTGCGGTTTCCTACATCCTGCACCATTCCAACCGGGCATTGCCGTGGCCATATAAGTTTGCGGCGCTGTGGTCTGGGCAGGAGGGCTCGCTGCTGCTGTGGGCATGGTTGCTGGCCGCCTACGGATTTGTGCTGCGGGTGCGTCATAAGGTCGACGTCAAACTGACCGCTTACGCCTCCACGATCCTGGCCGCTATTCAGATATTCTTCACCTTGCTGATCGTGTTTCCAGCGCCGCCATTTGCTTTGGTACAGGGAGCCGTGCCGGCGGACGGTTTTGGTTTAAATCCGCTGCTGCAATATCCGGAGATGGTGATTCATCCCCCGATGTTGTACCTGGGGTATGTAGGATTCAGCGTTCCATTCGCCTTCGCGCTGGGTGCGCTGATGATGCGCTATCCCGGTGAAAAGTGGATCCACATTACCCGTCGCTGGACCATGGTGACCTGGCTATTTCTGACCTGCGGCATTTTTCTCGGCATGCATTGGGCCTACGCCGTACTGGGCTGGGGCGGCTACTGGGGATGGGACCCGGTTGAGAATGCTTCCCTGATGCCTTGGCTGACGGGCACCGCGTTTCTGCACTCTGTCATGATGCAGGAAAAACGCGGGATGATGAAGTCGTGGAACGTGTGGCTGATCTTCACCACGTTCATGCTGTCGATTCTGGGCACGCTGCTGACGCGAAGCGGATTAGTCAGCTCTGTGCACGCATTTGCCGAGTCGTCGATCGGAACCTGGTTCTGGGTCTTCCTGCTGATCGTGCTGAGTGTTTGCCTTTTCACCTATATATTGCAGCGGAATCACCTGCAGTCTGAGCACAAGCTGGAGTCGCTGGTATCGCGCGAATCGAGTTTTCTGTTCAACAACCTTGTTCTGCTGGCGGCCTGCTTTACCGTCTTGTGGGGAACGCTGTTTCCGATTATTTCGGAATATGTTGAAGGCTCGAAGGTCACGGTCGGTCCGCCGTTCTACAACCGGGTGGCCGTTCCCATCGGAATCTTCCTGCTGTTTCTTACGGGCATTGGACCCATTCTGGCGTGGCGCAGCACCTCCTTTAAGAGCGTCAAGCGGAACTTCCTATGGCCGTCCATTGTGGGAGTGGTGACGGCGTTGGTTTTGATGGCAGCCGGCATGCGTCCCTGGCAGGATATGGGTACGCTGTATTCCCTGATGACCTTCTCGCTGGCGGCTCTTGTAATCACCGCTGCGGGCAGCGAATTCTGGCGCGGCGCTCGAGTGATTCAACGCCACAGCAGTAAGAACATGCTGCTTTCGCTGGTGCAACTGACGCGACGCAACACGCGCCGTTATGGCGGTTATCTGGTCCACATCGGCGTTGTGATCGTATTTATCGGGCTTGCCGGTTCTGCGTTTAATCAGTCGAATGAGCAGGAAATGGGCTTCCATGACTCGATGACGATTGGGCCGTATCGCCTGGTCTGCCTGAGTTACACCCAGGACTCCAATGCGAATTACGACAGCGAATATGAATTGCTGAATGTGTACAAGAATGGAAAATTCCTGACACAGATGGCGCCTGAACGGCGTTTCTATCATGCCAGCCAGCAGACCGAGACTATGGTGGCCAATCATTCCACGTTAGAACGCGATCTGTACGTGGTCTACGAGGGCAGAAATCAGGACACGAATCAGCCCATCATTAAGGTCATCATCAACCCGCTGGTGGCGTGGATTTGGATCGGTGTGGTGGTGATGGCCTTGGGTACGCTGCTGGCGCTGGTTCCAAACATGAGCGCCGAGCAGGCAACAAAGCCGCGCAAACAGGTGGAAGAAGAATTGGCGCTTCCCGCCGGCGTAGGGGACTAAGCCATGCACGCACCGCGTCCACGCACTCGCATTTTCGATCGCTTCTTGCTGCGAACTTTTGTCCAGGTCTCAGCCGTATGTTTGCTGCTGATCTTTATCGTGGGCGCCGGCGATACCTCAGCGCGGTATCAGCAGATGGGCCATCATCAATTGATATGCACCTGCGGCTGCGGACAGATTCTGCTGGAATGCAACCATGTGGGCTGCACAGTTTCCACGCAGGAAGAAGCGGAGTTGCGCACGGCACTCGATCGTGGAGACAGCGACCAGTTGATTCTGCAAAATTTTGTGCAGAAGTATGGACCCACGGTTCTCGCTGCGCCTCCTGAAAGCGGTTTTAACCTGGTCGCGTGGATTGCGCCGGGCGTGGTATTTCTGCTGGCGATGTTTGTCACCGCGTTGGTGATCCGGAAGTGGAAGTTGCACACGGTGGCGATGCCTGCGGAAATTGCGACAGACCCGCACACGACAGCGATTCTGGATAAGGTTCGAAAAGAGACCGATCTATGATGATCGCTCTGGCTTGCGCTGCGTTTCTGGCCTGGTGGAAACTGAAGCCGGTGGCGCGCGAAAGGGATGTGGTCGTGAAGCCGATCGCGGATGTGACTCCGCCGCAGGTTGAGAAAGAGACAGATCTATGAACTTGATGACACTTCTGGCATGCGCAGCGCTGCTGATCGGCATCTTTGTATATGTTTTCTATCCGCAGTCCAAGACGGAAGAACAGACACAGAAGACGCGCCTCGAATTTCTTCGTGAGCGGAAAGAGACGATATACGAAAATCTTCGCGACCTGAACTTCGAGTATCGAGCCGGCAAATATCCTGAAGAGGACTATCTGGCGCAGCGGGCCGGTATGGAAAACGAGGCGGCTCAAATTCTCGCCGAAATCGAATTCCTGGAAACCACGGTGCATGCGGCCTGAACTCATCACTCCTGTGAATTGAAAATCAGAAAGAGACTCAATGAAACTCCAACGTTCCTTCTTGTTTTCGCTTTTTCGCGCCAAGGCTGTCGGTGTGCCACTTCTGTGCGCGGCTTTTGTCTTGCTGGCGGGAGCCTCCGTTGCCATGGCGGCTCCCATTTCTGGCACGGTTACAAATCAAACCACGAAAAAGCCTTCTGCCGGCGACAGCGTTGAGCTGATGCGCCTTGGGATGGAAGTTGCGGCGAAGACCACCACCGATGCGCAAGGACATTTCACGCTGGATGCTACCGATGGCGCGCCGATGCATTTGCTGCGCGTGATTCATGACAAGGCAACATACTTTCGCCCCGTGCCTGCCGGCACCTCTACCGTGAATGTGGATGTATACGATGTCGCGGAAAAGGTCGCAGGTGTTTCGACCGAGGCTGACGTGGCGCGGATCGAGGCCAGCCCCAATGGCCTGAGTGTGATCGAGAATTTTTTTGTGAAGAATGCTTCATCCCCGCCGCGGACCCAGTTCGGACCTCGAGCCTACGAAATCTATTTGCCGAAAGAAGCGCAGGTTGTTGCCGCAGCCGCGCAGGGCCCGGGTAGCATGCCGGTACAAACGCCGCCCACGCCTCTCGGGACGCCAGGTGACTATGCTTTCGTTTATCCGCTTCGTCCGGGGGAGACACGCTTCCAGGTCAGTTACCAGATGCCGTATAGCGGCAGCTTCCAGTTCCATCCTCGCGTGGGGGCCCCGGTCGATAATCTCGCCATCATCTTGCCGAAGAGCGTGCAGTTCGCCGGCACGCCCGTCGGCGCGTTTCAACCGATCGACGAAGACGTGAAAGTGCAGACGTACCTTGCAAGGAATGTCACACCGGAGTCGAAGCTTGCGTTTACCGTTTCTGGGACTGGATTGCTTCCGCAGGAAAGCACTACCGGTGGGGATAATGGGAATGGAACGCCGGCAGCTGGTGCCGACCAGGGAGCGATGGGTCCGGAGGCAACCGCGCAGTCTGCGGCCGCGAATAATACGCGACCCGGAATAGGCCTGGGGGTTCCGATCGATACACCGGATCCATTGCACAAATATAAGTGGTGGATACTCTCACTGGCCGCAGTATTGCTGGCGGTGGGTGCTGCTTTTCTGATGAAGCAAAACCAACCTGTCGCGGTCACTGCGGGTGGTCCTGCAGTTCCGCTTGCAAATATTCCATCGCCGACGAAACCCACGGAGGGATTTCGACCTCCACTTGCAGCGGCCGCGGTCCGCGCGCCCAGTGCGGAGACTCATCGTGCCAGATTGATGGAGGCGTTGAAAGAAGAACTCTTCGCGCTGGAGACAGAGCGACTGGAAGGTCGTATTGCTCCTGACGAATACGACAAGCAAAAGGGAGCTTTGGAGGTCGTACTGGTCCGTGCCCTGCAGTCGGGCAAAGCGAAGAATCCCGCCGAGGCAATATAGCGTTCGCTGGTAGACGATACGGCGTGGCACCTACGCGCTGGGACTATTGTCGACCAGTGTCGGGAAGAAATTGACGTTGCCGGCGCGAGGTTTTTCCAGTGTTGGCACGATTTGCACCGGCTTCTCGTGCAGCAGCAACTCGGTCGACCGCACGCGAGGATCGGCGTGGAACCATCGTTGAAAGGCTTTATTCTCCAGCATATTTGTAATTGCCAGTAGCGACATACCCTGATGATGTGCCATCCAGGAGCGCACCAGTGTGTATCGCGCTCCTTTCTCATGCTGAGTGCTATCGGAATAATCTGCCGACTCGTAAAAACCGAACTCACCCAGCCATCCCAGTTTTTCCATTCTGTGCAAGTTGGCCAGCGCGTGTACTGGGTCGGCCTCCAGCGCTAACACTGTGGCGTAGGGTGCAATGACCAGCGAACCTTCCGGCGGCGGATTGATCGCTAACGTTGGCACGCCGAACGCGTGGTATTGATAGTTTCCCTGCGGATCGCGTTGGCTATGGCTGGCTTCTGAAATTCCCCATGGCATTCGCTTACGGGCAACATATTCGCGTTGAGCGCGAACCGCTCCAGGCAACGATTGCGCCAACAAAGTATCGGGGGAAGTCTGCATCCACAGCGTCGGCATCATGTACTCAAACATGGTTCCGGACCACGATAGCAGCACCGGATTGCCGTCAATCATCGTGGTTTTACGGCCGACTCGGAACCAGCTATCCTGCAATGCATCTCCCTTTGCAATCGCGAGGAACATGGCAGTGCGGGCCTCGGAAGCGAGCAGATCATAGCAGGAATCCAACCGTCGTTCGTGTTCGGTGTCATAGCCGATCGTCAGCAGGCGACGATAGGGATCTACCAATTCCTGATAGTCGGTGGCCTGGAACATACGATCGCTGATCGCTGCAATGCATTTCAGGTCGTCGATCAGCGCGGTCAGTCGAGTTTCACTTTGCGCCAGAGCCACCAACAATTCGTCGGCAAGAGGTTTGTTTGAACTGGAGGCGTCTTGAGCTTTTTTCAGCAATGTTGCGCGTAGCTCGCGGCAAGTCAACAACGCATTATCCGGTGTGTAGAAATCAAGCGGATGACTTTCGATGCTCTCCTGCGATTGCAGTAGCTGAGAAAACTTCTGCTGCAGCCACGGCAAATAATCGCTAACAAATTTCTGAATCGAGTGAAGCTGGATTGTCGCCGCGCCGCTATCCTCCGCATCTGCGGGCGATTCAAGTGACAGCAGCGCACTCAACCATGCATCGGAAGGTGATTTCCGATCCGTACGCAGCGCAGATTTTATTTTCGTTTCGGCGGCGGAAGGCGTCCTGGTATCCATGACGATGTCGAGCAAGCCCTGCCGCAACGCCGACAACATCGGAGTCTCCAGCAACTCGAGCGTTCCCATCCGCAAACTGCAGAGTGACGCGATAAAGTTTCCGCTGTCGACCGTGGAAGCAAAGTAGGGGCGGATGGATTCAAGCGTCGTCGTGGTGTACCAGTTCAGGAGATGTCCTCTCCACTTGGGAATGCGGTCGAGCGTTTGCAGGTTCGTCAGGGTCTGCTTCGCATATTCCGGGAACGTCAAATACCCAAGGATGACGGCGGCCTGGCGCGCATTTAATTGCAGGCCCGCGTTGGTGGGAGAGATGCGCAAAGCCTCGCGATAGCCTTCTTCCTGGACATTGTCCGGCACCAAACCGTGATGGCCCTCTGCAGCATACTGGGCAAAATAACGCCAGGTTCGCCAGGCAATCTTTCTAAGGAATCGCGTATCGGCGTCGGAAAGATTCAACTCTAGCTGGGTCGATCGATTCAGCCACCAGGTGATCGGCTTGGCGAGCGACCACAGGATCAGGATCGGCAATGCCCACAGAATTGCGGATGGCCGAATCGACACGACGAGAATCAGCAGCACGGCACAAAGCAGTGGAACCAGACCCATGGTGAACTCGACCGGTGTGCGTTTACTCATTCCTGTTTCGGCTTCGGCTGCAGTTTCCCATTCCAGCAGTCGTTTACCAGTCACAAAGCTTCGAACCAGCGACCGCACAATGGCATCGATCATCAGGAGAGTTTGATGTGCCAGCAGTGCGAAGTTGAGCGCGGTCGAAAACAGCAATACCAGGGAATCTCGAACGGCCTGGCGGACATATCCGTGCTGCTCGGCTACGCTGGCTCGCACCATGGAGAAGAGAAATTGCACAACCACGGGGACGATGACGATCAGCAGCGTTGCCAGCGTCCAGTAACGAGCAGTTCCGGGAAGCCAGAGCCAACCGGCTACCAGAAGAAGGAAGGTCGCGGGTTCAACCAGGCTACGTCGTAAATTGTCGAGAATCTTCCAGCGGGAAATGTTGGAAGTTGGGTTCTGCACCAGCTGTCCAGAATCATTCGGGACGCGACCTAGCAACCATCGCAGAATCTGCCAGTCCCCACGTACCCAGCGATGTTTCCGCCGATTTTGCGCGCTGTAGTGCGATGGATAGTCGTCCATCACCTCAACATCTGTCAGCAGACCAACGCGCGCGTAGGCGCCTTCGATCAGATCGTGGCTCAGCAGGGAATTTTGAGGGAAGCGTCGATCCAGAACTTCATGCAGGATCTGAATCTCATACAAGCCTTTGCCGGTGAAGATGCCTTCGCCATACAGGTCCTGATAGACATCGGAAATGGCGCGCGTATAGATATCAAAGCCCGTCTGGCCGGAATAGATCGCAGCCAGGCGTGAGCGCGCGACGGAGTGCACCGCGATACCGACTCGAGGCTGCATCAGGCCGTAGCCCTGGGTCACGATCCTTCGTTGTGGATCGAGAATGGCGCGGTTCAACGGATGTGCCATTGCCCCGACCATGCGATGCACGGTGTCGCGGGGCAGTTTGGTGTCTGAGTCGAGCGTCAGAACATAGCGCATACCATTCAGAATGGCGGGATCGCCGGCTTTGTAGGGGAAGCAATCCATTCCGCCCATGATCAGGCGATTCAGGTCCAATAGCTTCCCGCGCTTGCGTTCCCAGCCCATCCAGACGTTCTGTTTGGGATTAAACACGCGATGGCGATGCAGCATCAGGAAGCTACCGCTTGAAGTATCCGCATACCGTCGATTGAGATCGTCAATCAGCTGGCCAGCGAGCGTAACCAGTGGATGAGCATCTTTTTCCAGAGGTTTCTCTACTGAGTCCGGCAGATCCGTCAGCAGCGCGTAATGAACGTTGGGGTCTTGATTCGCCAGACTTCTGACTTCCAGTTCATCCACGAGACCGCGCACCTGGTGTTCGTTCAACAAGAGCGTGGGAACCGCGACAAGAGTTTTGCAATCCTCGGGAATACCGTCAGAGAAATCGAGCTTCGGCAGCGGCTGCGGTTTCAAGATTGCGCTGATGGTGTGATTCATCAACTCCACCGCGCCTTGAGATACAGGCAGCAGTAGAAGCAGAAATGCGAAGGCCAAACTTCCCAGCGGATTATATAGAGGCACCAACGGCAGAATGATCGCAGCCATGACCAGCAGGGTGATGGTCTGAATTCCACCGAGATAGAAATCGTCTGGGTAGGTTCGCAGAATTGTGCGCACGCGATCGCGAATACGAGGATGGAAATCGCACCGCTTTCGAAGTTCGTTCAGCCCGTCGTCAACAAGGTAGTAGCCAATATGAGAACAGCGTTTTGTAATGCGTTCGTTGACGTTTGGCTGCTGCGACGAGTCACGCGCCATCGTCAGCGCCATCCTGGCTACCTCAACCTCATTCAGTGGAGATCGCGCTGCGACCTTCGCAACCGCGAGACGGTACATGTCGCGGCTGTCAAAATCCATATGCGAATAGGTGTTCGAGGGATCCTGCCGCAAAACTTCCTCAAAGGGAACCAGCGGCTCCAGAATATTCGCCCATACGGGAAGGCTGACTTCATGCAGGCATAGCAACGATGCATTGAGAGCGGCGTCGCTGGCCGGCAAATTACTGAATGCCCCGGGCGCCTGCGTCAGAATCTCTTCCAGCAGCGCGAGCTTCAACGCGACCGGGAAGGTCCATAGTTCTCGAAGGCTGAGGGGTTCCTCGGCCTGAAATCCCTTTAAGAAACTGGAGAGTCCGGACAAGCTCCACTGATACTTCGCGGCATTCAGGAGGGCTTGCGCGACACCGAGAATTCTTGGTGCTTCCACGCCGGTGACGCTGCGGGCAAACGGCAATTTCCCCAGGATAGGTAACGCACTTTGAATCTCGATTGCGGAGGATCGCAACAGGCGCGTGGCACCTTCCAGGCGCTGAATGCTGGGCGGTTTCTCCTCCGACCGGCTCGGTTGTTTTGCACGAGCCTGCTCATCGGTGTAGCGGGCCAGCGCAAATGCCGAGGCTACGGCCAGCAGAGTTTGTTCTTTAAATTGTGTCCCGCTCGCGTGTTGCACAACAATCGCCTGATGGCTTGCAAATGCGTGGCCTTCGGCGCTTAAATCGTGGCGGAGAATAATAGGGGAATTCATCGGTAGCTTGCCGCCTGCATCTCAAACATTTCCGCGTAGAGGCCCCCTTGGCGAATCAGTTCGTCATGGGTGCCTTCCTCGGTTAGAACTCCGTGGGAGAGAACGACAATGCGATCTGTCATTTTCACCGTTGAAAAACGATGGGAGATCAGCAATGCCATCTTTCCCTTCGTGAGTTCTGCGAAGCGCTGAAAGACTTCCTGCTCGCTGCGCGCGTCCAATGCCGCCGTGGGCTCATCCAGAATCAACAACTGCGCATCGCGCAGGTAGGCACGCGCCAACGCCATCCTCTGCCACTCTCCGCCGGACAAATCCACTCCACCTTCGAAGCGGCGCCCCAGTTGTTGCTCATACTTTCCGTCGAGACGCTCGATCACTTCGTCCGCCAAGCTCATTTGCGCGGCATCTTGAATTCGGTCGAGGCGATCTCTTTCCTCAATGCGCCCTACGGCAATGTTGTCTCTTGCTGTCATCTCATAGCGCATGAAATCCTGAAAAATCACTCCGATTTCGTGGCAAAGGTCTTCCATGTCGTAATCCCTCAGGTCCACGCCGTCGATAAGAATCTGCCCCTCGGTGGGGTCATACAAACGTGTGATGAGTTTTACGATGGTGGTTTTGCCCTGACCATTTTCTCCGATCAAGGCCACCCGTTCTCCGGGGCGAAGATGGAAGTCGAAGTTTTTCAGCACCAGCCGCGTGGTGCCAGGGTAGGCAAATGAAACATTCCTGAATTCGATGCCTTGCCGAATGGGTCGAGGAATTTTGATGGCGTTCGGCTTCGACCTGACGGTTGGCTCCATGGCGAAAAACCCGAGTAGATCGGTCAAAAATAGAGCTTGATCGGCGACCCCCGAAGCGTTGACGAAGATTTGCTGCAAGTTTGCACTTACCTGCAGGATGGCATTGATCAAGACGGCCAAATCCGCGATGGTGAATTTGCCGCGGTATGTGCCCCACAAGGCCAGGGCATAGGCGCTGTAATATCCCGCCGTGGCCAGCATGGAAAGTAGCACGCCGACGATCAGGCGACGCTTGGAAAGCTCGACATTTTGGTCGAAGATCGTGTTGGCCATTCCGCGGAAGCTGTCGATGAGAAAGTCGCGCAGGCCGAAGAGTTTCAGCTCCTTGGCTGCTTCTTTGCTGCCGCCAACGTCGCGCAGGTAGTCCATTTTGCGGCGCATCGGCGTCTGCATGAAATTCTTGGCGTAGCCCAGAAAGGCAAAGTGGCTCTCTCCCAGCAGTGCTGGAATTGTGCCGGCAATCAGCAGCAGCAATAGAAAGGGAGAGAATTTTGCGATGTACACCGCCAGGGCAAGCGTGGTGAGGACTTGCTGGGTCAGGGTCCCCATCATTTGGATCATGGCGATGCGGTCGGTTGCCTGCGCCTTGGCTCGTTCCAGCCGATCGTAATAATCGGGATTTTCAAAAGCGGTAATGTCGAGCTGCGAGGCGTGCTCAATGACACGAATGCTGATGTGCTGCATGTAGAGATCGCCCAGCAGGCTGTCACAAAACCCAATCGCCCGGGTCAGAATCGCGGCAAGAGAGGCGAGCCCAAACTCCAGGCCAACAACCCACCAGAAATGAGGAGAAAGGGTGCTGTGATGCTTGAGGCTGTTGACAACATCGTTGATCAGCCAGCGAGAAACGTCCAATATCGCCACTGGCAGCAGCGCCAGCGCAAGGCGAAGAAGCATCGACGCAACGACCGTTTTCGGCCCGCATTCCCACACCATGCGCATCACTGGGGGGATGTTTCGCATGGCGCTGAGCCGCGACCGCCATGTGTCGCCGTACGATTTGTTGGTTGTCGTTTCTGTCACTTCTGGTCGGCGATGCATCTAAAAGGAGTCGGGAATGTTTTCAGTCACGCCGTTAATAATGGTGCGCGGGACTGCGAATGATGAACTGTTTGGACTGCGATACCTCCAGCTTAGATGAAGAAGTGGGCATTTTGTTTGTCTTCTTCAATTTGGAGACATTCTCATAAGATTACTGAATATGGCACAAAGACCGATTGAATCCTGTGGCGTGATTGGCGATTTGCACACAGTGGCCCTGGTAGCGATGGACGGCACGATTGACTGGTGTTGCCTGCCCCAGTTTGACTCGCCCAGCGTATTCGCCGCTTTGCTGGATGAAGCGAAGGGGGGTCATTTCAAGCTGGCGCCGGCACAGGCCGGAACGAACCGCCAGATGTACATGCCAGAGACGAATGTTCTGCTGACCCGCTTTTTGCGTTCGGAGGGGGTTGGTGAGGTCATCGACTTTATGCCGGTGCGCGAAAACAAGGAAGAACAGAGCGACTGGGTGATGCATGAGGTGGTCCGAATCGCCCGGGCGGTCCGTGGAGAGGTTCGCTTTCAGCTGGAGTGCGCACCTGCCTTCAATTACGGGCGTACGCCGCATAAGTCCAGTGCGACTGAAGGCGGAGTTGTTTTCGAGACAACTGAGGACCGGATGGCTTTGCTGGGTCCGGGGGATTGGCAAATCAAAGACGGGGTAGCGAGTCTGGATTTTACGCTGCAACCGGGCGAAACAGCGGAGTTCGCACTGCGATACATCACGAAGGAGAATCCGGATGGACTGCATGCTCCTGTCGATGGCAATCGTTTGATGAACGAGACCCTCGCTTTTTGGCGGGAGTGGCTCTCACAGTGCAAATATGACGGTCGTTGGAGAGAAACGGTGCTGCGATCCGCACTGACGCTGAAGCTACTGACGCATCATCCGACCGGCGCCATCGTTGCGGCGCCGACGTGCAGTCTGCCGGAGGAGATTGGCGGTGTTCGCAACTGGGACTATCGATATACCTGGGTGCGCGATGCCGCGTTCACTGTCCACTCCCTGGTGCGCCTTGGTTTTCCTGACGAGGCAACTGCTTTTATTGATTGGCTTGCTAAACGAATCCATGAAGAATCCGGAGCTCAAGGCCCGTTAAATACGATGTACAGCGTCGATGGCGTCAGCGATCTGCCGGAGTCCATACTCGACAACCTGGAAGGGTATCGCGATTCGCGTCCAGTTCGTGTGGGTAATGCCGCCTCCAGCCAGCTGCAACTGGATATCTACGGAGAGATGATGGACGCGATTTATTTATATGACAAACACGTCTCACCCATCTCTTACGATTTGTGGATGCGGATTCACGGCGTGCTGATTTGGGTAGCAGACAATTGGAGTCAGCCTGACGACGGCCTATGGGAGGTGCGCAGCGAACGGCAGCAATTTGTGTATTCCAAAATGCAGTGCTGGGTCGCGCTGGATCGCGGTATACGTCTCGCCAGTCAGCGCAGCCTTCCGTACGACCGCCTCAAACTGGAGACGGAACGCGACCGTATCTTCGCCTGCATCATGAAAAACGGTTGGGACGATCAGCAGAAATGTTTTACCCAATCCTTTGAATCGAAGTCGCTGGACGCAAGCAACTTGATGATGCCCATAGTCAAATTTATTGCGCCTAGGGATCCGCGCATGCTCAGCACTATTGATCGCACGATGGAAAAGCTGGTCTCCGACAGTCTCGTCTATCGATACGAACTGGATGGAAAACTTGCAACCCAAGATGGATTGACGGGGCATGAAGGCACATTCAGCATGTGTACATTCTGGCTGGTTGACGCATTGGCACGGGCGGAGCGTCTCGATGAGGCGAGATTTATTTTCGAAAAGATGTTGAGTTATGCAAATCATCTTGGACTGTATTCTGAAGAGATCAGTGCGACCGGCAGCGCGCTTGGCAACTTCCCGCAAGCGTTCACGCATCTTGGCCTGATAAGCGCTGCTCTGCATTTGGACGAAAAACTGCGGGGGTAGACGTCATTCCTTTCACATTCGAATCGCGAGCCTCTGGTACCAGCCACACGCTGTGGACGCCTACGTTCGGCCCGGTTATTCAGCCGGATGGATGTCTTTTTCAGCTTTGGGCACGGCCCGGAGCGAAGATTGAACTGGTCATCGAAGGCGACTCCTCCCGACCGGCAATCGCCATGTCTGCGGATGACGATGGAATCTACCGAGTTCACGTGGATGGCGCGGGCCCCGGAGCGCGCTACTGGTTCAAAATTGATGGTGCCGGACCCTTTCCTGATCCGGCCTCGCGCTATCAACCGCTGGGAGTGCATGGTCCATCGCAGATTATTTCGCTGGGCGAATTTCAATGGAGGGCGAACAACTTTCAAGCGCCGTCGCTTCGAGAGCTGGTGATTTACGAGCTCCATGTCGGAACATTTACGCCCGCTGGGACATTTCTCGCGCTGATCGACAAGCTCGATTATCTGCGGGATCTGGGAATCAACGCGGTTGAGTTGATGCCGATCGCGGATTTTGCAGGGGAGCATAACTGGGGCTATGACGGTGTCTCTCCGTACGCGCCTGCACACAGCTACGGCACGCCGAATGACTTTCAGCGATTCGTAGACGAAGCCCATGCCAGAGGAATTGCCGTCTACCTCGACGTGGTCTACAACCATCTTGGTCCAGACGGTGCCTATCAATCGGCATTTGCGCCCCAGTTTTACACAAAAAAGCACAAGACTTTGTGGGGCGACGGCCTCAACTTTGACAGCGAAGGCCGAGACAAAGTTCGAGCCTACTTTATTGAGAGCGCGTTGTCATGGGTGTACGACTATCACGTGGATGGATTTCGCGCGGACGCAACCGATACCATCCGTGATGATAGTCAGCCCCATTTCTTGACGGAGTTGACCGAACGTGTCCATCAAGCCGCAACTTCGTTAGGAAGAAAAGTGATTCTCATCGCCGAGGACGCGCGAAATGAGCGCAAACTCGTCCTCCCGGCTGCACAAGGCGGTTACGGATTCGATGCTGTGTGGTCCGATGATTTTCATCATCATATGCGTCACCGCCTGGCGGGAGATAGCGATGGCTACTACCATGACTTCGACGGGACGACCAAAAGCATCGCCACAGCGATTCGCGATGGCTGGACATTCACCGGCGAATTTGCCAGCTTTCATGGGCGCGGTCGGGGGACAAGTCCGGAAGGGCTGAGCCGGGAATCGCGGATTTTTTGCATTCAGAATCACGACCAGATTGGCAATCGCGCTTTCGGCGAAAGGCTATCAACACAAATCTCGTATGCAACGTGGTGTGCTGCCAGCGCTCTATTGCTTCTGTCGCCAGAAGTGCCATTGCTGTTTATGGGGCAGGAATGGGCGGCACCAGAACCATTTCTATTTTTCACTGACCACAATGAAGAACTCGGGCGCCTTGTGACGGAAGGCAGGCGGAAGGAGTTTGCGCATTTCTCGGCGTTTGCAGATATCGGGAATCATGAGACGATTCCTGATCCCCAGAAGATGGAGACATTTCTACAAAGCAAGCTGGATTGGGAAGTTCGTCGAAGTGGAGAACATGCGAAATGTTTGTATTGGTATCAGACGCTGTTACATATCCGGAAACAGCTTTTACAGAGAGCAACGTTTCAGACGGCTCGAGCATTGAATGAACAAACAATCGAAGTGAGTTGGAACTCTGCGAGTGGAAGTTGTCGCACGGTCATTGCTCTGGAGGGCCCAACGACGGTGAGCGATTCCTCGTGGAGAGGCATGATGAAAGAACTGAGCAGCGAAGAAGTTCGATTCATCGATGACCCTCATCCCTTTAGTTGGGAATCCGAGACAGGTACACTATCCTTTCAACGCGCAGGTGCGTTGCTCTTGGCTGGCGGTGACCTTGCCGGCATCGCGGAAGAACGAACACAATGAAGGATCGAAGAAGTGTCAGTGCGACCTATCGACTACAACTGACCCACAAATTCCGATTTGCCGATGCTGAAGCCATCATTCCTTATCTTCGAAGCTTAGGCATCAGCCACATTTATGCTTCGCCGATTTTTGAAGCGCGGCCTGGAAGTATGAGTGGCTACGATACGTGTGACTTTTCTCGAATCAGCCCTGAACTTGGCGGAGAGGAAAGCTTCAATTCTCTGGTGGCAGCGCTTCACGATCAGGGAATGGGTTTGATTATCGATTTCGTTCCCAATCACATGAGCGCTCATCCGCAATGGAATAAGTGGTGGCGCAGCGTGTTGGCGAATGGCCCGTCTTCCTCCGTCTCAGAATATTTCGATGTCGATTGGAATCCCGTCAACTCAAATTTGCACGGCAAAGTGTTGCTCGCCATTCTCGGCGGTCAATATGGCGATGTGCTCGAGTCTGGCGATCTGAAGATTGGCTACCATGATGGGGAGTTTTGCCTGCTGTACGGCGATTACAACTTGCCGCTGAATCCACGGCAGATGAAAGTGCTGCTACGCCACCGTTGGCGCGAGGTGGCGGAATCGTCTGGTATTGACGATGCAACGCGCGTGGAGTTCGAAAGCATTTTGTTCCACCTGGATCATATTCCTGGCTATCAGCAGGCCGGTTTGATGGCACGCGCTGATCGCGAGCGGGAAACCGCCGTCGCCACCCATCGGTTGACGCAGGTGATGCAGCAGAGTCCGGGGCTTCGGCAACATTTAGAAGATGTCATTGCGGAGTACAACGGTGTACCGGGCCAGCCGGAATCGTTCGACCTGCTGCACGAACTGCTGGAGCAGCAACCCTACCGGCTGTCATATTGGCGGACGGCTATGCAGGAAATCAATTACCGCCGATTCTTCGACATTAACGATTTGATTGGCTTGCGCATGGAGTATGAACCGTTGTTTCGCGCTGCTCACGTCAAATTGATTGAGTTGGCTGAGGAGGGCGCAATTGACGGTGTGAGGCTGGACCACATCGATGGTCTGCTCGATCCGCAGCAGTACCTGTTGCAGCTGCGAGCGGCGACGGCGAACTCAGCGCGACCGATGTATTTAGTTGTAGAAAAAATTCTCGCTCGGCAGGAATGGTTGAGCCCGGAGTGGCCCGTGGATGGTTCCACCGGCTATGAATTTCTCGCTCTGCTGAACGGCTTGTGGGTTAATGAGCCCAATCTGCACGAGATCGATCAGATCTATCTTCACTTTCGCGAACGCAGAAAGCCCGACCGTGACGCTGTCTACCACGCCAAGAAATTAATTACTGCTTCGTCCATGGCCAGCGAATTGAATGTGCTGGCGCACGAGCTCAATCTTCTTTCTGAAGAAAATCGGCGTAGCCGCGACTTCACACTCGACGGATTGCAAGAGGCGCTTCGCGAGGTGGTGGCCTGCTTTCCTGTCTACCGCACTTATATTTCCGCGCAAGGTTTCAGCACATCTGACGAAATGGCCATCGACGAGGCCATCGGCCAGGCGAGACGTCGGAATCCAAGCATCGATTACTCCATCTTTGAGTTCATCCGAAGCCACATTTGTCCAGTGAGGCAGGCCGAGGAATCTGAAGAAGATTTTGCGGAACGGCTTCGTTTTGCAATGAAATTTCAGCAGTACACAAGCCCGGTGCAGGCCAAGGGCATGGAAGACACGGTGTTCTACCGCTACAGTCCGCTGGCTTCACTCAACGAGGTGGGGACTGGAACGGGTCGCAGAGCAACGACGCCGCAGGAATTTCACGACGCGAATATCCATCGCATGGAACGCTGGCCGAATGCGATGTTGACAACTTCTACCCACGACACAAAACGCGGCGAAGACGCCCGCATGCGCATTCATGTTTTGACTGAGCTGCCCGAGGAGTGGAGATCGAATTTGCTGCAATGGTCCCATGTAAATGAAGGCGCGAAGACGCTAGTGAATGGGCATCCCGCTCCAGATCACGGCGATGAATACCTGTATTACCAAACCCTGCTCGGAATGTGGCCTCCTTTGCAGAGAGTGCCAGACGATGACACGGTAAATCGGATGCAGGCCTTTATGGGGAAAGCACTGCGCGAAGCCAAAGTTCACACCAGTTGGGTTAATCCATCGAATGAGTATGACGCCGCTGTCGAAAAATTTGTCCAGCAAACTTTGTGCGGTAAGTCTTCGAAGGAATTTCTCGCCTCGTTCGTTCCGTTTGCAGAGCGGATCGCAACGTTGGCGGCGTGGGAGTCGGTATCTCAGATCGCGCTGAAGCTGATGAGTCCTGGCGTGATCGACACGTATCAGGGCGGGGAATTATGGGACCTCAGCCTGGTCGATCCCGACAATCGGCGGCCGGTGGATTACGAGACACGCCGACAGCGACTGCATACAATGACGAAGGATGTTTTTGACCCGCAACTTTCATCTCGAGCAGCGATCGCAGGCGGTCGCGGCGATCTGCCAGTCCTGGTGGAGTGGCGATGTGAAGATGCTTTACGTCGCGCAAGGGCTTCGTTTGCGAGAAAAGGAATCCGAATTACTCTTGCGCGGCAGCTACCACCCGATGAATGTTGAAGGACCGACCTGCTGACCATGTCATTGCCTTTGCTCGGGAATATCATGGCAAGATTCTGCTGACCGTGGCGACAAGATGGTTTGCATCTTTACTCCCCGAACCAGCGGCGCTGACAGAGCTGGGGAAAAATTTTGGGCAAACCTTCGTCGAGACTACGGGAATCAGGGCGAGTTCGGCGAAACCGGTGAAATTTGCGAATGTATTGACCGGAGCGACTGTCGATGCCGAAGTTGTGAATGGAGCGATGCGACTGAACGTTGGAGAAAGTCTGGCCAGTTTGCCCGCGGTGTGGCTCATTGGCGAGCAACGATAGATGCTGGCTACCGGTGTTGATGCGATAGCGGCCTAGAACGCTTCAGAGTTTCCCTGGTCTGGTTGGAATCCGACCATCTGCATTGCATTGGTGATTTCGTTGTTGCGCATAAAGTAATTCCAACAGAAACCTGTACGAAGATTCTCTGCCATCAAGATGCTGATTCCCAGATCGATGCCAAGCTGATCTTCTGCGAACCAGTTGGATTGCGGTTGGAACGCGTCAATGAATCCGTAGCGGGTCCACGCCTTCTCTCCATATTTTTCCCGGATGGACAACAGCACGTGGGAGCACTCGGCAGGCAAGAACACCAGGGAACCAGCGGTTGCGCAAGGCACAATGGTTCCGTCGATACCGCCAAACTCCGGCGGCCCGCCCCAGACGCGATAGCCGGTCGGCGACTCTGAGGCCGTGATCCCCCACAAATTCTGATCCATCCAGGGAAACTGTCGTCCTAACGTGAGACAAAAAAGCTGGTGCGCCCGCGTCGCGGCAACGGAGTTAATGAAATAGTTTGCGTGC
The DNA here is from genome assembly GCA_963794795.1 of uncultured Acidobacteriota bacterium. Classification (GTDB taxonomy): domain Bacteria; phylum Acidobacteriota; class Terriglobia; order Terriglobales; family Acidobacteriaceae; genus JAKAAZ01. The sequence goes on along the minus strand of CAWCFC010000021.1, from coordinate 71,594 downwards.
TCGTCACGCAGATGTCGAAAGTCGCACCACGCGTGGGCATACTGATGAATGAAAAGGGGGGCAATACCGCTGATGAATTCGATGCCGCCAAACTCTATGATGGGACGAGTGACGGCATTCCAAGCCGTGGGGGGGATGGCATTCCGCGATGCACCGATTGCCATCAGCAACATCGTCAGCATCTCCGCGTACACGTCCCAGCGGTATTTGATGAATCCTGTTTCCGGCAGCCAGCCCATTGACAATGTGTCGCTGCCGTTCAGCATCCATTGCCAATCCACGCGATTGTACAGAGTGGTTGCCAGCGCATGGATGCGAAGATTACCGCTGAAATACTGGCGACACAACAGAATGCCGGAGAGCAAGAGGGAGGTGTCGATCGAAGACAGCTCCGAGCCGAAAAGCCGCTCGCCACTCTCAATGTCCAAGAAGTGATACAGAAAACCATGTACCTGTGGACATTGTTCCAGCAGGAACGCCAGCGTCATCTCAACCCGTTGCTCACAAATGGATGGGGGCAGGTACTTGCGATGCGCCGCGATGCACAATGCGCTTAGGCCAAATCCCGTGGCTGCGATGCTAGCGACGCGGCTTTCAGAGCGGCCGACCGCCGGCGCGTGGTCTCGCACCAATCCGGTTGTCGGGTGCGCCTGATCGTAGAAGTACGCCACGCCCCGACCTTCCATATCGTCCAACATGGCATCGACGACAGTAGAGATCTGGGTGAGCGGGCGATTAATGAATTGCCCAGGAGGGTGGGGATATTTCTTGGCAACTTCGCTTTCCCGCTTCGGCGTCTTCTCTTCCGTGGGAGAGGCCTGCGGCTGTGCGGGTGCCGCTGTCTGCGCCATCCCGGGCAGACCGATCGCCAGCCCAGCAGCGGCGCTTGCCCCGACTCGGCGTATCAAATCGCGGCGTGTAACGAGCTTGTCTTTCAATCGGGCAGCAATCCTTGCCTAGCGGGATAAAGGAAGCGGGTCGCCAATTTATCGTCTGCGCGCACAGCGATCCATCCTACTGTGTTAGACACCAACTTGCCACCAAAAGGAGCGACAACAGTCGAATTTTTATCAAACGAACTCAAGAGCGAACCCGCGAATATTGCGATACCTCGTGCAACCTTCTGATCACTCTGCTTTGCGCGCCGCCTGGCGATCAAGCGCTTACTCCGCAACTGTGATATTCAGCGCCATCAACGGCGGCGTCGAGTTCCTGCTGAAATCCAGCGACAATTTCTGTCTTCCAACCGCGGGAGAATAGGCCTTTGCGTATCAGGTACGGCTCCATGGCAGCAATCGGATCACTGGACTTCGATTCCTCAACGTCGTCCGCTGCTCGAGAGCGCCCGCGAATCATCTGGGTAGGTTCATTTCCAGGTAAGGTCTGGGCTTCAATCAGTGTTGGCCCTCCACCCGAGCGCGCTCGCTCGATGGCTTCCTGTGCGACACGATACACGGCGATCGCATCGTTACCGTCGACTGCGATCCCCGGGAAGCCATATTCGACGGCTTCGGAACTGGTGCCGTTCCCCATGCCTTCAAGGTTCGCAGAACCTGGTCCAGCCGATAGATTGCTCTGATGACGGACAAAGACAATTGGCAAGCTGCGTTTACCGGCAAAATTCAGTGTATGCAGCCATTCACCAAGCGACATTGAGCCTCCGCCCGAAAACGCCACCACAACATTCGCATTTTTCTTTCGCTGGTTGGCACGCGCGATGTCGGTACAGCGGGTCAACTGGGTGGCGAGGGTCGAAGCGGGAAGGACGATGTTCAACGGCGCATATTCGGAGTCGCCGGCAGCCGATCGTCCATTTTGCGGACTGGTGTTATGACCGAAGAGTTGGCTGAACATGGCAGTGAGCGGGACCCCTTTGAGATAACTCAAAGCGAAGTCACGAGGGGATGGTGCCAGCGTATCGGTTGGCCGCAAATCAAGTGCAGCGCCTACCGCCGTGGCTTCCAGTCCAATTGAAGAGTGTTCCTCGCCGTCGAAGCCTGCTTGCTTTCGTAGATTTCGAGCACGCTCTTCCAGGAGCCGGCACTTCAGCATTACGCTGTAAAGTTGCCTCAACTTGGCATGGCTGATCAGTGGGTTTTGGTGGCTTGAGTTCAGCGCCGTCTCTGCGTGTCCTCGCACTTTAGTCGCCATACTTCAGGTCATCCTCAATATCGATAGTGTAGCTCAGCGATTGGCAGAAATTTCCTATGGAACGCAGTCGCGTGCTGGCGTTGAAGCCGAAGTTTCGTAGCGCGTGGATTTCCACGTCGATGTGCAATAGCCTGTGAATAACTGGACCCCCAGTGCACGAAACCCTGCTATTTTTCGGGGCTTTAACCTGTTTGCACAATTACCGTTGCCATTTGAACTTCAGGCTCGGACGACGACCCGGATGCTGGCCGCAAAGAGCCTCGCCGATTCTGCGCAGAATCGGCGCAATGCGCTTCTGCAACTGGCATCAGGTGGAGTACTCCGCGTTAATCCGAATATATTCTGCGGTCAGATCGCAGGTGAGGAATTCGCAAGTGCCGTGCCCCATGCCCAGATCGACGCGAACATTCACAGTTCGTTGCAGCATGGCTTCGTGAACTTTATTCTTGTCGAAGTCCTGCGCGGCACGCCCGTTGCAGCAAACCGGCAGACCTCCAATCCAGATCGACGCTCGACCGGGATATATTGGGGCGCCGGAGTATCCTGCGGCGGCCAGAATTCGCCCCCAATTCGGATCACACCCTGCGAACGCTGTTTTCACCAACGGGGAATTTGCAATGCTGCGCGCGATCCGCTTGGCGTCCTCGGCAGAAGATGCGCCTTCGATCGCCAGTTCAACTACGTGGCCAGCGCCTTCTCCATCCTCAATCACTTGTCGCGCCAGCGATCCGCAGATGTTCAGCAGCGCCTGCGAGAATGCCTTGGAGGTTGGGTCCTCGGCCGCATAGGCAACCGCGCCGCCGCTCGCTCCGCTCGCCAACAACAGCACCGTGTCGTTGGTGGAAGTGTCGCCGTCGATCGAGATGCAATTGAATGTGGGCTCGATCGCCTCATTCAAAAAATTTCTGCAGATCAGCCGCTTCCACCTTCGCATCGGTGAAGATGTACACCAGCATGGTTGCGTGCGGCACCAATTGCGGGGCGATCATTCCGGCCCCTTTGGCGACTCCAAACAAATGGACCTGTTTGTCTCCGATCTCGATTTCCAGGCTGGCGATTTTGGCGCGCGTATCGGTGGTTAATATCGCTTCGGCAAACTGCTGCACGTGGGCAGAGGTTTTGCCAAGCTGTGTCGACATCTGAGGAAGCGCAGCGACCAGTTTTTCAGCGGGCAACGGCACGCCAATGATCCCCGTGGACGACGGGATCACCTCTTCTGTTGAACAGGAAAATTCCTTTGCGGCAGCCTGGCAAACCGTGAGGCAAGCTTCGATGCCTTGTTCGCCGGTGGCGCAATTCGCGTTGCCGGCATTGACTGCAACGAAACGTACCGCGCCACCGGATCGACGTAAGTGATCACGGCCGACAAATACTGGCGCGGCCACCATGCGGTTGCTGGTGAAAACGGCTGCGGCCGTCGTGCCTTCCGCGGTGGAAACGCAGGCGAAGTCCGGCTTGCCGCTTGGCTTGATGCCGGCCCGTACTGCGCCAAAGCGAAAGCCCGTCGGGGTATGAGCGAAGGAGAAAGAGGGAGGTGCGAAGGCTTCGTGCGACATTGCCATTATCCTTTTATCAATGGAAGCGGAATTGGATTCCCCGTTATTTATTGAGATGAAAAATATTTCCGTGGCTCGCGGAGATGCCGTCGTGCTGCACGACATTTCGTTGCGAGTTGGGCAGCAGGAACACATTGCTATTCTGGGCCCAAACGGCTGCGGAAAAACGACGTTGATCCAGACTCTTACCTGCCAGCGCTATCCGCTGGTGCGTGAAGGCTCTTTCCTGCGAATCTTTGGTCGAGAGCGATGGGATCTGACGGAGCTGCGCCGACACCTCGGCGGCGTTGCGACGGAGCTGCCGGGTGAGCGTACCCCGCATACAACCGGTCGAGACGCAGTCGTGTCGGGATTTTTTTCCAGCTCTACTTTGTGGCCGCACTTCCATGTGACCGAAGCCATGTGGCAGCGGGCGGATGAGATTCTTCACTTGTTGGAGGTCGAACATCTTCGCAACAAGCCGGTGGGACAAATGTCGGTGGGCGAGACAAAGAGAATTCTGATTGGGCGAGCCATTGTGCATCGGCCAAAAATTCTGCTTCTGGATGAGCCTAGCAACGGGCTGGATCTCGCCGCGCAATGGGAGCTGCGGCACACGATGCGGCGGTTGGCGCAGCAGGGGACTGGAATTCTGCTGATCACTCACCATCTCTCCGACATCCTGCCGGAAATTGAGCGAGTGGTGATGATGCGAGCGGGACGTATCGTCGGCGACGGAGCCAAGGCGGAGATGCTGACTGCGGCCCGTCTGCAGCAACTGTTTGGAGTGGAAGTGGAACTGGCCGAGCGAAATGGTTTCTATCATGCGTGGTAGTTTGCCTCGGACGGCCATTCTAAATTTGCAAAGGAACCAGGTGCTCTTCGACGCGCACTGGGCCCAGGACAGCGGTATCCGGCAGCGTTCCGCGAGCCATCGCAAACTCGTCGCAGGCGTTCAGGCGCGGACAATTCGCGCAATCTTTGTAGATTTTGTCAGGCAATGCAGTGCGATCGACGGCTACAAATCCGAAGCGCTGAAAAAATCCTGGGATGCGAGTAAATAAACAGACGCAGGGAACGCAGTGACTCTCCGCCTCTTCCAGCAGAGCTTCTACCAGGTGTCCCCCTGCGCCCTGTCCTTTGGCCTTTTCGCCGACGGCGATCGAGCGAATTTCAGCCAGGTGCGGACCATATAGATGCAGCGCCCCGCAACCGAGGAACTCGCCTTCCTCTGTCTCCACCACTGTAAAATCGCGGACATTTTCGTAAATCTCCGCAAACGTACGCGGAAGTAGCGTGCCATCGTAAGACAAGCTCCGAATCAGGCCGTGAATCGCGTTCGCATCCGGCAGACGCGCTTTACGTGCCCGCATGTTTTCCTCCACGCGACGCGGCGGCGGTTTCGTTGCCAAAGTCTTCGACTGAAGGATTGGACGCAGGGGAGGGCGTTTGGGATTCCGTCCACTGCGATGCAGCAAATTCAGCCAGCGCCAATGCCTCGTGTACCCGAGTGCGCGCGGTTCCACCGATCACATCGTGGCAGTCGAGTGTGGCTTCCAGCGTGATCGCCGCGAAAAAGTCCTGCTCGAACGCGGGGTTGAACTCTCGCAATTCCTCGAGCGTCAGCCCATTCAATTCGCATCCTTTGCCCAGGCAATGTACGAACCGCATTGCCGACAACTTCATGCGCCGTACGAAAAGCTACGCCCTTGTGCACAAGATAGGTTGCCGCAGCCATTGCGTTAAGAAAACCGTGGGTGGCGGCGTCCAGCATTCTGTCTGTGCGGAATTGAAGCGCAGCCGTAAAACGGCCCAGCAGAGAAAGCAACGCCGTGCGATTCTTCCGTAGCCGCAAATATCGCTTCCTGCGTTTCCTGCATGTCCTTGTTATAGGCCAGCGGCAGTCCCTTCAATTGCAATTCCACAGTGTGAGAGGCAGCAATGATGCGGCCGGACTTCGCTCGCGCCAGCTCCGTCAGGTCTGGATTTTTCTTTTGCGGCATCGCGCTGGAGCCGGTCGAAAATGCTTCCGGCAAATCGACAAAGCCGAACTCTGCCGTAGCGTAGAGAGTGATCTCCTCGGCGAAGCGGCTGACATGCAATGCAATCTGCGCCAGCGTTTGCAGGTACTCCAGAACAAAGTCGCGATCGCTGGTGGCGTCCATGCTGTTCGCCGTAGGCGCATCGAATCCAAGCTCGTGAGCAATCATGGCGCGGTTCAGCGGCAATGTCGCACCAGCAACTGCCCCGGAACCGAGCGGGCAAACATTCAATCGTTTCGCGCAATCTTTCAGGCGGGAGTGGTCACGTTGCAGCATGGAGACGTATGCCAGCAACCAGTGTGCAACCAGCACAGGTTCCGCCCGCTGCATGTGCGTGTAGGCGGGCATCGTCGCATCGTCAGCAGACCTCGCCTGCGCCAGGAGGGACTGTATCCACTGATGCAGATCGGTCTGCAGGGTTGCCATCGAATCGCGCACGTACAACCGCAGATCGGTGGCAATTTGTTCGTTCCGGCTGCGGCCGGTGTGCAGCTTCAGCGCTGTATTTCCAATGCGTAATTTCAATTCCAGCTCGACAAAATGGTGTACATCTTCGGCGTCCGGATGATTCTCGCGTGCAGAACCGCCCGCTTCAAAGTCAGCCAGTATACCGTCCAAGCCCTCGCAAATCGAGTGCAGCTCGTCTTCCGACAAGACGCGCAGTTCCGCCAACGCGCGCGCGTGCGCCTTGCTGGCGACCACTTCATAAGGAATCAGCCGCCAGTCAAAACGAAACGAGCGCTGCCAGCCATCGAACGTTGCGTCCAATGGCTCACGAAATCTGCCCGACCACATTTTCACCGAACAGTCTCCAGATGCTTCTTCAGGTGCGTGAGGGTGCGCGCCGGCAAGCCGAGAATGCGAATGAATCCGGCAGCGTCTTTTTGGTCGTAGCTATCACCCATGGTGAACGACGACAGCTCCGGAGAGTAAAGCGCGAACTCACTGGCGCGACCTGCGATGCTGACGTTGCCTTTATAGAGCGCCAGCTTCACGGTGCCGGTCACGCTTTTCTGCGTGGTGGCGACGAACCCGTCCAAGGCCTCGCGAAGCGGCGTAAACCACAGTCCGAAATAGACCAGTTCGGCATACTTCAATGCGATCTGCTGTTTGTAGTGCTTCACTTCACGCTCCAGGGTCATTGCCTCCAGTTCGCGATGTGCAGCCATTAGTAGCGTGCCACCGGGCGTTTCATAAATGCCACGGCTCTTGATGCCGACAAAACGATTTTCAACCAGGTCAATGCGACCGACTGCATTGCGAGCTGCAATTTCATTCAGCAGTTCCAGCAATTGCACGGGCTCGAGACGCATACCATTCACCGACACTGGAGTCCCTTGCTCAAATCCAATCTCCACAGTTTCCGTGCGATCGGGCGCATCCTGCGGTGAACGAGTCCATACCCAAGTACTCTCCAATGGCGCACCCCCCGCATCTTCCAGTTCGCCACCTTCATGGCTGATGTGCCACAAATTACGATCGCGAGAATGAATCTTTGTGCGGCTCTGTTCCACGTGGATGCCATGTGCTTCCGCGTAGTCCAGACAATCTTCACGCGACTTCAAATCCCACTCCCGCCACGGCGCGATAATCTTCAGCTCCGGCGCAAGAGCCTGGTAGGCATGCTCAAATCGAACCTGATCGTTGCCTTTTCCGGTTGACCCGTGCGAAAGCGCTTCCGCGCCTTCCGCCAGCGCTACTTCGACTTGATGCTTGGCAATGACGGGTCGCGCCATGGAGGTGCCGAGCAAATATTTATCTTCATACACTGCCCCAGCCCGCACCGTCGGGAAGACATAGTCCGTCAAAAATTCTTCGCGCAGATCCAGCACGACCGCCTTCTTGGCGCCGGTGGCATAGGCCTTGGCCTTTACGGCGTCCAGGTCTTCTCCCTGACCAACATCGGCGATCACTGCAATCACGTCCATGCCGTAGTTCTCATTCAACCAAGGGATAATGATGGACGTATCGAGTCCGCCGGAATATGCCAACACAACTTTTTTTGCCATGTGAAACTCCTTTTTCTAATCTTGTTAGTAGGAAGATTGAGTCGAACGCTTCCGCGGGACACGAGTGAAAGGCCGGACGTCTTCAAGATGCGAGCCTGTCAGGTCGGTGAGCGGTGCGGCGTCCAGCAGCAGGAGAAGGATGGCTTTCTGTACATGCATACGATTCTCCGCCTGATCGAAGACGATGGACTGCGCGCTGTCCATCACTTCATCGGTGACTTCATTGCCGCGGCGCGCGGGCAGACAATGCATGAACACAGCGTGCGATGCTGCCAGAGACATCATCTGGCTATTGACCTGGTAGGAGGCGAAAATCTGCTGGCGCAGTTCTGCTTCGCTTTCCTGACCCATGCTGGCCCACTGATCGGTGTAGATTGCGTCCGCGCCAGAAACGGCCTCACTGGGATCGTTCACGCAGGTGACGGTGCCTGCCGGAATATCCTCGGCATTTCCGGCCAGAGCTTCCGCCGCCGCGAGAAATTCCGGCTTTGGCTCATAGCCCTTGGGCGAAGCTAACTTGATGTTCACTCCCGTCAACACCGATGTCAGCAGCAGAGAGTTGGCAACATTGTTGCCATCGCCAACATAGGCCAGCCGCAGACCGCGGAGATCACCGAAGCGCTCTTCCAACGTGAATATGTCGGCGAGGGCCTGGCAAGGATGTTCGATATCGCTAAGCGCATTCACTACGGGCACGCGCGCAAATCGCGCCATCTCCGTGATGGTGTCGTGGCTGAAGGTACGCAGCACGATCACATCAATCCAGCGCTCCAGATTGTGAGCCACGTCCGCAAGCGTTTCCCGCTCGCCCAATCGCGAACCTTTCTGATCGATAAAAATCGCCGAGCCGCCGAGTGTGTTGATCCCGGTTTCAAATGTCATGCGTGTGCGCAGCGAATCCTTCTCAAAGAACATGACCAACTGCTTGGCCGCGAGTGCCTGCCGGTAGAGTTCCGGTTGCGTCTTCACGGCGTGGGCAGTGTCGAGAATCAGTCGCACCTCGGCCGCGGTCAAGTCGCGGATCGAACAAAGGTCGCGGCCTGCAAGCGTGTTCGGTCGCTTGGAAGCAGAAAGGGAGATAGGATCGTCCTGCGCGAGTGCAGTCGATTTCATCGTGTAAGTTTTTGGGGTCATGCGTGGGCTCCTTGCGCTGCGGTTGAAAAGTTCGCAGCGGATGCGCTGGACAAAATCTCATCCAACGCTTGTACTGCCTGGTCAATATGGTTGCGCTCGACGATGAATGGCGGTAAGAACCGCAAGACTGTCTCGCTGGTTCGATTGATGACGATGTGGCGATCGAGCATTTGCGACACCACATACTTTGCCACCTCGGGATTCGCGAGCTCCACTCCCAGCATCAATCCCTTGCCGCGTACTTCCACAACTGCGGAGTGATGCTTGGCCAAAGCCTGCAATTGTTCGAAGAAATATTTTCCCGTCTTGTGGATGTGATCGAGGAGGTTGTCGCGACGCATGGTGTCAATGACCGCGACGGCCACCGCGCATGCGAGTGGGCCGCCCCCAAATGTGGTGCCGTGCATGCCGGGAGAAAACGCACGCGCAGCCTCTTCAGTGCACAACATCGCGCCAATCGGGATTCCACCACCGAGTGGCTTCGCCAACGTGGTCACATCAGGTAGGATGCCGTAATGCTGATACGCGCACCACTCGCCCGTGCGGCCAAGTCCGCTCTGGATCTCATCGGCCAACAACAACGCGCCCGTTTGCTGCGTCAGGCGTCGCGCCGCTGCAAAAAACTCTTGTGACACAGGGCGGATGCCGCCTTCGCCTTGCACCGGTTCCAAACATACCGCACAAACTTCGTCGGAAAATTTCGCTTCCAGATCGGCAACGTCGTCGAAGCGCACAAACTCAACGCCAGCCAACAATGGTTCAAACGGCTTGCGGTAGTTTGCTTTATGAGTCGTCGAAACCGAACCCATGGTGCGACCATGAAAGCTGTGCTCGATCGCCAGGATTTTGGTTCCCAGGTGATGGCCTTCGGAACGGCGCAGGGTCGCGTAGGCGCGCGACAACTTCAACGCGGCTTCCCACGCCTCGGAGCCGCTGTTGCAGAAAAAGACACGATCCAGCCCCGTCATTTCCGTGAGCCGCAGCGCAAGCTCTGCCTGCCCCGGATGGTAGAAGAGGTTGGAAGTATGGATGAGCTTTCGGCTCTGCTCGTCGATTGCGCCAAGAACCGCGGGATGAGCATACCCAAGTCCGCACACACCGATGCCGCTCAACAGGTCAAGGTAGCGGACGCCGTTCTCGTCCAGAAGATGAACGCCTTCGCCGCCAACAAAACTGATGGGAGTGCGATCGTAGGTTCTGACGAGTAATTTCGATTCCGCCGTGCGAATGTCGTTCAGTTTCATGCCACCATCACCTCCGTGCCTTGTGGGGTTCGTGCCGAGCAAATATCGGGTAACAATGCTGCTGAGTCGGCGGGGAATATTCGCACCCGCTGCACGCCACCCAACAGCGCCTCGCGACATGCCCCCAGCTTCGGCAGCATGCCTCCGCTGACGACGGCCGTGCGCGTCAGCTCTGGAATTTGTTTCAACGTAAGCCAGCGCATCACTTCACCGTCGGCCCCGCGGACTCCGGGAACATCCGTCAAAAATACCAATACGTCCGCATGGCAGGTCATCGCGCAGGCCGCGGCCATTTCGTCGGCGTTGACGTTGTAATACTCGCCGTCGAAGCCGAGCGCCACGCTGGAGAGGACCGGAATGGCGCCCATTTGCCAGATTGCCAGGAGCCAACGCGGATCGGACGATGCGATTTCACCTACGAATCCGAGGTCGGGAGCGGTGCGTTTCTTGCGAGCACGAAATACCAGACCATCGCCGCCCGAAAGGCCAACCGCAGCCTGGCCGTGTTTGCCGATGGCTGCCACCAATTGCTTGTTGACGCGTCCTGCGAGCACCATCAACGCCGCATCTCGCGTTTCTGCATCCGTAATGCGCAAGCCCGCGACAAATTCGCTCTGCTTGCCAAGCTGTGCCAGCGTGCGCGTCAGAGCCGCTCCGCCACCGTGCACCACGGCCACTTGATGACCATCGCGCACCAGGTCGACAATCGCCTGGGTGCTGCCACGCAGCGTGGACGGATTTTCAAGCGACGCTCCGCCGAGTTTGATCACAAATTTCATGCCAGCCCCTCCTGCTCCGGCCAACCGAACAGCAGATTCATGTTCTGCACCGCCTGGCTTGCCGCACCCTTCAGCAGATTGTCTAAACAGGCGACGACGATGAGTCGTTTGCCGTCGCTTGCCAGGGCAAATCCCAGATCGCAGTAGCTGGTGCGCACGGAAAATTGAATCTCCGGCAAACGCGTGCCATGCCACCGCACCATCGGCGAATCGGCATAAAAGTCCCGAAAACACGTGTCGATATCGTCTGGCGTTGATTGCTTTTTTAGGTTCACATACACCGTAGAAAAAATACCTCGCGGAATCGGCAGCAGGTGCGGCGTAAAAATAATGTCCTGCGCTTTCAATCCGAGCTGCTCTAAGAGTTCTCCGGTATGCCGGTGGTTGAAGACGGAGTACGCCGATAAATTGTCCGCCGCGTGCATAAAATGCGTTTTTGCAGTCGGTGTTTTGCCGGCTCCAGAGACTCCCGATTTCGCGTCGCACACAATTCCGCGATCGAGGTCGATCCGTTTTTCGCGAACCAGCGGAGCCAGCGCGAGGATGACAGAGGTCGCGTAACATCCCGGGTTGGCAACCAGCTTCGCTTTCGCAATTTCTTTCCGATGCAGTTCCGGCAATCCGTATACCGCCCCTTGTTGGATAGACTCGGCCGCCGCGGGATCGTGATCTTCAAGTTTGTAGATGGCTCGATTTGTTTCCTCGTCGAGCCGCCACGCGCCGCTCAAGTCGATGACGCGTACTCCATGTTCCAATAGTTTTGGCACCCACGCGCGCGATTGCTCGTGCGGCGTTGCCAGGAACACGACGTCGATTTTCCGTTTGCCCAGTGCGTCCCAATGAAACGGATCCACGGTCACATTGCGCGCACCGTTATTGTCTGCAAGTTGCGGATGCAGATCTGTCAATGCGACGCGCGCGCCCTTCTCTTCTTCCGGGCGGCCGAAAAATAATGGCGCATGTCCGCGCAGGCGCGGATGATGTAGCAGCAGACGTGCCAGCTCTGCGCCGGCATAGCCACTGACGCCGAATACTGCGGTTTGGTGTTGAGGGGAAGTCATGCTTCTAGCAAATTCTCCAGGCGATGGCGCAGGCTGCTGGCGTGTTTCTGGTCCTGACAAATGATCAGGACCGTATCATCTCCGGCGATGGTACCCAGCACCTCCGGAATGTGCTCATGATCGAGAGCCGCGGCCACCGGCTGAGCGCTGCCCGTCGTCGTGCGCAGGACCAGTTGATTCGTCGCCTGCCGGACAGCCAGTCCAAAGTTCGTAAATACATCGTCGAGCGAAGGCAGATCGTCGTTGCCGGCAGAACCGTTGGGCACGGCATAGCCATTCGGTCCTTTGTATAGACGCAAATCGTGAATATCGCGTGAGAGCGTGGCTTGGGTCACATCGAATCCGCGACGAACCAGCTTGCGGCGCAGTTGGTCCTGGCTGACGACAGGGCCTTCGCTCAGCAGCTGACGAATCGCATTGTGACGTTCATTCTTCATGGCCGAATCCACGTAAAGCGCGGCTTTTCTCAGTGTATAACAATACAAACTTGTGCATAAATATGCAATCAGATTATCTGGTGTTAACGAGAAAGGATCGCGCCCGACAACTCCGGCGGATCTTCGATGCCCCTGCCCTCTATATGCCAGCCCAGCGTTGGGAATGAGCCAGTTACGCCTGCCAGATTGTTGCCTGAGTCTGATATAACGAGGGGGTTGCTCACGGTTTTACCGAAGCAAATTCTGGTGTTTTTCAATGGCATGAGAAGGCGACGATGACTTTTGACCTGAAGACGCTGAATGATGTTTTTTTTCGTGCCTGCAGCGCCGGGGACGAGCGGGTGATGCAGTGGCGGGACGCTACCGGAAAATGGCAGCCTATCACCGGGCGTCAGCTGTATGAGAGAGTGTTTGCGTTTGCTGGCGCGCTGGCCGGTTGGGGAATCGTAAAGGGTGACCGGGTTGCGCTGCTTGCGGAAAATCGTTGGGAATGGGCCGTCACCGACTTTGCCGTGATGGCGCTGGGTGCAGTGGATGTGCCGCTGTACCCCAGTTTGACGGCGCAGCAGGTGGCCACAATTCTGGCGGACTCCGGTGCGCGCATCGTCGTGGTGTCGACGGCGCAGCAGTACGAAAAAGTTGCCGCGCTTCGACACCTGACACAGATTGAACGCATCGTCATCATGGATCACGCTCCTGACGTGACTCAAGCCGTCTGGTTTGGCGATTTCATGCCCGATCCCAAGGCGACCGGCGGAAATTTCGAGCGTGACAGCAATTTTGATCGGCGCGCCTACGATGTTCAACCGGAAGACTTGGCGACCATCATGTATACCTCCGGCACGACCGGAGAAGCGAAAGGGGTGATGCTGACGCATGGCAACATTGCCTCAAACCTGAATTTCTCAACCGCCGCATTTCAATGGGGACGCCAGGATCTCTGCATTTCGTACCTTCCGCTGTCGCACATTACAGCACGCCATGCCGACTACGCCCTACTCTGTCACGGCGTGACTTTGGCCTATTGCTCGTCGTTTGATTTGCTGAAGGATGCCATGGGAGAAGTTCGACCCACCGTGTTCATCGGGGTGCCGCGGGTCTACGAAAAGGTTCGCCAGGAGGTGATGCGCCGCGCTCAAGGCTCGCGTGCGACCTCGACCATTCTGCATTGGTCCTTGCGAAGGGGCGGAAAGAATCGCGCTGTGCTGCTCGCCGGAAAGACACCGAAAAAGGCGTCCTGGAAGCTGGCGAATCGACTTGTATTCCGCAAAATTCAACAGGGGTTTGGCGGTCGTGTCGGCACGTTTGTCTCGGGAGGTGCCCCGCTCGGCCTCGAGACTGCCGTATGGTTTCTGGACGCCGGCATTCGCATTCAGGAGGGCTACGGACTCACCGAAACCTCTCCGGTGGTCGCGCTCAATACTCATTTGCCGTGTCGAATGGGAAGTGTGGGAAAGCTGCTGCCGAACGTTCAGGCCAAGCTGGCGCCGGATGGTGAATTGCTGTTGCGTGGGCCGTCGGTGTTTCAAGGCTATTGGAACAAGCCGGAGGCGACCGCCGAATGCTTCGATGCAGATGGATGGTTTCTTACGGGGGACGTGGCCCGCTTCGATGACGATGGTTTTCTCTACATTACCGACCGGAAAAAAGATCTGCTAAAGACTTCCGGCGGCAAGTTGATTGCACCCCAGCCGATTGAAAATCAGTTGAAGTCGGACGCAATGGTGGGCAACGCCGCAGTGGTTGGCGATAAGAAGAAATTCGCTTCCGTCCTCATTTCTCCCAATTTTCCTGTGCTCGAGGCGTGGGCGAAAGAGAAGGGAATCGCGGTTGAGCCTCGCCACCAGCTGGTTGCACATCCGGAGGTGTTGACGCTCTATCAGCAGGTGGTCGACCGGGTGAATGCATCGCTGGCCAGCTTCGAAACCCTGAAGCGCATCCATGTCGTCGCCGAGGAGTGGACCATCGATTCCGGCGAGATGACGCCCAGCATGAAGCTGAAGCGTCCTGTCGTGGTGCGGCGGTATGCGGCGGAGATCGATCACTTCTACGCGGAAGACGTTTCGTTACGCCGGTAACGACACGGCCTGCTGTTCCAGGTGCGCTGCCTCACATTCCTCGCCCCCATCTCCGACGTACAATCTAGAGATACAAACCAATTACCCATTGAAATCGTGATCAAGGAGAAAGCATCATGCGGGTTGGAATTCTGACGGGTGGCGGGGACTGTCCCGGCCTGAACGCTGTGATTCGCGCAGCCGTGCGCAAAGGCATTTTTCATTACGGCGACGAGTTTATCGGCTTTATGGAAGGCTGGCGGGGTGTTCTGGAGGACAAGACGATGCCCTTGACCATCGAGAGCGTCTCCGGAATTCTGCAGCTGGGAGGAACCATCCTGCGTACCTCCCGCACCAACGTCCGGAAAAAGCCGGGTGGCATTGAGCAATGTATCGCCACCATTCAGCGTAACAAGCTGGACGCGCTGATCACCATTGGCGGAGACGATACGCAAGGCGTCGCCAATGCCCTGATTGAGAAGGGTGTTCCCTGCGTTGGCGTGCCCAAGACCATTGATAACGATCTGAACGGCACGGATGTCTGCTTCGGTTTCGATACCGCCGTGAGTATTGCCACCGAGGCGGTCGACCGGCTCCACTCCACCGCGGAAGCCCACAGCCGCGTGATTGTGTGCGAAGTGATGGGCCGCGATGCTGGCTGGATCGCTCTGTACAGCGGAATCGCCGGCGGAGCGGACGCGATTTTGGTGCCGGAGAAACCGATCGACCTGGATGCAGTGATCGCAGTCATTAAGGAGCGTCGCGCACGAGGAAAGTTCTTCAGCATTGTCGTGGTGGCGGAAGGCGCCAAGATGCCGGCTACAGGGAACCTCGCCACACACGGTGAGACGGTTGACGAGTTCGGCCATGCTCGCCTGCTGGGCATTGGTCAATTCGTCGCGGATGAGATTGAGAAGCGTACCGGCTTCGAGACTCGCGCCGTGAACCTGGGCCACACACAGCGCGGCGGAACCCCTACGGCGTTTGATCGAATGCTTGCCACCCGCTACGGTTCGGCTGCGATCGACCTGGTGCATCAAGGCAAATTCGGTCGCCTGGTCGTTCTGCGCGGCACCCAGATCACGGATATTCCGCTCGCCGACGCTATCGCGAAAAATCGCACGGTCAGCGATGATTTGCTGGCGCTGGCGACGGACCTGCAGGCAGTCATCAAGAAGTAGTTAAGATTCAGTGGTTTACGACCAGAGACGGCCAGCCTGCGACGGGTTGGTCGTTTTCTTTGTTTTCCGACCCTTGCAAAGGCCAGTCCCGCGCGGCGCTGGGTCTGTGAGAATCCCGGGAATCAACGCCGCCACAACCCCATAAGCAGCGGTGAATTCTGAAGTTGCCCCATCCGGTTGTATTTTCGCAAGCCATGGTTGTCGCGGGGGATATTTCATCGGCCAAGACCCGAAGAAATGGGTTGAATTCCAGAAGAAAACGGCCTATAACCAAAGTCCCACGCTGGCTTCGAAGCCGGCGACCCATTGGATTTCGGAGAGCGCATGGCAGGTTCAGTTCGCAAGAAAATCTCACCTTCCGGCTCTTCACCAGTGTCGGGAAATGGTCCCCGCGTCAACCAGCGCCGGACCACACTCACCCTTTCGCAGGCCAACCCGCCGGTCTGGGAGGCGCGCGAGGTGATGGATATACGCCAGGCTTCGGATTATCTGGGCATCAGCTCCGACAGCCTCTACAAGTACGCCTCGGAAAGCCTGATCCCGGCGTTTAAGCTGGGCAATCGGTGGCGCTTCAAGCGATCTTTGCTGGATCACTGGATGGAGCTTCAGAGCTCTCACGGATTGGAAGTCGCGCCCGAAAAAAGCGTCAAGCCCAGGCAGAAAAAGCCCGTCGGCCGCGCCA
The DNA here is from genome assembly GCA_963794795.1 of uncultured Acidobacteriota bacterium. Classification (GTDB taxonomy): domain Bacteria; phylum Acidobacteriota; class Terriglobia; order Terriglobales; family Acidobacteriaceae; genus JAKAAZ01. The sequence goes on along the minus strand of CAWCFC010000021.1, from coordinate 55,282 downwards.
ATTAGTTAGTGTCGCGCCCGCCCAGTTCGATCTGTATCGATCAGCTAGCGGGCGCCGGCATACCCACCGCGGCAAGGCCAACAGCCAATGGATCCTACCTACTTCACATCGCCTGCCGAGTTTCGCGCGTGGCTGCAGAAACACCATCGGACAGCCCGGGAACATTGGGTTGGTTTCTACAAAAGAGGCTCGGGCAAACCCAGCATGACCTGGCCGGAGTCAGTTGCTGTGGCGCTATGTTTTGGCTGGATTGACGGCGTCCGGAAGAGCGTCGATGCGACTGCCTATACGATTCGATTTACACCGCGGAAGCCCGGCAGCATCTGGAGTTCGATCAACGTCCGTCACATACAGGAATTGACGGCTCCTGGCGTGGTACAGCCCGCGGGCCTGGAGGCCTTTGCACGCCGCTCCGAAGCCAAGAGCGGTATCTACGTCTACGAGAACAGATCGATTGCGGAATTCGACGACGCCCTGGTGCGGAAGTTCAAGGAGAATCGAGAAGCCTGGAAATTCTTTCAGGCTCAAGCTCCCTGGTACAGAAAAACAGCCACCTGGTGGGTGATCAGAGCGAAGAAAGAGGAGACGCGCCAGAGGCGTTTGGAAACCTTGATCGAGCATTCTGAAAATCGCCAAACGCTTCCACAACTGACCCGAAAACCCAAATCGGTCGCCTGAATGTCACACGTCATTTATCACTTTGATGCTCTCGTGCGCAACCTATCGTCATTCTTCGAGCGCGCCAGATAGTCTGCAATCGATCTCTGCCACTCAGGTCCGCTGGCACTGTCCTTCTTTCCCATGGCCTCCACGGCTGCATTGGCTTCAGGAGACAGCGAGGTTCGTTCGTAAGTAACGATCACCCGGGTGCTGTTCGCATCCAACGATTCGAAGTGGACGTCGATCGTGGCGACCATGATTTCCTGGACGAAGTAGACGTACTGAAAATGGCGACCTTTTAGATCGAAAGCCGAATTTACCCACACAATCTTGTGCGTTCCGTGCTGAATGGTGAACACGGCGCCGCGCACATCTTGGCCCGGCTGAGGATAAAGAAAGCGGGGGTCCCAATGGTCTCCAGCCCAAGAGCGTTCGCCGTTCGGCCCGAACAAGGTGGCCGCACGTTTGTAGGGCAGCCGTACTATCAGATCGAAGCTGTTGCGGACATGAGCGAGAATCGTGGCGGAATTCTTCGGCGGTTTTGCCTGGGAAAAAAGTGGCAGCGTCATCGTTACTCCCAAGAAAAATGCATGGAGGAGAAAAGGCTTCATCGCTTTCGCTCCTTGAGTTTGTGGCTGTCGGACGCCGTGAGCGTCATGCCATAAATCGACTTGAATTGCTCAACTTCTTGCAGCGTTTGCGAGGAAAATGCGGTTTTGCCTTCGAAGGCATGGAGCACAATCCCTTCCAAAAGATCGCCGAGGCTCATGTCCTTCAACTCCGCGAGGGCCTTCAGGACCTTAAGCATTCGCTTCTCGATGCGCACTCCGGTTTGAACGCGCTCGACTTCGACAGATTCAACGATTGTCTTGTCTGGTTTCATATGTACCAATGTACCAAGATAACTAGAACGCAACAAGAACTTCTTTACTTTGGGGTTGAGTTCCGTCCCCATTTATCCACGCTTCCACAGCCAATTCCCAAATCTGCACCAAACCTGCGCCTTGCCCGGGTCGACTCGGAATCCTACACTGAACCGTCTGGTAAATCCCTGTTGAGGGTGATTTGAACCTTGACCAGAATCGTGCTGCCATGCCCGAAAGTCATGACCTTCCAAGTGTCGATCTTGCAACGAATTGCAAAGGTAACACAATTAGTAGCGGTATTGGCTTGACAGACGCTACTGACAGCGGTACTTTCCCTCTACGGGCTTTTCGTGGAATCTGCGGCCGCATGAATCCACTGAACCCCAAAATGGATCGATTCAGGATTGCGGATCGGTTCAGTATGCAGAAATTTGTCTTTCCGGAATGCACGCCGTAAGAGCCAGGAGTTATCCCGTAACACTTGAACAGCGGAGCCAGAAGAAGGCTTGAGATAGAAAAACGCAGGTTCGGCATCCTATTCCGGAGAGGCCGAAACCAGCACAGAATTCAGAACCAGGAGATGCCAACATGGCCGAAACAACCAAGACGCAAACGCCCGTTGCAGCCAACAAGGCTGTTGAAACCGCCCCGATTTCCAGAAGTGGATCCAGTGCAGCTGGAACCGGGACTGGCCTGCAATGTAAGCGTTTTTTCAGCCGTCCGGATGTTTCGCCTTACGACGAAGTTCAGTGGGAATTCCGCACCGCCTCCATCGTGGACTCGAAAGGGAACAGCATTTTCGAGCAGAAGGATGTGGAGGTCCCCGCAGATTGGTCGATGACTGCGACCAACATTGTCGCCAGCAAGTATCTACACGGCCAGCTCGGCACCCCGCAGCGCGAATCGGGCGTGCGTCAACTGATCTCTCGCGTCGCTGAGACGATTCGCGATTGGGGTATTGCCGGCGGTTATTTCCGCACTTCCGAAGACGCCGTGATCTTCCATGATGAGCTGGCGCACATGCTGCTGCATCAGAAGGTCGCCTTCAACTCGCCCGTATGGTTCAACGTGGGCTGCGATCGGCTGGAACCGGATTCCCAGGCACAGAACTGGCACTGGAATCCGCACACCTGCGCGGTTGAATTTTCCGCCACGGGTTATCGCAATCCGCAGTGCTCGGCCTGCTTCATCAATTCTGTACAGGATTCGCTGGACTCCATCCTGACGCTGGCCAAGACCGAAGGCATGTTGTTCAAGTGGGGCTCGGGGACAGGCACGAACCTGTCCACCATTCGCGGATCAACGGAAAATCTGTCCGGTGGTGGTGTGGCCAGCGGTCCGTTGAGCTTTATGCGCGGATTTGACGCTTTTGCGGGTGTGATCAAGTCCGGCGGCAAGACTCGTCGGGCGGCCAAGATGGTCATCCTGAATATCGATCATCCGGATATTGTCGACTTCATCGAGTGCAAGTCAAAGGAAGAGGCTAAGGCGTGGACGCTGATGCGTGCAGGCTACGATGGATCGGGTCCGGATTCAGAAGCCTTTACGTCGATTTTCTTTCAGAACGCGAATAATTCCGTGCGCGTCAACGATGAATTTATGCGCTCCGTTATTAATGATGACGATTTCTCTACCCGCTCAGTCAAGGACGGCGCTCCGTTTAAGAAATATAAGGCTCGCGACTTGATGCACAAGATCGCGGAAAATACCTGGCACTGCGGCGATCCCGGCATGCAATACGACACCACCATCAATAAGTGGCATACGTCGAAAAACACCGCCCGGATCAACGCATCCAACCCTTGCTCGGAGTACATGTTCCTGGATGATTCGGCATGTAACCTTGCCAGTTTCAATTTGATGAAATTTGTAACTCCTGCAGGCACATTTGATATCACAGCCTATCGCCACGCCGTCGATATCCTGATCACGGCCATGGATATTCTGGTGGATAACTCCGGCTATCCGACGGAAGCGATCGGACGCAACTCCCACGACTATCGTCCCCTGGGTCTGGGATACGCTAACCTGGGCGCGCTGCTGATGGCTTTCGGCCTGCCCTACGATTCCGATGCTGGCCGCGACTTTGCTGCCTGCCTCACCGCCATCATGTGCGGTCAGGCATATCTGCAATCGTCTAAGGTCGCAGAGCAGTGCGCGTCTCTGCCGGCAGCCACGCCGTTGACCCAGTCAATCGAACGGCAGGGAGGTGCCTGCCCGGGCTTCTATGTGAACCGCGAGCCGTTTTTGGACGTCGTCCGTATGCACCGCGCGGAAGTGAACAAGATTGGCCGCTCCAATAAGAGTTCGGAGCCCTTCAGCGTTCCGCAATTGGATGAGCTGATCGAAGCCAGTCGCGATTGCTGGGATAAGGCCCTGGCCCACGGCGAGAAATTCGGCTATCGCAATTCGCAGGTCACCGTTCTGGCTCCCACTGGAACTATCGGCTTCATGATGGACTGCGACACCACCGGAGTTGAGCCGGATTTGGCGCTAGTGAAATACAAGAAACTGGTTGGCGGCGGCATGATCAAGATTGTGAATAACACCGTTCCGGCCGCGCTGTTCAAGCTTGGTTACAGCAACGAAGATGTCGATGCGATTGTCAGCTATATTGATGCGACCGGTACGATTGAAGGCGCGCCAGGGTTGAAGCCGGAGCATCTGCCGGTCTTCGATTGCAGCTTCAAAGCTTCGAAGGGTACGCGCAGCATTCACTACATGGGCCACGTCCGCATGATGGCCGCGACTCAGCCGTTTATTTCCGGCGCCATTTCGAAGACGGTGAACCTGCCCAACAATGCCAGCGTGGAAGACATTGCGGAAGCCTACATTGAGTCCTGGCGTCAAGGGCTGAAGGCTGTCGCGGTGTATCGCGATGGTTCAAAGGGCACGCAGCCGTTGAATGTCACTGACTCTGTCGCAAGCGGCGGGAATTCTGCGCTGGATGCGGTGGCGGAGAAATTGCTGCAATCCATCGCCACCCTGCCAATGAACAATGCCGCTGTCGAATCTCTGGTAGCGGAGCTCGCTGCCCATGCAACGGAGAGGGTGCAACTTCCTGCGTCCAGTTTGGAAACGCTGGCGCGCGCCACCATGCAGAATATTTCCGGTGTGGTGTTGACCCAGCAGGATCCCAACGCGCCACCTCGCACCGTGCGCCATCGCTTGCCGGAAGAGCGGCCGTCGTTGACGCATAAGTTCTCCATCGCAGGACACGAAGGCTACATCACTGTGGGTCTCTACCCGAATGGTCAGCCGGGAGAGATCTTTATCAAGATGGCGAAGGAAGGCTCGACCGTCAGCGGATTGATGGATGCGTTCGCGACCGCGATTTCGCTGTCGCTGCAACATGGCGTGCCGCTGAAGGTGCTCTGCGAGAAGTTTTCGCACCTGCGCTTTGAACCGTCGGGCTGGACCGGGAATGAGGAGATCGGCTTTGCCAAGTCGATTATGGATTACATTTTCCGCTGGCTGCAATTGCGCTTCCTGTCAGGAACACAGTTGCCGTTGTTTGCTGGCCTGGCTGCTCGGGCGGCTGCTGCGGAAATTGAAAAGGCCTACGTTCCGGAACAACATCAGCCGGCTCGTGGAATGGGAGCGACGACGGCGCCGCAAGGCGGAATTCTGCCGGAGATGCACGCCAGTCACGGTCCAACACAAACCAGTCTGCGTATGGAAGATCGCGGTCTAGTCCATGCTGCGGATGCCATGCGCGGATTCGTCGATATGGGCGACGCGCCTACATGCCACACGTGCGGCGCCATCATGGTTCGTAACGGTAGCTGTTACAAATGCGTGGAATGCGGCAGCACAAGCGGCTGCTCTTAGGCCGCCGTCGGCAGCATCCGCGTAATCAGGAAAAATTCGGTCAGTGTTGAGGGGAGCCATCTTGATGGCTCCCTTTGCTTTCTTCCTTGGGATAATACAAAGGCGGCTCGACAATGCGGAGCTGTTCCGCAATCGGCGATTCGTCGGGCGAGCACATCTCAAGTCCGGTGTCTGTTGCGGCGCGAATTGCTATTTCGTTTTCGGATAACTGTGAAGTTGCGGTCCAATTAGGTTTGAGTACTTGTAGTTCTCGCGCCGGTCAGCGTCAATCGTCCAGAACATCGCTCCAATCATGGCCGGATACCCACCGCGTTGATGCAGTTTGTAGGTGGCGCCCTCTGGAACTTTTCCGGTGATGATGTAGCTCATCGCCTGGCTTACAACCTCCGGTGTCGTGTAGCCGGTAAGGAAGCCAACCGCGACCTTATTCGCGGGAAGTCCCGGGAAAAAATGTTGCGGATCGCCGCCTACATTGAAGCCACGCAGCAGTAGCTCGGTCATGGCGGCGTGATAGTCGATGGAGTGGGACTGATAGATTTCTCCATCCATGCCTTGCAACGGGGGCGTGTTGTAATCCTGAACATCAACGAAGGAAAGAATGTCTCGCAATCCATGGATCAGCGGAAGATACGACCCGAACTGACCGCCGTAGCTGGGATAGCCGCCAGGAATCTGCGTTCCTTCCGGTACCAGGCTGATCATGAAGGTCGGTCCGAAGTGATCGTGCAACTGGCGCAGGCCTGCAATCAGGTTCACTACCGAGGGGGTCGTCGGATGTTTAAAATCCGTGTCTCCCGGCGCGAGTACCAATGACGGCGATTCGAAGTCAATGTCAACGCCGTCGAAACCGTACTCAGAAATGATGCTGGTGAGAGAGGAGACAAAATTAGGAATGTCCTTTGCGTCGTCGAGCTTGAAATACTTTCCTCCGCCACCCAACGACAGCATGACCTTCTTCCCCTGGCTCTTTAGATAGGCGATGTCACGCTTCAATTGGTCGGGCGTGATGCCGACTGGCGGACTAAACGAGAGTGTGCCTTCAGGCGCATTTGGATCGGGCGGAGCGAAGGCAACAATCACGATATCCCACTGTGGCGAGACGTCTCGCAAAGGAAATGCTGCCCCTCCGCCGAATCTGGAGCCAGTCCAATATCCGATCAATGCATGACCATTCGCAGATCCTGTCGATGGAATTGGGGCAACAGTGGGTGCCGTGTTCGTGGTCGCGCGAAGTCTGCGATCGGGGCAGGGTTGGGCCGGTGCAGTGAGTGCGTGAGAATCGGGAAAGCTGAAAGTATGTTCAGCGTCCGCGGCGCTTCCCGTATACCAATGCAAGGTGGCTACGTTGGCAAGATGATAGGTGAAGCCTCCAGTGTGGGCAGCAAACGGCGTCGAAACAGGAAAGCTGTTCGTAGGATTTGTGTTGGTTGGCTCCAAAAGAAAATAATTGGAGCCGATGCCTGCGCCGGCGCAGCCGCGATCTTCTCCCGCGCGCAGCCATGCAGGAAAGAAGTTTCCTGTGGCCGAAGGCGTGCGGAAATATGTCTGCGGGTCATGCAGTGGGTCATTGATAAACTCTGCCAGTTGCTGGGTGAGTGGCTGAATGTCGCGGTCTTCGACAATCGTCGGCGCAGCGTGGAGATACGACCCGAGCACGAAGGAATTTCCCGTGGCCGCATCGACGCCATGCATTCCCCAGGAGCAGCAGACAGTCGCATCGTTATCGGTGTAGTAGGTAGTGTTATGCGTTACGGCGATGACGAGCTTTCCATCCTGCCGCGGAATTTGCTGAAAGATCTGCTTCTCGAGGTACACAACATCAACTACGGCAAAGCTGGTTCCTGTTTTCTTCGAGTGGAGAATGTAACCGTACCCGGGCGGGATAGCGATCGGTAAGCGGCTTGATGTCCGGTTTGCCCAGATAGGTATGTCCGGCTTGCATCCGACGGAAATGTAGTATGCAGCAGTGCGTCGGCATATTGTGTTTTGTTGCCGGCTGAAAACGCGAATCGAGTGAAGATGGGAGACTTAAGAATGCGCGGCACATCCGCGGTCGCGCTCATTTGCGCTGACTTCGAGCCTTCGAAGGTGAGAGTGATCGGAACCAGTACCGTGGGGATCGTAGTCGTTCCGCTGCTGGCGGGGTCGCGGCCGGCAAGGGTATAAGAATTTCCTCCAATCGCTCGTGTGAAGGTCGGCACGGTACCTTGCGCATGCGACGAGCGAATCGTTAAGAGGAAGGGAAGTAGCAGGCAGACGGTCTTGAATCGAATATCCAGCATGGCTGACCTTTAAAGAGGGAATGGATACCGCGCTTGTAACTGCATTCTTTCACAGCGCCGAACCCGCTGTTCAAAATATGGCTGGGTCGCATACAGTGGAGGTGGATTTGCATATACGGATTGGCCGCAGGCCCTAGGAGCTCAAAAAAAATGCAGAGTCGCCGAATCGAGAAACAGGGCCAGCCACGCGAGACGATCCTGCAAAGCTTTGGATCGACCTGCAGTGTGCTGGCGGTGGGGCTTTTCATTGTCACATTTATATTTCAGAACTTCGTTATTCCTTCCTCATCCATGGCGAGTACGCTGCTTGTCGGCGACCATGTAATGGTCGATCGACAGTCCGTGGCTCCTGCTGCGAAGTGGGCCCCATTCGTGCATTATCGAGACGTTCGGCGCGGCGATATCGTTGTCTTCTACAAGCCAACGGAGCAGCCCAATGGCGATCACACATTCTTTGTTAAGCGTGTTATTGGAATTCCCGGGGACCGAATTCATCTCCAAAGCGGAGTCCTCTATCTCAACGGCATAGCGCAAAATGAGCCTGAGATAATCTCATCCGTTTCCTCCGCGTATGACGCCTATATCAACGATTTTCCTTCAGTGAGCCCCTCGAGAGAGTTGGGCGTCACGGCCGAGTGGTCGGTCCTGTTGCCGAGATATATTCACAATGGAGACTTGGTCGTTCCGCCAGGGAAATACTTTGTCATGGGCGACAACCGTGATAATAGCCTGGATAGTCGTTATTGGGGTTTCGTCCCGCGGCGGAATATTATCGGGCGTCCACTCCTCGTCTATTGGTCCATCGTTATACCTGAATCAGGCGCGGACGAGGTGCCTCTTGCAGACAGAGCGGGGTCAACGTTGCATGAGATGGCACACTTCTTTGACGACACTCGCTGGAGAAGGACTTTCCATCGAATTCAGTGATCCGGAGGTTGTCTCTCAGAACAGAGGTTTTAAGCCGAACCACCAGTTGTGGTGGTTATCGGTGCCAAAGCTTGTGCCCACATACACTGGGCCAAGTGCGGTTCTGGCAACAATCGCGACGGTCCCATCGAAAGGTTTCTGGCCGCTATCCGACGTGGTCAGGGTGTCATACATCTTTCCGCCTTCCAGGAAAACCATGGCGTACACTCCTTCACCAATGAAGGGATTGAGTGGCAACACCTTGCGTTCATAGCCGGACTGGAAAAGAAAATACTGGCCACCAATTAACTCGTGGATGCCATAGGAACTCAGGTGAAATGGGCCGCCCAGGCTAAACCCCTGCAAGTCGAGCGTGGCCGCGGAAGCGCCAAACGCGGTCCCGCCGGAGCCGGTAACAAAGATCGACCCTTCTTTGCTGATGGGTAGAAACGATCGGATTTGGAGGTTCGCTTTCGTGAACGCGGTCCCAGGATCCATATTGTGGTGCCAGTCCACGTCGAACTGGACACCGGTGCCGCTCCTGGGCAGTTGATCATTGTCGCTGCCATAGTAGGTGTATTTTAGGGTGGTGATCTGTTGCCGTAGTTTTTGATTGGGAACAGCTTCATAGTCGATCAGAGAGATCGTCGAGTACCATTGCAGTTCTTCTCCAGCTCGAATCTCATAGTTGCGCGATCCCGTATAGCCCACATCCGCGCCGAAGCCATTGCGCTGAATATCGAACTCCGACACTCGGCTTGCGTCTTGATACAGGTCGAAACGGGTTCGAGTTGCATAGATATGCGGAGCCACAAAAAACAGGCTCGATTCCGTGAATGGCCTGTAATACTCTCCGGTTGCACCATACCCGCTCCCAAAGAATCCATCGACGCGCAATTCCGACCGATAGCCGCCGAAGTTTTGCATGGTCACCCTTCCCCCCATGCCGAACAGCACGTCTTCCACGTCCGATCCGTCGATGGTGATGCCGAGTTTTAGAAACGGCGGACCGTAGGCTTTTGGATTGGCATGCACCAGCAATCCACTCTCTCCATTGGCTTCCGAAATCGCATATCCTGCCGTCGCCAGTTCGCCATTGCCTACGGCGCGAGTCAGCTCCTTATCAATCCGCGTGGGATTGATCGGCTTTCCCACCATCGGCTCCATGGCCTTTTGGATTGCATGGTCAATCGGTCTTCCGGCGCCCACCACATCGACGAACTGGGGCACCGGAATGGTTTTATGAATGCGAGCATCGCGCGCGGCCACGTAGGCTTTCCACTGCTTGTCGTTCAGAGCCAGAGCATCGAGCAGTCCCGCACGCTTTTCCGCGGCGGCATAACCCTTGGGTATGATCTTGGCGGAGGAGTTGAACGACGAGCTCGTAAATCCCTGCAGGTCGGCGGTCAATAAAATATCTGCCTCGCGCATGCTCTGCAGTTCGTTCGCCTTGATCATGATTGCGATGGTTTTTCCGGCCGTGGACAAGAACGATGTGTCCTCGGCTGTGGTTGTAGGACCTGTATCCAGATAGACGGCGATCACAATATCTGCGCCAGCTTTTTTAGCTACGTCCACCGGAAGATTATCGACGGCTCCGCCATCCGCATAGACATGGCCGTCGATGGTTACCGGAGCGAAAACACCGGGAATCGACATGGTCGCGCGTAGTGCCTGGGCGAGTGAACCACGGTCGAATACCTTCTTTTCCCCGGTCGTCAGGTCGGTCGCAACACATCGGAACGGAATGGGGAGGTCGTTGAAGTTGTGTACGTTGTATGTCGGCAATACGGCTTGGTCCAGAATGAGTCCAACGCTTTGACCGGAGTTGAGTCCGCTGGGAAGCGTAAGCCCATGACGGAGTCCAAATTCGAGCCTGTTCGGATAGGCGATTTGATCCTGTTTACGTCGATAGCTGACATCGGGAAAGGGTATATTCCCGCTCAACACCTGGTCCCAGTTGATCTGTGAAACAAGTTGGCGAATTTGCGCGGGCGATTCGCCGGAAGCATACAGCCCACCAATGAGGCCGCCCATGCTTGTTCCGGCCACAAAGTCAATGGGGATGTGGTGCTGCTCGAGATATTCGATGGCGCCAAGATGGGCAAACCCTAGCGCGCCGCCGCCTTCCAGAACCAGAGCAATTCGGGGGCGCTTGTGGCCTTGAACCTGGCCGTTGAGAGCCGCTGCCCATAACAGAACGGAAGTAGCAGCCAATACCCGTTGAGTCACTTCAAGTATTCGAGTTACATTGGCGCGCTTTGCCATAGGGTTTGGGTGCGGTTCCTACTGTCGACAAGTCGCTGTCGCGTTCATCATAAATCCTATTGATGGTTCTCTTTGAGGATTCTGCGGGATCCTTGCGACCTCCCGTCGATGCCGAAACCCGGAAAGAGTGTTGGCCCGCAGACCTGAGACGTGATTGCATCTCTTGCCTTAGCAAAGAAGAGGTCAAAATCTTTCTTATTGAATCGTTTGAAAGATGATGTATTTTATAGACACCGATTTCAGGCGTAGAGTATCGGAAGCTGTTGGAGCAGGAAAAAGGGGATTGTTTCAACGCTCTTTTGGCGAATCGATGTCAGATTGACGCAGCCTTGTATTGCAAAAGATCGATGTAACGATCGGCGTACCCAAAGATATTTCCGGTGATGCAAGTGATGTATGGTCATACGAAAAGACGGCAAAAATAGCTTCTCGCGCACCACTCTGGCGGATGTCGCACGCGAAAGTGGATTTTCTCCCTCGACGATCTCGATCGTTCTGAATGAAGCCCCCATTTCAAAATATGTTGCAGCCACGACCAAGGAACACATTCGCGCAGTCGCAAAACGCCTGGACTATCGACCGGACGCGTTCGGGCGATCGCTGCGTAAACGGCGCAGCCACACCATCGGGGTGATGATTTTTGATATCTCCGATCCATTCTGCACCCTGATTCTGCAGGGCATAGAGAAACATCTTCATCCCACCGAATTCCTGCCCTTCATCGTGGACGCACATAACCAGCGCCAACAGTTCGAGCGCTACCTGGCCATGCTGTTGGAATATAGAGTCGAGGGCTTGATCGTCGTGGCGAACTGGCTGTTCATTGACATCGAGATGCTCTCCGAGCTGGAGAGACATCGAGTGCCGACGGTTTTGGTCGGATCGGAGATGCGCAGTGGCCCGCTTGGCTCCGTTCTGGTGAATAATGAGCAGGGCGGATATCTTGCGTTGCAACATCTGTATTCACTGGGCCACAGGAAGATTGCTTTTATTCGCGGCCCTCGCCCATTGTGGGATAGTAGTCGGCGTTGGGATGGAGTGCTTCGGTTTGCCGGCGAAGTCGGATTGAAAATGCCGAAGAAGTGGGTGGTGGAACTGACGGGTTCGTCGGAGTCCAACTCCAGTTTTGACGAAGGCCGCACATTGACCCGGGCAATGCTGGAGCAGGATCCTGGTTTTACGGCGCTGCTGGCGTTTGACGATCTGACCGCCTTTGGCGCAGTTCGAGCTTTGCGCAATTTCGGCCGGCGCGTTCCAGAGGACTGCTCGGTTTTGGGCTTTGACGATGTTCCTTATGCTGCGCTCTTCAACCCAAGCCTGTCTACGGTGCGCCAGCCGATGGAAAAAATGGGATCGATTGCTGTGGAACGAATCCTGAATGAGATTCAGCAGGGTGACGAAGTCGTGCAAGGAAAGGGCAGAGTCGACCTGTTACCGCCGGAAGTCGTGCAGCGGGAATCGACGGCCGCCATTCGCCAACCGGGCAAAATTTCGCCCAAAACCCGTGAAAAAGCTTAGTGGCCTTGACAGTGTCACGAGAAATGCTTAAAAAGGCTAATATTCAAACGATTCTATATCGATAGGCGCCGAATGTCGTATCTAGTCATGAGCCGCCCGACTCATCAGAAGATTTATCCGGAGGACTCGCTGCAATGAAATTTCGTCTGGAAGCGCAATCCGTCGTTCTCATGGCGGTACTGGGTCTTACCCCTGCATTGCCTGGTTTCGCACAAAGCGCACCCAAAGCCCAGGATGCCAAGACCATTCCTCTTCGTGAGGGGTGGGAGATTCAGTCGGGTTGCAAGATACAGGCGGACGGAGCCAAGCTATCCTCCGCGGAGTACCAACCGCAAGGCTGGATTAAGGCCACTGTTCCAACCACCGTGCTTGCGGCCCAGGTGGCGGCAGGAATCTATCCTGATCCGTATTACGGAATGAATCTGCGCAAGCTTCCCGGCGGCGACTACAAAATGGGCGCGACTTTTTCCCGTCTGCCGATGCCGGAGGATAGCCCTTATCGTTGCGCCTGGTGGTATCGCACGCAAGTTCGTATTCCGGCCGCTTCGCGCGGCAAGACAACCTGGCTCCATTTTGGAGGCATTAACTATCGCGCCAATGTTTGGGTGAACGGCCAACTGGTGGCCAACGATCAACAGATTGCCGGAGCCTATCGCGTCTACAACCTCGACATCACCAAAGCGGTCAATCCGGGCAAGCCTGCGACCATCGCCGTCGAAACATTTGCTCCTGGCCCCACAGATCTTGGCATCAACTGGGTCGACTGGAATCCCTCTCCGCCAGACAAGGATATGGGATTGTGGGGACCCGTCGATCTGGCAACGACCGGCCCAGTTGCCGTTCGTTATCCCTTCATCTCGGCGCATTTTGAAGATGCAAGCCTCAAAGTCGCCGACGTTACGGTCGCCGCCGAACTGCAAAATGCTACCGACCATCCGGTGAAGGGAACGCTGGTTGGCACTTTTGCAGGTCAACGTTTTCAGCAGCCTGTTGAGCTGGCTGCTGGCGAATCGAAAAATGTCAGCTTTACTCCGGAGCAATTTCCCCAGTTGAAACTCAAGCATCCCGCTATTTGGTGGCCGGCGGAAATGGGTTCGCATCCGCTGGAAACCCTGACTGTCCATTTTGTTGTTGGCGGCAAAACTTCCGATACAGCCACAGCTCGCGTCGGCATTCGCGAAGTGACTTCGGAGTTAACTGCGAAGGAAGGGCGGCTGTTCCGCATCAATGGGAAGCCAATTCTGATTCGCGGCGGCGGATGGTCGCAGGACATGCTGATGCGCGAAGATCACGAAAATCTGCCGCAACAAATTCGCATGGTGAAGGACATGCGGCTGAATACGATTCGTCAGGAAGCCAAGCTGGAAGGCGACGAATTCTATCGTCTGACCGACGAGAACGGCATCCTGGTGATGGCCGGGTGGTGCTGCTGCGACCAATGGGAAAATTGGAAGAATTGGACGCCGGAAAATCACCAGGTGGCGAACGCTTCTCTGCGATCGCAGATGTTGCGCCTGCGGCATCATGCTTCGCTGCTGGTGTGGCTGAATGGTAGCGATCATCATCCGACGGCCGACGTGGAGCAAGCGTATTTGAATGTAGAAAAAGAAACTGGATGGCCGAATCCCACCCTCTCCTCCGCCTCCGGAGCTCCCAGCACGGTCACCGGTCCGAGCGGCGTCAAAATGTCTGGCCCGTACAACTATGTTTCTCCGGAATATTGGTATGTCGATACACAACATGGTGGAGCGTTCGCCTTCAATACAGAAACCAGCCCGGGGCCGGCCATTCCGCAGCCAGACAGCCTGGTGAAGTTTCTGCCTCCGCAAGATCGCTGGCCCATAGGAGAAGTGTGGGATTATCACGCAGGCGGCGGTGACTTTATGAATGTCGACGTATTCAACACGGCCATGAAGACAACCTACGGCTGGCCCGACTCGATGGACGCGTATTCCAAGCTTGCGCAGACCATGACCTACGATGGGGAGCGCGCCATGTTTGAGGCGTACACGCGGAATAAGTACACATCTACTGGAGTGATCCAATGGATGTTGAACAATGCGTGGCCGTCGGTTATCTGGCATCTCTACGATTACTATTTGCAAACCGGCGGGGGATATTTCGGTACCAAGAAAGCCTGCGAGCCGCTGCATGTGCAGTATTCGTATGACGACCACAGCATTTATGCGGTCAGCAGTCTGCCGATCGCGACGCCGTCACTGCAGGTTCAGGTGGATGTGTACGATCTCGACCTGAAGCCGGTTTTCCATCAGACAAAGGCGGTGAACCTGGCCGCTGACGGGTCGCAGCGCGTGCTCGATATTCCGGCCAGTATTTTCCAGCCGGAGCAATCCACACACTTTGTCCGCCTCGAAATGAAGGATGCTTCGGGCAAAGTCGTCAGCCGGAATTTCTATTGGATTCCCTCGAAACTTACCGTGTTCGACTGGCCCAAGACGGAATACACCTATACTCCTGCGATCAGCTACCCCGATATGCAGGCGCTGCGTTCGCTGCCGAAGAGCGAGATCCGCGCTACTCTAACAACTGCTAACCACACCCTCCACGTCCATCTTGAAAATCCATCGCATGCGTTGGCATTTCAAGTGGAGGTGCGAGGGTTTACTGCCGATGGAAAGCCGATTCTTCCTCTGCTCTGGAGCGATGATTTTGTGGAATTGATGCCGGGCGAGCATCGCGACCTGACCGCGGAACTTCCCAAAGATACGGCTGCCGATAAAGCCTCAGTCATCGTCAGCGGCTGGAATACGAATACCCTTACGGTGGGCGCGAAACTCACGGCTACCGCTGGCACAGGAGCAGAATAATTTGAACGCCGACATCAGCCGCAGGCTTGTGCCCGCGGCTGAGGAGGAAATATCGTGACGAAGTTGAAATGCGTATCGTTGCTGCTGCTTCTTGGTTGTTGCTTGCTTGCCGTGCCGTTGACTGCACAGGTCGTGAAGGTGGATATAACTCCGTCGCATGCGACCAATCATTTTGTTCCGAAGCAGACGTTGGGCGCGGGTATCGATCGCATTCAAACGGTGGCCATCGATAAGTTGATGAACAAGACCATTTTCGACCGAGTCTTCAACGCCGGCTGGCAGCCCGTGACCTATCGCCAGAATACCGAACTCGCGATCGAGGCCTGGCATTGGAATCCTGTCGGAACATGGAGCGACCCGAAGGATCAACAGGGCTATTTCACTGGATCGGCCGAACCGACTGGATTCATTCGACATTCGTTTGGATATGCGTTGCCGCATCGGGGAATTACTCGCGACGGAGGTTCAGTTACCGGCTATTCGCGGTTGACGGATGGCGATACTTCGACCTACTGGAAAAGTAATCCCTATCTCACCAGCCGATATACGGGTGAGGATGATGCGCTCCATCCCCAATGGGTGCTGATGGATCTTAGCAGCGTGCAGTTCATCGACAGCATCAAGATTGCCTGGACGAATCCTTACGCAACCCAATACACGGTTCAGTACTGGACTGGAACTATTCCCTATGAGAGCCCACTCGACTATCCCACCAACGGAGTCTGGCAAACATTTCCTCATGGTGTAATCAACTCGGGAAAAGGCGGAGTCGAGACAGTTCACCTTTCGGACCAACTGATTCCCGCAAGATATTTGCGTATTGTGATGACGCATTCTTCCAATACATGCGATACCCATGGTTCGTCGGACCCTCGCAACTGCGTTGGGTATGCGATCGACGAGCTCTATGCCGGAACCACGAGCGAAGATGGAACATTTCATGACGTGGTTCGCCACACGGCGGATCAACAACAGACGGTGACCGAGGCCTCGTCGGTGGATTCGTGGCACACGGCAAAGGATCTTTTGACAACGAATGAATCTCAGATGGGATTCGATTTGTTCTACACCAGCGGCGTCACACAGGGACTGCCCGCCATTATTCCCATAGCGCTGATCTATGACAATCCAGACAATGCTGCCGCTGAAATCAAGTACTTGGAGGCCCGTCACTATCCCATCTCGTATGTGGAAATGGGAGAGGAAGCCGACGGGCAGTACATCCCGCCGGAAGATGTCGCGGCTTTGTATATTCAGTTTGCAATTGCGATTCACCGTGTTGATCCCAACATAAAACTCGGTGGTCCTTCATTTGAAGGTGTGAATCGCGACATCCTTTACTGGCCCAACGCGGATGGCAAGGCTTCATGGCTCGGACGATTTCTTGACTACTTGCGACAACATGGCCACTTACAGGACCTGGCATTCTTTTCCTTCGAGCACTATCCGCTGGGACCTTGCGAAATGGCATGGAGCAGCCTGTATGACGAGCCGCAGCTAGTCAGCAACATTATGCAGACGTGGCGCAATGACGGCTTACCGGCGAATGTGCCGATGTTAATCACAGAATCCAACCTTTCTTCTGCTGCTTCTGAAACCTACATGGATATCTTCGCCGGTGTTTGGTTAGCCGACTATGTTGGCTCATTCTTGAATGCGGGAGGAAAAGGTTTGTACTACTTCCACTATCTGCCATTGCAAATGGAGAACGGGTGCACTAATTCCCCCGGGACATTTGGAATGTTTACGGTGAACGCGGACTATCAAATTCAGCAGCCGCTTTCGCAGTACTTTGCCAGCCGCATGATCAATTTTGAGTGGTTGCAGCACGATGGCGGCGAACATACAGTCTATCCAGCGACAGGAACCTACGAAGATGGTGCGCACCACACGATGGTCACGGCTTATTCAGTGTTGCGGCCAGATCATGAATGGTCGGTCATGCTAGTGAATCGTGATCAGGAGCAGGCGCATAAGGTCCAGGTTGTTTTCGATAATTCGCAAGATAAATCCGCCAGTTATTTTTCTGGGGATGTCCACGTTTCTACTTTTGGACGCGAGCAATATAAGTGGCATCCGGCATTTCGACATGCCGATACATCGCACATCCCGGAAACCCTGGATAAAATTCCCTTGTTGTATACCGATGGCTTTGCAGATCCAGACGGGCCGATTCTGGAATCGACCGTGCGCGGCGATAAGTCAACCGGGTACGAGGTACCGCCGGCATCGATCGTTGTACTACGCGGAAATCTGGACACCAGCACCCAGTAAGCAACCGCTTGAATTCGCCATTCCGATGGCAACGAGATTCCCGCCGTTTGCGTCCAAACTTACGGGCCAGCCGCCCAAGGCTGTCCTGTATGTTGGCGGGGAAGGTTGTGGCTCGAGTGTCTCTGTCGCCCTTGAAAAGATGCGCCGTCGTCACTTGTCTTGGAATGGCATTTGCCGGGTGTGGGTCACGGGAACAGCAACCGCCGCCTGCTAAACCAGTCGCCGACCCACCGAAACCTATCAAGCGTGTGCCGCCTACACCCATCGATAAGAAGGCGGCTGAGCTAGGTGAAACCACCTGGAATCCAGAATGGAATCACATTGTGGCGCAAGCGCTGCCGCCGGTGTTGCTATCGAATCGGGTACCGAGAGATGTGCGTCAATTTTGTCCGCGCTTCTATGTCATGACCAATGCGCAAAAGCGAACGTTCTGGGCCTATTTTTTCCAGGCGCTCGCAGGTGCCGAGGCCGGCCTTAATCCGAATGCAACGGTTCGTCATACTGAGCCTAAGCTGGCCCAGCAAGAACATGTGCCCGTTACAAAGGTGCGTACGGAGGGGCTTTTGCAACTGACGTACGCAGACCGTCAGCGATACGGCTGTCCATTCGATCAAGAAGCCGACAGAGGGTTGCCACCGGACGATCCTGCGCGAACCATTCTTCAGCCGAAGAATAACCTCGTCTGCGGAGTCGCCATCCTCAAGAATCAGCTGATCGATCTGCACCGGCCACTGTTGTGGAGCGATTCATACTGGGCCACATTGCGTCCAGGAACTTTCAGCTATCACCTTTTTGCGAAACAAATGATCAATCCGCCTGCCGCCTGCGGACTTCACCCTGAGCTGTCCGATCGCCATCCACAAGCAGAGGGAGATGCGGCGCTGGACCCCCGTTGAGTGCCTATGCTGGTTTGCGGCGCAACCAGTTGCTGACCTGGGTCCACGCGACTGCAACGCCCAGCGATATCAGAATTCCAAAAGACACTTCCAGAAAGCGCTGCAGGGCGATGTGCCATAACGGGCCTGGATAAGGGATCAGGACAATGATGGCGACCGTGACGCCGCCCAGACGACCGGCATTCTTGAAGTTGAGCGCGGTGCATAACATCATGACCACCAGAATTGCCAAACCGAACACGAACAGGGAATGGTGCCAGATTAACGAGGTCAGCATTCCAACCACGGCACCCATCGCCGTTCCGGCGAGACGGTCGCGTGAAGCTGTGATTGTGGCGCCGACTTCTGACTGCATGACCACGATGGCGCTAATCGCGGCCCAGTAGCTGCCGGGCAAATGTAATATGCTCGTGATCCAGTACGCCAGCACAGCGGCCAATGCTGTTCGTATCCCTTGCTGTACACTCCGGCGGTCGTGTTCGGCGACCGGGGCCGTCAAAGCGGTTTCCGTCATGCAAGGAATTCTACATACAGGCGGTCGACCCGCCCAACCACACCCGAGAAAACGTCTGAACGAACCGACTTATTTTCGTTCCGTGCCCAGAGCCTTTTGCACCTTGCTGTGTTTCACGCTGTAGGTAAAATAAATCACCAATCCTATCACCAGCCACGCCAGAACCACTTCCTTCGTCAGCGTGGGTAGCGTCCAAACCAGGTAGAGCGAGGTCAAAATACCGAGAATGGGCACCACCGGCACCCACGGGGTTTTGAATGGCCGCGGCAGATCCGGCATCCGGCGACGCAGAATCCAAACTCCAGCACAGACGATGGCGAAGGCGAGCAATGTGCCCATGTTCGTCAGTTCGCTGAGACGATCGACCGGAAGCAGAGCGGGCAGGCAAGCGGCGACAATCCCAACGACGATGTTGGAGCGCCAAGGTGTGCGGAACTTCGGATGGACGGCGCTGGCCCACTTCCACAGCAGGCCGTCGCGCGACATGGAAAAGAAGACGCGGGACTGTCCGAACAGCATGACAAGCATGGTGGTGCCGAGTCCGCACACCGCGCCGAATTTGACCAGCAAGGTGCCCCAGCGATGTCCGGTGACGTCGATCCCGGTGGCAATCGGGGAGCCAACGTTGAGCATCTTGTAGCTGACCAGGCCGGTCAGAATCAGGGCAACGATGATGTAGAGGATCGTGCAGATTATGAGCGAACCGATGATGCCGATTGGCATATCTCGGCTGGGGTTTTTCGCCTCTTGCGCGGCTGTAGAAACTGCGTCAAAACCGATGTAAGCGAAAAAAACCGAAGCGGCGCCGGCCATGATTCCGTGGATGCCGTAGCGGCCATCGGGTTGTGCCGGCGGAATAAAAGGATGCCAATGGGCATGCGCGATCTGGGGATGCTGAACGAGAAAAATCGCGCCCACCACGATGAATATCGCGACGACGGCAAGTTTGATGAATACGATCGCCGAGTTTAGGTTGGCGGACTCTTGAATGCCAATGACGAGCACAGTGGTCACGACCGCAATGGCGGCGAACGCCACCAGATTCGCGATCGCAGTGACGTGAGGAAGCGAAGAAGCGTGAATACTGACGCTGTCTGGGAGCGACATGAACGGCACCCAGTGGCCCGCATAGTGATAGAGGACAGTGCCGGGCGTAGCTATGATCTGAGGCGGGATGTGAATGTGAAGATCGTCGAGCAGGCTGACAAAGTATCCACTCCAACCGGAGGCGACGGTCGAAGCGCCGAAGGCGTACTCCAGGACCAGGTCCCAGCCGATGATCCACGCGATGAACTCGCCCAGGGTGGCATAGCCGTAGGTGTATGCCGAACCGGCGATCGGTATCAGGGACGCGAACTCGGAATAGCACAGAGCTGCAAATGCGCAGGTGATGCCAGCGACGACGAAACTGAGTGCGACCGCAGGACCAGCGAATATGGCGGCGGCCGGTCCGACGAGCACAAAAATGCCGGTCCCAATAATTGCGCCGATTCCAAGGGTGATGAGGTTGACAGGACCAAGCGCCCGCTTCAGCTCGTGTTCGCCTTCTTGATGCGCTTCCTGCAGAAGCGTGGACATGGGCTTGATTGCCCCGAGTTTCGCCATATTGAGAGGTCTCTCCCAGTCTTCTCTATAAAGTCCGAGTGGACGCCGGTTTTGCCAACAGTATTTGCGTAGCTCGATAGTATCGTAAGCAGCGATTTCTCAACAGGAAACGACCTAGATCAGTAGCGCCAGAAACTCCTGGATGATTTGGCCAGTAGTTTCACCATTCGCGTTTTGTTTGTCACCCGATGGCAAAAGGTCTGAAATCACAGCCAGGGAGTCTGCGCCTGCGTCGAGTACGCTGCGGCAATTTTTCCTTGTAATCCCGCCGATCGCGACCAACGGCTTGCGTGTAAGGGCACGCGCCGCACTCAGCCCATCAAGCCCTACCGTCGGATCAGGGTTGGCTTTGGATGCGGTCGAAAAGATCGGACCATACGCAATGTAATCGCAGCTTGTCCTGTTCGCTTCCATCACTTGTTCGGCTGAGTTTGTGGACACGCCAACCCAGCGAGTCGCCCCTACAATTTTGCGCGCGTCTTCTGCCGATACATCTCCCTGGCCTACGTGAACGCCATTGAAACCGGCAAGCAAAGAAAGGTCCGGGCGATCATTGAAAATCAGGCGCGCATCGCCATTTGTCGGAAATATCTTGCGGAGCTGAGCCGCATCGCGCAGCATCTCCCGGGCACTCCCCTGTTTGTTGCGGTACTGCAGGAGCGTGACCCCGGCCGCTTGCCAGGCAGTAGCGATGGATGCCAAATCCAGTGAGCGCGCAGTTAGCAGGTCGATATCCAGGATGGGGTAGAGGGGCGCCAGCATGTCAGCTATTGCGAAGATTCCTGACGTGACTTTTCGCGCTCAAAGAATCGTTCCATGAACTTGGTATCGAATACGCCGGCCCGGAAGTCTGCATCCGCAAAAACGCGCTGATGCAGGGGGATCGTGGTGTAGATTCCTTCCACGACAAACATGCTCAGCGCCCGCTCCATGCGAGCCACCGCCTCGGCGCGATCGGTTCCATGCACAATCAATTTCGCGATCAGTGAATCGTAATACGGAGGAACAACTCCTTCCGCATATTGTGCGGTGTCGACGCGCACTCCGTTACCGCCAGGCAGATTAAATACAGTGATTTTTCCCGCCGACGGAGTGAATTTTTCAGGGTGTTCCGCATTGATGCGGCATTCAATCGCGTGACCGCGCATCTCGATCGGTTTGGTAATAATCTGGCTAAGTTTTTCTCCTGCCGCGATGCGAAATTGCGCCTTTACCAGGTCCACGCCCGTTACCAATTCGGTGACTGGATGCTCGACCTGAATTCGCGTGTTCATTTCGATGAAGTACAGCTTGCCATCTTCATCCATTAGAAATTCAACCGTGCCGGCGTTCATGTAGCCGATGGTTTCCAGGCACCGCTTCAGGGTCGCACCGATCTCCTCACGCATCTTTGGCGTTACTTGCAGCGAAGGCGACTCTTCAATCAGCTTCTGGTGGCGTCTTTGAATGGAACATTCTCTCTCACCCAAAGACATCACGTTCCCGTGTTCATCCGCCAAAACCTGAAATTCAATGTGGCGTGGCCTCTCGATGAATTTCTCCATATAAAGATCGCCGTTGCCAAACGCATTTTGCGCTTCGGTTCGAGCCGCGCGAAAGAAGTTCGGAAGCTCCTCGGCGCTTCGTACGACGCGCATGCCGCGTCCGCCGCCGCCGGCAGAAGCTTTTAAAATGACCGGATAGCCAATCTGCTTGGCCCACTCCAGAGCCTCTTCTTCGCTCTGGATCACCCCTTCCGAGCCTGGAAGAATGGGAACTTTGGCCCGTTTCATCGACATTCGAGCCTTTTCTTTTTCACCCATCAGGCGTGTGACTTCCGGCGGTGGTCCGATGAATTTGATGTTGGAGGCGCGACAGACTTCCGCGAAGTTCGCGTTCTCGCTCAACAGACCATAGCCGGGGTGGATCGCATCCACATCGGCAATTTCTGCCGCGCTGATAACGGCAGGAACATTCAGGTAGCTGTCCGCGGATCGCGGGGGGCCAATGCAGATCGCTTCGTCGGCGAAGCGCACATGGAGAGAATTTCGATCTGCCTCGCTATAAATCGCGACGGTGCGAATGCCCATTTCCTTGCAGGCACTGATGATGCGCAGCGCGATTTCGCCGCGATTGGCGATAAGAACTTTTCGGAACATAAACCTCAACTCGGTGACGGTGTTGAACTCTGGGGAGTTTGCGAATCAATGATCTGCGCGCATGACAGCTCAGCGCGGACGAATAGCAAAAAGAGGCTGACCGTATTCCACGGGCTGTCCGCTCGAGACCATGCGTTTCACCACTTCTCCGGCTATATCCGACTCAATTTCATTCATCAGCTTCATCGCTTCCACGATGCATACGACCTGTCCGGATTCCACCTGATCGCCCACCTTAATATAGGGTTCGGCGCCGGGGGCGGAGGCTTCGTAAAACGTCCCAACGATCGGAGATTTAATGATATGCAGACCATCCTCTTCACTTGCGGCAGGTGCATGGTGGACTGCGGTCGCTCCGGCGGCCACGCTGGGAAGATGGACCGGTGCAGCCACCGCGTGGGCTGGGGCTGCGGGCGCGTGCTGCAACAGATGAGTCAGTTGGCTCAGATCCACATTGCCCGCAGAGCGGCCATGGCCGGCAAAGCTAAGATGAACTTTCAGACCGTCCTGTTCCAGGTCGAATTCCCCCACTTCCTGCTGTTTGAGAAATTCGATAAGGTCTTTCAACGATTGCAACTGTCCGGCATTCATACGTTTCACGTGCTCCTTAACAGGCCCTACTACAATTCTGTAGCGTCCTTGCAAGTATAGTGGTTTCGGCGAGCGATGGTCGCGTCCAGGACTCCAAAATAGCAACGGCTGAGGGCAAAAACCTGGCGCCGCAAACTTTACAGCTCAATCCATGCTTTCGTCGCCGGGGTCAGTATTTCCGCACCGCCTCGAGTCACCAGCACCATATCCTCAATGCGGATGCCAAAACGGCCAGGCAAATAGATGCCGGGTTCAATTGTAATCACCATTCCAGCTTTCAGAGTTTGCTGTTGTTTGGCGGCAATTCGCGGACCTTCATGAATCTCCATTCCCACGCCATGACCGGTCGAGTGGGTAAAGAAATCGGCCAGTTTCGCTCGTCGAAGAACACTTCGCGCCGCTTCGTCCACCTCGCCGCAGGCCACTCCCGGCCTGACAGCGGCGATTGCAGCAAGCTGGGCCTCCAAAACGGCTTCGTACGCATCGCGCTCCGTGGCAGTCGCCGGTCCCAGGTGAACCGTCCGTGTCATGTCGGAACAATATCCACGCAACAACACACCAAAGTCGAGGACGACAAATCCCCGGCGAGGCATTCGCTGCTCGGTCGCATGCCCGTGCGGCAGGGCAGAACGTGGACCGCTGGCAACAATGGTTTCGAACGACATACCTTCCGCCCCTGCCGTGCGTGCAGCAAATTCAAGATGGGCCGCGATTTCGACCTCACGCTTGCCGGGTTCAATTTGCATCAGCAGGTTTTCGAAAAGCCGGCAGCCTAGCTGGGCCGCTGCCCGAATTCGCCCAATTTCCTCGGCATCCTTTACCTCACGCAGCCCAGCCGTTACAGGAGGCACGGGTTGGAAGAAGCTTCGCCGCAGCTTGGGCGGAATCCATTGGCGCATCGCGTCCAATGTGGCGACGGTGGTGTGTTCCGCATCAATCGCACAACGGTGAACACCGCCGGCCACCATGTGAGAGCAGGCCTCCCGCAGGATCGGCCCCTGCGCGATCACTACACCCGCATGCTTGGTTTCCTGCTTGGCTTGCTGGATGTACCGGCCATCGGTAAACAGTACTGGTTTGCTAAGCCGCGAACGTCGGCGCGCCTTGCCGGGGTTCTGCAAAGGCAAAACAATCGCTGCGTTCGACCCTGTAAATCCGGTCAAATATCGCACATCCACGGGATGAGTCACCAGCATCGCATTCGCGTCAGAACCGGCGGAATGGAGCGCGGCAGAGAGTCTTTTCAAGCGAACCATACGTTTTGGTTATAGCATCCGGCAGCGTTGATCGGTGCTGCGCCATTTTACATAGCCGAACCGCACTTTACAGTTTGTTAGATCCGGGTACATCGCCAGCCTGTTGCAAGGTTCGGTATTTCCTCCATCAATATAGGTAGCGACGGGTCTGTTCCAGGCACCGCCAGCCGCAGTCTGAGCAAACGCACGTGCTCCCCCATCTTTGCACCGGATGTTCATCTGGATCACCAACTGTTGTGATCCCTGTCACGGCAAATGGCCTCCGAAGAGAGGATCAATGAAGAGTTTGGAACTATACGAAGCCAGGTGCGGCGAAACTGCGCCCTTGTGTTTCCGTTTGGTTTCGGCCCCGGGACAGGAGAGGCCGCATGAATTATCCAGTCTGGAATGTTGCTTTTGGCGCAGGGCTGCTGATGGCGGTGCTGGCGATCCTTCACGTATTTGTTTCCCACTTTGCGGTAGGAGGCGGGCTTTTCCTGGTGCTGACCGAACGCAAGGCCAGACGCGATCAGGACTCTGCGCTGCTTGGATGGCTCAAGAAACACACCAAGTTTTTCGTGTTGGTGACGGTCGTGTTCGGCGTCGTCAGCGGCGTTGGCATCTGGTTCACCATCGGCTTGATCAGCCCCATGGCCACCAGCAACCTGATTCATGCTTATGTCTGGGGATGGGCGATCGAGTGGGTATTTTTCTTCGTGGAGATTACCGCCGCGCTTCTCTATCTCTACGGATGGGAGAAGCTGGATCCGGCGCTGCACGAGTGGTACGGATGGATCTATTTCATCGCTGCATTCGCCAGCATGGTCATCATCAACGGCATCATCACGTTTATGTTGACCTCGGGGACTTGGGTTCAAAATCACCAGTTCTGGAGTGGGTTCTTCAATCCCACATATTTTCCGTCTCTGTTCTTCCGCTTCGCCATCGCTCTGGCGCTTGCGGGAGTGTATGCGCTGATCACCGCTAGCGTGCAGAAAGACGCTGCGCTGAAGGCTCGCATTGTTCGCTGGAGCGCTCTTTGGATCGTACCTTCCCTGGCTGTTCTGCCCGCGTTGGGATGGTGGTATATCCACCAGATTCCCGCTGAAACCTGGGCCAGTGCTCGGGGCCCCATGCCGACCGGCACATTCTTCGCGTCCTTCGCCGTTGTGCTGCTGACCGTAATGCTATTGCTGACGCTTTTCACGCTGGTGCGGCCGGCCCGTATGCATTTGACCTTCAGTCTGGTGGTCGCTTTGGTGGCGCTGGGTGCAATGGGCTCGTTCGAGTTCGTACGCGAGGCGATTCGCAAGCCGTTCGTCATCAGCAACTATCTCTATGCAAATTCTCTCTACGTAACGCAGATACCCGGCGATGGTGGATTCAGCATCGATGAGGTGAACGCCGCAGGCGTATTGAAATCTGCGAAATGGATTGACAATCGCGAACTCATGCCCGGCAATCAAATCCCAATCGGAGCCGAGATCTTCCGGATAGAATGCCAAAGCTGTCATACAGTCGACGCCTACCGTGGACTGAAGCACTACATCGCGCTGCGACAGTGGGATCGCGACAAAATCCAAGCCATGATTGGCGATCTTCAATTGATGCATAACGGCGTGATGCCGCCCTTCGCGGGCACGGATGCGGAACGAGCTGCGCTGGCTGCTTTCCTCACTTCCGTTCAGCCGATCTCACCCGACCGACCCGCTGTTACAGATGGCAAGATCGTATTCCAGCAAAACTGTGGAATGTGTCATGAAGGGGTCACTCGTGATGTGTTGATGAATGGTCTGCCGCACGATCCCAATGCAGAGCGCGAAGCCTTGAAGAATTTGCCCGGACTGTTTCCTCTGATGCCGGATCTGAAGCTCACCGACCAGGAGCGTACCGCACTGGTGCAGTGGGTGAACTCGCAGCGTAGCGCAGAGACCACCGGCACGGCCAAGCAAGGAGGAAATTGACCATGATGCAGTCCAACCTGATTCCAGTGTTAGACCCCAATCCGCTGCCAGCACCCTATTGGGTCTTCAAGCTCCTTCTTATCGTGACCTTCTTCCTTCATATATTGGCCATGAATTTCTTGCTTGGCGGCGCAGTTCTCGCGTTGGTGTCCAAGTGGCGACTGCGAAAACAAGTCAACGGCAACCGCATCTTCTTTGACATCGCCAAAAAGTTGCCCGTTTTTTTGCCTGCCACAATCACACTCGGGATCGCTCCTCTTTTATTTGTGCAGGTCTTGTATGGACAATTCTTCTATACGTCCTCCATCATCATGGCGTGGCCCTGGTTCTTTGTCCTTGTGCTGCTGACCGTTGCCTATTACGGCTTCTACTACGTTTCATTCCACAGCGGAAAACAACCTGGAAGAGCCGGAATCGTGATGCTGTTCAGTGTGATTCTCGTCTGCCTCATCGGGTTTGTGTATAGCAACAACCTCACACTTAGCCTGGTACCGTCACGCTGGGGAGCCAAATATTTTGCAAATCCTTCTGGCTGGCACCTCAACCTGTCGGAACCGACGCTGATCCCTCGCTTCCTGCACTTCTTCATCGCCGCCGTGGCCGTGGGCGGACTTCTTCTCGTCTTCGTAGCTTTGGCAAATTGGAATCGCGATCACCAATATGCTCGCCAGCTCTTACGGTTTGGTGGCAGGGCTTTCATGTATGCCACCATGGCGCAATTTCTCGTGGGAGTCTGGTTCCTGGTCAGCCTTCCACGAGAAATGCTCATGCTGTTTACGGGCAACAATCTTTTGGCGACGGCGCTTCTGCTGGTGGGAGTGTTCAGCGCAAGTGTCGCCATCTTGCTGATGTCCTACGCCATACGGAAAGAGGATATCCGCATTGCCGCGTTATTATGTGCCAGGTCTCATCGCCGTCGTGATCCTTACCATGTGCGTCATGCGAGACATCCTGCGGGATGCGTACCTGAAGCCCTATTACCACCCCGAAAGATTTGTCGTTCACACGCAGTGGTCTGTGTTTCCGCTGTTTCTCGCGCTCTTTATCGGCGGAGTCGTCCTGTGGTTCATTATGCTAAAGCGCTATGGTTTGTTTCGCAGCGCAAAACCAGCGGAGATTCCAGGGAGGGTTGGTACTCTAGCAGCGAAATAATCTGATCGTCCTAGATCCTACCTTCGGTCTTGCCAGCGGATCGAGGATTGCAATCACCCAAGTGCATGTCGGGTGCCTACCGCCTGCGTGGGGGCTGCGATAAACTTGGAGGCATGATGAGTACACCTGTCCAGGAAATCCCTGTGCGCCGCATCACCGGCGAAGCCACCACCCTCGGCGACTATGCCGGCAAAGTTCTTCTCGTCGTCAATGTCGCATCCAAGTGCGGACTGACACCGCAGTACGAAGGTCTCGAGAAGCTATATCGAACGTATCGTGATCGCGGCCTGGTTGTTGCCGGGTTTCCTGCCAACGACTTTAAGAGCCAGGAGCCGGGGACCAACGATGACATTCAGAGCTTTTGTACGACCAACTACGGTGTCGATTTTCCCATGTTTGAAAAAATCACGGTTGTCGGCGGAACGAAACATCCGCTGTACGAAGAACTGATCTCCGCACAGCCCAAAGCAATCAGCACCTCCGAGGTGCCGTTCGGGGAAAATTTGAAGAAATATGGAATCGACCCAAACCCCGAGCCGGAGATCCTTTGGAATTTCGAAAAGTTTGTGGTCGACCGTCACGGCAATGTAGTCGCTCGGTTTGCGCCGAATACTGCGCCGGATGATCCTGCGTTGGTCAAAGCTATCGAAACAGAATTAGCGAAGGCGTAGTCGAGTTCGAATCCCTGGTGGCGACGAAGAGACGCCGAGTATGTGTGCGAACGGCGAGAGCTCGCATGTACTGACGGTCATCATGGCTGGCGCTGCACAAAAGCAAACCACGTAATGTTGAACAAGTTTCCTTGCATATCGCCGCCTTCGCCGTGAGCCATCAGGCACAGGTCATGGACTCCATGCGCCGATGCGTCCACCTGAACGGTGTAGGTCCGATAGACGGTCGCGCCTTGGCCGTCGTCCACCTTCACCGTACCAATTACCTTGCCGGCTGGATTGTCGAGGCGCACTTGCAGCACGGTGTTTCGCAGGGTCTTGTTTTCTGAACTGATTTCGACGCGAAAGGCCGCGGCCCCGCTGCCAAAGTCGAGATTGTGAAATTGAAGGTAGCTGCCGTCCTTCATCTGCATCTGGTATTCGCCAGACAAGCCCTTTTGGCCGGCGGCGTATCTGCGAATCTGGAACTCCGCAGCCTCGCGTCGAGGGGCATAGGCATTCAAGGTCAGATGCGTCACGCCGGGTGTTCCTACGCCTGGGTCGCGGGCCGGGTAAATGGGCCTCAGACTGCCGTCTGGAAGAATCGTGAGCGCGGTCACTCCCACCTGGCGATGATGATCGTTGTGCGGCACCAGGTCTTCATACGGAACGTGATACGCGACGTACCACTTCCCCTTGTATTGGCAGATCCCTTGCTGCACTGACTCCACCCCACCGGCAGCCGGATAAATCAGGTGACGCGTGGCTCCGTCAAACGGCCCAAACATGCTGTCTGCTTCGGCGTATTCGACATAGGAACCCGGTGCATCACAACCTGCGCCCTTATTATCCTTGTACGCGACATACGTCAGGTACCATTTGACTCCGGCTTTGAAGAGCATTGGACTTTCGAAGTATTCAAGATTCCCGCAGGCGTCTTTCTCTTGCACTGCCAACTGACGCGGCGGCTCCGCCAGCTCTACCATGTTCGGTTTCAATCGCGCCAGCATCACTGCATGCTTCGCGGTATCGCCGGAACCCCACAAAAGATACGGCGCACCGTCGTCGCCTCGGATCACCGTGGGACTTAGACCCTCCAATGGCGCGCCATCGAAATTCTTCATCGGGGCACCGAACACATCGTGATAGGGACCGGCAGGACTTGTCGCGGTGAACACGCCGATATCAAATCTGCCGTAGTTCGCCTCAGATGCGGAGTTCATGCGAAAAGGCGCGTAGGCATAGAAGCGGCCATTCGCGGGGATTCCGGCATCGCCGTCCCACAGCGCGCCGCCCGTATTCCACGTAACATCTCGAGCAGTCAGGATGGAACCATGATCGACCCAGTGATCGAAGTCCGTCGTCGTGAATTCGTGATACGCGTACATCCCTTTGTAGAAGGCATTCTCGCGCATGAATTCAACAGTGAACGGATCCTGCGTTGTGAACAGGTAGAACGTATCTCCGATTTGCCGGCAGGTGGGATCGGAGTTGAACAGATAGCCTGGAGTGATTAGCTTTTGTGCCGGTGCAATCTTCGCCAGCATCGCGATGAGGGCTACCGTGCAACTCAGGCGGAAGAGGGCCGCACGATATCCAGGCTTCATATCCGATCGATCGGCGTACGGCATCAAATCCTCTCCGGCGAGACAAATTCTCTAGCGCATCTCGTAACACCCTACATCGATCTTGCCATTTGTGCATCTTGGTTTGCCGTCCAGATCCTCGCTTCCCACGATATCGTTACCGAGATTGACACCGCTGCCAATAGCAGGGGAATCCTTTCTCAAATGGAAGTTGTGTGCGGCGGGATCGACAAAGTTTGGATCCGCAAATTTGGAATCGCGGTCTTGCCCCGTGGCTTTCACGTACGCTTGAAAACTCGAATAGTCTTTGCCATCCAGAGACCACTTCACTCCGTTCGCACCTACAGGCGAGTAATACACATTGTGATCAAACGTCACCGTCGGCGTATCAGGATCCATGCGGCCGGTTCGACTTCTCAGTGCCTGGTTCGAGTCACCGATATAGACGATGTTGTTTTTGAAAATGTTATTGCGCAGATAGAACTGCATCTGAATTTCACCGGTGCCGGTATGCCACGTGTCGTTTTTATAAAGGGTGTTGTTCACGATGATGGTGTCATGCGTGCTGCCCCGTTTCTCATCGTACCCGCCAATCGAGATGCCGGCCGTGTGGCAGGAATAAATCAGATTGTTACGCGCGATGATGTGGCTGGTATCACGATGGAAATGTTCGCTGGCCAGTTCGATTCCGAAATCTACGTTGTTCACAATGTTGCGCTCAATCACTACGCGCGTTCCGCCGTCGACATAAATGCCGTCGGAGTTTGCATCGTTTCCATACGCTGGATTGCCTCTGGAGGTGATGTCGTAGACATGATTTTCGGCGACGATTCCATCGCGTGCGCGATCCACGCTGGGATCTTTCGCTGTGTGTTCAAATCCAATAATGTCGATTCCGATGTTGTTATTGTTATGAACTCGATTTCGAGTCACTCGAAAATTCGTTACGTTGCCGTTCAACACAAGCGATTCGCTCGATCCTGTCTGCAGGTTATGGACCTCGTTTCCGTCGACGATGAGGTCGGTGATCGGACTTGCTGCGTCCGTGCCATACACGGCAATGCCGAATCCATTGGCGCCATGGCCGGGACCTTCGCGCCCTGGATAGGTCTGCTCAATGTTGTGGACATTGTTGTCCCGTATCTCAATGTGAGAACCATGGCCATAGACACGAATGCCCGCCGGGACGCGAGTGGGATCGGCGGTTCTATAATTGCCGATTTCAAGGTGCTCGATTTTCACGTAGCTGACATTACGCAGTGCGACCATGGGACTGTCGCCAACTTCGGGAGTCAGACAACTTCCATCCAACATGGCTGTCTCTCCTGGTTCGCTGCGAAATGTAATGAAACCCTGGATCGCATTTCCGGAGGAGGTGACCGCAAGGCGCTCACAATATTTTCCGCCGCGAATGTTGACAGTGTCTCCCGGTTTCGCCATGTCGGCAGCGTGCTGCACGGTGAGAAATGGCTTTTCCTTTGTGCCCGGATTGGAATCGCTTCCCTGGGTTGACACGTACAGGGAAGTAGTGGGCGCAGCCGCAGCGCAGAGGCTCATACTCACGGACAGACAGAAAACCAGCATCACCAGATTCGTGCGTCGACGATTCACGAGAGTCTCCTTTGGAGCGGTCAAGTGGCAGGGGAGCAAAATTTCGTTTCATTACGGACTCCACTCTTTTAGCTTTCCATTCAGCCCTTGTCAAGCACAATGCCGGAGGGCTCGGATTTGCGCGCTCGCGACCCTCAAGACTGGCCCGACTCTCCATCCTTAAGGCAGATAGTGGACAAGCGGGCCGGATGGTGGCTAGCCGACGAGGACCGATCAGCAGGAATGTCAGCCGACCCTGCTCCGACTTGTTTCTATTTCTTCCGATCACTATAGTGGGGGCGGAGTGGTAGTGATCGCGAGGCATGACCGTGAATCGACGAACATTTCTGAAATCGGCAGCGATGGCAGGCATCGCGGGCGGAGCAGCGGCCCAACCGGCCCACGCGTTTGTTCCCGCCCACAATTGGGGTAAATACGACTTTGGTTCCGGACCCGCAATTACCGACCGGCTGAACCAGGGTCCGTTCCCTCAGTACGCGCCGGAGGCGGTGATTCCAACCGACGACGTCGTGATGGCAACCACTCGGACCAGCGAAATTGTTCCCAACTTCGGCAAGGGCCTGATGACCTATATCTCAGGCGATCTTGGCCGCGATGAAATCAAGTCCAGCAATCTAGAGCAAGCCATTGAGGCGCTCGCCAGTCTTCCTTTAGGCCAGAAACTCTACATTCGCGTACCGTGGCGCGACGTGCAGCAGCAGCCCGGCCGTCTGGATTTCGCGGATTACTGGAAGATCACATTTGAGATGGCGGCAAAGTACAAAAAGCGCATCGGCTTTCGCGTGATGATGAGTGATCCCGACATTGCGGGTCCAGTGCTGCCGGATTTTCTCGTCGATAAAGTTCCCATGGTGAAGTTAGCCGGAGAGTGGCGCGGTGATGCTACTGAAGTACGCTTTCGCAAAGCTCATCTTCAGCCTCGTTATGATGACCCGGTTTTTCAAGCCGCCTACCGTGAACTGAACGAATTACTGGCAGTCGAATTGAACGGGAATTCGCAGATCGAATTTATGGACACCTTTATGTACGGCTTCTGGGGCGAGGGGCACACGTGGCCGTACACGAACAATCCGTTTCCGGATTATGCCACGGCGGAACGCACCTGGCTCCGCATGCTCGATGTACAGCTTGCCTGTTGGACCAAGACACCGTTGGCAACTAATACACAACCGGATTTCAGTCGCGTTGGGAATTCCGAACTTGTCGATCGCACCGTGCGCAGCGACAATTGGCTTCGGACCGACACGATCTTTATTGAGAACATGCAGATTGAAAGCATCAGCAATCGGCCGCCCTGGGTCGCTGCCGTTGTAGAGATTGCGCTGCCCGGTCAGCTGGCGAAAATTCCGCCGACGAAGGAGCCGATCTCCTACAGCGACAGTTCAATCGAGCATGTCATCGACGTGGGCGCAAACTACTGGTCGCTGTGGAACTTCCACAACATCAGTGCAGAAAATATTCTGGACAACTATCATCACTCGCCCACCGCCATCGACCACATCAATCGTTCCATCGGATATCGCGTGCGCCCTTCGTTCATATGGCAATACACGGACGGCGGTCATCAAGGCCTGATCGTCGGATTTGCCAACGATGGAATCGCCGGCGTTCCCGGAGCGCTTCGCGTCACGGTGGCCAGCGAAGACGGCAAGGTCAAGGTTGGCGGCAGCCTGGATCCGGGATATCCTTTGCCGGGAAAGATTCGGCAGGCGCAGTTCGTTCTTCCCAATGGAGTGGATTGGAAAGGCCTAAAGCTGTCCGCGGAAATTGAAGTGAAAGGTGTTCGCTATCCCGTGCAATGGGCCTGTCTGCAGAAGCTGAATGAAGATGGCTCGTTGACTCTTCGTCCAAACCTGCGCGGCGCATCCTAAAAGTGAGAGCGATTTTGTCGCACTCGAAAACTGGGCACTTACACTGGAGGAGAGATGAGCGAAAAAACTAACGCGATCACTCGCAGAGAAGCCCTGGCAAGGCTCGGTGGCGCTGCATTGGGTTCGGCGATGGCGCCTGGATTCTTATCCGCTCAAACAAATTCCCATGTGCCGGTCTCTCCAGTGCGCGTCCCAAATGGTCCACCCACCCATTCATCTTCAACTCGCCCCAACGTTTTGTGGATTACAGGCGAAGGCATTCCCCTGAAGGCGCTGAGTTGTTACGGGAGCAAGCTGATAGAAACTCCGCACATCGACCGGATTGCCGATGAAGGCATGCGGTTTGAAAACAGCTTCGTTACCAATGCGCTGTGCGCTCCCAGTCGAGCGACTTTGCTCACAGGCAAGTACGACAACCTAAATGGAATGATCTCCAACCCTGGCGAAACAACGGCAGGAATGACGAGTCCCACCTTCGATGCATCGCAGGAGACGATCGCAAAAATATTCAGGCGCAATGGATATCAGACAGGGATGGTAGGGAAGTGGCATCTCCCCGCCAACCCCGGCGAGACTGGGTTTGATTATTTTGTATTCAAGCGCGGCGCGGGCGGTCCTTACTACGATCCCAACGGATACCTGAGAAATACCAGCCTAGGCAGCAACGTCATTCATGAGAAAAGTTATCCCGGCTATATCACCGATAACATGACGGATTTCGCAATTGAGGGGATGAAGCAATTCCAGCAGCCCTTCTTTATGATGATGCAATTCTTCAACGACCATCGGCCGTTTCAGCCGCCGCACAAATACGAACATCTGTACGACGACGTTCGCATTCCAGAGCCCGGCACCTTCTACGATGACTACTCCATGCGCGCGGCTCCCGCAAGAGAAGCGAGGATGCGAATTGCGGATATGCCGGACTTCAACCCGCCGCAAGACCTGACGGAGCGCCAGCGTAAACAGTGGAACTACCAGAAATTCATGCAGCATTTCCTGGGTACGTTGCGTTCTCAGGATGACAACATGGGCCGGCTATTGGATTACCTGGACAAGTCTGGACTTGCAGAGAACACGATCGTTGTCTACACCGCGGATCATGGATTCTTTCTCGGCGATCACGGATGGTTTGATAAGCGCTTTATGTATGAACAGGCGATTCGCGTTCCGTGGATGATTCGCTATCCGGGTCACGTCAAGCCGCGTAGCGTCAGTAAGGATTGGGTGGTGAATATCGACAATGCACCCACAGCCCTTGATCTCGCCGGCCTGCCTGTGCCCCAGGAAATGCAGGGTCGGAGTGTCGCGCCTCTCCTGAAAGGGAGCGCTCCATCCGACTGGCAAACTTCCTTCTACTATCACTATTACGAATTTGCTCCGCCGCACTGGGTGTTACCGCACTATGGAATTCGCACCGGCCGCTATAAGCTGATCAGCTACTATACGGTGAATGAGTGGGAGTTATTCGATCTGGAAAAAGATCCTGATGAAATGGAAAATCTTTTTGAGTGGTCGGGTTACAAAGTGCATCCCGCATACCAATCCATCGCGGAGAATCTAGTCACACAACTGAAAGACCTGCGCGAAAAGTATAAGGACACTACGGGTAACCCAGTGAAGCTATGGCCCACGAGCAGTTACGATTGATCGACCTCTTGTACGACGAACACGCGCTAGCAGACCCGAACCGTCCGTGATGCTGCTAGCGCGATGTAACGAGTTCCTGGCAATTCTTCTATCGCCCGTGTCCGTGATCCCAGTCGGGCTGCTTTCGATATTCGAACCGTGTTTTGTAAGTGCCAGTTTCATAGGTGGCAGAGCTCCAAGGAACTTGCAAAGTAAACTCTGCAAATTCGGAGCAACTTCCGAAATCAATCGTGAACTCCGCGGCTGCCGAACCACTGGTCGCAATGTCGCCCAGGGACACTGGGAACGTGCTCGGTGTTATCACCGGGCTGCAACGTCGGCCTTCCGTCTGGAAAAGCTGAATGCCGTTGACCAGAGTGTTATACGCTGGACCGGCGGCTCCATTGGTTGCCGTCAGAGTCAACGTCAACGTGCTCGATGCTGTCTTCCGGATACTGCTGGTAAATGCCAGTCCATAGCCGGGTAATTGCGTCGGATCTACAATTCCCCAATATGCGGGCTTGGCCTGCAACTGCATATCGAAGGGAAGCGGATAGTCGGTGCGAGCCACCGGGAAGCTGTCTAGCCACGTATCATCGTCCGCCATACCCCAGATAGTGACGGCGCTGATCGTCCCCTTTAGCTCGCGAAATGCGTCAAAGTACTGCTTGTACAGCCATCCTTGTTCGGCTAAGACGGAGGCTGGAATATTGTTGCCATAGTTTGAGGTTGTGTCTCCGGCGTTGTACACGCTCATGTCTAACTCGGTGATTTGCTGATCGATGCCCGGGAAATGATCGGCAACGGTGTCGATTGCATGCACCATGGCGGCCGTGGATGGGTAATTGATGGCGTTGTGCATCTCGTGCCCGACTCCGTCCAGCGGAATGCCCCTGGTCCGCAGGTCTTGCACTACTTTGACAAGGCATGCCAGCCGGTCCGGATCGGCGGTGCTGTACTCGTTGATAAACAACTTAGTCCCAGCGGGGGCGTACTGCCGGGCTGCTTGCAGTGCGATGTCGATATAGCTCTTACCCAGAACCTGATAGAACGGGCCATGTACAAGGCAGTCTGGCTGGGTGGGATCGAGTGGCTCATTCACCACGTCCCACGCATACACCTTGGTGCCGAAGTGCTGTACCTCGCTCTTGATATGCTCCTGGATATTGGAGGTCACCAAAGCCTGGTTTGCGGGTGAATTGGTCCCATCACCAAAGGCATAGGAAGGAGTTTGCTCTCCGGTTGCCCAGACGAGGTTCTGTCCTCGTACTCGCATGTTATGACAGACGGCGAGATCCACCTCATTGTCAGCGTTGCCGTAGTTGTAAGTGCCTGACGTGTTTTCTACCGAACTCCACTTCATATCATTTCCCGGTGTCATGCTGTTGAAGTGCATTGTCAGCAGCTGGGAATGAGCTCCGGAGAGATCCGTGGTATCGACGGCTGCGCCAATCGGGAAGTAATCCGAAAGTGTCTTGTAAATCGAAGGAATGTCCGTCTGTATCGTTGCCGGTTGGACGTAGGTCAGCTGGAAGTCGTCGATGTAGAACGACACCAGGTCGTTGCCCGACGCAGGAACCGTCTGCAGATACAAATAGGCTGCTCCCGGGTCATAGCTGTTAGCCATGTTGTAACCCATCACGCTTATCTGGTGCCAGTTTCCATCCGCAGGTACGGTAATACCCGGGTAGGGTGTAATGCTGGGATAACTCGTATTCCCTTCGAGGGTGGTCTGGAGGCTCATGTTGATGATGTGATTCGAGCCATCGGTCGGTTGTAGCATGACCCAAACGCTGATGTTATAGGTAGAACCTGGGTACATCTTATTGTTCACACTGATTTGCGGCCCGTCGTAGTTAGCGACTCGTCCCGTGGTTAGCAGGCTATGTGTACCGCTGTGCGCAACTCCGGTGACGTTGGTCAACGTAGAGCTGGCGGTGCGCGAACTCCAGCCATCGAGACCGCCATCCTCGAACGTACTGGTGATGCCTGTGTTGTCCTGCTGGCTTGGGGTTGGCGGTGGCGGTGCGACTTGATTGATGGTGACGCCACTGATGTAGAAGGAGTCCGTCGCACTGCTTGACTGGATATAAAGCACCAGGCTTGTGGGTGGACCCGGAAAATTGCTGAAGCTGAACGTGCCCTGCACCTTTGTCCAGACCGTACTAGACAACGCTCCCGAGGTGGCGGCATTGTTATAGGTTCCGGAGCTAGCGCAGTCAGTCGTTTTCGTCGAAATTGTCGCGGTTGGATTGCTACTGTCGGCGGCGGCAAGCAATACGTACGCGGTCACCTGATAGGTTGCGCCTGCCACCACGCCGCTGACATTCAATAAATTGAGACTTGGACCCATGTAGCCTGCCGTGCGGTTGCTGGTCAAAAGGCTGTGCGAGTTCCCGCTCGGGTCAGCGATCGGCGAAGTTGTATTTGTCAGTGTCACGGGTCCGAAAGGCGACCAGCCATCCAATCCGCCGTCCTGGAAGGTGTAGGCCGCGACCGGTGTTCCGCCCGGAGGCGGCGCTGTCTCCGTAATTACCACATCATCTAGATAGAATGACTGCGCACTGGTGGCTCCAACCAGCTGCGCGTACAGCGTCAACCCTGTTTCCGTGGCGCTCGCTGTGTACGATCCACCAATCTGTACCCAGCCGGAAGAAGATACGGCCACCTGATACGAACCAACGGTGTCATAGCAAGTGCCGCCCGAACAACTGGGATCCGTTCGCTTGATGGTGAAATTCGCGTTACTCGCGGTTTCGCCAGCCGTCAGTTGAACGTAGCCGGTGATCGTATACTGCGCTCCCGGAACCAGCACGCCGTTCAGAGATATCGAGGGTCCGCCCGAGCCACTGGAACTGGTGCTGGTCAGCAGGCTATAGGTACCGGCATAAGCGGCGGCGGTTGTGGCGACTGGCGTGCTTGCGCCATTGAACGACGTCCAGCCGTCCGCCGTTCCGTCTTCGAAGCTATAGGTCGCAACAGTCTGTGCGCCCAGGTGGCCGGCAAATAGCAACGCCAGAACGAGGATGAAGTAGGAAACACGATTCTTCTGATTTTGGAGCATGCCCTGCCCATGGTCTCTGCCAGAGAAAATCATCGTAGTTTCTCCCTTGTTCTAGACTGTTTACCATTGCAGATGACAATCGGTGCCTCGAGGCAATTATGTTGATTCAGCACTAACTAATGCGATTTAGTTAAGCGCCTCGCAGTATAGGCACCCCTTCGAAGGCATGTCAAGCTATATTTATCTATGTAGTTTTTTCTTGATGAAAGAAAAATACTGTCTTCAAATTAGCCTGATGAAGGGTGTCAGTTCCTTGCTGACCCACTTCTGAGTTGGGATATGGAACTCGAGGAAATAGAACTAGATGGGATGGAACGGTTGCAACCACATCTCGCGACCGAGTTTACGTGACCGTTTTGCAATACCAAACTGATGGAGGCCACTTTCAAATATGTTGACTGCAATTGACGCGCCCAGAGCATCGCGTATTCCTACAAATCGCCTGGTTTCGGTGGACGTTCTCCGGGGAATCACGATTGCATTCATGATCCTGGTCAACAATGGCTTTTCCAACTACGCGTTTCCCGCGTTGGAACATGCCGAATGGAATGGATGGACTCCAACCGATCTGGTATTTCCGACCTTCTTATTTCTTGTTGGTGTGACCATTGTTTTTTCCTTCGAATCTCGCTTGAGCCGTGGTGCCTCAAAGTCTTCTCTTCTTCTCCATACGTTCCGCCGGGCCTGCATCTTGTTTACGCTTGGCCTGGTGGTCAACGGCTTTCCCTATTTCCCGCTGGCGACGCTGCGGATCTACGGCGTGCTGCAGCGGATTGCAATCTGTTTCCTGATCGCGAGCATTTTTTATCTTCTCGATCGACGTCCGGCCAGCAAAATCGTGGTGATCGTGCTGGCTTTGTTTGGCTATTGGGTTTTGTTGCGGTGGGTTCCCGTGCCGGGCTTTGGCATGCCGGGTCGAGATATTCCCCTGTTCGATCCCACTCGCAATCTTGGAGCGTACATCGATCGACATATCTTTCCGGGCCGCTTGTATCGAGGTGTGCGCGATCCCGAAGGACTGTTGAGCGACATTCCCGCAGTGGCGACAACCTTGCTCGGCATGCTCACGGCGATGTGGCTGCGGTCCAAACGCAGTCCTTCGGTCAAGGCGTGGGGCATGTTGGCGGCCGGTATTCTCGGCATCATTCTCGGAGAGATTTGGGGCGTGTGGTTCCCCATCAATAAGAATCTCTGGAGCAGTTCTTATGTGCTGTTTGCCGCCGGCATCGCGTTGGTCACGCTCTCAATATGCTATTGGGCCATCGATATTAAGAATTGGAAAACAGGCTGGACCTACATATGGCTTGTTTTTGGAATGAACGCAATCACGGCGTATGTTTTCTCGGAGCTGCTGTCCTCCACACTATATGCGATCAAGGTCCATAGCGGAACAACCA
Organism: uncultured Acidobacteriota bacterium; assembly: GCA_963794795.1. GTDB lineage: Bacteria > Acidobacteriota > Terriglobia > Terriglobales > Acidobacteriaceae > JAKAAZ01. The sequence goes on along the minus strand of CAWCFC010000021.1, from coordinate 15,946 downwards.
CGGTGAGCCTGAGCGCATATCTGTTTGACCGCTGCTTTTCTGGGATACCGTCGCATCACCTGGCGTCGTTGGCGTATTCGATCACTATCGTTGCCATTTGCTTTATCCCGGTCGCGATTCTCTACCGTCAGAAGGTCTTTCTCAAGGTCTAAATACTGGTGATCCCAGTCACTGCCAATCCTCTCTCAGCAATGGTGTAGTGGAATCCAGAGGACGAGTGATGATTTTCGATCGCAGCACGTTAGAAGAATCCGCGGACATTGAGCCAGAGTCGGTCATACGAATGAAGAAGTGGACAGCAGTCAGCTGCACGGTGATTGTGGTCCTGGCCAGAGTTTTGTGGGGGCTGGCACGCTAGAGTCGCCGGCCGCATCTTACCGACATTCATAGAGAAAAGCTTCAGCAGCAAGGCCAAAGATTGTCGAAAGAAACAACCCCGGCATCGCGAAGAGACGCGTGTGCTGAGCACAGGCCTGCGCGGCCCGATCTGTTTTGAATACGGAACTGTTCAGCTTGAGCGTGTGCTGGGTTGCCAGAATCATCGTGTCACAGTCATTTCGGCTTCAGAGATTGGCGATGATGAGGGCCATTTGTACGAACTACCATTGCCTCCGAGCCTTTCGGGGATCGTTGGCGTGCGACGGCTTGTGGTTTCGCTGGCTTGGTTGACCCCAATCAATCCTCTCCACCGCGACTATCGACGGGCGGGATTATGGGTGAGCAAACCAGAGAGCGCTCTAAATACAGATCGAATTTGTGCGGATTGGCAGACTGTACAACGTGGAACGATGCAGCATGAAATCTTTGAAGGGGATGCCGCAGTTGCTTATGTGGGTGGGGCGACGATCCGGCTGAAGGTCAACTGTCGCGCTGATGCAGGGCACCTTGAAGATCGCATTCCGTATGCTCTCGCCGTCACTTTGGAAACAGCGGAAAACCTTCGTGTGCCGGTCTACCAAGAAGTCGCCGAACGCATCAGCCTGCAAGAAGAGGTGCGGGCAGTCTGGTAGGAAGTTGTTGAAATAGGTACGCTGTCTGCCGCATAGCGCTGTGTGTGTACATATCCATAGATCGAGGGTGAGAAGGAAAAATCAGGGAACAGATACCCGGAAGTATTTGTAACCTTCCTCTTCTGCCCAACCGCCCTGGCGGAATCCCTGTCGTCGAATCCAGACATTCAGTCACATACCACCTCCTGCGCCATATGACCTTCTCTCTTTTCCCCCCTTGCCTCTATTCCCCTGTGGGTCTGTTTCTCTTCACGATGAGAAGGGTGTGACTGAATATCCGATTGGCTGAATGAGGATGATTGCAGGATTGGCTTTCAACCGTCACAAGGGTCTTGAAAGTCTCTCTATATATATGGATAGGTTGTCGGGTCAGATCAGGTGGAGTTGATCCGTCGACAAGGTTTCTAGGGCTTCCGGGTATCTCCATGGCTCTTCGCTGCTCAACCGATCCATAGATATGTACATCGAATTGCTATGCCCCGCGGGCCCCACCGTTTTCCCCTATTCATTCTTTCGCCGCTCGCGCTTTTGGCGCTCGGCTTTTCTCCCGCCCCCGCCGCTGTAATAGTCGTAATCGCCCCCACGCCATAGGTGCGTGGATACCCAACGTAGTAAGGGACTGGCCTGGGCCCCAGTAAACATAGGGCGGATAGCAATAGCCGGAACCGTACGTTATGGCAGCGCCGAGGGCCGTACCCAGCACGAAGGTCCCCATATATCCGGAAGCATATTCGCACGTGACCGTAGTTGAGGTGGATTCATATACCTTCACATATGTCACGTTGTACATATTTTGCGTGGTCATCCGCAACCGTTTCAGATTCCGCCAATTGTTTACCCAAAGTCGGACGTGTGTCACGTTACTGCTTTGTCGCAGGGGCAGGAGGCTTTGGAATTCGTAATGTCCACGAAAAGCCGAAGTCGATTGTGCGTCCTTCCGGACGGGCCTTGGCCGAATACTCGTCGTAGTACTTGAAGAATCCGACCACATTCTTCGCGGGCATGATCAAGTTAGCCTGAACACCCAAGGAATGCACAGAGTAGTAGGGCACATTGCTCGCAGCCACCGGCATGCCGGCAATCAGATAATTCCCGCCGTTGGCGGTGACCTGCCACTGGTCATACGCGACCAATCCGAGCTGGGCGAGCATGCTCATGTCCTTCTTCAGGGGAAGAACCTGCCCAAATCCCCACTCGTCGGTGAAGGCCTGTCCCGGGGTGATTTGGCTGAACTGGCCCGAAGGGATGCTGGCGACGGTTTTTGACCCATGAGCTTCCCAGTTGGTCATCAGGTTGGCGGTGGTGCCCTGGTTCTTGGTGATGTAGAGCGTGGTGCCGGAGGTTATATTGTTCCCCCAATATCCGGAGCCTACGTTGTTGCTTGCTCCCGCAGTGTAGCTGCCAGTCGGGGCGGTAAAAGCGTATCCGGCGTTGAAGTCGACCCGTTTGCGAAAATGCCAGCCCATAAGGACCGGCTCAACCCACATGTCGGCCAAACCGGAGCCACCTCCGCCGAGATTAATCCCGGTTCCCCCCAGCGCGGGCAAAAGCGGAGGGAAGGCGGCTACCAGCTCCCCGCTGGCGAAGTTGAGTGCCAAATAGGGCATGAAATATCCGCCGAGGATCTTGCGCTTCGGAACATAATAGAAAATGTTCTCATCGACCCAGAACGAGTAAGTCCCGGTGACGTTCTGAAGAAGGCGGTTTCCGTTGGAGTCATTCAATTGGCTGGCGGAGTAATTCAGAGCCAGGTTGGCATAGGTCATACCGGGTGCGGGAATGGAGCCGGCGTTTAGGCCAAACTGTCCCGGAACGTACTGCCCTTTCTGTTGAGCCAGCAAGGACGACGCGCTCCCTAAAAATGCGCAAGTAACGAGAGCGACTTCGAGCTTAATCCGTAATCGCATTCTTGTGCTCCTTATAGTTTCGGATCTTCAGCAGTTCGGGATGTGCATCCCGGAGTTCGCTGCCAAACCCGACCAGATCATGAGGCCATACGGACTCTGCCAAACCCGCAATCCCAACCTTGCCGATTTCGTTATTGAATTCGCCGACCTTGATGCCAGCCGACGCTGTCGACTGACTTGTGGATGATGCTTCGCTGCCCAGCCGTCTCGTCGTTTACCTACGCCAAATGTGCTCTCATCGCACTAATGAACTTGCCGTGAACCAAGATACGCAGACTGGAGTATCGAGGGAAAACCGTCCGCCATGACAACTAGGAAAACTCCCAGTCTCGCGACACGCGCTCCAGGTTGCGCAGAAAAGATCGCCGTACCGGCTAAGCGACGCCTGCTCGTTTCGAAGTGTTCAACCTGCGGCGGCCATCGATATTTCTGGCGTTGTGAGGTTGTCGAAGAGAGGTCAGCGTGATAATGGTGGCGAAATAAAGCGATGTCCGGACAGAGCCTGCTCGATCGCGGGAATGAGATCGACGTTCAGCCGCGACTTGATCACATATCCCAGTGCCCCTTCTGCCAGGCATGCGTGGACAAATTCAACACGTTCATGCACCGTCAAAAAAACCAACTTTGCTGGCAATCCCAAATCGCGCAATTCATGTGCTACTTCGATTCCGGTCATTCCTGGCATTGTTATGTCGAGCACGATCAACTCGGGGCAGAGACTCATGGCTTGGTCCACCAGGTCGATGCCATTGGTAACTGCCCCGACCACGTCATAGCTTGGCTGTAAGAGATCTCTCACTCTTTCATGGATAGGCTGATGATCGTCAGCGATGAGAATCCGCGCTCGGTTCAAGGGATTCCTCTCCTGCCTAGAGTTTCCCGTCCGTGATCAGACAGCGAATGCGCAACCGACGACGATAACGTTCAGAGAGTGCCTGCCAGGAAAACAGCTAGTACCAGGTGGCTTCAGATTCAACTCTGACCCCAATCTGCGCAACTGGGAGAACTACTAGGCACATGATGCGCTAGCCGGATCAAGGCTTCCGATCGGCTAGCAGTTTTCCTAGTAGGCATCACGGACCGGGATAAGTATCCTGCCTGTGGCAGATCTAACGAACGTGAGGGGACGTTACAATGACGACGTTTGGGCCAAAGCTGAAGGCACCGATCAGTGCAGTTCCGTTTTCGGTGAGCGCCACGGGAGGCGTCGTCTTGCTCCTGGCGCTGATCGGGTGTTCCGTCGCATCCGCCCAGGAGGGACGTCAAGCGGAATACATTCGCAGCTCACAACCGCCATTTCTGACCTACCAGGAACTCGTAACCTTGTACGAACAGGAAACTCCCGATCCAGCGCTGGTGCAAAAACTCCACACTCTACTGACTACCCCGTTTGTCAACAACGAAGCATATTTCAGCGGTGTGAAACCTCTTCAGCCAGACCTTGATAACAGGGGACCATCCTTGCGGGTCGTGCAATGGAACATCGAGAGAGGCCTGGAACTCGATGACATCAAGCTCGCCCTTACCGATAAGCAAGGATTTCTCGCCAAAGCGCAGAGCGAAGCCGCCAAAAGTAAGGAACCCGATGCAGGAATCGACGACAAGCTCAGCGCGCAGCTTGATGCGCTTCAATCGGCGGACGTGATCGTGTTGAATGAAGTCGACTGGGGCATGAAGAGAACAGACTACAAGGCGGTGATAAAGGAACTCGCCGATGCGCTCCATATGAATTGGGCATACGGCGTCGAGTTTGTGGAGATTGATCCGAAGATGCTGGGGCTGCAGTCGTTCGCGAATGTCGAAAACGATACCGAGCGAAAAGAATTGGAACAAATTTTCAGTGTCGATAAGAGCCAGTACCTGGGGCTGCACGGCAGCGCAATTCTCTCACGCTATCCTCTTCGCGATGTGAAGCTTGTCCCCTTTCAATATCGAGGCCTACGACTGGTACAACGGCGAGAAGAAGTATGGAAGCCTCGAGGTTGGCAAGCGTAAGGCTGCAAAGCTTGTCTTTGGAGAGGAACTGCTTCGTGAGGTACGCCGCGGTGGTCGCACCAACCTAATTGCAACCGTGGAAATACCTGACCTCCCTGGACACCAGGTCACCATTGTCGCGGCCCACCTTGAGAACCGCACCACACCAAAAGGCCGGCTCAAGGAACTGAACGAGCTTTACGATATGGTCAGTTCGGTTTCCGATCCAGTGATCATCGCCGGCGATATGAATACGACGGGTTCCGATGGAACGGTCCTCAGCATAAAATCGGCCGTGGTCAAGAAGGCGAGCGATCCGGCGTACTGGGCCACGCAAGGAGTCAAGTACGCAACAGGGGTCGGACTCTTGATGGATGTCGCCAGTTTCGGTTTCAAGACAACCAAATTTCAAGCTGACCCGACTGCGTCCGGGGTGCCCTTACTGGCGGCGAATCCGGAACAGCCGTTCTTTACGAAACTGAATAAGTTTCGCTTCGACGACGGAACTCGGGTGGATTTTCGAGGAGACGCAGCGCTTTCAGTGAACAACCGTCCAGGCACTTTGGGCAATTCGAACGAGCGCGCAAGCAAAGGATTTGTTACGACCTTCTCTCTGCCGCGAACTCTCGGTGTAGTAGGGAGCTTCAGACTCGACTGGATATTCGTGAAAGACTTTCTCACAAATGATCCTCGCGCGGCTGACTCGTATCGGTTCGCGCCGTCCTTTGCACGTACTATGAACGAGGTAAATGACGCAATGAGCCCACGTCTGTCAGACCACGCTCCGATTAGCGTCGATCTCCCCATCACACACTCAGCTCTGTCAGGCTTCAAGGAATGAGGCAATCTAGGTAGCGTCGCGACTCACTTCTATCTCGATTCGGTCAATTCGAAAGAGACGCTGCTGCGAACGGATGTTAACCACAGCTCTTGGAATGGAGCACTTTCCCGTTGACCTTAGTCCGGCTGTTGCACAGAGGGGTCGGCGTATTGAACTTCCGAGTCGCCCGTGAACTCTCCGGAGTGGGTTGAAGCCCGGAGGTACAAGACAAGGAACTTGGACACCATGTGGAAGAAACTTATCAGATTCCGAACTCTTTTGTTGCTTTCGATCCTGGTGTTTTATTGTGTGATCCTTCTCCTGAATTTGAATGAAGGTGCGCGACGTTCTCTTCAACTGCGAGACGATGCCGGTTCAGCCGACCACGTCGTCGTCTCCGTGCTTGTTACGGGAGTCAATCCGTCGACGCAAGAATTGACGGCCCAAATAACTCTCCGGCCACAAGGTGTGCTCGCCGAAGATGAGGTGACTCCAGCGGTCGATCTAACACTCCTGACGAATAACGTAAGAAGCCAACAGGAATTTTACTTTCCTAAGGGTAAGCGGATAAATCGGATCGAAGCAGTATTTCCTCTGAACGGAGAGCTGAACCGGTATCCATTGGATTATTACCGGACGACCTTGTGGCTATTGATGACTACACCTGGGCGCAAGACACAGCCACCTAAATCTCCTGAAGACGGAGAAGCCGTCGGCGAAGGCCAAGCGTATCAAAGCGATCATCTTGCTGTCGGCACAACAGCCTTGCAGCAGGGCACCGCGGTTCCACTGACGATTGCCTTGTCGGCATCGACTCCCGGAATTAAATTCGAAGGAGGCGTTTCTCGTGAAAGCAGTCGGAAACTCACGGGTATTAGACTTCGAATTCGACGAGCCGACAATGTGATCGCCGTGTCTGTTCTTATCATGACATTGATGAGCGGGCTCGCCCTCAGCCTGCTCGGTATGGTGGTCAAGGCAATGACAAGTGGCCCAAAGATCGATCTGGTACCCCTATCGATATCAATCTCACTGATTTTCGGCTTGCCCGCACTTCGAAACGTCCAGCCTGGCGTTCCACCAGTGGGTGCATTCGGCGATTACATCTCCTTTATCTGGGCAGAAATTATCGTGGGAGTGTCCGCCATCATTATCATTTGGACGTGGTTGATACGCGCAAGGGAACGTTCATGATGGCGGCAAGGCTGTCGTCCCCTAATGGTCGGCATATCTGCTGGGAATTCGCCTAGCCGGCAGGCTTGGCAAGTCCGACAAGTTTAACTTGCCAAGAACAACCCTCTGCGCTAACCTGTGTTCCCCTATCGTTTTTCTGTGCACTGTTTCAGTGGAAACTGATTCAGATCTGCCTGCTGATTTGTATGCTGAAGGCCACCTCGGCTGTGGCGATGAATGAGAGAGCGCGCCGACCTGGGTGACGTATTCAGTTCTTCTACCAGTACTCCCGTTGCGGGTCATTCTTCAGAACGTCAGAGTTTCAGCTGAGATCGCCGCGGCATGTACGGTTTGTGAGGGATTGCAGTGCTGTCCAAACCCAATCGGGATCTGCAGCACGGACAAACTAGCCGGAGGCTAGTACGCGTTCTCATTGTTGGCATGGTGCTTGTCTCAGTCTCACTTCCTGCGGCCGCCCAGGTCAAGCCGACCAAGAGTGTTTTGGTGTTCACAGAGTACGGCCTTTCCTATCCTGCCGTCGCAGCCGTCATGGCGGAGATCCGATCATCTCTCGAAAAAGATCCTTCGTACCACATCGACGTGTACAGCGAATCTCTCGAGACCGCACTGTTTCCAGATAAGGGTTCGCAGCGGGAGTTTCGTGCCTGGTTTGCTCGCAAATATCGAAATCACAGGCCAGATGTGATGATCGCTGCTGGGCCGGAGCCTCTTGTCTTTCTGGCTAGTTATCACTCTGTCTTTTTTCCCGACGTTCCAGTTGTTTTCTGTTGCACAACCCAGCTACAGGCGCATTTTCCAAAGCTCGACTCAAATTTCACTGGCGCCTGGCTAAGAGTGGAACCAGGTAAAACGCTGGACGTGGCGCTGAGGCTTCTGCCAAGCACGCAACGTGTCGTAGTTGTTGGGGGAGTGGCGCCATTCGATCGCGGGCTCGAAGCGGTCACGAAGAACGCCCTTCAAAACCAGGAATCAAAACTGGAGATTAGTTATCTCACCGAATTGGACATGCGGTCTCTGCTAGATCGACTGAGTCGATTGCCGAAGAACTCTATCGTCATTTACACCGCGCTCGGGACAGATGCAGCAGGCCACCAATTCATTGCTGCAAAGGAATCAGCTCCCATGGTGGTCGCCGCTTCCGATGTACCTGTTTTTGGTATGGCGGAAGTACTTCTCGGCAGTGGCATCGTGGGTGGCTATGTCGTCAGTTATTCGGCACAAGGGCAAACCGCTGCCCAAATGGTCAGGAGAATCCTCGCAGGCGAAAAGCCGCAGTCTATCCCCGTCGTTGATGGTCCCAATCTTTACATGTTCGATTGGAGGGCACTGCGCAGATGGAAGCTAAAGGAGAGAAACCTCCCAAAAGCCAGCGTCGTGCTCTTCCGGACACCTACGGTGTGGGAAAGCTATCCGCGGGAGATTGTCGCTACCGGACTTGCGCTCCTGGCATTGCTGGCTTTAAGTGCTTACCTGCTGTTCGAACGGAGACGACGCCGATCAGCCGAAGTCCTGGTTCATGCCAATTTCATATTCGAGAAACTGATTTCGGAACTCTCTACTTACTTTATCGATCTGAATCCCGAGACAATTGATGCGGGTATTCAGCAAGTTCTGGATAAACTGCTTTCCTTCTTTAAGGCTGATCGAATCAGTGTGTTGGAATTTTCCGCGGATGGTACGCAATTATTGAGAACATACAACAGCGCGGGACCGCAGAATGCCCCGGCCAAATACTGTTTCACGCTGGAAGAGTGCCCATGGTACACGGCTAAGATACTTAAACGCGAGAAAATCGTCGTCACGGATCTCGAGAATATAGCTGGTTTGTCGAAATCCGAAAGGAGATACTTCGCGTCGAATAAAATCAGTTCCATTGCTTCCATACCATTGGAAGGTGGGCACACGGTATTGGGCGCTCTGGCTCTGATCACGGTCGGCAGGCGTGTCGAATGGGCTCAACTTCTGGTGGACCAACTGACGATTGCGGGACAAGTCTTTGCAAACGCCCTGGTCAAGAAACGAGCCGACGATGCGTTGGTAAGCAGCGAACTACTCAAAGGCGCTATCCTGAGCGCACTCAGCAGCAGCATAACAGTGCTCGATGAAACGGGCGAAATCATCTTAACGAATTCACATTGGAGAGGGCCTGCAGATCCGCTCGCCGGAGATGATGGATTGATTGCCGGATCGAATTATCTCGAGATATGTCGACAAGCTGCCGAACGTGGCGATTTGGCAGCCAGGCAGGCCCTGATGGGCATGGATGCCGTACTCCGAGGCGAGCAGCAACGGTTTGAGTTCGAGTGGCCGTGCGCGAGGTCCGGCACTCTGCGCTGGTCGCTGATGGGGGTAACGCCCTTGCGCAATAGCGAGAAGGGATTAGTCGTCAACTATGTTGATATAACCGCGCGTAAGCAGGCGGAGCAAGAATGTCAGGAACTGAGCGGAAGGTTGATCCGGGCGCAAGAGGACGAGCGCAGCAGGCTGGCCCGTGAACTGCATGATGATTTTAATCAGAGGCTTGCCGTACTGGCGATTGATCTTGAACGAACCGAGTCATTTATTTCTGAATCGCCGATCGAAGCGGTCCGACGCATGCGAGAGCTCTGGAATCGAGTGAGTGAAATCGGAGCCGATCTACATTCTTTATCTCATCGCCTGCATTCCTCCACCCTGGAAAGCCTGGGACTTGTGTCGGGAGTGAGCGCCTATTGTGGAGACTTCACGGAGCAGCACGATATTCAGGTTGACTTTATGCACAAGGAGATTCCTCGTTACATTCCTCCAGAGGTTGCCTTGTGTATTTTTCGCTTGGTTCAAGAAGGACTTCGTAACGTAAAGAAGCACAGCGGTGCCATCCGAGCCGAGGTATTTCTCGAAGGGGTTGCGGACAAGCTTCATCTGTCGCTGGCGGATGAAGGGATCGGCTTCGATACCGCGAAAAGTTCAGCGAAAGCCGGCCTTGGAATTCAGAGCATGCAGGAGCGTCTCCGGATTCTGGGAGGACGAGTCCAAATTCAATCCCAACCAGGGCAAGGGACAAAGATTGACGCTTGGGTTCCTCTGAATCCTGTGACGACTGGCAGCAAGTCGACGCAATATAGTAACGCATAAATCTTGGGGAGGTTCCGACATGAGAGCGATGAGCGAGACCCACAAGTCTTCATCACGTACCCGCATTCTTCTCGCGGATGACCACGCTATGGTCGTTGAAGGTCTTCGCGCGCTGCTGCAGAACACCTACGAAATTGTCGGCGTTGCGGCGGATGGTCGGGCGATGCTGGAAGTGGCATGCAAACTTCACCCTGACGTGATTGTCGTTGATGTGAGCATGCCATCTTTGAACGGATTAGATGCAGCCGAACGACTAATAACATTGCTTCCAGACGTAAAGCTGGTCTTCCTTACGATGCAGGATAATTCCAACCTGGCGGCAGCTGCGCTACGTTTGGGAGCCGTGGGATATGTCCTCAAGCATTCTGCCGCGTCTGAGTTAATGACGGCAATCTCCGCCGTTCTAGAGGGCAAATCTTATGTCACTCCGAAGCTTCGTCCGGAAAACTGGGCAGTCCGCGAGGCTCGCGCGCAACAGTACTCGAAGGAGTTGACGCCCCGCCAGCGCGAAGTTCTGCAATTGCTGGCTGAAGGACGCGGCATGAAAGAAATCGCCGCCATCCTCGAGGTGAGCAACAGGACAATTATGTATCACAAATATCACATCATGCAGGAGTTCAATCTCAAGAACAATGCCGATATCGTACTCTTCGCGATCAAGCAGCACCTGATTCCTGCTTGCGACATCACATAGAAGAGACCGGGCTGCCGACTTTGCGCAGACGGTCCAGGAGAATGGCGCGAGTCGACGTTACCGTTCGATGACAGACGTCCCACCGGGAAGCGATACAACCTTGAAGCAGGTTTCCGCCGTCTTCGGTGGAGCTTTCGGCTTTGCGTCAAGAATTAGGAGCGCCCCTTAGCCAAGCAGTTCAACGTCAGCCTGCCATTGCTTTCTTGACACGCAATTCTGCGATAGCCTTCTGAGCCTCCTCGCTCAGGTTGGATTTGCCGACCTGGACAGTCACCTTGTGGATCTTCCCGGTGAACGCGTTGTCGCCTACTTTGTAATCGTCGCTGACACACGTATAGAGGTTTTCGCCGACGTCTGTTGTCTCCGCGCCAAACGCGAACGGCTGCGTGTGTTCGATCCGCCCTGTGGCAACCTTTTCACCGTTGACGAAGATCGAACCGTTACCCCCAGCGCCAGGCCTGCCTCCGTCGTAAGCAAATTCGAAGCGGAGTATCACTTTTCCCGCCGGCAGAGGAGCGGCGCCAATGATCTTGTAAGTCTCGCGACCGAGAAAGTTCCAGGCAAACCGGGGTGCGCCGTCCTTGACATAGAGGCTCCAGCCGCCCATCTCCCCGCCCTGGGCGATGACCACTCCTTCTGCGCCTGCGGGAGGAACTTCGATGTCGGCTATCACCACGAAGGAGCGGTTCTTGACGTTGATGAAACCGTTCTCGGGGATTCCTTTCATCCCTTCATAGACCGTCATTTCGGTGCGACCTTCCAGCAGATCCGGACGGCCCGCCAGAGCGGCATTGAAGCGCTCCCAAGCGCGATCATCAAGTGGAAGCACGTTGTACTTGACGGCCTCTTCCAGGAAGACGCCTTTTAGCTTCTCCAGTTTGTCGGGATACTTCCCGGCGAGATCATGCGCGCAACTGAAGTCTTCCTCTACGTTGTAAAGCTCCCATTTGTCGTTCTCAAACGTAGCTCGCGCCTTTGGCTCCCATGGCGGGCGGTGCACCGTGGTGGCGAACCAGCCGTCCTGGTAGATGCCTCGGTTGCCGGCCATCTCGAAGTATTGCGTGGTACGGTGCGACTTTGCGTCGGCGTTATTCAGAGTGTCGAGCATGCTCACGCCTTCGATGGGTTTCTGCTTGACGCCATAGACGACCCCAGGCTCGGGCACGCCAACCGCCTCCAACACGGTTGGGGCAATGTCAATCATGTGGTACCACTGCGTACGCAGACCGCCCTGTTCCTCGATGCCTTTCGGCCAATGGACCACGATGGGTTGGCAGATGCCTCCATAGGAGGCCACCTGGTGGCCCCAGGCAAAGGGAGTGGCCCCGGCGAAAGCCCAGCCATTCGGATACAAGATATGGGAATTGGGCCCGCCGAATTTGTCCAGGTTCTGTAATGCAACGTCGAGTGGCTCTGGCATTCCGTTGAAGACAGATAATTCATTGAAGGCGCCAATCGGGCCTCCCTGAAAAACCGACCCATTGTCGCCGGTGATGTAGAAGACCAGCGTGTTGTCCATCAGGTCCAGTTCTTCTATCGCTCCCAGGAAACGCCCAATTTCGTAATCGGTCACCTCGGCAAAGGATGCATAGATTTCCATATACCTGGCAAAGACCTTTTTCTCATCGGCCGTCAACTCGTCCCATTCCTGAATTCCAGGCGGCTTGGGAGCGAGGTCCGTGCCTGGAGGCACAACACCCATTTTGATCTGGCGGGCGATTGTTTCCTTTCTGACCTGGTCCCAGCCCTGGTCGAACTTGCCTTTGTACCTGTCGCGCCAATTCTCGGGCACCTGAAACGGACCGTGCGTGCCGATGGCGGAGTAGTAGACAAAAAACGGCTTGTTGGGTGCCAGCGAATGCTGGGCTCGTACCCACTCGATGCCCTTGTCGGTGATATCTGTGCTGGCATAGTAATTGGCATCGGGATGTACATCTATCCGGTTCATGTTGTCGTAAATGACCGGATGGAAGAGATCAGCCTCCCCAGCCATGAAGCCGTAGAACCTCTCAAAACCGCTGTGCATGGGCCAGCGGTCGAACGGCCCGACGATACTGGATTCCCATGGCCCCAACTCGTGACACTTCCCGAACATGGCGGTGCTGTAACCGTTGAGTCGCAGGATTTCGGGCAGCATCGTAACGCTGGCGGGACGCATCGCGGTGTACCCCGGGAAGGCGGTGGCAATTTCCGAGATCACGCCAAAGTTTGCGCTATGACTGTTGCGGCCGGTGAGCAGGGCCACGCGGCTTGGAGAACATAACGGGGGGACTTTGAAATTGTTGTAGCGAAGTCCAGCCTCGGCCATCCGGTCCAGTGTCGGCATCTGGACCGGACCTCCGAACGTTGATGCATCTCCAAAGCCGAAGTTGTCGAGAAGGATGACCACCACATTGGGCGCGCCTTTCGGCGCCTTCACCTGGAACCGCGGCGGGGCTTGAGCATTTTTCACATCAAGCTCGGTGATCGGCGGATATTGAGGCTCGGGGACGGGGAGCACCGTACGGTCCATGGATTTGGCCGCATCGATCGCGCTGATTTGAGATTCTGGATTGTTAGGCATGGGTCACCCCCAGCAGTTCCGCCGATAGTTGAATGAAAAGGCGCGTCATGGTTTTCTCCTGATCTAAGATTCTCGACTGCGAATCCCAGCAGCCCGCGGCTCTCCGTAGAAGGGCCATCGGCAACGGGAGGGAAGGAATACGTTGATTCAGACTTGGGCTGCGTCTTGGAGCAACCCCAGGTGCGAACCATTTCCTCGGATCAGACGCTACTTCCCTCTGTCGTACCGTATGCCAATCGTCTAGTGTCAAACTACTGGCAAAAGTACTAGGCGTTTTATCAGGAGAAACTTTCGGATGGCGGTCCCACAAAAAGCCGCGGGTGATGGGACCTTGAGGGAAGATGAAGGCGCCCGATGATTCCTGCGGCGGAAACGTTCACGTACCTGCTCTGTCGACAACCGAAACCAAGTGAGTGCAGGCGGCCAACTGGAACCCGATCTCATTGGCGTGATTCCAGTGACAATTGAAGATAGACGATTAAGGCCGCGATTCATACGGAGCCACGCATGATTCAACCATGTGACTAGAGTCTAGAGCGGAATTGTGGCGGCAGAATTCAGATTGCTTCGGCGGCGCGAGCTCAGAACTTCTTGAGTTCGACCGGTGGTCCGCTTACACGCTTGACCTTGATGTCAATCGACACCTCAACCCGGTTAGCGATCTTCATAAATGGAATATTTTTGTCCATACCGTAGTTTTTGCGGTCGAATGCCATCGTCCCAACAATCGCGCCGGAAGCTGTGCTGGCACGTGAAACCGTCATGTGCAGAGTCTCAGGATTGGAAACTCCGCGAATGGTGAAGTTGCCAGGAATATCAAAAGTATTGGCCCCAGTCTGCACGACTTTCGTCGACTTGAATGAGATCACTGGGTACTCTTTGACATCAAAAAAGTCCTTGCCCTTCAGCTTGCCATTCTTCATCCCGCTTCCAGTGTCGACGCTGGCTGCCTGAATTTCGATATCAAGAACAGCCGTGGACACCTCTGGCGAGGTGAAGGTCAGTGTGGCTTTCCAGTTGTCGAAGTTACCCGTGAGATCCATAGAAGACTCAACATGAAACTTGATTTTGCTCGATTGTGGTGTGACTTCAAAAACAGGAGCTTGTGCGCGGGCGGGGGATGGCAGCAGCACGGCGGACATGAAAATGGTTGTGAGAGAAAGCCCGACTGATCTCATAGTGCGCCCGATGCTATCGCTTTCGTTTCGCGGTGTCAATCGGGCTAGAGCCCATCCGACGTCTGAACGGGTCACTGATAATTTCACTCCTGGAAAACTGAATCAGCTTCAAGTTGAACTGAAAGAGCATTCTGTGGGTCCACTACGCTTCGGGTTCGAAGGAACGTGTGGAATTGAAAAGAGGCTCCTCGAGCTGTTGGAGGAGGCCTTCCACCCGTTCGGCTATCCGAATCTTGAACTCAAGGCAAAAGAACGAGAGTGAGCCGCTCGCGCGATTGGTCGCGATCTCCGCATAGAACTGGTGTGATCTAGGCACCGGCAACTAATCGCGGTATAGCAGTATTGAGCTTTCACCTGAGCCGCGGAATCTGGATGAAAGGCGAGTTGCACGGAAGCCCTACGAATTACTGTCGTCACCTGTCCGTTCGACGCTCTAGAGCATAAAATACTTCACGGAGCGCGTCCTATTGCAAGATGCGTAATCTGGATGCTCAGATTCTATGCTCCGTCTGCCGCAATCCAAATTTTGGCAGTCGGGCCTCATGCTCGCCGTGGGCATCCTTGGTTAGCGGAAAGCCTCACAATGCAGTACATGGTGAAACTGCTTACTCCCGACGAAGTTGCTGGGGGCTTGCGGTGCTCTACGAAAACTGTTCTCAAACTAGCTCGTGCTGGCACATTGCCATCGATTAGAGTTGGGGACTTGTGGCGTTTCGATCCGGATGCGATACGCAGATGGATTGAGGGTGCATCCTCTCAGGCAGCTTGAGAGATTCACCTGCTAACCTAGCCCCGCACTGAATAAGGGCGGGGCTTACTCGCGCTTACTTCAGCAGCTTGGAAACGGCTTCCGCCGCATTTCGCATCCCGTCCGGTAGCGACCTACCATAGACATTCATCGTCGTGGATATATCTGCATGACGCATCATATCCTTGCTGACGCCGGATGAGATTTTCGCAGCATCGAGCCATGATCGGTAAGAGTGCCGTAAGGTGTGCCAGCCGATGTGCGGCAAGCCAGCTTCGGTTGCCGCGGGATTTAGCACTTTCTGTTGCAGGATGCCTGCATAATAGAGACCGCTAGCAGATCGGCGCGAGTGGAAGAGCCACTCGCTTTCTGCTTTTTTGTGCCAAGCGCGTATTAGCTTCATTAAAGTTTTCGATACGGGCAGCACCGTTGCGGATGTTTCTGTCTTTGGTGTTTCAATGTGTCCATTGGACCAATTGCGCTGAATCACGACTGCACCGGTATTTTCATCGAAATCATGCCACTTTAGCGCAAGTGCTTCGCCGATCCTCAACCCCAACATGCCTGTAACCAGGACCAGTCGATCAAACGGAGGCCGAGTCGCTTGCACGAGTTTCTTGAACTGTATTGGGGTGAGCACTACGATTGCTTTCCGTCGCTTTGTTGTTCCCTTTAGCCGGATCAGGTCGCATGGATTTTCTCGCTGGGTCAGCTCAGCCAGTTTCGCGTACTGGAACATGGCCC
>CAWCFC010000020.1:0-162896 GCA_963794795.1 uncultured Acidobacteriota bacterium | reverse complement strand
GACTGACCTGAAAAATGCCGGCGCAGAATGGACCGATCAACAGGTTATCGTCGACAAAAATTTGACAACCAGCCGCAAGCCGGATGATCTGCCGGCATTCAATCGATCGATGATCGAACAGTTTTCTGGAGTTGAGATGATGGCCGGTAGACACGCCTAGCCGCCAAAATCCAAAAACGTTTTTGTAGGGATACAGGGAGTGCAGTGTAAGTTTTTGCACTCCCTGCCTTTTTTGTCCGGCGTTGTACGCGGGGCTATTTCAGCTTGGCTTCTAACTCGGTCCATCGCAAATAGAGTTCATCGACGCGTCCTTCGGTTTCGGCAACGTCCGCCATCGCTTTTTCGAGACGCGCCGCATCGGTGGCAATTGCGGGGTCTTCCATCGCCTCGCGATGCGATTGCAGCTGTTGTTCCGCCTCGGCAATTTCCTGTTCGATGGTCGAGTATTCGCGTGCTTCCAGGTAGGAAAGTTTTTTCTTGATCTGATTCGAAGAGGTTTGTGCGGTGTGCTTGGTTGCGTTGTCGGCGCTGTCGGTCGATCTCGGCGAAAGCTCAGAGTTTTTCTTCTGGCCGCGCTCATTTTTCCACGCATTCCATTGCGAATAGTCGGCGAACCGTTCTGCCCCGCCGCGTCCATCGAGGCCTAATACGGTCGTCGAGACGCGATCCAGCATAAAGCGATCGTGCGTCACCAGAACCAGGGCGCCGCGAAATTCCAGCAGGCTTTCTTCCAGAATTTCCAGCGTCGGAATGTCGAGGTCGTTCGTCGGTTCATCCAGCAACAGCAGGTCTGCGGGCTGCAGCATGAGTTTGGCAATCAGTACCCGCGCCCGCTCGCCGCCAGACAGCCGCTCGACCGGCTGATTCAACTGTTCGCTGGTAAATAGAAATCGCTCCGCCCAGGAGGCGACGTGCTGCACGCGATCCTGATAGATCACCGAATCGCTGTCGGGCGCCAGCGCGCGGCGCAGTGTCAGGTTGGTATCGAGCTGGCGATTTTGATCGAAGTAGACGATTCGTAGATTTTGCGCGCGCCGAATTTCGCCGGCGTCGGGTTCAAGTTCTCCTCGCAGCAGCCGCAGCAACGTTGTTTTGCCGCTGCCGTTGGGTCCGACCAGGCCGAGGCGCATGCCGGCGGTCAGAATGAAATCTAACTTGTCAAACAGAACCTGCTCGCCCATCTTGCAGGAAATGCCTTCCAGTTCCACCAGCCGCTTGGTCTTTCGGTCGGTGGCGGAAAAATCGATGTTCGCGGTGGAGGTCTGACTGCGCGAGCGCATGTCCGCCAGATTTCCAATCATGCTGTTGGCGCTGTCGATGCGCGCTTTTGATTTTGTGGTGCGCGCCTTGGGACCTCGCCGCAGCCAGTCGATCTCAATGCGGACGCGGTTCTCCAGCGCATCCTGCCGCTTGGTTTGCGCCAGAAGATATTCATCTTTCTTTTCGAGGAACTCGCTGTAATTTCCGCGCACGGTGAAGATGCCTTCGGCGTACATGCGATTCAGCTCCACCATGGTGTGAGCGATATTTTCTAGAAAATAGCGATCGTGGCTGACCACCACATAGGCGAACGACGCATTCAACAGCAGCTTTTCCAGCCATTCAATTCCGGCCAGGTCCAGGTGATTCGTGGGCTCATCCAATAGCAATACGTCGGGCTGTTGTACGAGCGCTTCGGCGATGGCGAGCCGCTTGCGCCATCCGCCCGACAGCGTTGCGGCGCGTACATCAAAGTCTTCAAAACCGGCGCGTCCCAGGGTCTCCGCGATGCGCGCTTCGTGCTCGGCTTGCGGCGCGCGAATGCGCACCAGCGCCTGCTGCAGCACCGAGCGGATCGTGTCTTCGGGTGCGAATTCGGAGTTCTGCGCAATGTATCCTACGCGCGAGAGTTTCCGCCGGGAAACTTCGCCGGAGTCCGGCTCAATGTTTCCCGCGAGGATTTCAAGCAGCGTGGATTTACCGGAGCCGTTCGGTCCGACGACGCCGATCTGGTCACCTTCAGAAACTGTGAACGCGATGTTGTCGAACAGTGGCGTGGCACCGTAGGCCTTGCGAAGAGATTGTCCGTTGAGAATGGGAGGCAAGCGTGCGGTACATCCTTGATCTGCGGAGTGCGGTCCGGCCGCCTGCCTTAAGGATAGCAGCCGCTGGCGTCAGAATTTTCCGGCGAGCATTCGCTTGCGGAGTTGCGGCGGAAAGCGTTCGATCGCGTATCGCAACGTGGTTCGCGGCATGGATGCGTAATGCCGCTGGAGAAAAGCCAGCAAGTCCGGCTGGGAAACTTTGCCGGCCTCCCGTAGCGCCCATCCAACTGCTTTGTGGATCAGGTCATGCGGGTCGGCGAGCAGTTTTTCAGCGATGAGGAATGTGTCGGCAGTTTCGCCATGGCGAATCAGCATGAGGGTTGCAACGATGGCGATGCGCCGCTCCCAAATGGACTTTGACTTTACCAGCCGAAGCAGCACTCGCCGTGATCGCGTCTTCAAATGCTCGCCCAGAATGTAGGAAGCCGATGCATCGACGAGGTCCCAGTTGTTGATGCCCCGGGTATTCGCCAAATAAAATTGGACGATGTTTTTGCGCTCGGATTCTGCCCCGCTTTCATATTGAGCGACCAGGATTTCGAGTGCTGCCAGTCGATGTTCATGGATGTCGGAAGCCAACAGCAGGGCCAGGTCGGGCAAGGGAAGCGTGCGATAGCGCAGGGCGGCATTCCTCAGGGCCGGGACAGGAATGCCGATGAATTTGTCGCCTTCGCCGTATTCTCCTACGCCGCTTTTGAAAAACCTGGCAGCGCCGGCGGCGCGTGCAGGACTACCTAACGCTGCGAGATCGTGCACTAGAGCTGCGCGTGTTCC
The DNA here is from genome assembly GCA_963794795.1 of uncultured Acidobacteriota bacterium. GTDB lineage: Bacteria > Acidobacteriota > Terriglobia > Terriglobales > Acidobacteriaceae > JAKAAZ01. The sequence continues at coordinate 160,038 of CAWCFC010000020.1, read as the reverse complement.
AGTGGATTTTTGATGAGTGCTGGCTTTCATTGCGATCCGATACTTCGTTCGGAATAAATTATCGTACCCAGATCAGGTAGACCGCCAGCCCAATGCCCGCAGCGCTCAGCAGCAGCGCCAGCGTGACCGCGGTCTTCGATATGCGGCCGGCAATCCATTCTCCCGTACGCAACTGCCTTACCTGGCGAATGTGTGTCATGACGGCGCTGATGTTGACGATCACGCCTACGATGACCAGTGCTGTCCCAAGCCATACGGAGGGGCCGGTCGTATGACTCGCGGCTTGAGGCGATCCTGAATTTCTAAAGGTTAGCTCGCGAAGGAAGAGTCCGAAGCGCGCGACGACAAAGCCGAAGCCCATGAGGGCGAGGCCGGTGCGTATCCAGGCAAGAAAAGTTCGCTGCTCGGCGAAATACACCCGCGGATCATTTTGGCTGGGGACGGCTTGGTTTTTTTGATCGAGTTCGACGCTCATCGTTGGCTTAGGCGTCGATGAATGCGACGGACTTGATGCCTGCCAGTTCAAAACGCTTGCGACAGCGAATGTTCTGGCACGCAACCTGATCTTCTCGCAGCACCATATACGATTGCGCCTTGGCAAATCGTGCCCGGTCGCGTTCGTCGGCCCGGGGAGGAATGCTGTTCTTCTTGCGCCGGACCAGCCAGTTCAGCTGATACTCCGCCGCCTGTCGGCAATGCGGACAGGTGAGAGTATGGGGCCGCTGCTCTGGTTTTTCGTTGTAAAAATCGCGTTCTTCCATGGCAAGCCCTCCAGTGTCAACTTCCAGTATGGCACCGCGGAAGGGGGAACTGCGAATCTGTGCGGCGGTTTTACGTCGATTTTGAGGAGGCGCTAACTTCCATTCGGGGTACACTGCGCCTGAAAGGTGTGTGGAGGAGGATGATATGGCGGAGAATCCTATGGTGGACCCAAGCATGGTCACTACTGCGCTGGAGTTGCCAGGTTTTCGCATTGTGAGGAATTTCGGCGTGGTGCGCGGCATCGTTGTGCGTTCGCGTTCCATCTTCGGAACCATCGGCGCGGGCCTGCAGACACTGGCCGGCGGCAATATTTCGCTCTATTCCGACCTGTGCGAAAAGACCCGTGAAGACGCGTTCGAATTGATGATGCAGCACGCGGCGCAGCATGGCGCCAATGCCATTATCTGCGCACGCTACGATGCCAATGACATTCAACAGGGTGTGACAGAAGTGCTGGCGTACGGCACCGCGGTGACCGTAGAAAGGATTTCGTGATGGCTCGCGTCACCGGGATAGGCGGAGTTTTTCTTAAGGCGCAGAAACCCGATCAGCTGGCCGCGTGGTACCAGGAGCAGCTGGGCATGACGCTATCGCCCTGGTCCGGCGTCGAATTTGAATGGCGGGAAAAAGACTCGCCGGAGACGATTGGCAAAACTGTGTGGTCGCTGTTTCCCGCCAACACGGAACATTTTGGGCCTGGACCGCAGCAGGCCATGATCAATTACCGCGTCGACGATCTTGACGGCCTGATCCGCAAGTTGGAAGAGGCGGGCGTGGAGATCGATCTGCGTGAGGAGAACGACGAGTACGGGCGCTTTGCCTGGATTATCGATCCGGAAGGGAATCGAGTTGAGTTGTGGGAACCGCCGCCGCAGAAGACTAAGCCCTGAAGCCCACGCGATGGATTCTGCGGCTGCCGGCATAGGCGTCGACCACGCCAAAGATCCACAGCGCGCCCGCCACAATAGCGAAGGGAAGCATCCCCAGACCCAAGGTGAGCGCGCCCAGCAGGCCGCCCATTGCCCACAAAAGCAACATCAAAGCCATCAGGATGATGCCGCGCAGAAATCTTCGGTCGTAGATCTGACCCAATCCGCACAGCAAAGCGGAGAGCAGCGCGGCCAGCAGGGGACTCTTCGATCGTGGAGTCGAAAGCTGAATGGAAGAATGTGGCATGAAAAAACTCGTGCAGTTTAGGATGCAATTGACGCCGGTTACGCGACACGAAAATCCGCGTCTACTTTTTTGTCGGATTCAGGCTCGCAGTGCCGCCCAGTTTGCGGTGCATAGCGGCGGCTTTTCCGAGAGCGATGCACATGCTTTCAACAGGCTGTGTGGGCGGGTTGGCGCGTCATTTCAGGGTGTCGGCGCGACCGGTGCAAGTCTAGATTGAAATTGTGTGAATTTCACCGAAGTTTCGCCATTTACACGTGGCGATTCGATTCGTACTCTAGGCGAGCGTTGATGGAAACAGAAGCGCACCTCTTTCGCCTATTTTGATTCACACAACTTGAACTTGGAACGGAAAACCCAGCGCATTCGCGACAGATTCCGCTGAGAACCCTTCATTCACTCGCACTTTTTTCATCGAGTGAATGCTACCGGTTTGGATGATGGCGCGGCAGGCAAAAGTGTGTCTGATTTTTCGTTTCCCGCAGTCCGCGTCGCCTACGGCGACCCGAACCGCACAGGGTGCATTGTATTCCGCATCTCGCGTGGTACGCGAGGATCGGTGCTGGCGCTTGCGGGGAGTGCTGTGTCTTTTTGCAGCGGACTGCGGCTGAACCACGTTGTTCCCCTGTCGGGGAACGCGCGGTGTAGTGCTTGCAGGGAGTAATGAATGCGTCCAAAAAAAGTGATTCTTTGTGTCGATGACAATGATCAGGCCTTGTCCGTCCGCAAATTTGTTTTAGAAACCCGTGGCTATCGAGTACTGACAGCGAAGAATGCGGCAGAAGCGATTGAATTGTACGATCGCGGTCGAGTCGATCTGGTGATTACCGACCTGGTGATGCCGCACTGCAATGGAAACGATCTGATTTTGCAGCTGAAGGAAATTGCTCCGTGGGTTCCTGCGGTGCTGGTGAGCGGCAGCATCAAGCAATTTGATCCGACGACCCGCGCGGATGCGTTTCTACCGAAGGGAGCGTGCTCTCCGCAGGAGCTGCTGGAGCGGGTTCGAGTGCTGCTGGTGCGGAAACGCGGACCCAAAAAGATGATCGTCCCGCAACCTGTACAAGAGCGACAAGCCATTCGCGAGCAGGTTGTTGCATAGGGACATCGGCTGACTGGAAAAATGTGAATGTTCCAGACGGCATGCAGCGCTCGGGGTGTATCCGGCCCCTGTTCGATGAAGATAGTTGCTAAAAGCAACTATCTTCATCTAATCTGATTCCATGGCTGCTCTCACCATCCGGGAAGAAGAACAAATCTCCGCAGTGCGGGAGTTCAATCGCTTTTACACGGCGCGGCTGGGCCTGCTGCGAAAGCGTCACCTGGACGGCGAATTTTCGCTGACAGAGGCGCGCATGTTGTATGAGATTGGGGCTGCTCCTGGGCTGACGGCGTCCTCGCTGCGAAACACTCTGGGATTGGACGCTGGATATGTGAGTCGAAGCCTTGCGCTGTTAACCAGGCGCAAGCTGGTGCGCCAGGCGGCATCAAAACACGATGGTCGGGAGAAGTTGCTGACGCTATTGCCTGGCGGAAATCGGGCGGTCGCATGGCTCAACAAAAAATCAGCGCCACACATTCGCGAGTTGCTGGCCAAGTCAACTCGACCGACCGTGACGTTCTGCTCGAATCGATTGCGAGGGTTCGATCGATCTTAAGCGAGCCGGGAGAGCACTCGGTACAAATCGTTCGCCTGTCGCAATCGAATGCGGATGCGGTTCGCCTTGTGCAGGAATATTACGAAGCGATCAGCGTCGTCCAGCGGGATCCTCCCGGCGCGATTCAGAAGATCATCGACGATCCATATTCAGGCGTGTGGCTTGCCTACGGGGGAGAAAAGGCTGTTGGATGCGTCGTGCTGCGGAAGCTCGCGACCATGCCGTTGGCGGCGGAATGCAAACGGCTCTATGTGCAGCCGGTGGCGCGGGGTTATGGCATCGCGGAAAAACTGATGGACGCGCTGGAGAGTTTTGCGCGCGAGGAGGGTCTACGGTGGGTTTACCTGGACAGCCATGACGGTCTGAAAGCTGCGATTTCTCTGTATCGCAAACGCGGATACCTAAAATGCAAACGCTATAACGAAAACCCGCAGGCCACGGTTTTTCTGCGCAAGAATCTCGGGCGTCGACCATAGAGTACGCGCAATTTTTGCCGCGCGAAATGGAGGTTGACGAGTTCTGTGTGCTGTTTTCGCGCAGCCGGTACAATAGTTGAGAATGCAGCCCGTTATCGTCGCAGAGAAACTCGGAAAAACTTATCGCACCGGAAAAGTAGAGGTTCACGCGCTACGGTCGGTTTCTTTCTCCGTGGCCGCGGGCGAATTTGTCAGCATTGTCGGGCCCTCCGGCAGCGGAAAGTCCACGTTGTTTTACAGCCTCGGCGGCCTCACTCGTCCCTCCACCGGGCGGTTGTTGATTGATGGTGTCGATTTCGCTTCCTTGACCGACGCGGAACGAACCCGCCTGCGCAAACACAAAATCGGATTTGTCTTCCAGAAATTCAACCTGCTGCCGACGTTGAGCGCGATGGACAACATCGTGCTGGCGCACGAGATTGCTTCAGGCTCGAAGAAGCTGGACAAGACCTATTTCGAACATCTGACGGAATTGCTGGGCATTCGCGGGCGGCTGCATCATCGGCCATCGGAGCTGTCCGGCGGCGAGCAGCAACGCGTTGCGATTGCGCGCGCTTTGATTGGGCGCCCTGCGATTGTGCTGGCGGACGAACCGACCGGCAACCTTGACTCTAAAAACTCCGATGCGGTGCTGGCGGTCCTGCGCCGATCGAATCAGGAGTTGAAGCAGACGGTCATGATGATCACGCACAATCCGGAAGCAGCCGCGATAGGCGATCGCATCCTGCATATGCGCGACGGAGAACTGCTTGACGCAGAGACGCACGCGGCTCTCGAAGCGAACTCCGCAAACGCGGTCTAGTTGTTCTCTAAAAGAAAATCGATTATGGGTAGGTTGTCACCTTCGGTGTCACCCGTGGGTGGATTGAGGTTGATCCGCCGGTATTGTTGATCACGTTCAAAATCGCGCCATGATTGCCGAGCGCTACCGTGATCATGTGATGAAACTTCACATCCGGACGGTTTGGGACTTCGATGGCGTGCGTCAACTCCACACCGGGCTGCTCGAAGACGCTGTAAATTCCCAGCCCCCAGGCCTCGTGGCGCTTGACGCCGTCGGCCACCTTGTACGATGCCCAGCCCTTGGTGTCGGGCGCGCTCCTGTAGCTTGCCTGGTTCGGAGGATCGTAGGGAATTTCTGATTGATAGAAGTAGGTTCGGCCGCCGTCGCCATTCCACAGCACCTGAAACTGCTGATGGTGTTCGACGAACAGGCCATAGACGGTGACGTTGTTGCCATTCACTACGAGCCCACTGTTGCTGGTATTCAAATCCCAGCCCACCCCGGAGCCGTGATCGGCGCGCCAGATCCAGGTGTGGTCGAGAATGGTGTCGTTGCTGTTGATCTCCAGATTGATCAGCGTGCGACCCACCCCGGCTCCACCAACCCGAAAGAAAACATCATGCAGCGAGATGGGATCGTTGGTGTGACGCGCTTTGCTTCCATCCGGCCCAATCTGCAACAGCACCGGCGATTGGATGGGTCCAGCATCGAACAGCAACCCGGCAATGATGATTCCGTCCGCATCCGCAGTGGTCATGGCGGGCGTGCCGTTGATGGGTCGTAGCGTGGCGAAACCCATTCCCAGCACAACGGTATCGTGCCCCGTCACGTGGATGGCATCCATCAGGTCGTAGATGCCCGGTGTCAGCAGCAGATCTTTTCCTTTTTCCAGTTGCGCGTTGATGGACGCTGCGGTGTCGATGCCGGGACGAGCGATATAGAAATGGTCGAGCGGAATCGATTTTCCTGGAGTGCTTCCGCCATGCCAGGTTATGCCCGAGCTGTTTCTACGCAAAGATGGAACGCGAACGCTATAGTTTCCCGCCGCGTCGACTTGCAGAAATGGTTTCTCACGAACGATGGGCGTGAGCGCAACTTTGGTGTAGGGCGGGGAAGGCCACTCGCCGGCCGGCGGATCGGGCACGCCGACAAAGACCATGTTCCAGTTGGAGCCGGTCCACTTGCCCCACTCCGTGTTGCGCGAAATCCACTGCTGCTGCGGCCCTGCATCGACGGTGCCATCAATCAAATCGTCGGACATCCAGCCACCGCTCGCCCATCCGTTGAGCTGATGTAGGACGATGTTGCCGCGCACATGCATGCGTCGAAACGGCGCAGCCTGCGAGACGGCCCATCGCATCGATCCGCCCGGCGGGCTCACTGCGATACCTTCGGCGGAGCGCCAGAATGTTGTGGTGGCGTTGTTGTTGTCTTCACTGGCATCGGAATGCAAATTGCCGTCGATTTCGACGTCATCCGGTGACGCACCCAGCCCCATCACTTCGGTGTAGAAACCAATCGGGACGTCGACCTTGTACTTGCCGGGCAGGAAGAGCAGGGCATTGCGTTGCGGGCCAAATTCGTTTCTCCGCTGGATGGCGTAGACCTTGTCGATCTGCTGCTGCATTGCCGCCGTCGACATCGACGGAGAAAAGACCAGAACATTTGGCCCAAAATTTGGCTGGGTTCCGCTGGCCGCGAATGCTGAAGCGGTGGCCAGCGAAAAGAATCCTAGAATCGTTCCCAATGCGATCCAGGCTGCAGCGATTCCAGGGCAGCGACGTCCACAATGCATCCATGTCTCCATTCTTCAGCACATCTTTGAGAATACCCATCGTGGAGCGAGAAATACCCACGCTCGACCGAACCGTCTCAAAACTTGTATCGTATGCTCCTGTGACTGGATCGACAATTTAGCCGGGCGATGATGAGTCCGAAGTTGCGTTGACCCAATCCACTGCATCCCGATATACTTCAATGCAGTAAGGGCGGGAGTAGCTCAGTGGTAGAGCGCGACCTTGCCAAGGTCGAAGTCGCGGGTTCGACCCCCGTCTCCCGCTCCAGCGGCGTGTCGCTGCCAACCTTCCCATGCCAGCAGCCACGGTTCACGTTTCATCTTGCCCATCAGGCGCGGTACCCAAGTGGTAAGGGAGAGGTCTGCAAAACCTTTATGCGTCGGTTCGATCCCGACCCGCGCCTCCAAATCTTTCAACCTAAGGCTAGAAGAATTCTATAGTTGGCGGTTGTTGTTTCCCTGTCTCTCTTTCGTCCTTGGTTGAGCATCAAGCGCCCCACGTCATACAAGTTGGGGAGCCTTGCTGCGCGTTGGAAATAGTCTTGTTCCTCGGAAGGCGTTAGGACGCGCATGCGGACCGCGCCTGCATCGGAAGGAATATCGACGTCCGCGATCGGGTTCGAGCGCGTCCAGTGCTGGCGGATCGCATAGCGAAAGAACGTACTCAATGCATGTAGGTCGTGGCGGTTATAGAATTTCGTTCGACCACGATCAGAGCGCTTTACATTTGCTAAAATGTAAAGCAGGAGCATTCACGATGGAAGCCACCCTTAGCAGCAAAAACCAGGCGACGATCCCCAAGCAAGTGCGAGAGTATTTGAAGCTCAAAGCGGGCGATCGGTTCAAGTTCTTCCTCCAGCCCGACGGCGCTGTCGTCATCTTACCCAAGATTCGGACATCGAAGCTCAAAGGGAGCGTTCCGAAGCTCAACCGGCCTGTCTCCGTTGAGGAGATGGAGGTCGCCATTGGAGCGGGTGCAACGGAGCGTCACCGCCGATGATCGGGCTCGATACCAATGTCATCCTGCGATACCTTCTCCAAGACGACCCCGGCCAGACGCGCCAGGCGAACCACATCTTCGACCGGCAGATCAGAGAATCGAATCCAGGCTTTATCAACCTGGCAACGGTTCTGGAGGTTGTGTGGGTGCTCCGTAGCCTCCTCAAACAGACCCCTACCCAGATCGCGACTCAGCTCGAGAATCTTCTTACGGCGGACTCGCTCGAGGTACAAAACGAACAGCAGGTTTTCGAAGCCGCCTTTGCCCTAAAGCGCGGAACTGGAGAGTTTGAAGATGCCCTGATCGGGGCACTTAACTCCTGGTCAGGTTGTTCCCACACACTCACTTTCGATCGAAGAGCCGCCAGGTTGCCGTACTTCAAAGAAATCGTCTGAGCCGCTGGCGTTTTCGCTTTTGCGGGAATACGCAGTGGCCGGAGTTAGGATGGGCGCATGCCTATCATGTTGCGGGAAGTCTTCGGAATCGAGAACCTGTCCCACTATACGGTCCGCTTTGAGAAATGAAAGGGAAGCCATGAACCGCTCGATGTATTCACTCGGGGATCGGCGAGAGTGGTAAGGCTGGCAGGAGTACCGACCTGAGCGCGACGACTTTACGCGCCATGGTTCAGCAAACATCGAGCACTTCTCGAAAAGTATATCGACAGGTCACGGTCGAAGAAAGGTGTCTTCGACTAGGGCGTGCTTCTCAAGAATGTCCACTGTTGCTCCTAAGACAACTGCGGCAGGTAGTCGAGGAAACCTTGCGGCTCGAACTGCCAGTTCAAACCCGCCTTAGCGACAGAAGTTCCGTACAGCAGGCGGAAAAGTTCCGGCTGCTGAAACGGGATGCCAACATGGGGAAGCGTGTCATGTGGAGAGTCGCTGATCTATCGAGGAACTGCGCCAGGATCGGTGGCGCAGTTATGGTTGCGCATCATGATAGATGCGCTGTGACGTGCGGTTCTGCTGGTGGGCCAGTTTGCGCTGGTCCTGCGCGGTGAGGTGGCTGCCATCAGCCGCACGCATTTTGCCCATTATTGTGAAATCGAGCCGACAAGATTGAGGTCAATCGCGACGACTTTGTCCGCTTTCCAGAACAGAAAACTTGGATCCTTCAGTCCCCATTGGATGTACGGTACGACAAAATGAGCGTTGGCCGCAGCGGTTGTGCCTTCGAGATGGACAACGATGGGGATGGTGATTTCGTGAGGCGCGCCAAGGAGCGTGAAGATACCAGACACCTGGATGGTGGAATCTCCTGATGGGGCAATGGCGCCAGTGTAGGACTTGGGCTCAAATGTGACAGTTGCGTGCTGTTCGACCTCCAGGACGTCATGGTTCATCTTCTTATCGCGACTGCCATTGCCTGTCTTCCCGCTATCGGCGAGAACGACCACGGAACCCGACATTTTGGGATTGCTGCGGTCAAACTCAATCGATCCCGATTGCAGATGGAAGGTTCCATGGACAAGCTCATGCGTAGTCTTGAGCGTCATCTTGACCTCGCTGGCATCGGGATTGATGACGAAGGTTTGATGTTGGGCGAGAGCGGGTAAAGCGAGTATGACCGCGAGGGCTAAAACTGCAAAAGGCTTCATTGCATCTCTCCTTGGTAGGTTGACTACTGAGAGTTGTTGGGCTCGGCTGGATTTCAACTGGCGACTGCCTGGGTAGCAACAGCAACTGGCTGGGTGACACGCGTGAGTCTAGCGGTTACGCGCATCGCGCCGGGCCAGACCCTGAGGCAGAACGGCAGCACAGCGCGCGCGACAGCGTTGTTCAAGCCGTTGGCGGCGATCTCGGCAAGACGCATCTGGGGCAGCATTGCGGAGCGCAGTTTTGGCTGAAAGACGGGCGCCGGTTCCGCGGCAAGATAGGCAGCGGCGGCACGGCGGGCAGTATGCAGGGCGACGGATATGCCATCGCCGGTGAACGACGGGATTACGACTGCCTGATCGCCGACACAGTAGAGTCCATCTTCGGTTGTGCGGCGGATGTAACCGTAGGGGATGTGTGTGACGGTGATCGGTTTGTCGAGTAGCGGCTTCGCACCGTCAAGCCGCATCGCGAGGTGGGGACAGTCCTGCTGCATCTTCGCAAGGAGACCCTCCCAGCGAAGACCCGCACGTGCAAAATACCGCCGTTGCACCACGCAGCAGAAGTTCGTAATGCTGTCTTCCACCGGTTGGACGCCACCGTAGCCTCCGGAATAGAGTGTCAACTCAGAGGCGTCCGCCAGGTCAGCGGTCTGGGCGGCAGACAGTTGGAAATACATCTTGAAAGCGACCCACTGGTGAGGGTCCTTGGGACGACTGTGGCCGTGCAGGTCGTGTTTGCCCGTGGCGAGAAAGGCGGTTGGAGCTTCGTATGTGGCGCCGTCGTCGAGAGTAGCTTGCCAGAGGTTGCCGGTCGCGCGGCTGAGCGACTGCACACTGCGACCACGCTGAACGCGGACTCCCGCGGCAATGGCTGCGGTGATAAGCGCTGTATCCAGCGCTTTGCGCGTGAGCGAGGCCGCGGGAAAGGGCAGCGGAGCCTCCGCGGCGCGTCTGGCTGCGGCAAGGCGAACATAATTGATGGGCACCGCGCCCAGAGAGGCAACGTCGATACCAAGTGCGTGCAGGTCTTCGAGGGCCTCACCGCTTAGAAATTCTCCGCAAACCTTATGGCGAGGTGTGGGCTCGCGTTCAATCAGCGTAACGCCTCGTCCCTTTCGAGCGAGCGCAATCGAAGCGGCACAGCCTGCCACTCCGCCACCTAGTATCAGAACTTCGTCTTCCAAAGCATTACTCCTAAATCCACTTGGATCTTCACGTTGTAGCGGTATTACATATTTTCTAGTAGACGATCAAAAAAAAGTTTTGGGGCGTCATCCGGTACGAATTGCGATTTTGGAACAGCGAAGGAACTGGCCGGACGGACGCACACGCAGAAGCAAGGATATTCTGGATTCATCAGCGAATCGGATCCCGAAAGGCAGCGAAGGAGTTAAAACGAGATATTTGATGGGGGGAAACAATCTCTTTGTAACCGCTTTTCTGACGATCATGTTGGGCACCGCAGCGCCGGCAGAACGAATCCCAGTGAAGCATATCCAAGTCCCGATGCAGGGGTTGATGTTGGCGCGTTCCGAGGATGGAAGAACCATCGCCCGGGTTAATTTTATGCAGGTTGTGCACGCCGATGAAGTAACGATACGCCTGACCTATCACTTTTCGGATGGGTCGATTGATGATGAGACGACAACGTTCAGTCAGCAGGGTACGTTTCGGTTAGTACGCAACCATCACATAGAGAGAGGGCCGTTCTTTGCGAAGCCGGTCGATTTTACGGTGGAAGCGGCCACGGGGATTGCCACCACCCGGACAACGGACAAGAATGGCAAGGTACACGTCGAGAGTGAGCACATCGACCTGCCGGATGACCTGGCGAATGGGTTCGTTGGAACGTTGCTGCTGAATGTGCCGCCGAATACAGCGCCGTTTCGGGTGGGGATGCTGGCGCCGTTCGGCGGCGGACGATTGATTCGGCTCCTGATCTCTCCGCGGGGCGAGCAGCCATTTCACGCTGGAGGACAGACCTTAAAGGCGACGGTGTTTCGCATCCATCCGGAGCTGGGTGGCATTGTGGGCGTGATTGCGCAGTTGATCGGCCTTCAGCCGAAAGATGTGATGGTGTGGGTACGGGAGGGTGATGAGCCCGCGGTGGTGAGGATCGTTGGACAGCTGGGTGGTTACGGGCCGGTGGTCGACTCGGAGCTTGAGGGGACCAGCTTCGGGAAATAGATCCATTCGCAAACCCCCATCCCACTGGCGAGAGGGGGATCATCCACGTTGATGATGGTGTCATGAACATCTCAGGGCCTCCTGTTCGACGAGGTCTCGCGGCGAGTGGTGAGCTCGTGCCAGCTGAGGCCGAGGTCGACAATCAGCAGCGAGGCCAGAGTGAAGGCGATGACGCCGACGGCGGATAAGACGTCGCCCAGATGACTCCAGTAGGCGGGCACAAGATTGAACACGCGGCTGGAGACGAAGGTGAACGTAACTGCATAGGAGCGCGCCATCCACTGGCGATGCACGGAGATCTGCCGGTTGCGCGCGGTGACGTAGGCCGCAGTCGTGCAGACCATCCAGGCGGCGGCCTGCATGGAGGTTCCCGGGAGGCCGGGACGACCCCAAGCGAGAGCGATGCCCGTGAAGGAGCCAACAAACACGGAGATGACGTAGAGGCGGCCCAGAACGCGATGGAACTGAAGATGACTTTGGCGAAACCGTGTGGAGAACTGGAAGGGGCCGGCCAGAAGAGCGATGGTGCCAGCTAGCGTATGCGGGATGAGGAGATGCCGGTCGGCGATGACCTGCAGACGGTAGGCGTGGTACATCGGATAGTCGGTGATGAGGAGCACTTCTGAGGTAATGAAGACGAAGAGCGTGATGAGACCAAGCGAAACCCAGAGAATAGTCTTGAACCTGGAACCGGTGGACCTGGGCGCTAGAAGAGTGGAAGTTGGCATTATTCGCCTCTAAGGTGGTTCGACGTGATGCGGTGCGTCACGCAGGCGACGAGGGCACCAGGCTTCATATCTCTTAGTCTAACGAGACGCTTCAGAAATACCGGCCTCACTTCCATCGCCCCACGCACAACCGTCCCGGCCGCCAATGCTCCACGGTCACCGCCTCTCGCGGCACCTCAGCCGCAGCCAGCAGGTGCACCCAATCCTCTTTCCGGAAGGCCCGCCGGAATGACACTGGCCCATCATGGCGCACAAACCAGTGCCAACGCACCCACCCAAACATGCGACTACTCCACTCTGCCCGCTCCAAATCATTGATAAACCAACCTACGTGCACGGTCGCATCCATCCACCTCAGCAGCGTGACGATCTCCTCGTCCTCCAGATGATGTGCCAGCAGCGAGCTCACCACGATATCGACCGGCTTGTTTGGTCGATACTCCATAGCATCGCCGGTAACCCAGGTGATTCCGAGCTCCTTTGGCGTGAACTCCGCTGCTGCACGTGCCGCATAAGGATTCAAGTCGATACCCGTCAACTGCACAGCAATGTCCCGTCTCCGTGCCCAGCCAGCAATCTGCCGCAGCAGATCGCCTCCGCCACTCCCCACATCGACGATGTGTACCGGATCATGTAATCCATGCGGCAACCGCTCCAGCCAAGCCAGCGTCGGCCGGTAACCCAGGAGCCAGCGATTTACTTTTTCCAGACTGCGCAGGCAGTCACGGAAATCCTCATAACTACAGTCACCATCCATCAGCTCCGGCAACTCACTGGGAGAGGCGCGTCGACTGAAGTCGATCTGTGCACTAGACGGCATGGAAGCGCATTGTCTCCGCTGTTAGGCCCGGCCCAAACGACACCGCACATCCACGCTGCCCCGGACGCGCTTGCTCCATGATTCGCTGCAACACAAACATCACCGTAGCAGACGACATGTTGCCGAAGCACGATAGCACTTCGCGCGACGCAGCCAGTGCATCGGTCGGCAGTTCCAGTCCCTTCTCCACCGCATCCAGAATTGACCGTCCGCCGGGATGTACCGCCCACAGGTCAATGTCGTCGCGCCCCACCATCAGTTCGCCCTCATGCAGCGCGCGGCCCAGTTCTCCTGGTATCTGCCCGGAGAGCAGCATGTCGAAACCTAGTCCGCGAATCTTCCATGTGATCAGCCCACGTGTCTGGGGCACGATCACCGCTTTGAAGCTGTCCAGCGCGAAACCCTGTTCGCGAGCCGTAATTAGACTCGCCGCTGCGCCGTCAGCAAAGACGAGGTAGGAGAGCACCTGCTCCAGCTCCTGCGTCTCCTGAAAGTGAAGCGTACACAACTCAAGGTTCAACATGAGCACACCGGCCTTTGGATTTGAGCGCACAATGTGCCGCGCCAGCTTGAGCGCATTGATCGCGGCATAGCATCCCATGAATCCAACCATCGTGCGCTCCACGCCCGCCGAAAGTCCGAGATGGTCGACGATCTCAAAGTCCAGCCCTGGCGCATAGAATCCCGTGCAGCAGGTCACCAGCACGTGCGTAATGCCCGCGCGTTGTTCCTCGCTCAGCGCAAGCCGGTCCACGGCTTTCCGCATCAGCAGCGGAGCGCTCTGCTCAAACAGTTCCATACGCTGCGCCGTGTTGGGAAAGTTGCCTAGCCGGTAAAACTCATGCGCGTCATGCCGCGAGGATTGGCGGCAATCTTGCTGCGGATCGAGGAACGAATAGCGATGCGCGATGTCTGCGCGGGTTACCATGCGGCGAAAGACCGCACGCAGCCGAGGGTTGGCAAGCATTTTCTCCGCAAAGACGACAAACGCATCATGCACATCATGCTCTGGTACAGCAGTGGCGATACGGTTCAGGTAAGCCGTAGTCAATAATTCCTCAACCCGATTACGGGACAATATGTTGGGTGTGTGTCTTGGGAAGGCTTAGCGACGAAGGACTGATTATCCAGCGACAGTTCATCCAGCGACAGTCGACCACTTGGAACAACAGGCTCCGTACTCTTAATAAAATGCTTGCCTCAGGTTCTCTTTATTTTAGTCGTTCATGGACTCCCGCTCATTCAGCCAGTCGATTGATTTGGGTCTAAGCGCACCTGGCAACGCTAGTCGACCTCAGATCATTCAGCTACTCTGCTATTCGCCTGCAACGGTCTTTTGCCAAGTGTGAAAAGCATGTGGAGAGGTTGATCCCGGATTTTCTTGCGGTGATCAGCACCTCGACGTTTTCACTACCAGGGCCATAAGAGAAGACACTTTGGCTGAAAGCAAGTCTTATAAGATTAAGACGCAACCGCACTTCCAATGTTAGCGGAACCACAGGAAAAATCCACCGACGAGAAGAAATCCCATCAAGACAATCACCGCGATGATGTAGAGAAGGTAAGAGATACCCATATCTTCAGTCATCAGCCATGAAAAACCCCTGCATGGAAAACCTTCGTCCCGACCTCTAGCCCGCCGTTCTGGCCTATCGTTGGGTTTCAACACCAGTTTTCGCGCCCGTTGCGTCGGCCAAGACTGAATTGACCTGGATGCGCGGAACGCGACGGCCTTCCCCTTCGTTCAGCACCCAGAATGTGCCCTCCTGTTCAGAAGGAGTGAGACAGGCTCGAAGGCGATCCGTCGGCTCGAATTCGCCGTCGTCGGCGAGTGCAAATGTTCCGAAGTGCATAGCGACTGCAATCGGCGATTCCAGTATTCGTTGCGCTTCGACGGCCTGTTCCGGAGTCATGTGCACCGTCCCCATAAACCACTCGGGCTTGAAAGCTCCGATAGGCAGCATGGAAAGCCGCAGTCGTTGAAACCGCGCCGCAATCGCGGCGAAATGTTTTCCAAAACCAGTGTCACCAGCAAAATAGACGTGCCCACCCGCGAGTCCAAGAATCCAACCACACCAGAGCGTGCGGTTACGGTCGAACGGCGTTCTCGCCGAGAAGTGTTGCGCGGGCACGCAATGGAACTCAACGCCTCTCCAGCCATGCGACTGCCACCAGTCGAGTTCGTATATTTCCTCAAATCCGGCCGTTCTAAGTAGCTTGCCCACTCCGAGAGGGCAAAATACCGACGGACGATCTCTCCTGAACAGCTTCTTCAAGGTAGGCAGATCGAGATGATCGTAATGATTGTGGCTGATGAAAATGCAGTCAATTCGGGGCAGGTCATCAAAACGTATTCCAGGGTCACGGTGCCGCCGCGGTCCAAGAAAGGAGATTGGGCTGACCCGCTTGGACCAGACCGGATCGGTAAGGAAGTTGAAACCTCCGCTCTGCAACAGCAACGTCGCATGATTCACAAAAGTTATGAGTAGATCGTCGCCGTTCATACGAGCTGGCGGCTTGGGCCCATGCACTGTGCCGGCAAATTTTCTCCACGGGCCGATCTTGCGACGTGTGATCCATTTGAGAAACTGCGAGAAACTATGGTCCGGCGCGCCGGGATTGAAGAAGTGCCCGCGCGTGAAATGATCGGAAGTCTCAGGGTTCCGGGTCATCTGAAATCTTTCTCCAAATCTCCATTCATAAGCGACGCGGATCTATGGAAAGGCTGCACGAAGTTAGCGGGGGAGAATAAAGTTAGGCTTATGAATTTCCTGCGCACGATCACGACGCGGCTTTTTCCCGGTGTGCTTGCAATCCTGCTTCTTTATTTCTGTACGAGACTTTTTTGATTTGATCGGGAGGGACCATATTCCACGGCAAGATTCGGACAAGACCTCAAGTCTTGTGACGGCCAATAATATTTCTTTAATATCGAATTTGCCCCATGTTTCGCCTGGGACTTCTGAAGCCTTAGTTCTGCGTAAATTCAGGATTCGAACGCCTTCGCGTTCAGTACCAATACTTCTGACGAAAGTGGAAGCACGCCGCGAAAAAATTGAATGGGCACTTTCAACAATACTACCGCTGTCTCGCCACGGTTCAGCTCGATTATTGCTTCAACGTTCCTGGTGTCAATTTGGTGTCAAATTACGCCATCTGTGCTGGTATTGCCGACTATGGCGGCCTATAAGGCCCTATCTTTCAATAGTAGCTTTGCTCGACACTTCATGGCATGGAAGAGGTCGAAAGGTTGTCGGCATTCAAAACGCTGAGATTTACGGATCCGTGGCTTAGGTTATGCAGAGTGGGACAAAAGTCGGACAGGCTGGCCTGTAAGAAGGTCTGCAAAACCTTTATGCGTCGGTTCTATCCCGGCCCGCGCCTCCAAAATTTCAATCCATATTGCCCAGGCGAAACGGCTTGAATATCTCAGGTTCAGAGTGCAGAACCGCGGGGCGACAAGTGGCCCAAGTCATTCGCTGGCAGTTACACTTCCATCGCAGGCAATTCGATGGGAGTTCCAGTGTTCAACCGCCGCACCTTCCTGAAAACCAGTGCCGCCGCCCTTCCGCTGACCGCGCTCAGTGCTCTCAACCCCGCCTCGGCCCTGGCTGAGGAACATGCTGCCGCAACGTTCGCCAGCGGGCCCACGCCCAAGCTGGTTCCGCTGCCTGCGCGCCTTGCTCCCGTGGATCACGCCGCGCTGCCATGGCAGCAAAAGGTTCGCCGCGTCGGACAAAGCAACATGACCGAGCATGATCCCGCTGTGATGAACGTTGAAGAGTGGGCCGACTACTGGCACTCCGCGGATACCGACATCGTCTTCATTAGTGTGACCGGCATTCTCGCGTTCTATCCGTCGAAGGTTCCGTTCCATCGCCACGGAAAATATTTGAACGGCCGCGATTTTTTCGGCGAGTGCGTGACGGCCGCGAAGAAGCGCAACATGCGGGTGGTTGCGCGCATGAGTCCCGACCTGAACTGGGGCGATGCTCTGGAGGCTCATCCGGAATGGGCCATGCGACACAAGGACGGTTCGGTGCGGTTCAGCGGACAGGATCCGAGGCTGTTTCAAACCTGCATGTTTACCAGCTATATGGATGACTACATTCCGGCCATTATGCGGGAAGTGAACTCGCTGTACGATGTGGACTGTTTCTACACCAATGGCTGGCCGCCGATCGGCGAACTTCCGGATTGCCACTGTGCCATCTGCAGCAAGCTGCCGCCCGCGAACACGCCTGCCTATTGGGCCGTGTTTAACGATCGCGTGTTTCAGCTCTGGCAAAAGTACGACGCCATTGCGAAAGAGAAAAAGCCGGATAGTTTTTTCTTCGCCAATCTTGGCGGTAACGTGCGCTGCGGCCCAAATATGGATCGTCTCGGCAAGCTTGCTGTATGGTTCCAGGCCGATAACCAGGGCCGCACCTATAACGACGCTGCTGTTTGGGGATGTACGCTGCAGGGCCGCGCCTGCAATGCAGTTCTCGACGGAAAATTTGCCGCCAACGTTACTGGAGCCTACTCCACCGGCGCGGTTACGTGGCGTAATGGTTCGAAGACTCCTGCCGAAGCGACGATGTGGCTGAATGAAACGCTCGCCGGCGGGATGGTTCCGTACTATCACTTCGTGGGTCAGAAGATGGGCTGGGTGAAGATCGTCGCTGGCAGGCCGTTGGCGCCGATTATTTTCGCTGGACTGCGCAGCACGATGCGGCTCTGACCACTCGCCGATCCATCGCGAACATTGGCGTCGTGATGGGGCAGAGCACGCAGCTGCTCTATCCCGGGCCGGTCACGGTGCACTCACACGCCTACATGCACGAGACGACGCAGGGCCTGTACAACGCGCTTCTGCAGGGACGATTCGCGTTCGACTTTGTGCATGAAGACCGTCTCGACGCTGAACGGCTCAGTAAATATCGCGCCTTGATACTGCCGAATATCGGCCATGTTGAGCGATTCGCAATGCCAGCAGATTCGCGACTACGTGCACTCCGGCGGATCCATCATGGCCAGTTTTGAGACCTCGCTCTACGATGAAAATCTGAACCCGCGCGCCGATTTCGGACTGGCCGACGTACTCGGCATCCACAAGGCTGGCAATGCTGTTGGCACCAATGGCAACGCGTACTATGCGCGCATTGAAGCTCCGAACGCGACCAGTCAGCATCCGCTGCTCCATGGATTCACTAACACCAACTGGCTTCCCGGAGCACAGAATCGCATCCCGCTGAAGCCGGTACCGAATCCGCTGCTCACCGTCGTCCCTGGCTTCGTGAGTTATCCGCCGGAGTTGGCCTATCCACCCGTCTCGCATACCGACGAGCCGGGCGTCGTTCTGCGCGAAGTTGGCTCCAGCCGCATCGCTTATTTTCCGGGAGACATCGAGCGCACTTACTGGCTGACGGGGCATGGAGATTTGTTGCGACTGCTGCTCAATACCCTTCAGTGGATCACCGCAGATCAGCAGATCGTTGCCATTCAAGGAGAGGGATTTATCGAGGCGCTTGCCTGGGAGACGACGCCCGGATACGCCATCCATGTGCTGAATTACACCAACCCGAATGCGCAGCATTGCTGGCTGCAGGAGAGTTATCCGATTGGGCCGCAGGCTGTGCGCATGCAACTCCCGCGCGGCGTTGGAGTGAAATCCGTTGACCTGTTGAAAGCCGGGCGAACCGTGCCGTTTCACCTGCAAAATGACGTATTGCAATTCAACATCCCCGGCATCGCGGATTATGAAGTTGCCGCGATCACGGTCGCGTAGTGCGCCATCTCACTCAACTGGATCGATTGCAGCGAACCTACTTTTCGAGTTCGTAATGGAAGCCAAAGCGGCCTATCAGCATCAGCGAATGATCGCTGGGCGGAAGAATCTGGAAGGACTCGATTTTTCGATGGGTATCATCTCGGACGGCCTCTACCTTGCCGATGAATCGACCCGAAGCGGCCTCATAAAATAGCACCTCTAAGTTGTCGTTCACGCGCTGCCATCCGAACATGTATTGCCCCGGCTCCAGTGAAGCGGTTCCGATCTTGAGCGGAACCTGCGTCACGAGAAAGATCGAATACTTGCCGTTGGCGGAGTATCCCGATGTGATGAGCACTGCGCCCGCGATATATTTTCCTGCGCTGTTCACAATTCCGGTTTCGGTTCGCGATTCTGTTTCAATCTGCTCTTTCACCACCGGCGCGCGCGCTGGAATCCAGGAGTTCAGCTCCTGCTGCGTGGCGACACGCCACTGCTGCGCGGCCGAAAGATTCACAGTAAGAAACAAGGCCGCCAACGGTGCAAGAAGGATTGCAAATGTTCGACGTGTCATGCGAGTGCTCAATTCCTTTAAGCGAACGGGTTGTCTAAAAGTGAACGATACCGCGCTGGATGGCAGCGGTGACGGCTTGTGTTCGATCCGTGACCCCTAACTTTCCCAGAATGCTGTTGATGTGGGTTTTTACTGTTGCTTCGGAAATATTCAATTCCTTGCCTATTTCCTTGTTCGACTTTCCGGAGACAATTTCGCGCAGGACGCCCAGCTCTCGATCGGTGAGCGCTGGCCTCGCGATCCGTTCCGCCAGACGTTCCGCCACCTGGGCTGGAATTCTGGAACGGCCGGAGTGAACGGCGCGGATTGCATCCATCAACTCATCGCCCGACATTCCTTTCAGCAGGTAGCCGCGCGCGCCCGCGTCCAGCGCCCGATGAATATCCTCATCTCCGTCGTAGGTTGTAAGAACGATAATGCGCGCCTGAGGAAACTGGCTGCGTATGTGGGTAATGGCCTCGACGCCAGGGATGCCCGGCAAACGCAGGTCCATCAGCACAACGTCCGGCAGATGCTTTCGAAATAATGTCAGCGCCATTCCGCCGTCGGCCGTTTCGGCTACCACCTGCATCCCCGGTACGCCGTTGAGTAACGCGACCAGGCCTTGTCGCACCACGTGATGATCTTCCACCACCATGATCTTGATTGCGTCAGGCATTGACTTCACGTTTTCTCAAGGTGTCGTCCATGTGTTCGGCCCCTGGTTGCGCTTTCCCTATGCTAATTGAGCGGTAGTTCCACCGAGACTTTGGTTCCCGCTCCCGGAACGCTGTTCATGGTGAACGTCCCACCAATCGCCTGCGTGCGCTCCCGCATTCCGATCACTCCGAAATGCCCAGCCGGTGTCGTCTCGGCCACGTCGTTTGCAAGTCCTACGCCGTTATCTTCAATCTGCATTCGCAGTTGCTTCATCCCATACTGTACGCCGATGTCTAAACGAGTGGCGTCGGCATGCTGCAGCACGTTGGCGACCGCTTCCAATGCAATTTTCAGCAACTCCGATTCAACATTTGCCGGCAGCGCTCGGTAGGTTCCAGTGAATTGAATATTGGTTTCGATTGGCTTGCCTGCAGTGCGGGCTCGAATCGCGTTGGAGAATCTCGAAGCAAAATCGACGTTCCCGGGCTCATTCGATCGAAGATTCCAGATGGAACTTCGCGCTTCCGACAGGCTGTCGCGAACCAGTTTGCGGGTCTGGTTCAGTTGCTCGCGCACAGCCTGCGGGGAAGTGGAGAGCATCTGGGCGGCCAGCTCCAGCTGGACAGAAATCCCGACAAAGCCTTGCGCCAGGGTGTCGTGAATTTCGCGTGCGATGCGAGTGCGTTCTGCGAGTACGGCGCGAAAACGCGATTCGACCTGGTGAACTCGCCAGCGATAGATCAGCCATATCAACAGAAGAATCAGAACGGCGCAAAGCAGGTAGAACCAATAGGTCTGGGTGAAATACGGTTGCAACTGGAAGCTGAAGGTTGCAGGCGCGGTGCTCCAGATACCGTCATTATTGGCCGCGAGCACTTGGAAGCGGTACTTTCCCGGAGGAATGTTCGTGTAGTAAGCAACGCGTCGAGTGCCCGCGTCAATCCACGTGCGATCGAATCCAGTGAGACGGTATTTGTAACGCACTTTCTGCGGCGCGATAAAACTGAGTCCCGCATAATGAAATGCAAATCGCGAATGCCCTGGGCCAATGCTCACTGGCCCGGTGAGCGGCATGTTCTTTTCGTCGACGGAAACCTGCTCCATCGCAACCAGCGGCGCGACCATGTTTCGCTGTAGCCTTGCGGGATCAATCCATGCGACACCCTTTAGCGTGGAGAACCACAGCGTTCCGTCCTTCGCTTTCCATGACGATGGATGGCCGATGCCGCTGCACTCGCGAATCTTCATTCCGTCCGCGGTGCCGTAGGAATTAATGGGCAGCGACTGGCTTCGGCTTTCCGCCACACTCATCAGATCGGCGATCTGCACGCGAAAGATTCCGGTGTTTGAGCTGATCCAGAGTGCACCACTTTGATCTTCCAGGATGCCGTCAATCACATCGGGAAGGCCGAGGCTCGCGGAGAACGAATGGACTCGAGGGTGGGGATCGTCGGTTGGCAAAACGTTGAGGCCTTCTCCATTGGTGCCGATCCAAAGGTGGTGCTGCGAATCCAGGGCCAGCGCGGTGATCACGTCACTGGAGAGCCCATCGCTTTTTGTATCGTTGATAAATTTGCCGTGGACAAAGTGGCTGAGACCATGCAGCGTGCCAATCCACAAACTGCCGTCGCCCCCTTGTGCCAGCGCTCCGACAAAATCGTTGGCCAGACCATCCGCTTGCGTGTAGGTCGACGCTTGACTTCCCTTAATCTGCGCCAGTCCATGCCGCGTGCCCACCCACAGCGAACCATCTGAATCGGCAAGCAGCGAGCGAACAAATTCATCCGGGAGCAGGTCCGTTGCGGCGGCTGCGGTGAACCGGCCGCTCTCCATTTGATTGAGTCCATCCGGAGTTCCGACCCACAAATTTCCTTTGGCGTCGGCGGCGAGTGAAAGAATCGTATCGCTGGTCAGCCCTTGCGTTTCGGTGAAAACAGAAACGTGACTGCCATCGTAGCGATTGAGCCCACCGCCATCGGTGCCGATCCACATATCGCCATCAGGTCCTTGCAAAACGGAGCTGACCAGGTTGTCCGAGAGGCCATCGCTTTCTGTCAGGGTCATAAACTTCTGGTCTTTTAGCAGCGCCACTCCAGCGGATTCCGTGCCCACCCATAGTGAACCCTCGCGATCTTCATACATCGCCAGGATCAGGTTTTCCGCCAGCCCTTGCTTCGACTGGAAGATGTTGATCACTCCATCGCGAATGCGCGCGATGCCGTGATTCGTTCCTACCCATAACGAGCCTTCGCGATCTTGATAGAGCGCCTGGATTTGATTTCCGGGCAGGCCATTCGTCGTAGTGTAGGCTGTTAGCTTTCCGTTCTGGATCATCGCCAGACCGGCCGGAGTGCCAATCCAGATGTTTCCCGACTTGTCGGCGAGCAGATACGTCGACTTCACTGTCGGGCAGTCCGTTCGCAACGCCGAAGGTGCGAATCGTTCCATTGGAAAACTGCTGCACTCCGCTTTGCGTTCCCACCCACAAGGCGCCAGCCGGGTCGGTTGCGATGCCGCGGATTGTTTCAATACCCAATGGCGAGCCGGCGAATGGCTTCTCCACTCGTCCGGATTCAATTTGATCGAGCCCGCTGTCCGTCGCCACCCACAAGGTATTGTTCGGTCCATTGGCCACGGCGCTGATGGTGTTGCTGGAGAGGCCCTGCTGCGTTGTATAGGGAACGAAATGATCGCCACTATACTGCGCGAGGCCACCCGCGGTGATCGCCCACACTTCTCCGCGATTGTCTTGAAACACGTTCCAGATGCTGTTATCGGGCAGGCCTTGTGCGGTGGTGAACGCGGTAAATCGGCCGTCGCGCAGCCTTGTCAGCCCATCCGCAGTGCTGATCCAAAGATTTCCATCATGATCCTCGAGCAGGCCTCGTATGTCATTGCTCAGCAGCTGCGGCGTATTCCTGCGGTTGTATACGGTGAAGTCAATTCCATCGAATCGAGCCACACCTTCGCGAGTGGCGAACCAGAGAAAGCCATCGCGTGTCTGCAAAATCGCACGCACAGAATTTTGCGGCATTCCGCTATCTGTCTGCCATGTATGCAAGCCGTACTGGCTTAGTTTTCGATCTGGATTCAGGGCATGGCCGCTGCTGCACGCCAGAATCAGCAGCACCCATGTCATCCGGCGAAGCAAGCGAGCCTGGCGCGAAACGAAAATATCTGCAATTGGATTTGGAAACAGTCCGGTGCATCGAGGAGCCTGTGCGGCGCGGACTGGTCGAGGTGTACTCAAACCTACATCCATCGAAAGGTTGAGTCTGACATCCATCTAAGGATACAAGACAACTCAGTGTAGCCCTTGTAGCTTTGGAGATGCCTCTTGAAAGTTTGTCACATTCAAGGCCGTTGCGAGGAGTGATCCGCGACGGTCTTTCTTTTTCTGCGCAGAAATCTTCAGTTCAACGGGAAGGGTAGGACGCTCCGGTACATCCTCGCTTACTGAACATTGGAAGGCGCAGTGGCCGAAGCATCTTTATAGAGCGAGCCTTCCTTCATGATCACGTGCAGATTTTTCACGCGCACCACCAGGTCCAGATCCTTCAGCGGATCGCCATCGACCAAAAGTAGGTCGGCGATGTAGCCTTCTTTCACCTGGCCGAGTTCGTTGCCCATGCCCATTACCTGGCCGCCGACGCGGGTGCCACACTGCAGCGCTTCATTCGGGGAGAAGCCGAGCAGATCGACAAAATGTTTCAGGTCGCGCGCGTTGTCGCCTTGCGGGGACTGGGCGAATCCATAGTCTCCGCCAATCAGGATGCGGACGCCGCGCTTGCGAAGCTCTGTATAGACGGCGGCCGTGGAGTCGATGGTGCGCTGCATCATGCGGCCGACTTTGGAGTCGCGCACAAATCCCCAGGGTTCACCTTCGTACAGCGTGCTGTAGATGATGCCGATGGCCGGCCCCACGAAAATCTTGTCCTTTACGGACTCCAGCATGTCCAGCGCTTCTTCATCGGCAGACTCGCAATGGTAGATGACGTCGATGCCGCAGCGAACGGCGCGCTTCACCGACTCCGCTGCGCGCGCGTGGCAATTGACCTTCTTACCGAAGTCGCGCGCGACGCTGACGGCGAGCTGGATTTCATCTTCGCGCATGACGGTCAGGCCGCCGTGAGCCGCGGGGCTCAGATCGTCGCCGGAGATGTTCAGCTTGACGTTGTCGACGCCCTCGCGGCAGCAGAGGCGAACCGCCTTCCGTATTTCTTCCGGGCCGTCAGCGATCAATCCAAAGCTCTCGTAATACATGTGCGCTTTGCGCTCATCGCCCAGGCCGCCGGTCACGGTGATTTCCGGGCTTGCCGCGCGGATACGTGGCCCAGGAAATTCTCCGGCGTTCACTGCATTGCGGATGACGACGTCGAGGCGCAATTTCGATGTGGCGGCGCTGTAGGCGCTGGTAAAGCCGTGGTCGAGCAAGGTCTTTGCGTTGCGCACCGTCAGCAGAACATGTTCTTCAGGAGGAATATTGCCCAGGTCGGAATCATTTATGGCGCCGCCGAAAGAAATATGCGCGTGTCCCTCGACCAGGCCAGGCATCAACGTTCTGCCTCGAGCCTCGATTACGGTGGCGCCTTCTGCGCTTAGTCTTTCCGGCGCGCGCGCGATGGTTTTAATCCTGTCGCCTTCCACCAGGACATCGGCCAGAAAGGCCGGCGCACCGCTACCGTCCCACACGCTGGCACCGCGAAAAAGAATCGGTTTCATCTCAGAAATCCTCCTGAAAATATTCGGCACACCCCAAGCGGGAGACGCATGTAGGCATTCTAATGGAAATTTAGAAACTTCCAAGGAGCTTCAGGAAATGCGATGGGAGGGCCGAATTCCGCGGAAGGGAAAAATCGACACCGGACACCGCCGAGCTCGATTCAGGATTGAATCGGCCCGGTGGCGGCAGGTTTTCATGTTTCACGCAAATGAAAAACAATGCAGCGGAGCGTCACTGTTTTCCGGTATAGGTAACGCGCCAGATGGAATTTGACCCATCGTCTGTGACCAGGAGCGATCCGTCAGGAGCCACGGTCACCCCGACCGGGCGCCCCCAGGCATTGCCGTCGGGTAGGACGAAGCCTGTCAGGAAGTCTTCGTATTCTCCGGTGGCGTGGCCCGTCTGATGCAGTGGAACGCGAATCACTTCATACCCGGCGCGCGTTGCCTTGTTCCACGAGCCATGTTCGGCGGCGAAAATGTCGCCGTCGTATTCCTTCGGGAATTGCTTGCCTTCGTAAAACGTCATTTCGAGCGACGCATTATGAGGCTGCAACAGCACATCCGGAACGATGGCCTTGTCTTTCAGCTCAGGATGTTTTCCTGCGAGCCTCGGGTCCTGGTGTCCGCCGATATACCACCACGGCCAGCCATAAAAGCCGCCTTTCTGGACGTGGGTGATGTAATCCGGGACGAGATCGTCGCCCAGCGCGTCACGTTCATTCACGCTGCACCATAGCTCGCCAGTTTTAGGATCGATCGCCAGCCCTACAGGATTGCGAATCCCATAGGCATAGATGCGCATGTGGGATCCGTCCGGATTGAACGCCAGGATATCGGCGCGATCTTTTTCTTCCGGGTGCGTGTCCGGATCGTTGACGTTCGAGCCCGAACCGACGGAAACGAACATCGTCTTGCCATCCGGCGAGAAGCGAATGTCGCGGGTGGTATGACCCCTGCCGTTGGAGGGCAGATTCGCAATGTGCTGCGCTGGCCCGGTCGCCGTCAAATCGCCGTTCTTATACGGGAAGCGCACCACCGCATTCGTATTGCCGATGTACAGCCACTTTGGGTTCGGTCCCGGCGGATAAAACGCGATGCCGAAGGGCTCGTTCAGCCCGCTGGCGAAGATGCTGGTGGTCTTCGGTTTTCCATCCGCAGTGATGCCGCGGAAAATCATGATCTGACCTTTGCTGGTTTCCGCCACAAAAAAGTCACCATTGGGTGCGGTGCGAATCAGGCGCGGATTGTCGAGCCCAGTCGCGTACAGACCCACCTTGAAACCTTGCGGCGCCTGCGGCCAGACGCCTTCCGGGCGGGGAACAATCGTCGGGCCGTTGCCTGCGGATTGGGTGGCAAAGGGGGCGGGAAGATCCTGCACTGTGATCTTGCGAAACGTCCCCGGCTTCTCATATCGAAAGTCGGTGAAGGGAGGCGGTGGCGGAGGGGCCTGGAACGTTGCCGTCGCTTCGGCCGCGCCGTTGCTTGCGGCCGTCAATTGCGCGGCGCCGGGGCTGTTCAGGTACTTCAAGTAGGTCACGATTTGCCAGCGCTGCTGGGCGGGCAAACTGTCCCAGGCGGGCATTCCGTTGGAGATGTCGCCATGCGTGATGAACCAGAAAACTTCTCCCGGCTTGGCGGCCTGTGTGGCTCCGCTGGCCAACGAAGGGATGTTGCCGGTTCCCTGGGCGCTGGCGCCGTGGCAGGACGCACAGCGTTGCTGGTATAGCTTCTGGCCTGCAGCAGCATTCTGTTTTCCGGTGTCCGGATTTTTCAGCGACGCGGACGAAGCGGGTGCGTTATGAAAACTCTGAGCGAGAACAGGCAACGCGAACACCAATGCGCCGGCTGCAACGATCGAGCAAAAAAGTGGGCGGATCAAATCGGACTTTCCTGACTTCAACGGTTCTCTCCTGCTTCCAGGTTCTTGACCTTACGGTCGCATGCTATCTAACTAGGACGAACTCTTGCTCAATAAAGATTCACAAATCCCTGCGGATTTGGCTGCTTACCTACGATTCGGTTCGAGATTTCATCCAGAATTCATCCGCAATCGCTCCGAGAAACTTTCTCATCTCGCGCGGTTGCTTCTGGCTAGTCGTGGTCGACGGCAGCACCGATTCCCCAAGAGGCCGCCATTGCCACAGTTGTCCGGAGAAACCTTCGGCGGCTGGATTGAATCGAAGTTACAGACTCTTGGTTCTGCTGCTTGGCGCTCGGAAATCAATGGTTTTTGATTCACGTGCGACTTTCTCAGTATGACACTCGTGCAGGCAAGGTCCACAGCGAAGGCGGTCCATGAGTCCATCCGAAATTTCAGGGCAGAACTTCTCGGTTGCAGTTGAAATGCCGGCAAATGCGAGAAGTGGCTCCCAGTCGCGTTGCATGTTGGTTCCTCAATGAGTCGTCCGCAGAAATCTCGGGAGCTGACGCAGCTCTTCATCCTCATCTTTTCACTGGCAGGAATCGCTGTTCTGTATCTTGCGAAGACCGTCGTTGTGCCACTGGCGCTCGCGATTCTGTTTTCGTTCCTGTTATCTCCGCTGGTGACTCTGTTGGAACGGATTCACCTGCCGCGGTTGCTGGCCATCATCATAGTCATTCTGGCAGCCGGAATTGCGGTGGGCGCGGTCAGCTGGACAGTGTTCAACCAGTTGGTTACGGTGACCGACCACATGGCGGATTTCACCTACAACATTAACCACAAGCTGGAAACACTCAAGCCGACGAAGTCAACGAGCTTCTCCAGGGCAGAACAGGAACTTGATCGTCTTGGCCAGGAGATTAGCACTCTGAATCTGGGTGTCGCCGTCGATCATTCAGAGCACCAGAGGAAACAGCTGGGAGCCTCGGCCGATCACCCGATCGCGGTGCAGGAAGTCGGCAAGTCCGACCGGCTCGATACCATTCACGGTGTTCTTGGATCGCTGGTTTCGGTGTTCCTGGTGGTTGTCTTCACCTTCTTTATGCTGCTGCAGCGGGAGGACCTGAGAAATCGCCTGATCCGCCTGACCGGGCGTGGACACTTGAACCTGATGACCCAGGCCATGGATGAGGCCGGGCATCGAGTCAGCCGCTATCTCGCGTTGCAGCTGCTGGTCAACACCTGCTACGGAACGTTGATCTTTGTCGCGTTGTATTTTCTGGCACTGCCACACGCGCTGTTGTGGGGTGCCCTGGCAGGGATCCTGCGGTTTATTCCGTATGTTGGCGCACCCACGGCGGCATTTCTGCCCACGGTATTTTCGATCGCGGTCTACACCGCCTGGACGCCGACTCTGCTGATCATGGCGGTATTTTTCACCATGGAAGTGCTGACCGCAAACTTTATTGAACCCCACATTTACGGCAAGCAGACAGGGTTGTCCCCGCTGGCGGTTCTGGTTGCCGCCGTTTTCTGGACGCTGATCTGGGGCCCGATTGGGTTGATTCTTTCCGTGCCGCTCACCGTCTGCCTGGTCGTGGTTGGGTCGCACGTCCCTAGCCTCAAGTTCCTGACAGTACTGCTCGGCGACCAGCCGGTGATGCGTCCTGAGGCGCATTACTACCAGCGATTGCTGGCCAGCGATGCGCAAGAGGCCGGCCAGGTCCTGGACTCCTACGTCAAAGACAACTCCGTTGCCGCCGTCTACGACAAGGTGATTGTGCCGGCGCTCGGCCTGTTCGAGCAAGACCGTCATCGCAACGCGCTCGATCAGGAAACCGTCAACTTCATCACGGAAACTGCGCAGGAACAGGTCGAGGAGCTGGGGCTGCGAAACGATGAGCCGCAGTCGGCCCATCCTGCAATTGAATCCGTCCCAAACGTCAGCCCTCCGATGAGCTCGGATAAGCAACCGGCTCCCCCCTCTGCCGTAGCCAAGCGCGTTGTCTGCGTTGCGGTTCGCGATGACTCGGACGAAATTGTCGCGTTGATGCTGTCACAATTGCTGCGTCGTGCAGGCCACTCTGCGAAGACAATTCCGCTGGGGAACGTGGACCAGGTGATTGCCGAGGTATTCGACGCGCGGCCCGAGGTGGTATGTCTGTCGGCTTTGCCACCCTATGCCATGGCCTATGCGAGAACGCTATACGAGGCGTTGCGAACTCGCCAGTCAAACCTCGACATTGTCATTGGGCTATGGAATCACTCCGGGGATCTTGAAAAAGCTGCCAAGGTGATCACCGGAGATGAGGGCAATCCTATCTGCGTCACGCTGGCGGAAGCAGTCGAACGCGTCGGCCTTCGGCACCCTTCCGCGAAGCCGGAGCAAAAGACAGATGCGGCGGTTGCAGAGGCTCGGGTATAGTCAAAGGAACACCGTTGTACGCGGGTCGATTGCATTGATTTTTCCGGCTGTCCCCCTTGGCTTCCAGAAGATTTCTGGGGGCATGTTTTCAGCTGATATTGGATCGTCCAAACGTCGCGCCAGCACTGGCCTGCATAGGTTTTGCGGAGCATACTGGCGTTCCTGATGAACTTCAAACATTCTGGCCACATCATGGCAAAGTGACAGATTGTAGACATTTGTGATTATCCGATTGAAAAACTCGCCAAGAAACGGCAAACTCGTTGTAGCAATCGGCATCTATCGGAAGCAACGAGCCCTGCTGGGCCACGTGAATGAGAACGACTGGCTGGATTCTTCCGGTTCTCACCGTCGCTCGCGAGATATTTGATGATGCAACGGCCAATGGATTCATGGCCTTTTTTGGAGGAGTAGATTGATGATGTATTCAAAGTGGCGTGGTTTGTGCGGAATTCTCTCCCTGGCTGGCTCCCTGACTCTGCTTGGTTGCGGTGTCAAAGGTAACAGCTACGTGCGCGTCGTGAATGCGTCTCAGGGTTTATCAGGCTTTACCGTTGTGGCAGGTCAAACGCAGCTTGTTGCTGGGCTCCCTTTTGGCAGCGAAGGGATACAACAACAGGGGCAATATTCAGCGATCGATTCCTCCGGAAATTACCGGCCGCTCGGTGCTGGAACCGGCCAGGCGCTCTATATTTATTCGACCCCGGGTACGAATCTCGTTTCTACCACCCAGACGTTCATCAGTAAAACGCCGTACACGATTGTGGTCGAGGGTACTTCACCTGAATTTCAGGTCCTCACCGACGGTACCGGTCCCTCCGGTGGAGGCCTGCGCGTTGTGGATACGTCCACCATGGCTGGCCCCGTGGATGTGTACATTACAGCGGCCGGAGCCACGCCGAGCGGAACTCCCGCCGTGGGCAACATGACGTATCAGCAGGTGACGAATCCATACTTGCCCTCGGCGTCCGGATCCCTTGAAGTGCAGGTGACGCCTGCCGGAAATCCGAACAAAGTTCTGGCGAAGGTGCTCTTCAACCCGGCCTCGGGAAAGACTTATTCCATCTTCGTCCTGGATCCTCCGAATGGATCTGCTCCTGTGGTTCCACCTCAAATCCCCGCCGTTCCTGGGGCAAACACATATGGCGTGCTGGTTACGAATGATCCACTGATGTAGCTCATCGCAGCCGCACCACAGTATTTCAAGGTTGGCTTCGATTCGCTCAGTTTCAGCAATATGAAAAAGGCCTTCATTCTCCGCAGAGAGTGAAGGCCTTTTTCCTTGCTTCAATGTTGCTCGCTGCCTCCTCGTCACTTACGCGATCGAGGGGTTCGTGGCAGAACTGCTTAGGTTCCTTCAGACCAGCCGGCCAGATATTCTTCCTGCTCCGGAGTCAACTTGTCGATCTTGCAGCCCATGGCTTCCAGCTTCAGTCGCGCCACGCGGCTGTCCAGTTCCACCGGGACCGCGTAGACCGTGGGTTGCAGTTTCTTGTAGTTCTCCACCAGGTACTCGGCGGACAATGCCTGGTTGGCGAAGCTCATATCCATGACCGATGCTGGGTGACCTTCCGCCGCCGCCAGATTGATCAAGCGGCCTTCTCCCAGCAGGAAGATGTGGCGTCCGTCCTTCATCGTGTACTCTTCGACGAACTCGCGAGTCGGGCGCTGCGAAGAGGACAAACGCTCCAGCGCCGGAATGTCGATTTCGACATTGAAGTGGCCGGAGTTGGCAATGATGGCGCCGTTCTTCATCAATTCAAAATGTTCCTGGCGCAGGACGCTCTTATTTCCCGTTACCGTTACGAACACGTCGCCGATCTTGGCTGCCTCGGTCATGCTCATCACACGATGTCCATCCATCGCCGCTTCAATGGCGCGAAGCGGATCGACTTCGGTCACGATGACATCCGCACCCATGCCGCGTGCGCGAGAGGCCAGGCCGCGACCGCACCAGCCATAGCCGGCCACCACAAAACGGGAGCCTGCCAGCAGCACATTGGTACAGCGGATGACGCCATCGAGCGTGGATTGGCCGGTTCCGTAGCGGTTGTCGAACATGTGCTTGGTCAGCGCGTCATTTACCGCGACCACCGGATACTTCAGCACTTTGTCTTTTGCCATGGCGCGCAGACGAATCACGCCGGTGGTTGTTTCTTCGGTGCCCGCCAGCACGCCCTCCAGCACATCCTTGCGCTTGGTATGCAGAATCGAGACCAGATCGCATCCGTCATCCATGGTCAGATGCGGCTTGTGGTCGATCGCGGCCATGATGTGGGAGTAGTAGCTGTCGTTGTCCTCGCCCTTGATGGCGTAAGTGGAAATGCCGTAATCGCGAGCCAGCGATGCTGCCACGTCGTCCTGGGTCGACAGCGGATTGGAGGCGCACAGTGCAATGTCGGCTCCGCCGTCACGCAGCGTGATCATCAGGTTCGCAGTCTCGCTGGTTACGTGCAGGCACGCGGACACGCGCATCCCCTTCAGGGGCTGGTTCTTGATGAATTCCTTGCGGATGATCTGCAGGACAGGCATCGATTGGTTGGCCCATTCAATGCGGCGTTTTCCCTGGTCGGCCAGGTCAAGATTCTTTACGTGCGAGGGAACAGTCGTCGTCGTAGCCATAGATGTCTTTTCTTTCATGGATTGAAAACACCCGCAGAACTCTGCGGTCTTCTTGAAAGGAAGTTCGAAACAGGGGCAATACCAGCCCTCTGTCAGGGTATCACTTTCGCGGCGAGCTCAAGAAGCGTGAATTGCTTTCCAGCGCCAGCAAATCCTGCTTGCGCTGCACACCCCATCGATATCCCGTGAGATGCCCGCTCTTGCCCACGACACGATGACATGGAATCACCACTGCGACAGGATTCTGGCTGCAGGCACGCGCCACCGCACGCACTGCGGTCGGCTGGCCCAGAGACTTTGCGATCTCGCTATACGATCGTGTCTCACCTCGCGGAATTTGTTGCAGCGCCGTCCACACACGTTTCTGGAACGCAGTGGCTCGCACATCCAACGGCAGGTCTAAGGCTGCAGGATGTTCTGAGAGCTGGGTCAAGACCTGTCGCACGACCGATCCGAGACCTTCCTGATCACGGCGTATTTCCGCCAATGGAAAGCGAGCCGCCAAATCATCTTCCAGTTCGCTTTCCAGCAGACCGAAAGAAATGGCGCACAGTCCCACATCGGTGACTGCGACCAGCATCTTGTCCAGCGGCGAATCGCTGATGCTGTAGCGAATACGAATGTCTTTCCCTCCGCCGCGCAACTCGGCTGGCGTCATTCCTAATTGATCATGGGCGCCCTCATACAAACGGCTGCTGGAGCCGAATCCTGCTTCGTACAATGCCGTCGTTACTGTGTCGCCCTGGGCCACCTGCTGACGAAAGCGCTCGATCCGTCGCGCCTGCTGGTATTCCCTGGGAGTAATGCCGAGGCATCGGCGAAAAATTCGTTGCACGTGGAACGGGCTTAGACCGACGGCCTTCCCCAGTTCCTGAAGCTTCACCGTCCCATTGTCGTGGCGGTCAAGATAATTGCATGCCGCCGTTAAAGTACGAAGTTGTGGATGTTCCTGGGCAGGAGTGCAGCGTTTGCAGGCGCGGTATCCTGCGCGCTCCGCCAACTCGCTGGTCGGATAGAACTCGACAGATTTGCGCAGTGGTCTGCGACTTGGGCATGATGGGCGGCAATATACACCGGTGGTCCGCACCGCATAGACGAACATCGCCTCTGCTGTCGCCGAGCGATCTACCACCATCTTCCATGCGTGATCCCAAATGTGATTTCCAGTCATCGATTTCTCCTTGCCTGAAGTCAATCTTCGTCAAGGTTGGCGCCCGGCGCACTCCGCTTCTTGCGGTCAAAACAAAATCCTGCAAAAAAAGTATGGCATGTTCACAGCAGGGTCGAGATAATCACGAATGTCTGCAGATTTCAGAGAAATCCGATTCTTCGACCGGGTGATCCGCATCTCAATGGTGAGAGGGCGGATAAAGGTCGAAAGATACCCTTTGCAGTCGCTCGAAGATTCCGCTGGTTGCTTGTTTGTGGTGCGGTTTACTAGCTTAGCGTGAGTTCTATATACCCCCAACGAAGGCGGATGATCGATTGAGTCTCTTGCGACGCGTAAGTTTACTCTGCTTTTTGCTCGCAGCCATGCTCCTACCCTGTACGTCGTTCGCCAGTTCCAGTGGCGACTCCAGCCTCCCTGATGCTCCTGAACCCACGACGGATGCAAGGGTGGCCGTCCAGCCGACGCCTTTCCAGCCAATGCTGTTCCAGGCGACTCCGCAGACGTCTTCGTCCGCATCGCTGCGGCCAGCGCCGCGGCTGGCGAAGTATATCGGCACGGATCAAACTACGGTTCGCCTTTCAGCGAAAGAAAAGCTGGAATTGTCAGGTTGGGAGCAATTGCACCCTTACGCCTTCGTCACCCAGTTTTGGGCTGCGGGCTGGGAACAGTGGACCAACACCGATCCCCAGTACGGGACCGATGGCGGCGCGTTTGGCGAGCGCCTGGGCGCCGCAGCGCTGCTGCAGAACACCCGCGCTGTCCTGGCCGACGGGATGATGGCGTCCATTTTTCGGCAGGACCCGCGCTATTACCGTCAGGGTCATCGGCCCTTTTCGCAGCGCGTCTATCACGCGATAGAACGGGTCTTCGTCATCCGGTCGGATGAAGGAACGTATCAGCCAAATTATTCGCAGCTGCTGGGTAATGCCGCCGCCACCGCGCTGACCATGACCTATTACCCCGCCGTAAGCGCGACCTGGGGCAAGACGGCAAAGGGTTACGGCATCTCCCTGGCCGAGGGAGCCTTAGGCAACGAAATTCATGAGTTCACGCCGGAGCTGAAGCGGATTGTGTTTCATCATCACGACTAAACGGTAATCGCCAGGCATGGAAAAGGGCAGGCTCTTAGAGCCTGCCCTTTTTTCGCGATGCTGTATGAATTACTTCTTGGCGGATGCTTCCGTCGCGGCGGCCTGCTCTTTGAGTGCTTTGGCCTTGTCGGTCGCTTCCCAGGTAAAGTCAGGATCGTTGCGCCCGAAGTGACCGTAGGCAGCCGTCTTGCGGTAGATGGGCCGGCGCAGATTCAGGCTTTCGATAATGTCGCGCGGGGTCAGCTTGAAGTTCTTGCGAACAAGCTGCTGCAATGTTTTATCGGAGACGGTTCCAGTGCCGAATGTATCCACCAGTACGCTGACCGGTTCTGCCACGCCAATGGCATAGGCCAACTGTACTTCGCAACGCCGGGCCAAGCCTGCCGCGACAATGTTCTTGGCGATATAACGCGCCATATACGCCGCCGAGCGATCTACCTTTGTCGGGTCTTTACCACTGAAAGCGCCGCCGCCATGACGGCCGGAGCCACCATAGGTGTCGACGATAATCTTTCGTCCGGTCAGCCCAGTGTCGCCCATCGGTCCGCCGATCACGAAGCGTCCGGTTGGATTGATGTGGTATTTGGTGTCCTCATCCAGCAGCTCTGCCGGAACGGTAGCCTGGATCACATGCTTCAAAATGTCGGCGCGTAGATCTTCGTTGGATACGCTTTCCGCGTGCTGGGTGGAGATGACCACAGCATCGATCCGACGTGGCTTGCCATTGGCGTCATATTCCACGGTGACCTGGCTTTTGCCATCGGGGCGAAGGTAGTTGAGCTGGCCGGATTTCCGGACCTCCGACAGGCGTCGGGTCAGCTTGTGGGCCAGGGAAATGGCGAGCGGCATGAACTCCGGGGTCTCGTCGGTTGCATAGCCGAACATCATGCCCTGATCGCCGGCTCCGCCTGTGTCCACGCCCATGGCAATATCGCCGGATTGCTTGTTGATGGTCGAGATGACAGCGCAGGTGTTGGAATCGAAGCCGTAGACCGCGTTGTCATAGCCGATGGAAGCGACCACGCCGCGTACCAGCGATTGAAAATCGACATAGGCTCGAGTACTGATTTCTCCTGCAATCACCACCAGACCGGTCGCGGTCAGGGTTTCGCAGGCGACCCGGCTATGCGGGTCCTGATCCAGACAGGCGTCCAGAATTGCGTCGGAGATCTGGTCGGCAATCTTGTCGGGATGTCCTTCCGTTACGGACTCCGAGGTAAATAACAAACGATCTTGTGCTAGCAATATTCCTCCTGGTGCGGGTCGAGCCTTGAATTTGGGAAACGGACTTGACGGCCGCTGCGATATTGGACGCCTCTGTAGCAGTCCGGCAAAGCGGACAGAAGTGAAACCAACCCAAGATCGCTCTTATCAGGCTAACAAATATTTAAATTCGGGGGGCAATGGTTGCGCAGCCAACGGGCGAGATAAGCCGATGGCGTGTCGATTATCGCAGTGAATGGGAGGCGGTGTGATGGTGTGACTTCTTCTTCACCTGAACCACGATGGGCGCCGGTGGTGGTGTGTGCACCGTGGTGGTCGCCGCATAGGTAGGAGGTGGCGACACGATCGACAGAGCTGCGACGCGCTGGCGAACATATCCCCAGACAAACCAACCCAGGCCGCACAGCAGAAGCAACAGTGCCACTACGCCGGCCCAGCGCAACTTGGTGTCGGTGATGCGGCCGCCACGATGAGTGGAAACACTCAGCGCAAACGCCGCCCAATCCTTATCATTGGCCGTCGGAGGATTTTTTTGGCCGCTGGCATCCAGAAACCGCTCCACCCACTCGCTTTCATCCAGGCCCAGGAAGCGCACGTAGCTTCGTACGATCCCTTTGCTGAGGATGCCGCCGGGTAGTTGGTCGAATGCATCGGACTCAAGCGCCTGCAGGCTGCGCACCGTCACCTTGGTCGTCTGGGCAATGTCTTCCAGACTGACAGAGCGGCGCTGTCGTTCGCAGCGAAGGGCTTCTCCGAAGTGTTCGATGGATGTAGTTCCTGCCGTCACAGGGTAAGCTTTCTATTTCTTCTGATTATTCGGTGTTTGCAGATTAATCCTGCACAATAAACGAGTCAAATCAAATCATGCAGGCTTTATCCGGTTCATTTCGATTACGTATCTCTATAGTACCGAAGGGCATTGCCCAGAAATTGGTGCTTTTTATGCTATGAAAACGATCTTTTAGCCGACTCGATATACTGAGCACAGGAGCGAAAAGCCAGAGCTGCGTGCGAAGTCGGATCTGCCGAAACTCCCCCAAGTTGTACGACCTAATACATGAATAAACTCATCTTTGGAAACCTGGTTTACCGCCCCCTCCGTTCGCTACTCAGCCTGACTGCCGTTGCCATTGAAGTGGTGATGATCATCTCCGTGACCGCCATTATGCTGGGCATGCTGAATGACGCCAAAGACCGTGCCAGCGGCATCGGCGCCGACCTGATCGTCCGTCCCTCCAACTCCAGTTTTCTGGTCGGCGTCAGTGGAGCCCCAGTTTCCGCCAAGGTTGCCGACGTACTCGCCGGCCTGCCCCACGTCACGGTTTCCGCCCCTGTGGCCATGCAGCTCACCACCGGAAAAGCCCTTGAGACTATTTACGGCATCGATTACAAAAGCTTTAATGCTTTAAGGCCTTTTGTTTTTGTTTCCGGTACTCCGTTCCAGCATCCGTTCGATGTGATCGTCGACGATGTCTTTGCCAAAAGCGACAAGGGGTACAAGGTGGGAGACGAAATTCCCATCATGAACCACCAGTTTCGGATCTGCGGCATTGTGGAGCACGGCAAGGGTGGTCGCAAGTTTATTCCCCTCACAACGCTCGATCAACTGACAGGCTCGGAAGGCAAAGCCTCGCTCTTCTACTTGAAAGTCGACAATCCCGCGAACCAAGCCCTGGTGGAACAGGAAATTGCGGCGACTCCGGGAATGAGCGGATACAAAGTACAGACCATGCAGGAGCTGCTTGACCAGATGACTCCGGCTCATATGCCTGGCCTGGAACCCGCTTTGAACAGCGTCATCGGCATCGCGCTGATCATCGGCTTTCTGGTCATTTTCCAATCCATGTATCTGGCTGTGATGGAGCGCACGCGGGAGATTGGCATTTTGAAAGCGCTGGGCGCTTCGAAAGCCTATATTGTTTCGGCGATTTTGAAGGAGACCGGAATGCTGGCGCTGGGAGGCATCGCGCTGGGCATCGGCGTTAGCTTTGCGGTGCGTGCCGGCGTTCTTTCGAAATTCCCCACGATTCCTTTTCCCATCTCGCTTCACTGGATCGTATGGGCGACGATTCTATCGCTCATTGGAGCGTTATTCGGCGCCGTCTATCCAGCCTACAAGGCGGCTCGCAAAGATCCTATCGATGCGCTGGCGTATGAATAGAAGCTGGCGTACGAAGTACAGAACGCAGTCGATTGCCTGAGAGCGAAATTTCTAGCAGGGAACTTCTGGCTGCGATGCCATCGGATAGCGGAATGCATGCTGCTTCCAGCGGGCGATCGGGCCTTCAAAATAACGCCAGGAGAGGGCGGAGAATCCAAGCGCAACCACCAGCCCCACCGCCAGCGCGACACTATGAGGAAGATAGTTTCGCAACGCCAGGTAGACGGGGTAGTGCACGATGTACAGGCAATAACTGATGCGGCCCAGCCAGCGAAGCATCGGTTGGCGCAGCAGCCGCGGGACGATCCCAGACGTACCGCTGACGGCCAACGTGACCAGCAGCCAGATCGACCATGCCAGCCATAGCACGGTGTAATCCGTGGCATTGAAAATGCGTTGATCGAACATACTGCGCTTGGTAATTCCGGTCGCAAAATCGATCCAGATAGCCAACGCGATCAGCGCGGCAACGCATCCATACAGCCAGCGCGCATTCCGTTGCAGGCGGACTCTCCACGAGTGGCCGTAGTCCCACCAAAGGATGGCGACCAGGCATCCGGCGGCCAGCGAATCCATCTGCGCGAGGAATAATTCCTGGCCGCCTTTCGGGTCCGGGTAAAAGAATCGAATCCAGGGCGTCAGCAATAAAATCAGCGCCAAAACTGTATATAGAGGAACGCGTCGCGCGCGAGTGAACGTGACCAGCGGCGCCCAAAGAATATAGAAATACTCTTCCACCGACAGCGACCACAGCACACCAAACCCCATCACCACCCAATCTGGGTGCGGCACGATGGTCAGATGTGTGAACAGGGGTGGAATGAATGCCTGCAGGAAACTGATGTACAGCAATACGGTTTTCAAAGGTTGCGGCGTGCCCACGCTGGCTGAGGCGATGAAGTACACAAGCAGGGCGAGAAAGTAGAGAGGAAACAGCCGAAGTGACCGCCGAGCATAAAAGATTTTCAGAGCGCCACGCTGATCGGTCAGCCGCAGCAAGATGGACGTAATCAGAAATCCAGAGAGCACGAAAAACAGGTTGACCCCCATCCATCCCCATTGCGGTCCCAGCAAAAGAAGGCTTGGATGGTGGATGTAATGCCGCATCAGGACCATCGCAATGGCGATGCCGCGCAGTCCATCCAGTTCAAGGATTCTTTGTGCCGGACTATGAACGGTGGATGAGATTTTGATGGTCTCCGAAAATTGTTGGGTCGTCTGGAAGGCTCATGCGGAAGAATAGCATCGCATCTACTGATCGCGGCATTTCAAGCTGCGGCTCAAGCCTGACGCAACGCCATTCTATGGAAGGACAGCTGTTGAAAACATTGTCGCTTATCGAACGAATACGAGACAATGGCAGTAATCTTCATCGCACCGCTCGATCTACAAATTATGAGTAAAACAGCAATCATTATTGGCGCCGGGCCTGCCGGTCTGACGGCAGCCCTGGAATTGCAGCGGCATTCCGACGTGCATCCCATCGTGCTGGAAGCTACCAGCGAAATCGGAGGCATTTCCCGCACCATCCGCTACAAGGGAAACCGCATGGACATTGGCGGCCATCGCTTTTTTTCCAAGTCCGATCGCGTGATGGAGTGGTGGCTGGACGTGATGCCTGCCGCGACCACGGATGGCGCAGGCAGTGCAATTCCCATCAGCTATCAAAACAAGCAGCGCACCATCCAGGCGGGCGAGCGCGATCTCGACCCCGCGAGTAACGACCTGGTGATGCTGGTGCGCCCGCGTAAGAGCCGCATTTATTTTCTGCGAAAATTTTTCGACTATCCCATTAAGCTGACCCCGGAAACCCTGCGCGGACTGGGATTGCCTCGCACGGTGAAGGTCGGGTTCAGCTATTTGCGCGCGCGCTTCTTTTCTCGCAAGCCGGAAACTTCGCTGGAAGATTTTATCGTCAACCGATTTGGCAAGCAGCTCTACGGATTGTTCTTCGAGTCGTATACGGAAAAGGTCTGGGGCGTTCATCCGCGCCACATCAGTGCGGAGTGGGGAGCACAGCGCATCAAAGGCCTGTCTCTCACCAGCGCTGTAAAACATTTTGTGAAGCAGGCATTTTCCGGCAAAAAGAAGGGCTCTGGCGATGTTAGCCAGAAGGGCGTAGAAACTTCTCTGATTGAGCGTTTTCTCTACCCGAAATTTGGCCCAGGCCAACTGTGGGAACACGTGGCATCGATGGTGCAGGACAATGGGGGAGAACTGCACATGCGCACCCGCGTGACTGAACTTCGCGTGGAAGGCAACAGGATTTCTGAAGTAGTCGCGGTCGATGCGGAAGGGAAGACACACGTCTTTCAGTCCGACTATGTAGTCTCCACCATGCCGATTCAACACTTGATCCGCAGCCTGGTCGCCGGGGCGACTCCCATTCCAGCGGAGGTAAAGGAAGTGAGCGAAGGCCTGATTTATCGCGACTTCATCACCGTGGGCCTGTTGGTGAATAAACTGTTGGTGACGGAACCTGACGGCAGTCCGCTGAAAGATACCTGGATCTATATTCAGGAGCCGGACGTCACCGTGGGTCGCTTGCAGATCTTCAATAACTGGAGTCCGTGGATGGTTGCCGATCGCTCCAAGATGTGGATTGGCCTGGAATATTTCTGCAACGATACTGATCCGATTTGGAAAATGCCGGACGAAGAAATCAAGAAATTTGCGGTTGCGGAGATGGAGAAAATCGGTATCCTCAGGGCTTCCGATGTGCTGGACGGCCACGTTGTGCGCGTGCCCAAGACCTATCCTGCATACTTTGGAACCTATGATCGCTTCGACGTGATCCAGAAGTTTACGGATCGCTTTGAGAATTTATTTCTGGTGGGTCGCAATGGAATGCATAAGTACAACAATCAGGATCATTCCATGCTGACCGCAATGGCAGCGGCAGAAAATATCATGAACAACGTCGCCGACAAATCCAATCTTTGGGCTGTGAACACGGAACAGGAATATCACGAAGAAAAAAAGGCATGAGGCCGGAATCGCGCGCGCATCGATGGCACCTGGCTCTGCTGGTGCTGACAATCTGTCTGCTGGCGCTGCGACTTTGGCACATCCGCGCGGACTTTACCGATTTTCATTTTTATAGTCAGGAGCGCGCCCGCTTCACGGACGAGGGCTTCTACACCAGCGCCGCGCTTCACTATTTCACCCTTGGGCGCGCTTATGTGCCGGGAAGCTGGAATCCCGGTGTATTGATGCCGGTGTGGCCGTTGCTGGTGGGATTCGTCTTTCACTTCACTGGAATCAGCGTGGTCGCTGCGCGTTCGCTGGCTGTGGTGTGCACCTGGGTCGGTGTTGTGCTCGCCTATGCTGTGGCGCGGCAATATCGATCGCGAACTTTTGCCTGCCTCGCTGCATTCTTGATGGCCGCAAGTGCTCTCGGTTTTTTTTACGGACGCCTCGCGATTCTGGAGCCTGCTTTTGTCATGCTACTTTTGCTGGCGATCTATTTTGCCGGCAAGGTTCATCCCGAGAGCTACGCGATGGCCGCAGTTGTCGGCCTGGTATTTGTCGCGGCTACCCTGACAAAAACAACCGCGCCGTTTCTGTTGCCGGCCGTGCTGTATCCCATCTGGGCGAACAATCGCACCAACCGTGCGGCCGCGTGGCGTGTGCTGGGTGTTTCGCTCGCTGTCATCGTGCTTCTGCTGGGCTGCGCCAAGGTGATCTGGCTGCTCCACTACTCTGCCGATGCAAGGATCATTCTGGGCATGAAACCCGGGTGGCAGGTGCAACATTTTCCGCTGCGCCTGCTGCGCTTTTTCTTCCGCGGAACATGGATTGATCCGGTGCTGTTTCCGTTGGGGCTTGCCGCGTTGTTGCCGCGGCATGGCGTCTGCGGTCCTTCTGGCACGACACCCTATTCGTCACCGGCTTTTTGTGGGAAGCAGGATACGCCGCATTCATCGCGTTCCACTACGACGGTCCGCCGCGTTATTTCGTTACGCTAATCGTGCCCACGATCTGGCTGGCCATGATATTTCTGGAATGGATGTGGCAGGCGAATAAGCGCGTGGCCCTGCTCGTCAGCGCCTGCGTCGTAGCCTCGGTGGTGTGGAACATCACATCCATCGCGGACTATCTACTGCACCCGCGGTATAGTCTTGTCGATGCCAGCATCGCAATCAAGCGTGTCATTGATGCGGAGCATAAGGCGAATCCTGCGCAGCCGGAATTGCTGATTGGGCGCGGGGCAGATGAAATCTCGTTGCTGAGTGGAGGCATGCCAGCCATCGACAGTGACGGCGCGATGCCGCTCGCAGAAAAACTAGATGTCTATCATCCGGGCTGGTTCATGGACTTTACGGGCGGCCCTCCCACTCTGCGAATGGAAACAGTGGCGGCCCAACGGCGATTGGTAGAGAAGGCCGCGTTTCCAGATTTGGATCGTTATCGTAATGCCGGTATCGTGCTGTATGAGATTTTTCCGAGAGGTTCGCAATGACAAGCCATCACTCTTCGCCAAATGGAGATTCCTTATCTTCGGCGGGGAAGACCTCCGGTCGGAGGAGCGAAGCGGCGCCGTCGTGGTTGCTTGCCCTCTTTGTAGGGGTGATCAGCTTCTCTTACGCCTTTCTCGATTGGGAAATCTATCGGAATCAATTTCTGGTGCATCCGGACGGATGGATGCTGTATTTTTCCGGAGGCATTCAGGCGCCCTGGCAATACAGGATTGGCGTTTGGGAGGTGGTGCGATGGCTGCATGAGAGCTTCCATTTCAAACCGTATGACGCCCTGACTCTGATCGATGTGTTGTGCCTGGCTTCGTCTTTGTGGCTGATCCTGCGGGTGCTGCGCAACTTCGACGCCTACAAAATTGCGTCCGTTCCGACACGATGGCTGGCGATTGCCGGTCTACTGTTTCTTGCCGAATACTATCTGGTCTGGGGACACTGGTTTCAAACCGAAGACACACTGCCCTCCATCTTGTTTGTCACGTTGAGCGTGGCGCTGGTCTGTGGAGAGTTCGTACGCAGCAGGCTTCTGGCATGCGTGCTGCTGGTGTGCCTGGCATGGGTGCAGGGATTGATTCGGGCGGATGTTGCGGTTGTGCTGCACGCAGGTTTTTTTCTGGCGGTTCTTTTCAACAAGAAGACCGTGCCGCTGGGAAGGGCCTGGCAAGCGGCCACCAGTCTGCTGGCCGCGCTGGCTGCTGGCTGCGTGCAGCTATACCTGATGCGGGTGCGCTTTCCAAATGCCCACTACGGACCAGAAGGCGTGATCCAACTGGCGAACAACCTCCAGCCGCAAATGTGGGTCACAATGCTGCTGGCTCTGCTTCCCTTCGGGCTACTGTTGGGCCTGGTGATCAGCAAACGCTATCGCCCGGGCGCGGTGACGGCGATGCTCCTGACCAGTTCGCTATTGTATTTTCCGTTGTGGGCGACGGTTGGACTGCTGGATGAAGTGCGCATCTTTTTGCCCTTCGCCTTCGCGCTGATGCCGGCGACCGTGTGGGCACTGATCGGCTTGATGCCGCAAGCCAGTTCCGAAAATTAAATGTGACAGCTGGCCGCGCCGCGCTTTTCCAGGTATTTCTGGTGATATTCTTCCGCCGGCCAAAACGTCTCCGCCGGAACCACCTGGGTGACGATGGGCTTTGAAAATTGATGCTCCGCAGTCAACCGCGCGATGGTCGCGGCCGCGGCCTGCTGCTGTTCCGGCGAATGATAAAAAATCACCGAGCGATATTGGGTTCCGAAGTCCGGACCCTGCCGATTCAGTTGCGTCGGATTATGCTCCGCGAAAAATGCGTCGAGCAAATGCTGATAACTCACACGCGCCGGATCGAAGGTGACTTGCAGAACCTCGGCGTGGCCGGTTCGATCGGTGCAGACATCGTGATAGCTTGGGTTCGCTAACGTTCCGCCTTCATAGCCGACGGCCGTTTCCACCACTCCAGGAATGCGATCAAACGCCGCCTGCACACCCCAGAAACATCCTGCTCCAAATGTCGCTTTTTCCATGATTCACCCCGCGATTGCAGCAATACCCAGCCCTTAAACCTAGTATAACGAGCCTCGTGGATGCATCGAAAGCGCGGCTATCGCGGGCGCGGCGTCGTGGGCTTACGCT
Organism: uncultured Acidobacteriota bacterium; assembly: GCA_963794795.1. Taxonomy (GTDB): domain Bacteria; phylum Acidobacteriota; class Terriglobia; order Terriglobales; family Acidobacteriaceae; genus JAKAAZ01. The sequence continues at coordinate 116,717 of CAWCFC010000020.1, read as the reverse complement.
GTTTGCGGTTCGGAGGTAGGGGGTTTGACGCCCCAGGGCGCGACCCGGATCGCGGCTTCGATTTCGGCCCAGCCGGTCCGCTGCTTTTCGCCGCAGACGTCAGCTTTGCCGCTCGGTAGAGCGCCTGGACTTCCTGTGCCGTCAATTCCCGCGACTCGCCGGGCGGCAAATCCAGCACCAGCGGACCATATTCCACGCGGCGGATTTTCTCCACATGGTGTCCGATCTCCTCGAACATTTTTCGCAGCTGGCGATTGCGGCCCTCGGTAATCGTGATCTCATACCAAGGATTTTCGCCGGCTCGAAACAGTCGAACCTTCGCGGGCGCCGTGCGCACGCGGCCCTCACGACCGCGGTATCCGGTAATCGATTCGGGATCGCCCAGGGGAATCGAAACGCCACGCCGTAGCGCGTTCAAAGCCTTCTCGTCAGGGATGCCGCTGACTTTCACCAGGTAGGTCTTGGGCACGTGGGAGGCGGCTCGCGTCAGCGCATTCGCCAGGTCGCCATCGTTCGTCACCAGCAGCAGTCCTTCGCTGTGATAGTCGAGCCGGCCCACCGGAAACATGCGCAGCTTGACCCGCGAAAAGAATTGCATCACCGTCGGTCGCCCCTGCGGATCGCTCACCGTGGTGACATACTGCTTGGGCTTGTTCAGCATGTAGTAGCGATATTCATCGGCAGGGCGAATCAGCTTTCCGTCCACCCGAATGTGATCGTGCGCTGGATCGGCTTTGCTGCCCAGCTCGCTGACAATCTGTCCATTCACCTGCACGCGGCCTTGCAGGATGAACTCTTCCGCTTTGCGGCGCGATGCAATTCCCGCGCTGGCAAGAATTTTTTGCAGACGCTCCACTTTGCCGGTTGGGCGCTCGGCTTTTTCGTCCTCGGGCGCGGCGAGGGCTGGCGCATCCATCTCTTTTGCGCGCTTCATCGCTCAGATCCAGACGATTCCCCAGAGGTTTCTACGGTCGATCTCTCTTCTGTAACTGTTTCTGTGACAGAAGACTCTATGGAATCCGAATCTGTATCCGTGACTGTTGCAGACTCAGAAGAGACGGCATCCAGATCGCTTGCGTCGGACTCGGCCATGTCCGCAGCCATCTTTTCGAATTCTTCCATGCTGGGCAGTTCGCTTACGTCCTTCAGGCCGAAGCGCAACAGAAATTCCTTGGTGGTCTTGTAGAGGATGGGACGCCCAATCACCTGCTTGCGTCCAGCCGTCGTGATCAGCTTCCGGCTCATCAATCCCCCCAGTACGCCGGAGGTATCCACGCCGCGAATTTCGCTGATCTCCGGCGCAGTCACCGGTTGCTTGTAGGCAATGACGGCCAGCGTTTCCAGCGCCTGCAGCGATAGCTTCATCTGCGGTTTCAGGCTCTTGACAAAGGAACGCACGGCGTCGTGATATTCCGCTTTCGTGGCCATGCGGTAGCCGCCGGCAATTTCGCGAATCTCCATGCCGCGATCGCCATTGGCATATTCCGCGATGAGTTCGTCCACAATTGGCTGCAACGCCTGCTTCGCCTCACGCTCGCGCAGGCGAGCCTGCTTACGCGCTTCCGAGTCGTCCATCGGCAGCGCCGGTTGTTCGCCAGACGCAGCGCCTTCGTCCGATGCTACTGATGCGGCGTCCGTCGAAGCCTCTTCTACTCGCACACCTTCGTTCGCCGGCGCTTCGCCATCCTCCGGCTGCGACACCTCGAAAGGCAGACCCACCCCGGACTTGGCTGCAAGCGCCTCCTCGGCAAAAATGGAGGCCAGCTGCACCAGCGTAATCGGCTCTTCGGCCGCGTAGATCACTGCTTCGATTTTGGCTTTTAAGCTCATTGGTTTTCAGGAGTCTCTAGCATACCAATCGTGCATCATCGACCGGCTTTAACGCCAGTCGTCACGGCCTTCCACCATGGTCGACTCAAAATTGTCGTGCTTCTTGACGTAGATTTCTCCGAAGCTGCCTGTCTGGCGCAACAGGATCGCCTGCAGCCGCACCAGCTCCAGCAGCGCGAGAAAGGTGCAAATCAGTGCCCGTTCCGACTGTACATGCTGCAACAACCGCCGCAAGCCAACTGGACGATCCTCCATCACCAGCCGACGCCGCACATAGTCGATCATTTGCGCCACCGTGACCGTCTCTTCGTCGACATTCAACACCGGACGCTGCCGTGCTCGCTCGAGGATTTCGCGGAACACGCGAACCAGGTCGACTGTATCCGCAGCAATCTCCGGTTCCGCGCCTTCATCTTCGAGAAAATCGCGGATCGCGGGATTTGTCCATGACGATTCTTCCAGCATTTGCTTCTGCAGCAGCATCTGGGCGGCGTTTTTAAATCGTTGATGCTCCAGCAGCCGCTCCACCAGCTCGCGCCGCGGATCCTCATCGGCCGCATCGGTGGTGCCATCGTCTTTGCGCGGCAGCAGCATCTTGCTTTTGATGTGGATGAGCAAAGACGCCATGTAAATAAATTCGCCCGCGCCGTCGATGTCCGACTGCTTCAGGTTTTCAATGTAAGCCAGAAACTGTCCAGTGATCTTGGCGATGGGAATGTCGTAAATGTCGATGTCCTGCTTGCGAATCAGGTCCAGCAGCAAGTCGAGCGGGCCGTCGTACACTTGTCCGACGGTCACGCCATAGGGGAAAGTATTGGCTTCTTCCTGCGCCGCTCTTTTCTCGACAGCGCGCTCTGCAGCTCTCGCTGCGGCTTCGGCAGCCTTGTCCTCGTGCTCTGGGGCGAATGGCGGATTGGCGGGAAGATGCAGTTGCTCGGGCGATGCCGCAGCTGCGCCCTCAGCATCCGTTGCAGAAATCTCGGGCCTTTTCACCTCAGTCGCGACCTCGTCTGTCGCGCCAGTCGTGCGTGCCGCATCGTCCCGGGATTGAGCTGAATCTGTCATCGAGCTGCGCCTGCGGGTGCGGTTTCCGTCTGTGGCAGATGCATCGCGTCGCGCACCTGCTGCATGGTCTGGTCAGCGCGCGCCCGCGCCTGTGCCGAGCCATCGCGAAGAATCTCCCACACCTGGTCCGGCTTGGCTTCAAACTCGCGCCGACGCTCCTGGATGGGAGCCAGTTCGGCAACCACCGCGTCGGCGAGCCAGCCCTTGCATTCAATGCAGCCGATGCCCGCCGTGGTGCAGCCTTCTCGCACCTTCTGCTGCGTCTCGGCGGAAGAAAAAATCTTGTGCAGGTCGAAGACCGGGCACACATCCGGATTGCCGGGATCGCTGCGGCGAATGCGCGCCGGGTCTGTGACCATGGTCTTCAGCTTCTGGCGAATCACCGGCTCCGGATCGGCCATCTGGATGGTGTTGCCGTAGCTCTTCGACATTTTCCGCCCGTCGGTGCCGGGCAACTTCGGCGATGGCGTCAGCAGCGCCTGCGGTTCGGGAAGCACTAATGGTTTTTCGGGATAGAAGAAATTAAATCGTCGTGCCACTTCCCGCGTTAACTCCACATGCGCCACCTGGTCCTGGCCAACCGGCACCAGGTCCGCCTGGTAGATCAGGATGTCCGCCGACTGCAGCAGCGGATACCCGAGAAACCCGTAGGTGCTCAGGTCTTTTCCGCCGGCCGCGACGTCGCCGATTTGCTGCTGCTGCTCCTTGTAGCTCGGCACCCGCTCCAGCCATCCCAGCGGCGTAATCATCGAGAACAGCAGGTGCAATTCCGCGTGCTGCGGCACCCAGGATTGCACAAACAGCGTCGCCCGATCCGGATCGAGCCCGGCACCCAGCCAATCGAGCGCGACATCGAGGGTGTTCTGTTTCACGTTCGAGGTGTCGGCGTAATCCGTGGTCAGGGCGTGCCAGTCGGCGATAAAGAAATAACATTCATACTCGCGCTGTAGACGCACCCAGTTGTAGAGCGCGCCCATGTAGTTGCCCAGGTGCAGCTTGCCGGTCGGACGCATGCCGCTCAGCACGCGCCTGGGCAGCGGGTTTCCACGTTCAACGGCCTTCGATGGGTTCAATTCGTTCATGATCTCGAAATGTGTAAAGATGCCTTTGCTGATGCTTCAATCGTATTGAAAGTATAGGGCAGCAGGACGAAGATAAGCAGCGTACCGGAAGCAGATTGCTACATGCCAAGCAGGATATGGTTGAACACGTTCAGCATCGGGCTGACAATCATCCCGATAAAACGGCCGCCAAACAGGAACACCAGGATCAAGCCAATCATTCCGATCGAATCGTACGCGCGCAGCCAGTTGTACGGCAGCATGTGCCGCACCACGTGGCTGCCATCGAGCGGCGGCAATGGGATCAGGTTGAAGGCCATCAGGATCAGGTTGATCAGCACCGCATAGTACAGCAGCAGCGTCAGCGGAAACAGGATCGGGCTGCCATGCATTACGTTGGGGTCGATCATGCCCATCTGCGCCGCCATCATGGCGGAAATCACCGTGCCTGCGTTGACAAACTTCAGCACCAGCAGGATCACCGTGGCCACGATCGCCGTCAGCAAGTTGCTGGCTGGCCCGGCGAGTGTGGTCAGAATGTCGTCCCGCTTGATGTTCTTAAAGTTGCGGGTGGTCACCGGCGTCGGCTTTGCCCAGCCAATCAGCGGAAAGCCCGCATACACGCACAACAGCGGTATCAGGATGGTTCCGAAGGGATCGATGTGCTTGATGGGGTTCAGCGTCACCCGACCCAGCATGCGAGCCGTCGGATCGCCCAGCCGCCACGCCATCCAGGCATGCGACGCTTCGTGCAGGCTGATGGCAAACAGCAGCACCACAATTTGAAAGAGGATCAGAACTGCGTGTAGATTCATGCGCTGATGCCGATGGTATCGCAAAACCGGGGAGGGGTATATCCCTGCAGCGAAAAGGCTCGCGCCGCCGCGGCGCACTCACACAATCTCGACTTCGCTGCAACCTTCATCGGCGCTATTCCGCAGCCTTGGCAGCCAGATCGACCACGTGCCCGCTTGAGTCGTACCGCGAGTAATCCATAATCCTGGTGCCAGCGGGAACGACCAGCGGCTGGCGATCGTCGAGCACAGAAAATTTATGGATGGTGCAATTGTCCTCAATCGTCAGGTTGTAGCCAAAGGTGAATTCGACGCCGCGGAAAATGCGCACATGCTTGCCAAGGTGCTTGAAAACGTGATGGCCCAGCATGCAGCGAAATCGCGAACCCAGCCAAACGTTCAGTCCCACCGGGGAGCGGTCGAACATCTGCCAGAACCAGATCAGCGGCTTCACCTCGGCATACTTCTCCGGGTGGACGTCGGGATAATATTCCGGGCGCAAGGTTACATTGCGCGGGTCCAGGGTCAACTGCAGCACGTTAAACGGCAACTCCGTCACCAGGGTGAAATTCAGCTTGCCGCCATGCGGACGCCCCAGGTAGAGCTGGTGCAACTCGTCTCGAACAATTTCGCTGCGGATTTCCGGCTTGTGATGGCGGGTAAATTCCGCGTCCAGATGTGCCAGCCACCGCACATAGGCGGACTCTGCTTCAGGCAGCGGCTTTAATTCGCGTTCCTGTTCCTCAGGCATGCTTCGACTCCTAAGAAAAGGTTAGCAGCAGCCAACGCAACCACACATCACTGGATTGCGAAAACCGCATAGACCGTGGCCGACCGCTCGACTTTTTGTGGGCTGATGGCGAGCGGAGGCGGCGCCGCTATGGTCCCGAGAGCGCCTTCGATCACCCCGCCTGCGCGCATCATCGGTCGAGGAACCTCCGGGGCCTGGTTGCTGGCGTAGATGAGCTGTCCCAGATGGATGCCAAGTCCCTGCGCCATCTGCGAAGCAATCGCCCGTGCCCGCGAAAGTGCATTTCCGGCGGCCTTGGCGTCCAGCGCCTTCTCGTCTGCCACTGTCCAGTCGATCTGGCCGCTGCTGTTGGCGCCGGCGTTCACCGCCGTATTCAGCACGCTCGCCGCATCGTCCGCCTTGGTCTGCACCGTCCAGCTTTGGCGCACCTGGAATCGCCGCTGCGCCTGCTCCGCTGGAGGCAATTTTTCCAGTTCATACTGCTGCGTTTCCGCCACGCTTTGCGATTCGCTCTGAATGTCTGTCTTGGCGATACCCTTCGTCGTCAGCGCGCCGATGATGGCATTCGAGGTTTTTGAGCCCGCCGCGTACGCCGCGTCCGCGTCCGGCGCATACGCGACGAATCCAATGTGAACCGTCGCCGTATCGGCCATGGCGCTTGCTGTGTCAGTCGCGGTAATGGCGATGGTGCGGTTGTCTTTGTTGATCTGGATCTGCTGTGCGGAAAGGGTCGCGGCAAACAGGCCGCAAATCGACGCGGCCATCCAAAAAGCGCGCTGTATTCGGAAGAACTTTCATGCAATCCTCCTCGGGTTCAAATGCGTCACACTCTGGTTAGACACCAGCAACGTTCAAGTCACGCTGTTTTCTTGAAAATTATCGCGCCTGCTTCCCAAATTCCACCAATGCCGCCAACGTTTTCGACACGGCTCCAGAGTCGATCGCATCGGGCAGCGCGCTCAATTCCGCTGCGAATATCCTGCACCAAACCGGCCGTGACCAGCGTAGCCGCTGCATTCACCAAAACAATATCCCGGCGCGGCCCTGTCTCTCCCGCAAAAATCGCCTGCAGGATGGCGGCGTTTTCGTCGGCATCCCCACCTTGCAGCTCGGAAATCGGGGCTCGCTCCATGCCGGCATCTTCCGGCGAGAACCTCCACAGCCGAAACGCGCCGTTTTTCACTTCGGCAATTTCCGTCTCTCCGCTCAGCGTGATTTCATCGAGGCCGTCCGACCCGTGCACGACAAAACCATGTCGCACGCCCAGCTTCACCATCGCCTCCGCCATCAGCGGAACCAGATCGGCCGCATAGACTCCCAGGATCTGCGCAGGCGCCAATGCCGGATTCGTCAGCGGTCCCAGAATATTGAACACCGTACGCCTGCCGATCGACCGCCGGATCGGCTGCACCCGCCGCATGGCTGGATGCATTAGCGGTGCGAACAGAAACACAAATCCCGTGGCGCGCAGGCACTCCACCGCCTGTTCGGGCGTCAGCGAGGTCGGCACTCCCAGTGCATCCAGCACATCGGCCGAGCCGCAGCGGCTGGTCAGGCTGCGATTGCCATGCTTGGCGATTTTTGCCCCCGCGGCTGCCGCCACCAGAGCCACCGCTGTCGAAATATTGAACGTCCCACTGGCATCGCCGCCAGTGCCGCAGGTATCCACCAGCGTGGCGCGCTCCTCGTCCGTAAACGGCAGGATCACGGCAGCGGCACGCATGGCATCGACGAATCCGGCCAGTTCATCGGCTGTGACCGGACGCGTCCGCGAGCGCCGCCAGCACGGCCTCGATCTGCATATTGGGCAGCTGGTTGCGGGTGTCTTCCAGGATCGTCTGCATCATCGCGCGCGCCTGCTCGCGGCTCAGTGTCGCGTGGCCTTCGTTCAAAATCGACAATGTTCGGATCAGGTCTGCCATTGGAAATACGCGATCGTAACCGGCCAAGCAGCGGCGGTGGTTTGCTCCACTCACGCTCATCTTTTAGTATCTAGGGTTCCGTTGTTTTTTAATATCGAAGGTTCCCTGTCTTTTGCTTTTTCTTGTCCAATGCCGTCGGGTCTTTCCGTCCGGACCAGCGGCGCACCATTACAATTAGAGATAATCCTTATGAAAATTCACGAGTATCAGGCAAAAGACATTCTTGCGAAATATGGGGTCGCCGTGCCCCGCGGAGAAGTAGCCAACACGGTGGAAGAGGCCGTGGATGTGGCCAAAAAACTGTTCGCTGCGGGCGCCCATGGCGTCGTAGTCAAGGCCCAGATCCACGCCGGAGGTCGCGGCAAGGGCGGTGGCGTGAAAGTGGCGAAAAACCTGGCTGAGGCTGAGGAATACGCCAAAAAAATCCTTGGCATGCAGCTGATCACCCATCAGACCGGCCCCGAAGGCCAGAAGGTCAAGCGCCTGCTGATCGAGGAAACCGCGGCCATCGACCGCGAACTGTACCTGGGAATGGTGCTGGATCGCGCCGCCGCGAAAATGGTCTTTATGGCCTCCAAGTCCGGCGGCATGGAAATTGAAGAAGTCGCTGCAAAAACTCCCGACGCCATTTACAAGGAACACATCGATCCAGCGATTGGCTTTCAGCCGTACCAGGCGCGCAAGCTGGCGTTCTCTCTTGGACTGAAGCCGACCCAGATCAATCAGGCCGTGCACTTCATGTCTGGCCTGTACAAGGCCTGCGTCGAGACCGACGCCTCGCTGATGGAAATCAATCCCTTCATCACCACCAAGGATGACAAGCTGTTCGCGCTCGATTGCAAAATGAACTTCGACGACAACGCCATGTTCCGGCATAAGGACTTGAAGGAGCTGCGCGACACTAACGAGGAAGATCCGCTGGAAGTGGAAGCCTCGAAGTTCGCGCTGAATTACATTCGCCTCGACGGCAATATTGCCTGCATGGTGAACGGCGCCGGCCTGGCCATGGCGACCATGGACATCATCCAGTACGCCGGTGGTTCTCCTGCAAACTTTCTCGATGTCGGCGGCGGCGCGAATCAAGAACAGATTGAAAATGCCTTTCGCATTCTGCTGTCCGACAAAAACGTCAAGGCCGTGTTCATCAATATTTTCGGCGGCATCCTACGCGTCGATACACTGGCTCGCGGCGTGGTGGAAGCAGCCAGAAAAATGAACGTGCAGGTGCCGGTGATTCTGCGCCTGGAAGGCACCAACGTGGAAGAAGGGCGACTGATCCTGAAGGAGTCCGGGCTGAATTTCATCATTGGCCAAACCATGAAGGACGCAGCTGAAAAAGCGGTTGCTGCAGCGAAGGGGAGCAAATAAATGTCAGTATTAGTTGATAAAAAGACTCGCCTGATCGTGCAGGGAATTACCGGCCGCGAAGGCACCTTCCATGCCAAGGGCTGCGCCGAATACGGCACCAAAGTTGTCGGTGGCGTGACGCCCGGCAAAGGCGGAACTACCCATGAGGGCTGGCCGGTCTTCGACACCGTGGAGCAGGCCGTCAACAAGACGGGCGCCAACGCCACGGTCATTTTTGTGCCGCCGCCGTTTGCCGCGGACGCCATTCTGGAAGCCGAAGACGCCGGCATTCCGCTGATCGTCTGCATCACGGAAGGCATTCCCACCCTCGACATGGTGCGCGTCTGGGAGAAGCTGAAGCATTCCAGCTCGCGCCTGATTGGGCCCAATTGTCCGGGAATCATCTCGCCCGGAAAATGCAAGATCGGCATCATGCCCGGTCGCATTCACATGGAAGGCAACATCGGCATCGTTTCCCGCTCCGGAACGTTGACCTATGAAGCCGTTTTCCAGCTCACCCAGCGCGGCATCGGCCAGTCGACGGCCATCGGCATTGGCGGAGATCCCATCATCGGGACCACGCACGTCGATGGACTTCGCCTGCTGAATGACGATCCCGACACCGAGGCGATCATCCTGATTGGCGAAATTGGCGGGACCGCCGAGGAGGCTGCGGCCGATTACGTCAAAGCGCACGTCAAGAAGCCCGTGGTTGGGTTCATCGCTGGCCAGACCGCGCCGCCGGGTCGACGCATGGGCCATGCCGGCGCCATCATTTCCGGTGGGCAGGGAACAGCGGCCGACAAGATGAAGGCGCTCGAAGCCGCTGGCATTCATGTCGTCAAGTCGCCGGCGTTGATTGGCGAAACGCTTGCCCAGGTCATCGGCAAGGCGTAGCGAAATTTAAAATATTTAACAGGTCAAGGAGAGTTTTCATTGCAACGTACGTTTAGCATCATCAAGCCGGATGCGGTCCGCAAGGGCCAGACCGGCGCCGTCCTCGCCATGATTGAAGCTGCTGGCTTCCACCTGGTCGCTATCAAACGGCTGTCGATCAGCAAACAGCAGGCTGCCGGATTTTATGCGGTCCACGCGCAGCGTCCATTCTTCAATTCGCTGACGGACTTTATGTCATCCGGTCCCATCTTCGTGATGGTGCTGGAAAAAGACAATGCCATTGCCGACCTGCGCAAACTGATGGGCGCCACTAACCCCGCCAATGCGGAAGAAGGCACCATCCGCAAGAAGTTTGCCGGCAGCATTGAAGAGAATACGATTCACGGGTCGGATGGGGAAGACACCGCCGCGTTCGAAATTGGCTACTTCTTCGCCGGCTACGAGCTGGCATAAATCTCGACACAAGCATGCGATTCTGCCTCCACCCGATGGAGGCAGAATCGCTTTTCCATTTCGAATGGAATCGCGGTCTCGAGTCGCCGGACGCGGCTCTGCGCAGTTTTGCGCTTCGATGCCGTTGTTAAGTTTTTTGGGGGAGAGGGAAAGCGGAAGGAATTGAGACTGGAGATAGGGGGGAGGGCCTAAATTCCAATCCGCTTCTAATTGAGATATTGAGTCGTGGACGATATAGGTGTCAAAGTACCGAAGGAGCAGCCCTTTGGTCACTTATGAAATGGATTATGTAAGTGCCAATGATTGCCACCAGATGGCGTCGCTCCACCGGACGTATCCAGGTGTCCCAGGCGAAAGATTGGGCCTGCGGAAAATCCAAAATTCTGCTGCGCCGTGCCGCCGTAGCGAGTAATTAACAACTCCGGCTGTATGCGAAACGCGATTCGAGGGGTGTAGTTGTAATCGAACGTGCCGCCGATGGCGCTGGCTGAAGGTCCATTGCGTTGGCAAACAATCCAATGGTCTGCGGATTCAGACCGTGCAGCGTGGCAGCGTCGAAGATCCCGTACGCGTTGCCGAACGTCGCATGCACCGTGGCCGACGCTTTGGCGCGTCGAATCATTCGATACTCTGGGCCGGCCATGAAGTAGTACTGCATGATGCGCGGACCGGTGATGGTTCGGTTGTTATTGCAGGTCGTCGAAAACGGTGTGCAATACGGCGGCTGGCCGGCGCCGGCGGTGTTCGGGAAAACGCCGGAGGTGCCGATATATTCGCGCGCGTCTGCCAGCAGGCCCCAGTGCCATCCCAGCCAGTAAGTGGCACCTGCTTCCCATCCGCCCATGTTCGATCGCTGAATCAACGCCGGGCCGGCCAGAAAATTCGTGTAGGCAAAGCCGCCATAGAGATCCCAACGGTGGTTGTAGTACACATCCGGGCCCGAAGGCGGCGGTGGCGGGATATAGTTTCCCGTGCTCACATTGTGGTTCTGCGGATTATTGATCGTCGGGGTGGCGCCGTTACTGTTGGTGGTGTCGCTGCTGCTGCTCGACTGCGATTGCGCCAGCCCGAGCATGGATGTTGCCATGAAAACAGCGCACAAATACACTCCCAGCTTCAGGCGGCGGCGAGCCACCTGAGGAGGAAGAAAGCAAAACAGATTCATCCTGATCTCCAGCATTTAGTGTATCGGAACCGTTGGGTTTCGTCTGGCGCGGACGGCCTGCCGCGCAAATTCTTCAGGGCGCAATAGGTTGCCGCTCCCGCTGTCGCAAAATTGCCGCCGCCGTTTCCAGGTCGGCCTCCGTGTCGACCCCGATGGTGTCATGCTCGACCGGCTCCACATGGATCGCGATTCCGTTCTCGAGCAGCCGCAATTGTTCCAGCCGCTCCGCCGCCTCCAACTGGCTGCTCGGCAGGCCAGGGAAGCGATCGAGGATAGGCTTGCGGTAGGCGTACAGTCCCAGGTGTTTCCAATAAGAAATGCTGCCGCCGGCCTTGCCATCGCGATCGAATGGAATGGTCGCCCGCGAAAAATAGAGCGCTTTGCCATTGGCATCGACGACCACTTTCACCACGTTAGGATTGCCAATGTCCTCCACTGGGCATTGTGTTCGCAGCGTGGAAACATCGACCTCCGCGCGCTGGAAGGGAACCAGCAGCGCGCGAAAATGTTCTGCCTGCAGTAGCGGTTCATCCCCTTGAATATTGACGAAAATATCGTTCGATTGATCCCGGCTATCTTTCTGGCCGAGTTGTTGCGCTACCGCGTGCACGCGATCGGTTCCGCTGGCCAGATCGGAAGATGTCATGCAGCATTCCCATCCCTGCGCTCGGCAAAGTTCAGCGACCTCTGCTGCGTCGGTGGCGACAATCAGGCGATCGAAGACACCCGCGTTCGACGCAGCTTGATAGACCCAGGCCAGCATCGGCTTGCCTGCAATGTCTCGCAGAACTTTCCCCGGCAAGCGCGTCGAAGCTAATCGTGCGGGGATAACGCCAATCACTTGCGCGCTAGCCAGATTGGAGGGTGTGGGCATGTGAATCTGAGTCTAAAACAAAACTTTCCGGCTAGGATGGATGCGCTTCGCGCGTGGGCGTGCAGAGCCTCACTCCGGCAGGATCGTGACACGTGGCTTTCCATCCTGCAATGAAACGCGGTGCGGCTTGCCGTGGATCGGCAGGTTTGTCAGCTCGACGGCTTCGCCATAACCGGGGCCGGTTTTCGGCACGCCATGGTCATCGATATCGACCATCGACTCGACACCGATCAGGCACATCAACGCGCCCCAGGTATAGTTGCGATTGCCGCCGACACTTCCATCAATGCTCAGGAAGTTCTCCCCGCAATATCCATCTGCCAGCCAATTATTCATAAAAAGATGCACGCTTTTTTGCGCAAAGGCTGTCTGCAATTCCGGCGACGCGTAGCGCTTGACGCCTTGGAACACCAGGTAATTCACCGGCCCCCAGATGGTTCCATGCCAGTAGGTTTGCCCCAGAAATAACGGGTCGCGCCGTGAAACTGTCGGCAAAATCCATTCGCCCCAGAACTGCTCCGGATCGGTCATCACCGCCATCGTCTTCGTCGCACGCGCTGCATCCGCCGTTCCGCTGATTAGCGGATAGAAATTTGCCGGCGTAATGCGGGTCAGAAAATCGCCGGGCGTGCCATCGTCCTTGTCCCAGAAGCGGCTGCAATAGAGCCCTAGTTCCTCATTCCACAACTTCGCGTTAATGCGGGTATTCATGTCGGCCGCATCCTGGCGATAGCGCTTCGCATCCTCCGGTTTGCCAATCGCGTCGGCAATCAGCGCCAGGTGATGCGCATCCATGGCCCACAAGGAACACAAATCCACCGCATAGCAGTTCATGGTGTCGCCCACCATTTTGACGCCCGCGACACCTTCAAACTGCGGCGTGTCGTCCCACCCGGTTTCATCCTGCGCGGCCTCCATTTCGCCGGTGCTGCTTCCCCATTGCAGAAGCCCGTCATGCTTTGCATTGCGCTCTTTCATCCACCAACCATGCCAGAGCGTCAGCCTGGGATAGACTTCGCGCAGAAAATCGAGATTCGGCCAGTACTGATGCATTTTCCAAACACACAACGAACCCACCGGCGGCTGCGAGCGATCGCGGCTGATGCCGCCATCGTTCCAATGCGCAAAATTCGGAACCAGCCCCTCGGCGCTCTGATAGGAAAGAATGGCACGCACCGTATCGCGTCCCATCTCAGGATTGTCCAGGCTGGCCAACAGTCCGCTGAAAAAGCTATCCCAGCAAAAATATGGGCAAGCATTCGGCCCCTGCACACCGAAGGTGCGGGAAACGCTAATCGCGACCCTGTTGTTGTCATTCGAATAGATCCGCGAGTTGTTCAGATTGTCCGCAATCGCGCCGAGAATATCGCCCGAAGGGCCCTTTGCTTTCGGTCGGCGTTCTTCATAGGTCTTCTCCGCCTCGGCGAGATGACGATCGATTCCGTCGAACGCCGGTAATTCACCGAATCCTGCGACCAGGTAGGTCGGTTTGTCCGGGCCTTCCAGAGCCACCGTAAACTGCGTTGCATCCGCCGACTTGACTGCGGGACTGGCCTTCAGCCGCCAAGTCACTGTCTTCCCCCCGGGAAGCGTTGCGACGCCTTTGACGCCTTCGTTTTCGGTGGAAAATTCGCTGCTGAATCCCGGCCAGTTTTCGTTGAGCCTGAAAGTCATTTCGCCGGGGTCAGAGGCAATCAGCCGTCCCACAATTCCGTCGCCCACGCGCGACCATTGAAATTCCACCCGCCGCAGGTGAGCGGAGGCCTTGTCCGGCGAAAAGATAATTTTGTGAAAGGAGTCATCCGGTGCAACCGTCCCAGCGTTGTGCGAGCCGTCTGGATTGATGACGAATGCCGCGGCATTTTCCCAAATGAACGCGATGCCATTGGGTGCCGTGTAGTAAAAATTGCCGATGCGCGCCGGGCTTGCGCCGTTTTCCTGACGCGTTGCCGCGATCCCCCCGAACCCGCCGATCGCGGCCTGCAATCGTTGCCAGGACGTCAGGCATGCGGCGGATAGTCCTGCCATAAAGCTTCTGCGAGATACCATCACCTATCCTCGAAGGACAATCTGGTCGCGGCGCTTTGCTGTGCCGCGCTTCCAAATGCTACCCTGTTAGTTGCGTGCCCGGTTAGTTCGCAATGTCGTTCATGCGGATGTTCGCAAGTGGCTTGCCGGCTGTTGGTGGATTGAATGGCGTTGCAGCGGGCCCATGGACGATGAATTCGCGGCCTCGATCGATTTCCACTCCAAATTGGCGGCGTAGCTCAGATGGTTAGAGCGACGGACTCATAACCCGTAGGTCAGTGGTTCGATTCCACTCGCCGCCACCACACAAATTCCCGATCATCTCCATCGATGACCCAACTCCTCTCCGGTTTAAGATGGGGACTACGATGCTGCCCACACCCAACACGCTTTTGCTGCTGGTCGACGGATCGTCCCAGCGTGAGGCAGTCATGGCTCACTCTCCTTTTACGATTGGACGTTCCCCGGATCGCGACCTCGTCCTTCCGTATCCTTACATCTCGCGCAATCACGCGGAGATTGTCTATGAAGGCGGACAGTTCCACCTGGTCGACTGCGGCAGCAAGAGCGGCAGCTACATCAACGGCAAGCGGGTGGAACGCCAGACGCTAATTCCGAATGATGTCATCCGGCTCGGCACGCTGCAGGGTCCGCTGCTGCGCTTTGGCAAGGCGGAGGACACAACCTCCGTCCTCAGCGATTTGCTGCATCGCGAGCAGCCGACGTCGGACCTGGAAAAGCTCAGCTGGTTTCTCGATGCCGCGCGCAAGCTGAACATGGTGGGCGCCGTCCACGAAATTCTTATCTCCCTGCTTGAAACCACCATGCACTTGACGGAGGTCGAACGCGGGTATGTTTTCCTGAAAGATCCTGCCGGCAAACTGCAACTCTCCGTCGGCCGAAATATTCAGATGGAGCCGCTCGAGGACGACTCCACCATTTCGCATTCTGCGATTCAGCAGGCGATTCACAGCGCATCGGAGTTCATTGTCACCGACACGCTTTCAGCCGAAGCCGGTTCTCCCTCGGCCAGCATCGTGGCGCAGAGTCTTCGCACCGTCATCTGCATCCCGCTGCGTAAGCGCTCTGCCGACCCGGAATCGCTACATGCGGAAATGATTGGCATCCTCTATCTCGACAGCCGCAAGCAGCGACAGAGGTTGATGCGCGTCGACAGCGATTTGTTAAAGACCATTGCGATGGAAGCTGCGGTGCTGGTCGAAAATGCGTCGCTTGCCAGCGCCGAGGAATCTGCGCGTCGCTATCGCGAAGAGCTGGGGATTGCCGCTTCCATTCAGCAAGGTCTGATGGCCGTGCGAATTCCGGAGCTATCGTATGCGCGCGTACTCGCACACAGCGTGCCATGCAAGGAGATTGGCGGCGATTTCTACGATGTCATCGCCACCGACAGCGCCTTGCATGTGGTCGTCGCGGATATTTCCGGAAAAGGAGTTTCCGCCGCCCTGCTGGCCTCGACGCTGCAGGGACTGGTGCATGCGCAGGTGCTGGCAGGGGTGTCGCTGCCGCAGATTGCCATGTTTTCCAACAAGTACATCTGCGAGAAATCAATTTCAAAATATGCGACGTTGATCCTGCTGAAGCTCTCTCCGGATGGCGCCGTAGAATATCTCAACTGCGGGCACGTTGCGCCGCTGCGCCACCAGGCCGACCAGATCACGATGCTGACAAACGGAAATCTGCCGGTCGGCTTAATGCCCGATGCCGTCTACACTTCAGAGACGATTCATGTCGAGCCAGGAGAGCGGGTGGTTGTGTTCACCGATGGCGTGACCGAAGCGGAAGATCCGTCAGGAGAGTTTTTCGGCGACGCGCGGCTGGAAGCTTCTGTGCGGCAGGGTGGCAGCATTCAAGATATCTTCCAGCAGGTGCAGCGTTTTATGGATACTGCTCCCGCCGCCGATGATTGCACTCTGCTCGAGGTCTGCTACGGGCGATGTCAGTGACGGCGCGCTCTGCCAAATTCAAATTCACCGCAACCCCTCAGGAACATTTCCCGCGTCGGCATGCGTGAGCGAATCATGATGGAATCGTCGAGTGGTAAGACTGACGATGCCCGCCTGCTCGTCATGGGGTATTGCGGTACGCTCCGCCCAGTGCAGTGCCAGAATTTTCCGCCGGCAATGGAGACCCTGCTGGAGCCGTGGCTCGCGCAGGCATCCCAGCGGCTGAATCAGCACGTTTGTCAGCAGCACAGAGTGTTTCAGGGCGCGCCTGTTCCGTTGGAGTCTCTGCTTCCACTGCTCAAAGACAGGCTGATTGGGATTCTGACTCAGGCCGTGGGCGTCAGCGGCTTCGCATCTGGCGAACCCGACCGCGAGTGACTATTTTGCGGGAGTTTCCCCTGTTGCAGCCGCTCATCCGGGGTGCAGTCTGCGAGTGGGTGGAGGCCATTGGCACATTCCTTCAGCGGCTGCATCGAGACCGATCATGGCTGGCCGCATCGCTGCGGCTTGTTACGTTGCCGCCCATCCAATCCATTTCTGGAGCCGCATCGGACATGCACGCCGGCGGTCATTTGGTGCTGCGCGTCTGCTTTCAAGGTGGGGGTTGCCTCTATTACAAGCCGCGTCCGCATCACCGGCGAATGGCTCTGGCAGCGCTTACTTGACGCCATCGTCCGTCTTGATCCGCAACTGAATTTGCCCGCTTCCCGTGTGCTGCCAAGCGATGCTACGAGCCGCTATGGGTGGGCCGAATCGGTGCGTCCAGAAGAACGCCGGTTCTCCGTTTCGTCGGACGTAACGCCAGCAGACGACTGTCGATTATTGGCACGCCGCCGGAGCGATGCTTTGCCTTGCCCAACATGTCCGTCTGACCGACCTGCACCTCGGGAATATCATCGCCACTCCGTGCGGGCCAGCCGTCACCGATGCTGAATGTCTGGCAACTCCAATCCTTCGTCATCCGCCCGCCAAAAAAACTTCACAACAACCGAGCCCCCGTATCCGATCCATTGGATGCCATTCTCGCTACCGGACTTCTCCCCAGCAAACAAGCTTCAGATCTACCAGATGTCTCCGGCTTGTTCGGACACGCTGCACCTGTCTCCGCCGTCACGCTTCCTGGGTGGTCGGTGTCATCGGACGGACGGTACCAGCTCACTTCCGTCGGCGCGGAACTTGTCGACCAGGGCAACGCACCCACCCGGACCACTCCCATCGCAGCGTTGCCGCAGATGTTGAGCGGCTATCGCCATGCTGCCGAGCTGCTCCTTCGCGCCCGCGCAACCCTCCTCGCGCCCGGCTCGCAATGGCGTTCGGTTCTGGAAAAACAGCACGCGCCACGCATCGTGCTTCGCGACACTCTCACCTATGGTTGTCTCATCAGTCGGTCGCTTGAACCCCAATATCTGCGATCCCTCTACCAGCGACGGAGCATCATTCTCGCCGAGCTTCAACCCGGTATCAGCCAGAACCTACCGGCGGCAGTTTTGCGCGCCGAATTGAGCGCCATCCTGCAACTCCACGTCCCTCGCCTGACAATTTTGCCCGGTAGTCGCACCCTGGCCACAGGTTCCGGACGCGCGCTTGCACGTCGTTTCACGGCCTCGACACCCGCCCAAACAGTCGTCGAGTCGATCGAAACCTTATCCTCCGAAAGCATGGATAGCATTCACGTTCCTGCCCTGTTAGCGGCTATCTGCTAGTCTCCGCGAACGCGAATCATTGGCAGATTTGTGTGCTAACATTCGGTTGTGTTGGGTGCGTCGTGATGGATTCGAACTGCACAACAACCTCGAGAGGACTGCAATGACGAATGTAGAGAGGCTTCAACAAGCTGGCCTGGTTCAAACCCACATCCCCCTCACAGACGACGAAATCAACAGTGTGAACGCACTCAGCTCCGCGGAAATCGACGCGCTTATCTCAGTGCGCGCCAAGCTGGGAGATGCTTTTTTCCAGCGCAAGGTGAAAGACGGAGATTCCCATCGCATGGGAACAGTAATGATCTAGCCAGGAACTCGCAGCGAGTGATTCGCACAGTTTCGAGGAGCGCCATGGCCGCTGGGGAGACGGGATGATGACGCATAGTGGACGTCTGCGCGAAATGATTTCCCTGGTTCGGGGACGGCTCGATTCGCTGATTCGCGAAGTGTGGTTTCACCCCAGGTTGAGCGAGCTTTACCCTGAATTTCTGTTTGCCATCTACGGGGTCACTGCCAGCTCTTCCCCCGCGATGGGTGTAGCCGCCGAGCGCTGCGCGAGTGCGCCCGCGGGGGATCCTATCGCCGCCTGGCTGGCTACATATTATCTGGAACACGCCGAAGAAGAGTCCGGTCACGAACAGTGGCTGCTGGATGATCTTGCATCCTTCGGCATTCCACGCAATCTTGCCTTGCAGCGCCTGCCCTATGCAAGCGTGGCCGCGCTGGTGGGCGTGCAGTATTACTGGATGTTTCACGTTCACCCGATCGCGTTCCTGGGATACATTGCGGTGCTGGAAGAACCGGCATCCATGGAATTTCTGGAGAGCGTGTCCCGGCGCACCGGCATTCCACTCACCTCCATGTCCGCCCACGTAATGCATGCCAGGCTGGATCCGGACCACGTTGCCGAATTCGACGCGACTCTGGATGGTTTGCCGCTAACGGAGCATCACCAGGATTTGATTTCCGTCAGCGCCATCGCCACCGTGGCGCACCTGGAAAATGTCTTTTCCGATATTCTGGAGCACTTCGACCGCATTTCCAATCCCGCCGGTGCTGCAACCATCTTTACCGCTCCCCGCATCGCACTTGCGTCTGCCTCCAGAGAGCTTTGATATGCAGATGGCCTTCAATCCCGGAGACAAGCTCCTGCAGTATCACCTTGTCCGCAAGCTAGGAGAAGGCGGCATGGGTGTCGTCTTCGAGGCTCAGGACATCCGGCTCGAACGCACCGTTGCCATCAAGGTGCTGCAGCCGTCCATCTCAGA
Organism: uncultured Acidobacteriota bacterium; assembly: GCA_963794795.1. Lineage (GTDB taxonomy): Bacteria > Acidobacteriota > Terriglobia > Terriglobales > Acidobacteriaceae > JAKAAZ01. The sequence goes on along the minus strand of CAWCFC010000020.1, from coordinate 97,595 downwards.
AGATGTAGAGATGCGCGAACGATTTCTGCGCGAGGCCCGTGCCGCGTCTGCAATCGATCATCCTAATCTGTGCACGATCTATACGGTCGAGACGGCTCCCAATGGCTCTCTGCTGTTGGTGATGGCCTACTACCGCGGCCAAACTCTTGCGGAGTTGATTCTGGATGGCCCTATCGATAGTGAGCGCATTCGAGACATCGGCCGCCAGACCGCATCCGGACTGCATGCCGCTCACATGTCAGGCATTGTCCATCGAGACATCAAGCCGGGAAACATTTTCCTGCTGAACTCCGGCGCCGTAAAAATTCTCGACTTCGGGCTTTCCCGCTTCGTTCATCAGCAGCACTTCACCGCCCCGCACAAAATCATGGGCACGCTTTCCTACATGCCTCCGGAGCAGCTTGCCGGCGAGTCGGTCGACTATCGCGCGGATATCTGGGCCTTGGGCGTTGTGCTGTACGAAATGGCGGTGGGACATTCGCCTTTCAAGCAGGCAACACAATCCGCCACGATGAGCGCGATTGCGTCTGGTCGCTATGTTCCGCTGCACCATGCACGCCCCGATCTGCACGACTCCATTTATAGGGCTGTTATGGGTGCACTTCGGCTGCAGCCGCACGAGCGGCACGCCTCAGCGGCGGACATTCTTGCCTTGCTGAGTGAAAGCCTTGAGCCAGGACAGATGCCTGGTACCTCTTCGACCGGTACGTCCGCCAATCACTCGTCCCTGACGCGCACTTCTACAGTCATTGCCGGTTTTGCCGCCCCTGCAGACCTCGCGAGACAAACCTTGGCTGCGTCTGCAGCAAACGCGTCAGGGAAAATGTCAGCGGCATCGCACCAGCAAGAGCAGCTGGGAACTTCCTCGATTGCGGTCCTGCCCATGCAGAATGTGAGTTCCGATCCGGAAAATGAATATTTCAGCGATGGCCTGACCGATGAGCTGATTAACGCGCTGGGAACACTTCCGGGTTTGCATGTTGTGTCGCGAAGCTCCGTGTTCGCCTTTAAAGGCAAGCATCAGAATATTCGCGAAATCGGCAAGTCACTGGACGTCGATGTAATTCTCGAGGGCAGCGTTCGCCGTTCTGGTGCGCGCATTCGCGTCACCATGCAACTTACCGATGTACGCAAGGGATTCCATATCTGGTCTTCCCGCTTCGACCGCGAAAATCCAGATGTCTTCGAACTGCAGGACGAACTCGCAAGCGCCGTGGTTTCCGCGCTGCAGGAAAAGCTGGCGCTCAACGTGCATCGCTCCGACCTTCAGACCCGCACGCCAATGCAGACGGGGGCTTACGATGCGTACCTAAAGGGCCGCTACCATTGGGAACAACGATCGATCGAGGATGTTGCGATTGCCGGACGATATTTCGAGCAGGCTCTCAATCTCGATCCCGACTCTGCCGCCGCCCACGCCGGTATGGCAGACTTTTATTGTCTGCAAGGATTTGTGGGCCTGATGTCTCCGGACGAAGCCTGGCCCAATGCACGCACCTGCGCGCTGCAGGCCATCGCGCTTGATCCCAATCTTCCTGAAGGGCACCTGGCGCTCGCATCCGTGTTGCAGTTCTACGATTGGAATTGGGCCGAAGGGCGCGCACATATCGAAAAAGCAATCGAGTTGCGCCCCCAGCGCGGCGAATCGTATTACCTGTATGCCGCGCATCTCACCACGCAAGGACTGCTGCACGAGGCGCTGGAGCAGACCCGCATCGGACTCAGCTATGATCCCTTGTCGACGCGCTTGCTGGCTGCGGAGGCCTTGCTGCGTACCTATCTGGGCGACCACGACAGCAGCATTCTACTGGCGCAGGCAGCTCTGACGTCTTCACCGCATTATTTTGAGCTGTATTATTCGCTGGGCATGGCGCAGCTCCATTCCGGACGAACCCATGAAGCGGTGGCCACGTTCGAGCGCGGCCTCGAGCATAGTCGCATGCCTCTTCTGATGGGCTGGCTTGCCGAAGCCCATGCGGAAAATGGCAATGACGATAAGGCGCGAGAGATTCTTGCCCGTCTGCTCGACCTGGCGAATCAAGGAAATCGCATGCCGGTAGCCATCGCGTCGGCTGCCATTGCTGTCGGCGATCATGAGCTGGCCTTCACCTGGCTGGAGAAAGCCGCCGATATGCACGACATCCTGGCTGCCCACATCACCGTGCTGCCGAGCCTGCGAAAACTGCACCATCACCCGCGGTATCAGCAACTGCTCGATCGCATGAAGCTTGCCCACCCTTCCACTCATCGGAGGCACAATGAAACTCGGCAGAGTCCAGTCGATACACGATTCTAGAACGCTGCACCTGGCAGACTATGTCACCATCACTTCCTTGCCAACTCCGCCGCCCAAGGAGATGCTGGAGAACACGACGGCGTGGCCCATGCTGGCGAACAACCAATTCAACTGCTGTACCTCTGCCGCGGCCGGCCACATGGTGCATCATTGGACGGCGGCCAATCAGCAGGGAGTGTTCCTCACCGATGCGGACATCATCCGTGCCCATGCCCACCTGACCGGCGACCGGCTGATGGATCCTGTCTCTATGCTGAGTGCGTTGAAATACTGGCGCAAAAATGGCATCGGCAATCATCGCGTCCACTCTTTTGTGAAGGCTCATGAACGCAAAGCAGACGAACTTCGCGGCATCGTTCACCTGTTCGGCAGTGCGTATGTCGGGCTGGATCTGCCGAAATTTGCGTTGGCTGGGGATCCATCCGGATGGCCATCCAATCCGTGGGCAATTCCTAACACGGTCTCACCCGACGACGCCGCTCCTCAGTTGGAGAATGGTCACTGCGTCACTGCAGTCGGCTATGGGGAGGACGGCGTGTATGTGGTCACGTGGGGAGCGCTCAAAACCATGAGCTGGGATTTTTTCTTTCGGTACAACGTGGAGTTGTATGCAGTGCTCAGCACAGACTGGGTGTGCGGGAATAAGGTCTCTCCCTCGGGCTTCGATATGAGTAGCCTGGGACGAGATTTGTCGCTGGTGCAGGCAACTCCTGGTGCCACAGCCGACCGTCTCAATGGCCCGCAGTCTTCTTGATCGGTACGCTTTTTTCTGTCGAGTGCAGCGGCAATGCCCACGCAAACAATACTGACCCGCTTCCTGTCACCACGTATTGCCGCCCATCCAGCTCGTACGTGATGGGAGAAGTCTGCATTGGGGCGCCCGTGCCCGCGTGCCACAGGGTTTTTCCGGTGCGCGTTTCCAGCGCCAGCATGTTTCCATATTCATCGCCGGTAAACGTCAGCCCGGAATCTGTCGTCAACACGCCCGCATCATCGCCGCGTCGGCCGGCTGGATGGCTCCAGCGGATCTTGCCGGTCTTGTAATCGATCGCCTCAATCACGCCTTTGCCCCACAAGCCATAGTCCGCACCGGCCCAGCCATAGTTGCCGTCGGCGGGCTTCGCAAAATAAAGGCTGTAGCTGGGGTGAGCATCGACGATAAATAATCCCGTCTGTGGATCAAAACTTGGCGAACGATAATTGGTCAGTCCGCCTTCATCCGGCGCAATCAAGCGCCCATCCGGCGCCGGCTCCTTTGCAGGATTTGGTATTGGATTTCCGTTCTTGTCGACTCCCAGAGACCAGTTCACAGGGCCGTAGGGAACGCTGAGCAAATTTTTTCCGTTGGTGCGATCCACCACCACAAAGTATCCGTTGCGAGAAGCCTGCATCACCATCTTGCGCGGCTGCCCGTGAAATTCGCCGTCGACAAGGACAGGAATCTCCACTGCGTCCCAATCATGGGTGTCATGCGGAGATACCTGAAAAGCCCACGCCAGCTTGCCTGTATCGGGATTGATGGCCACGATGCTGCAGGTGTATAAGTTGTCGCCCGGGCGAGTTGAGCCATTCAGCACAGGCGTAGGATTGCCGGTGCCCCAGTAAATCAAATTCAATTCTGGATCGTACGTGCCCGTCATCCACGTCATGCCGCCTGTCGTCTTCTTTGGCGTTCCGGCGGGAGGAGTCGCGTCCCATTGCCACTGCGTCTTGCCTGTCTCCGGATCGATGGCTCGCAGGTAGCCGGACAAATTATCAAAGTCCCCCGACACGCCGACAATCACATGATCGCCAACCACCAACGGCGCCATGGTTGTCCAGTACCCCTTGCTCACATCGGCGACCTCGACCTTCCACAGCACGTGACCGTTTCTTGCATCGAGGCACAATAAATGTCCGTCGGGAATCAGAAAATAAAGCCACTCCTTGTACATCCCCACGCCACGATTTCCAATGTGATCGCCTTTGGTGGGCGGATTCATGTAGTGCCAGATCATGTGGCCCGAGCGTGCGTCTACGGCCCAGACATTCTCCGGCACCGTGAAATATAAAATTCCGTTTACCAGCAGTGGCGAGGACTTCAGAGTCGCCGCCTGTCCCGTCTGAAACGCCCACGCCAACGCAAGATTCCCAACATTCGCGCGCGAGATTTGCGTGAGTTTGCTGTGCCGTCGTCCGGAATAATCGCCGTGGTACGTTGGCCAGCTGTTTCTGGGCGGATTGCGCAGCATCGACGCATCGACTCCTTGCGCAATCAGCGCGGAAGAAAAAATCATCGATGCTAACCACACACTTGCTGACACGAACCAGGCAGGCTTCAGAAACTTCATTTCCATCAGGAACCTTTTCTTAAGTTGAAACCGTCGAAAATCACGCGATCTAACGCAGCGTTTGCAGATATGCCATCAGGTTATGAATGTCGGCATCGGTGTATTTAGGGAATTGCGCAACGTGTGCTTCCGCCGGCGAGGAAACAGAGTAGCGAACCCTGCTCACCGGCCAGGAATGGTACATGCCGTTGGCATCGCGCAGGCCCACTGTAAACTCATCCAGATATGCCAGCGTCCCCTTCAGCGTCTGCCCGGAGGGTAATGTAACTGTCACTGTGCTCTTTGCGCCCCTGGGATACAGCATTCGCTCTTCCAGCTCCAACCCTTCATAACGAGAGGCGATGCCGGCCAGGTCTCCGGTCGGTGAATGGCAGGATGCGCAACCCCCCGCGCCGTTGAAGTATTGCTTGCCCTCCGCAACATTTCCCGTCTGCAGGTCGGCGACATCCACGCCGCGACGGCTTCCATTGTGTAGTTTCGCCTGGGAGCGTTGCTCATGGATAAATGCGACCAGCTCGGCCACTTCCGTCGCAGAAAAAGTGAACGGCGGCATACCTTTGTCCGGCCGTCCCTGGCGCAGCACCTCGGCGATCTTGTCGCCAGCGACATCCTGCGCCACCAGTTTGGAGCGGGTCAGGTCCGGACCGGTTTCTCCTCCGGCTGCGTCGCGGCCATGGCAGAACGCGCAATTCTGCTGGAAGAGCGCGCCTCCCAATTTTGCTTGCTCCGAAGGATCGACTGACGCCGAATCTGGCCGCGAATAGGATGGATGCGTCTCTTCGGTGTGACCGCTGCTTTGGGTTGTGTCGGTCTGCGCAGTCGAGCTTTCCGACGGCTTGTTCGGCGCGGAATTTTGCGCGGCGACGGCAAACACGGTCGCCCGCCGGCACTGGCAGAAAATGGTTCCAAGGATGACGGCGAATAGGACCGCCTGATACTTTTTCATCGTTTAGCTTCGCTACTCCCGATCAGCTCGTTCCGCCGCGCCCTGTCGACTTTGTGAAACATCCTGTTGCGCTCGACAAGCGTGCCCGTTAAATATTGCAACTTGGATTCAGATTAGACGCTTACGGGTTTGAACCGGAAGCAGCCGGCTTGGGATGCGAAGCAACACTGCCTTCGGTCATGCCCAGCCCCCACTTGATGGCTTCAAAATACATTTTGCGAATATCCGGATCTTCCCACGATTCTTCCGTGTGACCCAGCGTCGAATAAAAAACCCGCCCCTTGCCATACATCTTCACCCAGGCCACGGGAAAATCATGGTCGGTGCGATGAATGCGCGGATTGTTGGAGTAGTCGAGCTTGCTGGCGTCCAGGCTCAGCAGAACATTCACCTTGTCGCGCGACCAATCCTTCGGCTGATAAATCTCGTCATACTTCACAAACTCTTTCGGAAAGTGACGCACCGCCGGAAAATTCGGCTGCTCATTGATGATCGGCGCTTCGAATGTTCCCCAGGGATGCTGGTCGAACCAACCGCCAATCATCTCGCCATATTCCGGCCAGGTGTAATTCGTATCAAGCGCCGCGTGGATGCCGATAAAACATTTTCCGTCATCCTTGATGAAGGACATCATGTCTTGCTTCTGGCTGGCATCCATATCCAGTTCGCCGGTTGTGCTGGCAAAGACGAGGCAATCGAAATAGTTGAGATTTTTCGCATTCCTGCCGAGATCCTTTTTCGTCAGCAGTTCCGTGTCGGTGCGGATTTCCGTGTCCCACAACCCACTTTTTTTGCCCATGTTGGCAATGGCCACCATCGCATCTGTCACGGAATCGTGCTCAAATCCTTTCGTCTCCCCGATCACCAGCACATGCTTCAGGTGAATCTGCTTGGCATGCGGAGGTGGCGGCAATTCGAAGTTGCTATCGGCCTGGGACTGCGCCTGCACGATTGGTTGGAACGCAACGAAGCAACAAAGGGCAAGAAAAATGCTGAGGATGGTTCGAATATTCCGCAAGGAGATCTCCTGGGCAGCAGTTTGTGTTGTGAAGCCGGCGCGACATTAGGAAAATTTCCACACGTCAAGCACGCCATCGCATCGCTCGCACAAAGTCTAGCCAGCCTGCGTCCTGTTTGGCAACCTGCCGGGATCGCGCCGGGTGGGCGGCCAGCAACTCCTAATGATTTAGTTGACAGATCCCCGTGGGATGTGGCTTAATCTACGAAAGGATTAGGAGATGAATCCGTGAGCGTGCCCACGAAAGAAAAAACCAAGCAAACCCTGACCCCGCTGGAGTTGGAGATTATGCAGGTGTTATGGGAAAACGGCGCCTCCACCGTGACCGAAGTGATCCCCAAGCTGAAAGCCGAACTGGCCTACACCACTGTGCAAACCATGCTGATGGTGCTGCTGCGCAAAGGCAAAGTGAAGCGCACCCAGGAAGGGCGCGCCTTCCGCTATCGACCCGTGGTCAGCCGCGAACGCGCCTCTGGAAGCGCCGTCGAAGACCTGGTGCGCCGCATGTTTGGCGGCTCCGCCGAGGCGTTGCTAATGGCCATGGTCGATACCCGGCAAATCAGCGCTAAGGAACTTGAACGACTGGCGAAGAAAGTTGCAGCGACGGAACAACAGTAAGCAGCAGCAGAAAGAACAGGAGAAGCGGTATGGAACAGAACCTGGTCGACTACCTCACCAATGCAACCTGGCAGATTCCTCTGCTCGCCGGGGGCGCGTGGCTCTTCATTCGCATCGGCAAATTTGGACCTCGCACCCAGCACAGTCTCTGGCTGGTCGTGCTCGCTCTTGCCGTCGGGCTGCCGCTTCGTGGAGTTCGTGCCGACGTCCCCACCGCAACCCAGGCAGTGTGCACACATTGTGGCGTGGAGGCGAACGCGACGAGTAGAAGGGAAGCACTTCCACCGGCTGCCATCGTGACGCAGTTCGTCGTTGCCGACCCCCAGTTATCGAAAGAGTTCTTCACCCTTCCGCGACCCACGCTGCGTTTGTCGCCTCTAGCGACGGACTGGTTGATCGGGATCTATTTCGCCATATTGCTGTTCAGCCTCTACAGAATTTTGGCGTCGTGGCGTCGCGCCCGGCAGCTGGTAATGGACGCTGATTTCACCATTCTGCCGCCGCAGTGGAATGCGATCTTTCAAGACTCCGGCCGTCGCCTCGGTACCCGGCTGCCGCAGTTGCGCAAGTCTGCCGATGTGCGCAGCCCGGTGATCGTTGGCGTTATGCATCCGGTTCTTCTGCTGCCGGAAGATTTCGAAAATCACTCCGAAAATGAGGTTCAGGCTGCGCTTTTCCACGAACTCGCGCACGTTCGCCGTCACGATTACCTGGGCAATCTGCTTTGCCGGCTGGCCGCGTTGCCCGTAACCTGGCATCCGCTGACCTACGGAGTGCTGCAGCGTATTCGTCGTACTCGGGAAATGGTCTGTGACGATATTGCGGCGCAAGCCATGCAGTCTGAAATCGGCTATGCAAAATGCCTGCTCGCCATGGCCGGCAGAACCCTGCGGCAGCACGATCTCGCCGACGCGGCGCAGGCCATCGGTCTTTTCGGAGACAACGTATTGGAGGAAAGAATTATGCGACTGATGCAGCAGAAAACTACCATGACGATGCAGGCGAAGCTGGCACGAATCGCGAGCGGAGCGGTTGCAATGATTCTCGCTATCGCGATCGCGGCGTCCTTCCACGTAACTCCGACACTGGCCCAGACATCTGGTACCGCCGTCACGGCGCCGGCGCCGCCTGCTCCGCCGACTACCTCTACGCCGGATATGGCAGTCGCGCCGCAGCCGCCAGCAGCGCCTGCTTCCGATCATTCGGCTACGCCCGCGCCACCGCTTCTGCCCTTGCCCGATGCCGCGCAGGCACCCGTGGCTCCGCCTGCTCCGGTCGCACCCGTTGCGTTAGCGAGAGCCTGATCCCGCAATCCCTCAAGTGGCTCCGCCTGCGCCCGTCGCTCCTGTTGAGCCCGTGCCACCTGTGGCGCCTGCGCCGGCGAAAGCGAACCCGTCTCCACGACACGAGAAAGGCATCCATCCTCATCCGGCAAAAGCCAAAGAGCAGTCAATCATCATTGACAGCACCGGAGAACATGAGATGACGCCCGAGCAACGGGCTCAGTTTCAGAAAGACATGGCGGCAATGGACGCGCAGATTGCCGAGGCAACCAAGCGATTCAACAGCCCGGAATTCAAGCAACAAATGGCGGACATTGCGAAGCAGCAAGCCAATATGAAGCATTTGGATTTTGCGCAGATGCAGCGCCAGATCGACGCTGCCACCGCGAAGATCAACAGTCCCGAATTCAAACAGCAGATGGCGGATATCCAGAAGCAGCTTGAAAGCGGCGCCATGCAGCGCAGCATGGAAGAGGCCAGCAAGCAGATGAAACTCGCGCAACAACAACAGAGCGCCATCCAAAAGGTGGACATGGCGCGAATGCAGCAACAGATTGCTGCCGCTACCGCGAAGATCAATAGCCCGGAGTTCAAACAGAAAATGGCGAATATTCAGAAACAGATTGAAAGTGGCGCCATGCAGCGCAGCATGGAAGAAGCCAGCAAGCGATTGAAAGCAGAGGAAGACAGGATGCGCCAGCAGCAGACAAAGTAGCTCGATCTTTCATCGGTTGTGCGTTGCCCGATTACGCGCCCACCATTTATTGATCCGTACAGGAGCGACCGGCAGAAAAAAGTGATGTCGTGGAATGCTAGCCGGCTGACAGCTGTTTCAGGCGAAGGCAACGCGATTTTTGCCGGCGCCCTTGCTCGCGTACATCATCTGGTCCGCACGATCCAGGACCTGATCGCACTGGTCGCCCTGGCGCAACATGGTTGCGCCAACCGACACGTTGATGCGGATCGGCACGCCGCTGGTCACGGGAACAACTGTGGCGTCGATCAGGTGCCTGCAGCGTTCCGCAAGATGCTGCAAGGAGCTTTCCGTCACGTCTCTCGCGACCACCAGAAATTCGTCTCCGCCCCACCGGCCGACTACATCGCCTGGCCGCAGGGAAGTTGTCAGGGTATCGCACAGCAGCTTCAACAATCGATCGCCCGTCTGGTGGCCATACTTGTCGTTGACGCTTTTGAAGCTGTCGACATCCAGCATTACGATTCCAAACCCGCGACCAAATTCTTGAACTTCCTGCAGCGCCTGCTGCACCTTCAATTCGATATGCCGCCGATTGGCCACTTGAGTGAGCGAGTCATAATAGGCCAGGTCCGCTAAATGTCCCGCCAGTCGTTCCAGTTTTTTCACTGCACTAATGTCTGTAAAAATTTCGACCGCGCCGGCAACGGAACCGGTGGCTGAACGAATCGGTTCAATGCGCACTTGGACCGGCACCCTGTGGCCCTGCTTATGCCGCAGGAAAAGTTCCATTTCGCGGTGCTCTCCATCCGCCAGCGTTTTGCTGAGCGGGCACCCGTTCAGGCAGAGCGAGCACCCAGCCTTATCCACATGCATCAGAAAATTGTCGAAGCAATGCCGCTTCACCGCGTCGTTTGCGTCATAGCCTGTCAGGCGCTCCGCGCCCTTATTCCAGTAGGTGATGGTGCGATCGGGATCGACAAAATAGACGCCGTCGTACAGGTTGTCGAGCAGCTTTTTATGGAAGAAGTCCGCCACAGCGCCTTCCTCATTGGCATCGACACACGGGGACGCAGGCTCGGCAGAGTGGGGCACAAAGTACCTCGATCAAGAAACGGAACGTTCCTCCCACTATCGAAAAACCCTAAATCCACGTCAATTGGAAAATGGGTCGCTACCATTACCGAAGTGCGAAATGAAAATCCAGTGCACGACAACTTCTTCCGCGCCGAAGGCTTCGCTCCCGCCCGTCTGGATCTGAGACTTACTTCTGCCCGGTACAGGTCAACACCAGCTTGCCGTTCTTTACGCCGCGCATGCTCAGCATTCTGTCCGCCAGGCCTTTGATCTCCTTATTGCGGCCTTTCATGATGATGACTTCCAGACAGTAATCATCATCGAGATGCACATGCGTCGCCGCCAGCACCTTGCCGTGCGAGTGGTGTTGCGCCTCGGTCAGCTTCTGCGTCAGGTTGGGACGATGGTGATCGTAGACCATGGTCAGGGTGCCCACCACGACCTCATTGTTATCCGCCGCCTCGGAAACAAGGCTCTCCCGGATCAGATCGCGCAGTGCCTCGGACCGATTTTCATAGCCGCGATCCGCAATCAAGCGGTCGAACTGGTCTAACAGTTCACTTTCAATTGAGATTCCAGTTCGGCTGAGTGCTTTCATGGCAGGGCTCCGGATAACCATTGTAACCAAGCGGCAACCTCGCAGCCGGTGTTACGAATATATCAATCGTGTTACTCTGGGTCTTCGCGATCGGGGACTACGTGCTCTACTGCGTCCGAATTACCGCAGCCATCTCGCTGGCATTATTCCTGGCTCCGGTCGACCCTCTCGCCCAGAACATCATCGCCCCGCCAGTTGTACCCGCCGCTCAGACTGGCGCTGTTCAATACAGTCTTCAAGGCCGTGTTCTTTCTGCCGACGGCGCACCCGTTGTCCGCGCGGAGATCTGGATCGGCCAGCAGCAGGTTGCGACCGATGCCACCGGCAAGTTTCAGGTGAGGCTCCCACGCGGCACGTATGAATTGCGCGTCCACACGGCGCAAAGCACCTACCACTCCCTGGTGGTCGAAGTCGATCAGGACGAAACCATCGATATCCACATGCCCGCCGATGTATCCATCGTCGTTCGCGGCGGAGTGACATCGGACATTGAATTGCCTGATCCTTCCACCGTCGGCTATGACGCCAAAGATTTGATTGCCGCCAATCCAGGCCGGCCCGGCGTGCCATTTTCCGTTCCCGGGTTTCCGGCGGAAAGCGCGTCCGGTGGTATCAAAGCACCGCAGTACTTTGCTCCAGGAGTGGCTGGCGACCACGGCGTGCCCATCGCGCAGTACTTCGACATTGCGGGGTTTCTTTTCCAGAACAATTTGACCGCGAACGCCCACGGCAATGGATATTCCGACCCCAATGTTCTGATTCCAACTACCGTCAGCGCCATCACCGTCGATGATGCGGCTTTCAACGCGCTCTATGGCGATCACGCGGTGAATCTCGCGGTCACATATTATCTGGGCGATCGATTTCGCCCGTTCCTTGCCGCTACCACGGATGGACGCGATGTCGACCTGCAAGGTGCATGGAGCCCAAAGAATCCCAGGATTCGCGAGTGGGCCGCGTTTGAAGCTTCCATTGGAAATGGCTTTTTAGCGCGCCCGGAAGAACGCGAGCAATACAAGCTGAATTGGTATCGCACCTGGACCCCCGGCAAGCACGAGCTGACGGCCTTCTTCCTCGCTTACTATGGATTCTCGCGCATTCCAGGATTGATTCCGCTGTATACGCCGGTGACGGACGACACTCTCGATCCGCGTCAAATGGATTTGACTCATACCACGCTGAGTGTTCTGACCGACCGCTGGCATCCGTCGCCGACGCAACAGCTCCAGCTCTCCGGTTATCTGCGAACCTACAGTCTCGACCTGAAATCGAACTTTGGCTTGGGCTTGATCCGCCAAAGTGAATTCCGCACCGTTGCGGGTGCCAACGCCACCTACAATTGGAGATTCGCTCCCCACTACACGCTATTGGCCGGCCTGGATTTTCGGCGCGATGCGCCCCGTGGGCTCGACCTGGCCAAGGTCAATGCCAATGGAGTCTTTCAACTGGTCACCAGCAACGACCTCACCATCACCGACACGGCTCCGCTTCTGGCCCTGAATGGAATTGTCAATCGCAATTTGCAAGTCTATGCCGGAGTGCGCCGTGATCAGATTGACTTCAAGAATGTCGACTACCTGACGCCCGCGAATTCCTTCGATCACTGGCCCGGACTCACCAGCCCTAAGCTCACGGTTACGCTGGGGCGTCCTGACGCGGAGGTCTTGCCTTCGGTGGCTTTCAGTTTCGCCAAGGCCTTCCATGCGAACGATCCCAGAATTGGCACGGGAACCGCTGAGCCGTCGCTCACGACCACTTCGCGCGCCTACCAGCTGGTCGCGACCAAGCTGCTGGATGGAACAGAATTTCGCGTTCTGCTCGAACACATCACCAACTCTGAGGAGTTCGCCAACATTGATCCTGACACTGGCCTTCAGCAAGCGCTCGGTCCTTCTCTGAATCGGTTCTTTACCGTGGGCGCGAAGCGGCGTAGCGGCTGGGGCTTCTGGCAGGCATCGTATTCGCAGGCTAACGCGACGGATTTTCAATTGCATCAGCCGGTCCCCGAGGCGCCGCGCCTGATCGTCGATGCGCTTGGCGAGCTCGACCACCTTCCGTGGGGCATTCAAGGTCAAGCCGAGTTTGACTATGTCGGCGAAAAACCTCTGGGCGACGGTTTCAACGCGGTCCCCGTGCGAGAAATCCGCCTCAACTTTCAAAAAGTATTTGGTGATGGGCATTGGATTGCGGCGCTCAGCGGTCTGCTGGCCAACGGCGCTACCGGACAAACCCTGGAAACATTTGCCCTCCCGGATGAACCGGCTCCAATCGAGCGTATTGTCGGCGTGCCGCTCCGCTCCTACGGTAGCGCCTCTCTGGTGTACCAGTTCTGACGTCGTTCCTCTCCATCTTTGCTGCCACATTTCAATTAGTTTCATCTACAGTAATGACAACCCAATTGGCAGTGTTCGGGCACTTCAGGAGACGACCGTATGTGTTTTTCAGCGACCGCCAACTTTACCGGCAGTGCCGTTCTCGGGGCCATCGGCGTGGCCACAATAGCGGAGGTGAAGCATCGCCGGGAACTGCTCTTTGCCTCGCTGCCATGCCTGTTTGCGCTGCATCAATTTACTGAAGGCTTCGTCTGGCTGGGTATCAATGGCAAGATTTCGCAGACCGCGCTGCACGGTGTCGCCGCCGCCTATGTTTTATATGCGCAGGGGCTGCTCCCATTTCTGCTGCCACTCAGCGTGTTCCTGATTGAACCAACGCGAAGGCAGCGGCGACGCATGATGTATTTTCTGGCGCTCGGCAGCGCCTTGACGCTCTACATCCTCTGGGGATTGATGATGGATCCCCTGCAGGTGTACTCCCACGGCCACAGCATCGTGTACAACAATCCACTCACGACAAACAAACCTGTGGCCGTCCTCTATGTCATCGCTACCTGTGGCGCGTTGTTCTTTTCCGGCTTTAAAGATCTGGTGATCCTGGGATGGCTCAATATGGTGGGCCTCATCATCGTCATGCTCATCATGTCCTACGCATTTACCTCGGTGTGGTGTGCCTATGCTGCCGTCGTCAGCATCGTGATCTATTTCTTTTTCCGTCGCAGTCGCAGCGCAAGGCCAGTGAAATATATACTCGCCGTCTAATCGAATCTGACGGTTGACGCTATGAAATTTTTACTTCAGTGATCCGCAACACTCGGAATCGCCGGATTCCGACCGCGCGGCACCGAAGTGGTAGCGAAAGAAAAAGCCTGAGGTCCGCATCGACTGCGGATCTCAGGCCTTTATTTTTCCGTTGAGTTACTTATTGACCTGACTGTGGGCCAGGTCCATCGCCAGGGCCGTCCGGTCCAAAGCGATGTTGGAAGAAGTCCTTCCGCATTTGCTGCAGCTTCAGTTTCTGATCCGGCGTCAGAGCAGCGCGCATATCCAGATGGAAATTGACAGCCGCCTTGGCTTGCACCAGTTTCGCGGAGCTGATTTCTTCCAGCTTGCTGTTGATCGCGCCACGGTCCGGATTCTCAGCAGACATCAGCTCGCTCAACTGCAGCATCTTCACCTGCACGTCCGCCCGATTGCGAATCTGGGCTTCACGGAAGTCGAAGGTTTCCGTGCGAATCTTCTGCGCCTGCTCCGGCGTCATGCCGATCCGTTCGCGAAATGTAGGATTGTTGGCCAGCCGCGCCAGCATGAATTCGTGGTGACGATGCATGCCGCGGTCCCATCGCATGTCTCCGCGATCCCACGGACCAGGGCGATTCATCGGCTGTTGATGCATGCTGTGATGCCGAAATTGCTGGTTCGGTCCAGCCTGCGATTGTGAGGGTGGGGGTGGGGGTGCCGAAGCCGGCGCGCCATTCTGACCAAAGGCCAGAGGCAACGACACAGCAAGGGAAACGAGAGCGAGCGCAACTTTCGAATGAATTCGCATTTCTTCTTCTCCGGTGTTTCAGGTGCATCTTGTCATCGAGTGCATCTTGATCTACGAACGTTGTCCGCTTTGCGTCACAACGTCCGACACTGCTATAGACACGATCGTCGAGGGAGAGTTTCGCTTGCACGCCGCATATTTCTTGAGCGTCTCGCGTCCATCTGCGCGCACAACTCATGCATCCACCCTAATGGGTTGCAGATAGCGGTGGCATCGGCTGGGGAAGAGACGGCCCCCGGGCTCGCCAAGTTTCAAAGGAAAAAGAGATTGACCAAGTAGGTGACCCGCGTCACACGATGCCCAATTGCCTCCCGTTTATGCTATGAAGTAGGAAAGCTTATGAAAACTGTGTTTGTTGTGGGCGCAGGCCCAGCGGGTTTGTTTGCCGCCCAGAAAATAGCCATGTCCGGTCACCAGGTCTTTTTGTTCAATCGGGATATCAAGCCCGGTGGCCTTGCCGAGTACGGCATCTATCCCCTCAAGGACAAGATGAAGTTCGGCTTGCGCAAGCAATTCGCCAAGGTTTTGGCGCTGCCTAACGTTCATTATTTCGGGCACGTGAAAGTCGGCGAGCAGGGAGATCTGACCCTGGCCGATCTGCGCGCCATGAACCCCGCCGCCATGGTTTTTGCCTGCGGTGCACAGGGCTATAACGCGTTGGGCCTTCCCGGTGAAGACTCCTCCGGCGTCTATTCCGCCAAGGATTTTGTCTACGGCTACAACCAGCTGCCTCCCTATGCCTCCAGAGACCTTTCCACCGGCAAGCGCATCGCCATCATCGGCATGGGCAACGTTGCCGCCGACATTATGCGCTGGCTTTTGAGAGATGCCCCGGATCGGCAGACGGAAGAAGTGATCGTCGTCGCCCGTCGCGGCCCGTATGAAGCCAAGTTCGACAAAAAAGAAATCGAGCATGTGGAGGAGTACATTTCGCGCGAGGATTTTCTGCGCGAACTCGATCGCATCCGCAAAACCTGCGAGGCCTGCAATCAGGACCTGTCTCTGGATAAGCTGGGCGAATCCACCTTTCCATTTTTGACGAAAACATTTCCCGCAGAGGACCGTCCCAAGCTGACATTCCGTTTTCTCTCCTCACCGAAAGAGGTTGTCGCCGGTCCTGATGGGCGCATCGAGAAACTGATCGTCACTGAAAATAATCTGGCCCTTCGCATGGACGGCAGCACCCAGGCAAAAGCCACCGACCGCACCGCTGCACTCGAAGTCGATACTTTGATTTTTGCCATCGGAGATAAGCACGACCCCTCCGTCGGCCTACCCATGGGCCCCGATGGCTATGCGACCAAACCCGGACCGGAGTCCCTGAAGGAACCCGCGTACGAAGCCTGGGATCCGGCGGTGAAGGAATTGCTGCATGGCATTTTTGTTGTGGGATGGGCGCGGCGTGCCAGCACCGGTTTGGTCGGCATCGCCCGTCACGATGGTGAAGAAGGCGCCAAAAAAGTTCTGGAGTATTTGCAGGATAAGCCGGATTCCGCCGAGCTTTCCGCGGATGCCCTGGTCACCGAATTGCAGGCCAAAGGCGCAACTCCCGTCACCAAGCAGGATCTGGAAATTCTTGGTCGGGTCGAAGAACAGCAGGCGCGGCAGCGCAACCTGGCGTCATTCAAATATTCTGACGACGACACTATGCTGCAGGCCATCCAAAGCGAACGCGAAACTCTGTCCGTTCGATAACGGTTCTCGCGCAGCTTTATTGCGTCGGCGCCGTTCCCGGCAGCACGTGAATGGTATGCAGCCACGTCTCCGCTAACTGTGGCCAGTGCGTGATCGGCAATGCCGTCGGCCGCAATCCATATCCATGCCCGCCCTGCGTGTAGATATGCATTTCCGCCGGAACCCCGGCATGTTTCAACGCCATAAAATACACAATTGAATTTTCTACGTGGACGGGATCATCCTCCGCCTGCACCAGGAATGTCGGCGGTGTGTGCGCCGTCACGTTGATGTCCGGGTTGGGCTCAAAATTTTTCTCCGCCAGCGCAAGATACCCGGGATAAATGATGATGGCAAAGTCCGGCCGGCAACTCAGTTGATCGGCGGCATCCACGGCTGGATAGATCCGCTTTTCGAAGTGCGTGCTCAGCGCGGCAGCCAGATGTCCACCCGCAGAAAAGCCCAGCACCCCAATTCGATTTGGATCAATATGCCACTCGCTCGCGTGTTCGCGCACCATGCCGAGAGCGCGCTGCGCATCCTCCAACGCCTGCGGTGATTTTGGATAGGGTCCGGAATTGGGCACACGATACTTCAGCAGAATGCAGTTCACCCCAATCGAATTGAGCCAGTCGCATACCTCGGTCCCTTCCAGATCGATCGCCAGAATCTGATAGCCGCCACCAGGAAACACGACGATTGCTGTGCCGGTGTTGTCACCTTTCGGAGCGTACAGCGTCAGCGTCGGATCAGAGACGTTGCCCAGCCGGATGAGCGGCCTGCCCGCAATCAGAGGTTGTTGCGCGGTGGTCGTATTTACTTCGGGGGCAGGATTCGCGGTCGCGTCAGGTGCTCCATGCGGCCACAACTGCAGCGTGACATGGCCGGGCGCAGGCTGCCATGCCGGGGTTTGCGCCAACAGCGTTGCCGCGGCGCATGCAAGCACAGAGAGGATCAGCAAATATTTGCGCTTCATCGGGGACCTCTGCTTTTTATTCGTACCGATCTTCGCACTCGACAGGTTCCGCGTGCAAATCGCGCTCCCTAGACTTCTCGTTGAAGTCGAAAGACGATATTCTGAACAACCTCTATGCGCCCGATTACACCATTCAGGAAGTGGGCCCGGTTTTCGACAGCGACATGCGAGAACAGCACGCCACCGCCGGCTTTTCATTTACGTTCTGACAGCTGAGGACGAATCCAGAGAAGCACGGTCTCTCGTCGTCAAACATTCATCACAGGACCTGATGCTCTTCGGGATGATGCGACCTCAATGGATGGCGCTTTCCCCCGCAAATTCTTCCGTCAGCCAGGTTTCAAATCCCTGCAGGCTTTGTGCGCGGTGCAGAAAATTCTGAACCAGTGTTTCTCCCGGTTGCGAGCCGCCCGGCTCCAGCACTTGTTTTCGATAGCGCAGCGCGGCTGGTCCCTCTACCAGGTTGTTGGCGTCGAATTGCTGAAAGAAATCGAGCGCGATCACCTTGTCGAATAAATAGGTGTAGTAGTTCGACGAGTAGCCGACCAGGTGCGTGAAGCTCGAGTACAGCCGGTTGCCGTCGACCCAGGTATACGGCAGCGCTGCGGTATAGCCGGCATGCAAGCTCGTGTCCAGATCGATCGTTGCTGGATCAATATTGTGCAGGTCGAGTGAGAACCGGGTGTAGAACAGCTGCCCGCGCACACCATTGCCGCGGCCAAATGCGCTGGCACGATTCATGCGCGCCACCAGTTCCGCCGGGATGGGCTCCCCGGTCTCATAATGCCGCGCAAATCCTGCCAGCAACTTCGCGTTGCGGAAAAATTCTTCCAGCATCTGCGACGGCACTTCGACAAAGTCGCCTTCCGTCGCGATGCCGCTCACTCCCGCCCAGCGCTGCTGTCCGCCCAGGATGGCGTGCATCAGGTGTCCAAATTCATGGAAGAACGTCACCACATCGGAGTACTGCATCAACCCGGGATCAGCACCGCTCACATCGCCGCCCGGAAAATTACAAATCAGCGCCGCTTCCGGAACTTGCGCGCCCGCAATTCCTGGTACCAGCGGAAATGCCGAAAACCATTTGTCCTTGCCATCGCGCGGATGCATGTCCAAATAGAACCGGCCGATTTTCTGCGCCCGCTTCGCGCTCCCATTCTTCGATTCAGCCGGGCGATCGTACACATCCCAGGCCGTTACAGAATTGTCCCAGCGTGCTGCGGCATCCGTGTCCTTCGAGCGGCGCCGGACGAAACTCCACATGAAACAATTTGGCCGCCGTGTCGAGAATACCTTGCTGTACGCGCTCGTACGGGAAGTACGGTCGCACCGACTGCGAATCGAAATCGAATGCCGCGCGTCGATATTGCTCGTACCAATACATCGCGCTCGAAGCATCAATCGCCGTCATTCCAGGCCGCTGCTTGCGCACGAATTCCAGCACCATCGAGTATTCGCGAGCCGCTCCCGCTTTCGAAGCCGCGTCGAGCTCCGCCAAAAATGCTTTCACTTTCGCCGCCGAGCCCATCATCTGGTCTGCAGTCGCCAGGTCCGCCCACGATTCAAATCCCAGCGTGTTCGCCAGCTGTTTCCGGGTCGCAAGAATGTCCATCAGGATGGGCTTATTCGCCGGATAGGCGCGCGTGTTGTATGCCAGAAACATCTTTCGCCGCAACGCATCACTTTTTGCAAACGTCATCACCGGCTGATAATCCGGATAATCCGTGGTCAGCGTGATGCGTCCCTCGGCATCGGGTGCGTGACGCGCCAGAAAATCTTCCGGCAAACCGTCCAGCTCCGCCGCATCTTCCACCACGACGGTGTTGCCTTGTTCCTGCACATTACGGCCAAAGGTCAGGCCGAGCTCCGTGATCCGTTCCTGCAATTGCTGAATTTTTTCGCGCGTCGCCTGGTCTTTATCTACGCCGGCCAACCGATATTGCAGCAGTGTCCGCTCCAGATAATGTTTGGTCGCGGCATCTATGTCTCCGGTATCGATCGCTGAAAGCGCCTGGTACACCTGTGGATTCAGGGAAAGCTGCACCGCCGCCTCGGAAACTGCCTGCACCATGGCTTCCGCCTGGGTACGAACTGCTTTTTCCTGGCAAACCGAGTGCAGCAGCCCCGCTTCCGAGCCCGCAATCCCCAGTGAGGCGACCGCACGATCGTATGGAGCCAGCGTGTTATCGACTGTTCGCGGCCCCTGAACTGTGAGAAGCTGATCGATGGCGGTTCGATGGGCCTGTAAGTGGTGGTCAACCCAGGTTTTCAGGCTGTCCGGGGTCAGGTTGCCAGCCCAGGCGTGCAGCTCGTCCTGAGGCGGTTTCGCGGCTGAAATCGACAAATCATTTAGCATAGGGAGCGATTCCGTTCTACATTCAACGTGTCAGCAGTTGCACGGGTTAACGCGACCCCAGCCATCTGCCCACTTTTTATAGTAAAGAACTTCTGTGCGGAGAGGCCGGAACAGGAAAATTGGGCGCATCGAACACGCCTTTACCGCATCTTAGTTTTGGCGAGCGAAACCTTGCAGAATCAGAGAGAAAGCGAAATTTAATGACCGCCGGATGACCCGCTTGCAGGGGCACGGAAGTGCTGGTTGCTCCAGCCCTGAGGTTGCATCGGACCGCAACCCTGATACTATGCCGCAGTTGCACCTCAATCGAGGTGCGGGAAAATGACGATGACAGAATCCGCTCAAAATGTAAGTTTGCACTACCTTCGCTCGCGGCTGGGCCGCATTTGCGTTGCAATTATTGGAAATACACCCCAGGAAATGCTGGAGAAGGCCGAAGAGGCGGTTCGCGAGAACACCTTGATTGAGTTTCGGCTGGATTATCTTCCAAAACCCCTGGCCGCGCTTCCTAAATTAAAGAATTTTCTGGAGTTGCGCCGCGAGGTCACCGCCATTGCCACCTGCCGCCGCAAAGTGAATGGCGGAAAATTCGTCGGTTCGATCGCCAGCGAATTGGAAGTGCTGCTGAAAGCCGCAGCCGCCGGTTTCCACCTGCTGGACGTGGAACTGCAGACTGCGGAAGCCCTGAAGGCCTCCGACTGGAAGAAGTTGCGCGCCACTGGAGCGGCGTTGCTGATCTCCTATCACGACTTTAAAACCACTAAGGATCTGGAGAAGATTTACAACCGCATCAAGCCGCTGCAACCTGACTTCATCAAGATTGTGACCACCGCCCGCAACCTGGCCGACAACGTCACCATGATGCGCTTCCTGGAATCCAAACGAGATGAAGGCAATGTCATCGGCATTTGCATGGGCGATTACGGCGTCATCAGCCGCGTGCTCGGCCTGCGCTCCGGCAGCCGGTTTACCTTTGCCTCCGCCACTATTGGCGAGGAAACCGCGCCCGGCCAAATCGCTGCACGCACGCTGACTGAGGCGTATCGCGCTGACCAGGTAGACGCCGGAACCAAGGTCTACGGCGTTGCCGGCAATCCCGTTCATCACTCGTTGTCTCCCATCATGATGAACACCGCCTTCCATCGGGAAACCGTGAATGCTGTCTATTTGGCCCTCCAAACCGACAGTCTTGCGGATTTGCTGCTGTTAATTCGCGAGGTTCCCGTACAAGGAGTTAGCGTTACGATGCCGTTCAAGCAAGAGATAATGAGACACCTGGACAGGACAGACGCACTTTCCCAAAAGATTGGGGCTTGTAATACCGTCGTCCGTTCACAGGATGGCAAGCTGATCGGATACAACACCGATGTCACCGGGGTGATTCGACCCCTGGAACAACGGATGGATTTACGTAAGGCGAAAATTCTGCTGTTAGGGGCCGGAGGAGCGGCAAGAGCAGCAGCCTTTGCTTTACGGCAACGCGGTGCCGATGTCTTCATTCTGAACCGCACACCACAGACCGCGCAAAAGCTGGCGCGGGAGGCGGAGGCGAAGACGATTCGGCGCGATCAGGTCGCCAAAACAAGTTTCGATGTCATTTTGAATGCTACGTCGGTCGGAATGGTAGGCAGTAAACAGCAGACCATCCTGGAGGAAAAGGAGCTGAACGCCAAGTTGGTTTTCGACATGGTGTACAGCCCGATGGACACTCCGTTATTACGCATGGCCCGCAGCAAAGGGCTGGCAGTTATCACAGGTGCGGAGATGTTCGTCCAGCAGGGGGCAGAGCAATTCCAGTTATGGACTGGAAAGCCTGCTCCGAGAGAAGACATGTGGCGCGTAGTGACCCATGCTCTGCGCTCCCGCACCGAAACGGGGAAATAAGATGTTTAAAGTGCCGATGAAGAGAGGAGACACCGGACCGCGGACCGAACTCGTCGATACCCGCCGGCCGGTGGACAAAGATCCTATGGTACGTCGAATTTTGCGGATTTGCGGGGACATGCTTCCCTATCTTGCCTGGATGATCCCATTGGTGGACCGAGTGGTGGCCCCGAAGCGCGAGGCTGCTGCCGTTCCTCCCGGTCTGATGACGTTGAGCGCCGACCTGAGGGCCGACATACATAGCGAACTCAAACAGCACCTGCTGGCAATCAAGGATGCACAAACTGACGTGACTCCTGCGATTGAAGAACAACAACGCCGGCTGGAGAAACTCGAAGAGCACGCCACGGAACTGAACCACTCCCTGACGAATCTCTCTGAAGATCAACTGGATCTGGCCGACCAGGTTCGTGCCATGGCCGGATGGGTGCGGAACTCCGCGATCGCCGCGCTGTTCCTGCTGACGCTGATGTTCGTGCTCAAACTTTTCCAGGCCATCCACGGTCACTAGGACCGGTTCACACTGATTCAAGGTAGACCCCGGACTTGAGTCCGGGGTAGGGAAGGGCGCGGCGGAACGCGCCTTAGGGCACTCAGGTCCGAAGCGTTCCAATCATTCGGCCAAGGCTTTGATGCGATCGCCCCCTGCGATTCGCAGCCAGGAATTTCCTCTCGCTGAACTCTCACGTCTGCAGCAACCTCTGTATCTTCTGCCCTGCGCAATTGCCTTTTTACACTTCTATTCGCGACTCTTCGCGGCACCTTGTATGTGCGTACCATCACAATTTTGTTGGCAAGGTGATACGCGTTTTCCGCTGCAAGAAATTATTCGAAAAAAGACGCTCCATTTTTGTTCGAATCGGTTGCCGGTTTTGCAGGTTAGGACTAGGATGATGCTGGTGCGTCGAAGCCCCGCTATTGACGCATCGGTACATAGTTGCTTTTTGGAGACCGCATTCGATGTAGTCCAAACTAAAACAAACTTTCAGCCTGGACGTCTTTTAGTCGGTACGTTCCAGCGTGATGGAGTGACTAAGCATGGCATGGTATGCATATTGCATTGCAGAGAAACAAGCATTTCCAGAACTAGCTCATCATCGTAAACCGGTTCCGTTCGATAGCCAGGTAGGTGTCCTCGGAAATCAAATCTTCCTTTACCCCGCCAGTGATTTCGCAGTCATCGTAAGTGAACACAATCCAGAAGACAATTTAGAACAAAAATCGGCCGTTGATCATGCACGAGTGATTGCCAATTGTTTTGAGCATTCCACCGTATTACCCTTCCGCTTTGGAACTGTATTTCCCGACGACGATGCCTTGCGCCGCTCGGTCCGCAGCAATCAACGCCAGTTCACCGCCAATGTGGAACGCCTCCGCGGTAAAGCGGAGATGCACCTGAAGGTGGTGTTTGACGATGCTGGTCCCGATTCACCCAAGTACCAGTCGTCTCCTTGCGTGGGAAAAGAATATCTTTCCCGGCTTCGCGAGACGGCAACCGTGCAGCGGGAACGCCAGACCAAAGCAAAGGCCGTCTTTGTCCAGGTCCATCGCATGTTTTCCCCATTGGAGGAAGACATCAGCTGCCGTCGTACCGACAGCGGTAAGATGCTGCTCGATATTGCCCACCTGATTGAGCACGAGAGTGTTGTTCGCTATCAGAACAAATATTCGTGCGCCAGCCAGACCATGCGTGATTGCCAGATCATGCTGTCAGGCCCGTGGCCGCCGTATCACTTTATCCACGGAACTCATCGCGTCTCCGCCCCGGCGCATGCATAGCGGTAGTGCCGGTCTCCATTGAAGCTGCATAAAAAAACCCTCGTGAGCCCCACAGCAAACGAGGGTTTTTTATGGGCTTCGCTGTAAGGAGGAGACAGAAGCGACAAATGCGGCCCACACCTAATGGACGCACCTGGATTGAAAATGGAATCAGGAAAAACGGTCGACGGTAGAAACGTCCTTTTTCCTGCTCATAATGAAGGTTTCCTGCCGCCGCGCGACCGACGCGTGCTCAATCTTCCGCCAGAACGCGACAAAGTAGTCGGTTGCAGAAATGATGGACACCAGCGCCATAAAGTAGACAGCCGTGATGGCAATCACGTGCACCGGCATAATGAACCAGCCGAAATGCCACACTGTCCAGCGATGATCCAGGATCGCCGCCACAACCGCAACAATCTGCGTCACCATCTTCAGCTTGCCCAGGTCGCTGGCCTGAATCGTGAAGCCCTCAGAGGTCGCGATAGAGCGCAGGCCGCTCACCAGGAACTCCCGCCCAATTACCAGCACCGCGATCCATGCCGGAACAATCCGCGGATTCATCTCCACCAGCGAAATAAAAGCGGCTGTCACCAGCAGCTTATCCGCCAGCGGATCCAGCAACATGCCCATGGTCGTGATCTGGCCGCGTTTTCTAGCCAGATATCCGTCCACCCCATCTGTGATCGATGCCAGGATGAAGAGCGCCGACCCCAGAATCTCCGCCTCGCCATAAAACGAGTGGAAGGGAAATGTCCGCGAAAGCAGCCAAATGAGCAGCGGGATACAAAAGATGCGGCTCATCGTGATGGAGTTGGGGAGATTCACGGCGTTTTCCTGGGTCGAGAAGGCTGTCTCGTAGGCCTTGCAAGCATTATGCACTACCTTGCGCCTGGTTCGCGTCCGCCGTTGGGTTTTTGCCTGCCTTTGGTACCGGCAAGCGGCTACATGTGCAGATGCAGCGGAACTTAGTCCCGCTCCACAATTGTTGTGAATAAGAAAACAACTTAATCCGTTTCTTCTGTCGCGGCCAGGTCCGACAGTCCGTTAAACGGAAAAAACAGCATGAAGACTGTGCCACTGCTGCCTTTTTTTGCCGGAATCTGGCCGTTCCCACCTGCAAACGTAGCTCCCGCAGCACCGTCGCTCTCCACAAGTTCCGCAACGGCGGGCCGGCTGCGAACCCGAACCGTCCCCTGGTGCTTGGCGATGATCTCCGAGCTGATCCATAATCCCAGCCCTGTGCCGGTAATCTCCTTGGTGGTAAAGAACGGTTCAAATATTCGCTCGCGCACCGCTCCGGTCATCCCCGAACCGGTGTCGGCAATCGTGATCCGGACTCCCGTCACTTCCGGCTGGTACCACGCCTGTGAGGCGCGAACCGACAAATACATTTTTCCGCCGTTCGGCATCGCATCCAGCGCATTGCCGACAAAATTCGCAAACAACTGACGCATCTCCCCGCTGAATGCGTAAAGTTCCACCGCATCCCGGTAGCGCCGAATCGTCTGCACTTTGGCGGCGTTCGATCGGCCGTGATGCAGGTCCAGCACAGAATCCAGTACGTCAGCCGGTTGAATGAGCGTTGGGCTGGAAGACTGTCGATAGAAACGCAGGGTCTGCTGCGTGATCTGCGACACTCGCGCGATTTCCTCCTGCGCCATGTCGGTGTAATGTCTCGATTCTGCATCGAGCGGCTGTTGGTCCAATAAGTACAGCAGGTTCGTCACCGCTTCCAGCGGATTGTTGATTTCGTGTGCAATGGAAGCCGCCAGCTGCCCGGTCGCCGCCAGCTTTTCCGTTCTTCGCAGCAGTTCTTCTGAAAGCTTCCTCTCTGTTGCGTCAACAATCACAGCGCCCACCCAGCGCAGGTTCGGAGCGTTTCGCTGCGGTTCCGGCGCAGACTCGCCATTGCTTTTGAGTGCAGCCGTGCGCGCGTCTGCCGCTCGATCTCCTCCCGTCCGCACTGGATAGAGACTGATCAACCAGATGCGTGGGCTCGCCGGCGAGGTCGGCAATTCGCCGTGGATTTCCAGCTCATGGATCGGATCACCGCTGACAAACACCTGCTCAATGCCGGCTGCCAGCTGCGTCCCTACCGAGCCGGGAAAGACTTCCTGCACGCTTCTGCCCAGATGGTGACTGATGGAGAGCTGATCCATCTCCGCCAGAAACTGGTTCATGCGCACGTAGCGCATCTTGCGATCGAAAAATGCGAACCCGATGGGAGCATTCGCCAGCATGGAGTCCAGCAGTGCCAGCGTCTCGTTGAGTCCGGCGCGCTGCTCCTTCAGCGCTGCCACCATGGTGTTGAAGGAGCGCGTCAACTCACCTGCCTCATTCAGCGAGCGCGTCTTCAGTGGGAACACATCGCTGCGTTCCGGATCGCGAATCAGCAGCTTGGTGCCGCGCAGCAGACCGCGTAATGGCCGCGTGACAGACCGTGCCAGCAACAGGGAGAACAGGGCATTCGCCGCAATCGCCAGCAGCGCGAAAAATAACGCGGAACGAAGCAGGCTGGATAAATCGACCTGGTCTTCCGCCGTATCGGGATAGACCCATGCGACCGCGATCGGCACGTTGTCCGCTTCAATCGCTTCCGCCGCGACCATCCCGCGGCCTCCGTCGTCGAAGATGCTGGCTGTGGTCAACGGGCTTAGCTGCCGTCGTTCCGCCGCTGACAGCGGCAGATAGGCTTTCTTCCCGGTCTCGTCGCTGTACGCCAGTGTGTCGCCGGACATGTCTGTGATGCGCGCCGCGCGGATCGACGGCGTCGCCGCCATTCCGTCCAGAATCAGCTGCAGGCGCCCCAGCCGCTGGTCCTTCAATTCGGAGCCGGCGATGGTCGCCAGCACATTCGCCTGGTACGTGAGCCTCTCCATGGTGCGATGTCGGAGGCTGTTCCGCTGCTCGTGATAGACGTATCCAAACACGGCGGCTACCAGCAGGCATTGCAGTAATGCCGTGCCCCAGATCAGCTGCCATCGAATACTGCGTGGGAAAAGCTGACGCATCAAGGTCGTTGATTTCATTCTAGTGAAGCAGGGGTTCGATGGCGATCCCGATCGCCTTGCGTTATCGCTTGCGTCAACATTCTTCTACAAGCTTTTCACTGCCGTGCGCAGCTTCTGGCGCAGGCCCGCCGCAATCTGCGCGCCGTGGAACCGCCCATTTTCAATGAAGATTTCGTTCGTCCTCGCCCCCGCCACCACCACGCCAGCCAGGTAGATCCCAGGCACATTGCTCTCCAGCGTCTGCGGATCGAATTCCGGGGTGCGGTCCGCCCCTGTTAGACGAACGCCAAGCGCCTCTAGAAAGCTGAAGTCCGGATGATAGCCCGTCATCGCAAACACAAAATCGTTCTTCAGCGTGATCGGACCCTCCGATGTACGCAGCCGCACAGAATCGATCATGATCTCTTCCACGACGGTTTCGAAATGTGCGTGGATTTCGTCGTGCGCGATGCGATTCTCAATATCGGGCAGAATCCAGTACTTCACATGCTTGTGCATCGCCGATCCGCGGTGAACCAACGTCACCCGCGCGCCATGCCGCCACAAATCCAGCGCGGAAATTGCCGCGGAATTTTTGCCGCCAATCACCAGCACATCCTGGTCGAAATACGGATGAGGGTCCTGGTAATAGTGAAAGACCTTCGGTAGATCTTCTCCAGGAATGTTCAGATAGTTGGCGCGATCGTAATATCCCGTGGCAATGATCAGCGCCCGCGCCCTGTATTGGTGCGGTCGCCCGGCAATGTCCATGCAGTGCACGATGAAGTCGCCCGCCTCGCCTTCGACCCGCTCCACATGCTGATACTGGTGCAGTTTCAGCCGGAAATGCTGCGCCACCTTGCGGTAATATTCCAGCGCTTCCTGCCGATTCGGCTTCTGGTTCGGACTGCTGAACGGAATGTTGCCGATCTCCAGCAGCTCCGGCGTCGTAAAGAAGGTCATGTTCGACGGGTAATGAAACAGCGAGTTGCAAAGGCAGCCCTTGTCAACCAGCAGCGTGTCGAACCCTGCATTCTGCGCATCGATGGCGCACGCCAGCCCCGTCGGCCCCGCCCCAATCACCAGTACATCCGCAGCCGTCCCCGCTCCGTCTCTCATCCCTCTATTTAAGCAGAGTGGGTATTCGTCTAGGAGAGATTACTCTTCCAGTTCTAGCGAATGGAACGATCCTCGGATTTCATAAAACATGGTCATGGCCGCTTCGATTGTCTCTACAGCAATGGAATCGAGATTTGTATTCACTGTAGAGCCACCTTCCACTTCAGTGTATCTACCGGGTGGGAGCGTATGAACGACTGCGTACGCGGCAACACGAGATGGCGGCGATATGATCTGTGTGTCAAAACCGCCGTGGTCCTTGGGCGTTGCCAGTATCACCGCCTGCTCTTCGTTTTCAGGATTAATGGGGGAGATGGCATCGTCTGTTGCCTTTGAGTCCAGAAAATGGCCAACCGCCAGACCTGGGCAGAGAGAACCCCATTTCTTCACCCAAAGGTTTTGATCGTCGCGGCGAAGATCACTCAGCTGCATCAGCCGCCGACCCTTCCATTGGCTAGCAATCGTTTGGCCTAGCTGGGCAGGCAACTCGCATCGAGAATTTTGAGCACAAGCAGACCCCAGGCAAACGACCAGTAGCATCAGGGAGCATAGGTTTCTCACGGTCTGTTTCATCTCAGGGCGAGTATCACCGATTTCTGCAGCCATTCAACATCACGCTCCCAATTCCATCGTCAATTCGACGCGTTTGTACGCGACCTTGGGTGCGAGCCGACCGTTCTTCTGTTGTGTCACTTCGACAAGCCCATAGCGCTGCATGGTTTTGATGGTACGCGACAGGTTCGGCTTTTTCCGGCCTGTGGCTTCGGCAAGCTCGGTCAACGATTGCGGCGAAGTTCTGCGGATCACATCCAGTAAATCTTGGTTTTTCGAGGACAGAATCCGAGCCATGCTCTCCGTCGAAGGAAACCAGACCTTCGGATCGCGCGGCCCCGGCTTCAATTCTCCGCGGGCAATCGCGCGGGTGCGCTCCTTCATCTTCTCGTACGAGGCGATTCCTACTCTGAGTGTGGTCATGAACCTGTCCTTTCTTGTAAGACCTGATCGACAGCTTTCCAGAAGTCATCGATTAACTGCAGGGCATTGTCATAGGAGTACGGTCGAATCGTCTTGAACCTGTGCCGGTGATCGTTTACCGCTTTGGTTTTTCCACTCGGACCACCGGTTTTTCTTACTGCGTGCGCATTGTCAAACCCGACCAGCCGTTCATTTCCTGGACCGTGCAGCGTAAGCGAATACTTAATTCCGTGCGGCCATTCTGGAGCCGGATCGACCCGCTTCACATCGAACTTTACCCAATATCCCGCTTCATGGATCACGTACGTATCACCATCGAGAGCCAAAAGATTTTCAAGACCGTGATCTTTCATCTTATGGGGACGGCTCACTAGGACAGGTTATCAGACTATGATAACCCTAGGGATAATTTATCGACGCATGGGTGCCCCTTGACAAAGCCTTCGTCCTTATCGATGGGTTCTCAGCGGAGAGGTTGCCACGCGTGTCGGGCGTGCATGCCTTCATTGATCCCTGGCTTTTTGCTGTCGTCAACTCGCAGTTGAACGGGAATACAATCATGGTCTCAAGCCATCCATTATGGAATGCACGCGGGCGAGCGAGGAGAGTTGATGAAAGTCAAACATGCAGCTTTGATTGCAACTTCAGTGTTGGCTGGCACCGCCGTTCTTACTGCGGGAGCCATCGCTGCCGTGTTGATGGAACGCCAGCGCCGAGCAGCCGCGAAAAAGCACTCCCCTGCATCGAAGCAGCTTCCCGCGGCCACCCAGCTCCGCGACAAAGTCGTGCTCATTACCGGATCGTCCCGCGGGTTAGGCCTCGCGATTGCCGAAGAGTTTGGCCATTATGGAGCCAGAATCGTCCTGACCGCCCGCGATGCTCAAGAACTCGAGCGGGCTCGCGCGCTTCTTCTCGAAAGAACAGCGGTCGATTCAGATCGCATCCTGGTCGTGCCCGCCGACCTCACTCGACCGGAGGAAGTTCAATCCCTGATCCAGCGCGCGACGGAACACTTCGGGCGGATCGACATCCTTGTCAATAATGCCGGGGTCATCACAGTAGGTCCAATCGAAGCTCAGACCATTGAGAATTTTCGCAACGCCATGGATACCAATTTCTTCTCCGGTGTTCATTGCTCCATGATGGTTCTGCCGCAGATGCTTGGCCGTGGTGAGGGAACGATTGTGAACATCGCTTCGGTCGGCGGCAAAGTTGCGGTGCCGCATTTGCTGCCCTACACCGCCAGCAAATTTGCAGTCACCGGCTTCTCCCAGGGACTCCATGCCGAGCTGCGGCAGAAGGGAATTCATGTTCTCACCGTCTGCCCTGGTCTGATGCGCACGGGCTCTCATCTCAACGCGCTTTTCTCAGGAGATGCCCCTCGCGAGTACCGATGGTTCAGCCTGCTGGCGAATCTTCCTGGCCTTTCCGCGACCGCACAGGACGCAGCGCGCCAGATTGTCACTGCGGTCATTTCCAGATCGACAGAAATCGCGATCACGCCGCACGCCATTGTCGCCGCGCGTGTGTCGCAGGTTCTGCCGGAGCTGACCGCAACTCTCCTTTCCGCAAGCAATCGCTTCCTGCCAGGCTCCGGTCCGCATGGTTCCGCCGTTCGTCGCGGAGCAGATGTGCGGGAACTCGAGCTCTCGCCCGCTTCAAAGATTGGCTGGAGAGCCGCGCAGCACTACAACCAGATCGGCTAGTTTTTCCTTCCCGTCGAACGCGTAACTCGTTTCCATCCTCGACGACTCTGCGCGCAGAGCTGCCGTGCGTGCAGTCCACGTTGTCGCCGCGCATGCATTCCTTTTCCGATTTCGCTTGGTATCGTTTCGCAGCATACATTTTTGATTGACAGTCATATGTCAGGGATGGAAAAATCCGAGTCTCCATAAGAGCTTGATAAAGAACGCTCTTTCGCTGCGGATTTCGGGTACGAACATCAACGTGAGGACACGATTTATGAAGACCTTCAACAAGTCTCTTTCCTTCCTTATCGGTATCTTTTTTGTCCTGGGGTCCATCGCAGCCTGGGCAAGCATCACCGGTTCCATCTCAGGAGTGGTTACAGATCCCAACGGCGCCGTCGTTCCCGGCGTGACCGTGGTTACGACCGACGTCGCGACCAACATCCAGCACACCACCGTCACCGACGCGAAGGGTTTCTATGCGTTCCCGGCCTTAAACGTAGGCACCTACAACGTGACCGTCAGTCAGCCAGGATATCGCGATTTTCTAGAGAGCAGCGTCATCATTAACGCCAACTCCGCCGTCCGGATTGATATCAAAATGGAGATTGGCCAGGTTTCCAACACGGTGAAAGTGCGCAGCGACGTTCTCCAGGTGGAGACCCAGAGCACGCAGATGGGCGATGTGATTCAGGGTGAAAAAATTACTTCTGTTCCGCTCAACGGCCGCTCCTACATTGACCTTTTGGCCCTGCAGCCGGGCGTCTCGCCCTATAGCGACGTCGCCACATCCGGTGGGTCCGGTGTTTCAGGGGTAGATGGCGGCGGCACGGGTTCGATGGGTCTGCAATCCATCAACGGCGGCCAGCCGGAGGGCAACGGCTTTATGGTGAACGGGGCTGACGCGGAAGAAGGCGTCCACAATGCGGCCGCTTTCGTTCCCAACCTCGATTCCATCGCGCAATTTCGCATCATCACCAATAACTTCAATGCGGAGTATGGAAACTTCAGCGGTGGACAGATCAATGTAGTCACCAAGTCTGGTACCAATCAGTTTCATGGCGATGCATTCGACTTCCTGCGTAATACAGACCTGGATGCGAAGAATTATTTCGCCCCCGATCGCGGCGTCTTTATTCAAAACCAATTTGGCGGAACCGTTGGCGGCCCGATTAAAAAAGACAAGCTTTTCTTTTTTGGAGACTACCAGGGAACGAAAACAATCGTCGGATCAACCCAGTTCTTTCCAGTGCCTTCCCTGGCAGATCGTACGGGAAATTTGACGGATCAGGTGGCCTCGCTTGAAAATTCAGATCCCGCCAACGGCGGCCTGGGGGTACAAGGAGCGTACTGGGCCGGCGTCCTATCTCAGGAATTGGGATATACAGTCACCAACGGCGAACCCTATTACACCGCGGGGTGCACCGATACTGCGACCTGCGTTTTTCCCAACGCCGTCATCCCTGCCACTGCCGTCTCCCCGGTGGCGCAGAACATGTTGAAATATATTCCCACGCCAAACGTGCCCGGACAAAATGCTTATCAGACGTCGGCCTTCAACCAGACCCTGACGGACAACAAGGGCGGCATTCGTGTGGATACCAACACCCGCTTCGGTGCTCTGTTCGGCTATTATTTTGCGGACAAATATAATGAGGTCAATCCATACTTTGCCGTCAACATCCCCGGCTTTGATGCCGATCTGAACGGTCTCACTCAGATGGCGAACTTTGGTCTGACCACAACCATCAACAATTCCACCGTCAATGATGTTCGCTTTGTTTATCTGCGGGATGTAAACCTGCAAGGAGTCCCGGTAGGAGGTCTCGGTGTCACTCTGTCTTCTTTGGGATTTAACACGCCCTGGGGGCCGACCGGCGGCGTTGCTTCCACCGATCCGTCGCTGGAAGGCGTGCCGAACGTGGGCTTCAATAACTACAGTTTCGGCGTGCCCCCAGATACTCTCCGCCAATTCAACAACACAGTTCAGATCATTGACAACCTCACCAAAATTATCGGAACCCACACGATGCAATTCGGAGGCGACTTCCACTATGACCAGATCAACGAGCGCAACACCTATGGTCAAAATGGACAGTATGGTTTCGGCGGTCAGGAAACCGGGTTTGATTTTGCTGACTATCTGATCGGAGCGCCGAATTACTTCATCCAGGCTAGTTACCAGATCCTAGATTCCCGCAGCAAATACTATGGCCTCTACGGGCAGGACAGCTGGCGTGTAACTCCCACAGTTACTCTTAACTATGGACTGCGCTGGGAGGTGGCTACGCCGTGGTACGACACGCAGAACAAGTTAGAGACTCTTATTCAAGGTGAGCAATCCCTGTCGTTCCCAGGTGCTCCTACCGGGCTTGTTGTGCCGCTCGATCCGGGTGTGCCGCGGACCCTGGCGCCGGTCAAATATACGAACTTCGCTCCTAGAATTGGAATTGCAATTGCCCCGGATATTACCGAAGGTTGGTTGGGGAAACTTCTCGGTGGCCCGGGTAAATTCAGTATCCGCGCCGGGTATGGAATCTTCTACACCTCTATCGTCGACGCCACGGGCTTTGTCGAAGTCGGCGACGCGCCCTATGGACTTTTCTATGCCAGCCCTGGGCCGCCGCTGTTTGCCTCCCCTTACGTGACTCGCCAAACCGGCCAGGTGCAGCAGAATGCGTTTCCATTCGTGTTTCCGCCGACGAATGTGTCGCCCAAAAATCCGGACACTACCTTCCCATGGTCCCAGGTCGAGCCCATCTCCGGCTCTGACTATTTCTCTCCTACAAATGTGCTGCCGTACACCCAGCAGTTTGAGTTGTCGCTGGAACGCCAGCTAGGCAGCAATACCGTTGCCAGCGTGAGCTACGTTGGCGCAGTAGGGCGGCATAACCTGACCTTTATTGAAGCCAACCCAGGCGATCCTTCGCTCTGCCTGTATTTGAGCAATCCGGCGAACGTCGCACCGAATACGCAAACCTGCGGTCCGTTTGGAGAGCAAAATCAGTACATTGAAGCGAATGGAACGGTCGTCAACAGCACCCGGACTCGTTTCGGATCCAACTTCGGCGCAGACTCATTTATGTCCTCCGTGGCTAGTTCCAGTTACAACTCGCTTCAGGTAAGTATTCAGCACACCGAGAAGTATGCGAACTTCCTTGTCGGCTATACGTGGTCGAAGTCGATGGACAACGGCTCGGGAGTCTTCGATCCAACCAACGTCTTCAATCCCAGCGCCAGCCGCGCGCTCTCCACCTTCGACGTGCCGCAAAACCTGGTGATTAGTTACACTGTGCAGCTGCCGTTTAATAACTTCATCGGCAAAGGGGATGTGGCCAAGCGCTTTACCGCAGGGTGGGCGCTCTCTGGAATTACCAGCTTCGTGTCTGGAGAGCCGGTCCAGCTGGGTGAGAACGACGACTACTCACTCATCGGAGCGAACACCAGCTTCGACGCTCCCAACTATGCCAATAACGGCAGTCCGCTCTACATCAACCGCAATCCTAGGAAAGGAATGCCGTACTTCAATCCAAACTACTTCACGCGCGAGAACCTGGGTCAGGTCGGAGATGTGATGCGCCGCTCCTTTGTCGGTCCCGGAGTCAATAACTGGGACATGGCGCTGCTGAAAGATACCGACATCAAGGGGGATATGAAGCTGCAGTTCCGCGCTGAAGCTTTCAACCTTTTTAACCATGCGCAGTTTGTTAACCCAGATGGAAATTACAACGATGGAAATAGCTTCGGCATTGTCTATGGGGCACGCGACCCCCGCATCATGCAAGTTGCACTGAAGCTACTCTTCTAAGACACATGCTTACCTACAAAAAGAAAGCTCCGGTAAATGCCGGAGCTTCTTTTTGTAGGTATAGAGAGCTAACTTCACTTACTGCAGGATGGGTATCCCCGCAATTCTCGCCTGCCATTCCTTCGGTCCAGTGTGGTGCACGGAGTTACCCTCGCTATCTACTCCCACCGTGACCGGCATGTCCTTCACGTCGAACTCATAAATCGCTTCCATGCCTAGGTCCTCAAACGCCAGCACACGGCTGCCGCGGATTGCCTTCGACACTAGATACGCCGCACCGCCTACCGCCATCAGGTACACGGCTTTGTAATCGCGGATCGCCTCAATCGCCGCCGGTCCACGCTCCGCCTTGCCCACCATGCCCAGCAGTCCCGTCTTCTCCAGCATCTGTCGCGTAAACCGGTCCATGCGTGTCGAGGTCGTTGGTCCCGCCGGCCCCACTACTTCATCCCGCACCGGATCCACCGGCCCGACGTAGTAAATAAATCGATCTGTAAAGTCGACCGGCAACTTCTCGCCGGCGTTCAGCATGTCCGTCATGCGCTTATGCGCCGCGTCGCGCCCGGTTAGCAGCTTGCCCGTCAGCAGCAGCACTTCGCCCGGCTTCCACGTCGCTACCTCGGCTCGCGTCACCGTGTTCAGGTTCACTCGCCGCGCCTTCGAAACATCGTGTGTCAGCTTCGGCCAGTGTTCCAGCGACGGCGTTTCCAGTGTCGCCGGCCCGCTGCCATCCAGCACAAAGTGCGCGTGACGTGTTGCCGCGCAATTTGGAATCATGGCCACCGGCAGGTTCGCGGCATGGGTCGGATAGTCGAGAATCTTCACGTCCAGCACCGTTGTCAGTCCGCCCAACCCCTGCGCGCCGATTCCCAGCCGATTTACCTTCTCGTAAATTTCAATCCGCAATTCTTCCAGCCGATTCTTCGGTCCGCGAGCAATCAGCTCCTGCATGTCGATTGGATCCATCAGCGACTCTTTCGCCAGCAGCATCGCTTTTTCCGCCGTGCCGCCGATGCCGATCCCCAGCATTCCCGGCGGACACCATCCCGCACCCATCGTCGGCACCGTGTTCAACACCCAGCCCACAATCGAGTCGGTCGGATTCAACATCACAAATTTCGACTTCGCCTCGCTGCCGCCGCCCTTCGCCGCTACCGTCACATCCACATTGCCGCCATGCACCATCGAGATACTCACCACAGCCGGCGTATTGTCTTTCGTGTTTTTGCGCGCTCCTGCCGGGTCGGCCAGTATCGAAGCCCGCAGAATATTGTCCGGATTCAGATACGCGCGCCGCACGCCCTCATTCACCATCTCCTCGACGGTCATGTCGGTGCGGTCCCAGCGCGCGTCCATCCCCACCTTCACAAACGCGGTCACAATTCCGGTATCCTGGCAAATCGGCCGATGGCCCTCGGCGCACATGCGGGAGTTGATCAGGATCTGCGCCATCGCATCCTTGGCGGCGTGCGACTGCTCCAGCTCGTAGGCGCGGGCCAGGTTGGTAATGTAATCGACCGGGTGGTAATAGGAGATGTGCTGCAAGGCGTCGGCGACGCTCTGGATAAAATCCTGCTGGCGAATCGTGGCCATGATGATTGGTGTTTTCCTCGAAGAAAGTCGAACATACTAGTTTAGACCGTCGCGGCGGACGGCCACGTGGTCTCGATCGCACAAGTTCCAGCAGAGACGATGTGATTTCATGACGGCCATCCATTGCACCACGATGATCGAAGCGCCCATAGAGATTTGCTTTCGCTTGTCTTTGAGCATCGATCTGGAACTATCCGCCGCGCGCCAGTATGGGATCAAAGCTGTGGGCGGCATCACAAACGGATTCATCGGGCTCGGGGAACGGGTCACTTGGAAAACCAGGCAATTTGGCATTTGGGTGACCCACACTAGCGAGATCACTCGTCTGGAACCGCCCGCGTACTTTCAGGATGCCATGATCCGCGGCCTCTTCCGATCCTTGAAATCCTTCAAACACGATCACTTCCTCCGTCGCGTGAATTCGAATCGCACGGAGATGCGGGATGAATTGCATTTCTCCTTTCCCGTCTATTTGCTGGGAGTGTTCACGGAGCATCTACTTGTAAAGCGACGATTGACACACCTTCTCATGGCCAGAAACGCTGTCATCAAGCAGGCTGCCGAGTCGAGTGGAATGTCATCGCCAAAGACTGAATAGAGACGTTTTGGCGAAGGAGTTACGCATCATGCCCAAAACACGCAAAGAAAAAGATTCGCTGGGAAACATTGAAGTTCCCGCGCACGCCTATTACGGTGCGCAAACGGCGCGTGCCGTCCATAACTATCCCATCTCCGGCATGCGCGCCCACTCCTTACTTATTCGAGCTATCGGCATGGTCAAGCGTGCCGCCGCCGAGACCAACAAAAAACTCGGCCTGGTCGACGCGCATCGTGCCGATGCTATCTCGCAAGCCGCACAAGAAGTCGTCGACGGCAAGTGGGATGAGGAATTTCTGGTCGATGTGTTTCAGGCCGGCGCCGGCGTCAGCTTCCACATGAACGCCAACGAGGTCATCGCCAATCGCGCCAATGAAATCATTGGAGGAAAAACGGGGGGTGGCAAGCTCGGCGAGTATGCCCACGTCCATCCCAACGACCACGTGAACTACGGCCAATCCACCAACGATGTTTTTCCCACCGCCATGCGCCTGGGCAACTTTGCTGGCGCTCGAAGATCTGTACCCGGTGCTAGATTCGCTGGCCGGCACTTTCGAGAAAAAAGCCAAAGAATTCGACAGCATTCTCAAGTCCGGCCGCACGCACTTGCAGGATGCGGTTCCCATTCGATTCGGCCAGGAATTTGCCGCCTACGCCGTCGCCATCCGCAAAACGCGAGCCAACATCGCGCAGCAGTCCGACTCCTTGCGCGAACTCGGCCTTGGCGGGTCCGCCGTCGGCACCGGCATCAACACACATCCGCAATATCGCGCACGCAAGCGATCGCGCGCCTGGCAAAGCTCTCCGGCCAAAAACTTACCCCCGCACACGACATGCGCTGGGCGATGCAGTCCACCGCCTGCATGGCGGATGTCAGCGCCGCGCTGCGCACGCTCGCCCTCGAAATCATTCGCATCTCAAATGACCTGCGCCTGCTCGCCTCCGGCCCCAACACCGGCCTGGCGGAGATCGTTCTGCCAAGTCTGCAGCCTGGCTCGTCCATCATGCCCGGCAAAATTAATCCCGTGATGGCGGAGCTCGCAGCCATGGTCAGCTTCCAGGTCATCGGCAATGACACGGCCGTTGCTTACGCCGTACAGGCCGGCCAACTTGAATTGAACGTGATGATGCCGACCATGGCCTACAACGTTCTGCAGTCGATCACGATTCTCGCCAACATGCTGCGCCAGTTCGACGTCATACTGCATTGCCGGCATCACCGCCAATCGCGCCCGCTGCCAGATGTATGCCGAGAGCACTGTCTCGCTCGCGACCGCGCTGAATCCCTACATCGGCTACGCCAAAGCAGCGGAAATCGTGAAGGAATCCGATCGCCACCGGTCGCACCATCGTCGAGCTTGCACGCGAAAAAAAGCTCGTCAGCGAAAAGGAAATCGCCGAAATCCTCGACCCCAAACGCATGACCGAGCCGCAGTTTCCCTTGAAAGCCGCAAAGAAGCGCGACGCCCGACCCTCGCGCGGCAAAAACTAAAGTCACTGCCGAAAATCCAGCCTCTTACTCTCCCGACCTGTGACGTGGCGCACCTCAACATGGCAACGGCTTTAGTCGGAGGCGGGTTCGATAAAACTCTTGACACGTCGCCAAATTGAGACCAGCATCGTATGCACATCACTAGCAAGGCTCTTTCACGGGCATTGTTCCACAACCTCGCAGTTCACGTTCCGGAGGCCATTGTGAATCGAAGAAACGTCTTAAGGTCTGGCGCAGCTCTCGCAGGCGGTTTCGCATTGATTGGTATGCCACGAAAAGCGTTCGCAGTGCGACCCATACTGCCCCCCCAATAAACCCCAACATTGCGAATGCGTACTGTACGACCACACATTCGGCCGTAGCCGGCGTTAACGAAAACAGCCTCACATCTACCGAATTGACCGCGCACGCAACTGCCTTCGCGACGTGGGTTGACGAGATGAATAGCACAGGCAATACAGCGGCAGTTCAGGCCTCCCTAACAAGTCAAGCGTCCGCAATTAGCGCACTGGATCCAGCTGCGGTTAATGTTGCCGCCCTCCTAGCTCAAGCGCAGAAGGTTGCGCCTGTAACGTACGCGCAGATGCTAGTTGTGGCGCAGCAAATCAGTAGCGCTT
This sequence comes from uncultured Acidobacteriota bacterium, assembly GCA_963794795.1. Classification (GTDB taxonomy): domain Bacteria; phylum Acidobacteriota; class Terriglobia; order Terriglobales; family Acidobacteriaceae; genus JAKAAZ01. The sequence goes on along the minus strand of CAWCFC010000020.1, from coordinate 59,323 downwards.
CCCAAAGCGCTGCGCTAGCGTCGAATGCAGTAGCAAGCATTTTCAGCACATATGAGACAGCGATGCAGGCATTAGCAGCTCTAGCCCAACAGCGCGGCGGCGTATTGAACATCTCAAGCTCATTCAAAAGAGGAAAGCCACACCTTATGGAGGTGTTATTGCCGACGCACGAAGTGCTCTATATTGCGGCCGGAGTCCTCGGCATTATTGGCATCTTTTGCCCACCTATAGAAATGGCGGTGTTTCTCGGTGCGACGCTTTATCTTGGCGATGCGTTTTCTGTTATGGGAATGATGTCGGGCATAGCCGGAGCGGTGTCCGAAGGAGATGGAAATTGACATGGATCAGGAACCGTTGCATGAAGCCCTGCGACCCCATTTGCACAACGGTGGAATTTTCGTCGCATTGTTAGGAGTGTTTGCGGCAGTTCTGCTAATGACAATGCTCGCCTACCGGTATGACTCCTGGATCTTGGTGTTCTCCGTCCCGCTGCCATACGCAGTAATTATGACTTTGGGCTGCAAAAGGTTGTGGAGCATTTACCGCCGGATACTCCCCAATCACACGCTGGCGGATGTGAAAGTTTTCAACAACTGGGTAAGCCGATTAATAGCGACGAACTCGTTCGTAATGATGGCAGCTTTGGGGATGCTCATCTGGCTTCCCCATTAATCCCTTGAATAAAGCAAATGCTTCTATAGGGGAGGCGAATCGCCTCCCCACTTTCTACCTAGCCATAACGATCAGATAGCCGCCCTCCCATTCCCCATGGGTCGTCAGGCGCGCTGTGAGACTATTTCTTCGGCGGCTCCGAGCTGCGTTTTTATTCGTTGCAATTTTCACAATGGGCTCGGTTCAGGACCTGGACCCCCTCCGATATCTTTCCCGATACCTGCCTTCGGCGATTCCCCAGCACAACGTTCCATCGGCATGTGCTCTCGCATGGCCGTACAATGGGAGGTAACACGATTCCCCAAAAGGCACGTTAAACACTGAATGTCCTCTAACGGCTATCACTCACGCTCCTCACGCAGTCACAATCTGCGTTCGCTGTTCAGCTTGTTCTCAAGCGATCTGGCCATCGACCTTGGCACGGCCAACACGCTTGTCTTCGCAGCTGGCAAGGGCATCGTTGTCAATGAGCCTTCAATCGTTGCGCTGAACAAGGTCACAGGCGAAGTGGAAGCGGTGGGCAAGGAAGCCAAGGAAATGCTGGGCCGCACTCCCGGCAACATCGTCGCCATTCGGCCCATGAAAGACGGCGTCATCGCCGACTTCAAGGTTACCGAAAAAATGCTGAATTATTTTATTCAGAAAGCGCATGGCCGCAAGATGCTGGTCCATCCGCGCATCGTCATCGGTGTTCCGTCAGAAATTACCCAGGTGGAAAAGCGCGCGGTGGAAGATTCCGCCTATCGTGCCAAGGCCAGCGAAGTCTATCTTGTCGAGCAGGCCATGGTGGCCGCTATCGGCGCCGGTCTGCCCATCACAGAGCCCGGCGGCAACATGGTCGTCGACATCGGCGGCGGCACTACTGATATCGCGGTGATCTCACTTTCCGGCATCGTCTATTCGCGTTCCGTCCGCATGGCCGGCAACCAGATGGACGAAGCCATCATGAATTACCTGAAGCGCAAATACAATCTGCTGATTGGCGAGCGCACCGCAGAACATATCAAGATGGAACTCGGCTCCGCTTATCCGCTGGACAAGCCTGTCACCATGGAGATCAAAGGCCGCAACCTGATTGAAGGCGTGCCCAAGACCATCACCATCGACGACAGCGAAATTCGCGAGTCTCTGGCGGAATGCATCAGCACCATCATGAACGCGATTCGCGTTGCCCTGGAACGTACCCCGCCAGAACTTTCCGCCGATATCAGCGACCGCGGCATCGTGCTGACCGGTGGTGGCGCGCTCATCAAAAACCTGGACAAGCGGATTCGCGAAGAAACGGGGCTGCCAGTTTCCGTCGCCGACGATCCACTGGCCTCTGTCGTACTGGGCACGGGAAAAATGCTGTCGGACTTCCGTTTGCTGCGCAAGATCAAGATTGATTAATTTTGCCCTCCCCCATCGATCCACCGAGCTGCTAGGTACCCTCCTGGCAGCCCGCCCATAGAGCAACAGCAGGGCAGGTTTCACGCGGAACGATTGTAGATGGCAGGCTTTTTGCCCCAGGAAAAAGCCTACATAAGGATTTTCGGATACATCAAAGCAACCCTGCTGTTGCTCTAGCCCCATGGAATCTTTTCTCAGCCGCTACCGTAATCCACTGGTCCTGCTGGCGATCGTGCTGGCGCAATTGCTCGGCCTCGCCGTACAGGTTCGTAGCCCCAACAACGGCAAGGATGGACAGCAGACTCGCCTCATCCGTTATTGGGTGGTCACGGCCTTTTCGCCCTTCGAGCGCGCCTTCCTTTCCGTTGGGCACGGCGTCAGTTCCACCTGGCATAACTACGTGGATCTGCGTCATGTCCGCCAGCAGAATCAGCAGCTGCAGTCGGAATTGAATCGCATTCGAATGGAACAATCCTCACTCGCCGTCGATGCTCGCGAAGGATTGCGTCTGCAGAAATTGTTTGGCTTCCAGCAGCAATACGTCGCAAAAACAGTGGCCGCGCATATCATCGGCACCAGCGGCACCGATCTGTCGCGCGTGCTGGTCATCGACAAAGGTTCTCGAGACGGCCTCAAGACGGATATGCCGGTCATCACCCCGGATGGCGTGGTCGGCAAGGTCCGCGATGTGTTTCCCCACACCGCCCAGGTTCTCGAAATTAACGATCAAACCAGCGGCCTCGGCATCGTTCTAACCCAGACGCGACTCCGTGGCATTCTGCGCGGCAATGCTGCCGGCCAAACAGAAATCATCGACATTCTTCCGGATGAACGCATTCAACCTGGCGAGGCCGTGGTCACCAGCGGCGGCGATAGCGTCTATCCTTCCGGCCTTCCCGTTGGAACTGTCGAGCGCGTGGTCAACGATCCGGAGCACAATCCCTACGTCGCCGTCCTGGTTCATCCCGCCGTCAACTTGTCGCGGCTGGATGATGTGCTGGTCATCACACAAACGCAAAACACCATGCCCGCCACCATGCAGCAGGATATAGCGACCAGCGAGCAGAAGGCCGCCGACATTCTGGCGCAGCGGCTACCCAGTGTGCCGCCGCCCGCGACGGTGGGTCCGGATGGCAAACCGATCAATGCCAATTCGCCGCCGCCTCCGGTTCGTCCGCCCGCTTCGCTGCATCCCGATCAGTTCACTCCAGACGCGACTCCGCCGGCCTCGTCTCTTGTCCCCGGGGCCACCTATCCCAATCAGGTCTACCCAGCGCAAGCAACACCCGCGACCACGGAGCACGCGACGACCCCAGCATCCAGTTCCAAGCGTACGGAAACGACCCCGGCAACCGCGCAACCGAAACCCACAACGTCCCAGGCGAAGCCAGCCACCGAACATCCCAAGGTTTCTACCCACGTGGATTCCGCCACGCCGGCGTCCGCCACTGAACATCCGAAGACCGTGCACCGCCCTGCCGCTTCCACCCAGCCCACGACCGGTCAGGAGCCGCAGAACTAACCATGGCCCTCCTGACCCAGCGCTCGCGTCGAGAAATGGAAGAGCACCGCTTCCATCCGGCTGTCCTGATTCTGGTTCCGCTGATTGCCATTTTTCTGCAGGTCTACATTCCACTGCGCTTTCCGTCCTTCGACATTCTCAACCTGCCCGTTCTGGTCGTCATTTATTTTTCGGTGTCGCGTCGTAATCCCATCGGCGGTACGCTGCTCGGTCTGGTCATCGGCATCATTCAAGACGCCATGACCCACCTGCCGCTCGGCATCAATGGCATCATTGATTGCATTCTTGGCTATCTTGCCGCCTCGATTGGCGTGCGTATCGATGTCGATAATCCCGGCACCCGCCTCATCATGAATTTTTGTTTTATCCTGCTGGCCAGCACCCTGCATGTGTTGATTTTGCGCCGGCTGATTGGCATTCATGAGCAGTGGTATGGGCTGCATGACCTGATTCGCGCCCTGGTGAACGCGCTGGTGGGGGTAGTCCTTTTTGCACTATTCGACCGCCTTCGGCAGCGCGAATAACGCAGCAAATCCAGAGTATTCTAGAGGCAATCCTTCCCCATGGCTGGCACATATAACAAAGACGATCGAATCCCCACGGTCAAGCTGACGGTGATGCAGTACATCATCGCTGCCATCCTGGTGATTCTTGTCTCCGGCCTGTGGCGATTGCAGGTTCTGGGTGCGCAAAACTATAAAGCCCTGGCGGAAGCCAACCGCATTCGCAAAGTCCCCATCCTCGCGCCGCGCGGGAAAATTTACGATCGCTACGGCCGCCTGCTGGTCGACAATTATCCCTCCGTCACCTGCTTCTTAGTTCCGGAGCAGGCCCGCAATCTCGATGCGGATTTGCCGCTGATCGCGGACGGCCTGCACATGCAGGTCGATCAGCTGCAAGCGATACTTTTGCGCTATCGCCATCAACCAAAATATCAACCCATTCCGCTGCAGCAGGACATCACGCCGGACGAGCAGGCCTTCATTGCCGCCCATGCCAATGAGCTGCCCGAGCTGGAAACGATTGAGGAACAGCGCCGCCTCTATCCCAGCAACGGATTTGCCGCCCACTTGATCGGATACGTCGGCGAAGTCTCGGAAGACATGCTGGAGAACGATCCGCGTTATGCCTTCTATCAGCCTGGGGATGTGGTCGGCCGTGCCGGTGTGGAAGAATCCTACGATCCCATCCTGCGCGGTACCGATGGTTCGCGTGACGTGATCGTCGATAGCCATGGCCGCGAACTCGGCGCCCTCGGTATCGAGCCCGCCACTCCCGGAAAATCCATCAAGCTCACCATCGATCTCGATGTGCAGAAGGCCGCGGAAGAGGCCCTGGGCCCGCGCCAGGGCGCCATTATCGCCATCGATCCACGTACTGGAGAAGTGTTGGCCATGGTCAGCCATCCAACCTTCGATCCCAACGAGTTTGCCATCCGCATCCATCGCGACGAATGGAACAAGCTCATCACCGATCCCGACCATCCGCTGATGAACAAGGCCATTCAGGCACAGCTGGCTCCCGGCTCGACCTTCAAAATTATTGAAGCCATTGCCGGCCTGCAGGAAGGCATCGCGGAAAATTTGAAAGTCGACTGTCATGGTGGCGCCGTTTTCTACGGCCGCTATTTCAAGTGCTGGATCTCCGCTCGCCATCAGTCGCACGGCATTACCGACATCACCAAGGGCATCTACCAGTCCTGCGACGTCTTTTTCTACACGCTGGCAGAAAAAATGGGCATCGACATGATCGCGAAATGGGCGCACATGTTCGGCCTGGGACAAAAGACTGGCATCGATCTGCCGGATGAAGCCTCCGGTATCGTGCCCTCGCCGGAATGGAAAATGCGAAATTACCATCAGAAGTGGTTTGCCGGCGAAACCATCTCTGTCGGTATCGGTCAGGGCGCGCTGGCCGTCACCCCCATCCAACTTGTCCGCGCGCTTGCGGGCATCGGCTCCGGCGGCGTTCTCAAGCGTCCCCACGTCGTCTTTCCGGATGAGATTCCTCCGGACCTGAAGGAGTATTACAAAGATCAATTTCCCGGCTCCGGCGATCAATACATTCACATTGATCCTGCGAATTGGGAAACCGTGACGGACGCGATGGCCCAGGTGCTCACCTTCGCGGGAACCGCCGGCTTCGCGCATTTGGAAGGCATCGACTTCGCCGGCAAAACCGGCAGCGCCCAGATCGTCAGCAATGCGTATAAGGCATCTGTCGGCGGCGGCGCGAAACTCAACGATACCGCCTGGTTTTTCGGCATGTCGCCGCGCAGAAATCCGGAGATTGCAGTCGTTGTGATGTGGCAAAACGGGTCAGAAGGATATTTCAGCGCACGTCTCGCTGCCCGCGTCATTGAGGCCTACGTCGATAAAGAACGTCTTCGCGACCACAACCTGATGCAAGTTGCCACCAGGACCAATCCCGCACCAGCGCCAGCTCCGGCCGTGCCCGCAAAAGAAAAATCCGCGCCCGACCTTGCCAAGCCAAAATCCGTAGGTCAGCTGCAGCATCCTCGTGTTGCGTCCGCACCTCCGACGGAAATGGCGGCACTCTGGACCGCAAACGCTGCCCATCCGGCCGACCGTCAGGCGAAGCAACTGCCCGCGCGCATCACTGCGGGATTCTCGCTGCCCAAAGGTACCACCCTGCAAGCCGGAACATTTGTGCTGCCGCCGACAACTGACAGAGGTGGCCAGTGACGACGGAAGTGAAGGATCGAGAGAATATTTCCCGGGTGCCCCACATCTCGTTTCTGGGGTGTGGGATGGAATCTTCGTGCGCCACAGAGGAACGGTACTGAATGCGCCGATTTCTTTCCTATCGCGATTTCGACTGGACCCTGATGGCCTTCGTCACGGCGCTGTCGATCATCAGCGTGCTGGAAATCTACAGCGCCACCCTGCACACAAAATTCGTCCACTTCGATGAAAAACAGATGCTCTGGCTGGCCGGCGGCTTCGCCAGCATGTTTATTCTTTCGCTCATCGACTATCACATCCTGCTCGACATCGCCATCTGGGCCTATGGGTTCTGCCTGGTTTCGCTGGTGGCCGTGCTGGCCGTCGGTCACAAAGTATTGGGCGCGAGACGCTGGATCAGCCTGCCCGGCGGCATTCACTTTCAGCCATCGGAGTGGGTCAAGCTCATCCTCATCGTCGTCCTGGCCCGCTTTTTCACCAATCTCAACGGTCGCGACCTCACCTGGAAAGACATCTTTAAGGCCATGGCGATCGTCGGCCTGCCCATGCTGCTGGTGCTCAAGCAGCCCGATCTGGGAACCGCGCTCACCTACGCCCCGGTCCTGCTGGTCGGACTGTTTCTCGGAGGCATCCGTTTCAAACATGCCGCCATCCTCTGTATTGCGGCCTCGCTGGCGCTGGTTCCCGCCTGGTACAAGGTGCTCAAGCCCTACCAGAAACAGCGCCTCACCAGCTTTATGTCGCCAGATAATGATCCCCGCGGCAGCGGGTATCAAATTCGCCAATCCCTCATCGCCGTCGGTTCTGGCGGCATCTGGGGCCAGGGCGCGGAGAAGGGAACTCAGACCCAGGGCGACTTTCTCCCCATTCCGTATACGGATTTCATTTTTGCGGCATTTTGCGAGGAGCACGGATTGGCCGGAGCTATCTTCGTCCTGCTGTTATACTTCTTGTTGTTGATGCGTTTGGTCCAAAACGCTCAAACCGCCGCTGACCTGCCCGGCACGTTGATTATTATGGGGGTCGTGGCCGTCCTGATTTTTCAGATCGCGGTCAATGTGGGCATGGTCATCGGCTTTATGCCGGTCACCGGAATTCCGTTGCCCTTAATGAGTTATGGTGGCTCATCGGTTTTATTCACGTTCCTGGCCCTTGGCATCGTCATGAACATCCGCATGAGTCGCTTTGTAAATTAGCACCACCTCTGGCGCACCAGTTTGCCGCGCTCGAGGGCTTAGATGTACGCATCCGCTCGCTGCATCGGAACGTCCGGTGGCGTGGATGCGATGAAGAAGTTTTTCTCGGTCAGGCAGATTCCAACCGAGACCAGGCAGGTTCGATCGAATGCACGCAGTTACTGTAATTGGACTGGAAACGGCCCCACCCTACAACAGGGAAGCAGTGGCCACAAAGTCCTTGCGTGCCGTTCTTTCACGTCGCAGTCAAGATTCTTCGCTTCCACCGCCATCCCGCCTCCGCGGGACATTTCTATTCTGGCCAAAAGCAAGTTTCACGTCCGCCGCGTCTTCAGAACAATCCCTCGATTCACCCGCCCTAGTCCCGGTCGCCGCGCTCGGTACTTCGTAGCGCGCAGAAATCTGCCTCACCATACCCCCGAGTCCGCCGCCTGCCATGGCTTCGGACTGGAATGAGGCAGCATGACAAAAGAAATTTATATCTCCAGCACCCCCCACGAAACCCGCCTTGCGGTTGTCGAAGACGACCAGCTCGCGGAAATCTATTACGAGCGCGAGAATGAGTACACCCTCGCCGGCTCCATTTACAAAGGCAAAGTTACCCGCGTCCTCCCCGGGATGCAGTCGGCATTTGTCGATATTGGTTTGGAGCGCGACGCGTTTCTCTACGTCACCGACTTCGCAGAAGAGCAGGAAGACGGCGAAGAATATGTTTCTCTCGCCCCGGGCACTCGCGGCCAGGCCCGCATCTCCAACGGCAATCGCAGCGTCGATTCTGAATCCCAATCCACCAGTGAAGATTCCGCCTCCCGTGCATCGAACGAAAGAAGGCCGGCAGGGAATCAGCCGACCCGCGAAAGTTCCGGCGCACCCGCCAGTGCTTCTGACGAAGAAGAAGGTCAGGGAGGTCGTCGTTGGCGCGGTCGCCGCGGTCGTCGCCGTGGTCGCGGAGGATCCGGTGGTTCCGGCAGCCGTGATCGGTCGCCTTCCAATGGCCAGCCGGTAGCCGCCGAGCCGCAATCGAACAACCACGCCGAACCCATGGAGTTTGCCGTCGAGTCCGCTCCATCCGATGTGGAATTCCAGATGGAGCCGCAGAATTTTACGCAGCCGTCGGCTCCCCCTCAGCAGGAGCGTTCTCAGTCCGCGCCGGTGTCGTTTGTCCTCCCCGGCGAATCGCTCTCAAAATATCGTCGCGGCGATGCCCCTGCGACCGCGTCCACCACGCAGCACAAAGAAACACCTGCGTCGGCACCAGCACCAACATTCAAGCCCTCCACCTTGGTCACAGGACCGTTGGTTGCCTGGGATGGCAGCGACGTCCTACCCGGTGAATCGCTCTCTCGCCATAAGCGATCTCGCGATACTTCCCACGCGGAAAACTTTTCCTCGCCTGCCGCCGAAGTCGCACCGATTGTCGACGAGACTCCCGCGCCGGGTCCGTTGCCGAAGCACCAGCCCATGTCGACGACACTCCGTTGCCCGTCTTCGAGCATGAGGAGCCCTCGTTGGTGCAGCACGAAACCATTCTCGAAGAGCCTTCGCTCGTGCAGCACGCGATTGCTCCCGAGGAGCCGTCGCTGGTCCAGCATGACTCCGCCGCGGCCGTGATCGCCGAAGCCGCGGAAATCGAAGCGCCGGAGTTTGAGCCGTCGGAAGCCTCGGCGTCCTATCGGTTTGATCCCTCCACGCCCAGCGCCTATCGCCAAAGCAGCATTGCCGAGCCGCCTGCGCCGGAGGCCGAAGCTTTCAATCAGGAAGCCATCGCAGAGCCCACGCCGCAAGCCGAGCCCTTCTTCGGCGAGGCAGCGTCCATTGTTCAACCCACGCATTCTCATCCGTCCGAAGAAGCTACTTCCCGGACCGAAGCCGCGCCCACGCACGAAGAAGAAAAAGCCTTCGTCGGCGAAGACTACGCTTCCCACCTGGATGAAATTGCTTTGGACGAAGAGGCCACCTCCGATCACGACGATCGCATTTTCGATCCCGGTACGGGCAATCTGGAAGAAGAAACCATTGACGAAGAGGAAGCCGAAGCTTACGCCGCACAAAGTCCGCTGGATGAAGCCGAGTACGACGATCTAGTCGAGGAAACCCTCGATGTTCAGAGTGGCCTGCTCAGCGAGTTTGTTCGCGATCAGCACATTGAGCAGCGTACCCGCTTCGCGGACGAAAACGGCGATGCCTCTGTCGAGACACCTGAAGTCGAGGAAGATTACAGCGAAGACGAAGTTTTCGCCGCCGAGATGGGCGAGATCGAACTGGAAGATGGATCCGACTCCGCCGACGAAGCCGAAGAAAGTCACGAGCCTGCAAATGCCGATGCAGCCCGCAATCGTCAAGGCGCGGGTCGCAGTGGCCGCCGCGGAAATCGCGGACAACATCGTCATGCTGGCGGTCGCGGAGATAACCGCATGCGCCGCTCCACCGCGCAAACCACCAACCTGCCGGCCATCACTGATCTGCTGAAACCCAACCAGGAAATTCTGGTCCAAATCGCCAAGGAGCCGATCGCTCGCAAAGGTGCACGCATCACCAGCCACATCGCGCTGCCCGGTCGCTTCCTGGTCTTTATGCCTACCGTCAACCACGTCGGTGTCTCTCGCAAGATTTCCTCTGACGAGGAACGGCAGCGCCTGAAGCACATCCTGCTCAGCGAAAAGGGAACAGCCTCCGGTGGCTTTATCGTTCGCACCGCCGCTGCCACTGCGAGCGAAGAAGATCTTCGCGCCGACATTCGTTTCCTGCTCACCCTGTGGGCAGAAATTCGCCAGCGCACAGAGAACGCCAAGCCGCCGGCCCTGATCTATCACGATCTCAGCCTGGTGGAACGCGTGCTGCGCGATCAAGTCACGGATAATTTCTCCTCCATCTGGGTCGACACCGAAGCCGACTACGAACGCGTGCTGCGCTTCCTCGGTCGCTTTGAGCCGTCTCTTGTCCGTCGCGTTAAGCTTTACACCAAGGAGACGCCGCTGTTCGAGCAGTTCGGCATTCAGGAGGAAATCAACAACGCGCTCCACTCCAAGGTGTGGCTCAAGTCCGGCGGCTCCATTGTCATCAACCAGACAGAAGCCCTGGTCGCCATCGACATCAACACCGGCAAATATGTCGGCAAAACGGCTCGCCTGGAAGACACTATCGTCAAGACCAATCTCGATGCCATTTCGGAAATCGTTCGCCAGATTCGTCTGCGCGATCTCGGCGGCATTATCGTCATCGACTTCATTGACATGGACGAGCGCAAGAACCGCAACAAGGTTATGCTCGCCCTGGAAGAGGCTCTCAAGTCCGATCGCGCGCCCTCGAAGGTCCTGCAGTTTAACGACTTCGGCCTGGTCGCCATCACCCGCAAACGCGTCAAGCAATCGCTCGAACGCACCCTTTCCGTCCCCTGCTCGGTTTGCTCTGGAACCGGCATGGTCAAGGGTCCTTTGACGGTATGCAATGAGATATATGTCGAGTTGCGCAAAATGTATCGCCAAATCGACCGCGGCGATGTTCTACTGCGAGTGAATCCGGAAGTCGTCAAGCAGCTCAAGCTGCAGAACGGCCGCTGGTTGAGCGAGATGGAAGAAATGTCCGGCAAGACCGTCATCGTCAAAAGCGATGCCAGCCTGCACCCGGAACAGTTCGACATCCAGTAGCGGCATTCTTAAAGACCTTGCAGTTTCGCGATGCACCGTAAGGTCTTTTGCTGCAATCAAAGCGGCGCATGGGAAAGGACAAAACGTCCGCAACATATTCTGCGAACTCGCGTCTAATCCCGTAAGACGGCGACAGTCCAGCAGGCAGCTTCTTTGTTTTAGCCAAGCCTGCACTGTACGCTTCGCAAGTTTGAACGGTGTATGAAAAATCGGTGCTGCTGCCGACCTTCCCCGGCGGCAGCCAATCCTTTGGAGGTATCAGGACATGATGAGCATTGCGAAATCAATTCTCTTCACGACGTTGAAACGAGCCGCTGGACTGGCATTGGCGTGCGGACTCCCCTTGGCGGTCGGGCTGCAGGCTCAGACGTTTTCCAGTTCGACGGTCAGCTACAACGTGCAAAATAACTACCCGCCGAATCCCCAATACGGTCCTCAATCCGGCAATTCTTCTCCCTTTAATAACCACACGCCACGCTATACCGGCGAAGGCTGGGGAAAGCATCTTGTGTTGGAGGGCGGCGGTGGCGTCACCCCCGCGGCGGACGGCACCCAGGACTATGCCAACACCGGATGGAACGTTCTGCTCGGCGGGGGTTATAAGTTCAACGACCGTCTAAGCCTGCTGGCGGAATGGAACTTTAACCGGATGGGCGTTCCCCACTCCCTGGCGTACGAGGCGGCGCAGGTTCCCGATGGCAATGAACATATCTGGACTACCGATCTGAATGCCAAGTTCGACGTCATTCGTCATGACCGTACCGATGCCTACGTCATCGGCGGCGGCGGATTCTCCCGTGCGCTTACTTCCTTCACCTATCCCGTCTATGTTCCCTGCGGCTGGTACTACTACGGCGGATGCGTTGGCGATGTCACCGTTGCCAAAACGTCTACCAATCAGGGAAATTTCGATATAGGAATTGGCGGCGAGTGGCGCGTGTCACCCTATGAGCGCGGCCAGATCTTTCTGGAAGCGCGCTATCTGCGTCTCTTTAGCCCCACCAGCAATCTGCCTCCGGGCGGCGGCGCGGGTCTGGTACCTGTAACCTTCGGTTATCGCTGGTAAGCTGCTAACCTTGCGGTAAAAAAGCGGTCGCCCCGGCGACCGCTTTTTTGTTTCTACACGCCTACTGGAAATGGCTTCGGCGAAGACTCGTCCGCATTCGCAACCCCGCGGAAGCGGTCGAACATGCCCTGCGTCACGCTCAACACCGCCGTATATCCGTAGCCGAACATGAAGAGAAATAGAAACGGAATCGTGATGTAGTTGGCATTGGAAATCGCGTACCAGATGGTCAACGCAAAATAGGCGCTGATTAATATTTCCACCAGCGGCAGCAATCCCAGGCGCTTGCGATATTTCGCCGCCTGCGACTTTTCCCCGCGCTTCTCCACCCGGTATTTCGGCGTCCGCTTGAATGGGCTCTTGATCCCGAATAGAGCCTCCATCACCGCGCGTGCATTGGTCAGTGTCAGCCCAATCCCGCCCAGCGCCAGCACAAACGGCAGGTACAGCAACGACTTGTACCATTTGCCCGGATACAGTTCCTTCTGCGAGATCAGATAAAACGAGGACACCGAAAATGTCGAGGCCATAAACAGCGGCAGATCGATATACAGCATCTGGAACCATCCCTGGTAGAAGCGGATGATCATTGCCGGCATCAGCAAAATCGACAGCAGCACCATCAGCGGATAACTGATGTTGGCGGTCAGATGGTAAAACGTCTCCAGTTTTTTATGGAAGGAAACATCGGGGCGGCGAAATACCTGCGGCAGAATCTTTTTGGAAGTCTGAATCAACCCCTTCGACCAGCGCGCCTGCTGCGTTTTGAACGCCGTCATCTCAATCGGCAGCTCCGCCGGACACTCCACATCCTGCAGATATTTGAACTTCCAACCGACCAACTGCGCTCGATAGCTCAGGTCGGTATCTTCGGTCAGCGTGTCGTGCTGCCATCCGCCGGCCTCGTCGATCGCCTCGCGTCGCCACATACCCGCGGTGCCGTTGAAGTTGAAAAACACTCCGCAACGCGAACGGCCGCCGTGTTCCAGCACAAAATGCCCATCCAGCAGAATCGCTTCCACCTGGGTCAAAAAGCTGTAGTCGCGATTCAGGTGCGTCCAGCGCGTCTGCACCATGCCGATTTTCGGATCGGAAAAATGATGCACCACCTTCATCAGCCAGTCCGGCGACGGCACAAAGTCCGCATCGAACATCGCGATCAGGTTGCCCTTCGCGGTCTTCAATCCGTTGTCCAGCGCGCCCGCCTTGTATCCATGACGATTCGTTCGATGAATGTACACAATCGGCTGCGGCTCGCCATGCAATCCACAGCGGTACCGCTCCACCACTGCGGCGGCTACCTCCTGCGTCTCATCGGTCGAGTCGTCCAGCACCTGGATCTCCAGCCGATCGCGCGGATAGTCGAGCCGGCACACCGCATCTACCAGCCGGTCAATCACAAATTGTTCGTTGAATATCGGCAGCTGCACGGTGATGAACGGCAGCTCCTCGAACTTCTCCGGGGCCTCGTGGGTCGCATTTTTTTTGTAGTAGTAGTACAGCCACACCAGCTGGTAGCGATGGATGCCGTAGAACGCCAGGATCACCATCAGCACAAAATAGGGAATCAGCAGCGACGCATCGAACCAGTTCCAACTGTATAGATGGCCAAAGGTCTGGTTCGCCACCTGCTGTTCATGCAGGTAATGCATCAACCCATGATGCGGCGCAAACAGCATCGCGCACACGTCTCCACGACCGGCCAGCGCCGACCCGGAGATGAATCCATGGTTCCAGACTGAAGCAATGGACGTGAACGACATCGCCCCGAAAAGGGCCTCCAAAGAAGTAAGCTATTCGCTTCATTGTACGTGACTAAGAAATTCGCCATAGACAGCCCAACTTCGGTTTTCCGGGCAGGTCAGGTGAACTCCGATACTGCGGGGCGAATGTGGCGCGTTCAGCCGGCTACGCTAACTACGTGTATGCGCCGAGCCGACCGACTGCGGCCAGGGCAGCTCGCAATTTGTAGCCATCCCCTCCGCGCCATGAAGGAAAAATCCGACGGGAATGTCCCACCGGCCCCGGTTCACAGCAAAGTGAGTATGAACTCGAAATCAGTGGAGCCGCATTTTCGGCACACAGCAACGACTCTCCTCAAGTTGAGGAGAGTGATCATAAGCTCACCCTGAGTTATCACCAATCGCAGGTACGACAACCAGTCGGCGGAGTTCGACTCACCAACGAGATAATTAAAGCGTCAGCCCCTCCTGTAAACAGCCGACAGATCGCCACGCGCCGGCCTCTGGAACCCTTTGCAATTCGGGGCTTGGCTTTAGCCGTTCTTCGCCTGTTTTTCGGCAAATGGGCCAATGAGCGGAATCTTGAACCATTCTCCCTTACTCGCCTTCAGAATTGCAATAATCCAGATAATAAGAAATGCAAGACTGATAAATGGCGCGAGAATCCAGCCAATGACCGGGATCAGCATCGCAATTATATGGGCCGCAATTGCCGCGATCGACAGTCCAATGCACTGGAAAGCATGAAAGCGAATGTAGGCGACCTTGTTGTAAGGCTCCATAACGAGGAAAATAATCGCTGGAATGAATGTCACATAGGACAGCGCCGCTGCCGCATTGTTCGACAGCCCAGCCGATGCCGGGACAGCGGCAACCGCTGCTCCTCCGCTGCTGCTGACGACGGTGGCCCCGCAATTCGCACAGACTACATCGCCAGGATTGATTGCGGCATTACATTTCGCACAGTTCATAATGTTCACTCTCCTAAGATGATTTGCTGTTCTTGACGACGGCCGAAAGGCCGCCGTTATCACATACCATCCGTGTTCATTGACATGTCATTCCGGGAGGAGTGACGCGAAGAGAGGAATCCGCTGTTTTGCTGCCCAGACGCCAGGTCCATTGCTTCGCTCAGAATGACAAAGTGGTTGATGAAACTCCCTTCGGGCGCTTATGAGATTTATCCACCCCTAGGCAGATGGTGATGCACGTATACAGCATCTTTACTAATTCTGGAAGCAAATTCTTAACCGCGAATCCATATATAACGCGAGTGGAGCTGTCACGGGTAGAGCCCGCCGATTCGGCGCAATCAATCCGTTGCCGCCATCCGCGGATATTTCACTGAAATAATCTTCAACCAGGTAAAGAGAAATGCTCAAGCACGTTGACCAAATATAAGACTAAATTGGTCTTATAGGATCAGGATAAAACTTCCTGCTCTTCGCTTGCTTGCAGCAGGCCGATGCGCAGCGGGAGCTAGGCTACTTGGTCACCTACCCTTCCGTGATGGAAGAACCGGGCAATCTTGAAATCGAAAACCAGAACATTGCCGCCTGGGAATGGATAGAATTCATACCAAGTGACCATCTTCACGCCCAGTACGATTGCAGCCATCATCATTGCTGCCAGCTTTGCCGCCGGCCTCAATGTCTACGCGACCGTGCTCACCCTCGGACTGCTGGCCCATACCCATTGGGTGGTGTTGCCAGCCGGTCTTGAAATCCTCGGCAACTGGGTGGTCATTGCGGTCAGCGGAACTTTATTTGCAGCCGAATTTATCGCCGACAAAATTCCCGGCCTCGATATGGTGTGGAATGCGCTGCACACTTTTATCCGAGTGCCTGTCGCAGGACTGCTCGCATACCGCGCCAGCTCGCATCTTTCGCCGGAGATGCAGTTGCTGGCAACCCTCGGCGGCGCTGCCATCGCTATGGTCGCGCATAGCTCGAAGACCGCCGTGCGCGCCGTCGTCACGCCCAGTCCCGAACCCGTGTCGAATATCGCGTTAAGCACCGGAGAAGACGGCATCGCCATCGGTCTCACCTGGCTGGTCACGCAACACCCGTGGACCGCGGCCAGCATCGCCATCGCCCTCATTGTGATTGCGATTTTGATGACCCATTGGGTGGTGCGAGCCCTTCGACGCACCTGGACCCGCCTGCAAACCATCTAGTCAGAAGATTCTTGCTGCGGCCACGATCGCAAGCCTCATCGTCATTCTGCGAATATTTTCAGAAACTCCGCGGGACGCAGGATGCGCACGCCGCAACGGACCTGACCGAAATACCTTCCGAAATGCTGGATGTCGCCAGTCAACAAAAACTCCGCATTAGCGGCAACAGCGGCAGCCAGGATCGGACGATCCTTGTCCGGCAAATCAATACCTGCCAACTTATCCTGTATTTTCGAGTCGATCCACAATGCATCTGAGACAATTTCTATCCCTTCAATCAGGTCTCGCAGGCGTGATTGCCGGTCATCCTCATCAAGGTTGTTTGCCGCTTCCTGCGTTGCGTATAACGACGTGATGAGATGGACACCACGCAGTTTCCATAAGACCGCAAGCTTCGCCTGTTCACGGTACGCGGCCGAGAACAGCACATTCGCATCCAGGAAAACTCGAAGGTAGTGCTTTGAACGCGGCATTACTTACGCTGGACGCCGATGTGGGATCTTCCGCTCGGAGAGCCCGAGCTTGCGCACTTCTTTTACCGCTTGCGCATAGTCCTCAGCATCTACCGCGTTATTCAACAGAAATTCTGCCTTGCGCTCGTCGGTATACCGCTCAATCGGCACGGCTATAGCAGGTCGCAGCAAAATCCCCCCGCCTTGTTCCTCCGCGATCAGCAGCGTGCCTTCTTTCAGCCCGAAACGCTCTCGTAATTTGGCGGGAACAACGATGGTGCCCCGCTTTCCAACCCGGCTGGTTTCCATAGCAATGTCTCGGATTCAGAATATCAGATATTCCGATTTTCGGAGAATGTGCAAGACGGTCTGCTAAACAAGATCAGCCCAGCACCACAATCACCCATGCCAGCAAAAATCCCGCGGAAGCATTGATCAGCAAGGTCCGCACCCAATGTGTTTTCAGGATTTGTTTCAGGTAGGCGCTTTCAGATCCGAGCGGATCCTTCGCCAGCCGCGCCTGCCACGGTCCCCAGAAGATGGCCGTCAAAACCAGGCTGAGTGCCTGGCACAGAAAGACGCCCCAGATGCCCCAGCGTGGCGAGCCCGCCGGGTGGTACCAGATCAGCGCAACCGCACCGCAAATCCCGAGACCAACCGGCGTCAGCACCCAATAGGGAATTTTGTGCCAGTGGACCCGCTGCACTTCGTGGAAGCGTTCCGCGCCCACCAGTTTCCACGACCGGAAAATATCGACCTCATGCGCCCAGATCGTCCCGACGTTGTAAAGGCCGAGCGCGAGATTTAGCAGAAGGAAAATTCTCGGAGACATGATCGGCTCCGGATATCGAAACTCCGAACGTCTAATTCAGAAACATCGTCCGATAGAGAGTGTCGCGCTGCACCGGCTTGAACCCGGCATCGCGGATGATGCGCCGCAGTTCTTCTTCTGTGGTGTGGTTCGCTGTCCCGGCCGCCTTCACCACATTTTCTTCCAGCATCACCGAGCCAACGTCGTTGCCGCCGAAGCGCAGTCCCATTTGCAGCACCTTCAACCCCTGCGTCACCCAGCTCGACTGCACGTTCAGGATGTTGTCCAGATACAGCCGCGAAATCGCCAGCACCTTCAGATACTCGACCGAGGTCGCTTCGTCCCAGCCGCGTCCGCCCAGCGCCGTATTATGCGGCTGAAAACTCCACGGAATAAACGCGGTGAACCCGCCTGTTTCGTCCTGCAGGCGGCGCAGCGTTTCAAAGTGATTCACCCGCTGCTCATGGGTTTCGCCGACGCCAAACATCATGGTCGCCGTCGTCCGCATTCCCAACTGATGCGCGGTCCGGTGCACCAGCACCCATTCTTCTGTGCCGCATTTCAGTCGCGCAATTCTGTGCCGCACATCATCGTCCAGAATTTCCGCGCCGCCACCCGGGATCGAATCCAGCCCCGCATCGCGCAGCCGCGCAATCGTGTCCCGCACCGACAGCTCGCTGTATTCCGCAATCGCCAGAATCTCTGATGCGGAAAAACAATGCAGCCAGATGGAAGGGAAGCGCTGCTTGATGCCGGTCAGAAGCCGCTCAAACCAGTCGATCTTCAAATCGGGATGCAGACCGCCCTGCATCAGCACGCCCGTCCCGCCCATCTCCACGGTCTCGCGAATCTTGTCGTAGATCGTGTCGAAGTCGAGAATGTATCCCTCCGCCGCCAGCTTTCCTTTCAGCGGGCGATAGAAGGCGCAGAAGGTGCAATATTCCGTGCAGAAATTTGTGTAATTGATGTTGCGGTCGATGATGTAGGTGACCACGCCCTCTGGATGCAGCCTGCGCCGCACCGCATTGGCTTCCATGCCAAGACCAATCAGATCGTCTGACTCGAATGCGTCCAGAGCCTGCTGTCGCGTAATCCCCATAGTTCCAGTTTACCCGCTGTTGTTTGAACTTTGCAGCCGGATTGTCTCTCTTCGATATCGAACCCGCGGATTTGTTGTCCGCTCAAAAAAGACATCGCACCCGCAAACCGCATCCCTACTCGTCTTCTGTTCGCTTTTTCTGCGATGAAGCCTCGCTCGTGTCGCCAGTGGAAATCTCCGCTGGCGAGGGTTTCACAGCGGTCGCGGGCGTTTTTCTGGATTGCATTCGGCGCACGTCCTCCGGGTCTGAGACACCGAAAATTGAAAGCGCGCGACCGATTTTCTTCAAGAATCCATTGGACATTTCACGCCCTCTCTCGTTTCATAGTGTAGTACGGGCTCATACTAAAGTTGAGGCATCGACCAACACTCGCCCACCGTAGCTGCATCGAAACTCCCAGGAAAACCTAAAACTATGCGAATTCAAGCGAAAAACTCCCGACGCTTTAGCCAGATGACTTCGATATTTCCGTGCCTCCTTGTGGCCGGTTGCTTGTTCCCCGCACTTCCCACCCGCGCCGCCGACGCCACCATCAAGCCCAAGCCCGATGTCCTGGTATTTTCGAACGGAGACATGTTGACGGGAAAGCTGGATCATGAAGCCGGCGGAACTGTCTTCTTTGCCAGCGACAATGCCGGCACAGTTCAGGTGCCCTGGGCCAAGTTGAAGGAGCTGCATACCGAGCAGCCATTTGCCGTGATTAAGACCGGCCAGCCCGTTGGCCGCAAGAAGGCCAACGCCGACATTCCCGTCGGCACCATCTCCATTGAAGGCGACACCGTGACCGTGACCACGGCCAGCGGCACCCAGGAAATTCCGGAGAAGAGCATCGCCTACATCGTGGATGAGGCCACCTTCAATAAAAATGTCAACAAGAAGCAAGGCCTCACCCAGGGCATTACCGGTGCCATCAGTGCTGGTGTCAGCACCGTCAGCTCCACGCAAAACAGCGTCAGCATCAACACTGCAGTCGTTCTGGCTCGCGTCGTCCCACCCGTCACCTGGATGCCGCCTCGCCAGCGCACATTGATCAACTTCAACAACAGCTATGGCAAGGTCACACAGCCAAATACCCCCACGGTCAAAACCAACATCCTGAATGCCGGCATTGAACAGGATCAGTATCTGAGTCCCCGCTTTTATCTGCTGGGACAGGCAGCCTGGAGTCATAACTATTCCCAGGGCCTGGATCTGCAACAACTCTACGGCGGTGGCGCCGGGTATACGGCCATCAAGGATGCCAAGCAGGAACTGGACCTGACTGGCATCATCGACTACACCAAGCAGTCGTTCTCCGCCACCCCCACCACCGCTGCCTACACCAATAACTTGATTGGCTCCAGCTTTGGCGACAATTACATCCGTAAGTTTCCCAAGAAGATTGTGTTCACTGAGATTGCCGCGTTTCTTCCCGCCTGGAACAGTCCATCGGACTACTCGGCCAACGTTGCTCTCGGCGCCAGTTTTCCCGTCGTCAAGAATTTCGGATTTTCGCTGGGCCTGATTGACAATTACCTGAACGATCCGCCGCCGGGTTTCAAGGGCAATTCCGTTCAGTTCACGATGGCCCTCACCTATGCCATCTCTCACTAGGCTCTACGTTGTAGGACGCCGAACGTCATAGTTGGAGCAGAAGCTATGTACAGCCGCGGTGAAGCTGGCGGCCTTGCATGAAATCTTTGCTGAAAATTCTCGCCGCTTCGCTGTTGGGATTCTGCCAACTCGCGGGTAGTCAAAACGCCGCCAACATATCCCAGACGCCTTCGACGTCCAGTCCCTGTTCAGTGCATCCAGGTGTCGGCGATTTCGAAATACTCTCAAAAACCTATGGCGTCGATTTCAGTTCGTACGCCAGGGACTGGTGGTCAATTACTTACGTCAATTGGGTTGGATTGATGCCAAAAAGCGCACAGTGGCCCACCCTGGCCAAGGGTCAGGTGAAGATTCGGCTCAGAATTTTACCCGACGGTACAGTGAAGCCGCGGATGCCTTGGTAGAAGTGTCTTCCGGAGATCGTGTTTTGGATCACGCCGCCTTGAAAGCAATCAAGAAGTCAAAATACCCGCCGCTTCCACAGGACTTCCATGAACCATATCTGGAAATGCGGGCCTGTTTTAGTTACAACATGCAATCGCCGGAAGATTCGGACGTTGCCGATAAGGATCACAAGACCTAGGGAAACCGTTTCGATAGGACAGGTGCCTCTTCCGATCGCTACCTTCTCGGCTCATACCGCATCGCCATCGCTCCCGAGCGGAACTCCGTCCGGCTCACCAGCCTCAAGTCGACAGGCTTCGATAGTCCCGCGAATAACGTCGGCCCGTGACCCGCGATCCTGGGCTGCACCAGGAACTCGTACTCATCGATCAATCCCAGCTCCGCCAACGCCAGCGGGAGCTTTACGCCTCCCACGAACAGTCCCTTACCCGGCTTCTGCTTGAGTTGCTGAACGGCCGTCCCCAGGTCCCCGCGCACCAATTCCGCATTCCAATCGACGCGGTCCAGGGTGCTCGACACAACATACTTCCTTGCCGCGTCGATCGTCCGGCCGAAGGGTTCCATCCACTCAGGCCTCGCCCCAGCCGGCGCCGGCTGCCGCCACGCTGCCTGCATCATTTCGTAAGTCACCCGGCCAAGCAGGAGAGCATCGGCCTGGTTGAGGTTTTCGGTCGCGTGGCGATGCAAGTCTTCATCCGGGACGATGGCTCGATGATCGCAGCACCCGTCCAATGTGATGTTGATGGAATAGCGAAGGGGTCGCATGACGGAAGCGTACCGCCGCCGGCGGTAGCCCGGCAAGAATAGCCCGCTTCAGGGCCAGTCTTAGCGAATACCGTTGACATCGCGATATGCCACCCAGGACAAACGCAGCCTTCGTCCAGGTAGGGAAGAGTTATCGTTCCGAGATAAGGTCGCCGCGAGTCATTGCGGCGACCAGTCAAGGGATTAACTTCTCTGTCCGCATTGCAGCGGTTCTGGTTTTGCTCTCGTGATTCGCTACTTCGGAGCCGGTGTCTGCTGCGCCGGTGTTGGCTGGGTCGGTGCTTGCGATGTCGGCAGTGCGAAGGTCAGCGGCTGTGCCAGAATATCCATCGCCGGCTGCGGCAGTGTCTTGTTCGCGTTTGCCAGCAGTAGGCTCACCTGCCACATCTGCGTGGAAGACAAGACCTGGTCAAACGCCGGCATCCCCGACAGACGAATTCCATTCGCGACCTTCCAATAGGTTTCTCCCGGCGGATCGTCGCTGACGCCCACCACATTTTCGTTTCCATGGGCATGCCAAAGCTGCGGTGCGTGCGGGTACATATGCGGCGCAACCGTGGAATTCTGATTGTTCAATCCATGACAGAAAGCGCAATTCTGGCGATAGATCTGCGCCCCGGCGGTTAAATTGTCCGCTGTAGGTTGAATCGGCACCGACTTCGGCATATCTTTTGCGATCCGGTCATGCATCGGCATGCGCACCATTTCCTTCTCAAACGGGAGCGGCGCATCGGCGACGGCAACCGGCGGATTTCCATAATGCAGGTAGCAAAACGCGCCAATCGGCACCAGCAACAGCCCAATCACCACCCCAATCAAAAACCTCATAGGCTCTCCTCATCACACAAGTTTCGATGCAGAAAGGTGCGCTGCCTTCGCCTCTTCCATTGCAGTACAGATAGACTACCTACGTCCCGCAACCCTCGTAAATGATTTAAATGATTTAATGGAGACTTAGGAGAAAAAAGTGCTGTCTCAGTTCACCCAGGGAAGCCATTCCTTTCCCTTGCCAATTTTCAGGTCCATGTCACCGCGTCGCGCCGTTGCTTCCGGTCTTCGCTCCTTCGGCTTCAGCCTCGCATGTTTCGTCCTGCTGCTCTTTGTCAGCTGCATGGCTTCTCCATTGCACGCGCAGGATACAACCCCGCAACTCCAGCCGAAATCCTCATCGTCGTCCGTTCCCGAGCAGACCCAGGCCACGCGCCGCAGCCTGGAAAATCGCCGCCTGCAAACCAAGCAACGCCGCGAAGCCGCACTGGTCACGGAAACCTATACTCATCGCTGGGAATTCTATGTCGGCGGCGAGTACATGCGCTTTCGTCCCGGCCCGGATCTGCATAACTCCGGCATGGGCGCCTGGATCGTGGGAGCAACCCGCTACTTCAATCCTCGCTTCGGCATTATCGCCGACGCGCGCGGGTTGTATGGCAACAACTCCCTGGGCGCAATCAACGGCGGAGGCAACAATACTTACAACGCCAAGTTCGCCGTGTTCCCCTTCACCATTGGCCCCATCTACCGCTTCTATGGCACTTCGAAGATTTCTGTCAGCGCCGCCCTCCAGCTCGGCGATATCTATGGATACTTCGACAAGAACACTGGCGCGTTTCCACCGCAGTCGGTGGGCTTTTATCCCGCCAGCAACGTCGGTGCTGCCATCGCCAGCATTTATCTCGATTACAACCTCAGCCCCGCCCTCGCCGTTCGCCTGTCTCCGCACATGCTGATCGACAATTTCGGCGGTGATGTCTCGCACAATCAGGGGATAATGTTAGGGATGGTCTATCGCTTCGGACGGCAGTAGGCCTTTGAATTTGGCGGTAGAAACCGGAGAAGGCTGCGCCTGCCGCAGTCTTCTTGCTGAACTCGCCTTCCCCACCCGATAGAAGCCCATGGTCCAAACTTCAGCGAACGCAGCCACCACCATCACCCGACCGATGCGCAGCACCCTGGCGGTGATTGCCGCAACTGCATGGTTCGCGCTGGTTCTGCAATTGCTACTAATGGTGCAACATGCAGCGCCCGGCACGTGGCTGCACGCGGTTGTCAATTACTTCAGCTTCTTTACCATTTTGACCAATCTCCTGGTCGCTCTTGGTACCACGGTTCCGGTGCTGGCACCGCATTCTGTCGCTGGACAATTTTTTCTCCGACCCTCGAGCCAGACGGCCATCGCCGTCTATATCGCCATCGTCGGCATCACCTATAGCTTGCTGCTCCGCAAAATGTGGAATCCGCAGGGCGCGCAAAAAATTGCCGACGTGGGGCTGCATGACATTGTTCCCGTTCTCTACGTCGCCTTCTGGATCTTCCTGGTTCCAAAATTTACGCTTCGCTGGAGCGATGCCGTCCGCTGGCTCGATTTTCCTATGCTCTACATGGTCTACACCCTGGTGCGCGGATTCGTCTTCCACTGGTACCCGTATTACTTCATCGATGTCGATACCATTGGATGGTCGCGCTCCCTGATCCACGCGGCTGCGTTGTTGCTCGCATTCTTTGGGCTGGGGCTGCTGTTCATCGCCATTGGTCGATGGACCGCCCGGTTCTTCCCCGCGCGCGCATCCTTTCCATAGAACCGCAATCACATCTGATAGAGAGTGTTTGATGTATCCTCTATCGGGCAGCAAGGGAAGCTTCGAATTTCAGCAGAAAAGAAAGCAGTGAAGGCAATGGCAATCGCAAAACGAACCACCACGAACTTTAAGAATTTGATTGGCGGCAAGTGGGTCAGCGCCCACTCCCGCAAGACATTTGAGAATCGCAATCCCGCCAAAAACCGCGACCTGGTCGGCACTTTCCCCTCGTCCGATACAAGAGATGTTTCCGACGCCGTCGCCGCAGCGAAAGAAGCTTTCAAAAGCTGGCGCCTCGTCCCCGCACCCAAGCGTGCAGAGATTCTCTTTCGCGCAGGCGAAATCCTCGGCGAACGCAAAGAGCAGTACGCTCGCGACATGACTCGCGAAATGGGAAAGGTACTGGAAGAAACCCGCGGCGATGTGCAGGAAGCCATCGACACCGCCTACTACATGGCCGGCGAAGGTCGACGCATGTTCGGCAACACCACGCCCTCCGAGTTGCAGAACAAATTTGCCATGAGCGTGCGCATGCCGGTCGGCGTCTGCGGCATGATTACTCCGTGGAATTTTCCCATGGCCATCCCCTCGTGGAAGCTGTTGCCGGCCATCGTCTGCGGCAACACCTGCGTCATCAAACCCGCGCAGGCGACGCCGCTCTCCACCTATAACCTGGTGCAGGCGCTGCTCGATGCCGGACTGCCCGCAGGCGTCGTCAACATTGTTTCCGGTTCCGGCAGCCAGGTCGGCATGCCGATCGTCGAACATCCCGACGTCAACGCCATCAGCCTTACTGGATCGAGTGAAGTGGGTCGCACTGTCGGCATGGCCGCAGCATCCGGTTTCAAACCCTGCTCGCTCGAGCTCGGCGGCAAGAATGCCATGATCATCATGGACGACGCCAACCTCGATCTCGCCGTCGAAGGCGCGCTCTGGGGAGCGTTCGGGACCACCGGCCAGCGCTGCACCGCCACCAGCCGCATCCTGATCCACAAGAAAATCGCTCGCCGCTTTACGGAGCAACTCGTCGAGCGCGCCCGCAAGCTGCGCATCGGCAATGGATTGGAAAAAGGCATTCAGGTCGGTCCGCAGGTCAGTCAACAGCAACTGGAAACCAGCGCCATGTACGTGAAAATCGCAATTGATGAAGGCGCCAAGCTGCTCACCGGCGGCAAGCGTCTTCAGGGCAAAGCCTATGCGGATGGATATTTCTTCGCTCCCACCATTTTTGGCGGAGTCAAGCCGACCATGCGCATCGCCCGCGAAGAAGTCTTCGGCCCGGTGCTCAGTTTGCTGGAGTTTGACACCTTCGAGCGCGCCCTTCAGATCGCGAATGATGTCGACTACGGTCTCTCTGCCGCCATCTATACTCGCGACGTCAACCAGGCCTATCGCGCCATGCGTGACATCGAAACCGGCATCGTCTACATCAATGCGCCTACCATCGGTGCAGAAGTGCATCTGCCGTTTGGCGGCGTCAAGCAGACCGGCAACGGCCATCGCGAAGGCGGCAGTGGCGCACTGGATTTCTACACCACCTGGAAGTCTGTCTACGTCGATTATTCCGATCGCCTGCAACGCGCCCAGATCGATACCGGCGAATGACGCTGCATTTCATTCTCCTTTACTAGATGGATGAAACACGCTGTAGAAGCTGAGGAGCTGCAACCATGATTATCGGCGTTCCTAAAGAGGTAAAAGATCACGAAAGCCGCGTCGGCGTCACCCCTGCCGGCGTGAAAGCTTTGGTGGAAGCAGGTCACGAGGTGCTTGTCGAAACGAATGCGGGCGCACTCTCTTCGCTGCCCGATGACGAATATCAATCCGCGGGTGCGGAAATCGTCGGCTCCGCCTACGACGTCTGGCGTCTCTCCCACATGATCGTCAAGGTCAAGGAGCCCATCGAGAAAGAGTACGGTCATTTTCGCGAAGGCCTGGTGCTGTTCACCTATCTGCATCTCGCCCCGGTTCCCGCGCTCACCGCAAAATTGCTGGAGAAGAAAGTCATCGGCATCGCCTATGAAACCATCCGCGATAAAGCCGGCACGCTGCCGCTGCTGACGCCCATGTCAGAGGTCGCAGGGCGCATGTCGGTGCAGGTCGGCGCTGCCCATTTGGAAAAAGAAAAAGGTGGCCGCGGCGTTCTTCTCGGCGGTATCCCCGGTGTGCCTCCTGGAAATGTCTGCATCATCGGCGGCGGCATCGTCGGTACCAACGCCGCCAAAGTCGCGCTCGGCATGGGCGCCAAGGTCACCATCATCGATATGAACCTGAACCGCCTGCGCGAACTGGACGACATCTTCAATGGCCGCGTCTACACCCTCGCGTCCAATTCCTACAACGTCAGCCGGGCCGTGCGCGAAGCGGACCTTGTCATCGGCGGCGTCTTGATTCCCGGTGCTGCGGCGCCCAAAATCGTCACCAAGGCCATGGTCTCCACTATGAAGAAAGGTGCCGTCATCGTTGACGTCGCCATCGATCAAGGCGGCTGCATTGAGACCGCTCGTCCCACCACCCACAGCGATCCATCGTATGTGCTGGAGGGCGTGGTGCATTATTGCGTGACCAACATGCCTGCGGCGGTGCCGCACACTTCGACCCTCGGCCTCACCAACGCAACGTTTCCGTATGTGCTGCGGCTGGCAACGCTCGGCGCCAAGGCCGCGATCGAAGCCGACCCCGGTCTGCAGGATGGCGTCAACACCTACGACGGCAACATCACCTGCAAGCCGGTTGCGGAATGCCAGGGCAAGCCCTGGAAATCTGTGCTCGACCTGGTGCGGTAAGCTTTACCGGTTGTCTCATCCTTGTCGCAAGAGAAGGAAACATGCTGCGTCGATGCCTTCTGGCCATGTCCGCGCTCTCGTTGCTGCTGGCTTCCGCATGTCAGCAGCCAACCACCCAGCCCGCCGCAAAAATTGCCCAGGCTCGCATCGCCACCGTAAACGTCTCCAACATTCCCGTTCCCAGCGGACACTTCGACTACTACCTGTTCACGCTTTCCTGGTCTCCGGAATACTGCCACGGCCATCCTAACGCGCAGCAATGCGGCGGTGCTCATCCAGGATTTGTCGTGCACGGCCTATGGCCGCAGTTCAACAACGGTCAATGGCCATCGGCCTGTTCCAGTGAGCCTGGATTATCGAATCCCTCCAGCATGCTCGACATCATGCCCGATCCGCGTCTCATCCAGCATGAGTGGACCACGCACGGCACCTGCTCCGGCCTCACCGCCGACCAATATTTCGGCGTCATCCGCAACGCCTATAACTCCATCAAAATTCCATCGGGGCTGGTCAGCCCCAGCCGCACTACTACCCGCAGCGCGGATCAGATCAAGCAGATGTTCACTGACGCCAATCCCGGAATGTCTGCCGACGACATCGCCGTCAGCTGTCACAATCGCTATCTTTCCGCGGTCGAATTCTGCCTTGCCAAAAACCTGCAGCCCACCACCTGCCAGGCCGTGCGCGACTGCACCGCCAACTCCATCCGGATTCCCGCAGCCCAATAGCTCCGTTCACGCGTCCACCAGTCAGCGCTTCCACTCGCCAGGAGGAGCCACCGCGCCGCCCTTCCGCCTCTCGTGCGTTTTCCCTCGGGACCGCCGTGATGTTGGCGTCTCACCATCACGAAGAAAAGCTGTAGGGAATTGCCTCCAATCCAGCCCCGTACTTGTGAAAATGCTCTAAAATGAAATAGCTGACACAGTCACCACAGCTGTACTTAGTAACCGCCAACCCGCGCCAAGCGGTGGCGGGGAGGTTCAATGCGGCGGTTCGTATTCTTTGCGGTTCTTCTGGCTATATCCCTACCCGTCGGTCTTTCCACCACTGGTTGCTCTACTGCTGACAATGGCTCGAACTTCTGCAGCGGTTTCCAGAGCGGCGCGCAGTTGACTGCTCCCGCCAAGATTGACCTCGAGCCTTCCGTCTACGGGCTCTCGTTGAGCTATGGCCAGGTTGCCTCTCTGTCAAATCCTACTGCCGTCAATTGCAAAGGCACGTCTGTCACCGTCCGCAGCTACAGCTACGGCACGACCAATCTTACCTTGGCGGACGTTTCGCCTTCCGGTCAGGTATGCGGTGGCCAATGGAATCGGAATTCCGGAAATGGCGTTCCCAATTTCACCACCTGCATTCCTCCGCAGCCTGGCAGCCCAATTTTCAACGCCAAGGGCGGTTTGGCTTACCTGACCGCCAGCGGCGGGGGCGCCACCAGCAACCCGGTTCCTGTCTTCGTTCACCCTCCCATTACCAGCGTATTGTTAGGTGGCGCAAGTGCGGTGCATACATGTCCCAATAACCCCAGCACCGGCTCGCCCACGAACGTTCCGGTATACGCCCTGAATAGCTGCCTCTCGCAGAACCAGACGGCCCAACTGGCCGCCACGGTTTGCACCGGCACGGGCACTTGCACCTCCGGATCGCCCAACGACATCACTTGCAACGCCGGCCACCTTGTGTACACTCCGCAGAACACGAATGTCGTTTCTGTCGATCAGAACGGCATCGCCACCGCGCATCTGCCTGGGTCGACGGTCATTAACGCGACCATCGCCCAGGCCACCAGTACCGCCGGATATTTCTTTACTTGTCCCGCCAAGAGCATTCAGCTCAGTGTCGGCACCACCGGGCAAAAGAACGTCACCGTCAACATCAACAACATTCAGCCGCTGACCACGACGATCCTTGACACCAACAACAACCCCATCAGCGGATTGCAGCTGCAATATTCGTCGAACGATCCCATCAACATTCCGGTCAGCAATAGCGGTTCGGTCACTCCTGCGTATCCCAGCGATGCTGCGATTGTTGCCCAGTGTCTGCCCTCGGTCTGCAATCCCGCGCCGCAGAACCAGATTGGCAACCTCAGCACCGGTCTGCCCATCAGCAGCAACCCGATTGATATCCATACTCCGGGCCCCAGCCAGGCGCTTCTGTACATGGCCAGTCCGCAGTCTTTGAACCTGGTGCCGCTCGACTTCCAAAGCGGCAATGTAGGTACGCCCATCCGTCTGCCCTATCAGCCGAACTCCATGGTGATGGATGAAAACGGCAACAACCTTTTCATGGGCAGTGCTACGGAGCTGATGATTGCGGCCATCTCACCCACCTCCGGCACCACGCTCACCACCCAGAATCCCGGCGTCCCCGGCACCGTGCTGGCCGTGGCTCCGAATGACACGCTGGTGGTTGTGCATGATCCTTGCAGGCAACTCTTCTATCTCTATACTCCGCCGATCGGCAACGTCGCGGCTTCGTTGCTCTCATTCGCCGCTCCCGGGCCAACCATCACCTGCAACGTGAACAGTGAGCCCGTCGATCCTTCTGTCGAGGTCCATCCGCCCTACGCTGCTCAATTTACTCAAGACAGCCAGACCGTCTACATCACCGGCGATAATACGCTGTTTACCTACAACACCTTCACCGGCTGGCACGTATGCACGGAGAATGGTCAGACCGGCAATTGCCCGATCAATCCCACCAGCACCAGCCCCACCAGCGTTGCGGTCACCATTCCGGGCGTCGGCGCTTATGCTGCCGGCTCACCGACCACCGCCTTCGGATATTGCGCGCTGGGTCCCAATAATGCTGCGCAAAATGCCGGCCCACCCCCGACAGGCCTGGCCGATCCGACCACGGCGGTGAATCCCACGAAGTATTATCCCAACGCCGCCACTGTGGCAGCGCAAACCGACAAACTCGGCGCCACCACGGATGGCTACCACATCATCGGTGCAACGGCAGGCAGCGGCGGGCAACTGACCGACATTGGAGTCCAGATTCCCGATGGGGAGTGTCCGCTGAATACCGCGCTAAATTTCCCCAGCAGCCCACAGCAGTTCAGCCTGGGTGTGTCAAACGCAGCTTCCATCAGTCAGGTGCTGGTTTCGCCCAACTCGCAATTGGCGTTCGTCACCTACGAACCCACAAGCCCGGCGGGAAGCAACATTCTGCCGGCTTATAAGGTGCCATGCACAGCCTTTCAGTCGTCGCAA
Organism: uncultured Acidobacteriota bacterium; assembly: GCA_963794795.1. Taxonomy (GTDB): domain Bacteria; phylum Acidobacteriota; class Terriglobia; order Terriglobales; family Acidobacteriaceae; genus JAKAAZ01. The sequence goes on along the minus strand of CAWCFC010000020.1, from coordinate 29,505 downwards.
GGCGACTGTCCAGCCGGACAGCCGACCACCGGCAACGTCGTTCCTGTCGCCCTCGCCGGACAGGCCGGGTCCCCTGTGGCTGGCACCTTCAGTCCGGACACGACCACCTTCTACGCGTCGACCAGTAACGACGATCTCGTCCACCTGATCAACACGTCGACCTTGACCGATACGCAGACAGTCAACCCGGGCCTCACCTGCGCCACCACCACAACCGCACCCGCCAATCCATACCTGGCGTGTACCGCGGGAAATCCGGTGCCGGCGCTGTTCCTCGCAGCCCGTCCACGGCCCACGCAGGGATCCGTCACCACCTCGGCCAAAAAGAACTAACTCTACAAAGAATCTGGGTGCCCCATGTCTCGCAACTGAGACATGGGACTCTCCCATAGGTAGACCCCGGACTTTAGTCCGGGGAACCAGCCCCTGTCCACGACGCGCCTTCAGGCGCTGAGGCCGCATCCGGCAAACCTGCCATTGCTCTTCTCCAACAAAGGAAACGTGTGGTCCCGAGCGGAGTCAAGGGACCTGCTGCTTCTACGCTGAATGAAGAATGACGAGAGAGAAATTACGCCTGAGGTTCTTTCACGGAACGCGGCGAGAGCTGTTTCGCGGTGCGTGGCAGCGCCCGCGCCACTGCATCCAGAATCCCATTGAGGAAATGGATCGATTCCGGCGCAGCATACAGCCGCGCTATTTCCAGCGTCTCGTTGATGATGATCGGCAGCGGCGTCGCCGGATATCCCAGCATCTCCGCGATGGCCGCCCGCAACAGGTTGCGATCCACCGCCGCCATTCGCTCCAGCCGCCAATGCTCGCTGGCCGTCGCAATATAGGTGTCAATCTCTTCCTGTCGCGCAATCGCCACCCGAAAAATATCTTCGGCGAATCCCTGCGTTCCCGGATCGACCTTCTCGCGCGCCTGCCAAAACGTGCGCTGCACGTCTTCCGCGCTCTGTCGCCCCAGGTCTGCCTGGAAAAGCATTTGCATCGCAATTTCGCGGGATTTGCGGCGTTTTCCCATGATTTACAGGTCCGCTGTCATATCTGTCACAGTAGGAGTTACAATTTTCTTCTTCACCGACACCATCTCAATCGCCGCCAGCGCTGCCTCAAATCCCTTGTTCCCCATCTTCAGCCCGGCCCGATCCAGCGCCTGCTCCAGCGTCTCGCAAGTCAGCACTCCAAACGCATGCGGCACGCCAGTCTCCTGCTGCGACTGCCCAATGCCGCGCGACACTTCCGTGTAGATCGCTTCATAGTGTGCCGTCTCGCCGCGCAGCAACACGCCCAGCGTCACAATCGCGTCCACGTTTTTGCTTTCCGCCAGCAGGCGCGCCGCCCCTGGAATCTCCCACGAGCCCGGAACCCGCACCACCCGGATCGCATCCCTTTTCGCGCCGCTGCGCAGCAACGCATCCAGCGCTCCCTGCAGCAGCCGATCGGTAATCACCGCATTCCATCGCGACACCACAATGCCGAATCGCATTCCCGCCGCACTCAGGTCGCCTTCCACCGCTACCGGCTTGCCGTGATGCACATTCTCCGACTCCCAGAATCCGAACACCATCCCCGGCGACGGCTCAGCAGTAAATAGCCGCGAGTTCCAATGAGTCTGCGTGATCGCGGAAATCTTTCGTCCGCCCTCAGCCGCGGCGGAATTCTTCTTCATCCAGTTCGCCGCCACACCATGCACCGCCTCCAACCCTGTCACTTCGATCAGGATTTCCGGCGTGGCCGACATTTTTCCCGTCACAAATTCCAAATTGCCCAGCGGCGCAAGAAAAGGTGCGGTGCGAAATTGCTCCCCCGACGATCCTTTGCCGGGCTTCAAACCCAAGCGCTGAAAAAAAACTTTCCAGCGTAGCCAGTTCCTCCGCCGTGCGCGCCGCGCGCACCCATGTGATTCCTTTGATCATGTCTCGATGGTACAACGTTGCGGCGACCGGCATCTGTGGCACGCACGCTCTGCCACCGCGCAACGCTTGCAGATTGAAGACGACCCCGAAGCCGCGACCAGAAACTTTCAACCTCTACGGATGAAAGCTGATCAGTTCGATGCCGCTCTTTCCATCTTCCACAACATACGACAACGTATACAGCGTTCCATCCAAACCCATCACCAGGCTTTGCGGCGGGTCGACCGGCTCGCCATGGCCCAGCAAAATCTTGCCATGGTCCACATACTTGTGATCTGAAATGTCGTAGGTGATCAGATCCGTCCCGTCTTTTGGTTCTTCGCCTTGCTTCGCCTCTTTCTTGTCGCTCGCCAGTGGAGCCCCGGTCAGGTAGTACAGCGTGTGTCCATCCGCTCCCAGCGCGAGCCCCAGGTATCCATATTCCATGCCGTCGAACATTCCAGTTTTCTTCGACGCTTGCGACGTCAGCCGCGCCAGCACCTCAACGGTTCGCGCCCTGGGATCGAAGCGAAACAAATATCCCGATCGTCCATTCACCCCATAAATCGCCTGCTCCGACGGCACCCAGACTGCCGCCCGCCAGTTGTACGCCATGCCATGCATCGCCGGGTTATACGACCCGAAATAATCCTTCTTCAGATTCACGCTCCGCCACCGTCTCGACTTTGTCTGTGGCGTAGTCGTAGCGATGAATCGTTCCATCTCCTGTCGTAAAGTAAGCGCTGCCATCCCGCGGATCGATCACGATCCTGCGGCAAATGGCTCGGTAGGTGCTCCCCAAAGTTCCCAGCTCTCCCCCATGAAACAAAGTTCCCAGATCCTTCAATGTTTTCGTTTTCAGGTCATACCGCAAAAAGTCGCCGGCCGGCCATGTGATGCCATACAAGCGGCCCCGCTGCACATCCATATTCATCGCGATAATGCCTTGCCCGTCCGGCGCAATCGCAAGATTCGTAAACTTTCCAGTCTTCATGTCATACGACAAAAAATGTCCGCCAGGATATGGCCGATACCCATTGGGAGCTTTTGCGGTCCGCTCCACCCCGCTCGAACTGTTGTAGTACCCTAGGTGCGTCGAAAAATATAGCTTGTCACCATCCTGGACAAAGTTGACGTGGCTCTTACCCTGCGCCACCGCCTTCGTGTCCCCTTGTCCAACAGCGTCATTTAAATTCGCGACGTGCGTAATCGCCTTGGTCTTTGGATTAAACGAATACATCTGTCCCGGGATGTTGTATTGCGCAGAGGAGAGCACGTAGTAAATCGTCCCATCGCTGGCAACGCCCATCCCGTTGAAGGCTTCACCAGGCTTCGCGGCGTCAGGGAAATGGGAATCGTGAGCGGTTGCCTGAATCACCTGGGCGTCGTCGTTTTGACCATACAAGATCGGTGTGGCCGCAAGCAGAACCAGTATGACAAGCGCAAATCGGCGTACAGCAGCAAACATTTTCAATGGAGTTCTCCTCGAATCTGTATAGCGGATAAAGTGGCGGCCATATCGCAACCGGCCAACGAATTCCAACGGACATCTTTCATCAGGGACTATTCATCCGGCCGTCTCCCAAACCTCAAACTCGAATCGAGAACAACCGGCGACGAATTTCTGATTCATTTGTTTTCTGCGCAAGTATATAAATACACCAGTCTTCCAATCATGGCTCTCTGAAGGCTCGATCGAAAGGGACCGCGACATATATGACGCCAGAAAAAACATTGGAAAATATACAGCTCGAAATCCGCGACGGCATTGCATTCCTCACTCTCAACCGGCCTAAAGTTTTGAACGCGCTCAACGCTGCTACCCTGCGCGAACTGCAATCCGTCATCGACACCATCAAGTCGAACGATTCCATTCGTGTGGCCATCCTCACCGGTTCCGGCGAAAAAGCCTTTGCCGCCGGCGCCGACATTCAGGAACTTGCCCAGGTCAACGGTGTCGAAGGCCGCGATCTTGCCCTGCGCGGACAGGCTGTCCTGCGCGCCATTGAAACTTGCGGCAAACCCGTCATCGCCTGCATCAACGGTTTTGCTCTCGGCGGCGGCTGCGAACTGGCGCTCGCCTGCACCCTCCGCATCGCCAGTGAGCACGCAAAAATGGGTCAGCCGGAAGTCAAGCTCGGCCTGATTCCCGGCTATGGTGGCACGCAGCGGCTGGCTCGCCTGGTCGGCAAAGGCGTCGCCTTGCAAATGATTCTCACTGGAGAAATCTTTTCCGCCGCCGACTGTCTCCGTGTCGGCCTGGTCAACGAAGTTGTGGCTCCCGATCAATTGCTGCCTCGCGGCGAAGCCATGGCCCGCGTCATCGCCGGCATGGCCCCGCTTGCCATTCGCTACGCGCTTGACGCCGTCGATCGCGGCTACGATTTGCCGCTGCAGGAGGCACTCTTCCTGGAAGCATCTCTCTTCGGCATCAGCTGCGCCACCGCCGACAAGGGCGAAGGCACTGCAGCCTTTCTCGCCAAGCGTGCCGCTGTCTGGCAAGGTCGTTAACGAACACGCCGCGCTGATATTCTGAAGACAATGCTTCGTGCCCGCCTTTGCTTCTCCGGTCTTCAATCCACTGCGCTGCTGGCGCTCGCAATTTTTGCGTCCCTGGCCATCGGCGGATGCAGAAATTCTGACAGTTTCGATATGTCTCGCCACGCTGCACAATGGACGGCCGCCAAAACCTCCGCCCGTCAGGAACTCACCCAGATTCCGCCTCCATTGAAAAGCGTGTATCTCAACATCAATCAGGAACCGCAGTGGCAGAATCCTTTTCTCAGCGTGGAGCAGAACATGATTCAATTGCGTATTTATCTGCCGGATGAAAACGCCAGTCCCATCGATCGCGGCGGAATCACCCGCTTGAGTTCCGCCCGCAAACAGGTGGTCAATGTTCGCCTCGCGGAGTTGCCCCGCGCGCTTTCCTCGCTGCCTGACGGTGCGTGGCCGTACGGTCGCGTGGTTGCCATCGGCAGAGAAAAAGATACCCCACAAAATCGCGCCTGGTTTCCGAATCATCTCGACATCACCGTTCGCGCTCTGCAGGATATGGGCGTCGTCGTGGACGACTGGAATCATCCTGCCGCCCTTCCGTAACTCGAGCCGCCAGCGTCCATCGCGCTGCGTCGACGTCCAACAGACAGAGGAAATGAAATGGCCGAGCCGCAGTTTCCCATTCTCGTTGAACAAAAACTGCTCCATCCGCACGAGCATTTCTCGGCCCATCGAGACTTGGAAGCGGCCCTTCGCCAGTCCGTTCGCGGCGAAATCCGCTTTGACTCCGGCAGTCGCGCCCTCTACGCCACCGACGCCTCGAACTACCGCCAGCTTCCCATCGGCCTCGTGCTCCCGCTCGATACTGCGGATGTCGAAGCCTCCGTCGCGGCCTGCCGCAAATTTAACGCGCCCATTCTTTCTCGTGGCGCCGGCACCAGCCTCGCCGGCCAGTGCTGCAACGTTGCCGTAGTACTCGATTTTTCCAAGTATGTCGATCGCATCATCAACCTCGACGTGCAGCGTTGTCAGTCGCGCGTCGAACCCGGCATCATTCTCGATCGTGTACGCGAGGCTGCGGAACGACATCATCTGACATTCGCTCCCGATCCCGCCACCCATAGCCGCTGCACTCTCGGCGGCATGATCGGCAACAACTCCTGCGGCGTGCATGCGCTCATGGGCGGCAAAACTGTCGACAACATCGATTCCATGCGCATCTTGCTCTACGACGGCACCATCCTTGAAGTTGGCGCAACCTCCGACGTCGAGTTTGAAGCCATCGTCGCCGCCGGCGGTCGCCGCGCAGAAATCTACACCGCCCTGAGAAGCCTTCGCGATACATACGCCAGCCTCATTCGCCAACGCTATCCAAAAATTCCTCGCCGCGTTTCCGGCTACAACCTCGACGATCTGCTTCCGGAGAACGGCTTCCACGTCGCCCGCGCCTTGGTCGGCAGTGAAGGCACGTGTGTCACTGTGCTCGATGCAACCCTGCGCCTCATGCCCAGCCCACCCTGTCGCATTCTTGTCGGCCTCGGTTTTTCCGACGCTTACGTCGCCGCGGATAACGTGCCTTTCGTGCTGCAGCACAAACCCATCGGCCTGGAAGGATTCGACGGCCTGCTGGTGGAGTTTATGCGGCGCAAGCATCTGGTCGAAAATGATCTGCAACTCCTGCCCGACGGCAACGGCCACTTGCTGGTCGAGTTCGGCGGAGACACCCTCGAAGATGCTCAAGCGCAAGCCACTGCAATGATCGAGGCCGCGAAGAAAATCTCTCCCGCTCCGCATGCCCGCCAATATTCTCAGTCGGAAGCCGAGCGTGTCTGGAAGGTGCGCGAATCGGGCCTCGGCGCCACCGTCTTCGTTCCTGGCGAACCGCATGGCTGGGAGGGTTGGGAGGATTCCGCCGTTCCTCCGGAACAAATGGGCAGCTATCTGCGCCAGTTATTTGCCGTGGCCAAACGCTACGGCTATCGCTCGCCGATTTACGGCCACTTCGGTCAGGGCTGCGTTCACATGCGCTTCAACTTCGATCTCGAAAGCGAAGCCGGCATTGCCAAATATCTTCAATTCATCAATGAAGCTGCCGACATCGTGATCGCGCACGGCGGTTCGCTCTCCGGTGAACACGGTGATGGTCAATCCCGCGCCGCGTTGCTGCACAAAATGTTTGGTCCGGAATTGGTGCAGGCCTTTCGCGAATTCAAAGCCATCTGGGATCCCACCAACAAGATGAACCCCGGCAAGCTTGCCGATCCTATCGCCGTGTATGGCCCGCAGGAAAATCTTCGTCTCGGCGCAGGCTATGAAGTCCAGTCCGTCAAAACGCATTTTCAATTTCCCGACGATGGCGGATCTTTTTCCAATGCCACCCTGCGTTGCGTCGGTGTCGGAGCCTGCCGCAAAGAAACCGCCGGCACCATGTGCCCCAGCTACATGGCCACGCGCGAAGAGCAGCACTCCACTCGCGGTCGCGCCCATCTGCTGTGGGAAATGCTGCAGGGCGAACTGCGCCATCAGGGCTGGCAGAGCGAGCCCGTCAAAGACGCGCTCGAGCTATGCCTCTCCTGCAAGGCGTGCAAGCATGAGTGTCCCGTCAACGTCGATGTCGCCACCTACAAGGCCGAATTTCTGTCGCATTATTACGAGCATCATCGCCGCCCCATCCACGCCTACGCCTTCGGCATGATGGATCAATGGGCGCATCTTGCCTCCGCGATGCCTCGCCTCGCCAATCTTCCAGGTCAACTTCCGATCATGCGGGATATCGTGAAGGCTGCGATCGGCATGGCGCCGCAGCGAACGATTCCAGCGTTTGCCCCGCGAACATTTCAGCGCAGTTTCCATGCCCGTGCCAGCGCGCAAAAAGATTCTCGCCCTTCCGTTCTGCTCTGGCCCGACACGTGGAATAACTATTTCTATCCGCAAGCCGCGCAGGCCGCGGCCCAGGTCCTGGGCGATGCCGGATTTGCCGTGCAGGTGCCGCGCGGCCATCTCTGCTGCGGCCGGCCGCTGTATGACTTCGGCATGCTCGACCGCGCCAAAAAATACTTGTTGCGCGTGCTCGATGCGCTGGCGCCGCAATTGCAGTCGAACACGCCCGTCGTAGTTTTAGAGCCCAGTTGCGCCAGCGTCTTCCGCGAGGAATCGCTCAGCCTGCTGGCCAACGATCCTCGCTACGCCGAGCCAGCCAGAAAGCTCGCTGCCCAAACCTGGTTGCTCAGCGAATTTCTGGTACACAAGGCGGACCACTACACCCCGCCAGCGCGTCCCAATCAGCGCATTTTGCTGCATGGCCATTGCCATCAAAAACCAAGAATGACAGAGGAAGTCGAACTGCTTCGTGCGTCCGGCGCTCAAGTAGAGCTGCTCGACTCAGGCTGCTGCGGCATGGCCGGTCCCTTCGGCTTTGAGAAGGAGAAATACACCATTTCCACGGCGCTCGCTAACCGCGTGTTAATGCCCGCTGTCGAATCTGCCGAAAAGGAAACAGTCATTGTTACAAATGGTTTCAGCTGCCGGGAGCAGATCGCGCAACTATCCCATCGCCGCGCCGTGCATCTCTCCCAGGTCCTCGCGCGCTCCGACTAATATCCCGCTTCGTTCACCTGGTTCAGCATCGGTTCTCCCGCCATGTAGCGACGAACCTGCTCGCCCGCGAACTTATATCCGCGACTCGAAAATCCCGCCACCGATCCCGCAATATGCGGCGTGATAAAACAATTCGGCGCGCTCCAAAGAGCATGCCCCTTCGGCAGCGGCTCCGGATCCGTCACATCGAGCACCGCGTGGATGCGCTTGGCCTGCAGTTGCCGCAACAGCGCGTCGGTATCGACCACCGGTCCACGCGCCGCGTTGATCAACAACGCCCCTGGCTTCATCCGCGCCAGCATGTCGGCATTCATCATGCCGCGCGTAGTGTGCGTCAGCGGCACCAGCAGCACCACCACATCCGCTTCGGGAATCAGTCCGGCCAGCTCACCGAACGCCGAAACCCCCGGCTTTGCCGTCCGCGCCACTCGAATCACCTCGACATCGAACGCCCGCAGCAACTTCTCCACCTCGGCGCCGATCCCGCCATATCCCACGATCAGCACCTTCTTGCCGTGCAACTCATCCCCCAGGATGCGATACGAATGCACCCCCGCCGTCGCATCCGGCAGAGCTGCCTGGGCCCCTCCCGCACCCTTCAGCAACACCTGCCCATCCCAGTACTGCTCATGCTGGCAATCCCGATAGTGCGGAAAGCGCCACAAACTCGCCAGAATGGCGCCCACAATCCACTCCGACACCGGAATATTGTGCAGCCCCTGCCCGTCGCACAACAGGATGCCCTTCGGCAGCCACGGCAAAATCCAGTCCACCCCAGCCAGCAAACTCTGGATCACCTTCACCCCGCACAGGTGCGGAAACATGGGCGTGGCCAGCCATCCAAACGTCGGCGGAATCCAGAATTCCACCTCCACCGGATGGTCCAGCGCATCCGGCAACCGGATCAGTTCAACGTTTTCTTTCGGGAAATCAAGCAGGAAATCCTCAGAGATACTCGCGGGCAGGCCTATTTTCAACATGGCCTGATGATAACCAGCAGAGTTTCATCCGGGCAAACCTGGACACTTTTTACCGTCGTGGAAATGCTCTGGAGGTACACTTGATGCGACTTCCCCAGACAGTGAAAGAATGGACAGAGCAACACTGTAGCTGTCTCGCGGCGAATGTCATACCACTCAGAAGGGAATTTCCGAATCAAACGGAACTGAGATGAAGCCTAAACTTTTAAGAACTGCACTTGCCTTGTGCGTTGGCGTCGCCATTTCCCATTCCTCGTGGGCTCAAAGTCAGACTGTCGAAACTACGCCCATACTGGATCAAGGCTTCCACGAAATGTACAACCTCCACTTTCAGGAGGCGCACGCCATCTTCGATAAGTACATGGTCGAGCACCCTGAAGATCCCATGGGTCCGGTCTCCGATGCCGCGGCGTATCTTTTTTCGGAGTTCCATCGGACCGGCGTCCTCGATATGCAGTTGTTCACCAGCGATACCAATTACCTGCAGCACAAAACCGTCCCAGATCCGGACATAAAGAAGGCGTTCGACGCCGCTCTGGATAAGGCAAACGGCTTGGCCGACACGATATTAGCCAAGCATCCGGACGATGCCACCGCCTTGTTCGCAAAAACTCTCGCCTTTGGCATGCGAGCCGATTATGCCTCGCTGATTGAACGCCGCGATCTCGCCGGATTCCAATTTACCAAGCAGGGCAGCGCCTTTGCCCATCGCCTGTTAGCCGTCGATCCTCACGCTTACGACGCCTACCTGGCCGTCGGCATGGAAAATTACATTTTAGGATTGAAGCCGGCGCCGGTTCGCTGGCTGCTGCAGATGGCGGGCGGAGAAACCAACCGCGTGCTGGGCGAGCAGGATCTGGAATTGACCGCAGCCCAGGGTCACTACCTCAAACCGCTGGCCAAGTTGCTGCTTTCGGTCGCTGCGGTGCGTGATAAAGACACCGCCAAAGCCCGCGAATTGCTGGGGTCACTGGCTCAGGAATTCCCCAACAATCCCCTCTACGCCGCGCAATTGGCAAAGCTCAAGTAACTCGTTCGCGTGTCCCTGGCGGGTTAGGCTGCTTCAGGCAGACCCTGGACTTCAGTCCGGGAAGCCGAGTTTGAATCGACGCCGCGCCGTCAGGCGCTGAGGTACGCGGCCCTACTTCCCGATCCGAACCGACTCCGTGGAACGATCGCCCGGTTGGCCCAAAAAGAAAAGGTGTGGCTCGCCGCGGCGAGCCACACCTTTTCTTTCGATTGCGCTGCCGCGTTTACGGCAGGTAGTAGCGGAACGACGTGAACACCATGTTGTCGTTGCCATGTGCGCCGCCGCCCGGGTTCAAAGTGCCACCCGCGCCGGACCACAGGTCACGACGAATGTTGCTGTACTGGATGCCCTGCTTCAGAGCGCCCTTGGGCCCGTTGTGAATATAGAACCAGTAACCGGCTGTGAACTCCGCCACGTCTTTATTGTTGTTCTTGCAGCCGTTGGTTGCGTTGCCCGGGGTGGACGGGTCCGAAGCCGGGAACGCCGCAGTGGATGCGGGCTCAATCTTGCAACCTGACATATCGGCGGTATAGACGCCGTAGCCGACCTGCTTGCCCCCGCTGATCGTATAGTCGCGGCCAAGATAGTCGCCACCGTAGTTGAAGTAAATATTCAGGCGCTTGTTAGGATTGAGTTCCACCGTGCTCAGCGCGGAGAAACCGTGGATCGGTGAGAGCGTACCGTTCGGCCGAATGGTTACGTCGCCGAGTTGGGCGTTACCGTAGCGCCCAACACCTTCACCGTAGAGCCCCTTCAATCCGATCACCAGCTTCTTATGCAGCACGGTAGCCCGAGCGCTGGCGCCGCCGCCCCCGCCAACCACCGTACTGTTGTAAGGGGTGGCTCCGGTCGGATAAATACGGTCGCGGTAGAAGCTGGCAATTCCGAACAATTCATAATGCTGTCCCGGTGCAGGCTCGAAAACAGCCTTGGCGATCATATCCGGGGCCAGGTTGAAGGAGTAGTTTGCTGTCGAGTTGTAGAGCCCACCGCCCGTACCACCCGAACCAATCAGGATGTTGGTTGGCAGGTTGCTGCCACCTGGATTGAGCGTCTCGGGATTTTCCGCCGCTGCGCCCAGCCACATTTTGTCGCCCAGCTGCTTTACAACGCGGAAGCTGTACTGGCGGGTCCATACAAAGCCGGCGGTGTACTGCGGATCGATGGTTCCAGGCAGGATTTCCGTTCCACGGCTCTCGCCCTGCGTCGTTTCAGCCGCCAACGACCATCCCTGGCCGCCGGAAAAGTCCCAGCCATTCGCCATTTTGGCATCCGCCCACAGTTGCCTCATGCGAACTACGTAGCTGTTCGATTGGTTGTTGTTGGAGGTGATGCCTGTGCCCAGCCAGTCCATTTCGTAGTAGCCGGTCATGGTGAAGTCCGCCAACTTGCCGGTGGCCTTGATGGCGATGCGCGACTGCCGACCGCTACCATCGAACTCACTCATCTGCGCGGCTGGCGAATTCTGCAGCGGAACAGACGTAAATGCCGTGTTCAAACCGCCGCCGGTCGCCCCGCTGCGCCAATCAGTTTCAGCCGCCAGGAAACTGCCGTGAGGAGAGATCGTGATGCCCTTGTAGTAAATGTCATCCGGATGGGTGACCTTCTTCTTCAATGCCTGCTGGTCCTGCTGGGTCATGGTGGCCGTCTGTTGCGCTTGCTCGGCCTGCGCCTGCACATTCTGGACCGCCTGGTGCAGATTGGTATAGGCCTCATTGCTCTGCGTGGCACTCTGTTGCGCTGCCTGCACCTGCGCCTGCGCCTGTTGTGCTGCCTGCTGCGCCTGTTGCGCCGTATCCTGCGCCTGCTGCAGTTGCTGGTCGCGGCTTTGCAGCTGCTGCTTCAACTGGTCAATCTCTTGCTGCTGTTGTTGGTATTGCTCCCGCATCTCCCGCATCTGCTGCTCAATGCTGGCGGGCTTTTTCGCTCTCTTGTGACCGGTTGTGGTCTTCGCTGTACTCGTTTGCGCGAATACAGTCAGACCCACCTGCGGCGCAATCGCCATGCAGGATGCAAGAATCAGGATTTTTACCTTGTTCGGTCCGCGTTTCATTCGGCCTCTCACTCGTGTTGGTGTATTGAAGATCCAAAGATGGTGAAAACCCCGCCGGTCCTGACTCATGGGAGCGCGATGATTACTCTGGGGGTTGCGAGTAGCATGTCGCTGGCGAAGTTGTTTGTTGACACCGGGAATAGTCTTACAGCGCCCCGTGAATATCCTGAAAACAGAAGATGAATGGGAGATGAATTCCTGCGCCACGTGTCGAATCGGGTGTGGGTATCCCGCAAGGCTGCGGGTAACCGTGGAGCACGGTACTACCGACCCCCGGGACATGGTTCGGCGAACAAACTTCCTGTCCGCCGCTTCAGGCGTAGGGAGATATTTCAGGTGGGAAGCCGGCTCAGCTCGAAAGCCGTTCCAGATGGGAAGACGTCTTAGGTCGCACGGCGTTCCACAACGGAAGCCGTCTCATATCGAAAGGCGCCTCAGGTCGGACGTCGCTCCAGGTAGACCCCGGAATTTAGTCCGGGGAACCGGGTCCTTATCCACGACCCGCCTTCAGGCGCTCAGGTCCAGGAGAACTACGCGGAGGGGACAGCTCCGGGCACCCTTTCGACCGGGCAGGGAAGTCTGCCTCTACGGCAGATTCCCCAGTTGATAATTCAGTGCCGCCAGTGACAGCTGATACTCATATCGGGCGTTCACATTCTCAATCGACGCCTGCGTCTGTTCCAGCTGCGACTCGCTCAGCTCCACAATCGAGCTCAAACCCAGCTTGTAGCGTGCCTGCGCCAGTTGCAGCCCCATGTTCGATGCCTTCAGCAGCTTCTCCGTCACCGCGATCTTCTGGTACGACGTGTTCGTCTGCATCCACGCATCGCGAACATCACGCACCACCCGGTCGCGCAGATCGCGTACGTTTTCCTGTGCCGCCTGCGCCCGGTCCTCCGCCTCATGTGCTTGGGCCGTATACCGGAATCCACTAAAGATCGGCACCTCCAGATCGACCCCGATCGCGCCAAACCAGTTGCTGGTGAAATACTGATCGTCTCGAATGGGTGTCCCTCCCACGACAGCCATGGTATCCAATGTTGGCATCAGCTGCTCCCACTGCGCGCGCGCATACTTTTTCGACGCTTGTTGGTCGTAGTCCAGCGCCATCAAATCTGGCCTCTGCTTCAGCGCCATGTCGACCAGTTGGTCCTGATCCGGCGGCGGTGAAGTGACCGCGCCCCCATTGTCGACCGGCGTGTACGTCATCGGCCGGTCAAATCCCAGCACCGCGGTCAGCGCGTTGATCGCGTTGCTGTATTGCGTCTGCGCGTCCAGCAACAGCAGTTGGGCCCGCGCCAGGTTTTCATCCGCGAATGCGAGATCGATCGTCGAACGCAATTTGTTATTTGTCAGCTCCGTAATCTGCTGGTCCGTTGTCTTGCGAGTATCCACGGTCTGCTGCGCCACCTGGACCATGGCTTGCGCTTCCAGCGCGTCGTAGAATGCCTGATCCGTAATCAGCACAATATCCAGCGTGCTCGCCTGTGCCTGCGCGTTTTGCGCCTTCTCGTACAGCTTGGAAGATGCGATCAGGTTGGTGGTGTGCCCAAAATCTGTCAGCAATTGGTGAAAATCCAGGCCGCCGCCGGCGTGCGTGAGCAATCGCGTCGACCGCAATCCGTCGAAGGTGAATCGGCTGCCGTTATTGGCCTGTGCGGCCACCGCCCCACCCTGTAGTTGAGGCAAATAACCGGCGCGCGTCTGGCGATACACCTGGTGCTGCGCACGCGCCAGCAATTGGGCAACGCGGATCCGTGGATTGTTACGGATCGCAATCTGCTCCGCCTCGTGCAGGGTCAATTGTGCCGGAACCGACGTGACACGTTCCCCCGTCATCGTCTTGTCCGACCCCATGTCCGCAGCCGTCTGGTTCAGCGTATCGCCGGGCATGGCTGCCGCATGAGGAGCTACAGGAGACGCACTCGTGTCCGCTCGCTCAATGTTCTTCGCCAGCATCACTGTCGATGGCGCGTCTACCAGCTTCTGCGCCTGCAATGGCCATGGACAACACGCCATTGCGGCCAGCGCCAATCCCGCCAGGGTAGAAAATCGTGGGTAGGTTTGCATTACGCTTGCACCTCCAGATCCTGTAAATCTTCCGAACCGTGTTCCGCATTGCGGTGAATCAGGTAATAGACTGTGGGCACCAGAAACACCGTGACCACGCCGGACACCGTCAGGCCGCCCAGAATGGCTCGTGCCAGCGGCGCATATTGCTCGCTGCCTGCTTCCAGGCCCAGCGCCATTGGAATCAAACCCAGCGCTGTCGCCAGCGTGGTCATCATGATCGGCCGCAGACGAACTCGGCACGCCTCTCCAATCGCTAGTTTCAGGGGCTTGCCCGCGCTTCTTTGAATTCCGATGAAATCAACAATCAAAATGCTGTCCGACACCACAATCCCCGTCATCATCAGGCAGCCCATCAGCGACATAATGTTCAGCGATGTCCCCGTGACCAGCAGGAACAGCAGCACGCCCGACATCCCCGGCGGTACTGCCAGCAGAATGATGAATGGATCGGAGAAGGATGCGAACTGCGCCATCAGCACCAGGTACACCAGCACCACCGACAGAAGCAGTCCAACCGCGAAGCTGCGGAAGGAGTCCTTCATGTCATTGATCGACCCTGAGATGTTCACAAGGGTGCCGTGTGGCGGATGGATTCCATTCACGATCTTCTGGATCTGCTTGCCCACCCGCCCCAGGTCTTCCGTCCTCGGCATCACGTACACGTCGAACACCGGACGAAGCTGGTAGTGATCCACCACTGTCGGCGTATTGATGTACTTGATGCTTGCTACCGCTTCCAGCGGAATCACATTGTCATGCGGCGGCACCGTCTGCCCAGGATGCACCGCGCTGCCCGGCGATATATGAGACATGGGATGATCGGGGCGCAGTGGAATCTCTTTGAAATCCTTCAGACGCTGAATCTGGCTGTTGTAATACTGCACCGTCAGCATGTAGTTGTTGCCGGTCTTCGGATCGACCCAGTAGCTGGGCGCAATCATGCCGTTCGAGGTCAGGGCGGTAATCACGCCATCGACCACATTCTTTTCCGTCAGCCCTAGAAACGCTGCCTTCTGGCGATTCACGTTCAACTGCAGTCCCGGATAATCCACGTCCTGCGGGATCAGTACATCGCTCACTCGAGGCAACGCTCGCAGCTTCGCCGCAAGCCGCCTGGCCAGCGTGTATCCGGCGGGAAGATTCGTTGTACTCACCCGAATATCGAACGGCGCCGGCTTGCCCTGGTTCACCACCGAGTCCACCAGCCCACCGGTCTGAAAATACGTCTCAACGTCGGGAATCTCCTGGTGCAGGCGTCGCCGTACCCGGGCCATGTACACGTAGCTCCCGACCTCGTGTTCTTTTTTCAGGCTCACCTGGATAAAGGCATTGTCCATTGCCGTGTTGGTGGTGTAGATCGACGATAGATCGGGATACACCCCAATGTTCGACACAATCATGTTCAGGTCCGATGGCGGCACCACCTGGCGAATAATGTTTTCCACCCGCGCACAATACAGGTCCGTCATCTCCAGTCGAGTTCCAGGCGGCGCTTTCATGTAAATCACAAATTGCCCCGGATCAGTCCGCGGAAAAAAGGCCAGATTCAACAATGGATACAGCGCCAGGCTGAGCACTACGAATGCCGTGAACGCGATGGTCACCATGACGGGTCGCGCAAGACACGACAGGATCGCCTTGTCGTATTTGGACTGGAGTACGTGGAAAAAATGGTTGAATCGCCAAACTACAAATTCAAATGGAGAGCGATCCTTGTGCGCTCGCGCCTCCTGTTCATCCCGGCGATCGATTGCCAACTCTGCCGGATCCGTATTCGTCGGCGTGTGTTCGGACTCTTCCTCTTCATGTCCCTCAACGGTAATGAAGTAGGCGCAAAATAACGGCACCACCGTCATCGCCACAATATACGAAGCCGCCATGGCCAGCACGACGCCCAGCGCCAGCGCAGTGAACAGGTATTTACTCACGCCGGTCAGCAGGACCACCGGGAAAAATACGATGGATGTGGACACCGTTGCCGCCAGCACTGCTAGCTGCACTTCCTTGCCGCCCTGTTCAGCGGCAACCATCGGCTCCTCGCCCATTTCCATATGTCGGAAAATGTTCTCCAGTACCACGACGGAGTTGTCGATCAGCCGCGACAAGGCCAGAGCCAGCCCGCCCAGCACCATCGTATTGATGGTGCCTCCAAGCGAGTTCAACAAAAGGAAAGCAGTCAATACTGACAGCGGAATCGACAGCAATACCGCCGTTGTGGCGCGGATGTTGCCCAGGAACAGCAGGATCATCAGGGCCGTCAGCAGCAGTCCAATGCCGCCTTCGCGGATCACATTGTCCACCGCCATCTTCACAAAGATCGACTGGTCGAACACCACCTTCGCCTTCAGCTGCGGCGGCACATCCAGCAGGTGTTTCACCCGCTGCCGCACCCCGTCCACAATCGTGATGGTGTTGCTACCCCCGCCCTGCTTGAAGATCGGCAGATATACGGACCGCTCCCCATTCACCCGCACAATGTTGTATTGCAGTTGTCCGGCATCCTCGGCATGGCCGACATCGCCCACCAGCACCGAGGAATTTCCCACCGTCTTGAGCGGAATATTGTTCGCATCCGACGGCTTCAGCACCTGGCTGTTGGCGTAGATGTTGTAATCCTTCGGCCCGATCCGAACATCGCCGGCCGGCAGAATCAGGTTGGACTGGTTCACCGCTTTATACACGTCGTTGATGCTCAGCCCGTTGGCTTCCAGCTTCATCGGATCGACGTAGACCATTACCTGGCGATAGGTGCCGCCATAGGGCTGCGGCACTGACGCGCCTTTTACGCTGGCCACCTGGTTGCGAATCTCAAACTGTGCGTAATCCTTCAGCTGGGTCTCGTTCAGTCCTTTGCTCTCCACCGTGATCAGGCAGACCGGCAGATTGGAGGCATCAAAGCTCAACACCACCGGCGGCAAAGTTCCCGGCGGCAATCGTCGCAGGTCGGCCATGGCCAGGTTGGAAATATTGCTGACATCGGCATTCGGATCCGTGCCGGCGTGAAAGTACACCTTGATCAGGCTCACGCCCGTCATCGAACGCGATTCGATGTGATCGATGCCGCTGCCCAGCGTGAAAAACCGCTCGAAGGTATCCGTAATATCGGCTTCAATCTGCTGCGGCGGCATGCCGGAATAAAACGTTGCCACCACCACCACTGGTATCTTCACCGCCGGAAATAAATCCACCGGCATGCTCAGCAGATTCACCGTTCCAAGCACCACAATGGCCAGACACGCCATCAGGATGAAAAACGGATACCGTATCGCAAACGACGACATCTACTTCGGTTCCCCTTCTATGTAAACTTGCGGGTCGTACCGGTGCCTATTACCATCGCGCGCAACAGGCGGCTTGAAAAAATAGCAGGTAAGTCTCAGGTTCAAGCTCGCAAGGCTGGAGCCTCTTCGTTCCCAGGCTCCTCTTCTTGATGGCGGTGAATCAGGTAATAGACCGTCGGCACCAAAAACACGCTCACCACCGCCGACACCAGCACGCCACCCAACAGGGCTCGCGCCAGCGGTGCATACTGTTCGCTGCCCGCTTCCAGGCCCAGCGACATTGGAATAATTCCCAGCACCGTTGCCAGTGTGGTCATCATGATCGGCCGCAAGCGGAATCGGCACGCCTCGACCAGCGCCAACTTCAGCGGCTTACCTTCTTCGCGCTGCTTGCCGACAAACTCGACAATCAAAATGCTGTTCGACACCGCCATTCCAGTCATCATCAGCAGACCCATCAGCGACATGATGTTCAGCGACGATCCTGTGAGCAACAATGTCAGCATCACCCCTGCAACGCCCGGCGGCACCGCCAGCAAAATCACGAACGGATCGGAGAAGGAGGCGAACTGCGCCATCAGCACCAGGTAAATCAGCACCACCGCCAGCGCCAGGCCAATCGCAAAACTGCGAAATGCCGCATGCATATCTGTCACCGAACCGCCCAGCGTCACCAGCGTTCCCTTCGGCGGATGGATTCCATTCACAATCTTCTGAATCTGCTTGCCCACCCGCCCCAGGTCTTCTGTCCTCGGCATGATGTACACGTCGAACACGCGCCGCAGTTGATAATGGTCCACCACAGTGGGCGTGTTGATGTACTTGATGCTCGCTACCGCTTCCAGCGGAACCACATTGTCATGCGGCGGCACGGTCTGCGCCGGACGCTCCGCACTGCCCGGCGGTACATACGCTACCGAATGCTCCGCCCGCAGCGGGATCTGTTTAAAGTCCTGCAGGCTTTGAATCTGGCTGTTGTAGTACTGCACTGTCAGCATGTAATTGTTGCCCGTCTTCGGGTCCACCCAGTAGCTGGGCGCAATCATGCCGTTCGAGGTCAAGGCCGTAATGACTCCATCGACTACATCTTTTTCCGTCAGCCCCAGAAATGCCGCCTTCTCGCGATTCACATTCAACTGCAGCCCCGGGTAATCCACGTCCTGCGGAATCAGTACATCGCTTACCCGCCGCAGCCCCCGCACTTTGGTGGCAATCTGTTGTGCCACCGCGTACCCAGTCTTCAGGTTCATGGTGCTGATTCGAATATCAAAGGGCGCCGGCTTGCCCTGGTTCACCACCGAGTCCACCAGGCCGCCCGTCTGAAAATATGTCTCGATATCGGGAATCTCTCTGTGTAGGCGTCGGCGCACCCGTGCCATGTATACGTAGCTGCCGACCGTGTGATCCTTTTTCAGGCTGACCTGAATAAAAGCGTTGTCCATCGCCGTGTTGGTGGTGTAGATCGCCGAAAGGTCCGGATACACGCCGATATTCGATACGATCATGTTCAGATCCGACGGTGGCACCACCTGGCGAATAATGTTTTCCACACGCGCACAATACTGGTCCGTCAGCTCCAGTCGAGTTCCAGGCGGAGCCTTCATGTTGATCACAAACTGGCCCGGATCAGTCCGCGGAAAGAATGCCAAATTCAAAAATGGATACAGCGCCAGGCTGAGCGCCACGAAAGCTGTAACCATCACAGTTACAAATACCGGACGACGCAGGCAGTATTCCACGCCGCGGTCATATCGATATTCCAACCGGTGATACTGGACATTGAAGCTGCGGGCAATTCGCTGAAACAGAGAAACAGATCCATGCCCGTGCGCCTCTCTCGCCCGGCTATCGTCAATCAACAGCTCCGACGGCTCCCACGGATTCGATTCCGTCTCCGGTTCATTCGCATCGTGCCGATGCAACTGGATAAACTTGGCGCAAAACAGCGGAATGACCGTCATCGCCACGACGTACGACGCGAACATGGCCAGCACCACGCCCAGCGCCAGCGCAGTGAACAGGTATTTGCTCACTCCGGTCAGCAGTACCACCGGGAAAAATACAATGGAGGTCGACACTGTGGCCGCCAGCACCGCCAGGTCCACTTCCTTTCCGCCCTGTTCCGCGGCGGTGATCGGCGACTCGCCCATCTCCATATGGCGGAAGATGTTTTCCAGCACGATTACGGAGTTGTCGATCAGCCGCGACAAGGCCAGCGCCAGCCCGCCCAGCACCATCGTATTAATGGTGTTACCGGCCGCATTCAGCAGCAGAAAACCTGCCAGCGTCGATAGCGGAATCGATAACATCACCGCCACCGTGGCCCTCAGGTTGCCCAGGAACAGCAGAATCATCAGGGCCGTCAGCAGCAGTCCAATGCCGCCTTCGCGGATCACATTGTCCACCGCCATCTTCACAAAGATCGACTGGTCGAACACCACCTTCGCCTTCAGCTGCGGCGGCACATCCAGCAGGTGTTTCACCCGCTGCCGCACCCCGTCCACAATCGTGATGGTGTTGCTACCCCCGCCCTGCTTGAAGATCGGCAGATATACGGACCGCTCCCCATTCACCCGCACAATGTTGTATTGCAGCTGTCCGGCATCCTCGGCATGGCCGACATCGCCCACCAGCACCGAGGAATTTCCCACCGTCTTGAGCGGAATATTGTTCGCATCCGACGGCTTCAGCACCTGGCTGTTGGCGTAGATGTTGTAATCCTTCGGCCCGATCCGAACATCGCCGGCGGGCAGAATCAGGTTGGACTGGTTCACCGCTTTATACACGTCGTTGATGCTCAGCCCGTTGGCTTCCAGCTTCATCGGATCGACGTAGACCATTACCTGGCGATAGGTGCCGCCATAGGGCTGCGGCACTGACGCGCCTTTTACGCTGGCCACCTGGTTGCGAATCTCAAACTGTGCGTAATCCTTCAGCTGGGTCTCGTTCAGTCCTTTGCTCTCCACCGTGATCAGGCAGACCGGCAGATTGGAGGCATCAAAGCTCAACACCACCGGCGGCAAAGTTCCCGGCGGCAATCGTCGCAGGTCGGCCATGGCCAGGTTGGAAATATTGCTGACATCGGCATTCGGATCCGTGCCGGCGTGAAAGTACACCTTGATCAGGCTCACGCCCGTCATCGAACGCGATTCGATGTGATCGATGCCGCTGCCCAGCGTGAAAAACCGCTCGAAGGTATCCGTAATATCGGCTTCAATCTGCTGCGGCGGCATGCCGGAATAAAACGTTGCCACCACCACCACTGGTATCTTCACCGCCGGAAATAAATCCACCGGCATGCTCAGCAGATTCACCGTTCCAAGCACCACAATGGCCAGACACGCCATCAGGATGAAAAATGGATACCGTATCGCAAACGACGACATTTATCTGCGACCTCGCCGTGCCTGGGTACTGGTTGGAGATGAATTGCTTCCGTGGCTCGGACCCGCGGTCTGGCTAAATGACGTCAGATCCATGTCGACCGGACTCGGCGTCACCACTTGGCCCGGCTGATAATCGGACTGGTTGCCCACAATCACCCGGTCGCCTACCTTCACCCCGCTGTCGATCTGGTAAAAATTTGGCCCCTGGATTCCCAGCACCACTGGAGTCTTCACCACATGGTTGGTGTCGTCGACCACCAGGACGTACGGCTGATCGCCCTCCACAATCGCATCGATCGGCACCATCATCGCTTTGCCGTCGCTCTGCAGCGGAAAGGTCGTGTCGGCGTACATTCCCGGAGCCAGGTGCAGGTCCTGATTCGGAATATCTACCTCGGTCAGCATGGTCCGCGTGCTCCGGTCCATCGATCGAGTGAAGCGCACGATCTTGGTGTTGATCGTCTCTCCTGTCGCCTGCACTCGAACCACCGCCGGACCGCCAATCTGCATATAATCCGCATCGGACTCCGGGACAGGCATGCGAAGACGCAACATTCCGCTCTGCGCCAATCGCACAATCGGCATCGCGTTGCTGCTCTCGTCCGTGCCCGCTGCAATCAGCGCCCCCGTATCCGCATATCGAAACGTAATCACGCCATCGAACGGCGCACGCACGTAGGAGTAAGCCTGCAATGCCTTGTAATGTTCCAGCGTCGCCAGGTCTTCCGTCATCTTTGCCTGCGCCGCCGCATAGCCCGATTTCGCCGCATCCACCTGCGCCTCCGACGACAGATCCTGTGCCTGCTTATCGTCCAGCTCCTGCTGCGCCACCAGGCCGGGCAGCTTCGACGCAGCCGTTTCCAGCCGCGCATATTCCGAGTGCTGCGCCGCGTGGATGGCCACCGCCCGCGATACATCGTGTTGGGTCCGCTGGATTTCCGATTTGTCGCGCATCACCGCCGCCTGTGCCGCATCCACCTGTGCATTCAACTCTGGAATCTCCAGAATCGCCAGCACCTCTCCGGTGTGCACCCGGTCGCCGATATCGACAAAAATTTGCTTGATGTACCCGGAAACTTTGGCGTGGATCAACACATCCTGGTACGCCTGAAATACTCCCGGCACCGTGATGGAAGATGCCGCCGGCCGCAGCGCCACTGTGGCCACCGCCGCGGCAGGTGCATCGTTGCTGGAGGTGGTGCTGGCTGCGTTCGCCGGTTCACTTCCGCGTCGGCTGAGTCCATACCAGATTGCGACGACGGCAAGAAGGACGAAAACTACCAGGACAGCAGTTCGTTTCGAAATGTACATGGAAGACGTTCCTGCCTATGCCAGAGGCATAGCTGTGAGCAGCGGAAACGGGTCCTGTCATGCAACAGGGCCGCTGGAAAAATCCGGCGGCAACACAACTGCAATGACAGGGGCTTCTACGACACAGAAAGGTGCGAAGGAGGGGGTAAAACGAAGAAATGATCCAGGCCGGGACGGATGTCCGCGTCAGAACGCTGGTCCGATCGTTGGCGTTGCACGTGGAAGGCAAGCGAAGCCTCGGAATTACCCGGAGAGTTCAGTGTTGGCGTGAAGGCATACGCCAGCAGAAATACCGCGAACGCGTCGCTCCCGCGCATCGCCGGCACGCTGATCGGATTGCGCTTGGTCACACACGCCTTCAGCGATACCGATTGATGAATCGCCTGCTGCGGTGCATCGTACTGCGACAGCCGCCGGTGCATCACCCAGCCGCAAACCGACAACACCACGATAAAAAAGCACACGCTGAACCCGCCGCGAAACGAGCCCTTTCCCCCGTAATACCAGGGGCACACGTGCCGCTCTGATGTCAGGTTGTCGTGCATGTGCTCTTTCAAAATCATCCTTTGCTCAGATGCGGATTCGTAGGTGGTTGTTGCGCGGCTTTCCACCGAAACCAAGGGTGCCACCGTCAGATTGTAACCTGTGGCTGTGAATCGCTGATGCAATCATACGTCGTCGAACCGCTCTAAGGGAAATTGAGCGGATCGCTTTGTACGCTGGAGTCTCAGGCATCTAAACAGACTGAGTCCGCTCCTGTTCGACGAGCCGGAAACGAAAAGGTTATGGGCAAAAATCAAATTGATTCGGCTTGGCGGCTCGATTCTGCCGAAAGTTTAGAGATAATAAACATGTCGACGTTCCTACACTATGGCCGCTAGAACCGCAGAAAGTAAACTTCACCTCACACCCGCCGAGCGAATCCAGCGCCGCCGCCTGATCGTCCAGGACAGTTTGTCGCTCCTCAGCTTGACCCTGATTACCATTGCCATGTGGGTGCTCACTTACTTCTTCTTCCACTCTTTCGTGGAACATCGCAGCGTGCTTGAGAAGCGCTGGTACGATCGCGGCGAGATCGCGATGAAGCAGGGTCATCCCGCCGAAGCTGTCGAAGATTTTCGCTCCGCCCTGTCTTTCTCCGCCACCAACACCGACTATCAAATGGCGTTAGCCGAAGCGCTCGCGGCTTCCGGCCGCACCGACGAGGCCGATGCCTATTTTGCTACGCTGCACGATGCCGAACCTGGAGACGGATATCTCAATCTCCAGCTGGCGCGTCTCGCCGTGCGCCGCGGCAATTCCCAGCAAGCCATCGAATACTACCAGTCCGCATTGAACGGTCTGTGGCGCGGGCAGGGAACGGAGCGCCGTCTGCAAATCCGTCTCGAGCTGGCCGAATACCTCATCTCCCTGGGGCGTCCCATTGAGGCTCAGGGCCAGCTCCTCGCCGCCGAAGGAAATTCGCTCGACGATCCCGCCGCCTTGTACAAAATTGCCAACTTGTTGCGCCAGGCCGATGATCCCGTCGACGCATTCAACACCTTTCAGCGCGTGGAACGTCATCGCAACGCCGATCCTGCCCAGGTGCTCGCCTCACTCGATGCCGAATCGCAGATTGCCGCTTCCATGGGCCAATACAAACGAGCTGCCCAGGCCCTCACCCGCTACATGACCAGGTTGCGTCAGCATCCGAATGCGGGAACGCCCCAGCAAAACCAGGCGGTCGAACTGCAGCTCGAAAAATATCAGCGCATGCTGCAGTTGATTCCATTTGATAGCTTGCCGCCGCGGCTGCATGACGCGCGTCTCTTGCAGGAAGCCGAGATTGCCCATCAGCGGTATCAAAGTTGTCTGCAGCAACTGGAATCGAAGACCGATCCCAACGCCACCAATCCTGACCTGCTGGCGCTCGGGCCACACTGGACCGAACTAGGCTCGCCCAACGTCCAGGCGCTCGAAGGCAATGCGCCGCTGCAGGATCGAATCACTACCTGGATTAACCAGGCAGAAACCGTCACCGCAAAAATATGCGGCCCCCCTACCGGCGATGATGCGCTGCTGCTGCAAATCGCGCAGACTCCGGACAAAACAGAATGAGTGATTTTACCGCCAGTCCCGCCTCAACTTCCGTCACCACCCCACGGCTGCCGCTGGCCGCCTCTCCCCCGGCGCCTGCTTTCCAGCTCACCGACGCGGAAATTCAGCACATCGCCCCCACGCGCGGCGATCGACTTTTTCTTGTCCTTTCCATCTTTATCGGCCTCCTGTCAGGATTGCTGGTCGTCTGCTTCCGCATGTCCATTGAATGGTTGCGCGTGTGGTTGCTCGGCTCGGTGCCACATCCCGGCCAATATCGACTGCTGCTGGCTCCCATGCTGGTCGGCCTGCTGCTCGGCCTTATGGTCAAGTATTTGTTCCCCCAGGCGCGCGGCAGCGGCATCAATCAAACCAAGGCCGCGCTCTACATCTACAACGGCTACATTTCCGTTCGCACCATGATCGGAAAATTCATTACCTCGGCGCTTGCCATTGGTTCCGGCCACTCGCTCGGACCCGAAGATCCATCGCTGCAGATCGGCGCTGGAATCGCCTCCTTGATCGGCCGTCGACTGCATCTCAGCCGCGAACGCCTCCGCCTGTTCGCCCCAGTCGGCGCCGCAGCTGGCCTGGCCGCTGCTTTCAACGCTCCCATCTCCGCGATTCTGTTTGTCATTGAAGAAGTCATCGGCTCGTGGAGTGCCGCCGTCCTCGGCTCCATCGTGCTCGCCGCCGTTTCCAGCGTCGTCGTCGCCCGCCATTTCTGGGGCTCGCAGCCCTTGTTCACTGTTCCCGCCATCACCCTGCGCGACAATCGTGAGTTGCTCGCCTACGCCGTCCTGGGTATCGTCGGCGGATTTGCTGCCGTCCTCTTTTCTCGCCTGCTCGCTTCCTTGCGGCCCTGGCTGCGCTCGCTTCCCAGTTGGACCCAGGTGCTGCAACCTGGCGTCGCCGGTCTGCTCGTCGGCTGCATTGGCTTCTTCGGATTTCCCCAGGTGATGGGCGCCGGTTACGACACCATCGATCACGCCATGCACGGCGAGTACCTATGGCATGTCCTGCTGGCCCTGGCAATATTGAAAATCCTCGCCACAACGCTCTCTTTTTCCAGCGGCACTCCCGGCGGCATGTTCGCCCCAACGCTATTTATCGGCGCCATGCTGGGCGCATCCGTCGGCAGTTTCGAAAAGCATTTCTTTCCCGCGCTCACCGGTTCCGTCGGCGCCTACGCCCTGGTCGGCATGGGAGTGTTATTTGCCGGCTTCCTGCGCGTGCCTCTCACCAGCGTCTTCATGGTGTTTGAGCTTAGCGGAAATTACTCCATCGTTCTGCCTGTCATTCTGGCCAACACCCTGGCCTACCTCATCGCTCGCAGCCTGCAGCCCGTCCCCATCTTCGAAACCTTTACCCTGCAGGATGGTCTGAACTTGCCTTCCATGGAAGAGGTCCGGGAAGAAACTGCCTTGCGTATCGAGGACGCACTGCATCCATTTGACGGCCAGGTCTTCGTCGGCTCCGAGCCCGCCGCCGTCATCGCCGCCAAAGTTCAAGAGGAAAAAGAAGAGGTCGCCCTCATCCGCTGCGCGCGCAATCGCTGGTATGTTCTGCCCGCGACCGATCTGCCAAAACTGGTGCAGGCCTCGACCCGCGTCGATCAGCCCATTGAGGAATTGCTTCCCGACGATCGCGCGCCCTTCCTGTACCCCGATCTGCCGCTCAACGAGACTCTGGCGCACTTCAATCGCTGGCCCATCCTGCCTATCGTCAACCGCGCCGTCTCCGGCCTGCTCGAAGGCGTAGTCTCCCAGGCCGACGTCCTGAAGTGCTATCAAGAACACGTCCACGTCCAGGGCTAGAACCGATCCTCCGCTCTCAGCACCGCTCACGGAGGGCGCCCCATCCTTCGCGTTCTTTGCGAAGGGCGGGATTGCGGAAATCCCGTCGCTTTTCCCTCAGCGCATGAAATCCACGCTGACGATTCATGCCCGCACAAATCAAGCGATGACGGTCAGCCGCAAAAGTCAGGCACATCGACAAGCAGGGTGTGAAGAACTTCGGATGGGGCCTCACTGCAGCTGAAGACTTCTCGTTCGGGTATGAGCTCGAATCCATGCAATTCTTCCAACCACCACCAGGGTTGGAATCAAATCGAGGATCCACGGTAGAACCGCACGCCGAACGGCACCGCTGGAGTGCAGCCAAAGCTCGCAAAAGGTGAGCGACACGTAAAGAGCGCCAGCGATAATTGGCGAACGCAAAATCGTCGCCAGACAAGCACATCCGACCACGTCGCCGAACAGAACAACTCCGATCGCGGGAACTGCCCAGCGTACGGCGGCAAACTCAACTACGGTTGGGAAAGCATAAAGAAGGACAAAAACCGCCAGGAAGAACAGTGGCGTATACGGCATTTGTAGACGCGCTGCAGCCCTGAGAAAACTGCTCGACAGGTCGATGCGCGATGCCGCAAATCTATGCGCGATTCCCGGCGAAGCTTGTTTCTGGTCGGCGACAGGATGCCGCGTACACTCGTGCGCGTTTTCAAGCGTCAAAGCTGCGGACATGTTCCCCGCGGTCCCGATGGTGGCAAAGCATCGCAGACAAATGACCACGCAACTTCCATCCGGGTCATATCGGCGAAAGTATTCCATCCCCGTTTCTCACTTCCAGCATTGTTGACATCGCCATTTCTTGCTGAGCAAGTTTGCATCCGAGCTCGTGGCCCATTCATCATATCGCAGCTGCAAGCAGCCGTAGTTCCTGGTCTTATATTCAATCCGCTCCTGATACTTACCAAAGTGCCTCTTGACATGTACATAGAAAGTCAACCATCTCTTCCGGTGGTGCAAATCAAATTTGCACGGGGGCCGCCGTTCGCGCGTTCGCCGTGGCGGCCGAGGGCTCGGATGAAGAAGATCTGTCGCCGCCTTACCCTCCGCCACAGCAACAAGAATGCGATGGCGTTCAATCTACTTCCCCGCAGATGAATGAATTTCCGCAACATAGCCGCCCGGAAATTCAATCATCGCAGCTGCCCGGCCGTCCGCCGTATACGGACCCGCCAGCACCGCCGCCCCAAACGATTTCGCTTTCTTGATTGTGTCGGCGACGTTCGCTACTTGATAGCCCGCGGTCTCGCGTCCATAGGGGTAGGGGAGTTTGCCATCGCTGACCAGCACCGTCAGCTTGCCAAAGTTTGAGCGGATGCGAATCCTGCGGTACGTCTCACCGGCGCGTCCAATTTCGATGCCCGGAGCATGTGCGTCATCTGAAACAATCTCCCCGTGCGAAAACGCCAGAAAACTGCGCGTGAACGCATCGACTGCATCCTCCGGCAGGTACACCCGGTTCTCCGGAATCGTCTCCAGCGCCGCAGACGACGGTGCCGTGGTATGCCAATACAGCTGCGTTTCAATCCCGCCCGGCCATTCGATGATCGCGTCCCTGCCGATCGCATCGTGAAACGGCGCCACCAGAATCAAAGCGCCGCTGGTCTTCGCCGCCGCCACTGCGACATCCATATCTCGCACCAGGTATCCAGTGCGCTCGTCGCCGAAGGGATATGGGATGGGCGTCTCGTATCCAAATACAGATAGTGCCCCCACTGGCGTCTGCAAAAATTGCCACTTGGCGCGGCTCAGTGTTGGTGTCACCGTCACCACCACAGCTTTCGAGCTGTGTCCGCCGAAGGTTCCAATGAAACTCTGCACGAATCGGTCGAAGTCCTGCGGCGCGACATACACGTGGATGGAGTCATACTGCGGCGCAACCGCGACGGCCGGCGATGCTTTCGCTACCGCGTGGGAGCCTTCCCGCCCGCTAGCCAAGCCGGTCGCGACGAAACATCCTGAAGCTCCGATCACCGCTACCGCCAGCCATGTGCGTCCCCGCACGAATCGTCTCCCCCGCAAGTCGCCTCTGCTTCTCTTACGCGTAAAATCCGCGCTGGCGAATCACTCCCGCCACACGATCCATCGCCAGCATGTACGCCGCAATCCTGTTGTTCACTTTGTGCGTATGCCGATAATGCACCACATGCTCAAAGCTTTTTACCAGGATTTCATCAAGCCGCTCATTCACCACTTCTTCCCGCCAGAAATATCCCTGCCGGTCCTGCACCCACTCAAAGTAAGAAGCCGTCACGCCCCCCGCATTCGCCAGAATGTCCGGGATAATGAACACGCCCTTCTCTTTCAGAATGTCATCCGCAAACGCCGTCGTCGGCCCGTTCGCACCCTCGCACACAATCCGCGCCGAAATCTTGGCCGCGTTATGGCTGGTGATCACGTTCTCCGTCGCCGCCGGAATCAAAATCTCGCACGGCATCGTGATCAGTTCCGCCGACTCCATCGCCTCCGCTCCCTGGAACCCCACAATCGTCCCATGATGTTCCCGGTGCCGGCTCAGCGCATGGATATCCATGCCGTTCGCGTTGTACAGTCCGCCATCGTACTCCGCGATCCCAATAATTTTGCAGCCCACTTCCGCCAGCAGCTCGGCCGCGTTCGATCCCACATTGCCAAATCCCTGGATGATGATCCGGCAACCTTCCACCGGCATCTTCAGGTGTCGCAGCGCCTCCAGGCACACTACCCGCACCCCGCGCCCCGTCGCCTGCCGCCGCCCGCGCGAGCCTCCCAGCTCGATCGGCTTGCCTGTCACCACCGCCGTCACCGTCTGCCGCATGTGCATGGAGTAGGTATCCATAATCCACGCCATGGTCTGCTCATTGGTGTTCACATCCGGCGCCGGCACATCTTTTTCCGGCCCGATAAATTCGATGATCTCCGACGTATACCGCCGCGTGATCCGCTCCAGCTCCCCCTTCGACAGCTTCTTCGGATCGCAGATCACTCCGCCCTTGGCCCCGCCAAACGGAATATCCACCACCGCGCATTTCCACGTCATCCAGCTGGCCAGCGCCCGCACCTCATCCAGCGTCACGTCCGGGGAATAGCGGATGCCGCCCTTGGCCGGCCCCCGCGCAATGGAATGATGCACCCGGAATCCTGTAAACAGTTCGACATGTCCGTCGTCCATCCCCACCGGAAAATGCACAATGATCTCCCGGCTGGGCGACCGCAGCACCTTCCACAAATCGTCTTCCAGGTTCAGCTTGCGCGCCGCAAAATCAAACCGCGCCGCCTGCGCTTCCCACGGATTCATTTCCTGCTCAATTGCAATCGTTGCCATAAACACTCCGCTTCTGTTGGCCGAGGTTTCGCGTGTCAACCAACTCGCCGCGAAGAGTTAGATCACCCGCGCGAACCTTGGTCGCCGCAAACTGTATTTAGGCCAAACCTACGGAGTATAGGCCCGCCCCAACATCCCCGGCAAGCACCGAGATCACCCTGGTAACT
>CAWCFC010000019.1:0-136261 GCA_963794795.1 uncultured Acidobacteriota bacterium | reverse complement strand
CTCACGCACCGCGATGCGGTTGCGCTGCTGACGCACAGTTTTGAACAGGACAGAAACCTGCTGGGAAAATTGCTGCCGCTCGATCTGCGCTATCTTGGGCTGCTGGGAGCGCGGCATCGCAGCCGGTTGTTGTTGACGGAAGCGGCGGCGCAACTCGGATGGTCGCCGGAAGAAGCGCTGCAACGTGTACATGCGCCCATCGGGCTGGATCTGGGCGGAGACAGCCCTGAAGCGGTGGCGCTGGCAATCCTTGCAGAGATTCAGTCTGTTGTGCAACAGAAAAATGCAATCTCGCGCGGCATGTCGACAGAGGATTTTCTCGCCGTTCCGGAGCGCTCCTACATTCCGGTGCAATGCTGCCTCGACTCGCCGCGGGACCGGGAATCGAGCGACCCGATTCATGCCGTCGAAACCACACGCTGATTTGATTCCGGTTCCTGCGATCCTGCTGGCTGCGGGTGCCTCTACGCGTCTCGGTCAACCCAAACAGCTATTGCGACTGCCGGCGTTCGGCGGGAAAACCCTGCTGGATCATGCAGTCAGCTTGGCACGTGAGGCGGGCTTAGCGCCCATTTTCGTCGTCCTGGGCGCGCATGCGGATGAGATTCATCTCGCATGTGAATTGCTGGACTGCATCCTGATACGCAACCAGGCATGGGCTGAGGGCATGGCGAGTTCCTTGCGAGTGGGGATTGCGGCGGTGCTTGAAAACGCTCCTGCTGCTTCCGGCGCGATGGTTCTGGTGTGCGATCAACCGGGTTTATCCGCGGAACACCTGGTCCGCCTGCTCGATGCCCACGCGCTGGACAGGAACCGCATCGTGGCGTCTCACTATGCGGGACGCACGGGTGTGCCGGCAATCTTTCCGCGCGCATTATTTCCGGCGTTGATGGGGTTGCAGGGAGATCAAGGCGCGCGCGCGTTGCTGCAAAAATCTGGAACGAACGTGGCTGCGATTGATTTTCCTCGCGGCGAATTGGATCTGGATTCGCCGGACGATGTGCAGCGGCTGAATGCGAATGAGGCGACGCGGCCACCAGCAAAGACAGATTAGTTTGTGGCGATGTTCTCTTCCTGTTCTTCTTCCAGCACCGCCGTTGGAGCGATGGGCAGGGTGAAGAAGAATGTGCTGCCGCGATTCAATTCGCTCTCTGCGCGGATGGTGCCGCCATGGGCAAGAATGATGTGCTTGGCGATGGAAAGGCCGAGGCCCGTGCCTCCGGACTCTCGCGAGCGGGCTTTGTCCACACGATAAAAGCGCTCGAAGATGCGAGTCAGATGCTCCGACGCAATGCCGGCGCCAAAATCCTGGACGTAGAATTCGACGACGCCGACTGCCTGTCGTGCTCCGATGACCACGCGTTCCCCGCCGCCATATTTCACGGCGTTTTCCAGCAGGTTTGAGAGCACTTGCAGAATCGAGTCCGTATCTGCCAGGACTTTCTGGCGAGTGCTCTCACCTTTTTCCAACACTACATTTCTGTCCATCAAAAGTCCGGCCAAAATGGCTGCAGCCTCGTCGATCAGCAATTCCGCTTCGACTGGCCGGCGGTTCAGCTTGTACTCCCCGGACTCAATTCGCGCCAGCGCCAGCAGATCCTCGGTGAGACGCGTCATGCGCGCAGCGTTGCGGCAAATGATCGAAAGAAAATCGCGCGCCTGCGTCGGCAGTGCGTCATCCTCTTCCAGCATGGTCTCGGCATAGCCGGAAATTGAAGTGAGCGGCGTGCGCAATTCATGGGACACGTTGGCGATAAAATCGCGGCGAGTTTTTTCCACGCGGTCGATCTCGGTCACATCATGCAGCACCACGACCGCACTGCCGCCCAGCATGGGCGCGGCACTGACGTCAAAAATGCGTCCGGGGAGCACGGTGCGAGCACGCACGTGAGCGGTGATTCGACGGCTGATCGCCTTTTCAACACAGGCCAACAGATCGGGATCACGAACCGTTTGCACCAGTGCATTTCCAGGCTTCACGGTTCCACCCATCATTCGTTCCATCACGCGGTTTGACCAGTGGACACGGCTTTGCGCATCGACGGCAATCACGGCCTCTTCCATACTATCGAGGACAGTTTCCATTTCCTTACGACTATCCTGCAGGGTGCGAAAGACAGCTTCCACTCGAGCCGCGGTCGCGTCCAATGCATTCGCGACGGCTGCAATTTCGTCTCCGCCGCTATCGACAATGCGTGCGCCAAAATCGCCACGCGCCAGCCGGTGAGCAAAATCGACGATCCGGGCCAGGCGGCGAGAGACGGCCTGCGCCAGCAAAGCTGCCAACACAATGGCCAGCAATAATCCCAGCAACGTGGCCCACAACAAACTGCGGCGTACCATGTGCAGCGTGTCATACACATCATGCATCGGGTAGCCAAGGCGCACAATGTAACCGCCTGCCGGAGCCGTCACATAGAGCGTGCCCTGATTGATTTCTCTTCCGAAGGCGCGATGCTGCACCGTAATGGCGCGCATCTCAGAGCTATTCATGGAAAGCGTGGAGGGGGTAGTCTCGCCCATATCGGCGCCATTGGCAGCGTAGTCGGCAATCACACTGCCGTCTTTGTTCACGAGGGTGACGCGTGCATTGACGGCGCGCGCTTCCTCCTGTGCAAGAGATCCCAGGTTTACAGCAGGACTCACCACAACGCGCTGCGCCAATGCCTGCGCGCTCTCGGTCAAACTCCGGACCAGTTGATCTTGTAGGGAAGATTCCAGGATGTTCTGCTGTGAAATGTCGAGCATCGCCGCGGCCGCCAATACCACCAGCACCATCGCCGCGAGAAGCTTAAAAAAAACTCTTTGCCTCATGTAGCTTTTAGCCTTCAGCGCGTAGCCTGTAGCTTTTAGCCTTTAGCGGAAGGCTAAAAGCCGGAAGCTGCTTTCTAGAGGCTGTCTTTCGGCATCTCGAACCGGTAGCCGGCACCGCGCACGGTTTTAAGATACTGCGGATTCTCCGGGTCTGACTCAATTTTTTCGCGGATGCGGCGCACATACACGTCAACCGACCGGGGAGTGACAAAGCGCGCATCGCCCCAGACCGCGTCCAGCAGGTGATCGCGGCTGAAAACTCGTCCGGGATGACGGGCCAGGTATTCCAACAGTCGAAATTCCGTTGCCGTGGTCGCCATCAATTCCCCACCCACCTTCAACTGCATGGCGCTGGCATCAATTTCGACCGCTCCAAAATGGAGAGCCGTGGGAGCGGTTGGCCGCTCAAAGCGGCGTAATACGGCCTTGATCCGGGCCACCAATTCTCTCGGGGAGAAGGGCTTGGTAATGTAGTCGTCGGCACCCAACTCCAAGCCGAGAACGCGATCGCTCTCGCTGGTTCGCGCCGTCAGAAAAATCACGGGCGTAACGGCCAGCGCGGGACTCTTGCGAATGCGCCGGCAGAGATCCAGCCCATCGCCGCCTGGAACCATAATGTCCAGGACAAAAAGGTCGGGAGTTTTGCGTTCGGCATCCGCCAATACTGCGGCCGGACTTACAAAGGTTCGTACGGCGAACCCGGCAATTTCCAGGCTGTGCTGCACCAACCGGGAAATGTCCTGGTCGTCTTCCAGAACGAAAATCGTCTGACTCAATTCCGGTGTCCTCTCGGCTGTTGCTTCCATCGGTTCCGCAGTTTCCATGGTGCGCCTACTCCTCCGTCGAGGCAAGAGTATCGCAGTCAGGCGAATTTCCTGCAAAAGAACCGTGAATGGCGTGTGACGATTGCGTGAATGCGCTCGCTTGTCGTTGACGGGCTGATTCTATTGTGACAGTTCCTCGGCAATTTGCGCGGCAGCCTGCTCGCATTGCGCCCGATCCACATCGTGGTGGGTGACCAGGCGAACGGCATCCGGCCCGGTACTGCCGACGAGAATGCCCCGCCGCTTCAGCCGCGCCACCAGGTCGGACGCGCCTTTGCCGGCGTTGAGTTGGAAGCGAACGATATTTGTCTGGACACTTTCCAGATCAATTGTCACGCCGGGAATGCGGGCGAGCGATTCGGCCAATATGCGCGCGTTACGATGGTCTTCGCCCAGCCGTTTCGTCATGGTGTCGAGCGAAATTAGACCTGCTGCCGCCAGAACGCCGACCTGCCGCATCCCACCGCCGAGCGATTTGCGAATGATCCGTGCCCGATGCATCAACTTCTGCGAGCCGACCAGCATGGAGCCTACCGGTGCGCACAGACCTTTTGACAGGCAGAACATCACCGTGTCAAAACCTCGCGTCAATTCAACGACCCCAACCTTAAGATAGGTTGCCGCGTTGAAAATTCGCGCGCCGTCCAGATGTGTCGGCAGCCCTGCATCTTTCGCGCCCGCCCAGACTTCTTGCAGCACCGGCAGCGGGGTGACCGTTCCGCCGGCCATGTTGTGGGTATTTTCCAGCGTGATCAGGCCGGTTTGCGCGCGGTAATAGAGGCTGGGGGCAATCGCCGCCTGAATCTGTTTCCAGGTGAGCACACCGCGGGTCCCAACAATAGTGCGGGGCATGCAGCCGGAAAAGGCAGAGATCATAGCCATCTCCCACTCCACCACATGCGAGCGCGCCTCGCAGATCACTTCCTGACCGTGCTGGGTATGCAGTCGAATCGCGACTTGATTGCCCATGGTTCCGGTGGGCACGAAACACCGCCGCTTCGCGCTCGAAAATTTCCGCGGCACGCTGCTCCAGCCGGTTGACGGTGGGATCCTCGCCATACACATCGTCGCCGACTTCGGCTGCGGCCATGGCGGCCCGCATCGCCGGAGTTGGCTTGGTGACGGTGTCGCTGCGCAGATCAATTGCGCCGATGGCTTTCGACGAAGTGGTGGCTGGTGTTTCGGCAGTCTCGATGCTCACGCGAATACTCCTTGCTGCTGGGTTAGGCTTTCGGCGGTCTCGTCGGAATCGACGACGCCAAGAAATCTTTCAAAAACATCATTGGCGAAGAGTCGCCCTTGCTGGGTTAACCGGGCTTGATGCTGATCGTATTCGATCAAACCCTGGTTCTGGGCCTCGTCGAGAATCGGCTGATAAGCATGGAGCGCAGACTCTCCGAATTCGCGCACGATGTCTGCCAACGAGACGCCATCATTGAGTCGCAGGCCCAGAAACCACGCCTCTTCCAGCGCTTCCTTCGTAGATACGGGCGTGATTGTTTCCCGGTCATCGTTGGCGATGTTCGAATCCAGATAGGCGGTGAGATCGTCGGTGGTGGCCACCCGGATCGCTTCGCCCTGTGCAGTTGGCAAAAACGAATGCGCATCCAGTCCAAAGCCGAGGTAAGGCTGGCGGGTCCAGTACTTCAGGTTATGGACGCGACCGCTGCCCCGAACGCGCAAAGTTCGAGATTTCATACTGCGCGAATCCCAGCCGCGCCGAACTGCTCTATCGCTTCGGTATACATGTCGGCGATGGTCGACTCATTCGGCACCATGCCGACACCGTAACGAGTGCCGCCGGCGATGATCTCTCGACCGAGACGGGAATCTTCATCCACGTCCAGCATGTAGACGCTCAGGTGTGGCACGCCGGTCGCGATGGCTTGCTCCAGCGAATCTCTCCAACTCTGACGGGTCTGGTGCGGCAGCCCGGCGATCAGATCGACATTGATATTGTCGATGCCTGCGGCTCGAAGACGATCGATGTCAGCAAGCGTGATGGCTCGCGTGTGCGTGCGTCCCACAGCCGCGGCTTCATGATCCACAAACGATTGCACGCCGAGGCTGACGCGATTGAAACCCAGCTCGGGCAGAGCTTGCAGCATCTCCTGACTCAGTTGACCGGGAGCACATTCCAGCGTCATCTCCGCGAAAGTCATCAGCAGAAAATACTTCTCTTATTGCTTTAACTATATTTTCTAATTGATTGACTGCAAGAAGGCTAGGGGTGCCACCACCCAAATAAATGGAGCCGACGTTCGCCGGCAGGGAGCCTCCCCACCCCACCGCGTGTTCCGGTGCCTGACGAATTTCCGTCGTCATCTTTTCGACATACGCGGCCATGCGATCCGCACCGTACACTCCCGAGGCGAAGTTGCAGTAGCTGCATTTGGCGCGGCAAAACGGAATCGACACGTAAATTCCAAGCGCGGGCGCAAGATTTTGAATCGGCGACGGTTGCGTTCTCATCGACAGTTTCACAGGCATCGAAATTTGCGTGTACAGAGAATGGACGGAAACTTCGTACAATAGCAGTGTCGCATGGCAGACCCTAAACAGAGCACCCAGCAGCAAGACGACGACGTTATCGGCAAGGCTTACGACAGTCGCCTGATGCGGCGGTTGCTGGTCTATCTAAAGCCGTACAAGCTGCAGGTCGGCATCTCGCTGGTAGCCATCCTTTTTACAGCCCTCGCCGATGTGCTGGGACCCTACCTGACCAAGGTGGCCGTTGACCTGTACATGACGCGGTCGGCAGCAACGAAAAGCTCCTTCTGGACCCGCCATCTCAGCCACAATCCGATGACCGGCATTACGCAGATTGCCGGGATTTATTTTGGCTCGCTGATCTTTATTTATGTCCTGGCATTCGTCCAGACCTACCTGATGCAATGGACCGGGCAGAAGGTGATGTACGACCTGCGCAGCCAGATCTTCCGCCACATTCAGCGCATGCATGTCGCGTTTTTCGATCGCAACCCGACCGGGCGACTGGTGACGCGGGTGACATACGACGTAGACGCGCTGAACGAAATGTTCACCTCCGGCGTGGTGTCGATTTTTGAAGATGTGCTGGTGCTGGCCGGAATTGTGTTCGTGATGCTGCGGATGAATTGGTGGCTGGCGCTGCTGGCCTTCTCCGTTATCCCGCTCATCATGATTGCGACGCAGATTTTTCGCAAATTTGTTCGCGAGTCATACCGCCGGATTCGCACCGCCATTGCGCGGATTAATTCTTACCTGCAGGAACATGTCAGCGGCATGAGCGTGGTGCAGCTGTTCAATCGCGAGGAACGTGCGTTTCAAGATTTCGAAAAGGTGAATCGCCAGCACATGAAGGCGTTTAAAGACGCCATTATGGCCTACGCACTGTATTACCCGGTGGTTGAAATTCTCAGTTCGATTGCAGTCGCGATCATCATTTGGGTGGGTGGCGGCGGTGTGTTGCGCGGGGTGGTCACGCTGGGCGTGCTGGTCGCGTTTATCCAGTATTCGCAACGCTTCTTCCGGCCGATTCAGGACCTGAGCGACAAGTACAACATTCTGCAAGCAGCCATGGCAGCCAGCGAACGTATCTTTAAGCTGCTCGATACGCAGCCGGAGATTGTGTCACCGGCGAACCCGGCGCTGGGCGACGGTTCCGGCCAGATTGAATTCCGCAACGTGTGGTTCACCTATCAGCGGCTGGATGACGCGATGCGTGAGCGCTTGCGGACCAGCCAAGCTCCGGAAAAAGAGGGTGTGGAATGGGTGCTGCGCGATGTGAGCTTTACGATTGACCCGGGAGAGACGGCTGCGATTGTGGGCCACACCGGCGCCGGAAAAACCACGCTGAGCAGCCTGATGATGCGGTTTTACGATGTGCAGCGCGGAGCGATTCTGGTGGAAGGGGTCGACGTGCGCAACTGGGATGTGCAGGAACTTCGCCGGCGATTTGCCGTGGTGCTGCAGGATCCGGTGTTGTTTACCGGCACCGTCACCAGCAATATTCGCCTCGGAACAGAGCGCATCACCGAAGAAGAAATCGAAAGCGCCGCCGACCAGGTAAATGTTGGCGACTATATTCGATCGCTTCCCGGTGGATTCCAGGAGCCGGTGCGCGAGGGTGGCAGCACGCTTTCTACCGGACAAAAGCAATTGATCAATTTTGCGCGAGCGTTGGCGCACAATCCGCGGATTTTGATTCTCGACGAAGCTACCTCCAGTGTCGACACAGAGACCGAATTGCGCGTGCGTTCGGCACTGACCCGGCTGGTCACGGGGCGCACGTCGGTGATTGTGGCGCATCGTCTGTCGACGATTCAGACGGCGAATCGAATCCTGGTGATGCACAAGGGCCAGCTGCGCGAGATTGGCACCCACCAGGAACTGCTGGCACAGCGGGGACTATATTGGAAGCTTTACCGCTTGCAATATAAGGATCAGGAGATTCCAGACGCGGCCATTCGCTCCGGCGACCCACTCGCTGTACCCGGCGACTGAAGTTTTTTCTTGCTCCCGTATCGAATCTTCTGCCACTCGGAAGCAGGAGTTTTCGTTCTATAATCGCGTCATGCGTAACGAATTCACAGCCGTGATCGAACGCGATGGCGAATGGTTCGTGGGCTGGTCGCCGGAGATTCCGGGCGCGAACGGACAAGGGCGCACGGTAGAAGAGTGCCGTGAGAGTTTAGGCGCCGCCATCCAACTGATTCTCAAAGATCGCCGCGAGGATGGGTTGCGCGGCATTCCTGCCGACGCTCTTCAGGATACGGTCACGATCCAGTGAAGCGCGAAAGTTTGCTGCGCCATCTGCGCCTGCACGGATGCTATCTGAAGCGGGAAGGCAGTGCGCATTCCCTGTGGTGCAATCCGAAAACAGGACAGGTTGAGGCGGTTCCTCGCCATACTGAGGTCGCGGATTTGCTTGCGCGCAAGATATGCCGTGGATTGTCGGTCCCAGAGATAGGCCGGAACTGACTCGAAATTTAAGCGGAGAACAAACGGGCCGTGAATTGCTGCCAACCCCTTTTGTCCCAGTAGTAGTATTCTGGCACCTCTGAGGAAACGGAGGTGGCGTGAACAATCGAGAAACGTCTGAAGTTGACACTCATGTGCCCCGCATCGAAGTACGGTCCGGTTCCACGTGGATCGATTCGGCTGCGCTGATTCTTTGGCTGGCAGCTGCGGCAGTCGCTTTCCTACCATTCGCCTTCAACACATCTCCATGGGATGCTGTCACGCTGCGGGTTCCCGGCAACCAGGGGAACTGGTGGCATTTTCTTGCCGGAGCTCCATTCTTTCTTGCGTTCCCGATGATTTGGATTCGGCTGCGCTCGCTGTTTTCATCGAAGCCGTTCACGCCGGCGGCCTGCCGCATACTCTGGATCGCGGCCGGACTATCCATGGTCGGCACGACCCTGGTGGAGACGCCATTCCTGCTGCATCTCGCCGGAACGAAAGGCTGGCCGAGGTTCACCATCCTCAGCGTCGGCTTCGGAATCATGGTCAGCAGCCTCGTCCTGCTCTTCGCTCTTCGCCGCAGATTCTCGCCAGGCCGTGCGTGTCTCGCTGGTCTCAACACCGCATACCTCGCGAATGCTGCATTGTGCCTCGTGGTCTATGCCGGAGCGGCCGGTGGTTTCGCGTCGCGCTCCGGCTGGTATGTGTGCATGGTGATTGTGTGGCCCATGTTTTTCGATCTCGCGTGGCTGTTTCTGCAGGCCATTTTTCCCAATAGTAGTAGTATTCTGGGACATCACAGGAAACTATGACCTTCGGCCTGTGTTTCCAGGGCCATTGGAGGATGCGAACGACATGAATGAGATCGTATTTTTGATCGCACAGGACGCAGACGGCGGGTTCACCGCCTAGGCTCTCGGCGAGAGCATTTTCACTGAAGCCCACAACTGGGACGAATTGAGATCCAATGTCCGGGAGGCGGTACAAGCATTTTATTTCGACTCCACTCCTCCCGCCACGATACGTCTGCGCCTGGTTCGTGATGAAGTGCTGGCCGTCGCATGAAACTGCCGCGCGATCTGAGCGGCGAGGACTTGTTCAAACACCTCTGCAAGTGCTGGGGATACCAGCGAATCCATCAGGTTGGCAGTCATGTCATTCTTCAAACCCAGCAGCCCTCCCCGCATCGCAGTCCCCACGCATGCGGCCCTGCGAGTCGGGACGTTGAACTCGATTCTCTCCGCCGTTGCCATGCACAAGAACGTTTCTAAAGAAGATGTTCTCAAAGGCCTCTGAGCCTGCCCCAAATCGAGCTATTCTGGGAACTCGGAAACTGTACACTTTGCCTCGGATATGAATTCGGCCTTCAGTCCTATCATGCCTACTCCACAGATTTTTCTTTCCGCGGGTGAGGCCAGCGGAGAACGCTACGGCGCCATGCTGATGGAGGCAGTGCGTGCGTTGCGGCCAGACGTTGAGTTTTTCGGCTTAGGTGGAACCGCCATGGAGGCAGCCGGCTGCGAGCGCATTGTCCGCGCTGAAGATATCGCGGTCATGGGCATCACGGAAGTGCTGCGCCACATGCCCCGCATCTACAAGGAGTATCGCCGCCTGGTGCACAGCATTCGTGCCCGTAAGCCTGACCTGGCGGTGCTGATCGATTTCCCTGACGTGAATTTTCGCCTGGCGAAAGAATTGAAACAGGCGGGCATTCCGGTGCTGTACTTTGTCAGCCCGCAGTTGTGGGCGTGGAAGCAATATCGCGTTCGCTGGGTGCGGGACCGCGTCAGCAAGATGCTCGTCATCTTTCCCTTTGAGGAGAAATACTACCGCGATCGCGGCGTCGATGCGGAATTTGTGGGTCACCCGCTGGCCGACCTTCCGCTGCCGACGATTTCGCGCAAGGAATACGCCAGCCAATACAAGCTGGATCCGGCAAAGGAATGGATTGCATTGCTGCCGGGAAGCCGTGGGAAGGAGTTGCGGCACAATCTTCCGGTGATGGCCGGCGCGGCGAATCTGCTTGGGGCGTCGTACGAATTTCTGTTGCCGGCTGCCGTTACGCTCGATCCGGAATGGGTGCGGCGCATGGTTGCAGAATGTCAAAGCGAAGGCAGCGGAATTGATATTCCCATCCACGTTGTGGAAGATGCGCGGGCCGCACTATTCCATGCACGCGCCAGTGTGGTTGCCAGCGGCACGGCCACGGTGGAGGCGGCGCTGATCGGGAATCCGTTTATCGCGGTCTATCGGCTATCGGATTTCAGCTACGCGGTTGCCAGTCGCCTGGTTGATTTGCCGCACGTCGCCATGGTGAATTTGATTGCCGGCGACCGGATTGTTCCGGAGCTGATTCAGGACGATTTCACGCCGCAAAATATCGTTCGCGTACTTCAACCTCTACTTGAAGAAACAGGATATAGAGTTCAGATGATCGAGGAGTTGAAGGGTGTTCGCACGGCACTGCATTGGGAGTCGACCGCTGCCCAACTGTCCGCAACCAACATGATCCAGACTCCTGAAGAAATTGCCTCCCGATCGGTTCCAGAGCGCACAGCCATCGATCGCGCCGCCGCGTGGGTACTGGATTTTCTGGATCGAGTGGAGGCTGAGCGCTCGCCAGTGACGGCGGAGCCGGCGACAGCGGACATGCCTGGATGAGAACCGTGCCAAGCGCGTGGAAATCTCGACTGCAAACCTGCTTGAGTTTGGGTATGGTCCTCTGCGGGTATCTCGTACAGGTCAGCATCGCGCAATCTGCGCAATCCACACCCACGAAAACTTCAATTCAGATTCGAGGCTACTCGATCGATGTGAGGCTTGATCCAGCCCATCATTCCCTGACCGCGAAAACGCGCGTGGAGTTCACGACGTCGCAAAATCTCTGCGACCGTGGAATTTCAATTGAACCCTGTCGCTGCGCGTGGACAGTGTAACGGATGGCTCAGGCAAAAGTTTGAACCAGACGCAGAAGGGTGCGGAGATGATCGTTACGCCCGCCGGCGACCTCCCTTCGGGCAGCGACGTCGCGTGGACGTTTACCTATAGTGGAGTTCTCGATGCGACACCCGGCGGCTCGATTCGTCTGATTTCGATTGGAGAGCCGGTCAGCTACCTGCTCTATCGCGGAGACTGGTTTCCAGTAGTTGGAGACGGCACCCAGCGATTCACGAGCGAAATCCATGTACATGTGCCGAGTGGGAACCAGGTGTTGGGCAGCGGTGCAACAGGTTCGCCGCGCACGGACGCGAACGGAGAAGCCGTTTTCGATTTCAGCTGGCCGCACGCCGGATTTGCGGGAACGATCATTGCCGGCAAATTTCAGCCGCCGGTGGAGGCGGCCGGCTCGCAGATTCGCGTGTATCGAATCGCACATGAATCGGGCGCGAAGAGCAGCGCAGCGCAACCTTCTACCCAGGAGATTGCCGCAAGGGCCGCAAAGCAATATGGTGAGTTGGCTGCCCAATTTGGCCCATCGCAGACTGGCGACTTGAAACTCGTGGAGTTGCCGAACGATACCCTTCCGGCAGTTTCGGCACCCGAGATTGCCGCGATTGCCGGCAATCAGCTCGAAACGGCGGACTACACGCGGCTGCTGGTGAATACGATCGCCCACCAGTGGTGGGGAGAAGATGTCAGTCCGGCATCGCCGAACGATGCATGGATCACCAACGGAATGTGTCGCTATGCCGAACTTGAATACTTGAGTCGTACGGCTACGCCTGCGGTTGCTGCCGACGCAATTCTGAACGTTTCCGCCAGCGCGCTTGCGTTCAACAGTGTTCCCCTGGCCGATGTGGCGCGATACCCTGGTCGGCTCGGCGACTCCCGCGAGTTTGAGGCGATGACCTACGACAAAGGCGCGATGATCCTGCGCATGCTGCGCTGGCAGATTGGCGATGCGGCGTTCCAGCAGACACTGCACGAGGTGCTTTCGCAGCCAGACAAATCCATTTCCTCAGCAAAGTTTGAACAGATTGCCGAGCGGGAAACCCACCAAAATCTGCGACCTTTTTTTGCACAATGGCTCAATAACACCGGCGCGCCGACGCTCCAGGATAAGTGGACACTGTACCGTCTGGGCAATAACCAGGGATTTCGAACCGTGGGTGAGATTGATGAGGATCTGGATCTGTTCCAGATGCCGGTTGAGGTGCGGGTGGAGACGGAAGGCAAGACGGTCAACAAGCGAGTGGAGGTCATGGGGCCGCAGACCCAGTTCACCATCGATACATTTGGGGTTCCGCGGAAGATTTCACTCGATCCGCAGCGCTGGTTGCTGAGAAGCGACGATGCACTGCAGGTGCGAGTGCATATTCTGCGCGGCATGGCCAAAGCCGATGCGAACGATGATGCGGGGGCAATCACGGAGTATCGCGCGGCGCTGGCGCTGGATGCTACCAGTTCACTGGCCAGCTATCGACTGGGAGAAATTTATTTTCGCCAGAGAAATAATCAAGCCGCGGAGGATGCGTTTCGAGCCGCGTTGCGCGGCGACGGCATTCCCAAATGGATTGAGGTTTGGAGCGATCTGCAGCTGGGAAAAATCTTCGACGCCTCCGGACAGCGCGACCGCGCCATCAATGAATATCGTGAAGCGATCGAGACTCACGACGACACTTCTGGCGCTGTCACGTTGGCGAGCGATTATCTGCAGCATCCCTTTGTGCCGCCAACCGGGGGCGCACATTGAACCGCTCGCGCGATGGCTCTACTTCTTGTCTTCCAGGGCAGCGAGCACGTCCGCCACGGTGGGCTGGACTTTTAACATGTAGTCGCGCACACGGGTTCGTTCTTCCGGCGGCAACGAGGGCAACACCACCAGCAGTCGACGCAGCGTGGTGCCGATATCGTCGGCGTAATTCATCATGCGGATGGCTTCTCCAGTAAGGGGCATCGTTTCTCCTAACGAATGGTGGATGGTTTTATTGTAAGCTGTGCGCGCGGTGCGGCGCCGGCTGAAACCTGGGTGACGACGGAATCAACATCTCATCCCAATCGCGCGATATGGTCGGCGCGTTTGTTCCGGGCAAGTCACAACCTATGTAGATTCGCCTGAGGCATTCGCGACGGGTTCGGCGAGCGACTCTGCGATGGCAGCGCTGTCAGGATCGACCCAGCCATCGCGATCCGTCACCTCAGTTAAAGCGGCCAGCTTTTCCGTGACCCAGGGCTGCAAGGCATCCTGGTGGTAACGCCATCCCCAGTTTCCATCGGGCTGCGCCGGAGTGTTCATGCGCGCCTCCCGGTCCAGTTGCAGCACATCCTGCATGGGAAACAGGCAAAGGCGAGCGACCGACGCGGCGGCGCTGCGCATCATGGCCCACACAATTCCGTCGTCCCCAGGATGAATGTAGGCAGCAATGGCGGCGCGCTCGGTTTCGTTGGTCTGGTGCCACCAGCCCAGCGTGGTGTTGTTGTCGTGGGTGCCGGTGTAGATGACCATATTTTCATCGCAGCGATGGGGCAAGTGCAGATGCGCGCCGCGGTCGCTGAAGCCGAATTGCATGACCCGCATGCCTGGCATGCCAAACGCCTTTCGCATTCGCTCCACCTCTGGAGTGATGACGCCCAGGTCTTCCGCAATCAGCGGCAAGTCGCCAAGCTCCTTATACAAATGCGAAAAAAGTTCGGTACCGAGCGCCTTCATCCAGCGGCCGCGAATGGCAGTCTGATCTTCCGCCGGGATGGCCCAGTAGGATTCAAAGCCACGAAAATGATCGAGGCGCAGCAGGTCGCAGAGCGCCAGAGCGCGACGGAAACGCGCCACCCACCAATCGAAATTTGTGCTGGAAAGCACATCCCAGCGATAGAGAGGATTGCCCCATCGCTGCCCGGTGGGGCTGAAGTAGTCGGGCGGAACGCCGGCGACGTGGAGAGAATTTTTGTTTTCGTCCAGCTCGAAAATCTCCGGCCGGTTCCATACCGCCGCACTGTCGTAGTTGACGAAGATGGCCATGTCGCCAATGAATCGAATTTTCCGTTCCGCACAATAAGCACGCAACTGCATCCATTGTTCCTGAAAGAAAAACTGGATGAC
Organism: uncultured Acidobacteriota bacterium; assembly: GCA_963794795.1. GTDB lineage: Bacteria > Acidobacteriota > Terriglobia > Terriglobales > Acidobacteriaceae > JAKAAZ01. The sequence continues at coordinate 121,639 of CAWCFC010000019.1, read as the reverse complement.
TTTCTGAATGTTTCGCTCGTGTTCATTCTCGGCGCGAAACTTCTCCATGGCCGCCGGGTCCCGGTGTACATATTCGGCTGGCCACTCCGACCAGATAGAACCATTGAACCGGGCGCGCAGGATGGTGAAGCTGGCATAGCCTTCCAGCCAGTACTGGTTGTCGGCACAAAAACTAGAAAATCGGTCGCAAGCTTCCTTCGACGCCCGATCAAGAAAGTTCGCAGCCGCCTGCTCCAGCAGCGGACCCTTGCAGGCCGAGGCTTGCTCAAAGTCCGCACGGCCCTCTGGGCTTGGCAGACTACCCAGGCAATCGCCGGGGAGCCAACCGTCTTCGACCAGTTTTTCAACGCTGATGAACAAAGGATTGCCCGCGAACGCGGACAACGCGGAGTAGGGAGAATTGCCGAAGCCGGTTGGGCTGAGCGGCAACACCTGCCAATATTGTTGTTTGGCAGCAGCAAGGAAATCTGCAAACGCGTAGGCTGCAGGTCCTAAATCGCCGATGCCGCCTCGGGAAGGCAGAGAAGACAGGTGTAGAAGGACGCCGGAAGCGCGTTCGGTTAGCATGGCTTCTCCGTATCAGGACGTCGAAAGGCCCACAACGCCTTCTCGAAAAACTCGCCTACCTATAAGACGCACGGGTAGGGCGATCCACACCTTTCATCCCGCAAAAATTTCTTATCCTGCGGCATGCGAGGAACTAGATGCCCGACTGAGTACCGGCGAGCGCCTTCTTGTTGTAATGAATCAAGCCGTGCTGAATAAACCGCTGCTCCAGCGAACTGGCAAAGACGGCGAAAGCGGTTTCGCGGCGCTGCTGTACCAATTTGTCGCGGGTCGAGTCCATGTTCTGCTGGATCTGAGCTTCGGTCGGCGCCTGCTTATCTAAGAGCTTCATGACAACGCCGGTGCGCTCGGTATAGATCGGCCCGCTGATCTGGCCAGGCTGCAGCGTAAAGGCGACTGCTCCCTGGGTGGACATATCCCCGAGCTGAGGAACCTGGCCGCTGCCGTCCACCAGATCGCTGGTCAACACCGTTGCGCCAACTTCCTTGGCTGCCTTGTCGAGGCCCTCTTCGTGCGCCTTGATGGCAAGCTGCTGCGTACGGCTGTGCAGCAAGGATGCAATCTGCTGGTCGCGGAAATCTTCCAGGATGTGGGCTTTATAGGCATCGAAGGTGGGCGCATGCGCGGGCACAACATTCAGCACTTGATAAACCGCATAGCCTTCGCCAGTGGAGGCACTCTGCGGAGCGGCGCCGGGCTTGGTCGCAAACGCGCCCTTCAGCAGTTGCGAGCCATCTGCCAGACCGGGAACTACACCGCTCTGTTGCAGCGGGTCAGTGGTGACCACCTGGAGATGATTCTGTTCTGCCATCTTTTGCAAACCAACCTGCGCCGCCTGCGCTTGCAACTTGGCCGCGTATTCCTGGGCTGCCTTGGCCTGTGCCTGCTGAGTCAGGTTCGCCAGGATCAAATCGTGAACGTCATCCACGGATTTCAGATGGGCCGGCTGTTTTTCTTCCACCTGCAAAATGTGGAAGCCGAATTGCGTGCGGATCACGGAGGACATCTGACCGGTCTGCAGCGAGAATGCGGCCTGGTCGAACGCCGGCACGGTAGCTGCCGTGCTGGATGAATCCCGAGTTCCCCGCCCTGGGCTTTGCTGCCAGGATCGTCAGAGTACTTCTTCGCAAGATCGGCGAAATTGGCGCCCGACTTCAACTGCTTCAAAATTCCCTCCGCCTTCGCCTTGGCAGCCGCAACGGTCTGCGCATTGGCACCGGTGGGAACCTTAATCAGGATGTGGCGCACTCGAACTTCTTCCGGCACCTGGAACTGTTGATGATGGTCGTTGTAGTACTGCTGCACATCGGCGCCGCTGACTTCAGGCACTCCGCCGGGAACTTGATTGAGCGCGAAGGTAACGTACTCCACCTTGCGCGTCTCAGGAATTGCCTTGGCGTAGCGCGCGGCATTTTGCTGAAAGAAAGTCTTCAGCTCGGCATCCGACGGCGTAATCTGCTTGCGCAACTCGGCGTCAGACAGCACGGCGTACTGAAACTTCACCTTGGTCGCCTGCTTCAGATACTCGGAACGGACTGTCGAGTTCGGCACTGTCAAGCCGCCGGTGATATATGCCTCCAGGCGATTGATCAGGATTTCTTCCTTCAACTGCTGCTCAAATTCCGTGCGAGACATGTTGAAGTTGTTCTGGACGAAATCGTCATAGCGCTCTTCGCCGATGAACTTGCCTCCAGGAAAAAGCACGGGAGCAAACGGGCCATGCATCAATTCGTTCTGCACGTCGGTGTCGGTCACGGTCAAACCCATGCGTCCGGCTTCCTGCACCAGCACGGCGCGCTCTACCAGGGCCTGCCCGGCGCGCTGCATCAGGAACGGCAATACGAAATCCGGATAGTGGTTCTGCTGCTGCATGCGCTGCGCGACTTGCTGAACCTGGGTCAGGTGCACATCGGTGGAGTCACCGAGCATGCGTCCAAAGATGCTGTCGCTATGGACAATGGCATACGTGTCGCCGGTGGTAGCGGCGTCTTGAAAGATGCCGGGAACAAGCGTGATCACCATCAAAATGGCTGTGATGGAAATAAGCGCGATAAAAATACCCTTGACCAAGCGGCTGTCTTGCTGAAGAAAACGAATCATGAGCGGGCAACGACCTTACACCCGGAGCAAGGCTCCGGACGGGATTGACTCAGTCCCTGAATTTCGCGGGGGACATGGTTACTTCCAGTATAAATGCACGGCCGCTTCCCCTGGAGGAAGCGGCGCGGGAACTGCATGAGATGAAGCTGATTCAATACGGGTACCCACCCGGAGGCGCACCCGGCGGCGGATAGTACACCGGTTGCGGTGGAGGATAGTATCCCGGCGGGGGCGGATAGCCTCTTCCGTAGGCAGGGTGCCCGTATGCCGACGGAGGAACGCGCGACGCAAGTTGCTGAATTTCGCCGTAGGTGGGGACATGGACCGTGACCGGCGCACTCAGGTAGAACGTCAAGACTGACTCCGGCGGGATATAGAGTTGCGGACCGGATGACAAGGAGGAAAGTCCTGCACCGCCCAGACCTCCGAGCAGGCCGCCCAGCAGCGCCGTAGGTCCGCCGCCAACCGCTCCGCCGATAATGGCTCCAGCCGCCGCGCTACCGCCAATATTTGCCGCGGATTGTCCACCCTTGCCTGGTCCACCGCGAGCCCAGACCTGGCTGGCCAGCGGATAGGATGTGCTGGAGAAGTTCAGACCGGTCAACTGCAGGGCCAGGTGCGGCTTTCCCTTCAACTTTCCTGGGCCGCGAGCATCCACAACCGTTCCAGAGATATCGGCGCCGCGCGGAATGGCAATGAGCCCGTTTTGCACGACAATGTCCTGCACCAGGATGCCGCGAAATGGAGTTCCGACTTTGGTGTGCTTGCTGTCGATAGGCTGCATCACCATCACATACACGGGCGTCCCAGGAGCAACTGTGACCATGGCCGGAGCCTGATGATTGCCGTAATTTCCTGCCGAAGGCGATTGTGGCGACGCTGGTGACTGCGGGGGAGGAGGAGACTGCGGCTCGTTCGGTTCGTATCCTGCCTGAGGCGGGGGAGGGGGGCCCTGCGCGTCACCCGGATGGACGGCGCCCGGAGCTTCACTATTCTGGCCGGAGAATCCTGGCGCGGCGGCGGGCTCAGTACCGATGGTGATCTTGTCGTCGACATTCGTCACGCCGGCGACAGACTTGACCATCGTTTCAGCTTCCGTGCGCAACTCCTGCGTGGGGACGGTGCCGGTCAGCGTGGCCGTGCCATTGTGTACCCAGATTCCTAAATTCAACGGGCGCAGGGTGTTGGACGCCATCAACTTTGTATTGATGTCCTCGGCAATGGCGCTGTCGGGCCGCTGATCCGGGTTTGCGGGGGTGGAGGCCGACGCGGTCGTCGGAGCAGGTTCGGAGGAAGGCGCGGTTTGGGCCGAGGCTGCCACGCACAAAAACGCTGCGGCAGACAGCACGGCACCGATCGCCAGCCGGTGACTAAAGCCAGCCGTCCGGGGATGATACAGCAGGGCTGAATCAGAGTTCTTCGCGGTCACAAAGCTCTCCTCATGCGAGAGATATCTCTATTCTATGCAGACGCCGCCGCCGCCAAAAAGTTGCTCGAAAATCTGAGGTTCCGTTACTCGCAACTTGTTGCCAGTCGATGCTCCTCTTAACCATGCAGCGCACGCGCTGTCGCCTCCAGATATTGACGACCCCATCGCTGACACGGCTCCAGAGTGGCAACCTTCTGCCCATTCGTTCCAGGCGTTGATGAATACAATCTTGTCACCATCGGAGTTCACTGGCGCACGCTTGATGACTTCACGCAGCCAATGCTCATAAAGCTCCGGAGATCGACCCGTGCAAAATAAGCCGCCGTTCGGCCGACGCTTGACGGAGTTATCCCAAGACGGACAAGCCCCCGGGATAGCGAAGGTATGGGGCAGGCAGCTCGCGCTAATGCTTCTTCAACCAACTTTGCGTAGGACTTCAGCCTGGAGTTCTGTCTGTGCGGATGAAATTTCCTATGCATCCGCGCGATTGAAAGGGGCATCGGGAGCAGGCTGAGTCGTCGGCTGGAACTCCACTGCCGCATCGAAACCTAGCACTTTTGGATCGACATCGGACCTTCACCGTGAATATTTTCCATCATGGCAGAGATGTAAGTCGCCGATCCCAAGCCGCACCGCTTCCTCACGCCACCTCTCTGTTGTCCGCTTTGGTTCTGGGAAGCGCGCGCAGATCGGTACATCGAGAAACATTGGCTCGCCACGTCAACTCGATATATCGCGAATCGGCAGAAAACTTCAGAAAGCCAGCGAACATGCATTCAGTCATCTTCGGCGCTATAGGCCTGCCGCATCAGCACCTGCTTGTCCCTGCCATCCCAAACCCGCGTCCAGTTCTCATTTGCCCAGCAGAGACAAAATGGAAAATCGGGAGTATCCCAGCCTAAGAATCTCGTTTACAGGGCGTTCGAGCAGCATCTTTCCGTTGAACCAGTAGTGGTAGTAGCAAAATCCGTAGATGCCGTATTCCGCGGCCAGCGCAGCTTGAGCGTCTCGCGCCTCAGGCAGGCGAAGGTCGTAGAAACCCAAATCCGCTGGTAAATGCGGCTGGTAGTGTCCGCGAAATCGCGGCCGGGCCTTGGTGACATTGGTCCATTCCGTGAAACCCTTCCCCCACCATTCATCGTTATATGGCGTGGGATAAAACTGCGGCAGATGGAAGGCTATGAGCCTTGCAGTTCTTGCCTGTTGCATCAATTTCACTCCCATAGCAGTAGATTGTCTCGCCCATCAAGATAGCTTTGTCACAAAACATCCCGGACGATGCGAAGGTAGCTCTGCCCAAATTCAATTTGTCTTCCAGGAAACTGCTCGCGGGCTAATTCCTGCATAGCTAGATCCATCGGTTTGTCGAAGTTCGAGGAAACCCGGACCAACGCTGCAGCTAGAGCATCAGGATCGGTCGCGGAAAAGAATGTGCCGCGTTCAGGCGCCTGCTCTCGATGGATGGGAATATCAGATAGTATGATTTGCTTTCCCATAGACTTGGCCTCCTCGACGCTCGTGCTCCAACCTTCAAATCGAGAGGGATTGATAAATGCAATGGCGTGGTACATCAGTCCCACGAGGTGATCGTATGGCACTTGCCCCAAGACGCGAAAGGTCTCCAGTACGTCGCATTGCTTGGCGTATTCCATTAGAGAAGCAAAATAGCCTGGACTTCGAAAATCGTCAGTTGCCCCAGTGGTTAGCACCGTGACGGAGCGTCCCTGTTGGCGCAGAATTTGCAGGGCGTGGATCACGACCCGATGATTCTTATGGACCCAGAACTGGTTAGGCAGGAGAAAATAGGGGCCATGGAAGTTATAGATGCCCTGCAAGTCGGGCAAGCTTGCGGCATCTCCGATCGGCACTGGGGTTGCCACAAATCGCAATACTGCTGCCTTATGGGCATATTTTGGAGCGAATCTCTTTAAGTCTTCACTTGCGCATTCGCTGCTCACAATTACCCTGTCACAATGGGCGAGAACATCCATAAAATGCCGATCGCGCCTGCGACGCTCCTCGGGGCTGAAGAATTCCGGAAAGTGGACATGTTGAAAATCGGCAATCCACGCAACCGTCGGGATAGAAGAGCGGCTGACTAGATAGTCCGAGTGGGAAAGAACAGTCACGCCATGCCTCTTGAGAAGCCAATGGAGAACGAGGTTCTGCGAAGTCAGTCTACGTATGGCCTCCCGCACCATCGATGCGGGTTTTCTGCGGGTAAGAATCGAAGTCCGAACGACACAGATTCCTGGAAACTCTCGGGACAGGTCCTCCGAGCGAAGATCCGTGAACACGACCGGTGTCACGCTGGAACCCGGGACGGCACGAATCGCGGCAAGCAAGCTACGCAGATAATTGCGGCCGCCGCGCCAAAGGCCAGCGTCAAAAACAAATGCAACCTTGACATTAGAGTTGTTAATCTGTGGGGTCATTGCCTTCCAAGACTGATCGTTGCCACCATGCTGCATATTCCGTTACTCCGTCCTGCCAATGGGGCCTTGGCTGCCAACCCCATTGCTTGGCGCGTGTCAGGTCGGCAATATATCGATCTGGATCACCCGGCCGGTGAATACCCGAAAAGGCGAGCTCCACGTGTTGCCGTCGCAGCGCCTTACTAAGATGCTCTAACAGATGGCGCACGGTTACGCCTTCACCGCTGCCCCCGTTGACCGTCGGACAGTCTGGCCCGGCATGTTGGGTGGCTGCCAACATCAACCCGGCTGCGTCCTCCACATGCAGCCAGTCTCGAACCTCATCTCCCGTACCCATGAACACCGCGTCGCCCGCCGCGAACTTATTGCAGGCATCCCATAGCAACTGCTTGCGCAGGCCACATCCGTAGACGGAGAATAGCCGGACTATCGCTGCAGAAGCCCCAAACTGCCGCGCAAATGAAGCTACGACCTGCTCGGCCATCAACTTGTGGACGCCATATTGCGATATTGGAGCCGTACGAGAGTCCTCCTGAATAGGGAGAGCCTCTGCGACACCGTAAACGCTGGCGCTCGAGGGGTACACCACACGCGTCGCGGGAGAATATAATCGGACATACTCGAGAACATGAGCGGTTGTAGCGACGGTACGACTGAAATCCTCCAAAGGATTTTGAATCGAAAACGCCACAGATCCGCTACCTGCACAATGCAGAATCGCAGTCGGCCCCCCCGCATATCGTCGCAAAACTTCCACGGTAACATCTGCGCAATGCCAGTCGGACAGTCCCCAATCAGCCCATTCTTGGGGAGCCCATTCGCCGTGTCCAATACCCGATACTTCAAAGCCTTTTTGCGCAAACAAACGGGACACATAGCGGCCAAGGAAACCTTTCGCGCCCGTGACTAAAACCTTCTCGCAGCTCGCGGCAACCGGTTTATCATTTTTCAATAGGAATCTCTCGAATCTGACATTAAGGCGCGAAGTTATAAGCGACTTGTTTATGAAATCTCAACGAGCGGTAACGTTGCTAGAATTGCAGCCTCTTGCGCTTCAGTTAGAAATGCCAAGTTGCCCATGCTGTCGCGTGACTCACGAAACCTTCCTCCGACGAATCCGTTTGCAGGACTGATTTCCGGGAGGAAATCGGGTTTCACCTGACTGCGCACGAAAAATGCATTGTTACCAGCCGAGTTGCAGCCGACAAATGCATACCCCTTCTTTCGCCCTAATGTGCAAAGCGCCGCAAGCGACGCACCATAGTAGATATTGGAGTAGTGGGCTTTAGACCTCTGGAAGTCGGCACTATAGGGTATGGTAACCGCCCGCTCTGCCCCGAAACGGTGGTTGTATTCCACGATAACCACGCTCGGCGTGATCACGTCAATTGCTTCCCACACCCAGTAATCGTTGCCATCTATATCAATTGACAAAACACCAATCTCGCCACTAATTTCACTACGACGAATAAGATTGTTGATGTTTTCTCTCGTAATAAAAGCTTGTTCGGCCTTCAAGTTGAACCGCCAAGATATATCGTTCCGCCGGATATAGTCGATGTTCTGCCTGCTGCCGTCGATCACCAATCCTGTCCAATTATCCTTGACTAGAAGGAATCGGGTGTTGGCTTCCGTGTAATTCTCCACCCCGAATTCGACGAACACTTTTTTCGATACGGGCACAAGTCGCAACAGATGCTGCAAGATGCCATCTTCACCCCATTGGGAAAACGCCTGGAACTCGGCAGCACGAAGTTCCGCAGGCGGGACTCTGTCCAATTGCCTGTTCTCGATCCTTCCCAGGGCCTCTTGCATTCTCTGGCACCGCTCCTCGATGGCTTCTAGGCGCGCCAAATAGCTTCTTGCTGTGGACAACATCCTTTTCAAGTTTTTCATATTCTTTAGAGCCTTTTCTGGAAACGAACGACATAATTCTTGCTTAGTTTACTTCTCCATATTGCCCAGTGCGGGTAACTCGGCCTTCATCGTCGGCACTTTTTGCTCCATCTTCCTAAGCAATCGGGGCACGTATACGGTATACGGCAATACTGTAAGCAGGCTGTAGGTAATGACGGTGGCCCAGGGCACTCCGGCGACGCCATACATACGAGTGAAGAGGATCTTCAGTATCAGGCAGCCGACTCCGAAAATGCAGGCGAGGATCACCTGGAACTTCACTACGCCTATCCCGTTCAGAAACATGCCAAGCGTGTTGCCGCAGTTACTCAACACTGCCCACACAGCCAAGCCAAGCATCAGCGGAAGAGAAGGATGAATGCTGGGGCCGACCCACCAGGAGAGCAGCTTGTTCGAGAACAAGAGCAGGAGACCCGAAACAACTGTTGTAAAAACAAAGACGCTCAGCATGGTGCGCGAGAGTGTGCGTCGAACCCAATGCATATCTCCGCGAGACATAGCTTCACCATACGCAGGCCAAAGAGGCATCATCAGCATGGTGACGACGGTCGCGATGACTGCGAATATGCGCTGTGGGATGGAAAAGACGGTGACATCGGCGACGCCAAGAATTCGAGCGATGATGAAATTATCTGTCGAGAAGGAAACTGCAGCCACCAACTGAAGAACAAAGAACAGTCCACCTAGACTGGCGATCTTCTTGATGACAGTGATAGATACGAGGCTCCACTTCGGCAGCAAATCACGCCGACTGACGCCGAAAAAGAAGCCCGCGTTCATCCAGGTTCCGAGCACCGGCGCACCGGCAAAAGCCACCACCAGCGCGGTCAGGCTGAGGTGAAAATGAACCACAGCCAGAATTCCTGCGAGGATCAGGATGCTGGAAAATATCTCCCAGAAATTCGTCAGAAATCCTTGCTGCAGGCCGAGCTGGGCGCGTTGGACGACATCCAGCGGAACATTCAGCGCAAAGCAGACCATGAACGCCAGCATGGCAGGTCCGGCTTCGGCGCGAGCCGTCGCCGTAGTGGCGCGAAACACATTTCCCCAGTCGACGAGTCGGTAGATTCCCAGGAAGGTGATTAAGATGGCTGCGCCGATCAATGTCAACACGGCAATTCCGCTGGAGATCGCCTGCCGGATACCGTTCCAATCATCTTTCCCAAAGGCGGTCGAGACGGTATTTAGGACACCATTTCCGATCCCAAAATCTGCAAAGCCGGCCATAGCCAATACGGAACTGATGGTCATCCACAGGCCAAAACGCTCGTTGCCGAGATAGTGCAGGGTCAGAGGAATGGTGATCAATGAGACGCCTATGCGTACGGCGCGGGAGATTCCGGAGGTAATTCCGGTGACAGCGGCCCGCCGGTGTCGAGCCGCAGAGCGGTCCGCCGGGTCGGAACTGGACATCGCAGTGGATTGCAGGTCTTTCCGCGTTTCCCGCAAAATGGCGATGACGTTCATTAAAACCAAACTCCAAGGATGATGAATCTCATAAGATGCGAGGATTCGAACTCACGCCTGCGCATGAGAACGGACAGTAGCGCTCGTCGGGAATGGTCATAGTTTACGGGAGTGGCTTTCACTCGCGGTAGTTGGCGGGGGTGAGTGGGATGTCGGAGAGCTTCTTGAAGTCTTCATCAGGAAGCTTCAGGCCGGCGGCGGCGACGTTTTCTTCCAGGTGCGCTACGGAAGAAGTTCCTGGAATGGGAGCGATGACGGGGGAACGGCGCAGCAGCCATGCAAGCGCCACCTGCAGCGGAGTCGCACCCAACTTTTTCGCGACTTCTTCCAGAATTTGATTGGCCTGGCGGTTCTGACCGAGCGGAGCCCACGGTACGAAGGTAATTCCGTGCTGCTCGCAGTGGTCCAGAAGATAGTCCCATTCGCGGTCGGCAAAACCATAGCGATTTTGCACGGCGACGATCGGAACAATCTTTTGGGCACGATGCAAGTGCTCCAAAGTAACGTTGGAGAGCGCGACGTGGCGGATCTTGCCCTGCTCCCGGAGTCGAGCGAGCGCGCCGACGGAGGCATCGAACGAAACGGCAGCGTCTGGAATATGCAGATAATACACGTCTATGTGGTCGAGACGGAGGCGTTCCAAACTGCCTTCGACGGCCTCTTGCAGGTGCTTTGGACCGGCATTATGGATCCACTGGCCGGGACCAACGCGCTCCCATCCGCCCTTGGTGGCGACGACCACGCCCTTGGGATATGGCGATAAAGCCTCTGCAATCAACTCCTCAGAGATGCCGGGACCGTAAGAATCCGCGGTATCGATGAAGTTGACGCCCAGCTCGACGGCGCGGCGCAGGGTTGCCAGGGCGGCGTTGCGGTCTTCAGGGGGTCCCCAGATCCCTTTTCCGGTCAATCGCATAGCGCCAAACCCGAGTCGGTTGACGGAAAGATCTCCTAATTGAACGGTTCCGGCAGCGGCGGCTGAGATGCTGTCTGTATTCTGCGTCATGCGATCCGAACTCCTTAGTCTGGTTGACATTATGTCCTGAATTGCTATACTCAACGAACCTTTTAACTTAACCCGAACTCTTGTTCAACGGACCTTCAAATCCCCCATGCGAAGCCGTACGATCGAGTTATCTTTTGTCGCGCTTGTTTTGATGCCGTTCTTGCTTGTGTCCCCTGCCTGGGCTACACAAAAGCAACGGACCATCATTATTGCACTCGACCAGTCAGGCAGTATGCTGCGAAGCGACCCTGACAGACTTCGAGTGGAAGCCGCAGGCCTGTTGGCCGCCACAGAAAATCCAAACGACCAAGTTGGCGTGATCGCTTTCGGCGACAGTGCTCGTTGGCTGCAGAAGCCAATTGCGCGCAACCGGTTCGACTTTTCTCTGCTGGATAAGATTGGGTCTTCAGATGCCCACACTGCCTTCGCGCCGGTGCTTCGCTCGGTAGAAGAATATCTGGTGGGGCAGCCTGCCTCGTTCTTTCAGGATAACGACATTTCCCTGGTGCTGCTGACAGATGGTCGCAGCGATCCTGCCAATCGCCTTGCCGATGAGGATCGTTCGCAAGCATTGTCAATTGCGAGCGAGAATGCTTGGCGTCTGAAGGTTTACACCATCGGCCTGGGGAACGATCTTGACCTGGACTTTCTCGATCGCGTGGCGCGCTCGTCGAATGGGTTTTCCATCCAGGCTGCTTCGGCTTCCGATCTTCCAGAAGCATTTCTGCGGGTCGCGGCGCGTACCGCAGCATTGCCGGTGTATATTCGCAGCTCGTCCGTACAGAATCTGACGTGGACAGGAAGGCCCGACCGAGTCGTTGTCGTGTTTACTGGCGAGCACGCGGATTCGCTGCAACTGCCGGGGCACACGCTGTATCGCTCCTCGCATGTAGCCGTGGCGGAGGAAGACGCTGGCGCCGGGAAGGCAGATCTTTCGTGGTCCGGTCGTGGCCTCGCATTTCTGTGTGTTCAGGAACCACTGCGATTGTCGGCGGATGGCGAGTTCCCTTCCGCGTTGTTGACGGATGCGCCCCGACCAATCACGCTGTCCCTTACCAGTTCTCATGGACCGGTAAAGAGCGCGTTCTTTTTGCAAAGCGCGAATGCTCATTTGGAATTGGCTGGCCGCGACAATGAAATCGTTCCGCTGAGCCAGCAGGCAGATCCCAGCCGATTCGCAGGCGAGTTGCAAGCTCGCAGCGCCGGAGCATTCCGCGCACGGGCGTATTTGGATTCTCCCTATGGCGAGGTGGAGACATACCTGGGCGACGTGAAAGCGGTTGTGATGCCGGTTGAGATTCCGCAGCAGGTGTCGGCCGGAGTCTTTGATCCATTGCCAAGGGATTGGTTTCAGAAGAAGCTCACAATTCGATCGCTGCTGCCTGTCGGTGCGGTGAATCTCCAGTTCGTTCCGAAGGCGTCGCCGGAAGGTCCCGCAGATCGAATGCCAAACAGTCTGCAAGTTTCCGCCGGACAAAGTTCGAAATTCAACATGATGCTGGAAGGCGATCCGGGGCAGGTGCATGTCATTGACTACATCGCATCGTGGAACGACGGCACAACACAAGTCGCGCGCCACGGCGCTTTGCGCGTAGTCACGCGGCAGATGACGGTCGGCGAACTGATTCGAAATAAATGGCCATGGGCGGGGGCGGTCCTGTTGTTCCTATGCGCCTTCGGTACGGCTGTGTGGAGCTTCTGGCCGCGCCCCTTACAGGCCGATTTGATAGTTCGGCAGAATGGCACTCAGGTTTTGCGATTGCGACTGCCGGCGCAATTGCGCACGCGCATGCTGCATGTTTCTGAAGGGCAGGTCGGCAACAGTGCCGGACCAAGCCGCGCTGTGATTGCCGGCCCTCAATCGCGAGAATTGCTTTCGCTCCAAAGTACACGCAGGCGTGGCAGATGGACCATCGTGGCTCGTCCACGTGCGGCCCATGCCCCTGCACCCCAGGTCCAAAAGTCGGCAGAGATCGACCTAAGGTCCATCCACGTTCCAGTCTTTGCAACGGAAGACGGGACCATACAGATTAACGTGCTGTACAGCTAGATCAACGAACAGAAGGTGCGCCATGCTTCACCGTACATTGCTCATCGGCCTTGGTGGAACCGGAATAGACTTGCTGCGAAAGTTCAAGACTCACTACGGCAAGTATTACGACAAGGAACAGAAGTACATTCAGATCCTGGGAATCGATACCACCAACCAGCGAACTGATAGCTCTGATCCGTTCCTTGAGAACCACGAATTCCTGCATCTCGGGAATCCGGTCATCACGTCGGCCAATGTGATGCAGTTCCGCAAACGCAACCAGTTTCGCTGGCTGCCCGACGATCTTCCTGCGTTTTCCGTCGCCACCGGCGCGGGAATGCGGAGACTCGTGGGTCACGTCGCGTATTTCTGGCGAGGCCAGGATATTGCGGCACATATTGAACGAGCCATGCACACGCTGAACCATGCGGAAGTCAGCGGCGAGTTTGCCAATGTCGTGGACGGAGCTCAGACCCGCGTTTTCATTATCAGCTCAGTATGCGGCGGTACCGGTACCGGCATGTTTTTGGATATCGCTTTCCTGGTGAACCACCTGTTCACGCGGCACAATTACGAGACAGTTCGCTTCGGCATGTTGTTTCTGCCGTCGACGTTTCGCCAGCTGGGGCAGAGCGCACAATACGCGACCCTGGAAGCGAATGGCTATGCGGCCTTGCAGGAATTGAATTACTACATGGCCGATTCTTTCTCGCAAACCACTCTCGCTTCCCCGGCAGACCAGGTGTCTGGAGAAATCCCGATTTGCCCCAGCCCGTTCGATATGTGCTTCATGCTGGGCGGTACGGATGAGATTGGCAGGCAGCTATCTTCGTCGGAAGATTTGTATCAGAGGACGGCGGAGTTCCTTTTTTCGGCGGTCGCAATTCCGCAGATTCAAGAGCACATTGTCGATTACCACGTCACCAACGCGCGCCTCAGCTACGCATCGTTCGGATCGTTCTCCATACCGCTGCCGAAAGCACGCTTCGTAGAGAAATACGTGCTGCACATGGGGCGGGAATTACTGGAAGACATTTTCGCTCCCATTCAATCGGGATATGATGCGCGCGCCAAAGACGTGCTGAGCGGCACCCGGATTTCTGAGCTGCGCGATCTAGAATCGCTATCAGCGCTGCGACAGATCGAGAGCCTGATGCACTCCGAAGTATTTCTCCACGGAGAAGGCGGCGGCCAGCGACAGACCACCGACAACATTACCAAGGAATACGAAATCTGGATGAACATACGGCCGCGGGTGGCGCAGCAGGCAATGGCCGAAGTTACCTCGATTGTCGATTCCATCGAGCGGGAAATTCTAGGGGAACGCAAGCGCCAGACTGCGCTCGATCGAGGCGTGCTAGCCAGCCAGTTCGAAATCTGCAAGACCGTACTGATCCAACTGCAGCAGGTTCTCGACACGGTTGCGGTAGTTCCCGCAACGCTGACCGAAGCTGAAGTCTTGAAGACCTACCGTGAAGAGAGGTTCCTCGGTGGCAAGTCGGCTAGCGAGCGCATGGCGGGCTTCCGCGAAGAACTTCCGCAGGCAGCGCAGTCGCAAATTGCCAGCGAACTGCGCGGGCAGGTACGTTCCATGGTGGGCAAGCTGCGAACACGTTTCAGTGACGAGGCGGCCGCTCTGGGGGCGTTGATTGCGAATTCGGAATTTATTGCGAAGGAACTGCAAGGCAAAGCGGAGCAATTCCTCTCCAACCGCCGCGCCACATCGCGGACAGTCAACTTTTCGAATACAGGCATCGGTGCGGCAAACATTCCGCAGGATCAGTACCAGCTGGACCGCGTGGGATTGCTGCAGCGGTATCGCGCGAAATTTTCGCTGCAAGATGTGGTGGATGATGCGTGGAAATTTCAGGGCGATCACTATATCGACAAGCTGTATCAGGAGACGTCGCAATATGTCTCCGAGCAGATCACCCGCTCGCAATTACTGGATGACGGGCTGCTGCATAACGGCATGATGCAGGCATGGTCGAATCTGAATCTTCAAAACGGGCCGCGTCGGCATCAGGCGACGACGAATAACTTGTTCGCGCCGCGCGACCCGGAGCTTACGCAAACAATTGCAGCAGGTATTCGACGAGTGGAAGGGTTCAGAATCCTCGCCGCTCTGCAATATCAGCGATTCCGTCGACGATTCCGTGCTGTCTTTCATGCGCGTCATTGGGCGCTTTGGGTTAGCGGATATCCATGAAGTCCAACTGATGCGGCAGGCCTATGAGGCCAAGAGAAAAGATCCGGTAGAAAAAATGTTTCTCGATCTTCCCACCCACAAACGGCGGAGCATTGCCGGGGACGATGAGACTGAAGAACAATGCAAGTGGTTTGGCCTGGCGACCATCCTGGGCCTGCTTCGCGACTTCGGACAAGACCTGGAATTCAACGGCAAGCCGCTGAAGACACAGATTGCCGATCCCGTGGAGCGTCATTTACATGCTCGCATGCGAATGGTGGATCCCGACTTTCAGGAGATCATCGAAAGAAAGCGCGACAAGATGATTTTAGAGTTGGGAGGCAATCAGGGCTGGGCGCAATTCATTCACGACCAGGTGGAACGGCATTACCCGCGCAACGAATATCGCGATCTAGGCGAGTATGAACGGCAGTTATCCGAAGTGAGAGTGGAAATGATGTCGTACCTTCGATCGCTTGGCGTGCCGCAATTTATGCGGGCTGGAGAATAAATTGATCCTACAGCCTACATTAGTCTTGCTCTGCGGTTCAGGAGCGGAGCAACTGAAAGAGCAGGTCGTTCGCTGGATCAGCGAAGACGAGCGTCGTGCCTTTTACTTCGCGCATATCAACGAAGCGGAGGAGATGCAGCACACCATTCCCATCGCTGTGCATGAGCTGCGTTCAGCCAAGTTGCTTTCGGAATTGATTCGCGGCGGGTACGTGCCGAAGAATTATCGGCTGCAGGAATTTCGCACCCTGATCGTCTGCCTGTCGGAGGATCAGGATTGGATTCGCACGGCGCGACGTCAGCTGGAAGTTTCGCTTGAGGCCACTCCATTTCTGAACCGCATTTTCTGGGTTGTGCTGCTGGAGCAGCAGCAAATCGAGAACCTGCAAGAGGCCCAGCAAAAGCTCTTTGCAGACTTTGGTGGCAACGAGTCGGTCACGCTGTTCCACGTGCTTCCCTTCTGGCGTGGCAGCAACCTGGAGCCCGAAGATACTTCCGCGATTCTGGAACGGCTCACGGTTCTGCTGCTGAAGTCGGATACGGAAGCGTCGCTGCCGATGATTTCAGAGATCGCGCAAAATCGAAGCGGATGGGCGATTGGCATTGAAGCGTATCGACTGAAGGGACATTCTGAAGCGGGAAAATGTGCGCTGTTTCTGGCCGCACGAGAACTGATTGCGCAGTGCTTTACCGGGCAGCCGCTCAGCGGCCCGACACTGGCCAATCTCGTGCGTGAGAAAATCCCAGACTTCGACAGCCAGGCGGATCTGGATCCATTCTCGCCAGAGGGACTGGAATTAGTGGGACGTTATGTCCGCGATTATGTTCCTGAATTGTTGGACGCGCTGGCCTCGCACAGTCCGGATGTAGAGAGTTGGCTCGACTGCCTGAAGTACTTAAAACGCGAGTCCGCCAAGCCCAAGCGGCTTGGGTTGCTGGCGCCCGGAGGCACGACACCGGACGGCAAGCCCAAGCCTGCCTACTCTGGACTGAGCGTTCTGTTGATGACGGTTTCCGCGGCCGCCTGCTATCTGCTGTTCAAGCCCGCTGCCGCGCCTGCGGAGCAGATGCACCTGGCGTTGAGCGGGTCGGCAAAGGCGAAGCAGGAGTTGCCGCATCATCCAGTTTTTGCGGCCGCCCTGGAGCGAATTCTGGCCGATATCCAGCCACTTCGTTATCCGGAACTGCTGCAGGATGCGTTGCCGGCTCCTGAAGTGGAGACCACGATTCCAACGGATACCGTCGAAACGGCCAAGGTCGACCGCACCCTGATCGATGCCGCGCGTGACTTGTTGTTGCAGCGAACCTTTGCGCTGCCTTCTCTTCTGTCCTTTCAATTTCTGACTGGAGAAATGGCGCCCGCTTCTGCTATGACCAAAGTGCTCTCCGCGCAGCAGGAAATGGAACAGAGGTTAGAGGGCGTGCTGATCGACCAATGGTTGGCGAAGGTTCGCGCGTCGCGGCGCAGTAACGGCGTGGACGGAGACAGCGAATGGCTCGACTTCATGTTCGCTTCTCCCATTCCGAATCCGGTGCATATGGAGTGCGAGATTGCCGACCGTCAGAACCAGCCGCAGCAACCGGGATGGTTTCCGCAAAACTGGCTGCACTACATGCATGCAGTTGCTATTCGCTGAAAGGCTCCTCGGCTGCGATTATTTGGAAACGATGCGATGACATTCGGATCGCATCTTGCCGGCCAGCGAATCGGATGAAAAACTGACCGAGCGGCCGGCAGCATCCCACCAGATGTATTGCTTGGCGGCATACCGCGCTCCTGAACCGGAAAAGATATTCGCAAACACGATTGACTCGCCATTCACTGGAAGAATCGCCAAACTATTTCCCGCGCCGTTCAGATATTCCACCGAAAACGGACCGGAGGGAAGACCCATTTTGGCGCCCTCCGCATCGCATTCATATTGCACCGTGGAGCGAGACATCGCTTGCGATCCCTTCAAATGCAGGGTCACATCGGTCGCGCTCGCCATCGCGCATGCAAAAAGAATTGCGACTGCAATCACACTAGTTTTCCCCATGATCGTCATCGAATCTTCCTTTCGCTATTCGCGTCACTATTGCTGCTGTTGCATCTGCTGAATCTCAAGGAGCGGGGATGCCGGAGGCGGCGGTTCCTGCGCTTTTTCCACCATCACCGACCAATCTTCGGGGGTCGGCATGTCGCGATCGAGTGCGGGGGCTTCATCGAACGATTGCACTTTCACCGCAACGTAGAGTTCGCTTGCCGCGCGGCCGCGAAAAATGCCGTGGGTCGGAGGGACATCCGCATAATCTCGCCCAATCGCCGTACGAATGTGTCGCTCACGGGCCAGCAAATTATTCGTCGGATCAAATCCAACCCAGCCAAGATGCGGAAGAAAAGCCTCGACCCACGCGTGGGTGGCGTCATTTGAAGAGCGGTCATGCTCCCGCTCACTTTGGTACAAATATCCGCTGACATAGCGACAGGGAATGCCAACATATCGCAGTAATGCAATCATGGTGTGGGCAAAATCCTGGCAGACGCCCTCGCGAGATTCAATGGCTTCATCGATCGGGGAGTCCACACGCGTGGAACGCGGAACATACTGAATGTACTCAAACAGGCTTTGATTCAGATCTCGAACCATTACCAGCGGATCGTCGCGCCGTGTCACATTCAGCCTGGCAGCGAGCGCCCGCAGCATCGGCGTGGGCTTTGCAAACTCGCTGGGCAGCAGCATTTCCCAATAATCTCCGTAACTCACCAATGCATCCAGGTCTGCCCATGCAGACGGCACCAGCGATTGAGGCAACTCCGCCAGCGAATGCTGTTCAATCAGGGATTCCGCGATGATGACCAGCTGATTATGTTCGGCGGGAATATCGAAGTGCTGGATCTGGTTGCCGAGGTGGTCCCGATAAGAAAACACGCGGCATCGCGGGCTGACCGAAAGCGAAAAGGAAAGGCAGCGCTGGTTGGAGTCGGAGCGCGGATGCATTCGCGTTTCCATGACACTCTCGCTGACGCACTTGGAATAGACGAACTTGGTCAGATGGCGCACGGAGTAAAACTTCATCGAAGTGACTCTCCTTCCGTCTTCGGCCTTATAGATTCATCGGCAACTCTACTGCGACAGGGCCACATGGACTTTGTAATGGATGTAGTCCCGATAGATCAGCGAATGAATATGACGACATTGCTGCGAAATATTTTGTACGTATGGCCCAACTCCCTGCCCCATCACTTCAGAAATCTCGCAGAAATTCAGTGACGCCTGCAGGCGGCCGGCAACTCGGCTCAATTCTTCCGCGACCAGGCGGCCACTTCCCTCCTGCAACGCCATCAGAGCCCATCGCAATTGGTCAATCGAGTAGCGCACTGAATGCGGAAACTCCTTATTGAGCAGAAGGAATTGAAGAATCTGCGGCTGGGTCAGATCGGCCGTGTACACATTGCAATAGGATTCGAAGGCGGTGCAACAGCGCAGCAGCCCAATCCATTCCAGAAACTGCTGACTACCGGCGCCTTCGGAAATGCTTTCCGACGCATCCCACTCAAACACTCCAATCAAGGTTGCGATTGCCGTCGCGCGCTCAATGGCGCGACCGATCTGGATAAAATGCCATCCCTCGCCGTGGCTCATTGAAGTATCCGTTACGCCCTGAAATAGATGAAGCTCGTTCAGCGTCGCGGCAGGAAATTCATCCAGACGATCACCCTTCTCCGGGACTTCGTCGGTGACGCGATGGTACATGCGATTCAGTTGCTGCCATTGGTCGGAGGTGATTTCTTCGCGCACCTGCCGCGCATTTTCCCGGGCAGCGGTAATACATCCGGTGATGGAAGCGCGACTATCCCGTTCGAAGGCAAGCGCATGAGCAAGCGCATAAAAATCGCCATTCCACTCCAGACCTTCCGGGTTTCCCAACGCCGCTAGCACACGCTTCCAGCGTCCTTCCTCGCTGGTACTGGAGGGGTCGAGTGTCATGCTGAAATTCACATCCAGCATGCGCACCGTGTGCTCGGCACGTTCCAGGTAACGGCTCATCCAGTAAAGACTGTCTGCTACTCGCGAGAGCATACGCCTCCATGGGTCGATCAAGCTCGATTCAACTATGCGTGCAACACCCAGGTGTCCTTGCTGCCACCGCCTTGCGATGAGTTCACCACCAGCGAACCTTTGCGCAGCGCCACACGCGTCAACCCACCCGGGACAACCGTCACCTTGTCGCCGTACAGAATGTAAGGCCGCAGGTCCACATGTCGCGGCTCGATGGTGGTGTTGTCAGCGTCTCCCATCAAGCAAGGTGACCGCGAAAAGTTTAATGTGGGCTGCGCAATGTAATTACGTGGATTGGCTTCAATCCGCTCGCGGAATTCGGCCTGCTGCTCTTTTGTGCTGTGCGGACCAATCAACATGCCGTAGCCGCCCGATTCGCCGACCGCTTTGACAACCAGATTTTCGAGATTGGCGAATGCATGCTGCCGCTGCACGGGATCTGTCATCAGAAAGGTCTCGACATTGGGGAGAATGGGATCTTCCTTCAGGTAGTAGCGAATAATCGCGGGCACGTAGGCGTACAGCGCCTTATCATCCGCAAGGCCCGTACCGAACGCATTCGCCAGCGTGACATTTCCGGCACGATAGGCATTGAAGAGTCCAGCCACGCCCAGGATGGAATCGCCACGGAACGCCAATGGATCGATGAAATCATCATCGACGCGGCGATAAATTACGTCGACCCGCTTCAGACCCGCCGTGGTGCGCATATAGACGATGTTGTCGTGAATGACAAGATCGCGACCTTCGACCAGTTCGATTCCCATCTGACGAGCCAGATACGTGTGCTCGAAATAGGCGGAGTTGTACACGCCGGGAGTCAACAGCACAATCGTCGGCTCAGGTCGGCCTTCGGGAGCAAGCGAGCGCAATGCGCTGAGCAGTACTTGCGGATAATGCTCGATCGGCCGCACTCCATAGCTGCGGAAAGTCTGCGGGAACGCGCGCTTCATGACGCGACGACTGGTCAGCATATAGCTGACGCCGCTGGGAACGCGCAGATTGTCTTCCAGTACGACATAGTTGCCATCGTTCAGGCGCAGCAGATCGGTGCCCGTGACCGCGATGTAGACATTACGCGGGACCTGCAGCCCACGCATTTCGCGACGAAAGTGCGGACAGCTGTAAACAATTTCGCGGGGAACAAAGCCGTCGCGCAGAATTTTTCCATCGTTATACACGTCGCCAAGAAACAAGTTCAACGCGGTGATGCGCTGAATCAGGCCGCGCTCGATGCGGTCCCATTCCGCGCCGGTAATGATGCGCGGCAGCATGTCATAGGGAAAAATGCGCTCCGTGCCTTCCTGATTCCCATACACCGTGAAGGTAATACCCTGGGTGCGAAAAGATATGTCCGCCGAATGTTTGCGTCGCGCTAATTCTTCTTCGGGAAGACTACTGAAGGTGTCGAGCAGCAGGCGATAGTGTGGACGAACCTTCCCCTGCGCATCAAACATTTCATCGTAGGCCTGGTCTAGAAAATAGTTGCGCAGATATCCATTGTCGAGTTCGACGGGCACAGACTCTCGGCTGCCTGCAGATGCGGAAGTTTGGGCTGCGACGGCTGAGCTGGGAAGTTCATCTGCAGAGCTTGTCATTGACCCGCTCCTGATCCAATCGAAACGGACGGTCCTGTCAGCCCGGACTTCACTTTCTCATCCAGCCAGTCCGAGACCACGGCGAAATGGGTAAGATTTGCGACGCCAAAGGAAGTTGTCAGAGCCACATCGGAGGCATCGCGACCGGTAGCCATCAACACTCGTCCCAATCGCTGGCGATTATGACGCGCATCCACGGTCCACCAGCGGCCGCTGAGATACACCTCGAACCAGGCGCTGAAATCCATGGGAGACGGCGCGACGATCACGCCGAAATCGCCGAGGTATCCGGTGGCATAGCGCGCCGGAATATTGAGCGCGCGGCAGAGTGTAATGGCCAGGTGTTGAAAATCGCGGCAAACGCCGATCCGCTCTGTAAAAACGTCGAGGGCTGTCTTGGTCGACCGCGCCGCCATGTAATTGAACTGGATGATGCGATGCACGTAGGCAAGGATGGCCTGAACCCGCGCCATCCCGCGTGCTGCATTCCGCCAAATAAATCCAATGCAATCGCCGATAGACGATCCACTTCGCAGTAGCGGCTGTTGAGCAGAAACTTCAGCACTTCATGCGGCAGGTCCTGAACCGGCATTTCTTCCGCGTTGGCATCCATCTCATCGGGCTCATCCGCGCCGACAATTAGGGTGGACCCATGCAGGCGTAAGGCGCCGGCCGGCGCGAAGATGCGGCTACAGCGATTGCCAAAACTGTCAATATATTCGGCAACGGGAAGTTTCGGCTCTGTTTGCAGTGCGTCCGGCTCCCGCAGGTCACGGTCTCGCGACGGATGCACATGCAGCAGCGCTACCATCGCGGTAGGAGCGGGCAAGTCGAATCGAAGATCGTAACCTAAACGAATGAGCATCCAGGCTCCTGATTGAATCGCATTCCCAGTTCTACTTGTAGGGGTCTGGTGTTCCGTGCCGTTTTGTGTCTAAAGCGAGGCCGCTGCCTCAAATCGCAGTGTTGCAATCTGATGTGTTAAGAATTGAACAGGTCAACGTTTTTCGCAAGCGCCAAATTGAAGTGACCTAAAAAAAGTGAGAGGGTGAATGACGTATTGCCTCGGCATCAAGACGCGAGAGGGGCTGATCATGGCCTCCGATTCACGCACCAATGCAGGTTATGACCAGGTGAATGTTTGCCGCAAAATGCACACCTTTACCGAGCCAGGGGAGCGTGCGTTTGTCATCCTGACCAGCGGGAGCCTGTCGATTACGCAGTCTGTGATCACGTTGCTCCGCGAAGAATTCAAACATGGCAAAGGCCTCGCCACCGCCCGCAATATGTATGAGGCAGCACGTGCCGTCGGCGCCTGTGTCCGCACAATTTCCGATCTTGATCGCGAGGCGCTCGCCAAGGATGAGTACAACTTCAACATCCATTTATTGCTGGGCGGCCAGATTAAAGGCGAAGCTGCGGACCTGTACCTGATATATCCGCAGGGCAACCCGATTTGCGCAACCGAGGATTCACCGTATCTGCAGATTGGTGAAGTCAAGTATGGTCGGCCGATCCTCGATCGCGGCATTGATTCCCAAACCACATCCCTGGACGCCGCTGCCAAATATGCCATGTTGTCCTTCGATGCAACCATGCGGTCAAACGTTACCGTCGGTCCGCCGATTGAGCTGCTGCAGTATCGCAACGATAGCCTTCGGTTCGATCAGTATCGGCGTTTCTCTGCACACGATGCGGAACTGGACCTGATCCATGCGCGGTGGGAACAGGCCTTGCGGCGAGTCGTCGACGATCTCCCAAGCATTCAATTTGCCGGGACGCTGGAAGACCTGAGCCTGTTGCAGGCCACGATTACCGAGCCGGAGCTGCTGTAGCAGTTCGACCCCTGTAGTGATGGAGCGGCGGTTCAATTGGCTTTTAGAAGGACCAGGGTGACGTCGTCATGCTGCGGCGCGTCGCCAACAAATCGATCCAGATCGCGCATGATGGTGTCTAACAACAGCGCCGGCGTCAACGTCGAGTTCGCGTATAGGATGTTCAGCAGGCGCGTTTCTCCATACTCTTCCCCAGCCGCGTTTTCCGCCTCGGGAACGCCATCGGTAAAAATCACCAGCCAATCGCCGCTTTGCAGCGTGACGGTTCCAGATTGATAGGGAGCGTCCGCCAGAATTCCAATCGGGATTCCCCCATCATTCAATCGTTCCAGGGCTCCGGTGATGCGGCGAAGAATCGGAGGATTATGCCCGGCATTCACGTAGGTCAGGTTTCGATCAGTGGAGTGATACTCGGCGACGAACGTCGTGGTGAATCGGCGGCCATTCTGGCTATTGCTGCAGGCATAGGCGTTCATGCGGCCGACCAACTCCGTCAACGAGGCTGACGTTCCAGCCAGGGTTTTCAGGCTGGCCTGGAAGGTCGCCATCAATAAGCCTGCGGGAATGCTCTTGCCGGCGACGTCGGCAACGGCGATCAGAAAGGTTTCATCTGGCGAACTCGACGGGCGCTGGAATATATCGTAATAATCCCCGGCAACTGTATTGGCGGCGCGTGTGGCAAAGGCAATCTCCAGCCCTGGCACCACGGGCGGATTTGCGGGCAGCAACCACTCCTGAATTTCTTTGGCGATCTGCAGATCTCGTTTCATGACCACGCGATCCGCCACTTCAAGAATTACAAGCAGCATTAACACCAACGCGGCCCACATGGCGCCATCAAACTCAAAGACTTTCAGCTCGCCATGCCTGTTTTGCCACGATATGCCGCCATTGAAAACAAGCAATAACATCGCCATCAAAAGCAGGACACGGCGTGCAGGGCTCAGTTTTTCAATGATGGCCCAGAAAAACTGGATCCCCACGTTGAGAAAATGTTTCCCTTTTGGGGTACCCGGCGTGCGGCTGGAGTCCACGTCGTGCGAATACAGACGGTAACTGGAACGAGCCTCAATTCGGAATTGATTCCAGAGTTGCGAGAGCTCCATACCATCCGTAACGCGCCGCCAGAATCTTTCCATGCGACTCATCATGGAGTGGTCTCGCATAGTCTGGTTCGGGCGCGACCCGTCGAGAGCGCCACGCAAGTTGACTGCGTTGCAGGGAGGCATGTGGGGATTATAAGTGAGCGCGAAAGCAGGCAACAAAGCGCAGCTCAACCGATCGCTCGGACGTCACTGCATCTGCATTTCCGGCATCGCAGAATGGTCCATATTATCGTGCCCGTGATCGTCCTCAATCGACCAGATTTTCTTCGGATCTTTTTCGTAGGGATAGACGTGCACCATCCATCCGAAGACATGCGGATAGAAGATTCCTCCCGCGGCGTCGCATGCCGCTTCCGTGGTGATGGAACCGCGCAGGCCGAACCTGGCATCGGGTCCGAGATAAGCTGTTTTCTCTGGACGTGGCGCCTTGCAGAAATTTATATGCTGGTGCCATCGCGCGATGCTCAATGGAATCCTGTCATTCAACTCGTCCTCGGTGGCGTCAACTCGATCGGTGTACATCACTCCAACGAGTTTGTAGCCGCCGTCGGGCGTTTTTGTATACAGCAATGATGTGGGACATGCGGGATTAAATTGCCATCGCGCCGCAATTGCATAATCGCGCCGGGAAAAGTGATAGATGGCTTGTGGAACATTGGGCAGGAAAATCCGATAACCGGCGGCCAGGGCCTTGTGATAGTCGCGATATGGTTCCATGGCTTGTTTGGCTGCCGCCACCACAGCGTCGGCTTTCTGCTGATCACCCGGGCTGCATTGGCCGCAGCGACGTCAGGTACATGTGGCCGGCCATGTGGGTCATATCGCGCACCGGACATGCTGCTGCCAGTATCCGCCTGCGGCCCGACTGGCATGGTCGACTGTGCACCTGCGGAGGCTGCCCCACAAAGCAGCCCTATGGCAAGACAGAGAGACGCACCGACACGCACGCGCTGACCGCAAGTGTGGATTGAAGATGGACGCTGGTACTTCATGCTCGACCTCGCTAAGATTTCCATGGCCCTGCGCGCACGCGAACTTATTCCTATGGACGCGTGAATCCGCGTGAAGTTGCGGCAAGCTGGCCAGAATTCACACTCCGAAAGCGAAGTGGAGGCGAACCTTTATCAGTCCTCATCTCCCTGCTGAGGCATGTCGGTGGGTTTGCGGTCTGGATTGATCGCAGGATGGTGCGCATTCCGGATTTGCTGATTCATCTGCGGCAATTGAGTCTGCTTAAATTGGTCCCATCCGGGAAGCACTTCCGTTCCTTCCTTTTGTACGTGCGCCGCAGCGGCCAATAGAGCTGCTGTCGGATTTGCATCCGCCTGTTCCAACTCGCCATAAAGAAGTGTCGCCTCTGCGGTCACCTCGTCGATGCCTGGCAAATGCTTCGTGGCGTCCGGTCCCGTGCCCTCCAGAATTGTCTTCAGTGCAGCATTCGATATCGCCAATTGTTTGGCGAGCGCTGGATCCTGCACCGCGTCTACCTGTTCCTTGACCGAGTGCGCTTGAAGATCAGCCTTGGCAAGCTCACCCAACGACGCCGCCATGGTTGCCTGCGCCTTGTGCAAGGCTTCCAGCTCTGCCTGCGACATGTGGACACGCGGATCCATTTTTACTCGCAGGGGCTGCGTCTCGCTTTTGCCATCCACGGTCAAACGAACGGAATACGTTCCGGGCACAACCAAGGGCCCTTGCGGCACCAGAGGGGTGCGGTGCGGCACGGCCGCGATGGGATAGGAGTAGTTGGTGGCCGTTGGAGCGGTGGAACGAAGATCCCACACCCAGCGATGCATTCCCGCCGAGGTTGGCAACGGTCCATGCATCTTTGGCCAATACGCAGGAATCAATCCCGTGTGCAATTCTTCTGGAGTTGGAACCACAGGATCGCCGCTGCTGTATTTGCGAAGAACATTTCCGGCGCTGTCCAGAATTTCGAGCGTCACCGTATGGGCACTGTGCGGCAAACTGTAGTCGAGAATCGCGCCGTCGGGCGGATTCTCCCCGGCGGGCTCATCCGGGGGCAAAGGCGTGTCGGTATTGGTGTCACGACGCACACGCCATGCCGAAGCGGGTGGCAACAACATCGATACCTTCTTGCCTGCATCGGCCGTAAGTTGGCGCAGCGGAGTTACGTCATCGAGGATCCAGAACGAACGGCCGTGGGTCGCGACAATCAGGTCATCGTCTTTCACCAGCAAATCGCGCATGGAGGTGCGGGGCAGGTTGTAATTCAGCGGCTGCCAACGATCGCCATCGTCGAACGAGACCCACACGGATTTTTCCGTCGCCGCATACAGCAATCCTGGCTGCACGGGATCGGCTCGAACCGCGTTCACCGGCGCGTCATCGGGAAGACCCGCGCTGATGGAAACCCAGGTTTTCCCGCCATCGTGTGTGCGAAAAGCGTATGGATGCAAATCGTCCACTCGAAACCGATTTACGGCGACATAGGCGGAATCATCGTCAAAGCGCGACGCGTCGATCTGCGCAATCTTGCTCCACGGTGCCACTCCCGGCGGCGTGATGTTCTTCCAGTTCGCGCCTCCGTCGCGCGTAATCCACACCAGGCCATCGTCGGTGCCGGCCCAGATGGTCTGCGTAGTTTTGTAGGAAGCTGCTAGCGAATAAATCACTCCGCGGCGTTCGTCCTGCTGCTTCGCGGTCAGCGGCGGAACTGAGGGTGGTTGTCCCGTCTTTTCCTGGCTCAGGTCCGGACTAATCATCTTCCACGACTGACCGCCATCCGTTGTCACAAATAAATGGTTGGCCGCGTAGTACAGCGTATGCGGATCTACTGGAGAAAATTCAATTGGCTCCGTTCGGTCGGCGCGAAAACCCTTCTTGTGCATGGGTAGCGGGGTGACATTCTGGACCTGGCCGGTGACCATGTCGTATCTCGACACTTCAGTTCGTCCCGCTCCATACACGATCTCGGGACGCAGCGGATCAGGTGCGGCATATCCGTACTCGATGATGCCCGCGGGATGCCAATCGCGGAACGTGATTTCGCCATCGTTGCTGCGCGTCAAGGTGCAGACGGAACCGCTCTCCTGCTGACCGGCGCACACCTGATATGGAAAACTATTCGTCGCCGCGACATGATAGAGCTGCGCAGTGGGCTGGTTGTACCAGGAGCTCCAGCTGTCGCCGCCATTCACACTGACAATCGCGCCCTGATCGCTGACCAGCAGTATGATTTTCGGATTACGTGGATTGATCCACATGTTCTGATAATCGTCGCCACCCGGCGCTCCGCGCAGACTGATCCAGGTTTTGCCGCCATCTTCTGAACGGCAGGTGACGATGCTGGTGCTGTACACGATGTCAGGATTCTGCGGATCGACTACGGGCACCGGAAGATCGCCACCGCCAATCTTCATCGCTGGACGGGGATCGTCGGTGATCTTCCGCCAGCTCATCCCGCCATCATCCGAACGGTACACGCCTAACCCCTTGTCAGTGGCGTAACCGTCGCCTTCTTCCTTGGTCGATAATGTCGCATACAACCGCTGCGGATCGCTCGCCGCAACCGCGACGTTGATCTGCACCAAATCCTTGGGCAGACCATTTGTCAGTTGCTTCCAGGTGGTGCCACCATCGGTCGACTTGAAGAGGCCGCCGTTCGTCGTCGCGTAATTGTTGTCATCTTCCCATGGGCCCAGCCGTTCATCCCACAGGGACGCGTACACCACCTGGGGATTCTTCGGATCGATCACAACGTCAGAGCCGCCGGTGTTTTCATCCTTGTACAAAACTTTTTTCCAGGTTTTTCCACCATCGGTCGAGCGAAAGATTCCGCGCTCCTCGTTGGGTCCATACGGATGTCCAAGCACTGCCGCGAATATCGTGTTCGCGTTTCCTGGATCGACGGCAATCGCCGGAATCTGCTGACCGTCGCGCAGACCAAGATGGGTCCAGGTTTTTCCGGCATCGGCGGAGCGATAGATACCATCTCCGACAGAAAGGTCGGGTCGATGCAGCCCTTCGCCGCTGGCCACGTACACCACGTTGCTATCGGAGGGCGCCACTGCGATTGCGCCGATCGACTGCGTGTCCTGCCCGTCGAACATGGGATTCCAGGTGCGTCCATAATCTGTCGATTTCCAAACTCCGCCATCGACCTGGCCAACATAGAAGACATTCGGCTGATCCGGTACGCCCGCAGCGGCGCGAGTGCGACCCCCACGAAACGGGCCGATCATGCGCCAATGCATATCCGGCATCGGACTGTTGTGTTTTGCTGCCAGGCAAGCGGTGCCGGGAAGAAACAAGCCGGTCAACAACAAGATGGGTAACAAATAGCGAGAGGCAGAACGTCTTTGCGTCATTTCCATCCCTTCAATGTGTCGCGTGAATCGCAGCGGTTATTGCAAACGTCAGAAGTCCTGGCAGCGCCCAGCCTGAACCCAATTCGATACGTGTCGGAATTCCTGCGTGACAGCTTTCAATGCGTCAGAATAGCCGATCCGACCTATCCCTGTTGCAGCCACTTCAGATTTTCCTTCATCGGGTTCGATTTTGGCTGCATTTTTCGTTCTTGCTTGATCCTAGTGACCCTTTGACCCTCACAATCTGAGGAGTGATGAACATCTCTCGTTCTGTTTCGCGCCTCCTTTCTACGTCTATTCTCACTTGGGTCGCATTTACCTTCGCTCTGACCTCCGCACAGCTGGTCGCTGCACAGTCATTGCCGCCCGCTCTCTACAGCGGGCTGCAATGGAGACTCATCGGCCCATTTCGCGCAGGCCGAGTTGTTGCCGTGAGCGGCGTGCCAGGAAGCCATCGAGAGTTCTTCTTTGGCGGCGTGGATGGCGGGGTCTGGAAAACAACGGACGCCGGCACCGTATGGCAGCCGGTCTTCGACCATGCGCCTGTGGCGTCCATCGGCTCGATTGCGGTCTCAGACTCAGATCCGAACATAATGTATGCCGGCACGGGCGAGTCGGATATCCGTTCTGACCTTGCATCGGGGGATGGTGTCTATCGCAGCGAGGATGGCGGGGCGACCTGGAAACACGTTGGCCTCACCGACTCGCAGCAGATCAGCCGCGTTCTTGTTGATCCGAATGATGCCAACACGGTGTACGTAGGTGTCCTGGGCCATGCCTACGGGCCGAGCGACGAGCGCGGCGTCTACAAATCGACAGACGGAGGCCAGCATTGGCAGCGGGTGCTCGATAAGGGGCCTGACGTCGGCATCGCCGATCTCGCCATGGCGCACGCCAAGCCGAACATTCTTTTCGCGGCAACATGGAACGCGCATCGACCTCCGTGGAGTACCTATCCTCCAGTGGAAGGACCGGGTAATGGTCTCGATCGCACCACCGACGGCGGCGCAACATGGACGCAAATGACAGGTCACGGCCTACCGGCGGGTAAGTGGGGACGAACTGGAATCGCTGTGAGTGCGGACGGGAGTCGAGTGTATGCAACGATCGTATGCCCCGGTCACTCGGGTCTCTACCGATCGGACGACGGCGGCGATACCTGGACGCTGGTCAACGCGGACTCGCGCCTGACCAGCCGCGCCTGGTATTTCAGCTCGCTTGCGATCGACCCGGGCAACGCGGACGTTCTATACATTCCTAACGTGGCTCTCTATCGGACGAACGATGGCGGCAAAACCATCGAGATTGTACGAGGGGCTCCGGGAGGCGACGACTATCACCAAATTTGGGTCGACCCTAAAAACTCTGACGACCTGATGCTGGGCGTCGATCAAGGTGCGTCGGTGAGTTTGGACCGTGGCAAGACCTGGACCACCTGGTATAACCAGCCCACCGCACAGATGTATCACGTCACCACGGATGATAACTTTCCCTACTATGTCTATGGCGCGCAGCAAGACAGCGGGTCGATCGCCATCGCGAGTCGCAGCGATCATGGACACATTGACACGCGCGATTGGTTTTTGCCGGGAGGCAGTGAGAGCGGCTATCTTGCGATCGATCCCAAAGATGAAAACATCATCTACACGAGTGACACCTACGGTGATGTGGAGAGGTTCGACCGGAGAACTTCGTTCGGCCAGACCATTACTCCGTGGCCGCTCGGCGGATTCTACAAAGCCGCCAACAAGAGGAAGTATCGCGATCCGTGGACGCCGGTGCTCGTCTTTTCTCCAGTAGACAAGCGCTCGCTCTACATGGGAACGCAGTACGTCATGAAAACTGTGGATGGCGGCCTGCACTGGCAGCAGATCAGTCCCGATCTGACCGGAGCGGTGGAAGGTACAAGCGACACAGGCGAACTAACGACGGAAAATGCCGAACAGCGCGGCTATGGAGTTGTCTTTACCATTGCGCCATCGCCGTTGAAAGCAGATGAAATCTGGGCTGGCAGCGACACCGGGCGGATTCATTTGACGACCGATGGCGGGAAAACCTGGCGCGATGTCACGCCATCGAATCTGTCTCCGTGGAGTAAGATTTCGCTGATTGAAGCCTCGCATTTTGATCCTGCAACGGCGTATGCGGCGGTCGATCGACACCGCCTGGGCGATCGAAAGCCCTATCTCTACATCACCCATGACTACGGAAAAAGTTGGAAGCTTTCAGTGGATGGAATCGCTCCAACGCATTTTCTGCGCGCGGTTCGCGAAGATCCCAAGCAGCGCAACCTGCTGTTTGCCGGGACGGAATTCGGCATTTATGTTTCCTTCGACGCCGGCAATCATTGGCAATCGCTGCAGCAAAACCTTCCAGTAAGCTCAGTACGCGACATGACAATTCATGGCAGCGATTTGATCGTCGCAACCCACGGCCGCTCATTTTGGATTCTGGATGACATCGCGCCGCTTCGCCAGGCCGCCGCTGTCAACGCGAACAGGCCCTATCTGTATTCGTCGCCGATAACCGTCCGCGTGGACAATGATGCTTTCCTGGGAACACCCCTGCCTCCAGAGGAACCGCAGGCGAACAACCCACCCGATGGCGCCATCGTTGACTATTACCTCGGCAGCGAAGCTAGCAAGGTCACGTTGCAGGTTCTGGATGAGAAGGGTCAAATCCTGCGCCACTTCTCCAGTGCCGACAAGCCGATGATCAAGCGGCCGCTGTTGCCGATTGCCGAGCGATGGTTTCCGAAGCCACAAACGCTGAAGACGAGTCCGGGAGAGCATCGATTTATCTGGGACCTTTCTTCCGGCGGCTCTGGCACAGACGTGGAAGGCGACGATATCGACGCTGGCAGCATTCCCCCCGGACCCCGCGTCCCTCCCGGCACCTATACCCTCCGTCTCACCGTCGATGGAACGGCGACGGAACGCCCCGTGCAGGTGATCATGGACCCGCGCAGTCCGGCCACGATGGAGGTGCTCGATCAGCAGTTCGCGCTGGGTGGATCGATCTATCGTGAGACACTTGCCAGCCGCAAAGCGATGGCGGAACTGGAGAGCGTCGAAACTCAACTGAACAAAGTGCAGTCGAGTAACAACAACCCCGCAGATCTGCAGCGCGAATTGCAGAGCGCCCTTACAAAGTTGGAAGCCATCAAAAATGGCGAAGGTGAGAATTCCGATGCATCGGAAAAAAAGATTGGCCTGGCCGATGCGAACACGGGTCTCGGCGTGGCACTGCGCGTCGTCGAAAGCGGTGACAGACCGGCTCCAGCGCAGGCGATCGTCATTTTCGATCAGATGAAGAGCGCAGCGAACGCACAGATTGCCGCGTGGCAGCATTTCAAAGAGAGTGACCTGGCGAAAGTGAACGCGGCATTGCAACGGGCACATCAACCTTCATTGCAGATTGCTGCCATCGAAGAAGAAGTTCACTTCGCGATGACTCGGTAGTTCTTGTACGAAATGAGCCCGAAGGTGTCCGCTCCGCATCGGCGTCCACGCAGGTGTCGTTGAATGTGTTGTCGGTGACGGCGTACGCTGAAGGCTGAGGTATTCAATGCCGCCTATGGAAACCGCCGCGCCACGCCAGCATGCATCCACTGCGGCCCCGGGGCCGCAATTGCCCGAGCCGACTTATGCTGAGCGAGTGCGCACGCTGCTGTCGCTGACTTCGATCGCCACGCTCTCAACGCTTTCGCGCAAACATGTGGGATTTCCTTTCGGCTCGTTGATGCCGTACGCGCTGGATACTGCCGGACGACCGATTTTCCTGATCAGCAATATGGCAATGCATACTCAGAATTTGAAAGCCGACCCGCGAGCCAGTTTGTTTGTAGAACAAACAGGAGCAGACGGCGATCCGCTGGGCGCCGCGCGAGCCACGCTGATGGGGCATGTCGAACTTGTACCGCAGGAAGACACCACCAGCGCACGCGAACAATATCTGGCTTGTCATCCGAACAGTAGCTACTGGGTCGATTTCGCCGACTTCAATTTCTTTCGGCTGCAACCGATCGACGTTTATTATGTGGGTGGTTTCGGCGTCATGGGGTGGGTGGAAGCCACGGACTATGAGCACGCCTCACCTGATCCTTTGGCGGAGGCGTCGGCCGGCATTTTGAGCCATATGAATGCCGATCACGTAGACTCGATGATCTTGCTGGCGAGGACACATGCAAACATGATCGCGTCGGAAGCGACCATGACATCTGTGGATAGGCTGGGGTTCTCTCTACGTTTGAAGACTGCCGAAGGTATGAAGGGCGCGCGCATCAACTTTCCGCGAGAGGTCGCTAGCGCGCAGGAAACGCGCAAGGTGCTGGTGGAAATGGTTCGCCAGGCTGGAAATTCTCCGGGGGTCTAAGCAGACGCTATGCGGCGGTTTCGTCGAAACATGAACTCGTAAGCAGATCGACCCACACGCTGCAGATCCGCTGGATCGATAAACAGTACATACGCGGTCAGGACATCCCACTCGAACATCGGTATGTTCAGCGAATACTCGATCGATAAATGGAACAGCAGCCCAAGCAATAAGAGCGGGTAACGGAATGGCCGAAACCAGATCAGCACGCCGAGACTGAACTCAAGAGCCAGGGTGTACCAGGTTAGCAATTTCAAAATCCAAAGCTGCTGCGTCCAACCCGGCAACGGAAATCGCTGGATGGCATGGATGTGGAATACATAAAATAACGCGGTGCCATTCAGCCAGGGCTCACCCTTGAGCTTCCATAAAAACGAAGCAAAATAGAGCAGCGCCAGTTCAAACTGAATCATGCGCTGCGCCCAGGGAGCCCGAGGTCGAATTTCGGCGCCCTCTCGCTTCCTGCGAACACGTATAAGTCGATCGATCGACAATGCCGCTCCCGCAGGCGCGAACATCAGAAAGAATCCAGTCACCCGCAGAAACACGTCGCCGCCATGCAGGATGTAGAGATTTCTCTGCTGGATGGAAGCCAGGCAGGCGAAGACAATGACGCTGCTCAGGCGAGTCCAGAGTCCGACTGTAAGCAAGATTGCGAAGCCCAGGAAAATCCAGAAGAATGCCGCGATCCAGGCGTCATTCTGTGGCATTACGGTAAACAGGTTCAGTCGAACGCCCGGCTCGACCTTGCCCATGGTCTGTAGCGTTACCCAGCTGTGAACGCCAAACCAATCCAGCCACTCGGAATGCAGCAGGATCAGCGTCATCACCACGCAGGTTCCGTACAAAATCCGGAAAACCGCCATTGGCGTAGGAGACTGGGGCGCGAAGAAGAATCGCTCCCATGCCTCGCGCAATCGCGCCAGGGTCATCGAAGATCCTCGCCGCTGACATAGTATTCGTAGAAGAATTCCGGCTTGGGCACGGGCTCCTGCGCCGGCGTTAAACCATACTTGATTGGCGCCTGAAATTTCATAAGGATCACCATCTGTGGAGGATCCGTCGAGTTGTTCAGCAACCTCGCAACATGTCGTGCCACGTCTGGCCATAGTGCGGCGTAACGTGGATCGCACAGGACTTCCGCGAATTTTCGGTATCGCTCTTCGCGGTATCGTTTTGCGTAACTGAGTTGCTCCATCCGCGGAAAATTGAACACGCGCATGTGGTGATCCTGGGTCACTACCACCGCTTGGATGTATGAGTTCACCGGCCATGGATTCGGAGCAAAGAAATCCCATGACTGAAACAAGCCGGTCCACAGCAGGTACGGCCGAACAATCTGTTTCATCTGCGGCAGGGGCGCAACGTTCAATGGAATCGCCCAGCTAAGAATCGCGATCATGTTGAACAGGATAAAAATGCTGATCGCACCGTTCAGAAAACCTGGATTTTGCTCGGCATTTGCTGGGTACGAGGGGCGAACCGGCGGTGATGGCTGAGGATTCGCGTTTGTGGACACCGGCTCACTGCCGGATGGATTTTCGCCGGTCACACTCATGCCTCCTTCCAGTCTCACCCAGCGATTCTTTGTTGACCAGACCCATGGTGGGTACCAGTGACATTTCTGGCAGTCCCGACGGCCAACCACGGTGTTCCGCGATACGAATCGGCAACGATCCAAGCCCCACATGTAATGACGGAGGAGATCAGGAACGCAGTCAACTGTAGCCGATCTGTTGGCTTGGTAAACAAACCAGGTCCCCATACCAACAGGGTGATGATGCCTAACATCGCCGCTTCTGTGGTGGCTGCCAGTCGTGGAAAGACGGCAAATAAAACTGCAACGCCAGCGATAATGTTGCCGGCACCGGTCAGATACGCCCACGCGAAACGGCCAGGGAGCCAGGCCGGAACCAGCGCGACTGTCGCCGATGTATAGAAAAAATGTGAAAGCCCGATCATCGGCAATGACACGGCAAACAAAATTCTAGCCATGCGAATTCCGTTGGCCCCGACCGCGAACTTTAAGCGGGTACTCTGCAAGGCGCTGTCATACGTGGCGAACAGAATCCATCCGCCCGCCAAAATCACCGCTATCTCGGCGAAGCCGAGCCAGGTAAATTCCATCCTCGGCATTGTCACCACGGGCGGCAGCTTTAGCAGCAAGGTCCACACCAGCAAGAAGACGAACAGAATGCGTGAAGACATGCGAGTCGTTCGCGGAATCAGCAGTCCGAACCCGCAGAGTAATTCAATCACCGCGCTGGCATAGGCAAAGAATTGTCTCCCCGCCAGGTGCTTGATCGGAATTCCCTGCCACCCCATCGCGAAATCGCCGTAGATCAGGCCGATCACGCCAAGGCCAATCATCATCACAGCAAAAACGATTTGCGATGGGCGCGGCCGGACCATGTCGCTGCTGGCAAATCCCGATTTGTCCCTGGTGAAATGTGTTGCGTCCTGTCGAATCGATTGATCCATCCCTTGCCTCCCGGCTTCGTGCAAACGGTATGTCTACGTCAGAACCGAAATTGTGTCACGCGCAAACTTCACAAAATTGTATTTTGAGTCTATGGTCTGCGGTAGCAGGCAATGTTCGAACGTAACCCGCCGCCATTCGCAAACCGTAGAAACGGCGAAGGGGTGCAGGACAACCTTATAATGGAGAGACCATGTCCTGGAAGAAAATCTTCGCCGCTGCATCCGTTTTTGCTGCGCTCTGCGCGGGCACGATGCACGCGGTCGATCGAGATGCAACCGCATCTCCAGAGCAATATCGCCTCCGGCTTTACCACCTTCATACCGGGGAGCACATCGACGTTGTGTATCGCGTTGGCAATCACTATATGCCGGATGCCGTCGCGCAACTCGATCATTTTCTCCGCGATCATCGCACCGGGGACGTGAAGGATTACGACCTAAGAGAGTTCGATCTGCTGCACGATTTGATGGCGCGTCTCGGCCGCCCAGACGGAACGATTGATATCGTCTGCGGTTATCGCACTCCCTGGAGCAACAACTATCTTCGTGAACATGGACACGGCGTTGCGCTACACAGTCAGCATATGGAAGCCAAGGCCATCGACATTCGTATTCCGGGCGTGCCGACTGTCGAAGTTCGCGATGCTGCCCTGGCCCTCCATCGTGGTGGAGTGGGCTACTATGATCAGTCGAACTTCGTCCATGTGGATGTGGGCCCCGTACGCCACTGGCAGTTTCCCTAGCCAGGGTAGGGCGGCCCTTTGGCCAGCAAGGTTTCCAGCGACTTATCGTGGCCATAGATGTCGTTGAAGAAATGCACTGATCCATCTTCTTCCACCACCGCTGTAATGTAGAGAATCAACACTGGAATCGGCACTTTCAAGTTAACCTGCTGATTGTTCGGGCCGGTCTGCATGGCTGCCTGCACTTTCTCCAGCGTCCATGGTGGCTGATTGCGCAACAAATAGGCAGCCAGCTCAGCGGGCTTTTGCACTCGAATACATCCGTGGCTGAAGTCGCGCCTCGACTGAGAAAAGAGTGACTGTGCCGGCGTGCTATGCAGATACACGCTGTGCTCATTCGGGAACAGAAACTTCACCAGCCCAAGCGCGTTGTCGGGACCCGGCTTCTGCCGCACCATGAGTTTTGCCGCGCGCAATTGCGCCAGGACATCGTCATTGATGGGCCCGCTTGTAACAACAGTGCCGCTGTAGGTGACAACTTCAAAATTCTTGTTGGCGATGTAATTTCTGTTCTTCACAATTGCGGGAACAATTTCGCTGCGCAGGATACTCGTCGGAACATTCCAGTAGGGGCGAAACACAATGTACTGCATGTCTTTGGCAAAAACAGGCGTCTGATGCCGTACAGCTTTTCCGACGACGACGTTCATCCTGAGTGCAACTTTGTGGTCCGCGGTAAATACTCGCAGAACGAATTCCGGGACGTTTACGACCACAGGTGGCTGCGGGAATGATGGCGGCAACCAGCGCCAGCGTTCCAGTGCGTCATCCAGCTGCTGCACTCGAAATGATAGTGGCAAGTTCAGTTGACGAATGGTTTCCTTGCCCAGCTTGCCGTCTGCAGTCATGCCATGACGGTCCTGAAACAGCTTCACCCCGTCCACCAAAGCGCCACTGTAGATCTGCGAGCTGACGTTGACTGAGGTGGTCTGCGGAAGATCGCCGAGCAATACTAATCGCTGCGTAAGCTGCGAAACTCCTGCATATACGTCGCCGGGAGCGACCGTCTTACTCGCTTCAGGGAGCAGTGGACCGTCGCCTTTCGCAGCGAGTTGCAGGTATCGCTGTAATGCCATCTCAGTTCGCTTGTAGCCGGCGTACGGAGGTTCCGCATTATTCAACATGGCTTGCACATTCGCGGCGTGAATGACATCCTGGCCGATAAATTGTGGCAAATTGTATTTCTTATTTTGGATGTCGATACCGAACTTAAAATGTTTCGGATTGACTCGTCCAATGTGCAAGTCAGAGATGTAGCGCATCGTGCACACCGTAAGCGCCGCATCGAAGTTCGCCAGTGTCGTTGGATCTGGTTTCGCTTGGAGTGCGGTCACACGATCCTGCCAGCGCGCAGCATCGTAGTTATCCGGGATCAAGCCTTTTTGTCGGCTGCTTTGGAGCGCCTGGATTACGGTAAGCGCCTGCGGCGTCGGCTGCCCGTTAGCGCTCAGCCATAAAGGCGAGAAGTTAGATGCCTGGTACAACTGCAGAAAATCTGTGCGGTAGTCAGAAAAATTGGGCCAACGCAGTTCAGAAAGTTTGCCTGACGCTGCGATTTCCTGCAGCCGAGCCGACAACGGTGCGGCGCCGGGCGATGCCGTCGGCGGCTGTGTAGGTTGGAGACTGCTCGCGACAGCCAATGATGCGGCCAAACACGACAAAATAGCGAGCGCCCGCAAGTGGGTCCGAAGCGATGCTGGGAGCATGGCCCATTACATCACTTCTTCTGTTCCTGCTGGAAGAATTTATTACGCAAGTGATCTGCAAACGCACCAGGTTGGATGGAGAGCGATTTGCGCCGAATCTATTCCCCCAAAAGCGATGGGACCACCGCTAGCAAAGCCAGGTTACGGCCGTCCCCGCGCCCGATGATCACTGTCCCTGAAGACAGCATCCAACATCTCCGGGTTGATTTTTATCCTCCGGCGTACAGCTGGAACGGAGCCCAATACAAAGGTTTACGATACACAGACTGGGAATGAATCAGCGATAGCTTTGCGGTTCTCAACGCTGCATCCGGAGGCTTGCCAGCCTGGATTTGACCATAGAGCTGATCCATTAACTGCGGCGATGCCGCATCACTGGCTTCCCATAGAGTTCCAATCACGTTGTGCGCTCCTGCACGCAGAAACGCCCAAGACAATCCGACCAGTCCTTCTCCCGCATAGGCGCGCAGGCCGGAACCATAACAGGTCGAGATGGTAACCAGCCGGGCGTGCAGCGGCTGTTGCACGATGTCTCTGGCATACAGCTTGAAGGAGTCCGGATGCCCACTCGGCGCCGATAGAATAACCGCGGAATCCAGCGGGCTCAATCGGCTTGCAGTACCATGCGCCACGAAATGAATGTAGGCAA
This sequence comes from uncultured Acidobacteriota bacterium, assembly GCA_963794795.1. Lineage (GTDB taxonomy): Bacteria > Acidobacteriota > Terriglobia > Terriglobales > Acidobacteriaceae > JAKAAZ01. The sequence continues at coordinate 83,122 of CAWCFC010000019.1, read as the reverse complement.
AGTGGCCGGGTTGGCCTTCGATATATGCAGCGGGCACGGCGCTCGCCCGCGTCACTACCACTTCTTGATTGCGGGGAAAATGCTTGTTGATTCCCTGGATCTCCGCCTCTGCATTCAAAAGCTTTGGATAGTCGTTCCCGGGGGAGATCGGGTCGCCGATTAACAGCATTCGATTTTGGTCTTCGCCGGCTTCCTGCGAATCCAGACCTGAAGTCAGCCGTATAGCGTTGGTGTTTACAACCGTCGCATCTTCAATCCAATAGTGAACGCCTGCCTTTCCAGGCACGAGAAGCGATTCAAAGTTCAATTGATCGAGGCTTCCGTCTGCAATCAAAATGACCTTTGCCCCTTTGGACAAGGTGGCCGCGACGGGTGCAATCAGAACCTTGAAAAGATACCGCCCGTCTTCATTGTTCTCCCGGATCGGATCGCTTGATCGAAGGATGGCTGCCTGATAGCGCTTCACGTGTGAATCAATCTCAAGCTGCCTCGGAAGTGAAAAGAGGCGTGTGTGATGACTATCAATGGCCCACAGATAGGATCGATCAGGGCTCAGTGCATAAAACAGAATGGTCGCGTTCAGTTTTCGCGCGACCTCCTGCGCATCTACAGGTCCCTGCCGCATCGGATGCGTTCGATTTACTTGGGTTCGCAATCCCTCTTCCAGGGTTAGGGCTCGCCCTCGATCTAGAAGCTGTAATGCATCCCGCGAACGATGCGAGTCGATGAGAAATTGGGCATAGTCCTTGTAAAGTGCATCGGCATTTGCGAAGAACGGAAGCTTCATCTCGTCATCTTTCAGCGATGAACGTTGTTCCTCGAACGTAGCCACGGATTTTTTAAACCATCGTTCGGCCACGCGCGTATCGTGCACTCGGGCATGGTACTTTGCAATTGCATTCTCGACCTCGTCACGGAGCGACGGCATGGTGACCGGGTCTCGATACACCTGCAGCAGTTGACGGGTCGCGTCAGCGCCTGAGTTTTTCCGGGATGCCAACAGGCCTTGAAGGAACAATGCCTCCACAATTTCAGATTGACCACCCCAGGCACGCGCGGCTTGAAGGGCTTGCACACTCTGTCGCTCTGCCAGGTCGAATTGGCGGCGTTGGAAGAAAAGCAGCCCGAGCTCGGTGTGCGTCCCGGCAATCAGCTCTTTGTCGTTGAGAATCTCTGCCGCGTGCAACGCGCGCCGGTAATTCGACTCGGCCGAATTCATGTCTCCCAGTCGATAGAAAGACAAGCCCGTGTTGGTGGACCAGACAATCTGGTCGTGAACAGAACCTAGCTCCCTTGCCTGCTGCTCCGCTTGCTGGAAGTCGAAGAGCGATCGATCAAAGTCCCCCAGCTTGTAGTAGGCCCATCCTGCATTACCAAGCGCTAACTCGAATGCCAGTCGCTCCCCAGCCACTCTGGCGATGTTGGATGCTTGTTCAAATCTGCCCAGAGCTTCGTCATATTCTTCGGAGCGTAGTGACACCGTACCTAGGTTGAGTAGGTCGCTTGTCTGCAGGAATGTATCTCCGTGGCGACTGGCAAACTCCAGACTTCGCTGAAATGTATCCGACGCGATGTCCAGTTGATCGCGGTGGAATGCAATCAGTCCTTGGGTTTGGAGTACCTCCCCTTGCAATACCGAATCGTCTTCGCTGGAGAGTTGTTGCGCCGTTTGTAACTCGTGATTGGATTGCGTGACTTGATTCAGACGAGTTGTGCGCCAGGCTTAGGAGTAATTGCCGTTTGATTTCAATGATCGGCAGAAGCAAAGGAGTTTGGATGATAGTCCTGGAGTAACTGCACAACCCGCTGGCTGGCGCCCTGATAGGTGAGTATCTCCGCCTCCAGCAGGCGAAATTTGATGTCCCAGCTTCGATTACGCTTGGAAAATCTTTTGCGGGCTTGTTCCGAATCCAGCTCGGCAACGCCCAGGTTGCCTTGAAGAAATTCAGCGTGAATCTTTTCGTAAGCGGTCGCAGGAGAAAGCTGCGGGTTCCGCCGACACCCGGAAACCGTGAGCGCGGCCAGCAATCCCCCGGCTACGATGGCGGCATAGTGCTTCCGTTGATACGGCCTGAAGACGCGCTGACCTGGCCTTGCACGTTGCAGCCTAGTTCTGCCCGAACCATGGTGAGTTGAATGGAATGGGGAAAGGCCATGATCTCCGCGAGGAAAATTCTGCCAAAATCCGGAATTTCCACGAAGTGGCCGATCGTCTTGCCCGGAACTGTGCCTTCTACGCCATCCACCAGGGAACATAGAACACATCCGTCTTTGGGCTGCTCACGCTTCTGTTCCATCCACCCGTAGCGTTGCAATGCCCATTCGTAGTCGCTTCGGTTCGCACTCTCCGTTATGCTTCGGACTATTTCGCGAGCCTGTCCGTGACCTGTCTGCAGTAATGCGGGCAACATGATCCGCGAGGTGCTATTATCCGCCCCTGCACCCGTACCCATCAAGCGAGAATTCAGCCGAGGACATACTTCCTCACCGCCGATGCGCAGGTTCTCGAAGTGGGTGCCCGCAAGCGAGATATTTGCGGCATTCCCTTCGCGGGGATGTTCTACAGATACTTGCGCCACGATCCTTTCAGCTGTGACGATTTCAAGAATATTTAGCCCTTCAATCACAGAGGTGACCTGCGTGGACCATGGGCCGTCCTCCGCAATCGCACGGCCGGATACCCGAGTGTAAGCGGAGCGGCAGGAGACAATCTCTTTGAAATTAAGGGCTTCGGTGCGATGGGTCGCATACCCGCCGACTGCAGGTAACGAAACGGAAGATGTAGCAGGAATGATCGCTTCAAACGGCTCTTCGAAAAATCCGCCGAGCGAACTTGCATCGGCGTGATAGTAGAACACTTTTTTGGCGTTGGATCGCATATCCACTCCTTGTGAATGCAATGAATGTTATTGGTGACTCTTCAGTAGAAAACTGTACCGGGCCAGATCCACGGGAGCCTGTGGGCTGGAGGGTCCTGTGTTTCCCTGCACCAGCAGCGAATACTTTCCATCCATTCTGTCCGCCGCGGGGATGCTGACCGAAATCGTATCTTTCGCTTGTTGTGCAGATACCTGGAATTGCCAGACCAGCTTGCCGGTGGGCGAATACAGTGAACATGCGTAGGTGGAAAAACGGTCTTGCGTCGGGATATCCATAAACAATAAGAATGGATGGCCAGGAGGAATAGTTACAGAAGGGATCGCACCGCCGCGACTGTTTCCACCGATCAATGAGACGGAGGGCATAATCTCGGGCGCGCTTAATTGAGCTAATTGCTGGTGCAATCGCGGGAACACCACGGCATTCTGATACACAATGAAAAGCAGACATGCCGCCAACGCGGGGATCACGAATATTGGCCTCCAGATCCAGGAGGCTTGTTTCTTGACTGTGGCTACGGGCAGTGGTTTCGAAACGGCGGCGACCTTGAACTCCGCCTTTGCGGCATTCAGAAATGCAGCGGTTGCGCGGAGGTCCATCGCGCACTCTGGACACTCGAAAAAGTGCTCCTCGAATTCGTCGCGCAACTCCGGCGGCATCTCATTCAAGACGTATTTTTCGACCGCCATCGACTGCGTCGCATCCTGGTGATTCATCTGTTCCGCCCTACCGTATAGTGTCGAAACTCCAAATTGCGTTACATCTTGTTTAAAAAGAATCCTTTTCGCCCATCTGGCGCAGGTATAAGGACTTGAATGATTGCTTTGCGCGGTGGACAAGCACCCTGAGATATTCTCGGGAAATTCCAAACTCAGCGCAGACCGTATCCTTGTCGCGCTCATCCAGCAGCACAGCTTTCAGAAGATTTCGGTCGCGTTCGGTTAGCTGGTCCAGAATCTTCCGCACAGTGGTGGTTGTTTCCTGAGTTTCGAGCATACGGAGCGCAGTCGGTCCTTGATGAACGAACACCGCCTCCGGTTCCTCATCCAGGCTCGATTCCTTTTTGCTTGTGGAACGATAATGCTCCAGCAGGACGTTGTTGCAAATGGAATTCACAAAGGCCCCCAGCCGTTCTGCGTGCCTCAGGCCACCTTCAGTGCGCAACAAGCCAATAACCCGGGAAAAAGTTTCCTGACGCACATCTTCGATCGCGTCGTTAGAGCTCAATCGAGACCGCAGCTTCAGCCGGATAAGTTCGCTGAAATAGCTGGCAAAATGGGCTTCGACTCGAGCATCACCCGATCGAAGTCTTTCGACGTAGGATGCGTCAAAGACGAAGAACTGCACGCGCCGTTCCTCCGATTCCGTTGAAGCCCAGGCCCCAATATTACACCGGAAGGAACTGCTTACAAATACGTATATTCGGGGGGTTTTCGCCTTATTCTGCGCTCTTTAGGATTCCTGTCGCGAGGTCATCCGATCGCGGCGATCCAGAAAATCCATCACACTGTCAAATAAAGTCGCGCGACGGAAAAACACAGGCTCGTTCGCGCGGCTTTCCGCACTCGGCTTCGCGTCAGAGTGAAAGCCTGTATCGAAATCCTGCATTTCCTGCGTGTAGCCAATGCGCATGTCCGCAACCGCGCGACCCGAAAGGATGCTCTCTGCGGGAGATATTTGTCCCGTCGTAGAAACTTCTCTGTCGAATCGCGCCGCGTTGCGAGTTACGAGAACCGAAGCAGAAGAATCTCCAAAGGATACAAAGTCAGAATCATTCCGGGAGGAACGAGTTGGGTATTTACGATGATTCGTCGATCTCATAAGTAAAACCCTCTATGCCTGGATAGTGAGCGCTGGAGGAAGAACGTTACAAACTTTAAAACGGATTTTGGCGCACAAAGTTGCGCTCGCAACTTCAGGTGAGGATAAATGTTTCCAAGGTGCCAGGATCACCGGAGGATCTCCCGGGTTCATTCAATTTTTTTGTAGCCTCACCCGGCCGCGAACATATCTGATGCGGCTCCACCAGACTAAAACAGCGAATATCGCTCCTTGGCGGTCGGCTTACTGGATTGTTTCCTCCGTCTTCACATCCAATCCACTATCGACAAGGCGAAACTTAATCGGCATGCCTCCCACCGAAGGAGCGGCATCGCGAGTGATCTTCTTGAATTCTGCTACGGTTGCCGGCTTCTCCCAGGTACCGTTGCCGACGACAAATGAAAGCACGGTTCCGTCATCGTGTCTCGACAAAAAGACATCGGCTCCGTTGCCCTGGAAAAAACCGATGGAGGTCAAGGTTTTTCCCAGCGACTCCGCTTGGGCCTGAGTTGCTGTGCCCACGTAGTAGATATCGTCATCTCCAGGAAATGCGACCTTCCCGACCATAGACTGGAGTTGAACTTCTCGCGCGTTGTTGACCAGCCGTACCTCAACGGGAAAACCACCGACGGTCGGAGCGACCTCGCGTGCGACCTCCTCAAATGAGAGCAAAATGTCGGGCTGGCTCAGGAATTGCTTTTGCACGACAAAAGAAAGCGTGGTGCCGTCCTTCCCTTTCGACAAAAGAACATCTGCACCCCGATCAGTGAAATATGCTTTCGCCTTCAAAGCATTGCCCAGCGCCTCCGCTTCCTGCTGGGTGGCCAGGCCGGAATAGTACACTTCATCCTTCGCGCCAATCATCACGCTGTTGCTTGCGGCAAAGGCACCGCCCGACTTATACACGGACAAGAACGCAACGAAGAAGAGTGCCGCCATAAAACTCAGGCCGGAGGCGAATGCCGTCCATCGTGACCCCAGTCTTCCTCCGTGTTCAACATGGTATTTCACGGTCGCGCCCTGGAGAGACTGAGCCATCCACTTTGTGGCAAACAGCAGCGCCAGCGCCAATGGAAACCTCACGGTCGCCGGAAGATTCCATCCCACCAGGATGGCCAGCCCTGTAACGATTGTGCCGATAGCGAGCGCCGCGAACGCCTTCCCCATCATGCCCAGCCGGCGATAGTTGAGAGCCATTAGAAAACTTCCCGCGACGGGTCCACCGATCAGCGTAGCTAGTCCCACGGAGTTTGGATCGAAGAGTGTAAAGGGCGGGGTGGGGCCCGCAAAAGGTTGCTGTGCAGTCGATGACATGGCGTATCGCCTCTTGGAAAAGGGTTCGTTCTCCCTGTACGCGCCATTTCTTGCCAGGATGCGTCATCCGCTTTTGCTTTGTGTCGGTTTGCAGGAACTTCGCCTATTGGATGGCCAGTTTGGCCTGCACAGTGCCCAGCACCTGATGCGCCTCGGATGCTTCCTGCTTTGCGCCAACTGAAATCGCATTCTTTGCGAGCAGCGTGTCGGCAATCTGGGCATGCGGCAACGCTTCTTGATAGCGGCCTTGTCCTACCAATGCCCGCGCCCACATCAAATGCGAAGTGCCGATGCGCCGATCCGCAGGCGCGATTCTTCCTCCTTGAATCTCCACCGCCTCTTTCGCTGCCTGCTCTGCCTCGGCATAGCGTCCGAGTTCTACATATCCATGAGAGAGGAGGCACAGGGGACCAGAAAGTTGAGGGCCGGAACCAACAATTTTTCTCCAGGCAGGCAAAGTCTTTTCCAGCATCGACACGGCTTCCGGAGCACGATTGAGCTTGATCAGAGCGTCGGCAATATGGGCTTGTTGCTGCAGGACTCCCAGGCTGTCTGGACCAGAACAGGATTTGTATCCGTCATAGGCGCGCTGGTAAAGAGAAAGACTCTGCTGAACGAAGCCGCGGGCATCTTGCAGGATGCCCAGTCTGGAATAGACCGCCGATTGATCGCACACCGCCAGAGGATCCTTTAGATACATCTGGAGCGCCTGGTTAAATATTGGCTCGGCTTCGTCGAGACGCCCCCTCCACTCAAGGTCTGTGCCAAGGTTGTACAGCACATCCGCAACCTCATGGCTCGACAGATTGCCATCTCGGCTCTCCTTCGCCGCAAATTCGAGCAAGCGCAGATTCTCGTCGGAACGATAGCCCATTTCATCGCGGTAGATGGCATAGTACACAGCGCTCCACACGCGGACCGCGGGAGACATGCCACGTCTCCGCGATAGTTCCAAGGCATGGGCCGTGAGTGCTTCACCCGATTTTGCATCGCCCTCCTCGTAGGCAATGGCTCCGGAGGTGGCCTCCGCCTCCGCTTCGCTCGCGACGTCTCCCGAGGCCTTTGCGCTGGCAGTGATTTGCGTAAATACCTTCTGGGCGTTTTTCATATCGCCGTTCTCAAACATGGATTCGGCGAGGCTCATCTGGGCTGCGCGCAAATCGCCAGGATCCTTGATGTACTGAGGCAAAACCTTCACCCCAAGCTGCAGGAACTCTGGCACCGACACAGTTGGTTTGCCCATATAGTTGGCATTGGCCAAATAGAAAAGCCTGTAAAGAAATGTCTGCATGCGCAGCGCGCGACGGCCTTCCTGCAGCGCTTGATGCTGGCGCCAGCCGGCATACCCGAGACTCACGGCCAGGGCAAGTGCGATCAGGCCTGAAACGGCCACACCACCGCGATTACGGCGGACAAATTTGCCGACGCGGTAGGTGATTGTCTGGGGTCGAGCCAGCACGGATCGACCAGCCCAGATATCGCCGCAGATCTTCACTCAATGCGTCGACAGAACCATAGCGATCCTTCGGCCTGGGTCGAAGACATTTAGCCGTAATCGTCTCCAGGTCGCCGCTCAACAACTGGCGCAGTTTGCCTTCCGGAACTCCCCGGTCCTCGGCCGTCTTGGCGGTTACTGTAAGGTGCAGCGGGACTGGCTCGGTTTCGTTCATAGCCCGCTCAAACATTGCCGCTGCCGAGGATTGAGCCGTCGTCCGCCGCCCCGCCAGCAAGTCGACCAGAATGGCTCCCAGCGAATAAATATCGCAGGAGGTGGTTACGGGCTCATTTCGCAATTGCTCCGGACTCGCGTAAGCCGGCGTCGCTAACACTGTCGTCGTCAGCAGACTGTCTGGCTGGATGAGCTTCGAAGTACCAAAATCCAGCAGCTTGACCACGCCTTCTTCGTTGACCAATATGTTCGACGGCTTCAGATCCAGATGAACAATCAGGTTGCGATGCGCATAGGCTACGGCGTCGCAAATCTGCAAAAACAGCTCGATCCGTTCCCGAATTCCAAGGTGGCGCGAGTCGCAGTATTCGTCCAGATGAAGTCCCTGAACATAATCCATCACCAGGTAGGGATACCCGGTGCTGCTCATGCCCGCATCCAGCATGCGCAGAATATTTTTGTGTTCGAGAGAGGCGAGGATGTGCTGCTCGCGGTGAAACCTCTCGACAAAGGAGGGTCCCGCGGCATGGGGAGAAAGCACCTTCAACGCGACCCGATGCGGAACACCTCCCAAAATGCGCTCCGCCAGGTACACCGAACCGATTCCGCCCGCACCCAGCAGCCGTAGCAGCGTGTAAGGACCAATGCGTCCGGCGAAAGGCAGATTTTCAGGTGAGTCGGCAGGCTCATCGAACTGTCCCGCACCCTGCACGATGGTAAGCACACGTCGGCGCATTTCCGGATCGGCGCAGTGCTCCGCCAGCACCCGCTCCCGATCTTCCGGCGGGGCCATTTCGGCCATATCGAACAACGCTTGCAGCAGCGTCCAGTTTTCTTTGTCTTCCGGCATGAGCCCACCTAGTAAGGTTGGCGCGAAATGGGGGGGAAGTGCATCAGACGTCAGCGTCGTGTAGACGCTCGTACAACCAGCCACGTGCGAATTTCAACTCGCGGTCGACCGTGGCTTTTGAAATATTCAGCAGTTCCGCAGTTTCATCGGCAGTAAACCCAAGAAAGAAGCGAAGCTCCACCATGCGGCATTTGCGAGCGTCCAGCTCATCCAATTCATTCAGAACCCTGTCCAGGTCCATCATTTCGACGGGCTTAGCGCCAATCCACGCCAGCTTTTCATCCATTGGAACGGAAATCCCGCCGTCGCGCTTCTGCCTTCCCTGCTCGCGGGCGTGATCCAGCAACACCCGCCGCATCAGCCGGGCCGACAGGCTGTAGAAATGCTCACGATCTTCAAAGCGCAGGCTGCGCTGGCGGATCAGCTTGAGAAATAACTCATTCACAACGCTGGTAGGTTGCAGAATATTTTCCGGTCGCTCCCCGCGAAAAAGTGCCCCCGCAATCTGACGCAACTGCGGATACACCACGTCGAATAGCCGATCGATGGCGTCCGGTCTTCCCTCGCCCCACTCGCGCAGGAGTTCTGTAACTTCACCAGCCTGACTCAAGCGGGCCAATCCTTCCAGGGAGATTTCGGTGGCCTTGATTCTAGTGCAAAGGCCCCACCCCGTCATGCGAATTTTTGACAACAGTGCATGAGATCGAAACCCCATGAGGCATTTTCCTCGCCGATGTCGCCTACAGAGATGTAAGCCGCCAGCCTAACGGCCGGCGACGCACGATTCGATCATCATTTCCATCGATTCAGAGCGAGGATCTACGCAATGAGCGCGATATCTACCCGCACCGCAACTCCCACTTTCATCGCAGCGTTCTGCCTTCTTGCGACTGTCGCCGGCTGCCAGTCACGAACCAGCACAGAAGGCGAGGGAATGTCGCAAGGTCCGTCCAACAGTCTTGAACAGCGTGTGTCCACCTCCAGTAGCACTCTGGGCCAGGGGTTGACGACCGTAACACTGAATGACGACTCGATGAACAATATGCCGGCTACCGAAATTTCGGTACCCACAGGCTGGCATGTACAGGGCCGTATGACTATGGTCCCTTGCGCCAGCATTCCTTCGCCAACCTGGGATGCGAGCTCGCCAGACGGCAACAGCCAGATCAACGTGCTGCCGACCTTCGGCTGGAAATGGGGGATGGGAGCTCAGAACGGAAATGGTTGCATACCGCTCAGCGGACCTGTCCACGCCGCGGATTTTCTGCAGAAGTTCGCCGCGCGTCTGCGCGGCATACGGGTGGTGGGCACCATGCCTGTCACAGGCGCCTTCGTGCAGCGTGAGGTGAATTTCACCAACAACAGCAACAGCGGAAATGCTCGCCTCGCTGGCCCGTTGCAGGCGCGCCATATGGGAGACGTGGCCGCGATCGAGGCCGTGGATTCGACCGGACACGAGATGCGGATGCGCGCCTGGGTGCAGTGCATGGAGCGCCAGGGTCGCTTGCAGGGTGGCAATTGTTTCGCCAGGGTCGATGTGCTGCGTGCTCCCAAGGGCCAGCTCAATGCTTTGGTGTCGCTCTTCGACAGCCACAATCTTGTTCAGGATCACCCTACTGAAGAGTGGAAAAGTGCCTACATGAACCGGCAGCAGCAAATCGCCAACGGCCAGATGCAGCAGTTGCGCCGCAACGAGGAAGCCGGAAACGCGGCGCTGGCCCAGAACGCCCAAAACGCCAGGGCCAGCAGCCAGATGCTGCATAACCAATATCTTTCCAGCTCACAAACTTTGAGGGACGAGCACGAAGCCGGCATGCAGCAGCTGCAAAGCTCTACGGATAGCTCCATGCGCAATGCCCAGGCCAGCCAGAATGCGCGCAGCACCTCCGCCTCCGACATGGAAGACTACTCGCTCAATCAGCAGACGGTGAGCGGGGCCAACGGCACCTACAAAACCTCAAGCCAGTATTCCAATGTCTGGTCCAGTCCAGTTGGACCGGCAAATTCGGACGGGCGCACCTATGGCTCGGCCGACAACACCACCGATCCCAACACTGCTACCGACAATACGTGGACCAAGGATACGAAGGTCCACGGCAACGGCCAGCCCTACTAATTCCACAACGAGGTCACTCTGATGAATACGATTCGTACCCGCACCGCAGCGCCGGCACTGATCGCGGCACTCTGTTTCCTGGCCACCGTCGCCGGCTGCCAGTCGCGAACCAACAATGCCGACGGTCAGGCCATGTCCGAGGGATCGCCGAATGGCCTCGAGCATCGCGTCTCCGCCTCTCACACAACATCCAGCCAGGGGCTGACGACGGTCATGCTCACCGACGCCTCTTTCAACGGAATGCCGGCAGTGCAGGTTTCTGCCCCTGGTGGGTGGCGTGTGCAGGGTCAGGCAGCCCTCAGCACTTGCCCAGACCTGCCGTACTTCACGTGGGACGCAACCTCGCCCGATGGCCAGAGCCAGATAAACGTGCTGCCGCTCTTCGGCTGGAGATGGGGAAAGGGCGTTCAGAACGGAAATGGCTGCATTCCGCTGACCGGATCTCTAACAGCCGCCGACTTCCTGCAGAAATTCGCCGCGAGGCTCAGAGGAGTACGGGTGGTCGGTCCAATGCCCGTTGAAGACGCATTCCGAATGCAGGAGGAGAAATTCACGAACAACGGCAACAGCCAAAACAGCCGCATACCTCCCGCGTTTCGCTCCCGCACCACCGGAGATGTGGCCGCGATCCGGGCTGTCGATTCAACTGGACATGAGATGCGCCTGCGCGCCTTGGTAATTTGCCAGGAGCACCAGGGAAACTGGCCGGGCGGCAACTGCTTTGCCAAGGCCGATATCCTGCGCGCGCCAAAAGGCCAGCTGAACGCGCTGGTGGCGCTGGTGGACAGCCACAACTTGCTGGGGGGACATCCGACCGAGGAATGGAAGGCGGCCTTGATGAACCGTCTGGCCCGACGCGACAAGCAAGAGGGCGACGCGAGGCTGGCCGAAGGGCAGCGTGAAGCCGCCGCCACCAGCCAGATGATGAACAACGCAGCTCGCGCCAACATGCAAAGGCAGACAGACCAGCACAACGCCTTTATGGGACAGATGCAACAGCAGCAAGCCAACCACGAAGCCTTCTTGGGACAGATGCAAAGCTCAACCAACAGCTCCATGGCGCATACTCAGGCCAATATGAATGCTCGTTCCACCTCGGCCTCCGACATGCAGGATTACTCGTTGGACCAGCAGACGGTGAGCGGAGCCAACGGCACCTACAAAACCTCCAGCCAGTATTCCAATGTCTGGTCCAGTCCAGTCGGGCCGGCAAACTCGGACGGACGCACGTTTGGTTCGATGAACAACACCGTCGATCCCAACACCGCGACTGACAATACGTGGACCAAAGACACGAAGGTCCACGGCAACGGCCAGCCTCAATAGTTAGAACTATCGACGCTCGCTCTCCGAATAGTTCCGGGGAGCGGGCAAGAATATCGCACCGCCAACCCCGATGCAAATCCGAATGGAGTGCTAGCCGGCGAGTGGACAGAGAAAATTGTCTACGAAACGCCAGGAGCAAAGTAGCGGCAAACGCCCCATCAAGGAGGAAGAGCTATGTTCGAACTTTGCAAACTCATCTGGGATCTTATCGTGATGCGCGACGCGTCAAAAAAAGGTCAGATGAACTGGCGCGTATGGGTGTATGGATTCGGTTTCGCACTGGTTGAGTACTCCATCGCGCTGCCTGCCGCGCTTCTCTACGAAAAGCACCCACAGTACAAGCCGCTCTTTATTGCCGCCATCGCTCTGGTCTTAATTAATTTTTTCGGAATGATGTGGTGGGCCATTCGCTGGCGATCACGTCAAATGTCATCCCGCTGAGGTTGCATCGTATCGCCTCAATCCGATCAGTCCCACCGGACGTGACGTGCCTCATCGCAACCCATTTCCATTTGCGCGATCTCTGGCTGCCTGGAAGCTCGGTCAAGGAGAAGACCTGTCTCCACTTTCGCTCGCGTTCGTCATTTGAACCTCGAGAGGCTCGTGCAAAACGATATCAGCTGAAGACCTGCCGATCATCACGTCGAAGGTTCCCGGAACCACCTTCCAATGCATATCGCTGTCCAGCAATTCCAGGTCATCAGGCGTAAGCCTCATTGTCACGGTTTTTGTTTCGCCGGGATTGAGTGTCACACGATGAAATCCGCGAAGGTTTTTCACCGGAATCGCAACCGGCGTGTAGCGTTCATGCAGATACATCTGGACTGTTTCCACTCCTGAGCGTCTGCCTGCATTCGTGACGTCGACGCTGACCTCCACGCTTCCCCCAGGCGAAATTTGCGATGGAGAAATACGCAGATGGCTGTAGGTGAAGCTGGTGTAGCTGAGTCCGTAGCCGAACGGATATAGCGGCGTGCCGGGCATGTCCGCATAGCCGCCATCATGACTCCAGGCCCTCTGGATCCAATATTGCTTCGATGGTTTGTAGTTGTAGTAGTCGGGAAGCTGGCCAGAACTTCGAGGAATTGTAATCGCCAGGCGTCCACTCGGGTTGTAGTCCCCAAACAAGACGTTCGCCACAGCTTCGCCGCCACTTTCTCCCGGCTCCCAGGCTTCAACGATGGCGGGAATATGCTCTGCCGCCCACGGAATCGAAAGTGGTCTGCCATTGATAAGCACCAGGACTACCGGCGTGCCCGTTGCCGAAATGGCCTTGACCAAATCGTTCTGTGCGCCTGTCAGGTCGAGACTGGCAACATCGTAGGCTTCTCCATCTGTCGGCGGTACATCACCTCTGCCGGCGTTGCCCGGATGCTCGCCAACGACGACAACAGCGACACTCGCATGGCGAGCCACCTCGACAGCCTTAGCGAAATCCTCTTTGCCACCGATGATCTCGCAGCCCTTTACATACATCACCGGCGTCGCCGGAGAAACCGCCTGCCTGATGCCATCGAGCACAGTCGTCACCTTCTGTGGAACTACTGAGGGCGAGTAATCACCGAGTTGGTTCCAGCGATCATCCGCATTCGGACCAATGACCGCAATGGATTTGAGGTCTTTCTTGAGAGGCAGTAGATGGTTCTGATTCTTCAGCAGCACGATGCCTTCGCGCGCGGCTTGCAGGGCCAGTTGTTGATGCTGCTGGGAATGCACAGCGCGTTCGGCCTGTGCGAGATCGACGTATGGGTGATCGAAAAGTCCCAGACGAAATTTCAGTTCGAGCACTCGGCGAACTGCGCGATCGACCAACGCTTCTGGAACTTTTCCTTCTTCGACATTTTGAATCAGCGGCCCCATGTAGGCTGGCTCATATGTGATGTCGAGATCGACTCCGGCACGCAACGCAAGCGCGCCCGCTTCTTTTTGAGTCGGGACAATGTGCTCGTAAATCAGGGTGCCAAATCCGCCGCCTTCGCTATCGACGACACCCTTGAACCCAAGCTCGTTGCGCAGAATTTGCGTGTTCCACTTTTCCGATGCATGCTCGGGAACACCTTCAATCTCCGGGTACCCGGCCATCACGCCCAGCGCACCCGCTTTGAAGGCCGCGATCCACGGGGGAAGAAAATTCTCGCGAATGTAGCGTTCGGACAGTTCGATCGCGCCCCGCTCCATGCCGCTGACGGGCTCGCTCTGCGTCGGAAAATCTGTCATCAACGCCACTACTTTGTCGGGGGCATCGATGTTCGACCCCTGCGCGCCCTCCACTATGTTGGTTGCGATTCGCGAATCCAGGTATGGATCTTCGGTGTAGCCCTCCATGTTGCGTCCCATGCGTGGATCTCGATCGGTCTCCAGCACCAGAGTGGATAGAACATGAATGCCGGTGGATCTTGCCTCCTGTGCGGCGGCCGCATAGATGGCTTGCACCAATGGCATATCGAAGGTGCTGCCGATGGAGAGTCCTTCCGGGAAAACCGTCGCTCCCGGGAACATGGCGCCGTGGGTTCCTTCTTCATCCTGAAGCAGAGGAATCTTGAGTCGCGTTTGCGTAGTCGCGATTTTTTGCAGCTGGTTAAAATACCTGACCTGTTCCGGCAGATTGTTCAGCTTGATGGTGTCGGCCAACGTAAAGAAGCCGGCTCCAGGGCCAATCTCATCGGTATAGGTTCCGGCCGCGAACTTGCGCGCCGCCTCCATCTTTGCTGGAATTGTTTTTCCCAGTGCGTCGACATAAGCGCACGGCAGGTTCAACTGCCCTACCTTTTCCTTCAGCGTCATGCGCTGCATCAAGTCATCGACTCTCGCTTCGATCGGCTGCGTCTTATCCAGATAGATAGGCGAGGCAGCGTTGGATTGCGCCATCAGCGGGAGTGCGGCAACCAACGCGAGTGCGCACGCATACACGACGGCACGAAACCTGACGGGAATGCTGCTTCGGCGACTATCCTCCTGCCACACGCTGCTGCCGAAGAAGACGATGAACCTGAATGTTTTCTGCGCCGCAGTTAACGTCACTCTTTCCGCCTCCTGGAACATGCGTCCGATTGATACAGTCCGCAGCAAAAAGTCACCCGACAGATTCACCTGGTGGAACGGCACTCAATCCAGGCCCAGTGAGATTTGAAGTGTGCAGTTTGCCATCTCGCACCTGAAACAGTCCTGGAAATCTCTTGAGCCAAGGCCGATTCGCTGAAGGAACATATTCGCGCCCGTTCGATTCCAGCGTGTCGATTTTGGCGACGTGAGCGGCGATACCCGCAGACTGGATGAGCGAAGCGCCGGGGCAGGTCAGATCCTGCGCCGTCATATACATCTTGAATTCCTGGGCTGCAGCATTCAGCACCATGGATTGACTCTGACCCTTGCAGGCTTTCAGCGCGACGCCCGTGTACCCGATCTGACGTCCGCGCAACAGGGCATCGAAGCCGGTGAGAGATTCGTCCATCACCACGGGCTTAAGCTTGGACGCAGCGAAAAGATACTGCTGCGGAATAGCGACAAGGTCGCGCCGAGTTGGCTGCTCGATGAACGTGATTCGGTCATAGCATCCGGGTGAGCCCTCCTTGATGCGGCGAATGAAGTCGAGAATGTATTCGACATCGGGGCATTGCTCATTGAAGTCCAGCGAGTAGTACCACTGACGGACTCCTCGACGGGTCTCGACCTCGGTCGCCACCCGGTCGATATGCAGGATTCGCATAGTGTCCGCGTCGAGATTGTTGCCATTAAGTTTAATCTTGAGGTGGGTGAGCCCGTCGGCATTGATCCAGCCGCCAAGCGTTTGAGGAAGACCGTCGTGCAGCGGCTTCTTCACCTCCGATGCATCGATCGGATCTTGCGCGCCGACGGAGTGATTGCACCACAGCCATGGTTGCGGGCTGCGGAGAAGATACTGGCTAGGATATTTACCCTTGAACTCCGGTGTGAGGTAATGTCCCAGGTCATTCGACATAAACTCGGGACCGTAGGTTTGATAGCAATTGAGGCCATGTACCTTGCCGAAAGCATCGTGAATGGCAGCATCAAAGGGACTCGCGGTCACCAGGGTGCACAACTTTGGGATGGGCTGATCGAGGCGCAAGGTATGGGTCACGTCGGCTGCCGCGCTGAGATATTCTGGCTCGAGCGCGTAATTGATGTCGATGGGGTGACCAGCTTCGGTGTACGTTTCGGTGATTTTGCGGATGCGTTCAGCGAGCTGTTTCATGGCCTCCAGCGTTGTGTCGTAGGAAAGTGTCTTCGAAGGAAACGACCACTCATTCCCCATGGGCATCGAGCCAAATCCACGCGCTACGTGGCCGGAGACGGTCTCCACTGTGCAGTCGACATTTAACAAAGTGACTTGGTCGACGGTACGCCCGCCGAACTGATACGGAGTGCGATAGGGAAAGTTTTCGTAGCTGATGCGGATTTCCTTGACACGAATATCGCTTGGCTTGCGCCTGGGAACAGCGAAGAGTGGGGCTGAACTGATGGATGAAAGACTGAGTGCCCCGCCGGAACAGCCTTCAGGAAATTTCTTCGCGTCATGCGAGAATGCCGAGCCACAAATATCTCCTTCGCAAAAATCCTTCTATGTTTGCTGATAGGCGTCTCGCAGCAGCGATTTCAGATAGTCCAGATTAGTTTTCGCGGAGGCCATCACTTGAGGAACGGCGGCGCGAGACACGGCGATTCCCTGATGATCCGTCACGCCGGGGATCGTGAATTCTTGCTGCAGTGAAATGGGTCCATGAAAACTCGATTGTGCGAGTATCGCCAGGAACTCGCGCCATGGCGTAATTCCCTGCCCCATCGGGCATGGCTCGGCATGCCAACTGTGCGGACCCCGTTGTTTCCAGGTGAAATCCTTAGCGCCCACCATTTTCAATCGCGGCAGCACCAGGTTGATTGCGACCTTCCAGCCGTTCTCGCCCAAGTCCACCGACGCGTGACCCAGGTCAAAATAAAAACCGCACCAGCGCGGATCTACCGGCTCGATCACTGGAGCTATGTCCCACAGCGCAGCCCCGATGTAGTCGGTGTGGTTGTGATATCCAAGCTGAAGTTGATATTTCGCCGCAAGTTCAACCAGGCTGAGAAACTTGCGGCCGGCCTGATCGCGCTCGTCGATGACGTTGACAAACTTATAGTGGTAATACCCCGGCTTGATATAGGGAATGGAGAGCTTGCTGGCCGCTTCAAAGATGGGCTTGGCGGTGGGGTCGTGAGCACTGACAAGCGCCGTGCTGATCATTGGAACTTCCAACCCTTCCGCGCGAATCGTCGCGACAGCTTTAGGTAAATCTATCGTCGCGCGCTCGGGTAGAACGTGGCCTTCAGGTCGAACCGTCAAATCGATCCCGCCGAAGCCAGCCTGCTTCGCGCTTTGCGCGAGTTCGCTCCAACTCAGTTGCGGAACCGGCTTAGAAAATAAGCAGAGCGTTCCGCGAAAAGGTGCGCGCGGGGCCGCTTCCGCCAGTGTTGCATCCCACGTCGAAAGACCAGCCGCACTTGCCATTGCAGTTGCCGACGATACCTGCAGAAATTCGCGTCTTGAGAAGGCTTTGTTCATGGCTATTCTTTCTCTGGTGGCAAACCGAAGCTGAGTAGATTCGGTCCAACCGCCAGCACAACATATTGTTTCCCATCCACCGTGTAGGTCATGGGCGAGGCTTTATTTTCTCCATTGGTCGGAAAGTGCCAAAGCGCTCTCCCTGTGCGCGCATCGGCCGCAACGACATCGCCGGTAGGGTCGCCATAGAAGAGAAGCCCGCCCGCGGTTGCCAATATTCCCGCATCCCGCTTGCCGTTTGCCGGACCGAGTTGTCGGATCCTCCAAGCAATCTTTCCATCATCAATGTTGATTGCCTCCAGATATTTCTTCGGAGTTTCCTCGTCCAGATATTTCGCTCGGTCAGCCATATCCACGTCGCATCCCTCTGTCACCATCACGTAATACAGGCGGGTCACGGGACTGAAAGCCGCCGCATTCCAGTTGGACCCGATCGCCGGACAAACGATTCCGTGATCGGGCACACGCTGGGGACGGCCGTTTGGCGCGATGCCGCTGGCCCATGTCACCCGGACCGCCGTCTTGGCGAGCAGCACATGTCCGTTGGTGCGGTCGAGTACATAAAAGAAACCGTTCTTGTCGACATGCATCAGCAGCTTCCGCGGCTCTCCGTGATACACGGTGTCCACCAGAATCAAAGGCGCGGTTGCGTCCCAGTCCTTCACGTCATGCGGTGTCACCTGATAAAACCACTTGAGCTTTCCATCGGCCGGGTTCAACGCCAATATGGAATTTGTGTACAGATCATCGCCAGGCCGATGTTTTCCGTCGCCGTCAGGAAAGGGATTGCCGGTGGCCCAGTAGATCGTGTCCGTCTCGGGATCGTAGGAGCCGGTGGTCCAGGTTGCACCTCCACCTGTTTCAGGCGGATCGCCGCCCCACGTTTCCGCACCCGGTTCTCCTTTTTGTGGAATGGTCCAATGCCGCCAAAGAAGTTTGCCGTCGGAGGCGCGATATGCAGCAAGAAATCCGCGCACACCCCAGTCGCCACCAGCGACACCGCCGATCACCATGTCCTTCACCACAAGCGGGGCCACCGTGCCACCGTAGTGCATGGGCTTCTCCGGCATGACGGCCTCCCACACGGGCTTTCCGGTCGTGCGATTCAGCGCAAGCAGGTGCGCATCGTCCGTCACCATGAAGACTTTGTCCCCAAGAATGGCGAGGCCGCGATTCGACGCAAGCCCTGCATCGCCCACAATGCCCACAGTGCGGCTGCGCGTGTACCGCCAGATTTGTTGCCCGGTGCGGGCGTCGAGCGCATACGCCTGTTGTGGTCCAGTCGCGTACAAGATTCCGTCGACAACCAGCGGCGTCGTTTCCAGCCCGAAGTACTGCATGTTCTCTCTGTAATAGGACGTGTCGGGATAGAACTGCTTCCACAGCGGCACCGTATAGATCCACTGCAACTGCAGCTGCTTCACATTCGCCGTGTTGATTTGCGTAAGCCTGCAGTATCGATTTCCACTCAGGTCGCCATTGTAGGTGAGCCAATCGTCCGGCGAAGGATGCAGGATGTTCTCGAATGAAACTCCACATTTGGTCGAAGGAGACGCAATTGCGTTTGTTCCCGGCTCGACTCCGGTCAACCCGCTGAGATACGCCATCAGGTTTTCCATCTCTGCCGGATCGGCGTGTGCGGGCGGCATGGGCGACTGAGTATCTGTGCTGACGGAGAGAATCTGGCTTTGCAGAATTCGATGAAACTTTCCATCGCTATCCTGCAGCGTGATCTCAAAATTGCTCTGGCTCCGCGCGAAGCCGCGAATCGCCGCACCGTTGCGTAATGTCACGGTCACAGATTCATAACCAGGAGTGGTATTGGCGCTTGGATGCAGCAGCGCGGCGCGAATTTCCGGCGCTGTCCTGGTGCTGGCAATGCTTGACAGATCCGGACCCGAAACGGACCCTCTGCCCGCAACCATATGACAGCTGGCACACTTCCCTACGCCGAAAAAATATTGCTCGCCGGCGGCGCGATCTCCGGGCCCAGAGCTCTGAGCCGCCGGAATGTTCATCGACTCGATCCATGAGGCCAGCGCGTCGATGTCACTGGGAGGAAGATTGAACGCGGGCATGCCTCCCGAAGGAATTCCATTCTGGATCACGTCATGAAGCCACGCGGTGGATTTCCCGCGAAGGTCGTTGTTCCCCGCCAGCGCAGGCCCGTATTCACCGCCGTGCGCAGCGGCACCGTGGCAAAGCGCACATTTGACTGCGTAGGTTTTCTCCGCCTGTGCATTCGACGACGCATCAGCAGAAGCTATTTGAGCCGACAGTGGAGCAGCATATGACACAAGCACCAGAGCGAGAACAGTCGCGAACATTTTCGGTCGTGTTCTTCGAAACAAGGCTGCCATGTGCTCATCGACCTTTAAACTTCTGGTTTGCGATCGGTGCAACGGTTATTGCGTAATCGCGATGGGAATTCCACCGCGGTATTACCAGAGAATTGTCAGAAGCAGAATTTCACCGCCAATTGACAGATGCGCGCATTCGCCAGACCTGTTACGTGCCCGAACGCGCCAGGCCTAGTTGCTTGCGATCTTGCCGCGAAGCACGACAATGGATGCTTTGGGTAAGTCGAAAAGAGTATCCGGGCTCGCAGCTGTTACGGTGGACATTGCAGCCGGCCCATCGGGATCTGCGTGGCCGCTAAAGTGGAAATGGTGGTGGTCGTCCGGAGCTCCGGTCACGCCAATTTGTTGCGCTGCCTCGGGAGGAACGGGGTCGGGGTGCCACAGGTATTGACCCGCACCGAAGACCACCCGGTCCACTGTGCCAGTGAAATATTGAGTCTGCCTGGTGACCGGATTCTCAAACCCCACCCGCACAAAATGGTGGTTATATTCATCGTTATTGACCAACATGATCGACCACAAACCATCAGGCCGATGGACAGCGTAAGCCGTGACCAGATTCTGCCCCTCTGGGTCCTTCACATCGCTGGCAACTTCGTAGAGCTGATGCGGGGCATCGACGGGCTGCACCCACTGTTGGCTAATTACTTGCGACGCAAAATACTGCGGCCCGTAGGTTGCGTGATTATTCTGGTCTACCGAGAGCAAGCCAAATCCACTTCGGCCGGGCCGTGCGATGTCCTGGAAGTAGTAAGTGCCGCTGGCTCCCGCAGTCATCATGGCGCCCACGTAGTCGGCGAGCCAGAGCCCGCTCTTCACCGAGCCCAGGCTGCCCTCGCCGAGGTCGTTCCCTTCCGTCATGAAAAACGGAATATTCGGCGGCAGACCATTGTCTTTCCAGGCTTGGACCACGTGGTCCACGTACTCCGGCTCCATGTCGAGTGAACTCCAGTCCCGGCACAGGCCCGTGTCCATGCAAGGATAATGCTCAAACGAAAAGAAGGTGAAATCCTTTAGGTCGTTGTGAGCTTTGAGATAGGCCAGAAATCTTCCCAGAAACGATGCCCTTCCATTGGCGTCCACCCACGAGCCCACGTCGCCCGGTGTCCCTTCAAATGACGGCCCACCTAGCCGCGCCTCAGGAACCAACTTGTGAATGGCCCTTGCGAATTGTATGTACAGTGCAGCGTAATCCTCGGGAAGCATCCGCTGGCCGTCTGCTTCTTCGCCCATCTCGATCATTGCGATTGGATATTTTCTCTTGTAGAGGTACGCGATTTCGTTAGCAGCGTCCTCCGGAGTCGCGTAGAGGATCGCAATCGGGACGATGGCCGGAAGGCCGCGCGTAACGCCGGAATGGAAGAAGAGATCGAAGCCGATCTGGTCTCCCGCCGCGTAGTCTATGTCGGAAGCGGAGTGCCAGGGATCCACAGAAGAAGCCCACGTGACTGTCTGTTTCCGGTTCGGCAGGTGCTTGACCAGATCGGTGAACTGGCCATCTTGCGATACGGTTCCAACGTAGACTTCGTTAATCGCGTATCCCATGCAGTTACGCTTGTCCTGCGAGCCGTGGGTGTCGCAGGTGTTTGAAGATCCCGTCATCCAAATGCGCAGATATCGCACGGGAATGTTCCAGCTGATCAGCTTCAACGTCGGAGTTCCCCCCTCGCCGTTCCTAATGGTCCCCATGGGGAAGGTTTCCCATGCGCCTTTGTTAATTCCGTCATAAAACGGTTCCTTATCGCCCGTCCAGTACTGGACGTAGTAGTGCCTAGCGTAGGGATTCGCCCATGCGATCTTGATAGCGTTGACATTCTCCGTAGCGCCAAGATCGATCATCACCCATTGCGGGTGCGTCGAATCATCCTCGCCCGTGTAGGTTTTGGTCAGGTAAGGATTGCTCTTCCAGTAGCTGTTCAAGTCGCCGTCGGTTAAGCGAGACCATCCATTTCCGTCACCGAGCGTATTGCCCCGGTGGGGAAGCGGATACGACCAGGAGTGCTCGATCTGCTCGCTGGTTGGTTCGGCGCTGCCAACGAAATATCCGTCTTTACTTGCCGGATTGCTCCATGTGCCACTCGGGTTCCAATGCCAGGCCTGGATCTGCAGTTCCGTATTCTGGCGATACGTGATGGTTCCCCACCCTGCGCCTAAAAGTTCTTTCAGAACCGGAGGGCTCAGCACCCAGTCTGTGTGGTTGGCAACCTCTTGCTCCGTGGTTCCACCGCGCTGCCGGTCAACCGCCCCACCTAACGCCCTAAGCGGGCTGAACGAATTCACTGCATGGGAGGTGTCAACGACGATATCCGGCGCGCCATTTTGCGCGCTAGCCGAGCGCGCGATGAAAAACAACGACACTGCGAGAGATCCGGCGAGAATTACCTGCTTACAAATCGACATGTGGAATGCCTCCATCAAATAGTTGCGCCTGCGAGAAAGATGTCCTCGCGACATCGGTATAGGGGAGACGGGGAAAGTTCCGTCAGCAGCCTCTCGACCGACTGTTCTGCGCTTTTACACTAGCCGGAGTTTCTATTTTCGCTTTGCGAACAACTCGCAGCATACGCCTGACCGCTTTCTCAGGGCAAAGCCTACGCCATGAATACGCTTCCAATCGCCAATGAAATTGCGCGCGTTACCATATACAACACCGTCCTGATGCAAGCCTGCACCGGGGAAAGATTTTCGTCGTCACGTAAGCCGCGACGCGATCACTTCGCACCTTTCTGCTGGAATCGATCAACGCGATAGAATCGTTCCACCGGATAGAGCACTGCATTCACCCAGCGGACGGGAGACGATTGTGGAAATGGCGCACGAAGCATGGCCTTTGTAACTGGATCGAACATCGGCAGCGATCAGGAGATCAAAGGCTGGAAGTTCGCGGTCACATCCGGCCTTTTGGGCTGGGTGCTGGACGCCTTCGACTTCTTCGTCGTGGTGTTTTTGTTTGACACGCTGGCGGCGCGATTTCATGTATCCAAGGCGTCGGTCGTTTACACGCTGACGTTGACCCTGGCAATGCGGCCGGTGGGCGCATTATTTTTCGGCGCGCTCGCAGACCGATTTGGCCGCAAACGTCCATTGATGTTTTGTGTGCTGTACTTTTCCCTGTGCACGGTGTTCACCGGGTTAGCACCGACTTTCTGGATGTTCGTTCTCTTTCGCGCACTGTACGGCATTGGTATGGGAGGCTATTGGGGCATCGGCGCCTCCTACGCTATGGAAAGTTTGCCGCGTCGCTTTCGAGGCGTACTCTCCGGCATGATCCAATCGGGATATCCCATGGGTTATCTGTTGGCTTCGGTAGCCATGCAGACGATTGCTCCTGTCTTTGGCTGGAGGTCGGTCTTCTTTGTCGGCGCTCCGGTCGCATTACTGGTGGTCGCGCTCACAGTGTTCGCACCGGAGTCCGAAGCATGGAAGCAACATCGGCCGGCGTCGATGAAACTTATTTTCAATTCATTGCTACATCACAAAGCAATGTTTTTCTACCTGCTGCTGATGATGAGCGTGCTCCTGTGCCTGTCGCATGGCACGCAGGATCTGTATCCAGACTTCCTCAAGTCGGTTCCCGGCATCGCGGAAAAGACAGTGATCGGGATGAAGTCCTTATATGGAATTCCAATTATCTACAACATTGGCGCTATCGTCGGCGCACTCTTTTTCGGTCACCTATCGCAAGGCATGGGAAGGCGGAAAGCCATCATGATGGCCTTGGTGGTGTCGTTGATCTCGATCCCCGCTTGGGCGTTCGGCACTTCGCTCGGTGTGCTGGTGATTGGATCGTTCGTGATGCAGGCTGGTGTGCAGGGCGCGTTCGGCGTAATCCCTGCGCACTTGACAGAGCTTTCTCCGGATGCGGTCCGCAGCCTTTTTCCCGGAGTCGTATATCAATTGGGAGTTCTGCTGGCCGCTCCCGCCACCGCAGTAGAATTCATCTTGCGCGATCACTTTGGATATCCCTGGGCATTGACCGTTTTTGGTGGAGCCGTCACGGTAGTGATGATCGTAATCTTTTGGTTTGGCCCGGAAGCGCATAATCGCAGCTTTTTGCGGGAGACAGAGACCAGGCGAGCATCGGTTCTGAGCGAATAAGTAAAGATAAATCGGACTCGGCGTCCGGGAGATAGAGATGAACGAGAAGCGAATCGGCATCATCATGAACGGCGTTACCGGGCGCATGGGGCTGAACCAGCACCTGGTTCGCTCCATTCTGGCGATACGGAATCAGGGCGGCCTCGCACTCAATGATGGCGTGCGCCTGATGCCCGATCCAATTTTGGTGGGCCGCAACGCCTCCAAGCTGGAACAAATTGCCAAAGATCATGGAGTCCCTCGTTGGACAACCGATCTGCGCGGTGCGCTCGCAAATCCAGATGATGCGATTTATTTTGACGCCCAGGTGACCTCGCTGCGCGCCTCGAGTGTTGAAGCAGCAATTGCCGCAGGAAAACACGTGTATTGCGAGAAGCCTCTCGCCGTCGATTCTGCCGTAGCGCTACGGCTGGCGGCGCTGGCGAAAGCCGCGGGGGTAAAGCAGGGTGTGGTGCAGGACAAACTGTTTTTACCCGGCATGCGCAAGCTGAAGCGTTTGGTTGATAGCGGTTTCTTCGGAAGAATTCTTTCCGTTCGCGGGGAGTTTGGCTACTGGGTTTTCGAGGGCGATTGGCAGCCCGCACAGCGGCCCTCATGGAATTACCGGAAGCAGGATGATGGTGGCATCATCGTGGACATGTTCTGCCATTGGCGGTATGTGCTGGACCATACGTTTGGCAGAGTGCGCGCTGTGCAGTGCCTGGGCGGCACCACAATTCCTGAGCGTAGTCGACGAACAGGGTCAACGATACACTTGCACCGCTGACGACACCGCTTACGGAACGTTTGAGCTGGAGGGTGGAATCGTTGCGCAGATCAATTCCTCATGGTCGTTCCGTGTATATCGTGACGAATTATTCAGCTTGCAGGTAGATGGCACGCTTGGGAGCGCAGTCGCGGGTCTGCGAGAATGCCGCACACAGCATCGTGTAAATACGCCACGGCCAGTGTGGAATCCAGACATCGAGAATCCATTTCGCTTTCGCGAGCTTTGGCAGGATGTACCCGACAACCAGGTATTCGATAACGGGTTCAAGGTTCAGTGGGAAATGTTTCTGCGCCATGTTGCCGAGGATGCGCCCTTCCCGCATGACTTTGTAGAAGGTGCGCGCGGTGTGCAGTTGGCGGAGCTGGGCCTGAAATCCTGGCAGGAGCGTCGCTGGATCGACGTGCCGGAATTGAGCGCATGAGATTGAACAACTCGATAAAACTTGTGCGGTCCGATGGCTCCCTCTACAACTACTCGCCGATCGGTGAGCCGTTGGTGCCAGCCCGGCAAAGTTCCTTCAAGACGCGCGTTGCATTTGCCGCGGCCCACGTGGTGCTGGATCCGCTCAAGACCGCGGACCCGTGGACGCATCCTGTCATCGATTGGGAATCGACGCTGGCGTATCGCGAATATCTTTGGTCGCTTGGCTTTGGTGTCGCCGAAGCGATGGATACAGCCCAACGCGGCATGGGATTGAATTGGCCTCTGGCGCTGGAACTCATCCAACGCACTACCGCCGCCGCGAAGGCGCGAGGAGCCGTGGCTGCAAGCGGCGCGGGCACCGATCATCTTCCGTCGGGTCCGAACCTCACGCTGCAAGATGTCACCAACGCGTACCTGCAGCAGTGTGAAGCGATTGAAGCGGTAGACGGACGAATCATCTTGATGGCCAGTCGCGCCCTTGCAGCAGTCGCGCGCCATGCGGACGATTACGCGTCAGTCTATGCGACCGTGCTCGGCCAGCTTCGCCAGCCCGTCATTCTTCATTGGCTGGGGCCCATGTTCGATCCGGCCTTGCAAGGCTACTGGGGCGGAGACACGATCGCCGCGGCAATGGAGAACTGCCTCGCCGTGATTCACGCGAACAAAGAAAAAATCGACGGCATCAAGATTTCCCTGCTCGATGCGGAGCTTGAAATCTCTATGCGACAAGATCTCCCGCCAGGCGTGCGGATGTATACGGGCGACGACTTCAATTATGATCGCCTAATTCTGGGCGACGAACGGAGCCACAGCGATGCATTGCTGGGAATTTTTGATGCCATCGCTCCTGCCGCCTCGCTGGCGCTAGCCGCACTGGATGCGGGTGCCGTTTCCCGCTATCACGAACTGCTTGCGCCCACAGTGCCCCTTTCCCGGCATATCTTCGCGTCTCCGACACACCACTATAAAGCTGGAGTCGTGTTTCTGGCATTTCTGAATGGTTTTCAATCGCACTTCCGCATGGTTGCAGGTTTAGAGAGCGCACGATCCACAGCGCATTTGTGCGAATTGTTTGTCCTGGCGGACCAGGCTGGAATGTTGCGCGATCCTGAGTTGGCAATCGTACGAATGCGAGACTACTTGCTGCTGTCAGGTGTTGCATGAGTTTGCTAGAGCGTCTCAGCTTCAATCAGATCACCGCCGATCCCTGGTCACTTGAGCAAGTGGTGCGCAACTGTTCCCATAGCGGGATTCCGTACATCGGGGTCTGGCGCCATAAGCTGGACGGCGACGTCAAGAAAGCGGCGGCAATGATTCGCCATGAGGGTTTGCGCGTCTCCAGCCTCTGTCGTGGAGGGTGGTTCTCGGCGCCCACGGCGAAAGAGCGGGACGAACGCATTGCGGATAACCGCGTGGCCATTGAAGAAGCTGCGATCCTTGGCGCGCCGGTGCTGGTCATTGTTTCTGGCCCTGCGAATGGGCAGACGCTTGAGGATGCGCGGGCCACCGTGTTGGATGGCCTGATGGAAGTGCTCCCCGATGCGGAGAGAGCCGGCGTCATTCTTGGCGTCGAACCGCTACATCCCATGTACGCGGCGGAACGATCCGTCGTGGTGACGTTGAAGCAAGCCAACGACATTATCCAACAGATGAATAGTTCAGCAGCAGGTGTTGTGATCGATGCGTTCCACGTCTGGTGGGATCCGGAAGTGATGCCGCAGATCGAGCGTGCACGCGGAAAAATCGTCGGCTTCCATGTTTCAGACTGGCCCGTGCCTCTGCCCGGAATCCTGATGGGTCGAGCCATGATGGGAGACGGCGTGGTCGAATTGCGGCACTTGCGCGAGACGGTTGATGCGACCGGATACGACGGGCCCATCGAAGTCGAAATCTTCAACGAAGAGATTTGGAAATCTGCCGACATTGGCCTACTGAAAGAGATCCAGCAGAGATTCCTCGAATATGTCGGGTGATCCAACCTCCATCGATCAATGCAGCAGTTCCTAGATGTACGCGTCATCCCGCGCATTCATACTTGTCCTGCTTACAGGCATGCTGGAGAATCGGAAGTTCAATCACCAAGGTTGGCTAATACTTTGCGAAATGCATGCACGATATCGTCTTCGTCTCTATCGCTCAAAATAGATGGAATCGCCAGCAGAATCGTTCGCTCGAACAAACTATCGGCCACCGGGACAAGTTCCTTTGCGATATTCCGAATGTGAATCCTTATTTTCAGCCAGCGACCAGGGAGAATTTCTTTTGTCGATGCTGGTCTTGTGTACCAAACTCGGGATGTTGTAGTAAATGTGCAGTCCCCATTGCGTCATGACGATGTTGTTGATGCCTTCAGCAGAAGTAACAATTCCTTCGGCTCGTAATGCACTGTTAACCTTCTGCGCGATTTCCGGCGCACCAAATGTCGTCAGCAGGAAGCCACCGGTATCGCCATCGGCGTCAACCACTCTGCGAAGGCGAACGTCCGGATGCTGCTCAAGCGCTGCGCGGATGCGGTACTTGCTGCGGTGCATGCTCCCAATCACGGTCGCCAGTTTTTTCAATTGCACTCTCAAAATGGCCGCGCGAATTTCATCCAACCTGTACCCACGACCCCAAAGGCAGAGATCAAAATGATCTAACAAGGCACGTCCATCCGCATCGCGCGCATAACCGGTGTCGTGACATGCCACGGCACGGTTGTATAGGTGGTTGTCGTTTGTTACCAGGCACCCGCCTTCCCCACTGGTCATGTTTTTGTTCATTTGGAAACTAAAGATCGCCATCTCGCCAAACGATCCCACTTTTTTACCGCCAATACTTCCCCCTGCACATTGTGCACAATCTTCCAGCAGAAAGAGCCCACGCTGACGCGTCAACTCCTGAATTCGGCCGATGTCTGCCGGAGCTCCGCTCATGTGCACCACAATCACTCCCGTGGTTCGCGGCGTGATCTTCTCTGCGACCGTACCCGAACTCACGCAGAACGTGTCATCGATGTCAGCCAGCACCGGAATAGCGCCGAGATTGACGACGGCAGCGGCCACGGAAACCCACAGATATGCCGGCACAATCACTTCCTGACCTGGACCGACCCCCAGCGCGGCTAACGCGATGTGTAACGCACCTGTGCCGCTGTTGGTTGCCAGGCAGTGCGAGACGCCGAGGAATGCGGCGAATTCCGTCTCGAAGGCTTCGACTTCTCCTTGCAGGTCGACGCCGTAATAACGAAACGGCGACCGACTCCGTAACACTCGAACGGCAGCGTCGATCTCCTCCTCATCCATATAGTGGATTCCGGGAAATTCCAAAGGAAGCGGCGCGGTACGCACCGGAATTCCTCCGTGAATTGCCAGCTTTTCCGCGATTGGCACAACGGTTTTCCCACTGCTATATGTTTTCATGTTCGCCTTTCATCTTCTCGGGACATTTCTTTGCCGATAAGATTTGCGAAGTAATTTCTCTATACCAACCTAATAGTAGGTCTTTTTGACATGAAGGTGCCGCCCGGATGAGCGATGCCGTTGGCTCTGCTAGCGCCCGAAGATAAAATGCGTGACCCATTCTTCATTGATCATTCGACCAGCATGATAGAAGGCCATATAGTTGATGATCTTTCCTTCGCGATCCGTCAGCACGTTTCCCCAGATGGCGTAGCCCTGGCAACCATGCTCGATGCTGCTGGGCTCGATCGGCGAGTGAACATACAGCGCGCCGCCTTCGGCAAAAAACTGCCGACATTGTCGGTGTTAATGAGCGGAATCAAGGCTGGATTAGGTCTTGTGCACTAAGCTCGGGCAAAATCGATAAAAGCCATCTGCGGATTCGTATGCAGCAGCTTCACATCCACGGTGTCTCCTACATCCAGCCCCTTCTCACCCTTGATCACACGACCCTCCACCGGCGGATCGAACACGCGGACATAGGTTCCCTTCTCGCTTGCTCCTGTAACTACACCGCGAAACTTTCGCCCAATCTCGTCTGCCAGCGCCACCGCACCCACCCGCTTCTGCATAGTGCGCTCGACCTTGTGACTAGCCTTCTCCTGCAGATTGCACTGCAATGCAATTGAGCGTAGCTCGGCATCGGTATAGGGAGCCGGCAATCCATCCATCATCGCCTCGATCAGCCTTTGCGTCACCAGGTCTGCAAACCGTCGATTAGGCGCGGTGGAATGCGCATAGTCGCGCGCCGCCAAGCCAAAATGTCCCAACGGCTCCTTGTCGCCACCCTCGATCACCACGTACTCCCCCGGCCCCATCAGCTTGATGACGGCCAGAGAAAGATCCGGATAGTGCACGGGATCCTTCTTCCTCTGCGCCTGCAAAAACAAGTTCAGCGCGCCGGAATCTGCCTCCGATGGCAGCTTCGTTCCGTATCGCTCCGCCAGTTCCACAATTCTGTCCCAGCGTTCCGGTGTCCGAACGATCCGCCGAATGCAACTCCGCCCCGCATCGCGCAGCGTCTCCGCCATGGTCTCGTTCGCGCCGATCATTAATTCTTCAATCAGCTCTGTCGCCCGATTATGTGGGGCCTCGTGGATCGCCTTGATCTGTCCATCGACCACCAGCGGGTCCGCC
The DNA here is from genome assembly GCA_963794795.1 of uncultured Acidobacteriota bacterium. GTDB lineage: Bacteria > Acidobacteriota > Terriglobia > Terriglobales > Acidobacteriaceae > JAKAAZ01. Next base: position 53,359 of record CAWCFC010000019.1, on the reverse strand, counting down.
TCGATCCTGCAAAAGTCTAGTGCTCCTCCGGCGATTCGATGCGCCCGCATCGCCTGCGCTGCCTCGTCCTGCAACCGTAATTGCTCCTGCAACTCCAGCGACCCCGCGATCTTCAGGTCCAGCGGATTCTTGCCTTCGAGCCAGGGCCCGACCCGGCTGTAGGCCAGTTGCGCGCGGTTATGGACCAACGCCCGATAGATGGTATGCCCGCTCAGTGCGCCCTGCGCATCGACGACGTACTCAGTCACCACTGCCGCGCGATCTTCATTTTGATTCAACGACGTCAGGTCAGTCGAAAGCTGGTTCGGCAACATGGGAAAATTCCGCGTCGCGGTATACACCGTCTTCGTCTGGTCGGCCGCGTGGCGGTCGATTGGCGAGCCTTTCTCCACCGCGGCTGCCACATTCGCAACCGCGACCCGCACGCGAATCCCGCCATCTTTGGAATTGGAATCGGAGCCTGACGCCGTCAGGCGCTCCGCACACTCCGCCTGATCGAGATCCCGTGAAGTGTCGTTGTCGATCGAAGACCAATACAGTTCGCGTAAGTCGCGCACCTGTGAATCCGGCGGCTCATTCGACTCAGCGCGTGCGTCTGCCGCAGCGCGAATCGCAGCCACTTGGGCATCGGTGCCCGCTGGAAAGTCCGGATGGAATCCGTCCTTAATCATCTCGGCATAGGCCGAGGCTCCGAGGTCAAACGTGGGCTTAGACATGCAAAAGGAAGCCTATCATGCGGACATGACTCCCGATAATAGGTGGGGGCTTGGAATCGCGGTTGATTCTCGTCCATCGGGCTAGAACTCCTGCTCTGTCGGAGCTAGGTCAATTTCTGTAACGGGGACGAATGCGCGGGTTCCGGTTGGTCGGCAAACTTGCCTGGCATAAGATTGGAGGTAGAGGTATCCAGATGCTTTACAAAAAAATAAATGTTGAACTCATCGTCGTCGCGGATGAGGCCGAAGCAGTCATCGGGGAGTTGAACGGAGCGCTCGATCTTCTGGAAGAGAAGCATACAGTTTTCGGTGGCGGGATTGAGGCAGTCGCCTTCGAGCACTCGGGCACCCGGAAAAGGTCGGCTCTAGACCATACGATGGCCGCGGGTGAAACAGTCGCCGACGCTCTCCGGACGGCACGTCAGAGCGTAAGGACTGCGCTCCGCGCGGTCATTTAACGTCTGCCAATTTGGCACGCCGCGGCCCAATAGCCCTTCACCAAACGCGGCCCTCGCGTTTGCGAAGAAGGACCACAATCGCAGCAATTGGCCGGAATCGATGATTTTTCGCCTGCAACCGCTGGAGAAGCCAGCATTGCGGGGGGTTCTTAGTGCCCGGTAAAAAATCTTCAGACATTACGGATACATAATGGGAACTCAGATCCGTTCTCGTTTATCGTAGCTTCTCGTTTCAATGACCAGGTCAATCTAAGACTCGGTGTCGACCCCACCACAAAATCCAGAATGTAATCGTGCTCAGTCCACCGCGAAGCAAGAGCCTCGTTTCGCTGCGAACGGAGCATGAATTTTAAAACGCATTCAAATGAACACGACCATTTCACACGTGAAAAACCGAAGTATGCTGGTGATGCCTGAAAGTGGCAGTAAGTTCATTCGATGAAGGAGTTGATATCGATGGAGCGACGCAAATTTTTAGAATTGGCGGGTGTTGGGTTATCAAGCGCTTTGGTTTGGCCCAGGCTAGCAGCCGCAACTGGGATCAGTTCTTCGGCCGTGAACGCTGACCGAGCAAGACCTACGGGCATACCGTTTGGCTCAGGGCATTTTGGAGATTGGTTCGACGACGAATTTGGGCTGCCCGCCTACCGCTACACTTGCGACCAAATCACCGATCCAAAAGCAATCACACCGGTTCATCCCGAATGGCGGGCACCAACAGACCACACCCACCAGGTAGGCAACAACCGGCTCGTGGCGGCGGTTTCCAACTATGGATATGTTCAGGTCCGTCAGGATGAGGGATCTCCGAAATTCCTGAACGATTATTCTCCCGAGGATTTGCATTACGGGGCGGGCGTCGGATTCCTTGCGGATGGCGACAACATTCTCAGCACCTATTATTCCGGCAACAACGACTCATTTGAGCGAATCATGGGGGTGGGTTATCTACGGAAGCGCGTGACCGGACCTCGGCACTCTGTCGACCAAGTCATCTTCGCTCCCTTTGGCGACGATCCGGTTCTGATTTCACAAGTGACAATTACAAACCACTCGGGCAGCTCTTCCAGACCACGTTGGGTGGAATATTGGGGTGCGCACAATTATCAGTTTTCCTACCGATCATTGATGGAGGGCGTCGTTCGGGGTGGCATGACGAAGGCGGCAAAGCTGCGCCGCGATTTTGGCAAGCGCTTTACGCACCACTTTGCAACAATCCATAGCCACGCAGGATTGATGGAGACTCAGGCGTTTCTCGGCCGCACGCCGGAGGAGGAACAAACATGGCAGAAGGTTCAGGTCTACCTGAAAGACCACCCCACCGGATTCTACGGGCCTCAGGTTCCACCGCTGCCTCCGCATGCAACCATGGAGGATCTAAATCCGCCGCCAACATTTCTCGTTTCTCTCGACGCGCCGGCAGATGGTTTTGCAACCAACGCTGCGGAATTTTTTCAAGGTGGGATTGAAAAACCGCAGGGAATGGCAGCAAGACTGAACAACGACCTAGGCTACACCGGCCCGGAGAGCGCACTATTGCTCGAGCGGCAGCTCGCGCTGAACCCCGGGGAAAGCCGAACGATCTATTTTCTTTACGGGTATCTGCCACAAGGTTTTGAAGTCGACAAGCTTATCGCGAAGTACAGTGAAAATCCGGGAACACAGTGGAAGGATTCAAGCGACAAATGGAAACAGGATGGTCTGCGATTTCGCACGAAGAGCGCGCCCTGGGTGGAACGAGAAGTAACCTGGCACCACTATTATTTGCGCAGCGATCTAACCTACGACAGCTTTTTCAACGAACACATCTTGTCGCAGGGGCACGTTTACCAATACATCATGGGGTTTCAGGGTGCGGCGCGCGATCCATTGCAACACGCGCTACCGTTTATTTTTTCCGACCCGGGACTGGTGCGTGAAATTGTCCGCTACACACTCAAAGAGATCCAGCCGGACGGCTCGCTTCCATACGGCATTGTAGGAAGCAGTGTGCCGATGCCCTGCATCTATCGGCCCAGCGACCTGGAGATGTGGGTGCTATGGCTGGCAAGCGAGTATGTGCTGGCGACGCGAGATAAAGAGTTCCTCGATGAAAAGATTCCGCTGTATCCGCACCGCCAGGTGGAAGCCGGTGATCCCACAGTTCGCGGGCTTTTGGCGCGCTCGTACCGACACCTGACGGTCGGCATCGGTGTTGGCAGACATGGATTGATGCGACTTTCCAACGGGGACTGGAACGACAACGTCGTGGTGGGCAATGTTCCTCCGGCGCAGTTTGCGGAGGTACGAAAGGTGGGGGAGAGCGTACTGAACGCCGCCATGGCCTGTTATGTTCTGGACTACTACGCACGCATGCTGAAATCAGTCGGCGATACAACGCTAGCGGAAGACGCACACAGCAAGGCCGAGGCACAACGGCGTGCGGTTCGTGAACAATGGGCAGGGCGATGGTTTCGGCGTGCATGGCTCGACGAAAAACTGGGTTGGATCGGAGAAGACCAGATTTGGCTGGAGACGCAGCCCTGGGCCATCATCGGAGGTGCAGCTACTCCAGACCAGACCGACACATTAGTTGCAGCGCTCAACCAACTGGTTCGAAAGCCGTCTCCCATCGGCGCTCTGCTACAAAACACGGGTGTGGCTGCGATGGATAGTCCCGTCGGACAGGGGACAAACGGAGGCATCTGGCCCGCAATCAACGGAACCTTGGTTTGGGCGCTGGCCATGGTGAACGGATCCATGGCCTGGGATGAATGGAAGAAAAATTCTCTCGCGTACCATGCCCAAGCCTATCCCGACATCTGGTACGGCATCTGGAGCGGTCCCGACACATATAACTCGGTTCTATCGAAATATCCCGGACAAACAATGTTCTCCGAACCGAATTCTAGCGACCCAAAGGCTCGGGCCGACTTCGGCCTGTTCTGGACGGATTTTCCCGTGATGAATATGCATCCCCACGCGTGGCCGCTGTACAGTTCGGCAAAGTTGCTGGGGCTGGAATTCGATGAAAGAGGAGTGACGTTCCAGCCGAACCTTCCGCTGGAGGAATACGAGTTCACTTCTCCGCTACTGGGATTCAAGAGATCTGCTGGTGGCTATTCCGGCTGGTATGCGCCGGCGAAGGCAGGAAGCTGGGAAATAGAAATGAAGCTTTCGGGCTCGGAGTTACAACGGCAGCTACAACTCCAGGTGAACGGAGTTGCGCAGCAGGCGACACGGTTGGACCATGGCATTCGCTTCCGTGGCGAGAGCAAGCCTGGCGAGCCATTGCACTGGGAAATTCTATAGGTGGCAGTCGCGAGAAGCGCACCGGTTGAGAGGCGCCTGTCGATGCACTTCGGCAACTTGATCCTAAGACTCCAGATGAACCTATGCCGGAGGGGTTTACTTCGCGCGTTTTGGAATCGTCTCGTACTCGGTCCAGGTAAACTTCTTCGAATCCGGCGCCCAGCCGCCGGTGTTGCCCGAGCCCTGCCCGCCGAAGAAGGTGCTCACCGTCGTCAATTCGGCTCCCTTTGCGGCGACGCCATTTCTGAGGCGCAGAAGCTTTATCTTTATACCGTCCCCGATGTAGTCGTGGTCGGGGTGATCCATCGGGTAGGAGAGGGTGTAGAGCCACTTGCCATTCGGAGAGATGTGCGGAAACCAGTCCTGCGTGTCTGTACCGTGGGTGATCCTTTCGGCCAGTTTGTCGTCCGGTCCCGCGCCGTCGGCCGGCATGCGCCAGGCATCCCATTTTCCTGACCGGTTGGAACAGAAGTACACCCACTTACCATCGGCGGAGTACTCGGGGCCATCATCCAGTGCTTTGCTTGTGGTCATCCGCAACTGGCCGCTTCCGTTCGCGTCGACCCGGTAGATGTCAGCGTTGTCTCCAACGTATTGGGCGTACACCACGTACTTATCATCGGGCGCCCACCCATGCATCCAGCCCAAATGAATCTGGTGCGCAGCGCTTCCATCGAGATTCATGATGAAAATCGGATTGTGAATAGTTTCTACGGATCGATTGTGCGCCGGCATCGGCAGCGGGATGCCAGTAATGGCGATCTGTTTGCCGTCCCATGACAGGGCATGATCGTTCGTGAGTAACAAATTTGGGCTCGCATAGATCTTCTCGGGTTTCCCTTTGTTGGCACCACTCACCGGAATGCGATAGAGCTTGCCGCCCATGTCTGAAACGATGTACTTTCCGTCGCGGGTCCAGTTAGGAGCATGCCACTCTCCCTCGATGGTGAACAGAGTCGTCGTGGCCTTCTTCTGTACGTTATAGATCACAAAATGCGTACGGTATTTCGGCGCAACACCGCCCGGGTGAGATGTGTTCTGCGCTGTAAGTCCGGCAGAAGCGAAAAGCAGCCCTAGAAACAGGCCCGAAAGCAACTTGAAAGTCCAGCGTAGCGACTTCATGGTAATCCTCCTAGCAACTGCAGATGATCTGAAAGTTGTAATTTCGGCACGACTAGTGTTTCTTATGATTGGCTTGGTAGCAGATCTATGGCGCCGGCAAATCCTCGTCCCTTATGATCGCAAAAAAGGTGATGAGGATGTTCGAGGAGCATAAAATCCTGCTGCCACGAAAAGCACATCGCCGATGAGAGTATCTTCATAACGACGTGCGAAGTAATTGAGCATCTCACTTTGCGCCGACCGTTGATTTCTGTTCAGAGCCTGGCTTGAATAATATTCAAACAATACGCGTTTTTGAAGGGATGGAGTTGGTGCGGATCCACAATACTCTCCGGTCATTGTTCCTCGTACTTGTCGCTATCGCTGCACTTTCAATTTCTGCGAGCGTGGATGCGCAGTCTTCTCCGGTGCCTTCGCGGCCGCCAGCTACGCCTCTCGTGACGCACGATCCATATTTCAACATCTGGTCGATGGCAGACAAGCTGACCGACGTTCCAACCAAACACTGGACGGGCGCGGATCAGGAGATGAATGGAATCGTTCGGGTCGATGGCCACAATTACCGCTTTCTTGGCACCGCAGACAGGCAAGGCCAGATCATTCCAGCGCTGGATGAAGTGAGCCAGACGATTACACCGACACGCACGATGGTAGTGATGACGAGTCCGGAGATCGAACTGCGTATCGAGTTCTTCTCTCCGGTGTTTCCGGAAAACATGAAACTGATGGCGCGTCCGGTAACCTACCTGACCTGGACCGCGACATCGCGCGACGGGCGCGAACACAATGTCTCGCTCTATTTCGACGCTGCAGGAACGCTGGCGACAAATGATCCCGGCGAAAATGTTCTCTGGTCACGTGGAAAAATCAGCGGACTCGATCTGCTGCGAATTGGCACACAGGCGCAACCAGTGCTGCAGCGATTCGGCGACAACGTCCGCATCAATTGGGGATGGTTCTACATCGCTGTTCCGCAGAACGACAATGCAGAACTGGCTGCGGGCAATGAAAGTTATCGCGATGAATTTCTGCTGACTGGAAACCTTCCAAAATCAGACGACATTGAAGGAGCGCGAACTCCGCAGAGCCATTATCCGCCTGCGCCAACATTGAACGTTGTGCTCCCGCTGGGCAACATCGGCTCCGCACCTGTCACACGCCATATTCTGCTCGCATACAACGATGTGTATTCCGTCGAGTACATGGAGAGGAAGTTGCTTCCCTATTGGAGGACGGAGTTCCCGACATTTTCCGGGATGCTGCAGGCTGCGGAACAGCAGTATCCGGCGCTTGAAACGCGCGCTCAGCTGTACGATGCTGCGCTGGAATCGGACCTGGTGCAGACGGGTGGCGCGGAGTATGCGGCGATCGCGACGCTGGCGTTCCGCCAGGCTATCGCCGCGCAAAAACTGGTGGAGAACGACGATGGGACGCCGTTTTTCATGCCCAAGGAAGACTTCAGCAATGGCTCCATTTCCACGGTCGATGTCATCTATCCCAGCGCGCCGATGTTCTTGCTGTTAAATCCTAAGTTGGTTGAGGCGCAGCTTGAGCCGGTGTTGCGGTACGCGGAGATGCCAAGGTGGAAATTTCCTTTTGCGCCGCATGACCTGGGAGTGTATCCGCTGGCAAACGGTCAGCAATACGGCGGCGGAGAAGTGAGCGAAGCCGATCAGATGCCGGTAGAGGAATCAGGAAATATGATCCTGCTGGTCGCAGCAACCGAACATGCCGAGGGCAATGTGGAGTTTGCGCGACGCTATTGGCCACTGCTGACGAAATGGGCGCAGTACTTGATGGCCCATGGGCTCGATCCAGAAAACCAGCTCTGTACGGATGATTTCGCGGGACACCTGGCTCACAACGCAAACCTATCCATCAAGGCGATTGAGGCCTTGGGCGCGTATGCGCAAATGGCTCAGAGCCTGGGAGACTCGCAAGTTGCGACCCGTTATCGGACAGCAGCAGCAAGCATGGCAAAACAATGGGTCAAAATGGCCGATGCAGGAGATCATTCTCTTCTTGCTTTCAATAAACCTGGGACATGGAGCCAGAAATACAACCTTGTGTGGGACCAGATACTAGGACTGAATCTGTTTCCACCGGAGGTCGCCAGTAAGGACATCGCATTTTACAAAACGAAACTTAACCCATACGGTTTGCCGCTGGACAATCGCGCGACCTATACCAAGTTAGACTGGGAGACATGGACGGCAACGCTCGCCACCAAGCCAGCGGATTTCCAGCTGTTGATTCATCCTATCTATAAATTTCTGAACGAAACGCCCGATCGAGTTCCAATGACAGATTGGTATGACACCATCACCGGAAAGCAAGTCGGCTTTCAGGCGCGCTCCGTGGTGGGTGGCGTTTATATGAAAATGCTTGCTGAGCCTGATATGTGGAGCAAATGGGCGACGCCAGCCAACAACCCTTTCGCAGAATTCTAGTTCCCGCGGCACGTTCCGTCGCTTTCAAGAGGCGCGCCACGTTGAGAATATAGACAAACGTGTTTGCGTTCGCGCTCCGTGCGTTCAGCTGGAGTCAGTGATCCAAGGGGTACAGCACCGGATGGCACGCCGGGATGTCGGCTTGAAACATCGCGGATCGTCGCTTGGTGAAATTCAGTTCTGGGCGATGGCTAGCGTTAGAACGGTGATGTCGTCTTCCTGGCCGAAACGCTGCGCGGTTTCTGCGATGTCGCGCGCCGACTTCAAAGTAAGACTCGGAAGGCGCTCGAAACCATAGAGCTCTCCGCTGTCTGCACGAGCTTCCGGGACGCCGTCAGAAAGCAGAACAAGGCGTTCCGATGTAGCCAGATGGCCGTGCACCAGCTCATACGTCTGATCCGCAACCAGGCCCAGCGGCAATGCTGGAGGCGTGTTCACTTCGCGGCCGGAAATATGCGGAGAAATGTGTCCTGCATTCGCGATGGCAAATTCTCCGGAGAGTGAGATGCGGACGCAGCAAGCTGTGGTGAACCCGAGCTGTCCATGCGCGATCAACGCGTTGTTGAGGCCAGAGAGAATCTTGTCGGGATCATGAGAAGTCTCGCGACGCAGAGCGCCAAGAATCATGGCAACGCGCATCGCAGCTGGCAGGCCTTTTCCCGAAACATCGCCGACGATTGCGGTCAGAGAACCATCTGGAGCCGGCGAGACGAAGAAAAAATCTCCTCCAACTTCGCTGGCGGGCAGATAGACAGAGTCCACCTGAAACCCTGGAGTGGGACGTGAGGCACTCTGCAAAAGCAGTTGCTGAACAGTGCTCGCCGCCTGCAGCTCGGCAGCAAAAGCGGCGCGCTCGCGAGCGGTTTCCACCATCTCTGCGCACAAGATGGAATTCTCAATGGCGGCGGCAGTTTGCAGCGCGATGGTATTTAGCAGTTTCAGATCGGGTGTGGAATAGGATGAGCCGGCCGTACTGCTGGCCAATGCAATGACGCCAACTGTTCGCAGTCCGGTGCGCAATGGAGCACACATCAATGCTTTCAGCGTGCATTCCGATTCAAGAGCACGGGAATCAGAGGCGCAGTTGTTGACGATTTCCCCAATTCCGCGCTCCAGGATTGAAGCAGCAAAACGCGAGGCCGGACCGAGGGGACCAGAGTCGTCTGCGGAATCACCGCATGAATCCCCGAAGGAAGCGGCGCGTTGCAGAACGCCGTCGTCTTTTCCCATCAAGAGAACGCTGCCGTGAGTTGCCGGAATCAATCGTTGCGCCTGTTCTAGCGCAGACTGACCGACCGCCTCCAAGTTAAGAAGAGCGGCAAGTTGTTCGGAGAGCTGTTCAATCAAGTGGACTTCGCGATAGAGATGGAGAACTTCCGCAGCCAGCGCTCGCGCTTCACACTGGCGGCTGGCGAAGTGTTGAAGCAGCAGCGCAATTGCCGCCGCAGGCTCGGCCGGCCCAACGACAAATCCCAAGGTCACGTCTTCAAACTGGACTGGAATGCGAGAGTGTGCAATCGAATTTTCTGAAGATGTCTCACCCAGCAGAAGGTTGCCGGCCGGGTCAACAATGGAGATTTCTCCGCCAACAGTCTTCACTAAAGCCTCGAGAGCCGGACGACCGTCGGACCGAGGGCCAATGAGCGACTTCAGGGTGAGAGCGGGCATATGCCTCACGCTCCAGGCATCGACAAACCCAGCACAGAACGGGCTTTGGCGATTAGCGCATCCGGATCGAACGGCTTGGTCATGTAAAGGTCCGCGCCAACTTCGTGGCCTCGCTGGCGGTCGAACTCCTGCCCCTTGGCGGTCAGCAGAATGATGTGGATGTGGCCCAATCCCAGCTCGTTCTTCACAGCGTTGCAGACATCGAAGCCGTTTTTCTTCGGCATCATTACGTCGAGAAACACCAGGTTGGGTTCCTCTTTGCGAATTGTTTCCAGCGCATCTTCACCGTTGCTCGCGGTGAAAAGTTCCACGCCATCGTCTTCAAGTTCTTCAAGAGTCTGCTGGATCAGCATGCGCAAATGCGGTTCGTCGTCAACAATCAGGATTTTCATAGGCGTCACTGATAAATCAGAAACAGTACGTTCTCCATTCCCTTCTCGAAGCGCAGAGCACGAACCGCTTCATCGCTGGATAGAAGCGAATTCAAAATAATGATGTCGGGCTTGGAGAGCACGGCTTTTGAAACCAATTCGGAACCACTGGACTCGACCACCGTGTAGCCGCGAGTCTCAAGCGCACCGGTAAGGGTTCGGATAGTCGATGCGTCTTCGTCGACGACCATCACCTTCTTGCGTGATTTCCCCTGATCCAGCAGCGTGTCCACTTCGTGGAACAGCGAAGCCGTATCGATTGGCTTGGTAAGATAGCGATCTACGCCGAGTCTGTATCCGCGTTCCTTATCTTCCAGAATGGACAAGATGATGATTGGAATATCCATCGTGGTTGGGTCGTTCTTGAGCACTGCCGCCACATCAAAGCCATTCATTTCCGGCATCATCACGTCCAGAATGACGAGCCCCGGTGGTTCCTCGCGAATCAGAGTGAGCGCCTTACGGCCATCTTCGGCCAGGCGAACAGAGTAGCCAGCCTCCGTTAGCTCCTGCTGCAGAAGCGAGCGAATGTTGGAATCATCATCGACCACCAACACAGATTTTTCACGGTTGGGATGAGAGATCACTCTCTCGCGCAATTGCCGCACCAGCGTTTCCACATTGATGGAGTGGCGCATTGGATGCGTTTCAAGCGCCTGCGTACCTTCAATAATCGGGAGCGTAAAGGAGAATGTGCTGCCGTGGCCGGATTCGCTCTCCACCCAGATTCGTCCGCCGTGATATTCGACGATCTCCTTGCAAATTGGCAGGCCCAGGCCAGTGCCTTTCGGCTTGTCGGTTAAAGTATCACCGACCTGTTTAAACTTCTCGAAGACCTTGGGCTGATCGGCGGGAGCAATGCCGATGCCGGAGTCTTTCACGCTCACAATCATTTCGCTTCCCTGCTTGTGAACGGAGCAGGTGATCGAGCCCGAGTCAGTAAATTTGACCGCGTTCGAAATCAAGTTGATCACAACCTGGATCAAACGATCCTGATCTCCGGTGATCGAGGGCAAGTCCGGTTCGATATCGCGGACCAACTCCAGTTTCTTGGCTTCAAATAGTGATGCAGTGGCAGCAATCGCGCGTTCGATCACATCCTTCACTGAGACGCTTGCCATGTTCCAGCTAAATTTCCCTGCCTCGATTTTGGCCAGGTCGAGAACATCATCAATCAGCTTGGTGAGACGTTCGCCTTCGCTCACTACCACATCAAGATTCTCAATTACCTGGCGCTTCGCCTGCTGCACCTTCCGATCATCTTCCGGGATCAACGGAAAAAGTCGTTCTTCCAGCCGGCGGCGAATGATCTTTGCAAATCCAAGCACAGATGTGAGTGGCGTCCGCAGTTCATGACTGACGGTCGACAGGAACGAGCTTTTTGCCGCGTCTGCTTGTTCCGCCGCAGCTCTTGCCTGCCCTGCTTCCTCGAATAATTTCGCATTATGGAACGCGACCCCGACTGAGATCGCAATCGTGGACAGAAGGCGCATGTCGGCTTCTTTGAATCGTCCCTCCTGATCGACCGACTGAACACTGATGACGCCTATCACCTGGCCGCCGGATGGAATCGGAACCCCCAGGTAGGAAGCCGTCTGCCGTCCAATCTGCTCGATACCCAGTTTGGCGCGGTTGCCTTCCATGTCTTCATTGATGAGCAACGGCTGCCCACTGCGAATAATCTGCGACGTCAATCCTTGTCCAAAGGGTCGCGCCGGTGCGTCTTCGCCGTATGCATACGGGAACTGAAGCATCATCGTGGCTCGATCCAGTAGCGACACATAACAAATGGGCGCGCGAAACAGATCTCGGACCTCATCTCCGACAAACTGGATCAAGCGGTCCTTATCCAATTGCGTCGCCAGCGCCTGCGTGATTCGGTTGATGGTCACCAGTTCCGCGGCACGCTCGCTGACTTCCTTTTCCTGTTGGTTGATGACTTGATAGGCATTGGCATTGTCGAGCGCGATGGTCGTGTACGCCGCCAGGTTCTCCAGTAGGCTCAAATGCTGTTCGGTATAAGCATTCTTCTTGAAACTCTGGATGCTCAGAACCCCGAGAACCCGATCCTGCGCGATCAGCGGCAGATAAATCATCGACGCAGGTGGCTGTGCCGTGCTGCCGTCATCCAGCACCCTATTTGTATGGGTGTAAGTGGGAATGTATTTCGAGGATTCCTTCTCCACGTCATTAATCAAAATCGCTTGCCGATGATCGATACACCAGACTGCAAATTGATTCTTATCGTCCGTGCTTCGCGTGTAGGGCGCGTAGCGCTTGCCGTTTTCGATAGCCAGGCTGTATTCAATCACCCGCTTCTCTGGCCGGTACAGCCCAACGCCAAAGATGCTCGCATCTACAATTTGGTTCACGCGTTGATACAGCTTGAACAGGATCGTATTCAGATCCAGGGATGCAGTAATCTCCTTGCCGATCTCGCTGAGCAGCTCGATGCTGTCTTTTTGCGCGGAGATCTCCGCAGCCTGCGTGCGAATCTCCTCCGTGCGTTCGTTGACCGTCGCCTCGAGCGCTTTGGCTTGAGCTTCCAGTGCCTCCGTTTTTCTTCGAGCCTTTTCGCGCTCGTACATGCTGATCAAGCGCCAACCGGCAATCGCAAGAATCAGGAAGAGAAGGCCGTACAGAACATAGGCCAGCGTGGTTCGGTACCAGGGCGGAAGAATGATGAACGCGTAGGTTCCCTCCGGACTCACTTGTCCGTCATTTCCCCGCGAGCGCACTCGGAATGTGTAACTTCCAGGACCCAGACCGCTATAGTTCGCCTCCGTCTGCTTTCCCCACGCCGACCAATCACTGTCCGCGCCTTCGAGCCAATACTGGTATCGAGTGTCAGCCGAGTCGCCATACGATGCTGCAGCAAATTCGAAGTCGACAGCATTGCTCGCCGGTGGAAGTCGCAGTTCCGGAGACCCAGGCGCGCTGTTTCCGCCGAACACAACCCGCGATCCAGCAGTGACCTCACGAACCAGCGCCGGGAATCGTTCCGACGCAGCCATCTGCATATGTGGGTTCAATCGGATCAGCGCCTCGCCCGCCGCCCACACATCGCCATCGGGGTCAATGAACGCGGGTTGCACCTGGAACCGAGTTAGCGGACGATATGTGTCCTCATCGATACGGTACGTTCCGCCGGCCTCCGGAAGGATGCGCGCAATACGTCGGCTATCGGATGCGACCGTGCCCGTCCAGACACTTTTATCATCCAGTTGATAAAGCAACGGAGTCGCCCCCGGGGAATTCACCGGCAAAAGAAATTGGTTATCGACCACAAACCGGTGAGCCGTTGCATCCCAGCGATAGATATCCCGATTTCGATTGATTCCCAGATAGATCTTGCCCATCACAAGTACGACCGCTGTCACACCGGGAGGAACGCCTTCTTTACTTGAAAGCACCTCGGCCTTGGAGTCTTTCATTCCCGTGGGCGCCACGGTAATGCGAAGCACCGAGCCTTTGCCCCCGCCAGCCCACAGGTCCCCATTCGTATCCTCAGCCAGCGTAGTCGCCCTGTAGACAATGTTCGGCAGCTTTCCCTCATCGATCCACGCTTTACCATCCCAGTGCATGGAAGAAACGCCATCACGGTTTGCAAAGAAGTCTCGATCGGGCGTTTTTCTGGACTGGAACAGCGTAAAGGCCGGCTCTCCCAGCCCGTGGACCGACGGCATCGCCGGCGTCAGGGTGTTGTTCGCTTGCACCCGCATCACTCCCTCGCTGGTGGCCACCAACAATTGGTTGGGAGTTTTACCCGAATGATCCCTGAAGATCTGCAGTCCAAAACCTTGCGTGGCCCCGCCAATCGGGACCATGGAAGGGCGCTTCGTGACTGGATCGGACACCAGTCTTTCAACAGGAAAGGAACCCTCGCCAATGGCGACGTAGACCGATCCATCAAATCGGTTCGCATCCAGTGCCTGATTGCGCGAGAAGAACGAGATGGGCGATGCAACCTCGACCCGGGTAATACCGTTCGTCGTCCCCAACCACAATTCCCCGTCTCGATCCTGCAAGTCACTCAAAACTCCCGCATCCAGCAGACCGTCCGCGGTACCGATGATCTGACGAAGGCTTCCATCATGCCCGAGGATGATGGCGCCACCGGTCAGAGTCGTCAGGCAGATGCTGCCGTCTTTCAATATCAGGGATTTATAGAGTTTGTGCTGCTTTAGGTAAGCATCCGCCTGGGTCGGAAAAGGAGTGGACTTTTGACCATCGTAGAGCGACAGCAGCCCCCCGCGCTCAGAAATCAGAATGTCGTTGTCGCCGAAGGGATGGAGATACTCTTTGATGGAGTTTTTATAGGCATCCCCACCCGGCAGATTTTTGATTTCGTCGCCTACGATTTCCTGCAGGCCGACTCCATTTTGCGCCGTGTAAATACGACCGCGAACCGCAGAGAGCGCCTGAAAGCTGGATTTAGGTTCCGGCCTCCAAACGTGCATTGTTTTCCCGTCCCAGCGAAAGAGCAGTTCGTAGGAACGGAAGAAAATGCCTTGCGGCGTCACCAGTGTCTGCCATACATCGGTAAAGCTATGGGCATTTTCCGGCACATGGTCCAACAAGGAAACATAGGTCAATGTTCCGGAGGAATCCGGCGCAAGATACCCAAACCCGCCGTCACCGCCGACCCAGATTCTGCCCGAATCGTCCAGCGCCATCGATCGCACCACATCCATGGCGGTGTCGATCTTTCGCCATGTCACGCCGTCATATTCCAGTATCTGGCCACCGCCCAGTCCCAGGTACATCACTCCGCGGCGGTCCTGCAGAATAGTCCAAACCTGGTTAAATTCGCTGACGTCCTTCAGCGAATGACTCACCACGACGGGCATGCCGACTTCTGGAGATGTCGACACAATCGCGGGATTTGTAGCAGGGCCGACGCCCGCAAAGGAATACGGGGTCGCGATGGCAAACGCCATGAGCGCTGCTAGCGAGATGCGCCGAAGAACCACAAAACGTTGAGGCAAATGGGCTTCCAGTGAGTACGGAAGAGGGAGTAGCAGTGATACTAATATGCCGGCGCAGTTCTAGTCGAGCAGTATTTTGCGAACGCGATTTGGCCATACCAACGATCAAGAATCAATCCATGGGAAATGCCGGGATCAACGGCGACCGTTTCACTGATGCAATCGATGCCTTGGGGAGATCGTAGGTGGTGCTTGCGTTCGCGATTTTTGTTGAGTGGGACGGTGGACCGTCGCATCTGTCAGCGCACCACCATAATCGGGGCTTGCCAAAATGCCGCGCGATGTCCTGCGGGATCCAGCACGCTCACCTGGCACCGATATTCTCCCGGCGCAAGTTTGCTCAGGCCGACGTGAAAGCTGAGTGGGGTGATCCCCAGCCGACTGCCCGCTTCCGGCATCACCGCAATCGGGGCGGTATCCAACGCCTTCTTCTGATCCCTATATAAGGTTACATACGCAAACAGTGGAGAAGCGGCCGCAGCAGGCTTCACGCCCTTCGCGCCTGTTGCGGTACGGGGGCTTGGCCGATATGCCTGCACATAGACGTACATATCCTGCTTGGTGTTGAAGACCCGGGTCACGCTCGGGATAAGTTTGTATCCGTCGTTGACCAGCGGATTGGCCAGCTCATTCTTGGTTTCCTGCTTGCCTTTGGTGGCGTTAAACAGCGAATCGTGCACATCGATACGTTGACTGCTCAAGACCACAGAGCTGATAGCTACCCGCTTGCTAACCTTATTTAGATCGGGAATGGTAAAGGTGGTTTGATAGGTCCCGATCCGCCCCGTCTCGTCGTCGCGCGCCAGAAATTTGATGGAATACGTTCCGGGAAAAAGAGTGAAACCGGAGTCGTATTCGATCGGACGTCGCGCCAGTTCCGCAGCGGTGGCATCGCTCAACTTGACGTCGACATTGTCGCGAACGTTGCTCACCGTCATGCCGCTGGTTGTGTCTTTTACCTCGGCTACGAAATCGATCAGCGTGTGTTCGGCCCCGAATCGCTTCGCCAGTGCCAATTCCCTGCCAGGAATCTTCACCACGATGGGCACAAAATATTCGGCGCGATCGAGTTGGAAATAATCGATCTCCATGGCAATCGTAAGGTCGGTGATCGGATCACCCAGCATCAGTGCATCTTCAAGCTGTCTCTCCTTGTCTACCGCTGTAAACTTGCTGAACACTTTGTTGGCGTAATAGCCACGCCGATATTCCAGCTTGGCGTCGGGCGCGGAGTTCACCGTAATTTTCACTCGCCGAAATCGCCCATTCTCCGCGGTATTCGTCGTATAGTAGCCGACGATGTAATAGTCCGAAATTGCTCGCTGCGCCTGCACAATGCCCCTGGTCAGGTCGTTGTTGTCGAAAAGCGCTTTGCCACCGGTGTCGCCGCCCAGCGAATACATGGTGTCCTGCGACTGCTGGAAGTTATCCGTCACCGCCTGCGCCGCTGTTCCGGAATACACGCCTGCATTGCCCGGCGAGCCCTGGGTCGCGTCGCCCAGCGGAGCTTGCGCTACCAATCCGCGCGCATCCACCGGCCAGAACGAAACTCCTGCGCGAACGGCAGCATCGACAGTGGCGTGCAACTGTGCCTGGTTGTCGATGCCATTCAGGCGCATCCCGCTGGCAAAGTAAATCAGCGATTTCTTCTCGTTCATCCGTCCCAGCATCCGTGCCGCCGTCTGTAACGCGGCAAGCTGCCGATCGGTGTTGAAGATGTTGAACTCGCTGTCGTCCTGCCCGAAGGCCGCACCGGTATCGGCACTGCTGGCGTCATCAATCGACTCCGCTGAGCCCTGGCCTTCGCCTACAATCATGGTCTGCAAGATACTCAGCAGACGATTGCGGTCGGCAGTGAAGTCCTGCAGCACATCGACAGAGCCGCCCGCGAATCGCAGAATTGCGACCAGGTCGGCGGAGCTCATCTGGGTGCGGACAAATGTCTCGGCGGCGGCCAGCGCGCGCTGCTGATCTTCCGGCGGCATCGCCGTCATATCGAAATACAGCGCCAGCAGACGATGACCCGTGTATTGCGTTTGTCCCGGACTTTCTGGCGCAAGCTGGGTTCGGTCGAGTGTCTTATAGATGGTGATGCGTTCATCATCCGGCGGGGTCGCGGGGGCCGGCGTCATCGGCAACTCCTGATGCACGCAGATCTTGACAGTTTGCGGTACGCCATCCTCGGTCACATTGAAGTCTTTTGCGGTGAGTCCCGTAATAAATTTGCCAGCCTTATCCTTCACCACTACTGTCTCGACCACCAGGTGCGAGCTCACCGTGAGGCTATAAGTAGTACTCTGACCCGGCGTCGCATTGGAACCAATCGTCTGCGAGCCAGCGCCGATGCTTGCGCTCAACATCGCAATCAGCAGAGATGTTTTCAGTCGGCGCATGATTAAAACCTCAGCCGCGCGGTTACCTGCAGACTGCGCATGTCATTGGCCGCCGCCGGAAGCCCAAAGGTCGTGCTGTTGACCGTCGAATTCCACGAAGTGAACGTGACATGATTCAGCAGATTCGTCGCATCCATCCGAATATCGAGATTCAAAGTGGTTCGTAGTTGAAAGGTCCGCGCCAACGCCGCATCCAGGCTGAACTGATCGGGCCCCGTAATCGAATCGCGGCCGGCTGCGCCCCATTGTCCCGCCGCTGGCGCTTTATAGGCCGCAACATTCAGATGGTAGCCGTCTGAACCCTGGTAGATTGGCGCGCCCGTCAGGTCCGGTCGGATGGTGCCGGTGATTCCCGTACCCGGCACAGCAGCCAGAAATACCGGCGTCTCCGGCAGGCCGCTGCCGGCATTGATCAGGCTGGTCACCGTCCATTCCTTCAGCAGCTTTCCTCTCCATCCATTCAGCAGCGTGCCACCGCCCATTCCCATCCCGCTGGTGTACTGAATTTGCGCCTTCAGCAAGTTCCGCTGATCGAAGGTGGAGGGTCCGCGCTCGCCGCGCAGGTTGAGCCAGTTTTGCGCGATCGCGGCTGGAGGTGTAGCACTCGGCACCGACAAGCTTTCGCCAGTTCCTTCAGCCGCGACGTGTCCCTGCGCTCCCACTTGCGCGTCGTCGTCGATGGCTTTTGCGTAGGTGTAATCGATGGAGGCCGTAAAGCCGCTGCGCAACCTTCGCCGCAGTTGGATTTGTCCGGCCTCGCGCGTCGAATCTCCGTTCGAGGTGCGATAGATAAAGCCCGCTGGACAACTCGGGCATGGATTCGTTGCACCGATGGGGTATGTGTTGGGAAGGAATTGCTGCATACCGCGCGTTCCCTTGGTTCCAAGATAAGTCGCGGTCATGACCAGCGCGCCCGGCAAGTCGCGCTGCGCTTGCAGCTGCCAGATTTGTGCGTAGCCGACGCGATAGTTGGGATCGATGCCAAAGGTCTGGGGCGTAGTGCCGGCGCAATTGAGAAATCCATGGGCCAATGTCAGCGCACAATCGCTGCTGTTTGCCACGCTGACGCTTGTCGAAAGCGGCGCTTGCTGCGCCATCATCTCCGCTTCAGAAAGGTACACAGATGTGTCGTCATAAATGCCATAGCCTCCTCGAATCACCAGTGTTGACGCGGGCAATGGCCGCCATGCTATGGCGATCCGCGGCTCGAATCCATGCCAGTCTCCCCGCACCAGGGAATTTGGATACTGCATCCCTGTCAGCGGGCCGACCGGGTTGGTCGCCAGCACGGGAGCGACAGCGGCAAAACCCGGAGTGACGTCCAGGTTCACAAGCCTGTTAAACAACTCTGAGAGCGGCACACCATAGTCCCATCGCATGCCCGCGTTGATGGTCAACTCCGGTCGTGCTCGCCATTCGTCGGTTACGTACAAGTCATAGACCGATTGCCGGAAGTATTTATCGGCGTTTCCATACGCCAGTGCGCTGGTGTCGGGAATGCCCAGCAGAAAATCCGCCAGATCAGAGCCGTTGGTGGCAGAGGCAACGCCTCCCTGTGTAGCCGCACCAGTAAACGTAAATGTTCCGCGAGGGTTTTGCTGCGTGTCTTCATTAAATTCCTGGCGGCGAAAGTCTCCGCCGAACATAACGGTATGGCGTCCATGCGTGCTGGAAACCTTCACCGATAAAGCGTCGGTGCGATTGCGATTGAACTCGCTGTCTGCATCGCTCAGCATCGCGATCCCACTCGAAAACGCCAGCGCTGGCGGTCCCCAGTTTGTCGGGTCTTGATCGTTGCCGAAGATGCCGGCGTTGCCGGAGATGTTCTCGCGATTCGCAAACTCCGGCTGCACTTGTGTTCGCAACCGAGTGAAGTGGTACCCCAGCACGACCTCGAACTGGTGCAGGTACACGTGCGACCAGTTGGCCTTAACGTCGAGTCCTAGCGTGTCAGTGGTATCGCGAAAGTGGAACAGGTTCGAAATATCTTCCCGTGAACTGAGGAATGCGAAACCGCCATAAAGATCGTCCCTGTGCCCGATGCTTCGTTCCAACCGCGACTGCATCGCATCCAGGTGGGTCTCGTTGAGTACCTGCGTCTGATAGTTGTATCGCGAATTGCCGGCGAGATCGGGTAATGGATAAAGATTCAACAACGCCTGCGCCTGTGGGCTGACAGGAAGCGGACCTGTGAAGGGTATCCCGGTCGCAGGATTGTAGATGGTCACCGGCTGTCCCAATGGGTTCAGCAAGCCGGATAGATCGCCGCTTCTCTCCGCTGCTGTCGGTACCAGTCCGGATTCGATCGCCGCATCTCCCTCGCGCGTCCGCTGATACGCGACAAAGAAATCTGGCCCGTGCCACATGATATGGGGAATGTTCAGCGGGCCGCCTAAAGTGAATACCGTCGTCACGCGGCTGTAGGAATCTTTCGGCACCTGCAGGCCGGTCAGCGAATACGGCCTCGCATCGAAGACCGAGTTGCCCACAACGGTACCGATACCGCCCGTGTACAAGCCTCTGGTGCCCGGCCGCCGATTGCCGAAGGCCGGCGAAATTGTGTACTTGGAAGTGGCTGCGTTGTTCACACTCCCGTTAATCACCAACCCATTCGAATCGCTCTCTGTGGTCTGATCTGGATGTGGCTGCACCTGCGGCTCAGCTGCTTTTTCTGGCTTCGGCTTCGCTTCCGCAACGCTTGCAGATGGCAGCTGGTCTGGCTGGCTCACTGGCGTCTTGGCCAGCATCTGCGCAAGACCAAGCAGTTTCAATTCCCAACTTCCCTGGGGTGTATTGGGCGCGACGGTCACTTGACTCTTCAGTGTCGAAAAGCCACGCATCTCGATCTGGATTTTCCAAGGGCCGTCTGCAAGATTGGGAAACTCATAAAGTCCCTGCAGGTCGGTCACTGTTTCGAACCGTTTCGTTCCCTGCGTGACCGTGACTGTCGCGCCAGGCACCGGCAGGCCATCGAAAAAAACCTGACCGTGGTACTCCGTGGCCCACGCCAGCAGGCCGGCATGCAAGATCACCACACCGCATAGAACTCGTATTAGACGTCCGCGCCATCGACGCCACAGCAGCATCGGCTAATTCGCAGAAGGCTGTTCGACGTGATCGATTACGATCACGTCATCCGGGGCCTTGGTGGCTTCCATCTTCAACCCGAGTTGCTCCTGAATCGCGGTATAAAGTCCGGGCGGCGCGTTCGGATCGTTGGTCGTCGCCGGCATCTTGACGCCGGTCCCCCTGAATTGTGCGAATTGGGATTCGTCCGGCGTCCATTTCAACGTGAAATCGTATCTGTCGGTAAGTCCGGTTTGATCGACGACCGGCCTGTCCATTACGCCCGATTGCATCCAGGTTGCGAACCCGGCCATGGTCATATTTCGTACGATCAGATCGCCGAGTCCCCGGAAGTAGAAGGCGTCCCCATCGTTGGGACCAGCCGTGCTCTTTTTCATCTTCGGGCCGTCGTGCGCAACGGTGATGGTGTAGACGGAAAGCACCTTCTTCTCGTGGTGAAATTTCAGTTGGAAGCGGTCCGCGAGCAGCTTTTGCATCATGAGACCTGCCTGCTTCTCATTGGGACGACCGGGCACATCAGGGACTCCGGCGATGTCGTACAGATCGGTATCGAACCAGGCCGGTGCACCCACAATCTGCTTGGCATGCAGTCCATAGGCAAAGGCGATGAGGTCGTTCAAGTTGGTATTCATCGTCATAAATTGGCGACCTCTAAACCCGAAGCCCTTGCCTTGCTGACCCGGCTTACTGGGCTTAATGGTCGCCACTTCGAAGCTGGGATCGGCATTGGCCGCCATTGGTGGAATCTTGGGCAGTGGCGCCGGAATGGCCCACGCCGTCTCCGGGGTCGTCCGCTCCAGCACGAACGGCTGGGGATTTGGCAGTTGTTTCCATGCGCCCGCAATCGATTTTCCGTCCGCAGACATCTTGCCTTCGTAGCTGCCTTCAAGGAAATCAATGGCAAATTTAAAGACGCCGTCCTTAAAGCTGGCTGACGAGGCGGGAATGGGCTGCCCTCCGTGGTCAAGCGGGTACATCACTACCTTCAGATCGCCAGGCTTCGCTTCCGTGATCTTCAACACGGTTCGCCAGTCGTGATCGGGAGCGTGTATCGTGCCCTGCCAGTCGCCCACGATGCCTTGGGCAGACTTCGCAGCTGCGGCGGCAGGTGGCGGAGTCGCGCCGGGCGATTGCGCCCTGGCCTGGTTGGCGTTCATCGAACCAAACACGACGAGGAACAAAGCCAGGACGCTAGTGGTGAGACCGTGTAGGGTCTTCTTGCGGAAATTCTGCGTGCTCGAACGATGTTGAGTCATCATGCAGACAATCCTTTTCCGAGGCATCGTGATTTCGATATGTACGGACGATCATGATTTGGCGAACTTGTGAACAATACACTTGTAAGACGAACGTGGTCCCGCTGCAAAATGCGTCGCCCGTTTCGGCCCAGGCTAGTTCGGCGAAGGCTGTTCGACGTGATCAATCACGATTACATCGACGGGCGCTTTCCTGGCTTCCAGCTTCAGTCCAATCTGCTCCTGGATCGCCGTGAACAGCGGCGGCGGCGCGTCCGCGGCATTGGTGGGCGGCGGCACCTTCACGCCCATGCCTCCAAACTGCGACTCATCCGGCGTCCACTTCAGCACGAAATTCCACCTGCCCTGAATGCCTGTCTGGTCCACAACAGGACGATCCAGCACGACAGCCTGCATCAATTGCGTGAAATCACCCATGGTGGCGTTCTGCACATAAAGTTGACCGAGTTGATGGAAGAACAGGCCCGGCAGCCCGTTCGGATCGCCATCGCTCTTGGTGAGCTTCGGCCCGTTTTTCGCCACCGTCAGTACATAGGCGGACATCTCCTTATTTTGCCGGTGGAATTTTAGCTGAAACCGGTCGGCCATCAGCTTTTGCAGCATACCCTTCCACTGTTTATCGCTCGGCGCACCAGGAGCATCCGGCTTGGCGACAAGGTCGTACTTGTCTGTTGACATCCAGCTGGCTCCGCCGATGATCTGGTTGGCCTGCAAATCGTATGCAAATTCGACCAAACTCAGCAGAGTTGTATTGATGGTGCTGAACTGTCCCCCGCGCACCAGGATTGCATTCCCCTTCTCATCCGGCTTGCTGGGCTTGATGGTGGCGACTTCAAAACTTGGATTGGCATCGGCGGCCATCGGTGGAATTTTCGGCGGAGGCGCCGGGATGGCCCACGCCGTCTCTGGCGTCGCCCGCTCCAGAACCAGTGGTGTCGGGTTCCCGCCTTGCGTCCACGAGCCCGCAATCGATTTGCCGTCCGCGGACATTTTGCCTTCGTAGTTGCCTTCGATCATCTCGATGGCAAATTTAAAGACACCGTCATCGAAACTGGCTGACGAGGCGGGAATGGGCTGCCCTCCCTGATCGATACTGCGCAAAACAACCTTTAGTTCGCCAGGCTTAGCCTGAGTGATCTGCACAATTGTCCGCAAGTCTTTCTGTGGAGTGTGCAACGTGCCCTGCCAGTCGCCGACGATACCTTTGTCAGACTTCGCGGGCGCGGCGGCAGATTGCGCAGGAGCAGCTGCGGCTTGCGCTGTGGCCTGGTTGACGTTCATCGACGCAAAGACGAGGAGACACAACCCCAAAGCAAAATAGGAGAGGCCGAGCGTCGCCTTCCTGCGGAAATTCTGCGCGCTCGAACGACGTTGAGTCATCATGCAGACAATCCTTTTCTCAGGCAGGCATCGCAATTTTGATGTATGCGGACGATCGTTGAATTGGCGAACTTGTGAAGAATACACCTATCAGACGTACGTCATCCCAAGTTAGCTCGGCGGTTTCCGAATATTTCTTGCATGTCGCACGGCGCGGAGCCCTCGACCGGCGTTAGTTTGGCGAAGGTCTATCAAAGCTGGGTGATTCGTCCTCACCGCCAGTTGTGGCGAACTCTGGATGATTCAAAACTCCTCTTGACATCAGACCGCCTGAGTATGTTACTGTCAGTAACAATGAAGACACCTACTCCACAGCGTCATAATCCAGCCGAATTAGGAGAACTCGAGAGCAGCATTCTCTCCATTGTGTGGCGTGAAGCGTCGGTTACGGCGGAGGAGGTGCGCGAAGGACTCGAGCGACGATTGACTGATTCCACCGTTCGCACCATGCTGCGCCGACTTGAGGAAAAAGGCTATATAGAGCACACCGTGGAGAACCGGACCTTCGTGTATCGTCCGGCAGAATCGCGACAGCGTGTTGCCGGCCGCGCCGCGAAACGTATCGTGGACTGGCTTTGCGGGGGATCTGTCGAAACTCTGCTTGTCGGTATGGTCGATTCGAACATATTGGATCGCGCCGAACTGCAGCGGCTCGCAAAGAGAATTGCCGCCGTGCGCGAGCAGGACAAACGTAAGACAAAAGGCGAAAGCTAGCGCGCCAGAGCGGGAGTCCGCTGGAAACATTCGCCTGTCTTTCGGCTTGTCGATGCTGTGAGTGGCTTTGGATTACCGATCATGGTTGCTGCGAGCTCCAGGATCGGAAACAAGTGGATGGTGACCCATGTTAGTTGCGTTCATTGAAGCCGTTCTTCGATCCCTCATTCTTGCATTGATTGTTTGGGCGGCCCTTCGGATCTTCCGCGTCCAGAACGTCGTTTCGCAGCGCTATGCATGGATCGGAGTCCTCGTGGGCTCCTTGCTGATGCCGTTTGCGCTTCCATTCACCGCGCGATGGCAGGTTCTTCCCCTCGCAACAATTCCGACACCAACTTCGCTCGGGCTCCACTCGGTGCTCGCACCAACAACGTCAAGACCAGCCTCAGGAGCGGATTCATTCGCGGTGTCCATGACTGCCGCGCCGCAAAACGATCACGGGGACGCGCCACAAACTGCAACGCCAACTGCCGAGCGCAATCGCGATCACGCTATATCTTCCCAATCAGTTCAGTCGCCCGCACCAGGCGTCGCCTCTGCACAACCTGTCGCCGTCCGCGGGAAACTCTCGCTGTTGGGTGTTGCCTTGCTCGCGTACTTTCTGATCGCCGTCACACTCCTGGCTCGTTTGCTCTTTGGCTTGGCGTGCGCATTGCGCCTCTGGTATTCCTCCACTCCCGTTCCATCGGGCGGCGCCATGCACATTAGCACAGACTTCAAGCTGCGCTTCAGCCACCGAATCACCACCCCCGTCACCATTGGCTCAGGTGTTCTGTTGCCCGCAGGCTACACAAGTTGGACTGAAGAGAAGCTTCACGTTGTGCTTGCGCACGAGCGCTCGCACGTGACTTTGCACGATTTTCATTTGCAGATTCTGGCCTCGCTTTATGCGGCTTTCACCTGGTTCAGCCCGCTGGGGTGGTGGCTCAAACGCAATCTCTCCAATCTTGGTGAGGCCATCAGCGATCGCTCTGGCCTCGATGCAGCCTCCAACCGCTCGGCATATGCCCAGATTCTGCTTGAATTTGCAGCAACGCCGCGCCCAACACTCATAGGAGTCGCCATGGCCCGTCCCAGCAGCATTTCTCGGCGTATTGAACAGCTGTTCAACGACAGTTACCTCCGCCAAGCGTTCTCCGGTAGCGCCCGCGCTCGTTTCGCTTTCCTTGTCCTTCCCGCCATATTGTTTGCCGCAGGTGCCATCGTCCGTGTGCAGGCAGCCACACAGTCAAGCCCGGTTGCGACGGTTTCAAGCGCCCCGGCAGCAGCCTCGCGCCCGGCTCAATCAGTTTCCGGGTTGACAGCGAAGCCGGCGGCTTCATCGACCTTACGAGCACGTTCAACTTCGGCGACGGTGGCAACCTCAACCGCCCCTTCTGCTCTCGCGCTGCCTGAACTTGCTCTCGTAAATCCTCCCACTCCGCCTGTCGCTTTAAAGGCGGGCGCAGACGGAGCCGAGGCTACCTTCGATCGCACCTTGTCGTTCACCGGCACGCTCGATCTCTCGGTCAACACTGCTTCCGGCGACATTACCTTCACTCGCGGAACCGCCAACCAGATCCGTATTCACGGCATCGTCAAAGCGAATAAAAATGGCGACCCGGCACAGGTGCAGCAGATCGCCGCCAATCCGCCCATCGAGCAAAACGGAAACACAATCCGCATCGGGGCGCATCAGGAGAACCTGCGCAACATCAGCATCAGCTATCAGATTGAGGCACCTGCCGATACCATGCTCAATGCCGCCAGCGCTTCCGGTGATATCGCCGATACTGGCGTGGGCAACGGAGC
The DNA here is from genome assembly GCA_963794795.1 of uncultured Acidobacteriota bacterium. GTDB lineage: Bacteria > Acidobacteriota > Terriglobia > Terriglobales > Acidobacteriaceae > JAKAAZ01. The sequence goes on along the minus strand of CAWCFC010000019.1, from coordinate 27,614 downwards.
GAAATTGAACACGGCATCGGGGAACATCAAGGCCTCTGGACTTCAAGGGGGATTTAAGGTTCAGACAGCATCCGGCGACATCGCAATCGACAGCACCGGTCGGGGAGATGCATGGGCCCAGACAGGTTCCGGCGACATCGACCTGAAAAGCGTGAACGGCGCACTCGCGGCAGAAACAGGATCGGGCACAATCAAGGCGGCCGGAACGCCCACTTCTCCATGGAAGCTCCAGACTGGCTCCGGCGACATTCAGCTGACCACCGGAAATGCGCCGATGAATCTGGACGCGTCAACTGGTTCTGGCGACATCTCTGCGCCCTCTTCTGTAGCGATGCAATATTCGAAGGATCATCACCATGTGCAGGCACAACTGAACGGAGGTGGCCCTGAAGTCCGCGCGGAGACAGGCTCAGGAGATATTCGCATCGACTAGCTTGCTCCCTTGACCTGTAGGAGCGCGGGAGATATCCGCGCTCCATACACGCGCCTGAAGGCCGCGACTTGCGCACACACACATGGAATTCTATCGATCCCGAATGGAATGTTGTCCGCCATAAGTGATTGCTCAGAAGGTCTGCTTTCGGACCTCCTGACTTGTCTCAATGGTCTGTATCACGCTGGATGGGCGCTCATATTCCTCTTGTAGAATTTGGCCGAAGTGTTCGGTCAGTTCAGACCAGGTCCCTGCAGCAAAGAATAAAGCCACATCTCAACCTGTCTCAATAATGCCCGCAATTGAGGCCATCTTTCCTCTCCCCGAAAAATAATTCATTCCATTCGAGAAATCGGGATTCGCGTCGCACTCGGGCGAATCGTCATGATGTTGTGCGGCTGGTTCTCGGCGAAGGGCGCAAACTTATCTGCGTCGGCATTGCGCTCGGACTGGCAGGAGCTCTCCTTGTGACACGCCTGCTTTCAGGCATGCTTTATGACGTGGGGACAACCGACCCTCTCACATTCGCGAGCGTATCTCTGCTGCTCATGACGGTGGCATTGCTCGCGTGTTATATTTCTGCCCGACGTGCAGTGAGAATGAATCCACTAACGGCCCTGCGTGCCGAGTGAATCTGGTGACCGAGAGGCGACGGTTCTGGATCGAACAGGCAACGATGACCGATTGGAATATTCGAAGACTTTCGCCATTGCGTTTCGTCTATCCCTGATTGAAGCAGGAGAGTTTCATGGACGTCTGGATGAGAGACCTTCGACACGCCGCACGGCGCCTCGTAAGAGCGCGTAGTTTCTTTCTCACTGTCACCCTGATGCTGGCTTTAGGCATCGGCGCGACAACGACAGTTTTCTCGCTCATCGAAGGAATTCTTCTACGACCTCTTCCTTTCCACGACCCTGGCCGCCTGGTGCAATTGGGCGAACATGTCGGAGAAAATTCTGGGATTGGCATTACGGCGCGAGACATCCGGGCCTATTCGACGGAAGCCCAGGCCTTCTCGTCCATGGGCGCATTTACCGGAACTGGTTTTGCACTTACCGGCGGTCCATCCCCTGAAAATATTCCAGCAGCGCGGCTCACCTCGGGCGTCTTTCCAACTCTCGGAGTGGAACCGTTGCTCGGCCGCGTCTTTTCCCGCCAGGAAGACGATGCGCACGCACAGGTCGCTGTCATCAGTTATGCGCTGTGGACCAATCGGTATCATCGTGATCCGCGCGCGGTGGGAGCCGCGATCGAATTGGACCGCAATCCTTACACCATCATCGGTGTCATGCCGCGCGACTTCGAGTTCCCACTCCAGGCGGGTCGACTGAATCAGGCGCAATTGTGGGTTCCCCTGAGTCTCACCACAGCCGAGTTGTCTGAGGGAGCGGCTGGATTTTGGGGATATCAGATGGTTGCGCGCCTGAAAGACGGCGTCTCCGTTTCACAGGCAGCACAGGATGCCGATCGAGTTTCGCGGCAGATCATGAACAGTTTTCCGCCTTCGATGTCCAAGATTCACATCCGCGGCGATGTTCAATTACTCAGTGACGTATTTACTGGCGACACCAGACCACTGCTTCGCATGTTGTTGATCGCAGTCTGTGTGGTTCTCTTGATTGCATGTGCCAACATTGCAATTCTCATGCTGGTGCGAGCGGTCCGCTACCATCGCGAATATGCAGTTCGCCTCGCGCTTGGCGCCCGCTCCAGTTCGATCTTTCGAGGTACTGTCCTGGAAGGACTGCTCCTGAGTCTTAGCGGAGGATTGCTTGGATTGGTCTTTGCAGGGATTGCGATCCGGATTGCGTCGCACTCGCTCTCGGAATCGATTCCGCGTATTGATTCCATATCAATCAATGTTCCGGTAGCGCTCTTCGCTCTAGGCGTCTCGGTCGCGGTCGGAGTTGCCTCGAGCCTGTTACCCGCGTTTGTCGCTTTACGAATCAACTTGATCGCAGGGCTCAAAGATACCGTGTCCACCAGCACGGGCGCAGCAAGTCATGCACGTCTGCGGTCAGCGCTTGTTATTTCAGAGATCGCGGTCGCGCTCGTATTGCTGATCGCCTCATTGGCATTCGTACGCAGCTATCAGAAGATGCTCTCGATTGACCCGGGATTTCAACCTCAGCATGTGTTGGTGGCCGGCTATCGGCTCCCTAAGGAACAATATCCTTCGGATGCCTCTGTGGAGACCTTCAATCGAGATCTTGTCGATCAACTGTCGAAGAAACCCGGCATCCTCGATGTTGGGATCGGCACTACGATTCCATCCTCCGGAAATTCTGGATTGTCCGCCTACACAATCGAGGGTCAATCTGCAGCCGGGTGGAAGTTGAAATTTGCTGCATTCGGATCTGTGTACGGAAACTATTTTCAGGCGCTCGGAATTCCGTTGATTGCGGGCCGCACCTTCACCGAGGAGGACCGTGCGGACTCTCCGCTGGTTATCGTTATGAGCCAGTCCATGGCGCAACACTCCTGGCCGGGGCAGAACCCGATTGGCAAGCGGATGCACGTCGGAAACCCCAGAAAAAACATGCCATGGGCGACCGTGGTGGGTGTTGTTGGCAATACAAGGATCGGTTCGCGCGATGAAGAAGCGAATGATCAGTGGTATGCGTCGACCCGGCAACCGGCCATCCTCTATGGATCCGCATCGCCGCAAACCCGTGTCAGTCCCGGCGGCGGTTTCATCGTTGTTCGCGCGGCGATACCTCCTGACCAGATCATCGGAACCGTTCGTCGCACCGTAGCGAAAATTGATCCGCAACTCCCGCTCGAACAGGTTCGTTCCATGTCGGACGTTGTCTCCACCACCGAGGCACCGCGCCGCATCATGACAGAGTTGATTGGCATGTTTGCGCTGGCTGCCCTGCTGCTTGCGCTGACTGGCATCTATGCTGTCGTATCCTTCTCGGTCACATTGCGCACCCAGGAGATTGCGATCCGCATGGCGCTTGGTGCGCAGCGCGAAGGTATAGTCAAGCTCGTGCTGTATTCGGGGGCGAGATTCGCGCTAATGGGCTGCGCACTCGGGGTGCTGACCTCACTTGCGACTTCTCAATTGATTCGGTCGTATCTTTTTAGGGTCAGCCCCATTGACCCTTGGCTCTATACCGCGAGCATCTTCCTCATGATGGGAATTGCATTGATTGCTTCCGCGATTCCTGCAATACGCGCCGCTTCCGCGGATCCAATCACCGCGTTGCGTTCTGTCACTTAGCGAACAATCGCGCTGCGGTCTCGCTTCACGTATTTGTCGGACGCTTGGAAATCAGGCGAAATTCCGCCTCGGCGCTCCACGAGATCCCACCTTTACGGGAAAATGGCAGAGCTACGCTAAGATCGCCGCCCGCTCCGGTCAATAAGACTTCTCCCTGAATTTCCACCAGGGTGGGGGACATAAACTGGAAACTCGACTGAACGGGGAATTTATTTGATGAAATCGAAGCTTCTGCAAAAAACTAAAGCACTGCGCTCTCATCTCAGGGTATGATCAGTTCGTTATATCCCTCCTCCACGACGCACCCCAGCGGCGAAAATTGATGTTGACTCGCTTTTACTTTCGCGTGTGTTTACGCGGAAGCGAAGATTGCCGGTGAATCGTCATGAAACTTGTCTGTTACGTTTTCTCGATGCTCCTTCCTTGCGCGGTTCCCGCGTTCTTGGGTGTCGGTGTCAGCAGCCAGGCTGTAGCAGCTACCGCGCCAACGGGCAAGATCACCGCAAATCCCACATCGATCGCGAAGGGAAGTTCTTCCGTTCTGACCGTGTCTGTAAAGAACGCCACAAAGGTGACACTGGCCGGAACCAATGGCAGCAAGACTACGTTGGCGGCAACTGGAGGAGTAGTGTCGGTCAGCCCGACCTCCACGACCACCTACACGGCGACTGCGACTGGAGCTGGAGGCACAACCTCGGCGAGTGTGAAGATCACTGTCGCAACGAGTCCTCCGCCTATCCAACTGACGGTGGCCAGCGTAGGCACCGGCGCGGGAACGGTTACCAGCACTCCTGCGGGGATCAACTGCCCGCAAAGCTGCACCGCCAGCTTTCCCAAAGGAACAGCGGTTGTGTTGACGGCGGCTGCCGAGTCTGGCAATACCTTTGCAGGATGGTCCGGCGTGTGCACGGGTACGGGAACCTGCCGCCTGACTCTGGAGGCGACTACTACGGTGACGCCGACGTTCGAGCAAGGAACGGCAGGTCTCACGTCGATCAATCACATCGTGTTTTTTGCGCAGGAGAATCGCTCGCTCGATAACTACTTCGGCGCGATGCGGCAATACTGGAAGGAGAGCGGAATTCCCGACCAGTCGTTCGACGGCCTGCCTCAGTTCAACCCGACAAGCGGCCTGGCTCCGCTCTATGGCCCCCCTCCTGCCCTCCCCGGGTGCAACCCCGCCGACCCTCCGCCCAGCAATTGCGTTTTGGACACCAGTGTCACCGTCCCCTCATTCCACATGATTTCGGTTTGCAACGAAAACACCAGCCCTTCGTGGAACGAGGCCCATGTCGACTGGAACTACGGGGATCAGGTGGGCAAGTATCCGGCAAAGAATAATGGGTTTGTTCACACTGCAGCGGGAGACGCCCGCAAAAACCCCGGAACTCCGTTCTTCGACACGAACGGCCTCCGCGCCATGGGCTACTGGAACGGCACGGACCTCAACTACGACTACTTTATGGCTACCAATTTCGCCACGTCCGACCGCTTCTTCCACCCCGTAATGTCTCGCACCGAAGTCAACCGCGAGTATCTTGATGCGGCGACTTCCGGCGGATACGCCTATCCGAACGGCACCAACGCTGCGGATACGCCTCAGTTGAAGTCAAAGCTTATTTTCGAAGAGCTCCAGGCTGCGGGTATAACCTGGAAGGTCTACATCAACTCGGAGGGCACCGGCTGTGCCGGACCGCCCTATAAGCCCTCCTGCCTGATCCAGACAGGTTACCTTGAGGGCTTCAGCTATGCGCAAACCATTCTTGCGAAGTATCCACAAAACGTAGCCCCCATCTCCGAGTACTTCAGCGATCTGGAAAACGGCACTCTGCCCCAGGTCGCGGAGATCGAACCTGCATCTGACGCTGGGCTCGACCAACATGGATCCGACTATGACGCCCATCCGGAAAATGTCCAGGCTGGAGCGAGGTATACCGCCACAATCATCAACGCGCTCATGGAAAGTTCTTCGTGGGAAGATTCGGCGTTTATCTTTACATTCGACGAGAGCGGCGGTCTTTACGACCACGTCGCGCCGCAACCGACCGTCAGTCCCGATGGCATCCCGCCAATCGACCTTCAGCCGGATGACGTCTGTAATAATGGCGTGACGGGTCCGACATGCAATTTCACCTATACCGGCTATCGCGTGCCCTTGACTGTGATCTCCCCATTTGCCAAAAAGAACTATGTCTCCCACACAGTCATGGATTCGACGGCTATCCTGAAGCTCATCGAAGAGCGGTTCAATCTACCACCGCTGACCAAGCGGGACGCGGCGCAGCCTGATATGTCGGAGTTCTTCGACTTCAACAATCCGCCCTGGATGTCTCCACCGACGCCTCCAGCGCAGAACATGAAGAACCCGTGTTACTTGACCAAGCTGCCCTAGGGCCTGTTCACTCTCGAGGGTTGAAAAGCGTGACGTGCGAGCCCATGACTTCGTGCCTGGGATGACAAGCACGAAGTCAGCCTGACGCTCGGGATTTTGCCTCAACTTCGCATGCCACTCGAATTTCCAATCCCGTCCTGAGTATTCGGCGTGAAGCTCTACGACGAGATTGGCCGCAGCTGTGCGGCCTGACGAAAGCCCCAATGAGTGACTCCGCGATCTTGCATCGTTTGCATTCAAGAGACGTGACTCTGCCACCTACGACACAGTCAACCATAGTTAATACAATCTTGTTAAGTAACGTGCATAGCTTCCACCGCTCCCTCGGACTGCAGCCCTGCGTTGGCCGTGTATTCGCGGCGACAATTGACGCCTTCGCCGTCTCGAGAGCCTGCATGGCAATGTCTCATGAGAGCCGTATAGGAGACTGATCATTCGGCAGCAGTTGGCGTGACCGGTGACCTGGGGTGGTTAATTTGCAGACCGGATTCGGACTGCTTCAGCGGCAGATCGAGGAAGGCGCAGAGGCTTGGAGCCAGCACTGGCTCGTAGAATCAGTTCGCCTCGACTCGACCATGTGACATGCAATCGAACACCCGGTGTAATGCGGTGAGCCTTGAGCCTCTTTAACAAAGCGGCATCATGATCCGAAATGCTGTCGACAACGACATACCCGTCTTTGTCGATCTCCGTAAGCGGTCGGGATGTCTGTTTCACCATGTTTCCGTCCAGAGCGGGAATGCAGTGGCCATGCGGGTCGAACTTGGGCCGGCCCAGCTTCGCATCGATGCGCTCCTCGAAACGCTCGGAGATGAAATGCTCCAACCGTTCTGCCTCGTCATGGAGCTCTTCGATCGGGTAGTCCAGGACTTTGTACAGAAACGTCTCAAGTAATCGGTGATGACGCAGAATCTCCAGTGCACGCCGCCTGCCTGCGGCTGACAGACGGACACCCCGGCGCGACTCGTATTCGACGAACGGAGTTGGAGACGCGGACAGCTTCTGGAGCATGTTGGTGACCGAGGCCGGAGCCACTCCAAGGCGCTCGGACAGGGCGGTGCTTGTCACGCGCTTTTCCTCTTGTCCACCCAGCGCAAAGATGGCCTTCAAGTAATTGTCCACCGATTCCGTATTCAAGTTGACCCGGCGTGTTGTCATGCTCGCCCCCATTCCACCCATTTGACATCACCTCTATTTTAGGTTTACCTAAATACTTAGGTAGACCTAAATAGCTTTGACGGGTTACCTTTCCGACTTCCATCCAAGCCAAGGACCACAAAACAACTGGAGGCCGACGTGCGGGCGACTCGAGCATGGAAATACATCTTCATCCTACTGATATTAACTAGGGTTAACTCGCGCCGGCTCGAGGCGCAGAGCGGAACTTCGAGCGCCATCTCCGGAACAGTAACGGATGCGAGCGGCGACGTTATTGCCAATGCTTCGGTCACCGCGACGGAGACGAATACGAAGGCAATCCGCACCGGAAAAACAGATGTGAGCGGACGCTATCTTTTTTCCCAGGTGAATCCCGGCACTTATCAATTCGTTGTGCGCGCTGCAGGTTTCGCAGCAGCGGCTTCCAAGCCTACACTGGTCGAGGTTGGCCGCAACGTGGCGTTGAATTTCTCGATCCATCCAGCGTCATCCAAACAGGTGGTCGAGGTGACGGCACAACAGGGGCTTTTGAGTCTCAGCAATTCGAACACCACGACCACCGTCGAAGCCAAAACGATCAAGAGCCTGCCAAATCCCGGTCAGGATTTGACCTATCTCACGCAGTTCGCGCAAGGAGCATTGATGAACACCGCTGGCTCGTCCAGCGATGCCAAGTCTGCCGGCGGCTATGGCAACGTTGAGTTCAATGGGCTCCCTGCGACTTCCAATGGCTACATCCTCGACGGCTACGACTCAAACGATCCCTGGCTGGGTCTGAATATCGGCCTAGCCACGAATCTGGTGATCGGTCTCGATGCGGTTCAGGAGGCGACCGTCAACACCAATTCGTTTTCCGTCGACCAGGGCAGATACGCCGTCGCCCAGGTCAATTACATCACCAAATCCGGCACGAATGCATTTCACGGAGACCTCTACGAAATATGGAATGGCTCTCTGTTCAATGCGGAGGACTTCTTCCTTCACGCGAACGACACACCAGGCGACATTGCCCAGAAGCCGCGTTCTGTAGTGAATGAATTCGGCGTCAGCGTAGGAGGGCCGATCCGCAAGAACAAGCTCTTTTTCTTTGCCCACTATGAGGGCGTTCGCATCGCATTGCCGATCGTCACGCCAACCACCTTGCCCACACCCGCCTATCAGCAGTACGTGCTGGGCCAACTTGCTACGGGCGGTTATGATCCGGTTACAGGAACTGATCTGCCCGCTCAGCCCTCCGAGATTCCCTTCTATAAAGACATGTTCTCGCTGCTGCCCGCTCCCGGCGGTTCGCCCGTGGCGATCACAGCCTGCCCCCTGGATGCATCGGGCAATCTGTTGCCCGCCCCGCCCAGTGGAACTCTGCTCGATGGCAGCGGCTGCGCGTCTCAGCGGCAGCGTTCTCTGAATAACAGCGACAGCGAGAATCTCATCGTGGTGAAGATCGACCACACCATCAACTCCAAAGACAGCATCTGGTATCGCTTTCAACAGGACACGGGACTGCAGGCCGAGTGGACAGATCCAATCAACTCCATCTTCAACTCGTTTTCACCGCAGCCGCAACGCACGCTGGTGCTTGGCTACACACATCTGTTCAGCCCAAATCTGGTAAATCAATTTAATCCTGGAGCGAGTTGGTACTCCAGCATCTTCGAACCGAACAATTATCCCCAGACGCTGCAAACTTTTCCTATCGTGCTCGCATCGGGCAGCGACAGCGTGCCTTTCACCCAGATCGGCGGATTAAACAACACCTTTCCACAGGGGCGCAAGGTCACGCAGTGGCAGATCAACGACAACCTGACCTGGTCACACGGCAAGCACACATTTCACTTCGGTATCAATACACGCCGCGTCGACACCAGCGACTATGACCTTGGCGAAGGCACCGTTCCAACCGTTGCCTACAACGACCTTGCGCAGTTCACCTATGGAGCCGCATATACCGCACAGCAGAACTTTCCAGTCTCTCTAAAAGAAAGAGTGGGAGCAGGCAACTTTGAATACTACGCAATGGACACCTACAAACCCTCCATGAAGTCGACGATTACCTACGGCATGCGCGTGACCTGGAATACCAACGTCACCAGTCCGCAGAGTCTCTTTTCCCGCATGGCCGGCTCGTTCCTGGATGCTTCGCACACTACCAATCAACCGTTGAATCAGGTAGTTCTCAGCAGAGTTCAAAACCTCTTTGCAGCGACACCACTGTTCATCTATCAGCCACGAGGTTCGATTGCCTACCAGCTTCGTCCGCACACAGCTGTCCATGCAGGATTCGGTGCATTTAATGACATCATTCCGCAGCAGATTGCCGATAGCGGTCTCATCAACGCTCCCAATGATCCCAGTTTCACGGGTGGCCTTGCTGGGCAGGTAGGCGGCATTGGCATCGCTCCAGGTGTTCCCGATAGCGCTGTCGATGCCACTTCCAGTGCCAATACGTCATTTCAGACAATCTTTAACTCTGGTGGTGCGCCTTGCGCGGGCATCCAGCCGGGTGAGGCAACCTGTCCTCTCGCCGTCAGCCTGAATACCTTCCCCACCGGGACCCTAAAGACCCCGTACTACTATCAGTACAATCTCGGCATCGAACAGCAATTCGGCTCGCGCGGCGACCTGCGCATGGACTATGTAGGCACACGAGGCCTGCATGAACCCTATCAGGTACAGCTCAATGGATATCAGAACGTCTGCAGTGGGTGCTTCTCGCCGTTTCCATTTCAGAGGCCGCTCGATCAGCGTTTTGGAAATGTGACCGAGTTCCAAACCGGTGCGAAAAGTAACTACAACGGATTGCAGACCGCCTATACGCAGCAGTGGAATAGCTTGACGCTGCGCGCCAACTACACATTCAGCCACTGCCTCGACGAAGTATCGAATGGGGGTCTGCTGGCATTCTCCACGCAGGGACTTGAGTCTCCACTACCCGGAGAGTTGAGCCGACAGTATGCCAGTTGCGACTACGATGTGCGGCATAATATTTCCGCATTCGGGATGTATCAAGTGCCGTTTCACTCCGATAACGCGTTGCTGCGTCAGATCTTCGGCGGATGGTCTTTTTCAGAGACGGCGTTCCTTCACTCCGGACTGCCCTTCAGCGTGTTAAGCCAGGCGTATAGCGCGAACAGCAATGGCGTTTTTCAAGCATCCAATCCCGCGCAAACCATCCAGTTTGCAGTCCCGAACTATGCCAACAGAGTGCCGGAAGTGCCGCTCTATCGCAAGACTCCCTACCCTGGCGTTACCGTGACAGGAACAAAGCAGTGGCTCAATCCTGACGCATTTGTCTCGGTTGTCGATCCAACAACCGGGGCATGCTACACCGGCGAGCTCGGCGTGCAGAATGATAATCCAAAGATCTGCCAGTTCGGCAATTCAGGCCGCAATTTTGTGCGCGGTCCGCACTTCACGTATTCGGATATCTACATCACGAAAATCTTTCCTATGAAAGCAGGAGTCACGTTCCGCCTGAGTGGACATTTTTTTAACGCCTTCAACCATCCCAACTTTGCCCTGCCCAGCACGGTACAGGCAGGCGTGCCTGGCTCAGTCCCGGCAAGATTCGGAACGCTGCAGAGCGTAACTTCACCGCCCACCGGTTTACTTGGTGTTGGGCTTGGAGGGGATAGTTCGCCCCGCATGATTGCCTTTCAAGGCCGAATCGAGTTCTGAAAAAGCCAGTGCATCATCCCCATGCCGGCACTGAGGAAAACCAACGACACTAAAGCCCGCGTAATCTGCGTTCACCATAAGACCCCTGCGGCTGACCGTGGTGAGCAGTGGGCGGCAGCAGAACGTCTGTTAGCTTCATTGGAAGGCCTCACTTGTAATCTACCCGCAGCTTGAGTGAACATACCCCCACATGTACCCACAGACAAGCTTGGCTTTCTCGGAACGGCTTTGGACAAAGAAAGACGAACTCCCCAGTATTCACTGGGAAGTTCCGTAATTAATTGACTCTTGCTGGACGTCTCGAAACTAGAAATTGGCGGTGCAGGTAGTCTGCCGACAGTCAAGCTCCGGATCAAATTCCCTGCTAACAGGGAAATTAACAGGGAATTTCGCGAATTCGGCCGACGAATCTGTGCTACAGATCCTGCTATCTTACCGAATCTACGGCAATTACAGTCACGCGCGCCAATACTCTTGCGCAACCGAACAGGGAATTTTCACCTCGGTATCAGGGAACAGCATTTCCCTGATACCAGCTTTTCCTTGATATCAGGAGATTAATCATTAGTCTGTCGGAGGGTTTATGCCGGCCTTTCAGCTTTCCAATGTACCGCACCTGTGCTTCCAATGCGGGTAAGTTGCCTTTCAAACAACGTCTCGGCCGGCATTCGGGGGGATTAGCCTGTGAATCTTTTCGGCAAACCGGACGGACAACAACTCGGTTGACACGGATAACCCATCAAGCCGAAGTTTCGTGTCGCAGGTTACGGAATTAGAAATTGTGTTCGCGCTTTCCGCTGGGCCTCTTAGGGCGCATATCCCGAGTAGTGACCTTGCGAAACTCTCGGGGGTTACCAAATTCCTTGTCAAGCGATACAGGCAGTCACTATGATTCGACTTTCTCACTTCTGAGCTGTGCCATGAGAGATTATGCCAATCCAAAACCTGTCGCGGTCCTCTACTCTTTTCATCGTTGTTTCATGTGTTCTTGGACTCCTCATCGCTGGCTGTGGCGGCGGGAATTCGACTCAAACGACAAAGTTGGCACCGGCCACCATCACTTCAATCTCGCCGACTACAGTTGCTGAAGGTTCGGCAGCGTTCACACTGCAAGTGACGGGAACAGGTTTCGTTTCCGGTAGCACCGTAACGCTCAATGGAAGCAATCTGCCGACAACATTTGTGAGTTCCACACAATTGACCGCAACTGTCTCGCCGTCTCTGGTTGCAATGGGTGGAAGCTTTGTGGTCGGAGTTGTGGGCCCGGAGGGTCAGAGCGCCACTAGTCCGAATGGTCCGGTGACGATACAGTTGACCGTGGACAATGGCCAACCGACCATTACGCAACTGATGCCAAATTCTGCCGTTGTCGGATCGGCGGCAACGAGTGTTGTGATCACTGGAACCAACTTCGCACAGACATCCGTGGCCTCATTCGGTAGCGTAGCGCGAAGCACAACATTTCAGAGCACGACGCAGCTGACTGTTGCGCTGACTGCGACTGATCTCGCGACTTTGGGGACGACGAACATCACTGTCACCAATCCGGCGCCCGGCGGAGGAACGTCGAACGCGAGCGCTTTTTCGGTAGTAAGCCCCCCGGCCCCGGCGTTGACATCTGTGGCGCCGGCTTCCGCGATCGTGGGTTCGTCTGATACCGTGATCACAATTACCGGTACCGGGTTTACCTCAAGTTCCTTTGTGTCGATCGGCGGATACACGTTTGCGGGCACCTTCGTATCAGCGACCACGCTTACGGCGACGATACCCGCACAATTGCTCACGACAGCTACTACACTCTCGATTAATGTGCAAAATTCCAACGGAATATCGAACCCAATTTCTTTTGCCGTAGTAAATCCTGCTCCCGTGATTTCGGCGCTGTCTCCAGCAACGGTCACAGCCGGCGCTCCGAACTTCATCCTCTCCATTTCGGGATCCGGGTTCATCAACAGCTCCCAGGTACTGATTAACGGAGCCGTGCGATCAACCGGCGGCGCCAACGGAGTGATCACAACGCAAATCAATGCGTCCGATGTGGCGGCGGTGGGTACCGTCGACATCTCCGTCGTCAATCCTGGGCCCGGCGGTGGTACGTCTTCCGTGCTGAAACTCAACTGCATCGCAGGGGACAATCGAGTGCGGACAGTTAGCTTGCCCTCCAATTCGCTTGTCTGGGATCCGAAACAGCAACGCATTTATGCCACGATTCAGGCCTCGGCCAGCTCAAATGCGAGTAGCGTGGTTGCCATCGATCCTTCTTCCGGATCCATGGTCGCCAGCCAGGTACTGCCCAGCGAACCTGACCTGCTTGCGATTAGCGGCGACCAGCAGTATCTGTATGTTTCGCTGCCCGCGATCAGTAGCGTCGCGAGGTTAAAGCTGCCATCGCTCGCTCCGGATATCCAATTCAATGCTTATGGTTCGACTCCCACAGGGCAGAAATCCATCAGCGACCTGCAGGTTGCGCCGGGGCTACCGCATACGATTGCGGTAGCACAGTACGGTAACACAGGCAGCAGAGCGGTCGCCGTCTATGACGACGGTGTGGCGCGCGCGAACTACGCCGTCACCACCGTCTTGAGCCAGGAAAGCATCGACAAAATTCAGTGGGGCGCCGACGCCACAACGATCTATGGGACAACCACCGTAATCTCTGGAGGTCCTGAATTTCATATCACCGTCAACGCCTCCGGAGCGAACCTTGCAAGCACAGAGCAAGGCGTTCTTGGTGATTTTTCCTCGGAGATCTTGTACGACCCGACCTCCACTGATCTGTACGATGCTTACGGAAATGTCGTTGACCCTTCGACCGGCAGTCTACTCGGCCACTACGCCGTGTTGCCCAATACCTCATATGAATCAACCGCCTTCACGATTGATTCTGCGCTCGACCGCGCCTACTTCATGAATGATTCCAGCTTCCCTGAGTTTCCTAACGAACCTTCCGGTCCGCAGATTCAAGTTTTCGATCAGAATCAGCACAACTACATCAACGCGATCTTTTTGCCTGCCCAGTGCAGCGGGGGTACCAATCTGATTCGTTGGGGAAGTGCGGGACTGGCATTCATTTCGGGCAACACAATTTGTCTACTTGATGGTCCTTTTGTCGCGCCCGGCGCAGTGGCCAGCTCCGCCACGGGTGCATATATTACCCCGGCGCCAATCTTAACGGCTCTTAGCCCCGAGTCTGTTCCCGCCGGAAGTCCCGATACCGTGGTAACGATTTCCGGGCAGGGATTCTCTCCTTCGACTGGAATCACCTGGAACAGTAACGTGCAGGAAAGTACCTACGTTAGCGCTACGGAAATGCAGGTGACCATTCCGGCCGCAGCTCTCGCCAGTCCGGTAGCTGGACCGATCATCGCTGCCAACGATCCAAATGAAGCCCTGTCGAATCCGCTTGGATTTACAGTCACGCCAAACCTGGGGACAGGCATGCAACTCACCGCACTGAATCTTGCCGGATCAGACCTGGTTTGGGACTCTGCGACCGGTCTGCTGTATGAAAGCGTGACTGCCCAGGATTTGGTCCATGGAAATACCATCGCGACCATCGATCCGGTCGCTGGAGTTCTGAAGTCCGTTCAAAGCGAACCAAGCGGTCCCTACGTCCTCGCTCTATCTCAGGACAATCAGTACCTGTATGCCGGATTCTCCGGAAGCGCTTCGGTCGAGCGATACGATCTGCCTGCGATGACTCCGGACCTGCAGATCCCATTGGGCGCAGGCAACGGAGGTATCGGCAACGTAGGGGGTGATTTCGGCCCGGGTTCCGTCGAAAGCTGTGATTTCGCCCTGTCGGTTCAGGTCGCTCCCGGTTCGCCGCAGACAATCGCTGTGACCCAGGGAAATGTAGACATCTCGCCCGCAGCATGCGGCGCCGTCGCGATCTTTGATGGGGCAACGCCGCGAAACGAAACGCTGTCCTCATCTACGGTGAGTTCAGGCAATCTTACATGGGGAGCAGATAGTACCGCACTCTACGCGCAGTCGGGTTACTCTACCAGTTCGCAGGCTCTTTTATCGTTGAGTGTGTCCGCCAATGGAGTCACGCTAAATCAGATTTTCAGCAGCAATAATTACCTGGGATACAGACCGCACTTCGATGTGGGCACTGGATACATCTACAGTGATGGCGGGGCGGTAACCAATCCGGCGAACGGCACGCAGGTAGGAAATTTCATGGCATCGGGCCTTATGGTTCCAGACTCGACTTTGGGTCGCGCCTATTTCCTGGGTCAGACTCCGAACCAGAATAATTACGGGCAAAGTTTTACTTCGTACACACTACAAATATTCGATCTGACTCACTTTACTCTGCTCGACTCAATTATCATTCCAAACGTAATTGGACTGCCTTCACAGATGGTCCGCTGGGGTGCTTCCGGCATTGCATTTACAACCGAGGGTGGAAACTCTCAAACTGCCAACGCCCCTGGAATGACCTATATCATCAGCGGACCAATCATTACGGGCGCTTCGGGAAGGCAATCCGTCGCCCCGCAGACTCCGCATGTACAACTCACCTGGCACCCCGGACAGGTTCGTTCCAGCAAGCAGGCTACCCGCTGAGTAAACCAAGAAACAAAGGTCGCTTGCGATCCGCTCCGCGCAGAGATTACTGCGCTCGGCAACACCCCGCGGATTGATAAACGGCAAAGATGAGCTGGGATCTTTTCCAGCTCATCTGTTTTAATGCGCCTCTGATCGTTCGAGCTCACGGATGTATTCGATCACCGCCTCGCTCCAACCGTCAATGTGCGACCAAGCTCCGTAGCCGACGCCATTCTTTGCGCTTGCTACGTTGACCATGTAGCCTCTGCCTTTCGGCGCACCCACTCGATCATGCGACTGCTCATCGGTGACCACGACGATCCGATCGTACTTCTCCTTGATCGAATCGAGCGCAGCTCCCAGCCGAGTTCCTCCGTGAGGCTGACTGGATTCCATCGCATCACGCAAGGCAAATCCGCGGCGGCCCGGAATTCGCTTCGTCGCGTCCGAAAAGGTGTATACAGTTACCTTTGCTGCGATTTCACGCAACAGCACCGCGATCCCGTATGCCGCATCGGCCCGAAACATTTCAGACCGCCGAGATAGTGGCGAGATCATCGACCCGGACACGTCGATCAAAATAACCGTGTGTCCAGCCAGATGCGAGCGTTCTGCGACGGCCCTGAACATCGCGCGCTCCAACGGCTCCTCCCACTGCGGAGCGTAGCGGGCAGCAGCCAGAAAGCGAAACGGCAACACGCGATCGGTCTTCATCGAATCCAGCGCCTTGATCACGAGATCGTCATCAACACCAGCATCCTTCATGTTGCGAAGGTTGCGAAGCAGTGCCAACGCCCCGAGCTTCCGCCCAGAGAGCATGCGTTCCCAGTGTGAGCGCTTGTCGCCCCCGGCGGAGAGGGCAACTTCCCAGGTGTCGGGCGTCGCTAGTTCCCCATCCACCAGCCGCTTCCACACCGCTGCCTGTTCCGCATCAAGCGGCTTGGCATGGCACAAAAACAGCACGTCTCGCAAGCGAACTACACCGGCCCGGTCGTACTTGGCCAGAGCATACTCGTCGAATTTCGGAAAGGCAGCAGCGAGCCCCTTCTTCACCTGTCCCGATAGTGGTGCACGTCCATCAGCCCAGTAGATCGCAACAAACTCTGCCAACTCATCCGCACGCTGGATTACGCGAGCCATGGTTTCTGCGACGAGGGCACGATGGGTCGCATGACGTGCCATCTCCCGAACAAGCAGCAGCGGAGCGTGTCGCAGCTTCATCACAATCCGTGCCTCGACGGCCAGGGCTGCAACCTTAGAAGCCTCGACCTTCGGGACTAGTTCGCGAATGCGTCCAGCAATCGCCACACCATCCTCGTAGAATTCGTTCTCCCAAAGCATGCATGCCAGTACACTCCGACGCAGCCCCAGCTCCGGAGAAATTACAACCGCACGCGCTCCCTCATGAGTGTGTGGCCGTGCCAGGTGGCTCAACTTCAATACATTCAGTTTCATCACGCACCTCCTTCTCAGTGCATTTTCTACTTGCTCTGACTCGCCGGGGAATATTCGATTACGGAAGGTGAAACAGACTGAGCTACACCAGCTTTATAGCTAATGGCAGGACTCGAACCTGCGACCCCGTTTCCGGTGCTCTACCGAAGTATCCGTATTCTGCGCCACCGGCGCATTCTGTTAGTCCTCTTCGTCTTTGACACAGTCGCTTGCTTCATCGTCGATACAAGTGACTGAGTCCTGTCTAAACCCAGCGCCCGACTTGAATCCAACCGGCTTCGTTCTGCCCGGAGAAACATGAATCGCCAACCTCTCCATCTGCTGGTAGTTCGGCCTGTTCTTGTCGTAGTACGCCGTACACTCATAAACCTTGAACGGCACCACAATACTCGGGGTCACCTCATTGCATATCGTGATCATTTCTGACTCTCTGTAACCAATCATGATGTGCGCGTAAGTGCAGGTTTGGCACAATGAATCTGAACCTATCGGCGTTCCGCCCTTCACATATCCTTTGCACATGACAATTCTTACTTTCTAACCAGCCCATAGCTGGAAGGGTTATCGGCCGGGGAAAAATCGATAGCAGCACGTGAGGTGCTCTACCACTGAGCTACGTGGAAGTATCTCCACGACAGGATTCGAACCTGCGACCACCCGCTTAACAGGCGAAGTATCCGCTACCTGCGCCACCGGCCAGATTACAAATTTAGTATGTAGACACACCAGGGAACCATCGAGGCGAGTCTCAGAGCGAGTACATGGCGGAACCTGGTCTTTCGAGGCAACGCCTCCGCTCCGCCAGGTCTTCACTCCGGCAGGTTCTCCATCCTGCCCGTTCGTTTGCGGTGGAAGTAACTCATCTCTCTCACCACCGGTGCAACTTACACAGCTGCAGGCGCGCAGCTGTGTAAGAAAAGCTTTCTGTCAGGGAATAATTCTTCATGGCATTTGGGAGTCGAACCCATCCTTGCGGACCTACCGTGAGAAGTAGCCATGCAGTGCGCCACTGACAGCGCATTCACTGAGGGATCAAGCGAAGACAGTGCATTGATCGAGTGTCAGTCGAAGAAACCGCCTTCTTCGCCATTCAGTGATTGCTAATTGTGCGGTTGAAATACGTAGGATCGCCCGCTTAAAGAGCAGGCCAGGTGACCAGCGAAGCCCGGCGGTAACCGCAGAGAGTTGTCATCTCCGGCGCCCTACGTTTCGAATTGTGGAACATCGATCTCATCGGGCTTGCTCCTACGCAGAGGATACTTTCCCATAACTCGTTTAGAAAAGCAAGTAGTTTCTATCTCAAACTGAAAAGCTTTCACTAGATTCAAGGTATTCGATGTGCGACAAGACCGTAATTACACCCCGAATTGGCCTCCACTGGCTAGTCTCGCGCCTCTATTCCGATGCCTTATGGCCACTACCTAACCTGCGCAACCGCTGCCGCAGATAGAACATGTCCAAGAAAGAATTCGTACAATCGTCCATCAAGCGCTCATTAACCCAAATGCATCGGCACCAACATCTCCAATCGCCGCTCGTTCAAGCTGAAGCACTTGGTCTGGGTGCGCAGGGGCAGCCGCAGCCTGTTCCCCGAACTTCATGGCCCCAGAGTGAATCCGTTCATTAGGATCGAGCCCGAGATTTTGGCAATGAGAGACGCGGAACAGGAGCGGCGCTAGCTGAAAGGGACTAGTGGTCAGACCTATTGAATCGATATTTGCCCGTGGACACCAGAGGCAATTCCAGAGAGATCAGATCAGGTCGAGTGCTCGTGCACGGAGAGACATTTCCCCTCGCGGATTTGAAGCCTAAGCGCCACCCGCTGTAAATTAGTCGCTGACAACCATCGCTACACTTCTGCAGACGAGAACCGGACTCTATTGTTCGCGTCGAGGCTATCTACCTCTGATTCGCAGGAACAAAGTGTATTGCTGAGCCTGGAGGCGGACTTGATTTCGAGAGAGCAGCTTTACGAACTCGTTTGGTCGATGCCTATGACGAAAGTAGCTGAGAAGTTCTCGGTATCCGGGAGCTACATGGCACGAGTGTGTTCAGTTCTTCGAGTTCCCCGCCCGGAGCCGGGCTACTGGGTGAAGCTGAATGTTGGAAAAGCGCCAGCGCGTCCTGCGCTGCCAGAAGCGCTGCCGGGCATCTCCTGTTTATCACTCAGATATTGATGACTAAATGGCGGTGTAGGTAGTCTGCCGACAACCAAGCTCTGGACCAAATTCCCTGCTAACAGGGAAATTAACAGGGAATTTCGCGATTTCGGCAGAAGAAACTCCGCTTCGTACGCGCCTATCCTACCGAATCTATGGCAGTTGTCGTCAATACATTCCAATATTCTTGCGCAACCTAACAGGGAATTATCACCCTGGTATCAGGGAATCGCATTTCCCTGATACCGCTATTATGACGACTCGCAAGAAAACGCGCGTCATAATCCACTCATCAATAGCGGCGGTCGTGCTTGCAATCTGCAGTCTTCGGGGAAACAATTCTGCCGGCCAGTCATTACCCAACTGTGGCAAGAGCACACGCGACGGAGCGCCATTTTGTTTTGCAAGGATCAGGCATGCGTGACAGTTGAGCTGTGCATCAGGTGCGAAAAAAGGGGTGCATCCGAATCTACATCAGCACGGCGCGCGAGCCATAAGGTCTTGTAGACATCAGGTTCGAGCCGACATGCTACAAGCCGACCCTCCCGGATCTCTGAAGCGCAGGATGACGCCAGCACAACCGAAATGCCTAATCCGGCCGCGACGGAGCGTTTTACGGCTTCTGTGCTGCCCAATTCCATGGATGGAGCAGGCAAAGCTACGCCGTTGCAGAGCATCTCGCGAAGCAAACGTCCAGTTCCGGTGCCGGGTTCTCCGCCGATCATTTGTGTGTCGCGAAGATCGGAGAATGTCACGGCATCGCGGGCAGCCCAGGCGTGTCCGGGCGGGGCGATGACCACCATCGGTTCCCGGCGCCATGGAACCGCTATCATTCCTGGGCGCGGCACCCACCATTCGAGCAGGCCAATATCTACCTGCTCGGTTGCAATCGCCTCAAGAATTTCTGGATTCGTACCGATGCGCAGCGCTGGTGCAGGATGCTCCGCGCAGAATGACGCGAGCAACTGCGGCAATAGATACACCCCGATATTCGAACATGCCCCCAAACGCGCAGGCGGCGAAAGCATCTGGCTGGCTTGCCTGTCGGATTCGAGCAACGACCGCGCGATTGGCGCCAGCCGTCGACCCAAAGCAGTCGGCACGCATCCGCGCGCGCTTCGTTCAATCAGCCTGCCGCCGATGTGCGCCTCGAGCCGCTGGATATGCTGTGTGACTGTTGGCTGCGATAGAGACAGTTGTTTGGCGGCAGCGCGAAAACTGCCGCTTTCGACGAGTGCCAGCCAGCTCTCGACCTGTTCAAGATTCAGCCGCCGCTTCACGACGAAACTCCATTCGGCAGGTTGAGAGCGTCGCACGGCGCCAGGCCCTGCGCCCAATCGATGATGTTGCCGGCGGCGCGCATTTCGATTTCTCGTCGAACGCGCTCGACCGCCGACCCAAGATGGGGAGTGAAGAGTGTCGCTGGATGGTGCAGCAGTCCGGGGAGGATGCGTGCCGGGTGGTCCGCAACGGACAAGTCCTCGCACTCAAATACGTCCGCCGCATAGCCTCCGAGCTGTCCTGTCTTCAGCGCGCGCAAAACCGCCGCCTCCTCCACCACCGAACCGCGAGAGGGATTGATCAGTAGCATTCCTTTTTTGCAGTTAGCGAGCGCGCGACCATCGAGCAGGTGATGAGAGTCCGCATTCAGTGGCATGGCGACGATCGCGTAGTCGCATTGTGTCAACAGCGTGGCCAGATCGCAGCGAGTCAGCTGCAAGCGTCTTGCTGTGGCAGCCGGTGCAGCGCGCCGGTCGCAGTAGAGCAGTCGCGCACCAAATGCATGCAGGCGTTCAGCCACCGCCTGGCCGATCATCCCGAGTCCAAGAAAGCCGATGGTACTTCCATGAATTCCAACACCATAGAGACCGGGACGCCAGCGCGAAACTCCATGCGTCCGCACCCAGGAGTCGCCGGCGCGGATCTTGCGGGCGAGAGCAATCATCAGACCGATGGTGAGCTCCGCGGTTGGAATCGTGAGCAGATCGGGAACATTGCTGACCCATATTCCGCGGCGGGTGCATGCGTCCAGATCAAGATTGTCGTAACCCTTGAGGGCCCCAGCGATGATGCGCAGCTTCGGGGCTTTCGCCAGCCACGCCTCATCGACTTTGTCCGGCATGAATGCGAGAAAAGCGTTCGCGTCGGATGCCAATCGATTCAATTGCGGGCGCATAAACCGCTCGGCGGGATTGGGTGCGTAGACCTTTCCTACCTTTGCCAACGCAGTCTTAGTCTCAGAAAAAACACGATGGCTGGCAAGGATCGATTTCTCAGCCGGGACTGATCGAACAGCGCGTTTCCTCATGCAAGCGCTCCTCTCTCCAGGCCATAGGAACGGCGCAGCCGGCTGTTGAGTGCATCGAAGCCCATCACCAGCAACCACGTGACCAGCAGATACGCCATCATGGTGCGATAGAAGAAAAGCTGCTGAGCGTTGTAGAGCGCTTGTCCAATGCCGCCGCCACCGATCATACCGACAACAGTGGCCATGCGCAGGTTCCAATCGAGTCGAAATAACGCGTGCGCGGCCACCGGGCCAAGCGCCAGCGGTGCGGTTGCATATGCGAAGACAGCGCCCGGCCTGGCACCCGTCGCCGTAATCGCGGCCACCGGAGCGACGGGAACATTTTCCAGGGATTCTGCGAACAATTTTCCCAGGCAACCGGCTGAGTGCAACGCCAGGGCTGCAGCACCGGCGGCGGGCCCGACTCCGATGGCTGCGACTAGCAGCAAGCCCCACACCAGCTCCGGAATCGCGCGCAAGATTTCCAAAAGCCGCCGCGTCGGAATCGCCAACCACGCAGGTGCAAGATTGCGGCAGGAGGCAGCACCCATGGGGATCGCAATCAACACCGCCAGCCCCGTACCGATCACTGCCATCAGAATTGTCTGAACCACCAGCAGCGGCAAACCGTGCAGTTGCGACAGATTCAAGCGCGGCGGAAACATGGTGCCGAATGCTTCCAGGTTGCGCAGCTTGAACGTGAGTTGGGGAGCGAAGTGCACAACGCACGCCAAGCCCAACGGAAGCACTGCCCAGATCATTCTGGGATGACGCCGCAACCAGACGGTAGCTTTATCAAACACGACAATCACTAGCACCAGCGCAAGTATCTGCGTCGTCACCCGATGATAATCCATCTCGGCCAGCGAGCCGACAAGTTCGCTGCCCAGTCCGCCGCCGCCGACTGCCCCGATGATCACGGAGGCTCGAATGGCGCTCTCAAACTCGTACGACCCATAGCTGAGCACGTCGGAGCGGGTCAATGGCAACAGCCCATAAAGAGCAATTTGCAGGCGCGAGGCGCCAGTGGCCGTCAGCGCTTCAACCGGTCGACGCGGCGCAGTGACGAAGAGATCTCCCAGCATTTTGCTGATCGCCGCGGCGTAATAGATGCTCAACGCTAGCGCGCCGGCCCCAGCACCAATGCCGAAACCGATGACGCATAGAATCGCCAGCGTGAGGTCTGGAATCGCCCGCAGCGCGGTCAACAGGATCACCAGAATGCGGGAGCCTGGGAGCCGCAGTCCGATACACAGGCCCAACGGAACACTGACAGCAAACGCCAGGGTTATGGCTGCGGCAGCCATGCCGATCGATTCCGCCACTGGCAGGGCCAGCGCTCGAAGATAGAGCACCGAGAGATCGGGTGGAAAGAACTGGGCGAAGAAGCGCAGCAAATCTAGCGGGGACATATTGCGAATTCTCCCGAGGCGGCACGGGAGCTCGCATCTCGTGCAGGCGTGCCTTCGTAAGTGCGGCCTTCTCGCACCTCCACGATCCGCTCGAAATATTGTCGGGCCAGGTCTGGCTGGTGCAGCGTGCAGATCAGCGCCATGTTGCGATCTACGGCCACCTGAATCAGCAGCCGTAAAACCTCGTGGCATTTGGCGGGATCGAGAGATGCCACCGGCTCGTCGGCGAGCAGTAGGATCGGTTGCTGCACCAGCGCGCGGGCAATCGCGACTCGCTGCTGTTCGCCTCCCGAGAGTTGCGCCGTGCCCACATCAGATAGATGAGCCAATCCCACAGCGTGCAAAGCTTCTTCCGCACATCTCCGCTCGTCGGGCGTTGGCCGAAGCAGATAACGGAGCGCATGCGCCGTCGACCATCGGCCCAGCGCCCCAGCCATTACATTCTGGCGTACCCGCAGCGGCTCTACCAGATCGTGCTTCTGAGCTACAAAACCGATGTGGCGGCGCTGTTCACGAAGTCGACGACCGCGCAATTTGCTGATCTCGACTCCATTCAGCAGAACCCGTCCAGAACTGGCGGGCATCAAACCGACGATAGCCCGGAACAACGTGGTCTTGCCCGCTCCGCTTGAACCTAGAATCGCAACCCTCTCTCCTGTACGCAGGGTCAGATTCATACCGCGCAGAATTTCGGCGTTGCCGGTACCCCGCACGCGCAATTCTTCCACCTTCAGCACTTCATGTTTCATCTCACCCAGCATCTTGTTACTGCTTTTCCATCAGGCCAAGCTGCACGGCTAGCTTACGCATATCGACATACTCCGCATCGTCGGCGCGCACAAAATATTCCGCCCGCAAAATTTTCAGGATGGCCGCGTTGTTGGCCGGTTTCAGGTTAAGAAAAGCATTGGCGAAACGCTGCTGGAGAGCCGGATTGATGTCTTTCCTTGCCGCCCATACATAGTCTGGAAAGGGTGGGGTGATGTAGAACACTCGCAGCTTCTTCCCATCGACTTTCCCGTCCGCAATCATCTCCTTGTAGACGGTCTCATCCACGCTTCCAGCGTCGGCGGCGCCACTCGCAACCGCCTCTATGGTTGCGGCATGACTGCCGGTGAAACGCTGCCACTTCAGGTCCTTTTCAGGATTGATGCCAGCCGCCATCATCGCCTTGACCGCGAACAAATGGCCGCTGGTGGAATTGATGTCACCGAAAGCCATGCGTTTGCCACGAAGGTCGGCCAGTGAATGGATGGAGGAGTCGGCCTGCGTGATGAGCAGGGCATGGAACGTGCGGTCGATGTTGCGCTGCACCAGGGGAACCACTCCGAATCGAACATGGGCCTTGCAGTAGGTCAGGCCGCCGAAGTAAGCAAAATCCAGAGAACCATTGCCCATGCCTTCCACAGTCGCGTTATAGCTGGTTGGGATCACCAGTTCGACCGGCTGGCCCAAAGCGCGGCTCAGGTAATCGCGTAGCGGCGCCTTTTCCTCGACGGATACTTGTGTCGCCCCCGCATCGGGAACCATGCCAATGCGAATCGGAGTGGCAGCCCGCGAGCGGCCAACAAAAATAATCATCACAACAGCGAGCACGAGCCATTTCGTACGATTCCTCATCCATTCTCCTTTTCCGCTCAGCCGGATCCATTGTCAAACTCAATCCTGGAGGGCTTTCGATCAAGGATCGCAAATCTAGGAAGCGTATCTGTGAAGGGAGCGTAAAGTTCTGATGAATGTCTGATTCATGGTTGAGAATTTGGCGTCGAGATCTTCTCGCCCCCCAATGCTTCGCATTTGGCAATTCTTTTATGTGTGATTTCAACCGCTCCAGACCTTGGATGCGGTGCGAGCGGAGGTCCTGGCAAACCGCCCGTCATTACGGGCCTTCCAGGTACATCTGCAGGCGCCTAACTGCGCAAACGGAGCACAAGGAGGGCACGGAAATCTTGGTCCTTAAAGGGACTTCTCTTTTTCGTCCCGAGAACACCCCGTTAATTGCACCGTGTAGGTTGGAAGGTCACAATCTCCGGTTCGCTTCGACGAGGGAATATCACAGAAATGGCCGAGATTCGCGGCTTTCTTGGCCGAGCACCTGAGAGATGCCGACGCTGCTGACTAGATGGCGGTGTAGGTCGTCTGCCGACAACGAAGCTCCGGACCAAATTCCCTGCTAACAGGGAAATTAACAGGGAATTTCGCGAATTTGGCCCACGTATCCGCGCTACAGGTCCCGCTATCTTACCGAATCTATGGCAATTACAGTCACGCACGCCAATATTCTTGCCCGACCGAACAGGGAATTTTCACCTCGGTATCAGGGAATTATCACCGCGATATCAGGGAATTTAATTCCCCGATGCATCGGGAATCACAGACCGGGTCGCTTAGCGAGATTTTGCGTGTCATCTTCTAACCTCAGCTCGCTTTCGAACATGGAACCTTCCCCTAGTGCACGTAAAAGGTTTTCTGAAGCGGCAGGTCTCGCGAGGAATCCCCAACATAGACAATAAATTTCCCTGGGTCGACTCTCCATTGGTGCGTATGGGTGTCCCAGTACGCCAACGATCTGCGATCCAATTTCACCATGACATGACGCGATGTTCCGGGAGCCAGCGTTACACGAGAAAATCCTTTTAGCTCTTTAACTGGACGAGGAATCGTTGCGGAAGGATCTCCGACGTAGATTTGCGCGACCTCGGCCCCGGACCGCTTCCCCGTGTTTTTCACGTCGAATCTGACGGTAATCCAGCCCGTCTGTGAAGCGGGTTGAGGAGTGACTTCCAAATTGCTGAAGGTGAAGCTGGTATACGAAAGCCCAAAGCCAAACGGGAAAAGCGGCTGTACCTTGTACGTATCGTAATAGCGATAGCCGAGAAAGATCCCTTCCTGATACCTTACGTCTCTCGAACCGTTTGCTTCGTAGTAGTTCTTGAATGTTGGATTATCATCGATCTTTTTCTCCCAACTCATCGGTAACTTACCCGACGGATTTACCCCACCAAAGAGGATTTTTGCCAATGCGTTTCCTGCTTCCTGTCCTGCATACCAGGTTTGTAGCAACACGGGGACGTCGCCGAGCCAGTCCTTAGTTGCGACGCTGCCGCCCGAAGTTAGAACAACAATCGTATGCGGGTTCGCGGCGACAACAGCCCGGATCAGTTCCTGTTGCCCGAAGGGTAATGCATAGGTACGGTCGAGGCCTTCCCCCTCCGTACTCGGGCTGAAGCCAACTGAGACCACCGCAACGTCTGCCATCTTCGCTAATTGACTCGCTTCGGGGTTCAGTAGACTGCTTTCTGCAATTACACCCAGCCCGGCTGTCTTTCTCTCCGTCATGGGCCAATATACGAATTGAATTTTGGCGACCTTGCCGGCTTCGAGTGTGACCAGAGCGGACTTGGGAGCTTGCCCGTTTTCATGCGCGGGTACTTGTAATATCTGATGTCCGTCGAGCAGTACTTTGTAGCTGTCTTCACCGACGGTCGCCGCAACGACTCGGTAGACACCTGAAGTTTTGGGCAGGTAATATCCGTTCCACTCCACTCGCCGGTATCCAGGGTGCCAATCTTCACCGCCGGGATCCTGGAGACTGTTCACCCGGTCGTCTTCCCCGGAAGCTGTCATGGCGTTGGTCGCCTGAATAAATTCATTACGCTGGAGGCCCTTTCTTCTGCAGGCCGAGTCGATGCACCAGGTAGTACCCGCGAAGATTTCCGCCGGGGTTTTGATGCCAGCGTTCCAGTACACTTTGGTTCCTGATGGATAGAGTGCCGCGCTTAAACCGGTCATAAAGCTGACGGGTGCGAATGCCGTCACCTGGGAGCTGCCGCCACCTCCCGGAACTGCAGGGTATGCATCAGGCCCGATCACCGCAATCGAATGGATAATATGCGGATTTAAAGGCAGTAGATTTCCTTCATTCTTTAACAGGACAGCGCCCTCTTCTGCGGACTGAAGTGCAATGTTGTCGGACTGCAGATTATAAAGCGGAATCGTGGGATCCGTTTGATCCCGGTCGAAGAAATCAAATTGCAGGGCCGTGCGCAAAATGCGGCGAACCTTCTGATCGATCACTTCTTCGGAAACCTTGCCGCTTTTGATGGCTGGGATCAGGGTCTCGGCGGTCATGAATTCCGCATTCCCCATCTCCAAATCAAGTCCACCGTTCGCTGCTGCAATACCGTCGTAGGTACCACCCCAGTCCGACATTACGATTCCGTGGAATCCCCATTCCTTTCTGAGAACTTGAATGTTGAGGAACGCATCCTGCGTAGCATGTTCTCCGTTGATGAGGCTGTAGGAATCCATCACCGCACCCACATGGCCCTGTCGCACAGCAGCTTCGAATGCGGGAAGGTAGATTTCTCGCAATGCACGTTCGCCGATAATGGAATTTACACGGTGCCGGTCGTATTCGGAATTGTTCGCGACGTAATGTTTTACGGTCGCAACCACACCTTGACTCTGCACTCCCCGGATATATCCGACAGCAATTTGTCCAGCTAGATATGGATCTTCCCCGAAATATTCGGAGTTGCGGCCGTTC
Organism: uncultured Acidobacteriota bacterium; assembly: GCA_963794795.1. GTDB lineage: Bacteria > Acidobacteriota > Terriglobia > Terriglobales > Acidobacteriaceae > JAKAAZ01. Next base: position 311 of record CAWCFC010000019.1, on the reverse strand, counting down.
ATTGGACTGCGATAGATGTTCACGCCTGGGCCCAGCAGAAATTCTACCCCTCTCGCGCGCGCATCCTTCCCCAACGCGACCCCCACACGTTGCGCCAGTCAGTGTCCCAGCTGGCTGCGAGATTAATACCGGCCGGGTATGCTGTCGTCGGCCCCCACGAACGTACACCCATGGGACCGTCTGACATTCTCAGCGACGGCAGGCCTATGCTCGGCTCGCTGCGGATAGACATGCCCTCGGCACCGCCCAGCAGTGCGATCTTCTGGTCAAGCGAGAGCTGCTTGATCATGGCGTCAATTCGCTTCTCCATC
>CAWCFC010000018.1:0-486986 GCA_963794795.1 uncultured Acidobacteriota bacterium | reverse complement strand
ATCGCCCATTTTCATGAGCACAACGCCTAATCCATTTAACGCATCCGTGTTTTTCGGGTTGAGTTGAATCGTCTTCTGAAACTCTCTCTTCGCGCCGACCATGTCGTTTTGCTGGACAAAACACATTGCCAGTCCAATATGCAATTCCGGGTCATCTGGATCATGTGAAATCGCGTTGGTGAGAACATCCTGCGCATCATGCTGGCGCCCCTGATAGTCATATAGCTTTACAAGATTCTGCACTGCCAGCAGGTTGGCCGGTTGCAGCTGAACTGCGTGCCGAAAGTCGTCAAGCGCTCGTACATAATCCCCCTGTTGACCATAAACGACACCGAGGTTGTTCCATGCGTTCACGTTGCTTGGATCCAGCTCAACGGTCTTTTCAAGATACTCGCGGGCTTCGCTGAATTGTGACTTATTCAGATAAATCAAGCCTATGTTGTAATATGCAGCGGCATAGGCTGGATTACGGGTGACTGCCTCGTGAAAGGACGCGAGTGCCTGGTCGAGATATCCGTACTGAAGAAACGCAACTCCATAGGTGAAATAATTGTGGTGAAAACCCGCTCCAAAATAATGACCTGCAAATGGCAACGCTCGCCGAAGCCTTTCATCTCTTGTCCTGGGAGAGGAAGCAACATCACTTAATATTCCAGACGGATCCACAATGCCGCTATAGACTTTGACGACCTCGCCGTCTGCGTTGAGGAGGAATGTGGTGGGCAGCGTCATGTCGAGGCGCCGCTCAAACAGATAGCGATGAAAAATACTGTAAATGTTACTGGTGCTTTCGTCGGCGTTTAGGATGGGGAACTGGAACTTACTGTGTGCAGTGGATTGCGCCGACAGAGGCGCCACATCAGGGGAATTCACGCGCACAGCCAGTAGCTGTAAATCATGTTGCTTCCATGATGGCCAAATTGCCTCTAAGTTCGCTAGATACTTCAGACTCCCAGAACAGTCGTTGCTCCAGAAGACGAGAACCAGAGGGTGCCCGCGGAAGTCATGCGAGTTATACTTCTTGCCATGGAGGTCCGGGAGAATGAAATCTGGCGCCAGGATCGGGTCAACTAACCAAGTCTCAAAGGGCGAGAAGAGTCCCTGCTCGACAGGCGAATTAGCCTCACTTTGATATGACTTACTTGTATTGAATGGAACAGCCGTGTGAGTGTCGACTCCTTCCTTAATTGCTATGTGGTGATCGAGGGGCAGGTTCTCGAAGACTTGCACCGTCCCACTCGGCCAATGAACAGTGGCGCGAACGGGTTCTTTGGCGGCGCCTAAACCAAAGTACAGCGTCTTCGTATGCTGGGCGAGAAAACCGGATCCCGCCCGCACCGTGCTTCTCTGACGTCCCTCGGATGTCTGCAGTTCAACGAGAGCCCCGATTGCATCGCGATTGCTCTTTGTCCCTTTTAAAGAGAAGGTAATTGCCGGACCCAGCGAATTCAGCTGATTGTGAAAGATTTTGATCTGTGGGGCATTTCGATTTTTCAGCGCCACTTCCAATCGACCGTCATGGTCAAGGTCGAGCAGTGCGTAAGATCGACTATCCTCAATACAATCCAAACCGAGGATTCCAGATGCCTCGGTGAAGCTGCCGTTGCGATTGTTGAGAAATAGGTTATTGCGTTGATATCCGCTCCAGGTGTAGTCGGAACGGATGAATTCGTTGACGGCATTCCAAGCCTCCTCATATTCCTTGGAACCGCCTCCGGTGCTGTAAGAACGTGCCACGACCTGGCGCCAAAAAAAGCTCGACAGATTTTCTCGTCGTGGCCCAGAGATGAACCCGTTTGCTACATATATGTCAGGGTAGCCGTCGTGATCGAAGTCCCATGCCCCGGTGCTCCAATTCCATCCTCCGAAGCGTGCTCCAGACACATCTGTGACATCCAGAAAGCCGGCGTTGTCTCCTTTGTTATGGAGCAGGCAATTCCCCATGGCATCTTGTCGATAAACGCTGCGTACATCTTCTGGAGCGCCTGCGAGGAACTGTTCCTGGGTGGTAACTCGCTTGCCAGCTGCTACCCACATATTCAGAACATAAATATCGTCAAATCCGTCGTTATCATAATCGAGCCAAGTCATACTCATCCCTTCTCCGGGGTTTTCGACACCAGTCGCGGCGCTTACGTCGGAGAAGGTTCCATTGCCGTTATTCTTGTAGAGTACTTTTCTGCCGAAGTCATTTACTACATATAAATCTGGCCAGCCATCGTTGTTATAGTCACCCCAGCCACAGTCGAAACTGTAGCGGTTGTTACTCTTGTCGAGCCCGGATGAGCTTGTCACATCTTCAAAAGTGTGATCGCCGCGGTTTCGCAGAAGAAAGTTGGGCGGCCCATTTTGCGCATCGTAGTATGGCTGTGGATATTGGTATTCACTTAAGCCCTGATAAAAGCTATACAAACAAAAATAAATATCGAGCAACCCATCCCGATCGTAGTCCGCGGCTGCAATGCCCGTGAAAGTCCCTTGCGGCGGCTTGGCGAAGTGAAAGGCATCCGGTTTGAACTCGAAGGTTCCATCGCCTCGGTTGATAAAGAGCAGGGGTCCGCTGGTACGCACGACGATCAGATCTTGATGTCCGTTATTATTCAAGTCCGCAAACAACGCGCTCGAAGTAGCGTCCAGGACCCCTACGCCAGCCTTGTCGGTCACATCCTCAAACGTGCCGTCGCCGCGGTTTCGATAGAGGCGGTTCGGCAAGCCGGCTGGCTGGCAGACATAGATATCATCCCAACCATCCCCGTCAAAGTCGCCAGCAGAGATTCCGTTGTTCCCGTAGATATCAATGCCGCTGGCTCCATCGAGAACAGTGCGCCAGTGATCTAATCCATACTGCATTTGCTGTGTGTAAGAAGCTGTTCCCTCGAAGCAGGAGGCGCTGATATCGACGAAACCCTTTCCGGTGAGACGACTTCGCAGCTCGTTGCCGGCCAGCCAGCGACTTATTGTCCAGTTATTGGATGTATCTGCGAGCCAGTCTAGCTCCCATTCCCCAGTTCGCTCTTCGCGGCGGTTCTCATCGAGCTGACCTATGTAGTCGTAGTGGATTGTCGTGTGTACCCGCAGGGGAGAACTAGACACAATGTCAATTGCTCCGATTTGCAAGTCGGCGATTTGGATTTGTCTGAAAGGCGCGAAATATTCATGCAGGAGTTTCAGAAATGCGCTGTTGGAGAATGAGCGCGGCGGAGGAAAGGTGACTTTCTCGGATTCTATAGGGCCACCCGCGCGAAGTGGAACCACAGTGGCTTCTGCAAGCTGCGTGGCGATGATCGTGGGGGAAATGAGTGCCCGCAGGGATTGCGGTTCGAACCCGGTGACGCAAAGTGTCTCGCTCCAGCGTCTCAACAGGATATCGAGTTCAGCAGCGTATTTCTCTGTGATGAATTCATCCGCGCCAGGATGTATCTGCGGGAAGAATCGCTGAATCGATGGTGCAAAATCTGATTTGCTCTTCAGGAAACACGGACGTATAGGTGATTTGGAAGTCGCACCGGCAACGCCTACATATGGGCGAGAGGTCAGAAATGCGCTTGCAAGGCTTGCGGTCTTAATGAATCGGCGGCGCGAGAAATAGACCATATTCTCCGAGAAGTAATCCTAGTGCGATAAGTATTTATCTCTAGATGTTATCTATTGACCTTGCGCGATGCTGTGTGAAATCTACCACTCATAATTGCCTATGTTTCGTGCGGTTATTATAGATCCGGTCCGATTGAATGAAGTGCTTCCATCCGCCCGCGTACAAAACTTCAACCTACCGTTGGGACTGGCCCTTGTAACATGGCATGGCGAAGTCGGTGTTCTGCTTCAGGGGTCCAGTAGCCGCAGTCGAGTTCAAAAAACACGGAGCTGTAGGGAATCATCAGGCTTGTCTTGACGATCATGACGCGGAACATTCGCGCACATTGGTCGAGTTTGGCAATAATCTGTTCATGCGGAAGCTGGCGGCAGTCTGAGCCGCGCAGCAGGCCGTCGAGTTGGTGCCGATATTTAGTAATCCCAGGCGCATCGTTCTCCTCGACAAATGCCAACTCCAGATCTGTATAGATGTTGGCGTGGATGTGTTTGCGGGCGGCCATTGCATCTTGTACCTTGCGCAACACCTGGATCTGATCCGCATCGGCAACGACGGTCTCGATTCCTGGATTGGATTGCGCCGGATAAGCTGCGTCGGCGACCACAATCCAATTGCGATGACCGAAGAGCGGTAATAGCCGCAGCAATTCCAGCTCCCAATTGTGCGGATCGACTGAGCTGCCAGTGGTGTGCACTATGTGTTAGGCCTTTCCTGGACATACAGCCACCTTGCCGCAGCGGCCGGAGGCCATCAACGCATAGGCCTCGTCCGCCTTTTCCAGGGCGAAGCGGTGGGTGATGATGTCTTCCGGGTGCAGCTGCCAGCGAACCAACCGCTCAACGAGTTCTTCCATTTTCCAGGTAGAGGTGACCCAGGAGCCGTAGATCGTCTTTTGATCGTGGATGATGTCGGGTGAGGGACTGAAGCTGACCGTTCCGCCTTCGCCGATCATCACCATCTTTCCCCATTTTCGCGTCGCGCGAATGGCCGTTGCGCGGGCTTCGGCGTTGGCCGAGCATTCCACAGCGCGCTCCACGCCGTTGCCTCCTGTCATGTCGCGCACCTGCGCGACGTTGTCAGGACCGGAAGCCAGAACGAGTCGCAGAGTCCGAGGTTGAGGGCTAAATCAAGACGCTCCTGGGAAATGTCGATGCCGATGATTTTCTGCGCGCCAAGCTTGCGGCAGAGAGCGCCGGCGGCCAGGCCAACTGGTCCCAGGCCCGTGATCAGGACGGCGTCGTTGCCACTGATCCCGATCTTTTCCAGGCCTTCGTAGACGGTGCCAAATCCGCATGCAACCTGCGCGCCATCCGCATAGGTCAGAGAATCCGGAAGCAACAAGAGGTCCTTCTCTTCGGCGATCATGTAGTCAGCCATGCCGCCGTCGCGCTGCCATCCGTAGGCGCGGCGATAGGTCGAACTGGTGCACGAAATCATGAATCCGCGCCGGCAATCGTTGCATACGCCGCAGCCAGAGATGTGATACACGATCACGCGGTCGCCAGCTTTGAATCTGCGGCAACCGGGGCCGGCTGCGACAATCAGCCCTGCAGGCTCGTGGCCGGCAATCACGCCCTGATAGCCTTCCGGGCCTTTGCCCAAATGCTCGTGATAAATACACCGGATGTCCGAGCCGCAAATGGTGGAAGCCTTCACCGCAAGCAAGACCTCGCCATGACTCGGGGTTGGGATCGGCACGGTTCTCATCTCTACGGTGCTGTTTCCCGGCAGGTAAGCCGCTGTCATCGTTTCGCTCATCGGTTCTGTCTCCGCTGTTTCTCACGGATCGTATTGGGCAGGTTGCAAGCAATCATCACGGAGGGGTGACCTCGCCGTGGAGGTCCCAAAGATCTTCCCAGGTCTGGTCGTCCTTCCACAGAAATACCTGTCCCTTGATCAGGCGACAATTACGGTCGATGGTTTGGATGGCCGTCATATCCTCGGCTGTCAGCGGCGGGGCGACAACGCCGCGAAGGTTGGCGAGCAAGTTGCGGCGATGACTGGAAAAGGGAATTGGCGTCTGGCCGCGCTGCACGGCCCACTTGATACATACCACCGCGGGATGAATGCCTAGCCGCGCGGCGATCTTGAGAATCACCGGATCCTCCGTGGGCGAGGTATCTTCCGGAGTCCGGTCACGATCCGGTCGCGCGGGTGAGCCGATGGGGGAGTAGCCGATGGGTGCTATCCCGTTTTCGAGCAGGTATTGGAAGAATTCCGGTTGCTGGAAGTGGGGATGAAGCTCCATTTCGTTTGCCGCTGGTTTGATCTGCGCGTCGCGAAGGACCAGCTTCATCTTCGGGACCGTCATGTTCGAGGTCCCGATGTGGCGCACCAGGCCGCGGTGCACCAACTCTTCCATTTTCCTCCAGGTGCGCATGTAGTTTTCGTGGATGTAGGGCACGGCATGAGGGTTCCGCACATTGACATCGCATCCCGGGGGATGATGGTTGGGAAATGGCCAATGAACTAGGTACAAATCCAGGTAGTCAAGGCGAAGATCGCGCAGCGATTTCTCGCATGAGGCAATTACATCCGCCTCGCCATGCTTGTCGTTCCATAGTTTCGAGGTGATCCAGAGGTCCTTGCGTTGTACGCCGCTTTGCAATATCTCCTGCAACGAAATGCCGATTAAGTCCTGATTGCCGTAGACTGAGGCGCAATCGAAATGCCGGTACCCAACTTCGGCGGCGGCTTTCACCGTCTCCGCCACCGTTTGGTGGGAGACATGGTCGGATCCGAAGGTGCCAAGACCGATGGCCGGCATGCTTGCGCCGCTGGAAAGAATCCGTTGCGGGACAAGCACAGGATCAACCGTCTCCGCGGGTGCGTGTCGTGCGTTCGATGTCATCGGCATAGTAGAACTTTCCAAAAAGAGCCATCCGTGAAACGAACAAGATCGACTCAGAAATTACGCGAGGGAAACTTTCAGTGCGGCAGCGAGATCGCTGGTGGGATGGTACTGCTTCGGTAATTCCACTCGCAATCCTTCTGCTGACTGTTTCCACTTCAACTTTGCGTCTGTGCCGAGCAATTGCACGTGTTCTATTTTTCCCGGCTGGGTAGCGCTCGCCGTTCCCAGCGACTGGATTACGAACTCCCCAACTGGCCAGCCGAGGGCAATTGCGTAGATCACAGTATTGGTTTTGTTTCGTGTAAACCGGATGTCTTTCGCTCCCAGCTTGCTGATGGTGGTGCCCTGGAACGATCCGCTTTTTACCATGTCTGGCCCTTCGCCATAGAGCTTCCACGGCCGCGTTTCGTAGATCGCCTCGCCATTGACTTGCATCCAGGCAGTAATTCCGTCCAGCACTGCGATCTCCTTGCTATCGATGGTGCCGTCGGGCTTGCCTGGGATGTTCAGGACGAAGGTGCCGTTCTTGCTGACCGTGTCGATCATCCAGTGAATCACGTCGCGAGGCTGCAGATAGCCGCCATATTGTCCTGGCTTATCGAACAGCGCTCGATTGTAGTGCCAATCTCCTATACAGGTTTCCGACTGCCAAGTGTACGGCATAATCTTGCTGGTAAGGCCGCGTTCGTAATCAGCGACGACGGCTTTAGCCAGCCGATCGGGCACCTCCTTGATCGTTGCGACCGCTTCCATTTTTCCGCCGTGAGTTTGCAAGTTGCGGTTGTAGAAATACGAGGCGATGTTCATGCCGCCCCAGCCCAGCGGGAACAGCGAATTGTCAAAATAGAGCAGGTCGGGGTCGTGCTGATCGATCAGATCGCGGGTGCGATCATAAAAATTCTTCACGTAGGAGATATCTGGCAATGCATTGTGAGGATGTTTGACGCCGTACAGACGCTGCGGATTCAATCCCTGCCACCACTGATTTACGCCCTCGGCCACGGTGAGATCGCCATCGTATGGGACGCCTACGAGTGGACCAGTTTTGTCGGCACCGTGGGAGGTCTGAAACCACCACCAATTGCGGGCCTGGTGCACTGTCACGCCGAGTCGAAGTCCCTGCTTACGTGCGGCTGTCGCCCAGGCGCCAACAACATCGCGATGCGGGCCGAAGCTGGCGGCGTTCCACGGCTGATGCTTCGAGTCCCAGGTGTCGAAGCCGTCGTGATGGTTGGCAACGGTCAAGAACAAGCGGGCTCCAGCCCTCTTGAATCGTTCGATCAGCGCGTCTGGTTCCCAGTTGAGCAGCGTCCATTGAGGACACAGGTCTTTGTATCCGAAGGTAGAGGGAGGGCCGTAGTGTTGCACTTGAAATTCATTTTGTTTTGACCCTTGCATGTACATATTGCGCGCATACCAATCGCCATCCTCAGGCACACACTGGGGAGTCCAATGGGCCCAGATACCGAACTTGGCGTCGCGATACCATTCCGGCGCATCGTATTGCAGTAGCGAATCCCACGTAGGCTTGTACGGGCCATTGCCGGCGAGGTTAGGAATCGGAGAAACCATGGGCACGCCATCCCAGGAACCGCCGGGGATGGGGAGACTGGGTGGCTTCCCCCACCCTGTGGGCGTCCATGTTTTTTCGTCGAGCTTTTCCTGGATGATCTGGCCGCCTTCGTACGCATAGAACACGCGTTGATCTGCGGGCTTCGCGCAATATGCGGCATAGTCTTCGGTGTAGGTATTTAGAGATTGGAATGCTGCCGATTGCGCCGCACCGTCGGTTTGCCCAATCGTAGGCACAGCCCTTGCTGCTGCCGCGGCTGCCATCTAGTTTGCAAAAATACCGTCGCTCCACGAATGCATCTCCCTGGCAGCCTGGATGTCTTGTAAAAGGTCGCCAAACAGCGACTATAGAAGCCAGCCGGAAAATTTGTCAACGATGCAGTAACCGATGTCTAAGAAGTCTGGATCGCGTTTGGCCCACGATCATTTTCTACGTCGGGTTCCAGTAGGAGTTTTGGGATGCTTGTCTTTCGCTGCGGACAGCGGGCTCCTTGCTGGAATCCTCATGCTTGAAGATCTCACGACCAACGATGGGTCCAGGATCACGCTCATGGTTTGAGGACGGACCTTCGATTCAATGATGCGAAGCAGAATGCCGCCTGTACGCTCTCCAATCATCGAACTGTGTTGATCGATGCTGGATAGTGGCACGCGCAGTGAGTCATCGTAATGCAGATTGCCGCTGCCGACCAGGGCGATGTCCTGCGGAATGCGCAGCCCAGCATCCAGGATGGCGTTCATTGCCCCAATCGCCAGCGGATCATTGTAGGCAAAAACGCCGTCGGGTCTCGGCTTCCGTCGCAGCAAAAGCCTCATAGCTTCTGCGCCCTCCGTGGTGGTGTCCGTGTCCACGTTGGATCGCGAAACGACCAGATTCTCGGAATACTGCAACCCGCGACGCAGCAGCGCCTGCCTGTAGCCCTCGAATCGATTAACTCCGGTGCTATTGTCTCGGCCGCGAATATGGGCCACCCGGCGGCAGCCCTGATCGATCAGGTGTTCGGTGGCAATGCGGCCCACCGCCGTATCGTTCACGCCGACAAAGTTGGCTGTCAGTTCCGCGACTTCGCGATCGATCAGCACATACGGTATGCCATTTCGGTCCAACTTTTCGAACGCGGCGGCGTTTGTTCCGCAGGACGCGATGACCAGCGCATCGAGTTGTCGTCCCATCAGTTGTTGTATCTCTCTGGCTTCGAGTTCTGGATTCTCTTCCGACGAGGAAATAATGAGAGAGTATCCCCCACCTCTCATCGCCCCCGATAGGGCCTTGGCGACCTCAGTAAAAAATGGATGCAATAGATCGGGAACGATCAGGCCGATGAGATAGCTGCGCCCGGTGACCAAGCTGCGGGCCATAAGATTGGGATGATAATCCAGGTCTTTCACTCGCTGGAGAACTCTCTCACGCGTTTCTACGGCGATATCCGGATGATTGCGCAGAACCTTGGAGATGGTGACGGTGGAAAGGCCGAGATCCTTGGCGATGTCCTTCATGCGGACGGTCATAGCTGAACTATACAAGGACCGGGCGCGATGGAGCACGGGAAATGAGTGGATTACTTTATCGCTTACTTTATCCGATTCTGCCTTATACTCATTACCGAGACAGAACCCCCCACGCTTTGAATTGCCTGCCGCTTGATCGAATTCCATTCCTCGGTGACCATGCGAATGGAGTTTCTGGGCACCGATGATGCGAAGGCATTTCAATCAGAAAAGGAGCGTCTTTGCTCAAATCCGGAATCCTCAATCCTAATGTGAACTCTTTGCTCAGTAGGACTCGGCACACCAATACTCTGGTCATCGCAGATCGAGCTTTCCCTTTCTGGCCGGAGATCGAGACCATCGATCTTTCCCTGGTGGACGACATCCCCCGCGTTCTTGATGTGCTCCATGCGATTCAGATGAACTTCGCCGTTGGAAGGTTCTTTATGGCCGAGGAGTTCCGGCTCCGCAACACTCCGGCGATCGTCCATGAGTTCGCAGTAGCCATGGCGAGCGTAGATGTGACCTACGAATCCCACGCGGATTTAAAGAAGCGGGTTCCCCATGCGATCGGGCTTATCAGAACCGGAGATACCATGGAATTCGCGAACGTAATCCTGGAATCCGCCTAAGGGCGCACGACATAGGCTTGATGCCGATCACGCCGAAACCACGCCGGGATCTGGCGCATCCCGCCTCATGGATTCAGCACGATATTGATAGTTTCGGCGCGCTTGAGGTAAAGGTCCCGCTTGTGCGCGCCGGTACTTTGACTTACGCATGGCTGACGCGGGTTTCTCGCCGCATTGCCTGCGTCCATCGTCGCTTTTGATCCCCCGTGCACCCCTTACTTCGACAGGACTTGGTGCCGGGTCCGTCGGTCTATCGGCTACCGGGAAGTTTTTGTTGACAGCCTCACGTGCGTAGGTCTATAAGTTCTCAGTCAACGATAAAGCTATCGAAAAGGTAGCCAAATCTTGCTGGGCAACAAGGTAAAAACAAAAACGACTGATCCCGGCCCTTTTGAAAACAAACTGGGACTGCTACTTGGTTGCGAACCATGCGGCGACGAAATGCGCATGGATTGGATCGACAAATTTAAGGGGGGCAGCGATGTCCAACGTTAATCTAAGGATGAACCGGCAAAACGAGATTCACGAGCAGGCGAAGGTTGCGAATTTTCCGGCGAAAATGCGCTGTTTAGTTCTTCTTCTGTCTGCGTTGCTGGTCGTTTTGCTGACGATCCACTCAACGCCACTGTTGGGCCAGACCACTGCCGCCAGCCTGACTGGCACCGTCAGTGATCCTTCCGGCGCTGTCGTTTCAGGTGCGGCCGTTACAGTGGAAGAACTTTCTACTGGAACGAAGCAAACGACTCAAACCAACCGCGATGGGATCTTCCTTGTACCGCTCTTGCCGCCAGGAACATACGACGTCACGATCTCAAAACAGGGATTCACAACTGCGAACCGGTCAGGCATTGAGCTGCAGATCAACCAGAAAGCCAATATCGACTTTGCACTCAGTGTAGGTACCGTTGGAAAAGTTGTGCAGGTGAGCGGAAGTTCACCGCTGCTGGAAACCCAGTCCGTGGGATTGGGTACGGTGATAGGGTCGCGAGAGGTTCTTAACCTTCCCCTGAACGGACGGCAGTTCACTCAGCTGCTGCAACTCGCTCCTGGAACTGTGCCCGTAAGTGTTTCCCAGGGCAACCAACCACAACTTGGGGGTGGAAGCATTATTCCTTCCATCAACGGCGGCTCCAATCGCAGCAATCTATTTTTTATCGACGGCATGTATGCCACCGATCCGTTCTTCACGGGATTCTCGATTAGTCCATCGATCGATGTGATTCAGACGTTCCAGGAACAGGCCCATGCGACCGACGCTCAATACGGCCAGTCGCTTGGAGGTACTATCAACGTTGCCACCAAAGCGGGGACCAATCACTTTCACGGCGATGCATATGAGTTTTTCAGAAATCAAAACCTGAATGCGATCCCGTATTTCAATACCAGCAATACCGCATACAAATTAAACAATTTTGGCGGTACGTTTGGTGGCCCAATTCTTAAAAACAAGCTCTTTTTCTTCGGCTATTACGAAGGGTTTCGGCAGACGATTGCCGCGAATAACTTCGCAATTCTTCCTACACCGCAGGAGCTCGGGGGAGATTTTAGCGCTCTACTTCCCAATACGGTGATTTACGATCCCACCACGTACAATCCGGCGACAAATACGACACAACCATTCGCAGGCAATATCATCCCGCCGGATCGTCTGAACCAGGGAATACTCGCAGTGATGACGGCCTACGTCCCGTCTGTTCCAACAACCGCACCGGCGGACAGCACCAACTACGTCAATACGACAAGCGGCACAAATACCCAGAACCAGTGGGGAATCCGCGTGGACTACGATGTAAGGCCCAAAGATGTAGTGTTCGGGCATGTGATCATCAGTAACGCGACAAACAACAGTCCCACGGCCCTTCCGACAAATGAATTTATCACCGGCTTCAACGGAAAGAACGTCGGTGGAACCTGGGTACACACCTTTTCTCCGAGTCTTGTCAGCGACATTACTGGTGGGTGGAACTATATCGATGGTCCACAGACATACAATCAGCCGAATGCCGCTCAGGTCTTTACGACAGCAGGCTTCAGCGCTGGGTTTACGCCCAATCCAGGAGGTATCGAGGTTCCCATGATTCCAGGACAACATCCCTCTGGTTTCTTCAATGTCAACTCCGGATGGGGACCGATCGGTCCTGACAATCTTGGTCAGGTTTCCGGTAACGTCAGCAAGCAGGCCGGGAAACACGCGCTCAAATTCGGGGCCGCCTACTACTTTGTGCGCACATACACAAATTGGGCGGAGGATGACGTGAGCTACAACCAGCAGGCGACCTGGGACCCCTGCGCCAGTCTCAATGCATCAGGTGCCTGTGTCGGTGGCGGTGGCAACTCTCTGGCCAGCATGTTGCTGGGCTTACCCAATAATTCCGGTCGGCAGCTAGGCAATGCTGGCGTCAACCTTAGAGATCGTATCGCCGGTATCTATGCGCAGGATTCATGGAAGGTGTCCAATAAAATACAGGTGAACTACGGCTTGCGCTGGGACTATACGGCGCCAGTCACCGAAGCGAACAATCGTCTCTCAGGTTTCGATATTTGGACGAACCAATGGTACATCCCGAAGGGGGATACGGATACGCCGGCTGGACCTCTCCCTCCAGGTGTAATCATTGCTTCGACCAATACGATTACCAAACCTGACTACACAAATTTCTCGCCACGGTTCGGCTTCGATTACCTTGTTCTGCCAAAGACCTTGGTTCGTGGGGGCATCGGCGTGTTCTACGACAATTGGTCGGGCGCATTTCAGGCTGCCCAGAACGCCCGTGGCGCGTGGCCGTCTGGAGCCTCACAAAACGTGAACAATCTCAACATTGCAGGCATTACACCGGGAGCTACGGCGCAAAATCCTTTTGGGACCTTGCAGCCAATTGAACCCGCCACACCATTTCCAGCCGGAGGTGGATTCCTCGATACAAGGTGGAAAGATGCCTATTCCTGGCAGTGGAATATCGAGGTTCAACAGCAGTTATCAAATTCCTCCGTCTTCTCGGTGGCCTATGTTGGATCTTCTACGAGCCGCGGCCCTATCCAAGTTCCTTTCAATGTCTCCACCGTTCTAGGCCCTACGCAAGTGCTGCCATTTCCGAACATGTCGCAGTTCAACATGATACAAAGTATCTCGCACATGAACTATAACGCGTTTCAATCCAAGTACGAAAGGCGTTATACCAATGGCCTAGCCGTGACTGGAGCCTTTACCTGGTCGCACGCGATCGATGCCGGTTGCGAAGATTATTGGGAAAGTTGCAATATCCAGAACCCCTACAATCTTCGTTCAAACAGGTCCAACGCGAGTCTGGATGTACCCATAGTGTTCACCGCCTCTGCCGTATATGAGCTGCCGTTCGGGAAAGGGAAGAAATTCGCTACGGAGGGACCGGCGTCGTGGTTGCTCGGCGGCTGGCAGCTGAACGGAATTTTCTCTACGCGCAGCGGTACGCCCTTTACCGTGAACATCAACTTCGACAATGCGAACGCCAATGGCGGTTCTCAGCGGCCTAACCAAATCGGAAATCCAAAGGGGCCTCAGACTCTGAAAGAATGGTTCAATACTTCAGCGTTCGCGGTGGCGCCACCCTATACCTATGGAGACACCGGGCGCAACAGCCTTCGCGGCCCGCGTTACACGGACCTGGACACCTCCCTGTTCCGAAGTTTTCGATTGCCGAAGAACTCAAGCCTCGAATCGAGATTTGAATTCTTTAACGTGCTGAACCATCCTCAATTTTCAAACCCGGATGGGACTCTTGAAGATGCCACGTTCGGAGAAATCCAATACATTACGGGCAATCCTAGAGAACTGCAGCTTGGGCTTAAATATATATTTTGAGTTACTCATGTTCTGCGAATACTAGAGCATTATGACGTGGAGGTTATTTGCCTGCGGTCGCACATCCCATGTGGTGGAAACCGCTTGGGACGATCGCCAGATTGAGATCGATTGCGCTGAACCGCTGAGCACCCATGCTCTACCGGGCTTTTGCGTAGGAGATTTTAGGAAGGCGCCTCCCTAAGAGGGCCGGAACAGCAAAGTATTGCCATGCATCCGCAATGATGGTCGGAGTTTCAGAAAAGACATTTCCTCTGGTAGGCCGGGCTCGAAATCTAGTCCTTTTTCTCTTCATTCGTAAGAACGTAAGTCCCAGATCGTTACATTATGATTTCTTGGCGTGTTAGCAGAAAGCTAATGCGGTCATGGGAAGCTGTGGAAGCCATCATGCTTAATTTCCTTGATAGAAGGCTAACTCCCAGGAATAGGTCTTGCGTCTGCTTTCTCGGCTTCAGGACATTCGACGCGCTTGTCATTCTCGCATTCTTTCTCATAAATTCACGAGTTTGTCTGGGATTTCAAACTGGACCCGAGTATTTCCACGAGCCGCCCCCGGCTGCAATTTCTGTCAGTTCCCTTATTCCTCCAGATGAACGTGTTTTTGCGATGCCGCTGGCAGAACGCATTCACCTGAATGCAGTTCCTCAGCGGGGAATGTGTAGCACTATACCTGCCAAAGAAGCGTCCAATGGATTGATCTCCGGCAACGGTAAGATGTGGGTCGAAGTGTTCGGTGATCCGTTTTCCGAGCAAACCATTTTTCATCAGGAAATGCTGGTGCAACCCTGGAAGACCGGGACACCTTTGGTGGCACCCAAGATTGCCTATGTGCTGCCTGAGGTTCGCAGGCTGATGCTTGCGGGCGAATACAAACAGGCTCTCGATCTCTCCCTCTCGGCGGCGGAAAAACAACCGTTTCCGTCGGCAAAGCCGAATTCCGACAATCTGCGAGACCATCCTGCTTTCGACATGCGGATCGACACCCCAGGCCAGCATGCTGTTAAAGACTATCTGCGGACGACCGACTTTGAAAGCGGCGAAATCAAGGTTGTTTGGACGGACAAAGACGGCGTCTGGGAGCGCCGTACCTTTGTTTCGCGTCCAGACAACGTGATTGTGCAATTGCTCACCTCGCCGCGTGGCTCCGCGTGGAACGCAACGATCCAGCTGGATACGTCGACGGTTCTGCACCCTCCACAACACAGAGACAAAAGCCCGGTAGCGGATGGCATGCTGGGCCCATCCGCTCGGTTTTCTTACGAGCCCGGCGCGAACGAAATCCAATTTACGCGCGATTTCGATTCCAGGGATTTGGTCATTTTTGGACATTATGTTGTGGACGAGGGCAATCCCGGCTACGCCAGTGTGACCCGCGTTGTCGCAAAAGGAGGTCAGGTTTCTGTTCACGGTGATTCCCTGGTGCTTCATGGTGTCCACTCCCTCCTGATGATTACCCGCATTGAAGCGTACGACAATTTAATGCCGAGCGACGTAACCGCGCTCAAGACGGCTGTCGACGCGGTGACTCCCGACTACCAGACGCTACTTCAGCGGAATCGCGTGGGTCAGGCGCGCGTTATCGATCGGGTCTCTGTGGACTTTGGCGCAAGCGCTTCCATGCATTCGATGAGTGGGGAAGAGATGCTGACCGACCAGAGAATCCGGTATGGGTATAACCCGGAACTGCTACAGGACATGGTCGATATGGGGAGATATTGGCTGTATTCAAGGACGGGCGGAGAATTTCCTCCAATGTGGGGGCACGTCAATATCAACAGCAATTTGCAGATGTCTGACGCAGTTATGGGCGATTTGCCCGAGGCGATGAAGACCTATGTCCAATGGGTCGAGAGTCAGTTGCCGGATGCCCGTACCAATGCCCAGAATATTTTTGGTGCAAGGGGAGCACTCTTTGGAATTCATCCGACGCAAAGAGGGAACCCGCTGACCCATTTCGCCTACGGCTGGCCTCACCACTATTGGATCTCCGCGGGTGGGTGGTTATATAGTCCTTTCTGGGATTATTATCTCGCGACCGGAGATCGGCAGTTTCTGCGCGACCATATTCTGCCTGGGCTCAAAGAAATCGCTCTCTTCTATGAAGACTATCTGACGGTAACGGACAAGAATGGCTACTATATTTTTGTACCGTCGTACTCTCCTGAAAATTGGCCGAGCAACTCTCAGGGTGCCCCCGCGGTGATCAACGCCACCATGGACATTGCGGTCTGCAGGCAGGTGTTGACTCACCTGATCGACGCATCGCAGATCCTTGGCGTGGATACGGAAGAGATTCCGCGGTGGAAAGGGATTCTAGCCAAGCTGCCGCCGTACCTGCTCACCACCGATGGTGCGCTGAAGGAATGGGCGTGGCCGACTTTAGAAGAGCGACTCGATCATCGACATGTTTCTCATCTGTACGGAGCATGGCCCGCCGATGAGATCACGCCGGATCTGACCCCGGACCTTGCGAGGGCCGCTTTGCTTGCGGCTCGCAAGCGGGCGCAAGGGAATGCTTCCGCGCACGGCCTTCTGCATCGATCTCTCGCTGCGGCGAGGCTGAAAGACTCCTTTCTCGTGAACTTCGATCTTAAGCAGCTTCTCGATCAGGGTTACGTCAATCCCAGTCTCACCACCATGCACAATCCGTACAGACTTCCTTCCCCCGATCCCCAAGGCGGAATCCCGACTTTGATTATGGAAATGCTCGTCTATTCTCGCCCCGGTGTCATCGGGCTTCTCCCGGCCACTCCGAACACGCTCACGCAAGGAACGGTGAAGGGAATCCTATGCCGCACCCAGGCAAAGATCGACAATTTCAAGTGGAATTTGAAGACGCGAAAAGCCAGCGTTACGATTAGCTCCGGCATCGACCAGATCATCACGCTCTATATCCGGCGAGGTATTGAAAGCGTCAGTTCTTCCCCCGGAGTTCTGGTACATCCGGTAACGCCCGGGTCGAACAAATGTACTGTGCGTTTGATGCAGGCCCATCCGGTCACTCTGAATTTCACGATTGGAAACAACGATCCGCTCGATTGGACCGCTTCGGCTGCGGGAGAATAGGCAGCGAGAAATATGTGGCTCTCGGGTCAACATCGCTCATGAAGATTTCTCGACGACAATTTACCGTGCAGTCACTAGCGCTGGCTGTAACTGCCTGGCGGCGGGCCTATGGCAAATCCGTCAAATCCAAAGTCTTGATCGTCGATGGGATCAACAATCACGATTGGCAGACGGCAACGCGTGCCATCACCGAGATTCTGACGTCGACGCAGAAATTTACTGTCGATGTTTCCACAACGCCTCCTCGCGGCGCTCCCTCCACTGCATGGGATACATGGAATCCAGATTTTTCCCATTACGACGCGGTCATCAATAACTTCAATGGCGGAGATTCCCCGGATGGAATTCAATGGCCCCTCCGTGTCGAAACGGCTCTGGCGCAATACGTCCGAGCTGGGGGAGGACTGGTCGTGTACCATGCTGCGAATAACGCGTTTCTTCCATGGAAGGCCTATAACGACATGATTGGCCTAGGTTGGCGCCCAAAATCTTTTGGGCCCGGCCTGGCAGTGTCCGACGATGGCAGGGTCGTGACGATCCCTCAGGGCACAGGTCTTGACCCAGGCCATCCGCCGCGTTTCGATTTTCAAATCCACGTTCGAGATACGCACCACCCTATCACTCGAGGGATGCCGAAGGTGTGGATGCATCCATCCGAACAACTCACACACGGCCAACATGGGCCGGCGCAGGGATTGACCATCCTTACATATGCTCACTCCCCTGTATCGCATCGCAATGAGCCGATGGATTGGGTGCGCAACTACGGACGCGGTCGAGTCTATACAACGATGCTCGGTCATACCTGGGCCGGGGAACCAAATCCGAACCTTGAATGTGTGGGTTTCCAGACGCTCTTTTCTCGTGGGGTTCAGTGGGCTGCGACCGGACGCGTGACCATTCCAATTCCATCGGATTTTCCTGGGCCGGAGAAAATATCTCTTCGTCAATTATGAATGTTGGAGATTGCTGTGCAAGTCAAGTAGCTGTTCTTTTTCACGATGGCTTTATGCTTAAGAGAATGGGCTCGCTGAGGTAGTTGTCAGATTCGATTGAAGTGAGCTCTGTGGGATTGTCGGCATCGCATCTTGGTGCTATGTCGACTAGCTTTCAAGTTCGTCCACAAGGAAGATATGCTTACTATCGGTGAGTAATCAAAGAACTAACTATCAACAGAGGTGCTTTGGGATCTCCTGCTCGAACTTTCGGTCAAACCATTGAGTGTTCGCAGGGACGAAGATCAAATCTGAGGAGCACGGCGAAATTGTCGCTCACCCACGGTATAGTAAAAATGCCGTACGACCAGGATTTTCGGTGTGCCGCATTCTTCACTACGGGATGTAAGTAGAATATGAATTCGCAGCGCAGCGGAACTCGGTCCGAGACACTATACCGGCGCTCACCTTTTGTCATTGGGATTTTGTTTTCTTGTCTATCCTGGTCAGTTCTTTCAGCACAGGGAGTAGCGTGCCCCTCCACCGCAAAAGTCGCGATGGCTCCAGTTGATGCTGCAGCGATCGCGGGTAAATTTACTGACATCACTGAGCAAAGTGGTGTTCATTTTCTCCACCGCGCCTCCCATACGTCAAAGAAATACAACCTGGAGACAATGGGGTCTGGTGTAGCGCTGTTTGACTATGACAATGATGGCAGGTTGGATATCTTCCTTGCTAACGGAGCGCCCATCCATGATCCGCAGCCTCTTCATAGCATTCCACAAAAATCGGGATCTGAATATTATGACCGGCTTTACCGTCAGCGTAAGGACGGAACATTTGAAGATGTAACTCTTAAAGCTGGTGTTCAGGGCACTGTGTACGATATGGGAGTTGCCGTGGGAGACTATGACAACGACGGATTTGAAGATCTCTACGTAACTGGCTACGGACACAATACTCTCTATCACAACAACGGCAACGGCACCTTTACAGACGTAACAAAGTCAGGAGGCGTCGAAGCTAGCGGATGGTCTAGCTCAGCGATCTGGTTTGACTTCGACAACGACGGCAAGCTAGACCTGATTGTTGGCCGATACCTGGACTGGGATTTTTCCGATATCTGGTGCGGACCGCATCGACCAGGCTATCGCGCCTACTGTCATCCTCTCCTTTTCAATCCAATCACCATCATTGCCTATCACAACGACGGCAACGGGCATTTCAGCGATTGGACAAATAAGATCGGATTGAACAAGCCGGGTCGTGCTCTCGGGTTGGCAATCGCGGACTATGACCATGACGGCAAGACCGATTTGTTCGTCGCAAATGACTCCATGATGCAGTTTCTTTACCACAATGATGGGGACGGCAAGTTTGAGGAGACTGGGTTGAGCGCCGGGGTTTCTGTGGATGGTGACGGAAACACCTATGCTGGAATGGGCGTCGATTTTCAGGATTACGACAACGACGGGTGGGCTGACCTGATCGTAACCGATCTAGCTGGGCAGAAATATGCGCTCTACGATAACCAGCGCAATGGCACATTTGATTACTCAACCGATAAGTCAGGCCTTGGGAAGATGACCGTCTCACACTCGGCCATGGGCGTAATGTTCATGGATTACGACAATGATGGCTGGAAGGACGTGATCGCGAATCAAGGGCACGTAATAGATAACATTGAGCTGACGCATCCGGAGGAACACTATTGTGAACCGCCTTTACTCGCGCACAATAATCATGGAGTGTTCACGGACGTAAGCGCATTATCTGGAGCAATCTTTCATAAGCCAATCGCTGGACACGGCCTCGCTGTGGGGGACATCAATAACGACGGTAGACTCGATGTGGTAATGAGTACGAATGACGGCCCGGCATATATCCTGCGCAACGATACCCCCACGCGGAACCATTGGATACTGTTGAACCTGGTCGGCCACAGGAGCAATCGCGACGGCATCGGTGCAGTGGTGAAGCTGACAACCGGCCACGGTATCCAGGTCCGCACGGTGACAACTGGAGGTAGCTATCTGTCGTCCAGCGATAAGCGCGTACACTTCGGGATGGGAACGGACGAGACCGCAAAGCTAATTGAGATTGATTGGCCTAGTGGAATTATTCAGAAGCTAACAGATATTCAATCGAACCAGATATTACGAGTAGATGAGCCGGTCCCGCAACAGCATCGCACAAGGAAAAAATGAGATAAGGCAACTACGTTATTAGACTGTGTATCGACGTTCAACGTTCATTGCCGGTGTGGGTCCAACCACTCTTTCGCGGGCATGGATATATGAAGTCTCCTCTTCTCGGCCGAGTGCGTATGAAACAGTTGCCGAAGTTTAGGATGGCCACCGGATTCATCGTGACATTGAGTCGACAGGTCGGTAGGAGATATAAAATGGCCAAAGAATTCGGATATTCCTGAGAGGTTATACGAACTGCGAATGTACTTACTTATCCGCCTCTTTCCGATGAGTGGTGTCCAATGCATCATCTCCTAGCTAGACACGTGTTTAGTTCGATTATCGCGGTGCCATTACTGGCAGGCGTTACTTATGGCCTTGTACAGAGCTCCTCGCCGGACTCCAATGCGAAACTTCTCTCAGATGGTCTTAAGAACGAGAACCAGGGAAACATAAGGCTCGCTGTGAAGGATTATGCTGCAGTTCTCGGCTCTGGGCATGACGCCGCCAAAGCATATTTGCAACTGGGGATTCTGAAGGGGGAAAGTGGAGACATTGCGGGAGCGGCCGCATCGTTTCAAGCGGCAATCCGTTCCGATCCAACCCTCGCCGAGGCTCACTATAACCTGGGGGTCACGATGATCGCTGGGTCCCCCAGTAACCCGGACTGGTCTGACGCCATGCTGCAGTTTCAAGACGCTCTGAGACTAAGACCAAAATATCCAGAAGCGATGAATATGTTAGGGGTTAGTTTACTTCAACTCGGTAATGCGCCGAAGGCAATCGACCAATTTAAGGCGGCATTGCAATTGGACAACAACTCAGCGGAGGCTCATTTCAACTTGGCAAAAGCTCTATCTGCCATGGGAGAAAATAACGAGGCCTACGCCGAGGACCTCACTGCTGTGAGGCTAAAGGGAACATATCCAGACGCCGACATCGCGCTTGGAAATATATGTTTCAAACAGAAGAAGTTCGAATCCGCGGCTGGTTATTTTAAGTCGGCATTGATTGCCAACCCAGATTTGCAAGATGCGCATTATGGATTGGCGAAAGCTCTGCAAGCGCTGGGCGACAAGGCGGGTGCTGCTGTTGAATTCAAAGAAGCCCAAGGACTGATACAGCGGCAAGCGGATGATGTGCAATCATCGCATCTCAGCAATGAGTCCTTGGATCTTGCAAAGGCCGGAAACTTCGCTGCGGCAATCAACTCAGCAAAGCAATCGGTTTCGCTGGAACCAGATAATGCTGCTGCTCACTTTAATCTTGGTCTCTTGCTGGCCGATTCGGGCCAATTGCCGTCCGCGATCCTCGAATTGCGTAAAGCAATTTCCTTACAGCCCCTTCAGAGCCGATTCTACGTCGACATGTCGCGAATGCAGGAGTTGACTGAGGATCGTGAAGGTGCAATCGACAGTCTCCGACAGGCGGCACTGCTAGATCCTTCAAATGTAGAAATTGCAGAACAATTGAAGTCTCTCCTAACGAAAAGCCAGGCATTGCAGCCCGAACAGTCAGCCGCAACGATCAAGCAAGCACCATTCCCATATGGGGCGCCTTCGAACACAGTGAATGGCCACTTTGCCTTTGGAAACCAATTAGTCGCAGAAGGGGATCCACTGGGTGCGATCGGAGAATTCCTTCGAGCCTTAGAGATTCAACCTAACAATAGTGAGGTCAGATACAAACTTGCCCTGACTTATTTGAAGATCGGAGATGACAGCAAGGCTGAGTTGGAACTGCGTAAGGTCTTGATGCTCTCCCCGGATTCCGCAGCTGCGCATATGACGCTGGGCAAGCTCCTATGCAAGCGTAAAGATGAAACCGATGCCGCCTCTGAATTCAAAGCGGTCCTCTTAATTCAGCCTGGAAACTGGAAAGCGAAGCAACTGCTGAGTGGTTGTTCCGTCAAGGGGGGACAGTAAAGTCATGTCCGCTCATATCTCCAGGCTCCTTTGTAGCCGTGTTACACCAACGACGAAACTGGTAGGGGAAGCATGAAATTATCGTCAAGAAGACGGTTTATACAGCAACTAGGGCTCGTTTCATCCGCGATCGGCGCCAGCCCGATGCAACTGTTCGCTCTTCCAGGCATGCCTGGGAGATTCGCATGGCTGCAGGCCGCGGACAAACCTCAATTCAAAAAACCTGAGATCATTCGTTACGACGCGCAGTGCTTCACGATCAAAGGTCGAGATGCATTTGTTTACAGTGCATGTTTTCATTATCCCCGCACCCCCAAAGCGCTCTGGCGCGATCGGATGTTGAAACTCAAGTTGGCTGGGTTCAATACCATCGAGACGTACGTTTTCTGGAACTATCACGAGCCCGTCGAAGGTCAAGTGGACATGACGGAACTGGAAGATTTCATCCAGTTAGTTCACGAAATGGGATTGTGGATGATTGTTCGCGTGGGACCTTACGTCTGCGCCGAATGGGATGCAGGTGGCTTCCCACACTGGATCATAGAGAAGCAGTTTCCGCTGCGCAGTGACCAGCCAGAGAGCGTCAAGACCTCACAGGATTGGTATAGCAAGGTGCTGCCAATCGTCCGAAAGAACATGATTACGTTAGACGGACCGATTGTCATGATTCAGATTGAAAATGAATACGACGATTGGAAGCTGCCCAACCAGCAAAAATTGGCGTACATCACGGCCCTGGCCCGAATGGTATGGAATGCGGGAATCGATATTCCGATTATTACGAACTGGATACGGCAGGCACGTGAAAACTCCGACCCCGTTATGGCGCAGATTATGGATACCTGCGACTTTTATCCGCGCTGGGACATTTTGAAAGGAGTTGTTCCCCGCCTCGCCAAGCTGAGAAAAGAGGAACCTTCATCTCCAGTCAGCATTGCGGAACTTCAAGGCGGCTGGTTCAGTCAGTTCGGAGGCAAACTGTCGGTGGACCAGGATGGGATCGATGCCGCCCAGCTGAATATGCTTACCAAGTCCGTCATGGAACATGGGACCACCTATCTGAGCTTTTATATGGGGCATGGTGGGACGAACTTCGATTGGGCGGCCCGCAGCTTGACGACTACCTATGATTATGCGGCGCCTATCCGGGAACCCGGAGGCTTGTGGGAAAAATATTATTCGGCGCGGAATATTGGAGCGTTCCTGGATAAGTTTGGGCCCTTGATCGTCCGCGCCCATGAAACTGAGGGGTCTGCCAACTCGACAAATCCGAACGTTTCCGTCAGCCTTCGAGTGAACGGGAAAAGTGGATTTCTCTTCGTACGCGAGAACGTCAATGCGATGCAACAATTCCGAATGAAATTTCTGGATCCGACCAGCTCTCCGGCAGCGGACGATCACTGTGCCACGCCAGGGTAGCCTTTCAATCGGTCCGCGGGGGATGAAAGTTTTAGCGGTGCAGGTTCCGATCCCCGGAGGCCACCTACGCTATTCCACCGCAGAAATCCTAGGTTATGGTTCGAACGGAGACCGAACCTACCTTGTGATATATGACGATCCCGGACAGCTGGTGGAAATTGCGCTTGCTGCATCGAAGAAACCGCACCTGGAAGGCGACGCAACCTATCAATCCTATGACGCAGGCGATGGAACCATAGTTTTCGGGTTTCATATGGGGTCCGCTCCGAAGATGTTTCTGCTGAATGGCGCAACGCAGATTGTGGCATTGCCGCGCGAATTGGCAGGGAAGACATGGACAATAGATTTGTCGGCGGCATTTACTCCGCAGACTTCAGCAACGAAGTTTTCACGTAGTCCCATGATCACCGATAGCGCCTTGATGACCGCCAGCAGTGCCGCGAACGATCGTGCAACTCTGGAGTTGGAATATTCGCCGGGGGAGCATGAACTGACCACTCTCCTACCCACCGCGCCGGATCAATGCACGGTTGACGGGATCCCCATGCCGGTCGAATATGACGCGCGCTGGCGAAGTGCGCGCTTGCACATCACCACGCCTCCAAATCCGATTCACCCTGTCGCACTTTCAGAAGGGAAATTCCGGGTTGATACATTTGAACCTTCGCGGGGTGAGTGGTTGCACACCATCCCGGTTGCCCTCGAGAAGTTGGGTCTAATTCCGTATGGATACGTGAAGTACCGCGCGGCGTTCAACTATCAGGGCGAGAAGGAACTTTTTCTTGATACGTTCACCGAAGATGGTAAGCAGGTTTTCCTAAATGGGAAACCCATTCCTGTCCTGTCAAAACCCACGAAATCCCTGGTGTTTCCGTTGCCCGGGGTTGCCAAGCCGGGAGCGAACCTGCTGGAAATTTCATATGAAGCCTTCGGTAGCGCAAACGGAGGTTTGGAGATGCAGGACTTGAAAGGGATTCAGTCCATTCGCATCGGCAATAGTCAGAAATCGAATCCAATTGACACGTTTCAGATTCAAAGATTCCCGACAGGGATGAAGTGGCATGGAATTGATCTGGACGACTCGTCGGGTGGGTGGCAGGAAGGGAGGCTTGGAGGATCGGCAGACGAACATGAGTTGGTGCCCGCGTTCACATGGTTCCGTACCACGTTTCCGCTGGTCAGCAACCCGGAGTGGTTCTCTCCATTGAAAGTCACGATCGATGCTGATCGCGACGCACTCATCTATGTCAACGGAAAATTCGTCGGATACTTTCGCATGATTGGACCGCAAAAAGATTTCTATCTGCCGGAGCCCTACCTTCATTTCAACGGAAATCAGCAGAATGTTCTGACGGTTGTACTTGCCTACACACAAGACTTGAACCCTTTGAGAAAACTTGTGGTCGCCCCCTACAACGAGTTTGCAACCCGCAAGACGCGCGTTGAATTTCACTGGAAGAAGTAACGTCCGAGCCCGCCTACCCCACTTTCACCGTCGACAGGGGGATGCCATTGCCGCGGAAGCACAAAATGAATCGGGCAGTGTAGCATTGGAGGCGGTTGATTGATGACAAAGTTAGCTACTCCAGCACTACGACATCGATCATGCGTCGCATGCATCTCCATGGCATTATGTTGTAGACGACAACCAGCATGTTGTAATGATTTTTGGGCCAGGATCGATTTCGCTGCTTTATAAAATAGTCAGTTGCATGCACCTGCACAGACAAGAAGCACTGAACCCACCCCAACCCACTTCGATCCAACGGAGGTAATTTCATGCGATATAAGATCAATCGTCGAACTTTCTTGCACGCGCTTGCGGTTCTGTCCGCGTCAACAATTGGCCGCGAGGCGCTGGCTGCTCCCGCGTCTGAGAAGCCTGCTTCATGGAGAGGAAAAATCAAAGGCTTCGGCGAGAGTGGGAATGTGTACGACGAGCTTGGATTGACCACAGTGATCAACGGTCAAGGAACCATGACGTACCTTGGAGGATCGCTAATGCGACCAGAAGCGGAAGCGGTCATGAAACTTGCCTCAATGCACTTTGTCAACATTAACAATCTGGAAGCCGCGGTCGGTCAGCGGATCGCCCAAATGCTCAAGTTGCCGCAGGGCTATAGTGCCCTGGTTAGTTCCGGAGCTGCATCGGCCATTCAAAATGGCTACTCGGGAATTCTGACCGGAAGCAATGCGGCCTATATCAAACAGATTCCAGACCTCACGGGACTCAAGTCGGAGGTGATCATCCAGAAAGCACATCACAGCCCGTGGAACCATCAGATTCGCGCGACGGGAGTGAAGCTGGTTGAGGTAGAGACGGTCGCCGATGTTCATAACGCCATCAGTGAGCGGACCGCGGCCATGCACTTTTTAAATTTGGCGGATCCGGATGGGCAGATCAAGCGGGAAGACTGGTTGAAGTTGGCTCATGCGGCGAACCTTCCAGCTTTTATTGATGCGGCCGCGGATACGCCTCCAAAATCGCATCTCTGGGATTACGCAAATATGGGATACGATTTGATCTCGTTTAGCGGAGGCAAAGCGATGCGTGGACCGCAATGCACCGGCCTGTTGATTGGCCGGCAGGAAATGATCAGTAATGCGCTTCTAAATATGAGCCCGAACGAGGATACGCTTGGCCGACCGACCAAGGTTGGCAAAGAAGAGATTATTGGAATGCTGAAGACATTGGAGCTTTATTTAGCCGAAGACGAGCAGGCGCTTGCCAAGGAGCAATGGAAGCAGCTGGACACGATTTCGACTAAGGTCAGCAGCATTCCGGGAGTTACAGTAACTCGACATGTTCCGGAGATCGCGAATAATTTTCCGACCATCCAGATTCATCTGGATCCAAGCAAGTTTTCCGCTGACGCAGGCCAGATAAATCGAGAGCTCGCAAGTATGAAACCATCCATAGTTCTAGGTGGGGGTGGACATCATGGTGGCGGCACCATCGGAGTCACCGCGATAGTGCTGCAACCTGGCGAAGATCGAATCATCGCCGACGCTCTCTCGAAGGTCCTGCGAGAACACCAGGTTTGACCGTGGCGATTGGAACCTGGAAATATCCGCGGATTCCAGAAAATTGCCGCGTCAGCGATACTTATTCGCGAGGTACTGTAGCTTGAAAACTAACTATGCCGCGTCAACCTGTAAGTAAAGAATTGGAGAGGTATATATGACGATTCGCTATTCGCGCCGGTCCTTCTTCGCTCATGCACGCACGGCATTGGCCTCCCTTGGATTCGCGAGCTTGACGGCGCCCATACAAGCGATTGGGGCAGAGCGCTCCAATGTAGACGATGGCGTTGACTACTACGAGAAGCTTGGTGTGCAGCAGATCATTAATGCCGCGGGAACCTATACATTCCTAACGGCAGCCGTCATGCCGGAGAGCGTTCAACTGGCCGTTGCCAGGGCCGCCAAACATCCCGTGCGTCTGGAGGAGTTGCAATTGGCGGCCGGCGCCTACCTGGCGAAACGATTGCGCTGTGAGGCGGCCTTAGTGTCAGCCGGTGCGGCGTCTGCACTTACGCTTGGGACCGCAGCATGCGCCACTGTGGCGAACGAGCAGCACGGCGAGCGGATTCCGCCCCTCATCCCGCAAGGGATGGACTCATTGAAGAATGAAGTCATCATGCAGAAAGGGCACCGTTATGGATACGACCATGCGCTATTGAGCTGTGGCGTCCGAATTGTAGAAGTGGAAACTCTGGATGAATATCGCGCAGCGTTCACACCGAAAACCGTGATGACGCATTTCTTTAATGCGGCGACAAGCGGAACAATTAGTCGCGAGGATTGGATTCGAGTTTCTCATGAACACAATATCCCAAGCATGAATGATGCTGCTGCGGATATGCCTCCTATATCGAATCTGTGGAAATATACGCAGATGGGATTTGACTTGGTTTGTTTTTCCGGTGGGAAGGGAATTCGGGGTCCGCAGAATGCGGGCATGTTACTAGGCAAAAAAGAACTTATCGCGGCCGCGGCAAAGAACAATAACCCAATTGATAACGTGGTTGGCCGTGGACAGAAGGTGGCGAAGGAGCAAATCGTCGGGATGGTAGCCGCCGTGGACTGGCTCCTAAGCCAAACGGACGCGGGAATGGAAAAGGAATTTCGCGGGCGCGCAGAGCGAATCACCAACTACCTTTCTGGTGTACCGACGCTGACTTCGCAGATCTATGTTCCTGAAGTGGCGAATCATGTGCCTACTCTTTTATTGCGTTACGACCAGCAGAGAGTGAAGATCGCGCCGCTGGAAGTGGCGAAGATGTGCCGTGAAGGTTCGCCAAGTATCGAGTTACATCCGGCTACAGGCTCACCGGAACCTGGGTTGCCATCTGACGCAAACACGATTGTCGTCGGTGTGTGGATGCTGCAGACGGGTCAGGATTTGATTGTCGCCAAACGGTTGAGACAGATTCTGATGAAGGCTGCGGGAACTCAAGCTTCCTGAAACTGAAGATGCGCAAGACACGGAAAGACTCCATGCACGAACCTGCGATGGAGCGGCCAATTTCCCCAGCCGAATGTGCGCTGAAAAAGGAGAATCGAGTGAAGAAGATGATTTGGATCGCCGTGTTGGCCTGCACAGTGTTGGTGACGGCGCCCGTTTTTGGTCAAGTGAAAATGACGCGCCAGCAGATTCTGTTCTACACGTCTAGCTGGAAGGGCGACCGTTTCCCGGATGGACGTCCAAAATTGCCGGATGATTTGCTGAAGCGCGCCGAGAATATGACGATTGAAGACATCTGGGATTTTCTGCGTGCTCACGGTTACGACAACCAATTTGAGGGTGGATGGCAGGCACTCCACCCTAAAGACTCTTTTGCCGGTAGAGCGCTGACTGCGCAATACATGCCTACGCGTCCGGATATGGCCGCAGCCATCGCCGCCGAGGGTAAGGAAGAGCATCGCATCGGCGACACCAATTCCTGGCCTATTGCGGAATTGCAACCGGGCGATGTATACGTGGCCGACGGATTTGGAAAGATCATTGACGGTACGCTCATCGGGTCGAACCTTGGCAATGCAATTGCCGCACGAAGTCACACCGGGTTCGTGTTCGACGCCGGCATTCGCGATCAGGAGGAAAACCGGGAGATTCCGGACTTCAACGGTCTCTATCGCGGATATGATCCGTCGGCCTGGAGCCAAATGGAACTGACGTCGATCAATGCTCCCATCCGAATTGGGCGAGCCGTGGTATTGCCGGGCGATCTGGTTCTGGTGAAGCCGGAGGGAGTGATTTTTATCCCCGCAATCCTGGCTGAAGCTGCCATCAGTTCGGCCGAATTTACAGCGCTCCAAGATGCATTCAATTTCGAGTTGAATCGTGAAGGCAAGAACGGCGCGCAATTTGAGGGAGGGTGGACTACGCAGAAATACGACGCCTTTGTAAAATGGATCGATGCTCACCCGACGATGCTGAAGATGCCGCGAAGTGAGTTTGACGAAATGGTTGCGAAGAGGAAGCAGCGTTCCTCGGCTCGAAGCAATCCTTCTCGGGCGGCTACGCCGTAACCATCGCCGTCGTTCGATATGGACTCAGGGACGTACAGACATGGCGTGGTGAAAAATATTGTTTGGATCGTATCGCCGCTTGACACCTTGCAAGAATACATAGAGTTGTTCTCCGTAATACAACTGCGGCCAATAGGAGTAAGTCAACATATCGCAATCAGGATAATTAATGTAGCAACCCTCATATCGATCGCTGAAATAAGGCGTTCCTTTATGATTGGGGTCGGCATCGGGGCCTGAATATAAATCGGTATAGAAGTGTCTCATCCAATCAATGTGAGCGGCGTCGGCCTCCGCATTTTCCCAAAATGCCAAAAATTGCAACTTCATTACCGAGGAACGCTGCGTCACAGAGGTGATTTCTGCTAGCTCCTTGCGATTGATCGCACCGCCGTAGGAATCGACCAATATAGTAAATCCCCGCATATCTGTTCCCGCGTCGCGCGATAGATATTTGTAACAGCATGCGATCTCGGCGGGAGTAAAGTTCCGCTTCATGTAGCTCGATTTGTATTTGCCGCGCATCTCGCCTCCGGCGCCACCTTCGGCTTCTCGCACCGTAGCATTCAGCCATAGATGATGAGACATGTTGTAGCGTGCCTCGAGCGAATCCTTTTGATTGGCATGCAGCGTTGTCAGGCGACCGCGTGTTACAGAGGCCATGTTGGCGCGCGTGCCCGCAACGGGATTGAACGGCTCAAACCGGTTGAGGAAATCATTGAGCACGCGCAAATCCCTGCAGGTTCCATCTGGATTGCAGAATTGGACAGAAATGCCAAAATGTCCCGACGACGAGTGTGTCAGACCCATGACCGAAAACAGGCCCCAGGTATCCTCGTCCTGTCCCCGCGTCTCCCAATAACTGCCGTAGGTGCTCAAGATGCCAGCGAAGCGCTTCGGCGTCATGTCGGCCCATGCGAAGGCAATTGAAGCTGCCATCACCTCTTGCGGAGCAGCTGGAAGGTCGGAGAAATAATAGTTGGTGATAATTCCGAAGTTTCCGCCGCCAGCACCGCGGCAGGCTCGGAACAGGTCCGGATCGTGATCTTTATCTACTCGCCGCGGAATTACTTTTCCGTGACTATCCACTGTGAGGATGTCAACGGCGGAAACCCAGTCGCATGTGAGTCCGTGCAGACGCGACAACACCCCGTAGCCTCCGCCGCAGATATGCCCTCCTGCGCCGACAGTGCCGCATGATCCGCCGGGAAGGGTGACTCCATAGCGCTTATACAAGTCGAGGTAGGCGGTGGCGAGTTGTGTGCCCGCCTCGATTCTGTAGCGTGGTGCACCGGCGATCGGCGTCGTATGCGTCAGCAAGCTTAGATCAAGAATCGTTCCATGTGGATTGGTGTAGACGAAATCTTCATAGCAATGGCCGCCGCTGCGAACCGTAGGCCGCTGGCCGGAACTGACAACTCGCTGCAACGCTTGCGCGACGTCTTCGGGAGTGTCGCAGACTTCAATGCGATCGGCAGCGTCGGAAAGTGAAGGGGGAAATCGGGCATTGTGGCCTTGGTTTAGGCTTGCAAAGCGGGGATCCTGTCTGGTCACAACTTCGATGCTCATTGCACTCCATTATCGCGGTTAAATTGCTCCATCCATTAGAACGTGACGGATCGAGAACGGTCTCGAACTCGTACCTAGGGTCTTCAGGACGTGCACGGCGTGTAAAAGAAACCTAGCGGATGCGGGAAGAACTTTGGCGACTCCAGCGGAGACTGTCAAAGCTCATGATCTGGCGTCCACTCTCCCAGCAATTGAATATTATTTTTATATACCGACGGGCCGTAAATCGGCTTGTTCTGATGGCAATGGGTTCTCACGGACGCACGGACGAGGAATACCATAGCAGTTGATGAGCCTTTACTTCGCTGCCGGATCGCCAACTACGGAATTCTCACCCGCCGAGATTAGAGCGAATTTGTTTGCTGCGCTCGACAAACTCGGGCCGCGCAAGAAAGTTCTCACCGTGCCGCCGGACTTTACCCGCATGCACTCCATGAGCGGCATCCTGACGGAGCACGCCTGGAATTACTACGGAGCGGCGCCTCACGGACGTGCTGCCCGCGCTGGGGACGCACAACCCCATGACCGACTATGAGATTGCGACCATGTTCGGCGCCGTGCCTCGCGATTTATTTCGCGTTCATGACTGGCGCAACGATGTCGTCACGCTGGGAGAAGTTCCGCCGGAGTTTATCCGCGAAGCCAGCGAAGGCAAGCTGGAATTTCCTGTGCCCATCCAGGTGAACAAGCTGCTGCGAGATGGAGGTCACGATCTCATCCTCTCCATCGGGCAGGTGGTGC
Source organism: uncultured Acidobacteriota bacterium (assembly GCA_963794795.1). Classification (GTDB taxonomy): domain Bacteria; phylum Acidobacteriota; class Terriglobia; order Terriglobales; family Acidobacteriaceae; genus JAKAAZ01. The sequence continues at coordinate 455,631 of CAWCFC010000018.1, read as the reverse complement.
CCCATGAAGTGATGGGCATGGCCAACTTTACGAAAAACATTTTCGTCGGGACCGGCGGAGTTCTTGCCATTCACCGCACGCATTTCCTAGGCGCGGTTTACGGTATGGAACGCATGATGGGCCGGGCAGATACGCCTGTCCGACGAATATTCAACTATGCCGGTGACCAGTTCGCGCGCGATTTGCCCATCGTTTATGTGCTCACTGTCGTCAGCAAAAATGCGGCCGGCAAGCTGGTGATGAACGGTCTTTTTGTCGGCGATGATTTCGAATGTTTTGAACGCGCGGCCGAGCTGAGCCTCAAAGTGAATTTCTTCATGATGGATCGGGAGATTCGCAAAGCCGTCGTTTTTCTTGACCCGCATGAGTTCAAATCCACGTGGCTTGGCAACAAAAGCGTGTATCGCACTCGCATGGCTTTGGCCGATGGCGCGGAACTGATCGTGCTGGCTCCGGGTGTGCACACATTTGGTGAAGATGCGGCCATCGATGTGCTGATCCGGAAATATGGTTATTGCGGCACGCCAGCGACGCTTGAGGCGGTCAAGACTGATCCGGCGCTGGCGAACAATCTTTCCGCCGCGGCGCACCTGATTCACGGGTCCAGCGAAGGTCGATTCACCATTCGTTATTGCCCAGGTGGTTTGAGTCGCGAGGAAATTGAATCTGCACGCTACGCCTATGGCGACTTGCACGATTACTGCGAGAAATATGATCCTGCCAAGCTCGCGGACGGTTGGAACACCGTGGATGGGGAAGAGATTTTTTTCATCTCGAATCCTGCGCTGGGACTGTGGGCACATCGTGGCCGCTTCAGTCAGTAAGCGCAGGGAGCAAACAACTCAGCCCGAAGAATCTGCTCGCGGGCGAATTCTGAAAGTAATACTCGGGGCATTGCGAATCATTTCTTGCATGCCTTGGATCGCTACTTCTCACTTTGGCCGATGTTGTGCCACCGCGCATCGATTTCTTCCAGCGTGCAGCCTTTGGTCTCCGGTACCAGGCGATAGACAAAAAACCAGGCGATGATGCCGATTACTCCATAGAGCCAGAATGTCCAGGCGCGGCCCAGAGAATGCAGCAAGCTGAGAAAGGTGAGCGCCACAAGCAAGTTTGAGCCCCAGTTGGTGACCGTAGCGATGCTCATCGCACGACCGCGAATTTTTAGCGGATAAATTTCAGAGATCAATAGCCAGAAAACTGGTCCGAGGCTGATCGCAAAACATGCGACATAGACAGGCAGGCTGATCATTGCAACCCAGGCAACGATATTCGACAACGTGGGAGATAGGAACGAAAAGCCGAGTACACCGAGACTGACAATCATCCCAAAGATGCCATAGAGCAATAGCGGCCGGCGTCCAACACGATCAATTAACCGCAACGCGACTACGGTCAACAACACCATGACGACCCCAACTCCGACGGTTGCCAGGATCGCAGCCGAAGCGGAATGAAGACCCGCAAACTCAAAAATGGTGGGCGCATAGTACAGGACAGTGTTGATGCCTGTGAACTGCTGAAAAATCGCCAAGCCGATGCCGACGATCAGCGGTCGTCGCATGGAATGGGCGAGCAGTTCGCGCCAGCCGCCCTCCTGCAATTGCAGATCCGCTTCAATGTCGTTCAGTTCGGTACTTACGTCGGTCGTTTCGCGAATTCGCTGCAGCACGCTACGAGCTTCTGTATTCCTCGACTGGCTCATCAGCCAGCGCGGACTTTCCGGAACAAAGATCAGGCCAATGACCAGCACCAGCGCTGGAATCGCAGCCAGGCCAAACATCCAGCGCCAGGCGCGCGCGTCGGCCAATCCATAGTCAGCAAGATAGGAAACCACGATGCCGATCGTGATCATCAGTTGATTCAAGGAGACCAATTTGCCGCGAATGCTGGCCGGCGATACCTCTGAGATATACAGCGGCGCAGTGAACGATGCGATTCCAATTGCGATGCCGACCACGACGCGCCCGATTGCAAGCCACGCTGGCGTAGGGGCGAGAGCTGTACCGATCGCTCCAATGATGAACAGGATCCCAACCTGGATGAGGATCTTGCGGCGTCCGAATCGATCCGCCAGTTTGCCGCCAAAGGAGGCGCCGATTACCGCTCCCAACAGGACCGCCGCGACAACGACTTCTTCCTGAACTCTCGAGAGCTGGAAGTCCTGCTGCACGAAAAGTATGGCTCCGGAGATGACGCCGGTATCGTAGCCGAACAGCAAGCCGGCGAGCGCCGAGATCCACGAGACCATAGTGACGAAGCCGCTGGTCGCCGGTTTAGAAACGCCTGATTCTGGAGATGACAAAAATGGCCTCCGCCCTATTGCGATACAGCGAACGTTCACAAGGGTCGTACGTGTTATTCAGAAAATACGAATGGCGGTCGGCAACGGCCGATTACTCCTCGCCGACGTTTCGTGCGCGTTCGAATACACACCGGTGGCCGTATTCTCAAGCCCGAAGACGCGCCCGGAACACACCCCTCAAAAGCATACCTGATCCTGCCGATCTGATTCGTCACATTGCCGGTAGGGGGCTAGTACTAGGTGCAAATATTTCGTCGAGCCGGTCCGGAGTTCCATCAACGCGCTGCAGCGAAGGATAGCGCATGCCGTCGTAATAGGGCAGCTCGATAATCTTATATTGCTTGCCATCACGAAATTGCAACTGCAGCGGTTGCTTATCTTTCTCTGCTGCCAGAATCGCATCGGTCAGCACCTTCGGGTTATAGGCGGTGCCGTTTACGGAAATAAGTTCCATGTTCGGAGTGACGCCGGCTTTGAACGCTGGACTGCCCCACCATACGTTCGAGATCATGCCGGCTGGCCCCTGGCCGTGGCGGGAGCCCATAGAAAAGCCGAGAGACGTAGAGAAGTCTGCATAGCCCATCTTCTCTAACTCTTTCGATAGCCATTCCGTGGGCTTATCTGTGTAGACAAGCTTGTAGCCGCCATGCGTGAAGCCGTTCATCGGGACTGCCGCGTGCAGATCGTAGACGCGTTCCCGGAAGAAAGATTTCCAGTCATAGGGCGCCACTTCGTTCAGGTCCCTCACCACATCGTTGAGCGTGAATTGGTCAGTGATCATGCTGCCGTTATAGACACCGAGAAACTTTTTGCAGAAATCATCGAGTGACTTTTTACCGTCGGTCAGCTCACGAATTTTTGTATCCGCATCGAGCCAGATTAGAGCTCCTTCCATGTAGTAATCCTCGGGACGCTGATAGCTGACCCAGCTAACTGGACGACGCTGCGAGACGATGGGCTGATTTGTCGTATCGACCAGCGGCCGCCAGTCGCGACCTGGGCTGATCGCGAAGTTTGCGGCGATGCGTGCGAAAATGTCCCGCGTTTGCTCCGGCGTGCGCATTCCGGCACGCGCGGTGAGCACGTTGCCCCAGTATTCCGTCATGCCTTCATAGACCCATAGCAGGTCGTCGCGCATGGGTACGTTGAAATTCGGGGTCCACAGGTCCGCTGGCCTGCGAAATTTTCCATTCCAGGAATGTGTGTACTCGTGGCCCAGCAGATCGCGCTCGAGAACGCCGTTCGGCCAATCCGTCAGGTAATTCGCGGGCTGTCCATCCTCGCTCGACTGGTGGTGTTCCAGCCCCACTCCGCCTACTTTGTTGCTCATCAACAGCAGGAAATCGTAGTGCTTGTAATGGTGTGATCCGTAGAGTTTGTCGGCTTCCGAGACTAGCTTCTTATGCTCCTCCAACTCTTCCGGCGTCATTTTCAAGTCGTCTGCCTCATCGGCAAACAAGTCCAGATGCACGACGTCAGTCGAGGTGGGTGACAGGTCGACCCTTTTAAAATAGAGGCCCGCATACAGCGGCGAATCCACCAGCGTGTTCAGCGTAGTCTGTTGAAATTTGATGATGTCGCCCTGATCAGACTGTGTTTCCAGAGCGGTGGCATATTTCCATCCGCTTGGCAGCTTCAAGGTGGTATCGACCGGAATGTCACGTGAAAAATATCCTGCTGGGTACATCACGACTTCGTTCCACTCGAGGTCGGCGATGGCATCGGAAATTTCAATGCGGCCGGCACTTGGTTTGATTGGAGATAAGTAGTCGAAGTCGAGCCCAACGGTCTTTGCGCCGGGGTGAGCGGAACGTGGAAAGCGTACATGTTCACGCGGTCGCGCACCCATTGCACGCGCTTGCCATCCACTGTGGTCACGATGCCACCGAGACTTTCGATGGGGCCAGACGGTTCATGGTCGCCCGGTAGCCACTCCGGATAGAGCAGTACCATTTCTTTGGCGCCTGGTTCGACAGGAATCTCCTCATGCACCTTTTCCGCGCGATCGACGATGTTGGTCAGGTCCACCGTCAAGTTAATCGGACCGACGTAGGGCTTATCGGCTGGCGCTACGATGGGCGGCGGCATCGGCACGGGCTGCGGTTGCGCTTGTGGCTTTGATTGTCCCAGTGCGCAGCAGGTGAAGGCGACAGAAGAAACGATGATAAGGCAGGTGGAACGCATCATGGGATCGAGTGTAATTGTTGGTAGAGTTGGTGTGTCAACCGCAACTGGCTTGCGGCATCCACTTCGCTGCCGGCAGATCAGCATGCAGATGGCGACGTAGTCGGTGAACCAAATTACCTGCAGGGCTGGAATTTCAATGCTGGTTTGCGGCTGGCGTATCGTAGGATTTTCTGAGGGATGCAGCCTATCGCTTATCTTGCCATTGCCGGCCTGAACCACATCCGCGCCATCGATCTGCTGATCGTCGTCCTCTATCTGGCGGGCATCACCTTATTCGGTCTGCACTTTCGCGGTAAGGGAGATTCCCTCCGCGGCTACTTTCTGGCAGAACGCACCATCCCATGGTGGGCGATCTCGCTCTCGATTGTCGCGGCTGAAACCAGCACGCTGACAATCATCAGTATTCCCGGGCTGGCCTTCACCGGCGATTTTGGATTTTTGCAATTGGTCATGGGGTACCTGGTTGCCCGTGTCGTGTTGTGTCTGCTATTTCTCCCTGCCTATTTCCAGGGGGAATTGCTGACTGCCTACCAACTCATCGGTCGGCGATTCGGTCCGAAACTGCACAAAGTCACGGCGACCGTTTTTCTTCTCACACGCGCCGCTGCAGAAGGTGTGCGCCTGTTCGCTGTTTCAATTTTGATTGGCATTGCGATCGGCACCAGCGATATCGCTTCGATCGTCATCATCACCGTGTTGACGCTGCTGTACACGATCAAAGGCGGCATGGCAGCCGTCATCTGGACCGATGTGATGCAGATGTTCATATATATCGCAGGCAGCCTCGCCGCACTGTGGGCGCTGGGACATCAGGTTCCCGGCGGCTGGGGCATGATCCACCAGGTCGGGCAAGCGGCAGGGAAGTTCACTGTATTTCATTTTGCGTTGAATCTGACAACGACTTACACATTTTGGACGGGCGTGATCGGCGGGTGTTTTCTGACGATGGCGAGCCATGGTACGGATCAGTTGATGGTCCAGCGCCTGCTGGCGGCGAGAAATCTGCGCGAATCGCGCCTCGCACTTTTGTCCAGTTGGGTCATCGTCGCATTGCAATTTCTGCTGTTTCTTTGCGTGGGCGCGGGACTCTATGTGTATTACACTCGCGTCGCACCGGGGACAAAATTTTCGAGCCCCGACAGGATTTTCCCGGCGTTTATCGTCGATCACATGCCTGCAGGAATTTCAGGATTGATTATCGCGGCGGTTATGGCCGCAGCCATGTCCAATTTAAGCGCCGCGCTCAATTCGCTTTCGTCCACCACTGTTGTCGACTTTTATATGAAGCTTCGACCGAATGCCGCGGCTCGCGAGCGCTCCAGCATTTCGCATGCTTCCACATTCTTCTGGGCGGTGGTGCTGTGCGGTCTTGCCTTCATATCGCGCGGCAGCAAACACGTGGTAGAGGTCGGGCTGTCTATTGCATCGGTTGCGTATGGGTCCTTGTTGGGAGTGTTTCTGCTCGGCACACTGACGCGCCGAGCGAATGAAGCGGGAACCATTGTTGGAATGATCGTCGGTTTGGGAGTGAATATTCTTCTTTGGCGGCAGCCCGCTCCCATCGCGTTTCACATTGCAGGAATCCACGGCGTTTTGCCCAGGATTGCGTGGACCTGGTACGTGGTGATCGGAACCGCGATTACGTTTTGCCTGGGATATTGCTGCAGTCTGTTTTTTTCGTGGACTGGCCGGCGGCAACGGCCGCGCTCAGATCAGGAACTTGCTATCTAGGCCGATGCCGGTCAAATGCCATTCGATACAAGAAGCTATTGCGTCAATTTCGCAAGCCGAGAGTTGAGGAATTGTTGGAAGACTTCGAATCGCTCGGCACGCGGCACACGCTCGGCTCCAATCCGATTGCCTAACTCCTGGCACAAATCTGTGTTGGCTTGATACGCCGGCCACTTCGGCAACAGAGAGGTATTGGGGTCGCCTGTTTTCGCAAACCGCACCCAATAACCAATGATGGCGTTTGAAAGCGTCTTGTCGTAAGGCCGGTGAATCCAGGTGGTCCAATACTTTTTGCTGAGGAACATGCTTTCCTCACTGTGAAAGGCTCCAAGAGCGGCAAACTCTCCAGCTCCGACATAGGTGAAATGGTAAAGGTAGACTGGCTGATGAATTTGAGCCATTTCGATCGCCAGCAGGCGCGCGCCGAAGCCGAAGTCGAAATCCGTGTCCATAGTTCGGAACACAGCGGGAACATCCTTATCGGAATTTGCCGGATACTGTGTGAACACTTTCTCCGCCATTGGGCCGAATTCTCGATCGAGCCATTGCCGATATTCTTGAATCGTTTTCGGTCGATTGGATTTGCCGCCCACAAGTGGGCTGGCGAAAATCGACACCTCATTATTGTTGCTGCCGACGATCACCGGAATCTTTGCCTGCTTCCCATTTGCGAACGCAGTCGCGGGTTGCTCTGGAAAGAACCAGCCGTCGACAACCGGCTCAAGATCCACTCGGTCATCTTTGGCAGCCGTCAACAAAAGCTTCTCCGCAGGCAACGCTCGCAGCGCGGCCAGAGATCCTGGGCCCGGTCTGGATCCCGAAATCCTTTGCAAGTAATTCGCCGTTGGTTTCCGCCTGTCGCGTCACCGGGTACACCGAATCGACACAAACGCCGCTCTGCATGATGGCTCGTTGAAATAAACCCGCGGCAATGGGAGATGCCATCAGGTTGCAGATATCCAAAGCGCCGGAGGACGCGCCGAACACGGTGACATTGTCGGGGTCGCCTCCAAACCGGCTGATATTTCGCTTGACCCATCGCAACGCTTCCACCTGGTCCAGGTGACCGTAGTTTCCGGAAACATGATGTGGCGATTCAGCGGCAAGCGCTGGATATGCGAAAAATCCGAAGGCTCCCAGACGATAATTCAGGCTCACGACAACCACACCTTCCCGAGCGAGAGTCGAACCCAACGGCGGCCATTCCGCGGAGCCCTCCACGTTTCCTCCACCGTGCACCCACACCATGACGGGCAGTCTCGCGGCGCCACGCAGGTTCGGCGTCCACACATTCAGGTAGAGACAGGCTTCGTTGGTGACCATCTTTTGTATGCCCAACATCTCCGGCAACCACGGGCTGGCGGTTTGCGGACATGCTGGGCCGTACTTTGTTGCTTCTCGAATTCCTGACCATGTGGGAGGAGGTTGCGGGGCCTTCCAACGCAAGTTGCCGACCGGTTGCGCTGCATAGGGAATGCCGAGAAACGCCGCCACATGTGGCGCGCTTGCTACCCACGATCCTTGCAGCGTTCCGGCGTCAATTTTTATTTGCGGAGCCGCAGTCTGCGCGCACAGGCGAAGACAACATGCCCAAGAAAAGGCCGTAAATGTAATCAGTGCCGATATTGACCGTATCGATCGTGACCGGTGCAGATGGAAATTCATGCACACTCCAATCTCGCGCTACAAATATTTCTAACAATATATTTGAAGCGATGGTTTCATACGTTTCGAGCAGCCCGATTCTCGCAGGCGAATGGTCGAATCCGCGTCGCAGGTGCTACTCTGGTTTTTTCTCAGGGATGATCTGCTCGACCTTCAGACCAAACCGTCTGCTGCATATCGGACGTGAAGTGGATTGCGATAGTAATCCGGAAATCCATGAAAACGATGAAAAAATTTGATTCGCGCGTTCGGCGCTATTGCCTTGTGCTTCCCGTATTTTTGTTGGCCTGCTTTGTGGTTCAGGCGCAGGGAACGCGCTACGTCGTCTCCGTTCCTGTCGCCAACATGTTTTCGAAGCCTTCCGCGGATGTCGATGTTGTTTCACAGGCCATCTTCTCGACGAACGTGGATGAACTTGCGGAGCAGCCCGGCTGGGTAAAAATCCGAACGCCGCAGGATGGTTACACGGGCTGGGTTTCTCGCGCAGACCTGGTGGAACTGCACGGTAGCGCTGGCTATGCCACGACGGGCGAGATTGCTGAGGTTGAGGAGCTTCGTTCGCATCTCTATCGCGAGCCGGACGTGACCACGCAAGCACCGTTGATGACGCTGCCGTTCGAAGCGCGCTCTACAAGTCCTGCAGGAAAAGCCGGGTGGGCGCTGGTTGAAGGTGGAGCTTCCGGATCAGCGCGTGGCATGGGAGCAGCAGGGCGACGTTGCCTTGAGCATGAATGGCGGCGCGGATCTTGCACCGCATATGACGATTCGGCAGATGGTGAAGTTCAGTCCGCGCTTTCTGGGCCTGCCGTATACCTGGGGCGGTACCTCCAGCTTTGGCTACGATTGTTCCGGCTTTGTGCAGATGCTGATGCGCCAGCGCGGCTACCTGATCCCGCGCGACGCGGATGTGCAGGCTGCGTGGAGTGGGTTTGTGCCGGTCAAGGTTTCCAAGCTGCGTGCGGGAGATGTGCTGTTCTTCGGCGGTAACGGCAAAATCACACATACCGGGATGTTCATCGGCCACGGAAAGTTTATTCAGGCAACTACGCATGAGCATCCAGTGATCCAGATCAGCAAGCTGGATGCATATTGGCGCAAATTGCTGGTAGTCGAACGGAGAGTCAAACCATGAATCGTCGCAATTTTGTTCAGGCCGCTGGTCTGAGTAGCCTGATGGCATGCCTTCCGGGGATGTCACTCGCCTCGGCGGACGAGAAGAAAACCTCCCCAAGCGCGACCTCGGTCGAGACAGATATATATCGCCTGAAGTTGCGGCACACCTGGACAACCACGATGTCCTCCAGCACGTATCGCGATATTCTTTATGTCCACTACAACCACGATGGCATCAGCGGCGTGGGCGAAGGTGCGCCGATTGTGCGCTACAAGGAAGATGCCAAAGGAGCGCAGGCCGCTGTCGATTCCGTGCTGCCGATGCTGGATTCCTCTGACCCGACACAATTTGAAAAGGTCATCTCCGAAGTTTTTGCGCGCGATTCCCGGGACAGTGGGCTGGGAAGGCCGCAATCGACATTGCCTTGATGGATTGGGTGGGGAAGAAACTTGGTGTGCCGTTGTATGAGTATTTCGGATTGGATCCGAAAGATGCTCCGGTGACTGATTTTTCCATCGGGATCGATACGCCTGCCATCACGCGCGAGAAGGTGAAGGAAGCGGCGGCATTTCCGATTCTGAAAATCAAAGTGGGTCTCGACACTGATGAGCAGACGATTGCGGCGGTACGCAGTGTGACCGATAAGCCGCTGCGCGTGGATGCCAATGAAGGTTGGACCGATCGTGAAGTGGCGGCGCGTAAGATCGACTGGCTCTCCAAGCAAAACGTTCAGTTTGTCGAGCAGCCCATGCCTGCCGATCGAATTGATGACTTGCGCTGGCTGCACCAGCGCGCCAGCCTGCCACTGATGGGCGATGAATCCTGCCGGCACCCGGCCGATATTCCCAAGTTGGTGGGCGTTTTCGATGCGCTGAATTTCAAGCTGGATAAAACAGGCGGCATGACGCAGACTTACATGATGATTCAAATGGCGCGCTCGCTGGGATTCAAAACCATGCTGGGATGCATGGTGTCCAGTTCGTGCAGCATCACCGCCGCTGCCCATCTTTCTCCTCTGGTCGATTACGCGGATCTCGACGGCAATCTGCTTGTCGCGAATGATCCCTATCGAGGCGTCACCGTGAAAGAAGGCCAGCTGATTCTTCCCAACCGGCCCGGTCTCGGGCTGCTTTCAGCATAGGAGTCTGCACATCGTGGGTCGGAAATCACTCAGTCACTTCGATTGCCAGCTCTCGCGAGGACTCGTCCGCGTCACTTGCGTTACAGTCGCGCTGTCGCTGGTGTCCGCGGTCGCTCTAATTGCTCAGCCGACGCAGAAACAATTCACACTGCAGCAGGTGATGAGCGCGCCTTTCAACGTTGACCTGATCGCGGCGCCGGTGAAGAATCGATTCGCATGGGTTTCGTACGTTGAGGGACGGCGGAATATCTGGGTCGCCGAGCCTTCCGGTGATGGTTATACATCGCGCGCAATTACAAACTACACGCACGACGATGGCCAGGAAATCTCCGGCGTGCAATGGTCGCCAGACGCGGAGTCGATCGTCTATGTTCGCGGCAGCGATCCGGACAATGCGCAAAAAATGTCTGCCAATCCCGCGCTGCTTCCGCAGGGCGTGGAACAGGACGTGTGGCTGGCCTCACTTGATGGCGGCGCTCCGCGCAAACTTGGACCGGGCAATTCGCCTGCTTTCTCTACCCGCGGCGACGCCGTTGCCTGGGTGCTGGATGGCCAAATTTGGTTTCTCTATTTGAATAATCCCGAAGCCCAGCCCGCTCAACTGTTGCATACGCTTGGCACCTGCGGAACGCTTCGCTGGTCGCCGGATGGGACGGCCCTTGCTTTCGTCAGCGATCGAACGAGCCATAGTTTTATCGGTGTCTATTCGTTCGCCACTAATACGCTGGAGTATCTCGATCCGGGATCCGATCATGATCGCTACCCAATGTGGTCGCCCGACGGCCGTCAGATCGCCTTCATTCGCGTTCCGTACTACAAGCAGGAAGACTTTGACGAACCGCACCGCGCCGGTCTGCCGTGGTCCATCCGGGTTGCGGACGTTGCCACCGGCAATGGTCGTCAGGTTTGGCAGGCCGACCCAGGGCCGGGCAGTTTTTTTCGCGAAATCGTCGGCATCCACCAGGTGTTCTGGACTGCGGACGACCATCTCATTTTTCCCTGGGAGCGCGACGGCTGGACGCACCTGTACTCGATTCCGGTGCAGGGAGGGCAGGCGAAACTACTAACCCCGGGGAATTTTATCGTCGAGTACGTTTCCATGAGTCCCGATCGCAAGACCATCGTCTACTCTTCCAATCAAAATGACATTGATCGCAGGCATGTCTGGAAGCTCTCGGTTGTGGGCGGAGTTCCCGAGGAACTGACCCACGGCGCCGGCGTCGAAACCGCGCCCGTGGTTGCGAGCGACAATCAGACTGTCGCCGTGCTGCATTCTGACGCGAAAATTCCCATGCGTCCGGCGGTGATTGCGCGCGGTGGCCAGCTTCAGAATCTGGCGCCACATACAATTCCTGCAACGTTTCCGGCGGCCAGCATGGTCACTCCACAACCCATCCTTTACAAGTCGACGGATGGTATGCAGATTCACGGGCAATTGTTTCTTCCCGATGGCGTTGACAACTGTGTTCGCCGCCCCGCCGTGGTTTTTGTTCATGGAGGATCGCAGCGCCAAATGATGCTGGGCTGGCATGACATGGACTATTACTCCAACGCCTATGCGATGAACCAATACCTGGCCAGTCAAGGCTATGTTGTCCTTTCCATCAACTATCGCAGCGGCATCGGCTATGGCCTCGACTTTCGCGAAGCGCTGAACTATGGTGCAACCGGGGCTAGCGAGTTTCGAGATCTAAAAGGAGCGGCACTCTACTTACGAAGCCGTTGTGACGTCGAACCCGCGCACATCGGGATTTGGGGTGGAAGCTGGGGCGGCTTTCTGACCGCGCTCGCCCTGGCGCGCGCCTCCGATATGTATGCCGCTGGCGTCGACATGTCGGGAGTGCACGACTGGAACATCGATCATCCCGAAAATTTTGCCATTTCTGATACGGCCGCAGATCCCAATGCCAGGTGGCGTCTAGCGTGGGAATCTTCGCCGCTCTCCTCAGTGAAGACGTGGCGCTCCCCGGTGCTATTGATCCAGGGCGATGACGATCCTGAGGTGCCTTTTCTGCAAACCGTGGAGCTGGCATCGGCGCTTCGGCAGCAAAGGGTCCCGGTTCAGGAATTGATTTTCCCCGATGAGGTTCACGGCTTCCTGCTTCATCGGAGCTGGCTGGCTGCCTATACGGCCGAGGCAAAGTTCTTCGACGAATATCTGAAACCTGCCTCGCCGAAGCCGGAACCGGCCACGCATTAAGGTCAAATCATGTCGTAATTCGATCGTTGAGGCTCAATAATTTAGGCAAAATCGAGCCAACAGATTCATGAAAAGCGCATCTAAGTGACTGATTGCCGCGACGATATCTGATCTGCCTCCGATGTGGCTGTGAATGGCTGCATGCGGTACGGGCGCACGGAGAGTAGAAGTCATATCGCGCGGATGTGGGAAATGGCGTTACGCTCTACTGTGTCCGGTAGACTGGCAACGGACTAGCGCCGCTCGCAGAAAGCTTTCCCGAGGAAGACTGTCGCAGTGATGCAACTGAGACCCTGGAACCTACAACGCGCCTTGCTGTATCTCTTGATAGGGTTTGCGATGCTGTGGCTGCCGCGCGCGTATGCGGCCTCCTGCAAAAGCGAATCGGAGATGACCACACCCGAGCGAGATGCCTTGTCGAGCGCCGCACGCGCCATGGCCGGTGAGGTGCAGAGCGGGGACGCGCAAGCATTGCAGGCGAAAACGATTCCAGCCGTGGCCGCCAACTTTGGCGGAATTGCCGCGTCGGTTGCAAATCTAAAACCACTTGTACAGCATGCCACGCTCACGGTCGATGATCTGTATTCGCTCGACGCATCCACTGAGCCTGCCGGTAGTGCCGCAACGGACTTCTTTTGCGGAAACCCGATCATAGTTTTTCACTTTACGAACCTCCCTCCGGCGAAATACGCACTGGCGATTCTTCACGCCACCGGGGTTGAAAAGCCGCAGCAGATTTCTCTGGTCCTGTCCGAAACGACGCCAAACCAATGGATGCTGGCTGGATTTTTCAGCCGTCCCATGATGGAAGCCGGTCACGATGGGCTGTGGTATTGGGAGCGCGCGCGCGAATTTGCTGAGAAAAAGATGAACCTGGCAGCGTGGTTCTACTATCAGACGGCCGCATATCTACTGGATCCGGTGCCGTTCCTTGCCAGCCCAAATTTGCAGAAGCTGCAGGAAGAAGCGAGCAAAGTAAGGCCGGCGAATCTTCCCGGCGAGACGCCCATGACGCTGAGTGTTCACGGCATTACTTTCCAGATCACAGGAATGCAGCCGACTACGGAACTGGGCCCATGGGATCTCGAGGTTCATTACGTTCCCGACGCTGCGCATAAGGCTCAATTGAGCGATCCCACGGCTGCCAGACAGCAGGTGATCGATGTAATGACGGCGCTATTGGAGCAGAATCCCGGCTTGCGCGAGGCTTTCCATGGCATGTGGGTGCGTGCGTTTGAAGGCGATGCATCCGTGTTTGCGTTGGAACTTCCGATGGAACAAATTCCTGCTGGAACTCAGCCGGCGACCCGCTCCGAGTCCGGTTGCGCAGCAAAAAGCTCCCGTTCCCGTTTACGACCCAACCAAACCAGAAGCTCAGCCCAGCCTGACCGTCGACCGCGACCCGGTTCTTTCACCCGATATTGAATTGAAAGCGCCGGTCACGCCCTGGAACTCCCGCGTCCGCGGCAGCACAGCCAGGTCAAATTCAAAAGGGAAAGTCCGGCGTCTACACGTTGCGTGAAGACGTGAATGAAGTGGTGCTGAACTGCACCGTGGTGAACGAACAGGGAATACTAGTCAAAGACCTGAAGAGCGCGGACTTTCAAGTGTGGGAAGATGGTACTCCCCAGAAGATTGACTCGTTTCAGTTCCAGGATCTCCCGGTCTCCATGGGCATCCTTGTCGATAGCTCGGGCTCCATGCGGGACAAGCGCGCCGCCGTCGATGCAGCTGCATTGGAGCTAGTGAAGGCTTCGAATCCTGACGATGAAGCATTCGTTGTGAATTTTTCCAATCAAGCGTATCTCGATCAGGACTTCACTTCGAACATTTCTGAGTTGCAACAGGGCCTGCAGCACTTTGACCCACAGAATATGACGGCGCTGTACGATGCGGTGGTGGCTTCCGCGGATGAATTGTCCAAGAACGCGAAGCATCCCAAAGAAGTGTTGATCATCATTACAGACGGCGCCGACAATGCATCGAGATTAACGCTGGAACAGGCCGTTCACCGTGTCCAGTACATGGGCGGCCCGGTTGTCTACTCGGTTGGCCTGCTGTTTGGAGATGACAAAGGCGAAGCGGAGCGCGCGAAGACAGACCTGGAAACGCTTTCGGCGGATACGGGTGGTATCGCCTACTTCCCGCAGTCGCTGCAGGATGTGGACGAGATCGCCGCTGAAATCGCCCGCGATATTCGCCATCAGTACACGATTGGATACCATCCCACAAGGCCAGTCACCCTGGGCGGCTTCCGAGTGGTGCGTGTGGAAGCGGAAGCGCCGGGGCATGGCAAGCTGATCGTCAGGACCAGCAAGGGGTATTACCCCAAGGTTGAAATCCAGCAGAAGCAAAAGATGCTCCACGTGCAGCCGATTCAGCCGAAGCAGTGATTGGAAGGCAACGCGCATCGCTCGAGAAGGGCAGAGTCTGCCATTGAGAACGGCGAGTCGTGTGACACAGTACTGCCGCAGCGAACTTTCCGGATCGAAGTCCGACGAACAACAAATTCAATCAGCAATTGGTTGCGGCAGTCTGGTAGTCCGCAGCGTCAGACCGATGCTGCGCATCGCGTTGTGTTAGCCCGCGATACTGTCGCTGCATCGCGGGTTAACCTAAGCATCAAAACATGTGGAAGTCTACTTCGATAACAAGCTGGACCGGGACCGGATGGCCCTGGAACATCGCCGGCTTGAACTTGTACTGGCGCACGGCTTCGACCGCTTTCTGATCGAGTCCCATGCCGAGAGGATGCACCACATGCACGTCTTCAGGGTTACCCTGAGCGTCGACGATCAACCCGATGGAGGCGACGCCCTGAAATTTCACGCGGCGCGCTTCATCTGTAAACTCCGGCACAACCCTGTGGATGACGACCGGTGCCGTCACGCCGCCGCCGACCTTCATGACGCCGCCGCCGTATCCGCCGACGGTTCCTGATCCGATACCGCCGCCGTCTCCAGCACCGATGCCGCCGCCCCCGCCCTGGCCAAAGCCAGAACCGCTGCCGCTACCCTGCGACTTCATCTCCACCTGCGTGGACTGTGGAATGCCCAGGTTTGGCATGCTGTTATCGGGAAGCTTAATCTGCTGAGGCATCACCACTGCGGGCGCCACCGCCAGCTTCGGGTGATCGACTTGAAGCTCTGGAGGATTGATTGGCGCCTTCTCGACTGGCGGCAAATGTCCCTTGTTGGCTTCGATCGGCTGATGGAAACCACCACCGCCACCGCCTCCCATGGATTGGGGCGCAGGCGCAGTTACTGGCGGAAGGTATGGCGGTACCACTACAGGGGTCACTTCCACCTTTTGGGGCGTGACGATGTGGTTGCGTGCCTGAAGGACGAACCACACCAGGGCCGCGAAAATTCCTGCGTGCAAAAGAAACGAGAGCATGCTGGAGGCGGGGCTTCGCTTCACTGCCATGGGATCGGCAACCGCGATCGGCGCCGATACTAACTCCAATGGCGGCAACTTTTCGGGAAAGAAGAAATCGCGCAGGTTTCCGAACAAGCCTGTCACCAGGTTTTCGCGCGGCAGCTCTCGCCCAAGGGGTAGCCGCGTGCTCGTAAGGTGCAATTCCGATCTTGTCGGAAACGTGTCTGGCCATTTTCGGCCGAGCGAAGGGTCAAGGGGAGGGCTAAGATCAGGATTTGTCAGTGCCGGGTTGCCCATAACTGTTTGCTGGGAGGCAGAACCCCAGCATCTCCTTCAAGAATGAAAAACAGGTTCTATTGCAATCGAATCCGACGAGCACTCACTACATTGGATTCGTCCAAACGACTTGGCGATCACCAAATTCCCTTATCGCTTCCAGTAATTTTTTGACCCACCGCTGCCGCTGTCGCCAGCCACGGCAACAAGCCCAGACGAGCGCTGCTATGCAACTCGCGTTTGCGCAGCAAGCCGGTCAGTTGGGTTCCATACAGGCTGGCGGATTGCGGCATAATCGGAACTCGCAGAAAATCCTTGCGATAGAAGATTTCCTCGCCGCCGAACCTTGACGACTCTCTCACGAATCGCGGCAGATCGAGACCGGTGCCGCGATATTGCTTCACGTAATCCGACACAATCACCAGGTAGGTCGCTACTCCTTCCCAGATGCCGGAGGCAGTCGCGGAATATCGCAGATCTTCATAGTCGATCGCCCCGGATTCAACCAGCGCAGCAGAGTCGACGATGTCACACAGGCGGAAATAGAAATGCCGGTACATGCGCTGCAGCGTGGAGATCATCAATCGATCAGACGTTGACGTTACGCGGAAGGTGTCATTCTCAATATGAATCAACCGAGTGCGTCCGATCAGGCGATCCGCCAGCGTGATTTGCTCCCCGGTCTGGCCAAGACGCCCGACGTGAATTTCGACGGACTCGGGCAATCCCGGGATCAGGAAGTTCCACTTGCGAGCCAGTCGATCGCCCCAGCTTCTGGCATCCAACTCGGCCTGGAAGCGCCGCTTCATCAAGGGCACCACCTGCTCGGGAGCCGCATTGGTATACAAATCCAAATCGCTGCCCAGATCGGGCCAATGGTCCAGAGACTTGATCACGGTGACATCAAAGCCCTCTTGATCAAACGCGGTGCAAATGGCGTGCAGGAAGGGAATCGCATTGTTGATGCGTGCGCGTTCAGCGCTCAGTGCAGCCTCGGTCCACTCAACCCGCATGCCGTCCTTAGCGTCTTGAAAGATTTTCAGGGCAATTTCAAATCCACGCACTACCACGTGATTCAGGTTCGCCAGCACGACCAGGTCGTTAAACTCTTCGCGGCCGATTCCGATGATTTCCGAACTCAGCGCTGGGTTGGATTGCGCGGATACTTCGCCTGCATGCTTCGACAAAAGCAGGCGAGAGAGAGTGGCCATGGATTTAGACGAAATAGGCTGGGCAGTCGACTTTGACATATGGCAGTAATTTTCTCAGTTTGAATTAGGTGCTTGTGATTCAGAGTTTGGAGCTGCCGGCGCTGGAGACTTTATGGGGGCTTTGCTCGGTTCTGCCGGGTGATTGCCGCGACGAATTAATTCGATCGGGCCTGTCTGCTGGCGTGCTGCCTGACGATACGCATCAATCTCGCTATCAACTTTCTGATTGCTGGTACTGGCTACCGTGACTAGATCCTCGCCTTCGGCCGAGCCTTCCGTGGCCAGCCCTACGCGGGCATTCGCATCCTCGGCGCTGCGCGCTTTGGAGTAGTAGAACTGAGCCGTCTCAAGGTCTCCGTTTTTCTCCGCAACATAGCCGAGATTGTTCAGCGAAAACGCACTGTGCGGATCGAGTGAGTACGCTTGCAAAAAGTCCTTCTTCGCCGCCGGCCAGTCGTTTTGATTGGCTGCGAAAACTCCGTGCAGCGTCAACATCTTTGCCTCTAACTCTGTGTCGGCTTCGTTGTGAATGCGCTTTCTCAATAGACGCGCACTCGCCGCCGCGACCGCATCGATCGGCTTTCCTCGGGTAGCGCGATTCAGCGTGACAACGACAGGCTCTTTTGATCGTGACGCGGCTGCCGCATCGTAATTCTGCAAAGCCCCGGTCAGGTCTCCAGTAGCTTCTTCCGCTACTCCAAGGTTGTTGAGCGTGAACGGGTTTTGCGGATCGATCGCCAGGGCTCGACGAAGCATCACCACCGCCTCAAAGTCTCGATCCTGTGCCAGGAGCTGAATGGCCTCGACGTTCATGCGATTTACCTGCATCGGCTTGTCCTTCACGTCGTTGAGGGCGAATGTCAGAGGCTTGCCTTCCAAATCCTTGGCATTGCTCAGGTCGATTCTTGCGGTGCTGCCTTGCTCGGACGCCAGTTTATAGAAGGTTTGGGCGCGGTCCAGCTTTCCCTGAAGCTCGGAAATATATCCCAAGTTGTTAAGAGTGAAAGGGTCCGCCGCGTCGTACAGGTAAGCTTTGTAGAAAAGAGCTTCGGCCTTTTCGTACTGATGCCGACGGACGGCATCGACACCTTCGCGATTTAATCGCTGTACGGGTGTCAGCTCACTGTGTCTCGGAATCGTAATTCGAAGATCTTTTCCCCACGCATGGTAGAAACCTGTGCCCGCGATCAACACAACTGACTGCCAGGTATCGAAGACGAATCACGGACATCGCGGGATTTTACCTTTCCGCTCGACTTGTAGGTGCGAGCCATGTGTGGGGGAACTGTTAATAGGTAGTTAAGATGCGCAATATCAAAATGTGTTGCCACGTGAAGGAGCTATTCTTCAAAGCCACCGAGTGGACAATTTTGCACCAAAAATGGTGCTAGGCCACCCCACGCGGCTTGGCGTCATCAAAGAATGATGCTGAAAAATCATCAATCGGTCAGGGTGCGGCAGATGGTTCGTCTTGTTGTCGGAGTGGTGCTAGCTGGTATGGCAGTTGGACCGGTATCGCTGGCTGCGCGAAACTCAGGCCCAAATGCGGACACCCAGCCAGTTTCGACCGCCCAGACTGGCACGGCCGACCGGTCTGCTTTGCCGCCGTTGCCCAAGGGACGAAGCACAGTGGAAGGTGGGATGATCCGCACCGTCGACCCGGTTCGTGACCAATTGATCCTGAGCGTTTACGGCACCAAGCCAATGAAGATTTTGTATGACTCGCGCACCCAGGTGTATCGCGATGGTGTGAAGACCTCGCTGAGTGACCTGCGTGCCAAGGACCATGCCTCGGTGCAGACGGTCTTGGATGGGACCAAGATTTTTGCGGTGAGCATCCACATGTTGTCTCAGGCGCCGGAAGGCGAGTGCCAGGGGCAAGTGCTGAGCTACGACGCGGGGACTGGACAATTGACCGTAGCTGCTGCGTTGTCGCGCCAACCGATCACGCTGCATGTTCCTGCCGGAACTTCAGTCGTTGGCGTTGGACAGTTGACCGTTTCTTCGCCCAGCGCAGGCTTGCAAGACCTGGTGAAGGGAACTCTGGTGTCCGTCAAGTTTGACTCCAGCAATAACGGCCGCGGAGTTGCGCGGCAAATCTCGATTCTGGCCACTCCGGGTGCCTCGTTCGTTTTTACTGGAAATGTGATTTCGCTCGACCTGGCTGCCAACCGACTGGTCCTGCTCGATCCCAAGGACGACCAAAGCTATTCCATTGTTTTTGATCGGAACCGCTTTCCTATGAGCCGGGATCTCCATGTTGGAACCCGCGTAACCGTGACCACAAACTTCGATGGCGCCAATTATGTTGCCACGGCGGCGAAGGTCATCTAAGGTCAGCTAGCCCGAGGATCCTGATTGTCTCTTCGTTGTCGGTGGCACATGTAATGCAAGTCTCCGCACGAGTTATCCTCCGAGCTCCCGGGTTAGGCGCAAATTCTTGTTGAGTAGCGATGGCTCTCGATCGACTAATCTATTCAGAGCAGCGTTTGCAAGCCTGTCCCTGCCTGAGGTGAAATGGTTTCAAGAAACAGACGGGATTTTCTCAAGCTTTGCGCAGCATCGGTGCCTGCGCTGGTTGCCGCAAATAAAGTTGTTGCGGAAGAAATGCAGGCCAGTGCACCAACGCGACCCGCATATCGCACTCCCAGTACGCTAGAGCGTTTCCTTGATCCACTCCCAATTCCGAAACGATTGACTCCGCAGAGTTCGCACAAGGATAAAGTTCGATATCGCGTTCGCATGGTGGAATTCAAGCACCAGATGCATTCTCAGCTGCCACTCACGAGAGCGTGGGGATACGAGGGGCAATATCCTGGTCCAACCTTTGACGTGATGTCGGGCATTCCTGTCGAAGTGACCTGGGAGAACCGTTTGCCTACCCAACATATTTTTCAGGTTGATCCTCACATTCATGGGGCCATGCCTCCATCCCCAGCCGTTAGAACTGTGCCTCACCTGCACGGTTCGCGTACGACGTCAGAAAGTGACGGATTGCCGGAGAAGTGGTTCGAATGCGGAAAGTCAGCACGCTACCACTATCCCAATGACCAACAGGCGGCGACGCTTTGGTATCACGACCATGCTTTAGGAATTACGCGTCTGAACGTATACGCAGGATTGTCCGGTTTGTATCTTCTGCGGGACGCTCACGAGCTCAACATGAATCTGCCTTCGGGCGACTATGAGATTCCACTGGTGATCCAGGACCGTTTGCTGGATGACAAGGGACAACTTAACTATGTGGCGTACTGGGACGAAGGTGCGCCGGTACCAACTGGCGTTTGGGGGCCAGAATTCTTTGGCGATCTTGCCGCCGTCAATGGCGCAGTCTATCCGCACCTGGATGTCGAACCATGCCGGTATCGTTTTCGAGTTCTGAATGGTTCAAACTCCCGGTTTTACAATCTCTACCTCAATCTGGCCCTGCACCCTACCGATATCCCTTCACTCGTGCGGTTCCATCAGATCGGTACGGATGGAGGTTTTCTAAGCAAGCCAGTTGCAATCGAAAAGCTGTTGCTGGGACCGGCGGAACGCGCCGACTTGATCGTGGATTTTTCCGGCCACGAAGGAAAGACAATCACCCTTTCAAATAACGCATCTGCCCCCTTTCCCGGATGGGACTTGATCAATCCAATCCATCCGGCGTTGTATGAGTTGATGCAATTTCGCGTAACCCTTCCCGCCAGCAGTAAAGGGAAATCTTTCAGCATGCCGGCTGAGCGGCCGCTGCCAAGAATGGAGCCGACGGCAACGACAGTCAGCCGGGATTTTGTTTTGTCTGAGGACGTCGACAAGCAGGGAAAATCGCTGGGACTGAAAATCAATGGGAAGGGATATGATGACCCGGTCACGGAATCTCCGAAATTGGGGTCCATCGAGACCTGGCGCTTTATCAATACGACAGACGACGCCCATCCGATGCATTTGCACCTGGTCCAATTTCAAGTGCTCCATCGCCAAGGGTTCAATCTCGGCGACTATATTGTGGGCAAGAAATTGGTCTTCATTGGAACGCCTCGTCCGCCGGAAGAGAACGAAGCTGGATGGAAGGACACAGCTGTGGTTTATCCCAACGAAGTGCTGACTATCATCGTACGATTTGAAGGCTATGCGGGCCGATATGTCTACCATTGCCACATGCTGGAGCATGAGGACAATGACATGATGCGGCCGTATGAAGTTGTTCCAGCCGAGTCATAGCTGACCAGGGAAGTTCAAATCGCGGGAGGGGTGTCCGCCGCCGGAACGATCGACAGTTTCGCGTTGGCCGCAGGACTCAGCAGAGGCCAGCCTTTGTGGATGACGTAATCCAGCCACGAGCCGGCAACCAGCGACGTCAGCACCGCCGCCAGGACCAATGTCGTATAAAACTTTGGGCTGATGATGCCGGCATCGAACGCAACGCTGGCGAGCACGATGCCTGGTCCGCCGCGCGCATTGGTGGTGATGGCAAGATTGATCAAGTCCAGGCCGCGAAATCCAGCGAGCCGTCCGGCAAGCGAAACAGACAAAATCTTTACGATGCAGCTGCCGAGGATAAATGCGGCAATCATCGGCAGGGAGATTCCGCGTACCAGGTCCAGTTTGAGTCCGACGATCGCGAAGTACACCGGAATGAAGACCGCAAACGATACTTTGCCAATCGCATCCAGGGCGTCCGCGAACAGCCTGCGTTTCTTATGCACCACCGCGAAACCTGCAAGGAACGCTGCGAATACAAGGCTCACGTCGAGCGCGCCTGCAACCACACAGTACGCGAGTAAGACCGCAATCGCGTACGCGACCGGAGTATGCTGCGCGAATACATTGAACTTCGATTTGTTGATTCTCTTGATGGCGCGGGGAAGGATGGTCAGCCCTAACAGGAAAAATCCAACCGTCACTGCCAGGTGAATCGAGATCGCGCGTCCGTTCAGTACGACGGTCCCGGCGAACGAGGTTGCCACTGCTAGAGCGAGCCAGAGAACGATGTCCTCAAGAACGGCCACTCCTAAAACAAGTCGCGCAAATCGGGTATGGAGAATTTTAAGATCCGCGAAGATCTTGGAAACCACCGGCACCGATGTGACAGCAACTCCGACTGCCAGAATGATGATGAGCGAAACTCGATTTCCGTGCGGGCCGGCAAGAGCCGGTCGAATCAGCCGGGAGCCGAAGGTCAGGCCGAGTACAAACGGGATGCCCGTGCCCACAACAGCCAACCATCCGACTTCTCGTCGCTCTTCGCGGCTGAAGAGCTCCCGTGTTTCCGCGCCGGACAGGAACATCAGCAATAGCAGGCCGAGCCAGTAAACAAATCCTAACGTGTGACCCGCATCCGCAGCCTTGAACAAGTGCGAGATGTACGGAAATCTGCCAAACAGGGCTGGTCCCAGGACGATGCCAGCGAGAATCTCACCGATAACTCTCGGTTGGCGCAGCCTCGCAAACAAATAGCCAAGTAATTGCGCCAGTCCGACCAGGAGCAGCAGGCTAAAGAGAACGGAGAACAATTCAGAGTTCGACATCCCGTGGCCTCAAGTGACGCTCAATTTGAGTCATGCTGACATGTAGAACTCATGGCCCCATGTTCGCCGGGGTGCATGTGCCGCTCGGATCTACAGGCGTCGGAGGCGTTGGCGGCGTAGCCCATGGGACGTTGGTGAAATCGAAAAAGTCCAGCAAGTTTGGCTGCGCGGCGTCGCGTGCCGTCAAATGCGCATTGGGCCCAATAAACCGATTCTCGACGAACTTGATGATCGCGGTGTGGTCCATGGGTATGTGAGATACATAGTGTCTGCGAGTGAAGGGCGAGATGATCATGTTCGGCAGCCGGAACCCGAGTTGCGCGGCAAAGCCCTGCTGGGCGGCCGCATCCGTCGGGTTGGCTCCCGGGTCGTCTGTCGCCAGGTCGCAATGGAGGGTGGGCGTTCCAGGTGTCGCAGGCACGCACGGATTGTAGCTATCTGGATTCACCGCGATCGTGGAGATGTCAATCGGGTAATTTGCGACCTGGGAAGCGTCGGTGTAATCGTTGGTGTGCCCCGGCACGGGCGGCACATGATCATACGGTCCGCCGCCTTCGTCGTAGCTGAAAAAGAAGACAGAATCCTTCCATTCCGGACTGGACATGAACGCATTGATAACTTTTGCCACTTCCTGCTGGCCGCCCAGGATCGATGCGTTCGAGCCGGGATGCTCGTCGTTGACGCCGTACCCGGCTTCAATGAATGCAAAGCTGGGAAGTGTGCCGTTGGCAAGGTCGGTGTAATACTGCGTGATCGGAGCGATGTGGTCCAGATCGATGCAGAAGGAGTTGGTGGTATCGCCCACTGCGCTGGATCCAACCGTGGGGGCCGTACAGGTGCCGGTGGTATTTCCATGCAGGTACTGATACGAATAGGTAAAGATCGAGAAGTAGGTTGCGGGATAATTCGGGTTGCCAGATCCAGAGCACGGGTCATCCGCGGAGCAAAAACCCTGGGTGCTGGTGTAGTAGATCTTCCAGGACACCTTTGCCTGGTCGAGTTCCTGGAAGATAGTCGGCATGTTAAGCTGGGTGCCGAGATGATCGTCACTACCCGGATCTCTGACCAGGCCCTGGGTGGTTCCTCCGGAAAAGGTCGCGATGCGGTTGGAAACGCTCTTGCTTGCCACCGGTGAAAACCAACGGTCGGACACTGCGAACTGCGAGGCCATGTAGTAGTAGTAGTTGAGGAAGCCCTGGTCGTAGTAGCCCATAGCACGCTGGCCGGTCAGATCGGTGAAACTGCCGGAACAGCTATGCCCTGTGGCGCAGCTCTTGGCATAGCCTTCCGCGTTGTGGACAAAGCCGTCCATCAGGATCGGGCGGGTCGCGGCAAAGTCATACGTATTCACATCTCCAAAGCTTGCCAACCAAGCCGAAGATGCATCGTCGATGCAAGTTGTCTTGAATTTGAAAAGGGAATACGCTGTCCCTTCATCGTCCGTGTTGCTGATCTTCGTCAGCTTATCGTCGATGCCGTCCACCGTATAGGTTTTGCCATCGTCGCCGACCGAGAATCCGTTGGCTACGCGATACGGATTCAGCATGCCGAAGTAATTGTCGAACGAATGGTTCTCTTGCATCATGAAGATGACGTGGTTGATGGAATCGATGCTGCCGGGAGGTACCACTGTCACGGTCGCTTCCGCTGTTGCGGTCCCGCCATCACCCGTTGCCGTCACGGTGTAGGTGGTTGTCGTAGTCGGGCTCACTGTCTGGGTTCCGCCGGTCGACTGCAACGTATACGAGCTTCCATCCGTGCCGGTGATTGTCACCTGGTTCGCATTTGTCGCAACCGCCGTCAAAATGGACGAGTTTCCAGACTTGATCGATGTGGGATTCGCGACCAGAGTCACCGTCGGCGCTGGAATCGGCGTCACGATGATGGTGGTGCTGGCAGTCGTCTTGCCACCTGGCCCGGTTGCGGTCGCGGTGTATGTCGTGGTGGTAGCTGGACTCACCGATTGTGTTCCACTGCTTGATGGCAGGGTATAGGTGCTGCCGTCGGTTCCTGTAATCGTCACTTGTGTGGCATTTGCCGTGGTCACGGTTAAGACCGATGAGCTTCCGGAGGCGATAGACGCGGGACTCGCCGAAATGGTCACAGTCGGTGGCGGATTCGGCGTCACCGTAAGGGTTGCGGTCGCCGAGATCTTGCCTCCAGCCCCTGTTGCTGTCGCCGTGTAGGTCGTGCTCGATTGCGGAGTGACAGCTTGGGTTCCGCCGCTTGCCGAAAGCGTATAGGTGCTACCGTCGCTACCGGTAACCACAACGCCTGTAGCGTTCGTTGCAGCCACCGTCAAAATCGACGAATCTCCCGCCGTAATCGATGTCGGATTCGCCGTGATCGTCACGGTGGGCGCTGGGTTGGGCGTTACAGTCACCGTTGCCGTAGCTGTGGTCGTTCCGCCAGCACCGGTTGCGGTCGCGGTATAGGTGGTTGTTGCGCTGGGAGTCACGGACTGTGTGCCGCCAGTCGCCTGCAGCGTATACGAACTGCCATCGCTGCCTGCTACGGTTACTGAGGTGGCATTGGTCGCTGTCACCGTCAGCAAGGAAGAGCTCCCGGCCGTAATGGATGCAGCCTTAGCCGAAATGACGACGGTGGGCGCCGGTTTTGGGTTCACCGTAATGGTCGTCATTTGGCTGCTCTTTCCGCCGGGTCCTGTTGCCGTTGCGGTGTAAGTTGTCGTCTTGGTGGGGCTGACCGATTGAGTGCCTCCGGCCGCCGCCAGCGTATAGGAGCTGCCATCGCTGCCGGTAATGGTCACACTCGTGGCATTCGTCGCGGTTACAGAAAGGGTGGTTGAACTTCCAGCGGTTATCGTCGACTCAGTTGCCGTGAAAGTAACAACCGGGACTGCCGCCGCTGTTACGGTAATCGTGGTGGAAGCGGAGATCTTTCCGCCTGCTCCCGTGGCGGTTGCCGTATAGATCGTTGTCGTTGTGGGCTTGACGGATTGTGCGCCGCCGTTGGCAGCCAGGATATAGGAACTGCCGTCGTTCCCGGAGACCGTCACCGCAGTGGCATTCGTCGCCGTCACTGTCAGCGTGGAAGTACCCCCCGAAGTGATCGATGTGGGATTGGCAGCGATGTTCACGGTAGGCGCGGGACTGGTCACGGCGACGGTCGCAGTCGCCGAAATCGTTCCGCCGACTCCAGTTGCCGTCGCGGTATATGTCGTTGTCGCCGTCGGCTTGACGGATTGTGTTCCACCCGTCGACGCCAGCGTATAGGAGCTGCCATCGCTGCCCGTGATCATCACGCCCGTGGCATTGGTCGCGGCCACCGTCAACGTGGACGCTCCACCCGGAGCAATCGAGGTGGGGTTGGCAGAGATCGTGACCGTGGGCGCGGGTGTGGTGGACGCTCCCACAGTTAAGGTCGTGGTTGCAGAGGTCTTCCCTCCGGCTCCAGTTGCGGTCGCCGTATAGGTCGTCGTTGCTGTGGGACTCACGGATTGTGTTCCGCCGGTTGCCGACAAGGTGTAGGAGCTGCCATCATTCCCGGTGACCAGGACCGATGTGGCATTCGTCGCAACAACAGTCAGGGTGGAAGAACCGCCAGCAGTTATGGACGTTGGGCTCGCTGCGATTGTGACCGTTGGCGCTGGGTTGGTCGCTGCACTCACGGTTACGGTCGCAGTTGAAGTGATCGTACCTCCAGGTCCCGTTGCGGTCGCCGTATAGGTGGTAGTTGCTGTGGGGCTGACGGATTGTGTTCCGCCGGTTGCCGACAAGGTGTAGGAACTGCCATCGTTACCCGTCACGGTCACGGCGGTGGCGTTCGTCGCGGTTACGGTCAAGGTGGACGAGCCGCCCGGGGTGATCGACATGGGACTGGCCAGAATATTTACGGTCGGCGCCGTAGCGGCAGTCACCGTGACAGTTGATGCTGCAGTGGTCGTACCTCCGGGCCCGGTCGCAGCTGCCGTATACGTGGTCGTTGTCGTTGGATTGACAGGCTGGGTTCCACCGTCCGCAGGGAGGTTATAGGAACTCCCGTCACTTCCGGTCACGGTCACTGATGTGCAATCCGAAGCCGTGACGCTCAACATGGCAGTGCCCCCCTTTACGACTTGCGCGGGGCTGGCGGAGATGTTTACGGACGGTGCTGGTGCGGGTTGGCCAGGGATTGCGTTTTGGCAACCAGTGGCGACCATCAACAACAGCGAAAGACTGGATAGCAGCGTTACCGGGAGAAGCCGAAAGTGCAACCAAGGTGATCGAATCTTCATTTTCATGTCCTCATTCCTCTAACAATCAGGAACGATGATGTTTGAAACTGCGTCAAATATTGGATGCAAAACTGAGCCGGAAAACGAACCGGGTCAGCTCCGCTCTCTATGTCGCTCATTACATTAATAAAATTAGCTCTCAAGCCACGAACTAGAGTTCGCTTTCGAGCCTCGGACTGGCCCCATATCGATCCGAATCCGGCAAGTCGGCTAACGTTTCTGATGTGCGCCATGTCAGAGGACTGGAAAAGTCCGCAGAACGGGTGCGATTTGCAGTGGGTTCTGCCCGGCGACGACGATCCATTCCATCATGGGCGAAAGAATCCGAAGAGGAATTCTCGCCCGGCCGAGACAAGAGAGACCGCACGCGCTGGCTCCATGGGAGCGAGCCACCGACGATGTCACTCTGGCATTGCTTCAATTCAAACCAGCGAAGATAACTACGCACAACGCTCCCCATCGTCATTTGGACGCCGGCGGCAAAGTTGTGGTCCGCCATGCTGCGCTGCAATTCGGGCGATTGCAAAATGGTCGTGAGTTCTTTGGCCAGATGGCCGGCATCGCCTTTGGCGAAGAAACTGACGGCCATGTCCTCATCCGTGACCATCTCCCGCAAATCGGGGATGTCAGCAGACACGATCGGCACTCCATACTCGCAGGCTTGATGCGCCGGACCGCTCGATCCGGTGGCGGAGTCATACGGTAGGACCAAAATCGATGTCGTTCCAAACAACTCTGGAATGTCTTCTTCGGCAACGTATCCCAGAAAATCGATCGGCAGGTGCTTTGGTTGAGCTTCGCGTATCGATTCCCAATATCCTGGCTTGGTGTGGTGATTGGCGCCGGCAACAAGCAGCCTGGCGTTGGGAACCTTCTCAACCACGGCTGGGAATGCCTCCATCAGCGTCTCCAGCCGCTTATAGGTGCCCCAGTGGCCGATCGCTAAAATGCGAAGATCCGGATTGCCGCGCTTGCTAAAGTCCGGGGGAGCGGGTTTGGCTGCAAACGTTCCATGCGTGCCTAGCAGAACATTGCGGGCAGAGTATTTCTCCACCAAAGTTCGACGGTAGTGTGGTAACAGCACCGAAACCGAATTGGCGCGCAGCAAAGCTCGCGTGGCCAGCTCACTGCCCATTCGCAACATCCCTTCGCGGCGGATTCCGGCGGCGGCAAAGTTCACATGCTCCAGGATGTGGTGCAGCGTGACATGGGTATAAAATCCAGCTGCGCGTGTGAGCGCCGGCGCAGACAAACCGAAGAACGCCGCAAACGGATTATCGGGCGTCGCAAAGCTGGAAAAGACGAGATTGAACCACACGACGTCCGGCTTGATTGCGCGAACCGCCTTCAAAATGCGGACAGGATTTCCCACGCTGCCGAATTTCCAGCAACGCACCACGTTGAATTCCGGCAATTCCGCCTGCGCTGCAGCACTGAGGGGTTTCCCGTTGGAGTCGGTTGCAAAATCATACTCGGCCAGTTCGTCGGCAAGAATGGTCAGCTCCACGTCGGGAATGCGCTGTAACTCCCGTGCGACATGGAATGCATATTCATTCAGCTGTCGGCCGCTCGGGGGAAACGTTGCCACTAGACAAATTTTCATCAGTCCTGCCTCAAAATATTGTGATGCTTGCATACGGTCGAAACTGTTGGTTCTTTCCGGCTGTGTAGTTGAAAAAATAATCCTGTGCGAATCCCGCAGAAAATCGAAGCGGGTACTGCGCTTCAACATCTCCGCTTTGGTCGTTGATCTTGTGGTGGAGGGCTTTTGTATAAGAGACCGAAAAGCCGTTTTGAGTTGCGTCGTAGGCGTGATAAGTTCGGGTATTTTCGTAGGAGAGCGAGGCCTGCACGTCCCAGGAGGGAGTGGGATTGAAATTGATGGTTCCGGCGTACCGTACGGCCTGCGCAATCCCTGAGCGGGGTGTGACAACGCGCCACGCCCGGACATCTTCCACAACCGCCTGGGCGTCCCAGCGGTTTGAGAACCGGCGAGCGAATCCGATATAAGACGAGGTGAAATAGTCTTCAATTCCGTTAGGGGAGAACTGTTGGTCATTCGCCCCCCATCCGGTGATTAAGGCATTCTGCCCCCATGGCCGTCCGACGCGAAAGTTCAGCGACCCCGCCAGCGCTCTGGAATGGATATCGCTTTCGGTGAAAGGTCCGAACTCGTAAATCACATAGCCGGCAGCCGAAACAGCATTGAAGAACGAGGTTGTAGAAGCGTAGGTGAAAATGCGGAACAGGTTCTGATCCATTTGCCGCGGAGATTCGGAATCACGGCGAATCGTTCCCTGTATACCGCTGTCCAGAGTGATGAGGTCGCGGCCCAGTCGAATGGAAGGGTTCACGCCAATATTCATGTTGTAGTCAGTTGTGTTGCGATTGACGATCGAACTTGTAGCGGGCACAGAGATGGTGCCCTGCGAGTTCCGGATCTGGAAGAACCCGCTGGCCGGCACCAACTTCGGCAAGTGTAGATGGAATGCGGCCAACCCTTGAGAGACGAGCGACGAACGAAGCGGCGGGAGCAGGGCGATGTCGGTTGGCGGTACCGGTATCGGCTGATCCAGTTTCGCGTCCAAAACATACACCGTCGTGTCTTCAAATGTAGGCTGCACGGAGAGATTCCCCAGCACGCTCCAATTGCGATTGAGAACGTATCCTTCATCTGCACCGGCAGACAGCAGGCTCTGCTCGGCCGATTGATCTTCGCCGGCGGCGCTTGCAGCCTGCGCGAACGCCGTCAACGCCTGCGCACCCTGGTGTTGTTGTTTGTATATCTGCGCCTGCGCCAATAAATATTGATAGTCGGAGTCACTGTCCTCGGAGTTTACGGCTGCCAGCTCCGCCGCCGCCCGATTTACGTCTCCCACTGCCAGGTAGGTGTTCGCCATTCCAGTCCGCACCATGATATCCGGCGCACCTGCGTCTCGGGCGCGTCCCAGGTAGGTGATAGACAAGTCATACTCGTGAAGCTCGCGGAAGATATCTGCAGCCTGAACGTATTCGTTTCCGCTCGCCGGCGCAGTTGCGCCCGCCTCCGCCTCCATAAAGGCCAGTGCAATTTGGCGCTCGGCATCCTCGGTGTGGTTCTGCTGCGCCATGACATGTGCGATCGCGAGGCGCACAGCGACGCGATCACTGTGCGGGGTGGAAAGCGCTTTACTGAACCGGTCCATTGCACCCTTTTGGTCTCCGATGGTGTTTAGGGCTTGTCCGGTCGCAACATAGATTTCGCTTAGCTCAGCGGGATTTGCGGTGTTTGGCGTTTGCAGCGCATGCTGCTCTGCCAGCTGAACGTACTGCATTGTGTGCTGTCGATCCTGTAGCTCCGCGTAGGCACGTGCCAACAGGCCGTATGTCACAGCGTTGTCGGGAACCAGCCTCTGCGCAATCAAAAGCTCGTCGATGGCATCGTGATAGCGCTTCTCCGCGAACAGCGCATTGCCTAGGCCCAGATGCAGGTTGCCATCGTTGGGAGCAAATTTCAAAGCCGCATGGTATTCGGAGATTGCCCTGGTCAGTATGCCCTCGCGGCCATACGCGGTTGCCCGAATCACATGGACAAGTTCAGAGTCGCCCATCGCCTTTTCCGCGAGTTGCGATTCGTGGATGGCGGCTTTTGATCTGCCCAGATCCAGGTCCGAATACGCGAGGCCCATATGCGCCTGGCCATCGTTCGGTTCCAATTTGATAGCGGCTTCAAAGTCGTCCGCCCCCGCGTCAGGTTTGTGGAGATCGTTGTACACATACCCGCGATTCACATAGGCCGTAGCAACTTTCGGATTGCGATGGATGGCTTCGCTAAAGTCCTGCAGCGCTTTCTCAGTATTCCCATCGTGTTTGTCAACATATCCGGACAGGAGTGGAATGTCGGAGTCTTGCGGAAAAGTGTTGTAGTACTCCGAAGTGAGATTGGTCAGCTGGCTGTACTGATTGAGTTGGAGATAGTCGTAGCCGAGATACACAACGACATCTCTGTCCTTCGGCAACGCCTTGATCGCTTGCAGCCCAACGTCGGCAGACTCCTGATAATGGCCTTGCAAACGGAGATACCGCTCACGCTGCTTCAGCATTTGAGGTTGCTGCTTCATCTCGTTGGTGGCGCGCTCCAACCAGTGTCCGGCTAGTTGAAGTTTCTGCGCTTCGATAGCGGCGTTCATTCCTCCAGCAATAATCAATGCGTTCTTCGGAGCCAGGGAAAACGCTTTGCGATAGGAGGCTTCGGCCTTGGCGTATTCGTGATTCGCCGTGTACATATCCCCCATTGCGAGATACGGAACATACAACGTGGGATAGTCTTTTGCGAGGCGTTCGAAGTAGGCCTTAGCTTCCGCTTCACGGCCCACAACGCGAGAAACAAATCCCAGAGATGTGAGTGCAAACCGATTGCGCGGGTCTATCGCGAGAATCTGTTTGTAAGCGGCGATTGCGTCTTCAGGTCGTCCGAGTTTCACCAGCAGATCGCCGTCCAGCTGCAGATTATTCGGATCGTGCGGGCTGATCGAGAGTGCTTCATTGATATCTTTCAATGCGCTGTCGAGGTCGCCGGCGTTCATTTTGATCAAAGCGCGCAGCCGCAGAAAGGGCGCGCGATCGGCTCCGCGCTCGTCCAGCGCATTGATTTGCGTTTGCGCGATTTTGAGCTGCTGTTGGACGCCATTATCGTCTCCAAGGTTCCGATACAACTGCATCAAGTCGACATGAAGCTGGATGCCGTAGAGCGGGCCTCCCACCGGATTAGCTGGTAGGCGCGCGATCGCCGCGGTATATTCTCGGACCGCATCTTCGAGATGGTCCTGGAGTTGCGCGATCTCGCCCCGAAGCGCATCCAGGCGATATGAATTGGGATTGATTCCTGCAGCGTGATCCAAAAACGGAGTCGCATCGTCGATGCTGCCGGCAGCCACCGCTGCTTGCGCGGCAGAGAGCTGATAGTCCAGGTTTTTCGGGAATGCGTCGGCGACTTCTGCGTATTCTTTGGCGGCATCCGCCAGCTTGCCATCCAGTTGATAAGTGAATGCGAGTTCCGCTTTGACGTCCGGTCTTGGATTTTGGATGGATTTCAGGGCCGTGATCGCTGCTGGGTAGTTTCCTACCTGTCGGTAGTATCCCGCCAGCGACCGCTGCACATCCGGATTGTTCGGATCGCGCTGTTTCGCCAATTCAAGATAGTGGTTCGCCTGATCCAATTGCTTCAAATGTTCGTAGGAGATTGCCAGAAGCACCTCAGAACGAGCATCTGGTTTCATCCGTTCCGCACGGTGCAGGAACTTGAGTGCGCCGGTATAGTCTCCAGATCTCATGTAAAGGTTTCCCATCAACAGCACATCGTTCCTGCGCTGTGGATTGGACGCGATCACCTGTTGCAGAAGATGCTCAGCATCGTCGATTCGTCCTATCAGGCTATACGTCTGCGCGAGCCCCGAATTCCCTTCGACAGAGGATGGGTTGAGGCGAAGTCCGTGATTGTAGGAGGAGAGAGAGAGCTGATAGTTATTATCGAGTCGCGCCGCATAACCCAGCAAGAACCATAATTGTGCATCGTCTGGTGCAGATTGTGCAGCTCTTTGCGCATATTCGACAGCCAGCGCATGATTTCCTTGCTTCAAGGCTTGCTGCGCCGCGTTGGCAAGACGCGCGTTCTGGATGTTGGATCCCCACCCCAGGGGTTGCGCCGGAGTCTGTGCTTGCACGCCATTCTTTCGCGCGGATTTTGTATGAGGCTGAGCAGGCGTGCTCGGGCCTACTGTGTAGGTTTGCGCATGGCTAGGGAGGGTGAGCGCGATTCCAAGCAGCGACACATAAGCAATCTTCAAGAAGCAAGGTGAAGCAATCAATGTGTCTCCAAATTTATCATCCAGATAATGCAAAAAGGCTTAGATTCCCAAATGCTTCATCGCGTTGGCTGTTCGAACGCTACTCTTATTGTGATCCGCTTGTGATCCGCCCGTTCGGTGTAGGATGAGCCAAGCAACCAGTGCCAGCCTCGTTGAATCTAAAGTCATCTTGATAGAAAATCCATGTTTTTGTTGAAAGGGAACTGTGGACAGAATTGAGTCGGTCGCGCCGTCGTCACGGCCCCTACCGATGAGCTTCATTCTTATGGCTGCATTAGCGGTTCATCTACCTCTGATGCTCATAAGATTGCCGCTGAACTCATACGATGCGAATTTCCATATCTTTTTCGCGTCGCACTATCTGCACCACTGGTTCAACCCCTGGAACACCAAGTGGTACGCAGGATTTTCCCAGACCACGTACCCGCCGCTACCGCAACAGTGGATAGCTCTGATCTCTCATATTACCGGTTTGAACATGGCATACATGACAGTTCAATTGGCTGCCATCTTGCTGCTTGTCGTCGGCGTTTATCGCTTCTCGCTGCTTTGGGTCAGCCCGCGGGCAGCGTCCTTCGCAGCTCTCGCGACCGTGTTTCTCGGTTCAGAAAGTTTTCTGGTCTATTCCGCAGGTCAACTGGCCACCACATCCGCCGCGCCGATTTACCTGAATGCGCTGCCTTATTTATTCGATTGGGTGCGGCACGGCAACTGGCGATCATTTCTGAAAGCCAGCGTGCTGTTTACCGCAGCCGCGGCAGCCCACCACGCTACCTTGTTGTTCGGATCATTTTTCTTTGCTGTACCGGTGCTGGCGCTGGTGTTGCTTGACCGTCAGGGGGGACCGCGAACCTCCAAAGCTGCCTTTATCTTTCGTACGGTGACCATCGTAGTGCTGGTGAGTGCCGCAATCGCTGTGGTGCTGCTTCCGTTCTGGATCGCATTGATCCACTATCCGGTCACGCAAGCCCCGATTCCGCATCCCAGCCGCGCGAATTACATTCTCAGTCCCCTATACGGCTTCAATTATCTGCTGGCTCCCTATGGGGCCATGCTGCTTGCGCTCCCGTTTATCGTGATTCGCGGTTCCGCAGTAGTTCGCCTTCGTCCTTTGCTCCTGGGTTTTTGGGTCGCCTTTTTGATCGGACTGGGCGGCACAACTCCGGTGGGCCATCTGCTTCTCGGCCGCGCCTATGAAGTTTTGACAATGGAGCGGTTTACTTATTGGGCGACGCTGCTTGCGCTGCCCATGGTCGGTCTTCTGGTTTCAGAGCTGATTGACCGGTTTCGCATGCGCGCAGTCATTCCCCTCGGCGTTGCGGCAGTCGTTACGTGTGGATTTGCGGTTGCATGGGTGACTATCCGACCGGCGGAAGGGGTCGGCATCAAAGTGGACTCGGTGGCGAAATGGCTCAATCGCGATCGTCACGATCAGTATCGCTACGTGACCCTGGGATTCGGCGACAAAATTTCCCGGCTGGCGGTCCTTACAGATGCTAGCAGCGTTGACGGTGAGTGGAACTCCGGTCGAAGGTTGCCGGAGCTGACCGCAAACGGAGCGGGCGCGCTCAGTGCCTCGAAATACTTTGGTCAGGCCGGGATGGATGCGTTGCGCGCCATGCTGCGACACGCCGATAAATACGGCCTGAAGTGGGTGATCGTTCGCGACCCTTATTATGATCCGCTTTTGAAATTCGCCGGCTGGCGACCCGTCGATGATCTGGAAAACCACACGATCACGGTATGGGGTAAAGACGGTGTGCCGCCCGCGACGCCATTGAACGCGCCAGAGAAGCCGCCACGCTGGCAAGGCATTCTGTGGGGCACCCTTCCCTTTGGGAGCAGTATCCTCGCCATCCTCGTGCTCCTAATACCGGGACGGAAATATGAAGACGTGGATGGTGACGATGCTGTTGCGGGCCATAAAGATCTCGAACCTGGGAGGCTCGTCTCGTGAATACAGGACGCGTACTCGCAGCTACAATTGCCGTCGCGACTGCGATTCTTATCGCCATCGGAACGCTACATCCCGATAAGTCCGCGCTCGAATTCGCAGGTGGAAAGAATCTGTTGCGAACTTCTTCCACGCCGCAGGCTGCCGTGGAAAATCTGGGGGATGAAATTCGTCTTCGAGCCTGGGGAGCTGCCTATGCGGCCCTCGACAACAAGGCAGAATTCACCGAAGCGGATTTCATGCATGACTTGACGGGCTACTACCTTAGTCTGCGCACGTACGCAACTCTGGAGTCCTTCGAAGTGCGACCGCTGCATGCCACCAACGACCAGGCACAGGTGCGACTTCGCATGCATTGGTCTTCCGTGGTCGGCCCCTTCACCACTACGCGCGATCTGCATGTCGTCAGGAATGGCGACAGGTGGAACGTTGATTGGCCGCTGGTCAAGAAGACGGTTGTGCCGCCCCAGGTGATTCCTGAGAATTACCTTCGCTGGGATGTGATCTACCGCGGCGCGGGGGATGATTGGGGAGTTCAGGATGTCGAATCGCCCCATGTGCGCATTGTTGACATGCACCCGGTCCAGCGCGCCGAAGGCGTCGTCGTCCTCGGCGAGTTGTTGAATGAAGATGTAGTGCCTGCGTACGTTTCGGTCAGAGCGACCCTGTTGTCAAAGACCGGCTCTGCAATCTCAACTGAAGGCAGCTTCGACAAAATCTCCCACATTCTGTTACCGAAGCAAGTAACGCCATTCTTCATCAACTTCCCCGGCGCGACATTGTCGGATGTCGGCAGTATCCGCATGGAACCTTTGTCGAGCTTGGTCAGCGCCTCAGCCGGCCCTGTCATCGCAATTGAAAACGAGCGATTAAATCCGGCGCCGGGAGCCACCGTCACCGGGCAGCTTGTCAATGAAGGCGGCCAGGTGGTGAATATCGCACATCTTCTAGAGACTCTCTACGACAAGACGGGCCAGGTTGTGTGGGTTGCCGATCAGTATACGAATCACGCGTTGCTACCGCAGACGCCAATGCCGTTCACGATTCATATTCCAGAGGATCTTGCCAGGAAAATCAGCAGCGAACGCACCATTACTGAGACCTACAGTGTCAGGGGCCTCGAATGAGATCCAGGCTCGCTTCTCTGATCGTCGTGCTCCTCGCCACGCTGCCGCTTGCCTATGCGCAGGACGGCGGGATGAGTTTACCCAAGACGATTGAAGCCGGGAGTGCATTTTCGATTCCGAGCACGGGCACCGGCAACGCAGTTTTGTACATTGTTGGACCCAGTCAGGTCTTGAAGCGCAATGTGCAACTGGGCGAAGCTACGTATTTTCCGGCGGGCTCCTTGTATAACGCGGGCCATTACCTGGCGATTCTGGTGGCTGGCTCCGCGAAGAGCAGCGGCTGGTTCAATGTCGCGCCAGCAACCAAACCGGCCAACTTGAGTTTTCTGGCAAAACCGTCGCGGCTGTCGATCGGCTTGCACAACGGCATCAGCGGAACCTTGTATATCTTCGACGTCTACCACAACCTGATCACCAAGCCCACGCCGGTTTCATTCAAGTTATCGATCCCGGCAGGAGCAGTGCAGCAGCGCACCGTGACTTCAAATCACGGCGAGGCCACGACTGAAATGGACTCCGGGACGAAGGAAGGCTTCGCCAAGTTTGAGGCCCAGGTGGATGGTGTTTCCAGCACGCGGGTCGTAGAACAGGTTCCCGGCAGCCCATGCGGACTGACGATGAGCGCCCGTCCTGCTGGGAACCAGATCGAGTTGCAGACCAGTCCGGTGAAGGATTGCAGCGGGAACGCAGTGCCGGATGGCACCATCGTCACCTTCACTGAGAACTATAACGGCACACAGTCTACGGCAGACGTACCTCTGAAACAGGGAATCGCGCAGGTGGAATTGCCGGCTCACCCCGGTGCAACAATCACGGTCGCCAGCGGGGTTGCGCTGGGGAATGAGATTCATTGGCAAAAATGATGACAGCAAAAATCATGCTGGTTCTACTCTCGATCGCAGCCATGCCGGGCGCCCTGTTGGCGGCCCAGTCGGTGGTCCACGTGCAGCCGCCGAACCTGCATGGACCGCGGCAGTTGGAGGATCAGACCGCGACCGCAGTGGTTCGGGACTACCTCGAATCCTGGCAAAGCCTGGGCGCCGCACTGCGTCAGAATCGGACTGACCTGCTCGATCAGGACTTTGTGGGCACGGCTAAAGACAAGCTGACGGACACCATCCGCCAGCAGGTTGCACTGGGGCTGCAAACCCGCTACCAGGACCGGACCCATGACATTCAAATTGTTTTTTATTCTCCCGATGGACTTTCTGTTCAATTGGTGGATAATGTCGAATATGACGAGAGAGTGGTCGATCATCAAAAAGTTCTGACGACCCAGCACACTCATACCCGCTATACCGTCGTTATGACCCCCGCCGAAACGCGGTGGAGAGTGCGAATCTTTCAGGCTGAACCGGAATGAGATGTTGTTTTTGAAGTTGAGTTAAACCCTCCCCAGGGGCGAAAACTTGTATCAACTGGCAATCGTGCGGAAAAATAACATTCATAAAACGAATCTACGAGTGTTGGCATCCAACTTGGCTATGTGAGCACCCGATGAATTCCCCATTCTGACGGTTACGCCAGTTTTGTTGGCATTTCGCAGAAAACTGGCGAGAGCAAGAAACCCGTTCGAACAACCCGGCCAACGCAAAGTGCGCGGAAAGAGCGCCGGGAAGAGAACAGGTATTTTTATTTTGAGAGAGGGTTTTCGGGGGGTTGAACTATGATTTCTGTCGTCATACCGATCTATAACGAAGAAGAATTAATTTGTCAGTTGCATGAGGCTCTGGCAGGCTCCATGAGCCTTGTCGGAGAGGACTGGGAAGTCGTCTATGTCAACGACGGTTCGAAAGACTCGTCGTTGGAATTGCTGCGGGAGTTTCAAAGCGTCGACCCGCACGTAGTCGTTGTGGACCTGTCACGTAACTGGGGACACATGGGAGCTATTTCAGCCGGCCTCCGGACCGCACGTGGACAAGCAGTCATCCTGATGGATGGAGATATGCAGGACCCCCCCGAAGTTCTGCCGCAGCTTGTCGACGCATGGCGCCGTGGCGCTCAGGTTGTTGTCGCTGTCAGAAGGAGCCGCCAGGAACGGCGCAAGATTCTCGCCGCGCTATTCCCACTTTTCTATCGCGTATTGGCTGCGCTGTCTGACTATCCGATTCCGCTCAACGCCGGTATTTTCGGTCTGATGGATCGCCAGGCTGTCGATTCAATCAACGCATTGCGCGAAGGCAATCGGTATCTGCCTGGTTTGCGTGCCTGGGTCGGTTACAAGAATGCAGTTGTTTACTATGATCGCAACGACCGCTTGGCCGGTGACGGCAAGCTCTCATTCGTCAGTCGTATCAAGTACGCGATGGACGCCATCACCAGCTTCAGCTACAAGCCGCTGCGACTGTGTTTTGCGCTATCCAGTGTTTCCGCGTTCCTCGTGGCAGCCCTGGCATTGGCCGCCATTTTCGTTAAAAGCCCAGTCGACAGTATGGGCTTTGCCGTGACTGCCGCCGTCTTCATGGTGGGTGGTATGTTACTGCTGTGCCTGGGCGTGCTGGGCGAATATCTTGGACGCGTCTATGACGAAGTGCGAGGCCGGCCTCTTTCAATCATTGGTAAGGTCTATCAGGCTCCTGCCATGATGGATGCTCAAGGGGAAATTGAGTATCAGAATGGCAATGCCTCCATTGACTACTCGGAGACGGAGCCGGTCATCGCATTCAAAATGAGGGCAGGATAACAGCGCCGGAGGTTTGAAGCCCGCATCGTAGCGGTGAATCCTAGCGGCGACTGGTGTGGGTCAAAGAGTCTGAAGGGATAGAAACGCAATGAAAGATATGGTCGCCTGCATCTTGCGGGCGACCATATCTTTTAATAGTGAATGCGTCGATGTTCTCCGAGCTTCCCGTCGAGAGCTAATGCCTTTCAGTCGTACTGGGAGAGCTCGCGGCTTGGCTTGCAGCGGGCGGTGCGGGCGATTCCTTCCCGCATGTAGGAATACCCGGTTCGATCGCTGAACCTTCTTCGTAATCGTTCCAGGTTTCCAGCATCAGGAATGGAATCGTTTGATCCGCAGGAAAGTATTTCTTCCAAAGGTTAAACGTGTCCTGATAGGTCTGGCCGCAGCGCGCAGACATGTGTCGATTCAGGCTCCAGGAGGCTTTACTGTCGTTGAACTGGGACCAGACGCCTCCAACAATGATCTTGTCTGGGTATTTTGAGCCCATGGTTCGATAGAAATTCGCCAGGTATTGCTCGCCCCAATGGCTGCCATCCGCGGCCCAGCCGTCTGGCCCCGGATTGATCCACGCATAGAATCCGTCAAATGCGTCCGCATCCTTGCCCGGCGGATTGAGTCCGATCAGCAGCGGTGCCGGTTTCCATTTGTTGATCACCGCTCTTACCTGGGTCCAATTGGTGTGCCGCGCCTTGGGCCAGATAAAGATGACCGGATGTCCTTGGTATGTTAAGTAAGCCCCATGTCCGGGAGATTTGTTGGTGAGGTAGGTATCGTGAAACATCGTAAAATCAGCGATCGCCTCGTCGGTCGCGCCATCTTCCTGGTCACTCTCGTCATACATCATTGCAACTTTGAAGTGTTCTTTCGCGGCGTTCGTCTGCATCAACGAATAACTTTGATCGATAAAGGGCTCCCGGTCTCCATACCAATCCACCACGAACGCGGAAATCCCCCTGGCTTTGGCCTCCTGGATCTGCCGGCGAATCACTGCCGGATCGTGTGATGAATATCCAGGGTTAATATGCTTGGAGAATCCGAACCAGGCTTCGTAGAGGGCCAGAATTTCAGGCGACGTGCCGGTGGCCTTATATTTCAGCTGCACGGGCTGAGGTGTCCCACGCCTGGAGCATCCGCCGGCAAGAAAAAGAAACAAAAAGAATGGAGTGACTGCACGACTCAACATAGGAATATCTATTGGAAGCAAATGGGGATTCCGAGGTTGTCGCAAAGGCTGCATATTGCCGTCGTCCCCGAGCAGCCACAACGTCCTTTTCGGCATCGTAGTCAGTTACTGCGGAATTGAAGCGCGTGTCGAGCTCCCCCCGGCCGCCCGGGCTCTATTTGGGAGTTCGATGGATTTTGCCTGGTTTTTATTGGAGCCTCAATAAGTTGAACGTTACGACACAGAAACCGAAAACGCTGCGATCCCGTGTTCTTTCGGGGAGTTTCGTCCTGCTCTCCGGTTCAGGCCTCGCAACGGCGTGCAACTTTATCTACAACATCGCGGTTGCCCGGTTTCTCGGCCCCACCGGCTTTGGCAACGCCACCGCTGTCTATACTCTTCTGACGCTGGTTTCGGCGGTCACTCTCTCCTTTCAGATCATCTCCGCCAAGATTGTTGCGCAACAGCGAACTCCCGAGGGCAAGTCCGCCGGTTATCGCACCTTTCACGTCGCATCATGGGCGTGCGCTGTTGTCATTGCTTCGATATTGCTGTTGTTTCGCGAATGGATCGCAAGCTACCTGAACCTGAATGACCCGGTCCTGATTATTTTGCTCGCTATCGGAGTGGCATTCTACATTCCCCTTGGCAGCCGGCGAGGTTACGTACAGGGCGCATATGGCTTCCGTCAACTGGCGGCCAATCTGGTCTTTGAAGGGTTGATGCGGCTGGGCGGATCGGTCCTTTTAATACTGCTCGGCTTTGGGGTTCGCGGCGTGATCGCCGCCAATTCGGCCGCGGTAATCGCGGCGTATATCACCATCACGCCAAAATTGATAGGGCGGATTCCGACACCGATTCGCCGCTCCTATGCGCTTCACGAAATGTCGCAGGCGGTGGTATTTTTCTCCGGCCAGATGCTCATCAATAATTGCGACATCGTTCTGGTAAAGCATTTTTTTCTCCTCAGAGAAGCTGGCCTCTATGCGGCGGTGGCAATGGTGGGACGTGTGGTTTTTTCTTTCTCACAGGCTGTCGTTAACAGCATGTTTCCGCTGGTGGCGGGTACGAACCACGAGGAGCGGAAAGATCTTACCGTTATTGCGTCGGCGCTGCTCATGGTGCTTTCGATCGGTTCGGTGCTGGCGCTCGGCCTGCGCCTGACGCCTAACTGGATCTGGAAATACTTGTTCGGCGCAAAGTTTGAAATTGCCGGGCCCCATGGCCTTTCCTATCTGCTGGCTCTCTATGCAATCACCTCCGTGGTCTATTCGCTGAGCGCCGTGATTATCACCTACGAGATGTCCTACAAGATTGCCAATACGAGTTGGGTTCAACTTCTGTTCAGCGGTGTGGTCATCGTGGGAATCTGCCTTTTCCATTCATCGTTGCGGCAAGTGATTCTTGTCCAATTGGTGCTAATGTCAGTCCTCCTGGTACTGGTGGCTCTGCCATTCCTTATGAATGCGTTGAGCGATCCGTACAGAAAGCAACAACACGGCATCTTCCAACCTGTCAGATTGATTCGGCGCGTTTCAGAAGACGAAGTGATTGCACACTTTCTAAAAAGCGATTTCTCCAACACCGTGTTCCGCGACTATCACGAAACGCTGCGTGATATAGTCATCAACCCTGATCTGAACAATCTGACTGAAAGCGCTAAGCGGCGGGCCCTGTTCTTCCTTCGACATCGTGCCCTGTGGAACGAGCTGCCGCCCGGTACAGAATGGTATGAATTGGAGGTGTCCGATCTCAGCCAGATTCGAGTCTTCCCGCGGGCACAATGGCGAAAAATCGCGCAAGGTCACTTATCAATCATTGAGGTGGCCGAGAGCATGAGCCGACGTGAAAGCGTGATCGACGATGAATTTTTAGTCAAGCTTAGCGAGATCGGCGAGCAGCTCGGTCACGCGGAGCACGGCATCGGCCCAGTCATCCTCATCGGCGTTAGCGAGACTGAACCGCTAACCATCCTGGATGGAAACCACCGCCTGGTTTCAGCCATGCTGGCCTCGCCAAACAGGGTGAACAAGCTTGGCTTCCTGTGTGGACTGTCGCCGCGCATGACGGAGTGCTGTTGGTACAACACAAATTTGGGAACGCTATTCCAGTATGGGATGAACGTCCTGAAAAATGCCGTGCGCAGTCCAAAAGCCGAGCTTGCCCGCCTTTTGGAAAATTCCGGATGAAACGCATCTTAGTGATACGCAGGTATAGGTACAGGCCGTCCTGGATTAAGGGATGGATAAAGTCCAGA
Source organism: uncultured Acidobacteriota bacterium (assembly GCA_963794795.1). GTDB lineage: Bacteria > Acidobacteriota > Terriglobia > Terriglobales > Acidobacteriaceae > JAKAAZ01. The sequence continues at coordinate 413,644 of CAWCFC010000018.1, read as the reverse complement.
TAAGAGGGGTGGGGACGATGACAATTCGAAGGCGTACTGTAGCAGTGATGCAATTGCCGGAAATCAGAAGTGCAAAGCAGAGGCAGACTTTTCTGCGGGATATGCAGCGCTGTATCGATGCTGAGCGCCCGTACGTTGTGCTCGATTGTTCCAACGTGGGCGAGCTGGACAGGTCCGGCGTTCACCTGCTGCTATGCTGCCTGGAACAAGCCATGAAGCGAAATGGCGATGTGAAACTGGCTGGCTTGCACACTTCAGCAGAAACAGCGCTGGAGACCTTCGGCGCGTACCGTCTATTCGATATACATGACACGACGGCAAGCGCGGTGAGCGGCTTTCATAGATCTCCTGCCGAGGAGTCTTCGCAGACGTCAACATCTCGGGACAGTCGCACGCAGCCGGAAAGCGCGGCCTGACTCGCTGATGATGATTTCAATCCGCACAGGAACGCGGGCGAGCGGGTAGAGGAGAACACATGAGAATCGCGTGCAGTTGGCAACAGAGATATATTGCAGGATGCCTGCTAATTGTTTTGGCGGCGCCGTTCGCCGAAGCAGCCAGCACGCAGCCGCGGCCGGTGGCTTCTGCCCAGCAGGCAGCAAGCGCCCCTGCCACAAACTCACAGAGTTCCGATAGTGCCACGCCTAACGCGGGTACTACTCCATCGCAGCCTGTGGCAACACCGAGCAACTCCACGTCGTCGAGTGTCAGCGACGCCAATGAAGAACAATCATCGGCCACGCTACCCTCGGCTCCGCAGCAACAACAGAACGGCACCTCGAACCCGGTTGGAACAGCCGCTGCACCCTATGAAAAGGGAACAGGAATTGCAGCTTCAAGCCCGGCGGGCGCCGTGGTTGCACCGGCAAAACAAAAAAGGTCGAGATCCTTCCTCATCCGGGTCGGATTAATCGTTGGCGCATGCGTGGCAGTTGGAACGATCGTCGCACTTTCGGCTGGAAGCCCGAGCCGGCCGTAACCGACCGTAGATAGCAGCATCACTCAGAAAAGTTTGTAGGAGCGTAACGATGCAGGTTCAGCACGACAGCAGGTCTTGTAAGTTTGTAAGCTTTTCTGGTATCGACGGCGCCGGAAAGAGTACCCAAATCGCGAATCTTCGCGCCCGCCTGCAAAATGCAGGAATGCGGGTGGCGCTGATTACTTTCTGGGATGATGTCGCAAGATTGAAGCGGATTCGCGAGGGCGCAGGACACACCCTGTTTAAAGGGGAAAAGGGCGTTGGCAGCCCTGAAAAGCCTGTGAATCGGCGCGACAAGAATGTTCGGTCCTGGCCCATGAGCATCGTTCGCCTGGGACTATATTTCGTCGACGCTCTTTCACTTCGCGCCACGGTCGCCAAGGCGTTGCGTTCCGGCGCGGATTTTGTCATATGCGATCGATATATCTACGACGAATTGGCCAATCTGAACTTGGGTAATCCAGCAGCGCGTGCCTATGTTCGCATGATCATGAAGCTGGTGCCGCGCCCAGATGTCAGCTATTTTCTCGACGCCGATCCAGTGGCAGCTCGCGCTAGAAAGCCCGAGTATCCACTGGACTTTCTATATGTGAGTCGCGCATCCTACTTCACTCTCATCGGGTTGATCGGAGGCATTACGGTGATTCCGCCCATGTCGATTCGACAGGCGGAGCGGGAAGTGGCGCGTCATGCGCTCACTCTCCTGTCGTCCGACGAGGTACAGAATCAGCCCGTGGAACATCTTGTGAGCGAGCGATAAGTCAACTCACCAACGTCCGGCAAAATATTTTTTAATTCGGCGATTTCCCTCAGATCGAGAGGCAAAACCCGGGGCACCTAAGTTGGACTATTTTGAAGGCATCCTGCTAGCCGACCTATCCCCGGAAAGCTTCTCCAGGGAAAATAGCGTGATTCTGGTCTCTGATTGGAGGTAACTTCGTGAATAATTTTCTGGTTCGTTGGCTACAGTAGCTGCATATCTGCTACAGCCATAAGTGATTCGAGCTACGAATGCTGTTTGGGGAGTGTTCGCAGCGCCCCTTTTATAAACAAGCTCCACGGACGCGCATTGAGCCACTGTGATGATTATATTATCCGCAACAAATTGCACATTCTTTGCAGGCGGGAGCGCATCGAGAAGAATCGGCGAATTGAGCACGCCGCACACGTGCTTTTCTATGGAGTTAGGAAGAAGGTGTGTGGCGAAACAGGTAGGTAATCTATTGGGTAAGTTACTTGCGGGTCTCGATCAGGCAGCCGTGCGGTTGCGCTAACAAGAGTCCTATTTATTGAATGTTTATTTGCAGCGGCTTGTTACTTGCAAAAGCGTATCTCGTTCCTTATAACCATGTATACGCCACTTGATCGAGAGTATCGGTAAAGGGTGGTTGGGAGTGCAACAATGAGCATCAAATACGATTCATCTAAGTGGCTTCAATCTATAGTTCTTTGCTTTTTCGTGTCACTCGTGCTGGCCAGTGCAGGATGCGGTGGAAACTCGTCCAGCACCGCGAAGACAATGAGATCCATCGCAGTGTCACCGAGTCCGGCGACCATTGCCGCAGCGGCTACGCAGCAGTTCGCGGCGACCGCGACCTATAGCGATGGCACGACGGCAAACGTGACGACAACGGCGACCTGGACATCCGCCACCACAACGGTAGCGACGATCAGTGCGAGCGGACTCGCCACTGCGGTTGCTTCCGGCTCTTCCACCATCACGGCTTCCCAGAGCGGTGTCAGCGGTACGGCAATGTTGACCGTATCAGCGTCGACCGCCACACTGACTTCCATAGCTGTCACACCGAATTCTGCAAGCATCGCTGTAGGAGCTACCCAGCAGTTCACGGCGACGGGAACATATAGTGACGGCTCGACGAAAAATCTGAGCTCGACGGCGACCTGGACATCCGGCACCACAACGGTGGCGACGATCAGTGCGAGCGGACTGGCGACTGCAGTCGCTTCCGGCTCGACCACGATTACGGCTTCGCTGAACGGCGTCAACGGGAAAGCAACGTTGACCGTATCGGCAGCGAGCCAGGGTGTGACATCCATCGCTGTTACGCCAAATCCCGGGAGCATTGTCGTTGGAGCTACACAGCAGTTCACTGCGACAGCGACCTATAGCAATGGGTCGACGGCAAACGTGAGCAGTATGGCGACATGGACGGTTGCGAATACAGCAGTGGGGACGGTCTCTACCTCTGGGTTGGCGACCGCGGTTGCGGCGGGTATAACCACGGTGACCGCTTCTCTAAATGGAATAAGCGGAAACGATGCGTTCAACGTGACGGTTGCGCCTGGCCACGCAGTAAGCGTGACGACGTGGCACGTTGACAACAATCGAAGTGGATTGAATGCGGGCGAGCAATCGCTGACCCCTGCGAACGTCACACCCCAGACGTTCGGGAAGCTCTTCTCCTACTTAGTGGACGGATACGCCTACGCTGAACCGTTATTGGTTTCGAATGTCACCATCGGCGGTAAGGTCCATAACGTTTTATACGTCGCGACAGAACACGACAGCGTTTACGCCTTCGATGCGGATAACTACGGCACCGGCGCGCCCTTGTGGCAGGTCTCAGTACTGCAAACTGGGGAAACGCCAGTGGTCAATGCCGGCGATGACCTTCAGCCCTATGACGGGATCACATCAACGCCTGTCATTGACCCCGCCACGAACACGATGTATGTGGTTTCAAAGCAAACCAAGGCGGGTGTCAGCAGCTTCCGCCTGAGCGCGTTGGACATCACCACTGGCGCGCAGAAGTTCGGAGGTCCGGTGACAGTCACGGCCTCGGTTCCGGGAACGAATTCGCAGGCAGGCAATGGCACAACGGTATCTCTGACCACGGAATGCATCCAAAGGTCGGCGCTGCTGTTGGCGAACGGCAACGTGTACTTCGGTTTTGGCAACTGCCCTACTGGATGGCTGCTCGCCTACAATAAGCAGACCTTGGCCCAGGTCGGGGAGTTCGATGCGAGCCCCAACATCGCCGACGCAAGCGACATCGAGTATGGCAGTGCGGGCGGCATCTGGATGGGCAGCGGCGGCCCGGCCGCCGATAGCGCGGGAAATGTCTACGTGGCCACAGGGAACGGTCCGTGGGACGGGATGACTGCCTGGGGCGATTCGGTGTTGAAGTTCCCCCCAACGCCTACTGCCGGACCCAATGGATCCATGCAGCCGAGCGATTACTTCACGCCCGACAATTACCAGTACATGGATTGCAATGATGCGGATTTAGATTCAGGGGGAGTGATGTTGATTCCAGGAACCACGCCGACTCAACTGCTGGTCGGGGGCAAGACGGGAAAGCTCTATCTTTTGAACACGGCGAATCTGGGGAAAGAGCAAGCTAACGACGCGGGAGCGACTCAATCGTTCTATTTCGAACCCGATGTTGATTCGGCGTATCCTCGTTCCTGCACGGACAGCGCCGGAACGTACACCACAGACGTCAATTCTTATGAGGAGTGGGGAATTGCGGCGTACTTCAACGGAGCGCTTTATCTGGGAGTGAGCCCAACTTCTTTGGTTGCGCAGGTGCAACCGGGAACGCGCGAGCTCACGATCTCCGGGAACACCTTGACGTTGGGAACCCTCGCCACCCCTAACATCCAGCAATACGCCCCGGGGACGACGCCCTTCGTCTCTGCCAATGGGACGACGAACGGAATCATGTGGATGATCGACGAGGGTGTACCAATTCAGAGCCAAGCCCCGGGCGCTGGCGCTGCGACCAATGCCACCCTCCGCGCCTACAATGCCAATAATTTGACGAGCGAGCTATACAACAGCAGCGTGAATTCCGGAGATGTACCGGGGTTGGGAATCAAATTCAGCTCGCCGATCGTAGCCAATGGCAAGGTGTACATCTCCACTGGACATGATCCTGTGACGGCGACCAATCCGCAGGGTGAAATCGATGTGTATGGCTTGAATTAGGTTCACATCGAATAGCCTCAACAGCCATTTGTCGATCGCTACAGCGTGACCCTCGGCTGCAATCAGAGCATGGACACGGCGACGGGATAGATATTCAATATCTATCCCGTTGTCTCGTTATGCGCAGTTGCTGCTGACTTGCGATAAGGGTAGGATTCGGACTCTGTTTCCACCGTCGATACCTTCTTTAATTAAGGGGAATGCAATCAAACGGATCGGATCTACCTGGATTCGATGGTCGCTGACCACTGCCCGATGGCCGCCCGTGGACAATCCCCCTTCGCCTCCCGTTCACTGTGTCGTTCTCCACGTCTACACAAGATGGCCCGCATGCCGATACTTGACCCATGCGCGTTGCCCGCTGGCAAATTCTTCGCGTCAGCCGAGTTAGCTCTGCTCTTCAGTCCCCGCTCTCCCCATATGCCCACGATCGGTGAAGGCGCCAAAAGGCAACGCCAACCGGCACTCCCAGGTTAGTGAATGAGTCACTCGTTGTTACCAAAGTCGCCAATTGTCGAAAAAGTAATCCAGAATGATTACTGTCGAACTGGGTACTTTGGTGCTCTTCGGTAACTTTTTTTGTATTACATAAATCACTCACCTGAGTTACATTCGTCACACAACATCCTCTAAATAGCCTCCCCAACCCCTTCCGGGAACTCGTGCCTCGGGAGGACTGCGGTCCTGCAAGACATATAGGAGTGACCTATGAATTCGGTCAGCATACTTTTTTCCCTCCTTCTCAAAGAGAGATTCTTTTCGGGGTTCGATAGACTTCGCGAACATAGAAGCACCCGCAACGACGCCCACAGCCCATGCGATGGTCAACTCGGAAGATTCGTGAACGCCGATGGACACCCTCTTTTACGGTGCCGGAATCTCCTGGCGCGACCATGTGGTAAAGCGAACATACAGTGGCTTGGGTGGACCGCGGCGATGCTAGCGGTGCCAGTTCTTCTTGCGGGGTGCGCCGGCGGGGTGCATGCCGCATCCTCGATCACCGGAACCTCTGCAACGTCCGGTACCGGTGGCGGAACACCGTCTTCACCGCCCGCGACGACACCTTCGTTAACTTCGATCGCCATTTCGCCAAATCCTACCCCTATCGCCGTGGGGGCCAAGGAGCAGTTGGTGGCGACAGCAACCTATAGCGATGACACGACCGCAAACGTCAGCGCGACTGCGACCTGGACATCGGCGACCGAATCCGTGGCTACAATCAATGCGTCTGGACTGGCGACCGCGGTTGGCTCCGGCTCAACCACCGTCAAAGCTTCCCTGAGCGGCTTCACAGCGACAAACGTGCTGACCGTTTCGGCGACAGCTCCCGCATTCCCAGTTGCTATACCGGACGGCGCGGCGTCGTATTCAAGCCTTGAGAGAGACACTGGATGGTCGGCGGACGCAAGCAGCGCAATAAGTCCGCATCCTCCAGCGGTGTATACCATCAGTCAAACCGGATCTCCCGTTGTGATGACTCTCTCGACTAAGGGCGCATCCGGTTTATATACGGGTTGGATGGTGAGGAAATCCATCAGCACAGCCGGACAGTTAAAGATGCTGATACGCGCAAGCTATACCTTCAGTTCCGTGACCGGCATTCAGGCGTGGGAAGTTGGCAGGCGCTCGACAAACGCAAGTGGAGTTACCGACAACGGACAGACTCAGTTAGTGCCTGTCGGTGGAGGACTGCTGGAGTTCGACATCGTTCCCTCGGCGTCAGGCGGTTGGCATGACACTGGATGCCGATTTCCGATGTTTGTTGCAGATACGACCTACAATGAAGAGCTTTATTACGTCGACGACGCAAGCGGTTCTTTGTCGCTGCAGTATGTGGAGTTGAACGGTAAAGTTTGCGCTATTCCATCAAATCTTCAATACATCACCGGCGCCTCACTTGGGTGGGCAGGAAATGATGCGACGGTCGCGTTTCAACCGGATGCTAATCCATCGGCAGTCACCTACAACGCTGTGGTCACAATGAACGTATGGATGTGGAACTGACCGTCAACTACCAGACGGACGGAACCTCGGCACAGGTAGGAGATGCCACATATCTGGGTAGCTTTAGCTTGACGCGCTGGTAGATGAGAGACAGCAAGCGATCGCGAGTGTTCTACGGCCCTGGGTGTGTCCTCGCTCGCAAGGCGTATTGTGTACGCCATCCTTAATCCTTTAGAGCATTTTCACCATTGCCGTGAACTCTAGAAGTTAAGCGCCATGTATCTCTTCGCGGGAGCTGCATCGATATCGCCGCTCGGTCGATGCCCGTAAGGAAAATGCTTCAGCCTCTACTCATCGCCGAGGAGCCTCAATTCCTAGGATTTAGGCTGGGGCCAGCTTATATCTGATGGGTGGAACCGATTCTCCGGCAGGTCAGACAGTGTTCCCTTTGATTCGATGGACACTGTCATACCGCATGCACCTTCAAAGAAGGTGCATGCGACTAGCAAGTTGGAGAATCACCCAGACATGCCTAGGTTCACCACCGAGAAATGGTCAAGTCGTCCAAATAGACTGTGATGGTGCCCTTGGATCCCTTGCCATCGACCTGTAAGTTGGTCAATAAAACAGGGGCCCATCCCAATGCAAAAACGGACGGTACGGTCGCGCCGATAGTCTGCTTGGTACCATCCAGCCAGACAGCTTGATAGGTGACGTCACCCGAGTCATTGCGGGAATATTCGACCTGAACATGATGCCAGGTATTCCTGCTCCAGCTGCTCATCTTGCAGGCCGCTTTCGACTTTATCCATGTGTCTTTGGGCTTGGTTGGAGTACCCTTATTCGCCGTGTAGTCCCATGTGTTGTTATACCCGTCGCACTCGAACCCGAAGATCACGGTCCGACCATCAGACATCACTTGATTCATATCCATTTCAAGGTTGGCCAAGTTCGTGGCCGAACTCGGAAGGTATACCCATCCGTCGTACACAAAGTTGGTGGCCGACGTATCGTCTCCGAAGCTGTCCCAATAACGTTCACCGCCTGCGTTTTTGTAGCTGGTGACGGTCTCGCGTGCGCTGCCACCGTGGGACGGCGAACCAACTATCGACATTTTTCCACTCGACGAGCCGCCATTTTTGGGATCGTTGCCCAGTATCCAGTTCTTCATCGTCTGGATGCTGCTGACCCTAATTGCACTCGAGGGAATGTCCGGTCCGGCGGAAGTGGCACCGTTGCTCACGCTCCCGCTGCTGGCTTTTACGTTCACTTTGATGTCGGTATCGCATCCCGCACCTTTATCGCCCCATGCTTTGACATGCAGTGTCTGTGTCCCAGTTGCCGCCGTAACTTGCACGTCTATGGAGTCACCCTTAACTGTGGCGGCATCGGCACCACTATTGATCGAGTACGCCATCGAAGTTACTGGCTCAGAAGAGCAGCTTGGAGAGCTGGCAGACAGTGTGAAAGGTGAACTGACTGTCGCACCGTTAATTGGACTGTTGACGCCAGGGTTCGCCGCGAACGCGGGTGCCGCGAATACGAGAAGGATGAGGGAAACGGAGAAGCAGTTCTTCATGATGAAATTTCCTCGGCACATTAACTAATGTGCGCTTGTTGTGGTCCACGTAGGGATCGTGATGCTGCCTTGGTCAGCGATAAAAATCAAGTGCAATTCGCTGAGCCCACCGGGTTGGTCTGGAGCGACAAGACGGGATGCGTCTGACGAGAACCGACAACCTCTTCTGAACATGCCGCTGAGAATTCAGCGGTACGCACTTCAACTAAGACCCGAACTACGGTGCGACTCAAGCGCGACTTGGAGGTGGAAATTAAGTTCGAACTTTCCACAACAACGTACGCGACCGCCCAATGTCTCCGCTTGAGAGTCGAATTCGGGGGATTCTAGGCAGAAGAATGCAAGGAATTTCTAGGTGAATAATACACAATTCTCTGCAGGAAAAAATGGATTTTGACAAAATTATGAAAAAAAGTGTAGATCGAAGGCATCCTTTTCTCGGTTTGCGTAAATTCTGCTCGAATCGGAAAAAAATACGCCAGGGGACTGGATGAAATTACATGGCGCAACGACTGAGTGCCCCCTCCGATGCGCCGCAAAACAGCCACATCTCATGTTCCACATCTTGATGGGGCGAATGTGCCATGCGCGACCGCTTCCGGAGTCCGCAGGCAATAGTAATAGCCTCGGGCAGTAGTTTCATTGCCATTCACGGTCGAGCCATATCCCGATGTTGAGCCTGAGATTGTAAACATAACTGGTGTTCGTATCCGGTGTTGAATCACGATCCATTGGACCGTGGACGGTTGCGCAATCAGTTAGATCTGATGCCACAATCTATTAGGAGCCGAGCATGGAGTCGCATTTAGAGAGAGCGGAGTTATGTAGGAGAGCGGCAACGTCCGAAAGATCGAAGAGGCTCAAGGTTTCTGGGTACTAACCATTCCAGCATCAGAGAATAGTAATTTGAGTGCAAGATCGAGATGTGACTTAGAGCCGTGCGAGTAAGTCATACAGAATGTACTTGGTTATCCAGGGAGAGTCCGTCAGAGCAGCTAGTTCTGCTGTCTCTTGTCCTATCATTCGAATCTTAGAGGTATTCACGTCTCGTCGCCAGATCGTCAAAGGTGGCACGAAATACGTTGCCGAATCTGGCCATAGTTAGGCTAGTTTGTGTCCTCGCGATCCAATGCGATACTGTGCAGTAGCTAGTGGGCTGCACCATGGTGGTTGCGAATTCCGGCAAGAAGCGAAATTCGACGATTCCAACGCACGAACAGTTCTAGATCATGCCAAGCAACTGTTAGAAAGGTGATCAAGTAGTTCGCGATGGATAATCTAAGTCCAATTCGGCTGGATTCTAGGTGGATCTCTCGCGCCCTATTGTTGTCAGAAGAGGCTGGTTGGAACCAGACGATGGATGACTGGGCAGTCTTCTTCACGCATGGGACCGTGCTTGGCATTACGCACGACGATCGCCTTCTCGCGACTTCGGCGATGCTGCCCTATGGCGGCGATTTCGGTTGGCTTTCCATGGTGCTGGTCACGGCCGAATGGCGTCGACTCGGGCTTGCCACACGGCTCGTTGCCTCTTGCACCGCGTTGCTGCGCGACCAGGGAAAAGCCGCTCTGCTGGATGCAGCGCCGGAGGCCACGAAGATTTACGCGAACAGTGGGTTCGTGCCGCTCTGCCGGATGGAGCGATGGGAAGGTCATGGCGACGGCATCGCGACGGCATCGAAGCCTGTAGATTTGGCGCACGATGCTGCTGCTTTCGGCGCCGACAGAAAATTCTTGCTCGACGATTTTCTTAAGCGGCCCGGCAGTCTGGCATTCCTATCGCCGCCATGGGTTTACCTTGTTGCGTCGGGGCGCTGTTGCCGCGCATATCGGCCCCATCATTGCCGATAGCGCAGATGCCCCCGCTCTTGTGACGACCGCAGTCCGCGCCGCATCTGGCCGCGTTTTTGTGGATGTCCTCGACGCAGGCAGCAGTCTTATCCCAACTTTAACGGCGCTTGGCTTCCAACCTCAGCGTCAATTCACACGTATGGCACTCGGCATTTCATCGCTTCCCGGGAATCCCTCAAACCTGCTCGCCGCCGCCGGCCCGGAATTTGGGTAGTGAACGCCGCCGAAGCTACTGCGTTCGCGACCGCGCTGAATGCTCTCACATCCACGCTTCCGGTTTCGCCGCCATCGCTTCTTCCAGCGTGACTCGACGCTTTTGCTTATAGGAAAGGTTTGCCATGTGACAAGCCACCGCCGAAAGGTAGCCGATTTCGACAGTGCCGTTCGGCTGTTTGCGATCTCGAATGCAAGCCATCCAGTTCGCCATGTGATTCACTCCGGGATTTTTCCCCTGCAGCATCACGCCACTGGGATTGTTGATTTTCTCCGGGAAATAGTTGATCGGCCCCGGAGCATTTTCTTCGTCCCAGTTCGGATTGGCCGCTTTCAAGTCGCCCGTCTCCATAGTGTTGGAACCGCTCACATGCGCGATCGTGCCCTTGCTGCCTAGAAAGTGCTCTCCCAGGCCATATCTTTCATTGCTGAAAGTGGATTGCCATGCGACCAGCAGATCATTCGGATACTCAAAGCTGACGCTGATCGTATCTGGCACTTGGCGCCCATCCTTCTCGGAAAATACGCCACCCATCATGCTCGCGGCCTTCGGCAATTCCAGATTCATCGCGGTGATGATCCATCCAATCTGGTGCACCATATTCTCTGTAATGTTGCCACCGGAAAATTCCCAGTAGAGACGCCAGTTGATAAATTTGTAGCCGTCAAACGGAACCTTCGGCCTCCCGGAAAGAAATAGGTCCCAGTTAACGTGGGCCGGATTGCAGTCGCTCGGCACAGGTCGCACCCATTGTCCATGCCCCTGCCGCGTGTTGCGGCTCATCCAGGATTCGACCATGGTGATCTTGCCAGGCAAACCTTCCTGAATCCATTGCTTCGCGTCTGCTAACTCGCCAGAGCTCTCATCCTGCATTCCAATCTGAACAATCTGCTTGGAAGATTTTGCGGCGGCTCGACACGCGGCCGCCTCGGGAATATCCCACGCCATGGTCTTCTCGGAATACAGATCCTTTCCTGAAGCCAGCGTCGCCAGAAAATATTTTGCATGCAGATGTTGCGGCGTCGCTTGAATCACAGCGTCAATGTCATTGCGGTCAAGCAAACGCATCGGGTCATCATAGGTGGCGACATTCGGCACAAAACTTTTCACCTGGTCGCGACGCCGCGAGTACACATCAGCAACGGCAACGCATTCGACATTCGGCTGTCGCAAGGCACTCTTCAGGTCTTCCTGTCCGCGATCTCCCGCGCCGATAATTCCAATTCGAATGCGATCATTCGCGCCAATCACCCGACTCGAGGCGAACATTTGCTTGCCGGGAAAGCTCCCCAGGGCCGCAACCCCCAGCCCCACCTGCCCCATAAAGTCACGACGATTCATTTTCCTCTGCTCTTCTTCCATTGGGACTTTCTCCTTTGCAAAATGTATTTGGCCACCGCACGCTCGTCCAGGCTTCTTTGCTCCGGATTATAATTTCTTTCGCACCCGCGCTCGTCCGCAACAACATTTCTGCCGACGCAATTCTGTACGAAGCAGGAAAGTTCCAACTAAATCGAACATCGTCCACGGAGGCGTAATGCAGCACTCGATACCGCGTCGAAAATTTCTGAAAACTGTAGGAATCGCTGGACTCGCGGGTGTTGGCTCGCAATGGCTCGGGTCAACCGCGGATGCACAAGCCCCTGCCGTGGAAGACACGGACACATCAAAAATGCCGCGGCTTTTTGCCGGCTGTTGTGCCTACTCCTATAATCGCGCCTTGCGAAAAGGGACGATGACCATGGAAGACTTCATCCGCAAAGCGGTCGACCTGCGGGTGGATGGAGTCGATATGACCGCCTACTATCTGAAATCGACAGATCCGGAATATCTCGATGGTCTCCGTCACCTGGCATACAAGAATGCGATGCCCTTTTCCGGATCGGCGTGCGGCGTCAGCATGGTTCAGGCCGATCCTTCAAAACGCGCGCAGGGTTTGACGGAAATCAAGAAATGGGTGGATGTCACCGATCGACTCGGCGCCTCTCATCTTCGAGTTTTTGCCGGCGAATTGCCAGCTGGCGCTACGCTGCAGCAGGGAGTCGGTTGGACTGTGGAGACGATGAAGGCGGCGACTGACTACTCCGGCAAGAAGGGCATCATGCTAGGCGTGGAGGATCACAGCGGCGTAACCCAGCACGCCGACGTGTGTCTTGAAATTATGCATCGCGTCAACTCGCCGTACGCCGGTATCAATCTGGATATAACCAACTTTATCCCTACAGCCACGCAAGATGTTTATGCGCAGATCGCCGCATGCATCCCGTACGCGACCAACACGCACATACGCGATCGATTTGAGTACAACCAGAGCCCGGTGGACTTCGACCGCGTGTGGACACTCTTTGCGCAGGCCGGCTTCAAGGGCTATATGTCGGCCGAATTTGAAGGTCCCGACGCCGAGACCGGCGTGCCAAAGTTGGTGGCGCAGATCCGAACTCTTTGCCAGAAATACTCTACGGTTTAGGCAACATTCATTCTGGCAGCACGTGACTTGCGAAAGAAATCGCCCGCTGAATTTCTTGAAGATTAGTCGGTTGCAATTCTTTTGCTCAAGCTGGTGGAAGACACAAACTCGTTTCTCAAGGAGACAGATGGTCACTCGACGGGAATTTCTTGACACTGTGGCGATCGGAGCCGCCGGCCTGGCCGTAGGATCCACGGCAAAAAGCTATGCACGGATTCTGGGCGCCAACGATCGATTGAACTTTGCCGTGATTGGTTTGCATAGCCGCGCCTATGCGCACTCTATCCGCACTTAAGGCGAACAGCAATGCCGTCCACATCACCCATGTGTGCGACGTCGACAGCAACACCCTGAAAAAATTTGCCGACAGCGTCCAGCAGGAGATGGGTTATCCTGCGGCTCCTGCCAAGGACTTCCGCGAGGTCCTCGCGCAGAAAGATGTGGATGCAATCACGATTGCCACACCCGATCATTGGCACACACCGATAGCCATCGACGGTCTGAAAGCGGGCAAGAATGTCTACGTGGAAAAACCTTGCAGTCACAATCCTGCCGAGGGCGCTTTGCTGGTCGAGGCTCAGCGTAAATACGGCAAGCTGGTGCAGATGGGCACCCAGCAGCGGTCGTCGGATTACACCATCGAGATCGTCGATAAGATTCACAATGGCTTGATTGGCCGGCCGTATTACGCCAAGGCCTGGTACAGCAACACCAGAAAATCCATTGGCAGTGGAAAAGTGGTGCCTGTGCCGCCGCAACTGGATTGGGATTTGTGGCAGGGTCCTGCGCCGCGTCGACCCTACAAAGATAATGTGCAGCCGTACAACTGGCACTGGTTCAAGATTTACGGCACCGGCGAGGCGCTTAATAATGGCACGCATGAAGTCGACGTCTGCCGCTGGGCGCTCGGAGTCGATTATCCGCAACGTGTCACCTCCTCCGGTGGGCGATATCAATTCAAAGATGACTGGCAATTCTATGACACGCTGGTCACCAGCTATGAATATCCGGACAAGATGATTGACTGGGAAGGGAAGAGCTGCCAGGGAATGAAGTTTTATCACCGGGATCGTGGATCGACGATTATGGGCACAACCGGAACCGTGCTGGTCGATCGGGGTGGTTATGAGATTTACGATCTCGACGGAAAGAAAACCAGCGAATTCAAAGTCGGCAAGGCAGCCTCATCTTCCGATCTTGTCGGTCGCGATTCCATGACCGATGCGCATTTTGCCAACTTCATCGCCGGAATTCGGACGGGCGCGCCGCTTCATGCTCCCGTTTCCATTGGTAACATTGCTGTTACCATGCTGCAGCTGTCCAACATCGCGTGGGAAGTGCAACGGGAACTGCATCTCGATACCGCGGACGGAAAGATCCAGAACGATCCGCAGGCGATGAAGATGTGGGGAAGAGAGTACGAAAAGGGCTGGGCACCGCACATCTAACTGCTACATCGTCGCTTCCGCGCGAAAAAATGAGGACAGATTGAATTCTGTCCTCATTCGTTTTCCAGCGTAATTTCACGCCGATGCGCGCCGCAAGCACGCCAATCCGTTAGGCGTGAAGCTTCCGCATGTACTCCGCGTCAATTTTCAGTTCCTGCATGACAGGCATGTTGAACTCTTCCTGCTCGACAAAGCAATGCTTGATGTGTCCAGTCTGTGCGGCGGCCGCAAAGATTGGGCGGTAGTCGATGGAACCTTGTCCCAGCGCGGCCGCGGTCGGAGGATTTTCGATGGTCTGCGGTATCTTAAAAGGCTTGAAGTCCTTGACGTGCAGCATCGAAATACGGTTTCCGTAGCGATGCAGCAATTTGATGGGATTTCCGCCACCCACAGTGACCCATCCCAGGTCCATCTCCATGGTTACGTATTGGGGATCTGTCAGCCGCATCAGTTCGTCGTACGGCACCACGCCGTCTTCTTCGTGAAATTCCATGGTGTGGTTGTGATAGCCGAATTTCAATCCTGCGGCGCTGATTTGTTTGCCAAACTTGTTGAACTCGCCCGCATTCCAACGCCATTCGTCCAGGGTGAACGTGGGGCCATGGCCGCCGTGGTGCCCGGGATAGGAACAAATGATGTAATGGCTGCCAATTACCTTCATGAACTCCACGATCTCATCGACGTGACCGTTCAGATCGTCATAAGAATAGTGCGCGCTGACACAGCGAAGACCCGCCTGCTGCATCGCCTGCTTTACCTCGCTGGCGGTGTGGTTGTAGAAACCGGCAGCTTCTACTTCGCGATAGCCAAGTGCGGCGATTTGCTTCAGCGTGCCTTCATAATCGGTCGGCAGTTGATTGCGAACCGAGTACAGCTGAATCCCCAGTGGCAGGTTCAGGTATTTCGTCTTCTCTTCCGCGTTCAATGCGGAGTCGCGTGTCAAGGTTGAACCGTAGAGCAGCGCGGCAGTGCCTGTTTTCAAAAAGTCTCTTCGTGATGTCATGGTTATCCGCCTTTTCTTTTTCAGTGGGTGAAGTCGCGGTCCAATTTCGCAGCTGGCTATTGTTTTTGCAGCGTACGAATATACGAAACCAGGTTTTCAATCTGGGGTGGGGTTAGCCGGGAACCAAAGGCGGGCATAGCTTGTTTGCCTTTGCTGATGACGGCGGCCAGATCTGCATCGCTCATCTTCACTACTTCTGGGCTGTGAAGATTCACAACCTTCAGAGCCTGCCCGGTTGGCGTTGAGCCCTTACCATCAGCACCGTGACACATCTGGCAGTTGGACTGGAACAGTGTCGCGCCTTTATTTTGCGCATGGGCTGCGGCAGATAACAGACAAACCATCGCAGCCGCCGAAAGCAATCGAGTCATGGATCTCACGGCATCTCCTTGTGGGTCGGGGTTCTGAATCGTTGCGTGGGACGCGGGGAAAGACGGAATATTTCCTGCGTTCATTACTGCTCCAGCATATGACAAGTACTGCAATCGACGCTCGCCTGCCTGGTGCGGTGGCAGTTGACGCAGGTTGCCATGGAAATGTCGGACTCTTTGTAGAGGCGGGTTCGCTGGGCAACTTGCCCATGGCAATCCTCGCACGTAGCGCCATGCTGCAAATGGATTTTATGGCTGAAACTTACAAACGAGGGCAGCTCGTATATTCGCACCCACGGAATCGTACGATCCGTTTTGGCATACTCTGCCAACTTCTGTACGCCAGGATTATCGGTGGCGATTGTCTGATGACATTGCATGCAGAATGAGGCGCGCGGAATCATCAATGTTTCGCCCGAACGCGATAACGTGTGGCAGTACTGGCAGGGCATCTTCAGCGTTCCCGCATGCTCTGCATGGCTGAAGGGAACTGGTTGCACTGGACCGCGCAGTGGTTCGACCTGCGATGCCGATGTGGACCCCTGCGCTGCGGTACTGCCGGAACTGGGGGGATTGTTTTGCGTCGGCGAATTGGTTGTCGTTCCTGTTGAAGTCTGCGCGAATGCCGTCGCCACACTTGACGTGATGCAATGTGACGGAGCCCACAAGGCAAACAACGTCAGCAGCGAAAGTAGCCTCCAGGATTTCATCATCCTATGTTCCTTTGTCGCATCTGCTCCGCCATGTACTCAGCTGAGCGCATGGAAAGGGCCAGGATTGTCATCGTGGGATTTTGCCATCCAGTGCTGACAAAGCTGCTGCCATCCACAACGAAAAGGTTCTTGATGTCGTGGCTCTGGTTCCACTTGTTCAGCACACTGGTCCTGGGATCGTCGCCCATGCGGCACGTGCCCAGCTCGTGAATGCTGTAGCCCGGAGGATTGGGCTCGTAATTTTTCGACAGCACTTCAAAGCCTGCCGCTTCCGCCATGGCTGCGCCTGTATCTACGGCGTCGCGCGACATATTGATTTCGTTGTCACCGTACTTTGTCTCTACGTGCAGCACTGGGATATCCCAGGCATCCACGACATTTTTATCGATGCTCACATGATTCTCATAATGAGAGAGAACCTCACCCATCATGCTCATCGAAAAACCGCTGCCGTAATAGCTGTCCAGGTTTTTCTGCAACTCCACCCCGTAGGCTGCAAAGTTTCGCGAATCCATCGGCCGATTGCTGCTCCACACATTCAACGCGTAGCCGCGGATGAAGTTCGGCGCTTTCGTCGTGATGTTGCGAAAGCGCGGAATCAGCGCGCCGCCTCCCATCAAGTCCGGTGGGGCTTTGCCGTCGCGCGCTTCGGGCACCGAGCAGACCACTCCTGGACCGTAGATGTTATCGATCAAATAATGTCCCAGGACTCCGCTGGAATTTGCCTAACCTTCGAATTCAGCAGCAGGCGCGTGCTCTCCAGGCATCCGGCCGCCAGTACGACGACCTTGGCCTTCACTGACATTTCGCGCCTTGAATGGCGATCGACGAAATTGGCGCCGTTGGCGAGCCCGGTATTTTTATCTACGGTGATTTCGCGCACAACAACATTGGGCACGGCAGTTAGCTTGCCCGTCGCAAAGGCATCGGGCAACAGTAGGTTGATGGAGCTGGCTAGCCCGTCGCGGCCCATGGCGCTGCGTGCTTTGCAGACCGGAACATTCATCTTTTTGCCGGCTGCGATAAAGCGCTGCATCGATCCCGACCACGGTGAGTCATCGACTACAAAATTGCCGTCGGGATATTGCGGCAGACCATCCGGATGGCCGCTGACCCGGAAAATGCCTTCTACGCGAGAGTAGTACGGAGCCAGGTCCGACAGATCGATGGGCCAGTTGGTCCCGAATCCATCGTGATCTTTGGCTTTGAATTCGTAATTGCTGAGGCGAAAGGATTGACGCGCCCAGAACAGGGAGCGGCCTCCGAAAAGCCGCACGCGCACCCAGTTGTACGGCTCATTTTGATTGAACGTGTAAGGAACTTCTTTTTCGTCGACCCAGGTGTTGGCGTTGAATTCATTGGCTTGAAACACATGCGGCAGTCGCCCCGGCATCTTAAAGCCACGATAGGGTAGTTCATACGCGGGTTTCAGTTCGCGATCTTTTTGAAAATCGACGATCGGCCCTGCGTTCAGCATTACGCAGGAGATGCCTTTTTCAGTGAGTATTTTGGCTACCATGCCTCCGGAGTGACCTGAGCCAACAATCAAAACATCAACAGTTTCCTCCGGCATGCGGAACGCATCTCCTATTTTTTACACATACGTTTGAATGTCAGGATCGATTGGCGACCAATACCAGCCAATGCCGGGAGCGCGCTCGCCGGCCGAAGTTGCCGCGATACTCCATAGCTGTGAGTTCATGGTCGCGGTGCGAATATCTTCATGCGCGATATTGATGAATCGTGCAAACGGTTCTGTCGGCGGATGATCGACCATCCAGGTCCGCAGCCACGGTCGCAGCAGCGCATCTGCCTGTTGCGCATTGACCCGCGCAAAAGGGATGCCGAATTGTTTGTGTGCTTCGGCGTTCAGGCGGTCCAGGCCAGAGCGATACATCTTTTGCTGCTCGACTGGCGATACGCTGATCAGGAAATCAATAAACTCCGGCGCGGACGCCTGCGTCGATCCCGGATATCCATTCATCGCGGGTAACAGGATGTCGCCCAGTTTGCGCAGCGTCGTCATCTGCTCCGCATCAAAATAATGTTGTTCGGTCGTCGCAATTTCATCTGGAATGGTGGATGGAATTGCCGGGCTCTGGAAGCCGAAACTCTGCGGTTCTTCGATGTGCTTGGGCGCAGTTTCAGGTGCCGGCGGAGCGGCTGCGGTCGACTTGGATTGCGGTTCGGAGGTTTTCTCTGCCGTGCCAGGGGCAGCGTTCTGCCCGAAGATCGGCATGGCTGTAACGGGAACAGCCACAATTGCTTTGACAAAGTCTCTTCTACGCATCGCACTCAGACTAGCGTGTGCAGAATGGGCGAGTCAATGAAACGATTCGATTCCAGCGTTTTGCAATGTTGTGTTTGGCCACCTAAGGCGGATGCATCGCTGCATGTTGGAAGCGTCGTCGTGTGGATTGATATTAGGATGGGAAGAACGGTGCGGTCGAATTTTTTGCGACTGAATTCCGTTCGAAATTTTTATCCGCAAAGAATACGTCACATGAAGTTCGAGTTTCGGAGGATCAATGAATCAGGGCAGTGCAATGATTAAGCTAAATTCCATGCGGATTCGGAGTATCTTCCTCATCGCAACGTGTCTGGCGTTTGCCTGCACTTCCAGTCGATGGGCGCTCGCGCAGTGCGGTTCGCATCCGGCGAAGATTTCGATCCAGCATAACTTCACTTCCGGAAGCCTGAAGGCCTGGGATATGCCGTTCCCTGAGGACTGGGAGATTCTGCAGCAGGGCGATCTCCACTATCTGCACATGAAGCGCAACCGCGAACCCCTCGTGCCGCGTCGTCCGATGCAATTTGCGCGACTCAAAGGCGTCAAGGTCGGTAGCTTTACCCTCAACGTCGACGTGCGCCGCACCGGCGGCTCGATGATTATCGTATTCAACTACATCGACACCCTTCACTTCTATTACGTCCATCTTTCGGAAAATCCGGGCACCCAGATCTCCGTACATAACGGCATCTTTCTTGTGAATGGCAAGCCTCGTTATCGAATTGCGGGTCTACAGGCCACACCGGCACTGCCCGATAAAGCCTGGCACCACGTGCGCATCGTGCGCAATGTTGGCACAGGGTCGATAGAGGTGTTTGTGGACAATGAGAAAGACCCAAGGTTTTCTGCCATTGACCACACGTTTACATGCGGCCAGGTAGGCCTGGGTTCGTTCGATGAAACCGGAGACTTCTCACAGTTCCGATTGCAGTCGAACGATGCCGAGCTCTCTTCGAATGTGAAATGAGGAGCGAGTTGAGTGTCGCTGCTTCTACGCGAATCCATCGGGCTGATCGAGAGCGCCGATGTGGGCATGCTCGTCGATAAACAGCCGTCCTGCGTTCAGCGCCTTGCGGTCTAGTTCCAGCAGGTCCAGCTTCTTCACCTTGTCTTGCAGCACGCTCCAGGCAGTTCGCGCTCCCAGGCACGCCGTCTCTTCCAGCAGCGCCCCCATCATCACGATATTGGCGACCTTGGTTGATCCGAGTTTGTCCGCGATCGCAGAAGCAGGAATCGTCACCACCTGTGCGCCGGGGGCGACGAAATCTTCAGGCACGGAGTCGCCGTTATATAGAATCACGCCGCCGTGAACCACCTCGTGGGCAAACTTGCGCAGGGAAACCTCATTCATCGCCACCAGCACGTCGGGATGCGAAACCAGCGGCGAGCCGATCGGTTCACTCGACAAGCAAACGTGGCAATGGGCGCTGCCAGACCGCATCTCCGGCCCGTACGACGGAAGCCAGCTGACTTCCAATCCCTCGCGCATACCCATTTCAATCAGAAGTTGGCCCAGCAGCAGGACGCCTTGACCTCCCTGCCCGGCCAGCTTGATCTTGACATCCTCAAAGGGATGGTCGAATTCCAGTTTTGTCGGGCTATGGCCATTTTCTTTGGGAGCGATTCCAAGAACGTGAGCCACGGAATGCATCGGCGGCACAGCTTCCTTCACTGCGAGCGGAGCCGGCGGATGGTCGCGGAAGACGCTTAGGGGGAAGGCGGGAACAATCTTGTCGGCAATCCATTGTCGGGCGGCGACCGGATCTTTGCCCCAGATGGTTGGGCATGGGGACAGAATTTCAACGAATGTAAATCCTGCGCCGTCACGTTGAATTTCCAGAGCTTTGCGAATCGCTCGCCGCGCTTTCATGATGTTCTTCCCGTCGGAAAGCGCCACTCGCTCGATATAAATCGGCGCTTCCAGCGTGGCCAGCATCTCCGCCATATGCAGCGGATAGCCTTCATTCGACGGCCGCCGTCCCCAGGGAGAGGTGGTGCTCTTTTCGCCAATCATGGTGGTGGGCGCCATCTGCCCGCCGGTCATGCCGTAGATTCCGTTATTCACAAAAAAGACCGTGATCTTCTCGCCGCGATTCGCCGCATGCACAATTTCTGCGGTCCCAATCGCCGCCAGGTCTCCGTCTCCCTGGTAGGAGATGACCATGCGATCAGGGCAAGACCGCTTGATCGCCGATGCCGATGCCGGCGCGCGTCCGTGCGCAACCTGAACGTTGCCCACGTCAAAGTAGTAATACGCGAAGACGGAGCAGCCCACCGGACTGACGAAGATGGTATTGTCCTGCTGGCCAAGATCCTGCAAGGCCTCGGCGATCAGTTTATGGACCAGGCCGTGCCCGCATCCCGGGCAGTAGTGGGTCTGCTTCTTTCCATCGGCTTTACGGCTGTACTGGTCGTAAAACACGGTCGACTTCGAGTGGATGACTTCGTAGACTTCGCTCCCCACGGATGCTGGGGTCTCGATTTGCGCTTCGGGGCTCTCTCTTTGAATCGTGCTCGGATGTTCCATTGGCTTGCCCTCTTCGTACCCGCTCCCGATCTTGTTCACGCCTTAGACCGTCGCTCCCATGCGGGCCAGTACTTGCTCCTGCAGTTCCTTGACGGAAGGTACATTGCCGCCTCCACGTCCGTAGAAATCCACGGGCACGGTGCCATCGAGCGCCAGGCGAACATCTTCCACCATCTGACCGTTGCTGAGTTCTACCACCAACACTTTCTCCACATTCGCCGCTGCTTCCACGAGTGCCTCGGAAGGGTAGGGCCACAGCGTGATGGGGCGGAACAGGCCCGCTTTCACGCCCTGCTGGCGCAGCGCTTCGACGGTGGAATGAAGAATGCGAGCCACGATCCCATATCCGACAAGAAGAATTTCTGCGTCCTCGACCTGGCAGGTTTCGCATCGTGATTCCACTTCCTGAGCCCGCCGATATTTCGCTTCCATCTTGCGTTGGTGCTCTTCCAGAACGTCGGTCTCGAGAAAAATGGAACTGATGAGGTTGCCGCGCGTGTCGTGCGTGCCCTTCACCGCCCACGGTTTCTCCGGCTGTAAAACCTCTCGATATTCCAGGTCGAGCGGCTCCATCATCTGCCCAATAAATCCATCCGCCAAGATTACCGCGGGATTGCGATATTTGTCAGCCAATTCAAATGCCAGGATCGTCAAGTCCGCCATTTCCTGCACCGAGGCGGGAGCCAGCACCAGGTTGCGATAGTTGCCGTGGCCTCCACCTTTCACCATGGCGAAGTAGTCACTTTGCTCGGGCGCAATGTTGCCCAGACCAGGACCGCCCCGCATCACATCGACAATCACGCAAGGCAGTTCCGCGCCGGCCAGGTAAGAGATCCCTTCCTGCATCAGGCTCAACCCCGGTCCCGAAGAGCCCGACATCACGCGCAGCCCCGTCGCCGCTGCGCCATAGACCATATTGATTGCGGCGGTTTCACTTTCTGCCTGCAGAAACGTTCCGCCTACTTGAGGAAAATAGAGAGCCGCAGCTTCGGCAATTTCACTTGCCGGGGTAATCGGATATCCGTAGTAGCCTCGGCATCCGGCAAGGATCGCACCTTTCACCAGCGCCACGTTTCCCTTACAAAGTTGGCGCATGTTTGCCCTCCTTCGCGTCCGCAGCCATTGCTTTCATGCGGTAGACAGTGATTGCGCCGGGCTCCGGGCAGCAATAAAAGCAGATGCCGCACCCGGTGCAAGTGTGTCCAGTGCAGCGTGCGGGGTGCACTCCATTGGCGTTCAGTTCCGGAGCCAGCTCCAGGCATTGCGGCGGACAGGAGGCGATACACAGCCCGCATCCCTTGCATTCTTCGGCATCAATGGTAACTTTCCCGCGTGGCTGGACTGCCATGCTTCACCTCGTCGTAGCTGGGCGTTTTGAAGCCGCTGCCCAGGGCATCGATCGCCACAATTTCGGGTCCGTTTGCGACCGCACCTTCGCCGGTTCCATTAGAGGCTCATGGGTTACCCATGGCCGTGTTCTGGCGCACCAACACGCGTGACCTTTATCACATCGGCCTCGCGAACTGTATTGACACGCCCCAGTCCGCAACGTTACGATTAGCTCGCCTTCACTGGTGCTCATTTCAAACTTTGGCCAGGCTCCCCTCTTGGTCCCAGTGATAGCCCACAAGTCCCCGTAGAAAAGCGCATGGCTCACTCGAGATTCGTCGAAACGGCGAGTCGCGTCCCCACGATTCACCGGATCGCACAAGGAGCAGCACCCACATGAAGAAATCGTCGTTTCTCCGCCACAGCCTCGTCGTCGCATGCATGGCATTGGTTGTTCCGGCGCTGTCCGCACAGACCTCCACCATCCAACTCTTCGGTCCCGTAAACGTGCGCGCCTCCGTCAGCGGTACGAGCTATGACAATCCGAATACGTTCAACAGCAACACGCTGAATCTGACCTGCCCCGCTTCACCGACGGCTGTGCTTTCGTCCGCCAACGGCGGGAATTTGCTGGTCGATAACAATGTTCAAGTGACCACCAGCGCGACAGGGCCCACCAATGTCTGCGCTGGCGGCACTTCCGACGGGCCTTACGCTGACTGTTTCACGACGACATATCAATCCGCGGCCAGCGCGGGTAATCTAACCGGCCAGGATCCCGATTCGTTTGCCGCGTCGACCGGCGTCACGCTGGCGAATGGCGGTGTTCCACCCATTGACATCCATAGCAATCTTATCCAGGGCTCGAATCAGATCACCATCAGCCTGGTGGACGGAGGCGGCGATCTGGCCAGTTCCTCTCTCTATCTGACGACCAATTGCACCCAGGGGGGTGTGACGGGTGGCGGCAGCATCACGGGCAATCCAATCTCCCAATCGAATCCCACACCGCAGCAGTTGACGCAGAACTTTACCTTTAACACGGGCACCGGCCAGCAAGTCCAGTTCGTCTACGATCTGTCTACTGCTGAATCTTCTACGACTGACACGCTGGCGATTCAGAACGGCACCGTCCCAGGCGTCGAGGACGCGGCTGTCGATCCGAGCACCTTTCAATCAACGTACACGCAAAATACGCCGTTCTCGACCTCGAGCTGCCTGATCCACACCGGCGAACTGGGGACCAACGGGCAACCGGCCTGCAAGCTGTTCACCCTGGAGTGCACGGTAGGAACCGATCCCGCCGAAAGTGGCGCGAATTGTCCCATCTCCTCGGCGCCGAATGAGCTGTTCCAGGACATTTTCGATGGTCCCAGCTTCGGCCCCCTGCCGGCCATTTCCACCCCGAATGGTCCAACGTTTCATGAAGGCATCGGTTTCCTGATG
This sequence comes from uncultured Acidobacteriota bacterium, assembly GCA_963794795.1. Classification (GTDB taxonomy): domain Bacteria; phylum Acidobacteriota; class Terriglobia; order Terriglobales; family Acidobacteriaceae; genus JAKAAZ01. The sequence goes on along the minus strand of CAWCFC010000018.1, from coordinate 389,531 downwards.
GCCAGCGAACCGTGGAACGGCGGCCCGTGCACTTTTGATGCTGCGTCTGGATTGGAAAATCTACCGTGCCCGCAGAATCTGCTGGCCAACTTCAGCGGTCCGGGAATCTATACCTCGTCCAGCTACACTTCCCATCCCAATTCGACGTTTATTCCGGTGTACGGCGTTCCCGAGCCGTTAACCACGGTGACGGTCGCCAATGAGCAGCCGGGAAACTGGGTCAATACGCAGACGCCGAACGTCACGTTTTCCAGTCAGCCACCGAATCTCACTGGCACCCAATTGCCCGGCGTCTCCACTTTTGTCGCGGCTCCCATTCAATCCATCACCTATGGCACCGCGCCAGTGGGCAGCGTGCCCACTCCGGGCGTACCTGGAGCCGTCGGAACGCCCATTGCAAACGCGGCTTGCCCGGCGACCATTGTCCCGGGAGAAGCAGCGGTGTTCACGCCGCCAGTGCAGCCTGTAGCACTGAATGCGGATGGCCATTACCTGCTCTACTATTTCGCGCAGGATTGCGCAGGAACCCAGGAACTCGACTTCGTCAAAGATGGGACCACCGGCAGTTGGTCGACTTCCTACTACACGGTTCCGATCAATGTGGACACAGTCGCGCCAGCTGTGAGTTCCGGGCCGACACTGTCTCCGTCGAGTGGCAGCTACCTGGTAGGGCAGTCGGTGACGGCGACCTACAGTTGCACGGATCTTTCCGGAAGCGCGAATTCCGGGATCGTGACGTGTGGCGCTTCAACCTTCTCGTCCGACTCGGCACCGACCAGCACCGGTCCTCTTAGCAGTCCTGTCGACACGTCTACGCCGGGTAACAAGACTTTCACTGTGATGGCAGTGGATGCGGCGGGCAATCAATCCTCACAATCTGTCAACTATGTGGTGACGGCGTATGACTCGTCGATTCACGTCACTCTCAGCCAGTACACAGTCACCTACCCGGGAGGTACCAACGTCGTGATTCAGGTTTCGCCGACGGGTGGGCATACAGCTACGGGAACAGTGAAGCTGTATGACGGGACCACTCTGCTGCAGACTTCCGGCTTGCAGGGAAATGGCGCCGCATACCTCTACATTCAGGGCCTGAACGTCGGCACTCATTCGCTGACTGCGTCTTACTCTGGGGATTCCAACAATGCTGCCGGCGTATCCGGACCGGTCATCCTTACGGTTAAACCCGTTCCAGTCCAGCTGAGTACTTCGTGCTGGAACGCCAACTTCCCGTATGGAGCGGATTACCATTGCGGCATCTACACCAGTTCAGCCGCTGGGGCCCCGCAAGGAGTAGTCACATATCAGTACGATGGCGGCGCAGCGGTTACATTGCCACTGTCCAACGGGGTGGCGAATTTCGTGATCCCAATGCCGCCTACCGGAAACCACACCGTGGTGATGGGATATGCGGCGCAGACAAACTATGCAGCTGCAAAGTCCAGCACCGTACACTTCACAGTGACTCCAGCTCCGGTCATTCTTCAGTTCACTCCTTCCACCTGGTATGCCACAGGAGGAAATGTAACTCTGAGTGTTGCAATTCAATCCTGGAGCGCCGGGCCGCCGAATGCGTTGGGCACGGTGTCGTTCTATAGCGGCAAAAACTTGCTGGCAACCGTACCCGTTACCGCCGCCGGAACGGCAGCGACAACGGTGACCGCAGCGTCGCTTGGGAACGGCAGCCGGACGCTGACCGCCAGCTACAGTGGCAGCGCCAATTACGCCAGTGGAACCGCTTCTGTAACCATTACAGTTGCAGTTAAATAGTTCCGAACGCAGAAGAGGCCCTTCCGAAGAGGGAGGGCCTTTTCGATTTTCAATTCGCAGTCTGATCTTTTCCGATAAGAAAATCGAGTCATGCTTCGGCAGGGGCGGGCTCCAGGAACGGGGCAGTCAACGACGTTGAGGATTCCTCGCCGGCGGAGAGGCGAGTCAGCGTCAACACGGTGATGTCGTCTTCCTGACCGAAGGCTACCGCTGCCTGAGTCGCCTGCTGCGCAGTGGGCTGGGTGGCAAACAACGCGTTCAAGCGCTCAAATCCGTAGATTTCTCCAGTTGAACTTCGGGCCTCCACCAAGCCATCTGTATAGAGGCTGAGATGGTCTCCAGGGTGCAATCGAAACTGGATTTCGTTGTACTCGGCGAAGGAGAGCAGTCCCAGCGGGAGCGATCCCTCGATCTCCAACTCACCCGAATTCAGAAACGGCGGCAGGTGCCCGGCGTTGGCCAGGATCACCTTGCCGTTGGGAAACAGGCGCATCACAATCGCGGTGACGAAGCCGCCTTGAAGTCTTCCACACAAACAGCGGTTTAGACCCTGCAGCATCTGGACGGGGCTGGAGTTTTCGCCGGAGAGCGAGCGCAGCACTCCAACGATTAAGAGACACGCTCATCGCGGCTTTCAGCCCTTTACCGCTGACATCTCCGAGCGCGACGATCGTCGATCCTGCCTCTTCACGAATGATCTGGAAGAAGTCTCCACCCACCTCCTGCGCCGGCTGGTATGCGCTCGACATGGCGTATCCTTCCAGCGACGGCAGCGTCTCAGGAATCAGTACGCGCTGGATTTCCCGCGCACTATGCATCTCCTGCTCCAGGGCGGTCTGACGCGCCTGCTGTTCCACGTTGTACCGATAGACGGCATACAGGATGGAGAGAAACAATCCAATACCGGCAAGGTCGGCGGCAGTGAAGTACACGCCAAAAATGGTGAACAGCGGGGTCGTCACGTAGTAGAGGGTCCAGTGGGTGAATCGCTGGCCTGCCGCGCTGGCGTCGGCAATCGTATCGATCATCTGCGACACGAAGGCGCTGATCGCGAGCCACCAGCGCGATGGCTCCAGACGCTGACGAATGCCAATTCCAATGATGACGAAGGGAAAGACTTCCACTACCAGGATCAAGGTGGTCAAAATCGCATCCAGGGCCAGCATGCCGGCGCCAGCTTGACCCCAGAAAAATGCCAGCGCCCCATCCAGCACTCCGGCGGTGACGGTGACGATGGCTAGCACCCGTGTCCACCGGGCCAGGGTTGGACGGTCATCCAGCCGCAGCAAATAGAGCAACAAAAACCAGAGAGACACGTGCTTCAGCGCGTAGATCGGCTGATTCAGACCTCGGCCCAGTCCGTAATCAATCGGGATCTGCAGCATACCCTGGATCAGAAACAGCATAACCGGCGTCGCTGTAAAGATGGCCAGCCACAGGAAGAGCTTCACCTTGCGATTGCGACTCCAGAGCAGCAGACTCAGCAGGGTGACAAACCCATACAGGATCACCAGGGTGAAGTCGTACAGGTTCTGCTTCATGTCCTGGGCATTGGAGGCCGCCAGTTGTGCGTCAATTGTGTCGGCGTCCCCCAGTAGCGGTGGCTCATACATGCCGCCCAGGGAGTCCGGGTCGACAAACAACAGCGGCGACTTCCACACTCGAACGGCAATTGTGCCTGACTCGGCGGAAGGCACTGGAAAGCTGCGAAGGAATCTGGAGTAGTACCAGCGTGGTCGCGGCGGGAATTCGCCGAATTGCCCGATCGGTTTGCCGTTCCAAAAAACTTCGTAGGCGTCGTCGACCGGCGGCATCAGCAGGGCATACTTCGTCTTGCTGCCGGCAACGGTGTGAATCTGCACATGGCGACGGTACCAGGCATAGCCGGTGTATCCGGGATGACTCTGGCTGCCCCAGGGGCCGTTGACCTGCATCGACTCCCACCCGGAGTCATCGAACGACGGCGATGCCCATTCGGGATTGTCGCCAGTGTGAAACTGCCACGCGCCATCGAGGGGAATTGCGCCCTGACCAAGTCCTTCCACCGCCAGCACAGGGGTCGGCGCTTTGCCGGTCGATTGGGAAGCAGGCACTTCCTTTTGTTGCGCGAAGAGAGATGCGGCCAGCAAGAAAGTACATGCCGCTATCTTCGATTGGAGCAACATGCCACGAGAATAACACCCCAATCTGACCCATCCACGCAAAGAATCTGGGTCGGCAGGCCGGTCTTATGGGGCCTTCCAGGGAAGGGAGGGATTCATTCGCGGCGCGGCAGTCTGTCTTTCGGCAGACACCCGGTAGCCTGACGACGTATCGCTAGCCGAATTCGCTTAGCGGCAAGCTCATCCTTCATGTATCTTGCTGTTCATAGAGTCATCGAACGAATCCCGCAAAGCGGACTCCCCTGGGCACGACGTGTTTCCGCGCTCAGCGAACGGTGCTGCAGAAGGAGCTGTGATGGAACTCGAGAACACCCTCCACCTGCAGCAGCAGATCGCCCGTTTGCAGGCGCTGTTGGAGGCAAGCCACAAAATTCACGGCACCATCGAGCTGGACAGCGTGCTGCGTGCCGTGCTGGAGTTGAGTGTTCGCGAACTTGAAATGGCCGGTGCGTTCTTCACCGCGTTTCCATTCTCCTATGGAGAGATTCAGCCGCGATTTCTGCTGCATCCGCCGACCTCCGACCCCAAACGCGGTTGTTTTCGCTTCCCCCTGCTCGATCGCAGCGGAGCGCTGCTGACGGAGATGATCGTGCTTACCCGGGATTGCGCACCGCTCTCCTTATATGAGCAGGACTTTCTGGAAAACTTATCCATGCAGGCCGCGGTGGCGATTGAGAATGCTCGCTACCACGAGCGCACGCTCGATCTGGAACGAGTGCAGCAGGATCTGGCCTCGGCGCGGGAAATTCAACGCAGCCTGTTGCCGCAATCCATGCCTGCGATTCCGGGATACAGCATTTTCGCGCGCTCCCAAACCTGCTATGAAGTTGGCGGAGACTATTTGGATATCCTTCCACTACCCGATGGCGGGTGGATGATGGTTGTCGCCGATGTTGCCGGCAAAGGATTGGCGTCCGCCCTGGTGGGCACGTCCTTCCGCTCAGCGTTTCGCGCCATGGCTGCCTCCGGCCTTCCATTGGAGGAGATGGCGGCCAAACTCAATCATGTTCAGGAAGCCGACGGTGCCGAAACTCGCCGCCGTTACGTCACCGCCATCTTTGCCCAGCTGAATCCGGCTGAACATACCCTCGATGTCGTCAACGCTGGACATAACCCTGGCTTTCTGGTGCATGGCAAAAACGTTCAGGAAATTGGCGCCAGCGGAACCCCCGTTGGCATGCTGGCCGGGATGACCTATACCTCGATGCGATATCATCTGGAGCAAAACAGCCGATTTCTCTTATATACGGACGGATTGACGGAGGTATTTCGCGGGGACGAAGAGTTTGGACCCGAGCGCCTCCTGGAAGAAGTCCGTGGCTGGCGTGGTACACAGGCAGAACAATTGCTCAACAGCGTCTGGTCCGCAGTAGAATCCTTCGATGGGGAAGTGGAACTCACGGATGATCGTACGGCCCTGGCATTGCTGCGAGTGCAGTAGCTACTCAGGAGTCAGTTGGAACGCATCGAATTGTGCAGTCGAGTTGGAAGGATTGCTTCCGGAGGTTGAGTATGGTGCAGGAAATAACATCCGCAGTTGAGTTGAGGCTTCCTTCCAAATTAGGATTTGAGAAGGTTGCGATGCAGACTGCTTCAGGTGTTGCCCGGTTGATGGGGTTTCCGGACGACCGGATTGAAGACTTGAAGACGGCGGTCGCCGAGGCTTGCATCAATGCCATCGAACATGGCAATCGCTTCGATGAACGGCTGAGTATTGGAATCGTTCTATCCATGGAAGACGGCAAACTGGAAGTGAAAATCCTGGACTCGGGTTCAGGTGTTCATAAGAAAATGAATCCACCGAATATCGATCGAAAAATGCACGGCGAAGAACAGGCGCGTGGCATGGGCATGTTCCTGATGCAGGCCCTGGTGGACGAAGCCGAATGGACACAGACGCCGCACGGTGGAAATTGCGTACGCTTGATGATTCGCCTAGACAAGGAAGAGGAGTGAGATAGCGATATGGCCATGCAACCGCAATTGAACACCCGTGCCCATGTGGATGAGGTGAAAGCGCCCGACGGGAGCCCCGTCTCCGTGTTGCGTTTTACCGGCGATATCACCAGTACGTCTCGTGATGTTGTTTTTGGCGCTTACCACCAGGTTCCGGCGGCCACCCGCAAGCTGGTCTTCGACTTCTCAAAAATGGAGTACATGAATTCCAGCGGCATCGCGCTCATTATTGAACTGTTGATGGCTGCCAATAAATCTGATCGTACGGTGCAGAGCTACGGCTTGTCACCGCATTTTCAGAAGGTTTTTACCATGGTCGGATTGAACAAATACACTAGCCTGCATCCGGATGAGGCAACGGCCTGCGCTGCCTTTGTCGACTAGGTTCGTTCGCATTCTTGCAACATAATTACATGTAGTATCGTGTCGAGAGACATCGCCGCCCCTGCGGACGTGCGTCGAGGCGCGGCGCGAGTTTGTGCAGGAAAAGCGTCCCCCTGCGAGACTTGCGCATCTCAATCGACAGAAGCGGATGACAGCCTGCTGGCTCCGCAAACCCTCTTCCGGGATCATCCACGATGGACAATCATTCCTCGCATCACAAAGTCGACTCCGATTCTTCAGCCACCCCCTGCACGCTTCAAATTGATGGTGTCACCCACACGGCCGTAGTCGGCGAGCGCCTGGTCGATGTCCTCAACCGAATCGACAGAATCATTCCCCAGGTCTGTTATCACCCGCAGCTCGGGCCCATTCAGACCTGCGATACCTGCATGGTCCAAGTGAACGGAAACCTGGCGCGGGCCTGCGGAACGCCGGTCACGGTCGGCATGCTGGTGGTGACAAAGTCGGAACTCGTCGATGTGGCCCAGCGCGAAGCCTTTGATCGCATCCTGGGAAATCACATGCTGTATTGCACGGTCTGCGACAACAACAACGAAAACTGTACCGTGCACAACACCACTGCGCTGCTCGACGTGAAACATCAGAAGCGCCCGTATAAGCCTAAGCCCTACCCAGCCGACTACAGCAATCCCTTCTATCGATATGATCCGGACCAGTGCATTTTGTGCGGACGCTGCGTAGAAGCTTGTCAAAATTTCCAGGTAAATGAGACGCTGTCGATCGATTGGGAGTCGCAACATCCGCGAGTCCTGTGGGATGGCGGCGAAACCATCGCCGGCTCCAGCTGCGTGTCGTGCGGCCACTGCGTCACCGTATGTCCGTGCAATGCGCTGATGGAAAAGTCGATGATCGGCCACGCTGGATACTTTACCGATCTGCCTCGCACGGCGCTCGACAACATGATCGATGTTGTCAAAGGTGTGGAACCCGAAACAGGATATGGCCCAATTCTTGCGGTGTCTCAGGTGGAAGCCGCGATGCGTGAACAGCGTGTCAAGCGGACCAAAACCGTCTGCACCTACTGCGGCGTGGGTTGCTCCTTCGACGTCTGGACCAAGGATCGCCACATCTTGAAAATTGAACCGGCTGAAGGACCCGCGAACGGCATTTCCACTTGCGTCAAAGGAAAATTCGGCTGGGATTATGTCAACGCCCAAGATCGCCTGACCAAGCCGCTCATCCGCGAGGGTGAAACATTTCGCGAGGCCACTTGGAAAGAAGCGCTCGATCTGATCGCGAACAAATTGTCTGCCATCAAAAACGAGCATGGTCCGGACGCCATCGGACTGATTGCTTCCTCAAAATGCACGAATGAGGAAAGCTATTTGATGCAGAAGCTGGCTCGGGCCGTGATCGGCACTAACAATATTGATAATTGCTCCAGATATTGCCAGACACCCGCTACTATGGGTCTTTCTCGCACCGTCGGCTACGGCGGCGACAGCGGTTCCATCCGCGACATTGAGGCTGCCAGCCTCGTCCTGATCGTCGGAAGCAACACGGCTGAGAGCCATCCCGTATTGGCGACGCGGGTGAAACAGTCGCACAAGCTGCGGGGCCAACGCCTCATCGTTTCTGACTTGCGAGAGCACGAAATGGCGCGCCGGGCCGACATTCTCCTTCGCCCAAAGCCAGGCACGGACTTGGTGTGGCTCTCCGCGGTTGCAAAATACATTATCGACAACGGGCTGGCGAAGATGGACTTTGTCGATCGCTGGGTCAACGGTTTCGCGGAGTATCGCGACAGCCTGGCTCCTTTCACGTTGGAATATGCGGAGCGGCTGACCGGAATTCCCGTCGCCACATTGCAGCAGGTCGCGCAGGAAATTGCGCAGGCCAGCAGCGTTTGCATTCTGTGGGCCATGGGCGTCACGCAACACTGTGGCGGCTCGGACACGTCCACGTCGATTTCAAATCTGCTGCTGGTCACCGGCAACTATATGCGGCCCGGTGCCGGCGCCTATCCGCTGCGCGGTCACAATAATGTGCAGGGCGCCAGCGACTTTGGTTCGATGCCGAATATCGTCTCCGGCTATCAAAAGGTAGACGATCCGGAGGTCATCGCTCGCTTTGAGGCAGCATGGAATGTGAAGATGCCAACGAACACCGGTCTCGACAATCACGCCATGATCGACGCCATTCACCAGGGCAAACTGAAAGCGATGTACCTGAAGGGTGAAGATACCATCACCTCCGACGCCAATGAAAATGATGTCCGCGATGCCTTCGAAAAACTGGAATTTTTCGTGGTGCAGGATGTCATCATGAGTGAGACCGCGCGCTACGCTGATGTGGTGCTGCCGGCCAGCCCGAGCCTGGAAAAAGAGGGCACCTTCACCAACACGGAGCGCCGGATTCAGCGGCTGTATCAGGTGTTCGAGCCATTGGGAGAAAGCAAACCCGACTGGCGCATCATTCAGGATATTGCCAATGCGCTGGGCGCGAATTGGAACTACAGTCATCCGTCCGAAGTGATGGACGAAGTGGCGTCGTTGACGCCCCTGTTTGCCGGCGTCAATTACGAGCGTCTCGAAGGCTACAAATCGCTGCAGTGGCCGGTGGCTGCGGACGGTTCCGATCAGCCTCTGCTCTTTACGGAGAAATTTCCATTTCCTGACGGCAAGGCAAAATTCTATCCGCTGGAGTGGATCGAACCGTGCGAACAGGTGAGTGATGAATTTGATCTGCACCTGAACAACGGACGCCTGCTGGAGCATTTCGAAGCGGGAAACATGACCTTCCGCTCCAAGGGAATCATGGAAGAGACGCCGAATACCTGGGTGGAGATTTCTCCTGAGTTGGCTGCGGATCGCGGTATTAAGACCGGTCGATGGGTCCGTCTGCGCTCAAAATATGGCCAGGTAAAAGTGCAGGTTCTGGTCACCGACCGCGTAGAAGGAAAACAAATTTACCTGCCTCTTAATTCGAGTGAGCAGCCTGTCAATCGACTGACGGGCGCGGGCATTGATCGCGCTACGCACACTCCCGCGTACAAAGAAACGACAGTGCAAATGATTCCGCTGGATGAGCAAGGAGCCAATCCGCTGCCGCGCATCAATTTCCGCTATGGTCATCCCACTCCGCAAAATGGAGTCGAAGTCGAACGGAAATGGCAGCGCAGCGATTATCGATTGCCCGGAACCGCACCGGACGACAAGCTTGTACAAATTGCCAATTTGCAAGTGTAAACAGGAGGGAACGCCATGGCCCAGCCGATTCGCGACTACACTCCGCACCGAAACGAGCAGGATGAATTCCGCGCAAAAGTGGAGAATGCTCCGGTACAGCACGCCAGGGCGGTGCTGGCAGCCTACGATTTATTGCAGGAGGCGCAGGATCACGGCGTGCTCGACACCTTGCGTGGGGCTATCGGAGCCGGCGATGCCATCGTCGACAAAGTCTCCGAATTCGCCGCCACTCCGGAGGGCATTCGCGCCATGCGCAATTTTCTTGCCTTGTCACGCGTCTTCGCGAACCTCGATCCGGAAAAGGTAGACGCAGTCGCCAACGCCATCACCGAGGACCAATGTCGGTAGCAACGCACCGGGATGCGAACCGCCCTCACTCTTGAAGTCGCTGCAGCGCCTGAACAGTCGCAACAGTCGTCGAACGCTGGCAACGATCGCCGCCGCGACCGACGCGTTCGGCAAGGAACCCGATCTGCCGAAAGTGGAACCCGTGTTCGGCAGCAACGCCGGGTGGCCGCCGCCACGAATCGTGCTCCCCCTTGTGGCCCTGACACTGGCCGGGGTTGCGGGCTATTGTGTTGGTCGGCGCCGCTAGTTCACCACCCGGTCGCGCAGCCAATTTCGACCCGCTTGGCACCCTCTGCGCACGCGCATGAATCCTAGTGTCTGGTAGAAATTTCAGAAAAGAGGGACCGTCCATGGCACGTCCATATTGGTCTGGACAGATTCAGATTTCCCTGGTTTCCTTTGGCGTTTCCTTGTTCCCGGCGACAGAAGCCGCAAGCCAGATCGCCTTCCATCAAATTGACCGAAGAACCGGCGAACGAATCCGCCATCAGAACGTGGCGCAGGATCAGGAAGCCGTCGATCGTGCCGACATCGTGAAGGGTTACGAGGTTCGCAAAGGCGAGTACGTCACCATTGAGCCGGAGGAGATTGCGCACCTTCGCATCCCCAGCAAAAAGACGCTCGAGATTGTCCAGTTTATTAACATCGACGAAATTGATCCGGCATTCTTCGAGAAGCCGTATTTCGTCGTTCCCCAAAATGATGCGCAGGCGCAGGCATTCGCTGTCATCCAAAAGGCATTGCGAGAAACGGGCAAGGCCGGCCTGGGGGAAGCTGCATTTTCGGGGCGGGAACACCTGATCGCGCTGATGCCGCCCAGCGATCCAAAATCGCGTGGGTTAATGGCCTACACCATGCGCTATCAAGCCGAGTTGCGCGATGCATCCGAATATTTTTCCGGGATCAAAGAACACAGCATCGACAAGGATCAGCTGACCCTGGCGAAAGAACTGATTCGGCGCAGCACGTCAAAATTTGTTCCGTCGAAATTTGAAGACGACTACGAAGTCGCCCTGCGCGAGCTGATCGACGCTAAGATCGAGCATCATCCGCTTCCGCAAGAAGAGAAAGCGCCCAGGCGAGCCAAGGTCATCAACCTGATGGATGCGCTGCGCAAAAGTGTCGGCGAACAGTCCTCATCTCGCTCGGCCCGCCCCTCGACATCGAAACATGTTACGGCGGAAAAGAAAAGTAAGTCGAAATCCAGCGGCTTGAAGTTGGTGAAACCGCACGCCCGCCGAAAGAAGACTGCATAAAGCTATGGCGACCGCTAAACCAAAGAAAAAAACTTCCCGCGCCCGCAGCTCCGCCGCCATTGAGAAACAGTTATCGCGCTATCGATCCATGCGTAACTTCGATGTGACTGCCGAGCCTCGTGGCGGCGCCAAGGAAGCGAAAAAGAGCGCGGCCGGCAAGAATGCGGAGCTGCCGTTCGTCATCCAGAAGCATGCGGCAACGCGGCTTCATTATGATTTTCGACTCGGCTGGCATGGTGTGTTGAAAAGCTGGGCGGTCACCAAAGGCCCCAGCTATTATCCCGGCGACAAGCGGCTCGCCGTTCAGGTGGAAGATCACCCCATGGAATATGGAGGCTTTGAGGGCATCATTCCCAAGGGACAGTATGGCGGCGGGACCGTCATGCTGTGGGATCACGGAACCTGGGAGCCGCACGGCGATGTGGACGAGGGCCTCGAAAAAGGCCGCCTGAAATTTACGCTGAAAGGGGAAAAGCTGCGTGGCGATTGGGCGTTGATCCGCATGGGCGGCAAAGCTGCGGGGGAGAAGAAAGCCAACTGGCTGCTGATCAAAGAGCACGATGGAAAAGAGCGCGGTCCCGACGATCCTCCGGTGACAGAGGAAGAACCCGACAGCGTCGTTACCGGTCGTGACCTTGATGCGATTGCCGAAAATCAGGATCATGTATGGGGCACGCACGGTAGCGAGAAGCAGAAGGAACCGAAGAAATCGTCATCGCACTCGTCAGAGAAAAAATCGGTGCGTACATCCCAGACCACGAATCATCGCCACGACCACCACAACGCCGGCTCAACCGCGTTTTTGTCCTTTGCGAGCGAATTGAAAGGCGCGCCCAAAGAATCTCTGCCGAAGTTTGTACCGCCGCAGTTGGCGTTGCAGGTCAACGAGGCTCCAGATGGCTCTGAGTGGATTCATGAGTTGAAGCTGGATGGCTATCGCATGCAGGGCCGCATCGTATCGGATCGCGGCAAGAAATCCCGTTCGGCGACGCTGATCACCCGCAGCGGCCTCGATTGGACGCACCGCATGCCGGACATCGCTGCAGCCCTTGCGGAATTGCCGGTCGAAGATGCATTGCTCGATGGCGAGGTGGTGGTTTTCGACGAAGAGGGCAAGACGAGTTTTGCCGATCTGCAAGCCGCGTTTCAGGAAGGCAAGAAAAAGCCGCTCACCTACGTGATCTTCGACCTGCTCCACTTGAATGGTCACAATCTTCGCAATCTCCCACTGGAGCAGAGAAAAAATATCCTGGAGAAAATTCTGGCGCAGGTTTCTGATGGCGATCGTACCGGCATTCTGCGTTACAGTGAGCACCTGGGCACACGCGGCGGAGAGATCTTTGAAAAGGCTTGCAAATTGGGGGCCGAAGGGATTGTGTCGAAGAAGGCTGCCGCGCCCTATACCTCTGGCCGAAGCGGTAGCTGGCTGAAAATTAAATGTGTCCGTCAGCAGGAGTTTGTGATCGGCGGATTCACTCCACCTTCAAAAACCGGCGTGGGAATTGGCGCGCTGCTGCTCGGCTATTATCGCGACGGAGAATTGGTGTACGCGGGCCGCACCGGCACGGGATTCACGCAGAAGGCGCGCCAGCAAATGCGCAAGCGTCTGGAGGAAATTCGTCAGCCACGTCCTGCATTTTCCAGCGTGCCGCCCGATGGCGCTCGCGACGCGCAGTGGGTGAAGCCGAAATATGTGTGCGAAGTGAAATTTGCTACCTGGACGGCGGACAATCTCGTTCGTCAGGCTTCATTTCAAGGCCTGCGAGAAGACAAGCCGGCGAAGCAGGTGACGCGCGAGATCCCGGTGGAGACCGCGTCGGCAAAGCGGGGGTCGCAATCGAAAAGCAAAAGTACTCCATCGCTAAAAGTGGGGCACAAAAAGCCCAGCGTGGCGAGTGCCTCGTTGCGACACCATCATTCCAGCCAAACGGCGTCGCGTATCGTCGCAGCGAAAAAGAAGTCGAGCAAGCCTGGCAGCGCCGACAATACTTTTCCGATCACGCTCACCCATCCCGACAAGCAGGTGGACACAGAAACCAAGCTCACCAAACAGCAACTGGCAGACTATTTCTGGGCGGTGAGGGAACACATGTTGCCGCACATTGTGGATCGGCCGCTTAGCATCGTTCGTTGTCCGCAGGGCAGCACCAAGCCATGCTTCTTTCAAAAACATGTTACTGACAACCTGCCCGATGGAATCGAGGGGATCGATATTCGCGGACGCAGGAGCGGAGTTGTCGAATCCTACATCACTCTTTCGAGCGCTCTGGGACTGGCTGGACTAGCGCAGATGGGTGTTCTCGAAATTCACCCGTGGGGTTCCACCAATCGCGACATTGAAAAGCCCGATCGGCTTGTGTTTGATCTGGATCCGGATGAGGCGATTCCCTGGAAGACGCTGGCCGAGAGCGCGAAGGAAGTTCGCTCGAGACTGAAAGACTGCAAGCTGGAAACTTTTTTGAAGACCACCGGCGGGAAGGGATTGCACGTGGTTGCACCCATCGCGCCCGAACATGACTGGCCGGTCGTGAAGGAATTCGCGCACGACATCGCCAACCAGATGGCAGCTGCAAACAAGGCTTTATTCTTGACCAAAATGACGAAAGTCGACCGCAAGGGAAAAATCTTTATCGACTATCTGCGCAATGATCGCGGTGCAACATCAATCGCACCCTTTTCTCCGCGCGCGCGCCACGGTGCTCCGGTTGCGGTGCCGATGGATTGGAAAGAGCTGGACTCCGCCAAGCCGCCGCGCTTTCTGGTCGCGGATTTTTCAGTCTGGAAAACCCGGCTACGTCATGATCCCTGGACGGCGATGCTGAAGAAGCGTCAAGCTATCCCAGCGAAACTGCTGGAATCCTTTATTTCTTCTCAGAGGTCCGGTTCACGTCGTTCGGCGCGGAAGGATTAATCTCACCTTTTTCCGTCTCCGGCGTCGGGCTGCGTACGGCCGTATCTCCAGGACCGGCGGTCGCAGGATTTTTTCCGTCATAGCCGGAAGGCTGTACCGCATGCTTCTGATCTGCTGCGCGGTTCTCAACTTTTTCTTTTTCCTGAGTATTCATTCGATCCTCGCATGATGGGGTGGTAGCTGTGACAAAAAGCCCGCATGCATGGTGTGGATGCCATCTGGAATTGGCGGGTGGCTCACGAGATCGAAATGAAACTGCAGTTAGCTAAGAATGTCCTAGAAAAACCTGGACCAGCAGCCAACCGTTCAGACCTGCGATGAAAATTGCAGAAGACCATCCGAGGATTTTCAACCAGGGTCGATTGACAAACTCTCCCATCTTTTTGCGATCGCTGGTGAATGCCATCAGGGGAAACACGGCGAAGCTTAATTGCATGCTGAGAATCACCTGGCTCAGGATCAGTAATCGCGCCGTGCCAGACATGCCCCACAACGCCGTCACAATAATGGTCGGAACAATCGCGAGCAGGCGTGTCAGCAATCGTCGCTTCCAGGGAGCAAGATGCAGATGAAGGAAGCCCTCCATCACGACCTGGCCTGCAAGCGTTCCGGTGAGGGTCGAGTTTTGCCCGGATGCTAACAGCGCGATTGCAAACATGGTGCTGGCGCCGGCAACGCCTAGCAGGGGGGTCAGAAGTTTGTAGGCATCGCCGATTTCAGCGACCTGGTCATGCCCGGTGCGATGGAACACGGCGGCGGCAACGATTAGGATGGCGGCATTGACGAATAGCGCCATGGTCAGGGCGGCAGCGGAATCCAGATTGGCGAGCCAGATGGCCTCGCGCTTACCTTTTGAAGTGCGTGGATAATCCCTTGTCTGCACGATGGATGAATGCAGATAGAGATTGTGGGGCATCACGGTTGCACCAAGAATTCCAATCGCGATGTACAACATAGTCCCGTTGGAAAGTATCTCGCGCGAGGGAACAAATAAATTCCAGGCGATCGATCCCCATTGTGGATGGGAGAAGAAAATCTCAATCGCAAACATCACTCCGATGGTTGCAATCAAAACAATCACCAGCGCTTCCAGGTAGCGGAAGCCGCGATTCTGCAGCAGCAGAATCATCAGTACATCCAGGCTGGTAATTACCACGCCGACAAGAAGAGGAATGCCGAAAAGAAGTTGTAGCGCGATTGCAGAGCCGATTACTTCTGCCAGATCGCACGCGGCGATGGCGATTTCGGCAAAGACCCAAAGCCCGATTGTGACTGGTTTGCTGTAATGTTCGCGGCAGGCCTGGGCCAGGTCCTGTTCCGTCGCAACACCCAGCTTGATGGAAAGGCCTTGCAGCAGGATCGCCAGAAGATTCGACACCATGATGGCGAAAAGCAGTTTGTAGCCGAATCGCGAGCCCGCGGCCAGATCGGTCGCCCAATTGCCGGGGTCCATATATCCCACGGAAATAAGGAAGCCCGGGCCAATAAAGCCAAGCGCACGCCGCCACAATTGCGGGGAGGTCGATACCCGCACCGTCGAGAACACGTCGGGCAGGGAAGGCCGGCGCGGCTTAGGCTCTACTTCAATTTGGGATTGGAGTTCAGGCATTCCTACGGAAAAACCCTCTTACCGCAGTATGCCATAAATAGTTAACGATGGTTAAGTATAGAGATTAATTTACGCTAACGTTTCCGGCGTTTCACCCAGACTCTTTCTGCGGCAGGTCTTCCTAGTGTGATGGTCCCGGAAGGCGTTTGGATGGTTACGGTTTCATCGTAGTTACGCGCCTGCAACTGCACCCGCGCATTTGGTCCAATGCCGGAATGATGGAGAAAAATCAGGAGCTTAGGATCTCGTTCGTGCAGGCAGGAGACGGTGTAGGGTACATTTTGTGCCGCGTCGAATAATGGAACCAGCCCGCGCTTTCGTAATTGTTCCGGGCTTTCCGGCAAAACAGAGTTGCCGTGCGGGCACGTTCCTTTTTCTCCAAGCTTTTCAATCAGCTTGGCCTCGAACGCCGGTGAAACCGCATGTTCCAGGCGCTCTGCCTCATCGTGGACGCGATACCAGTCCATGCCAAACATTTCCGACAACATGCGCTCAATCAAATGATGGCGACGCGCGGTGTGATAGGCCGTCTCTTTTCCTTTCGGCGTCAGGCGAACGATGCCGTCCGGTTTCACTTCCACATATCCGTCGCGTTTTAAGCGCTTCAGAGCCATCGTAACTGCGGGCGGCGAAACAGATAGCCAATGGGCCAGGGTGGAAGAAATAACCGTCTGGCCTTCTGATTCAGCTTCCAGAATGGCTTTTAAATAATCTTCTTTGGAGATGGTGATGACTTCTTTCGTCATTGTTGTTTCGGCTCCGGGACTGCAGGCGCATCCCTAGGGTCATGGTATTCCATGGGATTAAAAAGGCGGCGAGCGGGGTCTTCTTTCGGCGAATTTGGTTCAGGAAAATATGGTTGCCTTAGCAACCACTTTGGCCGCTTTTGGCCCATATGGTTGCTCAGGCAACTAGTTTGTCCAGAAGAGGCGGATAGAGCATTCTCGCGCGCGACGAAAAATACGCCAGCTTTCTCGAAAAATCATCAGTGATTATCCAGGAAGCATTTCTGGGACGACAGAAAGCGCCTCAGATTTCGCACGTCGAGCGGGGAGAAGGAATCTCTCAGGCGCGATATTTCTTCGTTGCCAAGGTTGTGATATCGCTGGTATTCGTGGAGTGCCCCCAGAAAAGAGTCAACCTTTGCAGCATTTACGGTCTTCGATTGCCGTTTTTGTGCTGGTGTGCGCGAGTCTGCCGGTGCTGGCTCAAACCGCGGCCGCCCCTGCGAACGAGGCTGTCCGGCAGATCACGCTGGGCAACGCGACCGTTCCCCTGGATGGGCTTTGGAAGTTCCGCACGGGCGACAACATGGCGTGGGCGCAGCCGGGGTTCGACGACTCATCCTGGGGGACGATGGACCTGACGCCGCCGGCGGGATCGTATGATCCAATACATCGGCAGCAGCGGATATTTGCCCGGATGGACGGCGCGCGGCAATCGCGGCTATTCCGGCTATGCCTGGTATCGCCTGAAAATCAACGTGCAGGATGGGCGGAGCCTGGTCGCGATCAAAATGCCCGACAATTTCGACGACGCCTATCAGGTGTACGTCAATGGCCAACTCATCGGGCAGTTTGGACAATTCACCGCTCGCGGCGTCACCACATACAACGCGTTACCACGGGCCTTTCCTCTGCCCGCGAATTTTTCCGGCGGTCCTGTTACGATCGCCATCCGCATGTGGATGGCCGCATACACGCCCTTGGTGGATCAGGACGCCGGTGGCCTGCATGGTCCGCCGGTGCTGGGTCAAGCGGCTACCATCAGCGCCCTGCTTCAGCTGGACTGGGATGCTGTCAATCGTTCGCTGTATGGCGAATTTCTAGAAATGGCGATATTGCTGCTGGCGCTGCTGGCTGCATTCGGTCTGTTCTGGCTGGACCGGAGTGAACCGGCGTACCTTTGGCTGGGGCTCACCTGCGCGGCTGTCCTGGCGCGCGTGGCATCCATAGTAGTGGGAAACTACCCTACCTGGGTCAATGCAAATTTCCTCTTTTTGCTCCAGGACGCGTTCCTGATTCCCGCAGCCTTTGGATTGTGGGTTCTCTTTTGGGCGTACTGGTTCCGGCTGGGAGGCGTGGTGCGGGTGCACCGCATGGTCTGGAGCGTGGCCGTGGCGCTCGGCCTGGGCACGGCCTTGCTGCGGGCACCTCTCTACGGCGGCGTGGTTCCGGTCCATGCCGTCGCCTGGCTTTCCCCGCTGACGCTGGCGCTCAAGCTGATGATGGGAGTATTGCTGGTCTGGGTCACCATCCGGGGCATCCGCAAGAACAGGACAGAGGGCTGGCTTGCGCTGCCCGCCGTATTGCTGGTTACGCTTTCGCTCTACGAGGAGGAACTGATCGTACTGCATGTGCCAGCGCAATTCTATTATTTCGGAATTGCGGTCAGCCTGGTTCAGGTTTCAACCGTGCTTTCACTGGCCATTATTACGATTCTGATGCTGCGCCGGTTTCTGCTGGGCCAGCGCGATCGCGAGCAGTTCCGGATGGAAATGGAGCAGGCGCGACAGGTGCAGCAGGTGCTGATTCCGGAAGCTCTGCCTGTCATCCCCGGCCTGACGTTTGAGAGCGAGTATCGTCCGGCGCAACGGGTGGGCGGAGACTTCTTTCAGATACTCCCGGACCGCAGCGATGGCAGCGTGCTGATTGTGGTGGGCGATGTGGCCGGCCATGGATTGCAGGCGGGCATGCTGGTGGCGTTGATTGTCGGCGCCATCCGCACCGCGACGGACACCACCTTCGACCCGCTGTCTGTTTTGCGGACGCTGAACCAGCGGCTGTGGGGGCGCGGGCAGGCGCATGCGACCTGTTTGGCGATGCACATTACGGGCGACGGCAAAGTGACGCTGGCCAATGCCGGACACATGCCGCCGTATCTGAACGGGAAAGAATATCCGATGGAAGGTGCGCTGCCGCTGGGCATGGTGGAAAGCGCGGAATTTCCTGTGATGCATTTCCAGTTGCAGCCGGGCGACACGCTGATGCTGCTGTCGGACGGAGTGGCGGAGGCCCAGGATGCGCAAGGGCAGCTGTTCGGCTTCGAGCGCATTGAGACGATGCTGCGTCAACCGATCACCGCGGCGGAAGTGGCGACGGCGGCGCAGGCATTCGGGCAGCAGGACGACATCAGCGTGATGCGGGTGGTGCGTGCGGCCAAGGCGACGGAGCGGACCGAAGCGGAACCCGCGCTGGCTGCCGGTTGAGAGCCTGCCCGGGTCGCGTCCAGGTGCGAAAGAAGAAATTCGCATTGTGCGCAAAATTTGTCGAATCTGCGATTTCGCCGATTCCGGGTGGGGCAATATCCACGCTGGAACGGCCGCCAATCCAGCCGAAATCGATCGCGGAGTGGAGCGGATTGGCGGCGCCGCTGTTCGGGTTTCCATCTCAAGGCATAAAATAAGGTGTTAGCTGCAGTTTCCGAGTCCGGGGCGAGGGTCCTGGAATGACTCTCCCGCGCGGTATCAGACCTCCGTGTGACAGCGAACACAAGCGAACCCTCACCCGGCGTGAGAACATATTGAAAGCGAAACCTTTTCCATTGAACGAAAGAGACGCACGATGACAGTACCCACAGACCTTTTTATGGTCCGATGCGGAAGCAGTTCCGGCGGCTTTGCCCGCACTTTTCAGGCGTAATTTCAAGCGTCGGCTTTTCAGCCGGCGCTTGTTTTTGGAGTTTAGGAACACTGGGGCTGGCTCGCGGTTGCGAGCCGGTCCTGAACAGAGTGGAGATTGCCGGACGCACTTCGAGTGCGGTCCGCGGACGAAAAACAGGAGCGAGGATTTCCGATGAGTGCGAGCACCTTAGAATTACCGAAAACTTCAACGGCAAACGGCAAGAATGGTTCGCCAAGTCCCAAGCCATCCAAGACGCAATACGTTTATTTCTTTGGCGGCGGGTCGGCAGAAGGCAACGGAACCATGAAGGACATGCTGGGCGGCAAAGGCGCCGGCCTGGCCGAGATGACCAACGTTGGATTGCCTGTACCCCCGGGCTTCACCATCCAGACGGAAGCATGCCGCGAATATATGAGGGGCGGGTTGAGCCCGGAGATCGATACCCAGATGGATGCCGCGCTGCAGCGGCTGGAAAAGCTGCAGGGTCAGAAGCTGGGAGAGGGCGCGAATCCGTTGCTGGTCTCGGTGCGTTCGGGCGCGAAGTTTTCCATGCCGGGCATGATGGACACCATCCTGAACCTGGGGCTGAACGATAAATCGGTCGAGGCGCTGGCCAAGAACACCACCAACCCTCGCTTTGCCTACGACTCCTATCGCCGCTTGATCCAGATGTTTGGCAACGTTGTGCTCGACATCGACAAAGCAGCGTTTGAAGAAGTGTTTGACGGCATCAAGAAGAAGAAGGGCGTCAAGCTGGACATGGACCTGGACGCGAAAGCGCTGCAGGAGGTGATTGCGCAATACAAGACGCTGGTGCGCAAACACACGAAGGTGGATTTCCCGCAGGACCCGCACACGCAATTGGTGATGGCCCGCGACGCGGTATTCCGTTCGTGGAATAACGCCCGCGCGAAGACGTATCGCCGCATCAACCAGATTGATGACATGCTGGGCACGGCCGTCAATGTGCAGGCGATGGTGTTTGGCAACCTGGGAGAGACCAGCGGCACTGGCGTCGGGTTCACTCGCAATCCTGCGACTGGCGAGAATAAATTTTTCGGCGAATACTTGCTGAACGCGCAGGGTGAGGATGTGGTTTCCGGCATTCGCACGCCGGAGCCGATCAGCGATCTGCAAAAGCAGATGCCGGACGTGTACCACCAACTGCAAACGCTGACCAGCAAGATGGAAAAGCATTATCGCGATGTGCAGGATTTCGAATTCACCATTCAGGAAGGCAAGCTGTACATGCTGCAGACGCGCAATGCCAAGCGCACTGGCCTGGCCGCGGTGCACATTGCAATGGACATGGTGAATGAGAAGCTGATCACGGAAAAGGAAGCCATCTTCCGGGTCGAGCCAAATCAGCTGTACGACTTTCTTGTGCCGCGACTGGATGAGAAGGGCAAGAAGATTGAAGTGCTGGCGACTGGATTGCCGGCGTCGCCGGGTGCGGCGGTAGGGCAGATCGTTTTCAGCGCGGAAGACGCGGTGAAGCATTCGCAAAACGGCAGCATGAAATCGGTGATCCTGGTGCGCTCGGAAACGACGCCGGAAGACATTGCGGGCATGGAAGTTGCGGCCGGAATTTTGACGGCGCGCGGCGGCATGACGAGCCACGCCGCGGTGGTGACGCGCGGCATGGGCAAATGCTGCGTGGCGGGTGCGGGCGACATCAACGTGAGCGAGAAGAACCAGGAAATGCGGGTCAAGGGCAAGGTACTGAAGAAGGGCGACTGGATTTCGATGGACGGAACCACTGGCCGTGTGATCTTCGGCAAGCTGGACATTCTGCCTGCTTCCCCGGACGATCCTACGCTGGTGCGCTTTATGTCGTGGGTGGATCCGCTGCGCAAGCTGCGAGTTCGCGCCAACGCGGACATTCCTCGCGATGCCAAGCAGGCGATTCTGTTTGGTGCGGAAGGCATTGGACTGTGCCGCACAGAGCATATGTTCTTCGCGGAAGATCGGCTGCCGCACATGCAGGCGATGATTCTGGCGAACAACCTGAAAGAGCGGCAGGCAGCGTTAAAGAAGTTGTTGCCGATGCAACGGGCGGACTTTACCGGATTGTTCAAAGCCATGAATGGTCTGCCGGTGACGGTTCGACTGCTGGATCCGCCGCTGCACGAATTTCTGCCCAAGCGGGAAGATCTGCTGGTGGAAATTGCGCGCCTGGAAATCACCAAGCCGCGTTCGCCGAAACTGAAAGAGCTGCACACCCTGCTGCGTCGCGTGGAAGAACTGCACGAGACCAACCCGATGCTGGGGCTGCGCGGTTGCCGTTTGGGGATTGCATTCCCTGAGGTGACCGAGATGCAGGCACGCGCCATTTTTGAAGCGGCGGTCAGCATCAAGAAATCCGGCAAGGATGTGAAGGTGGAAGTGATGATTCCGCTGATCAGCACGATTGAGGAAATGAAGAACCAGGCAGCGATTATTCGCCGCATCGCCCGGCAGGTTTTCTCTGAAAAGGGCGAGTCGGTGGAGTACCTGGTGGGAACGATGATCGAGCTGCCGCGCGCTGCGCTGGTGGCCGATCAAATTGCGAAGGAAGCGGAATTCTTCAGCTTCGGGACCAACGACCTGACGCAGACGACGTTCGGCATCTCTCGCGACGACATCAACCAGTTCCTGCCGGCGTACATCGCTCAGGGAATCTTCAAGCAGGATCCGTTCGCGGTGCTGGACCAGGAGGGCGTGGGCCAGCTGGTGAAGTGCGCGACGATCAAGGGACGCGAGTCACGGCCGACGTTGAAGGTTGGAATCTGCGGCGAGCATGGCGGAGAACCGGAGTCGGTGAAGTTCTGCCACAGAATCGGGTTGAACTATGTTTCGTGCTCTCCGTTCCGCTTGCTGACGGCACGCCTTGCGGCCGCCCAGGCAGCGGTGGAAGAAGATCGCGCCAAGCAGACCGGCACGGCTTCGACAGGCGACACGCGATAACGAAGTTTAAAGCGCAAATTGTAGGAATGCAGTGAATGATGCATCTGGCCGCATGCGGTCTTTCTGAAAAGGAAGACTGCATGCGGCAAGTTTTTTTTGCGTGGGGGATTCGTGCGGTTCGGTTGAAGTAAATGCGGAGATTCTTCGCTCAGAATGACGCGTTTCTCTTCGTTAGCCGCGGGCGCGGTGGATGGCTTGATGCCACGCGGCTAGCTTGCGGCTTCGTTCTTCGGGATTGGATTGCGGTTCGAAGCGGCGCGATTCGTGCCATTGCCGTTCTAACTCGTCTACGTTGGACCAGATGCCCGCACCCAGACCGGCGAGATAGCAGGCGCCGAGCACGGTTGCCTCGGAGGTTTGCGAGCGCACGATCGGGATGCCGAGGACGTCGGCCTGCATCTGCATTAGAAGATCGTTGGTGGAAGCGCCGCCATCGACACGAAGCTCGTGGACGCGAAGGCCATTGGCTTCGTCGGGGTTAGTTTCCATGGCTCGGACAATGTCGGCGACCTGAAGCGTGATGCCGTCGAGGGCAGCGCGAGCCAGGTGAGCTCGGGTAGCGCCGCGGGTGAGACCGAAGATGGCGCCGCGTGCGTGTGGGTCCCAATGAGGCGCGCCGAGGCCGGTGAGCGCGGGAACGAAGACGACTCCACCACTGTCGGGAACAGAGGCAGCGAGGGCTTCGACTTCGGGCGCGGTGTTGAGAATGCCGAGGCCATCGCGCAGCCACTGGATGGCAGCGCCGGCGACGAAGATGCTGCCTTCGAGCGCGTAATTGGTATGGCCGGCGATTCGCCACGCGACGGTGGTGAGCAGTCGATGTGGGGAACGAACCGGAGTGGTCCCGGTTTGCAGCATCAGGAAGCAGCCGGTGCCGTAAGTATTTTTCGCCATGCCGGGGCGGAGGCACATCTGACCGAAGAGCGCGGCCTGCTGATCGCCCGCGATACCGGTTATTTTTCCACGGGGAAGAAGTTCGGTAGCGACGGCGAGATCGCCGCTCGAGTCGACAACTTCCGGCAGCATCGAACGCGGAATGTCGAAGATGTCGAGAAGCTCCTGATCCCAGGCGAGAGTGTGGATATTCAAGAGCAGAGTGCGCGAAGCGTTGGAGACGTCGGTGATGTGGCGACGGCCGCCGGTGAGTTTCCAGATGAGCCAGGTGTCGACGGTGCCGAAAGCGAGCTGGCCGGCGTGGGCTTGAGCGCGCGCGCCGGGAACATGCTGCAGGATCCAGCGAATTTTGCTGGCGGAGAAGTAGGCGTCAAGGACAAGGCCGGTTTTTTCTGAGACCAGTGCTTCGAGGTTGCGGCCATTGTGTTCGGATGCGGCTAGCTGGGCGCAATCCTCGGCGGTGCGGCGATCCTGCCAGACGATGGCGTTGGCGATGGGGCGACCTGTGGCTCGTTCCCACACCAGAGTGGTTTCGCGCTGGTTGGTGATGCCGATGCAATGAATCGCGGAGGGGTCGATGCCAGCGTCGCCGAGAACAGCGCGCACGGCTGCGGCCTGCGAAGACCAGATCGCCTCGGGGTCTTGTTCTACCCAGCCGGGATGCGGATATATCTGTGGCAGCTCGCGCTGAGCAATGTGAGACAGCGTGCCGTCGGCGCGCATCAATACGGCGCGCGAGCTGCTGGTTCCTTGATCGAGTCCGAGGATCACGGTCATGTTCCTCGATCAAGCGCGCAAACCGGCGAGCGCGGGATAGAGCTTGCGATAGGTTTGATAGCCGCGATCGTATATCTCGACCGCGGTGGGATCGGGACGAATGGTTTCCGCAACGCGAATGGAAGATTCGCAAGCAGCGTCGATATCCGGCCACGTACCTGCGCCGACACCGGCAAGCAACGCGGCACCGTACGCGCCGCCTTCTTCGGCGACGAGCAGTTCGACGGGACGGCCGTAGATGTCGGCTTGAATCTGGCGCCAGAGCGGGCCACGAGCGCCGCCTCCTCCGAGACGCACACCTCGGACTGGAATTCCCAGCTCGGCAAATAACGTGAAAGTATCGCGCAAGCTGTAGGCGACGCCTTCGAGCACAGCGCGGACGAGATGCGGTTGGCGATGCGAGGCGGTGAGTCCAACGAATGCAGCGCGCACATCGGGATCGAGGTGCGGAGTGCGCTCGCCAAAAAGATACGGAGCCCAGAAGACGCCGTCGCTGCCGGCTGGAGCTTCGGCGGCAAGGGACATTAGTTGCTCATAAGTGGCCGGTTGATTTTGCGCGCCGGCACTGATGACGTCGCGAAACCAGCGCAATGAGAGGCCTGCAGCCTGGGTCACTCCCATGACGTGCCAGCGGCCGGGCACGGCGTGGCAGAAAGTGTGGAGACGACCTAGCGGATCGCGGATGGGCGCATCGGTGGCGGCGAAAACCACGCCGGAGGTGCCGATGGTGGCGCTGACAGAACCTGGCTTGAGAATTCCCATACCAACCGCGCCTGCACCTTGATCGCCTGCGCCGGCAACGATGGGTGTACCCGCGACGAGACCAGTGGCGGCAGCTGCGGATTTGCTGATGGTGGCGCAGACGTCCGCGGACTCAAACAATTGCGGCAGCCATTTGATCGGAACGCCGGAGGCTTCGGCCATGGGGATGGACCAGCGGCGATGAGTGACGTCGAGCAGAAGTGTGCCGGAGGCTTCCTGCACATCCATGGCATAGGTGCCGCTAAGACGGAAGCGGACATAATCTTTTGGGCAGAGGATATGGGCGATGCGGGCGAAAATTTCCGGCTCATGTTCGCGGACCCAGAGAATTTTTGTCAGCGTGAAGTTGGGAAGCGCGGGATTGCAGGTGAGCTCGATGACGTGTTCGCGGCCGAGCTTGGCGTGCAGCCAGTCGCACTGAGGACCACTGCGGGTGTCGCACCAGATCAGCGATGGCCGAAGCACTTGCCCGTCGGAGTCGAGCAGGACAGCACCGTGCATTTGGCCTGTCAGCCCGACGGCAGCGATGTCGCCCGGCAGACAGTCAGCGACAGACAGGACGGTGCGGATGGATTCCTGGGAAGCACGCCACCAGTCTTCCGGATCCTGTTCTGCCCAGCCTGGAAATTTGGACTGAAAGGGGACGTGTTCGGTGGCGTGGGAAGCCACAACTTTTCCTGTTTCATTGATCAGGACGGCGCGGGAACCACCGGTACCAACATCAATTCCTAAAAAGAGCACAAGAGTTCTCCTGGCTGAAGTGTCGGGCAATTGGACGCGAATTGCAAAACTGTCACGCTGCTGCCGGATTGAACACTATAAGAGTATGAATTTCGATGACTGCCTGAGCATAGGCCAAAAAGTTGAACCTCGACAATGCCGCTGCGGACGCGACGGCAACGGTGACGGGTGGACACATTGTGATGTAGGGAGAATTCCCCATCGAGAACGCCTCCAAATGTTTGAAGAATCTCCGATATCTTGGAGCCCATCTGGGCAGGCCTGTCGACCTAGTAAATCTGCTTGTCACAGGGTACGTTTTTCTAGCCTTTTGCGAAGAGAGACGCATCTATGTGCAGTACCAAATGCTTTTCGCAATAGGAACCGATACATTCGAGCGACGGTTCTATTGACACACGAATGATAGGCGGTTTTGGCGGCGACTGGCATATGGCAATTCATTTGCATTGACCGAAATTGTCCACCCGCGGATTGGTTCACATCGCTGATGTGCGTGATTGGCGGTGGGCAGGAAAGGGAAGCGCGAGCAACTGCCGATGTAGTCGTCGGCGCGGTGTAGGCAATGGTACGGAAAGCTGGGTTGCTGCGTCGTGATTCGAGTTGCAACGCAGGAGATGCTGGATCCCGGATGCGGGAAAGAATCTCCGTGGAATGTTTGCGGCCCCGAGTCGTCCTGTTGCTATGTCTTTTTCTTGTGACGACTGCAGGTTGCTGGGGCTATCGAAGTTCCGATGAAGATCCATCGGTCGATATGTCCCCGATTTTTATCTCGGCGCCCGCCCCGGCATTGGAAGCGGTGCATCCATCGCATCTTCATCTTCCGGAAAATACTTTGTGGCAGCCGAAATTTCTGACCGCTTGTAATTTCACGTCGCAGACCAACCTTTCAACGGGCTGCATGATCTCGCCCGGGTCGGGAACCCCGGCTATGAGCGTGCTGCGATTTGACGCACCTCCGCTGCTGGTGGATACATCGAAGGGATCGCTGCACTGGAGTCCGGCAATCTGGCAGTCGGTGGAGTTTCTGGGGGTCGAACATACCTTCCGCATCGCCAGCGATCCTTATGCTCGTTACCTTCTGATCCATAAACCGTTCTGGCACGATTATCTTGCTTCAGCAAACCATTTCGATATGTATCGCTGGGGCGACGGCGACGATTTCCTGGTGAATTACATTGGCCATCCCATGCAAGGATCCGTCTCCGGAGACATTTTTCTGAATAACGATCCGCGAGGACGGTCCGCCAGGTTTGGGGGTTCGTCGGCCTACTGGCACAGCCGGCTGCAGGCGATGGCCTGGGCGGCGGCTTACTCGGCATATTTCGAGATTGGGCCTGTGCTGAGTGAGGCTGCGATTGGCAATGAGGGCGGGTATACCTACGTGCCCACCTGCGGTTTTTATCCATGCCAACAGAAGCCGGGCGTTCACTACAAGCCGGCTACCAACAACACCGGATGGGTGGACTTTGTGATTACGCCGGTGGTGGGTACGGGATGGATTGTGATGGAAGATGCAATTGAGAGGGAGTTTGTCGACCGGCTCGCGAAAGGCAGCCCTGCGATGGAGTACAAAATTCTGCGCGCCACGCTGGCGCCGAGCCATACATTCGCAAACTTGTTGGCAGGAAAATCTCCCTGGTATCGATATCCGGAGAAGGACTATTTGATGGCGGCGGGAGGATTTCTGGAAGAGCCGAGCGAAGTTCCGGAATGGAAAACCGATCCTCGCTGGAAAATGGGTTTCCAGATGACCAGCGTGGGATTGCCGGTGGACAGCAGGAGTTGTCAGGCGTGCCAGGATATTCACACCGGGTATGGATTTCAATTCGATTACCGCTTTGCAAAGTACGCCTACTTCGACGGGGAGACCAACTTCTTTCCGAGCAGCAATACATACAAGCAGCCCGGTGATGTGCACGAGTTTCTTGCAGGATTGAAGATGGGCCGACCCTATCGATCCTGGGGCGTGTTCGCTCTGGCCAGGCCGGGCTGGGTGCACTACGATACGCCGCTTGCGCATGGTACTTACTTGACCACGACGCGACTTGCGCAGAATTTCGGGGGCGCAGTCGAATACTATCCCTCGAAGCATTCTGCGCTGCAGTTCAACCTGGGCACGACGCTGGTGCACGATGCTGCTCCCTACTCCGATCCGCTGCAACCGCCTGTGAGCGTGTTATCGAAGCAATTCTGCAACTTCCACGCCAGCCTGGAC
Organism: uncultured Acidobacteriota bacterium; assembly: GCA_963794795.1. Lineage (GTDB taxonomy): Bacteria > Acidobacteriota > Terriglobia > Terriglobales > Acidobacteriaceae > JAKAAZ01. The sequence goes on along the minus strand of CAWCFC010000018.1, from coordinate 361,968 downwards.
GTGGCCACCGGGTACCAGTTCCGATTTTAGAAACACGGCCACCCGCGACCAAAAGCATTGCGCCAAACGCGCCGCGTCTCTATGTTGTGTACATATGACCCTGCAGCCAACTGGGGAAGAAGAGAAGTCTGGATCGCGACATTTCACCCGTGGTTTGGGGTTGTTCGACTCGTCGATGATTGTGATCGGCATCATGGTGGGCTCCGGCATTTTTATTGTGCCGGCAGAAATGGCTCGCCTGATTGCCAGCCCGGGATGGCTGCTGGTCGCCTGGGTAGTGACGGGTGTGCTGACCGTGACGGCGGGTCTGACCTACGGAGAACTGGCGGCCATGATGCCGGAGGCCGGCGGGATGTACGTGTACCTGCGCGAGGCATTTTCTCCGTTGGTTGGATTCCTATATGGCTGGACACTGTGGACGGTAATTCAGACAGGAACGATTGCGGCGGTTGCGATTGCGTTTGCGCGATTTGCCGGCGTGCTGATGCCTTCCATTGCGGACAGTCATTACCTGATTCCGCCAGTCCACGTGTTCGGAAATTACTTCCTGTCGCTGTCGACGACGCAGTTGCTGGCGATTGGGATTGTTGTGCTGCTTTCGTTTGCGAATAGCCTGGGCCTGAACTATGGGCGCATTCTGCAAAATATTTTTACGGTTGCCAAAATTGGAGCGCTGCTGGCGCTGGTTGCGCTGGGATGCACGATTGGCATTCATCATGCGGCGGTGATGGAAAATTTCCACCACTTCTGGTCGGTGCGTCATCCCGTGTCGTTCGCGAGAGGGATGGACGCTTCGACGGCGCTGGGAATGTTTTTGGCGATCTGCATTGCGCAGTCGGGATCGCTGTTTGCGGCAGATGCGTGGCACGATATTACGTTTGTGGCCGCGGAAGTGAAGAATCCGTCGCGCAATTTGCCGCTTGGCGCTTGGCGTTGGAACTTCGTCGGTGATCGTGCTGTACCTGCTGGCGAATGTCGCTTATCTTTGCACGCTTGCCATTGAGTGCGATTCAACATGCGCCTGCCGATCGCGTGGCGACCGCAGCCTTGCAGAGTATTTATCCCTATGCGGGAGCGGCGCTGATGGCCATCGCCATCATGGTTTCAACCTTCGGAACCGTGAATGCGATGACGCTGGCAGGAGCGCGGGTGTTTTACGCGATGGCGCATGATGGGCTTTTCTTTCGCCGTGCGGGCACGTTGAATCGGGCACGCGTTCCCGGATGGGGATTGGCGATTCAGGGAATCTGGACCGTGTTTCTGGTGTTGCCGCGCACCTGGAATCCAATCACAAAGCAATATGGAAACTTGTACAGCAATTTGCTGGACTATGTAATTTCCGCAGCGCTGCTGTTCTACATACTGACCATCGGCGGAGTGATTCGGCTGCGGATCAAGCGTCCGGATGCGAATCGGCCCTATCGCGTGTGGGGATACCCGTGGCTGCCGTTGCTGTACATTGCGGGTGGCAGCGTGATTGTGGTGGTCCTGTTCGTGTATCGTCCGGCGACCACGTGGCCGGGATTGGCGATTGTGGCGGCGGGGGTTCCGATTTATGCGGCCATGCGTTGGCGGAATAAATCGGGCGCGGGATTCTCCTAGAACGTCGCAATCAAGGCTTGGGGCGCAGCTTCCAAAGGATCTGGCGCAACATGCCGAGCCAGGTCGCGGCATCTTCACTGGACAGCTGCATACGTCGCATCATACGGCGAACATTTTGCTCTTTTGATTCCGCGGAATCGATGCCGATGTATCGGCTGGCCTGCAGCGTTTCCAGCAGCAGGGTGGTGAGGCGTTCCATTTCTTCCCCGGAGGCGCGCGGTGTTTCTGTCGCTGGAAAGCGTGGGGCTGCGTCACGCGCGAGTTCATACAGGCAGACTGCAACCGCCTGACCCAGGTTCATGGATTTTTGTTCGTCACCGGTGGGGATATGCATGAGCCAATGACAATGGCCGAGATCCTCGTTGGATAAGCCGACTTTTTCCGAGCCAAATAAAATTGCGACGCGCGATGGTTGATCTGGCGGCGCGGCGAGTTCCTGCAGGATCGAAGATGCGCCATCCTTCAGCACGCGGAGGGGGTGCTGCAGTTGTCGATGGCCGATGGCGGTAGTACCGACAACCAGCGTGCAATCCGCAACAGCGTCGGCAACGGTTGCGAAGGCTTTTGCGCCGGTCAAGACGGAGGATGCTCCGACGGCAGATCGAGCCTCGCGAAATGCAAGATCGTATGGCTGCACGAGGCGCAGATCACTGAAGCCAAAATTGCACATAGCACGCGCCGCTGCCCCGATGTTCAGAGGGTTTCGCGTCGATACCAGAATGACGCAAAGACGATCGGGATTGATGGGGTCGGGCATGAAGCCCTAGTGTAGAACGCGCGTCACTTCCTTTCCATCTTCGATCGAAGACGACGGATCGAAACAAAGGTTGCCCAATGTATGGCGACCGGGAGTCAGGAGCGGATCGTGTAGAAACACGAGTGCGCTGTCTCCACGATGTGCCAGGATACCCTGGCTCCCATGGTCGCCATGATCAATACGCAGAAACTCGAATACGGTTCCTGTACGTTCGAACGCTGCTGATGTCAGAAAAAGTTTGGCATCCCGCGAGACTGTGGTATCAGTCGTTGGGGCTGCGCAAAACGACCTCAAGGGTCATCGGTACGGAATAGGGCGAGTTGTCGAGAGTGCCGGGCTGGAAGCGATACTGCTTGACGCCGTCTAATACATTGCGATTCATCGTCGGGCTGGTTGAGCTGACGATGGAAAGGTTGACCGGTTTGCCTGTCGGGTCAACGATGAAATGAACGACGACAATTTTGTCGGCTGAGTCGCCATCGCCGGCCCACTTGATGTCGGCGGAGTGAATCAATTTGGGAGCGACAATTCCGTCGGAAATGCGAACGGGTGTTGAGGTGGAAGTGATGGAGGATTCATCGTTGCGAGGCGTGGCGGAGTTGGCTGGTTGGATGAGGCTGGACATTTCGGCAGGAGGGCTGGTTTGGGCAGGCGGGCTTGCCTGCGCGAGCAGGAGTATCGGGGACAGCACGAATGCAGACGTAACGATTTTACGTATCATGGGTGGCTTCTCCAAGGGCGAATGTGCCCGTCACCAAAATAGACCAATTTATTAACGATTGTCAATAGGTATTCTTCTGCCAGCTTCAACTGATTGTGCTTCATATAGTTAGTCTCCTTGCTATCGGAGCAAAGTGTCAGTTTTCGTCGAGAAAGTGGAAAAGTGGGAAGTTTTCCGATCGATTGCCTGTCGCGCGTTTCGAGAGGAAATCTCTGAATCCGATAGAGTTACTTCAATTGCGAGCGAGAATTCCACAGCGACGCGAGGGGAAATTACCGCGGCGGTCAACTCCTTTTTTACGAGATGTTCACAAGAGAAATCGCAATGGCACATTTGGATGGAGTCGCGTCGCGAGTTGCGATCAGAGAAATGCGCTGGATGAGGGAGCCAACATGATTGAACAAATGCACGGGCGGCAATGGGGAACCGGCATGATGGGGTGCTGCGTGCTGATAGCTTTTCTGCTTTTTTGCGGAGCGAGTTTCGCAGCGACAACAGCGCCGATGAATGCGGCACGCAAAGCCAAGCTGGCGGAGTTGACGGGACAGTTGCGGCTTGGGTCAGAGTACTTTCTAAATCGCACCGACACGCGAGCGTATGTCGAAAAACAATTCGAAGCGATGCACGCGACGGGATTGACGCTGGTGCGGATTTTTGTGATCTGGGACGATGTGGAGCGAGTGCCGGGCGTGTGGGACTTCAGCCGTTACGACTGGATCTACGATGCCGCGGCGAAAAATGGAATCCAGATTGCGGCGACGTTGTGTCCGGAAGATCCGCCGGGATGGGCAGGCAAGACAACGTTCTATCACAACCGTGTCAATTTGAACGATCCGGCCAATCGCGCGGCGGCGGAAGTTTATTTGAGGAAAGTAGTGGAGCGGTACAAGAACAATCCGGCGCAAGGGGCGTGGCTGTTGATGAATGAGCCGGCGAAGTACGATACCGAGCCGACGACGTTTCACGCATTTGGAGATTGGCTGCAGGCAAAGTATGGGACGGTGGGGAATTTGAACCGTGTGTGGTTTCGTCCGTTGAAGCAGTTTTCGGATGTAACCATCACGGACGCGCAACTGGAGAATTACTGGATCGACTACAACGCCGTGATCGACTGGAGAGAGTTCAACGTCGACAATTTGATTTCCGTTGCTGGATTGGGTGAGGCAGCAGGTGCTGGCGATCGACCCGAATCATCCTGTGCATTTTAATGTGACGCGTCCGTTGGGTGATGCGGACGGACAGGATGCGTGGAAGGAGAAAAAGGTCCAGGACATTGTGGGTGTGTCGATGCATTGGACCATGAAGTCCACAACGCCGGAAAAAGATTATGGCGAACTGTACGCCTATCGGCTGGACGTGATGGCGGGCGCCAGCGTGGCGCAGCCGCAAAAGCCGTTGTGGGTGACGGAGCTGCAGGGAGGGCCGGTTGCCTACACGGGCCGATTTGCGTTGACGGAGACTCCGGGAGATCTGACGCGCTGGGTATGGGACGCATACGGTGCGGGCGCTCGTGGGGTGATCTTCTGGCTATGGAATCCGCGCGTGACGGGGACGGAGGCCGGGGAGTGGTCACTGGTGAGCCTCGACGGAACTCCATCGGTACGGGTGCCAGCGGTGAAAGCGATTGCGGATACGCTCGGGAAAAATCCGTGGCTGAATGAAGCGCATCCACAGGCGGCGAAGGTCGCCATCCTGTATAACCGCGAGGCGCAGGTGCTGATCAGCCTGGATGGAAGGTCGCAGCACCGTCAGGGAGAGGTGGAGGATTCATTGCGGGGCTGTTACCTGGCGCTGCACCGGGCGCATGTTCCGACAGATTTCGTCGATCTGGATCAGCTGAAGAGCGGTGAGTTGCAGAAGTATGACGTGCTCTACATTCCGTATTCGTACGCGCTGGATGATGCGGCGATCGCGGCGCTGAAGACCTACGTGCGCCAGGGCGGGACATTGTGGGCGGATGGACTGACGGGATGGAAGGACGCGACGGGAACAATTCGCCCAACGATTCCTGGAGGAATGACGGACTTGTTTGGCGCGGAGGCGACGGATTTGGATCCGATGCAGCCGGACCATCCCTACTCCGTGACAGCGGAGAATGAAGAGGGTGGGGAATTGTGGAAGCTGCCGCTGGAGTTGAAAGGCGCCGAGGTAGTGCTGCGCACGTCGGATGGAAAACCGTTTGAACTGAAACACGCGTATGGCAAAGGGAACGTGTTCTATTTTGAGTCGGCAGTGTCGCTGGCGTATGACATGCGATTCAATCCGATTGTGCAGCAATGGATCGTAGCGCCATCGCTGGCGGATGCGAGCCATCAACAGGTCGCGCTGACGCAGGGTTCGCGAGAAATTATGTTTCGCGGAATGGTGCAGCCGGACGGGCTGGCCGCCGTGCTTTCTAACTGGGGCGATGCGCAAAAAGCGGTTGTCAGCTTTCTTGGTGACGATAAAGTTGTCGATACAATGACGGGAGAGACGGTGCCGGTGACGGAGGAGAATGGCCGCACGCTGGCTACTGTGAACATGAATGCCGGTGCGGTCACGATCCTTAAAGCGACAAAATCCCAATAGAGAAGAATCCCCAACGCAAGCCAATCGATGATGAAGTCAAACTACGATAAAGCTCCGCTGGTTCAGGTGACGCAGAGAGATGAAGATTGCGTTACCGGCTGGCAGGCCATTGCCGATGCGGTGACGACAGCGGTGAGCGGTCGCGAGCGATCACTGTTGGTGATCGAATGCTATCCCGGCGTCGACATTGCGGAGATCGAACGCGGCCTGGTTTTGCGGTTGGATCCTGCGGCCGTTGTGCGAACGGCAGAGGCGCTGAAAGACGCGAGCGAGCTGGAAGCGCAGTTTGCAGACGCGATGGGCGATGATCCGGTGTTTGCGAAAATGCGGCCCTGGACGAGTACGGATTTTCTTTCTGTGGAGCGAGTTGAGAAGTTACGGGCGCAGGTGCGTGCTCATGTCAAGGGCTTGATGGTTGTGCTGGGAACGGGCGCGGCGGAGATTGCGCAGAGCTGGGATGTTCTAATGTACGGGGACCTGGCGCGATGGGAAATTCAGCGACGTCAGCGAGCACATGCGATTGGCAACCTGGGCGCGAACAATGGCGACGCTTCGGCGCGAGAACTTTACAAGCGCGCGTTTTTTGTTGACTGGCGGGCGGCAGATCGGGTTCGATCGGAAATTTTCGAACAGATTGATTTTTTTCTCGACACAAATATTCCAGAAGATCCGCGGATGATTGTGGGCGCAATGTATCGGGCGGGCTTGAAGAAAACTTGTACGCGTCCGTTCCGGGTGGTGCCGTTTTTCGATCCGGGACCCTGGGGCGGGGAATGGATGCGGCGGCATTTCGACCTGCCGCAGGGGCCGCCGAATTTTGCGTGGTGCTTCGACTGCGTTCCGGAGGAGAACAGCCTGCGACTGGGATTTGGTTCGCGGGTGGTGGAGGTGCCGGCGCTAACCTTGGTGCACCAACATCCAGAAGAGTTACTGGGCGCTGAAATTTACCAACGATTCGGCGCGGAATTTCCGATTCGATTCGATTTTCTCGATACCGTGGGCGGCGGCAACCTGTCGCTGCAGGTGCATCCGCTGACGGCCTTCATCCGCGAAAAATTTGGACTGGCGTACACGCAGGATGAAAGCTATTACCTGCTGGATGCGGAACCCGGCGCGGTGGTCTACCTGGGACTGAAGGAGGGGATCGATCGCGCGGCGATGGAGCAGGATTTGCGGGAGGCGCAGACCGGTAAGAAATCTTTTCCGGCGGAAAAATATGTGAATACATGGCCCGTTGAAAAGCATTCGCATGTTTCGATTCCGGCGGGAACGATTCATTGCTCTGGAAAGAATGGGATGGTGCTGGAGATCAGCGCGACGCCCTATATCTTCACGTTCAAGCTGTGGGATTGGGGACGGCTGGACCTGGATGGAAAACCGAGGCCGATCCATCTGGATTATGGAATCGGGAATATTCAGTGGGACCGGACGACGGAGTGGGTGCGAAAGAACCTGGTAAATCCGGTGCAACCGATTGCGAGCGGGCCGGGTTGGCGCGAGGAGTCGACGGGGCTGTACACGTCGGAGTTTATCGAGACGCGGCGGCATTGGTTTACTGCGCCGGTCGAGCACGATACGCGGGGGAATTTACATGTGCTGAACCTGGTGGAGGGCGATCAGGTTGTGGTGGAAAGCCCGACGAAGGCATTCGAGCCGTTCGTGGTGCATTATGCAGAGACGTTTATTGTTCCGGCAGCGGTGGGGAAATATCGCATCTCTCCAGTGGGAGAACTGACTGCGCCACTGGCGACCATCAAGGCGTATGTGCGTGCTGCCGAGTCGAGCCGGGAATCGATGCACCCGCAAAGTTGGCGTCAGTGAGTGACGGAATGGCTCCCAGGAGTCCAGCGTGGTTGCCTAACGCGGCGGGAAGAATTCTGACGGGACCACTGGGCGTCCAGGAATACTTGCCGGCGTAGTCGCGGATGTAGGGAAGAATAATATCGCCGCTGCGCATGACGCCGCCGCCGAAGAGAACCAACTCCGGACCGTAGGCATGGATCAGGCCGACGGTTCCGACGGCCCAGACGTGCAGGCAGCGATCGCGCACTCCAATGGCGACAGGATCGCCTTCGCGAGCCAACTCAAATAATGCGCGAAAATTGATGCGGTCGAGCGCCGCGAGCCGGCTTTTTTCAAATCCAGGCCACTCGCGGGCGATCAATGGCAGTGCCCATCCGGAGGCTTCCGCTTCCATGCATCCGAAGCCGCCGCAGGTGCATTTTCTGCCGGTAAAGAGAGCGGGGATGTGGCCGCCGAGACAGCCACCCTGCACTTGTTTGGTGCGGTAGACTTTGCCGCCGGCCATTGCGGCGCCGCCGATGCCGGTGCCGAGGGTGATCATCACCACATCGTCTGCACCTTTGGCCGCACCGGCATACCATTCGCCCAGCAGAGCCATACGGGCATCATTTTCTAGCGCGAAAGGCAGACCGAAATCTCGTAGCGCCCAAGCGGGAAGATCGATGCTGGGAGAATCTTCGAATTTTCCGTTGGTGGAGAGCACGCGGCCAGTAGTTCGATCGACCATGGCGGCACAACCCATGGCGACACCGATGCAGTCTTCGACCGGGATATTCAGCGTCGCGAGCATGTCGTAGACGATGGCTTTGAAACGAGGGAGCAGAGGCAGAAGTTCGCCGCCGGGGTCGACGGAAATTTCCTGAGACAGGAGGATGGTGTCATCCTCCACAATCGCGAGAGTGACGTGGGACCCGCCCAGATCAAGGGAAATAGCTTTCATGGTGTACCTGGTCGAGAAATTGCGAAACAACTCAGAAGGTTCAGGATACTCGAAATTGACAGAGGCGAAGCGAAGCTGGGACGAGCTGATTTTCTTTTGCGACTTCACCTCACTGGCGAGCAAAGAAAAAGCCGGGAATCCGTTGGGATTCCCGGCGGTGGCAGCGCAGGTTTTAGAAATCGTACCGAAGGGAGAATTGCTGTTTGCGTGTCTGGACCAGAGACGAACTGTAAACTCCGAAGCTAGCGCCGCCGGTGATTATCGTGTTTAGTCCGCCCAGGCTGCTGACTGGACTAGTGTCGAAACGAGAGGAGTTGGGTGCGTTGAACACCTCCCACGCGAAGCGAAGAGTCTGGTCATGGAACGTTTTCCATACCTTGGAGATGCTGGCATCCTGCTCAAAATAACCATCTCCGCGGAAATTATTGCGGTTTCCTGCTTCACCCGGAAACGGATAGCGCAAGGGGAAGCCTGTGCCGATCTCATTATTCAGGGCATTCGGGTTGTCAAACACCTGCGGCAAGCCGCCGACCAAATGCTTGCGTATTTTAACCGGGCCGGTCTGCACGGCAGAGCCGGCGAACTGGTAGTTGGTTGAATACGCGAGTGGAGGGAGGATGCTGAAGGGCAAACCGCTGGACCAGCGGGTGATGCCGGAGAGAGTCCATCCGCCGATGAAGGCATTAACTACACCGTTGGACTCGGCACCATAGCGCATGCCGCGGCCGAAGGGAAGTTGATACACGAAGTCGCCGGTGATTAAGTGACGTGTGTCGAAATCGGAGGGTCCGCGATTGAGCTTGGGATTGAAGGAGTTGATGATTGCGCTGAAGGTTGTCGCACTGAGCTCGTTATTGCGCTCAGTGTCCGAGCCAAGATCGATCGACTGAGAGAGAGTGTAGCTGAAGTTAAAGGACAGGCCGGAACTGGTGACTTTGCGCGCGGTCAACTGCAGTGCGTTATAACTGCTGGTTCCGATGGAGGACCAGGCATACAGGGAGGAAAACTGGCGCTGGTAAAAGCGGGTGGTGACATTCCCGTTGGCATCCTCAAACGGGCCGCACCCGAGGCCACCGTTGTTTGGATCGCAGTAGGCATCCAAAACGGCGAGCGCAAACGACTGGTTTCCGACGACGGCCTGAGGCTGGTAAACGTTGGTGTAGATGTTCTGGGTTGCACTCTGGCCATTGGTTGCCAGATAGGGGAACAGGTCCTCCCAATATGGGATGGGTTGCACGGTGGTGGCGCCGGCAATAGTCGCCTGGGAGAGTAGCTTGCCCGCCTCAAAATAATCCATGCCCGACTTTGGATCGACGAGATCGAGCGGCTCGGCCAGGTCGAGCTGTTGCAGCAGGTGGCGGCCGAAGGTGCCGACGTAGTCCGCTTCAAAGGAAAAACCGTGGGGAACTTCCCGTTGAATGGAAAAGTCGTAGGCAATTGTGTAAGGGGTTTTAATCTTGCTGTCGACACCCCAGGTAATGGCAAGGCCGCAATTTAAATTCGTAGGGGGTGTATATGGATACGTGATGCTGGTTGGCAAACCGCATCCGACCGCGGGAGGAACGTTGGTGAGGCTGGTAAAGCGCGGCGCATTGTCCACCGAATATTGGCCGGCCGGGTTGGTGATCGAGGTGGTCAAACCGAAAGAACCGAGCTGTGCGAAGGTGTCGACGATGCCCTGACCAAAATGGTCAAAGTACATGCCGGCACCGACGCGGATGGAGGTTTTGTTATCCGGCGCGACGACCAACGCCAGGCGTGGCGCGAAGTTCGTTTTCTGCATGGGCCAATAGGAAGGCTTGCCATTCGCCTTGCCGGAAGGCGCAAAGGAGAGGTCGGGCTGATCCGTTATGCCCTTGGCTGCCTGGGCAACACGAGTTTCAAACCACTGGTGCGTATCTACCGTCGGCTGAACTTGTTGTCCGTGGGTTTCGTAGGGTGGTTGCAACAACACTTGTCGGACGCCGAAGGTCAAGGTTGCATTGGGATAGATTTTCCATTGGTCCTGAACGTACCACTCGAATTCCTTCGAGTAGTAATTCAAGGCGATTGGCGTCCCCGCTGCATATTCATTTCCAGTTTTGCCGCCCGGTTGAACGTTGAAGTTATATTGCCCTTGCTGGAACGCGATGACACCGGCCATCATGGCCACTTCCTCGCTGTATGTAGTGGCATCGCCGGAGTCGACCGGGGGCTGGCCGAAGGCGCCCGGATCTAGACTGCCTCCGTTTCCCGCAATCGCTCCGCCAGTGTCCAGCCATTGAATGTTGCTGTCGGCGTATCCATAGGACGTGGCGTCGGAATCTGAATAGTTGGTGATGAGGCGAACATCTCCGCCAAACGAGATCGAATGATTTCCGTGCGTCCAGCTGACGTTGTCCACGAAGTTCTGGACTGGCACGTGGACGATGGTGGTGCAGGTCTCCGCGGTCGGGGTAGAGAGCGTACGGAAAAACTGAACATACGCGCCGCAACCCGTTCCGACTTGACTATATCCCTGGCGGATATATCCATAGCGGAAATCGTTGACCAGGTTATTGGTAATTTCCCAGGTGTCGCCAGCGCCCAGCCCTTTGCTGTTGTCACGGATAACGAAGCTGGGCGGTTGCCCGGGGAACTGGACCGCGTCGTCCGTGGTGTCGTCCTGTAGATTGCCACGGAAAAATAGCTGATGATGAGGGACCGGATCCCAGTCCAGGCGAACGATAGAGGTATTCAGGTTTTGTGGGCTCGGAGAGGAAAAACTGTAGGAGCCTAGATTCAGACCATCCCCCAGCGCTGCTCCGTTGGCGAGTGGGTACAACTTTAACATTGTGAGGATATTGGGATCGATGCCCGGGCCCCAGGGGCAGGTGCCGTTGCCAAAGCAGTTCGGGTCTGTGGCCGCGATGTCTGCAGGTGTCTGGGTGACGTTAACACCGTTGCTCTGGTAAATGATGTTGCCCGTTTCCAAGGAGGCGGTAGGAACTTCGCGTTGGATCTGGGTATTTTCGCGGATATGGGACGCCTCATAGTTGCCGAAAAAGAAGAGTTTTTGCTTCTTGATGGGACCACCCAAGTCGGCGCCGTAAGTATTGCGGATGTATTTGCCGGGAATATTCGGCAAGCCGCTGGCTAGCTGGGCGTTTTTATTGAACCAGTCATTCGATGCAGTGTCGGTGTTGCGGTTGTACTCATACGCAGCCCCGTGGTATTGGTCGGTACCACTCTTGGTGACGAGGTTGGCCTGTGCACCCGCGGCGCGACCCTGATCGGAGTTTGCCATGCCCGTGGTGACGCGAAACTCGTCAATGGAGTCCAGCGTTTCGCGGAGGACGCCGGTGAAGGCGAGGCCCTGTCGCTGGTCATTATCGTCGAGTCCGTCGATGGTGATGTTGTCCTGGTCAGAACGAACGCCGTTCACGCTGCCGGTGCGACTATCCGTTTGAGAGTCAATCGCATGGCCGAGATATAAAACGCCGGGCTGCAAACTGAGCAGGTCGGGGACGTTGCGATCTTCCATCGGCAAGGATTGAATGGTGCGGTTGCTGATGGCATTGCCTAGCGAAGCGTCGGTGGTGTTGAGAGTTTCAGTTTCCGCGGACACGTTCACCGTTTGCGAGAGGGCCTGGACAGACATTTTGAAGGGAATTGTGGCAGGCTTGCTGACCAAAAGCGTTCCGACCTTGGTTTGGTCGGCAAATCCTTTGGCGCTGATGGTCACATTCCACGTGCCAGGCGCGAGTTGGGAGAACTGATATTGCCCGCGAGAGTTGGTGGTGGTGGTCAGGGTTTGGCCGGTTGCCGGGCGGGTGATGGTGACTGCGGCGCCGGGCAAGACCCCGCCGCTTGGGTCGGTGACAACACCTGCGAGCGAGGTGGTGGCTTGCTGTGCGAGCGATGTGAACGGAAGAAAGAAAAACACCATCGCCACTACGGCCAACAGGGCCGTGAAGATTTGCTTTTTCATCCCCTACCTCCCAAATTGCTTGCAAAAAGATTCAGCAATAAAAACAACAACTAATGCCCGAGGGAGCCAGATACCGAATACAACCAGCAGATTGACTTCGAACTCGTTCGACTTACAGGGCGCTTGCAGTGTTTGAGGCGGAAAAATCAGTCGATACGGATGGCCGGTACAAAACCAGTAACGGTCCCCCGACTCCGAGGGAGTTTTGAAAAGTATGTAAATAAAACCGCTTAACGTCAAGGAAAAAAGCCAAGCGGGCGATGGCCGACAAAGTCGAGCAACGGGATGCTTGCGTCGGCTGGAGAACAGAATGGTGGATTTGCAGGCTGAATGGCGAGGGGCGCATGGTGTTTTCGGTGGCTCGATTTGCGATTGACCATGCCGAGTGAGCGCTCTCATTGACATTTCGTGCCGGCCTCCCGACAATGGCAACGAACCGTCGACTGAGATGCAGGGCGTCTTGATACGGCTAATGAAAAAGGAGAATCGTGCGGCAGTACAGAGAGCTGAATCGACTTCTATTTCCACCTGAGATCGAAAATTTCGCCTCCGCCGTCCTCCTCCTGGTTCTAACTCTCGCCATCTCTCCTGTTACCGCCATCTCGCAGAACAATACCCCGAGGCGTCCCTGGATGCGTCGTTCGCTGACTCCGGAACAGCGCGCCGATCTGCTGCTGCACGCCATGACGCTGGACGAAAAGATCACGATGGTACACGGAGTGGATCCGCGGCCGATCGAGGGATATGTAGGCTACGTTCCGGGGAATACCAGGCTCGGGATTCCGGCATTGCGGTTGGCCGATGGTCGAGCCGGAGTTGGAAATGGGGCGAAAGATGTGACCATGTTGCCCGCGCCCATTGCGGCCTCGTCGAGCTGGGACACGAATCTGATGCACAAGTTTGGAGAGGTGCTGGGGAACGAGGAATGGCGGAAGGGCACGAACGTCGCGCTGGCGCCATCAATCGACGTGGTGCGGGTTCCAGAGTGGGGAAGAACGTTTGAAAGCTACGGAGAAGATCCCTATTTCAACGGCCAGATGGCGATTGCGGAGATTCAGGGGATTCAGAGCCAGGGTCCAATTGCCGATGCGAACATGTATCTGACGATGAACCAGGAAGACAACCGGTTCAAAGAGGATTCGATCGTTGACCGCAGAACCTTGCACGAGATTTACCTGCCGCCGTTTGAAGCCGCGATTGAGGAAGGGCATGTAGGGACGGTGATGTGCGCCTATGTGAAGACAAACGGGACTTACTCCTGCGAGAATCCATATTTACTGACGACGCTACTTAGAAAACAGCTGGATTTCCAGGGATGGGTGATGAGTGACTGGGGCGCGACTCACTCTACGGTTGCTTCGGCGGAAGCCGGCTTAGATCAGGAGATGCCCGACGCGAAATATTATGGCGCTGCGTTGAAAGCGGCGATTGCGAGTGGTCGGGTGAGTTCTGGCCGCGCTTGGACGAACATGTCCGGCGGATTCTGGTCACAATGTTTCGCTTTGGGCTTTTTGACAAACCGCAAACTGGAACGTGGAACTCGTATGTTCGCACGCCGGAGCACGCTGCATTTTCTCTACAGGCGGCGGAGCAGGGCACCGTGCTGCTGAAGAACACGGATCGGTTGCTGCCGCTGTCTGACGGTGAGTCGATTGCTGTGATTGGTGCGGCGGGGGAGCAAAACCGAAGGCTTCCGGGGGTGGCAGTTCCGGAATGATTGCGCCGTATGTGGTCACCCCAGTGGATGGAATTCGCAAGCGGGTCGCGGGTCACGCGCAGGTATCGTATGCCGATGGGAGCGACATGGCGAAGGTGGCCGAGGTTGCGAAAGCGGCAAAAGTGGCGATTGTATTTGTGAACACGGACGATTCGGAAGGACGAGACCGGACGAATCTTGAACTGCCGAATCATCAGGACGAGTTGATCGAAATGGTAGCGACTGCCAATCCGAACACGATTGTTGTGTTGAACACGGGTGGTCCGGTTCTGATGCCGTGGGTCGACAAGGTCAGCGGCCTGATCGAGGCATGGTATCCGGGGCAGGAGGATGGGACTGCAATTGCAGCCATCCTATATGGAGACGTGAATCCATCGGGCAAGCTACCGCTGACTTTTCCTCGCGCTGCGGACGAGATACCGACGAGCACGGCCGCTCAATGGCCGGGAGTGAATGGAAATTCGACTTACAGCGAGAATCTCGATGTAGGCTACCGCTGGTACGACGCACATCAAGTGCAGCCCCTATTTCCGTTCGGCTACGGGTTGTCCTATACGACTTTCAAGGTAAGCAATCTGCGAGTTACTCCAGCAAAGATAACTGGGGTTGATTTGACGACGAACGTACAGGTCGACTTACGGGTGAAGAACACGGGCAAGCGTGAAGGAGCGGAGGTGGTCCAGGTATATGTGGGACAACCTGGGAGGAATGGCGAGCCGCCGCGACAGTTGCGGGCGTTTACGAAGGTTAATCTGCGGGCCGGTGAGAGTAAGTCGGTAAGTTTGAACCTGAACCCGAGGTCATTTTCAATCTATGATCCAGGACATTCACGCATGGAAGATGCCCAGTGGAAAATATGAAATCCTAGCGGGCACCTCTTCGAGAGACTTACCCTTAGAGCGTGATATTGAAGTCACGGACAACCAGTAATGCACTTGATGTGGGGTGGTATGAGTAGAAGGCAATTGGGAAGTGCGTACAAATTCAATTGTGGCCTGGATCGATCGGGGCGCAGGAATATTCTCGGGCTAGTTCTGGTCTTCCTGGTCGCCGTGACCGCATTGGGGCAGGCTCCCGCGCCAGCGGTAAAAATTGCCGTCGATTGGAACAAGACCGTCCTGGTGTCACGGTCCACGCCCACCTTTCAAGTGGTGGTGAATCCGATGCTGGAGCGGGGTTCCTCTATCCACGACGGAGCCTTCGGTGCGATTCACCAGTCAGGCGCGGAGTATGTGCGATATGTCCCGTGGCTGCCTTATCCGCGGTTGGCGGTTGCCGAGTTAGAGCCACCTACCCCGGCTGGCACATCGTGGAATTTCAGGCTGATTGATCCGATGGTAGAAGATTTTATGGCAGCGCAGGCTGGCCACAGCACTGTCATGAATTTCAGCACCATTCCGGCATGGCTGTTCAAGACACCGAAGCCGGTGAGTTATCCCAAAGATCCAAACCAGGTGTTCTGGGACTATACGCAGGGAACGGAGTTAGTAGACCCAAGCGGAAAGGCGCTGGGAGATTACTATGCGCGGTTAGTGAGTTGGTATACGAAGGGTGGATTTACAGACGAAAACGGGAAGTTTCACGCATCGACCCATCATTACAAGTTTCCGGTATGGGAAGTATTCAACGAGGTTGATTTTGAACACAGCACTACGCCGGAGCAATACGCGGCTCGATATGATGCCGTGGTGCGTGCGATTCATGACGTGAGTCCGGATACAAAGTTTATGGGACTGGCGTTGGCAGCTCCGTCGGATGCACCGCAGTGGTTTGAGTATTTTCTGAATCACGCGCACCATCAGGCTGGAATTCCTCTCGACTATATTTCGTATCACTTCTATGCTTCGCCAGCGCCCGGAGAAACCATCAATGACTGGCAGTACACGTTCTTCAATCAGGCTGACCGTTTCCTGACGACGGTGCGATTTATCAACCAAATCCGCGACCGGCTGTCGCCCGAGACAAAGACCGACACGGATGAATTAGGCGTGATCCTGCCGAATGATAACAACCAGGTCGCGGACGCGAGCGGATATGTTCCTTCTATCCCCAAAGGCTATTGGAATGCGGCTGGCGCGCTGTATGCCTATCTCTATGTCAACCTGGCGAAGCTGGGCGTGGATGTAATCGGAGAATCGCAGTTAGTCGGTTATCCATCGCAATATCCCAGTGTAAGCATGATCGACTGGGTAAATGGAAAGCCGAATGCACGCTATTGGGTGCTGAAACTGATCAAGGATAACTTTCATCCCGGAGACAAGATGCTGGAGACAACAGCAGATACTTCTGCCGGCGTGACGGCGCAAGCGTTCGATACGCCAACAGGACGAAAGCTGTTACTCGTGAATCAGAGGAACAGAAGCATCGAAGTTACACTTCCGCTGAATCCAGGGCAAGCGGAGAGTTCGACCGTAGATGAAGCGAGCGGTGAAGGCGAGCCGCGCGCTGCGGGAGTAACCGGACGGGACATCCAGTTAGCTCCATTTGCGGTGACGATGGTTCGCTGGACAAAGGAGTAGGGACCGATGCAACGAGTTGCGTTTTGCCTGCGATTGAAACCGGGAGCAGCGGAAGGCTACGACAAATCTCACCGTGAGGTGTGGCCGGAGATGCTGGCGCTACTGAAGCGGGCGGGGATTTCTGAGTATTCCATTTTCCGCCGCGGGGAGCTGCTGGTTCTGTCGATGCGCGTGGAAGACTTTGACGCGACGTGGGACATGATTGAGCGTGAACCAGTGAATACGCGCTGGCAGAAAGAAATGGAGCAGTATTTCGAGCCGCTGGAGCCACTCGCACCGGGGGAACGCTTTCCCATGATGCGCGAAGTTTTTTACCTGGCATAGGAAGTCATTCTTATGGAGTCGACGCAACAGCTGCGAGTGGGTCTGTGTGGGATCGGCCTTGAAGCCTACTGGGCGCAATTTGCGGACTTGAAAACGAAGCTCGAAGGCCATGTCGATGCGGTAGCGGCGAGGATACAACGACCGGGACTTTCTGTCGTGAACCTGGGGCTGATCGATACGCCTATTGCAGCGTGCGAGGCGGCACATACATTTCGCGCTGCTGATCTTGACTTACTTTTCATTTACATCACGACTTATGCGGTCAGTAGCATCGTATTGCCATTGGTGCAGCGGTCCGGTGCACCGGTGATTGTTTTGAATCTGCAGCCGGATGCCGCGATCGACTATGTCGCGTTCAATCAGTTGAAAGATCGCACGGCGATGACGGGAAGGTGGCTCGAATATTGCTCCGCGTGCCCAGCTCCGGAGATTGCGAACCTGATGCAGCGGGCGAAGATCCCGTTTCGCCAGGTGACAGGAACGCTGCAGGACGATCAGACGTGGAATGAAATTGATGAATGGCTTGCGGCGGCTGCGAGCAAACGCGCGCTCGAGTCCAATCGACTCGGACTGATGGGTCATTATTACAACGGCATGCTGGATGTGATGACGGATGTGACGCAGATTGCGATTACTTTCGGCAGTCATGTTGAGATTCTCGAAGTCGACGAGTTGAGCGGCATTCGCGCGGAAGTGGATGACAAATCCATTGCAGCGAGAATGAAGGAATTTCGCGAGCAATTCGATGTGCAGGCGGATTGCGACGCGAAGGAATTAGAGCGAGCCGCGCGAACCTCTTTGGCGCTGGATGAATTTGTTGCGAGGCACGCGTTGACTTCGATGGCGTACTACTACGAAGGCACCGGCAATACCGCCAATCTTGACACCATGAGTTCGATCATCCTGGGCACTTCGATGCTGACGGCGCGCCAAATCCCCGTGGCTGGGGAATATGAAGTGAAGAATGCGATTGCCATGAAGATCATGGATAGTTTCGGTGCGGGCGGATCGTTCACGGAATTCTATGCCGTGGACTATAACGATGACCTGGTGTTGATGGGTCACGATGGTCCCGGACACGTAGGTATCGCCGAGGGGAAAGCGAAGGTCCGTCCGTTGCAGGTGTATCACGGCAAGGTGGGCAGCGGAGTGTCGATCGAGATGTCTGTGCGACATGGTCTCATCACGTTGCTTTCCGTCGTGGAAGACGCGGAGACCGGATTCAAGCTGCTGGCGGCGGAAGGGGAATGCGTTGCGGGAGAAATTCTTGAAATTGGAAATACCAACAGTCGTTATCGTTTTTCGATGGGAGCGCGGATGTTTCTGGAGCGCTGGAATGCGGAAGGGCCTGCGCATCATTGTGCGGTAGGTGTAGGACACGTGGCCGGACGAATCAAAAAGCTGGCCGACCTGCTGGAGATTCACTTTCGCCAGATATGACGAATGCGTCTGCGCACGCCGCTATGCAAACTTCAGAACAAGGGTGTGGCATCGAGGTTGATGATGAAAAAGCTGGTGTATCTATTGTTGGTCTTCGTGGTCGGCACCGTGCCTGCCCTGGCTGTGGATGCGGGAACCTTTACCAGCGTGCGGGTATCGAAGGATGTTGCGCTTGAAACGAACCCTAAGTCGACATTCTGGCAGGGGAGCGATCCAAGCTTCATTGTCAACGATAACTGGGGGAAGCCTGTTCCCGGTTATCGGACGGAAGTTTTTTCGCGCTGGACGAAGGACAACCTCTATCTGCTGTATGTGTGCCCGTACGAAAAGCTGCATCTGAAGCCGAATCCGAGCACGACGACGGAGACGAACCAGTTATGGAACTGGGATGTGGCGGAGATATTTATCGGCTCGGATTTTCAGAATATTCGTCGGTACAAGGAATTTGAAATCTCGCCCCAGGGAGAGTGGGTCGATCTGGATATCAACCTGGATAGCCCGCATCACGAAGACGGGTGGAAATGGAACTCTGGAATGCAGGTGAAGTCGAGGATCGATCGGGAGCATAAGATCTGGTACGGCGCGATGAAGATTCCTATGACTGCGATTGATCCGCAACCTGCGCATGCGGGAACGATGTTTCGCGTGAATCTATTTCGGATGCAAGGGCCGCCGGGCGATCAGAAATCGCTGACGTGGCAGCCGACAATGAAGGCGACGTTCCACGTGCCGGAACATTTTGGAAGCATGGTGCTGGCGGATGGTCGCTGAGGGCGGATGGATTGATCAACCAGGTACGACGGTTCGCAAATCGGCGCACGCCGCCCTCTCTAACGGCAAACTAGATTGAGATGAGCCAGCAGCGAACCATGCAGGGCGGACATGCGGTCCACGGAGAACTGCCAAGAGGCCCGAGCGGGCGAACGTTGTGCCGCTGGTGCAGCCTGGAAGTGCAGGGACGACGGCGCACCTTCTGCAGCGACTGGTGTGTGCATGAATGGCGGTTGCGGACGGACCCGGGCTATCTACGCGAGCGGGTCTTTGCGCGTGATCGCGGACGCTGCGCGCTGTGCCACATCGATTCCGTGGAAGCCTTTCACCGATTGAAGCGGGCTCGCGGCTCCAATCGAAAAACGATGCTGGCGTATTGGGGACTAAAGTCGGTGCATCGGAGAAGCCTGTGGGATGCCGACCACATTCTTCCCGTGTGCGAAGGCGGTGGAGAATGCGACCTGGAAAATATTCGCACCTTGTGTCTCGCCTGCCATAAGGATGAGACCTACCGATTGCGGCTGCGTTTGAGGAAGTTGGCCGGTTGACGGAAATACAGAGATCCTTCGCTGCGCTCAGGATGACGACTTCAGATCTTGAACGACACGATCCTTGCGACAGAAAACCACAACTCTGAAAAACTCTATAGCTTGTAGGCGGCCTTGGCCAGGCGATAGGCAAGGTCGAGCGCGACCTCGTGCGCTTCATCCTCACCCAGGCGATGATCGGCGACCAGGGTTGCGAGATAGGCGCAATCCACGCGGCGGGCTACGTCATGACGCGCAGGGATGGAAAGGAAGGCGCGCGTGTCATCGTTGAATCCCACAGTGTTGTAGAAGCCTGCAGTTTCCGTGGTCAGCTCGCGAAAACGACGCATGCCTTCCGGGCTGTCATAGAACCACCACGGAGGCCCGAGCTTGAGGCAAGGATAGTGACCGGCAAGTGGGGCGAGCTCGCGGCTATAGGTGGACTCATCCAGCGTGAACAGAATAATGGTGAGGTTCGGCTCATTGCCGACGCGCTGCAGCAGCGGGCGAAGGTTGTGGACATAGCCGGTTTGCGTAGGGATGTCTGCGCCCATGTCGCGACCAAAGCGCTTGTAGATGGCTTGATTGTGATTGCGAAAGCTGCCGGGATGAATCTGCATGACGAGTCCGTCGTCGAGGCTCATTAGCGCCATTTCAGTCAGCATTTGCGCACGGAACAGTTCTCGATCGGCATCGGTCGAGGAACCGGAAAGGATGCGATGGAAGAGGCGGGTGGCGCTGGCTTCATCGAGGTCGGCGGTCGCGGGCGTGGGGTGGCCGTGATCGGTGGCAGTGCAGCCAAGCGTGCGAAAACGCTGGCGGGTGGCGCGAAGGGCGCTAAGATAGCTGAGCCAATGGGAGGTATTTTCTCCCGTCATTGCGCCCAGTTGACGAACATTTTCCTGAAAACCGTCGAAGTCTGGGTCGACCACTGGATCGGGGCGAAAGGTGGGAATCACTTTACCCGACCAGTCGGAATCTCGCAGGGCCTGGTGGTACGTCAACGGATCGAGCGGTGAGTTGGTGGTGGCCAGCACCTCGATGTGGAACTGCTCAAACAAAGCGCGCGGACGAAATTCAGGCCGCGCCAGTTTTCCCTGCATGGCATCGTAATATTCGTCCGCTGTTTCTTGTGACAACGGAACTGTCAAACCAAATAACTCGCGAAAACAATAATCCAGCCAGAGGCGCGTGGGCGTGCCGCGAAATAAATAGTAGTGCTTGGCAAACAGATGCCACACGCCGCGTGGATTCGCGATGGGGTGCTCGCCAATGCCGAGATGCTCGAGCGGAATTCCCTGGCTGTAGAGCATGCGGAAGATGTAGTGGTCGGGCTGAATCAGAAGTGTCGACGGATCGGGAAACGGTTCGTTATCGGCAAACCATTTGGCTTCTGTGTGGCCGTGAGGACTGAGAATCGGCAAATCCTTCACGCTGGAATAGAGCCAGCCCGCAATGGCGCGCGTCGCCGGATCCGCAGGGAACAATCTTTGGGGGTGCAACATGGCTGGAAGATTCCTCCCATCCATAGTAATGCTTTCACCGCATGGCAAGATTCAGCGCAATTTTTGACCTTGTCAGACATCGGCGGATCGTTACGCGCAGGTCCGTGAGAAGCATCTAACCGTGCGAGATCACAACCTGGCGAGCATCAGAAGATTGCATTGTGACAATTCTGTTGCGAAAATTGCCAGTCGGAGCCAACGTGCCCTTTCGCAAAGAAAGTAAGAAGCCTCATGCGGAACCCGGCGCCGAACCGCCCGCAGAGGGAACGCAGCGCAACCTGGAACGACCTACCGCGGATGAGATTTATGAGCAGGTGTCGAAGAACGCGCGGCATGAGTTGGATCGGCCGGCGATTGCGCTTGCTATTTCCGGACTAGCTGGCGGCATCACCATGGGGTTGACGGCGCTGAGTATCTCCATCGTGACGGCGTCGCTGCCGCCCAGTGCCATGTCCAGTTTTATCGCGCAGCTGGCCTATCCCATGGGATTTATCGCGGTGATTGTTGGGCGGGCACAATTATTTACAGAGAACACACTGTACCCGGTGGCGCTGATGTTTGCCGAGAGACGCCATTTTCAGACGACGCTGCGGCTGTGGAGTATCGTGCTGCCGAGCAACCTGGTGGGAGCGTTTTTATTTGCGGTGCTCGCCGTTCGCACGGGAGCGCTGCGCCCGGAGTACGTCGCGGCGATGGTGAGATTCGGCCAGCAAGCCGCTGACGTGAGCGGCAGCCATGTGTTCTGGAGTGCGGTGATCGGCGGATGGATCATCGCGCTGGTGGCGTGGCTGGTCAGCGGAAGCCACTCCATTACTGGGTCGGTGATGCTGATCTGGCTGCTGACATTTCTTGTGGGGCTGGGTCACTTTGCACACTGCATTGCCAGCAGCGGAGAGATTCTTGCGGCAGTCCTGCAACACGAGGTGAGTGTGTCGCAGTACTTCTGGTGGCTGCTGCCGGCGGTTCTGGGCAACATCACTGGCGGGGTGCTGATTGTGACATTGCTGGAATACGGACAAGTGAAAGGCGGAGAGCAGGAAGGCCACGGGTTTCCTCGCTGATCGTTTTGAAAAATCTCGCGCTGAAGGCGATACTCTGTTGAGGCAGAGGATCGAATGACGAGCAACGAGATTACAGGAATTGATGTTGCCGGCAAGGTAGCCGTGGTGGTCGGCGGCACCTCCGGGATTGGCCGCGCGCTGGCGTTGGGGTTGGCTGCGGCGGGCGCGGATGTGGTTGCAACTTCTCGACGCGCCGAGCAGGTAAAAGAAACGGCGGAGCAAATTGCCGCGCTGGGGCGGCGGACCCTCGCCCTCACTTCCGATGTAGCGGATCGTACGTCGCTGGAACACGTACTGGAACAGAGCATCGCCTCGTTGGGCGGAGTTGACATCCTGGTGAACTGCGCTGGAACGACAAAGCGCACGCCCACGCTGGAGCTGGACGATGCCACCTGGCAGAAAATTCTCGATACGAATCTGACAGGCACGCTGCGAGCGTGCCAGGTATTTGGACGGCATATGGTGGAGCGCGGGCGGGGCCGCATCATCAACATCGCGTCGCTCACCAGCTTTGTCGCGTTTTATGAAGTGGCCGCGTACGCCGCCAGCAAAGGCGGAGTCGCTTCCCTGACAAAATCGCTGGCGATTGAGTGGGCGCGGTATGGAGTCACCGTGAATGCCATTGCTCCCGGAGTATTTCGCACGGCGCTAAACTCCGAGTTACTGGATAACACAGGACGGGGAAAGGAATTACTGCTGCGAACTCCCATGGGAAGGTTTGGCAAGGTAGAGGAGTTAGTAGGCGCGGCAATTTACCTGGCCTCGGATATGGCTTCGTTTGTGACCGGGGAGATTCTGGTTGTCGATGGCGGATTCCTGGCGAGCGGAGTGAATCAATAATCTTAAAACTTATGAGTCGAACGCTTGCAGTTCTCAGCATGCTTTTTTTGTGCTTTGTCGGGATCGATGCGCACGCGCAGACTCCGGATACTGCGACGGTTCGCGGGCAAGTGGAAGATACGAACCTCGCGCCCATTGCCGACGTCACTGTCACCTTGACAAATAAGCTGAGCGGTCTCCGTCGAGCGGTGCAATCGAATAGCGCAGGCGAGTTTTCTGCGGCGGGCCTTGCGGTGGCGGGAACCTATGATGTTGTTGCCGCGAAGACGGGCTTTGCCGATGCGCACATTCGGGCGCTTTCGTTGGTCGGTGGCGTGACTGCAAATCTGCACCTGCAATTGAATTTGGCGGGCAGTCAAACTCAAATTACTGTGACGGGCGCAGTGAATGCTGTTCGCACCGACTCCGCGCAGTTAGGAGATACGCTGGGCGTGACCGAGATGCAAGAGACGCCGCTGCTGAATCGCAGGATCACATACCTGCCGTTGCTGAACTCGGCGAATCGTCCGGCCATCAACCAGGGCGATGAATTCATGAACCAGGACCTGTTCACCACGAACGGCTCGGGACGCAGACAGACCTGGTTTGAGATTGATGGCGGCAACGGCATCGATACCTGGGGTCGGCAAACGATTTTCACCAACGTTCCGCTGGACGCTGTGCAGGAAATGACCGTGCTGGAGAATGCATTTTCCGCGGAATACGGATTTGGAATGGGCGGCGTCGTGAACATCGTGACGAAAAGCGGCAGCAACCAATATCACGGAGATGTATTGGGATTGTGGCGGCCATCCGCTCCAGAGGCGAAGTTGTCCGGCTTTACGGCCAGCAACGCCAGCAGCGGTAATGATGTGACCAACGACACGCTAAGGCAGGGGGCGGGTTCGCTGTCTGGTCCGCTGGGTCGAGAGAACGAGACGCAGTTTTTTCTGTCGGGCCAATACAGCGCGCAGGATCGAGCTTCGCCGGTGACGTCGCCGATTGCTCCGGGAAACTTTATTGGACACTATCGTTCGTGGCTAATTTTCTTTCGCCTGGATCATCGCATCAACAACACAAACGACTTGTTTCTTCGCAGCGATGTCGATAGTTTTTACGACACCAATCCAAACGGAACGGTCGGTGGAAACAGTCTGCCATCGGTGGATCGCATTTTTCGTAAGCGAACCTATGCACAACAGCTCGGTGAGACGGCGATTCTGACGCCTTCACTGGTAAATAATCTTCGCTTGCAGTTTCAACTGGCGTCGCCGATTACGGAATTCGATCCGGTGATCTATGGGACGCAATTTGTTGTTCCGATTTCGACAGGGGGAACCTTTACAACTGGAACTTCGCAGTCGGCGCTGCTTTTGAACCATCAATATGAAGTGGATGACACGCTGGCATGGTCCGTGGGTCGACATCAGCTGACGTATGGGGTTCAAGTTCTTGCCTCGCATAGCGGCGGGAATAGTAAAGAGTATGGCGGTCCCATTTACGATGGGCAGTTTGTCTACAACCCTTGCACGCAAGCGCTGGAGATCTGCGAGAGCCCAGCGTACCTGGATGATTTGAACAATGTGCAGCACTATACGCAGAGTTACGGCAACGCCGATTACTCCGTGAACGACGTGTTGTGGGGATTATTTGTTCAGGATAATTTTCGCGCGACTCGAAACCTGACGCTGAATCTTGGATTGCGGTACGAGCAGCAGACATTTACAGATGCCAGGGCGGATTTTGCGCCGCGGATCGGCATCTCTTACGATCCCACGGGTCAAGGAAAGACGGTGTTTCATGGCGGATATGGCATCTACTATGCGCAGGTGGTCGACAACTCGGAGGCGAATTATGCGTTGACGGGGCCGACGGGAGTGTTCAACTACACGGCCGCGCCAGGTCAAATTGGATTTCCGTCGAGTGTGGCGGCGGCGCCGCTGCCGGCATTTCCACCGGGAGCGCAAGTGCCGTTGCGGAGCTTATATATTCGGCCGGGAGACAGCGCTTATCTGAATCAGTTCTTCCCGACATCGACGCTGCGTGGTTATCCCAAACAGCTGCTGAATCCGGATAACCAGCAGTGGATCGTTGGATTGCAGCAGGAACTGGGGATGGGTTGGATTCTGAGCGCGGATTATGTGGGTTCGCACACCTTGAGAAATGTTCGGCCGCTGGATGTCGATCCGCCGACTCCATTCATTCGGACTGCGCAGGGGCAGAGCCGTACGGCGCAGGCGGCGAACTGCACGCGCCCGTACTGGATCGAGTGGTATCAGCAGGAGGGAATGACGTGCAATCCGAAGGCCGCAAGTAACCCGCAGCCGCCATACAGTGTGATTCAAAGTGATGTGAATGATGGCTACGCCTACTATGACGCGCTGGATGTGAACCTGAGTCATCGGTTCAACAACGGGCTGGCGATGCTGGCGAGCTACACCTGGTCGCACGCTATCGACAATGTTGATCCAGACGTTCCCAGTCAGAATCCAAATGACCCGAACTTTACCGGCGCGGCAGAAAATGGGAACGCCATTTTTGATCAGAGGCACCGATTTGTGTTGAGCGGGAGCTATCCGACGTTTTTCAAGATCAACGCCGGCGGAGTGATGACGCTGGCGTCGGGGCTGCCGTACAACTTTGTGACGGGATCGACGAACAGCGGAGACCTGGGCGCGACGACCGACCGGCCGGTCATTGATGGAGCGGTGGTGGGCCGCAACACGGGTCGTGGGGGCGCGATTTACGACATCGATCCTTTTCTAGAACGGATCTTCGCGATGGACAATGGACGGTTTCAAACGAAGGTGCGGGTGGAGGCGTTCAACGTTTTGAATCACGCGAACTTTGTGGGCTACAGCGGGACGTATGGCAACGGAGCCACGCCAGGTCCGGGATTTGGCCAGCCTTTGACTGGCATTACCAATCAGTTGCCGGCGCGATCGATGCAGTTTGCGGCCGAGTTTATGTTTTAGCGACGGCGGGTTTATGGGGTCGCTTGCCGGATCGTGTGGAATGGACCCAATGCCAGATAGAAAACGCGCTGGCGATCAAGCACAACGCGATGAAGACCACCATGCTCCAGACGAACGCTGGCGATTTGGCGATGCGCAGGATGGCGGTGCCAAACTTGATGGCCAACATGCCGAGGACGCAAAAGCGAACGGCGCGGCACACGAAATTGATGGAGGCCACGCGCCACAAGGAATAGCCCAGGGCACTGGCGGCAGCAATGACCATGGTGAAGGGAAAGGGTGGCGGCGCGAGGCAAGCGATGGCGACGGCAACTCCAGAGCGATCGCCGATTCTCTTCTTTAGTTTGTCGAATTGTTTTTGACCGGCTACCTTCCGTATGCCATCTTCTCCGAATTTGCGAGCCACCTTGGAAAGCAGGATCACCCCAACGGTTGACCCGCAGGCCGCGGAGAGGACGTAGATGAAAAATCCGGCGTGGTGGTGCGCGATCAGACCGACGACCAGAAGATCGTTGCCAAAGGGAAGAACCAGGAAGGAAGAATCGAGAATGCCCAGGACGAACGGCCCAAGATAGCCAAGGTGAAATAGAAAATGGAGGAACGGGCGAAACGCATGGGACATGAAAGACTCTCTCTTGGAGGCGAACGATAGAAGGCAGACCGCAAGCTAGTAGGATTCAGGACGAGTTCCATAGGCTGTTTGTTTCCGGTTTTTCAGTTTTGCGGGGCGAGAGGTTCCTTTCTAGTACTTGGGTGGTTTGAGAACCATTTCAGATGCGGATCGAGGCGAAGATGGTACTGCCATACCGGTGCGTAGCGAGGAAACACGCGCATTTCTGGACAATGGAGAGAGGCGAGGGTTTTCCAGGGCCACTGGTCAAGACGTCGCGTCTGAATTTGGAATCCAATGGATTAGTTGTGCGTGGACGCTGCAGGCCACTAGAATCGAAGTTCTACCATGATGGCAGAGAACTCAGCAGACAAGCGGACAGAAACGCCAGCCGAAACACATAGTGTGGCCTGGCAGAAGACGGAGTTGGCGCGGCATCCGAAGCGCCCGTATCCGATGGAATTTATCCAGTCGTTATTTACGGATTTCAGTGAGATTCACGGCGATCGCTCCTTTGGCGACGATCTGGCGATGTCGTGCGGCATGGCGCGCTTTCACGAGCAACAGGTGATGGTGATTGCGAACGTGAAGGGTCGCACCACCAAGGAGAAAGTGGCTCGCAACTTCGGGATGCCGAATCCCGAGGGCTATCGCAAGGCGCTGCGAGCGATGAAGCTCGCCGAGAAATTTGGCCGGCCGGTATTCACGTTTATTGATTTGATCGGCGCCAATCCGGGACTCGGTGCGGAAGAGCGCGGACAAGCGGAAGCCATTGCGCGCAACCTGCGAGAGATGGCGCGGCTGCGGGTGCCGATACTCTCGACCATCACTGGGGAAGGTGGCTCGGGCGGAGCCTTGGCGCTAGCGGTTGCGGATCGAGTGCTGATGCTGGAGAACGCGGTGTACTCGGTGATTTCACCCGAAGCCTGCGCCTCCATCATGTGGCGGGACGCGAGCAAGCGAGCGCTGGCGGCGGAAGCGCTGCAGACGAATTCTGAAAGCGTTTTTCGGCTGGGTTGTGTAGACGCGATTGTGCCGGAACCCCCGGGTGGTGCGCAGAGCGATCCAGAGCTGGCAACCAGGCTGCTCGACGAGGTGCTGCAGCAGAATTTGAGCGACCTGCAGAAGCTCGCCACGGATGAGCTGGTGCGGAACAGGATCCTAAAGTTTCGCAACATGGCACAGTTTTTTACCGAAGGATGAACGGTGCAGCCAGGCAGCCGGTGCGGGCGTTGCATGCGCGATCTCGCTAGCTGGGCTGTGGCGGCTGCGGGTGTTCTGTTTCCTGGCGGGAGCGATTTCGTTTGGCGTCGCCGGCTGATTCGATTTGGCGGGGTAGGGGTATGAGTCTGCTGCGGGGTCCGGGTCGCGGACGCGCTTTTTTTCGGTTCCTCGGCGCAGTTGGCTGGCTGCTGGTCACCTACTACCTGGCCAACCGAGGTGCACATGGCTTCAGCCGTGGCGCGTCATTTCCCCTGATTCGCAATCTTTTTCAGATTTTTATGTTGATCGTTGGCTTCGGGTATATGGAGCTTGCGTGGGACGGCAGCCGCGAGCCCATCCGATCGATGGGCCTGCCAGGCAGGCCCGGCGCTGCTCGTGAGTTTGGACTGGGCGCCGCGCTGGGCTGGGGAATGGTAACCGTCGTTCTGCTGATCATCGCGCTGGTGGGACATTTTTACGTGCAGCTGTGGACTGCTCCGCGAGCGTGGGGACTGCTGATCGTGCAGCTTCTAACGTTGTTGGCAGGCGCGCTGGCGGGAGAGATTGCGTTCCGCGGATATCCCTTTCAAAAGCTGGTGGAGACTGTGGGCCCGTTCGCGGCGACGGTGCTGGCAGCCATTATTTTCGGAGCGCTGCGAGTGGCGACGCCTGGCTCGACTCCGACAGCCGTGTGGATCAGCGCGGTGGCAGCAATTTTGTTATCGGCGGCCTACTTGAGAACTCACGCACTTTGGCTGGGATGGGGATTGCACTTTGCATGGACCGCGAGCATTGGGGTCTTGTTCGGCCAACCCCTGGCGAGCAACCGGCAGGTTTCTAGCGTGATCCACACCTACGCCGATGGGCCGACCTGGCTGACGGGTGCCGAGTTTGGGCCGGAAGGCAGCCTTATCACGTTGATCGTATTGTGGGTGGGGTTGTATTTT
The DNA here is from genome assembly GCA_963794795.1 of uncultured Acidobacteriota bacterium. Classification (GTDB taxonomy): domain Bacteria; phylum Acidobacteriota; class Terriglobia; order Terriglobales; family Acidobacteriaceae; genus JAKAAZ01. Next base: position 333,210 of record CAWCFC010000018.1, on the reverse strand, counting down.
CTGGTGCGAGCGACTCGGGACCTGGCGTGGAAATATGGCCAGCCAGAGATCAAGCCCGCGGGTATTCCTGTGGACCTGAGTCATCCGATGCATCCGGCTCCGCCCGCAGCCGCGTCGGCGCCAGCGAGTGACACTCCGAAGGCGGGGTTGGTGCAGATTGCGCCGATGAACGCGACGAGTTCCGCGCCACAGGAACCTGCGGTGCATGAGCCGCCTTCTGAATTGCCATAGTGGATATTGCCGTTCGAAACTGCGCCGATTTGCCCGGTCGAGTGGGCGGAATGCGCTCGTCCCGAACGCATCGCGTGCCGAGTAGTGGGGACTCGCGGCTTGGTGTAAACTGGGATTGCAAGTGATTCGCGACCGCTCTGGCTCGTCTCAGAGCCGAATTTCCCACTCATCTTTTGTCGCCCTGGATTGGTCTTGTTGAGACCTACCGTAGCGAATGGTGCGAGGTCGAGTGGCTGGAGGATGTGGCGCGCGGATCGCCGAGTCGAAGGAGATTGGAAAGATCATGGCAAAGATTGCGAAAACGGGCGACCGTAAAAAGGAAATGGATACCACCAAGAGCACGGATTGTCCCAAGTGCTCCAAGCCGACCCGCATTGTGAAGCGCGTCAAGGATCGGGAACGCGGCGTACCGGGCGGGGTGTACATCTCCTGCTCTGCTTGCGAGTTCCACGAAAAGCTCTAGCGTCAGGTTTTTGGCGTGAAACCGAGTGAACCCTGTCCCGCCTGGGATGGGGTTCTGTTTTTAGCTGGCTTGGCGAGAAAACGGGCTAAGCATCCTCTGCGATGACGAAAGGAGCTTGCGCGCGATGTCTCAGACGCACCCGCACTCTCAGCCGATTCTCAACTCGGTGGCGGCGCACCTCTACGTTCGTGACCTGAAAGTGTCCGCCGAGTTTTTCACTCAGAAGCTCGGCTTCACCCTCGACTTTGTCTATGGCGATCCGCCGTTCTATGGACAGGTGAGTCGCGACAACGCGCGGCTTGCATTGCGCCATATGGACGAGCCTGTTTTTGCGGGGGGCGTCCGTGAACGCGAGGACCTGCTATCCGCCTCAATCACGCTGGGCAGTGCGGAGGAGATCAAGAAGCTCTTCCTTGCATATCAGGGCGCCGACGTACCCTTCCACCAGGTACTGAGGAAGGAGCCATGGGGAGCGAGCACATTCATCGTGCAAGATCCGGATGGTAATCTCATTCTTTTTGCTGGGCCTGCAAACTAGGTGAGGATCGAGATACAAGGAAGGAAAACGTTCATGACTCGAGCAACGACTTCGGCGATTTCTCCGTTCTTCGTCGTCAGCGACGTCGGTCGAGCCATCGCGTTCTATCGCGAGAAGCTTGGATTCGAGGTTACATTTCAGGAGCCAGATCGAAATCCTTTCTTCGCCATCATTCGCCGCGATGGGGCGCAGATATTCCTGAAGTCGGAGAGGAACGTACCACCGTTGCCAAATCCCAAGCGTCATCCATCCATGAGGTGGGATGCTTTTGTCTTTGCGCCAGACCCGGATGCTCTTGCCGCCGAATTTGTCGATCGCGGCGCGATTTTCAGCACACCCCTCAAGGACACGGGGGAGGGATTGCGCGGCTTCGAGCTCACTGACCCGGACGGCTATGTTTTGTTTTTCGGTTGTCCGAGAACCTGACTCAACGGGGCGACTCAGGTGTCCGGGGATACAAGTCGGTGATACTCGACTCAACCCGTGCTGCATGCTGTTCCTCGATCATTCCCATGCAATCCTGGTTCGGGTCCTTGAGGCTGGCACTTTATCTGAATCAGCAGCATGCGAACGGGAGTCTTTGCAAGAATGCCGTGGGGAAGCATGGGAGGCATATAGACGAAGGAACCCGGCTGCGCGGCCACCGTATCCTGACCCAACAGGACATTGCCCTCGCCTTCAAGGAAATAGAGGATGGCCGGTGTTGGCGCGGAGTGAGAGGAAAGCTCTTCCCCGGCAGCGAAGCCGAACAGCGTCACGTTGACGTAGTCGTCCTTTTGGAGGACATGACTCAAGATTCCTTTTTCGGGTAGTGCAAGTTCTTCCTGCAGGTTCGTCAGAAACTTGTATTCCATGGAAGGGTCCTCTTTGCCTAGCACTCGCCTGGCGGCGGGTTGTCGGCGGAGTGCGGTAGATCGAATGGTAGACGATGGGGTCGATACGTGGTTTTTGGAACGAGAGGGATCCGCGGTGCGGAATGAGGTTCTCGCCGGGGGTCGCTGAGGGAGATTAGGTCCGATGGCTAATGACGGGCAGAGTCATCCTCGAGGGCGGGGAACATGTCCGATTGCGAACAGGGCACCCGAAATTGAAGCGAGCGTTAGTTGCCGGTTTCGATGGAGGATTGCTCGGCGGCCTCGCGGGCCATGCGGATCTTGTCGAGACGGGCAATTTCGACGGCAGCCTTGGGATCAATGACGTCGAGGCGGACGCGGGTGACACCGCGGGCGCGCATCCCCAGCATGTAGGCGGCTTCAGAAGACAGGTCGGCGATCCGGGTATCGGGCACCGGGCCACGATCGTTGACACGGACGACGATCCACTTGCGGGTGTGGAGATTCGTGACCTTGACCCAGGTGCCAAGAGGCAGGGAGCGATGGGCGCAGGTCAGGTCATACATGTTGAAGGACTCGCCGTCGGCGGTTTCTTTCCCCTGGAACTCGCGTCCGTACCAGGAGGCCAGGCCGATCTGATGCCAATCCTGGACCTTCTTCGCAGCAGGTGCGGGAGTGGCCGTCTTAGCTGTCGCAGGCCGTGTAGTCGAGGGCGTCGCCTCGGCCAGCACCGACGCGGGTGCGCGATTGGGCTGGACGCAGTGCAGCGTTAGAGTAACGCCGCAGAACAGCCCGGCAGCAATGGAGACGGCGCGACGAATGGAGAGCGGACCGTCGGCACTGTTTGAGGTCGTATTGGGGTTCAAAATTCCCATGAGCAAAAACTCCTCTAAGTCTATCTGCAAAGTGTTACCTAAGTCAAAGAAAAAAATAGACTTATTTTAAATTTCGCTTGCAAAACCAAGGAGTTTGTGGTACCCATAAAAGGCGCTCCAGTCCAGCTTCTAGACGGCTGTCTTGAACCGCAGGAAAAGTCTTGCCGCGTCCGCCGAATCAGTCTCCCGATCCAGAGCGCTCCATTGCGGGAGCGGAGGGATCGATTTCGCCTTCCAGTTCCAATTCAGCAGCCATTCAAAGCTCACTGCCCATCGTTTTGTCGATCGCCGGCTATGATCCATCGGCCGGAGCGGGCGTGTTGGCGGACTTGAAAACTTTTGCCGCGCTTGGAGTCTACGGCATGGCGTCCATCACAGCGCTCACCATCCAGTCCACCCTGGGAGTTCGAAAAGTGATTGGGCTGGATCCAGGCACCGTGACTGAGACGCTGAACTGCCTGGCGGAGGATGTACGGTTCGACGCGATTAAGGTGGGAATGTTAGGCAACGGAGCCGTTGCTGCGGCCGTTTTTCTGTGGCTGGAGGGACAGAAGAATGTGCCGGTGGTGCTGGATCCGGTCATGAAGTCCAGTTCTGGCAAGGACTTACTAGATTCTGAAGGTTGCGAGGTATTGCGCCGTGCGGGGCTGGCCCGGGCAAACTGGATCACGCCAAATTTGGCAGAACTGGCAAGTTTGACGGGCGGAGTGACTCCGGCAAACAGCGAAGAAACGGAGAATCTAGCCAGGGATCTGCATCGAATGGCGACGGATCGAGGAAATCCAACGCTGAAGATTGTTGTGACAGGTGGCCATGCGAAGAGGCCGGACGACCTGTTGTTGCATGATGGAATGCTTGAGTGGTTTCGCGGTGAGTGGGTCGAGACGAGTTCGACGCATGGAACGGGGTGTACTTTTTCGTCAGCCCTGGCAGCTCGAATCGCATTGAGGGATGAGCCTTCAGGGGCTGTGGAATTTGCCAAGCGTTACGTTACGGGTGCGCTGCGACACGCAGTTCCAATTGGGACCGGGAAGGGTCCGTTAAATCATTCCTGGAAAACGACTTAGCGAATTTGTTGTTGATCTCATCAAAAATCCTCTGGATTACTGAATCGCAAGGACTTGCCTATTAACAGTAATAACTGTTAAGTTACCGTCGTGACTCTTAGTAGTAACTGTGCAAATGTGACTGTTCCATGTATTCTGATCACTCAGAACACACTTGCAGAGAGAGCCCATTTGGCTCTGTCCAAATTCGAGTTGGAGTGATCTCCCGTGCATGAACCAGTCCAGAAGAACGCTCTCTCTCACTCTGGCTCAGTTTTGGAATTGCGCAACTCTGTACGTTTCCCAGTACGGATGAAGGTGAAGATACAGACGGAAAAAGGCGAAGAGGAAGCCGAGACAATTAACGTTTCCGCCAGCGGTTTGTTGCTTTCGTTTTCCCGCATTCTGGAAGCGGGAAGCGCCATTGAAGTTGAGATGATCATGCCCTCAGCCACGCTGGGGACCTCCGAGGACGTACGGGTACATTGCTGTGGACGAGTGATCCGATCCTACAGACGAAGTCCAGAACAAGTAGAAGTTGCCACTGTAATTGATAACTACGAAATGCTCTCCTGAGGCACAGCATGCCTGTCATTTCTGCCGACGCAACAAAGAAACTTATGAACCCGAACCCCAGCTCCGATTCGACGCCTGAGTCCGGGCTAGCCGCTGTTCCGGAGAAAAGCTCTTCGGGACCTACCGAAGAAGCTGCCGGAATCCGCATTCTGCTTGCAGACTCGCAAGCCATTTACCGAGTAGGCATCCGCAAGATTTTTGCGGTTGAGGACGACATGCGCGTAGTGGCGCAGGCCGAGAATTATCCGGGTCTGCTGGCTGCGCTGGAACGTTATCCATCTGACATAGTGTTGCTGGACGGAGGCATGATCTCCGGCCAGGCAGAAGCGATTCCTGACATGTTGAAGCGCGCCCCGAACGCCAAGTTGATCGTTCAGGTGAGCGAGAACAGTGAAACGTTCATCGTAGATCTGTATCGTCGCGGAGTGCGCGGAGTCATCTCACGATCGATTTCTCCTGACCTGCTCATTCGCTGCGTGCGCAAAATTGCGGACGGAGAAACCTGGATCGACAATCAGTCGGTCAGCTGGGTGATTGAGGCCTACAGGACTGAGGCCAACAACCTGACCAATCCGAAGCTGCAGCCGCGGCTTTCGCCGAAGGAATTGTCGATCATCGGTTGCGTGACGCAGGGTATGCGGAATAAGGAAATCGCGTACAAGATTGGCACCACGGAGCAGGTGGTGAAAAATTACCTGCGTAAGATTTACGACAAGCTGGGCGTCTCTGACCGGCTTGAACTGGCGCTCTATTGCCTGCATCATCAGTTGCTGAAACAGCCATCGGTGAATACTGGCACCGGCAAAGCGACAGTGCAGGAAATCAATATGGGTCGACTTCGTCCCTGAGGCGCAATGCTATTTGCTTGGATTTGAGGGCTCGGCGAACAGTCGGGCCCTTTCCAACAGGTCAATCATCGTTTTCAACTGGGATGATGAGAGGTGGGAGAGCAGTGCGTTCACCGTGCTGTTGACCACCGGATCGATTTCTTTCAGCCGATCGAGTCCGGCGGCAGTAATTTTCGTCAGGACAACTCGACGATCCTTTTCACCGCGCTCTCTGCGCACCAACCCCTGACGTTGCAGACGTTCCACCAGCCGGGTAATGTCGGGATCCTGGCTGACCAGCCGCTCGGCAATCTCCGCACAGGTCAACCCGCTGGAGCCAGCGCCGCGCAAAATCCGCAGCGAATTGTATTGCGTCTCGGTGATGCCATACGGCTTCAATTGTAAGTGAAGGGCGTGCTGCATCTGGGCGGAAGTACGGACAAGATTTAGAAAGGCTTCGGAGTGCAGGCTCTCGAAGGATTTTGTCTGGCGCAGTTCCGCCTGCAGGCCAATCGGTTTCGGGGTGGGAGGCGATGGCTTACGCGACGCCGATTTGCGCGGAGGGGAGGTCTTGCTGGGAGGAGTCATAGGCGGGTTGTCTCGACATACCTGTTATAACAGATAATTGGGCGCCAGGCTGACCGCGAGGGGTTTGGAGCGGGAGAATTTAGAGAGAGAGCCGCACTAATCGGTGGCCAGGCTGAGTTGGTGGCGGACGTCGGCGCCGTGCACCCAGAAGATGACATCTTCCGCAATGTTGGTGGCGTGGTCGCCGATGCGCTCCAGATTGCGGGAAATAATGATGGTGTTGAGTGCCTGCTCCGTCCACTCGGGATGCTCTTGAATGGCAAGGATCATGGCCTTATGAACCTGGCGGTTCATCTGATCGAGATCGTTATCGAGGGCAAGGACGGACTTGGCCATAGTGGCGTCGCCGTCCAGCAGGGATTGCAGGGCGATGCGAATCATCTGCTCCGTCAGCTCGCCCATCTCATGCAAATTGACGGATAAGTCGGCGTGCGGCATCTGCAGTAGTTCCGCAGCGCGATCGGCGATGTTCACCGACTGATCGCCGATTCGTTCCAGGTCGCCATTGATTTTAATGACGGCCAGCAGGAAGCGAAGGTCAATGGCCATCGGCTGTTCCATTGCCATCAGGTCATAGGCCATTTCGTCGACGGAGCGCTCGGCGGCGTTGATGGCGGCTTCGTTTTCCTGAACGTGGTGCAACAGAACCATGTCGGACTTCAGGTAGCCATCCATCGCACAATCCATGGTCTGCTGGGCAAGGGCCGCCATGGCGAGCAGCTTGTCTTTCAATTGCGCCAGCTGTTGCTGGTAGTGGATTCGCGGCACGCAGTTCCTCCGTGGTCTGAAAAGGGTACACCCTATTCTCTAACAAACAGGTTGCGATTCTGTGAAAGTTTTAGAGCAAAACAGGGATAGTATCGCTACCGGGCTTGATGCAGGGTCGCGCTCCGTGTGGCTCGCGGCGATTTGAGGATTGTGACTGCGGGAGACATCCGTCCTGGTTTTGTTTAGCCGAGGCTGCGGCCGGCTTCCTGCGCGGCCTCATATATCTGCTGGAATGACTCTACCGCATACAGCACCGGCTGCATTTCTGAGATAGAAAACTCATGTTCCAGCACTTGATCCAGATTAAAATCGCGTATTTCCGGGCCGCGCTCGACGACGTAGGAGCACTCTCCGTGAGAGGAAATCAACCCGCTGCCGTAGACTTTGGTGCGTCCGTCCTGGCGGATGACGCCAAATTCGACCGTGAACCAGAAGAGCCTGCCCATGCGGGTCATGTCTTCCGGACGGTCTGTGAGATGGCTGCAGATCCGGCCGTACTCATGCAAAAAATCCGCAAAGACGGGATGGGCGTGCATGGGAACGTGACCAAAGACGTCGTGAAAAATGTCGGGCTCCGGAGTGTACTCGAGTGAGCTTCGGTCGCGCAGTGTGGTCGTGGTGGGGAACCGGCGCGCCGCCAGCATTTCAAAAAAAGCGTTGGCGGGCAGGTAGCCGGACACAGGGGTCGAGTTCCAACCGGTTCGCGGCTCCAGCTTGGCGGAGACGGCGGCCAGGTCGGGAATGCTGTCCTCGCGCAGCCCGATCTGCTGGAAGCCGTCGAGATATTCCTGGCAGGCGTACTGACGCAATTGCGGCATGCAGCGACGCACCAGCTCCGACCAGGTGGCATGTTGATCCGGTGTGTAGGCGGCCCAGTGCTGCTCGATGAGATAGGGGCGCGCGGCCACGAGCTGCTCATTTTTCTGTTGCGCGGGAGTCAACTGCTCGTGATGGATTGACATGGCGTGAGTCCCTCCGCTGCGCCTGAAGTGCGTGCTGGAAAGCAGCCGGGCTAAACCTTTTAGGATGCCGCCGGCGAGGCAAACCTGTCAATTGTGTTTGCTGGCGCTCAATTTCAGGATCGGTCTGATAGATTTTGACAATCAGTGGAGTAACAGATGACAACGAAACTGCAGCTTAAAGGCTTACGCGGTGTCGATCCCTTCGTCGGGCTATATTCAGCCATATTAGGAATGTTCAGCCTGGTGTTGATTGGGGTCTACACCCACAGGTGGATATCGATTGGCATCGAAATCGCCATCTATCTTTCTGTCGTCACTTGGTTATTCCGCAATTTGCAAAGCGAGTTCATGAGAATTCGTTGGAATTATACCGACGATGAGGCAAGCCAGTTCAACAAGAGAGCCCATCGCTTTATGATAGGAAATTCGCTGATCATGTTCGGCATGACCATGGCATATCTGTTCCTCCGCCATGCAATTTGATCCGGGTCACGGTGCGCAGAAGTATTCCGCTCAAACCGCTCTTTACAAAGAGGCAAAAGCACCCCTGCATGGCGGTGGCAATCTGCAACAGAGCGAACAGGCCTTCTCGCTAGGCAGGTCTAGGCTTGCAGGTATATTGTGATAGGTTGCCGAGCACCGAGTTCCGGTGACGAGACTCCGCATCCTAAAGGGAGGAACATTATGCCTGCTACCGCCAAGCATCCATCGCTGCAACCCGCCAACGCGACGAAGAATGATTTTCTGCCACTGAATGGCACCGATTATGTCGAGTTTTACGTCGGGAACGCGCGACAGTCCGCATACTTTTATCGCGCCGCCTTCGGGATGAAGCTGGTTGCCTATGCTGGGCCTGAAACAGGTCTGCGCGACCGCGCTTCCTACGTTGTGGAGCAGGGAAAAGTGCGTTTTGTGCTGACCACCCCGCTGCGCCCCGATAATGCCATCGCAGATCACATTGCCAAGCATGGCGACGGCATCAAGGACATCGCCCTGTGGGTCGACGATGCCACTTCGGCGTGGCTGGAGACGACGCGGAGAGGAGCCCGCAGCGTGCGCGAGCCGTGGACCCTGGAGGACAAGCAGGGCACGGTTACGATGGCATCGATTGCAACCTATGGCGATACGATCCATACATTTGTGGAGCGCAAGAACTATCACGGAATTTTTCTGCCGGGCTTTCATCATGTGACGCATGATCCTGTGGTGCGGCCGGTGGGCCTGAAATACATTGACCACGTGGTGGGAAATGTTGGCTGGAATGAAATGAATGCGATGGTGGATTTCTATCGCGACGTGATGGGCTTTGAGATGTTCCAGAGCTTCGACGATAAAGATATTTCTACCGAGTACTCGGCGCTGATGTCGAAGGTGATGTCGAACGGGAACGGGCGGGTGAAGTTCCCCATCAACGAGCCGGCAGAGGGGCGGAAGAAGTCGCAGATTGAGGAGTATCTGGACTTCTATCAAGGGCCCGGCGCGCAACACCTGGCGCTGGCGACAGATGACATTTTGACCACGGTGAGCAGGTTGCGAGAGCAAGGCGTAGAGTTTTTGCGAGTGCCGGACACGTACTACCACGAGCTCGAGAAGCGAGTGGGAAACATTGACGAGCCGGTAGAAGAGCTGAAGCGGCTGAACCTGCTGGTCGATCGGGACGAGGAAGGATATCTGCTGCAGATTTTCACGCGTCCGGTGGAGGATCGTCCGACTGTGTTTTTTGAAATCATCCAGCGCAAGGGCGGCCGCAGTTTCGGCAAAGGGAATTTCAAAGCGCTGTTTGAGGCAATCGAGCGCGAGCAGGGACTTCGCGGCAATCTGTAAGGACAGGCATGAGACTGTGCACGTTTGAGGTCCACACGCACCTGGGATGGCAGAGCCGACTGGGCGCTGTTGATGCCGAGGGCGTGATCGATTTGAATTTTGCTGCTGCGCAGGCCTCGGGAAACGCGCGGTTGGCGGATGCGCTGGTTCCTCCGTCGCTGCTTGGCTTGTTGGATGGCGGTGAAGCTTCGATGGACGAAGCGCGGAAGGCGATGGCGAGTTTGCCTGCAGAACTGCGAGTTGGCAAACGTGATGAAACGCTTCGCTATCGATGGAACGAGATTCGTTTGCGCACGCCGCTGCCGGATGCGCGATCGGTCCGCGATTTTTTTGCTTTCGAATCGCACGTGAAGATGGGGTTCGAGAAACGCGGTGAGCCGATGCCGCAGGAGTGGTACGAATTTCCGGTCTACTATCAGACGGGCCACCATAATTTGCTTGGGACGGATCAGGATGTACTGTGGCCATCGTTTACCGAGCGGTTCGATTATGAGTTGGAATTGGCCGTGATCATCGGCCGCGAGGGGCGCAATATTCCCGCAGCGAAAGCGCGAGAATACATCGCGGGCTATACGATCATGAACGACTTTAGCGCTCGTGACATTCAGCGCCGCGAGATGAAAGTGCGGCTGGGACCGGCGAAGGGAAAGCACTGGGCGAGCGGGATGGGACCGTGGATGGTAACGCGGGATGAAATTCCGAATCCATACTCGCTGGAGATGGTGGCGCGTGTGAACGGCGAGGAGTGGTCGCGGGGAAACTCACGCGACATGCATTGGAAGTTCGAGCAGATGATTGAGTTTCTTTCGCAGGACGACACGATTTATCCGGGGGACATTCTCGGTTCCGGCACGGTGGGAACGGGTTGCGGATTGGAACTGAATCGCTGGGTGCAACCTGGTGACGTGATCGAACTGGAAATTGAGAAGATCGGGGTGCTGCGCAATCGCGTTGTGCGTCCAGAACATCCCAGAGGTTGAAGGGTTTCGGCAAAGGAGAATCGCCAATGTATCCGCTGAATAAAGGAAAGACGGCGTTGCAAGCCCACGTTGGATTGCCTGAGGGCACGTTTGAAGAAGAGCACGGGCGCAAGGGTTTTTATGGCAAAGCAAGCCACCTGTACCACGCCCATGCGCCGACCGGCTGGACACGGTTTGAAGGCAAACTGCGGCCGCATCTTTTCGACTTGAACAAGCTGGAGCCCACAGACCTGAAGGATGCACAGGGCGCGCCGATCGAGTTTCTCGGCAACAACGAGATCACGGTGGCTGTTTCCCGGCGGTCGAAGCCAATGCCCTTTTATTTTCGCAACGCCGATGGCGATGAGATGTATTTTGTCCATCGCGGCAGTGGCGTCATCGAGACGGACTTTGGTCCGCTGCGATTTGAAAAGGGAGACTACATCAATCTTCCGCGGGCTGTGACGTATCGCGTGGTTCCAGACACGGAGGATAATTTTTTCCTGATCTTTCAGTCGAAGACGGAATTTGAACAGCCGGATAAAGGTTTGCTGGGGCAGCATGCACTGTACGATCCGGCTGTTATTACGACGCCGGAGCCGTCGCCATATCTCGACGACATGCGCGAATGGGAAGTTCGGATCAAGAATGAGAATGAATTTTCGAAGGTGTTTTATCCATTCAATCCAATTGACGTGGTCGGGTGGAAGGGTGATCTGACTGCGTGGAAGATCAACCTGCGAGATATTCGGCCCGTATCCAGTCATCGCGCTGCACTGCCGCCAAGCGCGCATACGACATTTGTGACCCAGGGCGCGGTCGTGTGCAGTTTTCTACCGCGGCCGCTGGAGCAGGAGCCGGATGCGCTGCGAGTGCCGTTTTTCCATCGCAACACGGATTATGATGAGTTCATTTTTTACCATGATGGAGATTTCTTCAGTCGCGATAATGTGAAGCCAGGATATGCGACCCTGCATCCGCGCGGAATTCATCACGGTCCACATCCCAAGGCGCTGGCAAATCAAAAGGCGAAAAGTTTTACGGATGAGTCGGCAGTGATGCTGGACGGTTTGAACCCCATCCACGTGCTGCCGGCGGGTGAAAAGGTGGAGTGGGCGGATTACTGGGCCAGCTGGGGCGCCAAAGATCACGCGAAGTTGGAGCCAGTTGGATGACTGACATTGCTGCACCCGGCGCGATGACCACCCTGAATCCAGCGGAGCAGAAGCCGCAGGACATTTACAAGTTGTTGGTGGGCTCGGTGGTTCCGCGGCCGATCGCGTTTGTGTCCTCGATGGATGCGGGCGGTGTCCGCAATTTGGCGCCATTCAGTTTTTTTACTGTAGCGAGCGCCAATCCGCCGATCGTGTGTTTTTGTCCGATGATGCGCGGGATCGCGAATCGCGGATTGCAGTCCACCAAGGATACGTTGCGTAATATTATCGCGACGCGGGAATTTGTGGTGAACATTGTGTCAGAAGAATTTGCCGAGCAAATGAATGCGTGCTCCGCGGAGTTGCCACCGGAGGTCGATGAGTTTGTCGTATCAGGACTGACGCCGGTCGCGAGTGAGGTTGTTCGGCCTCCGCGCGTGGGCGAATCCCATGTGCAAATGGAGTGCCGATTGCAGCAGGTGATTCATGTGAGCACAGAGCCGCTGGGTGGAAGCCTGGTGCTGGGAGAAGTGTTGCGTTTCCACGTGAACACAGCGTTGTTCGACAATTTCCGAATTGATCCCGACAAACTGCAGGCCATCGGGCGCATGGCAGGTTCCACATATACGCGAACGCGAGACAGGTTCGATATGGAGCGGCCGAAATAAAACTTTCGCGCGCAGAATTCTCTCAGCCGTAAATTGCCTCCTGTACAAAGGTGTTATGCCATCCGCTGACGCAAACGATTCAATCCAACGTGTCGCTGTTCTAGGCGCAGGAACCATGGGCGCGCGCATTGCGGCGCATATCGCAAATGCTGGATTTCCAGTGCTGCTTCTGGATCTGGTGCCAGAAGGCGCGTCGGATCGAAATATTCTGGCCGCGCGAGCGCTCGAAGACCTAAAGAAGGCTAAGCCTCCGGCATTTGTCGATCCCGCAGCGGTGCAAAGTATCACGGTCGGGAATTTTGAAGATGACCTGGAGAAGTTGCAGGCGTGCGATTGGGTTCTCGAAGCCGTGTCAGAGAATCTCGAAATCAAACGTGCGCTGCTCAACAAGGTCGCACCCTACCTACGCGACAACGCCATCGTGAGTACGAACACCAGCGGCCTGCCGGTTGGATTGATCGCTAGAGACATGCCGGAACCGTTTCGTCGGCGCTGGTTGGGAACGCATTTTTTCAATCCGCCGCGCTATATGCGACTGGTGGAGTTCATTCGTACACCCGAGACGGATCCGCGGGTGGTTGCGACCGTCGAGAGTTTCGTCTCGGTGTACCTGGGAAAGATGGTTGTGTATGCGCACGACACACCCAATTTCATCGCCAATCGCATCGGCACGTTCGTCATGTTGAACACGTTTCGCACCATGCTGGAACAGGGATTGAGCATCGAGGAAACGGATGCGTTGACCGGAGCGGCGATTGGCTGGCCGAAGACTGGGACATTTCGGCTGGCGGACATGGTTGGCATTGACGTGTTGGTGAACGTGGCGCGGAATTTTGCCGCGAGTTCCAGGGATGAACGCGCACACGTGCAAATTCCTGAAGTGCTGGAAGAGATATTTGAGCGCAAATGGTTTGGAGATAAAACGGGACAGGGCTTTTATAAGAAACAGCGCGGCGCGGATGGTAAAGAGGAGCGACTTGTTCTCGATTTGCATTCGCTGGAGTATCGACCTGCGTCGCGAGTGAAGATGCCCGCACTGGAGATGGCGAAGGCGAATGAATCTGCTGCAGCGAGGATTCGAGCCTTGTTGGCAGCTGATCCAGATCGTGATCGGGCGGCGAAATTTTACTGGCAAATTCTTCCGGAATTGTGGGCATACGCGGCCAATCGCATTGGAGAGGTTGCGGACACAGTGGTCGATATCGATCGCGCCATGAAAGCTGGCTTTAACTGGGAGCTGGGTCCGTTTGAAATGTGGGATGCCGCTGGCTTCATCGAGACTTTAGAGAAGATGCGGGCTCGGGGTCAGGTGATTCCCCCGGTTGTAGAACGAATGGCATCGGCCGGGGTGACTTCCTGGTATCGCAAGGATGGCAGCGAGTATTTCGACATCGCCTCGGGAGAATATCGCCCGGTTGTAGAACAGCCCGGGACGTGGAGCGTGTCAAGGGCCAAAGGTACGCGCGGTGTGGTCGAGAAGAATCCGGGCGCGTCGTTGATCGATCTTGGCGATGGAATTGCGTGCCTCGAATTTCATTCCAAAATGAACACCCTTGGCGAAGACATTGTGGGATTTGTGCAGCGTGTGCTGAGGCTCGGCAGCGATGCGACGCGGAATTTCAAAGGGTTTGTCATTTGCAACGACGCGACCAATTTTTCAGTCGGCGCAAACCTGATGCAGGTATTGCTGGCCATCCAGGATGAAGAATGGGACGAGCTGGACCGTTATGTTCGCGAATTCCAGGCGATGACGCAGGCGATTCGATTTTGTGCGCGGCCCGTAATTGTCGCTCCATTTGGAATGTGCCTGGGTGGGGGAGCGGAAGTTGCATTGCACGCGGCGTCGCGCCAAGCGCACATCGAACTCTACATGGGATTGGTGGAAACCAGCGTAGGATTGCTGCCTGCAGGCGGTGGATGCAAGGAAATGACGCTACGCGCGATTGAGATTGCGAATGCGGTGCGAAAGGGGCACCGAAGCGACTCGGTAGAGATGCATGATGCGATGCGAACTGCGTTCGAGACGATTGCGATGGCCAAAGTTTCAGGTTCCGCAACGGAAGCGAAGGCACTACATCTGATGCGGAAGGCGGACGGCATCACGATGAACCGCGACCGACTTCTTTCGGATGCGAAGTCGCAAGCCGCAAATATGGCGGATGCGGGGTATGTTCCGCCGCTGCCGCGCACGGACATTCCTGCGCCGGGTGACGGCATGCTCGCAAACCTGAAACTTGGCATCCATATGATGAGAGAAGCGGAATTTATCAGTGACCATGACGTGAAAATTGCGCGCCAGGTGGCCCATGTAATGTGCGGAGGGGCAGTCACCGCGGGGACGCAGGTCAGCGAACAACATTTTCTCGACCTGGAACGCGAAGGATTTCTGTCACTCTGCGGAGAGCCAAAGACGGTGGAGCGCATCGCGGCCACATTGAAAACCGGAAAGCCGCTGCGGAACTAAAGGACCAGCATGAAAGATGCATGGATTGTGAGCGCAGTGCGGACGGCCGTTGGGAAAGCGCCCAACGGGGCCCTTCGGTCGGTGCGCCCGGACGACCTGGGAGCGATTGCAGTGCGCGGGGCTTTGGATCGAGTTCCGCAGTTCGATGTGCAGCAGATTGAGGATGTCATTATCGGTTGTGCGATGCCGGAGGCAGAGCAGGGGCTGAACCTGGCCAGAATCATTTCCCTGCGAGCGGCGCTACCGGTGGAAGCGTCTGCGATGACGATTAATCGATACTGCGCGTCTGGACTGCAATCGATCGCCCTTGCGGTGGATCGAATTCGCAGTGGCTCCGCGGACGTGATTGTCGCGGGAGGCGCGGAGTCCATGTCCATGATTCCCATGGGCGGCAACAAAATTGCAGCCAATCCGTGGCTGGTGGATCATTATCCCGACTCCTACATGTCAATGGGGCTGACGGCCGAGCGAGTGGCGAAGCATTATGGGATTTCGCGCGAAGACGCAGACCGGTTTGCATTCGCAAGCCATCAAAAAGCGCTGGCTGCAATCGGGGAGAGAAAATTTGAAGACGAGATTGTGCCTGTGACGGTTACAATTCCGAAGGCACATGCAGGGGAAACGCAGACACAGCGGGAAACCGAGTTTCGAGTCGACGAAGGACCACGCGCAGACACTTCGTACGAGGCCCTTGAGAAACTTCGACCGGTCTTTCATGCGCATGGAACGGTGACGGCTGGAAATTCCTCGCAAATGTCGGATGGAGCGGCCGCCGCCGTCGTTGTTTCTGAGGAGATCGCGGTTTCGCTGGGGCTGAAGCCTCTGGCGCGGCTCGTGGCTTATGCCACTGCGGGATGTCTTCCAGAAGAAATGGGAGTAGGTCCTGTCTATGCGGTTCCTAAAGCATTGAAGCAGGCCGGACTGACATTGGAACAGATCGACGTGATTGAGCTGAATGAGGCTTTTGCTGCGCAATCGTTGGCAGTGATGAAGCTGTTAGATTTAGATCCGGCAAAGGTAAATGTCAATGGAGGAGCAATTGCCCTGGGGCATCCTCTGGGCTGCACGGGTGCAAAATTGACGGCAACCATACTGCGCGAGTTGCAGCGGCGAAAAAAGAAGTATGGATTGGTCACGATGTGCGTAGGCGGCGGAATGGGCGCGGCTGGGATTTTCGAGAATCTGCAAGACTGAAGAGCGATGTGATCCAGCATGCGCAACAACAGGGAGAATCCCGTGAATAGGCCAGATCCGAAACAGATAAAGCACGGAGCAGGCGGCAGCTTTCTGATCGAGGAAACTGAGCCGCAAGCGATTTTTACCGCGGAGGATTTTTCTGACGAACAGCGCCAGATCGAGCGCACGACGGTCGAATTTGCCGAAAGGCAGATCTTCCCGCAAATCGCAGCCATTGAGTCGAAGGATCTTGAGGTCACACGCCGCTTGCTCCGAGAAGCAGGAAACCTGGGGCTGATGGCGGTCGACGTTCCGGAAGAGTATGACGGGCTGCAAATGGATAAGGTCACGTCGGCGTTGATCGCAGAGAAAATCGCGATCTGCGGCAGCTTCTCTGTCTCCTTCAGTGCCCACGCGGGGATTGGCACGCTGCCACTGGTCTGGTACGGGACGCCGGATCAGAAGAAAAAATATTTACATCGACTGGCCGCTGGGGAGTGGATTGCGGCGTATGCGCTGTCCGAGGCAAGCTCCGGCTCCGATGCGATGAATATTCGCACCCGCGCCAGTTTGTCCGAAGACGGGAAGCACTACGTGGTGAACGGCGAAAAGATGTGGACTTCAAACGCCGGTATTGCGAGCCTGTTCACGGTGTTCGCGAAAATCGATGGAGAGAAGTTTGCGGCATTTTTAATTGAGGCGGAAACCGCTGGATTGACGGTGGGCCCGGAAGAACACAAGATGGGAATCCGCGGTTCTTCGACGTGCCCGCTGGTGCTGACGGACTGCATGGTTCCCGTGGAAAACCTGCTGGGCGAAGTGGGACAGGGGCATCGCATCGCCTTCAATATTTTGAATGTGGGAAGGTACAAACTGGGCGCGGCGGCAATTGGCGGCGCGAAGTATGCATTTCGCACGGGTGTTCGCTATGCCAAGGAAAGGATCGCTTTTTCTAAACCCATCGCGTCATTCGGACTCGTGCAGCAGATGATCGCGGACAGCGCTTCCGGGATTTATGCGGGCGAATCGCTGGTGTATCGCGTGATTGGAGCGATTGATGCGTCACTGTCGGATTTGGAGAAGGGCGAAACAGCGACGACCGTGGAAACTCAAAAGCGCATTGAGGAATACGCGATCGAATGCTCCATTGTGAAAGTGTGGTGTTCAGAAATGCTGGAGCGGCTGGTCGATCAGATGGTGCAGTTGCACGGTGGATATGGATATGTGGAAGACTATCCCGCGGAACGCTCTTATAGGGACTCGCGCATCAACAAAATATTCGAGGGTACGAATGAGATCAATCGCCTGATTATCAGCGGGTGGATGTTGAAGCGAGCCATGCAGGGAAGACTGGGTCTGTTGCCCGCGATTCAGAGGGTGATGGATGAAGTGATGGCGGGACCGAAATCGAGCGAAGAGCGCCCCGGAAAGCTGGCGGCGCAGCATCTGTTGCTGGGCAATGCGAAGAAGACGACTCTCTTCTGCGCCGGTGCCGCGTCAGAAAAATTCGGTGCGGAATTGGCGGACCAGCAGGAGATTATGGGTGCGCTGGCGGACATGATCATGGAAGTGCTGGTGATGGAGTCCGCGATTCTAAGGGCAGAGAAGATGGAAGGCCGTTCACCGCTGGCTGTGAAAATGACGAAATATTATGCGGCTCGCTCGTTTCGGGTGCTGGAGACGGCAGCGGAGCGAATTCTTGGCGCGGTCGCTGACGGCGACATGCTGCGCACACGAATGACAATTTTTCGGCGATTCGCGAAGCACGAGCCGGAAAATACATTCGCACTTGGCCGGGAAATCGCTGCAGCGATCACCGAGGCCGGACGGTACACCCTTTAGTGCATTTTCTCCATTAACCGGCGAGGATCAGCTTCGCGATGGTTGCAAGCTGCATGTTGGACGTGCCCTCGTAGATTTTTCCGATTTTGGCATCGCGGTAAAGTTTTTCCACGGGATAATCTTTGACGAATCCATAGCCGCCGAAGATTTCTACCGCCTGGCTCGCGACCCGCTCCGCCACTTGCGACACAAAATACTTTGCCATCGCGGCTTCCTTGACAAAGTTGATACCTGCATCTTTCATCCGTGCTGCGTTGTAAACCATCAGGCGAGCAGCCTCAATCTCGATGGCCATTTCTGCCAGCGTGAATTGCACCGCCTGAAACTTGGCGATGGCGTTACCGAACTGTTGGCGTTCCTGGCTGTACTTTGCGGCGTGGTTCCACGCACCCTGCGCGAGTCCAAGCATTTGCGCGGCGATTCCAATGCGTCCTTCGTTCAGTGTTTCAATGGCAATTTTGTAGCCTTTGCCGGGCTGGCCCAGGACACTGGAGATCGGCAGGCGACAATCATCGAGCAGCAATTCGCAGGTGGATGAAGCCCGAATTCCAAGCTTGTCTTCCTTTTTTCCCACCTGAAAACCAGGCGTAGCGCGCTCGATGATAAACGCGGTAATCCCCTTGTAACCGGCGGATGGATCGACGGTTGCGAAAACGATGAAAAGGTCCGCCTCGGCTGCATTTGAAATCCAAAGTTTACGGCCGTTCAGGATGTAAGAGTCGCCGTCCAAACGCGCCTGCGCCTTCAGGCTGAATGCATCCGACCCGGAGCCGGCTTCGCTAAGCGCGTAGGAACAGATGGTATCGGTGTTCGTGCGGGGCAGGTATTTCTTCTTCTGTTCCTCGCTGCCGTAGCGGAGCAGCGCGTTCACCGTCAGCGTGTTCTGAACGTCGACAAGGACACCGATTGCGGGATCGACGGCAGAGATTTCTTCGACGGCCAAAATGGAGCCAAGAAATGATCCACCAAATCCGCCATACTCCTCCGGCGTCTCCATGCCAAGAATGCCCATTTCAAACATTTGCGGTAGCAAGGAAGGGTGAATCTTCTGGGCCTCATCCATTTCGCGGACCAGGGGCGCAATCTTGTTTTGCGCGAACTTGCGAACCGAATCCCGCAGGATTTGTTCGTCGGAACTCAAGGACGTCAGCGGTAATCTGACGCCATCTTCAATAGCGATCTTTTCCATTGGTCAGGAAACCTCTTCCAAGGGTTGCGCAGCTAAACTATCAAGGGTAGATTAAGCTGTCGCGGTGAATTCTCAAGCGGTAAAAAGAAGCGATCGGATATACGATCGCGATGTGAAGTGGTTGCACACTGCAGTATAAGGTGCGACGTCGTAGTACGTGAAGCGGTCGGAGGGCACATGCGGATTTTGGCGGTTATTCGCCAGGTGTTGGACGCAGAAGAGACGGTGCGCTTGCGCAACGGCGAGGTCGACCTGAGCGCAAGCAAGCTGGTGGTAGACACAATGGATGAGTATGGTGTGGAGCAAGCGCTGCGCATTCGCGAGGGCGGAGTGGATGCGGAAGTGATTGCGCTGGCGGTGGGTCCGGAACGAAGCCAGGAAGCGCTGCGCACGGTGTTGGCAATGGGGGCGGATCGCGCGATTCACGTACAGACGGAGCTGTTCCTCGATCCGATTGCGCTGAGCAAAGTGGCTGCACAGGTGGCGACGCGGGAGAATGTCGACCTGATTTTTTGCGGCGGCCAGCAGGCAGATTGGGACAGTCATGCGCTGGGAGCGGCGACTGCAGAACGATTGCAATGGTCTCAGGTGACATGGGTGAACGCACTGCAGATCGATGGGCAAACGTTGACGGGACGTCACGATGCGGAGGATGGCAGCGAAATGTTTTCTGTTCAACTCCCCGTGGTACTGACGACTCAGCAAGGGCTGAATGAGCCAAGATACCCGACGGTGCCGAATATTATGCGGGCTAGAAAGAAGGAGCTTCGAGTTGAGCCGCTGGAATCTTTCAATGTCGAACCGAAGCTGAAAGTCGTCGGTGCGGAGGTCCAGGTAAAGACCCGATTACACAGGATACTGGACGGTAAAGATGCAACGGCGGCTGCGACGGAGCTGGTGGGTTTGCTGCGAGAAGAAGCGCGGGTGATTGCATGATCCTGATTGTTGTGGAGCATGCGAATGGGAAAGTGAGCAAGAGCACCTACGAGATGGTGACTTGCGCTCGTGCAGCTGGGCAGAGAAGGCCCGGTGACCGCGCTGGTGCTGGGATCTGCAACTGTCACTGTTGCAAATGAAGTGGCTTTGCTGGTGGACCAGGTCCTGGTTGCGGATCACGCCGACCTGGCGCAGTATGATCCGGACATTTGGTCGGCGGCGGTTGCACAGATCGCGAGTGAGGGAGATGCGAATGCCGTGGTGATCAGTGGCAGTCGAAGTGGCCGCGAGTACAGTCCGCGGGTTGCGGTCAAGTTGGATGCGCCGCTTCTGGAGGATGTCGTCAGCGTCACCTCAAACGACGCTGTAATTTCAGCGGAGCGCTATACCTACCTGGCGCGGGTAACGGAGACCGTCACGACAAACGCTACCGTGCTGGTCATCACTCCGAAGCAGGCTGCATTTGCGGCGGCTACGCCGGGCACTGAAGCGGCGGAGCAGTTTGATGTGGACCTATCGCTGCCGCAACGGCGGGTGCAGATTACGGGCAAATCGCAGGAGAAGACATCTCGGATATCATTGGCCGATGCGGAGATTGTGGTTGCCGGTGGCCGAGGTGTGGGCAGCGCGGAAGGATTCCACGCGCTGGTCGAGGGATTGGCTGATGAATTGGGTGCTGCTGTCGCCGCGACGCGGGCGATCGTCGATGCCGGTTGGCGACCGTATTCTGAGCAGGTGGGGCAAACTGGAAAGACAGTCCAGCCCAAGGCGTATATTGCCATTGGCATCTCCGGGGCAGTGCAGCATCTATCCGGCATGGGAAAAAGCAAATGCATCGTCGCCATCAATAAAGATGCGGACGCACCGATTTTCAAAGTCGCCGATTACGGCATCGTAGGCGACGTGAACCAGATTGTTCCGGCAATGATTGCTGCGATTCGCAAGTAAGTCTGCCAAGACGTATTCATTTCAGCTTCGGGACCGTGTTTGGATGCTGCCACTTTCTCAGAAGTACGCGTTCCTGATGTTCGCGCTGGTCACCATGGCGTGGGGAGCGCATGGCTTTTTTCGACTGTATTTGCGCATCCGCCGCGGGATTCCGGACAGCGATGTTCGAACTGACCATATCCCGCAACGGCTCTGGGTCGCGCTTCGTACCACGTTGAACCAGTCGCGGACGTTTCGAGAAAGACCCGTCGTCAGCACCTTCCACGCATTCATTTTCTATGGATTCGTCTTCTACATTCTGGTGAATGTTGTCGATGCCATCGCTGGCTACACGAGCTTTTCGATTTCTTCGAACACCGTTCCAGGAGCCATGTACAACCTGTTCGCGGATGTGCTGAGCTTCCTGGTGCTGGTGGGGGTTGTGGCGCTAGTCATCCGCAGATTTTTCCTTCCCGCCCGGCGCGATTTCCGTTTCAACGCGAACACGATGGTGCATCCAGATGTGCGGCGCGGATACATCAGCCTGGATTCCCTGCTGGTGTCGGGCTTCATCCTGTTTCACGTCAGCAGCCGTGCCATTGGCGCCGGCGCGCGGCTGGCGCAACGAGGGCCGGACATATATGAACCCTTTGCCACGGCGCTCTCGCATCTGATTACCCCACAGAACGCGTATGCCTGGAGGATTTTCGGATATTGGGGAGCGCTAGGAAGTGTGCTTCTATTTCTCGCGTATTTCCCTTACACCAAGCACGTCCACATATTTATGGCGCCGCTGAAGTATTTCTTCGCACGACGCTCCGGCTCGGGTGTGCTTCCATTGGTCGACGTCAACCTTGAATCTGAAATCCAGGGTGCGGAGATTCCGCAGATGGGTGCGAAGCGTTTGGAAGACCTGGCGTGGCCGCGTCTTCTGGATGCGTATGCGTGCATCCAGTGCAATCGCTGCCAGGATGTTTGCCCAGCGACGGCGACTGGCAAATCGCTCAGCCCTGCGGCGATGGAAATTAATAAGCGGATGGAGCTGAACCACCTGTCTGGGAGTCACTCTGGATTTGACGAGGGGAAGAGTAGTCCGCATCCGTTACTGCAATTTGCGCTGACATCGGAAGCTGCGTGGGCATGCACGACCTGCGGAGCCTGCATGCAGGTGTGTCCAGTGCAGGACGAACAGATGCTCGACATCATCGATATCCGCCGCAACCAGGTGATGATGGAGGGTGAATTTCCGGTGCAGCTTCAAACTGCATTTCGCGGTATGGAACGTTCGAAAAATCCCTGGGGCATCAACCATGACAAGCGCATGGACTGGGCTGAAGGACTGTCGGTGAAGACGACGGATGAAAATCCGGAGGCGGAAGTGCTGTATTGGGTGGGATGCGCTGCGAGTTACGATCCGCAGGCGCAAAAGACGGCACGTGCCCTGGTGCAACTGCTGAATTATGCGGGCGTAAATTTTGCGGTGCTTGGAAAAAAGGAGTGCTGCACCGGCGATAGCGCGCGTCGAGCCGGAAATGAGATGTTGTATCGGGAACTAGCGGATCAGAATGTTGCGACGCTCAATGCCCTAAAGCCAAAGCTGATTGTGGCGACCTGCCCGCACTGCATGAACGCGATCGGCAATGAATACCTGCAAATTGGCGGCTCGTATCAGGTGATGCATCACACGCAGTACCTTGAATCGCTTGTCTCGTCCGGCAAACTGGATGTGGATCGGCTCGATGCCAGCATTACGTACCACGATCCTTGCTATCTTGGGCGCCACAATGGTGTCTATGACGCGCCGCGAAATATTCTGCGGGTGTTGGGAAATGAATTGCTGGAGATGGATCGGAACCGCGAGAACGCGTTTTGCTGCGGAGCCGGGGGCGCGCAATTCTGGAAGGAAGAAGAGCCTGGAAGAGAGCGGATTTCAGAGAATCGCTTTCACGAGGCGGAACAGCGTCTGCATTCAGCGACGAGCGCGAAGACTCTGGCTGTGGGCTGTCCATTCTGCAAGAGTATGCTGGGAAGCACTCCGGGAAAAAGCGATGCGGACGGAATCGCAATCAAAGACGTCGCGGAACTGCTGCTGGAAAGCGTGCAGAAAAAAATGGGCGTAGCGGTTGAGACGGAGGCGATTCAAGCACGACCAAGCCAGTCTATTGGGGTGGCTACAGCGAGCGCGGACGAAGTTGATATAGCGGCAGTGTCAAATGTGCCTGACATCGTCGAGTCGGGGACGCCAAATGTTCCCCTAAAAACAGATGCGGCGCAGATCGAGCCAGTGCGGGCCGACTCGGTCGCTGAGCCGGGTGAGAAAGTTGAGCGCAAGAAGTGGCGCCCTGCAGGGAAGCCCGCTGCATCAACCGTGGAGACATCGTCGAGTTTGAGTTCACCCTCTGAAGCAGGTGAGGCCAAGCAGCCGGAGCCCGCGGCTACGGGCTCGGTTGGGGCCCCTGCAACTCCTTCGGGGGAGGCCGTGAATCCAGTCGCGCCGGAGCGCAAAAAATGGCAACCCAAGCCGAAAGGCGAGAGCAAATCATGAGGCACACGGGAATTTGCCTTCGCCGTGTCTGACTTCGGGTGGAGTATTGGCATGGTCCACAACAGCTCCGTTGATTCCATCGAAATTGAAGTGAGTGATCGCGTGTTTGTGTTGACTGGAGCCGGCATCAGCGCGGAAAGCGGGCTGCGAACGTTTCGCGACAGCAATGGGTTATGGGCGGGCTACCCGGTTGAGACGGTCGCGACCCCGGAAGGCTGGGATGCGAATCCGGAACTGGTGTGGCAATTCTATTCGCAGCGCAGAAGGGAAGCCCGGGCAAGTCAGCCGAATCCAGCCCACCGCGCGCTGGCCGAGTTGGAGAAACAGATCGGCGACCGTTTTTTCCTGTGTACTCAGAATGTGGATGATTTGCATGAACGGGCCGGCTCGCAGAACCTGGTTCACATGCACGGAGAGCTTTTCAGGTCCCGATGCGAGGCGAATTGCGGCGCCCCGATAATAGAGGACAGTCACGGTTACAATTCCATCCGCGAAATTCCGATGTGCGCCTGCGGATCGCGTTTGCGGCCACACATTGTGTGGTTTGGGGAAGTCCCGCTGGAAATGACACGCATACAGAACGAAATTGATCGCTGCTCTATCCTCGTGGTGGTCGGTACGTCAGGCGCAGTCCACCCTGCGGCAAGTTTTGTGCACTGGGCCAAGGCTCGCCGGGGAAATCCAGCTCGAACCTACTACGTAGGCCCAGAAGAGCCGCTGAATGCAGGTGCATTTACCCGGATCATTCTCGGTCGAGCGGGAGCAAAATTGCCGAACTTATTCGAAATTTTCTAGGCAAACCGAGTCGAGGCGCGTGTGTGAGGGGTACTTTCGGGCAGTAAAATTAGGCACTTTCCAAATAGCTTGACAAGTTTGAGGAGTGAACCATAGCCTCTCTCCACGAGGCAACTCCACGAATTCCCGACGACATATGGAACGGGAAGGAGGAATTGTCGCGTCTATTCCAAGGAGATCTCGCATGACG
The DNA here is from genome assembly GCA_963794795.1 of uncultured Acidobacteriota bacterium. Classification (GTDB taxonomy): domain Bacteria; phylum Acidobacteriota; class Terriglobia; order Terriglobales; family Acidobacteriaceae; genus JAKAAZ01. Next base: position 308,834 of record CAWCFC010000018.1, on the reverse strand, counting down.
AAGAATCATGTAATTCGTACGCTCGTGATGTGTTCCGTGATGGCTAGCACTTCCATGCTGTTCGCTCAGGGTCCTGCGCAGAATATCGACCCAAATAAACACGCAAACCTTGCGTCAGCCCAAAGGTCGATTGCACACGCATATCAAAAGATCGATGCCGCGCAACAGGCGAATGCAGACCGGCTCGGCGATCATGCGCAGAAGGCCAAAGAGTTGCTGATTCAAGCGTCTCAGGAATTGAAAGAAGCCGCAGAGTACGCGAACCACCGCAAGTAGTTTTCTTGCATCGGCGCAGGGACGGCACAAGTAGTTCCGTCCCTGGATGGTTTCTGCCGACTTGCAATTCTGCTCAAAAATTTAAGGTCGCATTGCAGCGTGATCAGTTTTTTGTTCCCTCAGAAAGATCAACTCCGAGCTGATGGGAAGCGACAGATTCACCAGCAAGCCATGCTGCATCAGGTCGCGTCCGGAGATGATGCGGTCGGGACTGGTGTGATCGTGAAACTTCAATTGATAATAATCCGTTGCGGATAAGCCGCGCATGAGAAATATGTGGCGACTCTGTGAGGTTTCAGAGCCTCGAAAGGCATAGACCACTCCCTGGCCAGTGGCTGGATTGAAGTATTCCATGCCATCCCAATGGACGCCGTCTGGGCGAGGGGAGATGTGATACAGATCTGCATCGCGGATCAGCGGCCGCAGATATTTCTTGTAGGTGGCAAATTCTTCCTGAGCCACTTTATGCTGCTGAGGAGTCCAGGCGGTTGTATCCTGCATGATCGTCGTCCAACCCATCATTCCGCTGCGCAGCATATACAGAAAGTTTTCAATGTTTGGCGTTGCCCACTTCATCTCGTAATCCTCCAGCATCGCTGCGGGGAGCACATGGCTGGCATCGTAGAATGCCTGACGATTCGACAAGGGATCGTAGCTGTCCGTGATCGAGAAATAATCTCCGTGGGCTGCGCTGCCGAAGTCCACCATGCGGCCGCCATTGTCACAAATCTCCAGCAGAAGATTGGGATGCCTCTTCCGAAGTTGGGAATAGATGTTGTAGTACGAACGGACGGAATGATAGCTGACGTCGGTGGATGAAGCCTCGATCGGTAGAGCGACGCCGCTGGCTTCTTTCAGCATCGTTGACGCGTATGCGCCCGGTGCGTGAGGATGATCGGTGCGGACACAGCTTTTGGCGACGACGTAGCCATCGTGCTCCAACATGTCGAGTCGATCGTCGTGGACAATCCGCTGGACTTCCTGTGCAGCGTAGTCGTGCACCGCAGGCACTCCCAGATCAACGGTGCGTCCTACGAACGGATCGGGCTTCCAGTTGGGTGGGACATCCGCAACCAGCCAGTCGCGGGTGGCTGGATTGAAGACATTCAGTGCGCCGGGATTTGTATCGATTCCAGCCTCCGCCCAATTGACCCAAAGACCAAACTTCAGCCCGTGCGCATGAGCATAGTCAGAGATGGTTGCGAGGCCGTTGGGAAACTTCCTGGGATCGGGAACCCAGTCGCCGACACCCCGGAACCAGCCCGCATCCAAGTGAAACATCTCCAGGCCCAAATCCGCCGAATCGCGAATCATCCGCTTTGCAATAGCCTCATTCACGTCCATGCCGCTGCCCCAGCTGTTGTTGACCAGCAAGGGGAAGTTGGGATTCTTCCAGGTCACAGGATTCATCAGGGTGGTTCGCACCCAGGGACGCAACACATTCCCGAGTCCATCCGCACCATCGGTGAATGCGCCAAGAAATATGGTGGGAGTCTCGAAGGTTTCCTGCGGCTCCAGTCGCGTACGAAAAGGGCCTGGGTCAGGATTCAAACCAATCTCTCCGGAAAGGTATTCGCGGTTGCGCTGCAGGGTTAGGCGGGTGCGACCGCTAAACTCGATGCCAGCATACCAGCCGCTTTCAGTGTGCGGCTGCTCCACCATCATCCAGGGAATAATTTCTCGCGGAGGCGCATCGGTCGCGTAGCTGCTCGATCTGCCCTGCCATTGATATCCGACAGGAACATTGACATCGTGTGTGCCAATCTTTGTCGGCTTTCCCGCACCTTTGTCGATATACATTTCACGCAGATTCGCGTTGGAGCCGACGCGCCAGGAAAAGCGAAAACTATCTTGCATGGGAATCCAGATTTCGCTCTGGCTGAGGTTTCTAATTTGGATGAGATGTTCGATTGGGCCAATATTGGCGCGTACTTGCCACGTCCACGTCAGTCGTAACGGCACGGGCTGCGCGTTATAGACAAAGCTGACTGTGCGTGCATCGCTGTGACTCGCGGATTCGTCGAGAGACCACCGCAGTCGCACACGTTTGCCGTTTTGCCAGACAAAGGGCAACATCGATTCCTGCTCGCCATTGATCCACGTCTGCCCGTCGGCACCTTGCAGCATCGTCAATCGAGGGAATCCGGCAGATGCTTCGAGGGTGATCGAAGTTTGCCGTGTACGAAGATTTGCGCGGACGGGAGCGCCAATTGCGGCTCCTGCAGGGATGCAGCAGAGAAGTGCGAGACGAAGGAGTTGCGATGCCGAGCGTTTCCAGTCCATATTAAGGTTGCTTATCCCGGCTCACCCTTTCCTTCGACCAGCGTGACAAAGCGATCGACGCTTCGATCATTGACTGCGAAATGAAAGACCTCGTGCAATCCGCTGGGCCAGCGGACGGCGATGCGATCCAAGGTGGAGACAGAGCCTAATCCAAAGTGCAATCGAAGATCGCTGCTGGAAATATAGCTGGAACCACTTCGCACCTCATGTATCCACTTATGGTCGGCGGCGAACACGGTGACCTGCGCGCCGATGCCATCGCGATTGGACTTGGTGCCGACGGTGATGACACCGAGCCAGTGGTTGCTGTTGGCGGCAACGTTGACCAGCAGCATTGGATGCTCGCTCATATTGTTGATCACGGCGGATTCGCGGCCATCATTCCAGAAATCTGCGATGGCCATGCCGCGACTGGACATCGGAACGGTGCAGCCGGGACCGCATTGGGCACTCAGGTCTTTCAATTTTCCATTTCCCTGGTTCCAGTAAAAAAGTCTTGGCTCTTTGTACGTAGAGCCGAGATGGTCGATGTCCACTTCGGGATAGACGTGTCCGTTGACGACCAGGATATCCGGCCAGCCATCGTTATCGACGTCTACGAACATGGTTCCCCAGCCGAGATATTGCGTGTTCAGGCCGAGGCCAGCGTCGTCAATCGAAGGAGTGAAAGTTCCATCTCCATTGTTGCGATAGAGCGACGAGGTGTCGTCGGAGAAATTGGTCTTAAAAATGTCTTGCAAGCCGTCGCCGTCATAGTCGCCGATGGTGGACCCCATGCCCGCCTGTTCCCGGCCGTCCGCGCTATAGGCGACGCCAGCGTCCGCCGCTACGTCAGTGAAGGTTCCATCTTTATTGTTGCGATAGAGAATGCTGGCCGTGCTGTCGCAGGCAATGTAAATGTCCGGCCAGCCATCCCGGTTGAAATCGAGAGTAGAAACGCTGAAGCAATAATGGGCGTCAGTTTTATCGATGCCGGAAGCGCGGCTGACGTCAGCAAACTTTCCGTTTCCGAGGTTGTGATAGAGGATCTGGCTGGTGTAGGGAAGTCCGCGCGGGCCGCATTCGACGGGGATGCCTTTCCAGATGCAGGTGAGCCCTTGACCGGGAACGGGGGCGGTTGCGAGATCGAATTTCACATAGGTTGCGACCATCAAGTCCAGCTTGCCGTCGCGATCGTAATCGACGAAAGAGCAGCCGGTACTCCAATCCGTGCCATTGCCCGCGACGCCCGCTTGTTCCGCAACTTCCTTGAAGGTTCCGTTGCCCTGGTTATGGTAGAGGCGATTCTTGCCGTAGTAGGTGACATATAGATCGTCGTAGCCGTCGTTATCGTAGTCGCCCACGCAGGCACCTTGTCCCCAGCCTGTCGCAGCCAGCCCGGCAGCCTGGGTCACATCGGTGAACGTGCCGTCGTGATTGTTGTGGTACAGATGGCCAGTCGGCTGGTCCGTGGGAGGCGGGGCTCCTTTGGCATGCAGCAGTTCGCCGTTTGCGATGTAGATGTCGGGCCAGCCATCGCGATCGTAGTCGAGAATAGCCACGCCGCTGCCGGTTGTCTCAAGAATGTACTCCTTGTGGTTCACTCCGCCGTTCACATTCAACATATGCAAGCCGGCCCGGGGTGCTACATCCTCAAACCATGCTGGACCTGCGTGCTGGTGGTTTGGAGGGTACGGGTCTGGAGATGAGCGAATCGGAGATGCAGGTGGTGGTGTCGACGCTGGTTTCGCGGATGAGGTCTGCGCCACCGCTATCGTTGAACAAAACGAGAGCGCAATGCAGCAGAGTCTGCGCCAGCGGAGCATGCAAGAATCGTACCACTGCGCGGAGTTCCTTCCCTTGATGTGCGCGGTATGCTGAGGAGTGATGCGTATTCGGAAACTTATTTTACCGTTGCTTCTGTCGAGTGTTTTTGCATTGGCGCAGGCGACCACTTCGCCAAAAAGTCCGCAAGATCAGTTGGCTGAAGCGCAGCAGAAGCTGCAACACGGACAAGCGGCCGCGGCGATCGCGCTGCTGCAGCCGCTTGCCAATGCAACTCCGCCGGTGAAGGGTGCGGCGCATGAACTGGGCGTGGCTTATTATCGAACCGGCAAACTGATCGATGCGCTACAGGCGTTTACGCAGGCGGAAAAAGAAGATCCGAACGACATGGAGTCGGTTCAGCTGCATGGGTTGACGCTGTATCGGCTGGGGCGCCCTGCAGATGCGATTCCATACTTGAAACGCGTGCGGCAATGGATGCCGAATGCGGATGCAGACGCGAACCATGTGCTGGGACTTTGTTATCTGAATTCGCAACAATACGACGAAGCGCGCAAGACGTTTGCGGAGCAGTATGATGTTCCGCCGGACTCGGGTGCGGCGTACCTTTTTCTAGGGAACATGTTGATGCAGGCCAACCTGCCGGAACTGGCCAGAAACGCCGCGGCGCAGGCGCTGATGGTAACACCAAAGATACCATTGGCCCATTTCATGATCGGGGAAGTGGATCTGTTCAAGTCCGACGTGAATGGCGCGCTGCAGGAGTTTGAACAGGAGCGAGCCATCAATCCTGCCTATCCCGCCACTTACGAGCGGCTGGGCGACGTGTACATTCACCTGGGGAAATATCAGGAAGCGCAGGAAGCGCTGACCAAGGCGCTATCGCTCGATACATCGAGTACGGGACCTTTTATTTTGATGGGGAAGGCACTGCTACTTCGCGGAGATGCGCAGACGGCGAGCTTGTATCTTCGGCACGCGGAGAAAATGGATCCGAATAACTACATCACTCATGCGCTTCTGAGTCAGGCCTATCGAAAAATGGGAGATGAGGAAGACGCCAAGCGCGAGGTCGACCTGGTGGAGAAAATTCATGCGGCGCAACGGCTGACACTACAGCCATCGCAATAATTGGTGCGATCCGATCAATGTCGGCTGACAGACATTAGTGGGTGTGCACCGTCACCAATTTAGTTTCGATGGGAACCCCTCCCGTGATCGTGGTTTCAAGCAGGGCTTCAAAGGGACGGATGGTTCCATTGCGAAATCCCGCAACGCGAAAGAGTTGAGCGACGTCTTGCGGATTGGTGGCAAAGTCGACGGCTGCCTGAGTGCCAAAGGTTGTGAGACCACTGCAAATCAAAATTTTCTTTCCGGGCTGCATGCCGGGTAACAGTGCGAGAACCGCGTAGTCGCGGGTGAGTGGATGTTCAGGCCTGGAATACATTGCAGGTTCGCCCGGCTTGGGATGGTGATTCACGAAGCCAGAAAATGTGTCGTCGGCGACGATCGTGAAGTCTGAAGTGTCGGGCAAGACTCGCAACGACGGGTTCTCCGCCGATGACCCGATAAAGATCAAATTCTTGATGCTCGCCTCATCCCAGGTGACGAGCAAGCTGCGTTTGAGGACGAATTGGGCATGGTCCGCATCGAACATGCGGGTGAGCCGATACACGGCTGCGACTTCGCCGATGCCAGTGTAGGTGTCGATGTAGGAGCTTGCGATCGCGGGATCGGTGGTTGGGGGAGCATAGCGGAGTCCGGTTTTTGAGCTACCGTCAAACAATGCGTTGCTGTAGATGACCAGCGGAGCCGCACCGGACAGGAATGGTCCCCACAGAGTTTCGATCGGAGAGTTGGTTTGGGTGGTGGGGACAGCGATTCCTTTGTGTCGAATTTGTAACGCCGCCAGAAACAAAAGGGTCAGGGCGATCACTCCCAATGTGATCACTCGCCATGGTCCGATGTGAACCCTTGTCACGGGGCCGGTGGCGGGGGAGAGATCCCCGTCCAGAGTGTGGGTCGCCTCATGCAATCTGCGGCCCGGTGGTTTCGCTTCCGCAGGGTGGAAGATCGGCAGGTAATGGCCTTTGGGAATCTCTACGATAATTTCTTCGGTTGCACCCTCCCCGGCAAAATACTCGGTCAGTTTTTGACGTAAGAGGCGGGCATGGGTTCTGACAATGCTGTCCTCACTTGAGTTGTATCCGGGGGCGCGACCGAAGACATGGATCCCGATCTGCTGCTCGGTGGCTTCTTCTGGGGCATCGCGAATGGCGCATTCCCCGACGTAGAGCAAGAAATCTCGAAGTCGAGAAGAGGTTTTCAGCAACGGGCTGGAGGCAATTCGCTGCACCAGCTCCCATCGCGGATCGGTCGATTTCCAAGCGCGTAGTTCCGGGCTAGTCGTGATTTTTGCCATGGGAGATGGGCGTTTTACACGGGTGATTCACGGGTCAAATCACCGTGAATAACGTAGACAGCCTCTTGATTATACGCGTAGTAGTTGGAGGGCGGAGCACTGAGCAAAACGCGGCAACGAAATTTTGACGACGAACATCTACTAGAGAGATAGGTCCTGTCAATTCGCCCCCCTTGAGCAGGCGAAAGACGAAGTTCCTCTGGACCGTTCGCCGAAAAGACGGCAGATCTTATTCGCAATGGCAAGACGCCAACCTTCATTGCATCTGCCCCGAAATCGAATGCACGACCACAATTGAAGTAATTTTTGGAGGCATATTCCATGAAAGACGTGCGCGAGAACCCGCAGATTCACCCCCAATTTTCTGCTCCCAGACGAGCTTCCCACCTGCGTCGGATCCTGATCGCATGTGTGGTGCTGGTCCTCGCGAGCCTGAACTTGCCGAATGCTTTTTCTCAGGCGGTGTATGGAACCATTTTCGGTACTGTGACAGATCCCACGGGCGCCGTGATACCGAACGCCAGCATCACTGTGACGGATATCAGCAAGAACGTTTCAGTCACGGCAACAACCAACGGCAGCGGCGACTACCAGGTGCAGCACCTGATTCCCGACGTTTACCGTGTGCAAGCTACCGCAACCGGTTTCAACGCGGGAACGGTGGAACATGTGCAGGTATTCGCCGATACGCAACCGAAAGTGAACATCCAACTCAGCGCTGGAGCTGTGAGCAACACGGTTCACGTCACTTCTGCGGCGCCATTGCTGACCACCGCACGCGCCGACGTCAGTACCATTCTGAATTCGCGGGCCATGGAGAATCTGCCCAACCTGAACCGCAATTTCACTTCGTTTGAGTTGTTGACGCCGGGCACGACTTATATCGGCTGGAACGTAGGCCAGTCTACCAACCCACAGCAAAGCCAGCAGATTGAAGTGAACGGACAGCTGCCGTTCGCAACCGGCTATGAACTGGATGGTACTGACAATCAGGATCCCATCCAGGGTGTTGCTGTCATCAATCCAAACCTGGATGCGGTTTCAGAAATGAAGGTCACGTCGCAGAATTACGACGCTGAATTTGGGGCTGCGATCGGCGGAATGGTGACCGCGCAGACGAAATCTGGGACCAATGCGTTTCATGGATCGGCATTCGAGTTTCGGCGCTCCGATGCGCAACAGGCTCGCGACCCGTTTACGGAGTATGCGCCAAACGCTCTGACCGGGAAATACATCAGCCCCAACGAGCAAAACATGTTTGGTGGCTCGATTGGTGGGCCAATTAAGAAGAACGCGATCTTCTTTTTCGGAGACTATCAAGGGGTGCGGCAAAAGACTGGTTCCTCGGTCCAAACCACTGTACCGACCGCGTTGGCGCACACCACCTGCACGTCCGGAGGGAACTGCAACCTGAGCGACTACCTGAATCCGGCGTTACAAGGTGGGTCGACGTTTCAGATCTTCGATCCGACGACGGATCCGGCTTCGCCGGCGGGCCGCGTCCCGTTCGCGAATAATATTATTCCCGCAGGAGATGTCTCCGCACCGGCCGCAAAGCTCATCAGCGAAATGCCGATGCCGAATGCCGGAAACGGCAACATCACAAACAACTATGTGGCCTCCGGTTCAGGCATTTTCGACACCGACCAGTTTGACGTGCGTGGGGACATAGAAACGAAGCAGAATTTCCATTCCTTCGGGCGCTATACCCGGTTTAATTCCTCGCTCTCGGGTGCTCCATATTTTGGAGCGGCGGGAGGCGGTGGCTTTGGTGCAGGCGGATTTGCTGGCACCGATAATGCGGTTGATCAGAGCGTTGCCGCGGGCGGCGATTATGTGGTGAACCCCAAGTGGGTCACCGACTTTCGCTTCGGCTGGTTTCGCGTTTATCTAAATGAAAATGGCCCAAATTATAACCAGCCGCTGGGAAACGAACTCGGCATTCCAAACGCCAACGTAGGCGATTTAACGTTGAACGGCGGTCTGCCGCAGTTCCAGGTCGACGTGCCAAGCAATGGAAGTAACAACGGTTCCAGCGCCCTCTACGGCACATCGGCAGAGCAGTACCTGCAAACTGAAAACCAATTCCAGGTGGTAGATAACTGGTCGCATCAACTTGGGAATCACTCCATCGAGTTCGGCGCCGACCTTCGCTACGCAATGAATCACCTGGTGGGTCTCAACAATGGCGAGCTGCGTTCCGGGAACTTTATCTTCCATGCCGCGGGAACAGCAGGAAACGCGTTTGGGGCCACACCTGGATCCAGCGGTCTTGGGTACGGGACATTCTTACTGGGGGATGTGAGCAATTTCGATCGCACACAGACGCAAAATACCAATGCTCAGGAACGACAGAAGAGAGGTTTCTTTTTCGCACAGGATCAGTGGCGCGCCACCTCGACGCTGACGGTGAATTACGGCCTGCGCTGGGACATCATCTTTCCTGAGACGGTCAACGGCAAGGGACAGGGCGGCTTGCTGGATTACAGCACGGGAGATATACGCATCGCCGGTTACGGTCCGTGGGGTACCAACTTAAATGTCGGCAAGAACTGGACGAATTTTGCGCCGAGGGTTGGTTTGGCCTGGCAAGCGCGTCCCAATACCGTGTTTCGCGCGGGGTATGGACGAGCGTATGGCCTGGGATGGTCGGGGAATAATTTTGGTGAAGTGCTGACCTTCTCCTATCCGACACAAGTGACCCAAAGTCTGAATTCGACGACGAACTATTCTTCCGTTTTCGGTTTATCGCAGGGGCCTCCGGGCTACACCTTCGCGCCGATTCCGACCAGCGGCAATTATCCTCTGCCCGACGGCATTCAAGTCCCGACGCGTCCGCTCTCCATTGTTTTGCCAACATTGGATGCCTGGAACTTGACCATGCAGCAGCAGCTGACTCCGACCATGGCGTTGCAGATTGGCTATGTGGGCAGTCACGGAATTCACAACCAGTTCGATTCTTCCAACCAGGCAAGCAATAACCAGCCGACCATTCGCGGATTCAATACCTGCTCCGGCGTTGCCGGCTGCCCCGCAGGCGACATCAATCCTCTGACTGGCCTGCCATATACGCAGAGCGACCGCCGCCCATTTTACAACGGGACCGCGCAGACCCTGGGTGTGACCTATGGCGACCCGTATGGATGGACGCAGGACTTCCGCTATAACGCAAACCAGGCGACCTCCAGCTATCAGGCATTGCAGGTTGTTTTCAACAAGAGCTACGCTCAAGGCGTGCAATTGATGGCGAACTACACATGGTCGAAGGCCCGCGCCCATGAGTCGGATTATTACTTCATCAATCCCAGGGCAGACTACGGGAACAGCTACTACAATCGGCCGCAGTCGTTTGTGATGAATGGAAACTGGGACCTGCCATTTGGTCGAGGCCACAAAATTGGCGGCGATTCGCCTGGGTGGGTGAACCAGATCATCGGCGGGTTCATGCTGAACGGCGACTGGACCTGGCAAAGCGGTTTACCGTTCACTCCTTCGTATCAGCAATGCGCGCTCGATCAGGATATTGATGGGCAGGGAGGCAGCCTGTGCCGGCCCAGCTGGGCAGGTCCGGGAGAGAGCTTCCGTCTCCATTCCGGTTCCTTTAACCCAACGGCTCACTCCGTCAGCTTTTTCACTCCCGTTGCGTTGATGACTACCAACGGCCAGGTATCTGGGCCGTTCCAGCGGCCGCAGGTTGCTACATTCGGCAATATCCAGCGGGACTCATTCTATGGGCCGGGTTTGATCAATGTCGATGCATCGATTGCAAAGACTTTTAACCTCCCAAAATCCACAACATTTCAATTGACCGCACAGGCGTTCAATCTCTTTAATCATCCGAACCTTGGCCAGCCAAACGGTTGCGTGGACTGCGGCGGGAGTTCGGGCCTGATCACTGACATTGTGGCTTCGCAGAACGGAAGCTCGATGCGTATTTTGCAATTTGCTGGCAAGCTGCAGTTCTAGACGATCGATCCAGATGCGGAATGTCGGCCGAATGTGGGGTCGCCAATTCCGCATCGGGCTGAATTTCAGAAGATCGTTAGCCATCCACGCGCAACAAATCAGCCGGATAAGTTTTCGACGCTGAACAGATATTCGGAGCCTCGGGAATCGTCATCGCGGACCGCCCATTTTCGGCACTAACGGCCGCTCGAGAAAACTCGGTACACGTTCGATGTCGTACGCTCCCAAACCAAAAGGACGCCTGCGCCATGCGACTGATGACATCGAAAGCTGATTACGCTGCCCCAATTCTGCCCATGAAAGCTCTGCTTCTGCCGGTTCTGTTGTTAACCTTTGGCTTGTTTCCCAGTGAAGGGTCGAGGGCAGGAGAATTCCTCTTCTTCTGCGCAGCCAACTCCGGGCCTTTACAATCCCGTCGCGAATCCGAAAGCGGTCGTGATTCTTGGACACGCCCGGTTCACCGTTCTGACGCCGGAAATGATTCGCATGGAATGGTCCGCGGATGGAAAGTTTGAAGATCACGCGTCCTTCGTGTTTCTGAATCGAAATATGCCTGTGCCGCCGTTTACTCACACGGTAAAGCATGACGAACACGGCCAGGTGCTGACGCTGAGCACGGATGCGTTGAAATTGACTTACACCTTGGCATCGAATGGGAATGGCAAGTTCACTCCTGACAACTTGCAAGTGAGTTTTCGGCTGGATGGAAGAGAAGTGACGTGGCATCCCGGATTGCCGGCCACAGGCAATCTGCAAGGCACAACTCGAACCCTGGATGGCGCACGAGGCGACCATACGGCGGAGCCAATTGGCCAGGGACTCATCTCCCGCGATGGGTGGGTGGTGGTTGACGATTCCAAGCGGCCGCTGTTCGATTCCACCGATTTTCAATTCAAACAGGGAGAGGAGAGCCCGTGGCCATGGGTGTTGCCGCGGCCAACCGGGGACCATCAAGACTGGTACTTCTTTGGCTATGGGCACCACTATAAAGAAGCGCTGGGGGATTACGTGAAGGTGGCGGGGAGAATTCCGTTGCCTCCGCGTTTCGTGTTCGGCACGTGGTGGTCGCGTTATTGGGATTATACGGACCAGGAGCTGGATGAACTGGTTCAGGGATTCCACAAGAATGACACGCCGTTGAATGTGCTGGTCATCGACATGGGTTGGCATCCGACGTTTCAGCAGAGTTGGTGGAGCCAGGAGAAAGACCAGTCCGGACAACCACTCGGCTGGACGGGGTACAGCTGGAACAAGCTATTGTTCCCGGATCCGACGGCATTTTTGAATCACATTCATCAGCAAGGTTTGCAAGTCACGTTGAATCTGCATCCGGCCGGCGGTATTGAACCATGGGAAACGAGTTATCCGGCGATGGCGCGGGCCATGGGGATTGATCCGGCCACGAAGAAATATGTGCCGTTCGACATAACCAGCAAGAAATTCACCGACAATTATTTCGATCTGGTTCTACATCCACTGGAGAAACAGGGAGTCAACTTCTGGTGGCTGGACTGGCAGCAACAGAACTTCACGAAAATTCCGGGTGCGAATCCCACATTCTGGCTGGGCTATGTTTTCTTTACAGACCAGGCGCGAGAAGGGAAGCGGCCGCTGATGCTGAATCGCTGGGGCGGACTGGGCGAGCATCGCTACCAGATCGGATTTTCCGGCGACACCATCTCCGTGTGGTCGTCGCTGGCATTTCAACCGTGGTTTACGGCCACCGCGGCCAACGTAGGCTACGCTTACTGGAGTCATGACATCGGCGGACACATGCCGGGCGCCGTCGATCCCGAGCTCTATACGCGCTGGGTACAGTTTGGGGTTTTCGCTCCGGTCCTGCGCACGCATACCACGAAAAATCCGGAGGCCGAGCGTCGAATCTGGGCCTATCCGGAGCCATACTCCGGAATTATGCGGAGCGATTTTGATCTGCGATATTCGCTGGTGCCATACATTTACACCGAGGCGCGGCGCACCTACGACACGGGCGTCGCGTTTCTGCGGCCTCTCTATTACAACTGGCCGGAGTCGGCCCAGGCGTACGACTTAAAGAATGAATATCAATTTGGCAAGGAAATGCTGGTCGCTCCGGTAGTGACGCCTGTCGATGCGGTGTCGCAATTGGCGACGGAGTCAGTCTGGCTGCCGAAAGGAAAATGGATCGAGTGGGAAACCGGAAGGCACTTTACAGGTCCAATACGCATTGAGCGTAACTTCTCCATCTCGCAGATTCCGGTGTATGTGCCGGAAGGTGCGATTATCCCCATGTCTCCTCCCATGAGTTATACCGGCCAAAAGCGTGTCGACCCGTTGATCCTGACGGTGTTTCCTCAAGACCCTGGAAGCTCATCGCAATACACGCTGTATGAGGATGCGTCGCGCAGCCGCGCCTACCAGGAGAATCAGGCGACATGGACAACCATCCACGCGAAGCAGGATGGGGGAGACTTGACGGTGACCATTGATCCCGTGCGTGGCAGCTATCCGGAAATGCTGCATGCGCGCGGATACGAATTGCGCTTGCCAGGAGACTGGCCGCCAAGTTCCGTTACAGCGAACGGCACGACGCTGGATTACACAATCAAGGAGGGCGTTCCGGGCTGGCATTTCGAAGGAAACACGCTGACGACTGTGATCACGGTTCCCAGCAATCCCACAAGCAAAACCACAGTGATTCAAGTGCAGCGGCCGATGGAGTTGATACAGCGACGCGCAGAGTTGGACGGATTTGCCGGAAACATGACGCGGTTGCGCCAGGCGTACGACACGCTGAATAAAACCTTCCCGCTGGCATGGTCACCGGATTCTCTGGTCGATGTGATGCAGACGGGTGATCGCTTGAGCTATCACCCGGAAACGGTGTCGGATGAACTGACGCACTTCCACGCAGAGCTGCCGAAGGCGATTGCGGATGTGACCAAAATGAAGACCGCAATTACGCCGGAAGATCAGAAGAAAATTGCCGAAATACTAGGCACCAATTGGCAGCACTCGATTGTTGCGCACCTGGCGACATATCAGGGCGACGTCGCGTCCGGCATGGCACAGATGCAAGATGTGGCCACGTCAGCAAACGAAGAAAGCTCAGCAAAGTAACTGAGAATGCAGTTCCCATCCATGCGTCCAGTCTCCGGCCCAATGCGATTGGCAAGATTGCCACGCTCGATAGTGAGAGCAGGGGTGTGGCTGGGCTGCCTGATGATGGGGATGATGTGTCAGGCTTCGCTGGCGGCGATTCCCGATGCTGCGACGAGCCTCGTTCCGGAATCTTTATCTTTGACGACGGACGCGGTGGCTCCGCGGCGATTCATTGCTGTCCATGGCCGCCGCGCGTTGCTGGATGGATACGCTGATAGCGGGCTTGAAGTCTGGTCCTATCCGGTGCAGCTGATCAAGAACTATGAGGTCGGATTTCTTTCGCAGGGAGCGACCTCCGAAATACCGGGAGCAACGATCCTTCGACGCATCGTCTATCGGCCCGACGAAATTACACGTATCTACATCGGCCCGAATTTTATTGTCAGAGAAAAACTCTTTGTGCCGTTGAACACGCCGGGCGCAGTCGTCACTTATTCCGTTGAGAGCCAGAATCCGGTCGAAATTGTCGTACATTTTGTGCCGGTGCTGAACCTGATGTGGCCGGCGGGGATTGGCGGTCAAGACGTCAACTGGAATGCGGACGCAGCTCGGGTATCTGCTGACGGAGCAGACGCATCGATTTTCCGCAGTGATCGGTTCCACGGCGATTGTGGCGCATGACGAAATATTTAATCGCCCCAGTTCGTCCGCGACGCCTGCGGGGCTTGCATTTACGATTCGGCCGACTGGCAGCGGCAGAATTCGCACAGCTTCTGTCGTGATTTCGTCAGGGGACGGGAGCGCGACAAGCTTAAATCCGCTGGTGAAAACGCTGACGGACACCAGCGACCAACTGGAAAAAGAAGCCGCCCAGCATTATGCCGAGTTGCGATCGAAGGGGCTGCAGATTGAGACTCCGGATGCGAGCCTCAATCGAGATCTGACTTGGGCAGAGGTGGCGCTGGATCAGGCATGGGTCTGCAATCCTTATCTCGGCTGCGGACTTGTGGCCGGCTATGGGCCATCGCGAGGAGCCCGTCGACCGCAGTACGCATGGTTTTTTGCGGGCGATGCCATGGTTGCCGTCCAGGCCTTGTTGAGCGCGGGTGAGTACGATCGTGCGCGCGCGGCACTGGACTTTATCGCGAAGTATCAAGATCCAAAAACCGGAATGATATGGCATGAGTTGTCGCAAAGTGCCGGCCTGATCGACTGGGTTGGGAAATATCCGTACATGTTTGTCCATGTGGACATCAGTTTTCAATATCTGAATACGGTAGCGGACTATGTTGCAACGAGTGGAGACAAAAGTTTTCTGCAGGATCACTGGAACTCTGTACAGGCGGCGTACGGCTATTGCCAATCGCTGATTGATCCGACGGATGGGTTGCCGCATATTCCGGCGGGCAAGGAGGGAGGCGACGAGCAGGACCGCATGAGCGACGAACTGACGCTTTCGTCCAGCTGGATTGCGGCTGCAACTTCGTTTTCTGACATGGCGGCCTGGATGGGCGATGCGACTGGCGCAGCGGCGGCAAGGAAAGCCAGCGCAAAAGCGCGCGAGTCCGCTGCGAAGCGATATTGGGATCCGCAACAGAGATTTTGGATCGATGGGTTTTCACCTACGGGCAGGGAGATTCTGAATCGCAGCGCGAGCGGAGATGTCGTCATCGATCAACATCTTTTCAGCGAATCGCAGGAGCAGTCGTTGCTGGATGAGTTGGCGTCGCCGAACTTTCAGACAGACTGGGGAACGCGCAGCACGTCGACGGCATCCGGCGTTTTCAATCCGGATTCGTATGCGAAGGGCAGCGTCTGGGCGGTGGGCACAGCAAGTGGAGCCACGGCATTTTGGGATGACCATCGGCCTGCCACGGCATTTGCGATCTGGAGCGGTCTGGTTCCCTGGAACTCCCTCGATTCGCTGGGGCACATGGATGAGGTGCTGGCGGGCGATTCTTATCACGAGCAAACAGAATCGGTGCCGGAACAGACCTGGTCTTCCGCTTCATTTTTTCACACGGCGGTGCGCGGACTGCTCGGATTGCAGGTTGACGGCGTCACGCGCCGGGTGGTGTTTGCTCCGCATATCCCTGCAGACTGGAATACCGTGGTGGTGCGAAACATTGAATTACCGAAGGCGAAAATTGATTTTGTCTGGACGCGTACGGGCGACGGTTCTTCGCTGGAGGCCGTCAACAGCGGCGATGCGATTCATTTGATGTATAGTCCCGAGATTCCTCTGGGTTCCACCCTGAAAGGTGCACGATGGAATGGAAAATCAATTCATGCGCGCCTGCAGGCGCATGATCAGGACGCGCACGCAACGGTCGATGTAGATCTGCCGCACGGGACTTCACATATTTCTTTCGAGTATTCGGGCGGCGTTTCCCTGATTTTGCCGCAGGTGAAACCGCTGCTCGGCGACGGGAGCCGTTCGATGAAAGTGATTGATGTGAAGCTGAACGGATCGACATACACGGTCGACGCACAGGTGGATTCTTCGCAAGCCTCAAACTTCAAGTTGCGAACGGATCGAAAGGTCATCGCCGTTCACGGTGCAACGGGGAAAGAGATCTCGCCCGAGATGTATGAAATTACCGTGCAGCCGTCTGAGACTTCGCGACCAACGCACACTTACCATGCCGTGGAAATTGTCGTGGATCTTGGCTCGTCGCGATAGCTAAATCGCGCCTGCCGCGGAGGCTGCTGCAATCTGCTGGTGAGAGTATCCCAGGCTCGCCAATAACTCTTCGTTGTGCTCTCCGAGTAGGGGTGGGGGCAGTCGATAGGAAACAGGAGTCGCGGAAAGTCGAACGGGATTCGCGATACTTTTCGCGGCGCGCAGCTGCGGATGGTCAAACTCGACAATCAATTTTCTTTCCAGAACTTGTCGATCGCAAAATGCCTCATCGACATTCTTCACCATGGCCGCGGGAATTCCTGCTTCAGCTAAGCGGCTAACCCATTCTTGCGCCGGCCTTGCATTCAAAAGCTGCTGCAGTAAGTGGATGAGTGTGGTGCGATGTTCGATGCGCAGCTGGTTGGAGGCATAGAGTGGATCGCGGCCAACACTCTCCTGAATCCCAAGAATTCCGGTGAACTTCAGCCAGAGAGGTTCCGTACCGATGCCAACGACGAAATGACGATGATCGGCACCACGGAACAATTGGTACGGAACGATGCTGGGATGGGCATTTCCCCATCGTTGCGGCAGCGCGCCAGCATTCAGGAAGTTGCTGCCGATGTTCGCCAGCAGGGTCAATTGCGAATCGAAAAGAGCCATATCCAGAAACTGTCCGCATCCCGATTTTTCGCGCGCGAATAGTGCGGCAAGAATGCCCATCGCCGAATACAGTCCGCATATCAGGTCGGCCAGGGCGACCGGATAACGAATGGGCTCACCCTCGGGCTCGCCGGTAAAACTCATAATGCCGCTTTCTGCCTGGGCGATAATGTCGTAACCGGCGAGGCCGGACTTGGGACCGAAAAGACCATAGCCTGAAATCGCGCAATAGATCAGCTGAGGAAATTGAGCGCAGAGGCTTTCAGGATCGAGAGCCATCCGTTTCAGCGAATCGAGTTTCGGCTGGTTGGTCAGGAATACATCTGCTGTCTGCAGCAATCGACGCATCACATCGCGGCCAAACGGATGGTCAAAATCGAGCGTGAGAGACCGCTTGTTGCGGTTAGCGGCGAGGAAATAGGCCGATTGCGGGCCGCAAAATGGAGGTCCCCACCCTCGAGATTGATCGCCTACTTTTTTGCGTTCGACCTTGATGACGTCTGCGCCGAAGTCTCCAAGCATCATGGCGCAATAGGGTCCGGCCAATGCCTCGGTAGCTTCGACGACGCGAATAGAGTCCAAAACCGGCTGCATCACCGTTGAGTGTATAAGGGAGCACAACTCTGTGCTGGCAGAATCGATGGGCTTGGGCCGTCACTGCTTTTTCGATTTGCCGGGAACAAGTTTCGAGACCATTTTCTCCAACTCCGCCAGACGAGCTTTTAATTCCTTGACCTCTTCGCTGTCGACTGGGTTGGTATCGGGCTTGGTCGACTCCACCGGTTTTTCCGTCGCCGGAGTTACGGATTCGGTTGCAGGTGCGCCGCGGTTCGACTGCATATACTGCATAAAGTCAAACGGATTCAACTGCGGAGCCACGGCGCGATAGGAGCTCTGATACAGGTCCAGCATGGCCTTCATATAGTTCAAGGCGCTTTCTTGAGTGGCGCGTCCGGAAGCCACAACCATTTGCCGGAGCAGATCGAGGGGGAAATTCGACTGGGGAGTTTTGGCATCTTCGACGATGATCTGCGTCAAAATCAGCCGGGTAATGTCGTCGCCGGTGGCCGCATCGATCACCTGCACATCGTTCCCCTGCTGCAGGAGTTGCGCCACTTCTTCCAGGTTTACGTATCGGCTGTTCGTCGTATCGTAGAGGCGTCGATTTTCATATTTCTTGATAACTACCGTCTTCTGCGCCATATAGGGTTGGTTCATTTTAACCCTTGACACCGCGATTACTCGGCGTTATATTATGAATATGCTGCAATGCAGCATATTGCGCAGCATGACATGAGCGCACGGAGGATGCTATGAAACCGACAGAGACAGAACCGGTTGGACCTGCGACAGTGGCCGCAGATGAGAGATTGAATCTGATTGAATCGCTAAACCAGCTTTATACCCGGAATGTGAAGCGATTCGCGGAATTCCAAAAGAAGGCGGTGGACCTGGCGGCTGAGCAGAACGCCGAGTTGATCAGCACCTGGAAGAAACATGCAAAGGCATCGCCGTTCGTTCCAGAGATGCTTGACCTCCACAGCGCCGCATTCGATCGCGTTGTAGAGGCCCAAAAGGCCGCCATCGATGTGATGGTTGAACAGAGCCACGCCTGGGCCGGCCTGGTTCGAGAGCGCGCTGAAACAGCCACGAAAGCAATCGAAACTGGAACAAAATTTGCGCGTACATCGATCGAACATGCTGTCGAGATGCAGAAGACCGCCATCGACTTTTCAGCGAAGCAGGCGGCAGCCGCACTAGATAACGCCAAGAAGCATTTCGGAGATGCCGGCGTTCCTATCAATGAGGCGGTTGACTCCATGCAACGCGGCGTCGATGCAGTTGTTGGAGCGCACAAAGAGTTGCTCGACATCTCCAAAAAGTCGACTCAGATTCTGCATTGATTTCGCGGTAGTCGACATTGCACGATCGGGGCGGTGGAAGGCCGACAGGCTCATCAACGGAAGAGGCCTAGCGCTTCTCCGTTGACCCGCCCCGCGCGGGTATATGCTTGAGACGCGTGAAAGGTAGGTCTGAAGATGACTGCAAACGGGCAAGACGCCAAGCCGGTCGATCCCTTTGAAGCGCTTCGCGGATTGCGTGACTCATACCTGGATTCGATGTCGAAGGTGATGATCAACGCAGTGAACAGCGAGGAATATGCGCAGGCCTCGGGCACATGGCTCAGTGGATATCTGACGCTGACCGCTCCGGCACGAGAAGCGCTGGACAAGGCCATGCTGCAGGCCCTGGAGCAGTTTTCTCTCCCATCGCGACAACAAGTGGCTGTTCTTGCTGAGCGCCTGACAAATATTGAGACGCGATGCGATGACATGGATGCGAAGCTGGATCAAATTCTCGAGTTGGCGCGCTCCAACCAATCGCCCCAAACCGCGAAACCTTCAACAACCCAACGGAATGCCGCAAACGGTACCAGGTCTACGCACCCGCGCACCAGAAAAAGTTAGAGGGTCGATATGACGCAAGCTGCGGAATTGCCCAACCTCGGGTCGATTCTGGATCCAAGGCTTGAGACCTTTACCCGTGTGATGACGACGAAAGCTCTGATCGCTCAAACACCCAAGGAATTGGTTTGGACTCTAAATAAGGCAAAGCTTTATCGCTATATCCCGGTATTGCCTCCCGAGGCACGTCATCCGGTTCCCTTGTTGCTGGTCTTCGCGCTGATGAATCGGCCCTCGATTCTGGATCTGCGCCCCGGACATAGTTTCGTCGAATATATGGTGGGCCACGGGTACGATGTCTATCTGCTGGACTGGGGAGTTCCCGGCCTGGAAGACAAAGATCTGAAATTCGACGACTATACGCTCGATTACATGCCGCGAGCGATCCGCAAGATGAAGACAATTTCCAATTGCTCCGAATTCAGTTTGCTGGGTTGGTGTATTGGCGCGATTCTCACTACGATCTATGCGGCGCTTCGACCCGAGGACGGCCTGCGGAACTTGTTATTGCTGACGGCTCCATTGGATTTTTCGAATCGGAAAAATTTGACGTTTGCGCGCTGGACGGACGAAAAATATTTCGACGTCGACAAACTTGTGGCGACGTTTGGGAATGTTCCGGGAGAGATGATCGACTATGGCGCCAAAGCTTTGAAGCCGGTGGAAAACTACATCGGCAACTATTTAAAGCTCTGGGATAACATCGACAATCCGCGCGTCGTGGAATCATGGCACGCCATGAACACCTGGGTGACAGATAACATCCCCATGGCGGGCGCCGCGTATCGCCAGCTGATTGTCGAACTGTATCGCAACGACCGACTGATGCAAGGTAGCCTGGCAATCCGCGGCGATATCGTGAATCTGAAACAGCTTCGCGCCAACCTGCTCACCGTTATTGCAGAAGGCGATCATATTACGCCGCCCTGCCAGTCGGAGGCGATCCGTTCGAAAGTTGGCAGTAGCGACAGCCGAGGTGTACCGCGTCCCAGGAGGTCATATCGGAATCATGGCCGGAAGCGGCGCACACAAACTGACGTGGCCCCATATTGAACGCTGGCTTGCTGCACGTTCGCAATAAGGTGAGTCCGCGCGGTTACATATAAATGCCTCCGTTCACGTTGATCTGCTGGCCGGTGATATAGTCGCCATCGCAAATGAGAAAAGCCGCGGCCTTGGCGATCTCTTCTGGCTGGGCGAAGCGATGCATCGGAATTTGTTGCTTGATTTGCTCAGCGCGCTCAACAGGGATGGCGTTGAGCATCCCGGTAGCGGTATATCCTGGCGAAATCACGTTGGCGGTGATGTTGTATTTGGCAAGCTCCATTGCGATCACTTTTGTAAATGCAATGATGCCGCCTTTACTGGCCGCATAGTTGGCCTGGCCCCAGGCGCCAGCCTGTCCAACATAGGACGCCACGTTCACGATGCGGCCAAATTTTTGCGCCATCATCGCCGGGATCACGGCGCTGGTGCAATAGAAGGCGCCGCTCAGATTCGTGTCGATGACTTCAGTCCACTCGTCGTCTGTCATCTTGCGCAGGCTTCGATCTCGAGTGATGCCGGCGTTATTCACCAGGATATCGATCCGATCGTAGAAATCCAACACATCCTGCACTGACTCTTCGCGCTTCCAACTTTTGCGATATGTTCGCAGGGAAGATTGCGCAGGGAGCCCCCAACTGTTCCGCCTGATATTGCACTTCTTCCGCAGCTCGCACACCGGAACAACAATTGATGGCGATAGTGGCTCCGCGTGCTGCCAGTTCCAATGCGATTGCCCGCCCGATACCGCGGGATGCGCCGGTGACGAATGCGACTTTGCCGGTTAACGGTTTCGCTGCCGGCACGATGACTTCAAATACTGTTGCTGCTGCCATGGCATGGCTCCCTTCCTAAATGGATTGACTCAAAAATAGCGGCGATTCCCTGGCCGCCACCAATGCACATCGTGACCAACGCATATCGACCGCCAATTCGCTGCAGTTCATGCAGCGCCTTGACAGTCACAATTGCACCCGTGGCTCCCAGCGGGTGTCCCAGAGAAATTCCGCTTCCGTTTGGATTGGTTTTTTCCAGAGGAAGCTTCAGTTCGCGCTGAACCGCAATCGCCTGAGCTGCGAAAGCCTCGTTCAACTCGATGACATCCATTTGTTCCGTGCTTAGTCCGGTACGTTCGTACAATTTGTTGACCGCAGATACCGGACCAATCCCCATCAATCCTGGCTCCACACCGGTTACGGACCAGTCGACCAATCTGGCGATCGGTTTTAGGCCGCGCTCTTCCGCCGCATGCGATTCGATCAAGACGACCGCAGCCGCGCCGTCATTGACGCTGGAAGCGTTGCCTGCGGTAATCGTGCCGTCCTTGTCGAAGGCAGGCCTCAATTTCGCCAGGCCCTCGAGGGTTGCGTCGGCTCGCGGAGACTCGTCCGTGTCGAACAAGTTAACGCCGCCCCGGGTCTTTAGCTCGATCGGAATGATCTGGCCTTTAAATCGTCCGGTCTGGATTGCGCCGATCGCTCGCCGATGACTCTCAAGCGCCAACTCATCCTGTTCTTCGCGAGAAATTCCCCATCTTCGTGCGACGTTTTCCGCCGTGATTGCCATGTGGATTTCCTCGAAGGGATCGGTCAATGCACCCACCAATACATCCACCGCCGCAGCATCGTTCAAGCGAGCTCCCCAGCGCATGGCAGGGAGCCAGTATGGGGCACGGCTCATCGACTCCGCGCCTCCCCCGATGGCCGCGTCGGTGTCGCCGCGCGCGATCGTTTCCGCCGCTGTCAGAATTGCCTGGAGACCGCTGCCGCACAACCGATTCAGCGTGAGAGCGGCAGTGCCAACCGGCAATCCACCGCGCAACGCCGCGACCCGTGCCAGATACATATCCTTGGCATCGGTGTGAATGACATTTCCAAATACGATGTGTCCAATATCCGTTCCCGTGAGCCCGGACCGCTGCATTCCCTGGCAAACCACCTTGGCGGCAAGTTCGCTGGGAGGTATGTCTTTCAGGGAACCGCCAAATTTTCCGATCGCCGTTCGTACTGCGCTTAAAACCACAACCTCTCGATCGTTCATGTTGTTTGTCCTTTCTTCCGGCGAATGCAGAGCATAAGTCGGGAAATCCGGCGGGGGCAGGGCGGCAGATGTTTCCGCAGCTGGCGGAGCCTTCCGACAGAGCGTGCTGATTCACAAGCGTTCACGGCGAATACGCTCCTTCCCGGAACGGGGCCTGGCGGAAGGTCAAGATCTGTAAAGCAGGGGAATGAAAAAAACGAGTGGAGACCTTTCTGTATTTCGAAAGGTTGAACAGTTCAAGTGGTCTCCGTGTAGAAAATAGAACGCAGCATGCGCCGGAGATCTGCCACTTTGAGAAGCTTGTACATGGACCTCAAGTGTCCACTTGCACCAACGCTAGACGCGCAAAATCATCCATGCGGTGATGTGCATCACGCTTTGTCGAGTTTGTAAAGGTAACTTTCGTGGCACCGCAATGTCGCTGCGACGACAATCTCGGCTGCGACCGCCCAATGGTCCCGCCCAGACGATCTCCTATGGAAATATATGCGCTGCAGCATTATAATTGCTGCGGTGCAGCGTAGAGAAGATCTTGCAACAGGTGGCGGAGACATGACAACGATGAACCTTGAGACACAGATGCTGCGTGCTGAAATGCCATTTACATTGGAGGGCAAAACAGCGCTTGTGACCGGTGCCGGGCGCGGCATTGGGCGTGCCATTGCGAAACGTCTGGTTGCAGCGGGCGCACGGGTGATGGTGAACGATCTGGACGAGGCGTTGCTAGTGGAATCGGAGACTGAACTGGCGCGACCGGACCGGGTGCGGCACATCACCGGCGATTTGACGGATCCGAAAACTCCCGACTCTATTGTCCAGGCGACAATTGAGGAGTTCGGTGCCCTCGACATTATTGTGAACAATGCGGGCTACAGCTGGGATAATGTCATCCAGAAAACTACCGATGAGCAATTTCAATCGATGCTGGATATCCATCTGGTGGTTCCATTTCGCCTTCTACGAGCGGCGTCGACGTTTATTCGCGCAGCCGCGAAGCAAGAGATCGCGGCATCCAAGCGGGTGATGCGCAAGGTGGTCAACATCACTTCCATCGCCGGCACAGATGGAAATCCTGGTCAGGTCGGATACGCAGCGGGAAAGGCCGGCATTATCGGTCTGACAAAAACTCTGGCGAAGGAATGGGGACGATATAACGTTAACGTGAACGCGGTGGGATTTGGCTTGATCGGCACTCGGTTGGTGCAGCCGCTCACCGATGTCTCGGCCGGAATGGAAATGCACGGCCACCATATTCGACTTGGGGTACAGCCCAGTTTGCTGGATTCAATCAAGAGCGCGTGCCCACTAGGCCGCCTGGGCACTCCGGAAGAAGCCGCGGGCGCCGTGCTTTTCTTCTGCAGTCCGCTTTCTGACTATGTGACGGGAGAGGTTTTGATCTGTGGGGGAGGGCTTCACTTCTAAATCGTCTACATAGCGCGACCCGGTGAGGAATGTTCGTTTCGGGCGGTCGCGTCCAAGCACTACCCTCCCTTGTCGTTGGAGGAAGAGCCGGTGATGGTCGACCGTGCGAGCGCTTAATGCACGATCGGTTCGGAACGGTCCGAATCGATCGAAAGGAACTCGATGTCCAGATCCAGTTCTTCTCGTTCGACCAGGCAGGTGACCTCCAGCCAATGTTCCAGGCTGCATTCCTGGCCGGAATCAAAAGATGTGAGTAGCGGTTTGCGCTGGTCCGCGGGGTGCGGGACCGAAGCGATTGCGGTTGAATGATGCATGGTATCCCCCCTGAATTTCCGGTGCAGATTCTGCTCCGAGGAAAACAGTGAAGCATGATGGGCCCAATTCGGCGGTGACGGGGATCACGAATGTTCGCGAATTTCCGCCGCTCTCTGCCAAGCTTTCAAACGACCAAGGCGAGCGGCTGAAACGATTTCCACCGCTGACTGCGAGACTCGATACCTCGCACTATGGCACTATGGCTAGATGTTCCGTTGATCTTGTTCACAATTGGCAAATGAAATTCCTGGCTTCCGCCGTGCAGAGGATACGTTCGCCCCGACCACACGAGTTCTCCGGTCAAGCTTTTTGGCAGATCGATGGACGCCAGCCAGGAGCTTTCAACCCTGCGGTAAGAGACATGAATATTTCCACCCGCATGCGGCATGGTTGCTTCCAGGTGTGTCAGCTGTCCGAGATGCGGTTCGATGTCGACTCGCGCAAATCCCGGAGCAGCCGGCCGGATGCCGGCCACAATGGTCAGCAGGTCGTAGTTCGGGCTGGCGCTCCACGCATGGCTGTCGGAGCGAGTCGGTTCTGGAGTCTCCGCCCACGTACTCAGCCCCATCCGCAACATATTTCTCCACGGAGTTAGTTCCTCCAGATAAAGGTTTCCGAGCCCGGCGTGTTCCAGTGCGCGGTCGAGGTAGAAGCGAAAGTAATACGTCATGTGAGAGATGGGCGGGACTTGCTTTCCATCCACGGTCGTTGCGGTGTCTTCCCGCGAGCCTAAGATGCGCCGCAGGACCGCAGCCTGCTGGGGCTTGGGTACAACATCCAGCCAGACCGCCAGGATGTTGGCTTCCTGGCTGTAACTGTTTTTCTCTGGAGTATCGGCAAACACACCGTACCGCGCGTCCCAGTTGGAATGATTGAGGGCAGCCGCAGCTTTTGTAAAAAGAGCTTTGTATTCGATCGCGCGCTGCGGATTTCCAAATTTTGCTTCCATGTCGGAGGCGTCGCGAAGTGCTTCCATGTACTGCAACGTCAGGAAAGTCGATCCGCCGTCAGCATCTTGCGGCGGCTCTCCACCCTTGTATCCGCTGGTCCAGTCCCCAAACTCCCACCAGCCAACTTTTCCCATCAGACCATCTGGACGAAGGTGCGCGGTATACCAATCGAGCACGCCGCGTGTATGCGGTAGGATCGCACGCACCAGGGCCGGATCGTCGACATACATCCAATAGTCGTGAATCATGTCGACCCATATCAGGGAGAAGGTCGGGATGAACTGCGGAAGCGAGGAAGGATAGCGGCTCTGGGTGAGGCCATTGGGGACGCGAGAGTCATCAATGCTAGTGATGGCCTGACGCGCCAGACGACTGTCCCCCGAATCGACATAGGAAATGAGCGCTTCGATGCGTGTGTCCCCCACATACTGCAGGCGCTCCCAGTAGGGCGTGTCCATGTAAGTTGTGTGGGCGCAAAGCCGCGCCGTGCGCCACCCGGTCGTCCAAATCGCGTCCAGGTCGGGAATATCTCCGGAGATTTTCGCGTTCATCTGAAATGGGTATGCGGTGAACCAGGCGGTAAGGCTCTCGAGTTGAAGCGGAGTAGATTTCGTCGTTACGTCGACCTGAAGATAGCGCCATGTGCGCCAGTTCAGCGGAGCGAACGCGCGCTGGCTGCCGCCACCACTAATGAATTCGTCGTAGAGACCCTGAATGTGACGGCCGGCAATCTCATTGCGATTACCCTTTTGTCCGTGCGCGTCATATAAAGCTTCCGCATAGGTCATTCGAATATTTGCGTCGCGTCCGCCGCTGACGGTCAGGACGGGATACGCAGTCTGCAGCACTCGATTATCGAGCAACAAGGTGACATGGGTGTTTGCTGGAATCGTGAGCGGCTGCGCGGGAAATGCCGGCGACGTCGGCAGTCCTTCCACCCGAACTGGTTTTCCGGCGGCGACTAAACTGTGCTCCATCGTGGGCAGCGGGTCCGGGACAGATTCCCAATTGGTATCTAGCGACATTGCACCGCGGGTGGCTGCATGGCCGATGATTTCCGGTTTCCGCCATTCGCTGGAATTCTGTGAATCCGGCAGGTCCCAGTTCCAATCGAGTTGGCGTCCATCGATTCGTTCACCGACACCGGCACCAAAGTATCCGGCGAATTTCTCATCCTGCACCGAGCCCCAGCCGGGCTCCTGTTTCACCTTCCACGATGGGCCCGTGTTGGCGGCCTGTTCGGCCGCTGTGTCTCCCTGCAAAAGAAATCCGGTTCGGCTGCTCATCTGCGCAACAGGGGCCTTGGTGCCGAAGTTCCACACAATCGCCGCCAATAAATTATTGCCAGGGTGGAGCAACGGCGCCAGGTCGATCGTTTCAAAACGCCAATGGAACAAGTCGCCACGGGCCGGCCCTATCGCCGCAAATTTGCCGTTGACGCGCAGCAGGAATTGATTGTCCGCGCTGACATGCACCCAGTAATGAGCGGGCAGGGAATTGATGTTCAATTCTTTGCGGAAATAAAAAACTCCGGCGTCCCTTTGCGGAGCATTCGGGCATGCGATCCATTCCGCAGGCCATACGGCGGAGATCAAAGATGGATTCAACGGGACAGAAACCAGTCCGCACATTGGAATCACAAGGCAGCTTACACAAGCAATCGACAGCAGGAATCGCCTCATGAGCGTAAAGGATAACAAATCCGATCTAACGCGTTTGGCGACAGTTCGACCCGGAGTACTGGTTCCTGAGGTCGGCCAGACGTAGCGAAACCTCAGTCAAGTAAATGTTTACCGCAGAAAGAGATCGATAACGACCCGTGCCGACGAAGTGACGGTGCCAGCGTTGAGCTAAAAATACGAGCCGATGCAAGCATGCGCTTGAATATTGACAGTCAAGATTGCGAGTCACTATAGTCGTTCGATGTCAAGGTAAATGTTTACCGGCTTGCCAGAAGTAAATCACTTCGAGAATCAGTGTGGGGTATTGAATGCTTAGTTCAGCAGCTCAGAAACGATGTCCTTCGCGCGAATCAGGAAATCGTGAGGCAAGGGCTGGTGGTTTCGACATTCGGAAACGTCAGTGGCATTGCGCGCGAGCAGGGACTGGTTGTCATCAAGCCGAGCGGTGTCGCGTATGAGGCCTTGACGCCTGAAGCGATGGTGGTCACCGACATGGACGGCAAGAGTGTTGAGGGCAAGCTGAAGCCGTCCTCCGATCTGGCGACACACCTGCTGCTCTATCGCAGCTTTCAGCAGATCGGCGGCATCGTCCACACTCATTCCGAGTATGCAACTGCCTGGGCGCAGGCGAGGAAGTCCATTCCTTGTTACGGCACCACCCATGCGGATTATTTTCATGGCCCGATTCCGGTGACGGAAATGCTGCGCGCCGATGAAGTGGGGGACGATTATGTGCACAACACCGGCGAGGTGATCGTGCGATGTTTTCATGGCCTCGATCCCATGTCGATTCCAGGAGTCCTGGTGGCCGGTCATGCACCCTTCTGCTGGGGAAAAACGGTTGACGACGCGGTTCATCATGCAGTCGCGTTAGAGTACGTTGCGCGGTTGGCGCTGCACACGGAAATGCTGGCGGGACCAAGCGCAGGAATTCCGCAACACCTGATGGATCGACATCACACGCGGAAGCATGGAGCCAATGCTACGTACGGGCAAAAGACGGAGAATGTCCGCGAGCGCGAGGCATAGCGCGGCATGATATTGGCGCTAAATCCAGGCATCGCTGCAAAACTGTCGTTGGCTGCGATTGCGGTGCCTTCGCCGCCGCATGGGCAACTGGCGCACCTGACGCCGCTGGACGTTGCAGTAATCGCGATCTATTTCGCGATGGTGTTGTTTATCGGTTTCTATCTTCGCCAGGCAAGCAATACCAGCGAACAGTTTTTTCTGGCTGGGCGAGAGATGACAGCCTGGATTGCCGGGCTGAGTTTCGTGAGTGCCAACATGGGCTCGCTGGAACTGATGGGCTGGGCTGGATCTGCCTATCAATACGGCATTCTGGCCACGCACTGGTATTGGATCGGCGCCATCCCGGCCATGCTGTTTCTTGGCCTGGTAATGATGCCGTTTTATTACGTTTCCAAGACACACTCCGTCCCCGGCTATTTGAAGTTACGTTTTGGTGAATCGAGCCGCATTGTTGCCGCCTTCTCCTTTGCCATTGAAATGATCCTGATGAGCGGCGTCAATATGTTCTCCATGGCTGTGGTGATGAAGGTCGTGCTGGGCTGGAACATCACCTTCAGCATTCTTATGTCGTCGCTGGCAGTGGCCGTGTATGTGGGCTTGGGAGGCTTGCGTTCCGCGATCTATAACGAGGTGTTGCAATTTGTTCTGATCTGGGCCGGAGCGTTGCTGGTGCCCATTCTCGGGCTGATCGAGGCGGGTGGCTGGCACAAGATGGTCGCCAAGATCGCCAGCAATTATCGCGGTCAGGACTACGTTCACCTGTGGCGCGATACCGGACATTTCAGCGCCAACCCGATGGGGGTACATTGGACCGGCATCGTGTTTGGATTGGGATTTGTGATTTCGTTCGGCTACTGGACGACGGATTTTCTGGTGGTGCAGCGAGTTTTGGCGGCGCGAAATTTGCGCGCGGCGCAGATGGCCCCGATCATCGGATCCTTCTTCAAAATGGCGGTCCCGTTCATCGTGATTCTGCCAGGACTGCTGGGCTTAGTGGTATTGAAGAATCCCAATGGCACGCTGCTGCATCTGGTTGGGCAAAACCAGGTCAGTGCCCTGCATCCGCACAGCTTTAATGAAGTGTTGCCGCTGATGATGGTGCGGTATCTTGGCCCCGGTTTACTGGGATTAGGGATCACCGCGCTAATGGCCGGATTTATGAGCGGCATGGCCGGCAACGTGAGCGCGTTCGCGACAGTGTGGACGTATGACATCTATCAACCGCTGATCCGCAAGCGCGCGACCGATAGCCATTATGTTGCCGTTGGCCGCTGGGCTACGGTGTTGGGTGTAGTGGTGTCGATCGGAGCAGCCTACCTGGTGATGCATGCGGCGGGCATCATGGATTATGTGCAGGCACTGTTCAGCTTCTTCATCGCGCCGTTGTTGGGCGCCATCCTGCTGGGCATGTTCTGGAAGCGGGCGACAGCGGCCGGCGGGTTTTGGGGATTGCTGCTGGGCATATTGAGCTCCATCAGTTTGTTTGTGTGGGTGCGGATGGATCCTTCAGCGTTGTCCATGGTGGCGATTTCGCCGGATGCAAAGAGCATGGCGGAGAATTTGTATCGCGCCCTGTGGAGCTTTTTAATTTCGATTGCGATCACTGTAGTGGTCAGCATGTTTACGCAGCCCAAACCGGAAGCGGAACTGGATGGACTGGTTTATGGGGTTACCAAGCTACCGTTTCAGGAACCGGTGTCCTGGTATCACAACCAGTGGTTCTGGGCAGCGATCGTGGTCGTTCTGTTCGCCGGATTGAACATCTTGTTCTGGTAAGCAGGACGGCACGATGGGAGGAGTTGGAATGCGAAGCCTTAGGGTGCCGGGAAATATTCCGATCTGGTTTTTTGTGGGTGTCTTGCTGACCCTCTATGGCGCGCTGATCGGTGCCCACGGCGTGTATGCGTGGGTAACTCACGAGAGAAGTGCGGTGGTACTGGCGAATCTTCACCCGGCAGTGTGGTGGGGAGGGATGATTTTGATCCTGGGGCTGTTCTACTGCGTGAAATTTTTTCCGAGGCAACATCGGTAAGGCGCGAGTGTGTCTGTCCACTGAATCAATTCCACGAACTGGAAGAAGACTGAGAATGGCGATTGTTGCAGGTGTAGATTTTGGAACGCTGAGTGTGCGGGTGTCGATTTTCGACAGCGAGCGGAAAGATGGGAAGCCTGCGCGCCTGGCGACTGCCTCCGTCGAATACCCGCTGCATCGCAAACGCGAGGATCCAGAGTACGCGACGCAATCCCACGCCGACCAGATGCAATCGCTCATCCAGGCGTGTCACCAGGCAATCGATGCGGCTGGCATTTCCGGCGAATCGATTGCAGCCATCGCGCTTGATACAACCGGGTCCAGCGTTGTTCCGGTGGACGCGCGGATGCAACCGCTGGGCGAGTATTACCTGTGGTGTGATCATCGTGCCAAGTCGGAGGCGCAGGAGATTACGGCGCTCGCCCATCAGCAACACCTGGAGGCGATTGAGTGGTGCGGTGGGGTGTACTCGCACGAATGGGGTTTCGCCAAGGTGCTACATTGGCTGCGGCACAATCCAGAAAAGCGCGCGCAGTTTGCCAGTGCTTTTGAGCATTGCGATATGGTCGCGGCCACGTTGGCTGGTGTGACAGATCCGACGAAAGTGGTGCGCAGCGTTTGCGCGTTGGGACACAAGTGGATGTGGAACGAGCGCTGGAGCGGGTTTCCATCCCAGGAATTTCTTTCTTCGGTGGATCCGCTGCTCGACGGAGTTCGCGAGAAGCTGCAAGGTCCGGTAAAAACTTCGGATCATCTTGCGGGGTATCTGAGCCAGCACTGGGCGCAACAATTGGGGCTGAAGGCGGGCATTCCCATTCCTGTGGGGGCGTTCGACGCGCATTGGGATGCGATCGGCGCGGGCATTCGCGAGGGTGATGTTGTCAACGTGATTGGCACCTCCACCTGTATCATTGCGATTTCTCGCGAGACCAATTTAGTTCCCGGGGTGTGTGGAATTGTTCCTGGCAGTGTTCACCCTGCATTCACCGGGTTAGAGGCTGGGCTGTCTGCGGTTGGAGATATCTTCGATGCGATCGCGCGGCGTGCCGGAACCAGCGTGCAGGAGTTATCGAAGGGACTGGAAAAATATCGTGGGGGGCAGACCGGCCTGCTGCGATTGAGCTGGGACAACGGCGACCGCACCGTGCTGGTGAATGCGGAGCTGGGTGGAGTTACGCTCGGTTGGAATCTGCTGCACACGGCGCAGGACGAATTATTCGCCGCCATTGAAGGGACCGCCCTTCACACTCGCATCATTCTGGATCGCATGGCGCAGCACGGGGTGCGTATTGATCGTGTGATCAATGCCGGCGGAGTTCCGCAGAACAATGCGGTATTGAATCAGGTGTACGCCAATGTTTTGGGTAAGCCAGTTCTGGTTCCAGATGGCGTGCCGACCAGCCTGGGGTCGGGCATCATGGCATTCATGGCGGCCGGCGCTTATCCTTCGCTTGAAGCTGCGCAAGATGCGTTGTGCCTGCCGCACAAAATCTACCCACCGGAAGCGAAAAGCGTCGCCATCTACGAGCAGCTCTATCCACTCTATCGGGATGTATATTTTGCACTCGGGCAACGAGATGCTGCCGCGGTGCAACTGGGGAGGGTTTTGCCGGAGCTGAGAGAAATCGCGGCGCGAATTCGGGAATGAAATTCCCGCATGGATCAACCGCAGCAGCGATGAATATGAAAATTGCAGACAAGAAAAATACGAAGAGATATAGACGGCTTGCTTGCAAGGTTTAGACCGAGAATCAATCACGATATGGCAAAGAAGGATCGTAAACCGCGCACCAGGAAGCCTGCACGTTTGGATATCCGCGCGGTAGCGGCGCATGCGAAAGTCTCGATTGCCACAGTCTCGCGCACCATCAATCACATTCCCACCGTCGACCCCGTCATTGCCACGCGCGTGTGGAAATCAATCCGGGAGTTGAACTATGTTCCTAACACCCAGGCGCGTGCCTTGGTTTCTGGTCGAAGCCATATTCTCGGCCTGATTGTTTCCGAAATCACCAACCCTTTCTTTCCCGAA
The DNA here is from genome assembly GCA_963794795.1 of uncultured Acidobacteriota bacterium. Classification (GTDB taxonomy): domain Bacteria; phylum Acidobacteriota; class Terriglobia; order Terriglobales; family Acidobacteriaceae; genus JAKAAZ01. Next base: position 276,745 of record CAWCFC010000018.1, on the reverse strand, counting down.
CTCATTCAGCACTTTGAAGAATGCGCAGTCGAGCGCGGTTATGAAATTTTGATTACGTCGACCAACTACGATCCTGCGCGTATGGTCTCTTGTGTCCGCAGGATGCTGGAACGAAAAGTCGACGGGGTCGCTGTCATGACCTTCGGAATCGAAGAACCGCTGCTGGATGATTTGGCAAAACAAAAAATTCCGATGGTCTATGTCGATTCCAGGCCGCAACAACCGGCGGCGATGACACTGAATGTGGATTATCGTCATGGAATCTGGCAAGCGGTCCAGCATCTTGCCGTGCTGGGTCACAGAAACATCGCCTTCATCAGCGGACCGCTCAATCTGCACACAGCAAGGCTTCGTTATCGGGCGTTCACGGAATCAATGAAACAGGTTGGTCTGCAGACCCATCCCGCATGGTTGATTGAGGGGGACCACACTCTTGAAGGGGGGATGCATGCGATGGAACAGCTGTTGCAGCGCGGCGACACTCCTACCGCCATCCTTTGCTCCAACGACATGACAGCGATTGGTGTGATGCATGCGATTCTCGGCGCGGGATTACGCATTCCGGATGATTTTTCGGTCATCGGCTTTGACGATGTCCATATCGCACAATTCACCTTCCCACCGCTGACGACAATCCGAATGTCCTGCCTCGATCTCGCACGGGGCGCCGTTTCTGTTCTGTGCCCTGAAGCGAAGGGGGAGCAGCCTGCGGTCGACAGAACAAACCTCACCATTCCGACCGAATTGATCGTCCGGCGTACTACGTCGATCCCTCGAGATACGATACAGACCCTGAAGCCTCGTGTGCGGAGAGCGTCGAGGGAACGTAGGCAGACCAAAGTTCCACACTGACGCGGCAATACCGACCTGGGAACCGACCTTCACGATAACCTTCGCCCGCGCACGATGGCGCAGAATCGCACCGGACTTTCGTGGTGACGTGTCAGAAAAGATGCATGCAGATCGGACGGTCTTCCGGTTTCTGCTTGCCACGCGCAAACCTGGTTTCGGATTTGACGGCGGGGACCAGCAGCCATAGAAGTTATGTGGGCGGGGGCTACATCTCTTGACCCGGGTTCAGCCAGACATCTCAGTCGACGAGTTCTACGTCGCGAGGATTCGGCTGCAGGATTCCCGTTTCACGAGCTCCGTTGGAATGGTTATTATCTGGCGTGGAAGGGCGGGCTGTGCGATTCTATTCAGCACCAGCTTGACCATTTGCTGACCCAGTTGTTCAGGAAATTCCCGGGTTGTTGTCAGTCCGGGATCGAGGACGGCGCTGGCGGTATCGTCGCATCCGGCAACGCTCACATCATCCGCAACTTTCAGACCACTGTCGCGCACGCCTTTGTAAACGCCATGAGCGGTCTGATCGTTTCCGGCGAGAATGGCGGTGCACCGAGGCTGGCCTTGCGCCAGAATCGACTTGGTGTTGATATATCCCATTTGAATTTCGTCTTCGAACTCGAGATTGCTCAGGCGGGGCTCCAAGCCTGCTGCGGTCATTGCACGACGATATCCTTCAAAGTGCCGAGCAAACCATGGCATTCGAATGTTCCCGATAAACCATATGTCGCGATGGCCCAGTCCGATCAGGTACTTGGTCATGTCCTCGCCGCCCTGAAGATCGTCCGAATACACGATGTCGCCCTTGAAATTTGTAGGCTCTCCGATAATGTTGTTCCCAAAAACGGAGTAGACAATACCCTTGCGATCGAACAGCTCCAGCAAATTTGGAGAGTTGGTTCCAGCCAGAATCACCGCCCGTACAACGTCATGCCGCTGCATCACTTTTGGAAGATGAATTTGCTTCCAGGGAACAGCCGAGGAATATTTGTAGGAAAGAAAGACCATGTCCCAGCCATTGGCGGCGCAATATGCCTCCGCTCCCAACAGGATTCTGGAATGAAACGCATGCAGCATGGCGCGATTGCTTAACAGAAAAGCCAGGGCTTTCGTCTTGTTGCGCTGCGATACATCAACCTTCATCTTCGCCGCGACTTGGAGGACCACATCGCGAATGGCTGGATCGACGCGGCTATTCCCATTCAAGACTCGAGAAACCGTGGCCACACTGACGTTTGATTCGGCTGCAATTTCCCGGAGGCCTATTTTATTTTTCCTGGGACTCGCTATTTTTTTTAGGCTCAATGAATTTCTACCAATTCAATACGATGATCTCACGGGTCCACTGCCGAATTGCAACCGCGAGGCAGGACGGCCGCCTCTTGATCGTTCAAATGGTGTTTCGTGAAATGTATCAATCTGTCTTTGATGAGAAAAATATCATATAGTACTTGCAAAATATCTTGAAAGAATTCTTGACGTTTTCATTCTCGGGCTTCGGCAAGGATTGCCAAATGAAACGAAGAAAAGAAAGATCTGAGGAATTTTCAAGCGCCGAAGATTTTCAACAAGGAGTAATGCAATGCCTCTGAATCGTAGAGATTTTATTGGCGCGATCGCTGCGTCGGCCACCATCGGAAAACTTGGCCTCTCCCTGGCGCGGGCGACGAGCTCGGCGACGTCGACACAGGGAGCCTGGGCGCGCAATGGCGTGATCGATGCGGGGGGAACACACGAGCCCTACATCTTTATTGTGCGACGTGGAGGGCAAGCTCTCGATGCCCGTCAGGTGAGCGATTATGAGCAGAGCGAAGCGCTGATTCAACAACTCCACAATCAGGGAGTCGAAGTTTTTCATACTCACCTGTACAAGGGTTTTGGTATGGCCGCAGAACAAGCGGGTATGGAGGATACGCGCAAGGCTGTCGCCATCGCGCACCGCTTGGGCATGAAGGTTGACACCTACATCCAGTGGAACACGATGATGTACGAGACTTTTTTTGCGGAGGAGCCGCGCGCGACGAACTGGATTCAAAGAGATGTTGCTGGCCTTCCGATACTGCTGCCGTATGGATACCAACAATCTTTCCGGTATCGACCCTGTTTTTCAAATCAGGAATATCTCGACTATTTGAAGAAAGTTGTTCGCTATGCGATCGAGGAAGTGAAGACCGACTTCATCCATTTTGATAATTTCGATTTAAATGCCGAGCCGGACTCATGTCATTGTCCATGGTGTGTTCAGGGATTTCGAAAATACCTCCAGAGCAAGTACAGCAACGAAGAGCGGCGAGAAAGGTTTGGGTTTGAAAATATTTCCTTCGTCAATCCGCCGCAGTGGAATCGCGATAATCCGCCGGGCGGGATGGAAATCATCTACGATCCTGCGATTCAGGAGTGGGTGGATTTCCGCTGTCAGGAGATGGCCGACGCGCTGCAACAAATGGCTGGATACGCGAAATCTCTCAATCCTGAAGTGGCGATCGAGATTAATCCGGGAGGCATCGACGGACAAAACCGTCCGTGGACATCGGCCGTCGATCACGCCCGGATTTTGAAATTCACAGAGTGTTTCTGGAGCGAAGAAGACGATCTTCCGGCATATCTACAGGACGGTCGTCTCATTTCGAAGATTCGAACCTATAAACTCGCGCGAACATATAAGAACGTTCTGCTCACGTATACCGCGGATAACTCTGTGGCATTGGCCGAGGGTCTTGCATTCAATCAAACGCCGGGCTTCGTCGGAAGTAATCCGCTACAGCCAGAGACGCTGCGCTACATCGATTTTTATCGTAAGCACCAGGGCATGTATTTGGGCAGCGAAGATATCACTCCCGTTGCAGTTTTTCGCTCCTATGCATCGCTGACCTATAACAACGCCAGCACGCAATTGAGCGCTATCCTGATCGAACAAGCCCTGATTCAATCCAGAATTCCATTCGCGCTGATTTTTGATGAACATCTTCGAAGTCTTGCCGACTACAAGGTCCTGATCCTTCCCAATTCCGAATGCCTCTCCGACGAGCAGATCTCTCTGATCCGCCGCTATGTCGAGCAAGGAGGGGGGCTGGTCGTTACGGAGCAGGCCGGTCTGTACGACGAATGGAGACGCGTCCGAACAAAGCCAGGTCTAAGCGGTCTGGTGGAGGGACAGACAGGCGGAACTGTCTACCAGGAAAGCGTGAAATCCCAGGTGGATCATCCAAGCGCTCCAACGCGAACCCAGGTGGGTGCTGGAAGGGTAGTGTATGTTCCGGCCGTCGAATTCGAGGGAGCGATACCTCCACTTGAATCCTATTTTGCGATCACGAATGTTTTCTGGAAGCGACCGAAAAACTGGAAAGACATCGTGGAGGCAGTGGAATGGGCGGCAACCGATCAGATTCCAATTTCAATTGAAGGCCCCGAGTTCCTGGTCGCCAACTGCACACTTCAGCGGCAGGAGCAAAGACTGCTGCTGCATCTTGTGAACTATGGCGCGGCAACAAATCCCAGCCTCTCCGAGGTCCGCGTTCGCGTGGTATTGCCGCAGAACAAAAAGGCGCGAACGGCGACACTCTATTCTCCTGACGCCGAGGCGCGGTCCCTGGTTTTGACCGGCGATGGCTCCGGAGGGGCATTTACCGTACCGGAAATCAAAGCTTACGCACTGATTTCCGTCCAGTGGTGATCTTGAAAGGTCACCAATCCGACACTTGATTCCTGGCACGAGGCAGCTGCCAACAGGCTGGCATGAGCGTCTGTTTCTAGTGATTTGCCGGTTTCTCGGCGTGAAATTATGTCTTCATCGTCACTAAAGTTTGCCCGTAATATACATAGATTGTCTCTATCGAATTGCAAATTACATAAATCTAGAGAAAATTATCTTGACTTTTGACTCATGGCTATCTACATTAGGCCCAACCTGATGGAGAGATCGTCCATTGGCGGGAAACGATAGGTATTTCGTTCTGAGCAGGGAAACGAGGTAGTGCACGGCGTGTCCGCTGTGTGAACGCACGGACTACCTTCCTGGGCGATGCATCAGCGGGATCCCACAGCTGGCACAGGATCGATTCGGCAATTCGTTACGCCAGCCCGAAATCGGCAGGTTATTGAAATTTTTTGCGGAGGATTTTGTGAAAAGAAATCGAGTCATAGGTCGGCTATGTTGCATAGGTTTGCTCTTCGGCTGTACCTCGATGTTGGTCGCTCAGACAATTACAGGATCGATTCGTGGAACGGTCACGGATCCGAGCGGTGCAGTGGTGGCTGGCGCCAACGTCACGGCGACCAATGTGGCGACTGGCGTGGCCAAACAAGCCATCACGAACAGTGACGGTCTCTATAATTTCCAGTTTTTGAATCTTGGAAATTACACCGTTTCGGCGTCCGCATCCGGGTTTACTACGTCGTCGACTTCTCCGTTCCGGCTGCAGATCGACCAGATCGCCAATATCGACGTGAAGCTTACCGTCGGTAGTGCTTCCACCACAGTGAAGGTTGCATCCAGCGCAGGCGCGATTCTTAATACCGAGAACGCCACGCTAGGCACCAGCATCAGCGCGCACGCCCTGGAGACCATGCCACTGCCTGGGCAGAACCCGCTGTACGCCACTATGTTTGTACCTGGCGCTCTGAACCCTACGGTTGCTTCCATGAATTCGGCGTATCGCATCACCTCCTGGGATCAAATCCCGTCTTTCAACGGGAACCGTCAACAGGGAAATAACTTCGTCCTGGATGGCATCGAGATTAACGAGACCACAGAAAATCTCAGCGGTTATAACCCGTCTCCGCAGTCATTGCAGGAAGTGCGTGTCATCACCGGAAACTCCGACGCAGAGTACGGAAACGTAGATGGCGCTGAAATCCTTTATGTCACCAAGGCAGGAACCAACCAGTTCCACGGCAGCGCCTTCGAGTTTTTTGAAAACCAGAACTTCGCGGCCAACACGTATTCCAACAATTACAACAACGCCCCAAAGGCACAGTTCCATCAACACCTGTTCGGCGGAGCCGTGGGCGGCCCTATCTTCAAAAACAAGCTGTTTTTCTTCGGCGACTACGAAGGATTGCGGTATAGCAGCAACGGTCTGGCGTTTGCGAGTGTTCCCACCGCTCTGGAGCGCACCGGTAACTTCTCGGAAATCGCGACTGTTGAAGGCGATCCAATTTTCGACACGTCGAACGGACTGCTCGCCGAAACCGAATATCCAAACAATACGATTCCCGCCATCGTGAACCCGGTGGCCACTTACCTCTTCGCCAATCCGCAATACTTGCCGCTGCCGAACCGTCCAGCGAACCCCGGCACCGTGCACCAGAATAACTACGGCAACCCGGTCACCAACAAGCAAATCAACAATCAGGGCGATGGTCGTCTGGACTATACCCTGAGCAGTCGCGACACGTTGATGGTCAAAGGCACCTACGGAGATGCCTATGATACCCCGTCCAACCCCGTCATCCCGGTAGAGTTCCCCATCACGGACGACTACCCGTTCGCGATGGGTGTGGTTGACTGGATCCACACATTTTCGCCTTCGCTTGTGAATGAAGCTCGTGCCGGATATTCCCGCATCATTCAGAACACGGAAACAACGGATCCCAGCGGTAATTTCGGGACGCATGGCGATGACTTGATGAATATCGGATATCCCGGGACCCAGCCCCTGCCCGGATTTACGTGGATGTATATCCAGGGTTCGACGGCAGGCAGCTTCGGCACCGACATTTCCGCCGGATCGCAAACCATTGACAACAATTTCGATTATGGAGATGACCTAACCTGGGTGCATGGAAACCACATTACGCGGGCGGGTGTGCAATTTGTCCGCTATCAGGAAAACTACATTTCTCCCAGCAACCTGGGCGGACTGAACGGCTATCTTTCCTATTTCGCTGATTACACCGCAAACTACAACGCCTACGGCGGGATTTATTCCAACGGTGACGGTCTTGCCGATTTCGAACTGGACAAGGCGGAAGTTGCTCTTGTCAGTGGCGTCGGCGGTCTGTTTGGTGCGCGGCAATGGCGCAATGCATTCTACGTTCAGGACGACTGGAAAATTCGTCCAAACCTTACCGCCAACCTTGGGCTGCGGTACTCCTACGATCAGCCGATGTATGAAGCTCACGACAAGATGTCCAGTATCAATCTGCCGCAGGCTCGCTTTGCGACGGTGGGACCGAACGGTCCGGATCCTACTCCATATCTTCTGCTTGCGGGAAAGAACGGCAATAGCCGGGCACTTGTGAATCCGTACTATGACCAGTTCATGCCGCGTGTTGGGTTCGCTTTGCAGATGAGTCCTCGCGCAGTTCTTCGCGGTGGGTACAGCATCACTGACGACGATGAAGGCACGGGCACCGGTCTACGCATGACGCAAAATCCGCCATTCCTGACATCGGTGACCAACCTGCAACACGGGCCTACCGATACCACCAATGGAAACCCGATCAGCGTGACAAATGGCCTTACCACGGGAACGGGCGTTACCCCACCCTCATCGCAGTTCGATGTGTGGGACCCGAATTTCCGCCCGGCAGCGGTCCAGCAGTTCAACCTGACTACGCAATATCTGCTGGCCAGCAAAACTTCTCTGCAAATTGGCTATGTCGGCCAGATTGGCAAGCATATTGCGGAACCCAGAATTCTGAACCAGTACATTGCTCAGGTTCCCGCTACGTGCGCGCCAACGGACACCACGGGATGCGTGGATTTAGTTGCACCTTATTATGCAGTGGTGGGGGGCAACAGTCAGATCGTCGAGACAGTGTCCGAGGCCAAAAGCAACTATAACGCCCTGCAGGCTACTCTTCATCAGCAGGAAACCAACGGCCTGGAATACACATTGAACTACACCTGGTCGCGTTCGATGTCGGATAGCCCGGGAGGGTATTTCAACGTCGATGGGATTGGTAACGGCGGCACCTTCGCCTTCGCGCAGAATGCGTACAACCCGGAGGCGGATTATGGCCCTTCGAGTTTCAATGTCCCAAACAACTTCAGCGGGACTGCCGTCTACACGCTTCCTTTCGGTCATGGGAAAAAATATGGGAGCGACTGGAATCGCTGGACGGATGAGGCACTGGGGGGATGGGAACTGTCCGCGAACGCGATGTTCCACAGCGGTTTCCCCGCCACCATGACCGCCACCGGTCATAACACCGGCCTGAATGCCGCAGCGGACAACAGCAACTACAACTACGCCTCTCGCCTCAACCAGTACTTTCCGATGAAGATTGTGAATCGGTCGGCATTGCACTGGTTCGGCACAGATCCGTCGGCGACACCGTGTACGCAACCCGGTTCGACCATGAACACTCTGCCTGTGCCTGCGCCTTGCGCGTATGGTATTGCGGCGAGTGGTCAATTTGGAGATGCCCAAAACGGGACAGAACGCAATCCAGGATACAGAAACATCGATCTGTCGCTCTTCAAAGGCTTCCGAACCGTGGGAAATCAATATTTGAAGTTCCGCATCGATGCTTACAATGCGTTCAACATGGTGAGCCTCGCAGCGCCCAATACGCGGGCAGGCAGCAGCCAATATGGAAAAATCACCAGTGCCGCGTCCAATCCACGGCAACTGCAGATATCGGGCGTCTACACGTTCTAATTGCAGCACTTTACCCTCAGCCATTTTCCATTGGACCGACTCTCGGGCCGGTCGAATGGAAAATGGCCGTTCTTTTTTAAGATCGGGCGAGCTGCCGGTGCCGGAAATGTATGTTGGAGCGATAAGTGGGGTTCCGCTAGTGCAAATAAAACACGGGGTCCTTATGGTGATTCACGATAGGACCGTGCGATCGAAGTCGTCATCCTGCGGCTAAAGATCGCGTCGTGAGAAGATAAGCTGCGCGAGAAGTACGGAAAGCACCGCATAAACAGCCGCGTAAGCGACCATTGCATCGCTCGGCACGAGGGTTCCGCTGAAGGGAGTCACGCCCACGGCACCGAGCAGGGGCGGTTGGAATATGAAGGCGGCGCGGCGCCAAAGCGCGTCACTCGGCATGATGAGGCTGGAGAGAATTCCCAACTCGACGCAGGCTTTGACATGCCGCAATGATCCAAACTGCTCGATCCATCCACCGACAAAAGCTAGGCCGTACAGTCCTAGCGAGATAGCGCCGCTGGTGAGGGATGAAAAGCTGCCGCTCGCCGCCATGGTCACTCCGAGCAGCACCATGGCCTGCAGCCAGACGAGGCACAGAACAGCCGAGCCGTGCGGAGGACGATATCCACTCTGGATCCAGCTAATCAGGATGGTGCCGCCCTCGACCAGCAACACATAGAGCGTGAGCATCCCGACAAAACCGACCCATTTGCCGAACACGATGCACCAGCGCTGCACCGGTTTAGTGGCGATGGCATGAATGGTGCCGGAGGCGATCTCACCAGAGAGCGTATCGCAGGAAGTCAGCACCGCCATCAGCGAGGTCATCATGCTGCCGGCATAGAGCACCATCATCGTCATCATGACAACGCCTTCGCGAAAATCGACGATGGAAGTGTGCGGCGATCGATGCTTGACAACGAAATGCAGCGCAGTCCAGAAGAATGCCAGAAAGCCTACTCCGGCGAGCATGGCGATCCATAGAATCATGCGCCGGGCTGCTTCGCGGAAAGTAACTCGCGCGATCAGCAAAGTTGTTTGCAGAGCGCTTGGTCCGCGCGGATGGCTGAGAACTGCCGCCTCTTCCATCGCTCGGTTTTTAATTGGCTCGTCCATAGTCTGCGGTGTAGGGGAGTCTGTGGCCGCGCGCATGTCGATTGCATTGTCGCTCATCTGCCAGGCTCCGGTCCCATCACCTGCAAAAATAAATCTTCAAGGCTTACGCGTTGCGGAACAACCGAAAAGACTTCCGCGTCGCTTTCAACCAGGCAGCGAACCACTTGGGGAAGACTGCTTGTTTCTGTCACTCGAAGCCGCAGAATTTCACCGTCAAGATGGGGATTCTGTGTGAACGCCTTAAGCCGCTCCATCGCGGCGGAACCGACTCGCGCGACCTTGATTTCGACCTCCGTCTGCGCGGACTGCCATGCGTTCATCCGGTACTCGCCGACGATGCTGCCATCGCGAATGAATGCGACGCGGTCGCAACTCTGCTCCACTTCACCGAGCAGGTGAGAATTCAGAAAGACGGTCGCGCCGCGACGGCATTGTTCGCCAATTACGTCGCGCACCAGCTTGCGCCCAGCGGGGTCGAGTCCGGAGGTCGGTTCATCGAGGAAGAGAATTTCCGGGTCATTGACGATCGCCTGTGCCAGGCCGACGCGCTGCATCATTCCCTTGGAGAAACTGCGGATCGGCTTATTATGTTGCGCACCCAGTCCGACTCGTTCGAGTAGCGGCGGAACTTTGCGCCGAAGTGCGTCTTCTGCCAGGCCGCAGAGTCGGCCATGAAACAGGATCAACTCCGAAGCAGACAGCCAATCGTAGAAGCGAAAGTGCTCGGGAAGAAAGCCGATACGGGCCCGCACCGCGCGAGTACCAACTGGCTGACCCAGGAGGAGAGCGTTGCCGCCGGTCGGCTTCACTAGCCCCAGCAGCATCTTGATCGACGTGCTTTTCCCCGCTCCGTTGGGGCCTAGAAACCCGAAGGCCTCTCCGCGGCCAACCTGAATCGTCAGATCGCGGACGGCGGCTCGGGTTCCGTAGCTCTTTCGGAGCCGGGATGCATCGATGGTCAGAGTCGCCATAGTTTTCGGGGGATCTCCTCGCTACTGCAATTGCGACGCCAGGTTGATCGCAGTTGTATCGTCGCCGGTTCCATTCAATGCGAACACGATTCCATTGTCCACCCACATGAGAGAGAAGTGGCCGGATTGTGTCTGATTTGCCGGTCGCAGCAGGGCGGCCTCGTTCCCGTTGACGTGCACCTGCTCGTATTTCGACTCGCCGCGGACAACCGGAAGCACCAGTGTGGAGGTCCAGTCGACGGTCTGGGTGAAGTTGGCGGCATCGTTGGCGCTCATCCCAAGAAACTGAAGCGCGACCTGCGCAATCTGGGCAGGATCAATCTGCTGAGGTGCGGACACGATGGGACTGGGAAGTTCAATCAGCGAAACGCAAGTGTCATCCCCATGTTGAAATGGCGGCTGCTCACCGTTGGGGCCATGTTTGGACACTTCCGGGTTCGTTATCCGCGAAGCTACATCGCCGCAGTTGCCATAGAACGCCATTACTCCGGCGGGCACGCGCACCCCGACTGTCGCGCCGTCCACCGATTCAGGGATCTGCAGATCGCTGCGCCCTGCCTCGTTCAGGAGAGACTGAATGCGATCGCGATTGAGCTTCATCTGCATCGCGGCGCCGCTCTCAAGCAGGAGATTGGAAGGGATTTTGTCGGACAGAAGCCGCACCGTAAAACCGGCGTCATTTGACGCCAATGCCGCGTCCGCGATGAGCCGTGGTCTTTGCGGCTTCTGCGTTACCGTTACCTCATCGGAAATGACGCGGCTGATTGCCTGATTGAGCACCTGATTGTTTTTGAGTGTGTTGTTCTTCATGGCGGAGGGATCGATCTCGAGCACAGTGACATGCTGGACGCGGAAGATCGCCAGCAAGCTCTCTGCCCACGCCCGGACCGGCGCTACCGTCAAGACCAGAACCACCGCGGCCGCAGCGAAACCTCCACTCACCAGCGATAATTTCTGTAACCAGGTCCACCGATTCCGCTCGTTTTCCATCGAGTCCTCCCGCTTCTTCTGAAACGCGGCCCAGGCTGTCGCCGTGTTGGCTGTCTCGGCCGATTCCGGCAACCGATCCAAGCAGTCCTGCAAAAGGGCCGCGTGGCCGCGGAGAATCCCTAGCTGTTCCCGGCACGCAGCGCAACCTTCGAGGTGCTGCTCGATCGCTGCAACTTGCTGAGAATCGAGTTGGCCGTCGAGATAAGCGCGCATCATTCCCTGGTTCAATTCTTCGTGCCTCATTGCCCCTCCTTCGCCGTCTGCAACTGCTGCCTTTTTAGATTTTGTCGTTGCTGCCGTTGGTAAATCGCGGAGAATTCCGCCTCCGCCCGCGCCAGTTTTGTACCGATCGAATTGAAGCTAAGCTGCATTGCTTCCGCAATCTCCCGATAACTCAATCCGCTGTGGCGCAACAGCAAGAGCTGCGCTTTGTCCAGCTTCAGCTTCGCCAGCACACCGCGTATTTCGGCGATGTGTTCTTGCCGCAACAAATCGGCAAGCGGACTCTCGGCATTGCCATCGACCAGAACAGACTCATTCCCATCCAGATCTTCTTCCAAGCCGCGCCGCCGGTTGGCGCGAAGGACATCGATCGACGCGCGAGTCGCGGTGCGATACAACCATCCGCCGACCAACCCGCCCGCTGCAACCTCCGGACCTTTGTTGTAGAGCCGGAGAAAAACATCGGCGCAGACTTCTTCGGCCTCGGAATCGCGCTGCAGCACTCGTCGAATGACCCGAACAATGCGCGGGTAGTGCTCACGAAAGATGGCTTCGAAATCCGCTTCTACCCAGCGATGGCTCATGCTCATAGTTTCTACATCTGTACAACGCCCGGCGGAGCGATTTTGTGACAAAAAAGCGCTCGCCCGGACGTGAGCGAGAAAAGAACCTCTTCGTGAAGCAGATACAGTTCGGCTGGTGCGCGCCGCGTATCGAACATCTGACGCGGCACGAAGCAGACGCAATCGCCCTACTCTCCCCTTGACGGCTAGGGTAGATTAGCGCTACGCTTTACCTTACCCTCGCTGACTAGGGTAAGACTCTATGGCAAAAAATGACCTGCAAGGTGCGCTCGATCTACTGGTTCTCAAGACTCTTTCGCAGCTGGGTTCGATGCATGGCTATGGCATCGTGATGCACATCCGCCGCGTCTGCGATGAACTTCTGATTGTGGAAGAGGGCTCGCTTTACCCCGCGCTGCACCGCATGGAGCAGCACGGTTGGGTGCGCGCCAACTGGGCTGTTACCGAGTATGGTCGGAAAGCCAAGTGGTACGCCCTGACCCGCACTGGCCGGGAGCAGCTGGCCGGCCGCGAAAAAAATTGGGAACAGGTTGTCAAAGGTGTCGATGCGGTTCTGCGTTTTGCATGAGGTGAACCATGGCACTGTTTCGAAGGATTCTGTCGCTGGGAAAGCGCAAACAGATTGACAACGAAATCAACGCGGAGCTGCAGGAACACATTGCCATGTGCATCGACGACAACATGGCCCAGGGCATGAGCCGCGAAGCAGCAGAGCTTGATGCACGCAGGCGATTCGGAAGTCCAAGCGCCATGCGCGAGCGCGTCTCGGCGGAGGATGCCGCTCTCGGACTCGAGAGTTTCTGGCACGATGTGCGCGATGCCCTGCGCGTCTTTGTCAAAAGCCCAGCCTTTTCCCTCGTCGTGGTCGTCACGCTGGCGCTTGGTATCGGCGCCAACACCGCAATCTTTCAGCTTCTCGACGCGGTGCAGTTGCGCGCTCTTCCCATCGCGAAACCCGGCGAATTGGCCCAGTTACGAATCGTCGGAGGGGTTCACGGATTCGGAGTCACCGACAATGCCTTCTCCGATTTCACCGTGCCCATGTGGCAGCAGGTGAAGGAGCACCACGACCCCTTCTCCGGAATCTTTGCATGGCGTCCCGCTGGCGTTCGTGTAGGCACTGCCAGCGAGTCCCACGAAGTGGATGGGCTTGAAGTCAGCGGAGATTTCTTCAGCGTGCTTGGGGTGGCTCCCGTGCAGGGCCGTCTGATCGAACCTCAGGATGAGTCCAGTTGCACCATCAATCGCGTGGTCGTCAGCTACCCGTTCTGGAAATCCCAGATGGGCAGCGAGCCAATCACCGCGAACACGACCATTCTCGCCGAAGGCAAATCGGTGCAGGTGCTCGGCGTCACGCCCCCGTCCTTTTTTGGCATGGTCGTGGGCGACCGCTTCGATCTTGCCTATCCCACCTGCACGCCTGCCCATCCGCGCGGCGAAGCGTTTGTCTATTCCGTCATGGGGCGCCTCAAGCCTGGCTGGACGCTGAAGCAGGCTTCAGAATATTTCAATGCGCTCAGCCCGGGTCTCTTCGAAAAGACTGCGCCCGCTGGCTACAGTAGTGCCGGCCTCAAGACCTGGAAAGACTTTCGCCTGGGAGCGTATCCAGCCGGTGCCGGAGTCAGCTACTTGCGAGATCAATACAATTCCTCGCTGGAGATTCTGCTGGCGATCACCGGACTGGTGCTGCTGATTGCATGCGCGAATCTGGCCAACCTGATGCTGGCTCGCGCCAGTGTCAAGAAACGCGAGTTTGCCATCCGCATGGCGCTGGGTGCGTCGCGCGGTCGCCTGCTGCGTCAGATCCTGTTGGAAAGCGGCCTGCTCGCGGCCTGCGGTGCGATCCTGGGTGCTGGCCTCGCGCAACCGCTCAGCCGGGCGCTGGTCAATTCTCTCGATACCAGCCAGAACACGATTCACCTCACGATCGTGCCTGACTGGCGCGTGCTCCTGTTCGCCGCGGCCGTCGCCATCGCGACTTGTCTCATCTTCGCCACGATTCCCGCACTGCGCAGCACCGGAGCCGAGCCACTTTCGTCGCTCAAATCCGGCGAACGCGGAGTGGTCGGCAACCGCGAGCGATTCTCTGTGCAGCGCGGCATGGTGATCACGCAGATTGCCGTCTCCATGGTGCTTCTCGTAGGCGCGTTGCTCTTTGTTCGCAGCTATCGCAATCTGTTGACATTGAATCTCGGAATGCGCGAGAGGGGAATCACGGTTGGCTTCTTCGACCTTTCATCGGCACATATCAAACCAGAAAATCTCGCCGACTACAAAAGACAAATGCTCGATGACGTGCGCGCAATTCCAGGTATCGAAAACGCCGCCACGGCCACCAACATCCCATTGAACGGCACTACCTGGGGACATTATGTCGACGTTGGCTCTGTGAACGGACCCAGCAGATTTACCTATGTCTCTCCCAGCTATTTCTCCACCCTCGGAATTCCGCTGCTTCAGGGACGTAATTTCACCGATCACGACACCAACGCGAGCCCACTGGTTTTGATCGTCAACCAGGCCTTCATCCGGAAGTATGTCGGTGCACCTTCGCCGCTCGGAGTTCAAGTCCACGTGCGTCCCGAGCCGCAGTATCCCGAGCGAACCTACCAGATCGTCGGCATTGTTCCTGATACAAAGTATTCGGACCTTCGAGAAGCCGTGCAGATCCAGGCCTTTGTTCCCATCGCTCAGCTTCCGGTAACAGCGCAGGCTTCCTTTGTGGTGATGCTGATCGCCTCGCGCAATCCCGCAGCGGATCAATTAGCTGTGGGGCATTTTCTGGGCGAAAAGTATCCTGGCATCCAGATGCAGTTTTCTAACCTGCACCAGAACATCGTTGACCAACTGGTGGGGGATCGCATGATGGCCATGCTCTCCGGCTTCTTCGGTTTCCTCGCGGCTCTGCTCGTAATCGTTGGACTCCACGGAGTTCTCTCGTACTTCCTGGCGCAGCGCCGCCGCGAGATCGGCATTCGCATGGCCCTCGGTGCCAGCCGCGGCCGTGTTGTCTCAGCCATGCTCCGGAGTGCCTGTGTGATGCTATTGGCCGGTTTGGTTGCTGGAACTGTGCTCGCTCTGCTGGCCGCCCGCGCAGCCAGCACCATGCTCTTCGGCTTAAAGCCATGGGATCCAGTGACTCTAGCCGGCGCAGGAGCGCTCCTGGCAGTCGTCACCTTGGCGGCCAGTCTCGTTCCGTCGATGCGCGCAGCCCACGTAAATCCTATCGACTCTCTTCGTGCCGAGTAGACGAACGGCACGCCGATGTCTTCCCGGAAAGCCACCCAGTGCGTGGAATTTCATGAAAAGCGAATAGCCGCTGAGAGCGATGGCGATCGCGGTTCATTCTGGTTTGCCTTCCTGAAGCTGTGAGGTAATGTTAAGAACTGAAAACGCGGAGGCGAAGGTGATCCCGGCTACTGCACGCGGATGGTCGTGCTCACCGGCAGATTCGCGGACGAGTCACCGACCAGCAAGCTCACCGGTTCCGCTTCAACGCGGAACGCATTGGCCTTGATATCCCAGTACGCCAGTCGCGAAGCTGGCAGCGGAATCTCCACTGTCTTTGTTTGTCCGGCGTCGACGGTCACTCGCTGGAAGCCTTCCAACTCTTCACGCGGACGTTCGACTGCGGAGTGCAGATGCTTCACATAGAGCTGTACCACTTCGTCGCCACTTCGGCTGCCTGTATTTGTCACGTCCACGCTCACCGTCACATTTCCATCGCTGGCTAACTGCGGCGAGCTTGTCCTGATGTTTGAGATTTTGAAAGTCGTATAGCTCAGGCCGAATCCGAATGGATAGAGCGGCTCGCCTTTGAAGTACATGTAGGTATAGCCATCGCGGATGTCGTAATCCATCCTTGGCGGAAGCTGGTCGGCCGATTTCGGCCAGGTCTCGACAAGATGGCCGCCGGGGTTGTAGTCGCCAAACAGGACCTGCGCCAGTGCCGTTCCTTCGTCCTGCGATGACTGCGCCATGTGCAGAATCGCCGGCACATGGGCCTCTGTCCAGTTGATGTCGTACGGAAAGCTGGAGATGAGCATCACGACTGTCTTAGGATTCTTGATGAAGACCTGCTTGATGATTTGCTCCTGGTAAAGATCGATGGTTTCGCGGTCGCGTCCCTCGCGTCCATCGCTGGGAACGGTGCAGGGAAGGGTGATTCCGCCCCCTTCTGTCGGCGAGTTGTACCAGTCGTGTGCCTGGTCACCACAGGTCGGATTGTTCCCTACGACCACCACCGCGACGTCCGATTCGCTCGCCGCTTTCATCGCTTCGGTTTCCCCATCCGGCGTGTCGTAGGCGGCATAGTTCACCTTCACATTCGGACCCACCTCATCCTGAATGCCTTTCAGCGGCGTCACCGCGTAAGGAGGTGTGCCGCCATACCAGTCCCAATGCACGACATTGGCCAGCGGTCCAATCACGGCGATGGATTTGATGGTCTTTTTGTCGAGTGGAAGAAAATTCTTCTCGTTCTTCAGCAGCACCACGGATTCAAGCGCCATCTTGCGCGAGACGTCGCGATCTTTATCCGTATTCCACGGCTCTGGAGAGTCCTTGATGCTCGTGTACGGCACCATATTCGGCGGATCGAGCAGGCCAAGCTTGATCGTAATGCGGAACTTCCTGCGCAACGCGTTATCGAGATCAGCCTGCGTGATCGACCCATCCTTCAGCGCCGCGTGCAGCTCGTCCTTATAAGAATCGAGATATTGATTGATCCCGGCCTTCAGGCATGCCACCACGGCAGCTTCCTGATTCGGAAAAAGATGACGCGGGCTGACCAGCAGCTTGACCGCTCCGCCATCGCTGGAAACCACATCCACACCCCACTTATCGATGACAATGCTACGCAGGATGGGATTGACCTCCATTGTTGTGCCATTCCATGCGTTGTACGAAGCCATCACCGCTTTCGCCCCGCCATCGAGAAACGCCATCCGGAAGGGGACCGAATAATACTCCCAGAACAAGCGCTCATCGAAGTTCGAAGACGAACTGTTGCGGAGATTTTCATTCTCATTCGCCAGGAAATGTTTCAACAGCGCAGCAGACTGCCAATACTTCGGATTGTCACCTTGCAGACCGTGAACGAAAGCGGTCGCCATTGTTCCGTTGAAGAAAGGGTCTTCTCCATATACTTCCTCGCTGCGGCCCCAGCGCGGATCCCGGTCAAGGTCCGATTGAGGTCCCCACAGCATCAGAAGCTGCCGATCGTATTTCGGTGTTTGTGTAATGAAGCGCGCTTCATAGCCCTCTACGTTCGCCGCCGCCTGCACCATGTTTGGGTCCCACGACTCGCCCATCCCCGGAGGCTGCGGAAATTGCGTGGTGGTGATGGGTTGCCGCCCAAATCTGGCCTCACGTTGCACCACGCCGTGGATGCCCTCGGAGCTGCCGATATTGGGCACTCCAAGGCGAGGCACTCCGGTCTCCGTGCCCAGGCAGTCGATCTTCTCGTCGGTCGTCATCAGCGACAGTAAGTTGTCGATGCGCTGTTCGGTCGGCAGGTTCGGGTTGTCGAATGGATGGTGTTGAAGATGCCATTGGTCCACCTGCTGCGGCGGCCGTGGTCGTTGCTGTTGAGCGAAGGAGGGTACAGCCAGCAAAAGAGGGCAGATCATAAAGACAGCGCGCTTGTTCATCTTGGGTCAGCTTTCTCATCGACTGGGAAACGGTAGCTCGAGCTTCCACGCGATGAATAATTGCAAACGCACCAAGCCTACCATGCGAGTGACTACCTTGCGGACCCTTCACGATCTGAAACCCGATACTTTGATTCACCCGATGACCAGGGCCGCTACTGCGTTCACCATCCTTCACCGAACCAGGGCGGCAACTACAGTCGCCGCCCCAGAATGCTATGCGCCGCCAATCACCATATAGGCGTATCGCGTAGTATTCGCGCCCACGTGGTCCTACGGTTTCACGGTTACGGTATCCGTACCTTAGAGGTTCCAGCGCTATAGGTCAAAGGGGCCAGTGCTGTGTTGACTTGTGCGAAGGTCCCATTGAACTGGATGGAGCCAGTCCCTGAACCCGGAACGCTCGCCGCGGGTCGCGGTTATTCGAGCGAATGGCGTGGGGACCGCCTTTTCTGCTTTTTCATCCAGCACAGAAATGGGTTAGAACCTGAATCGCGCGCCGAGTTGCACGTTTCGCGGTGAACTGGAGGTATACGTGATCATCCCGAAGTTGGGATTGTCAAGCGAGGTATTCGGCGTACCGAATGTTGGATGATTGAACGCATTTTGCGCTTCGATGCGGACCTCGATGGACATTCCTTTGCGCACGCCTTCCAGCGAGAATATTTTCATCAAGGACAAATCGGCATCGAAGTTGTAGGGTGTGCGAACGCTACCGATAGTCCGAGAAATGTCGCCGATTGCATAGAGAGGCGGTAACACGAACACTCCTGGATTGGTAAAGAAGTTGTTGATCCAGCCGTGCCCATGGTTGCGATGCGGGGTTCCGATGATATCCGGTCGCTGGGGTCCGTAGGTTGGCAGTTGCGTTCCGTCGTAGGTTGTCAAGGCAAGCGGTCGGCCGGCGGAAATGCGCCATATTCCGTTTGTCGTCCAGCCGCCAAGAAAGGCATCCACCCACCGCGAGCTGGCGCCCAAAAACTGCCTGCCGCGTCCGACAGGCAAGGCATAGACGTAGCTGGCTTGAAACACTTGTGGAATGTCGAATGAAGACAAGCTACGTTCCAGATAGGGTTTGTTCGGATCCTGAAGGCTGATAAAACTTCCCAGCCAGACTGTGTTGTCGTCCTGAGCCGATGCATCGTCGATCGATTTCGACCAGACATAGGTCAGCAGGAACTGCAAACCATTTGAAAAATTCTTTTGCGACGTGATTTGCAGGCTGTGATAGATGGAACTGGCCACTGGCGGAACGTCGGTGGTGACGGAAGTGAATTGAGGGTAGGGAAGGTCGAGTTGATATTGCTGCACCGTTGGGCTGGAAAGGACGCTGTTCGGATTTGTAATGTAACCCTGGAAAGGATTGTTGACGTAGCTCTGGATTGCTGCAATTTGATCGAGGGAGTAATTCTCCACCTCCACTGGGAGGATGTTGAGCTGATTGTCGCCGCCGAAATAGAGGTTCGTGCCTTTTTTCCCGATGTATTCCACGTCCAACAGAACGTTCCACATTAGTTGCCGCTCGATGCCCAGCGACCAGCTCTCCTCCGAAGGCGTGATCTTTTCATTGCGAAGCGGACCTACGGCACCAAAGCCAACATCGTTCAATAGCCCTAGAGAATTCCCAGGAGGCAGAATCAATCCGTTCGGGTAGGGATT
Source organism: uncultured Acidobacteriota bacterium (assembly GCA_963794795.1). Taxonomy (GTDB): domain Bacteria; phylum Acidobacteriota; class Terriglobia; order Terriglobales; family Acidobacteriaceae; genus JAKAAZ01. The sequence goes on along the minus strand of CAWCFC010000018.1, from coordinate 257,102 downwards.
GCTGAGGTGCAGATAGGGCGTAGCACCGTCATTCTGGTAGGTCGTAATCATATTGGTACTCTGGTTGAATCCCTGGGAACCATAGGGTGCGACGCCGGTTGCACCCGACCTGGACTGGGAGTAATAGACTCCCCAGCCGCCGCGAACCACCCATTTAGGAGAGAACTGGTAGGCAAAGCCGATACGAGGCTGCCAATCCTTCCAGTCGGTGTTGACGATCTTCCGTTGGCTGGGACTGGCGAAGACTTCGCCTCCAACCAGAGGACCGGTGCCGCCCGAAGGGCCGACGCCGGGTACCTGAAGCGGCGATGTCACATTGGGGTCGAACCAGTTTTGACGATTGAAGCGGTCGGTCCGGGGCAATGAGACTTCGTAGCGCAAACCAAGGTTCACGGTCAGTTTGTTGGTGGCTCTCCAGTTGTCCTGGACGTAGCCGGTAAATTGATAGTTTTCCGTGGCCGGCTGATCCTGGATTTCGTACGAGCCTCCGCCATCGGCATACCCCATCAGGAAGGTGGCCATTCCGTCGCCGCCGCAGTTTGCCACGGCATTCGGGCATTGCGAGGAGCCTCCCTGGTCGAAGGCGAAGGTGCCGTAGGGAGCGTTGGTCTGGATGTAATTCTGTTGGTGCTGACGGCCTTCAAATCCAAACTTCAACTCCTGAGTGCCCAGCTGTTTGGTCAGCGTGACAGTGAGTTGTCCCGTATTCTGCCCCTGTTTGTAATTGCCGTATTCCTGGGAGCCAATGCTCGCGCTCGAGTAAGCCGAGTAGTATCCGCCGCCGATCGACATGTCCGGAACTCCGACGAATCCCGTCGAATTCAGATATTGCGGAAAGCCGAGTGTACTAAGCGGATTGGAAGGCGGGTTCTTCGTGCCGGCTGGAGGGTAGGCGAAGGTCTTATTCACGCCGCGGGTAAATCCAAAGGTCACATCCAACAGCAAGGTTGGGCTGAAGGTTTGGGTATCGTCGATGGCGAACACATTCAGAGGGCTGACGTTGGGACCTCCAGCGCAGGGATCCGCAAAGTTCCCGAAGCAATTGAAGTTGATGTTGTAGCCCCAGCCGTGGGAGTACTTCCCTGTCAATAGATTGGATTGGCTAAAGCGTTGATCAATCTTGATGTCATATTGATTCCCAACATCCAGGTTCGACCCGGACGCGTGCCAGTTGTCGTAAATGTTGCCATTTTGAAAGTTCGGCGATGGGAACAAATTCATCATCTCCTGAGCGATGGGATCAATCAGATCGCCTGGAGCACCTGACAACTGGTAGGGAGTTCCGTTCAGCTTGGGATTTCCTGGGCTGGCGTAGACGGCAATGTTGTTATATGGAATGAATGTGGAGCGCACCGCTCCGCCCAGATCCGGATCGTAAGTACCGGAATAGGGGTCCCAAATCTGGCCCTGCGGGTTCGAACACATTCCGGTAGAGTCGAAGGTTCCGCCGTAGAAGGTGCATACTTCACCAAAGTCGCCGGTCCGCTCTGCGGCGCTGGGAACACCCGCCTGAGGCGTGACTTGAAAGACACTTCGGGTACCGTCCCAGTCGAAGAAGAAGAACGTCTTGTTTTTGAAGATGGGGCCGCCAACGTCGCCGCCATATTGGTTGCGGCTCAAGTCCGGGATCGGCTGCCCATAATAATTGGCGAACCAGCTGTTGGCGTCGAGAACCTGGTTGCGGACAAAATCGTAGACCTGTCCATGGAAAACATTGGTGCCAGATTGGGTGATCATGTTGACGATCGACCCGCCTGAGAAGCCGTATTCTGCGCTGAAGTTAGTTTGCTGGACCTTGAATTCTTGCACAGCTTCGACCGAGGGCGTATAGGTGGTGACCAGGATGCCGCCGTTGGGCTCGAAATTTGTGATGGATGCGCCATCCATCAGGACGTCGGCGGTGGCATTGCGGCTGCCATTGGAGATGAAGTTAGTGCCGCCACAGCCTACGCATGAGTCATCTACGTTGGTGACACCCGGCGCCAGATTCACCAGGCTCATGACCTGACGGTCGACCAAGGGCAGGTCCTCAATAAATGTCTTGTTGATGACCTGGCCAGTGGTTGCGTCCTGTGTTTGCAGCGACGTGTTTTGCGAAGTGACCTGAACGGTCTGTGTGGCGCCGGCCAGCTTGAGGGACATGTTTACAGTCACGTGGGAGGCGACTTCCACTTTGACTCCGGTCCGCACAGCCTTGTCGAAGCCGGCCATCTCGGCGGTTACCGTGTAGACGCTGGGTGGAATGGAAGGCAGGATGAACTCGCCCGCCCTATTCGTTGTAGCCCTAAAGGTGTAACCCTTTTCCACATCCGTCAAAGTTATCTTGACGCCGGGGATTACGGCTCCTGCAGGGTCTATGACCAATCCCGCGACAGTACCGAAGTAGGCCTGACTCAAGAGCAATGCAGGGAAGGCGAACAGTAGGATGAATGCCAGTCCGCATAGAAGTCTGGGACGGCACCTCACGTACATTCCGAATGTACTCATAGTCAATCCGCCTCTCTCTATATGCGGTTCGATATGCGCTTGAGCTCGGTTTCGGCCTCCGTCCAAATCTATGCGCCATTCTCACAAAAGCGGCGGAAATTCAGACCCAACTTCTCATTCCCTATTGAAACGTTTCAGTACACGCCAACGCTGCTTAAAGTGTCAAGAAAAAAGTATCTTTCCCGGCCTTTCGAACAGAACACGGTTGCGACGAGGAGGGAACACTTGCAGCGGATTCGTGTCGTATTTCACCGGAGCTTCTGCGGTATCATACGTTCGTTAACCGTGAAATGGACTTCCTCGATACGATTCCACGCTGGGCGTACCTGGATCCCGATCGTTTGCTCGCTGGGATTACTTGCGCTGCCCGCCTGTAAATCCTCGCCTCATCCGTCATCTGGCGCCGCCTCCCGGCAGGCCGGTTCTGCACCGCAAATTGCCAATTCCACGGTTGAACCGCAAGCTGTGAATGTCGTGCTGATAACTCTGGATACGGTTCGGCCGGACCATTTACATTGCTACGGCGATAACAAAATCAAAACACCGGTCATCGATACGTTAGCCAAGAACGGCGTTCTGTTTGAAGATGCGGTTGCGCAAACTCCATTGACTGGACCTTCTCATGCCAGCATCTTCACTGGAGAAAATCCCAATGTCCACCATGTTCGCAACACGGGTGGATTCGCTCTGCAACCGTCCTCGGTTACATTGGCGACCACACTGCAAAAATCGGGTTGGGAAACGGCCGGATTTATCAGTGCTGCTGTCCTGGATCGGCAGTTCGGATTCAATCAGGGCCTTGCGACGTATGATGATCGGATCCCCGAAACCATCGATAAGGATACAGGCGAACTGACGGCCGCGCGTCCGGCCAACATCACCGTGGACCATGCCATTCAGTGGCTTGACCATCAATCCGGCAAGCCGTTTTTTGTGTGGCTACATCTGTACGATGCGCACCAGCCCTACAATCCGCCGCCGCAATTTCTTCGACAATATCCAAACGATCCGTACGATGCGGAGATTGCGCTTGAAGATCAACAGCTGGGTCGATTCCTGGAGGTTGTTCGAAAGAAGTCGCCGCCCGGGAAAACGCTGATCCTGCTGCTTTCGGACCATGGCGAGGGCCTGGGCCAACATGGGGAAGATGGCCACGGATATTTCCTGTACGACTCCACCGTGCGTATCGCCTGGATCATGGACGGGCCGGGGATCCCAGCCGGGGTTCGAGTCCAGCAGCAGGCGCGAGAGATCGACGCGCTGCCAACCGTGCTGGATTTGCTGGGTGGAAAAGCTTCGTCGGCAATTCAAGGGACGAGCATGGTGCCGGCATTCTCCGGAAAAATGGTGCCGACAACTTACTCGTATGAAGAAACTCTATATCCAAAAATCAACATGGGATGGTCGGAATTGCGTGGCATCCATACCGCCCATTGGATGTATATCCGCGCACCCCGGCCGGAGTTGTACGATCTCGACCGGGACCCCGGTGAGTTGAACAACGTTATTGCCACGCATCCGAAGGAGTATCGCGAACTGGCTGCCCAGTTGAAGCGGTTAAGCCGGCTGGGAAGCAGCGATACAGAAACAGTTGAGACCGCACCGATGGACCAGAAAACCATCGATCAATTGCGATCGTTGGGATACGTCGGGGGCTCCTCGAGTGGCAGTGTCGAGCTGAATGGCAAAGGTATCGATCCAAAAGACCGTATCGGGATACTCAAGATTTTCGAGGAACTTGAAGGACCGCAAGGGGCGCGCTTATCTCCAGCTCGCAAGATTGCTTTATTGCAGCAGGGGATCGAGCAAGATCCAACCAATCCGTATCTATATTCCACGTTGGCATTGCAATATCGAGCGATCGGCCAGAATGACCTGGCGATCAAAACGTGTCTTTCGGCGCTGCATCATGGCATCCAGAACGGAGCTATTTTTTCACTGCTGGGAGCTCTCTACATGCACGAGGGCCGATCGAAAGAAGCCATCCTGTTGCTTCAGCAAGGGGTCAACATCGACCCTCTCAATCTGGAAAGGCGCGAGAATCTGGCTAGCGCATACCGCCAAAACGGTCAGACCGCAGAGGCAGAGAAGATTCTGCGCTATGTCAACGGAATCCAGCCGAACGCGCCGGCCTACAACGAGCTTGGCATCATCGCGCTGAATCGTCACGATCTTGTCGCCGCGCGGGCGGATTTCAACCAGGCATTGAATCTGGATCCGTACAATGTGGAGGCTGAATACAATCTTGGGCTGTTTTGCGCGCAGACGCATGACAATGACTGCACAGAGACAGCACTGCAAAAGTTCCTGGCGACGGTGACTCCTGAATACAAGAATGAGGTTCCTCAAGCCGAATACGATCTCGGGATGGCGTGCGCGGAAACCAAAGATCTACCTTGTGTTCGAACGACGCTGCAAGCGTTTCTTGTCAACACGCCCTCGCAATATCGACCGATGGTTCCGCTGGCCGCGTATTATCTCGGCGTCGCCTGCGCTCGCCTGAATGATTCGGCCTGCGCTCGCACTGCTTTTCAAACCTTTCTTGCAACGACAACTCCGGCCTATCAAAGCATCGTGCCCCTCGCCCAGTACAACCTTGGAATGGCGTGCAGAGATCTGCAGGATATCGCGTGTGCGCGGAATGCCTATCGAGCTTTCCTGGCCGACGTTCCCCCGGCGTATCAGGGTTTAGTGCCCCAGGTGCAAACGGACCTGAATGCTTTGCATTGATTGTCCGATTGATCGCAATAGAAACCGCTCTTTAATCGGCCTGTAATTTTCTCGGAATCGCAACGGATGTCCCGAGGGTCCACAGATACCGTGCATGGGACACGCTTATGAGAACTTGTCGAATGTCCCGACCATAGTACGAAGCGCAAAAAGTCGCGTAAATACCTTTAAATTGTGTAACAAAGAATGGTCGAGGAGAGAGCATTTGGACCTCCGACCTCCTGCTCCCGAACTGTAATCGGTAAAACCCTAAGTGCTTTGTGCAGTTTCGCTTAGGGAACAGGAGACCATTTTATTCTCATGCGTTTGTACCGAAGCGGTATGGGGTGCATTCTGCCCTAGGGCCCGACTCCTCTCTGACAATTACCCAGCGGAAGCCCTTTTGCCGAAAGCATCCGGACCTCTAAAACGTGCGTACCAATGGGAAACCCTGTGGGGGCGACGCGCATCTCAGCCCAGTCTAGCCTCAAAAAGATAAGACTGATGCCACCCATCGAATTACCACAGTTTATTGTTGTCGGCCCTCCGCGAACAGGGACTAGCTGGGTCCATAAGGTGCTGGAACCTCATACACGGCTACCTGTGCCAACCAAGGAAACGCGGTTTTTCGATCTCTATTACCCGAAGGGAATCGATTGGTACCTGTCCCATTTTTCCGACGATAATGGAAATGGACCCATGGGTGAGGTGGCTCCGACATACTTCGTTTCGGCTGAAGCACGGGAAAGAATTGCCCGGACCATACCCAACGCGAAACTCATTTTCATGTTTCGAAATCCGGTTCAGCGCATTGTTTCGTTATACCGTATGAAGTTCGCATACGGAATGATCCCGTGGACCTTCGAAGATGCCCTTGAAAAGGATTCTGAGCTGATTGGGTCCAGCATGTACTATACCCAGTTAACAGAATGGCGGCGGATGTTTTCGGATGAGCAGATCCTGGTTACGGTCTACGATGATCTGAGCAACAATCCGGAACAGTTCATTAACTCGATTACGGAGTTCATTGGTATCCCGACCATAACCCTGGATGAGTCTATGCTCACACCCGTCTATTCGTCGGAGCGAATGACGAAGCCGCGAAGCTATCTGGCGACAAGAACCGCGACGGTGCTCGCTGATTGGTGTAAGGCGAGAAGGCTTGATCAGCTTGTACACAGCGTTAGGAACTCCCGCTTTATCGATTTAATCCTTGGCGGAGGCGATCCGCTGCCGGAAACCCCTCCTCTGGCGTTAAGACAACTGTCCGAAAAGCTTTTGCCAGAAGTAGAAGGAATTGAAGCCTTACTTGGCCGTCGTTTGGAAACGTGGAAAGTCACGGAGTGGTCGTAAGTCTTCAAAGGCATTTGTATATAGCACGGATCGAGCATTCGACGACACATCGAAAACGGTTCTTAGGCCCGCCATTTCGATTTGCGCAACTGGCTTAGGCTTAACGCTCTTGGTCAAGGGCCTCAGGGAAACATGGCGTTGCGACGCACCCCTTTGTCACAGGACGAGGAAAGCACGCGACTTCGGCACGAAGTCGCACCAAAATTCAACATGAGAGGGGGAGACCACCTTTTGAAACTGCAGATACCCCAACTTACGAAAATGCATCTGTATTTCCAACAGCAAATCGCCAAGGAAATTCGATGAGCGGATATCTCGCGAGTCTTGAAGCGGAATCGATCGAAATCATTCGGGAGGCGATTGCGCTGGCTCACAAGCCACTGATGATGTACTCCATTGGGAAGGACTCCTCAGTGATGCTGCACTTGGCCCGGAAGGCGTTCTGGCCGGCAGTGCCCCCGTTTCCGCTTCTTCATGTCGATACCACCTGGAAGTTCCGCGAGATGATCGCCTTTCGCAATCGGGTTGCTGCAGAATCCGGGATGCAGCTGATTGTGCACACCAACCATCAAAGGATCGCCGAGGGTGTCACCCCGTTTACCCACGACTCTGATCGCTATACCACGATGATGAAAACCGAGGCACTCAAGCAGGCGCTCGATGCCGGCGGTTTCGACATTATTCTGGGTGGAGCGAGGCGTGATGAGGAAAAATCCCGTGCAAAGGAGAGAATATTTTCCTTTCGATCGGCTGGCCACAGATGGGACCCCAAACTGCAAAGGCCAGAGCTGTGGCATCTGTACAACGCCCGCATCAATCCCGGTGAGTCGATTCGGGTATTTCCGCTTTCCAACTGGACAGAGGCGGATATCTGGCAATACATCGCCGCCGAGGGAGTTCCAATTGTAGGGCTATACTTTGCCGCTCCAAGGCCGGTGGTGAAACGTTCGGGGCAATGGATCATGATCGACGACGACAGATTTCCGCTCAATCCCGGAGAAAAGCCAGAAATTCGAATGGTGCGCTTCAGAACTCTTGGCTGTTACCCATTGAGCGCCGCGATGGAAAGCACAGCGACCACAATTGCTGAGATTGTCCAGGAGACACAAACGGCCCGTACTTCCGAACGGCAGGGGCGGCTGATCGACCACGACCAGGCTGCCTCCATGGAGAAAAAGAAACAGGAAGGGTATTTCTGATGCCGGGCATTTTGCGCTTCATTACTTGCGGTAGTGTCGACGATGGCAAGTCCTCACTCATCGGAAGGCTGCTATGGGAGTCGAAGCAAGTGTTCGAGGACCAGGTATCAGCGCTGGAAAAGGACTCAACACGCTACGGCACGCAAGGCGACAAAGTGGATTTGGCATTGCTCGTCGACGGCCTGCAGGCTGAGCGCGAACAGAGCATCACCATCGATGTAGCGTATCGCTTCTTTGCGACGCCAAGGCGACGTTTTGTGGTGGCAGATACTCCAGGGCATGAACAATATACGCGCAACATGGCCACAGGAGCTTCAACGTCCGAGTTGGCTGTGTTGGTGGTCAATGCCACCAAAGGTTTGCAGATACAGAGTCACCGACACGCCAGAATCGTAGCCATGCTGGGCATTCGGCATTTGGTTATGGCCGTAAACAAAATGGACCTGACGGATTGGAACGAAGTTGCCTTCTCGGGAATCGTTGAGGAGATTCGGCCGCTGATACGTGAACTGGGATTCAAGACGTTTCAGCCTATCCCTGTTTCCGCTCTGCACGGCGATAACGTCGCCGAGCGGAGTGCATCTGCGCCGTGGTACACGGGGCCGGCCCTCCTAAAATGCTTGGAAGAGATCGATGTCACCGGTGATACCTCGAATCAGAAGTTTCGAATGCCGGTGCAATATGTCAACCGGCCCACTCAAGATTTCCGCGGCTACTGCGGGCGCATTGCCAGCGGCGATGTGAAGGTTGGGGACCGGGTTCGAATCGTGCCAGGCGGAATGGAAACGAAGGTTCGATCCATCGTCGCGTGGCAGGCGGAGTTGCCGTCTGCTGCAGCGGGAGATTCAATTACACTTTGCTTTGAAGACGAGGTTGATGTTTCGCGGGGAAACGTCATTGCATCTGCCTCTGATCCGGAGGAATTGAGCGACCAGTTTGAAGCGAGAATTCTGGGTCTGTCTGAACATCCCCTATTGGCGGGTCGATCCTATCTGCTAAACATCCATACCTGTCAAGCTGTGGCCACAATCACCGCGATCAAACACCAGGTTGACGTCAAGCTCGGTACCCACCTGGCGGCCCGATCCCTGGGACTAAACGAAATCGGCGTGGTGAATCTTTCTACCGACCGCTCAATACCATTTGAACCCTACGACCGATGTAGGAGCCTCGGCAGCTTCATCCTGGTGGACCGGCTCACAAATCAGACAGTCGGCGCAGGGATGATCGACTTTTCACTGCGTCGGGCGGCGAATGTTCATTGGCAGTCGGTCGATGTCAACAAAACTGTTCGCGCCAGGCAAAAACTGCAGAAGCCCGTTTGCCTGTGGTTCACTGGGCTTTCAGCTTCGGGCAAGAGCACGATTGCAAACCTGCTTGAGAAGCGCTTATTCGCGGCGGGAAGGCACACATACCTGCTCGACGGTGACAATGTTCGACACGGTCTGAACAGAGATCTTGGGTTTACAGAAGCCGACCGCGTAGAAAACATTCGCCGCATTATCGAAGTGGCGAAGCTCATGGTGGATGCCGGACTCGTTGTAATCGTCTCCTTCATTAGTCCGTATCGCGCCGAGCGGAGACTTGCCCGGACACGATTCGAACCCGGGGAATTCATTGAAGTTTTCGTCGACACGCCTATTGAAGAATGCGAACGTCGCGACCCGAAAGGCCTGTACGCGAAAGCGCGTCGCGGAGAATTGGCGAATTTCACGGGCATCGATAGTCAGTATGAGGCTCCCAAAGCGCCCGAAATTCGTTTGGATACGGTTGCTCACAACGCGGAGGAATGCGTTGATCGGATTCTTTCCATCCTGGTACACGCCTCGACGGACCAAATCCACTTCAACTGAGGAGCGAATGGTCGATACGCAAGCGGAAGACTGGGCGAACGACCTGTTGCTTAACGTAGTCGGCTTGGCCCGTGAAACGGGTCAGGTAATTTTGAAGCTCTACGGTGAGACCAATCCAGCGGTTGAGTACAAGCATGATGACTCGCCGCTGTGCCACGCGGATATGGCTTCACATCATGCCATCCTGGACGGCCTCACACGTCTATGCCCGGAGTGGCCTGTTCTCTCTGAAGAGTCGGGAGAGATACCGTTCGATCGAAGAAGTTCCTGGCGCTATTTCTGGATGGTCGATCCCCTTGATGGCACCAAAGAATTCCTTCGCCGCAACGGCGAGTTCACTGTGAATATTGCGTTGATCGACTATAGTGTGCCGATCATCGGCGTCGTGTACGCTCCGGCCTTAGACATGATGTACTTTGCAGCCAAAGGAGCGGGCGCCTGGAAGATGCATGGAAAGACAACCTCGCGAATCTGGGCCGCACATACTCAGAATAGTGCTCCGCGGGTGATGGTGAGTCGGTCACACGAATTCGGCGAAGAGGTCGAGGAAGTTCTCAAGCGCTACACAGGTAGTTCGGGAAATTGTGAGTTCATCCCAATGGGAAGTTCCTTGAAGTTCTGCCTCGTGGCGGAAGGGGCTGCCGATTTTTATCCCCGCACTGGGCCCACCATGGAATGGGACACGGCTGCGGCCCATTGCATATTGGAGGAAGCAGGCGGGTCTGTTGTCGCATTGGACGGAAATGCGATGACCTACAACAAACCCAATTTGCTCAACCCCGGTTTTGTGGCCAGGGCGTGTTCGTGAACGAATTTCAGCGGCAGCGAGGTCCTTACTGCGTAGCCTCACTAGAACAATTCACCGGTCGCGGGCAGGATGTTGTCGGAGTTGGTCGCACACTCTGCAATGCCGCGTTCTAAGGTTCCGGAGAAACTGAGTCGATGAGAGATTTGCCTATGCGACTTTGGAAGATCAATAGGTATTTGGTGCCGGGAGGGGGGGTCGAACCCCCATGACCCGAAGGTCGGCGGATTTTGAGTCCGCTGCGTCTGCCAGTTCCGCCATCCCGGCGCGGTGACAGAGTCGATTCTAAATGAAGACGGCCCAGTTGCGCAGCGCAATACTGGATCACGTGCTAGGTTACGACATCGAACCACCGTATCGAAAGGCGTTTCGGCTAAGGATGGCGCCCACTACTTTTTCTGTGCAGCCATGGCATCGAGTGCGAGATTCAGTTCCAGTACGTTGACGCGGGGCTCGCCGAGAAATCCAAACTGTCGCGGTTCAACGTGAGCCTCCACAAGATGTTCCACCTGATCCTGAGGGAGTCCACGAGTTTGGGCAACGGAGGGAACCTGGTATTCGGCAGCGGCGACGGTAATGTCAGGATCCAATCCTGAGCCGGAGGTGGTGACCAGGTCGACGGGGACATCGCTGCTCCCATTTCCGAATTTGCCTTCGCGGCTCTTCCAGGATTGCACGCTCTGCTCGACACGAGCGATCAAGGTTGCGTTGGTCGGTCCGAGATTCGAGCCGGAAGAATTTGCGGCGTCGTAGCCGGTTCCCGCTGCCGAAGGACGGCTATTAAAGTAGCCGGGGCCGGTGAAGGATTGTCCGATTAATTTCGAACCGATAAGAACGCCATTCTGCTTGATCAGGTCGCCACTCGCTTGCGCCGGCATCAGCAAGTGCGCCAGCCCTGTGACCGCCAGCGGATAGCCGAGCCCGAGCAGGACAGTTGTCACTAATGTGTACAGACAGGCGGTGATGAATTGTTTCTGCATATCGAACCTCAAATCAGGTGCATGGCCGTGATTGCCATGTCAATCAGCTTGATACCGAGGAAGGGAAGAATGATCCCTCCCAGTCCGTAGAGCAACAGGTTGTTACGCAGCAGAACTTCCGCGTTCATCGGCCGATATTTCACGCCGCGTAATGCCAGGGGAATCAGCGCGACAATAATCACCGCATTGAAGATGACAGCGGAGAGGATGGCTGACTGCGGGGTTCTGAGGTGCATGATGTTTAACGCGCCAAGAACTGGAAACGTGGCGGCAAACATCGCAGGAATGATGGCAAAATACTTTGCGACATCGTTGGCGATAGAAAACGTTGTGAGGGCGCCACGGGTCATCAACAACTGTTTGCCGATTTCCACGATTTCGATCAACTTGGTTGGGTTGGAATCCAGGTCGACCATGTTGCCCGCTTCCTTGGCGGCCTGTGTACCCGTATTCATCGCGACGCCCACATCCGCCTGGGCCAGCGCGGGAGCATCATTGGTGCCGTCGCCAGTCATTGCGACCAGCTTGCCCTCGGATTGTTCGCGGCGAATCAGGTCCATCTTATCTTTCGGTTTTGCTTCCGCCAGAAAATCATCCACTCCAGCTTCGCGAGCGATCGCCGCAGCGGTGAGAGGATTGTCGCCTGTGATCATAATGGTGCGAATACCCATGGCACGCAGCTGAGCGAAGCGTTCGCGCATGCCGCCTTTGACGATGTCCTTGAGATGGATCACTCCCAGGGCACGATTATTCTCCGCTACCACCAGTGGAGTGCCACCGCTGCGCGCAATCACTTCTACTTCATCCCGGACTTCGTTGGACAGCTGTCCGCCCGAGGCTTGCAAATAGGTTGCAATCGAATCGGCTGCACCCTTGCGAATCGTGCGGCCGTCAACATTGATGCCGGACATGCGCGTGGTCGCGCTGAAGGGAACAAACTCGGCGTGCATGGTTGCCAGGTCACGTCCACGCAGCCCATAGGTCTCTTTTGCCAGCACAACTATGGAGCGGCCTTCCGGTGTTTCGTCGGCCAGCGAGGAAAGCTGCGCTGCGTCGGCAAGCTGATCTTTGCTGACGCCCGGGGCCGGAAGAAATTCTGTGGCCTGCCGATTGCCAAAGGTGATGGTTCCTGTCTTATCGAGGAGAAGGGTATTGACATCGCCTGCAGCCTCTACAGCTCGTCCAGACATAGCCAGTACATTATGTTGGACAAGGCGGTCCATGCCGGCGATACCGATAGCGGAAAGGAGTCCGCCAATCGTGGTCGGAATTAGACAAACCAACAGTGACACCAACACGAACACCGTTTGCGGCGAATGTGAGTAGATCGCAATCGGCTGCAGCGTGACAACAGCCAGAAGGAAAATAATGGTGAGGCCGGCAAGCAGTATATTCAGCGCAATCTCATTAGGAGTTTTCTGCCGCTCGGCGCCTTCTACCAGGGCAATCATCTTATCGATGAAGGTTTCGCCCGGATTGGAGGTGATGCGAATCTTGATTTGATCGGAGAGGACGCGCGTACCTCCCGTAACTGCGGAGCGATCGCCGCCTGATTCTCGAATTACAGGAGCGGATTCGCCGGTGATGGCGGACTCGTCAACCGAGGCAACGCCGTCGATGATCTCGCCGTCGCCAGGAATCATTTCGCCGGCGGAGACGATGACAATATTTCCAGAGCAAAGTTTCGAGCTAGGCACCTGCTCGATTACACCTTTTTCTGTCAATCGATTCGCCATGGTCTCGGACTTGGCGCGGCGTAGCGCATCTGCCTGCGCTTTGCCGCGGCCTTCTGCCATGGCTTCTGCGAAGTTTGCGAACAACACTGTGAACCATAGCCAGAGCGTGATCTGGAGGTCGAAAACAAGCGGCGCTCCATGAACCCGCAAATCTTTTAGCAGCAGCACGGTGGTAATGACGCTGCCAATTTCGACAACAAACATGACAGGGTTCTTCATCATGTTCAACGGGTTCAGTTTAGGCAACGAATCGATCAGGGCGCGCCGTGCGATCTGCGGGTCCCAGATCGATCGCTGATGTGTGCTTTTTGATTTCGCCATCTTATTTCTCCGAACAGCCATGCTCTAACTAGAATGTTTTTCCTGCATACATCAGCAGGTGCTCAAGAATTGGACCGAGGGCGAGCGCTGGAAAGAAGGTCAATGCGCCGACGATCAAAATGACTCCAACGAGAAGAATGGTGAATAACGGCGTCGTCACAGGAAAAGTCCCCGCGGATGCCGGAGCGATCTTTTTCCGGGCCAGGTTTCCAGCCACCGCCAGCATGGGCACGATCATCAGAAAACGCCCACATAGCATCTCGATTCCAAGTGTCAAATTGTAGTAATTCGTATTGGCATTCAGGCCAGCGAAGGCCGAACCGTTATTACCGGCAGCGGAGGTGAAGGCATACAGAATCTCCGAAAGCCCATGGGGGCCCTGGTTTGCCAGGCTGCTTAGACCCAGATGGGGCAGCATTACGGTCAAGCCGCTAAGGCCCAGAATCAGCAGCGGAAAGATCAGCACGTACAGCATGGCCATCTTTACGTCGTAGGCCTCGATCTTTTTGCCGAGATACTCCGGCGTTCGACCGACCATCAACCCAGCGATAAAGACCGAGAGAACAACGAAGATCAACATCCCATACATGCCGGCGCCCACTCCGCCGAAGATAATTTCCCCCAACATGATGTTGACCAACGGGACCATTCCACCCAGCGGTGTAAAGGAGTCATGCATGCCGTTCACCGCACCACAGCTCGCATCAGTGGTTGCAGTCGCGAACAGCGCGGTGTTGGCGATTCCGAAGCGAACCTCCTTACCCTCCATGTTGCCGCCGGCCTGCGTCTCTGTCGTCTGCTGGGCCACGCCATGCATCAAGGGGTTGCCACGCGCTTCCGCCCAATACGCTGTAGTGACACCGGCGAGGAACAAGATTGCCATTGCCGCAAAGACAGCCCAGCCGTGCAACGGAGAGCCAGTCATGCGGCCCATGGTGACCGTCAATCCAGCACCAATGGCGAAGATGGCTAGCATCTCCAACAGATTGGAAAACGGCGTGGGATTCTCAAATGGATGGGCGCTGTTGGTGTTGAAAAAACCGCCGCCATTGGTTCCTAACATTTTGATAGCTTCCTGGGAAGCCACCGGACCTTGCGCAATGGTTTGCGTGGCGACGGTTTGAGTGACGGATTTCCCCGAACTATCCTGCGTCACAACCTTTTGCGGTTCGACCAGGTGGGCAGTAGTGTAGGGATGCAGGTTTTGAATCACCCCCTGGGACACAAGCACCAGCGCCAGGATTGTCGAGATTGGCAGCAGCACCCACAGAATTGCGCGTGTCGTATCCACCCAGAAGTTGCCGAGGGTGTTTTGCTCGCGCCGGCTGATACCGCGAATCATTGCAATGGCAAGAGCGATTCCGACAGCAGCCGAGGCGAAGTTATGGTAAGCAAGCCCAGCCATCTGCGTCAGATAGCTCATCGTCGTTTCTGGGACGTAAGACTGCCAGTTCGTATTGGTGGTGAACGAAGCGGCGGTATTCAGCGCCAAAACGGCTGGCACATTCGGCAGGTGCTGCGGATTCCATGGAAGCCAGCTCTGCACCCGCTCGATGAGGTACAAGACCAGCATGGAGACAAGGCTGAACAGCAGCATCGCGATCCCGTACTCGGTCCAGCGCATTTCCTTGTCGGCGTCAACGCCGGTCAGCTTGTAGAGAATGCGTTCGACGGGAAGCAGCACCGGGTCCAGGAATGTTCTGCGGCGCTCAAAGACGCTGGCCATGTAGATGCCGAGCGGTCGCGCAATCAGCACAATCAGCAGGAAATACAACGCGATCTGAAACCATCCATTCGCGGTCATGGCTAGAACTTCTCCGGACGCAGCAGCGCGAATACCAGGTAGATGAGCATCGATAACGAAATAATAAGTAGGACTGTGGATTCAATATTCATGGGGTTACCTCAATCGCTCGCATGCGAGCGTGTATCCGATTGCTACTGCGAAAAACAGAAGTGACAGCAGTACCATCCAAAGATCGGTCATATAGTTTCTCTCCTAATGCGATTACCAAGCGCCCTGCATTTGCCCAAACCACCAGACCAGGCCGAATCCAGCGGTAGTTTGCTGGGGAACAAGTTGATTGACAGTCGCGGTGTGGAAATAAGCCTGGTTAGAGAAATCCCTGCGCCACTCAAGGAATACTTTGAACCCATCCGTCAGCTCATAATCCGCCGTTATGGTCGACTCCTTCAAGGCCTGAGAGGCGCCGCTGAAGAGTCCCTGGGGGTCGGATAGGTATTCGAAACGCGTGGCCGTGGCGAATTTTGGGGTCCACTGATAGTTCATATAAGCAGCGCCGCCGGAGACATGTTGCGGGGCGGATTCGCTGTAATCGCGATTGATCACGTAGTCGCCCTCGCCAACCAGAGTCCATTTCGGTGTCACATTCCAGGTTGCGTAGGTGTCGAAGATATGTTCTTTTCCGTTCGGCGTAGGAACAATTGGAGTCGCCGTTTCTGTTGAGTCCGGATTTCCGCTGAGTACAAAGGTGCGCTGTTGCTGGCCGAAGAAATAATTGATCTGCCAACTAAGAGTGCTTGCCGGATGGATCGTGAAAGCAAAGTTTTGAGACTTGAACCCGCTGAACGCATCTGTTTGCTGGGCCCCATTCACCAGCCAATAAGCGACCGTCAGCTTGGGGTCAAACGTATAGGCCGTGCGAAAACCCATATGGTAAAAGGGCAGGAAATCGAAGAAATATGAGCGCGAGTAATTGATCTGGTCTTTCGTGTAATTGCCCTCCACCCCAAGAGCGCTCGCCCATTTTCCAAAGTCAATGTTGAGGCCGCTTCCAACCGGCGCGACGTAGGTGCCGTAAGCCTGGAAAACATTTCTCCACGTGCTGGGATGCAGTTCGTTATTTGCATTCCCCTGCAGGGTTTCCGTCGCCTGGCCAAACATTATGTCGAGGCGACCCCCGATTCGTTTTCCGTGGGCAGCATCCGTCGGGTGATTGATCACGATATCGGCCTGGTTGAGGCTAAAGCTATTGCTGGAAATATCGTAGGCGCGAAGCTGATTCATCTGTCCAATGGGCTGATTAAAGTTGTATTCATAGTAGCCATCGATTGTGAAATTCAGTGTTGTTCCGTCAAGAAAACTCGGAATCGCCAGCGGCTGCGTGTTCGTCGTGCTCGCAGTCGCTGCAGCCGCGGCTGGGCTGGGCGTAACTGCGGCACTGATTGCTGCGGTGGCAGGCGCGGGATGAGTAGAAGGCGTCGCGGGCGTTGCAACGGATCCTTGATTCGCTGACGCGGCGGTAGGGGGAACTGGGGGAGGGGTCTTCCCATGCTCTTTTTCCAGGGCATCGACCCGCGATTGCAATTGCTGGACGAGTTTCTGAAGCTGCTGGACCTGCTGCTGCAACTGTTCCGTCGTCTGCGGCGTCGATTGCGCGTGGGCCGTCGCAGTCACCCAAAGAACAGCGAACAGTAGGCACCAGAGATGAGGCGGCCTCTTTCTGGGCGAGTTGGAAGAGTCAATTTGACCCAATGGATAGACCGATCTTGCGGCTTTTGCCTTCCGTGCACTTTTCTTGCACGCAAATCCCCAAAAGCAAAATATCAAAAGACCGATCGCCGCCACGCAGCCCGCTCCGTCCAAGAATGCCCCTGACATAATCGCCTGCCCTGATTCGGATGTTTCCGAACTGCAGTTAGTTCACACTTCCGGGCATAAAAAGGGTGTAAGAAGTTCGTAAGAAAGTTATAAGGGGGGGTGGGGATGGACCCCGTCCGGAACAAAGCGGTATCCCACCCAGGGCTCGGTAAGAATATATTGGTGTTCCTCCGTGGGTTCTATTTTGCGGCGGAGTTGTCCAATAAGAACTCGCAAGGATTCAGGCTGATCCACGTTATATCCGCCCCACACTGCAACCATCAGCGTGCGGCGAGTGATGACGCGATCAGGCGACATGGACATTGCGTGCAGCAGGTCAAACTCCTTCGGCGTCAAATGGACTTCTGTGCCTCGGACAAAGACCTGCCGCGATCCCGGATCGATACGGAAATCTCCAATGACCACTGCCGCTGTTTTGTCTTCTTTGTTTGCGTTTTTGAATCGACGCAATGCAGCGCGAACCCTCGCCAGTAGCTCGTCGATTTGAAAGGGTTTGGTGACATAATCATCGGCGCCGGCGTCCAGAGCTTCCACTTTGACCTTTTCCTGGTTACGCACAGACAGCACCAAGATCGGCACGTTGGACTGTTTTCGAATCGCACGGCAAAGATCCACGCCATCCATATTCGGCATCGAGAGGTCGGTAATGACCAGGTCGGCGGCCCAGCTTTTCAGCACGTTCAGCGCGGATTCCCCATCCGATGCGGATTTCACACGATAGCCCTGCGCGGTGCAGGCCATGGACAGCACACGAATGATTTGCGCTTCATCGTCGACAATCAGAATTTTGGCTGGGTTTGTCGCATCGCGCAGTTGGGTTGACGGGTCCGTCATCGAGGTCTCAATGCGGTTCCTGAGTCACGATGTGCACATCGACGTGAGGAGCTTCGCTGAGCAGTTTCTGGATGGCCATGAAGTAGAGATAATTACGCCACCCTCGAACTGCGGAGCGTCCAAGAATGATCTGGGTGATGCGATGCGCCTTCACAAAATCGGCGATCGCAGTGGCGACTTTGCCTCCCTGGACATGAAAAACTCGGGCTGAAAGATTTTCCGCAAAGCGCAGGTTCGCCGCAAGATTTCGGCTCTTCTCTTCAATCGAATCGTCAGGCAGATCGACGTGCAGAACGTAAAATTCCGCGTCCATGCCTTCGGCCATGCGGGCGCCGCGCGCGATCAATTGCTGCGATGCGGGGTTGGAACTGATGCAGACAGCCACTCGTTCCTGGACCACCCAGTCCTGCCCCAATTGTTTTCTGCGCAGGTACGCGTCCAAATTCTGATCGACGGCGTGCGTGACTCGCTTGAGCGCCAGCTCTCGCAGGGCAAGCAGGTTGCCGCGACGGAAGAAATTCGCCAGGGATCTTTCGATCCGTTCCGCCGGATAAATATCGCCGCGCCGCATGCGCGTCTGCAGGGCTTCCGGGGTCACGTCGACCAGGACAACCTCATCCGCTCGGTCCAGTACCCAGTCGGGAACTGTTTCGCGAACGCTGACGCCGGTGATGTTGTGTACCGTGGGAGCCAGGCTCTCTACATGCTGGACATTGAGCGCCGACATGACATCAATCCGGTGCTGCAGGACTTCCAGAACATCCTCATAGCGCTTTTCGTGCTTGCTGCCTGGGATATTTGTGTGGGCGAGCTCATCGATCAGCACCACCTGCGGTTTTCTCGCCAGCACAGCGTCCAGGTCCAATTCTTCAAACGAAGTGCCCTTATATTCCACGCGGCGGGTGGGGATGGCCTCCAATTGCTTGGCCAACTCGATGACGCGGGGGCGCTGGTGCGTTTCGATGAATCCGATGACTACATCTTCGCCTCGATTGCGACGCCGGATGGCCTCACTGAGCATGTTGAACGTTTTGCCGACGCCGGGCGCGTAGCCAAGAAAGACCTTAAATATGCCAGCGGTCTTTTCCGGGGCTGCCGCTTCCAGCCATTGCTCCGGTGTTTTGACGGGCTTTACATTTGTGGGTTGCGGCGTCATCAATTACACGACCTGAGTAGAATTGTGATAATGCTCGGACAAACTCCATCCCCGGCGATGCGGTACGCGTTGTCCGCCATAGCTGTCGGCCTGATTGTCTGGATTTATTTTTCTCTGCTGCATGTCAATCACACCACAGTTGCTCTCACACTATTGTTATACGTTTTGTTCATTGCAGGAAGATGGGGACTTTCAAACGCAATCTTCACGTCGATCCTCTCCACGCTGGCAATCAATTTTTTCTTTTTGCCTCCGATTGGGAAATTCACCATCGCCGACCCTCAGAACTGGGTTTCCCTAAGCGCATTTCTGGTGACTGCGATTCTATCGAGCCGGCTTTCTGACCGCGCCCGAGATGAAGCCAAAGAGGCCAAGAGCCAGCGGATTGAAATGGAGCGGCTGTACGATTTCAGCCGGCAACTGCTCACGACCGATAATATCCTCGATTTATTAAATTCGATCCCCAGGATTATTACAGCCACATTCTTTACAGAGGGCACGGCTTTGCTGGTCAATTCGCGCAGCAGCGTCTACCATTCGGGGCGCAGCAGTGAGGAGATCAGCGACGAAATGCTTCGCTCCGCCGCCCGTGAGCGCGATATTCAGAGGGACGAAGCCAAGCGCATCTGCCTTGTTCCACTGATGATGGGCGTGCGTCCGATCGGTGCTTTGGGCATCCTGGGAAAGTGTCCGTCACGCCAAAGTCTGGACGCCCTGGGAAGCATGGTTGCAATTGCGGTTGAGCGAGCGGGAGCGGTCGAACAACTTGGAAAAACCGAAGCCGCGCGTGAAAGCGAAAGAATCCGTAGCGCGCTGCTCGATTCCGTCACGCATGAATTGCGAACCCCCCTTACATCGATTATGGGAGCTGTCAGCAGCCTGCGCTCAAATTTGCAATTGACGGCCGAACAGCGGAATGAATTGCTGACCATCATCGACGAAGAGAGCGGGCGTTTGAACCGTTTGATTGAAGAGGCGGTAGAGATGGCCCAGCTGGATGCTCACGAAGTCCAGCTGGACCTGCAGTTGCATCCGGTGCAGGAGTTGGTGGATGAAGCAGTAAAAAATGCGCAGGAAATCGTTGTTGCGCATCCCGTCACTGTGCGGCTCCCGCAGGATTTGCGGCCGGTACGGTTCGATCTGCGCATGGTTGAAAAAGTGCTGCATCATCTGTTGGAAAACGCGGCGAAATATTCCCCCGCCGGAAGTCCGATCTTTATCAGCGCGGAAGAATCCAAAGATGCTTTGGTGGTAAGCGTTGCCGATCGCGGAGTCGGAATCGGCATGCTGGAGAAGAGTTTTATTTTTGACAAGTTTTACCGCGGAACAGGACAACGCTACCAGGTTCACGGGACAGGCATGGGATTGGCAATTGCCAAGGCGATTGTCGAAGCCCATGGCGGCACGATCAGTGTGACCAGCCAGGTTGGACACGGGTCCGTGTTCTCTTTCGAACTACCGCTGCAACCTCGACCGATGGGTCCCGCCAACATTCATTGATGGCGCATCAGAAGATCCTGAGCGCCAGACTGTTGCAATTTCATTTTCGATGACCGGCTCCGGCGTTTCTACATGCAAAAGTTGCGATTGACGCGGCTGTAATATGCGACAGCGACGACTTGCTGCCGGGTTCGACTCCACAATGTGCGACTGCTATTCTGGAATTTCAACCGCGGGTCACGGAACCCAGGTTCCCGGCCTATCCTCAGCGAATCCAAGGAGAAAAATATGCAACGAAAAGCAAGCGCAGTTTGGAATGGAACACTTAGAGAAGGCAAGGGCACTATTTCAACCGAGAGTGGAGTCTTGAAGGATACCGCCTACTCCTTTCACACTCGGTTTGAAGACGGCAAAGGTACAAATCCGGAAGAATTGATCGCCGCAGCCCACGCCGGCTGCTTCACGATGGCGCTGAGCGGGCAGTTGACAAAAGCGAACTTGACGCCCGAGTCTCTGGAAACCACCGCGGATCTAACTCTGGAGATGCTGCCGACGGGTCCCACTGTGACGAAGATTCATCTGACCACCCGGGCCAAAGTTCCCGGAGCCAGCAAAGAGGCCTTCGCTACCGCAGCGAATGAGGCGAAGGTAAATTGTCCTATCTCGCGCCTGTTGAAGGCTGCCGAAATTACGCTGGATGCGCAGTTGGCTTAGTTGCGACGATTACCGCGCTGCAATATTAACTGTGGGTGCGGATGTAGTCTCGCAGTTGTTGATGAATCTTCAAGGCCTGTTGTGCGCCCCCATCCAGCAGGCCGATCCACTCCTTCACCGGTTCCTCCGTCTCTGCGGTGGTCAGCAGATACCCAGCCTGCAATACGATCTCAAGAGCATTGCTCAAGTCATGCATGAGCCGGCGAATCTCCGTGGAAACCTCAGGGGGAATACTGGCGGGATTGGCAAGTGAAGGGTTCGTCATGCCGAAAGCCTTTCGTTATGGATTGTTCGGGTATTGCATATGTGCATCGTATCAACGCTACGCAATCAAGAACGAAATCTCAGAATACTCGCGTATGCGGCGATTGCAAACGTATGCATTCCAGCCAGTTTCTCGCTCGCGACGGGAGCCCCTCTCAGGGGTCCAAATGTTGACAGCATCTGCTGTCTTTGTAACAGTAAGGACTGCCGCTTGTTTTCTGGCGGACAGCTAGCCTCTGGAACACAGGCCGAAGTGGCGGAATTGGCAGACGCGCATGGTTCAGGTCCATGTACTCGCAAGGGTGTGGGGGTTCGAGTCCCTTCTTCGGCACCACCTGATATAAGTCATTTATTATCAATGTTTAAGGCGGGCTAATCAGCGACAGGTCGATCGTCGCGCGGGGAAATTGTCTGTACACCACCCAGTCCCGATAGAACACTCAGGAGATTTTTCGCAGCCATAGATCGCGAAACGAGACCTTGCAGGGGAAACCCTCAATCTGCAGGCCGAACAGACCCCTGACATTATTCGAAGAATCGGGATCATCATCGATGAGCACTGCCATCAGCTGACCATTCAGAATGTGAACGAAGGTGCCGCCGCGCACCATGATGTTGTATTGATTCCACTCGCCAGTTTTTACAAACTTTCCCAGCTCCGTTCGATCTCCGATGTTGCCAACCAGCCTGGGCATTTTTCCCGGGAGAGTGTTGACCACTTGTCCGCGCCAGGCAATGATGCCGCGACCGGTGTTCTGAGAATAAAGCTGGCCAGTGTAGTCGCTTGCCATAGGGTTGACCGGGTACCAGAAATCTGCCTGCGGCCCGCGAAGCGTCCACCGCGCTTGCGGCGGCGGAGCGAGGGGCTCGCCTGGGCGACCGCGAAATCCTGTGCCATCCGGCGGCGGCATTCCAGTTGTGCTGCGATATTGCACGCCGCTTCCGCCACCGTATTCATCCTTGATCTGTAGCTTCAGGTCAAAGTCTTTGGCATCGGTTCCGTGATAGACAATGAAGGTATTGCCGGCCGGCTTGTCATGAGTGGAAACTCCAACGATGCAGCCGTCTTCGACGCGCCACACGTCCGGATTTCCATCCCAGTGTTGCAATGTTTTCCCGTCGAATATCTGAACGAATCCGGTGTGGTCTTCGAAGTCGATTGGTGCCGGTTGGCGAAAGCCCGGTGGAGGAAGAGGATGCTCCAGATGGGTTGCATCTTGTGCGTCAATTTCTGTGGCTCCCGACAGAGCGGCCAAGGCGCCCAGACCGGCTAATCTGTGAAAGCTTCGTCGATCCATTTCTTTCTCCGCAGAATGGTTTTCTGAAATTTGGCGGCGCAGTATTCTCCGCTCAGTTATTTCGCCAATTGTTACAGCACCGGCTGGTCCGGCGACCGGCGGTGCCACTTATACGCCGCGACGGAATTTTTCCAGAAGAATTTTTCGCACACGGCATGACCTTTCGGAGCCACGTAGTCACGAACGATCTTGAATGTTTCCGCGTAGGTGGCCAGGTGATCGGAATTGGGCCAGTCGCTTCCGTAGAGGATGTGGTCTTCGCCAAAAACATCCCAGATCGCGTCAAGTCTTGGTTTATAGAAAGCGGAGTTTTTCGGTACCTCGCCGTCAACTCGCACTGGAACTTCCGAAAGCTTGATGAAGACATTCGGGTTTTGACTCAGAAGGCGAAGCTGCGTCCAGTACTCCTTGCGAGCTGGAGCTGCAGTTGGAATCGGCGACGACGGCAGATGGTCGATCACAATCCGCAAATCCGGAATCCGATCTGACACCTTCGTGATGGCATGAATCAAATCAGGATTTGGGTTTGCGCTGTCCAGTTCCAGCCCCAATTCAGCAAGCCGTTTCAGGCCCGGGAGAAATCCGGGCTTATTCATGTCTGTTCCCAGGTTGCGATTCCAAAGGTTTCCATATCGAATGCCTAAAAATAGCGGATTGCGATGGTGCCGATCGAGCTCGCGCAGATAGGAGGGTGAGCCCGGAATGAGATCACCGACCATGCCGATCATGATGGGATATTTTTCGATGATCCCGAGTACCCAGTCGTTGTCGCTTTCGAGCGGACTTGCTTCAATCGCAATTGCGCCGACTACCCCCAGCGGCTTCGCGATCTTCGCATAGCGCGCGGGAAGTGCTGGTTTATAGATCACGGTGTCACTTTTTTCTGGCCACGGCACGCCGCCGGGACGGCTCGTATCAAACAGATGCACGTGCGCATCAATGATCGGTATCGACGACGATAGCGCTAATGCCAACGGACCCGCGGTCCAGGCTGCACCTGCAGATGCTGCCAGTTTGAGAAGGTCGCGGCGCAGCATGGTACCTCCCTACACGCGCATAGAATGGAAGCGCACTGCCGATCAAGTTCTGAAGTAGATAGAGCGAATTCGATTTGATGTTTGCTGTTACCTCAGAAGCGAATCGGATGCTCAGATGACCGCAGGGAACGATATATTTCCAAATGGTAAATAGTTTCAATCACGCAGCAAGCGTACTCAAGCGAGAATTCCGATGTCAAGTTGACTCGACTCGTCGGCGATTCAGGGCAATACCTCAACCATGGGCGAAAGTCGGCGATCCGGGCCTGAATGTTACCTAATGATACAGTTGCCCTATTGACTTGAAATGTGGTATCGAAGTGTGAGATTGCGGAAGCGAAAAAGATCGCGTCTACCAGATTCCGCATTTCTTCGATCGAGACTTATGTCTGACAAGTTGAAAGGAATCCAGAAATGATCAAACGCAGTGCGATCGCAGCCATGACCGTAGCTCTACTCTGCTCATGCATAGGAATCGAAGCGCATGCACAAACCTCGGCGACCGCGGATCCCTTATTGCAGGGATTTGAAAATCCGCCGAACAGCGCGAGACCGCGAGTGTGGTGGCACTGGATGAACGGCAACATCTCGAAAGAAGGAATCAAGCTGGACCTTGATTGGATGCATAGCGCCGGGCTCGCCGGGTTCCAAACCTTTGATGCCGCACTGGCGACGCCGCAGGTCGTTCCGCACCGTCTCGTCTACATGACGCCGGAGTGGAAAGATGCATTCCGCTATGCAACCAACATTGCGGATCGGCTCGGCATGGAAGAGGCGATTGCAGGTTCGCCCGGCTGGAGTGAAACCGGTGGCCCCTGGGTTCCGGCGTCGCAGGGAATGAAGAAATATGTCTGGAGCGAAACGGATATCGTCGGCGGAAATCCATTTACAGGAACGCTAAAACATCCGCCCACAAATACAGGGGCATTTCAGGATATGGATATCCACGATCTCCTGACCGCTCCGAAAGGTGCAAAACCGATACCGCATTTTTACGCGGATTCGGTCGTGATTGCCTATCGCAGAGCGGCGACTGATGTGCCGTTCGAGTCGTTGCATCCCAAAATGACGGCGAGCGGCGGCTCACCGGATGCCGCTATGCTTGTCGATGGGGATGTGCAGAACGCGACCAGTCTGCCGATTCCTGCTCCGGGTGCGAATGCCTGGATTCAGTACGAATTTCCTAAGCCGGAGACGATGCGCGCCATCACCATCGTGACCCAGAGAGTGAGCGGGATTGCTGCTCTGCTTTCCGGGATTTCCAACCCGGAGCAGACACTGCAGGCAAGCGATGATGGTCAAACCTTTCGGGACATCGTGAAAATTCCAGATCGCGAATCGCCAGAACAGACAATTTCTTTCGAACCCGTGACCGCAAAGTATTTTCGCGTGGTGTTTAAGCGGACGCCACCGCCGCCGTTGCCTGCCTGGGCGAAGAATATGGACCTGAAAACTCTGGGGATTAAGGTCGGGCCTCCCCCAACTGATTACAAAATTGCCGAACTAGAATTGCATCCCGGTGCAC
Organism: uncultured Acidobacteriota bacterium; assembly: GCA_963794795.1. Taxonomy (GTDB): domain Bacteria; phylum Acidobacteriota; class Terriglobia; order Terriglobales; family Acidobacteriaceae; genus JAKAAZ01. The sequence continues at coordinate 231,769 of CAWCFC010000018.1, read as the reverse complement.
GCGTCAACCGGTTCGAAGAGAAGGCAGCGTTTGTTCCCGTTCCGGATCTGTACGAGTATGCGACTCCGAAAGTGACTCCCGCAGACGTCATCCAGAAGAGCGACGTGATCAATCTGACCGACAAGATGCGTCCCGATGGAACGCTCGACTGGACTCCTCCGCCAGGAAACTGGGTCGTATTGCGCTTCGGATATTCCTTACTGGGAATCACGAATCATCCCGCGACCGCGGAGGCGACGGGCCTGGAAGTGGATAAGCTGAACCGCGCCTATGTGAAGAACTACATGAATAACTATCTTGACAGTTATAAGGATACGGTTGGCGCGGACATGATGGGGAAGCGCGGTATCAAGTATGTGATCACCGACAGTTGGGAAGCCGGTGCTCAAAACTGGACCGACGACATGATTGCTGAATTCAAGAAGCGTCGCGGCTACGATCCAACGCCCTGGATGCCCGTACTAACAGGGCAGATCGTGGGAAGCGCGGCGGAGAGTGATGCGTTCCTTTGGGACTTCCGCAAAACGATTGCCGATCTGACTGCCGACGAACACTATGGTCAAGTTGAGGCTTCCTTGAAGGCGAGAGGCATGGGCCATTATGGCGAGTCACATGAATCTGGTCGCGCCTTCATCGCCGATGGCATGGAGGTCAAGAAGCTTGATGACATACCCATGGGAGCTATGTGGACCCAGGTGCCGGGCGTCAATAAAATTCAATACGACTACAACGCAGACGATCGTGAATCTGCGTCTGTCGCCCATATCTATGGCCAGAATATTGCGGCAGCAGAATCGATGACCGCAGCAGCTGCGCCCTGGGCCTGGTCGCCTGCGACGCTGAAGCCGACGGCCGATCAGGAGCTGTTGAACGGAATCAATCGATTCGTGATCCATGAGTCCGCGCATCAGCCGCTGGTGGGGCCCGGAACAAAGCCGGGGCTGACGCTTGGCCCGTTCGGCCAATGGTTCAACCGCAACGAGACGTGGGCCGACGAAGCGCGCCCGTGGGTTGATTACCTTGCACGCAGCAGTTACATGCTGCAGCAGGGCCATTTTGCGGCGGACTTAATTTATTTCTATGGCGAAGATTCAAATCTGACGGCAATCTTCAATAAGAAGGCTCCGAATGTGCCCGCGGGCTACGGCTTCGACTACATCAATGCCGATGGATTGATTCACGAGCTAAGTGTGACCGACGGGCGCATCACGACCAAGAGCGGAATGAGCTATCGAGTTCTCGGACTCGATCCCTACAGCCAACACATGTCGCTTCCGGTGTTGCGCGCAATTCACAAACTAGTGGAGGATGGTGCCGTGGTTGCGGGTCCGAAACCATTTGACGATCCAAGTCTCGCGGATAACCAGCCGGAGTTTCACCAGCTGGATGTCGAGTTGTTCGGCGATGGGACTGGCGTTCACCATGTCGGCAAAGGCACCGTATACGCTGGGGAAAATCTTACCGATGTTTTCCAAGCTCTCGGTGTGGCACCCGATTTCGATTACAGCAAGCCGGATAAGGATACGCGGATCTTGTTCGCTCATCGAAAGCTGGCAAACGGCGACATCTATTTTATTGATAACCGGAACGATGCCGATGAAGTGGTTGACGCAAGCTTTCGCGTGACGGGTAAAGCTCCGACACTGTGGTATGCAGAAACGGGCAAATCAAAACCGGCGTCATACACGATCGCGAACGGCCGCACGATTGTGCCGTTACACATGGGGCCATGGGGAACGGTCTTTGTTGTTTTCCGCAAGCCGACAACGCAGATGTCGCGCAGCGAGCCGACTCCGGTCTCGACTGTCGTCGCTACATTGCACGGACCATGGACGGTAAATTTCCTGCCCGACCTTGGTGCGCCGGCGTCGATCACTCTGCCCAGGTTGATCTCCTGGAGCGACAGCACGGACACCGGGGTGAAGTATTTTTCGGGAAGCGGCACCTATACCAAAACAATTCAAGCTCCGTCCTCCTGGTTCAAAAAGAATTCTCATCTTTGGATCGATTTGGGTTCGGTAAAGAACCTGGCAGATGTAACCGTGAACGGTAAAGACCTCGGCATCGTATGGCACACGCCGTATCGGGTCGATGCAACGGAAGCATTGAAGCGAGGGGCCAACGAGGTGACCATCAAAGTGACAAATGCCTGGGTCAACCGATTGATCGGCGATCAGCAGCCGAACGTTACGAAGAAATACACATTCACAGATTTCAAACCCTATCGTGCGGATTCGCCGTTGCTGGCGTCGGGCTTGTTAGGCCCCGTCCAGATTTCCGCCGTCACGATGCAACAATAACGTGTCGGAAGCAGAAGGTTCGATTGATCGCGCGACTGGACGCGCTCGACGAAGGCTGGTTCCATTTCTTCTGCTGATGTACGTGGTGGCGTTTCTTGACCGCGCCAACATCGGCTTTGCGAAGCAGGCTCTGCACGCATCCGTTGGCATTTCCGATGGTACGTACGCGATGGGTGCAGGGCTGTTCTTCCTGACCTACGCATTGTTTGAAGTTCCCAGCAACCTGATCCTGCACCGCGTAGGCGCAAGGGTGTGGTTGTGCCGCATTATGGTGAGCTGGGGCTTCGTGTCTCTCGCCACCCTGTTCGTCTCGGGCCCTCGATCGTTTTACCTGTTGCGGCTTCTGTTGGGAGCTGCCGAGGCGGGTTTCTTTCCAGGCGTCATTCTCTATCTCAGCTACTGGTTTCCCAATCGAATGCGAGGTCAGATTCTCGGGCTGTTTTATTTTGGCGCGCCGTTGGCTTTCATCTTTGGCGGGCCACTTTCTGGGCTGCTACTCGAGGTACCGGCGAGGACTGGCCTGCAGGGATGGCAATGGATGTTTCTATCAGAAGGCTTGCTGGCGGTAGCAGTCGGAGCGTGGGCGTATACGTATCTCGGAGACAGGCCTGAAGGTGCGTCGTGGCTTCCGGAAGCGGAGAAACAAGCGCTATTAACCGTGTTGCGAAAAGAGGAGATGGAAAGGCGTGGCTACGGGGCCTCCGCGTTTCCTGCGGTGTTGCTGGATGGGCGCGTGCTGCACTACGCGCTGATCTACTTCTTGATTCAAATGAGCGTGTACGGAGTGGTCTTCTATCTCCCCACAGAGATTGCTGTGTTGCTAGGAACATCTGTCGGAGTGAAAGTCGGTTTTGTGTCGGCCATACCCTGGGTGTGTGCCCTGGCGATGACTTACTGGATTCCTCGCGCGGGAGACCGACACCAAAACCATCGTATTCTTGCGGTGCTAACGCTCCTGATCTCAGGATTTGCGAGCGCAGTATTTCCGGCTAGCGGTCCGGCGGTCGCGCTAGTGGCTTTATGCATAGCTGCTGCAGGATTTATTGCTGTCCAGCCGCTCTTTTGGACATTTCCCACGCGCCATCTCACCGGGACCGCGGCTGCAGGTGGAATCGCATTTATCAATGCGGTGGGTGCGCTGGGAGGATTCTTCGCGCCAAATGCGAAAGTGTGGGCGGACTCGCATTTTCATTCCGGTCGAGCAGGACTTTATCTATTGGCAATCTTTACTTTGATCACTGCGATTACGGTCGCTTTTGTGGACACGCATGGCCCGCGCCGCGCATCAAAGCTATAGGCTGTGACGACGCCATTCGTGTGTCTCCACCCAATCCCAAACCAAGACAATACAGCGATAATCCTAGTTCTGAAGTGGTCTTGACAGTCGTTATTTCGATGTTATAGCTTTCGTGGCGTGTTGAAACAGTTTCAATTGAGAACTTCAAACCCCGGGGGTACTCATACATGCATCGGAAACTTTTTAAAACGCCACTACGTTTGATCGCAATCATGCTGGTGTTTGTTGCGGCGAGTTGGGTTCACGCCCAGACCAGCACGGGCGCAATATCCGGTACAGCCACAGACCCGACCGGAGCTAAGGTGGTTGGAGCGACCGTGACCATTACCAATGAAGGCACGGGCGTGTCCAGCAAGCTAACCACGGATGGTGGTGGCTTTTATTCGGCAGAAGGATTGGGCGTGGGCGACTACACCGTGAGGATCGCAAAGCCCGGCTTCGAGGAAAACGTTACAAGTGGAATCCATCTCGAGCCAGGCCAACGTCGCGCCGACAACGTCGTCCTGAAGGTCGGCAGTGAAACGTCCAGAGTTACGGTTTCGGCTACCGCGCAGCAAGTGAATACGCAGACGGCGGAAAGTGGCGGCACGATCACAAGTAAACAGATCAGCAACCTGATGCTGAATGGGCGAAATTTTCAAACCCTGGCAATCGCGATTCCCGGCGTGGCCAGCACAGCCGGTGCAGACTCGTTGAACGGCGGCGGTCTGGAGGGCGGCACAACCCTGATTGTTAACGGGAACTCAGTCGAGTACACAACCTACACGATTGACGGTGTGTACAACATGAACTCCGGGAACCTGTCAAACATCAATATTCTGCCTATCGTGGACGGCATTGCGGAGTTTCGCGTTCTGAAAGACAATTACAGCGCCAAGTATGGGTTCGCCGGTTCCGGGCAGGTGGTGGTCGAAACCAAGAGCGGCACAGATACATTCCATGGCACGGCGTGGGACTATCTTCGGAATAACGCGTTCGATGCGAACAACTATTATTCAACCACCAGCCAGGCGCTTCACCAGAACATTTTCGGTTACACGCTCGGCGGTCCGCTCATAATTCCCAAGCTGTACAACACAGATCGGAAGAAGAAATCTTTCTTCTTTGCCTCCAATCAGTGGTACGTGATTAGCCAGGCGCAGACTTCGCGAGGATCTGTTTTTCCGCAGGCAATGCGCAATGGTGATTTCAGCTCCAGTCCGACATTGCCAGCTTCTGGGGCGTTGACTCTAGACGCCCACAGCCAGGCGCTTTTGGCTGCGGAGGGAAAAACAAATTGTCTTCTAGGTCCAACAACGTTGAATCCTTCGTGCTTTGATCCGATCGCGGTCGGACTGTTGAATGCATACGTTCCACTGCCGAACGATGTGCCCGGTGGATTTCTTAATTACATTAATGAAGGCCCAGAGACAACCAGTCAGCTCGATTATCAGTACAGGGTGGACCAGTACATCAATAACGCGAACTTACTCACCGCTCGCGTCATGTACGAGCCGGTCAAGAACGGGTTTCCGTTCGATGCCTGGGGTGGACTTCCATACGACACGATTCGTGATAGCTACTACACGACGAGTTTCAATGGGTTGGTTCGGCTTGCATCGACCATCACCCCAAACCTGCTGAATACCGTAGGTGTCGCTGAAACGTACGATAAGCCGAGAATTCAGCCGAACACGGCCTTTCAGCTACCGGCCGGCCTTTCGATTACTCAGGCGTTTCCCGGCGCTGATCCGCTGAATCGATTGCCGAACGTGAGCATCAGCGCAGGATGGTCTGGAAACGGAGTCCAGTCTGAGCCAATTACAGCGTCAGACGGTGAAGGAACAATATCGGACGACCTGAGCTGGGTTCGCGGAAATCACGTCCTCCAGTTTGGAGCGTTGTACATGTTCGGCATCAAGCGTCAGAATGTGTTTACCAATCCACAAGGCAGTTTTAGTTTCTCCGGCGTCCATACGGGAGATCCAGCGGCGGATTATATGCTGGGACTGGATGCAACTTACTCCCAAGCCAGCTCCCAGAAACTTGGCAGCTACCACTACCGGCAGGGAGAGGCTTACGCGCAGGATGACTGGAAGGTATCGCCGCGCCTCACCTTGAACCTGGGATTGCGATGGGTGTATTTCTCAAGCGATACCGCGAGCGGGGACGAGGTCACGAGCTTCTCGCCGGCCGCATACGACCCGGCACAGGCACCGGTCGTCAATGTCGACGGAAGTCTACAGGTAAATGCCAACAACCAGCCCGTTACCAGCGTGGGAACGCCCGCGAATCTGTTGAACGGCCTGCTGTTTGCCGGGAAGAATGGAACGCCGAGCGGATTCTTTATCCCGTCAAAGACAAACTTCGGGCCAAGGGTCGGATTCGCCTATGACGTGTTTGGTGACGGAAGAACATCTGTCCGTGGCGGCTATGGAATCGGCTATTCGAGAATTCCGCTCGAAGTGATTTATGCGGCCTTCGGACAGAACCCACCATACAACAACAGCGCAAACGTCTTGAATAGTTTACTCAGTGATGGAACTGCCGGGACAACGGCAGCGCCGACGACTCAGACGCTTTCCGACGTGCCATTGACATTTAAGCCGGCGAGTATCCAGTCTTATAGTCTGACGGTGGAGCAGCAACTCAAGAGAAACCTGATCATGTCTCTGGCCTATGTTGGCAGCGTGGGCCGAAATCTTGAGGATTTCCAAGGCGGCTATGACGCCAACTTTCCGCTTCCGGTAACAACACCGAGTACGACCGGCTGCCTGGCCCCCAACCAAACACCATCCGCGTCTTACGACTTCGATCCTTGTATTAATGCTGGGACCGCGTCGCGCGACTATACCCGCCCATTCAAGGGATATAGTGCGATGAACGATGAATATTGGCATGGTAGCTCGAACTACAATTCATTCCAATCTGGCGCGACATATAGGGCTGGAGCTTCACAGTTCAGCGTGGCCTATACCTACGGCAAAGTGCTGACGACGGTGGGCGGGCGTGGAGCAGGTACGACTACATCGCAGACTTCACCTGCACAAAATATGCGGAACTTCCACGCCGAGTATGGCCCACCCGACTACGATTTTACGAACGACATTACCGGCACCTGGGTTTACAGCATTCCGTACTTCAAAAACGCAAGCAGACCGGCGCGTCTCGCTCTCGGCGACTGGAGTTTCGCTGGCCTGGCGGTGCACCAGAGTGGCTTCGCGATGAGCCCCGGCATGTCAACCGGCACGGCAGGACTAGCGACGCGGCCGAATCAAGTTGGACCGTATCACAAGGTGGGCAGCCTGAATGAATGGTTCGATACAAGTGCCTTCTCCGCCCCTGCCTATGGTTTCTTCGGGACTGCCAGCAATGGTACGATCCGCGGGCCCGCGTATACGTCCGTTAATGTTTCTTTGTACAAGACGTTTCCCCTCGTAAGCCGACTGAATCTCCAGTTCAGAGCAGAAGCATTCAACGTGGCAAACCATCCGAACTTCAGCGCGGTTTCCACTGGGCTGGGATCGGGCAATTATGGCGATGTGACCAGTGCGCGTGACCCACGCATTCTGGAGTTCGCGCTGAAGTTGATTTACTAAATGGATGAAACCTTCGATGACGGTGCACCGGGGTGACTCTCGATGCCCGTCAAAAGGCTGATAGCCGGTCCTGCGTTCGCGGGCATAATCTTCGAAGGGTCGGGTATCACGTAACGAAACACGGTGCTTAATTCATGGCGACAATTCTTGACGTTCCAGAGCTCTACTCGTGTGGTCATCAACTCGATGAGGGTGAGAATCGCCTCGGGCTACTTCATTCAGCGTACGACATCTCGGCGAACCCGGAAACGCTGCGCGACCGGATGGCCGAGGATGGTTATCTATTCCTGAGATCGTACTTGAACCGTGATGAAGTGCTCGCTGCCCGGCGTCACATTCTGGAGCAGCTTGCGGCCGAAGGACAGCTAGACCCGTCTGCAGCTGTAATGGATGGAGTGCCGAAGGTGGGCACCAAGCTTTTCTTTCAGCCGGAACTGGCGCAAAAGAATAACCCTCCATTGCAGCATCTTCTTTATCATTCACAGGGAAACCTGATGAGATTGTTCCGTTCGTTTTTGGGCGGGGAAGTTCGCCACTTCGATTTCACCTGGCTGCGCTGCATTTCTCCCGGGATGGGAACCCCGAGTCATTGCGACATTGTGTATATGGGCCGCGGAACCCGCAAGCTATACACGGCATGGGTACCGCTAGGCGATAACAATTTTCAATTGGGCGGCTTGATGATTCTGGAAGGCAGTCATAAGAATGTCCAATTGCAGCAAACCTATGGGCAGCGCGACGTCGACTCCTATTGCGCCAACAAGCCCGATGATCCGGCGCGCACTGCAAACGGCTTGAATGGATGGCTTTCGGAAGATCCGAACAAGATCCGGCGCAGTCTGGGTGGACGATGGTTGACTGCGGAGTATCAGATCGGGGACGTTGTGATCTTTTCCATGGATACAGTTCACGGCGGAATGGACAACCGCTCAAATCAGCTCCGTCTTTCTTCCGACTCAAGATATCAACTTGCGTCCGAGTCGGTCGACGAGCGATGGATCGGTGAGAACCCTCCGGGGCACAGTTCCGCAGGTAAACGCGGGCGCGTGTGTTGATGTCCGCGACCTGAGTCCACCAGGTTTGACGGTCCAAAACATATTTGCGCGGAGCACAATAGAAATGACGGCTGAGGATTTGTCTGAGTTGTTGATTCGGCTGTTGCGAATATCTTCCTAAGGCAATTCGGTTTCTGGTCATTGGGAAATCTCCACTGCGAACCAGGTTCGTGTTTCGGGTTCTTTAACTCATTAGATCAAGGACAAAAAGTGAGAAGAGCTACTCAAGCGTTCGTCCTGACGATTCTTTCCGTCTTGGTCATCACAACTTCCTCGAAAGCCCAGACGCCTTCAACCCCTTCTGGAGATCTGCATCAGCAATTTGTTGACCCACCGCGCGATTTCTCTCCCATGCCGTTCTGGTTCTGGAATGGAAAAATGGAGGGCCCAAAGATTCAGGCGGAGATCCGCGATATGGCGAGCCAACATGTCTACGGATCATTTCTGCATGCACGGGACGGACTGGAAACTCCCTACCTTTCGGACGAGTGGTGGAATGCGATCGGGGCGGGTCTTGAGCAAGCGAAACGGTCGGGATTCGAATTCAATTTCGTCGATGAATATGATTGGCCCAGCGGCGAAGTAAGAAATGTTTGGATGTCCGGCAATCATCAAAGCGAGATTTTGGCGCAGCGTCCGGACTTTCGCATGAAGACACTCGCCTATACCACCCAAACTGTTCAAGGGCCGCAATCTCTGAACATTGCCGTCGAGCCTGACACTCAGTCAGTCGTCGCGGTGCGATGGATCAGCAAAGGGCATGTTGACGGCAGCAGTCTGACGCTTCTGAACTCGAAAATCGTAAATGGTCACGTGCAGTGGTCGGTACCCGATGGAATGTGGGTCGTACTTCAGTTCCATCTGGAGCCCGCGATGGGATTCGATGGTGGATTTGTGGACCTGATGAATCCAGAGGCGATGAAGTTGTTTTTTCAGCTAACGTACGAACAATACTATAGCCACTTCAAGCCATACTTTGGCAGTACGATCCATTATTCTTTTTCCGATCACGAGGGAGATTATGGATACCGGATCGCGTGGACGCCCAAGCTATTCGACGCGTTTCAACAACGTAACGGCTATGACCTGCGAACTGTTTTGCCACTGCTGATTTATGACGGGGGCGACCGAACGACGAAGGTTCGTACAGACTATCTTGCAACAGTGACTCAACTGTATGCTGCGTCGTTCTGGAGCGGAATTACTGATTCTGCAGCAAAGCTCGGAATTCATCGTACCGGCCATGCCTGGGAAGAAAGCTTGCAGTGGGCTGCAGCGCTCGAAGGCAGCCTCTTCGCGGTGGAAAGAGGGCTGAATCCTGTCGGGGTAGATTCCCTCGTCGATTTCGGACGTCAACCGTTGAATTTTAAGGTGGCGCAATCTGTGGCGGATTATGAAGGGCGCCGTTTCATGTGTGAAAATCAGGGCGTTCAAGGTACCGACTCCTATCTCGACCTACAAGGAATACGCAAAGCCACGAACGCAATCGGTGCATGGGGTGTTGATCTGTTTGTGCCCCACGCCTTTGACTACGACACCAAACGAGCTAACTATCCGCCCGACTGGCTGCACCAGCCCTATTGGCCCTATTTCCATTACTACGCAGACTACACCCGACGTATCAGTTACATGAATGCCGACAGCCACCATGTAACAAATGTCCTGCTGTACTATCCGATCACTACAATGTGGGCGCACACAGCGCCCGTATTTTCTGGTTCGACGAGCTACGGGAGTATTGGGAAGCCTGCAGCCTGGAAAAACGGTACCATTCTGATTAACGACTACTACACGCGAATCATCCTCGACCTTGCTGACCATCAGTGGGACTACAACATTGCCGACGATCAATATCTCGACAATGCAAAGATCGAAGGAGACGAGTTAGTCATTGGACCTCAGCAATTCCGGACAATCATTCTGCCACCTATTACTACTCTGAGCCGAAAGACGCTGCAGAAGCTTGAAGAATTTCATCAAGCCGGTGGGACAATTCTGGCGATTCGGCTGCTTCCCAATTCCTCACCTGAGGCAGGAGGCAACGACTCGGTGATCGAGAGGGGAGTTTCTGCATTGTTTGGTAAGAGTGCGGCCGACGGAAACCCAAGCAGCCGAACGCCGGCAGATTTTCACAGCGGCGGGGCATATTACATTGCCGACTCGGTGGACAAACTGGTCTCGGCTCTCGATGCAACTACGCCGAAAGATGTTCAGGTGATGACCGGGCCGTCGGAGCATCTCTACTTTGAGCATCGCCAGAAATTGCAGACGGATTACTACTGGGTGGTGAACGACACCGACCGACCTCGGATCAATCAGGTGCATTTTGCGGTGAAAGGAATTCCAGAAAAGTGGAGTGCCTTGACAGGGAAACGAGAACCTCTGTTCTACGTCAACGATGGGTCGGGAACGGAGGTCCGCTTGAATCTCGCCCCGTGGGATGCGTATTACATTGTTTTTCGTCCGCTCTCAGGGAGCGACCAGAACGCGATCTTGCTTGGAACAAATGCGGAGCAGTTAGGCAACGCAGTGCAGCAGGGCAAGGACATTGCTGTTCACGTTTCTGGCCGCGCGAGCAGTTCCACAGTCTATGTGAAGATGCGTGCCGGCAATACCAACTTTGACGGTGCAATTACTGAAACGACGCTGAAGCCCATGGTCTTGACCGGCGACTGGCAATTTCGCCCACAGCCGGACCGCATATCGGTGCCGTATGCCCAGGTGCAAGATGCTTCTGACGCCGTCGGCGAACGGTCTGGTTGGGACAACCAGTCCTTTGATGACACAAATTGGCCTTCTTTATGGCTGAGCCAGGAGCAGACTACCATTCGTGACTGGCAGATGATCGGTCCATTTCCGAATCCTGATAACAATGGTTTTGCAAAGGTTTATCCGCCGGAAACGGAATTCGATCCAGGCAAACAGTACGTCGGCTTTAACGGGCAAACAGTTGGATGGAAGGATTACTACGGCAACGAGCCGCATCTCGCCTTGCAAAATTGGGATATCTGGATGAAGGTGGAGGGCGGCCGCTTTTCGAACTCGGGGTATATTGTTCAATTCAATCCAGAGTTACTAACGGACGCCGATCAATGGATTGTGAGTTACGCGCACACCTACCTATATTCTCCCACCGACCAACAGGCGCAATTCATTGTTGCGGCAGATAACTGGGCGCGCATCTGGTTGAACCATAAACAGGTGTTTGAGCAGCTTCGCACGCCGTTCTGGTATGAGGTAAACGACAACTGGGCAGACCGAGTTCCAGTCGAGTTACATACCGGATGGAATGAGGTGTTAATGAAGGTGGGCAAAGCACGAGGAGTCGCCAGCGGATTTTATGGCTTCTCCTTCCGGGTTGCCGATAAGGAAGGGAACAGCCTAACCAACGTGATCGCGAGTCTGTCTCCGCGCGACGTGCAAAGCTCTGCGGTTGAGAGCACTATGATGCGATGGTATCGGATTCCGATACCGCCAGGTTGTGTTGCGGTAGTTCCACCGCGACTTCATGATGCTTATCAAATCATGGTCAACGGGCACGCGGTGAACCATGATGGCGAGAATCCTGTCGACATACGTCCGTTTCTCAGCGCGGAGAAGAATGTGCTCGTCATCATTGCGCGTGAGAATGATTTGTTGGATTCTCCAGTTCAATTTGTGACCGGAGATACGCCGTTCGCGTTACAATCGTGGACCCACACGGGCCTGGAGAATTTTTCCGGGAGCGCAATTTATACGAAAACTTTTACCATGCCGGCGAACTTCCGCGATCGGCAAATCATGCTCAACCTGGGTAAAGTGAGCTCGGTGGCAGATGTTTATGTCAATGACAAACATGCGGGGACACTTGTCTGGCAGCCGTATCAGTTGGATATATCAAAACTCATTCAACCTGGCGAGAACAGACTGAAGATTATCGTCACCGATACCGAGGCAAACCGACGCGCGGTTGGGACGTCGCGAAAGATTCTGGCGGCGATCGATATATGTGGAATGGAAGGGCCGGTGCAGCTGATCCCGTACATCAATCAAGTGGTGACATTGCATCCGACTGGCAAGTGACCGATCCGCCATTGAAGGGCTCTATATGCGGATCGCTGGAATCATTCGATCGCGTGATTCGTGCGAAGCTCATGCATAGATTTCTGGCGTTGGAAATTGTTGCCCGATTGCGAAATGGGTAAGTGAAGATCCCATAACGAGTGGTCCTGCATGAGTTCGAACACGGAAAATCACATACCGCATATTACGCCCACACCGAATCGACTGAAGGGAAAGGTGGCGCTGATCACTGGAGGATCGAAGGGGATTGGCCGCGCGATCGCATTGCGATTCGCACAGGAGGGAGCCGATATCATCATCGCGGACATCGACCTAAATGCTGCGAGAGAAACGGAGCAAGAGATTTGCGGGTATGGGTCAAAGTGTTTGTCGTTTCAAACAGATGTCGCAAATCGCGGCAACGTCGAAGCTTCGATTGATGCTGCACTTGAGAAGCTTTCCAAGATAGACGTGCTGGTAAACAACGCCGGCATTATCGTTTTTGGCAGCATTATGGAGTGCGGCCCTGAAGACTGGCGGCGAATGCTCGACGTAGACCTGACCGGCGCGCTCCATTGCACGCAAATCGTTGGCCTACACATGAAGCAACGCAAGCTTCGCGGACGGCTCATTCATATTGGTTCCACCGCCTCCTTGCTGCCAACAGCGCAACAGGGAGCATACTGTGTAGCCAAGGCCGGGTTACGAATGTTAAGCCGGATGGCTGCGATGGAGCTGGGTCCCTTCGGCATCACCTCTAATCTTTTATGTCCAGAGGGTGCCATAACCGATATGAATCGCGAGTTACTTCGAGATGCAACCGTAATGCAACAGTTGGAAACAAGGATTGTCGCTGGACGTCTTGCAACCGTTGAAGAAATCGCCGCGTGCGCCGCGTTCCTGGCTTCTGATGAGGCTGGCTATATCAATGGCGCAGAGTTAGTGCACGATGGCGGAGTCAGTATCAGTTCCCTGTGGTGGAGATAGGAAGGAAGAAGGTGTTCCATGTTTGACTTAACCGGGCAGACAGCAATCGTAACGGGTGCGGCGACCGGAATCGGCGAGGCAATTGCAGAACGTCTGAGCAATGCCGGCGCGGCCGTAGTCATCGCCGATTTAAATCTGCAAGGAGCGGAGGCAGTTGCCGCTCGGCTCAAAAAAGGATCATTCGCACTGCACGCAGACGTCTCTCGACCAGAGTCAGTCGAAACGACGGTCACGGAGGTACTGCGGCGTAACGGACGTATCGACATTCTGGTCAACAACGCTGGCATTGCCGGCAAAGCGGCTCCGCTTTGGGAACAGAGCAATGAAGATTGGCAGGCCGCAATTGCGGTCAATCTAAGTTCCATCTTCTATTTTTGTCGGGCAGTGGTGCCGCATATGCGGGAGCGCCACTACGGACGTATTGTCAACATCGCGTCGATCGCTGGCAAGGAAGGAAATCCTCGCATGATTCCCTACTCCGCAACCAAGGCGGGCGTCATTGGTCTAACGAAATCATTGGGAAAAGAAGTGGCGACCGATGGAATTTGTGTAAATGCTGTCAGCCCGGCAGTGGTGCGTACCAAAATTCTCGATCAGGTAACTCCGGAGCAAGTGACCTATATGACGGACCGCATACCGATGCGCCGGACCGGGCAGCCAGAGGAAGTTGCGGCGGTGGTCCATTTTCTTTGCAGTCCGGATTGTTCTTTCGTCACCGCGCAGTGTTATGACGTCAGCGGCGGACGCGCGACGTATTGATGATTCGGTTGTGCGGCTATCGGCGCGGCGACGATATTTGCCATTGAGGTTTCCATCGTGAAGAGAAGAGAGTTCTTGAAGACAGTCTCTGCCGTGCTAGCTGCTCGATTGGGCCGCGGGCGCCTGCTGGCTGAGAATGCGAACCTTGATGACCCGAAGAGTGCCGCCACGATACATCCGGCGAGGTTGCGATGCGAATATGCGGTAAATCCGCTTGGAATTGATGGAACACAACCTCGTCTGAGTTGGATTGCGGAGGCGGCTGCTCCGGAACTGAGGGATTTAAGGCAGTCCGCCTACCAAATTGTCGCCTCATCTTCGCGCGAGAATCTTGATTCCGGAAAAGGCGATCTTTGGGACACGGGGAAAGTGGATTCGGACCGCTCGATCCAGATCGAATATCGCGGAAAGCCCCTCGCCTCGCGGCAATCTGTGTGGTGGAAGGTGCGAACCTGGGATCAAGATGGGCGACGTTCAAACTGGAGCGAAACCGCAACGTGGACGATGGGGCTGCTGCAGTCGTCGGACTGGACGGGGCAGTGGATTGGTGTGAAGGGTGGCGAGGAAGTTCCTGAAGAATTTCACGATGCAAGTTGGATTTCGAGTGAGTCCGCGGCGCAACAGCCGCTTTTCTTTCGCAATAGATTTGAAGTAGACAACGACAATCCGGCGAGTTACGGACTGTTGGCTGCTGTCGGGTCGGGTGCGATCCGAGTCTTCATCAACGGAACGGAGATCCATTCACCATCTCAAAAAGAATCCGAGCGATATGTCGCTCAGACGATTACGGAACTTCTTCATCCGGGACAAAACATTGTCGCGATCCGGGTAGGGCCAAGTTCTCCGTCCGCCTCAATCGTGGCCGGCGTGACACTCGATATGGCCGATGGCGAGATCCACCACATTCGCACGAATCAAACCTGGAAGGTTTCCAGTAGCGAAAAGCCAGGCTGGGAAAAGCCGGAATTCGACGACACTGACTGGAGGAACGCTACTATAGCAAAAGAATTGCCTCTGCCAGAAAGCGCCAGATTGGGAGAACGCACCCGTCTGCCTGCCCGCATGATGCGGAAGGAGTTTCAATTGTCAGCCGCTCCGAAAACGGCGACCGTTTATGTTAGCGGTCTAGGCTATCACGAGCTACATCTCAATGGGAAGAAGGTGAGCCAGAATTTGCTGGCGCCGGCGCTGACGGACTATGACAAGCGCACCCTGTATGTGACGCACGATGTGACAGATTACCTGCGCGCTGGGAATAATGCCGTGGGCATTGTGTTGGGCAACGCTCGATACTACGCACCTCGCCAAAATATACCGACATTCACGCGAACGTTCGGCTATCCCAGGGCCCAGATGCAACTCGAAGTTGAATGCGAGAATGGTCAGCGCGCAACGATTGCCACCGACAGCACTTGGAAAAGCACAACCAAAGGTCCTATCCGCGCCAATAACTATTACGATGGCGAGGAATATGACGCACGAATGGAGCATGCCGGCTGGTGCTTGCCGCAGTTCAACGATGCATCCTGGACCGATGTCGACGTCATCGATTCTCCAAGTGGAAAAATGTCCGCCCAGATGAATGAGCCCATTCGGGTGATGCGTGAACTCAAGCCGATCAAGATGACGCAACCGAAGCCAGGCATTTATGTCTTTGACATGGGTCAGAATATGGTTGGCTGGTGTCGCTTGCAACTTTCTGCGCCGACGGGAACGAGGATTCAGCTTCGATATGCAGAGACGCTTCGAGCAAATGGTATGTTGTACACCGACAATCTTCGGTCTGCACGTCAGACCGACGTTTACATCGCGAAGGGAGAGGGAACTGAGGTGTACGAGCCTCGATTCGTTTCTCATGGATTCCGTTTTGTGGAGATGCGCGGGTTTCCAGGAACGCCATCTCTTTCTTCCATTACCGGACGGGTAGCGAACGATGCGCTGGAAGAACATGTCGATTTCACGAGCTCAGACGAAGTGATCAATCACGTCTATCGAAATATGCTTTGGGGAGATCGAGGAAATTATCAGAGTGTACCGACAGACTGCACGCAGCGCGACGAGCGCCAGGGATGGCTTGGTGATCGGTCGGCCGAGTGCACGGGCGAATCCTACATGTTTGACGTGAGCCGTTTCTATACCAAGTGGGTCCAGGATATCGAGGATTCCATGGATTCCGCAGGCCGCATTAACGACGTGGCGCCGGCATATTGGCCGATCTACAACGAGAATGTGATATGGCCTGCAAGTTTCTTCCTCGTTGCAGACATGTTGCGGCTGCAATACGGCGATGACGCAGTCGTAAGAAAACACTATTCAGCGATGAAGCGCTGGGTTCGGCACATGCAGCCGCTCATTCAAGATGATCTGATGCCGGTGGATGTGTACGGGGACTGGTGCGTTCCTCCCAAGTCACTTACCGCCATCCACAGTGACGATCCCGCTACCAAGACTGCCGCAGAGATTCTGGGGACAACCTATTTCTATTACATCCTCGGATTGATGTCGAAATTCGCTGTCATCAGTGGCGAGAAAGCAGATCGCCAAACCTATGACCAAATGTCTGCGCGGATGAAGCTTGCCTTCAATAAGAAATATCTGAATGCGAAAACCAATTTGTATGACAACGGCACACAAACGTCCAGTATTCTCCCGCTCGCGGTCGGCCTGGCACCGGAAGATCGTCGTGCCGAAATCTTCCAGGCGCTTGTTGAGAATATTGAAGTGAAGACCAACGGTCATGTGGGGACGGGATTAGTTGGTGGTCAATGGTTGATGCAAACCCTAACGCTCAACGGACGCCCCGATGTCGCTCGCCAGATTGCATCCCAGACGACGTATCCGAGCTGGGGCTACATGATTCGCCGAGGCGCGACGACCATTTGGGAGCTATGGAATGGCGATACTGCCAATCCCGCGATGAATTCCAGAAATCATCTGATGTTACTGGGAGATTTCGCAACCTGGCTGTATGAAGATCTGGCCGGGATCAATCCGGATCCAGAGCAACCCGGATTCAAAAGCATCATTCTTCGGCCGATGCCAGACAGCGGTCTGCTTTTCGTAAAAGCATCTCATAATTCACCCCATGGACGCATCGCGACCAGCTGGAAGCGCGACGGTGAAAACTTTCGGATGGAGGTTTCCATACCTCCAAATACCAGCGCGATGCTGTATCTTCCGGCTGCAAATCCTGCAAATGTTCTAGAGAACGGGAAACCAGCCGCGGATGCCGGCGGTGTACGATTCTTACGTTCGGAGCCAGCCACAGCCATTTACAAAATCGGCTCGGGCGATTACCTGTTCACCTCTAACATTGGGCCGAATCACGCTGAGCTCCTGCGCGTGTAACAAGTCGACGTTCACTCGACCCGACAGTTCGAAGGAGATTTGCTTTTCGATGATCATCACGAAGATTACGACTCGCAACATCGGATTTTCGCAAGCTCCCATCACGCTGAAGAAAAACCTCGTTTCAAATGCGTCTCTTTTCGACGATTTTGAAACTCGAGCAGATGGCTGGTTCGGACCGTCCATGTGCACCCTGGTTGAAGTGGAGAGCGACGAGGGTGTGGTCGGAATCGGAACAGCTGGAGCATTTCACGGCGGGGCAAAATCGCTGATCGACGAATATTATGCGCCACTGCTGTTGGGCGAAGATGCTACACGGCATGAATATCTGTGGCAAAGAATGTACCGGACGACGATTCGGTTCGGACGGTCGGGTTCGGCAATGTGTGGTATCTCCGCGCTTGACATCGCGCTATGGGATCTCCACGGAAAGGCCGAAGGGAAACCAGTGTACGCCATGCTGGGCGGACGGACCCAGACTCGCATGCCATGCTACGCAAGCCGCCTCTATGCTCTCGAAGACCTCGATCAGCTGAAGCAGGAAGCTCGTACGTGGATGCAGGCGGGTTTCCTTCGAATGAAACAACGATTCGGGTTTGGACCGAAGGATGGGCCGCGTGGCATGGATCGCAACGTCGCGCTGATTCGTGCAGTGCGTGAGACTGTCGGCGATCAAGTTGAGCTCGCGGCGGATGCCTATATGGGTTGGGATGTCGGTTATGCAATCGAGATGGCCAAACGTCTCCGCGATTACAACCTCTCATGGATGGAAGAGCCGCTGATGCCGCATGACATCGAGGGCTATCTTGAGTTGAAAAGTCGTTGCCCTTGGCAGCGCTGGAGCTGCGGAGAACATTCGTATGGGAAGTGGGATTTTTATGAGCTGATTCGTCGACGCGTGGTCGATATCCTTCAGCCGGATGTGAATCGCGTTGGCGGCATCACCGAAGCCATCAAGATTTGCGCGATGGCTGAGGCAGCCGGGCTTCCCGTCATCCCGCATTCCAACGAGCCACACAATCTGCACGTCATGTTCAGTCGTTCGCCCCAGGTGTGCCCGGTGGTCGAGTATTTTCCGGATGTGGAGCCGGATACAGGAAATGAACTTTTCTGGAAGATGTTTACAGGACTCCCGGTTGCGAAAGATGGTCAGTTAGCGATCGGGGACAGGCCTGGCCTGGGCATTGCGCTGCGAGAAGAAGTGATCTCAAAGCTGCAGCACGGGGAAACGACGGTAACGGGGATCCAATCGAGCTAGATGCTTCCAGCCATGACGAGCGTTTTTTTCGAGCGCGGTTGCGGGCAGCGCTGCTGCTCGATCGCGATACGAAAACAGGTTCCGACGCCGATCTCACTTTCGACAATCAGCGTTGCCTGGTGCTGGTCAGCAATCCACTTCGCAAGGGCAAGCCCAAGTCCTGAGCCGCCCAGTTGACGACTCCGTACCGGGTCCACGCGGTAAAAGCGCTGGAAGAGGCGAGGTAGGTGCTCGCCGGAAATTCCGATTCCAGTGTCGCGAACTTCCAGCAACACACGCTCAGTATCTGCGTTTGCGCGCAGCGTGATCGAACCGCCGGGCGGAGTATATCGGCATGCGTTTTCAAGCAGAATATTGAGAAGTCGCTGGATACTGACAAGATCGGCGCGGATGAGTGCCGGTGCGGAGCAAGTTTCCACATGGAATTCCAGCAATGCTTGTCGCATGGAAGCGCTCCACTTATCTCCGATACGCCGCACCAGTCGGCCGGCGTCAATCACTTCAAAGTTAAGAATTTCTGTGCCTGCATCCGCCCGAGCCAACATCAACATGTTGTCGAGCAGGCCGCTCATATGGATGATTTCCTGCTGCAAATTAGCAAAAGACTCGCGGTATTCTTCGTTGCTTCTAGGTGAGGATAGAACGCCGTCAACCTCGGCCCGAACCAGCGCGACGGGCGACCTGAGTTCATGGGAAGCATTGGCGGTGAAGTCCTGAATACTGAGGTTCCCTGCATCCACACGATTCAGCATCTGATTCAAAGTCTTGGAAATGTCGGAGATCTCGTCTTTCGCTTTGGAAACCGGGATTCTGAGATTCCAGCTATGCTCGCAGATTTGCCGTGCCAGGCGCGCCAGGTCTGCCACTGGATGTATCGCCTTGCGACTCATCCAATAGCCGAGAAGGGCCGCTAGAAATAGCAGCAATGGCGCAAGCATTAGAAGATTGCGGGTGAACATATGCAGTAGAGCGATCGATGCGGCTTGAGACAAGTAGACGTGTGTTGTGGGAGATAGTCCGGCAAGGATGGCTTCCGGCGAACTTCCCGCTGCGCGTTCGAGGCATTGCCGCACCAGGAACCATGACCCGGCGCAAGCTGTGGCGGTGGCGAAAGTAACTATCGCAAAATTCCAAAGCGTAAGTCGGAGGCGTATCGGGAGAGGCGTCATGCGATGCTTTCCTTCGCTGGTACCTCCAGCGGCCCTGCACCAATATAGTAGGCGCTGGGATGCGTCAAATCATGAACGCCCGTTGAAAAGCTGGATGGGCCGATTATGTTTCCTTTACCAGCTTCACCGAGTCGTCATTCTGGGTGGATTGAAGAGATTGTACCTGCAGCAGGCCCATGATTCTCTTAGTGATTCTGTTCCGGTGCGCAGCGTATCTGAGAAGGTAATGTCCAGGCTTGCGTTTTTTCCCTGCGCGGCCACGTTGGGCAAAAAGCGACCACGCTGTAACTATGTAGTTAACCGGGCGGAGAATGGGACGCGTTTTCCACACGAATCCTATTTATGGTTAGCGTGCTTCGCTCGTGCCGAGATTGTGATAACTCTCTGGAGGTCCCAGGTAACTGGACGGAACGTCGCCTTGACTGACGATGAGCTTTTCTAACACAACTCCTGGGTCGACCATTTGAAATTTCAACGTGTGGTAGCCGGGTTGCGCGATCGTCAATGTCGAGGTGACTTTGCGAACTCCGTCGCTAACCGCAGTGGCCCAGGCTTTCTGGGAGTTGTCGGCAAGTGCATCCACGACAAGAGGGGCCTGATCGTCGAACGATATGGCGTAGCGTAGTCCTCGTCCGGGCACGAAGTTGAGCGTGGGCGCAAGAATTGCCTCTACCTGATAGGTGCCGGGATCGAAGAGATACATTTTGTATTCGAGCGACGCCGCAGGATGAGGTGGCAGAACACTCTCTGCGGTGACTGGAAATATGGTCATTCCGGAGAGCGTCTCACCAAAGTTTGGGAGATTTGTCCAATGCGCCGCTCCTTCGCTGGTTCGATGGGTAAAATGCGCAGCCTCGATCGAGACATAATGATTGTTCTCGACAAAGCCCTGCAGATCTCTCCGCGAGGGCGTCACGGGATTCGAGGCGACAAGGTGTACAGCGATGGTGGGACCGGAGCGCTGGGAAATCGAAACGGTACCCGAACTTTCTCCAGAACGAACTTGACTCCAATCGATGTGAACCAGCAGCCGCTGATCCTTCGCGACGGTTCCGTGGTCAGGAGTGACCGTAATCCACGGATGATCAGCGCGCGCGGTAAATGCGAAAGGCTGATCTCCTTTGTTGAAAACATCGATGAAGCGCGTCTGCTGGTTGTAGACGTCAAAGGTTGGCAAGGATAACCCACCGCCACCGAAGCCAAGCGCACGATCGGAAGCATTGGCGGAGCCCTCGACAGCGATACCCATCTTTGCGCCAGAGGCCGGTTGCACCTCACTCACCGCAGGCATCGCGTTTACCGGAGGCTGGTTCCAGTAGGTATAGCCGATGTGGGTTTGGTCCATCATGTGGTCCCACTTTCCGTGAGCCAGTTGGTGGTTATAGTCCGAGGACAGCGCAGCGTCGGCAGCAAACAGGGTCCGAGCGCGCGTCGCCAAATCGTTGGCGCTGACGCGTCCCTGGGTCGCGTACAGGCGATTTTCTCCCGCCGCGATGTAGAGCTCGTTCACGATGGCCGACGCCTTGACGGGATATAACACCAGCTCAAAAAAAGCATTGCGATAGGCAGGCGGAAGTTCCTGCTGTATCCGTTCGGCTTCTTTCGTGATCGCCTGCCACTCAGAGTCCACGCGCTCTGCTTCTTGAAAATGAATCAGGCTGAAGGTGTCCGGCTCCAACTGCTCCGGCTTTCGCCTTCCGTTGTATTTTGTGTATTTCGAGATCAAGTCGGCAATCTCTGCGGCGTGGTCCGGTCCAAAATTCCGTGCCGCCCATAATTTCGTGTACGTGGAAAGATTGTCCTGATTCCATCGGTTTGGATCGCGCGCGTAATCGAGGAAAAATTCGATGGGAAATTCCATTGGCTTCAGGTCGCCGACGTTCACCACCCAGATTCGATTCGCACCGTAGGCATGCGCAAGATCCATCTGCTCCCAAACCTTGGTGATGGGGTAGGTATTGAGCCATTTATAGGAGCGCGGATCGCCTACATAATCGAAGTGGTAATAAATTCCAGCGCCACCAGCTCGCTTCCGTTCTGCGGGAGTTGGCAGTCTGCGAATATTTCCCCAGTTGTCGTCACTCCATAACAGGGTCACATCGTCGGGGACGCGCATGCCTTTCTCGTAGTAGCTCTGCACCTCTTTATAGAGAGCCCATACCTGCGGATCGGCGGCAAGTGTCGGCGTCAGGTTTTTCGCGATGATGCCTCGCTGTGCGGCGATGATTTTTTCCAGCAACGCGATGTTATCGGTCGCCGACATCGGCTCGTCGCCATTGCCACGCATGCCGATCGTGATGGTACTTTCCCAGTTTCGACCGCGTTGAACCCCATACTCCCAAAAAGCATCCAGGTTCGCCGCATTCGTCGCATAATCCCACGGACCTACACCATGGCGCTGCCACTCTTGAAAGGCGCGCATCATGGGTTCGTGATGAGAAGTGCCCATGACGATGCCGTACTCATTCGCAAGTTTCCCGTTCAGCGGGTCATCCTCGTAGAATGCGCTGTTCCACATTGCGGGCCACAGGTAGTTGGCTTTCAATCGCAATAGCAGTTCAAAGACGCGCTCATAAAAAAAATGATTGAACCCACCGTATTTCTCGTCGACCCATCCCGTGAGTGATGGCGCTTCATCGTTGAGAAAAATTCCGCGATACTTCACGGCGGGTTCGCCTTCGATATATTTCCCTGGCTTGACATAGAGCGTGTCTCGATGCGGGACAGGCACATCTGCCCACCAGTACCACGGCGAAACGCCAATCTGCTCGGACACGTCGTAGATTCCGAAAATAGTTCCGCGCCTATCGCTGCCGGCGATGACCAGAGCGCTGGCGATTCCTGGCAGCGGATTCGAAACCACCTGGATCAGGTTCGATTCCCACTTGCCGCGAATGGTGTCGACGTCAATTTTCTTGTTGCGGATGAGTTGATCGATGATGGAGCTGCTGCCAATGGTTCCGATCAGAATGACATTGCGTTGGGAATGGTGCGCCATGGGTGATGTTCGGCGTCAATGCGGTGACGCGGTGAATGTCGGATTGCAAATCGTGCACGGCGCGGACGACGCCGGGATCGTCATTTGTGTCCACATAAATCGGACTTGCATGACCGTTGGCAGCAATAGGAAAGCCTCCCGACGAAACGGAGAATTCAATGTAAGGGGTTTCGCCGATCGTGAATGCGAAGAGCGAGCCGCCGAAAAGCAGGAAAATAACCAGGAATGGCAATCGCAGACGAACCGCTTTCACGACAGATGTCCATCGCATACCGACCATTGCGCAGCGTCTCCTTTCCTGCAGTGTGTTAACTATTTCGGCGTCCAGATGCGGAACCGTCCGCCACAATGCATCAAGCTCATCAAATAGAGCAGGCCGTCGTAGTACCGCTGTTCTCCGCTAGGAATCGGCGCATTCCAGAGGGCCTGCACAAACTGCTTCGCCTGCGGACCCGTAGCTGCAAGGCTGGCGACCGCATTGGTCGCGACCAGGCCGGTTGAGTGCCGGGCTTCGAGCTCGCGTCCATCCAGGGTGTATTGGTCTCCATATGTTTCGATTCCCTGCGAGAGAAAAAAATTCTGGATGCGATTGCTAAGTTCATGCTCGTCGTCAGATTTACCCCACCAGGACCAGTCGACGGACCAGTTGCTCGCCGTTCTCCACGAGTCAAAGGAAAAGTTGGCAGCCATCGGATTCCACTTGGTTCCGTGCGGCGTGCCATCAAAGTTCGCATAATCCGGTGCGAGGCCCGTTTTTGGATTGGTCGCTTTCGGAAAGAATCCGCGGCTCACCACGGCGGCTTCCGCCCAGAAAGCACGATCAGGCTCCGGCCCCCACCTTGCCCACAATTCATAGAAGGCAGGCAGATGGTACGAAGGGTCTGTGAAGTCACCGCGGCCAATTCCTGGCACAAAACGAATCATCTTGTATTGCTCGTTGACCATGCTGCCGACTGTGCGCGGTCCGAATCGGGTCGCCCCAGACATGACCGGGTGATGCCGCATATTCGTCAGGATCGCGTCGGCCTGAGCCTTGTAGTTGTAAATTCCTTGTCCATTTCCCCAACGCGCTGAGGCGAAATAAAGAGACATAGCGAAATATTCTTCACCGTCCGGCGCCGGCGTTTCCTCATTTGGCGTGCCGTCTGGCTTGCACGACCACGAGAAATATCCGTACGAAGGATGTTTCGGATCGCTGATGTACATGTAGGTCTTGGCCCAGTTCCACAGTGCATCGAATTCCGCTTTTTTGTTCAGCTGCACAGAGATCATCATGCCGTACGACATGCCTTCTGTGCGGACATCATGATGGGCTACGTCCGTGATGTAGGCGAGGGGACCATCGGCATTTTTTCCGGTGGAGTAATAGACCGTGTGCGTTTTTGGATCGCCGTGAAATAGCTGGTTGAAAGCGGCGTTGATTTTAGCGTCGATCTGCGATTGGGAGTGCCCGGCTTCGAGAAACAAATTGCGATAGTGGCCAGTAGCGAAGGCTCCGGAACCGTCGGGCGAATCAGGTTTCGTCGTGGAGGCGGCGGAAACTAGTGCACTGAAGAAGAGGATGCAACAAACAAGAATAATGGCTCGAGCCGAAGCGAGTGTGCGCACCTGATCCTCCGGATACCTATTGGCCCTGACACAAAACAAGGGCTATCCTAGTCCACGTGCAGAAAACGAGCAACTCTAATGCGATTTAGATATCGGGTCACGTTCACGCTTATCGTAGCGTTGGCCGGGTTTGCGCTACTGCCGTGTTTCGCGCAGAATGCGCCCCCTGCCATTACTCATTGGGTAGGTACATGGGCGTCGTCACAACAGATTCCGGAGCCGGCAAACGCGCTTCCTCCAGATGAGTTGCGCGATGCGACGCTGCGCCAGATTGTGCATCTTTCAGTCGGCGGAACAGAGCTGCGCGTCCATCTGTCGAATGCATTCGGGACAGCTCCTTTACGTATCGACTCCGTCCACATCGCGCGTCCGCTGTCACCATCGAGCGATGCGATCGATGCGGCGACGGACAAGGCACTCACGTTCGGCGGAAGTTCTGAGGTAGTGATTCCAGCGGGAGCGGAGTATATCTCCGATCCTGTCGATTATCCCGTGAGCGCGCTCTCTAATCTGGCGATCAGTTTTCATCTGCCGGAGCCGCCCGCGCAGCAAACAGGGCATCCGGGTTCGCGAGCTACGTCGTATGTAGTCCATGGCAACCTTGTGTCTGCGGCCACATTGCCGAATGCTACAAAAGTTGATCATTGGTATCAAATTGCCGGCGTCGATGTGACCACGCCGGCCGATCCAGTTTCCATTGTGGCTCTGGGAGATTCCATCACGGACGGCCACGCTTCGACGACCAATGGAAACGATCGCTGGACGGATGATTTGGCCGAACGTCTACAGGGCTCTGCGGCAACAAGCCAGATCGGTGTGTTGAACCAGGGCATCGGTGGCAACCATCTTCTGGTGGATGGCCTGGGGCCGAATGCTTTGGCGCGATTCAATCGTGATGTGCTGGCGCAGACCGGGGTTCACCACGTGATTGTTCTTGAGGGGGTGAATGATCTCGGCGGTCTAACGCGTCTGGGAGAAGTGCCGATTGCCGAGCATGAGGCGTTGGTAGCTCACATTTTGGCCGCGTATCAGCAAATGATTCTGCGAGCACACGCGCACGGGATTGAAATCATCGGGGGAACGATTACGCCCTACGCCGGCTCCGACTATTACCATCCGACTGCGAGAGACGAACAGGATCGCAGCGCCGTCAATGCATGGATTCGCGCTTCCGGGCATTTCGATGCGGTCATTGACTTCGACAAGGTGATGCGGGATCCCAGTCATCCCGACCGCTTGCTGCCCAGCTATGACTCCGGCGACCATTTGCACCCTTCCCCCGCTGGGTATCGTGCCATGGCGAATTCAATTCCGCTGTCCCTGTTTCATCCGTGAGCTACTCTTCGGCGAGCGCGACAAAACTGTGCGGCATGATCGTCAGGGTAAAGCTGGTGCGTTTCGCAGTGAGAGGCATCTGTCCTTTGGGACGTGGCGGCACTGGCTCGCCAGAAACGGTTGCGCCCGTGGCAATATTTCGAATCGTCGAATGCGTTCCGAGAACGGAAACCTTCACCGTGACCGGTGCATCGCGGAACGACTGCACCACAAAATGATTGTTGTCGTAGACAAAGAGGCTCACCTGGCTGGGCGCGTCTAGCTGCACAGGGAAGCCCTGCAGCAAGTAACTGCGGAGAGCGGTCAAAACCGGTTGCGGCAGGGAGTACAGATCGTTGAAATTTTCCGGAATGGTCAGGACGAAAAGCATGCCCTTCGAATAGCGATCCATTAGCAACAGCGGAGCTGCATAGCCATTGGCCGTCGCTCGCACCACAGGCCAGGCGTCGTTCGTAAGGAAACTAATTCGAGGCACAAGAATCGGTGTAGATCCTCCCAGGTTGTTTCCGCCTCCCGGACCGAATGCTCCCCAATATTGATTTACATCGAGGATTTGACCGGTCTCGTGCATCTCGACGATATCTCCAATGCCATGACCGTGCAGCGCGTGGAGCAGGCCGGACGTGATTACGACATTCTTGCCGGCTTGGAGCTGGCCTTTGATTTTGTCGACTATCTGCGGATCGAATTTTGCCGACTCCGTGAGCAGAACCATGTCCGCATCTGTCGGGAACGTCGGATACATATCGATGGGAATTCCAATCATCCCGAGATAGTTGTGAAGATAATCTTCCCCGCTGGATTGGTATGGCTTGTAGCTCTTCAGGCCGATGGGGTGTCCGAGTTGGCCGACAATCGGATCGACTTCCGCGAGAGAGTAGCCCGCCGCGGTGGCCATGTCGGGTGGTCCGGGTACGCCGGATGACTTATGCCATGCGAGCATCGCGTCGTAGTTGAAAGTTGTGTCGAGCGACTTCCACGCATCGCGATCCCCCGGCATCACGGGCTTAAGCAAAGCGTCCCAATTGAACAGCGTAATCTCCGGAGCCTTGGCGAGCATGGTGTCCCACAACTGCTCACCATAGCGATCGATGGTGCGGATGTCATACGTGTCAACCCATCCACCGAGGTTGCCGCCTGGCTTGATGTTTTCAAAATAACGGAAGATCTGATAACTCTCATACTGCTGTAGCTGCTGATCTGTAGCGACGGGATCGCGCGTCTCGGTCCCGGTATAGATCGAGTTGAAGATTTTCGGTTCTTTGTCCAGGTCGAATCCCAGGCCAGGAAAATGGGGGTACCAGTTGGGAAACTTGATGGTGACTCGCACCTTCGGATTGACGGACCGGGCAGCGTTGACCACCAGATTCTGCGCCACCTCATCCATCAGTCCAAGCCGAAATTCCGTCCAGCTTTTGTCGCCCTTTGCGGCGATGTCCGAGTTGGTCTTGGTGTTGTTGAAGAAGAAATCGTCGAGAATAATGTCATCAAAGTGACGCGCCGTCAATTCAGACACACGACGGACATAATCGCGTTCTTCAGGATTCGTGTAGCAGAAGGAGCGAAATTGGCTTGAATCCGCTGCGGTAAAAGCAATGCCGCCGCCGACCTGAACTCCGCGATCAACGAAGAACTTCTTCACCGTTTCGATCAAGGCGTCGTCCGCAATCACGCCACTGCGGTAAGTTTCGATGTACACCTTGTCGACTTTTACCTGCCGATTGATGTCTTCCCATGAAGTTTCCAGCCATTGTCGATCTTTCATATGTTCGACAATTTGCACTGGGATATACACAGCGACTCGGAAATTTTGATGAGGAGCTCCCGGAGCAGATGCATTGGCCAAGCTGGTTGAAGGCAGCAGGACGAGCGCCAGAACGAATGAAAGTGCCAATTTTAAATTCACTGAATACACTCCACAGAAAAACCTGAGACGCATGCATAAGGGGTGGTTGAGCGACCCCACTATATAAGAAACCCTTGGCAGAATGCCAATAGTAAATCGTTTCAGGACGTATCCTTAGGTGCCGCGACTTTTGCCCGAGCAGTATGCTGTAGATGGATGATTGCCCATCGGTCATGGGAGGGTCGTAGTGAATAAGTTTTTGTGCCTGGCGGTAATGGCGTGCATGGGCACGCTCGCATTCTCGCAGAAAGCCACAGTGACTCGCCCGGCCATCACAGGGATTGCCGGCGTCGGACTGGCCGCGCAAAGCCTTCCGGCAGATCGAGCCTTCTATGAGAAAACCCTGGGCTGGACGGCAGCCCCATCCGTCGAAGCCCCGAATGGCTCACGCTTTTATGGCGTGCCAAAGCAGTGGGTGGAAGTACTGCCGGCTACGAGCGCCGACGAGCATCCCTTCCGCTACGTCGCATTCGCAACGACAGATGCAAATCAGATGCGGTTGTACCTGGCCCAGCACGGTGTGACGGTTCCATCTTCTGTTACGCGCTGGACGGACGGCAGCCAGGGCTTTCGCGTGAAGGATCCGGAAGGGAACACAATCGAATTTATCCAGAGGGGCCCGCTGCCTGCGCATTCGGCTCCCGATCCAGGTGCGATCAGTTCCCAGATGATTCACGCGGGGTTCCAAGTTCACAGCGCATCGGTCGAAGATGACTTTTACAAGAAGATCCTCGGATTCACCCCATATTGGAAGGGTGGAATGAAAGATGGCGTGACAGATTTCATTTCCATTCAGGTGCCAAATGGCACGGATTGGATTGAATACATGCTGAACGTTCCTGCGAACCCAAGCCATCGCGAGTTGGGAGTTGTCGACCATTTTTCTCTTGGGGTGGTGAACATCGATACGGTAGTTGCCAAGCTTTCTGAGCGCGGCTGGAAGCCCTCTCCCGCCTCGCACAAGCAGATGGGCCGCGATGGAAAATATCAGCTCAACCTGTATGACCCCGACGATGTGCGCGTGGAGTTTATGCAGTTGCGTCCCACTCAGAAGCCGTGTTGCTCCCCGTTTACAGGGCCACAGCCTCAGCCAGAATGATGTGTAAGGTGAACTGAGCGCCTTCAAGCCTCGCACTCCTAATTGCATTGCTTTTTTTTGCAGCGAAACGCGACGCAGTCGTTCCATCACTCCGATGTCGATCGCGAATCCGGATGACAACCGGCGGCCAGGATTGATCCCGCTCCTCGACTTCGCGCCGCTTGCACCGGCTCGGCAATCTCTCGTAGCGTTCGCCGTATATTCGCCCGCATAGCCAGTAACTTTAGCCCAACCGAGGCAAAAGTTTGGGCGCGGTTTCTGCTCCTAAAAAAGAACGCTTGGACCATGCTGCAAGTATGGGGCACATCTAGAAAAGC
Source organism: uncultured Acidobacteriota bacterium (assembly GCA_963794795.1). GTDB lineage: Bacteria > Acidobacteriota > Terriglobia > Terriglobales > Acidobacteriaceae > JAKAAZ01. Next base: position 202,714 of record CAWCFC010000018.1, on the reverse strand, counting down.
GATTGTCTAAGATTTTTCACGCTATAGGTGCCTGGCGGCGACTCCGGCTTTTGATCGATTTTGCCTTCCATTCGGTTACTAAAACAGTTTAGGTCTGCAGAAAAATCTTGACAATCGATATTCGATTGGAATACACATTGCTGCGGCCAAGTAAAGCGATTTAGTCGGTGCTGTGTTTTCAGCGGTCGCCCCTTGCCATATGGAAAGTCAACGATTGAAAAGTCGAATGAACGTGTACCCCCCTCGGGGTTTCGGAGGCAAGATGAAACAGTTTTATGGGTTCGGCAGGTCTGCGAACGTCAACTTATCCCTTGTGAAACGCAGTGTCGGCATCCTGATGGCCATGGCACTGCTTTTAGTATTTCTACCTTTCGCACACGCGCAGACTACGGCTACAGTTTCCGGCACCGTTCAGGATCCGACCGGGGCAGTAATACCCGGAGCGCAGGTCAGTTTGATCAACGAGGCCACGCAAGATACGCGCGTTGTGACCAGCAACAGTGAAGGTTTCTTTTCGTTCCCATCTCTTGTTCCGGGCACCTATTCCGTCAAGGCAACAATGAAGGGATTTGTCGCCAAAGAGATTACAGGGATTGTGTTGCACGCAGGTGACTCGCGCACGATTCCAAACTTTTCCATGGCCATAGGGAGCGCCACGCAAAGCGTGACCGTGCAGGCTGAGACTCAGATCATTCCAATGACCACTGGCGCGCGATCTGAAGTCCTCGATTACAAAGACATCCAGAACGTCGCTCTCGAAGGCCGCGATGTGACGGAAATGTTGAAGGTCCTGCCGGGTGTAGTTGAAACCCCGAATGGTCTGAGCAACGGCCCGTCGTTCAACGCGCTCACTGTTACCGCGCAGACCAGCTCCGTCGGAAACGGATTGAATGTGAGCGGCGCGGAATACAGAGGCCCGCAGCAACTGCTTTCGGATGGCGTCAACGTCATCGATCCAGGAGATATGGGCGGCTCGATCGGAACCATCAATCCTGAAATGGTGCAGGAAATGACGGTTCTGACAACGAACTTCGGGGCAGACGAGGAGTTTGGTCCGGTGGTCATCAGCACCATCAGCAAGTCCGGTAGCGATCATTTCCACGGAGAGGCATACTTTGACGCTCGCAACGACGCTTTGAATGCCAACGACTGGCAGAGCAACCACCAGGGAAAACCGAAGGGCGGCGCTTCTTACTACTATCCCGGCGGCAACTTTGGCGGATATGTACCGAAGACCAACAAAAAGCTGTTCTTCTGGGGCGGCTATGAGAGATGGCTGCAAAACCAGGGAAATGCCAACGTCCTGCAGTCCTATATCCCCTCGCCAGAAATGATGGCTGGCGACTTTACCAACGACAACGCAGACAATCAGGCACTCTGCCCCAACGGTTTTTCCGCAACTGGCGCCAATGGCCAGTGGTGTAATGACCTCGCCGGCACAGCGTATGCGGATGGGACCACAGCGTTGCCCTCCGCGAGCCTGCCCGGCTACAACGCCGCGACGGGATATAGCAATGGCCAATCCATACCGGCCACGATGGTCGATCCGGCATCGAAAGCCTTATCGTCCTTCTGGCCCAAAGCGAATGCCAATCCACAGACCACTCCGGGCGGCTACAACTACTATCAGCCCATCATTAATCACGTAGATGGCTGGGTATATCGGATCCGCGTTGACTATGACATGAGCGACAAGACCAAGTTCTACGTTTCCTACAATCAGGAATACAGTTCCTCTCTCGACCAAGGCAACGGTGCCCATATTTACTGGACGCCTGGCAATTCAATTCCGTATCCAGGTGGAGGCTTGTATCAGTTTTCCTACACCAAGACCGCAGCCGGTCACTTCATCCATGTGTTCAATGCTTCTACGACAAACGAGTTCATCGCAAGCTGGGGCTACGGCAATTTGCCGAATCAGCCTGCCAATACATCGGGAGCTTACAGAACGACGTTTGGTTATCCCACGGGTCCAGGCTATGCAGAAGTGTTTTCTCCTGGTTCCAAGCTGGCTCCTGCCTATAACACCGCTGGAAACTTTACCTTCCCTGATTTCTCCCAGGGAGATGACTATGAGCCGTCGGGCGTCTACCAGGTTCGCAAGGAAGACCCCGCCTTTGCTGATAATTTCACCAAGGTCGTCGGTTCCCACACCTTGAAATTTGGCGGATTCACGCAGAATACCGCGAACTACCAGGGTGGTGGCCAGCAGATGAACGGCATCTTCAGTTACGGTGGTCAAAACCCGAATCCGTTCCTCGGATATATCGTGGGATCTCCGAACAACCCGACCGCCAACTTCGTCATGGGTTCGGTGACAGGCTATAACGAGGCCAACAAATCGCCAAACAGCGACATGGCCTATCAGATCATTTCCTTCTACGGCAACGATAACTGGAAGGTGAACAACAAGCTGAGTGTGGAAATTGGAGCGCGCCTGGAACATGTCGGTCACTGGTACGATCGCACCGGGACCGGTATGGCGGTTTTCTATGCGGACCGTGTTGCATCGGACTACTATGCCGGCAAGGCAGAACCAGGTTTCTACTGGAAGGGCATCAGCTCCGGGGTCCCGCTCAGCGGTATGCCGAACCGACTGGCCTTCCTGTCTCCCCGCTTCGGCATGGCCTACGATGTGTTCGGGACGGGACGGACAATGATTCGCGGTGGATGGGGCGCGTATCGTTGGCAGGATCAGTACAACGACTATGCCGCCGACCTGCAGACCGCACAGAATATCCGCACCTACGGGCTGCCCGGTGGTAAGGAAGTGCTACAGTCGCAGATTGGTTTCATCAATACTCCACTGGGCCAATCAGTCGGAGTTGCGCCGGCCGCGGTTGCGGGACAACCAGGGTTCAAGCCGGGGACAGGAACCTACGGTTCTTATACGGCCGCCGACCCAACCGACTACGGAATTCCGCTTACCTATACGTGGAACCTGACCGTCGACCAGCAACTGCCGTGGAATTCCCTGCTGGATGTTGCCTATGTCGGCAGCAGCAGCAGCCAGATGGACAACGATGGCGAATCCAGCAATGGTTCCGCTTTCACTGCCATCGCTGACCAGAATAAAGCCCCTATAGGATCGTTGTTCGCACCAGATCCTGCAACCGGATTAATTGCGACCAACCCGGAGAATGTCAGCACCACCTGCGCGGGGGCGAATTGCAACCAATTTGCCGATTATCACCCGTTTGGGTTTGCATACGGAACCAATCAGGTCATCATGCATCAGTCGACCTTCTTTTCCAACTACAACGCTCTACAAACGTCGTGGACAAAACGTTCTGGCAGATTTGTCTTCGACTTCAACTTTACGTGGCAGAAGCAATTGGGTACCGCGGCGTTGCAGGTTAATCCTTTTGTTACCCGCGCGAACTACGGCGTGTTGAATGTGGATCGACCCTTCCTGTTCAATTCAAACTACATCTACCAATTTGGAGAAGTGATCCACGGCAACAATGCCGTTCTCCGGGGCGCCGCGAACGGATGGACCATTTCCGGTATCACGTCCTGGCAGGCTGGCGGAAGTCTCGTGCAAGAAAATCAGGGTAATTTTGTTCAACAATTGAACCTCACCTATGTCAACCTTCCGGCCAACGCAACAGCGCAGGGAATCACCAGCGGAATCGGCCACAATACCTACTATGGAACGGACGCCCCGCTGAATATCATGCCAGTGTTGAGTTGCGATCCAAAGTCCGGACTGAAGAGCAACCAATTGCTAAATGAGAATTGCTTTGCTGCTCCGCCGATTGGTCAGTATGGAGGGCAAAAGATTCCATATTTTGCCAATGCCGCATACATCGAGAATGACTTGGCGGTCTACAAGACATTCGAGATCAAGGGCACGCAGAACGTTCAATTCCGGGCGTCGGCATTCAACTGGTTGAATCATCCGTTGCGTCAGTTCAGCAGCAATAACCAGTTGAACCTGCGGTACAACGTCGACTACGCCACCAAGGCGATTACGTTGAACACAGCCGCCAATTCTCAGAGCTGGGGCGTTTTGGATACCAAAGCCGGCGCACCTTCTCAGAGAATCATCGAGCTGAACGTGAAATATAACTTCTAACCCAAACTCCGCAGTACTTCGGGGCATCTCGCAAGAGATGCCCCAACATTTTTTGCGACCTTCGTGTTGTTTTGGAAGGAGGAGCCTATTTCCCAAGGCGCCATTTATACTTGCCTCACGATTCAACATCCGAGAAAATCTGTTGTTCTCTCGGAGCTGCTGATCCCAGTCCCTTCATGAAGCTTTCGCTGAGAAACCGACGACTGTATGCTTTGCCGGTCACGGTAATTTTCCTCGCATTTGGGTTTGTACTTCCCTCCTACGCCTACCAGGCGAACCGTCTCTCTGGATCCGAATTGAAGCAGAATTACGAGGCGGCACAGCAAGCGATGTCGCAAGGCGATATGGCGCACGCGGCCGGCTATTCCAAGCTTTTCATCGTCCACGCATTAAACCTGCTGGCCCAGAACTTCGCGAATGTCGGCGACTACGACGAAGCGACTTCCTTGTTTGACGAAGGGCTGGTTCTCGACTCCAGGTGACGTTGAGATACGTCTGGATTACGTACAAGAAGCCATCGCCGCAGGCGACCTGGAGAAGGCCACGCAACTGGCGCAGGAGGCCGTTGAGAGGGCTCCACGCGACGCGGCCGCCCATCTTGCCCTGGGGCGCGTCTTGTTGCTGAAGAAGGACAACCCACAAGCGCAGATGCAGATGGAAGCTGCAGTGGCGCTCGATCCGAACTATGTCGACGGCCTTGCGCTGGCAAGAGCCGACCTCACCCTGAAAGAAGAAGCGCAGGCTGCGACCATCTTTCGTGAAATGCTGAAGGGATTCGGCGATACCGCCCAATTGCACATGGATATCGGGTTGCAGTATGCCGAGACGGACTACTCGGAGCAGGCCGAGAGGGAATTCAAGAAAGCCATCGCCGAGAATGACAAACTACCCGGCGCCCATTACTCGCTGGGGGCGGCCTATTTGCAGAATATGGGAGAAATGAATTTTCCCAAGGCGGCGGCCGAGTTCCGCAAAGAACTCGAAATTTCTCCCAACGACCTCTTGAGTCATTCACAACTGGGATACATCGCAATGAAGCAGCACGATTATCCAAAGGCGGAAACTGAGCTGCTTCGCGCGAGTACACTGGCGCCACAAGATCCGGACATCGATTTTATGCTGGGCCAGTTGTACTACGAAATGAATCAACCGGCGAAAGCGGAGGCGGCACTGAGGCGATCGATCGAGTTGACACGCGACCCGGCGAGAAACAACTACCAGGTGCAACGTGCTCACTATCTGTTGGCTCGTGTCTTGATGCAGTCCGGGAAAGTGGAAGACGCCAGGCAGCAGATCCAGATTTCAAATGGATTGCTGCAGCAGATGGATCAGGCGAAGCAGGGTGAGTCGGCTGGGCCCGCGCACGGTGAGGCTCCGGCGCGGCTGCCCAGCAATAATAGGAGCCGGCCTGCCGTGATCGATGCGCAGCAGTTGCGGCAGGCAAAAGCGATCGAAGCCAAACTTGCTCCAGCGATCGCTGATACCTATAACAACCTTGGAGTCATTTCGGCGATTCAGAAGGATTACAAACAGGCCACGGCTTATTTTCAGGACACGGCGAAATGGGCACCGGATTTGGAAGGACTGGACTTGAACTGGGGACGGGCGGCGTACCTTGATGGGCAATTTGAGCAGGCCATCCCGCCGTTGCAGCGATATCTCCAATCTCATCCAGCCGACGAAAGTGCGCGTTCCATGCTTACGACCAGTCTCGACCGAACAAAGCAAGATGGAAAAAATCAGGATAAAGGAAGCATGAAATAGCTTGGCTTCTTCGTAAGTGCTCCTATCGCCAAGACTATCGACGGACCCTTCGCTTATGCACTCGGTGCTATTACTTCTCGCGCTGTTTCTGCCACCAGCCACGGCGCCGTCGACGCCATCTCCCATACGCTTTCACGATGTCGCTTCTCAGGTCGGCATCACGAGAGCTCCATACACATCGTCAGAGATGCGATACCTGCTGGAGACCATGGGCGGCGGCATCGGGCTGTTCGATTGCGATGGCGACGGCAAACTCGACATCGTCACGGTGAATGGTTCGTCGATTGACCACTTCCTGCACGGTGGCGATCCGATGATCACGCTCTATCATCAGGACGCCGGCTTGCACTTTACAGATGTCACGCAGGCATCTGGGTTGACCACAAGAGGGTGGGGGATGGGCTTGGCCATTGGTGACTTTAACAACGATGGTCTGCCTGACATTTATGTCACGGGCTATGGGCACAACGTCCTTTATCAGAACATGGGCGACTGCAAATTCAAGGACGTGACCCAGAAAGCGGGAGTCGCAGGTGGAGGCTTCAGCGTTGGCGCGGCCTGGGGAGATTACGATCGCGACGGTAACCTGGATCTTTTTGTGTCGCGATACGTCAACACCGACATTCATCATCTTCCCCAGCCGGGCGCGAAGGCTTTATCGTACCGGGGGCTCCCGATCGAAGTTCCCATCAGCGAAGGTGAATCCGATCTGCTATTCCGTAACAAGGGGGATGGCACATTTGAAGAAGTGAGCGCAAAAGCCGGCGTCAACAATCCAGACAAACGTCTTGGTATGGGAGTTTCCTGGGGAGATTACGACGGCGATGGCTGGCCCGATTTATTTGTCGCCAATGATCAGGGTCCCAATTTTCTCTACCACAACCTGCATAACGGAAAATTTGAAGAGGACGCCATGTTGCTCGGTGTGGCACTCAGCCAAGATGGGCATCCGATGGGCAATATGGCGGGGGACTTCGGCGACTATGACCGCGATGGCAAATTCGACCTGGTCGTGACCCGATACGGATATCAGCCGATGTCGCTCTACCACAACCAGGGCGTTGAGGGATTCGTCGATACCACCTGGGATGCCAATATTCATCAACTAAAGTATTCTCCTGTGCGCTGGGGCAGCGGGTTTGCGGACTTTGATAACGATGGCTGGCCGGACATTTTTGTGGCGACGGGGAATGTGAGTCCGCTCGTTGATACGTTGCCCGATGAGTTGAAATATCGCGAACCCATCCAGCTGTATCGGAATATTGATGGCAAATCCTTCAAGGAAATCGCGGATATTACCGGGCTAAACGATGGACCGTTGCAGTCAAGACGAGGTACGGCATTCGGCGACATCAATAATGATGGCAATGTCGATGTCGTTGTCTATAACGTCGGTGCCCCACCATCGGTTTTTCTGAATGAAACCAAGAATTCCAATCACGGGGTTTTATTTCGTTTGGTCGGGACGAAAAGCAATCGCGCGGCTATCGGCGCACGAATGACTGTAGTCACCGCGAAGATGACGCAGATCGACGAGGTCCACGGCGGCGGCAGCTATCTGTCGTCGAACGACACCCGCTTGCACTTTGGCCTCGGTCAAGATGCCGTGATGACGAAAGTAGAAATCGCATGGCCAAGCGGCCAAAAAGAGGTTTTAAACAATGTCCCGGCCGACGCCATCTACACCATCGTCGAAGGGAAGGGAATTGTAAAGACAACCTCCTTCACTTCGCCCGCGAAGTAATTACAGCGCTTCAACGCCGCCGGGTTTCCGCCAGCAGCATTCGCGAGCCTACGGCGTAACCGTAATGGAGGCGCCGCTGTACTGCACCTGCTTGTCCGGGCTTGCTGTCTGTTCTATGCCGGAGCCGTGATTCGCCCCCACGAAAACAACATCAAAGGTCCGCTGCTGTGCCATTTGCGGGTAAGATCCTTCTCGGGCACCAATCGTCAACGTGTTCGTCGCCTCATCCCAGTGGATAGGAATAACTGCGTGCTGGCCCTTCTCGTAGGCGTAGGTGTTGCCTGCGTCTTCGTACAACTGGAAACCGCCATCGGCGCCGCGGTAGACACGTAGCTCGATCGGAGCATCGGGTTTCTCAGTTGCCCATTCCACCTCAGGTCCCATCGGGAGAATCGATCCTGCTCGTACGTAGACCGGGATGCGATCGAGTGGGGCGCTGGCTTCGATCCGCTGTCCTCCATTTGTTTTTTCTCCAGTCCAGAAGTCATACCACGCAGGAGAGGCCGGCAGGTAGAGCGATCGGCTGGTCGCTCCTTCTTGCGTGACGGGGCTGACGAGTAGATCAGGTCCAAACATATATTCGTCGCCGATGTTCCATGTTTTTCGGTCCGTTCGCCAATCCATCACAAGGGGCCGCATGATGGTGGAATCGTGGTCTGTCACTTGCCATGCCAGAGAATAGATATACGGCAGCAGGCGATAGCGCAGCTTGTCGTATCGGATGAGGATGGGCGTGACCGGGCCGTAGGAAAATACCTCGTTCTCGTTGTTGGCGCGATGACCATGGGTGCGGAAAATTGGACAAAAAACGCCGTACTCAAACCAGCGTGTATACAGTTCCTGGTACGCCGGATCGTGCGTATCGCGAGCCAGCGGCGGACCATATCCAGCGATGTCCGTCGTCCAGTAGGGCATGCCAGAGAGCGCGAAGTTCAAGCCCGCCGGTACCTGGCGAGAGAATGCCCAGAAGGTGCTGAACACATCTCCAGACCATGTTGTCGCTGCGTTCCTCTGCTGGCCTGCGAAGCCGGAACGCGTCAGGATGAAGACACGTTTCTTATCGGTGGTTTCGCGCCAATGTTGATACACGTTGCCGGTGTGCATCAATGGGAAGACGTTTGTATAGAGAGCTCCATTGCCGATGAAAAGTTTTCTGTCTTCCAGTACGGCGTCACTTTCGCCGCCATGTGGATAGGCTATTTCCGGTTCAGAACTATCAAGCCAAAATGCATCCCACCCTTGCGCGAACAGCTTGCCGACAAGGTGATTCCAATAGAACGTTCCCGCCGCTGGGTTCGTTGCATCATAATCGGTGCTTCCTGGAATGATGAGTCCACGCTGCTTCATTTCCAGAAAGTTTTTCGACTCCGGATTAAAGACAGCCCAGACACTCACCATGGCGTGGACATTCTCGTCGTGCAGCTTCTGCAACATTTCCGGAACGTTCGGATAGGCATCGGGGCGAAATTCCGGGTCGCCCTGTTTGACCCACCAGAACCAATCCTGCACGATCGCGTCCAGAGGAACATGCTGGCTACGATATTCATTCGCAATCTTCAAAAGTTCTGCGGAGCTTTGATAGCGATCTTTCGACTGGAAAAAGCCATAGGCCCATTCAGGGAACATGGGCGCGTGGCCCGTCATCACGCGATATTGATGGACGATCTGGTCCATGTCCGGACCATAGAGAAAGTAATAGTCGATCGCGTGCGAGGCGTTGGAACTGAAACTCATTTTCGAAGGGAAGCGATTATCGAAATAAGAGATCGCCGCTGAGTTCCAGAAAATCCCATATCCGTTGGTTGAAACCAGCAGCGGAATATCAACATCCGTGTTGGCCTGCGCCAACTTGATCACCGTGCCGCGGTAGTTGAACACGCCGTTCTGATGCTGTCCCAATCCGTAGAGCGCCTCTCGTACCTGTGGATAGAAGCGGTCTTCAACACAGAACAGCGCCTCACCATTGCGTGTAACCGGGCGGTAGGTGCGCGGCCGATCTTGAAATTCCTGCAGCAGCCGATTGCCTTGCTCGTCCCTAAATTCAAGGTTGCCACTGTCGAGCGATATCAGTACACGCACGCTGCCCGTGTCTAAAGTGGCGACCACGGGATTCCACAAGCGCTTCTCGTCATGCGCTGCGGGGGTATTTGCGGGGATATCCAAGGTGAACTTTGCCGGTGTGCAAGCATCTACCATCCACGGCTCTTTGGGGGTTCCGGCCAGCACATTGCCATCGTTTTCCGTGTTCGGTGCGCCGACGACATGGATCGAGGTGGCGCCGCACACGGTCAAGTGCAGTGTGTCTGTCGGTGTTTTGACCGTCGCACCCTGTGTAGTTTTGGTGACGACGATTCCGGTCTGCGCCATCAACAGCACCGGTGACATAACGAGGCAAGAGATAAGAACCCTCAAGCGGTTGAAGTAATTCTTCGGGACTCGATGCAACACAGTATTTTCCTCCGACAGAATCGATCGCTCAGGGTTGTGCCTGGGCGACAAGAAGCGACTTTTGCAAGTGAATATCTGCAGACGAACTTCCAATCAAAACTTTGACGGTTCCCGGTTCCACAACAAAGTGTCCGGCGGTCTCGTCCCAATAGGCCATGCCTTTGGCCGATAGCGGCAAGCGAACCGTTTGGCTCGCGCCGGGCTCCAGATGGATTCGCTGGAAACCGACTAGCTGCTCCCGCGGTCGTGAGACCTTGGAATCCGGATAACTGACATACATCTGAACTACTTCATCCCCGGCACGCTTGCCTTCGTTTTTCACATCCACACTGACCGTCACTTGTCCATCATTCTTGATTGTCGGGGAACTGAGATCCAGATGTGAAAATCCAAACGTCGTATAGCTGAGGCCGTAGCCGAACGGATAGAGAGGTTCGCCTTTGAAGTACATATAGGTGCGGCCATCGCGGATGTTGTAGTCCATCAGCGGCGGCAATTGGTCGATGGATTTCGGCCAGGTAACGACCAGACGTCCGCCGGGATTGTATTTGCCGAACAGGGCATCGGCGATCGCGGGACCTTCTTCTTCGCTGTTATGCGCCATGTGGAGAATGGCTGGCACATGTTCCTGCGCCCAGTTGATGGTGTACGGAAAACTCGACACCAGGACCACGATGGTTCGCGGATTCGCCGCATACACGTCTTCGATCAATTTTTCCTGATCGGGATTCATGCTGATCGATTTTCGGTCGAACGCTTCTTTACCTTCGGTAGGATCGGGACAATGGCCCCAGCCCATGCCGCAAGTCGGCTGATTGCCAACAAACACAATCGCGACATTGGATGTTTTTGCCGCCTGCACCGCCGCTCCGTTCGTGTTGTCTGCCGCGTAGTTCACCTTGACGGACGACCCAACATAGCTCTGGATGCCCTGCAGCGGCGTAATCACAAAGGGAGGCGTCCCACTATACCAATCCAGATCGACTTCATTCGCGCGCGGCCCGATGACAGCAATCGAGTGCAGCTTATACATGTCCAGTGGAAGCGCATGGTTTGAATTTTTCAACAGGACGATGGACTCCTCCGTGACATGCAAGACGAGCTGTTTGGTAGCGTCGCTTTCCCATGGCGCCGGACCATTCTTGTCATTGATGGAAGTAAACGGAACCAGGCTGGGAGGATCGAGCAGCCCCAACCGGATCATCACGCGGTAGACTCCTCGCAGATTTTCGTCCAGGTCCGCTTCTGTAATCAGTTTCTTCTGCAACGCGCCTTCAACCCCGGGGCGATACTTATCCAGAAACTGGTTGATGCCGGCGTGGATGGCTGCGGCCGCGGCTTCATCCATGTTGGCGCAATACTTGTGCGCCGTCACCATGAAAGTCAGCGCGCCTGCATCCGTGCAGATGATGCCGTTGAATCCCCATTTCTTCATCGTCAGATTCTTCAGCATCGGATTGGCGGTCATGGGAATGCCGTTCACCGCGTTATAGCTGGTCATGTAAGCATTCGCGCCGCCTTGCTCAATGGCCATGCGAAAGCCGACGGTATAGTACTCGTGCAATAACCGCGCATCGAAATTGGAGGAAGATCCGCTGCGATTCGTCTCATTGCTGTAAGCTACGAAATGCTTCAGCAGTGACGCGGTCCGCCAATAGCGACCGTCGTTTCCTTGAAGACCTTTGACGAATGCGATTCCCATGGTTCCCACCAGGAAGGGATCCTCGCCCATCGATTCCTCGGAGCGACCCCAGCGAGGATCGCGCTCAAGGTTCAAGTTGGGGGCGCGAATGACAAGTCCACCACGGCCGCCGCTTTGAAATATGTAGCGCGCCTCGATGCTTTCTTCGGTCGCCGCTTGCTCCAGCAGCTCGGGGTCCCAGGTTTCACCCAGGCCCACCTCTTGCGGAAATTGGGTCGTTTCCAACGGCTTGTTCAGCGGATGCACGCCTGGGGTGCCACGTCGGACGCCCGGAGGAAACACGCGACCCCAGCCACCGGGCCCGCCGAGAGCGACGCCGTGCAGGCCTTCAATCTGGCCAGAGCCGTGAACTCCAAGACGGGGCACATCGGGATCGGTGCCGAGAGCATCAATCTTTTCCTGAAGTGTCATCAGGGAAAGCAAATTGTCGATGCGCTGTTCGGTCGGCAGGTTTGGGCTTTGAAATGGATATTGGTAGTGGTCCTGTGCCGGAGAGGACGCGGGGAAACTCAATCCGGCAAGCAACAACAGAACGAACCAACGCATGGAATACACCTCTCAGAGCCGATGCGTACTACTTGCCTGGCTGTGTCGATAGCGCGAGCGATGAACCTGCTCCCATAGGCGAGAAAGCGAGACTCGCGCCGTCGCGCAATTCCAGGGAGTAGGGAAGCCTGATCCCTCTGTACAGAACGCCATCGACCCCATTGAACAAGCGAGGTCAATTATAAGGCGAAATCTGCCGTGAAATGAGCAGAAAAAACGTTTTAGATGGCTGCGATGAGACAGGGCTATGGAAGAAGAATGTGACGCGAAAATCGCGGCTATCAGCCAAAGTAAGGAACCAGGATTGGAGGACGCGTGCGGAGTTATCGCGAGCGCGGCGAAGCCTTGGCGACGGCGGAATTCTTATGCGACGACTGAGGATTCAGTGCCGTTGTTTCTCGCACCACCAGCTCCGGCTGAATCTTCAGCACCTTGGGAACGCCATTGTTGCCGGAGATCTTCTCCAGCAGGGTGTTCGCAGCCAACTCTCCCATGTAGGAGAGCGGCTGCCGAATCGTCGTCAAGCGCGGCACCGTGAACAGGCTTTGCGGAATATCGTCAAACCCGATGACGGAGACATCTTCCGGGACACGCAACCCGGCATCAGACAGGGCGCGAATCGCACCCATCGCGGAGGCATCGTTGAAGGCGACCAACGCGCTGAATGTCCTTTTACGCTCCAACAGTTTCTGGGCTGCGACATAGCCGTTTTCTGCCATTGTCTTCTCGTTACAGGCTGGATACACACCCAGATGCACCGTATTTTCCGGGCGGATCTTGATGCCGTACCGTTTGAATGTTTTTTGAAATTGTCCCCAGCGGTCGTCCGTGTCACCGTTTCCTTCGGGGCCTTTCAGAACCGCTATCTCGCGATGACCAAGCTTCAGAAGGTGATCGACCGCAAGCGTCGCGGCCTTGCCGTTGTCGATCTTAATGCGAGTGATGCCGGGTCCTTCTGTAATGTCGCAGATGGCAACGATCGGTACAGGCAATGCTCGATTCAACGGAGTGTTGATGAAAATCATTCCTTCCACGCCACGATCGAGCAGCGTATCAGGAGACATTCTCAAAAGATCGGGGGCTCCTCGATGACTGACGACAAAGTAGAAAAAACCCTTCTTCGACAGGCAGCTTTCGATCCCGCCAATCAAGGCCGCAGAATATTCATCGCCAACATCAGGCACCAGTACGGCGACGCTGTAGGTTCTTTTGGTGTGGAGATAACGCGCGAAAACGTTGGGACGGTAATTTAGCTTTTCCGCCGCCGCCCAGATTCTCTCGCGTGTGCCTTTCGCAATTGTCTCGGCGAATGGCGATCCGCTGATGACAAACGAAACCGTGGTCGGAGAGAGTTCAAGATGGTTAGCAAGTGTTTTTAAAGTTGTTCGTGCCGGCTTTTGAGCTGTACTCGCTGATTTGTCAAGCGGCTGACGTTGGCTCATAACGTTTCAATTCGGAATTACACACAAGATTACCAGCAGGAATCTCCAGTGTCGAATCATATGCGCACATCTCTGAATAGGCCAACTAAATCGCTTGAAGTAACAAAATAGTAACTCCGCACCCCATGCAACAGGGCAGGAAAAAGTGCAACGTGTCGATCATATCGTGACGAAGTCTACGAACTCTGGAGATTCGCGCAGTCAGGATTGCCGGGTGCCAAGAAAGTTTCACAATCCGCCCCCAGTTCGCCTGCGTCTGCTCAATGTGGATCCCCGAACAACGTCCCGCGGCCATGTGTGCCGACATATACACGTCCATAGGTCCTGGGATCCCCGGTAATTTGTAGAATCATCCCCCATTGGTGCTGATCGTCGTTGATACGAACCCAGCTTTGCCCCTCATCGACGGAGCGAAAGACTCCGGGCTGTCCCTGGACGGTTCCGGCCAGATACAGGGCCGAATGCGCTCGATGCGGGGCTGCTTTGCCGAAGCCGAATGCCTGAATCTCACTGACTCCCGGCATTCGAACGAACGATACACGGTTGTCGCTGGGCATGCCTGGCGCACCAGCGGCGTGATAAAGGCCGTTGATGGCGGCGAACCACAAATCATGGGGGCGTCCGGGCGCGGCATAGAGTTGGTTTTCACCTCCCCGGGGATCGCCATGGAGAGATGGACTGATCGCCAGGGGGCCGTCGGAAAGAGTGAACTTCTGCGCGTTGAAGTTCGCTGCGCCATCTGTGCTGCGAAACAGAGTTTGATCCGGAAGAGAGATGGCGTAAAAGGATTGTGCCGCCATTGGATCGGCGATGACCCGCAAATTGGCGGGAAGGCCAGCGGACGGCGTCCAGGTGTTTCCTCTGTCGCGCGTGAAGTAGGATTGAGCTCCGTCCGGCGTCCACACCCAGGTTTCTCCATCTGACGAGACAGCAATTGAACCGAAATGACTGCCTGACGCAGGAGTGGCTGTGGTGCCGTGCCACGTGCGGCCTTCATCGAGCGAATAACTGATATTTTCATCCGGGATATGTTTTGCGCTCAGGCCCACGCGCACGATTACCTGAGGCTGCAACGTCGCCGAAGCTAATCCTGTGGTGTTGCCGAATCGCGGCGGCGCAGACGAGCCGTCGGGTGCAGGCCGGATGAGATCCCAATGGACGAAACCGCCGTAGTCCCCGATGGCGGTAATGAGATGCGCACCTTGCGAAGGGCTATCCAGTTGCAGCGCCACCGTTTCTTCAATACCCGATGCCATGATGTTCCAGTGGGTAGGTTTGTCGCGATCCGACGCGGTCAGGTCGAACGTTTCCCATCCGCCATACCCGGTGGTGAACATGGCGTGATCCGGGTTGGCAGGATCAATTTCAATATCGAAGAGCCAGTGAATCGGCGTGTCCTTTACATAGGGAGCCAGGCTGTAATCGTACACACCGTTCGCATCGCCGCGGCCGTGGAAGATTGTTTTCCAGGTTGCGCCGCCATCCGTCGAGCGAAAAATGTCCTCTCCGCCGGTCGAGGCTGGGCGACCGAAGGAGCTCACAATCAAGGTGCGCGGATGATGTGCATCGACCGAAACGGCCGCGTATCCAAACTCTTTTACTCCAGCGATGGGTCGGTCCGGGGTGATTTCCGTCCACTCGCCGGTATGCGTGTTCAGTTTCCACACCGCCCCGTTGGTCATGCGGCTGGGTCCAGGAGCGGTACCGTAGGTGACGTAGAGGAATCCATCCGGCGAGAGTGCGGCCCGCGTTGGCCGATACTGCGTGGGCTCTCCCGGAATTGTGTGCCAGCTATCGCCGCCGTCTGTCGAGACAAAAAGATTGGGCCGATTCATCAGCGAGACGCCAACGTAAATCGTCTGGCTAGGGCGCTTCTTCGAGCGTTTTCCCGCAGGCGCGCCAAACTTGATAAAGATGATCCCGCTTCCACGTACCGGCCTTCGCTGCCAGGCCTGCTCTCGCGTCTCATCAGGCAGCCGTGGCGGAGTGGGTGGAACCGCCTCCGTCACATCGGGAAAACTGGTGACCCTTGTCCAGGTCACGCCTCGGTCGGCAGAGCGCCATAGCCCCGCATATCGTGTGCCGAGGTACAGAACACTTCCGTCCAGCGGATCGACATCCAACCGCTCGCCATTGCCGCGGCCGTCCTCATTGCCGCCAAATTTGAAGGGCACATTCGTCCGCTGAAATGTGCGGCCGCGATCGTCCGAGCGAAGAATGGCACCGTTGGGTGTGTTGGCGTTGGTGTAGGTGCCACAAGCCAGATAGACGCGCTTCGGGTCCAATGGGTCGACCGCGATCGAGGCAACGCCCATCAGGTTGCGATCGATGTAAGGCACCCAGTCCAAAATTGGCTGCCAGCGATGAGCCACCGCATCCCAGCGATACGCGCCGCCCATATCGGTGCGGGCGTAGCGAACATTCTTCGCAGACGGATGAAAGATGATTCCATCCACAAACCCGCCGCCCACGATCTGCACACTTTTCCAGGTGTAGGGAACTGCCTTTGGACTCTGCGCTAACAATCCGGTTGCGCTCAACAAAACCGCAACCATGGCAATTCGCAGCGGATGGAGCACCATGTTCATTCCATTGCGAGCGCGATTCGGGTCATTAAAATGGCGCACGCGTTATTCCACCCGGTAGAGCACCGACGCATGCGGCGCCAGGGTCACATTGATGCCTTGAGTCTGGTCGAGCACTCGATGCAGCCACAGATCGTGCACCTGATGTTTGCCGGAAGAGATTCCCAGGTCATGCCATGTGTAACTCAGGTCGATCGGCGCATCGCTCACGTTGAACAACGCGACATACTCTCCCTTCGCGGAGGTCGCTCGTGCGGTCCATACCCAGGCCGTCTTGGTGTGCAGTCGCGCTTGATTGCCGGTTGAATCTTGATCAACCGCGACCACTTCTCGATTGGTCAGCATCGACTCGGTCACGCTATCCATGCGGGTCAGATTTGCCCCCAGAATCAGCGGCGACCGTGCGATCGCCCACAGAGTGAGCACGGTTCTTGTCTCGTCTGGCGTGAGACGAGATGAACGCGCCTGCTGCCATCCCGGCTGCGGCCCAAGCCAGCCTATCGGCAGCATGTCCGCATCCGGCCAATGACCGGGCCCGGCGTAACGCTCCCATTGGGCAAGCAGCGGAAACTGATGCACCACACTCTGAGGAAAATCGCCGGATGCAGTGTCACGATTCCAGACATCCCAGAAGTCATCCGAGATGCGCCACATTTGCGCTTGCTGAACCACATCGGAAGCGTCCGCAAGCGGCGTCGGGCCCGGGGAGAGGCTCAACACGATGGGTCTGCCCGTTTTCTTCAACGCGCGACTCACCATGTGTATGGAGGCCGTCTTGTAGGGTTGCGAGATGCAGTCGATCTTGACGAAATCGACCCCCCACCCGGCATAGAGTTTGGCGATCGAGTCGTAATATGCCTGACCCGCAGCATTATCTCTCACGCCATAGTTGTCATGATTCCAGCGGCAGGTATCGGAGGTGTCGGCGGCCTCGGCGGCGCGATAGTTCGATCCGGCGATCGGCAGATTGCGCGCAACCGCTTCTTTCGGAATACCGCGGATGATGTGAATGCCGAACTTCAATCCGAGCGAATGGACGTAGTCGGCCAGCGGTTTGAACCCGCGACCCTTGTCTGCGGAAGGGAACCGGTCGACCGCGGGAACGTAGCGTCCATTCGCGTCTACGGTGTAGCCTTGGTCGGCTTTCTGCGGGCTGGCCAAATACCATCCTTCGTCGATGACAACATATTGCCAGCCGCTGGGCTGCAGGTGGGTATGCAACCAGTCGACATTTTGCTTGAATTGCTGCTCGGTAATCGTCAGGCCGTACGAATCCCAGCTGTTCCACCCCATGGGTGGAGTGATAGCAACCTGCGGATGCCCGCAAAGTGGCAGCGCGACTACAAGGGCGAACAGGAAAACGGATCGGCGCATTCGGGGATTCTCCATGAAGCGTGGACTAACGGCGAGAAGTATACCGAAATGCACGGCCGCCCACCTTACTAAATTGACAATTGTTTCCTGGGTGCCTAGATTAACGGAGTACGAAAATCATGATTTAAATCGTTTTATATCGAGTAGAAGTGGCATAATACTGAACGTGGAACCGAGCCGGTTTTGGCGGTGTTGAAACTGCAAACGGGTGGCTGGCCGGGAATCCCAAGGCGGATTTTCAGTATCGTCTATATCGTAGGGTATTTTGTCCAGGCAGCGACAATCCAGCCAACGCTGCGGCATAAGAAGGCAGGAGAACGATGAAGAACGGCAGACAAATGACATTTGGAATGATCGTTGGCAATCGTGGATTTTTCCCCGACCATCTGGCAAAAGAAGGTCGCGAGGAGATGCTGCAGGTACTCGAGCGTGCAGGGATTCGCGTGATTGCTTTGAGCCCGGAAGAGTCGAAGCACGGCGCCATTGAAACCCATGCAGAGGCGCGCCGCTGCGGCGATCTGTTTCGCCAGCACCGTGACGAGATTGACGGCGTCATTGTCACCCTGCCGAATTTTGGCGACGAGCGAGCCATCGCCGATGCCATGCGCTATTCCACGCTGAAAGTTCCCGTGCTGGTGCAGGCGACGCCTGACAAGAGCTCGAAGATGACAATCGCTTTTCGTCGCGATAGTTTCTGCGGAAAGATGTCGGCCTGCAACAACCTGATGCAGTACGGCATTCCATATTCGCTCACCAAACTCCATACGGTTTCGCCCAGCTCCGATGGGTTCAAAAAGGATCTAGCCTGGTTTGCTGCCGTCTGCCGCGTGGTTCGCGGCCTCACGAATCTGCGCATCGGCTCGATTGGCGCAAGACCGGCTGCATTCAACACGGTGCGCTACAGCGAAAAACTGCTGGAAAGGAATGGCATCTCAGTTGAGCCCATCGATCTATCGGAGATTCTGGGCCGCATCGACAGGCTGAAGGACGGCGACAGCAACGTCGAAGCCAAGCTGGCGGCGATCAAGAAATACGTCAAAACCTCAGCCGTGCCTGAATCGGCGCTGGTCAAGATGGCCAAGCTGGGCTGGGTGATTGAGCACTGGATGCAGCAAACGCAGACGACGATCAGCGCGGTCCAATGCTGGACATCCTTAGAAGAATATTTTGGGGTGGTGCCGTGCACGATTATGAGCATGATGAGCGAGAACCTGATTCCGTCGGCCTGCGAGGTCGATGTGGTGGGTACGCTGAGTATGCATGCCCTGGCACTGGCATCGGAAACGCCGAGCGCGTTACTCGACTGGAATAACAATTACGGCGACGATCCAGACAAGGCGGTCTGCTTTCACTGCTCCAATCTGCCGAAGCATTTCTTCAACGATGTTGTGATGGATTTTCAGGCAATCATTGCCGGCACAGTGGGCAAGGAAAATACCTTTGGAACCTGTGTCGGCCGCGTCAAGGCAGGTGATATGAGCTACGCGCGGTTCTCGACCGATGACTTCAACGGCGAGATGCGCGGTTATGTCGGTCGCGGCAAGTTTACCAACGATCCGCTGGAGACCTTCGGTGGCGCAGGCGTGGTGGAAATTCCGCAGCTGCAGAACCTGCTGCGCTTCATCTGCGAAGAAGGCTTCGAGCATCACGTCGCCGCGAACTTCTCGGATAGTGCGGCAGCGGTGTATGAAGCGGCCAGCAACTATCTCGACTGGAATATGTATTTCCACGAGCCGGAAGAAGATTAGCGCCGGTTTGCGGCAGACCGGTTTTTTGCCTTGAACATCGCTACTCTAGCCGAGCTAGACCCTGGACTACAGTCCGGGGTCCACTCAAGCGTCAGCGCGCTCCAGGTTCAAGCAGCGTTTATTTCTCCGTTGAAAAAATATATTCCGTCACGCTATGAAAGGTCTGGCCGGGCTTGAGCTCGGTCGACGGAAATAATGGATGATTCGGAGAATCCGGGAAATGCTGCGTCTCCAGGCATAACGCGGCGCGTTTGTTATAGACATGCCCGTGTTTTCCATGCGCCGTGCCGTCGAGGAAATTCCCGGAATAAAACTGGACGCCAGGTTGTGTCGTTTTGACAGTCAATATGCGGCCGCTCTTCGGGTCCATCACCTGGGCTGCCTCGTGCAGCGCCGCACCGCCGGTCGCGTTGTTCAGTACAAAGTTCTGGTCATATCCTTTGGCGAATTTCAGTTGTTCATTGTCTTGAGCGATCCGCTTTCCAATGACCGTCGGTGTACGAAAATCGAATGGCGTCCCCGCGACAGGAGCTAGTTCTCCAGTGGGGATCAATCCGGAATTCACCGGCGTGTAGCGATCCGCCGGGATGGTCATCACCTCATCCAGAATGTTTCCGTTGCCTTCACCCGCCAAATTGAAATAGCTGTGGTTGGTCAGGTTCAGCACGGTGTCGGCGTCTGTCGTGGCAGAGTATTCGATTTTCAGGGCATGCGCGCTCAGCGTATATCGCACGTGCGCCGTCAAAGTTCCCGGATACCCCTGATCGCCGTTTTCGCTGACGAGCGTCATTTCGACTCCATTTGGAATTTCGTGGGCCGTCCAAACGCGCTTGTCGAATCCGATAAGTCCACCGTGAAGACTGTTGTCACCATCATTCTTCGGCACCTCATACCGCTTGCCGTCCAGAACAAATGTGCCATGCCCGATGCGATTGCCATAGCGGCCGACGATCGCGCCAAAGTAGGTCTTGGGATCGTGCAGGTAGCCGTCAAGATTGTCATATCCCAACACCACATCGGCAACTTTGCCATTGCGATCGGGCACATCGAGCGAGACAACGCGAGCGCCATAGGTCATCACGCGCGCCGTCAAATCCCCCTCGTGCAGCGTGAATATTTCAATCTTTGTTCCGTCCGGCATGGTGCCGAAGACTGACTTTTTTACTTCCGCCTGCATACACAACCCCTCAAGACCAAGAATGCACAACATGCAAATATACGCGAATGTTCTACGGCTTACGGTGGGAACGTTCATCTATCACTCCTATTGCAGGCCCACGTCGATGACCTGAATTGAATATGCCGGAAACGTATGGTGCCAATCTGAGGAAACATCACTGACCTCACTTTGCACCGGGGCTATCCTTGTTGGGTCTCTCAGCGAGTTAGTTTCTTCCTGCGACTGACCGCTTAGTGTGGTGACTGCGGCGCTGCCAGTCGGTTTATCTTTTCCGGTCAGGTCGATTTCGAGAGACTGCGCCTTCGACGAGGCGTTGACCACTTTTACATACAGCATTCGTTTCGCTGTATCTCTGGTGACCGAGGTAAACAACAACTCAGGCGCGCCGCTCAACGTTGATGCGGGTACTTCATTGCCAATGTGATTGCTGAACATCACCTGAGCATAATAGCTGGGAGAACCGTAGCTGTGCAGCGCGTCGTAGCCGATCAGGTTCGGAACCCATTGCGAGGCCCCGGGATTGACGTTGATGAACAATGGCGCATAGCTGGACATGATGACGATGTCGCTGTTGCGTTCCAGGCCCGTCAACCAGGCAGCATCGGCCAGAGCGGCTCCCATATCAGGCGTTGGCGAGCCTTCGCGGGTCGCCCACTCTCCGACGAAAATCTTAGGACCCTTGCGATCGGTCTTGTCGTAGTGATGGGTATCATCAAAAAACTCCTGCGCCGTGCGATAGAAATGGTCGTCGATCACGTCCGGCGTCCGGCTCTTAACCGGAGCAGTTGCGATCACCTGCAGCTTGGGGTAAGTTTTTTTAATCGCGTCGTAGAATTGCGCGAACCTGGCGTCATAGCTGCCGGACTTATCGAATTCGTCCTCGTTCCCTACTTCGACATAGGTAAGCGGAAAGGGAGCAGGATGGCCGTCTCTGGCCCGCACGGCTCCCCACTGTGTCTTGGGACCGCCGCTGACGTATTGAATTTCCTCGAGCGCGCTCTGCACATATGGTGCCAGATCGGGACCTGGCGTCACATGCTCTTGCGCCATGGAGTAGCCGGCATACACGGCCAGCACCGGCTGCATGTGCAGGTCCTCACACCATTCCAAAAACTCCAGCAGTCCAAGTCCATCGGAGCTGCGATAGCCCCAGGGACTGGGATGGGTCGGTCGGTCCACCAACGGGCCCAGAGTCTTCTTCCAGGGATAACGGTCGGCAATGTGATCGCCTTCCAGATAGTTTCCGCCGGGGAGACGCAGAAACGCCGGATGCATGGCCGCTAGCTTTTGCATCAAGTCGATGCGATTGCCGTTGGGTGTGTTGTCGTAGGTTGGCGGAAACAACGAGACGAGGCTGAACCAGAATGTTCCAGGTTGAGACACCGTCAACGCCAGGTGGTTGCTGGCAGACGTTGCAATCTCTCCGGTTTTGAAATCAACCTTATATTGCTTCCAGTCCGCTGTCAGGGCGGGTACGCTGGCGGATGCGATGACGGCGCCTGTGTTGTTATTCACAAGGCTCAGGGTTACCGGCCCGGATGATTCGCCATCGGACTTTGCGTAAAAGGAGCCCGCGTAGGTGGTATCGGGCCGCAGCGGGATTCCCCAGTAGCCGTTGTTCACGATGCCGGCGGGATCGCCCTTATCGGCTCGCTGAACGATCAGTTTCAGGCTGCTGGTCAAGGCTGTGCTGGGTCCGGTGGACTTGTCGATTTTCATCGCGGCGCGTGCATTTCCGTCCCGCAGAATCCGCCAGTGGTCGGGATGATTGGGATTGTCTTGAAAGGCGCGGTTGCGGATCAGCTCCGCATAGATTCCGCCGTCGTAAGAATGATTGATTTCCTCGGTCATCAATCCATACAGGGTCGGACTGACCCGGGCTACAGTGGTGTCCGTCATAATTTTCAGGACGGCTCCGGCATTCTGGTTCGCAGGCTGTTGCGCGAGCAAGAGCGGGACTAAGGCCACCAGGCCGAAGATGGTTCCACCCAAACGATACATCGGTCGAATCATGCCGCATCCTCCATTCATGAAAGCAATTGGTCCGTTACAAGAAACTGCATCCTCGCGAGAAACTCCGTCGCATGGAACGACGGAGCTCGCTTTTTCTCTATCCTTGCCACTCTATCGAGAACTGGCGAAGGATGCGAACCGGCCCGGTCCAAAATGCTCAGCTCTGAGCCGCGGAACCTCACTTGAGGCCGATCCATGTTCGCGCGCGTACCCACGTGACCAATGCGTGCGGCGAAGCCCTCCCAACCCTCTTGGTCCGTTAACGTTTCGCTTCCCATTCGTCGATAGTCAGAACATACGCAGATGGAATTGATGATTCGCGACGGAACCGGACTGCACTTGTTCCTCGAAGCAGCCACAGATGCGAAGTTGTCCGGCGCAGGTGATCGAAGCACGATTCATGACAAGCAGGACTGGTTGGCGAGGGAAAAGAGTATGGCAGAAGAGATGAACGGACCGAGCCCCGAAGATTTGTATGAGGCGATCTGTCGAGCGACGGAGCAGGTATTTGCCACCATGCTGAATATGGAGATCGAGCCCGGTGCGCCGCTCTTCGAGCATGACTTCCCGGGACACTTCGACGGTGTGGTTTCCTTTGTCGGCATGGCGGGCGCATGGCTGGGAACTGGCGGACTTTCCTGCAGCGCTTCGTGCGCCAGGCGGATTGCTGCCAGCTTCCTGATGATGGACTTTCCCGCCATGGATGACGATGTGCTGGATGCTATTGGCGAGCTGACCAATATCATCGTCGGCAACGTCAAAGGAACCATTGAGCAATCTGTCGGACCGATGGCGTTGAGCACTCCCACCTGCATTGTCGGACACGACCTGACCGCCCATTCGCTTGGCCGGCACCGCTGGACAGTGATCAGTTTTCGCTGCGGGGAAGACAAGCTGGACGTGATGATGCACCTGGTTCCACGAAGTCCATTCGACCGCGAGGCAGAGAGTCGCCGGCGCATGCTGGTGGGGTCATAGGGGCTTCTTCTCACGTTGCGGATAGACGGTATCCGTCAATAAACGATCAGTCTTTGGGTTAGTAAAAGAATTCTGAAAGGAAAGCAGGCGCGAATCGTATGTCGAAGGCAATGGTAGTGGACGACTCACGCACAATTCGAATCATTCTGACAAAAATGTTGACGGAACTTGGATTCGAAGTCTGTCCGGCAGCCGATGGAAAAGAGGCTCTGGAAGTGGTGGAGCGCGAACAGGGAAGCTTCTCCGCGATCATGGCGGACTGGAACATGCCGGAGATGAATGGACTGGAACTGGTCAAACAACTGCGTTCCGATCCGCGACTGAGCGCGGTCCCCATCATGATGATCACCACCGAGACGGAAACTCGCCAGGTGATGGCGGCGCTGGAAGCAGGGGCAAATGAATATGTGATGAAGCCTTTCAGCCGCGACATCATCGCCGACAAGCTACGCCTGATGGGAGTTCTGGAGTAGAGCTACGCCCGTTCCATGGCTGGGCTCGACCCTCGGGGTTACCTAGGGAGCTTACCCGCAGGCTGTGTCGCTCATGTTGTGTCCGATCCGTACCGATATTTGAAAGTGCAAGCCGCAGCGGGCGCACTCGCACGGCAGGGATTCGGCGAAGGAGAAAGATCGATGAACAACGCGGATGGCATGGACGACATTGTGAAAGAGTTCATTGTCGAAAGCACGGAAAACCTGGATCAACTGGACCGTGACCTGATCAGCCTGGAGAAAAATCCCACCTCAAAGGAACTTCTGGGCTCCATCTTCCGCGCAGTTCACACCGTGAAAGGAACCACTGGGTTCCTGGGGTATACCCGGCTGGAGTCGGTGGCTCATGCCGGCGAAAGCCTTCTCAGCCGGCTCCGCGAAGGCGTCCTGCTATTGTCTCCGTCGATTACCAGCGGCTTGCTGGCGATGGTGGATGCAGTGCGTACTATGCTTGCCTCCATCGAAAAGACCGGGTCGGATGGCGATACCGATTACGCGCCGCTGATTGAAATCCTGACCCAGCTACAGGCACAGGGACCAAGCTGCAAATCGCAGGACGATTTGGTAGCGCCCGCATCTTCCTTCCGGGCAGCGGAGCCGGACAAGCCTCAGGACACCATTGAGGCGGAAATCGCTGAAGAGGATCTCGACGAGCCACTCCCGCTGGGACAAATTCTTGTGGAGGGGGGCCAGGTGAAGGAAGAACAACTGGCCACGGCCCTGAACCTGCAGCGAGAAGGTGATCCGCGACGGCTCGGAGAGATTCTTGTGGCGCGCGGCGCAGTGCATCCAGAAGAAGTGCTGGAAGCATTGCAGGTCCAGACGGAAGGGGCTACCTCGAATCTTTCCAGCAACAACATTCGCGTCGACGTGGGACAGCTGGACAAGCTGATGAACCTGGTAGGGGAACTGGTGTTGGCCCGAAATCAGATTCTTCAGTTCAGTACGACGCAGCAGGATGCATCCTTTCTGAACACGACCCAGCGTTTGAGCCTGATCACCACCGAGTTGCAGGAAGGCGTGATGAAGACTCGTATGCAGCCAATCGAAAATGTCTGGGGAAAATTCCCTCGCGTGGTGCGCGATCTGGCTCTGGCCTGCGGCAAACGGGTCCAGGTGGAGATGGAAGGCAAAGACACCGAGCTCGACAAGACCATTCTTGAGGCCATCAAAGATCCGCTGACCCACCTGATTCGCAACGCCGTTGATCACGGCATCGAATCCCCATCGCAACGCGAAGCCGCTGGAAAATCGCCGGAGGGAAGGTTGTTTCTGCGCGCCTACCACGAGGGAGGCCAGGTCAACATTGAAATCTCCGACGATGGCGCGGGCATCGATCTGGCCGCTGTCAAGGCGAAGGCTGTGGAGCGAGGGTTGATTCCACAGGAACACGCCGCGCGGATGGGCGAGCGCGAAGCCTACCAATTGCTGTTTCTTCCGGGATTTTCCACTGCGCACAAAGTGACCAATGTATCCGGTCGTGGCGTCGGCATGGATGTTGTCAAGACCAACATCGAGAAGATTGGCGGCATGGTGGACCTGCAGAGTGCTCCGGGTTTGGGCACAACAGTGAAGATCAAGATCCCGCTCACACTGGCGATTATTCCTGCGCTGATCGTGACTTGTGGCGGTGAACGCTATGCCATTCCGCAGGTGAGCCTGCTCGAGTTGGTGCGGCTGGAAGGCAATGGCGCACGGCAGGGTATCGAGAGCGTTCATGGGGCTCCGGTGTATCGCCTGCGCGGCAATCTTTTGTCGCTGGTGTATCTCAATCGCGAACTTCATTTCGATTCCGTCGCGGCCCATGATTCCGCTCAGAAAGATGTGGTGAACATCGCGGTGCTGCAGGCGGACGACTGTCAATTTGGATTGATTGTGGATGAAGTCAACGACACGGAAGAGATTGTGGTGAAGCCTCTGGGAGAGCTCTTGAAAGGGCTTTCCGTCTATACCGGGGCAACCATCATGGGAGACGGCCGGGTCGCGCTGATCCTCGACGTGCTTGGACTGGCCCAGCATGCTGGCGTGATCAGCGAAGTGCGCCAGCGCAAACTCTCCGAAGATGCGACACCGGCAGCCGAGCGTGCCCAGGAGCGCAAAACGTTGCTGTTGTTCCAGAGCCCTGACGACGGCCGCATGGCGATTTCTCTCTCGGACGTGACCCGACTGGAAACCTTTTCGCGATCGTCGATTGAGCATACCGGGGAGCAGCAAGTGGTGCAGTATCGTGGCACAATCCTGCCGCTGGTGCATGTCTCCGGCCTGGTAGAAGAGCGGCGGCTCCAGCCTCGAGGCGCGTCTGCCGCTACGGACGATAAGGTGCAGGTGATCGTTCATACACGAAACCTGCGCAGTGTTGGCCTGGTGGTGGAACGAATCCTGGACATCGTCGAAGACGACCTTGCCACTCGACGGCCAGCCAGCCGCGAAGGCGTCCTGGGTTCCTTCGTTGTGCAGGGGAAAGTCACTGAAATCCTGGATGTGGATGGCATCATTCGCGTGCAGGATCCCACATTTTTTGATGCGGAGCAGCTGCTCACAGGAGTTGCATCATGAGCGATCGGCAACAGTTCGCGACCTTTTTTCTTGGCGACAATTATTTTGGCGTGGAAGTCGAGCGAGTGCAGGAAATCCTGCGTAGCCAGGAAATGACTCCGGTGCCGCTGTCTTCTCCGGTTGTCCGCGGTCTGATCAACCTGCGCGGCCAGATCGTCACCGCCATCGATCTGCGTCGTCGTCTTGGATTGCCCGAACGCAGCGAAGGTCAGCCACTCATGAATGTCGTAGTACGCAGCTCCGGCGGTGGGGTCAGCCTGCTGGTCGATGACATTGGCGACGTGGTGGAAGCGGAAGAGTCGACATTTGAACGTCCTCCCGACACCCTCGACGGCGATGCCCGCAAGATGATCCGCGGAGTGCACAAGCTGAATGAGCGGTTGATGCATGTGCTGGACACGGAGGAAGTGCTGATGGGATTTTCTGACGCGCAGGGTTGAGCCGGATTCTCAGCGGCAGGACGGCCGTGCAAGCGACCAAAACGGAACGCAACAAAATCAGAGAAACGAAGGGGATGATATGGAAACGATGTTGGAAAAAAGTCAGAAAAATGGAAAACCGAACGGAGCTTTCATACCTGCAAAGGCGGGCAAGAACGCGTCGCATATTGACATGCAGGCAGAAGCGGCTGATCTAGCCCAGGAAACCATGCGCTTGGCAAAGGCAGCCAAAGAGGGCTGTCTCAGCGAGCGATTTGATACGAGCAAGTTCCACGGCCGCGACCTGGAAGTCGCGAGCGCGCTCAATGAAATGCTGGATGCGGTGATCATGCCCGTCAACGTTACCGCGAAGTATGTGGACCAGATCTCCAAGGGAATCATCCCAGACAAGATCACAGACACGTACAACGGAGAGTTCAACACGATCAAGAATAGCCTGAACGCATGCATCGACTCACTCGGCGGGTTAATCCGCGAGATGAATCGCATGTCCGAGGAGCATGACAAGGGCGATATCGATGTGGTGATCCCGGAGGAGAAGTTCGAAGGAGCCTATCGTCAGATGTCTCACGGCATCAACACCATGGTGCAGGGCCACATCACCGTCAAGAAAAAAGCGATGGCCTGCATTGCAGAGATGGGTCGTGGCAATCTGGATGCGCCGCTCGACAAATTCCCAGGGAAGAAAGCGTTCATCAACGACACGATCGAGCAGCTTCGGACCAATCTGAAATCCCTGATCAGCGAGATGAATCGCATGTCAGAGGAACACGACAAGGGCGATATCGATGTCGTCATTCCGGAAGACCATTTTGAAGGCGCGTACCGCACCATGGCTCATGGGATCAACACCATGGTCCAGGGTCATATCACCGTCAAGAAAAAGGCGATGGCCTGCATCGGAGAGATGGGGCGCGGCAATCTGGATGCGCCGCTCGATAAATTCCCAGGGAAGAAAGCCTTCATCAACGACACGATCGAGCAGCTTCGGACCAATCTGAAATCCCTGATCAACGAGATGAATCGCATGTCAGAGGAACACGATAAGGGCGACATCGACGTCGTGATTCCAGAAGACCATTTTGCCGGCGCCTACCGCACCATGGCCCACGGCATCAACACCATGGTCCAGGGCCACATCACCGTCAAGAAAAAAGCGATGGCCTGCCTCGGTGAGTTTGGCCGCGGAAACTTTGAAGCGCCGCTGGAGAAGTTTCCGGGCAAGAAGGCCTTTATCAACGACACCATCGAACAGGTTCGCGCCAATCTGAAGGCATTGATTGCCGACGCTTCCAGTCTGGTGAAGGCTTCGGTCGAAGGCAAACTGACAACACGTGCCGATGCCAGCAAACATCCGGGAGATTTTGGCAAGATCGTGCAGGGAATCAACGACACCCTCGATGCAGTGATCAAGCCGGTACAGGAAGCTGCTCGTGTGCTGGAGCAGGTTGCGGAAGGCGATCTGATGGCTCGCGTCGAAGGCCAATACCAGGGTGACCATGCGGCCATCAAGGATGCGATCAACCGTATGGGAGATCAGCTCTCCACCAGCATGCGCGCCATCGGTCAGAATTCCCATACCCTGGCCAGCTCATCGGAAGAACTGTCGGCCGTCAGCAATCAAATGAGTGCTAACGCAGAAGAAACCGCGACCCAGGCCAACGTGGTCTCTGCCGCAGCCGAACAGGTCACCAAGAACCTGCAAACCGTTGCGACCGCCACCGAAGAGATGACCGCCAGCATCAAGGAAATCGCGCGCAACGCCAATGATGCGGCGCGGGTCGCAACCGCTGCCGTAAAGACTGCGGAATCGACCAACGCGACTGTGTCGAAGCTCGGGCAATCGAGCGCCGAGATTGGCCAGGTGATCAAAGTCATTACTTCGATCGCGCAACAGACCAAGCTGCTGGCGCTGAATGCCACCATTGAGGCAGCGCGGGCAGGCGAAGCCGGCAAGGGATTTGCGGTAGTTGCGAACGAAGTGAAGGAGCTGGCGAAAGAAACTGCCAAGGCCACCGAGGACATCACTCAGAAGATTGAAGAAATTCAGGGCGATACCCAGGGAGCCGTGCAGGCGATTGCAGAGATCAGCCAGATCATTACCCAGATCAACGACATTGCCAACACGATTGCGGGAGCTGTCGAGGAGCAGACTGCGACAACCAACGAAATCGCCAGCAATGTGGCTGAAGCAGCCCAGGGTGGCAAGCAGGTAGCCGAGAATATCAGTTCGGTTGCAGGCGCCGCCAAGAGCACCACGGAAGGCGCTTCCAACACGCAATCCGCAGCTACGGAATTGTCTCGCATGGCGTCGGAGCTACAGCAGTTGGTCGGCCAGTTCCGCTTCGACGAAGTGCAGGCTGGGTCCGTAAGCAAGAGGCGGGCTATGAAAGTCGCCTAAACGTTGGGCGGCCACAACAGGCGGCCAGGCGCTGGCAGACAGGGGCTTGATCCTCGAAGCATCAGGACCCTGCTTGCCGGTGTCAAATCACTTCTAAACAAATTATCGTCCGGCATGCGGGGACGATTGGTTGGGTGGCCGAGGTCGATGCTTCCCAGCTTCCGCAAGCACCTGACTCGCAGTTTTGCTTTTTCAGCCGATGGTCGTGACCTCTATGCCCAAGATTCGGGTTCTTGTTGTGGATGATTCGGTGGTGATTCGCCGGATGGTGAGCGACGTCCTTGCCGGCGAGCCGGATATTGAAGTCGCGGGCGCCGCGGCGGACGGGCGCATCGCGCTGCAGAAAATCGACCAGGTAAATCCGGACATCCTCACCCTGGACGTCGAGATGCCAGTGATGGACGGTCTGGAAACGCTGCGGCAACTGCGCAAAACCCATCGCCACCTGCCCGTCATCATGTTCAGCACACTGACCGAGCGCGGCGCATCGGCGACCATGGATGCGCTTGCATTGGGAGCCTCCGACTATGTCACCAAGCCGGCCAACGTAGGAAGCGCGGCGGCGGCGCTGGAAAAGATACGGGCAGAATTGATTCCCAAGATTCGTGCCCATGTACCGCAAGCTACACCATCTGTGCCCCGACCTTTCTCGATGCCAGCTCCACAAGTCGCACCGTTTCCATTCCAACTTGGCGCGCAGCGGCCGATCACATCACGGGTTGAAGTGGTGGCGATCGGCACCTCGACCGGCGGGCCCAATGCGTTGGGCGACCTGGTCCCGTTGCTGCCACCGAATTTCCCAGTGCCCGTCGTCATCGTGCAGCATATGCCGCCCATTTTTACCAAGTTCCTTGCCGACCGACTCTCTGCGAAGTCGCAGATGCCCGTGGTGGAAGCGTCCAACCTGCAGGAATTGCTGCCGGGACATGCCTACATCGCTCCAGGAGACTTCCATATGATGGTGGAGCGTAGCAAGGAAGGTTTTCGCATCCGCACCCAGCAGGAACAGCCGGAGAATTCTTGTCGCCCGTCGGTGGATGTACTGTTTCGCTCGGTGGCGGAGGTGTATCAGGGCGATGCCCTGGCTGTCATCATGACAGGAATGGGGCAGGATGGGCTTCGCGGCTGCGGACGAATTCGCGAGGGGGGCGGCCAGATTCTGGCGCAGGATGAAGCCACCTCGGTGGTGTGGGGAATGCCCGGATACGTGGCCAACGCTGGCTTGGCCGATGCAGTCTTGCCGCTGGGCCTCATTGCTGGGGAAATCGTTCGCCGGGTCGCCGTCGGGCGGGTGCCCGCAATTCGCCCCAGATTGTCCTATTTCCTTGATTCCAGGAGTGCCCGATGAGTGTTACGCCCAACGATTTCGAATATGTTCGTGCCCTGATTCATCAACGCGCCGGCATTGTGCTGGAGCAGGGAAAGGAATACCTTGTAGAGTCGCGGCTGGGCCCCCTGGCGGAAAAAGAGGGCTTTTGCTCGTTAGGAGAGTACCTGGGGCGGCTGCAACGGGATACGTTCAATGGATCGCATCGAAAATTGATTCATGCGATGACCATCAACGAGACCTTATTCTTTCGCGACATCCGTCCATTTGAGTTGCTTCGCACCAGGATCATTCCCGAACTGATCGCCGCTCGGGCAAACGAGCGATATCTGACATTTTGGAGCGCTGCATGTTCGACAGGACAAGAGCCCTACACGATTGCCATGACCCTGCGTGAATATTTTCCACAGTTGCAGGGATGGAACCTACGAATTATTGCCAGCGATCTGTCAACCGACGTACTGGCACGCGCCATTCGTGGTCACTACACTCAACTCGAGGTAAACCGTGGGCTTCCCGTCAAGTTTCTGGTCAAGTATTTCAATCGCGATGGCGACGACTGGCAGATCCGCGAGGAAATCCGCCGCATGATTGAATTTCGCGAGATGAATCTGAGCGAGGCGTGGTCTTTTCTCCCGAAAATCGACGTAGTTTTCATGCGCAACGTGCTGATTTATTTCAACCAGGAGACGAAACGTAAAATCCTCGGCAAGATCGTTCCGCTGATTCCTGCCAGCGGGTATCTTTTCCTGGGAAGCGCCGAAACAACGCTGAACATTGTGGAAGAATTTGAACCCCTTCCTGGAGTTGCGGCTGGATGTTACCGCCTGAAGCGGCCAAAACTACCCTAGGGCGACAGCGCCATAGCCTATCGGCTGAGTCCGCCCTTCCTTGAGCACCGACTTGCCTCTATTTAGGAAATTGTTCTAAATCAGTCCCAATTTGAATTACTTTCGTGATCAACTACCCGGGTTTTCGCTTGATTTTCTCCCCCACTCAAGCGAAGGTGAATACACCTTACATGGAAACAAGTCACCTTTCCTCTGGAACCTTCCACTGGCACGAGTGTCGTTCCATTCGAGGATGTAGCTCGAGAGTTCACGAAGTGTAATTCCCTTGTTGTTCTGGAAATGGATTTCTGCCGATGCGAGTTCTGATAGCTGAAGATGACCCTGCGCTGGGAAGTTTGCTGCAGCGCACGCTGGAAAACGACGGCCATACGGTGGCCTGGGTACAGGATGGCGAAGCCGCGCTGGCCATTTGGCCGACAGTTCAGTTTCGACTTCTCTTGCTCGATCTGAATCTGCCTCGCAAGGATGGCACCGAAGTCCTACGCGCGATTCGTCAGGTGAGTGACGCGGCGGTGCTGATCCTGACCGCGCGAAACACGCTCGAAGAACGACTCCGTTGCCTTGAGCTTGGCGCCGACGATTTCCTTTCCAAGCCGTTTGCATTGCGTGAGTTACAGATGCGCTGCCGGGCCCTGATCCGTCGCCTGGAGTCGAGTGCAGGTTCGCAATTGCGCTGCGGTGACCTGGTACTGGACCGCACCCGTCGTGCCGTCGAGCGCGCAGGCCGGGCGATTGAGCTGACAGTGAAGGAATATTCACTCCTGGAATATCTGTTGGAGCATCGTGGGGAATGCGTTTCGAGAAGTGGTCTGCTCGAACACGTATGGAAAATGCATCCCGACGTGACCACCAATGTTGTCGATGTCTACATCAATTATCTGCGCCGTAAGGTCGATGAAGGCGCAGAAAACAAATTGATCCATACGGTGCGCGGCAATGGATATGTGATGCGCGTACCCTCCCTCGGACCGGCTTGATCGCGAACTTTGTCGCGGCCTTTGCCTGGTGTTCCTTGTCGGTATTGATTTAGGGAGGCATTTCGAAATGCAAGCCTTACAGAATATGGATGTTCGCGCGGCGGTGTCTCGGACTGCCGTGCTGGTGAGCGCGGATGCTTCGTTCCGCCAAAGATTGGCTGAGATTCTGACTGGGATGCGGTGGAAGGTGCGCGAAGCCTCTGGAGGCGCCGAGGCATTGTCGTACCTGGAAGAATCACCCAGCGAAGCCCTGCTGCTGGACTTTTGGCTGCCGGACCTGGAAGCCGGTGATTTTGCCGAGCAACTGCGAATCCAGTATCCCAATCTGGATCTGATCTGCGTCAATGAGGCTGAGGAGATGGTAGGGAAGCCCCGATCCGCCCGCCGTCCCGAACTGCTGCACGCCCTTCGGCGAGCCCAGGAATCCGGCGGTACTGTGTGGGCTGGCCATTCCGAGATTCGGCCTGCGCAACTTCAACCCATGGCGCCGCGTGGCATTCGTTCTCCGCAAGCCCATGGAATCAACCCGGCCGGAAGCTTTCTCTACACCAAGGCGGTGCGAGTTGTTGGCGCCCCCTCGGACAGAGTTGTCGCTGGAGATCGCTCGGACCAGATCGCGGCGGAGATGGTGCCGACGTCTCCAAGTTCGTTCGCCAGTCATGTGATCACTGCGTCGTCGCACACTCAGCCGGCTGAGAGCCTGCCGGGAATGATAGGCAGCAGTTGCGAAATGGAGAGTCTGGCACATGCTGTACGCCTGGTCGCGCCGCGCGCAACGACGGTTCTGATTGAGGGGCCGACCGGCACTGGAAAAGAGCTGGTGGCGCACGCCATCCATCGATTGAGTCCGCGAGCCAACCGGCCTTTCATCGTGCTGAATTGTGCTGCCATTCCCGAGGCGTTGCTGGAGGCAGAGCTGTTCGGGCACACTCGCGGAGCGTTTACCGGCGCGATCCAGTCGCGCACTGGTCGCATGGAGGCCGCGCACGGAGGAACACTGTTCCTCGATGAGATTGGAGAGATGCCCATGGCGCTGCAGGCAAAAGTGCTGCGGTTTCTTGAAGCGGGTGAGTTGCAGCGGATCGGTGAAAATGAACCCGTGCGCGTCGATGTTCGGGTCATCGCCGCGACCCATCAGCCGTTGCTGCAGTGCGTGGAAGAGGGTAAATTTCGCAGCGATCTCTACTTTCGTTTAGCTGTATTTCCCGTTCAGACCCCGTCGCTGGCAGAGCGTCGCGGAGATATTCCCGAATTGGCCGTGTATTTTCTGGAGAAGTTGGGACAGACCGGTCCGTCAAAAGTGTTTCATCCGGAAGCCATGGAAAAGTTATGCAGCCACGCATGGCCCGGCAACGTGCGTGAGTTGGGACATGTGGTGGAACGAGCCTACATTCTGGCCGAAGATCGCCCCATGATCACCGCGGCGGAAATCCGTGTGCGGTCTCGAGAACGGACAGCGTCGGAAAAGAGACTCTGAGGATTCTCTTATTTTCCTCGGCTCACTTTAGACCCTCTATTGCACATCGACTGAGTGGAGCGAATCTTGAGAGCGGATCGGGAAAAACATTGGCCGGTTCGACGTGATGGTAAGAGCAACACGAGCTGTCAATTGAGGCAAGCTCGAGCAACAGGAGGATCGATGGAGATTACGACACCCCTGATCGATGTGCTGGGAAAGTTCCTGGACTTGACGAGTACGCAATTCAAACTGACCAGCAGCAATGTCGCCAATCTGGATACGCCGAACTATCGCGCGGTGGGTATCGATTTTGCCGCCGAATTTTCCGCCGCCGCATCGCAAGCTCTGGCAGCACGCCAGGACGGTAGCAATGGTATGCCGGCGGGAACACCAAGCGCCGGGATCACCAACCAGGCTCCTGCGATTGAGCAGGTGGATGGATTGTTAGAGAGGCCGGACGGCAACGATGTTTCGATGGATCGGGAAGGTCTGAATCTAGCCAAGGAACAACTGGACTACAAAACCGGGATTGAGCTGCTGCAGGAACAATTATCAGTGATTCGCAGCGCTATACAGGCGCAATAGACTCATCAATCGGCGCGGACTCGAGGGGAATGCATGAATCTGTTTGGAGTGATGGATATCAGCGGCTCGGCGCTGGAGGCGGAACGGATCCGCGCCGAAGTAGTTGCCGCGAATATGGCCAATGCGAATACCACTCGGACAGAGAACGGCAAACCCTACGAGCGTCAGCACGTCGTCTTTCAGAGCTCCGCCGTCGATACGCCGCAGGATTTTGCCAGCACATTGTTATCCTCCGCCGGCTCGCCGGATCAGTCGCGGGAAGTAGGGCAGGGGGTGCGGGTGTCGGCCGTCGTCAGCGACACGGCAGCTCCCTTGCAGCGGTACGATCCCGGCCATCCGGATGCGGACGCGAATGGATTCGTGACCTATCCGAACATCAATCCATTGACGGAAATGGTGGATCTGATGGGAGCACAGCGTGCCTACGGAATGAATGTTTCCGCGGTGACCGCGGCCAAGGCGATGATCACCTCCACGCTCGATCTTTTGAAGTAAGGCAGGACAAGTTTGTTGTGGATGGTTTGAGTTACGCAGAGAAAGGGTAGAGAAGAAGGCGATGACAGCGATTCCAAATATTCAGGCGGCTGCGCAAAAAGTGATGGCCGACGTTGCCTCCGGCGCTGGAATGCCTGGAATTTCCGCCAGCAATGGCGCCTCGCCGGCATACCCAACCCCTTTCGCCGGTTTGTTGCAGGACGCCATCGGCAAAACGCAGCAATTGGAAACGAATGCGGCCAACACGGTGACCGGCCTGCTGTCTGGGCAAGGTGTCGACGTTCACACCGCGATGATTGCAACAGAAAAAGCCAATCTTGGATTTGAGATGATGCTGGCTTTTCGCAACAAGGCGGTCGCCGCCTACCAGCAGTTGATGGGAATGCAATTTTGACGATGCTATCGCCCGTTAGACGAGAATCATAATGCCAGAGAAGCCTCCAACCTCGCCGCCCTCCTCCGCCATCGTTAAGACGGGCATCGAGGAACGCCTGACAGCGAATACGCGAGCCTTGCGCGCCCGCTTCGGAAGTATGTCGTCGCGGCAGCGCCTGGGTTTACTGGCTTCGCTTGCAGTGCTGTTGTCCGTGGGCGGAGGAATGATATGGCTGGCGATCCGGCCAGACATGCGAGTCCTGATGAGTGGACTGGAGGCGCGCGATGCCCAGCAGGTAGAACAGGAATTGATGGGGGCGAATATTCCTTATGACCTGACGCCGGACGGCACCACCATCCGCGTTCCCGATGTTTCCTTGAACAAGGCGCGCCTGGCGATTGCCGGGAAAGGGTTACCGTCGAGCGGGAGAATGGGATTTGAAATCTTCGACAAGCCCAACTGGGTGGGATCAGAATTCGACGAGCGAGTGAACTATCAGCGAGCCCTCGAAGGTGAGTTGGACCATACGATCGAGAGTCTCAATGCAGTAGAGCAGGCGCGGGTCAACCTTGTTTTGCCGCATGACTCCCTGTTTACCGACGATCAACGGAATGCCAAGGCGAGTGTGGTGTTGAAGCTCCGGCGGCCCTTAAGTGACGAAGAGGCGCAGTCAGTGCGTAGCCTGGTGGCGGGTGCGGTCGATACGTTGAAAGCCAATCAAGTGACCCTGGTCGATGCCGATGGCCGCCAGCAATTTGGCTCGAAAACCGCTGGCGCGGAGGAAGCCCAGTACGAACAACTTCTGACCAATAAATTGCTCGCAACTCTCACGCCGGTTGCAGGCGAAGACAATGTTCGAGCATCCGTGACGGCGGACTTTGATTCCAGCAGCGAAGATGATGTCGACGAGGTCTACGATCCCACCAAGGTCGTGACCCTCTCCACCGATCGCACCGAAGCCAACTCCGGAGGGCTGCCGGCTGCGGGTGGTGTGCCCGGAACAGCCAGCAACGCTCCCAATGC
The DNA here is from genome assembly GCA_963794795.1 of uncultured Acidobacteriota bacterium. GTDB lineage: Bacteria > Acidobacteriota > Terriglobia > Terriglobales > Acidobacteriaceae > JAKAAZ01. Next base: position 166,128 of record CAWCFC010000018.1, on the reverse strand, counting down.
GAAACCTGTGTATCCGCAACAGACCACGCCGCTCCAGAATAGTAAGCGCGAAGAAGATACTTACGCAGTCAGCAAGGCGGTGCATCACCGTGTGCAGGGCCCGGGCCGACTGCGTCGCGTGACAGCCGCCATCCTGATCAACGATCGCATGGTCCGTTCCACCAATGGCAAGAACGTCACGTGGGTGGCGCGAACGCCCGCGGAGATGCATGAGATACAGCAACTGGCGCAGGCAGCCGTGGGGATTGATGCGACGCGGGGCGATCAGTTGACGGTGCAGAATATCGCCTTTGCAACCAATGCCAATCCGGCGAACTCCGGCCTGGCAACAAAGCTCATCGATCATGTCGGAGACAGCTTGGGGTTTGTCCGCTATGCAGTCCTCTTCGCTGTCTTTCTGATGGTGCTGATTTTCATCGTGCGGCCGGTTCTCGCTCAGATCAAGCAATTGAGCTCATCGGTTCAAACCATGTCGGCGGCCGGTGGGCAGCCGCCACAATTAAAGTCCGCATCGGGTGGGGCGCAGCTGGATCAGACGGAGGAGTTGAGCTTCGAGCGTCAGCAGGCGCGCGCGCAGGTTCTGTTTGACCATGTTTCGGACTACGTAAGGAAAGAGCCGCAGCAGGGAACACGGCTGCTGCAGAGTTGGGTCCGGTCGACGCACAAGTCTTGATGAGGCGGAGCTGAGCCGATCGGAAGCGAGTGATCGCGGGATCATTCGCTTGGCTGTTGGAATCAGAAACGAAGGAGATTGGATCGATGGCGACAGCAACTACGGCCCCGCAGGTTCCCACGCAGGAGACGCTGCCGGCACCGCTTTCTACGGAGAGCAAAGACAAGTCGCCGCTCAAGAACTTGACTCCGCTGCGCAAGGCCGCGGTGCTGATGATTACCATTGGCGATGAACTGGCTCGATCGATCTACCAAAATCTTTCCGAGCAGGAACTGCAGCTGCTGACTGAAGAAATTGCCGCGGTCCGAGACGTCAGCCCGGAAGTGGCGAGCGCCGTTCTCGAAGAGTTCTACGAATTGATCGAGACCCAGCAGTACATGGTGCATGGCGGTTTGGAGTATGCGACCAAGCTGCTGGTGGATACGTTCGGCAAACAGCGCGCCGGCGATTTGCTGAGCCAGGTGAAAAATGCGCAAGAGGCGCAGCACGGCGATCTGGCGATGTTGCAGGAGGTGGATCCGCATCAGCTCAGCAAATTTCTTGAAGGAGAGCATCCTCAGACAGTAGCGCTGGTGCTGGCCCATCTTGATCCCAAGCGGGCCTCGCAGGTGCTGCAGGAACTGGCCGAAGGGCAGCGAGTCGACTCCATCCGACGGCTGGCTGAGATGCAGCAATTCTCCCCTGAAATGGCGCAGAAAGTGGCGCTGGTGTTGCATAAGCGGCTGCTGTCGCTGGGAGACACGCACCGCAAGTCCTACTCCGGATTCAAAGGAGTTGCCGATCTATTGAATCGTCTCGACGCTATCGCTGCAAAATCGATTCTGGAACAGATTGAAAAGGACGATCCGCAGCTGGCCATCAACATCCGCAATCTGATGTTTACGTTTGAAGATCTGGTGACGGTACCCGCGGCAAGCATACGAGAACTGATTTCCCAGGTCGACAAGAAGCAGTTGGCGCTGGCGTTGAAAGGTGCGAATCCAGAACTGAAGGCTCACCTCTTTAAAGCGCTCAGTTCACGGGCCATCGAGATGCTGCAGGAGGATATGGAAGTGCTTGGGCCGGTCCGCGCGCGCGAAGTGATGGGGGCACAGCAGGAAATACTTGTCCTTGCGCGAAGACTGGAAGCGGATGGCAAACTGATTCTCGCCACCGAAAAGGAAGATGACCTGATGGTGTAAGCGCATTGGCTTTCGCAGACCGACAGCGAGAATCGATCGCGGCGGTGACGCGGGAAAACGATCCGTGGGGCACTGATTGCAGGGTGAAAGAGGAACAAGAGTGGCAGCGACACGAGCAATTCGCGCAGACAGAAAGGAAACCGACTCCGCAGGTCTGCCGGTTCTGGAGCGGCTGCAATACCCTACCGCACAATCCGGCAAGACACAGGATGAATCCCCTCTCAGAGGTGTGCACCATGGATCGGGATCTGCGAATTCCTGGGTCACAGTGTTTCCCAGCCAGGCAGGTGAGTTTCCCGGCGTGGAGGATTCACGAGCGCCGGAGGGCCGGCAGGAACGGGAGACCGATGGGCATCGCAGGGTGGCTGAACTCGAGCAATGTTTGCAGGAAGAACGATGCCGCTACGGTGCAGGCTGTCGCCGCAGCTCGTGAGCAAGGGCGTCGCGAGGGTCACCAGGCTGTGGAGCAGCAGGTCAACGCCGGCCAGCAACGTCTGCAGGCGCAGATCTTCCAGTCCCTCGAGCAATTCCGTCTTGAACGGCAAAGTTACTTCCACAATGTCGAAGGAGAAGTCGTGCGCTTGGCGCTGGCGATCGCGGCGCGGGTCCTGCATCGAGAGGCGCATCTCGATCCGCTGCTGCTGACAGGCGCGGTTCGAGTGGCGCTGGAAAAGCTGGGCGATTCCAGCCGAGTCGTGATGCGGGTTCCCCCACGGGAGGTCGGGCCCTGGAAGGACTTTTTTCGAGCGGCCGCCAATCTGCGGATTCAGCCGGGAATTCTCGAGGATCCTTCCCTTTCTCCCGGAGAGTGTTTGCTGGCAACCGAACTGGGCACCATCGAGCTGGGCGTGCGAGCGCAACTGGAAGAAATTGAAAAAGGCTTTTTCGATCTGCTGGATCGCAGGCCCGCGGAGGCCAGCGTGAATGCGGCGCCGGCGACTCGCAGCGCAGTGTAGTTCGAGCGAAGCGCTGGATTTCCTTGGGCGGAAAGGAGAGGAAGCGATGTCCGATCCAATGTTGCCGGAAGGATTGGGAGTGGACGCGATTTCCCTATTCCAGCCGGCTATCCATCCGCTGCGCGATCCGAAGGAGCGGTCGCACCAGGATCCATTGTCGACGGAGAGTGCGTCTGCGGAAATCGAATCTTCGTCTGCGTCCGATGTGTTGCAAGACGATCTCTGGCAGCCGAATTCGGCGGATGACGATGTCGAGGACTTTGCTTCTCGATGGGTGCGATCGGTCGAGCCGGGTGCTAGCGGTGGCGCTGAACACGCGGCCTCTATCGACGAAGCTGCATCCGGCTCCGATCAGATTCTGAACGCGTATTTTCGACGGCTTGAAAAGCGGCCGGCCTGGCGCTGGCACGGACGTGTTATCGAAGCCACTGGTCAGACGATTGAATCGGAGGGCCCATTCTGTTCTGTGGGCGAATGTTGTGAAATTCTCGATCGCGAGGGCAACATCCATCCCGGCGAAGTCATCGGCTTTCGCGGACCGCATGTGCTTTCGATGACACTCGATTCCTCCGATGGCATCCGCTTTGGAGATAGTGTGGCCGCGTTGGGCGACACGCCTTCCATTGATGTGGGGGATGATTTGCTGGGCCGCGTCTTGAATGCCCAGGGCTATTCGCTGGATGGCGGTCCGCGGCTGCGGGTGAAGGAAAGTTGGCCTCTTGAACGAGCGATTCCGCAACCGATGGATCGGGTACCCATTCAGACCCGGCTCGGCACCGGGCTGCGTGCCATCGATGGACTCCTCACCGTGGGCAGGGGGCAACGAGTTGGGATCTTCGGCGGTTCCGGAGTGGGGAAGAGCACGCTGATCGGCATGATGACGCGCAACACCGCTGCTGATTTAACTGTCGTCGGACTGGTTGGGGAGCGAGGCAGGGAAGTTCGAGAGTTCCTTGAAGACAGCCTCGGCGAACAAGGCCGCAAGCGTTCCGTGGTGCTGGTTTCAACCAGCGACCAGTCGCCATTGCTGCGTATGCGGGCGGCGATGGCGGCCACCTCGATTGCCGAATTTTATGCCGCGCAGGGAAAACACGTATTGCTGGTGCTCGATTCGCTGACGCGCTACGCCATGGCGGCACGGGAGATTGGACTGGCGGCCGGCGAGCCGCCTACAGCGCGTGGATACACTCCGTCGGTGTTTCGCAGGATGGCGCGGCTGATCGAACGTGCCGGCCAATATGCCGCGGGAAGCATCACCGCTTTCTACACCGTGTTGATGGAGGGCGATGATCTTCAGGATCCGCTGGTCGACGCGGCCCGATCGTTTCTCGATGGACACATCGTGCTCTCTCGAGCGATGGCATCGGAAGGATGGTATCCGCCCGTCGATGTGCTGGAATCGATCAGCCGATTGATGCCGGCGGTGACTACCCCGGAGCATCGCGAACGGGCAACGTTGATTCGCCAACTGCTCTCCGCATATGCGCGATCGGAAGATCTGGTTCGTATTGGAGCCTACAAAGCTGGCTCCGATCCGGATCTCGATCGGGCACTGGCAGCGCGCCAGAAGCTTCGCGCCTTCCTCGAGCAGAAGCCGGAGGAGCGATCCTCCTTCGAACAGACTTTCAGCCAGATGCTGGCGCTGCAGATTTGATCGAGGAGGAATTTTACTTTCATGGCGAAAGCCCTGCAGCGTATTTTGCGGATTCGGCAGCTGGCGGAAGAACAGGCACGTCTGGAAGTCGAACGAGCGGCACAGCGCGCCCGCCAGGTATCCGACGCGTGTGCACGGCAGTTGACTCTGGAGCAGGAGCAGCGATCCGCGCTGGCGGAAAGCTGGATTGCGGGGCAGAGCGGCGACGCCGCCAATATCGCAACTTCCCTCAGTTCGGCAGCCGAGATCGGCGAACCTGCGGAAGAAAAAGGCTGGTTGATGGAAGAGGCGGCGCTGGAGTTCTTCGGCTGGAGGCGCATGCGTCTGGAAAAACTTCGCGAAACGGAACTGGGCCGCATGGAGCCTTTGGTTGCCGTTTATACTGAGCGGCGCCGCGAACTTCGTCAGACCGAGCAGCTGGTCGAACAACGCGCCAGCACGGAAGCGATGGAGAAAAATCGCCGCGCCCAGGCCGAGACCGATGAATGGTTCTCGCAGCGAAGCCGCACGCAACAGCGCCGAGAACTGCACCGGACTCAGGCCGCTGCTGCGCAAGACTCCCAACGGCGAAACTCCGATCTAGTTGAATGAAAGCGTTCTTCGGCAATTCTGAGCTAATCCTTATCGATCTCTCATCGGCTCGAATTACTTTTGGCACGTCAGCTGCACGCTACTCCATCGTCTGGAGATTGTGTCCGCATGAGTGCGATACAGCCAATCGAAGTTGCGACTCCGAACCGCGCTATGCCAGTACCGCCGAGCACGGGATCCGGAGGTGCTGCGCCCGGCCAGCCGTTCGCTGAAGTCATTCGGTCCGCCGTTTCCCCGGTGCCGACGGTATACCCGACGCGGCCCATGCAGACGGCTCAGAAGGCTTCCTCCCCGTTGGTTGCGTCAACGTCTTCGCGCCTGCGGTTCGATGGGTCCAGCATCACGGCCGGAATGAAATCGAATCAGGCGGATGCGTCAGTCTCTGCGTCGCCCAGCCAACCTGTGAGTGGAAAAGCTTCGATGCAGACGACTAGCCTCGACGATGACAACGTTGACTCATCCGTAGCTACATCTTCCGCTTCTGCAGATCTGAATGGAGCCGCTTCATCACCGGTCGAGGAACAGGCGCAGTCATCCGTTCTTGTAGCCGCTATTGGGGGTCGATCGAGCGAAGGGACGCCCCAGCAAGCGCGAACCGGCGCCACACAGGTGGGAAGTTCGCCTGCGGTGAATGGGCGGAAACAAAACGGTTCAGCGAAGGAAGCGAATAAAAGTCAGGACGCTTCGGGTTCTCCTACCGCCGCGATAGCGATGCCGATCGGAATTGCTTCTGTTCCCGGGATTGCGGCCAAGCCCACCGTGGTGAACTTTCCGGGAGAGAAGGGCGCTGCGGCGAGTGTAACTGACCCCATTCCATCGAAATCGAAATCCATCGGCAGTCCCGCAATGCCAGCCAATTCTTCTATCTCGAATCGAGCCACGGCGCCAGGGTTGACCACGCCCGCTCCACAAGCGGATGGCGCCACAGGCGCGGCTGCGATGCAACCGCATGGAGCCGGCGTTTCCTCGGACGGCGCGGCTGCGAATCCTGCAACCGCAACGAATACGACTGCAACCTCAAGCGCAGACCAGAATGGCGGATCCGAAGGTTTTGGCAGAAGTCAACCTGCTTCGGCACCGGATGGAACTTCGGCACATGCAGCCACAAACGGGATTTCAAATTCCTCATCCGACGCGAATACGTCCAACGCAGTGAGCGCCACTGGAGCCGTCAGTTCCGGTGGCGGTGAGAACAATGCAGTCGGCAGTGGACTCAATGGAGCGGCAACTTCTATTCACAGCAGCGATGGCTCGAAAAGCGGCGATTTCACTGCGACGACACCGATGCCGGCAACGGCTGCGAAAGATCTTCCAGCTCCACATGCGAACCCTGCGGACTCGGGCGTTGGATTACAGGCCAGTGCCAGCGTTGTCTCCTCCGGCAATCACTCTGTCGCACCTGGAGGTTTTTCCGCTTCGACGACCGCGTCAACGGCGTCGCGCGCGAGCGCTGCGGATGCATTTACGGCTTTGGACAGCGCTGCAGCCGGGGAGCGCGGAGTATTGTTGCACGCCGCGCCCCATCAAGTTGCGGTCGGCGTTTCTGATCCGTCGCTGGGTTGGCTCGAAGTGCGAGCCGAAAGAGTCTCTGGACAGATCGCTGCGGCGTTGACCACCAATTCAACAGCCAGCCACGCGGCTTTGACCTCTGTTCTGCCAACCATGGCGACCTACCTGCAGGAACATCATGCTGGCGTGCAACAGGTTCATGTGGAATCTTCGCTGACGGGCGGACAGGCGGGAACAGGGTCGCAAGGCCAGACTGCCTCGCAACCTGACACGCAAACCGGTTCGAACGACACTGTCATGGCGAGTTCCGCCAGTAGCGGCTGGAACGCAGTTCCTGATACCAGATCGATTATCCCCGCGAACCAGGGAACAAACTTCTCCTACGACGGACATCATTTCAGCATTCGAGCGTAAGCATCGCACCGAAGTATCGACGGAAAGGAAGCACAACGATGAGTCTTCTGCTAGGCATTTTGGATCACGTGAAACAGGCTGTCACGTCCCCATTCGAATCGAAGACGCAGCCCCAAGCGCAGGCAAAGGGAGTGAACGCGCTCGATGCCTCGGGTACCGGCAGCACGGGCGCAACCGGTTCCTCCACCAACCAGGCAACGATTACGGCGAATGATTTCCTGACCCTGCTGGTCACTGAGATCCAGAATCAGGATCCCACCACGCAGACCGATCCGATGCAGTACATTACGCAACTGGTCGGGGTCAATAGCCTCGAACAACTGGTTCAGATCAATCAAACGCTAACTACCGCTACGGGTAGCACCACGACCACCGGAGGCGCTGTCAGTAGTCCATCGCCAGCCGCAGCCACTGCGGTGGCAGCCAAGAGCGCGACGTCAACCACTGCCGCATCCGCAATTGCCGGCCATCTTCTGCCGCTGGGAAGTCACGCTCAGCTTCCGGCCTCGGCCGATACCGCCGTGGCGAACGCATTTACCCAGGCCTCCACGCTGCCGACGCAGGCGCAGTCGCCTAGTCAAGTTCCTCTGAATCCGGAGGTGATGCGGGCGTTGCAGCGTTCCATTCCCGGGGCAACTTTCACCGGGTCAGCGAATCCAGTTCGATGAAGCGCTAGAAATCAGTCGTGACATTGTCGCGATGAAACCAAATCACATCAAGCTTTTCCAGGAGAAATCTCATGGCTTCCTTTTCCATTCCACTGACCGGGTTGAACGCGGATCAAACCGAACTCAACACCATCGCGAATAACATTTCCAACCTAAATACGACCGGGTTCAAGTCTCAATCCACATCCTTTGAAGATCTGTTCTATCAGCAGGTGGGTTCGTCCGGGTCCGGCGATCCGGTGCTGGCAGGTCAGGGCGTCAAGGTGGCGGCCAACTCCACGGACTTCACACTTGGCAGCATCAATACCGCTGCCGGAAGTCCAAGTGACGTTGCCCTGACCGGGAATGGTTTTTTTGTGTTGAACAACGGCGGCACGCCGGCCTACACTCGCGCCGGAGACTTCCAAACGGATCAGAACGGAAATCTTACCAGTGTAGATGGGCTGGCCGTGATGGGATACCCGGCGAGCAACGGCGTGGTCAATACCAACGCACCGCTGACGGCGATTCAGATTCCTTTGGGCGCCACCCAGCAGCCGAACGCAACCACCAGCTTCGCTTTGAATGCAACCAATTTAGACGCCAGCTCGCCCGCTGGAACGGTTGTTCCGGCGCAGGTGACGGTCTACGATTCGCTCGGGCAAAGCCATGTTGCCACGGTGAATTTCACCAGCCAGGGCGGCAACAGCTGGACCTATGCCATCTCGCTTCCCGCCGGCGACTATTCCGGCGCCACTGCCAACACGACGGGAACGCTTACATTCGACAACACCGGAAAACTCACGTCTCCTGCCGCCAACGTAGCGGGCATCAGCTTTGGCACGCTTGCAGATGGGGCCAAAGATCTCAACTTCAGCTGGAACCTGTACGATTCCAACAATAATCCGACATTGACCCAGGTGGCGTCCGCGTCCACTGTAGGCAGCACCACGCAGAATGGCTATTCGAGCGGAAGTTATCAGGGATTCAATGTCGGTTCCGACGGAACCATCTCGGTGCAATTCTCCAATGGGCAGACTCAGGCGGTCGGACAGTTGGCGGTCGCGACCGTGAATAATGAGCAGGGGTTGGCGCGCCTGGGGAACAACAATTTTTCGGCGACTCTCGCCTCCGGGCAGGCAACGGTCGGCGTGGCCGGGACCGGCGGACGCGGCACCATGGAAGGCGGAGCACTCGAGGAATCGAATGTCGATATCTCCAGCGAATTTTCTAACCTGATCGTGGCGCAAAGCGCCTATGAAGCCAACGCCAAATCGGTGACCACCTTTAATACGGTGACCCAGGCGACCATCAACATGATTCAGGGCTAATCGCTTCAGCGGATTGAGGCGAAGTTGGCGTGTCCTCCGACTTCGCCTGGCAATCCAGCCGGTCTTTCGACAGGTCCGAACAAAACTTTAGAAGATCTAAGAACTTTCTTATTCTCCATCTCTTCCCTTGGTTCCATTCCTGCACTTCCTTTCATTGTTACAGCGATCACGCACATTCTGAAGCGAGTGGAATTCGCGTCGGATGAATTCTTTTCCGGCAAGCGATCCGGGGAAGGCGCTGGACCGTGTAGCCACCCATCGTTCTGTCGATCGGAACCAGATGTCGCAGAAATAAAGGATGCAGCCCGTGGAAGCACTGCAGGAACCCGCCCCGCCGCAGCACGATGGAGCCGGCGTATTTGCTTCCGCCGATGCATCGACGCCGGAGGCCACGCAGCTGTTACCCGCGATCGCTCAGCGCAATGCATGGCCGGCCGTCGAGTGGCTGCCGATTCAGATGGACGTGGCGTTGCCGGTGGTGCGTTTTTGCGTTCGAGATTTGCTTGCTCTCGCGGCAGGGCAAGTGATCGAAACAGCGTGGGCCAGTGGAGAGGATCTTCCGCTGGCGATTGAAGATGTGCAGTTGGCCTGGGTGGAGATGGAAATCGTGGATCAGGCGATGGCCATTCGCATCACTCGGCTTTTATGACGATTGGCGCGCAGCACAACGAAACACTGGATCACCAGAGGAAGGGTCGCGATGGCCAGGGAAATGGTTGCAATGTGGAGAACAGCCAATGGGTTGGTGGGAGTGCCGGGACAGATGTCGCATCCGGCATCGGATGCAATGTGGAATCCGGCGGAGACAAAAGTGCGGGAATCGGCCCAATCTAAGCCTGGTTGGCGCGATTGGATCCCGAGCCTGGAGCGGACGCCGCCGCTGATGCAGTTCATCGTGCGCCTGACGCGGTGGGTCAAGTCAAAATGCCAGTCGGGCGTGACTCAGACTCCGCAATTACGTCTGGTCGGGCAACTGGCGTTGGGAGCGAAGCGACACCTTTCGCTGGTGGAAGTGGGTGGGGCGCAATTCCTGGTTGGAGGTGGCGTTGAACACATCACTGTGATCGTTCCAGTTTCGACCGCAGGCCTACCCCAGACGGGCAACCCGCAAGATGCCGAGTGTCCTCATTCGCTATGAATCTACCTGGCCTACTTCTACTGGCGCCGGCTCCACTGGTGGAACCGACGACGAATGGACTGCGCATTGCGGGCAATGGAACGGTTCCCTGGACGATCATTTTTGTTCTGACGTTCCTCACCCTGATTCCGGCGCTGCTTCTTTCCATGACGCCAATGGTGCGCCTGCTGGTGGTGTTTCACTTTCTGCGGCAGGCATTGGGGACGCAGACGGCGCCCAGCAACCAGGTGCTGATGGGGCTTGGCTTGATGATGACCTGGTTTCTGATGCATCCGGTATTGGTCCAGGTCGATCAGCAGGCCGTCGAACCCTTTCGCAGCGGGCAGATTACCGGGACCCAGGCCATTGAGCGCGGAACTCAGCCGCCCAAACTCTACATGCTGCATTACGCTCGCGAAAAAGATCTGGCTCTATTTGCTTCCGCCACCATGGAGAAGCGACCCGCGAAGCCCGAAGATCTGCCGCTGCGGGTGGTCATTCCAGCCTACATGCTGTCGGAGCTGAAGGCGGGTTTTCAGATTGGAGCGGTCCTCTTTCTTCCATTCTTGCTGGTTGACCTGGTGGTCGCTTCCATCACCACCGCTATCGGAATGCTGCAATTGCCGCCGGTCGTGATTTCGACTCCATTGAAGATTCTGCTGTTCGTGATGGTAGATGGATGGAACTTGCTGGCGGGCTCGCTCTTGAAGAGTTTTTAAGGCTCGATCGAAGGCAAAGTCGATCCGCGAAAGGAACTACTCGATGGGTCCGGACCAGGTGACAGAACTTGCGCGGCACTTATTGATGGAGGCCATGCTGTTGAGCGCGCCGCTGCTGCTGGCAGCTGCGGTCATCAGTATCGCTCTCAGTGTGCTGCAGACTTTGACTTCGATTCAGGAACAGACGATTACGACAATACCCCGGCTCACGGCTGTGGCCGTCATGTCGATTGTGGGCATGCCCTGGCTGCTGCGCAACCTGGTGGGCTACACCATTTCACTGTTTCGAGATTTTCATCGGTTTCTGGGTTGATGCTGTGATCCGCGATTGTCGAAGGCACGATGCTGTCGGTCGGAAGTAGGGAAAAGATATGGCGGACTGGAACGGATTTTTCGCGGCAGGCATCCTGGTGCTGATTCGTGTCAGCGGCCTGATGTTGTTCGTTCCGTTTTTCTCGTCGGCTGCGATTCCTCGTACCGTCAAGGCTGTATTCACGGTTGTGGTGGCCGCCCTGCTCACACCCATTGCCGCCACCCATCCGGGCGCAGTGCCGGATCTGGGGCTCACGTCGATGTTAGGCGAGTTGAGCACCGGCTTACTTTTCGGCCTGTCACTCACGCTTCTGATGGAGATGTTGAATTTCTCCGGTCAGCTGCTGGGGCTGCAGTTCAGTTTTTCGCTCGTGAATGTGCTCGATCCCAACTCGTCCATCGAAACGCCGCTGCTCAGCCAGTTGTTGAATACAGTCGGCCTCCTGGTGTTGCTGGCGGCGGGACTGGATCGCACCTTGCTCTCCGCTCTGATGCATACCTTCGCGGTGGTTCCAGTGGGCACCGCATGGCTCAACACCCGCACCAGCTTGACCCTGGTCGAGATGACCAGCGGAGTCTTTCTGGCGGCAGTGCAGTTATCGGCGCCTGTCATCGCCGCGACCCTGTTGGTGGAAGTCGTAGTCGCGCTGGTCGGTCGCATGTCGCCCCAGCTGCCCGTGTTGTTTGTCGGCATTCCGCTGAAGACTCTCATCGGCTACATCGTGCTGATCGGTTCGCTCGGGATATGGCCACGTTTCATTGAAGCCCGCTTCGACGGATTGCTGAATCAAGGCATGCAACTGGTTCTCGCGGCGCATCGAGCGTAGGGGCATATGGCAGACGAGAACGGCGACAAAACAGAAAAAGCATCCCCGCGACAGAAACAGAAGGCGCGCGAACGTGGCGACATGGTGCACAGCCGGGAGCTGACCAGCGCCATTGGAATGGGAGCCGGCGTACTCGCCATCGGAATGGTGACAGAGAGATTCGCCATGGGTTGGCGGGCGGCGTATGTGCATGTTCTCGATCTCGGCAGTCACCAGGATATGAGTCTGCAGGATGGTGCAGTGATTAACGATATGGTGCGCGCCAGCGTCTATCAGACTGCGTTTCCGGTGATGATCGTGCTGGCTGCCATTCTGGCGGTCGCTCTGATGGTCGGAATGGCGCAGTCGGGTGGCTTGCAGTTTCATGGTGAATCGATACAGCCCAAGTTTGACCGTCTATCTCCCGCAACAAATCTGAAAAACCTGTTTTCTCTGCGCGGATCGACGCGGCTGCTCAAGTCATTGATCCCGGCAACGGCGGTGATGATCCTGGGATGGAATATTCTGCAGCACACCGTCCTCTCGTTGCCGGTGCTGTCGCTGGCGCAATTGCCGCTGTTGTTTGAAAGCCAGTATCGCCTGTTGCTGGCAACCAGCGGCATCCTGCTCTGCTGGTCGGCTTTGGACTACGTCGTGGAGTGGCGCAGTTGGGAGCAGCGCTTGCGCATGAGCAAAGAAGACATGCGCAAGGAATACAAGGAGATGGAAGGCAATCCGCAGATTCGCGGCCGCATTCGATCCATCCAGCGGCAGATGCGCCGCCGAAAACTTCAGGCTGATGTTTCCAAAGCCAGCGTTGTCATCACCAATCCAACCCACTACGCCGTGGCCCTGGAATTCAACTTTGAAACCCTGCAGGCGCCCAAGGTGCTGGCCAAGGGAAGAAATCTAATGGCGGAGCGGATTAAGGATGAGGCACGCTGGGCTGGAGTTCCCATCGTCGAAAATCCTCCCCTGGCACGCTCGCTGTTTCGCTCGGTGGAACCGGGACAGTCGATTCCGCACGATCTGTATGCGGCTGTTGCTGCCATCCTGGCTTTTCTCTATCGCCAGCAGGTGGAGGAGAAGATGCGTGCCAGTTCACGCCAGCCGCGACCGCAGGAACCGGTACGTCCCGGTACGGCCTACCAGCCTTCCCAGCTTCGGCTGGGTCGAGGAATAGAAAAATCCAACGAAACCAAGGCCGACTTTGGCACGAAGGATGCACCAGCTTCAGCAACAGGCCCAACTATGCAGGATGCAACCGATCACGATCCGTTCGGAGACAGCACTTCCGCCAACGGGGCGGCTGACGGACCAGGAGCAGGCGAGTGAGCACGCAAGTCGTAGCACAGAACCCGGGTCCGGAATCCCAGCAGAAGGGCAGCAGCCTGCTGCGCTGGCTCACCCCAGAAATGAGTCGTCGCGCCCACGAAATGCTGTTGCCGGCAACCGCCATCAGCATGGTGCTGGTGATGCTGGTTCCGTTACCGGCGTTCGCGCTCGATTTGCTGCTGACGATTTCGATCACCGCTTCATTCCTGGTCTTTCTTTCCGCCGTGCAATTGCGGAAGGCAGTCGAGTTTTCCGTTTTCCCTACACTTTTGTTGCTGCTGACGTTGTTTCGGCTGTCGCTCAATCTTGCCTCCAGCCGTCGCATTCTGCTGCATGGCTTTGAGGGCACTGGGGCGGCGGGCCAGGTGATTGAAGCCTTCGGGCAGTTTGTAGTCGGCGGCAACTATATTGTTGGCTTTGTCGTTTTTCTGGCGTTGATTGCGATTCAGTTCCTGGTGGTGAGTCACGGCGCAGTGCGGACCGCTGAAGTGACGGCGCGATTCACTCTCGATGCGCTGCCGGGCAAGCAGATGGCCATCGATGCCGATCTGAATGCCGGCGTGATCAACGAAGCGACCGCGCGCAAACGGCGCCAGGCGATTGCGCGTGAAGCCGAATTCTACGGCGCCATGGACGGCGCGGCGCGCTTTAATCAAAGAGATTCGATGGCGACAATTCTGATCACCGCCATCAATATTATTGCCGGCTTGTTGATTGGAGTGTTCCAGCAAAACATCGCCGTCGGCGAAGCGTTGCGAACCTACACCGTACTCACCGTCGGCGATGGACTGGTCACCACCATTCCTTCCTTACTGGTTTCTGTGGCCGGCGGTATTGTGTTGACGCGCGCGGCATCGTCGTCGAACTCCCTGGGCGCGGAGATTGGCGCCCAGATCTTTCAACGCCCGGGCACCTTGTGGATCGCTTCCGGCCTGCTCACCATCATGGCCTTGATTCCGGGTCTGCCCAAGCTGCCGTTTCTGCTGATGGCGGCCGGCCTGGGCTATATGGCCTATCGAATGCCCGAGCCGACAGCAGTTGCCGAAAACGAAGCCCCGACATCCGGCAAAGACGCCAAGGCCGCGACCGGGGCGCAGGCGGATAATCTTGCGGGCCTGCTGCCGATCGATGATCTCAGCCTTGAAATTGGATTTCAGTTGATTCCGCTGGTGGATGAAAAGCAGGGAGGCCAGATGCTGGCTCGGGTGCGCGCGCTACGCAAACACCTGGCCAGGGAACTGGGCTTCATTATTCCACCCGTGCATATCACCGACAACCTGCGCCTGAAGCCGCGGGAATACATCATCTCGCTGCGTAACGCGGAGATGGCCCGCTGGCAGACGGAAGGCAATCAACTGCTGGCCGTCAATGCTGATCCGAAAGCGCGCGCCTTGCCTGGAACCGAAACCCGGGAGCCTGCATTCGGCGTGCCTGCGCGATGGATCCAACCATCGTTGTCGGAACAGGCCATGGCTGCCGGGTATTCCGTGGTCGATCCCACCACCGTCATCGCCACGCATTTGGGAGAGGTGATTCGTCGCGAAGCGCATCGCCTGCTGGGCCGCGCAGAAACCAAGCGGCTGCTCGACAGTCTGCAGGAGACTCATCCCAAGCTCATCGAAGAACTGGTGCCGAAGCTGATGACGCTGGGAGAAGTGCAGCGGGTATTACAGCAGTTGTTGCGGGAGCAGGTTTCGATTCGCGATCTGGGCTCGCTGCTGGAAGTGATGGTGGAAGCCGCGGCCACCAACAAAAATACGGTGCACCTGGTGGAGACGATTCGCCAATCCATGGGTCGCACCTTGATGCAGCCGATGCTGGATGGCGAAGGGCAGATGCGCGTGTTCGTTCTCGATCCATCGCTCGAAGAAGAAGTGCTGGCCACCATCGAAGGCGAAAGCACACAACGCTTATTGGGAGATGGAAGCCAGCCATCGCGCAACGCAACTACATTCCTGCGCCGCATCGTTGAGTCGTGGAAACAGCTGACGGGAGGAGCGTCGACTTCCGGAAGTCCAGTACTGCTTTGTTCCAGCCCTGCCCGGTATTACCTGCGGCGATGGCTGGAGCCGTTTATGCCCAGGGTCTCTGTGGTCGCACCCGCAGAACTTCCGGTGGATATACGAGTGCGGTCGTTAGGGACGTTGAGTTAGAGGATTGGCGCCGGCAAGCTGATCGCTGGCATGCAGAAAGAGTGAGCACGATGCCCGTACCGAAATTTCCCCGCGCAGCGGATCGCGAACCAAATGCCCCCGTTACGCTACTGACCGGAGAAGACGTGCCGGAAGCACCCGCCGTTGAGGAGCCAATTCCAGACGCGTCGTTCAACCAGATGAGCGCGGCCGAGCGCGAACAGATTTTGATGGAGCATCTTCCGGTGGTGCGATATATCGCGCGCCGCATTCATGAGCATCTTCCGGCGCACGTGGAAATGGACGATCTAGTGAGTGCCGGCATGCTGGGGCTGGCCGATGCCTTCAATAAGTTCGACGCCGGCAAGAAGGTGCAATTTCGCAGCTATGCTCAATTTCGAATTCGTGGCGCCATTCTCGACAGCCTGCGGACGCTCGATTGGAGTCCGCGCGATTTGCGCCGCAAAGGCAGAGCCATAGAAACCGCCATGCACACTTTGACCGGCCGCCTGGGCAGAACGCCCATGGAAAACGAAGTGGCCGCCCAGATGAACATGTCGCTGGACGAGTACCAGCATCTTTTGACCGACCTGAGGGGCCTGGAAATTGGCAGTCTCGACGTCGCTCACTCCGAAGATTCCTCGGACGATGAAGTGGCGTATGTCCCCAGCTCCCCGGAGGAAGGGCCTCTCTTCCACTGTCTGAAGGCAGAAATGCGCGCCCGCCTCGCCGATGCGATCACCGCATTGCCGGAAAGGGAACGCCTGGTTTTGACCCTCTACTACTACGAAGAAATGACAATGAAGGAGATCGGGCTCACCCTGGATGTGGTCGAGTCGCGCGTCTCTCAAATCCATACTTCTGCTGTTTTGCACCTGCGTTCCTTGTTGGCGAACGACCCTGCAAAAGCTGCGCACACGCCGAATCGCAAACCGGACGGAGGTCGTTCCAAAACGCACCGCCCCGCAAATTCAGCCGCAGGAATAAGTCTCCTTGGCGTCCGTGCACGGGACGGGCATCCGATGGTGCGACCGCCTGAGGAGGGAGATGGAAAATGGATAAGCCGTTAGCGCAGGAGGAAATCGACGCTCTCTTCGCCGCCGCTCGCACTCGTGGCAGCAGCGTGAAGGAGCAACCGGCCAATGCAGCCTTTCAACCCTTCACCTTTTCGCGTGTCGGCCAGATTAACGGGGAACAGATGCGGGCCATCAGCCTGCTCAACGATAACTTTGCACGCAACCTGACGCATAATCTGGGTGCATTCCTGCGCTGCCATTTTCAAGTGGCGCTGGCTTCAGCGGAGCAGCTTCCGTATTCGGAATTCATCGGGCGCATTCCCGAGATTTGTTATGTGGCTTCGGTGCGCCTGGAGCCGCTGGGAGCCGTATGCGGCCTGGAACTGGATCTGGCACTGGCGCTTCCCATGATCGATCTGTTGCTGGGCGGTGAAGGCCGGGCCGCCGCGGTACGCGAGCTGACGGACATTGAAGAGTCAATCTTGGCCAGCGTGATTGAAGTGAGCTGCCGCGAATTGACTTCCGCCTGGCAGCCGGTCGGGTTGACGTTCAATTTCGAAAAACGGCAACAGCAGACGCAGATTGCTCGCCTGATGTCACCCACAGAAAAAACGCTTTCCATCAGTTTTGAAATTCGTATGCCGCATGTCCAGGGCAATCTGAACCTGGTCTTTCCGGCGGTGGTCTCGAACACAATTTTGCGCCGACTGATCACGGATTGGGGACGGCAGAATCGTCGCCGCTCTCCGGAAATTGTGGCGCGCATGGGAGAACGGTTGCAGCACATCCGGCTGCGGGGAGCGTTGCAGCTGCCGTCGGTCCGTATCCCGGCAAGCGAGCTGGACGATCTGCAGGAAGGCTCCATTGTCCGACTGAATCTGCCGGCCACACAGGTTTCGGAATTGCGCATTGCAGGAATTCCGCTGTTCCATGCAGTCCCGGTTCGCGCCGACCAGCACCGCGGCGCGCAGATTACGGCGAGAAATAATCCCTTGTTAAATCGCACCGTGGAATGAGGGCGCGTGGGTTGCCGTCGCGGATTGGAATCCGCTGCGGTGGAGATGCTTCTATTACGAGGAAAGTGAGACGGTACAGCATGGCAAACAATCGGCGAGTCTTCGATCTGTGGTTCGAAATCATGCGCGCGGAGTTGGAAGAACTGGTGCGCGTTCCGGTGACATCGCGAACCGTGTCGGAAATTCCATCGGCCGCCAGCGCCTACAGGAGCCAGCTGCTGCTCGAAGGTCCCGTCCATGGAGTCATGTACGTGACCGCTTCCGCGCCAAGCCTGGTGCAGTTGTCGCAGATGGTAGCAGGAGAAGCGGTCAATCCGCAGGCAGCGTGGACAGAAGAGGGCCTGGAAGTTTGGCAGATTTGGCTGACCGCGGCCAGCGGCAAGCTGGCGGCGCGATTGGCGGAGGAGATCGGCGACGATTCTAAGAATGCCTGCACGATTGTGCTGAAGGGTACGACCGCGGTTGACGGGATGGATTCCGCTGCAGGTGCTGATACCGCGGCCTCCGGGGCTGCGATTCAGGAGTGGATCCTGCAGGCGGCTGAAACCGAGTTCGCCCTGTCTGTCAGCGCCCAGGTCATGTTCCCCGGCGATGATGCCGCGGCGCTCGAAGTGGCTCAGTCTGAGTTGGAGATTGCCTCTCCAGAATCGGAGAAGGCTTCTCCCGAGCCGGTTGGGACTGTGCCACAGGAAAGCTCGTCACTCGAGCCGACGGCCGAGGCCCTGCTTCCGAAAGCGGCAGCCGCGCCGAGCGAACAACCTCCGGCACCGCAGCCCGTCGAAAACCAACCGCGCATCGATCCTCCACCGGTTTCGCCCAGGGCGGAAGAGGCCGCCGCGCAAGAATCCAGTCCTTATACGGAGCCGCGCACCCGGCAGCGACTCGACCTGCTGCTCGATATCGAACTCGAAGCCACACTACGTTTCGGCGCGTTGGAGTTGCCACTGCGCGAAGTGCTGGAACTGGGACCGGGCGACGTATTGCCGCTGGATCGCCACGTTCGCGAGCCGGTCGAATTAGTGGTGGGCGACCGCATTGTTGCTAAAGGAGAAGTTGTCCTGGTGGGTGGAAATTTCGCGCTGCATGTCACCGAAGTTGCCGAGCCGCGCCGCCGCCTGGAGACCATCCGCTGCTTGTTTTAGGAATTCCAGGATCGGCTGCGGCACGCGATTTGCGCCATGCACCCGCAAAATGTTGCCATCCTGCAATGTGAGCTTGAAGAACACGAAAGGGAATCGATATGACGATGTGGACAGAGCAACTCGGCGCGAACCGCAAAACGGCCATGCACAAGCTTCCAGTGACCTGGGCAGAGGCGGCGCGAATTCCTGACGCGTGGCCGTCGAACTGGGGCAAAACCCCGGCACATTTGCCGCTGATGAATACCTGCATGAACGCTGACTGTAATACCAGTTGGCTTCGCCTGTGGAGACGTCGGAATGTTCCCCGTTTCGAGGGGCAGTGGGCCTGTAGCGCTGACTGCATGCGAGTGCTTGTTGAAAATGCTGTGGAGCGCGAGCTGGGCGACGGCACTCCACTCGAGCCCAAGCAACACAAGCACCGCATTCCCATCGGACTGCTCATGTTGTCGCAGGGATGGATTACTCAGGAGCAATTGCGTCGGGCGCTCGATGCGCAGCGGGAAGCCGGCGGCAAAGCTCGCATTGGCAAGTGGCTGATGCAGCAATGCAACCTGTCGGAAGAACAGGTGACACGCGCCCTCAGCATGCAGTGGGGATGCCCGGTCTTGTCTTTTTCCGGCCACGCGCCAGAAACCATGTCGACCCTCATCCCCCGACTCCTATTGGATACCTATGGGATGGTGCCCCTTCGAAATGGATCCAGCCGTCTGGCCTATCTGGCGTTTGAAGATCGAGTGGATTCTTCCGTGGCTCTTGCGGCGGAACGGATGAATGGAATTCATATTGAACCCGGAGTGGTAACGGCCTCTCAATTTCTTCGCGTTCAGGAGCGCTTGATGCGCGCGCCATTTCCCAAGACGCAACTGCTAGAGGCCAAGTCCTCAAGCACGGTAGCAAAGGAAGTGGCCGCGGTCATTGAGCGCGCACGTCCGCATCAGGCCAAACTGGTACGGATGCATTGCTATTTCTGGCTGCGGGTGTGGCATCAGCCCGTGCCTCCGCTGCCTGCTGCGGGTCCACAAACCGGTTCGGTGAGCCTGGTACCCAGAATCCACCAGGTGGAAGATGTCTTGATTCGATTCCAGCCTGAAGAATAGGTTCCGATCTGCGGATCTCGGCACGTGTATCGAGAGATCGCAACAGCAGGACCTGGCGCGTCTGCGTCCAGCGACCGGCCCACCATTGCTCCTCTAATTCTCGCGACATTTGCAGTCGAGTCGCATGGCTTCGAAATGAGGTTTTTCTAATCTTCTCGCCCTCTCACTCCGGCATGCACAGTGCATAGAACTACAGCATTGGAGAAATTAGACAACTGTGGACAGCGGATACTATGCAGCTTTTACCGGATTACTGGCGCGACAACAGGCGCTCGATGCTGTCGCCAACAATCTCGCCAACACCAATACCACCGGCTTTCGCGCCGAACGCGAATTTTTCAGCGATGCGTTGACCGGCCCAAACGCATTCGGCTCGCAGTTGAACACGGCGGTCAATGACTACGGCGTGCTCGGTGGCAATCAGATCGATCTGTCGCAAGGGCAGATGATGACCACCGGCAATCCTCTCGATTTGGCTCTCGAGGGTCAGGGCTTTTTTGCAGTTCAGGATCTGCAAGGCAATCCTCAATACACTCGCGATGGATCGTTCATCCGTTCCAGTAAGGGGATTCTGACCACCCGCAAGGGCGAGCCGGTTCTCGACACCGCGGGAAAGCCCATCACCATTCCCAGCGGCCCGGTAACAATTGCCGGCGATGGAACCGTATCGGTGCATGGCGGAGTGGCGGGAAAGATCGGCATCTTCACGTTTGCGGGTGGAACGCCGCTGGTGCCGGAAGGCGTCAGTCGCTACCAGGCGCCCCCGAAGACGGCCAAGCTGACCGCCGCGGCCGT
Organism: uncultured Acidobacteriota bacterium; assembly: GCA_963794795.1. Lineage (GTDB taxonomy): Bacteria > Acidobacteriota > Terriglobia > Terriglobales > Acidobacteriaceae > JAKAAZ01. Next base: position 145,685 of record CAWCFC010000018.1, on the reverse strand, counting down.
GGTGCATCAAGGCAAATTAGAAGGCTCGAACCAGAATGTGGTGCAGGGAACGCTGCAACTGATCCTGGTGCAGCGACAGGCGGAAATGATGATGAAAGCTTTGTCTGTGTTCAGCAACGATCTTGATCAGCAAGCGAGTCAGGAACTGCCGCGGGTTTGATTCAAACCGGGCGCTCCCGGAATCTCCAGGGTTGCGACGGTAGAGAGCAGAACGGCCGGAACGAAAGATTCAGTCAGGAGACTTCATCATGATTCGCGCACTATACACAGCCGCCAGCGGGATGAGTGCCGAGCAGCTCAACCTGGATACGATCGCCAACAATCTGTCGAACTCCGGTACCGTCGGCTTTCGCAGCAAGGTGCTGCAGTTTCAGGACATGATTTATCAGAACCTGATCACTCCCGGAGCCGCGCAAAGCGCCCAGACGGTTTCCGCCGGCCTGCAAGTCGGATTAGGAACACGCTCTACCGAGAGTGAAACCATCCTGACGCAAGGCGGTCTGAATCAGACCAACAATCCGCTCGATCTGGCGATCCAGGGAAATGGGTTTTTCCAGGTCCAGCTTCCCGATGGCAGCATTGCCTATTCGCGCGCCGGGAATTTTCAGCTCAACAACCAGGGGCAAATGGTGGATGTGAACGGCAACATGTTGTTGCCCGCGATTACCATTCCTTCCAACGCCACCTCGGTCACGATTACGCAGTATGGCGTGGTGAATGCAACTCTTCCGGGGCAGGCCAATCCTTCACAACTCGGCCAGATTCAGTTGGCAACCTTCACCAATCCTGGCGGCCTCAACAATGTTGGTTCCAACTTGTTTCAGGCGACGCTGTCGTCGGGCCAGGCGGTGTTGGGCAATCCGGGAGATGCGACTGGACTGGGAACATTGCAGCAAGGGTATCTGGAAAATTCAAACGTCGACGTGGTGCAGGAATTTGTTGCGATGATCATGGCGCAGCGTGCCTATGAGAGCAACGCCAAGGTCGCCACAGCCGCCGATGACATGTATCAGCAGGTGAACAACCTGGTGAAGTAACGGCGGACGCGATGGATGGCATGCACTTTCACAAAGATTCGATGCGAAGTCTCATGATGTGGAGAAATTCCATTCTCGGTGTAATGGTTGCGATGCTCAGTGGCAGCAGCTTTGCCCAGGCACCTTGTTCCGCGCGCACTCCGGAGCAGACACTCCCGACCGGACAGATCGCCGCGACGAACGCGATACCCGCACCTTCTTCCGCCGACTTCTATCGCCTTACGCGCATCGTGGTCGATCCGGAATTGCATCGCCGCTGGGCGCTGGTCGCAAACTGTACGCATCCGGAACGGCCTTTGGAAATTGTCGCGTTGCCTACAGGACATATGTTCGTTTCGACGCCGGCTGCGGAATCGTTCCCTTCGGCGCCGCCCCTCCACGCAGTCTCTCAACCTGGGGTCCAGGCAGCGGTCGTCCGTCGTCCTGCGATATCCGCGGCGCCGAACGTTCCTACGCAGACCGCCGCAGTGCTCGCGAAGCCTTCCACGCCGGATCCTTCCACAATGGTGCCGGTGATTCGTGCCGGCGATCTGGTTCGGCTTTGGAGTTCGGATGCGAACGTTCGACTGGAGATGCAAGTTGTCTCCCTGGAATATGGACGCGTCGGGCAAATCATTCATGTGCGGCGTATGGGTCAAACTGCGCTGCTGGCTGGGGTCGTTGTGGGCAAGGATTCCGCGGAGCTGATTCCATGAACCCACGTGTATCGTCTCGCGCGTCGTCGTCGGCAGCCGTTCTTCTCCTGGTGATCCTGGCTTGCCCCGCTGCGTGGGCAAAAGACAAGACGAATTCACCGATCAAGCCGAATCCTGCGAGCGAGGATCTGGCAGCCTACATTGCGCAGGTGCGCAAGATGTATCCCGGCGGCACCAGCGACGGTTCCATCTGGAGTGCGACCGGGCGACTGACCTCTCTGCCGACCGACGTGAAGGCCCTGAACCCGCACGATCTGATTTCGATCATCATCTCGGAAAACCTGTCCGCCTCGACTGGCGGCACAGTGAAGAATTCGCGGGCCTCCACCGCCATTTCGCAATTGAGCGCCTTGTTTGGAACTTTTTCTGCCTCGAGCGCGGCCAACAATGCCGTCAATCAAAACGCTTCTTCCAGCTTGAATGCGCAGGGCCAGAGCGTGACCGACTCCAGCCTGAATACCACCATCGGTGGAGAAGTGGTGGATGTATTGCCCAATGGAATTCTGGTAATTGAAGCGGCCCGCCAGTTGGAGTTCAATCAGCAAACGGAAACGATTGTGATGCGCGGCCTGGTGCGCCCACAAGATGTGAGTCCCGGCAACCAGGTGATGTCGACCGCCATTTCCGGACTGCAGGTCCAGGTGGTGGGCAAGGGCATCGTCAACGACTCCACCTACCGCGCCAATCCGGTGGTGCGCATGTTGCAACGCATCTTGATTCCCTGACATGGAAAGCCGCAGAGCATGACATCGATCCTCCATCCCGCGCAAGCCCACAAGTTCTGCCGCTACCGGCTGGGCGTCATTCTCGTGGGCCTTCTGCTGATCTTCGAATTCCACAGTCTCTTCGGGCAAGTCGCCGCCAGGGCAACCGCGATCCCCACGTCCGTGACCGCGAACCCCGTCAGCACGAGTCTGGAGTCATCGTCGCAGCGCTTGGCCAGCCCACAATCTTCGACGGCGCTTCCCGTACCTGCCGCTTCGAATGCGCCGGCCACGCAAGTCGCCATGGTGAAAGCGATCAGTTCGGTGCAGGGAATTCGCGACAATCAATTGATCGGCTACGGCATTGTTGTTGGACTGCAAAATTCTGGCGACAGCCAGATGACGTACTTCCCCCTGCAGACGCTACTGTCCACGCTGCAGCGCCTGGGAATCACGGTTCCGTATCCTCTCACTTCCATCATGGTAAAGAACATGGCGGGTGTATTTGTCGAGGCGAGCTTACCGCCGTTCGCGCAGCCTGGCTCGAAGATCGACATCACCGTGTCGTCCACCGGAGATGCACGCAGTTTGTCCGGAGGCATGCTGTTGATGGCGCCGCTCTATGGAGCAGACGGTCAGATCTACGCGGAAGCGCAGGGTCCATTGGTTGTTGGCGGATATTCCGTCTCGCAGAACGGCAATTCGAAACAGATGAATTTTCCGACCACCGCGAGGGTGCCGAATGGCGCCACGGTGGAACGGGCCATCCCCATGGACCTGCTGCATCGCAAGACGTTGACGCTGCTCTTGAACGAGGCAGACTTCGAGACGGCGACGCGAGTGGCGGCCACCATTAATCGTTCTCTGGGCGGCTCGCTGGCACACGCCATCGACAGCCGTCGCATTGATCTGGTCGTCGCGCCGGGCGTGGATGTACCGGAATTGCTGGCTCGTGTCCAATCGTTGCCCGTACAGGTGTTTGCTCCCGCCCGCGTGGTGGTGAACGAGCGGACCGGCACAGTCGTCATTGGCGGCAACGTGCGGCTGCAACCTGTTTCCATTCTCCATGGTGGCCTGCAGATCGACGTCGAATCGCATTTTGAAGTGTCGCAGCCGAACCCATTTGGAACGCGGGACAACCCAGGTGGTGCAGCAGACGCAGGTGCAGGCGAACAATCTTCCTGTCAATCGAATTGAGCTCAAAGAGGGCGCAACCGTGGATGACCTGGTGCGAAGCCTGCAATCGATCGGCGCCACCGCCACTGATGTAATTTCCATCCTGCAGGCGATGAAGCAGGCAGGGTCGCTCGAAGGCGATCTGGAGGTAATGTAGTCGTGAACATTCCAAACTCCCTCATTACATCCGTCCCCGAAACAACCTCGCATGCAGCTCCAAGTCCGCAACTGGTCAAGGCAGCCAACGCATTTGAAGCCAATTTTTTAGGGGAACTTCTGAAACCAATGCGCGAAGATCCGTTGTTCGGAAATGGCAGCGGCCTTGGGGGCGATAGCCTGGGAAGCAATGGGCCCAGCAGCGGCAGCATGGGAACCGTCGGTAGTCTGGCCTCCGATGCACTGTCACAGGCCATCGCCAAGCAAGGCGGCCTGGGGATCGCGAAGATGGTTTTGTCTCAACTCAGTCCTGTGGAGCAGATCGACTCCCAAGCGGCAAAAGCTCTGGCCGGTACAAAATGCGGCGGCTGCGCTGCAGAGTTGACGATGACGCCGGAGGCTTCGATCGAAGCCGGCAGTGTGGCCATGCTTGGGGAGGGAACTCTATCCTCCGCAGCGGCGCACGACTCCGCAAAAAGATCAGTCGACAAAATGGCGCGTAAGGGAGATTCGTTCGAAGAACGAGACGGTTCGACTTCGGTCCAAATCCTTCGTCCATTAGGCGCGGTGAAAAAATGACCGGGGCACAGATCGCGAAGATTCCGGGGAGTCATCGCGGCAGGGGCGGAAGCGGATTCTCTCCGGCTTTTTCGGGTCGAAACGCTAAAGTCCAATGCGATTCTGCCGATTTGTTCAGTTGTGGAGGAATATGCAATGAACCTGTCCGGAATTCTCAATAGTCTTCCCGATCTACTTCGTTCGCAGCAGACGGGCAATACGGCCCCGGCAACTTCGAGCGCGAACACTTCGCCCTCGTCGGTGACGGTACCGAACGGCGGCAAAACCGATCAGGCGGATTTTAGCAGCACGGGTTTGGCAGCGGCGCAATCCGCATCCTCCGATGTGCGCATGGAGAAGGTACAAAGTGTTCGCTCCGCGATTGATGCGGGGACATATCAGGTGTCTGCCGGCGACGTTGCCGACAAGATGATGCAGAGCTTGTTGGGCTAGATTGCAGCCGGTATCAATGTTCAGCGACAGCCGCGCAAGCATCGGCTGCCGGGAAGGAAACGAGACGTCATGGAGCGGTTGCAGCAATTGATTGAAGATGCGGTATCTGCACTGACAGCGCTCGATGCCTATGCCCTGGAAAAGATTCGGTCGGAAATTCACGGCTTGCCCAGGAAGCAGCTTTCTGCGTCAGAGATTGCCGCGATTGAGGCCTCCCATCGTTTGCTGGGCGCGTTGCTGCAGGAAACCGCACGGAACTTACGGCTGTTTCGAGCTGGTTCGGTGTGCGGGCAACAGGATTCTGAGGCGGGCTGCTACGCGCTTCCGCCGTTCTAGAAATGTCGGTGGCTTCCGCAGTTTACAGCGGAACGCCTGCGGAGCAGGGTGAGTCAGGCAATGGTTGAAACGGCGGTGCGGAAAGGGCAGAGACGATGGCGACACTGAATTCCGCATTGCTGCTGATGTCCGGAGCGCTTGCCGCGGATCAGTCCGCACTCGATGTGACGGCCAACAATGTGGCCAACGCAAACACTCCTGGCTATACCCGCGAAGTGCCGATCTTTCAGACCAACGATTCGGTGACTATCAATGGGATTTCTCTCGGTCAGGGCGTCCAGATGACAGAGGCGCAATCCCAGCGCAGCCTGGTGCTCGACGCTGCCGTCCAGCAGCAAACCCAGGCGCAACAAGCCAGCAACAGTGAAGCCACGGCACTCACTCAGGTGGAGGATATTTTCAACCAGGTGACCACCTCGACCAGCAGTTCGGGCGTGAACAGTCTTGGCGACCAGGTCAATAATTTCTTTAATGCGCTCAGCCAGCTGTCGGCGACTCCATCCAGCGTTTCCCTGCGCGAAAGCGTGCTGACCGCCGCCGGACAGATGACCTCTGGCTTCAACAGTGCAGCCTCGCAGCTGAACCAGCAGACGGTGTCGTTGAACACGCAGGTGCAGGGAGTGGTGGACCAGATCAATCCGCTGCTGACATCGATTGCGCAGTTGAATCAGCAAATTTCTACCTCCAGTCCAAACGCCGATGCCGGTTCGCTGGAAGATCAACGCCAATATGATCTGCAGCAGTTATCGCAATATATCGGCGTCAACGTCGTTACCAATGAAGACAACAGCATGACGCTGACGACCACCAGTGGGGCGCTCTTGCTGTCGAAGGACCAGGCCTTCCAGTTGACCACAGGGGATGTTGGCGGCAATGTGGACGTGTTTACGACCGCGCCCGGAGGAGCGAGCGATATCACCAAGGCCCAGATCAACGGCGGAGGGCAGCTTGCCGGGTTGCTCACGGCCAGGGATCAGGATATTCCCTCGGTGCTGGGCCAAATCAACACGCTGGCCTCCGGCGTGGCGACCCAAATCAACTCGATCCAGACAAACGGCACAGATTTGAACGGCAACGCGGGCCAGCCTTTGTTCACCATGTCCGCCCTCGATCCAGCCGCGACTGTTTCTGTGGCCCTCGCGGACCCATCGCTGATTGCTGCGTCTGCAACCGGCAATGGGACCGGTGACAATACCAACCTGGAAGCCATGATCAATGTTCAGAACCAGAGCAATGTCGGCGGCCAGACTCCGGCCAACTTCTATGCATCTTTCATCTCTGTTCTGGGGAGCCAGGTGTCTGGACTGAATACGCAAAATCAGGCGCAGCAGGCGTCGTTGTCGCAGATACAATCCCAGGTCAGCGCGCTGTCCGGAGTTTCGCTGAACGAAGAAGCGGCCAACCTGCAGACTTACGAGCAGGCCTATCAGTCCGCATCCCAGGTATTCAACATCGTCAATACCATGATTATGAGTGCATTGAACCTTGGTGTGCAGACCGCGGTGACGTAGTACGAAGAGGAAGGCTTTCGGCGAGTACCCCATGAGAATCGATCCACAATATATTCAAAGCCTGGTCGGCGCGGCCAATCAAAACTCCGCCAACCAACAGAAATACAGCACCGAGATTGCCACCGGCGTGAGTGTGAATAGCCTGTCGGACAATCCCTCCGCTGCCTCGCAGGACTTTCTGCTGCGCTCGGAAATCAGCAGCAACGACAACTTTGTGCAAACTGCGAGCGGTGTGACGGGAGCATTACAAGTGACGGACACGGCCCTGGGCAGCGTCGTTACCCAAATTACCCAGGCAATTTCACTGGCGACGGAGGGGAATAACGGCACACTGAACGCCAGCGATCTGGGATCGATCGCGAACCAGTTGACCGGGGTACGGTCAGAGATTCTGTCGCTAGCCAACACCAGCTATCAAGGGCAGTTTGTGTTTGCGGGCAGCCAGACTTCGACGCAGCCGTTTTCACTCGACACCAGCACCACTCCGGCCACGGTCGTCTATTCCGGAGATTCGCTGCAGACTACCATTCAGAGTCCCTCCGGACAGAGCTTTCCATTGAACGTTCCCGGCAGCCAGATCTTCGGCTCCGGCAGTACTGGAATTCTTTCGACGCTGAACAATCTGATTGCCAGCTTCTCTGCCGGCAATGCCGACATTTCCGACACCACCGCCTTGAATTCTGATCTGCAAGGCATCTCGCAACAGCGCGTGATTATCGACAACTCCATCTCCGGGCTGCAGTCCGCCAGCACGTATACGCAGAACCAGACCACGCAATTGCAATCCGTTCAGGACAGCCTGATCCAGGCAGATACGGCCCAGGTTGCCACCCAGCTCAGTACGTCAGAGACCCAGGGGACGGCCTTGCTCGACACCATTGCAGGGCTGGAGCAGGAGCCCACACTGTTCACGGTTCTGAAGTAGCGCAGGGCTTGCCCGGGATGCACCATGCGACTTCCGACACGGATCGACGAGTCCTGTTCGGAATCCAAGCCGATTAACGGGCCCGGCGGGAAGAGGCCATTGTTGTGGAGGGCACCGCGGCGTGAGAGGCTCGCAATAAGAGATCCTGCAGCTGCTTCGGATCCGACTTCTCGGAAAAAGTGGTGCCTGCGAGATCAGGTTTCGCCAATTGTCTCACGGCAGCCGGCTCGCGCGTGGGTAGCACAATGATGTCGACGCGACGATTTCGGCTGCGTCCCTGCTCAGTTAAGTTGCTGGCGATCGGATGATATTGTGCGTAGCCGGCCGCGGAGAGTCGAACCGGCACAATGTTGTCCTCCTCAATAAACAAGCGGGTCAATTCTGTCGCTCTAGCCGTCGAAAGTTCCCAGTTGTCGGAGTATTGAGCGTTATGGATCGGAACGTTATCTGTGTGGCCCTCGATCCGCACATCGTATGGAGTCGTCGCGATGGCGTGCCCAATCTCGTTCAGTGCCGGCAACGAAGACGCGATTGGCACCGCAGATCCGCTTTCAAAAAATCCCGCCGAACTTAGGGAAATCAGCAGACCGGTTGGACCCAGGTTTACGGTCACCGTTCCATGGGCAATTTGAGGCGCCAGGGTCCGCTGCATTCTGCGTTCTAAATTTCGCAGGTCCTCCATCGCCAGTGCCATCGCCTCAAGATCGCCTTCCGACGGGATCGCACGAGCAGGAGGCACCACGACGCTGCTCCGGTTGGACTGGTTCGACGCAGCAGGGAAGACGCCCATACTTTGAAACGCCTCGCGGATGGAAGACTCAACTTGTTTGACTTTGGTGTGATCCTGGCGCGAGCTGGCAAACATGACGACGAAGAACGCGAACAGAAGGGTGATGAAGTCGGCATAAGAAACCAGCCATCGCTCATGGCTGACGTGACTGTGCCTGGTTTTGCGGCTCATACTTTCATGCCCTCCGGTACCGCCACCTTGTCCTCCAGAAAAGTTTTCAGTTTCAGCTCGACCATGCGAGGATTCATGCCCTCCAGAATGGCAACCACTCCTTCCAGCATCAGTTCTTTATGGCGATGCTCCTCACGGTATCGGATCTTGAGTTTGCCGGCCGCGGGCAGACAGAAAATGTTGGCCAGACCCACGCCATAAATCGTAGCGACAAATGCCACCGCGATGCCTCGCCCCACTTCATTAATGTTGTCCAGGTGCTGCATCACCTGGATCAGTCCCAGGATGGCGCCGATAATTCCAATGGTCGGAGAAAATCCGCCGGCAGACTCAAACACCAGCGGGATGCGCTCTTCAATCTCACTGCGATTGTCGAGGCTCAGTTGCATGATCTTGCGCACTTCAGCCGGATCGGTCCCGTCGACCGCGAGCATCAGAGCTTGCCGTAGAAAAGGATCAGTCACAGTTCCCAGATCTTGATCGAGAGAGACGATGCCACTGCGTCGCGCTTTGTTGGCAAACTTCACCATCTGTTGCACCACCACTTGCCCGTCCGGCTCCTTGCTAAAGAACACGCGAGCCAGATTCTTTGCGGCCGATAACACCGTGGTGAGAGGAAATTGCAGCATCACGGCGCCCAGCGTTCCGCCAAACACGATCATCGCGGCAGTTGGCTGCAGAATCTGGCCAATCTTGCCGCCTTCTACCATCATGCCCGCTAGAATGCCGCCCACTGCGATCAGGACGCCGCTGAAACTACTCTTGTCCATGGCCTCGCTCCGCTTCATTAAAAGAAGGTCGATCGGATTTAATCCGTATCGCGCCCCCGCCGTCGCCAACTTTCATCCTGCTCGACAGCCAGGCTGGTTGGAGGAAGAGAGACGGCGGTGGACCCGGACGCCGAAGCCGAGAACGCGGCGATGGGTTGGGCGGGATTCTCCCCCGCCATGCCTTCGGGAAACGCGGTCCGCAACAGACGGGAGCGAAAGGCGATGACGCGCTCGATCAACTCCCCGGTGGATTCTGTCACGACAATTTTGTCGCCCGTGACCAGCGTGATCACCGTGTCCGGGCTAGCTTCCGCATACCGAATCAGGTCGCTGTTCACAACCATGTGTCCCCCGTTTAGACGTGTGAGTTCAATCATGCGGGTTTCCTTCAGGGAGATGTCCCATCAATACGCTTATCGGCTCAGACGAGGAAAAAATGATCGAATCGACCCGTGATCGCACCCACTTTTTTGTTGCGAATCGCAGATGAGAAAAAAATCAGCATTTTTTGCAAGAAAACATAAAGTGCACGGAGGCAAGGTCGATGAAAGGGGTGAGCACGAGGTTCCTGACCATGGATGCCCTCGAAGCCGACTCGCAGGCAGCACAAGCGAGCCGGCCGACAGGGCGGGGGCGGGAGGCTCGCAAGTAAAACCATCTCAACAGGAGCCAATCGTATGTCTTTAGGTGTCTTAAATAATATCTCCGCGATTTACGCAGAAAATAACCTGAACCAGACCAGCGCCAGCTTGCAGAACACACTGACGCAGCTTTCCTCTGGTTCGCGCATCAATTCCGGCGCCGACGACGCTGCCGGCCTTTCCCTGGCCGACGGACTCGGTGCAAACTCGGCTGCACTCACACAGTCTGCAACCAACGCCAGCAGCGGCGTCGGTCTGCTGCAGGTCGCTGATGGCGCCCTTTCTCAAGTTACTAATCTGTTGAATCGCGCCGTCACGCTGGCAACGGAAGCCTCCAACGGCACGCTCAATGGTTCTCAAGATGCCGCCGCCAATCAGGAGTATCAATCGATCCTGGCCGAAGTCAATAACATCGGTTCAACGTCCAGCTATAACGGCGTGGCCGTATTTGGCTCCAGCACCGCGATCTTCACGGGAGATGCTTCCGCGATCGGCTCCAGCGTCGACACCCTGAACATCAAATCGCTGACCTCTGCCAGCGTCGGTGACGTGGGTGGAACCATTGGATCGACAACCACGGCCAACGTCTACACCGGCAATGCCGTTGCCTCCACAACGACGACATCCGCTGCTTCGACCCTGACTTTCCAGGAAGGGGCCACCGGGACACCCGTCGTTGTCAACATCGCTTCCGGCTCGACCCTCTCCACCATCGCCGGGGATATCAACAGCGCCAACATCACTGGCATTTCCGCTTCGGTGCAGACTCTGGGCTCCGATTCTGCTCTGGTGATCAACGACACCGGCGCAGCTTTGCAGACGTTCTCCGGCGCGGGTGCCGATAACGGACTGAGTGCTTTAACCACTCCTATTACCTTCACGGCCACAGGCGGCGCGGCCGCCAACGGTATCTCCTACACGGAGGGCACAGGAGTCAACCTGAGCTCCACCATGCTGGACAATTCCACCGACGCGCAGAGCGCCCTGACAGCGATCAACAGCGCGATTTCCGACGTGGCCGCCCAGCGCGGTTACCTGGGTTCGCAGATCAATACGCTGAATTCTGCGGCGAATGTGGAAAGCACCGAGCAGACCAACGTGGTTTCGGCCCAGAACAACATCATGGCCACCGATTACGGTCAAGCGACTTCGAATCTGTCCAAGTACCAGATTCTGAGTCAGACCGGCATCAGCGCCCTGGCCCAGGCCAACACCGTGCAGCAGGAAGTCTTGAAGCTGCTGCAATAGTTCCTCCTCCGCCCGCGTCGAAGGCAGCTTCCCCAGTTGCCTTCGGTGCGGCATTTCTCAGGAAAGTTTTAAAGACATTTTTGTAAATGGCCGCAAGCTTGCACTCTCCCACTGCGCGCAGACACTTCTGTCGAGGTTACGATGGGAACTCCGGTAGGAATCTCTTTTGGTTCGCCGACCAGCGGTCAGGGCTTCGATGTCGCCACCACGGTGAGTCAAATCACGGCGAACATGAAGGCCGTTGAAACTCCCTGGAACAATCAATTGACCCAGTTGAAGAGCGAAGACACAACCTACACCGCGCTGGGCACGGATCTTTCGAACCTGACGACCAGTTTGCAGGCGCTCACAGACTTTCAGGGTGTGCTCGCCTCTATGGAAGGGTCAAGCTCGAACACCAGCGTGTTACAACTCACCTCCGCCAGCAATACCGCCATTGCCGGCAGTCATACGGTGATCGTCAGTGCCCTGGCGCAGACCAACTCCTACTACTCGAACGATTTTGCAAACTCCTCCGACCTGGTCACCGGCAGCCTGACGTTGACGGTGAATGGCGCGCAGAAAACGATCAACGCAGATTCCGGAGGGGACACGTTGACTCAGTTTGCCGCTAACATCAACAACGCTGAAGCGGGCGTCACCGCCAACGTGATTACCGATGCGGGCGGACAACGCTTGTCGCTGACCAGCAATACCAGCGGAGCTGTGGGAGGGTTCACGATTGCCTCCGCGCTCACCGATACCACCACGCCGTCCAACACCATCGGCTTTACCCTGGCGCAACCCGGTTCGGACGCCAGTTTCTCTGTCGACGGCATCAGCGAGACCAGCAGCTCCAACACAGTGTCGAACGCTATCCCTGGTGTCACCTTTCAGTTGCTGGCGGCTGCGCCTTCCAGTCCTGTGCAGGTTGAAATTACAAACAACAACAGTTCGGTGGAGACGGCCTTCAACACATTTGTCACCGATTACAACCAGGCGATCACAGACATCAACGCGCAGGAAGGAAACGATTCTTCCGGCAATCCTGAGCCGCTCTATGGCAGCCCGAACGTGGCGATGCTGCAGGAGCAGCTGCAGTCGGCGCTGACCTTTATGACCTCCGGTGGTCTCACGGCGACTGCGGGTTCGGGCACCCCAGCCAGCTGGCAATTGCAGGCGCCCTCCGCCAACGATACCTATACTGTGGCTGCGGGGGCCTTCGGTACGGGAAGCGGTGGAACCGGGAGTAGCGCGGCGATCACAACTCCCTCGACACTGACCCAAATTGCCGCGGCCCTCAACGTCGCTGGGACCGGGTACACGGCGACGCTGGATCCGACCGCGACTACCCTCACCGTGACCGCCGCAGCTTCGTCTCCTGCCACGCTGGCCACCGCGGCTCCGACGCTCGCTACCGGCGGCAGCGGCAGCGGCAGCGTCACATCGTTGACGCAACTCGGCATCTCCGTCAACAACGACGGCACGTTGACGTTTGACTCCAGCACGCTGGACAGTCTGTTGAATACCAATTACCTGGGGGTAGCGAATTTCCTGCAGCCGGGGAATGGCTTTACTTCGTTTGGCGATAATTTCACCAACATCCTGAATAATCTTGGAAACGCAGGTCCGGACGGAGTCGTCTATCTGGCGCTGCAGGCCAATCAGTCGACCGAAACGACGCTCAACACGGATATCACCAATGAGGATGCCTTGATTGCGCAACAGACGCAGACGCTGACGACGGAGTTGAACGAAGCCAATTACACGCTCACGGAGATCCCTCAGCAGCTGCAATACGTGAACGAACTGTATAGCGCCATCAGCGGCTATAACGTGAACACCAACGGCGGATGACGGCAAGCATTGGAGGAAGTGCAATGAATTATCAACAGCAAACGCTGGCGGTGATGAATAGCCTGGATTTGGTAGTGGCTCTGTACGACGGAATGATCCGCTTTCTGCATCGAGCGATTGCGAACATTGAAGCCGGCGAAGTGGCAGGGCGCCGGGATGCGATTCGTCGCGTGCTCGATATCTTGACCTACTTGCAGGCGCGGCTTCGCGCCGATATCGGCGGACAGCCGGCAGCGGCCTTGTCGGAGTTCTACGCGGCGATTTACGCCCAGTGTGTGCGCGGCTCGCGCGACGCGTCCGTGCCGCTGTTGCAGCAATCCATTCGGGACATTCTGAATGTTCGCGACGCCTGGAAGCAGGTGTCCTCACCCAGCGGCCAGGCGAATCTTCCGCAAAGAACCCCGGAAGGCGCGAATCAAGACCCTTCGCTGTCACAACCGACAGCATCTGCCAATGGCAATGTAGGCGTTCCGGCATTCCTGTTCGCCGAGGCGGAGTCCCGTCGTTGGTCGGCGTAGAAGGGCGATTCCCATTGTTGGCACAAACCTCGACAACGATCGATTCCAACCCTGAAAGGTTAGCCGACGTGTCACAGTCGACCTCTGCGCGGTACTTTGCGCGTCAGCCGATACTCGACCGAAACAAGCAGCCGTTTGGATACGAATTTCTTTTTCGCGCTGGAAAGGAAAACCGCTTCTGCATTTCCTCTCCCGCGGAATCTGAATCCGCAACTCGCCTGATGGTCGACAACTCTGTCCTGTACGGCTTTGAGTCGCTGGCACGGCGCGGCAAAACATTTCTCAATTGCACGCGAAATGCGCTGACGTCCGGCCTGGTTACCCTTTTGCCGGCTCGTTCAACGGTACTCGAAATACTGGAGGACATCGAACCGGACAATGAAGTTTTGGGAGCCTGTCGGCGGCTGCGCGCCGTGGGCTATCAATTTTCCCTCGACGATTTTGTCCCTCGCCCCGGCCTGGAGCGATTCCTCCCCTATGCCGACTACATCAAGATTGACTTTCGCTTAAGCGATGCCGCTCACAGAGCAGAGATACGCCGCTTCGTGAAAGGTTGCGACGCGAGGCTGGTGGCCGAAAAAGTGGAAGAGCAAGAGGAATTTGGCATCGCTCTGGAAGAGGGATTCGACCTGTTTCAGGGCTATTTTTTCTGCCGTCCTGACGTTCTGGCTCGCAATCATATTCCATCGAACTACCTGTCCTACATTCAAATCCTCGCCACCGTAAGCCAGCCATCCTTTGAGTGGCGTTCGGTGGAAAAGCTTGTTCGTCGCGAGACCTCTCTGTGCTATCGCCTGCTGCGCCTGGTCAACAGCGCCAATTTCGCCCTGCGGCACGAAATCACTTCCATTGAGCGAGCCTTGATCGTGGCCGGTGAAGATCATTTTCGCAAACTGGTCACTGTCGCGATCGCTGCCGAATCCGGACAAGGCCACTCGCCGGAACTGGTGCGTCAAACGCTGCAGCGAGCCAGCTTTTGTGAGTTGGCGGCAGCCCATCTGAATGAAGATCCCACGGAACAATACCTGTTTGGATTGCTCTCGTTGTTGCCGGTTCTGCTGGGAATTCCCATGTCACAGGTCGTGGAACTGCTCCCGTTACGCGCTGCCGTCAAGGATGCGTTGCTGGGAGAGTCAAACGACGTGCGGCGCTCGCTGAACTGTTTTCAGAAGTACCAGGCAGGCGAGTGGGAATGTTTGAACTGCAATGGAGTTGCCGTATGTCCGGATCAGATGCACGAACTCTATCGCACATCGCTGCTTTGGGCAGAGGAGTGCACCGCCTCGATGACTGAGTGATCGTCTTGTACATTTCACTCGGCCGGAGCTGTACTGCGGCGCAGAGACGGCGACATCGGTTCGACGGACGTAATTTCTCCCGCGATTCGCACGGAATTTGGGCCTTGTCGCTTGGCAAGTGACAGCGCTCGTTCCGCTTCTCGCAACACAATCAGCGGAGAGCGTCCTGAACTGACGGCAAAGCTGAGACAGGCTGTCATTGAAATTGCATCTCCGTCGACAATGAAGGGACGATTCGCGACCGCCAGGCGAATTCTCTCTGCTTTGGCCGCCGCTTCCGTCGCACTGCATCCGGGAAGCATGATAATAAATTCGTCTTCGGCATAGCGGCCTATTGTGTCGTAGCTTCGCAGTTGACGGCGCAACCGATTGGCAAGCAATTTCAGCAACGTGTCCCCGACATTGGAGCTATATTTCAGGTTCAAGCCGCCGAAGCCATCGACATCCAGTAGAAGGATACTGAAGGGAGTTTGCAGTCGCTGCACCCGGTCCGTCTCCTTGAAGATCAGGTCCAGGATTGCTTCGCGCCGCCAGGTTCCGGTCAACGGGTCGTGACTGCAATGGAATTCCATCGCCATGGCAGAGTCGCTCAATTCCGCATACAGATTCTGTAAGCGCTCGCCAGTTCGGATACGCATGCGAAGATCTTGAAAATCAACAGGCTTGGCGAGAAACTCATCGACGCCCGCATTCGTAGCCATGATCACTTCATCCGAACTTGGGTTTGCGCTCATCAGCATGAGCCAGAGTTGTCGCCTGCGCGAACGGCGTCGTATCTCCAGTCCGACTTCCAGCCCAGTCATTTGCGGAAGCGAAGAACTCAGCAGGGCCATGCAAGGCGTGTCTGGTTCCTGCAGGCGCTGCAACGCGGTCAGGCCGCTCGAATGAATCTCAACGGAATAGTGCAGCCGGTGGAGATACTCCTGGAGCTGCGCGCTGTGCTCCGCATTTTCTTCTGCCAGCAGAATTTGGCGTTCAAGCATAGTGGTTTCGCCCCTCGATGGTCATAATGAAACATCGGCTGTGGGCGAAAAAAGATGAGCCGAATCCTGTGGTCTCGAAGATTTGTTGCCCAGCACGGCTCAATCGAGCATTTGCCGGCGAGGTTTCTGTTGCAAATGGGTTCCAGAGGTGTGTCGCTCGCGAGACCAGACGCTGCCTACATCAGTGCCAGGCTTTGCTCAATCAGGTGTTTGGTATCGACCACCGGATCGACATCGGAGTCCGATTCCATAGAGTAGTAGCCGCGATATCGTGCCGCCTTCGCGATTCCAAATAGCTCTGGTAACGAAACAGTCTCGCGTTTTCCGCGGATCATCTCGGCGTCTTTCACATGCGCGATGTTCCACGCGTGCGCAAACATTCGCTGCACCGCCTGCGCATTGAATTTCTCATCGCCTCCCATCAGGGAGTTTGCAAAGTCAGGCAGCGCCCTCAAGTAGGGTGTGTTGGCGAGCCGGATGGCTGCCAGGATTCGTGTGTCGGAGGAGAGAACCGGATCATCGTTCTCGAGGTTGATCACCATTTTGTGGGCGGTCGCATAATCGAGGGTCGGCTTCAAAGCATCGACCGCCCTGGGAAGGTCGGAAGTGTCGGCGCACTTCGGAATCCAGATGCGGATGCTGGGAGACCGAAGCGTCACTGCGATATCGATCCAGGTGCGATAGCGTGCATTCCCGGAGGCTCGTTTGGCAGCGTTTGTACTGCAAAGCTCAACCGAGTCATCGACGGGAATGTTGACCGTGTGTACGCCGGCCGCATCGAATGCCTCACGCAATTTCACAATCTCCCCGGGCTCGGTGGAAGGGAAGTGGAGCGACAGCGGCTCGATCCCGCGCACGTGAAACTCCGTCCGTACATAGCGAGCGAAAGCAGCCAGATCCATTCCCGGCTTGGAGGTGTCGCGATCTTGATTTGTCGGGGAGATGAGAATGCTTCGAAATGGATAGGTCGCAACCGCGATTCTTGCGCGTGGGTCCGTCGGAAAGTCGGCGTGCGGTGACTTCATCTCTTTTGCAAAGACGGTGCCCGCGGAGCAAAGGATCGCTCCCTTGCAGAACGTTCTACGTGTGAATGAGTTCATACAACTTCCCTTCGAAAATAGGCCAATTGCCGCGTCTGCTATCCAGTCCACGGTACTTGATTGTCAGGGTAGGCGACTACCTCAATCCACTTGACGCAAGAACTGCGAAGCATCATCAGACGTAAGTCAGGCGAGCTCACTGTGCGCGGGTGTGATACCAGACACAGACGCAAGCACGTGCCCGTCCTACCCTGAATCGTCACTCTCTGTGTCTCTGGCCAGGGAGGCGTGCGGTCATGGCTACGCTGCTCGAGAGGCCTTCGGTTGACTCGTCTTCGGCGCAGGCCGCGGCTCCGCTCCCGCCCGCTCCTGCGACAGCCCCTCAGACAACAACTCCAACCAACCCGTGGGTGGTGGCCATCTCTGTGATGCTGGCCACGTTTATGGAGGTGCTGGACACCGCCATCGCGTCGGTCGCGCTTCCCTACATTGCAGGTTCACTCGCCGCTTCAAATTCTGAGGCGACCTGGGTGCTCACCAGTTATTTGATTGCCAATGCCGTCGTTCTGCCGGCCAGCAATTGGTTCGCGCTTCGCTTTGGACGAAAAAGATTTCTCATCTCCTGTGTGGTGCTGTTTACCATTTCTTCGTTCTTTTGCGGAGCTGCACCTTCGCTCACTTTGCTGTTGATCGCTCGCGTGCTCCAGGGCGCTGGGGGAGGAGCGCTGCAACCTCTGTCCCAGGCGATCCTTCTGGAAAGCTTTCCGCCCAAAAAACGCGGCGCAGCCATGGCCCTGTTCGGGTTCGGCGTGGTGGTCGCGCCCGTGCTGGGGCCAACGCTAGGCGGCTGGCTCACCGATTCCTATAGCTGGCGGTACGCTTTCTACATCAATATCCCGATCGGCATGCTTGCAGTTTTCATGATCAGCCGCTTCGTTCACGATCCGCCCTACATACGAAATGCAAAAATCGGCCCATTCGATAATCTGGGATTTGGCCTGCTGTGCCTGTGGACCGGGTGTCTTCAGGTGATCCTGGACAAGGGACAGGAAGTCGACTGGTTCGGCGCACCCTGGATTCGCTGGGCCACCCTCATCCTTTGCATTTCTCTTGGCTGGTTCATTGTTCATTCCTGGCGAGCTCGCCATCCGCTGGTCGACCTTCACGTCGCACTGCGCAATCGGAACTTCGGCGTCAGCTGCGTTTTGATTTTTGTATTGGGTTTTATTCTCTATATCCAAATCACGGTTCTGCCGCTTTTTTATCAGGAAGTGCTTGGGTATACCGCGCTGACCGCTGGCATCATTGTCGCTCCGCGTGGAATCGGCTCCATGATTGGGCTCCCCATT
Organism: uncultured Acidobacteriota bacterium; assembly: GCA_963794795.1. Classification (GTDB taxonomy): domain Bacteria; phylum Acidobacteriota; class Terriglobia; order Terriglobales; family Acidobacteriaceae; genus JAKAAZ01. The sequence goes on along the minus strand of CAWCFC010000018.1, from coordinate 127,490 downwards.
ATTGGGTTCATCAGTCATAAGATGGATAACCGATGGCTTCTCTCAATTGGATTCGTTGTGTTTGGAGTTTGCTCGATTTTGTTCTCCTTCGTGAATCTGGAGATTTCCCCGACCACGCTTCTGATTCCCATCGTCGTGACCGGTTTCGCCATGAGCTTTCTGTTTGTCCCAATCGCCAGCGTTGGCACCGCAACACTCAGCAATCGCGAGATGGGCAACGCCACCGGCATCTTCAACCTGATGCGAAATATTGGCGGCTCCATTGGAATTTCCATGGCGCAGACGGTCCTGGTTCGACGCGCCGACTTTCATCAAGTCCGCATCGCTGCCACAGTGCCGCAAAGTGGCTACTGGTTTCAACAGCACATGACGATGATGAGCCATTACTTCGCCCGTTTTCTCGGTGCTGCTGCCGGAGATCCCGCGGCTTTGGCTGCCATGTATATGCAGCTGCAGCGACAGGCACTGCTGTGGGCATTCGTTGATGTGTTTCGCTGGACTGCGCTCTTCGCGTTTCTTGCAGCGGCTTTGACATGGCTCTTTCAGAAGGTCAACCACCCGAAAGAAGATTCCGTTGCGCCTCATTGAGCCCTGAACCGCCGAAAGCGGACGAGTTCGAACCGAACTTACCCCGCCTCGAAGTGCAGTCAATCGAGAATCTGGCCCATCCAGGGTAAGTAAACTTTCTGCCCCCGCTGGTTTCTCTTTTGTGGCGCAAAGATATCGAGAGCGAAGATTTAATCGTTAGAATAGGGAAACGAGCAAGTCCAGGCTTCAGGTTTGCAACTGTTTCCGATGCAAAGCCTTTCAGATTCTGCCCGTGCTTGTCACGCCTCATTGAGATCTCCTATGACTATCGATTCGCCGCACGCGCCCACTTTTGATACCACGCGACAATTTCCCCATATTATGTTGCGCGAGATTTTTGAACAGCCCCAGGCCCTGGCCGACACACTTGCCTACTACACGCAAAACGGTCGGCTGACACGCGAGCCGATGTTGGCTGCCCATAGCGCGCTGCTCGGTCACGAACGCATCGTGATCGCCGCCAGCGGATCCAGCCGGCACGCTGGGTTGGCCGGTGAAATTATGCTGGAGGATATTGCCGGCCTCGCCGTTGACGTTGAATATGCCAGCGAGTATTGTTATCGCTCCACCCACACGCTGCACAATCCCGCCGTCATCGTCATCTCGCAATCCGGAGAAACCGCGGACACGTTGGCCGCCTTGCGCGAAGCGCGTTCCCGTGGACTGCAAACTGCGGCAATCACCAATCGCAGTGACTCTTCCATGGCCAGGGAAGCGCGCGCGAGTCTCCCGGTCTGCGCTGGTCCGGAGAAAGCTATTCCCGCCACCAAGAGCTTCACCGGCCAGTTACTCGTTCTCTATTTGCTTTCCCTTTCGCTTGCCCACCAACGCGGCCGCATGACTTTGAATGTCGCCGATTCCATGTGCGGAGAAGCGCTCGCACTTCCCGACATGATTGCCAAGGCACTCCCTGTATGGGAGCAGAAGGTGCGGGAATTAGCCGTCAACTACCGCGATGCAACCGCGTTTTTATTTCTGGGTCGCGGTATTCATTACCCAATCGCGCGCGAAGGCGCCCTCAAGCTGAAAGAGTCCTCCTACACGCATGCCGAAGGCTATCCGGCCGGCGAACTGAAACACGGACCGAACGCCCTCGTCGGACCCGAAACACCGCTCGTTGTATTGGCGACCCATGATCCCAAAGACCATGATTCGCTGTTGCGATATTCCAAGGTGGTGCAGTTGCTGAAGGACATGCGCCAGCAGGGTGCAAAGGTCTTTGCTCTGGCGAACGAGGGTGACCAGGAAGTGCCGCAGTATAGCGATGATTGTGTCTTCATCCCAAGATGCAGTGAGTACCTGCTGCCGATATGCGAAGTGATCCCGCTGCAGTTTTTTGCGTACCAGATCGCGTTGCTTCACGGACGCAATGTTGACCATCCCCGCAACCTGGTCAAGGCCGTAATTCAGGAGTAGAGGGCATCCGACTCTGGAGAACTAATTCCCGCGAACGTCAAAATCTGATATTGCGCGGCTGGCTCGTCACGCCTGCATAAATGTCGGTTCGGGATCAAAGTAGGCATCATTCATCGCCGTTTCCAAAAGAGGAACTAGCTATTGCATGAATGTTTGTATCGGAATAGCATCCGATTTGTCGTTACTTTAACGTGTTAGTTGGCATCAGGAGTGATTCCCCCGAACGAAATGATTGAGCTGATACGACGAACGTGGGAGAAGGAATGAGGAAGTCAAATTTAAACCGCAGACGCGTAACTTTGACGGATGTGGCGCGAGCCAGCGGTTTTTCTCCTTCCACAGTGTCGCTGGTAGTGAATGAAGCTCCCCTGTCACGATATATTCCCGCAAAAACCAAAGAGAAGATTTTCGATGCGGTGAAGCGCCTCGGTTATCGGGCGGATATTTTTGCACGTTCGCTTCGCAGCCAGAAAAGCCACATGATTGGTGTTCTGGTGATCGACCTGGCCGATCCATTCTGTACCCTCATCCTGCAAGGCATTGAGAGCAAGTTGTTACCTACGGCCTATCTGCCGATCGTCATGGATGCGCACAATCAACTTCAGCAGCTCGAACGATATCTCGAAATGATGATGGAGCGCCGCGTGGAAGGACTGATCACCGTACCGAATTGGCTACTCTTTGATATCGCGTTGCTGGAAGACATTGATGATCGGCAGATCCCCACTGTGGTAGTCGGCCGCGATCTCGAATCGCCTACGATCAATTCCGTACTTGTGGACAATGAAGCCGGCGGGTACGCAGCCATCGAACATCTCTATCAGCTCGGTCATCGTGACATTGCCTTCTTGCGTGGCCCTCGCCGAATGGCTGACAGTCGCATGCGATGGCGGGGTATCCGTCGTTTTGCGAAAGATGCCGGACTGAAGCTGAATCCGGCGTTGATCCGCGATCTTCCGGGCACCGCAGAATCTGGCTCAGTATTTGACGGCGGACATCGCTTGGCGAAGGAATTGATCGACGCGAGGGAAAAGTTCACTGCGATTCTCGCGTTTGACGACCTCACCGCCTACGGTGCCATTCGTGTGCTCTCAGAAAACGGCCGCAGCGTTCCCGAGAGCTGCTCTGTGATCGGATTCGACGACATTCCCTCTGCGGCGCTCACTACGCCAGGCTTAACTACGATTCGTCAGCCAATGGCGGAAATGGGGGAGTATGCCGCCAACTACATCCTGAAACATCTGGAGCGCGGCGCGGAGGATGGCGTCCAGCCCTATGGCGATACCCACATGATCGTGCCAAAACTCGTCGCTCGCGGTTCTACGGCGCCTATCGCAAAGCGTGGCCGCGGAAAGAAATAAAGCTCCCTGTTCATCGCACCGCATCACCAGCGTGCAGCGCTCAGAGGACGCACAGCCGCGTTTCAAAGCAGACGTCCTTGTGGTAGTTGCACATCCTGACGGTCGTAGATTTCGCGCGCCAGGTACGCCGCGACCATAATTTCGTCGGTCGCCACCAAGGCCACTCCAGATGCCCATGACCACCATAAGCGTGTCACCGTGGTATTCCAAAATCCCGGAGGCGGTGGAAACAACGACGTCGGTCCGGAGCAGGCATCTGCCCTGGGAGACATCCGCCAGATTGAAGGACGTACCGCAGTCGCCTCGCTAGGCATCACGAATGTCTGGTTTCTCAATGGTCACGACACAGCCAGTCAGAATGTTTTGACCTCGCTCGAGCACTGCGGCCATGGAGGCTGTCTGGACCAGTTGGTCCGAATCGTTCGCATCACGCGACCGTCTGTCATTCTCACGTGGCTCCCGGATTTCACCACCGGCGAAAACCATGCCGATCACCAGGCTGCTGGTGTTCTCGCCACAGAGGCATTTGATCTGGCCGGCGATCCCACCGTATTCTCTGAGCAAGTCTCTCCTGCCATCCATCCCAACGTCGCCATGAATATGACGGAAGCCCTTCGCCCCTGGCAGCCGGAGAAAATCTACTACGTCTACAATCCAACTCATGACATTTTTGAGGGTCAGGGCCCGCAATATTCGTCGAGTGATATCTCCCCGTCACAGCATGAGAGCTATGGTTTGATGGCGGCCAGGGAAGTGAGCCATCATGTCACCCAGGGCGGCGGCGAAGTCACAAAAGAGATCGAGAATCACACCGCAGAAACTTCGCCTGAAGAGCTGACAAAGTTTGCGATGCAGCCGGTAAAGTTTATTTTCGGCAAATCGTTAGTTCCTTCTGGAGTGACCGACGATGTTTTCGCCGGCGTTGTCGAGGATGGTGTACCCTTCCAACGCGCGCCTGGATATACGGCCGTCGGATACTCTGAGCCGACTCTTTTGATCGGCGATCCGTGGGCCTTCTACCAAAAATTTTGGCAGGCTCATGGACTGGAGCATTTAAAGACTTTGGTGCCACTGGAGATTTCAATTCACACAAGCGGGGTGTTCTATATTCCTTTGATCATCGAGAATCCGCTGGATCACACAATCGACGTCAACCTTTCCGCGCAAGCACCCGCCCAGTGGAAAGTACGGCCGCTGGCTCCGCTATCTATACCGGCACACGCCGAGTATTACGCTCGCGTCACGGCAGATGCGCCCGCAACCAAATTGCCCGGTTGGCAAAACTTTACCGTGACTGCGGAGTCGGCGGGCAAGAACCTCGGCACAATTCCCATTCGTGTAGAACTGAGCAATGGCTGGGTTGCGCCACAATAGGCCCAGGGCCGGGAGTTGCTTACCTTCAGGATGAAGATGAGAATCAGGCTTCGAATTTGTTCTGCCGCACTTTGCCTCGGCTTCTGTTTTGTGTCTGCGTTTGCGAACGCAACCGCATGGGCGGCGGCATCGAACCGTGGGAAAACGGTGGACTGGCCAGTGTATGGGGGCCAGCTAGCCAGCGATCACTATTCCGGTCTGACGCAAATCAATCGGCAAAATGTGAGTAAACTGCGTCGAGCGTGGATCTATGACACCGGCGAAAAGGGCGCTCTGGAAACCAGCCCGCTCGTCATCGGTCACATTCTCTACGCGTATTCATCCACGCAAAAAGTGATCGCATTGGACGCCACGACCGGCAAATTGCTGTGGAAGTTTGATTCCGGAATCGCCGCGTCCGGACCGATGCGCGGCCTCGCCTACTGGGCTAATGGAAAGCAGAGCAGACTTCTCGCGGGCGTCATGAATTTTCTCTACGCGCTTGATCCAATCACCGGCAAGCCAATTTCTTCCTTCGGTGAAAATGGCCGCATTGATCTGCGCAAAGGGCTGGGCCGCGATTATCGCTTTGAGTCTCTCGCCATCACCACTCCCGGCGTCGTCTACAAAAATCTGATCATCATGGGCGCCATGGAGCCGGAAACCCATCCTGCGCCGCTTGGAGATATTCGTGCATTCGATGTTCGCACGGGAGCCCTGGTGTGGAGATTTCATACCATTCCGCGTCCCGGCGAATTTGGCTACGATACCTGGCCAAAGGGCGCATGGAAAACTGCGGGCTCCGCCAATAACTGGGCCGGTATGAGCATCGACACGAAGAGAGGCATCGTCTACGTGCCGACCGGGTCCGCGGTGTTCGATTTTTATGGCGGAGATCGCATCGGCAATGATTTATTCGCCGACACGTTGCTTGCGCTCGATGCCGACACCGGAAAACGCATTTGGTATTTTCAAGGCGTGCATCACGACATCTGGGATCGCGATTTTCCTGCACCCCCCGCGCTGGTGACGGTGGAGCGCGACGGCAAGCGTGTCGACGCGGTGGCCCAGACCACCAAGCAAGGATATGTGTACCTGTTCAATCGCGCGACGGGACAGTCGCTGTTTCCAATTGAAGAGCGAAAGTATCCATCGAGCACCGTCCCCGGAGAAGTCGCTTCGCCAACCCAGCCGTTGCCGACAGAGCCCAAGCCGTATGGCCGTCAGCTGCTGAACGCCGACATGCTGACGAATCGCACACCGGCGGCGCATGCCTGGGCTGAGAAGCAATTCAGGACATTCAATAGCGCCGGACAGTTTGTTCCATTCAGCGTGGATAAACAGACGGTCGTGTTTCCCGGCTTTGATGGCGGCGGCGAGTGGGGAGGGCCTGCCGTCGATCCGACAACCGGAGTCATCTACATCAACTCCAATGAAATGGCGTGGACCGGCGGGTTGATTCGCACTCAGGCTGCAGCGGGTCAGGGTGAAAAAATCTATCAAAGCCAATGCGGTATTTGCCATGGGGCCGATAGGACCGGCTCTCCACCAACATTTCCTTCGCTGATCGATATCGACAAGCGAATGACGAAGCAACAGATTGTTGACAGGATTCATGCCGGCGGCGGCAGGATGCCTCCGTTCCCGAATGTGACGGGAAGCGATCTGGATGCACTCCTCGAGTATTTGAAGGATGGTCCGAAGGCGCCGTCTTCTGCAAAAACAGCCGCGCAGGCTGAAAGCGAATCCACATCAGCGCCAGGCGCAGGCCAAATCGGTGGCGGATACAGGTTCACTGGCTATCGCAGATTTCTCGATCCCGATGGCTATCCCGCAATCGCGCCGCCCTGGGGAACGTTGAATGCCATCGACCTGAACACAGGAAAATATCTTTGGAAGATTCCTCTGGGTTATTACCCCGCGCTTGCAGTCAAAGGGAATGTCGAACACCGGAACAGAAAATTACGGCGGCCCTGTCGTGACTGCCGGCGGCCTGCTCTTCATTGGAGCCACCGCTTACGACAAAAGAATTCGTGCATTTAACAGCCAGACCGGCCAGTTGCTGTGGAGTGCCGACTTGCCTGCTCCCGGCGTCGCTGCCGCCATTACATATATGGTCGACGGAAAACAGTACATCGCAATCGCTGCCGCAGGAAGCAAAATGGACAAGGTTCCATATGAAGGCTACTACGTTGCGTTTGCATTGCCATGAGAAGGGAAAATGTCCGAGCTACAAACCGCGATAGACGCCGCCGTCGACCAAAATGGTCTGACCGGTAATATAAGCGGCGCGTTCAGAAGCGAGCCAGACGATTGCGTCGGCAACTTCTTCCGGTTTTGCCAGCCGTCGCAGCGGAATGTCTTTCGCGATCTCCGCTTCGTAATCGGTAGCAGTTCGACCGGTGGCTTGCGCGTTCGATTGCGCCAGTTCTTTTACTCGATCCGTCGCGGTATAGCCGGGACCAACATTGTTGATGGTGATGTTGTCCGGGCCGTACTGAGTCGCCAGGGAACGTACCAATCCCAGAACGCCGGTGCGGACTGCGTTAGAAAGAACCAGTTCGAGCACCGGTTGTTTGACGGCGATCGAAGTTATGGCGATAAAACGTCCCCAGTGCTGTTGTTGCATCGAAGGAAGAACCGCATGTGCGAACGATACGATGCTGCGAAGGTTCAGTTGATAGGCGCTGTCCCATTCTGCGATCGTAGTTTCCGCGAATGGTTTGGCCGGCGGACCACCGGCATTTGTCACGCAGACATCGATCCTGCCAAAATGGAGGCGAACGGAGTCGGCGAACTGTCGCACGCTTTCGTCTTCCGCAACGTCAAATGTCGCGGTGAAAACTTCCACTCCGTACAGGCGCTGCGCCTCTTCGGCGACAAGGTTCAACGGCTCGGCGTGACGAGCACAAATAGCGAGATTCGCTCCTTCCGCGGCGAAAGCAAGCGCCGTGGCACGACCAATTCCTTTGCTCGATGCGGCAACAATGGCGACACGATTTCGGAGTCCGGTTTCCATAGGGTGAGTATAAATATCATTTCTGTCCGCCGCCTGTTGCGATGCGATGTACAGCCTTCATAGACTGCTATACTTGGGCCCACACGAAAGGGAAGGGTAAACACAATGAGCACAATCACGGACCGGGCGAGCTCCAAATTGCAGCATATTCGGCTGCAGGATATGCCTGTCGAGCATCTGAATCCATTGATCGATCGTCAGTTTGTTGCCGGGGAGCGCAGCATGCTCGCCCGGATTATTCTGCGCAAAGGATCGATCGTGCCGCAGCATAGTCATGACAATGAACAGATCACCTATGTCCTGGAAGGCGCGTTGAAATTTGTCATCGAGGGCAGGGAACTGATCGTACGTAGCGGAGAAATTCTCGTCATCCCGTCCAACCTGCCCCACAGCGCCGAAGCCCTGGAAGATACCGTGGATTTGGATATCTTTTGCCCGCCCCGCGAGGATTGGATTAGCGGAACGGATGCATATCTACGTAAATAACACGCGCAGGTCGTCAGCATAATAGGACGACCTGTTCTTTAGAGCCGTGCTTCGTCTATATGTATCTGTCACAGTTGCAATTGGAATATGCCCATGCATTGTCTGCGACAACTTGCAGCCTTGACAGCGACCTGGATGGTTCTCCCGGTGGCTTTCTGCTTCGCGCAACAAGCCGCGCCCGAAATTGATCCTGGGATTGCGCGGCAGATCGCTGCTGTCTGGGCGGTCGACAATCACGCCCATCCTGTCCTCGCGCCTCCGCTGGACAACACAGATCGCGAATTCGACGCACTGCCGGCCACTTCGCTGGAGCCGCAGTCGGACCCGGTTGCGTTGCGGCCGGATTTTCCTTTGCTGGGGGCGGCATGGAAGACTTTGTACGGTTTCGATACTCCACCGCCGCTCAATGCTAACGGCTTGGCCCAGTTGCAAGCCGCGCGCGATCGAGTCAAGGCGCAACAGGGCGAGAATTATCCAGCCTGGGTTTTGGATCAAGCCAAAATCGGCACGATGTTGGCGAATCGTGTCGCTATGGGCAGAGGCGTCGAGCCGCCTCGTTTTCGCTGGGTTCCTTATGTCGATGCGCTGCTGTTTCCGTTCGATAACAGCGGTATGGCTGCGGTCTCTCCGGATAGAAGGACCTTCTTCGCTCTGGAGGATCAGGTCCGTGCGAAATACTTTAAGCAAGTTGGCATCGGCGCTCCGCCCGCGACGCTGGATGAATATCTTACCCGAGTGGTCACGCCGATTCTTCAGCAGCAGAAGGCCGGAGGAGCGGTGGCCGAAAAGTTTGAAGTGGCGTACTTGCGCTCCTTCAACTTCAGCGATCCTCCGCGCGCGCAGGTCGAAAAGGTCTATTCCAAGTGGGTCGGCGGCGGAGTTCCCGATGCCGCCGAATACAAATTGCTGCAGGATTTTCTGTTTCGCTATATCGCGATGGAATGCGGACGCCTGGGCATGCCCGTGCATCTGCACGCCATGGCTGGCGCCGGCAGTTATTTTTCCATCACCGGCGTGAATCCATTATTGCTGGAGCCACTGTTCAATGATCCGCGCTTGCGGAAGACGAATTTCGTGCTGCTCCACGGCGGCTGGCCTTACGTTCGCGAAATTGGAGCGCTGCTGCAAAAGCCAAACGTTTATGTCGATATCTCTTCGCAAGACCTGATCATCCCTCCGCATACCGAAGCCATTTGGTTGCGGGAGTGGCTGGAGTTGCAGCCGCAGAAAGTTTTGTTTGGAACCGACGGCTACGCCTATAACGATCAGATGGATTGGCCGGAAGCGACCTGGATTGCCAGTCATGATGCTCGCGAGGCCCTGGGCATATCCTTAACCGGCATGCTGCGGGATCACGAGATCAGCCGCGAGCGTGCGAACGATATTGCCCGCATGGTGCTGCGCGGAAATGCGGAAGCCCTGTATCACTTTCAGTCGGCGCATGAATGACCCATCGTCTTGTTGCGCAAACTGGCGAAATTCTCTGACTGCCAAATTGTCTAATTGCTGTTGAACACCTTCGCCCGGAATGGAGACGCGGGAAGATTCGCGCCATTGTATAAATTGCAGTCGGGATTGGCCGCCCACCCATATCGCACCGCTTCCGGCGTTGCCACGGAAGGACTCGACACCACGACGGTGTCGCCATCAATCTTCGCCTGGGCAGGGAAGTATTTCTGGTCGGCGCCGGCGATTTCAAATCCGCGCAGCGTTCCGTTCTTGCTGGTCAAGCCCCCGCCCGTGTGATTGAACCACACACGCAAGCTTGTACCCTCGGTCGTCACTTGTCGAAACATTGGGCCGGAATATTCAATCGGCTCCCCATAGGCGATTCCGCGCGCCGCCAAGGCCAGCCGCGCTCCGACATCCTGTTTGTCTTTGGGATGAATATTGTCTGGATCTCCAATGTCAATCGTCACCGCCATGCCTGTATTTTTCAGGGCAAGCGCCTCCGTCTGTTGCTCGCGGAGTTCAGGCCAGGTCAAACCCGGATTCCAGCTCGTCAGTTGCACAAATAGGAACGGAAATGGCCCTTCCCTCCAATGATTGCGCCAGTCCTGAATCATCGTCTTGAAAAGCTCCCCATAAATCGGGACGGCTTCCGGATCGTCGTTGGACTCTCCCTGGTACCAGATCACTCCCTTAATTGGAAACGGAGTCAGCGGCGCGATCATCGCGTTATATAGTCCTGCCGGTTTCCACGACGCGGGATCCGGATGCCATGGAAATTCCGGGATTGGTTTTCCAGCCGCCTTCGCAGCGTCAATTTCCTGTTGCTCCTTCTTCTGTTGAAGCATCGTGGTCGGCAATTCATCCATCAGCTTGGCGCGCCAGGCAAACACCGGCATCAGGGAAGCGTTCGCGGAGAGCGCATCCAGGCTGGTCCAGGCCTCCGCAATGGTGCCGCCCCAGGTGTCGTCGATCACTCCGATGGGAATGTGCTGGTGCTCTTGCAGGTCTCTCGCGAAAAAATAACCCACGGCGGAAAACTGAGCGACGGTCGCGGGCGTGCACGCTCCCCACGGTTGGCGAATCTCTGCGTGCTCCAGTGGATAATCGGAGGAGTTGGTGGCAATCGTCAGCAGGCGAATCTGCGGATAATTTGCGGCCGCGATCTCAGCTTTCTCATTGTTCACTCCGCGATTCATTCCCTCTGCCATGGGAAATTCCATGTTGGACTGCCCCGATGCAATCCAGATATCGCCCACCAGCACATCCTGCAGCGTGATGGTGCTGCTACCATGGACCTCCATCGAAAACGGCCCACCAGCTTTCCCTGGCTTCAGGTACACGCTCCATCGTCCCAGCGGGCCTGTGGTGGTTGTTTGTGTCTCACCACGAAATGTAACTGAGACTGTTTCATTTGGTGTCGCCATTCCCCATACGTGCACAGGAAAGTTCCTTTGTACCACCATATGGTCCGCGAAAATTGATGGAAGGCGTACCTCCGCGCGAGCTAGAGGCAAGGAACACGCGATGATTGTAAGCACCGCAATACGCAGCCGTCGCAAGCGGGCGAACGACAACAAAGTTTGCACGATGAACCTTTCCTGCTGGCCTCTCGCCTCAATTCATGGGATGAGGGTGCGGTACGACTGTGAAGGTAATCTCGGATGGGTATTCCGCCGAGTGATGGACTTCATTATGGGCGACAACGCTCTTCGTCTCATCGTAGTTGTTGCCGCCCGTGTTCAAATTTCGATCGAAACGCGGAAAGTTGCTGCTCGACACTTCAATTCGCAGCGAATGGCCAGCGGGAATATAGTCGCTGGTCTGCATCGGCTGAAATGTCACTTTATAAACCTGACCCGGCTCCATCCAGACGACCGGCTTGTCATACCCATTGCGATACCGCATGCGCTGGATGTTCTCGTCCAGGTTGTAGGCGGGGCCATCCGGAGCCACATCGATCAGCTTCAGTGTGAAATCTGTGTCCTTCGCATCGGAAGATACATAAAGCGTCACGTGAATGGGACCGCTGACCTCCGTCCCTTCTTTGAATGGTTCGGTGGTGTAGACCAAAATGTCGTTGCGGGTTTCCATTTGCCGCTGGTCGAACGCGCCCGGGTGCACCGCATTGCCTTCGCAGCACACGTTGCCGCCATGCGTCGGCACAGGATTCATGGGATCGTAGGTGAACTTGTCGCCAACATCCTTCTTCGGCGGAGCCACCGACAACGATCCATCCCCGTACAGGCTGTTCGCTTTGCCATCGCTCGACAGAAAGAAGCTTAGCGGCTGCGCGCCTTCTGGCGGCCATGTATTCGCGGTCTCCCAGCGATTCTCTCCCATCACGTAATAGCGAATCTTGGGCATGGTTTCCAGCACGTGATTGTCTTCGCCCTTCAGGAAGTGATCGAACCAACCGTAGGTCAGCGCGTCGACATTGATGTGCGCATCGCCCATGTCGCGCTCGCCAATCACAGTGTGTTCCGTCGCGCGCCAATAGCCGCAGTGTCCGGTAGGCGCGATCACCGCATACTGTTCGTTGGCTATGTCCGGCCGCGCGGTCTTGCGCACAAAGTTATACGCCGCCAGGTTGGGCCCGATCGACACGTCGTACCACGACATCCACCAGAAGCCGGGCACGTTGATCTTCATGCTGTCGTTCCACAGGCCGCCTTTGTACCACGCTGGATCGTTCGGGGTGCGCTCGATCATCGCGCCACCCGTGGCAATCCCCGGCATTTGATCCGCAAAAATTCCCTTTGGCCCATTCACCGCCTTAATAATGTCCATCTCCGGCAAATGCCACAACGCTTTTGACCAGTCGACTGGCGGAAAATGCGGGCCAGATCGAAGGCTCTCGACTCTTCGATCAGGTCAGCCTGCGACGTATCCCCCGGAAACATCGGTCGCACCGAATTCTGCACATCGTAGAGCCAGTCGATAAACAGCATCTGCACCGCGCCGCCGCGATACCAGTTTCCCTGCTCGTAGTAGGGGCCAACGCGTCCCACGCCGGCGCCAAAACCCATGGGGATGAACGCCGCGTCCGCCGGATTTCCCATCGCCGTTACCGCCAGCTGCCATTCCGCGGTGGAAGAGCACCCGATCGTTCCCACCTTGCCGTTCGACCAGGGCTGCTTTGCGATCCACGAAAATTCGTCGTACCCGTCGCTCAGCGGCGGTCCCAGGATGTCGTAATTTCCCTGCGAAAAAAACTGGCCGCGCTCGTTGATCTCCACATAGGCATAGCCGCGCTTCACCGCATTTAACTCCGCGCTCATATTGCGCGGCGCACCTAAATCGATGTCCCAATAATTAAAGTTGTACGGAGTCCGCACAAATATCGTCCCGTACTTTTTCGTCTCGTCTTTCGGGCGATAAATGTCGGCTGCCATCAACTTGCCATCGCTCATCGGGATCATCACCTTGCGATCGATGATGGCGACGGACTCCAACTCTTTTTCCAGCGCGTCGTTCGTTGCGATCTGTGCTTCTTTGGAATTGCCCCTGTCTTGAGCCGATAGATTTGGCGTAACGAACAGGGTGGTTGTCAGAAGAGCTGAGGCAAACAAGGAGAAAGCGACTGTATTTCGCATTTCGAAGGTCTCCCAATGGGCGTCGAAGTTTGAGCGCCCAAAACAGTACGTAGTCTATGCGTCTTCTGCAGGCAGTTCAAAATTGATTAGGTTTTTGCGGAATCCATGCGTTTTCCAGGCGCCGAAACTAATTCCGACGGCCATCCAGATGACGCCCGCAATGATCGCCGTATGGCTCAGACTCACCCAGAGCAAAAGGCAGATGAAGAATCCCGTCACAGGCGGAATAAAGTGGGTGATTTTCTTTTCTTCCGCGCGAACAAAGTAGTGCACGAAGGCCGCGGCATTGACGCCCATAAACGCGATCAGCGCGCCAAAGTTCAACATTTCGGCTCCCAGTGCATAGCTCATGACGAAGGCCCCACCCAGAGCGATCAAACCGACAAAAAGAACATTATTCCGCGGGACATGTCGTTTCGGATCCACTTTGCCAAAGAAGGCCTTCGGGATGGCCTCGCTTCTGCCCATCCCGTACAGCAAGCGGGCTGCACCCAGTTGCGCACCCATTCCCGAACCGAAATTGGCCACCAGCAGCGTGAACCCGACAATGATAAACATGGGGTGCCATGCCCGTGCGGCAACGTGAACGAAAGCCGTGTCGACATTAGGGAAGGCTTCCGACGCCGGCCAGATGAGCTGCGCCGCGTACACCTGGATGGCCGAAAGAATGCCGATCACCAGGCATGTCAGCACCGTCGCCAGCAGAATATTTCTTCGCGGATTCTCCACTTCTTCTGACAACGTCGAAATGCCATCGAATCCGATGTACGTCAGCACCGCGATCGATGTCCCGCCGAGGACCGCCTTAGTGTTCCATGTAGCGGGATCGTAAAAGGGATGCCAGAAGTAGCCGGGTCCGCCATGATGGCCGAAAATATACCGTGCGGCGACCACGAAGAAAATTGCGATCACCACACCCATCGCCACTGCTAAACCGAAATTCACATGGGCAGAGCTCTTCACGCCCTGAATATTCAATCCGGTAAAGATCGCCGCAAAACAGATCGCCCACGCCCAATAGGCGACATGAGGCGCAAAAACATGTGCCTGCTGACTGCACCAGATGATGCAAATCATCGGATTCAGCAGGTAGTCCATCACCATGCCCCAACCGGTGATGTAACCCAAGGCCGGATTGATTTCCTGCCCGACGTAGGTGAACGCGGAACCGGCGCTGGGATAAACCCTCGCCATGCGGCCATAGCTGATCGCTGTAAACAGCATCGCGACCATGGCAATCAGAATGGTGGTGACCGCATACCCATGGCTTCGATCGGTCAGCACCCCGAAGACAGACATCGGCGCGACCGGCTGAACCACAATCACGCCATAAAGAACCAAATCCCACAGGGTGAGACTGCGGCGCAAACGAGCAGCGCTTCCGACCGGAGCGCTGTTATTGTTCTCCATGGACGATCCTTAGCGAGTTTTTTGTGTCCCTTCCAATGTAAACGTTGATCGCATCGTTTTATTGCTGAATCTTCGTTTCCGATGCGGGCGGGTTCTTCTCCACCTGAGAAGGCGTTGGCAGTTGCGACGTATCCCATCCTCCCCCCAGCGACCCCACCAGCTGAACGGCGCCGGTCATCTGTTCAATGTGCAAATTCGCCAGGGTCTGCTGGCCCGCCAGCAACGTGGTCTGTAACGTCACCACGTCGATATAAGGATCCAGGCCCGTTTGGTACCGTGCCATTTCCAGGTCCAACGCCGACTGGTCAGAAGCTACGGCCTGCTGCTGCAGCTGAATCTGTTGCGACAAAATACTCACTTGCGCAAGATAGTCTTCCACCTGCTGAAATGCGCTCAGCACGGTTTGGCGATAATTGGCCAGATCGGCATTGTAGATCGCTACGTACTGGTGAAGCGTTGGGTACAGGGCCGCGTTAAAAAGTGGTTCCGAGATGGTAGGACCGATCGACCAGAAGCGGCTTGGCCAATCGAGCAGGTGAGTAAACGCGGAGCTTTCCGTGCCCCCACTGGCCGAGAGAGTCAGGTTGGGATAGAAAGCGGCACGGGCCACACCGATTTCTGCGTTTTCTGCGGCCATGGTCCGTTCGGCCGCCGCAACGTCCGGCCTGCGCTGCAGCAGCTGCGATGGCACGCCTATTGGAATCGGCGGCGCGACCGTCGTCAGCGGCCTGACCGGAATGGAAAAATTGGAAGCCTGCTTGCCGACCAGGACGGCGATGGCATGCTCATACTGTGCCCGTAGTATCCCAAGATTCGTGGCGTTCGACTGGGCAGTTTGTAGCGTGGCTTCCGCCTGCACCACGGAGATTTTGTCGCCAACTCCGGTTTCATATTGTGTCTGCGTTAGCTGCAACGCGTTCTTGTCCGCCGCGACAGTGTCTGCGTAGAGATGGATCAGAGCATCCTGTCCGCGAATCTCAAAGAAATAATCGGCCAGCGCGATTTGCTCGCTTAACCGCTCATTCTCCAGGTCGGCTGCGCTGACCTGCGCGTTGTATTCTGCCGCGTGTACCTCATTCCGGATCTTCCCCCACAGATCCGGCTCCCACGAGACGGTAACGGGAAGAGAATAGAGACTGGAGAGTTTTCCTGGATTAGCTTGCGTGGAATTTGTCAGATTGCTGGAAGATTGGGAACGACTATATGACGGTGCCGTTGAAGCGGTGGGGAAGTATTGCGCACGGGCTTCCCGGACGATCGCGCGCGCCTCCATATAGTCTTCGAAATATACTTTGATATTTTCGTTGTTGATGTTCAGTTGATCTTCCAGCGTATTCAATTCCGGTTCGTGGAAGACTTCCCACCAATTGCCCCGCAACATCGCGTCCTGTGGCTGCGCGACTTTCCAGAGTCCCGTGTCCGCATTCTGCGGCGTTTGCGCGGGAGGTGCCTCTTTGTATGCAGTAGGAGCCTGGGTGACAGGCGGATGATACTTCGGTCCAACGACGCACCCAGTGATCGCGCAACAGATCAGCGCCGCGCTCCAGACTCCAAGCAAACGCAAGCTCGTCCGCGCAATAGCGCCGCGTTGCGTATCCCCTGCTCGCTTTATCATGGCGACGTTCTTCATAAGAATCCTGCCTTGCTTCATTCTTTCGGCCCACCATCGAATTTGAGCCGACATGCGTTCTACATTCCGTTGCTTACAACGTTGCTTCGCCCAATGGGGCGGCGAGCGTGTCGTGATTTCGACCTAACATGCGCAGCCGCAAACGATCCATGTACAGATAAATCACGGGCGTGGTGTACAGAGTCAGCGCCTGGCTAACGATCAAACCTCCGACGATGGTAATTCCCAGCGGTCGGCGCAATTCTGAACCCGTGCCGGTTCCGAAAGCCAGCGGCAGCGCACCAAACAATGCCGCCATCGTGGTCATCAGAATCGGGCGGAAGCGCAGCATGCAAGCTTCAAAGATTGCGTCTGCGGTGCTCATGCCCTCGCGCTCCGCCACCAGGGCGAAGTCGATCATCATGATGGCGTTTTTCTTCACAATGCCGATCAGCAACACAATTCCGATAATCGAAATCACATTCAAATCAATCTTGAACAGCATCAGTGCCAGCATCGCGCCCACACTCGCCGACGGCAGTGTGGAGATGATCGTCAGCGGATGAACCAGGCTTTCATACAGAATTCCAAGCACGATATAGACAGCCAATAATGCGGTCAGCACCAGGATGGGTTCGGTCGTCAACGACTGCTGGTATGCCTGAACCGTTCCGGCGAAAAAACCGCGCAGCGTGGAAGGCGTGTTCAGTCGCGCTTGCATCTGGTTGACCAGCCGCGTCGCATCGCTGAGAGACATCCCCGGCGCCATGTTGAATGAGACCGTCACTGACGGAAACAACCCGGTATGGTTCACTTGCAGTGGAGTGCTCCCTGCCTGCGCCGTTGCGACGGCGTTCAACGGCACGTTGCCGTTCGTGTTTGCGGAAGGATAAATGTAGTTCAATCCTTCCGGAGATTGCCAGAATTGCGGAGCAGCTTCCAGCACCACGTAATACTGATTCAGCTCCGTGTAAATAATGGATACTTCGGACTGTCCAAACGCGCTGTACAGGCTGGAATCCAATGAGTCCGATGTAATACCAAGCCGGGCCGCCGTCGCGCGATCATAGGTCACATATTCCTCGAGGCCGCCATTTTGCTGGTCTGTATTGACATCCTGAAATCCGGGAATCTTCTTCATGTTGGCCAGCAGGATCGGTCCCCACTTGCTCAAATCCTGCACGTTGTCTGACTGCAGCGTGTATTGGTAGAGCGCTGCGCTCGATCTTCCTCCAATGCGCAAATCCTGCGCAGCCTGAAGAAACGCGGATGCCACAGGAAGCCGATTCAGCTTCGGCCGCAAGCGATTAATAATCTGCGCCGCGCTGACTTTTCGCACATCCAGCGGCTTCAACGCGATGTAAATAAATCCGCCATTGCCCGATCCACAATATGCGTTCACATTCGCAACTGCTGGATCAGCTTTAATCACTCGCACCAATTGCTTGATGGAATTGTTCATCACCGCGAAGGATGCATCTTGCGGCCCCTGCACCCCGCCGACAAGCGCACCCGTGTCCTGCTGCGGGAAGAACCCCTTGGGAATTTTCACGATTACAACGACATTCAGTGCAATTACCAGCAAAAGCACGATCAACGTCAAAAATGGATTGTCCAGGACCCAGGTCAGCGAGTGGCGATACGTCGACAATAATCCCTCGAAAAATCTTTCACTGGTCCGATACAACGCGCCGTGTTCTTCCTTCTTGTGCTCCTTCAAGATGTAGGCGCACATCATGGGAGTGGTGGTCAGCGAGATGACCATCGAGATGATAATTGCAGTCGAAAGCGTCACCGCAAATTCACGGAACAGACGACCCACAATTCCGCCCATCAGCAGAATCGGAATAAACACTGCGATCAGCGACATGCTGATCGTAAAAATAGTGGATCCTATCTCTCGCGAACCCTTTAATGCCGCGGCGAACGGCGTCATCCCTTGTTCCAGATGTCGAGAAATGTTTTCCATCACCACAATGGCGTCATCGACCACAAACCCCGTGGAAATAGTCAGCGCCATCAACGAAAGATTGTCGAGGCTATACCCAAACACCCACATCACCGCGAAGGTCCCGATCAACGACACTGGCACGGCAACCGTAGGGATCAACGTCGAATGCCAGTTGCGCAGAAACACAAAAACCACCAGGATCACCAGCAGCACAGAGATGATCAGCGTCTGTTCGACGTTGTTGACGGAGGCGCGGATGGTTGTGGTTCGATCCAGCACAACTGTCGTATCGATTCCTTGCGGGATCACCGACTGCAGGAATGGCAGTTGGCTCCGGATCAATTCGTTGGTCGCGATGATGTTGGCGCCCGGTTGACGGAAGATGATCACGGTCACCGAAGGAATGCCGTTCAAGTATCCGGCATTGCGGATGTCCTGCGCGGCGTCCGTGACCGTGGCGACATCTGATAGCCGAACGGCTTGGCCGTTGTGGTAGCCAACGATGAGCGGTCTGTACTGCGCGGCCTTTGAGATTTGATCGTTATCCAGAATATCCGCTGTCACCGTTCCGTTGGAGAGCTGACCTTTTGCCAAATCGGAATTCTGCAGACTCAACACAGAGCGGACGTTGTTGAGAGTCAGCCCATAGCTGTTCAGTTGCGTCGGATTTACGTCGACTCGAACCGCAGGCAGCGACGCTCCTCCTACGATCACTTCTCCCACTCCCTGGATTTGGGAGAGCTTCTGCTCCATCACCGTGGAGGCTTCGTCATACATCTTTTCTTTGTCGTATTTCTTGGACGTGAGTCCGAGAATCATGATCGGCGCGTCCGCCGGGTTCGACTTGCGCCACGTGGGGTTGCCGGGCAGGTTTGCAGGAAGATAGGTGCGGGCCGCATTGATGGCGGCTTGCACATCGCGGGCAGCACCGTCGATATTGCGGTTCAAGTCAAACTGCAGCGTGATGGATGTGCTCCCCAGCTGGCTGGAGGACGTCATTTCGGTGATGCCTGCAATATGGCCAAGCTGACGCTCCAACGGAGTCGCCACTGAAGACGCCATAATTTGGGCACTCGCGCCCGGTAGTCCGGAGCGAACCACAATCGTGGGAAAGTCGATCTGCGGCAGCGGAGACACCGGCAGCACCGTGAAGGCGATCGCCCCTGCAATAGCGATGGCGATGGTCAGCAGCGTGGTCGCGACCGGGCGTCGGATGAAGGGTTCAGAGATGTTCATGCCGAACCTGCCTGCGGCTCGTTGCCTTCATTGCGCATTTTTTTGGAGTGGGCCAGACGTTGCGCCAGGTTGTCGAAGAAGATGTAGATCACCGGCGTCGTATACAGCGTCAAGGCCTGGCTCAACAACAATCCACCCACCATCGCGATGCCCAGTGGCCGGCGAATTTCCGATCCGTAACCGTGACCGAAGGCGAGCGGAATCCCGGCCAGCAGCGCCGCCATCGTGGTCATCATGATGGGTCGGAATCGCAGCAGGCACGCGTCATAGATCGCGTCGGTCGCGTTCTTTCCGTGCTGTCGCTCTCCCTCCAGCGCAAAATCCACCATCATAATGCCGTTCTTTTTCACAATGCCGATCAGAAGAATAATGCCGATAATCGCCACCACGCTCAGGTTCTGCCCAAACAGAATCAGAGCCAGCAGCGCCCCGACACCGGCCGACGGTAACGTCGAAAGAATCGTGATTGGATGGATAAAGCTTTCGTACAGTACTCCAAGAACGATGTACACGGCCACCAGTGCCGCCAGGATCAGCAGCGCCTCATTCGATTGCGAACTTTCAAACGCCGCGGCTGTTCCCTGAAAAGCAGCCTGGATCGTGGGCGGCATGTTTAGATTTTTCTGTACTTTATTAATGGCGGTAATGGCGCTGCCCAAAGCCGCGTTCGGCGCCAGGTTGAACGAAACCGTGACTGCAGGGAATTGCCCTTGATGGTTGATCGACAGCGCTTCAGTTGTCTTAACAAAATGACTGAAGGCGCTGAGCGGAACCGCGTTGCTGAGAGTGGTGGTTGTCGCTGTGTTCGGCGAGCTTGTTCCGGACGCGCTGGTGCTTTTTCCCGTCAAAGGATTAGTTGGCGGGCTCAAGATTCCGGACGACGGAGTGTACAGGACGCCAGTCGTGGTTGCGTTCGAACCCGCCGACGCAGATGCGGTGGAGGCGTACGATGAAGCCGCACCTGCTCCCGACGCGCCAGAGGATGCATTGGCCTGGATGTAGATCTTGCTCAGCTTCTCCGGATCTGTCTGGAAATGCGGCTGTGCTTCCATGATCACGTGATATTGATTCAACTGCGTGTACATGGTGTTGATCTGGCGCTGGCCAAAGTTGTCATACAGCGTGTTGTCGATGGTTGCCGGCGCAATGCCCAGCCGCGAAGCCGTCACTCGGTCGATCGCCAAAGTTACGGCGAGTCCTCCGGTCTGCTGATCGGTAGCCACATCTTCCAACTCGGGTAGTTGATCCAGTTTGGCGACGAAGCGATTCGTCCATAAGTTCAACTCATCGACGTTTGGATCTTCCAGCGTGTACTGGTATTGCGTGCGGCTCACTCGGTCGTCGACCGTGATGTCTTGCACCGGCTGCATGTAGAGCCGGATTCCTTCCACGTTTTGTAATTTCGAGTTCAGCCGCCGAATCACGTCGGAAGCGCTCAGGCTGCGGTCCGACAGCGGTTTCAGATTGATCGACATTCGCCCGCTGTTCAACGTTGTATTTGTTCCGTCCGCACCAATAAAGGACGACAGACTTTGCACCGCTGGGTCCTGCAGCACCACTTTCGCGACTTCCTGCTGCTTCTTGGCCATGGCCGTAAATGAAATGCTTTGCGGTGCTTGCGAGATGGCCTGGATCACGCCGGTATCCTGCACCGGAAAAAATCCCTTGGGAATAATGATGTAGAGAAAAATCGTCAGCACCAGCGTTCCCACAGCTACCAGTAGCGTCGCCGCTTGATATTCCAGAACCACCTTCAGCGTGCGTCCATAAAACGCGATCATGCGTTCAAAGACGCGTTCTGAGGCCTGATAAAAGCGACCCTGCTGCGATTCTGGCGTGTGCCGCAGGATGCGGGAGCACATCATCGGCGTCAGTGTCAGCGAAACCGCCGCGGAAATGATGATCGTCACCGCCAGGGTGACGGCAAATTCCCGGAACAGCCTTCCGACGATTCCTCCCATAAAAAGCAGTGGAATCAGACACCGCGATCAGCGACACCGTTAAAGAAAGAATGGTGAAGCCGATTTGTTCCGCGCCCTCCAGCGCCGCCTGCATCGGCGAGTGGCCTTCTTCCAGGTACCGCGAAATGTTTTCAATCATCACGATGGCGTCATCCACCACAAACCCAGTGGAGATGGTGAGCGCCATCAGCGATAGATTGTCGAGGCTGTACCCCAGCGCATACATCGCTGCAAAGGTTCCCACGATGGACAGGGGCACAGCCACGCTGGGAATAATCGTCGCCGACAAATTACGAAGAAATAAAAAGATGACCAGCACCACCAGAACGATGGTCAGCATCAACTCGAATTCCACGTCCGAAACTGAAGCTTTGATGCCCGTAGTCAGATCGGTCAGCGTGGTGACATCGATTCCCGCCGGTAGCGTTGCCTTCAGCTGCGGCATCAATTTCGTAATGCTCTTCACCACGCTGATGGTGTTCGCACCCGGCTGGCGCTGGATATTCACAATCACTGCCGGAGTTTCATTCATCCACGCGGCTTGCTTGGTGTTTTCGACGCCGTTGATGACGTTGGCAACATCTTTCAGCAGTACCGGCGAATTATTCCGATAGGCGATGACAATATCCTGGTAGTCTCCGCTGGTCACCAACTGATCGTTGGCATCAATCTGATAGTCCTTCTTGGGCCCGTCGAAGTTGCCCTTGGCCGCATTCACGCTTGCCTCTGTCAATGCTGTGCGCACCGCTTCAACATCAATCCCGTAGGATTCCAGCTGTGCCGGATTCACCTGGATTCGCACCGCCGGTTTTTGCCCACCGCTGATGCTGACCAGTCCCACGCCGTTCAGCTGCGAAAGCTTCGGCACCAGTCGCGTGTCCACCATGTCTTCCACTTGCGGCAGCGGCATGGTTTTGGAAGACACCGCCAAAGTGAGAATCGGGGCATCCGCAGGATTCGTCTTGTTATAAATTGGCGGCGCCGGCAGGTTCGAAGGCAAATAGCTCTGTGCCGCGTTGATCGCGGACTGCACCTCTTCCTCGGCGATATCCATGTCCAGGCTCAGGTTGAACTGCAGCACGATGACAGATGTCGCGCCCGAACTGGTCGACGTCATCTGGCTCAGGCCCTGCATCTCGCCAAACTGGCGCTCCAGCGGCGCGGTCACAGTGGTCGCCATCACATCCGGGCTGGCGCCAGGATAAAAAGTGACCACCTGAATCGTCGGGTAGTCCACCTCTGGCAACGCAGAAACTGGCAGCTGCGTATAGCCGACGATACCGATCAGCATAATTGCGGCCATCAGCAGCGAGGTCGCCACCGGCCGCAGAATAAAAGGGCGAGAAGGATTCACGGAGCGTTCGTCCCGCTAGTGCTGCGCGGAATCGCCGTCTTGGACAGCACCACCTTCGATTTGTCTTGCAGCTTTTGAAAGCTGCTGTCCGCAATCACATCTCCGGGATTCACTCCCTGGTCGATGACAGTCTCCTGGGATTCCGTAATGCCTGTCTTCACATCCTGCATGTAAGCTGTGCCGTTGCGGATCACGAATACATAGGAGACATCCCCGTTCTGCTGGATCGTCGAGCTGGGCACGAGGGTCACGTTCTGAAGCGTATTCACCAGCAGTTTTGTATTCACAAACAGGTTCGGAAATAGCGCGTCATTCTTGTTGGTAAAAATCGCGCGCAATTTCACCGTTCCGGTGGTCGTGTCGATCTGGTTATCAATGGTCTGCAGCTTTCCAGTGGCGATTTTTGCCTGGTTGCCGCGGTCATACGCCGTGACTTGAAGCGGTTTTCCATGACGCATCTGCGCCAGCACCTGGCCAATATCATCTTCCGCCAGGGTAAACACAACCGTGATTGGGTCAATTTGCGTTATCACCACCAACGGCGTCGTGCTGTTTGCCTGCACCACGTTGCCAGGATCGACTGGCCGCAAACTGACGCGCCCCGAGATCGGCGCTGTCAGATGGCAGAATCCAACTTGCACCTCGTCATATTGCACCACTCCCTGGTCAACCTTAACCGTCCCCTCGTCCTCCAACACCAATTTTTGCTGATCTTCCAGCGTCTGCCTGGCAATCGCATTGCGAGCCCATGCCGCCTGATAGCGCTCCAGGTCCATCCTGGCCTGCGCCAGCAGGTTCGTATCGCGTTCCAATGCTCCCTGGGCTTGTAGCAGTTGCGCTTGAAAGGGTCGCGGATCGATGTCAATCAAAGGATCGCCACGGCGGACCATCTGGCCCTCGCGATAATGCACGGCCGACAACATTCCAGTCACCTGACTGGTGATCACATCGGTGTACACCGGTGTCACGGTCCCGATCGCGTTCAGGTAGACCCCGATATCGCCTTTTTTGGCGGTAGCGACGGTCACCGTCACCGGGCCGCCCATCATCGCTGCCCTGCCGGAAGGCGCTTTGGCGGCCTCTTGATGGCGCAGAATCACCCAGAAAAGAACACCAAACAGCAGCAGAATCAAGACCCAGATCAGGATGCGGACCGTGTGGGAGCGATGCGGTTCGGGTCTTGGAGAGGGCAATTGATGGTTCGGCCCAACTTGCGAAGCAGGAGCTTCTTGTGCCAATTCGTCCTTTTCCATTTCAATAATGTTCGCTTTCCAGCGTATTTTTTAACATCGCGGCACGATTCCACAGGCAGCGCAAGTCCAAGTGTACGAGATGGTTTTGCAGCAATGGATGAATAGACGGAATGGACGCCAAATAAGATTCAGGCTCGTCCAGCGCTCGCGATAGACAAATCGAGCCTAATTAGGATGCAGAGATAACAATGTAGGGATGGATCAGAAGGGCGAAAAGATGATGGATTGTGGGCTGAAATGCGGCGTGTTGCGGGGGGATGAGACATCCAGGGCGGCGAAATCGACTTCGCAAGCCCTGGAAAATTCAGTGGAGACGCTTATGCGGCGGCTTGAACATTTACCCGCTCGGAAATCTGAGTCAGGATCTTATCGGCGTTGGCTTCTTCCTTTTCAATGGATAGCAACACTCGAGCGTCATCGGTCAGGCCAAGCAAATCGGCCCAGCGACGCAGCGTCCCGTAGACCGCGATTTCATGATGTTCCACTTGCTGGGCAGCACCGATCAGCGCCACGTTGCGAAGCGTGGGATCGGTCACGTCCTTGATGGTGTCCGAGGCTTCTGTTGTCAGGCCATCAATCACCTTGCAAGTCTCCGTTTCGGCTTTGCCGGCATTCTTTTGAAGCAGTTGCTGCACCTTGGCCACATGTCCTTTGGTTTCCTCCAGGTGAGTGCGAAATGCCGACGACAATTCTGAGTCCGTGGATTTTTCGATCAGGTCTGGAAGCGCCTTGGTAATCTTCTGCTCCATGTCCAGCGTCTTCTTCAGATTGCTGACGTAGAGGCTGCGGAGATCTTCGATATTCGCTGACATCAATTTCATACATCTTCCTTTCGAAGTTTGAGGTGCGTGGGGGATCGTATTCCAGGGTTTGCTCATAGAAGACGCAGAAGGCCTGCGCCTTAACATCTTTACCGGCTTTCTATCCTTGATTTGGTTGGATGCCCAGCACTCTCCCATGTTTTCCTGACGCGTCCATTCGATGTTGAGCGGACGCAATCACGTGTGGATTGTTTCGGTGCGGCTTCCTGATCCGCGTTATGGAAGCCTGACCGATGTTATGGAAGATAGACAGTGGCGTTCGGGCAGTATCGAAACCACTTCGCGGCTCGCTATACTAGAGACTCGGTAACGAGAGCCCATGGCCACGCATTTAGACGAAATTCTGGCGGTGACACGACGCGATCTTCGGTTGCGCAAGCAGTCAGCGAACCTGGCTGATCTGGAACGTCGTGCGGCCGCGCATGTTCCCAGAGGCTTTGCCGCGGCATTGCGTGGTCGCGCCACCGACCAACCCGCAATTATCGCGGAACTGAAAAAGGCATCGCCCTCTAAGGGCCTCATTCGGGCCGAATTTAACGTCACTTCGCTCGCCACCAGTCTCGCGCATGCGGGAGCCGCGGCGCTCTCAGTCCTGACGGAACCTCATTTTTTCCAAGGTAGCCTTGCCAACCTGCAACAGGCGTCGAGCGTCGTCACCATTCCTTGCCTGCGCAAAGACTTTATCGTCGATGAATTTCAGATTCTTGAGGCCCGCGCTTTCGCCGCCGATGCGATTCTGCTGATTGCTGCCGGCCTGGATGATTCTGCTCTGAAACGCCTGACGATCGTGGCTCATGCGCACCAGTTGGATGTATTGTGCGAAGTCCACAATCCCGAGGAGCTGGCGCGTGTCCTTGATCTTGGCTGCGATGCGATCGGCGTCAACAATCGCAATCTGCATACATTGGAAGTCCGGCTGGAAACCTCGATCGAGCTCGCCTCCAGCTTGCCAGGAAGTGTAGTAAAGGTCGCGGAAAGCGGCATTCACAGCTCCGCCGACATCGTGCGCCTTCGAGCCGCCGGATTCAATGCATTTTTAGTCGGCGAATCACTCATGCGGCAACCGGATCCGGATCAGGCATTGACCCGCCTGCTGTCCGCCCCGGTCGCACCCACTGAGGTTCCCGCGTAGGCGGCCGCTATGTGGATAAAAATCTGCGGGATCACATCGCTTGAAGACGCAAAGGTCGCTGTCGACGCTGAGGCAGATGCTGTCGGGTTTGTTTTTGCCGAAAGCCCGCGCCGTGTCACACCACAGACGGTCCGCGAAATTACCCGTGCACTTCCATTCAATTTTGAGAAGATTGGTATTTTCGTCGATTCTTCGATGGATGAGATTGTCGCCACTTTCGAGACCGCTGGATTGACCGGAGTTCAGCTTCATGGCGAATATTCGCCCGACCACCTGTCGGAGTTGCGGTTGCGGATGAAGAAAAATTTTCTCCCCGTGCGAGTGGTCTACGTTGTGCCCTACGATAGAGATTCCGCCGGCTTTGCACGTCGATTGCACTCACTCGCCGCGATGCCCGATAGCGACGACGGTCCCAGCGCTGTACTCGTCGATACCCGCGTCGGCGATAAGGTTGGAGGGACGGGGATTCCGTTCGATTGGGGCGCGGCGCGAGCTGCTTTCCGTCAGCACGCTGCAAATCTTCGTTTGATTACAGCCGGCGGCTTGCATCCGGAAAATGTCCGCCAGGCCATCCACACCATGCAACCGTGGGGGGTGGACGTTTCCAGTGGAGTTGAAAGTGTTCCGGGCAGAAAAGATCATCAGCGAGTGAAGCAGTTTATCCGGGCGTCGCGCGCAGCAGCTGTCGAATTTACAGAAGCGACACACCGATAGAAGGATTGAATGGCAGAAGATAATCGAACTCTCGTTGCAACCCCCTCAGTGCAGGACGTTCCCGGTCGCTTCGACGCCTATGGTGGCCGCTACGTACCGGAAACGTTGATGGCGGCTTTGCAGGAACTTGAGGCTGCCTACGCCGACGCGCAGCGTGATCCGGCGTTTGCCAGCGAGCTTTCCTACCTGCTGCATCACTATGCAGGCCGGCCGACTCCGCTCTACCACGCCTCTCGACTGACTGATTCCCTCGGTGGCGCCAAGATTTATCTCAAGCGCGAAGACCTGCTGCACACCGGCGCGCACAAGATCAACAATTGCCTGGGCCAGGGTTTGCTGGCGCGTCGCATGGGCAAGCGACGCATCATCGCGGAAACCGGCGCCGGCCAGCATGGCGTGGCTACCGCTACCGTGTGTGCATTGTTTGGGATGGAATGCATTGTCTACATGGGGCAGGAGGACATGCGCCGGCAGGAGCTGAACGTCTACCGCATGCGCCTGCTGGGTGCCGAAGTACGCAGCGTCAATGCTGGCTCCGCAACGTTGAAAGACGCGATCAACGAAGCCATGCGCGATTGGGTCGTGAATGTTCGCACCACTCATTATCTTCTCGGCAGCGTTCTCGGCGCGCATCCTTATCCCACCATGGTGCGCGATTTTCAACGGGTCATCAGCGTCGAAGCACGGCGGCAAATTCTCGAGGCCGAAGGTCGCTTACCCAATGCTGTGTTGGCCTGTGTTGGCGGCGGTTCCAACGCGATTGGCGCATTCTACGAATTCATTCCCGACAAGAACGTGCGACTGATTGGTGTGGAGGCGGGTGGTCGTGGCCCCAAGCTTGGCGAACATGCGGCTCGATTCCAGGGCGGTGTACCCGGCGTGTTGCAGGGAACGTACTCCTACGTCTTGCAGGATGAAGCGGGCCAAATTTCAAACACGCATTCCGTCTCCGCGGGTCTCGATTATGCGTCGGTAGGCCCGGAACATGCCGCGCTACACGATTCCGGACGTGCCGAATATGTATCCGCCTCGGACGAAGCGGCGCTGCAAGCCACGGTCAAGCTTGCCCGGATGGAAGGAATTTTCCCGGCGCTCGAAAGTGCCCATGCGGTCGCAGAGGCGATACGAATCGCGCCTGCCATGAACCGCAACGATATTCTGTTGGTCAATGTTTCGGGTCGCGGCGACAAGGATATGGGCATCCTGGCACGCGAACTCAAGCTGCAGGGGGCATGATCGATGGCCATTCAATTTCACAATCATCCTGGCCTCGTCGTCTACCTCACCATCGGCGATCCTGACCTTGAAACCAGTAAAAAAATCGCTCTCGCGGCCATCGATGCCGGCGCGGATGTCCTGGAACTGGGAGTCCCCTTCAGCGATCCGCTGGCGGACGGTCCTGTGATCCAGCGCGCCAGCGAGCGGGCAGTCCGCAACGGAACCCGCATGGAAGATGTTTTGGCTCTGGCCAGCTCGCTTCGCAAGCAGCGGCCTGCCGTCGGCCTGGTCATTTTCTCGTATCTGAATCCAATATTGCGCATGGGTCTGGAATCATTTGCGGCAGCCGCTGAAAAAGCCGGTGTCGACGCGGTGCTGGTGACGGACTTGATCGCCGAAGAATCGGAGGAATATCGCGCAGCCTTGAAGAAACATCATCTGCAGCCGATTTTCCTGGCCGCGCCGACCAGTCCGGACTCTCGCCTCGCTCGCATTGCAGAAATCTCTGAGGGTTTTATCTACGCAATTTCCCGCGTCGGCATCACCGGAACGCAGCAGCAGGTCGCCGGCGATGCTCGCGAACTGGTAACGCGTTTGCGCCGCTACACTAAATTGCCGATCGCTTTGGGCTTCGGCATTTCGAACGCCGCGCACGTGGCAGTGGTCGCTGAATATGCAGACGCCGCCGTTGTGGGCAGCGCGATTGTGGCGCTCATCGAGCAGTCTGGCCCCGACAAAGCACCTGCTGCTGTAGGTAAATTTATTGCGGAACTGCGCGCGCCGATGGTCAGCGAGAGTCCGGTCGCCTGAAAAATTCTGCGCAGTCAATTAGGATGAACATCATTATCTTTTTTCAGGCAGGGATCCCCACCGAGTAGCACGATCAACTTTGTGAACCTGTCTTGAGGGTGCTACATGGATATTGCAGATTGGCGTCAGAAGATCGATGAGCTCGATCGCCAGATCGTGAAATTGATCAGCGAACGTGCTTCCGCGGCGCAGGCCATCGGTCGTCTAAAACGCGCAACCGAGTTGCCGATTTATGAACCAACCCGGGAAATGACGATTTTTGAGAACGTTCGCAAAAATAATCCAGGTCCGTTGCCGGATATGGAACTGACTCATATCTACGAGCGCATTATTGACGTGATGCGGACCCTGCAAAAGGATGAATTGGCAGCGGCGTTGGCGGACGATCCGCTGAAAGACAGCAAAGTAGAAAATACGACGAAACGAGAACTGAAATGATTGTCGCTATGTTGCATAACGCCACCGAGGAAGAAATCCAGCATGTGGTGGCCCGGATGGTCGAGATTGGCTTCAATGTTCATCGCACCACCGGCACGCAGCAAACCGTCCTGGCAGGTGTAGGCCAACCGGCCAGCTTTGATGTGCAGGATTTTCAAGTGATGGCCGGGGTCGCCGAAGCGCACCGCATCACCTCGCCCTATAAACTCGCCGGCCGAGGATTCCGGCCGTCGGGCACTGTGATTCGTTTTCCCAACGGAGTCACGGTGGGTGGTGAAGAGGTGATGGTGATGGCCGGCCCCTGCTCGGTGGAATCGCGGGATCAGATGTTCGCCATCGCGCGCCAGGTCGGTGATGCTGGCGCGAAATTTCTCCGTGGCGGAGCCTTCAAGCCGCGTAGCTCACCCTACTCCTTTCAAGGAATGGGCCTCGATGGTCTGCGGCTCTTGCGGGAGGTGGGCGATTCCACCGGACTGCTGATCGTCAGCGAAGTCATGGAGATTTCTCAGATTGAACTGATGCTTCCCTATGTCGACGTGCTGCAGGTCGGCGCGCGCAATATGCAGAATTTCAATCTGCTGCGCGAACTTGGCCTGATCCGCAAACCTGTTCTGTTGAAAGCGCGGCATTGCGGCCACCATTGAAGAGCTGCTTCTCTCCGCCGAATACATTTTGTCGGGCGGAAATTACGATGTCATGCTCTGCGAGCGCGGTATTCGCACCTTTGAAACCTATACCCGCAACACCATGGATATCTCCGCGCTACCGGTGCTGAAGCATCTGTCCCATCTGCCCGTGCTGGGCGATCCCTTCCCACGGTACCGGGCGTCGCGATATGGTTCCGGCCATGGCGCGTGCTTCCGTCGCCGCAGGTTGCGACGGGCTGCTGATGGAGGTGCATCCTAATCCGGATAAGGCCGTTTCCGACGGCGCGCAATCACTGTTCCCGCAGCAATTTGAAAAATTGATGGACGAGTTGCGCATTATCGCCACCGCGGTTGGACGCAACATTGGCCCCCGCGCTCACGAAGCTGCGCTGCACGCCGAAGTGTAGATCAACCGTGGCCGAATCCATCCAGAGCATCACCATCCTTGGCACCGGCCTCATCGGATCCTCTGTCGGTCTGGCCCTGCGTGCCAATGGATTTGCCGGCAGCATCGTTGGATGGGATCGCTCTCCGGAGGAAGCCGCCACGGCCCGCGACAAGGGCGCGATCGACTCTGTCGCTTCCGATCCTCTGGTCGCCGCGCGCGAAACGGATTGCGTTCTGCTGGCCACGCCGGTCTTCGGCATTCTGGAATGGATTGAGAAGCTAGCGCCCGTTCTTCGTCACGATCAACTCGCTCACGGATGTCGGCAGCACCAAGCGAAAAATCTGTGCGCTTGCGGAAGAAGCTTTTCCCTCTCCCGGCGCTGCCACATTTCTTCCCGGCCATCCCATGGCGGGCAAAGAAGTTTTTGGAGCGGCCAATGCCGACCCCAATTTATTTCAAGGCGCGGTCTGGCTGTTCACCTCTCCTGAAAAAGGAATTGAACCGCGCGAAAATGCCTCGGTCGGACAGCAGCGCGCCGACAAATGGCGGCACTGGGTGGCTCGCATGGGCTGCCGCATGCTCGATCTAGATCCAGCTCGCCACGACGAAATCTGTGCCTGGGCCAGTCATCTGCCGCAGATGCTGGGCACCGCGCTGGCCGCATTACTGGAAGACACATTTCCAGATGACTCCGAAGGAAAAGGAAAACTGGACAGCGCTGCATCGCAACTGCGCGCGATCGGCGGCCGTGCCATGCATGAGATGACGCGTCTCGGCGCCAGTCCTTACTCCATGTGGCGGGATATCGCCCAAACCAACGACGAGGCCATCGCCGCCGCGCTGCTGGCGCTCGAACAGCGTCTTGCCTCCATCCGCGAAAATCTCAAGCAGCCCGATCTGCGCGAAGAATTCAACCGCGCCAACCAATTCCGCTCGCGATTCTAGCGTCGAAGCGCCGAGCCCTCAAGCCCAGATGGATACAGGTTGGCCCGTCTGCCCGGCATCATCAGCTCCTGCTCCGTCTGACACGCTGGCATCGTCCTGGCTCATGCTTTGCTGCCCGCCGGAATTTTCCTGTGGCCATCGCCCCAACATCCAACTGGCTTCGGGACCGACCTCGCTGTCCATCTCCAGGCTGCTGTTCATCAGCCTTCCACGTACGTCCGCGGCTTGGCGCGCGGCGGCCGCTTTCTGGGTCGCAGCGGCCGACTGAAAGTTCGCGGCTTGCAATTGCATGTGGTTGCCGTGGATGTGCATGTCCGTTCCTATGCAATCCGTAGCAACCAATTCGCCAGCTTGCAGCCAGACGAATTAGAAAAAACTCATGTTGGCAATCGAACTGGATCCGTCGCCTGAACCATTGCCGCACGGCTCTCTCAGACCAGCGCGTCGATGACTGTATTGAGGTTATTTTCTGCCGACTGGACGCTCGATCCGCTGGCGCTGGCTCCCGGCAGGTTCGGGACCGACGCCACGTACTCGCCATTCGATTCCGCCACGCTTCCCGAGTAGCTCTTGCCGCCCACCGTGTCGGAATAAACGGCGGACAGAGCGGCTGCCTGCGCACTGCTGCTCGCGCTCGATGTCGAACTTGACCCGCCGGACGAACTTGGCGCCGAGGCCGCCGCACTGTTCGACTGCGTCGCCGGTTTTGCGGCAGGCGCGGACGACGGAACGACCGCGGAAACCGTCGCGGAGCTCGATGAACGCGGTGCGGTCGGTGCCGATGCACTCGCCCCAATCGGTGGCATAGATGAAATGCTGCTGATCTGCATAGGTTCCCCTTTGCCGTTCGGTACGGCTTTCCTTAGCTCGTTTGTCGGCGGAATTTCGAGGAACTTTAGCTGAATCTCTCCCGCGGCAACATTTCCAGGAACAGGAATGCCCCAATTTGAAAAATCCCCACTGGTGACTACCTATTGCACGTCGCCCCTTTCCCCGATTGCATAATTCACAGACCTTCGCGTACAACGGCAACATGGATGTTTTGACTGCAGCCGAAATGCGTCAGTGCGATGAACGCACGGTCGAGCGCGTGGGCATCTCCTGGCAGGCTCTGATGGAAGCCGCGGGCTTCCGGGTCGCAGTATTTGTGGCGCGCGAATTTCCTGCCCAGAAACACATCCTGGTGCTCTGCGGAAAAGGTAACAACGGTGGCGATGGCCTGGTGGCGGCGCGTCATCTCGATGCCGCGGGCAGGCAGGTTCGCATTGTTCTGCTGGCCAAGCCAGAGGATTTGCAGTCGGAGGCGCGCGGGGCCTACCAGAAGCTGCCGCGACAATTGATGCAGAGCCTGGTCACCGTCACCGCCGAAGAAGATCTGTCCCGTGCCATGTTCGAAAGCTGTTCCAACGATGCCGAGCTTTTGATTGACGCCATCCTGGGCACCGGTTTTCATCCGCCATTGCGCGGAGTCGCCGCAGCGCTGAAAAACAAGCTTGCCGACCATCCCGCTCCGGTAGTTTCCGTGGATCTTCCCACCGGCTGGGATGCCGACTCCACCGCGATGTCTGCCCCGGACGCCTTTCGCTCCGATGCAGTCATCACTTTTACCGCAGCCAAGCTGGCGCACGTATTTGGAGCACTGACGCGCGGCCCGGTCGCGGTCGCGCAGATCGGCTCGCCTGCGGATCTCGCCGTGTCGAATTCTCACCTGCACTGGACCGGCGCTTCGAAAAAAATCATCGAGCAGCCGCGTGCTCTCGACGCCAACAAGGGTCGCTTCGGCCATGTGCTCGTCGTCGGAGGTTCGCCCGGAAAAGGTGGCGCGGCCGCGATGGCATCGCTGGCAGCTATGCGTGCCGGCGCAGGTCTCACCACGGCGGCTATTCCTCGCGGCATCGCTTCCATCGTTGCCGGCTTCGCTCCGGAAATGATGACGCTATTGCTGGACGATTCCTCCACCGGCGGCATTTCCATCAGCAATATCGATCCATCGAAGATGGAGAAGATGCGGCGCGGAATCACGACCCTGGCCATAGGACCCGGTCTTGGCCGCGAGCCCGAGACCGCCGAGTTCGTCCGCGAACTGGTGCTTCATTCCGATCTTCCGACCGTGCTTGATGCCGACGGGCTGAATGCGTTTGAAGCTCGAACTCACTTGATCGACGGATCGATGCGCCCCTTAATCCTGACGCCTCATCCCGGAGAAATGGCGCGCCTGCTTGGGTGCACCATCGCCGAGGTCGAACGCGACCGTCTCACAACGGCGCGCACCTTTGCGACCGAACATCATCTGACTCTTGTGCTGAAAGGCTGGCGCACGCTGGTGGCGCATCCCGACGGCAGCCTCGCCGTCAACACCAGTGGCAATCCCGCAATGGCGAAAGGCGGCAGCGGTGATATTCTCACCGGCATGGTGGCTGCCCTGGTCGCGCAATTTCCAAAACGCATCCAGCAAGCCGTGGAATGTGCCGTGTGGTTGCATGGCGCGGCGGCAGACCTGTTCGCGCGTGAACGAGATGAACACACCATGCTGGCGACGGAAATGTTGCAGCATCTCTCGTCGGCGATTCAAAATCCAGTCGATCGAGATAATTTTACCTGGCTTCAGGAGGGAGAACGGTGAGCGAGCCAAAGCCTCGAAGCGAAAATGTTCACGTCTTCACGACTCACTCCGCCGAAGAAACCATTGAGGCGGGTCGTGAGTTGGCGAAGTTCCTCGACCCACCCAAAGTGGTGCTGCTGCGCGGAGGTTTAGGCGCGGGGAAAACCACGCTGGTGAAGGGAATTGCTGCCGCGCTCGGAGCCGCGGAGCCGGAAGAAGTCACCAGTCCCACTTTCACCTTGATCCATGAATATGCGGGTCGCAGCGTGGAGCAGGCCAACCTGGGTGACGTCCATTCTGCTCTACCACCTGGATCTGTATCGAATTGAAAATCAGCGCCAGCTGGATACCCTTGGCATGGAAGAACTGATGACGCCGCAAAGCGTTTTGCTGATTGAGTGGGGAGAGAAATTTCCCTCCGTCACCGCGCGGAGCGACGGAGAGATTGTGATTGAAACCCTGCATGGCGATGACCGCCGCATCACGCTGACGTTACATCCGCCGAAAGCCAGCTCTTAAAACCCGACGATGCTGTAGCCACTGTCGACATGGATCACTTCGCCGGTAATCCCGGAAGCTAGGTCCGACGCCAGAAAAACGGCTGTATTGCCGACTTCCGATTGCTCCGTATTGCGATGTAACGGGGCGCGGTCAGCATGGTACTTCAGCATGTCGCCCAGATTGCCAATGCCGCGCGCAGCCAGGGTTTTGATCGGTCCGGCGGAGATAGCGTTCACACGAATATTCTGCTTTCCCAGGTCGTTGGCAAGATAGCGAACCGTGGCTTCCAGCGCCGCCTTCGCCACCCCCATCACCTTGTAATGCGGCACCACTTTTTCCGCGCCATAGTAGGTCATGGTCATGATGCTGCCGCCCTCTGTCATCAGCGGGGCAGCCGCGCGAGATACGGCGATCAGGGAATAAACACTCACGTCATGCGCGATGCGAAATCCTTCGCGCGTCGTCTGAAGAAAGTCGTTCTTCAAGTCTTCCGCGGGCGCAAACGCCACCGAGTGCACCAGGATATGCAGCTTGCCATGCCGCTGCTTCAGATCTTCAAAGACGGTCGCAATTTCGGCATCGTTCGACACGTCGCATTGCACGGCTTCGGCCCCCGGAAGCTCCACCAACAATCCCTCCGCTTCCTGTCTCATGCGGTCATTTTGATAGCCGATGATCAGCTTGCATCCAGACTCATGCAGCTTTTGCGCGATGGCCCATGCGATCGAGCGTTTGTTCGCCAGACCGAAAACCACCGCGATGCGACCGTTC
The DNA here is from genome assembly GCA_963794795.1 of uncultured Acidobacteriota bacterium. Classification (GTDB taxonomy): domain Bacteria; phylum Acidobacteriota; class Terriglobia; order Terriglobales; family Acidobacteriaceae; genus JAKAAZ01. The sequence continues at coordinate 92,461 of CAWCFC010000018.1, read as the reverse complement.
AGTTGCAACATGCTTCCTCCGTGATTGCTTGTGGACTCGCCGAGGCGAGTGCCTTACGCAGAATATCAGTCCCCACGATTTAACCGCCGAGATCGATCAGTTCGACCTTCTCAATCGGCCGGCCCAGAAACCGGCTGCCCAGGGTACGAAACTTCTCGACCGAATCCGTGGCGAAAAAATGGCACACGGGAGTAGTCGCGTCGCCCGCATTTTCAGCGTTCTCAGCCAGCGTCTTCAGACTTTGCAATTGCCCGCGCACCCGTTGCGCCGTACTTTCGGCAGAATCCAGAATCGTCACATTCTTCGGCAACGTTTCTCGCAACAATGCTCGCAGCAACGGATAATGCGTGCAGCCCAGCAGCACTGTGTCGAAATCCATGGCCGCCGCTTTTGCTTCCGTCTGCGCCTGCTCCAGATAAATGCGCAGCACCTCGCGCGTCACTGGAGAGTCGATCCATCCCTCTTCAATCAGCGGAACCAGCAAGGGGCAGGCTTTTTCGATGCTCCGCAGGCCATGCGCGGCACAGGCACGCGCATACGCATGACTGTCAACCGTAGCCTGCGTGGCCAGCACCAGCACGTCGCGGGTCGCACTCGCAGCTGCCGCACTATCCGCACCCGTTTCGATCACTCCAAGTACCGGCACATGCGCCGCCGACTTGATCGCATCGAGCGCGAGCGCGCTGGCGGTGTTGCACGCAATCACCAAATAATCCGCGCCATAGGATTCCAGCAACTGCGCGCTCTCCACCGCGTAGCGCGCCACCGTTGCCTGCGATTTTGACCCGTACGGCAGTCGCGCTGTATCGCCAAGATAGAAATATTCAGCAGTAGGAATTTGTGGCAGCAACGCGCGCAGCACAGTCAAGCCGCCAAACCCGGAATCGAACACCCCAATGCGAATCTTGCCGGAAGCTCTCATGGTTGGCTCTCCTGCGGCTGTTTCGCGGTCGTGGCCCCGTCCTGGGAGCCGGTCGCTCCGGGAACGTCGTTCGCAGTCAAATAGGTTCGGCTCAGGTCCGCATGGCCGGCCAGCGTTTCTCTCGGATGTCCGTCGACCAGAAATCGTACCTGCGCAATTTGCGGAAAATTCGCGTGCAGCGTTCCCAAGATCGAAAGCAATGTCAGGTTCTCCACCAGAATTCCCGACGGATGATGATCGACAAAACCTCCATCCAGGTTGATGACGGCCATCTGCTGCGGATGCGCTGCATTCGACTCCGGAACCGGCAATAGAAAAACGTCATCCACCGCAACGACCGGCGCCAGCGGATGTGGGGAGTCAGGTTTGGCGTACTCTGCGAAAAGATCATTCAGCAGCGTTCGCGCGCGGGTGGTGGTTTCAGCCGGCAACGCAATTTCCTGTTCGACCGGCGCCAGCGATCCATCCTCGTCATTCGCGAACAGCAGCGTCACTTGCACCGGCGCTGCCTCTACCGGAATCGGCATGGGCGCAGAATCTGGAATCGCCGCCAGCCGGTCCTGGGCACGCGCACGCATTCGAATCAGGTAAGCAGCCATCAGCACGGAGCTGACCAGCAGCACCCACAAGATCACTTTCTGGTAGCGCGAGATCACGGCTGCTGCCTCCAGTCACTGCGCCATGCAACCAGCGCTGCATCCAGCGCGGCCACAACTTTCTCTTGATAGCCAGCGTCACTCAATGGCGTATTTGCGTCCAGCGGAGCCACCTCAACGTCGATCGCCGGACAGGCCATGCTATCCAGCGGCTGGATCGAGGTTCGCGCAATCAGCACTGGGATGTGCTGTTGCGTCATGGCCGCATCCACATCCGACTCCAGCCGCAAACTCGAGGTTTCGTACGCCGCCTGCGCCGTCTGCCAGGGCAGAAACGCGCGTCGCGGATCAGCTTCCGTCATCGGCGGCAGGGAAGAGGTAAACAAGTGCACACCGTTTCCGGTCGAAGTCGCGTGCAGTGAAATGCAGGCGGATGCATGGGAATGGTTCGCGGTCGTCGCCCGGGCGTCGTTGTCGAGCGTCACGTCCGAGGTGCGCGTCAGAATGGTGCGAATTCCGCGCGCATTCAAAGCGGCACGCAATTGCTCCGCAAGCGTCAGCGTATAAGTCTTTTCCGGAGTTGCCGGATCCAGCATCGCGCCCGTGTCTGTGCCACCGTGGGCGGGATCCAGCAGCACAAGAAATCGCAATTCTGTCGGTCGCGGTTGCATCGCGGCCGGAATGTTCGTCTGAGTCGGCGCTGGTTGAGAAAGCGGCGGCGTTGCCGATGGTGGGGTCACAGCCGGCTGCGTGCCTGTCTGGGTTTGCGGCGGCTGCGCCTGCGCTGTCCAAACGCAGCAGCTACATAAAATTCCAATTCCCGCCAAACGGGAAAGTCCACTCCAACCGCCGCGTCGCAGATTCAGCAGTCCCCGTGTCAGCCCTTTCGTCGCCGTCTTTCGCGCTCTAATCCAACGCATAGATGGTCAGACCGCTCAACAGTTTTGGATAAAAGTCGGTCGACTTCTGCGGCATCACATCCCCTGCAAATGCCACTTCCCGCAACTGGTCCAGGGTCACAGGATTCATCAGGAATGCAATGTCTGCATCTCCCGCGCGCACCTGTTGCATGGCATCGCTGGCCTCGCGCACATAACGCAGGTTCGTTTGATCCAGCACCGCCTGCGCAGAAATGCCAAGCACATCTTCCAGCACGATGGAGTGCAGCTGCACCACATCCAGGCGTCGTTGCCGGTCCGGCTGATCGGTCAGGCGAGCTTCGACAGCCGCCTTCTTTGCCGTCAACAAATGATTGCCGGTCCGCGTGACCGCGACAAAACTGGTGCCCGTTTTTCCTGCTTCGGCCAGTTGGCTGAGGATCGCTGGAACATCCAGCGAAGGCGATAGCGGACGTACGTCGAAATACTCTGCAGCCTTCTTCAGAAACTGCTTAGCATCAAAATCCTTCAGTCCGTGAACCACCCGGTGCGTAGGCAGAATCGTCAGCCCCTTGGCATCCATATTCACGAACGTCATCATCGCCGCAGCTTCCGGAAAGGGCGGCTGCGGAAGGTTTCCTGCAGGGCGCTCCGTCGGCGCAATGGCCGCCTGCGCCGCTCGCTCGCGGCTGTAGTTCAGCGCAGTTTCATAGCGATGATGGCCATCGGCAATGATCAGCTTTTTATTCTGCATGGCGCTCAGCAGCAGGTTGATCTTGCCCGGCTCAGAAACCTTCCACACGCGATGCAGTACGCCGTATTCATCCGTCACTTCAATATCCGGAGTCGGCGGATTCGCAAATAGAAGCTGTTCCGCCGTTAATCCTGGATCGGAATAGAGCATGAAAATCTGGCCAAAATGTGCGCGCGTCGCCCGCAGCAGGTTCAAACGGTCCGACTTCGGCTTGGCCAGCGTCCGCTCATGCCGAAAAACGATTCCCTGGTTATAGTCAACCAGCTCGCCTAACGCGATAAAACCTCGCCGCTCCTCGATCGTTCCGGGCGCGCCAGGAACCTCATAGCGTTGGCTGTAGGCATAAATTGCCGACGCATTATCCTGCGTCAGCACGCCCTCTTTCCGCCACTCAGCCAGGTTTTCAGCCGCACGCGTATACACATTGTTTTCTTCGGAATCGAATAACTCCGGCAAACCAAGAATCACCCGCACCAGGTTGTACGGGCTGCGCTGGTAATACGACTGCTGCATGGCCGGAGAAATTTTGTCGTACGGCTGGGTCACCACGTCTTCAGCGCGGACCAGTCCAGGGTTGTAGCGGAAAGCGCGAAAAGGATAAATGCGAGCCATGGTCAGGTCGAACTCCTGTCAGATCAGGCGCAACTCGCTTCGGCGAGCAAATCATATGCGACTCTGTTATTCCCGATTCTATCGCAGCGGATGGCCACTCCTTTGAACAGCCGGCCCTCGAGCCCATGAAAACAAACTCGAATTCGGCCGCCACGCGCTTGCCCACCGAACCGGAGACATAAGACTATGGTGGAAGAAGGCTTGCGAGCGGAACCAAAGCACTCACCGCGAGACTTTGTTACAGTGCATCCTAAGATGCTGCGGGCCATCCATTGCAGCTTCTTCGTTTAAAGGATCGTATGCCAGCTCGCAACACAAAGCCGTTCTACTTTGTCCTGCTCCTGGTCCTCGGTTCCTTCCTGTCGTTTGGCGTCTGCCTCGCAACCGCCCAGCAGGCTCCGAATGGGTCCGCGCAGAAATGCGCCGGCAGCGACCACCACGCCACAGCCAGCTGTAAGCACCGCCCAAAGCCGGCCCTTTACCTATAAGACTTCGGTCACTGAAGTGGTTCTCTACGCTACCGTCGTCGACAGTCACGAGCATCTGGTCACCAGCCTGCAGAAACAGGACTTCGCCGTTTATGAAAACAATGTGCCCCAGACGATTTCCTCCTTCGGTCAGGAAGATGTTCCGGTATCGCTCGCCATCCTGATCGACAACTCCGGTTCCATGGCGCAGAAACGATCCGCGGTGAATCGCGCCGCCATTGACTTGATTCAGGCTTCCAATCCGCAGGACGAAGCGTTTATCGTGAATTTCTCCGACGAGGCTTTTCTCGATCAGGACTTCACCTCCAACGTCGATCTTTTGCGCCAGGGTCTCTCCCACATCGATTCCCAGGGCGGCACGGCGCTTTATGATGCGGTCATCGCTGCTGCCGATCATCTGGCGAAACGGGCCAAGCACCCCAAACAAGTCATCCTCATCATTACCGATGGCGAGGACAACAGTTCCAGCGCCACCCTGGCAGAAACCGTGCGCCGCATTCAGGACCTGAACGGTCCCATCGTCTACTCGATTGGTCTGCTCTACGATGAGTCCGATCACACCCAGAGCCATCGAGCCCGCAAGGCCCTGCAGTCACTCAGCGACGAAACCGGCGGCATCGCCTTCTTTCCCAAGTCGCTCGATCAGGTCGATTCCATCGCCGCCGACGTAGCCCAGGATATTCGCCATCAATATGTCCTGGGATATCACCCGACGCAGCCCATCAGCCAGGGAGGCTACCGCGCTATCCGCGTCGAAGCCAAAGCGAAAGGCGTTGGCAAGCTTTCCATCCGCACCCGCGCCGGCTACTTCGCCAACCCCCACTCTCAGGCCGGTGCACCCCGAACCGCCCCCACGCAACGTTAATCCGCAGACTCCCCATACCTTGCGGTGTAGTAGCTCGGTGCTGTCGTCCTCGATCGAGTGTCGTCCTCAGTTTGGAGAGTATGTAAACCGGACGACCCGGTTTTTCGCATGACACTCCTCGGTGTTTGCTGTGCACGCCGGATACAACATTCCCCACGGCACCGCCAGTCGGATCCGGTTCGCCGCAATGCCCTTGCGGATCAAAACATATCTCACCCACTCGGCCCGTTGGCCTGAGAGATTCAGGTTGTAGGCCTCTGTTCCTGTTTTCGAGGCGTAGCCTTCGATGAAAAAGCGGGCGCCTGGATGATTCTTCAACCATTCAACATCGGCATTCAGAGTGTTCTCGTCCAACGAATGATCAAAATGATCATGTGCGAACGCGACATCGTGCACGTTTTGGTAGAAAGCCAACTCGTCGGGACCATTCAGATTCACTCTTGGTTTTGCCCAGAAATCAACCCAAAAGGCATCCCCGGTCGAACTCCCCGAAGGACCTCTTGCAAATAGCGGGATAGTGGTCATACAGAAACTTGTGACTGCAATAAGTACGAGTCGGCGTTTCATTGGTATATCCTCCGTTCGGTTGTGATTGCGGTATAGAAGCGAGGTACAGCCGCCTGCACTGGCGATTGTCCGCCCAGCTTGAACAAAGCCGGGTCGAGGTAGATGCCGGGTCTAAGCGGGCTCGAGCACGATTCCTCGCATCGATCGCAATGTATCTTCAGCAAGCAAGCGATTGGCCAACCAATGTTAAAAACGCAAATGCCCATGACTGCACAAACATGTTTTGCTTTCGTGTCGCCCGAACGGTTTAGTCCAGACAGTATGTGACGCTTCAACTCCGACCGATTGGAGGCGCCTCCTAACCATTGGAGATTGCTCGCTGAGATGTGCGAGTTAATGGAGAGGATCGACGTAGATTACTGTGACGGCAGCTGGCACCTTCGCGACGGGAAGAGGACATTTGTTGACGCGCTGACACCTCGACCCTAAGATTGATCCATTCCGGAGGCTCGTTTCTCTGCAAATGATTGGGCAAATCATCTCACGCTACCGCATTGTAGAGAAGCTGGGCGATGGGGGAATGGGCGTTGTCTACAAGGCCGAGGATATGACTCTCCGCCGCTTCGTCGCTCTCAAATTCCTGCCGGATGACATCGTTCAGGATCCAGTCTCCTTGCTTCGTTTTCACCGGGAAGCACAGGCCGCGTCCGCCCTTAATCATCCAAATATATGCACGATTTATGAGATCGGAGAGCAAGAGGGTCGACCGTTCATCGTGATGGAGTTCCTGGACGGTATGACCTTGCGCCACCGCATCTCCGGAAGGCCGCTCGAATCTGAAGTTCTTCTGCCGATTGCGTTCCAGATCGCCGACGCACTCGACGCGGCCCACACTGCCGGCGTGGTTCACCGCGATATCAAGCCCGCAAACATTTTTGTCACCAGGCGAGGCGAGGCCAAGATACTCGACTTCGGATTGGCCAAAATGATTCCGACGAGCTCCGCTTTCAATGATCCAGACGAGCCCGGGATGACAACCCTCCAGGAGGATCTGACCAGTCCGGGGACGATGCTCGGAACCGTAGCGTACATGTCGCCGGAGCAGGTCCGAGGCAAGGAACTCGATGCACGAACCGATCTATTTTCCTTCGGCTCCGTCTTGTATGAAATGGCGACGGGCACACCGCCTTTCCGAGGGGAAAGCTCGGCTGTCACCTGCGAAGCGATCCTGAACCGCACCCCCATTCCTGCGGTCCGTCTGAATCCCGACTTGTCTGTGGATTTGGAACGAGTCATTCGAAAAGCTTTGGAGAAAGATCGGAGCTTGCGCTATCAACATGCATCCGATATGCGAACGGACCTGCAGCGGCTCCGGCGCGACAGCTCCCAAAGTCACTGGAAAGAACACCCCTCAGTTCAGGAGGAGGAAAGAGAAGATCCTGCACCGGTCAAGCCGATCCTAACGAAAAAATCGGGCCTGCGCAGAAGTCTCTACTACCTTGCAGCCGCAACCATCGTTTTCGCGATCTTGGCCGGAGCGTTTTTTCTTCGTCGCTCCACTCCAGATCGTCTTCCGGCCCAAAGTCAGTGGGAGCAGTTGACGTTCTATACCGACTCGGCCGTGTATCCCGCTCTGTCCTCGGACGGACGAATGCTCGCATTCATTCGTGGAGATAATTCGTTCATGGGGCCCGGAGAAATTTACGTCAAGTTGCTGCCAGGCGGCGAACCAGTTCAACTCACGCACGATTCGACGTCTAAGTTAAGCCCCTCGTTCTCTCCAGACAACTCGAATGTTGCCTATAGTGTCGTATCGCCCTGGGACACATGGGAAGTGCCTGTTCTCGGCGGCGATTCTCATCTCCTGCTGCCCAATGCCTCCTCCCTCACTTGGATTGAAAGTGGAAAGCGGCTGTTGTTTTCTGAGATCAGAGAAGGACTGCATATGATCCTTGTGACCACGGATGAAGCGCGAGGGAATCGCCGCGATGTTTACGCTCCGCCGGGTAATCGAAGTATGGTCCATCATTCCTATCTTTCGCCGGATGGCCACTCGGTCCTTATCGTTGAGATGGACAGTCGAGGCGAGATTCTTCCTTGCAGGGTGGTGCCGTTTCTGGGCAAAGGCGAGGTCAGAGTCGTTGGCCCTCCCGGTGGTATGTGCCTCTCGGGCGCGTGGTCCACTGACGGCAAGTGGATCTATCTCACCGCCAAGACGGATGATTTTCATATTTGGCGGCAGCGTTTTCCAGATGGAAAGCCAGAGCAGCTGACCTTCGGCCCCACCTCCCAGGAAGGCATTACGATGGCCCCTGACGGCAAATCGCTCATAACATCCGTCGGCTCAGAGGACAGTACGGTGTGGATGCACGACAAAGACGGTGACCATCAGATTTCCTCGGAGGGAAATGCACAATCACCGAGATTTTCTTCGGATGGACACAGGCTGTATTTCCTGATGGCGAACGGCCAAACCCAGGGCCAGGAGCTATGGGTCAAAGACCTGGGCACTGGCAGGGTCGACAGGGTGCTGCCAGGGTATCCGATGCTAGCCTACTCAATTTCCAAGGATGGGAAGCAGGTTGCATTCGCCATGGATAAGCCGAGCGGCCGTTCAAGCCTGTGGATCGCACCGATCAACCGTCGTTCATCTCCAGTCCACCTCGCCTCTACAGCTACGGAAGATTCTCCTTTTTTTCTGCCCAACGGCGATCTGGTGCTCCGCGCTATCGAAGGCGGTTCGAACTTTCTCTATCGCATGAAGGTAGATGGCAGCGATCGCCGCAAGATTATTCCCGGACGCATTCTGGAAATCGACTCTGTGTCACCGGACGGTCGCTGGGTCGTTGCGTCATCGCCAGGTGCCGGAGAGGATGATCCCCCCGTGACACGAGCCTACGCGCTGGATGGGAGTGTTGCGATCCCGCTGTGCGTGGACTACTGCTTTTTCCAGTGGGATTCGACCGGGAAGTACGCTTTCATCAACTTCCCCGCAATCGACCAGGGCACCTTCCTGGTTCCGGTGATGCATGATGAAGGGCTTCCGAAAACCCCGCCCGGCGGATTTGCACGGATCGAGGACATTCCGAACCGGAACACTCATCCTCCGATCCCATGGTTTGTGGACTCCGCAATAAACCCTCTCGTATACGCGTATAGTCGTCAAAACACCAAGCGCAACCTCTACCGCATTCCATTGCAATAAGTAGTCCGCATAGCCAGAGTTTGACTCTGTGCGTGGTGCAGCTGGTGGGCGCAGGCCTGCTGATTCGCTCGCTGCGCAACCTGGAGAATACGCCTCTGGATGCAAGCACCTACTTGTTGGTAGTCGCGGGCGTGGCCCTGGTTGCGCTGGTCGCCAGTGCGGTGCCTGCCAGTCGAGCCGCCAGCGTGGACCCAATTTGCGCCGTGCGGGTGGAATGATTCTTCTGCGGATCGAATCGAAGGCAATACAGCCAATCTTCTTGAAGGATTGTGCAGGCTAGTTGAAGGATTGTGCAAGCTAGTTGAAGGATTGTGCAGGCTAGTTGAAGGATTGTGCAAGGGCAGGATTTGTTCTAAGCTGCTGATTCTACGCGTCTTGATGGCATTTTCCAGGGCGGGGAGGGGAAAATTGCCATTTTCCGGTAAAAATCGCTTGGAATGCGGCGATTTGGGGAGCTGGGACCCACACCAGGCGGCTATCTCGATTGTATCGGTTTCCGCCGAAATGGAAGGCCAACTTTTTTCGGCCTTGCGGCTGAGTTTTGGGACTGGCTGGATGGCGTACACTGTGTGTCATGCAGTGGTTGATATACAGTGTATGAGGCATACTATGGCCGTAGCTAAAAACGTCCTCGAAAACCTTCGCCTGGAGCTTCGCCGCGGCTGCCTGACGGTGGCCGTCCTGGCGCAACTGCGGCAAGAGCATTTCGGGTACTCGCTGCGCGAATCGCTGGCGCAACACAAGCTCGACATCGATGTACACACACTCTATCCGCTGTTGCGGCGACTGGAACGCCAGGGGCTGCTGGTGAGCCAGTGGCGTGAGGAAGAGAAACGCAAGAAGCGCTTTTATCGGCTATCGAAGGATGGCGAAAGTTTGCTGCTCATGCTGTCGTATGAGTGGCGTGAGCTGAGCCACTCCGTCGACGCCGTTCTGGAACCACGTAAGAAGACGCGATGAACCTTCTCAACTCGCTGTTATGAACCGCGGGATGTAGACGGGGCTGGTTTGGGTGGTGGCCTGAGTCTTAGGCGGTACGATTGGGTAACGAGAGAGGAAATTGCCATGCACGATGCGACGATGCACGATTCTCCGGAGTCCAGGAAAGCGGTCTTTCGAAAACTCGTGGAGCTCTATGCCGCCGGAGATATTTCGGCGCTGGATGAAGTGATTGCGCCCCATTATGTCGGACACCCGTCCGCGGGTGACCGCGATCTGGAAGGATTCCGGCAAAGCATCCTGTACTTCCACAAGCTGTTTGTCTTTACCCAGGACTCCTTTCGGATTGAGGATCAACTGGTCGACGGGGAGAAGGTGGCTACCCGCATGACCGCCCATGTGAAGATACGAGAGACCGGGGAACCGGTTACGCTGCTGGGCATTAACATTGCTCGGATTGTGGACGGCAAACTGGTGGAAGAATGGAACACCTGGGAACAAACGAAGGCAACCGAAAAGCTGAATCCATCCGCACTGAGTGCCTGACGCTGATTGCGAAAAAAGGGTAAAAGGCCGCTTGAGTGGGGCACCCGGCTAGAGTGTGAGAGTGTGACCGATGAGAGTGCCTAAGAAATATCGTAGCCATGCCATGGCCGCCATCCACGAGACGGCGGTTGATCTGCACCGAGTGGGCGGAATGGACAAGAAGACCATGCGCAAGTTCGACGCGCTTTGCCTGACGCCCATTCAGGAGATGACTCCCAAGAAAATACGCGCGCTGCGTGCGCGGAGAAGGCGAGCCAAACTGTCTTTGCGGCCTATCTGAATGTGACTCCGGGCCTGGTCAGCCAATGGGAGCGCGGAGAAAAGCATCCGCAGGGCGCCTCGCTGAAGCTTCTTTCTCTCGTAGACAAAAAAGGCCTGGAGATCGTCGCCTGATGCAGCACGTTTCCGAGAGCGCTCGTCCCGGAGATCGCTACCGCCCTCAAAATCGAAGCTTGGGGCACCCAACCAGTAACAGGAACGAGATAAAGAATTTTCCGGTTGACGGGCTTCCGGTACGGCTTGATCATCTATACAGAAGGCAAGAGAAGAATCCACCAATGTAACTGGAGCGGATTCCACAGCCACCCTGAGAAACCCTCTTGGTGGCTTTTGTTTTGCTCGAAATTAATCAGGAATCGGAAAGGATGGCATTAGATGACATCGAAAAAGAGTCTGTACCTAAATACTTCCAGCGGCAGCGGCATTCCCGACCATATTTACTCAGCGATTCTTTACCTTGAACCGGAATTCGAGGGCAGTTGGAGAGTCTCTCTGGTCGCGGACCAGACCAATGATGTGTGGGAACTGAAGCTGACGCCTGAACATGGAAAACCGCGGCGGCGCTATCTCGCGTCGGAGCGTAAAAATGCTCAAGGTGTTCAACAGGCATTGCGGGAACTGAGGGACGCCGCCTGACACGGCGAGGCTGAGGTTCGCCGGTTCGTCCGCCCAATGTGAAACCAAGCACGTTCTTACGCCTCAGGTTGATGCACAACCTGCCCGAAGCGGTACATCGAGTCAATATTCTTCTGCGCGTCGGAATGGCCCCGCGCGGCGGCCTTCTTGTACCAGGCCAGCGCCTGTGCATAATCCACAGGTACGCCATGTCCGAAATGGTAGATCGTGCCAAGGTTATATTGCGCATTGGCTAATCCTTGCTCGGCAGCCTTGCGGAACCAGGCCAACGCTTGCGCATCGTCCTGCATCGGTCCCTGCGAGTACATCGCGCCGAGGCTGTTTTGCGCATCAGCGTGGCCTTGCTCCGCGGCCTTGCGCCACCAAGCCACAGCTTCGGATTCATCCCACGGTACGCCTTTTCCCCGGGAATACATCTCACCGAGGCCATATTGGGCATAGGCGTAACCTTGCTCGGCAGCTCGACGGTACCAGTTTGCCGCCTCTTGGTAGTCAGTCCGAACCATATACCCGGTCTCGGATATCTTGCCTAGAATCCATTGTGCACAGGGATTTCCTTGCGTCGCGTATTTCCGAAAGTAACTCTCTGATTCCGGCGGAACTTCGGGCGAACCGCTGCCATTCATAAACAAGTATGCAATCTGGTGCGCTGCCTCCAGGCTCCCCAATGCAGCGGCTCTACGGAAGTAATTCACCGCCTCCACCAAATCAGAATCTGTTCCGACTCCGTCCTGGAAATCTGAGCCAAGCCATAAGTGCGCATGTATGTGAAAAGGGTCGATCTCGACGACACGCAGAAGACACTTATGGCTCTCTTCCAATTCTGCGTCCAGTGATAAATCCAAGGCGCGCTGAAATAATGCTTGCGCGCTCTCCATTGATTGCAGATGGTCAACGCCACGCTTGGCAAGTGACGCGGAGCCTCGTATGGCGAGGGCGCTGGATTGGACAGGAACAAGAGCGGTGTTGGAATCCGATTGGCTCATCTGCCTAGGTCTCCAGCCAAACCCATCTCAAACTGCTGGCGGGTGACGTTGATACGACCTTGGACACTGGTCACCATCTCTGCGAGCAAATCTCTTCCTTCCGAAACAGCAACGTCTGCCTTTGCTTTTAGCTTGGCCAAATCGTTTTCTGAGGTGCTTGCAATTTCCAACTCAATGGCTGCAATACGATCCCGTACCTGTTTCAACTGGCGCAATACGCGAATCAGGTCGGCGGCGACACCTGAACCCTGCACCGCATCGGGACTGGCATCAAGGTCAGCAAGAATGCGTCGCAGTGCATCCTCATCGCCCGCCGCATACGCAGCGTTGACCTGTTGCATCAGACGCTCCCTCCGCACACGGTCAGCTTCATCGATCGCGGTATCCGGGTGAACTCTTTTTGCAGCCTCGCGGTAAAGTTTCCTGAGTTCTGGAGATGCCGTAAAGGGCGGAGTTTCGGCTGCCTCGCCGTGCGCTGCCGAATAAGATTCTTCAGCCTGCGTGCGCGCCTCGGCCGCTTCAGCCTTTGCCTCAGGTGTCCCGGCCCGCTTCGCCCGTAATTCAGCGAGGCGTGCGTTCCATTCGTCGAGTTCGGCGTAGAGAATTCCGACTCGTCGAAGATACAGTCCTTCAAAAGCTGCCAGCTCTGCCTTAAGGTTCGCAAGCAAGAGTTCTTGCTCCGCAAGCTGTGCTTCGAGCCGCGCCAACTCCTCTCGCCTGAGAGTGAGTTCTTCCTCCTCCGGTGATAGCCGGCGAACTACTTCTCTTCCCATAGAAAATCCAGAAACTTCGGTCGATGGTCATTTTACAGCCGGATACCTTATCCGGCTGGGATGAAACGCCGCCTCCGCCAATTCCCCATTGCCTACGGTGGAACAAATTTGCAGAATCTTTCTTTGCGGTGGCGCGCTGGAGTTGCGGCAGCGGTTACTATAGCCTGAGAAAAGCGCTCTTCAAATTACGATCCAGGAACCCCGGCAGCGCGGAGGTCATTTGCTCTACTGGCTTCTTTACCAGAAGTTATTCGTGTACATCCACGCGTTCCGCGTCTTTCGCTACCTGACGATCCGCACTGCGTTTGCTACCCTGACCGCACTCCTGATAGGCCTGCTGATTGGCCCTTACCTGATAGAAAAGCTGCGCGAATTTCAGATCGGCCAATACATCCGCGAGGATGGTCCCAAGGATCACCAGAAAAAAGCCGGCACTCCAACGATGGGCGGGTTGCTCATCTGCGTGGCGATTCTGGTGCCTACATTATTGTGGAGTGATTTATCGAATCCGCTGGTGTGGCTGGCGATTCTGGCGCTGGTCGGTTTCGGCGGCATCGGATTTACTGACGACTACCTGAAGGTTGTCCACAAGCGAAATTTAGGGCTGACGGCGCGCGTCAAGTTTACGGCGCAGATTGGCGTTGCTTCGCTGATCGCGGTATTTCTTTTGTTGCTGCGCAGCAAGGGTGAATATTCCACGCGCCTGATGGTCCCTTTTGTGAAGCGTTTCCGGCCGGACCTGGTGCTGCATTCCATTCATCATGTACCGCACCTGGGGCCGCTGGCGTTTCTGATCTTTGTTTTATTTACGGTGCTGGTGCTGGTTGGCTCCAGCAATGCCGTCAACCTGACGGATGGCCTGGATGGCCTGGCGATCGGATGCGCGATCATCGCGGCGGGTGCGCTGGCGGCGCTGACTTACATCAGCGGTAATGTTGTGTTTGCCGACTACCTTGGCCTGCAGCGCATGCCCATGGTTTCTGAGTTGACTGTTTTCTGCGGGTCGATGGTGGGCGCCAGCATTGGTTTCCTCTGGTATAACGCGCATCCGGCAGAAGTTTTTATGGGCGACGTGGGATCGCTGGCGCTGGGCGGCGCCATTGGCACCGTGGCCGTCATCATCAAGCAGGAACTGCTGCTGCCGTTTATTGGCGGAGTTTTCGTTCTGGAAGCTCTCAGCGTGATGTTGCAGGTAGGAAGTTATAAACTGCGAAAAAAGCGCATCTTCAAAATGGCTCCCATCCATCATCACTTTGAGCTGATGGGATGGTCGGAGTCGAAAGTGATTGTTCGTTTCTGGATTGCCGCCCTGGTGTTCGCGCTGTTTGCCTTGACCACGCTGAAACTGCGTTAACTCCGCGAAGACGCCGGTGCGGCGGTGTGAAACTGTGGGAAACAAGAGCGGAGAAACATGGGACAATCGAATCGCGGCGGAGATTGATTTCGATGATGGATTTAAAGGACAAGCGAATCCTGGTGGTAGGGCTGGGAAAATCTGGTCTAGCCTCCGCCATCTTCCTGCGGAAAAAAGGCGCGCAGGTCACCGTCTCCGATCTGCGCAGCGTGGAGGCCCTGGCCAACGAGTTGCCCGCGCTGCTCGATATCGGCGTGATGGTTGAAGCCGGCGGCCACGGCCTGCTTACGTTTCGCCGTCAGGATTGGATTGTTGTCAGCCCTGGAGTTCCGCTGGACACGCTGGAACTGGTACAGGCTCGCGGATTTGGAACGCCTGTCATCGGGGAATTGGAATTGGCGTCGCGCTTTCTTCAGGGCAACATTCTTGCCATCACTGGATCGAACGGTAAGACAACCACTACGGCGCTTTGTGGAGAAATTTTCCGAGCCAGCGGCAAGCCTACCCAGGTCGGCGGCAACATCGGGGTGCCTGTCATTGCGCTGGTTCCGGCAAGCACGGCCGAGACCTGGAATGTGCTGGAAGTTTCGAGCTTCCAGTTGGAAACGATCGTCGAGTTTCATCCCAACATTGCTGTCATCCTCAACATCACGCCGGATCATCTTGATCGCCACGGGACCATGCAAAATTATGTGGCGGCAAAAGAACGTATTTTCGAGAATCAGACGGCGCCGGACTTTTTGGTGTTGAACGCTGAAGACGCTGAGTCGCAGCCGATGGCGGGAAAGACGAAGGCGGGCGTGTTCTGGTTCAGCACGCGGCGTCCGGTTCGGCAGGGAAGTTTCGTATATCAGGGCGCGGTTGTGTGGCGCGCCAGCGAGCAGGCGGCTGCAGAGCCAGTCTTGCCGGTGAGCGAAATTCCTCTCAAAGGCGAGCACAACGTCGAGAACGTTCTGGCTGCAGTGTGCTCCGCAAAACTCGCGGGAATTTCCAACGACGTGATTCGCAAAGCCGTTGCGGCTTTCCGCGCGGTCGAGCATCGTCTCGAGTTTGTCGCTCGTATCGCTGGAGTTGAGTTCTACAACGACTCCAAGGCCACCAACGTCGACGCCACCATGAAGGCGATTGGGGCGTTTCCCGGGGGGATTCATCTGATCCTCGGCGGCAAAGATAAAAATTCCGATTACACCTTGCTGAACCCATTGCTAAAAGAACGTGTGCGCGCCGTTTATACCATCGGCGCGGCCGCCGAAAAAATTGAGAGCCAGATTACCGGCACGGTCGATGTGATCCGCTGTCAGACGCTGGAACGCGCCGTCGACCAGGCTGCATCCGCCGCGAAATCCGGGCGAGATTGTTTTGCTGGCGCCGGCTTGTTCCAGCTTTGACCAATTTGAAAATTACGAGCATCGCGGACAGTGTTTTAAACAATACGTGCTGGCGCGGCAAGGTGTGGATGCATGGCAAAACGTGTCGGCGTAGACAAATGGCTGTTCATCATCACGCTGCTGCTGGTGCTGTTTGGATTGGTCATGGTTTTTTCCGCGTCGGCGGTCATGGCCAAGGCGACCTACGGCTCTCCGTACGAATTTGTCGTGAGACAATCCGCGTGGGCGCTGGCCGGCCTGCTGACCATGATGGTTCTGATGCGCGTGAACTATCGCCATTACAACAGCCCATCTGTCATCTTTCCCTGCGTTGCGATTACCACGGTGCTATTGCTGGCAACATTCCTGATGCACGATTCGCACCATACTCACCGATGGATTCGTTTCGGCATCTTCAGCTTTCAGCCGTCGGAAATTGCCAAGCCCGCCCTGGTACTTTTTCTGGCGTGGTTTCTGCAGAACCGCGTTGACCAGCTGCAGGACTGGCGACGCGCATTATTGCCGGCGGCGCTGCCTAGCCTGGTATTCATCGCCTTGATCCTGAAGGAACCGGACCTGGGCACCGCGTTGGTCTGCGCCGTTGTGACCGCGCTGATGTTGTATCTTGCCGGCGCGCAGCTCAAGTATCTGGCGCTGGCGGTGCTGGCCGCGTCTCCGATTCTCTACTACATGCTGTTCCACGTTGCCTGGCGTCGGGCTCGCATGGTCGCGTTTCTCAATCCGGAAAAAGATCCGCTGGGTACCGGCTTTCACATTCTGCAATCGTTGATTGCGGTTGGAGCCGGCGGCATTCGTGGCGTAGGGCTGATGGAAGGACGGCAAAAACTCTTTTATCTGCCGGAACCTCAGACCGATTTTATTTTTGCGAATATCGCCGAAGAGCTGGGCCTGATCGGGACTTTGTTTGTGGTGGGGTTATTTTTGTTGCTCGCTTATCGCGGACTGCGCGCTGCGTTGCTGTCGACCGATCCCTTCGCTCGTTTTCTTGCCTTCGGCATCACCGCGACCATCGTCATTCAGGCATTCTTCAACATCAGCGTGGTGCTGGCTTTGGTTCCCACCAAAGGCATCGCGCTCCCGTTTATCTCCGCGGGCGGGACATCGCTCTTCTTTACCTTAGTTAGTATGGGTGTGCTTCTCAATATCACCAGGGAGATCGACTGACGCGCATGGCGAACGGAAATCTGCGCGTCCTGATCGCCGGCGGAGGCAGTGGTGGCCACGTCATTCCTGCGCTCGCCGTGGCACGAGAGTTGGTGCATACCTATAGCGCCCAGGTTCGCTTTGTCGGCACGTCGCGCGGCCTTGAAACTCGGCTGGTCCCCGCCGCAGGTTTTCCATTGGACTTGATTCAAGTCGGCCAGCTGAACCAGGTGAACCTGCTGACCAAATTGGCGACGCTTTCGAAGCTTCCGCTGGGGGTTCTGGCCTGCCGCCGCCTGATGCGCAAATTTAAGCCGCATCTCGTCTTTGGAGTTGGCGGTTATGCCTCCGGCCCGGCGATGATCGCAGCGATTCTCAATGGCACCCCGCGCGTGGCGTTCGAGCCCAACGCGGTTCCCGGTATGGTGAATCGCTGGGTGGGTCGATGGGTGCAGGCGGCTGCCGTCAACTTTCCCGATACCTTGCGATATTTTCGCAATGGTCATGTCACTGGAATTCCCGTGCGTCCGGAATTCTTCGAACTTCCGCCGCGTCCCGTCGATGCCGCTCCGCAACTGCTGGTATTTGGCGGCAGCCAGGGGGCGCGCATGCTGAATCGCATGACGCCGCAGATTGCGGCCGATCTGCTGGATGCGGTTCCGGGCCTGACCATTCTTCACCAAAGTGGCGCGCGCCATTTGGAAGGAACCGAGCAGGCCTATCTGCAATCGCCGGAGTTGCGCGGCAAGTGGGCGGATGGGTGGAAAGTGGAGCCGTACCTCGACGACATGGCGGCACGCTTTGGAGCTGCCAGCCTGGTGTTGTGCCGCAGTGGCGCCAGCACCATGGCGGAACTGGCAGCGGCCAGCAAACCCTCCCTGCTGATTCCGTTTCCGCGAGCCGCTGACGATCACCAGCGACGCAATGCCGAAGTGTTTGCACAGGCCGGCGCCGCCGTCATGATCGACGAGGCCGAACTGACACCGCAGCGGCTGCTGGAAGAACTGATTCGGCTCCTCAAAGATCCTGAAGGTCTGGCTGCGATGGCCCAGAAAGCTCGCGCCCTGGCGCACGCCGATGCGGCGGCTTCGATCGCGGCATTGATTCGGCAGTTCAGCGGAATAGCTCCCCAAGCCTGTGCAGTAACCACGATGGAACTACGCTTGCAGAGAGGAAATGATTTTCATGAGGCAATGGAGACAGACTCTTCCGGCTGCGCTGGTGGCCGGATTCTTGATCGTCGGGGCCCTCGCGGTTGGCGTGCGTAACGCCGGCGCAGAGGAGAATGGCGTCGACCAGAAACCGGTGCTGGGCTGGAGCAGTTGGAGCTTCATTCGCGAGCAGCCGACGGCAGCCAAACTCGAAGCTCAGGCTCACGCGCTGCAAACTTCCGGCTTGCAGCAACTCGGCTACACCTACGTCAATCTGGACGACTTCTGGTACCAGTGTCCCGGCCCGCAGGGTCCTAACGTCGACTCCTATGGCCGCTGGGTCATCGACACATCGAGATTCCCGCCTCAAGGGGATACCAATGGTATCCAGGCTGTCGCCGACGCCATGCACGGCCTCGGGATGAAATTCGGAATCTATGTGACGCCCGGCATTTCCAGGCAGGCAGTCGCGAAGAAAACGGCGATCAAGGGCACATCCTACACCGCCGACCAGATCGCGGAGCCTTCTGTAACGGAGGCGAACTACAACTGCAAGGGCATGGTCCGCATCGACTACAGCAAGCCCGGAGCGCAGGCGTTCATCAACTCGTGGGTCGATATGCTCGCGTCCTGGGGTGTCGATTACATCAAGATTGACGGCATGAGCAACAACAACGTGCCCGACATCAAAGCATGGTCGGAAGCGATGCGGCAGAGCGGGCGCCCCATGGTTCTGGATGTCACGCAGGGAAGCTATACGCGGGTCATCGCCCCGACATTGATGAAGTACGCGAATCAATGGGAGTTCGCACCTGATGTTGAATGCTATAAGTGCGAGAAGAAAGGGAGCAGCTATCCGCTGACGAGCTGGAAAGATGTGGAGAAGCGATTCAACTACGTTGCCGACTGGCAGCCATACGCCGGTCCGGGAGGTTTTAATGATTATGACTCGATCGAGCTGGGGAACGGCAGCAACGACGGACTCACGCCCGTCGAACGGCAGACACAGTTGAGCCTGTGGGCGCTGGGAGCGTCACCGCTGCTGCTCGGCGTGGACCTCACTCACCTGGACCCAGTCGATCTCGAGTACCTGAAGAACACCGCTGTGCTGGCAGTGGATCAGGACTCGATCGCGGCCAAACGAGTTGTCAATTCTGGCACGCACCAGGTCTTCACTAAGAAGGAATCCAACGGAGATGTGATTGTCGGTTTATTCAACACCGGGAATCAGGCGGAGACGGTCTCGGTCGGTCTGTCCGCAGTGGGGCTTTCAGAGAAGGACGGCGGCTATTCGCTGGAAAATCTGTGGACCGGGAAAATGGAGAAAACAGCTGGCGCCATCGAGGCCAATGTTCCGGCGCATGGGGTTGTCCTTTATCGCGTGCGGTAAAACACATGCGGATCGCCAGCCGTTTGCAATGCGGCTCCGACTGGCAGCAAACTATCAAAAACAACAGCAGCCTGCATGTAGCCGGCTGCTGTTGAAATTCAGTGTTGCAGAAGCTGTTCAATTAGTGGTGGCCGCCGCCTCCACCGCCATGGAAACCACCGCCTCCACCGCCGCCGAAGCCGCCACCGCCACCGTGGAATCCGCCGCCTCCACCAAAGCTGCCGCCGCTATATCCGCGCGAACCGCCGCTGAAACTGCTGCCGCCGCCATAGCTGCGTGAACCACTACTGTAGCCACCGCTATAACCGCCGCGCGAGCCGAAGCTTTGTTGTCCACTGTACGAGCTGCCACTGCGCGGCAGATTGTAGGCCCGTGTCGGTGACGCTCCGCCGAAGCTGCCTGCACTGCTGCGCGCCATGGAATTGCTGTAGCTGCGGGTAGTGGTGCCGCCGTTGAATCCGCGATTGTTGCTGTTTTGTGCGCCACCGCGGACTGAACCATAGCTGTTGCTGCGCGCCATGCTTTCATTCGTCATTCCGCTGCGACCCGATGAAACACCGCGTCCTGCTGCGGATCCATGTGCACCACCGGATCCATAGTTTGCCGAGGAATGGAACTGGCGTGCGTTGGACCCTCCGGGACCCCGTTCTCCGGCATAGGTGTGGTAACCCGCGTTGTGGATATTATTCACATTGCGGTTGTTGTAGTAATGGCCATGGTTCCAATAGCCGCCGTAGTAGCCATGTCCCCAGTAGCCGCAGCCGTAGTAAATGCCGCCGTAGAATCCAACCGTCAGGCCCCAGTAGCCGGGGTACCAGCCGTAATATCCGCCAGTCCAGCCCCAGTATCCCGGCGTCCACAGGGCGCCAACGTACGGCGGGTACGTCCACACTCCTGGAACCCAATTCCAGCCATCATCCCAACCCCAGTATCCCGGGGTCCAGATGTAGCCATCTCCCGGCATCGGCGGCTGATCGTATGCGTCGATGGGGAAGGGTGGCGGCGCGGAATCGACCTGCTCCACTGCGGCCCGGCCAGCATCCTGGTCGGCTCCTTGATCTGCTTGATCCGCTTGATCCATAGGAGGCGGAGGCGGAACAGCTCCGTTGTACTGCCCGTCGGGCTGATCCTGCGGTTGCGCTCCACCAGGGCCACCTTCATAGGAGGGACCATTGGGCGCGTCATATCCCTGCGGCGCTGCCTGGCCATTGTCAGACGGCTGGCCGTTGTAATTTTGCGGGGCGTTGTAGTTTTGCTGGCCGTTATCCTGCTGCGGAGGCGCCTGGCTATTGTCGTAGTATCCGTTGTCCTGCGCCAAGGCTGGAATCGCCGCAGTGGCGACCACAAAGCTGCCGGCAAGTATGGGAACGAAAACGGAACGAAGAGAACGCATATCGTTTCTCCCGACCTGCGCCCCCGGCTATCCACCAACTTCTGTGGCTTCAGGAGCGAAGAGTCTCGGAGAGCTTTAGAGGAGGCCACTCGGTTCGCCATCCCTCACATCTCTCATCTCAATCTAACGGATTTTCAGCGAAAAAGTTGTGGTCGTTGCGACACATTTCGCGCTGTTTGTCCGCTGCTTGCAGCACCAGTTGATTGTGCTGTCTATTGGATGGTCGGCCGCATCGCCGGATTCGGATTCGGCAGGTCCCGTCGACGAATTCGGCGGCTTGCAATCGGCTTTTCCACCACGCCGTCGCTGCTACAGTAGAAGCTGGGTTCCCATTCAGGCATGTTCATCCGCACGCAGCACGTACATTTCATAGGGATTGGCGGCATCGGCATGAGCGGAATCGCCGAGATTCTGCTCAACTTGGGTCACCGCGTCTCGGGATCCGACCTGAAACGCTCCCCGATTACCGACCGGCTGCTCAGCCTGGGCGCGACCATTTTTGAGGGGCACGCTGCGTCGAACATCTCCGGCGCGGACGTCGTCGTGACTACCTCCGCGCTCAGCTCCAAAAACCCTGAAGTTCTGGCAGCGCGCGCCCAGTCAATCCCTGTGATTCAGCGTGCGGAAATGCTGGCGGAGCTGATGCGCCTGAAATATGGCGTCGCCATTGCCGGCATGCACGGCAAGACCACCACCACCTCCATGATTGCTGCCGTGCTGGCTGCTGGCGGCCTGGATCCCACGGTTGTGGTCGGCGGACGCGTGGAGACGATGGGATCGAGTGCTCGCCTGGGACACTCTCAATATCTGGTCGCAGAAGCGGATGAAAGTGATCGCTCGTTTCTGAAGCTTTCCCCCATTCTGGCCGTAGTCACCAACATCGATCGCGAACACATGGATTGCTATCGCGATATGGAGGATGTGGAGCGGGCGTTCCTTGACTTCATGGATCGCGTTCCGTTTTATGGTGCGACCACAGCTTGTATTGATGACGCGAAACTTGCGGCGCTGTTGCCGCGCGTGCGCCACACGGTTTTCACGTACGGTCTAGCTCCAGAAGCGGCCTTTCGCCTGGAGGTTTTGAAAAATAAAACCGCTGAACTGCCGGGCCGCGTGTCGCAGTTTCTGGTGCATCGCAAAGGCGAAGCGCTCGGCCCGTTCACGCTTTCAGTTCCTGGCCTGCATAACTTGAGAAATGCAACGGCCGCGGTTGCGATTGGGATTCAGCTTGGCGTCTCTGCGGAACACATTGCCACCGGGCTGGCGGATTTCGGCGGCGTCGAGCGTCGCTTCCAACGCAAGGGTGAAGTCGGCGGCGTCACCGTCGTCGATGATTACGGCCATCACCCCACAGAAATTCGCGCCACGCTGGAAGCGGCGCGCCAATGCGGATTCAAGCGCATTCTGGTGCTGTTTCAACCGCATCGCTACACTCGCACGCGCGACCTGCTGCATGAGTTTCGAGATTGCTTTCAGGCTGCGGATGTGGTTCGCGTGGTCGACATTTATGCCGCCAGCGAAACTCCCATCCCCGGTGTCGATGCGCTGGCGCTGGTGGAGGCGATGGATGGTTCGGATGTGCGCTACAGCGCCTCCTTTGAGGAAGCTGTCGAACAAATTGTTCGTATCGCCAAACCGGGCGATCTGGTGTTGACCATGGGGGCGGGCAATATCCATCAGGCTGGGCCTATGGTGCTGGCTGCACTTGCGCCCACCGGCACAAATGTGGCGCCCAACAAAAAACCTATAAAATCCGGAAAAAACCGGAAGAAACCCGAAAAATAGTGTGGCGCGAAATTGCAGGCAGGTTATAGTCGAATTGGCGACTCTCACGACCAGCGGCGGCCGTGCCAAAAAACACAAGAAGCGACGGACGGACCGGGCTGCTCGAGGATGAGGAGGCCACTGGCCTCTATCGCTCAAAATTCAACGCGGAGACACGAGAAATTCCCAACCCTGTATTGGATGAGCCGACCAGCCGGGAAGCAGAAACACCGTTTCTGCGTGCTCAGCGGCGCGTCCCTGTACGCCGCCGCGGTGGGTCACGCTTCTTCTCTCGATTTGGGTTCGGTCCCCGCTGGATTCGCCTGCTCAAACTCTTCGTCGTCCTGATCGCGTGCGGCCTGATCGCGCTGGCCGGTCTCACCGTGAAGTCGTTCCTGTTCCAGAATCGCCATTTTATTTTGCAGTCGACGGAAGGCATCCGCGTCAGCGGCAATCGCGTCGTCACTCGATCGCAGGCCACAGCTTTCTTCGAGCCCGACGTCAGCCACAGCATCTTCCGTATTCCGCTGGCCCGACGCAAAGCGCAGCTGGAAGCCATCCAATGGGTGCGGTCGTCCACCGTCATGCGGCTCTGGCCCAATCAGATCCGCGTCAACCTGGTGGAGCGCACGCCGGTCGCTTTTGCCCTCGACGGCAACACAGTCCGGCTGGTCGACGATCAAGGCATCCTGCTCAACCTGCCGGATGCCGCCTCGCAACACTATTCCTTCCCTGTGCTCGCCGGCATCACCTCCGCCGATCCATTGCCAATCCGCGCGGCGCGCATCGCCATGTACCTGCAATTTATTCACGCGCTCGACGCCCAGGGCGGACGCATTTCCTCCACGCTGAGCCAGGTGGATTTGTCCGATCCGGAAGATGTTCGCGCCATGTTTCTGGGTGCGGTTCGTCAGCCTCTGGTCCACTTCGGGGATTCGGATTATCTGGCGCGCTACCAGGCTTATGAGGCGCATTTGAAAGAGTGGCAGCAGCAATATCCCGCACTGCGATCCGTGGATATGCGATACGGAAAGCAGGTGGTGCTCGATACCGGTTCGGTCGCCGATGGATCGTCCGCGCCGCTGGATGACAGTCCCGATGCAAAGGGAGTCGCACCGCTAGCTGCCGCCGGCACGGCCTCAAATTCCAGTGAAACTTCGAAGACGCCCGCAAGCAGCGAGAAGCACGCTACAGCTTCGTCGCACAGCAGCACCGCGCATCACAAAAGCTCAACGCATAAACGCGACTCGCGGCATTCAACCGAACGCGGGCACCCCGTGAAACATCCGCTGATGCACGTGGTGTCTGGAATGTAGTTGCTGAAAATGATGGTCGCAGTTCGGCAACTGTAAAGGAGTGGGGGAAATGCCAGAACGAGAACAGAGACACATTGCGGTACTCGATGCGGGTAGCGCCAACGTGCGCTCTCTTTCCGCGGAAATCTCGGACGGTGCGGTTCGCTATCGCGGGCACAGCACGGTACCGGCGCGCGGCATGCGCCGCAGCATCATCGCGGATCTTGGCCCGGCCACCGAGTCGTTCGATCACGCATTCCAGGCTGTCGAAGAAGCGGCCGACACCCAGGTGTCCACCGCGGCTGTCGGCATTGGCGGTTCACGGGTTCGAGGCGTGACCAGTCGAGGCGGCATTCTGCTGGGCAGCCGCATGCGAGAGATTACCCGCGACGATGTGCGAGCCGCCGTCGAACGCGCCCGTGAAGTTCATCTGCCGCCGGAATATCGCGTGCTTCATCTTTTGCCGCAGGATTTTCTGGTTGACGAGCAGGAGGGAATTCTCGACCCGGTCGGAATGGTGGGCAGCACGCTGGAAGTGAATCTTCACATTGTGATGGCTCCGGCGAGCACCATGCAGAACGTTGTGACCTGCGCTAATAAAGCGGGCATTGAAGTGTCTGACACCATCTTTGAAGCGATTGCAGCCGCGGAGGCTGTGCTGACCTCCGATGAACGCGAGCTGGGTGTGTGCGTGCTCGACATCGGCGCCGCATCGACGGAAGTCGCCGTGCTGTTTGAAGGTGCCGTGGTGCATACCGATTCGTTGCCAATTGGTGGCGCGCATTTCACGAATGATCTGGCTGTCGTGTTGCGCGTGCCTCTGCCGGAGGCTGAGCGCTTGAAGCTGCAATACGGCCACACCATCGTCACCGCCATTCCACAGTCGAATGAAATCATGATCCAGGCGCCGGAGGCCGGCAGTGGTCAATATCGACAAGTTCCGCAGCGCCACTTGAGCGAAATTCTCGAGCCCCGCGCGCGCGAACTTTTCCAGATGTTGCGCAATAGTCTTCGCCAGGGTGGCGTGCTGGAAGCCATGGGATCCGGCTGCGTTCTGACCGGTGGCGGCGCGAAATTGCCAGGCGTGACCGAACATGTCGAAAATATGTTGCGTACCTCTGCCAGGATTGGATTGCCGGTTCCGCTGTCGCGCATGCCGGAAGATTTAATCGATCCCGAGTACTCAACCTTGATTGGACTTTTGTTGTATACCCATCGCGTTCGAGAGCAACGATCCGCGGATGAAGTTGGAATGGGAGCTAAATTGCGGGCCATTTTTGCCGGCAGTATTTAACCACGGGATCGCAGCGTAGAAATGCGACGAGACAGAATTGCGACAGCAGCGAAGTTGGAATTGATAACGGAATTAGAACCAAGCCAACCAAAGAGGGATGTTTCGATATGAGCGATATCAGAGTGCAAGAGAATGGGCACATTGCCATCGACGATGGCCTGCGGATTCAATACCAGGACGAAGTGCCGCGGGGCGCGAAAATCAAAGTGATCGGCGTCGGCGGCGGAGGCGGCAATGCGGTCAACCGGATGATCGAAGCGCACGTCGAAGGCGTGGAATTTATTGTCGCCAACACGGATGCGCAGGCGCTGCGTTCGTCGAAGGCGCCGGTGAAATTGCAGCTGGGGATGAAGCTGACCAGCGGCCTGGGTGCGGGCGCCAATCCTGATGTGGGCCGGCGTGCCGCGATTGAAGATTCAGAAAAAATTATCGAAGCGCTGGAAGGCGCCGATATGGTCTTCGTAACGGCAGGCCTGGGCGGCGGGACGGGAACTGGAGCTGCGCCCGTGATTGCGTCTCTGGCTAGCGAGATGGGCGCGCTTACCGTCGCAGTGGTCACGCGTCCGTTTGCATTTGAAGGCAAGCGCCGTTTGCTACAGGCGGATCATGGCGTGGCAGAGTTGTTGGATAGCGTGGACACGATGATCGTGATTCCGAATGAACGCCTGCTGGCGGTTGCGAAGGATGCTGGGTTTCTTTGAATCCTTCCGCATTGCCGATGATGTGTTGCGCCAGGGCGTGCAGGGAATTTCTGACATCATTACTATTCCCGGCATCATCAATCGCGACTTCGCCGATGTAAAAACCACCATGTCCGGAATGGGATATGCAGTGATGGGAACGGCGATGCGCGGCGGTCCGAATCGCGCCAATGAAGCCGCCAATGCGGCCATGTCGTCGCCCTTGCTGGAGGAAGGTGCGATTGATGGTGCGCGTGGCATCCTGATCAACATCAGCGGCTCCAGCTCGTTAAAGCTGAGTGAGGTCAATGAGGCTTCGACCATCATTCAGAGTTCCGCGCATGAGGACGCCAACATTATCTTTGGCGCCGTTCTCGATGAATCGCTCGGCGATGAAATCAAGATCACCGTGATCGCAACCGGCTTCCGCCCGGACCTGCCCTCGCGCGGAGCGCACATGACCCAGGCGCAAAATGCGACTGCGCGCACTGGAGCGCAACTGCCGAACGGAGTTCCGGCAGGCGCGTTCAGCAATCGTCCGGTAGCGTCGCCAAAATTTGCCAGTGAAATTGCCGAAGAACAGGCGCAACTAGCGGCCGCTTCCAGTCGTCCAACAGCAGGGGTGCCCACGGCGGCCCACGCTGCGAAACCTGCGGAAGCCCCGGCGCGACCGGCATCGCCGCGCGAAGATGCAAGCCCGGCAACTCCAGCATCATCGCAACACGGCCATGCCGTAGAACGGCCAGCTGCGCCCGTTCCTCCTGCTCGCCTGGCGGAGATGGAAGATCAGCAGTTGGATGTGCCCGCCTATCTCCGTCGGAATGATCTGTGACGGAATGGTGTGACGGGCAGCACCGGATGGATCGGCTCGATGTGGCAGGATAGAGCTCTGAAACGATCGCCATCATCGAGACCGGCCTTACGATATTTGCGTAGTTTCGCACCATCCAGACTGCGTATGTATAAGGAAAGAGGCAGTTGGCCCGCATGTATTAGCGGGATACTTGGCAAAAGAAATTGGCCGCATTTTAACCATTTCTGCGATTATTGAAGTCTCAATAACATTACGAAGGTGCAGTCCAAATGAAGTTGCGTCTCCTCCTCCCCCGGCTTCTCTTTCTGTCCTTGCTGGCTGCATTCGTGGCCATCGGTACGGCGCCGGTCGCGCTGTCCGCGACCATTGATGCTCCTCGTGTGAACGTTCACAAGAAGTCGCGCCACCTTCGCAGCACGCACTCCATGCATCACAAGACGGCCTACCGCCGCACCGTACACTCGTCGGCGACGGTTCGCCGCGCCTCGTATTCCTACCACCGGCATCACTATCGCCATCGTTACTATGAGCGTTTCACAGCCAGCTCCTATGCGCAGGACCAGACTGCGGGAGATGTCACGGCCGGCGAAGATCCAGTTGTGCGCCAGGCCGCCATCTCTGCCCTGGGAGATATGAATGGCACCATCGTTGTGATTGATCCCAACAATGGCCGCATTCTTGCCATGGTGAATCACCACCTGGCACTCTCCAGCGGCGCGGAACCTTGTTCGACCATCAAGCTATCTGTGGCTCTGGCCGCGTTGGAAGAAGGCCTCATCACCGCCGATACTCCGGTCGATCTGGGCGGTCATTATCACATGACATTGACGGATGCGCTGGCGCACTCGAACAATCTTTATTTTGAGACTGTCGGTCGCCGGCTCGGATTTTCACGCGTCAAGTACTACGCCAACATGTTTGGCCTGGGAGAACTGGCCGGCTATAACATTCCTGGCGAGCAGCTCGGCGTCTATCCCTCGCATGTTCTGCCGGAGGCCGAGGGTGGAGTCGGACGCATGTGTTCCTTCGGCGAGAGTGTTTCGGTGACTCCGCTGCAACTGGGAGCGCTGGTTTCCGCCATCGCCAATGGAGGCACGCTGTATTATCTGCAGCATCCCGAGACTCCAGCGGAAGTCGCGAATTTCCACCCAATGGTGAAGCGCGAACTCAACATCGCTCCGCTGCTTCCGGCGATGAGCCTTGGCATGACCGACGTGGTGAAGTTTGGCACCGGGCGCACGGTGCTCGCCAACTTCAAAGAATTTCCAGTCCTGGGAAAGACCGGCACCTGCTCTGACAATGGAACACGATTCGGCTGGTTTGGTTCCTATGCCGATACGCCGTACGGCAAATTGGTAGCGGTCGTTTTCCTTGAAGGTGGCCGACCGACCTATGGCCCCAAGGCCGCGGAATTGGCGGGCATTTTCTACCACAACCTGGAAGAGCAGAATTATTACGCCACCATGGCACCGCCGCAGCCCAAGACGGAAGAGTCGTCGCTCACTACCACCCAGCAGTAGGCTTGCATGATTCGCGCTGCAGGCCCAGCGGGGAGCTCTGACCGCGTCTTGACTCTCTAGTGCGTCCGCTCCACCAAATAGAGAGCGACCGCTTTCAGCGGGTCGGCGGCTGCGCCAAAATCTTCCAACTCCTTGAACGCCGCATCGATCAGGCCGCGGGCATCTTTCAGCGACCGATCCACTCCATACACAGCCGGCCAGGTGGCCTTCACCGTTGCGGTATCTTTCCCTGCCGTCTTGCCCAGATGTTCGGAGCTTTCGGTCACGTCGAGCACGTCATCGATGATCTGAAAGGCCAATCCCGCATGTTGTCCGAAGACGCGCAGATGCTCCACGGCCTGGGCATCTCCGCCCGC
Organism: uncultured Acidobacteriota bacterium; assembly: GCA_963794795.1. GTDB lineage: Bacteria > Acidobacteriota > Terriglobia > Terriglobales > Acidobacteriaceae > JAKAAZ01. The sequence continues at coordinate 63,933 of CAWCFC010000018.1, read as the reverse complement.
GTAGATGCCACCGGTCACCACGCTGGTGGTAATCAGCGCGCCCGTTTTTGCCTTGTGAATAGCGGAAACCAATTCCGCGGTCGGCGTCAGATGTTCGCTCTCCAGATCCATCACCTGGCCGCCGATCATGCCCTCCACCGTGCCGGTGGCGCGAGAAATTTCTCCCAGGATGGCCACGGTTGCCGGCGCCGGACAACGCAATCCCGCCAACGTTTGATACGCCTGGGTCTGCAACGCGTCTCCGCACAAAATGGCAATCGCTTCGCCGAACACAACATGGCACGTCGGCTTTCCCCGGCGTAAATCATCATTGTCGAGTGCCGGCAGATCGTCATGCACCAGCGAATAGGTATGCAGCATTTCCAGCGCCGCTGCCAGGTCTTCAATACCGGGCGGCAGCTTGCCATGGATAGAGAAAATCCGCGCCGACTCCATGCACAACACCGGGCGCAGCCGCTTTCCGCCCGCGAAAGTGCTATGACGCATGGCCCGGTGGATGGAAGAGGGAAGTGTGTCCGCGGGAGGTAGCAGGCGCTCCAGGGCGCGATCCGTCAACTCCGCACCGGAGTGCAATATTGCTTGAACATCGGGAGGCATGGCTTCCATCCTACCGAAGGTTGCGCTCGGAGAGTAGTCCCCGCGACCAGCGCGCAGCACCGTGGGCCACAGAACCGCTACGGAACCGAGTGTCAATGTATGCGTTGCAGCCGCAGCCACAGCGGCGTTGCTGAAGGGCAGCACAAATGTTTTCCCGTCATACCAGTACGGCCACTGATCCATATAGTTTGGGCTCAGCGGATCTCCGGATTGCCCAATCACAAGATTCAGCGTGGATTTGTCCAGATCGGACAGGTCGACTGTCAGCCGCTCCGAAGGTCCAAAGCTGCGCGACACCTGCTTCACCGTGGTTCCATCGCCCGACTGCGGTTGCACTCCTGTGCCGGTCCATCGTCGCATCCACGGAATTCCGCCATATAGCGGATGTTCCACTTCCACCGGATGCGCCTCCCCATATTGCCAGTGCCTCAGGTCAATCGGCGCATGTAGGGCCGTCATACCGCTGTCCACGGCGTCGGCCAGAAATTCATTCCAGTTCCTGTACTTTGGCGGAAGCCAGCGTCGCGATTGCCCGGTGACAATCTGCTCCTGCACAAATGACGACGATGCCCATTGATACAGCTTCCAATCGTCGCCCAGCCGCGGCTTCAGCAGCATCGGCCACAACGCATCGCGTGTCGCGTCCACGATGGTTGCCGCCACCGACGGAATCGTCACGTTCCCGTCCCAGGTGCGCATCAGGTCTGCCGCCTCGCGCAGTCTGCGGCTAGGATGGGTTGCATGATCGATGGCATAGGTAAATCGCTGGGCCAGTTCCTGGTCGAGTGCGGAATAGACATCGTTCTGCAGCGCAAGCATATCGGCGGCCGACAATTTCGGTTTGCTGGCCAGATCCTTCCAGATGCGCTCATTGCGATAGGGCGGTCCCCAGTCGAGTGTCACCGGGGTCGCATATCCATCCGGCGTTACACGGGAGTTTGCCGTCGCCAGAATTCCTCCGGGCGGGTTGTACACCGATGGCAACTGGTCAAAGGGAATGTATCCCTGCCACTCATGATTTGCGTCTGTGATGGGAATCCCGGTTAACCCATGCGGTCGCAACGGGATTTTTCCCGCTGCCTGATAACCGATGTTGCCTTGCGTATCGGCATAGACCACGTTCTCCGGCGGGCCGCCCAGGTTTTCGAGCGCAGCGCGAAACTGATCCCAGTTCTGCGCGCTAGTCCAACTGGTAAAACGGCAGCGTCACCGCGGCAGGATCGTACGCAGTCCACTGCAGCGTCAGGGTCCGCGTTTCATGCGGCAGCAGCGGAGTGATGACCGGCCCATGATCCGTTCGCAGCACATCCAGTGTGACATCGCGACCGCCGCGCACGTGAATCACTTCATGATCGGTTTGAAACGGTTGCCATCCCTGCGCGGTTTTATACACCTTGCTGTCCGTCTGCTCGACATACACATCCTGCAAATCGGCATACATCAGCGTGAATCCCCAGGCAATGTTGGAATTGTGGCCGGCGATCGACGAAGGGAACTCCCGGCAGCGTCAGTCCGGCCACGTTGAAATTGCCGCTCGCCGCGGCGAGTTGTGCCTCATACCAGGTGTCTGGAATCGTGTGATCCAGGTGCATATCGTTCGACAGCAGCGGCTCGCCGGTTACGCTGTGCGCTCCGGAAACCACCCAGTTGTTGGAACCGGGCGCGCAGTCGCGGCACTCGGGAATTTGTATGGATGGCAGCAGTCGCTGCAGCCGCAGCAGGTCTTCCACACTATGGCGCACGCTTGTCTGCGAGGAGTCGAGCGGGATCTGTGGAATCACTTGCGGCGCGGTAATGTCCGGTGCCGTCGAGACGGGCGGATGATCCCGCCAGGAACCAACCGGGTACAAATCGTCAATCAGAGTGGGCGAATGCAGATGCGCCTCAATCTTTTCTCGCGCCAGCTTCGTTGGGAAATCCACGCTGAGCGTCTGGATCAGGTTCATCGCCACCAGCATGGAATCGCGTGGCGTCCATGGCGCGGGACGATACCGCAGCAGGCGAAACTCCGCCGGAAGATGATCCTGCGTTTGCGCGATGTAGGCATTCACCCCGCGCGCATAGTCCTCAAGGAAATGCCTGTCCGCCGGATCCATGGCAGCCAGCGCGGCGTCTGCGGCATGACCAATTTCAAGAATGCGCTGGACGCGATCGTGCTCGACCGCCCGGGGCCCCAGAATCTCCGCAAGATTGCCTGCAGCGAAACGGCGCAGCATATCCAGTTGCCACAGCCGATCCTGCGCGGTCACGTACCCCTGCGCAACCACAAGATCGTCCATGTTCGCTGCCATGATGTGCGGTACGCCGTGCACATCGCGCCGAACCGTCACCGGCTGCGACAAACCCGCTACATGTAAGGTTCCATCCACCTGGGGCAGGGAAGTTTGCATGGCGTGCCGTAGCCAGAGTGTTCCTCCCCAGCACACCACAACGACGGCAACCACGGCCAACAGCACGGCAGTCAATAACCAGCGGGCACGTATCACGGGGGAATTGAGTTTTTGGATAGACCGCGGGCGGAAGAGTGACATTCGTTTTTCAGGATAGAGCAATTCCGTTGCGGAGGTATTTCGAGCGCATCAGATTCAGCTAGACCACGGCCTCTAAACCGTGGCGGACCTCTCGAACTCGGCGTAATTGTCCAGGTGATTCTTGATAATCATGTAGCACTCGCAGCTGGCTTGCTCCAGGCCGGCGACGTCGACGATGTGAATTTCTCCACGCGTGTATTCAATCAGGCCTCGATGCTTCAATGCTGCCGCGGTCGCAGACAGTGTAGGACGAGTGCCACCCAGCATATCCGCCAGAAACTCCTGCGACATTTTGAAACGATGGCTGTGCGCTCGGTCGGCACAGATCAGGAGCCAGCGGGCTAACCTTTGTTCCACATTATGCTTGGCATGGCAGCCTGCGGACTGAATTGCCTGCACCAGTTGTGTCTGTACATAGCGCAGCGCAAGGTGTTGAAAATCTTCTCCACGATCGAACTCTCTGCGCGCGGTTTCGACGCCGCATGCGTAACCATGCCCGGCGATCTGTGTGTACACCCGATTCAGACTTCGTTTCGTCCCCATCAACGCCGAGACCCCGATGACGGATTCATACCCAAACATTCCCACTTCGACCTGGGAACCGTCTGTAAAGGTGGTCGTCATGGAGGCCATGCCCTCTTCGACGAAATAGAGTTGGTCGATCGTCTTGCCGGGATATTCGATTTCATGCTTCAGTTCAAACTCGACCGGCCGCAGGCAGAGTCGTGCTCGGATTTCAGTTCCCAGGCTTCGCAATAGTGTGTTCTGAAACTCTTCCATGAGGTCCTCGCTTCCCGGGGTAGTTCGTTCAGTATCCGCTCGGCAGACAAGAAAAATTCAACAGAATGCGAGGTTTTGTCGCCTAGCCAACAGTATCCTCCATCATGACCAAGGTAACATCCAGAAACGGCGCCCATTTTTGCTCCCTGTTGGGGCGTCGAACACGATTGGAATCTTCGAAATACGTGTCAGGGGAAAATACTTGCGTGGGTTGGGAGTCACAATGCAGAATCGCGAGAACCCCCTCATTTTCGTCGTCGACGACGAAGAAATCATCGCCACGACCATCGCCGCCATCCTGCGTCTGAAAGGCTACCGGGCCAACGAATTCACCCGCTCTTCGGAGGCGCTGGAAAGCGCTCGTTCCGTGGCGCCGGATTTGTTAATCTCCGACATCATGATGCCAGGGGTTTCCGGAGCGGAGCTGGCACAGCACATCCAGTGGAGTCATCCTGAATGCAGGGTCCTGCTGTTTACCGGCCAGTGGGATAAGGCGGACGCGGAGATTGCCGCGCACGAAGACGGACTGGAATATCAAATGATTGCGAAGCCAGTTCACCCAAAAGAACTGCTGCGAAAAGTCCGCGAAATGTTGGCTTACCCCACAGCCCCGTCCACAACAGGGGAACGCCGCGCTCGTCTCCGCACCATGGAAAACATGAAGGAAACGATTGCAGCAGTGCAGGCCGACATCGCAATTACTGTTGCACGGAAGCGTTCGACCCGCAGCCGACCTGCGCGCAACAGCCAGGAATAAATTCCCGGCTGCCCGCGTTCCAACATGATTGGAAGCTTGGTTATCTTTCCTCGATTACTTCGATGCCAGGATTTCCAGTTTCTGGACATCCGGTGTTTTCGAGAATAATTCCGGAGCCTTGGCGAACAAAGCTTCCGCGACCTTGCCGGAAAGATGCGCCTGCCTCCCCGATTCGTCCTGGAACGTATCGAAAATGCCGAATGTCCCGGTGCCGGGATGCCGAATCGCGAACCATGAAACCGTTCCCGCTTCTGCGTTCACCAGCGGCAATGCGCTGCGCAGAAATTTGTCTACCTCTTCTTCTTTGCCAGGCTTGGCTTCCAGACGTGCGAAAAGAGCGAGCTTCTCCATGTGTCACCTCTGCCGGATTGGATGCAGCGACGGTGCACTTCGATTGACGCGCTTGCCGCGACTCTGCGAGACTCACGCGTGGACCGGTTTTCCTGACGATATATTTCGGGAAGAGGGTCTACTCGCGGCCTTTCCTCAAAGAAAGGCTGCACTGAATCGATTTCGGCAACCGATAGCAGCAGGAGAACCGGTCTGTGCGATACAGCGGAAAGGTGGAATATGCCGACGCGCGCAAAATGCGCGAACGGAATACGCGCGTGTACCGTTTGGCCCACTGGCCAATCTGGATTTGGGTCTTCTTTCTGGCGCCGGGACCGCTGACATTTACGTTATTTGCGCATGGGTTTGGACTCGGTAATCTTGCGTGGCTACTGGCAGTGCTGGTGGGAACAGGAATTGCCGCGATGCGCGGGAAACTTCCTGGCTCCGAGCCGCGCCCCTACATCCTGCGCTTCGATGAAGACAAGCCAAATCCGCTCTATCGGCGGGTCTGCTACACCTTTGCCTGGAATGCGGTGTTGAGCTTCGCCCTGCTGAACCTGGCAGGATTGATTGTCGCAGTGGTGGCCGGCAAGTGGTATATGCAGCAGATCTACCAACGCGCCTATCTGCCGCTGTGCGCGATCATTTTGCTGCTGGGTGCAATCGGCAAGCTGCCCCGCGTCGGCCCCTCCACCCGCGGCGAAGGGTCAGAGCGGCGATATTTTTACGGCTCTGTCTGGGCTGTCACTGTGGCGCAAACGCTGCTGCTGGTGTTGTGGAAAATTCTTCCCCAGACACAAGGGACCAGCGTGTTGAAGTTGATTGTGTATGTTGGCGCATTGTTCGCCATGGGTGTGGGTGCCTATCGCGGAGTTCTGCCTCGCACCCGTCCCATTCTTCCCGGCGAGTCCATGGTTGCGGACTAATTATCCGGGGCCTAAGCTCGCTGTCGCGCAAAAAAGTGCCACCCGTTGCGACTATATTTTCATCGCACAGAAACCGCAGCAAAAAAATAGTTGCTAAGGCAACCAATATGGTCAATATGGTTGCTAAGGCAACTATGTCGTTGTGCCCGAAATACGGCCCTGATTCGCTCCTCCAAAGGCGACCAAATTTCATTTCTTCAGAGCTGGATTCCGCGATGCGGCTGCGTTTTCCATACCACGATTGCGGCCAACAAAATGACCAGGCCGCACCAAACGCTGCCTTCCGGACCCGTCGCGCCTCCGCTGATGAGGGTTGCGCCGTGAGCCTGCGCTTCCATCAGGCGGCCAACCGAAACGCCACCGCTATCGGGAGTGCCGTAAAAATACGATTCCGCCCAGTCCCACGACATGTGAAAGCCGATGGCCCACCAGAGATGACCGAGCCGCCAAAGGCTGAGCGAAAATACCAGCGCGATGAGCGCCGCGGCCACCAATCCAAAAGGGCTTTCGCCGGGGTTGCCTTTATGCAGCGCGCCGAACAAGATGGCTAACAAAATGGCTGCCGGCCAAAAGCGAATGCCGCGTGCCAGGGTATAGAGCAGGTAGCCGCGCAGCATAAATTCCTCGGTCATACCGACCAGGAAGAAAGCCAGGGCCCACGCGGCGGCGTACTTCAGCGACCATCCCAGCGTCATGTGAGATTGCGTGAGCGTCAGGTGGTGGGTTCCCACCAGGATGCCGACCAGCAGCGAGAGGAACGCGAATCCGCAGACCAGACCGATCAGAAACTGGCGTGCGCGATCGACTCCAGCAAGTCCGTAATCGGCGGTGAATCGGTGTTCCAGTCGAGCCATCCCGGCGGTGGCGAGCAGCACGGCGATCAGCGCGCTGGCTTCCGACAGAATGGCGATCGCGGGATGAAATCCGGAGCCCGGAGTCGCGCGCATGCTGGCAGGCAGATGAGGCGTCAGCCAGCGCAGCTCCAGCCCAACCAAAAACAATAGCGCGACCAGCACCGCAACGTAGATGACGATGCTCCAACCGGCGCGCAGGCCATTGGGCCCGTACAGAATGGTAGAGCGCGGTGGACGCGCGGGTGAAAGCGGCGGGGTGGTGGACTCCGGAATGTTGGCGGACGGATCCGGCGGCAAAACTTCCATGGATGGCCCTCGTGCGATGGAGATGCGTTGCAGCAAGTTCGTGCTTCCATACTACCGGCGAAATTGCGCGAATCGCATTCAACTTCTATGGTTCAGAAATTTCCCGGCAATGCAGTATGTTGAAAGCATGCGCTCTCGACGCCTCGTACAGGCGACTTCACACTGTCTTGGTCGCCGCAGACCCGAATTGGTCGCGATGCTGGCGATGGTCTTGATCTGTTTTGTTTCCGCTCCCTCCGTCTTCGCTGCTACGCACGCAATTCCAGTGGAGCGTTATCGAATTGTCCACATGTATCCGCATGATGCGACCGCGTTCACCCAGGGGCTGGTGTTTGTGAACGGCATGTTGTACGAGTCGACAGGGCAATTCGGCCACTCCAGTCTGCGCATGGTTGATCTGGCAAGTGGCCGCGTGCTGCAGCAACATGACCTGGATGCAAAATATTTCGGCGAAGGGCTCACCGACTGGAAGAGCGAGTTGATTCAACTTACCTGGCAGTCGCACCTGGGATTTGTGTATGACACCTTCAGCTTTCGGACTCTCCGCACATTTACTTATCCCTGGGAGGGGTGGGGTCTAACGCATGACAGCCGCCATTTGATTCTGAGTGATGGCACTTCCGTTCTCCATCTGCTCGATCCGTCGACGTTTAAGCCGGCGGGAAAAATTCAAGTGACGGCGGATGGCCGGCCGGTGCTGAATCTGAATGAGCTGGAATATATCCACGGAGAAATCTACGCCAACATCTGGGAGACGAATCGAATCGCGCGAATTTCCCCAGCGACCGGCAAAGTGATCGATTGGATCGATCTTTCAGGCCTTCGTCCGCCCTCCACGCAGCAAAACGATAATGCTGTGCTGAACGGAATTGCCTATGACAGCCGGCACGATCGCCTCTACGTCACCGGAAAACTGTGGCCCAACCTGTATGAGATCAAGCTGATTCCGGCGGGTTCGCGCGCACAATAAACGAAATCTCGAACCCTATTCAACACCCAGAAGAGGATTTGCGGAGGTGTGTCCGCTTGACATATCGCCGAATGCCAGCAATGCTAGTTGATTCAGCCTATTAGGATATTGTTGCTGTCCAACGGTTGCGAATGGAGTGTCGCTCTCAAGTGAAAGTGCGTGTCTTTTATCACGATAAGTGTTTCGATGGAGCCTGTTCGGCCTCGCTGTTCGCGCGCTTCCATCGCGAATGCATCGCTGCGGGCGCGGACTATGAATTCTGCGGGCTGGTCCACCGCGCCGGGGCCTTGTTCGACGAGAAGGAATTCATCGGCGACGAGAATGCCATTGTCGATTTCAAATATTCCTCTTCTCCGGCCGTCACCTGGTGGTTCGATCATCATCTGAGCGCGTTTCTCACTCCGGAAGATCATCGGCACTTTCTCGATGGACAGAAAGACCCGAAGATTCGCGAGAGAAAATTTTACGATCCGGATTATGTTTCCTGTACGGGGTTTATCGCGCACATTGCGGCCACACATTTTGGATTTGACGCTTCGCCGGTTGCAGAGCTGATTCGCTGGGCCGATATTGTGGATGGCGCGCACTATGAAAGCGCGGAGAGTGCCGTAGAAATGGCGGCGCCGGCAATGAAGCTGACCATGGCGATTGAATCGGCGCAGGATCCGGGCTTTGTTCCCAGGTTGATTCCATTGCTGACGCAGATGAGCCTGGAGGAAGTATTGAACCAGCCGTTCGTGCGTGACCTGATCCCGGGGCTGCTGGAACGCCATCATCAGGCGCTGGAGCTGATTCGAGAGCGCTCGACATGCGAGCAGGGAACGATTTATTTCGACATTACGGATCATCCGCTGGAAGGCTATAACAAATTTATTCCGTACTATCTGCATCCCGAAGCGACCTATAGCATTGGCCTGAGTCGCTCCAGTTTTCGCACCAAGATTGCAGTGGGTTCCAATCCGTGGACACGCGTTCCCGCAGAACAGATGGTGAATCTGGCGGTGATCTGCGAACGGTATGGCGGCGGCGGTCATGCACGGGTGGGTGCGATTTCATTTCCGCGCGAAAAAGATGATCTTGCGCGCAAGGCGGCGGCCGAGATTGTGGCCGAACTGCGTGCCCACGATCCGACGTCCTTGCGAGAACTTTCGGCGCGATAGCAAACGTAGAAATTCAGGTGGATTCCCGATGTTTCGCTATCAAACAACGTTTCTTTTGTCGGCCACCAGCGCCGCACAATTTCCTGCAAGCTCGGCGCCGGAGATTGCCTTTCTGGGCCGATCGAATGTGGGCAAATCCAGTTTGATCAATGCCTTGTTAGGCGAGCCGGCAGCGCGGGTATCGTCGACTCCAGGCAGAACGCGAGCCATCAATTTCTTCGCACTGCAAGCGGGGTCGCAACCGCGGCCGGAGCTGATCCTGGCGGATTTGCCCGGCTACGGATATGCGAAAATCTCGCGCTCCATCAGCGCCGAATGGCCGGCATTCATCAATCCCTACCTTGTCGAACGCGAAACCCTGGCGGCCTGCGTTTGCCTGGTCGATATGAATGTACCGCCGCAGCCTGGTGACGTGATGCTGGCGGAATATCTCGATAGCATTCATCGCCCGCGAATCCTTGTCGGGACGAAGGCGGATAAGCTGTCGGGAAATCAGCGCGTGGTGGCGACGAAGCGATTGCGCGAGGCGCTGGAGACGGATGACATCCTGGTGTGCTCGGCCAAGGATGGGCGGGGGATTTCGGCGCTGTGGCAAGCGATCCATGGGATTGCCGAGGAAGCGAAGAGAGCGAATGCTGAATCCATGTAAGGCATTTTCGCTGTTACTGTAATGCGGATTTCGTTTTATCCCACCCTAGCTACGCCAGGATGGGGCACCCATGACATTACGCTATCTGTGAAAATGCTTTCATCGACTACTTTTGTTCGTCAGAGTTGCTGCGACACGATTGATTGCTTCGAGCCTTCTACAGTTTGCCGCTGCAGGGTTGCGGGTGATTGAATCTCTCTGGCTAGAATTGCGTTCTTGAACTGCTGCGCCAAGCGGGTCACTTCTTCATGGCGCATCCAGAGAATGCGCTGCAAGGGTCGCTGGCGATGGAAGTAGACGGGCGCATGCTGCAGCCACCGGCGACGGGTTGAATCGTCTGCGGGTAATTGCTGCAGGGCAAGCTCGTCCATACGCCGCAGGTCTGCAAGGGTGGATGCGGTCCAGATCACTTCAAGAAATTCACTGGCGTGGAAAGCCTTCGCCGCCTTCGGGTCGACATGGATCGCGCCGCGTTCGATGAATGCCTGGAGCGACGCGCGGCAGGGCAGTGCCGTTTCGGTGTCCGACGCACTGCTATCGGCCACCAGATCGGGCTGTACGCCGCGTTCGACCATTGCCGGCAAGATCGCACTTGCCTCGCCGAGCAGGCCGACGGAGAGGGCCTTCTTCTTGCGCAATTCGTTCTTCAGCACACGCAGGGATTCATCGAGGGTGTTCACCATAAAGTCGCAGGAGCCGTTGCGGACGGCTGCCTTGAGATGTTCGGTGAAAGGATCGATGCCGAGAAATGTGCCGCCGGAAATCGTGGTCGCGAGCGCCAGTTCCGCGCCTTCCAATCCAAATCCAACGCATAGCAGGAGGAGTCCCGCCAGGCCCTCGGCGGGTTTGTCGCGAAAGCGCTCGCCGCAAATCGACTGCAACTGCACGTAACGACGATAGACGGCGGTCTGGTTGGGTTGCGTTGCGGAAGAGATGTCTGGGTCGGTCACGGTGTCAGTCTTTCAGATTCCGTCACCATTGCGAATAGGGTTCACCGTTGCTGCCGACCAGGTCTGAACCACTGTGGACATCGTTGATGCCGGTCTGCGACTGATCGACGCTGGTGTAGGAGTCCGACTGGTCCGCCGTCCAGGTGGTGTTGCTATGGGTCATGGGATCGATGGGAAGTGACTTGAGATAGCCGGCCTGCACCAGGTCGTCGAGCGATTGCGGAGCGGCCTCTTTATCTTCGGTATATTGCTCGATGGCATCGCGCATGGTGTGCAGGTCTTCTCGCAGAGCTGCTTCTTTGGCGCTGCGGATCGCGGCGATGAAGCTGGGAACAGCCACTGCCATCAGCACGGCGATGATGGCCATCACGACCATCAGCTCCACCAGCGTGAAGCCGCGCTGAACGCCAGACTGGGTTCGCGTCGACGCCCTTGGGTTCCAGGGCCGGCGTTTGAACAGCATGCTGCGGAATGGGTCCGACATTGATTGTCTCGCGGCTACCATGTGTTGTACTTTGTCCCGTCCAGTCCAGTTCCGTCGGAGGCGGAGTGGACGTCGAAAACATCCTGACCGCCCCAGGAATCGCTATCCGGATCATCCTGCATGGAGCGCAGCACCCAATCTTTTTTCCCCGTCATTGGATCCACAGGAATCTGGCGCAAAAACTTTACCTTCTTCCCCTGAACGTCGACGCCGTTGACTAACGTATCCAGGTCTGGCGGATATCCATTGCTGTCGATCGAAGTTTGAAACGCGTGCCGGTCCGCTGCGTCTTTGTATTTATCGATGGCATGTCGCATGGTCCAGAGATCGTCGCGAAGCACCTGTTCCTTTTGCCGCTGAATCTGAAAGCGCGCGATGGGATAGGCCACAGACGCCAGAATCGCGAGAATTGCCACCGTCACAATGAGCTCTACCAAGGTCAAACCCCGCTCGCCTTGCGGGATTTTGTTGCGTGCCGGCTGCTTGTGCAATGGTGGATTGAAAATCGCTGCCACGCGAACTATGCAGCGCGCAGATTTGCCCTCACGGTTTCCGCGATTCGCAGCCATCATATTCAACTCCATTGCGAAGCGCTCCCTACTTCTCCAGCTTACTGCACATGGACAACAGCTGGGGAGCCCGCAAGCACGGGCAGGATCGATTGCGCACTGTTGCGTGCGGCTGCTTTGGTCACCTGCACGGTGGCATCGCCCGGAGCCTTGGCCAGGAAGGTTAGAGTGACCAGATTGCCGCTGCCGGTGATGCCCTTGACGCCCGGTGGGCGCGAGGTGCTGATGGTCACATCGCCATTGCCTTCGTCTCGATGCACGGTGGCTGTGGTCTGGCCGTCTTTCGCCAGCAGGTCGCCGGTGTCGACATTGATCAGCTCAAGAACTTTTGGATCGTAGTGCAGTTGCATGGGCACCGAGAAAACGTCATGGCCGCCCGACAGGTCCATCTGCATCTGGAAGGTGCTGCCGACCTTGTGAACACTTTGTTGCGGGGCGAACGACAGCGTCATTGGAGAGCCCGAAGCGGCAGGCACGGGATTTTCTCCTGCATTCTGCATGTTCTGCGCCATCTGCGTGACGGCCTGATTGGCAGCTTCAGCAGCGCCGGCGGGTGGAGTGCTCGGCTCAAACGTCAGCGCGCTGTGGCCGGTACGGGTGATCAGCGCCGAGGAAACGTCTGCGGATTGCGGCACCTCGCGCAAACTCACGTTGGAGCCCGTCCCGGTGTCGATGGTGCGCAGGTTGAGCGGGCTCAGGTCAATACCGCGGACCAGGTGAGGAATCAAGACGAAGACAATTTCGTCATTCACCGTTTCCGTCTGTTGCGAGCTGAACAGATATTTCAGCAGCGGAATCTCTCCCAGTCCCGGAGTGCCTCCGACGGTCAGACTTTGGGAGTGTTGCAGAATTCCGCCCAGCAGGTTGGCCTGGCCTTCCTTCATGCGGATGTTCTGCTCAAGTTCCTGGTTTCCGATGACGGGCTGCTCGATTCCGCCCAGATTACTGTAGCTGGTGATGTTCGAGACTTGAATGTGAAGTTTCATCGACACATCGCCGTCGTAGTGGATGGTGGGCTGCATTTCAATTTCCACACCCACCTGGACATAGGAGAACTGGGTACTGACCAGGGGGCTGATGCCGGCTGCGGCGATGCCAGCGCCGGGCGAGAATGAACCGGTAGCAATAGGAACTTTCGAACCGATCTTGAGAGTCGCCTTTTCACCATCCACGGCGCGGATTTGCGGATTCTGCAGCACGCGCGTGTCGGAGTCGGTCAGCAGCATATTCAGCGTGGCAGCGCCAATGCTGATGCCGAAATTGGTGGCATTCAAGTTGCCCAGGTCGTTCAAGGTGAGGCCGCTGCTGGAGGAGGTGGTGCCGGTGGTGGTGCTGGTTGTACTGGTGGTGCCGGTCGTGCCGGTGGTGGTGCTGGCGGTAGAGCTTTGCAGTTGTACGCCGATCGAACCGGGGAGCTGCAGACCAATATTGCGCAGCAGATCCTTATTCACTTCCAATACCGCAATATCGACCACCACTTCCGGCTTGGCCTTATCCAAATCGTCGATGATCTTTTGCGCTAAAAGCAGCTGGTCCGGCGTGCCGCGCATCACGATGGCATTCTGGCTGGGGACTGCCTGCATTTTTACGGTGGTGTCCATCAGGTTGCGGACGGCATTCAGCACTTCATTCAAATCGTTGGCCTGGGTGATGTTTCCCAGGTAAAAAGTTTGTACCGCCTGCGCTTCCAACTCGGTGCGCTTGGTGCGCGTGTCGGCTGCAACAAAAATCGTGTCGGAGGTAACGGGACGCCAGAATGTCTGTGATACGAAAGCGACGCTCCGAAGAGCGTCGGCGAGCGACACCCGATCCAGATCGATCGGGATTCGCTTGGAAGTGTAGTCGGGGTCGAACAGGACATTGATGCCGGCGAGCTTGCCGATGGTCTTATAAATCTCCTTGGTGTCGGCGACCATGTGAATGGTCATTGGCTCATCAGAAAGCGGCTTCAACTGCAACGGACCACCCAGGTCCTGCAGTTCGCGTTCAGCCCTTGGAGAGGTGACGCCGGTGAGATCCGATTCAGTCTGCGGAGCGCTGGACCCATTGATGCGGGCGCGTATGCGGTCCGCCTGCTGGCGTGCTTCCTCATATGTGGGATCAATCTCAAGCGCTCGCAAATAATCCGTCAGGGCGTCGTTGAGCTGGCCTTGATCTCGCAGCTTGTTCGCCATGTCGACGTATTGTGCCGCAGCCTGGAAGCGAAGCCGGGTATAGGCTTCCTTGTATTCCATGTCCTTGGGCTTGGCCAGCCACGCCTGTCGATAGTCCTGATAGGCCGTGATGTAATCTTCGCGAATCTCAGCTTGTTTGCCTTGCTTGAAAAGCTTCTTGGCATCGTCGGCATGCAGAGGTGACAACGTGCCCTGAATTGCGAATGCAACCACGAAGAAGCATACCCAGCCGAGCAGACGTATGGAACGGGAAAGAGGCAGTCTGGGGTGCGCGCAGGACGACGGAACGTCATTTGGACATGCGAGCGGGTGCGAACTTTGGGCGATATCAAAATTCCGATCGCGAGAAAGATAAAAGGGCACAGGCATGAATTCGGCGCATCCCGGCATTGTTGAAAAACCCGAACGATCGGCGACCTTTTCGCTCGAGCCAATGCAGCGGTTCGTTACCATCACTATACCATCGGGGAGTTGGACTGGTCGGGCCCGCATTCGGTTATCGACCGGCGCCACAAACGCCGTGATTGGCGTGCTAGCATGGGAAATTGCAGCCACTTCGTCGAAGTCGAAGTGGTTGACGCCCGCTCCTGACAGTCCACGATTAGGGGAGCCTGCAAAACAGCTAGCCTTCTTCGCATTCGCCTGAAGCGGAAAAAGTCCAATCATGCCACGCCCAACTACCAATTTGGTTCCAAATCCGCCGAAGAAGCCCAAGCCACGCGATCCTGTTGCCTCTGGTGAGAGAGATGCGGCCCAGAACCGTCAGGCTGGCCACAATTATTTTTTGTTGGAAAAGTTTGAGGCGGGCGTGGTGCTGCGTGGGACTGAGGTGAAGTCGATCCGCGAAGGCAAGGCGAACCTGCGCGACGCCTACGGCCTGGTGAAAGATGGGGAAGCATTTTTATTGAATCTGCATATCGGACCCTACTCTCACAGCGGTTATACCAGCCACGATGCCGTGCGAACTCGCAAATTGCTATTGCACGGCGAGGAAGTGCGCAAGCTGCTGGGCAAGGTCCAGCAGAAGGGGCTCACACTGATCCCGACCCGCCTGTATTTTCGCAACGGGCGCGTGAAATGTGAGATTGCCGTCGCCAAAGGAAAGCAAAACTGGGACAAGCGAGAGACCGAACGCCGCCGCGAGGATGACCGCGACGCTCGATCCGCGATCGCAGCCAGCAAGCGCCGCAATGCATAGTGCGCCTCAACGAAGATCTGAAAGGAACACAATTTCAAATGAAAACTGATGTGAAGTTTGAAGCGCTGAAGTCTCTTGCAGCGGAATTATTAGTTGTGCTGGCAGCGGACGCCTCCACCTCGAAAGACAAGAATGCGGCGGCGGAGCCAGTGCTCCACCCCAGCGACGAAGACCTGTCGCAGGGGACCCCGGTGCTGCTGACGAGCGATGCCACGGTTGCGGGCGCGGATAAACCGGCGTTAAAAAGTGGTGAATTCTCTGCGACAGCGTGCGAAACCCTGCTGCTGCATGCGCCAGCCGAGCTGAAAGCGAAGCGGCTTTTGATTGTCGGGGTAGGGAAAGCTTCAAAACTTTCACTGCCGGAAATTCGCAAAGCTGCGGGTATCGCGGTTCGTTTTGCTAAGCCTCGCAAAATTCGCCAGGTGACGTTTGTGCTGCCGGAACATGATGGGCTGGATCTGGCCGCAGCCGCACGCGCCGCGGTGGAAGGCGCGTTTGTGGGCGACTTCGATCCGGACACCTACAAGTCTGACCGCAAGGATCGTTCGATCGAGCAATTTACGGTGGTGGCGCCTGTGAGCGCGGATAAGAAAGCGATCGAAGCGGCGTTCCGCGAGGGCGTGGTCCTGGGCGAGTCGCAGAATTTTACGCGTGCGCTTGTCAACGAACCCGGCAACCGTCTCACGCCGACAATTCTTGGCGAACGCGCCGCGGCGATGTGCAAAGAACAAGGATTGCCCTGCGAGGTCTACAGCACCGACAAGATTAAAGAGCTGAAGATGGGCGCATTCTGGGCGGTCGCACAGGGCTCCGATGAGCCGCCGGCGTTGATCGTGATGCGGTATGAGCCCAAAGATGCTCCGAAAGATGGGCCGGTGCTGGCGCTGGTGGGCAAGGGAATTACCTTCGATACCGGTGGCATTTCCATCAAGCCTGCGGACGGCATGGAGAAGATGAAATACGACATGGCGGGTGGCGCGGCCATGATCGGAGCGATGCGCGCGATCGCACAATTGAAGCCGAAAGTGCGAGTGATCGGGATTGTCTGTTCGGCGGAAAATATGCCGTCCGGCAAGGCGTACAAACCGGGAGATGTTGCGATTGCCATGTCTGGCAAGGCGATCGAGGTGCTGAACACGGACGCGGAGGGCCGCATGGTGCTGGCCGATGGTCTGCATTACGCGAAGCAACTGGGCGCGACACATTTGATCGATGCGGCGACGCTGACCGGCGCCTGCGTGGTGGCGCTGGGCATGGTGAACGCGGGTGTGTTCGCTAACGATGAAGACAGCTACGAACATTTCAAAAAAGCGCTGGCGATTTCCGGCGAAAGATTCTGGCGTTTGCCGGTTGAAGAGGAATATCGCGAAATGATCGTCTCCCACATCGGAGACATTACCAACACGGGTGGCAGCCGCTACGGTGGCGCGATTACGGCGGCCATGTTCCTGAAGGAGTTTGTGGATGAGACGCCGTGGCTGCATCTCGATATTGCCGGCGTTGCGTGGGTGGATGAGGCAAAGCCGTGGATCTCAAAGGGGCCTTCTGGCGTGGCTGTTCGCAGCATTGTGGAGTGGGTGCGGAGCTACGAGGAAATGTAAAGATGTCCTACATGGCAGCGAGAAATTGGCGGCTCGAAACCACGCGAGTCGATTTCCATGCAGGCGGAAAATGGCGCAGGTTGCCGCTGACCAGGTAGTCGGCGCGGGCCGCCTCGGAGCATTCCAGGAACATGTTGTCTTCTGGATCGGAACAAACGAGAAGGTGCGGCATGGGCTGAAGAACAAGGGCCGCACGCTTTATCTCTTCGACGATTTGTTGCTGCACACTTTTCGTAAAGCGAAATTTTGGTCGCGCGAGAACTTCGGCATACTCCCGAAGAATCGGCGGAGAGACATAGAGCTTAAGTTCTCCGTTCAAAGCGAGGCGAAGAATTTGCGACTCTAGACCACTCCGGGTGAGAACAGCGGAAACAACGATATTTGTATCCAGAACCACACGAAGTAAACGATCGCTCACGCTGACCGTTGTCGTTTCGCCTGCCGGTATGCCCGCACTTCACGATCGATTTCTTTTGCCGTCAAAGTGTCGCTTCCATTGGCTTCGGCTTGTTTCCATGCGGCTTCGAGCCATCCAGGCGCGGGTGCCATGGCATCGGCATAATCCTCAACGCTCATAATGACCACGGCCGGCTGCCCCCGGCGTCCTACCAGGAAACGCTCCCTTCGCTCCGTCGCGCGCTGCATGATCTGCCCTAACTGGGTGCGCGCCGTGAGTGCTGAAATGGCAGTCGTTTTCTGTTTCAATTTTCGTTTCATGAAAGCAGTATATGTCACGAACTGATTAATTACTTAATTGGCTGCCTCGTCGCTGGGCTTGGATCACATCACATCTGGGGCTTCGATGCCCATCCAATTGAGAGATCGCAGCAGCTCTCGCTGGGCGACGGCGGCGGTGGCCAGCAACAATGTTTTCCGTGCTGGATCGCTCTCCGTCAAAATGTGATGGCGATGGTAGAAGTTGCTGAATTGCTGCGCCAGTTGAAACGCATACTTCGCCAGGTAGGCCGGCTCGGTGGTCTGGATGGAGCGTTCCAGCACGTGTACGGACTTCGACGCCAGCAGCCAAAGTTCCCACAGACTGTCGCCATCTTCCCCGGTGAAATAGGTCGCGGCGTCGACGGACTTCAAACTGGTGCAACGATTCTTGCGGCGGTGATGCCGCCCTTGCGGAAAATGTTGGCAGCACGGACGACGGCATATTGTGCGTACGGGCCGGTCTCGCCTTCGAAGCTGAGCGCATCCTGAAAATCAAAGGCGATGACGGTGTTGCGGGTGTAACGCAGCATGTAATAACGCAGCGCGCCGACGGCAATTTTGCGCGCGATGTCTTGGCGCTCGTCTTCGCTTAAGTCGGGATGGCGCGCGTTGACTTCACTGAGCGCAGAGGCGATCAGTTTGTCGATCAGGTCGTCGGCCTTTACGCCGAAACCTTTGCGGCCGGAAACTTCAATGTAGGCGCGGCCTTGATCTTCCTCGGAAAGCACATAGCCCAATTCCATAGCGCAGCGCGGAGTCAGCGCAACCATTTCATAGGAGAAGTGATGGTAGTTGTCGGCTTCCTTTGTGAATCCCATGCCCCGCAGCGCCTCGATTACGTTGTTCTGCGGATCGGCCTGGCGCGCATCGATGACGTTGTAGATGGCGTCGGCGTGACCGAAGTGCGGCAATCCGGACGCAGGCTCGTCGTTGTGTTCGGACGAGATCCAGCAGCGATCGCCGTCGGGATAGATGTGAAAAAGGTGATAGCCGAAGTCGAGGCCGAGCTTGTTGAACTTCCACAGGTGATAGGCGATGTCTTTGCCGACGTAGCCCACTGTGCCGTTGGAGCGCACGATGACTTTGGCTTCTTCATCGGGCGACTCGCCGTCCGCGCCGGCGGTTCCGGCGCGCCGCATCACCCAGCAGCCGGCGTTCTTGCCCTCTGTTTCCTGATAGAGGACGCCTTTTTCTTTCATCAATGCGAAGGCGGCGTTCCAAAAATGCAGATGAAGAATTTCACTTTCACGCGGCAAGAATTGGTACTCGATACCGAGCCGCATCATGGTTTCGAGATGGCGGCGCAGGATTGCCGTTGACACCAGATCGGCGGTAGCGGCGGTTTCGTTGCCTCCGGCTTCCAGCGCGTGCAGGGTATCGAGACGAATTTGTTTGCGGGCTTGCTTCTCGCTCTCTTCGGCGTCGTACCATTGCGAAACATGGGCGTAGAGATCCCAGCAGGCGAAATCGATGCGCTCGCCGCGGGCGGTAAGCTCCCGCATCCAGCGTTCAACCCCGGCCAGATCCATGCCGCGGAGATGCATCAGGGCCACCACTACATCGGCGACCTGGACGCCGGTGTTGTCGATGTAATTCTGCACGCCCACCTGGTAATTGGCAGCGCGCAGCATGCGCACGAGGGTGTCACCCAGGATGGAATTGCGCAGGTGGCCGACGTGCGCTGCTTTGTTGGGATTGATGCTGGTGTGCTCGACCAAAATAAATTCAAGGGTCGGCGGCAGGGATTCCATCTGGGCTGCCAGCGCGTGCGCCGCCAGGTTTCGATCGAGGCGGCAATTGATGTATCCGGCTCCGGCAACTTCAAATCCTGTAAACCCGGGAACACTGCCGATGGCGGCTACCAGCTCTTCTGCGATTTTGCGCGGCGCTTTGCGCAGCGTGCGCGCCAGCTCGAAAGCGATGGGCAGGGCATAATCGCCCATCTCTACCTTGGGAGGCTCCTCCACGGTGAGGCGAGGGATTTCTACCTGGAACTTTTCCAGCAGGACGGCGCGAAAACGCTCAAATAAAATTTGTCGATAGGTGCGATACACAAGGGTCGTCCGTAGGCGGTCGCCGCGGCGACCCGCGGCGACCTGGTAGCGATTCGATGAGTTAGAGCGAATTTTAGCAGAGTCCGCGCCGGCTTCGCGATGAATGCAGCGTGCCGCCGTACGCAGCGAGCCGCACGCGGAGCAACAGGATCGCTCTCGCGCAGCCGCACCGGCAAAACGTTATAAGATGAGAGTGACTCGCTCTCCAGCCATTTGCGCGAGCGCTGAACGCCTATTGCATGCCAACCCAGGAAAAAAAGCAGGATACGAAACCGACGTTTTACCTCACCACGCCTATCTACTACGTGAATGCCCGGCCGCATCTGGGGCACACGTACACGACGGTGGCGGCGGATGCGGTGGCGCGATGGAAGCGCATGCGCGGCTACGATGTGCTGTTTCTGACTGGTACCGACGAGCATGGACAGAAGATTGAGCGCTCGGCGGCCAAGGCCGGCAAAACTCCGCAGGAATTTGCGGCGGAGGTGTCGGGCGAATTTCGCGGCCTGTGGGACCGCATGGGCCTTACCTACGACGACTACATCCGCACCACGGAACCACGGCATAAGCGCGGCGTGCAGCATTTATTTTCTGAACTGCAGAAGCGCGGGTTCATCTATAAAGGCACCTATTCCGGCCAGTACTGCGTGTGGGACGAGTTATACGTCGAGGGACCGCCGGGGACGCCGTGTCCCGACTGCGGCCGCATTACCGAGACAGTCAGCGAAGAGAATTACTTCTTCAAGCTTTCGGCGTTTGAGCGCAAGCTGCTGGAGTATTACGAGCAGCATCCCGACTTTATTCGGCCGGAAGCGCGGCGCAATGAAGTGGTGGCGTTTGTGCAGGGCGGTCTACGCGATCTGTCGATCAGCCGCACCAGTTTCAACTGGGGCATTCCTGTTCTCGGCGACGAGAAGCACGTCATTTATGTGTGGATGGATGCGCTGGCCAACTACATTACCGCGCTGGGATACGGCAGCGAGTCGCCGCGGCGACCTGCGAACTTTAACAAATACTGGCCCGCGGATGTACACCTGATCGGCAAGGAGATCAGCCGCTTCCATTGCGTGTACTGGCCTGCGTTCCTGATGGCTGCCGGGTTGCCGTTGCCGAAGAGCGTGGTGGCGCACGGGTGGCTGCTGTTTGAACAGTCGAAGATGTCGAAGTCGCGCGGCAATATTGTGCGTGCGGAAACCGTGCTGGATGTGCTGGGCGCGGATGCGCTGCGCTATTTCCTGCTGCGCGAAGTGACGTTTGGGCAGGATGGCAGCTTCAGCTTTGACGCGCTGGTGCAGCGGTATAACGCGGATCTGGCGAATGGATATGGCAATCTGGTCAGCCGCACGCTGGCGATGATCGTGAAGTATTTTGATGGTGTTGTGCCGGAGGGTGAGGCTGCGGACAGCGGCATTCGAGCGATCCTGGAACAGCAGACAGAGCAGTTCGATCAGCGGCTGGAGCAGTTCGATTTTTCGCGTGCGCTGGAAAACGCCTGGTCTGCGATTGCCGCCGTCGACAGCTACATTACGGCGCAGGCTCCATGGAAAGTTGCCGCCAAGGATGACGCGGAGAGCCGCGCCAAACTGGCCGGCATCCTATATACCGCGGCGGAAGCGATTCGCATTATTTCGGCACTGGTATATCCGGTGATTCCGGAAGCGGCGACGAAAGTGTGGCAGCAACTGGGACTAGGCGATATTGCCAAGGCGGATTTAAAAGATTTGCAGTGGGGTGATCTGCCGCCAGGCACCAAGCTTGGCGAACTGGGTCCAGTATTTCCCCGCGCAGAAAAGGAAGCGATCGAGCGTATGCAAAAAATGGAAGAGGATCGTGTCGCTGCAGGTCTCCACGGCGACCAGGCGACCGAGCAGGCGCAATCCGCAGAGGCGGACCAAGAGGCTGTTTCCGCCAGCAAAATATCGGGGCCAGCGGAGCAACCGCCGCCTCCGCATGTGCCTGAGCCGTTCTCCGCGACCGGCCTGTCTCCTGAGCAGGAGGTGAATGCCGTCGCGCAACAGGCCGCTGCCGACCAACAGGTGAGTCCCGTGAGTGCCGTTTCTGATCCGCTGCCTCCACCGCAACCGCACGTGGAGCCCGTGACCCCCGCCGTGCCTGCGGAACCGAAAATCGGGATTGAAGATTTCGCTAAGGTCGACCTGCGGGTTGCGATCATCCGCGTGGCCGAACGAGTGCCGAAAGCGGACCGCTTGCTGCGGCTTGAGGTTGATCTGGGTTATGAACAGCGGCAAATTGTCGCAGGGATTGCCGAAGCCTACGCGCCGGAAAGCCTGATCGGACGCAAGGTGGTGATTGTGGCCAACCTGGCCCCCAGAAAACTGCGCGGCCTGGAATCGAACGGGATGATCGTTGCGGCTTCGATCGGCGACAAAGGCACTCCGGTGCTGGCGGGATTTTTAGAAGATGTAGAAATCGGTGCGCGGCTCAAATAGGTAGGGAACTCCCCATGCTGGTCGACTCGCACGCACATTTGGACAGTGACCGCTACGCCGAGGACCGTGAGGCGATGCTGGTGCGCGCGTACGATGCGGGCGTGGAAACGATTCTGGCGGTGGGGATCGGCGAAGGTCCGGACACGATGCATGCCGCGCTCGATCTGAGTCGCGAGTATCGATCCCGGGCGGACATGCCGCAGATTGTGGTCAGCGCCGGAATCCATCCGCATGAGGCGAACCTGGCGGACGAAAGCGCCCTGAAGAAGCTGGATCAACTGGCTGCCGAGCCCGAAGTGGTGGCTGTGGGCGAAATTGGGCTGGATTATTTCTATGATCATTCGCCGCGCGAGGTGCAGCAGCGTGTTTTCGTCGATCAGATGAAAATTGCCGCGGCGCACAAACTGCCAATCCTGATCCACTGTCGGGCCTCCGCCGCCAGTACGAATGCCTGGGATGATGCTCTGGCGCTGCTCGACGAGCACTGGCGGGCGACCGGCTTGGGCGGTATCTTGCATTGTTTTGCCGGGGAGTATGGGCACGCGAAGCAGGCTATGGACATGAACTTTCTCGTTTCCTTCGCCGGCAACATCACCTTCCCCAAGGCCCAGCCCATTCGCGATGTAGCGGCGAAACTGCCCGCAGACCGCATGTTGATTGAGACGGACGCGCCCTTTCTGGCGCCGGTGCCGAATCGAGGCAAACGGAACGAACCGGCGATGGTGCAACGGGTGGCGGAGCAACTGGCGGAGGTTTGCGGCTCGGACTATGAGACCATGGCTTTGACGACGACGGAAAACTTCTATCGATTTTTTCGTCTGTCGCGAACGACCAGTGGAGCAGCCGGCAAGATCGGGACAGAGATTGGGCTTCAAGTAGAGAATTGAAATCAGCAAGGGCAGGCAAGTATGGCTACAGAGAATTCGTTCGATATTGTCAGCAAAGTCGATGCGCAAGAAGTGCTGAATGCGGTGGATCAGGCCTCCAAGGAGATTCGGACCCGCTTCGATCTGAAGGATACGCATTCTGAAATCAAGCTGGAGGGGGAAGAGGCCATTCAGCTGGCGTCCAGTGATGAGTACAAGCTGAAAGCGGTGACAGAAATTTTGCAGCAGAAGCTGGCCAAGCGCGGAGTGTCGCTGAAGGCGTTGACCTACGGCAAGATCGAGCCGGCCACCAACTCCAGTGTTCGCCAGAAGATAACCCTGCAGCAAGGGATTGCAATCGAGAAGGCGAAAGAGATCGTCAAGCTGATCAAAGAATCAAAAAGTAAGGCGCAGGCGACCATCCAATCCGACACCGTACGGGTGAGCAGTAAGGATCGGGACACCCTGCAGGATATGATTGCAATGTTGAAGAAACATGACTTTGGGATTGACCTGCAGTTTACGAACTATCGTTCCAATTAGTCCGTGAAGCCCATAGCTGCATCCTTATTGTTGGGATATTTTGAGAGCCTGGGCGAGGCAGGGAAGCGAGGATGGAAAGCGTTTGAGCACAACGGCCATTACGACGGCGAAAGAAGTGTTCGACCTGCTGCGCGACGAACTGGTCGCGGTGGAGCAGGAATTCGAACGCCTGTCTGCGTCCGAGGTCGATTCCATCACGGAGATTGCCGGATATTTGCGAGAAGGTGGCGGCAAGCGGATTCGTCCCGCCCTGCTGCTGCTGGCAGCCAAAGCACTGGGTTACAACGGCAATAGCAGCGTTCGCCTGGGTGCGGTGATCGAGATGATTCACACCGCAACCCTGGTGCATGACGACATTATCGATGTGGCCGATATTCGCCGCGGCCGTCCTTCCGCAAACACTCAATGGGGCAACTCCAAATGTGTACTGGCCGGCGACTGGCTGTATATGCAGGCTTTCCGCGTGGCGCTGGAGGAGCGGAATTTTCGCATCCTCGATCTGCTGATCGGCTTGACGCAACAAATGGTCGAAGGCGAATTGCTGCAGATGGAAAGTCTCGGCACCGCGCTGACCGAACATGATTATTTTGAGTTGATTTATCGCAAGACGGCATGCCTGTTTCGCGTATCCATGCAGCTGGGTTGCGTCCTTGCAGATGCGCCCCAGGCCATGGAAGAAGCGCTGGGAGATTACGGGCGCAATGTGGGCCTGGCCTTTCAAATTGTGGACGATGTTCTGGATTTGACCGCCAGCGAAGCGGTTTTGGGGAAGCCGACCGCGAGCGATCTGCGCGAAGGGAAAGCGACCCTGGCCGTGGTGCATGCGCTGGAGCACTGTACTGTGGAGGAGCGCGCCGATATTCTGGCGGTGATTGAAGATCAGGGGTTTGAACGTGTTCGACACGAGCGCATTCTTGCCATCCTGCAGCGCAATGGCTCGCTCGATTACGCCATTCAAGTGGCGGATGCGCATGCTGAAGCAGCGCGAGGCAATCTTTCCGGGTTGCCGGACTCAGAGTTCAAACGGGCGTTGTTGTGGGTGCCCGATTTCGTTGTATCCCGTGAAAAATAGCGAGTGGCGAAAGTAATTCTCTGCCGTACGCCTTTCTGCCCATAGTCGTCGCGCATCATAATCGATATTGACTTCAATTTTTGGAGATTGCATGCGGGTTCTACCCAAACGATTGCGTGCGCTCGTTCTGGCCGTGGGTGTATTCGCCCTGCTGGGGTGGATTACGGCGGACGGGCAAACTGCCACGCCGGCAGCGACTGCGCCGAACACAATTGCGTCGAATTCCTCTGCGTCGAGTTCTTCGGCGCCGACTCATTCTGTACCTCCCGCGGTCGCGCCGAATACCGAAATCCAGGTATTGGACCATGTCAATCACGTGCTGCAATGGTTCCGCCTGTGGAGTGGCGCAGACGCATATGCGGTTGTGCCGGGGGACGAACTGTTTGTCGAGAACGGTCAGGACATTGCTCGCAAAGTCGTCAACCTGGAATTCAAGTCCGCACTCGCACAGGCCGCGCTGCTGGCGGAGTCTTCAAATAAGCCGTTGCCTCCCCAAGGGACCGCGCCCGGCGGGGTGGATTCACAAAATCTTCAGAAGCTGCAGAAAAATGTCGATGACAAGTTGCAAGCGTTGACCTCGGAATTGGAGACGATTAACAAAGAGATTCCAACGGCGCGTGCCAAGGAACGTCCTGCGCTGCAATCGCAGCGAGACGCGTTGCAAGGACAGATCGCTTTGGCGCAGGCACTTCAAAGCAATCTGCAGCAGTTAACGTCATTTGTGAATTCCACCGACGCGGCGAATGGAGTTGCTTCGGAGCTGAGCACGAAAATTCGCGCCTTGCAGCGGACAGTTCCAACCGCGGCTGCAGCTGCGGGATCGACGACAGACAAATCGCCGGCAAAAAGTGCCGCAGCCGTTTCCCAAATCCAACTACCCACGTTTGCAGGTGCACGCAGTGAGGGGCTTGTCGGGCAAATGGGAGAGATGATCCATCTGGTGAGCAGTTTGCATTCCCTGGATCAACTGAAGGATGAGACAACGCGGTTGCAGACCTCTACAGAGCATCTGCGCGCCCCATTGCTGGCCGCGTTGCGGTCTACGCTGCAGCAGGGGCAAGTTGAACTCGCCAGTAATTCCGCGCCCGTCGCGACTTCTCAACCGGCAAATGGCAGCGAGCACGCCGCAAATCCAAGTCCGAACAATGCAGCAACGGGTTCGACGGCTGCACAGAATCCAAGTTCAACGCCTGCCAGCGTAGCTGAGTCACAGGGAACACTCCAGCAACAGCAGCGCGCGACGGCTCAACTGGTGTTGCATTTTAAGCAGATCTCTGACGCCACCATACCTCTTAGCCAGGAACTGATCCTGATGGACCAGAGCCAGACGAACCTGAAGCAGCTGCATGATTCTGTCTACCACGAGTATGGCCAGATTCTGCGTTCAGTGTTGCTGCGAGTGGCAACCCTGCTGATCGCGCTGGGGCTGATCTGGATATTTTCAGAATTGTGGCGGCGAGCGACATTCCGCTATATCAAAGACGCTCGACGCAGACGCCAGTTCCTGGTGCTTCGCAGAGTCATTACGGGCTTCTGCATGTTCGTTGTTGTCCTGCTGGGATTTGTCAGCGACTTCAGCTCGCTTGCCACCTATGCCGGCTTGATCACCGCCGGTGTTGCAGTCGCGTTGCAGACCGTTATTTTGTCGGTGGCTGCCTACTTTTTCCTGGTGGGACGATATGGAGTCCGTGTCGGCGATCGAGTGACGGTGGTGTACAACGGCGCCAACAGTGTCACAGGAGATGTGGTCGACATCGGCCTGGTGCGTTTTTACCTGATGGAATTAGCGGGAAGCGGCATTGAATTGAAACCCACCGGTCGCATCATCGTGTTCCCAAATTCTGTGCTGTTTCAGACCAGTCCGCTGTTCAAGCAATTTCCAGGCACGGAATACATGTGGCGGGAAATTGGATTTCCCATGCGCGCCGACAGCGATGTGCCCCTGGCAGAAAAGGAGTTGCTGGCAAGCGTGAACACACTGTATGCGGAATATAAGCCTGTTCTCGACCGGCAGCATGCAGGACTGGAACATTCGGTGGGAATGCACATCGAAGCGCCCAAACCCTATGCGCGCCTGCGTTTGATTCCGAGCGGTCTGGAAGTGGTCGTCAGCTACCCGGTTCCACTACGGCAGGCAGCGGCCATGGACGATCGCATGGTGACGGCGGTGATCGATATTCTGCGAAACAATCCGTCGATTCATCTGGTGGATGGAGCCTCGCCGGAGTTGCGCTCGACGATCAAAGTATAGGTGCGCCAATGTTGCTGGAAATCGAAACGCCGCCCAGTTTACAGGCTGCCCGACTGGCGCGACATCCCGCCGTCGATGAAGTAGGTGCTGCCGGTGCAATAGCCGGCGGCATCGGACGCCAGGAAAATGGCCAAGTCTGCCACCTCTTCCGGTTTGCCCCAACGTCCCAGTGGTATCTCCGCCATCAAGGTGGACTCAATCTTCTTACTCGCTTCCACGTCCGCATCGATGGGCGTATAAATGGCGCCCGGCGCGATATTGTTGACCGTGATTTTGTAGGGCGCCAGCTCAACGGCGATGGTTCGCATTAACATTCGCAGGCCTCCCTTGGCAGCGCAATACGGCGCATTGGTCGGCATTGGCAAATCCTCATGAATGGAAGAAATGTTGATGATGCGGCCGCCCTTTCCTTGCTGGATCATCGCTTTCGCCGCTGCCTGCGCGCACAGGAACGGCCCCGTCAGATCCACCGCAATCACTTTCTGCCATAATTCGAATGGATATTCGGTGAAGGGATGTTTCGATTCCATGCCGGCGTTATTGACGAAAATATCCAGGCGTCCCATGGTCTTGATGGTCTGCGCCACCAGCGCATTCACTTGATCCGGATTGGAGACGTCGGCTTCGACCGCCATCGCGTTGCTGCCTTTGCTGCGGATGTTGCTGACGACTGCGTTGGCAAGGTCGGGTGCGCCGACGTAATCGATGACGACCGCAGCTCCTTCCGCAGCCATTCCAGTGGCGATAGCTTTGCCGATGCCTGTAGCTGCGCCTGTGACGATGGCGACCTTACCCTGCAGTTTCATGGAGTCGTTCCTCCTGAAGCGAAGTTGTTTTGGGTGGAGTGATATTGCGGCCGATTCAAGCCAGCGGAACCTTGCCGCCGTCCGGCCATCCGACGCAGAGTCAGGATACCTGTTCGACAAGAAATTTCTCAGCGTCTTTTTCTTTCAGTTCCAGACCCAGCCCGGGGCGCGACCAGTCGGGAAACATGTGGCCCTGGCGTGGCTCGCAGAATCCATCGAAAAACATTCGCTCGATACGGGCGTGATCATGGAAGAACTCCAAATGACGCGCGCGGGGAACGGCGCAGCAGGCGTGCATGTGGATGCTGGGAGCGCAATGGGCGGAGAGTGCGATCTGATGCGCCTCGCAGACTGCCGCAGCCGCCAGAAATCCGGTGATGCCCTGGGCTCGCGTGGCATCGGCCTGCTGCACGTCTACGCTTTTTGAGGCCAACATGTTTTCAAAGTAGGGGACAGTGTAGCCATACTCTCCGGCCGCAACTTCCATAGGGGCTGGAACATGACTGCGAACGAAATGAAGTCCGGCTAGGTCGTCGGAGCTGACGGGCTCTTCAAACCAGGTCACGTTGGAGGCGGCATGAAAGACTTGCGCGAGATCGATGGCTTGTTTTGCTGTGTATGCGCCATTGGCATCGACGAACAACTGCACCTTGTCTCCAATGGCGCCGCGCGCAACCCGCACGCGCCGCGGGTCATCCTCCGGAAGCGTGCCGACTTTCATCTTTACGAACGGAAAACCTTGTTCTGCCCACCCGCCGAGTTGCGACTGGAGTTGGCGATCATTGTAGGAGGTAAATCCTCCACTGCCGTACGCGGCAATCGATTGGCGCGCGGCACCGAGAAGTTGAACCAGCGAAATACCCAGCAACCTGGCACGCAGATCCCACAAGGCGACATCAATGGCGGAGATGGCCATGGCTGCGATTCCACGATTGCCGAGGTTGCGCACCGATCGCTGCATCTGCATCCACAACGCCGGGTGTTGGAAGGGGTCGGCGGAATCGACGATCGTCTTGAGCAGGTGCTGCGCGGCCTTCGCGGTAGCCGCGTCGGCATAGGTGTATCCGATACCGTGCACTTTGCCAACGACTAGCTCAACCAGCACCATCGTCGTTGAGGTCCAGGCGATGGTGCCATCCGCTTCGGGTGCATCGGTGGGAACGGTATAGACGCGAACAGTGCTGCTAGAAATTGAATCCACATAAGAAGGGATTCGCGGCGCTCTGATGGAGTTGTGTCAAAGCGGATTTTCTGTGAGCGCGGATGTTGATACATCCCGCATCTTGAAATTGTCCTCTAACTGAATGTGGCAAGGTGTTGTTCGATGCGTGTTTTGACAGCGTCCCGCGCGGCTGTTTCAGCCCATCTCTTTCCGATATTCCGCGATCTGAACAAATTTCCGTCGCCCAACTGCAAAACAGAAGGGGAACGAATTCCATGAGCCAGCAAGTTGCAGATGTCCTGTTTGAGCGCCTGATTTCCTGGGGCGTGGATACGATCTTCGGCTTTCCTGGCGATGGAGTCGACGGTTTGTTTGAAGGGTTGCGAACTCACCAGGAGAAATTGAAATTCATTCAGGTGCGGCACGAAGAAGCCGCGGCGTTTGCAGCTCTCGGCTATGCGAAATATACCGGTCGCCTGGGCGTTTGCCTGGCCACATCCGGCCCGGGCGGCATTCATTTGTTGAATGGCTTGTACGACGCGAAGTGCGATGGTCATCCGGTGCTCGCCATTACCGGTCACACGTTTCATGATTTGATCGGCACGCATTATCAGCAGGACGTCGACCTGGACAAGTTGTTCATGGATGTGTCCGTGTACAACGAACGCATCATGGGACCAGCGCACGTAACGTCGGTGGTGGACGAGGCAATTCGTACTGCGTTCGCGCGTCGTGGAGTGGCACACATCACCATTCCCAAAGATATTCAGGAATGGCCGGCTTCTAACCAGAAGCGGTCTGACGCAAACATAAAAAATCACAGCGAGCATCGATTTCGCCCGTCTTATCCCACCCCGACGCACACCTCTCTCGAGCAAGCGGCTGCGATTTTAAATGAGGGCAGTCGGGTGGTGATGTTGGTCGGTGCTGGGGCCCTGGGCGCGCGTGAAGAAGTGATTCAGGTGGCCGAAACACTCGGGGCACCCGTGGTGAAGGCGCTGCTCGGCAAGGCTGTGATCCCGGATCGCCATCCTTTGGCCGTTGGAGGCATTGGATTGCTGGGTACAGCGCCATCGCAGGAAGCGATGGAAGAATGCGACACGCTGCTGATGGTCGGCACAAGTTTTCCGTACATGGAGTTTCTGCCCAAGCCCGGCAATGCCAAGTGCGTGCAGATTGACATTGATCCGGCGCGTATCGGCTTGCGGCATCCAGTGGATGTGGAATTGGCGGGCGATGCCAAAGGCACGCTGGCAGCGCTGTTTCCACTGTTGAAGCGGAAAAAGCGGCGGGGATTCCTGGAAGATTATCAAGACCGCATGAAGAGCTGGAATGAAGTGATGGAGAAGCGCGGCACTCGCATGGACATGCCGATGAAGCCGCAAGTGGTGACGTACACGCTGAACCGGCTGCTGAATGACGATGCCATTGTTTCCTCCGACAGCGGAACAATTGCCACGTGGACGGCGCGGTATATCGAGATGCGTGGAGACATGAAGTTCTCGTTGTCCGGCTCGCTGGCGACCATGGCAAATGGCTTGCCCTACAGCATCGGCGCTGCGGTTGCATATCCGGGACGTCAGGTTGTCTGCGTAGTGGGTGATGGCGGGCTGACGATGTTGATGGGCGAGCTGGCCACGCTGGCGAAAGTACAAGCTGAACGTGAAGGTCATCGTCGTCAAAAATAATGTGCTCGGCCAGATCAAATGGGAGCAGATGGTGGAGGATGCGAATCCGGAATTCGGCGTGGACCTACACCCGATCGATTTTGCCAAAGTAGCGGAAGCTTGCGGAGTTGCAGGCTACACGCTTGAGCAGCCGGACCAGGCGGAAACTGTGTTGCGGCGTGCGCTGCAGGATAAAGGTCCCGCCCTTGTGCAATGCGTTGTTGATCCAAACGAGCCGCCGCTACCGGGAAATATCTCCACCAAGCAGGCGCGCAATTTCGCGGAAGCCTTGTTGAAGGGCGAGAAAAATCGCAACAAGATCATCAAGACAATCCTGGAAGATAAAGTGCGCGAAGTGGTGTAGCCGGGCGCAGCGTTTCTACGGCATATGAAGCAACGGAGAATGGATGGATAAGGCGAAAACGAAGCGCTCGGAATTTCCGCGGTCGGTGGAGATCGACAGAGAAGATGATTCCTCCGGCGGCAGTGCAGTTCGAGAAATAGAAGATAGCGCCGTCGGCGCGGACGAGCATATTCGCGAGGGGCGATTTCAGCGGAGCTTGTCATTGCTGGCCGGTGCTTCCAGCCTGATGACCGGCCTTGAAGTTGGCTACGAACATTATCGCGGCAGCTACAGCCGCAGGGTGATGTACACGCCGGTGGCGCTCAGCTTGCTTTTATTCGCAGGCGGCGTGGCTGGTTTCTTCAGCGGACGCGCGGCAAGGCGCGTGCTGCGTCCGATTGCTGCGCTGACGCTGGCGGACGGCGTACTTGGATTTTATTTTCATCTTCGCGGGATCGCGCGCAAACCGGGCGGGTGGCGATTCCCAATGACAAATATGGTGATGGGGCCGCCGGTCTTTGCTCCGTTGCTGTTCGGCATCAGTGCCTACCTGGGATTGATCGCGTCCTATCTTCGCCGGGAACAGGAGAAGGAGAGTCCGGAGCATGACGTGGCTTGGTTTCCACGCGCGGCGCATGAAAAGCACTGGGTGGCAGCGTTGCCATCGGGAAAAATCTCGAAGCCGGAGACGATCAGCTTCGCCCAGGACCTGCGCGAGGGACGCTTTCAGAAGCACATGGCCGCCGCAACGGTATTTGCAGCATTCTTCAGCGGCTTTGAAGCGTTCTATTCTCACTACAAGAATAATTTCCGGTACAAGGCGCAGTGGACTCCCGTGCTGTTGGCACCGATGGTGATGACCGCTGGAATTGTTTCGCTGCGAAATCGAAGGGCGGCGCAGACCTGGCTGCCCGCGCTGTCCGCAGCTGCCGTTCTCGATGGTGGCGTCGGTTTTTTCTATCATGCGCGTGGCGTGCTGCGTCGTCCGGGAGGAAGAAAGCACCTGCTCTACAACATCATGTACGGGCCGCCGATTCTGGCGCCGCTGCTGTTCAGCGCTTGCGGCATGTTGGGGCTGCTGGCCAGCTTATTCCGGAGAGAGCCATGAAGCGCAATCGCGACGGTCAGCCGGGATATTATCCGGGCTTCTCCACACTCGCGCAGCAGGCGCATTGGGATGAGGCGACGCGGAAGACGGTTCTGGATCGGGTAAGTCGCTCGCGGGAGCTGCGATTTTTCACAGCGAAAGAAGCTCCGCTGATCGAAGCAATCTTCGAGCATATTCTGCCGCAAAGCGATCGGTCGGAACAATACAGGATCCCGATTGTGCCGGCCGTCGATGATCGCCTGTACAACAATCGACTCGATGGCTACCGCTACGAAGACATGCCGCGGGATCAGGAAGCGTATCGGCTGGGAATGCAGGCCATCGAAGAGATTGCAAAGCAGAAAGGTGGGCGCGGATTTCTCGATCTGACGCCGCTGGAGCAGGACAAGCTGCTGAAGACGCTGCATGACGGCAAGCCGGAGGGAGCGCATGAAATATGGGAGCGCATGCCGGTGCATCGTTTCTGGATGCTGCTGGTGCAGGACGCGGCCGAGGCGTATTACTCGCATCCTTACGCGTGGGATGAGATCGGCTTCGGCGGTCCGGCGTATCCACGGGCGTACATGCGCCTCGAGCGCGGCGAACCGGAGCCATGGGAGGTGAACGAGCAACGCTATGCGTGGCTGGCGCCGGAGGATTCTGTGTCCGATGTTTCCGAGTGGATCGGTGGTCACGATAAGCATCTTGCAACGCCCGGTCAGGGAGGCACGCATTGACGTCGGTGCTTCATGATTGGTGGAAGAAAGATGTGCTGAACGAACGCAACGGCGACGGTCACGCATTAGGTCCTATTCAGAAAATTGATGTACCGATGCGGCGGTTCGGCGAGGAAGAAGTCGATTACGTTATCGTTGGTGTCGGTTCCGCTGGTGGCGTTTTGCTACAGCGCCTATCGCGCGCGGGCTTTCGAGTTCTAGGCCTGGAAGCGGGACCGTTCTGGAACACCGAGCGTGACTGGGTCAGCGATGAGGCGGGCTCGCACAATTTGTATTGGGAAGATTTGCGCATTACCGGCGGCGAACATCCGCTGGCGCTTGGCGCAAACAACAGCGGTCGTGGCGTCGGCGGAGGTTCCGTACATTGGGCGGCCTTCACGCCTCGCCTGCATCCATCGGATTTTCGCATTCATTCTGAAGATGGGGTCGGCGTCGACTGGCCGATGACCTACGAGGAGTTGAAGCCCTACTACGAGCAGTTGGAGTTGGAGATGCCTGTCGCGGGGCCTGCCTATTATCCATGGGGCGATCCACATGGCTATGCTTACGGGCCGCATCCCATGGGCGGGGTGGGCAACGTTCTGATCAAGGGCTGTACGCGCCTTGGGATTGGAGTCAGCATCGGTGGACCGGTGGCGATTCTCTCCGGTTCGCACGGTGATCGCCAGCACTGCATCTATCGCGGATTTTGCATCCAGGCTTGCAAGGTGGGCGCGAAGGCCAGCACGTTGATCACGCATGTTCCGGACGCGCTGGAAAACGGCGCAGAGATTCGCGACAACTGCATGGTGAGCCGCATTCACATCAACAAGGAAAATCGCGCCACTGGCGTGAGCTATTTTGACGGGCGCGGCAAAGAACGTTTTCAAAAAGCGAAAGCGGTCATCGTTTCCGGATACGCGATTGAAACTCCGCGTCTGTTGCTGAATTCCGCATGTCCCGGATACGAGAATGGGTTGGCAAATTCGAGCGATACGTTGGGGCGCTATCTGATGGCACAGGCCGGGAACGTGGTGTTGGGGCGTTTTGAAGAACTGGTGCGGATGTACAAAGCTCCGCCAGCCCATGCGTTGACCGAGGAGTTTTACGAGACCGATCCCAAGCGGGATTTTGCGCGCGGATTTGCGATTCAAACTGTGGGTCCGCTGCCGATTGCATTCGCCAAACAGATGATGACGGCAAAAGGCGCATGGGGATGGGGACTTGCGGCGCGTAATGATGGACTACAACCACTGGGCGTCGATCGCGCTGCTGGGAGAAATTTTGCCGTGGCCGGAAAATCGCGTGCAGTTGGCGGAGGAGAAAGATCGTTTTGGCCTGCCGGTTGCCAAGGTGACGTTCAACCTGCATGACAACGACAAGAAGCTGATCGAGTATGGAAAAAACAAAGTGATGGAAGTGATGCACGCTGCCGGCGCACAGGAAGTGGCGCAGGAATCACGTTACGCGCATCTCGTCGGAGCCGCACGAATGGGTTCTGATCCGCGTACTTCCGTGGTCGATAAATTCGGACGGACTCATGACTTAAGTAACCTTTTCGTGTGCGACGGAAGCGTTTTACCCACGCAGGGCAGCGCCAATCCGGGGTTAACGATTCAAGCATTAGCAGCGCGAACAGCTGATTACTTAATTGCACAAGGGGCATCTATTTTTACCCGCAAGGATCGGGATATGATGCAGCCAGCCATTCGGAGAGATCTTGCTCCGCCAGGGACTTATGGTCGAGGCATACCGCGGCTGGCCAATGCAGGTCTCGCGAAACCATAGAAATGGCGACATTTACGATGGACGCGCGCAACACCGTGGCAAATTGGAGAAGGGGAACCAAGATGAAGAGGAACCAAGTCGTGATGGTTACCGGCGCTTCTGCTGGACTGGGCCGGGCCATCGCACATGGCTTTGCAAAACAAGGTGCGAGGATTGGGTTGATCGCGCGCAATCGAGAAGCACTGGAAGCCTGCAGAGAAGAAGTTGAGGAAATGGGCGGCGAAGGGCTGGTCCTGCCGCTGGATGTGAGTGATGCTCCGTCGATCGAGCACGCAGCGAATCGGCTGGAGGAGGCCTTTGGGCCGATCGATGTGTGGGTCAACAACGCCATGGCATCCGTTTTTTCACCGGTCAAGAAAATGACGGCGGAGGAATACAAGCGGGTGACCGAGGTGAGTTATCTGGGTTATGTCTACGGTACCCAGGCGGCCCTGCGCCG
The DNA here is from genome assembly GCA_963794795.1 of uncultured Acidobacteriota bacterium. Taxonomy (GTDB): domain Bacteria; phylum Acidobacteriota; class Terriglobia; order Terriglobales; family Acidobacteriaceae; genus JAKAAZ01. The sequence goes on along the minus strand of CAWCFC010000018.1, from coordinate 29,133 downwards.
GATGTTGCCGCGCGATCGAGGCACTATCATCCAGGTTGGCTCGGCGCTGGCGGTGCGCAGCATTCCGCTGCAGTCGGCGTATTGTGCGGCCAAGCACGCCATCATTGGATTTACAGATTCCTTGCGGTGCGAACTCTACCACGATAAGAGCAATGTTCAGCTGACGGTGGTGCAGATGCCGGCGATGAATACCGTTCAGTTTACCTGGGTCAAGAGCCGGCTACCGGACAAGCCGCAGCCCGTGCCGCCGATTTTTCAACCGGAGGTCGCCGCGAAAGTGGTGGTGCATGCTGCCAGTGTCGATCGGCCGCGTCGCGAGTACTGGGTGGGTTCGCCTACGGTGGAAGCCATCGTGGGGCAGATGTTTGTTCCTGGCTTGCTTGATCGCGACCTGGGGGAGACGGGATACAAAGCGCAGCAAACGGATGTTCCGGATGATCCCAATCGGCCGAATAATTTGTGGGATTATGTTCCGGGGAAGCATAGCGCGCACGGTCCATTCGATAAGAAATCTTGCTCCTTCAGCCCACAGGTGTTCCTGGATCTGCATCATAAATGGTTTGCGGCCGGTGGCGCGGCGCTGGTGACGGCCATTGTGGTGGCATATAAAAAGAAACAGGAAGCCTAGGGGAGAATCGTATGGCGCTTGAGTTGGCAGTGGACAATCAAAGTGGAAATTCCGTCGCCCTGGCGAAAGTGTGCGCGATCCACAAAGGCATGGCGGTTGCATGCTGCTGTGCCGCGATGGCGACGCTAGCTCCCGTAGCGCTGGTGCAGATGCACATCATAAGAGATTTGCCGGAGCTTCCGGGGCGCTTGTTCAATTCCAAGCAAGTGGTCACGTCGGAGGGTGCCTATCATTTCGGTATTCCCGATGGAGTGCTGGGCCTGGCAAGTTATGGTGTAACCCTGGCACTGCTGGTGGCGGCGACACCGGAGCGCCCCATGGTGAGGCGGTTGTTGCGCGGCAAGCTGGCCTGGGATGCGACCATGGCGATTCGAAATGTTCGCAAGCAGGTGACTGAACACAAGCGCGTGTGCTCCTGGTGCATCGGAGCCGCAGTGGCTACAGCGGGGCTGGTATTTTTCGGCCGCAAAGTGCGAGACGCGGAGCCGCAACGCCCAGCCTGAAAGCCACTTCCTCTACACAGAACGTCTAGCTTGTTCTTGGCCTTCGAGTCGACGGAGGACCATCCGCTCTATAATTCGCTAGTCGATGAATTCGGCTCTGGTACGAACAATCCGTAGTTGGTTCGACGCCGAACAGGGTGTGCCCGACCATCATATTTCGCGCTGGATCTTTTTGCGTGCGCTTGGGCTCATCTATTTCTCTGCATTCTATTCCTTGATTTTCCAGATTCGCGGGCTGATCGGGCCTCGCGGAATCCTTCCTGCCGGGCAGTATTTATCCGCAGTGGAGCGCGGACTGGGCCCCTTGCGCTTCTGGTACGCGCCTACGCTGTTATGGCTGTCCAGCGGTTCGCATATGCTGATGGCGATTTGCTGGATTGGAATTGTGGCGTCGTTGTTGGTGACGGCGAATGTGTGGCCGCGTGCCAATCTGGTGATTTGCTTCCTCTGTTTTCTCTCCTTCGTCAGCGCCGCAGGAGATTTTTCTGGCTATCAATCCGATGGCATGCTGTTGGAGGCGGGGTTCATCTGTCTCTTCTTCGCGCCGGCTGGATTGTTGCCCGGCTGGGGAAGAAGCAGTCCCCCGGTGCGCGCCAGCTTGTTTCTATTGTTGTGGGAATGGTTCAGGATTTACTTTGAATCCGGTGTGGTGAAGCTGGCGAGCGGCGATCCACAATGGCGCCACCTGACAGCCATGGACCAGTACTACCAGAATGGTCCGCTGCCGACGTGGGTTGGTTATTATGTCGAGCAACTGCCGCATTGGTTTCAGTCGTCGACCGTGGTGGCGACGCTGCTGATGGAGCTGGTGCTGGTGTGGATGCTGTTTCTGCCGCGCAAATGGCGCATCGTGTGTTTCTTCATTGTGACGCCGTGGCAGATTGCTGTAATTCTGACGGCGAATTATGCGTTTTTGAACTACATTGTGCTGGCCCTGGGTTTCCTGTTGCTGGATGATCGCTTCCTGATGCGCTTTGTGCCGGCGCGCTGGCGATTCAATGTCCCGGAAGGCAATAACGAGGTCGCGACCGATCACGACGACAGCCCAGTGAGCGTGGTGCGGGTGGAGCCGCCATCTGTGCAGCCAACTGGGGTTCGTCGGCAATTGCGGCCGATTGGCTTGGCTTTCACCGCTGTGATTCTTACCTGGATTTTTTACGCGACCACGGTGCCTATGTTGCAGATGTTCTGGCGCAGCATTCCTCTGCCAACCGCACCGCTGTTGGCATTGCAGCCGCTTCGCATCGCCAATGAATATGGCTTGTTCGCGGTGATGACTCCCAATCGATATGAAATTGAGTTTCAAGGGTCGGATGATGGCAAGAACTGGACTGCCTATCCGTTCCAATACAAGCCGCAGGCGCTGAACAAAGCCCCGGGCATTTACGCGCCCTACCAACCGAGGTTCGATTGGAATCTATGGTTCGCATCGTTGGGCCAATGGACGCAATATCCCATTGTGCCAAGAACGGAAGAGTTGTTGCTGACGAATGATCCCGCGGTGCTGTCATTGTTTGCGGGGAATCCATTTCCGGATCATCCGCCGCGCATGGTGCGTGCCGTGCTGTGGCAGTACTGGTTCACCACCCTCGACGAAAAACGCGCGACTGGAAACTGGTGGCGTCGGCTGCTGCTGGGTGCCTATGCTCCCACGCTGACGATTGGACCGGATGGAAAAATTGGCGTGGTGCGCGAAAATGGCCCAGACATGATGGCTCCGCCGCAGTAGAGTCGAATGTATGGGCAAGCGCGATCGCGACCTTCGCCACCAGAAAGCATGCGTCATCGGAGCCGGCCCCAACGGGTTGTCGGCGGCGATTGTATTGGCGCAGGCGGGTTTGCGCGTCGATGTGTTCGAAGCGGAAGCCCAACCAGGGGGTGGCTCGCGCACCATGGAGCTGACGCTTCCGGGATTCCACCATGACTTTGGTTCTGCGGTGCATCCCATGGCGGTCGGCTCGCCGTTTTTCAATTCTTTGCCGCTTGCCGATTATGGTCTCGAGTGGATTTATTCTCCGGCCCCGCTGGCGCATCCTTTCGACGACGGCACCGCAATTGTGCTGGAACGAAACTTGAAAGATGCGGAGGGAGTGCTGCAGGAAGATGGCCGCGCCTGGCGTAACCTGATGGCGCCGCTTGCGAAGAATTGGCCAGCGTTTGCGAAAGAAATTCTGCGCCCACTGTTGCGGATTCCAAGCCACCCGTTTTTGCTGGCAAATTTCGCCCAGGATGCGCTGGCTCCAGCGACGTTTGTTGCACGGCGAAGATTTCGCAACGAACGCACGCGCGCTCTTTTCGCTGGCCTTGCAGCGCACTCTTTCCTGAGCTTGACCGAGCCGCTGAGCGCATCCTTCGGCATGGTGCTCGGAGCCGCGGCCCACGCGGTGGGCTGGCCAATCCCCCGAGGTGGCGCGCGGGCTATCACGGATGCGTTATCGTCGCATCTGGTTCGCCTGGGAGGGAAAATCATCCCCTCCAATCGCGTGGAAGACCTCGAACAGGTTCGCAAGTACGATGTGGTGCTCTGCGACATTACGCCGCGGCAGTTGTTGCATTTGTCACAAGGAAAGCTGTCGCCGGGGTATCGCAAGCGCATGGAAGAATTCCGCTACGGCCCAGGAATTTTCAAAGTGGATTACGCGCTTGCATCGCCGATTCCGTGGAAGTCGACCGATTGTTTGCGCGCCGCGACCGTGCATCTGGGTGGAAGCATGGCGGAGATTGTCGCATCAGAAGCTGCCATGGCAAGCGGTGCAATTGCGGAGCGGCCATTTATTGTGCTGGCGCAGCCGACGGTATTCGATCCTTCGCGCGCGCCTGCGGGCAAGCATATTGCGTGGACCTATTGTCATGTTCCGAATGGTTGGACGGGCAACATGCTGCCGCGAATCGAGGCTCAGATTGAGCGCTTTGCTCCCGGATTTCGCGATTGCGTACTGGCGCGCCGCAGTTCCTCTCCCGCGGATCTGCAATCGATGGATGCGAACCTGGTGGGCGGAGATATCAGTGGGGGTGCGTCTGATTTTCGGCAGTTTATTTTTCGCCCCACGTGGCGGCAATATGCGACGTCAGACTCTCGAATTTATCTTTGCTCATCTTCCACGCCGCCGGGAGGTGGGGTGCATGGCATGTGCGGTTATAACGCCGCAAAGCTCGCGCTGCGACGTCTCGGGGATCATTGATGCGGCATGGGCTCAGAAAATTCTCCGGCAGTTCTAGATGACGCGTTATTGAGCTGAACCTGTCCGCCGAATTTCAAACACGGCTGTTGTTTCGCCCGCAGGAAAAGAAATCGTGACATGGCTGCGAATCTTGCCGCCTTGCAGCGCAATCTTTTTTCCGCTGCTCCACTCGGTCATTTCGAATGACCCGTCGGGATAACCGGGAATGCCGAACTGAGCGGAGGGAGTGCCGCTTTCGTTCCGAAACAGCACCACCATCCCTTCACCGCTACGTGACAGGCGCGCGAATCCATCCCATCGATCGACCCGCGGCTGCCGCCACGACCCCAGAGGGAAAAACGAATCGGTCATTGCGACCGCGCTGCGGAGCTTGGTGTAGCGTTCAATCCAATCCTTGTAATGCTGGCTTTCCGCTGGCGTTTGCCTGGTTAAATCTCCCAGGAAAACAGGGCCGGATCCCATTTCTGTCGCAACATGCTCCTGCCATGGAGGAGTTTCCGCCTGCAGATTTCCAATCAACATGCTTTCCACCGGTATTGCCATGCCGCGCTGATAGAGCAGCGTTCGTACCTGCAGCGGCCCTGCTTCATCTGCCGGATTGGTCGCGCACGTTGCTCATCCAATCGAGGTCCGCAACTCGCAGCAGGCCGTAGTCGATCAGATGTTTCTCTCCCCATAGTTCGAACGTGTAATCGATCAGCAGGTTCGGAAATCGCTGGTGCAGCGTCTCTGCGATGAGTTGCAACGCCTCGTAAATTCGTTCGGCAGATTCCTGATGAGTTTTATGTTCGTGGCCTTGTTCGTAGCATCCGGGCTCCTCGCCATAAGCGTTGAAGACCGACGTCAAGTCGAGCTTTACGTAGCTGAGCTTATTTATTCTGACCAGATCGGAGATGCGCTCGATTACATCGTATTTGTAGGGAGACGCAAGACACATCACGACTCCCATGCCTTCCATGGCCTGCGATAAGCGAGGCTGACCATTTTCATCGCGACAGGCCCAGTCGGGATGCTGGACGTATGCCGTCGCCTTGCTGTTGATGAGGGCCACTGGAGCCCACAGCCCGCGCTTCATGCCGAGCGCGTCCGCCTGCGCGAACACGGGTTCCAGGCCTTGCGGAAAATGTTGTTGATTGACGATGTTTTCTCCGTAGATCTGTTGCCACCCGTCGTCCATGGTGAACAACGTAAATCCATCGGCGCTGGCTTTGGCGATCAGGGTTTTCACCAGCGCAGCATTGATGTCGCGATGCCACGGCTCCCACGTGTTGTAAATCCATTCTGGCGGCAACTTCTCGTGATCGTGCGCGATGCGATCGCGAACGTAAGAAGGAATTCGCCAATGCGGATCCTCGGCTGTTCCGCGCTGATACAGCAAAACGGAGACTGCCGCAGAGGTAAAGGTCTCGTGAGGTGCGAGGGTGCGCTCAAAAGGGAACAGATCCGTGTCGTACATGGCGGCAAAGCTGGAGGACCATCCGTCGTCCAACTCCGTCCGCTTCATGTATCCGGGAACCTCGCTCAGAACAGCAAAGCCGAACCCGGTTTTGGCGTCCTCCGACAAAACGGCAACGTCATTGACTCGACCGGTGAAAAAAGTTTCGCGCGGTTGCTCGCCGTACCCTCCATAGGCAATCAGGTTGTGCCGCGGTCCGGGAAACAGGACCTCGCAGGAAACAGTCAGATGACTCAACGTTGCAGGCACGGTGCCGGTGTTGGAGATGGTCAGATACTGTCGAATCGCCGGCTGGCTCTTACCCAGTTCATAGTGAACGGTGATCAACACCGGCGCATGGCGGCCGGTAAATGAAAGTTCCAGGGTTTTCGTCCCATCCGGAAGCGAACCTTCCTGGCTTGCCGTCAGCCGCACGTCCTGGGCGTTGCCGGAGACGGTTTGGTGATCGAACTCAACAGCAAATTCTTCGCATGCGGGATGCAGCGATTGTGGCGTAATAAATTCGTGGTTCGACTGCAGGTCTGTCCACTGCGTTGCCTCCAGGCCATAGTCGTCGGTAAATTTCAGCACCTTGCGAACGACGCCGTTGTCCAGTGTCCACTGGCGTTGTTGCAAACCATTTTGCGCAAAGAGATTCGGGATCGACAGGCAGTAGTAAAGGAGCAGGGCTAGAGTCAGACGGGTAGGTATTTTCACGGGCCTTCTTTCCTGACGGTTGCGTTAGCACAATGACCGCTGCAGGATTCGCTTCGCTGCATTCCTGGCGTGGCTTAAGGAAGAAGTATTCCCGTAGCTCGCTTAGGCCAGATCGGCGACGCCTGAAAACACTCCGCGTATTCTACGCCACACTGCAGCCCGCGGAATCGCCCGACACAGTCAATGAAATCCAGGTAGGTCATTTTGTACTGATCTTCAAGCCATGAGGATTGGCTCTTATGGCACGACAACATCTTTTTCTTCACGTCAAACGTGCCGGTGATATCGACATAGTGTTGCGGCACAAAATCGATTCCAGCCATGGTGTCAAAAAAGTAGACTTCAGGAACCGAGGTGGAGGGTGGGGCTTCGGTCTTAATGTTCGGAACGGTGGTCATGATACGCACGTCGCATACAATTTGTGCGACCGCGCGATGGTCCGGATGATAGTCGTTTGGGGAATGGGTCAGAATCACGTCGGGACGGGCCTGGCGAATGACGTTGAGGAAATCGAGACGCGTCTGCTCCGTGGAGAAGAGAAATCCATCGCTGTAGTGGTTCATCGTCAGGAATTCCGCTCCAAGAATTGCCGCGGAAGCCCGCGCTTCTTCTCCACGAATGGCTGCGATTTGCTCTTTGGGCAACGTCGATGAGCCACAATCTCCGCTCATCGCCACCGCCATGGTGACGTGGTCTCCGCGGAGCGCGTATCTGGCCAACGTGCCCGCACACTGCAATTCCAGGTCATCGGGGTGAGCGCCAATTGCAAACACTCGCAAGCGTCGTCTCCTGTTCACAATCGTGTTCGATGGCTACGTTCACGATATAGGAAAAAGGCGTTCTCTGAGGAGAGGCCGGGTGACTATGATGCCGGCATTCAAAACACGCGACAGGATCAACGGTGAATCCCGCTGCCTCGCGCTACATCGATCGACGCGACGCGCCTGTGGCTTAGGTTGACCCTGGTCACGTCCTCTTGGCGATAGTATTAGTGCGATTGAATCTAAAGTGTCCATAAGAGAGCGTCAATCATGGGGGTAGCGAGAGATTAATGAGTACAGAAAAGCGATTGACTAATTGACATGTGTTTGCGCGGAATAGCACAAACCTTGCAATCGTTGTCTCACCGCATTGCGCGTAGTTCGGTACGATTGCCACTTCACATAACAGCCGACCAATCCTCCATCTTGCTTTGAAACTGAACTACTGACGGGTCGCTGGATCGGAAAAAGTGAAGGTTCTGCGTGCACACGCGTGGAGGTCTTTCATTTTGGAGTTCGGGGTGCGACCAGCGGCCTCCTCAGCACGCACGGGGTTATTGTGGAAGTAGCGATCGATCCATTTGGAGGAAAACAATATGAACCATGATTTTTCGCGCCGCAAATTTTTGCAGACGAGCGCCATTGCTGCCGGAGGGCTGTTTGCTTCGAATACCAAGGCCATCGCCCTGGAACCCCAATCCCAGGCGGCACCAAGCAAACCTGCGGGTGCGAGCGACCGCCTGCGATTTGCAATTATCGGTGTGGGGATGGAGGGCTCTGCATTACTATCGAACGCGATTACGCTCCCCGGCGTCGAGTGTGTCGGCGCAGCGGACCTCTACGATGGCCGCCACACTCTTGCGAAAGAGATCACTGGCAATCCTAATCTGCAAACGACGCGCGATTATCGCGAATTGCTGGATCGCAAAGATGTGGATTGCATCATCGCGGCAGTCCCCGACTTCTGGCATAAGCAGGTTGTCGTAGATTCCTGCCAGGCAGGCAAAGACGTCTACTGCGAAAAGCCCATGTCTCACACGGTGCCCGAAGGTTTCGCGATGATTGAGGCCGCCGGAAAAAATAATCGGATTGTTGAGATTGGATCGCAGCGCGTCAGTTCCGCATTGGTCGGCAAGGCCAAAGAAATGTATGCGAACGGCGCCATTGGGGAAGTCAACATGGTGGAACTGACACTGGGGCGCAACAGCCCGACCGGCGCATGGGAATACCCCCCGCCGTTCGACCTGTCACCTTCGAACCTTGCCTGGGATACGTGGCTGAAAGATACTCCGAAGATTCCGTTTAATCCGGATCGATTTGCCCGCTGGCGCTGCTGGGGTGACTATGGCACCGGCGTAGCTGGGGACTTGATGGTGCACTTACTAAGTGGAATGCAAGCTACCCTAGGCTGGAATGAAGCACCACGATCTGCGCTGTCTCTTGGCGGAATTTTCCGTTGGAAGGACGGCCGCCAAATGCCCGACTTACAGACGGTGTTATTCGACTATCACGGAATCCCTGTCTATGTTCGCCTCGGCCTCAGCACAGAGACTCCGGAGACAGCTCGATATATGGGGCCGCACGGAATCATTGATGCCACTGAATTCGGGATTCATTATTCATCGCAATCTGGTAAGGACACCGCGCCCAGCTATTACGACATGAGCTTCCCTGAAAAAATGCGCGACGAATATGTTCGCGAATGGCACGCCAAGAACGATCCACCCATCGGAGACGAACCGCTCACGCCGGAGACAATCTATACGGGTGACGACTGGGATGACTACAAGCCGCATCTGTTGGCGTTCTTTCAAGCGGTCAAGAGTCGCAAGCCGGTCGTTGAGGACGCAGTCTTCGGCAATCATGCGGCCATCGCGTGTCACATGGCGAATCAATCCTACTTCAGTAAGCGCCAGGTCTTTTGGGACGCGAATTCTCGCACAGTAAAAACTTAGGACGTTGGCTTGCGATAACGTTTGGAGAATTTGCTAGCTCATCCACGCGCGTCCAACCAGGGGATTTTACCTAGGAGACTTGCTGCAATGAAAACTCAAAAAATACTGGGAAGCGTTCTATCGATTGCTTTCCTTGCTTGTGGCTGCGCCTTTGCGCAACCGGCAGCGGCCAATGCAGCTGCTCCGTCTGCAAATCAATCCGGAGTAAAACCATTTCTCGGCCGATGGGATATCACGTTGAAAACACCGAAAGGAGAAGCTCCAGCATGGTTGGAGCTTTCCCAGCAGAATGGCGAGTTGAAAGCGCTGATTGTCGGTCGCTGGGGTGGTGTGTGTCCGGTTCCTAAGGTGGAGGTGGCTGGGGGAGTGCTTACATTTGGCTCACCGAAGGAAGGAGATTGCGACACCAACCTGGCTTTCAAGGGAAAGCTTGAACATGGCAAGCTGACAGGTTCGGCAACTGGACCTCACGGAACTCCCTGGACTTGGGTCGGCGTCCGCGCCCCGGGGCTAATTCGGAGCACGCCACCTGTGTGGGGCTCGCCCATCAAGCTGTTCAACGGAAAGAATCTGGACGGATGGCATGAATTTACTGCCGGCTATTTCCCGGTGGACGGCAATTGGACCGTGGCTGATGGAAATCTTGTCAGCCCTGGTCGCGGTCTGGAACTGGCAACCGATCGTAATTTCGGGGATTTCAAGTTACACCTCGAGTTCAAGATTGGTCCGGAGGCGAATGGCGGAGTCTATCTGCGCGGCCGCTATGAACTGCAAATTGAAAACGAATCCGCCGCCGAGCCGCCGAGTCATCACACCGGCGGTATCTATGGATTCCTGGCGCCTCATCCGGAACTACCGCGAACTACAGATAAGTGGCAGACTTATGACATCACGCTGATCGGTCGTCGCGTTACTGTCGTTCAAAACGGCACGACTGTCATTGATAACAAGGAAATTCCTGGTATTACTGGCGGAGCGGTGAATAGCAATGAAGGTACACCTGGACCGATCTATCTGCAGGGAAGTGAAAAGGGCCACGTGTATTTTCGAAACATTGTAATTACACCAGCCAAGTAGTGAGATACGGCCGATCACGGCACGCGTCACGTAAGTGTGACCTACGGAGGTCGGCCGACGCTCATTTCTTCCGCTCGTCGCCCTATCGCGACTAAGCACTGACGGCGTGCGCTTAGAATTCGTCGAAAGCAATCTGACTGTTTGGAACGTTCAAATTCTCAAGCATGATGGTCGCGGCGTGCACCATTGCCGGAGGTCCGCAGAGATAGTATTCGATCGTAGTCGGGTCTGGATGGTTGGCGAGATACTGCGATTGCAACACCTGATGAATCAAGCCGGTATGCGAGTTCCAATTATCCTGCGGCTGAGGTTCAGACAGCGCCAGATGAAAGGTGAAGTTAGGAAATTGTCTCGCGAGGTCTTCAAAATATTCGCGATAAAAAACCTCCTGCAGCGAACGCGCGCCATACCAGTAGCTGACCCGGCGACCTGTGCGCAGCGTGTCAAAGAGATGGGACAAATGCGAACGCAGCGGCGCCATCCCGGCCCCTCCGCCTACATACACCATCTCTCTTTCTGTGTGCTTGATGTGGAAATCGCCAAACGGCCCGATCGCCGTCACCGTATCTCCCGGCTTCAGGCAATGGATGTACGTTGAACCGGCGCCGGCGAGGCAATCCTGACCACGCGGTGGAGTGGCGATGCGAACATTGAAGCGCAGCTGTCGATCCGTTGCGGCATTCGATGCCATGGAATAATTTCGACGCACAGGAATGTTATTCGCGGCGCGAAACTCAAATACCCGCTGCGTCTTCCAGACTTCGGAGAAGAGATCGGCGACTGGAATGTTGTGGAACGGTAATTCTCCGTAGGCGGGAATATCTAACTGGATATAGTCGCCAGGTTGATAATTCAGTGTCGGCGAACCGGGCTCTAGTTCCAGTACTAACTCTTTAATAAATGTGGCGACATTCTCGTTGCTGACTACGCGGAAGTTGTAAGTCGTGGGTGGTTGCGTCAGACCGCAGCCGCCGGCCGAGGTTACATCCAAAAAAATCTTTTCATCGTGTTCGTTCACAGCATAGGTTCTAAGAGCCACACAGACCGGCGCGCGCTGCGGCGATCCGTCGATGATGTTGAAACGGCCATTATGCTTGGCGCATTCGATCAGGTTTCCGGTAACAAAGCCGTCCGCCAGATGACTATTCGCGTGCGTACACATGCCGTCGGTCGCGTACAGGCTGCCATCCGCGGTGCGATAGATGGCATAGGTCTTCTTGTCATGGTCGAAACGGATGACATCTTCATTTCTCAGGAAGGAGCTGGCGCAGACTTCTACCCAGCCATTCTTTGGCTGACCTTTCGCCGTGAAAATATGGGAAGCTGGCGGCGCCTCAGAAGGAAGTGTTGGCGTGGGTAGCTTGCGCTTCACATGATAGGCAGGGTCTTTCACCTGTCGCAGCACGGCTGGGATGATCTCGCGCCACGCATCGATCAGTCCGGTGTATGGCGTGGGCATGTCATCTTTGACTAGCTCGTGTAACCTGGGCAGGTTGTAGTAGGGAACCAGCGGAAACATGTGGTGTTCCACGTGATAGAACATGTTCCAGTACAGGTAGCGATGGACTCGGTTTGCATACAGCGTTCTGCAGTTGAGCCGGTGATCCAGAACGTTCTCAGCCAAGCCCGCGTGCTGCGTATACCCATAGACGTGGTATAGCCAGGAGCCGTATAAGTTGGGCAAGCCAACAAACATCAGCGGAAGAATACTGCGCATGTAGATCGAAAGTCCGATCACTCCCAAATAAATAAGTAAGTAGATGCGCGCCCGCAAAATCACGTTTCCATATTCAGATTCCGGGATGTAGGTTTTTTCTTCCGGCGTGAGTCGTCCAGTGGTATGCAGCAGGACATGGCGGAAGTAGATCGGCATCTCCTTCAGGTCGAAGAAGGAGAGAATCATTCCGAGAATATTCGGCGGTCGAGGGACCGCAATTTCCGGGTCGCGACCTATGATGATCGTGTCGCTGTGGTGGCGAGCGTGGCTCCAGCGCCAGGGAACCGATTCACGCAGAACCATAAACGAAGCGACTTCGTACAGCGCGTTGTTGAGCCAGTCTGTTTTGAAAGCAGTCCCATGGCCGCACTCATGCCAGCGCGAATCCGAACTGGAAGCATAAATGGCCCCGTAGGCCAGGAACGGCAGGATCGCCCACCACGTTCCCCAGAGCGCCACGCCGCAGGCGCCGAAGAAGACCAATAACGAAAACCATAAAATGGTGTCCCGCAGCGGGGGACCGTCCCGGCGCTCCAGCAGTTCGCGCATCTTGTCGCGGGGAACCGGCGATGTGTACCAGGTCGCCTCCGCCAGTCCCTGCTGGATGGCGAGAACCGTGTTCTTCCCCACCAGGCTGTAATCATTTGGCCGGATTTCAGTGGCGGCAGGCATATATCTTCCTTTATGTTACCCCCGCCTCGATGGACCGTGCAGCAGCAGGAAAGATCGTTGTCTAGCGGTTTTTGTTGAATTCACGCTGCTGCGGCTGTATAGTTCACGGTTACCTACGATGTTCTGCTCCCAGCCTCTCCTAAATGAGATGTAGGTGACGGAGGGAAACTATGAAAACTACCATATATTTCTCGCGTGCTCTATATGGGATCGCGATTGCCGTGGTTCTGGTCGGTGTTTCACCGGCTCAAACAATCTCCCCGGGCGCGAGTTCAACCGGTCCATTCGGTTTTACCTGTGGCGCCAACAAACAAGCGATCAGCACCATGGTTGGTCCGTTGAAAGAAGAAGGCGTAAATCAGTACTCTACTGCCACTGCGCCCACTCCATTTCCAAATGTTGGTTATTACCTTTTGACCATTTCACCCACCCAGGGTTTGTTGAAGATTGCGGCCGAGACCAACGATATTGATACCGATACAACCGGGGCGGATCTTATCAATCAATTCCACACGATTGAAGCCGAACTAACAAAGCAGTATGGAAAGCCAACCCGCCAGGAAGACTTCCTGAAGCCGGGCAGTATCTGGGCCGGCGAAGATGAGTGGACCCTGAGCTATATGAAGAAGGAGCGTACACTCGCCTCCCATTGGGTGTTTACGCCCGCGAATCACTGTGTGACATCGATTGACCTGACGGCCGAAGTTGCCAATCAAACGACAGGAGCGATTTTGATTGGATTTGAATTCAATGGATACGTTCCCACGCCGGAGAGTCCGGGCAAAAAGAAGAATGCCGCCCTGGAAATGCGAAAATAATTCGCAGTCGCCGCTTGGCGGGATATTCGCCTGCACCACTCAGGTAGCCTGCAGGTATGTGGTGTACGGCTCTGAGCCAACTTCAGTGAATGGTACCAGGCGATAGCTCGAATCTCCTCCGCGAACCTGCCACTCGCGCTGTGAGATTCGCCGCAAATTCAGCAGGGCAATTCTGCCAAAGCTCGGCATCGGGCTTGTTTGCAGGGGTTTCAGCGCGAAAAGCACCAGCGGTCCGCGCATCACCGCGACGGTATTCGGATGCTGCGAATCGATTGCTTCCAGTCGCGACACCAGCGGCAACTCTAGTTCCACGCGGTCTCCATCCTTCCATGTACGTTTCACCGCAGCGAATTCGCCGGGTGTGACTTCATCAGCCCAGCGTTGTCCGTTGATAGCCAAAGAAGCTGCGCGAGTCCACGCCGGAATACGAAAGTGAATCGTCATTTCAGAAGGTGTCGCGGTATTGACCACGAAGGAAATGTTGGGATCATACGGCCACGTACTGGTCTGAGTCAGCGAGAAAGCTCCGTCGCCCCGTGACCAGCGCAGTGTCGATGGAATGTACAGATTCACGAAGACATTGCTGTCATCGTGGAAGTAAGCCTGGATGCGGTAATCGGCCGCAACCTGCGGCAGCGTGCCGGAACAGCATGGCCATGCAGCGCGATGGTAGACGCGCTCGCCGTCGAAATTGTAGTCCGAATAATAAAACGCTTGACCATTATCCTGCAGTGCTTTCGCGCCAAGCACCGTGTTGTACATCATGCGCTCCATGCTATCGCCATAGCGCGAGTCGCGGGTTACGCGCAACAGATACCGAGTTATTTTGAAGTGGGCATAGCTGCCGCACGGCGTTTCAAAGCTGGCGTGGGTTTTGCTAAGGCTGGCAAATACATCGTCGCTGCCGGGTGCGCGCAGTTGTTCATCGGGTCCCCAACCGCCGGTGGCAAAGCTTTGCTGCAACAGCATCGCGAATGCGTTCTTGGCCGCCTGCAAATGCATCTGGCTGCCGCCCACCATATAGGCCATCATGGCCGAGCTCAACGAATTCACGTAGCTGTAAGCGTGATGACCGGCCAGAACATTTTCACCACGCGACAGCGGCTCAAACCAGGTTTTGTCGTCGAGATATTGGAAGCCAAGGTCATAATATCGACGGCCCGCTCCGCGCTGGTAGGCGATGAACAGATTCTCCGGCATGGTATACGACTCGTCCCAGTTCCAGGATTCCCCGTGTCGGTTGGGCCTCCACGGCACCTCATGATCTACCGCGTGCGGGGGCAGATGAGGCAGCGCAGTGTCGGTGGTCCGCTGCAGGATGCCCATGGCGTCCGGGTCATTCGCAAAGCTGTGGGAGTCGAGTAATCCCAGCACCAGCTTGTCGTAGCAGTAGGCGGGAAAGCGATTTTTGATATAGAAGTCGGGACTAATGGTTGCGGCATAGAGTCGATTCAACCGCAAAACTTTTGCGCGGGTGGCGCCGTCTCCGGTGATGGCGTAGACGCGCGCCAATGCCGACACCCACTGCCCGAATGTCGAAGCAGGAGCAAATCCATAGTCTCCGGCAAAGTGATCCAGATCTGGGTCGAAGTGGTACCAACCGCCCAAATCCTCGCCCGGCGCGGGCATTCCAGCCATTTGGCGAAAGGGTTTCAACAGGCTGTCATCGCTCAACTGCATCAGCACAGAATGCGTTCTGTGCAGCTGCGATTCGTGCAGATCGCTCGCCAGGATGACATCGCCATAGCCGAATTGCGAGAGCAAGTTCGATGGATGAAGATCGCTGGCGAAGGCCAGATTGCTCCACAATCCTTTGGCTGCCACGGCTGCGGCTGCAGCGGCGGCTGACTGTACGAAGTTACGGCGCGACAGATGGCACGACATGATGAAACACCTCTACGCAGTAGTATGCCCCAGACGTGAAAGAGCGGGCACTCCGACGATTTCGGCGGTATGTCGTCTTAGTCGGGATTCTTCAGCAGCCAAAAATGGAAGCCGTCGAGAATCGCCATCAGGGCCGCCTGGTTCAAATCGCTGCTTACGCCCGCAGTCGTCCAGGGCTCATGTCCGTCGGCCTGGAAGCTGACCGTGACACGCACGTGGGCCGCCGTGTCGTGCGCGGAAATATCGATTGCGGTCACGCTGAAAGTTTCCAGACGCATCTGCTTCATGGTCGGATGCCAGCGCTCCAGTTCTTTCCGCATCGCCTTGCTCAGTGCGTCGACGGGGCCTGCGCCTTCCGCCGTCGTCTCAATGATGGTGTCGTCGCCCAATTGCAATAACATGGAGGCGCGCACGAACCTTTTTCCGGTCTCGTCCGATTCATCGAGCACCTTCCAACTTTTCACGCTGAAAGTGTTTCGCAGCGTCTTCAACACTCGGATGCAGGCCAGGCGAAACGAAATTTCGCTCGCTGTGAAGCCGCCGCCATCGATCATCGATTGATTGGCGTCAATCAGAGTCTGCGCCTGGACTGCATTCAGCGGAACGCCCATCGATTCTGAAAGCAGCATGATATTTGCTTTTCCCGACTGACCATTCACACCAATGACGGGACTGGCGCCCACTTTTTCCGGATGGCACCACAGGTAGGCGCCGGGATTTTTTCGCTCGCTGCTGCCGTGCATTCCGGCCCAGGTGCCGAATGCGCCCTGGCCAACGATGGCAGCGCCGTGCGGCACTTCCAGTCCGAAAGCGCCGTACACGGTATGTGCCAGGCCAGTCAGTCCGGTCAGCGATTCGGGCGAGACAAATTCCGCCTCGCCTCTCAATTGCATGCTTCCAATCACGGTCGTAAGGTTGACGTTGCCGCACCGCTCTCCAGTTCCAACCAGCGTGCCTTGAATTTGCGCAGCGCCGGCGAAAATTGCGGCTCGAGTATTGGCAACTCCAAGGCCGCGGTCGGTGTGGCCATGGAATCCAAATTTGACGTTGGGGTAGGCCCAGGTCAGGCAACTCATCACCTGCGTTACTTCTTCCGGGCCCGCGCCACCGGTCGTGTCACACACCACAAGCCGGCTTACGTTCTGGCGTACACATTGCGCCGTGATCTGGTTGAAATAATCCAGACTGCGTTTGCTGAAATCGGCATCGCAAGGCACACCGTTTTCGCGGCGACCGCACGCCGCATCCATGGCGTGTTCCAGATCTACGATCACTTCAAGGCCGTTGATCCTGCAGACACGCGATGGTCTCGTAGACCATTTGCAGATTTTCTTCCGGAGTCGTTTCCAATGACCGAACGACGTCCAGCAAGCGGGATTTGACAACGACGACAGCGACCGACACCCGCTCCTTATGGCGGACCATGAATTGCACGTCCGGCCATTCTTCAACCTTGCTGCCACGGCCGCGGGTTCTGCCAAACAGCGCCAGCTTTGTCGCCCGCGTATCGATCGAGCCCAATGCGCATGTCAGATCTCCGACAAATTGATTCGCGCCGGCGAAACCAATTTCCGCGTAGTGCACACCAAAACCACCCATGCGTTGCAGCAGGCTGATTGCATTCGGTATGGAAATTTCCAGGTTCGGTTGCTGCATCCCATCCCGAAGACTGGTGTCGAATAATTCAACTTTTCTGGTACTTGTTTCTTGCATCCGGATCCAATCTCATCGCAATTTCAGGCTTCTCTATAAATTCTACTGTCTCGCGCGATTCGATTCCCCATGGGCACAGTTCCTGGACAAACACGCGGAAGAATGCCATGCCGGCAATTCTTCACGAGACAAAGTGGGATCAATGGTTTGTATAAATAAGGTAGGCCTTCCGGCGCTCCTTAAATTGCTCGATCCCATCGCGCCATGAGTCGGCGATAGTCTCTGGATCCACATGATCCTCGAGCGCTTTCAGGGTCGCCTGATTCACCAGCAGCGGCTCGATTTTGTCCAGGTGGTACTGCGTTGGATACAGCTTGTACAGCATTGAGGCAATCTCAATGCCCACCTCCGGACCGTTCAGCACATCGCGATTCGTAATCACAAACTGCACGCCCTGGCAGACCTGGCCTGCGTACATATAGGGCGCTTGCGGAGTGAACGTCACTGGAACGAAGCGAATCCCAGGGATCATGCGGAGATTCAACGCAGCCCCAAGCTGAACGGCATCGATCCACGGTGCTCCAATCCAGGAGAAGGGCGTGTCCGTGCCGCGACCGACAGAGATGTTCGAGGACTCAATCAGACCGAGTCCCGAATACATGGTCGCCTGATTGAGATTGTGCAGATTCGGAGAGGGATTTACCCACAGCAGCCCGGTGGAGTCATACCAGTCTCCGCGCTGCCAACCTTTCATCGCAATCACGGTTAGAGGGGCGCCCAGATGGCCCTCGCCGTTGAAGTAACGCGCCAGTTCGCCCATGGTCATTCCATGTCGTGCGGGAAGAGGCATAAATCCGGTGTAGCTGGAATGGCCGGCATCGGAGACAGGTCCCTGGACAAATGAACCATTGATGGGATCCGGACGGTCGAGAATCACAATGTCCGTTCCGGTGTGTGCCGCTGCCTGCAGAAAATAGGCGACCGCAGTTTCATACGTGTAAAAACGAACTCCGGCATCGCGCAGGTCGATCACTACCGCATCCAGCTGGCGCATTTTGCTGATGGGTGGATGCCGCTGGGCCGCTGTCGCACCATACATGCTGACCACCGGTAGTCCCGTCGTAGGGTCGGTGCTGCCATTGATGTCCGTGGTGTCCATCTTCCCGGTGATGCCATGTTCCGGACTGAAAAGCATGGTCACCTTCAGCTCCGGCACTTTGGCCTCGGCATCGTGCACCAGCACATCGATGGTGCGACGTCCGTGGCTGTCGGTGCCAGTCTGGTTGCTGAGGATGCCCACCCGCAGCTTGCCGCCATGCTTCTTTTTGAGAGCCGCCAGCGGAGCGAAATTTTCTTCTTCCAGAACGTCAATGCCCGTTTCCACATTGCCATTCCTGCTTGGCCAGCGTCGCATTCCACTCAACGACTCGTTGTAGCCGGTGAGTCGAGCAATCTCCTTGCCCGACTCGGGAACCTGGATATCCAGCGCCTGGGCAGCGGCAGTGGCGACCTGGGCTTCGATCGGAACCGTGCTGGGACGGACATTTGGATAGGTGCGATTGCTTAGAAAAATTACATAGCTGTCGCTCCATGGATCCATCCAGATGTCGGTGCCGGTCCAACCGGTGTGGCCAAAGCCGCCGACGGGAAATAGTTCGCCGCGATTCCTGGAAAATGGGCTCGCAATGTCCCAGCCCAGGCCGCGGAGCGCAACCCCGGTGGCTGGCTGCTGAGGAGTCGTCATCTTCTCCGCCGTCAGCCGGTTCAACGGAAATTTGCTCGGTCTTCCCGCCAGCAAATCCAGAAGGTTCTGAGCAAAGATCGACACATCGCCGGCGGTACTGAACAGGCCTGCGTGTCCGGCGGTGCCACCCATCCGTCTTGATGTGGGGTCGTTCACGACGCCCAGCAGCATGTGATGGTTTTCATCGTATTGTGATGGCGCGATTTTGTTGTCCCAGGATGGAGGCGGCAAAAAGCGGGTGTGATCCATGCCCAGCGGGGCAAACACATATTTCTGCACATATTCATTGAGTGGCATACCGCTCAGCTTTTCTACCAGTGCGCCCATCACGATGAAGTTGATATCGCTGTAGACAAACTTTGTTCCCGGCGGACGATCTGGTTTCACGGCGAACGCCATATCAAATCCTGTCTGCTTGCCGGACCATGGTTGTTTCAAATCCAGATCAGGCGGCAATCCGGAATAGTGCGTCATCACCTGCCGAATCGTAATGTTTTCCTTGCCGTTCGCCGCAAATGCAGGAAGATACTTTGCCACCGGGTCGTTCAGTCGAAAACGTCCCTGCTGATATAGCTGCATCGCCGCCGTCGTTGTCGCCATCACCTTCGTCATCGACGCCATATCGAAGATGGTGTCCTCGGTCATCGGGACAGGCGCCGGAATGGTGGCTCGATTTCCATAAGCCTTTTCAAACACAACCTTGCCATCGTGGCCGACCAGGATCACTGCTCCGGGCACCTTGTTCGCCTGGAGTGCCGCCGCCATAATGCGATCCATGCTGCTGAAGTCCGGCGAAGTGTTCTGCTGTGCCCGAAGCGAAAAGGGAATCGACAGGATCAATGCCAGGAGGGTTCCATACAGCCATGGCCGACGTTTCATTGCTCCAGCGCGAATGCCGCAATCATGATCCAATTCAGGGAGGTAGCTTCCATTCTTCATGTTCGAATCACATCCTTTGGCCGTCGATGAATTAACTTTCGTCACATAGGTCGGGACTCCATCCTGGCCGCGCTGTCTGCAGTCAGGATGGGAGATCGGCTCAATTGAAAAGGGTCGGGATCGTGCAATATTGCGTCTTGCTTACATTGTCTGCTGCGAACTTAGCAATCCGTGTTTCTGGCGCGTCAAACGATTCACGATCTTGTAGCGATCGCCGCGATATGTCGACTTCACATGCTCGATCGGCTGACCGTTTTGCAGATAGGAAATTCGCGTGAAAAGAAATACCGGGCTGCCCTTCGCGATTCGCAACAGTCGCGCCACTTCTGAGTCCGCCAAACCCGCCTCAGCAACCTCATCCGCGACCACCATGTTGATGCCGTAGCGCTCCGCAAGAGTTTCATACAGCGAATTGCGAGGATCGAATGTCTCCAGCAGATCGGGACAGAGGCGCAAGGGCAGAGAACTGCATTCAATCCCCATGGGCAAATTGTTGGACTGTCGAATGCGTTTCAGATGAATGACCTTTTCGTCGGATCGCAGGCGCAGCGCCTTTACGATTTCCTCGTCCGGTTTCCGCACGTCAAAGGAAAGAACTTTGGACCGCGGCGTGGAGCCTCGCGCCTTCATGTCTTCACTAAAAGACAGCACCTGACGGAAGTCCTTCTCCAGCTTGATGCCGGAAACAAAGGTGCCCTTGCCCTGCTGGCTGTACACCACTCCAGCTTCGCAAAGCGACTTGATTGCCTGACGGACTGTCATCTGGCTGACGCCAAGAGACGCTGCAATGTCTAGCGCGGAGGGCAATGGCTCTCCCGGTTTCAGCGCGCCGGAATCAATCTGCTGCAGCAGCCGTCGCTGAATCTGATGGTATAGGGGAACGAAAGTATTGCGGTCCAGCGGCGGAAGCGATGCCATTTTCTCACTCATCTAGATGACAATCTATACTACACTCTTCAGACTCTCAAAACTCTTTTGCAAACATAGATGGGTCCGCGTAAATATCGGCGCGGATACCCATCCTGGTCGTGTTGCCGATGGTTCTCGTGGAAGTAACGGAACCTTTCCAACTGGGACGGTTCGATAGCGCCGGAACCCTACAGGCTGTGAACATGGCGCACCTGCTGCCCCGGCGGCGACATCAGCGTGACAGCTTTCTCGAAGTTGGCAACGCAGCCCCTCGCAACCGCCAGGCTGCCGTAGTAATCGTTATAGCGAAATCCATTTTCGCCGCGCCACATGGGGAAAACCGCGCACGCAGCCATCCACTGATCGAATACAGGCGTAATGTCCAGATACGTGTCCGGAACAAATCCAGTCGCGTCTTCCCAGTTGTCGTCGAAGAAAAGTTTGCTGACGGAATGCGCCGGCAACTTTCGCGCGATCGCCGGCAGCGCGGCGTAGAAGATTGCGTCCTGAACGATTTGGTAGCAGGCGCAATGATCTTTGTGCCAGCTTCCTTTCCAGTGAGTCACGATGAGTATCCGGCTTGTACTGGCGAATGAAGTCGCAAACCGCGAACTTCGCCTCCTCATTCACTGGCACCTCACCATCGGGGTAGCGCAGAAACTCCGCTGCCGCACCCATCATTGACGCTGCCTTCTCGGCGGCGGCTCGCTGCATCGGTCCATATTTCTCCGGTGGAATCGTGGCCGAACCTTTCTCACCCAGGGTGAGGCTCAACAACGAGCCTTGCCCTCCCAGGTGAACCGCCAGTGCAACCGGCGCGCCCATGGCAAAAAATGCGTCCCCGGGATGCGCGGCAATCGACATGATGTTGGAAGTCTTATGTTCTCCGGAATTCGAATTGCCGCTCGACGGACGTCCCGGCATCTGGCTGGCTTGCAAAGATTGCGTGCCCAGTAAGTACGCGGCCGTACTCGCACCCATTGTCTTTAATACATCGCGTCGCGTGGAATCCGGCATATTCGCTCTTTCCATTAAATTTCTGCACACTTCAGAGAATTTCGTGCTGCGGCATACCTCGCAATTGCATCTGACCGCGCCGAATGCTCTCGTCTGCGAAGAACTCAATCCCTTCAGAATATAAACCTAGACGCAAACTGGAACTCGCTCAGTATGTTTCCTTACCCCGAATCGAGGGCACGCCGTTCACATTGAATCGTATCGACATGTCAGGATGCCCTTATAATTGAGGCCGTTCGACCTATCGAAAAGAAATCAGAGCTGGAAGGAGTATCTTATGCGATTTGCCTGCGTCGTTACGCTTGCCCTCGGGTTCCTCATGAACATCCCAGCCCTGACTGCGCAGGCCAGCGAACCAAAGATGGACCAGATTTTTGCCACTTACAACCGGGCGGACTCTCCGGGCTGCGCCATTGGCGTGATACGGGATGGCAATTTCATTTATCGAAAAGGTTACGGCGAGGCAAGCCTGGAGCTGGGAGTTCCACTTTCGCCGGAGTCAGTTTTCTACATGGGCTCTGTGTCAAAGCAATTCACCGCTGCCAGCATTGTGTTGCTGTCCGAGCAGGGGCGTCTTTCACTGGACGATGACGTGCGCAAATACATTCCGGAACTCCCCGATTACGGACACACGATCACGCTGCGGGAGATGCTGCACCATACCAGCGGACTACGAGACTTCCTGGCCCTGACAGTTATTTCCGGTCGTCACTATTCCGATATCCATTCCGAAGCTGAAACGCTGAATCTGATTGCGCGCCAGAAAAGCCTCAACAACATTCCCGGGGCTGAATACATCTACAGCAACACAAATTATTTTTTGCTTGGTGAAGTGGTGAAGCGTGTAAGCAAAGAATCGCTGGCGGAGTTTGCCGCCGAAAATATTTTTCAGCCGCTGGGCATGACACACACGCGATTCTATGACGACCGAACCCTGGTTGTTCCCAACCGCGTTGCCGCGTACTCACCCGGGAACGATGGCAAGTTCCTTGTAGATTGGTCGACAAGCTACGACGCCGTGGGAGCAGGCGGATTGATGACCACTGTGGACGACTTGCTGTTGTGGGACAGGAATTTTTATCACAACAAGCTGGGGAATGGACCACTGATCCAGGAAATGGAGACCCGGGGAATATTAAATAACGGTAAAAAAATCAGCTATGCGCTGGGACTGGAAATAGGTACATATCGCGGATTGCCGACTGTGGAGCATGAAGGTGCGTTGTTCGGATACCGTACTGTAATTTTGCGGTTCCCGCAGCAGCGGTTCTCCGTGCTGGCGCTATGCAATGTGTCGAGTGCGCAGACGGGCAGTCTTGCCAGCAAAGTCGCCGACGTGTATCTCGCAAAAGATCTGGAGCCAGAGCCGAATGGCACGCAAACCGCCGACAGTCATAGCTTTCCTGATCCAGGCCGATTTGCCGGTACCTATCTGGACACGCACAGACAGCTTCTGGATTCGTTCACAGCCGCAGACGGAAATCTAATGTACCGGGATG
The DNA here is from genome assembly GCA_963794795.1 of uncultured Acidobacteriota bacterium. GTDB lineage: Bacteria > Acidobacteriota > Terriglobia > Terriglobales > Acidobacteriaceae > JAKAAZ01. The sequence goes on along the minus strand of CAWCFC010000018.1, from coordinate 6,023 downwards.
CCAAACTCCTCCGCGTGGCAGCGAATCAGTTTATGGACGCCGGCAATGACAGGATCACTTTCGATGGGTCGCGCGGCAGCATGCAGGTGACCATCGAGACAGACAATGGCCCAGCATTTGCGGGCAGCAGAGTTGAAGAGCCGCGACTAAGCGGTGCCGCTCTAGCAGAGTTTGCTGGACAGTATCAAAGCGAGGAACTCGACGCGACCTACAAGTTGTCAGTCGACAACGGAACATTGACACTTCGCTGTAACTGGAATCCGCCGCTGAAACTAACTCCGATTGCGCCCGATGAGTTCGACAGTGGTGCCTATGGAATCCTTGTGTTCCATCGAGATGCCAATCACCGCATTTCCGGACTCAGCGTGTTCACGCTGAACGCTCGCAACGTCGGCTTTAAGAGAGCCGAGTAATGCGCAGCCACAACTCCTGAATGTTTTTCGGAGCCTCGATAAATAAATTGCCGCCTTACACGGGGCCATTCGGCGTGACTGTTGCCGTAGCTGCCTGAGGCAGTCGTCTGCGGGAACCAGAGTGCTGCAGTTGCGAGCGGCACTGCCTGTAACTCATCGAAAGAAATCTAACGCTGAGAAGGGTTCTAGATACAACACACAAAATGAATTGCGGCAATATTCTGCCGGGAAATATTGGCGATCGCGACCGACTCTATAGCCCCTCTTCGTTCCTAGCCATCTAGAAGACTATTTGACAGGCATATCCGTGGAGTAGTAATAATTTGGACTCTTGATAGAGGCCGACGGAAGATGTCTCAAATCGCTGTCGAGCTGTACCAGCAAACTCCAGGAGGTTTCGTATGAAGCGCTTCCTTTCTGTTTTGCTCGCGCAACTTTTCCTCTTCGCCGGCGGTATCGCCCTCGCCCAAAGCGCAGGCACCGGTGCGATCGCTGGCGTAGTCACGGATCAGACGGGCGCAATTATTCCCGATGCGACGATCAAGGTAACGAACACAGGTACCGGCACAACGCAGGTGATCAACAGCACCTCGGATGGACACTTTACAGCCGCGCTACTGCAGCCTGGCACCTATGACCTGGCCATATCGAAAGCCGGCTTCAAAGAAGCTGAGTATCACAATGAGGTTGTCGAGGTATCTCAGACAGAGGCGCTGAATGTCTCGCTTGCAGTCGGCAACGCCAGCCAGACGGTCCAAGTAAGCGCGGCGAGCCTGCAATTACAGACGCAGACGAGCAGCCTGTCATCTGTCACGAGCGGCAAGATGCTGCAGAGTCTTCCCCTTGTCACTCGAAACTTCGTGCAGATTATCGCGCTCTCGCCAGGCGTGAGCACCGATGTTACCGATGCCGGCGCACTTGGCCGCGGCAATACCCAGTTATCACTCTCCGCCGCAGGCAGCTCGGTAACGGACAACAATTTTGAAATGAACGGCATTCAGATTAACGACCTGCAGGGCAGCGGCACCTTCAGCGGCGGCAATCCGATTCCCAATCCAGACGCCATCCAGGAATTCAACGTGCAAACCGTCCCCTACGATGCTTCCTACGGGCATAATGGCGGCGCAAACGTGAACGTCGTCACCCGCGGTGGGACCAACCAGTTTCACGGAGGCGGCTTCGAATTCTTCCGCAACACCGCGCTGAATGGGAATGACTTTTTTATCAACCAGGTGCATGGCCCTCGTCCCGTCCTGCAGCAGAATCAGTTTGGCTTGACCCTTGGCGGCCCGATTGTAAGGAATAGGGTCACTTTCTTTGTTGCCTATCAAGGGACGCGGCAAGCGAATGGTTTTTCGAGTAGCTGCCTAACCAGTTTCAAAGAACCCGCACTTACGTCCACCAATCGCACCGCCGCGGGGCTAGGAGCTTTATTCGCCGGGCAAGCTGGATATGCGGGTATTGGTGGGGGCGCGAACGTGATCAATGCGGATGGTTCAAACATCAGCCCGCAGGCGCTCAACATATTGAACTTCAAATTGCCGAACGGCCAGTTCATGATACCGAATGCGCAAACCATCAATGCCGGCGCGACCAATCCTTCCGTTGCCGGAACGGTGTCGCTCAGCGTGCCATGCTCCTTTAACGAAGACCAGTACATGGGCAACGCCGATTGGAACCAATCCGCCAAAAGCACTTGGCAAGAGAGATTTTTCTTCGTCAACAGTCATGTGCTGCTCAGTTTCAATGCTCCCGGCCTGGGCGGCAGCACGGTACCAGGCTTTGGCACGACGAATCCAAACCATTTTCGCGATTTCAGCCTCAGCAATTCCTACATCTTTAATCCAAGATTCATTAACCAGGCAATCATCGGCTATAACCGCATCGAGGCTGCAACCCAGCAGGCCACACCCTTCAAGTGGTCCGATGTGGGCGTGAATGCTCCTGAGGGTCCGTACGTTCACGACAATACGCTGCCGGTGATGGCGGTCTCCGGCTCATTCCAAGCGGGCGGGAATGGGCAGACGAACATCAACGTCCAAAACCAATATTCCCTTGTCGACAATCTTTCCTTGATCAAGGGGCGCCACTCGCTTCGTTTTGGCGGTGGCATTAACCTCGACCAGATCGCTTACGACGACTATAAGTTTTACGGCGGAGTCTTATTCCTCGGCCTTCCCGACTTCCTTCTCGGGAATCATGGCGGTCCTGCTACCTCGGGTGGTAATGGCACGCCGTACAGCAACATTTTCCTTAATCTGGATGTACCCGGCATCATCGATCGCAATTTCGACATCTGGAACTGGTTTGGATATTTACAGGACAATATCCAAGTTACACAGCGATTGGTAGTGAACGCAGGGTTCCGCTACGAGCGGCTGGGCGGCATGGAAGAAGTGAATGGCAGGAACGCCAACACCAACTTCGCGGCGTTGAATCCCAACCCTCCCGCCTCCGGCACTTTGCAGGGTCTTGAAGTGGCCGGCAACTATCCGTACACTGCTCCGGCTGGGGTCACGGTTCTTCCTGGCAAACTCGCCTACAGCGGCGATGGGCAAAACACCATCAATCCGCGCTTTGGGTTTTCCTGGCAGATGCCAGGAACTGATCGCGTTGTTTTGCGCGGCGGTTACGGCGTATTTCACCAGACCATCAGCGGCCAGCCAACCGTGCAGTTGATTTTCGAACAGCCCTGGGCGGTGCTCCGGCTGCAGCAACAATCGCCCTCGTTGGACTTTGCGAATCCGTTCCAACCGGCTCCGTCGTCATTTCCAGTATTTTTGCCGTACTCTCCAACCACGACGAACAGTACCACCGCCTTCGCTCAGAACATACGTCCGCCGCTGGTGCAGCATTTTAGTTTGAACACGCAGGTACAGCTGGCAAGGGACATGATTTTTGAGCTGGGTTATCTGGGCAGTCGCGGAGAACATTTAATCCTCTCCAACGATCCGAATCAGGCGTTATATGCAAGCCCGGGAAATCCGATTCGCGGCGCGACAGACAACACTGTCGCGAATATCGGACAGCGCGTTCGTGTCCAGGGCTATGGCCCTGCGGATTACACGGAAATCGGCTCCAGCGGTCAAAGCTGGTACAACGCTTTAGCCACCAGCCTCACCAAGCGATTCGACAATGGCCTGCAGTTTCTGGCTTCTTACACATGGGCCAGGGCGTTGCAGACCGGGCAAGACGTGGTGGGCAATACCACCGCCGGTTCAATGCTCGGCAATCAATATGACCTCGCTCGCAACTATGGTCCGTCTACCTTCATCCGGCCGAACCGATTCGTCTTCAGCGGAGCCTATGCGCTGCCCGGCTTCACGGGACGCAATGCGGTGGTGAAGCAAACGCTCGGAAATTGGACGCTCGCCGGTGTGATCACTCTTCAGGATGGAGATCCGCTGACCATCACCGGAAGCAACGGGAACAACGTGCTCGGCATAGCCGGCGATTTTGCTCAACTCAGTGGGACTTGCAGCCCGGGCCAATATGTCAATCGTGGTTCCGTCGAAAGCAACATCAATCACTACGTCAACACAAGCTGCTTCACGGGGAACTACCCGGTGGTTGGGGCCGACGGGGTGGCCACAGGATTCGGCAACTCGGGTGCGGGGATTGTGCGAGGGCCAGGCCAGCGCAATGTCGATGCCGCGCTGTACAAAGATTTTGGGCTGAAGTGGCCAAAAGAAGGAACGAATGTCCAGTTCCGCGCGGAAGCATTTAATCTCTTCAATACTCCGCAATTTTCCAATCCCGACACGAGTCAATCGGACGGCACCTTCGGACAGATAGAAAGCACCAGCGTGGCACCCCGTATCCTTCAGTTTGCATTGAAGCTTAACTTTTAGCTGCTGCCTCAATGGCTCGATCTGACCCTGTATCTCTCACTCTGTGCGTCCGCCGATGTGCGCGTATTTGGGGAGTCCGGAGATTGAGCCGGATGTTTATCTTAAAGGTAAGGCATTTGACACGCTCTTTCGGAGCCAGTGGTGATTTTCAGAACTCTACAGACACTCCTAGTTTTCCTGGTTTCAGTCCCCCTGGTTGCCCAGCAGACCACCCAGACTCTTGATATTTTGATCCGCAATGGTTCCGTGCTCGATGGCTCCGGCTCTCCAGCCAGGCATGTTGATATCGGCATTCGCGGCGACAGAATTGTGGCGATCGGGAAGAGCCTGCACGAAAAAGCCAAGCGCGTGATTGATGCTCGCGGTCTGGTTGTCGCACCTGGTTTCATCGATCCCCATACCCACACTCTGGGAGATCTATCCAATCCCGCCACCAGCCGCAACGAAGCGTATCTCATGCAGGGCGTAACCACCGTCGCGGTCGGCAATGACGGCTCCAGTCCTCTCGATATTGGCGCAACACTGCGCAAGTTGGATGTACAGGGTATCGGCACCAATGTCGCCATGTTTATTGGCCAGGGATCCGTGCGGCGCGCCGTCATGGGCATGTCCGATGCAACTCCCACGGCTGCGCAAATGGATGCGATGAAGGCACTCGTGGACCAGGGCATGAAGCAAGGTGCAATCGGCATGTCCACTGGCCTGTTTTATGCGCCAGGCAGCTACTCCAGCACGGAGGAGGTCATCGCCCTGGCCAAAATCGCCGCCGCCAACGGCGGCATCTACGATACGCACATGCGCGATGAAGATTCCTACACCATCGGACTGCTCGGCTCGGTGAAGGAGACCATCCGTATAGGGAGAGAGGCGCATATCCCGGTGATGATCTCGCATATAAAGGCGCTGGGCAAAAGTGTCTGGGGCGAAAGCACACCCGTCATCGCCTTGATTAATGCAGCGCGCGCCAGTGGTGTAAATGTGACCGCCAGTCAATACCCATACAATGCCTCGGGAACTAGCATCGAAGCCGCGTTGATACCGCGCTGGGCCGAGGTCGGCGGCCACGCCGCCTTACTGCAACGCATCGACGATCCAGGCGTGCGCCCGCGCCTCGTCGTCGCCATGCAAAAAAATCTGGATGATCGCGGCGGCCCGGAATCCCTGCTGATCACCGTATCGCACGACAAAGAATTCACCGGCAAGACGCTGGCTGTGATTGCGAAGGAATACAACCAGTCGCCAATCGATGCCGCTCTTCTCATCGTCAAAAAAGGTGGCGCAGCGGTTGCATCTTTCAACATGCAAGAAAGCGACATAAAAAACTTCATGCGGCAACCCTGGGTGATGACCTGTTCCGATGGCAGTCCCGGCCATCCCAGAAAATATGGAACGTTTCCGCGCAAGGTGCGCAAATATGTCTTTGACGAGCACGTCATCACGCTTCCTTTTGCCATCCGCTCGATGACGTCATTGCCCGCGCAGACACTTCGTCTCAAAGACCGCGGCCTGCTCAAGCCTGGCTATTTCGCTGATGTGGTGGTCTTCAATCCAAAAACCATCCGCGCACTCTCCACGTACCAGGAACCGAAGCTGCTAGCCACAGGCGTGACCTACCTCCTGGTGAACGGCCAATTCGCCATCGACGACAGCTCCTTGACCAATGCCCACGCCGGCCGCGCGTTACCCCATGGGCATTCCTGAGCACTTTTTCGCGATACGCGCTGAGCGGCGAACGGGACGGCACTGCAGGGAAAATAAA
>CAWCFC010000017.1:0-72015 GCA_963794795.1 uncultured Acidobacteriota bacterium | reverse complement strand
AGGTCACGCTGGCGACCCATCGCTCCCGCTTGAGTTCGCTATGGTCCGCCGGGTTCGTGTACACCTTCTCGAACTCGATGCGCGCGGAATAGGGCGATTGCTGCAGGTCGTCCAGAACAATGTTTTTGACCTCGACATCGACATACGGAAGCGTGCTGTCGCCCCTGTACGTCTGAATGATCTTGTCCTTCTGTTCCTCGGCAATCACGGCCCGCTGCACATCGCCATTGAGGAAATAGAGCGCGTTCGTCTGGTCGCGCTCGATGGTGAAGCGGTTGCGACTGAAATAGAGTTCCGCCCATCGTGTGAGGTAATACTTATTCTCGGCCTCCTGCGGGCGGTACTGAAAGTTGCGATAGTCGATGGCTTCGGCTCGGCCAACGTCGTTGATACGAACGATCATGGGGTGCATCGACGCGAGAGCCTTCTGGCTTTTGAAGACGAGCGCCATGAGTGTGAGACAGACCACGACAAGGCACAGAATTGTGACCTTGAGGTACGTGTTCATCACGAGCGGATCGCCATACTGTTCGAGATACCGTTCCGCCGCGCGGGTAATCTCAGCAGAGGTGCAGGTGGTTTTGATCATGATGGTTCCTCCTTAACTCATCAGTCCCCTGGTTACGAGCGACGCTGCAATCCCAGTACCCGCATCATGACCGCCGCTGTGGCCAGAGAAGATGGTTGCAGTCATCGCTGGAATCTTGAGCAGCATGAACATGTTCACCATGACGAGAATGATGAGCAGCGGAAAGTTCTTCATTAGGTTGATGGGGTGGGTGAAGTCCACCAAGTTGGCGTAATACCGCGTATAAAGCTGTCCAAGAATGCTCATCGTCGCTGCGGCGACCACTTTGTAAAACGAAAAACTGAGGTATGCCTTGAGCCATCCCCAGAAAAGAAAATCGGTCTTCTCGAAGACCATGAAGGGAATGAAAAGAGGTCCAAGAATGCCAACGATGGTGGCCCCGACTGCACCGTAGGCGATGATGACCGAGATGAGCGCCGAGAGAATAGCAAGAAGAAGCTGGGTACAGAAGTAAGCAAGAATCAGGTACGGGGCGGTCATCATGACGATTCCGGGGCCGGACTGACTCAGCGACGCCTTGATCGAACCCAGCATGTTTGTGGTTGTGTCGGTTCCGATGATCTGTACGAGGTTGTTCGTCCCTCCGCGGACAAATCCTTGAAGAGAGAATCCTATCCCTGGGATTGTGGAGTCATAGAACTTCACGAAACAGTAGGCGAAGGTGATGAGCATGAAAAAATTCAGAAATTTGGCCATATTGAAGCCCTGCCCGCCTTGCGATGAAGCCAATGCCTCCTGTACGCCAAACCACACCATCATGATGGTCGCCAGTGCAATCACCATGTGGAGGCCCAGAGCGTCTACGGACGGGCTGACCGTGGCAGTGAGCGCGTCACATCCGTCGGCAATGTATTTGAGGATCTCCATGCTTGTCTCCGGGCGTCAATATTGAAATATCCTGGATACGGAAGCGGACGATTCGGCAGCCGTCTGGCTGTTGTAATTGGCTTGATAGCCGTCCGCAGCCTGGAAGGTCATCTTTAAGGCGTCCTGCTGCTGCTTCTGGCCAACCATCTGCTGGAGACTTTGCGCCTCGGTCATCTCGTTCGCTTCCTGCTGCGTGCGAAGCTGGATGAGCAGGGCCTGGTTGATGCGCTGCAAGGTGGCCAGTTCGGTTTGCTGGGTCGGATCACTCGAATGGCTGGCCTGCTCCAGATTCGCGATGTCGGCTTCGCGCTGCGGAGCGTTGGTGCGGATCGTGCCGAGCGTCTGGAGAGTTGTGGAGTTGGCCGTGTCGCCTAAATCCGCCGTCGCGCCCTGCGCGGCGAGCTGCTGCTGACCCTCCTGACTCAGGGAGCCGTATCCCGCTATCTGTCCTATACGGGGAATACTCACTTGCTGATTGCCTGCCGGCGCGTTGTACCCACTGGTTGCGGCCGTCGTCCACATACCGGTATTCCCATAGGTGTTGGCCGGAGTGGTGACCGAAGTCCACGCCTGCCGCCCCATGTTGCTGTATGCGCTGTAAAGAGACTGCGGAGCGGTCGCCATGCGCTGGGCCAGGTTGTAGGCAGCGATCACGTTCTGCGTTGTCTGTATGGTCGTCGTGTAAAGTTGGCTGGCTTGCATGATCTGCTGGACGGCATGGACCGATTGGGTGGGGTCGAAGACGATCCCGGAACCGAATTGCGCATGGGCGAAGCCGGTGGCGGCGACGAGCATAAGCGTGACGGACAGAAGAATGCGTTTCATAATCGGACTCCTCCTGGATGGAAGTTGAAGGCTGCTGGTATTGATGGACATATTTCAAGGCTGCTGCGCTTTGAGCAGTTGGTCGGCGAGCGGGTCCAGCTTCGCCTTCTCCGCTTTGCACTTCGCCTGCCGTTGCGGCGTCATTGCTGGAGCCGAGGTGGATTTCGACGGAGTTCCCAGAAGCGCGTCGTTCACTCCCTGCGCATTCGACCCGCCCATGCCCAGACAGTCGATGCGGTATTGCGCATTGAGTTTGTCGTATTCGGCTTCCAGCCTCTTTACTTTGGCCTGTTTGCTCTCGCAACCGGCGACGGCAAGCATTGCGAAAGCAAGTGCGATGATGGCGAATTCTTTTTTCATAACATCTCCTAAAAGCTCTGAGGAATGGTGTGGTTGTCATAGGCCGGGAGCAGCATATCCTGCGTAAAGTAGACCTTTACGCGGTGACCTTCCCGGATGGTGATGGTGGGTGGGATCTGCATGAATCGGTCAAGGATGGTGGTCGCGGACTCGGAGACGCTGGAGGCAGCGCCATTGGTGAACTCCTGCGAGCCGGAGCCGGCGAAGGTTCCTCCACCCTGCGTGATCTGCGCGGCACCGGCAATGACGCCAAGAGCAATCGACGTTCCAAAGATTTGCAAATAATGGTTGTTCACAATGTCCTTCAGGCCTTCCTCGCCAATCTGATCGAGACCGTGAAACTGGTCGAGATCGACGCTGTAGCCATCCGGCATAATCATCCGGTGGAAGACGACAGCCAGCCGGCGTTGCTGGCCGAATCCGGCAGCGCCGATCTTCTTCGCTTCGCCCAGCACGATGGTTCCATCGGGAATCAGCACATGCTGGTGGTCGTGCGAGTAGACGGGATTCGAGACGAGCACCTTGACCGGCCCAACCGCATCGCCGTCCAGCCGGTTCATCAGAACGGTGTCCATCGTCAGCCCTTCATAGATCACATACGGCTGGCCGACGGCGGAATCGATGTTTACCTCCGGCCCGTGCGGGAGCGATGCCTGCCCGCTCGCTGGCGGCGTTAGCTGGCCAGGATTCCGCGGAGAAATCAGGCTACTCGCCGGTTGGGCTGCGGCTGCCAAGTATGGATTCGACGGAGCAAACCCAGTCGGCATGAGATTGCTGGCCGTCGTCTGGGCCTGCGATGGCGCGGCTGCATCGGCGGAACGAGCATAGGCCAGGTTCGACGCGAAGCGCGAGTTGTAGGCAAGTTCGCGGTCCTTCGCGGCGAGCTGTTCGGCCTGCTGCTGCTCCGGCGTGAGCTGTGGCTGGCCTGTGCTCTGCTGGCTGTAGTGCTTGCGGGCATGTCGAGCCGGGAACACACGGAAGCGACTGGCCCGTCGGACCATAGGCAGCGGCGGCAGCCTGCTGCGCGGGTGTCGCACTCTGGAGCGCTGCATTGTTGGCGGCTGCTTGCTGTTCTTTTAGTTGTTCGGCCTCTAGCTGGCTCTTTAGCTCAGCAACATTGTTGTCGGTGTTGTCCTGGACTGCCGGTTGCGGCGGCTGGCTCTTCGCGGCGGCTGCCGAATCCGGTCCTTTCTTCCCGCTCGAACTGAAGACAGCCGCGACAATCACCAGCAGGGCCGCTCCCAGATAGAGAAACAGCTTCATGTTCTTTTGCAGCACACCCTTGGGATCGGCGAAACGCTTGGTCAACCCCGGCTCCGGCGCGATTTGTGTTTCGGGAGTGATTTGCTCTGCCATCTCTCTACCCCTTGCGCTTGAATTCCATACGCTTTTTGCCCAGCTCGACATAGCCGGAATCCATCACCATCGGAATGATGTACGTGCCATCACGCAGGTCATAGTTGATGAGGTTCGGCTTGCCGTCCTTCATGTCGTAGACCGAAAACTTCTCCGGCGCATCTGTCTTGATGTAGGTGAACTTGTCGTCGTGGTAAATGGCCTGGATATCGAAGGGCGCTTCATTCGCCGTAAAGTTGTAGTCGAATTTGAGCTGTAATGGATAGGCACTCTTGTAGGCATCGACCGTCTGCTCGACATGCGATTCGAGCGCGGCAAGCTGCTGCTTCGACTGTTCCAGCTGCACTGCCGGGACGAACTGCGGCGGCCCACTCGCAGCAACGATGGAAGAGCGGTCGGCAGGTTCGATCAACACTTTCAGGTCGGGAACATCATTGGTGCCAGACACATCCTGCAGAGTGAAGCTGTAGATGTTGCCCTTGTCGGTGATGAGATTCAGGTTGGAACTGATGCCGGCTTTGGCCGGATGGACGAAGCAGAAATTGCCGACCACATCGACCACCCAGAAGTCCTTGTCGCCGGTAGCGGCCTCCATGATCTTCTCGGTCGGCGGTACTTCAATCAGCGTTGTGTACTTCAGCTTGGCATGGATGGGTACGATGTCCTGCGAGTGATACTGCACGGTGCGGGCCGAAGCCTCCTGCGCTATGGCCGCAGTGGAGGAAAGGGCCAAAACAATCCCAGTAGTGACAACGAGTGTGCGGTTCATGCGGCGGCTCCTTTGCGGTTGGCTGTAGCGGTTCCGGCCACAGTCCGTGGCTGGAATGGAAAGTCTTCGGCGAGACGGCGCAAACCGTCGGCGATACCGAAGCGTTCAAAGTAATCTCGCTTCTTGAGATTGTCGCGGGCATTGTTGGTCGCCATCCAGTGTGTGACGGAATCGACATTCAACTGAACTTTTTTGGAAGACTGTGCTTTGCGAACGAGCATCTGGCCCGGCGGAACAAGGCCGGCAATCAGTTCCAGCTCGGTATCGTTCAGATGGAAGGCCTCGCGGTATACGTCGCGGTCCATCTCCGGATTTGCCAGAAAGATTTTTGTCGGGCAGCTCTCGGAAACGATCTGCAACATGCCTGACTCCTGCAACTCCTTGATGGACTGTGTCGCCAGGATCATCGCGGCATTGTGCTTGCGCCACGTCTTCTGCGCCTGCACCACATAATTCCGAATCGTCTCGTTCTTGATGAACAACCATGCCTCATCCAGCAGGAACATCTTGAACGTAGCCAGCTTCTTCAGGTCCGTGATCTCATTGCTGGCCCGGTGGAGCACATAGAACAGTAGCGGCTCCAATACCTCCGGCGCATCGCCCCACCCGGCGAAGTTGAAGGTCTGGAAACGGCTGAAAGAAAGTGTGTCCACGGCATTGTCGAACAGGAAGCCATACTGCCCACCCCGCGTCCAGCGGTGTAGGCGCTCTTTCAACTCACCGACAATGTTGGCGAAGTTCGATACTGTGCGTTGCTCCGGTTCCAGCATGTACGTGCGCTCAATCGCGTCCCACAGTTTGCGCTCTTCCTTGAAGTCGAGCCGATACCGCTGCTCGGTGCCTTCGATCAGCACGCGGAAGAAGCTGAAGAGAAATTGCAGGTTCTCTTTTGTAGCTGGAAGCGAGAACGGGTTGATGGTGAAATCCCGCGCCTCCTGGCCGACATTCAAATAACTGCCGCCGAAGATGGTCGTGAGGGACTGGAAGCTGCCGCCGATGTCGAAGATGAAGGTAAGCGGCGCGTACTTCTGCGCATTCTGCAACAGAAAACTGCACAGATAGGATTTCCCCGATCCCGTCATTCCAAGGATCAACGTGTGCGCGACCTCGCCGTTATGCAGGTTCAGGAAATACGGCGTGGCATTGTCCGTCTCCAGCACCGCCAGGTACTCCGTGCCAAGGTGCGCGTTGGTCTTCTCTCCGGGCAGAATCGTGAACAGAAAACTCAGGTCGGCGTAGTTGCTGTTCAACAGATACAGCCTGCGGAGGTTCATCGCGTAGTTGCCGGGAACCGTGGCAAAGTAGGCATTGAGCTGGTTGTAGGTTTCCGCAAAGAGATTGCCGTCCGCATTGGTGAAGACGCCGGTGAACTCGCCGACCAGCTGATCCAGCTCTGATTTCGAGTGGCCATAGAGAACGATGGTCAGCGAGAAGTCGCCCAACGACTGACCGTCGCCCAATGCCCGCAGGCAATCGCCGAGATTCTCGATGTCCGCCTGCTTCGACTCATCGACCAGCACATCGCGGGGATTGGTCTTGGCCGGGTCGTTGCCGATCTGCGAGACGAAACCGGTCTTCGACATATTGAAGTGGCGGCGGCGCTTGTTCACTTCCTTGCGCGCTTTGTCCGTGGCGAGAGGAGTCCATTCGGTCACGACATAGAAGTTCGCGGGGATCTTCAGCAGCGCGTCCAGCACCAGAGGCCGCGTTTCCGTGATGCTTTCTTTCATGGTCAGCACGCGGACGGCGTGATCGCCCACGCGGAGATGATCGCGCTCGGCCTCGATGTTGGAGTTGACCACCTGATAGTCAAGAAACTGCGTGGACTGCGGACTCCCAGCAATACGCCACTCGTCATAATTGAGAAGCCTACGAAAGAAAGTGAACTGGCCCTGCCGGTCCAGCACTTCGATCTGCATGAAGTCGGCAAGCTGGCGAACGAATGCCTGCGTGCGCTGCTCCAGCCGCGCAAGTCCTGCTCGATCTGCGAGCGCAGCAGCGTCTTCATGCTGTTGTTGGTGAACTGCGCCCGCAGCTCCCCCACAGCACCGGCCGGATCGCGGAGAAGACGACTGAGGGCTGCGCCCAAGCCGGTCTTCGACCGTGCGCCTTCGAGCAATATGCAATAGAAGATTTCAACCTGATAGAGATGGTCTCGCTTCTGCTCGAAGAACTCCTTGCGCTGCTCGATGGCCGCCTGCACCACGAGATCGTCATAGCTGGCAAAGGGAATCTCAGGCCGGTTCTGCTTGAAGAGATACTGATACACATGGAAGCCGGGGCCGAAGTGCTTCAGCGCGGCCTCAAGCCGCTTGACCGCATATTCCTGTCCGGCATGGTCCAGGCTCTCGTAGTCCACGCCGGGAACACGCAGCACCATACCGAGGTCGCCGCTCTTGGTGAGGAAGGTCGTCTCATTCCAAAAGCCATAGAGATTGATGTGGGCGTTCAAGGTTGCAGCCTCATTCCACGGCTTGATGGCTCTGTCGACGCGGAACATCAGACCACCTCCACACGAGGAACACTTTGCTTGGCTGCGTCGTAGCGCAGCTTGTACTTTTCGGATTTGGCGAGGATACGGAGAAACGCGGGATCACTGTTCGTGACCCAATGGCCAAACGCGAAGCCGCCGATGAATACAGCAATGCCGGCAAGAATCGAATTAAAGAGATTGAATGCGCCCACGGCTCCGACGCAAACGAAATAGAACAGTGTCCGCTCGACTCCAAGGTAGGTGAGGGGTTTATGCAGGCTCTTGAAGACCCGATTGGTGCGTTTTGGTTGTGGCTTCATGTCTGCCATAAGCCCCTCGTTGTGCTCGCTGCGATGGATGGTTGAGAGTGGACGGGCGAGGTGTGCTTACACACCCCAGAGCCAACTCAGGACGTTCACAGCGAGAACGGCAATGCCAGTCCCGGCAGCGACACCGGCAAGAGCCTTCTTTGCGCCTGGTTCGCCGTGCGCAAAGCCGTAACCGCCGATCACGATGGCGATGAGACTTGCGACCTTGGCGACCGTACCTGTAAACAGGTTTTGCAGATTGGTGAAACCGGTATCGAATGGCGAACCGGTCTGCGCATTTGCCGCCAAAGGGAGGAGACATAGACCGAGGACCACGAAGCTCATCGGCTTGAGTGTCTTTGCGAGTTGGCAAGCGATACGGAGACGGAATATGGAACGAATCTTGCTGGACATCGGCACCTCCAACGACCGTTTTCAGTCGTGATATGCCGTGAGAGTAGGAACGGATTTGTGGCCCGTCCAATACTTGTTTCCTATGAAGTCATAGCGGCGGCCTATGACCTGCGAATACCCGTAAACATTCAGCCGAACATTTGAAGCTGACCCAATTCCGGATCGACAACTCGTTCGCTTGGCCGCTTCCGGCCAGGCATGTCTTCCATATCGGTACACACCTTGGCCAATCGGTATGCGAGCAGCGGAAGGACTGGCCGCTGTTGCGCTGGATGACACACGAACGCTGTCTTAATTCGGAGAGGAAGACCTTCGATCCTGCGGAGTGTAAGTTCCGCATCGAGCGGCACCTTGCCTCGCAGCAGTCCAAATCCAGCCTTTTCCTTGACCAGAAACTGCAACTCAGAGGGAGCCGAAACAAAATCCGATGGCTGCAAATTTATCCCAGCCTTAGCGAACTTTCGCATCAGCTCGTCATAGAGCAACGGGTGATGCCTTCGGTCGAAGAACACCTTTAGCCGATTCTGAATCTCCGATCTAGGAATGCTTTTCCCCTGAGCAAGCGGATCATCGGCGCGGAGGCAAACCAGTAGTTCCTCGGTGCAAACCAACTGCGTAAATAGGCCTTGTTCAGCGATGGGCATACTCACCAGAGCCGCGTCGAAACGGCCCTCTGCAACCATGGTTGCAAGTGGGCCCGAGCACTCGCTGGAGGGCTCAATTCGCCCGTCCGGCACCAGTTCGCGATAGCCTTTGAATGTTTCTCGCACGAATTCGTGATTGACAAAAGGTGAGTAGCCGAAACGAAGTGGCACCTGCACTCCGGAATGAACCAGCGATGTGTTCTGTACAGCGCGATCCCGCAACAATAGCATCTGTTTGGCATGGGATAGGAAAGCGTGTCCGGCTGGCGTCAAGGTGGTGCCGGCCGGTCCGCGAATGAAGAGCTTCGCGCCAAGGCCATCTTCCAACTGTTTGATTTGCGCGCTCAGCGATGGCTGAGCAACGTGAAGCCGTTCCGCAGCCCTGCCGAAGTTACATTCTTCCGCGATGGCAACGAAATAACGGAGATGACGGAACTCTGGTCCCTCGTACATCTTGCACCTGCCCTGGATCGTCTGCGGCCTCGATATCGGGGGGACCTCAGGTGATGCGTTAAGTTAGGTGCTGTAAACAGCAGAAACGTTGCACAAAAAAGCGCAACGCAGCTTAGGCTGCGCAACCTTTCCCAAAAATAGGTCTCCTGATTCGACGGGTCATCGACGGCAACTATGACCCCATAGGTAAGAAGTATTGGACAGGAACCCCTTTCCCGCGACAGTCTGAAGCCAATCAATGCGGTGACGAGGCAATAGCCTGTGACTGCACAGATTACTCGGAGTCTCCTATGCCAAACGATCACATCACCGAAAGAAAACGCCCCGGTAGGGTCACAGTTTCTCCTGAAACAAAGTTGCTGGTCGGTCGGCATGAAGCTGCCAAGATGCTTTCAATTAGCCCGCGGGCACTCGATTACCTGATAGCCAACAAACACCTCGTCGCCCGGCGCATCGGGACGCGGGTACTGATTCCGGTATCGGACCTGCAGCGCTTCTCTCGCACTGACCACCCGAAGTCTGTAGCAGGGTGACAAAAATGCAGAAATACAGCACTACCCTTAACTCTTGCACGATTTGTCACAGATGAACTTTCCGCAGAACGCGATAGGGTGAATGATCTGGTGTCCGATCTGGTGTCCCTTTCATTTCGGATTCCACGCGATTCCATGCAACTCAGTGCGAGCTAGTAAAGCGGCTAAACACGCATGGATAAAGGATATTTCTCTTCCTTGCATTCCGGTGCGACCTAATGCAAATCTCCTAAAATCACATTTCGAGTCAGGTGCATTCAACCGGGCTCTGCCACCTCTCCGCGTGGTCGATCTGTTTGTCTGTCTATCGAGTATGGCCTTCCAGAGCCGGAACCGGCCACTACAAGTCTACTGGCGGAAGTGTGTTGGGTGCAATGCCTTGAGTGTTTGAGAGAGGACGGATCATTCGACGCAATCGCCAGCAGGGTGCTCTGTCAGGCGCGCCTGTGGAACCATCTGTCGCACCGCATCGGCACGGTCGGATTCGAAGGCGTCATGGCGCGTCGGTACGTGGATCAGAGAATTAGGAGAATTCGGAATCCTGCCTGCGCTGGAGTCAATGATCAAAGTGTCAAAGGAGTGATTGCAACGCAGGGTTCACCGCACGAACCAATAGCCGATCTCCGGATGCATGATACGGATGAACCACTCGTATGGAGTGGTCCATCCGCAATAAATAGGCTGCTTCTATTGGTTCGGCTTGCACTTCTTCACGTCGCCCGCGATCGAGATCGTGGCTTCGCTATACCCTCCACAAACCACCTTGTTCGGTAAGCTGTCGGTGAATTCAGCGTTTACGGGGCAGGTCTTAGACGAATCAGGCTGCGTGGGATCACAGCCGCCATCCTCTGCGGTAAACACGTACTGGGGAGTTCCGAGCCATGTATTGTGCCCGATGACGGTATGGTTGTAGCCATCCCAGTCTCCATCTGCGTAGGCATATTTGTCGTTGAATGTATTGCCTGTAAAGGTGACCCCAGAATTGTCGCTGTCATCCGTACTGATGCCGAAATCCTGTGCTGCGCCGGTATTCGTAGTTGTCACTTTGTTGCCTGTGAACGAAGCTGAACCTGAAGGTGTCATCGACGTCACTCGAAGGCCGGTTGCGTAGCAAGATTTCGAAGTCGCGGTGATGGTGTTGCCTGTAACCTTAACTCCCACAGGAGGTGCCGGCAGGAAGCTGTTGTCGAATTCAACCTGCACACCGTACGTCCCGCCACCTTCGCAGCCGCCGTATTCCGCATCTTGCGGTAGTTCGATCACGTCGATCGTGTTATTTGAGATGGTCACATGGCTCGCGTTCACGTGAAACCCGCGCCCACTGGTTGGATGACAATTGTTATTGCTGACAGTGGTATAGGCCGCAGGGATATCGGCACAGAAATCGTTTGCATAGCTGGCGTTCATGCTGATGTTGTTGCCGCTGATAACGCTATGCTGATTCACCGTTCGGATGCCGCCCTGTGGAGAGCCAATGATGGTGTTGTCTTCGATCAAGTCTCCGGTTCCCGGGTTGTTGTTGTTCTGGCCAATGTAAATTGCCTGGCCCTGAAATTCTGATCGTGCACCTTCGTCGGACTGACCTGGCTCGTTGATGTTTGTCACGTTGTCATAGATCGTATTGTGCTCAATCCTTGCACCAACCGGAAGATAGCTGGAGTTGTAAAACTGCGCACCGGTGTTCTGAAATATCGCTGTGATGTTATGAATATATGGCGCAGTAGTGAAGCTACCCTGACCAAACTCAAATACCGGACTGAAGGAACTGCTGCTCTTCGCCTGGCGAATTGTGCCGCCATAGGCAACGAAACCGCCATGACTGTTGCCGCAGTCTCCGGCGATGACGGGCTGTGTGGTTGACCAGCAATCATGCCCCTGAATCGCAGGTTCATGACTCGCACCACCGGTGTCATACGTAATGGTGTGACCATTCAGGTTCAGTGTGATTCCCGCAGCGTTGATTGCAAAACAACCAACCGTACTGGAAACGTCATTCGCCAAATAGTACGTGCCAGGCCTTGTCAAATCCCCGCATGCGGTAAGTTTTGTGCCGGTGGGAGTGGTGGCGGCGCTTGCGGCCGGTGCTGCTTGGGTAAGAACCAGAAATACGCCGAGCAATAGGAATAGAAAGGGGGAGGGCACTGCACACAACTTTTTCAAAGACGTTCCTTAGCGTGGAATCGACATTACGCTGACTTCGCTTGCAAACGAAGCGCCATTCAGCGCTTCTCGCTCCAAACATTTCGTATCATTCACACTCTTCTCTCTCTCCCTCACATCGATGTGCATCGATCTGGATGCGAGCGAGAAGTTTTTACACGCATCCGGCGCAAATCTGCAGGTTCCACCCCCTTTGATCGAACATCACTGCGTGCTGCCAATGAAACTGTCGTGCGATTGCAGCCGCCCCCACTCTGCGACGGGAGAAAGTTTCCCCGCCGCCTCCCCTCTTGCTACCATGGGATTAGTCGCTTTGCGCGATCCTCCCGTTATGGTCAAACGTCTATCTGTCTGCCTCTTCGCCCTCCTGCTCTCAATCTCAACTTGCATTCCATGCTCCGCCAGCGCATATGACGCCCATCCCAAATTGGTTGTGATTCTGGTCATCGATCAGTTTCGCGAGGATTACCTGGAGCGATATCGCGCTGACTTTAAAGGCAACGGATTCGATCTGTTCCTGGACCATGGTGCATATTTTCCGGATTGCTATTTTGATTATGCGAATCTGGTCACAGCGGCCGGGCACTCGGCCATCTCTACTGGCGCGTATTCGGACGGCAATGGCATTGCCAGTAACGAATGGTGGGACCTCACCCGCAACACCAAGCGACCCATCTCATCGGTCGAAGATCCCCGCTACAGCATTGTCGGTCTACCTGCCGCGCCGCCGGAATCTGCCCGCGAAGGGGCATCTCCTCGCAATCTGCTGGCCACCACCATCGGCGATGAAGTTCGGTTGGCCACAAAAGGTGAGTCGAAGCTCTTTGGTATTTCTCTGAAGGATCGCGCCGCCATTCTCACTTCTGGCCATACAGCCAATGGCGCGTTCTGGATTGATCCGCAGAGCGGCGCATTCGTCACTTCCACCTACTACATGCCTTCTCTTCCCGATTGGGCAACGACGTTTAACCAGAGTGACAATGCGGCCCAGGCTCGCACCGCGGCTGGCGTTTCCGCCAGTGCTCCTTTTTTCTCTGCCGTCGGCCCCACGGATGCCGCGATTCAATATGAGCTCAACTTTGCCCAGGCATTAATCCAGGGAGAGAATCTTGGAGCTGGAAATGTAACGGATGTGTTGACGATCAGCATCTCGTCAACAGATATCCTCGGGCATCGTGTCGGCCCCGATTCGCCCGATCAGCGCCAGTTGGTCGACCAACTCGATGGCAACCTGGATCAATTCTTTACCTGGCTTGATCACAACATTCCCGGCGGGCTCCGCAGTGTATGGTTGGTGCTGACGGCGGATCATGGTGTTGCGCCTGTGCCCGCGGTAGCACAACAGCTCGGGATTCCGGCGGCCACAATTTCAATGAAACCGCTGATCGCAGACCTGAACAAAAACATGAACGAGCGATTTTCACCGGGTCAGAATCTTGAGTACCTGTTGCCCGAACAGGGTTTGCCATATATCTCGCTGAATATTCCAACGTTCGAGCGCGCCGGCATCAACGAATTCGAAGCAGAGCGCGCCATTCAGGATTCGATTCCCGCCGCTGTCGCAAGTCTCGATCCTTCTGCGGACAAGCCCGACGATGCAGTTCAGCCCGGCAACAAGCGTGTGCCACCGCAGCCGAGAGTCTTCAGAACTTTTACCCGCCTGCAACTCGCCTCCTTGCAACCGGGGTTGCCACCCACCGAATTCGGTCAGCTGATGGCCCACAGCTACTCGCCCAACGGCGGTTGGTATGTCATGCTGATTCCGGATGCCTACCAGGTTCCAGGCTCCGGCCATGGTGCGACGCATTTTTCTCCTTACTCCTACGACAGGCATGTCCCACTCGGATTCTATGGATCCGTGTTCACTCCTGGAACGTTCCGCGGGCGCGTACAGCCCGTTGACATTGCAGCCACACTGGCAGACCTGTTGGGAGTCAATCAGCCCTCGGCCAGCATCGGTCACATTCTCACGCAGGCAATTCATCCTGAGGTAGAAGTGAAACCTCGACGCGAAGAGTTGCGCCGCAGGAGTCACCACGAGCTCTCGCACCCCGACCACACTGGGGCGCCTGCAGGGGAAGCGGCAACACCAGTGAAGGTCCGCCCGAGCGAACACACGCCGGCTCCGAGCACCCCCCCCGCTTCATCAACTCAAACCACACCGACCTCGCCTGGCTCGCACCCATGACCTCAAACCCGAAACCGGACTTGCGAGTGAAATTCTGTGGCATCGAGCTGCGCAATCCCGTGATTGCCGCCAGCGGAACATTCGGTTATGGAGTGGAGTTTGACGACATTGTCTCGCTGAAAACAATCGGCGCGTTTGTGACCAAGGGCCTTTCAAGAGAGCCAATGGCCGGCAATCCGCCACCGCGAATTATTGAGACGGCGGCCGGCATGCTGAACGCCATCGGGCTGCAGAATATGGGCGTCACTGCGTTCATTGAGCAGAAGCTCCCGGCCGTACAGAAACTGCCGTGCCCCGCAATTGCGAACGTGTTCGGGGGTTGCCTCGACGATTACTGTGCGGTGATTGACGCCCTGAATGCGGTCGATGGAATTGCTGCTTACGAGCTCAATGCTTCCTGCCCAAATACCGAACACGGCGGTATGGTCTTTGGAACTGACGCTTCATCGCTGCATGAGTTGGTCGTCCGGGCCAAGTCACTGGCGCGCCGTCCGCTCATCGTAAAGCTGTCGCCAAACGTCACCAGCATCGCGGAAATGGCGCGCTCTGCTTCCGATGCTGGAGCCGATGCACTTTCCTTAGTTAACACATTCCTTGGCGTCTCCATCGACGCCAAGACGCGGCGCCCTCGCCTTGCCAATATTACCGGCGGCCTTTCGGGGCCCGCGATAAAGCCCTTGGCTCTGCGCATGGTGTACCAGGCTTCGCGCGCGGTTTCTATTCCTGTGTTGGGAATGGGTGGTATTGCGACGCCGGAGGATGTGATCGAATTTATGCTGGCGGGTGCAACAGCCGTTCAGGTGGGTACCGCCAGCTATGCCGATCCGCGCGCTGTCGAGCGAATTGCAGCTGGATTGCGCGATTGGTGTAGCCACAACCATGTGGACAGACTTGCCAGCTTGACGGGCGCCCTGGATATTACACCGGATTCTATTCTCTAGATCGAGCCCGCTCTCAACCGTCGTAATCCACCATCAACATCGGCTCTTAGTTGACCACATGCACCATGAAATGCATTTTTCGGTGCCCGAATCCGCAAAACTTTCCGCATTTTCCCTTGAAGTCGCCAACCTTGGTCGGCGTGACGTTGACTTCCGTCACCTCACCTTTTTTCATCACGCTGTTGATTCCAAGACCGGGAACTTCCAAACTATGCTCCACATCATCCGAAGTCAGTTCCAGTTTCACCGTCTGATCGATTTTCAAGGTGATTTCCGCGGGAATAAACTCATACTTTTTAGCTGCGATTGGGATGGTACGCACGGGGGTGGCCGCCGCCGGAGCTGGTGCGGGGTTCTCCTGCGCAATTAAAGGCCACCCCACCAATGCCAATGCTGCAACCAGAACCAGTTTCGCGGATACAGATTTCATGAAATATCTCTCCAGGACTTTCGATAGACGGTTGAACCAAGCCCCGTTGGATAAGCAGGCAGGCACTCGGCGTTAATCTTAATTTATTAAGACTTAGGGATCAAGAACTGCGGAAGGGATGCAACCCAACTCAAGATGCCCTTCCTGGATTAAACATGCGGGAAGCAATCTGTACTTAATGATTCTCGCGGGCTATGGATTGGTTGGTGACGGTTGGGAAATCAGGCAGATTTTCCGGCACGCTCTGCCGATGCGATGCGCTCTTCCGCCTCACGAATCACACGATTGGCATCGTCATAGCGCCGGGCTTCATCGCCGGCCTCGTTCCACATCTTTTGCCCGTGTTCCAATTCCTGGCGTGCTTCCGCGATGTCGATTTCGCTGGGCGGAATGGCGCCCTCCGCGAGGATGGTGACGCGATCCGGCAGCACTTCAACAAAGCCCTGAGCGACAAATAGACGTTGATCGCCCACGTCCCCGCCATGCATGGTCACTTCGCCAGGGCCAAGTTCGGCCAGCAGGGGCGCATGCGCATACAACACCTCCAGGTAGCCGGTCGCGGACGGCAGCGACACCGAATCCGCGGTTCCGTCGATGAAGATCTTCTCCGGCGTAACCAGCCGGACGCGAAGTGAATTGTTGTCAGCCATCGCTACCCAACGCCTTTATGCAGTCTGCTGCATCTTGCCTGCGGCTTCAAGAACTTCGTCGATATCGCCCTTCATGTAGAAGGCCTGCTCCGGTACGTCATCGTGCTTGCCATCGATGACTTCCTTAAAGCTGCGCACCGTATCCGCGACCTTCACATACCGACCCTGCAGACCCGTAAACTGCTCGGCCACATGGAAGGGTTGCGAAAGAAACTTCTGCACCTTACGTGCGCGCATGACAGTCGTCTTGTCTTCTTCCGACAGTTCGTCGATACCCAGAATCGCAATGATGTCCTGCAGGTCCTTATAGCGCTGCAGAATCCGCTTCACACCCTGCGCGACATCATAGTGTTCCTGCCCGACGATTCGCGGAGTCAATATGCGTGAAGTTGATGCCAGCGGGTCAACTGCCGGATAAATTCCAAGTTCCGACAGCGGGCGTGACAACACCGTAGTTGCGTCCAAGTGAGCAAATGTTGTCGCGGGAGCGGGGTCCGTCAAATCGTCGGCCGGCACGTACACTGCCTGCACAGACGTAATGGAACCATTCTTCGTCGAGGTAATACGCTCCTGCAACTCACCCATTTCCGTGGCCAGGTTTGGCTGATAGCCTACTGCCGACGGCATTCGTCCGAGCAGCGTCGAAACTTCTGAACCGGCCTGCGTAAAACGGAAAATATTATCGATGAACAGCAGTGTGTCCGAGCCTTCTTCGTCGCGGAAATACTCGGCCACGGTCAATGCCGTCAGCGCCACGCGCAAACGCGCTCCGGGCGGCTCTGTCATCTGTCCATAAATCAATGCAGCCTTCGATTTGTCCAGATTTTTCAGGTCTATGACCCCGGACTCCTGAAATTCCAGCCATAGGTCATTGCCTTCGCGGGTGCGCTCGCCTACTCCTGCAAACACTGAGAAACCGCCGTGCTGCGAGGCAACGTTGTTGATGAGCTCCTGAATCACGACAGTCTTACCGACGCCAGCGCCGCCGAACAGGCCGGTTTTTCCGCCCTTTAAAAACGGCTGGATCAGATCGATGACTTTGATACCGGTCTCAAACATTTCTTCGCGCGTCGACTGTTCGTCGAAGGCCGGCGCGGAACGGTGAATCGGCCGACGCTCTTTCGCATTCACTGGACCCAGCTCATCCACCGGTTGTCCAATCACGTTCAACACCCGGCCCAGGGTCGCACGACCGACCGGAACAGTAATCGGGCCGCCCAGATCGAGCGCCTTCATCCCGCGCACCATGCCTTCCGTCGCTTCCATCGCGATGCACCGCACCCGGCCTTCGCCAAGATGTTGCTGCACTTCGACAATGACGTCGAGCGGCGTGGGAATATCGAAACCTTCGCTGGTGACTCGCAACGCCTGATAAATCGGTGGCATGGTCGCTTCTTCAAACTGCACGTCAACCGCGGGTCCAGCAACCTTGATGATGTGTCCTATATTTTCTGCCATGATTCGTTATCCAAATCCTTCACGACTACCTGTAAATTCCGTTTGTCCTTCAGCTGCAACTCTCTTAAATCGCAGACGCACCACTTACGATTTCGATGATCTCCTTGGTGATTGCAGCCTGGCGCAACCGATTCATCGTCAGCGTGTAAGCGTCAATCATTTCGGAAGCATTATTGGTGGCCGCATCCATCGCCGTCATACGCGCTGCATGTTCCGCCGCCACCGACTCGAGCATGGCGTGGTACAGCTGGGTCGCTACATAGCGAGGCAGCAACGCTCCTAGTAATTCGCTCGGCGACTGCTCATAAATGTAATCCACTTCCGCAGTGCCAAACTTGCTGGCCTCTTCGTCGGCCTGGCGCGTGTCCTCTGCCTTGACACTCACCCCGGCACTTTGCGCTGCGCGTGCGATTTCTTCGATCCGCTCTTTCTCCAGTTCGGTGGCCCCGGCAATGTCCGGCTTGCCTACTTCAAGGATCGGCAAAATACGCTCCACTACGATGCGCTGCGAAATCACGGATTGAAATTCGTTAAAGACCAAATAAACCGCGTCAGTTTCCTCGGATGCATACCGATCCACTAACAACTTTGAAAGATCGGATGCCTTCTCAAAGGTTAACTTCTCGAGCAGTCCGCCATGTTCGCCGGTGATCTCTACTCGCGCCTTGCGGGTACGCGCCTGCCGACCTTGCCTTGACTGCCGATCATCTTCACTCACGGAGGCCAACCCATAACTGCGCCGCAGCACGCCGATTCCTTTGCGCCCGACAATCTCAAGATCAATGTCGAGATCCGGGTGGTCTTCGATAAATCTGTGCGCGGCCTTCAGAACATTCGCATTAAACGGTCCAGCAAATCCTTTGTCGCCGGTCACCACCACCAGCGTCACGCGTTTTTCTTCGCGCGCCACCAGCAGTGAGTGTTTCGCATCTCCGGTTTCCGGATCGTAAATATCGACGCGCCGCACCAATGAAACCAGCACGCTGGCAATCATGCGCGCATAGGGCCGCGCCGCAAACGCCCGCTCCTGCGAGCGGCGCAGCTTGGCCGCAGCCACCATCTTCATCGCCTTGGTGATTTGTCGCGTGTTTTTTACGCTGCGGATGCGACGTCGAAGATCGAGAACGTTTGCCATCGATTACGCTTGCTTCCCTGCAGCCACTTCGGCCGGCTTGCTTTCTGCCGTCTTCTCATCCCGCCTGGTTCCTGGCGTTTTTTCATCCCGCTTGGAGCCGCTCTCCGCCGGCGCCTTCTTCTTGGCATCGATATGCGCCTCGGGGGTATTCGCGAAGAAATCCTGCTTGTATTCCTTAATGGCTGCACTCAGCCGCTTCTTCAAATCATCGTCCAACGCTTTTTTAGTTGCGATGTCCTTCAGCACTGCCGACTGCGTGGCGTCCATGTACGGATAGAACTCGCTTTCGAACGCGCCTACATATTCGACCTTCACGTCGTCCAGAAAACCGTTCGTCCCAGCGAAGAGAATGGCAACCTGCTTTTCCATCGTCAACGGCTGGAACTGCGGCTGCTTCAGCAACTCTGTCAGACGCTGTCCGCGATTCAACTGGCTCAAGGTTGCCTTGTCCAGATCGCTGCCGAACTGGGCAAACGCGGCCAGTTCGCGATACTGCGCCAGATCCAATTTCAACGTTGCGCCCACCTGCTTGGTCGCCTTCGCGGCAGCGGAGAAGCCAACGCGGCTGACCGACAAACCTACGTTCACTGCAGGACGAATTCCGGAGTTGAATAGATCAGTTTCCAGAAAGATTTGTCCGTCCGTAATCGAAATCACGTTGGTTGGAATGTAGGCCGAGACATCGCCCGCCTGTGTCTCAATAATCGGCAGAGCGGTCAACGATCCGCCGCCCAAGCGATCGCTCAACTTGGAGGAACGTTCCAGCAGTCGCGAGTGGAGATAGAACACATCGCCCGGATATGCTTCGCGCCCTGGAGGACGACGCAGCAGCAGTGAGATTTCGCGATAGGAAACCGCGTGCTTCGATAGATCGTCGTAGATCACCAGCGCGTGCCGGCCCGAGTCGCGGAAGAATTCCCCAATCGCGGTTGCCGCATAGGGTGCCAGATATTGCATTGGCGCCGGCTCAGAAGCTGAGGCCACCACAACGATGGTGTAGCCCATCGCACCATGATCGGTCAGCGTCTGCACCACCTGCGCCACGGACGAACGCTTTTGTCCGATCGCACAGTAGACGCAAATCAAATTGTTTTTCGCGTTGTTGATGATGGTGTCGAGCACCACCGCGGTTTTACCAGTCTGACGATCGCCAATGATCAACTCGCGCTGGCCGCGGCCAATCGGAATCATGGCGTCAATCGCCTTGATGCCGGTCAGCATCGGTTCCCGCACCGGCTGACGATCGATTACGCCTGGAGCGAGCCGCTCCACGGGCAGAAACTGATCGGTCGCGATGGGACCTTTATCGTCGATCGGCTGACCCAGCGCGTTCACAACGCGACCAATCATCGCGTCGCCCACTGGCACGCTCATGATCTTGCCGGTGCGCTTGACCTGGTTGCCTTCGCTGATCTCGGTGTAGTCGCCCATCAAGACCGCGCCTACCTGGTCTTCATCCAGGTTCATCGCCAGTCCGCCAACGCCATGGGGAAACTCGAGCATCTCGCCGGCCATCACTTTGTCCAGGCCGTGAATGCGGGCAATTCCGTCGCCCAGGGAGATGATCGTGCCCACTTCGTCGACGCGAACCCGCGACTCGAAGTTGTCAATTTGCTCCCGAAGTAACTGCGAAATTTCGTCTGCTTTGATCTGCGCCATTCTGATTCCAGTTCAGGTTCTGAATTGTTGGTTGGTCAATCTGCCATCATCTGTTCGCGCAGCTCTTCCAGCCTGCCGCGAACCGAGCCGTCATATATGGTGTCGCCGATGCGTAAGACCACGCCTCCCAGCAACGATGCATCCTGTTTGTAGATAGGGCGAATCTCGAGTCCGGCCAGAGCTGATGCTTTGGCTTCAATCTTCGATTTTTCCTCGGGGTTCAATTCGCGAACGCTGGTGATCTCCGCTTCGCTGATGTGCAGTCGACGGTTAATCTCGTTGCGGTAGTCAGAGGTAATCGACTCAACTGCGTGAATGCGGCCGTTTTGCAGCAGCAAGGCGACAAAATTTCGCACCTGCTTCAACATGCCGATCCGCGGCACCATCGCATCCAGAACCTTCAGCTTCGTCTCCAGTTGGATGGATGGGTTCTGAAAGACTTCTCGCAGCTGCCGGCTGTCCGTCCAGGTCGACTCAAAGTCCTCCAGCTGGCGATCAATCTCTTTGGTGTCCAGCTTGTCGGCCATCACCACATCGGCCAGGGCATGGGCATACTGCAGCGCAAACGCTTCCATCAATTCACCCCGCCGCTGCGACGTTCTTTATCCAGGTCAACAATAAAAGTTTCCACCAGGGAACGGTCGGCGTCTGCCGAAACGGCAATCTTGTGCTTCGCGCGTTCAATGGCCAATTCCGCAGTCATGCGTTTCAGCTGGCTCTGTGCCTTGCTGCTGGCCGCTGCAATTTCCATTGTCGAGGAATCCAGAATCGACTGCTTCTCCTGTTCCAGCGTGGCTCGCATCTGCTTTTCTTTTTCCACGGCGTCCTGCTGTGCCTGTGCCTTGATGCCGCTGATTTCATTATCCAGTCGCGCCAGCCGCTCTTCCACACTCGCCAGGCGCCGATTAGCATCCTCGGTCACAGTGCGTGCCTGCTGTAGCTCTCTTTGAATCCGCTCTGTTCGGGCACGCATTGTCTTGGGCATGATCCGCGCCAGAAACCAGACAATAAAAGCCAGCATAACCAGAAAATTCAGCGCCTCGAGGGAACGGGACATCACTTCCACCGACGTGCCAAACATGTTTGCCAGCTTCTGCACGGTGGCCGAATGGCGATAGATATTCACTTCGTCGCCGATTTCAGGATTGTCGATTTTCTTCTGTTCGATTTCTTCTCGGCGCTCAGCCTTACGCTTGGTTGCGCCGCGGTCGGCGAGGATCGGAGCAGAGGCATTGCTTTGTGCGGCAGGAGTTGCCTGGATCGCGTGACCTCGCGGAACAGCAAGGAACAGCAATGACAATCCGCAAGCCGCCACCATCCAAATTTGGAGCCGGAGAAAATTTCGAGTGCGTGACCGCAACCTAACCGCAGAGACAATCATCCGGCTTGCTCCTGCGAGGAGGCGGCTCCCGCCGGCAGAATCCGCTTCAGGATTTTGGCGGAAAGCTCGCCGACCAAACCATCCAGTTGCATGCGCGCCACCTGCATGCTGTCTTCAATGGAAGCCATGGCGGCAACAGTTTTTTCTTGCGCAGCTGCCCGCGCCTCGGCCAGAGCGACCTCGGATTCCAGTCGAACCATTTCCAGATGCTCATGAAGGTCGCGCAGGATGTCTGCCCGTGCAGCTCTCAGCCGCTCTTCATATTCGGTTGTCTTCTGTTCCGCGGCGGCAACGGCGGCGGCCGCGTTCTCGATGGCGCCCTGCGTCCTTGAGTAACGTTCCTGCAGGACTTTCGTCAAAGGAGTGTGGACCAGGAACTTATACGCTGCCAGTGTGACCAAAAACAGCAACATGGTCGGCACCGCGCCGAGCACAAGTCCTCCAAGCTGTTGTAACAGATCACTCATTTTGCAACGTGGTTTCAGATTCGCCTGCAGCGGAACGACGCGGGAATCTTATTGATTCATTGCTGGTTGTTTGTTGATGGAACACTCAGTTGTAACAAAGGGTTTGCCGGGTGTCAAACTTGTGCCGAGGAAATTCCTGCCTTGTTTCACATGCTGGAATCATTCTTTCATGAGAACTGCATGTCTGGAATCCACTTGGAATAACGGCCGACATTCTTCCCGTTTCCTGATCCGCAAACCTCGCCAATTCGCCTGCTGACCTCTCTGTTTCGCTTCTAAAATCCGCGTCTCGATGTTTCAATACGAAGAATTTCATTGCAATTGACGCAAATTTCGCCTATTGCAGTTGACTTCGCCCAAAGGAGGCCTACACTGTTGGTAACAGCCTTGGACCTAGTCCTAGGTCCGGCAAGCCGAGTGCCCAGAATAGTAGCCCAACATTCGGGCACTCGGTCTGCTCATCCTCTCCTCTTTCGATCCACTCCAAAGTAACCATCACAAAAATTAAACCTGCCAAAATTGGCGGTATTTTCCCAATAGCGAAGCTGGCCCTCGAACCCGCAAGTGCGTCTGCTCCCCTTCGAACGTTCGGTCAAGAATGATGGCGCCCGCATCGAGCGCGGCCAATACCCCGCCTTCACTTTGAGCCACCACCATCTCCCGATCTTCCAGCGGATCGGATTCCAGCGCCTTATCCAAAGCGGCCAGCAAAGCCTTCAGTCCGGTTTTGGCCTGGGCAGAGACGGCAAGGACACCGTCCTTCTTAGCCGCTTGATCGGCGTGGCACCAGATCGATTTTGTTCATCACCTCTATGCGAGGTTTCTTGTCGACTTCCAGGTCGCGCAGAATCTTTTCCACTTCCTGGCGATGCACGTCGACCGATGGACTGGAAGCATCCATCACATGAATTAACACTTCGGCCATCTGAACTTCTTCCAGGGTCGCTCGAAATGCATTTACCAACGTCGGCGGTAGTGCACGGATAAATCCCACTGTGTCCGACAGCAGCACTCGCCGCCGCGACGGCAGCGTCACCAGGTGCAGCTTGGGATCGAGTGTGGCAAACAAGCGTGAAGACTCCAGCTGTCCACCTTGTGTCAGCGCATTGAACAACGTGCTTTTTCCAGCGTTGGTATATCCGACCAGCGCTACCGTCGGCACCGGAACCGAGGTTCGTCTTTGGCGCTGTTGGCGTCGAATATCCCGAACCGCCTCCAGCCGATTGCGGATCACCTGAATCTTGCGGCCAATCTTTCGCCGGTCGGTTTCAATCTGCGTTTCACCGGGCCCGCGGGTCCCGATTCCGCCGCCCAGCTGGGACATCGAACGGCCTCGTCCAGCCAGCCGCGGAAGCATATATTCCAGCTGCGCCAGCTCCACCTGCAATTGCCCTTCCCGGGTTCGCGCATGGGAAGCAAAAATATCCAGAATCAATTGTGTGCGATCGATCACACGGCACGGAAGAGCGTGTTCCAGTTCGCGTAATTGAGAGGGCGACAGGTTCTGCTCAAAAATAATCAAGTCCGCGCGGCTGGCTTTGGCTTGCCCGGTGATTTCTTCTAATTTGCCCTTGCCGACAAGCGTAGCCGGATCTGGGTGATCCCGCCGCTGGACAATCACATCCAGAACGTTCGCCCCGGCGCTGATCGCCAGTTCACGGCACTCTGCCGCTTCGTCGGAAATCTGCGAGGTGGCTGGCTCCGCGATGAGTTCTTCCAGGGCATCGGCTTGGAGGTCCCGGGAGTCACCTTCTTCCGGTTCTCCCTGCTCGCGGATTGCGCGAACAGCGCCTTTCGCCTGTCGTGCAGACGGAGTAAGGCGCTGTCGATATTTTTTCCCAGTAAATTCGCATACCACGATCAGGGTTCGCTCCCGCCTGTCCTGCCCGGGTGGCGTCTCCCTGCCTGGTTGCGAATCAAACGCTTCGATCATTCGAACTTCTTGCCAGAGTCACCGTGCGCGGGCGTGCCAGTCCGCCATAAGGTGAGTGTCGTCACGAAGCCGTAAAGCTCGATGGCGTCAACACGGGAGCGCTTGCCACTCCCGACCCCGCCGATGCAGGACCGTGGCCCGCCCCGACTGCGGTAGAGGTTCCCGTGCCGGTAGCTTGCGTACCCACGGGACCATGGCGATGCTCAGCCATCAACACTGGCTTGCCGCTGACCACTGTTGAAATTGCGTGCTTGAAGATGAGCTGTTCCTGGTTATTGTTTTCCAGCAGAACGGAATATTTATCAAACGATCGGATACGTCCCGTCAATTTGACGCCGCTTACCAGATAAACCGTGATCTGCGATTTATCTTTGCGCACGGTGTTCAAAAAAGTGTCCTGAATATTTTGTGCTGTCTTGCTTTCCATTTGTCATCTCCTTGCCTTACTGCGAGTGGTTCAAAGCACGTTGCTCAAGCGGGCGGACATACACCCATCTGCAAGTTCTACAGCCATACCGGTTCAACCTTGCCCAATAGCGGGCGCAAACTGCACCGTGCCAGTATTGTCTATGAATTTGAGCAATATCGCCAGAAGACAGTCGAATACCGCACAAAAATATGGCTTGCAATTTGGATGCAGAAGTCGCGATCGGCGTTTCATGGACTTACTCCTTCTGTGCGCTTTTCATTCGGCTGCAATTTTGACCGCTCTGTTCCCCGTATCCTCATTGTCGTCGCGAGCCAGAGTGGCCAATATCGTATTTCGGGGCCAAGTCTCGAACTGTCCGGGACGGTGCTAGCATGAAATGTGCCGTTCAGCCCCACGCCCGTCCCAGCCGCCGTCAGCAAGGTGCCCATGCTGGATTTTTCGCGCCAATATCAGCAGGTTCGCGCTGAAATCCTGACCGCCATCGAACAGGTATGTGACAGCCAACACTTTATTCTCGGCCAGCAAGTCCAGGAATTTGAGGCCGCGACCGCCCGATTTTGTGATGTAGCTCACGGCGTGGGATGTGCCTCCGGTACCGACGCCTTATGGCTGGCGCTGGCCGCAGCGGAAATCAGTCCTGGCGATGCCGTAGTCACGACTCCCTTCACCTTTTTCTCGACCGTCAGTTCGATCCTCCGAGTGGAAGCGCGGCCGATTTTGGTCGACATTGACCCCAAAACTTACAATTTGGATCCGGCGCAGGTGGCCGCAACACTGAAGAAGCTGCCTATCGAGGCTCACGTTCGCGCCATCCTTCCCGTCCATCTGTATGGCCAGTCTGCGGATTGGGACCAATTCACACAATTGCAGCAGGAGTTTGGTGTTCTCCTGATCGAAGACGCCGCGCAAGCCTTCGGAGCTAAATGGAATGGCCGACCGACCGGAAGTCTCGGAGATCTGGCCGCCTTCAGCTTTTATCCCACGAAAAACCTGAGTGCCTATGGAGATGCGGGGCTGCTAACTACAGGAAACGACAATTTTGCCGACCGCGCCCGAATCCTACGTGTCCACGGCATGCGCGAACGCTATTTCCATGAAGAAATCGGCTGGAATAGCCGCCTGGATACGATTCAGGCCGCCGTACTGCTGGTGAAACTTCGTTATGTTGAGAGTTGGAACCAGGCGCGTCAGCAGCGAGCGAAAATCTACGGCGAACTATTTATGCAACATGGACTGGCAGAAACCGGCCCCTATCCAGACCATGGCGTCGTGCTGCCATACGTCGACCCGCGCGGAACCCATGTCTTTCACCAATATGTGATTCGGGTCCCCCGTCGTGACGCCTTGCGCACGTTCCTCGCCGAGCGAGGCATCGGCTCCGAGGTGTACTACCCTATCCCTCTCCATTTGCAACAATGCTTTGCCGCCCTGGGTTATGCGGAAGGCGCATTTCCAGAGAGCGAGCGTGCCGCCAAAGAAGTTCTGGCGCTACCCATGTTCCCCGAGCTAACGCAGGCTGAGCAGCAGCGCGTCGTCACCGCCATCGCGGATTTTCTGAGCTGAGGGTCCGAAAGGAACGCAGCCAGCGACTTGATGCTTTGAAAAACGCAAGATTGAAGTTTAGGAGACGGTTTCCGCATTGAATCATCAGCTCAAACAAAGCTTTCTCGTTTTGGATGGGCTGTCCTTCAATGTCCTGTCGGCGGGCCCGGAAGATGGAGATCCAGTGGTGCTCCTTCATGGCTTTCCTCAGTTTGCGGACATTTGGTCGGACTTGATGCTATCCCTGGCAGCGGCCGGCTTTCGAACCTTCGCCCCAGACCAAAGAGGATATTCCACGAGTGCTCGCCCGTCTGAGATCGAAAGCTACGATGTAGCCCACCTTGCGTCGGACGTGCTGGGAATGGCCGATTCGTTGGATGTCGGCTCTTTCCATCTCATCGGCCATGACTGGGGCGGCTTCCTTGCCTGGACGTTGGCCGCAGAACACCCGGATCGAGTCAGGACTCTCTCTGTTCTTGCCACCGCCCACGTCGATGCTTTCCTCAATGCTGTCAGAGAAGACCCTGACCAGAAGGCAAGATCGCAATACATCGAATTTTTCAAAATGCCAGGTCACGTTGCCGAATCATTCCTTTTGGCGGACGATGCCAAACGCCTGCGCGATGTTTACCAAGGTAAAGTGTCCGAACACCAGGTGTCATCGAATGTGCGCCGCCTTTCAGAGCCCCGCGCGCTTACATCTGTCCTGAATTGGTATCGAGCTCTCGACCTCGACATGCGGGTTGGGAAGGTTCGGGTGCCTACTCTATATATTTGGGGAAACGAAGATCGCTCGTTGGGGAAAACCGCAGCGACCGGAACCGCTCACTTTGTTGACTCCCCATATCAATTCGAAGTGCTGGATGGCTGCGGCCATTGGCTGCTGGAGGAAGCTCCGCAGAAAATTAGCACGCTGATTGAGAACCATCTTGAAGCTTTCGGAAGAAAATCTAATTCTGCGTCCTGAATTCGCCGCGCCGAGGCCGCGCACGCGACTCAGGATGGGCGATCGTCAAAGCAGGATCAAAGAAATCTATGCATCCCTGTGGTTGCTGAATTTCAAATCCAGCGCCAGTTTGTTTCCGGCGGAGATGCGATTCGAAAACTCCTCCATTTGCGACTTCGACATCGGAGTAAAGCTCTTTCCCCACGCGACATTCTGCTGCAGCATTTGAAGCGTCGGCATCCCCACCACGGCTGCATCAATCGGCAGGCTCAGCGTATAGCGCAGCAGGTGGCCCGCATCACTCTTATCCGGTCCCGGTCCTAGAAGACCCTCCTGGCCCATCACCTTCATCGCCAAAATGCCCAGGTTCTTCTTGCGCGCCGCCGGCAACGCGACATCCTGAAAACTCATCGCCTTCGATACATTCAGGCCATCGTGCGGTCCCAGCGGGATTCCCTGCAGGCCAGCGTTCAAAGCCATCTGCACGCAATCAATGTCATTGTGCTCGATGGCAGTCTTCAACACCGCCGGATTGTAGTGGCTGGTGATCCCGATGAAGCGCGTCACCTTTTGCTCGCGCAATTTGTACAGCACGTTCATCACGCCATTCTTGGCTTCAACCTTCGCCAGATCATCCGCTCCCTGCAGGCCGTGCACATGAATCAGATCGATCTGGTCGGTCTGCAGTCGCTTCAGGCTGCCATCCAGGATACGCATCGCGGCATCGCCGTCGCGAGGTTCAATTTTTGTAGCGAGAAAGAACTCTTTACGCCGCGTTCTCGCGACTTGTCCGACCCAGGTCTCACTCTGCCCGTCACCGTACCCATAGGCGGTATCGAGATAGCTGATGCCTCCGTCGAGAGCGTGATTCAACACGTTCACCGCAGCTTCTTCATTTCCATAAGCCAAAAGACGGCTGCCGCAACCCAGCGCGACGATCGAAACGCGCGCGCCGGTCTTGCCGAGAATTCGCGTCTGCATGGCCCCGGCTGCTTCCGTAGTCTGGCTGCCCAGCACCACGGCGGCTGCGCCCGCAACTGCCGTCTTCTCTAGAAATTCCCGCCTCGAAATCCGATCTGCCATGGCAACCTCCGCGGACTCTTTTGCTGGCGCTATTATCCTCGCAAAGTAGGAGCATAGTAAAGCGCCAGAGCGGATCGATTGCCGCCTTCGAACCGTTTCGAATCGAGGAAATGGAGGCGTTTATATCTGTGAATAGGATGTTGGAGTCAGCACCAGGTTCGTGATATTGCTGACAATTTCCTCAAAATTGAATCGCGGCGAGCTGGTGAGTTTCTTCCACTCCGGATCGGCACCGAATGCAGCCCACTTGATATTCATATCGCTCAAATCCGGATAGCTCAACATGTAGGTCAACTTCGGCAGGCGCGGTCCCACCAGAACATCGCCGTAGAACACCGGCCAGAATCCTGCCCGCTGGAAGACTTCGAACTCGCCGCTATGAAACATCTCTACCTTGCGGACATGTGCCTGATTGCTCGGGCTCTCGTAGGTGCGCAACTGGAATATGCGCTTGCCGTGCTCCCCTGTCACTGGAGGAACTCTCAATCTGGGTCGGCCTTCAAACGCAATCATCAGCGAACTTTCTACCCTCACATACGCGGGTTGGTTCGCGGGCGCATTCCAGAACGGCGCAGCCGCCTGCATGAACGTCGCATCCTGCGCCAACTGCAACTGTGCAGTCGCCAGAGTCTCCAACCGTGGGCTGGGAAGCAGAACATATAAGGTCGGCGTTTCCGGCCCCAGCGTCAGGTTGAATGCTCCAACCGGCGAGATTCCCAGCCGATTCAGCGCCGGTATCAATGCATCCGATATGTACGCATTCGTCAGCCCGGTTTGCGGGCCATTCTGCATGTGATACTGGCGCAGTTCGTAATACTCGCGCGGTGTCCCGTTGGTGGCGATTTGCGCATCGGATGCTTTGCCGGCCAACGCAAACGCCGATGCCGCAATCGATGAAGTCAAAAACTGACGTCGTTTCATGTGGGTCTCCAATCTTTCCATCTCAAATGCAACTGAGAATTTCTTGCCGGATAACAACAGATCGCGCTTAGTGGCGCCGATGACGACGACCTGAATGCGTCGCGCTGGAGTGGACGGCTCCATTTCCTGTCGACGCCTGGCTTCGCACCCTGCGGAACCACCGGTCGTACCAGGTTCCCTTCCATTCGGAAGGTCACATGTTTTCAATTGAGCTGCATGCGGCATTCCGGTTTCCGGGTCAAGGCTGACGTTGTCGCCTTCAGCCTCCTGGAAGCTGAATGTCGGCTCCGGTCCGTTAGGATCCTTCGGGTCTCCGGGCGTCACCTTCACCGGAAAGAACCCGATAATGTCGTGTTCACGAAACGCCGTTCCATATCGATGATGGTGCGTGTCCCAGGTAAATACCCGCACCTGGTCAAAGTCAAACGGTAAGCCCTGTTTATATGGCGTCAGCACCGTCAGGTATTCCGGCACTTGTCCGTTCGGCTTGCCGGAGTCAGGATCAGAAACGGTTCGCAGAACATAAGCGCCGACCATCCGCTCGCTTTCCGCGTATTGCGCAACATCATCCGGAACATCTACCTGGAAATCACGCGCCAGCATCCACCCAGTATGTCCAGCGCCGTCGCGCGCCAGCCACCAGTCTTCCATGGGGACCGCGGGGGAAAATCGCGATTCGAAGCCCTCTTTTTGAACTTTCCCGTGACGCGCCGGCGCAGCTTTCGCAGGTACCGCTGGCAAGCCTAGTACGTTGCTTGCAGCATAGCGAGGCACCGAGGCACGCTCCAGCATCGCCACCTTGGTGTTGGGAGCCAGTAATGTAAAGCGCTGGGTGGTTCGACCAGGTGACAAGTGCATATACAACTCGTTATAAAGTACCGCCGTGGCCACCGGAGCCTGGGTGGCATGTTGCTTTGACAGATTCTGAAACGCATCGTATTCACTCTGATCAATGACAGCGTGTTCCTCGATCCACCCCTCCGCCCCATCCGGGGTTTTCACTTTCAAGAATCGCGGAATGTGTTGCAGCACGGTAAGGCGCTCGCCGTTTTTCACTTCCGCCACTCGATTGGCCACAACGGCAACGCGGTCCCGCAAATACATCTGCTTCACGGCGACGTAGACATACTCCTTAGAAGAAGACGGTCGAAAATGGCTGCATCCGGACAGCAAGGCCACCAGGCCGAAGATCAGCGCGGCGCGAACACGCGAGCCACAAACGGATGCTTGCCACCGAATTGCGGAAGGTCGACTCGAATTGAGGGAAGGCAAAAATTGCCGAACAAAATCCGACATAAATACACAGAGGAAGAAACTTCAGTTTACGCGCAATTGACGCTAGTTCGAGCGTTTGTATTGCCCCATAGAGCCATTATGGGACGATGGAAAGTGCGACCGCTCCCGTAGGATCGGTTCCAGTTGCCACAGAAGTCACAGTGTCCAGCTTGCCTGCCACCGTCGAGTCGAAACTGAATACCTGCATGTCCGGCGACCCTCCAGAATTCACCACAAATAAATACGTCCCGGTGGAATCGAGCGACATTGCATTGGGCGCCGAACCCGTCGAAAACGGTGAACTGCTCAGCGGAGTCAGGGTGCCACCCGTTCCCAGCGTGTATCCCGTAATGACGTTTGCCGTGCGGTTTGCCACATACACGTAGGTGTTGCTTGGGTCGACGACAATCGACTGCGGGCCTAATTGCGATGCAAACGGCGAGCCGGTCACCTCCGTCAACGAGCCGCCCGTTCCAATCGCAAGGGAACGAATTCCCGTTCCAGCTTCGCCAACAAATAAGTATGCGGAGTTGTTATCCGCCGCAAAGGTATTATCGGAAGCTCCATTGATTGGCACCAGGTGAATTTTGCCGCTGACAACTCCCGTGCTGCTGCTGAATGAAAACCCGTCCGTGCCTCCCGGGCCCAGGCCGATATACACGTATTGATTGTTGGGCGTGACATACACCTGAGTGGGATTGCCGGAACTTAGCACAATCGTGCCCTGGCTGGTCTGCGTGATAACTCCAGTGGAAGTGTTGATCTGGAAGACCAGCAGTTGCGGCGAGCTCTTGGAAACCACGAACAACCAGTTGCCGCTGGGATCGATCGTCATCCAGGTCGGGTACAGCGCCTGCACCACCGGCGATCCGCCATTGCCTAGCGTCAGTACGCCATTCGTGCCGATGGTGTAAACAAAAATGGAACCGGCCAACGTGGCTACGTAAAGGAAGGCCCCGTTCGGAGTTGCCGCTAGCGCAGTTGGTGTGGTTCCCAGGGTGTAGCTTGTGCCGGTCAACGTGGTAAATGTCGCCGTCGGAACTGGGAAACCGGTCAATGTTCCAGTCGTTGCATTCCCGACGTAAGCGTAGGAACTATAGGTTCCATTGCCTCCCCCGCAACTATTAGTCTCCTGGCAAGTAGGAACAAAAAAACCGGTGCACCCGGTAGTTCCGATCAGAACAATTGCAGCCAATAACGCGCTAGCAGTCGATGCGTTTCTGGAATTTATAAGTGATAAAGCCCGGTGTGTCGGCGAAGCCATACCTCATTTTACTCATGAGACCAGCATTACGCGCAGACTGGCCACGCCATTCCATTCCATCATCCTGAAGTTGCCGAATTGGGCGGCACGCTGCTTCTATCGCGACGGAAGCTGTGTGGGATTCGGCACCGCATTCTTGGAAATCGACACGACATTCTTTCCGTTCTCGCCAAGAATCAGCGCGCTGGGTGAGCTGTCAGTAGAAGAAGACGACCGGGAAACCATCGTCAGCGCTCCATCGGAGGCAACCGAGTATTGATTGATGGTATTCGCAGCAGAATCGGCGGCCACCAGGTCGCCGTTTGAACCCTGCATCACCATCGAAGTCGGCACGCTCTGGGGCGGGCCAAAAGGAGAACCAGAGATTTCCTGCAGGGTCGCTTCATCGCCGATCGAAAATGCTCGGATTCCCGTGTTCGTTTCACTCACGTACAAATCTCTCGAAGTAGTGTCTGCAGTCAAAACATTATCCGCCGAATTAGCATGCAATGGCGCGATGTGCTGCCGCGTTCCAACCGCACCGGTCGCAACGTCGAACGGAAATGCATCCACTCCGCCAGTGCCAAGTGCAACAAAGAGCTTTTGATTATCGGGAGTCAAGTAAACTTCCGTGGGTTTTCCTGGATCCAGCGCAAGCGATTGGGCAGCAGGACGAAGCGCGCCGGTGGCGGCGTCAATCTGAAATTCCTGCACCTCGTTAGCGATGGAGGAAGCAACAAACAACCACTCTCCCGTGCGGTCCATCGACATCCAGGTGGGCTGAGGCACATGCGCCACCGGGTTTCCACCATTTCCCGCCTGCAGGTTCCCATTGCTCCCAACCGTATCCAGATAAACCGCACCATCGCTGGTGGCGAGATACAACAGCGTCCCGTTCGGCGTGCCGGCAATCGCGGTTGGCGATGCCGGCGCATTCACGCTGGATTGGGCGACGCCGCTGACCTTGCCGGAAGAAACCGCGAAGGTGCCAATGGTGCCGTTGTTGGCATTCGATACGTAGACCAGTGAGGAATTGGAAACGCTCGGTGTGATTGGACTGGTCCCCGTAGTGCTGGTCGTACTCGTAGTGGTGCCTGTGGTTGAAGTGGTACTTGTAGTTGTCCCGGTCGTACTGGTGGTCGCAGTCGTTCCGGTGGTAGACGTTGTTCCTGTCGTCGACGTCGTGCTTGTTGTCGAGGTCGTGCCGGTGGTTCCAGTGGTGCCTGTCGTCGAAGTCGTGCTGGTGGTGCTGGTAGTTGTGCTGGTGCAGTCGTTGTATTCCTGGCAAGTGGGCACAAAAAATCCCGTGCATCCGGTGATGCCAAGGAAAACTGTAGCAACATAAATGGGAACGATACTGCGGCGCGCAGCGCGGAACAACGGCTGAAACTGCATTGGGGACAGATCCACAACCCTCCTTGCGCGTGTCGCGTATGTCGCTCCCGGTGCGCTACACCTGCAACACCGGTTCCTCGATGGAACTGTACTCCACGTCCAGGACCGTTCCAATGGCATGGACGATGGAGGCGATACGGACTGAGGCAATCATGGTTTCTTCCGTGATTCCCTTTTGCCGCAGCACGTTCTCATGCGCGTCGATACACTTTCCGCAACCGTTTACCGCGGAAGCGGCCAGGCACCATAATTCAAAGTCCACCGGGTCAGCCTTGTGAGTGCGAATTCCATTCATTCGCAACCGCGCTGGCATCGTGGCATACTTCTCGTTCTTTGTTAGATGATGGAAACGATAGAAGATGTTGTTCATTCCCATCAGCGCTCCGGCGGTCTTGACTGCATCCACTTGCTCTGCCGTCAGATGCTCCGCCGCAGACTGCAGCGCGGCCCCTGTCAGGGCCGGCTGCCGGGTTGCGATGGCACTTACCAGTAACGATCCCCACACCTGCGTTTTCGTGAGCTCCGTGTTCTGGCGAATCAGCGAAGAGTAATTCAGCTTCAGATCCTTCGCATATTCCGGAAGGTTGTCGATCAATTCATCAAGAGACATACATCGTCCTTTCGTTTGGTCTTCAGGCCTGCAGCGTGGCTTCACCTTTTTGCCAGTTGCACGGGCACAATTCATCCGTCTGCAATGCATCCAGCACGCGCAGTACTTCCTGCGGATTGCGGCCGACCGAAAGATCCGTCACGTAGATGAATCGGATGACGTTGTCTGGGTCCACCAGGAACGTGGCTCGCTGCGCGACGCCGGCCTTCTCGTCCAAAATTCCGAGCTCACCGGAAAGATCGCGTTTGATGTCGGAAAGCATGGGAAACGGCAAATCCTTCAAGTCGGCATGGTGTGTACGCCACGCCGCGTGGACATATTCGCTATCCGTGCTGGCACCCAATATCTGGCAGTCGCGGTCCAGAAACTCGCGATTCAGCTTGCCGAAAGCTGCAATTTCAGTCGGGCAGACGAAAGTAAAATCCTTCGGCCAGAAGAAATAGAGCTTCCACTTCCCTGCATAGGAATCCTGCGTGATTGTCTTGAATGCTTTCGCCTCGTCCTTCTCGGTCGAAATGGTGGCAGTTAAAGAAAAATCGGGGAATTTTTCGCCAATTTGTAGCATGTTTTGTCGCCCTTTCAGTTGGTGTTCGATGGAAATCTGTTTGGCGTTCATGTCGCGCCAAAAATGAAAAATAGGTATCAACACCAGAATAACAAACCCACGACGATATGAAGCGATGAGCCGATGCATCATCGTCGCCAGTTTTCATGCGGCTAAAACGATATTTTTATGGTTACGCTGGGCATAAACCAGCCAGCAGCTTCGTGAACAAAATCTATTTATCCGGGGAATCGATTTGGTTTCTCTTCGCGCTGCGTCTGCATCCTAAGAAATTGAAGTCGGTTTGAGAGGAAATCCAATGAAACGCATTCTTTTGGTCGTCTGCTGCATCGCCCTCGGTTCAACCTCTGTACTAGCCCAAAGAAAAACCACTCCAAAACCGGCTATGACCGACCAGCAATTCGTCGATTTTGCCGCGCAAACCGACATGGTGGAAGCCAACCTGGGGCAATTGGCGCAAGACGCCGCCTCCTCGCAGTCCGTCAAGGATTACGGCCAAATGTTGGTCACCGATCACACCAAGGATTTCAGCCAACTGAACGACGCCGCTCACCAAGCCAGCCTGAACGTGCCAACCTCAATTGACGCCGAGCACAACAAGAAGATGATTGACCCTTTTCAGAAACTGAAGGGCGCTGCCTTCGATCGCCGCTATATTCACGAGATGATTGTCGGGCACACCGAAGCCCTCGCCGTGTACAAGAAAGAGGCGGACGACGCGCAGAATCCGGCCGTGAAATCGTATGCGGAACAGGCAATCCCGGTGCTTGAGAAGCATCTTGCAGGCGCAAAAGCTCTGGAAAAATCTAAATAGCCGGCGAAGTGAAGGTCGGCACTGGCTAGGCAGTGCTCGAGAGGCGAGAAAGGACTTAAGATTGTCCTGTTAATTCGGCTTTTGCTTTTGCGACCG
The DNA here is from genome assembly GCA_963794795.1 of uncultured Acidobacteriota bacterium. Taxonomy (GTDB): domain Bacteria; phylum Acidobacteriota; class Terriglobia; order Terriglobales; family Acidobacteriaceae; genus JAKAAZ01. The sequence goes on along the minus strand of CAWCFC010000017.1, from coordinate 37,102 downwards.
GCGAAACCGCTCGTCAACAGCCTGGCGCCCGGCAAATCCGCCGTCCAAGGTGTGCCAGTGGCGAATTTCGGTTTCGCCCATCTTCCAGCACAGCAGCACGATCTCTTCTCCCAGCCGGCAAGGAAAGTCCAGCAGCCCCGCGTCGAGATCCTTCACCTGCACGCCAATTGAATCGATTTCAGCCAGGGTGTCTTTCACCTGCTGCACGGATTTATCCTGTAGCGCGCGGCGATGCGCTACAGCGGCGATATGGACCAGCGTTCCGCCGTTCAAAAATATGCGCTGCGACAGTTGCTGCAATTCCTGGGCGATGGATTCGGCCGTCTTCTTGGCCTCCATCGCGTTCTTCATCAGCGATTCCAAAACAGGAACCAGCGTTTGCGCTTCTTCAAGAGAAAAAGTCTTCACTCGCTACCCCCGTATCTCCAGCATACGGCCAAGCGCCACTCCCGCCCAGTGTTTCACGTCGTCACTGACTCGGATGCGATTGACGACCCGGCCTTCCACCAGATTTTCCAGTGCCCAGGCCAGATGTTGCGGCGAGATCCGGAACATAGTCGTACAGAGGCAGCCCGATTCGTCCAGCGTGATCACTTTCTTTCCCAGCGGAGCAAACCGCTTGCCCAGGCGATTGACCAGGTGAATCTCGGTTCCGACAGCAAACATCGAGCCTTCCGGCGCGTCCTCAATAATTTTAATCAGCCCCTCGGTTGATCCGATCGCGTCCGCCTTCTGGCAAACTTCCAACCGGCATTCCGGATGAACAATCACCTGAATTCCGGGATACGCCGCGCGCACCCTGTCGGCATGCTCAGGCAAAAACCGCTGATGAACCGAGCAGTGCCCTTTCCACAAAATGACTTTCGCTGCACGCAAACGATCTGGCGTAATGCCGCCATGAATCTGATACGGATCCCACACAACGGTTTCGGACAACGGAATTCCCATGGCGTACGCGGTATTGCGACCCAGGTGCTGATCGGGCAGGAAAAGGATGCGACTGCCGCGGGCAAAAGCCCAGTTGAATGCCGCCTTGGCGTTGGAGGAAGTGCACACCAGTCCGCCACGCTCCCCGCAAAACGCCTTGATCGCTGCCGTGGAGTTCATGTAGGTCAGCGGCACTAAACCGCCTGCAGATGCCGAGTCGAGTCCGGCAGCATGCAGCTTGTCCCAGCATTCTTCCACCTGGGAAATGTCCGCCATATCGGCCATCGAGCAGCCTGCATTCAGATCTGGCAGGATTACTTGCTGCCATGGTCGCGCCAGAATATCCGCGCTTTCAGCCATGAAATGTACACCGCAGAAAAGGATGTAGCGGCCGTCGGATTGCGAGGCAATCTTCGACAACTTATAGGAGTCGCCGGTGTAGTCGGCAAACCGAATCACCTCATCCCGCTGGTAATGGTGCCCCAGGATGAGTGCCTCTTTGCCCAGGCGAGCCCGGGCAGCGGCGATGCGACCATCCATCGTGTGGTCTGGCATCGCAAGATAGTTGTCCAGCGAACACGCTTCAGGCGCAGTTTCGGCTGGCATTGATACTACGGGTTCAATGAGTGTAGCCACGTTATTTCCGCCTTCAGTTCCTTGCCATCTTCGCAATGGAACGGGGATGTTGAAAGCATTTCTTTATGCCGTTGCAGTGGGTTCACTGTGGCTTTGGCCTATTCTGGGGCCTTACCACCCAATCCACGGGGTTGTTGCAACAGTTATTGGACGTTTCAAATGAGCGTGGGATTCAACTCAATTGAAAATTCCTGTAATCCGATTGTAATACGGCCGACCTTACAATCACACCCCGGCCGGTTACCAAACTGGTTTCCATCGTGAGGGTCGCGGATCTCTCAGCCCGCGGCACCGGCAATTTTCATCCCTTCAAAAATCCCCGGTAACTTGACATCTGTTCCGCCGCAATCGTTATGGCATATATTGGCTACGGACGCATTTCTGTACCGAGCGGCATCCAGTCACCCGGCATGGAACCGGCGCACCGGCAAGATACCGCCATGGTTCAGGAGGGGTCTGATGAAAATTTCTGACACGGTTGGATTGGTGCTGCGTAACAAAAGTCAACGAACCGTTCTCTCGATTGCGCCGGACCAGTCAGTCTACGAAGCCGTCGAAAAGATGGCTGCAAATGATATCGGCGCGTTACTGGTGCTTTCCGACAACAAGCTCGTCGGCATGCTCTCTGAGCGTGATTACGCTCGCAAAGTTGCCCTGATGGGCCACTCTTCCAAAGAGACTCAAGTCCACGAAATCATGACTACCCCGGTCTTTTTTGTCTCTCCGCAACATACCGTGGACGAATGCATGACACTGATGACACAGCATCACTTCCGCCATCTGCCTGTCTGCCAGGATGAGCGCGTTCTGGGCGTCATCTCGATCGGCGATCTGGTGAAATGGGTGATTTCCGGCCAGGCCCACGCCATCGAGCAGCTCGAGGGCTACATCACCGGCGCTTACCCTGGATAGATCCGCAGAATTGTTCTCGAACCAGTAGTTTGGCCCACGCAACATCCAAACGTAGCCGCTACGCGTTCCTCCTGCGTAGGATTGTTCCGCCGCGCGCCACTTCAGTATGATGGAACCTGATGAGTCTGCCCGATACAGTCTTTATCTTCGTGTTAGCCCTGATCATTTTTGGGCCTAAGAAACTGCCTGAGATTGGGCGGCAACTGGGAAAATTGGTGGGCGAATTCCGCCGCGCCAGCAATGAATTCAAGTTCCAGATTGAAGAAGAGCTGCGGCAGGCAGAGTTGACGGATCGCAACACGATTGCTCCTGCAAAGAAAGAACTGGAAACCGCGACTTCCGCTGAAATCTCGACCGACATTCCCGAGTCCCCCACACCGGACCTGCCCTATCCTGAGGAGACGTTGCCAGTCGGCCAATATCCGAACATCGATACCGTCAACCCACAGGATTTAAGCTCTGCGGAATCGACCCGAGCGGAAGACGCGGTCCCGCATGAGCAAGCAGTTGCCGAAAACAACGCGGAAGAGCCTGTAATCAATCCTGCAGCCGGCGCCGAACCCCGCACCACACTCCTTACTCTGCGGCGCCCACACTCGGAACCGCAATCGCCAGCGATCCACGAGTCGGAGGCGGCAGATCCGACATCCCTTCACAATCACGAACCCGCCGATCCCTATGCTGCCCCCACGGTAGCGGACGTCACTCATGGTTGATCTGCTGGACCGCGCCCGCACCGCTGTGGGCGATCGAGCCGAATTGCCCGGCATGAGCCTGCTGGAACATCTGCAGGAGCTGCGCAAGCGCCTGGTCTATTCCCTGCTCTCGATCGGCGTCGGATTCTTCGTTGCCTACGGTTTTCACCAGCGCATCGCCGCGTTCATGATCGCGCCCATTACGAAGGCGCTGAATGCGCATCATCTGAATACGCAACTGGTCTATCTCAATCCGATGGACCCCTTCAATTTCTTCCTGAAGATTGGATTGTTCGGTGGCATCATCGTTGCCTCCCCGTTCATTCTGTACCAGGTGTGGCTGTTCATTGCTCCCGGCCTGTATCAGAACGAGAAACGGTATCTGATTCCCTTCATGTCCGCAACCGTGGGCCTGTTCCTGCTGGGCGCATTTTTTGGATACCGATTCGTCTATCCCGGCGCTCTCGAATTTCTTATCGGCTATGGCTCGCAATTCAAACCGATGGTCACGATCGGCGAATATACGGAGCTCTTTCTCACCGTCATCCTTGGCCTGGGCATCGTCTTTGAACTGCCAATTCTGGTCTTCTTTCTGGCATTGTTCGGGATTGTGAATTCGCGCTGGCTGTGGAAGAACATGCGCTATGCCATCCTGGTCATCTTTATCATTGCCGGCATCATTACCCCTACGCCCGATCCGCTCAGCATGTGCCTGTTTGCCACGCCCATGTTGATGCTCTATTTAATCAGCATTGGAGTGGCCCACCTGGTGCACCCCGACGCGCGCAATCGGCGAAAGAAAGCGAAGCAGGAGGGCGAATGAAGCGTCGGATGAGTTCGAGAAGTCTGACGTTTCTGATCGCCGTATGCTGTCTTGCAGTTTCTTCTCTCGCAGCCGCGCAGGCCCACGAACATCCCCATAGTGCTTCGCGAATCTCGTTCAACGGCAGCCGCGCCTACCAGTATGCGCAGGACATTGTGAACTGCGGTCCACGCTGGATTGGCAGCCAGGGTCATGTGTGTGCGGAGAATTTTCTCAAAAAGCAATTCGCCAAAGACAATCTTGAAGAGGACACTTTCTCCGCAAACACGCCCGCCGGCATGATGACGATGCATAACTTCATCGTGAAATTTCCGGGAAAGAAAGCCGGGCATTATCGTCCTTGCTTCGCATTATGAGACCAACTATCCGCTGCGCAACATTCACTATGTCGGCGCGAACGACGGCGCTTCCACCAGCGGTCTGCTCGTCGAAATGGGAAACATCCTGCGGGGACACACGTTGGATGGAAACAGCGTCTGGCTTGTGTTTTTCGATGGTGAAGAGGCGATCCAACAGTGGTCCGCCACTGATTCTCTGTACGGCAGCCGCCACCTGGCCGCCAAATGGGACCGCGATGGCACGCTGAAACGCATCAAGGCATTTCTGCTGGTCGACATGATCGGCGACAAGGATCTTGACATCGCCCGCGATCAAAATTCCACTCCCTGGCTTTTGGATCTGGTCGATCAGGCGGCGAAGCAGGAGGGTGATCAGATCGTATTTTTTCGCCACCACAAACGCGATTGAAGACGACCATCTACCCTTCGTCGAGCGCGGCGTTCCCTCGGCCGACCTGATCGACTACGACTACGGCCCGCACAGCTTTATGCTTCCGGACGGCTATCATCACACCGCCCAGGACACTATGGACAAGATCAGCGCCCATAGTTTGACCGTGGTAGGACAGACTGTTCTTGAAACCATCCATTTGTTGAATCAGAAATAGATCCATTCATGGCCCCTGTCGGCAACTTCATGGACGATCATTTGTTCGGCGGCGCGCCTCTATGGTTATGGCTGCTCTTTCACGCGCTGGTGTTTGGCCTGCTGATCGTAGATTGGGCCGTTACCCGGACTGCCCGCGAAGAGCCTGTGCTGGTTCGCCGCGCAAATTGGATGACGGCTGTCTGGATCGCAGCAGCGTTGCTCTTTGCGTTCGTTGTCTATCGTGTGCTATCGCAGCGCTATGCCCTTGAATACCTGGCTGGCTACGGCATCGAAGAATCCCTCAGCATCGACAATCTGTTCGTTTTCCTCGTCTTGTTTCAAGCCTTCGGACTCAAGCTGTCCCAGCAGCGCAGGGTGCTGTTCTTCGGAGTGCTGGGCGCGATTGTGATGCGTGCCGCCATGATTTTCGCAGGGATTCGCTTGCTGAACACTTTCTCCTGGATGAATTACATCTTCGGCGCGATTCTGCTCTACACCGCGTTTCACCTGCTGCGAAAATCCCTTCAGTCCCGACCGGAACATCCCCTGTTTTGGATGGATTGGCTCTCCCGGCATCCGCCCATGGCCCGGGGAAAACATCCGTATCAGTTCTTCGTACGGGAGGAAGGCCATCTGCGCTTTACACCTTTGTTCATTGCATTGCTGGCCATTGAAACCACGGACTTAGTATTTGCCACTGACTCGATTCCCGCAGTACTGGCCGTATCGCATCACCCCTTCATCGTCTACTCATCCAACATTTTTGCGGTGTTGGGATTGCGTTCCCTGTATTTCGCGCTGGCCTCCGCGCTGCAACGGCTGCACAAGCTGCGCTATGGATTGGTCGCGATTTTGATCTTTGTCGGCGGCAAGATGATGTTGAGTAATGTCATCACAGTACCGATCTGGATTTCGCTCACCGTGCTGGCGTCTGCTGTCACCATCACGGCAATATGGTCACTGGTCTCGAAGCCATCCTCGAAGAAACGCGCGCGCCCCGCCGCCTAGTCAAACGAAATAAAGTCCACGTGGTCGTGAACCATGCGAGAGTGCTTTGCCGGCCCTGAGTCATGCTGCGGAAAATCCTTGCGCGCATGAGCACCGCGAGATTCTTTTCGCGCCCGCGCCGATGCCACAATCAGTTCCGCCACGGCGTGCAGGTTGCGCAACTCAGCATTTTCGCGAGTGGTAGCCGGCGGAAGCTCACGTTGCATAGCCTTCAACTCCGCTTGGATCCTGGAGAGCCCCGCCTCATCGCGCAGCAGTCCTGCATATTGCCACATTAAGCTGCGAAGCGTTTCCCGCAACTCGGCGACTCGCGCCCTCTCTGCTTCTGTCGCAAAAATCTCCGAAACTTGTGGCGCGCTTTGTTCCGGACCCACTGTCGCCTCAGCAGGCAAATCTTCCCGCAACATCGACTCCGCCGCTCGCTGCCCAAACACCAAACCCTCCAGCAAGGAATTGCTGGCCAGGCGATTCGCACCGTGGACGCCAGTGCATGCAACCTCTCCAGCAGCGAACAGTCCAGCCACATTGGTTCGCCCATACAAGTCTGTCCGCACTCCCCCCATCAGGTAGTGCGCCGCCGGTCGAATCGGAATCATATCCTTCGACAGGTCGAAACCATACTCGTCTAATCGCGCGGAGATGCCAGGAAATCGCGCACGCAGATCTTTGCCGGTCACATGTCGCATGTCCAGATAGACTGGCAGGGCCTCGCCGGATCGTTCGTCAATTCCTTCGCGCATAATGGCGCGAGCCACAACATCCCGCGGTGCAAGCTCGGCCATAGCGTGGTAGCGATCCATAAATCGCTCACCGCGGTGATTGCGCAGCAGCGCTCCTTCGCCTCGCAGCGCTTCAGAAAGTAGAAACCTGGGCGCACCCGGAACGCTCAGCGCAGTGGGATGAAATTGGTAGAACTCCATGTCAGAAACTTCAGCGCCTGCCCGGTAGGCCACGGCTATTCCGTCACCGGTAGCCACGCCAGGATTGGTGGTGTCGCTGTATACCTGACCCGCTCCGCCGCTCGCGAGCAGCACTCCGCTACCAAGAAATATCAGCGGCCTGTTGTCTTCATCCAGCGCGTCCACCCCGATCACTCTGCCATCGCGAACCACCAGGTCACGCATCGTGACCCGTTCATGCAGATGAATGCGCGGCTCCTTCGCGACGCGCTCCAGTAGCGCACGACCGATTTCTCTTCCGGTCGCATCGCCATTCGCGTGCAGAATTCGTGGCAAACTATGCGCCCCTTCGCGGGTCCGCATCAGGTCGCCCTGTCCATCTTTTTCCCGGTCGAAGTGGGTGCCCCAGGCCAGCAGTTCTTGAATGCGAGCCGGACCTTCTTCCACCAGCAGCCGCGCCGCTTTCTCAAATACCAGGCCATCGCCCGCATGGATGGTGTCCTGACCGTGCAGTTCCACATCCTCTGCGCCGCCCATGGCGACCGCGATTCCGCCTTGCGCGTAATGCGTGTTCGATTCCGACGCGCCTTCCTTGGTGATCAACGTGACGTCACCAGCTTTCGCCAGCGTCAGCGCCGCGCGCAGCCCCGTAATTCCTCCACCAACTACAATCCAACCGCGCGAATGATGCGTCTCCACGATTGTGAGGATAGCACGCACAGAACCGCCGCATCTCACCTGCTGAGGACGCCGTTGCGAGCCGCCACGCCACGTACGATACGATTAGGAAAACAGCATGTCGACAATTCTGGTCAAAACCGCAACGGTGAATTATCCCGTCCAAGTGCAGCCCCGGTTGCTGGAAACACTTGCGCCTCAGCTTCGCCGCGTGGCCGGTGAGCAGCGCGCCATTTTTGTGGTCACGTCTCCAGAAATCTGGTCGCGCTGGGGACAGCTATTTCAAGGTTCGTTCGCCGCGCGAAAAGTCGGAATCGTGCCTCTGTTCGTGCCTCCGGGTGAGAGACTGAAACAACTCAAGACCGTCGAGCACCTGGCTGAGAAGATGGCCGCGGCAGGTGCCAAACGGGACGCATTGCTGGTCGCATTTGGCGGCGGCGTCATCGGCGACATGACGGGCTTTCTAGCAGCCATATACATGCGTGGTATCCGCTATGTGCAGGTGCCCACCACCTATCTTTCGCAAATCGACTCCTCCATCGGTGGCAAGACTGGAGTCAATCTTCGCGTCGGTAAAAATCTTGTGGGAAGTTTCTACCCCCCCGCCGCTGTCTTCACTGATCCTGTCGTATTGACAACGCTTCCACCTAAGGAGCTGCGTTCTGGCGCAGTAGAAAGTATTAAGGCCGCCGTTCTCGGCGATGCCCGCTTCTTCGCGTGGCTGGAGCAGAATATGGCCAGCCTGCTCGCCGGCGATCAGGCAGTGATCACTCGCGCCATTGAAACCTCGGCACGTATCAAGGCAGAAATTGTCAGCGCCGACGAACGCGAATCCGGCGAGCGAATGTTGCTGAACCTTGGTCACACTGTGGGCCACGCCATTGAGGCAGCCACTCGCTACCGCACCTTGCTGCATGGCGAAGCGATTGCGTGGGGAATGATTGCAGCTGTACATCTTGCCGTCGCGCGCTCAGCTTTGACACCCGCCGAAGCCTCACGCATCGAAGAGCTGACGTTTCGCCTGGGTCCGTTTCCACGCTTTCGCGCCACCGCAAAGGTTCTGCTCGATCGCACCGCCGGCGATAAAAAACATTTACAGACGGTGCAGCGTTTCGTTCTGCCTGTGGCGATCGGCAAAGCTGTAGTGGTCCAAGACGTCACGCAGCAGGAATTGCTGGCAGCCATCCAATCCATGTTGCGGACCATGAAAGAACGCGGCGTATGACTGGCTTCGCGAGCGGCGCAGAACCCACCGGGCCAACCGTCGGGCCTGGATCGACTCGTGATGAGCAAAGCGTTAGCCGGGCCGTGCAATCCATGTTTAACGGAATTGCTCCGCGCTACGATCTGTTGAATCATGTCTTGTCTGCGAATGTAGATCGCATCTGGTGGAGTCGCACGGCGCGCGTCTTCGCACCTATTTTACGGAATCCGGATTCTGCCGTTTTAGATCTCTGCTGCGGCACCGGCGATATGACCCTTGCGCTGCTGCGGCTGCGACCAGCCAACGGCAAGCCAGTCGTCGCGCTCGACTTTTCTCACGAGATGCTGGAACGCGCGAAAGAAAAGTTTGCATCGCCAGAATTCTCACCCTTCGGCGTTGTCACCATGGAAGCCGATGCGCTGCATATGCCCATGGCGGACAATTCCATCGACTTGATCACAACTGCCTTCGGTTTTCGAAATTTGGCGAATTATGAAGCTGGCCTCCGCGAGATGGCTCGCGTTCTGCGACCCGGCGCGCAACTAGGCATCCTCGATTTCAACGAGCCTGGCGGTTTCTTCGGAAAAATCTACAGCCTGTACTTCCGCCATATTCTTCCTCGCATCGGAAGGACTCTATCTGGAGCGTCCGCACCCTACGAATATCTTCCGCACTCAGTGCATCGCTTTCCCAAACCGGACGAGATGCTGGCCATGTTGCGAGCCTGCGGGTTTGTACAGGCAACATGGACACCGTATACGTTTGGCATTGCGGGCCTGTACCGCGCTGTGAAAGCATGAACCTTCCCCACGCCAATGTCGCTTGGTTTCGCGGCTGTGGAGAATGACAGGTCAAAATGGCGCGCCCCTTTTCCTTTTTAAGTCGCGGGACGTTTAACGCTTCAATCAAGCTGCGCACTGCCATTGTCTCGGTCGGCGCTGCCGCGATCATGACGTTCCTCAAGCTATTGACGGGCGTGCAAAGCGGCAGCATCGGCATGTTGTCGGAGGCGGCGCATTCCGGCCTTGACCTGGTCGCCTCCCTGATCATCCTTGCCTCCATCACCATCTCTGACCGGCCTGCAGATGAGGACCACGCCTACGGTCACGGCAAAATGGAAAACCTGGCCGCGTTTACCGAAACGCTGTTCATGGTTGCTTCTGTGATTTGGATCCTTGGCGAGGCTTTTGAACGAATCCTGGGCCACGCGGCGCCGCTGAATCTTTCCATCTGGCCGTTCGCGGTGCTGTTGCTGTCGATGGCGGTGGACTTTGTCCGGTCGCGTGCTCTGGGCCGCGTCGCCCGGCAAACAAAAAGTCAGGCGCTCGAAGCCGATGCGCTCCACTTCAGCATGGATATCTGGTCGAGCCTCGCCGTCATTGGCGGCTTGCTTGCCGGCGCGGCTTCGCAACATTGGCATCTTCACTGGCTGCGCTTTGGCGACCCCGTCGCCGCGGTGGTGGTGTCGATCATTATTCTCAAAGTCTGTTGGCGCCTCGCCCGCCAGACCGTCGATATTCTTACCGACGCCGCTCCTCTCGCCACTCGCCGACGCGTTACGGAATCCCTGCGACAGTTGCCCGATAGTATCGGGGTGGAACGCCTGCGTCTCCGACTCGCCGGAAACCATTACTTTGCCGATCTGACCGTCGGCATGCCGCGGAACCTTAGCTTTCAGCGAACGGAACAATTGAAGGAACAGGTCGCCGATGCGGTGCGCCTCATTCTTCCAGAAGCCGATGTCGTCGTCAACGTCGTTCCACGAATCGGGCGCTCTGAAAGCATTTTTGACCGCGTGCGCGCAGTCGCGGCTCGTCATAACCTTTCGGTCCACGATCTGAGCGTGCAGCATTATGACGGAAAACTCCACCTTGAACAGCACCTGGAAGTTCCGGAATCCCTGAGTCTGCGTGAGGCGCACACGCTGGTCACCCGTATCGAAAGTGAAACCCGCGCGGACGTCCCCGAGATCAATTCCATCCTGACGCACATTGAGAGTGAACGCGGCACCATTGAGACTGAGGCGAGGCCTAGTGAAGATGCCGCGCTGGAAGTCGAACTGCGTCGCTTGGCCAGTGAGTTTCCGGATATTCTGGATGTACACGCGGTCGTTGTATCAAAGGCTGGCGAACGCATGCAGATTTCCTGCCATTGCACTTTGCCCGACGACCGAAGCATGGCCGATGTTCATGCTCTGATTACTGCGCTGGAAGATCGAGTCAAATCGGAGATGCCGCAGATTGCCCGCGTCTTTATTCATCCCGAGCCAGCCACTGACAACCAACGCTGAAGTGTTCCACATGCAAAGGAGTCGGCAACATGCAAGCCAGTGCAACATGGAAACAGGAAATGGTCTTCGATGCGCTTTCACACAGCGGTCACACCATCGTATTCGACGGCGATGATGCGCATACGCAAGGCGTCAGTCCCGTGGAAGCCGTATTAATGGGCCTATGCGGGTGCACCGCTATCGATGTCGTCACTATCCTGAGAAAAAAGCGCGAGCCGTTTACCGGGCTCACCGTTTCCGCAGTTGCGGAGCGCTCCTCTGACCCGCCAAAAGTTTTTACCCATGTGAAGTTGGTTTATCGCGTCAGCGGAACTGTGTCACACAAGGCTATGGAAGATGCGGTCCGGCTTTCCGAAACGAAATACTGCGGCGTGGCCGCCATGTTGTCCAAAACTGCCAAGATAGAATTTGTGATTGAATACGCAGGTTGAAGCGGGCAGGCGACATCCATGTTACAAATTTTTCGCGCATTGTCGGCGGTTCTCTTATTGGTAACCATTGCGCTGGTATCTGCGCTGATTACCATGCGACTCGCCATTCATGGAGCTGAGGTCCACGTACCGGTATTACGCGGCCGCACCGTACCGCAAGCTGTCGTCGAGTTGCGTGCCAAAGGCCTGCAGGCGGGCATCGACGGCCATTACTATAGCGCGACGCAACCTCTCGGAGCTGTTCTGACACAAAGCCCGGCACCCGGAACCCTGGTGCGCAAATCGTGGCGGGTGCGAATGACCGTAAGCCTGGGACCTCAAAAAGTCGCCGTTCCTTCCGTCGACGGAATGAATGAAACCATCGCCACCATCACCATTCGCCGCACGGGATTGCAGTTGGGCGCAGTGGTTGGCCTGCCCTATGCCTACGCGCCAGAGAATACGGTCATCGCCCAAACACCCACAGGCAACGCAACCGACGTCGAGGGTCCACGCGTCAGCATCCTGACAGCGCACCCGGCTCCGCCGCCACAGGATGCCAGCGTGATGCCAGACATGATCGGCGAAAATTTCACCCAGGCCGCGCTCGCGATCATCCATGCTGGCTTTAAGCTTGCACCCATACAGAACACGCCGGCCGCAACTTCTGCTTCAGCGCCGACAGGTCAACCCGCGGCTTCTACCGCAAACTCACCGCCGCCTGCGATCCCGGCGGCCACAGCTCCTCCCGGCTCCGTGATTGCACAGGTTCCCGCAGCGGGAACGCGCATTCCGGCCGGCTCGATGATTCAGTTGACCGTCCAACCCTGAGCCATACGAACCGAAAACATTTCTACTGACGCTCGATCAGCGCAGCGAAGAATCCGTCACAAGGATGCACTCCCGGAAGTGTCCGCAAATATCCATCGCGGAACCCGCTCGTGCGCAACGCTTCAACGGAATCACCCTTCGCGATTCCCTCTCGTTCCAGCCGGTCGAACTCGCCAAGTAGATCCAACTTCTTCCATTCATGTTTCGGGTTCTCTGGCGAGCTTAAGCACGCCTCCAGCACCGCGGCATTCTCTTCCGGCTCCAGCGAGCAAGTGGAGTAGAGCAGCCGCCCTCCCGGCGCCAGCAAGCGCAGACCCGCGGACAAAATCTCTCGCTGCCGCTCAGCCTGCCGCACCAGTTCCTCTGCCAGCAGACGATGTCGAATCTCCGGATTTCGTGCCAGCGTTCCTGTTCCGGTGCACGGCACATCGCACAAAATTCTGTCGAATGGACCCACTCCCGTCAGTTTGGCTGCATCCGCAACCCGCAGTTCCACGTGGTCCAGATTCACCGTCGCACTGAGGCGTCGTTGCATGGTCGCCAGCCGCGTTGGATGCAGGTCGCTCGCCAGCATTTCCGTACCTGGATTGTTCTGCAGCAACACTGCTGTCTTGCCTCCCGGTGCGGCGCACATATCGAGGATTCGCGATCCGCGCCCCAACAGCTCCGCCACCAACTGCGAGCCCTCATCCTGCAATTGCGCATATACGGGCGCCTCTGGCGATTCGCTGAATGTCTTCGCTCCGCCATCCGCAATCCTTCTGGCCATGGCTAAAAACTTCCCAGGCTGCAGCTCCACTCCATGTGACTGCAACATCTCCTCAGCATCATCACGCAGCAGCCTCAACGCGGTTTCTGGTTCGACCTGACCCTGTTCGCAAATTTTCCTGCAGGCCTCAGCGCCATAAAATTTCCTCCATCGCGCCACCATCCATAGCGGGTAGGCTTGCTCGGCATCGAAGGCGCGCGTCTTTGGCGACGCAGCTACTTTACGCAACACAGCATTCACCAGCCCGGACTGCCGCGCGCCCTCGGAATGCTTGCACCACTCCACCGATTCGAAAAGAGCCGCATGCGTGGGAATCCGGTCGAGAAATAGCAGTTGATATGCACCCATGCGAAGCGCCAGCAGCGCATCTTCCGGCAAGGTCAGATCCGGCCGTGCCAGAAATCGCCGGCACTCGGCGTCGAGTACCAGCTGCCACCGCAAGGTCCCCAGCACCAGCGTCGTGCAAAGGTTGCGATCCTGCGGCGACAGCTGATTCACCTGCAGGGAGTGCAGCAGCGTATCGCTGTTGCCTCGGCCTCGTCCTACTTTTCGAAGAATGTCAAAGGCCGCGCGTCGGGCCGGGGCGATCGCGGCCGCCGTCATCGTGCATCCAGCCGGTCGCCGTCGGCGAAAGAAAAGCCATTCAGAAACGCCTCCACCGGCATGCGGCGTTTCCCTTCCGCCTGCAGCTCCAGTAGCTCGAGCCAAGTGCTTTCCCCGCAGGCGGTGAGCAAACGATTGGCTTGCCGCACCAGCGTTCCAGGAGCCGCAGTGGACCCCGGCGCATCTGCGACCACCTGCATCGTATGAAGAAGCAATTTCTTTCCGCGGAAACTTGTGAACGCTCCCGGCCAAGGTTGAAACCCTCGCCAGCGGTCGAAGATCTGTTGCGCGGTCCGACTCCAATCGACACGGCCATCTTCCCGCTGCAGGATTGACGCTAGCGTTGCCTTGGTGGAGTCCTGTTTTGTCGCCCGCAGTGTTCCTTGCTCCAGCCCGGCCAAGGTGCGAACCATCAACTCCGCGCCAACTTCGGCAAGAACCGGTGACAGATCCACCGAAGTTTGCCGCGGCAAAATTGGCACCCGCTCCTGCAGCAAAATATCGCCGGTGTCGAGCCCCTCATCAATTCGCATGGTAGTGATGCCCGTTTCCGTTTCGCCATTCGCAACCGCCCATTGAATCGGCGCCGCTCCGCGATACTTGGGAAGCAGCGACGCATGAACATTCAAATTGCCATGCTTCGGCAGACTCAGCATCCATGGTGGAATCAGACGGCCATAGGCGACGATGATGATGGCGTCCGGAGACAAAGCCCGCAGTCGCTCCTGCAGCTCAGTGTTATTGCGGATCTTCTCCGGCTGCGTCAGTTCCAGGCCGTGCTGCTCGGCATAGAGCTTCAGCGGTGAGATTTGAACTTCCATGCCGCGACCGCTGGCACGATCCGGCTGCGACAACACCAGCTCTACGCGATGGCCTGCCTGCAGCAGAGCCTTCAGGGTGGGAACTGCGAATTGCGGAGTTCCACAAAAAACCAGGCGCATGGGTTCGGGCACGACTCCTAGGGATGTTGGGAACGAGTTGCCGACAGACAGCCCGGTTTTACCACTCGCCCGCCCGCTGTAGCTTGCGAATCTTTCGCAGCTGCAAATCGCGCTTCAACCGGCTCAGGCGAAAGATGAAAAGGATTCCATCCAGATGGTCAATCTCGTGTTGAATAGCGCGGGCCAGCAGTTCCGTGCCTTCCACTTCAATCGGCCTGCCTTCCGCATCCTGGGCACGCACTTTCACTTCTGCAGCTCGCACCACGCGATCGCGAATCTCCGGCAAGCTCAGGCAGCCTTCTTCCTCCACCTGCTTGCCTCTAATCTCGATCACTTCAGGATTGATCAGGACAATCTTGTCTTCCGGCTTTTTCTGAAAGCTGAGATCAATCACCGTTAGCCGTTTCGAAATCCCGATCTGCGGTGCGGCCAGACCAATCCCCTGCGCGTCATACATCGACGTAAACATGTCATCGACCAGCTTGCGCAATTCTGCGTCGAACACTGTGACCGGCTCCGCAGGTTTCTGCAGGACCGGGTCGGGAAATTTCACGATCGGATAAATCATTGAGCGAGTCTTGTCTTTCTAATCTCTGGCAGATCAATATTTGCGGATCTGATCGCAGTACCCTTGATAGTTTCTCACCATTTCGCGCAGTGAGTCGCCGCCGAACTTCTCAATGGCTAGTTTCGCCAGGGTCAGCGCCACCATCGCCTCAGCCGCGACCCCGGCCGCCGGAACCACGCAGACATCCGACCGCTCGTAGGCCGCCTTGGTTTCTTCGCGTGTCTCAAAGCTCACAGATCCCAACGGCCGGCGCAGTGTCGAAATCGGTTTCAAGTACCCCCGCACGATCACATCCTCGCCATTCGAGATGCCGCCTTCAATCCCGCCTGCATTATTCTGGTCGCGCACGAACCGGGTATGCTTGTCCGCTTTGCCTTCCGCCGCGTAATGGATCGCATCATGCACCATGGAGCCGAACGCACCCGCCGCCGTTACCCCGCGCCCAATTTCCACCGCTTTGACCGCCTGCAGCGACATCACGGCCGCCGCCAGCATTCCATCCAGCCGCTCGTCCCAGTTTGCATAAGTTCCCAGGCCAGGCGGAACACCGTGGGCCACCACTTCAAACACCCCACCAACAGAGTCGCCGGTACGCAGCGCCTTGTCGACAACGGCCTTCATGCGCTGCTCCGAAGCTTCGTCTACGCACCCGAGTAAAACCTCTTCGCGCGTCTGCAGCGCAAGGATTTCCGGCCAGCTCACGTCCCGGTCCAGTTCCGCTTCACCCACTCGAATCACATGACTCGCGACAGCAATTCCGATGGCTTCCAGCAATTGCTTGGCAACGGCTCCCGCAACCACGCGCGCCGTCGACTCGCGCGCCGACGCCCGCTCCAGCACGTACCGTGCATCGGGAAAATCGTACTTCAGCGCGCCCGCAAGATCCGCATGCCCAGGTCGCGGAGATGCGACTGCCTTATGTTTCGCTGGATCTCCGGCCGCCACCGGCAGAACCTCAGTCCAGTTCTTCCAGTCGCTGTTCTCGATACGGATCGAAATCGGCGAGCCAATCGTTTTGCCATGCCGAACGCCAGAAAGAATCTGTCCTCGGTCGCGCTCGATCTTCATCCTGCCGCCGCGGCCATACCCCTGCTGCCGCCGCCACAATTCATGGTTCATTTTCGCTTCATCGATGGGCACACCTGCAGGCGTGCCGGAAACCATGGCAATTAAGCACTCTCCGTGAGATTCTCCTGAGGTGGCAAAACGAAACATGCAGTAATCCTTAAAGTTTAAGCTTTATTTAACTGTAGACAATCACGTTCCAGGCACAGCAAGCTATGCCTTCGTCATCCATTTATATTGCTCATCCGTCAAAGGAACCACCGACAATCTTCCCTGCCGCACCAGCGGTGAATCGTGAAACAGCGGCTCTTCCTTCACAGCGTCCAGCGCCTTCGGCGAAACAGTTTTCCCAAACCGAATGCGAACCAATGGCACCTTTGGATCTCTGGCGTCGACGCTGACAACTGTTGCCGTTCCGACTGCTGCCCTCTCGTCGCCCGTGTGATAGAGGATGAGTCGATCCTTGGGATGCATCTCGCGCAGATTTTTTACCGCCGCTGGATTGGTCACGCCGTCCCAGACTGTCTCGCCATCTCGCTTCAGGTCGCTGATCGAGTAGGCGCCTGGTTCCGTCTTCAGCAGATAATTCATCGCGGCAATTCCTTCGTATCCGCCTGAGCCAGAAATGCCCGCGTGTTGACCAGCGGTCGTTCGAGCGCGCGCACGCGATCGACATACACCGGTGCAGCGGCACCTTCCTGCTGCGGCTGGAGAGCCTCCTGCATGGCCAGCATCTTGGCCTCGGCATCGTCCAGATAATGCAGCAACACCGCTTCCGGAATCATGGGCAGTTTCGGCGAACCAAACTCGAGTGATCCATGATGACTCAAAATTACGTGCTCCACCAGCATGTGTACCGGCTGGGGAAACCCCGGCAGGCCTTTCACCTTTTCATCCAGCAGCCGGGTTGCAATCGAAATGTGTCCGATTAACTGGCCCTCCAGGGTGTATTCGAAGCCGCGTTCCCAGCTCAATTCATAGATTTTGCCAATGTCATGCAGCACGGCTCCGGTCAACAGCAGGTCGCGATGGATCAAAGGGAAATGAGTCGCCGCCAGCTCACAGAAGCGGATCAGATCGACAACATGCTCCAGCAATCCGCCGATCCATGCATGATGCATAAACTTCGCGGCGGGCGCAGCCTTATATCGCCGCGCAATTTCCGGATCGTCCAGAAATGCAAACACCAGCCGCTTCAGATCCGGATCAGTAAAGCTGCTCACCGTATTCCGCAGCTCTGACCACAGCGCTTCAATATCCCGCGTAGTGCTGCGTTGAAAATCTCCTAGATCGATTTTTGTCGGATCGACCCGCGTAATCTCCAACACCTTCAGTTGCAGTTTCCCGTTGAATTCGTCCACGCAGGCACGTACATCGACAAAGTCATTCTGCTCGAACCTGGCGGCCCAGGTCTCTGCGTTGTCCCACAAACGGCCATCGATGCGTCCGGTGCGGTCGCACAGCGTCAGCGATAAATATTTTGCATTGCCATCGTTTCGGTCGCGTAGCTGTTTCTGCGCCACAAGGAAGTGAGAGCGAATATTGCGACCGCGATGCTTGGCGGCGTCGGCTAGGAAGAAATCTTTCATGCTCTCCTCTTCCGGAATCCGGCGCGAGCGGATTTCCAATTCAGTTGCACTTGAAATCGCCACACCGCGCATGGCGATTCACATTGGCCCAGCGCCTGGGTCTCAAACCCCGGACCTCAAATTTAGACGGGCACCGTCAATCTTTCCCTCAGGTCGGTTGCATCACCTGGAAAATATTGACGGACCTCGCTGTAGTCTTTTCGCCACCCGCGCTAAGGTTGATCGGTGGAAGAGGAAGCAGCAGGCGGGGTAGATGGAGCCGTGCTTCCTCCAGCGCCGCCGGTGTCCGTCGATGCAGGCGTTGTCTGGTCGTTGCTTTTCTTCTTCTCGGTCTTTTTCTCGTCGCTGAGCCGCGTTTTATGTCCGTTGTTGACAGGTGCCGGCTTTTTCTTTTTCTGCTTGGCCGCGGTCGCTCCGTTCAATCCCAGCGGCGCGGATTCCACCTGGCGCGTCGCCGTTTCTGTCGTCGACAACGGAACCGCCTTGGCATTGTCGTGCTTCACCTTCTTCTTTTTCGTAGGCTTCTTCTGATGCTTTCGCGCATCCATTTCCTCTTTATTGCGCGCTTCGTCGCTGAATCGTGTCTTGCCTAATTTCGGCTGTGTGATTAGCGGAGCATGCTCCAAGTCCGGACCCAGCGGCTGAATATCAGTCGGCGGCGCGGTGTCGGCGGTGCTTGTCGGATTCTCCGGCGACGGCGGCGCGGGCGAGTTGGCGGAGGTCGCGACCTGCTCCGCGGATACGGGAGCCGCAGGCGCGTGACCATAGCGGAATTTCTCCCGCTTGGGCTCATGTTTCTTCTCGGAATGAACCTTCTTTTCCGAAGAGGAAGAGCTGGCTGCCACCGTCGGCGCGGCTTCCGAGGTTGTTGCGGAAGCTACCTCCACCGGCGCCTTCGCATGCGGAGTACCGCGGGTATACCGGCCAGTCGCGGTGTCGTAGCGGGCCTTCTGTTTTTTCTTTTTCTTGGGCTGTGGCGGGGCGTAGGCCGCGAATGTCGGCTTGGTCTCGTTCGGACTCGCGCCGGCATCGGTATATCCCGGCCGGATGTCGATATAAGCCTCATCGCGCAAACGCGTCAGATAGGTCCGCACCGCTGGACCAATCTTTTCCATATAAATCGCCTGCTCAATTTGCGGTATTACTTTCTGCATCGGCTGCGTTCCACCGGGAATATGCTCGGTGACCTGCAAAATAATGTAGCCCTGGCGGGTACGAATCGGCGCCGTGTGTCCACCGACCGGTAGGTCGAAGGTCTGGTCTTCCAGCACCTTGGCCAGCGCGCCTCGACGGAAATCGCCCAGGTCTCCGCCTTGCGCTGCCGTCGGTCCCTTGGAATATTTCTTGGCCAGGTCAGTGAAGCTGGCGCCCGCTTTCAGCTTCGCCTCCAGGTCCTTGGTTTGCGCATCCGCTTCTGCCAGCTGAGCGCTGGTGGCATTCTCGCTGGTTGGAATCAAAATCTCATTCAGGTGTACGGATTCCTCATGCGTAAAGTCGGCCTTGTGATCGTTGTAGTAAGCCCGCATCTCCGCATCGGAAATCTGAATCTTGCTGCCCACTTCATCGCGTACCACCTGCTGCGTGATGATGCTGTTGCGGATGTTGGCCTTGAAATCCTCGTAGGAAATCCCCTGCTGTTCTACGGCCTTCTGCAGGTCGTCCAGGGAATCAAGATGGTTTTCCTTGCGGATCTCATCCAGCCGCTTGATCAGTTCCGTGTCGCCGGTAATGCCAAGCTGCTTGCCCTTTGAAATCAAAAGCTGCTGATCGATCAGGTCTCGCAGCAGAGTCGACTGCCCCTGCTTGACTTGTTCCAGGGTCCAGTTATTCTGGCGCGCCTCCTGATCCAGTTGCGTCTGCGCTCGTGTCACGTCGGAATTGGTGATTGCCTGGTCATTCACCCGCGCGATGATCTGCTCTACCGGCACGCCATACAGGCTGGCCAGGGTATTGGAATCTGCATCGAGATTAGTGCTGGCCCCGATCGTCGGAGCACTCTGTACCGGGGAGGGAGCATCCGGGGCTGTTTGTGCCATGCCGTGGAAGCACAGACTGGTGGCGACGGCCACAGGAAGAACAACGCGCACAACTGCTCGTAACATCATTTGTTGGTTGGTACCATCCATGCCTGCCGGTCACCATGACGATCTTGAATCCGATGGCTTCCATTGAAGATCGATGCCGGTGCGGATACAGCAACTCGATGCAGGTCGATTCCGTTGCTTTCATTCTAACCGCATCCGGGGCCCCTTTCCCAACCGATGCAATTTCTCTGTTTTCAACCGATGCACGCAGCCCCTCCCAGCTTCGATCTGTGGGCGCCCGAATGTTACACTGAGCACTGGTTTATGCAGTTTTCCCTGCTACCCAACCGCGCCGTGATGTCCGTCCACGGTGCAAAAGGAATCCACGGTACATGACCTCCCGTACTCGCCGTTCGCTATTGTTCGTCGTTGTGTTTTTGGTCGTCTGCGGAGCTGCAGGCGCGTTCCTCGACCGAAATGTTGGAGCCCAGACCTCGAGCGATCAATCCAGCCTGCGGGATAGCCTGAAGCAATTCACCAACGTCTATAGCATCGTCGAACAGAACTATGCCGAGCCGATGACGAAGGACCGGGTCAACACCGCGATCTACGACGGCGCCATTCCCGACATGTTGCACGTCCTCGATCCCCACTCCAATTTCTACGATCCCAAAGCTTTTGCCGAAATGCGCGAAGAAGAAAGCGGCAAGTACTATGGCATCGGCATGGAAATCATGCAGCAAAACGACAAGATTGTCGTGGTGAATCCTTTTGAGGGCACACCATCCTATAAGGCGGGCATTCGTCCCGGAGATGTAATTCTCGCCGTCAATGGCAAGCCAATTAACGGCACCGGGCCGGACGGCAAATCGGTCAAAAAAGCGACTACGCTCGACGTCGCCAACATGCTGAAAGGTCCGAAAGGTACACCCGTCGACGTAACCATCGCGCGTGAAGGCAAACCGGAACCCATCGTCTTTCATTTGGTTCGAGCGGAGATTCCCCGCGCCAGCGTCGACCTTGCCTACGATATCCAGCCCGGCATCGGCTACATGCACATCAAAGACTTTGCCGAAGAAGAGACCGGTCAGGAAGTTTTGAACGCGCTGCAAAAGATGGGCCCCATCCACGGGCTGGTCATCGATCTGCGCGGCAATCCCGGCGGCCTGCTCAGCGAAGCCGTCTCAGTTTCAGGAGATTTTCTGGAGAAAGGGCAGGTCATCGTTTCGCAACGCGGACGCGCCTTCCCGCCGATCACCTATCGCGCTACACGCGGCGAGCAGAACAGGACTTATCCAATCGTAGTGCTGGTGAATCGCGGCACCGCCTCAGCGGCGGAAATTGTCAGCGGTGCGCTGCAGGATCATGACCGCGCCCTGATCGCCGGCGAGACCACCTTCGGCAAAGGACTGGTGCAGACCGTCTATCCTCTTTCAGACAACACCGCCCTGGCCCTGACCACGTATCACTACTACACGCCCAGCGGTCGCCTCATCCAACGCAACTACACCGGCGTTTCCATGTATGACTACTTTTACAATCCTGCTGATCGGCCGCAAAGCGACGCCAATCGTGAGGTCAAGCTGACCGATTCCGGCCGCGCTGTGTACGGCGGCGGCGGCATCACTCCCGATGTCAAAATCGACACTCCGAAATCCAACAATTTTCAGGATGTTTTGATGGAGCAGTTCGTATTTTTTGACTTCGCCAATCACTACCTGGTGAACCACACTGTCGGCAAAGACTTTAAAGTCGACGACAATGTGATCCATGATTTTGAGGCCTATCTGACCAGTAAACAAATCCCGTGGACAGCCCAGGACATCAGCGGCGCCCGCGACTGGATCGATATGAGTATCAAGAGCGAGCTCTTCACCTCAGTTTTTGGCCAGCAGGAAGGCTTAAGAGTTCGCGCCGCCTGGGATCCCATGATCAATAAAGCGATCACATTGATTCCACAGGCTGAAACTCTTAAGACTACAGCGCAAAAAACCATCGCGATGCGCGCCAGTACGGCTTCCAATGCCGTTCACTAGGCCTGGAGACGCAGCCCAAAGTTGATCCGAGTTCACCAGCGACCGTCGAGTTTCTCCTGGCAAGCGAAGCCGACGCAGCCCGTCCACAAACCCGCATCTAACTTGGAAAGACTGTTTTCTCGGCGGATATGGACACCTGTTGGTTGTTTCCGATACTCTTGCAAGCAAATCACCGTTTCACTTGGAACCATTGCGTGCGCTGCGTAAAGATGTTGCGTCCCAACCCCTGGGCGCGCCGGCCGCTACCCAATCGTTCCATGTACCGTCTATCCAGTAATTCCTTGAGGAGGCATGTTTGCCACTCTTAGTCGTCGAGACCGAGGCGCCCGCTTCGTCACTCCTCTCCCGCTCGATTCCAGATTCGGCCATGCTGAGCCGCCCGTGGAATTTTCTGCAGCGCCCTGCCGTTTTTATTTCTGGCCTCACACTTTTGGCACTCCTGATTCAGGGCTATCACCCGTTTGTCGACGATGCCGCCATCTACATTGCTGGCATCGAAAAGGTAATTCATCCCTCACTGTTTCCAGTCCACGCCGAATACGTTCTGCCCCATTTGAAGCATTCACTGTTTTCGCTGGCTCTCGGCTGGCTGGTTCGCGGACTTCACATCCCGCTTCGATATGCATTGTTCACCAGCTACGTGGCGTCGCTCTGGATGATGGTCTTTGCCTGCTGGCGTTTGAGCCAACTGCTCTTCTCCTCGTCTCGCGGTCGGGCGGGAGCCATGTTGCTGATGACTGCCACGCTTACTCTGCCCGTAGCGGGCTCGGCAATTTTCATCCTCGATCCATACCTGACGGCGCGCTCGTTCTCCACTCCGCTGACACTGTTCGCGATTGCGTTCGCCCTGGAGCGCCGCATGTTGGCTACAGCAGTTTGCCTTCTCGGTGCGTTTGTCCTTCATCCTTTAATGGCGGCATACGCCGTCGGTTATGTGGTTGTGCTGGCCCTGGTGCGGACTCGCCGTTGGAAAACACTCGCAGCCTCCGCCGCCGGAGTCATGCTGGCTGGCCTGTTTGCCTCCCATGCCGGAGCTCTGCTGGGCGCCTCACCCGCATATCGAGTCGCCACCGTCAGCCGCGATTATTTCTTCCTCGACAAATGGCAATGGTTTGAGATTTTCGGCCTCTTCCCTCCGCTGGTGGCCGCCTTTCTCTATCTCTCCCGCAGTAACTTCCGCATACGTTCCAACTATGGCTTGATTGCCGCCGCCTCGCTATACGTGGGTGCATTGGCGATTCTGTTTGCTGTCTGCTATACGCGCACGGATAGTTCCTTCCTGCTGGCACGCCTGCAGGTGCTGCGGAGTTTTCAAATTCTTTACATTTTGTTTTTCCTGCTGCTGGGCAACTTGCTTGGGCAATATGTTCTTGGTCGTCGCTGGTGGGCATGGGGCGTTGGCTTTACTGCTGTCGCCGCCCTCATGTTCGCGGTCCAGCTATCCCTGTATCCTGCGCTGAAACACCTGGAATGGCCGTGGGTCCGCAGTCACAATCCCTGGGCGCAGGCGTTTCTGTGGATTCGCCATAACACGCCTCGAGACGCCTACTTTGCACTCGATCCGTATTACCAGCAGATGCCGCAGGAAGATACGCTCGGCTTCCGCGCCATGACGGAACGCAGTGTTTTGCCCGATTGGAGTAAAGACGGAGGCATCGCAGCCATCGACCCCGCACTGGCCCAGCAGTGGTGGAATCAAGTGACGCAGACGGAGGATTTTTCCCGCTGGGATGATCAGCAGCGAATTCAAACCCTGGCGCCCTACGGCGTCAATTGGATTGTCTTGCCGGCCAGCATGCCCACTCAATTTGCCTGCCCCTATCAAAACTCCGCCGTACGCGTCTGCCATCTGCCTGCCGACCTCGCTTCCCTGTCCCAGCCATCCACAGCCGCACCCTCCCAGCCCTAAGCTGAGTCAGCTTCTCGACAACTGCGCGGTGGCAAGATTTCCGCTTTGGAAACAAACGACCACGCGGTGGAGAGCAGCTCTACGCAGCGAATTTCTTTCATGTTGCAAAATGCATGAACCCGGTAGATAATTCAGGCCTCTCTGCATGACAACCGTTAGGGCGACGCGCGAGCCACTCCCGGGCAACCTCCTCGCTCTCCTGATGCTGCTTGGCATCTCTGTATTTCTCAACTACATTGATCGCGGCAACCTGTCCATCGCTGCACCCATGGTGAAAAACGAGCTGCAAATTTCCGCCTCTCAGCTCGGAATTTTGCTCTCCGCTTTCTTCTGGACATACGCCTGTATGCAGCCTATTTCTGGCTGGCTGGTCGATCGGCTCAACGTTAACTGGCTGATGGCGGCAGGATTCCTCATCTGGTCTGCCTCGACCGCCGCCACTGGCTGGGTACATACCCTGACAGCACTGTTTGCTGTGCGCCTCCTGCTCGGAATCGGCGAATCGGTAGCCTACCCTTCCTATTCGAAGATCATCGCCCTCAATTTCCACGAACAGCATCGCGGACTTGCCAACTCGGTGGTATCGGCTGGGTTGTTGCTTGGACCTGGGATTGGCATCGTTCTGGGTGGAACGCTCATGGCTCGCTTCGGCTGGCGTCCGTTCTTCATTGGACTCGGGCTCCTCAGCCTGCTTTGGCTGATCCCATGGATTAAACTCATGCCTCCGCCGCAGATTTCTGCAACGGGGGGTTCGACCGGAATCCCGACGCTTTCTGAATTCCTGCGACTACGCTCTGCCTGGGGAACATTCCTCGGCCTGTTCTGCGCAAACTATGTGAACTATTTTCTGATCACCTGGCTGCCCTTCTACCTGATCCGCGAACGCCACTTCTCTATGAACTCGATGGCCAAAGTTGGAGGCACCGCTTATCTGCTAGCAGCGGTCTGTACCATCGTCTCCGGTTGGCTTTCCGACCGCTGGATTCTGGCTGGCGGCAGCCCTACTCTAGCTCGCAAAACCTTCGTCGCAGGAGGTAGCGCCCTGTCCGGCATTTCCCTTCTTCTCGCCCCTGTTGTCGCGGCGCGTCCATGTGTCGTAATGGTCACCTTGGGCGTCATCGGCATTGGCATTTGCGCATCGAATGTAATGCCCATCACGCAGACACTAGCTGGTCCCAATGCCTCTGGACGCTGGACAGGTTTTCAGTGCTGCATCGGCAATCTTTCTGGAATCGTGGCTCCGGCCGTCACCGGATTTGTGATCCAGCGGACAGGACATTTTTCATGGGCGTTCGTCGTTCTGGCGGCGGTGTCAATGATCGGCGTGCTCATTTGGCTCTTCCTCGTCGGACCTGTAGAACCGGTAGTCTGGCATGCAACGCCGAAGGGTCGCGGTGGCTGCCTCCTAATGTGAGTACCCAAACACTCAGACAACGCTGCCCCACGACAAAACTTCCCAATCCCCTAAATCTACCCACCCATTTATCATGGAAGTATGACCTTGATCGTGTACTCGGCGTCCTGGTGCGCGGACTGCCGCGAAGCCAAACGCTTTCTCCAGAGCTACAACATTCCCCATACCGAGATCGACATCGAGACCACGCCCGGCGCGGCGCAGGAAGTGATCGCGCACACCGGTAAACGTGCCATTCCGCAGTTCGTCATCGACGGCAAATGGGTGCAGCCGTACCAACCCGGCTATGGCTTCCTCTATGAGGAAATGTCCGTGCTGCTCGGCATCACGCAACCTGACAGTAGCGCTTCCCCAACCCAGGCTGTCACGCGACAGGGATCACGCCCGTGATTGCACGCTACACGCGCCCCGCCATGGGCAACATCTGGACGGAAGAAAACAAGTACCGCATGTGGCTGGAGGTCGAGGCCGCTGCCTCGGAGACCCTGGCCGAATTTGGCATCGTTCCGGCAGAGGCGGCGCGCGCCATTCGCGAGCGCGGCAGCATCGACGTAGCCCGCATTCAGCAGATTGAGGCAGAGGTTCGCCACGACGTGATTGCCTTCACTACCGCAGTTGGCGAAAAGATTGGGCCCGAAGCGCGATGGTTGCACTACGGCCTCACCTCGAACGATGTTGTCGATACTGCCCAGGCCCTGCAAGTGAAGGCTGCCTCTGCAATCCTTCGCGCCGATATTCTGCGCTTTCTCGATGTGCTGAAGCGCCGCGCCATCGAATTCCAGCACACGCCCACGGTCGGCCGCACCCACGGTGTTCACGCCGAGCCCACGACATTCGGACTGAAGCTGCTGAACTGGTATGCGGAGATGCGAAGAAATCTTCGTCGTTTCGACATGGCTGCGGAAGACATGCGCGTGGGCAAACTTTCTGGCGCCGTCGGCACCTTCGGCCATCTGAAGCCGGAACATGAGGCTCGCATCTGTGAACGCCTCGGCCTGACACCCGCCCCGGTCGCCACCCAGGTCCTGCAGCGCGATCGCCATGCGTTCTATATCGGCGCCCTGGCCTTGATCACCGCTACGCTCGACAAAATCGCGGTCGAAATTCGCCACCTGCAGCGCACCGAAGTTCGCGAGGCGGAAGAGTATTTTTCCGAGAAGCAGAAGGGTTCCTCCGCCATGCCGCACAAGCGCAACCCCATCACCAGCGAGCAGATCAGCGGTCTCGCCCGTGTGGTGCGCGCCAACCAGCAGGCGGCGCTGGAAAATGTAGCACTCTGGCATGAGCGCGATATTTCGCACTCGTCCGTCGAGCGCGTCATCCTTCCCGACTCCACCATCCTGACGGATTACTCTGCTGGAGAAAACCACCAACCTGATCGACAAGCTGGTTGTCCATCCGCAGCGCATGCTGCGCAATCTGGAGTTGACCGGCGGCCTCATTTTCTCTGGCCAACTACTGCTTGAACTCGCGGAAGCCGGCATGTCGCGCGAGGATGCATACAAGTTAGTTCAGTCCCACGCCATGCGTGCCTGGCAGCAGGATCTAAATTTTCGCGAAGAAGTCTGCAACGATCCTGCGGTGGCAAAATTGCTGTCTCCGGAAAAGCTGAGCCATGCCTTCGATATGAAGCGTCAGCTCACCAATGTGGATACCATCTTTAATCGCGTCTTGAATCAGCAAGAGTAAGAGAGCAGGCAGCTCGATGTCCTCCAGAAAGATCCTGATCGTTGCGATGACCGGTGCCAGCGGTGCCATGCTGGCCCGCGAACTGCTCCTTCTGCTCGATCGGGACGCACGCGTCGAACGCGTTCACTTCATCGCGTCAGAAAGTTCCCTTCGCGTTCTCGCCGAGGAACTGGAAGTCAGCGGCCGCAACGATCTGGTCGCGAAACTCCTCGACCGCGCGAGCACAAAGATCGTGCAACATGCTCCGGGCGATATTGGCGCGGCCATTGCCAGCGGCAGCTATCCCTGCGATGGAATGATCGTCCTTCCCTGCAGCATGGGAACTCTCGCCGCCATCGCGAACGGCCTTGCCGACAACCTGATCGCGCGTGCTGCCGATGTTTGCCTGAAGGAACGCCGGCCTCTCACCCTCTGCATCCGCGAAACTCCATTGAATAAAATTCATCTCCGCAACATGCAGCAGGCTGCGGACGCTGGCGCAACCATCTTCCCCGTCATTCCGGTTTTCTACAATCATCCTGTCGACACATTGGAGATGGCCGGGCAATTCGTCTGTCGCGTTCTGGCACACATCGGCCTGCCACAGGACTCCGCCTATCAATGGACCGGCAAATCCAAATAGCCGCGTAGCACTCGGTTAGTAATGAAATTCCCCGCCTGCCATCGGTGGCTGGCTGCGCAGAAAGTCAATCACCTTGGGAACCATTCGATCCGAGCAGGTTGCCGGCCCCATGTGCCCGCATCCGGCGTATAGTTCCAGCACAGATTGCGGAATGGAATCGTGCATTTGCCTCCCAACACTGGGCGGAAGCAGCTCGTCCTGTTGCCCCCATACCAGCAGCACGGGCATCTGCAGCTCGCCGAGTTTCCCGGCGAAATCGCCTTCTTCGCGCAACAGCGATTGCAGCGTTCGGTCCACCACCCTGCGGTTGCTTTTCATTGTCCGCAGCAAGTCCCGCTGCACAAATCCCGGAATGTAATACCGGTGCACCATCAACACCAATTCCAGACGCTCCAGTTGCGGAACAGTGTTCGGTTCCAGAATATCCGGCGTAAGGTCAGTTTTGAATTTCAACCCGGCGCTATCCATCGCCACCAGCCGGTTCACCCTCTGCGGGTTCTGCAAGGCAAATTCCGTTGCAATCCATCCGCCCATCGACCAGCCAATCACGTCCGCCTTCTCTACATGCAAGGCAGTCAAAAATCCCTGGATCAGCTCAACCTGCTCTCCGATCGTGTACGCAATGTCAGGTCGATACGTCCGGCCGCATCCCAGCAGGTCAACGGCGTACACGCGAAAACCATTCTTCGCGTACGCCGGCATCTCAGCCGTCCAATCCTCGCTGCGAGCGCCCAGTCCATGAATCAGCAACAACGGCGTTCCCCTCCCGCCGACGAAATAATGGACGCGATAGGATCCGACACGGACATATTCGCTGTGAAATCCGGCGATCCGCAGGCGCGCATCCATCGCCTGGTCGATCATCCACACAGGATGGCGATAGAACACCACGCTCATGACGATGTCGATCACCATCACGATCAGCACAATCATCGTGGCGATGCGTTTCAGCTTCGAGTAGGCGGCCGATGGCGACGAACTACGAAATGGACTTGTTGGGCTGGTGGTCGCCATGATGTATCGATGGAATGGAAGGCCCTTCAGACGCTGGCATGCGGATGGCGCGCTCCCATCTTCAATGTCTATGAGCTCATCGCCGCAGCCGCTGCTTCGCAGTGCCGGCCACTCGTACTCCGGCCACTCGTACTATAGATGCGCTTTCTCCGCTTGCCGATCTCATCTCTCCGCAAGCGTCGTGGCGCGCTATGGCAATTCAAAGAACATAGGCCCACAGCATCCAACACACCAGGAATAACGCCACGATCGCGCCCGCGGTATGGGCAATCCATTGGCCCGGGGTTTTCGGTCTTCCAAAGTTGAACACGGTGTAATAGTAGCAGCTCACATTCCTGGTAAGTTGGCTTGTGCGAAAGCGATCGCGGTCAGGCCACCTACCTGCCGGCGCATCAATTCCGATGTGCTGCTATCGGATTTGAACATGCCGACCGTCGTATGATTCAATCACTCGAATACGAGAAGGGTTCTGTCTCGGTTCGCCAAATTGACAATCTTTTATAAGGTTTGCAGTCTCAGAAATCTCCGTCACGGCTCGATATTCATGGGTTTTCTAAGCGACGGCGACCGATTTTTACCAGAAACTACTCAAGAGGATCTACCGTTTCAAGGCTATGAGATCGACGGGTTGGCTTTTGACAATTGGACTCTTCGCCGCAGCAGGTTCGTGCCTGATCGCGCAAAGCGCTCCGCGTT
The DNA here is from genome assembly GCA_963794795.1 of uncultured Acidobacteriota bacterium. Lineage (GTDB taxonomy): Bacteria > Acidobacteriota > Terriglobia > Terriglobales > Acidobacteriaceae > JAKAAZ01. The sequence goes on along the minus strand of CAWCFC010000017.1, from coordinate 7,923 downwards.
CATCCGACAGCATCTGGCAACCCGGAAACGTCCAATCCCTGGAACGTGAGCGCCCCGTCGAGGCGCCGCCAACTGGAATTCCGGATGTAAACAAGACCTACACGCTTGCCGAATTGATCGATCTGGCGGAGCAGCACAATCCTGACACGCGCGTTGCCTGGGAGCAAGCCAAAGCGAAAGCCGATGCATTGGGCATCGCACGCAGCACGCTCTATCCCACCATGTCCGCCGTCGTCCTTGCGGACTCCATCCGGCAGGCCACGCTCATCGGCGAAAACTTCCACCGCCAGACCCTTGGATTTTTCGAACCTGTTCTGCATGTGGAATACCTAGTATTTGACATCGGAGGTCGCAGCGGGGCGATCGACGCGGCCAAGGCGGACTTGCTGGCATCCGACTTCGCTTTCAACGACACCCATCGCCGCATCATCTATCAGGTCGCGTCTGCCTATTACCAGCTTCTCAATGCTGAGGGCCAGCGCCAAGCCGCGGAGGTCAGCCTGGAAAACGCGAAGACTGTCGAGGAGGATGCCAGTGCGCGCCTCGCAAACGGTCTCGCCACCAAACCCGATCAGTTAGAAGCGGCGGCGGCGAGTGCGCAGGCCGACTACAATTTGCAAGCCGCAGTTGGGGCGGTTGCCATCGCGCGTGGCAATCTCGCCACGGCGACCGGTTTCACGGCGACCACTGCCTTCAAAGTTCAGGAGATTGATCAACTCCAGCTTCCCACCGCGATCGCTGATTCAGTGAATCAGGAGATCGAGCGAGCTTTCAGCCAGCGTCCCGATCTGCTTCGACAACTGGCACGACTGCGCGCCGCCAATGCTTCGATCAAGCAAGCAAAGTCGACCTACTTTCCATCCCTCAGCTTCGATGGAGTGGGGGGCGAGGCACGGGCCTACGGCCAGCAGGATCTTCTCCCTGGAACATATGCGGAGGGAGAAATCTGGACCGCTCAGTTGAGTCTGACATGGACTCTCTTCGACGGCGCGCGTCGCGAATACCGTATCGCTCAGGCTGAAGCTGACAAAAAGGCGGCGCAGGCAGCCATCGATTCGCTTCGCGATCAGATCGCCAACCAGACCTGGGCCGCTTATTCCGATGTACAGACTGCGTTGCGCCAGGAGAAAGCCGCGGCTGCCTTGTTGACTGCGTCTCAACAATCTTACGAGGCCGCGCACGAAGCCTACGGGTATGGCGTCCGCAATCTACTGGATGTAGTCTCGGCGCAGAAGACATTGGCGGAGGCCCGCTCTGAAGACATCTCCGCCCGAACCCAGTTATTATTCCAGGTCACCAACCTCGCGTTCCGTACCGGTGATCTGATTCAAACCCAGCATTGGAGCCCTGCGCCGTGATCACAAACTTGCACGACGGGAGTGGAATAAGCCTGTGAATCGTACGCAACGATGGTTAACTTTGCCGGCTGCCCTGCTCGTGATCGAACTCGCGGGTTGCAGGCGCTCCCCAACGTTCAACATCCTCGGGTCTTTTTTTCCGGCGTGGCTCATCTGTCTGTTTGCAGGCATCATTCTGTCGGCTATCGCAAACCGGATCTTTGCCCGCTTCTCACTCGACAAGGAGATTCTATGGCCTGTCGTCGTCTATCCCTGTATCGCTCTCTTCGCTGCCTGCGTGCTCTGGCTCGTTTTCTTTAGCTGATTGGAGGGACGAATATGCCGCTTGATCCATCGCACACCCGCCTTCATCTCATTGGTCGCTCGATCAGCATCGCGGTAATTGTCTGCACTTTCATCACTGGGCTCATCGTCATTGGCCAGATCAACACCTACCCACGCACAGACGATGCTGAGGTCTTTGCCAACTACATCGGCATGGCTCCCCTGGTCAACGGTCCGGTGATGCATCTGTATGTTTCCGATAATGAGCTGGTCAAAGCCGGCGCTCCTTTGTTCGACATCGATGACCGTCCCTATGCCTACGCTCTCGCCCGCGCACATTCCGATCAGCGTGCACTTCAGGGCCAGATCGGGGATGAGCGCCGTCTCATTGCGGGTAAGTCCAGCGGTGTGGATGTTGCCAAGGCCGCCGCACTTAGCGCCGAAGCGAGTCTCGCCCGCGCCGGTGCCGCGGTGGAAGAAGCCAAAGCAGCCGTTGCCAACGCAAAAGCTTTCCTGCAGCGCTCCAATGCGGAACTCAAATACGCCTCGGACAATCTGCACCGCATTGAGCCGCTCCTGGCGCGCCAGTTTGTCACCGTAGATCAGGTCGATCAGGCGCGCACGCTGGAAGTTTCTCGCATGCAGGCTGCGAATCAGGCCCATTCGCAACTGGCGCTGGCCGAGGCCAGCCTGCTGGCTTCCGAAGCGCAATACAAGCAGGCGCAGGCTGTACTGGATCAGAGTCATCAGCAAGTGCAGCAGGCGACACACAACGTGACCACGCTCAGACCCTTGCAAGGACTGCTTCCTGGCAAGCAGGCAGCCATTGATACGGCGCAATACAACTTCAACAATTGTCGCGTCGTCGCCCCCTTTGACGCACGCGTCACCAGCCTCACAATTTCGCAGGGAGCCTACGCGACCGCGGGCAAACAGATCTTCACGCTCATCGACACACGTGTTTGGTGGGTGGTCGCCAACTTCCGCGAAACCCAGCTGCGCCACATTCATCCCGGAATGCGAGCTGACATCTATGTCATGTCGCGACCCACGGTTCGCTATAAGGGGGTGGTCGATAGCGTCGGATTCGGTGTCACCCCGGACAGTGACCTGATTGGCCGCCTCACTGCCCCGGGCCTGCCCGATGTGCAGCGTAACCTGAACTGGGTGCATCTGGCCTCGCGCTTCCCTGTGCGGGTACGCATTCTGAATGACCCATCTGACATCTTCCGCCTCGGCGAATCGGCCACCGTCATCATCCGCGGCTACGACCATCACGAATCAGGAAACTAGACATGGCATCCGAGCCAATTCATCTTCCGCATCCGGAGCAATTCGGCGATTGGTTCTCCGATTTCCTCAAGAAGGAACTCGCGCCCTATCCCGGTCGAGGAGCTCTCGTAGCGCGCATCGTCATCTCCGCAACCTTGACCATGATCTGCATCGAGACTTTCCAGATTCCCGGAGGCGTTCTCGGCGCGTTGACTGCTTTTCTTCTTTCGCGCGAAAATCTGGTCTCCACCACTCGATCAGCAATCTTCCTGATCGCTGCCGTCCTGCTGGGAGGGCTCTTCATTCCAGTGGGTGCCCGCATGTTTGCATCCACCCCCGAGACCCACTTCCTCTGGGTCGGTTGCAGCCTGTTTGTGGTTTTCTTTCTGCTGCGCTGCCTTGCCAACTATGCAGTGGCAATCGGCCTCGCTCTGGTATTCGGCAACGTGGTCACCATCTGGTACCTGCCCGGCCCTCCGGAATTGAATGTCGAACGCACACTGTGGCTGGTTGGGGCAACATTAATCGGCGCGCTGGTAACGCTGGGGGTTGAAGTCGTTTTCCACGCACTGTACGGTCGCGATGACGTTGTGGAGGGCATCGATACCCGCCTGGCACTGCTGCAGGATCTGATGGCAGCCTATAGCGAAGGCCGGCCCATATCCCCCGCTACCCAGGCTGGGCTGGCTCAGTTCGCTATGGTTGGCGCTAGCGCTCTCCGCCGCCACGTCGCTCGCTCGAACGTCACCCAGCTCTATCGCGCGCGCATGAGCACACTGGTTTCACTCGTCGCTCGCTCGATTGATTTCGCCGCTGCTCTTGCCGGCGCTTATCCTTCGCTGACCCCGGATCTGCGGGAACGTGCCGCGCGCATCAGCCAAAGCGTTGCCGACATTCGCAACTGCCTTCGCACTCACGGACAGCCCTGTCAGACATCGCTCGAGTCAATGCCAAGTCCTGGCACACCGCTGATGTCCGAAATCGAATCTATGGTCTCTCTCATGCCCTCCATTTTCAGCGATGAGCATGCCACTGACCCTGACCTCGAGCCCCTCGACGATCCGCCCGCCGCCAACCGAATCTTCGTTCCAGACGCCTTCACCAATCCCGAGCATCTACGCTACATTCTTGGCGGAACTATGGCCGCGATGCTTTGCTACGTCTTGTATGTTTCGCTCGACTGGCCCAACCTCTCCACATCAATCACCACCTGTGTGCTCACCGCTCTTACCACCATCGGTTCCTCCCGACAGAAACAACTGCTTCGCGTCGCAGGATTTGTCCTCGGTGGCGTGATCGCGGGCCTGGGAGCTCAGATCTTCATCCTCCCTTTCATCGATTCCATCGGCGGATTCACTGTCCTGTTCGCCACCATGACGGCCGTCGCCGCATGGATCGCCACATCCAGCTCCCGGCTTGCGTATGCAGGGGTGCAGTTTGCTTTTGCGTTCTACCTGATCCACCTCAGCGAATTCACCATCCAGACCGACCTTACGGTTGGACGCGATCGCGTACTCGGCGTCCTGCTCGGCATCACCATGATGTGGCTGGTCTTTGAGCGGCTCTTTCCCCGTTCGGCCGCAGACGAAATGGTGCGCATCTTTGTCGTCAATCTTCGACTACTGTCGGATCTTGTCAGTTCAACTCCACGCGCAGGAAATCCCTCAGACATTTTGAAAATCCGCCGCCAGCGCGAAGAAATCTATCGCCGTTTCGGCGAGGTAAATGCGCAGTCCGATGCTGTTCCTTTTGAAACCGGCGCCCCCCGCGCAGGAGACATGGCCGCCCGCGATCGCATCCGTCGATGGCAGGCCTCTCTGCGCAGTTTTTATCTGCTTGAAACTCCGTTGCTCCAGTTCCGTCTCTTCGCCGCCATCGACGCAAGGTCGCAGCCCTTCAGGACCTTCGAAAACGATTTTCGATTCGAGTGTTCGCGCATCTTCCGCCAGATGGCGGAGAGCCTTGAGAACCAGCTCACAACGCACTTCCATCGCGCCAGCGTGCCAGTGAGTCTCGTCCAGCAGATCGATTCCGGATCAGCCGGTGTTGTAGCTAAATTCTCTGAGCGAGAGCGGTCTCTTCTGCATCTCACCCGGACCATCGCGCAGCTCGTCGACCGTGTCCAATCTGAGGTCGCCTCGGAAGGTCTGTACGATCTGCCGCCAGCTTCCGCCACCCTGCCAGCGGCCGCAGAGCCAGATACCGCGTGAGGCATCCTCAAGGTGGCTAACCGTTTCGTCAAGGAGTAGTGAAATGTCCGACATCGCCCTTGACTCCGTCGTCGTTCCCATCCGCTGCCATCGAATCGACCGTGTAGTAGTAAGTTGTCTCAGGCTTCAGTCCGTTCATGCGCACGCGGAACACAGTATAGGGGTGGTCCGGGTTCAGCCTGATGGGAGATTTCGCTTTCTGGTCAAGGTCCGCAGGAGTCGTGCCGTAATGTACCACCCCATAATGCAAGGGAGAGCCGCCGGGATTGTCCGTTGTCCACCGGACCACCGTTAAATTTTCCCTCGTTACCTCGATCACAGGATCCTGGATGATTCGTACCCGCGCGGCTTCGAGAGCCGTTGGACTTTCCTTCGTGCGCGGGTTGTCACTGATCTGCTTGGGACCAGGGACAGGCGCAACCCCGCAGATGGCTGACGCGCACGGCGGCAGAGGTGGGGTCGGGATCAGCAACTCGTTACCCTGCGTCGCAGCCGAACCGCCCCGCATGCAAGCACCCGTAAATGTGTCGCTGTTGGGATACGGCCGGGTGAAACCATCCGACAGTGTTTCCAGGAATGCTACGATCTGATCCTCTTCCTTATCCGTCAGGCCCAGATTGCCGCTGGTCATATCGATATTGTTCGCCACCTCGGGCATCGGCCAGCAGGTTACTTTCTCAATCGTTCCCGCCGGGCAATGCCCTGAAGTTACCGGGTACGCATACTTGTCGCGCGTGTTGTAGAAATGTACGACCTGCTTCAGGCTCTTCAGGTAGCCGTTGTGGAAGAATTCTTTCTGAAAGTAGGGACCGGGAGCTTCGGTGGTCGGACATTGCGCCGGTGTCAACGCCACGTCCCGCAAGATAGGAACCTGCATCTGACCGTCGACGGTGGATGCGTATTGTCTCCAACTTCTGTTGGGGTTGGGGCCGGAGCCGAATCCGCTTCTGAGGAAAGTCCCCAGCCCCAAATCTCTATACCCGAAGCCGTATGGATTAGGAACGAATCCATATGTGTCCGGCTTGGTCTCATAGTAGAAAGCAACCCTCGGATTCAGAGGTATGCCCTCATTGGCCGAGCCGAAGCAAGTAAACAGCGGATTCACCTGGGCAGTTGCGCTGGTGTCCGTCTGCCCTGGCTTCAGCGTGGTTCCTCTTCCGTCGAGATGGCATGAATTGCAATTGCCTTTGCCGTCAAACAGCTTGTAGCCAGCCATCTCGTCGGCAGTCAGCTTGTATTTTCCGGCCAGGAAGGCATCGAATTTCGAAGAGAAAGCGCTGACCTGCACCGACTGCTCGTATGAGTCAATGGACTGCGCCCAGCGATCATAGATGGTGTTTGCGCGGGTGCGATCTTCCGGGCTTAAAGGAATCGGAGTGGCGCTCCCTTTGAATACGGCAGCCCCTCCGGGGGTATCGCAGATGTTCTCAGTCCTGCGCGGGAACTTGATATCGAACGACCCCTCACCCCATACCTCTTCAAAGAGAGGCCGATAGACAGCGCTGGAGAGCCGGAACGCAATGCAAGCCGTGTCCGGGAAACCCATTTCCAGATGATCGACGGGTGGACCCTGCGCCTGTTCAGCGTCGGGAACTCGTAACTTGTATCCGGTCGCACGCGAATCCCAGAAATCTCCACCAAAGAACAAACCCTGTGCCTGGTTGTATTGGAGTACAGGAAAAAATGGTGCGTATGGGTGCCGCTGTGCAGTTCTCTTCGACGCCCGAAAACGCACCGTTCCGGGATAGGCAATCATGGTCAGGTTGACCGAAGGAATCGGTCCACTGAATCCGGAGTAGGGCATGTGGCATGATGCGCATGCTTCATTCCTGTTGGGCGAAATCTTTTTGTCGAACAGCATGAGCTCGCCGAGGGTTTCGACCGCTTCAGTCCCGCTATTCTGAAGGATCGGCGGCTGACCTGCGAGAATCGGAGGCGGCAGGGCGTGCCATCGTGCGATTGCACGGCTTTCGATCACATCCGTCTCCCGTAAAACCCGGGCTAGCTCAGATTTCAGGTTGGATGGAAGAATTCCAGGAGGGTAGGGATTGTAGGCTGGAGCAGGCTGATCCTTGCGCCCGCTCTCTGCCCGTACAGAAGACGGTCGACTGCAAACCAGCAGCAAAGCGATCGCGGCTGCAGACAGGCTCAAAACCGCAATCGAAAGTCTGTTGTACCTCATGCGCTAACCCCCTGCCGATTTTCCGTGGGGATTCACTGCTTGCAACGGAAATCGTGGACGACGGCTAAGCCAGCACACACATTACACCACATTCACGCCAGGCTAAGCATGAACGGGTTGACCATGTATGTCTTGCCCAACATCGCGGCCTCGAGCCGTTGTCACCTTGGCAGGCTCCCTTCGAGCTTGTTCATTTAGGGTTGAGCCGGCCTTCAACGACAGAGGGTGTTATCGCGGACAAATCCAGATCTCCGTTTAAAGCGAGATTGGATTTGAGCACTCGCTGAGCCGCACTGGCGGCGGGCAAATCCGCTCCTGCACTCCTTGCAGTGTCCATGACCAGGTCCATGTCTTTACTCATCAGCCGCAGCGGAAATTCTGGAGAGTAGTCGGCGGTTTTTATCTTTTCAAGTTTTCTTACAAGCGCTGGAGCCAACACAGTCGTTTTAGCCAGGACACTAAGTAATACATCTCGATCGATTTTGAGGTGTTCTCCCAACGAAACCGCCTCGGCGATGGCTTGCATATCAATCCCCAGAAGAAGGTTGACGACCAGCTTCATCAGAATGCCGGAAGCGCCAGGTCCGATCAGGAACCACTGCTTGGCGATGGACTCGTAGATGGGCACACATTTCTC
>CAWCFC010000016.1:0-41778 GCA_963794795.1 uncultured Acidobacteriota bacterium | reverse complement strand
CTTTGCGCACATCGTCATTGTTTCGCGGGTGTGTCGAGTTCCTTCACCAGCCAAAGCACCAGGTCATCATCGACCAGCACCTTGTCGCCGGCCGCTACCGGCAAGCCTCCAGAGGCCATTCCTTTTCCATCCGGCACATATCCCAGGTGAACGTAGAGCCGCTGCGCTGCCCCATACTCCTTGAACAGCCCAACACCCACGCCGATCTTCGGGCATTTCGCCCCGCGCGCCCGCTCCTCCAGCGCGTGAATCAGCTTAGTCGCAATCCCCTGGTTGCGGCACCGTTCCGATACCACCAGATCGTTAATCTCCGGAATGTGTGCCTCGCGAAACGGCGCGTGCCCGGAAACCCAGAGCAACGAACCGTACCCCAGCACATCGGTCCCATCCACCACCAGCAGCACCAGCCGCTGGCCATGGGCATGCTCCACCAAACGCTGATCCCACTTCTTCGCCCCGCCGTGCCAGGCCGCCCCACCATAAGTTTCCGCGATGCGAGGCACATCTTCGGCCCGTAATTCCCGCACTTCAACGTTCATTGCCCCACCTTCATACGACGTTTTTCACCGCGTCTGACTCGACCGCGAACCGTCTCGCAGCCTTGTCTTTCAATGTCGCAAACCTATTCCAATTCCCACTGTTGCTCTCAGCAGATCGTTCCTGCCAAGACTACTCCGGCATTCGATCCTCCTCAAGCGTACCCGGCTTTCACAGCACGACCCAAAGCCGCGCCAACCCAATTGTCGAGAGACCAGCCGCAGGCGTATGCTGTCCGCGTGCGCACCTCTTTTCCTGGTGGGAGTCGAATATGAAACTCGTGGGTCTTTGTTCGATCGCCGTTGTTCTCGGTTCGACAGCGTTACTGGCACAAAGCACTGCGCGCGCTATTCCTTCGCAGCCAACCGTCGCCGTTGTGGTGCCGGGCAGCACCGGTTGTCCTGTCGATATGAGCGCGCAAAAGGGTTTGTCCGGGCAATTCCTGCAAGTTCCAGTGAATGGTCAGCAGAATGCGGGGCCCAGTCAAAATCTTCAACTGAATCTGACGAACTCTTCCTATGCAGAAATTGTTGGAGTGCGAGTCACAGCTTTTGGACTAAACGCGAAAGGCCAGGTCACGCCGGCGAACGCGACCATCGCCGATTCATCTGCGATCCAGAAATCCTTCGACCTGAATCTCAAGGTGAACCCGAAATCGACAGGTTCCGTGGAATTGGTGCTGACGGGATTTACCTCGGTCACGTATCTTAACGTCGATTCCATTCGCTATGCGGGCGGTTCGACCTGGCAACCAACCGCACAGCGCACTTGCCACGTCGTTCCGGATAGCACCATGTTGATCAGCAGCCGATAGCAGGACCGTTCGGCCTTGCGCCGCAGTCCTTCGCTCACCGCCGCATCGCAGGGAAAAGGCCTATTCCTCCAGCACCTTTTCTTCCCGCGTCGCCCACATGATTCCGGCCACCACCTGCGCGATCCCGACACACCGGGTCAGCGTCGGATGATCCACCATGTACCGCATCAAACCCCGCCACGGCTTCGGCCCCAGGTTCCACGCCTGTGCGTCCCGATGCGGCCTTACAATCGCCATGATTCCATCCCCAATCAACACCATGGCAGTAAAGTGCGACCATCTGCGAGCATCGATCATTGGCATTGCGCTTCTTCCTCCCTCTCTCAAGAGTGAGATGCGAATCGGCTCACGGGGTGACTGTCAAACTGCGCTCCAGGTCGAAAGTAAGGATGCTCTCGGCGGGAATCACCAGGTCCTTATTCCCGGTAAACGCGCTCCCGGCTGCACCACCACCTCCGCCCACCAGGCCCCCAATCAGGGCTCCTTTGCCTCCGCCGGCAAGTCCGCCAATCAGCGCTCCAAGGCCCGCTCCGCCACCCGTCAATACTGCGGACCGCTTGCCTTTTCCCTGTTCCACGCGCTCCACGTGGCTGGTGCGCACTTGATACGTGCGTCCATCCGCGCTCACGCTATCCAGCCGGATCGCCAGCACGGCTTGCCCCTTGAATTTCCCCAGTCCCTTCGACTCCGTGACCACGCCCCTCGCCCGTGCACCTGCCGGAATCACCGTTTGCCCATTCACCCGCACCGAATCCACCAATACGCCGGAAAACGAGTCGCCTGTTTGATTCTCTTTCGTAGAAAGAGTCTGACCCAGCCTGACTCGGATCCTCGTTCCCGCGGGCACTACGATCGGTTGTGGCGCCGCGGCTTGCGGGGGCGGTGCGGCGTTGGCTTGGCCTCCTGCAGCCGGAGGAGGTGGCGGTGGAGCGGATGCAGATCCACCTTGCGCCGACTGGTCGTTCACAGGCGGTTGACCCGCCTCTGGTCCGTTCGCCATGGCCAGGTTGTTCACAACTGTCTTCACTCCTGATACCTTCGCTGCGTCGTTGCTTGCCAACTCACGCGACCCGGGCCCGTCCACCGTGCCAGTCAGGGTTACAACGCCGTTGCTCGCAGCCACTGAGATCGGCTGGCCCTGTAGCGCGGAGTCGGCCGCGATTTGTTTCTGCACGTTGGCTTCGAGTTGAGCGTCCGTCGGCTTTTTCGAACAGCCAACAATCAAAATCACCGCCGCCACCCATGCCAACGGCAAAGCCCGGAAACCAAAACGTCCGTCGCGAATCATAAACCCTCCGTCTGCAGATTTATTCAATCGCGCCTCGCTGTCAAGAGCCACAGGGAGCCAGGAATCGCAAGTCAGCAGAGTTGGCCAGCCATCGGGAGGGCGGCTTCCACTACCGAAAAAGGCCCACGCGTCACCGATTCTCGAACCTATAATCACTGTGGAGAGAGCCGACCCGCATGGGAAACAGCAACCGACGAACGGCCGTGGTGGTCTTGGGCTCGCTTGCGCTTGTCGTCCTGCTTTTCCTCATCGCAGAAAATGCCTTCAACCTGAAGTTCCTCTCCCCGGAAAATAGCGGCTCCATCCTGCTGTTTACAGCGCTTTCGGGCATCAGCTTTCTGCTCTTCCTCATGCTGCTTGTCCTGCTGCTGCGAAATATTCTCAAACTCTACGCCAGTGGACAAAGCCGTGTTCTCGGTTCGCGCCTCCGTGCCCGCATGTTGCTGGGAGCTCTCCTGCTCTCTGTCGTACCTGCATTTTTCATGTTGTCGTTTAACTATCTGTTAATGAACCGATCGATCGACCGCTGGTTCTCGCAGCCCGTCGTGCGGTTGCGCGATGAGTCGATGCAGCTGGCCATGGAGCTATCTCGATACGCCGCCGACAATGCCCGGGCAGAAGCAGAATCTCTGGCTCACGAACCCGCACTGATGGCTGCCGATCTGCCCGCGCACCCGCAGCCGCTGCTGGACCTTTTCCGCCGCCACAAGATCACCCTGCAAGGTGGATTTGTCGCGATGTACCGCGACGGAAAGGTCATCGATCAGTACCAGCTTCCGAGCGACAGCGGCACCGTCAGCCTGCTCTCCAGCGTTCGGCCCCTGGAACAAGCACAGGTAATGCCGGAACAAGTGCCTCTGACCGATGAAATTCTTCGAGCCGCCGAGCGTACTGACGATCCCATTTTGAGGATTGGCCAGGCGGCCTACTCTGTCGGGGATGCTCCATCGCAAAATGGCGTCGTCGTCGTGGTGGGTTTGCCGCTGCCTCCGGATGTGGGCATGGCAGTACGCGACATCTCAAGAGGCACGGAAAGATATTGGACCCTGTTCCGCGCGCGTCGCCGAGTTCGTCAGACGTATCTTCTGGTCCTTCTTCTCCTGACCGGATTGACCCTGTTTGTCAGCAGCTGGCTGGCGCTGTTCCTCTCCAAGCAGGTCACCCGCCCGGTGGAAGCGCTTGCCGACGCCATGGATGCCATGGCCTCCGGAGATTATGGCTCGCGCGTCGACGTTGCCGCGTCCGGGTGAATTGGGCGAGCTGATGCGTTCGTTCAACCACATGGCCACCGATCTTGAAAACAGTCGCACCCAGCTAGAATCCTCCACCTACAAGCTTTCCGAAGCCAACGCCGCCATGGATGAGCGCCGCCGCGAACTGGAGACTGTACTCGAAACCATTCCCAGCGGCGTCGCCACGCTCGACAACGATTTGAGAATCCTGCAGGCCAATCGCGCCTTCTGCGAAATGCTCGATCCCCTCGGCGAACTTCCCATCGAAGGCCAACTGATTCAATCCCTGTTTCCGACCGAATCCGCCCTTGAAATTGTTCGCGTCCTGCGCCGCAGCCGCCGCTTGCCGGCAGCCTCAACAGAAGTCGAAGCGCAAAGTTCTCGCGGCCCGCTGCATTTGATTTTTACCGTCACCCAGCTCCGCGGTTCCCTTCACGGCCATCTCGTGGTGATGGACAACGTCACCGATGTGTTGCGGGCGCAAAAACAGATGGCGTGGAAGGAGGTGGCGCAGCGCGTCGCCCATGAAATCAAAAACCCTCTTACGCCAATCGCACTTTCCGCCGAACGCATTGAACGTCACATCGATCGCGGCCTCACCGAGGATTCGGCCCAGGTGCTACGCAGCTCGACGGAAGTCATTCGCTCCTCGGTTGAAACATTGCGCCAGCTCGTCGATCAGTTTGCCGCTCTCGCCGACTTTCCCGCCGCCAATCGCACCTCTACCGATCTCAATCGCATCGTGGAGAACACGCTGACACTCTTCGCCGGGCGCCTGGAAGGAATTGAAGTCCGCCTGCATCTGGCGGAAAATCTACCTCCGGTTCTGGCCGACGCAGAAGCGCTGAAACGCGCTTTCAGCAACCTCATCGACAACGCGGCGGAGGCCATGCAGTCGATGCTGCTACGCGTACTGACGATACGCACGGGCACGAACGAAACTCAGACCATGGCGGAAATAGTGATTGCCGACACCGGCCACGGCATCACCGATGAAATCCGCGAGCGACTGTTTCTGCCATTTTTCTCCACCCGTCGTCGCGGCACCGGACTCGGCCTTTCCATCGCGGCAAAAATTGTGCAGGAACATCAAGGAAATATCCACGTCGAATCCAATTCCCCCACCGGCGCGCGCTTTGTCATCCTGATTCCCTTCGCTGACTCCGCATCGCCGTCGGAGATTTCCGCGCCCTCGATCAGCGTGGTCGAGCGATGAATCACATCCTTGTGGTCGACGACGAGCCGGATATTCGCAGCACTCTGCAGGCGATCCTCGCCGAGGAAGGCTACACCGTCACCACCGCCGGTACTGCAACCGAAGGGCTCGACCTGATTCGCGATGCCATTTTCGATGCCGTACTGCTGGATATCTGGCTGCCCGATCGCGATGGACTGGAAGTACTGCAGGATATTCGCAAATTCGACGCCGTTGCTGGCCCGGAAGTCATCATCATCTCCGGCCACGGCACCATCGAGACGGCAGTGCGCGCCACCAAGCTGGGCGCATATGATTTCCTCGAGAAGCCGCTTTCTCTGGAACGCACCCTGATCATCCTGAAAAATGCAGTCGAGTCGCGACGTCTTCGCATCGAGAATCGCGAGTTTCAGCAGCAGCTCACCGCCCGCGCCCGCATCACCGGAGAAAGCGTTCCGGTAAAAGCGCTGCGACAACAAATTCGCCTGATGGCGCCCACCAACGGGCGCGTGTTGATCTACGGCGAGTCCGGCACAGGAAAAGAAGTGATCGCCCGCGCCATGCATGCAGAAAGCCAGCGCGCCGATCGCGTGTTTGTCGAACTAAATTGCGCCGCCATTCCCGAGGACTACATCGAAACCGAGCTTTTCGGCTATCGCCACAGCGCTCTGCCCGGCGGTCCTCCGGAAAAACGCGGCACCTTCGAGCGCGCCGACAGTGGCACCTTATTTCTCGACGAAGTCGGCGACATGAGCCTGAAGACCCAGGCCAAGGTGCTGCGCGCGCTCGACGAGCAGCAATTCACTCCCGTCGGCGCTGCCCAGTCCATTCGCATCGACGTGCGTTTGATTGCCGCCACAAATAAAAATCTGGAAGAAGAAATCGCCAAAGGAAATTTCCGCGAAGATCTCTTCTACCGTCTGAACGTCATTCCGTTCTACGTGCCGCCGCTGCGCGAACGCAAAGAAGATATTCCCCTGCTGGCGACAGAATTGCTGCGGGAATTCGGACGTCAATATGGCCGGCCAAGAATGGAAATCTCCGCCGACGCGCTCGCCGCGCTGCAATTGCATCATTGGCCGGGAAATGTGCGCGAGCTCAAAAATATTCTCGAGCGAGTGATGATCCTCAATCCGCAAGTGTCACGCATCGATCGCAAACACCTGCCGTTATTGGTCGCGCGCAGCCCCGGCCGCCATGCAGAGGATTTTCCGTCGCTGCAGCAGGCGCGCGAAGCCTATGAACGCGATTACATTCTGCGCAAACTGGAAGACTGTCACGGCAACGTCAGCCGCGCCGCGGAAATTCTCGGCCTCGAGCGCAGCCATCTCTACCGCAAAATGAAAGCCCTCGGCATCCACACCAAAGAAACATAAGACGTCGATTCTTAATGAGTAGAGAAAATGTGGGTGCCCCATTCAAGCCATCTTTTGGCTTGAGTGGGATGGAAGAATTTGTCATTCCGACCAAAGCGAAGCGTAGCGGAGGGACCTGCGTTTTCTGTGGATCCAGAAATCCTGGGTGCCCCACATCTCGATTTTGAGATGTGGGATTGTAGTATGTTCGCGCTACGAAAATCCGGGTGCCACTATTCGTCCTTTGACTCTTTCACCTGCTGATGTTTCCCCAGGCTCTCCAGTTGGTTGCGCCAGTCCAGCGAATCCAGAAACGCGCTCGATCCACGCCAGTCATCCGCAACCTTGACGAACAACTCCAGATGCACCTGCATGCCAAGAAAAGATTCCAACTCCTTGCGCGCCGCAATGCCAATCTGCTTCAACATCGACCCGCCCTTGCCGATCAAAATCGCTTTCTGCCCGGACCGTTCGCAGAAAATCGCGGCAGAGATTTTCGTCAGTGGCTTCGGCTTGGGCTTTCCGGGCAGAGGCGCGCGCATTTTTCTTTCTTCAAATCTCTCAATCACCACTGCACTGGAGTACGGCACCTCTTCACCCGTCAGATTCAAGATTTTCTCGCGAATAATTTCTGCCGCCAGAAAACGTTCCGGCTGATCCGTGAATTGCCCTTTGCGAAAATGCCGCGGCCCCTCCGGCATGTATTCCACCAGCTTCTCCACCAGCCGCTCCAGGCCATCGCCGCCACGCGCGGAAATCGGAATCACCTCGGCATAATTGTGCAGCGCGCTAAACTGCGCAATCAGCGGCAGCAGCGATTCCTTCGTGTCGATGGCATCAATCTTGTTCAGCACCAGAAATACCGGGCACTCCAGCTTCTTCACCATCTCCAGGATGTAAACGTCTTCATTCTCCAGCGAGTGCTGCTGCGCCCTCTGCGGCTCAACCGCGGGCGCGGCGATCTCTTCTCCCGCAGGCGCATCCAGATCGATTTCCGTCACCTTCTGTTTCACTTCCGGCAAACGCAACCGCCGCGTCACATCCACCACGTGCAGCACCACGTTGCGAGTTTCCAGCGCGCCGTAGACCTCTTGCAGCATGCGCTTGTCCAGCAGGTTGGCGGGCTTGTGCACCCCCGGCGTGTCCACAAACACGATCTGCGCCGCCGGATGTTTGCCCTTCACCGCATCCACTTCCAGCACCCCGTGGATGCGGTTGCGGGTAGTCTGCGGCTTGCGCGTCACAATGGCGACTTTCTCGCCCACCAGCGCATTCACCAGCGTGGACTTGCCGGCATTCGGCCGGCCCAGAATCGAAACAAATCCAGATCGAAGAGGCATCCCCTCTAGTATCTACCAGCAGCGAGGTTCGCATCGCATGGTGCGACTGGCAAGGCTAACGATTGAGCCTAAATACCACCGTAATCGTCGTCTCGACAGTATAAGGAACGCCATCGATCCTCAGAGGCTCGTACTTCCATTGTCGTATGGCGTCGATCGCGGCATCATCAAGTTGTGTGCCGGTAGAAGTACTCAAATAAGGTTCCCGAACGTTGCCATCGGCATCGATGCTTGCCTCGACCACCGCCGTTCCTTCGACTCTCGCTAGTTTCAGATCCGGGGGATAGTTGGGTGCAACCTGGTGTATCAGCTTTGACGGCCTTACATTCGGACCGGGTTTGGTGCCGACGGGAATGGCAAGGGGATGCATCGTCGTTGGCACAGGTGTGTCCTTTGACAACTGCGGTTCGTTTGCGTCCAGCGGGTCCAGGCTCTGTATGGAGATGGTTAAAAGAGTGACGCCGGGCGACGCAACCTTGATGCTGCGAGGAATGAGCAAACTGTGAAACGACTGGAAGCCATTGTATAAAGCCTCGATAGTATTGTTCATTTGAGCGCGAAGGAGACCCTCTGCTGTGAAAAATTCTTTCGTCTCACATTGAACGTAACTTGTGGCTCTAGGGCACTGATACTGGCTTGAAAGAACCGTCAGATTGATACCGTTCAGTGTCTGATGCTCCAGTTTCCATCTCGCAGACTCGCCCGTAAAGGTTGGGATGGGCACCCGGCTAAACTCAACTGCCTGCCTCAAACGCAGAGGAACATACGAGGAAGAAGCGTAGTCCTTCTCATCTCCGTTATTCATGATCGCGACATATTTGTAGTCGCCCAGCGTCGCTTCCGTTCGCCACAGATCCTTCGACTGCCACCATTCCTCATACGTGCCATTGCCGGTAAATTCCGCATCCCCGCTCGCAACATACGTAGCTTTCAAATGGAATGGAATCCCAGAAGCTTCCAGATCGCTCAACTGCCGCGCCCGCACGAAGAACTCCTCCGGCGTCTGCGGATCTGGCAACGGAGCCGCTGCCACTTTCCCTGGGGGGAGGGGTGAGGTCGGCGCAGCCGCAGGCGAACCTGCCGCTGGTTGCGTCTGCGCCGCCGCATACACAAGGGAGAAACCAAAGCACATCAATACAACGCACAACCGCTTCAACCAATTCATCGTCAACGTAATCCCAGCGCGCTTCGCAAATGCTGCTTCAACACAGCCCCGCCAGATTCAGCGGTCCCAGACATGCCCACAACTTCATCACCCAGCGAAGATGCGGCGGACCTCGCCAGCATCATCTGCCCGACCAGGTCCGCGTCGCATAAGGCACCCCGCAGCATGCAGTTTGCACTCAGCAGTACGCCTAAGTCATTCAATTGGGAGGTGGAAAAAAGAATTACATTCGCGCACAACCCCGTCAAGAAGAATAGTGCCGAACGTCTAGTCTCAGTAACCGGGTACCCAAAGAGCAAGTATGTCCAGACCTAAGGCTTTGTCTGGCTGAAAACGACTACATTGCCGAAAGACTGCGCCTTGGGAAATATCGCGGAATATTCCGCGATCTTGGCCGACGCATTCCGGCAGTCCAGGCAAATCACCATGCATACCGGCGGCGCGGACCGCTGCGCATACCTGACCGACGAATTTTCTACCCCCACGTAGCGAAGTTTCCGCCAAGTACCATCCTCCTCCACCATCGCCATCATCGGGTATTCAAAATGCAATCGATTCGCATCAATTCCAATATCGCGACATCCGGAGTCCCTTGCCGCTGCCGCTGCGGCGATAAACGGTTCCGCTATGTCTCGATGGGAATCAAAGAAATACGTCTCGTCTCGTGGCGTCGTCAGGATGCTTCCTCTAAGACCATGCCGGGTGATGAGCGGCCTGACTTCGTTCGCGAGAGCCAGGGGAAGCGCGAGCAGCAGCGCCAGCCCGGCGATTGTGTTGACGGCCCATCGAGGCATGGCCCGTGTCAGCACGACAGCGCTGAATGCAGCAGCTAGTACAAAAATGGGGATTTGGAATCTTGCACTCCATTCCGACCACCGAAACAGTGCGCAGTACAAAACGAACGCGCCCACCACCCCCAGCCCGAACCAGCGTACCGAATTTTCGAAGCGACGGGGACGCAAAAGAACCAGCACGCCAGCCAGAACGAACAGCAGAAGATGAACAGGGTCTTCGCTGAGGACTGCGTTGCGCGGATGGAATCGAACGGCAAAGCGCGGCACATAGCCAAGCTGCGATGACATCATTTGTCCAGGGTCGTTCGGATCAACGCCCATGGCGAGTATGACGCCGGAGAAAGCTCGGGTGGACAGGGCGTCGATACGATCGCTGGGCACGCCCGCGTGCAGCGCGACATTGCGGACCACGTTCGCCAGTGCAAGCGCCGGAGTGACGCGCGCATTTGCGTACATGCGGTTCACATTGCCCACCGCGTAAAAATACGGTAGGCCCATAGGCGAACCGCTGTACCGATAATTGCGCACCCACATCGGCAGACACACCGCGGCGCCCAAAACCGCGATGGCTGGCAGGCGCAGAAGAAAACCCCGTATTGCCGCCCCATCCCATGTCAGAATGCAGGCGATAGCAATACAAGGTAAAAAGACGTACGACGTGCCTTTCGTCAATACCGCCAAGCCTAGAGAGGCTCCAATTGCCACAGCAAGCGACCTGCTTTGCCTTCGCCTCCAACGCAGCAGGAGATACGCAGCCAAAGCAATCCAGTATGCCGCGACTAGCTCGGTCTTGGCCCCGGAAGCCTCCAAAACCACGGTTGGAATCGTACCCCCGAATACCGCTGCGATAATTTGCGAATACCGCGTGCCGCCCAGCTCCTTCGCGATCAGAGACACCGCGAGGATGCAGCCCACATAACTAAACCACTGCACCAGCGCAACCAGCCTGTCCGATCCGTAAAGCAAATCCAAGTGCAGCATCGCATACTCAGCGAACGGAGACAGACACAATTGCGCCCAATCGATGGTGGGATAAAACTGAACGCCGCGGTTGTTGATCCATTCCACCACGCGCGGCAGGTGGTACTCCATGGCGTCCCAGGTGTTGGGTGCAGACGCCAGTGCAGTTAGCGCGATCGGGACCGCAATCAGAATTATCGCGCCGAGTTCGACACGCTCTGTCCAGTGGAGAGGTGGAGATTTGTCCCCTGGAGTCGCTCCTGCCCGCTCAGCACGTTTCGCGCGCTGCATCCAGAGAAAACAGAGGATTGCGAATCCCAGCCAACTTAGCGCGACCCCGATCCGCGTGACAAAACGAACTTGCGTCAGCGCCTCGGTGATCGCCGCAATGAACAGCGCCCACGGGATGGACGCAAACAATAAGGACTCGCGCCAACCGTTCTGCCGTCGGTGAAACCCGAGGGCCAGAATTAGAAAAGTGAGAAGCGGCAGTATCCCCAGCATATGCCCCAATCCAACAATAGTCAGGCGACTCGGGGCAATCGCTCACCGCATTCTATTACATGGACAAGCGATTTCTGTCTTATTCGTTGTAATGAAGCAAACTAAAGACATCCAGGCCTTCAAAACGCTCGCGGCCTTTCAGAAAATCCAGCTCCACTGCAAAAGCCAGCCCGGCAATGTCGCCGCCCAGCTGCCGAACCAGTTTTACCGTCGCTTCCATGGTGCCGCCCGTGGCCAGCAGATCGTCCACAATCACCACCCGCTGTCCGCTTTCAATCGCATCCAGATGGATTTCCAGCGCGTCGGTGCCATACTCCAGGTCATACGTCACCCGCGCCGTCTT
The DNA here is from genome assembly GCA_963794795.1 of uncultured Acidobacteriota bacterium. GTDB lineage: Bacteria > Acidobacteriota > Terriglobia > Terriglobales > Acidobacteriaceae > JAKAAZ01. The sequence goes on along the minus strand of CAWCFC010000016.1, from coordinate 30,251 downwards.
TGCCGGCAACTTCTTCGGCTTGCGCACCGGAACAAATCCTGCATTCAGCCGATAAGCCAGCGCCGGACCAAAAATAAATCCGCGCGCTTCAATGCCCAGCACCAGGTCAATGTCCTTCTCAAAATAATGGGCCGCCAGCGCGTCGATCAGCATCGCAAATCCGCTCTTGTCTTTCAGCAGCGTGGTGATGTCGTAGAAAAGAATTCCGGGCTTGGGAAAATCCGGAACCGTGCGAATCAATTTCTTCAAAGGCTCACAATCAATATGCAGTTGCGACATGCGGAGCGGTTCTCCTTCGTATTCGTCGTTTCGAGTGTATCCAATGAGCCTTATGTCCGGTGACAATAGCGCGCGGGATGGACGGGCTTCGATGGCTATGCCAGATTCGCGCGCTCACCAGGCTCCTTCAATTTCAAAAGCCTGCAGGCTCGCCGCCTCTGTCTCCGGCCGTTGCCGTTGCTCAATGGCGTCCACCCGGGAACCCCGCGAACCTCGCGCCAGGGCTGCATGCAGTTTGCGGATTTGCTCCTCGCTGCCCGCCGCCAACACTTCCACATCGCCGTCGGAAGTATTGCGCACCCAGCCGCGCAAGCCAATCTCATGCGCCTCCCGCTGCACAAACCAGCGGAAGCCTACCCCCTGCACACGACCTTTCACAATGTAGTGGCACACCATCACAGCAAAGGCAGTGTCGCAGATGAGAAGAGAAATGTGCAACCTGCAGCAGATGAATCCCGCACTGGGATTTGACACGCATCAAATCACGTGTGGGATCAGAGCCTTGACGTGCTGCCGATAGGTCGTGTACTGCTCCCCGAAGGTTTCAAACATAAACTTCTCCTCCGTGCGCAGCTTCAACCAAAATGCAAATGCGACCACAGGAACCTCCATCAGGTTGAGGATCGTTCCCAGCGTGATTCCAGTGCCCAGCAGCGCCAGCAAAATGCCGGTGTAGATCGGATGCCGCACCCACGCGTAGGGTCCCCGCGTGATCAAGGTGTGGTCCTCTTTCACCGTGACCATTCCACTCCAGTTGCGCCCCAGCACAAAACGCGCCCACACCGCGAAGCCGAATCCGAGCAACAGCAGTAGCACACCAAAATACTGAACCACCAGCAAATTCGGATAAAGATGCCGATACAGCAGTCCCACGTGGCGCGATTCGACAAAAAACGGCATCAGCACCAGCAGGATGATCGATACCTGGATCGCCCGCGAGCCAAACGTTTGCCGGCGTGCGTTGCGTTTTTGCACGAATGCGGCCAGCACCCAAAAAACAATGAACACGATCCAGATCCACTTCACAGCCACATACGGAAGCATCGCGATAGACATTTCCGCCCCCAACGAACATGCCGTCGACTCTTATACGTTAAAGACTCAGACTTGGTTCCTTGGGGAGGAAATGCTCTGGAATCGGATCAACACCAGCAAACTAAGCGCGAGAAAGGTAGGCGCCCTCGGCCGTATCCACACGAATCTTTTCGCCTTCATTGATGAACGGAGGCACTTGCACCACCAGCCCGGTTTCCAGCTTGGCCGGCTTGGTCACGGAAGAAGCGGTCGCCGACTTCAGGCCTGGCTCCGTCTCCACCACGGTCATTTCTACGGTCTGCGGCAGATCAATCCCCACCGGCACGCCATCGAAGAATGAAACCTTGATCGGCAGGTTCGCAATCAGGTATTCCACCGCATCCCCCAGCGTTTCGCCGTTCAAATGCGTCTGCTCAAAGTTTTCCGTGTTCATAAAGTAGTAGTCGTCGCCGTCGGAGTACAAAAACTCCATCGCAACTTCATCCACAATCACGCGCTCGATCGGGTCGGGCGAGCGAAAACGGTGCTCGTACATCGCGCCGGTGCGCAGGTTGCGCAGCTTGGCCTGGATAAAGGCGCGCAGGTTGCCAGGGGTGCGGTGCTCTACCTTGAAAACGGAATGCAGTTCACCATTGTGCTTGATGATCATGCCGGGACGTAACTGAGTGGCGGGAATCGCCATAAGAAAACTTGCTCCTTAACACTTGTCAGAATTTCGCTCGCAGCGGGTTGCCTGGTCGCCGTGGCGACCCGCGGCAACCGCCGAACGCAAAGGTCAACCCTTCCAGTGTAGCCTAGCCGCGCCGGCCGAACCGGCTCGCCTATGGAAAGCTCGGGTTCAACGCGCCTCTCATGGAAACGACGGTGATACACTCCATTACGTCCATGAGCTCATTTCCAGCGAATCAAGCGTTGCGGCACTCCGAGGTTTCCTCCGAAGGGCCCAAAAGCCCTGGCACACAATCGAAGCCAAGTGGTTTTCTCGAAGAACATAACTTCCCGACCTCGGACGATCTTTCGTATCGCCCTTTTTCTTTGGCTGGCCGCCTGTCTCGGCGTATTCGTGATCCGCTCGATTCAATGGCCTCAGGTCAACGATCCCGCGCAGGTCAGCTATCTTTGCTTCCTCATGGATCACGGATTCGTGCTCTACCGGTATCTCATCGAGATGAATCTGCCGGGAATCTATCTCACCAATTGGAGCGTCGCTCACCTTTTTGGGGCGGGATCGCTCCCGTGGCGCGTGTTTGATCTGCTGCTGATCTTCGCGGCAGGCGCCGCAATGATTTGCATTGCTCGCGTTTATGACTGGTTGTATGGCTTTTTTGCGGCTGCGCTCTTCGCCCTGCTTCACGGCCAGGACGGTCCCGCTCAACTCGGCCAGCGCGACTTCATTCTGGCGGTCTTGTTTCTTTGCGCCTACGCCTTTCTGTTTGAAGCGCTGCGACGCCAGAAGAAATGGCTGCTCTTTTTCTTCGGCATCTGCTCCGCCGCAACCATCACCTTCAAGCCGCAAGCCCTGCTATTAACTCTCTTTTTGCTGCTAGCCCTGTGCTGGCGCCTGCGATCCCAGAAGAGGCCATTTCTATCAGAATCAATTTTGAGCATTGCCGGTATGGCCGTCCCAATCCTGGTGGTCCTCGGCTTTCTTCTGGAGACGCATGCGCTCCAAGCTTTCTTTGTCACGGAGCGAACCCTGCTGCCGTACTATGTCGTGCTGGGTCGACGTTCCCTGCTGACATTGCTCCGATTGCTTCTTGTCAATTCCATCGGCGTGTATCTGTGTCTCGGAATAGCGATTGCACTGATACGGCGCGGCAAATGGAATTGGGAGCGGACTCTACTCGTTGCGGGAATCCTGTTCGGAGCAGCATCGGAGATCGTACAGGGAACCGCAGTCCTATATCACCGCTATCCCTTCGCCGCCTTCGTTCTGCTCTGGGCAGCCATCGAGTTCGCAATCGCCACACGCGGCGCAGGCATACCTCGCAAGCTCGCCTATGTGGGACTCCTGTACGGGGCGATCATCGCCGGTATATTCACTTCACGTGCCGGCGTACGTACCTGGGATGAAACCTATAACCAAGCGTTGCGAAACGACTTGGTTTCTCTCGGCGGGTCGAAACTTTCCGGCTCTGTGCAGTGCATTACTGTGTCCCCGGACTGCGCGACAACCCTCCATCGATTGCAGCTTCTGCAATCAACCGGCCTGGTGTACGACTACTATATCTTCGGACCCGGCCAGAATCCCGCTGTCGCCTACGTTCGCCAACGCTTCTGGGACGAGTTCACTGCCAATCGCCCCCGCGTCGTCATCGTGGGCCGATGGGTCTATCCGGAACGCACCGACGATTACAGAAAATTGAACCGCTGGCCCGCCTTCCGGGACTATCTCAACGATCATTACGCGCTGCGCGCAGAGCGCAGTTTTACTCCGGAAAAACGCAGCTTCCTCGGCTACGGCTACCGCATCTATGTTCTGCGATAGCTGTGAAAGGGCTTCGCGTGGCGAAAAGGGGTAAGGCTGCAGCAGGAACTGCAGCTGGCACCGCAGCGATCCTGTCCGCCGCTGCATTCATTCATCAGTGTGTTGCAGAATCTTTTCCCGCCTGGCTTCACAATACTTCACGAACTCCAACGCATATCCCCGCGTACGTAACAGATGCATCACCGAATCATTCTCCAATAGATGATCGAGAACCCCGCGCTGCACCGCCTCCCAGGTCTCTTGCATGGATTGATCTTGTTTGCGCGTCGAGAAGATCAGCGCCTGCACGTTCAGCAGAACGAAACAAATCCAGCGTTCCCGCGCACCCCGGATCGACACATCCATCCCCGGTTCCGCAATGAGCGAGTCCGCGATCATCAGGTTTTCATCGCTGCTCAGCACCACGGAATTCTGCACATTTAGCGCCTGCGTCAGAGCCGCCCGATGTTGGGTCGATTTCAAATCTTCCGAAATTTGATTCAGCCGATTTGTCGCCTTCGCCAACAATACCGTCGCGATGACCAGAAAGATGGTCGCCATCGCCGTTACGATGACACCGACCGCATCCAGCATCTCGGCATTGAATGTCATCGCTTGATTCTACGAGGCTCACCATGGAGGACGCCAATCTTTCGAGCCCGTCTCGTTTGCGCGAGTGTTGACTATCTACAATCGAGTAGTGTAGATAGTCATAGTATGGGTAAACCAAGTGATCTCGTCCAGGGCACGCTCGATCTGCTGATTCTCAAAACTATCTCCCTCGAGCCGAAACATGGCTGGGCCATCGCCAAGCGCATCCAGCAAATTTCCAATGAAGTGCTGCAGGTGCAGCAGGGTTCGCTCTACCCCGCGCTACATCGGCTGGAGCAGCAAGGCTGGATTCGCGCCAAGTGGAGCGAGACCGAAGGCGGCCGCCAGGCCAAGTTCTACTCACTCACCGCCGCTGGACGCTCCCAACTCGAACGCGAAAAACAAAGCTGGAGCCGTCTTTCCACCGCCATCAACCTGGTTGTGGATGAAGCCTGAACAGGAGGATGCCGATGCGATTCTTCGATCGATTTCGTATGGCAGTGTCGATGTTGTTTCATCGCAACGCAGAAACGCAGCGCCTGAATGATGAGCTGCAATTTCATCTGCAACAGCAGATCGCCGAAAACATCGCCCAGGGCATGAGCGAGGCCGAAGCTCGTTCAGCCGCCCTGCGCACCTTCGGCAATCCCACCCTCCTGCGCGACCAGGCTCGCTCGCAGTGGAGCTGGAACGGACTGGAAAAATTCCTGCGCGACCTGCGCTATGGCGCTCGCACTTTGAGCCGTTCGCCTGGCTTCGCCATCATCGCCATCCTTGTCATGGCGCTCGGCATTGGCGCCACCGCATCGCTTTTTACCATCGTCAACGCGGTGCTGCTCAAGCCGCTGCCATTCCGCGATCCCGGCCGCCTGGTCATGGTGTACGAGCATTTCCGCGCCTCGACTTCCAACAGTGCGGGGTTCAATTACAACTGGGTTTCAGCCGCAGACTTCAATGAGTGGCGCCAGCACTCCCATAGTTTCCAGGACATGGCCGCATGGAGGTATACCGGATTCAGTCTCACCGGAAACCGCGGCGAGTTACCCGAGAGTGTTGCCGCGTCCGCAGGCTCCTGGAACCTGTTTTCCGTTCTGGGCGTGCCCATGGCGCTGGGCCGCGCCTTCACTCCCCAGGAAGACCGGATCGGCGCGACCCACGTCGTCATTCTCACCTGGAGCCTGTATCAGCGGCGTTTCCATGGCGACCCTTCCATTCTCGGCCAACAGATTCATATGGACACGATCCCCTACACCGTGGTCGGCGTGCTGCCGCGCTGGTTCACCTACCCCGATCCGCGCACGCAGCTTTGGGTGCCCTACGCTTCGACATTTACACCGGAGATCTACGGCCACCACGACTTTCATCAGAGTCTGGTCATCGCCCGACTGCGTCCCGGTACCTTGGCCGCCGCTGCAGTCAAGCCCGTCAGCGCGCTCCAATACCAGATGCATCTGGCAAATCTCAACGCGCCGGTCGCGGAAGACGCCGTAACCCGGCCCATGATTGATGACATTGTGCAGGATATAAAAACGCCTTTGATCGTGCTGCTGTGCGCCGTGGGATGCATGTTGCTGATCGCCTGCCTGAATGTTTCCAACCTGCTGGTGGCCCGTGGCGCGGCCCGCCGCAAAGAGGTTGCGGTACGCCTGGCGCTGGGGGGCAGCCGCCGCACACTCATTCTGGAACAGATGTCAGAGAGCCTGCTCATCTGCCTGGTCGGCGGGGGTCTTGGATTGCTGCTGTCCGTGCTGACCACGCAATGGCTGGCTAGCCATTGGCAGGGCCTGCCACGCGCCAACGCGATTCACGTCGACGGAACCGTGCTCGCCTTCACCCTCGGCGCGTCGCTGCTGACTGCTTTAATCGCCGGCCTGCTCCCCGCCGTCTCATCCACCAGCAAAGGCGTCTTCGCCTCGCTGCAAGACTCTTCGCGTTCCGCCAGCGGCAGCACTTCGCGCGCAGTCTTGCGCAAGGCGTTACTCACCGCGGAGATTACGCTGACCGTCGTCCTGCTGATCTCTGCTGGATTGCTCTTCAAGAGCTTTTTACACCTGCGCACCGCCAATCTTGGATGCGTGACCAACGATGTACTGACCATGCAATACGCGTTGCCGAAAAAACAGTACGACACACCTGCAAAAATCATCGCTTTTCACCAAGCCCTGTTAGAGCGCGTGCGAAATCTCCCCGGAGTTGAGGCGGCGGCCTTGGTCTCCATGGCTCCCGGAGCCGGAAGGGATAACGACAATGTTTTCACCATCCCGTCCCGTCCGTCGACCAGCTTTCAACTACAGGACGATGCGCTGACTCGCACCGCCAGCCCGGGTTATTTTGCGACCATGCAAATTCCGTTGATTCGCGGCCGCGTATTCACTCAGCAGGAGCGCCTGGATCGATACCACTACATCGTCATCAGCAAGAAATTCGCCGACCAATTTTTCCCCAGCTCCAACCCCATCGGCGAGGAGATTACCACTCCAGGGGTCGACGGTAAGCTGGAGAACTTCCAGATCATTGGCGAAGTCGGCGACACCCTGTATGACGTCGCCAAGCCGGTCAAAGCCACCATGTATTTCCCGATTCTCGCAGGCATTCCCTCGATGACAAATGTCGCCACATTGGTGACGCGCACTGCCGGCAATCCACTCCCGTTCTCCATTCCCATCCAGAAGCAGTTTGCCGCGCTCGACCCTCAGCTTCCTGTCTATCTCGTGCTCACCATGCAACAGATCGTCAGTCAAAGCACCGTCAGCCAAAACTTCAGCGCGTCCCTCGTCCTTGCCTTCGCTGCATTCTCCCTACTGTTGGCCGCAATCGGTCTCTATGGCGTGCTGTCCTATCTCGTGACCCAGCGCGTCAAAGAAATCGGCATCCGCCTGGCCCTCGGCGCGCAACGAGCCCAGGTGTTGCGCCTGGTGCTGATGGATGGCTTGCGACCGGTACTGTTAGGGCTGCTTCTCGGATTGGGCGGAGGTATCGCCGCCGGGTCGATGATTCGCTCCATCCTGTACGGAATCAGCCTCCTCGATCCCATCGTCTTTGCAGTTATCATTGCCTGCCTTCTGCTAACGGCAGTCATCGCCTGCGCAGTGCCGGCCATCCGAGCCTCGCAAATAGAACCCGTGCGCGCCCTCCGAACCGAGTAGAGCCGCTCGCGAATCAAATCCGCGTCTTCGATCGCGGCCTGTTCGCGGATGGATAGCAGTTCTCTTGTTGATGTAGTGGGAGGAAAAAAGACCCGTCATCCTGAGCGAAGCGAAAGATCTCTGTAGTTCCGTGTTTCCGCGCGCAGGTCGTCCCCGGTGTCTACCCAAAAATCTTCGCAAAAAATCTTCCCAGCTTATGGAAGAATCCGGACTTGTGCGGCTTCGGCTGCGGAACCGGCGGCGCTTCCGCCACCGCGACCGGCCCGGTATTCACCGACGGCCCGAACCCTGGAACCGGCGCACTCGCCACCGTGGCCGCACTCTCCGGCGTCGCCATTCCAGACGGCGTTCCTGTCGGCACCGTCTGCTTCGGCGCAATGTAGCTCAACGTAGTTGTCACTTCTGAATGAGTTTCGCCCAGAGGCACAACCGGCTTTGTGCCAGCCGCCGGCAGTGGCGCGAGTCCTTCGCTTTCCGCTAATGGAAACGCAGTATCCGCCGGCGTCGAACTGGGACCGCCAACATTCTCCGACTTCTCCGCCGGCTTGGCTGCAACCACTTCTCCCGGCTTCGCAACAGCCTTTTCCGGTCCAGCCGTCGTGCCGGCGCTGGCGACTGAAATCACCGGTGGCGCCGGACAGCCACAGGGCTGCGCTTCATTGTCCACCACGTTGCGGACGCTTCCCTGCTCAAACATCACCCGCTGATTCGGCATCACCCGGTACACGCCCGGACCCATCTGCTCGCTCACCGTAACGTACGGCGCATTGTCGCCGCGATTCGCCACGCAGGTATCGCCTGCTTCGTTCAATCGAATGCGAACATCCGCCTGCCCAGGACCGGAAACCAGAATGCGCAGATCCGGAGTCAGCACCACATCGGAATTTTTCCCGACCTTGTAATGCGCCTCAATCGCGCCATGATCGAGCGCCACCATCAGCGGACTGTTCGAATCCGCTGCATTATATTGTTGCGAAAGATGTACTGTGGTGGTCGCGCAAAGATCCAGGTGGCCGCCGCGCGTCAGATGAACCGGCAGCGTCACTTTCCCCGCCGTGACCGTGCTGCCATTCCCCAAAGCTGTGCCGTCCGCCGTCAACGTGACCGCACCCGAAACCTGAACTTTTTCTGTGGTCGCCGACACATCCAGGTGCCCAATCGTCTGCTGCGCCACCGGCGTGGGAGCGCTTGTCGGCGAAGCGGCTGTTTGCGCCCTCGCGATCCCCGCCAACGCGAACATCAGCACGCATCCCGCGGCACGACCCGGACGCACAAAAAACATCCTCTACTCCAGCTTTAGGAAGTTGGCGATCAAGCGCGCGCCGTCCCCGGTCAACACGCTCTCGGGATGAAACTGCACGCCCTCCACGGGAAAATTGCGGTGGCGCAGCCCCATGATCAGCCCCTCAGAGCGTGCGGAAATCTGCAGCTCCTCCGGCAATCCGTCTTCCGACACGATCAGCGAATGGTAGCGTGTGCAAACCATCGGGCTGGGAATGCCGCGAAAAATCGTGCGGCTGTCGTGTTCGACGGAACTGGTTTTTCCATGCATCAATCGCGGCGCGCGAATAATTCTGCCGCCAAACGCCGCGCCGATCGCCTGATGCCCCAGGCACACTCCCAGGATAGGAACCTTCCCCGCGAAGTGTTTCACCAGCGGAATGCTGATGCCCGCTTCCTGCGGCGTGCACGGCCCCGGCGAGATCACAATCCGCTCCGGCGCCAGCGCCTCAATCTCTTTCAACGTGACCTGGTCGTTGCGGCGAACTTCCACCTCCGCGCCCAGTTCTCCCAGCAACTGCACCAGGTTGTAGGTAAACGAATCGTAATTGTCGAGAACAAAGATCATGGGCGGGCAAAGATAGCTGGTATCAGGATATCAAGGGCTGCCTGATTCTCGCTCACCCGATTGCATTTAAGGATTTCCTTGCACCGTGATAGATCCGCAATATCGTCACGGTATGCTGATCAATTGAAAAAATGATTCGGTGAGAAGCATAGATTAGGTGCCGCATTTCGTCTTCAAAGTATTGTTGTTCTGGAATGATCGGACACCTTCGGGGCAGCGTCTCAAGGGAAAAGATCTGGACGAGCAGACCATTCCACCAATCTTCGGCGGCAATGGGTTCTACGCGATCGTCCCTTATGTAGTTGACATACGCCTCAGCGTCGGCCAGGGCCGCGGAGGTAATCTCAACGCTGAATTCCAAGTTTGCTCTCGAGCTTCTTCAGAGCCTTTCGCGCTGGCTGTACGCGGCCGCCTTTTACATCCTGCAATCCGACACGAATCGCGGCAACGGTCTCCAGCTCTGCCAGCCGATTGAGCAGTTCCTGATAGCTGGCAGCGTCCTGCACGACAAGTTCCGCGCGGCCATTCACCGTCAGCACCAGTGGAGTTTTCGAGTCCTTGAGCTTCCCGACATACTCTTTGGCATTTCTCTGAAACTCGGTCACCGAGCGAACATCCCGAAGATCAATCATGGGCACCTCAACATGGATAAAGCATACTATAAGCATGGCATTCCATGTTCCGTGCCCCACTCACACCTTCGTCCACCGCAGCGCCTCCCGTGGAGTCCGCGACTCCGCTGGCACCCCCGCGCGATGCACCTGCCCGCACGTACTCAGCTGCACAAGGCTCCGGGTAGCCCCCGGCCTTTGGGCCGCGCACACAATTGCGCAAGCATTTGGGTGGACCCCGGCCTTCAGGCCGGGGATACGTCGCAGAAATATCCGGTGGCTTTAGCCACTGGGGTCGGTCACAGCTTTCTTAGGATTTTTCGCCTGAAATTCCATGTTTCAGAATCTCGCGACGTAAGGGGTTACCCAGCCGCCGAGCACGGACGCACCGCCCGGCCCTCACTCCCCTGCCGGTGCCGCCTTCTTGTGCTCCACAAAGATGTGCGCCTGGTGACAGCTCACGCACGTCTTGCCATTCATGAATGGATCCGACTTCAGTTGTGCCACCTGATCGCCGTGACAGTTGGCGCAGGTGCTTAGCGCCGGCATGCCCGCAAAGTCCGCTGATGCTGGCTCGCCATGGCACACGGTGCATTCGACACCGTTGGCACTATGCGGGCTGGCTTTCCATTGGTCATAAATCGCCTTGTGGCAGGTGGCGCAGGTATCCCCGGCTGGAATTCCCCGATGGAACACATGCTTGGCTTGATCCTGCTGACCCATGGCAGGTTGCACGGCAATCGCCGAAAAGAGACAAACGAACAGCGCCACACCGAACATGCGCGCATAAAAACGATTCATGGAAAGACCTCCAGAGTACGGTCTCTAAGTATCAAGCCGGCGACGCCTGCCGATCAGTGATACCTGTCACGTCTCACCGGAATGCCATCTGCCCGATAGCTCGCGCCCCACGCGCCTGGTTGAGGCTGTTACCGTTATGACTGCCAGAACGACCAGATGCGATCGGTCACAATGCTTCTGCCTTGCACACGTCCAGCCATGGCCGATGGCGCGGAAATCGCCGGATTCATCACCCCACCAGCCGCGGCGAGAGCCGCCAAAGTGTTTTCATCGGGATGGATGACTTCAACCAAAGCACCGCTGTCTTGCAGTATTTTCACGGTCTCATCCAGTGTGACTAAACTCATCGACGGAATCGGAATTCCCGGGGGCGGTTTCATCGCCAGGATCATCACCTGATCGAAGCCGGTCGCCAGATCCGCGTTGTTCGTGGAATAGAACCCGCCGTCAATATAATGCTCGCCTTCAAACAGGGTGGGCGGCCAACCGAAGGAAGCGGTGCTGGCAATCACCGCGTCTACCAGATCGATGCCACTCTCGCGATCGAAGGCGCGTCGCTCTCCAGTTTCCGCATTGACGGTGGCGATAAGCAGCCTTTTTTCCGGCCATGTCTCCACTGGAAGCTGGGCCGCGACGATCTCCCGTCGGCTCGATCCATTCCTGCCCGAAGCTGCCGCTACCGCCAGCGATCCCATTCTTTGCAGAATTTCAGTCGGGCTGCCGCCGGCTTGCTTCGCGCGAGCCACACCGTCGCGAAGTCCTACCCAGTCAATGACTGCAGTCCGCTCGGAAGACGGCGCCTCGGGTTGAAGGCGGTGTTGAAATACCTCTTCGTGCGCAGCTCCGCTGGCAAGATGGAGCGCCACCCTGGACCCGGAAGAGGTTCCCACGAAAAGGTCGGCGGTTCTGACGTCGAGACCCCCGTCAGCCATCCCCGTAATCATGCCAATTTCCCACGCGCTCGCAGCGTAGCCACCACCGGCCAGAACCACGGCACGTCGCTTACGATTCAGTAGATGATCTCCATCTGAATAGAATACGTGAGGACTCAACGCGATCGCGATTCACCTCCCCGCGCGTGATCAGGCCCGCGAGCCTCCGGTAGACCCCGGCCTTTAGGCCGGGGATTAGCAGTGCGGCAAGCCCGAAAACGAATGCGTCTATGCCTGCTGATGTCCAAAGCCCAACTCGGGCGAGTATGTTCATTGTTTGCCCCCAACGCCCCTAAGGACGTATTCACCAGGGTTGACCCCGACAACCCGCTTGAACGCCTTGCTGAACGCAGCATCGGACTCGTAACCGACCGACCGGGCCACGTCGATCAGCTTTTTATCACGCTGTTCGAGTAGCTGCATCGCCTTCTGCATCCGCCACTCGGTGACATATTCCAGCGGTGTTTGTCCCAGTAGCTCTTTAAAACGCGCTGCAAATGCGGAGCGAGACATGCCCGCCGCTTCAGCCAGCGATTCCACTGTCCAGGGCGTATTCACTCTGTTGTGAATGGCACTCAGGGCGTTACCCATTTGAGGATCGAAAATTGCACGCAACCATCCTTTGTTGCGTTCCGGTCCCGAAGCGATATGCGCCCGCAGTGCCTGGATAAACAGAACCTCACCCAGCCGAGTCGCAACGACGTCAGATCCCGGGGCCTGTTCTGCCATTTCTGACGCCAGCGCCTGCATTGTGTTGTGGAGAGCAAGCGTGTGGGCGTGATCGGCCTTGATCAGAATGAAGCTCGGCAATAACTGGGTGATCGGCTTCAAACTGGCGCGATCGAAGCTCAAAGACCCGCAGACAATTGTCGTCGGCGCGCCACCACCTCCATAATGAGCGACATTGCTGCCGTCCCTGGACGCGACCTCGCGGAAACTCTTCTTCGGACGTGTTCGCAGGCTGTCGCGCATCACAAACGATGTCCCCCGCGCCAGCAAAATGCAATCGCCACCCGTCAGAGGAATCGGCTCCGCAACCCCTTCCACACTCAACCAGCAGTTGCCGCGCGAAAGCATCGCAAAGTGCGCCAAATCTGTGGGTGAAATCTTTTTGCCGGAAGGCATGGCTTTTTCTTCGGCCTGACCCTCCTGGATCAAGCCCCACGGGGCAGTGGCTTCCAGCCTGTGCTGACCGAAAGCGGTTACGTGCATCGTTCGGAAGATGTCTGTGATCGGGTCCAACGTATCCTCCCTATTTTGGACGAATAGACAAAAGATTAGGACTCTCGAGCAGTTCTCGTCCACCGCCAAAGATATCTACTCTTCTGTACTGGATGCTACACATCAACCGAAGGGAGCAATTATGGGAAAGCTAAAGGGTAAAGTGGCAGTCGTCACGGGAGGATCGAGCGGCATGGCGCTGGCCAGCGCCAAGCGCTTTGTTGAAGAGGGTGCCTACGTTTTCATCACCGGTAGAAGGCAGCAGCAGCTCGATGAGGCCGTCAAGTTCATTGGCCGAAACGTGACCGGCGTGCGCGGTGACGCGTCCAATCTCGACGACCTCGACCGTCTGTTCGATTCGGTCAAGCGAGAAAAGGGCAAGATCGACGTCCTGTTCGCAAGCGCCGGATGGGGCGAAGCCGTACCACTGGGTGGGGTGACTGAGCAGCACTTCGATGCGATCTTCGGTCTGAATGTGCGCGGCACTCTGTTTACAGTGCAGAAGGCGTTGCCGCTGTTCAACGATGGCGGATCGATCATCATGACCGGATCCGTGGCGTCGGTGAAGGGTTTTCCTGGTTTCGGCGTGTATTCGGCCAGCAAGGCAGCATTGCGCTCCTTCGCACGCACCTGGCTCAACGAACTCAAGGGCAGAAAGATCCGCGTGAACGTGCTGGGCCCGGGGCCGATCGCCACCCCGATGCAGGAACAAGTTCTCACCAAGGAGGCGAAGCAGATGTTCGAGTCCCTGATCCCGCGGGGAACGATGGGTCAACCTGACGAAATCGCGACGGTCGCGCTGTTTCTTGCTTCCGACGATTCGAGCTTCGTCAATGGGGTGGAGTTGAATGTCGACGGCGGCTTGTCGGCCATCTGAAATCGGCACATCTCGGTGAGTGCATCATCGCCAATGCACTCATCGACACTCGAAAAACATCGTCAAGTTGTCTCGCGTTTGCTCTTCCCCCAGCCGTCCAAATCGCCGGGTGCTCCACTCAAGCCGGCAATCGGCTTAAGTGGGATAAGAAGAACTCACCTCCAACACCTCCGCCCGATCCCTCATCCACCCAACCATGTCGCACCCACCAAAAATCCTCGCAATGTGCGCTTCAAATTCTTCGTCCAGCTCGCGATTCAGCGCCTCGCTGCGGAATACGTTGCGGAACTTCTGCCAGAGTGCCATCGCTTCACCTCATCGCTAGGCTTCCAGAAGCACGCGGTTGATCGCCGAGCTCACCACGCGCCAGCGCGCCTCTTCCGCGGCCAGTTGCTGCTTCCCCGCGGCCGTAAGGCGGTACATGCGCGCACGTCGCCCGTTTTCCTTCGTCACCCAGGTTGCACGAATCCAACCAGCTTCTTCCATGCGGTGCAGCGCCGGGTAGAGCGAGCCCTCTTCGGCGTTCAACACCTCGCCGGAGATCTGCCGGATCGCCGTCATAATGGCATAGCCGTGCAGATCGGGCCGACGCGAGAGAATCTTCAGCGCCAGCAGATCCAGCGAACCTTGCAATGTATCGGGCTTTCCCATACTAAGCTGTCTATGTACTAAGTCATCTCAGTATAAATGTCAAGCGATTTGATGGAATCCTGCTCCGCGAGTCGATTGCCGTACTCCCGACATTCGAGCCTTTGCGGCGGCTCGGTCAGCAAACAAAAATCAGCAATCGCAAAATTCACACTTGACATTCACCCACGATCCACTACCATATGGTTGTGGATCAATTGAACACAACATTCGCGGCTTTGTCGGATCCAACCCGCCGGGCGATGATCGAACGACTCTCCCGCGGGCCTGCCTCTGTGCATGGATTGACGGAGCCGTTTTCACTCTCGCAGCAGATGATTTCAAAACATATCGCCTACCTGGTAAGGGCGCGGATTGTGGTCAAGACCAAGCGTGGACGAGAGAGCGTCTGCACCCTCAGGCCGCAGGCGATTAAGACCGTCAGCGACTGGGCATTTAGCTATCGCCGGTTCTGGGAAGAGAGTTTCGACAAGTTGGAAGTGGTCGTAAATCAAATGAAGAAAGTGGAGGAGAAAGATGACAAACAACACGGTGAACGAAACAGAGCGAATGGTAATCACAAGAGTTTTTGATGCCCCACGCGAATTGGTTTGGAAGGCGTGGACAGACCCGAAGTACATCATGCAGTGGTGGGGGCCGAAAGATTTTACCTCGCCCGCTTGTAAGATGGATTTTCGCGTGGGTGGAAAACTTCTCTGCTGCATGAAGTCCCCGGATGGCCAGGAGTTCTGGAACGCGGTTGAATACCACGAGATTGTTCCGCCCGAAAAGATCGTTTCCTTGATGTACTTTTGCCGACTCGAAGGGAAACAAGGTTGACCCTGCGACATTAGGAATAGAACATGAGGCCATCGAAGGTGCCTTCGACGTGACCCTCTTTGAGGATCTCGGAAACGGCCAGACGAAACTCACCTTCATTGGAAATGAACCCTTGGAGAGCGCAAAGGACAGCGGTCAACTCGAGGGCTGGAACCAGATACTCGATAAAATGGCTGCCGTTATTGCGGGAATGGCGCAGTCGAAATAAAAAGTCGAAGTTTCGACGATCGTCATGCGCAAGATACAGCGAAGGCTGGCGACAGAGGCTCGGTTCGAACGAGCCTCTCGTCGCCTGCCCGAATCGTCGCTTGCCCAGTGCCCCATGCAAGCCCATCCCAGTCAGAGCTTCATCAGAATTTTTCGCCCTGGCTGTCTGCGTCCGGACACCGTCTGGATCAGCCCTCCGCAGTGGATGGATCGATGACTGCAGAGATCACGGAGATACGGTTCGCAGGGAAGCCGCCCAGGAGCGCATGCTCCTTGATCAGCGCTTCATTCGGAGCACGATAAATGCAATAGACCTTGTCCCCGGTAACATAGCTGTGATCCCATTGGATTTCGAATCCCAGTTGGCGCAGGACGCTGCAGGATGTTTGCGAAATAGCCTGCAGTTGTTCGGCTGTCAATTGTCCTGCGCCGGGAATGTCGCGTTCGATGACGTATTTGGGCATGTTCTTCCTCTTCCTTCTCTCCCGGCGCACGCTAGAACGGAGTGATCGCCGCTGTGCCCTCTCCAGAGCACAGCGTCGAGCCCCGCGCCGCTTGCCAGGCTGGAGGCGTACAGTCCTCTACCACTACCGCAATGCGCAACTCACGTGGTTATTCCAGTCAACAAAAGGCCCCTGGGGATTGTCTTTCCAGGCCCAAACGTGCAATTCGAAAAAACCCGGCAGCCCGTAACGGTTTTGCGGAGCGTTTGGCCTTGCAGCAGAAGGACCGTCGATGTACAGCATCAGGTGACCATCCACCTCCGGAGCGGCGTCGGGGGGAAGGGCGCTCGCGAGGATGATGAACTCGACGCCAACCAGCTTCATTTCACCATTGGGCTGCGGCTCATAAATCAGGGCTTGCGGTCTCGTGGGGTCGAGATTTTGGCCACTCACCAGAGTCGCTCCATCCAGAAGAGTGCCATTGACGTAGTGGACACCCATGGCCCCATGGTCGGAACCGCTGACGCAGCCGAGGACAGCCCCGTATCCAGAGGGTGCGGCATTCTGGTACCGTTGCGTGGCATTGCGAACAATCTGGACGAGTTGGTCCCCTTGTCCCTCGAGTTGGTTTTGTTGCTGTGCCAGTGCATAAGAGGTGAGCGCCAGAAAACCAACCGGCAGCATTGTCAGAAGCGATAGCTTTTTCATGTTCGGATTCTCCTTGATAGATCTCGCGGGAAATTGCTCAGCGGCCGCGCCGTGGCGGGGCATCGAGAGATGAGTTCTCGCAACAACGATCTGAAGTTTCCTCAATTCCTTTCCGGCGCGCAATCCTCGCGCCCTCCATTCGTCCCCAAAGTTTTCTCCAGACCTAAGCCATTTGCATTCATGGGTGTTTTGCTGCGGGCGGGTGAAAGCAAGGAGTATTATGTTGGTCTGCCCCACTAGAGGCGCCCAATGGCGACCAAGCCGCTCGCTTCCGCAAGGTTGCGCTTCGACGATTTCGAGTTGGATGTCCGTGCCGGTCTGCTGCGCAGGCAAGGAGTACGGCTTCGCCTCCGCGGCCAACCCCTGCAAGTTCTCGAGATCCTGCTGGAAAAAGCTGGCGACGTGGTGACACGCGAGGAACTGCAGAGCCAAATCTGGCCCAACGGCACCTTCGTCGACTTTGACCACAGCCTGCACAACGCCATCGCGCGCATCCGCGAAGTGCTCGGCGATTCGGCGGAGAACCCGCGATACATTGAGACGCTGCCTCGCCGCGGCTACCGGTACATCGGCCCTGTGGAAGATGTGCCGTCGCCACCAGCGTCTGCAGAAAAGGCCGACGATGCTGGTGAGTTGGTGAGTCTTGCCCCACCTGAAAGGCGGAAGAGCCGCCTCGCGGTCGTCATTCCCGCCGTCATTCTTCTTGCTGTTGTTGCGCTGTCACTCATCGCCTGGACAGCCTGGCGATCGGTTCGCGCAGAACCGACGGTCGCGTCGATCCATTCCCTTGCAGTCCTGCCCCTCAGTAACCTGTCCGGCGATCCGGCAGAGGAGTTCTTTTCCGATGGCATGACCGACCAGTTGATTACAGATCTGGCCAGAGTGGGCTCGCTGCGCGTCATCTCGCGCACTTCGGTGATGCAGTACAAGGGGACCAGAAAGACCCTGCCGGAAATTGCCCGCGAACTGAACGTGGACGCCATCGTAGAAGGGTCGGTGATTCGTTCGGGCCAGCGTGTGCGCGTCACCGCGCAGCTGCTGCAAGCGCGCACCGACCGACACATCTGGGCCGACACCTTCGATCGCGACCGTGGCGATGTTCTGAAACTGCAGGAAGAACTGGCAGGCGCGATCGCGCAACAGGTTCGGGCGCAAATCACTCCAGCGCAGCAGAAACAGATGGGCAGAGCGGGCGCCGTCAACCCTGCCGCATACGATGCCTATATTCAGGGGCGTCTGTATTTCACCACTGAATTCACCAAACCCGCATCGCTTAGAAAGGCGCAGCATCTTTTCGAAGAGGCGATCCAGGAAGATCCAAACTTTGCCCTTGCCTATGCTGGCCTGGCAGATACGTACGTCTATCTGGCGTATGACGGAGCCATGCCGAAGCAGCAGGCGTACGATGCCGCGAAAAAGCTCGTCACCAGAGCCATGCAGCTGGATGACGGCATGGGCGAAGCTTGGGACACTCTGGGCTCGCTCAAGGGGAGTTTCGATTGGAATTGGGATGCCGCCGACCGCGCCTTCAGCCGGGCCATCGCTCTCTCTCCCAGTTACAGCTGTGCGCATGAAGATCGCGCCGTATTTCTCGCTTTCCTTGGCCGCAGGAACGAAGCGCTCGCCGAAATCGCAAAAATCGACCAGCTGGATAGCGGTTTCAGTTCGGCACAGACCGAATCAGATGTGTATTTCCAACTCCGGGATTACCCCCACCTGATTCAAGCCGGAAAAAGGGGCCTGATCCTGGATCCAAAGGATTCGTCTCAGCACTACTATCTCGGCGCGGGTTACGAAGGCACAGGTAGGCTTCAGGAAGCAATCGCGGAATATCAGAAAGCCATGGAAACGTCGGACGATCCACGGCCAGCCGTGGCGCTGGCGCATGCCTGGGCGGCAGCGGGCGCGAAAGGCAAAGCCGAAAAGATGCTTCGCGACCTGCAGCACAATCCCAAGGCGATGGCTTCTCCGTACACGATGGCGACGATTTACGCCGGGCTCGGCGAGAACGACCGAGCGCTGGAGTCTCTAAAGAAAGCCTGCGCCGAGAAGTCGCTCGACGCTGGCGGGATCAGGTCTGACTTTCTGCTGGATGGGCTGCGTTCCGATCCTCGCTTTCAGGATCTTCTTCGCCAGGTAGGTTTGGCCTAGACCCGACACAAGAGGAACGGCAGTGTAACCTGCTGGCCTACGCGTCTCGTCCTCGACAGACTTGGAGATTTTTCGGCACCTCAAAAGTCCCGCCGTGTCCAATGTTTGGAGTTATGGGGGCGGTTTGCGCGCGCTGAGTATGGGTACCGCGAAGCCAAGGAGATTTCCATGAACGTACAGAAACAAATTAAGGACTACATCGCCGCGCAACCAGAACCAAAACGCAGCGAACTGCAACAGCTGCATCAAATGATTTTGGAGTGGATGCCAACCTGTAAATTGTGGTTCTTAGATGGCAAAGACGAGAACGGAAAAATCGTTTCCAACCCAAACATTGGATATGGATCTCAAACCATGAAATATGCCAATGGAAAAACCAGGGAGTTCTACCAAATCGGTATCAGTGCAAATACAACCGGCATTTCCGTCTACATTATGGGACTCAATGACAAGAAGTACCTCGCCCACGCATTTGGAAAGAAACTCGGCAAAGCCAGCGTCACCGGCTATTGCATCAAATTCAAAACACTAACAGATATAAATATCGACGTACTGAAAGCAGCCATCCAATATGGAATCGACCAGGCACCCCCGCAACATTGACCTCAACGTGAGTCAATGAACTGCCATTCCCAGCAGTCCCGCCGCCCGCTCCCTCATCGACCCAACCACATCGCATCCACCCCAATCAGTAAACACAATCCGACTTCCCGCGCGTTGTCACAAACCTATGCACCGGCTGTACTGACAGCCATAGATTCAGGCACGCCCTCTTTCTGTCTGGGTGCAAGCAGTCGCGTCGAATTCAGGATAAAGGTCAGCTCGGACGCGACATGAATGAACGCTGCCAGTAACGGATTAAGAAGACCCACTGCCGCCAGGCCAATGCCGATGGTATCGACGATCAGAGTTCCATAGAAATTCTGGAAGATAATACGCCGGCAGTTCCGGGCAATGCGGACCGTCTCAACGAACTTCATCAGGTCATTACCGATCAGGACGATGTCGGCGCTCTCGCGGGCTACATCGGTCCCTGCTCCCATCGCAACACCGACGGTCGCTTCGCTCAGCGCAGGAGCGTCATTGATTCCATCTCCGAGCATCGCCACGGTCTTGCCTTTCTTGACTTGCTCGGCGACAAAGGCAGTCTTCTGCTCGGGGAGCAGGCCGGCGTGGACTTCGCGGATGCCCAACCGCTCGGCAACTGCCCTGGCGACCAACTCAGTATCTCCGGTCAGCAATGCAACCTGAATGCCCATGTCCGTGAGCGCCTTGACTGCCGGGGCGGAGCTATCACGCAGCTGGTCCGTCACCAGAATGGAGCCAAGATAGCGGCCTCCCCGCGAAACCAGTACCTCGGTTCCCTGAGAAGCATTTGTCCGGGAAGTCAACTCGATTCCGAGTTCTTCAAGCAACGTCCTGTTGCCAATCACGGTCTGCTCCCCATTTTGTGAAGCCACCACCCCCCGCCCAATCCGGTACTCGAAATGGTCGGGATGGATGACCGGAATATTCTGCCCTTCGGCAAAGCGAACGATGGCACGGCCCAAAGGATGCTCCGAACCGCTCTCAGCACTGGCGGCCGCCTGCAACATACCCTGCTCAGAGATACCCGCAACTGGATTGATCTCGGTGACAAGAGGCGTCCCATACGTCAGCGTGCCGGTCTTGTCGAGGAAGACGGTATCCAGACGGCCTAACGCCTCTAGGTAGATGCCACCCTTGATGATCGAGCCCAGCTGCGCCGCGCGGCCTATGGCGCCGAGGACCGCGAGCGGTGTGCCCGCAGCAATACCGCAAGCGCCAGCCACGATGATGACGGAGATGGTCGAACGGGTGTTGTGCGTTATCAGAAAGGTAAGCACGGCGGCGCCGAGTGCGAAATAGACAAGATATCCGGCAAGCCGGTCGGCGGTCTTCTGGATGGGGGCGCGGGAATGCTCTGCCTTCTCCACCGCTTCAATAATCTTGCCGAATGTGGTCTCTTTGCCTAAGCGCTCGGCCCGGACTTGAAGCGTGCCGTTCTGATTGATGGCCCCCGCATAGATGGCGCTACCGGCTGTCTTTTCACGTGGCATAGGTTCGCCGGTAATCGCCGCTTCCTCTACAAAGGAGTGGCCGCTCACCACCTGGCCGTCGACAGGAATCCGGCTGCCAGGTCGAATCAGGACGATCTCGCCGGGCAGGATAGTATTCGTGGGCACTTCAAGGGTCTGGCCGTCACGCAACACGCTGGCGGTCTGCGGAAGGAAGTTGAGCATGTCCTGAATCGCTCGCCGCCCGCGCCCCACCGTCAAGCCTTCCAGGATTTCAGCCCCCAGCACGAAGGCGGTGATGACCAGCGCCGTAAAGAACTCTCCGATCGCCAGTGCGGAGATCAGCGCGATGGTCATGGAAAGTTCCATCGTCATGCGGCGTTCGAGAATGTTCTCGAATGCTTCTTTGAAGATGGGGTAGCCTCCGATCAGCGTAGCCGCCAGCCCGATCACGCTGACCGTATGGAACGGCTCCCACAGACGGAACCAGACCGCCGCCGCGGCAACTGCGACAAAGACCACACGAAGAACCTCGACCAGCTCAAAGCCATGCTCGTGATCGTCGTCATGATCTTGTTCTTCCTGTGTTTCGCTGCAAGAAGCGCATGCGGAATGGGAGTGGATAGAAACTTCATCCGCAGCGCCAGAGCTGCGGGGTTGCTCGCTTGTAAGGCTCATGGGACTCTCCATGATTCAGTTCAAGTACCTTTTGACAATAGCCATCAACTCGTCGGCGGCCTCAAGCTGAGAGCGACGAGCCTTGCCTCCAGGGTCCAGAACATGGAAGCGCAAGTGTCCCTCAATCAACTCGGTCATCAAACCGTTGAGAGCTCCGCGGCATGAGGCGACCAACTGCAGAATGTCTTCGCACTCAACCTCGCCTTCAAGAGCCCGTTCAATTGCCTCAGTTTGTCCTTTGATTCGACGAATGCGCGACAGCAGCTTCCTCTTATCTTTGATCGTATGGGCCATGCATTGCCTCCCCATATAATATAATCCCCTATAGTATATTTGAGAATATGCCATTGAATGAGCCGCGCTCCCATTGGGACCTCAAATATGAGCAGGGCCTTCCTTCCCTGGAGAAGCCCGATCCATTCTTCCTGTCGGCATTCGATCAGTTCGTGGCGGATTCCTTCCCCAACGGCGGCACGGCTCTCGACCTCGCCGGAGGAATCGGCAGACATGCACTTTGGCTGGCGAAAAGAAGCTGGCAAGTTACCGTCGTAGACATCTCTCAGGTTGCGATCCGCAAACTCGGCCAAAGGGCGCAACAACTGGACGTCGCGTTAAACTTGTTGGCTCAGGACGTCAGAGAATATACCTTCGAACTTGCTTGTTTTGACCTGATCGTGATGTTCTACCACTTCGATCGGGACATCTGTCCGCGGGTGCTTTCGACGCTCAAGCCTGGCGGCTTCCTGATTTGCAAAAGCAGTGTCTGCTGGGATCATCCTTACGAAGGAATCGCTCCGCCCAATCTAAGGCCGTTGGCGAAGAGCGAAATCCTGTCTCTGCTTCCTGGGCTGTCGGTGCTGCACCATCAGGAGCGGCCGGTTCGCGACCGCGGCGTGGTGGAGTATGTCGGAAAGAACCCCCAGTGAAATGGCGATATCTCCCCGGAGCCTACCCGTTCGGTATGGCAAACGTCCTGCGCAGAAGAAACCGCCGTTGCTAACGTATGAAGGCCGCGATCTTCACAACATAGATGCGCTGAATGGGTTCCTGAAGGAATTTGGCACGGGAATATACCTGAAGCTCTACATAAAATATCTCGACGTGAGGTGAGACGGCTGGCCCCGCCACTTTCAGAAGTTTGAGAGATTAGTCTTCATATGCGCGGTTCGCCGCGGATCCGAGGTACATGAAAACGCGCTACCTAAACCCGGGTAATCCGAAGAGCTCTCGCAAGGACTTCTACAATCCGAACATCGTCCCTGAGTTTGATCGTCACTACACGCTTAAGATGTGAGGTTTACAGGAAAGCTCTTAAACCTCATCAATGGAGATCGAACTTCCGGTTTGCCGCTCCCTCGATACTGCCACCTCGCCACGAGGTTCACGCGGCCAGGAGATTTCGTTCCAAACAATCGAGCAGTTCGACACCAGCAGTACCGCACACGTACCTGGTGATGTTTATCGGCTCGCTTTCGGTATTGTTGATCTTTATCCGAAGCGATTTGCTTTGAAGCATTATCCGATAATTACGTGGCATATCGTCATCGACATGAGCGCCCTCTTTGTTGGCGATGCCGAGAATGATGTCCTTTCGAGAGAGCGGGGTTCCCCCCGGGACGACAAGTCCCAAGTCGGCAATGCACTCATCTCGCCAGAAAACAATCATTCAGTTGTTTCGTGTCTGCTTTTCCTCAACCGTCCAACCCGCGTCCAGCCCGGCCACCCTCGTGCGCACACGCGCCAGCTCACCTGGCGTTGAATTTAGGCTCAAAGCGATAGAATGGTTGTAGACGTCGGTATGCGTCCAGGTGCCTCATTGGCATACGACGTGCGTTTTTTGCGAGAAATCAGAAAAATTATCCTGCATCACGCATCAAAACGCCACGAACCACCTTGAAATCAGAAGCTTAGATCAATTCCAGCCCTTGCACGAACCTTCAATTAGGCTGCACAATCCTTCAGTTGGCCTGCACAATCCTTCAATTGGCCTGCCTGCAACCGCCAATATCCGTCCCGCCGCGCGGCCGTTCCCTATCCGCGAGCCCGTTCAATCGCCCGCACCACGGCTTTGGCCTTGTTGACGCTCTCCTCGAACTCCTTCTCCGGAACTGAATCCGCCACAATCCCGCTTCCCGCCTGAATATGCCCCTGCCGTCCGCGCATCAACAAACTCCGAATCGCAATGCAGGAATCGAAATTCCCCGAGAAATCCGCATAGAACACGCTGCCGCCATAAACCCCGCGCCGCGCAGGCTCCAGCTCTTCAATAATCTCCATCGCCCGCACTTTCGGCGCGCCCGTCAGCGTACCCGCCGGAAAGCAAGATCGAAACGCATCCACCGCCGACAGCTCATGCCGCAGTGTTCCCTCCAGCGCGCTCACCAAATGCATCACGTGGGAGTAGCGCTCCACGAACATCAAATCCTTCACCTGCACGGTTCCGTATTCGCTCACCCGGCCCACATCGTTGCGGCCCAGGTCCACCAGCATAATGTGCTCGGCTGTTTCTTTCTCATCGGCACGCAACTCCGCTTCAATGCGGCGATCATCCACTTCATCCACGCCCCGCGGACGCGTGCCGGCAATCGGACGATACTCCACCGTGCGCCCATGCACCCGCACCAGCAATTCCGGCGACGAGCCCGCCAGGCTCGTATCTCCCGGCCGCCGCAATCCCATCCGCAAAAAATACATGTACGGCGAAGGGTTCACAATGCGCAGCGCGCGATAAATAGAGAACGGATCGACTCCCGGCTCCACATCGAACCGCTGCGACAACACCGCCTGAAAAATATCTCCCGCCGCAATGTAATCCTTGATGCGCTCCACCCCAGCCAGAAAATCCTTCTTGCGCGTGCGAGGCTTCAACTGCAGTTTCCCGCTGACCGTGTGTCGCGTCTGTTTCGGCAACGGTTTGGCTAGCCTCCGCTCCAGGTCATGCAATCGCCGCACCGCATTCGCATAGGCCGTCTGCGGCTTATGCCGCTGCAGATCGGCCGTCGCAATCAACAAGATTTCCTGCTTCACATGGTCGAACGCCAGCACCGTATCAAAAAACATCAGGCACGCTTCCGGCATCGCCAACTCATCTTTGGCAGTCTCTGGCAGCTTTTCAATCAGCCGAACCGCATCGTAGGAGAAGAATCCCACCGCTCCCGCCGTAAAAGGCGGAAGACCCGGCAACCTCGCCGCAGCGTGACCTGCCAGGGAATCGCGCAGCAGCTCAAACACGTCACCCTCGCTCGATTCGGCGTGGGCGCCTGTAAAGGTCGTGATCTGGTCCCCATGGGCAATAATCTTTTTATAGGGGCGAATCCCCATAAACGTGTATCTGCCAACGTTTTCGCCGCCTTCTACAGACTCCAGAAGGAAGGCCTCGGGTTCTCCATAGGCGACCCGGAGAAAGGCCGAAACCGGCGTTTCCAGGTCAGCGGTCCAGGACTTACAAATGGGCACCAGGTCATGGCTGCGCGCCAGACGCTGAAATTCAGACAAGGTCGGGGTAATGGCAGTGGGAGTCGACATAAATCAACGCCAATCGTACACGGTTCGGAGCTTGTAGCGTAGCAGGATTTTCCAACATCTTGCCCATGCGCTTGCAAATCAGCCTCGCTCGGCATCCAGTCCGGAACATCCGCGCGGATTTTTCATTGGAAAGCGGTCTGGCGTATTCTGACGATGGGCGAGAAATCGACAGAATCCAGCCCTTCTATTCTTGTTTATGATGCAAGACGAAATAAATCATCCTCCAAAATTCCGGACAACACTCCGGAACCGCTGGCTACTGCTGGCTGCGACGTGCGCGGTTCTGGCCATGACTGCCGTCATCCTCACCGTGAAAGCCCCCGTTTCGACAAGCCAAACCGTTCAAGCGCAAACCCCCATAGTCGCTCCGGGATTTACGCTGCGCGACCAGCAAAACCGGCCTACGTCGCTGGCGCAGTTCCGGGGTAAGGTGGTTGCCCTCACATTTATCGATCCGGAATGCCACCAGCTCTGCCCTCTGACCACGCACAGCATGGTGCAAGCGCTCAAAATCCTCGGCCCGGCTGCGGCATCGCAGGTGCAGCTGCTCGGAATCGATGCCAACCCTCAGAAAACGCAAGTCTCCGACGTCGCCGACTATACCCGCACCCACGACCTCGAAGGCCGCTGGCTGTTTCTCACCGGCTCGCCTGCGCAGCTGGCGGAAATCTGGCGCCAGTACCACATCTACGTTGCCGTCGTGAACAACGACATCGAACATACGGCGATCGTCATGCTCATCGACCAGAACGGAAGGGAGCGCAACATCTACTCCACGCCGATGAGCTACTCCGCCGAAGGCGGCCAGGAGCAAACGCTCGCTGCGGGGATCGGAAGCCTCCTGCCCGGCCATCCCTCCGTCCCGAATGCAAACCAGCCCTCGCAGCCGCCGGAAGGACCGCCCCCATCCATCGCCACTATGAGCCTGACCGCCCTCGGACCGCAAGGCTCGCAACATCCGCCGGTCATGCTCGGGAGTCAGCATGCCCACCTGGCAGTGTTTTTCGCAGGCTGGCAACGCCACGATTCGAATTTGCCGAAGGATCTTGGCGCGCTTGACAGTTATGCAGTCCTGGCGCGGCAGCGCGGTTGGCCTTCGCCGGTCGCGGTCGACGAACTCACAACGGAGCCATCGCCCGCGGAGGCGCGGCAGGTGCTCACGCCGCTGGCAGCGACACTGCACACACCTATCGTCGAGGACGCAAGCGGCCGGCTTGCCGACAATTACCATGTCGACGACTTGCCGTGGTTCGTACTCAGCTCCGCTTCGGGAAAAATCCTCTGGCACCACGACGGCTGGCTTTCAGCCCCCGCCCTCAAACAACAAGTGCGGACTGCCCTGGCTGGAAGTTGACCGGAGCCCGCGTTCGCCCACCCCTATCGACCAAACTGGCGTAGATGATGATCGGTGTGCAGGTAGCCCCATCGCCACCAGTCGTCGGTGGTCATGCTGCCAAAAAATGGGTGGGGCACGCACGGCGCCGCCAGGCGATTGCAAAATTGGTCCACTGCGAAGAGAAGCGCGGCGCGGTCACTTTCAAACTCCACCGGTCGCGTGCCGTCCACATCCTGCGCCACCTCGGGCGGAGATTTCAATCCGTGCGGCCAATGCAGGGGCGTCTGCAGCGCCATCCACTTCATTACTGGACGAGGCATCGGAATCGCCACCATGGCAACCTTCTTTTCCCCCAACCCAACCCAGCACGCGTCCCGCAGATGACAAATCATCTGATGGACAGACATTTTCCCCCACCTGGCCGCATCTTCCGCCGTCACATGCTCTGCAGCCGTGATCGGATTTCGCGCTGCGCAGAGGCAGCCCGCAAGGTCTTCATTTCCACCTCGTCAATTCCAGTGTAAGACCAGTGGAATTGGTCGGCCGCGGAAATGGCTCACCGAGATTTGCAGGTGAATGTTCAAGCACGCACAGGTGCATCCCTATCGGATAGTAAGGTGGATGCGTTCGGATAAAACTATTTTTGGTACAGGTTGGAGTGCAGCTTTTTGATCACGCCGTAGCAGTCGCACGCCGCAGCTTCTAATTCCTTGCGATTCACGATGTGGAGGGTGCCGCGCTTGTATTCAATCAAACCGGCTCGCTGCAGCGTTCCCGCTACCATGGTGACGGTGGTACGCTGCGCGCCCAGCATCTGCGCTAGAAATTCCTGCGTCAAGTCGATCTTGTCCGACTGAATCGAGTCGTCTACCATCAGCAGCCATCGCGCCAGTCGCTGTTCCGCGTTATGCAGACGATTGCACGTCGCAAGCTGGCTCAAAACCAGCGTCTGCTCCTGAACAAATTCCAGGATGCGCATTCGAATCTCTTCCGAGCTCTTGAACAACTGCAGCAGTTTCAGATATGGCATCTTCAGCGCCGAGCCTGACAACTGGATGAAGCACTCTGTGGGAACCACTGCCGGACCCAGTAAATGCGTCGCACCCACCAGACCCTCGTGACCGATGATTCCCACCTCAGCGGTATCTCCTTCTGAGGTGGAACCGACGATCGATGCCAGTCCTGACGTCATGAAGTAGGCATCCGCGGGAACGCTGTTTGCGGTATACAGAACGGAACGCAGCGGAAGTGTCACCGGAGTGCATTGAGAATGAATCAGTTCGCGGCTCTCGGTGGAGAGTGAAGCCAATAGGAGATTTTCCATCACGGTAAACATGACAAGCCCTTCGTCAGGCTCGCAAAGGACTGCCAAAACCGGCAGAAAATTACGTTTCTGATCGTAAGTCAGGCAGTTTTTCGTCTGCTCTGAGGTCGAATATACGCTGGGAAACAAAGAAGTTATGTCGTCTACCGGACAGATAAGGTAGAAAATTGGAGAGAATTCGCTTGGTTCCGAAATGTGACAAGCGCGCGATCAAATCCGTCTTCTGCGTTCATCACACAAATGTCGGATGGGCGACATATTTCACCGCGCAGGCATCTACTTCAGCGTAGAGAAATTTTTACCACTGGTCTGCGGAGCGAAGAATCTCCAAACACGGCGCTCATTGAAAACAAAGCGTCCTCTCCAGCGGCCAGGGGAGGGGTCTGTGAAAGAAACAAGTGTCATCGCAGACCTTGAGTCGAAGCTGTCGGACGTGAGTGAGGCGTTGCGTCGCGCCGAAGAACGTGCGACGCCCGGACTGCTGGCGCTGGAGCTGATGCACGAAATCCGAAACCCGCTGGAAGCGGTCGGAAATCTTACCTACCTTGCAATGGAAGAAGCGGGCGATCGTGAAGCTGTCCGCGCATATTTGAAACGCATAGAAGAGCAGTTGGCGACGCTGAATCATATTGCAAGTCAGACGCTGGGATTTGCGCGAACAACAAATTCTCCGCAACAAGTTCGCCTGGCAGCGTTGGCGGAGGCCGCCCTGCGCATTCACCAGAACACGATGAAAGCCAAGCAAATACGCGTGCTGAAGGACCTTCCCCAGGAAGTGACCGCGCATGTGTATGGCACGGAAATGTTGCAGGTGATGTCAAATCTGATTGTCAATTCTCTCGACGCGTTGCCACCGGATGGGACGCTTCGGATGCGTTTGAGAAGGCGCGATCGCGAGATTCATATCGTGGTTGCGGACAACGGACACGGAATTCCGGCGCAACATATGGACAGAATCTTTGAGCCATTCTTCACAACAAAAAAAGTTGGCACTGGATTGGGGCTGGCATTGGCAAAAAGAATTGTCGAGCACAATCGGGGCAGAATCCAACTGCGAAGCAGTGTGCGGCCGGGGAAAAGCGGCACCATCTTCAAAATTTCTCTCCCTGTTATGAGCTAAACAACGATAGCTGCCTTGGCAACCTTCTCATCCCCGGACTGAAGTCATTGGTCTACCAAGAGCGATCGATTGCGGAGAGATTGTGGTGAAATGAGCGGTATGAAATTCTGGCCGCGTTGGATCACTCTCTCTGGTTGTGTGCTGCTGTTGCAGGTGAGTTTTGCGCAGCAGGTGAGCTACCACATCACTCCCCTGCGACCGGTGCCGGAGTTGCGTGCCGAGGCGCTCAAAGCGCGGCCGCCGCATGAGTCGGGAACATTCCGCAAACCCGACCTGGTGGAGTTGACCACACTCGATCCCACCATCAAGCTCGACATCCGTTATGCGACCACGAACAATTTTCTGCAGACGCCGGTGTATACGCAGGCACGCGCATTTTTGCAGCGTCCGGCGGCGGAGGCGCTGGTGCGCGCCAATCGCGAGCTGAAGCCGTACGGATATGGCGTCATCGTGCACGATGGATATCGGCCGTGGTATGTGACGAAGATTTTTTGGGATGCGACACCGAACGACAAGAAGATTTTTGTTGCCAATCCGGCGAAGGGCTCAAGGCACAATCGCGGGTGCGCCGTCGATTTGTCGCTGTACGACTTGAAGACGGGCGAGGAAGTGGCGATGCCGAGCGGCTACGATGAAATGACCAAGCGCGCGTACGCCGACTATCCCGGCGGCACGGCGAGAGAGCGGGCCCGGCGCGCGCTGCTGCGGCGCGTGATGGAGAAACAGGGATTCACCGTGAACCCCGAAGAGTGGTGGCACTTCGACTATAAGGATTGGAAACAGTATCCGATTATGAATGTGAAGTTTGAAGACCTGGGAAAATAACGACGCATCCTTCGCGAATTGCGCGACCAATCCTGTCGAGACACATCCAACGTGCACCGGGAGTCTGAGACGCGGGCTCGAATTCATCGAAATCCATAGGAGAACTGCTGTGAGCGAAATGAACGCAGAACAGGCGCACCTGTTTGTCCACAATGTGCTGCTGGGCATGCTGAAAAACGAAAGCCGCACCACTCGAGCAGTTCTCGCCGCGGTTCCCAAAGACCGCCTGGATTACCGCCCTGACCCATGTGCAAAAACAGCCTATGAGCTGCTGCGGCATATTGCCAGCGCAGACAACTACTTTCTGAAGTCGGTGGCGGACGGGGCGTTTGTGGCGGGCAGCGTGAAGATTCCGGAAGAGGTGAAGACGCCGGCTGAGGTTGCGGAGTGGTATGGGCAGGAGTACGCGAAAAATTTCGACGCGATCAGTAAATTGTCGGGGGAACAGTTGATCCAGTTGGTGGATTTCCGCGGAGCCTTCCAGCGGCCGGCGTTCGCATTTCTGCAGGGGGGATTGTTGCACGTGGTGCACCATCGCGGCCAGTTGTCGACGTACCTGCGGCCTATGGGCGGCAAAGTCCCGGCGATTTACGGCGAAAGCTACGATTCTGCGGAAGCGAAA
>CAWCFC010000015.1:0-72882 GCA_963794795.1 uncultured Acidobacteriota bacterium | reverse complement strand
AGGCCGGGTGCATGTGGTCCTTCCATAAATCTTCCCGCGCTCCAACCGCTTAATCGCTCCTCCATCCACTCCCGCCGGAAAACCGCAGCCCAGAGCAAATTCTGGCTGCCACTAGCCACAACCGTAGGACTAGAGAGCGGCGGAAGCTAGGGTCGACCATCCACTGGTCATGCTCTCCTAGCGCCGGAAGCACACGATGACATCTTTGAACCCGCCAGGCAACTGCTAGACTGATTCTTTGTACTCCAAAAGATCCGCGAGCACGATGTCTGATAAGGAATTGCTGAATGCCGAAAGTTGTGGTCATCGGGGCGGGTGTCATGGGGTTGGCAGCCGCATTCCAGGCCCTGCTGGATGGATACGAAGTTGATATTCTCGAAGCTTCTACGGAGCCGGGAGGGATGGCCGCACATTTTGATTTCGGCGGTATCTCAATCGAGCGTTTTTACCATTTCGTGTGCAAAACGGATCTTCCGACATTTGAGCTACTGACCGACCTGGGTATCGCGGACAAGATGCGTTGGGTGGCCACCACCATGGGCTTCTTCAACCAGGGGAAGCTCCATCCCTGGGGCGATCCGATTTCTTTGATGAAACTTCCGGGAATCAGCCTGAGAAGCAAGCTGCGATATGGATTTTTTGCTTTCGTCTGCACCCATCGCGATCGTTGGCCTGCGTTAGAAAACAAGTCGGCAAAGGAATGGATCATCCGTTCATGCGGACAGGACATCTACGACCGATTTTGGCATCCGCTCTTACATTTCAAGTACTACGAGTATGCCGACAACATCTCGGCCGCATGGATCTGGACCCGGATCCGACGCGTTGGAAAATCGCGAAAAAGCCTCATGCAGGAGGAGCTCGGCTATATCGACGGTGGTTCGAAGACTCTCGTAGACGCTCTGCTGCAAGCGATCGAGCTACGCGGTGGGAGATTGCACTTGAACACGCCGGTGCGGAAGGTGACGACCGAACAAGGTTGCTTCACGGGTGTCGACACGCTCTCAGATCACATTCAGGCGAACGCTGTAATTTCTACCGTTCCAACTCCTCTCATCTCCGGCATGGTTCCCGACTTGCCTGTGGAGTGGAAGGCTCGCTACGAAGCCATTCATAACATCGGCGTGATTTGTGTCATTCTCAAACTGCGGCGTTCGGTCAGCCCGCACTTCTGGGTCAACATTTCAGAAGACAACATCGAAATACCCGGTATCATCGAATTCTCGAATCTGAGGCGCGTTGGTGAAAACGCGATTGTGTACGTTCCGTACTACATGCCAATAACGAACCCAAAATTCTCCTGGTCAGACGATAGATTGCTCGAGGAAGCGTTCTGCTGTCTACAGCGGATCAATCCGGCGCTCCTGCGTGAAGATATCGTCGATGTGAGGATAGCCCGCCTGAAACATGGACAGCCAGTTTGCGAGCCCGGCTTCGCAGCGAAGATTCCTCCAGTACAAACGCCAATCCGCGGGCTGCAAATCGCCGACACCTGCTTCTATTACCCGGAAGACCGCGGAATCGCAGAAAGCGTGCGCCTGGGCCGTGCGATGGCGCGCGCCATCAAAGAGAGCGAATCATAGAGGAAGAATTGCATGGATCAGGCGACGAGCACGAACGAAGAAACACTCGCAGTCGGTGCGCCGTCGACTTTCCACTCAATTGTCAGTGGCAAAATCGCGCTTGTAGGATTTTTCTTTGCGCTTTGTACAGTTGTAGTCTGCGTCCTTGCTCCTGCGCTTGTTCGACTACGGGCAGGCACCCAGCTGATCGCATCGGACAGCTTCAACTATGCAGTATTCAGCTTCAGAATGAACGTCATCCGCGCAGGCGTGCTTTTGTCTGTGTGGCTGCTCGTTCCTTTTTTCGAAATCGTTGCCGAGTTTTTCAACACTCGATGGCGCGCAGCTTACACTGTGGGTGCCTTGGCGACGGCGTGTGGATTCTTAAGCGTCTTTATCATTTATTTCGGAAATCGGCAGTTTGGCGGCTGGGACTTCAGCATCCTGATCGACTCGGGCTGGCGTCAGATCCTTGGACAAAGGCCCTACACGGACTTTATCTCCCCGAATC
Organism: uncultured Acidobacteriota bacterium; assembly: GCA_963794795.1. Classification (GTDB taxonomy): domain Bacteria; phylum Acidobacteriota; class Terriglobia; order Terriglobales; family Acidobacteriaceae; genus JAKAAZ01. The sequence goes on along the minus strand of CAWCFC010000015.1, from coordinate 70,809 downwards.
CACCTGGCTTCAATCTCGGAATCAAGTACGCGTTTCAGCTCTTCGGGGTAGATTGGAACGCTCAGCTCTATTTCACCGCCATCTTTGCGTCAGTCAGCTTCCTCTGGAGTTATTGGCTGCTGTCGAAGTTGACGGGCAGCCGGATTGCGTCCTTCGGTATGGCTCTCGCGATCCAGTGCGCTGTTGACCTGCCTCTATGCTTCTGGTGGTACAACAACAGTGTTTCCATCGTGGCGACAGTCTTTTTCCTTTCCTGCTTGTCTTATGCACAGCGGCCAAGCTCGTGCGCGGCGCGTTTCTCATATTTCGTGTCCTTGACGGTGTTGGCCCTTATGAAACCAAACATCGCTGGATTGGTTGGCATTTGCGGGATAACCTTTCTAGCCATCTCAATACGTCGCACACGCTGGTTGATATTCCTGACTTTGAGCGCTGCCATCGCAACGTTTCTCGTCATGCACCTCAGTGAGCTTTCTATCGCAGCGATGGTGGCAAGTTATCGCGCCGTGGCAATTGAACGTGGCGGTTTTAGCAGGTTTGGTTTGATCGGAATGACCCGGCTCGACAAAATCGAGTTGTTGGTATGGACGCTAATGGTCGCATCTCCTTTGTTCAGCTTGCTTCGCCCGCTCTGGAGGCGGTTGCAGACCGGACAATGGCGAACAACTGCTTTCTATCTGTTTGTTTCTTCGGCATTGCCAATCACCCTCTACGGCATGGCAACCGACGGCGAAATCAAGGAGGTGGAATGTGGGATGCTGCTCGCGGCGGGAGCTTTCATCTCTTTTGGTCTTAAACTTTCTGGCCCCCATCTTCGCCGCTTTTATGTTGCAATGGTGTTCACTGCCGCTATGGCTGGAATCTATATGGGGGCAACCCGGATTCGGGTGCTCGGCATCGGCGCGCACCAATTCTTTGAGTGGCGGGACGGAAACGTTCCCGTCGCGAACAAATTCTTCAAGGATACCTACGCAAGCCCTCTCATGCGGGACGTAATCGAGCAGGTCGAAGTAGCAAAATCTGCCAACAGGGGACCCTTTTTCTTCGGCCCCAGAATTGAGTTCACGTATGCGGTTGTTGGGGTCCCATCCCCTCGACACCTGCCGCTCTATTGGCAGCCAGGAACATCGTTCGCTCGCCGAGACGAGCCGAAGATGATCGAGTTGTGGAAGCAACACAAATTCAATACCTTAATCTTTCTTAAAGGCGACTATACATTTTACCCGCCCGCACTGCTTTCCAGGATAAATACCGAATACCAAAAGGACGACAGCTACCCTGATATCACCGTTTACCATGCCCGCCAATAAAATCTGGCAGCATCTGCCCCCCCGATTATCCGAACGGAATTGGATTTGCCTTACTCTTTCGACGCTAAAGTAGCATCCGTCTCCGTCCCCAGCGGCAACTGCGGTGGCGTCTCAAAATTCACGCGCTCCCGTTCCACCGCAAACGGCCTCCGCTGAATTTGAGTATGAATCGCGCCAATGTACTCCCCCATCACCCCCATCGATACCAGCAATATCGAGCTGACGAAAAACATTCCAATCACCACCGGCGCAATCCCCACAGAAAAACTTCTCCAGAACAAAATCTTGTACACCAGGTACGTCATGCCGATCAGGAACGAAAACAGCGCGCCCGCGAACCCGGTAAACGTCATCAGCCGCAGCGGCACTTTGGAGTGATTGATAATCCCCAGCATGCCGTAGTCATACAACGTATAAAAATTGTTTTTCGTGATGCCGTGCGCGCGTCCCGGCTGATCGTAATAAATTTTCTTGTGCGGCAGACCAATCTCCGCAATCATCCCGCGAAAATACGGATACGGATCGGCAAACGACTTCACCAGGTCCACCACTCGCCGGTCATACAACCCAAAACCGGTAAAATTTTCGAATGTCTCAATCGACGATAGCCGATTCACCAGCGCGTAGTATTTCTTCCGCGCCCAGAACATCAGCGGATGCTCTCCGCTGGTGCGCTTGATCGCCAGCACCATGGAGTAGCCTTCCTCCCACCCCTGCACCAGGTCCGCAATCATTTCTGGCGGGTCCTGCATGTCGGCCACAATGCCGATCACAGCATCTCCCTGCGCCTGCCAGAACGCGTGCATGGGGCTGCGAACATGTCCAAAGTTGCGAGCATTCACAATGATCTTCACGTTCGGATCGGCCGCCGCCAGCCCCTTCAACACCGCCACCGTGCTGTCCTCAGATGCGTTGTCGATAAAGATGTGCTCGTACTTGTATCGCCCCAACGCCGCAATCACGTTGCGCACCCGCGTGTACAGTTCGACGACGTTGTCTTCTTCGTTGTAGCAGGGAGTAATAATGCTGATCGTCTTCACGTAGCCTCGCGTTATTTGGATGCACTTCCGCTCCGCACTTCACCCAGATACCAGAATTGTAAGGGTTCTCGCAGCTCTTTAAACGCGCTTTGCAGCTTTCGTCGCCGGCTCAACAATCAGGCGCTCCGCAATACCCTCGGCCGACGGTTCCACGTCAGTCGTCACCGCATTCCGCTCAACGTTGCCTGCAACACGAAACGAAAAATTCTTGTGCCCCAGAAAACTGTAAATCACTGTCAGCCCCGTCAACACAGCCCCTGCGATATAAGGAGCGCTTCGGCCCAAATGAAATCCGTAGTGCAGCCCTTCCACCAGCAACGGCAGCAACACCAGTCCCGGCAACAAGGCGCTGCCGTAGACCAGGATGCAGCGCAACCACTCCACCACATAATTACCCTGGGTTTTAAAGATAAAACTTTTGTAACAGAAGTACGCAACTGTAATGGCAATCAGATTTGAGGCCACCGAAGCGTAAATGTATCCGAAACGCATCCTCGGCATCAGCAAGGCCGTCAACAGCGCGTACAAGCTATATCCAAAAACGGTGTTCCACACGCCCACCATCAGGTACCGCGCAAATTGTCCCGGCGGCACCTGCCTCGCAAGTCGCGCCCGCCACGGAAATCTGCTGCCGGAAATGTCAGTGAAGTTGCGGTCCATCGGCCTTCACACGCGCTACCCCATTCATCTCACAACCCTCAATTCAGAACCGTCCGCCATCCACCCGCGCGTCGTGTGCGCCTGTTGCGCTCATTCGCGATGGCTCGCCCGTCGGCTCCCCTTGGCAGGCAACGCCGGATGCTACATTGGTTACTAATCCATCATGACGGTCCCGCGGCGAGTTTCCATCGGAATTCCGACCATCAATCGCAGCAGCCTGGCTCTTCGAGCCATCCGCAGCGCACTCTCCCAGACCTATTCTGATGTTGAGGTGATTGTATCGGACGACGCATCCACCGATGATACCGTTGCGCGCGTCCAGGAAATCCGCGATCCCCGCGTGGTTCTTGTCCAGCAGCAGCAACGCCTCGGCCTGGTTGGCAATTTCGATTTTTGCCTGCGCCATGCCACCGGGGAATTCTTCCTGCTGCTCGGCGACGACGACGTTTTACTCCCCAACGCGATCGAACGATTCGTCGAGCCATACCTGCTGGGCAAAGCTTCCATTCCCGCCAGCGCGATCGGCGTTGTCTGGTGCCCCTGTCGAATTGCCAGCACCACAAATTCTCAGTTCTGGATCACCGAAGCCGGCCCCGAAATCGAATCTGTCTCTTCCCTGCTCGCTTCGCTGTTTGCCGGCGATCGAGGTCCTCGGCTCACCAGCATTTTGCTTCGAACCCAGGATGCGATTGCGGTTGGCGGTTACGACAGCAAATATGGCGACCTGTGCGATATCGGAAACTGGGGACGCGCCGCCCTGTTGCATCAATACGCCGTCTGCATTCCCGAGCCATTGGTGCAATACACCAACCACCAGGGCAGCACCACCAGTCAGTCCGCCATACGACAATGGCAGCAATGGGCACGCATCGTGCATCAGGATTTACTGGCCAGCGCCGAAGCCAGTCAGGATCCCGCTGCCGCGCTGAAACTGAAATCCGCAAAGCGCAACTTTATTAGCGGAATTACCCTCACCATCCTCATCCAAACCATCGGCAAACCCGGCTGGATCGGCAACGCCCTCCGCGAGTCCATGCGCTCTCCTGGCGCCTTCTTCACCCCCTACATGTTCCACAGGCTGCTCAAGGATGGCCGAAAAGTCTTCACCGTCCGCCGCCACGCGAAAATTAGACAACAAGTCCCCGCACCGCCCGCCGCCACCGAATCCCACCCTGTGGAGAAAGTTTCTTAGCTTTTCCTCTCCCATCGCAATTCCCGCCCATGATTGCTGTTGCATGAATTTCAGCAATTTACCCTGCGATTTACCCTGATTGTTGAAGCTTTTTCCACCCCTGTTCCGTCTTAGTTACCAAGACGCAACATTCCGACGGAAAAGGAAATTGTCTGTGGCTCATCATCGCTTTCGGATCTCTGCTGTACTTGTACTGCCTCTCCTCCTCGTCTCGACTTTTTTCGGACAGAATACCCCCGGAAATTTACGCGGAGTGGTAGCCGACCCTACCGGCGCCATCATTCCCGGCGCCTCCATCGTTCTTTCCGGCAATGGCCAAAATCTCAGCACCACCAGCGGCGGCACCGGCCTGCTACCACTTCAACGGCCTTCCCCCGGGTCAGTACACCATCGACACTTCCATTGAAGGTTTCACTCCCTTTGAGTCCAAAGGCGTCATCATCGCTCCCGGAACGACGAAAACGTTGAACATCTCCATGACCATCGCCGCCCAGCAGCAACAGGTCCACGTCAGCGGCGAATCCTCCACCATTGACACCTCACCTGCGTCGAATGCCAGCGCGGTAGTCATCAAGGGCGCAGACCTCAACGCGCTCTCCGACGATCCTGATCAGCTCGCCACCGAACTGCAAGCCCTGGCAGGCCCATCGGCCGGCCCCAATGGCGGCCAGATTTATATTGACGGCTTCTCCGGCGGACAGATTCCCCCCAAAGAGGACATCCGCGAAATCGTCATCAATCAAAACCCTTTCTCCGCCGAGTTTGACAGCCTGGGTTACGGCCGCATTGAAATCTATACCAAAGCCGGCACCGGCCATTTGCATGGACATGTTTTCTCCATGGGCAATTACTCCGCGTTCGACGCCCAGAACCCGATCCTGAACTCCAATCCGCGCCCGCCTAACACACCGCCGATCGTAGAGCCCAGCTATTACTCCTACTTCCTGCACGCGGATGTCGGCGGCCCCATGACAAAAACATCTTCGTTTTTTTCCAGCGTCTTCAACCGCAATGAGCAAAACCAGGTCGTAGTGGACGCTATCGATCCTGCCAGCATTACCGCTGCCAACCCCAACGGAACGCCGTTGAATGAGACCGTCCCCAATCCCAGCAACCGTCTCGATCTCAGCCAGCGCTTCGACTTCCAATTAGGCCAGTCGAACTCCGTGACCGGCCACTATGACTACTATCGTTCCTCATTTACCAATGGCAGCGTCGGTATTACATCGCTTCCCGAACAGGCCACCAATGGCGTGAATCAGGAGAATACGCTGCAGGCCTCCGACAGCCTTGTGCTGAGCAAGAACTTCGTCGACAACATTCGCTTCCGCTACCGCCGCATTCGAAATAACCAGTCCTCAGCCTCTACCGGCACCAGCGTCAGCGTCTCCGGCGCATTTACCGACGGCGGCAACGCCTCCGGCGCCAGCCGCGACAACCAGGACGACTACGAATTTCAGGATTATTTCACCGGCTCCCTCGGACGCCACGCGCTGAATTTTGGCGGTCGCCTTCGCGCCTATCGCGACGCCAATTACTCCAACGCCGGTACCAACGGTTCTTACACGTTCGAGTCGACTACCCAATATCTGAACCGTACGCCGCAGCAATATACCGTCACGGTGGTCAACAACAACCAGTACACTGCCCGGGCGATCCCGTTTGACCTGGCGCTCTTCTACCAGGATGACTTTGCGATCAATAAAAAATTAACCTTCAGCTACGGCCTGCGCTGGGAAACGCAGAATGAAATTCACGATAAGAGCGATTTCGCTCCCCGCATCTACCTGGCCTACGCTCTCGGCCACAGCAAGGGAAAACCAAAGACCGTGGTGCGCGCCGGCTATGGTTGGTTCTATCAGCGCTTCACCATCCCCAATGGCTCCTATGGAACGCCCTACATCCTTGCCACCAAGCGGTATAACCTGCCCACCACTCCAGGAGGGTTGTCGAACCAGCAGATTTATACCGTCACCGATCCCACCGGCTACACCGAAACCAGTCCTGGCAATCCTGTGAAGCCGCCGAATCCGACCGCCTCCACTTCCGCGCCCACCTACTGGACCATCTCGCCCAACTTCCATGCGGCGCTGGATATGCAAGCGGCCATCGGAGTCGATCGCCAAATTGCCAAAGGTGTGACCGGAAACGTCACCTATCTCTATAGCCGTGGTGTGCACGACTACTTGAGCAACAACACCACTGCGCCATTTTTCGACGGTTCGACGAACATGTATCCTTCCACTCCGCTCGCCCCACCGTCCCAGAACATCTATCAGTATCAGTCCGGCGGAGTGTATCGCGAGAACCAGGTGATGGCGACCGTACATGCCCAGCTGAAAAAACTGACCATTTTCAGCTATTACTCCTATAGCAATGCCAAGGGCGACACCAGCGGGCCCAGCTATTTCCCATCCAATGCCAGCGACCCCGGGCAGGATTACGGGCCTACGGAATTCTCGATCCGCAATCGCTTTCTGATTCTCGGCAACGTCGACCTCCCGTATGCGATCTCCGTCGCGCCCTTCTTTGTGTTTAACTCGGGAACGCCGTACAACATCACCACCGGCAGCGATCTGACAGCGAACAACCAGTTCAATGCGCGACCCACATACGCCGCAAGCTGCACCGAAACAGGCGTGGTGCAAACCCCCTACGGCTGCCTCAATCCAAATCCCATCGGGACCAATGAAAAAATCATTCCCTACGGATTAGGCACCGGGCCCTCCAATTACAGCCTGAACTTGCGCATCGCGAAAGTGATCGGCTTCGGCCCAAAATTGAAGTATGGAAACAGCGGCCCTGGCTATCATGGCCGCGGCGGCGGTCTCGGTGGCCGCGGCCTCAGCGGCAATCAAGGCGGTCCCGGTCAACTGGACGTCGCCGTCCCCCGCAAGTACAGCCTGACGCTGGGAGCCTTTGGCGCCAATGTTCTCAATCATGAGAATCTCGCCGCGCCCAACGGCACGTTGAGTTCCCCATTCTTCGGCAAGTCTCAAGAACTGGCCGGCGGCTTCTTCGGACCGCGGACCTCCGGCAATCGCAGCATCTTCTTGACTGCCGTCCTCAACTTCTAGCGCAAAGCGGCGTTGTTGGAAGTAAGAAAGAATTGTCATCCCGAGTGGATGTCGCCACGGCGGCCGTAGTCGAGGGATCTGCTTTTCTGTCCAGCTGCGGCGGTTGTTGCCTGCATACAGCGCTTCGCTTCCGCCCTCCCTCAACCCAAAACAAATATCCCGTGTCTCCTCCGCCATCGCGCGAGACACGGGACATGTTGGCTCTTCTTTTTATTCGTCTGGATTTTTTCGGGATTCGGCGATCGCCGCTACAAATTCGGTGGGATGAAATCTACGCCTCTTGCTTGGCTGCCTCGGGTTGACTCTCCTGGACCGGCGGCTGCTTTGGCAGCTGCACAATAAATTCTGTCTTCCCCGGTTCAGACTCAAATCGAATATCACCGCCAAAATGCTTGGTCACAATCTTGTAGGCGATGCTGAGTCCTAATCCGGTACCCACTCCCTCGGGCTTGCTGGTAAAGAATGGTTCAAAAATATGTCGTCGATTTTCCGGCGGAATTCCCGGCCCATCATCGCCGACGCTTACCAGGATACTGCCGTCTTCCACCCAGGTTCGCACCGTGATGTGCCCCCTTTGCGGCGCTGCATCCACGGCATTATCCAGCAGGTTCATCCACACCTGGTGCAGCCCCGTTGCCGCTGACTCCAATATCGGCACATCGGCGCCGAACATTTTCGATACCTGAATCTCTTTGTGGCGAATCTTGTGTCCCAGAATCATCAGCGCGCTCTGCAGGCTCTTATGCACATCGACAGCCGCGCAGCACATCTTCTCCGCGTAGGAATAATGCTTGACCGCCATCACCAATTCCGTCACGCGCGTGATGCTTTCCTCAATTGTGTCCAGCTGCTGCACACTGCTCACCAGCGCTTCCACCCACTGGAACGTCTCGGTCAACGCCGCCGGTCGAAAATTCGTCCGCAGGCATTGCAGTTTTTCCGCTGTCAATCCCATGGCCGCCAGCGGAGGAGCCAGCTTCCACGAGTCATTCACTCCCGCCTCGTCCAGCCATTCGCACAGCGATTCCTCCGCATCCGCCTGGTCGAGTGAATTCATCGAAACAGATTTCTGCGGCTGCAGAATGTACTGCTGCAGGTCGGAGATGCAACTCAACTCCTCCGGATGCAGCCCCAGGTGGCAGGTGCGAAGATTCAGCTCCTGCAGCCGCGTCAGGCTCTCGCGCAGTTGCGTGCTGGCTCGCTTGGCGGCGCTGCCAGGATTATTCAATTCATGCATCAAACCCGCAGCCATCGTGCCCAGCGAAGCCATCTTTTCCCGCTGCAGAAGAAGGCCCTGCAGTCCCTGCTGGCGGTTTGTCAGGTTGTTCAGAATTCCCTTGCGCACGCTCGGGCAGGTCGTCATCAATTGCCAGAAGGAATCTTCTTCCACTCGCAGCAACCGGCTGGGTTCGATCATGGTGCATTCCACGCGGCTTGACGAGCCAGTCAGCAGCGGCACCTCGCCGAACGTTTCACAGCCACGGTGTGTCGCCAGCGGTTTGCGCGTGCCATCCGGTTCCACGTACTCGGCGCGCAGGCCGCCTTCCACCAGGATCCAGAAGTATCGTTTGGCCTGCTCCTGGCCAAGAACGCAATCGCCGGACTCGGCATCGATCACGTCAGCTTGCCGCAAACACTCGTTCGTCTTATCGTCCAGGTTTGCAAATAGGGGGATGCAGCGCACCTTCTCGAGCAAGGCTACTTGCTCCGCGGAAGGCAGATCGGCGAATTTTCCTTCATTCTTCATGGCAGAAACTCGAGCTGTACTCCATTTCCTTAAATCAGTTGCACAGCCCTAGAAATTTGCTAAGTACTGATGCACAAACTGAACTGCAATCGAACCTTGACCCACAGCCGACGCCACTCGCTTCACACTTCCAAAGCGAACGTCTCCCGCAACAAAAATTCCTGGAACGCTAGTTTCCAATAAATAGGGTGGCCGCTCCAGTGTCCAGTGAAAATTATCTGTCATGTGCAGGTCCGGACCAGAAAGTACAAATCCCTTCGACTCCCGCAGAATCGACGGCGGCAGCCAATCCGTCTTCGGCTCTCCACCCACAAAAATAAACAGCCCCGAAGCACACTCTTCTGACTCACCCTCCGGCGTCTTCAATCGAACGGCCTCCAGATGAGTATCACCGCACGCATCGATCACTTCCGTCCGTGTTCGCACTTCGATATTCGGCAGCGCCTCAATCTGATCCACCAGGTACCGCGACATACCCTTCTCCAACGAATCCGCCCGCACCAGCATGATGACCTTCTTCGAGTAGTGAGCGAAGTGCACCGCCGCCTGTCCCGCGGAATTTGCCCCGCCGACAATCATCACCGTCTCATCCTTGCAACTGATCGCTTCCGTCAACGCCGCGCCATAATAAACCCCGGCGCCCGTCAACCGATCCAGCCCGCCGGTCTTCAGCCTGCGGTAATCCACCCCGGTCGCAATCAGCGTGGTGTGGCATGAAACCTCACCACCACCAGACAATTGGATGAAGTGATATTGTCCTTCGGTGCGAATTCCTGTGGCCCGTTGCGACAAAAATTCGGCCCCAAACCGGGTCGCCTGGATAGTCGCCCGCCGAGCCAGGTCTTCCCCGCTCAAACCGGCTGGAAACCCTAGATAATTCTCGATTCTGGAGCTGCTTCCGGCCTGTCCTCCCGGCGCTGCCGGCTCGATCACCAGCGTCTTCAGCCCCTCGGAAGCCCCGTACACCGCCCCCGCCAGCCCTGCCGGCCCCGCTCCCACAATCACCAGGTCGTAGAAGTCCCGTTCCGCCTGCGTCCGCAACCCGACTTTTTCCGCCAGCTGGGAGATCTCAGGCTCCACCAGGCTCTCTCCATTGGGCAGCAGCACCACCGGAAGTTTGCCGGGATCAAGATGGTACTCAGCCAGCAACCGCGCGCTTTCGCTGTGCGCTTCCGGCGGAACCAACGGTTTTCCCGGGCCTGCCGCGCCACTACCGGTCGCCGCTCCATTGCTGGCCGCAGCGCTGTTTCCCGCTGCCGCTGCCTGGCTTGCAACCGTCGGCAGCGTTTCCTGCCCTGGATCCAGCCATTGATAGGGAACATGGTTGCGCGAGAGAAATTCGCGAATCTGATGCCCGGCCGGCAGCCACCTCGATCCAATCACCCGGATGCCTTGAAACGGCGGCTTATAATCCTTGCTCCAGGACTCCAGCAGGTCGTCCAGCACCGCATACAGGCGCTCCTCCGGAGGGTCCCACGGCTTGGTCAGGTAGTAGTGAATTTTGGCCGCATTAATGGCTCGGATCGCCGCTTCCGTGTCCGCGTACGCGGTCAGCAAAACACGCTTCGCCCCCGGCACCAGCGCGATGCTTTTCTCCAGAAACTCAACTCCGGACATCCCCGGCATTCTCTGGTCAGACAGCAACAGCGCGATCGCTTCGCCGCGCCGCTTCAGCTCTTCAAGAACTTCCATCCCTGACTGGCCGGAGGTGGCGCGAATGATTCGATAGCTGCTCCCATAGTGTCGGCGCAAATCTTGCACCAGCGCTTCCAGCACGCTGATATCGTCGTCAACTGTCAGGATTACTGGTTTTCGCATAGATCCCTGTTCTGTGCACGAATGCAGATTCTCAAAAGTAAACCAAGGATGCAAACTTGTTCCAAAATGGATTCGATCTTTTCAATTCACAAAGATCGATGTGCACGAAAGTGGCAAAACGCGCTACTCTGTTTCTGCGGGCAAGTTACCAAATGGTCCCGCAAGTTCCAAGATCGTGACGCCACGCATCCGGCTCCACTGCGGTGACGCAGCGCACATTCGAAGTTGTTCGCAGTCTTGCACTATTACTGCAGTGTTGTTGTGTTGTTGTTGCCTTGGTTCAGAGCCTGCCCTACCCAAGGGTAGCAGGAGTTCGAGCCATAGTACTGGCAGTCGAGTTTTCTCAATGACTGCCGATACAAGAAATAGAACATGCTCACATTTTTTGTTGTTCTTCTCGGTCCGTCCTCGCCGTAGGTGCGTCTTTGGCCTCGGTCAGGACTAAAATCAGAAGAAAAAAGTACTCGTGGTTGGGACTCAAAACTTATGACCAAAATTATCCTTGCCGATAATCAGTCCATTTTTCGTGCCGGCGTAGCCAAAACTCTTGCGCTACAAGATGACATCCGCATCGTTGCCCAGTGCATGGACAGGGATCGACTGATGCAGGCTGTTCGCACCTTCCGCTCCTCGGTCGTCGTCTTCGCCGCTTCCTTGCAGCTGGACATGCCGGAGCTGATCCAGTCCGCCCGTTCCGCCGGCAGCCGGCTGATTGTCATTGCCGAAAATAGCGAATCCCTCCATACCTACGCCGTTCCCGGCTTTGATGGCGTGGTGTTTCGCGATGTCGCCGGTACCACCCTGGTGGAGTGCATCCATACCGTCGCCTCCGGACGCCCGTATCTACAAGAAAAATTGGGCCGTGGCCTGGCCGAAGAAGCGGATGCCGTGGGCGCGCGCGTGCGCGATCGCCTGACCCCCAAAGAAATTAAGATTGTTGCCCTGATCGTTCAAGGCTTCAAAAATAAGGAAATCGCCAGCCACCTGGGCACCACCGAACAGGTCATCAAGAACTACCTGCGCAATGTCTATGACAAAACAGGGGTTTCGGACCGGCTGGAATTGGCCCTTTTTACTATCCATCATCGAACCTTGGCCGATGCCGCCGCCGTTGCCGGGGGCCTGATGGATTTGCAAACCGCCCGCGCCTGATTTCGACCGCCTCGCCGGCAACGCAACCCGCCGGCGAAGCCAACCTGCCAAACCCCGGCACGCACGCCCAGTCCTGCGTCGAAGCCACGCGGCCTAATCCCCGCACCAGCTTCCGCCCTGCTCCCTAGTGCAGCAACGCGCTGATGATCGCCACCAGCTCCGTCGCATCTACCGGCTTCTCCAGGTAGATATCCGCCTGCGGCTTCGCAGCACGAAATGCCTCCGTGCAATATCCCGAAACCACCACCACTGGAACCGCGACACCGGTCTTCGCGGCCAACAGAATCTGTCGCCCGTTCTCTTCTCCCAGGTTCCAATCCGTTACCACGGCATCAAATGTTTCTTTTTGCAGCAGACCGATGGCTTCATTTGCAGAGCTACTTGTCGTCACCGAGTGACCTGCGCGCTCAAGAATTTTTTTCTTCAACGCCACTGCAGCCGGTTCATCATCGACACACAATATGTTGGCCATCACACATCCCCTCGTTCTTCTCGAACTCGTAAGAGAAGTTGGAGAAAAAGCCAGCACGATCCTTCACCCAGCGATTCCCAGCCATCCAGGTCTGCTAGCTTAACTTTTCTGCAACCGATTTTGCCTGAGTAAATAGGTACAAGTAGTCCGGCCCCCCAGCCTTGGAATCTGTTCCCGACATATTGAAGCCCCCGAACGGGTGTGCTCCCACCATGGCGCCCGTACATTTACGGTTGAAATATAAATTACCAACATGAAAATCCCGTCGCGCGATCGTCAGTTTTTCCCGCGAAGTCGTATAGATCGCACCGGTCAATCCAAACTCTGTGTTGTTTGCGATTTCCATCGCATCTTTGAAACCCTTCGAACGAATCACAGCCAATACCGGACCAAAGATTTCCTCCTGCGCCAGCCGTGACTGCGGCCCAATGTCAGAAAAAATCGTCGGCTCGACGTAATAGCCCTTCTCTGGCGTTTCGATGGCATTGCCACCGGCCACCAACCGGCCTTCCTGCTTGCCGATCTCGATATAGTGCAGCATGGATTCGTACTGCGACTGATTCACCACCGGCCCCATAGCCGCGTTGTCAGCGGGATTTCCAACCTTCAACTCTCCCGCACGCTCGCGCAACCGATCCACAAAAAGATCGTAAATCCTGTCGTCAACAATCGCGCGCGAACATGCCGAACATTTCTGCCCGCTGAAGCCGAAGGCCGAACTCAACACGCCCGTCACCGCCGCATCCAGATCGCAATCCTCTTCCACGATGATGGAATCTTTCCCGCCCATCTCCAGAATCGTTCGCTTAATCCAGATCTGTCCCGGCTGCGTTTGCGCCGCACGCGCGTGAATGTCCAGTCCCACTTCCTTCGAGCCGGTAAACGCGATAAACCGCGTCTTTGGATGTTCCACAATCGCGTTGCCGAAAGTCGCACCCGACCCCGGACAAAAATTCACCACGCCCGGCGGCATGCCCGCTTCTTCCAGCAACCCGAAAAACTTTGCAGCAATCGTCGGCGAATCGCTCGACGGTTTCAGAATCACAGTATTCCCTGTCACCACCGCCGCTGCCGTCATGCCCGCCATAATCGCCAACGGAAAATTCCATGGCGGAATCACCGCGCCCACGCCCAGCGGAATATACAAGAGCTCATTCCGCTCGCCAGGATACTGAATGGGAGTGGTCGCAGCCGCCAGCCGCAGCGCTTCCCGCGCGTAAAACTCCAGAAAGTCGATGGTCTCGCCCACATCGGCATCCGCTTCGGCCCAGTTCTTACCGACTTCATACGTCAGCCACGCGCAAAAATCCAGCTTGCGCTGCCGCAGCAGTTCGGATGTGCGCAGCAACAGCGACACTCGCTCCTCCACGGGAACGACACGCCACGCTGCATACGCCGTCAGCGCCGCCTCCATCGCAACCTGCGCATGCCCAGCGTCGGCCTTCTGATGCACCCCCACCACCTGCGATGGATTGGATGGATTCAGCGATCGAATCTTGCCTTCGGTGCGAATCCGCCGCCCTCCAATCACCAGGTCATATTCCTGGCCCAGCTGGTCGGCAACGCGTTCGAGCGCCTGCCGCATCGCGCGTGCGATATCTTCCCGGTTGAAATCCAGGAAGGGTTCATTGCGAAACTCGCCTTTCGGCGTACGAATAGGTATTACTGTCGATAACTCTGCGGTCGCCATACAGCCATAGTGTAGACCAGCCCCGCTTTTCCTGCGCGTGATGCCCGCTACACCCCCGGCCCCTGTTCTCTTCCCGTTAACATCCCGCCCCGCGCCTCTTGCCACCCCGCGCATTCCCCACGGTTCTTTCCAAACTTGCTGGTACGATGGTTGGCAAGCATTCGACAAACCTCGTTTGAGGCACAACTTCAATTTATGCGATCCAATCCTGTTCTCAGGTTGATGGTTGGCGTCGTTTTTTTCTTCTTTTCGCTGCCTGGTCTCTCCGGTCCTTGCCTTGCGCAAGGCGTGCCTGCAACCGCGCCCGCGCCTCCAGCGGAACACACACTGACAATCCCGCTCGCGTCGCACCCTCAAACCACCCCCGCGACCACCCCCCAAACCACCGCGGACACCGACTACTCGAAGCAGGCCTACGTCGTCGATCAATACGACGTTGCCATGAACTTTCAGGCAGATGGCACCTGGCAGCAGATCGGCACGGTCGTTGTCCAGGTCAAGTCGCAGGCCGGCATCCTTCAATTCGGCAATCTCTCCATCCCCTATGAATCGCGCAATCAGAAGGTGGAGTTTACCTACATCCGCATCCGCAAGCCCGACGGCTCCGTCGTCGAAACACCTTCCGCCTACACCCAGGACATGCCGGCCGGCGTCACTCTGCAAGCCCCCATGTACAGCGATCTGCACATCAAGCAGGTTCCCATCACCAATCTCAATCCCGGCGATACGTTGATGTACCAGTTCAAAATCGATCAGTTCAAGCCGGAGGTGCCGAATCAGTTTTGGTTCGCGACAAATTTCTTCAAGGCAGGAATCGTCCTCGAGCAACACATCGAGATCCGCGTCCCAGCATCGAAACACGTCCAGGTTGAAAGCCAGGAGCTGCAGCCGACAACCCATCGCGAAGGAGATGTCCTGGTCTACGACTGGAAAACGTCGCACCTCCATCCCGAACCCACCGATCGAAAATCTCTGGCGCTCAAGGTCGACGAAAAACCGTCGATCCAGCTCACCAGCTTCGAAAACTGGCAGCAGGTTGGCGATTGGTACCGCGATCTGCAATCGTCCCGCGTCGTGGTCACACCCGCAATCCAGCAAAAAGAACAAGAGCTCACAAAAGGTCTCACCACCGATGATGCCAAGCAGCGCGCCATCTACGCCTATGTCGCCACCCAGTTTCGCTACATCGGCCTGTCCTTCGGCATCGGCCGCTATCAACCCCACTCCGCCGACGAAGTGCTGCAAAATAAATTCGGCGACTGTAAGGACAAGCACACTCTGTTCGCCGCCCTCATGAAAGCCGCCGGCTACGACGTTTCGCCTGTGCTGATCGGCAGCACCACCAAGCTCGATGAAAGCATTCCTTACCCCGGCCAGTTCGACCATGTGATTTCCCTGCTGCGCCAGGGCGACAAAGAAACCTGGCTCGACACCACCGAAGAGGTCGCTCCGTATGGAATGCTGGCCGCTCCGCTGCGCGACAAAATGGCTCTCGTCATGCCCGCCACCGGCCCTCCAAGGCTGGAAAGAACGCCAATGAATCCGCCCTTTCCAGTGGCCGACAATTTCAACATGAAGGCTGTGCTCGGCAGTGATGTCGTTCTTACGGGTCATGCCGATCTCACCACCCGCAGCGATTTGGAACTCATCCTGCGAGCCGGCTTTCACCTGACGCCAGAAGCCGATTGGACCAAGCTGGGGCAAAATGTCAGTTATCTTCTCGGCTTCAGCGGCGATGTCACCGACGTCCAAGCCGACAATCCGGACGATACCTCCAAACCCTTCCACATCACCTACGACTACAAGCGCAAAGACTATAGCGGAGAAGATGGAAAGCAGATCACGCCACCGTTACCCCCCGCAACCTTTATGCACAGCGAACTCGATCCTCAGCCCAGGGACCCCATCGTCCTTGGCGCTCCCGGCGTTCGCGATTACCGATGCACCGTCGAGATGCCCAAAGGCGACGTCCTGACCTTGCCCGACGATGTGGACATTGTCACTTCCTTCGCCGAATATCGTGAGTCCGCTTCCGTGAAAGACGGCGTTCTCTCCGCCGAGCGCGTGTACACCATCAAGGTTGCAAAAATTCCCGCTGACCAGTGGCAGGATTACATCAAGTTTGAAAAAGCAGTGCAGGCACGAGAAAATCTCTGGATTCAGATTGCCGCGGGAAATGGCACGCTCCCCGCCACCGGTACGACCGATGTTCCCGCCGCCAGAGACCTCCTGAATCAGGCCTATTCAGCCCTTCAGGCCCACAACACCAAGGAAGCGCAATCTGACTTAAAGCAGGCATTGAAGTTGAACCCGAAGCAATACGGCCTTTGGGCTACTTATTCGGAGCTTTATATGGACCAAGGCAAGCCGGACAAGGCGCTCGATGCCTACCATAAGGAAATTGCAATTCATCCGGACAATGTGTGGGTCTACCAATACATGTCCAACGCGTTGCTGGCTAGCCATCGTACCGCCGACGCGGAAGATGTATTGCGCACTTTTTTGAAAGTCGATCCCTCCAACACCAATGAAACTCTGACATTATCCACAGTGTTGATGCAGGAAAAACACTACGACGAAGCGATCGCGCTGCTGAAACCCGTAGCCCACGCAAAAGATGCCAAACCCATCTTCCAATTGACACTTGGGATGGAGGAAATGCAGGCGGGGCAGAAAGAGGCGGCCGTCGCGGACCTGCAGCCAATCCTGCGAAATTCGCAAAACCCAGCAATCATCAACGACGCAGCCTATGATCTGGCTGACCAGGATGCCGATCTCCCGGAATCAGCGGAGTTTGCCGCAAAAGCTCTGAAACAGGTCGAGCATGCCACCGCTTCTGTCCAACTCGCGACTCTCAGCAAGCAAGACCTCGCCAACATTTCCATTCTCGCAGCCCTCTGGGACACCCTCGGATGGATTGATTTCAAGCAGGCCAAATATTCCGACGCGGAGCGATATATCGATGCTGCCTGGCTGCTAACCCAAAACGCCGACGTCGCCGATCACCTCCACCAAACTTACGAGAAAGAAGGCAAGCTCGACGAAGCCCGCCACATGCAGCAACTCGCCGCGGCAGCCCGCCCGTTGCCCGCGAATGCGACCATGTCGGCGCGAGAGAGCGTGGACAGGGAAAAATATTTGCAGGAGATACAGAATCTGCGCACGATTGAAATTTCCGGCCTGCCCAAAAAAGCCGCAGCCGCACAGTTCTGGCTCGTATTCACTCCGCAGGGAATTGAAGAAGTCAAAATGATCACTGGCGACCCATCTCTCAGTAGCGCAGTCGATCTGCTCAAGAAGCACGCCTATCCCCAGACCTTCCCCGACCCCGGCCCGGTAAAAATCGTTCGCCGCGGCGTTCTTTCATGTTCACAATTCACTCCGCAATGCGAACTGGTTCTACTGCAGCCGCAACTGACACAACTATAAGAACCATCCGCCATAGATCCGCCCGCATACCCTCGCACAACTGGACCATCAGGTCGCAGGTAGACCCCGGACCAGCTTTCGGTAGACCCCGGACGAGCTTTCGGTAGACCCCGGACTTTAGTCCGGGGAATAAGTTCCATTCCACAACGCGCCTTCAGGCGCTGAGGTACGCCCCACTCTCTCGCGCACCCGGCCTGAAACTTGCTCACCCCCGCGCGCATCCAAAACCTATCGTGAATCCAAACGGCCGCGAACTCGCCTATCTTCTCCTGCGGCTCACCCTGGGCATCAACATTTTCATGCATGGCCTGGCACGCATCCTCGCTGGCCTGTCGCCCTTCACCGCCGGCATGGTGCAGCAGTTCGCCTCCACTTCCGTGCCGCCAACCTTCGTCCATGCCTTCGCCATCGCGCTGCCCTGGTCGGAGCTATTCATCGGCCTCTTCATCCTCCTCGGTCTCTGGACGCGCATCGCCCTGGCCCTCGGCGCAGTGGAAATCGTCGTCCTCACCTTCGGAATTTCGCTCACGCAGAATTGGTCTGTCGCGGGTCTTCAGTTGATCTACGCCGTCGTGTACGCAATTCTGTTAGCGTTCGGCGAATACAACCGCTGGTCCCTCGATGGCTGGCGTCGACAAATCGCCCCGCCCCTGACTCACGGAGTAGGACATTTTCACGCATGGAATGTCATGGGTGCCCCATCCTTGCGCAGCTAGGGTGGGATAGAACGAAGTCCGCATTCCAGTACGAGTGAGGATTCTCTAGCGCGACACCGTCGAGTAAAACGTATTCGCGCCCGACCGCAAATCCTTGCCGTACCCCAGCACAAACGAAAAATTCCCCAGCAACTTCACCCGCGCCTGCAGCCCTGTATCCGTCAGCCATTTCGGCGAACCGAAAAATTGCGATGGATCGTAGATGTCCCCGGTATCCAAAAACGGCCCCACCTGCACCTGCACAAACGCATCATGAAACACCACCTTCTCCACATCGGAGTTGGAAAGAATATAGTTCCTCCCCAGCGGAGCATTTCCCTTCTTGCCGTCCATCAATCCGTTGTGCCCGCGCATCCACAACTCGTTATCGCGATCGAATCCCAGCATCCACAAGTCATCAAACGGCACCTGCCCAAACGTCTTCCCGGCCCGCAGCATCGTGCTCGTCTGGTAATCGTCCCCCTGGGCCCGCGGAAACCAGTTTGCATCGAGCGATCCCTGCAGGCGTCCATACCTCCCCAGCGGATTGGTAAAAAATCTTCCTGCGTCTCCGGTCGCGCTTCCATCCAGCGAAAATCTTCTCTCAGGAAATTGAATCAGCGATCGATGCACACTCGCCCGCAAGTCCATGCCGGAGCTGTTCGTAAAAAAATCATCCGCCTGCGCCGGAATACCCGCCAGGCTCCGAAAATCGCGATAAGAATATTCCCCCGCAACGTTCCATCCCCATCGCCAATTTTCAATCGAAGCGAACTCCGCCCCAGTCACCACCCGTCGCATGTTGAATTCCGCGGTCGATGGCGCACCAGGCGTCAGCGTGTTCGTGACATTCCAGTTCTCATTCCTGTCCCACAAAATAGAACCGCACACGGTATTTCGGATTGTCTTCCAGCGGCCACACCACATCGCTCGATAGCCACCGCTTGTTATCGTCCCAGCGAACAAACGACAAGCCAGTTCAGCCCCTTGCGATTCAGGTTGTAAAACTCTGGATACACAGAAAGGTACGGCAATCCACGCAGCATCGACGCCGCCGCCTGCCATCGCATCTTCCGCCAGCTTGGCTCCTGGCTCGCATGCCACACCAGCTTGAACGCGCCATCGCGCTGCGCCTGCAGTTCATAAAACATGTGCGGAAAAAGATTCAGTTGATCCAACTCCGCATTCGTCGTCAGATATTGATTCCTCGCCCACACCGCCCCAGGAGAAAATTTGAACGCGCGATCCAGAATCAGCGGATCCAGTTCCGGCACAGGATCATAAGTCAGATCGCTCAGCTTCGGCTTCCCCACTCGATTCCAATATTTCAACGCAGCTTCCAGATTGCCCTCAAGAAAATAAATCGACGCTAGAAAATTGCTCGCATACGTATCCTTCGGATCGAGCACCAGAGCACGCCGCAAATCCCTCTTCGCTGGCGCAAATCGCTTGTCGTGATAGGCAATCCCCGCCATCTCTTCCAGAAAGCGTGCATCGCGTGGATGCCCCGCATGCCCCGCTTCAAACGTGCGCTCCGCCTCGTGGAAACGTCCCAGCTCCGCCAGCGCCAACCCACGATCGAGTTCCAGATCGGCCGGCGCATTCGGCGACTCAGGAACTGCGCGCACCACATCCTCCCACCGCTTCGCGTCGTACAGCGCTTTCACTTGTGCGTTGTTGTTTCTGTTGCCAGGCGCGACGGTCGTCGCCTGCCCCCATGCGGCAGACGCCGCCATCAGCAGCAGGAGAATCAGAATCAATGGCCAGCTTGCGCGGGTGCTTGAGAAGATTTCGGCACGGCCAGCAGCGTCCAATTGCCGGTCGCGCGCCACTCTTGCTCGAACCCTTCCCGAGAAATTCGCAGCATCTTCTGCTGTGCCGGGTCGTTCATAAAAAGAAAATTCCTCGCCGGATCGATGCCCACCACCACCACGTAATGCAGCGGCCCATGCGCACCGCTCGCCTGCAGCCCCACAATCAATGGCCGCCCCATACTCAGCTGATGATCGAAGTCGCTCCACTGTCCGTGAAACGCGAAGGCCTGGTATCCCGAGCGCTCCAGGTAGTCGCGCATGCTGCTCGCATAGATTCCCTTGGCAGACTTCGAAAATAGCTCTGCCTGAATGTGTGTTGCCTCCGCATCGGCGGCGATAGCTCGCCCCTCTTTCCGATCCCAATATCGCATCACCATCGATAAGGAGGCCGACCCACACCCATCGGTAGTTTGCGCTACGAAAGGTACATCGATCCAAACTGCGGACCTTGCCGCATGGTGTGGCGTTTGCGCTGTTTCGGCGGTCATCCAGGGACCGCCGAGCAGCAACAGCGCCGCAATCAGCCGGCCTTTCATTCCTAGCGAACAGCGACAATGATCAAGATCAGCACGGCAATCGCAACCAGAATGATCAGCAGATCGTGATTGTCGATGTTTCCGGCCGCAAAATCTCTCTGCGCCTTTGCCGATCGCGCCGCCAGGCTCGCCAATTCAGAATCATTCAACTGGCTGATCGCACTCGTCACTTGCTGCGGATCAATCTTCGCCGACTTCATCGCGCGCTGCGCTTCCTGGCTCGACAGAAAATTCTCCACCTGCTTCTGGTTCTGATGGCGAGCGGCGGATGCATTCGAGACATCGTTCTGAATGTCTCCGGGGGATACAACGTGGTTTTGCGCAACCATGGATTGCGGTGCTGCAACCGCGATACTGAACAGCAACACACTTGCGCAACTCAATTTGCGGCCCTGCAACATCTTCATTTGTAGTAGCTCCAATCAAGGGGATGAGTGGTTCTCAACATCAAAGCACTTCGAATAGCCTACCAAAACTATTCGCGTGGATGCGCCCATGGATGGCGGGGTTGCATGCCGCGAATCGTGCACAGGTGACAGAAGAAATTCCCCCACCCTGCAGAAGCAAATTCACACACTGCGCAGATATTATTTGCTGAGCGTCGCTCGTTCCGTGCTGGCGGAAAGCCGCGCCGTGCGCTCCTGTTTCTCCCACGCAAACGGCCGTCCGTCAATGGCGCGCTTGATCGTCTTCAGCAGCACAAGGGAGAAAACTTGTCGATAAGTGAACCGCTGAATCCAGATGTGGAACAGCAACCATCCATCGCCTTTATTGCTGGGGTGGCGCGGCTCCAGCAGGAACGCCACACTCGACGCCAGAAAGTCCACCAGCAGGAACGCCATGAAATAAATAATCAGCTTGTCAAAGCTGGCTGCATTCGCCGCCACTGGATGAAAATATCGGTTGACTCCGTAATTCACCACACCGGCAATAAACATCAGGTCGATAAATGGTGAGAACAGCGGCAAAATAATCTGGAAAATAATCATGTTCGGCAGCGCGAACAATCCCATTGCACGGTGCCGCAAAAACGCGCCGCGATGTTTCACCACCGCCTGCAAAATTCCGAATGACCAGCGGAATCGCTGCCGCATCAGGCCGCGCATATTGTCCGGCGCCTCTGTAAACGCAAACGCGCGATCCTCGTACACCACCTTGCATCCCTGCTGCAACAGGTTCATGGTCAGGTCAGCATCTTCCGCCACCGTGTTCACGTGGTAGCCGCCCGCCTTCTTCACTGCGGAGGTGCGCCACGCTCCAATCGCCCCCGGAACCACCGTCACCACGTTGAATAAATCCAGCGCGCGCCGCTCAAAATTCTGGCTGGTGATATATTCCAGCGCTTGCCAGCGCGTCCACAGATTAATGCGATTCCCCACCTTGGCATTGCCCGCCACCGCGCCCACGTTCGGATCAGCCATGCGCGGAATCAGCTTCGCAATCGCGTCCGGAGCAATCACCGTGTCTGCATCAATCCCAACGTAGACCTCCTCGGTAACAAACTGCAGCCCAAAATTCAGCGCTTCTGCCTTGCCACCGTTCGGATGCGTCACTACCAGCAGCCTGCCGGACTCCAAATCCGCCGGCATCGCGGCACGCGCCGCTTCCAGCGTGTTGTCCGTCGAACCATCGTCAATCACCACTACGCGTAGCTTGGGATAATTCGATCCCAGCACCGAACGAATCGTCCGCGCGATTACTTTCCCTTCGTTGTATGCCGGAATCAGCACCGCAACCTCCGGCAAATAATTCTCTGCCCCGGGTGGCAGCTTGCGTTTGTGTACGCGATCGATCACCGCAAACAGCCCCACAATCACCAGCCGTCCCGTCATCAGTATGTCGCCCACAATAAAAATCAGAACGACAGTATGCGCGAAGAAGGATAGAAACCAGAACGCGATGGCATCGATGCGCGCCTGCCAACGTTGCTTGTACGGAATCGGAGGCATCACCTGGTCGCGCGTCTTGCCGATCAGCGCCGACACGGGAACAATCTTGTAACCCTTCGCCCGCAGCGTATCAATCAGCAGCGGCAACGTCGCTACCGTCACCGAACGGTTGCCACCGCCATCGTGCATCAGGATGATGCTGCCGCGAAACTGCGGCTTGGTCTTCATGTCGTTCAACTGTTTCAGAACCGTGTCAACAATTTCCTGCGGCGTCTTTCGCGGATGTTCGTTCCAATCATCCGTGTCGATCTTGTCGCCCACGATGATGTAGCCCATCTGCTCCACTCGATCCACCGGCGCCGCTTGATCATTCGTGTCTGGCTCCTGGTCGATCGAATACGGCGGCCGAAAGAAAAGTGGTTGCACTCCCAGCTCTGCCGCGAATAATCGCTCCGTTCCATTCAGTTCCAGTTCCAGTTGTCGCGGCGATATCTGGCTGATGTCAGGATGCGTGAACGTGTGATTCCCGATCTCCTGCCCGTCCTTGTAATAGAGCTTCAGCAGGCCAACATTGTTCATCGCTTCTTCGCCAATCACCATGAACGTCGCGGAAACATGCTCGCGCTTCAGAATGTCCAGAATTTTTGGCGTCCACGTCGGATCCGGCCCGTCGTCAAAGGTCAGCGCCAGCTCGTTGGGATGATACCCATACTGCAGCAGCGTGTACGGCTGCGGAAATGCGTGGATCACCTGGCTTACAGCCAGGTTCGAGTCGGGATCAATCTGAATCGTTCGCTTGCCGTCCTGCGGCCTGCCAATCACCTTCAGAATGTCGCCGTCACCCTCCGTGTTCACGTTCGCGCCCGGATAAATCGTCGACAGCAATTGCGCCGCATTCGGATCCATCGGCTTGTTCCAGATCTTCCATAGCGTGGGATCTTCACTGCCCAGCGCCCACAGCGCAAAAGTCTGGATGCCCAGTTCACGCGCTGCCCGCATTTCATTCAGCGCCGTCACCGCATCCAGATACCACACCTCATGCCGGGTATGCGCGTCTTCGTCCTCATAGGCAAAATGCATGTTCAGCGAATCTGGGTCCATGACCGGCGGTGCGTCTGAGTCAGACGCCTCCTGCCACGCATCCGGCACCTCCAGATCGTTCACATCCAAAACCTTGGCGGCGCCCTTGTGCTTCCCCGGCATCGGTAACGTCCAGTCGTACCCGTATTGGCCAA
Organism: uncultured Acidobacteriota bacterium; assembly: GCA_963794795.1. Lineage (GTDB taxonomy): Bacteria > Acidobacteriota > Terriglobia > Terriglobales > Acidobacteriaceae > JAKAAZ01. The sequence goes on along the minus strand of CAWCFC010000015.1, from coordinate 47,053 downwards.
TGCTGCAAATCAATTTCGTCCGCGGAATCGCTTTCAACGCTTCCTTCAAATTCCGAACGAACCACTCCTGCCCTGCCACAGGCCCCGGACCGCTGGACGGTTCATGCTGGTCATAATCCATCACGATGACGCCATCCGTGTGCGCCGCATAATATTTAAAATCCCAGGTGTCGTCATCCACTGGAACGTTGATGTAAAGACGCAGATGCATCGGGTGCATCTTCGAGTACAGATCGGCCACCAGCTTGCGATATCCCGGCTGCGCGTCCTCTGGAATTGCCTCCAGATCGAGCGCAATCCCGTGATAGCGCGGATTGGCCGCCAGCAGTTCCATCACCTGCTTCTCAAACCTTGCCTGCGCCGCCCGGTTCATCAAAAACTTCTCGACAATCGCGGACTGAAAATCCCCTTTCAGCTGATCGAAATTGTTGACCATGGGGAACACTTCTGTGTCTTCGTGCGCGTTCGCAATCGCCTGCTCCACTTTGTGATCGGGATCGATGTTATGCACACCGCTCGAGTCCACCGCAGCAAACGCATGGTTATCCAGCGTATAAGCTGTCAGCCTTCCATCCGGTGTCACCACGTGCAGCCAATCCGTAAACAGCAAATCGATGTCGTGAACGTGCTGCTTCAGCGAGACAAGACTGGCCGCGTCATAGTCCACGTAATACGCCGCCCGCAGTCCCTGACCGGAATTCAACGGAATGTCTGAAGGACGAAGATGCCGCTGCCGTTCCAGCGCCCGCTGGCCCGATCGCGTTTTTGGCCCGTAGGAAGGTTCGTACAGCGGTCGATAGTTGCGCTTCGGTGTCGGCAGCAACAGCTCCGGCAGCCGCTCCCGGCGCAGCACGTTGATCCCGAAAGCGACCACCACCACCGTCGACAACACGGCAATCGTGTCAAGGATGCGCCGTAGACGCTTCCATCGCTTCCGGCCGGGATCGTAAAAAATTGGCTTGATCATTCTGAAACTGGGTTCGTAGCGTCTATCCTAGCCGGGTCTCTTCCCAGAACCAAACTATCTGGAAAAGTTGGCCAGGCTGTATCATTCATAATCGATGCGTTTCTTGCTGCGCCAAGCCACCAAATCCACCATCGTCGCGCTTTTCCTCGGCCTGCTGCTACGGCTCTGGTTCATCCATTATTATCCTGTGATTGAAGGCGACACGCTGGTCTACGGAGAAATTGCCCGTAACTGGTTCTGGGATGGAACCTTCGGGTTGATGCGCGTCCATGGCATCGAACCCACCGTGGTTCGCCTGCCCGGCTACCCGCTCTTTCTCGGCCTCTGCTTCCTCATCTTCGGCGTCTACCACTACACGCCCATTCTGTTGATCCAGGCCGTCATGGACCTGGCCACCTGCATGCTCGTTGCGGGCTTCTGCGTACGTACCATTTCGCCCCGCGCTGGAATTGTGGCTCTGTATCTCGCCGCCCTCTGCCCTTTCACCGCCAACTACGTTGCTTCCCCGCTGACGGAAACTCCCACACTGTTCTGCATCGCGCTGGGCCTCTATGCCCTCGCTCGCTATGTGGAGCGTCCCGGCTTTACCGCCTGGTTCTGGGTGCTTGTCTTTACCATCAGCTATAGCGCCTTGCTCCGTCCCGACGGTCCTCTGATTGGCCTCGTTCTGGTGCCGGCCATGTTCTGGTACGCGCGCCCAAAACTTTCCTCCGGCCGCAGCGCTCAGCTCGCCATCATCTGCACGTTGTTGGCGATGATCCCATTCGTTCCCTGGACCATTCGCAACCAAGTCAGCATGCACACCTTCCAGCCGCTGGCTCCGCGCTACGCCAATGACCCCAACGAATTTGTCCCTCATGGCTGGATTCGCTGGATACGATCCTGGGTCGCCGAGTATACCTCCACCGCCGACACCTACTGGAACGTCAATGGCTCTCCCATCGACATCACCCTGCTCCCCCCGCGCGCCTTCGATTCTCCCGCGCAAAAAGCAGAGACCGCGCAGTTGTTTGACGAATATAACAAGACCGACATTATGTCGCCGGCCCTCGACGCGAAATTCAATCAGCTCGCCCAGCAACGCATCCGTCGCCATCCCATCCGCTACTATGTTGTCTTGCCGCTGGTGCGGCTGGCAGATATGTGGCTGCGCCCTCGAACCGCACAGTTGTGGATTGAGTTGCGCTGGTGGCAGTATGAACATCATCCCGCCGAGACCATCTTCTGCTGGGGCTACGCCGCGCTCAACCTTGCCTATATTCTTCTGGCCGCGTGGGGCCTGCGCAAGCACGTCCCCTTCGCCCCTGTCCTGGTGGCTTATGCCATTGTTCGCAGCCTGCTGTTGCTCACCGTTGAAACCCCCGAGGCCCGCTACACCATCGAGTGTTTCCCCATGATTTTCATCCTCGCCGCCGCCGCCCTCACCGTCCGCCGCGCGCCGGACACAACCCGTCCCTCAGCTTGAGCGAATGAAACGTTGTTCGGTGCCCCATTCAAGCCCTCTTTTGGCTTGAGTCAGATGAAACAATTGTGAACGCTCATCACTCGTCTCCAGGAACAATCAGCGCGCCAAGCGGAGCGGCCAGCGTCTTGCGCCGTGAAGTACCGCGAGGACTGAGATACGATCGCGCCCAACGGTATACGCGACAAGCAGCGGTGTTCCTTGGACGACTAGTTCGCGAGTCCCGGCAACCCGCCCAAGCCTTCCCATTTCCGGGAACTGCGCCAGTTGTTCCACCGCGTGAATGACCGCCGAACTTTGCTGCTGTGCGGCGTCCCGATTGTCCTCTGCTACGTATTCATGGGCGGCCTGAAGCTGCGCCGCTGCGTTCGCCGACCATTGAATTTGCACCCTTATTTCTTCCCTTTGGATGCCCAGCCCGCCACTCTTCGCTTCACCTCTTCATGGCCGACCGTCTTACCCGATTTGACCTGCCGGATACCCTGTTCAATCAACTCGCGGTGGTAGTCGTGCAGGGATAGATATTGATCGACTGCCTCGTTAAGCAGGAAGCTGCGGTCCCGCTGCTGCACCTCGGCAAGCGAATCCAGCGCCGCAACTTTGTCTTCAGCAGCTCGAAACGTAATGGTCTTCATGCCTGGATATTACTATAGAATACAAACGAATACTGCAGCATATAGCTCCCGGCTGCCTTTTCAAAGTCCCTGGCCCCTGTTCCTACTTCTGCACCACCTGCGTCTTCGAGTCCGTCTTGATCTTGAACACCGACGGCGAAACCTTCTTGTTGTATTCAATATTTTTGTAGTACGCCGTCCGCGTATCGCCGGAAGGCTCATACAGAATCTGCTTCAGCGAAACCGCCCGCGCCGGATCTACCCAGATGGTGACATGCGAAAAATTCGCCCGCACACCAGGATCTTTGCTCACCAAATCCAACTTCGCCGTCTGTACTCCGTCAATTGTTTCCATGCCCTGGTACGTAATCTCCCAGCTCTTCTTCAAATCCCTGCCGCTGCCGCCAAATCCCAGCGTCAAATAGCTCTCGTACTGCGCCTGCTTGTCGCCCGCGTGAAATACCGTCAGCTGATCGATTTCCGGCTGAAAATACTGCAGCACTCCATTGCTGTACACAACATTTTTCTTGGCCGGCTGCCCATCTGCCGTTTCAATGTCGATCGCCACCCGCGTTGCCGAGCCCGAGCCTTGAAAGTAAATCACTCCCGCCTGCGTATCGGTGCTGCTCACCACGCGTTCAAACTGGTCCCACTGGAAATTCGCTTGCGCGGAATGAAACTTCGCCGCCGCGCTATCCAACTGCGCCAGCACATGATTCAAATCTCCGCTTGCCGGTGCCTGCGCCCACCCCATCCCACAGCAAATCCACACCGCAGCGACAACCGCCAACATCTTCACCGCACCACTTTTACATCCTGAAACGTACATCGTTCCCTTCATAGCTTCCTTCCTGAATTCGAACCCGCTACCGCTTTGGATGCTTCGATGCGCACGACTGAAACCCGCGCTGCAGGCGGGTCTCTGCCTTGTTACTCCGTCGTTTCACTCTGCGGAAGCGCTTTTATCGGTGCGCCCACACCCGGTACGCGACCGTCTTGCCATCCGCGCCCTGTACCGCTTCGTAGCGGTCAATGGTCACGTGGCCGGAAATCGGCGTGATCGCCGCTTGTATTTCCTGGCTCAGATCGCCCGCATACTTGAAGGAAGACAGCGTCGCCACATCAATCTGGTACGTCAGTCCATTCTGTCCGTCGGTTTTCACCAGCACCTCGCTCGGCGGCAACGTCCGCTGCACCGGCCGATCGTGAAAGTTGATAAAGTGCGGCGACACAAAAATGAACAGCAGGATCAGCGTCACCATCACGTCGTAATGCGCACTGCCCCGCTGATACGTCCAGAAAAAATAACTGCGAAGAATCTTCTTCATGTCTTCTTCCTCAACCGCGCAATCTTCATGTCGCGCATACATCGGGTGCCCCGCATCTCGATTCTGAGATGTGGGATGCTCGATCTACGATTCCCCGGGGTGCCCCATCTTTCGCGCTGTCGGCGCGGCGACCGAAGGGTGGGATAGCATGACGCTCGCACCGCAGTACGCCTTTAACTCGATCGAGCCTCAATCGTCTTCAACCCGCCCATATACGGTTGCAGCGCCGTAGGAATCGCAACGCTTCCATCCGCCTGCTGATAATTCTCGACGATGGCCAGCCACGTCCGCCCCACCGCCAGCCCGCTGCCATTCAGCGTATGCACAAACTCCGTCTTCTTCTGTCCCTGCGGACGATAACGAATATTCGCCCGCCGCGCCTGGAACGCCTCAAAGTTCGAGCATGAAGAAATCTCGCGATATAAATTCTGTCCCGGCAGCCACACTTCCAGGTCATACGTTTTCGCCGCCGAAAATCCCAAATCCCCCGCGCATAAATTCATCACCCGATACGGCAATTCCAGCGCCTGCAAAATCGCCTCCGCATGCGCCGTCAGTCTCTCATGCTCGGCATAGGATTGGTCCGGCGTCACAAACTTCACCAGCTCCACCTTCTGGAATTGATGCTGCCGCACCAGTCCGCGAACATCCTTTCCGTGCGAACCCGCCTCCGCGCGAAAGCATGGCGTGTACGCCGTCACAGAAATCGGCAGCTGCTTTTCCTCCAGAATGTCGTCGCGATACAGATTCGTCAGCGGCACCTCCGCCGTCGGAATCATCCAGTGATCGCTGCCTTCGCAGTGAAATAAATCCTCTTTAAACTTCGGCAGCTGCCCCGTCCCAAACAGCGACGCCTCATTCACCATGTACGGCGGCAGCACCTCGCGATACCCATGCGTCCCGGTATGCAGATCGAGCATGAAATTCGCCAGCGCCCGCTCCAGCCGCGCTCCCGCGTCCCAGTACACCGCAAAACGCGCACCGGAAATCTTCGCCGCCTGCTCAAAATTCAAGATGCCTAATTGCTCGCCCAGCTCCCAATGCGGCTTCGGCGCAAAATCAAACGTCCGCGGCGTGCCCCACCGGCGAACTTCAACGTTGTCCTCCGCCGATGTACCCGGCGGCACACTCTCTGCCGGCAAATTGGGAATCTGTTGCAGCACCGCCTGCATCTGCTGCTCCGCCGCCGCCGCGTCCGCAGTGCAGCGCTCAATCTCCTCTTTCATGGACTCGCGTCCGATCCATCAACTCCGCAGCGTCCTCGCCCTTCTGCTTCCGCTTGGCCACTTCCGCGGAAATCTGGTTCCGCTCCGCCTTCAAACTTTCCGACTGCGTGATCGCCGCCCGCCGAGTTCGATCCAGCTCCTCAAAGCCGTCGAGCATGGCAGCAACATCCGCCCCGCGCCGCCCAAGCCTCTCCTTCACCTGTGCCAGGTTTGCCCGCACATATCCCAAATCAAGCATAAGCATTCATTTTACAGGGCTCTCGTGTGAAGAGAAGTTGTGTCATCCCGACCGAAGTGGAGGGAAGCTGCGGTTTCTGCGCACCAGCGAAGGTCGCTCAGCTCTCCACGCTCAATTCCATTTGACAACAGTCAGTCTTGAATTTCCCCAGACCATCGCCGAGGGTGTCCCGCGCTTGCTTCTTACAGCTAGGAGCTAAAGGCTAACAGCTAGCAGCTAAAAGCTAGGAGCTAACAATCCCCAATTCCCGCTTGGCATTCCCGTTATAAACCTTTCGCAAAATTGTGATCCGGCAGATTGATTCCAGAAATTTCCCACCTACCCTGCGGCGGCTTCGGCGCAGGAGCATAGTCGAAGTACTCATCGTCCGTCTCGAAAAATCTGTAATAGATCTCATACAGCCGATCCCCAAAAATCTGCTGCGGCACATCCATCGCATGCGGGCTCGCGTCCGTCCCAAACAAAATCCTGTCCTGATATTTATCGAAGAATTTCTGCGCCGCCCTCGGCTGCCGCCCCAGCTCCCCAATCCGCGCCGCCGTATCCACCGTCATATGCGGGAACCGATCCAGATTCTCGGAAACATTCTGCAGATTCTCCGCATAGTTCCCCACATGCAGCACGATGAAGTGCGTATTTGGATGGCGCGCCATCATTCGGTTCCGCGCCGCAATCAGCTCATCGAACTGCGGAAAATCGCGCCCGTAAAACGACCAGTCAGGATGATTATGCAACTCCTCATAGCGCTCGTTGAACCGATCCGTCGGCGTAAAAAATGCCACCGGATCAGCAATGTGAATCGCCACCGGCATCTTCAGTTGTCCGCACGTATCCCACATCGGATCAAACCGCTTATCGTCAATTGCCACCAGCGTGCCGCTCGTAATGTTCGACCTCAAATACAACCCCAGCGTTTTCAAAATCTTCAATCCCCGCGCGCCATCGCGATGCGCCTGCTCAATCGCCTCCGCCTGCAGCTGGGGATAATTCGGCTCCAGAAATTTCTCGTAGATCGGCTCCGTCATGGTGTAAAACCGGCCGCGATACGCATCGTCATAGCGCGCAATCGTTTCTTTCAGCCCGCTGCCATACCCGCCCGTTAAATCCACCATCGACCGAATATTTTTCCGGTCCATCACCGCCAGCAGTTCCTGCGGTGTTGCCGCATACGTCCGCGCAGCGCTCAACGCCACCCCATTCTTATCCTTGGCGGCAAAAGTAATGTGCGTATGAATATCGATCACCGGATATTTCGCCCGCGCCACATGCGTCTCCGGCACGCGCAACATGCTGCGCGGCTCGTAATCCTCCAGGCTCAGCGGCGCGCCCTGCGAACCACTTGTCGTGCCGTCCTCCGCCATCCCGGCGGCACTCGCCGTCTTCGCAACCAGGCCCATTCCAGTCCAGCGGAACAAATCACGACGATTCATGTTTGCTTTCTCCTGCTCCTCATCCTCCACTACCGCACGCTCCCTTGCAAGAGACGCAGCTCTCCCCGCACTCTTGCGCATCCCCTGTGTAGTTGTAGAAAATGATGGCTGCAACCCGCCGCGTGCCCCAGGCCTCGGTCGCCGCAGCAACTCCCCCGCTGCCGACTCCCTGCTCCCTGGCCCCGGCTCCCTATTGCTGCATCGACTTGAAACGTACCTCGCGCCGCTCGATCATCTCGTCTGCGGATTTGTCGCGTCCGCTATCCGGATGATGCACCGCCAGCACGCCGCGCAGCACATAATAGCCTTCATCCCGACGCACTTTTCCATCGCCGCGCACAATGGTTCCGTGAAACGAGTACCAGACGCCATGCACCACGCGCGTCTGAAAACTAATCTCCCCGCCGTCGATTGTGGATTGATCAAAGAAAAATGTCAGAGGAGTGTTGCTGTCGGTTTCCGCATCGCCCAGCTGCGTAATGTACCCACTCAGCTTGTTGCGTTCCAGGTCCAGTTCAATCGAGTCGTTGCTGTGATCGAACTTGTACGATCCCCACACGTCGTCAGGTAAACTCGACGGCTCCTGCGCAGCATCGATGGCGCGATTCGCATCCGCTTCCGACTGGTCCTGGTTCATTTCGGAACGTTGATGCAGGCTCGGCGTCGATCCTTGCTGCCCCCATCCGCACGCGACTCCTGCGCCGATACAGCCGCAGACAATCGCCGTCCCCAGCCATTCACGCACGCATTGCCCGGACCATCTCTTCGACCGGAAGCATCGCATGGCGCGTCTCCCTTTCGACCTTGCGGCGTTTCCGCAACCGCTTCTGCGGACCTGGAGTCTCCGCCCATCCTACTCCGCAAAACAATTGCGGACCTGCATCGCCCAGCAAACGATTCGCCCCATGATCGCACGCCCGCGGCGCGCGGCAGCTACAAATAATCACCCTCGCGCGCCGGCAGCGCTTTCCCGCTGCGCACTTCTCTCGGCTTCGCCATCACATCCAGACGCATCAAAATCTTTCTCGCCAATCCCGTCAGAGGAATCTCCCCCAGCTTGCTCTCTAACACCCAGTCATGCCGATCCAGTTTGCGTTTCTTCCCCGCACCCAAAAACTTCTCCGGAGGCACAGCAAACACTTCCACATAAAAATTCGTATTCGTAATCGCATGACGGATGCGCAACACCGGCTCGCTCTTCTCCGCCTCCTCCAGCGCCGGCAGCTCCCACATGCTCGCCATTTGCGAGGCGTTGTCGGGTCGCTGCACCAGCAGCACTTCCGTTCGCTTGCTCTCGCCTTCCACCGGCCGCGTCACCAGCGCATAATGCGTGATGCGGCTGATGATCTGCTTGCGCGGCGCAGCCACATGCTCGCCCTTGGTTCCGCAGAATTTCTCCACCGGACAAACCACGCACTGTGGCGATCGCGGCAGGCACACCGTCGCACCCAGCTCCATCATCGCCTGGTTAAATGTTCCTGGAGCTTTCGTGTCCAGCAGCCATCCCGCGGTTTCTCTCAGTTGTGCCGCCAATCCTGCCCGTCGCGGCGCCGACTTTCCCAGCATCCGCGTCAACACTCGCTCCACGTTGCCGTCCACTACCGCCACCGGTTCATCGCGCGTAATGCTGGCAATGGCCGCCGCCGTGTAATCTCCCACGCCCGGCAGCCGCCGCAGTTCCTGCGAGGTGTGCGGCAGCGATCCTCCATGCTCATTCACCAGCAACTGCGCTGCGCTGTGCAGCATGCGCGCCCGTCGATAGTAGCCCAGCCCGCTCCACATGGTCAGCACTTCGTCTTCTCTGGCCAGCGCCAGCGACACCAGCGATGGAAATCTTTGGATGAATTGGGTGTATCGCGCGACCACCGTCGCCACGCGTGTCTGCTGCAGCATCACCTCAGACACCCAGATGCGGTACGGATCGCGGGTGTGGCGCCACGGCAAATCCCGTGCATTCAGCCGAAACCAGCTCAGCAATTGCTGCCGGATTTCCTCCCCATCCTGCTCTGTGAGGGCTGCGGGTTCCATGGCATGATTCTATCGTCGAGTAGCGCAAATGTATCCAGAACAATTTGGCGTGGAGAATCGAATTCCGCCTCGCAATTCCATTCGCTCACCCAACTGCGACGAATGGTTTCCGCCCCAATCTTCCCCGCAGAAACAAGAAAGCCGCCCATATCGGACGGCTTCCTTTCGAATCGTTGTGAAGCGCGAACTAGTCGCCCATCACCGGTTCTTCTTTTTTGGCCGAATCCGCTGCCTTGGGAGCTGGCGCAATCAGCGTATCGATCGCAATAAAGTTCTCCTTCGGCTTTTCACCCAGAACATGCTCGCGATACAGCCGCGCCATCTGCGCATTCTCGGCATCCTGCTTCATCTTGGCTTCGCGCGCGCGAATCTTTTCCTCACGCGAGTTCTTGGCGATGCCCAGCTTGTCCAGCGTATCGTTCGCTGCCGCATCCACGTGGCTCTGGTTCAGGATTAGCGTGTTCTGCGCATCGCCCATGCCCACCTTGCGTCCGCCCGCAAAAATCTCGTGCCGGCCATGCTCCTCGTACCACTTGGTCAAGGTTGCAGTCATGTGCATCTTCTCAATAATGTTGCGCCAGCCCACGCCCGTGTTGTACGCGCAGAAGCTGATTTCGCCTTCCTGCGTCGCGTACGGAATAATGCACTGCTCGGTCCGGCGGAAATCGTAATTGAACAGATCCTGGAACCACATGCCTGCGATGAACAGGAAGTTCCAACGATCCGCGCGCCGCTTTTCAATGTCCGCCATGGTGCGGTCGCCCGTCACCTTACCGTAATTTCTGCCGGTCGCGCCAAAGCACTTGTCAAACTTCTGCAGCAGGTCAAGAATCCGGAAATGTGTCGGCGACTTGGTCGGATCGTAGTTGCGCAGCAGCGCCAGCGATACGCCCACAATCGACAGAAATTTTCCGCGCGCCGCATCGTTCACCTTGGCAACATCCTTCGCCAAACGATCCGCGTTCAGGAACGCTGTCACAGGAACCGCTTCCTTGGTTTCCTTATCGATCATCAGCGCCATGCCGATACCGCAATTCGGATGGCATCCGCAGCTCAGTTGTCCCCAATCATGATTCGGTCCGTGAACAAGGTCCGCCCAGTCAGAGAAGGTGCTCATAAAGCTGATCGGGAACCAGTCGCGGATCGGCTCGCCCAGCCCGGTCTGATTCTTAATGTCGTGCGCCATGTGGCTCAGCGTGTAACGTTGCGCCAGTCGACGCTCCTCGCTGATGTCCTCATCGCGGCCCGTGAATGAAACCGGCTGGAAGCTCAAAAAGTTGATCGTCTTCGGATTGTCCAGCGCGAACTGAATAATATGTCCGACCTGCTCGTTATTGATCCCATTAATAATCGTCGTCACCGGAACAATATCGACGCCGGCTTCATGCAGATTATGGATCGCCTGCAGCTTCACATCAAACAGGTTGCCCACCTTGCGATGCGAGTTCGCCGCATTGCCGATCCCATCGAACTGCAGGTACGCATAGCGCAGGCCCGCTTCCGCAGCCGCCCGGCAGAATTCCTTGCTCTTCGCAAACTCAATGCCGTTGGTCGCCGCCTGTACGGAGTTGTAACCCACCTTGCGCGCATACGCCACCGCATCCAGAAAATACGGCGACAGTGTCGGCTCACCGCCGGAGAACTGCACCGACATCTGGCGACGCGGCTTGATGGAAATTGCATTGTCCAGCATGGTCTTGATTTCGTCCCACGTCAGCTCATGCACAAATCCAACCTGGTTCGCATCCATAAAACACGGATCGCACATCATGTTGCAGCGATTCGTCAGGTCGATGGTCAGCACCGATCCACGGCCGTGCGTAATCGTCGAGGTGCCGTGATCGTGCAGCTTCTCATCATTGTGCGCACGAATATCGCGGCCCGGAAAAACCTCTTCCAGGTGCTTGAAGAATGCCGGATCGATCGACATCACATCTTCAAAATGTCCATGCTTCGGGCAATCCTTCACCATCAGGATCTTGCCATCGCGCTCAATAATCTGCGCCTTGATCTCGCCGACCTTCTCATTCAGCAGCACTTCATGCGGCAACTTTCCGTCCACAATCTGCTGGCGAATCTCCGGCAGACACTTCGGACATAGCGAGTCCGTGGTCCGCGGCCAGCCGAGCGGCGGCTTCTCTTTCTGATACGACTTCAGCAGCGGCTTGTCAGACCATTTCGGCGTAAACGACGCATTCGGGCGGATACTGTTGACCTTCTCAAACACGGCCCACGCACCCTGCGCCGCCCAAGTTACCGTCTTTTCCGCGATTTTCGTTGCTCTCGGCATTTCCTGCTTCTCCCTGAAATTCATGCTCGGATGGTTGTTTTTTTTGACGTTCAGCGAGGAATCCTCCCCACCCTTCGAACGCCCGGCTAAGTCAATATAATGAAGCCACTTCAAATCTCTGAGGGTCGGACTCCAGCGCACTGTGCCTTTTTCGCTATCCATATAGATAGGCGCACATTACACCCCATACTCTCTTGGATAGCTTACGTACTGGAGTCGATGTATCGGAACCGCTCTCCAGCGAACGGCTGTTTTTATGCATTCGATGGAGATTAACCGGACGTGAATGGAACCCCTTTCCAGTAACCTATTGGCTTGACTCTAAAGGCCTGAACCCCTCCCCGATGACCCTTTCGCCACCCCTCCCGGCGCCCCAATCGCCATCCCCACCGAACTGCAGCCATCCGCAATTTGTTCGCTCAACCAAATCCAATCTGTCATCCGCCAGCTCGTCGATGGCCGAGATTGCGCACCTGCTCCAGGAGCGTGCTTCTCGAAACTCACGGAGCGACTCGGCGATTTTGCGCTTCCTGACTATCCGCGGCAGATTGCAGGACTGACGCCGTAACCCGCAGCAATCTCCAACGCGCGGTTCGTCTATTGATGGATGCGCGTCAGCAGGGCGGTGTAACGACGGTCGTGGCGGACGGAGTCGAAAAGGGGTTCTACACGAATGAATGCCATGGAGAAGCAGTGGTTGTCGATCGCGTGCTGGAACGATTCGAAGGCATGGTCGAGATCATTGACGCGAAGATCATTGACGCCGATTTGGTAAGCGGTGCAGGCGCCCGCCGCGGTGGTGTGGAGAGTGGGAGTGTTTGCGCGCCAATAGGCCTCCCAGCCGTGCCGTTGATACACGCCACGAAGAGCGTCCGTGTCGAGCTGTGGCTGGTCCTGGTGCAACGCGATCAGGTTGTGCTGCACAGCCTGATCGCGATCGCCCTTCTGCTCATAAATCAGGCTAACGTAATATTCCACGGAGCCGGACCCCTGGTCCATCTCGGCGGAGCGCTGCAGTTGAGCAAGTGCGGCATCGTATTGGCGGTCGTAGTAAAGAGCAACGCCCAGCCGACGGTTGACAATGAACGATAGCGGATCGAGCTCAAGCGCGTGCCGCATGTGAGTAACGGCATCCTGCGGACGGCCTACAGTGTCGAGGTAGACGGAGTATTTGAATTCAGCAATGGAGTCGCTTGGACTGAGGGAGATCCCGCGGTTGAGATTCCGCTCCGCTGCAGTCCAGTCCCACGAGTAAATGGTTTGAATGCTGCCGAGTTCTGTATAAGCTTCGCCATTCTGGGAGTCGAGCTGGATGGCGCGTTGAGCAGCGGCAATCGCTTTGGGCATGAGCTGTTGGGGCGTGCCGATGTTGTAGGTGGTGGCAGCTTCGAGGGCGGAGGCGTAGCCGGCGTAAGCGGAGGCGTAGCCGGGGTCCAGAGCAATCGCCTGCTCAAACGACTCAATGCTGTGACGAAAATCCTGCTTGTTAAAGAAGTAGCGTCCCCGGAGATAGGCGTCGTGCGCCTCGGCGTTCACCGGCGCGCGCGGCGTGGGAGGGGCGAGCACCAGGCGAGCCTGGGTGGCGATCTGCTCGGCGACGCTGTCCTGGAGGGACAGGATGTCGGAGGCGTGGCCTTCGAAGGACTGGGCCCAGAGGTGACGGTCGGTGCGAGCGTCGATGAGCTGAGCGGTGATGCGGATGCGGTCGCCGGAGCGGACAATGGAGCCTTCGACAATGGCGTCAACATTGAGCTGGCGGGCGATATCGGGGAGCGAACGGCGGGAGCCCTTGTCGGCCATGACGGAGGTACGGGAGACGACGCGAAGGTTGGGGATACGGGCGAGCTCAGTGATTAGCTCGTCCGTCATGCCATCGGCGAAGTACTCCTGGGAGGGGTCGCCGGAGAGGTTGTCGAGGGGAAGGACGGCGAGCGAGTGGATCGCCCCGCGACCGGCTCGAGGGAAGAAGCGGGCAGCCAGCGGATGGGGGCCCAGGGTGAATATAGCAATCGCCACGATCGCGGCGGCCAACAAGGCGACGCCCAGCCAAAGTTTGCGCCGCGGTTTCACTGACGATGTGACGGCGGGCGCAGCAGAGATCGCTGGCAAGTCCAAAGCAGGCACATTCGTAAAACCAGGAGATCCAGTCGGCTCGGAGACCTCTGGCTCTACCGCCTCAACACTTGCAATGAACCGGTAACCGGAGCCGGAGATTGTTTGCACGAACCGTGGCAGCTCCGGGCTGTCCCCAAGCGTTTGGCGAATTTTGCGGATTGCCGTGTTGATCCCGTGTTCGATATCGACGAAGACTTCCCGCTCCCAAAGGCACCTCGCGATCTCATCCCGGGTGACAATCTGTCCATGCCTGGTGACTAGCAGGATGAGAAGTTCGAGGGGCTTTCGCTCCAGCTTGAGCCTACGGCCTTTGCGGCACAGCTCAAATTTGCCGGAATGAAGGCTGAATTCGCCGAACTGATAGACGGCAAAAGGCACCCGTTCCCCTCCCGAAATGGGTGGAGTATAGCATCTGGCGAAATCACCAGGCATGTTACCCCATAGATTGAGCCACTTGCGCCTTCATCTTTCTTCACCACTCAATTTACCTTCCTCTATTGTTCCGCAGCTCGAACCTGCGTAGTACCGAATCTAGCCGGCCAGTTTTCCGGCAGAGGAGGAAGTGATGAAATCAGGAAAGTGGAAAATCGTGCCGGTGCTGAGCGCTCTGGCACTCGCAACCATGCTTGTTCCCTACGCCCATGCCGGGTGCGGCCTCTTTATACCAGGGCCACACGGTGCCAGTTGGCAACCCCAGATCGCGTCCCCACTGCTTGTACCGGCGGCTCTCAACATGGTCGATGATGCTGGCAGCGACATGCGCGAACACACCATTGTCGGAACCTGGAAAGAACATTGGATCTCCGAAGGTAGCGATGGAATCCCGGACGGTACCGAGATTGACGCTGGCTACGCTCAGTGGCACAGTGACGGCACTGAGATCAATGTTTCCGGCCTGCGTTCTCCTTTGACCGGCGACGTTTGCCTGGGTGAATGGATAAAAACCGGCGCGTGTACGTATCGGTTGAACCACTTTGGCATCTCCTACGACGCGACTGGGCTCAACCTGGTCGGTCCCGCCCACATTCAGCAGTGGCTGACTCTCGATGAGAAAGGGAATGCTACCTCAGGAAAATTCACCATCGATCAGTATGACGAGGGGGGAAACCTGCTCGCTCACATCCAGGGCAAAGTCATCGGAAGCAGGGTGACCATGGATACCGGATTCGAGAAAGTTGAGTAAGCCAACTTACGATTGCAATCGCGGGTCCCGCTCGGCCATGACTGGATCGAGGCTGACCTGCGGTTGCAGGTCGGCTGTCGGTTCACCGCGACGGGGATGAATCGCGAACGCGAGCAACATGAATACCGCCGAGCAGATCGAGCCCATGATCGACTACATTCACGCGGTTCGGCCACGCTGCCGTACATCGTGCTGTAATCGGCGAATGCCGAGATACAGATTCATGACCTACTTAGCGAACCCAGTATTCACCGCAGTGATCCCACCATCCACAGTCAACACCGCCCCAGTAATGAACGAAGCCTCATCGGAAGCCAGAAAAAGCGCAGCATTGGCAACATCCTCCGGCGTTCCCAGCCTCCGGGATTTGGCGTTGCAGGTGTTCGGCCTCGCCGCCGAGACTGCCACGATTTATTCGTAGCGTAACGCATCCAGGGGATCGACTTTTCCCGCGCGCCTGGCTGGCGCCCAACACGCCAGCAGTCCAACGGCGATGAATAACGATCCCACCACAATAAATGTCACGGGATCGCTGGGCTGCACCTCGAACAGGAAAGTTCTCAATACCCGGGACAAAATAACCGCCAGGACAATGCCGGCGAGTACGCCTCCTGCGATTAACCGGAACCCCTCACCGAAGATCAGCTTGCGAATGTCATTTTGCTGCGCGCCGACAGCACTGCGAATGGCGAACTCCCGACGGCGCGAGGCCACGGACAGAGAAATCACGCCGTAGATTCCCACCAGCGTCAGCACGCTCCCCAGCACCGAAAACCCGCTCAACAGGTGCATCGCGAAGGTCCGCGACGCCAGTGAATCGTCGCGAATCTGCTCCAGCGTCTCCACATTCTCGATAGCGGCAGTTGGATCGACGGCACGCAGTTCGCGCTCGACCGCAACCACCATCGCGCGCGGATCGGCTGCTGTTCGCACCACCAGATGCTTGGAGAATGCCCGTGCCTGCCATAGCGGCAGATAAATCTCGGGCGAAGGCGCTTCGGTCAGATCATCCGTCCGACCATTGGCAATTTCACCCACAATTAGCACGCCCGGTTTATCTCGTCCATTCAACCAGAACTTCCTTCCAATGGAGCTGCTGTTAGGAAAATAGCGCTGCGTAAATGCCCGGTTGACAATGGCCACGTCCGGCGCTTTATCATCGTCCGTCGATCGAAATTCCCGCCCATCGATCATCGCCATTCCCATCAACTTGAAATAATCAGGTGTCACCGCGCGGAGCGGCAGAGCGATTTTGTCGCTCTCTTTTACCGCTGGCGGCTGACCCTCAATGTCCATCGTCGCGGGCCAATTGTTCCCCGTAAGCGGAACGCCCCAGGCAAACGCGGCGTACTGAACTCCCGGAATCGCCGCGACCCGCTCCAGGGCATGCCGGTGAAACGGAAGCCAATTGGACTGGCCTTGCACCTCGGTGACACTCATGGTCAGAATTCGACTTGGGTTATATCCCGTCGGCACCTCCGCAATTTTGATCATGGTGCGAATCAACAGCCCCGCGCCGACCAGAAGTGCCAGCGTCAGCGAGGTCTGCAGCATCGCGACGCCGCGCAGCAGCCGCCGTTCTCCGATTCCCGCCGTTCCCTTCGGCCCCGCATCTTTCAGCACTTCCATCGGATTCAAGCGAAAAGCGCGCAGCGCAGGAATTGCTCCCGCGGTGAACGCGGATAGCACCGCCAGCCCCAGCCCCCACCCCAAAACCGACCAGCCTGCTGTAACTCCATCGAGACGCGGAACAGCATGCTGAGCGATGACCTTGAACATTT
Organism: uncultured Acidobacteriota bacterium; assembly: GCA_963794795.1. Classification (GTDB taxonomy): domain Bacteria; phylum Acidobacteriota; class Terriglobia; order Terriglobales; family Acidobacteriaceae; genus JAKAAZ01. The sequence goes on along the minus strand of CAWCFC010000015.1, from coordinate 30,391 downwards.
TCACCGCAAAAATGGCCAGCCCCACTCCCAGCGTCCCGCCAAAAATCGCCAGAAGCAAGCTCTCCGTCAAAATCTGTCGAAGTAGGCCGATGCGGCCCATCCCCATTGCCATCCGCACGGCATATTCCTGTTGTCGCTGCAGTCCGCGTACCAGCAGCAAAGCTGCCGCGTTCCCGCAGGCAATCAACAGCACCAGTCCCGCCGCACCCAGCAGCGGAAACAGAATTCGACTGGCACCATCGTTCATTTCATCCGTTAACGGTTGCAGTCGCGGCGTGAACCCTTCAAACGACTTTTCTGCGCTTCCTTCTTGTGTGACGATTGCGGACAGTTCCTGCAACCCCTGCTGCGGAGTGACGCCGTTGCGCAGCCGGCCGACCACGTTCCAATAGGGATCTTTCATATACTTCGGGTCCAGACTGCCAGGCACCCACATATCCACCGTCGCGTTGACGTCGTAATTCGGTTCTTTCGCGGCTCCGGGTGACGGCAGAAATCGCACACCGGGTTCCATCACTCCAATGACAACCGGTAACGAATCCCAGCGGCTGATGCGCACCGCCTTGCCGATAATGTTTTTGTCACCGCCAAACGCACGCTGCCAGAACTCGTATCCCAGCACGATCGACTTCACATGTCCCTGCCCAAAATCCGAATCGTCGAAGCCGTGTCCCAGGGCCATCTTCAAACCCATAAGCCGAAAATAGTCTTTGCTGATCTCCATTCCCTGCATCGACTGGCTGCCATCATTGCGAATCAGGAAATTGAAGGTCCAGTTATAGCCCGCGATTCCCTCAAACGATTTCACCTTCTCGTTCCATTCCATCCACTGCTGCGCGGCCCACCCTCGCGGGCTGTCCATCTTTTTCCCATCTGTGCGCGCAGCTTGAATCAGCATCAGCTCCTGCGGCTTCTGATACGGGGGTGGGTTAAGCAGCACACCCTGGATCAGGCTGAAGACCGCGGACGTTGCACCAATTCCTAGAGCCAGCGTTAGCGCCGCGATCACGCTGAATGCCGGGCTCTTCCAGAGCATGCGGAGTCCGTAGCGGAGATCCAGCAGCAGATTGGGGAAAAACAGCAGTGTGCGCGATTCGCGATGACGCTGGCGCAGCAGTGTCCTGTTGCCAAACTGGCAGCGCGCCGCTGAATCGGCATCTCTCGGGCCCATTCCCTGGCGAATGTACTTCTCGGTCAGCAGTTGGAGATGCGTCTGCGTCTCCAGGTCAAATTCGGTCTCGGCTTGCTTCTGCCCCAACAAGCCGCGCACTCTGGACACGAGTCGAAGAATCCATGCAGTCATCGCTATTTCTCAGTCTCCAGCCGCAAAACTCGGCCGATCACTCCGGAGATCCGATTCCAGTTTTCCGTCTCGACCGCAAGTTGCTTCTGGCCTTTTCTGGTGATCGAGTAAAATCTCGCCCTGCGGCTGTTTTCTGACGTTCCCCACTCGGATTGGATACATCCCTGCTGTTGCAGCCGCAGCAGTGAGGTATAGACCGTGCCCTCATTCAGAGTGAGTACATCCTCGCTCACCTGCTCGATGCGGCGTGCAATTCCGAATCCATGCAGCGGACCCAGCGCATGCAGCGTCTTGAGAATCATCATGTCCAGCGTGCCTTGCAGAACTTCAGTTTTATCGCCGCCCAAGATTCGCTCCTTTGGCCATTGCAAAGAACATACCACTACTCCTTTGCAACGTCCATAGGAAAACTGCGTTCGAAGAAAAAGCATTTCATTTCACGCTTCTGCACCTCGCGCCGCAGTCTCCGAATTTCGAGGGACACAGATTCGGAATCCGACCGAAGCGCGGGCGTTCCCGCAAATTAGGAAGGGCGGTCACATTCTCATCCGGAGAACATGACCTACTTGGCGAACCCCGTATTCACCGCCGTCAGCCCACCATCTACCGTCAAAACCGCGCCAGTGATAAACGAAGCTTCATCGGACGCGAGAAAAAGAACCGCATTGGCGACATCTTCCGGACTTCCCAGCCTGCGGATCGGATAAAGCCCGGTCAGCTTCGCTTCCAATTCCGGATCACGCTCAAATCGCGTCTTCCATCTTTCCGTGACGATCGTCCCAGGGCAAATGCAATTGATTCGTATCCCGTGCGGCGAGTACTCACCCACCATGGAGCGCGACAGTCCAATGATCGCGGCTTTCATGCTGCTATACAGATGATCGTTGCCGAACCCCATCAGCGCATTGACGGACGAGATATTCACCACGCTCGCGCCCGCATGCTGCATCAATGGAAATGCAGCCTTCATCGAAATCCAGTAACTCTTCAGGCAGACCTCGCTTAAACAATCCCAATCATTTGCGGCCAGCACAGTTTCCCCCGCGACCACATTGTTGACGAGAATATCCAGCCCACCGAACCTCTCCTTCACTGCCGTCATCAGCGCCGAAACATCTCGCTCCGAAGCAGCGTCTCCGTGGAGGTAAAACGATCTGCCACCAAGACGTTCGATTTCAGATTCGAGCGCCTGCCCTGCAGCCGTATCAATGTCGTTGATGGCAACACTGGCACCCTCTTCGGCGAAACGAATCGCAATGGCGCGGCCAATCCCCTGTGCCCCGCCAAGTATCACCGCTACCTTGTCCTTAAGCCGCATCGATGCTTTCCTTAGGCTCCGTGTTCTGCATCGATTCTAGCGGCAGGCTTGCGCGCGCAGGTGGCCCGAGCCTCCGGTCAACCCAGGTATTCCAGAACCTCCGCCCACAAGCTCTGCAACACCCGCGCCGCAGGCTCAGCCCGGGCCAGCTGCAATTCCTCTCCCATCGGCGATTACCGACCATCGAAAATACTTTGAAGATTTGCATTCCTCGATAAGCAACGGACCCGTATTGACATTCTTGCTGTAGTGCTGTATCCCTACATCGATACAGTTATCTCATCATGTTTTTCAAACTCAACACCGTAACTGGGCAGCCTCTTTACCTGCAGTTGATGCAGCAGATTCGCCACGCCGCGGAAAGCGGTGCCCTGCAGGACGGCGATCAACTGCCCGGAATCCGAACCTTAGCCGAGGAACTGGTGGTGAGCCCTAACACCGTTGTCAGGGCTTATTCGGAGTTGGAGCACGAAGGTTTGGTGGGGTTACGCCAAGGGTCTGGCGCTTTTATCACTATCAATCGACGGGCGCGCTCTTTGGCAGACCGCGTACAGGCTGCGAGCAAAAGCGTAGAAGACCTGATCCGGGATCTTCACAGGCAAGGGCTGCACGACAACGAGATCTGGAGACTTTTCGAAAAGGCCCTCTTCCATCGAGCCGAGACTGGAACCGGGCGATGAGTAGTCCTTCCGTAATTGAAACCACTGACCTGAGAAAGACGTATGGGATGATCGACGCCGTAGGTGGGTTGACCATGCGGGTGGAGCCAAACTGTATCACAGCATTTCTCGGTTTGAATGGAGCGGGCAAAACTACGACGATCAAGATGTTGCTCGGCATGATAACGCCAAGCGGCGGAGAGGGTAAGGTGCTCGGGCGATCAATCAATGCTCCCGATGAAAGTGTGGATCTTCGCCGAAGTGTGGCGTATGTGAGCGAAAGCCAGCGTCTATACGACTATATGACTGTTGCGCAGATGATTCGCTTCGCCCGGTCTTTTTATCCAGGCTGGTGTGCCGATACCGAAAAGACATTATTACGAAGCTATGAGCTGCCGCCGCACCGAAAGGTCAAATCGCTCTCGAAAGGAATGCGTCGAAAACTGGCACTGCTGCTTGCATTTTCCCGAAAACCTGAGCTTCTGATCCTTGATGAACCGAGTGATGGTCTTGACCCGGTCGGAGTCGAACAATTGCTTGAGATGATGGTGGTCCAGTGCGGCGGCGGAACATCGGTCTTTTTTTCGTCGCATCAGATCGCCGAGGTGGAACGAGTCGCGGACCGTGTTTGCATGATCCACAAAGGGAGACTCGTCATGGATGCCTCACTGGAGAGCATGCGCGAGTCGTACCGGCAGATTGATTTAGTCTTTAACGCTGTGCCCGATCAGGCCGAATTCCAGATTCCGGGCGTTGAGCGCCTGTCGGTACGCGGCCATCAAATCCGCATCCTCGCGAATGGCAACGTAGAATCGGTGCTCGCGCGAGCGCACGATTACTACCCAAGCTCCGTCGAAGTTAGCCCGGTTGGATTGCGAGAGATTTTTCTCGATAGAGTGAAGGAGAACTGATAAATGCTCTGGTACAAAGCGTGGCTGGAAACGCGCGCGCGATTCCTGATCGCCTTGCTCGGAATTCTGTGCCTGTGCTCATATAGCGTTCTGCACGGAGAACTGCAAGCAGAACACTGGGTTAACCGCTCGTACTATAACTACGTACTCTCCGAGGGTTGTGCTCTGCTAGCCGTGATGTGGGTGCTTGCGGTGACACTGCTGATGATGGGAGGTCTAGTCCGCGAGCATGCTCTCGGATCCGCATCGTTTACGCTCGGACTTCCGGTTAGCCGACGACGGCTAATGGCTGTTCGCATCGGCATGGGAGCGCTTCAGGCCAGCACGATTGCACTTATCCCAACCGGCGCCATGTACCTGATCGCCAGAATTTGGGGAGGGGCGTTTTTCATTTCCCAAATTTGGTTTCATCTTGTGCTCCTGCTGACGGGCGGAGCAGTTTTCTTTGCGATCGCGCTGCTTGCCTCTTCAATCGTCGGGGGAGAATACACGGCACCTATTGTTGCTTTCGGAGTTTTAATGGTCATTTCTGCAACCCTTGGAAATAACACGATGCGTCCATTTAGCCCGCTCGCATTCACGATAGGCACCGAGTATTTTGACACTAACTCTAATCTGCTTGTCGGGCCGATCCCGTGGCTTAAGGCTGTGGAATGGCTGTGCCTCGCCGCGTTCTTGGCGTGGATCGCACTGCGATTCACCGAGCAACGGGATTTTTGATGGCTCGCCGGCAAGAACCGCCGGCCCGAACATCATACGATTTCATGTCCTTTCCACGTTGACCCTCACTTAAGACATCATCGACAATGCGCTCACTGAACCCGGATGTATGCCATAAGTCGGCCTGCCGATTCCAGCCTTCTCCTCTCGCGACCCTGCTGCTCAGCCTTGGCCTCACTCCGCCCGCAGCGCGTGGATGGGATCGACAGCCGCAGCCCTGCGCGAAGGCAGCCAGCAAGCAATGCACGACGTGGCAAAAATTCCCAGGCTAATGGCCACATACGTTACCGGATCGAATGGGCTCACCCCGAACAGCAGCGACTGCATCAGGCGCATCACCGCAAAGGCCGCCACCAGTCCGCACGCCACCCCAATGCTGGTCAAGATCAGTCCGTCGCGCACAAACATCCCTAATATCTGGCCTCGCTGCGCACCCAATGCAATCCGTATCCCAATCTCCCGAACCCGCTGCGTCACCGAGTAAGAAATGACGCCGTAAATTCCCGTCACCCCCAGCAGCAGCGCCATCAATCCCGCAACCGCCAGCATCACCAGGGTGAATGAGGTTCGAGCCATCGATCGCGTGTAGTAATAGCCCAGCGTGTTGGGATCGGCGAGTGGCACGCTGGAATTATCGGACCAGATGACACGCCGCACTTCATCCATGAACGCCTGCGACCCGGCCTGCGGGGTTCGAATCACAAACACCACCCCTCGCTGAACCCGTTCCTTCTGGGTATCAAAATTGTTCATCAGCAGCGGCCAATACACAGTCGTGGGCGCCGCCTTATCCAACCCATCGCTATGCACATCTGCGACGACTCCAATGATTTGTCGCCAGTCGTCGGCCGATCCAGTTCGAATCCGCTTGCCCAGCGCTTTCTGCGCACTGCCCCAATACTCACGCGCAAAATTCTCTGAAACGATGGCCACCGAAAGCTTGCCGTAATTGTCTTGCCAAGAAAAATCGCGCCCCGCCAGCAGCGGAGTTCCCATGGTCTTGAACAACCCCGGCGAAATCCAGATGAATCGCCGTATCGGAGGAATCTCGCCCTCACGATAATTACGATCGGCCGCGAAAATCAGATCGTTCGAACTATATCCCGTCAGCGGCGCACCAGCGGTCAGCGCCACCGACTGCACCCCCGGCAACGCCGCCAGCTTATTCATCATGTCCTGGTCCATGTGGATCAACTTGTCGCGGTCCTTATCCGGGATCTGTGTCTCAGGCACATACATGCGAAATGTCTGCAGCGAATTTGGATTCGTAAATCCAGGATTCACTCGTTCCAGCGCTCGAAACGTTTGAATCATCAGCCCGGAACAAATCAGCAGCACCAGCGCCAGCGCCACTTGTACCACCACCAGCGTGTTCCGCGCACGATGCCGCTCCCGGCTCTGGCTCAGCGCCCGCCCACCCTCGCGCAATCCGCTGTTCAGTTTCCCTCCAGCGAATTTGAAAACCGGAACCAGCCCAATCAGCACGCCCGTCAAAACTGCCATTGCCAGCGCAAACAGCAGCACCGGCAAATTGATTCCAATCTCATGGATGCGCGGCAAATCCGGCGCCATCGCCACCAGCACTTTCAGCCCACCGAAGGCCAACCCCAGTCCCAGCGCGCTTCCGATCAGCGTCAGCGTCACACTCTCAAGCAGCAGATCTCCAGCGATTCTCCTCCACCCCGCCCCCAGTGCCGAAATAATCGCCAGCTCCTGCCGCCGACCCTCCACGCGTACCAGCAATAGATTCGCAACATTGGCGCAGGCAATCAGCAGCACCAATCCGATGGATCCCATCAGCACCCATAGCACGTTGCCCACATCGCCCACAACATCCTGCTTCAGCGAGTGCAAATTCATCCTCAACTCCGCCTGCTCAAACAGCTTTGCGCTGTAGCCTTCCGGAGGAGGAAAACTTCGTGTCGCAATTGGAATCAGGCGCTGTAGATCTGTGCTTGCCTGCTCCATCGTCACTCCCGGTTTCAACCGAGCCAGCCCTTCAAAACTGAAGTTCCCCAGCTTTGTGTCGCTGCGATTCAACCGCATCGGCAGAATCAGCGCGGCATCGTCCCAGTTCAAAAAGTGAAATCCCCTGGGCAACACGCCAATAATCTCCCGCGGCTCGCCGTTCACCGTGATCGACTGCCCGATCACCGAACGTTCCCCGCCAAAATTCTTCTGCCAGTACGCGTACGAAAGCATCACCGTTTCCTGGCTTCCATTGGTATCGTCCTGCTGCGTGAACGGCCGGCCCAGCGCCGGCTTCACTCCCAAAATCGGCAACAGCCCTTGTGTCACGTCGAGCCCACTCACCCGCTGCGGCGCGCCCTTGCCTGTCACGTTGATCGAATCGCCCTGGTACAGGCCGATATCTTCCAGCGTCTTGTTCTGCTCTCGGAATATGAAGTACAGGAACGGCGCCATGTTCAGGTCCTGCATGTTAATCAGGCGCGAACTGAACCACACTCCAATCAGTTTTTCAGGCTTGGGATAAGGCAGCGGCTTCAGCAATACTCCATCCACCACGCTGAAGATCAGCGTCGTCGCACCAATCCCCACGGCAAGCGTGATCAACGCCAGTGTCGTGAACAACGGAGCCCGCCCAAGCCTCCGCAGAACCTGCCTCAGCCGATCCGGAAAGTTCCCCATCTCCATGCTCCCCGTTTATGGATTGACGCGCACACAGAATCACTCCGCGCCCATGAATCTTCTTACGCCATCACACAACAAAAAGTTCCGCCAGCAACGCAATTCTATTTCCCCAATGCAGCGGTAAGCGAGGGCAACGCAGCGGCACAACGTGTCTTGTCTCTATAGTTGAGCGTGTTGACACTGCGGAATCGCCATATCTCCGCAACCGCTTACAGTTCTCGCTCGAAGGCTGGCGGGCCCAGAGGCTATTTCCCGCAGGCATTCGAGCGGGTGTATAACCACTCTTACATAGTCATTCGAGTGGAGACGAACCAATATTCTGCTCGCAGGAAAGAGGGAGGGATCCTGATGAAGGTTTCCAAGGCGTTGGCACAGCCACTCATGTTGATCCTGGCTTTGGCCGTGAGACTTCCCGCGGTCGCACAGAATGTGACTACATCGCAGTATGACAACGCACGTACCGGTTCCAACCAACAAGAAACCATCCTGACTCCCAGAAATGTCAACGTCAACCATTTTGGAAAAATATTCACCCTGAAAGTCGATGGCGACATCTACGCGCAACCGCTCTTTCTCGCCGGTTTAGACATTCCCGGCAAGGGTCGGCACGATGTGCTGATCGTCGCTACGGAACATGACAGCGTCTACGCTTTCGACGCCAACGGTCACCCCGCCACACCACTCTGGCATGTCAACTTTCTCAGCAACGGCGTTACCACTGTTCCTGCGCAAAACGTCGAATGCCCTTTTATTTTCCCGGAAATCGGAATTACCTCGACACCCGTCATTGACCCGAATACTGGAACGCTGTACGTGCTGGCGCGCACCACAGAGCAGACCGGGTCGCAGCCGAGTCATTACACGCAGCGTCTGCACGCGCTCGCGGTAACCACTGGCCTTGAAAAATTCGGCGGCCCTGTCGAGATCAGCGCCACGATCAACGGAAGCGGGACCGGCAGCCGGTCAGGGAAAGTTGAGTTCGATCCTCTGCGCGAGAATCCTCGCGCCTCGCTCCTGCTGGCCAATGGAGCGGTCTACCTTACCTGGGCCTCTTCCTGCGATGTCGGGCCATATCACGGCTGGGTGATGGCGTATGACGCGCACACTCTCAAACAGAAAGCAGCCTTCAATGCGTCTCCCGACGCGGACGACAGCGGCATCTGGGCCAGCGACACCGGACCGGCCGCCGACAGCCAAGGCAATCTGTTTCTCGCAACCGGAAATGGTCGCTTCGATGCTGCGAAAGGCGGCCGCGACTATGGAGATAGTTTGCTGAAACTCAACGGGCAAAGCCTCAAGCTCGATGACTATTTCGCGCCATTCAACGTCGACAAACTCGATGCCAACGATCAGGATCTCGGTTCCGGAGGCCCTGGTGCTGCTGCCGGCGCAATCCGGACCGCACCCGCACCTCGTCGTTGTTGCCGGCAAGGAAGGAACCCTCTACCTGATCGATCGCGATCGCATGGGTCATCATCAGTCAAACAACGATAGCCAGGCCGTACAAACGGTGCCCAGCCCAGGTGGCGGCATCTTTGGCTCCATGGCCTACTGGAACCACAACCTCTACGTGGTCACCGACAGCTCGAACGATGCTCTCCGTCAATTCACACTGCACGACGGAAAACTGACGCTGAAAACCGGGAGCGGTTCTCGCTTCCCCGCCATCTGCGCAACCCCGACTGTCTCGTCCAATGGCGCGCGAGATGGAGTGCTCTGGGTGCTCCGTTCCAAGGCCTGGAACGAAGGTGACAGAAACGCGGTGCTCTTCGCCTTCGACGCCTCCAATAGTTCCCGCCTTCTCTACGACAGCGAACTGAATCCCTCTCGCGACCGCGCCGGACTCGCGCTTCGCTTCAATATTCCCACCATTATCGATGGGCACGTCTACGTTGGAGCCAAGCACGAAGTGGATGTCTACGGGCTATTGCCCGAGAAAACCGCAGCCAAATGAAGGCGCGCAAACGGCTGCGTCTCTAGTCAGCATCAAATACTGAACTGACTCCCCGGCATCACAGCGATTTGGCTGCGCGATTCATCATATCCGATGAAATCACTGCCATAAAATATTGGGCGAGGAGGTTCGCAATGTCCGTCGTGATGCTCTCGGGCCCCGTCGGGGCCGGCAAAACCACCGTCGCGCGCGAGCTCATCGCCATCTCTCCCGCACCGCTCTGTTACATCGAAGGCGATACCTTCTGGCCGCACTTCGCAAAACCGGACGAGAAGCCCCAAAGACAACGCTTCCGATTACTCATGCGTTCCGTCACGGCCGCCGCCATCCCTCTCGCACGCAGCGGTTATGAGGTTCTGCTGGACTTTTCGTTTCCGCTCGACTTCCTCGACACGGCCCGCAAAATCCTCAAGGAAATCCCCATTGATTTCGTCATGTTGCGACCCAGCCTCGCGATCTGTAAACAGCGCGCGGCTGCCCGGCCCGAGGGAAAGATTTCCGACTACAGCGCCTATCGTGATTTCTACGCCATGTTCGAAGGCCTCTCCAACCATGAAGTCGGTGATGTTGAAGCAAACCCAGCCTCCATCGCGCGACGCATCCGCGATGGCCTCGACCAGGGTATCTTTCGCCTGAATCCCTGAGCGCCCTCAGTCAGCCGCTCAACTTATGTCGCACCTCGACCACTCCTGTACCTTCACGAAGTCACGCCTCGTCCAAGCGTCACCACAAACATCGCATAAACAATCGCGGCGACACCGATGGTCACCCAGCGACGCGCAATCACTGCGATGGGATGGTTTTCCTCGACTGTTCGAGCGCGCATGGGAATAAATAGCAACGGGAATGAAGACCCGCCAAATTCCAGAACAGCGTCGGTGAAATCGCCCCAGCCATGCCCTCGATAAGCCAGCGCCGCGACAGCCGCCCCCACAGTGGCGCCGACCCACGCCATACGAGCCACCTTGCGTGCCACCCGTGCGTATGGCCACAAGTCGAGCAGTTCCCCCGCAATCATCCGTGCCGTCACAACATACAGCACGATCCCAACTACAATGACAATCGCGCGCTCCCAAATCGTGACATGACCCAACAAAAACTCAGCGAAGAAATAGAGATCGCCGTAGCGCAGGTGCATCGCATGGATCAGATAACCCCACTCCCAGAAATAACTGAACGCCGTGATCAGCACCAGGAATAGCCGCAGCGTGAATCGCCGCACTGGGACCAGGCGAAGACAGACCAACGCCAGCGTGCCCATCAACACGTTCGCGACGGGACCCGCGGGATCAATCCATCCAGAGCGAACATCACAGCGAAACAGCGAGGAGCTCAAAAGCACAATGTGCCCATGCAGCGCGAGACACACGCTCCCATGACCCAGCGCCTCGTGATCGAATGTCACCACGCACATCGCCATCACGGCCACCGCCATCACCGTCGGCCAATCGTTTTTGCTCTCAGCCATTCTCATCGTGACTCCAACTTTGTGTCGCTCAGACTCACAACTCGCCCGCTCTTCACCATATCTCGACGCCTGCACTCAATCGGCACCGAATCATTCCGTGCGCAAGGCCTCCATCGGATCAACCTTCGAGGCGCGCGTTGCTGGCAGCCACACCGCGATCAGCGCGACGGAGATCAAAATCAGAGGTGCAGCCACAAACGCCGCCGGGTCCCACGGCTTTACCCCGAACAAAAGGCTCGCAATCAAATGCGCCAGCCCCAGCGCCGCGCCCAGTCCCAACACAACTCCCGCAAACGCCAGCTTTGCGCCTTGCCACACCACCAGCCTGCGCACCGCCGCCCGATCTGCACCCAGCGCCATGCGAATCCCCATCTCCTGCGTGCGCTGCGCAACGGAATACGCCATCAGCCCATAGATGCCGATCGCAGCCAGCCCCAGCGCAACCACGCCAAAAATACTCAGCAGCAGCATGTTGAAATTCTCCCGGCTCGTCGAACTTCCCATCACCTCATCCATGGTGCGAACATGCGCCACCGGAAAACCTCCGCTGGCCAGGCGCAACTCCTTCGTGATTGCAGCGCTCAATGCCTGCGGGTCGCCGTGGGTGCGCACCACCCAGATCAGTGGCTGCACATTCGTATACGACGCCGTGTACAGATCCGTCACCTGCGGAATCGGCACCATCACCACCGGGCTCGCAGGTTGCCCCAAACCTTCATCGTGGCTGTCGGCGACGATGCCGATAATCGTCGGCGACGACTCATCCATCTGCGGTCCCAGGCCCTTGCTGATGGTGATCTCTTGTCCAATAGGATCCTGATGCGGCCAGTATTTTTGCGCCAGCGCCTCATTGATCATCGCGACCTTGGGGCTCGTAGCAGTATCGTCTTCGTTAAACGCGCGCCCGCGCAGCAGCGGAATTTTGAACACGCTCAAATAGTCCGGCGAAACACTCATCCAGTGGCTGTCGTATTGATGGTCTTTGTCGGCGGGTCGCCCCACAATCTCAAATGGCAGCTCGTCGCCCACCAGGTTCGGCAGCCAGTACGCGGCCGACGAAACTTCCACTCCGGGCAGCGCATTCAATCGCCGCCGGCCATCCTTCTCCAGTTGAACCACTCCGGCAGTCTTCTCGAAACGATCCCCAGTCAGCGACATCTCCATCGTGAGCACGTTGTGCGGATCGAAACCCGGCCCCACACCCTGCAGCGCGATCAAAGTGCGGATCAGCAGGATCGCGCCGATCAGCAGCACCAGCGCCAGCGAAATTTCACTCACCACCAGCAGAGCGCGCATCCTCCCTTGACGAATTCCAATTCCCCCGCGGCTGCTGCTTTCCTTCAGCACGGAGTTAAGATCAGCACGCGACGCATGCAGCGCCGGGAAAAGTCCGAACAAAAGCCCCGTCGCCAGCGACACTGCAACAGTAAATCCAAGCACCCGCCAATCGAGCCCCACCGCCGCGCCTCCATCACCGATCCGCGGCAATCCCGCCGGACTGATCGCCAGCAGCGCCCGCACGCCGACAAATCCAAGAACCAGTCCCAGAATGCCTCCACCCACCGAGAGCAAGATGCTTTCTGTAAATAATTGCCGGATGATGCGTCCACGTCCCGCTCCCAGCGCAGACCGGATGGCGAATTCTCGCCGCCGTCCCGCAGCCCGTGCTAGCAGAAGGTTCGCGACATTCGCGCACGCAATCAACAGCACCAGGCTCACCGCGCCCAGCAGGATCAGCAGAGAATTGCGCACGTCGCCCACAATGGTGTCGCGCAACGGATGAATCTGAAACCGCGCTTGAGGATTGGTATACGGATAATCCCGGTGGTACTGCACCGCCGCCAGATCCAACTGCGCCTTCGCCTGCGCCATCGTCACTCCCGGGCGCAGCAGCCCGGCGACATGGAAATAAGTATTCATATCCTCGCTGACCGGCGGAAACTGAAACGGCACCCAAAGGTCAGCTGCCGGGTCAGAACGAAATTGTTTTCCGATCACGCCCACAATGGTGTACGGCTCATTGCCCAGCGAAAGCGATTTCCCCACAATGCCTGGATCACCGCCGAAACGCCGCAGCCACAGGCCATAACTCAGCACCACAACTCTGCCGCCGTGCGGCGCATCTTCCTGCGGCGTGAACGTGCGCCCCAGAATTACCGGCGCGCCAAACAGTCGAAAGTATCCCTCTGTCACATGAATGCCGCGCACCTGCTCAGGACGGCCTTGGGTGATGTTGAAGCCCGGACCCGTCATGTCGTACGCAGCCACTTCCTGAAATGCGCGCGTCGCCCGCTGGTACGCGTGCAACTCGGGCACGTTGGAAAGAAAGCTCGCGATCATCTCCGAACGCGAGCCGAACTCCACAATACGATCGGCATTGGGATAGGCCAGCGGCTTCAGCAACACTGCATTCACCACGCTGAAAATCGCAGTGTTCGCTCCGATACCCAGCGCCAGCGCCGAAACTGCCGCGAGGGTGAAGCCGGGATTTTTCAGCAGCGCGCGCAAAGCGTGCCGAATTTCATGGATAAAATTTCTCATTCATCAAATCCGCGCCGCATGCTCGGCCGGCCGCATAACAATTGCCACCCTGCGTCGAACGGTATCATATCCAAACTTCAGCGCAACAGCATGCCGCTTTCCCTCACGCACGCCAGCACCAAGCCACGCTTTTTCCACGCAGCCTTTCACCAGTCTTTTGCGAATTTGGTTAATGTGGTTACAAGGGCGCAATTTTCTTCCACCGACGCCAACCGCACCACTCCACGCGCAACCAGGAGAAAAAACTTGGACTCCAACGATCTATATGAAGAGGTCCTGATGCAGGCAGCGGCGCAGGCTCGACGCTATCTGCGAACCATTCGTGACCGCCATGCCGGGGTCACACCGGAAGCGATCCAGGGCATGACCGCGCTCGGCGGCCCGTTGCCCGACCAGGGAGAAAATCCGCGCGCGATTCTCAATCTGCTCGACGACGCCGGTTCACCCGCCACCGTAGCTTGTATGGGCGGGCGTTACTTCGGAGGCGTCATTGGCGGCGCTTTACCGGCCAGCGTTGCGGCTCATTGGATCGCCGATGCCTGGGACCAGAATGCCTGCCTGTACGATATTTCTCCGGTCGCTGCCCATCTGGAAGACATCGTTCTTCCGTGGATTTTCGATTTGCTCGGCCTGCCTCCAGGCTGTGGCGCAGCCCTTGTCACCGGCACTCAGATGGCTGACGTCACCGCTCTCGCCGCCGCACGCGGCAGTGTGCTGCGCAGCGTGGGATGGGATGTCGAACGCGACGGTTTATTCTCCGCTCCTCCCGTCACCGTAATTGTTGGCGAGGAAGTTCATGCCACCATGTTCAAAGCCCTTGCGCTGCTCGGCTTCGGAAGAGGCCGCGTGCATATTGTTCCGGCTGACTCGCAGGGCCGCATGAAGCCCTCGCTTCTGCCGCGCTTGTCCGGGCCGGCGATCGTCTGCGTCCAGGCCGGCAACGTCAATACCGGCGCCTGCGATCCAATCGGGGAGATCTGCGACCTTGCCCACGCCATGGGCGCCTGGGTCCATGTCGATGGCGCCTTCGGTCTCTGGGCCGCCGTCAGCCAACATCGAAAACATTTGGTCGACGGTCTCGCTCGCGCCGATTCCTGGGCAACCGATGCGCATAAATGGCTCAACGTCCCCCACGATAGTGGAATCGCCATCGTGAAGGATCCCGAAGCCCTGGGTCGCGCCATGTCGATTGCAGCGTCGTATTATCCTCCCGACGCGGACGGAAAACGGCAACCCATGCAACTCAGCCCGGAATCTTCCCGTCGCGCCCGAGCCGTTGAAATCTGGGCGGCGCTGCGTTCTCTCGGCAAACAAGGCGTGGCCGATCTCGTCGATCGTTGCTGTCAACACGCTGTCCATTTCGCAAACGCACTCCGCGCCGGAGGCTGCGAGATTCTCAACGAAGTTGTGCTGAATCAAGTGCTGGTCTCCTTCGGGAGCGACGAAACCACCACTCGAGTCATCAACGCGGTCCAGGCCGACGGAACCTGCTGGTGTGGCGGCACCGTCTGGAAAGGGCGCAAAGCCATGCGGATCAGCGTGTCCTCCTGGGCCACCACAGAACTCGATGTGAACCGCAGTATCGCCGCAATCCTTAGGATTGCAGCCGATCCATCCTCGCCGCGCGCCACCCCTGCGCGAACTTCTACAAAGGGTCAAACAGATAGCCTGTAACTCGGGCGCGCCTCAACTTGTGCAACGGCACATCAACCAGTAAGTACGAATTCTCTCTCCCCGACGACATCGTCACATCCGATCCGTTACTGCACCACGTCTCCCTATCAAGAAGACGCACGCCAAAAGCAGCGCCACGCACACCCACGCGAACCAGTTTCCAAATCGTGAATACAAAGTGCTGTCGTGGCGAACTGGGATATTCGCAACTACCGTCGCGAAAACAGGCCCAATCGTGTTGCGCTCCACCAGGACACGCCCACGATCGTCGCTCGCCGTAAGAATCCCCAATTTCGCCGAACGCGCCATGCTGAACCCGCTTTCAACCCCGCGAAGAATGGCCATGCGCCCATGCAGCCAGCCATCGTCAACAAAATCCCATGCAGGCACGATCAGCAAAGCAACGCCATCCCGTGAATATTCACGACTCAAGCGCGGGAAGTCCAGGTCTTTGCAAATTTCCAGTCCCCACGTTCCCGTCGATGCCTGCAACCACAGTGCGTTTCGTGCCCGGGGTGTAACGGTCTTCCCAGGGCGGCAGCAGATGGTGCTTGTTGTACCTTGCCGCCAGCTCTCCTTGTGGCGAATACAAACGTTCCTGATTCCGGGCCAGCGAAGGCATGATGCGAGCGATGCCAATCGCAATGTATGCCCCGCTTTCTTTTGCCAGCTTGCCGAAAAAATTATCGAACTCCGCCTGCGACGTGTCGTTAACGGGGCCAGTCGCTTCCGGCAAAACGAACAACTGGATTTCCTGTCCCGCCAAAAGTTTTACCTGGTCCGCGTAGCTTTGGAACACTTGTTGCACTTCCGCCGGCGTGCGCGGGTTCAGGTTTTGCGGAGCGTCAGAGGCAATCAGCGCAACCTTGACGGTCGGCGAACTGGGCGTCGATGCCAACCGCCACGCACCAAACGTAAACACAGCCGCAATCCAAACCACACTGCCGATCAACAACGGAAGTTTCTCCCGCCGAGAACCCGGAATCAGCAGCACCGCCGCCGTCGAAGCAAACAGAAAAATTGTGAAACTAATCCCCCAGATTCCTGTCACCGAAGCAATCTGCAGAATCGGCAGAAAATTCATCTGCGAATAACTGATGTTGAAAAACGTTCCGTGAATCGAAAGGCTGGCCACCGCAAATTCGACGCTTGCCCAGTACGCAGGAAACACCAGGGCCGCCAACCAAAGTTTTCCCCGCACCACTCCCATGCGAAACAGCATCACACCCAGCGCAAACAGGCATGCGCTCAATACCAGAATCAAGATCACGATCCATGTAGGTAAAACCGTCCGCGAGTAGCTCCACTCATTCAGCCCACCCAGTGCGTAGGCGGCCGCCGCCACACCAAACGCCTGCCTCGCAGACACGCGCGAAGCAACCCACAGCAAAGGAATAGGAGCGAGCCAGATCAGCGGCCACAGCGGCGCAAGCCCTGTCCCGAGGAAAAACATGGCCGCGGAAATCGCCAGGCAAGGTGCGGCCGCAAAGCCGTTGTTAAACTTTGATTCCATCGAGAAACCTCCCTATCGAGCGATGTAGAAGTTTGCGAAATTCCTTTTCCGATAAGTCGATGCGCCCAGCACGATACAACATCACGTACCCATGGATGTGAGCCCAAAGCGCAAACGCCACTTCCCACACATCGTCCTTTTTCAGAACGCCTTTCTCCATTTCCGCCGCCAGCAAATCTGCAATCGGATTCAGTGTGGGAGAACGACGTGCCCGAAAATCTTTCGGAAATTGACGCGCCCCCGGACGAGGCCGTGAAAAAACAAAGTCGAAGATGCGCGGCTGGGTGAACGCGTAATCGACGTAGGCTGCCATCACCGCCAGCAGCCGGTCTTCCAGGCCGCCACGCAGCGGATGTCGCTGCATGTACGACAGCAGCTTGGCAAATTCGCGGTCAGTAATGGTGTTCAGCAGCACTTCACGAGAAGCGAAGTGATGATAAATAGCCATGGGAGTGATGCCCACAGCGTCCGCGACTCGACGCATGGAAACCGCTTCGGGCCCTTCCTTCTCCAGAATCTTCAGGGCCGCTTGCGCGATGCGATCGGCGGTATTCACTGGATTCGTCACCTATACAGCGTATAGTATACAGTGTATAGGCGCAAGTCCGTTTTTCCTTCCATGCTTTACGTGGCGCATCTTCCTCAATTCCATCAGCCCCCAACCCCACTCGCCCCACCTCGAGCCCCCTCTGCCGCAACCGACCGAGCCTGCCTACCGCGGCCGCCTCTTTTCCACACCATGTTCTGTCCGACCCTCTTGACAAACCATAACCGCATGGTTATGGTTTTGAGTGTGAAGCCGGCCCACGCCAATCCGGTGTTTCGTGCCCTTGCCGATCCCACCCGCCGCTCCATTTTTGAGCAGCTCACCCGCCACGGCGAGCAAACCGTCCACGCCTTGACGCGCCACGCAGGCGTATCGCAGCCCGCCGTTTCCAAGCACCTCACCGTCCTCAAGCACGCCCGGCTGGTACGACATCGCCGCCAGGGACGCGAAACTCACTACCGCGCCCAACCCGATGCACTGGCCCCCATGATCGACTGGCTCCATCTCTACGGCGCCTTCTGGCGCGACCGCTTCGACCGCCTCGAATCTCTTCTGCAAAGGATGGAACCATGACCCAGGCAGCCGCCACCCCCGGCACCCTCGTCGTCGAACGCGTGTTCCCTCACCCGCCGGCAAAACTGTGGCGTGCGCTCACGGAAAGTCCTCTCCTCGCGCAATGGATGATGAGCAATGATTTCGCGCCAGTGGTCGGCCGCAAATTCCAATTCCGAAACGAACCCAAGCCAACCTGGAACGGCATCGTCGACTGCGAGGTCCTGATCGTCGATCCCTTGAAACAACTCTCCTATAGCTGGGGCGTCGGCGATGCTGCTGCCGGTCTGCAGTGGGTTGTCCTCTGGACCTTGACTCCCGCCGAAGGCGGCACTCACCTTCGCATGGAGCAGTCCGGCTTCCGCCCGGATCAGCAGGCAGCGTATAAAGGCGCAAACTACGGCTGGCAGAAATTCTTCTCCGCTCTGGAGCATGTCGTCAGCGAGGTGAACGAACCATGAAATCGAAAAACATTGCGTATTGGATCACAACGATACTCGTCGCCTTCCCTATCGGTAGCGGAGGCGTCATGCAGGTGCTCCGCATCCCGGCCACCGTCGAGGGCTTCGTGCACATCCTCCACTACCCGGCGTACTTCGTCACCATCCTCGGCGTTTGGAAAGTCCTCGGCGCCATCGCCATCCTCGTCCCGCGTTTCCCGCGGCTCAAGGAGTGGGCCTATGCCGGCATCATCTTCGACCTCACCGGCGCGGCCGCCTCCACCGCCGCAGTCGGCGGCTATGGAGCCTACGGCTTCCACATCCTCGCCCCTCTCATCATCGCGGTCCTGACCATGGTCTCCTGGTATCTCCGCCCACCCAGCCGCAAAATCGGCAACCTCATTCCAACAAGAAATGGAGAAGCAAGATGAAAATCAAAGTCACCACTGTCTACGTCGACGATCAGGAAAAGGCTCTGCGCTTCTATACAGAAGTGCTCGGCTTTGTGAAGAAGACCGACTTCAGCCAGGGGCCCTATCGCTGGCTCACCATCGCATCGCCAGAGGAGCCCGACGGCACCGAAGTGCAGCTCGCGCTCAACAACAATCCCGCAGCGAAAACTTATCAGCAGGCCTTGTTCCAGCAGAACCAGCCGGCCGCCATGTTCTTCACCGACGACCTGCAGGCCGACTACGACCGCATGAAAGCAAGCGGTGCCGAGTTCACCATGCCGCCCACCGACGTAACCGCCTCCAAAATCGCCATGCTGAAAGACACCTGCGGCAACCTCATCCAGGTAACAGAACTAAAACGCTGGTAGCGCGAACGCGCCTCTGGCCGCGCAGCGCTCGTCGCGTGGCGGCAGGCTTAGCCGCACTACCGTTGCCCATGCGTGCAACAGAATTCCAATTCATGCCATTCTCAACATCAAGACGATGACAAACGTGACCTTCTCCAAAAAACAACGCGACGACCTCCTCAAAACATTGCAATCCCGCTTTGAGAAAAACATGAACCGCCATCCCAGCCTTGACTGGGCAAAAGTCCAGTCAAAGCTCGAAGCCAACCCCAAAAAACTCTGCTCCCTCCATGAAATGGAAAGAACCGGCGGCGAGCCCGACGTCATCGGTCACGACAAGAAATCCAACGAATATATTTTTTGTGATTGCTCCGCGGAAACCCCGAAGGGCCGCACCAATGTTTGCTACGACCGCGCCGGCCAACAGAAGCGAGAGAAAGAAGGATTACATCCAGCAGGCAATGTTCTCGACATGGCAGCCACCATCGGCATCGATCCCTTGACCGAAGAACAGTATCGCGCGCTGCAGCAGCTTGGCGAGTTCGACCTGAAAACACAAAGCTGGTTGAACACCCCTGCCGACATTGCAAAACTCGGCGGTGCCATCTTTGCCGATCGCCGCTTCGGCCATGTCTTCGTCTACCACAACACCGCGCCCTGTTTTTATCGTGGCCGTGCCTTTCGCGGCTCGCTCCGGGTCTAGATTAGGACCTTTGAGTTTTATAATTGCGAGTGTTTGACCTTTCCTCAGAAAGGACCATCCCAATGGAATCTGCGGCTGCAAGCATCGACGAGAAGATCAAGCAACTCGACGACTGGCGCGGCAAGATGCTCGCGAAGGTTCGCACCCTCATTCACCAGGCCGACCCCGACATCGTTGAAGAGTGGAAGTGGGCCAAGGCAAGCTCGCCCGGAACGCCCGTCTTTTCCCACGGCGGCATCGTCTGCACCGGCGAAACTTACAAAACTTCTGTCAAGTTAACCTTTGCCAAAGGGGCATCCTTACCCGACCCATCCGGTCTCTTCAACTCCAGCCTCGACGGCAACGTCCGCCGCGCCATCGATATCCATGAGACCGACAAGATCAACGAGCCCGCCTTCAAAGCTCTCATCCGCGCCGCCGTCGCACTCAATCTCCAAGGCAAGAGCAAGCAGAAGCCCCATCCAGCCGCCAGCAAACGCGCCAACTAGCTTCCTCGCCACTGCCGCTCCCGCATGAAAAAATATACGACAGGAGAGCATCATGCGTGTCGAGGACAAGATCAATCAACTGCTGCAGCAAATGGCCGAAGGTTGGCGCCAGGGAAGCGGAGCCATGTTCGCCCAGCCCTTCGCAAAGGAAGCGCGATTCGTTGCTTTCGATGGATCCATTCATCGCGGACCCCAGGAGATTGCTGCCTTTCACCAGAAAGCCTTCGACACGTTTCTAAAAGGAACTTCGATCGAGGCCACCATCGACGAGATCCGGCAAATTGATCGAAATACCTGGCTCGTCTTCACCACCGGCTGGCGTAGTCCCGCCCATTCCCCGAATGAGAAACGTGCAGCCGAATCCACCAACATCTTCGTCTGCAAAGCGGATGACGAAAAAGCAGAGTTTCTGGCTTTCCAAAATACTCGTGTGCGCCCCATCACCGACCAAACGTCCGCGGAATTGTGGAGAGCCTTCGACGCTTCCTGGGATCGCGCAAGCCGCGCCAACACTTAGGCACCCTACTGCGTCACGCCGCTTTCCTCCAGCGTCACCGTGTTCAAAATTCGCTGGAAGATGACCACCCTGAAATTCACGTGGCTCGCCAGGTCAGGCACAAATTCCTCAATAAAATTCCCCGACGGACTGATCGCGAATGCCAGCGCCAGCCGCTGCGCCGTATTCCCAAATCCCTGCCGGTTCGGCCCCGGCACAAATGTATTGCTCACCACCGCCGTCGCAATTCCGCCCACAATATTGGCGTAGTTGAACATCGGCTTCCCGGTATAACTTTGCGACCATACCACCTGCACAATTGCGTGCAGGATTCGGTGCTTGATCGGCATGAACGGCTCGCGATGATAGTGCGGGTCCTGATGCATCACCGACGGTATCAGAAACGTCCCGAAAAATTCTCCCGTCATGTCTTCCGTCAAGCTCACGCCCGCATACTTTGAGAAGCCGTCAAACCCCGGCCCATACGCCGTGTGGGAATCTGATCCGATCCCAATCGCCGCGTCGCCAGCAATCGTCATCAGGTTGAATGGATCGATCACTCCTCGCACCGCCGAACGCAAATTGTCCCGCGCCGTCAGCGGCACCACGTCCGGCCACTTTAAATATTGCGAGAAGGGCGACGCAATAGGATGGCAGCACATATCCACTGGGTGTACCGGACACAAATTCACCGGGCAGCTGCGATGCAACGCCGGCGCCGCGCCAGGCACCTCTCCCAGGTACGCCGTACTCGAGGAATATGTAGGCTGAAGTCTCCTCTTTGGCGACGGAGCAAAAGATTGTTGCGCGTCCAAATCGTCAGGCTCGACAAACGCAACATCCTGCGCCCCGGCAACAGAACTGGAGATTCCCGTGGTCGGCGTATCCAGCGTTTCCGCCGTCATCGCTGCCGCCCGGTCCACCCACTCACGTTCCAAATTGTTCTGGATTGCAATCCGATCGCTTCCGGAATTTCCCGCCCCTTGCACACTCTCGGCCGGCGTCGGCGCATCCGGCAACTGCGCCAGCATTCCCGGCGGCGTCAGCAACACGAGCACAGCTACAACATGAGCCGCCAGTACTCTCCTCAACATTCCTGTGTCCGCAATGGAATCGACCTGCAGCGATATTGAGCGGAATCCAAATCAGTCGAACCGCTCGCGTCTCGAGAACAAACGCATATCTGAGCGTCAGCGTTTTGTTTGTCTCTACGATAGACCGTTTCAGGAGAGAAAAAGTTGCCTTGCATCCCAGATTCCGCCATCACTTCAAGGATTTGTCGTTTTCCTTGCCATTCGCGAACTTGGGCACATTCGTCGTAAACGGACGAGAAATAAATTCCCGCAACAGATTTCCTGCCGCGTTGCCGGCCGTCACAATCAGCGCGTCCCGCATCGTCAGATTGAACGTGCGATCGCTTGGCGCGCGATAGACATTTGAGATTCCGGCCGTCGCAAAGTTGCCCAGCAGGTGGGAGTAATTCGGCTGCGTTTCGCCATTGTCACCGCGCGTCACAAACGTCTGCGCCAGCGCGTACCACACTCGCGACGGCGTACTTCCCGTACCCCGGTAAAAATAACGCGGGTCCTGATGAAACCAGCTCGGAAACAGCGCCCGCCCCAGCATCGCGCCAATCACGGAATCCGCATACGCCGATCCAAATCGCTTTCCGTATCCTTGCCAGCCGCCGCCATATCCAGGAAACGTGTTGTGATATTGCTCCGCCCCGGCCACGCCCGCGTCCACGGCAAATTCAATCGGATCGATTTCCGCCCGCAGCGCCAGCTTGAACTTCAGCTTCGGCGTCAGCGGTGCCGAGTTCCAGATGTAACTTGTGTAAAAATTCGGCACTACCCCCAGCACCCGCTGCTTCTCCTGCAAATGTACCTGCGCCGTCGCCACCTGCTCCAGGTTGGCGTTCACCCGCACCGTCGTGCTGGAGTGAGGGTTCCTCGATGTCACAATCGGCAGTTCCCGCTCTTCCCGCGTCCCCAGCGTCACCTCGGTGGCCACCTGTGGCGATCGTCCCGGCAGCGCGATGGACACCGCGTACGTTCCCGGCTCCAGTCCGGAAATCGTGAACTTCCCCTTCTCATCCACCGTAGCCGTTTGCCCCGTGGTCTCGTGGTCTTTCGCCGCCATGACCACCACGCCCGCAATCGGCGCCCCGTGCACGTCCTCCACCGTTCCCACAATGCTGGAAGTCCCTGCGCCCGATTGCGTTTTCACCGGCACATTCTGCGGTATAGGAGCATCCGGCAACTCATTCGACGACGCCGTCACGCCGAAAAGCAAAGGGGCCGCAACTACCACCGCCAACAAACATCCTGCCGAACGCAAACCTCGCAAAATATTCCCCAAGTCTTAAGCCTTTAAGCCTTCGACGTGATGAGATGCGGTTCGTTATCACAGGTTTGTATGAAATTATGTATTGACCCACCTCACCTCCTGCAAAAAAACGATCGACATCGCGAACTTCGCCGCACCCCACTGACAAATCTCGCAGTCGATTTCGATCCCATACATTGCGATCAGCCATTCTCCCCCGCATCTCGAAGGTCAATCCCCTTTCGCACCCAAATCTCTCCTCACCGCCATCGCAACACGGTAGCATTAGAGATTGTGAAGCTCCGGAATCCCCTGCTCCCCCTTCGCGCTGCTTTGCCCGGATTGCGGGTCGCTGCTCTGCCCGGATTACTGGTCCTGTGCCTCACCGTCTCCGGCTGCCGTCATCATCCTGTTCAGGTCGCCGCGCCCCCTCCGCCTCCCACAGAGCAAGCTCCGCCCTACGCCTATCCGGCCCAGCCTGCTCCGGAATCCCCCAGTCCCGTCCTTCACTCTGAAATTGGAATCGCCAGCTGGTACGGTGCGCCCTATCACAACGCGCAGGCCGCCAACGGCCAGGTCTATGACGAAAACGGAATGACCGCCGCCCATCGCACCCTGCCCATGGGCACCCTCGTCCGCGTCACCAATCTCTCCACCCGTCAGTCCGTCGTGGTCACCATTACGGATCGCGGACCCTTCGTTCCCGGCCGCATTTTGGATTTGTCTCGCGCTGCCGCTCTCAAAATCGGTGTCTGGCGAACCGGCACCGCGCGCGTCCGCATCGACGTGCTCCGCTATCCGGCCTCGGTCACTTCCTCAGGACGATGGTGCGTCCAGATCGGCGTCTTCCATCATGAACACGACGCCCGCCGACTTCACCAGCAACTGCAGCGCGAATATCCCAGCGCCAACGTCATCGACTTCAAGGGCGCCACCGGCTACTGGGTCCGCATCCGCCCCTACGGCCAATCGCACACCTCCGCCGAACAAATCGCCCGCATCCTCCAACCCGTCGAAGGCCAGGCCTACCTCGTCCGCCTCGACTAATTTTTATTCGCCCTGAAATGACGAGCGTCATTCTGACAGTTGTAAGCCGTCATTCTGGCAGATGTAAGCCGTCATTCTGACAGATGTAAGCCGTCATTCTGAGCGCAGCGAAGAATCTATGTATTTTCTCTCGCCCCCTGCCCCGACCCCTCCAACATTTTGGACAAACTCCACCCCCTCTGCATTTCCTCCACGTGACAGCAGTCACAACCACAAGCCTTTAAGTCCAACGCACAATTGCGCTTGAATCGCATCGGCCATGCTGCAACCCAGATGGCATGCCCCGTGCTTCTACGTAGAATTTCGCATTCGCAAGAATTGCGTTCGAACCACCGCATCGTGACCACGCTTTCGAGTGCTACCCGGACTCCTGTGCCTGGCTTATCAGCTCGGATGTTTCCGGTGCAACTCGTCGCCGCTGTCGATTTGTAGCGCAGCAAGTTTTGAGGAGAGAGCAACAATGATGAGTCGAGTAATCGTTAGAAGATTATTGATAGGAACCTCGATTGCGATCAGCGCCTTTTTCGCCGGGCAGCTCTTCGCCGCCAACACCATCAATGGCCGCGTCCTCGGCGCAGGCGCGCCCATCGCCAACTCGACAGTCACTCTGTGGGAGGCGAGCACAGACGCACCCAAACAGCTCGCACAAACGAAATCCGACAGCGGTGGCCAGTTCACAATCGACAGCACTGGCGCGCCTGACTCCAGTGTCTATCTGGTGGCCACCGGTGGCATATCCGCAGCCAATCAAGCGGCCGGCAATAATCCGGCAATTGCGCTGATCGCGGTCCTGGGCAGCAATCCACCAGCCCGCGTCACCATCAACGAGTTCACGACCATTGCGTCTGTGGTGACGCACGCGCAGTTCATCGACAACACCACCATCAAAGGTTCCCCGCTTCAACTCAAAATTGCCGCGGGCAATGTCCCCAACTTCGTCGATTTAGAAACAGGCAGCTGGGGCCCGACGATTCTCGACGCCCTCAACAGCGCGCAGACACCGACGATGGCCAACTTCGGCACACTCGCCGATGTCATGGCCGGTTGCATCACGCAGGTGAAGCCGGATGCGTGCAGCCAATTCTTCGCGGCGACCACGCCTCCCAGCGGTGGCGCTCCATCAGATACGCTTCTTGCGATCGAATCCGTTGCGTTCTCCCCTTGGCATCAGCCCGACAAAATATTCGCCTTGCTAAACGAGTTCTATCCGCTACCCAAGCCCGGCATTCCCGGCAAGCTCTTTCGAGATACTCCGTACCTGCCGTATCTCACCTTCGCTCCCAGCGCCTTCGTGTTCCCGCTGAAGTTCACCGGCGGCGGCGTCAGCGGCGGCGGCAAGCTCATGATTGACAGCCAGGGCAACGCCTGGGTTGCTGACAACTTCACCGTCGGCGCGCAAAATCAGGATGCCTCCTGGACCGGCGGCCTCAGCGAGTTCGCTCCCAACGGTAAAGCGCTCTCACCCGCGCCCTTGGGCTTCAGGGGCGGAGGTCTGGCAGGCCCCGGTTTCGGCTTGACTCTGGACGCGCAGGATAACGTGTGGGTCACCAGCTTTACCGGCCAGAACATCTCCAAGTTCGACACCAGCGGCAAGCCGATCTCGCCTCCCGAGGGTTGGAACTTTAACCGCCAGATCAGCCAGATGCAGGGCATCATCGCCACTCCCAGCGGAGACATCTGGGCGCTTGACCTCATCAAGGGCCAGGTTCTCAAACTACCCCAGGGCGATCCGTCCAAGGTCCAGTTCTACTGCCAGAACAAGACCGGCGATCCCCTCAAGAATCCATGCAAGCTGATGGGGCCCTTCGCTCTCGCCATCGATCAGCAGGATCGTATTTGGGTCACCAACGCCGTTGCCGACCACGTGGTTCGTTTCCCCGCTTCCGATCCCAGCAAATTTGAAACATTCAAGGTGGGATACTCCGCCAGCGGCCTCGCCATCGATAGTCTGGGCAACGTCTGGGTCACGAACAAACTAGGCAGCTCGCCCCGGGCAGCCGCGAAATTCGCGGAAACCCTGGCCGCATTTAAATTCAACTTCGACCACGACCCCGACGCAGGACAAAGAGCGACCAAAGTCCTCATTCCTGCCATGGCCGCGCAAAAATCCAACTACGAAGGCGGCAGCATTACCGTGTTGCGCCCCGACGGCACTCAGGCGAGTTTTTCTCCCATCTACGGCAAGGGAATCACCGGTCCCTGGGCCGCCTCCGTCGACGGCAATGACAACGTCTGGATCTCCAACTTCTCCTCTGCGTCAGCCGGAATCGTAGAGTTGTGTGGCTTCCGCACCGAACATTGTCCGCCGGGAGTAAAGACTGGCGACGCCATCTCGCCTGCAGGCGGTTACGTCGGCGGTGGATTGCAATTGCAGGTTGACATTGGCATCGGTCCCGCCGGGGATCTCTGGGTCACCAACAACTGGCAGAAGTACCTCGACGCCATGGGAAAGGTCGATGAAGCAGTCCAAACCCTCGGCGCAGGCCAGGGCGTAGTGGTCTTCTATGGAATGGCGAAGCCGGTAAAAACACCGCTGATCGGGCCGCCTCGCCAACCCTGACAATCCACTCAATGCTTGAGGCGCCGCGAAACGACAAGTAAGTCGGCGCCCCGCTCACATCCGAGTACCCGGAGTGCAGATGAAACGATTTTTCGATCTTACGTTCAAACCGTTCTTTGTCATTACCGGGCTCGGAACCGCGGTCGCATTTCTTTACGCCTTTTGGCCCCGATGGGCAGCGGAAACCGCCGGCAAAATCCCCTTCATCCCGGACTACACCATCATCACCCAGCACTGGGGCATCATGGTCGGCCTCATGGGCGTCTTTATGATTGCCGCCGCATTCAAAGTCGCATGGCGAACCCCGATTCTCCTCTACAGCCTGCTTGAAAAAGCCTTCCTGGTGTATCTGATTCTCGCCAACAGCAGCCACGCCTACTCCCACGGTTTCAGGATGGCTGCAGCCATGGATGCCACCGTGGTTCTCTACACCATCGTCTATTTCGCCGTATTCGGATTCACCCAATAGTCCCTGAAACCTGATCCCTGATCCCTCGTCCCTGATCCCTAACTATAATTCCGTCATGCCAATCTCCCGGCAAGCCCTTCTCTATCTCGTCGACTACTCCATCTGGGCCGACCAGCAGTTGCTCTCCGCCTGCGCCGCGCTCACGCCAGAAGAACAATCTCGCGATCTGGGATCATCCCACACTGGCATCTCCGGAACGCTCCGCCACATCTACGATTCGGAGCACTTCTGGCTCGGCCAACTCCGCAAAGGCACGCTCGTCCCGCTCTCCGAATTCACCAACCCGCGCCTCTACCCTCCCACTCCACCGGAGCCCGACCTGACCAACCTGCAGCAACGCTGGCCCGAAGTATGGCAAGGCCTGCACACCTACGTTGCCACCCTCCCCGAATCCGACTTCGCCCTCGAACTCCACGCCACCGACTGGACCATCCCCCGCTGGAAACTCCTGCTCCACGTCGTCAATCACGCCACTCTCCATCGCGGCCAGGTCATGAGCATGTTCCGCCAGCTCGGCAAGCAACCCCCCACCAACGACATCTTCATCGGCTACCACCTCTCCCACCCCTGACCCTCCGCCGCCCCACCGCTGGCCCACAAATAAATGAGGGTGCCCCATTCAAGCCCTCTTTTGGCTTGCGTGGGGTAGTCGAAAGTCGACCCAACCATAAATAAGGGTGCCCCATCCTTCGCGCACTCTGCGAAGGGTGGGATGAACCACTCTCGGTTCCGGAGTGCCCACATCTTCAGTCGCCGCCGCGATCCACTGTTAACTTGAGTGGGATACTTTCCGATCAGAGCCCGGTTTTCGCCTCTCAATGACTGCGACCCAGCCGCACTTCCCCTCGGCCAGGAGGTGAAAGCACCAGCAAAATCAACCCAATCACCCCGAAAATCACAACATCCTTAAAGTCTCGATGAATTCCATGATTCCACGCCTGTCTGGTTTCAATGGCCATCACGGCGGCATGCGCCAGGCACCACCAGGCTGTGAACGCAATCAGCGAGCGATGCGCCGACGGGTTTCTGGCTGCCACCAGCAGGAAAGGTCCCAGCACCACGAAAACGCTGATGAACATCGGCTCGATTTCATTGCGCTTTTCAAGAATCCAATGCGCGTGCCATAGATCGATGTACAGAAAATAGATCGTAGCCAGAAACAATAGCCCCAGGATAACCAGGACGATTTGCAGCATTCGTTCACGTATCACTTTGGCCTCCTCTGTCCAAAGCTAACCTCGCCGAAAACGTCAAAACCAGCGACCTGCAGGTAAATGGCGGGTGGCCCATTCAAGCCCGCTTTTGGCTTGAGTGGGGTATTTGGAACTCCACGCAAAAATGCCAAAGGGCGAATCCTCTTGCGAGAACTCGCCCTCAGCGATCCGATCTTTCGAAGATCTGGTGTGTTCGGTGACCAGATCACAACTCTGTCATCCCTTCCGGCTTAGGAATTGCGAGCAGAGCCCGCACCGCCATCCGCCTTCCGGTCTTTCAATGTCGTGTTAGCTTTCCGTCTGCCAGCCGGCTTCGGTTGCCCGAATCGAGTTTCGTTGCCGATCCTCCCGGCTGGCTTCTGTTCCACTTTCTCCTCTGAAAGATTTCTCTTCCGTTGAAAAGAGTATTGCACGAGATCTCCCTGTTTCTAAAGCTTTATTTCGGTGCAAATCGCGGACGAATTGTGCATAAATCGCCTCTATCCATGCACCTTCGAGCAACTTTCGTCCCTCCGCTCTTTGTATCGTGGACGCCTCCCCGTCCCCCATACTAAAATTGCCTTTCCTGCCCCTGACCCCTCCAACATTTCGGATCAAACTCCACCCGAACACCACGCCCCCATTCCGACGCGCGTCCCCCATCCATCTATATCTCGCACACGCAAAAGTAGTTATTCGCAGCCGGCCATTTGGCATGCTCCGTGCCAATTCGTGACCAGAACCCTCTATGCAAAGCTCGACGCATCGTGAAAGGCTGGCCCCCAAGTGACTCCCCCCGCTGAACTGTTCCTTTCCGTTCGAAGCAGTCCGCTCCTCGCATCGTTTTCCATGCCCCCCATCGCTCTGGGAGAATGGAAGTCCGATTGGTTATGGAGCTTCCCCATCATCGCCACCACGGTTGTGTTTCACTCGTCGTGCCTCAGGCTCCTCAATCAAGCGGTTTCCCCCTTGCTTAGGAGCAGGCCAAGAACCATGCTTGTCGAAATCCTCTCGGTCATCGCGGTTGGCGGAACAGCATTTTGTTGTACCATCCTGCACGGCAGTGAAGCCTTCATGTGGGCCTTCGCCTACAGAATGCTGGGCGCAATCCCGCTGGGAGAAAACGCCATGCTCTACTCCCTCAACGCCATGACCAGCTATGGTCACACCGACATTGCCCTGCAGCCCCAATGGCAATTGATGGGCGCACTCGAAGCCCTCAACGGATGGATTTTGTTCGGCCTCACCACCGCATTCATGTTCAACGTCATCCAGGGAATCTGGTCGCACCGCACTCGATCCGCATAAATTCGCCGCACCTCATCCCGTCATCGATGCGCGCGCGCTTCATCTTTCTCCGCTTGCCCTGTCGTACACTGCTTGAAGATTTATTCGCCAAAGGAGCTGCCATGTCCAGGCTTCGCGTCAATTGCTTTTCCATTTCCTTCGACGGCTACAGCGCCGGTCCCGATCAAAGCCTCGAGAACCCGCTCGGCGTCGGCGCCATGCAAGTCTTCAACTGGCAATTCGCCACTCGCGCCCATCATCAGATGATCGGCGAGCCCGGCGGCGAAACCGGCATGGATAACGACCTGGCCGAGCGTGGCTTTGAAAATGTCGGCGCCTGGATCCTCGGCCGCAACATGTTCGGCCCCGTCCGCGGCCCCTGGCCAGACGACTCATGGAAAGGTTGGTGGGGCGACAACCCTCCCTACCACGTGCCCGTCTTCGTCCTCACCCACCACGCCCGCGCGCCCCTCACCATGGAAGGAGGCACCACCTTCCACTTCGTCACCGACGGCATTCATAGCGCGCTCCAGCAAGCCGTCGCAGCCGCCAACGGAAAAGATGTTCGCCTCGGCGGAGGCGCCTCCACCATCCAGCAATACCTGCGCGCCGGCCTCATCGACGAGATGCATCTCGTCTCCTCCCCAGTCCTCATCGGTCGCGGCGAAAGCATCTTTCGCGACCTCGATCTCCCCGCTCTCGGCTACCAGCTCACCCACCACATCGCCTCCCCCAACGCCACCCACATGTTCCTAACCCGCAAACAATA
>CAWCFC010000014.1:0-128514 GCA_963794795.1 uncultured Acidobacteriota bacterium | reverse complement strand
ATGGCGAAGAAGAAAACACTTTCCGAGCACCAGATTCACTTGATCGCGAAGGCACTGGCCGACCCGCGACGCCATGAGATTCTGCAGCAAATTGGCGCCAGCAACGACATTGCCTCCTGCAGCGACATTCGCGGCTGCCAGCCTGTCTCCGCCGCCACCCTGTCTCACCATATGAAGGAACTGGAGACGGCGGGACTGATCAAAATCACTCGCGAGGGCAAATTTGCCTGCCTGGAACTGCAACGCGATGTCCTCAAGGCCTACCTGACCCACTTAAAGAAAATTTAATCGAAAAAAGTCGTAACCTTCCGGGGCTCAGCCTCATCAATTAGACAGTCATCGAACTGTCGAAGCAATGGCAGTTTCGACCGGGAGAAGGATCATGAGCAAACTCAAGAATAAAGTTGCAGTGGTTACAGGAGCATCGAAGGGCATCGGCGCCGCCATCGCCAAAGCATTGGCCGCCGAGGGCGCATCCGTCGTGGTCAACTATTCGTCCAGCAAAGAAGGCGCCGATCGCGTGGTAGCCGACATCGCTGCTAAGGGCGGCAAAGCCGTGGCCGTGCAGGGTGATGTTTCCAAGTCAAAAGATGTGGAACGCATCTTTGCCGAAACAAAGAAGCAGTTTGGGTCGCTGGATGTGTTGGTGAATAATGCCGGCATCTACGAGTTTTCGCCGATTGGCGAAGTCACCGAAGACAAGTTTCATCGCCTATTCAACACCAATGTGCTGGGTCTGCTGTTGGCCAGCCAGCAAGCGGCGAATCTTTTCGGTCCAGAGGGCGGCAGCATCATCAACATCGGTTCAGTCGTGAGCCGGATTACCCCTCCTGGCTCGTCGATCTATTCCGCGACCAAAAGCGCAGTGGATGCCGTGACCGGCGCTCTTGCTCGTGAATTAGGCCCAAAGAAAATCCGCGTGAACTCCATCAATCCTGGCATGGTGGAAACCGAGGGCGTGCACTCTGCGGGCTTCATCGGCAGCGACTTCGAAAAGGGAGCGGTCGCGCAAACTCCGTTGGGCCGCATTGCGCAACCCAGCGATATCGCGCCCCTGGCTGTCTTTCTCGCCTCTTCCGACTCAGGCTGGCTGACGGGCGAAACGATTCTCGCATCCGGCGGTCTTCGCTAAATAGAAATAGGGGCTGCACCCCCCAGCCCCTTCGCAGTCAGTGAAGCATTTTGGAAATCAAATGACAACCAATGCCGCGGGCTCAAGTTGACGCTAGCGCGAATTGCCGCATTACTTGTGATGAAGGTATTTAATCAGCATCACTTCATTGCCCTTCTCGTTGTAGATCAGGTCATCGACCAGGCTCTTCGCCAGCAGGACGCCATAACCTCCGGCGCGCATGCCTTGCTCCTTGCGATATTCAATGTGCTGCAGCGGATCATCGTCCATGTCGGCCATGGCAGACTCGCGCAACTGCTCCAGCGAAAATCCCTCGCCCGGATCTTTAATGCGGCAGATCACCGCGTCGCGTGCTCGTACATAGGAGATGAGAACATGCTGCGACGGATCCAGATTGCCGCCATGCTCGACGGCATTTAGCAACATTTCTCGAAAGGCCGAGCCCACATCATCGCGGTGCGGTTCGGGCAAATCAGAAAATTCATGGATGAACTGTACCAGCCGATCCGCGGTGCGGAAATCGCAGCGGGCCGCCAGACCCAGCCATTCCGGAGTCGCCGACAGCAGTTCGATTCCTTCGTCCCACACCGGTGCGTCAGTGGCGTGGCGCAACATGTCCG
Source organism: uncultured Acidobacteriota bacterium (assembly GCA_963794795.1). Lineage (GTDB taxonomy): Bacteria > Acidobacteriota > Terriglobia > Terriglobales > Acidobacteriaceae > JAKAAZ01. The sequence goes on along the minus strand of CAWCFC010000014.1, from coordinate 126,762 downwards.
TCAACGCCTCGGCAGTGTAGGGAGCTGAAAAATAACTGAACGCGCGCTCCTTCATACTCGCAATCACATCGGCTGGAGTGCTTTCATTGGTCAGAATAATCAAGCGCAGATGGGGACGCGTGCGCCGCACTTCTCGCAGCAGTTCTACATCCTCTTGTCCGGAGGTTTCATCGCCGGTCAGCAGCAGGTGGAAGTGCTGGGCTCGCAACAAGACAAGCGCGGTCTCGTTGTCTTCCGCGCGTTCCAGGCGCCAGTCCGGCAGCGCCTCCGCCACAATTTCGGCCACGCGATGGTCTCGTCCAATGACCAGCACGTTTTTGCGAGGCGGCGCGTGCGTCGCTCGGTCAGCCTGATTTTCAGCGTCTGTCATGGTGCGAAAGGCTCCCTTGATTGGAAGATTAGCGCATCGGCATTGCCACTGCTTGAAGAATACTGCCAAGCGTCGATTGCAAAGACAGTTGCAAGGTTCAGGGCCTGTTGCCCACCCCGTGCAGCAAATTTATTTGCCCCGATGCGTAATTTTCCGCCCCTGCTGCGTATCTCCATCGTATGTTCGAGTCTGAGATGACATTGGCGGCGACAGAGTCCGAACCCGAGCGCATTGCACGTGGCCTTCGTCAGAGGGATATCGCGCTGCTGCAAGGTCTGGTCCAGGAATATCAATATCGGCTGGTGCGCTATTTTATTTTTCTACTCGGCACGCGCGAGCAGGTTGATGACCTGGTACAGGAAACATGGCTGCGAGTTTTGGAGCGCGGCCGGTCGTACGATGGCGAGTCGCGCTTTGAGCCTTGGCTGTTCGCCATCGCCCGGAATCTCGCCATCGACCACACTCGCAAGCGCAGGCTAGTCAGTCTTGATTCGAACGACGATGACGAGCGGCAGGATGCATCCCTTTCGCCCGTTTCCGCCGCAGCCTCGCCATTCGAGCAGGCAGCGCGAACGGAAGATGCGCGGCATCTCGCTGAATCACTGCAGTCACTGCAGCCTGTCGTTCGAGAGGCACTTGTCCTGCGCTTTCAGGAGGAGTTGTCGCTGCAGGAAATCAGCCAGGTTGTGGGAGCATCAGTTTCGACGATATCGTCAAGAATTTATCGCGGCCTCGCGGCCCTGCGGCAACAGATGGACGGAGGAGCCCATGCAAACTGATATTCACGAATCGATCTGCTGCTTGATTGACAAATCTCTAGCGGGCGGCATCTCCACTCAGGAGGAACAATCTCTCCGCCAGCATCTGCTCACATGCTCCGCATGCCAGCAATACATGGACACGTCCGATCGAGCGATTGCCGGCCTGGGAGAATTTTCGTTTGAAACGGATCCGAACCTGCCCGAGAAGATTGTCGCGGCGCTCACAATTCGTGCCGCGCAGCTTGAAACCCATCGGTTGAGTCACCGCCAACTTGCGTGGAGCTATGTTGCGGCGCTGGTTCTCACTCTGGCAGGTTCGTTCGTCGCCATGCAGCTGGGCGATCGCTTTTCCAGTGCCTTCTCTGCGACCCATCAGCAAGTTCAACTAGGACTGATCGCGGTCTGGATTGTGCCGTCCGTCTGCTTCTGTCTGTTGTTGCCAACTCTACCCACGATGTCGAAAAGGTGGATGCACGCGAAAGGAGTCTCACTATGAAATCGGATTCGTTTTGGAGCCTGGTACCGAAAGGTTTGAAGATAGCGGCCGGAATCGTGTTCGCGTGTGCGCTCGTGATTGGCCCACTGATTGGTGCTACCCAATGGCATGTGGCTGCTCTGAACGCCGCCAACGGAATGCCACCGATGATTTTGGCCCCTGTGATTGGATTGGGCGTGGGCTTGCTAGTGGGCACATTCGCCGCTTTCTGGCTGCTCTGCCTGGGATACGTCTATGCCGACGCACGCCGCCGCACCATGCCGGCAGTCCTTTGGGTTTTGCTCGCGATCTTCATTCCCAACCTGCTGGGGTTTTTGCTCTACTTTGCGATACGGCGACCGTTGGGATCGCCGTGCTCAAACTGCGGCCAGTTGATCGCCGGCGAGCAGCGATTCTGTTCCTGGTGTGGCGGTCAGAATTTCACTCCGCCACCGGCTCCCAGCGATTTTCACTCGCCGGGTTCGGGGACGAATCCCGCAACTACTGTCTGAGTGGCTAGGACACCGTGGTGCTTCACAGTTGCCTTCTCAATAGGGATTAGGGGATGCTGGAGGAAGCCAATCCATTGCTGCTTTCGACGGAGAAGGAAGTCCATGCGGTCCCGCGCGCGACATGTGTTTCTTTTCGGTTGCTGCACGGTTGCGTTGCTAGGGGCAACCGCATGCAAATCGTCGGGGAGACCATCAGCTTCGCGGCAGCCACAGAAATTCCTTCACCGCGCAATCTTCACAAGCAGCTTCCTCAACCACAGGCGGCGCGTTGAGGCCGACGAACATCGTGTTCATTACATTGGACACGGTGCGGGCCGACCACCTGCACTGCTACGGCAACGCGAAAATCAAAACTCCCACCATCGATGGGCTTGCCAGCCGCGGCGTTTTGTTTGAGAAGGCGGTGGCGCAGGCGCCGCTGACGCTACCTTCCCACGCCAGCATGTTTACCGGAACCAATCCGAATGTGCACCATGTGCGCGATACTGGCGGATTTGTGCTGCAACCTTCGTCCGTCACCATGGCCACAATTTTGCGGGAGCACGGATGGGATACCGCCGCGTTCGTCGGCGCGATCGTATTCAAGCGTGCTTTCGGATTTAACCAAGGCTTCTCTGCATATGACGATCGCATGCCGGGTGGTCCCAATGGCGAAGGGATGATGCGGAATGCCGGTGTCACTGTAGACCACGCGATGGCATGGCTGAACGCGCAGCCGGAACAGGCGGACAAGCCGTTTTTTGTCTGGCTTCATTTTTATGACGCGCACCAGCCGTACGTTCCACCACCCGCGGAATTTCAGCGCCAATATCCCGGTGATACCTACGACGCAGAAATCGCGTACATGGACCAGCAGCTCGGGCGCTTTGTGAACGCGGTGAAGAAGAGATCGCCCGCGCAGAATACCTTGTTCATCGTGCTTTCCGATCATGGGGAGAGCCTGGGTGAACACGGCGAATTTGAGCACGGAGTTTTTCTGTATGACTCGACGGTGCGCATTGCCTGGGTGATGGCCGGCCCCGGTATTCCCGCGGGTGTTCGCGTGTCGCAGCAGGCGCGGACCATCGATCTGCTGCCAACGGTTCTGGATTTGCTGGGTGGTCACGCATCTTCGATAGTGCAGGGAGCCAGCCTGGTGCCGGCCTTCACTGGCAAGCCGGTGGCGACGGAATATTCCTACGAAGAAACCATGTATCCGAAGTTCATCATGCACTGGGCCCCGCTGCGCGGCATTCACACTGCAGACTGGATGTATGTGCGCGCTCCGAAACCTGAACTGTACGATTTGAAAAATGATCCGGAGGAGTTGCACGACGTCATCGGTGCGCACCCCAGGGAGTATCGCGAACTGGACGAGCAGCTGAAGATGTTGATTGGTAACAACGGAACAGAAAAAGTGATTTCGCAGCAGATGGACGAGCAGACGACGGAGAAGTTGCGCTCGCTTGGATATCTGGGCGGATCATCCCAGGAGTCGGCAAGTTTGGATAGCACGGGTGCCGATCCCAAGGACCAGGTCGAAATTTTGAAGTTGTTGCATCAGGCGAAGGACACACCCGCGGGCGCAGATGTCTTCTTCGCGCAGGATTGAGTTATACCGGGAGGCGCTCGAGAAAGATCCGTCGAATCCCGCTCTTTATTACGCTCTTGGTGATGAATACCAGAACACAGGCCAAAGCGAAGCGAATCTGCAACTCTGTCTTGACGCACTGCACCACGGCGTAACCGGCCCGATGATTCTGTCGCGGCTGGGGCAGCTGTACTTAAGCAAAGGCAACGCGCAACAGGCGATTGCATATTATGAGCCTGCAGTGAAGATGGATCCTACGGATGTGGGAACGATTGACGGGCTCGCGTCCGCGTATTCCGCGAATGGGCAGCTTGCGGAAGCGACCACAGAGTTTCAGCGCGCGCTGGCGATTGAGCCCTACATTCCTGCGTACAACGGGCTGGGACTGGTGGCGGTAAAGCAACACGACTTCATCACCGCAAGGCAGAATTTCGAGCGCGCCATTCAAATCGATCCCAGGGACGCCGAGTCGCAATTGAACCTGGGCGTTCTGTGCATGCAGACAGGGGATGCTCCGTGTGGAAGGACCGCCTTCCATGCATTTCTGGCGAACGCCTCTCCAGTGCAGTTTCGAGACATGATTCCGAGGGTGCAATATGCGCTGCGAACCGTTCTGGCGCCGAAGCCGTGAGTGCGCAGTAAAGCTCCTCAAAAATGGTGCAAGTGGGCTCGAAAAGATTCGCCAATCACTCGCCTGGCGGGGACAATTTTTAGCCACAAAAGGGAAGGCCGCATACTTTTCGTATGCGGCCTTTGGTTCGTTCGGCAATGAGGTTGACTAGGGTGTGACGGTTACGGTAACGGTGGGAGAACTGCCAGCTTTGTATGCTCCTGCGGTAGGATTAAACACCGCATAGGACTGTGAGCTCCCCATCGATCCCGCAGTCAGGTTGTCTGAAAATGTGGAAGTATTGTTTGCATTTGGTGTCACGGCATGGGGTCCGTCGGCCTGTACCAGCGTCCCATCTGACAGCAGAGTAAACAACGTGATGGTGCCCACTGGCGCCTTTTTGGAGCCGGCGGTTCCGACAGTTGCCGTATACCTGTAGGTTGCGCCAGCCGTGACCGGATTTGGTTGGAATGTCAGAGTCACCGGCGTGCCGGAGACCCGAACGACAAATCCAGACATGGTGTTTGGTTGGAAGAGCGTATCCCCGGAGTACAAAACGGTGATTACGTGGCGCCCACTGCTGAGGCTGGGAACGGTGAGTGTGGCTGTTCCTCCGCTCAACGTGGACGAGCCAAGGACCGTGCCGTCGGTGTCCTCAAACGTGACAGTTCCCGAAGGCGTTGCGGTGTTGGTGGAAACCGAAGCCGCCACAGTCGCCGTGAGTGTGATCGGCGTACCTGGTGCGACAGTACCTGATGGAGAGTGAGTTAAGGCGATCTTGCTACCCGAACCATTCAACAGTACGTTGATGCTTGGGCCCCCGTTCTTGGTCGGCGGAAACTCGGTCATATACGTGGCCATGTAACCAGGAATCGTCAGGTTGACACGGTGGACTGTGTTGGCGGTGACGATATCAAGCTTGCCATCCAGGTTAAAGTCTCCGACGGCGACAGCCCAGGGTTGTTCGCCAGCCGCAAATGCAACGCGTTGAGCGAATGTGCCATCGCCTTTGCCGAGCAGGATCGCAACCGAATTAAAGTTCGCGGCCACAGTGACCAGGTCGGGAATTCCATCCCCATTTACATCACCAACTGCGATGGAATCAGGGAAATTGAGGGCAAAGCTATTGACAGCGGAAGCGAATCCGCCGCTGCCGTTGCCGGCAAAGAACGAGACATTGTTGGCGGTGGCATTTCCTGTAACGATGTCGAGAGTGCCATCGCGGTTGAAGTCGCCCATCACCACTGACGATGGCTCAGCGCCCGTGGTGTAGATTTCCGGAGACTGGAAGCTGGCCTGCGCCGGTGGCGGTACGTACGGCATCATGCTGTTGTTCAGGAAGACTTCCATCTGGCCGCTTTGGAAGCAGGTAACGGCAATGTCATTCTGGCCGGAATGCCGCGTGTCTCCAATGGCGACGCCATAGGGATTGTTGCAAGTCGCCAGTGTTTGACCTCCGACGAACCCGCCGCCGCTTTGGCCGTAGAGAATGGAGACAGTGTTATCCCCATAGTTGGTCACAGCAAGATCGGGAATTCCGTCGCCGTTCAAATCGCCAATGGCAACCTGGTACGGCAGGGCTCCGACATTGTAGGTTTGCGCGGACGCGAAGGTGCCGCTGCCATTGCCATTGTTCATCAGCACGCTGATTGTTCCTGGTCTTGAGCTGAGCGAGGTGTTCACCGTGACCAAGTCAGCATAGCCGTCGTTGTTCAAGTCGCCAGCGGCGATGGAGTAGGGTTGATTGCCAACGGGATACTCGACAGCAGTGTTGAAACGTCCATTGCCCTTGCCGGTCAGAACGCGGACGGCGTTGTCCTGCAGGTACGCTACTGCGATGTCAGGATAGCCATCATGGTTGAAGTCGGCAACGGCAACGCTATCCGCCATGTTGCCGTGCCCGCTGGCAGGAACGTGCGGAGCGACAAAATTGAGACCGCCATTCGTTGGCGTGGGCAAGGTGTTGTTGATCAGCACCGAGACGGTGGCGCCGGTTGACTGGGTTACAGCCAGGTCCGGCTTGCCATCGCGGTTGAAATCGATCGGCGCGACGTAGGCTGGCCCGTTGGGAACCGCATAATCCTGGACCGCGACGAAATTGCCGTTGCCGCGGCCCATCAAAACAGCAACGTCATTTTGCATCGTGTTGCCCGTGAGCAAATCCAAAGCGCCGTCGCCATTGATGTCGAGCGCAAGTAGATAAGTTCCCCCGGTGCCGGTGGCTGGACCGACGCTGATGTTGCGAGTGACAGCGAAGGCGCCGCTGTTATTTCCATTCAGAATACTGACCGTGCCCGAGCCGGAATTGAGAACGGCAAGGTCGATGGCTCCGTCTTTGTTAAAGTCGCCGGCGACGATCCCGGTGGGATCGCTTCCTACAGTGGCGCTGGAGCTCTCGGTGAAGCTGCCGGTTCCGTCTCCGGTCAAAATATGAATCGCACCGGTGGATCCGTCGGTGACAGCCAGATCGACATTTCCCGATTGAGTGAAATTGCCGGCGACAATGCCGTTGGGCATGCCAAAGCCGGACAATGTCGAGACCGTGTAATACGTGAAGTTATTCGCAGGATTGCTGAGAAACAGCGTAATCGTGCCGTCGAGGCTGTCGGCCACGGCCAGGTCAGGGTGTCCGTCATTATTGAAAGTCGCCCGACGTGAGCGCGACCGGGCCCTTGCCCGTTCCCAGCGTGATATTTGTGACTCCGTCGGAGACGGGATTGAAGGTTCCGTTGCCGAGATTCAGGAACACCTGGATCACATTCGAACTAGGAGTGTTGCAGGTAATGACGATGTCCGGGAGCCCGGTCAGGTCGAGGTCTTCAGCTAGCACGGCCGTGGGGCCACCGCAAGTGGGGTATTTTGTTGGAGCTGCAAAGCCGCCCGAACCGTTCGACAAATACACGCTAATGGAGCCGGTAGTGCCCTCGCTGGTGTCCGTTTTATTGGCTACCACCAGGTCGGGGTAGCCGTCGTGGTTGAAATCGGCGGAAGCCACACCCAGCGGCATGGTGCCCGCCGTAAATGTCTGGCTTTGGGAGCCGGGGGCACCCAGCGGCTGAAATAAAGCCTGCGCGTGCGCGCCGACGGAAAAGAGAATGACGGCGGCGATGCTGACGAAGACGAAAAGACGAGAAATGACGCTGCGAACACTACCAGGATTCATGGCCAGGACCTCGACTGAAATTCAGCGACTTCAACTTCAATTCACGGAGTGACTCATGGGATTCGGATTCGCCCGCGTTGCGAATCGGATCCCGGGGGGTTGCCGCACCATGGTGCGGTCGTGCGGACGACAGGCAAAAATAAAAAGACAAATACTTTCAGGGGGGAGGGCTGAATTGATTTTTGTGTTTCTAGATCCGTTTAGAGCCAGAAGACGAGTTTCAGGAAACACACCCATTGTCTCTGGCAGGTATTGCAACCAAGTTACAACCTGCCGTCCGCAAAATAGACGCGGAGGAATTCGGCAATTGGTTGGATGCGGAAAATTCCGGGGACGAAAGTGAATTCATCGGGATTTAAGAAATGGAGGACGGGGATGGGGAAGAAAAGGCGATGAAGGGGAAGAAAAAAAGGGCTGCCGCTTGAAAGCGGCAGCCCTTTGGGGGTGGAGGTAGTGCGTTAGAAAAGTCGCAGTGCGGCCGGCTGATTGGCCCGAGCGAACGGAGTGAGCGAGTTAAACCCGGTGGCTGAAGCCGTGCGCTCCGCACCGCAGAAGATGAAGCAGAATACGGTGGTGCTGCCGCTGGAAGCGCCATAACCAGCCTGCGTCGGGAAGCTTGCCACGATGGTAAAGGATCCGAAAACTTCTGCGTACTGGAAGGTTGCCTGTCCGGCCGCATTGGTCGTTCCCGTTCCTGTCCCTGCCCCGGAGAAGTTGATGGTCAACCCTGCGGGCACCGGTGCGCCCGTCGCGGTGACCGTTGTTGTAGAGGTGCATGTACCGCCGAAAATTCCGGCGGCGCAGGAGATATTGGTAGTCGTTGGAATTAGCGTAATCACCGTCAGAGGCTCATCTGATGACGATCCTTGCGCATAGCCATTTCCGCCGCCAGTCGGATTGAAGACCGCGTAGAGCTCATAGGTTCCGACCCCCAGGTGGTTGGCAGCACTCGCCGTAATCGTAACCGTGCCGGTGCTGTTGTTTCCTGCCTGGGTCAACGCATTGATGGTTCCAACTTGCACGGGTGTGGTTGAACCTGACGGCACGGCATAGATGATCGCGCCTCCACGTGGATAATTGCCGGTCGTCGTGTTCCCGATGGCAGTGACGGTCGCCGTGAAGTTTGATCCGACATCGAGGGACGCCGTACTCAAGACCAGTGTGACCGGGGTTCCCGACACAGTGATTGCGGTACCAGCGCCGGAGACCGTGGTGGGCTGGAAGTTGGCATCGCCGGAGTACAGCGTAGTGAACAGATACGAACCGCTGCCCAGGTGTCCAACGTTATAGGTTGCGACTCCGTCATTCAGGGCATACGGACCCGAGCCGATTGCCGCGCCGGTGGCATCCTCAAAGATAACCGACCCGGTGGGTGTTGCGCCGCTGATTGCCGGGCTCAGAGATGCCGTCACCGTAGTTCCATTGTTGATGGCGGGAATCGGAGTGGCGGGAGAAGAAGCGACCGAGATGGTTGCCGCCGAGATGTTAGTGAGCACGTCAATGCTCGGATGGCCGCCGGGAACCGCGGGATATTCCGTCATAAACCGCTGTTGGTAAGCGGGACTCGCAAGGTTGACCTGGTTGTAGGTGTTGGCGGTAACAATGTCGAGCTGACCGTCATTGTTGAAGTCGCCGACTGCGACCGCCCACGGCTGCTTGGTCGCTGAAAATTCTCCGGCGGCGCGCTGCGAGAGAGTACCGAAGGTGCCGTCGCCAACGCCGAGAGTGAGTTCAACTGCGTTGAAGTTAGGAGCTACGCCAACGATGTCGAGGATCCCGTCGCCGTTGAAATCTCCAGCAGCGATGGAGTCAGGGAAGTTCAGCGATGGACTGGTCACGTTGGCCGCAAATGTGTTGTTGCCATTTCCGGCGAAGAAGGAGATGTTGTTGGCGATGGTATTGCCGACTACGATATCCAGCTTGCCGTCGCGGTTGAAGTCACCCACAACCAGAGAAGCGGGATTTGAGTTTGTCGCGGTGATGAATGGCGTCCCAAAAGTGCCATTGCCGTTATTCGGGAAAACTTCCAGTTCGGCTGCGCTATAGCAGGTGACCGCGATCGACGGGAAGCCGTTATGTGCGAAGTCTCCGATGGCGACGCCGTATGGATTCGCGCAGGTCGGCAGCGTGGTTGGGGAGACAGTGAAGATTCCGGTCTTCGATCCCATCAGAATGGAAACGGTATTCCCGCCGTAGTTGGTGACCGCGAGATCCGGGTAGCCGTCGTGGTTGATGTCGCCGATCGCCACTTGGTAGGGTTGGTTGCCGACGGTATAGTTGACGGCGTTCGCGAAGGTGCCATTCTTGTTGTTCAGCAATACGCTGACGGAGCCAGTCGGCCCGTTGACGTTGGTATTCGCCGTCACAAGATCGGGATAGCCATCTCCATTCAGGTCACCCGAGGCGATCCAATACGGCTGATTGCCAACTATGTACACGCCGCCCTGATTGAAATTGCTATAGCCGGAGCCATTGTTCAGCAATATCTGGACATGATTGTCGGACAAATAGGAAACGGCGATGTCGAGCAGGCCGTCCTTGTTAAAGTCCCCTACCGCTACGCCGTCGGCCATGTTGCCGGGACCGTTGTTCAAGGCGTGAGCGGCAGAAAAGCTGCGACCGTCGGGATATTGCGTGGGAAGAGTGTTGTTCAGCAGCAGGCTAACCTGCTTAGCGCCTTGCTGGGTCACGGCCAGATCGGGCTTGCCATCGCGGTTAAAGTCCGCGACAGCGGCCTGTGTGCCAGGAACGAACGTCTGGCTCGAAACCTGCGCCACCTGCAATGTACCGTTACCAATTCCTAAAAGAACGTCGACCTCGCCGGTGGTTGCGGTCGGCGAATCGAAAGCGATGACATCGGGATAGCCGTCACTGTTGACGTCCGCAACGGAAATCCCAATCGGATTGGTACCGGTCGCCTGCGCTATTGGGGGCATGAGTGCGCCGGAAGCACTACCCAGCAGAACAGTCACGTTGTTTGTTCCATGGTTGATAGTTGCAACGTCAAGATTGCCGTCATTATTAAAATCTGCAGCTACGATGCCGGCCGGCTTTGTGCCAGTACCGGTTGAATATCCGCCTAGCAGGGTAAAGTTTCCTGTACCGTTGCCTGTGAGTACGTCCACCTTACCTGTGCTATCGGAGACTGCAAGGTCCAGATGACCATCGTGGTTGAAGTCGCCGGTCACCATGCCGGTCAGAGTGCCACCTAGACTGATGTTAATGGTTCCATTGGTTCCGCCAACATTGGTGAAAACCGTGATGCCGCCGCTACCGGCAACAGCCAAGTCTGGCGTGCTGCTTCCGGAAAAGTTGCCCACAACCATCGCCGTCGGATTCGCCACCGTGAATGTCGCAACTTCGCTAAATTGGCCGGGATTGGCGGCTCCCGTATTTTGGAATAGATCGACAGTGCCCGAGCAGGCCACAATAAGGTCGGGATAGCCGTCGTTGTTGACATCTGCGGCGACGATACCAGTCGGCCCGCTATTTGTCGGCACACCGTTACATGCCCCATAGGTGAAAGCGTTGGTAAAAGTGCCGGGACCAGTCGCCAGGTATACGCTTATGGTCTTGTTCGTGCTGTTGGCGACGGCCATGCTCTGAAAGCCAGAACGTGCGAAATCTCCGGCGGCCACCGCTACCGGCACCGTTCCCGTGTTCAAAGACGCCGAGGGTCGCGAATACAGCCCCTGGGCACGGGCGGAGGCGGGTAGCATCAGCAGACTGGCGAACAAGGCTGTGGCGACTGAAGCGGATGCGAACCGGAGCGACGAGCCGCTGGCGAATAGACGGGAGAATCGGGACATGATGTTGACCTCAAAAAAATGAACAACGGTAAAACTGCGTCACGTACTTGAGTGGAAGAAGGGTCGGCTTTGCGTTAGTGCCGACCGGATTGAACCACCCAGAATCATTCCGAAACATCGGGCTTCTCAGGCCACAGGTTTCAGGTTCCATGGGGCGGCTGGAATTGAGTCAGGTGAGTGAGTAGTGCCATTCCCAACCTGTGCCGCGAGTGCAGATCCTAAGGGTTCTTCTTGCCCTCGTACGGTGACCACGCACTTGGCGGATCCTATAGCCGCAGGCAGAAGAACCGAAACAGTGTGCAACTTTTTGCGTAATCTCTAAAGTTGAACCAAAAAACGACTACCAAACTTCGCGCACTTTAGTTTCTTGTGCTTGACTCGATAAACAAGTGTAAGTGGTGGAATTGTCTGACTGAGTCTATCCCATTTCCGGTAAGAAGACGATAAAAAAAACTTCCGTGACCTGTACAAACACGGAGGAATCAGATAGATCACTTGTCTTACTGAAAACGTGAAAGACGGTGGAACAGTGGTGCCTGGGAATTCTGCCAGACCTACCGCAGGATGAAGGAGGAGCCGGGCTGGATACAACAGGAAGGGGTCGTCAGTTTTCTGAGCGGGAGGCGGGGAGCCACCGCGGAGAGATAAGTTTTCGGATGCAGCTATTAGCTAATCGGGCACGTCGGTCTGGTCGAGCAGCGTGCCGGCGGCATCCTTCGCGGCGACGATGGGTTCGGCGGTCAAAGGCCATTTGATCCCGATTGCCGGATCGTTCCAACGGATGGTCCGCTCGGAGGCTGGAGAGTAGAAATCGGTGGTCTTGTAAAGCACGTCGGCGGACTCGGAAAGAACCAGAAAACCATGGGCGAAGCCGGGAGGAATCCAGAGCATTTCCGGGGTTTCCGCAGTCAGCTCGACGCCGACCCACTGGCCGAAACAAGCGGAAGAACGGCGAACATCGACGGCGACGTCAAAGATTCGACCGGTCACGGCGCGCACCATTTTGCCCTGGGCATGCTGCAGCTGAAAATGCAGGCCTCGCAAGACATGCTGGCGGGAGCGGGACTGGTTGTCCTGGACAAAGTGAGAGGGAAGGCCGGCTTTTTGGAAGGTGGCCTCATTCCAGGTTTCGGCAAACCAGCCGCGATCGTCGGTAAAGATCCGAGGGCGAAGATGCAGCACGCCTGGCAGGCGGGTGGAAAGAACTTCCATGGAGAAAGTGTACCGTGGTTTCGAGACCGATGGCCCGTCATGCACCCATGGGCGCATACAGTAGACTGAGCTTTCACGGTGTTTCGAGCGCAGGCAGGTGGTCGATACTCGCCGCCCGCGTGGAACTTAAACCGGGTAAGGATGAATCATTTGACAGAATCTTCCTGGACGCAATCCCCCGTCGTTGTCACCGGGGGTGCTGGATTTATCGGTTCGAATTTCGTGCTGGACTGGCTGGAAGGCGCGGCTTCCGTTTCTCCTTTGGTCAACGTCGATTGCCTGACGTATGCCGGCAACCTGAAAAATCTGGAGAGCGTAGCAAGCCATCCGCATTACATATTTGTTCGCGCAGACATTTGCGATCAGGGCCGGATGAAGGGGTTGCTGGAAGAGTTCAAGCCACGGGCGATTGTGCATTTCGCAGCCGAAAGCCATGTGGACCGCTCGATCCTTGGGCCGGACGCTTTTGTCGAGACGAATGTGCGCGGAACGTTTGTGTTGCTGGAGGCGGCGCGGGCCCATTGGAACAAATTGCCGGAGCAGGAGCGGGCAGGATTTCGATTTCTGCATGTCTCGACCGACGAGGTGTATGGCTCGCTGGGGGCAGACGATCCCGCGTTCTGCGAGACCACGCCGTATTCGCCGAATAGCCCCTACTCCGCGACCAAGGCAGCTTCCGATCACCTGGTGCGGGCTTATTTCCATACGTATGGTCTGCCGACGATGATCACGAATTGCTCGAATAACTATGGGCCCTATCATTTTCCGGAAAAACTGATCCCGCTGATCATCACGCACGCGCTGGAGGGTAAGCCGCTTCCCATCTACGGTGATGGGTTGAATGTGCGTGACTGGTTGTATGTGCGTGACCATTGCGCCGCGCTACGGTTGGTGCTGGAAAAGGGCAGGCCGGGGGAGACCTATAACGTTGGCGGCAGAAATGAACGCAGCAATCGCGAAGTTGTGGAAACGATCTGCGAAATTCTGGACGAACTGCGGCCGAGTTCGGCGCATTGCCCGCACAAGCAGCTCATCCGTTTTGTGAAGGACAGACCGGGCCACGATCGGCGTTATGCAATTGATGCGACCAAGCTGGAGCAGGAACTGGGCTGGCGGCCAAAAGAAACATTTTCGACGGGGCTGCGCAAGACTGTGGAGTGGTACCTGGAGCATCCAGACTGGATTGCGGATGTGTTGAGCGGCGAATATCGCGCATGGATTGAACAGAACTACGACGGCCGAGCCACCGAGCCGGCGCGAGTTGGACGGCGTAGAGTCGAGGAATAAAGGAGCGAGTGTGCGCGGAATTATTTTGGCCGGTGGATCGGGGACGCGGTTATATCCACTGACGATTGCGGCCAGCAAACAATTGCTGCCGGTTTATGACAAGCCGATGATCTACTATCCGCTGTCGGCGCTGATGCTGGCGGGGATTCGCGATGTATTGATCATTTCCACGCCTGAGGACACGCCGCGATTTGCGGCGCTGCTGGGGACGGGCGAGCAGTGGGGATTGAAGTTCACTTACGCGGTGCAGCCGGAACCGGGCGGACTGGCGCAGGCGTTTTTGATTGGGGAACGTTTTGTCGACGGGCATCCGTCAGCGCTGGTCCTGGGCGACAACATTTTTTACGGCCACGATCTTTCTGGAATGTTGCAGACGGCGGCAAACCGTAAAGAGGGCGCGACGGTGTTTGCGTATCCGGTGCAGGACCCGGAGCGATATGGCGTGGTGGAGTTCGACGGGAATCGGCGAGCGATTTCAATCGAAGAAAAACCGCAGAAGCCGAAATCTCGTTTCGCGGTGACGGGCGTTTATTTCTATGACACGCAAGTGGTGGAAGTGGCGAAGTCGCTGAAGCCTTCTCCGCGTGGGGAGTTGGAGATCACCGATGTGAATCGCTGGTATCTGGAGCACGGCCAACTGCATGTAGAAGTGCTGGGGCGCGGGTTTGCCTGGCTGGACACCGGAACGCAGGATTCGCTGATTGAGGCGGCCAGCTTTATCCAGACGATTGAAAAGCGGCAGGGCCTGAAGGTGGCTTGTCCGGAGGAAATTGCGTATCACCTGGGCTACATCGACGCCGGACAGATGGAGCGGCTGGCGGCCAAGCTGGGCAAGAGCGGTTATGGAAATTATTTGTTGCAGGTATTGCGCGAGGCGGATGTATGAAAGAAAAACATTCCGGAGGCCTGCGGATCCTATTAACCGGGCGTGATGGGCAGGTGGGCCGTGAACTAAGCCGTTCGCTGGCGAAGCTGGGCGAAGTGACGGCCACGAGTCGCGATGATCTCGATCTGACCTCTGATTATGCGATCGGCGATGTGGTGCATGAAGTGCGACCGCAGTTGATTGTGAATGCGGCAGCCTATACCGCGGTGGACAAAGCGGAGAGCGAGCCGGACTTTGCGCATCGCATCAACGCGGAGGCTGTCGCCACGCTTGCAGCCGCTGCGAAAAGTGTGGGCGCGGCGGTGATTCACTATTCGACAGATTACGTGTTCGACGGCAGCAAAGAGATGCCGTATGTGGAGAGCGACCGACCGCATCCGCTGAGCGTGTACGGCAAAAGCAAATTGGATGGAGAGAAAGCTCTGGCGGCGGCGGGCGTACCTTATTTGATTTTGCGGACAAGCTGGGTATATGGCGGTGAAGGGAAAAATTTTCTGCTGACCATACTACGGCTGGCGATGGAGCGGCGCGAATTGCATGTCGTGAACGATCAAATTGGCGCGCCTACGTGGTCGCGTGATCTTGCGAAGGCGACCGCGTCGATTGTGGAGAAATGGCATCACGAAAAGTTTGCGCCGGCGAAGTCGGGCGTGTACCACATAGCGGCTGCCGGGAAAACTAGCTGGTTCGGATTTGCGGAAGAGGCTGTGCGGCTGCGCGCGATGTCTGCAGCCGCGCAAGGAACGAAATTTGCGCGGTTGGTGGCGATCCCTTCCTCGGACTATCCCACGCCGGCGGAGAGACCTAAGAATTCTCAGCTGGATTGCGCGAAGTTGGCGCGGGAGTTTGAGTGTAACTTGCCGGAGTGGAAGACATCCGTGGCTGCTGTGATGCGCGCGTTGAAGTAATTTCTTACCTCAGCGACTGAAGGCGCATTCTAGCGGATGTTCATCCCGGGACTGAAAGTCCGGGGTCTACCTTCTCGTCAGTCCAGATCGAAGTCACGTAGCGGACGGGATTCGCTCGGCGACTCTTTGGCGCGGCGCAGTGCTTCAGAGAACTTCTTTTCCAGCACATCATCCTTATTTTTCTCCGCTTCCACGGACTGACGAAACAGGGCCTGCTTGCGCTCTTCCTGGTCTTTCAGCGCGCGTGCGGCCGCTTCGAAATCTTCAAACGTCTTTTTTC
This sequence comes from uncultured Acidobacteriota bacterium, assembly GCA_963794795.1. Lineage (GTDB taxonomy): Bacteria > Acidobacteriota > Terriglobia > Terriglobales > Acidobacteriaceae > JAKAAZ01. Next base: position 110,919 of record CAWCFC010000014.1, on the reverse strand, counting down.
GCGGCGCCGGTGTGTGAGCGATGACGGCATGGGTTGTCGCGTCCACCTTGACGATGGCACCGCAGTCGGGACACGTGATATCAAAAATATTGGAAGGCTTGGCGGTCATGGTTGCATCCTTTCTGCGGATCATTGGCTCCGCATCAGGATACAACTTTGTGGCTTATGCAAGTTTCAGGGCCGCTTCATCGACCCGGGCGCTGGCAATATGTTCCAACAGGCTGCGATTGCGGATGGTGAGGACGCGTCCGCGCTGCTCGATGATGTGTTCCTTGCGCAGCTTGGCCAGGGTACGGGTGATGGATTCGCGGGTGGTGCCGAGCTGCTGCGCGATCTCTTCCTGGGTGTGCTTCAGATGGATCTTGTCGGTCTGCGGCTTATCTTCCGGGCAATTGAGCCCTAGCAAAAAGCGCGCCACATTTGCCAGGAGCGAAGGTGCGAGTGAGAGTCGCCGAATCGCATTCAGGATGCAGCTGTGCTGTTGTGCCAGCTCGTCAAGCGCCGCGCGGAACTGAGTCTCGTGGCTGTTGAGGAACTTGAGGAAGTCGTCGCGTCGCACCAGGTCGAGATCGCATGGCTCAACGGTGACTGCAGACACCTGGCGCGGCGTGCCGGAGATGACCGAGCTGAGCCCTAACAGTTCTCCGGGAGCGGCGAGATACAGGATGACGGTGCGGCCGAGTTCAGAATTCATGGCCACCTTGGTGCGTCCTTTGCGCAGGATGAAAATTCCATTCGGCGTCGTTACCCTCCTGAAACACGGTGGAGCCGCCGGGCAGCGACACGCGAAAGGCGAGGGAGTTAAGTTCCTGGCGAAGTGAAGGGGTCAATCGGCTGGTCAATAAATGCTCCTGCATGCGGCAGGTCTCACAATGTTGCAATGCATGAAAATCGATCATTGAGTTTTCTTCTCGGAACGAGGGTTCTTGCCTCGAAGCGGCAAACGATGAACCGAATTTTGATGACGGCGTGCTTGGTGAGGTCAACATCCAAATATGGGATGCGGATTTACGGTGGGAAGATTGTCGGGAAAGTGTGCGGAAAACGCCAGTTTTGCTCGAAATGTGGGGCAACCAAATTGAGCATGGTGCATCTTTTGCACGCTCGCTGGCTTACAAAAAAAGAGCGTGGTGACCGCAGTGGCCGGTGCGCGCCTGCTCGACGAACGTGTCGATCAACGGCGGGTCAAATCGGGAGAGGAAGGAAACGCCGGCAAAGACGCGCTCCTGCAAATTGCCCTCGGGAAAAAGATTTTCGCACAGCGTATCGGCCGCGCGTCGCAGGCTTTGATCGCGTTGCAACTGGAAGTTCGCGGAGAGTCGCCGCAGCCGGTTCATTTGATACAGCATTTTCGATGCAGCTACGTCGGCGGCGTGCCCCAGACCTTCATCCTGCGCGCGCATCCATTCGGTGACGGCGGAAAGTTCTTCATGCAGGGCATTGCCGGCGGCGGCGAGTTTGCGCTTGGCTTCGACGGGCATGGCGCGGGCGGCGAGTCGATGCGCCAGCGTGTCGGGCGTGGTAAAAACATCGGGCAGGGTGAGCCCATGTTTGTGCAGCAACTGTGCCATCGACGGATCTAACAAAGTGGCTGAATAGCGCGGCAAAATCGGCGTGGTGCGACCGAGAATTTGCTGATAGAGAATCTGCGATTGCGCGAAATAGGCCACCTCGGCCGGGCCGCCGATGTAGACAGAGGTAGGCAGCAGGGTGTCTTGAACGACGGGCCGCAGCAGGGCATTTGGGCTCAGGCGCTCCGGAGCGGTGTCGAGAATTCGGATCAGGTCGGCAGTCGTGTAATGCGCAGGGCCGGCGGACCATTGATCGGCGGAAGTTTTTTTCAGGGCGGTGCGGATGCCGGTAGTTGCATCGTTCAGGAACAGCGGGCTGGAGAACTCGCCGACCATGACCTGGGCATGGTAGCCGGCTTGTTCCAATGCGTGGGCTCGTTCCAGCAAGGCGGCGTGGAGTTCGTCAGCATTTCGAATTGCAGCGAGCAACGTGGAATGCGCCAGGGCGTGGAAGGGTCGCGAAGACGCGTCGATGACGATGAGACCATGACGACTGAAAATGCGCGTCAGCAGCGCGGCAAATGCGGACGCAAAGGTCGCGGTGGGTGTGTATAGCGCGGCGATCGAGTCGGTGACAGAGTTGTCGCCGAGACATCGGCGGAGTTCTTCGACAACTGGCAGGATGGCTTCGCCGAACGGCAAATTCCCGACAGGCTGGCCGGGCGAGGGATGATGCGGCAGACGGAGTGTGGTGATGTCGTTGCCGCAGAGGAAGGTCGCCTGGTTGACTTCGTCAAAGTCGTGATCTTCGGTAGCCAGCCAGAAGATGGGGACATGTGGATAGCCGGCACGGGTGGCTTCCCCAGCCAGATGAATCGCGGTTGCGGCCTTCATCAATGTGAGGAGCGGACCGCCGAAGAGCGCGACTTGCTGACCAGTGACGACAGCCCCTGCCCCGGTAGCGAGCCGATCGAGGTTGGATTGTGTTTCGGGGCCCGAACCAAATTCCCGATTCTGTTGCCGCAGTAATTCGACAATCGCATAGCGTCGAGTCGGATCCATTTGCGGCGTGTTCTTCATCCACTGGCCGTCATTCGCGGCGGCTTCCGGATAAAACGCGCGCAACTTTTCCCAGTTGCCGGACATATAGTCGCGATAGAGATCGCTGACGTGCGGCAGCGCCGTAACGGGATAGCAATCTGCGTTCAAGTCCGCGTCTCTCCTGACGGATGGGATGGAGCCGATTTCCTATCGCGGTGTCTCACAGAGCGACTCGCCGAAGCGAGCAATGCCCTGTGAAGTTTCAATCCACACCTGTAGAAAATTCGCTCTGGGTTGCGCGGCGGATGCCGTTAGCCGGACTGCAGCGCACATGCCAAGTGTCTCATGCAGTGGATGCTACGAGAGGCATGGAAGATGCGCAGAATCGACGGTGGAGCCCGAGTCGGGCTACTCGCGTCCTTCTCGCGCATCCTTCCAGAGATCGATATCGCTATCTTGTGCAAAGCGATCGATCTCTTTCAGTTCGGCATCGGTGAATTGAAGATTCTTTACGGCATCGAGCGAGTCGTTGAGCTGATCCACATTGCGCGCACCGATGAGTGCGGTAGTGACGCGAGGATCGCGCAGTACCCAGGCAATCGCCATCTGTGCGAGGGTCTGGCCGCGACCCTTGGCCAGTTCGTTTAGCGAGCGCACGCGCTGGAGGTTCTGCTCACTGAGAAAATCCTTGAGCAGGGAACTTTGCTCGGCGGTGGCGCGGGAGTTTGCCGGCACACCATTGAGATATTTATTGGTCAGCAGGCCCTGCGCCAACGGGGAGAAGGCAATGCAGCCGACTCCGAGTTCAGCCAGTGTGCCCAGCAATTCTTTTTCGATCCAGCGATTCAACATGGAGTAGGAGGGTTGATGGATCAGCAAGGGAACGCCTTCCATCTCCAGAATGTTCGCGGCTTCGCGGGTACGGTCGGCGTTGTACGACGAAATGCCGACATATAAGGCTTTACCCTGGTGGACGGCGGTGATCAGCGCGCCCATGGTTTCTTCCAGCGGCACCGTCATGTCCGGCTTGTGAGAGTAATAGATGTCGACGTAATCGAGACCCATACGCTCCAGGCTTTCGTCGAGTGAGGCCAGCATGTATTTGCGCGAGCCGCCGATACCGTAGGGGCCGGGCCACATATCCCAGCCGGCTTTGGAGGAGATGATGAGCTCGTTGCGGTGATCGCGAAAATCCTTGCGTAGAATGTGGCCAAAGTTTTCTTCCGCGGAGCCGTAGGGTGGCCCGTAGTTATTGGCCAGGTCAAAATGAGTGACGCCTCGATCGAACGCCCTGCGGATGACGGCGCGGCCGGTTTCAAAGACGTCGGTACCGCCGAAATTCTGCCACAGGCCCAGAGATACGGGAGGCAAGACGATTCCGGACCGACCGCAGCGGCGAAACTCGGCATGTTGATAGCGTTTTTCGTCGGGCACATAACTCATTCGCGTGCATCTCCTTGATGGTTAGAAGTTTGGGAAGCGAATCCACTGCGTGGTTTGGATGCATGGTGCGCACGACAATCCGCCACGGCGGGGAACTTGTGAGCTGAGGTCAATCGAAAATAATGGTGCGCCCGACAAGATTCGAACTTGTGACCTAACGCTTCGGAGGCGTTCACTCTATCCAGCTGAGCTACGGGCGCATCCCTTTCTGAGATTATCACGATGGAAATTGCGCCGCTGGGCATGCATAGTCAGGAGGTTCTCGCAATTTCTCGCAAATATTGGCCGGCTTACGGTTGACGATTGTTGCCGTTGGAGTAGACTATCGGTGATCAGCTAAGTCTTAAAATGTTAAGAGAAACCCTGGACGAACCTTGCCCGCGGCGCGGTTGAACTGCTGCTGGTGATGGGAGTGGGTCGAATACGGCGGCGCGTTCCTTTCCCAAACGTAACAGTGCCGAATGTCAATCATGGGGTGTAGTGTGTTCACAGATCAGCGAGGTTCTATTTCCATTGGCATCCACTAAGGTTTCGTGTATCTGGAGGAGTGCTGACTGCACCCGCGGATACTACACAGGATTATCTCTTCATAGCCACACTCGACACTCGAAGGAAAAGCTGCAATTCATTCCTGCCTTCACGGAAAAATGGCCGGTGATTCAACGGGCACTGGACCGGCAATATCGAAAATCTGTGGTGCCGGTTGATTTTTCTCGCGCCTATTGGACCTCTCCGCTGACGCCGAAGCTGGCCTTCGAAGTAGAGAAGGAGCAGATTGAGCGCTGCCTGGATCTGGCTGCTCTTGTAAGCCTGACCGATCATGATTCGATCCAGGCTCCATCCTTACTGCGGCTGGCGAGCGAGACTGCCGAGGTCCCGCTTTCGATGGAATGGACCGTGCCGTACTGCGGCAGCGTATTTCACCTGGGAATTCACAACCTGCCGGTCGAGCACGCGCATGATCTGACCCAGGCTTTGGAGCGATATACACAGAATCCGCAAAGCGTGGATGTGGCAGAACTGCTGGCGGCGTTGCACTCGTTTCCGGAAGTGCTGATCGTGTTCAACCATCCGTTGTGGGACCTGGGTGGATTGGGAGCCGAGCGTCACGCAAATTGCCTGGATACGTTTATGTTGCGGAACGGCTCTTTTCTGCACGCGCTCGAGATCAACGGAATGCGCAAGTGGGAAGAGAACAAACGTGTGGTCCCGCTGGCGGAACGCTGGCGTTTGCCGATCGTTTCCGGCGGAGACCGTCATGCCTGTGAACCGAGCGCCAATGTCAATTTGAGCCATGCGCGGAGTTTTGCGGAATTCGTTCATGAAATTCGCACGGAGCAACGAAGCCATATTTTGTTTATGGAGCAGTATGCCGATCCCATGTGTGTGCGCGTTGCGCATGCGGTGCTGGACGTGATTCGGTACTATCCCGAATATCCGGAAGGTTCGCGCCGCTGGGACGACAGGGTGTTTCATCCGGACAAAACCGGAGAAGGGTTTTTGCCGATTTCTGCATTTTGGAAATCGCCGCCGGGATTTGTCGAGCGAATTTTTTCGGTCTTCCGGTTGGCAGAAAACACAACGGTACAGTGGGCGGCAAAGCGCGTGTACGCCGACGAGATGGACCTGCCTGCTTTTTCAGAGGGACGATCTGAGGCCATTTCGTGAACGGCCAACATGCCCGGGTGGCGTTTTTCCCAGATGCATTTCATGAAGTGGATGGGGTTGCGGTGGTTGCCAGAAATCTGGCCGCGTACGCGCGGGAGTGCGATATCCCGCTGCTGATTGTCCACGCTGGCCCATGCAACGCGGTGCTTCAGGAAGGGTCTGTGACTCGGATGGAACTACGGCGCAGCCCCATTAAATTTCCTCTGGACCGCAATCACGAGTTTGACCTGATCCTGCTGCGACGGTATCGCGACGCGGCGAAGCTGTTGAGCGAGTTCAAGCCAGACCTGATCCAGATTACGGGGCCCAGCGATATTGGAATTCTGGGCGCGATGTGCGCTCACAAGATGAAAATCCCGCTGGCGGCTTTCTGGCAAACCAATCTTCCGCAGTATGCGGGATTGCGAACCGCGCAGGCGCTGAAATTTCTACCGCAGCGGGCGGCCGGGTACGTCTCGCGTCGGGTGCAGCAATTGAGCCATCGCGCAACGACGCGCTTCTATAAAATTCCTCGAATTCTGTTCGCGCCCAATCCGGAAATTGTGCAGATGCTGGCCGATGCCACTGGGAAACCGTGTTTTCCGATGGGTCACGGCGTGGATACACGCAGGTTCAGTCCGGAGTTCCGCAACAGCAACCGCGGTCCTTTCACCATTGGCTATGTGGGGCGGCTGACTGCGGAGAAGAATGTTCGCTGGCTGGCGCGTTTGGAACAGGCGCTGCTTGCCAACGGGCTTCGCGATTTTCGCATTGTGATTGCCGGTCATGGCGCGGAGCAGGAGTGGTTACGACACAATATGCGGCACGCAGAATTTCTCGGGGTTTTGGGTGGCGACGAGTTGTCGCGTGCGTTCGCAAACATGGACGTGTTGGCATTTCCATCGGAGACGGAAACCTTCGGCCTGGTAGTTCTGGAAGCCCTGGCATCAGGAGTTCCCGTGGTCGCAATGGCGGCAGGCGGACCGAAATACACGGTCGAACACGGGAAGACAGGCTACGTCGCGAGAGATTTCGAGGAGTTCGCGTCTTACGTTGCGGGCCTGATCAAAGATCCGCAGATGGTGTCCACGATGCGAGAAGCGTGTCGGCGGCACGCGCAGGCAAGTTCATGGGGCTGCGCGTTTCAAAACATCTACCAAACCTACCGGTCACACCTGGTCGAAGCCACGGCCACGGCACGCAACAATCACACTCGGAGCTTGAATGATTCTTTACCTGCCCAGCCGGTTTCTTAAGGCGAATAAAGTTCGCCGTTTTCCGTTGCCGGCAATGCTATTGCTGATGATAAATATGTTTTCCTCCGGCAGCATATCAGCTGCGACCGATGGCACCAGCGCGATTGCCTCTCCAATGACGCTGGCGCAGGTGGTCGACCACCTGGTTGCCAGGAACGAAGAGCGCGCCAAAGGCTTGAAGAGCTACGAGGGCAACCGCGTTTATACGGTTCAATATCACGGATTCCCGAAAGATCTGGAAGCGCGAATGGCTGTTTCCATGCAGTACGAGGCGCCGAATACCAAGGAATTCACCGTGGTTGCGCAGAGCGGCCCGAAATTTCTGGTCGACCAGGTATTGAAGCGCCTGCTGAAAACGGAAACGGACGCGCAACTGGAAAATGCCAGGAAAGCGGTGAACCTGGATCGGAAAAACTACGAGTTCAGCGATCTGGAGTATTTACCGGAGAAGGACGGCTGCTCGTACAGTTTGTCTGTACAGCCGAAGAAGCCGAACAAATACTTATATCGGGGCAAGATCCGCGTGAATGACCGCGACTTTGCCGTGTGCGGCATTCAAGCGGAGCCGGCGCAGAATCCTTCCTTCTGGATCAAGAGCACCAGGATCGACGAAACCTACGAAAAGGTTGGGGATTTCTGGCTGCCCGAGCACAACAAGAGCGTATCCAGGATTCGCTTTGGGGGCAGCGCAACATTGACGATTCAATACCAGGACTACACGATCCAGACGCAGCAACTCGCGAGTGCCGGTGTCGCCTCGTCCTCGGCGTCGGAAGGCAAGTAAGGTGGAACAGCGCAGCGGAACATCGTGGCGGACATTGGACGGAAAAGAACAGACCAACTTTCCTGTTTGGTGATACGCTGGCTTGACCCCCCAACAATTCAATCGATAGAAGCCCTGACGTTTGTCAGAGGAGGCTTGTAATGCAACCTGGAAATGGCGCGGAAGCCCCGGTGAATCCCGGGCTGGTATTGGACATGCTGAACGCGTATCAGCGAACGGCAGCTTTGAAGGCGGCAATTGATCTCGATCTATTTCGGGCTGTTGGAGAAGGCCCGGGTGATGTGGCCTCCATCGCGCGGCGCTGCTCGGCGTCTGAACGGGGCACCCGCATCCTGTGCGATTTTCTGACGATCAACGGCGTGCTGGTGAAGGAAGAGGCGGGCTATCGGTTGACTCCGTCGAGCGCGGTTTTCCTGGATCCGCGGTCGCCGGCGTGCCTGGCTTCGATCGCCCAGTTCCTGGGCAATCCGGCGATGCACGGAGCCTATGACAACCTGGCGGACGTTGTCCGTACGGGACGCACCAATTTGCCGGGCGATGGCACGGTTGAGCCGGAGAATCCGATCTGGGTTCAGTTTGCGGAAAAGATGGCGCCGATGATGGGGCCAATGGCAGGGCCGCTGGGCAAAGTGGTGCTGGATGGAAAGTCGGGGCCGATGCGGGTGCTGGATATTGCTGCCGGTCACGGATTATTTGGAATCGAGATTGCGAAACAGAATCCGCAGGCACATGTGACAGGACTGGATTGGGCGCCGGTGCTGCGCGTGGCTCTGGACAATGCTCGCAAGGCGGGAGTGCACGATCGCTACAACATGATGCCGGGCAGCGCCTTTGAGGTGGACTTTGACGGGCCGTATGATGCGGTGTTGTTGACGAATTTTCTACACCACTTCGACAGGCCGACCTGCGTAGGATTGCTGCAGAAGATTCACGCCGCACTTCGCCCCGGAGGTCAGTGCGCCACGCTGGAGTTCGTGCCAAATGAGGACCGCGTTTCTCCGGCAACTCCCGCTGCCTTCGCGATGACGATGTTGACGACCACCGCAGCCGGCGATGCTTATACGCTGACTGAGCTGACGAGCATGTATCGCGAAGCCGGATTCAAAGGCACGAGCGGCCATCCGATCCCCATGAGTCCGCACACGATTGTGACTGGGCACGCCTGAGGGATCGATCTGTATCAGTTACTGCTACAAATCGTCCTTCGATTGGAAATTGATCGGGGCGGCTATTCGGGCCTATTTGGAATCGGTGCGAGGGTTTAGTTCCTGCATGACGGACTGGATGAGTTCTTTGGCGCCGGTTAATTGCTGCATGACGGTTTGTAGATCGAGCGCAGGCTGCATCGGATTGCGGGCTGAGGTGCAATAGACGCCGTGCTGGCCGACGAGGATCAGCGCATCGGTGATCATATCGAGCGTGACGGCAAGACGACCGCGCGGAATGCCCATCATGAATTCATGCTTCTCGAGGGATTCGCGCTGATCGTCGAAGGCGGAGGCCATCTAATACTCCTTAGCTGGAGTGGCGGGTACGAGCGGTGGAGTTTTGCCGTTTATTTCTGACTCGATTGACGCCGCTTCGGCATCGGGCTTCCAGCGCAGAACAGGTTTGCGGGCCGCGGTGACTTCATCCATGCGAGAGACGCGGGTAGCATGCGGCGCATGCAGGATGATCTCCGGATTTTCGTCGGCCTCGCGGGCGATCTGGCGCATGGCGTCGATGAACTGATCCAGCTCTTCCTTCGACTCACTTTCCGTAGGCTCGATCATCAGCGCGCCGGCCACGATCATCGGGAACGACGTGGTGTAGGGATGGAAACCATAGTCAATGAGACGCTTGGCGATGTCGCCTGTCTTAACTCCATTGCGGGTCTGGCGGCGATCACTGAAAACCACTTCGTGCAGCGTGGGCGTCTTATAGGGCAGTTCGTAGACATCCTCCAGCTTGGCGCGAATGTAGTTCGCGTTGAGAACCGCGTCTTCCGTGGTTTGACGCAGGCCGTCGGGACCGTTGGCGAGGATGTAGGCGAGCGCGCGAACAAACATGCCATAGTTGCCGTAGAACATGCGCACCCGGCCGACCGACTGCGGACGATCGTAGTTGAAGGTGAGCGTGTTGTCTGGCTTTTCGACGAGGACCGGCGTGGGCAGAAACGGCTCCAGAATTTTTTTGCAGGCAACCGGACCCGAGCCTGGACCTCCGCCACCGTGAGGCGTGGAGAAAGTCTTGTGCAGATTCAGGTGCATGACGTCGACGCCGAAATCGCCAGGACGCGTTTTGCCGACCAGAGCATTCATGTTGGCGCCATCCATGTAGAGCAGCGCGCCTTTGGAGTGCAGGACGTCGGCGATCTTGTGAATCTCACTTTCAAACACGCCGATGGTGGAAGGATTCGTGAGCATGAGCGCAGCGGTCTCATCGTCGACCAGCTGCTCCAGCTCAGCCAGGTCAACCATGCCATGGCTGTTGGACTTGAGATTCTGCACCTGGTAGCCGCAGATGGCCGCTGTGGCTGGATTGGTTCCGTGGGCTGAATCCGGAATCAAAATCTTTTTGCGCGGATTGCCTTTTGACTCGTGGTAGGCGCGGACGAGAAGAATTCCGGTGAACTCACCATGCGCGCCAGCCGCCGGCTGCAACGTGATCGCGTCCATGCCGGTAATTTCTTTCAGACATTCCTGCAGCATCCACATGACACGCATTGCGCCCTGCGAAAGCGATTCCGGCTGATACGGATGGGCATCGGCGATGCCTTCCAGCCGCGCGACCATTTCGTTGACACGAGGATTGTATTTCATGGTGCAACTGCCCAGCGGATACATACCGAGGTCGATGGCGTAGTTCCAAGTGGAGAGGCGAGTGAAATGACGGATGATTTCGATCTCGCTGACTTCCGGCAGCAGGCCGAGGTCCTGGCGGGCTTCTTTGCCGAGCAGCGCCTGAGGATCGACCGCTGGAACATCGAGCGGTGTCAGGCGGTAGGCCTTTTTGCCGGGCGAGGATTTCTCGAAGATCAACCCTTCATTCTGACTGATGTGACTAGAGACCTTGGAGCGGTTGCCGACAAAAGGGGTCTGTTTGCCCGGAGAATCGGTCGCGCTGGTTACTGTAACTGTTTTAGTTACCATTTCGTTCTTCATCCTTATACGTAGGCCACCGCAGGAGCATGTTTGCCGGCGATGACCGCAGCCGCAGCGTCAATTTGCGCGCGAGAGTTTTGCTCGGTCGCGCACCACAGCGAGGCATGTTTCAGTTCCGGATACCAGGCGGAGAGCGGAAGTCCGCCGATCATTTTCTGCTGCAGCAGGCGGGCGTTGATCGTTTCGGGCACTTCGGCAGTCTCCAACACAAACTCGTTAAAGCGCGGAGAGTTGGCGAACAACAGCTTTGTGCCGGGAGTTGCAGCCAATGTTTGCGCGGCGTAATGTGCCTTCGCCAGATTTTGTTCGGCCAGTTCGCGCATGCCGGCCTTGCCGTAGATGGTGAGGTAAATGCAGGTCATCAACGCGACCAGGGCTTGATTGGTGCAGATATTGGATGTCGCCTTTTCGCGGCGGATATGCTGCTCGCGGGTGGAAAGGGTGAGAACAAATCCGCGGCGGCCATTCTGGTCGACAGTCGCGCCGGTGAGTCGACCGGGCATCTGGCGAATGAATTTTTCTTTGCAGGCTAGGACGCCGCAATAGGGTCCGCCGTAGCTGATGGCGACTCCGAAGGACTGCGCTTCGAGGGAGACAATGTCAGCTTCAGTGGGTGGGCGCACGATACCGAGCGAAAGCGCTTCTGCGATGGAGACGATGAGCAGCGCGCCTTTTGCGTGCGCCAGCTCGGCGATGGCCGCGACGTCTTCAATGACGCCGAAGAAGTTGGGCGACTGAATCAAGACGCAGGCGGTCTGGTCGGTGATGGCGGCTTCCAGGGCCTTCATATCGACGCGACCGTCGGCGCCATAGCCGACGCGATGCTTGGTGAGTCCCTGGTGCTGCGCGTAGGTTCTGAGGACTTCTCGATATTCCGGATGCACCGTGCCGGCGACGACCATGTGGCTGCGGCGAGTGACGCGTGCAGCCATCATCACGGATTCCGCCGCGCCAGTGGAGCCGTCGTACATGGAAGCGTTGGCGATTTCCATGCCGGTGAGCTCGCAGATCATAGTCTGGAATTCAAAGATGGCCTGCAGTGTGCCCTGGGAAATTTCCGCCTGGTACGGGGTATAGGAAGTAAGGAATTCACCACGTTGCACCAGCGCGTCAATGACCACGGGACGATAGTGGCGATATGCGCCTGCGCCGAGAAAACTGGCATAGCCGTTGGCATTGCGGTCGGCGGCAGCGCGGAACAGGTTGACGATTTCCTGCTCGCCCATTTGCGGCGGAATTTTCAAGTCACCGCTGAGGCGATACTCGGCGGGAATGGATTGAAACAAATCGCCGATTGAAGACACGCCGATTTCTTTCAGCATGGCGTCGCGGTCGGTCGGGGATTTGGGTAGATAGCGCATGGTTCAGAGTCCTGTGTTCAAGGGTGAAAACCGCGGTGCCTTTGAAGATGCTCAGGCGTGGGTTTCTTCTGCAATAAATTTTTCGTAGTCGGCGGAACTCAGCAGTGCGTCGGCTTCTGACGGGTTCGACAACTGCACTTTGATGATCCAGGCCTGGTGTGGTTCGGTGTTGATTTTTTCCGGCGCGGTGACCAGATCCTGATTGACGGCTGCGACAGTGCCGCTGACCGGGGAATACAAATCGGAGACGGCCTTCACCGACTCGACGCTGCCGAAAACTTTGCCCGCCTCGACGGTGTCGCCGACTTTAGGAGCGTCGACAAAGACAATGTCGCCGAGAGAATTCTGCGCGTAGTCCGTGATGCCAACGGTTCCGATGGCGCCTTCCACCTGAAGCCATTCGTGCTCGCGGGTGTAGCGAAAAGTGTTGGGATATGTCATAGGATTCGTCCTCATCTATTGTATGTTGTCGCGGAATCGCAGGCCGAAAGGCAGCGCTCCGCAGAGGTTTTTTGCACCGGAGGCACAATTCAGGCGTGCTTTTTGGGACGGCGGTAAAAAGGCTGCGGCACGACGCGGGCGCGCACATCCTGACCGCGGATTTTGATGGCCAACTCCGTATCGACAGCGCTTTGGGCGGCGGGAACATAGCCGAGGGCGATGTTCTTTTTGAGAAATGGCGCAGGCGACCCGCTGGTGACGGCGCCAATTTGCTCGCCGGCCAGTGTGCAGATGGGATAGCCGTCGCGGCCGATGCCACGCTCGATCATTTCCATGCCAACCAGCTTGCGCTGGGGACCACCGGCTTCCTGTATTTTCTTCAGGGCTGCCTGACCCAGAAAGTCCGGCTTGTCGAGCTTGCAAAAGCGATCCAGGCCGGCTTCGAAGACGTTGGTTTCTTCGGTGATTTCGTGGCCATAGAGAGGCATCGAAGCTTCCAGGCGGAGGGTGTTGCGAGCACCGAGGCCGCAGGGAACGATTTCAAATTCGCGGCCGGCATCCAGGATTTCCTGCCATACGCGTGTAGTGGTGGCTTCATCGGAGGGAATGTAAATTTCAAAGCCATCTTCGCCGGTATAGCCGGTGCGCGAGATAAGGACGTTATGGATGCCGCAGACCTGCCCCCAGACGAACCAGTAGTTCTTGATGGCACTCAGATCGACGCGGGTGAGTTTTTGCAGCGTGGCCAGCGCCTGTGGACCTTGAATCGCGAGCTGCGAATAGTGATCGCTGTAATCGCTGACGTGACAGTGAAAGCGCTGCGCATGCTGCTTGATCCACGCATAATCCTTCGGGCGCGTGCCGGCGTTGACGACCAAGCAGATAGTCGTTCGGACTGAGTTTGTAGACCAGGATGTCGTCGACGAAGGTGCCTTGCGGGGTGAGCAGCGCGGAGTAGTGTGCCTGGCCTTCAGCGAGCTTCGATGCATCGTTCATGGAGACGAACTGAACGGCATCGAGCGCCTCGGGACCACGCAATTGGATTTCGCCCATGTGGCTGACATCGAAGATTCCGACGCGGGTGCGGACGGCCATGTGCTCGGCGATCAGGCCGGCGTATTCCACCGGCATATCCCAGCCGCCGAAGTCGACCATCTTGGCGCCGCACTGGCGATGGGTGGGGTTGAGCGCTGTTTTTTGCAGGGTAGAGGCGGTCGCGGGAACAGAAGTGCTCGACATAGAACACCAGTTTAAATGAGTGCCGCTACTTCGGCACGGGCAGCGTATAGGGGTAGCAGCAGGGCTTCCGCACCGGGCCAAACTCCATCAACTCCGCGCGGGTGCCGTTGGGATCGTACAGGTTCAATTGCCATTTTCCATCGAGGCCGATCTGGGGGTCCTCATACGGCTGGGAGGAGTCCCAATGGCGATGTTGCAGCATCTGCGCGGCCTGGTGGATATCGGGAACTCCCAATGCGAAGTGATTGAGTACGCCGCTGTCACCTTCATTCTTTGCTTTCGGATCCTGCAGCATATATTCCAGCCAATTGGTGCCGTCGGGCACGCGCATATCCACCCACTCCAGCTTATGACCGCGGCCGCCCTGCCAGCCTTCAACAAAACCGAGAACGTCATGGAAGAAGCGATCTTCTTCGGCGCGATTGTGCACGATGAATCCGGCATGGAGAATGATCTGCGAAATCGGCTGTGGCGCGTTTTTTACAGCCGATGAGCTGACCGGAAGCAGGTGGCCGTGACGTGGCAGCTGCATAAACTGGAGGCGATGGCCTTCCGGATCTTTCACCCAGAAAAATCGGGTTCCGTCGGGTAGGGTCTGAATTTCACCTTCGATTGGAACTTTCTGGCTCGTCAGATAGCGCTGCATGGAATCGAGGTCCGTGGTGGAGAAGGCAATGTACGCCAGGAAGTCTGTTGTTCCGTTTGGAGCGGGTTGCACCTCAATCGTCTGTTTCGAGCTGACGCGAAATTCCATCGGCGCGGATGCGGATGTGGAAGCGATCTGCGGGAAGCCTAGAAACGTTCCGTAGAACTGCTTCGACTTTGTCATGTCGGTCGCGTACACCGAAACCTTGGCGATGCCGATGATCGGCGGACGCATCGAAGTGCTCTGTGCGGTCAATGAAAATGGAATAATGGCGACGGCAGCGAGGAGTACAGATTGGATTCGCAACACAGAATTTGCCTCGGGGAACAACAGGGAAATACTAGCAAAATTGCGATGAGCCTGTTCCGTACGGATGTGGCGCATGGACGCGAAGAGCCACGCAAAACTTCTGCGTGGCCCTTCGATTGAATGGAAAACTACGGCGGAGCAGTCGATCGTCGCGGCTAATTCGCACCATCAGGCGTTTTGTCGATGTACCTGCCAATGATGACTGGTTGGCCGGTCGCGGGATCTTTCAACACCAGCCCGACGACGCGAACAATAGCCGTGCTGCTGAGCGAATCCAGATCGGACACCCCGGTGAATCCATCACGAAAGACTGACTGACCGACCAGGTAGACCCGAACCGGATTGCCCGAGGGGTTTCCGTTGCTTAGCAAATAGCCGTTGAGACCGTTCGGGACCATCTGAAAGTTTTCGCCTGCCGGGGAAACGCTGCCGGGCACGACAGTGCCAGTGAATCCTGCGAGGTGTAGCACCACGCGCTGCGTAGTCACGCTGTTCGCGTTTGCTGCTCCGGTGGCTGGGCCGCCGATCGAGACATTCTGCCCGGGAACGATCAGGCTGGAGTTAAACAAGAATTGCAGTAGCGGCGAGCCACATCGGAAGACAAAGAAGTTTTCATTCCCCGTCAACTGCACGTTGGCGAGACCGCCGAGTTGGATGCCGGTATCGGTCGGCAGCAAGGAGCGAACGTACATCTGGAAGGCAGTTGCTGTGCCAGACGCCGGGGTCACGTAGCTCACTGTTCCGTCCGCATAAAACCCGGTTTGCGAAACGATGGCGACGTCAGTTGCGTCGAGGGTCTGGGTGCTGGGCTGGAACTGTCCTGCAACGTCGACGATGGTCTGGTTGGGCACCAGGTTCGCCAGGTTGATGTTGCCATTGTTGGCTCCCTGGCTGTTTCCGGACTCATCGCCGCTGTCGTCCCACTCCGTCGTAGTCATTCCCGATCCACTGTTTGCCTGGTTCAGCGCGACCGTATATTGACGGCCATGCGGCCCCTGGATCATGAACGTGTTCTGCGAAGTGTTGACGCCGACAACAGTGGCATAGAACTCGTCAATTTGCGCGGCCGGGGTGTTGGGGGTGATGGCGGTAAAGTCAATGGTCGGATTGACGGAGCCGGTGACTTGACCGTTGGAGTCGGTCAGGATCGACTGACGCAAATCGAAGTCCATTCGCAAGCCCGCAGCCTGACCGGCTGTGACGGTGAAGGAATTTGGCAGCTGTACAGTCACGGTCGAATTTGTCAGTGTCGCATTGTTGACGGTGGTGATGGTGGGCGGCGCGGGAGGAGTTGCGGTGCTGAGGTTGACATAGGAAATAATCGGGTTCGACAACGAAACGGTCACGGTGTTGTAAGTACCGGCTGGGACGGAGTTGAAATCCAGCAGCGTTTGCAGGCCGTTGTAACGGGCGAAGTCGACGGTTTGGGCGTTTTGAAGGATATTGACGCCGTTGCTGCCTCCGTTGGAAAGAGTGACGCTGTTGATGGTGACTTGAAACGACGCCACGCTGGGCAACGGTGCATCCGTACCCGTCAGAAACACGGGCGCGCTTTGAGAATTGGTGGGCGTGGATGTTGATGGAGAACCGTTACTACCGCAACCCGCAAGCAGGCTGATCGCGGCGCAGGCAACAAATCCTCGCAGAAAGTTTGTAGGCCTCATGTGCAATTTCCTTCCTTGAATTTATTTTTTTGGGTGCGCCGCTCTGGGGTCGAGCGTGATGGGCGGACGCCATTCAGTGGGGCAAACACAGCGTGTTCGGGAAAGTTGCAAGGGATGCAGATTTTTTCTGAACGAAAGGCGAAGTAACCCACGGACATGGACTGCAGAAAGGAAAAGTAAATGCGAAGGGAACGACCGAGGCCAAAGATATTTTGGATTTTTTTCCACAACCCACGGGGATTCTTCGGGTTTGCGGGTTCCAGGAGAAGTAGGCTATTTTCCCGAGAGCTCGACGGCCGATTGCAGGTTGTTGCAAGAGAATGCATCGAGAAGTGGCATGCCTCCGCGCTGGGATGCGGCCCATGCTCCCCAGCGGTTCGCGGCTTCGGCCACAATTGGCAAGGTGCGATGTTGCAGTGAGAAATATGTGAGAGCGGCGGTGAAGCAATCGCCGGCGCCGATCGAATCGACGACGTGCGCGGGGATTCCCGGATGGTCATGCACGGCGTCGCGTGTGACTAAAAGGCTGCCGTCGGATCCCCAGGTGATGGCGACAAGCTGAATGGAAAATTGCTGCAGCAGCGAATGCGCGATTTGGAGTGGAGAACCCTGTTCCTTCGCGCCGATAATCTTGGCGACATGCGCGACTTCCTCAAGATTCATTTTGAAGATGGTGGCGTGCTCGCAACCCCAGACGATCGCCTCCGCAGTCCAGTCGGGCGGGCGCAGATTGACATCGAAGACGCGCAGACAGTCCGCGCGCGTGGACGCTACGAGGGAGCGAAGTGTGGCGCGCGTGATGGCAGATCGCTGCGCCAGCGTTCCAAAACAAACAGCATCCAGCGTGGGCGCCAGAGCGGCTAACCGTGGAGTTTCAGGCACGGCATCCCAGGCGACATGGTTGCAGATGAGATAGCGGGGGCCAAGTTCCGGGTCAAGCTTGACTTCAACAGTTCCTGTGGGACGAGTGGGGTCGATTGCGATGAAGTCTGGACGGACCCGGCGCTCGATCAACTGTTGCCGAGCCTGCGAGCCGAGCGGATCGTTGCCAAGGGAGCTGACGAGAAACACTTCACCGGCGGGCGTCGCCGCGTCGCAGGAAAATACCTGCGCCAGAATGGCTGCGAAATTTGCAGGAGCGCCTCCGAGTTGCGCGCCCTGGGGAAGCAGGTCCCAGAGAAGCTCGCCAATCGCCGCGACACGCAAGGGTTTCCGCATGATGGTGCTTTTCTCGACATCGGTATTTTTATGGCTGCGCGGATAGTTGCGCGATGAAGACCACCAACTGTTGCGCACCGACGGTTACATCGCAATGGTCTTGTGTAACTGTCACTGTGTCTTTTGTATTCCAAAGAGGAGCGAGCGCGCCAACACCGTCAAGCGCTGTGCGCGTGAAGTCCAAATGAAAGGTTCGCGGCAAGCCGGATTTATTCATCAGCACAAGATCGATCTCCGACGGCGGGGGCGTCGATCCATTTTTCTGCGCGGGAACAACGAAGCGGGCAAATACAAAACCGCTCTCGTCTGCCAGCAGATTTTGCTGCGAGCCGGTCTGCAGGGCTTCATGGTGCGCGCGCAGATCCAATAGGCTTTGCACCCAGGCATACATCGCCTGCTGCTGCGGAGTGCGACCAGCGGCAGTGAACGCATTCTGTGGATCGCCGGGAAATCCTCCGGGGAAGTCAGGACGATTGTCGCCACTGGGTCCGGAAGAAAGGCCGATTTCATCTCCGTAATAAATCTGTGGCATGCCTCGCATGGTGGCGAGTAGTCCAAAGGCAAGGCGTTCGCTTGCGGCGCTTGCTCCCGGTGCGGAGAGGAACCGCGAGGTATCGTGGTTGCCGAAAAATGTCACTAGCGTGTCTGGATGAGGATACAACCAGTCCTGCCGCTGGACATTCTCAAGGTTTCCCATCGACGAACTGGTGCCGGGAGAGCCGGTCAGCGCAGAGCGCAAAGCGAAGTAGCTGGGGAAGTCGAACTCGGTGGCCAACCCGGTGTCGATCCCCACGTGCTTCTGTCCGCCTGCAAAGTATGAAGTCACCGTTGGATCAGAATTGTAGATTTCGCCGACGGTCGTCAGGTTGGGATACAGAGCGTGCATCACAGCGTGAAAATCCTGCCAATAGGAACGATCGACGTAAGGAAATGTATCCAGGCGGAGGCCGTCGATAGTTCCGAGTTCGACCCACCAGATAGCGTTTTGGATCAGGTACTGCTTGACCAGCGGATTGGACTGATTCAGATCCGGCAGCACGTTGCGAAACCATCCATCCACTACCGGCTGGTAGGCGGCCGGAGCGGCATGCGGACTGGCGATGGACGCAAAATTGTCCGTTGCTGCAAGATGATCCGCCGGTGTGCCATGGAACCAGTCCGGAGTAGGTGGATCGTTGACCCAAATGCTTTTCGGACCGACATGATTAGCGACAATATCCAGCACCAGCTTCATGCCATGGCTGTGAACGGCGGCGGCCAGATCCTCATAGTCCTGCAATGTCCCGTAGTGCGGATTCATCTGGTACATGTCGACCGGCTCGTATCCGTCGTAATCCTCGGAAAGCGGGTCGGGCGCATACAGAGGCGTAATCCAAAGAGTAGTGACGCCGAGCTGCTTGAGATAGTCCAAATGGTTTTCGATGCCGTGCAAATCGCCGCCGTGATAATCGTGCGGATTGCTGCGATCCACGGCGGCAGCGGGCTTCGGCATCTGCGGGCCCGGTGAATTTCCCTGGGAGAAGCGGTCGGGCATGATGAGGTACATCACATCCGCCGGTGAAAAACCCTGATATCCCTGGCTGGGGTCGTGCAGTTTGTCGAGTTCATACGGGACGCGCGCCTGACCGGCAACGGTGCGCACGATCAAATCGAAATGCTGTGGAGGAGCATCGGAAGTATCCAGCCAGACGAAGGCCCAGTGGCCATTCTGAGAAATCCTTGTGCGCCGCACAGAAATTCCAGCGACGCTGCTGCTGATGTGCGCATCGAGAAGATTTTTTCCATACAGAAGCACCATCGGGTTGGGAAGATTGCTCCACCAATTGGGTGGCTGCACCTGCTGGACCGTGGGCTTGCCTTGCGGGGGCGGTGCATGCCGGTGCCTGGCCCGGGTCGCCGCAGAAAGCGGAAGACACATGCAGCCCAACACCAGGTATAAAAGCACATGGCGCAGCGCGCGAGGGAAGGAATTGGGATTCATCAATGCGCTCCAGCCGGTGGAAAAAGTGATCGGTGTTCGCACTTTCGACGTCGACTCCTCGCGAACAACGTCCCCAGTGTACTCCGGCGCGATAGGCGGGTGGAACGCATGCGAAGCGAAAAGCGCAGAGATGAATGGAGACGTCGGCGCGGCGAATTCAGCGTAGAGTTGCGGACATTTGAAGAGCATCGGCGAGAACTTTTTGCAGGTGATCCAGAAATCCCGGATCGAGCTTTGCATTTTCAGTTTGAATACCGGGCGAGGAAGTTCCGTTCGGATCCGGCCCTTTTGTCAGGTAGAAAACGTCGATCGCGACTTCACCTTCGGTGTCGATCAAGGCGACGGAAATGTCGCATTTTTGCTGCGCCAGGACCAGGCTGAGCCGACGCAGCAGGCCGGGAGTGTCTTGCGTGATGACCTGCAGAATGGTGCTGTGGGTCGAGGACATATTGTCGACAGAGAGCCGCGTCTCAACACGCGTCTTATGGTTCTGAGTGCGAGCGGAGTGAGCGCGTGCGGCGAGAAGCTTTTCGACGGAGGCGTGACCGCTGGCGACGTCGGTCAGACTTTTCTGGAAGCGCTCTGCTTCAGCGGGATTGAGCGCGAGGGTCTCATAGCGGTCGAGAAAACGGAAGTGATCGATCACAATTCCCGCCGCGTTGGAAAATGCATCGGCCTTCAGAATATCCATGCCCCAGGCGGTCAGGGCGCCAGCGGCGTCAGCAAAAAGGAATGGGCGATCGCGGGTAATCAAGGTGCACTCCCACCAGGCATCGTTGCGACTGAGCGTCACGCTGGAAGATGTTTTCTCTAACTGTGACGCCGATTGCCAGTGGGTCAGAATCTCCGTTGCCGAACGGGTTCGTAGATAGCGTTGTGGAAGGCCGGCGAGAAAACCATGAATCGCCGCGGAATTTTCGGGCGACAGCGCAATCACCTGTTGCACGGCGGCGGTATCGGCGTCCGCCTGAATGCGATCTTCGTCGACATTGCGATCCAGATAATTTGAAGTGGCCATGTAGAGGCGCCAGAGATTTTCTGCCTTCCAGGGCGTCAGCGCTTCCGGATTGACGGAATGAATGTCGGCGTAAGTCAGCAGCGTAAGCAAACGAAGATTATTTGGCGTGCCGACTAACTCAGCAAACATGCGGATGGTTTCCGCATCGAAGATATCCTTGCGCAGAGCCAGCGACATCTCCAGGTGATTGCGAATCAGCCGCAACACGGTTTCGCGCTGCGAGGTTGTGAGGCGCCAACGCTCACAGACCGCATCGGCGATCGACATACTTTGAACGGTGTGGCTTCCTTCACTGCGAGCTTTGCCGGTATCGTGCAGCAGGGCTGCAAGGTAGAGCAATTCCGGCTCTTCCACTTCACGCAGAATCGAAGCGAAGCCTTTCTCCCACTCGTCGTGCGGCTGGTTCAGGGCGTGCAGGTTTTCAAGAATTAAAAACGTATGCTCATCGACGGTGTAGCGATGGTAGGCATCGCGTACCACCAGGGCATCCACGCCGTGAAATTCCGGCAGAATCAGTTCCAGAATTCCCAACGCATGCATGACGCGCAGCGCGTCGGCGACTTCTGGTCCAAGCAGAATCCGGCGAACTCGTTCCCAAAGTGCAGCACCCTCGGGCAACCGCTCGGCCAACAGGGCCAGCGAATCGCTGAGGTGGCCTTCCGCTTCGCGGGTCAACTGCAGCGGTTGTTCTGCGATCATCTGAAACAGCGTCAACACGCGATCCGGATCGGCATATTCCGCCACAGTCTTCAGGGAAATCTTGCCGTCGGCAACGGGGCAGCCACTCAACACAGTGCGACTGCGCCACTGCCGTATTTGATCCATCACGGCAAGACGTCCGCTTGGAATTTCATCCAGCATTTGGCGGGTGAGCCATTCGATAGAGCGAGCATGGCGAAAATATTGACGCATCCATCCCGCAGTGTCCGCACGGCGCTTGTCTGTCAGCCGCGACCGGACGGTTGAGATGCCGAGACGCAGCTTGGCGGCCTCGTCCTGCGCCTGCCAGTAGAGCATGTTGTCATCGCGCTGACTTCTGTAATGGAGAAAGCTGCGGACTGTGACGAGAAATTGATGTGCCAGGGCAGAGTCATCCTGACGTTCCACCAGCAGATCTTTTTCATATCGGCTGGCAGAGTAGCGGGCGGATTCCGGTAATAGCTGGTTGAGCCACGCGCAGGTATGAAAGTCGCGCAGGCCGCCGAGGCCGTCTTTGACGTTAGGTTCCAAATGGAAAAGAGTGCGCTGGTATTTTGCATGACGGGCGCGGGTCAACTGGGCGATAGCGGCGAACAGTTGCGCACGCCGGCGTTCCACTAGCGCGGGAATTCGCTCCAGATCCAATTCTTCAAACAGGGCGAAGTCGCCGGCGATGTAACGGCGGTCAAGAAGAGACAGGGTAAATTCCGGATTCTCTTCGCTGACTCGTTCGCATTCCGCCAGGGTGCGAGTGGTGGCGCTGGCGCGCAATCCTATGTCCCAAAGGTCCTGTGACAACTTACGAATGCCGGCTTTGTGAGCGCCTTCCGTGGTGGGGTCGGTGGCAATAAAAAGGAGGTCGATATCGGAATAAGGAAAGAGCCGCCGTCTTCCATATCCCCCGACCGCAGCCAGGGTAAGGCCCTGGGGACCGTATTCCTCTGAAGCAATATGTTCCAGCCAGAGCCGCTCGATGAGGTGGTCTACAAGCTCCGACCGCCGCTGCACCAGGACGGGGCCGTCCTGCGATTCGGAAAAGAACTGCCGCATCTGTTCCGAAGTCCGTTGGTACTCCACGCGCAACAGCTGGATCGAAGATGAATCGGAGATCGGGATGGCAGGCTCCTTTGCGCGAATTTGAGAAATGAAGGGCCGATCGATCTACAAAGCGGTTTCTCCCCGTTCGTCGTTGCGAATGCGGATGGCTTCGTCGATATGCGATACAAAAATTTTGCCGTCGCCAATTTTCCCAGTGCGGGCAGCGGTCAGAATCGCCTGGATTGCGCGCTCTGCCATGGCATCGGTCACCACGACTTCCAATTTAATTTTCGGCAGCACATCCACGGCATATTCGCGGCCGCGATAGAACTCGGTGTGACCCTTTTGGCGGCCATGTCCGCGCGCCTCCAGAATAGTGATGCCTTCAACTCCAATTTCGATCAGCGCTTCTTTCACTGCGTCCAATTTCGACGGCTGAATGATCGCTTCAATCTTCTGCATGTCTTGCTTCCTCACTTTTCTTTAAAAAAGAAGGGCCAGTCGTTGAATCGTCGTACCTCACCGCCAAGATATACCAGAGCGGGATTAAGAAGCCGCAATTTCCCAATCGTAACCCTCTTCGCCGTGCTGACTCAGGTCCAGGCCCTCGTGTTCGTCAGCCGGATCTACGCGCAAACCGATCAGCATGTCGACAATCTTCAACAGGACCAGGGTTCCGACGATGGACAGCACCCACGCGATAGCGATTCCGACCAATTGATGCGGCACCTGCATCCAATTGCCGTCGAGCCAGCCGACTGGCAGCGCATTGCCGTGCGCGTCTTTGAAGATCGGATTGATGGCACGCGAAGCGAAGACTCCAGTAAGAATTGCGCCTAACGTTCCGCCGGCGCCGTGCACGCCAAAGGCGTCCAGGGAGTCGTCGTAGCCAAACCACTGCTTCACCTTGGCAACCATAAAGTAGCAGAACAGTCCGGCGAGAAAGCCAATGGCAAGGGCGGACATGGGTCCGACGAAACCAGCTGCTGGAGTAATGGCGACCAACCCTGCGACGGCTCCCGAGATAGCTCCCAGGGCGCTGGGCTTGCCGTTGCGAATCCACTCTGCCAGGCACCATCCAATGGCGGCGGCGGCGGCGCCAAAGTGGGTGGCGACAAAAGCACTCGTGGCAAGGGTGCCCGCCGACAACGCGCTACCGGCGTTGAAGCCAAACCAACCCACCCACAGCAGGCCCGCGCCGATAAAGCTGAGGACCACGCTGTGCGGCGGCATCGGCTCCTTGGGATAGTGGAGTCGTTTGCCGAGGTAGAGCGCGCAGACCAGGGCCGACACGCCAGAGGTGATATGGACGACGGTTCCGCCGGCGAAGTCCAACGTGGGAACACCGCCGGTCAAATTGGCATTCAGCAGACCATCTTTGCCCCACACCATGTGGGCCATGGGCGCATACACAAATAGAGACCACAGCAGGGTGAACAGTGCCATGGCGCTGAACTTCATGCGTTCCGCAAAGGCGCCGGAGATGAGTGCCGGGGTGATGATGGCAAACATCAACTGGTAAATCATGAAGGTCGCCAGCGGAATGGTCGCGGCGTAGGCCGGATCCGGAGCCGAGCCAACTCCATGGAGAAACAGGTGATGAAATCCGCCAATAAATCTGGTCCCCGAGCCAAAACATAAACTGAATCCGACAAATGCCCACACCACCGAGATGATGCCGGCCATGGCAAAGCTATGCATCATGGTGCTGAGGACATTCTTTTTTCGGACCAGGCCGCCGTAGAACAGGGCCAGGCCGGGAATCGTCATCATCAGGACAAGTGCGGCAGAGACCAGCATCCAGCCGTTGTCCGCAGAAAGCTGGGCATTTTGCACGGCGACATCCAACTGCTGGAGATGCTGCTGCACCTGGGCGTCAGTGGCGGCGGCAGGCTGGGCGTGGAGAGTCGCGCCGAAGCAACCGGCGAACAGCAAGAGCAAAAGCAGCGAGCGTGCAAAAGCGATTCGACGGGCAAGCCGTACGGTGGGTCTGGCTGAGGCCCCACAAAGTCGCACACCTGGCTGACTCCCGTAATTCTGGGCCGGGTGCAAAATATCGAGGCACCGCTCCTGGATATGTCTCATAACAATTGACCGCCGTGGTGGAAGAATGAAATGAAAAAGCCCTATATTTCGAAACATATCTTGAACTTGCGGTTGACCCAAATTGCGTAGACAGGGACGTCTGGAAATGAAACTTTGCGGCATCGCTGCCGAATGCGCATGAATTGAACAGTATGCCCAGCAAAACAAAAAAATGAATGAGCGAATGACGAGAACTTAATTCTACTTTGCCTTGTGGCCCGCGAAAGGTCGAATACAAATTTTTTATCGAGGTTATTGAGCGTTGTTATGCGAGGCATTTTGGGAATGCGACGTTCAAGCGGAGCGAAACGGGGAGTTTCAGGGCGGCACAAACTTTGCCTGAAACGGCCTCCACACCGCATCATAAGGAAGTAGGTCAGCCAGAGACGAAACTGAAGTCTTTCAGAATTCCCGATAGAATTTTGAGGGCGAGAGATTCGGCAGGGCTGCGCCCGCAGTATTGTTTGCCGCAGTCAGGTTATAGCGGGCTATTTGGGATCAGTTTCTTTGAGGTGCGAGTGAAAAAACGTAGCATTCGGACAGTTGGGTCGGGTTTGCTGTGCATGGGGTTGGCGGTTGGAGTGATGGTCCTGCAAAGTGGGAACGCAGATGCGCAGGTGGCGCGACCGCTTCCTGGGGCAGGTTCAACCTTTTTGGCAAATGTCTCGTGGCAGCCGGTGGAATCCACAATGATGTTTGGTCCGCAGCAGGACCAGAGTATGCCGGCCTATCGAGCGCCGAAACCGCCGAAGCCGCAACCGGGTACGCCAAGCTCTTCTGTGCCGCCTGCTCAATCGAGTAATTCCAACACGTCGGATGAAGCTTTTCCGCCGTTTGCGATTGTGCCGGCATCAGAGATCGCGGGCAACCTGGGGTCTACCTATATTCCGTTGGACAGCTGGATGTATCCGGCGCTGATGCGGCTGTACTCCCTCGGATACTTGAGCACAGCGTTCGTGGATATGCGGCCGTGGACTCGGCTCGCCGTGCTGCGTATGCTGTTTGCCGAGCAGGAAAGAATCCACTCCGACACGAATAACGAGCAGGCCCTGGAGATTTACAACGCCGTGCTTGCGGAACTCGACGGAGACATCCACACGACTGGTTATTGGACGACGAATGCGACGCTGGAGTCGCTGTATGAGCGCGCCATGCCGATCGCAGGAACGCCGTTGCGGGACAGCTATCACCTGGGCCAGACGATCATCAACGACTACGGTCGCCCGTATGAAGAGGGGTTCAACAACTACGCAGGTTTCAGCGCGCGCGCGACATCTGGTCCGTTTGCGTTGTATGTCCGAGGCGAGTACCAGCATGTGCCCAGCGCGGATGGATACTCCCAGGACCTGGCGGCAACGCTGGCAGATGTGGACGTTACTCCAGCCGTGCCGCAGGACACGATTCCAGCCGGTCCCATTCCAGCCCACAATTATTTTCGGCTGATTGAAGCCAACTTTTCTGCGACGTTTCTCAATCATGATTTCTCGATTGGGAAAAGTGACGTGTGGGATGGTCCGGCGACAGGCGGCGCCTTTGCCTGGAGCAATAACGCGGAAGATATTTATTCCTTCCGCATCAATCGCGTAGTGGGGCTTAAGATTCCGTATCTGTCGTACGTGCTAGGCCCGGTGCGCTATGAGTTTCTCGTCGGCAGCCTGCAAGGCCATACCGATCCGAATGAGCCCTGGGTACATATGGAGAAGTTCGCGTTCAATCCGACTCCCACATTTGAGTTTGGATTTTCGCGAACCGTGATCTGGGGCGGCAAGGGGCATGTGCCGATCACCTTCGGCAGCTTCTGGAACAGCTTTACAAGTTTCCAGAACGTTCCCGAGTCGACCAAATTTTCTCGCAACGATCCCGGAGCCCGCTTTAGCACTTTCGATTTCAGTTGGCGCCTGCCCTATATCAGTAAGCTGGTGACGCTCTATGCTGATTCGGAATCGCATGATGATGTGACGCCGGTCAGTGCACCGCGACGCGCGGCCATTCGGTCGGGAATATTTCTGGCTCGCCTGCCTGACGCTCCCAAATTCGATCTGCGCGCGGAAGGCGTCTACTCCGACGTTCCTGTTTCCAACAGCTATGACGGCAGCTTCATGTACATCGAAGCCGTCCAGCGGCAGGGTTACACCAATAAAGGCAACATTTTTGGCGACTGGATCGGCCGGGAAGCGAAAGGCGGTCAGGCGTGGCTGACGTATCACCTGTCGCCGAGCGAGATGTTCCAGCTTTCCTATCGAAATGCCAAGGCTGCCAAAGATTTTATTCCGGGCAATACATTTTCGACCGGAGTGCCGCGGGAGGAGGGGGGGACCACGCAGAATGATTTCACCTTTACTGTGGTCAAGCGCTTGAAACCGGATGTTGAGTTGAACGCCTGGGTGCAGTATGAGCGCTGGAAAGCTCCCGTATACAAAACCGGGGGACAGAACGACGTTACGACGAATGTCCAGATCACCTGGTACCCGAAGAAGACTCACACGATTCGCAGCTGGTAACGGCGATTTCCGAGCGCTACGGAATTTCGTTTGCGCAATGAGGCTAAGCTGTTTCACCTTACTGCAAGTCAGAGCCGGAAAAGTGGGAAGGCAGGTCGTGATGGCGTTCCCGATCAGTTAACGACAGCAAATTCCTGGCACAGCCTAGTGGCTGGAGAAAGCTGTAGATGGGGTTAGGTCCGAGCTTGTTTCGCTTTCCTTGAGGTCCATGCGTTCGATGAGACCGTTCACGATCGTATAAACGTGCCACACCTCGCTGTCAGAAAGGACATCGCCACCGAGGCTTTTCACGAGTTGATGAACCCTGACTTCTGTAATGCCGCCTTCCTGGTCGATGACCTCAAGTGGTTCCACGTGAGGATCAAACTCCTTCCACTGGCGGGTCCAGTAGGAACGAATCTCTTCTTTCCCGACGACACGCCCGCCTTCCGACGCCTTGGGCCAGCTAACGTTCTCGCTCATCAGCGCCAGGACGCTGTCGATATCCCGATCATTGAAGGCAGAGTACGCCTGAGCTATCAACGTCTGTGTGTTCAGCATGAAATCTCCGGAGTACACATGTGTACTTCAAACATAGATGTACGAAATGCTCTGGAGGCTCGCTTATAACAGAAGCGGTTGAACAGAGGTTCGCAGGCGCGGTCGGCTCAGCCGGCGACGATGAGTTCGGTGGGCAGGGCGCGGAAGTAGGCGATGGTTTCGCTGAGGCCCTGGTCGAAGGAAACCACGGGCTCCCAGGCGAGCAGTTGGCGGGCCTTGGTAATGTCTGGGCGGCGGCGTGGTGGATCGTCCTGCGGCAGCAGCTCAAAGCGAATGCGGCTGGAGGAACCGGTCAGTGCAATCACGCGACGGGCGCAGTCGAGAACGGTGTTTTCGGCGGGATTGCCGAGGTTGACCGGCAGTGGTTCTTCGATGCGCGATAAGCGAATGATGCCTTCAATCAGGTCGGTCACGTAGCAAAAGCTGCGGGTGTGCGAGCCGTCGCCATAGACGGTGACATCGTCTCCGCGTAACGCCTGCATTACGAAATTGGAAATCACGCGGCCATCGTCGGGCTGCATGCGTGGGCCATAGGTGTTGAAAATTCGGACCAGGTGGCCATCGACATTGAAGTGGGCGCGATAGGCCATGACCGCGGCCTCGCCAAAACGTTTGGCCTCGTCATAGACGGAACGCGGGCCGACAGGATTGACGTGGCCCCAATAACTTTCCGGCTGAGGATGGATCTCCGGCGTTCCGTAGCACTCGGATGTGGAGGCGTGCAGCACCTTCGCGCGGTATTTCCGCGCCAGATCCAGAATGTTCATGGTGCCTTCTGAGCCGACCCGCAACGTATCGATGCCAAGCCGCATGTATTGGGGAGGGCTGGCCGGGCAAGCGAAGTTGAAAATGTAGTCGATGGGGCCGGGATCAAAGAATTCGCAGATATCGTGCTCGATCAGCTCAAAGCGAGGATCGCGGTTGAGGTGGGAAAGATTGTGAAAGTGCCCGGTCGATAAGTTATCGATGCCGACAACGGAGTGGCCCTCGGCCAACAGGCGATCCGTGAGGTGCGAGCCCAGAAAGCCCGCCGCACCCGTGAGCAGCACGCGCATTTTTTTCTTGCCGCGAGCGACAGGAGGTACCAGATACGGGGCAGCAATCTTTTCTGACGGGATGCTTCGCTGGACTGAGGCGCCAGTTTCGGCAAACTCCGAAAGTTCCGGCCGGCCTTCGAACTCCGTAGTCCCAGCGGCGGGACGACCGACGCTGAGATACATCATTCCACTGCGAACGACGTCTTCCGGCGCGAACAAGTTGCGACCATCGATCAACAGGGGCTGTCGCAGCGTTCTCGAAAACATTTCAAGATCCAGCGATAGGAATTGCGGCCAGTCGGTGAGCACCAGGAGAGCATCGGCATCCGTGGCCGTCTCCAGTTCGGTGGCCGCATAGCGCAATGCGGGGCTGGGAGGCAGCACCTCCTGCGCGCGGACCATCGCTGCGGGATCGTAGGCGACGATGGTGGCGCCTTCAGCCAGAATCAACTGCACCAGGCGCATGGCGGGAGATTCGCGCACATCGTCGGTGCCGCCCTTGTAGGCCAGGCCAAGGACTGCAAGATGTTTTCCTTCCAGGCTGCCAAGAGCGTTTCGTACCTTCTCCAGAAAGCGCAGGGGCTGCAGTTCGTTGATGCGCTCAATGGCGCCGAGCAGGCTGAAGTCGATTCCATATTCCGCGGCCATGGATCGAAAGGCTGTCAAGTCCTTGGGGAAGCAGGAACCGCCGTAGCCGATGCCAGGGTGAAGAAACTGTGTGCCGATGCGCTGGTCCATGCCGACGCCGGGGCCGACTTCAGTGATATTCGCGCCCACAATCTCGCATAGATTCGCAATCGCGTTGATAAAGGAGACCTTCATCGCCAGGAATGCGTTGGAAGCGTGTTTGATCAATTCCGCGCTCTGCGGTGAGGTGCGCAGCAGCGCTGGCGGTTTATCTGGAATGCATTGCCCAGGGATGATGTTTGGGCGCTCGTAATAGGCGCCGGAGGTGAGCGGGCGGTAGACCTCGCCAACCAGGGCGGCCGAGCGGTCATTGCTGCATCCGATGACAATGCGGTCAGGATGGAGAAAGTCCGCCGCGGCGCTGCCTTCGCGGAGAAA
The DNA here is from genome assembly GCA_963794795.1 of uncultured Acidobacteriota bacterium. Lineage (GTDB taxonomy): Bacteria > Acidobacteriota > Terriglobia > Terriglobales > Acidobacteriaceae > JAKAAZ01. Next base: position 81,252 of record CAWCFC010000014.1, on the reverse strand, counting down.
CTCCGGATTGGAAACGACGTCGAAGCGATCGCGAGAAACTCCACAACGTTCGATCAGGCCGCCGATCCACTCGTTTGTGTATACCGGGACCGTGCTCTTTTCCACAATTACCGTATAGTGGTCGATGTTTCGGGCAATTTCTTTTACAGCCGACTCGATATACGACAGGTTCGCCTTTCCGCCGCGTGCCTGCGGAGTTCCAACGGCGATAAAGATCACTTCAGCCTGACGGGCAGCGGCGCCCAACTCGGTGGTGAACATCACATTGCGATTGCCGTGCCGAGCGAGCAATTCCGGCAGGAATTGTTCATGAATGGTGGCACGGCCAGCCTGTAACGCGGCCATCTTGGCTGGATCATTATCCACGCAAAGAACGTGGTATCCCATTTCGGCAAAGCAGAGCGCCGCTACCAGGCCCACATACCCGGAGCCGACCACGACGATGGGACGATTGACATCCATATCTTGAGGGTTACCCTCGCGCCTGCTTTCGACTGACGCCAATACTCGACGATCATATCAGCGCGAGCCGCCTGCTTTCGTTGTGAGGTGGGGGGAGAACCTGACTTGCCTCGAGGTCCTGCCGAGCGATTGCATGTATTCCTGTTATCGGAATCCGTTGATTTTCATCGACCAACCCGAGGAACTTTCCCCACATCCTTATCTGAGTAACTCCTGTATTCTTGACTAGCGACGGTTTCCTATTCCGCGGCGTTGCCGAGAGAATTGACGCGCGTCGGCGCTTGCACCTATCCTCAAGAGTAACCATCGCCAAGGTGTTTTGGGGTTCAGCAACACTGAGATTGAATCGGTGACGGCTTGTTGTATGTTTGAGGGATATGGCAGAGCGCAGTCCAGAGCTCAAGACCGTGCGCGTGGAGGATCGGAAGAAGACCATGGAGGAGGCAATTCTGGCCCAGCCGTGGAGAGAAAAAAACTGCCTGCGAAACATTTTCCGAATGCCGTCCGAACTCCGAGGTTCCACAAGTACCTGCATGCAACAACCTAGCGCAAGAATGAATGAGCGGTCCGTCCTGGCATGAGCCCAATCGAAACCAACGCAGCGCCCCAAGAAGAATTCAAACCTCGATCGTTCCAGACCGGTGGCGGCTGGGTAACGAATGAGGAAGGGAACGCCCTGGCGGAAAACCTGCTGACGCTGCGCAAGCGGAAGTGGATTGTTTTGACCTGCGTTTTTATTGGCACGGTGTTTGGAGTGGTGCGAGCAATTACCACTCCGAAAACGTATGTTGCGGGTGGAACGATTCAGGTACGTCCAGGCGCCTCAAATGAGTACCGGATTGGCGGGGGTGAGTCCGGGCCGCAAGATCTGGGCACGCGCCTGGAAACGGAAGTCGCGATCCTGCAGAGCGATTCGCTGCTGCTGAAGGTAGCGAAGGAACTGAAGCTGGAAGACAATCCTGTTTTCCTGGGGCCGAAAGCGACAGTAACGCACGTCGACCCGAATGACCCGGCGGTGCAGGACTGGATGATCGGATTTCTACGCGGCGGATTGTCGATTGGCCGCGTGCCGAAGACGGAATTGATTTCCATTAACTACACCAGCTTATCGCCGGAGTTATCGGCGCGCGTGGTCAACACGCTGATCAACGATTACATCGAGCGCAGTTTTCAGACTCGTTACGCGGCAACGCAACGCGTCTCGCAGTGGTTGTCGACGCAGCTGGATGACCTGAAGCAGTCGGTTGAAACCGAGCAGCAAAAGCTGGCGGAGTTACAGCGAAAGCTGGGGGTGCTCGGCTTTGGCGACCAGGCGCACAACCTGAACCTGGATACGTTGGACGACCTGTCGAAGGCTGCAGCGGACGCGAAGATTGCCCGGATTGTGTCAGAAGCGCGCTATCGCATGCTGATATCGATGAATCCGGATTTGATCGACGGAAGCCCCGCAGTGCTGGGTTCCGGATCGGGAACGTTATTGGCCACACTGCGCAACGGTCAAGCGACGCTGGAATCACAATATGCGCAGCTGATTTCTCAATTCGGGCCAAATTATCCAGCGGTCAAGCAGTTGAAAGCCGAGATGGCGCAGAATCAGAAGGCCATCGATAAAGAGGAAGCGCGCGTTCTGGCGGAATCGAACAACGCGTATCGCGCCGCCGCCGTGAATGAATCGATGACCTTGGGAGTCCTGAAGGACGAAGAGGCCAAGGACTATCAGAAGCGCGACGACATGATCCAATTCGTGCTGCTGCAGCGTGAGTTTGATTCCAACCGCACCTTGTATGACGGCCTGCTGCGACGGCTGCGCGAAGCTGGGATTGAAGCGGGTCTGGAGTCGAGCGAAATTGATGTGGTCGATTACGCACGCAAGCCTTTGTTCCCGAGCGGAATGCGTCGCAGCTCGAGAGTAATGATCGGCTTGATGTTTGGATTGTTTGGCGGTGTTGCGCTGGCCTTCTTCTTTGACAGTCTGGACACCAGCCTGCGCAGCGTTCACGATATCGAAACCATTTCTGAACTGCCGTCGCTGGCTGTCATTCCGCGGGCGAGGAAAGTTCTGCCGCGAGCGATTACGGAAGATACACGATCGGCGGCGCAAAAAAATGTCGATGTCATTGGTCAACCCAATTCGCAGTTTGCCGAGGCCTTCCGGTCGCTGCGGACATCGCTGCTGCTGTCTGGCGTAGGGCAGCCGCCGCAGACGGTGCTGATCACCAGTTCAACTCCGGCGGAAGGAAAGAGCACGATTGCGAGCAACCTGGCCGCGGTGCTGGCGTTCCGCGAGGCCAAGGTGTTGTTGATCGATGCCGATCTTCGCCGGCCCACCATCCACAGCCGTTTTGGAATTACCAGTCGCGTCGGACTTTCGACATTGTTATCCGGTTCGACCACGCTGGATGAATCGATCCAGACTGTTCCTGAGGCACCGAACCTCTTCCTGCTACCCAGTGGACCGGTTCCGCCGTTTCCGACGGAATTGATCTCGTCGAATCGAATGATCACGTTCCTGGAGGAATGCAAGCAGCGGTTCACGCACATCATCATCGATTCGCCGCCGGTGTTAACGATTACGGACGGACTGATTCTCGCGCCCTTTGCTGACGCTGTGTTGTTAGTCGTCCGCTATGGACGCGCCAGCAAACATTCTGTGCGCCGCTCTCGCGATCTGATGCTGCGTGCCGGTACCCGCCTCGGAGGCACCGTCATTAACGCTGTTGATGCAGCCTCCCAACGCTATTACGGGTATTACGGATATCAACGGTATTCCTATTCCAATGGTCGTGCACCCGCCAATGGAACGGGTAAGCGCAAATGGCCATTCTTCTGGCGCAGGGAGGATTCCTGATGTTCGCGCTGAGATGGACGACGAAGGCTCGACGGTTTTGCCCAGATTTCGTGCGCTTGACGGTGGGCGGCATTGTGCCCTTGGTGCTGGTCGTGGCAATGATGGGGCCGGCGTCCGCGGCGTATGCACAGTTTCAGGGACCTGCACCGACAAGGGCGGATAGTCCAAATCCAGATAATAAGGGTCTGGTCGAGCGGGCTCCGACTGAAGTTCTGCCGGGTGGCCCCATCAGTCTGCATCCCGGCGATGGCATTACCGTGAGCGTGTACGGTGTGGCGGACTACAAGATAACGGCGCGGATTGCAGGCGACGGCAATGTGGATTTGCCACTGATTGGCAGCACCCATGTCGCGGGTCTTACCGTGGAGCAGGCGCAACAGTTGGTTGCCAAGAAGCTGATTGACGGCCAAATGATCATCAGCCCTGATGTGTTGATTTCGGTGGTGGATTCGAATGTCGACATTATTGGAGTGATGGGCGAAGTGAATGCGCCGAGGGCGATTCCGGCGTTCGCTCCGATGAGCTTATTCGATGCGTTGAGTGCCGCCGGTGGACTGAAGGCGGATGCCAGCCATAGCATTTCCATCCTTCGTAAAGGCGTGAACGAGCCGCTTCTGGTGGTGCTGAATTCCAACCCGGCCAACGCTGTGGATCAAAACATTCCTTTGTATCCGGGCGATCGGGTCATTGTTCCGCGCACCGGAGTGGTGTATGTGGTGGGCGCGGTCTTCCATTCTGGCGCCTATCCGATTACTCCGGACACTCCTCTGACGGTGACGCAGGCGGTCGCGTTGGCAGGGAACATGGGCTTTCAGGCCGCGCCGACAGAGACTCGCATCATTCGCACTACCGGAGCGAAGCGCCGCGAAATTCGCGTGAACCTGTCGCGAGTCCAAGCCGGAAAGGATCCTGACCCGATTCTGCAGAATGATGACATCGTGATGATCCCGACCAACGTCATCAAGGCTGCCATCAAGGGTGGTGGAGTGGGTATCGCGATCGGCCTGGTCTATGCAATTCCATTGCTATGATGCCATCGGCTGCGACAGTTCCTGAAGTGTCATGCTAGAGCTCGCCTGCCTTTGTGGTGGTACTACCTGCTGAAAGTTATGCCGCGAGTCGCCTATCTTCTCAGTCATCCGATCCAGTACCAGTCACCCCTGCTGCGGCTACTTGCTCAGCAGCCTGGATTGGAGTTGACGGTGCTCTACACTTCCGACTTTTCTGTGCGCAGCTATCACGACAAAGGGTTTGGAGCGGCAGTGGAGTGGGATGTGCCGCTGCTTGGCGGCTACTCGCACGAGTTTCTGCCGCGACTGCTCGACGGTCATGATGTGTCGTTTTTTCGTCCCCTGAATCGCGGTATCTTTCGTCGTCTGCGGCAGGGCCGGTTTGATGTCCTGTGGATTCATGGCTACGCGACGCTTAATTCCTGGATCGCAATGGCGGCGGCAAAAATGCTCGGCATTCCGGTGCTGCTACGCACCGACTCGACACTGATCGACCATCCGCGTGGGCCGGTGAAGCTGGCGGTGAAGAATCTTTTCTTCCGAATCTTGCGGCGCTTTGCCTATGGCGTTCTCAGCGTCGGCCAGCGCAATACGCAGTATTGGCGTCATCATCTAGGCAGCGATATTCCCGTCTTTTCGATTCCATACGCGGTAGATAACGCATTCTTTCAGGAGCGGTGCCATGCGGCTTCCGCTACGAGAGAACAGTTGCGACAGGAGTTACGCCTGGAAGCGAATCGGCCAGTGCTGCTGTTTGCATCCAAATTGCTGGCGAGGAAGTGCTGCATCGATCTGGTGGATGCGTATCTGGAACTGGTAAGGCGATGGAGATTGGAAGGCGGATCGCGTCCGCTGCCATATCTGCTGATCGTTGGGGAGGGAGAGCAGCGGCGGCAGATTGAAGCGCAGCTGCAACAGGCGGGTGCAGAAGGTCGCGAGGGCGTTTATATGCTCGGATTTCGCAACCAGTCGGAGCTGCCGGGTTTCTATGATTTATGCGACGCGTTCGTGCTGCCTTCGATCCACGAACCCTGGGGGCTGGTGGTGAATGAAGCGATGAATGCAGGCAAGCCGATCATTGTCTCCGACCAGGTCGGATGTCAGCCGGACCTGGTAGGCAACAAAGACAACGGCCTGGTCTTCACAGCGAGGAATGTGGGTGCGCTGGCCGATGCGCTGGCGAATGTTCTGGCGGACCCGGTCACTTGTCGTAAGATGGGCGAGCGCAGTTTGGAACGCATTCAGGCCTTCAGCTTCGGAGCCAATGTAAGAGGGCTGATGCAGGCATTTACGGCAGCCAGCGAAAACAAGTGATCATGGAATCGAAACCACCTGTCGATCGAATGAGCCAATCGAACAACAAGGAGCGCGCGTAGCCATGCATATTTTGCATGTGATCCGTTCTCTGCATCCGGAATATGGTGGACCGGCGCAATTGGTGCGCTGCATTGTCGCCGCAGGACCGCGCCTGGGTTGGGAAGGCGAAGTGGCGTGCCTCGATGAATCTTCAGAGGATTTTCTCGGAGAGATTACATTTCCTGTCCATGCGCTGGGTCAGGGAAAGGGCAACTATGGCTACTCCAGGGCATGGATTCCATGGCTGCGTAAGAATATTGATCGCTTCGACGGAGTCGTGATTCACGGCATCTGGCAATACCAGAGCTATGGCACATGGCGCGCCATCCATGGACGCAAGCCGTATGTGCTGTTTCCGCACGGAATGCTGGATCCGTGGTTCAAGCGGCGCTATCCCTTGAAGCACATCAAGAAGTGGATTTACTGGAACCTGGCGGAGCGGCGGGTGCTGCGTGATGCCAACTCGATTCTTTTTACCTGTGACACGGAGCAGCGCCTGGCTCCGCAGAGCTTCAATACGCCGCCGTGGAATGCTGCCGTTGTGCCGTATGGGGCGGAAACGCCTCCGGGCGATCCGGAGCAGCAAGTAGAGGCATTTTACGAAGCCTGTCCCGGGGCGCGCGGAAGACGTTTTTTTCTCTACCTGGGAAGGATTCATCCGAAAAAGGGATGCGATTTGTTGATCGATGCGTTTCTTGCGATTGCCAGTGGCGCGCCTGATGTTGACCTGGTGATGGCGGGCCCGGACGCAGGCATGCGCGACGGTTTGGAAGCGCGTGTCAAAGCTGCCCACTTGACCAACCGCGTGCACTGGCCCGGCCTGATCACCGGCGATGCCAAGTGGGGAGCGTTCCATGCCAGCGAGACGTTTGTGCTGCCGTCGCACCAGGAAAATTTTGGGATCGCGGTGGCCGAGGCTCTGGGTTGCAGCCGGCCAGTTCTGATTTCCGACCAGGTGAACATCTGGCCGGAGATTCATTCGGATGGCGCAGGACTGGTCGCGCCGGACACGCTGGATGGGACGAGACAGTTGCTGGAGCGATGGCTGGCGCTATCAATCGAAGAGCGCCAGGAGATGCAGCGCAAGGCACATGCCTGCTTTGAATCTCGCTACAATCTGGATCAAAATGTCAGCGAGCTAGTACGATTCTTTCAGTACATGCAGTAGCGAGCGTGGCCCATGGATCCCAACCCGTCCTCTAGTTCGTTTACATCGATTACGGATCGGGAGATTGCCGGGAGCGTCGCGCGCGCTCGTAAAGATCCGTATACTTCGCCACAATATTCTTTCGGCAATCGCGTACAGCGACAGCTTTGGAGCGCGGTATGGATCGTGCTCTATCGTCCGTCGCCACGGATCGCGCATGCATGGCGCGCGTGGTTGCTGCGATGCTTTGGAGCGAAGCTGGGACCGCATTGCCGCTTCTATCCCGCCTCGCGAGTGTGGGCTCCGTGGAACCTGCAATGCGAAGACACTGTGATGGTGGCCGACGGAGCGGAACTTTACAATCCTGCGCCTATGTTTCTGGCTTCACATGCCATTGTGTCGCAAGGGGCATATGTATGCGGTGCAACGCATGACTACAACGATCCAAAATTTCCCGTGGTGCCGTTCCCGATGCGGCTCGGACGCTATGCCTGGGTTGCGGCGCGTGCCTGTGTTTCGCCGGGAGTGAATCTTGGGGATGGAGCGATTCTCGGGCTCGCTTCTGTGGCGACCAAAGACCTGGAGCCATGGTCAATTTATGCGGGAGTTCCGGCGCGCAAGATAAAAGACCGAGCGCGCATCGAGTAGCGTATGCGCCGTTGCACATTTCCGTGATTTTCGTTGTGGAGAGACTTCGATGAAGACCGAACAGGTGCCATTCACCGTGATTGAATGGGAAAGTGAACCTGTAACAGAAGTTCCGGGCAAGAGCGGCGACCGCACAAATGCGGACCGTGATGGATGAAACGTCATGCGTCCGGATGGTCGACTTTACCCCGGGCTACAGTGCGGATCACTGGTGCGCCAAGGGCCATATTGCGTTCGTCGTTGCGGGATCGCTGAAGATCGCATTGGGAGATGGGCGGAGCTTCGATCTGCGGGCTGGCTCGAGCTTTCATATAGGAGATGAAGCCGGCAGGCACCGGGTTTCGTCGGACGCCGGTGCGAAGGTTTTCATCGTCGATTAAAGCGAAGGCGAGCTGAAGCTATCCTGCTGAGCCTTCTGGCAGCATGATCGGTGCCGCGCATTGCGGAAATCCTACCGACTTGAGCTTGCGGTGATAGATTGCATTTCCGGTAGAGATGTGGAGCGTCTGCATATCGGCGCCGCCAAAAGAGATTCCAGCCAACTGGTGACCGTCAACCGGCAGAATCGCCCGAACGCGCCCGTTGCGGTCGAAGATCTGCACGCCCATGCGCGTCGCAGCGTAGGCATATCCGTCGCGATCCATGCAGACCTGGGTAACTCCGCTATCGTTCCCAGTATCAGGAACGTGAAACCAATAGTAGGGCTCGCCCAATTGCAATTCGCCACTCGGTTGCACGCGATAACTGTAGCCGTGGTGTCCTTTGCTTTCCGCGGCGCAAAGCCATAGGCCATCTGGAGAAAGAGAAATTCCCGCGGGGCCGTTGAGACCTTCCGCAACGACGGTCTTTTCGCCATGGGGACGGATGAGCCACACCTTGCCGGAATAGGGAGAAGCGTCATTGGATTCGGTTACGTAGATAGTGCCCGCGTGCGTCACGCTGAGTCCGACTGCGTGGATTCCGTCGGCGATGACAGCGGCATGACCTTGTTCATTCAACGCGACAATTCTTCCCCTAAAAGTTTCCGCAACGTAGAGTCGTCCGTCAGGACCGAAACAGATTCCGTTGTTCCCAGGACTGACGGTTGCGAAATGTCCCGTCGAACCATCTGCGTTGATGCGGTCGATTGTGCCGGTGGATGGATTCTGCACGTAGACTCGGCCGGAAGCGTCGCTGGCAAGTGCCGCCGCGGTGGAGTGCTCGCTCAAGACTGATGGACTGCGGTAGATGGACGCGCCTGCATTTTGTCTTGCGGGCGCGGGGGCGGCGGTCCCGACAGGCTGCCAATCTTCCTCGGGCTGCAAGACCGCCCGTAGCATGGAGTTCTTGCTGGTTCCAGCTTCGACCGGCTTGGGCCAGTCTTTCCACAACCACCGCATCACGTCGGGCAGAATGGATTCACCGTGACTGCCCTCATGTCCCAGTACGCCCCAGGCGTGGTTGACTTCATACCCGGAAAAGGTAAGGGCGCGTTCCATTTCCTGATTACTCATCCACCAGTCGCCGAATTCCAGGCCGCCGGGCCAGCCATCGCGGCTGCCATCCTGCAGAAAAACACGCAATGGTTTGGGGTCTGTCTTTCTGACGAGGACCGGATAGCGATCGCCTCCACGCATGCCGACGTAGGTGCCGATCATGCTGTAGACACGGCGAAACGCGTCGGGACGCTGCCAGGCCACGGTGAAGGAACCGATGCCGCCCGTGCTGCCTCCCATCATGCCGCGATCGTTTGGGTCGGTAGAGAGATGAATGGGAAGACCGTCGGGAGTTTTGTGTTGCTCGACTGCAGGCAAAAGTTCCTGCAGAATAAATTCCGCCAAAACATCGGAGAGGCTGTCGAACTCGAAACTGCGATTGAATCGAGGATTGTGCGGCGGGTCGGCGGAGGGATCTGTTCCGGAGGAGAGGCCGACGGCGATGATGACGGGCAGTTCTTTGCGATGAATCAGATTGTCGAACACAATGGGCTGTGTGTGCATCAGGTGATCCAGTGCGACCAGCACGCACGCAGGTCGATCGGCGGTGTATTGCGCCGGCACATACACTTCGATGGTGCGCTGGGTACCGGGGAAAATTTTTGACTGGTCCATGGTGAAGCTGAAGACTTTGCCGCTGGGAACACCGGCCTGGCGTTTGGAGTCCGGGCCGAGGGGATAATTGTTCAGCGGCGGTTCGGTATGATCTTGCGGAGTTTCTGCGGATGCGGGCGGGTTTGCCCATGCGGCAGTGACACCAGCCGCGGCCGCAGACTTCAAAAATGCTCTTCGCTTCACAGGCAGGAACTCCTCAGAGAAAGAATGTCAAAATTCCACCCAAGTATAAGCCGTCCAATTGAATTGGAGAGTGGAGGCCGCGCGCAAAGCATGATCATCGTTCGCCAACAGAAGGCCGCCGCCATGCGAGAATGGCCAATGCCACCAAGGCCAGGATGCACAGGTACGCAAACCAATCGCCCAGAATGGAGTAGAGCGTAAGCGTGCCCCTGGTGGGAACTTCGGCGACAAGCGCCGCATTGGGCGAAGTGTATGCGTCTACGGCTGCGAGCCTGTGGCCTTGATAGTCATACGCGGCAGAGAAGCCGGCGTTCGCTTGTCGCACCAGATTGAACCCTTCTTCGATGGCTCGAAAGCTTGCCATCTGGGTGTGACGCGGATCGATCGCGCGCCAGTCCGAGGCAGGACTGAGCAGAATATCTGTGCGATGCCTGCCGGCTTGTGCGATCAGTCGAGGAAAGTCCATGTCGTAGCAGATAGCCGCGCTGATTCGACCGTAGTGTGAGTCGAGGAAACGCAACTTTCCATCCGATGCAACCGAGAACGCCGATTCCCGGCCCGGGGTTGGGTGCGCCTTGAGATATTGCCACACGATATTTCCGGATGGGTCGATCAAGACCAGCTTGTTTTGGAGAGGACGCGCCTGTCCTGGCGACCAGCTCGATAAAGTCATTCCGAGATAGAGGTGATACTTCGCGGCGAGCGATTCACCCCGCTGTAGCAGGGCGAGTTCATTTTGCCGCAGCACCGTCGCTGCCCCTTCAGACCAGAAAATGACCTTCGCGCCTGCCTGGGCTTCAACCTCGGTGCGTTGCAGCAGATAGTCTTGCCCCGCGCGCGCGGCATTGTTGAATTCAGTCACTTCTGACGCTGTCGCTTTACCGCGAATAATCTTATCGCGCAAGCGTGAGTTGATGGGGGGCCCGCTGTCGGCTGGTGAAAAGGATGCCACTCGAACAGTGCGAGACTTAGGTGGAAAAAATGCCAGGCGCAGGCCACCCCCCAGGACAACAGCCAGACAGACCAACACGAAGCTGATGGAAGCCATACGGGAGGCGCGGCAGTCCAGACCGCGCTCCAGCGCAAGGTTTGCCACGGGCGCGAGCCATGCGATCAGGAATGTAAGCCCTGCGAGTCCGGTGACTGCCAGAAGTTGCAGCAGGGGAAGATCTCCGCTTTGGGTATACGCGAGCGAGCCCCAGCTACCGTGGATCCCGAACCCCAGAAGGATTTGCACGGTCACCATCGCGGCCGGAAACACAAGCGTACCGGCGACCGGGCGCAGGCGGGGCACTAGCGCGCGATCCGCCGCATAAGGTAGCAGCGCAATGCAGGAAATAAAGGCGATGAAAATGTAGTAGAAAACCCCCGGCACAGGAATCATGCCGCGCTCAGCGATGGGAAGGGTAATCAACCGGACCACATACGCGGCAGCGAATCCACCCCAGCCGGGTCGCAAACGGAGGAATCGAAGCAGGAAGACGGGAGCCAGCCAGGCCGCGGCGGCGACAGTATTTCGACCGTCAGCGATGAGCAGCAGCAGCGCTGCGGCAATCAGCCAGAACCAGGGCCGATCAGCACACCAACGCCGCATGGTTGCTGCGGTCATCCTCGTCGGAGTATCTGCAGGCGCAGGCATCAATCTCGGAGGTACCTTGAGAATTGCATCCGGCCTCGCAGCCGGATGGGATGATTCTGCTACAACGCGTTCATGTTTTGCAGGAATTCTGAATTGTTGCGGGCTTTGCCGAGCTTATCGACCAGCAGTTCCATCGCTTCCACCGGTGAAAGCGGGTTCAGAACCTTGCGGACCAGCCAGGTACGCTGCAACTCGTCCTTTGGAATCAGCAGCTCTTCCTTACGCGTGCCGGAGCGTTGAATATCGATGGCAGGGAAGACGCGTTTGTCGACCAGCTTGCGATCGAGAATGACTTCCATGTTGCCGGTGCCCTTAAATTCTTCAAAGATCACTTCGTCCATGCGGGAACCGGTATCGACGAGGGCGGTGGCGATGATGGTGAGTGAGCCACCTTCCTCGATATTGCGAGCGGCGCCAAAGAAGCGCTTCGGGCGCTGCAGGGCGTTGGAGTCGACGCCGCCGGAAAGTACCTTGCCGGAGGGCGGGACGATGGTGTTGTAGGCGCGCGCCAGACGGGTGATGGAATCCAGCAGGATGACCACGTCGCGCTTGTGCTCAACTAGGCGCTTGGCTTTCTCGATCACCATTTCGGCGACTTGGACGTGGCGCACCGCAGGCTCATCGAAGGTGGAACTGATGACCTCACCCTTCACGGAGCGCTGCATGTCGGTGACTTCTTCCGGGCGCTCATCGATCAGCAACACAATCAACACAACTTCAGGATGATTGGTAGTGATGGAGTTGGCGATGGACTGCAACAGCATCGTCTTGCCGGTACGAGGCGGGGCGACGATGAGACCGCGCTGGCCTTTGCCGACCGGGGTCAACAGATCCATGACTCGGCCGCTGATGCTTTCGCGCACGGTTTCCATCTTGATGCGTTCCTGGGCGTAAAGCGGCGTCAGGTTATCGAACAGAATTTTGTTGCGGGTTTCTTCCGGCGATTCGAAATTGATGGCTTCAATCTTGACCAGCGCGAAATACTTTTCACCTTCATGCGGAGGACGCACATTGCCGCTGATGGTGTCGCCGGTCTTCAGATCGAACTTGCGAATCTGCGACGGGGAAACATAGATGTCATCGGGGCCCGGCAGGTAATTGTAGTCAGGAGAGCGGAGAAAACCGTAGCCGTCCGGCAGGATTTCAAGCACGCCTTCGGCGAAGATGTGACCTTCTTTTTCGCTCTGCGCCTGCAGGATCTTGAAGATCAGGTCTTGCTTGCGCAGTCCGCTGGCCCCGGGAATTTCAAGGGAGCGCGCGATGCGCGTCAGTTCGGTTATGTTTTTTTCTTTTAGTTCTGCAATCGTCATAAATGTTTTTTAGTGGATTTTCGGATGGTGTTGATCGGGGAGTGCACCGGGAAGCGCAGCAGACAGGAGGTTTTTATGGTTATGGGAATAATGATTGGGACGGGCCGTGGGGGAACGGCACGCAGCTTACGCTGCGCGACGTTCCTGCTTACGAACCTGCTCAACGGGGACAGCGCTTTCGCCTAGAGGATTGGAGTGATGAAAGCGAATCAATACATCATTCATCGTGTCCTGCAGACGGGTGGTTGGCTTGTGCAATTTGCGGGCCGCTTTGGAAGCGAGCTGACACAGCTCGTAGCGATTTCGGACGTAAGTCAAAGCGCCAAATATTAGTTGGGAGCGCATAATTTTCAGTACCTCTCTTCTTATTGAGTAATGGCCGTCAAAACCTTCTACTTCGGGGGACGAGAAGTGTTGAGCCGGTCCAGCCAACGTTGCTACCGATTTAGACGCACGAAGCACACCCGTCGATTGATCGAAAATCTGGAAATCGTCCTAAAATTTCGTTTGATGAGATCCACAACCGACTTCTTTACAGAGGTTTGCTGTAGGCGTTCGTACTTGCGGATACTGGCAACTCACGAAGTGAAGATTGTCGCCGACTCACTCCCGTCGACGGTCAGGACGGATGCCGCCTAATGGCGTTTCCTATCTTGGAAGTCCTTGACTGGACGGGATTTTCTGTGGGGTATGGCACTTGTCGTAGCGACGGACGCCCACCGGTAGAGCTCGACAACTATTAAGAGTAACTGTCGGAGGAATCCGCAGTCAACATAAATTTACCATACGTTTGCACAATTCCAGCAGCAGAGCAAAGAACAAGAACCTAGACGGAACCACTTGATCGTTAAAAATAGCTGCAAGTTTAACCAAATAATCATATTACGACCAGTAACTGCGATCGAGTGTACGGTATTGAATGGCTTCTGCCAGGTGTTTCACCGCCAAATCGCCCTCCCCTTCGATGTCGGCGATGGTGCGGGCGACTTTCAGGATGCGATCGTGAGCTCGGGCGGTCAGGCCTTGCTGCTGCATGGCTCGTTCCAGCAGGCGCTCAGCGTCGGCGGGCAGGCCGCAGTAGGCCCGGATCTGGCGAGTGCTCATCTGCGCATTGCAGTAGATGCGCTCCTTGGCGTCCGCAAAGCGGGTGGCCTGACGTTCACGCGCCTGCAATACTCGGGCACGAATTTCGGTTGATCCCTCGGCAGCCGATCCACCCCGGAGCTCCTTATATTGAACCGCGGGAACTTCGATATGAATGTCGATGCGGTCCAGCAGGGGCCCGGAAACCTTGGACACGTAGCGTTGAATCATGGGCGGCGTGCACATGCATTGCCGGGATTTGTCGTTGAAGTATCCGCACGGGCAGGGATTCATGGCAGCTGCCAGCATGAAGCGCGCCGGAAAGCTCAGTGACATGGAGGCGCGGGCAATGGTGACCTGGCCATCTTCCAGCGGTTGGCGAAGAACTTCGAGCACATTGCGCGGGAACTCCGGCAACTCGTCCAGGAAGAGCAGTCCGTTGTGGGCAAGCGATACTTCGCCGGGACGCGGGATGGCGCCGCCGCCGATCAGGCCCGCATCGGACACCGTGTGATGCGGGGAACGAAACGGTCGCTGGGTAACCAGGCCGGTTTCGGAATTCAACACGCCTGCGACCGAGTGGATTTTGGTGGTCTCCAGCGCTTCCTCAAAATTGAGCGGGGCAAGAATTCCGGGCAGCCGCTTGGCCAGCATGGTTTTGCCGGAACCAGGAGGGCCGATCATCAAAATGTTGTGACCGCCGGCTGCAGCCACTTCGAGAGCACGCTTGGCGGTTTGCTGACCGCGAACGTCGCTGAAGTCGAAGGGAAAATGTTCCATCTCCCCGAGCAGATCGCGAGTCGCAACGCGAATAGGCTGGGCCTGGATGCCACCGTTGGCGGCAGCATTCAACAACTCACGAACTTCCAGCAGGGTATTGACGCCATAGACATCGACGCCTTCGACGACAGCGGCTTCTCGGGCGTTGGCTGCAGGAATCAGTAGATTCTTGATGCCGCGTTCACGAGCAGCAATTGCGATCGGGAGCATGCCTTGCACGGGTCGCAGGCTGCCATCGAGCCCAAGTTCTCCCACCAGAAGAAAATTACTGAGGTCGCGCAGCTGCAGGCTGCCATACGCGCCGAGGATCCCGATGGCCATGGGTAGATCGAACCCTGAGCCCTCTTTCTTGAGATCGGCAGGCGCCAGGTTGATGGTGATCGTGGTGGGGGGAACATCAAAGCCGGAATTCTTGATGGCGGCGCGAACGCGGTCGCGGCTTTCGCGCACAGCGGCGTCGGGCAGGCCGACAGTATGGTAGCGGTCTTCCGTCGTCTTGATCCCAGAGAAATCCACTTCCACATCGATGATGTTGGCATGGATGCCGTAGACGGCGGCGCTGAAGGATTTAAAAAGCATCGTGGGGGAGTTCCGTCCTCGATGGTACTACTGCGGAGAGGTTTTTGAATGTGCGGGCTCGCACCAGGGACGTTACCTGCGGATGCTCCCGCAGCTTGTGGTGAACCGATGTCGCATGGCTGCGGGTATGCTGAGAGTGCTGCGCGTGAGTTTCCAGCACGATGACGAGCCTATTCGACTTATTCAAGATTGGGATTGGACCTTCCAGCTCTCACACCGTGGGTCCGATGCGGGCTGCGCGTCGATTTGTGGCCGAGTTGGAAGCAGCAGGGCTGTTGCAGGCGACTATGCGAGTGATGGTGGAACTGTACGGGTCGCTGGCGTTGACCGGTCATGGCCACGGCACAGATCGCGCGATTTTGCTGGGATTGGCCGGCGAGCAGCCCGACAAGGTGGAGCCGTCGGCCATCGACGGAATTGTACAAACTATTCGCGATGCACATGCGTTGCGGCTGCTAGGCAAGCATATTGTCCCGTTCGATGAAACGGAAGATGTGGTCTGGCACCGCACGGAAACCCTGGCAGGCCATCCCAACGGAATGCGATACACGGCGTTCGACGCGAACCATGCGGTATTGGGGCAGCGGATTTTCTACTCCATCGGCGGAGGATTTATTCGCGCCGAAGGCGAAGAGACCGTTACTGGCGGTTCGGCGAAGATTCCATATCCATTTCAAAGCGCGGCGGAACTGATGGACGTTGCGGAACAAAATCACTTATCGATGTGGGAGTTGATCCTGGCGAATGAGTCTGTCGCGCGCAGTGAGGTGGAGGTTCGGGTCGGCATTCAAGCGATCTGGACGACGATGCAGCAGTGCGCGGAGCGGGGTCTGACGACAGAAGGTACACTGCCTGGCGGATTGAATGTTCGCCGCCGCGCACCGGAGATGCGCGCCAAGCTGCTGCGGAAGCAGGCGGGCGATCCGCTGGCGCCGATGGATTGGCTGACGCTCTACGCCATCGCGGTGAATGAAGAAAATGCCGCGGGTGGACGTGTGGTGACTGCGCCGACCAATGGGGCTGCCGGGGTGATTCCGGCAGTGGCGCATTACTATCGGAACTTTGTCGCCGGAGCGGATGATGAAGGGATTCTTCGCTACTTTTTGGCGGCGGCTGCGATTGGTATTTTGTACAAGGAGAATGCGTCCATCTCCGGCGCGGAGGTGGGATGTCAGGGTGAAGTGGGTGTCGCCTGTTCGATGGCCGCCGGAGGATTGGTGGCGGCGATGGGCGGAAGCAATGAAGAAGTGGAGCATGCTGCCGAAATCGCGATGGAACATAACCTCGGCATGACCTGCGATCCGATTGGCGGCCTGGTGCAGATTCCTTGTATCGAACGCAATGCCATGGGAGCAGTGAAGGCGGTGAACGCATGCCGCATTTCAATGAATGAAACCGGGACGCACAAAATTTCGCTCGACCAGATTATCGAGACGATGTACCGCACCGGGCTCGACATGCAGAGCCGTTACAAAGAAACGTCGCAGGCAGGATTGGCGCTGAACATCATCGAGTGTTAGGCGAGTCGGAGCCAGGGGATTTCTCTCCGCAGATGAATGCGTGGCTCAGCTTACGCCAGCTTTCCGTAAGTGACCACGCAGTCATACTCGAGCCGTACCTGGCCATCTTTCTGACATTGCGAAAACAATTGTTCGACTGCACGCAGCATGGCGGGGTAGTTGGGGTGACCCGGCTGCGGCATGTACGAGGAAGAGAGAATTCTCCCCAATAATCCCTTGAAATCGAACTCCTGCGCATTGGGAATGTTGGCTCGCTGCATGGGTGCGGTTACGACATTCTGCGAGGCGAAGAATTCCGTCAGTTTTTGTTGGTGCGGATATTTGCAGCGAACGCTTTCGTAGTCTGTGCCGAATTCTCGAAGGATGCGCTCGTAGCCGTTGTGGAACCGGTCGCCTCCTGTGCGACGTTCGTTGTAGATGACCGCGCACCAACCGCCGGGTTGGAGGATGCGGACAAACTCCGCGCGGGCGCGTTCAAGGTGGAACCAGTGGAGTGCCTGGCCGACAGTTACAAAGTCAGCGCAATGATCCCGCAAGGTAGTGGCTTCTGCAGAACCGTCGACACATGTCAGATTGGGATGTTGTGAGCCCAAATCTCCGCACGCGGAACGCATGGCGCGGTTCGGCTCAATCGCAAAAACGGAATTGCTGTGTTGCAGAAAAAGCTCAGCCAGCATTCCTGTGCCTGCGCCAATGTCGGCGATAACGGAGGCGGGAGTGAGACCGCAGTGCTGCCGCAGCAGGTCGATCACCTCGACTGGATAGCGCGGGCGAAACTCGCGGTACGCGTCGACGCGGCTGCTGAAACGCTCCTTCGAATCCGTGTTGTCAGTCGCCGACTGAGCCATGGCGAGAAACCTCCAATCCCAATGATATTGGGAGCTGATGAGTCTGGCCTTAAAACGGTCGCAGACGAATAAAAATATTGACCCCGATAGGATCTGTCCCGTAGATGGGCTGGAGAGGCGCGCCGACACCATACACCGTGAACTGCGATCCTATGGCCGATGCCAGGTGCGGCACAAAATTGAATTCGTGATCGTAGCCAAAGGTATACGCCTGCACATGGGTCAGTGGAGATTCGATGAAGCCCGGCGGCAGCGGATTTTCGCCGATGAGGAGCTCGTTGGATCGCCCCGCATTTTCCATACGGGTCCACGCGTAATTCCGTTGCAGAAACTGGAGTGTCGCCTCCAGTAAATAGCTATTCTCTTTTCCGTTATCTGGAATGGAGCGGGTGCGCCCCCAAACAACGGTGCTGGCGAGGTTGCCAGATTTGAAGGGGCGGTTGTACATGACCGAAGCGGTGGTGCGGGCCTGGTTGTCATTCGGAAATAATTGTTCCGGGCTGGTCAGCCTGCCATAGGAGTATTGCGCGCTCCAGTTCTGGCCGGGCTGGAGGGTCAGGCGCGTCGACCACGAATCGATTTTTCCTTGGTCGATATTCCAGCGAAATTCATCCGGTTCGCGGCCATGAAAGCCGCTGGCCTCGACGCGAGCAATTTTGTAAGTGACTCCGACCGTCGCCACATCGTCGGAGATGTGGGTCGAGTCTTCCTGATGATGGCCGAGAGCGCCGACTGGATTCTCCGAGGCTGATGCGCGATGTGGATAGGCTGTTGGACCCAACGCCGGATCGCCCACGGGAGCGAAGTAGAACGACAGCAGAGTCTGCTGGCTCAGTCGCCAATCATAGAGGGCTGCCAGCTCCATGAAAAAATCGTGGGGATGCTGACCGTCCGCAATGGGCACGCCGAACGCAGTTTCGCCTTGCTGGAATAACAGTGGATAACGCCGGTCGGTAATGGTGGCGGGTTCCAGGCTGAACATGGCACGAACGGTGAGTTGACCTGGGCCGAGGCGTCGTTCGGCCATGGGCATGAACCAATTGGTCGAGAAGAATTTGTCGCCGCCGCGCGGGCTGGACTGCTGCTCATCGGTGATGAAAACGTTGGCGTGGAACATCAACATCCACGGTCCACGCAAAGTCATCATCATCGGCATGGGGGTGGAGTTTGGTTCGGCGCTGGTGCCAGAGGTTGCGTGATGCAGAATTTCTTCAATGAAGGTGCGCGACTCCATGGAGCGCATCGGCATGCTGTCGGCGGAAGCCATTGCCTGCGTTGCGTGTTGCGGAGGTGGGTGCGATGTCATCGCATCTTGCGCGAGGACGCCCCGCGGGCCGAGTAACGATAGCAACGAGAGGAGGAGAATTGTTTTCATTCGATGATCCTGTGGCCGAACCCGAGACGGAGGGATGCGGGTTGGCAGCTGGAATTCGGATGACAATCGAATGGACGCGGCGAGACCCATTCAACACGCGACATTTGAGGGTGTGTGTGGCGTTCTAAATTTGCAGGCTGACCAGGTGGGGATCGAATCCAGAGGAATTTTGCAAAGGTCGGCGAGATCGAACCTGCATGGTCGATTGGCTGACTGCGTTCGGCGGCTGACATCTTGCGGGAACAAGGTCGGCGCTCACCGGCGTGGCTTGGAGCAAGCGATCGCGAAGCGCGGGTATCTCCGCTATCGTCTGATGCATCGTGCCATTACATGCGGTGGATGAGGGGCACTGCAGCATCCTGCATTCATTCGACAGGGCGGAGTGGCAACAGGAATTCGTACTTCGCAACTGACAGGCCGCATCGCAGCCGGAAGCGAGCGGGCCGCTGCAAACCAGCAGCAAACCCATCAACCACGACATCATCCGCTTCCACGTCATAGCGAGATTTTACCAACCATCGAAATTTGGGCTCAGCGCTCGATCGCCATCGCGACGGAGTTGCCGCCGCCGAGACAAAGTGCGGCGACACCCTTCTTCGCATCCTGACGAATCATTTCGTAGATCAATGTGATCAAGACACGCGCTCCGCTGGCACCGATGGGATGACCGATGGCTACAGCTCCGCCGTTCACGTTGACTTTGTTGGGATCGAGACCAAGTTCGCGCGACACGCCAAGTGCCTGGACGGCGAAGGCCTCGTTCAGTTCAAAGAGGTCGACTTCATCGCGTTGCCAGCCGGCCTTCTGCAACACCTTGCGGATGCCGGTGACCGGAGCCATCATGACCCACTTGGGTTCGATACCGCTGCTGGCCTGGGCGCGGATGTGCACCATGGGCTTGAGGCCGAGGGAGGAGGCTTTCTTCGCGGACATGACGAGCAAGGCGCCGGCGCCATCGTTCACTCCGGGCGCATTGCCGGCGGTGACGGTTCCATCTTTCTTGAATGCGGGCTTCAGCTTTCGCAGCGCTTCCAGCGTGGTATCTTCACGGACGGATTCATCATGGCTGAAGAGGGTGGGCTCGCCGCCTTTCTTCTTCGCGGGGATTTCGACGGGAACAATCTGCGATGCGAAGCGGCCATCCTTCCATGCCGCTGCACTTTTGCGGTGCGACTCGAGCGCATAGGCATCTTGTTCTTCGCGCGTGATGGAATACTTCTCGGCAACGTTCTCGCCTGTCATGCCCATGTGGTAATCGTTGTAGGTATCCCACAGGCCATCTCGCACCATGCTGTCGACCACCTTGTTGTCGCCCATGCGAAAACCCTTGCGCGCGTCGGGCAGCAGGTAGGGAGCATTGCTCATCGATTCCATACCGCCGGCGACGACGATTTCCGCATTGCCGGTCTGGACGGCCTGGGCTGCGAGCGCAACCGCCTTCAGCCCGGAACCACAAACTTTATTGATGGTGAAGGCACTGACCTCAGGGGAGAGTCCCCCGAAGATGGCCGCCTGTCGTGCTGGATTCTGGCCAAGACCGGCCGATACCACGTTGCCCATGATGCACTCGTGGACCGACGCGGGATCAATGCCGGCGCGCTTCACGACTTCGCGAACTACGATGGCGCCCAACTGCGTCGCAGAAAAATCACTGAGTGAGCCAAGGAACTTTCCGACAGGTGTGCGGACTCCGGCAACGATGACAACGTCTTCCATACCTTCCCCTTCAAGATTCATAGATGCGATTCGATGCAAACAAAAAAGTATACGGCGCAGTGGTCGCGACTGGCTGGCGGCGTTGTCCGCAATCCATTGGATGAGATCGCGAGGCAATGGCTGCATAATCGTCAAGCGCCAAACGTGCGGTGCTGGAGCACGGATTGCGATGCGCCGATGATGCATGTTGCAACCCGCACCGCATTCGATGGAATGTGATTGCGGGCCGCAATCGACCATTTCGATCCGATGATTTTTTCGATTTTCACGGAGGTATATGTCGACGTGCGAGTCGCGAGTCGTATGGTTTTTCGACTTCGCGTGTGCTGCATCACACGAAAGAATTCCCCTTTAGAAAAAATGAGGAGTGGATGCCGATAAAAAAAGCGACACGAATGTAATTTTTTTCTTGACATTAATTTTGCGCAAAACTATACCTTCGTGTAACTGCGGTACGAGACTGCAGTTCTCGATGTCACATCGAAAGGGAGAATAGTTCATATGGCAACCAAGAAAGCAGCAAAGAAAGCAACGAAGAAGGCAGCTAAGAAGACCACCAAAAAGAAGTAAATAACCGAATCACTCAAAGGCAAAACAGAAGAGGGAGCGCAAAGCGCTCCCTCTTCTGTTTTGTGACAACGCTGAATTTGCCCGAAGACGGCTGTTGTTTTTTGTTGCTGTCCGGTAGGCTCAGCGGAGAAGCTATGACTCGCCGACGCTGGATTGCAGATCGATGGACCGAGAATTCCGCCACGCTGCTGGAAGAGCAGGCGGCCCATCTGGCACGTGTTTTGCGCGCACAGGTTGGACAGGAGTTCGATATCGTCGCTGGACATGCGGTTCGGCGAGGGGTGGTCGAAAAAGTGTCTGCGAATACTGTCGAGTTCTCGCTGCACGAGGAAGTAGAGGCGGGCGAATCTCTTCCCCTGATCGTGGGATTGAGCGTGGTTCGTTTTGAGCGAATGGAATGGGCGATTGAGAAACTGACGGAGTTGGGTGTGGCGCGAATGATTCCGTTGACGGCGCAACGCAGCGAAAAACATTTGGTGCAGGCGGCAACAAAACGCTGCGAGCGCTGGAGAAAAATATCGCGTGAGTCCGCGCAACAATCTCGCCGCAGCCAGGTGCCGGAAATATCCGATCCGATGTCGGTCACGGATTGCATCGCGGAAAGCAATGGCTCGCTACGCTACCTTTTATCGGAAGAGGAGCGGTCTCGATCGCTATGGGAATCTTTGATGACAACAGACCGAAATGTAGCCCCATCGACAAGGCTTTATGCCGCGATCGGACCGGAAGGCGGATGGACTTCGTCGGAACTTTCGAGCTTCGCTACCAGCGGGTGGCAATCGGTGAGTCTGGGGAAAAATATTTTACGAACTGAAACGGCAGCGATCGCAGTGGCAAGTTTGATCGGCGCGTGGTGGATCGGATAGAGACCGCATGAACGACTCGCGAGAGCGAACCAGTCCCGCAGCAAATCCGTTCGTTGATTTCGTTAGCTGAAGATATCTTTCATCTTGCCGATGAAGCTGCGCGATGAGGGCGTGTTTTCTACGGTGAGAGTTTCGGCAAGCTGGCGCATCAATTCCTTTTGCGGCTTGGTCAGCTTGCGCGGCACCTGCGCCACCACCTGAACAATTAAATCTCCGCGGCCATGGTCGTTCAGGTAGGGAACGCCTTTGTTGCGCAGGCGGAATTCTGTGCCGCTCTGGGTGCCTTCGGGAACTTTCAGTTTGGTCTCGCCTTCCAGCGTGGGAATCATGATCTCCGTGCCCAGCGTTGCCTGCGGGAAAGAAATGGGCAGCACGTAGTGCAGGTCGTTGCCTTCGCGTTCGAGGAAAGGATGCGGCTCGACCGAAATCACGACATATAAATCTCCGGAGGGGCCGCCGTAGCGACCGGCGTCGCCTTCACCCTGGTAGCGGATGCGCATGCGATCCTCAATGCCCGCAGGAACGGTGACGTTGATGGTGTGGTTGGCTGCCTGACGGCCTTCGCCCTTGCACTTTTGACAGGGATGCGTGACCAGGCTGCCAGTGCCGCCGCAGACCGGGCAGGTTCGAGCGACGGAGAAAAATCCCTGCTGAAAACGAACCTGACCGCGACCGGCACACTGCTGGCAAATGGTAGGACCGTGCCCTGGTTCGGCGCCGGTTCCCTGGCATATGGTGCAGTTTTCCATGCGGCGAATTTCAATTTCGCTTTGCTTGCCGAAGACGGCTTCTTCAAACGTGAGGGTCAGCTCATACTGCAGATCGCGACCGCGCTGGGCACGCGAGGAGCGACGGCCGCCGCCCATGTTGAACATCTCTCCGAACAGATCGCCGAAGATGTCGCCCAGGTCGGGCATGCCGGCGAATCCGCTGGCATCTCCCATGCCATTGCTGACTCCAGCGTGACCGAAGCGGTCGTAGGCAGCACGCTTATCCGGATCGGAAAGGATCTGGTAGGCCTCGCTTGCCTGTTTGAATTTCTCTTCGGCAGCTGGGTCGTCCGGATTGCGATCCGGATGGTGCTGCATGGCGAGTTTGCGGTAGGCGCTTTTCAGCTCCTGGTCAGAGGCGGTGCGCTCTACATTCAGAACTTCGTAATAATCGGCTTTAATCACGCGGGCAGTTGGGCTCATGCTGTTTTCTGTTTTGGATTGGTGGCGACGCGAACCAAAGCTGGACGCAGCAAACGTTCGCGCAGGGTGTAGCCGCGGCGGACTTCGTCCATCACTTGATGGTCCGGCAGATCCTCGCGTTCGACCATCTCAATAGCTTCATGGACTCGGGGGTCGAATTGCGTTTCGACGGTGGGAATCGGCTGCACACCGAGCGAGCGCAGAACCTCTCCCATCTGTCTGACAATCAGTTCGACACCGGAGCGAAGTTGCTCGGCTGTACTTTGAGTCTTGAGCGCGAGCTGGAAATTATCGAGTACGGGAAGAAATTGCTCGACGGTGTTGATCAGTGCGTAGTCCCGATATTCGGCGCGTTCCCGGGTTTCGCGCTTGCGGTAATTGTCGAACTCCGCCTGCAGGCGTGCCAGGCGGTCGAAGAGTTGATCCCGTTCCGTCTGCAGACGCTCGACTTCAGTCGGGACTGCGGCTGCGTCGATCGCGACTACGGGCGCGGCTTCAGGTTCTGCAGAGTCGACTTTCACAGCCGGCGCAGGCGTTTCTTTCTCGTTCTTCATAGGGTGGGCGTTCCTGCCCGACTTGGATGATTCGTCGTGTCGCATAATTTTTCGTGTCAGATGATGGAATGCAGTGTGGGGCGAATCGCTTGGCGAAGCTCCGCGTTCCTGGCTCTACTGCTATGGGCTCTTCACTAAGAGATGCGCGAGACACACGAAACGCATCAGCTTCGCGGATCGCCGATTCCCCTACTCCTTGTCTCTATTGTAACCAGTCGGGGAAATGGTCGGATTGGATTCAGCGGACGCGCCGCGAAACATGCGGTTTTTCTGCGGCGGAGGGCTTACGCTGCAACCGGTTAGGGCTGTGCTGCCCAGCGGCCGAAAAGATCGGCGACATAGGTGACGGTGTCGATGGCGCTGGCATACTGCATTCGAGTGGGGCCGATGACGGCGACCGTTCCCAGATGCTCCGCACCGCGGCGCGCGGGGGCGGCGATCAGCACCAGGTCGCGCATTTCCGGAATGCTTTCTTCCAGTCCAACTACGACGCGCACCGAAGGCTGCTTGCTGTCGACGTAGGCGTTCAGCAGATCGATGATGCGTTGTTTCTCTTCGAGAGCGAGAAATATCTCCCGCAGGTTTCTCTGGTCGGCTTCAGTGGCCATCAAGTTGGCGACGCCGTCGACAAAGATGGATTTTTCCTGGGCATTACGGTCGCCACTGGGGTTCATGGCGCCCTTGGCCCACAGCTCCAGCGAGCAGAGAACCTGGTCGTACTCGCGGCGCTCGCGATCCATGCGGCGCGTCAGTTCCTTGCGAATGCTCTCGAGTCCCCAGCCGTGAAAATTCTGATTCAGATAATTGGCTGCGGTTTCAAGCTCGGACGGAGACAGATCGTGTTCCAGCGTGAGCAGCCGATCGCGCACCACGCCTGCCGTCGTGACCAGCACAGTGAGCACGCGAGAATTTCCAAGTCGCGCGAAGTGCACATGTTCCAGCAGTTCCCAGTCGGCAGAAGCGATGGGAACGCCCAGGCCCACACCGACGCCGCCCGAGAGCAGCGCCAGGATGTGCGAGGTGCGGGCGAAGAAATCGGTGGCGCTGGCGACGCCGCTGAAGCTCTCTTCAATCTGTTCCTGGGTAGGTTGCGGCAGCGCCTGGTGCGGCGAAGATTTGCGGCGCAGCAATTGCTCCACGTAATAGCGGAAGGCCTGCGCGGTCGGGATTCGTCCAGCCGAGGTGTGCGGCTGTTCCAGGTAGCCGGCTTCCGACAGGTCCGCCATCACATTGCGGACGGTGGCCGCGCTCATGCCTTCGCGATTCTGCTGGCGCGCGATGGCCTGCGACGCGACCGGATCCCCGGTGGCAATATAGTTTTCAACGATGGCGGTCAGGACCAGGTCTTTGCGCGGTCCCATGAGTGCTTCGGTTGCATCGCCTGCGGAATGACTGTCGGTGCCGTCGGTACCAGAACGGTTCACTTCCATACTGCGACTGTAGGAACAAGCCGGCATGAAGTCAAGATGTGATTTGCGCGGAACGCTGCGAGTTGTATCGCGTGCACTCATTTTGGTTGCGATGAAGCGTAACGTCGATCCAAAAACAGCAGGACCGCACATGGCATGCGGTCCCGCTGGGCTTGCCTTTCAGGCGATGGTGCGAGCTTACATGCCGAAGCGTTCATGCCACGGAGTGGCGGCTTTGAGCGCGGTGTTGACGTTCTCAATATTGCGAACGCCTTCATCCTTCAGCCAATTTTCAAAGGCCTTGGCGCCCTGCTTGGCATAGACGGCGATACCGTCCTTCCAGGTTGCGCGGCCGCAGAGGACGCCGTTGAATTTGGCGCCGGACTCGCCCGCCAGTTCCAGGGTTTCAATGAAGACTGGATTGGAGACGCCGGCAGAAAGATAAATAAACGGCTTGGCGGAAGCTTCCGCCGCTTTGCGGAACAACTGCAGCGCTTCCTCTTTGGTGTAGGCAGCGGTGCCCTTAAAGGCTTTGGTGCCGGCAACAAACTCCATCTGGATGGGGACTTCCATCTTGAGGACGTCGACGCCGAATTTGTCATCGGAGAAGTCGGCCGTGGCGCGGGTCACGATTTCCGGCTTCTTTTTGGCATAGGCTAAGGACTTTTCATCGCCGCCTTCGGCATCGTAGCCGACAATCTCCAGAAAGAATGCGATGTCGTGGGCACGGCACTCATCACCGACGCGTTCGATGAAGGCATACTTGACGTCGTTGATTTCCTTCTTCTCAAACGGCGTGTAGTAAAGCAGCAGCTTCACTGCATTCGCGCCCTCGTGCTGAATTCTGCGAACCGACCAGTGATCGAGCAGGTCGGGCAGGCGGCCGGGTGTGGCAGCGTCGTAGCCGGTCTTCTCATAGGCAAGCAATAGACCTTTGCCGTTGCGATGCTGAGCGGCGGGCAGTCCATATTCCGGGTCAAGCAGAATCGCGGAGGCATGCTTGGTGAGAACTTCCGTCACCAAGGTCTTGAATTCCGTCAGCGCGTGGGCGTCTACTGGAGAGCCTTTTTCCTTGGCCAGGGACTTTTGCAGAGAACCGCGCTGATCCATCGCAGCGGCGGCAATGACGCCACGTTCATCCGAGAGGGCTTTCATGCCGGCCAGTTTGCCGGGGGTGAGCTTCATCGTCTTACTCCTTGGTTTTTGTCTTGTAGGGTCTGTGGTTGTTGCGGCCCGGAAAGGCCAGGGTGACACTTCTGAGGTTCATCCCTTCCGTATAGTCGTCTTCATTTTACGCTGGCGGCGGAAAGGGAATCGGTGATGGGCGTCATAGGTACGGGTTACGACCGGTGCGCCAGTATGGCCTGCTGCGCCTGGACAAGTTCCCGCGTGCCGCGCGCCGCCAGGTCGAGCAGGGCGAAATGCTGGTCGCGGGAGAAGGTATTGTGTTCCGCGGTCGCCTGCACCTCGACGAATTCGCCGGCGCTGGTCATGACCACGTTCATGTCGACATCGGCGCGGGCGTCTTCTTCATAGGCCAGGTCGAGCAGCGGCGTACCGTCGACCACGCCGACGCTAATAGCGGCGATGAGGTGTCGGACGGGCGATGCGGCCAGGGTTTTTGCGGCCACCAGGCGATCGATGGCAAGCTGCAGCGCCACGGCTGCGCCGGTGATGGCGGCGGTGCGGGTGCCTCCGTCGGCCTGTAAAACATCGCAATCCAGAATGATGGTGCGTTCGCCCAGGGCCTTCAGATCCACGGCCGCGCGCAGGCTGCGGCCGATCAGGCGTTGAATTTCATGGGTCCGGCCGCCTACCTTGCCGCGCTCGCTTTCGCGGGGGGTACGGGTGAGGGTGGCGCGAGGAAGCATGCCATATTCCGCCGTGACCCAGCCCTGGCCGCGATTGCGCAGCCAGCCCGGCACTCCATTTTCGACCGTGGCGTTGCAGAGAACGCGGGTATGTCCCAGTTCGATGAGTACCGAGCCTTCGGCGGTGGGAACAAAATCGAGGGTCAGGCGAAGCGGACGAAGCGCATCGGTAGCGCGGCCTTCCGGCCGGAAGTAGGGCTGAACTGGAGCGGACATGTGGATTCCATTGTAACGATTGTGGCGAAGGTCGCGCGGATACAGACGCCAAATTGGGACGGCGGGAGGAGGTTTGGGCAGCGAGTCCCGGAGTGGGAACCGAGTTTCAAGATGGTTCAAATTGGGAATTGTGGGGAAGTGCTTGGATTGGTTCGAGTTGCGAAGGAAGCTGAGGGTTGAAGGGATTTCAATTTGGCACCGGCGAGTTTCTTTGGTAACGGATGCGGGGAACGCCGGTTCCAGTTAAGTACCCTGAATTCGTAAGGTTAGGGGAGGAGGACCAGTTTGGCACGCAACGTGATAAGGAGTAGGGCGGGAGCGAATGAAAGTCGAATCTGCTGTGAACCCGCAACCGGGAACAAGCACTTCCGAGACCCTCTGAAGCTCCCATCGAGAAATGAGTGATGTGAACGAAATGAGTGATGTGAACGAGTGGATTCGACGGGCAGCCGCTTTGCCCCGAACCGGCGGGCTGGAAACCGAAGGCTCTGCCGAAATTGCAGGATTGGAGATTGCGTCATGACCGCAGCTTTCCAGCAACACGAACCGAGCCGCTCCGAAGCCGCTGCGCATTCGGGGAACACGACGCCGGAACAACGAGCAGCGGCCGCGAGCCACCTGGCGCACGATGCGCGCAACTGGCTCACGGTGTTGCAGGTCTACTGCGATCTGCTGCGCACCTCCGGTACGGTGGCGGGCCATGGACGCACCTGGATTGAAGAACTCTCGAATGCGGTGGAACGCGGGCAGGGACTGGTAACGTCGCTGCTCGATTCCGCGCAGACGTCTGCGCTCTTGGAATCCTCACCCGTGGAGACGGTGGCCGCCGGGCCGAACACGCTGGACCTGGCGGTTGTCATTCAAATCCGGGAGCCACTGTTCCAGCGGATGGCCGGGAACACGATCCGTGTGGAAAGCAAGATCGTGGCCCACGCCGAGACAACGGCGCTGCAGGAACCGGAATTCGATCGCATTCTGCTGAACCTGGTGCGCAATGGCATCGATGCCATGCCCCGGGGCGGACGATTGACGATTGAACTCGAGCACGGAGTCCCCTCCGAACGGCGTCCTCTGGTGCTACGTGTATCGGACTCCGGCAACGGAATTCCCGCGGACATTCTGCCACGCATTTTTGATTCGGGATTCTCCACGAAAGCGGCGAAGCAACATCCGAAATGCGGGCGAGGTTATGGGCTGGCGATCGTGCGGAACTTGACGCTTGCCGCCGGCGGCTCGATCCAGGTTCGTTCTCGCGCCGGCCATGGCACCTGCTTCACCATCGAGCTACCCAGGCACCCGGCTCCGACAATCGCTCCGCAACCGCGAAGCACCGCACTCGCGTCGAACAGAGCCACGCAGACACCCGGTCGTACCCGGCGATCCAACAATTTTGACGCACATCGGAAAGGAACCCGCGTACCATGCTAACTACAACGCGAATGTTTACCCCCACGTCTCAAATCCCCCCCATGGAGCGAGCCAGCATGATGCATGTGCTGGTGGTCGATGACGATGCTGCCATCCGGACCGCTGTCTCCGACATCGCGCGCAACCTTGGCTTTGCAGTGTCGAGTGTGGACGATGCCAACGGTGCGCGAACCGCGCTCAAAGCGCATATGGCCGACATCGTACTGCTGGATCTGAAGCTGCCGGGCGGCGGCGGCCTGCCACTGGTGGAAGAAATTCGCACCCTCTATCCGGAAACGGTGGTGGTGGTGATGACGGCGTATGCCACGGTGTCCTCCGCCGTGGAAGCCATGCGCACCGGAGCCAGCGAGTACCTGACTAAACCCTTCACCATGGACGAATTATCCGATGTGCTGGAGCGGGCCTCGGAACGGCGTCACTTCGATACGGAAAGCCGTCGGCTGCGGGAGAAGTTGCGGACCTCGGACGGATTCGGCACCCTGATCGGGCGCAGTCCTGAAATGGAGCGGGTGTACCGGATTCTGTCGAAAGTGGCCAATACCACCCATCCAGTGCTGATCCTGGGAGAAAGCGGAACCGGCAAGGAAATTGTGGCCCGGACGATCCATTACAACGGCCCCAACGCCAATCATCCGTTCATTCCGGTGGACTGCGGATCGCTGGTGCCCACGCTGATCGAAAGTGAATTGTTCGGCTATGTGAAAGGGGCCTTCACCGGAGCCAATCGCTCCAAGGAAGGACTGCTGGCCACGGCCGAGGGAGGCACGGTCTTTCTGGATGAGATTGGCGAGTTGCCGCTTGACCTGCAGGCCAAGCTGCTGCGAGCGCTGCAGGAAAAAGAAATTCGGCCTATTGGGTCGAATCAGCGGATCCCGATCCATGTCCGTATCCTGGCGGCCACCAATCGAGACCTGGTGTCGATGGTGGAGCAGGGAAAATTCCGCAAGGACCTGTTCTTCCGTCTCAACGTGGTCAACGTGAAGGTGCCGTCGCTGCGCGAACGGCGTGCCGACATCGCTCTGCTGGCGGCCCACTTTCTGGAACGGCGGCGTCGCGAGACCGGCGTGTCCTACACCCTGAGCGACGATGTGCTGCGTGTGCTGGGCAGCTACGACTGGCCGGGCAACGTGCGGGAGCTGGAAAACACCATTGAACGGGCCTGCGCGCTTTCTTCCGGCCCGGTGTTGCACCTGGGAGATATGCCGACCCAGCTGCAGGAGTACCGCATGCACTCGCAGGGTGTCCCCGAGCCCTCGGACGAGGAACCGGTCAAGGTGGATGCCAGCATCCTGACCATTGCGGAGATGGAGAAACAGGCCATTCTGAATACGCTGCGACAGCTGAATGGAGACAAGCTGACGGCGGCCCGATTGCTGGGCATCGGCAAAACGACGCTCTATCGCAAGCTGAAGGAATACGGCATCTCGGATGAGCCGGAAGTCAATTAGCACGCGACGCCGCCCGTCCCATTGTCCATCCGATCCAAACGCAAACGGAACCCATGAAGGAGAAATTCCATGCCACAAACTGTCTTGTTGGTGACGACGATGTCTGGAGCCGAGAACTGTGCCGCCGCGGTTGGACGGCAGCTAGGCTTGTCTGTCGAAGTGGCCGAGAACCGCCGCACCGCCCTGGCCGCGCTGCGCCGCCGGGAATACGCGGTGATGGTGCTGGATGAAAGCCTGGTGGAGGCCGATCCCGCGGGCGCGGAGGTGTTATGGCAACAGGCTGGACTGGCGGTGCCCATTCAGGTGAATCTTGGCATCTCCGGGTGCAACCGCGTATTGCGCGAAGTGCGAGCCGCGCTGCAGCGGCGCGAACGGGAGCTGTCGCTGGCCATGCGTGCTGCTGCCCAGATTATGGAAGGCGAAATGAACACCACACTGACCGGACTGCTGCTGAAGACGCAGTTGGCGTTGCAGGAGCCGACGCTTACCCCGGGAACGGTGATCACGTTGCGGCAGGTGGTTGAGTTGGCGGGAGAACTAAGGGAACAACTGCGGACTCCGCCGGTGGTGCTCGGTGAGGGCGGCGCTCCGACAAGCGCTGCACCAGGCGCCCATATGTCAAGGCTCACTGCTTAGTGAATGGTTTTCATTTTGCGGGAGAGAAAATCCATCAGCAGGTACTGGCCCAGATTTTCCGGGGTGGTGAAATAGGCCTTGCCCTTGCACATGGCCGAGACCCGCTGCACAAACTGCACCAGCCCGGGATCGGAGGCCAGCATGAAGGTATTGATCATGATGCCGGAACGCTTGCAGCGGGCGACTTCTTCCAGGGTTTCGTGGACGACCAACGGGTCAAGACCGAAGGCGCTTTTGTAAATGCGCCCATCGGGCAGCGTCAGCGCAGAAGGTTTGCCGTCGGTGATCATGACAATCTGCTTCATGTCTTTGCGTTGGCGGGCCAGGATGCGCTGCGACAAGCGCAGGCCTTCGCGGGTGTTGGTGTAATACGGGCCCACCTGGGCGCGCGCCAGCTGCGAAAGCGGTAACTCCTCGGCGGAGTCGTGGAATAACACCAGCGACAATGTGTCGCCCGGATACTGCGTGCGCACCAGGTGGGACAGCGCCATGGCCACGCGCTTGGCAGGAGTGAAGCGGTCTTCTCCATACAAGATCATGGAGTGGGAGCAATCCAGCATCACCACCGTGGCACAGGAACTCTGATACTCCGACTGATGCACGTGCAGGTCGCTGTATTCCAGATTGAGCGGTAGCGCGAGTCCTTCGCGGGCCAGCGCCGCGCTGAGCGTGGTGTTCACGTCGAGATTCAAGGTGTCGCCGAACTCATATTGGCGTGAACCGCCGCTGACCTCAACTCCAGTGGAAAGCTCCCGCGTGTCGTGTCGTCCGAAGGAAGACTTGCCGAGTGAGCCGAGCAGGTCGCGCAAGGTTTTGTAGCCGAGAAAATCCAGCCCCTTGTCGGTGACCTGGAATCGCACCTCCGGCGCGGCGGCGGTGGCTTCTCCGCTTGAGGGAGAGACGCTGCCGGGCTGCGGGGTTTGCGGCTGGCCGCGATCGAACTGAACGTAGTTTTCCTGCTCCATGCGATCGAGCAACTGCTCAATCAGCTTTTCCAGTTCGCCATCCCCGCTGAGCTGATCAATTTTTTCCTGCATGGCTTCGTCGAACAGATCGCCATACTCCAGCGCCTGGCGCATGGCCTCGCGCAGGTTGTCGAGCGTCTGATCGCCGCGTAACTCGTGAAAACGGCCAAAGGGAGACTGAAAGCCGGAATCCAGCAGGAAATCCGACAGCGCCTCCAGCAACGACTCCATCTCGAGCTCGTCGGCCAGGTTGCCCGTGTATTTGCTGTATCGAACGCGCTTCATCGTTTACCTTAAAAAACACTGTCAGCGGAGATCAGTTGTAAACCTTCCGTCCTCGCTTGCCGATCAAGTCGTCAGGATCGCGTTCTGTGCGAGATCGCTCTCCGCCGCGTTCCGTGCGTTCCCCTGGATAAGGACGCTCAGGAGCAACAAAACCGCGCTCTTCATCGCGGCTGATGCGGCGATGCGCCACCATGCCTTCCAGCAGAAACTCCGCTGCCGACACGATGCGTTCCGGTGTGTCATTGGCGCGAATTCCGAGCGGCGTCAATGTTTCCACCAATCCTTGAATTTGATTCAGCTCGGTCAGCATCTCCGCTGCTGGCTGATCGTCCTGCATTTTGATATTGCCGCCGAGATTGAACCACTGCTCAATCTGCTGTGTGTTGGTGCCGGCAAAATAGTGATCGAAGACCTGGGCGATGGACTGGCGAACAATTTCTCGCACCACCGTTTCCGGCCCGCGCATTTCGCCCTCGTATTCCAGCTCAATCTTGCCAGTGATGCCGGGCAGGGCGCTGTAGAGATCTCCGGCGCGCGGCACTGCCAGCGACTCGCCGTGCTGAATCGCGCGCCGCTCGGCGTTAGAGACAACCAGCTCCATGGTGCTGATGGGCAGCCGCTGACTGACACCGCTGCGGCGATCGACTTTCTTGTCCTCGCGCGCCGTGAAGGCGATCTGTTCGACAATGGAGCGAATGTAGCCTGGGATTTCTGTCTTCATCAGGCCACGCTCGGTCCAGGCTTCCTGGCCGGTGATGGCGATGCCTTCGACCAGCGTCAGCGGATAGTGCGTGCGAATTTCCGAGCCGATGCGGTCCTTCAACGGGGTGACGATTTTGCCGCGCGCCGTGTAATCCTCCGGATTGGCGCTGAAGATGAGCGCGACGTCGAGCGCCAGGCGCACGGGATAGCCTTTGATCTGCACGTCGCCTTCCTGCATGATGTTGAACAATGCGACCTGGATCTTTCCAGCCAGATCGGGCAGCTCATTCAACGCGAAGATGCCGCGATTGGCGCGCGGCAGCAGGCCGTAGTGGATGTTCATTTCGTTGGACAGCTGTTGTCCGCTGCGCGCGGCCTTAATGGGGTCGAGATCGCCGATGAGATCGGCAACCGTGACATCGGGCGTGGCCAGCTTCTCCACGTAGCGCTGGTCGCGCGGCAGCCACGCGATGACGGTCGAGTCGCCATGTTCCGCCAGCCGATCTTTGCAGGCGCGGCACAAGGGTGCGTACGGATTGTCTCGAATTTCGCAACCGGCGATGTATGGAATGGTTTCGTCGAGCAGGGTTGTGAGCGCGCGCAAAATACGGCTCTTCGCCTGTCCGCGCAGGCCGAGCAAAATGAAATTATGGCGCGATAAGACCGCGTTCACGATCTGCGGAACCACGGTGTCGTCATAGCCGACAATGCCCGGGAACAGGGTATCTTTCGCGCGGAGGCGTTCAATCAGATGCTCGCGCATCTCATCCTTCACCGTGCGCCGAGCCAGCCGCGCTTCAGAAAAGTGAGTGCTGCGCCGCAACTCGCCCAGCGTTGCGGGAAGTTGGGTTGAATTCGCCATGCATGTCCCCCTTGGGTCTTAGACGAGTCTTCGTAGGGAATGATTCTTACTTCTTTCGATGCGCTTTCACACGGTCACGAACGGACGGAGATGCAAATCGAGCCAGATTCTTTGCTCTGGCACCATGCAAGCCTGCTGTGGGCGTTCGCCAATCCGTTTAGCGTGTGTGGCCCCGGGGCCGTCTACATGACAAAACCGCTGCGTGCCGCTGTTTTGGCGCCGATGGAGCCGCGTTGCAGCTTGGGCAGAATCAATTGATAAAACTCCATCAAGCGCGCGGTTCGCTCGCCGTCGGAGTGAAGGTGCAGCAGTTCCTGTTTGAACTCCAGGTCCGCCGGAATGGCGGAAGCCAACAGAAAGGCCACCGGCTGATTCAAATCCAGCTGAGGAAATTCCGTGGCGGAATTTCCCGACAACTCCATCATTTCCATATGCAGCGCGGCACATTGTTCGCGGTCGCGGCGCGTGGAGCAGGGTTCCAGGTCAGCAAGAAAATCTACTTCCGCTTCGAGAAAACTTCGTCCCTCTACCAGCGATTCAATTTCAAAGCGCCGCTCGCCGCGGCAGAGGATGTCGAGGCGTCCGTCCGGATAGCGATGCATCACGGTGAGAATTTTCGCGGTGCATCCGATGATGGCCAGACCTTCTCGCCGGGCGCGCACCATTCCGAATTCGCCCTGGCATTGAAGGCATTCCCCGATCATCTCCTTGTAACGGTCTTCAAAAATGTGCAGCGGAAGGGCTGCCCCAGGAAACAACACCAGATCGAGCGGGAATAATGGAATCTTCATTCTCTCTCCAGCTTGATTTCTGTTCTGACGCTCGAAGCTGTCTCATACAATCGAAATCGTTCGATACGTCTGGGGGTGAGACCCGCGATCAAAGCGGACTTCAACTCGTCGGACAAAGTCGCGACGCCGTAGATGAGACAGCTACTACGCGCCCGAATTTGCCAGTTCCTCCAGCATTCCTGTCATCTCTGCCAAAGCATGCTGGTTGCCGGTACGGCGGGCGGACTCGAGGCCGGCACGAAGGCGCGCTTCCGCCTGCTGGATGTTGCCGCTGGCCATCAACGTTTGTGCAGCCATTTGATAACCGGCGGTGTAGTCGGGATGCAGTTTCTGCAGGGTATCAAACTGCTCCATCGCCAATTCAGTTTCGCCGCGCTGGGTATATTCGATCGCCAGTCCGTAGCGAGCAAATGCATTCCCCGGGTCTTGCGCCAAAATTTCTGTGAATGCTGCTACTTTGTCGATGCCCATCATCCCTCAAACGTGATCCAGTTCGAGCAACAGTCATCACCCTTCCACCTTACGGCGTCATGGGGCACATCTCAAGCCATCCGGCGACAGGAACTTTCGCAGCGTAAAATAAAAGTTCCCTTTGCGGTGGCGTCCTGCACAAGGAGTGATACGCAATCATACTTCCAGGCCCGCACCACGAAGAAACGCAGGAGCAGAGCCCATGAAAGACTTCGCAACATCTTCGCTTCAGCCGCGTTCCGTGTCTGAATCGCAATCGGAAATGACGGAACTGGTATTGCCGAATGATACCAACCCCTTGAGTCATTTGCTGGGTGGACGCCTGATGCATTTTATCGATCTGGTTGCGGCCATGGCTGCCTATCGTCATGCTCGCGCCCATGTTGTGACTGCCTCGATGGAGCACATCGATTTTATCGCGCCGGTGCATGTGGGCGACCTGGTGATTTTGAAGGCATCTGTGAATCGCGCGTTCAAAACCTCAATGGAAGTTGGAGTGAAGGCGTGGGTGGAAAATGCGATTGCAGGTTCGCGTCACCATATCGCCTCCGCGTATCTAACCTTTGTGGCGATTGATGCGAATGGGCGACGAGTTGCAGTGCCGCCGCTGACAACGGAGGGTCCAGAGGAAGCGAGACGGTTTGACGATGCAGGGCGCCGACGCGAACGCCGCGAGCAGGAGAAAGAACGGAAACGGCAGAACAGGGCTGCACTGGAGACTGCGGATACGCCTGTCTAAAGCCACGGCAGAAGCGATTTATGAGTGCCGCATTTAGAGAATCTTCGCGTCGATCACAACCACCTGTACGGCCAAACAAGTTGAGTCAGGAGTCGTAATCATGGGACACATGGGACAAGGTTCTGAAGGACCGCAACCGCTACCGGGGATTCGCTGCATCGTAGCAGTTGGCTCGGGGAAAGGTGGCGTCGGCAAAACCACCGTGGCGGTCAATCTTGCCATTTCGCTGGCGAAGATGGGAAATCGCGTTGGCCTGCTGGACGCGGATGTTTATGGGCCAAACGTGCCGCTGATGATGGGAAGCCGAGAGCAACCGCGGGTACTCGAAGGCAATCGCATTGAGCCGTTGCAGGCCCATGGAGTGAAGCTGATTTCTGTCGGCTCCATCTCGCCGGGGGACAAGCCGATGGTGATGCGCGGACCGATGCTGCACCAGATTATTCGCCAGTTTCTGCAGCAGGTGCAATGGGGAGAGTTGGATTTTCTGATTGTCGATCTGCCGCCGGGCACGGGAGACGTAGTGATTTCGCTGGTGCAAACGGTTCCGCTGACGGGAGCCGTGGTGATTTCTACGCCCTCGGATGTGGCACTGCAGGATGGCCGCAAAGCGATCGAAATGTTTCGCCAAGTGAATGTAGATGTGCTCGGCATTGTGGAAAATATGAGCTCCTTCACCTGCCCGCATTGCCATCATGAGATCGATATTTTCTCCAAGGGCGGTGTCGAACGGACCGCGCGAGAATACCAAGTTCCGTTTCTCGGCTCGGTCGCACTCGATCCGGAGATTCGACATGGCGGTGATCGCGGATTACCGATTTCGCTGGCCGGAGATCTTTCAGAGCAGGCAGCTCCGTTTTACAAGATTGCGCGGCAGGTGGCTGAACGGGCGCAAGAGCATGCTTCGAAAGAAACCAACATTCTGGAAATTCGCTAGCTGAGGTTGCTATAACCGAATCGCGTTTCAGGCGTAGCTCATGATCCTTCCTTTTGTCCGGGAATTTTTCGCGGACCTCGACAAGTCTCCTGGCATTGATCGCGTGCGACCCTCGCTGGTCAGCGGCGTGGGGCGTCGTCGCGTCTCAGGACTGACAGCCACCGCGCGCGCGCTGTATCTTCCGCTCCTCGCCCGCATCTCCAAGGTTCCGGTGTTCGTGGTGGTCGCCGACAACCGCGCGGCGGAAGCCTTACAACTGACGGTGCAGGCTGCCTGTGATTTGACGGGCGAATTCGATCGAAGCGCCGTGGTGCGCTTGCCCGCGCATGATGTGCTGCCGTTTGAAAATCTGTCGCCGCATCCGGACATCCAGGAACAGCGAGCGGTGACACTGTGGAAGATTGCGCAGGGCGCAGCGCGAATGATTATTCTGCCGGTTGAGTCGGCATGTTATCGCATCTTCGCGGCCGAGCACTACGCCAACCTGGCCTGCACGCTGCGGCGCGGCGAAGAGGCGGATCCGGAAACCCTGGTCGCTCACCTGGCAAGCGTTGGATATCAGCCAGTCGACATGGTGGAGATGCGCGGGCAGTATGCGCTGCGCGGCGGCATCCTGGATATTTATCCGCCGGAGATGGATGCACCGCTACGCATTGAATTCCTCGGCGACGAAATTGAGTCGATGCGAAAGTTCG
The DNA here is from genome assembly GCA_963794795.1 of uncultured Acidobacteriota bacterium. Classification (GTDB taxonomy): domain Bacteria; phylum Acidobacteriota; class Terriglobia; order Terriglobales; family Acidobacteriaceae; genus JAKAAZ01. The sequence continues at coordinate 44,023 of CAWCFC010000014.1, read as the reverse complement.
ATCCAGAAACGCAGCGCTCGTCCGCACCAGTGGATGAGGCAACCTTGTTGCCACTGACAGAAACTCCGATGACGAATTCGTTGCTGTCACGGGTGCATACTCGGCTCAGCGGAAAGCGGCTGGAAGGCGAGAATGAAGCGCTGCATGAAGCCATCGAGGCGGAAGGGACAAATGCGTTTCCGGGATGGGAGTTTTTTGCGGTCGCGGCGTCGGGACAGCACCAGACTGTGTTTGACCTGATTCCAAAATGCCGCATCTTTGTGGAAGAGCCGGGGATGGTGCAAAACCAGCTGGAGCGCTGGTGGAACAAGGTGGAACAGCGCCATGAACGCAGCGGTATCGATACGTTGTTTCCTCCCGCAGATTTGTATCTGACTCCATGGGAATGGCAGACGCGTGTGGCAGATGCGCCGGGGCTTGATCTGGACCAATTGGGAACGGTTGACGTACTCGACGCGGATACAACTTCGCTGGGCGAGATTGAGATTCCGACGCGGCCCACGTTGCGACTTCACGGTTCGATTCCCGCGCTGGTGGAGCAGTTGCAGGCTTTGGCGGCGCAGGAGATGCGCACGGTACTGGCTGCCGCGAACCAGGGTGAGGTGGAGCGGCTGGCCAGCATTTTGCAGGAGTATGCAATTTCTTATCGCATTGGCAGTCGCAGCGCGCACACCGGCAGCGAGACCATGTACGACGAGACCAGCTACCTGCGTGGCGATTTGCGCGCTCCCGTCATTGTTCGCACGGAAATTTCAAACGGGGTAGTGCTGGAAGAAGCGCGGCTGGTGGTTTTTGGTGCCAACGATCTTTCTGATGAAGCGGATGTCACGGCGCGGCCGGTGGTGCGCAAATCGAAATCGAACACCGCCGCATTTATCTCCGACTTTCGCGATCTGACGATTGGCGATTATGTTGTACACGTCGATCATGGCATCGCTCGTTATCTAGGTTTGAAGGAAATTTCGCAGGATGGCATGCATGTCGAGTTCATGATCCTGGAATTTGCCGAAGCGGCGCGCTTATATGTTCCGCTGACGCGACTGGATCTGATCCAGAAATATCGCTCGACCGATACCGGTCCAGCTCCTGTGTTGCATCGGCTGGGCAGCGCGCAGTGGACACGCACCAAGGCGCGCGTGAAAAAAGCCATGGCCGACATGGCGGATGAACTGCTGAAGCTGTACGCCGTTCGCAAGGCCGCGCAGGGGAATGCATTCTCTGTCGACAATCAGTTTCAACGCGAGTTTGAAGATGCGTTCGACTTCAACGAGACCGACGATCAAATTACGTCGATTGCCGACATCAAGCGCGACATGGAATCGACCATGCCGATGGATCGGCTGCTGGTCGGCGATGTCGGGTATGGAAAGACGGAAGTTGCAATGCGCGCTGCGTTCAAAGCAGTGCAGGACAGCAAACAAGTCGCGGTGCTGACGCCTACCACCGTGCTTTGCTTCCAGCATTTCGAGACGTTCAAGCGGCGCTTCGCGGCGTTTCCGGTGCACATCGAAATGATTTCGCGTTTTCGCTCGCCGAAAGAGCAGAAGGCGATTCTGGAGAAAGTGGAGCAGGGTAAAGTTGACATCCTGATTGGCACGCACCGGCTGTTATCGAAGGATCTTAAATTTCAGGATCTGGGATTGTTGGTCGTCGATGAGGAGCAGCGTTTCGGGGTTCGCCATAAGGAGCGCTTGAAACAGATGCGGCGCGAGATTGATGTGCTTGCCATGTCAGCCACGCCGATTCCGCGCACCCTGCACATGTCCCTGGTTGGATTACGCGATATGAGCGTAATTGAGACGCCGCCGAAGGATCGCATGGCCATCCAGACCGTGGTGGCGAAATACGACGAGAAGCTGATTCGCTCTGCGATTGAAGTGGAATTAGAGCGCGGTGGCCAGATTTATTTTGTCCATAATCGCGTGGAAAACATTTACGAGATTGCCGCCAGGCTGCAGGAGCTCGTGCCGCAAGCGCGCGTAGGTGTGGGCCACGGACAGATGGGAGAAGCGGAACTGGAGCGGGTGATGCTGGCGTTTATGCATCACGAATACGATGTTCTTGTCGCGACCACAATTATCGAAAATGGTCTCGACATTCCTTTGGCGAACACCATCCTGATCAATCGGGCGGATCGCCACGGGCTTTCGGAACTCTACCAGTTGCGAGGCCGCGTGGGGCGCTCCAATCGGCGCGCGTATTCCTACCTGCTGATTCCTCCAGATCGCGAACTGACGGACATTGCGCGGCGCAGGCTGGCGGCGCTGAAGGAATTTTCTGACCTCGGCGCAGGTTTCAAAATTGCAGCGCTTGACCTGGAACTGCGCGGAGCCGGTAACATGCTGGGCGGCGAGCAAAGTGGGCATATTGAAGCTGTCGGCTTTGAGTTGTATACGACGATGCTGGAGCAGGCGGTACGCGAGCTGAAGGGCGAGGACCAGGTTGAGCGGCCGTCTGTGCAGTTGAATCTTGGCATCTCGCTGCGCATCGACGCCAACTATATCGAAGAAGAGAATCAGCGGCTCCGCATGTATAAGCGCATTGCGAGCGCGGAAAACGAAAGCGCCATTGAGGACATTGTGGCGGAGATGCAGGATCGCTATGGCGCTATGCCGGAGCCGGTGCAATTGCTGGTGACCGCCGGGCGTTTGCGACTGCTGTGTGAGCAGACGGGTGTGGCGCAGATGGACCGCAAAGGGCAGATGGTGAGTGTTCGATTTACCGAAACGGCGAACATCGATCCGGAAAAATTGATGCAGCTAGTGGCTCGCAATGCGAAGCGCGGCGCTCAATTTACCCCACAGGGTGTGTTGCGCTTTCCTGTCAAAGCGACCGTGCCGGCGGAGGTGCTGGCGGAATTGCGACGGCTGATTGAAGCCCTCGCAACTCCACTGCCCATGAGCCCTTTGGCGAAAGAAGTCGGCAGCCAGCCGGTCAGGTAATTATTGCGCGACGACTGGAACCCAGACGTCGGTCGTGTCCCATCGAACATGCAACTGCGTTTGATTGCCTTGCGTGTTCTCAAAGCTGATGCTCATCTTTTCCTGCGGCTGGGGCAGCGTGTTCTTCTGCATGTCCACACGGGCCAGGTCCTGAGATTCGTTGTAGACCGTTCCCCATTGGCCGGTCTGCTTGTTGATGATCAGCTTCCATGTGGTTTCAGAGGGCAGAGTGTAGAGAGTGTAGGTGCCTGCAGGAACGGTCGCCGTGCCGATCTTCAGATCGACTGCGGTCTTTAATGTGGTGGCGGGGTTCGCGCCGGTGCGCCAAACTTTGTCATACGGCACCAGGCCGCCGAAGATTTTGCGTCCACGCATGAACGGGGTGTTGTAGTCGATTGTGACCTGTTTGCCGTCCAACTCAACGCTGGCCTTGGCGGGCGGACTGAGCATTGGTTTCTTTGCCGCACCAGAAGACATTTGCGCCAGGCCCGCGGGCAACAGGGCCACGCTGGCTGCGAGGGTCAAAACACTTGCGAGAATCTTCATTGGGAGTTCCTCCTGAACGTAGCTACCTGACAATACGCCAGTTGCAAGATCAGTCTCCGACCGCAAAACGCTTCTGTCAAAGCGGGCCGTAGATCGTCAGTACCTCGCGCATTCGATATACTTCCGTTTTCGCCCTGTCGATAAAGGAAATCACCATGAAATTTCGCTTTGCCCGTTGGCTTTCCATAGCCGGCGTTGTTTTGGTCAGCACAAGTTTTCTAGGAGCCAACTCCACTATGACTCCAGCAAGCGAACAGGGAAATTCCGCGTGGACGGGCCTCGTCAACGCATACTTTGACACCATGTATCTGCCGTTCAACCCGACCGACGGCACCAGCGCAGGACTGCATCAATACGACGGCAAGTTGGAAAATTACTCGCGCGGCAGCTTGGACAAGGAAGCAGCAGCGCTGCGGACTTATGAGAAGAAAGTGTCGGAGTTTCCAGCGGCCAAGCTGGACCCGTCCGACGAGGGTGACCGAGAATTTCTGCTGGGCGCGATTCGCAGTCAATTGCTGACGCTGGAAACGATCCGACCCTGGCAGAAGGATCCCGATGTTTATTCCAGCGGCATCACCAACAGCGCTTTCACCATTATCGAGCGGAACTATGCGCCCGCGGATGTGCGACTGGCCGCGTTAATATCGCGCGAGAAGCAGATGCCGGCGGCGCTCGACGCGGCGCGCGCCAACCTGGACAATCCCCCAAAAATATTTACCGACATTGCGCTCGAGCAGCTACCCGGAATCATTAGCTTTTTCCAACACGATATTCCGGCCGCATTTACCAGCGTGAAAGATCCCAAGCTGATGGAAGAGTTTCGCGCCTCGAACGGGGCGGTGATCCAGTCGCTGATCAGCTATCAACAGTGGGTCAAGACCGATCTGCTGCCGAAGTCCAATGGGGATTTTCGCATTGGCGCCGCAACCTTCACCGCCAAATTGCGCGACGATGAAATGGTCGACATTCCGCTGCATCGACTCCTGACCATTGGTTATGCCGATCTGCATAAAAATCAGGAGCAGTTTCGCCAGATCGCCCATGAACTCGATCCCAGTAAAACTCCCATGCAGGTGCTGGCGGAGTTGCAGGCGGATCATCCAGCTCCCGATCAGCTGCTCGGGAAATTTCAAAACACATTCAACAACCTGATCCAGTTCATCCGCGAAAAGCAAATCGTCAGCATACCTTCTGAAGTGCAGCCAACGCTGGAGGATACGCCGCCATTCATGCGTGCAACCACTTTCGCGTCGATGGATTCGCCAGGTGCGTATGAGACTGGCTCACACAAAGCGTATTTCAACGTCACCGTGCCGGGAGCGGGTGAAAGCCCGCAGGAACGCGCCGAAGACATGGCTGCCTTCAACATTGGGACCATCGTCAGCACGTCGGTGCATGAGGCATATCCCGGCCACTATGTGCAGTTTTTATTTATGCCGCAGATCCATTCACGGGTCCGGAAAATGTTGTACTCCGACAGCAATGTGGAGGGGTGGGCGCACTATTGTGAGCAGATGATGCTGGATGAAGGCTATGGCCAGCCCGGTTGGGGCGCAAAGGATGCGCGCGAGGCGAAGCTGATTCGGCTAGGCCAGCTAAGCGATGCGCTGTTGCGCGATGCCCGGTTTATCGTTGGAATCAAAATGCACACTCAGGGAATGACGATCGATCAGGCCGTGGATTTTTTCCAGAAAGAAGGCTACCAGACGCGTGCTACGGGGTTGGTGGAAGCCAAGCGCGGCGCGGGCGATCCTACGTACCTGTATTACACACTGGGTAAGCTGATGATCATGAAACTCCGAGCCGATGTCCAGCAGAAAGAGGGGGCAGCGTTTTCACTGGAGAATTTTCACGATGAGTTCCTGCGCCAGGGTGGCGTGCCTCTTCCGATTGTGCGTCGCGCAATGCTGGGCAACTCGTCGCCGGTTCTGTAGCAATTTCTGTGCATACAACAAGGGGATGAAGACGCTCATCTCATAGTCGAAACAAATAAAGCGCGAAGGTCAGGCGCAATGCATATACTGCGATACTGGATACGATTGCAGGTTTGCAGATGATGTCCGCGCGCCATCGTAGATACCCGGAGAAAGCAAGACAACATGTCAAAGACCAGAATCCGCAAGGCAGTTTTCCCCGCAGCGGGATTGGGCACACGTTTTTTGCCCGCCACCAAAGCCATTCCCAAAGAGATGTTGCCAGTCGTCGATAAGCCCATCATTCAATATGGGGTGGAGGAGGCGATCGCGGCTGGATGCGACCAGATCATCATTATTACGGGTCGCGGCAAGACCGTCATTGAAGATCACTTCGACATCAGCGTGGAGTTGGAGCATCAGTTAGAGTCGCGTGGCAAGCAGGATTTGCTGGCGCTGGTGCGCGAGATTTCAAATCTCGGAAGGGTCGCCTACATTCGCCAGAAGGAGGCGATGGGTCTGGGTCACGCCGTGCTGATGGCGCGCGACCTGGTTGGCGACGAGCCGTTTGCCGTGATTCTGCCGGACGACGTGATTGATGCCAATCCGCCATGCCTGCAGCAAATGGTGTCAGTATTCGACGAAGTGCAATCCAGCATTCTCGCTACGCAGGTTGTGGAGGGGCCGGCGATTTCTTCCTATGGCGTGATCGATGCCGTGCCGACTTCAAAAAATTCGAGGGTGATGGAAGTGAAGGCACTGGTGGAGAAGCCAAAGTTGAAGGATGCGCCTTCAAAGAATGCGATCATTGGACGCTATATTTTGACACCGCGCATCTTCGACCTGCTGGAAACTACCCCATTGGGAGCGGGGGGAGAGCTGCAACTGACCGATGGCATTCGTGGATTGCTGGAGCATGAAAAAGTCTATGGCTACAGCTTTGAAGGCACACGTTACGATGCCGGCGACAAACTGGGATTTCTGAAGGCCACTGTCGAATTCGCGCTGAAACGAGAAGATCTGGGCGACGAATTTCGCGCCTGGCTGCAAACATTGTCGCCGCTGAAAAGCTAGTTTCCAGGATTTGCAATGAGGGGCATGCGATGAAGGAACATGACAAGGTTACAAATTTCCGTCTGAAAAACCAGGATGATGAAACCGTCCAGTTGACGGATTTTTCCGGTAAGCCCGTGGTTTTATTTTTCTATCCCCGTGCGGATACTCCAGGCTGCACCATTGAGGCCTGCGGATTTCGCGACGCTTTCAGCAAGCTGCAAAAAGCGGGCGCGGTGGTGCTCGGCATTTCTCGCGACACGCCGAAAGCGCAGAAGAAGTTCCAGGAAAAATTCAGTCTGCCCTACACGTTGCTCGCCGATGTCGATGAGAAGGTGTGCAATCAGTTTGACGTGATGCGGGATAAGAACATGTATGGCAAGAAGGTTCGCGGCATCGAGCGCACTACGTTTCTGATTGGCCCGGACCAGCGCCTGCTGAAGATTTTCCCCAAGGTCAAGCCCGAGGGCCATGCAGAAGAGGTCCTGGAAGCACTGCGCGAATATGCCAAAGCCGGCGCGTGAGCCTGAACTCGCTGGGTCGACTTTAGATCCGGAGACATGGCAACCGCTGCGGCGAACTTTTTTCGCGGCACAGCCAGAGCAAGTCGCTCGCTTGCTGCTAGGGAAAATTTTGGTTCGCCGCGGTCGAGATGGCCCACTCGCCGGACGCATTGTCGAGACTGAAGCGTATCTCGGCGAACATGATGCGGCTGCGCATGCTGCCAGCGGAAAAACCGCGCGCAATGCGGTTCTCTATGGCCCTCCCGGCCATGCATACATCTACAACATTTATGGGCTGCACGCTTGTTTCAACGTCAGTTGTTTGCCCCAGGGTGTCCCAGGCTGCGTGTTGGTGCGCGCACTCGAGCCATTGCAGGGGATAGCGGAAATGCGGCGCAATCGCGGGCTGAACGAGTCCGCGCGGTATTCATCAACTGACATCGGGCCCGGGCAAGTTGTGTCAGGCCCTGGGAATTACCCGCGCCGAAGATAACGGGATGGACCTAACCCTCGCCGATGGCCGGTTGGGCCTGATGGAAGATGAATATCAACGTGGAGAAATCCGCGTGACCCCGCGCATTGGAATCAGCAAGGCAGCGGATTGGCCGCTACGATTTTTTCTGGCTGGGCACGGTTGCGTTTCCGGTCGCAGACGCTAGCAGAACGTTATCGATGAGCCGAGTTTTGCCAACATAGGCGGCAATTGCCAGCAGTCCACCCGAGGCCACATTATCGATGGGCAACAGCGTGTCGGGGTCGACGATCGCGACATAGTCCGCACGAATGGCAGGCTCTTCCTGCAGGGCTGCGCGCATGGTTTGCAGCAGTGCAGAGGCGGTCGCCGGGGCGACTTCCCCGCGAACGGCCTGCGCTTCCGCCTCGTGGAGCGCCCGGGAAAGCGTGAGCGCCTGCCGTCGCTCCTCGGCGGAAAGATAGCGGTTGCGAGAACTCATCGCCAATCCGTCAGGCTCACGCACCGTAGGGCAAACGACAATTTCAAGCGGAAAATCCAAGTCGCGCACCATCTTTCGCAGGACGGCAACCTGGGCCGCATCTTTCTGGCCGAAGAATGCGAAATCCGGCTGGACGATGTGGAACAGTTTGGCGACCACCGTGGCCACGCCGCGAAAATGGCCAGGTCGCGACGCTCCATCGAGACGGTCGCTGACGCCGTCGACATCGACAAAGGTTGACGCGCCGGACGGATACATTGCCTCTGTGGTGGGAGTGAAGACGATATCGACGCCTCTCTGCCTCAAGCATCTCGCAATCCTGTTCCAGGGTACGCGGATAGCGGGTGAAGTCCTCATTCGGGCCGAATTGCGTGGGGTTGACGAAAATCGAGACGACAACGATGTCGCAACGTTGTCGCGCCGCCTGCACCAGGGAACGATGGCCAGCGTGCAGCGCGCCCATGGTGGGCACAAAGCCGACGCTGCGAGGCGTTGATTGCTCGCCGGACCGGTCACGCAGCGATGCGCAGTCTTTCGCGAAGGTCTGCTATGTCAGAGAGAATCTGCATGAACCGATTTGCTTATGCTCGCCGCGGTGAGCGCGGCTGCCGGATGGTCGCGGGAGTCACCACCGCACGAGTTGCTGTTACGCGACCGAAGGTACCGCGAGTTTCCGCGGAGAGATGATAGCTTTCCGCGTCGTTGGGAAAATTACCGGTCTCCACATCTTTGCGATAGGCTTCGACGGCATTGCGAATCAAGGAAGCGGCATCGCCGTAGCGGCGTACAAATTTTGCCGCAGGCGCAAAGCTCAGGTTCAGCAGATCGTGCAGCACCAGGATTTGGCCGTCGCACTCCGGACCAGCACCAATGCCGATTGTCGGAATCGTCAGCTCCGCGGTAATCCGCGCGGCGACTTCGCGCGGGACACCTTCCAACACGATTAATGCTGCGCCGGCGGCTTCCAGCGCAACCGCATCTTCCAGCAAATGTTCGGCAGCGGAAAGGGTTTTCCCCTGCACGCGGTATCCGCCCATGCGATGCACCGATTGCGGTGTCAGGCCGAGATGACCGATGACGGAGATTTCCGCATCCGTCAATCGAGAAACTAACTCGATGCGATTTCGGCCACCTTCCACCTTGACGGCTTCGGCACCGGCTTCTTTCACAAAGCGCAGCGCATTGCGAACGCCTTGCTGCAGGTCCTCGTGATAAGAGGCGTAAGGCATGTCCGCCGCCAGCAGGGCACGGCGCACGCCACGGCGCACCGCGCGCGTACACAGCAGCATCTCCTCCATGGTGACCGGCAGCGTGCTTTCATAGCCCAGCATCACCATGCCCAAAGAATCGCCGACCAGGATCAGGTCGACGCTGGCTTCATCCACCAGGCGCGCCATGGCATAGTCATAGGCCGTCAGCGCAGAAATAGGCACGCGATTGCGCTTTTTTTCCAGCAAAGTTGGGAGGGTAATTTTCAGGGAAGTTGAAGCGTGGGCAGCGGCATCGCTGCGCGGTTCAGTCAAGCTCATCGCATTCTCCAGTGCAGTTCCCAAGTGGCCGATGTTTCGGCCTGGTGCGGGATACCGCCCGTAAACATTCTCAGGATACGCCGGTCATGCATGGGTTACAAATAGCAGAGCCGCGAATCCGACTGTCTCAAAGCTCTCGTGGGCTGGTCGATTCATTTTGATGATGCAACAGCATTCTGGATTGTCCCATCCAGAAGCGATTGCTGGCGCGCGTGAGCGGTCCAATGCCGCGATGTTGCAGTCGCGCGCAGGCCTCATGATAGGGACCCACATAGCGCAAGGCAGGTGGAATGCCGCGATACACGGTCGGCAGTCTGCGGATTGCCTTGGCAGCAGCGCGTTGCTCTCGGTCGCCATAACTCAGGGCGAAGGCCTCGCGAAGTTGGTTGGGCATCCACGCTGCCGTCAGGGCGCGATACCAGTGCGGCACCGGAACCCAGGATCCGCGGCCATGCAGAACGCGATGCGCCATCTCCCGCGCCATGGGGTTGACGGCGAGCGTTCCGGAGACCCACATCTCGCGGTTGTACTGTTCAAAGGCGCTCCAGTCGGTAGGCAATGCGGCAGGAGAAATACCGAAGAGCATCGCCAGCGTTTTGCTTTCGGCGTAGTACGATTCCTTTTCGGCGGACAAGAGCGGCGGCAACACGCTCTCGTAGGCATTTACGGCGCTCTCTACCAGCGTGGCGAATACCCAGCGCAGTGCACCCACTTCATTCGCCTGGTAGTGCGAACCGGCTGAGAAGGCTCCGACAGAAGCGGGCACTTCGCCCTGGATACGAGTGTGCAGTTGATACAGGGACCGCGACGCGGCGAGCGCCTGTTGCGGGGTGCCGAAGATAGTGGTGAAGACCACCTTGAAAGTGTTATGAAACCGTGCCAGCGGATCCGAACGCAGATTGGAGTGCTGGTCGAGCGCGGCAGCCACCCAGGGGTGGGCCAATTGCAACAGGGAAGCACGGCCCGCGCCGAGAAACAATGCCGATTCGCGATTGATTTTCCAACTGATGGACGAGGGGCCGAAGATACCGTCGTTGGGCTTCGAAACGCCTGCGGCGACAATGCTCCAAAGCTGCTCAATCTCCGCGCGCGAAACAGGCGTGTAGGTGTGTTCCATATTGCGATTCGATTCCGAAGCGAAAAGTCTCGTCGTGGTTGTGGACAAAAGAATTCGGCTCTGACAGCCTGCTATTCATCCGAATCCACAGCATAGCGAATTATTTTGGGAACTGCCGCATCGGGCTTATCGTAGCTTTGATCAGGATGGAACGACTTTACAGTTGGCCATGGGTGGAAGCGCAGGTGGCGCAAACCGTCGACGTGTGGAACGCGGGTGCCGGGTGGTCGGCGCTGGGCGGCGTGCAGTACAGCGTGCAAGAACAACAACGTCGGGAGAAGGCCTACGACGAAGCGCTACGGAACGTCGAGCAGGAGCTTAAGCGCACTCCCCGAAGCAAGACGGAGCGACTGCAAACACAGGCGCGGATTACGGCCGCATTCGCACGCTTTTCTGCGACGGCGCTGGGACTTGAACCGGATGCAATCGACCTGCTGACCAACGATTTTTTGCCCGTGGGCAAAAAACTGGCCCGATGGGCGAGGCGGTTTGATCCCGATCTGAGCATGCCGGACATTGTGCAGGCCTGCCGCAATGCATGGACAGCCTGCGGGCTGCAGCCGCTGCTCGGGGAGGCCGTGGGAATCACGCCATCTATTTTGGGATATAGCCTGCTATATCCGTATAGCGATAACTATCTGGACCGTGTGGATATCTCCCGCGAAGCGAAGCTGCGATTCAGTGAGCGCTTTCGAGGCCGCCTGCGGGGCGATTCGGCTTTGGCCGAGGACGATCGCGAGGCTGCGATATGGACCCTGGTCGGCTTGATTGAAGAGCAATATCCGCGTGCGGATTATCCCGAGGTCTTCGACTGCCTGCTGGCCATTCATCGGGCGCAAGAGGAGAGCATCGCCCAGCTGGGAAGCGCGGATCAATTTGACGATGCGCAGGTCTTGGCGATGAGCTGCGCTAAGGGAGGAACGTCCGTGATGGCGGATGCATGCCTTTCGCATGGATGGTTGAGTCCGCAGGAAAGCAGATTTTCCTTCGAGTGGGGCGTGCTGCTGCAGTTGGGGGATGATTTGCAGGATGTGCGCCAGGATCTTGGTCGCGGATCGGTGACGTCTGTTCTCTCGCGCGGCGGCGATTGGAACACCTCTCGATTCACTGGTGATGCAATTGCTGCGCTTCAGCGAGCGGGTTGGCGCGCAGATGGAAGACCTGCCGAACGGAAATGAGATGCTTCGCGAACTGCTGCGAATGAGCTGGAGATCCTTGATCATTGGAGCGATCGCGGAATCGCACGAGTTTTTTACGCCGCAGTTCCTTGAGGAAGCGGAGCGCTGTTCGCCGTTTCGGTATGGATTTTTGCGCGCCCGCAACAAGAAACTCGCGAGTCGCCAGGGACTCTATACCAAACTGTTCGACGCATTCCTGGAAGCGCCCGACGATGGCGAGGGCGAACTCCCTCTGCCGGTATATCGACGCGTGCCCTGGCTCGAACCAGAAGCAATTCTGGCGCAAGGGTAGGGATACCGGATCGTCGGCGCTCGCGCAACCAAGTCTCAACTGAATTTACTCTGTGCGGCGGGTCCAGTGGCCGCTGGCTATTTCGACCAGCGGGCCTTCGAGCGCGGTGGTGGGATTTGCTATCGCCGCCAGTGGCGTATCTCGATTGCTGCGCATGGTTGGGACCGAAGCCAGCAGGCTGCGCGTATAGGGGTGCTGCGGATCTGAGAACAATTGCGCACAGGACGCAATTTCTACGATCTTTCCCTTTCGCATCACAGCGACACGCTGCGCGATTTGAGCAACCACAGAAAGATCGTGCGAAATAAAGAGCAGCGCCGCATTGGAGCGCTGTTTCAGCTCCCGCAGCAGATCGAGAATCTGAGCCTGAACAGTAACATCGAGCGCGGTGGTGGGTTCGTCGGCAATCAGCAGGCTGGGGCGATTCACCAGAGCCATCGCGATTAGGATGCGTTGCCGCTGGCCACCGGAAAACTGATGTGGAAAATCGTCATATCGCAGGTGAGGCTCCGGAATGGAAACAGATTCGAGGGCCTCGATGGCGCGCTGGCGCACGGCGGATCTTGAAAGCTCGCGTTGATGGACGCGAATGGCTTCCGCAATTTGTTTGCCGATTGGCATGACCGGATTCAGTGCCGTCATTGGTTCTTGAAACACCATGGCGGCATCACGCCCGCGACGGGTGACCATCTCTTGTTCAGGGAGCTGCAACCAATTTTCTTGCCGAAACCAAATGCTGCCCGCCACCTGGGCGCGTGGATCGAGCAGACGCAAAATCGCCAGCGCGGTGACCGACTTTCCCGATCCAGACTCGCCAACCAGCGCCAGCGACTCGCCCGGTTCAATGTTGAAACTCAAATCATCGACAGCCGTGTGTCGCCCCGCATCGGAGGAAAATGTAATGGACAAATGGTCGACGCGAAGAAGAGACTGCACGGGCTTTATCTTAGAGCATTGCTGGAAACGAGGGCGCGACCGATAGTCGCATGACAGGACGACGACAGTTTACGAGGGTCGACATTTATAATCGCTGACACTGCTGCAGGTAGCTCATGCCGTACTCCCTTCGCAAAGCCAACATTGCCGATATTCCTGCCATCGAGAAGCTGATCGATGCCTCTGTGCGCGGGTTGCAGGCGCAGGATTACACTCCGGAACAAATCGACGCAGCGCTGCGAACCGTGTTCACTGTCGACACTCAACTGATCGAGGATGGGACGTATTTCGTGGTTGAGCAGGATGGCGAGATGATCGGTTGTGGCGGCTGGAGCCAGCGGAAGACGCTGTGCGGTGGCGATCATCATGCAGTTCGAGACAATGTTCTGATGGATCCATCGCAGGATGCCGCAAAGATTCGCGCCATCTTTGTTGCACCGCAGTGGGCGCGCCATAGCATTGGGAGCGTTCTGCTGAAGGCGGCAGAAGACGCTGCCATAGCTGCTGGATTTCGGCGGCTAGAGATGGGTGCGACGTTGACTGGTGTACCTGTATATTTGCGGCGAGGATACCGCAAAGTTGAAGCCATGACGGTGCCGCTGGAACAAGGCGTGACCTTGCCGGTGGTTCGCATGGAAAAGTCCTGCTGATGCATTTTCGCGAGGCGCAGGGTTAGCGCGCCAGCTTGCGAACCTGGAAACGCGAGCGGAAGGCGCAAGAATGCCGCACAGGGTATGGTCAACTTTTTTGCCGTACACTGACCTTTCCTCGCCATGGCCGATGGTTTCGCCCAATCCGTAAAGCAGCAGGCCGATATCGTTCGCATCATCGGCGAGTACGTGCGCCTGACCAAGGGAGGCGCCCAAAGCTTCAAGGGGCTGTGCCCATTCCACAAAGAGAAAACGCCGTCGTTCAACGTGCAGGCAACGCAGCAGTTTTACCATTGCTTCGGCTGCGGCCAGTCCGGCGATGTGTTCACGTTTGTGCAGAAGATTGAGAACATCAGTTTTCCGGAGGCGGTGCGAACCGTCGCGCAGAAGTGCGGTATTCCGCTGCCGAAGCGAGAATTTTCTTCGCCGGAAGAAGCGCAAGCATCGAAGCTGCGATCGAAACTGCTGGAGATTCATGACCAGGCGTGCCGTTATTTTGAGGAGCAACTGCAGAGTCCGGAAGCGGCACGCGCCCGCGAGTATCTGACGGGAAGGGGTTTGACGGCCGAGGCGATTACGGCCTTTCACATCGGCTATGCACCGGATTCCTACACAACGATGCGCGACCGCTTTCAGTCCACCTTCGATGCGGAGGTTTTGCGCGGGAGTGGTCTTTTTTCTTCCAAGGAGCAGGCCGAAGGCGGCAGCGGATCGATGTATGCACGTTTTCGCAAGCGGATCACGTTTCCGATTCGCAATGAAGCCGGTCGGGTGATTGCATTTACGGCGCGGGCACTCGACAACGACGAAAAGGCGGGGCCGAAGTATTTGAATTCGCCGGAAACGCCGCTTTACACCAAGGGCCATGTTCTCTTCAATCTTGACAAGGCGAAACAGGCGATTCGGCAATTTGAATTTGCGCTGCTGGTGGAAGGGCAAATGGACTGCATCTCTGTCTACATGGCCGGCATCACGAATGTGCTGGCGACCAGCGGCACAGCCTTTACGGAGGCGCAGGTGCGGCTGCTGGGCCGGCATACGCGGCAAGTCGTGGTGAACTTCGATCCCGACACGGCCGGAGCGAATGCGGCGGAGAAGTCGATCGCGCTGCTGATTGAAGAGGGTTTCAGCGTCAAGGTGGTCACGCTGGAGGGTGGTCTGGATCCGGATCGCTACGTACGCGAGCGGGGAACGCCGGCCTACATTGCGGCCCTGCGCGGCGCACGTCGACACAGCGACTATTTGATTGAGCGCGCACGTGCGCTGTTTCCGCCGGTGACGCCGGATGCGAAGGTGAAGGCGCTGAATTTTCTGCTGCCCCACATGCAACACATTCCCAGCCGAATCGCCCGCGATGAGTTTGCGGCGGATGCGGCGCAAAAACTTGCTATCGATTCGGCGTTGCTTCGACAGGAGTTGAAGCAAGCCGCCTTCGCGCGGCGCAGCGATGTTCGCTCGAACGCTTCGGCATCGTCGGGCTGCAGCGAAGCGGAAAAACTATTGTTGCGCGCGTTGACATTGCCTGCCGGTCAGCCGGCACGGGAACGCGCCAGGCAGCTCATCTCGGAAGAGCCATCTCTTTGTGAAGGCCTGCCGGCTTCGGCGCTGTTGTCTGCGTTTGTGCAGGCGGAGTCGATTCCAAATCCCTTCGACCTGGCTCCGGATGAGGCCAGCCGGCATCTGCTGGCGACGGCGTTGATGCATGGAAATCAGGAAATTCAGCCAGACCAGGTGGAGGACGCGTTTCGCTCCCTGCGTCATAGCCGGTTGGAACAACGCCAGAGAGAATTGCGCCGCTTGCTTGCAGAGGCGGAACTTCGCAACGATGGCGCTGCGGTGCGGGAGTTGATGGCAGAGAAAATCGCGCTCGACCGGCATTTGCGAGAAGGCTAAGAAGGCTGCACCACAAACCGTGCGGATGTGCGAGTGTTTGTGCGTATGATTCCGTCATATTTCCTCGTTTGACCGAGGCTCCGGCGGATGCATAGACTGAAGTTGGTTCTCCACGGAAAGCGTATTAAGAAGTGGCCAATGCAGTCTAAACGCGCAGTCAGTTTCAGTTTTCGGATTTTGCTGGGCGCTCTCGGCCTATCGCTGGTGTTGTCGACATTTGTCGGCACAATGTGGGGCCAAGCTTCCTCCTCCCAGGAACCGTCGACTTCGTCGGCCCCCTCGCAGGATTTGTCTTCGCCAGCACCTCACAAGCAATCTGGAGTTTCGTCATCGAGCCGCACCGAGTCGGGCGAAGTGGCACCGCTTCCTGAGACGGAGGTGTCTCCGCGGCCCAACGTGGCCGCCCTCGCGGCCGTTCCAGCCGCCATTGATCCCACCGGGCCGGCCATCTCGCTTGAGATTTCCGAGGCCATGTTTGATGTGATGGCGGCGTTGAACACCTGCGGGTATAACGAGGGGCTGTCGATTTCCGATCCGTTGCGCCAAAAGGTGCGCGACGATATTGACCAGGCGCTGGAGCAATCCGCAGCCGCGCGCGACAGCCGGGATCGGCTGTGCAGCTTCATTCATAGCCACACCATGAATGGCGTCTCCATCAACCTGGCTGCTTACATCTCGCTGGCCCTGTATCTGACACCTCCGCCTTCGTTGACCACCAATGTCGGCGCTTCCGATCTTCCTCCTGACGCAGCAACACTGGTGGGCCTGGCTGCTCCCCTGCGAAATTTCTCTCAGGCGGTGGGGCTGCATGTGATCTGGGTGTTGAATCATCCGGCTTACGAGGCGCTGGCCAACAAGGTTCGCTCGGCGATGAATCAAATGCTGATTCAGACAGACCTGTACCTGAAGCAACCGCCAGTGACCAACGGCAATCGCCGTTTCCTGGTGATCATGGATCCGATGATTGCGCCGGGGGAAGAGAATGCGCGGGTGTACGGCGGAGATTACATTGTGGTGTCCTCGCCAACGAATGGCAAGATCGATATGAAGCCGGTGAAGCACACGTATCTTCGCTTCATCCTGGAGCCACTGATCTATGCCCGGTCGGATTCAATTAATCAGCTGCGATCGATTCTGGCGCTGGTACAGCCTTCTCCACTGCCCTACATCTACAAGAGCGACGTTCTCACCCTGGTGACGGAGTGCATGATTCGAGCGATTGAAGCGCGCTCGATGGATACCGGCGTGCCTGTCTACAAAATCCCTGCGCATATCGATCGCAACCAGCTGGCGGCCGTCGATAAGCAAGAGAACGAATATGAACGCGCGGTGGAGCAGGTCCGCGATGACACAGTCCACGATGACATGATTCAAGGATTTATCCTGACGAAATATTTCTACGATCAGTTGCGTGGATTTGACGAGAGTCCGAGATCGCTTCCAGAGATGGTCGGCATCATGATTTATGGCATGAACGTTGACATTGAGAAGCATCGTGTACAAGACATCGTGTTTGCCTCTCATACTGATCAGAATGTGGAGACTCCAGTGGCTCCGCAGTCGGCCGACCTGGATAACGCGGAAAGCAAGCTGGTCGCTGGGGATAGCGCCGGAGCGATCATGCTGGCGCAACGAGCTCTTGACCAGCACACCACTGACCCCGGACGGGCCTATTTCATCCTGGCACGGGCCAACATTATGAGCGGAAAGATGGATGCCGCGGTGCAGGACTTCAACGAAGCAGTCAAAGTGGCCCACGATCTACGCACCATTGCGTGGTCTCACATCTACCTGGGACGTCTTGACGATTTGCAGGGGGACCGCACCGCGGCCGTGGCAGAGTATCAGGCGGCGATGCAGTCTCGAGACGGAAGGCAGGACACCAGCCGGGCAGCTGAAGCGGGACTGAAAGCGCCCTTCGCACCTCCGCAGGCGGCGCAGCAAGGCTCGCAGGGGCAAGACGACCCCAGTGGGAGCGGAACTGACGCTCCGCACTAAAGTGAACGACCCATCGGTCTTAGTTGGCGCGATCGCTTGCGCGCAACCCAGCGCGGCGGAGCGTTTCTTGCGATGAGGACAAATAGCGCGCAGAAATCCTCCGCAAAAATCGAGCGCCTGCACAAGAACGCACTACACTGATCTCTATATTCACCTGAGGAGACGAAACGGCCTTGTCCAACCACCGATCCGCCTCTCCAAGCAATCGATCCCAACTCCCCATGGATGCTGGCGATTCGGGGGTTGTTCCGGCAGGCCGCGCTGTCCGCCACAGCGGCCTGGACAGGTTGCAACACTTATTGGGATACCAGTTTCGCGATCCTGCGCTGTTGGACCTTGCGCTGACGCACAGCTCGGTTGCGTATGAAGAGCAGACCGAGCAGGAATTGAGGGAGGATAACGAACAGTTGGAATTCCTGGGCGATGCGGTATTGGGCCTGGTGGTGACGGAACATCTCTATCGCATGTATCCGGAGTTCAGTGAAGGGGCGTGGACACGCTTGCGTTCGCAGTTTGTCAGCCGGCCGCATTTGGCGAGCGTGGCGCTGGCAATTGGCCTGGGAGAGTTTTTGCGGCTCGGCAAGGGAGAAGAAAAGAGTGGTGGTCGAAAAAAGCCGGCGATCCTGGCCAATGCAGTCGAGTCGGTGATTGCCGCCGTCTACCTGGATGGCGGGATGGAGTCGGCGGTGCGATTGGTGCGCACCTGGTTGCTGGATGAAACCATGGAAGCGGTGGTGGAGGCTGCGCGCGCTGGCGAGGTCGGGGATTATAAGTCCATGCTGCAGGAGTATTCGCAGGCGCATGGGTTGGGCCAGCCGCGTTATCAGCTGACCTCGGAAACCGGGCCCGATCACAGGAAGAGTTTCGTGGTGGAAGTGACATTCACGGACCTTGCCGCGAACGAGAAAACGCTAGCCTCAGCCACTGGCACACGAAAGAAACACGCGGAACAAGAAGCTGCGCGGTTGGCATTACAGCATTTGCGCTCGTTGCAAACGACGGAGCCGTCGGCTTTGCCGGAGGGTTGGAATGAAGAGAAAGAGGCTCGCGAAAAAACTGTAGCAGGGAAGAGGAAATGACCGGCGAAACCGATCCATCCCCGAGTGCGGCTACGGCGACAGTTTCCGCGGAACCGCCGGTCCCTCCTGCACCTGCTCCGGTGCGGATTCAGCATCATCATGAAGTGCTCATCCTGATTCAGACCACGCTGACCTTTCTGGTGAGTGCGTTGTTTGTACTTACATTCATTGCGCAACCCTATCGGATTCCATCTGGATCGATGGAAGAGACGTTGTTGATTGGTGATTTTCTTCTGGTGAACAAAGTCGTTTTCGCGAATCCTGGCCCATGGAAGCCGCTGCTGGCGTATGAGCCTGTGAAGCACGATGACATCGTCGTCTTCCACTATCCGATCGACGCCTCGATGTACCTGGTCAAGCGTGTAATTGGAGTGCCGGGCGATGAACTCCACCTGCACCATGGGTTGGTTTATCTCGATGGCCGGCTGCAGCATGAGTCGTTTGCGCTTTATATTCCGACCTATGCGAACCAGTTTCGCGACGAATTTCCCACTCCGACATATACCGATCCAGGTGTGAGCAGCCGCTGGTGGATGGAGATGCAACGGAATGTCCACCAGGGGCAACTGGAGATTCCGGCAGGAGAATATTTTGTCCTGGGCGATAATAGAAATGACAGCTTGGATAGTCGCTACTGGGGACTGGTCCCGCGGCAGAACATCGTGGGCGAGCCATTTCTGGTGTACTTCTCAGTTGTCACCGCCAGCAGATCAGAAATCACGGGTCTTACCAGTGATCGACTGACCCACCAACGCGGATGGTGGAACGGTGTGACTGGGGCAGTACGCTGGAGCCGCATTTTTCATGTAATTCGTTAACTACTTGAAATCGGAGAACCCTTTGGCCGGTCAGCAACTCGCGCAAGACGCACCTACCCCGCAGCAATCAGAAACTCCATTCGAGTTTTTCGCCTCCATCTGCACCGTGCTGGTGGTCGGGCTGTTCATCATTACGTTCGTTTTTCAGAATTTCGAGATTCCATCTTCATCGATGGAAAAGACGTTGTTGATTGGCGACCATGTTCTGGTCGACAGGATCACATTCGCGCCGCCGGCCCGCTGGGCGCCCTTTATCTATTACCGCAACATTCGCCGCGGCGACATCATCGTGTTCTACAAACCCGGCGAACCGAAGCTGTTTCTGGTGAAGCGAGTGGTGGGGATTCCGGGCGACCGAATCCATCTGGAGCACGGCATCGTGTACTTGAATGGCAAACCGCAAAATATGCCCTTTGCAACCTTGCCCTCCGACGACGGCAATCCTAACGATGCCTACTACCCCTATCGAGATGATTTTCCTGCGGTGCCACCGCCGCCAGACTCAGACGTGACAGCGACCTGGTCAGTCGATCTACCCAGTCACATTCAGGACGGCAATCTGGTCGTACCGCCGGGGGATTATTTTGCGATGGGCGACAACCGCCTGGTATCTCTCGACAGCCGTTACTGGGGATTTGTGCCGCGGCAAAACATCCTGGGCCGCCCGCTGTTTGTATATTGGTCGTTCATCACGTCAGAGGACCAGGCGAACAAGACCTCGCTGGCGGATCGGGTTGGGTTCATGGGGCACATCGCGATTCACTTCTTCGACCAAACGCGGTGGCGGCGAACCTTCCATCGCATTCAATGAGTTCGTTGAAGCCGAGATGAAAAACCCAGGTGCGCCAACGGGGAACATCAGCCGTCCAAGGATCATTTTCCTGGTGGCATGTACGTTACTGGTGCTCACCATTGTGGTGCCTCCGTTTGTCAACATCAATCGATTCCGGCACCTTATTGTGCAGTCGATCAGTGCCGGCCTGGATCGGCCAGTGTACGCCAACTCGGTCGAGTTAACTCTGTTTCCTCGTCCCGCATTCGTGTTGCATCATCTGACCGTGGCTGAGTGGCCGCAATATGGCGCCGAGCCCGTGATCACGGCGGAAACCGTGACCGCCAGTCTGCGTGCCAGCACCCTGTGGCACCGCCGGGTTGAAATCGCCAGCCTGCACTTCGATGCGCCCAGCGTAAACCTCGCTCGCGACAGCAACGGAGAATGGAACTTTGAATCTCTGATTAGCAACTCCCCGGTCCTTCGTTTGTCGGGGAACTCCACTTCCGGAGCAACATCCTCCACGAGTCCGCCGCCCTTTCCTTATGTCGAAGCCACCGATGCTCGTATCAACTTCAAGCGCGGTGCGGAAAAACTTCCATTTTCATTGGAAGGCGCGCAACTCGCATTCTGGAAAGAGTCGGGGAATGAGTGGCATGTTCGCATCAAGGCTCGCCCGGTGCGTACAGATCTTCCTCCAGGAGATGCGGGACAGATTCTTGGCGAAGCCTCGGTCAAGACAACCAGTGTGCTAATGGATTCGCCGATTCGAGCCAGCCTGGAATGGCGGCGCGGCCAGCTGGGAGAAATCAGCCGGTTACTGCATGGCGAAGACGGTGGCTGGAGAGGCACGGTGGACTGGACCGCAAATGTACAGGGAACGCTGGCCAAGGCTCGCCTGACATCGAACGTTCAGGTAGAGGAATTTCGTCGGGCCGAGTTTATTTCGGCATCGGAAATTGATTTGTCGGCGCATTGCACCGGGCAATATGTACACGCAGATCGACGTATGGATCAGTTCGATTGCGATTCGCCACTCGGCGGCGGTCACCTGCTGGTGAAATCCGTGACCGACGATTTGAATTCCTCAGCGAATCCAGGCGGTTCTGATTCGTCAGAGACCTCGAAGCTTGATGGCGCTGGGTTCTTCACCGTAGCGATGAAGCAAGTCTCCGCAGGATTTTTTCTGGATCTGTTGCGTCACGTGCATCCGGGTGTGGCCGCGGATACCACTGCGTCCGGCGAAGTGAACGGAAGCGCCAAATGTGAATGGCGCGGCTTCGATACGTTGCGTGCGTGTTCGGGAGAGCTGCGCACTACTCCACTGACGCTGCATTTGTCCCATGTCGAGCACGCGATACATCTTTCGCCGCTGGTGATCTCCACCGCAGAGCCGGCGGTAGGTTTAGCCAAAGCTCCGGCCGGGAAAGAATCTGCCGCGACCAAGCATCGAAATAGTTCCACCATGGAGCTAGCGCCAGGACCCTGGAATCTGGCAACAGTACATGCTTCGCTGGGAGCAGGACTTTCAGCGACGATGGATGGTACGCTTTCCTCTTCGGGTCTTACGCTTCACATCGACGGACCGGCGGACCTGAGGGATTTGAGCCAGCTGGCGCGCGCGATGAATTCTCCCGTCCTCTCCGGCGGAATCCATTCCATTCGCGGCACGGCGCAGATGGCAGTGACCCTGCGATCAACTTGGCTGCCGCAATCCAATCCGGCTGTCCTGGTGCCAGCACCAGCCAACAATGCAAATGTGCCAACCCAACCAATTCCTTGGTTTGTTCCGTCGCAGTGGCAGGGCAAGGTTCAGATTCACAATGCGACCGTGCAGCTCAGTTCGTTCCCCGGCGCAATCCAAATTGCAGGCGGCCAAGTCAATCTAACCGGCACAGCTGTGGAATGGAATGGACTGGCGGGAACGTACGCGCATATTCCTTTCGACGGAAGCATTCGCTGGGAGACATCCTGTCCGGAGTCGCGTCCACCCTGCGCACGCACATTTACGTTGCACACGGCCGATTTGAACGTCGATCGACTGCAGGGAGTTTTGCGGCGAACCATTGCCGGGTCCGGGTTGCTGGAACAGCTGAATCCCTGGGCGGCGGGCGCACCGGAGTTGCCGGAGATTACAGGAACTTTCAAGGCTGACACTCTTTCGGCGGGGAAGCTGTCTTTGAAAAATGCTTCCTTGCAACTCCACCTTCAGGGGCACCGAGCGGATCTCGTTGCGATCTCCGGCAATGTATTCGGGGGCACATTGTCCGCACTTCCCGATGACGCGAGTAGCGTTGATTCGACTAGCAAAGCTGCCACAGAAGCAGGGCCCGGAAGCGTCAAAGATACCGTGGCTGCAATGCAGTCAGGCGCGGGTTCGGCGCAGTGGGGGAATGGCCCGCCGGTTTACACCTTGAGGGTGGCGCTTGGAAATATCCAACCCAACTTAGTGGCTGCGATCTGGCATGAGAAATGGGGTCGCGGGATCGCGTCTGTCGAGATTCGCCTGAAGACGCAGGGCTGGTCGACCGGCAACCTTGCGCAGAATGCGTCCGGCAATTTTGCAATTGATTGGCGAGGTGGAGCGTTGGCCGGCTCGATGCCCACACAGGCTTCTTCCATGGCGATCGCAGATTCCCCAGGCCCGGCAAACGTGGTGCCGGGAGTTACGCGATTTCGGCGGCTGCGTGCAGTGGGTCATTTTCAGGACGAGAAGCTCACACTGGAATTCGGCCAGCTCGCGCTCGCCAGTGCAGTTGGGCGCAGCCAGGCTGTCACTCCTGGAATTCAATCAATTTCGGGAACGGTGACATTTTCGCGCGTACTCGATCTGCGGATGCAGCCCGCCGGGGTATCGGTTACCGGTCCGCTTGATAAGCCGGTGATGAAGGCGAGAACGTCGAAAGCACCTGGGAGCGCCGGTGTGGCGAATTCCGAAAATCCCTGAGGCACTCACCTATAGCTATTTCGCGTTAGTACCAGAGGCAGTTTCGCGGGCTCGATTGCGACGTCGACGAAATATTTCGTACAGAAGATAGGCAGTGACCAGGGCGGCAAATACACTGAGCAACAACATGGAATGCAGTCCCATCCAGGTCATAATTTCGGGTCCGAAGTAGACGACCAGGATGGCTAATACGAGATAGTGCACAGCCCGCCCTGCAAAGACCGCAACCATGTAGGGGACGACGCGCATCTCGAAAACGCCCGCGCCAAAAGCAAACAGTTTGAAGGGAAATGGCGGCGGCATGGCAGCGGGCACCAGCACGGCCAGCCAGTGATGACGGTCAAAGCGCGCCCGCATCTGGTCATACTTTGCTTGCGAAGTGCGCTTCAACAGTACATATTCGCCACCAGTGCGGCCAATATAGAACGGAACCAGCGCTCCAATAGCGGAACCGAGCGCGCCCATGATGGCGTAGATCCAGAAATACGGTCGATTGCTCCACACATAGCCGGCAATGATCAAGTCCATGGGAATGGCGATCGAGCTGGCGTCGATGATTGCAAGTACGCCCACGCCCAGGAAACCCAGAGGCTTGAGGAACAGCAACAGCGCCAATTTCCAGTGGAGAAGATGCGACCAGAGTTTGCGTATCATTGGTTATTCAAGAAATGTCTTCCAAACAAAAGAGGCGTTCATTTATCCTACAGGGCTTTGCCGTGGCCTCCGAATCGACCTCCGGCAGAGCCTCTATTTGTGATCGGATGCATGGTCGGGCTCAGGGTGCTCGGTATCCCCGGATAAAAGCACCAGCGCATGCTGAATCAGGGGAAGCACCGCCTCCAGGGATGTGACGGCCGCACGTGGGCTACCCGGAAGATTCACAATCAAGGTGGTGCCGAGGGTTCCTGAAACGGCGCGGCTCATGGGGGCAAAGGGCGTCTCCTTCAACCCCTCGCGGCGCATATGCTCGCCAAATCCGTCGAGAATGCGGTCGCAGACTTGCCGGGTCGCCTCGGGTGTTACGTCGCGAAGTGCGATACCGGTTCCACCGGTCGTCACTACCAGCGGCGCACGGGCGGCATACTTTCGAAGCTCCGCTGCGATCAAGGCGACATCATCGGGAACGATCGTGTTTGCCTCGACCGAGAAACCTGCTTGCTGCAGATGTAGCATGACAGCTGGGCCGGAGCGATCGACCCGAAGCCCTTGAAAACATGAGTCGCTGACGGTAATTACAATGGCTTTCACAGCTGCGATTTTACCCTGCGACAGGATGGTAGGGTGTCGGAATAGCGCCTGGCCGGGTTCGAAAGATAGCCCCTGAACGGGGCGTGAAAACGTCAAAGAATGAGACAATGAGATCAGGACGCAATGTCGATACTGGTACATGGCACGGAAACTACAGTAGGATCAGTATCGTCTAATTTTGATGGCCGCAATCGAAACACCCCCGAGTCCGCCAGAGAAGCCAATCGAACCCAAGTTCGATCGTTTGCGGACACGTTACGAATCTCACTCACCTCATGAGTTGCTCGACGTCATCGACTCTCTGGAGGGGGAGCGGCTTTCTGCCCGCGTGCGGGAGGCCATTTGGGTTTCGCTGATCTTCCATCTTTTCGTTTTCTGGTGGATCTTCTACGGTCCTAAGCTGAAGATGTTTCGGCCTGCCACGGTGGTCAACACCATGCCGGAAGTACCCCAAAAGGCGCCGGAAAATGTTTATCTGGACATGCCTCCGGATTTGGTGAAGAAGCCGCCGAGGCCAACCAATATTATTTCGGATCAGAATCACACCGCGCAGACAAAGAATCCGACGCCTGATCAAAAAACAATTGAGCAGTTGCAGGCGATGCGACGTGCCGGCAGGCCGTCGCCACCACCGCAGCCGCAACAAAGAGCACAGCAACCGGAGCAGCCGGCCGCTCGGCCGCAGCAGCCATCACCGCAGCGAGAGCAGGCCCGCGCCACACCGCCATCTAACCCGTCCCCGGCCCAGCTTCCTTCGGCGCCCAGTGCGAATCCACAGGAACTGGCACAACGGCAACCTCAGCAGCGGCAATCGAAAGCGCAACAAAACCAAGCCACCAGTCAGCCGAATATGTCGGTGGGTGACATGATCCGTGAGGCGGAACGCAATGCCGCGCGCTCCAATGGAGATGCTGGAGATAATGGCGAGAATGCTCCGATCGCGCATCCTGGCGTTGCTTCGGGTGTAGAAGTTTTAAGCGATACGATGGGGGTTGATTTCGGGCCATATCTTCATCAGGTTGTACAGATGACGCAGTCCAGTTGGGACTTGCTGATTCCCGAAGCGGCCCGTCCGCCGCTTTTGAAGCAGGGTACGGTAGCGATTCAATTCATCATCCTGCCCGATGGCAGCATTAAACAGATGCAGCTGATACGGCCGTCGGGGGACGTATCTCTCGATCGCGCTGCGTGGGGCGGTATCACCGGAGCCGGACCCTTTCCGCCGTTGCCCAAACAGTTCAAGGGGCCGTATCTGGCCCTGCGCTTTTACTTCCTCTATAACGAGCAAACCGGGCAGTACACACGGGAATGATCGCACCCGAAGAAGCCGCGTTGCGACGTCGTCAGGCGATGGGCCTGCTATGGATTGCATTGGCGGTGATCCTGTTTAGCGCCATTCGCGCGGGATGGCATGCTGTTTTCCTGACCCGTTGGTGGAGCCTATGGTAACTTTTGTGTTACTTATGCCGGAAGTCTGACATCTACAAGTGTGGGAAGTTTGACCGAGAAAGACTGCCCGGAACGATGGACGGCGCAAATCAACAGAGTGAATCGAAGAAATCCAGCCATCCCCTGGTGGTTTTGCATGGAGCGACTGCCAGCGGGAAGACCTCGCTTGCGATTCAACTGGCGCAGCACTTTTCCGGCGAGGTGGTCAGCTGCGACTCGGTGGCCGTCTATCGTGAGTTAGAGATTGGCACCGCGAAACCTTCGCGGGAAGAACGCGCCCTGGTTCCACATCACATGCTGGATGTAGTCTGGCCGAACCAGCCGTATACGGCGGGGGACTATGCTCGCGATGCGCGCTCGAGTCTTGCAGAAATTGAGTCCCGGGGTAAGTTGCCCATCGTTGCCGGCGGAACCGGTCTGTATCTGCGGGCGCTAATCGACGGATTGTTTCCAGGACCCACGCGATTTGAGTCGCTGCGGGTGCGGCTGCGTGAAATGGAGCAGCAACGCGGCAGCAGTTACCTGGCGCGAATTTTGCAACGGCTGGATCCTGTTTCGGCGTCGCGCATTCATCCGAATGATGCCCCCAAGATAGTGCGCGCCATTGAGGTAACCCTGGCGTCGCAGCAAAAAATGTCAACGTTGTGGGAAGCTGGACGCGATCCGCTGCAGGGCTTTCGAATTTTGAGACTCGGCCTCGATCCGCCTCGGCCTACGCTGTATGAGCGTATCAATCAGCGGGCGGCGGCTATGTTTTCCAATGGGCTGGTGGAGGAAACTGAACGCCTGCTGGCTCGTTATGGCGACGATTGCCGTCCGTTGTTATCTCTGGGATATAAGCAGGCGGGAATGCTGCTGCGCGGGGACCTTTCCATGGAGGACGCAATTGCTTCCACACAGCAGGGTCACCGCAATTATGCCAAGCGACAGATGACATGGTTTCGCCGCGAGCCGGATGTGCATTGGCTGGACGGCTTCGGTGACCACCCGGAAATCGCGCAAAAGGCGTTGGCACAGGTTGAAGTGCATCTGAGCCAAAGCGGGAATCGCGCGGTGATCTGAAGCCTTCTGTATCTACGAAACAAGAAAGGCCGCTCAAGAGAGCGGCCTTTGTTTGATGTTGAGTCGGAGAAGTTAGGCTTCGCGCACGCCGTCGAGAAAGGCGCGTAGTTTACGCGAGCGTGATGGGTGACGCAGTTTGCGCAGCGCCTTGGCTTCGATCTGACGAATGCGCTCGCGAGTCACCTGGAAGCTCTGTCCCACTTCTTCCAGCGTGTGTTCGGAACCATCTTCCAGACCGAACCGCATTTTGATGACGCGTTCTTCGCGCGGCGTTAGCGTACGCAGCACCTGCGCGGTGTAGTCCTTCAGGTTGACGCTGATGACAGCATCCGAAGGAGAAACGGCCTGGTGATCTTCAATGAAATCTCCCAAGTGCGAATCTTCTTCTTCGCCAATCGGCGTTTCCAGCGAGATCGGTTCCTGCGCAATCTTCAACACCTTGCGGACCTTGGCGACAGGAATGTCCATACGCTTGGCAATCTCTTCCGAGGTTGGCTCGCGCCCAAGTTCCTGCACCAGCTGACGCGACGTGCGAATCAGCTTGTTGATGGTTTCAATCATGTGTACCGGGATGCGGATAGTGCGTGCCTGATCCGCAATGGCGCGCGTAATGGCCTGGCGAATCCACCAGGTTGCGTAGGTCGAGAATTTATACCCCCGGCGGTACTCGAACTTGTCGACCGCCTTCATCAGGCCAATGTTGCCTTCCTGAATCAGGTCGAGGAATTGCAATCCACGGTTGGTATATTTTTTGGCAATCGAGACCACCAGTCGCAGGTTCGCTTCAATCAACTCGCGCTTGGCCTGCTCGGCGTCCATGTCGCCCTGGATCATCTCGCGCTGGGTGCGCTTCAGTTCTGCGACTGATACCCCTGCGTCGACTTCCAGTTTTTCCAGATCGCCCTTGCAGTTGCGCTGCTGGCGGCGATATTCCTTGCGCATTTCTTCGCTTTTCGATTGTTCGTGCTTCTGTTCCAGGGTGCGAATCTGGCGATCGAGCGCGCGCATCGCGTCAACCGTTTTGTTGACCTTGTCGAGCAGCCGCTTGCGTTCCGCGTTGGTATATTTCAGTTCGCGAATGACGCGGGAAACCCGCACCAGCTCACGGCCAATCGCCCAACGGGTGCGACGATGTTCTTTCGCTTTGCCCTTGTCCTTGGCGGAGATGCCTTCCAGCTTCTCGCGCAGTTGCTGGGCCTTTTTGTAGTGCTTCACCAGGGTGTCAATTGCGGTGGTTGTCAGTTTGGTGCGTGCCTGCAGGATTTCTTCGGTGAGCTCTTCTTCATCGAATGTGACCACTTCCTTGATGCTGCGGACGCCGCGCTTCAGATCCTCGCCGAGTGCAATAATTTCGCGGGTGACGATGGAAGATCGCGAGATGGCTTTCATCACGCGCATCTGGCCGCGCTCAATCCGCTTGGCGATTTCAACTTCGCCTTCGCGGGTGAGCAGCGGTACAGTTCCCATTTCGCGCAAGTACATGCGGACAGGGTCGTTGGTCTTCTCCATCGCGCCAGGAGTCAGATCCAGTTCGACATCTTCGCTGTCTTCGCTGTCCAGTTCGTCGTGTTCTGCAGCCAGCTTGGGTTGATCTTCAAGCAGATCAATCCCCTGCGTCCCGATGGTGGTCATCAGGTCGTCCAGATCGTCGGCGGAATTCACTTCGCCGGGGATCAGGTCATTCACTTCACCAAAGGTCAGGTAGCCTTTCTCTTTCCCTGTTTCAATTAGTTTCTGAAGATCGTCTTCGTATTTATCGTTAATAGCCAAAGGTGCCCCTCTTTTTCGGAGATGCTGATTTAGGAGTTCGTTGTCCGTGGGCAAGACAATTTTTTGGATGCGGTCGAAGCCGCGACGGCAGGCCAGTTTTTTGGCGTAGCTATGACGCCAGGGCGCACGTCCCCATTCTTATCGAGAATATCACAGGCATAGCCCCATTGTCGCGGCCGCGGGTACCCTATTTGGGCATCGCGAAGGAAATCGCCAGCGAGCTGCTGGCGGTTGATCCCACTGCGGTCAAAGTTCCGTCGTTGTTCACCGTATAGACAGATGCTGGGCCGTTTTCATTAGCTACGTAGAGAAATTTTCCGGAGGGATCGAAGAGAGCGCGGAAAGGTTCGTTGCCAGCGGCGATTGTGCCCATAGGATTTGCCCTGGCGGTGTTGAGCGTCAAATTTCCCGTACTGGGGTCAATGGTGTACATCGACAAATTGTTGTCCTGACGGTTTACGACATAGGCAAATTTGCTGGTTGGATCCACGGCGATTTCCGTGGGCCCGTTGCCGGAAGCGACGAAGGCTGGGTTGTTCGGAGTGAGGAGGCCGGTTGTGGAGTTGACCGTGAACTGAAAGACACCAAAGGAACCGTCAGAGCCCGTGAGGTTGTTCACAACGTAGGCGAATTTATCCGAGGGGGTGACGACGATTTGCCATGGAATCCCTCCAGTAGGGACGGTGGCGGGCGAGGTCGGGGTAAGAAGTCCCGTGGTCTGGTCGATGTTGAACATTAAGACGGCGGCGCCATTGGTCAGCGATTCGGTTAGATAGAGGAACTTGCCTGTAGGGTCGACGGTCAAGAAGCTTGGCTGCCACAAGACGTTGCCGGGCACCACCGTAGACACCGAGGCCGGAGTCGTTGGGGTCAACACTCCCGTGGACTGGTTAATGGTGAACATGGAAATCGAATTGTCGTCAGTGTTGGCGGTATAGACGAATCGTCCGAGCGGGTCGATTGCGATTTCCTGGGGAAAGAATCCGGTAGGGACGGTTGCAGGCGTCGTTGGAGTCAGTATTCCGGTGCCGGAGTTGACGGTGTACATCGAGATCGTGGCTTCGCCCGTCGCGTTCGAAACCAGGTTCGCGACATAGGCAAATCTACCTAAAGGATCGGCTACCAT
This sequence comes from uncultured Acidobacteriota bacterium, assembly GCA_963794795.1. Lineage (GTDB taxonomy): Bacteria > Acidobacteriota > Terriglobia > Terriglobales > Acidobacteriaceae > JAKAAZ01. Next base: position 14,249 of record CAWCFC010000014.1, on the reverse strand, counting down.
TTCTTCCGCGCCAAGGTTCGGCGGCATGATCCCGGTTGTGACGGAAGCAGGGGTTGTCGAAGTCAGAGCCCCGGTGCAAGAGCTGACGCTGTACATGGAGACTGCGTAGGCTGTTCCGCCAGTTCCGGCTGCCGTGGCAGTATCCAATGTATATGCAAACTCGGGGGCCGACGACGCTACGCAAGCGGCATTGTAGTGAACCGCATTCGGGCTTGTGCCGCAACCAACGGCAAGTAAAGCTCCAAGGCCAAAAACCGCAACACGCAAATTCGTTGTTGTCATACCTGTCCCATCTTCCTTAGTTCTCGTAAACGGCAACATTCTACGCTTGTGGCGCGAGAATGACGCAGTTATTGCAGATTGGGCCTAATGATAGAAGACCAACACGGAGGGGTCGGTTGAATGCGATCTTATCCGCGAACGGACGCGCCGGAGAAGGACAGGATGGCGCGGCCGGGGACTGGAATGCCGTAGAACTGAGCCGGAGTAAAGTGGCTCATCAGAAGCATATTATCCAGTGCATCGCGAACTTCTTTGGTGGTGGGCCCAGAGACAATTCGGTAGTCGTATACGCGGCCGGTGCTGCTGATCTGCACTTCCACCAGGACCGGTGGAACAAACGTGTTGCGCGAATCTGTTCCGCCTACCGTGTACAGGAATTGCGGAGCGGTAGTGGTATCTGGAACCGCTTCCGTGGCTGCAACCGGGGGCGGAGCTGCGACTGTGCCGACCATCAGCGCCAGCACGCCCAGCAAAACCATGGCGGTGGCAAGGCCAGCTGCGCCACGTACCAAGACCGGTGACAAGGTATTTTCCCAATACATCTGCCAGGAGTCGATACGTCTGCGGGTGGTGCGCGCTTTCTCTTGCGAAATGGCAACACGAAGCCGTAATCCCAGATCGGCCGGAGGTTTGGCGGGCCCAATGCTGGTCAGTACACGCTGCAGAGTGCGCCACTCGGCGAACTCGGTAGTGCATTCCTGGCAGTCTTCGAGGTGGCTGGCGATGGCGTGCATCGCGGCGCCGGACACGGCACCATCCAGGTATTCTGAAAACTGTGAGCGAATTGACAGGCAATCACTCATACTGCCTCCCCAAATAGACCACCCTCAGCGGACCGGGTCGATCCAGTAGCTTGGCTTGCCGACGTGCTGCTGACTGCCGGCCGTCCGGACAGAATTCCTTTGTCGCGGCGGGCTTGAGCAATCAATGGCTGCAATCGTGCTCGCAGCATGGCGCGCCCACGGACCAGGCGCGATTTCACGGTTCCTAAATGTGCGCCGAGAATCTCAGCAATTTCGTCGTACGGCAGTCCTTCCAGATCGCGCAAGATGACGACGGTACGGAAGGGTTCCGGAAGACGGCGCAATTCAATTTCAACTTTCGCTCGAATCTCCTCATGCTCGGTCAGTTCATAAGGAGAGGCGTGTTCGTCGACCAGCATATCTTTCAGGTAGGTCGATTTGCCCTGGTCCGATGCATTGGTTTCGGTCTCAATCGTGATTTCGCGGCCCCGATGACGTGACCACCAGCGACGCTGATTCGACGCCTCGCGCAATGCGATGCGATAAATCCACGTGCGCAGGCTGGAATCTCCGTGGAAACTCCCGATGTTGCGAAAAACCTTGATGAACACGTCCTGCGTAATGTCGGCAGCGTCCGATGGATCGGTGAGCACGCGAGAAATCAAACTGTAAATGGGAGCCTGATACTGAGAGATAAGAAGCGCAAAAGCCTCTTCCGAGCCGGCTTGCAGCTCAGTGGTGAGGACGGAATCTTCCGTCCGTATTGCGATTCCAGCAGCCAGATCTCCCAACGCAGAAGCCGCGGACATGCGGTCACCTCAACCCTATCAGGCAAGCCAATAGTTCTCAAGCGGCGACGCCCAATTGAAGAAACGGTCGGAGAAACTTGCCGCCTATAAAGTTAGACAGAGACCGACGGGGAAAGGTTCCACATTCTTTGGTAATGGGGGTGGTGAGGTTGGCATATCGGGTACGGACAGGCCTGCAACCGCAATGCTTCTATTAGTTAGGCGTAGATGCGCGATCGTGATCCAGACGGCCGAATTAGACCCCGCATCGGTCGAAAGCGCAGAATTCGAATCTTTGGACGATGCCCGCATGGATCCGGGCCGGAATTCGAAATACGACCATCCTCTATATAGGTAGCTTGGATGAACCAATGGTCAACCGACCCCGGCGTGAACTTGCCATTCTGCAATCCATCTTGCGCCGAGGAGCGTTATTTCGCTGTTTGATCTGCGCCAGCCAAGAGGTGAAGCTGCGATTTAGCCAACATGGTTTGTCCGCCACCTGGATTGGCGAGCGTCGGAAGCCAAATCGAGACGAGGGTCCCAACACCCTCTCTAGAACGAATCCGCAAGGTGCCACCCTGCTTTTCGATGATCTGCCGAATGATCCATAGACCCAGTCCGGTGCCGTTGGGACCCTTGGTTGTAAAAAACGGGGTGAACAGTTTAGGGATCACGGACGGAGAAATTCCGTGACCCGAATCTGCAATACTCACAACGAAACCCGGCTGCCGCGAAGCCAGGTGCAGGCTGGGGCGAACAGAGACGGTAATGCGTCCACCGGCTGAGAGAGCAGCGAGAGAATTCTCAATCAGGTTGATCAGGATTTGTCGCATCTCCCCGGGATGAGCGGTGATGATTGGATCCTGTCCGACGAATTTTGAGGTGACAGTGACTTGCGCGGAATTGATATGTCCGCGCTCCAGAATGAGAACGTCTTCCGCGATCTGTTTTAAGTTCACTTTTATGGGTTGTGCCGACTCGCGATAGTAGGTCAAGGTGTGATTCGCGATGCGGGCCACGCGTTTGAGTTCCTCCTCGGCCAGGGTGACGGAAGGTCGCAGATCGGGGGGCAATTCCGGATGCGTGCCGATCAGGTAGACCAGGTTCATGACGGATTCCAGAGGATTATTGATTTCGTGGCTAATGCTGGCAGAAAGCCTGCCGACGGCGGCGAGTCGTTCGGAAGCCACCAGAGCCTCGCGACTGGTGTGCATTTCCCGCAGGTACTGATTGATCTCTTTTGAAAGAAGAGGAACCTTTTTTTGGAAGACGATCGCGGTCGGCACGGACACCAGCGCACAGAGAATTTTGACGGATGTGGAAAGCGGGTAGAGCGGCCACCAGATGGTGATGACTTCCATGAAGTGTGTCAGGCCGCAGGTGAGAATGAACAGTCCGAAGGCAAGAAAAATCCACAAGTATGGACGAAGCTGGCTGCGCACCAACCATGCCAACAGAAACAAAGATTCAAACAAGACGGTGTAGGCAAGGAAAATCGCCATGTCCGCAGGGGCATTGGTCCAGATGAGCCATGGCTGTGCAAGATAGCAAAAACGATGCGGCAGGTATCGCTCCGAGAACAACACCGGGCCGAAGCGAATGATGGAAATGACGACGATACCGAGCGCCAGTACGCCGATGCCGATGCCAATTCGCATACGAGACTTCATTCGTGGTCGCTCACCTTCCCAAAAAAATGTGCATGACGCTTCGGATACTATGCCTGGGCGAGCTGCACAGCGGCGAATGCCAGTCCAGATTGGTCCCACGACGAAATCGAGTGGGGTGAGCCGTGGAAGCGGCCTTCGCAATGGGCTGCGGAGCGCTCCGCGCACAGATTATACGTGTCAGCAAGAGGCCCAATGAAATTGAATGTTGAGCTGAAGGTGCCCGAACAGTGCGCGGAGTTCTTGAAATTTGGAATGTGTGTCAGATGCGGTTTGGCAACCTTTTCGAGAACGCCGGTCACGAAGATGTATCCAAGTCTGCCAGGTTCGCTATACTGAATGGGCACGGAGAGATGGCCGAGAGGCTGAAGGCGGCGGTTTGCTAAACCGTTATAGGGCCAAAAGCTCTATCGAGGGTTCGAATCCCTCTCTCTCCGCCAGACCTTTGCCCATCTTGTTGAATCTTAACGCAAACAATAAGAAACAAACGCGTTATACCGATTCACTTCTGTCACATGTGTCACCTGAATACCCCACTGTAGAACCCATTCCGGCCTAAAAACCATATCAACCATATCAAGCCACAATGGGTGCGAATCGGAATCTCACCGCCACATTCGAATCCGTGAACACCATGAACGCTTTCCTTACGGTCCACATCAACTGTGGATATCTCGTCTTTTCGTATTCCCGTGATTGATCGTAGGCATTCCCCACGATCCTTGACAGCTTCATTGTTCGACCTGTCCGCATCGGCGAGTGCCTCCTCGTGTCTCAAAAGGCCTCAGCGGCCTCCCGGAACAGTAGGAAAGACTAATGCTGCTCACGCAGAACGGGTGGGAAGAAGATTCAGCTTTCTTTGTTGGGTAAAACGCCGTGTCTGCGAAACTGCTGCCGCTTGTCTCTAGATTGTTCTTCCTCTTCCCGGGTTGGTTGAATGCTGAGTTCCGCAGCGCGTTTCTCAGCCTTGTTCATCGCCGTCTCTCGAATTTCAAGTTGAGGAGCTATTGCCATCATCATTTTCGCAAGCCATATGACTCGGTGACCGAGCCAATTCTCGTCGGGGGACTTCGACGGGCGTGTGATTCGGTACAGTTCCGGCAAGTTGATCTTCTTAGGCAGTTGGATAGAGGGTGGAGGCGGCCCCAACTCTCCTCGCGTGAATCTCCTGACGTCCTCCAGGAGGAGGGGAAGATGGCTATCGAGAATCGGCTCATCAGGTGCGGCATTTTTGCAAAAGTCCAGGATGGTGCCGGCGGCCTTGTCGCTTGGAGCTCCGGATCTTTTCTCTTTGACGAGTTCCTCGTGCCCCACAGTCGCAGCATCCCTAATTGCCTTTCTTGCCGAGACCTTTTTCACCGATTCCCCCGCTTTCAGGGAGTCTCGATCCGCCTTTGACAGTGAGGACAATTTCATATATCTGCGAAGAGTCGTCGCCGGCACGTCCAGGTCAGATACAAGGCCCCGGATCGAGCAGCCGCGTTCGAAGAGATCTTGAATAAAGTCACCACGCTGAATCTCATCCAAGTTTTCCCAATCGTCGTGCAACTTGAGAATGAGCGGCTTCACTTCCGGTGAGCACGCGGTTTTCCGGTGCGCCGTTTTCTTCCTATCAGCCTGCACAGCTTCCTTCTTGTTAGCTTGCACCGGTTTCTTCTTACTAGCTTTTGACTTGGTCATTTTTTCCTATTCTCCTTTAGCTTGATTCGTTTCTTGACGAACTCGAAGAGAAACTCCTGAGCTTCGCGTCGTTGGCCATTCTGAAGCATGTAGCGGAAGTGAAACGTTCCTATCCTTCCGCGGCGGGAGTATCGGAGATAAAGCCGAATGATCTGGCGGAGATCCCGCGAATCAGGAATTTCAAATCCTTCATAGCGGATCGCTTTCTCGGCGATTACAGTCAATTGATCGATCACCATCCGACGCACGACCCCGCGACGTTTCACCCCTATTACCTGCTTGAAATAAGCGAGATGGAATTTCATCCAAAGAAGGTGCGACCGCCAATCCTTGGACATCTGTGCAAATTCAGAGCGTGAGGTAATTTTCAAAGAGCTGCGGGTCGCGCGCTTCAGGTCTCGCTCGAGCGATTTGATTACAGGTCCGGTTTGTTGCTTCCTTTTCTTGATCGCCGCCCGGTCGAGACCGAGAGTTTTATTTGTTTTCGCGTCCTTCCGCCGGGCGTCGTGAACATTCCTGCGTAAAAGCTGCAGGTTGACGCGGGCGGCGTAGATGGCAGCGCGAATGTCAATGTCGTTCATCTCGGCGCGGCCGCCGGTCTTTGCTAGGGGCTTCATGCGAATCCGAAGCGCACGAATCCGATCCATCATTGCAGGGCGATAAGTCCCGTCGTCGAACCCACGCGGCAGTGGACACACTCTGCATGGATATGCGAACTCACAGGTCCCCAACTTCTCCCTGCTCAGAAGCGCGATAACGAGAAAGTTGAGGCCCGGCCAGATGATAGACATCTGGGTTTTGGAGAGACGTATTTTGACCGCGGTTGGATCTAGGTCCATCGGACTCTTTGAGTCTTATCTGTGCGGGCATGTTGGCGCGCAGGGAAGCGCGGTGGGTAAGTTGCTGGCGTCGGAGCTTGGCTCGTTCGGCAAACGGTTCGAGGGGAACCCCCAATCCTATTCCTTATTGGTGTAGAAAACCACGCGTCGTCACCTGAATTTGCATGTCGTTGGTAATCACAAGTTGGAAATGCTGATTCGGAACGCGACGAAATCGATCTCGAGCACTGGTGCTACAACACCAAACTGGATCACACGCGCCAGACGCGAAGCAGGAGTACGAAGCTGCACGCTTGTATACTTCACGGCATGGCAAAACAAGTGTGGATGGTGCGTGCTGGACGAGACTCCGTGTTCATTGATGAATTTCTTTCCCGTCAAATGATTGCGATTGGATGGGCAAAACTGGGGGATTTATCGAACGTCCATACGCGTGAACAGTTCAGTCTGCTTGTCGAACAGTCTTGGCCGGAAAACAACAAGTTCCAAAACTCCGCCAGTGTTGGCCAGGTTTACCGCTTCCGCGAGGAGATTGTACCGGGTAAGGCTGTAGTAACTTACGATTCCAATCGCAGAATCTATCACCTGGGAACTGTGACCGGAGAATATGTCTACCATCCTGAATATGACCTGGAACTGGTTCACACGCGGGCTGTCAGGTGGGAGAGGGAAATTTCGCGTGATGTATTGTCGGCTGAATCGAAGAACTGTCTGGGAGCGATTTCAACGATCTTTCGCCTCTCTGATGGAGCAGCTGAGGAAGTTCTTGCTGTCAGTCAGAGCGGGCAAACGACACATACGGCTGAACGGGCTTCCGTGGAGAGCGAGATTGAGGCTGAAACCGAAGTTCGGAAAGATACAGAACAACGAGCACTTGAGTTCCTGCAGGACAGAATTAGCAAGCTGGATTGGGAGGAAATGCAGGAGCTTGTCGCTGGCCTATTGCGCGCGATGGGGTACAAAACTAGGATCTCACCACCAGGACCTGACAGGGGCAGGGATATTATCGCCTCTCCCGATGGATTTGGATTTCAGCCGCCCCGCATCGTGATCGAAGTGAAGCACCGGAAAGGAACGATGGGTGCGCCCGAAATTCGGAGCTTTGTCGGTGGTCTCCGCCAGCATGACAACGGCTTATATGTAAGCACCGGCGGGTTCACCCGCGAAGCGCGATATGAAGCAGATCGCACGAATCAAAATCTCACCCTAATGGACGCTGATGACCTTGGCAAAGCCATCGTGGAACATTACGATCGGATGGACTCCGACACGCGAGCGTTGCTGCCACTTAAGAAAATCTATTGGCCTGTTTAGGGACCTCCGGCCTATTCGGCGCCCAATCTTTTTCGACGCGGTTTCGCTTCCGCATGGCCTAGGTTCCTAAATGGCTGCCCCCGCTCCACGCCAACTTCTATCCACGCTGGGTGCCCTAGAGTGTTAGCCTAACTTGGCGAGCCCCCAAATGCGTCTGCTGTGTTTCAAACCCCGTTCAGGGGCAGTCCCTTTTACTGTGCAAGGACATCGCATCGATGAAAGAAGCGACAGCACGCATCAAGATCAATAAGCTGCTAGAAGCGACAGGCTGGCGATTCTTCCCAGAGGGCAACAAGGCTGCCAACATTCAGCTCGAGCTAAATATTGACATCACCGAGAGCACTCTCGACGCCCTTGGGACTGATTTCGAAAAAACCAGCAAAGGTTTTATCGACTTCCTGTTGCTCAATGACCGTGGTTTTCCCCTCATCGTTCTTGAAGCCAAAGCCGAAGATAAAAATCCGCTGGTCGGCAAAGAGCAGGCTCGCAAATACGCGAAGTCGCAAAATTGCCGCTTCGTCATCCTCTCCAATGGCAATCTTCATTACTTTTGGGATGTGGAGCGCGGCAACCCTTACGTCATCACTTCTTTTCCGACGCCTCAATCTGTCGCGCGCTATCAACACGTAGCACCCGACCCTATGAGGCTCGTCGATGAGCATGTAGGCATGGACTACATCGTGCTTACACAGCGGCCAGGTTATCAATCGGAGGCTGCATGGATAAATGAGGCGGAGCGGAGCGGATTCATCGAAGCGAACAAGTTGCGTTTCCTCCGCCCATATCAGCGGAGGGCTGTGCAAGCTGTCCAGATGGCTGTCAAGGGTGGGAAAGACCGATTCCTATTTGAAATGGCGACGGGAACCGGCAAAACTCTAACGGCTGCGGCCATCATTAAACTGTTCCTCCGTTCCGGCAACGCATTCCGGGTACTCTTCCTAGTGGATCGCCTCGAACTGGAAGATCAGGCAAAAAAGGCTATTGCCGCAGTCCTGGCAAACGACTACAAGACGGTCATCTTCAAAGAGAATCGGGATGATTGGCGTAACGCCGAAATCATCGTGAGCACCGTGCAATCGTTCCTCTTCAACAACAAGTATCAGACGCTGTTTTCTCCCACCGATTTCGACTTCGTCATATCAGATGAAGCCCATCGTTCCATTGGCGGAAATGCCCGCGCCGTGTTTGATTATTTCATTGGCTACAAGCTCGGCTTAACTGCCACACCACGCGACTACCTAAAGAGATTTGACAAAGAAAATCCAACGACGACAGACCCGCGTGAATACGAGCGAAGGCTCCTGCTAGATACCTACCGGACCTTCGGTTGCGAAAATAGCCAGCCCACATTCCAATACACGCTGCTCGATGGAGTGAAGGACGGCTACCTTATCAACCCAACGGTTGTCGATGCCAGGACGAACGTCACCACGCAGTTGCTCTCTGACGAGGGCTTCATCATTGAAGTCAAAGACGATGACGGGGAAGACCGCACCGCAAGCTACACGCAGCGCGACTTCGAGCGGAAATTCTTCGCCGACAGAACCAACAAGCTATTTTGCAAAACGTTCCTCGAAAATGCGCTCCGAGATCCAATCAGCGGCGAGATCGGCAAATCCATCATCTTCGCCGTCAGTCAGAATCACGCGGCGAGACTGGCACAGATCCTCAACGAGATTGCGCACATCATGTTCCCTGGAAAATATCAGTCCGACTTCGCTGTGCAGGTGACCTCTGATGTCGATAACCCACAGCAATTGACGATCAACTTCACCAACAACAACCTCCTCGGCTCAGAGAACTTTCTGGCAACATATAAGACCAGCAAAGCTCGGGTGTGCGTGACCGTTGGGATGATGACCACAGGATACGACTGCCCCGACCTTCTCAATTTAGGGATGTTCCGCCCGATCTTTTCGCCGACCGACTTTATCCAAATCAAGGGACGCGGTACACGCAAGCACAACTTCCTAGACGAGCTTGGTGATACATCCCTGAAAGAAGACATCAAGTCGGCCGAAAAAACTGCCTATAAGCTCTTCGACTTCTTCGCCAACTGCCAATACTTTGAAGAGGAATTCAACTACGACGAGGTCATCCCGCTTCCTCCGCCTGGTGGTCCTAAGGAGCCAGTCCCACCAGGGCCGTCCGGATTCATGCCACGCGAGTACGATCACGCAGGCGACGACGTCCTCTCCACAATAAAAGAGGAAACCATCGGAGTAGAGGGTATGCGAATCGACCGGATGTTCTTCTCGCGGTTCGAAACAATTGTGCGCGAAAATCCCACCATCGCGGCCAGCGTGGAGGCGGGCGACTGGAATCGCGTCATCGACTACGTCAACCGTGAGGTGTTCGATAAGCCGTCCGAGTTCTACACCCTTGAGAAGCTCCGCAAGGCTGCTGCCGTGGACCGGAGGCTCACGCTCCGTGAGATTCTTGAAAAGGTGTTCGGCCTGATTCCAAGCTTCAAGTCCAGAGAGGATCTGCTGGAAGAAGAATTCGCAAAGTTTGTGGCGGACCGCAAACGAACGGAGTCCGATGCCATGCCAGCAATTAAGAATTATTTCAAAGCGTATGTTTCAGCGACCAGATTCGGCACATCATCGAAACCAAGGACTTTGCCAGCCTCGCAACCAACCCCATCCTGCCGACCCGCGACTTCGCTGCGGTCCCGGCGGAGTACCGGACGCTCATCCCTGAATACATCAAGGATTACGTCTCCCTGAATCAGTTCGCTCCATAGAGCCAGCTTTTGCTTTTAGAGGTGCCTCCAGTTGCTCGATACAGATACCAAACGACGCATTGATACGGCCCGTGACATTCTGGTGGGCAAGGTTCCCGACCTGAAGTCCCAGGTCGAACAGATCACGATTGCGCTGATCTACAAGTTCATGGATGACATGGACGCCCACGCAGAGGAGTTAGGTGGACAACGCAAGTTCTTTGCCGGGGATTTCGCCCGGTACGGATGGGCAAAGCTCATGCGGGCGGGACTGGGCGGCCAGGAGGTGCTGAACCTCTACGCTGAAGCCATCGCAAAGATGCCGGAAAACCCGGAATCCCTCCCCTCTTCCGTAACATTTTCCGCAACGCGTATTTGCCTTATCGTGACCCGGAGACGCTGAAAAGCTTTCTGAAAATCATCGACGACTTCACCTATGACCATTCAGAACGGCTGGGCGATGCCTTCGAGTATCTGCTCAGTGTGCTCGGTTCGCAGGGCGATGCAGGACAGTTCCGTACTCCGCGCCACATCATTGACTTCATCGTGGCATCGTTAACCCCAAAAAGAACGATAAGATCCTCGATCCGGCTCTGCGGAACAGCTGGCTTCCTCATCTCGTCGTATAAGCACATCCTCCAGGCGAATAGCGACGATCACGGAGGGAACAAGCTCACGCCCGATGAGAAAGGACGGCTCGCGAAGAACATACATGGATATGACATCTCGCCTGACATGGTCCGGCTCTCCCTAGTCAATCTCTATCTTCACGGTTTTCCAGAACCGCACATTGACGAATACGACACACTCACATCAGAGGACAAGTGGAACGAGACGGCGGATATCATCCTCGCTAACCCCCCTTTCATGTCGCCTAAAGGTGGCATCAAGCCGCATCGCCGCTTCTCCGTCCAATCGAAGCGGAGCGAAGTTCTTTTCGTGGACTATATCGCCGAGCACCTCAGTCCGACGGGCAGGGCTGGAATCATCGTGCCGGAAGGCATCATCTTCCAGAGCCAGGGCGCATATACGGAACTGAGAAAGGTGCTGGTAGTGAAATATCTTGTCGCTGTGATCTCGCTCCCGGCTGGAGTATCAACCCATACTCGGGAGTGAAGACCTCTGTGCTGATCTTGGATAAATCGCTAGCGCGACAGAGCGACACCATCGGCTTTTTCAAGGTGGAGAACGACGGTTTCGGACTGGGAGCACAACGCCGTGAAATAGAAAAGAATGACCTGCCTGAGGTGAAGGCGGAGCTTGACATATACTTCGCGGCTTTGCGGAACCACGAGGCGACAACGGAGTTGCAGCCGGCTCACGGCCTAATTGTGCCGAAGGAAAAGATCGCGGCGAACGGCGACTACAACCTCAGTGGGGAGCGCTATCGAGACGGCGTCGCAAAGTCTCATGCTTTCCCTCTGGTTAGGATTGCCGACTCTTGCACGGTGAATCCGACGCAAGAGTCAGTTGGCCGGGCTTGACCAGGCGATGCGCGTTTCCTTCGTTCCAATGGCTGATCTCAATGAGAATTGCATGAAATTTCAACCGAAGGAAGAAAAGCGGCTTTCAGAAGTTTCTGCAAGCTACACCTACTTCGAGGACAAAGATGTGCTCCTCGCCAAGGTGACGCCGTGGTTTCCAAAAATGGCAAGGCTGGCATCGCTCACGGTTTGATAAATGGGATCGGATTCGGCTCGAGCGAATTCTACGTTTTGCGATGTTCCCAACAGGTCTTGCCCGAATGGGTGTATTTCTGCCTCATGCATCCCATCTTCCGAGATGGGGCGATCGCTCAAATGACTGGTACCGGGGGATTACAGAGGGTACCGCGAGATTATGTTGAGGACTTTAAAATTCCACTGCCACCGATTGACGTCCAGGAGGAGATCGTGGAGGAGATCGAGGGCTACCAAAAGGTTATCGACGGCGCTCGCGCCGTTCTCGACAACTACCGCCCCCATATCCCCGTTAATCCCGACTGGCCTCTGGTGCCTCTCGGAGTATTTGCGCTCTCGGTGGAACTATAAGAACCGAGGTTGACCTAGCACTCCCCTACATTGGCGCAGACAGTATTGAGTCAAACACCGGAAAGCTCCTGAAGAATGAAGACCGCAGAGAGTCAACATGTCAATGGCCCGGTTTATGAATTCAGTGGTGAACGTCTCCTCTACAGTAAGATTCGTCCTTATCTCAACAAACTGACGATTGTTGACTGCCGGGGGTATTGCAGTTCAGATATGTATCCTCTGATTCCTGAGAGCATCCAGAGTGATGGTCACCTACCTTGCAACTTACATGCTATCTGCCGCCTTCAATGAGCGTATTCGCGGCTACTAGGAGCGCGCAAGCATACCTAAAATCAATCGCACACAGCTCTTCGAGACCGAAGTACCGCTCCCATCGCTCCCGACGCAAGAGACAATCGTAGCCGAGATGCTATCCGAACAAAATCTCGTGGATGCCAACCGAGAACTTATTGCCCGTTTCGAAGGAAAGATTCAGGCGACGCTTGCCCGCGTGTGGGGAGAGAAAGAACCCACAGCCCCAGAGGTCTGAAGTATGGACAAAGCAGCCGAACTCGCGAACTATCTTCCTCTGTCCTTCAAGAGCCGTGCGGAGGAGCAGTACATCGCGTTTCTATGGGATGCCTTCGAGACCAACTACACACACGGCAAGTATCAGTTCGCCTTCCTCGCCTATCACATGCTCGCCATGAGTTTCGTCTACTTCAATATTTGGCAAATCAAGCAGGCTCAACCAAGCGAGTTCGCGAACGGTCTCATAGGCTTTGCCCGAGACGAAAAAGCCCTCCTTGATGCGACCTCACCATTCGCCTTCAGCATAGTGCCCGAGCGAACTATGATGCGTTTCTTCAAGCTGATTGGATGTGACAACTCAATGATCGGTACGTATACCAAGCTGGTTGATGACCGAAATGAGTCTGCTCACCCGAATGGCAACATCTTTTACCCAAGCAAGCCGCAATCGATATCAAGATCCACACCATCTTGCGTGTCGTGGAGGATATTCAGGACCACTCCCAACCAGTGATTGAGAAATGCTACAGGAAGTTTCTAGAGGACTATTACGATCCGGAACAGTGGGAATATACGGATCAATTTGACCAGGTGCGCGAAGTCCTGGTGCACCCGAATTCTCATCTCTCCTTGAGAGACATTCGGATTTGCGTGCGATGCGACATCGGATCGCTATCGGCCCACCCCGGATTCCCAGGAATCAGGGACCTCCACAAGGCTTTCTGCGAAGACTACGCAGAACAACTTCTGTGATTGACTAGCTCCATTTCCAGCGGGAATTACCGCCTCACCAGGGGCATCCGAGCTTGCGCCGCGATGAACTTGGCTTCATTTGTATGCCTAGGAGCTCGCGAGACACAATAGGATCCTCGGCGGCGGGCCATAGGAGAGAGTGTAATTTTCAATGGATCGGATGAGGATTAAAAAGCAGATAGAGATACGAGGAAGCCTTGCTGATGATTTCCTGAAATCCTCCTCAGCCAAGAACCCATCCACATATAGTTCGACGATGAGGGCCCATGGGAGAAGGTTGAAAGGCCAATCCTCCCATTCAGCGTGCCGGACATCGTGTCATCATTCTCCTGCCAGAAGAGCCAAACTCGCTGATCAGGAAGAGAAACAGACCCCCAGTGGAATAGAGACAAGCAGGGGGATAGAGAGAAGGTCATATGGCGCAGGAAGTGGCGCACTCTCTGACTGGCTGTCTGGCGCAGTGGCGCGGGTAGATCAGCCCTGTCCGGCGCAGTGGCGCGGTTGTGAGAGCAGGAGAGAGGGATGGAGAGGCATTCCGATGGCAGGGAAAAACAGCCTGCCGCTGGAACCAGGATCGAACCATCCTATGTGTGGCATGCAGGTCACTTGTGCCTAAATGTGAGTGATTCGCGGGAGTGGATTGCAAAGGTGGCATATGGGGGAATGGCCGAAGGCACGTAGTATCAATGGTCCTGTATCCGAGCCACGAAGGTGACCTGAGTTTCCGTAACCAGATCATCGATCGAAACGCCGGTGCCTTCATTCAGGATTTCCACCCCAAAGATCTTGGCTCCCGCCATGGCGCCATATTTGTTGGCCCCTTGCCAGGGTGATGTCGAAAGGGAAGGATTCGATCCGAGTACCAGGGGGTTGCCAGTTCGGTCCATCCGCCGACAGAGGGAATCGACACGTCAT
>CAWCFC010000013.1:0-37017 GCA_963794795.1 uncultured Acidobacteriota bacterium | reverse complement strand
GCTAGGCGAAGGGTCGCCCACTTTTCATTCGAAGGCAGAACTGGCGCAGGGCGCGGTAGGCTATAAAACGAAGCTGGTCACCCGGAATGATGTTGATATGAAGTTTGTGGACACGTGTAACTGCGGAGATTTTCAGTTACAGGCACCCGCGAATGATTGACCCGGCAACTCGGTCGTGGATCTGTAACTGTCCGCTATGATGCCGCCGCTCGAAGTTCGCGGAGAGTTTGTCGGTATCAGTAATGGTTGGTGCGAAAGGGGGGACTTGAACCCCCACGGTTTTACCCGCCAGATCCTAAGTCTGGTGCGTCTGCCAATTCCGCCACTTTCGCATTCTGTATTGCTGCTGGTTTCATCGACCCTTTTGGCCGCATCAACTTCCCGGCGACCGATTGGGTCATCCTGCTGCCGGACGATTCGGCACGCCCTGAGGTCGTACACGCGACCCGCCGCTCGATGGCGGCAGGGTTGGGTTCCGGTGCCCAGGTGGGCGTACACCATCGTCATATGGAATTGTACTGTGACGCAGGAGTTGCGCGACAGTGGGAAGATCGACACCGTCCGCGACAAGTCTGGAAGCATCGGTTCATCGATCAGAACCGAACCCGAGAAATATTCTTTCGATCACAACTCGTTTTGGGGGGTGGCAGGATCGGCGAGCGTTATCGGGACGCGGCGAGTGGCTAATCGTCCTGAACCTGAGGATGAGATGGACACGCCTAAACGTACGGGCTGACAGCATCGCGTGTGCAATAATCGTGGGTTGACTGAAGCTTCCTCACGGCGTGCTGTGTCAATTGATTTCAATCATGACGCTCCTCTGAACGCACGAATCATTGAACCATTGCGAACCAGACTAGAGAATTGCCGGCTGATTTGAGCATGCTGTTATCGCCGAATTTCGAGAAGAAACTGAAACATTCAAACTCTGCATCGTTCTGCCCTGTCCTCCGCGGTCAATTGAAATCGCTGATCACGCACACTCGACTGCTTTTGCTGGTAGGCATCGTGCTGGCCATCCCGCTTGCGCCGTCCGTTGGGGCGCAGGCAATTTCTGTGACCGGGGTGGTTCGCACCTCCGCAGGCGCGCCCGTGGCTGGCGCGACGGTGACCATCACCGCCGCAGGGGCTCAGCAGGAACGGCACGCTGCGATCACTGGAGCCGATGGGAATTTCACGATTGCTTCTCTTCCGCCGGGACCGTATACGATCACGGTGCAATTGCCGGGGCGACCGCCGACTGCGCCGTCGGCATGGAATGTCGGCGCAGCCTCCATGGTGCTCGCGGTCTCTGACGAAAACACGCTGACCATCTCCGCTGAATCCGAGGCTCCAGCGCCGGTGGTCCCGAATAGCAACCCAAGCGCAGCCGAGAACGCAGCAGGCGCGACTGGCGGCGAAAAGCTGTCGAGTCAGTCCGTCAGCCAGCTACCGCTGAATGGCCGCGACTTCAGCACGCTGCTGCTGCTGGCAGCCGGAACGATGACGGATGTCAACGGCGCGACCAACTTCACGCAACAATTCGCCATCAATGGGCAGCGTGGTGTCGAGGCGGTGTTCGCGATGGATGGCGTGGACATCAGCGATCCGGAGATGGGCGGAAGCACGTTTACGAATTTCAATGTGGACGCGATCCAGGAACTGCAGTCGAGTTCCGGATGGATGCCGGCGGAGATTGGGCGCGGTGCAGCTGGTTTCACCAACATTGTTACCCGGTCCGGCAGCAGCGGCTTTCACGGTTCGTTTTTTGAATTCCTGCGCAACTCGGCGCTGGACGCGCGGAATTATTTTGATCATCCGTCGATTGCGGATCCGGGTCGAATTCCGCCGTTTCGGAGGAATGAGTTTGGATTCACCAATGGCGGGCCGATGGTGCTGCCGCACCTCTATGACGGCCGCGGGCGAACCTTCTACTTCGGCGAGTATCAGGGCTTTCGGCAAGTGCTGGGGACAACCCAGGTGCTGGCAGTGCCGACGCCGGCGGAACGTGCAGGCCAGGACACGGTCACCTATCCTGACGGAAGCACGGACACGCTGCAGGTGCCGGTTGATCCGCAGATCGCGGCGGTGATTGCGCGCTATCCTTTGCCGAACGATCCTACGGGCGCTTATGGTGACCGCACCTATGCGGCGCCGTCGAATGTGGATACGGATGCCGATCAATTTTCGATTCGCCTGGATCAGAAGCTGGGTGCGAAGGGCCAGTTTCTGGCGCGGTTCACCTATGACAATTTGACCGGACCCACGACCAATCCAGATCAGACGTTGCTCGATCCGAGTTTTGGCGTGCAGTATATCGACCGCCAGCGCAATGTGGGATTCACGTATACGCGTACGGTATCGCCGCGATATTTGTGGTCAGCTTCGTTCAGCATTACTCGGACGACGCCGTCGTTTCCCACGCCGAACCACACCCAGCCGGCGCTGAAGTTTACGGATGGCTTGTTCGAGCCTTTCAATGCAGCGGCGGGTACGGTGATGTCGTCCTTTGGGAATTTATTTCAGGGACAACTGAATTTTGCGTGGACATCGGCGCAGCATGCGGTGAAGTGGGGCGTGGAGGCACGCCTCAATCGCGACACAACCTATTTCGGAACCAGCCCGAACGGGGAGTACGACTTCGGCGGAGGCACTGTGTATTCGCCAATTTTTATTCCCTCTGCGAGTGGGCAGCACGATGTGCAGCCGGGAGATCCGCTGCCGGATACGCTGAGCAGTCTTCTCGTCGGTTATCCGTACGGCTACACGATCGCCGTGGCGCCACCCTATTTTTCAAATGGTCCTCACATCGGACCGGCAGCGATCAACCGTAACGACGTGAACGCGTATGTGCAGGACACGTGGAAAATCAACCAGCACTGGGCGCTTGACTATGGGCTTCGCTACGAGGTGTACTCGCCAATCACGGAGCGCGCGCACCGGACAGCAGGTTTTCTTAATCCATATCCGCCGGCGGGCGTGGAACAGGAGTATGTGATCAATCCGCAACCGGGGTACCGGAGTGGATGGAACGGATGGGGGCCGCGCGTTCAAATCGACTGGAACGCGCCCGGCCAGTTTCGGGTGCATGCGGGTGGCGCAATCACGGTGATTCCGCCGAACATCTGGCAGGACAATTTCCTGACTGGCTCGACGCCATTTAGCGTGTATCCGCGCGTCAACGCGGCGAAGAGCGGGGAGATTGCGTACGGATTCCAAATCACACCGGATGAACTTCCACCGACGTACACGCCCGAGGGCCAGAATGTGTTCGCAAACGGCACCAAGGATGTGCCCGCCAACACGGTGATGGATGTGAACCGCTACCAGCAGGATTTGGCTGCGTTGTCGCCGGGGCAGCAGCTTTCATTGCTGAGCCTGAACGCGATTGATCGGCGCTTCGGAGATGGATTTCTGCAAACCTGGACGCTGGGAGTGGAGCGCGCGTTTGCTGGGCTGACGGCGGATGCGGCCTATGTGGGCACAGAGTCATTCCGCCTGCCGCGCATTTCGTATCCGAATGCTTACCCTGGAGCGGACGCCGGCTTTGCGCCGTACACGGATTTCAACAGCAGTGGCGCGGTCACGGGAGGCTTCGGATTCGAGTCAGTCATTACGGATACAGCGCACTCATCCTACAACGCATTACAGACTTCGCTGGCTGGCCAGGTTGGACATAGTGGACCGGGCTTGCAGGCTGGATATACATGGAGCAAGTCGCTGGACGATGTCAGCGGCATTCTGGGCGGGACTGGGTCGGCCGGCGCTGTAGTCATTTTCAGCCCGCAAAATCCATACGACACGCACGCGGAGAAAGGTCCCTCGAATTTCGACGTGACCCACGCTTTTACCGTGAGCGCGGCCCAGAATTTACACCTCGATAGGCTGGGATTTTTTCCTTCGAGTGCGCGAGTGCTGACAAAAGGGTGGGAGTTGCTGAGCATCTCGACCATCACCAGCGGATCACCGTTCACGGTCTATTCGGGAATCCAACAAACAGGCTACGGAACGGTCGGCGCGGATCGCCCGGATCAAATTGGCAAGCCCGATCTTTCGACCGCACACAGCGCGACGCGGCGCAGGGAGGATTACTTCGGGCTGGGCACGAACAACGCCAGTTACTTCTCCATCCCGATTGGAATACCGGGAGGTTCAGGGCCGAACTCCGGACGCTTTGGAACGCTGGGTCGCAATACCTTCCGCGGGCCGGCTTACTATGACTTTGACTACGCCCTGATCAAGACGACGCCGATCGGGCGGAGGCAGAGTGGTCTGGAGAAAGCCGACCTGCAGTTCCGCGGAGAATTTTTCAACCTGTTCAATGTGGTGAACATGGGGCTGCCGGCGAATACCATCAAGGGCTCCGGGTTTGGCGTCATCAGCAAAACCGCCGGCACATCACGACAGATTCAGTTTTCACTCAAGCTTATTTATTGATGGAACTTTGGCGGTGACATAGGACAACCGCTGCGCTTTCTACCGGCAAACGACCCGCGAGTGCGAAGTTGGTCAAGAGCTCGCTATTCTTTGCGCTCGAAGGAGCGGAATCCGTGCTTGCGCACCAGGGCATCGCGCTTGGCTTCTTCCAGATCGGTCTGCACCATTTCCCGGACGAGTTCTTCAAAACCGATGCGCGGCTTCCATCCCAGACGATCCCTGGCATAGGTCGCGTCGCCCAGCAATGTTTCCACTTCCGCAGGGCGAAAATAGCGCGGATCGACCGCGACAATTACCTGACCGTTTTCGTCGAGCGCTTTTTCATCCGGACCGCTTCCGGTCCAGGTAAGCTTCATGCCCAGGTCCTCGGCGGCAATCGAAACAAATTCCCGCACGCTGTGTTGCTGACCGGTGGCGATGACAAAATCTTCCGGCTTCTCCTGCTGCAGCATCAGCCATTGCACTTCAACATAGTCGCGCGCATGGCCCCAATCGCGCAGGGCATTCATGTTGCCGAGATAGAGGCAATCCTGCAGACCGACTTTAATGCGAGCCAGCGCGCGGGTAATTTTGCGGGTGACAAATGTCTCGCCGCGGGTTGGGGACTCGTGATTGAAAAGGATTCCATTGCAGGCATACATGCCGTACGATTCACGATAGTTGACCGTAATCCAATAGGCGTAGAGCTTGGCCACCGCGTACGGCGAACGCGGATAAAATGGCGTCTTCTCTGTCTGCGGAACTTGCTGGACCAGGCCAAAGAGTTCTGACGTGGAGGCCTGGTAGAAGCGCGTTTTCTTTTCTAACCCAAGGATGCGAATCGCTTCCAGCAGGCGCAGCGTTCCCATGGCGTCGACGTCCGCGGTGTACTCCGGCTGCTCGAAGGAGACTGCGACGTGGCTCTGCGCGCCGAGATTGTAGACCTCGTCCGGCTGCACCTTCTGCACAATGTGGACCAGGCTCGACGAGTCGGTCAGGTCGCCATAGTGCAGGATGAAATTTCGATGGTGGACATGCGGGTCTTCATACAGATGGTCAATGCGATCGGTGTTGAACAGCGAAGTTCGCCGCTTGATGCCGTGAACTTCATATCCCTTGCGCAATAAAAATTCGGCAAGATACGATCCGTCCTGCCCGGTAATTCCAGAGATTAATGCTGTCTTCTTCAAAGCCTCACCCGGTTCACAAAATGAGTCGCGTTGCCGGCGGACACGCGATTCGATTGCCGGCAAAGTGCCGAAACAATCAGAGATTCCCTGCTGAGTCGCCGCTTGATTTTAGTGTACCGAAGCGGGTACAGCCGAGGAATGCGTCCGTTTCTACTTCGGCTCGAAGATCCAGATTTTGACGCCGCCCAGGAAAGCGCGACCGGGCATGGGCACTCCGGGAATCTCGTCATAGCCGGTGTTGCTCAAGTTGGTCATCTGCAGGAAGGGCTGGAATCGCCCGTGTTCATGCACCACGGAGACATCCCACACCGGATACGCGGTCTGTTCAAACCGTTGCTGCACGCCGACGCGCGTGTTCACCATGACCCATCGCCCAATGTTGGAGTACCAGTTAAAGACCGCATTGTTGATCGGATAATTGAAGAGATATTCCGACTGAAGGCCGTTCAGCACGCTTTGCGCACCATGTAGCCAGGTGTAGGCGAGATTTACCTGCTGGCCGTGGCCCGCCTGCCATGTCAACGAGGCTTCCGTGCCGGCGAACGAGAATCCGTTCAGGTTGGTCGCATGCCACATGGCGGTCGGAGAAGTTCGAACGTAATCAATGAAGTTGGTCTGCGGCGAATAAAATCCTGTGACGGAGGCCGCGAGCGAGCGCCGCGGATACCAGTCGAGACCGCCTTCATAATCCCACGTGGATTCCGGCTTCAAGTTCGCGTTGCCCACGGTGGTCGGATCGCTGTAATAGAGATCGGTGTAGGTCGGCAAGCGAAATCCGTAGCCGATCGATGCTCGCGCTTTCAGGTCCGGATGAATCCAATACGACGCCGCAATTGCGGGACTAAAGACGTCATATCCGCCGCTGATGATTTCCTCCCGCGCACCGACAGACAACGTGGCTCGTTTCCACGACCGCACATCGAAGTCAACATAGCCCGAGCCCCAGTTGCGCGCGTGCACGCCAAGGTTGTTGCTGTGGATGGAATCACCATCGAAGTCGAGCCCATAGTAAAGACCGTTGGCTCCGTTGAAGATCGTCTTTCGACGCAACAATGCTTGCCAGCTCGAGTCGATATGGTTATTCGCGTAGATGGCTGGATCATCGCGGAAGAGCACGAAATTATCGGTGTGACGACGATAGGCAAAGCCGCCGTCTGTCACGGCTCCCAGGCCCTGTCGAATGGAGGCGAACCAGCCTTTCGTCCGCTCCCATGAGGGATAGTTGCCATAAAAATTGTTGGCGCCGAATGGAGTGTCGCTGCCTGCCAGCAGGACGTCGCTGGTTCCGAGCGGGGACTTTACCCAGGTTTCAGTGCTTAAATTTTCATTGCGATAATCGCGATCGTACATAAAGCCGGAAGAGAAATCGCGATGCCCGGCAATCTGCTCTGCCCAGTTGCGGCGCGCATAATTGCCGACAAAGGATTGCTGATTTTCTCCGAAGCTGCCCCCGCCGCCCGACACCCATAGCGAACTGGCGGCGGGTCGCGCGGTCAGAAAATCCGCCACGCCACCCAATGCATCCGCACCATACAGCGTTGATCCGGCTCCATGCAGCACTTCAATGTTCGTCATCGCATCCAGCGGCACAGGCAAATCAAGATTGTTGTGCGCCGCTTGCGCATCGTTCACACGAAATCCATCGAGCAGCACAAGCGTCTGCTCAAAGGATGTTCCGCGAATCGACAGGTCCGCTGGATAGCCGCCAGATCCGCGCTGATTGATCTGCACGGAGGAGTCGGTTCGCAGATAGTCTTCGACCGTGTTGTAGGCCAGCGGGTGCGCCTGCGTATCCATCACCACCACGGAGCGAGCCGACTCGCCCAGAGAGATGGGATCGGGCGCGCCCAGAACCGTCACGGTGGTACGCACTGTTTCCAGCTTGGTTTTCTGCGGTGGAGTGACGTCCGCGCTCGCCGAAGGAGCGTCGGGGAGGGGCGAGCTCTGCTGGGCAAAGCCGCAGAGGGTAACGCCGCACAGGAGAAAGGCCGCGAGCCAGCGTGCAGCGGTCAAGCGGGTATCTCCGTCTGGGGAACACGTGGAGCGCAAAGTACAAAAGAGACGATCAAGCCGAAACCTCTGCACCATCATTCAGCAATTTACGAGCCAGCACAACGATACTTTTGTGTTTCCATAAATAGTTGATCGTGTAAACTATCGTAGCCCATGATGCGCATTGAAGCCTTCCTTCGCCAGAGTCCCATGTTCACGGTCAAGCGGGCGGCGCTGCGTTTCGACGCGGTTGCGGCGGAGGCTTTTGCTGCCGACGACCTGGGATTTATGGAAGGCCTGGTGCTGGCGGCTATCTTTTTCGAGTTTCCCCGCCCCATTAAACCGTCCCATCTGGCCGCAACTTTTACTACAACGCGGGGCAACATCAGTCATGCCATCTCCTCGCTGGAAGCGAAAGGCCTGCTGCAACGAAAGATCGATCCTTCTGACGCGCGAGGATATTTGCTGACACTAAAGCCGGCGGGAAAGAGGTGCGCGCTGCGTGTCATCGCGGCCTTCGACAAGTTGCAAAAGGGATTCGAACGCGAAGTTGGGTCCACAACGCTGGAGAGCGCGCTCAAGGTGATTCGTGCGCTTGAATCCTGTCAGCACGGATGAGGGTTCGCACTCGATGCTGCCCATGGAATACACTGCAGAACGATACGCGGGTTGAGGCTCGCGATTGGAAAGGCATTGAAGCATGGCTGCATTGGCAGATAAATTCTGGCGCGGCAAACGCGTCTTCATCACCGGACATAGCGGATTCAAAGGGGTCTGGCTGTCGTTGTGGCTGCAGTCGTTAGGAGCGGAAGTTTTCGGCTACTCCACGTCTTCACCCGACTCGTCGGTGGAAGGCAAGTTCGCGGTGGCGATGCAGACCTTTCGCGGAGATATTTGCGATTCCGAAAAATTGCATCCTGCGTTGATCGTAACCCGGCCTGACGTTGTGATCCACATGGCGGCTCAGCCGTATGTGCGCAAGGCGCTGCAGGATCCGATCGGAACCTATCAGGCCAATGTCATTGGGACGGCGACGCTGTTGGAAGGCGTGCGCCAGTGCGATTCGGTGCGCGCTGTCATCGTGGTGACGACTGACAAATGTTATGAGAATCGGGATTGGGATTGGGCGTATCGCGAAGTGGATCGCCTGGGCGGCAGCGATCCGTACAGCAGCAGCAAAGCCTGCATGGAAATGGTCGTCCGTTCTTTTCGCGATTCGTTTTTTAGCGGCGAGGGAGCGGGTGGGCGTCGAGTGGGCGTGGCTTCTGCGCGTGCAGGAAATATGCTGGGCGGCGGTGACTGGGGAAAAGACCGGCTGGTTCCCGATATGATCCGCAGCTTCGCGGCAGGCAAGCCGGTGGTGCTTCGCAACCCGAACGGCAAAGCGGCCGTGGCAGTTTGTATTGGAAACTTTGCGCGGTTATTTGTTGCTGGCCGAGGCGCTCTATGAAGACCCTGCGCGCTATTCCGGTGGGTGGAATTTCGGGCCCGGGGCCAGCGAGGTGAGAACGGTTGAGTGGATTGTGGGGAAACTGGCGGCCGCTTGGGGTGCGGAGGCGAGGTGGGACATTCAACCGAGTCAGCATCCGCAAGAGGTACCGATGCTGCGTCTTGATTGCGCCAAAGCCGCCGAGGAATTGGCGTGGACACCGGTCCTGGAGCTGGCCGACGCCTTGCAAATGACCGTTGACTGGTACCGCGATTTTTATGCCGGGAGGAACGTCGCGGAAACCTACGCGGCACAGATTGCTGCCTACTCGGCCCGGTCGAATGCGAAGTGGGAATTGCTCTCTCCAGTTGTTCGCGGAGCCTGACGCAGCGACCCAGAAGCCTGCAGCGCCGGAATGCAACTGTAGTGCCGGGGAAGCACTGATTCAGTCGCTTGATCGCCGCGGCGAACCTGAGCGCCTAAACGCGCGTTCTGATGGCCCTTTTTCCCTGACTAAAGTCGGGGGTCTACGAGTTGCGACGATTCCCTTCCCTCGACTGTCGCCGCGGCGATCCAGAATTCTGCCGGGCGCCGGAATGCAATACACTCATCCCTATGCGCCCCACACTTTCTGTCGCCATGATCGCCCGCAATGAGGAGGCGAACTTGCCCCGAACGCTGGAGAGCGTGCGCTGGGTGGATGAGATTGTGATTGTCGATTCTGGATCGACAGATCGCACGCCGGAGATTGCTCGCAGCTACGGCGCGAAGCATTCCTTCAACAGAGATTTTCAAGGATTCAATCCGCAAAAGACCCTGGCCATTGATGCCTGCACCAGCGATTGGATCTATCTGCTGGACGCCGATGAGGTGATGCCGCCGGAGCTGGCGAACGAGATTCGGCAGGTATTGGAAAACCCGCGTTTCGAAGCGTACTGGCAGCCGCGGGTCAATCTTTTTCTGGGGCGATGGATTCGTCACGGCGGTTTTTATCCCGACCACAAGCTGCGTTTGTTCAAGCGAGGGACGGCGCGCATGGCGGGCGCGGAACCGCACGGCACGCCGGAATACGCGGGTCCCAAAGGAACGCTAAAAAACGATCTACTGCACTATGCGTACCCAAAACTCGAACTCTACCTGGAGCACATGAATCGCTACAGTTCGCACAGCACGCGTGAATTATTTGAAAAAGGAAGGACGAGTTCGTCGCTGGGCGCGTTTGTATGGAATGTAATCCTGAACCCGATCGCGACTTTCGTGAAGAATTATATTTTTCGTCTGGGATTTCTGGATGGCCTGGAAGGATTGGTGCTGCACTTCAATCACTCGGTCTACATCCACTGGAAATATGTCAAAGCGTGGAATGCGGGCAAACAAATGCGTGCCGCCGATAACTCACAGCCGCACGCAGGGACCTGGAAGAATCCTGAAAATTGACAAGGTGGTGCTGGGGGAGGGCTAGGGTTGAATCGCGTTAGCCGACCAGGCCTGGCAAGGTCCACTCGTGCGGCAGGACGGATCTCGCGATTTGAACACACTTGGTGCGTGGAATCAGTTCGATTCCGTTTTCAGTCCAACGGCGGATCGAATAGATTTGCGAGCAGCGTTCGCACAGCCAGAAGTAGCGCCGTAACACGACGGGGGGCTTGCTCTGCGCGGACGCTGACATCGCAGGGATCTGGAACGAACCGCTCTTGGAGTCGCCGGCACAGGCAATTGCCTCGGGGGAAATTGTCTGGACCAAGGGTTTACGCTCCATCAGAAAAAGACGGCCGCCGCGCAGGTATTTCAACTCCGCGCTGCAATCCTTATTTGCGCATGTCATATTCATGATGCTCGCCTCGGTAACTTACTTAAGTAAGAACCCACCTGGGCAGAAAAGGGTTGGCTAGAAAAAACGCAATATGCAATAAGAAAAAATGAACTATTTATCCCACTGCTTGCCGGGGAAAGAGGGTTCGATCTGCGGATCGAATCGCAGGAACTCCGGGAGGAAAGAAGTCCGTCGCGAAGCTTTTCGATGGCCGAAATGCTGGTGACATTCTCATCATACTCCCGTTGCACGGCAAGCAAAGCACGGAAAATTGTGAATATTCACTCGCAGCGAAGATTTTGGCCGCTTGAATTTTCTGGCGTGCAGCGGGCTGCGGCCGCTGTCAGTCCGCGGAATCGAACTGCAGATGAATACGACCCGATGAGTCGGGATTTACGCGAATGCCGGCCAAGGTTGGAACTCTCCAGTCGGCATCCATCAAAGTTTCGGCAGGATAGGTCGTCAAGACTGCCAGCACCGGACATCCGGCTGCCTTCCCGGACCCGACGCCGGCGGGAGCATCTTCCACCACCAGGCAATCCGCGGGCGAGGCCCCAAGTAGTGCTGCGCCATGACGATAAGGTTCGGGATGAGGCTTTCCTTGCTGTACTGTTTCGGCTGTCACGAAGTGCTTAGGGATCATGATGCCTGCGTGGGCCATGCGGCTGCGCGCGAGGCGTTCCGTGGCAGAGGTCACCACAGCCCAGGAGCCTTCCGGCAGCGCGGCCAGCAATTCCTTCACGCCGGGCAACACCACCAGCCCGTCATTATCTTCCACTTCCAAATCTTCGATATAGCGAAGCTCGGTGGCATCATCGAGATCTGGACGCAGCGTGCGAACTGTCTCAATAGCTCGCCGCCCGTGCGCCAAATGGATGGCGTGCTCCGGATCGAGACCGCGCGACTCGGCATATCGCTGCCAGCTACGCTCGACCGAGCCGATCGAGCTCATCAGCACTCCGTCCATGTCAAAAAGCAGGCCCCTGACCTGCAACTCAACCTTCATCGAGGACCGCCCGATTGCAGCGTAAACTCGCGACCCGCCTGAAGGAGGCGTTGCACGGCTTCCGGTGAGCAGGATTCCGCATAGATGCGCAGCAAAGGTTCGGTGCCAGAGGCGCGCAGCAGCAGCCAGCTTTCCGCTGCCCTGGGTTTGGTTTCCGCTTCCGGATTGCGCAGAAAGAATTTCATTCCGTCCAAAGTTTCCACTCGCTCCACGTCCATGCCGGCAAAGGATTTTACGCCCGCGCGTGCTCGCGCAATCGCTCCATTTTTTATGTCGTCACTGATATGCATGTCGATCCGGTCGTAATAATGTTCGCCGTACTCTTGCTGCAAATCCGCCACCAACTCGCCGAGGGACTTGTTTTCGTCCGCCATGACATTGGCCAGCAGCAGCGCGTTCAACAAACCATCGCGCTCCGGCAGATGCCGCGCACTTCCGATGCCGCCCGATTCCTCACCACCCATTAAGATTTCGCGGGCCAGCATCAGGTCGCAGATATATTTGAAGCCGATCCCGGTTTCGTGCAATTTTCGGCCATGCCGGGCACAGATGCGATCTACCATGCGGGTGGTGTTGAATGTCCGCACCACTTCTCCGGGCCACTGTTTGCGTTCAATCAGCCAACGCAGCAGGATGGAGAATATTTTGTGCGAGTCGACCATGTTGCCGTTCTCGTCCACGGCGCCAATGCGGTCGGCGTCTCCATCCGTGGCCAGTCCGGCCTGGCAATGTTGTTCGACCACCGTTTGCTGCAGCTCTCGAAGATGCGGCAGGATGGGCTCCGGATTGATTCCAGGAAACAGTGGATTAGGTTCAGGATGAATTTCGACGCAGGGAACTTGGACTCGAGCGAAAATTCCCGCCAGGATGCCACCGCCTGCTCCATACATGGAATCGATGGCGAGCGAGAACCCGCTGGCAGCGATCTTTTCCAGGTCGACAAATCCCGCAATCTTTTCAATGTAAGCGGGAAGAAAATCCACGCGCTCGATTTTGGCTGAGACAGAAGCGCGTGCCAACGGCTTGCCCAGATGCGTCTCGATGGCAGCGATCATGGACGGCTTGCCGGAGCCGCCATAGCTGGCTTTGAACTTGACTCCATTCCATTGGAAGGGATTGTGGCTGGAGGTGATCATGATGCCGCCGGCCGAACCGCTGTCCCGCACCGCGAGAGACAATGCCGGAGTTGGCGTAATGCGGCTGGCTAATCGCACCGGAATCCCTGCAGACGCGACCACCTCTGCCGCGGCCTGCGCAAAGCTGGGCGATCCAAATCGCGTGTCGTAGCCGATGCAAATGCCGCGCGCCGGATCTTCCTGCGTCAGAATGTAATTCGCAATCGCGCTGGCCGCCACGCGAAGGTTGGCGAAGGTAAAGTCTTCTGCAATGATGCCGCGCCAGCCGTCGGTGCCGAACTTCACAGGGCATGGGTGGGAATCGTCAGTGGCCGTCACAGTTTCCATTCGAAGGGTCGATCAGATCAGTTTTTCTTGTTTTTCCTGCTGCAGTTGTTTCACCAGCTTGCCAACATCCTGGCATCCCTCGCGGGTGGTGATCAGCAGAACGTCACCGGCATCCACCACCACCAGATTTTCCACGCCGACCAGCGCCACGTGTTTTTCGGGTGCGTAGACGTAGTTGCCGGTGGCTTGCAACACGCTTTCTGCCGTCGTATCCATTACGTTGTCGCCATGCCGGACGTTTTCGCCTTGCAACATTTTATGGTCGTACAACGCGGCCCACGATCCCAGGTCATTCCATCCAAAATCCGCGCGAAGGCAATACAGGTTCGAGTGATGTTCCCCTTTGGCGGAGCGCGGTTCGATGATGGCGTAATCGATGCTGATGTTTTCGCACCGTGGATATAGATCTGCAAACTTCGAGGCGAATTCCGGTGTGCCAAATGCCTGGGCAATTTCTTCCAGGTAAGGAGCGGTCTCGGGCAGGTGCTCGCGCATAGCGTTCGCAAGGGTGCGGGCCGTCGCCAGGAACATGCCGCTATTCCAGAAATAATTTCCGGAGGCTACAAATTCATTGGCGCGCTCCAGGTTCGGTTTCTCCGTAAACCGTCGGACTCGGGACGCCGTTTCATTCAGGGTTTCTCCGGTCTCAATGTAGCCGTAGCCCGTTTCCGGGCGGCTCGGCTTGACTCCCAGCACGATAATGTTTTCGCCCGCCGCCGCTAATTCACTGCCGGCCAACAGCACTTGCAAGAACCCTTCGGCATCCTGAATTGTGTGGTCTGCTGGAAACAGCCCCAGCACAGCGTTGGGCGCCTGGCGCTCCAGCAGAAACGCCGCCAATCCCGCGGCTGGGGCGGTGTTGCGTGCCACAGGCTCCGCAAGAATTTGCGCCGGAGGCACGTCGGGCAATTGCTTCTCGACCGCCGGCATCAACCATTCATTTGTCAGGATCCAGATGTGCTGACTGTCGGCCAGTGGCAGCAGGCGGCTGACCGTTTGCTGCAGCATGCTGCGCTCGCCATCGAGTGACAGCATCTGCTTGGGGTGGGTTCTGCGGCTGCGCGGCCAAAAACGCGTGCCGCTGCCACCGGCAAGGATAAACGGGCGAAACTCGAGGGTTGGATTCAAGGTAGGTTTCATCGTAAACGAAAGCGAGGGCGCAGCAGTGAAACAATCGCCCAAGGGATGACAATTTCAAACTAGATGGATCGAACACAGATCGAGTTGCCACGTCGCAGCTGAAAATTATTCGGGAATCGCCCTGATCATCTCCGTTGGAGCTTGTGGACGTGAAGCTCCAGTCAGGGCTGCAGGCAGGCACGACCGCTAATTCTCCACGCCGCAGCGGAATGGGCGCTTGTTCTTTTGACTGCAGCTGGCCTGCCCCCGCGCCGACAAATACCAGCTGGACTGTGTTCGATTTCTTCCCGGCAGGGAGTGAAAAGTTCTCCGTCTTTCCATCAGCCAGCCGAGTACGATCGACGCGAAAATATTTCGACTGCACCAGGATCTCTCGCCCTGCCGCGACCGATTGCGAGCCGCTTACCGGCTCCAGTTTCGGCGCGACCGGGCCCGCTTCCGTCTTCAGGCGAATCGCTTGCAGGCCATCTTTCAAATGCAGTTCGCGCGGGCGGCCGTAATCGTACAGACGATAGGTCATGTCGGAGTTCTGCTGCGTCTCCAGCATCACCACGCCGGGAAAAATCGCGTGCACCGTTCCCGCATCGACGAAGATCATTTCATCTTTCTTGACCGGAACAGATTGCAGCAGATTTTCGAGCGTGTGATTGTCGATGGCAGCTTTCACGTCGGGCAGGCTGGTTCCTGGACGCAGCCCGAGCGCGACCGTTGCACCCGGAGCGGCTTCTAAAACGTACCAGCATTCTGTTTTGCCGTGCGGCTCCCCGTGTTGGCGGGCCATTTCGTCTCCGGGATGAACCTGCACGCTCAACTTTTCACGCGGGAAAAGAACCTTCATCAAGAGAGGAAATCGTTCCTGGTGGGCGCCACTTTCTCCCAGCAGTTCTTCGCGGCGCTCGTGGAACACGGCATCCAGCGTCTTTCCAGCGAGCACGCCAGTATCGACAACGCAATCATTCCCGCTGAGCCATACCTCGCCGATGGGTTGATCGGAGAATTTGTAGTCATACCAGGGAGCGAGGTCTCGCACACCCCAAACCATGGGGCGAAACCAGGGACGCAGACGGAAAGGCGTGAGTGTGGTCATATCGATTGGCGAGGCAACGGTCAGGTTTGAAGCGACTTGGTCATCAGGACGAAATGGATTGGAACCTTCACGCCAGGAAAGTCCGGCGCCGGTTCCGTACCCGTCTCCACAAAACCATGTTTGCGGTAATACGGCGGCAGTTCCTCGACGCAGATGTACGATGCGCAAATCAATGGCGACGTGACCGGCGCGGCGGGCAAAATCCTCCGCTTGCTGCATCATGCGGCGGCCAATTCCGCGACCCTGGACGTCCTGCTCGACGGAAAGCATGCCGAGGTAGACGCGATCGCCGCGCGGCTCAAGATACACGCAAGCCAGCAGTCGCGCTTCTTCTTCGAGCAACAAAAATACGCCTTTGCTCAACAGTGCCCGCACCTGTTCGGCATTGGTGCGGTCGGTCGATTTGAACCAGCTCTCCGCGGAAAAGGCCCGATTCACCAGCGCAGCAATGCGCTCCGCATCCGCTGGACTGGCTTCGCGGAGTGTTGTGTCCATCGGCATTAGCTGAGCTTGGCGAAGTACGCCTTCATCCGCTTCAAACCTTCGTCGATGTCGGCGTGCGACACGGCATAGGAGAGACGGATGTGGTCGTGGGTGCCGAACGCCTCGCCGGGAACTGTGACCACATTTGCTTCATGCAGCAGTCGCGTGGACAGTTCGGCCGCCGTGTTGACCTTCCCCTTGCCCAGGAATGCGGAAATATTCGGATAGACGTAGAACGCGCCTTCCGGCACTGTGCAGCGCACGCCGGGGATTTCGCTGAGATGCGCCAGCACCTGATCGCGTAGTGAAATGTAATCGGTGCGCATCTCCTCTACGCATTGCTGCGATCCGGTCAACGCGGCCACTGCGGCCTTCTGGACAAACGTTGCGGTCGAAGAAGTGCTCTGGCTTTGCATTTTGGAGATGGCCTGGATAATCGGCTTCGGTCCCAGGGCGAATCCAGCGCGCCAGCCGGTCATGGCGTAGGTCTTCGATAGCGAGCCGAGAACGATCACGTGCTCTTTGCAGTCTGTGAAGCTGCCACCGGAAATGGGCACGCCAGTGTATTGCAGATACGCGTAACACTCATCGAGCAGCACATAGATGCCGCGCGCATGCGCCAGCCGCACCACCTGCTCCAGATCCTTGGGAGCGATGACAGCGCCCGAAGGATTCGATGGCGAATTCAAAATGATCGCCTTGGTGCGCGGCGTAATCAGCTGCTCGATGGCAGCGGCGGTGACGCGGAAATTCTCCGCCTCATTCGTTTCGAGGAACACGGGAGTTCCACCCGCAAACTGGATGATGTCTTTGAAGGAAACCCAGTACGGCACCGGGAGAACAACTTCATCGCCGTGGTCAACGAGTACGTTGATCGCCTCAAACAAGGCCAACTTACCGCCTGTGGTAAAGATCGCTTCGTCGGGCGTGTAATTCGATCCAAAATCTGTCGCGTGGCGCTCGACGATGGCCTTGCGCAACTCTGGAATTCCGCTGACCGCCGTATAGCGGGTGAAGTTGCCTTCAATGGCGGCGATGGCGGCGTCTTTAATGTGACGCGGCGTGGCGAAGTGAGGTTCGCCCGCTCCAAAATCCACCAGGTTGATACCCTGGGCACGCAGCTTGGCTGCCTCTGCAGTCACGGCCATGGTCGCGGAAACTTCAATCCGGTTGACGCGATCGGCGAAGATTTTCTGGGCAACTGAGGTGGTCATAATACTTCTAGTTTCGCAGAGTTGACGGGGATCGCCAAGTGGATCCTGGGCGGCACAGGAACTTCGAACTTGCAGCGAGGACTGCGACCCGCTGTCGCATGGCCGACCGGCTCATTCTGTGCTGCGTTACGCAAGCGGTTGCTTAAACCTTAGTCAGCACGCCGCCGATTCCTTTATCGCTTGCGCGCTGCGATTTTGGACCCGATTTTTCCGTCGATCACTTCAAAATCCTCGGAGCGGGAGTAGGTGTGAATCCCAGTTGCGCCCTGATACCATCCTGGGTCGATACGGGCGATCGGACGCTCGCAGTACTCTGTCTCATTCAAAACAGTCACTTCGGAGAAGCACACTGCGTATCCGTAGGTGCGGGTGCAATCCTGGGAAGGGCGAATCAGTTTTCCATCGCGATAAAAGAGCGATCCTGCGGGCCGCGATCGGCGAACATCCGAAACCACCGGGTTATTGGGATGCGGCTTCCAGGGTCCGAAGAGGGACTCGGCATGGAACAAGGCAAGCTCATCGCAATTTGTATATTTTCCGTTTGAAATGCCGACAAACATCCAAAATTTTCCGTCGGCGCGATGGATGGTTGCGTCCACCGCAAAAATATCCTGCATCAAAACCTTTTCCAGAACCCACTGGGTGGGAAAGTTGACGGCGCGATAGAGCTCGATGGTGCGATTCTCTTTTGTCTCGGGAATCATGTAGATCTCTCCGTCCAGTTCCAACAAAAATGGATAGGAAAGATGGTACGGACGCCGCAGGATCTCCACCGGTACGCTGGGCGTTCCGTCCGGAGCAATCTGAGAACACGAGATGACGGCGCGCCGCTCCTGATAGATGTAATCTTCCATGATCAAGTAGGTGGTGCCGTTCTTCTTCAGCAAAAATGGGTCGGCATAGAAACGATCCTTGGGAGGCCAAAAGATCCGATAGTCGGCGGTATTGTTGAAGCTGCGATCCGGAAGGCGTTTTCGGATGGCGACGAACCATTGGTCAACATCTCCGCGCAAGAGAGAGGAGAATTTCGATCGCAATTTTCTGAAAAACAGCTTGCCGAAAAACACAGCGGATTGCCGGGCATTGGGAGCGCGAT
Source organism: uncultured Acidobacteriota bacterium (assembly GCA_963794795.1). Taxonomy (GTDB): domain Bacteria; phylum Acidobacteriota; class Terriglobia; order Terriglobales; family Acidobacteriaceae; genus JAKAAZ01. The sequence continues at coordinate 18,709 of CAWCFC010000013.1, read as the reverse complement.
TGATTTTGCCGGTGAATTTGTACGCTTCATTGTAGGTCGGCAGCGACTCCAGATACTCCCATCCCCGGGTGTGCAGGTCATGCAATCGACGCAGCGCAAATTCTGCTGTCTTCCAATAGATAGGATTTCGACTCAGATAAAGCGAGGTTTGATGAGTGGCGGAATGTCCGCGATAGATCACAGGCCCGCCATCCAGCGAATCCGTCAACACCTGCAAGATGGTGCCGGAAACCGGATTGCCCTGGTAGATCTCCCAGAACAGGGCGGGACCGCCTCGGTATTCTCGGCTGTCGCCGTGATGATACGACCAGATCCCGTACTTCGCGGTCTTGAGAATCTCGCCGCGAATAATCCGAAACCCGAAGCGGAAAATGACATCGAGGTTGGCGGCTCGAATCTGGGCCAGGTCCTCCTCCCGGAAGCGATCTGTGAAGCCTTTGCGCAGCGGGAGAACCGTGATGGAGGGGACGTTCCGCAATAGTTCGGTTGCGTCGAGTTCTCTTTTTGCATCCGGCTCTTCTTTGTGCCGCGCGTAGTCCCACATTTCATAGCGAAAATAGAGAGAGTATTTCCAGGCTTCTTTGAGGCGTTTGCGGAAGGATGGCTTCACTGCTGGAGCGGGTGTATTCAGGATGACCAGCGAAAGCTCGGCAAAATCTGAACGCTGAATGTCCTCGATGATCTTGGCCACCCAGGCGGTGGTTGTGTACGAGTCCAGCATGATGCCGATGCGAAGCATACCTTACCCTCTCCTCCTTGTTCGAGCGGTTTGACCTGAATCGAATCCTAAATCTGTACGGACGTCATCAGCCCATATTGTTGGTTATTTTTTGTCAGTCGTTCGCGCGGAGTCCAGAGAACTCTCCATTTCAGCATCCCGGGTTTCCGCGGTACGCGACTGGAGATGCGCGATCACGGTCGGCGGCACCAGTCCCTCGACCGAGCCACCCAGGCGGAAGACGCCGCGGATCAGGCGCGAACTGAGGTAGGAATATTGTTCGGCGGGCATCATAAAGACTGTTTCCAGCTCGGGGGCGAGGCGGCGATTCATCAGCGCCATTTGCAACTCGTACTCATAATCGCTGATGGCACGGATGCCGCGCAGCAAGGCCTGGGCATGCTGCAGTCGCGCAAAATCGACTAATAAACCGTCGAACTGGCTGACGGAAACGTTGTCGAACTCGCGCGTGGTTTCCTGGATCATCTCTATCCGCTCCTGCACAGAAAACAGCGGCTGTTTTTCGGAGTTATTCAGGATGGCTACGACCAGGTGATCGAAGATTTTCGAGCCGCGCGCAATCAGGTCAAGATGACCGTTGGTCAGCGGATCGAAGGTGCCGGGATAGATGGCGCGGACAGTATTCACGACTCCTTGGATTGTAAGGGGCTGTCATGGAACAAGCAACGCAGCCGCGACAGATGAGGCACTGTTTCCTCGTTCCGTGATACCTACAGCAGATTGGTATCCAACGATGCGATGAAATGGATGCCGGGGATGTTCAGACGGCTCAATTGCCGATCGTTCGTCAAGAAAAGGTCGACGCGCGCCTGCACGGCGGAAGCGAGATGGATGGCGTCTGCGGGGGAGACGGTGTGCTCCGCGCGAATGCGCGAATAAGCCTCCGCAGCCTCCAAATCAAACGGCAAGACCTCGATTTCTGAGCTTTGAAAAAAGTCGCGAATGGATCGAATCAGATCGATTTTTTTCAGCTTGTAAGGCTTGACTAACAATTCTCCCAAAACAAGCGCGCTAGTGCAGAGAGTGTCGCCCCTCTCTTCCATCTTGCGATGAATTTCCTGGACCCGTCGCCCGTATTGGGGATGGCCTTCCATCCAATAGACAAACAGCATCGTGTCCCAGTAAATGCGGCTCATCCGAGCTTTCTCTTGCGTTCGCTATCGGCTTTGCCATAGAAATTTCGGCGGTCGTTCTGAATCGAGCGTTCCCAGTCGCCGGGGTTCTTGAAAAGCGTTTTTGCGATCCCACGCAGCCGGTAGAACGCCGACGGGGCCTCGGTCTTAGCTGTCTTCATACCCGGCTGATGCGTCACTTTGTAGGTAAAAACGACTGTGGTGCTCATACCGGATGGCGGTCCCTGTTCTTCTAGCAGTCGAACGCCATACACGTCCTGAAATATTTTGGAGCGGAGCGCGGTGCATACGCTGGGAGTCTTGTTTTTCAGATTTAGCCCTTTCACAACGTCGCCCGATTTAATGCTGACCGTGGCGTCCCCCCTGTGTCGCGCAGGTTCGATATATCGAATCCATACATACTCCCGGATCTGGTCTGCATCACTTTTCATTCCATCTCCTTTTTTTAAAATACAGGATACGCTTACTGTACCATACATACATACTGTCCCACAGCGCATTTAAAGACGAACGCAATACACGTTCGTCTCAAAATGCAGTAAATTGCCGGAGGCTTACCCTACTTGCGGGCTCCAGCCTTGACGACTTCTTGTGCGGCGGCAGCTCCGTTGACTGGGATGGGTGGGACTTCGGGCACATCGCTCTTGCCTCCGATGCCCATCTTCTGGCGCAGGGTCGACTCCACCCGCGCGAATGTGTCCTTGTTGTCTTTGAAATATTGCCGGACATTTTCGCGACCCTGGCCGATGCGTTCGCCGGAGAAGCTATACCACGCGCCAGATTTCTCTACGATGTTGTGAAGTACCGCCATGTCCAATACATCGCCTTCGCGAGAGATGCCTTCGCCGTACAAAATGTCAAACTCCGCTTCGCGGAAGGGCGCGGCCACCTTGTTCTTGACGATTTTGACCTTGGTCCGCGAGCCCACCACTACATCGCCCTCTTTGACGGCAGCAATGCGGCGAATATCAATTCGCACGGAAGAATAAAATTTCAACGCGCGGCCGCCGGTGGTGGTTTCCGGATTGCCGAACATGACGCCAATTTTTTCGCGGATTTGATTAATGAAGATCAGCGAGGTACGCGACTTCGAAACGGTCCCGGTCAGCTTGCGGAGCGCTTGCGACATCAACCGCGCCTGCAATCCCATGTGCGAATCGCCCATTTCGCCATCGAGTTCGGCCTTCGGCACCAGCGCCGCGACTGAGTCGACCACCAGCACATCGATCGCACCCGAACGGACAAGCGCTTCGGTAATTTCGAGGGCCTGCTCGCCATAGTCCGGTTGCGAGATCAGCAGATTGTCGACGTCGACACCGAGCTTCTTCGCATATTGAGGATCGAGCGCATGCTCCGCATCGACAAACGCGGCCATGCCGCCAGCCTTCTGCGCTTCCGCAATAATTTGCAGCGTAATGGTGGTTTTGCCGGATGATTCGGGCCCGAAAATCTCAATCACGCGGCCCCGAGGAACTCCGCCAACACCCAGAGCGGCGTCAAAAGAAATCGATCCCGTGGAGATGACAGAGATGGGGACGATCGCCTCTTTATTGCCGAGGCGCATGATCGATCCCTTGCCGAATTGCTTTTCAATCTGCGCCAGCGCCAGATCGATCGCACGTGTGCGTTCTTTATCGTCTACCATTTCAAATCTCCGGGGATGAGTTGGAATTGAATTGTCCGCGACACGCTATGACCGGTACTTGTATCGAAGTAAACAATCGAAATCCACTTTGGGTACTGGCGGGATTTTAGCACCAAAATGGGAATAGGCGAAACAATAGCGAACACTTTTCGCGAACCAAAGTAACGCCGGACGGCCTAGTTTCCGTACAAATCTTCCTCGCGAACGACGACTTCTTGGTCTGCGCCATGGGCTGCGCGCCTGGCAGCGCCGAACATGGGGCCACGAGCCGGCTTCATGGGGGCAAATTTCATAAAACCGATCGGCTGCGAGATATCGTCATAAATGGCTTCCATCCCGCCCCGCATCAGGTAGGTTTCGTGCCAGAAACCGGTGCCTCCAGAATCGCGAAGAAAGTTCTTCCACCAGGCGCGGTGCGGTTCCGATCGCGTCCAGGCGAGTAGCGAGTCCATATCAGTCCAATATTGCCGCATGCCGGCGTGCATGGGGAAAAGTGACATGACAAAGTTCTCATGTAACAACAGGCCTTTGGGCTGGGCTGCGACGGAGGCGGAAATCTTTGGCCCGAAACCGAAAAGAGTTTTCAATCCTGTGGTGCGATTGACGCGCATCCCCAGGTAGATGACGACTAGATTCGGATATTGCGAAAGATCCACGGTCTGGCGATTTACGGTTGTCGGCATCGGTTGACCTCACGCATCCTTCTAATGCTTTCGATGAAGGACAGGCGCAGAGCGATGCGTGGACATTCCCGCCGAGTTACGATGCGATCAAGGTCCAGCGACTCGCGGCAGGTTCCAGTGCTGCCAGACGGCGACCATGCGCAGAGCAAAGCAGGCGATCGCGCCGACAGTCATGGCCACGACCGGGCGCATTTTCAACTTCAAGCCCAGCACGACGATGGTCGCGCCCAGGAGCGCGGCTGTGGCATACACATCCGAACGCAACACGACCGGCACGCGGGCCAGCAATACATCGCAGATGGTTCCTCCGCCGACACCCGTGACGCCGCCCATCAGAATTGCGATCAGCGGAGGAATGTCGAACTCCAGCGCCTTCTGTGCTCCGGCGACGGCAAACAAGCCGAGTCCCGCCGCATCGAGCGTGACCATCACTGAAACAGGAAAGTGACTGACGGTGGTGTGCCAGAGAAAAACAAATGCGGCAGCCAGGAAAGCAGTGGCGGAATAGCGCCAGTCGCGAATGGAATTCGGCGGCGAGGCGCCGATCAGGAGGTCGCGAAGGATGCCGCCGCCGAGTGCGGTCGCGAATGCCAGGACCATCAAGCCCAGTAAATCCAGGTTGCCGCGGGTCGCGACGGAAGCGCCTTCGAGACCGAAGAGGAAGGTGCCCAGCAGATCGACGATGAGCAGCAGGCGCGCCGAATTGGATTTCGCGGGCATGTTGATTGCTTGGCTCGGCCGCAATATCAAAAAACATTTCAATCCATCGTCGCGTCATTCATCCACGGATAAGCGATTGACTCATCGCTGCAGGGGGTCGATGGGGATGTTGACGTCGGTGATGCGAAAATTTTTCGCGAGCGCGGGATGGCGTTTGGCGATGGCTTCATACATTTCCCAGGCGACGCGGCGGTAGGAGATGTGGCCCTGGGGCGCGCTGCGCAGCTCGGCAATGTAGAGCGCCTCCGCAAAATCCATCTTGAACAGCGAGCGGCAGCGGGTTCCCAGCGGCAGAAGATACTGGGCGGTTTCTTTCGCCTCTGGAATATCGGCGCGCGACAGGGTGTCGAATACGGCGTGGGCCTGGCGCACCGCATCTTCATAGGGCTGGCGCAGGTTGGTCGCCGCGGCGACGGCAATCAACTCGGGAACATCATAGCCGTGGAGATTGGTGAAGCTCTGCAGGGTTTGGACGCAGCGGCGATGGCGATGCATGTCGCGGAATCCGCCGATATCCATCAGGATGTCGAAGCGCAACTGGTAGCCGGAGGAGAAGGCGCGCGACAGCTCATCATGCCGGCCACGATGGCGCGTGCCCAGCAACAGCAGCTCGTCGCGACGAGGCGCATCGAGGGCGCACACGGCTTCGCGAATCTGGCGGTAGGGATAATGGCAGGCGCCGTAGAGCAGGGTGGTGACAATTTCAATCTCAATCGATTCGTGTTGCCCGGAACCGTCGGCCTCGACCAGATCGACCAGCGGCGAAGGCCGGATGGAGTCGGAACCCATCAGATCCTGTGCGGCCTGTTCCAGTTCGGTCCGCGACTTCTGGATGTACTCGACGGGAGCCGCATACTTGACCAGCGTGGGAGCGACGGCGACGTCTCGCAACAACAACGCGGCAGCGCGTTCGCCCAGCACCGGATCGACGGTGGCAATATCGCGCTGCAAGTCCTCCAGCGCGGCGCGTTGTACGTTCCAGCAGGGAGACGCGGCCGCCTCGCGCAGTTTTTCTCCCAGGCGGCGGATCTCCGCATGCGGTTGCGACAAGAGCCGGGACACCTGTGTCTCCAGGGTGCGGGCGTTCACAATTTCTCCCAACGAGGTGTTTGCGGCTAGCGGCAACAGGTAGCGGGCGCCATCGAAGGCGCGGGCGCGCAGGGTGCGGTCGTAGGCCTCCTGCTTCATTTCTTCCGGCTTGGCAACCTGGGAGCGGAGCAGCTCGATGGCGCCGCGAGAAATTTCCTCGTACGTCGAGAACAGTTTTTCAATTTGATCCGTATAGAGTTGGCGGGCCTCGGCGTTGGAGCCGAATGCCGGCAGGTACCAGCCACTTTTCTTGAAATCCTGATAGCGGGTGGAGCGTTCCTGGCCGTCCCAGCGCTGCTCATCGACCAGCACAATGGCCGCCAGCAGCGACAAACGTTCCACGGCAAAGGCGATGTGCGCCAGGTCCGCAATCGAGCGGTGGCCATACTGGAAATAGAATGTGTTCAGGAACTGTTCGGCACGCTGGGCATTCAATTCGCGCAAAGACTGCTTCATGGAGAGCGCGGAACGGGAATATTTTGCCATGGCGTACGCCAGAACCTCTGGATCGGCGCCGTGGATGGCGTAGACCTCAGTCGAGTCGGCATCAGGGGAAGCCGGAAGTGGATTTAAGGGAGGCATGCTTTCTGGGTCCAATCTGTTTCAATCAAAGGAAGTCGACTTTCAGAGTATCGCAGGCAAATCCGGTCGTGTGATAAAAGAGGCGGCACGAAGCTTTTGGAGTTCGGCGCAACGTAAAAGCGGGTAGTATGCGGTGGTGGTGGAGATCGACTCGCTAGCCAGGTCGAAGCGCCACAAGCCGGTGGATGAAGCGATGGGCGACGTACTGACACTTGCGACAGACCGGACGTGGGCCATGCCGAAGCGGCCCTGGGTGATGAGCCAGCGCTGGCACAGCCTGCTGTTTGCGCATTGGCCGATTGCCGCGGAGGAAATTACTCCGCTGCTGCCGCCGGGATTGGTGGTGGACGGATTTTCCGGGACCGGCTGGGTGGGAATTGTGCCGTTCGCTATGGATCGGATTCGATTTCGCGGGTTGGGCAGCGTGCCCGGGGCTCGCCGTTTTGCCGAGCTAAATTTGCGCACGTATGTCCGCGAGGAACGTACGGGAACTCCTGGAGTGTTTTTCTTTTCGCTGGATGCAGCCAATCCAGCGGCGGTGATGGCGGCACGATTGTGGTTTCATCTGCCGTATTACTGGGCGAAGATGCATGTGGAGGAACGGGAGAATGGCTGGCTGCATTATGAAAGTGCTCGCCTGCTGAGCCAGAAGCCGGTGAATTTTCGGGCTACGTATCGCGGAATGGGTCCGCAGACGGCGGGACGCAGCGCGCGCGACACTATCGAATATTTTCTGACGGAACGCTATTGCCTGTTTACCCACGACCGCAGCGGGCAACTCCTGCAAGGCAACATCCACCATGCGCCCTGGCCGCTGGAAGCCGCGGAAGCCGAAATTGAAGTGAACGATTTGCCGCAGGCCCACGGAATTCGTCTGCCGGATATTCCGCCGGTGCTGCACTTCGCGCGCGAGCAGCGAGTGTACATCTGGAAGCTGGAGCCGGTGCTGGCCCTGGCGTAGGTCTTTCGCCCGGGATGTGACCCCACTTGATACATCTCCAAGGCACACTCGAGGTGTATCATCCAGATTATGGCACCCGTGAGGCGCGCCCACATCCTGTTACCGCAGGAACTCGTTGGCGAGATCGATGCAATCGTAGGACCTGGAAAGCGCAGCGCGTTTCTGGTGGAAACGGCGCGCGCGGAGATTCGGCGGCGCAAGCTGCTGCAGTTTCTGGAGTCGGAGGAACCGGCGTGGAAGGACGAAGACCATCCGGAGCTGGCAAAAGGTTCGGGGGCCTGGGTGCGTGGCTTGCGGCAAGAGGGGAAAAGTCGATCCGCGACCATTGAGCGGCATACACGACAACGGAAGACGCGTTCAGGCAAGGAGAAATGACCTTCCTGCTCGATACGACCATATTGATTGATGCGCTGCGACATCGTCAGGGACGTCGCGAACTGCTTGCGGAGACGGTTCATCAAGGCCACACACTCGCGACGACTACGATCAACCTGGCGGAAATTTATGCTGGGATGCGGCCAGCGGAAGAAGCCAGGACTAAGATGTTTCTCGATGGCCTGGAGTGTTATCCGGTGACAGCAGCGGTTGCTCGGCGGGCTGGAAGACTGAAGTGGGAGTGGTCGCGGAAGGGCCGGACGCTGGCTCTGGACGATATGTTGATCGCGGCGGCGGCACTGGAACATGGGCTGACGCTGATGACAGACAATCGGATGGATTTTCCGATCCGGGAACTGGAAATGTACGAGCTACCGTAGAGATGTTGCGTCTTCAGCCGAATCGTACGGAACTTTTTTTCTATAGGAGTGGATTGCATGATTTCATTGGATGGCCGGGTGGCCATGGTGACCGGCGCATCTCAGGGTATTGGTCGCGCCTGCGCGGTGGCGCTCGCCAGGGCAGGGGCGCAGGTGGCGCTGGCGGCGCGCAACGCTACAAAGTTGGCGGAGGTTGCGGCGGAGATCGAAGCAGCCGGTGGAAAGGCCATGGCGTTTGAAATGGACCTGGCCAGCGAAGACTCCATCAAAGCGGTCACCAAAGCGGTGGTGGCGCAGTATGGGAAATTAGAAATCCTGGTGAATAATGGCGGCATCACGCGCGACAACCTGATGCTGCGGATGAAGCTGGCAGACTGGAACGCAGTGCTGCAAACGAATTTGACGGGCGCATTTCTGCTGACGCAAGCGGCGGCGTCCAGCATGTTGAAGGCGCGCTGGGGACGCATCATTAATATCAGCAGCGTGGTGGGAGAAACCGGGCAGGCGGGGCAGGCAAATTATGCGGCCAGCAAAGCCGGCTTGATCGGCCTGACGATGTCACTGGCGCGCGAGCTGGCGTCGCGAAATATCACCGTGAATGCGGTCGCGCCCGGCTATATTTCCACGCCGATGACGGATGTGCTGAATGATCAGCAGCGCAGTGCCATGCTGACGCAAATTCCGCTGGATCGCGCGGGCACGCCGGAGGATGTCGCCGCTGCGGTGGTGTTTCTCGCCTCCGACCAGGCCAGCTATATTACCGGCCATGTGCTCGACGTCAACGGCGGCATGCACATGGGTTAGTGCCGGCGGTTTACGGCAAAAATGTTGATGTCGAGCCCGCATGGGCAGCGTATTGTTGTTGTGTGGAAGCATCCTGTGCACGCTTCGCCTTCCACGCAGTCTCTCCACTTCTCCGTCGGCAAGGATGGGTCAGGATGAAGATAACTTTTCGCTACTTCGTGTTTCTCTGCGCGCTTTTTTCGCTGGCTTTCGTGACCTCAGCAACCTCCCAATCAAAAACATCCGTTACGGTGATCGGTCCGGAAAATGTGAGCTTCCCCAGCGGAAGCGAAACAGTGCATGGCGTTTTGTATCGACCGCAAGGGGACGGAACGTTTCCGGCAATTGTCATTATTCACGAATGGTGGGGGCTGAATGATTGGGTGAAGCAGCAGGCGCAGATGTTTGCCGAGCACGGATACGTGACGCTGGCGGTGGATCTATATCGCGGCCAGATCGCGACCGATCCGGAGATGGCGCACGAGTTGATGCGGGCGCTGCCGCAGGATCGCGGGATTGCCTATCTTCGCTCCAGCGTGGTGTACCTGAAGACGCTGAAATACGTAAAGGCGAACCGCATTGGTGCGGCCGGCTGGTGCATGGGAGGAAGTTTCGCCATGCAGTTCGCGATCGCGGAGCCGTCGTTGAAGGCTGTGGCCATCAATTATGGCGCGCCTGAAACTGATCCGGCGCAGCTGAAGAAAATTCGCGCTGCCATTTTGGGGAACTTTGGAGCGCAGGATCGCGGCATTACGCCGAAGGATGTTGCGGATTTTGCCGCGGCGATGAAGGCGATCGGCCATCCGGTGGATGTGAAGGAATATCCGGACGCCGGGCATGCCTTTCAAAATCCCAACAACAAGGGAGGCTATCGAGCGGAAGATACGGCCGACGCGGACAGCAGGATGTTTGCCTTCTTTGCGAAATATTTAAAGTAGGCGACGTTAGTTGCGCGAGAACTATTTCAGACGGCGAAGGATTTCTGGGCGGACCAGGTAGAAGAAGAAGACGAAATTTGCCAGCGTCATGACCCAGTAATTGTTCTCATGAAATCGCAGGATGATGTAGATGCCGTAGCTGCTGGTGAGAAATGCGGCGGCCAGCGCCAGCGCCCATCCCCAGCGGCGCATCTTGAGCAGGCCAAGACCGGCCAGCGCGAGCAGCGTGGACACGGCCAGTACTGCAATGCGGGCGCCGTGGCTGGCAAAGTGGTGAGTGAGCACGCCAAACACGCCGATCAGCGACTCCAGCAGCATCCACAGGGCGATCGCGGCGACGCCGGGAAACCGGGCAGCGCCGTCTTCAGGATTGGGTTTCTGTTCGGGCTCGCTCATACGGTGTGGAGATAGGCCAACAGATCGCGCATCTGTTCGGCATCCAAAGTGTTGCCAAAGGCAGGCATGACGGAGCCGCCGCGGGCAATTTTCGACTGGACATATCCATCGGTGGCGGGAGCGCCATCGGACAGGCGCGCTTTCTTGAACAGTCCTTGCAAGCTGGGACCAATCAGGGTTTTGCCGCTGTTGACGTAGTGGCAGCCGGCACAGTGGGTTTGGACAATCTGCTGCCCTTGCAATTCCGAGGAAGTCAAAGAGTGCGGTCCCGTCGATCGTGTCCCAGAGTGACATCCCGCCAGCACAACGACAGCCAATGCGGCGGGAACCAGCGTAGATCGAGCCGACTGCTTCAAAATTGCCTTCCCTCAGTGAAACGACGGGAGGATGAATCCGCCCGGATAGCTGCGGCTGTTCTAAATGGTGTGCAGATAGGCCAGCAGATCATTCAGTTGCTGATCGTTGAGAATATTCGCGAACGGGGGCATGACATTCTTACCACGGAGAATGGTGAAGCGAACTCGCGCATCCGTTGCCGGAGCGCCGCTGGGAAGATAAGGCTTCTGGAACAGCCCCAGCAGACCCGGCCCCACTAATTTCTGTTCACTGTTCGGTTGATGGCAGACCGCACAGTCGTTCTGGAAGATTGCATGTCCCTGCATTTCTGTCGGCGTCAACTTGTTCAACGGTTTCGATTTCAACGTGTGATGGCAGCCGCTCAAAAACAAAAGAACAGTCGCACTCGCCAACGTGGACAACCGAATCGGTCGTTTCAAGTTCTCTTTCCTCCGGGAATTCGCAAATCGCGTTGTCCTTTAGTGTAGCCGGGAGAATTCGCTTCGCCAATTCTAGAGCGTATGGAGATAGGCGAGCAGATCATTCATCTGCTGATCATCCAGAACATTGGAGTAGGCCGGCATCATGTTGCGACCTTCCAGGATGGCGGCCCGAACGCGATCGTCATTGGCGGGCGCACCGCTGGGAAGGTAAGGCTTCTTGAACACTCCCTGGAGGCCGGGACCATGCAGTGGCTGTTCGCTATTGGCATTGTGGCATTGCGCGCACTGCTGCTGGTAAACGGTGTAGCCGCGCATCTCCGTGGGCGTCAGCTCGCTTAATGGTTTTGATGGCGGCAGATGATGGCAGCCCGCCAGGAGAATCGTGGCTGCAGCGCCTACAATCGCGAACAATCGAATCACTTGTTTCAATGCATTCACCTTCTTGAGGCCGACGGATTATCTTCGCCACTTCGAGCAGAGTTCAGACGCGGAAATTGTCGGCGCGCCAATTCTGAACGGCTTGCTTGATTTGTTTTGGCGAGAGCTTTTCGTTCAAAGTGCGCTCGACCAGCGCCGGTATCTCGGGATCGGAGGCAAAGCGCAGAGCGATCAGCTGACGAATGTCGAGCTCATCGATGCGGGCACGCAGTGGTTCAGGCAATAGAGTGGCCAGTCGCAGACGTTCCTCCAGCCGGATCACGCGGTCCTGCACTTTGAGCGGATAGGTGCGGACCTTGAACAGCAGGATCAAAAAGGCCAAAGCAAGTACGACATGCCACGCGCTGCCGAGGTGAGGATGTCGAACCAGATGCACGATACTGGCGATCAACGTGATCAAAAATACCGGCGCCAGAAAGAAGTGGTACAGAGGATCGAGGCGGGCATGATTGGCGTAGGTCTGCGGTTTTGTTTCCGACATGGCGTCTCTCCAGGAAAGGACATCGACGGTTCGGCTCAGGTTGGGGAACTGGGCGGCTCACTGATTATCATCGCACCGATGTGGTCTCGGCCGCAGCGGTGACAATGCCGTCGATGGTTTTTGTGATGCCTTTGGCGTTCGGCATGTGGCCATTGCAAAGAACGGAGAACACCAGCGTGCTTCCATTTTTCGCGGTCACGTAGCCGCTGAGCGCGTTCACTTCGTCCAGCGTTCCTGTCTTGGCGAAGACCTGGCCGTGCAAGGGACCATGCAGAAATCGATCGGACAGTGTTCCATCGATTCCGCCGATGGGCAGGGTGGTTCGAAACTGCGCTCCCCACGGCTGTTCCGCGATATAGCGCAGCAGTGTGGTCAAAGCGCGGGGAGTGACTCGATCAGTCCGGGGAAAGGCCGGAGCCGTCATAGAAAAAGAAATCCTGCGGCTGCATCCCAGCACGCAGCATTTGCGCGCGAACCACGCGGGCGCCTTCCACGATGGAGCCATCTTCACCGAAGTGCTGGCCCAGCAGGCGCAGCCAGGTTTCCGCATGCAGATTCTGGCTGACCTTATTGGTGACCGTGATGTCTTGAAGCAGCGGAACCGAAGTGCGCGACGCCAGCACGACATCGCCTGCGGGAACGGCGGGCGCAATCTGCGCGACATCGCCGGATTGTGTGGCGGCGGGGAGCGCGAGGGGCCGCATCACGCTTTCTTCATAGATGGATGTGTCGACGGAGGGACGATGGTGCGCGGTCGCGGTTCCGGTGACCGTGATACCTCGGGCGTCGAGCATCTGGCGAAAGGCGACGGCGGCAAACTGCGCGGGATCGATGACCGCAAGTGCGATGTGAGAAGGTTGGCCACCGGCAGGCAGCGTGCCGAACAGGCGAACCTCGTGCGAGCCGAGGGGGCGATCCAATCCCAGCGATGGCTGCGATCCTGCCACGGAGGTGCGGGCATCATTCTCGACCGTGTAGAAGGAGCTGGTGACATCGGGATTCCAAGTGAACGTGACAGGATCACCGGGCTGCACGCCGGGCGTCACCGCGAGATAGACGATGTTGTCATTCACGGTCAGAGCAGAAATCGGTGCGCCGTAATCCCAGACCAGATCATCCCAGGCCCAGCCACTTCCGTAGGGCTCTTGCGGAAATGCGGTATCGTCGCCGACGATGTTGCCTTCGACACGCTTGACGCCGCGCTGTTGCAGTTGGTCGGCGAGAGCTTCGAGTGCGCTGAGGGGCGGATTCGGTCGCTCGGTCTGTCCAGTGTAGGGATAGGCGCGGCCGGACATACTGAGGTCTCCAGCGCCGACCAGGGTGACGTCGCCGTGGACAGTTCCCTGCGCATCTGGCGCGCCGGGCGCGAGCACGCGGGTTTCAATGGTGGTATTGGGGCCGAATAACGCCAGTGCGGTTGAGGTGGTGAGCAGCTTCGCATTCGAAGCGGGAGCGAAGAGTTGCGCGTCATTTTTTTCGTAGATCAGGCGTCCGTCCAGGGTGGTGATGGAAATTCCCCAATGTGCCTGGGCGGCGGCCGGAGCGGCCAGCAGCTCGTCAATCTGGTGCGATAAGGAGCCCGTGGGAGTACGTTTGCCGCGATGGTGACGATGCGCGGCGAGCCCACTGAACGGTAATAAGAGGGCGGCAGAGAGCAGAAAAGTGTTGCGGGGAAAAAATCTCATGATGGGCGCGAGTGTAACATTTTGGCGCGCCAAATCAGGAGCGAGGGGATCTTTTTCGCGGTTCGCACGCGCCGAGGAATGAAAAAGCTTCAGCTTAGAATGAGATATGGTTGTCGCGCCACGACCGCATTTCTGCTGGACTCTGCACACGCGCTCGCTGGTACTGGGCGAGCGAACGTTGCTGGTGGGCGTGGTCAATGTGACACCGGATTCGTTTTCTGATGGCGGAAATTTTTTGTCCGCGGCGAAAGCTGTCGATCATGCGCTTCGATTGCTGGATGAGGGCGCGGACATTCTCGACATTGGTGGAGAATCTACGCGACCTGGCACGCGACCGCCGGTTTCTACACAGGAAGAACTCGACCGCGTGCTGCCGGTGATGGAAGGCATTCTGCAGCAACGGCCGGAGACGATCCTTTCCATCGACACCTACAAGGCTGAAACCGCAAAAGCCGCGGTGCAGGCGGGCGCGCAGATCGTCAACGACGTCAGCGGATTTCTGTGGGACCCGGCGATGGCTGCCACCTGCGCGGAGCTTCGGTGCGGCGTGATTCTCATGCACACACGCGGACGCAGCAGCGAATGGCGCACGCAACCTCCGCTGCCGCATGCGGAAGTGGCGCCGCTGGTGCTGCGCGAGCTGAAGCTGCGAGCGGATGCCGCGCTTTCAGCGGGAATTGAACATGCGGCCATCGTGCTGGATCCCGGGTTTGGATTCGGAAAAGTTCTGGACGAAAATTATCCGCTGTTGGCCCACTTTGACGAACTGCACACCCTCGGTTATCCATTGCTGGCGGGTGTGTCGCGCAAGGCATTCTTAGGCAGAAAGCTGGCGCAGATCTACGGGCACGATGTCCCGACCGATCAGCGCGGAAATGCGACCGTAGCTGCTTTGACCGCTGCAGTTTTGGCAGGGACGCACCTGGTTCGCGTTCACGATGTGAAGGCTGCGCGCGAAGCCGTTGCCATTGCCGATGCAATCCGTGAGGGCTGACCGAATCCAAACACGCATTGGCCGAATCCAATGGCACAAAGGAGAAAGCCGATGCAGGATGAGAGCACGCTGATCCATCGAGAATTTTCAAGTGAGCGCAGCTTCGATGCTGTGGTGGCAGCCTTTGAAGCCGCGGTGGGCCCCGGAGATGGCAAGACGTTTCAATCCGTGGTGGACAAAGCAACCAGTGCCGAAAATTTTGTTGCCAGCGTTCGTGCCGCCGAGGGTTCGAGCGGGTTCATCCTGTTTCTGAAGGTGGACCACAGTTCGTGGCTGGCGCGAGTGGGCATGGGCGGCCGCGCGACCATGTATACCATCGGCAATCCGCTGATTGCGCAAACCATGATTCGGCACAACATTGAAGTTGGATTGAATGTTCCGGTGCGCGTGCTGATTTACGAAGATGCCGCCAGCAAGACTGGACGCATCGGGTACGACCTTCCGTCGTCCTTGATGGCGCGACTGAAAAATGCAGAAGTGACCGCTGCGGCGAAGCTGCTGGATGAAAAGCTGGCCGCGTTGGCGAGCCAAAGCACAGGGAGCAAGAGCTGACATCGCACATCGGGACAAACGATGTCAGCTAGCTATCAACGACTCGACGAATCCGCTTCTATTGCATGCTGCCGGTTCCGGTGCCGGCGGATAGATCGACTTTCTGCTCCAGCGGAAGATTCGCGGAAGAACCACCGACCATGAATGAATATGTTCCCGGCACCAGCTTCCAACCCTGCTGCTGCTCATCGTAGATCGAGAGATAGAGCTGTGGGATGGTGATGCGGACCCGCTTGCTTTCTCCGGCGTTCAGTTGCACTTTGCTCCAGCCGACAAGGCGCTTGGGAGGCTCGTTGGCGCTGGCGGGCAGACCCGCATAGACTTCGGCAATCTCTTGTCCGGCGCGATCTCCGGTGTTTTTCACGGTGAAGGTTACGGTGGGAGTGGCGCCGGCTTCCACCTGCAAGTCGGAGTAGCTGAAGGTGGTGTACGACAATCCAAAGCCGAACGGAAACAGCACCGGTTTGTGCTCCGCCTCATACCACTTGTAGCCGACCTCCGCGCCTTCTGTGTAATGCACGGTGAAGGTTGGCTTGGCGACGCCGGTGCGCATCACAGCGGCTTTCCCCTGCGCCCCGGGTGGAGGCACAACAATATGCGGCGGCGGCTGATCGGCTTCTGTCATGGGGAAAGTGATGGGCAGCTTGCCGCTTGGATTAATCTCACCAAACAAAACGTTCGCGACTGCGGGAGCCCCATCGCTGCCGGCGTACCAGGCTTCCACGACGGCGCCGACTTTTTCAATCCACGGCATCAGGACGGCGGTGCTGGTTTCAAGCACGACGATGGTGCGCGGGTTAGCGGCTGCGACCTGGTCGATCAGCGCATCCTGATTGTCGGGGAGTGAAAGATTGGGCAGGTCCATGCCCTCACTCGACCATTGATTGACGAACACGATGGCCACGTCGGACTGACCCGCCAATGCGGCCGCGGCGGCAGGATCGCTGCCTGAATCGAATTTCACTGTCGCGCCGGATGCCAGCGCAGTCACCGCTTTCAAGGGCGAGGGCGGAAACCAGACGTGCGATTGCCATTCTGGATCGGTGCTGCCCGGGGGGTCCACCTGCGCCGAACCGCCGCCGGAAATCATGCCGACATCCGCGTGGGAACCGATGATGGCGATGGAATGGATTTTTGCCGGGTCGAGCGGCAGAATGTTGTGCGCGTTTTTCAGAAGGACGATGCTGTTCTCTTCCACGTGGAGCGCAATTTTCAAATCTCGGGCTGCCTCGACAACGCTTTTCTGGATTGGATAGTCGATGATGCCGGCGGCAAATTCCGAACGCAGGATGCGGCGCACGTGGTCATTGAGCTGCGACATGGGCACGGCGCCGGACTGCACCGCCTCTTTCATTTTGGGACCGTAGTAGGTATCGAGCGGTTCCTCGTTATCGAGGCCAGCGGCGGAGGCTTTGACGGTGCTGTGCGTGCCACCCCAGTCAGAGAGAACGAATCCGGGGAATTTCCACTCGCCTTTCAACACATCGGTGAGAAGATATTTGTTCTCGCAGGAATAATCGCCATTCACGGCGTTGTAGGCGCACATGACGGCCCCAGGATGGCCGATGGAAATGCCGATTTGAAAGGACAGCAGATCGCTTTCCTGCATGGCGCGCTTGCCGATGATGGCGTCGTACTCGTTGCGTCCGCTTTCCTGATCATTCATGGCGTAGTGCTTGATGTCGGCAATGACATGCGCGGCCTGCTCGCACTTGATGCGGTTGCCGACCATGGTGCCGGCGAGAACGGGATCTTCACCCATGTACTCGAAGGTGCGACCGCCGCGCAGCTCTCGGACCAGGTCAACGCCGCCGCCGAGTGACATGTTGTAGCCCTGGGCGTGCAACTCGCGACCGATCACGCCGCCGTATTCACAGGCAGCCTGCGGATCCCAGCTCGCGGCGGAGCCAAGGTTGGAGGGCATGGCGGTCGAGTAGCGACCATTGCGAGCGCTGAAGCGAACACCATACGCAGCGTCGTCCATCTGGATCAGCGGAATTCCCAGGCGCGGGACACCGAGGACAAATCCTGCGCCGCCGTTGCTCAGGTTTGCATTGGGCATCGGCTTGCCTTCCCAGCCGAGCATTCCCTGACCATGGAGAAGGTCAATTTTTTCGTCCAGCGTCATCTGCTGCAGCACCATGTCCGCGCGCTGATCGGGCGAAAGGCTCCGGTTCATCCATGGAGCCGAGGCCGCCGGATTCGACGCGGAGGCGCCCGAATTGTTGTGGTGGTGATGCTGGGCGAAGGCTGGAGCCACCAGCGCAGAAATTGCAAGGATAGAGAAGAGTTTCAAACAGGGAAGTTTATGCATACTGGTTTTCGGTATCCAACGGATCAGATTTTTTCAGCCAAACCATCATACCCCCATCGTCTATAACGATTTACTTGATCTCGATTTAATTTCGGCCGCCGGTGGGGTCGGCAAGAATGGACAATGCCATTCGCTTGAGATAGACCTACTGACGTTTTGGACTCCATCGAAAGTTGCAGACGGCTCTCCACCCCAGGTTGCTTGACCAGTCCGGCTCCAATCAATGAAGCTTGGCGAGCAAGCTAAACACTTTTTTTGCCCGGTTTGGCCGGATGCAACGTGCGAGTGTCGCGGCGAGTCGCAACCTATATATAAGTACGGGGAGAACGAAACTGAGAAACCATCGACTTGCAGGATTGGCAACGCTACCTTTTGTCCTTGCAGTTTTGATCGCACCTGGAAGGGCTCAGTCGAGCACTCCGAACCGACCCGTCAGCGTCTCAGTCAATTACCGTGCGCGCATGGATGTGTGGCAGTGGTTTGCGGCGCCGCCGGAAACGAATACATACGGCTACCTGGAATCGTTGCTGCGGTTGGCCATCTCGCAGCGCATTCACCGTTGGGATTGGAAGCTGGAACTGTCGCAGCCAGCGGAACTCTGGCTGCCGAACGACGCCGTTTCGCCGATCAGCGCGCAGGGTCAGTTGGGGCTCGGAGGCACGTATTATGCGTCGAACGGCAACAACAGCTACCCTGCCGCGGCATTTCTGAAGCAGGCGTTCCTGCGCTACAACTTTAGCGGTGCGGACAAAAATCTGCGCATCGGACGATTTGAATTTTTTGGAGGCCTGGAAACGCACCCGAAAAATCCGACGATTCTGTGGCTGCAGAATAATCGAGTACAGCAGAGGCTGGTGGGCAATTTCGGATTCACTAATGCACAGCGCAGCTTTGACGGCATCGATGGCCACTATGGCGCAGGAACGTGGGACCTGACGGCCATGGCGGCGCGGTCGGATCAAGGCGTCTTTAATATGAACGGAAATCCCGAGCTGAATGTCGACCTGCAGTATCTCGCGTTCACCAAATCGCAGTACAACAA
>CAWCFC010000012.1:0-17170 GCA_963794795.1 uncultured Acidobacteriota bacterium | reverse complement strand
GGCTGCCGCCGGGTGGCCCATATTCGCGGCCGAGACAATAGCACCGGAATCAATCGATTCGAGGGCTATAGGCAGGCGCTGCTGCGTCGCGGGTTGCAGTATTCCGAGAATCTGGTCGTTTCGCGATCCAACGTGGACACGGACACCACCACGGAGGGCGCAGAAGCTATGAGGCTTTTGCTGCGACGGAAGCCGAGACCCGACGGCGTTTTTGCCTACAATGATCCGCTGGCGATTGGGGCAATGAACGCCATCCTGGATGCTGGGCTGCGCATTCCGCAGGACATCGCCCTGGTCGGCAGCGGCAATCTGCATTACGATGACTCACTGCGCGTGCCACTATCCAGCATCGATCAACACAGTTCGATGATTGGAGAGCG
The DNA here is from genome assembly GCA_963794795.1 of uncultured Acidobacteriota bacterium. Lineage (GTDB taxonomy): Bacteria > Acidobacteriota > Terriglobia > Terriglobales > Acidobacteriaceae > JAKAAZ01. The sequence continues at coordinate 16,790 of CAWCFC010000012.1, read as the reverse complement.
TACAGGCGGCATTCTGCTTCGCATCATTGAATCGAAGGTCCGTCCTCAAACCATGAGCGTGATCCTGGACCCATCGTTGGTCGTGAGATCTTCAAGCATGAGGATTCCAGCAAGGAGCCCGCTGTCCGCAGCGAAAGACAAGCATCCCAAAACTCCTACTGGAACCCGACGTAGAAAATGATCGTGGGCCAAACGCGATCCAGACTTCTTAGACATCGGTTACTGCATCGTTGACAAATTTTCCGGCTGGCTTCTATAGTCGCTGTTTGGCGACCTTTTACAAGACATCCAGGCTGCCAGGGAGATGCATTCGTGGAGCGACGGTATTTTTGCAAGCTAGTGGCAGCCGCGGCAGCAGCAAGGGCTGTGCCTACGATTGGGCAAACCGACGGTGCGGCGCAATCGGCAGCATTCCAATCTCTAAATACCTACACCGAAGACTATGCCGCATATTGCGCGAAGCCCGCAGATCAACGCGTGTTCTATGCGTACGAAGGCGGCCAGATCATCCAGGAAAAGCTCGACGAAAAAACATGGACGCCCACAGGGTGGGGGAAGCCACCCAGTCTCCCCATCCCCGGCGGTTCCTGGGATGGCGTGCCCATGGTTTCTCCGATTCCTAACCTCGCCGGCAATGGCCCGTACAAGCCTACGTGGGATTCGCTACTGCAATACGATGCGCCGGAATGGTATCGCGACGCCAAGTTCGGTATCTGGGCCCATTGGACTCCCCAGTGTGTGCCTGAGGATGGCGATTGGTATGCGCGCAATATGTACATGCAAGGGTCAAAACAAAATGAATTTCAAGTGCAACACTACGGCCCTCCCTCTACCTTCGGATACAAAGACCTGTGTCCTCAATGGACGCTGCTCAACTGGGAACCAGACGCGCTGATCGAACGATTCAAGAGGGCTGGAGCCCGCTTGTTCTTGACCGTTGCCAACCATCACGACGGCTTCGACACCTGGGACTCGAAGCATCAGCCGTGGAACGCCGCCAGCTTCGGCCCGCATCGCGATGTTGTTGGCGCCTGGGCGACAGCCGCACGTAAGCAGGGACTTCGACTCGGCGTGACAGTGCACCAGGCCCGCAATTGGTGGTGGTTTCAGACCTCCCACGGTGCCGACAAAACTGGTCCACTCGTAGGCGTCCCATACGATGGCGATCTCACCGTGGCCGAGGGCGTAAATCAGTGGTGGCAGGGATTGAATCCGCAGCGTCTGTACGGCGTCAAACATCCTCACAATGCATTGCCAGATATCTCCTACGTGAAGAATTTTTATGATCGCACCCGCGATCTGATCGATCAGCACGACCCCGACCTGCTCTATTTTGACAATTCGCTGTTCCCGCTGGGCTGGGGCGGCATGAACATCGCCTCGTATTTCTACAACCGCAACTTGCAAACTCACGGCGGAAAAATGGAAGCGGTCGCAACGATCAAGGAGGTGCCCGATCGGCTGGCTAAAGCCGTCGTCGCTGATTACGAACGCGGCCTTACCAGCAAGATTATGCCGTACACTTGGCAGTCGGAAACCTGTATAGGAGATTGGCACTACAATCGAGCGCTGTTCGATAAGCCAGGACAATATGGCGGCTATCTGCAGCCTCGCGACGTGATTCACTGGATGATCGACACGGTCAGCAAGAACGGCACCTTCGTCCTGAACATCCCAGGCAAGCCCGACGGCACCATCGATAGCAAGGAGATCGCAGTGCTGGACGGAATTACTGCCTGGATGCAAGTCAATGGCGAGGCGATCTACGAAACGCGGCCGTGGAAGCTCTATGGCGAAGGGCCAGACATGGTAAAAAGCGGATCGTTCCAGGGCACCACCATCAGCAAGCTGGGAGCGAAAGACATCCGGTTTACACGAAACAAAACCAATACTGTGATCTACGCAATTGCCCTCGGCTGGCCAGTTGGGGAGTTCGTAATCCAGTCGCTGGGAACGGCGAGCGCTACCCAGCCGGGAAAAATAGAACACGTGCAATTGCTCGGCACAGACGCAAAGTTGAAGTGGAAACAGTCAGCAGAAGGATTGCGAGTGGAATTACCGAAGCAGTACCATCCCACCAGCGATCTCGCTGCCGCACTGAAAGTTTCCCTCGCGTAATTTCTGAGTCGATCTTGTTCGTTTCACGGATGGCTCTTTTTGGAAAGTTCTACTATGCCGATGACATCGAACGCACGACACGCACCCGCGGAGACGGTTGATCCTGTGCTTGTCCCGCAACGGATTCTTTCCAGCGGCGCAAGCATGCCGGCCATCGGTCTTGGCACCTTCGGATCCGACCATGTCTCCCACCAAACGGTGGCGGAGACGGTGAAAGCCGCCGCCGAAGTTGGGTACCGGCATTTCGATTGCGCCTCAGTCTACGGCAATCAGGACTTAATCGGCATTTCGTTGCAGGAGATATTGCAAAGCGGCGTACAACGCAAGGACCTCTGGATCACCTCGAAACTATGGAACGACAAGCATGGCGAGGCGGATGTAATTGCCTCATGCGAGAAATCGCTGCGCGATCTTCGCCTTGACTACCTGGATTTGTACCTAGTTCATTGGCCATTTCCCAACCATCATCCCCCGGGATGCGATGTCAATGTGCGGAACCCTCATGCCGTGCCCTACATCCACGAAAACTACATGCGCACCTGGAGGAAAATGGAAGAGTTGGTGCACCGCGGCCTGGTGCGCCACATCGGGACCTCGAACATGACGGTCCCGAAGATGAAGCTGGTCCTTCGCGACGCGCAGATCAAACCAGCGGCAAACGAAATGGAGCTTCATCCCCACTTCCAGCAACCGGAATTCTTCCAATACCTGCTCGAAAACGGGATAGCACCCATCGGCTACTCCCCCATCGGCTCACCCGCGCGACCGGATCGTGACCGGACTCCGGAAGATACCTCGCCCACGGAGGATCCGGTGATTCTCAAGATCGCCGCGCGGCTAGGCATTCATCCCGCGGTGGTATGTATCAAGTGGGCCGTGCAGCGCGGCCAGACGCCAATTCCCTTTTCCAGTCATCGCCGCAACTTGCTCGCCAACCTTCGCGGCGTTGTCGCCCCGCCGCTGACAGCCGAGGATATGACGGCCATCCAAACCATCGACCGTAATTGTCGCCTGATCAAGGGACAGGTATTTCTGTGGAAGGACGACCAGACCTGGGAAGATCTTTGGGACCTCCACGGCGAGGTCACCCCTCCGTGATGATTGCTTGCAACCTGCCCAATACGATCCGTGAGAAACAGCGGAGACAGAACCGATGAGCGAAACGATGACAGCGGCTTACCTGCCGGGAAACAGCACCGTAGAGATGAGAACCGTGCCGGTCCCAACCCCGGGTCATGGCGAGGTCTTGCTTGCGGTGAAGGCTTCCACCATCTGCGGCTCGGACATCCGGTGTATTTATCACGAGCATTTGGGCAAAGGCCCGGAAGGCTATCAGGGCGTGATTGCCGGCCACGAGCCTGCAGGGCTGATTGTCGCAGCCGGCCCCGGTTGCCGCAGATTCAAAGCTGGCGACCGCGTGATCGTGTATCACATCTCTGGCTGCGGCGTATGCAACGATTGCCGGCGCGGATTCATGATTTCGTGCACCAGTTCGACCTATCGCCGCGCCTACGGATGGCAGCGCGACGGCGGCATGGCTGACTACATGATCGCCGAAGAGAAGGACCTCTTGTTGCTTCCGGATTCTCTGACCTATGCGGATGGCGCGCAGGTTGCATGCGGATTTGGCACCGTCTACGAAGGCCTGGAAAAGATCGGGATCAGTGGCAACGACGCCGTCCTGATCACGGGCCTGGGACCAGTTGGCCTGGCCGCCGGCGCTCTCTGCCGCAAGCTTGGCGCGCAGAAAATCATCGGCATCGACATTTCCCAGGAGCGTCTTGATTTAGCCCTCAACCTCGGACTCTGCGATCTCGTTCTGGCTTCCGGTCCTGACAACGTCGCGCAGGTGCGCGACATGACAGGAGGCAACGGCGTGGAGCGCGCTGTGGAATGCTCGGCCAACGCCGAAGCCCGCGCAACGGCCATTCGCGCGACGCGAAAATGGGGAAAGATGGTGATGATCGGCGAAGGCGGAACGGTCAGCTTCAGTCCCTCACCCGACATCATTCACGATCAAAAGACGATCTACGGCTCCTGGGTCACCTCTACCTGGAAGATGGAAGAACTCGTTGAGCGGTTGGTTCGCTGGCAGCTGCACCCGGAAGACATCATCACCCACCGCTTCGCCCTGGAAAAGGCGGACGAGGCCTATGCGTTGATGGCCTCCGGCCGCTGCGGCAAGGTGGCTGTATGTCCAGGAAAGGCCTAACACATGGTGCACACCACTGGCAGCTCAGTCGATCCGCACAATTGGGAGCTGGAATTGCTGCGGCTATTACCGCTCTTTGGTCATCGCAATTGGATTGTGGTCGCCGACGCAGCCTATCCGGCGCAATCCAATCCGGGAATCGAGACCGTCGTTGCCGATGCGGATCAGATCCAGGTGTTGCGCAAGGTACAAGATGCAATGGCCGCCCGCAAACACATCCACGCCAACATCTATACAGATCTGGAGTTGGCATTTGTCGAGGAGAACGATGCGCCTGGGATTACTAAATATCGGCACCAACTCGACGGCCTGCTGCGCGGCTCAGACTGCCGCCAGCTTCCGCATGAACAGATTATTGCCAAACTCGACCAATGTGCGCGAATGTTCCGCGTCATGATCGTCAAGACAAGCCTGATGATTCCCTACAGCTCCGTGTTTTTTGAACTCGACTGCGGCTACTGGACCCCTGAAGCAGAACACCGACTTCGCCATGCCATGTTACAAGGGCCAGTCCCAACGGTAGGTTGAAGTTTTGTACGCGGGCGGATGGAAGCACTTCATTCAATCGGACCGGATCTATAATAACCGCACGAAACATAGGCAATTATGAGTGGTAGATTTCACACAGCATCGCGCAAGGTCAATAGATAACATCTAGAGATAAATACTTATCGCACTAGGATTACTTCTCGGAGAATATGGTCTATTTCTCGCGCCGCCGATTCATTAAGACCGCAAGCCTTGCAAGCGCATTTCTGACCTCTCGCCCATATGTAGGCGTTGCCGGTGCGACTTCCAAATCACCTATACGTCCGTGTTTCCTGAAGAGCAAATCAGATTTTGCACCATCGATTCAGCGATTCTTCCCGCAGATACATCCTGGCGCGGATGAATTCATCACAGAGAAATACGCTGCTGAACTCGATATCCTGTTGAGACGCTGGAGCGAGACACTTTGCGTCACCGGGTTCGAACCGCAATCCCTGCGGGCACTCATTTCCCCCACGATCATCGCCACGCAGCTTGCAGAAGCCACTGTGGTTCCACTTCGCGCGGGTGGCCCAATAGAATCCGAGAAAGTCACCTTTCCTCCGCCGCGCTCATTCTCCAACAGCGCATTTCTGAAACTCCTGCATGAATATTTCGCGCCTTTCAGACAAATCCAAATCGCCGACTTGCAAATCGGAGCAATTGACATTGTGTCTAGTTCTCCCCTCCGGGTACACACGACAATCCACTATGACTACATAGGTCAACTCGATGAGAACCGCCGAGAAGAGCGAACTGGAGAATGGGAGCTAGACTGGCTCGCAGATACATCCAATAACTGGAGATATAAGTCGCTGGCTGGCCGGCAACGAGCTGCGAAGTCGTCTCACCGGAAAGGGTTTCGTCGATATCAGCGCCTCCTGCTTCGCGGGAACAGCTTCTTACACCCAGCAAATGGAGTATGGATTAGATCACTGGCGCACGGTTCTCGACGGAGCCAGCGGCATTGATATCTACGGGAACAACGGAATCTCTGCTGGCGACTTTGACGGGGATGGTTGGGATGATATCTATGTCTGCCAGCCAGCCGGCTTGCCGAACCGCCTCTATCGAAACCGCGGTGACGGCACGTTTGAGGATGTGACCGACAAGGCTGGCGTAGGGGTCCTGGACGCTACTTCGAGCGCGTTGTTTGCGGACTTGAATAATAACGGACATCAAGATCTGATCGTCGTGCGTACCAGCGGACCCCTGCTCTTTATCAACCGAGGCGATGGAACCTTCGAGTTCAAGCCGGATGCCTTTCACTTCGCCAAGCCGCCGCAAGGGACTTTCACGGGCATTGCAGCCGCGGACTACGATCGGGATGGGTTGCTCGATATTTATTTCTGTTTGTATAGCTTTTATCAGGGCCTGAGCGAATATCAATATCCACAGCCATACTACGATGCACAAAATGGGCCGCCCAACTTCCTTCTGCGAAACCGCGGCGATCACACATTTGAAGATGTGACGAGCTCATCCGGGCTCGACAAGAGTAACAACCGCTACAGTTTCGACTGTGGCTGGGGTGACTACAACAACGATGGCTGGCCAGATTTATATGTAGTAAATGACTTCGGCAGAAAAGTACTCTACAAGAATAACGGCAATGGAACCTTCTCCGACGTAAGCGCCGCGACTGGTGTCGAAAACCCCGGAGAAGGGATGAGTATGACTTGGCTCGATTATGATAACGACGGATTTGACGATATTTATGTTCTGAATATGTGGGTAGCAGCTGGCAAGCGAGTTACCACCCAGGAACAGTTCCTCGCAGGCGCTCCAGAAGATGTACGCAGCGTTTATCGACAAGATGCCATGGGGAATTGCCTGCTCCATAACAAAGGAGACAACGCCGGCTTTCTGGATGTCACAGATGTGTCTGGAGCACGCTTCGGAGGATGGAATTGGAGCACCGGGGCATGGGACTTCGATCACGACGGCTACCCTGACATATATGTAGCAAACGGGTTCATCTCTGGGCCACGACGAGAAAATCTGTCGAGCTTTTTTTGGCGCCAGGTCGTGGCACGTTCTTACAGCACCGGAGGCGGTTCCAAGGAATATGAGGAGGCTTGGAATGCCGTCAACGAATTCATCCGTTCCGACTACACCTGGAGCGGATATCAACGCAATAACCTATTTCTCAACAATCGCAACGGCAGCTTCACCGAGGCATCTGGAATCCTCGGTTTGGATTGTATTGAGGATAGTCGATCTTACGCACTGCTCGACCTTGACCATGACGGTCGATTGGAAGTGGCGCTGAAAAATCGAAATGCCCCACAGATCAAAATCTTTCACAATCAGCTGAATTCGCTGGGTCCGGCAATTACCTTCTCTTTAAAAGGGACAAAGAGCAATCGCGATGCAATCGGGGCTCTCGTTGAACTGCAGACATCCGAGGGACGTCAGAGAAGCACGGTGCGGGCGGGATCCGGTTTTCTCGCCCAGCATACGAAGACGCTGTATTTTGGTTTAGGCGCCGCCAAAGAACCCGTTCGCGCCACTGTTCATTGGCCGAGTGGGACGGTGCAAGTCTTCGAGAACCTGCCCCTCGATCACCACATAGCAATTAAGGAAGGAGTCGACACTCACACGGCTGTTCCATTCAATACAAGTAAGTCATATCAAAGTGAGGCTAATTCGCCTGTCGAGCAGGGACTCTTCTCGCCCTTTGAGACTTGGTTAGTTGACCCGATCCTGGCGCCAGATTTCATTCTCCCGGACCTCCATGGCAAGAAGTATAACTCGCATGACTTCCGCGGGCACCCTCTGGTTCTCGTCTTCTGGAGCAACGACTGTTCTGGGAGTCTGAAGTATCTAGCGAACTTAGAGGCAATTTGGCCATCATGGAAGCAACATGATTTACAGCTACTGGCTGTGCGCGTGAATTCCCCTGATGTGGCGCCTCTGTCGGCGCAATCCACTGCACACAGTAAGTTCCAGTTCCCCATCCTAAACGCCGACGAAAGCACCAGTAACATTTATAGTATTTTTCATCGCTATCTGTTTGAGCGGCGCCTCGACATGACGCTGCCCACCACATTCCTCCTCAACGCAGACGGCGAGGTCGTCAAAGTCTATAGCGGCATTGTGGATCCGTCTGGAATATTAAGTGATGTTGCTTCCTCTCCCAGGACAAGAGATGAAAGGCTTCGGCGAGCGTTGCCATTTGCAGGTCATTATTTTGGAGCGGGTTTTCACCACAATTATTTCACCTATGGAGTTGCGTTTCTTCAGTACGGATATCTCGACCAGGCACTCGCGTCCTTTCACGAGGCAGTCACCCGTAATCCAGCCTATGCCGCTGCATATTACAACATAGGCTTGATTTATCTGAATAAGTCACAATTCAGCGAAGCCCGCGAGTATCTTGAAAAGACCGTTGAGCTGGATCCAAGCAACGTGAACGCATGGAACAACCTCGGTGTCGTTTATGGTCAACAGGGGGATTATGTACGAGCGCTTGACGACTTTCGGCACGCAGTTCAGCTGCAACCGGCCAACCTGCTGGCAGTGCAGAATCTTGTAAAGCTATATGACTATCAGGGGCGCCAGCATGATGCGCAGGATGTTCTCACCAACGCGATTTCACATGATCCAGATGACCCGGAATTGCATATTGGACTGGCAATGTGTTTTGTCCAGCAAAACGACATGGTCGGCGCGAAGAGAGAGTTTCAGAAGACGATTCAACTCAACCCGAAAAACACGGATGCGTTAAATGGATTAGGCGTTGTGCTCATGAAAATGGGCGATTCCGGCGGGGCGATGAAGCTCTTCGAACAGTGCCGACGCCTCGCCCCGGAGTTCGACCGTCCCTATCTAAATATGGCCGTACTCTATCTGCAATCTGGCGACCGCAAGCAGGCCCATGACATATTGGCGGAGTATCTTCGCGCCCACCCAGACAACGAGGATGTTCATCAGGCACTACAGGAAGTGGACGGCGCAAAGTGATGTTGTTTTTTAAGAAAACGTGTCCGAGCCATCCGCGTTTCGTATTCATTGCGACCACTGTGTGGATACTCACGATCGTGGGCGCAGCGCAGGAGGGTACGCATTTCGGGAACATCAACGGGAGGGTCAGCGGAATTGGAGGACACGCCATTTCCGGTGGCAGCATCACTCTTTCCGATTACAACACCGGTGCGCCTATCAGCACGGTGCTGACGGCTTCCGACGGGACCTATGTTATTCCCGCGGTGAAATACGGGGTCTATAGCCTCACCGCCAGATATGCCGGGTACGAGTCACCAAAGTCAAAGATTGTGACCTTGGCATCAGCCAAAGTTATCGTCGACCTGCACTTGAAACAATTATCCACGAGCAACGTCGCCAACAGCATCCAGGGAACGACTCAAATGGATGCAGCGAAGAGTCCTCCATCTTTTACGGCAGCAGGAGTCTCCGGCAGTATCAACGGTAGTGGGTACTCTTCCGCGGCTAGCTCTGAAGAGGCGTCTCACGTGATGGACCTCGTTGTAGGACTTAATACAAGCCATTCAGCTACGCTGGCGCCCAGCGATGAAAAATCAGACTGCAATCGCGAAGAGAATCTTTCCAAGGCAGTAACCTCTAGTCCCAATAGCTTTGAGGCAAATCACAAATTAGGCGAATTCTACTTACAGCATGGAGATGCGCTCGGCAGCATCGACTATCTACGGGCGGCTTCACGAATATCACCTGAAAACATCGAGAATTCTCGCGAGCTCGCCGCAGCTTATCTTGAGGCACGGAGATACGCTACAGCTATCGCATTATTACAGCATCTCCTGCAGAAAAACGGTACAGATTCAGGCCTTCATCTGCTCTTGGCGAAAGCGTATGTCTCTTCCAATATGTACTCGGAAGCTATCCGTGAATATAAGCTCGCAGCCACCTTAGACGCAGGCGATCAGGACCTGTTTGAATCTGGACTTGGACTCATTGATCTGGGTTCCGTGGATGAGGCGAAAAGGATGTTCGCCTCTGCGGTAGTAAAGTATCCGGATTCTGCAAGCTTGTGGCTCGGATTGGGAATCGCAGAATACCTATTACAACAAAAGGTTGATGCGATTCAATCGCTTCTGCGGGCCGTCGATATTGATCCTGAATATCTCCCACCGTACTCATTTCTAGCCAATTTGTCTGGAACTTCAAGCGAAGCTGATACGAAGATTGTAAATAGTCTTACGCATCTGATTTCCTTGCACCCGGATAGGGCGGAAGCGCATTATGACTATGCTTTAGCGTTGTGGAAGCAGTACAAGCAAACACCAAACGCTGTGGCGACTGCCAAAATCGAGTCACAACTCAAGCTCGCTATCGCACAGAATCCGCGCAACGCCGACGCCCACTATCTGCTCGGCGTGATCGATGCTGACACGGGAGACTATACCCATGCTGCTGAAGAGTTGTCTCAGTCTGTTGAACTGAATCCAGACGATGCGGAATCCCATTATCGCCTTGCCTTAGCCTACAGAAGCATGAAGGAAGCAGACTTGGCGAATCAACAGTTCAAGATGTTTGCGGCGATGCGAACAAAGAAGACAAATCCCGACGATGCCCTTCATGCGAGAACGCAGGAGCTGACGTCGCGATTGGTTCAACAGAGAATTTCTACCCTGCACTGTCCTTCGGTTCGCTAGCAAGCCGCAGTGCAGAGCTTAACGATGGCTTGGATCTTGAATGTCATCGATCAAACTGATGATGGCAGCATCGACATGAAGCGGTTCACTTTGGAAGCGAGGGCATTCATGATTGGAAATATCCTCACAGGTGCGCAACGATCGGCTCGTATCCTCAACATCCGGGGAAGGGTTCGCATCACAACATCACTTTTCCCTCTCCTGCTTTGCGCAGTGCTGTTTGCCCCAGTGGGCTCAGCCAGGGCGCAAACCGAAAATGCCACTACCGCGTGGAAGGATGGAGTGTTCCACATTGACCGGAAAGAGATCGTCGAACGTTCCGATATTATTCTGCAGCAACCAAATCAACTGCCGCGGCAATCCATGCCTCTCGGCAACGGACGTCTTGGCGTCGCGGTTTGGGCGCAGGATGGATATACCGCGCAGCTCAATCGCGGCGACACGTTTCCACTTCGGCTTTCGCCAGGCCAGGTCATCCTTCCTGGACTGAGTCAGCTCACCCATGCAAGCGACTACTCTGGGCGCCTTGACCTCTATAACGGAGAGTTTCAGGAGCATGGCGGAGGGATGACGGCGACAACGTATGTGTCCGAAGCGCTCGATGTGATGGTCATCAGTGTTACTGGAGCGAACCCCAACGCCACTCAAACCGCAGAGCTTACACTGTGGCCACCGCGTCAACCTCAAGTGATCGCGGACGGCAACATCGGCATCCTTGCCGAAACGTGGCTGGATAACAAAGAGGCCGGAGCCAGCGGTCGAACCTTCGGATCCCTGGCAGCGATGACAGCAGACGCTGTCGATGTTCAAGTCGAAAAGAGCGGCGCCCGATCGATCAAAATTACATTCCGCCCTCGCTCGGATGGATCGTTTCGCATCCTGGTGGGCTCACCCTCCTGGCACGGCGGCGACGCTGCGGCGACAGCTTCCACCCTGCTTCAATCCGCAAAAGCGCTTTCGTCGCAGGAGCACCGTGCATGGTGGCAGCAGTTTTGGGAGCGCGCCGGATTGATGAAGCTGTCTTCGAGCGATCACTCCGCCGAGTACCTCGAGAACCTGCGCATCATCGATCTCTATACGGCAGCCGCCGAGAGTCGCGATCGTCTTCCGGGATCGCAAGCCGGTATCGGCGATCTCTTTTCGTCGATCCGCGACGAACACAGATGGGGCCCCTCTGCCTATTGGCACTGGAACTTGCGCATGCAGGTGGCCGCCAACCTTGGCGCTGGCGTCTTCCAACTGAACGATTCCTACTTCAACCTCTATCGAGAAAATCTGAAGAACGTACTGGCCTGGACCAAGTTGCACATGGGCGGCCGCCCCGGCGCGTGCGTGCCGGAAACCATGCGCTTTAACGGCCAGGGCTATGAAAACGAGACGTGGATTCCAGCTCCGGCCATCAACTGCGGTCAGGACTCGAAGCCGTACTATAACGCCCGCACCATTTCAACCGGCGCGGAGGTCTCTTTGTGGATCTGGCAGCAATACCTTGCCACCGACGATCGCCAGTTTCTGGCAATGAATTATCCGGTCATGCGCGACTCGGCGATTTTTCTGCTTGCCTACGCCACTCGCGATCGCGACGGCGCGCTCCATACGTTTCCTTCAAACGCACATGAGACCCAGTGGGATGTTCACGATCCCACCACCGATATCTCCGCGATGCGTACTCTGTTTCCAGCAGTGATCGACGCGGCTACGGTCCTCAACACCGATGCCAATCTCGTCGGCCAATTGAAGCAAGCACTTCCTGGTCTGCCGGCGTTTCCACTGGTTAGGATCGGTTCGCCCAACGTTCTTGTCGCCGCGGATACGAACTCGCCTGACACCGTCATCGCCGACAGCCATGACCCTGGGGCGGAAAAACACAATACAGAAAACATCGGCCTCGAGCCGGTGTGGCCCTATGGCATCATCGGCGACGATGGCCCGCAGCATGCGCTCGGGGTGCGAACTTTTCTCAACCGACCAAACAAGAACGACGATGACTGGAGCTTCGACCCCGTCCAGGCTGCGCGTCTCGGCATGGCCGACCAATTCAAGGCCAGCGCACTTGCCCTGACGGAGAAATATCAAACGTATCCATCCGGACTCGCGAGCTTTATGGGACCGGAATTCTATGTCGAGCAGGATGGGGTTCTCGCCAATGCGCTGCAAGATGCCCTGGTGCAGGATTACGATGGCCAAGTCCGCATCGCTCCCGCATGGCCCAGCGATTGGGACGTCGATGGCACGGTTTACATTCAACATCGCGACAAAGTCGATGTGCAGATTCGTCGGGGTAAGATTGTGACAGTCGGAATCGAAGCTGGGTCTGCTCAAAAGTTACGGGTTCGCAACCCCTGGCCCGGTCAGGCCGTTGAGGTTGTCGATGCGCGCACCGAAGCTGTCGTACTGACAGCCAACTCGGATGCCGCCTTCGAATTTTCTCCGCAGCCGGGTAAGAATTATCTAGTGCGGCGCGTACGAGACAGGAAGAACAGCCTGCCCTTTGAAGCGATATCGGGCGTGCCAGCGACAAAACCGAAATCCCTCGGCTCACGCACTATAGGGATAAGTTCATCGGGGCATCTATGAAAAGTGAAACGACAAACCGCACAGCTCTGGTCACCGGCGCGTCGCGCGGACTGGGAGCGGCCATCGCTGTCAAACTGGGGGCAATCGGCCTCAACGTTGCAGTGAACTACTTTCAAAACAAAGCTGGCGCGGAACGCGTCTGTGAACGGATTCGCGAGGCCGGCGGCAATGCCCATCCCTTCCATGCCGACGTGCGCAGCGAAGGTGAAGTTGCTCGCCTTGTCCACGAAGTTGCGGAGACCTTGGGCAACATCGACGTCCTGGTCCCCAACGCCACCGGTCCGCAGCCATTCTTGTCCATCGAGGAACAGACTTGGGCCGCCTATCTCGATCAACTCGAGTTTTTCGTCAAGTCCCCTTTGCTGTTGGTCAAAGAGGTCTTGCCTGAGATGAAACGGCGCGGGTTTGGAAGAATCATCAACATCGGCAGCGAAGTTGTCGACATTGGGAACGCCAAGTTCGCCAACTATGTTTCCGCAAAGGCGGCTCAACTTGGGCTCACGCGTTCCTGGGCACTCGAACTTGCCTCGACGGGGATTACCGTCAATCTCGTCGCTCCGGGTTGGATTCCCACGGAACGTCACATTGACTCAACTCAGGAGGAGATGGATGCCTACATCGCAAGGGTTCCGATGCGACGCATGGGAACTCCGGAAGATGTAGCCAGCGTCGTCGCGTTTCTGGCGGGCGATGCCGCCGGCTTCATCACCGGCCAGAAGTTTGCGGTGAATGGGGCCAACACGCTGGCGTAGGACGAGCCGGATCGGAAACTCGATGCGCGAAGCCTAGGTCTTCATGCTTGCTCAATCCGATAACGCTCCTGCGGCTGAGTCTCAAACATCACGACATTCCCTACCTCTATCTGACTCTTGACCTCGGTTCCATCTTTGATGCGCGTGATTCGGAGCTTCGCATTCCCCCATGGATTTGAAATGCGCACCGTTGTTCCCTTTTCGCTCAACAGTACGATGGGCGAGACAGTCTTTCCATTCCACGAAGCGCTCACCAGAAACGCCCCGACCGCGCGGAGGTCTTGAAATCGCGCCGGCCCCATTCCGACGCTGTTCGGGAAAAGCCGGAGGGTACCATCGTAGCTTTGCAGCATGCACTCGTTAATTACCGCGGGAAGAGAAAAATTCTCCACCCAAACGGCCATCCGCATCATGAAGTCAAAATCGGTTTGGTCGCTGTAGCGGCCGCCTGCCTGGCGAGCGCGGTCATTCGCAATACCATTTGGCAGCAGACAATATCGCACCTCGCTTTTGAACCAATCCAAATCCAGAATTCCTAGCCTGGCTCGCATCAATGGTTGAAATACCAGATCATTTCCCCCCTCCAGGCGGATGGTTTCAATCGTGCGGCGCGCGATCTCCAGGGACTCAGGCCGCAATCCAATCCCAACCTGCTCCGCAGGAAAGACCGGCACGCCCGTGTTTGGAGTGTTAAAAATCCACTCGGTGGGACCATTGTCCACGTCCACCCATACCTGGCCAAACGGACCTGGCGCCTGCGGATAGGAAACCAAATTCGAGCGCACTTCCTTCCACTGCTCCCGCTCTTCCGCGTCGAGGTTGAGGACCTTTGACCCTTCGACAACCGCGTCGAACAGAAATGCTGAGAGCGCCAGGTCAACGATGCAATCCCGATTGAGCCAGAAGTCCACGGTGAGACCAAAATTTTCTGGTGCGACCGTCGGTGCGATGTGGTACTTCCCGTCGTCGCCCTTTTTTGCGTACGCTGCGATAAATTGCGCGGCTGCTCGCAGCGCCGGATAGACGCGTCGCAGGACATTCTCGTCCATGGTGTAACGGTAATGCCACCAAAGACTCTGCACGGCCCAGGGAGTATCGCAAATCAGAAAGAACCAGGGGATGGATGGATCCGCGTTGGCGGTGTTGGGAACAGGATAGGCCGACAGCGGGAAGTTGGCGCCGGGGAGACCGAATTTTTCTTTTGCGCGCGCTTCCGCCGCAGGCAAAAGGTGTTCCACCAGGTCGATATACGGATAGTGCTGATCGGCGTGATTGCTGGAAAAAACTCCCCAGTACACCTGCTCAACGTTGTAGTCGAAGTGATAGTCCCCATGCCATGAGCTGCCCACACTCGGTGTAATCCAGTTTCCGGCCTGCCCCGGTGCCACCTTGCCTTGGCGCAAGCAGCAGGCCAGAAAGTATTGGTTGTGATACCAGATCTTTTCAAGCTCCGGGTCATCCAGTTCCACCGCAGATTTCGACCAGAATTCCTGCCAGTGCGTCGCTGATTGTTGGTGAATTCCAGAAGCCGGCTTCGCCGCCAGGCGTTGAACGTCGTCACGGACACGGGTGGTGTTATCCGCATGGTCCTGCGGAGTCATGACCATCACATCAAGTCGGAAAGATTGTGGACCCGAACTTTCAAGCCACGCGTGGGGCACGTCGCGTTCCAACCATGGACCGCGCATGGAAATTGGATTGGGTTGCGGAACTTTCCATGACCCTGTAAGCCTGCCGTACAAGGCAAAATTCCGGTCCTTGACCGATGGCGGCGGATCGGGAACCTCCGCAGTCGGCGGCGTCGAAGGAAGGCGCTGGGTGCAATAAAACTCGCCGAATCCATTTCCTGTTTGACAAGTCACCTCCGGCGGGGGCATCGCGTCATTTTTGTCGAAGCTTGGATAATAAGCGACCGAGGAGAACGGGACAGGATCCTTTGCGGTCACCGACACCAGGCCCGAATCCCAATCGACGAAGCAAAGAACCGTCAACTCCTTTTCCGGTTCCTTGAACGAAGCTACGTCGATGCCGGCTGCCGGTGTCCGGCGACTGTCGCCCAGCAGCAAGTCAAGTGTCAGAAGGCCGTTCGACGGATCGAGAGATTGCTGCTTGATGCGCACAAAACGCGGGTCCCAATGGATCCACACACTCCCACACGGCCAGGGGTGTGGCCAACGCTTTCGGTAGGTAGCCTCGGCCATATTGGCATAGTCGCGCATGACCGGAATCTGCGACTGCAAGTCGATCATTTTCGGATCGCCGAGGCGCTTCGCTTGCGCTGAAGACAACCGCCACAGCTGCAACAGTTCACTCTCCGTCATCAGGTAGCGACGGTTTTCCTCGCTCACTCGGATGTCCCAACAATCATTTTTCCCAAGGTGCAAGCCTAGCCCGTCAGGACGGACCGTAACGCAGAGTCCCAGGTCGCCGTTGCCCAGCAGCATGCCTTCAAAAAAATTAGGCGTGGGCGAGTCTTTCACAAAAGCATGGCGCCTGGCGATCCGCAAGGGATCTAGCCTCTCGTTCGCCGGTGTTGGCGAGGGCTTGTTGCCCGACGTGGAGGTAGTCTCACCTTTCAAACCGTCTCCAAGCATCGCGCGATCGGGCAGCACCGCGAATCCTGCGGCTACCGTAGACGTCTGCAAAAATTTTCTTCGTGAAGTTTTCATGGTCTCCTGGTGGATCGGCTCCAACGGTTTTGCGGCGTGCCCTGATAAGCCTGATAACTTCTGCTCACTGGTTACGGTCGACGCCCTATACCCGAGCAGGTCGACCTACACAGTGTAAGGTTCAGGCGGGGTTGAAAATGACTTAGTGCCGGGTTCAGACTTGTCCGTCGTAGTCTCGGTACGAAGCAGATCTAGAAAGAGGCGGAGATCATAGCCTGCCGCTTTTGCGGCGCGGGTCACACCGACGGCTGTCGCCGCAACTCCACCCGCAGCCTCAGAGAACGGTGCCGGCCCCTTT
>CAWCFC010000011.1:0-228071 GCA_963794795.1 uncultured Acidobacteriota bacterium | reverse complement strand
ATCACGCCGTTGCGAGGACTGTCAATTTCCGCAATCAAATAGAATGCCGTCGAGATCACGAACGGCAGCACCAGAAAGATCATCGGTCGCGCTCGCAGGTGCTGCCCGCCGAAACCAAGCAGCAGGTTGGCGCAGATGGCGATCACGGTCATCAATATCCAGGCTGAGGTCGGGATGCGATTCCACCACGACCCTTGCGCGCGCTCCTGCGAGTCGATGACGTCATTCATGCCAGACATCACAAGGATCGCGGTGGCGGTCGTTTGCGATGCCGCCTCGCCCTTCGCCGCTGCCCATAGTTCGTTCTGAATTCGCAAGGTCTCGCCATTGACTTGCAGCAGGCGCTCGTGGTCTCCCGCCTCGTAGAACGCAACCCTTTGCTGCAGATATTCCCGCAGCAATCCGTGCACCTTGGCCGCGTCCGCGGTGGGCAGCAGTTCGGCGCGCGCATACTCTGAGCCGATGGCGTTCGCCTCGGCCTCCTCGTATCCCTTGCGCTGATCGTAGCGGGTGTTGGCCATCGAAAAGCTGAATCCCAGGATGAGGCTTAGCAGCGTCAACGTCGCCGTCAGGATAACGTCGAAGCCCTGTTGCTCGTCCGGCTGAAGCCGCCTGAGCCGTTGAAGCGCGGCCCCGGCCAGCATGCAAAGCCACAGCCCCAGGAACAGGCAAAACGATAGAAATAGCGGGTGGTCCACTGTGTTCATACACTCAATACCTTTCAAGAGCCCAGACCGCGTACTTCACCTGCGTCTCGCCATTCGACCGGCCAGATCACGCAATTTCGCGGACGCAGGTTCGCGCCGATACGAATCATAGCTCAGCGTGGCTGCAAGCCGTCTGCCACCCACCTCCGGCGAACTGGACTCAAGCGGGCAGCCAGCATCGGCGCGGATAGGCGATCTGCAGATCCATATCTGCCGACAGCATTGTTCCCTCTGCGCGTTACGACATGTTGGAGGGAACTCCGAAATGTCGGGCGGCGACCCTGGTCTCCAATCGGCGACGCCTGCAAACGCTGCATTCTCAGGCCCTTCGATCGAAAAACAAGCGGGCGACTCTGGCGTTTGGTTTGCATACGACATTCAGGCATGGGCGTGACTCCGATGCAAACGGATACTCCCATGGATTTGCAATGGGAGGGGATATGCACAGTCGTCTCAATGTTTCCAGGTTTGCTCTCAAATCCGTTGTGATGTTGGGCGCACTACTGATCGGCACCTTACCTGGGCTTGCCAGAGATAACAGGTACGAAACCATCGACGCCACCGCTTTCGGCACCGGTACCCAAATGGGCCAGAACATCGGCGTCACCCTGCTGATTTACGATTTCTCAACCCCCGCGGACAAAGCCATTCTGCAAGCCGCGTTTCAGAAGGGGCAGAATCAGGGCCTGGTGAATGCACTGTATAAAATGCGGACGGTAGGCAGAGTCGAAATCACCGGAACTCTCGGCAATGACTGCGCGTATATCGCCGTCACCCCTACGCCTACAGGCCGCCACATCGTCTTTGTCACCAATCGCCAGATCCGCTTTGGGGAAGCCTGGACCGACAGCGAGACCATGTCCTACGACCTATCCGCGGGCATCCTCGACATCAACGACCAGGACAGAAGCAAGAGTACTGGGGTCGTCTATCCGATGGCGCAACTGGTGGTCGACAAGCAAGGGCAGCTGCAGTGGGATCTGAATCAGAATCCTTGGCGGCTCTCCGACGTGCTCGATTGGAAGGGATCTGGCAATAACAATTAAGCCGGCATTGGGTCGCTTGCTGCTGCAGGCTTTCCGATTCTCGCTGCGACCACCCGGCGTGGTTGCTGTGGAAATACCTGTGTGGTGTGCGTGCGGGTTACGACATGTTGGAGGGAACTCCGAAATTTCGGACGGCTCCCTGCATTTCCATTTTCCTAAGCCGCTGAATGTGTGCCCATTTCGAACGAAATCAGTCAATGGAGTGGTTTCTTAGTCTGGTCGTTGGCTTGCAATTCGTGATGCAGGGAACAGCTGAAAATACGAGGCAGGCCGATTTCGCTGGTCGCTGGAATTCCTCAGCGAGAGCGTACCGAGGAAAGCATCGATGAGTCCTGATGAAGAAGTAGTGCAAAAAGACCGGGGAACAGTGCTGGCGGAAAACCGGACCGATCTTGCCATCCAGCGCACCGTGATGGCGTCGGAACGATCCCTGATGGCATGGGTTCGAACCTCCCTGTCGATGATTGGATTCGGTTTCAGCATCTACAAATTTTTTCAATATCTACCCGAAGAAATCGCAACCGGCAACATCCGGCGTCCGCAGGCGCCGCGCAACCTGGGCTTAACCTTGATCGCCCTGGGCACGCTCGCCTTAGCCGCGGCGGCCTGGCAGCATCGCAGATTTCTCAACGAGATTGGCGCCACCCAGTCGACGACACATTTATTCCATCTCATTCGTAGTCTCCATGCTTGTCATCCTGATCGGAATCATCACGTTCTACGGCGTTTTGCTGCGCCATGGACCCTTTTAGCTGAAACATTCTGCCGTACCTCCGATCTGAGGAGATGTTTCCATGACTCTACCCAGCTTTCCGAACATTGATCTGTTCTCCGCCGGAATCAATGCCTTGAATGGCGTGCTGATCGCTCGCAATCCCTCGCACGACCGCGGCTATACCATGGCCGGCTTGCTGATCATGGCCTTCTTTGGCGGCATTGGCGGCGGCGTGTCGCGCGACATCTTGTTGAACGATATTCCCGCACCGCTGAAAGACTGGAATTACCTGTTTGTGTGCGTTCTGATGGGTTTATTGGGGATTGGGATTTACAAATTTCTGGAGTCAAAGGAAGAACGCTTCCGCACCCGGACGCTGGCTTTTTTCAAGTCCTTCACGTTGCCCTGGTTCGCGATTCTGGGGGCACACAAGGCACTCAACCACGGACTTGGCATTTTCGCCGCTATCGTCGTCGGTTTGATCTCCACAGTGGCAGGCGGGGTATGCATCGATCTGTTCTCTGGCGTCACGCCGGAAGTGGTTCGGCCCTCCGAGCAACTGGTCACCACTGCGGTGCTGGCGAGCACGGTCTACACACTGCTGGCCTGGCACTTTATGAACCGCGGAGGATTTTTCCCCATCACCCTGATCTCGGTGACGGTTGCATTTCTATTCCGCGCAATCGCGGTGCGAGAGCATTGGCCGTCGATTGTTCCATGCGACGCCCCACCGCCGGCTGCACGCGCTTGAGTCATGTTGCAGTGGCGTTTTGCCTAGAACGCTTCCAGAACACCAAGCCCGAAGGTGTGCCCATTCACGCCTTGTCCGTAGTCGGCACGCATGTTCACGTGATATTTCTTGCTCACCGTAAACCGTAACCCGGCGCCAATATCTGGTAGGAAGTGGCTGCTCTGTAACAACTGCTCGTCCCCGGCACGGACACCGCCGATGCCGCCGAACGCGACCAATCCGAAACGCTTTGGCAGCACCAGCCGGTATTCCAACTGCGTCGCCGCCATATATCGGTCGAAGTATTGGCCGGCAGTGTAACCCCGCAACTCATTGCCAGTGCCGTAAATGCAGTTCCCATAAAACGGAGGCGTGCCACCGGTCGCGCAAAGATATGCGTCGTAGGCCAGCACCTGCTTCGCGCTCAGGCTCCAGTATTTGTCGAATTCGGTCTTATACGACTGGAAGCTGTATTTGCTGCCCAAAGACTGAGAAAAGAAATCTGAAGTGAAACTGAACTTCGTCCCGTCAACCGGATAAAAACGGTTCGGCGTGGTATCACGCGTCACCTTGGCGCCAATCGCGACCAGGTTGGTGTGAAGTCCGGCATCCGGGGGGATAGGGAAATTCGGAAACTGGTCCTGCTGCACCGTGATAAAGGAATGCCCGTCGATAAATCGCGGGCCGGCAAGAAACTTCCACGCAATGCGGCGCAGGAACTCGACCATATAGCCGTCGCCGGTTTGTTCCAGGCCGAGCTTTTGGCCTTGCAATATGCTCTCGCCATAAATGTTGTAGTCGAGATTTCCATGCACATAGCCCGCCACCAGTTCGTACGTATCCTCTTTCATGAAGAGTTGTCCGATCAGGGCAAAGCCGCGGCTGCTGTTGTTCGTAAGCAGGCCAGCCGCGCCGATCACGGACGGAGGCGACTTCTTATCTTTCAGGCTAAGCGGGAAGATATAGCCCACCACAGGCACAATTCCGGAGCCGATGGCGGGGCTGGAAATAGGAATCGGCGCAGCAGCAATCGAACCGCGTGGCAGAAGTTTCTTCTTCTTCTTTTTCTTTTTTGCCTTCTCAGTGGATTGTGCTTCAGTGGACGGCCCGGCTTGCTGGACCGGCTGCGAAACCTTCTGAGCGTTGGAAATTGTGGCGGACGTCTGACCAAAACCAATCGCAACGATGGAGAAAACAATCGCCGGAATCGTCAGCAACCAGGCAAGGCGCCGCACCGGGGTCGACCCACCGGCCTGCCCCGGCGTTCGAGATGTGCATGACAATCCCATGTGCGATCACAACACTCGCCAGATTAGCTGGCCGCAGTTTCCGGCTTTGATTTTTCGGATTTTCTCTTCATGCGCCATTTGACGAATCGGTTGATGGGGCCGCGCAACAGAAAATACGGGATGATCGCCAACACGATGGCCACAATCAACGTCTCGCCTGGATAAATCCAGTGAAACTCGATCAGTTGATAAATCACATCAAGAACGACTGCCAACAGAAATACCCGGCTGATACGCTTCCAGCCTTCCCGCAGCAACGCCTTTCGATCCGGAGCAGTCGAAAGGATATCCCACAGATAGGCCGGCCTGCCGGCCTTTCCGTCTTTCACGCCATCAATCGTCGCCAATATCGCGGCCATCAGCGGCTGCATAATAAAGCGAAAGTGCAGCGGACCGTCGAGCCGCGCGAAAAGCTGTGTGATCACTCGCTCCCAATTAAACATGGCCTAACCTTTCTTATTCCTCGCAAGCTGCCAGGGCCAGCAGCCCTCAATCTCGACCGTGATTGACCAGCTTAGAACGGTTCGAATCACAATCAATATGCCAAGCGAAACGATCTGTTCTCGAGTGGGCTCGACCGTCACCGTGCTGATGATGTCCGCGGCGACCAGAAATTCCAGCCCAAGTTGCAGTCCCTTTCCAATAAAAACCTTCAGCTGGTCGTACACATCCGGACGCCCCATCCGGTAATGACGAACCGCGCGGAGCGCTGCATAGACAAATGCAACAGCAATCACAGCCACGCCGACGAGCTCCAGCCCGCGCGCCACACCGTCCACGATCTGCATGGTCACGTGATGTCCCATCAATGTTTTTCGGTGCTGCCGAAACCCTCAGCCATCTTCCCCGACAACGGAAAGCACTCCGATCCATTGCCGTTTCTCGATCCTGCGTCAGCGCCGTGAATCAATGAAAAAGAGCAAGCCGCCAGCCAAACCGCATTTGTGGCAAAACATCTGCATTCAAGGGAGATGGGCAGCGAATGGGAGGGAAATTTCGGTTATCTATTGGAGTCCGCCCAAAATGTTGGAGGAATGACGCTCCGCAGCCAGAGCGCCCGCGCCACCGGCGAAAGGCTTGCTCGTGATTTCGAACCCGCGCCGTCCTACTCAGAATGAGAGATGTCAAACACCACCTGATCCTGCCACCACAGCTGTTCAAAGAACCTGCGGACCATCTCCCGCCCGGAAGGCTCGGACGAGGCTGGCGCCGCCGACTCTAGAATCTCGCCGAGGGTGCGATGACCATCGATACCATCCAGAAATCGCTTTTCCGCCGCGCCGATCGGCAGAAACAAATCGCGGTAGGTGTGCGTCTGGTTGATCAGCACGGCAGCGGCGCCCGCCGGCAAACGCTCTTGGATCGTGAGTGTATCCGGCATGCGCAGCGGCACGTAGCGCAGCCAGGCATCGCCGGAAAAGTGGACCGGCGCACCATCAGCAGGTCGATCATCGCGGTAGGCAATGACGCTATGACGAAGCATGGTGCCGCGAAAAAGCTCCGCCGCCGCGAATTGCTCCGAGAAAGAAAGCTGCGCCATCTGTCGAGCCTGCGGCAGCTTCGCCAGCACGCCACAAGCGATGCTGTACGGAGCTTGTTTCACCCAGCGGCCGAAGCTCAATCCAGCCTTCTCGAGAAACGCGAACAATTGCGGAACGGAATAGGCGCGGTCCTGCGGGTGCAGCAACGCATCCGCCAACGCCGCTTCATGGCGAAAGTCCGGTGCCTGGTGCAGCAGGCTCTCCAGCGGATGATCGGGCGGCAAAGATTGCAGCGCCGTGACCAGATCGCGGATTCCATCATCCGTCGCATGGATGCCGATCCGCCGGCAAAACTCCTGCAACATGTAAATACCGGTTCGCCCATAAGGAGCGTACACCATCAGGTGCATGGCACCGTCGGGCTTCAGCACGCTGCGCAGGGCAGCGAGTCCCGCATCCGGGTCGGGCAGATGATGCAGCACTCCCGTGCAAACAATCTGGTCGAAGCTGGTTCCCAACTCTTCAACCCGCTCAATCGCAAGCTGGCGGAGCTGAAGATTTTTCAGATCGTATTTCTGCTTCAGCTGTTCGGTGTGATGGATACTCGTCGCGCTGAAGTCGATACCGGTCACCTGAGCAGAAGGCCAGCGCATCGCATGCTTGGCAGCCTGGGAGGTTCCACATCCTGCGATCAGGATGGAATCGTCTTCGCGGTAAGGTTTGTCGGGCCAGAAAAGGTGAAAGTCAGTTCGCCGGCGGTTCGCATCGTCCCACAACCGGGCATAGCTTTCCAGGCTTTCCACGGGCCGCGGATAAGGATACCGCTCGTAAAAATCCTGCACTTCCTCCATGCCACTGGGTCGAGACGTCGACTGAGTTTCACCGGAGGGTGTCATAGAAGGAAGAGAATACAGAAAAAAAGGGAGGTCGACGAGACCCTCCCTTTCCTTCAGTTGCTGACGACGCTACTTTGCGCCCACGGGCTCGGGCTTCTTGGCTGCGGCTGCTTTAGCGGCCGCAGCTTCTTGTGCTTTGTACGCGGCTTGCGCAGGCCCCAACGACGCCATCACACTGTCGAGGTTGAATGAGGCTGCCTTCTGCCGCGGTGGGTACTTGACGAAGTTCTCAACTTGCGCCGCCACCACCGCTTGCACCTGGTAGAGCATCGGTGCGTGATCGACTATCCAATCCCAGTAGACGCTGGAGTTGAAATCGGCACGCTCGAACGGATCGCGACGGAGGTTAAAGATATGCGGTAGCCGAAGCTTCTTGAAAGGCTCCGCCCATAGCGCCATCGTGGTTGCGAGTTGTTCTTCAAACACCGACTTATAATCGCCCACTCGCACCGCCATTACGCCACCGTCATCGCTGGCGTAAAGGAAGTGGTTTCTGGGGCTCTCCTTCACCTGCCCTGTAAGGTAGTCCAGCTGGTTCACACCGTCGATACATACCTTGAACGTCTTGTCTCCAACGGTGTAGCCATCCAGGAGTTTTTGGTTCACCTCCGGGTCCCCCGCCGCGGCCAGCAATGTCGGCAGCATGTCCTGGTGGCAAACAATTCCGTTTAGCACCGATCCAGCCTTGATCTTGCCGGGCCAACGAATGAATGAGGGTACACGCCAGCCGCCCTCCCAATTCGTGTCCTTCTGGCCGCGGAAGGGCGTGTTGGCGCCGTCGGGCCACGTGTCGTTCTCGGGACCGTTGTCGGTCGAATACATCACGATGGTGTTATCGGCGATGCCCAACTCGTCCAGTTTGTCCAGCATCATGCCGATTTGTTCGTCGTGCGTCACCATACGATCGCTGTAGTCGTCCTGACCGCTCTTGCCGCGATTTTTGTCGGCCAGATGGGTGCGGAAGTGCATCGCCGTCGAGTTGTACCAGAGGAAGAACGGCTGATCCGCCTTCGCCTGTTTTTCCATCCAGCTTAAGGCTGCCGCTGTGATTTCTTCGTCGACGGTCTCCATGCGTTTCTTGGTCAGTGGACCGGTATCTTTAATTGTTTGCTTCCCCACTGGGCCAAAGCGCGGATCGTCTGGTTCTGTGCTGGCGGTGTCCGTGGCGAAGCAGTGCAGTACGCCGCGGGGTCCAAACATTTCCTTGAATTTCGGATCTTTGGGATAGTCGGGCAACTCCGGCTCTTCTTCTGCGTTCAGGTGGTAGAGGTTGCCGAAGAATTCGTCGAATCCGTGCACCGTTGGCAGAAACTCATTCTTGTCACCAAGATGGTTCTTGCCGAACTGGCCCGTGGCGTAGCCGAGAGGCTTCAGCATCTCAGCAATGGTTGGATCTTCCGGTTGCAGTCCGAGGTTTGCGCCGGGCATGCCAACTTTGGTCAGACCGGTGCGGAGCGGGTTTTGCCCGGTAATGAAGGCGGCGCGTCCAGCCGTGCAACTCTGCTGGCCGTAGTAGTCAGTAAAGGAAACACCTTCGTCAGCGACGCGGTCGATGTTCGGTGTTCTGTAACCCATCATGCCATGACTGAAGTGGCTGATATTCCAGATGCCGATGTCATCCCCCCAGAGGATGAGGATATTGGGTTTCTTTGCAGCTGTTGTAGCCATAGTCGGTACCTTTCTAGTGGAGTTGAACTTCTTGCTGCGGTTGCGGCCTCAGTCCAGGACTTGGAAACCGAAGCTGAAAAAATTCTGTGAACATATCAAGCCACAATTTGCACTCGCGCCAACTTCGAGCTAGCCGCCTCGAAATCGACGGATTCGACCAACGAGATCCCAGCCTGCATGGATCCTGAGACTCTGCGGCATTCAACCTCCATACATTCCTGCAATGCCGATTTGTGCCCCTCGGAAATTCACGATGCAGCTCCATTTCCGGCAGCCGAAATAGCGGGCAATTGAGATGGGTCCATCATCGTCGCGCCGTTCGCTTCCGCGTTCTCATCCTCGACCAGGCTCACGTGGCTGAATGGGAAATCCGGCGATGCATTGCCGTGACACTGGCGAAGTTTGCGGCCGCTGCCGCAAGGACATGGTTGATGACGAGCCAGCTTGTCACTCTCTGCGGTGATTTCCATAATGTCGGAGGGCGCACGCCGCTGTTGCAACAGTTGCGCCATGGTCCGCATGGCCGGCATGGTGTGCTTAAAGAACAGTTCGAGCCCCGCACAAAGATAGTTCTGACCCGGCTCGCCATCGCGCGACAAGGTAAATCGGTCCTTCGGGCATCCGCCATTGCAAAGCGGACGAACCTCGCAGCTCTTACACTGGGCGGTCAGAGTATCGCGCTTGTCGTCGCCGAACTTGCGTTGCACGGCAGAAGACACCAGCGTCAGCATGTGAGTCTCGTGGATATTTCCGAGGCGAAATTTCGGCTCGACAAAGTGATCGCACGAATAAAGATCGCCATTGTGTTCCAGCGCTGGCCCGTATCCGCAGGTTGGCGCGTGGATGCACAGAAGATGGCGGCCAAAGTAGGCTTCCAGGGTGACATCGAACAGCTGCACATACACCTTGCCAATATCGTGCCGCACCCACTCCTCAAAAATGTCGATCATGAACTGGCCGTATTGCTTGCCGCCCACCGAGCGATCCGTCACCATGTCGCCCGACTGCGTATAGAGCAGGCGTTTCTGTCCCGGCCGTTCACTCCATCCCATATTCGCGATCTGAATCGTATCCGCAGTGGCGCGTTCAATGATGGGAATGAACTGCACCCACTGCGCGCCCAGTTCATCGCGAAAGAAGCGATACACCGTGCGTCCATGATGTTCATTGGCAGAATTCACCGTGCAAAGAATGTTGAAGTCCACATTATGCTGGCGAAGTTTGCGCCAACCCTTCATCACCTTGTCGAACGTGCCCTGTCCGCCGCGGTCCACCCGGTTGGCATTATGGATTTCGCGAGGTCCGTCAACGCTGAGCCCGACCAGAAAATTGTGTTCCTTGAAAAAAGCGCACCAGTCATCGTCGAGAAGAATGCCGTTGGTCTGAAAGGTTTGCTGCACCACCTGCCCAGGCCTGCGATACTTCTCCACCAGCTCGACAGAATGGCGGAAGAATTCCAGCTTCATCAGCGTGGGTTCGCCCCCCTGCCAGGCAACCGTAACCTCCGGAGTGCGGTGCGACTCCAACAGCTGCCGGATATAGGTCTCGAGCGTTTCCTGCGACATCCGCTGCTTGTCGTTCGGATACAGCGCTTCCTTCGAAAGGAAGAAGCAGTACTTGCAGTCGATATTGCAGGTCGAGCCACTTGGTTTGGCCAGCAGGTGAAAACGCGGCGGAGAATTGGCTGGACGGGTGAACTCAGCTACCTGCGGCATAGGGGTCCTTCCTGGCTTGGACTGCGAATGGCTTAGACACAAAGTGCAAGCCGCAAGCCAAATCGAGAACCGTCGATTCGCGCCGGTAAGTAGTTCAGTTCGTGAAGTTTGAGTGACGATGCCGGAGACGTGGCGTTCGCTCTAGCCAGCTCAATTTTGGGGGAAACCCAACATGTTGGAGTAGCGAATCGGCCCTCGAGTGGAGCCTGCGGCCCTGCAGGCTGCCTCGTTGCTTGATCGCGGCTCGAGAAGGGAATTATCGAGCCGTGCCGGGCGGCGAAGACTCCGCCGGCGAGTCGTTCGAAACCGGCATGGGCAAGCGTGACTCAGGGGCTGCAGGCGCGGAGGCATCTTTCTGGATTTCCTGCAGAACCGAAGCCGGGCAGCATCGCTTCAGCAGGCGAAGACTCAGGCCAATCACCAGTACGTCGTCCAGCTGGCCAATCACCGGAATGAAATTCGGGATGAGCTGAATAGGGCTGGCAACATAGGCCACGGCGCATCCGCAAACAGCCTTGGCATACCAGGGAACACCGGGGTGCACAAGGGCGCGTCGCAGCGTGCGAAATTGCTTCCACAATTGGCTGGCGGCAGCCTTCAGCTTCCTGGTCAAACGCTGTCGTGTTGGCTCCGAGCTGGTTGGCACGTGGGCCGATCTCCAAATCTCTTGTGCGTCTTCAATCAAAATTTCCCCCACTATTCAGCACGACCGGCAGCTTTATGAAGACCGCCGGCCGCGTAGGTTAAAGCTACTGCCGTGCCATGGCGATTCGGACCGCTTCCTCCGGCGAGACGAGGTGATCGAGGCTGACGGCATCCTCTGCAATCGCGATTTGGACTCCCTTCACCTGACCTGTGAACTCATTCCCGCGTGACCCATAGTCCGGCGAGACCGGAGCGCCCGTGTCCACCCCGACATCGCAACCATCGTCGGCAGAGAAGACCATAGCTGCCGTGGCCGCGACGTTGCCTTGGCCAACTTGCTTCCCGTCTACGAACAAAGTGGCAGTACCGCCCTTGCCCAGACCGCCGCCAGCATAAGCGAACTCCATGCGAACCTGGTGTTGACCCGAAGGCAGCACGTCGGCAGATTCAACGTAGAACTGGTGGATGCCGAGCAGGTTGTAGCAGTATTTCAGCTTGCCGGCCTTGGCATACAAGCTCCAGCCGCCAATGTTGCCGCCTTGAGCGACAATCACACCCTCAGCCCCGCTTGCCGGCACAACGATCTCAGCAGTCACGGAATGCGATTTGTTCTTGATATTGACGACCGAATTTTCGGAGAGACGCCCCATGCTGCCAAAAAGAATCTGGGAGTTGCCCTTGATCAGTACTGGCCGTCCCGCTGTATCGGCGTTGAGTCGTGCGGCGATATTGTCGTCGAGCGGAAGGACGTTATATCGCACCGCCTCAATCAGCCATAGCCGCTGTAGCTCATGCAACTTCTCCGGCATCTTCTTGGCCAGGTCGTTCGCCTGGCTCCAGTCTTTGCTGGTGTCATAGAGTTCCCAGTTATCGTCATCAAATGCTTGGACTTTCTCGCCTCCGATGATCAGCCATGGTGTTTGATGTCGCGTTACCGCGGTCCAGCCCTTGTGGTAGATGCCGCGGTTGCCGAACATCTCAAAGTACTGTGTCTCGTGCCGCTCCGCTGCTTTGGCATCATTGAACGAATACGCCATACTGACGCCTTCGATTGGATGCTGCTGCACTCCGTTCACAAACTGCGGCTGCGGCAGCCCCGCCAGTTCAAGAATCGTCGGCGCAACGTCGATCACATGATGGAATTGTGTGCGAAGCTCACCCCTGCCCTGGATGCCCTTCGGCCAGTGAACGATGGTGCCGTTGCGCGTGCCGCCCCAGTGCGACGCCACCTGCTTGGTCCATTGGTATGGCGTATCCATCGCGTGCGCCCATCCCACCGCATAGTGGTTGTACGATTCGGGTCCTCCCAGCTTGTTCAGTCTTGCCATCAGGAACTCGGGCGTCTCCAGAGCGGCTGCGCCGTTGAAATTGATCATCTCGTTGAATGTGCCGTTCAGAGTTCCTTCCGCGGATGCGCCATTGTCGCCGATGACGCAATAGATGAGCGTGTCATCCATGAGTCCGAGCTGCTTCACAGAATCCAATAATCGGCCTACATGGTGATCGGTATACTCCATGAAGCCGGCGTAGATTTCCATCTCGCGGGTGAGCACGGGCTTCAGCGCGGCAGGCATCTCATCCCATGCCGGAATCTCTTTGTGCCGTACCGTCAACTGGCAATCCGGTGGGATGACGCCCAGCGCCTTCTGCCGCGCAAACGTCTCTTCGCGCAACTTGTCCCAACCCTGATCGAACTTGCCTTTGTACTTATCTGCCCACTCCGCTGGAACGTGGTGCGGAGCATGGGTCGCGCCCGGCGCGAAGTACACGAAGAAGGGCTTGTCTGGAATCAGCGCTTTTTGTTGGCCGATCCAGTTGATCGCCTTGTCCGTCATGTCTTCCATCAAGTGGTAGCCCTCTTGGGGCGTCTTCTTCACTTCTATCGGAGTGGTGCCTTCATACAGCGATGGATACCACTGGTTCGCCTCGCCGCCGATAAACCCATAAAAATATTCAAATCCGCCACCCCCGGTGGGCCATGCATCGAACGGGCCGGCCGGACTGGTCTCCCAAACCGGTACTTCATGGCACTTGCCGAATTGCGCAGTCGCATAGCCATTCAGCCTCAGTGTTGTGGCCAATGGGGCGCAGGTGTTTGGCAGGATTGAGTTGTATCCGGGGGAGCCGCTTGCGATTTCTGTGATCCCGCCCATCCCAACCGTGTGGTGGTTGCGTCCGGTCAGCAGCGCCTGTCGCGTCGGCGAGCAGAGCGCGGTGGTATGGAAGCGGTTGTATTTCAAGCCCTCGGAGGCCAGGTGCTCGAAGTTCGGCGTGGCGCACGGCCCACCAAAGGCGCTCGACGAGCCAAAACCGGCATCATCGATCAGGATCAAGAGGACATTGGGCGCGCCGGCAGGCGGCCGCAGCTGGGTAATGGAAGGGTATGTATTCTCGGGATCTTTGGCGTCGTAGAGAACTAAGCCCTTGCGCGGTTGATCTGGAATAGGAAGCACTGTGCGTGGAGTACTATCTTTCGAAGTCATTTGAATTTCCTTTCCTCATTCGCTTAGGTAATGCGTTGCGGCCGCGGCGACGAGATTGTCCAGGGGAATCACGGATCTCCGGACAGTTTTTCTTAAGCCTGCTTCACCGCCAGAAATATTTTTCTGGCGAGGCAGTACTGCTGCCTGGGCCATCCCCGGTAGAAATTAGTGCACCGCCTTCAGCAATTCCTCCAACACGACCGCAAATGGAATCTGCGCCAGAACGACAACCAACCCTGGAATCGCCACTGCCGCCGCCAGCCCGTAGAGAGATCCCATGTCGATAGGGAAGGGACTTAACTGTCCGATCTTCTCGTAACTGTTGCCGAACCCAGTGAGCGTGTTGCTCTCCGGAGCCACAAGAAAATCCGCTTCGTGTCCGGCACGATGATGAATCCATTTCTCGTGGAATTCACTGCTGTGCAGCTGACCCAGGATGCCATATTCCAGAATTCCTTTTTGCCGCAGCGCCGCCAGTCGCGGAACGAAAAACAGCAGTGGACCGATCGCCAGCAGGGCGATGATCAAGACAAAAATAATAGCGGCAAATTTAAAGTCGACCAGGCGAGCCCCATGATGCAGAATTTCATTGCGCCAGTTGGACGCAATCACACTGCTGGCGGCGAACGCGGTCGGTGCGAATGCCATCACCATCAGGCCAAGAAAACTCAGCCCTCCTCGTTTGTCAGGATGAGAGGCGACAAGTTTGAGCCGGCATTGTGAAAGCTTGAACGCGTAAAACGCCCACAGCAGCCATCTCCAAAGCGCCAGGCCCAGCAAAAAATTCCACAGCGGCGCGCCGGTGAAGACCCCATACCATGCCGCGGGAGTGAAGCGGAAGCTATCTCCGATTCGCTCGCCAAGCCACGGCGTTGTATCCAGTACACCGTGATTCGACATGTTGGTGACAATGCTGACAACGGCCAGTAGAAGAATGATGAGTTCTGGCAAATAGGCATCGCGCAGACGCTTCATCTGCGCCAGCACCCGATTCATGTGAGTTTCATCGGCGGCATCCAGCAAATTCGCGTCGTGAATATGCTTGAGCATGGCCCCAAAATATCCATCCATCATCAGCTCTCCGGTGATCAGCGCTGGGATGGCGACGAAGAGTCGCGCATACACGCGAGGATCGACTAACAGCGAATGCAACCCGGCGCGGTTTGAAACCGCTGTGATGATCACGAGAGGTGCCCAGGTCACCGCAAGCAGAGCAGTAATGCGGCGTCCCAGGTTCCACTTCTGCGGATGGATCAGGTGGGCGGCCTTCAGCAAGTTATAGAACGGCCCCCCCCGCACCAGCGAAAATTCCGTGTGAGCCGCCGCGCGAGGAATGTCCGCCATTGAGCTGATACCAAGTTCCTTCTCTGCCTCTGATTCCATGGACACCCTCACCATGAGTCGTCGATCCTTTGGGCTTGACCTCGCGTTGCCGATGGACACCGTTCCCGCCGAGAGCAACGTAAGCCGGCTATTGCAGAGTTCCGCCCTGCTGCACAACCAGCTTGTAGGCGACGTAATACTTGTAAATATTGCTCACGTACTGCACCGTCACCTGGCCCACGCTTTGCGCAACCATCAATTCAACATTTCCGAACCATACGTTCGGATCGAGTCCCTGTGCCGCGGCTTTCCGGCGAAGTGCCGCGATGCGCGTAGGGCCTGCATTGTAGGCCGCGAAAGTTAACAGCAGTCGGTTCATCGGGTCGATCTTCGGATCGCTGAAGTATTTGTCCTCGATGCTGTGCAACATCTTCACGCCGGCCTCAATATTGTTTTGCGCTGTCGTCACGTTATGGACGTTGATCGGCGGAGCCGCTGCAAGCGCCGGCTTCACCTGCATGATTCCAACCGCACCGCCATTGCGTGCGGATTGATTCAGCATCGACTCCTGATAACCCTGGGCGACAACCAGCAAATAGTCCATGCTGTATTGCGCAGAGTATTTCTTGAAGAACGCAATGTTCTCGTTGAATTTCTTGATCTCCGCTGCCGTGGTCGGATTTTTGATCCACTTGGTGTTTTGCAGGTAACGGCGCAGCAATGTATTGCCGAAGGACGTTCCCATGCGGTGCGTCTCGGCGAACTCATCCACTATCGCTTTCAGTTCGGGGTTATTTTTTCGCATCGCCCACGCCAGGTCCTGCTGGCTGGCGATCACCAGATCCGGATGAGCCGTAATGTTCGGCAACACACTGGCCCAAAGATTGGCGCGTTCGGTGATCGTGACGGTGGCGGGAATGATGCCCGCGTTCACCATTTCCAGCAGATCCTCATCTCCAAGATTTGGGTCCGCTTTCTCGACCAGTATGGGCGGCTTGCCTTGCTTGCGCAGTGAGACGTTCAACTTTTGAAGATTGTCATAATACGTGGACAGCGGATTCACGTAAATCTTCTTCCCGCTCAGGTCCTGCAACGAGGTCGCCGGACCAAACCCTTTGCCGGTGACGACGATCTGCTTGATGTTGGTAGCTATCGGAATCGAAAAGGCGACCTTTTTCTCGCGTTCCGGCGTGACCACCAGTCCGTAGGCAATCAGATCGCCGACTCCCTGGGTCAGCGCAGCCTCGGCCTCATCCGGACGAATCGGAATGAAGGTCACTTGCACAGGCTGCCTGCCGGTGTGCAGCTTCTGATTTACAAATGCTTCGAAAGCGCGGAGGGCTTCGTAATTGATTCCCTGCGGCCGGCCATTGATGTAAAAGAAACCCGTACGGCTGTAGAAAACCAGCGCGCGAATTCTGTGACGCTTGACCATCGACTTCAAGTCACCGGTTTCGCGCGCAAAGGTCAGGGGCAAACCGCGTCCAGTGCTTTGAGTCGAACTTTTTTCTGAGGAGGCTTTATGCGCGGATTGCGGCTCGGAGCCCGTCACGCCGACCATCGCTGCGGCGCTGATCCTTGCGGCTGAGAGCAGCGAAATACAACACACAAACAGCGTCGGTACCAACGTCATCGCCAACTTTCTAATCGCCCGGCAAGAAACCATTCTCATGCTGACCTTCGCTCCAGACCCGCTCGTTTCGGCCTTCATCGCAAACTTCTATTGTTGCGCCGGTTCCGCTTGCAGCTGCTTCAACCTTTGCTGCATCAGCATCATCTGCTGTTGCTTGGTCAGCTTGGGAAACAGCAGGGCAATCTGCAGTCGCATGTTCCACGATGAAGTCCCCGTGGGATAAACCGCGTTGCCGTAGAACGAGGCACTCAGATTCACTGGCTGAAATCCTAGCTTCATAATCCTGCCCACTCCGCCGCCGAAGGGTACGGTCCATCGCTTGCCGTTGCTGGATTCCCAGTTCGCGGTCAGGATCGGAGAGGTGCTCAGGTACCAGCCTTTTTTCAGGTTGTAGTTGATGAAGTATTGCATCAGAAATTGATTCACTGCCGGCCGTCCGCCAGATCCTGCAATCGACCAGACATTGTTCGCCAGCGCGCCGATCGTCCACGGTCCGGGCTGCGTCAAAAGAACAACCGATGGGCCCAATCCGAGTTTGCCCTGTCCCAGGTACTCACTGGTGGCCGTGGGTATCTGCACAATCGGTCCGGCGCCCCAGATCAATTTCGAAGTCTTCTTCGGCACCAGGAAAAAGGTCGGCTGCATATCGCCGAATCCGTAGACGCCTGTTTCAATGGTTGACGACGGGTTCGGCAGCGGCTGGTAGATGATGGGCGTGATCCAGCGAATCACCAGGTTCCAGTTTTTCGACGCACTCACCGGAATCACCGGCTGGATGTTCAGAACATCCTGCGTTCTGTCACCCGGGCTGATGCCGAAATTGCTGTTGTTCTGGATGGGTACGCTGATCAGGCTGGCAACAGGATTCTGTGTTGCCTTCTGCAACGCATTTGTGTTCGCCGACGCCGCCGGAGTTTGCTCGGTCGCAACCTGCGTCCCTTCCGGAGCGACAGCCACATCGTCCGAAGGTTTGCTCTGTTGCGCAATCAGTACGGGAGACACCATCAGCACGCAAATCAGAAGTGCAAAGCGTAAGCAGGATTGCCGCTTCATTCGGTCCTTCCTTGTCTTTGAACGATGTAATCTCGAAAGCTTCAATGTGACCGAAACGCAATCTGCGGGGTCAGCTTGAAATCGACGCCGTGAGACCCGCCGCGAAGCGGGCCTCACCATGCTTTGCCGACGACGTCATTCCTACCGAAGACGGCCAGTTATAGTTTGTTGAAATTCGCGCTCGTGGTTCTTATCTGAACCTGCTTCGCGGTCGCATCCAGTACCGTTTGCGCAACGTAGTTGGTTCCATCCGGCAGACCTTGGAAGACGGCATTCAAGGTCACTACCTGGGAAGGATCATTCAGGTAGGTGTTCACGACGAAGGATCGAATCTTATTCGAGGCACCGTCAATCGTCACCGACATGGAATCTCCCGGCACCGCGTAGTCGCGGAATACCAGCGTCACAAGACCGCCCTGCGGTTGGATTGAGGCCTTGCCGGATTGGAATGAGTTTTGTATCTGGGCGCGGGTAGGCGGCACGTAGAACTTCATCAGCGAAGCCACCTGCTCCATGTAGTCCTGAATCTCGCCCTTTTTCTTTTCGATCACTCTGCCCTTCATGCCGCGTTGATGTTCCGGTGGCGGTTGAGGCGGCCCGATCGCAGTTTTCTGCACTTTACCGTCCGGCCCATACTGGCACTGGAACATTTGCGTCGACTTTACGTCGCCCTTCAGAATCATCTGCCGGGTTTCCACCCACGTGTACTGGCTGAGAGCCTGCTTGTTCTGGCCCAGGGCCTGCTTGAGAGCGGCGACTTTCTGTTGCAGTTCGGGATTAGGAGACTGCGAGTTCGCCCGCGGAGTCAAGGCGACCAGGCTCACAGTAAGGATGGATAGCGCAGCATATTTCTGAAGAGTGATCCGTTGCATTGACATTCTCCTCGCGATGCGTGACGAATTGTTATGGCTCGCCGACCGGGTTGGAGCCCATGTGGCCGATTGCAATCCTCTGTGGTCACCTCCACAGAGTTCCAAATCAACCACACTGAACCGCGTTCATTTCGTGTTTCAGGATCGCCGCCGAAGGCGCTTTCAGCGTTTCTCCCGATAACTTTGTGGCGCCGTCCACTCACAATGGCTCGGCGCCCACAATGTCGGAATTTCTACTTCGCTGGTGGTGGCGGAAAATTTTTCAGCAGCTTGGTGACCGCTTTATCCAGGTTCTTCTGCCGCTTGTTCGGATCTTTGGGTGGGTTCAATGTCTTGGTTGCAGTCCCACGCCAAATTAATTGCTTCTGCGCTGGATCGTAAAAATCCACGGCAAGCGTTCCGGTTTGGATGGTGGAGCTGGTGGCTGTTGCCATGCCTCCGCCCATCCGCCATCCACCGCCGGTTCCATAGGCATTCCACTGCTTTTGTTCAGTGATGGAGACTTGGTAGGCCACGTCCATATCCGCGGTATCGCTGTCGGTTTTGACATATCCCTTGGACGCCAGGTTTTGATCGATCGACTGTTTGATCTGCTCATCGACAATCTGGTCGGGGTATTGAACGCCCGCGATGGTGACCCATTTATACGTGTGGTATTTGCTGAAGTTTGTGCCGGGTGCAAAGTTATAGCTCACGCTCTGCGCCCGCGTCGAGCCGCAAAGAAAAACCAGAACTCCCACCATGGCTGCCAGTTGAAGAATGCGCTTAGTTCCCAGTGACTTCATATGTTCCTCCGTGTACGTCCCCCCGATCGATTCCCGGCGCCAGCTGAAGAAACAATTCAACCGGCACAGGAATCGATTCGTTTCATATCGAACAACGCGATTGCTGGCGCTTTTTCTCCATCAGCAATCGCCTCCGCCATCTCAGTGCTGCACCGGCAGAATCGTAGGTTGAGCCAGGCTGAACTCCAGCAATGTTTGCGCAGGAAGCGTGATCGCCTCTCCCTTTTTGATCATGGATACGCCCAGGCCAGAAACCGCGCCGATAGCGGCTCCTCGCCCAGCGTTGCCGCCGATGGCTCCAATCGCTGCTCCAAGCCCGGCCCCAGCTGCCGTCTTCTTGGCAGTGTTGGCGCCTTCACTTGAACCCTTCTGCTGGAAGCCGCTGGTACTGATCTGTTGCGCGGCTCCATTAATCACAATGTCCGTCAGTGCAATTTGCAGCTCCGATCGGCCGGTCAATCTCCGCGCATGCTCCGCCTTGGTAACAACGCCGTGCAGCGTGGCTCCTCGATACGCCACCACAACACCATTCGCAACCAGGTTCGAATCCAGAACGGCAGTGAATCGATCGCCGGTATGATTCGAACTGGTACTCAGTCCGTTCACCAGGCGCACCGGAATTAACGTTCCCGCGAGAAGCGTGACATTGGCAGGAGGATGTCCCGCAGGTGGAGGCGGCGGAGGCGGCGGCGGAGGCGGCGGCGGTGGCGTGAAGGTGATTTCATGCACATCACTCAGCAGGTACGTCCGGGTCTGCCCGCTGCTGGTCACAAACGTCATTTGGCGCGTGTCTGCGCCAAGAAACGTTCCCTGCACGGTAACTCCCGAACGCAGCCTCAACGTATCGGCTTTGGCGCTCGCCAGAACAATCAGTCCGGTGCACAACGCTAGAAATGCGCGCTTTTTTAGCATCTCTTCTCCTCTCGCGGATTTAATTGCTGGCCGGGTTACTGACAACCGGCAACGAAGACGCGATCTGAAGATCAATGACCATCAGAAGCTGGTTTTCCACCTGCAACCAGCGCGCGGCAACGATGCCCCCAAGCGCGGTGCGAAACTTCTCGTAATATGCCCTCTTGAGCGCGTTGCGCTGGTTTTCCAGATCAAGCGCGATCTTTGCCAGTTGATCTGCCTGGGCGTCGGTCATGGTGTCATATTCCTTCGCGTACTGCTTGATTCCAGCAATCTTTTTGTCATTCAGGGCCTGCAGCTTCAGGTTGTACTCGCGATAGATCGGCCAGAATTTCGTGGATTGCGCATCGTTCAGCTGCATCGTCTCGGTCAGGACCTCAGTCTTTGCGGTCTGAACGTTCGAACGCAGCAATTCGATGTACGCCTGAATGTTCGTATTCTGGGCGTCTGTGGTCGGCTGGGTGGCAGCCGATGCCGGCGGTGCGGTGGCCGCCTGCGCGAAAACGTTAGGGGCTAGCGACATGGCAGCCACGGCTGCCGCGGGAAACATCCATCTCATCCACTTCATTGGGTTAGTGCTCCTTTAATCTTTGGTCTTGTGCATTGCCGCAAGGAATCCACCTTCGTGGAAATTTGCCGTCCCGCGCCGAGCCCCTCCGCGACGTCTCCAAAAGAACGATCTCGACCTGGCTTTGACTGAACCATTCTCGGGCTTCCGCGATCGTCGAAGGAAGTTGTGAGGTACTCGTGCCTGGGTCAAGTTGCAACCTACCGGCCAAAAGCCAATTTGCAGCGAACAGGTGGGAATCTCGAGCGATTCACTACATTTGCGAGCACTCACACAGGCTGTCAGACTGCCATTCCCTCGAACCCCGCTCCGTCATTTCGGGGGGCCTCCGAAATGTCGGAGGTAGAGACGACATTCAGCGGAGCGGATGCGTCCAGGGAGAAGATTCTTCGCAAGCGATTTGCGGCAACAGAAAAGACTGCCGATACCGGGTCGGAGATGCGAAGCAGCTGCGCGTTCAAGCCCTTACCGAGAAGAGAGTTCCGCGGCAAGTTTGTATATAGACGTTCGTGGGTCTGGCCGTCGCATGCACGGGCTACGTATGGCACACAGCGTGCATTGATAGGAGGCTGCCTAGGAGATTGCCAAATGCCGCTGCATGGAAAGACTCGTTCCCTGTCGAATTCACTGCGAAGGGCGATTCCAGTCACGCTCTTCTTCCTTCTTGGTGTTACCCCGTTTCTTCGCGCCCAGAAGCACGAAGACTTCGACCAATACAGATTGCGACTGAATGGGCAATGGTTCTACTCAACCCCCTCGGGCAACATTCAGGGACACGGCGACACGGTTCCAGTGGATTTTCAGAAGGATCTTGGTTTCAATTCCTATTCGACTTTCGCCACTGGCCTGGATTGGAAATTCACCCGAAAG
Organism: uncultured Acidobacteriota bacterium; assembly: GCA_963794795.1. Lineage (GTDB taxonomy): Bacteria > Acidobacteriota > Terriglobia > Terriglobales > Acidobacteriaceae > JAKAAZ01. The sequence goes on along the minus strand of CAWCFC010000011.1, from coordinate 206,680 downwards.
AATCATTTTTTGCTCGGCTTCAGCCGGTTCAATTCTTCGAATCAAAAGGTCCTCGAGCGGACCATCACCTTTCAGGGCCAGACCTTCGAGGCAGGTCTCCAGACACAAAGTCAACTGGATGCTCTGTTCATTTCTCCCGGTTACCAGTACGACATTATCCGGCGCAAACGCGGCCATCTTGGCATCGGCATCCACTTCAACATGTTTGATACCACAGCCAAGATCAGCGCCCAGGCCCAGGTCACAGGGGACGGAACCCAGTATGACGCCAAATCGGCGAGCGGGTCCCTTTGGGCTCCGATTCCCGTTGCAGGGCCGCAATACCGTCTGTACCCCATCAAATCTCCTCGCTTTTTCGTTGAAGGAGACATATATGGGATGTACTTCTTTGGGTACGGAAATTACGTGCAGTTGGAAGACAGCATCGGCTATTCGGTGGGCAAACATTTCAGCCTCAAGGCCGGATATGGACTGGCCACGCGCCTGATCGTCAACGCACAGACCGATCGACTCGGACTCCACATGACCCAGAAAGGCGCAACAGCGGGATTGGAATTTTCTTTCTAGGCGGTCGCGGTTGACCTACAATACCGGTCACCATCCCTTGGAAGCGCGAACTTGCGAAATTGACCTGCCGGTGGATTCGTTGGCACTCCGCCTAGGCACCTATCCACCCCAACCCACATAAGGAGATTCACGATGGCTCTTCATAGAAACAAATTCAAGGCAGTGCTGGCGGGATTCATCGCGATTGTCATCACGATTGGGCTGCACAGTGCGGTCGCGCAAGACGTGGTGCACGGTATCAGTGGCGTTGTAAAAAGCGTCGACAAGGGAACCAAAACCTTCGTCGTCAAGTCAGCCGACGGCACCGAGCACACCTTCAAGTGGACTGACAAAACCGTGGTGAAGGGAACCAAGGATACCGGCAAAGGCATCGCCAAGGGCACTGAAGATACCGGGAAAGCCGTCGACAAGGGAACAGTCGACACCGGCAAGGATATCGACAAGGGAACAGTCGACACCGGTAAGGATATCGACAAGGGCAGCGTGGATACCTATATGGGCGCGAAGAAGGGTGCCAAGGTGACCGTGAAATATACGGAAAAGGGTGGCGAGAAGACCGCAGTCGGCGTGAAAGATGCCGGCAAAGCTACCGGAAAAGCCCTCGCGGACTAATCACCCGTAGGCAGCCGTCTTTGCAATATGTTTCTCAGGGGAGCGTCGTGGCGGAAACGCCCATCGCTCCCTGCTCTATTTCTTCTTCACTGAAAAATACAGTTGCATCGCTAGGTCGATATAGTTTTTGGGCTGATTCGGGCTCTTGCCCGTGTTGTTTTCGTGGTCGTAATAACAGTTGAACTGCACGTGCTTTCCCACCGGAAACAAGCCGCCAATATACAGATCCGTCGTGCTCCATTTGCTGTACTGGCTGGTGTAATACGGTTCGGCAGCGACGTATGGAATGAAGTGGTACCCACCCACCTCCACCGTACGTTCGATGGTCAGCTTATTTCGATAACGCCAGGTGAACACTCCGCCCTTCCAGTCCAGATCCGCGCGATTTCTATCCGAGGCCAGAAAGCCAGCCTTCAGCGGAAAGTGCGACGTGGCCATCGGCTGCATCCGCTGCGTGGACGGCTCACCGGGGGCGATCAGGTAGCGATACCCGTCTTCCACCACCAGGGGTCTCGACTTCGCATCATCCAGATCAAACGCTGTAATCCGCTTCATCCGTACCAGGGGCTTTAAATAAATCTGCAGGCTGGGCCCCACGCTGAACTGGCTGGTCGCGCCGGCATCGCGATCATCTTTCGTCACCAAATAAGTTCGCATGTAGGAATTCAGTGTGACGTGGGTATCGATCTCCGGCACAAATTCCGGCGATTGAGCGTAGACGGAAGCGCACGCGCTCAACAAAAACACCGCAATCGCCACACCCCGCGGGTGAATGCGCATCACGATAAACTCTCATGGGCTGCATTGAAGCAGGTACTTCCCATCGCATCCTCAATTCAGATATTTCGCAGCCTCTCGGCTCAATTGCGGAAGCTACCGGCGCGCTCCACCCCAACTGCGTCCGCCGCCACCGAAGCCGCCGCCTCCCCAATGTTGACTTTGCGCGGAGCCGGTCATCCGGCTCTGCCGATCAGCATCGAGGCCTTGCATGGAGTTGCTGCCGGACGGGTGAAATTGGCTCGCATTTTGCGTCGGATGTTGTTGCGAATAGGATTGGCTGTTCGAACGTTGCTGCTGGTAGCTTTGCGCATTCGCCTGCCCATTGGGATGTTGCTGCTGGAAGCTCTGCGCGTTGGCCTGGCTGGATGGATGTTGTTGCTGATAGCTCTGCGCGCTCTGTTGCGCCTTCTGCTGATTCGCGGTCGTGTTGACATCGCTCCAGCCGCCGTTTCCATTCGACTTTTGCCAGCCCGAGCCCGTGTTCTTATACACATTCCCATCGTGGCCGGCATACATATCCCCATTGGAAGTTTTGCCGACGGCGGAATTTCCCTGCGCGGTAGAGGTGCCGTAAGCTTTCCCACCCTGCGACCCCTGCGCCGATGCGGTCGTTCCATAGGCGTTGCTGTAATGCTGCGTGGTCGCGGACTTGTTTCCGTTCGAAACATAAGATTGACCCCACTGTGCATTGGGACTGGATCCCTGGTGGGTCGCGCCGTAGGTTCCTGTGTACGGGTTATACGCCTGGCCGACGCTCTGCTTTCCGTAGGGAGTGGAGGCCGATGCAGTTCGCGTCGACGTTCCGGTATAGGGGTTATATGAGGCGCTGCGAGTTGCCGAACCGTACGGTCCATAGGCGGTTTGCGATACACCGTACGCGCCGTTGCCGGTGCGGTAATACGAAGTACTTCCGTACGGCGTCGGATAAGGCCGATAAATCGGATATCCGCCGATCGGGTACCCGATATAGGGCGGATAGTAATATCCAGTGCCGCTGGCGACGATCGCCCCCACGGCCGCTCCCATAATAAAGGCGCCCATATATCCCGCGGTGTAGCTGGACTGGACATAACCGTTCGAAGCGGTCACCTGCGTCACGTAGGTGACGTTGTAAACCGGCGAGCTGGGCGGGATGGAATAAATCACTTGCGGCACAGAACTCGCCGTGGTCCACGGCCCGTTTGGCGTGGTGGAAATGAACCACACTCCCTGCAGGCATAAGTAAAAGACATCGCCCACCTGAATCACTTTGTCCGCAGTGTTGGTCGCATACTGCATGCTTGTCCCTTCAATGGGCGCGAACTGCGGATTGCCGGTGTAGCTAACTTTCGCCTGGGCCGCCGCCGTGGCTGGGTTAATCAGCATCGTCGTCGGAATCTGTGCGATCAACACCGCATCTTTAGCCTCGCTGGTACCGGGTACGGAGGAAAGAATCGCGCTCGCCGGACTCGTCAACGGAATGTTGGCGAAATCTGCCGGCAGGTTCATCGATGCAAATGTCCACGGCCCATTCAGAGTCGGCGCACTGAACCAGCGGCCAGCCGTCAGGTAGTAATACGTCTGCGTCGGGCTGTAAACGAAGAGCGGGCTGTCCGTGTTGTCGGCGTACACCAACTGCGTGTTGGGGATGGGTGTATAGTTCGGCCGCCCGCCGAACAGGATCACTTCCGAGGGCACGGTGCTGTAGAACACCGCGGGAATGATGGGATTGGCGACCGCCCGAGGTGGAATCTGTTTCCACACGTCGGCGAATTCGGCAGAATACGGCATGGTGCTGAAGGCATACGGCAGCGACATCACCTGCGTCCACGGCCCATGCAGATCGCTCGCGCTCAGCCAGATTTTGTCGACCAGCAGGTAATAGCGCGCCGTCGATTGCTCGAAGAACAAAGGCCACTGTGTGTTGACCACAAACTTGACCGTGGTTTTCTGAAAGTCGGCGAGCACCGGTTCGCCGTCTACGCCAAGCAAAATCGCCGGCGTGTAGCTGACGAAAATCTGGGGCGGATCATTTTTGACTGCCACCGGCTGCACCGATTGCGGCTTGGGCATGTACGCAACGATCCGCTCCAGGGAGACATTCAGCGTCGGCGGCATGAAAGACCGAACCAGCTGATCCAGCTGCGCCGTCGTTCCTGGGTCCTGCCCAGGAAAATACGTGTGGTCAATATTGATGTTGTAGACAAACACCATGTGCGTGTCGGTATTCGCCTGGGTGGATGCCGTTGCCGACAGGGCGCCGACCACCTGCTTGCCGCCCGTGGGAGTCAGCTGAAAGGCCATGCGCCATTTCAGCTCGGTGTAGTTGCTCCATTCATCCACTTGCGGTTGATAGACGGTCAGCGTTCCGCCGGGTCGCGTAATCTCGCGGGGCCAGCCTGGATCCTGCGCCCACGCGGTCGCAATCGATGTGCAGAAGAACAGCAGGCCAATACAGGTCATCCAGATTTTTGAGTTTCGCATCCCCGACTCCTTCACCGCGCCGCACCAATTGCTAGAGCAGTGCCTTTATCCAGAAGGCAAGCGGACTTCCGAATCGGTGGGAATCTACGAGTGGAGGCAAGTCTTTCTATCACAGCCGCTTGCGTGGATTACGCGCGGCTCGCGTCAACCCCAGCACCGGCCGCACACCCGATACGTTGGAGGTCCTCCGAAATGCCGGAGGCTGCGCATCCAACGTCGACCCGCACATCCAGTGCAGACCAGCGCAGGCCAGTTCAGTCGCAGGCCAGTTCAGCCGCAGCAAGGAAATCATCCTGCACGCGTCGTCGTTGACATGCCGGGGATCAAAGAGCGGATGGCGCGCGACCCGCGCAACCACGCGACCAGCATTGCTTCTCGAGATCGCTATTTTCGAACGATCCCGAGCTTCTTCATGCGAGCTTCCAGCGTAGTCGGCTTCAGCCCCAGCGCTTCGGCTGCGCCTCCCGGACCACGCACCCGCCAGCCGGTGCGCTCCAATATGCGAAAAATGTGATCGCGATCGACTTCCTCAATTTTCGTTCCCACCACCGAAGAAACACCAGCGCCATCCGGCAAGTCGGCTTCAAACACGGTTCCCTGGTGAAGGATCAGGCTCCGTTCAATCACGTTCCGCAGTTCACGCACGTTTCCTGGCCAGGCATACGTTTGAAATGCCTTCATGGTGCTGGCCCGCACGCTGCTTACGTCGCGACCCATGCGCGAACCCAGCATCTGCAAAAAATGCCACGTCAGCATGGGAATGTCGTCACGCCGATCCCGCAGCGGAGGCACCCGGATGGGAAACACATTCAAGCGATAGAAAAGATCCTCGCGGAACTTGCCCTCTCGCACGGCAGCTTCCAGGTCGCGGCTGGTCGCGGCAATCAATCGCACATCCACGTGGATGGTTTTCGAGCTTCCAAGCCGCTCGAATTCGCCTTCCTGCAGCACCCGCAACAGCTTCGCCTGCAGCTCCAGCGGCAGTTCTCCCACCTCATCCAAAAAGATGGTGGAGTGGTTCGCCAACTCAAATCGCCCAATCTCCCGAGTCAGCGCGCCGGTGTACGCTCCCCGCTCTCGTCCGAACAATTCATTTTCCACCAGTGACGCAGGCAGCGCGGCGCAATTCACGTTCACCATCGGGCGGGTGCCGCGCTTGCTGTGCTTGTGGATGGCTCTCGCCACCAATTCCTTGCCGGACCCGGTCTCCCCCAGTAGCAGCACTGCGGAATCGGTCGGAGCCACCTGCTCGGCATTCATCAACACCCGCAGAATGGCCTGGCTTCGTCCCACAATCTCGTCGTGGCTCGATTCCAGCTTGATGTCATGTTTGAAAGAAACCTGCTCCCGCTCCAGCTCTTCCTTCATGGTTCGAATCTGCTCGTTCGCAGCCAGCAGGCGCGCGTTCAAGTCAATCACTGCCTGTTCGGAAAGCTTGCGATCGGTGATGTCCGTGACTGCGCACAACACCAGCATTCCATCCTGGGTTTGCATCGGCGATAGCGAGACATCCACCTGGAACTCGCTGCCATCTTTTCGGCGACCGAACAGCGCCTGGCCGGTGCCCATGGGCCGCGTGCTCGGGCTGGCAGTAAACTCCGCCCGATTCGCACTATGATCGACCCGAAAACGCTGCGGGATCAGCATCTCGACCGCCTGTCCCACCAGTTCTTCCTGGGAGTAACCGAACGCGCGCGCGGATCGCGAATTCACTCGAATCATGGTTCCATTTTGATCAGCCAGAATGACACCCGTTGGAAACGATTCGATCGCCAGACGAAAACGCTCATCCGCTTCCAGCACTCTCCGTTCTTGACTTTGAACCAGCTCGTCCTCAGACCGATTGCGTGCCAGCGTGTTGGCGAAAACGTCGGCCATCACATTCAAGCGGTCGCCGGCGGGCTCGCTCCACTCATGTTCCGCACGCGACGAGGCAAAACATAGAAAGCCAAGAATCTGGTCCCTCGCCTTCAGAGGCAGGAAAACCGCGGATTCAATGTCCGGGTGACAAACTGTCTCCACATCTTTGCCGGCTTCGTTGGAAAATTTGGAGGCACGTCCAAATTGAACTGGCTTGCCCCGAAGAATGGAGAATGCCAGCCAGGGAATGTCCTGTTGAGAGAATTTTCGGCCCGTGACACTCCCATTCACAACTGAGGAGTGACTGATGACAAACAGCTCTGTGGTTTTGTCCCACTGGGCCAGGGCACTGAAATCCAGGCGAAGGGAATTGCAAATCGCCTTAAGCGCTGTCTCGATGTCGGTATCGAGATGACTCCCGCTGGAATTGATGAATGGCAGCGAAACGTCTGTAATCAGGCGCTCAAAGTGGCGTTGCTCTTCCCCGGTCGAGATTGGGTGAGCACTCATTTGGTCGATCCTTTCAGCTCAGCGTGTTGTAGAGGTACACATCAATTTCCACCAGGGTCGAATCGTTGCATTCGAGGCCTTAGGGCAGGTTTTAGGCAGAGAGCCATTCAATTTCAGCAGGGGGGTGCAAACCAATATACGCTTTGGCTGGGTTAGCGACATAAATTATTTTTGAATTCTCCCAAATATCGTGGGTGCTCCGAAATCTTGGGCAGCCCTTCCATAAATCCTCCGGACAAAATCAGTGGAGAACGTTGCAGCGCATCGGCTTGCAGAGCTTCGGTGGGGCTCCAGGTTTGGACTCCGCATTGCATATAGACACACCTTAGAAACCGTCTCATCTGTGGCGTCGCGGCTCCAGACAATGAACGAACTCCCGCCTTGGTTGCGGGGCACACACCATAGGGTAACGAGCGGGTTCCGAAATATGAGACAGCCTTCAGTGAACTTCTCGTACGTCGAAGAGAGCAGCGATATCATGCCTGGCGGAATCGCAATCATCGAAGTCGTTGACATCAAGACGTCCCCTGACAAGCGCGAAGAACTGCGTCGAGCGCTGTCCTCCTTGTCGGGTCCAACCGAGGCCGAGCCCGGGTGCACCAGTTGCCAGTTATACCAGCCGCTCAACGACCCAAGCATCGTTCGCGTCGAATCTCACTGGAAAACGCAAAGTGACTTTTTCCGTCACATCCGCTCCGATGCCTACAAGAAATTCCTGGTCCTGATGGAAATGGGTTGCGAGCCTCCAATCGTGGAGTTTTACACGGTTTCTGAATTAAGGGGTCTTGGCTTTGTGAAAGCCGCCCGCGAACTCGCGGATTGAAAGTTGGACTTGTCGGGCATCGCAGGACTCCGATCCATCCGATAGAATCCAATTCTGATCCCGTCAAGATTCTTTCATCCGCTCCCAGTGTCGACCACCCACTGCGATGCGCTCTGTCGGGGTGAGGGGCTTGAAGGGTGCCAGTCAGATGAGGATCCCAATTCGCCGCCCAGTTCTCCTCTTCGCGCTGACCGTTGCCGCGTGGCTGGTTTCGCCGCCCACTGCGGGTGCCGCCAAGGCTCCCGAACGCCGCGACGTCGTGGTAATGAAAAACGGAGATCGCATCACCGGCAAAATCAAGAAGCTGGATCACGGCCAACTATATATAGAGCCACCGTATGTCGTGGCTCCCATCCCGGTCGACTGGCTGCAGGTGGACCGGATTGAGACCACCGCGAAATTCCAGTTAGAAATGTCCGGCGGCAAACGCCTGGTCGGCACCATTCAGAAAATTCCCACAAAAGAAAATCCCAACCAGGACTTCGTGATTACAAACGCAGGAGTCGAAACTCGCGTCCGCGCCATCGACGTCGTCGCCTTCCAGTCGCAGAAAAGCAATTTCTGGCGACAACTCAAAGGCTCGGTCAACCTGGGAGCCAGCTACGTCAGCGGCGCCACGGCTACATCCCTCAATCTGGATGCTGATACTTCCTACAGCTCAACCAAGTATCAGATTGGCGCCGCCTTAAGTTCCAACTTCAGCAGCCAGTCGGGCGCCAACAGTTCCAATCGTCAGGATCTCTCCAGTACATCCTCTTTCTATCTTTCGCGGCATGCCTTTGTCGGCAGTTTCTTGGACTTTCTGACCAGCGACCAGCAAAGCCTCGATCTTCGCCAGACGTATGGCGGCGGCTTTGGTCGCTACTTCATCCGCACCAACAGCACCCAGTTCTCCTGGCTGGGAGGCCTGGTGTTCGTCAAGGAAGCCTACAGTCCGGAATCTGGAATGAACCCAAAGGACCAGAACCTGGAAGGGTTGATCGAAGTCAACTACGACTGGTTCCGCTTCAACACATCCGAACTTTCGACCAGCTTCCAGCTATTCCCGGGAATCTCCGATTCCGGCCGCGTGCGTTCCAATTTGAACGCAGCGTACTCCGTCAATTTCACGCATGACATTGTCTTGCGACTGAACCTCTTTGACACGTTCGACAATCGTCCTCCAGAGACCGCCCGCAAGAACCAGTTCGGCATCAGCACCACGTTTGGACTGACGTTTTAGGATGCGCCGCGAGCCACGCAGTCAACGCGAAGATTCAGCGCGCCAATCTCGGCTCCAATACAAAAGCCCGCATCTCGTGGATGCGGGCTTTTGCATTGTCGATCTGTCCTCGCGGACAGTCAGGCTGATTTGCCCCGACCGCGTTTAGCGATGTTCGCCATGTCCACCGCCACCTTCATGGCCGCCGCTCGGATGTCCGCCGCCCTCGTGTCCGCCACTCGGATGACCTCCACCCTGATGCTCACTGGATCCCTGCGGGTGACCGCCCGAGTTTCCCTTATAGCTGGACTGGTTCGAATGCGACTGCGATCCCTGGTGGTTATAGCTCTGCTGATTGCCATGGGATTGCTGAGTGCCATGGTACTGCTGATTGTTGCCATGGGATTGCTGGTTGCCATGGTACTGCTGGTTGTTGCCGTGGTATTGCTGGTTGCCGTGATATTGCTGGTTGCCATGGTTGTAGTTTCCGCCGTGGTTATAGTTGGCATTGTGGTTGTAATACGATCCTCGGCTGCCCGGATAACCATGGGGACTGCCCGGGCGGTTGAAGCCCCTGTTGTACACCGTGATGCTGCGGGTGTAGTAGCGATTGCCGCCATAGTAAATCGCGCGGTGATTCCAGTCAGGGTGCCAGCTGTGCCAGCCCCAGCCCCAGTGTGACCAGATGCCGATTCCGATGCCAATTCCGAATCCAATCGCAAGTCCGGTGCCAAAGTACACCCCGGCAGGCGGTCCATAATAGTAGCCCGGATACACCACAACCGGCCCACCATAGACGCCCCATGGATTGTAGACGGGGACGTACACGACCTGCGGGTTGGCAGGTGCGATGACGATGTTTCCACCGTCGTCAGAAACCACCTGCTGCGGCGTGTTGTGCAATGTGCCGGCAGACTGCGCCCGCGCACGCATGGATTGCACCGCCGCCATCACATCGTCCGGCTGGTTGTAGTACGCGTTGCCAAGATCGGTCGTCCACTGAATGTTTTTGTCCATCTGCGCCAGAACCGACGGGAAGGCGATCAAAGCTTTCACGCTGGGATCCCAGTTTTGCGCGTTCGCGGCAGCGCCCAATTGGTCGGGCGGCATGTTCCCTTGTGACTGAACCCAGCGGTCCGCTTCCACAATCTGCGTGGGATAGGTGGAGGCTGCCAGAACCTGCGCCACCAGCGCGTCTGGATACAGCGCGATCGGCGCCACCAGTTGCCCTAACTCTTCCGGACTTAAAGGCTGTCCCTGCGGAGCACCCTGATCCGGCGGCGGACCACCTTGATCCTGCGGCGGAGCACCTTGATCCTGCGCTCCATATTGATCTTGTGAACCATTTTGACTCGGCGGCGGGGGTGGGGGCTCTGAACCGTTATATTGTTGCTGCTGCGCGGGGGCGGTCTGGGCAAACAAGAGTGCGCCCTGTCCCATGGGCACAATCAGAACCATCAGGACCAGAGCGAATGCTTGCCGGGCCAGCAACGCCGCGCGTCCAATGCCGCTCCACCGCGATGGAGATGACGGCAGCGTCCCGCTCAGGCCCTGCATCAACAGGGTTACCGGAGTGATATTTTGCTTTCTGGTTTTCATGTTTCCTCTCTAACTGAAGGCAAAATGCCTTGCTGAGTCCGTTCAAATACTACAAAAGCTGAACCAGGTGACTGGTATGGATGGTAACCCGTGTCCGGGTGGATAGTTGCTCCGAGAAGGGTGTTGATTTCAATACCCCTTGCCGTCTGAAGTCACACGAAAAGGCCCGCCTTTCCCCCGCGATTCGCTGTTACCGCAGAGAATCCCTGGCAGTTTGATGCAGCGTCGCAACCGCGCACTCGCGATACCCTTGTTGCATGAGCCAGCCCATGCATCCTTCTCCCAATATCAACATTGTCCAGGCGCAGGACTATCGCGACGGCTATGCTAACAGCGTCCAGGTACGCGCCAGTGTGTGGGACTTTATGTTGATCTTTGGCGCCGCCCGCCAGGATTCTCCCGACGAAGTCGTCCTGCGAAATTTTCAGGGAATCTATCTAAGTCCGCAACAGGCCAAGGCGCTCTGGAACCTGCTGGGGCAAAACCTGGCGCAATATGAGCAGGCTTTTGGTGCTATCAATCTGGAGCCCACGCAGGCGTTTCCAGCCGCGGGCACGGGCAACGGTCCGATACACTAAACCGGCCTGGTGCGAAGCAGCGATGGGAAGGTCCCCCGGTTCACCCTTTCGTCTTTGTCAGGAGCGATGAATTGCCAGCCTCGAATCCGCCTTTAAAACCAGCGCCCGTCGCCCGGCCGAATTCGCTGCTGCAACAATTCCTTCTTCGCGGTCACCGCGACGAACCCGTCCCCACGTGGATTATTTTTCCGGTCATCTACGCCTTCGTTCTGCTGACCCATCTGCCTCTGATGCGGCTCCCTTATTTTTGGGATGAAGCCGGCTACTACATTCCCGCTGCGTTCGATTTCTTCCGCACCGGCTCGCTCATCCCATATTCGACCCTGACCAACGCTCATCCTCCGCTGCCGGCAATCTATCTGGCTACCTGGTGGAAAATCTCCGGCTTCACCCCGGTGGTCACGCGGCTGGCGACCTGCCTGGTAGCTGCCTTCGCGCTGACGGCTGTATTCGCGCTCGTCCGCCGCTTGATGAACACCACCGTGGCCGTTGCAACCACATTCCTGACCGCGCTCTATCCGGTGTGGTTTACGCAAAGCACGCTGGCGCAGGCCGACATCTACGCCGCTGCGGGAACCATGTGGGCACTCGCCTACGCATTGGATGAGCTACCCTCCGCGCGACGTGGATGGATCGCGGCCATATGGTTCTCTCTGGCCGCGCTGTCGAAAGAAACCGCCATCGTGATGCCGTTAACCCTGGCTGCCTGGCATGTCTGGGAGACGCGTCGTAAACCTGCGCAAGCCCGCGGACATTGGCGCGCCGCGTTGCAGTTCACCTTGCCCGCGCTGCCGCTGTGCGCCTGGTATGCCTACCATTTCCATAAGACCGGCTATATCTTCGGCAACCCGCAATATGTGCGCTACAACGCCGTGCGGACCCTCCACCTGTTCCGCTTTTTCCTGGCACTCGGTCAGCGGCTGATGCAAGTCACCATCTACATGAATCTTTTCGTGCCCATCCTATGTATGGTGGCCGCGATGTTTTTGCCGGCCCTCCGCAAGGCCGATGGCACCAAACGTCCCCGTGTTTCCTGGAACGTGCAAGCGCAGATCGGGATTCTTCTGCTGGTCAACCTGCTGTTTCTTTTCAATTGCCGGTGGCGCCGTGCTGGCGCGCTACCTGCTGCCGCTCTACCCGCTGATTTTGTTGCTCTGCGTTTCTACCTGGCGGCGCCGAGTAGAGCAGTGGCCGTGGATCGTCGCGCTCAGTACCGTGGCGTTTCTCGCAGGACTATTCGTCAATCCTCCCTACCGATTTACGCCGGAAGATAACCTGACCTATCGCAGCCTGATCATCATGCAGCAGCAGGCAATTGCCCAGGTCATTCACCGCGCCCCGGGCGGCACGGTGTTAACAGCGTGGCCCGCAACGGATGAACTGCGCCGACCCGAGCTGGGATATGTTCGCAAGCCAGTGCATGTGGTGGCGATCGATAATTTTTCTCTGCCCCAGATCGAGGCCGCCTCGCAGTTGAACAACTACGATGCGGCCCTGGTCTTTGCGACCAAGTATGAATTGCCCGACAGCCTCCGATGGACGCACTTCGGCGACGAGCAGTGGAATAAGGAATATTTTGGCTACCATCACGACCTGCCTCCCACGCTGATCGCAAAACTGCTCCACGGAGATGTGGTCTGGCTGGCAAGAACGCGCGGCCTATGGACGGCCGTATTGCTGTTCAATCGCCCGCAACGAGTCAGCCTGCCTGCGAAAGTCGCGCCACCTCAGACCTACGCCGCGAGCCGCACAACGCTCGACGCGCAATCCCTGCAGCCCGGAGTTTCCCGCTGAATGTATGCTGAACTCTAGTATCACGAGTGTCGTGAAGAAAATCAGAACCATGAACTGTCTTCGAATCTGGCGGGGCTTCATCCTTTGCGTGGTGGTCGCGCTCGCGGCTGCGTCTGCATGGGCGCAATCCGAGTCAGCCAATGAAAGCGACTGGAACGGACACCTGATCTGGGTGCTTCCGTTTGAAAATAATTCTGCGCAGCCGAGCCTGGACTGGATCGGTGCTTCCTTCCCCGACATCCTGAATTCGCGCCTGAGTTCCGCCGGCTTTCTGACCATTCGACGCGAAGATCGCCGCTACGCTATGCAGCATCTTGGCCTGCCTGCAGATTTTCATCCCACCCAGGCAACGGCCTATCGCATCGCCCAAACACTCGACGCGGATTATGTCGTCTTCGGAAATTACACGATCGCGAATGGGCGCATTCAAGCCACAGCGCGGGTGTTGGATATGCATGGCCCCAGCATGGGCGCCACGCTGGAGCAAGAAGGCAATCTGGACCAGCTGATCAATATTGAGGATTCTCTGGCCTGGAAAGTAGCCATGCAGATTGATCCCAATCTCAATTTGGAGGAACAGACATTCCTCGCTGCCAGCCGCGATCTTCGTCTCGATGCTTTCGAAAATTACATTCGCGGATTGGTCGAGCCGGGAGTTGAGGAGCGCATCGGGCACCTGACGAAAGCTGTACAGCTAAGTCCCGGCTATGTTCAGGCGTGGTTCGCGCTCGGCCAGGCATACTTCGACAATCAGCAATACGATCAGGCGCAAGCCGCATTCGCCCGGGTTCCCAAGGGTGGGCGCCTCTCGTTGGAGGCAATGTTCTATTCCGGACTCAGCGATCTTTACACCGGGAACTATGCCAGCGCGCAGGCTTCATTCGCGTCCATCGCCTCTGTGCTGCCGCTGCCGGAGGTGTTGAACAACGAAGGAATTGCGTTCAATCGCCGCGGCCAGAACGGCACTGCATTTTTCAAGCGCGTAGTCGAGATGGATCCGCAAAACGCGGATTACTGGTTTAACCTGGCGGTTTCTGAACGCCGGCAAAAAAACTATACCGCCGCGCTGAATGCGGTGGCGCACTGCCTGACCATTCACCCACAGGATGAAGAGGCGCAGAACCTGCGCAAGAACCTGACGATGTTGAATAGCGGCCAACTCACAGATACATCCGCAAAGCCCGCGGTCACCAAGGCCGATGCATCCACCGATCCAGCCACCTCGGACGCGGCCGACGATCAGTCCGACTCGGATGAAGTAGCAAAGGACAAGCCGGATACGAAGAGCCCGCAGAGCGCATCCGCTTCCACCTCGGCGTCCACAGGTTCCGACGCCACCAGCCCGGACTATGAGCCGCTGGAACGCATCGCCCGTACCTACGATGAAAGCTCGCTTCGGCAAGGCGCCTTCGCATTGGAGCAAGTGAACGCCATGAAGCTGCGTTCGTTGCCGCCGGCCGAACGCGCGCAGCGACTCTGCCAGCAAGGCAGAACCTATGTGAATGATGGTTTGCTGCTGGAGGCAGAACGACAGTACCAGCTCGCCCTGGCAGCAGATCCCAACAGCTCGGCCGCGTATGCTGGATTGGCGGAAGTGCACGAGTATGCGGGCAGCATAAAAATCGCGCAGCAGGAAGCCTCCAGGTCTCTCCAGATGCAACCCAACGCCGCCGCCTACCTCGTGCTGGCGCGCATTGCCTTAAGCCAGCATGCATTGCCCGAGGCTCGCAGCAATATCGACAGCGCACTGCGGCTTGAGCCGAACAACACTGCGGCGAAAGGAATCCTGCAGGCGATTCAGGCGCAGCAAGTTCAAACGAAGTAGTGTGTGGGAGCGTGATTGACATGCACACAACACGAAAATCTCTAGCGAATTTTTTTTGCTGGTCGCAACTCGTATTCGCCCTTCCTGTCGGACTGCTGCTCTTCGTGTGTCTCGGTTCCGTCGCGGCCAAAGCCGCCGACTCGCGTCCAGTCGTCGTCGAGTTGCCGCTGCACGATACCATTCAGCCCATTAGCGCGGCCTATTTAAAGCGCGGATTGCGTCACGCCGCGGACATTCACGCGCAGGCAGTGTTGGTGGAGCTGGGCACGCCCGGCGGACTGTTGACCTCAACGCGTGTCATGGTTACCGCCATCGAAGAATCTCAAGTTCCGGTCATCATCTACGTCGCGCCCTCGGGCAGCCGCGCCGCCTCTGCAGGATTTTTTATTCTGGAGTCCGCCGACATTGCAGCCATGGCGCCCGGAACAAACACAGGCGCATCGCATCCCATTCTTGAAGGCCAGAAGATGGACCCGATCCTCAAACAGAAGATCGAGAACGATGCCATGGCGTTCCTCCGCTCCTACGTTTCGCGCCGTGGCCGCAACGTGCAGGCGGCGCAGGATGCCGTACTGAATTCGAAATCGTACACCGATCAGGAAGCGCTGAATCTGAAATTGATCGACGTCATCTCGCCCGACATTCCCTCGCTGCTGAATCATTTGAACGGCACCACGGTCACGCGATTCAGCGGCGCGAAGCAGGTGTTGCACACACAGGATGCGGATGTTGAGGTGATGCCACCCAGCACGCGAGAACGAATTCTGGGCGCGCTCACGGATCCCAACCTGGCCGTCATCCTGTTAATTTTCGGCGGCCTGCTCATCTATATGGAATTCAACGCACCCGGCACGATTGTTCCCGGCGCTCTGGGAACTCTGCTGGTTTTGATTTCTCTTTTTGCTCTGGACCTGTTGCCACTGGAATATACGGCCGTTGGATTTTTAGTGGCCGCGCTCGTCCTGTTTGTGCTGGACATAAAATTCACGACCCATGGAATTCTCGGATTGGCAGCGATCGGCTGTCTTGTCTTCGGACTGTTGACGCTGGTGAATGGACCCATTCCGGAAATGCGTGTGCAATTAGGCACTGCTCTTGGCGCCGGCATCGGCTTCGGTTTGATTACAATTTTTCTTACCACCATTGCCGTGCGTGCTCGTCGCAACAAAGTGCAAACCGGTGGCGAAGCGCTTCTCGGTACGATCGCGGTCGCACAAACCGCGCTGAATCCGAACGGACAGGTAATGGTGCGCGGGGAACTTTGGCAAGCACATTCCCGCGATGCGATCGCAGCCGGCGAGCCTGTTTTCATCCGCAATCGCAATGGACTTCTGCTGGAAGTTGAACGTGACCTGCGAGGTTCCTGAATGCCGTTTCACGCCCGTTTGGCGCACGGCCCATGCTATACAACCTAAGGCGAGTGTTCCATGCTCGGGGAGAGTTGAACATGCCATCCACGGCAGTTTTGGTCGTCATCGTTATCGTTGCGTTTTACATTTTTAGTTCCATCAAAATTTTGAAAGAGTATGAGCGCGGCGTGATCTTCCGCCTCGGCCGTCTGCTTAGTTCTCCAAAAGGCCCCGGCATCGCACTTGTCTTCCGTCCATTCGACCAGATTGTGCGCATCTCTCTTCGCCAGGAAGCAATGGAAGTTCCCGCGCAGGACATCATTACCCGCGACAACGTCACGCTGAAAGTAAATGCCGTCATTACGCTTCGCGTCATCGATGCCGCCAAGGCCGTAGTCGAAGTTTCAAATTACGTGTATCAGACATCGCAGTTCGCGCAGACAACATTGCGATCAGTATTAGGAGAAGTAGAACTGGATGAGTTGCTGGCACATCGCGAGAAATTGAATTTGAAAATCCAGACCATCATCGACCAGCACACCTCACCCTACGGGTTGAAAGTCGTCAGCGTGGAAGTCAAGCAGGTGGATCTGCCCGAGTCGATGCTGCGTGCCATGGCGCGCCAGGCCGAAGCAGAGCGCGAGAAGCGCGCCAAGATCATCAACGCGGAAGGCGAGTTCAACGCCGCCCAGCGACTGGTCGAAGCCGCCACTCTTCTGGCGCAGCAACCGATTACCATGCAGCTGCGCTACCTGCAGACGCTCAGTGAAATTGGCGCGGAGAAAAACACCACCATCGTATTCCCGCTGCCGCTGGAATTGGTCTCGTTACTCAAGCAAGTGGGTCAAGCGGTGCAAACAAAAACTGGCGGAGACGTCTAGCCATGACGGCTTTTTTCGAAGAGAATTTTGATGTTCACGATCCGGTGGAAGTCCACTGGAGTTCCAGCACGATCCTTGCAATTTTCTTTGCTGCCTCCCTGGTCTCGGCCGTGTTCTTCGGTCTCGGATATTCCTTCGGCGGAGCCGGCACCAGCAAGCATTCGCTGACATTCAACACCACTCCGGCGACTACCAGCGTCGCGACGGCAACGGTTCAGCCCGCCAAATCCACTCCGCTGCCAGCGTCAAATCAGCCCTCCCCGATCACCAAGTTCACGGACACTCTCGATACCCATCCCGCCGTTGCTGCTTTATCCACGCCCCCGGCTGCATTGCATCCCGTTGCAATCACTCCCATCGCTCACGTTGCAGCTCCGGTAGCGGAAAAGAAGATCGTCCCGCCGCCCCCCGTCCAGCATGACAATGCGCCCGCCAACGCCAAAACCAGCGGGCACATCATGGTTCAAGTGGGCGCCATCGGCGATCGCAAAGATGCTGAGCGACTCGTCGCCGAGTTGCGCAAAAAAGGTTTCCACGCGGGAATCTACGCGGAGAAGAATGACAAGTTCCTGCACGTGCAGATTGGCCCGTTCAAAGACGAGGCGCAGGCGCAAAGCAAGCGGCATCAAGTGATGGCGAGTGGGTTCCACGCGATTTTGAAGAGTTCGTAGCCGCGAACGCGCTACCCGCGCATCCATTCCGGCAGGCCCGCGGCGATCGACTCGCGCACTGCATGGATCAGCTCGTCGCGCGTCGAGAAATCCGCAGCGTAGATCGCCGGATGCAAGTGGATGTGCGCCACTCCGGGATAAATCTTCAAACTGCCTTTTCGCATCATGGTTTCTGTGCCGAAAATCGACACCGGAATAATGGGCGCGCCCGTTTGCTGTGCTAAATAAAATGGTCCCTTCTTAAATGGAAGCATCTTCCCGGTTCGCGAGCGAGTTCCTTCCGGAAACGCGGTGAGATGCACGCCAGATTCCAGCACCTTGGACGCGGCTTCGATACTCTCCCGCGCATCTTCGCGATTTCCTCGACGCTCCACCGGCACAAAATCCGCCATCCGCATCGCCATTCCGACAACAGGAATCTTCATCAGCGATTTCTTCAGGAAGACAGCAGACCGGCCAGGAATCGTCGGCATAAATAATGGCGGGTCAAGATTCGAAACATGGTTCGCCATAAAGATGCATGCTCTTCCCGGCGGAATATTCTCATATCCAGAAGGGTCGATGCGAATTCCTCCCAGCCGCAGGCCCGAGGCCGCAATCCACATGGAAAAGCGATAGAGAAAGGTGACGTCTCCCGTAATCCAGGTCCACGGAAAACCCAGCAGCGCGCCGATCGGCACCAGCAGCACGTAGTACAGAAGAATTGTCAGTGACGAAATCATGGAGCCACAGTGCGGCCCGCGCCACTGCGAAGCGCTTCCGGAAGTTTTTGATAGATGCCATCGAAGCCGCCATTGGAGAGGATGGCAACGACATCTCCAGATTTCAAATTCGCGGCCAGGTGAGCGACGATGGCAGCCACGTCCGGCAACTGTCGCGCCGAGCGTCCATGGGTTTCGAGCGCTTGCACAATGTGTTCCGGATGCAGAATCTGATCGGCCGGAATATTTGTCGCCTGGTACACCGCGGCCAGAACCACTTCATCCGCCAGCGAGAGGCTGTCCGTCAGCTCTCGCTCAAAAACATTGCGGCGCAGCGTGTTGGAACGCGGCTCGATCACGGCCCACAGGCGCGACTCCGGATATCGCAGCCGCAGCGCGCGCAGTGTTTCGCGTATGGCCGTAGGGTGATGCGCGAAATCATCAATGACCGTCACGCCGTTGATTTCCGCAATCACTTCCAGCCGTCGCTTGACGCTGCGAAAAGTTTCGAGCGCCCGCTGAATGTCTTCCGCAGGAACGCCCTGCCCAGCCGCCAGCGCAGCGGCCGCGGTTGCGTTCAACACATTATGTTCGCCAATCATCGGCATTTCGACCCGCAGCCAAGGCTGTCGATTTCGCTCGATACGCCAGCAGCTCAAGTTGCCCTGGATGGAAAGCTCCGCGATGCGCCAGGCTGAATCCTGCGCAAATCCGTAGCGCTCGACAGCGCAGAAAGCATTCGTAACACATTCAGTTACATTTGTGGAGCCGTCAAAGGCCACAATCCGTCCGCGTCGCGGCACCAGGTTCACAAGCCGTTTGAACGCAGTCTTCACGCTCTCCAGATCGGCATAAATGTCGGCGTGATCAAACTCAACATGCGTCAGGATCAACGCATCCGGAAAATAATGGAGAAATTTCGGTCCCTTGTCGAAAAACGCAGTGTCATACTCGTCGCCCTCCAAAACAAATGGCCGCGTCGGGCGCAGGGCAAAACTGGAACCAAAATTTTCCGCGATGCCACCAATCAAAAATGAAGGAGCCAGCGCCGGATTGTTCGTCGCAGCCGTCTCGTAAATCCACGCCAGCATGCTCGTGGTCGTGGTCTTGCCATGCGTCCCCGCAATCACCAGCGATTCGCGATGGACAAGGAATTCTTCGTGAATCAGCTGCGCCAGCGAACGGAAAGGAATGCGCTGATCGAGCACGTATTCCAACTCCGGATTGCCGCGCGAGATCGCATTGCCAACAATCACAAGGTCAGGTCGCGGCTCCAGATTCGCTTCCGAGAACGGCTGCGCAATCGGAATATCCAGCTGTGCGAGCAAGTCCGACATGGGCGGATACGCGGCCTTGTCAGACCCGCTGACGCGCCATCCCTGCAGCTGCAACATGCCGGCCAGCGACGCCATGGCACTGCCGCAGATTCCAATCAAGTGCACGTGTCGCACCGGAGCGACCCCTCCATTGCCGCGTGCCTGTTGGCGTTCGCTCATCGTGATCCTTCGTTGCAAACGACCGACGGCTGAAACCTCAATGTCGGAGTATTCGTCAGGTCTAGTTCGCTTTCAACACCAATCGGCACCGTAATATTTCGTTCAACCACATGTCCGGAACGCAGTCCAATCGCGACCGGACCAGGAAAATCCTCCAGCACACGCAACAACACAGCATCCAGCAATTCATCCGCATTCCCTGGCTGCACACAATCGCGCATCGGCCCGAAAACAATGCCGCGCACCTCGGCGAGCTTCCCCGCCAGTCGCAACTGCAATAGCATGCGGTCGATTTGATACGGCTTCACGCCAATATCTTCCAGAAACAAAATCGTGCCTGCTGTTTGGATTTCATACGGCGTGCCCAGAGAAGCGACCAGCATGGAAAGACAGCCGCCATAGAATTTTCCCTGCGCGCGACCGGCTTTCAGAGTGCGCAAGCCCAGCCTCTGGCCCGACTTGCCATGGCTGATTCTGCGATAGCGCAGCCTGCCAGCTCACTGGATCGACACCATTGGGCCGCGCGAAATCCCCAGCTGCCATCGGTCCATGAAACACCACCAGGCCAGTCTGATCGTGGATGTAGGTTTCCAGGCTGGTGATGTCGCTGCACGCCACAAAGATTTTCGGATTGCGCCCAATCAACTCCAGATCGATTCCGTGTAACAATTCTGCCGATCCGTAACCGCCACGGTTACAAATAATCGCTTTCACCGAATCATCGGCGAATGCCGCGTGTAAATCCTCCAGCCGTTGCTCCGCTGTCCCGGCAGAATATTGTCCATAACGCGCAAGGGCGTGCTCTCCCAACTGCGGCTGCAGGCCAAGCGCTCGCAACGACTCCATTCCCGTCTGCACCCTGTTCGGATCGAACCAACTAGCGGGCGAAATCAGCCGGACGGCATCTCCAGAGCGCAATCCCGCTGGAAGCACCGACGATCTCGCAGCCCCGTCCCGCACTGTCGATGGCGCGCTCATGCCAGCAAGCACTCTCCTTGCGCAATAATTTCCGCGGGCCCAGTCAGAACCAGGCTCGAGTTTGGATGCGGCCACTCGACCGTCTGCGCGCCGCCCTCCGCAACCACGGTCAGCGTTCGAGCCGCGCTTCTCATCTCGATGCTCGCCGCTGCGGATGCGGACGAACCGGTACCGGAGGAGAGCGTCGGTCCGACACCTCGCTCAAAAATGCGGAACTCAATCCTATTTGTATCCGTCACACGCACAAATTCAACATTGGTGCCCTTTGGGAAGTCCGGATGCACGCAGATTTCAGCCCCAACCTGCTGCCACGGCCGCCCCGCGCACGCAAAATCCGCCGCGTCCACAAAGGTCACAAAATGAGGATTGCCAATCGACACATCCGCGCCCACGACCGAGGTTCCATCGCGCAGCGTCACGGTGTGAGCCTTCAACGTCGGGATTCCCATCTCCGTGGAAATCAAATATCGAGGAGCACTGCGCTGCAGGATGCGACAGCGACGCAACCCAGCATGGGTGCGGATCGAGAACTCAACAGCATCGTCCTCCTGCGCCAGGAAGGCTGCCACGCAACGAGTGCCATTGCCGGAGATTTCTCCCTCCGAGCCATCCGCGTTGAATAGTCGAATGGAATATCCGCCATTGTCGCCCAGCGTGAGATATTCCACCCCGTCCGCGCCCACACCCATGTTCCGATTGCAGAGCGTTCGCGCGACTTCCCCCAGGCGGTGTTCCTCGACCGGCTCATCGACGATTAAAAAATCATTCCCGCAGGCGTGCGCTTTCACAAAGCGGATCACTTGGTTTCCTCGATCAGCGCTGCGCTCTGCGATGCACGCGCAACATAGCGCCGGTCCACAATCGCGTAATTTCCGCTGAGCACTTTCGATATCGCTTCCGGATACGCAATATGCTCCTGCTCCAAGATGCGCGCCGAAAGCGTCTCTTCGTCATCACCCTGCAACACTGGAACCGCGCGCTGCAGCACGATCACGCCATGATCGAGTTGCTCATCCACAAAATGAACCGTGCAGCCCGAAATGGCGACACCGTACGCCAGCGCCTGCGCCTGGGCGTCGAGACCTGGAAACGACGGCAGCAATGAAGGATGAATATTCAGGATCGCATTCGGAAACGCGGCGATAAATTCCGGCGACAGCAGGCGCATGTATCCCGCCAGGCAGACCAGCTCCACGCCATGTTTCTGCAGGCAGGCAACAATTTCGGTATCCTGCTCGGCGCGCTTTCGTCCGCGCGCCTCAATCACCTGGGTGGCCAGTCCGCGCCCTCTGGCAGCCGCGATTCCAGCGGCTTCGGCGCGATTGGAAATCACAACGGAAATTTCCGCGTCTTCAATCTGACCGCGATCGATAGCATCGGCAATCGCCAGAAAATTGGAGCCACGACCGGAAAGAAGAATGCCGAGATGCTTCATCTAGAGTTAGTTGTACAACACCCGGCGGTCGCCCTTGATGATTTTTCCAATCACCGCATGCGGCTCGTTGGCGCGGTCCAGCAGCGCCTTGGCGCGCTTGTACTTCTCCACCGGCACAACGCAGATCAACCCCACGCCCATGTTGAACGTCCGCAGCATTTCGTCGCGCTCCACATTCCCCAGCGATTGCAGGTGATCGAAAATCGGCAGCACCGTCCATGAACCCAGCTCCACCGTCGCCGAAACATGTTTGGGCAGGATGCGCGGCAAGTTCTCCGTGATCCCTCCGCCCGTAATGTGCGCCATGCCTACGACCAGGTCCGCTGCCGTCAATTTGCGGATGATGTTCAGATAGCTGCGATGCGTTTTCATCAACGCAATCCCGGCTTTTTCGTGCAGCTCATTCACGTATTGATCGGGCGTGTATTTGGCCACCTGAAAAAACAACTTGCGCGCCAGCGAGTATCCATTCGTATGCAGTCCGGTGGAAGGCAGGCCGACCAGCAAATCTCCCGGCCGAATTCCCGACCCAGTAATAATTTTTTCCCGCTCCACCACGCCAACAATAAATCCGGCCAGATCGTATTCTCCATCGTGATAGAAGCCCGGCATCTGCGCGGTTTCTCCGCCGATCAGCGCGCATCCGTTGGCGCGGCACGCATCCGCCATGCCCGAAACTACCTTCTCCGCCACATCGCCATCCAGATTGCTGGACGCCAAATAATCCATAAAAAACATCGGCGTCGCCGCCTGCACCGCAATATCATTCACGCAGTGGTTTACCAGATCCGCGCCAATGGTATGGTGCATGTTCATCTGGAAAGCAACCTTCAGCTTTGTCCCCACACCATCCGCGCTTGAAACCAGCACAGGATTTTTATAGCGCGCGGTGTCCAGCTTAAACAGCCCGCCAAAGCCGCCAATCTCGCTCAGCACCTGCTTGTTAAATGTTCGCTGCGCAAGATATTTGATCCGCTGTTTGGTTCGGTCGCCGCTGGAAAGATCCACGCCTGCATCGGCGTACGTAATCGCGGGGGTTGGCTTGGATGAAGGCTTACTGGGCACTGGCGTCGCGTTCCGGGGGTGAAAGATGTCGGCGGGAAATGTTCTGCAACCGTATGACCCTCGCGCCCGAACTCTACGCAATCTGGGGGCAGGTGAAGTGACGGAACACAACCATACCGGGAAGCATCAGTGTAGCATCGCAGGCTGTCCTCCTCGGAATTTCGCCGCTCCTCCTATACTGAATATCGATGACTCCCTCTCCGCGTTCCATGCAGCGTTCTCGCGAATTCCAGCGTCGGGCCGAAACTCTGCTTCCAGGCGGTGTCGATTCCCCGGTGCGTGCCTTTCGTGCCGTCGGCGGAGAGCCGCCCTTCGTCGTCCGCGCCCAAGGCGCCTATCTTTGGGACGCCGACGGCAATCGCTACCTCGACTACTTCGGTTCCTGGGGCCCAATGATTCTCGGCCACGCCGCTCCGCAGGTCGTCAAAGCCGTGCAGGAAGCCGCCGCCCGAGGCGTCAGTTTCGGCGCTTCCACCCCCACTGAGGCCGACCTCGCCGAACTGGTCCGCCAGGCGTTTCCATCGATCGAGATGCTCCGCTTTGTCAGCTCCGGAACCGAAGCCACCATGTCGGCCATCCGCCTCGCCCGCGCCTTCACCAGCCGCAAGTACTTCATCAAGTTTGAAGGTTGTTACCACGGTCACTCCGACGCCCTGCTGGTCAAGGCCGGCTCCGGCATCGCTACCCTCGGCATTCCCGGGTCCGCCGGCGTCCCGGAGGAAACCATTCAGCACACCCTCGCCCTCCCCTATAACGACATCGCCGCCGTCGAGCAAGCCTTCGCGCGCTATAAAAACCAGATCGCCTGCATCATTGTCGAGCCCGTCGTCGGCAATGCCGGCTGCATTCCCCCCAGGCCCGGCTACCTCAAGGCACTGCGCGCCATCACCGCGCGTGAGGGAACCGTTCTCATCTTCGATGAAGTCATGACAGGCTTTCGAGTCGCGCTCGGCGGAGCACAGCAGCGCTACGGCATTCAGCCGGACATCACCTGCCTGGGAAAAATTCTAGGCGGCGGCCTGCCCTGCGGCGCCTTCGGTGGCCGCGCCGAGATTCTCCGCCTGCTCGCCCCACTCGGCCCCGTCTACCAGGCAGGCACGCTCAGCGGCAATCCGCTGGCCATGGCCGCCGGAATCGCCACCGTCGCCACCCTCATCGAGCACCGCGATACCATCTACCCGCAGTTGGAGAAGGTTTCGGCCACCGTGGCGGATGGCGTCGCCGCCCTCGCCCATGAAGCAGCGGTGGCCCTCACCACCAACCGCGTCGGCTCCATGTTTACCTGGTTCTTTACCGCCGATCCGGTCACAGAGTACGACAGCGCCTCCCGTTCCAACACCAGGCAATTTGCCGCCTTCCATCGTGCCATGCTGCACGCCGGAATCTGGCTGCCGCCCTCCCAGTTTGAAGCCGCCTTCCTCGGCACCGCCCACGGAGAAGAAGAAATCCGCAGCCACCCTCTCCGCCGCCAAAGAAGCCCTATCCGCCGCCAAATCGGTTTAGCCCCGGGGCACCCAGATGCATGTGCGAGGAAGCGGGCAACCCTCTTCCGTCCAGCTAAGCGAGGGTCAGACTGCCTTTATATGCAGCATTTGCTCGAGCACCCTGCACCCACCCTCAATCGTTTTCGCCAAATCACTGTCGCTCAGCTCACCTGAGAGCGCTTCGCCAGTGCGGATGTCAAAATAAGTGATGTCGTGCGTGGTCACCTTCAATTCTGCCTTTGCCGCTTGGTAAATCACTCGCAGCATTAGGCGAACCATATCCGCCGTCTCCTTCTCCTTGCGTACGCCGAGTTTCACCAGCCTGAGTCGATCGCCATCTTGGATGGCGAGGTCCGGCGTACCGGAAATTCGAACTTCTCCTGACCGGTAATATATCCTCGGACACTTTGTCACCTTCCAACTGCGTCCGGAGAAAGATCGCATATAAGACTCAACTGCGAGCAGATTGCTGTTTCGCTTTGCTCTTGCTTGAGGTGTAGTGGCCAACTCAGCATCCGAGTGGAGGGACTTCAATTCCCTCAACACAAAAGAAGGGTCATTATCTCGGTCGTGGTACTCGCGGATAATTCCAATCGCGCGCCTATAGTAGCCGCTCGGAATTTTTGCCTCAGGTGACTTTGGCTTTAGGATATTCCGAACAGTAGAAGTCTTCTTGCCTGGACCGCCCGTTACAAACTCGGCGAAGACTTTTGCAGAAACCTTAATTTCCATGGAGGCCTCCGATACCGGATGAGAAGGTTGACGATTTTTCCAAATAAGGCGCGCGCCCCGAGCGTGGTGTGAGACTTGGGGTGCGCACGAAGCAATGCGCTCACGCCTTCTTCATCTCTCGCATGACTTCCACAAGTGTGTTTGGGTAGATGCGCAACGCATCATAAACACCGGATGAGCGGCCCATTTGCATCGGGTCGCTGTTGACACTGCGGAACTGCTTGACGGCACGTGCGACCATCTCCCCTGGCTTGAAGAGTTTTGGTTTCACGATCCTCCATTTTCCGCCGGGATCCTTTTCCGCGAACTCGCTCATTGCACCGAGTATGGGGAAGATGAGTCCGGGCGACACC
Organism: uncultured Acidobacteriota bacterium; assembly: GCA_963794795.1. GTDB lineage: Bacteria > Acidobacteriota > Terriglobia > Terriglobales > Acidobacteriaceae > JAKAAZ01. The sequence continues at coordinate 180,923 of CAWCFC010000011.1, read as the reverse complement.
CAGATAATCTTGAGGTTCTCGTCACGACGGCACGCTCTACCGCCTTTTTTGGTCTCGTCCCAGATGTGATGGCCGTTCCAAGCCGGATGGGTCTCCCAGAACGCGTATTCACTAATTGCAAACGGTGCCATCTGGATTGTGAACTGATACTTAAGCAGCGCCTCAGGTTTTTTCCCTTTTTCATCGAACCATTCTGAGAAGTCCGATAGGCACTGTTCGGGGTTCTTATAGGGCCGCAGTTTCTCGGCGGCGGTATCATTTCCAGCAACCTCTTTGGGCATCAATAATCGCGTGTACTGAAGGATCTTGCGCGTGTCATAAACGTCTTCGTCGGTCTCTTTCTTACGGATCTTGATATCCGGGTGAACCTTGGCGATGCTCCTCTCAAGGTCTTCGAGGTGGCCACGGGCCCCCGCTTGAGAAATCGACTTGACTGGGGTCGCGGTGTTACGAGCAATCGCCGTCTCTACTATCTCTTCGCCATCGGGGTCAACGATGATTTCGGCGCGGACGTAGAATGGCGGTTCGTCGTCCTCGTCGGGACCATCCTCGCCGTACTGCTCTTCAACCCACCGCCGGATCTCTCCTTGGGACTGAGCGCCGTTGATGATGCTCGCTTCTTTCAGACGGATCGTCTTCTTGCTGTCGTCAACATCCGCCTCGCTCGCAGCAATCACGAATCCGCTGTTTCGCGTGATGAATCGCTCGGGTACCCTTTCGATTGTTTCTTCGATTGCTTCGTGGACGCGGTTTCGCTTTCTCGGATTGTATTCGGCTATGTATGTGCGTAGATTCTCTTTGGTACCGACCTTGAGGATCTCGAATGCGGACAAATTGGCCACAAATGATTTGACACCAGTACCGACCTCGTCGGGGCTCGTGGTGTTGCGTATCAGTTGATAGGAAAGTTGAATGCGCGAAAGCGCACCTGCGGTAGGTTTGTTCATTACACTTCTCCTCTGTATCGTTGCCCTGTCGCGGGATGCCACATCTGCGGCACTCGCATAGCAATCGACCGATTCATCATACCACACGCGGCGGAAGTGAACTGATTGCGCTTTGCTTCATTTAAGAGGACAGGCTTTTTATTGCCGCTGGAGGGCAATGGGAATAAAAACTCGGCGGACCGCACTGTCGTACTCGAAACACAAAGGCGAGGCCGACTGCGGGAGGTTTCCGGGCCGCGATCCGGAAGCGCCGAGCGAAAAATGGGATTAGTCGCGAGATGTCGGCTTGTGTTGATAGATGGCCGGGTGACCCGCACCTGTCGCGCTGCCAACCCTTGCGATGAATAGTGTGCGCCGCACACTATTCATGCCGGTCGCCCACCACTAGAAAAACGCTTCTCGTTGGCGCATCCATCATTCCGAAATTGATAGAATGGAGGTAAGCATTCTCCCAGCGACTTCCTCAAGCCAGCGTATTTCCCTGGATCGCACGGAGGTTTCGGCGGCTGATTTTCGTTTTTTCGCAGAAAAGTCGCAGGGAAAGCCAAAATACTTGAGGTTTCCAACCAGCTAGCACGGCAGTCAAAGCGCTTACCGCAAAAACAGCGCTGCACAAACCTTCAATTAGCCTGCACAATCCTTCAAATAGCCTGCACAATCCTTCAACTACGCTGCACAAACCTTCAATCAGCCCGCACAATCCTTCAACGATCCAGCCCAATTCGCCCACAAACCGCGGGATCACTGCGACCAGACAAGATCAGTGCGACGAGGCGTGCCCGTGCTTCATTCCGTCGCCTCGACACAAGCTCGCCGCCGCCGCAGAAGTTCCCGCCTGTTCGCACAGCAACTCCCGCAGCTTCTGATTCTTGATCAACAACTCCGCCACCAGCCGTTGCAGCCGGAGATGGTCTGTCTTCCACTTCAATCAACCGCGCCCGCAGCGAAAGATTCCCCGGCTCGCTCTTGTGTCGGTCGATACGCTCAACGTTTCCTCGAGCCACGCTTTCCCGCGGCGGCATAGATTCGATCGTTCCCAAAGTCTGATTCATGGCTCTATATCCCTTGCGTGGTTGCAGACCCTTCTTTCGATGCCTGTTCGAAATCGCCGCGACGCCCAAAGCCGCAGCCGTGGCGTCCGCGCATGCCCGCGCGAAACTTCTCGCGCTCTTCCTCACTCATGCTGGCCCAGCGCTCTTCCATATGCTGCCGCCAATGGCGCCGTCCGCCACCGCCGCGATGGAACCCGCCAAACAAAATCTTCGCCAGGATCAACAGTCCCAAACCCTGCCAGTAAGTGATGGTGTGCAACCCAAAAATCCCCGGCATCAGCCAGTTCCACAGGTGCATGATGATGAAGCCGAAGATAGCCGCGGCAACCACGACAAAAGCAATCACTTTCAAAACTCTTCCGATACGATGGTTCATTTGTTCTCCCTCATAACTTTCCAAAATTCTCATCGACTGCAAGCAGCCGTTTGCGCAGATGCAGCACCGCATAGCGTTTCTGCGACAGCAATGTATTCACGCTCAGCCCGGTCTCTTCCGCCAGTTCTTTGAAGCTGCGTCCCATCCATTCGTGCGCCAGAAAGACCTCCCGCTGGTTTGCCGGCAATTCGTCCAGCGCATCGTCCAGCACCTCCAGCAGCACATTCCTCGCGTACATCGCGTCCGGCCCCGCATCCGGAGAAGGCAATAAATCTTCCAGCGATAACGATGCATCCTCGCCCATCGGTTCGCTGAGTGACACCGGCTTCTGCCGCCGAAAGCGATCCGTAATCCGATTGCGAGCCACGCGATAGAGCCACGCCGTCACCTGTTCGATGGGCTGCAACAGGCGATAGGCCTCGATCAACTCATAAAAAACATCCTGCAGAATGTCTTCCGCGTCACCAGAATCCAGAACCCGCTTGCGAATAAAGTTGCGCAGCCGCGGCTGGTCTCGTTCGAACGCCTGCGCGAGCAACTGGTCCTGCTCGTCGATCGTCCAATCCTGGCTGGGCATTCTGTCCCTCAAAAGCTCGACCCCTCTCTGCGCTTACGAGCAGGTCTACCAGTGTTAACGGATGAGCAAGGCAAATATTGTAGGAAAAATAAAAAAAGTTGGAAGGGAAGTGGAATGACTTGGAAGAGAATGTATGGGGCGCGTTATACCCAGGCTTCCGGCGTCACAAACTCGCACACTTCACCGCGCAGCGCGAACTCATCTTTCCAGCGTTGAATCAGCCGATCGACCGCAACGACAGTATGGCGGCGATCCTGGCCCATCGCGGCCTGTCCGCCATCGTGCAGCAAAGCATTGGTCGCATTTCCGCCGCGCACGTTCCGACGAAAGCTGCGCAGAATATTCTGCTCCACCGCATCCGCAGTCGTCGGCTTCCAATCGTATCCCATCGCATTCCAAAGTACCGGCGTCAGCCCCAGCTCGTGGGCAGCGCGCAACACGTCCGGCCGACGTCCGCCATGGGGTGGGCGAAACCAGCGGACCGGCGCGCCCAACGCATCTTCAAGCGCATCATTGCAGTCGCGCAATTCCTGCCGAACAATCTTCGGCGCCCGGATCAGCAGCAGCGGATGGGTCATCGTGTGATTTCCAATCAAATGCCCCGCCGCAGCCACTGCACGTGCAATCTCCGGACGCTCCTGGACAAATCTCCCAATCATGAAAAAAGTCGCGCGCACCCCGTACTTCGCCAGCACGTCCAGCAGGCGATAGGTGTCGGGATCGTTGGGACCATCATCAAACGTCAATGCAATCTGGCGAGGATTTTTCGCCGCCACCACGCATCGCCCAAAGATCTGCGACGTCGGCCACATCCCCGCGTACGCATACGCTCCCGCAGCCAGCACGCCAGCCGCAACCGCAGTCACAGCGATCGCTCCAGCGCTGGGCGACTCGGTCCGGTGCGTCACAGCAGCCGTTGGTTCAGGCACGGGAAGGGTCAGAATTTTTGGTGGTGTCATCGCGTTTGAGTGTATCGGAACCGCTCAGAAGGGGTATCCACAAGGTATCGATTTGTCGCTTGCCGAGTCGCCTTGCGCATGCTATCTTCGATTTTCATTCGCTTTTACTTCGGAGGGAATTCGCCATGGCTAAACTTTTCGAAAATCCGAGATTCATCGCAATTGAAGGCCCAATCCGCGCCGGAAAATCCACATTAGCCACGCTGCTGGCCCAGGAAACCGGCGCCACCCGCATCAGCGAACCGCAGCACAATCCTTTCCTGTCGCCATTCTATCGCGGCGAAAGAAGCGCTGCCTTTCCCGCGCAGATGTGGTTCCTGATGTCGCGATATGAGCAGCTGTGTGCCGCCGCTGAGCGCGACGTCAAGACCGGCAAAGCGGTTCCCATGGTGGCCGACTACATTTTCGAGAAAGACAAGCTGTTCGCCAACCTGAACCTGAGCGATGACGAACTGGCGCTCTACGAGCGACAGTTTCAATATTTCCGCGATCAGCTGCCGACCCCAGACCTGGTGATTTATCTGCAGACCTCGCCCAAGGTGCTGCGCACCCGCCTGGCGCGCAAAGCGGTGCCCGAGGAGCAGGCGATTTCGGGACGCTACCTGGAGCAGGTGACCGAAGCCTACGAGCATTTCTTCTTCCACTACACCGCCAGCGATTTGCTGATTGTGAATACGGACGATATCGACTTTGTGCGAAATAACGAGGACCTGCAAACCCTGCTGCGGAGACTCAAGGAGCCGGTGCACGGAACGCAGTACTTCCTGCCGCTCGGAAATGGAGAAAAAGGCGGCCCACTCAGCCCGCTGCGCGCGCTCCGTGCCCAGGGCGCTTCACTGCGTTCACTGATTTCCATGCCGCGAGAGATCTTCGGTGCACCTCGACCAGTGGTTGGTTCTCCGCGGGCGCTGACTCCCGCGATGCGTTCCTTTTCGCTGCGATCGGTGCCGCCGACCATGCGCTCGCTCACCTGGAGCTTCGGTCCCGGAATTGTTCAGGCCGCCCAACGCCTCTGCCGGTAATTGAATTGATTGTCAAGCGGGAGAAATTTAGGAACGAGCCAGTCGGATCGGCGAGCGGAATTGCTCGCAAGAAGTGATTTTGTTTGACGTCCGCATTAGTTAGCGTTATACCTCATTTAGTCATTGGCCTTGCTGGTGACAATTACTTAATTCAAAGAAATTGTTAGTGCCGCTGGCATTGACAAGGAGAAAATTTATGAACTTCAATCGTTCCAACGACCCCAATGCGGGCCGGTTGGTGGAATCTCTCCGCCACTTAGGCTACGGGAATTACGAAGCGTTGGCCGACATCATCGACAACTCAATCGATGCAGACGCTCAAATAATTCGGATACGAATCCAGTCAAAAAATAATCAGCCCGAGATAACCATCGCTGACGACGGACGCGGCATGTCTGAATCGATACTTGACGAAGCGCTCCGCTTGGGATCGGCAACTCAGCGAGATTTAAATTCAGATTTGGGCAAGTTCGGTATGGGGCTTGTTACTGCGAGCTTATCGATCGCCAAGAAGTGCCAAGTTGTCACTCGCGGAGAGGATGGATGTTGGTCGAGCGCCTGGGATGTAGATGAGATTGTCAAACAAAATGCCTTCGTCAAACATTTTGACCGCGCAACGGATCAAGAGCAAGTGTTGCTGGCGGCTGAAATTGGAGGCGAAAGCACCGGGACAATCGTTATTCTCAGCAAGTGCGACAATCTGACGAACAGAAATACCTCATCTTTTGCCTCCAACTTGAGAGCACATTTGGGGCGCGTCCATCGATATTTCATCGATGCGGGTAAGAAGTTCTTTGTAAACGATGAAGAAGTGCCTGCGATCGATCCCTTGCAGCTTTCCGATCAAGACACGGAACTTGTCATGGATGACGTGATCCAAGTGAATATCTCCGAGGATGGCGAGAAAAAAAGCGAAAATGTGCGCGCCCGTATTGTATTAGTCCCGGAGATTCCGGCGACAGATCTTGATGTGGGTAGATCCTTGAAGCACCAAGGCTTCTATGTCATGCGGAACCAACGTGAGGTAATGAGCGCGAATTCCCTCGGATTCTTCACTAAGCACAACGACTTCAATCGAATGCGGGGAGAAATATTTTTTCCTGGCGCGTTGGATCGGCTAGTTGGAATTGAATTTACCAAACGTCAAGTTAACTTCGAACAAAGCCTGCAAGACCAGTTAAATAGCGTGCTAATTCCAGTCTGTCGCACAATCAAGCGACGCGAGGCCAGCAAGAAAAGAGTCCAGACGAGTGAGGCACAGACCAAGCTCCATGCCCAGTCGATGAAGGTCATTGCCGAGAAGGACAAGCTATTGATCAAGCCGAAGGCAGTGATCGAACGGCGATTGCCATCTGGGTCGGATCAGCAAGAAAAACCGAAACAAATACCGGACCAGTCCAAAGAGCGGAAGAATTTCACCCGAAGCCAACTCATTGAGTCTCGGTTGAATTGCGTAATCAGAGAAGAAAGGCTCGGACCTAACGGTCAGATCTACGAATGCGACATGGAGGGCAGAAAGTTGGTGATCAGATACAACATCGAACACCCTTTCTATCAGCGTTTCGTGACGGACAATATGGACGAGGCACGGGCAGTAACCGCGACTGATTTCTTGATATACAGTATGGCCTCGGCCGAATTGAAAATCCTGGACACTGGCGAGCTTGATGTCCTCAACAACTTCAAGGCCGTTCTTTCATCCAACCTGCGGACCCTGCTGAACTGATCCGAGAGATTACAAAGCTTAGGGGACGGATTCCTCGGGTTAGTTTTGGCTTGCGGGGGGAATTCGTTCCGTCAGGATGGGAAAAGAATGAGCGGGAAGATGGGAAGAGGGTGCCCACGGGAGAGCGGGTTCGGGTAGGATGGGGAATGTTGCCTGTCGCAGGGCGGGCCCCCCAACTATGCGAGCGCTGATCTTTTCTGACATCCACGCCAACATCGATGCCCTGGACGCGGCGCTGGCAGCAGCTCCCCAATACGACGTTGTCTGGAACCTGGGCGATGTGGTCGGCTATAACGCCGCACCGGAGGCCGTCATCGAGCGGTCACGTGAGATTGGCACCATGTTTGTCCGGGGAAATCATGATCGTGCCTGCGCTGGTCTGACGGGGGCGGAAAGCTTCAATCCTGTGGCGTATCGCGCCGTGCAGTGGACGCGAGGCCAACTCGGTCCCGATGCCCTCGAATGGTTGAAGGACATGCCGGCTGGCCCGATTCTTCCTGCGGGAACGCTGGTGAGTTGCGTCCATGGCTCGCTGCTTGACGAGGATGAATATCTGCTCTCCCCGGAGGACGCGGAAGGGCAGTTTGAGCGTACTCGCAGCCCGATCACATTCTTCGGGCATACGCACGTGCAGGGTGGATTTGCCGCGAATGACGCCGGCGAATGGTTTCAACTGAAACCCGCGTACAGCGACGACACGATCGTCGAAAGCTACGATCTGGATCTGCGCAGCTCCGCGAAATACCTGATCAATCCTGGTGCGGTAGGCCAGCCTCGCGATCGCGATTGGAGAGCGGCCTTCGCGGTCTACGATGACCAGGCAGCGCGGGTGACGTTCTACCGCGTTCCCTACGATGTGAAGGCGGCGCAGAAGCGAATCGAACGTGCCGGCCTGCCGGAGATGCTGGCGTCACGCCTGAGCGTCGGGCGATAGCTGGCCCACCCTGCACGATAAAAGCGCGAAGGATGACAACCCACATCTCAAGGCGAGATGTGGGGCACCCGGATTTTTCCCAGTCTAAAGCTACTCCGCGTCGGCTTCTTTTTCGACGACGACCTTGACGTGTGCGGTGACTTCGCGATGCAGACGCACAGGGATCAGGAATTCGCCCAGCGATTTCAGCGGCTCTTCCAGTTGCACCTTGCGGCGGTCAATCTGAAAGCCCTTGGCTTCGAGTGCCTGCGCAATATCCGGCCCGGTGACGGAACCGAAGAGATGATCGTTGTCGCCGGTCTTGCGGGCGAACTTCAGCTCGACATTCTCAAACTGCTGCAGCAGCAATTCGGCATCGGCCTTTTCCTTGGCGGAGCGGCGAACCGAGGACGCCTTCATCTGGTCGATCACGGCTTTATTGCCCGGTGTGGCCTCGATGCCCAGGTTGCGCGGCAGCAGAAAATTGCGGCCATAGCCTTGCGCCACTTTCACGACATCCCCACGATGGCCGAGGTTCTCGACATCTTCCTTCAAAATGATTTCCATATCTCAATCTCCCAAAATTCTCTGAATAGCCGCAATCAATGCTCTAGTGACGCTGCGCAAAGGGCAGCAGAGCGATGTTGCGAGCCTGCTTGATGGCGCGGGTGACGCGGCGCTGATGCGTGGTGCAGACGCCGGTCAGGCGGCGGGGAACAATCTTCCCGCTTTCTGCCACGAAGCCCTGCAGCAAACGCACATCGCGGTAGGGAATGGCATCGATTTTCTCGACGCAGAATTTGCAAACTTTCTTGCGGCGGAAGAACTTGCGTCCGCCGGGACCGCCGCCTGCGCCTGCCGGGCGCGGTGGCCGCGGACCAGAGTGGGAGGGTCCATCTGAGGATGATGATGTCGATTGCGATCTTTCTTCTGCCATGTTGCGACTCCTTCGTAGTCGGCCGGAGAGCGTCTCCGGCGCGGGAACTTATGCTTCGGTTGGAACTGCCGTGGGCATCGCCCACAAAATTTTGCGCTAGGCAATCGCTTCGGGAACCGCCGCGATTTCCGCCGGCTGTTCGACGCTGCGCTGCGGAGCGACGGGCTGTGCGGCAGCGGCATGCGCGGCGGCAGCCTGGGACGCAGCTGCGGCGGCGTTCGCCTGGGCAGCCTGTGCGGCCTGGGCATTCACCGTACTTTGCTTGATCTTCGTGGAGCGCAGCTTCTTGATCTTGTTGATGCGCTTTTCTTCCTCGTCCATGCGGACGGTGATGAACTTGATGACAGGCTCGGTCACGCGCAGGCGGCGTTCCAGTTCGGCCACCAGGCTGCCATCCGCTTCCACGGTCAACAGGTTGTAATTGCCCTCGTTGAACTTGCGGACGGTGTAGGCCAGCTTGCGGTTTCCCAGCTTCTCGCTCGACACCAGCTTGCCGTTGCCCTTGGTGATCGTGCCCTCAAAGCCGGCGATCAGCTTGTCGGCTTCTTCGCCAATCACATCCGGGCGCAGGATAAACATGACTTCGTATTTCCGTTGCATTCGTCTCTCGTTTCCGGCAAAGCCTTCTGGCTTTGCCTGTCGCAACCTTCAGGGCTGCTCAGTCTACCGTTCAGTCGTCTGCTTCACTCTTGCTCTTCGGCAGTGATCCGCCGATTCAACCGGTTCATCGCGACGCTGGCGCCTTCGGTTAAAAGCAACTCAATCGCCGTCGAAACATCGTCCAGTACTTTGTCCAGCACCGCCAGCTCCGTCTTGCGGAACGGCGTCAGAACATAATCCTTGCGCCGCTGCCGGGCGTTTTCCGCCGCCATGGCGTCTTCCGGTGCAATCCCAATTCGAATTCGCAGCCACTCTTCTGTGCCTAGCGCACTCGAGATCGACTTCACCCCGTTGTGTCCGCCCGCGCTTCCACGCTCGCGGATACGAATACTGCCAAGCGGTAGAGCCACCTCGTCATACAGCACGATCAGCTGCCGGCGCGGGTCAATTTCCAATTCATCCACCAGTGCCGCGACCGATAACCCACTCAGGTTCATGTAGGTTTCCGGCTTGGCCAGCAGCACCTGGCGACCTGCGATACGCGCCGAAGCTGTCAGTGCCTTCGAACGTCGATTTGTAACCACCACACCACACCGCTCCGCCAGCCGATCGATGGCCAGAAAGCCGGCGTTGTGCGGTGTGAACTGATACTCGATTCCTGGATTGCCCAGCCCGACGATCAGGGTAACTCCCGCATCGCCGCCAGAAATCAGGTTCGAACTTATGCCGCCAGAAGGTTCCATGCGCTCCCGAAACTATTTCTTGGCGTCTTTCTTCTCATCCTTCTTAACTTCCTCGGCGCCCTCAGCAGTCTCCTGCTTGCCCTTCTTGGCCACTTCCGGTTCCGCAGGTGTTTCGGCTGCCAGTGCATCTGGCGTGGCGACAACTTCCTCACGAACTGCAGTGATGTGGGCGACCGTGGTTTCTTCGTCGGTAATGAACTTCAACTTTTCGTTATGCGGCAGGTCGGCCACGCGAATCACCATGCCGAATGCCAGCTCGCTGACGTCGATATCGATGTGTCCTGGAATATCTGAAGGCAGACACTCGATTTCAATCTCGCGCAATACCTGGTCGAGAATGCCACCTTGCGTCTTGACGCCGACAGGGATGCCCAACAGCTGGATCGGCACTTCGACGCGCATCATCTTGTCCATCGCAATGCGCTTCATGTCAATGTGAATCAGGTTGCCCTTGATGGGGTCGTTCTGCCAATCCACCACCATCACCTTGGCGACGGAGCCGGAGACATCGAGATCGAAAATCGTGTTGTGGCCGGACTCGGAATGGAGGATACGGCGAATCTGCTTGGGGTCGACGGTGACCGCGACAGAGGGCTGCTGGGCTCCATACACCACGGCTGGAATGCTGCCGGCAACGCGCACGCGGCGGGCGACATTTTTTGTGAACTTGCCCTCGCGGGGCGTGGCTGTAACAACTTCAGGTGCGCTCATGTTTTTCCTGTTTCCCTTCTATTGACCTTCGGGCACGGCGGGCTGCGCCGCTCCCTTCTCGTGACCCGGACAAATCTTGCCCGGCCACACTGTTGATGTTCCATTCACGCCAGCTTTTAAAAGTGGCGTGTAACAGAAAGCTTCGTTCGTCAGAGAGGCGTTAGTTAAACAAGCTGCTAACGCTGGTCTCCATGTGGATGCTCTCAATGGCGCGACCAATCAGGCCCGCAATCGACAGCACTTTGATCTTTTCCGTGTGCAGGGCCTCTTCACGCAGCGGAATCGTATTGGTGACCACCAGCTGCTCCAGCCGGGAGTCTACAATCCGTTCAATCGCTCGACCGGAAAGCACCGGATGTGTGGCGCAGGCATACACTTTTTTCGCGCCTACTTCCAGCAATGCATCCACGGTCTTAATCAGCGTGCCGGCGGTATCGACAATATCGTCGAGGATCAGGCAAGTCCTGCCCTGCACATCGCCAATTACGTGCATCACTTCTGAAACATTTAAATCCGTGCGCCGCTTGTCTACGATAGCCAGCGGAGCTTCCATCTTCTGCGCAAAGAAGCGCGCCCGTTCCACGCCTCCGGCATCCGGCGAAACCACCGTCAGGTCGGGCAGATTCAATTCCCTGAAGTGACCCACCAGCACCGGGCTGGCAAACAAATGGTCCACTGGAATATTGAAAAAGCCTTGAATCTGCGCCGCATGCAAATCGACCAGCAAAGCTCGATTAGCACCCGCAGTCGTCAACAAATCCGCTACCAGCTTGGAAGAGATCGCGACGCGCGGACGGTCTTTGCGATCTTGCCGCGCATAGCCGTAGTACGGAACCACCACGGTGATGCGGCGTGCTGAAGCCCGCTTTAACGCGTCGATCATGATCAGCAGCTCCAGCAAATGCTGATCGACGGGATAGCAGGTCGGCTGCACCACAAAGACGTCGGCGCCGCGAACATTTTCCAAAAGCTGAAAGTACACTTCCCCGTCAGAGAACCGCTGCAGTCGCACTTCGCCCAGCGGCACGCCGACAAACTTGCAAATCTCTTCTGCCAGCGGCAGGTTGGATGAGCCGCTGAAAATCTTGAACCGCTTGTCCTCGGTGTAAGACTTGGCGCGCTTGCGACTGGCAGCGGCCTTGGCCGATCCGGAAGCATTCGCGTCTGCGCTCACTGCAATCGATCCCGTCGTGGGTGCATCCGCATCCACCGTCAAGGTCGAATTTCCGTCCCCGTTCTCATTCCCGCCCGCATTCGTCATCGTGGTCTGGACCTCCCAAGCTGGTTAGCGTTGGTGAACCGAACTGCAAACTTTGGATTGCGGCAACCGGGGGTTGAAGGCTGCCAGAATCCTGGAAAGATTGCCGCAGGCGGTGAAACTCCTGCGACGCGTCATGAGCGAAAACTGCACTACAAATGCTGAAAATCCACACAAATTACTTGCAATTTGCAAGTGAAACTGGCTGGGCGACTAGGATTCGAACCTAGACCGAGTGCTCCAAAGGCACTTGACCTACCGTTAGTCGATCGCCCAAAACTACAGGCCGTCGCGATCACTGATCATGCTGCGCCAGTATTCCTGTCGGCCAACTGTCCTGGTTTCGTACGCGGTAACACTTTGCGCTTCCAGCCGTTCGATCGCCGCCCGAGCGTCCTCCGCCGTCTGATACAGACCGAACAGAGCAGAACCGGAGCCTGAAAGCGCTGCGTAGATGGCAGGGCTTCCATTTGGAGAATTTTGCTTCAGCGTTTCGAGGATGTCGCGCAGAGTGGGATACTGAGTGAAGACGACAGATTCAAAGTCGTTCACGATCCCGGTGCGGACAAGCTCGAGAAGAAGATTCTCAGCCCGGTCTTTCCCATGTGCAACAGGAGAGACACCGGTGGCGTTCGTACGAACTTTCTGGGGAGCAGACAAAGCGGCACCCCACGTACGACCCAACTGTTCCAGCCTATCGGAAGCGTGGCTGTGGGTCAATTCGTTTTCCGCGGTTTCGCCGGGTGTTGGCGCGGGCGATGGCTCGGCGTGGAGCTGATCCCAGTCGCGAAACGCCTGCGGCGTCGAAACCCGCACGTCCGGAACCGCCAGCACGCAGTAGGTTTCCGGCAGGTCGGGCAGGGGAGAAACCCGTTCTCCGCGCCCTTGGCCCATCACCGAGCCACCAATCAGAAACAAGGGCACGTCGGAGCCGGTTTCGGCGGCAATCTGCAGATTTTCTTTCGCAGGCAGGGCGATGCCAAGCTCTTTTTCCAGGCCGATCAGAGCGGCGACAGCATTGGCGGAGCCTGCTCCCAATCCGCCTTGGACGGGAAGGCGCTTATCGATATGGATTTGAACTTTGGCGGAGATGTTTAGCCGATCAAGCGCTCGCTCGACAATCTTCCAGCAGGTGTTGCGATCATCGCAAGGAACAAACTTCTCGGTGCAGCTGAGGAAGATCTCGCTGGGCGCGCCGCTGGGCAGCGCCATGGCAGTGACGTCGACAAAGTCATGAATGGCGAGGGTCTGGTAGATCGTCATCAGCGCATGAAAACCATCTGGCCGTGACGGGCCGATGGCCAGGCCAAGATTGATTTTTGCGTGCGATCGTACGTGGGTGGACATGCAGCAACGATTCTAAATGGCGGTCTGGCAGGCTACACTTTTTCTATTGGACACGCGCTAATGCCTATGAAAAAACTCCTCACATCCGGCTGCACTTTCCTTTCTTGCTTTCTTCTGGTGCTCACAGCGGCGGCGCAAACTACGCCCGACAGCGGGATTGACTACAAGAGCGAGCAGCCAGTGCGAACGCGCCATGCGATGGTCGTCACGGTGCATCACGATGCCACGGATGCTGGGGTAGAAATTCTAAAACAAGGCGGCAATGCGGTTGATGCGGCGGTTGCCGTGGGGTTCGCGCTGGCGGTGGTGCATCCCGAGGCGGGAAACATTGGCGGCGGCGGATTCATGCTGGTGCGCTTCAACAACGGCAAATCACACTTTATGGACTATCGCGAGGAAGCGCCGGGCACGGCCACCATGAATATGTATCTCGATGCGCACGGCAAAGTCATTCCCGATGCATCCACGGTGGGGTACCGCAGCATTGGCGTTCCCGGCTCGGTCGCGGGGATGGTGCGGGCGGAAAAGTTGTGGGGCAAGTTGACCCTGGCGCAGGTGATGCAACCGGCGATTCGGCTGGCGCGCGACGGATTTGTGCTGAGCGAGGAAGAAGCCGAGGAGATGCATGATCCGTTGCTAACGAAGTTTCCTGTGTCGCGCCTTATCTTTCAACGCGACGGAAATTTCTATCGCGCGGGAGAAACCTTTCGCCAGCCAGAGCTGGCGGCCACGCTGGAACGCATCGCAAAGAATCCGAGAGATTTCTATCACGGCGCGATGGCCGCGCAGATCGCCGCGGCAATTCAGAAGGGCGGCGGCCTGATTACCGCGAAGGACCTGGCGACCTACAAGGCCAAAGATCGCAGGCCACTGGTCGGCGAATATCAGGGCTACAAAATTCTGACCGCACCTCCGCCGTCGGGCGGCGGCATTGGATTGCTGGAGACGCTGAATATTCTTGCGCCGTACGATCTGAAAGCGTTGGGCGATCGCTCGCCGACCGAGATGCACTTCATCCTCGAAGCTTTCCGCCGAGCTTACATGGATCGCACGGATTATCTGGGCGATCCAGACTTTACGCGGATTCCCGTGAAACAGATGACCAGCCTGAAGTATGCAGCGGCGTTTCGCGCCAGTATTTTGCCGGATAAGGCCACACCGTCAAGCACGTTGAAGCGTCCCGCGGGATTTCTGCCGCCACCGCCGGAGCTGGCGCCGCCGCATCATGAGTCGAACCAGACCACGCATTATTCCGTCGTGGACGCGGACGGCAATGCGGTTGCCGTGACGACGACGCTGAATAATTCCTTTGGCTCGGGCGTGACCGTGCCGGGGCTGGGATTTTTGCTGAATGACGAGATGGATGATTTCGCCTCCAAGCAAGGAGTACCGAATATGTATGGCCTGATCCAGGGGCCCGCGAACGCGATTGGCCCGCGTAAGCGCCCGCTCTCCGCCATGACGCCGACCATCGTGACCAGAGATGGCAAGGTGGCGATGGTGCTGGGCTCGCCGGGAGGACCGCGGATTACAACCACGGTCGCCAACATTTTTCTGAGTGTCGCCGATGGTGGGTTGAACATCCAGCAGGCGGTGGATGCGCCGCGATTCCATCATCAATATCTGCCGGACATTGTGTACCTGGAGCCGGGATTCCCAGCCAGCACGCTGAGCGCGCTGCAGGCGATGCAGTACACGGTGCATGTCGGGCAGCACTATTGGAGCAACGGAGAGTGCATCGAGGTCGATCCCAAGACCGGCGAACTCGAAGGCGGCCAGGATCATCGCAGTCATTATGGCAAGGCGGCGGGATATTAGGTCGGACTTTTGCTCGATCCCATGGCATCGGCGGAACCCGTCGACCGCTAACCCCTCCGAATGGGGTACCTTAGAAATAGGTTGATTCCTCCATGTTGAAAGTGATTTCTACACACATTTTTCTGAAGCATCGCCTGCATTGCGGGCACTTGGATACGTTGCGCAAATCCGGGGCGGAAGCTATTGAAATTTTCGCCAACCGGCGCCATTTCGACTACACCAGCCGGGTGCAGGTGCGCGAAATCGGAGACTGGTTCCGCGGCAATCCGACGGCGCCCTGGGCGCTGCACGCGCCGCTGCGGGCAGAAGGCGAAGGCGAGAGCGAGCGCAGCACGGCGCCGGCGATTAACGTGGTACACGTGGAAAAGTCGCGTCGCATCGACTCCATGGACGAAGTGAAACGCGCGCTGGAAGCGGCCGAGCAGATTCCGTTCACTCACCTGATTCTGCATTTAGGGGAGCGCGGCGATACGTGGAGTCCGCGTACGCTGGAACACGGAATGACAGCGGTGGAGCATCTGCGGGCATTCGCTCGACCGCTGGGGGTGCAGATCCTGCTGGAAAATCTGGAGAAAAATGAAGTTGCCGAGCCGCAGAACCTGATGGAGATTCTGACGGTGGGACATTTCGACGATATCGGGCTTTGCCTCGACGTGGGACATGCGCATATTGGCGAGGGAATTCCGGCGACCATCGACATTATGGGGCCGCGGATTCGTTCCGTGCATGTGCACGACAATGCGGGTGATAAAGACGCGCATCTGTGGCCCGGAGACGGCACGATTGCATGGCCGGAAACCATGCGCGCTCTGGAAGCGCTGGCGAAACCTCCGGCGACTGTGTTGGAGATTCATCCGACGCTGGAAAATCCGGAAGGCACGCTGATCGACCGTTATCAGCGAACGCTGGAATTTCTGGATCGAGCGGCTTCGACGACCTCAGACCAACGATAGGGATCCCATTTCTCCCCATATACCGCCAGCAATGTAGAGTGAATTGTTATGGATGAAACGATCTCCAGCACGACCAGCACCGCACCTGTGACCACGATTGCCAGCCTTGGCTCAGCATGAAGGCGAAACCATCACGCTGCGCGGGTGGCTCTACAACCTACGCGAAAGCGGCAAGCTGCTGTTCCCGATTTTTCGCGATGGAACTGGCACGGTGCAGGGGATCGTGCCGAAATCGGCCGTGCCGGCGGAAGTTTTCGACCGCATCAAGGGGCTGACGCAGGAGTCGAGCGTGATTGTGCGCGGCAAGGTCCGCGCCGATAAACGCGCTCCGAGCGGTGTCGAGCTGGATGTCGAGGATCTGGAAGTTGTCGACCGAGTTTCCGAGGACGCGCCGTTTCCGATTTCGCTGAAAGAGCACGGCGTCGATTTTCTGATGGAGCATCGCCACCTGTGGATTCGCACACCTCGGCAGGCAGCAATTTTGCGGACCCGCGCGGAAATCATGCGGGCGGCGCAGGAATATTTCGATACGAACGGATTCGTCCGTACCGATCCACCGATCCTGACCCCGGCAGCGTGCGAGGGTACGAGCACATTATTTCCTGTCGATTATTTTGGCGACGAAGCCTACCTGACGCAGAGCGGGCAACTCTATATCGAAAGCACGGCGATGGCTCTGGGCAAGGTCTACTCCTTTGGGCCGACATTTCGAGCCGAGAAATCGAAGACGCGGCGCCACCTGACCGAGTTCTGGATGATCGAGCCCGAGGTCGCGTTTGCCGGCCTGGACGACATCATGGTGCTGGCGGAAGAATTTCTCAGCCACATTGTGCAGCGGGTGCTGGAGAATCGTGCCGCCGATCTGAAAGTGATTGGCCGCGATGCGAGCAAGCTGGAAGCGATTCGGCCGCCATTTCCGCGCGTGAGTTATGAGGACGCAGCGAAGATGCTGGCCGAGGCGTTCAAGGCGGGCAAGCTGGAACAGGAATTTGTCTACGGAAATGATTTTGGCTCGCCGGATGAGACCTATATTTCGTCGCAATTTGATCGGCCTGTCATGATCCATCGCTATCCTGCGGACATCAAGGCGTTCTATATGGAGCCGGATCCGGTGAATGACAAATTCGCTCTGTGCGTGGACGTGCTGGCTCCCGAAGGCTATGGGGAGATTATCGGCGGGTCGCAACGCATCAACTCCTATGACCTGCTGAAGCAGCGGATTGAGCAGCATGGTCTGCCACTGGCGCCCTTTCAGTGGTATCTTGACCTGCGTCGCTATGGTTCTGTGCCGCATGCGGGATTTGGCATGGGCATCGAGCGCGCCGTGGCCTGGATTTGCGGTCTGGACCATGTGCGTGAGACGATTCCATTCGCCAGGACGCTGAATCGCATCTATCCTTAGCCGAGCATTGGCGTGCGCAGAAAAAGAGTGCGCCGACAAGCAGGACTTCCCATGTCGAAACCCAACAAAATTCCGAAGTCAGTCGAACCGCGCAGAACGCAGTGGCTGCGAGCCCTATTGCGCGCAGATCTTCGATCACGATCGCGGAGAGCATTCCGGGGCGGAAGATTCGCATCCTTGGCGTGCCGCTCGATCTGGGACAGTCGCGGCGCGGTGTGGATATGGGTCCATCGGCGGTGCGCGTTGCAGGATTGCAGGCGCGGTTAGAAGCGCTGGGACACCAGGTCGTGGACGGCGGCAATATTTCCGTCGAGATTGCCGAGACGCAAAGCATGGGCGACCACGATGCGAAATATCTGCACGCGATTACCGAAACCTGCACACGCGAGGCGGAGCAGGTGATTGCAACGCTGGCTGCGGGGGAAACGCCGCTGGTGCTGGGCGGGGATCACTCGATTGCGGTGGGAACGGTCTCCGGTGTGGCCGAATTTTATCGCCGCAAGAAGCAGAAGATCGGCCTGATCTGGATGGATGCGCATGCGGACATCAACACTCCGCAAACTTCACCGAGTGGCAACGTGCATGGCATGCCGGTGGCCGCGTTGACAGGTTTAGGACCGGACGAGCTGAAGGATATGTTTGGATGGTCGCCGAAGATTGCGCCCGAAAATGTAGTGCTGATCGGTCTGCGGGATATTGACGCGACGGAAAAAGCCAACATTCGGCGCGCGGGAATCACTGAGGTCTACACCATGCGCGATATTGATGAACGTGGCCTGCGCACGGTGATGGAAGAGGCGGTGCGAGCGGCTGCGCGGGATACCGCGGGCTACCACATCTCGCTCGACATGGACTGGATCGATCCGGAGGATGCGCCGGGAGTCGGCACGCCGGTGCGCGGTGGTGCGACCTACCGTGAGGCACACTTGGCGATGGAGATTATCGCCGATGATGGGCGCATGTTGAGCTTCGAGCTGGTCGAAGTGAATCCGGTGATCGATGAACATAATCGCACGGCGGACCTGGCAGTGGAGTTAACCTCCTCCGCTTTCGGGAAAAAGATTCTGTAGACGACAGCGCGCCGTGCGGATCCAGCCAGGCGAGCCGCTATTTCTCAAACCAGACTTCCATGCCGAGCAAATTCTGCTGCACTTCTGCCCGGCGAAATGGCACCTGTGCCAGCATTTTTTCCATTTCCTGACGGGTATAAGCGCGCTTCAGCAGCATAAAGCGGAAAGTGAGGATCGTCATCCAGCGACTGATTCTGCCAACGCCGATACCGTTCACATACTCGCGAATGGCGGACATCCGGGTGTCGCGGCGCAGGTCGATGATGACGCCGCTGGCGCCGGGACGAAGCACGCGATGCATTTCCTGGAGAGCCTTGACGGGTTCCGAGAAGTTCTTAAATGCGGCGCGGCAGACGAGCAGATCGAAGCTGCTATCCGTAAACGGCATGGCAGACGCATTGCCTTGCTGAACGTCGACATGTACATGGGCATCGGCGGCGTTGCGGCCTGCCAGTTCGACGAAAGTCTTGCTGATTTCAAGCGCGTGAACGTGCAGTTTTCCTGACCTTGCCAGTTCGATAGAAAGAAACCCCGGTCCCGGCGCCACTTCCAGCACATCGGAGCCCGCGGGAAGATTGGCTTCGAGGCGCACGGCCAGCTCCTGATACTGGTTCATGTCCTTGCGGGTTGTTTTTTCGTACCAGCGCGCCACCGAGCCTTCCATGCCCATTCCCTTGTATCCTTTTGCTATTGTCTTGGTCATTTGAAAACCTCAACTGAAAAGTATCTTACTAAATAAGATACTTGCTACCATAGATACACGGAGGCAAGATGTCAACAGGAAATCGTGCCGCGTTGCATGCGTCCCTGATCCGGAACATTCGCTACTTTATTGCGGGAACGATCGTGTTCAACCAGAAAGTGGCAGACTCGGTGGGGCTCCATCTAACAGATATGCAATGCCTGAACCTGCTGGAACTGGAGGGCGCAATGACGCCGGGAAAGCTGGCGAAGTGGATGGGGCTGAGCACGGGCGGAGTAACGGTAATGCTGGATCGCCTGGAACAAGGCGGCTATATCCGCCGTGAAGCGAACCCGTCGGATCGGCGTAGCGTCCTGGTCCATACCAATCCGCGCAAAGCGCACAAGATTCAGCCGCACTATCAGGAGATCAATCGCGAGATGGAGGTTTTTCTGACGGAAAGCCCGCGTGCGGAGCTTGAGGCGGCAAACCGTTTTCTGGAACGGATCAATACAATTCGAGCGAGCCGCGCGGAGAATCATTCGCGCGGCTAAGTTCGGTGTGCCTGAATGCCGCAATCCGTTGGCTCGAAGTTACTGTCCCGGATTGGTCTTGTGCTCTACCTTCTTGGCGCCTTCGTCGGTTTTCTGCGCGGTTTTGTGGGTCGCCTTCTTGGTCGTCGTGCTTGGTCTTGTGCCAGGTTTTCTTGGTGCCGCTCTTCACGCCATTGCCGGTATCTTTGGCGGCGTTCTTGGTGCTGTGGCCGGCATCTTTCATGTCCTGCTTAAAGCCAGGATCGGTGCTTGATTGAGCGATGACCGGAAGTCCGATGGAAAGAACGGTCGGCGACGAGGGCGGTGCTGAGGAGTTTGTTTCGCATAGTTTGTCTCACACTTAAAAGAGATTCAAAAATAAGAGATGGAGTTGTAGGCAGACGGGAAACTCAGGATGCGTTCGCGCCCCGTACACACGGCAAGCCACTCAAGAGAAGAGAGTTATTCCGCGCGCAGGGCGACCATGGGATCTATCGACGCTGCGCGACGCGCGGGGATAAAGCAGGCGATCAAGCCGACGAGAATCAAGATTGCTGCAACCGCGGAAAACGTGACCGCATCTGTAGGGCGCACACCATAGAGAAGGCTTGCGAGCAAACGTGTCACTCCCATGGCAATGCCAATCCCCGCAGCCACTCCGCAAACGAGCAACAGCAAGCCCTGCCGCACAACCAACAGCAGCAGATCCACTCGCTGCGCGCCGAGAGCACTGCGAATCCCGATCTCGCGCGTGCGGCGAGCCACCTCATACGAGAGCAACCCGTAAACGCCGATGCAGGCCAAGGCCAGTCCCAGTACGCCGAAAAGTCCAAACAGCCGCGCGACCAGCCGCTCATTGAACAGGGTTCGGTCGATGATTTCCGTTTGTGTCTTCATCTGGATCACCGGCAAGTTTTCGTCGGTCTTATTCACGATCTTTCGCACTGCCGGCATGAAGACCCCGGGTTGTGCGGCAGTGCGCAGTACAAACGTCGCACCCCGCTCGGTTAGCGGAACATAGGCGGTCGGAGCGTCCGCACTCCGCAGATTTTGATACTTTGTGTCGCGCACCACTCCCACAATTACATATTGCGGCTCCGTTGCGTCACCGCCGCCGATATGCAGACCAATCGGGTTTTTCCCTTGGATGTATTTTTTTACGAATGCCCGATTCACAATCGCCACCAAGGGCTTTCTGCTCAGGTCCTCTGGACGGATCATCCGTCCAGCTATCACGGGAATCTTCATTGTTGTGAAATAGTCCGGACCCACGGACATAATTTGGGTCTCAACATCGCTCTTGCCTTCTCGTCCCTCAACCCGCATGCCTTCCTTGGATATCCAGTTATGCAGCAACGCAAACGACGAGTAGCTTACGTCCACTACTCCCGGCAGCGCGGCCAACCGTCGCTGCAGGGTGGCGTATAGCTCTGTGGTTCGCGGTCCCGTATATCCGGCCAGTTCGGGTTCAATCGAGAACAGCAGCAGGTTCTGAGTGTCGAATCCCGGATTGATGCTGTGCAACTTGTCGAGTGTGCGCACCAACAGACCTGCGCCGGACAACACCACCACCGACAGCGCGACTTGAAGCATCACCAGGCTGCTTCCCAAAGCCAATCGCGGTCTGCGCCCATGTCTTGTTGTGGCCGAGTTTCCCTTGAGTTCGGTCATAACGTCGGCTTGCGCTCCCCGGAACGCCGGCGCCAGCCCAAACCCAATTCCGGTCACGACTGCTACGCCAATCGCAAACAACAGCACGGGGGCATTCGGATGTAGGTTGATCGGCAGCGGTCTGTTCATATTTTCCGAAAAGAACGTTTCCAGTCCTGTAGCTCCCGCGTACGCGACCAGCGTCCCCAGCGCGGCCCCCATGAACGACAGCAGCAAGCTTTCCGTCAACAGCTGGCGAATCACTCGCCTTTTTCCGGCACCCACGGCGATCCGTACGGCAAACTCTTTTTCGCGGACCGTTCCGCGCGCCAGCAACAGGCCTGCGACGTTTGCGCAGGCGATGACCAGCACAATGCCCACGGCGGCCATCAGCAACATAAGCAGATCACCGAAATTAGCGCGAAACCCCGTCAGCCCGCTTTGTGCAGGCAACACACTCAGGCGAGGATCTTGTGTTTTCTTCCACGCGGGCTTTTCGCCATGGGTCGTCTCATTGACGAACCAGACATTCATCGCCGCCTGCGCCTGTGCGACCGAAACTCCCGGTTGCAGACGACCCAACACCGTCAGCCACCATTCGCTTTCGCCCGGTGAATGGCTCTCCTCAGACAATCCCAATGGAATCGCCTGCTGCAGCGACACCCACAAATCCAAGGACGTCCCAGGTGTCAGCCGAGTGAATCCGCGATCCGCTACTCCAACAATCGTGAACACGGCATTGTTCAGGCGAATTGTTCGCCCCAGAACGTTTGTCGCGCCGCCAAACGCGCGCTGCCAGTATCCATAATCGAGCACCGCGACAGCCGGAGATCCTGGTTTCTCGTCTTCCGGTTGCAGCGTTCTGCCCAGCGCGGCCCGGACTCCCAGGGTCTGAAAATAATTACCCGAAACCAATGCGCCCTGGGCGATGCTTGCGGGCCCGTTGCCGCTCAGGTCCATCTCCGACGGCCCGGCAAATGCTATCGCGCTCGAAAACAGGTCGCTGCGTCCTGCAATCTCCCGAAACATCGGGTAGGAAAGGACGCAGTCACTGTGGCTCCCGGCAGATGTGTCAGACGCACAATCCCCGTGGCTGTGAGTCCCAACATGATTGGGCCAAGCGCGTGCCGACCATCGCATTACAACCAATTCGTTGGGATTCCGAACTGGCAGCGATCGCAGCAGAACCGCATTCACCAGGCTGAAGATGGCGGTGTTTGCACCGATGCCGAGCGCTAGGGTCAGAACCACCGCGGCGGTAAAGCCGGGGGATTTGCGGAGTTGGCGGAGAGCGAATTTGATGTCGGCGCAGATGCTTTCGATCAGCGGCCACATCCAGACTTCGCGGCTGCGCTGCTCGATCAGGGTGGCATTGCCGAAGGCACGGTGTGCGGCGTGGATGGCTTCCTCGCGTGGCATTCCGTCGGCGATCAGCGCTTCGATCTTTTCCTCGAGGTGCTGCTGCATCTCCTCGGACAGGTCAGCGGATAGCCTGCGGCGCGAAAACATTTGCTTCAGCCAGTGCATCACCTGCTTCTCCTATTCCGCCCGCAATGCCTGCATGGGATCAATCGAAGCGGCGCGGCGAGCGGGCCACCAGGCTGCAAACCCTGCGCAGCAAAACAGAACCACAATCGCTCCCCCAATGGACATAAAATCCAATGGCCTTACTCCAAAAAGCAGCCCGCCGAGAAAGCGGGTCACTCCGAATGCGCACGTCACACCCGCGATTGTGCCGACCGCAGTAAGCTGCAACGCATAGCGCATCGTCTTTAGCAGTACTGCACCGCGGGTGGAGCCGAGGGCCATACGGATCGCGATTTCTCGTGTGCGTTCGGTCACCGAGTACGCCATCACACCATAAATCCCCAGCAAGGCCAGCAGCAATGCGATCGCCGCGAAAGCTGTGAGGATCGCGGTATTGAATCGCCTCGACGATTCCGTCGCCGCCACTACCTCATCCATCGTGGCCACCCGCGAGACGGGGACCAACGGATTGAGCTGATGCACGGTCTTCTCTACCGCTATGGCGATCGCCTTCGGGTCCTGGATTGTCCGCACCACCAGAACCATTCCGCCGCCCATCACATACGTTTGTGCGGCCAGCGGACCCATGTCCGCCGGACCTTGCGAAACGGGCGCATACATCTGCACGACAGTCGGCTGATCCAGAGCGGCTTGTTTTATATCTCCCACGACACCGACCACCGTGATCCATGGCGTCGGGCTGCTCAGGACGCCCACCTTGACGTGCATCCCGATTGGATTTTTCCCGCGAAAATAGTGGTCAGCGAAAGACTGACTGATGATGGTGACCAGCGGCGCTCCGCTTTGCTCGTCGCCGGCGTCGAAATACCGGCCACGAATCAGAGGAATATGCAGCGTCTGAAAATAGTCGCCCTCGACCAGGTAATTCGATGTGATCAGCCAACCATCGCCCGCCTGCCGCACATATCCCTGCGGGGTAATCAATCGTCCGGAATTCGCTCCGACGATCGGAATATTCGTTGAGAATCCCATATCGCTCACCCCCGGCAGCGCTTCGATCTGCGTCATGGAGTTGCCTATAGAAATCGGCCACTTTCTCCTGACTGGAATAATCGTGCCTGGGCAACACCAGCAAAGCAGTCAGCACATGCTGCGGCTGAAATCCGGGATTGGTTTCGAGCATCTTTGCAAAACTGCGGAGCAACAGGCCGGATGCCACTAAGAGGACAGTTGCCATCGCCACTTCCACCGCGACCAATCCGTTCCGAAGAGTATGTTGTGACCGTGATTGCCCGGAGTTTTGATTCCCGCTTCGCAGCGAGTCCAACAGATCGATCTTCATCCCGGCAAGCGCCGGAGCTACACCGCAGGCAATCCCAGTCAAGGCAATCAGCACAAGAGCGACTGCGAACACCGGCCAACGCACAGCAATTTCGTTCAGCCTCGGCAACGAATCCGGCATATACAAGGCTGCCGCGCGCACCAGGCCAATGGCAATCGCCATGCCGGTCAAGCCTCCCAGCGTACTCAACACAAGACTCTCGGTGAGAAGTTGCCGCAACATGGTAGCCCGAGCCGCGCCCAGCGCCATCCGCATTCCGAATTCCTGTTTGCGGGTAGCCGCGCGCACCAGCAATAGATTGGCGAGGTTCACGCAAGCGATCAGCAGAATCAATCCGACAGCTGCAAGCAGAATACGAAACAGAGGCCGGGCGTTGTGCACGATCTCATCTTTCAAGGTTCGGAAATAACCATGCAGTTGGACCCGATATTTCGCTGGGTAGGAGGCCTGAATTCCTGCAATGATGCGGTCCACGTCGCTTTGCGCCAGCGCCATGCTGACGCCTGGCTTCAGCCTCGCCACCGCGCCGTAGTCGAAATCTTCGCCCTCGCTATTCTTTTCAGCCGGAGTGAAGCTCATCGGAACCCAAAGATCTTGGTGACTCAGCCTTCCCGCATCCAGGGGAAATTCAAAGCTGCGCGGCATGACGCCAATGATCGTATACGGACGTTTGTCCAGATCAATTGATTTCCCCAATATATTGCGATCGCTTTGGAAGCGGTCCTTCCACAGCGCATAACTCAGAACGGTTACCGGCGCGGAAGTGTCATCTTCCTGCTGCGTAAATGTCCGCCCGAGCATCGGGTCGACGCCGAGCACAGGAAACAGTGAAGCCGTCACCCGCTCTGCCTGCGCTTCGAACGGTGCGCCCGCGCCGGTGGTTACGTAATTCGCGCCAATGTATCCGCCAACGCCGGAAAATGTCTTGGTTTCCCGCTGAAACGTGAGAATGTCCGGCGCCGTCACATTAAATTGATGGGAATCGTGCAGGATACTTTCGTGCAAGCTAACGAGCTGGCTTGGATTGTGAAACGGCAGCGGTCGCAGCAGCACCGATTCGACTACCGAAAAGACTGCTGTGAGTCCGCCAATCCCCACTGCCAGGGTTAGGATGGCGGTGATGGCGAATCCTGGGGATTTGCGGAGTTGGCGGAGAGCGAATTTGATGTCAGCGCAGATGCTTGCGACCAGCGGCCACATCCAGACTTCGCGGCTGCGTTGTTCGATCAGCGCCGCATTGCCGAAGGCGCGGCGCGCAGCGTGAACCGCTTCCTCGCGCGGCATTCCGCCTGCGATGAGCGCTTCGATTTTTTCCTCGAGATGTTGCTGCATCTCCTCGGAAAGATCGGCTCGCATCTTTTGCCGCGAAAGAATTTGCTTTAGCCAATGCTTCATGGGCATTTTTACTCCCCTCGCAGAGCCACCATGGGATCTATCGAGGCTGCGCGGCGCGCGGGAATGTAGGCTGCAACTATTCCGGCAATCGCCACCCCAATGGACACCAGAATCAGAACCGCTGGATTGTGCGACCCTGTGCCGTACAACAGGCTTTTCAACACAGAAGCCGAGAGAAGTGCCCCAGCCAATCCGATGCTGATCCCAGTTCCGAGCAGCACCGCCGCTTCTCGCAAAATCATTTTCAGCAACAGGCTGCGTTGCGCGCCCAGTGCCATGCGAATGCCGATCTCTCGCGTGCGGCGTGCGACGGAATACATCATCACGCCATAAAGGCCAACAATTGTGAGGACAATGGCGAGGCCTGCAAAGGCGCTCAGCAGGACCATTGCGAATCGCGACTGAGACAGCTGGCTGGACATTAACTCCCGCATGGTGTGAACGTCGGTGACGGGTACATCCTTGTCCATCGACGCCATAAGTTTTCGCACCGTCGGCTCCAGGCTGCGCGGGGCGACCGATGTCCGCACCACCGTAGACAGGCAGCACCAGTTGGGTAATTGCGCGGCGGGAAGGTACATGACCGGAAGTGAACTTGTTTGCGTAGCGTAGTATCGGGCGTTTCCAACAACTCCCACGATTCGACGCCACGCGGGCCCTTGCTTGGTTCCACTACCAGCACCCGGTTTGAGTATTTTCCCCAGAGCGTCTTCTCCGTGAAGGTACCGGTCCGCGAACGCCTGATTCACAATCATCACTTGTGGCGACTTTGTGTCATCTCGATCGGAAAAGTCGCGTCCCCGAAGCAATGGAATCTGCAGGGTGCGGAAGTATTGCGGCGAGACGATATCCAAACTTGCGCTGGACCGTTGCCCTTTTGCAGCGGGATGTTCCGGATCCACAAAACTGAGATCGGCGCCATTGTTTGTCATGGGCAAAAACATGCCGCCGCCTGCGGATTGCACTCCCGGAAGCGCACGAAGCCGATCGAAATATTGACGATAGAATTCCGGTCGCGTTTGTTGATATCGCGTGTCGGGCAGATCGAAAGTGAAAGTCAACAGACGACTTGGATTGAACCCTTCGTTGGCGTGCAGTGAATTCAAAAAACTGGTAATCAGCAACCCCGCGCCGGCTGCAAGGATGAGGCCGAGCGCGACCTGACCAATCACCAACGAGCTGCGCAGCCAGGCGCCGTCGGAAATGACGGTGCGCTCTCCCGCTTGCAACGTGGAGACCAGATTCGTTTTCGACGCTGTGACGGCGGGGATGGTTCCAAAGATAACCGCGGCGGCAAAGGACACGCTGGTGACAAATGCAAGCACACGCAGGTCCACCCCGGCATCGGCGGCGCGCGGGAGGCTGTCTCCAATCAAGGAGAGAATCGCCGGCGTACAAACGAAAGCCAAGCCACATCCGATGACGCCGCCGGCCGCACTCAGTACCAGGCTCTCCACCAGCAATTGCCGAACAATTCGCCTGCGCCCCGCTCCAAGAGCTGCGCGCATCGCAATCTCACGTTGACGCGCGTGCATGCGGGCCAGTAGCAGGTTGGCGATGTTGCCGCAGGCAATCAGCAAGACCAGCACAACGGCGCCGAGCACGATCATGAGCGCTGTTCGCGTATTGCCAATCAATGCGGAGAGCTCTGTTCGCACACGAACTGCGTTGTAACGCGTATTCGAGTCGGGGTACTGTTTCGCGAGGCGTTCCGCGATGATGTTCAGGTCCTGATTGACCTGCGCAACCGTCACGCCCGGCTTCATTCTCCCCATCACATCAAGGAAGCGCATGCCGCGATTGGACGTTGTCGGATTTGGGTCGGCAGGATTGTTGTCGACCGCGAGCGTGGTCCAGATACCGTTGTCAGGGGATGTGACAGGGAAACGAAACGAAGCGGGCATGACCCCGATGACGGTAAATAAGTCGCCATTCAGGTGAATGGTGCGACCAACGATGGACTTGTCGCCGTTGAATTGCGACATCCATAGTTGGTGACTGATGAGCGCCACTTTCGTTCCTTGCTTCTCTTCATCGGGTCGGAAGCCGCGTCCAATCTCGGGAGTTGCGCCGAGAGCGGGCAGCAAATCCCAGGAAACAATTTCGGCCTCCACATGCACAGGTCGATCCACTCTGGTGAGCGTGTAGGAATTGTCGTGATAGGAAACGAGGTGTTCGAGGGTGTGGTTTTGGGCGCGCCAATCGAAGAAATTCGGATACGACACGTTATCGGATATTGGCACAGGATCGTGGCTGTTGACGGACTGCACATCGATCAGCCTTTGCGGCTGCGCATAGGGCAACGGACGCAGCATCACAGCGTCCACCACGCTGAATACGGCGGTATTGGCTCCTATCCCAAGAGCAAGAGTGAGAATGGCGACGATTGTGAATCCTGGCGATTGACGCAGTTTACGGAGGGCGAATTTGATGTCCGCCCCGATGCTTGCGACCAGCGGCCACATCCAGACTTCGCGGCTGCGCTGTTCGATCAGCGTTGCATTGCCGAAGGCGCGGCGTGCAGCGTGGACAGCTTCCTCGCGCGGCATCCCGACGGCGATGAGCGCTTCGATCTTTTCTTCGAGATGCTGCTGCAACTCCTCAGATAGATCGACCTGCATCTTTTGCCGCGAAAATATTTGCTTTAGCCAGTGCTTCATGAGCCTCTTTTACTCCGCCCGCAGAGCAATTACGGGATCGATCGACGCCGCACGGCACGCGGGAATATAGCTGGCGATGAGCGCTGAGATTCCGAGCACAGCAGCGACAGCGATGAGCGTCGCCGCGTCCCACGACTGGACGCCAAAGAGCAATTTTCGTAGTAAGGTCGTTGCAATTAATGCGCAACCTATCCCCGCAACGATGCCGAACACAGTCAGCCTGACCGCCTCTTTCAAGATGAGCCGATAGACTGTGCCGCGTTGCGCGCCAAGCGCCATGCGCACTCCAATCTCCCGAGTTCTTCGGCTCACGGAGTAAGCGATCACGCCATATAGCCCCACTACGCTCAATAACAGCGCCATGGCGGCAAACCCCCCGACCAGCCATGCGGCGGAGCGGTGCAGATACGCGGTTTCCGAATTCTCGATCAGATCGTTCATGGTGGCTCCCTCGTATGTCGCAATGCCTGGATCGATCCGACGGACCGCAGTCGTTACAGTGGGCAGCAGCGACTGCTCCGCTTGCGAGGTGCGAACCAGGATGGAAAACCAGTCCACTGGAGCCTGCTTGAAAGGAAAATAGATCGCCGGAGAATTCTGCGAGTCCAACGGTCCCTCTTTGATATCTCCAATTACGCCGACGATATTCATCGGAGGTTGCGGATGCGACCAGGTACCGGAGTAAGCAATCTGCTTTCCGATCGGATTCTCATCGGGAAAGAACTTCCTTGCCATGGCCCGATTGATCATAACGACAGGAGCGTTTGATGCATCGTCCGAATCGGTGAAATAGCGGCCATGCAGAAGTTGCGCGTGCAGCGTGGAGAAATACCCGACGCTTACTTGTCGCCGCGTGGCCTCGTAGTGCTCTCCACGATTCGGGCGACCGTTGACGATGAAGTCGATGAAGGGACCAGTTCCGCTGAGGGGCAGGTAGCTCGCAATCCCCACGGACTGTACACCCGGCAAACTTCCGATCCTGCGAACGATCTGCTGCTCCAGGGCAATTGCCTGCGCATCCTGCGAGTAGCCGGAATCTGGCGCTCCTATACTAAGCACGGCCAGATGGTTCGGCTGGAATCCAACCTCCACGCTCAAAAGGCGATAGAGACTCCTGCCCAGTAGCCCAGCGCCGACAAGTAGTACAACCGCGACAGCGAGTTCGACAATCACAAGATTTGCGCCCAGGTGCCGCCATACGGTGCCGGCGGAGCCGCGACCGCCCTCTGTCAGGCGGGCGCGAATTTCCTGCAATGACAAACGCAGCATCGGAGCAGTCGTGAACAGCCCGGCCGCCACCAGCGAGATTGCCGTGGCGAATCCCACCACATGAACATTCAGCCCGAGTCCCTGCAGGTACGGCATTCCTGCCAGCACGTCCGCGGGAATCATTCCGGGAAGCAACCGGATCGCCCCGTACGCGCACGCAACTCCCAGCACGCTGCCGATCGCTACCAGCAACAACCCTTCCGTCACAAATTGACGAACCAGGCGTGCGCGCGATGCGCCCAGTGCGCCGCGCACGGCAATCTCACGCTGGCGGCTCTCTGTGCGAACCAGCAGCAAGTTCGCCACGTTCATACACGCGATTAACAGCAACAAGCCGGCACCGCCGAGCAATACCCATAAGATGGGTCGAACATCGCCAACAATCACGTCTGCCAACGGCATCACGACTGCGCCCTGATTACGATTCGTGTCCGGGTATTGTTTCTCCAGCAGGGCTGCGATCGCTTTCATGTTGCTTTCCGCCGTCGGAACTGAAACGCCGTTCTTCAGTCGTGCGATGCCGAAGAGGTTATGGCAAATACGCCTCTTTTCACATGGTCCGGCAGGATCCAGTAGCGTCCAGAAATCCGCATTTCCCGCTGGCCCGAATTGGAAATTCCTTGGCAGGATGCCCGCGATGGTGCTGGGCACGCCGTCTAACGTCACCGTCTGGCCCAGCACATCTTCTCTCCCGCCAAATCGCTTCTGCCAGGCGGCATAGCTCAGCAACGCCGTATGCGGCGCGGCAGGTGTCGCTTCCCCGGGCAGAAAATCCCGGCCCAGCGCCGGACTGATTCCAAGCGTGCGGAAGAAGCCGTCGCTCACATGCACCCCTCGCGCTAGCTGTGCGCCGGTCGGGGTGTTCACCATAAAATTCCATGTCTCGTAGGCGTCGAAAGATTTGAAGACCTTGTTCTGCTTCTTCCAATCCAGATAATCCAGATAGGAGATGTTGTATTTCGGCCCCAATGGAATGCTGGAAAACAATCCGACCAGCCGCGATGGATTGGGATAGGGCAACGGTCGCAGGAGTGCCGCATCGACAAAGGCAAAGATCGCTACGCTGGCGCCGATTCCCAGTGCCAGCATCAGGATGGCCGTGCAGGTGAAACCAATGTTCCTGCGGAGCTGACGGAGGGCGAATTTGATGTCGGCGCAGATGCTTTCGACCAGCGGCCACATCCAGACTTCGCGGCTGCGCTGCTCGATTAGCGTGGCGTTGCCGAAGGCGCGGCGTGCAGCGTGGACAGCTTCCGCGCGCGGCATACCGCCGGCGATCAGCGCGTCGATCTTTTCCTCGAGATGCTGCTGCATCTCCTCGGATAGATCGGCAGTAATCGTGCGGCGATCAAACATGCGCTGCAGTGGCTTCATGCTGCTCCCCTAACCCTTGGCCGGCGCTAAAACCAGCGAGATGCCTTCGAGCATTTGCTCGAAGCGGGAAACTTCGCGCTGCAGATGTTTGGCCCCATCGGGCGTGATGCTATAAGTTCGCACCCGGCGGTTGGAGGCAGAAATCTTCCATTCGGCATCGACCAGGCCGGCTTTCAGCAGGCGTTGCAGCGCCGGGTAGAGCGAGCCTTCCTCCACCTGCAGCAGATCGTGCGAGCGCTGCTGAATATGCTGGACCATGGCGTATCCGTGCATGGGCTGGCGATGGAGGGTCTGCAGGATCATGAGTTCGAGGGCGCCGGGAAACAGGTCACGGGGTTCGGAGGGCAATTTGGGTGATTTAGATGTCATAGGCTTGTTTAAAACAAGCCTAGAGTAAACAGGGTTCGATACGACCGTCAACTAGAATTTGAAATGACTGTCGAAGACTGCACTGTTGCCTGTGCAGGGGCGATTTTTGGCGGGTTTCGTTGACTCAGGCCCTTGTTTTGGTTATTCTTAAATCCTTGTGCAGTGTTGCGTGAGTCTGCTTGCACCTCTTCCGGTGCGTTGGCGGCACGCAAAGCGTCTTTCGGTTTCACCGCCCCTCGACGCTGCATGTAGTTGGCCCACTGTGCTCCATTGCGTGATTTGCTGGCAGAATTTCCGGCAGCTGAACGCCTTGTTTGTACTGGCGGTGTGCATAGGCTCGCAAAGACAGATTTTATTCGACGTTTGTTTGGGAGAACTGGAACCATGTCTACCTTTATTCCGCGTCCGCAGGACATCAACCGCAAGTGGTACGTGCTGGATGCCAGCGGCAAAACGCTGGGACGCCTGGCAACGGAAGCCGCGCGGGTGTTGAGCGGCAAGAACAGCCCGCAATATACGCCCTACATTGACACGGGAGACCATGTCATTGTGTTGAACGCGGAGAAGGTTCGCCTGTCCGGGTTGAAGAGCCAGCAGAAGATGTATCGCCGCTACACCGGATTTCCGGGCGGCATGCGCGAAGAGTCGTTTGTGCGCCTGATGGCGCGGCGACCGGATCGCGTGGTGGAGCAGGCCATTACCGGCATGTTGCCGAAGAATAAGATGGGACGCCAGATGGCCACCAAACTGAAGGTGTACAAGGGCGACACGCATCCGCATGAGGCGCAGAAGCCGATTGCCATGACCCTGGATGATTCAGCAACCGCAAAGAAAACTTCGTAACGGGACAACGAAAAACGTATGGCAGAATTGACACAGTATTACGGAACCGGACGGCGCAAGACGAGCATTGCTCGCGTGTTTCTGCGTCCTGGCAGCGGCAAGTTCACGGTGAACGGCCGTGCCTTCGAAGATTATTTTGTGACCGAGCAGCAGCGCATCGCGGCCAAGCGGGTTCTGGTCGCAACTGACCTGGCTGCCACCTTCGACGTGTTAACCACGGTGAAGGGCGGCGGAGTTACCGCACAGGCGGACGCCGTGAAGATGGGCACCGCTCGTGCATTGCTCGAATACAACATTGAACTGCGCGCCAGCCTGAAGGAACAGGGCTTTTTGACGCGCGATGCCCGCATGAAGGAACGCAAGAAGTACGGGCAGAAGGGCGCTCGCAAGCGCTTCCAGTTCAGCAAGCGATAGTTCGCAGCTTGCAACTGGCAACTTCTTTGAGACAAGCGATGGCTGCGCTCCTGACGAGTGCAGCCTTTGCACGTACAAGTTTCTCAAGCGAGTTGCATGACAGGTTTAGGAAGTAAATTTCCCTACGGGGATAAATTCGAGTCAGTTTTGACGAACTGGCCGAATGCAAATCACAAGGAGGTCGTTTGGCCACTATCACCATGAAGGAACTGCTCGAAGCGGGAGTCCACTTCGGGCATCAGACAAAGCGCTGGAACCCAAGGATGAAGGAATATATCTTTGGCGAACGGAACGGAATTTACATCATCGATCTGCAGAAGACCTTGAAGATGTTCAAGGAAGCCAGCAAGTATGTGACGGACCTGGCGCTCGACGGCAAGACGATTTTGTTTGTGGGCACCAAGCGGCAGGCGCAGGATGCGATTGCCGAGGAAGCCACCCGTTGCGGCATGTTCTACATCAATCAGCGTTGGCTGGGCGGTCTGTTGACGAATTGGGCGACCGTGCAGAAGTCTGTGAAGCGCCTTCAGGAACTGGATGAGATGGCCACCGACGGCCGCTACGACCTGATGACGAAGAAAGAAGTCATCAAGCTGGAACGCGAGCGCAAGCATCTGCAGGCGAACTTGGCCGGCATTAAGAATATGCGCCGTTTGCCGGATGCGCTCTTCGTTGTGGATTCGAACAACGAGACCATTGCAGTGAAGGAAGCCCGCAAGCTGGGCATTCCGGTGGTCGCTGTTGTGGATACGAATTGCGATCCGACACTGGTCGACTACATCATTCCGGGCAACGATGACGCGCTGCGCGCGATTCGCTTGTTCACCTCCAAAATTGCCGACTCGATTGTCGAAGGCGTGCAAATGAGCGGCGACAAGCAGCAGGCGGAACTGGCCGGTGTGACGGCGAGCGCGGACGAAGCGGCTCCCGAGGGTGTCGCGGCAGCTCCGGATGGGTTCAACGCAGCCAAGTACGATCCTGAACTGGCTGATGACGATGTTGACCTGGAGCAGGCGCTGGGCGGCGGAATTCGCAAAGCTCCCACGGCAGTTTCCGCGATTGCGGATGAGCCGGAAGCAGCGACGGCTGAGAGCGGCGTCTAGATTCCGCTGGTACGTGCAGGCGCGCTGGATGGAGTTTCGCCGGCGAGCTGACCGCACGAAAGTTACTTTCCGTGTTCTTGAGGCGGCCTGGATGACCTTGCACTGTAAGGTTCAGGCCGCTCTCGCACACTAGCTCAAATGAAAAAAAGATTGGACGTATAAAAGGATGTCGACTGTGACAGAAACAATTTCAGCTGGAATGGTGAAGGAGCTGCGCGAGAAGACCGGCGCTCCTATGATGGACTGCCGTAATGCACTGACAGAAGCCAAAGGCGACATGGAAGAAGCCGTGGTCGTGCTGCGTAAGCGCGGCATGGCATCGGCGGCCAAGAAGGCCAGCCGCACCGCCAGCGAAGGTGCGGTGGGAACCTACATCCACGCCGGCGGGAAGATTGGTGTGTTGCTGGAAATCAATTGCGAAAGTGATTTTGTGGCGCGCACGCCTGATTTTCAGGAGCTGCTCAAGGATATCTCGATGCATATTGCAGCCACCGATCCGCGCTACATCCGCAAAGAAGATGTGACTGCCGAAGACCTGGAACGCGAGAAAGAAATTTATCGCGCGCAGGCGGCGCAGACCGGCAAGCCGGCTCCGGTGATCGAGAAGATCGTCGAAGGGAAAATGTCGAAGTTCTACGAGGAAGTCTGCCTGCTGGAGCAGCCGTTCATCAAGGAGCAGACGGTGACCATTGCGCAGTTGATCGCGCAGAAGGTCGGCAAGCTGGGAGAAAACATCCAGGTGCGCCGCTTCGCCCGTTTCAAGGTTGGCGATGCCAATTGGACTGTGGCCCAGATCAAAGCGACGACGTAAGCGGTTTTAGTTCGAAGAAAAGCCCGACTCATGTCGGGCTTTTTTATTGCGTCGAAGATTGTGCTCGGAGGGGTGCGATTTTTATTGGGCCCAGGCGAGACCGTCGGCACCGGCGCCCACGTTGATGAGTTTCAGCACTTTCCAATCAGTCAGATCGATGACGGCGACCTGATTCTTCACATTGCACGAGACGTAGGCGATCTTGCCGTCCGGGCGGACCAGGATTTCCTGGGGCGCGCTGGGAACGGGAATGGTGTTGACCACTTTCAATGTGGCGAGATCGACAACGGCCACCAGGTCTCGTCGAGGTATGGCAACCAGCAGCGAGCGGCCATCTTCGGTCGACGCGGTACCGTAGCCGGTTCCCGGTAAGGGGATCCAGGCTTTGACCTTATTTGTCGCGGTGTCAATGACTGCGAGACGAGGCTGCTCCTGGTCGGAGGTGAAGGCCATACTGCCGTCCCTCGATACAGAAATGCGTTGGATCTCGCTGGAGATGGGAATCACAGCGAGCGTCTTGCGCGCTTTGATGTCGAGCACGGACACGGTGCCGGGGCCGACATTGGCGGTGTAGCCGCGGGTTCCGTCGGGAGAGATGGCGAGCATGTGCGATTCCTTCTGCCCGGTGGGGATTGTGCCGACGATTTTGAGAGTGCGCGGGTCGACGAGCGTCACATCCTGATCGAGTTCGGTGGTCACGTAGAGCAGTCCATCGTGTTTGTTATAGATCACGCAATGGGGACGGACGCCGTGGCCGAAGTCGACGTGACCGATGATTTTGCGCGAAGGCAGATCGATGACCAGCATCTCGTGTCCATTGAGCCCGGTCATGCCAACGCCGACATTGCCATAGATGGGAACGTAGGCGATACGGCCGTCGGGAGATGCAGCGGCTTCGTGACCGTGCATGACGGTCACGCCTTCCGGGATGGTCGCGATCTGCTGTTCGCTCGCGGTATCGACCAGGCTGATATCTTTATCTCCCTGGTTGACGACGATGAGAAGAGGCACGGAACTGGCTGCGGTCTGGGCGTGGACTGGCATGGAGAGAAGGCAAACACCGGTTAGAACAAGAAGTAATGGGATGGTTCGACGCATGGCAACCGCAGTATACCCTCCTATGGTCAGTGGAATAGGTGATTTCTGCCGAAGCTGTAGGTCGCTTTCCAAAGCACCGAATCCACGCCTGGGTTCGCAGTCCCGAGGTCGCCGTTCGATAGGTGGTGATAACGGATCTCTGCTTGAATCGATTGGGTTGCGGTTCGATACCATTGCAGACCCGCTCCCAGTTCAAATGTAAAGTTGAACGAAGAGCTATTTTCAACGGGAATGTCGCGCGGCGAAATCAGAAATCCCCCATTGCCCGTGACCTCCGGCTGGATTCGCCGATGCGTGAAGCCATTCAGCTTGATGCCAAAAGGACTGGCGCCGCCTGTATACGTCCAACGCCGCGAATAATTTGCCGTCCACGGGTAGGTGACGGAGTCTCCACCGGGTTCAATCACGTTGAATAGGACCGGATTGAGCGGATCGACCACAACCAAAGGCGGATTAAACGTGAACGCTCCAAGTTGTGGATTGGTCATGCTGACCAGCATCGGATCGCTCTCCATCAACAACGGGCGGACTTCAACAAGATAGGCCAGCTCAAACGAATGGCGATTGACCAGTCGCCAGGCGAGAGAACCGCCGAGTCCAGCGAGCTCTCTCTTCCGGGCATAACCCAGCCACATGTGGGAAGAGGTAGAAGAATACTCGCCAAACACACCCAGATCGTACTTATGAGTCCAGGTTGCTCTGGAGGATTGCGCGAAGGTCATGCCGTCCATGCAGAAAAATATGAATAAAACCAGTGATAGAAAAATCCAAGGCCCAACTGTCCCAGTTTTCATAAGGATCTTGAGCACCAGCCTAGCATGCCTTACTTGAGGCGAAAGAATGAGCCGGGAACGGTTTCCTCGCTTGATCTACTTCTGCGATACTCAAAGGGCATGTACAAACGAGTTCTTCTCAAGCTTTCCGGCGAGGCATTGGCGGCAGACCGCGGCTTCGGGGTCGACGTCGCGCGAGTACACGAAATTGCGGCGGAGATTGCCGACGTGCACTCCATGGGCGTAGAACTGGCGATTGTGGTTGGCGGCGGAAATTTCTTTCGCGGTGTGGCGGAGCAGGCCCAGGAAATGGATCGCGTATCGGCGGATCACATGGGCATGCTGGCCACCATTATCAACGCGCTGGCAGTGCAGGATGCGCTGGAGAAGCAGAATGTTTTTTGCCGGGTGATGAGTGCCATTGAAATGAATCAGGTGTCGGAGCCATATATCCGTCGACGGGCAATTCGGCATCTAGAAAAAGGAAGAGTCGTCATTTTCGCCGCTGGCACTGGCAATCCCTATTTTTCGACGGATACCGCCGCATCTCTGCGAGCGATGGAGATTAAAGCTGACGTTCTGCTGAAGGCAACCAAGGTGGATGGCATTTACAGTGCCGACCCGGTGCTGCACAAGGACGCGGTCAAGTTTGAGGAAATCAGCTACATGGACATTCTGCAGCGCAATCTGCGAGTGATGGACATGACAGCTGTGAGTCTTTGCAAGGATAACGATCTGCCGATGATCATTTTCAGCATGAACCAACCGGGCAACATTCGGCGGGCAATCGCCGGCGAAAAAGTTGGCTCCCTGGTCACGACGTAGACACAATGGCAGTCGCTATTCCTATACCCCGCCGGCCTGTAATGCCCGCATTAACGGGCCTTCGCGCCTTTACCGCGACTAACATCGTCTTTTTTCATTTTTGGAACCCTGCCTGGTTCGGCCCACTGTCTCCAATGATGGATAACGGCTATGTGGGCGTAAATTTCTTTTTCCTGTTGTCTGGATTCATCCTTGCCTACAACTATTCTGATCGCTCGGATGCCGGCCAGTTCGACCGCAAGCAATTTTGGCAGACACGGTTCTCGCGGCTGTACCCGGTCTACGTGCTGGGACTTCTGATTTCCATTCCGATTCTGGAACTGGAATGGAAGTATCGCACTCATGCGCAGTTTTTCCAGGGCTTGGGCTTGACGGCGATGATGCAGCAGGGCTGGAGCCCGAGGCTATGCACATTCTGGAATACGCCAGCCTGGACGCTCTCATGCGAGACAGTGTTCTATTTGCTGTTTCCGTTGCTGGTGGCGATCAAGTGGCCGCGGCAAACGCGCAAGTTGCTGCTGATTCTCGCGGGATGCTGGCTGGCATCCCTGGTCATTCCGTTGATCTACATGTGGGTGCGGCCCGACGGACTGGGGCCGATCACTCGCATGTCGAATAGCTACTGGCTGCGAGCGGTGAAAATGACGCCGCTGCCGCACCTGCCGACGTTTACCGCAGGCATCGTGCTTTCAAAATTAAATGACCGGATGAAGCTGGCCAATCGTACCCGCTACTGGCTGGCGATCATCGGGCTGGGCAGCGTGTGCACGGTGTTGATGCAGGGAGCGAAGATGCCGTTTCTGCTGATGCATAACGGCCTGATCACACCGCTGTTCGCCATCTCCATCTTAGGATTGACGGGGCATCATCCGATTACGCGGTTCCTGCGCTTCCCGCTGTTCGTGGCTGTCGGCGAGGCAAGTTACTGCCTGTATATTCTCCACTTCAACCTGTGGCGCTGGATCCATGTGAGCGGCCTGCTGGTGCGGCTGCACATTGCGCGCTTCGATCCATGGATCTCGTATTTCATCCTGGAAGTTACTGCGTTGCTGGTCTATCGCTTCCTGGAACGGCCGACTCGCAACTGGCTGCACCAGGTGCTGCCGGCATTGAAACATGCGCGGGGACAATTTCCGCCGGCGCGGGTTGCCGGCCCGCAGACTATCGCGGCGGAGCAGGCTTCCGAAGGTTGAGCGGGCGGCGGGCGAAGTAGTAGAGCGATGCCGCCAGCAGCGCAAACATGAGCACCGAAACCCAATCGTGATACAGAGGATTTTTCGTTGACATCTTCAGGATGTCGTAGTGTTCCGTGGCTGATTCATACAGCTTGAGCGCGACGCCGAGCAGGCCGACAATCCCACCCGCAGCAATCAATCCGCTGGCGTAAAGAGAGCCGGGACTGATCTCGCCTTCTAACGCTCCAGCGGATGCGCCATCGCGGGACACGGCGCGATCGATCATCCAGCGCACTACGCCCCCGCAGAAGATGGCGAGAGTGGTGCCGATCGAAAGATACGCGCCGACAGCGAAAGAAAGCGACCGGACTCCGAGTAGCTCCACCACGATCACCAGAAAAACGCCCAGCCAAATCAGACCCCAGGGAAGCTGGCGGGTGAGGATGCCGTTGATGACGGTAGCCATCAGGCGGGCCTGCGGGGCGGCGGCGCGCTCGCTGCCGATGCCTTCAATCCACTGCACTTCAATGTGGCCGGTGGCGGGATTAAAAAGATATTTTCCGTCGGCAAGTTTGTGCGAGCCCAGCGCGTTCAGCAGAACATAGTTGCTTCCGTTGTCGATCTGCTCTTTTCCGTTGGCGAGCTTGACGCGAAATTCGCGGCGGGAAAAATGTTCCTGCTGAACGGTCACTCCATCGGCAGGCTGGGCAAGATTGTAGGGAACATTTGTCGGACGAAATTCCTCCAAGCCCTTGTTCATCGCGGTCAGCGTAACCCCTATAGAGATGGTGGAAATGCACACTCCGATGAGCAGCGCGAGCTGTTGTTTCCACGGAGTCGCGCCGATGAGAAAGCCTGTTTTCAGGTCCTGCGAAGTATCGCCCGCGTTGGCCGAGGCGATACACACGACGCCGCCAATGGTGATGGCGAGCGCGCCGAAGGCGGGGGCTGTCCAACCCTTTACCAGGAAAATCGCGGAGGTGGCCATCAGCGTGGCGATGGTCATGCCGGAAATAGGATTGGCAGAGCTGCCGATAAGGCCGACGATGCGCGACGAAACGGTGACGAATAGAAATCCAAACACGACGACCAGAAGCGACGCAGCCAGGTTGGCAAGCAGGCTGGTTTGCGCGCCGGGAACCGGCTTGAAGGTGAGGAACAAGAACATCAACACGACCAGCAGCACGGAGCCACCGACGACGACGGACATGGGGAAGTCGCGGTCGGTACGTTTTTCCGCAGCAGCGGCGGCGCGCGACTTGCCGATTGTGGCGATGCCTTCGCGGAAGGCGCCCCAGATGGTCGGTAGGGTACGCAGCAACGTGAGAATTCCGGCAGCGGCTACTGCGCCTGCTCCCATGGGACGAACGTAGGCGGCCCATAAATCGCTGGGTGACATTTGCGAAATCGGCTGCGTGCCGGGATAGATAGGACCAGTGAAATGCGCACCGAAGAAGTGAATTGCGGGCATCAGCACCAGCCAGGAAAACACGCCACCGGCGAAGATCGTGCCGGCAACGCGAGGGCCGATGATGTAGCCAACCCCGAGGTACTCCGGCGTGGCATCGGCGCGGATGGCAGAGCCGGGCAGCCATTTGGGCTCGTAATTCGGAGTGCCGGGCCACGCGCTGAACAGGTTGCCGTTTTGAAACAGGGTATAGATCGCACCCAGACCGAGGCCCCAGAAAACTCGGCTGGCAAAGGAGCCGCCGTGTTCGCCGGCGAGAAGAACGTCAGCGCAGGCGGTGCCTTCGGGGTAGGTGAGATGGCCGTGTTCCTTGACGATGAGTTCTCGTCGTAGCGGAATCATGAAGAAGACGCCAAGCCATCCGCCGAGCAGCGCGAGAAAAAAGATGCGGGAGTATTCCAGATCGAAGCCGAGAAAGATGAGCGCGGGCAAGGTGAAAATGACGCCGGCGGCAATCGATTGGCCGGCGTTGCCGGTGGTCTGGACAATGTTATTTTCGAGGATCGAGGCGCGGCCGAGGGCACGCAGCACACTGATCGACAGCACCGCGATTGGAATGGAGGCAGCCACAGTCAGCCCGGCGCGTAGGCCGACATAGACAGTGACGGCGCCGAAAAGGATGCCGAAGATGCAGCCGAGAAAAATGGCGCGGAAGGTAAATTCCGGACGCGATTCTTCCGGCTTCACATAGGGCTGAAATTCCGTGGGAGATGAAGCGTGGCTGGCCGAGGGGTGCGAAGCGGCGGGTGGATTGGATGGTCCGGCAGTGCTGGCCAACGTTGAGCCTCCGTGAAACGAATTGCAGCAAACCGTTGAGTGTAGAGCATTCGCTACGCTTCACGATAGATGAAATCGCCCAAATCTACGGGACAAAACACCTGATGAAAGCCTGTTTTGGCGTGGGAATGCAAGTCCTTCGCACGCTTGGGATTAAAATTTCTGCTGCTCTAGGCTGTTCGTTTCATGAAATCCGAATATACTGCACTCAGCCGGATCGAACCGGGCGCTCGCCGCGGCGAGCCGACACGCTCTGGCACGTGAAGCGTTCCTGACAGGAACGATTTATGGTTGGGAGGTGCGTCTTCCCTAGGCAGTCCTCGAGGTCTTTAGACCGAGCCAGTACACTTCCGCCATCGGAGATGGCCGCTTGGCGCGCAGTCGCGCGTGTTCTCCGAAGTCCCGTGGACGCTGTGAGTTGCGCACTCTTTCCTTCCCAATGCAGGCTCTGCAATCAACCTCTCCTGCATCTTTCCACCGCGCCGATCTGCGCCGTTTGCTGGGCCGATCTGCCGCGACAAATCCCAGAAAATTTATGTACGCTATGTGGCGAACGGCTGAGCGTGGGTGGTTTGCGCTTTGCGACGACATTGGCGGC
Source organism: uncultured Acidobacteriota bacterium (assembly GCA_963794795.1). Classification (GTDB taxonomy): domain Bacteria; phylum Acidobacteriota; class Terriglobia; order Terriglobales; family Acidobacteriaceae; genus JAKAAZ01. The sequence goes on along the minus strand of CAWCFC010000011.1, from coordinate 139,865 downwards.
GAGAGGTTCGGGTGGCGGGAATCTTTGCCATTTGTGTGAGCGAGCACGGCCTTCGTTCCAACTGGCGGTTGCCTATGGTGAGTATGAAGGCACGCTGCGCGGGTTAATCCATCTGCTGAAGTACGAACGCATCCCGACCCTCGCTGGGCCGCTGGGCAGGCTATTGGCCGGCGCGATTGCGCGACGCCAGGATTTGCCACCGAGCCTGACGGTGGTGGCAGTTCCGCTGCATGGAAGCAAGCAGCGGGAACGCGGATTCAATCAAACCGCTTTGCTGGCAGAGGCGACGGTGCGCAGTCTGCGCCGGCAACGTCCTGATCTTGCATTGCAGGTGGCGTACGAGGCCATGGGACGCCAGCGCGCCACGGAAACCCAGGCTGGTCTGACACCGCATCAACGACGCCGCAATTTACGCGGCGCTTTTTTTGTTCGCCAGCCGGAGAAGGTGACCGGGCGCGCGATGCTGCTGCTGGATGACATTTACACCACCGGAGCGACGGCGCGGGAATGCACGCGAACCCTGCTGGGAGCGGGGGCGATCTCCGTGCATGTGGCGACGCTGGCACGCTCGCAACGGGAAGGCGTCGCGTTTTGGGATGCGGTAGGAAGTGGGTCGAGTACCACGGCGGTGCCGGTGCCTGCGAGTGAGTCAATGGTTGTTGCAAGCTCCAGGAATGGGGATTAGGGGAGGAAATCAGATGTCTACGGGAAGAGCCACGGTGTATGCCCGCAAACAAAAACCTCAGGCGAAATGTCATACAGGTCACTCTGAGCCCAAGCTGCAGGAGCGCTCGTCGACCCAGACGGCGTCGCCGATGCACACGCCGGTGCTGGTGCTGAACGCCTCCTATGAACCAATCAATATTTGCGGGGCGCGGCGCGCGCTGGTGCTGATCCTGAAGGGAGTGGCGCGCCCGGAAGAGGAGCATGCGACGCTGCTGCATGCGGCGCGGGTGCGCGTGCGGGTGCCGTCGGTGATCCGGTTGCTGGAGTATCGCCGAATTCCTCACCAGACGCGGGCACTATCGCGGAAAAATATACTGCTGCGTGACCGCAACACCTGCCAATACTGCGCGACCATTTTGCCGGCGAGTGAATTGACGCTCGACCACGTGGTACCGCGCTCGCGCGGAGGTCTTTCCACCTGGGAAAATTTGGTAGCCTGCTGCCACACCTGCAATCGCACCAAGGGCAACCAGATGATTCATGAGCTGGAAGGAATGCGGTTGATGCGCGAACCGCGGCCGTTTTCCCTGCATACAAGCCGGCATATCATGCGCATGATCGGCAGCAGTGATCTCCGCTGGAGAAAATATTTGTACTACTGAACGCGACCACGGATTCAATGGAGCAGGCGCTTCGGGTTTTCCCAAAAATACCGCAGCGCTTTCAGGTATTGGGCAACTCGGCCACTTTCTCTCGCACGCCTTATACTGACACTTCGAACTGCGAATCAGTTTGATAAGGTGTTTCGCCTTCCTTTTCCATGACAGAGACAGAACCCCAGGCAACAAGCGCCGATCAGCGAGAGCGGGAACCGCTGTGGCTGGATATTTTTTTTGCACTGCTGACGGCCGCGTATGCGGTGCTTTTTGTTCGCCAGCCCAGCCCCTTCTTCGCCGATGACAGCTTTTTCTACCTGCAGGTTGGGCGCAATTTTGCGCTGGGCTACGGCAGCACCTTCAATCGCCTGATGCAGACCAACGGCTACCATCCCATCTGGATGTTGTTGTGTGCGGCCGTTTATCGCGTGTTCCCGAATCGCATCGTCGGCTTGCACATGATTGCAGCCTTGATTGTGCTGCTGAATATTGTGGTGCTGGTGGTGGCAGGTCGATTGCTGCGCCGTTTGCGAGCGCCGGCCTGGGTCGCGTGGACGATTCTGATTCCATTTCTCTTTGGGCTGCAGTTGGGGACCGAGTCTTCTTTGAGTGCGGCGCTGCTGGTGGGAACGCTGCTGGCGTTGTACAAGTTCTTCGAGCATCCGGATTGGAAAACCGGATTGGCGTTCAATGTTCTGGCTGCATTTTCGGTGCTGAGCCGGCTCGACTCGATCTTTGTCATCGCGTGCATATGGATCGCGGTTCTTTTTTGGTGTCTGCGGCAACAGCAGGCGGAAGGCAAGCGCGCGCTGCGAATTCATCTGGCGTGGATCCCACTGTATGCGGTGCTGTGGGGCGCGTACCTGGGCAGCAACCTGTTCTGGTTCCACATTCTGATGCCGATTAGCGGGCTGCTGAAGTCGACCAACAGCCACGATCATGCGCTGGGGCACAACCTGCCGCACACGGCGTTGATCTCGCTGATCATTTGCGCGATTTCGATTGCGATTCTGTGGCGCAAACAGCGCGATCGCTGGTTCCTGTTCGCGGAGCTGCCGTTCTTTCTCGGCATCCTGATGCATGCCGCATATATCACGCTGCGGATGACGGAAGAGACCCGTTGGACCTGGTACTACGTCAGCTGGGCGATGCTGGCTGCGTTGACTGCCTCGCGTGCGACTGCATGCCTGTTTCAGGCGGCTCCGGCAAAGGCGCGGGGCCGGACTCCTTCTGTGGCGGCAACGTTGCATTCTGTTGGCATCCTGCTGGCGATCGTCTTCTCCACGCTGCTTTGGTACAAGATGGGCTGGAAACACAGTCGCGAACAGGTTGCCGAAGAGACCACGATTCCCGTGCTGCGACAAGTGCTGGACGATGATCATATGTCCCGCCTGCTGGCCTACGACCAACCTGGCGGGATGGCGTATTTTACCGATGCTGCAGTGGTGCCGTTGGATGGGCTGATGGCCGATCGCGAATTTCAAACCGAATTGGCGCAGAAGGGCATCGGCGAATTTATTCGCAGGGACAATATCGATGGATTTGCCGGTCCGACGGTGCCGTTCGACCAGTGGGGCAAGGACACGTATTGCGGCCATCTCTTTTTGGAGAGCACGAAATATACGTGCGAGCCGTGGGCGGCAGGACCGAATGGCGAACCGCAATGGATGATCACCGGCGTCGAGGTATATTCGCGACTGCCGTTGGCGCCGGCGGGGTATATTTCTTTACCACCGTCGCATATTGTGTGGACGGGCAAGAATTATGTGACCATTTGGAGAATCTCTGCGGCCGACAGTCAGCCGAAGGGGCAGGACTCCGCACTCGCGGCTCCGCAGAGCGAGCCGGACACGGCGACGTCACAGGTACAATAGAGAGTGGTGTCTGCAGTGCATTTACCCCATGTCGACCACTCCTGAACTGATCCAGATCGATATTTTGCCGAAGCGGCCGCAGCCCAGGCCGGAGTGGCTGAAGGCGCGCGCGCCGATGGGAGAAGTCTTCCACGACCTGAAGAAGCTGGCTCGCAGCCTGAACCTGAACACCGTATGCGAGTCGGCGCATTGCCCCAATATCGGCGAATGCTGGAATCACAAGACGGCGACGTTCATGATGCTGGGCAACTTGTGTACCCGCCGATGCGGTTTCTGCGCGGTGCCCAAGGGGCGTCCGGAGGCGATCGATTTTGACGAGCCGCGGCGAGTGGCGGAAGCAGTGGCGGCGTTAGGTTTGAAGCACGCCGTCATCACCAGTGTGAACCGCGATGACGATATTACCGGTGGGGCGCGTGCGTTTGCCATGGTGATTGAGGAAATTCGCCGGCAAGCTCCCGGCTGCCAGGTGGAAGTGCTGATCCCGGATTTTCAGGGCAAGGAAGATGCGATTCGCATCGTGGTGGATGCTGCTCCTGAGGTGTTGAACCATAACACCGAAAGCGTGCCGCGGCTCTATCGCGTGGTGCGTTCAGGTGCGCGCTATGAACGCACGCTGCGGCTGCTGGAGTATGCCAAGGAAGTGAATCCCAAGCTGGTGACGAAGTCGGGCGTGATGGTTGGGCTGGGCGAGGAGATGCACGAGCTGCTGGACGTGTTTCGCGACCTAGCGCGGGTCGGGACCGACATCCTGACGATCGGGCAGTATTTGCGTCCTTCGAAAGATCACTTGCCGATGGCGAGAACGTATTCCCCGCAGGAGTTCGCCTGGATGAAAGAGGAAGCCATGCGGATGGGCTTCCGTCATGTAGAATCTGGCCCGCTGGTGCGGTCTTCCTATCACGCCCATGAACAGGCCGCTTCGACGGGCCTGAAAGCTCTAACGTAGGGGATTCGCTTCGCTGAAATGACGTCCGCTCAGGGAACGAATTTGCGGGTTGGCTGACGACGATCCACGCGAAGCAACCAGCCCAACATCACAAACAAAACAAACAGCACAGAGCCAATTTGGAAGGCATCCCACCAGAGAGTGGTGAAGTTGACGTCGGTTTGGCCGCTCCAGTCCAGCACCAGGAAGCCGATTGCCACCAGCAATGCTGTGGCAATCGGGAGCACGCGGCCGTGGATCTGCAGATGTCCGCGACAAGAGGGGCAGCGGAAAAACCCTCTCCATCCAGCCTTAAAAAAAGAGCGACGAAGGCTCAGTGGCATGGTGCAGACGGGGCAGGTATGCATAGTGGAATCAGCGGAAAAGAGGTCGCTCACGACAGTTTTATTCTAAATGGTCGGGAGCACTCGCGTGGTCAGCAATTCTCAGCTGCCTCTCTGATCACCTTAAGACTGGCCCACCGACTGAGATGCAAAACGGCGGAGTCGTGACCGTATCGAAGCGCGCTGCAGGCACACTACAAGCCGCCGCCGATGTTTCGGGAAGCAGAGTCGTATGCGCTTGGTTACAATATCGTGTTGCAGGGAGGAAAAAACATCATGGCTGGATCAGCGATGGCCGGTATTCCGGCGTTGAAAGAAACTTACCAACTGCTCAGGACTCGGATGGACAAAGCGGTCGAGGATTTTCGTACCAATCTGGCTTCCATTCGCACAGGACGCGCCAGTGTGCACATGCTGGACCAGGTGAAAGTACTGGCGTACGGGACAGAGATGCCGCTGAACCAGGTGGGCCAGATAAGCGCGCCGGAGCCGCAACTGTTGCTGATTCAACCGTACGATACCAGCCTGATCGTTGAAATCGAGAAAGCGCTACGCGTCGGCAGCCAGGGCTTCAATCCGCAGAATGATGGAAAAGTGGTGCGGGTTCCGGTACCGCCGATGACGGAAGAGCGGCGCAAAGAAGTGGTGAAACATCTCAACAAGATTCTCGAAGATCATCGCACGGCAGTGCGCAATATTCGCCGCGACGGTAACGAGCTGCTGAAGAAAGCGACAAAGGAGAAAAAAATCTCCGAGGACGAAGAGAAGCGGTCGCTGGAAGAGATGCAGAAGCTGACCGATGAAGAAATCAAGCGCATGGAAGAGCTCTGCAAGGCGAAGGAAAAAGAAGTGATGCAGGTCTGACAGAAACAGAGACACAGGGAACATGGAGCAGGGAATAGGTCCCATGCACCGGACGCGAATACATATTCAAACGCTGGTCATTCTGCTCCTTGAGCCCTATACCCTACACCCTGTTCTCTAGCCTAGAATGCGAGTATGGATTCCCTGAAGGTTGTGCATGCGGTTTGCCCGTTGGACTGCCCTGACTCGTGCAGCGTGCATATCTCGGTGAACCCAGAGGGTCGCGCAACAAAAATCCGGGGCAATCCGGATCATCCTGTTACCCGCGGATTTCTTTGCGCCAAGGTGACGAAGTATCTTGACCTTGTCTACTCCCCGGCGCGAGTACTGTATCCGATGCGCCGCCGCCCGGGTGTTGCGAAGGGTCCGATCCCGGCGGAAAAACAGGCGGACGTTTTCGAGCGCATTTCCTGGGATGAGGCGCTGGATACAATTGCCACGCGCCTGCAGAATGTCTCTGCAAAATTTGGATCAGAAGCCATCCTTCCATATTCCTACGCCGGGAACATGGCGGTGCTGGGATTTGGCTCGATGGACCGTCGATTTTTCTCTCGCCTGGGCGCATCTCGGCTCGATCGCACCATCTGCTCCGTTGCCGGTGGCGAGGCCTTGATGGCAGTTTATGGAGCCAAGCTCGGCACCGACACGGAACACTTTCGCCATGCCCGCACCATCCTGGCGTGGGGGGCGAATATCCTGGGCAACAACGTGCATTTGTGGCCCTTCATCCAGGAAGCGCGGCAAAAGGGCGCGCGCCTGATCGTGATTGATCCATATACGACACGCACCGCGAAGGCCGCTGACTGGCACCTGCAGATTCGACCTGGAACCGACTCGGCGCTGGCGCTGGGCATGATGCATGTGCTGATTGAAGAAAATCTGTATGACTCGGACTATGTGGAGCGTTTGACCCATGGATTTGAGCCGCTACGCGCTCGCGCGAAGGAATATCCGCCGGCGTACGTAGCGGAGGTAACGGGCCTGTCCACAGACGATATTGTGCGACTGGCGCGAGAATATGCGACCGCAACGCCGTCCGTGATTCGGCTGAATTATGGTGTGCAGCGCAGCCAAAACGGCGGAGCGGCGGCACGCGCCATTGCCATGCTGCCGTGTCTAATCGGGGCGTGGAAGCATCTGGGCGGAGGGTTGCAGCTTTCGACCAGCGGGGGGTTTCAGTTCAACAAGCACGCGCTGGAGCGTCCAGACCTGGCGGAATCGAGCCCCATTGGCCGAGTGGGCCGTATCGTGAACATGAGTCGCCTGGGCCATGCGCTGACGGAGTTGAGCGATCCTCCGGTGAAGGCGATGCTGGTCTACAACTCCAACCCGGCCGTGATCGCGCCCAACCAAAAGGCGGTGTTGCAAGGACTGCGGCGGGAGGATTTGTTTACCGTCGTGCATGAGCAGCTGTTCACCGATACCACGGATTATGCCGATATCGTATTACCGGCGACGACATTTTTCGAGCACAAGGATTTTCAGGGCACGTATGGTCACTACTACGTGCAGCTATCGCAGCCTGCGATTGCACCTGTGGGCGAAGCGCGATCGAATGTGACACTGTTTCGGCAACTGGCGCAGCGCATGGGTTTCACCGAATCGTGTTTCAACGACAGCGAAGAGGACATGATCGATCAGGCCCTAAGCGGAACGAATGCCCCTTGGCTGGAAGGAATCACGCACGAAAATTTGGAATCGCAGCATTCCATCCGGTTGAAATTTCCGCAGGAGCAAGATGGGGGCGCGTTTCAGCCGTTCGTATCGGAGGAATGGTTTCGCACTCCCTCCGGCAAGGCCGAATTTTATTCCGAGACATTGGCGGCGCAGGGCCATGACCCGCTGCCGGGCTATGTCGCCGCCGATGAGTCTAGGCATTCACCCTTGGCGAGGAAATTTCCATTGGAGCTGCTGCCGCGCAAAAACGATAACTTCATGAATTCGACCTTTGCCGGGTTGCCTTCCCATCGGGCAATCGAGGCGGCACATTTAGGCGTGCTGGAGATGCATCCTGAGGACGCTGCGGCCCGAGGAATTGTGGATGGAGACGCGGTCGAGGTGTTCAACGAACGCGGAAAAATTCCCTTGCGAGCGAAAGTCGCGACAACTGTGCCTGCCGGAGTGGCCGCTTCCCGTTTAGGATGGAACAAGCTCACTCGTGACGGGCAAGGCGTCAACTCACTGACAAGTGAGACGCTGACGGATCTGGGTGGAGGACCGACGTTTTACTCCACGCTGGTGGAAGTGCGCCGCGCGCAACCCGATCCTCGCGGAGGTGAATTGCCGGGAAGGCCGTGAGGATGGCGAATGCGGCAGGGTTTCAGTGTGCTGGATGTGGAGAATGGAACGAAACGGTCGTAGATGAGTCGGGCGGCAGCCGCCAGCAGTACGTGGAAGATTGCCAGGTGTGTTGCAAGCCGAATGTATTGCGAGTCTGGTGGGATCGCGCGGCAGAAGAATTTGTCATTGAAGCCCAGTTGGAAAGCTAGCTGGTCTGAAGATGTTTTTTGCAGTCCGGAACGCAGCTTGATCGCGTTCCACAACGAAAAATGAGCCAGGGTGGAAGCGCGGTCGCTAGGATCGAGCGGTCATCTCCCGTATAATCGTGTTTTCCTCTGGATTCGATTTTTGGCAGTGAGGGTGTGCATATTTTTCCCGCGAGTGTAGGGGGCTTTCATGTCCCAAACCAACCGACCACGAGCGTGCGCCTGTGGACCCGCCGGACTGTCCAAGTCCTTGCGGCGGTGCTGTTCTTCTTCGGCATAGGCTTGAATGCCTGGGCCCAGTCCCAATCCCCTCTACAAAACATTGCGCCGGCCAGCGAAGCCAGCACCCCGCAGGGCAGCATCATCAGCGAAATCCGCGTGATCGGCAATCGGCGAATCCCTAAGGAAACGATCCTGGCGCGTATTTTCTCGCACGTGGGCGATCCTTACGATTCCGCCACCGTGGAACGCGATTTCAATTCCCTTTGGAACACGGGATATTTTGAGAATGTCCAGATCAATCGCGAGACCACGCCGAAGGGTGTGATCCTGACCATCATTGTTCGCGAGCGGCCCACGATTCGCGACATCACTTACCCGGGCTTGAGTTCCGTCTCTGTCTCCGATGTATTGGATCGGTACAAGAAGGACAAGGTGTCATTGTCGGTCGACAGCCAGTACGATCCCACGAAAGTCAAACTCGCGGAAACGACCATTAAAGAATTGTTGGCGGAGCACGGACACCAGTTCGCAACGATCCACACGGTCATCAAGACGATTCCTCCGGCTTCGGTCGCCATTGTTTTCCATATTAAGGAAGGCCCGACGGTCAAAGTGGGCCACATTAAGTTTGAGGGCAACAAGAACGTTTCCGGCAGGACGCTGCGAGCTTCCATGAAGAACTTGAAGCCGATCGGCATTCCGCATTCGCTGATTCTCGAGAACCTGTTCGCTCGCACCTACGATGAAAGCAAGCTGGAAGAGGACACCGAACGGGTTCGGCAGGCATACCGCGATCGTGGATATTTCCGAGCCAGCGTGGAGACGCCGCTGACCCACATTCGCAACCAGGGCGGCCTGTACATTCCGTTGATTCATTCGCGGAAGGGCAAATCTATTGACATCACCATCCCAGTTGAGGAAGGCGAACAATACAAGCTGGGCGGTATCACGTTTACTGGAAACAAGCGGGTGACGAATCAGCAGGCGTTGCGGTCGCTGTTCAAGCTGAAGGACGGACAGATTTTTAACGCATCGCTGATTGGCAAGGGCCTGGAGAACATGCGAAAGGCCTACGGAGAGTTGGGTTACATCAATTTCACGGCAGTGCCGACTCCGCGCATTGATGAGCCCAAGAAGCTGGTGTACCTGAATATTGACATCGACGAAGGCAAGCCGTACTACGTTTCGCGGATCGAGTTCCGCGGCAACACCACCACACGCGACAGCGTCATTCGACGCGAGCTGCTGCTGGAAGAAGGCCAAGTCTACAACAGCCATCTATGGGAGTTGAGTTTGCTGCGTTTGAACCAGCTCAGCTACTTCAATCCGCTGAAGGTCGACCAGGATTCTGAGACGCAGCAGGATGCAGATAACGGCACCGTGAACCTGCTGCTGAACGTAAAGGAAAAGGGCAAGAACTCCATTGGTTTGAATGGAGGCTTCAGCGGCCTGTCGGGTGCATTTATCGGCTTGAACTATCAGACCAACAACTTCCTAGGACTGGGTGAATCGCTCACCCTGCAGGCGGCCTTGGGCGATCTGCAGCGCAACATCACGTTTGGCATGACGATTCCATACGTGAAGAACCATCCGCTTTCGCTGGGCTTTCAGTTGACGACGCAGAAGTCCCAGTACAACGCGTTCAAAAACCCACTGTCGCTTACGGGCCGGAGCCAGAACTTCGATACCGCGCAGCAATCTTTTGTGCAGAATTACAACCAGACGAAGACTGGTTTGAGCCTGTCGGCCAGCTATCCGATTCCACGGACCTTCAAACGCATTGGCGCCACCTACAGCCTGAGCAAGTCGAACGTCCAGGCCTTTAGTCCGGCGACCACGAACCTGTTTCAGTATCTGAACTTCCGCCATGGAACCACGGGGAGAAGCGCGTTGAATGGAATCGTTACCAGTCAGATTTCACTCAGCTACAGCTACAGCACGGTAGGCAATCCTTACCGGCCGCGCAACGGTCAAAGCCTCAACATTGTTTTTCAAGCGTCGGGACTGGGCGGCAACGTCAGTTCCATTACCCCGCTGGTGGAATACAAATTCTTCAAGCCGATTTCGAAGTTCCACTTCAATCCAGAAGGGCACAACATTTTCGCGTACCGCATTCAGGCGTCGTACATTCAGGGCATCGCCGGGCTGGTGGCCAGCCCGTTTGATCGCTTCTACGCGGGCGGTGAAAATGATATTCGAGGCTTCGATGTTCGATCGGCAACGCCGTATAGTTTCGTTCCCACCAAGGTCCTGTACAACTTGACCAATCCGGACGGAAGCTTAGTCCCGAGAGATCCCACGAATCCGACACTCGGTCCAGTACAGATTCCATTGCCCATATATTCGGTGGCTTCGATCGGCGGCGATACGCAGATTACGAACAACATCGAATACCGCATCCCTATTGCTGGACCGGTGGACTTCTCGTTCTTCGCCGACTTCGGTTTGGATATGGCGTTGAATCATAACCAGCTGCTATTGAACCCGCAGGCCAAGGCGAACCTGAATGGTGCGCTCTATGGATGTCCGCAATTGATAAATGGAACCTGCCAGGGTGGTATTACCTGGGAGCAGGCGCAAGGCAGTCCGTTTCCGTCGCGATTGGGCGCGATTGCTGGAACCAACATTGTTCCGCGCACCTCGGTCGGTCCGCAGATTACGGCCATGCTGCCGATCATCAATGCGCCGGTACGCGTCTACTTTGCTTTCAATCCCAACCGCTTGCACCAGATCGAAGGTTCGAACGTGCTTTTCCTTAACAAGCGCAATGAGTTTTTCCCGCCCGGAGAGGCCGGGGAATTTACGTATCAACAAGCGCTTGCCAATTATGGCGCGAAGTACTTTTTATGGGAACCTCGCAAGACGCTGCGCATCAGCGTAAGTACATCGTTCTAAGTTGAGGAGCACAGAAAGGGCTGAAGTCGATCAGGATTGGGGCGCGGAGGGTGCGGTTGCGACATCAACACAGCCACACGAAAGTGAGTGGAAAGCATGGAGGAGCCGCGTGGGAGCGGTTTGACGGAAGATTTTCAGCGCTCCTATAATCCTTCCAGATCACTTCTTAGCCGAAATGGTATGGATTTCCCCCTCGGCAGATTCTGGTGGGCATGTTTCGCGCGGAGAATCAACACGCGCAACCTTTCCTGAAAGAATTGCTGCACAGAAGGAATTTTGCAATTGATCGCACGATGAGATTCGGTCTCGCTTGTCTACGCCGCAACCTGGGAAGAATTCCCGGTTGTCGCGAAACAGCAGCCAACCTTGAAAGATGATGAAAGTTCCAAATCTTGCTCCACCTGCAGGGTGGACACCGAGTGGAAGTCAAAGGAGTTCCAAATCATTATGAAGCGTTCTTTATTCGTGGTTGCCGCACTGGCAGCGACCTTCACTGTCAGCGCTGGCGCGCAGACCAGCCAACCTCCATCTGCACCCGCACCCGCATCCGCAACCCCGTCGGTTCCGCCGACCGGCGCTACCAAGATTGCCGTGATCGCGTTTCAGCCTGCGGTTGCTGCCACCAATGAAGGACGCGCGGCATTCGCGAAGATCCAGCAGAGGTTCCAGCCCAAGCAAACCGAATTGAAGGGCTTGAGCGACCAGATTGACGCCTTGAAGAAGCAATTGCAGGCCGATGGCAGCACGTTGAGCCCGGACGAGCGGGCAACGCGGCTGCGCACCATCGACGACAAGGAAAAGTCATTGCAGCGGGAAGCACAGGACGCGCAATCCGACTTTCAGCAGGCGATGTCGGAAGCCTACCAGGGAATCGCGCAGAAGTTCTACGCGGTGCTGCAGGACTATTGCCAGGCCAACGGATACGGGGCAGTGTTCGATATGAGCACGCAGCAAACTCCCGTAGTGTGGGCGAGCAAGACCGCCGACATCAGCGAAGCCGTCGTGCAGGAATATAACCAGAAGTCGGGCGTACCGGCTCCTGCAGGAGCGGCGGCCAAGCCGGCGGCACCTGCGGCGACCCACCACAGGACGACGCCTGCGGCGCATTAAAGCTTTGCAATTGGCTGCCGATAGATAGAACAGACGGCAACTGATTGCAACACATTAGGGCGGTACCGGCCGGATTTCGGCAGGCCGCCCTTTTCTTGTGGAAAAAAATGTGGGAAATTCGGCTTTGGGAAGATTGCCGCTTGTCAGGCCCTTTGGCGACCGGCATCTCTGCTGTTTGAATGCTTTAAGCTGCTGATTCTATTGATTGATTCAGCGTCAACAAGATTTTCGATCTCACGCAAAACTAAAGTGCACCCTTTGAGCTTTCCACAGCAGGGCGTGAAGGGTACATGAATTCCGGGCTGATTTTACGGGCTTTTACGAGTCTTCGCCGATCCTGAGAACGGCCAGGAAGGCTTCCTGTGGAATGTCGACGCGCCCGATCCGCTTCATCCGCTTTTTACCTTCTTTTTGCTTTTCCAGCAATTTGCGCTTTCGTGAAATATCGCCTCCGTAGCATTTGGCAAGAACGTTCTTGCGGAGGGCAGCAACCGTCTCGCGGGCAATCACTTTCGCTCCGATGGCGGCCTGAATCGCAACCTCAAACATCTGTCGCGGGATCAGTTCGCGCATTTTTGAGACCAGAGCACGACCGCGCTCATACGCAAACTCCTGATGCACGATGATCGACAACGCATCGACCGGTTCGCCGGAAACAAGGATGTCAAGTTTCACCATGGGCGAGTCCCAGGTGTCGGACAAGTGATAATCGAGCGAAGCGTAGCCGCGAGAGATGGATTTCAGTCGATCGTAGAAATCGAGCACGATCTCGTTGAGCGGCAATTCATAGGTCAGCATCACGCGCGTGGGGCTGACGTATTCAAAATTCTTCTGGCGGCCGCGTTTATCTTCGACCAGTTTCAGAATGCCGCCGACGTATTCTTCATTGGTCAGGATGGTCGCGGTGATGACGGGTTCCTGAATTCGTTCGATGTTGGTGGGATTCGGCCAGCGTGAGGGATTGTCGACTTCGACGACGCTGCCGTCAGTGAGCGTGATGCGATAACGCACGCCGGGCGCGGTGGTGATCAGGTCGAGGTTGAATTCGCGTTCCAGCCGCTCCTGAATAATTTCCATGTGCAGCAATCCGAGAAAGCCGCAGCGAAAGCCGAAGCCGAGCGCGACCGAGCTTTCCGGCTCGAAGAAAAAAGAAGAATCGTTGAGGCGCAGTTTTTCAAGGGCCTCGCGCAATAAGGTGTGCTCGTGAGCATCCACGGTGTAGAGGCCGGCAAACACCATCGGCTTAATGTCTTCAAAGCCGGGCAATGGGGTCGGGCTTGGATTGGCGTCGTGGGTGATGGTGTCGCCGATCTTTGCGTCGGCGACATTCTTGATTGTGGCGACGAAGAAGCCGACTTCGCCGGCCGAAAGTTCCTGCACCGCAACCGGCTTGGGAGTTTGAACGCCGATGGATTCCACCTCAAACGATCGGCCGTTCGACATGAGACGTATTTTTTCACCGCGCTTCAGCCGACCGTTAATGACGCGCGTCAGCACGATGACGCCACGATAGGAATCGAACCAGGAATCGAAGATGAGCGCCTGCAAGGGAGCTTCCGCGTCGCCGGTGGGAGGCGGCAGGCGATGCACGACAGCTTCCAGCACAGCCTCCACGCCGAGGCCGGTCTTGGCGCTGATCGGTAACGCGTCAGTGGCGTCGAGTCCGATGGTCGCCTCAATCATTTCCTTGCTGCGTTCCACATCGGCGCTGGGCAGGTCAATCTTATTGATGATCGGGATAATATCGAGGCCGTTATTGATGGCGATGTGGGCGTTGGCCAGGGTCTGTGCTTCCACGCCCTGGGTGGCGTCGACCACCAGCAGGGCGCCTTCGCAGGATGCGAGCGAGCGCGAAACTTCATAAGAAAAATCGACGTGGCCGGGAGTGTCGATCAGATTCAGCTGGTAGGTTTCGCCGTTCTCCGCTTTGTACGCCATGCGCACAGCGTGGGCTTTGATGGTGATGCCGCGCTCGCGCTCCAGATCCATGGCGTCCAGCACCTGTGCCTGCATCTCGCGCGCGGTCAGCGAGCCGGTCAGTTCCAGCAGGCGATCAGAGAGCGTGGATTTGCCATGGTCGATATGGGCAATGATGGCGAAATTGCGGATGTGTTCTCGATCCATGAAGGAAAGCCGACTGGCAGAAAAGAAAGGTTCCATGCGCCGATTGCATTGGCGATTGGAAGCGAGTCTCTTCAGCTGAGTTTACCATTCTGCTCGCTTGGGAGCAGTCGGGTGTTTGGGTTGAGGCGAATGGACCCGGTGTGATTTGGAAGGCAGCATTCCGGCGGTACTCGTGGCGAAATCAGTGGGCTGGCGGCAGGCTGGCGATAAAGGCGTTTATTTCTCGAAGCACATCCGCCTCATTCGACTTGAAAACGTAATGATTGGCATGGGGCAACCGGACTACACGGGCGGAGGGTACGCCGGCTTGAAAAGCTGCCGATTGTGCCGTGGTTCGATCGAGATCCATCGCCTCTGCTACCGTACGCTCGGCGGGATCTTCTTTAAACATTGGGCCGAAATCATGAGGCACAGCGAAGATCGCTAACACCGGACACTTGATCTCAGTATATTTTTCTTCGCCATCGATAATCGCTTGCGCAGACCTTGGCATCTGCGATGTTTCCGGCGTGGAGGCCACTGTGGACGATAGGTCGGGAAGCGATTGCAACTCCTTTTGCAGTTCCTCCAGATCTTTCTGGATCCGCGGAAGGCTTGTTTGCAGAGTCTCCTGAACCACAGGCTTAAGTGCACGCGGCCCCGGCATCGCAATCAGTTGATCCAGATTTTTTCGCAGTTCAAGTGAGTCGATGGTTAAGTCCCCCCGTGAACGGTCATAGTACGCATACCCGTACCCAGCATCGAGATAAATTAGCCCCGCGACCTTTTCCGGATATCGGCTTCCGATCGAACTCAACTCTTCGCCTGCAATGGAATGTCCCACAAGAACAGGCCGGTTCAATTTCAACGCGGCAATCACGGCCAGCACGTCATCACCCAGCCGGTCCGCGGAGTAGTTTCGAGCAGTTGGAGCGGGAGCGCTGGAGGCGCCGAATCCTCGTCGCGTGATGCCGTACACGTGATAGTTCGCCGTAAGTTTCGGCGCAAATTGATCGAAAACATGAGCCGTATTTCCAAGGCCCGCTAATAGAACTACAGGCCGTCCAGTCCCTCCCCAATCCAGTACCTCCAGCTTGACGTCCTTGTCCACCGTGATGAACTGCACCGTGTGCGGAGATGTGTCGAGCCGCCACGCCGTTTCCTTTGTTGCGCGCTGGAAATTCAGAGGAAAGCTGGTCCCGCTTTGTGTCCATGTGCCGGAAACGGATTTGCCGTCTGCACTGAGCTCGCCCTGGTAGCTTCCCTGGATCATCCCTATCGAAAACCTCATGGTTGATCCCTGCAGGCTGATGGAAGAGACAGCGATACCGTCCGGCCCCTGGTCGATGCTGTAAAACATTGCGGTCCAGCCACCTTTATCCGCCGCCGATATATTCAAGACCGTGCGCAGCCCTTTGCCCGCCTGGAGTGTTCCTTGCCAGGTTCCAGAGATATCCTGTGCGCAGAGTGTGCTTACCGATAGCGTAGTGAGAGCAACGAGCCACAGCATCATCTTCTTCATTTGCGAATCTCCCGTGCACATGACTGATATTGCGGTAGCACAAGCGTGGTTGGCACCTCGCACTTGCTAGGGCATTCTATCCCCGCGTATGTTGGGTTGGCGCGAAGGAGCCATGCACCGCTCACTCTGCGCCCATATCTCTTCTAGATTCGGGTCGCGCATGAACGCAGTGAGTTGAATTACTGCAAAGGCTGGCGATGGCCATACAATGGGAAGCGAACGTCCCTGACTGCCTTTGATGAAATATTTGCTCCTCCCGATTGCGAGCGGCGTGCTGCTCTTGCTATGTGGATGTCCGGCGCAACAGCCGGGCGCACCCGCGAGCGCATCGCCGCACGCGACAGCGCCCACGCTTGGCGCTGGAGCGACAGCACAGACGGCAGAGAAAAATCCTCGCCCCGCAACGCCAGCCGCGACACCAGAAAATCGGGCGCAGCAGGACCAGACGCTGATCGCCGCCTCCAAACAGGCCTACGACACCGGCATGTCTCTCTATCAAGCGGGCGAGTACCAGGCCGCGCGCGAAGATTTTGATCGCGCCGTCGATATCTTTCTGACAAGCGGCCGCGATCTGAAAACCGACAGCGCGCTGAATGATGCATTTAACCAGCGGGTGGATGCGATCAACGCACTCGAGCTCGATTCGCTGCAGCAAAGCAACGGGTTCAGCCAGCAGGATCAAACGCCGGTTGGAGTGGCGAACGACGTCACATTTCCGGTAGACCCGAATCTGTTGGCGCGGGCGCAGGCAGATTTGAAGGTGACGCATTCCGATCTTCCGCTGGTCGTGAATGACTATGTCGCCGGATACATTAACTACTTCACCAATACGAAAAAAGGTCATAACACAATTGAAAACTCGCTGGCGCGTGAGGGGCTATATCGCGCCATGGTGGAGCAGGTGCTGACCGACGCCGGCGTACCGAAAGATCTGATCTATCTCGCGATCGCCGAATCCGGGTTTCGACCGAGAGCGGTAAACGCGCGCAGCGGTGCGGGTGGAATGTGGCAGTTTATGCCATACGGCGATTACGGGCTGGTGCGGAACGCCTGGGTGGATGAACGGTTCGACCCGGAGAAATCTACACGTGCGTACGCTCGCTACATTAAAGAGCTGCATGCGCAGTTCGGCGACTGGTATCTGGCGATGGCTGCCTACGACTGGGGAGCAGGCAAGGTGCAGCGCGCCGTACAACGCACCGGCTATGCGGATTTCTGGGAGCTGTATCAGCGCAACGTGCTGCCCGCCGAGACAAAGAATTATGTGCCCATCATTCTGGCAGCGGCGATCATGGCGAAGAACCCAACCCAGTATGGGCTCTCCGATATTCCCGTCGATCCGCCGCTGCGTTCCGACACGGTGACGACAGATTCCAGCATCAATCTTCGGCTGGTGGCGGACCTGGTCGGTACAACGACGGAACAGATTCAGGAACTGAATCCAAGCCTGTTGCAGATGAGCACGCCGAATGATTTCTCCTTTGATCTGCATCTTCCGCCGGGAACCGCTCCGTTGTTTCAGCAGCGGCTGGCGATGGTGCCGGAACAACATCGCAACGCCTGGCGCTTCCATATCGCAACCCAGGATGACTCTCTTGCCAGCATCGCGCAAAGTTTTCACGTGACTGTAAAGGAGTTGGCGGAGGCCAACGGATTGCAGTCGGATGATTCCATCCACGTCAACCAGGCGTTGGTCATTCCGGTGCCGCCACCGCCGGTGTCTGCAGTGCATATGCGCTATCGCGTGCGTCGCGGCGACACTATGGTGACGCTGGCGGACCGATTTGGCGTGACTACCAGCCAGTTGCGCCGCTGGAATGGGCTGCACGGAAATCGCCTGCCGGTGGGTCGAACGATCTATGTGTCGGAACCGGTAAGATCCCATCGTCGCCGCAGCCGGTATGAGCATGGGAGCACCACGCATCACTCGTCCAAGAGCCATACTTCCAGCGGAAGCAAGGCGCACCACAGCAGTTCGTCGAGTCACGCAAAGACTTCTTCCAGCAAGCATCATAAGAAAAAGACCGCTTGATGCGCGTTCGCTTCACTGGCGGGTAACTCGCCGGACAAACTTCGCGCTTGTGTTTCCGGCGAACTCGTAGCATCCTTATGCAGGTATGCACTGCATAGCCTGCTGCGGCTTCATTGATGAAGATGTAAGATACGGCCATGAGCGATAACGGCAAAGGGAGACGAGCATGATCGACGATCAATTCAAGCGAATGTCCGATGACAGCGAGTTCGAGCCGGAGACCAATGAGTTTGGCGAAGATACCGGCAACGGATTTGAAGAGGAAGAAGAAGTGACCATCTCCATCACGTCCGATGACGATGAAGATCACATGGATGAAGATGATGACGTCGTGGTTGTGGCAACTCCCGTGGTGGAATATCAGCGGCCTGCGCCTCCAGCTGCCCCGCCGAAGCCAGCCGCGAAACCGGCGAGCGCAGTTGCCAAGCCTGCGGTGAAGAAGGCGCCAGTGAAGAAGGCTGCGGCGAAGAAAGCAGTAGTCAAGAAAGCCGTGGTGAAGAAGGCCGCGAAGAAGGCTCCAGCGAAGAAGGCAGCCAAGAAGGCTCCCGCGAAGAAAGCCGTCAAGAAAGCCGTGAAGAAGGCGGCCAAAAAAGTTTCGGCGAAGTCAGCCGTAAAGAAGTCCGCAAAGAAAGCGGTCAAGAAGCACCGTAAATCTACTACAACAAGGGGTAATAAATTGGCAGTTAAAAAGGCAACGAAAAAGGCAGCAAAGAAGGCTCCAGCCAAGAAGGCTGCGGCAAAGAAGTCACCTGCAAAGAAAACAGCGAAGAAGGCTGCAAAGAAGAAGTAACGTCGTCCAAGGCAAGCAAAAGGGCCCGGCAATCTGCCGGGCATTTTTGCGTATACGGCACGCGGGGAAAGCGGCAGCGAATCAAGGTAAATCAATGGGGCGAGAAACTATCAATCCGCTGGCGGCGATTCGATCGGTTGGTAATAACGCGCCTCTGGATTGGCGCACCCGTGGCACAGTTTCTTCCCGTCTCGGACGGTATAGCGGTCGTAGTTAATGCCTTCGCCGCAAATGGCGCAAAGGGTGCGTTCCGCCTTGTAGCCGGGAAATTCCTTTTCGTCGAGTGGTACCTGCACCCACTGCTCGCTAAAAAGCAGGTTGTCCCGCAGTTCGCGATAGGCCAGCATCTGCTGCTGATTCTTATTGTCGATTTCGGGGTGCAGTTGGCGGGCGGCTTCTCGGGAGGATTCGCGAGCACAGATGCGCACCGCACGGCCGCTTTCGACGTCGACAAATGTCGCCGCCATTTTGCCCCAATCGCGAAACTTCAACGCGCGTTTGCCCAGGCGGCAGCCAGTGACGACGGCAATCGCATCCGTGGCGCAGCGGTCAATCTCTACAAATGTCACCAGGCGCTTGCGATCTTTTCCCCGCGGATCGGACAGACCCAGGCGGGCGCAACCCAGTATCGCCATCCGTACGCCTAGTACCTGACCGGCGCACAGGTGACCGTGGGCAATTTCGGCTTCCTTCAGCAATTCGTCCAAATCCTGCATGTATCTAGAGTATCCACGGGAGGGCAAAATAATGAAGAGCACATTTTTCGAGTTTGGCATATGATGTGTGTCACATAAGGGGGAAACCGCCATGATTGGCAGTCTTCTTCTCGCCATGTCGACCACGCTGCTACCGCAGACGTCCCAGCCCCAGCATGTAGCTCCGCTGGTTCCGGCTCAGCATTTCGCACCCGTCACTGTCCCGTTCGATTACTTCAATCGGCACATCTTTGTCACGCTCACGCTGAATGGCACGCCAGGAATGGTTTTTCTTCTGGACAGTGGGACCAACTGCAACATTGTGAGCATGAATACCGCGGCCGAGATGGGATTGAAGCCGGTGAGTATTCAGCAGCAAAAAGGTCTCGGGCTGGGATCTGGCAAGGTATATGTTGCGGCTGCCAAGGATATCGACGCCCGAATCGGAGATATCGAAGTCGCAAATGTGATGGCGGTGATCGATCTGCAGGATCTTGAACATCGATTTGGCCATCGTATCGATGGAATTCTGGGATTTCCATTTTTACAGCACTTCGTCGTGCAGCTGGATTTCAGCAAGCATTTGCTTACCTTGATGCCGTCAAAGAAGTACTCCTATCGAGGGTCGGGCGACATGCTCTATTTGACCAGCCGATCGACGGCAACCTCGATCCCGGTGATGGTCAGCACAATGGACCATATGGAGCGACAGATCAAGGTGGAGGTGGATACCGGCAGCGACGTGACCCTGTTGCTGTATCCGCAGTTCGTCCATGGTGCTCACTGGGATGGGATTTTTCCAGCCAAGTCGCTGCTGCGGGCGTACGGGCTGGGAGGATATTTCGCAATGCAGTATGGGGTGTTGAATTCGCTGCTGATGGGTCGGACGGAGGCGAGCCATCTGACTATCTTCAAAATGGTGAGCGATCCCACCGCCACCCGAACGGGCTTTGCCGGGGTGATCGGTACTTCGCTGCTCGATCAATTCAACAAGGTCGTATTTGACGTACCGCGGGGCCACATTATTTTCGAGTTGAATCCGACGAGCCAGGTGTCGACAAATCGTCCCCTGGTCCCTCTGATGCCGTGAGGACCAGCGCGACTTGCCAGCGGTTGCGGATTGGCAGGCTATGTACAAACTGCGCGAGGTGCATTGGTGGTTTGCCATGCGCACATTGTGAGAGGGAGGCGAAAGGCATGAGGGGAAGAGTTTTTCTCACGCTGGCGGCGATGCTGTGTGTGATGCCGCACGCCGATCCATCGCGGACTTTTGGAAGAAGACAGAACCCGCAGCCCAATTCCTTCAGTCTCCGCAAACAGCCATTCATTCCGGTGACCGTTCCGTTTGAATACTACAAGCAGCACATTTACGTCCCCATTAGTTTGCAGGGCAAGCCGGGATTTACCTTCATGCTGGACAGTGGCGCGAATCAAAATATCTTAAACTTGGGCACTTCAAAACAATTGGGCCTGCGGCCCAGCGACCTTCGGATGGAAAAGAAGGTGGGGTTTGGGCCCGACCTGATCTATGTTGCGCCGGCAGAACAAGTGGACGCGAAACTGGGTACTTTACCGGCCGCAAGCAGATGGTCGGTGATGGATTTAAACCGGTTTGAATTGCAATTCAGTCATCGCACGGACGGAATGCTGGGATATCCATTTTTTCAGCGTTATGTCGTCAAACTGGATTTTCAAAGGAAGTTGCTCACCCTATTGGATCCTGAGAATTTCAAATATCGCGGACCGGGAATGAAAATCACGCTGGCACCCGCACAAGACCGGGTGGTTCTTCCGGTAACGATTGGAAGCAATGGGTATGAGTTACACTCGCGCGACGTAGTCGTTGATACGGGTAGCAACGTCGGCCTGCTGTTGTATGAAAACTTCCTCACGTCTTTAGGATTGCAAAACAATCTGACGAGTGCGCAACCGGGACAAGCTCTTGGCTTGAACGGGTATTATCCGGTGAAACGCGGGACCATCTACTCATTGTTGATCGGGAAAGCGGAGACCAGGAATCTCGCGGTCGATTATCTGGAAAACGATAACGAACTGAGTAGTCAAGCAACGCGGCCAGGAGCAATTGGGAATGGGATCCTGCAATGCTTCCAGGTAGTCATCTTCGACCTTCCGCACCACCGCATGATTTTTGAACTGAAGCCAGCGCCGTGGAAGCCGGGTGTTGTTCGAACGGTCACCGAGCCTTAATTTGCTGAACCCAACCTTTACTGGTCGTCGGGAGTTTCGCCTTCTTCGATCAAAGCCGATGCCAGGCCGAAGATCTGATAGCTGACGGCTGCGCTGTTAGTGGGGTGGAAGACGACCTGGAGCGGTTGGCGCTGCCAGGTTGCCGGGCCGCAGGCGGGGGTGGGGTGATCGTCCACCGTCCATTGCGAGAGAGCCTTGGCCACCAGCGGTCGTCGCACCCCTAATTGCGTAACCACTGCATAGAGATGTTTGCCGGTGCTGTTGACGCCGCAATAGGCAGCATAGTCGCGAAACCAGACAATCTCCGACACGGCCGGATCGAAGTCCGGCAGATGCAGCACGCTGATGTGGGCGGAACTGCGATCGACCAGCAGCCAGGGCCCCAGAACCCAGAGCCAGTGAGCCCCAGCCTCGTTGGGCAACGCGTCGTTCAGCTTGACGGCGCGGCGAGCGACAAAGGTGCGATCGGTAATCTCGTGAATCTCGCCGGTAGTCCAGTCCTTCACTTGTCCATCGACGACCAGCGGACGCACGCGCAGGTTGGTAGGTTCGTCGGGTGACGGGCCGGATGCGGTGGTAGGGGGGGTGTATGGAACCTTGCGCCATCCGCCCAACGCGACCGAGTGAACCTTGGCAGCAACAGGAAGACAGAGCAGCAGAACAGTGGCGCAAACGCCGAGCGACTTGGGGCAGGCCATGCGGATGAGAGTAATCCGCGCGGTCCGGATGCACAAGTAGATTTCGGAAATTTGAGACTCGATGGTTTATTCGATGACGGCAATTTTGGCGCGCTTGCCGACGCGAATGGGGACGTGGGCGGGCAATGCCTCCAGGCGCAGCCATGGAGCGGAGTGCGACGCACCATTGATGGCGACGGCGTTGCTTTTCAGTTTGCGGCTCGCATCCGTGGCTGAATCTGCAAGGCTGCAGTGCGCTAATAACTTGTCGACCCGAATCGACTGGGTTTCCGCATTCCACCCTAACGATTCTCGACTGACGTGAACTTCCTCTGCATCCGTCGGCATTTCTTTGCGCTGAAATTGTTTCGCCCAGTTTTCGTCGGCCTGTTGGGCTGCGGCTTCGGAATGAAAGCCTGCTGTAATCGTGCGCGCGAGTTGCTTCTTGGCCTCCATCGGATGCAGTGCACCGCTGGCGACATTGTTCTTCATCGCCTCAATTTCGTGCGGTCGCAGGTCGGTGAGCAGCGTCCAGTAACGCCACATCAGGTCGTCGGAAATCGACATCAGCTTGCCGTACATCTCCTGCGGTGGTTCGTGGACGCCGATGGCGTTGCCGAGCGATTTCGACATTTTCTGCACGCCGTCGAGTCCCTCGATAATCGGCATCATCAGCACGATCTGTGCCGGGGTGCCAGCCTGGCGCTGCAATTCGCGGCCCGACCAGCAGATTGAAGCGCTGATCGGTGCCGCCAAGTTCGACATCGGCATCCAGCATGACCGAGTCGTACCCCTGCGCCAGCGGATAGAGCATTTCGTGTAGCGAGATGGGCTGTTCGGCCTGGAATCGTTTGTGAAATTCGTCACGTTCCAGCATCTGCGAGACGGTGAATTTTGCGGCCAGGCGGATGATGGCCTCAAAGCCGAGTTTGCCCAGCCACTCGGAGTTGTAGCGGACTTCTGTCTTTTCGCGGTCGAGAATCTTAAAGACCTGATCGGTGTAGGTCTGGGAGTTCTTGTCAATTTCCTCGCGGGTCAATGGCTTGCGGGTCACGGAGCGTCCGGTAGGATCGCCAATCAGGCTGGTGTAGTCGCCGATCAGGAAGATCACGGTGTGGCCGAGGTCCTGAAAGTGCTTCAGCTTGCGAATCAAAACGGTGTGGCCGAGATGAAGATCGGGCGCGGTAGGATCGAAGCCAGCTTTGACGCGCAAGGGGCGGCCGGTGGCGCGCGATTGTTCCAGGCGAGTGCGCAGCTCGGGCAGCGGAATAATCTCTGCCGTGCCTTTCTTAAGATATTCGAGTTGTTCGTCGACAGGGGCGAACTCGCCACGGCGATCAAAATTGGACATGATGCAACTTAGTATAAAGAGTGCGTGACCCGCCGCGGCGGGATCCTGCAAAGCGGGGTGATTTGTGGCGATTGACGTGGCGAAGGTTCGGGCGGACACGCCGGGCTGCGAGAAGGTTCTGCACCTGAACAACGCGGGCTCAAGCTTGCCGCCGACGGCTGTGCTGGAGCGGGTGAAAACTCATCTAGACCTGGAAGCGGCGATGGGCGGCTACGAAGCCGAGGACAGTATTGCCGACGAACACCAGGGTGTGTATCGCTCCCTGGCGAAAATGCTGGGATGCGCAGCGAGCGAAATTGCGCTGGTTGAAAATGCGACGCGTGCCTGGGATGCGGCGTTCTATGCGCTTGGCAGAGAGGTTTCAGCCGGGAGATAAAGTTCTTACTGCATCGAATGAGTACGTCAGCAACTATCTGGCATTCCTGCAGGTAGTACGCCAGCGAGGGATCGAGATTGTTGTGGTGCCGAATGAACCGGGCGGAGAGATTTCTCTCACCGCGCTGGAGGCGGTGATTCGGCAGCATGGGGAGCGCGTGAAGCTGATTGCGCTGACCCATGTGCCGACGAATGGCGGGCTGGTGCAACCCGCGGTGGCAGTGGGTCGCATCGCGCGCCGCAATCACATTCCCTATTTGCTGGATGCCTGCCAGTCCGCCGGACAGATGCCGCTCAACGTGGAGGAGCTGGGTTGCGACATGCTCGCTGCCACCGGACGGAAATATCTGCGCGGGCCGCGGGGAACAGGATTCCTGTATATCCGGCAATCGATGCTGGAACGGTTGGAGCCGACTCCCGATCGACATGTGCTCCGCCGAGTGGAGCGCGAGAGAAGAATACAAGCTACGCAACGATGCGCGGCGATTTGAAATCTCAGGCGGCTCAGTCGCGTGCCAACTGGGGCTGGGGGTGGCCGTCGAGTATGCGATGGCACTGGGACTGGACAACATCGCCGCCCGGGTCTCGATGCTGGCAGAGCAACTGCGCGGAGAAGCTCGCAAAAATTCCTGGAGTTACGGTACGAGACCTGCCGGGCAGCGGCAGCCAGCCACGGTGCGGCATTGTGACCTTCACGCACGATGCGCACGATGCCAGAGCGATCGTTGCAAAGATGCGCGAGGATCAGATCAACGTGCGGGTGACCCCGCTTCGGTCCACGCGGATTGACATGGAGCAGCGCGGATTGACGGCGATGGTGCGAGCCTCGGTGCATTACTACAACTCAGAGGAAGAAATTGCTCGTTTTGTGCATGCGGTCGGCGCCATATAGACCGTAGCCGCCAGCGCAAAGAACCCGGCAGGTACCTGCGAATTCTTTCTTGCGGTAGGGCCTCAGGAAGCTGGTATGCTTGGCGGAGAAAAACTCCCCTTCGCTTTAGCCCAAGGTGTCAGAGGTGCGTCTGATGGTTTTTAAGACCGACGGTTGTCGGCGGCCGTTTTGCACTTCGTCAGTTCGGACTCTCGCGCGAACCTTTGTCTTGGCTTGTCTGGTACTAGCTGCGGGTCGCGCGCATACTCAGGCTTTTCAAACTCCCAATCCTGGTACCGGCTCTGTTGCTGTTGACGGCAAATGGCAATTTCACACGGGAGACGATCCAGCGTGGGCAAGTCCCGCATTCAACGACTCCGGCTGGGAGCAACTGAGCGGGGACGAGCCCTGGGGTGCGCAGACGCATCCCGGGTACACGGGTAACGCCTGGTATCGCAAGCGCATTGACGTGAGCGGGTCGGGCGGCAAGCTTGCCATTCTGATCCCACCCGTCGATGATGCCTACGAAATCTATTGGAACGGAAAGAAGATTGGTAGCTACGGGAGCCTTCCCCCGCACGCCATCTGGTGGTCCAATGGCCATGGCGCCGTGTATTCGCTGGGAGAGGTTCCCGTCGATGGCGTACTGGCGCTGCGTGTATGGAAAGCCCCCCTTGCCTCGACCGACATGTGGGGGGAAGGGGGTCTGACCGGACCTCCCATCCTGGGTAATCCGTCCGTCCTGGCTGCGCAGGCGATGGAGCCACGTTATCTGCAGGAACATCATCAGCTTCCTCAAATTCTAATCGGAGCGGTGGTATTGGTCGCCGGACTGTTGACGCTGCTGCTGTTTCTGCGGGACCGGAAGCAGTGGCTCTATCTGTGGCTGGCCATTTACCTGGTGGCCGAGGGCGCGACTGCGTTTCTGGCACTCGACGCGATGGCGTACGGTCTCCATTTCACCTCGACCCAGCTTTTCCTGCAGGGTGTGGATGCGGTTCAGGACATCTCGCTCTGGCTGCTGCTGCTCACACTCTTTGGATTCGGCAGAGATCCGAAATGGCGACGCTTGACGGCGGTGCTGGCGAGTCTCTATCTGGCCGCGGTGCTGGTAGACACAAGCGTTCTTTTCAACTGGCAGAATGTTGGTCTGGGCATGCAATGGACCGACGCGGTGACGACGGCAATTTACCAGCTCATCCCGCTCTATATCTTCTTTATTGTCGGATTTGGTCTGGCGCGCCGGAAGCAGATGGAGCTTTGGCCGGTGGCAATTACAGCGTTCCTGTACGGCATGTGGAATTTCGTGATCGAGACTTCCGCACAGGGAAGGCGCTTCACGCACTGGACGCTGACTACGGATCTGCGTGCCTGGGGTCTGCATTTGGGCAGCTACACTTTTAGCGCAACGTTTTTGTTGGATACTTTGCTGTTCCTGGTGCTGCTGTTTACCGTGGCGCGACAGCAATTCCTGGAGCGCCGTCGCCAGGCGCAGGTTGAGATGGAAATCAAGTCTGCGCAAGAGGTGCAGCAGGTTCTGGTTCCAGAAGAAGTTCCCGCGATTGCGGGGTTTTCCATTGCCAGCATCTACAAGCCAGCCACGGAACTTGGCGGCGACTTCTACCAGGTGATTCCGCTGGATGCGGGAGGCGCGCTGGTTGTCGTGGGAGACGTCAGCGGCAAAGGATTAAAAGCTGCCATGGTGGTGTCGCTAATCGTAGGCACGCTGCGCACGCTGGCGGACTATACGCAGGAGCCGGGTGAAATTCTGCGGGGATTGAATCGCCGCCTGATTGGCCGTACTCAGGGCGGATTTGCGACCTGCGTCGCAATGCGGATCGAGCCTGACGGACACGCCACAATCGCTACCGCCGGCCACTTTTCGCCGTTACGGGAGGGAAAGGAATTGCCGCTGGAAGGCGCCTTGCCCCTGGGTATCACGCCGGATGCAAAATACGACCAGATCGCCTTTCGCATACAGGAAAACGAGACGCTCACCTTTTATACCGATGGCATTGTGGAAGCTCGGAACATGCAGGGTGAACTGTTTGGATTTGACCGCGTGCGAGAAATGTCGCGGGCGGGTTCAACCGCCGTCCAGGTGGCGGAGGAGGCCAGCGCCTTCGGCCAGGATGATGACATTACGGTCCTGACACTGACACGACTGGCTGCGAGCGAACCTGCAGTTGCCGCCTCCGTCAAGCTGACGACGCAGATTGCCACCGGCTAGATCATCTCAACTGCCGCCTTCTGGTCTCGATCTTTCCATTCGTGAAAATATGAAGGGAGTGGAGTTGGGAAAGATTCCCTTTGTGCGCTCCGGAGGAGAGATGTCGCGACGATCCATGATTTCGCTTGCCGCTGCATGGTTGCTGGCAGCGGTGTGGCTGGCTCCCGCGAGTTCGTCGCTGTGCCAGAAAGGCTATACCGGCGTGGATTTACAGCGCATGGGGCAATGGCTGCAATTCTATCAATTGGATCTGTATAAGCTGGAAATTCCCCCAGACGCATCGCCTTATGCGGCGGCGCTGACCAGCGGCAAACATGGCTGGCGGATTGTGGTGTTTCTGCGCGACGGCGGCGTCACCAACGTGACCTGGGATTCTGGAGATCTGAAGCGACCCTTTCAGGCAGCCAGTACTGACGATTTTGTTGTGAGTCCCGGCGCGGGAACCGACTTCGGCGTCAGTTTCAGTGGATGCGATACCAGGGATTGCGCCGGTAATTATGGGGCTCTGCTATACCTGCCACGGAGCCATCAGTATTTTCAAAAGGGAGTGGCCGGCCACTCCGTCGCGTGCTCGCAATCGCTGTTAGACCCGGTAAACGCGAAAGCGCTGCAGATGCTGGATGCCGCGCTGAAACGCCAGCAGGCGGAAGTTCCGCACTATGTGGCGCCGCCGTGTCCGGGAATTCCCAAGACAACCCACTGATCTCTGATTGCGGCCGAGATTCGAACTCCGACAGAGAATCGGCCGGAGGGGTTGCAGGAACGCGTGCCTTCTTTTAGCGTCAAGACTATGACAGAAAAGGGATCACATTCAGGAGTGATGCTTTCGCTCCAGGGAAAAGTTGCGCTGATCACTGGAGGCTCGCGTGGAATCGGCGCGGCCACGGTTCGGCTGTTTGTCGAAGCGGGCGCCAAAGTGGTGTTCAACTATCGCAGTGCGGTGAAGGAAGCCGAAGCTTTGGCGGCGGAATGCGGCGGTCCGGAGCGCTGCCTGGCAGTGCATCGTGAGCTGACCACTCCTGCCCATGGCCGAGAGTTGGTGGAGGATACGGTGCGCGCGTTTGGAAGGCTTGACTGCCTTGTTGGCAATCACGGCATCTGGCCGCCTGACGATGCACCCATTGAGCGCATGGCGGATGCGCAATGGCATCGCACCATGCACATCAACCTGGACAGCATGTTCGGTGTGGTGCAGGCGGCGGTGGCCCAATTTAAGAAGCAGGGCAGGCCGGACAAAAATGCGTCGGCCGGCTCGATTGTGCTGATCAGCTCGACGGCGGGGCAGCGCGGAGAAGCGATGCATTCCGATTACGCGGCGTCGAAGGGCGCGCTCATCAGCTTGACCAAGAGCCTGTCGAGCGAGCTGATCCGCGAAGGCATTCATGTGAACTGCGTCGCGCCGGGTTGGGTAGATACGGACATGTCGGCGGCAACTTTGCGCGACCCCAAGAAATGCGAGCGCGTGGTTTCCGGCATTCCTCTGGGTCGGGCGGCGACGGTCGCGGAGATTGCCGGGCCGGTGTTGTTTTTATGTACCCCGTACGCTGGCTTCGTCAGTGGAGAGGTCTTCAATGTCAACGGCGGTTCGGTCCTGGTTGGCTAAGTCTCCCGCCCGTCGAAGGCTCCGATGGGGATGCGCGTTGATGATTGGCGCGTTGTCGCCGGTATGGCTGGTGGCGCAGGCAACGGAGGCTGGCGCCATTGCGAGTCCGCGGCAAGCGCATGCCGCTCTCGCCGCGACGATCGAGGCGCTGGGTGGTCCGGCATGGGTTGGCCTGCGAACCAGCCGCGAGCACGTTCGCATCGCAACCTTCTTTCAGGGCAATCCAACCGGGGAAGTCGCTGACGCGGTAATCCTCCGCGAGCATCCTAATAAAGAGCGCGTCGAACTCGACAAGGGCCGGGTGGTCGAGATTTATTCCGGTCCGAGTGGCTGGGAGATCACCTACCGGGGAAAGAAAAATCTGACAGCAGAAAAAGTAAGCGACCATCTGCGCTGGCAGAGACATTCGCTGCGACGGGTCCTCGATCGGTGGTTTGGCGATCCGGCCACGGTGGTTCTGGACGGGGGCTCAGAGCAGGTAGAGCGACACCTGGCGGAAAAGTTCACGTTGATGAACGCCGCCAGCAACGCGGTGACGCTGGACGTGGATGCGGAGAACCACCTGCCGTTGCGACTCAGTTTCGAGTGGCGCGATCCGCGCTTTCACGACAAGAACGTGGATGCTGTCGAGTTCGATAACTATCACCGGATCGATGGCGTAGCGACGCCTTTTGCCGTGACACGAACCCACAATGGCGAAATTGTGGAGCAGCAGTTTGTCTTGCAGGTGGAATACAACGTCGACGTGCCAGAAAACTTATTTGATCCAGATTATGCCGCGGCTCACTTGAAATGAAGCCTGAATCGCTGATGGAGGAACGATGAGAAATCCTTTTGCGCAGCGCGTGCAGACGCCGAAAGAAGAGCCGAATGACTCCATTGCGTCGGTGGAAACGATCGATCGGCTCGATTGGGACCGTGCGTATCCGCAGAGCCTGGAACGGGTGTGGAGCGCCATTTCCAGCGCCGAAGAAATCTCTGCCTGGATGAAGTTTCCTACCGAGCTGGAGCCCAGGGTGGGCGGAAAAATTCACATCGCTTTTTCTGCGGAGGGTTCGCTGGAAGGCATTGTCTGCAACTTCGAGCCGCCGAACCTGTTGATCTATACGTGGGGAGATTCGCTGGTGAACTGGAAGCTGGAAGGCGACGCGGCAGAGACAAAGCTGCATTTTTCTCACGTGGGCGTTCGTCCAGAGTTAGTGGCGGGATTAGGCGCTGGGTGGCACGCCTTTCTGGATCAACTGCAGGATTATCTGGCGGGGACCACGCGGCCGGATCGGTACAAGGACCTGAAAGCCCGCTACGAAAACGCGGCCAAACCGTAGAAGAAAGACGCTCACTGGACTCCGCGTTTTATAATCTGCTGGACAGCCATGGAAACCAACGAGCACGCAAATCCCGAAGACACCTTGCTGAAAGCTCCGCTCGACGTTGTCGAGATCATGAAGCTCCTGCCGCATCGCTATCCTTTTCTGCTGGTCGATCGCGTGATCGAGATGGAGCGCAAAAAGCGGATTGTCGCCATCAAGAACGTCACCATCAACGAGCCATTTTTCCAGGGACATTTTCCCGGCTATCCGATCATGCCGGGAGTATTGCTTTTGGAAGCGCTGGCGCAGGCCGGCTGCATTCTGGTGATGGTGGAGCTGCCGGATCCAGCGGAGAAGCTGATTGTCTTTACCGGGGTGGAACACGCGCGTTTTCGACGCCCGGCACTACCAGGCGACCAGGTACGACTGGAGATCGATGTGCTGAACTGGCGCACCCGGATGATGCGGATGCAAGGAAAAGCGTACGTGGACGACAAGCTGATTTGCGAGGGAACGGTGACGTCGCAGATGGTGCCGCGCAATCGCACCATCAAGACAGAAGTCGCAAGCGAAGCGGCCAGCACGCCGCAAGAGGCCCCTGTCGAAGCGTGAGTATTCATTCCACCGCGCTGATTCATCCATCCAGCGTCATAGCGGACACAGCGAAGCTTGGCGCGCGCTGCATTGTTGGGCCGTTTTGCACCATCGGCGCAAATGTCGAGATGGCGGAAGATTGCGAATTGGTGTCGCACGTTGTGGTGGACGGCCATACGCGGCTGGGCAGCGGAAACAAGATTTTCCCTTTCGCTGCGGTCGGCGTTCCTCCGCAGGATTTGAAGTATCGGGGCGAGCCGACGCAAGTTGAAATCGGAGACCGCAACGTGATCCGCGAATGCGTCACCATCTCGCGGGGAACGAAGGGTGGCTCCGGTACCACGCGGCTGGGCAGCGATTGCCTGGTGATGGCCTACGCGCACATTGGGCACGACAGCCAGGTGGGGAACCATTGCATTCTGGCCAATGCAGCGACCCTTGCGGGTCACGTCGACATTGAGGATTATGCGACGTTAGGCGCACTCTGCGCAGTGCACCAGTTTTGCCGCGTTGGACGCTATGCCTTTGTGGGCGGGGGCACAATCATTATTCAGGATGTGCTGCCGTTTTCGCTGACCTCCGCGAAACGCGATGCGCATGCGTTCGGATTGAATCGCGTCGGCTTGCAACGCCGCGGATTTTCTCAAGAGCAGATGCGCGACCTGCATCATGCCTACAAAACGTTGCGTGCTGCCAAGCTGAACACATCGCAGGCGGTGGAGAAATTGAAAGCTGAAGAAAGTTCATCCGCAGATGTGCGCTACCTCATTCAGTTCATCGAAAGCTCCACGCGCGGCGTGCTGAAATAATCCACATCCAACAAGACATGTCCACGCCTCTCCAAGCCGCTGCAGATCGACCCGCAAGGCTGGGGCTGATCGCGGGCAATGGGCGATTTCCGTTTCTGCTGCTGGATGCGGCGCGTGCGCACGGCACAGAAGTGATCGTCGCCGCGATCCGCGAGGAGACGGAGCCGGAGATGGACACGCGTGCTACTCGCGATCCCAGTGTGCGGGTGCACTGGTTCTCTCTGGGCGAGCTGGCGCGGCTGATTGCCATGTTTCATGCGGAAGGCGTCACACAGGCGGTGATGGCCGGGCAGGTGAAGCACAAGCAAATCTTCTCCAGCATTCGACCCGACTGGTTGCTGGCGAAGCTGCTGCTTTCGCTTTCCTCGCGAAACACCGATGGACTGCTGGGCGCAATCGCGAAGGTGTTGCAGGATGAAGGAGTCGAGCTGATTTCCTCAACGACATTTTTGGAACCATTGCTGGCGCGGCCGGGCATTCTGACGGCACGCTACCCGAATGCGACCGAGCAGCACGATATAGCCTACGGACGCGGCGTGGCGCAGGCATTGGCAGCGTATGACATTGGCCAGACCGTGGTGATTGCTGCCCAGGCCTGCGTTGCAGTGGAGGCGATGGAAGGCACGGATGCCGTGATTGCGCGTGCCGGAGAAATTCTGCGATCGCTGGCGGAAGGCGGAGAAGCATCCACGCTGGAGCGGTCGCTGACGGTGGTGAAAGTTGCCAAGCCCAAGCAGGACATGCGCTTTGATGTTCCGGTGATCGGGATTGGGACCATCACTGCGATGCAGCAGGCGGGCGCGACCTGCCTGGCGATTGAGGCCGGACGAACGTTGATTTTCGATCTGGAGGCGGTGATCGGAGCCGCGGATCAGGCCGGAATCTCCGTGGTCGCAGACGTGGTTCAATCCGCCAGCGAAAAGAAATAGCTGCCAGCGGCGGTCCCCCGTCGCCACTGTCATCTGTGCATCCGTATAATCG
This sequence comes from uncultured Acidobacteriota bacterium, assembly GCA_963794795.1. Taxonomy (GTDB): domain Bacteria; phylum Acidobacteriota; class Terriglobia; order Terriglobales; family Acidobacteriaceae; genus JAKAAZ01. Next base: position 107,672 of record CAWCFC010000011.1, on the reverse strand, counting down.
AGGCCGGAGATTTCTTATGAACATGACCCGTATATCGCTCGTTGTGTTGCTGACCGTTGTGGTTCTGTATATGGGAGTGCGCGTGTTCGCCGCTTCCGATCCGATTCCTCAAGTCGGCCAGATGGCGCCGACATTCACTCTGCCATCGCAGGAAGGCACCAACGTCAGTCTGGACCAGTATCACGGCAAGTGGGTGGTGCTGTATTTCTATCCCAAGGACATGACTTCCGGCTGCACCATTGAAGCCAAGAATTTTCAGCGCGACATGAGCAAGTTCGACGCGGTGAACGCCGTGGTGCTGGGTGTCAGCGTTCAGTCCGTGAAGAGTCACCAGGAATTTTGTACAAAGGACGGCCTGCACTTCAAGCTACTGGCCGACACCGATAACAAGGTCGTTCAGGAGTACGGCTCGCTCGGCAACTACATGGGAATGAAGCTGGCCAAGCGCAATACGTTTTTGATCAATCCTGAGGGCAAGATCGCGAAGGAATGGATTGGCGTCGATCCCAGCCACCATAGCGAAGAAGTGCTGGCGGCGATTAAGGAATTGCAATCAGAACTCGGCTCATGCCGAGCTTCGCGACGATACTCGGCCGTAATTGTTGACGCTTCGGGTGTCCGCTTTTGGACTGCAACGTCCGGAAGCGGACAGTTTCCAGCGTTATTCTTGCAGATATTCCTCTCTATGTAGCTGACCCTATTCAGTCACTCCCTGCTCGCCGTTTGGTCGGGAACATGCATGTGTTCTCTGCGTACATGTTCCTGAGGGGTGCGTATCCATGCCAACTTTGTTGCAGGATCTACGCTATGCGGTCCGCCAACTCCGCAAGTCGCCGGGCTTCGCCATCACAGCAATTCTGACGCTGGCTCTTGGCGTGGGCGCGAATGTGGTCGTCTTCAGCGTGCTGAATGCGCTTGTCCTGAAGCCGCTGAATGTGCCGCACGCGGAAAATCTGTACAACATCGCCCGCAAACCGCTGGGATGGGATACGGAATCTTATCCCGAATTATCGCGATTATCGCGATCGTAACAACACCTTCAGCGGTATCGCCGCCTACGGCATGACGGAGGCCGGCATCAGCAAGGGCACGCTGCTCACCAAGAGCTTCGGCTATGAGGCCTCGGGAAACTATTTCGACGTACTCGGGGTTCAACCGGCGCTGGGCCGGTTTTTCCATGCGTCAGACGAGCATGGGCCAAACTCCGCGCCGTATGTCGTGCTGAGCAACAGCTTCTGGCGATCGCATTTCCATAGCGATCCTCACGTCATCGGCCAGAGCATCTGACATCAATAAGATTCCGTATACGGTGCTTGGGGTGGCGCCCAGAAACTTTCAAGGCACAGAGATCTTCATGTGGCCCGATTTCTGGGTTCCCATGGTGAACGAGCAACAAGTGGAAGGCGATAGCTATCTGGAGGAGCGTTCCAACCATACGATTTGGCTGCTGGGACGTTTGAAGCCGGGAGTGACGCCGACGCAGGCGACAGAAAATCTGAATACTATCGCCAGCCAACTGACGAAGCAATACCCGGCGCTGGATGACGGGCTGCAGGCGCGTCTGGTCAAGCCTGGACTGATGGGGGACATGCTGGGTGGTCCGGTTCGTGCTTTCCTGCTCGGCATTATGCTGTTAGCGCTGCTCGTTCTGGTCTGCCGCATGCGCCAACCTGGGAAGCATCTTTTCCGCACGCGCCGCAGATCGCAGTCGTGAATTGGCCATCCGTTTAGCTGTAGGGTCGACTCGCGGGCGGATACTGGGGCAACTGCTGACGGAATCCGTTGTTGTCTCGCTGGCGGGAGGCGTGGCGGGAATCTTGTTTGCCAAAGGACTGCTGGGAGCGCTGAGCCGCTGGCAGCCTTTCGCGGATTTTCCTATCCACGTGGTGGTCAAACCCGATGCAAGTGTGTATGCGGTTGGATTGCTGTTGTCACTCGGCAGCGGAGTTCTGTTTGGTCTGCTGCCGGCAAGGCAGATTTGGCGCACCGATGCGGCGCAGGTGATGAAAAGCGGGTCTGCCACAATCGCCACCTTTCGGCGTTTCACTCTGCGCGATGTTTTGCTGGGCGTGCAGATTGCGCTGTGCACGCTGCTGGTGACGGCATCTCTGGTGGCGATGCGAGGGATGCAGCGCTCTTTGCATGCGCCTCTGGGGGTCGAGCCACAGGGAGTGACGCTGGCAACAACCGATCTGGATATGGCGAACCTGAGCGGCGACCAGATTATTGCGGCGCAGAAGCGCATGATCGACGCAGATGGCGCAAATTCCCGGAGTCACGGCCGCGGGCACGTCCAATACGGCTCCGCCGTCGGTAAAAGGCGGACGATGAGGACGTATTTCGTCAGGGCACGGCCGATTTCCGACTCTCCAACAGCGTTCTGGACGCGATGTCCTATCCCATCTCTCCCGGATATTTGCGTGCCGCCGGAACGAAACTGCTGGCCGGACGAGATTTCACCTGGCATGATGACGCGAAATCTCCAAAGGTCGCGATTGTCAACGAAATTTTCGCCAAGCAGATGTTCGGGAGATCGCTTCGGCGATTGGAAAACCATTTCTGCTCTACGGTGGCATCCCTGTTTCAGATTGTAGGTGTCGTGCAGGACGGCAAATACCGGATTCGCTCACCGAATCGCCACGGCCAGCAATGTTTTTCCCGCTGGCCCAGCATCGGGACAGCAGCTCGACTCTTGTGGTGAGGTCACGTCTGGGCCAGTCGGAGATCGCCGCAGATTCGCGGCGAACGCTTACTCGCACAGTACCCGATCTGCCAATCACGATTCAAAGTTGGCCTGACGCGCTGGAGTTTGATCTACTTCCCCGCCCAGGTAGCGCGGCCGCAGCATTGGGCATCATGGGGTTGCTGGCGGCAATGCTGGCGGTGACGGGTATCTTTGGCATGGCGGCTTACAGTGTTTCGAAGCGGATGAAGGAGCTGGGGATTCGCATCGCGCTGGGCGCGCAGCCGGCGCAACTGATGCGTTCGGCGTTGGGGAGGCCGATGGTGTTGTTGCTTTCCGGCTCGATTGCGGGGCTAATTCTTGGCGCCCTGGCGAGCCGGCTGCTGGCGCAGATTGTTTATGAAGCCACACCGCGCGATCCGGTGGTGATGCTCGGCGTGGTTATGACGATGGCGTTATTGGGATTGCTGGCGACATGGATTCCGGCACGGCGTGCGCTCCACATCGATCCCAATCAGCTGCTGCACGAGGAATAATTCTTTTAAATCGCGGACAGCTTATGGCGTCTGGTCGAGTACGGCGCCGGAGATGGCGCAGCGCGCTGCACTGCTTTCGAGCGCCAGTTCGAGCAGGCGAATGGTGCGCCAGCCTTGTTCCGCGGTGACGGCCAGTGGAGCCACTCCCCAGATGGCGTCGCGGACATTTTCGTAATACTTGCGATAGTCGCCAGGCAAAGTAGGGATGCGACGTTCGACAGGCTGCCCATCCATGCATGGTCGCGAGTGTTCCCCAGTTGGCTTCGGGATCCTCGCCCCAGTGCGGACCGCCTAAGGTCGCGCCGCCTTGCAGCGCTCTCTCTTGCGGGTCGAGGCCGTATTTCACGAAGGAGCCGAGCGTGCCGTGGGCGACGAAGCGCGGCCCTGCTGTGCGAGCCAGCATAGTGGAGCTGAGTAGCACTCGCAAGCCGGGGTAGTAGAGGTAGACGGTGAACGCATCGTTGACGACGGCCACGTCGCGTTCCAGGCGGACATCGGCCAAGACGGCCTCGGGTGTGCCAAAAAGCACCAGCGCCTGGTCGACCAGGTGCGCAGCCAGATCATGCAGAACGCCGTTCCCGGGAAGAGTCTTCTCCTGCCAAGGCTTGGTGCGCGGCCCAGGACGATAGCGATCATAGCGTGACTCAAACGTGACCAGGCGGCCCAGCTCACTGGACGCCAGGATTTGTTGGATCGTGTTGAAGTCTCCATCCCATCGGCAATTCTGGTAGATGGAGAGGATGCGGTTGCGCGCGCGCGCCAGTTCAATCAGTTGGCGCGCTTCATCGCTGGTGGCAACGAAGGGCTTATCCAGAACTACGTGCTTGTTGGCTTCGAGGGCTTGGACAGCTAGCTCAAAATGTGTGGAAGGAGGGGTGCTGATGACGATGAGGTCAAGGTCCGGCTGCGCCAGCAACTCCGGCATGCGGCGGGCGATGGCGACGCCGGGGTAGGCCTGCGCGGCGGAATCTCCTTGTCGCTGCAGGATGGCCGTCAGCTCCAGGCCGTCGACGGCTTGCAGAAACGGCGCATGAAAGATGGTTCCCCCGTGCCCAAATCCAACCAGCCCTGCGCGAATGGTGCGATGCATGAATTCTCCTCTGCAGAGAATTATCATCGATCGCTGCTAGATTCGCGCGTAGGCGAAAGAACAAAGCCGGAGAACCTACTCGAGGTAGGCGCTCTCCGGCTTTCGCGATCTCTACTGCTGGAAAAAAGGACTCAGGCCTGCGCGGCTGGAGTCTGTTCCGTCTCGGCGGCCTCCACAGGCTTGGCTGCGGCGGTCTTTCGCGGATCAGGCTTAGGCGCTTCGGGCTTCTTCGCCGACTCGACCTTCTTGCCGGGGGCGAGGATCGCGTGCAGAGTGGTGCCTTCCATGCGCGGATGAAACTCCACGATGCCGGCATCGCCAACGTCTTGAATCAGGCGATTGATGATCTGATATCCCAGCTCGCGGTGGGCCATTTGGCGGCCACGAAAACGCAGGGACGCCTTCACTTTGTCCCCCTCATGGAGAAAGCGAATGGCCTGATTTTTCTTGGTCTGGTAGTCGTGCTCGTCGACGGTGACTGAGAGCTTGACTTCCTTGATGGTGATGACCTTCTGCTTTTTGCGTGCAGCCCGTTCGCTCTTATCTTTTTCGTACAGATATTTGCCGTAATCCTGAATGCGGCAAACGGGTGGCACGGCGTTGGGAGAAATCTCTACCAGGTCGAGGCCGCGTTCGCGGGCAATTTTGAGAGCTTCAAAGGGTGGGAGAACGCCGAGCTGTTCTCCATTTTCGTCAATGACGCGAATTTCACGCGCGCGTATCCGATCGTTGATGCGGATAAACTGTTTCGCCGAACGCTTATCGATGTGCCGCCTCCAAGTGCGCGAGGCTATACCTCGCCTCGTGAGTATACCATCCCGTCCGAACAGGCCGTCGACTGCATGGCGGACTGCACCTTGGCCGTTACTCCAGCAGATGATGGGCGCCGACGGGCGGTTGCCAAATATTCATGCGATGGAACGGATTTCGCCGGCGATCGTGGCGGACAGTCCCTGCGGTGTGAGGCCGGTGATCTGCGCGGAAACCAGTAGATTTGGCGGCAGAGTGGCCGCGATGTCAATGGAAATGAAGTTGTCCGTCATGGCGGGCGTACCGGCATGGGGGCGGGATTTTTCGTCGGAGCCCACGAGCGTCACTGCGCTGAGTTGTTTGCCGATCAAGCTCGAGCGGAAGTCGAGATTCTTCTCATGGATCAGATCGCGCAAGGCAGTCATGCGTTCGCGGACGGCGGACGGGGAGACGGGATGCAGCCGGTGAAGTTCCCAGCCTGGAGTCCCGGGCCGCGCGGAAAACGGAAAAATATGCAGATAGGTGAGCGGCTGGGCGGCGATAAAGTCGTAGTTTTCGCGAAATTCTTCGTCGGTTTCGCCGGGAAATCCGACCATCACGTCCGCACCGATGGCGGCGTCCGGGCTGGCGGCGCGAACTTTCGCCAGCCGGTCGGATAATGCCATGGGCGATAACGGCGGTGCATGCGGCGCAGAACGCGATCCGACCCAGATTGCAATGGCATGTGAGCGTGGCGCGCGAGCCTGGGGTGCATCGTCGCTGCGGCGACTCCGTAATGGCGCAGCAGCGCGATCAGGCCGTCGGTCCAGTCCATGGGCTCGACAGAGCTGATGCGGAGACGCGGGAGCGACGTGGATTCGAAGATTTCAGCCAGCAAGTCTTCAAAACGCAACTGCGGCGCAAGGTCGCGGCCCCAGCGGCCAAGATTGATGCCGGAGAGGACGAGTTCCTGCCCGCCGGCGGCAATGAATCGCTCGACTGATTCGAGCACCTGGGGTTTCGGCAGCGATCGGCTGTTGCCGCGAGTGGAAGGAATGATGCAAAACGTGCAGCGATTGCCACAGCCATCCTGAATTTTGAGCGTTGGCCGGGTACGATGAGCAGCGGAGGATGCAGCCAGGCGATCGATCGCGGTGGAGGGCAGCGACGGCAATTCGAAATCACTGTGCGCGAAGATATCTCCGGCGAGCACGAACGCCGGAGCGCCTGGTAGCCGCGGCGAGTTGAAATTTGGGGCCGAAGCGACTGACTACACCGGCACAAAATGCGCGGACGAGGTTGCCATAGCAACGTGGGATTTTTGGCCCTCGACCGACGCCCGATTCTGTTCCGTCGAAAATGCCGCTTGCGGATGGAACGGCCCGAGGGCTATGGAGGCGACCTGGCTTTTATGGCTGTTGCCGACGACGGCAAAAACTCCGGGCAAAGCGGCAATTTCATCCGGCGCGCGTTGCGCATAACACCCAGTGACTACGATGCGAGCCTGCGGGTGGCTGCGTTGGACGCGGCGAATGTAGGCGCGGGCGTCGCGATCGGCTTCCGCGGTGACAGAGCAGGTGTTGACAACCACGACATCTGGCGCTGCGGAACCATCTGCCCGGCAGGCGCCAAGGGTTTCCAAACCCGCGGAAATGGCATCTCCGTCGGCCTGGCTGGCACGGCATCCGAAGTTTTCCACGTGGTATCCTGTCACCCAGCCAGTGTAACAATCGCGAGGCAGGCAACCGCGATGCGACCGGCGGAATCTCTCCCACTGCAGATCGACAACCCTACCTGACTTGGCTTACATTGATTGCGTAGAGAGAAGGGAATCCCACCCATATGAAGCGCCGTATTCTTTTGGTCGACGATGAACCCGCGATCCTGCTTACCTTGAAGGCTCTGCTTGAAATTCACGGCTTTGATGTGGAGACCGCGACGTCAGCACGCGATGCCAAGTCGAAGCTGGTCCGCTCCACGTTTGTGATGGTGATTACGGATATGCGCATGGAGAGCGATAAGGCAGGCCTGGAAGTGACACGGGCAGCGAAAGAAGCCCCGTATCGGCCGGCGGTGGCGCTGCTGACCGCCTTCCCGACCAGCGACGATGCCTGGCGCGACGATGGCGCGGACGAGATGCTGGTGAAGCCGATGAACAGCACCGCTCTGATCCAGCAACTGGAAGCCCTGCTGGTAGCGCATGAAGATCGCAAGCGGCCGGTGGAGAAAGTTCCGGGCATGATCGCCCCCGATAAGGAAAACCGCAAGGATTCGTCGCGCAACGCCACAGTTCGCACCTAGAGATTGCGATGATTGCGGCGGCGCGGGTTCGTTAGGCTGCAATTTCTCCCCCCTCACAGCATTTCGAGAGAAGCGGCCTGGCTGTGTTATCATCAAGCTACGCTCAGTGATTTGGTTGTGAGCCGTTCTTGTCGGACCTACGGCAAGCCGTTCGCAGTTGCACCCTCCCAAGCCTCTACAGCGTGATCGCTTCGCGAACGTATGCGTTGCGGTGCGGCGAAGCAAAGCGCTTACGCCAACCAGCTGTCATGTGGCATCCGAGGTCGAACCAGTTCTTCGTGTCGACCCCGAGCAGATCCATAAAAGTCTGCTTTAGAGTTTCCTGAAACGCGCAATTTCAAGCCGCGTTCTCCTTCGAAACTCCGGTATCCCCTGCGGTTTCATCCTTACCTTTTGCGGCCGCGAAGACCGTGAAGGCAAGCTGTGTTTCGGGCCCGTCTGCACCTGGGTGCAAGGCAAAGCAGGCCTGGAAACGAAGGAATACTTTGACTCAATTTACAGATTTCACTCTTTTGCCCGCGCTTCAAAGCAAGCTCGCGCAATCCAAATTCATTACTCCCACCCCGGTTCAGGCAGGCGCAATTCCGCCCGCTCTGGAAGGCCGCGACGTGCTGGCAACAGCCCAGACCGGTACCGGCAAAACCCTCAGCTTCCTGATTCCGATCATCGAAGCCATGCACAAGTCTGCCAGAACGCCTGACCAAGACCAAGGCCGCCGGCAGGCCTCGCAAGGGCGCGGCAAAAGTCCGTTCGCGCTGATTCTTCTGCCGACTCGCGAACTGGCGATGCAGGTGGAGCAGGCCTACCGCAATCTTTCGCTCGATGCTGCCAGTCAGGCCGCTCTGGTCGTCGGTGGCTTGTCCGAAGGACCACAGCTGCAGGCAATTCGCCGTGGAGCGCGCTTGATCGTGGCGACTCCGGGCCGTCTGGAAGATTTTCTGCGGCGAAAGCTGGTGCAACTGGATCAGGTGCAGATTCTGGTGCTGGACGAAGTGGATCGCATGCTCGACATGGGATTCAAGCCGGCCATCAAACGCATTGTGTCGGCCTTGCCGGCGCAACATCAGACGCTGTGCTATTCGGCAACGCTGGAATCTCCAGTGACCGAAGTGGTTCGCGATTACCTGCGCAATCCGGTTCGCATTGAGCTCGGTTCGGTGCTGAAGCCGGCGGAAAATGTTCGCCTGCAGACGTTCGAAGTGACGACAGACAAAAAGCTGCCGTTGCTCGAGCACTTGCTGCGGTCAGAAAAAGGTAGCTTTCTGGTTTTCGTTCGCACCAAGCACGGTGCAGATCGTGTGGCCAAAAGGCTGAATGGTTCCGGCTGGAATGCAACCACCATCCATGGTGATCGCACCCAGGCACAACGCAGTGCAGCCCTGCGCAGCTTTACGCAGGGACAGCATCGCGTGCTAGTGGCGACCGATGTTGCCGCTCGCGGCATCGATGTAGCGCACATTGCGCACGTCGTGAACTACGACATGCCGAAAATGGCGGAAGACTTTGTGCATCGCGTCGGCCGCACCGGTCGCGCGTCCAAGTCGGGCGTCGCATCCACCTTCCAGGCTCCAGAAGAACGAGGCGATCTGCGCAGGATTGAGCGCGCGTTGAAGATCACCATGGAGCGGTTCCGGGTAAAGATGCCGCTCACCGCATAAAGAAAAACTTGTTCGCATGAATGAGGCGCTTCCTGAAATTTCGGGAAGCGTTTCTTTTTTTGCGGCTTCGCGCCGGCAAAACCGGGGGAAGGGGCTCGTGCGGGTTGTATTCTCAAAAGGTGAAAAACAAACTCCTTCCCACCGCTCTGAATCGTTTTCACCGTTGCGCCGGGTTCGCGATCTCGGCAGGCGTGTGCGCCCTTGTCCTCTCCACTTCTGCCCTGGCACAGACCGCAACACCCAGTTCGACGTCCACACCCTCTGCAACAACTGCCAGCTCGCTCGCGCTGGTACCGATGCCGCGCGAAGTCCATCAGCGCGAAGTTCTCTCATTGAAGGATGGCATCAGCGTGGAGACCACCAGCCATGACCCGGAAGACAAATTCGCCGCGACCGACCTGGTGGCGACGTTAAAAGACCGTGGAGTCGACGCGCACGAAGGGCACCACGACAAAGTCCAGGTGATTTTAATGCGCCTGGATGACAAGGATGCGGCGAAGATTCTGCAGCATGCCGGAGTCAGTTTCGATCCCGCGATGCATGACGAAGGCTACGTCCTGGTGACGGATGGAAACAAAACCTATGACATTGCCGCCACCAGTGCAGGTCTCTATTACGGCGCGCAGACCATCAAGCAACTGGTTGTCGGGGGAGCGCCGGGGGGAAAAGCTTCCACCTCGGATGCGGTGTTGCATGGAGTGTTGATCCGGGATTGGCCGGCGATGAAGTATCGCGGGGTAGACGACGATCTTTCCCGCGGACCGGTGCCGACACTCGCATTTCAAAAGCATCAGGTGAAGGTGTTTTCCGAGTACAAGGTAAACCTCTATTCACCCTACTTTGAGAACACCCTGACCTACGCGTCGAACCCGTTGATTGCGCCTCCCGGAGGAGCGATGACGCGGGCGGATGTGGAAGCACTTGTGAAATACGCGCAACAATATCACGTGACGATTGTGCCGGAGCAAGAGGCCTTCGGTCATCTGCATCACACACTGATGTTCGACAAATATGCAAAGCTGGCGGAAACACCGCATGGCGCGGTGCTGGCTCCGGTGCAGCCGGGATCGATTCAGCTGATCCAGCAGTGGTTCACGGAGATTGCGGCGATGTTTCCGGGGCCGTTTATGCATATCGGCGCGGATGAAACCTCCGATTTAGGCAAAGGCCAGACCAAGGATGAGGTCGCGAAAGAGGGGTTAGGCAAGGCCTACATGGATTTCCTGATCCAGATTCACCAGGCGCTGGAGCCGCTGCACAAGCAGCTACTGTTCTGGGGAGATATTGCGATGAACGATCCTGACCTGGTGAAGACGCTGCCGAAGGACATGATCGCAATTGCGTGGGTCTACAGTCCCGAGCCGGAAGGCTACGACAAATGGCTGCTGCCGTTTACAAACGCAGGTCTGCAGACCTGGGTTGCGCCAGGAGTCAATAATTGGAGCCGGGTCTATCCAGACAGCAATGCCGGCTTGTTGAATATTCAGGAATTTGTGCGCGACGGTCAGCGGTTGGGTTCCACGGGCTTGTTAAATACGGTGTGGAATGACGATGGCGAAGGTCTCTTCAACCAGGACTGGTATGGCATTTTGTTTGGAGCTGCCGCAGGATGGCAGCCGGGCGTGAGCAGCATTCCGCAATTTCAGGATAGCTATGGCCAGGTCTTTCATGGCGATCAGACGGGCAAGATTAACCAGGCGCAGATTGAGCTGATGGCGGCGCAGAAAACGCTGTCCGACACCGGCATCGACATGTCGAGCGATCATCTGTTCTGGATGGATCCCTGGAGCAAAGAGGGGCAGGAAGTCTCCGCAAAATTGTTGCCGGTAGCGCAAACGCTCCGGGAGCAAGCGGAACAGGCCATCATCCTGATGGAGCAGGCAAAAGCTGCAGGTCCGCTGCGGGAAGAAGATGCTATCGACGCCATGGAGATGGGCGCCCGCCGCATGGACTTTATTGGATACAAGTTCGAAGCGGCGCAGGAAATGTTGACTGCGTACGATCGCGCGTACCAGCAGCAGAATGATCCGGCGAACAACAAACATCTGGGGTCCGGGCTGTACGACATCTCGTCGAATAATGGGCGATGCCAGGATTTGCGGGATGGCTATGGGCTCACCCGCGATCTGTATCGTGCGGCGTGGCTGAAGGAAAATCGCCCCTACTGGCTGGACAATGTTTCTGCGCAATATGAACTAGCCATGCAGTTGTGGATTCAGCGTGGTATCCGCTTCGCTGAAGCGCAACAGCAGTGGTATCAGACACATACATTGCCGCCCCCGGAAGCGCTAGGATTGCCCCCGATCGCGACGACATCGACTGGCAACGTAAATCCGCCAACTGTCGTTCCGCAATAACAAACGCGAGTGAAGTTCGCCCGGAGTCTGAATCACTGATTCGTTCTGCGGCAAGCCGCATGCGGTTGCAGGAGTTCCTGACAAGGAGCCTCACTTGCAACCGCATTTCTTTTTGCCGCATCCAGTTTGAATAGCTCTGTATTTGTTCGGTGAGCTTGTTCACGGACCCAGAGGATGCCGCCGCGGATGTACTTTTCCTCTCCAGAAGAGGAGATGATTCGTATCGGCGCGAAATCAGACAGGCCGAGCCTGAATGGCGCGCGTTCCGCGAGTGGCTTTACGTCTTGGAGGCACAATGCAGTACAACTCCCCCCAGCATGCCAGGAAGTTCTTCGGACTATTTCTGTTAATTTCCAGCTTTCTGCTGATGAGCCTTCCGGGAATGGCGCAGTTTCGCGCGTCCATTCAGGGCACAGTCAGCGATCCCACCGGCGCCATCATACCGGGCGCGACGGTGACGTTGACGGACACGACCACCAATCACACTGACACCGCAACCACCAACGGCCACGGTGTGTACACCTTCAACGCGCTGCCGCCCAATAACTTCACCCTGACAGTAACGGCTGCGGGATTTAAGAAGAAGACATTAAAGAACGTGCAGATTTTACCGGAGCAGGCGAACTCGGTGAACGTACAACTTGCATTGGGGCAGGCAGCGCAGACAGTCACGGTGAATGGATCGCAGGTGAGCCTGCTGAACACGGAGACGGCGACGCTTAGCGGCACGGTGACCAGCAATGAGATCCAGCATCTGCCATCGTTCAACCGCGATGTGTTCCAGTTGGCGCAGTTGGCGCCGGGCACGTTTGGCGATGCATCCCAGGGTAGTTCGGGTGGCAGCTTCAACTTACCCGGGAGTGCCGGCCCGGGTGGCGCAGCCAGCACCGCGGCGGGAATTTTCCAAACGGAGAACCAGGTGCAGGTGCAAGCCATTGGCGGACAAAACGACACCAATGGAATTTCGATTGACGGTATCAGCACGGTGAGTGCGGTATGGGGCGGCGCCTCGGTCATTACGCCCAGCGAAGACTCGGTTCAAGACGTCACCATCGTCTCTAACAGCTATGACGCGGAGAATGGACGCTTCAGCGGAGCGCAGATTCAGGTGATCTCGAAGTCGGGCACTAACCAGGTGCATGGCAGCGCGTTTTTTAAAGCGTCGCGGCCCGGCCTGAACGCATACCAGAGATTCAACGGCTATCACCCTGGAATTACATCCTCCAGCACGCCCGCGGAGAAAGGCGTGAACCGCGACCAAGATCGCACCAACAACTACGGCGGCAGTTTAGGGGGTCCACTTTGGAAAAACAAGATTTTTGCCTTCTTCGATTACGAAACCAGCCCGCTGTCCGGCTCAGAAACCTCGCAGGAATGGTTTGAGACTCCGGAGTTCGACTCCACGGCAGCGACGACGGGAAGTATCGCTGCAAAATATCTTTCATATCCAGGAGAAGTGCCGGCGAATGCAACCTTGGTCGCGGAAAATTGCGGGCAAATCGGGTTGGTGGAAGGCGGGAATTGCAACACCGTAGGCGGCGCGCTGGATGTTGGATCTCCCATCAAGACGGGTCTGGGCATGCAGGACTTGACCTACGGCGGCAACTCTGGGACGCCGGGTGTAGGCGGCGGGCTGGACGGTGTACCCGATATGGGGTTCTACAACGTATTGGATCCCACCACCATCTCGCAGGCACAGTACAACGGACGTCTGGATGTGCTCCCAAACCAGAAGGATCATGTGACCTTCGCGATTTACTGGGTGCCGGTAAACAAAACCAGCTACAACGGCCCCAACCGCGCCGCCAATCTGTGGCACCACAACCAGGTCAACGATGCATTTTCCGGGATATGGAATCACGTCTTCTCGGCAACGCTGCTGAATCAGGCCCGCGCTAACGCCTCCGGATATCGCTGGAACGAACTGACCTCCAACCCTCAGGCGCCCTTCGGCCTGCCTCCCGATCACATCAACGGATACAACCTCGGCAGCGCCGGGTTTCAGTTCTTTGGGCCGCCGTCACCTAGCGTCCTGAACCAGTGGACCTACGACTACAACGACATCGTCACCAAGACGTTGGGCAACCAGAACATCAAAGCGGGAGCGGAAGTCACGCGACTGTATTACCTGAATGAAAATATTGGCGGCGCGCAGCCGAATTTTAATTTCGAAAATCTATGGGATTTCGCCAACGATGCCACCTATCAGGAGACGGGAAACTTTGACGCTGCCACTGGTGTTCCCTATGCCAACCGCCAGGACGACCGCATCAACATGTATGCTGCTTTCGTGCAGGATGACTATAAAGTCCTTCCTAATCTGACGCTGAACCTGGGACTGCGGTGGTCCTATTTCGGTGGTATGTACACAAAGCAGAATAATTTGGATGTGTTGCAATTTGGATCGGGCGCCAACCTTTTGACCGGCATGAACATTCGTGTCGGCGGACACCTCTATACCCCGCAGAAGACCAACTTCGGGCCGCAGGTTGGCTTCGCCTGGCAGCCCAGGGTGACGAATGGGAAAGGCGTGGTTCGCGGTGGCTTCGGCATCAACTACAACCAGAACGAAATTGCCATCATCTCCAGCGGTTTTGGCAATCCGCCGAATGTCTTTGGCGCAAACTTCCAGTGCGCCTACACGACCTTTCCCACGAATCCTACCTGCGCAGGAAATGGCATTCTGTATCAGACGGCATCGAATGTGAATTCAATCTTTGGCTACCCAGCGAACCCGGCCGCCATCAGCACCTTCGGCCCCGACAATTTTCCAACGAACTATGGAGGCGGGATCGGAGTGATTGGATTTCCATCCGATCCCAAGACCATCGCCACGTATCATTACTCGTTGCAAACGGAGTATCAACTGCCCTTCGAGTCGGTCATCACGATCGGCTACAACGGCAACCTGACGCGGCATTACCTGACCCAGATGAATCTGAATGCAGCTGGCATCGCTGAGGGGATTCCGCTGAATCCCAAGGCGAATCGGGTTGGCTATTTCCCGAATACGTCGAACGCAAACTACAACGCGCTGATCGCCACGCTGCGTCATGCCTTTGCGCACGGATTCAATCTGCAGGCGCAGTACTCCTGGGCCAAAACAATGGACGAAAATTCCAGCCCATATGAGGAAGATCCATATCCCTACGATGTCCACGCCGCCTATGGACGGGCGGATTACAACGTGCAAAACGCGTTTAAGCTGTTCGGCCTGTGGCAGCCGGTGTTTTTCCACGGCAATAATTTGTTGGAGAAAACACTGGGTGGCTGGTCACTGGGCGGAATCTGGAATGTGCACACCGGCTTCCCGTTCAATCCCGTCTATAACACCACCGGCGTCTACTACCAGAACAGCGACTATGGTCAGCTTCGTCCGGCCGGCGTTGTTCGAGGCTTCCAATCGAAGACAGACAATGCGGTCTTTATAGGGCCGACGAATTTGAACTACGGCGGCAACGCGACAAAATATTTCATCCCGCCTACTTACGTCCAGGCGCCCGCGTTCCCCGCGACCGCGCCAGCACCGGCTCCGGGTATTCATCGCAACAGCCTGACCGGCCCGGGGTACAACGACATCGACGCCAGTCTGAGCAAGAATTTCGGCCTGCCGAATAATCGAGTGCTGGGAAACAACGCGGTGTTCGAAGTCAGAGCCGATGCTTACAACTTGTTTAATAAAATCAATCTGAACGGTGGTGCGATCGACAATCTGGTGGGATCGGCGAACCCCGACGGAACGATCAGTTCTGTAAACTCACACTTTGGCGTTGCCAACAGTGCCCTGGGTAGCAGGACAGTGCAGTTGCAGGCGCGCTTCAGTTTCTGAAAATGCACTTGCGGTTTTTTGAGGGGGGTGCATACAGGTGCATCCCCTTATTTTTTGTGGGCAGGATGATCCAAATAATTTGTGGAGTTGATTCGCATGCGGGAACGACAAACATTCTTCAGTCTTGGGACGGTCGCGGCCGCGATTGTCCTTGTATTGGGTGCAAGCGCAACCGCAGCCCGCGCGCAGGAAACCATTCCCATCGACGCGCATGCGCAGACGACACCATTCCCGCATTTCTGGGAGCAGATGTTCGGCTCCGGGCATGCGATTCTTTCGCTGCGCGCCGGCTACCGCGATGATATGCGGGCGGTGAAAAGTGTGACCGAGTTCCGCTATGTTCGCTTCCACGGAATTTTGAATCACGAGGTAGGAGTGTACAACCTGGGCGACGATTGCAAGCCGGTCTACAACTTTTCTTATGTCGACCAGATTTATGACGGGCTACTGAAGAACGGTGTGCGGCCGTTTGTCGAGATCAGCTTCATGCCGAGAAAGCTCGCCTTCAATCCGGACGATCTGCATGCCTTCTGGTACAAGCCCAATGTGTCGCCGCCGAAGAGCTGGGAACTATGGGATGACATGATGAAGCACTTTGCGCAGCACCTGATCGATCGCTATGGGATCGATGAAGTGTCGCAATGGTACTTCGAAGTTTGGAATGAGCCGAACATCGACTTCTGGGGCGGGATTCCGCGGCAGGCATCGTACTTTGATCTGTACGATCACACCGCTCGCGATTTGAAGAGTGTGAGCCCGCGCCTGCGGGTGGGAGGGCCGGCAACCGCGGCGGCCTCTTGGATCGTGCCGTTTTTGCAGCATGTCGCCGAAAATCATGTGCCCATCGATTTTGTTTCAACGCACGGATACGCCGACGACACGGTCGAAAATTTATTTCACAACGACAAGCCCATGCCGATGGATGACCGGGTGTGCGGGGCGGTGAAAAAAGTGCAAGGACAAATTGAGGCTTCGCCGCTGCCGAAGCTGCCGTTGTTTTGGACAGAGTGGAACGTGCAGGGGATGGATGATTCGCGCGACACCCCGTTTGTTGGACCGGGTGTCGCGAACACGATTCGAGAATGCGATGGGCACGTGAAGCTGATGTCGTTCTGGACATTCGACGATGTGTTTGAAGAGGGCGGTGTGGCGCGGACTCCGTTGGACGGGATGTTCGGCCTGATCGCGCTGGGTGGCATCAAGAAGCCGAGTTTTTACGACTTCAGCCTGCTGCATCAACTGGGCGACGAGAGGCTCGCAAACACTGCCGAGAACGTTCTTGTAACTCGCAGCAAAGATGGAGGATTGGCGATCGCAGTTTGGAACATTGTGGATCCGGGAAAAGATGGCGCGGCGAATACTGTTCGGCTGGATTTTGCGGGTGTGCCGAGCGGCGCAGCCATCAGCGTGAGCCGCGTGGATGGCTCGCATGGCGATCCGATGCCGGCGTATCGTGCGATGGGGAGTCCGCAATACCCGACGATGGCGCAAGTCGCCAAGCTGAATGCGGCTTCGGCTCTGCCGCCGCCCACGGAGGAGCATTTGGACGGCAGTCATCTGACGCTGCGGCTGGAGCCAAATGCGCTCGTGCTGGTGAAGATTCCGCAAGCGTCTGAGGCAAAATAAGGCGCGAAAACATTTAGTTGCCTTAGCAACTAAATTGGCCGGTTTTGACCCATATGGTTGCCTTAGCAACTAATTTTTTTGAGCTTTTTTTGCATTAACTTTGGTGCAGAAAAGAAATTTGGCGCATTTTTGGCGGATTTGGAGCGTTTTGGAGCCAGCCATGACTAGCTGAGGCGGCGAAGTTGCTGCTGCGGGGTGAAGACCTGGCGCGGCACCAGGTAGGTAGCGGTGAGGCAGCTGACTGCGCCGGCGATAAAAATCATGCTGAGGATGACGAACTGGTAGAGCGCGGCGTAGATGGGCGAGGTGCCGGAGAGGACCATGCCGGCCATCATGCCGGGAATCCAGACGATGCCGAGGGAACGCAGATTGTCGGTCGCGGGAATCAGGCTGGCATGGAAGGAAGCGTGCAGGTAAGGTTCGGCGGCGTGGTCCGGGGCTGCGCCGAGTGCCAGGGCCGACTCGATTTCGCCGCGATGGGATCGAACTTCTCCCAGGAAGCGATTGAGAAAGAGCGATTGGATATTCATGTTCTGCGCGATCACCATGCTGCCCACTGGGATGAGGATGATGATCTTCGGCTCGACGATGCCGAGCAGCGTCATGACGGTGAGAACTCCGCCGGCACCGGCAGCCATGCAGAGCAGCGAGAGCGTGTAGGCGCCAGGTAATTCTGGGACGCGGCGGCGCACGATGGTGGCGGCGATGAAGATCATGACGATCAGGACGGGGATCCCCGTCCACCAGGGGCCGCGTAGCAGGACAACAATTAGAAAGCCGACGAGCAGAATTTGAACGATGCCGCGCAGCAGGACGAGGGGGATTTCGCGGCCAATATTCGCTCCGCGGCGGGAAGCGAACTGGGCGACGAGGATGGCGAGCACAGCGACGGCGGCGGCCTGGCCGAGGCCGAGAGACATTTGCGTGTGGAACAGGAGATTAAGCATGCAACTGCTCCTGTGAAGTGCCAAAGGCAATGGCGTGGCCGGCTTCGAGCTTGAGGACCAGGTCGGCGACGCGACGGGCCTGGGCGACATCGTGAGTGACCCAGACGCAGGTCATATTGCGTTCGTGGACCAGGGTGGCGAGCAGATGCTCGATCTCTTGCTTGGAGACGTCGTCGAGGGCGGAAGTGGGCTCATCGAGAAGCAGGACTTCCGGCTGGTTGGCAAGGGCGCGAGCGATGGAGATGCGTTGGGCCTCGCCGCCGGAAAGGGTGGCAACATCGCGGTCTTCGTAGCCGGCCATGCCGACTTGCTGGATGAGGTCGGCCACCTGCGCGTTGCTCAGGATGATTCCGTGCTGCGCAGGTCCATAGCGGACATTGGCGGCGGCCGCGCCCGGAAATAAATACGCCTGCTGCATGACCATGCCGACACGGCGGCGCAGGGTGCGCGGATCCATTTCGCGAGTGTCGACGCCTTGCAGCAGTACGGCGCCGCTGGTGGGTTCATCCAGGCGGTTCAGCAGGCGCAGCAGGGTGCTTTTGCCGGCTCCGCTGGGACCCAGGACGGCGAGCACTTGTCCTTGATCGAGGCGGAAGCTGACATCGCGCAGCAGAGATTTGGGGCCGCCCGGCTGATCGAGGGTTCGCGATAGATCCCTGGCTTCCAGTACGGCTGCATTTGTTGTCAAGGATGGCCCCCGCAGGTCATGGCGCCAGTTTAATCGGATGCGATGAAGTTACCCAAACGAGATCGTGCTGAGAGTTGCGACCCGGATTTCTTCGAGTTGAAAATTACCTGACCGAAAATTCGTTAGGGCGGATGGAACTCCGACACCCAGCGATTCGCTCCGCTCACCCTGTGATTGTTGGATTTCCTCCCTGCGTCTGAGATACTGAGTTCTGGTTTCTGCCCCTTATGATCGGACAAAACATTTCGCACTACCGTGTTTTGGCCAAACTCGGAGAAGGCGGCATGGGCGCTGTGTATCGCGCCGAAGATCTCATCCTCAACAGGGAAGTCGCACTGAAGTTCCTTCCAGCCAGTCTTGCGGCCCTGCCTGACGCTCGTGCCCGGCTGCTCAAAGAAGCCCAGATGGCCTCCCGCCTGAATCACCCGAACATCGCTACCATCTACGAATTGAATCTTGCCGAAGATCAGCCCTTTATCTCCATGGAATTGGTTTCAGGACGAACCCTGAAAGATCTTCTGCAGCATTCTGCGGTGCACCCGACAACATTTCCGAGCATCGCCCGAGGAATCGCCGAAGGGCTGCTGGAGGCTCACAGTCGCGGAGTCTTTCATCACGACATCAAGCCTGCGAACGTCATGCTTGACTCAAGATCGTGTGTGAAAATTCTTGATTTTGGTCTTTCTGAGCTGGTGCGAAGGGATCGCGGTCCGGAGGAATCGGAAGAGATATGTGTAACGCGCACGGCAACGCAGATCGCCGGTGGAGGTACGGTCGGCTACATGTCTCCGGAAAGAATCCTGGGGCAGCCGTCGGATGGCCGAAGCGATGTGTTTTCCTATGGCGTATTGCTCTACGAATGCATCACCGGCCGCACTCCTTTTCGTGGCGAAAGTGCAATCGACGTCCTGCATGCGATTTTGCACGCGCCTTACGTCCCGATGCGTCAGCTTGTTGACGAAGTCGATGCGACATGGGAGGCGCTGGTTGAGGCCTGCCTGGTCAAATCGCCCGATCAGAGATGCTCCTCCATGCAAGAAGTGATTGAATCGCTCGAGCGGCTCTCCACGCCATCTCCGCGATCGCAGAAGTCCATCGCAGTTCTCTACTTCGAAAACCTGAGCGGAGATAAAGAGGACGAATACTTTCGCGATGGCATGACAGAAGACATCATCACGGAACTTACAAGAATCGCCGGGCTCAGCCTTCTACCGCGCTCCGCAGTGTTGCCTTTTCGGGATAAGGTCGTGACAGCCGGCGAAATTGGGCATCGGCTGAACGTAGCCTACGTGCTGGATGGGAGCCTTCGTCGGGCAGGCAATCGTCTTCGCATCAACGCGCAACTTGTGGAAACCCGAGGCGGCCATTCCGTTTGGGCGGAGCGATACGATCGCCATCTGGAGGATGTGTTCGCAATTCAGGATGAGATTGCCCAGAGTATCGCAGGTACCCTGCGCGTCATGCTGACCGACAAGGAAAAGCGCGCTATCGAAAAAGTACCTACGCGCGACATCCAGGCGTACGACTACTACCTGCGCGGCCGCAGAGTCTTCTACGAGATGCGCCGCAAGAGTTTCGACTTTTCGCGGCAAATGTTTGCCCGGGCCATTGTCTTTGACCCCAGCTATGCCGCGGCATTCGCGGGACTGGCGAATTCCAGTTCCTTCCTTTACGTGTGGTTCGAAGCGACCGAGGACAACCTGCGCGAGGCGACTCACGCCAGCCGCCGCGCAGTCGAACTCGACCCGGACTCGGCGGAAGCTCACACCGCACGCGGTTTTGCCGAATCGCTGGGCAAGAATTACCTGGTCGCCGAGAAAGAATTTGAAGAGGCGATGCGTCTTGACCCTCGCCTGTACGATGCGGCCTACCTTTACGCACGATGTGCCTTCACGCAAGGCAAAATGGAAGAGGCGGTCGTCCTGTTTCGCAAGGCCAGCGAACTTGATCCGGCCGACTATCAAGCTTTGAATCATCTACAAATGTGTCTGCGCACTCTGGGCCGCGATGACGAAGCTCAAGCGGCCAGCAAGGCTGCTCTGGAACGCATCGAACGCCACATTGAACTGCACCCCGAAGACGGGCGCTGTCTTTATCTGGGAGCAAATGCCCTGCTGATGGTCGGCGACCGCGAGCGCGCCCTGGAGTGGGCAGAGCGTGCACGAGCCATCGATCCCGACGAGAACTCCACACTCTATAACATTGCCTGCCTTTATGCGCTGATGGGTGAGCGCGACCGTGCCCTCGAACTGCTTGAGACTACGGTTGGGAATGGATTCGGCCAAAGGGAATGGATGGAAAACGATCCCGATTTCTCTTCTCTCCATGACGAGCCGCGCTTCAAGAGCCTGTTGCAGCTGCTCTCAAATAAGAAGAAATGAAGGAGACGGAAACCGTTTCGTCCCTTTTCAGGACGTTCTATAGGAATGGCATTCGGCGCAGATGTTCAGCGTTGGAGCGCCGTCTGCGGGCGCCTGCGCGATTCGTTCACGGTTGCGTTGTAGCCTGGTCCCATCAGGTAACTTCGGCGGTCTACCTTAATCGCCAAGACATGTCGCCACCCTGCGAGCCGCTTGCACCCATGAATGATCGGGCGGCACCAGGTTGAGTTTGCCTGCCACTTGATCCAGCGGCACGGGTTCGGTGCCATCGCCGCGTGCTGCCACCATCACGCCAAACTCCCCCTTGTTGATCAGATCGGCGCACGCGCTACCCAGACGCGTCGCGAGAATGCGGTCCTCCGCACAGGGCGCGCCTCCGCGCTGCACATAGCCCAGGATGGTTACGCGGGACTCAAGATGTGTCAGTTCCTCGAGCTGCGTGGCCAAACGCAACGTGTTGCCCTGATGGCGGACTTCCAGAGCGGCGATCTCGCGCTTGGCCTCCAGCTTTTCGTTGAGGGTCTTGGCCCGTTTGAGAGCCTTTTCCGCGATGCCAAAGACAAGCGACTCGTTGCGGCTCATCGCACCTTCGGCCACGGCTACGATGCTGAAGTTGCTCCCTCGCTTGCTGCGTCGACCGATGGCCTCGGCGATCTTCTCCACGTCGTAAGGAATTTCGGGAATGAGGACGACGTCTGCCCCGCCTGCCAGTCCCGCACCAAGCGTGAGCCAACCGGCGCGATGTCCCATAATCTCTGCCACGACGATGCGATGGTGGCTGTGGGCGGTGCTGTGCAGGCGATCAATGGCATCGGTGGCAATATCCAGGGCTGTGGCATAACCAAACGTGGCATCGGTCATGGCCACATCGTTGTCGATGGTCTTGGGCAGGGTGATGACGTGAATGCCAGCCTGATGCAATCGGAACGCGTTCTTCTGCGTGCCGCCTCCTCCGAGGCAGACGAGACAATCGATGCCCCATTTTTTCAGGTTGGCTTTAATGACACCGGTCATGTCCCTGGTGCGCCCGTCGATCACCATGCGGTGCGGCTTGTCGCGGCTGGTGCCGAGGATGGTGCCTCCGATGGTGAGAATTCCGGAAAGAGCGGAGTGATCCAGATCGATCCGGCGATTCTCGACAACACCGCGAAAGCCATCGCGAAATCCTACGATCTCCATGCCGTAGTAGCCGTGCGCGGCCTTGCCGACAGCTCGTATGGCGGCATTCAACCCGGGGCTGTCGCCACCGGCGGTGAGAATGCCGATCCGCTTCGTTTTCCTGGCCATTTGACAACACTATCAGACGCGGCACGGTAGTTTGCGAGTCAAGGCCACGCGCGCCGTTACCCTTGAGTCCCCAATGCAGAAAGATGATCCGCGTGCAAGCTTGCTGTGTGCGGGCACCACGGCGATTAGTTCACGGTTGCGTTGTAGGCCTGTTCCCACTTGGTTCCTGCGGTGTTGTAGGCGAGTACGGCGAAGCGGTGGGTACCTTGCGGTCAGGGTGAGGGTGGTGCTCATCGCAGTCCTGGTGGCTTCGGAGTACTTTTTGACTCCGTCAATCCAGACCTCCATACGCATGAACGTGCCGGTGACGTTGGCGGCGGCCTGAATGGCGACTGGCGACGAGAGGGTTGCGCCGCTGGCGGGCTGGCAGATTTGGACGCCGGGCGAAGTGGGCGCCGAGCACCCGCCGCTGCTGGTCGAGGACACGGTCACGTTGATGGTGCTTTCAAAGGTTCCAGCGCTATCCTGCGCGAGCAAGCTAAGGCGATGCGTGCCCGCTGCGAGCGGTAGAGAGGTATTTACGCTGCTGCCGACGACCTGATATTGCTTCACCCGATCGATATAAATCTGCTACATGCCGCGGGGATTGGCGCCTCGATCATAGGCCTTCGTGATTCAGATGTATACCATGAATTCTCATCCGGATGTCCTACTCGGTGGGGTTCGACCTGGCATCGCATTAGACGCCGAACTGACGCAGGTGATGGTCCAGGTGTTTGTACATGAGAATCGCCCACTGTTGCGATTGGAGTGGGCCGAAGAAGGGGTGTGGGTGGGTGGTGCAGCCGGCCGCGCCGGCGGCGACAAAGCGATCGATTGCGTGGAGGAGCCGGGTGCGTTCGCCCTCGAAGTCAGACTGGGCGGGGTCGGCCAGGAAGAGTTCCGGCGAGGAGGGCGAGTTGCGGCGAATGGGCTTGTCGTCGCCGAAGACCACCGGCTTGATCAAGCGGCCGAGGACGTAGGCAGGGAAGGGCGCGCGTTTGGGACGGAGCGTGCCGGCGGCCATGTGAAAACCGGCGGTGCAGTGGGCGAGCGCCAGGGTGACGGGCAAGTTGCCCCAGAGCCGGTCGCTTTTGGGATGGAGGCTCAGGATGCGCTGCTTTACGTCGTCTACCACGGTGGGGTCAAAGAGATTTTTCATGGTGGCGGGCCAATACCTTCTGTCTCTCTCTGTCGACCAGTTTACCTTTCGACATATCGGCGGTTCCTCAGCACATTTTTGTGCTGGAGTGGTAGAAATGGGCGGAGCTGGTTCGACGAGTCTATAGAGCGGCAATTCTGCTGCAATCCACGATGAGGAGTGAGATGCATGCGTTTCATGATGATTGTGATCCCCAAAGGATATGAAATGGCAGCTCCAGACGCAGTCCCGTGCGCGGAGATGGTGGCCAAGATGATGGAGTACAACAAAAGCCTGCAGAAGGCAGGCGTACTGCTCGCGCTCGATGGACTTTTGCCGCCTTCGACTGCGGCACGTGTTTCCTACACAGACGGCAAGGTTACGGTTACGGATGGACCGTTCGCGGAGGCCAAAGAGGCGATCGGGGGCTACTGGATCATCCAGGTGCGCTCGCGAGAAGAGGCGATTGAATGGGCCAAGCGGGTACCGGCGTCCAACAACGGGATCATTGAAGTGCGCCAAATCCAGGAGATGGCCGACTTCCCCGAAGACGTGCGGAAAGCAGCGGAAGGCTTCGAAGATCTTCCGAATGCGGCTGCTGCGAGAGCATGAGCGACATTCACAGGGCGATTGAGGCGGTGTGGAAGATCGAATCCACGCGGCTGATTGCCGGGATCGCGCGCGTGACCCGTGACATTGGTCTTGCAGAGGAACTGGCGCAGGATGCGCTGGTTGCGGCGCTGGAACAATGGCCGGAGGACGGGATTCCAGAAAAACCTGCGGCGTGGCTGATGACAGCGGCGAAGCGACGCGCTATCGACTCGCTGCGCCGCGGGCGAATGCTGGAACAGAAGCACGGAGAGATTGCGCGAGAACTGGAATTCCAACAGCAGCGGCTGGGGGAAGCCATGGATCAAGCGCTGGACCAGGTGATCGACGATGATGTTCTGCGGCTGATCTTTACTGCGTGCCATCCGGTGCTGGCCGTTGAAGGACGGGTTGCGCTGACGCTGCGCGTGGCTTGCGGACTGACGACACAAGAGATTGCGCGAGCGTTTCTGTTGCCGGAGAAGACGCTGGGACAGCGAATTTTTCGAGCCAAGAAGACACTGAGCGAAGCGCATATTCCTTTTGAGACCCCGCGCGGCGGGGAGCTGAGACAGCGGGTTGAATCGGTGCTGTTCGTCGTTTATCTGATCTTCAACGAGGGATACACCGCAACCGCTGGAGAGGAGTGGATGCGGGCGGCGCTTTGTGAGGACGCGCTCCGGCTGGGTCGCATGCTGGTAGGGCTACTTCCCGCGGAGTCAGAGGCGCAGGGTTTGCTGGCGCTGATGGAACTGCAGGCGTCTCGGACAAGGGCACGCCGCGGGCCAACGGGAGAAGCCGTTCTGTTGCCGGAGCAGGACCGTTCGTTGTGGGATTATGCGCAGATTCAGCGAGGCATGGCTGCGCTCCATCGTGCGCGGGAGTTGGGTGGGGGTGGCCACAGTTACGCGCTGCAGGCGGCGATTGCGGCGTGTCATGCGCGAGCCAGTACCGCAGCGGAGACCGACTGGGAGCGAATCGTTCTGCTGTATGACGCGCTGCTGCAGGTAAGCCCATCGCCGATTGTGGCGCTGAACCGCGCGGTGGCCGTGGGAATGGCGCAAGGGCCGGCGGCCGGGCTGCAGGCACTGGATGCTCTGGCAGGGGAGCCTGCGCTGGCCAAGTACCATCTGCTGCCGAGTGTCAGGGGAGATTTGCTGATGAAGTTGGGACGATATACGGAAGCCAGTGAGGAGCTGCAACACGCGCTGGCGATGACGGACAATATTCGCGAGCGTGAATTGCTGGCAAAAAAACTTCAGCAGGCAATCGTCCTGGCGGATGAGCGTCGCGGGAATGATTTGGATCGGTAAGGACAAGCAGACTTCTGAGGTAATAACTGTGTCGGTGAGCGACTGGGCGATTTGGATCGATCCAGATGCATCGCTAACGAGAAAGTTCTTCGCGATTCTATTGAATCGTCATCTTGAGTTTTGCCAGAGGCACTTGCTCCCAACTGCCAAGCTTTTCGGAGTCGATCTTGTGTGGGTCAACTCTCATCCACTCATCCAACACTGAAGCGGCAGGAGGGCTATAGCGATAGACGTCACCTGTTTGGACATCGAGATACCATTCATAAGCTTGCCCATCGCCTCCGACTGGTGGCGGGATTCGCCTCGCTATTCCCTCTCGAATCAGATTGTCGAGCCGGCGTTTGAAAATCCGCCAGTGCGTGTTGTACAGGATGACGTGATTCTCTACTGTGAGAGTTTCCGTGATCGAGTTAAGCCCTCCGGATTCCTGCACCGCGGTGCGGGTCGGGCAAAAAGGCTCCCCTGAATAGAGGCACCAATACCAGTCCGGGGCCCGAACCTGTTGCGCATCTCTGCCCTCGTGAGGGAGCACAGCCGCCACATCGTTCGGTCCCTTCCCATTCGGGTACCGGATGAAATCGACTGCTCCGCCAGTGCTGCAGGCTTGCCGCTCCCCATCAGAGAAGACCACCGTGAAGATCATGTAGCCCATGCCGGATTCGCCATGATCATAAATCTGGTTCGCAAATCGGGCAGGCAGCCGTGTTGGACTATCCTCGACCTTTACCACGTCCTCGATTTTGACTGACCTCTTGCCTTGATCATCCTCGGGGTATACACCCCACGATCGCATGTAAGGCACCTCCGGCTCAATGTAGACCGTATCAAGAACCTTGCCGTCCCTTAGCGTGACGCGGCAAGGGAAGTACCACAATTCGTCGTTACCGCTGGCGATGATGTTGCCCAAGGCTTGGCGGACGTGGTCTGGGAGAGCGGGATATCGGGACATCAGAGGGACCTCCGCGTCAGATCGACGATTTGATAAAGTGCGATTGTACACGCGCCGCTATCGCCACCTGGTGTGATGCCGGGCTTACTTCTCTTTCGGCCGCTCGAGGCTCCTCTGAACCAGGGTCTCGGGGCTCTGTGTCCGCGGTACTGAACATCGCTTGCGCAACATGCCACCAGCACAATCGCCCTCTCTACCCGGAAGGTTTACACGCGATTTGAGACTAATCCTGATAAAAGCACTTCTCGTTAGGGACAGGTTGCTGATGAGAAGGAGGCGATAAAAAAAAACTTAGAGGCTTTGTAGAAATTGGGGCTGGGCTGTTCGTCGTTATAGTGAAGGCAAGCCAGCTGGGCTGCCCGAAGACCGAAACAGAATACGAGGAGGCAACATGCCGCAATACCTGATGACGAATTTTTTACCCGACGACTTTGACCCATCGACCATGACCGAAGCGACGATACAGGCGATTAACGATCTGAACGAAGAGTTGATCGCTGCCGGCGCCCGGCTCATGGCTGCCGGCCTTGCCCCAGCCAGCCAGGCGAAGGCGCTGCGATCTGCGCCCAATGGCGAATTGCTGATCACCGATGGCCCGTATCTGGAAGCCAAGGAGCACGTGGGTGGTTTTTGGATTCTGGAAGCCGCTGACATGGAGGAGGCGCTGGGATGGGCCCGCAAGGCCGCCGCCGCCGGGCCGGTGAAGGGCGAGGTACGCGAGATCCCATACAGCAGCCTGCCGGGAGGCACAGCTCATCCATCGCGCCAGCGAAAGGCTTGAGCACGCTCACCGGGGAAACCGGCTGCTTCTGCAACCTCGGCAATGGATCTCGGCGACGGCAACCTCCGGATCGCGCGGGTCTGGGGGTGTCGAGTGCCGCCTGCTGCGGCGGGGGGCGCTTCATGAGGGCGTCCACCAGCTATCCGAAGGCGGCGCGAATATCATTCCTCCGCAATCCGCAGGCGGTGACGGATCGCGAATTTTCAAGAGGAAAAAGAATGCGGAAAGAAGGCTACTGCAATGAGCCATCCACTCACTCGTCGTGACTTTGCTATTCGTGCCGCTGGCTTCGGCGTGGCCATGGGACTTGCACCGGCAGCTACGCTGGCGCAGGCTGAGCAAGCCTCGCGCGCAGAAACTTCGCCGGCGATTGCGGATCCATATTCCGCGGTCGATCCGGAACTTCTTCCTACGCTCAAGCAGTTTCCCGCCTATGACCTCACATTGGAGATGGTCGAGAAGTTCCGGCAAATGCCTGGCATGCCGCCATTGCCTGCCCCTGCGCCGCAGCCGGTGGAGCGGCATATTCCAGGGCCTCCGGGAGCACCAGACGTTCGTGTTTGGGTTGTTGATCCTGCGCCGGCGGAGAAGGACAAGCCGGTATTGCTGCACATGCATGGCGGTGGCTTTATGATGACTGATCCCATATTGATGCCCCAGCTGCAGGGGATCGCGACCGATTGCCACTGCGTGGTTGTCTCGGTTGACTATCGGCTGGCTCCGGAGACGCACTATCCCGGTTCGCTGGAGGACAATTACGCGGCGCTGAAATGGGTTCACGCCCATGCAGCGGAGCTCGGCATCGATCGCTCCAAAATTGCCGTCGGCGGTGAGAGCGCGGGCGGCGGCCACGCGGCGAGCCTTGCGATTCATGCGCGCGACCGCGGTGAAGTTCCCATTGTGTTCCAGCTGCTCATCTACCCCGAGCTGGACGACCGGACGGGCAGCACCCGTGCAGTTCCGCCCGCCATTGGCCACTTTATGTGGACTGCGAGTGCCAATCGTCTTGCCTGGAGTTCACTGCTCGGTGTTCCAGCCGGTTCGTCCAAGGTTCCCGCAGACGCCGTCCCGGCACGGGTTGCCAGCGTCGCCGGCCTGCCGCCTGCCTGGATTGGTGTGGGTTCGATCGACCTGTTCGTCGACGAAGACATGGAGTACGCGCGCCGGCTCATCGACGCCGGAATCGCAACCGAGCTTCTGGTCATGCCGGGTGCGTTCCATGGATTCGATGTCCTGGTGCCGGACGCCGAAATCTCCAAACAATTTAGCGCGAGCTGGAAGACTGCGCTGCGCAAGGCATTCGCGACTGGCAAAGCTGTATAGCAGAGAAGCCGGAAGTGTCGCGGTGGAGCGCTGGGCAATGAAGAAATTTTTTCCTCAACGGTTTGTCGAATTCGGCCAGGGTGGTTCGTCGTCCTAGTGAAGGCAAGGGCAATCGCCAGCCTTACAAGCGATGAAAGGTCTATTGAGGAGAAAAACAATGTCGAAAAAGATGAATGCAATCGCGATCATAGGATTCGCGCTGCTTGTTGTGCTCGGTACAGCCAACCCGGCGAAGGCACAGGATGCCGCGACGAAGTATACGAAGATGGCCCCGGTCGACCAATACCTGATGGCGGATCGGAATGCGGAGATCGCCCTGGCGAGGAGTGCCGCGCCGGAGTCGATTGCACGCGATGCCGGGGTGCTGGTTCTTACGCGGCATGGTTTCGAAACGGCGGTGAAAGGCACGAACGGCTTTGTGTGTATCGTGGGGCGTGGCTGGACATCCGCTGCGGACCCTGACTATTGGAATCCGAAAGTGCGGGTTCCCATGTGTGTGAACGCGGCAGCCGCGCGTTCTTACCTTGTGCGCCTCACGAAAGAGACCGAGTGGGGACTGGCGGGACGCACGCCTGCGCAGATGAATGAGGCCATCAAGGCTGCCATCGCCAAAAACGAACTGCCGCCGATGGAGCCTGGGGCGATGTGCTACATGATGGGGAAGGAGGGATACGGTGGCGACAGCAAGCCACACTGGCCTTCCCACCTGATGTTTTTCTATACGGATGTCGATCCGGCAATCTGGGGAGCGAACCTGCCGGGCTCCCCCGTGGTTGCCGTCGCCGATCCCGTGGAGCACCTGACACAATTCGTGATTCCTGTGCAGTACTGGTCAGACGGAACGGAATATCACGCAGGCTCGGTCGCCGGGCATCATCAGTAGCACCCACACGAAAATTGTTGGCCGACCTGTAGAATTTCACTCCGGTCATTCGTTTCTATTGGGAAGGCAGGCAATCGTCCCGCACGAAGATCATCGAAGAGAAAAGGAGAATTTCATGGCGCAGTATTTGGTTGCAATTCATCACCCTGACAACTACGACCCGTCCACAGAGGACGAATCGATGATCCGCGACATCGACGTGCTGAACGAAGAGATGGAAGCTGCTGGCGCCAGGTTATTCGCGGGCGGCCTCAGCGCGGCTAGCCGGGCGAAGACGCTGCGACGGCGAGCGAAGGGCGACGTGATCATCACGGACGGGCCGTATCTGGAAGCCAAGGAGCACGTCGGCGGTTTTTGGATACTGGAGGCTGCTGACATGGACGAGGCACTGGCGTGGGGACGCAAGGCGGTGGTCGCATGCCGAGCGCCGGTGGAAGTGCGCGCGTTTTTGGCGATGCCGGACTGAGGGCCGGCAGCGGCGACGGTGCCGGATCCTGGGGAAAGCCAGCATTTTTCTGGGATGCAGGTACGTTTCGCGGCGGGCGGAGCCGTACTGATACGTGGCGAACTCAGGCAGAGATCGTGGCAGATGGAGGGACGCTACGGGGTGAAATTTGGGCGGGGAGGAGACCATTCCGGGGAAGAGGTCGTCTAAACCTCTTAGATTCAAAAGGTGGGCGCGAGGCGTTAGAATAATCGGTCGCGCATCATGGAGGATAGCGAGATGAAACTCGGAAATTATTTCAACTTTCTGAAAGCGAGCCTTTTGGCTCCTGGGCTGTTGCTATTGACGATGGCGCCGGCGGCGCTGGCGCAGATGCATGGTGGGGCGCCGATGGGCGGGTCTTCCCCGAGCAACATGAATAACAACCCCAACATGCCCCCGGGTGCGCCCCTGGGTTCGCAAAACAGCGACCAGATGGTCGAGCAAAATATGTTTGGGAATCTTCGCAGAAACTTTGATGTGGAGAACGATTTGAGCAAGATGGCGCTGAAGAACAGCAGCAATGATGACGTGAAGAAATTTGCGCATCAAGTGATCAGCGAAAATCATGGTCTTTCCAACGAGCTGATTGTTCCAAACCCGAACGGCGATTTGTTGATTCCGCCCGAAATGGTGCCTGATCAGACCAGGAAGGCCGAAAAACAGATGAAGAAAATGACCGGGAAGCCATTTGATCAGATGTACCTGGTGCAGATGGATGCGTACGTCAAGAACGATCAGGAAGTGGCGCAAAAGGCCGAAGCAGCCAGCAACGTGCCGACGGTAAGCGAGTTGGGAACGCGGGTTCGAAGCCTGTCGGATGATCGGCGAAAACAGATTGCGACGCTGACGCAGGAAAGCGGCTTCAAGATCGAATAAATCATCATTGATGAATTTGCGGTGAATGCTGCGCCGTTGCAAGGGGAACTATTCCAGCGGCGGCGTCGTACAATCTGGGCAGCATGCTAGAGCATTTTCCCTATTACTGTGAACTTTCCGAGACCAAGGAGGAGCGGATTTTCCTGGGAAAAATCCGCGCCCACATCCCCGCTTCGGTCTACACCCATAGGGAATATGCTTTACCGCACAGATCACCACGGCCTCCCCATCTGGATGGAAGGTGGAGTTTGTCCGTAGACAACTCCGGGAGCCGCATTCAGCGCAATCCACAGACAAGCCTCACACGAACGCTACGGTCGCGCTGGGGTTGGTGTCTGCTTGTCCTGCTGGCGTTGTTTCCGTGGGCAATGGTGTCGAACGCTCACGCGGAGAGCGTCAATGACCTGAAGCCCACGGGCTATGTGAACGACTTCGCCGGGGTGTTGTCACCTGACACTCGCAGCCACCTGGAACAATTGTGTACCGAGGTCGACCAGCAGGCGCATGCGCAGATTGCAGTGGTCACCATCCACACCACGGGCGACGATACCATTGACGATTTCGCGGTTCGCCTGGAAGAGAAGTGGAAGGTCGGGCAGAAGGGCACGGATCGCGGGCTGCTATTTCTGATCGCGACTGACGATCACCATTACAGGTTTGAAGTGGGGTACGGGCTGGAGGGCATCCTGCCGGATGGCAAGGTGGGAAGCATAGGCCGCGAGATGGTGCCGTATCTGCGTGAAGGCAATTATGACGCGGCGGTTACGATGGCGATCCAGGATGTGGCCAATGTGATTGCGCAGGATGCCGGCGTCACGCTGAAAACTCCTGCAGAAAATGTTGGGCCGGAACCGCAGCCTCATCCACGGAGTGCGGTGAAAGATATTCTGCTGGCACTGTTCGCGATTTTCGTTTTGATTTCACTGTTTCGATCCGGACCCAATGGCTGGGCGGGATTTCTGCTGGGCATGTTCCTGGGGAACATGATGGGCGGAGGCCGCGGAGGCGGAGGCGGTTTTGGCGGTGGAGATGGTGGTGGTGGAGGGTTTGGCGGATTCGGCGGGGGTGGATCTGGCGGCGGTGGTGCATCCGGAAGCTGGTAACGGCAGGCAGTCGCATGTATCGTATGGAAATCCGAATGCGCCGAATCAGCAACGGCGGCACCACAGGGTAGATGGCTGCAACAAGCGAAAGATTACGGGAGAACAATCGAGATGAAACGTACGGGCGTCGTCCTTCTGGTAGTGCTGGGAATTATTGTTGTGGTGGGAATGCTGGTGTTCGGCAGTTATATTTCCGCGCGCAACCAAATGGTGGCCAAAAACGAGGAAGTGAAGCAGACCTGGTCGCAGGTTGACGTTGTGATGCAACGGCGGGCTGACCTGATCCCCAACCTGGTGGCGACGGTGCAGGGATTCGCGTCGCATGAAACCACGGTTTTCAGCGATATTGCGAATGCGCGGGCAGCGTTACTGGGGGCGAAAAATCCTTCGGATAAGATCGCGGCCAACGGGCAGTTGGATAATGCACTGGGCCATTTGCTGATGATTTCGGAAGCCTATCCGGAGCTGCGTTCGAATCAGAACTTTTTGCAATTGCAGGATGAGCTGGCGGGGACGGAAAACCGTATCGCTGTGGAGCGACGCCGCTACAACCAGGCGCTGCAGGATTACAACACGTTCATCGGGCTGTTTCCCAACAGCATCTGGGCGGGGATTGCCGGATATCACCGCAACAACGCGTACTTTGAGGGCACGCCGGCATCGCAGCAGGTTCCCACGGTGAACTTCTCCGGCAAGTAGGAAAGCAACGCTTCGCGGGCAAGAAAAACGGCTGGTCGCATAAGGCGACCAGCCGTTTTTCTTTACTTTCAGGCGGAAAGGCTATTTGTGGCTGAAAGAGGCGATGGCCTGGGCCTCATCGTCTTTGACGTCAAACACGGTGTAGAGCTTGGTGATCTGCAGCAGGTCGTGAACTTTCTTCGTGAGCTTCAGCAACTTGAGCTCGCCACCCTGATTGCGCGTGGCCGTGAAGGCGCTCACCAGCTCTCCGATGCCGGAACTATCGATGTAATTGACGTCGGCCAGGTTCAGCAGGATATCTTTCGATCCCTTGCCCAACAATTCACGAACCGCATTGCGCAGTTGCACACTGCCTTCGCCGAGTGTGATGCGACCGCTCAGATCGAGGATGGTAACTCCATCCACTTGGCGGGTACTAATCTTCATGCTCACGGTGGTATTCCTCCTTAGGCGCTTTTCTGGGTTGAATCCAAATGCTTGATAAGTGTTAGCTCGGTGCCGGGGTGCAGTAGCTTGAAGTGTACCTCGTCCATAAATGATCGGATGAGGAAAATTCCCCGGCCGGAGCCATTGAGCAGGTTTTCCGGTGCTAAAGGGTCAGGGAGGGTGGCCGGATCGAGGCCATTTCCCTGGTCGCTGATGCGAATGATCAACGAAGAGCCATTGTTCTCAAACGAGGCAGTAATCTTTTTCTCGGGATCGTAGGCGTTGCCATGCAGCACGGCGTTGACCGCAGCCTCACGGACGGCCATGGTCAACTGGAAGGTTTGATCCTCGTCCAGTCCCGACTTCTGGGCCAACTGTTCCGCGGCTTCTTCCACTTTGTTCACGCTGTCCAGCGATGAGTCCAAAGTGTAACTGACTCGACTAACCATGGAATCCACCACACGCCCCGGGCCCGCTCATATATCGGTTCCTGGTTCCGATTGCGGTCATTGTCGCCAAGGACACCGAGAATCTCTCCACAGGGGAAGTTTGCTTGCATGGTCGGCCTAGTGTCAAGGAAGTCTTTTACGGATGCACGCGGCTGGACTCTGATCGATAAGCCTCCGGCGACGCGGGGCGGGCGGAGGGAGGGGCGGCGATTGCATCCGATGGAAGAGATTGAGAGTAGGAAATGGGGGCGTTGCCAAGGGAGTCGGCAAAGAAACTGCGCTCGCTTTCACTTGAGTTGAGTAGACTGTCCATGCGGGCGAAGGAAGAGTGCGGCTGAGGGAAAGACACTTCCTGGCCTGTGCGTGATTTGCTGCAATAAAGCTGAACCGGTGCCGCATTGCAAGCGCGGGAACGATCGACTCACAATCGAAAATGAGAGAGTACAACCCATGCAGGTGGACGAAACAAAGAAGAATCATCATAAGGAGGGGTCGAACGCGAAGGCCTCTGTCCTGATGCATCTTTCTTTGCTGCTGGGCAGTCCGATTCTGGATGCGGCGGGGCATGCCCTGGGGCATGTGCGCGAAGTTGCGGTGACTCCGGGCGTACGCGCGTCGCTGGTGACGGAGTTGATCTGGGGGTCGAAGAATAACCTGCAGGCAGTTTCGCCGGCCGGTCTGGAGCAGGCTCCGAACGGTGGGTTGCGATTGCGCGGCGATGCCCATCCCAGGCCGTTCAACATGAGCGAGCCGTTGTTGCTGCTGGATCGCGATCTGATGGATCAGCAGATTATCGATGTGCACGGGCGCAAGGTGGTTCGGGTTAACGACGTATCCCTGTTATGGATGCCACAGGAATGTGGCGGAGAAATGCGTGCCATGGAGGTGGAGGTGGGCACGCTGGGAGCGATGCGCCGGCTGCTGAAGGGCATCGCGACCAAGCGAACCATTGAGCGGATCACGAAGAAAATTCCGTCGAAGGCGATTCCGTGGGATTTTGTTGATCTGATTGAAGTGGACCCGGCGCGGCGAGTTCGGCTGAAGATTTCTCATGAGCGCCTGTCGCAATTCCATCCGTCGGATTTGGCGGACATTCTGGAAGACCTGGCACCGGTGCAGCGGGAAGCCATCTTCAACCAGTTGGACGAAGAGGTTGCGGCTGAGGCGCTGGAAGAAGTGGAGCCGAAGCTGCAGAAGCAGTTGCTGGAGTCGATGGACTCTGAACGTGCCGCCGACATTATGGAGGAGATGGATCCGAGCGCGGCTGCGGATCTGTTGGGCGAGCTGCGTAAGGAGCAATCGGAAGCCATCCTGGAAGAGATGGAGCCGGAGGAGCGGGAAGAAGTCAAAGAGCTGCTGGAGTTCAGTGAGCACTCGGCGGCAGGGCCGCATGACGACAAATTATGTTGCGGTACCGGTGGATGCCACTGTCGCGCAGGCGATTGAGGCGCTGCGAAATTTCGATGACGATCCTGAAATTGTGACGGAGGTTTACCTGCTGAATGAAGACGGGATGCTGCTGGGGGTGGTGCCGCTGGCGCGGCTGTTGCTGGCGTTGCCGGAAACGAAAGTCGCGGTGCTGAGCGAATCCCGGTTCGTGAGTTGTCCAGCGGATATGCATGATAAGCAGGTGGCGGAGTTGTTCGACCGTTACAACTTGTATGCGTTGCCGGTAGTCGAGGAGCATAACAAGCTGGTGGGCGTAGTCAACGTGGACCAGGTGATCGCGTTTATGAGGCAGCAGGCATAGCCAACAAGAAAGCCAGCATGGAGAGCCAGCCCACATTTCAGCCAGCGCCGAACGGGCTGCGGATTCTGTACATCGCGCCGATGAATTATGGCTGGTACGGACTCTATCGGCAGCACAGCCTGGAGCGGCTGGGGCACACGGTTTTTCCCATCGACATCATGCAATATGAGAAGCACGGCAATCCGTGGATGGCGCGGATTCGCTATCGCCTGCAGATTGGCAGCGTGGTGAAACAGATGAATGCGGATGTGCTGCGGCTGGCGAAGGAGCATGCCGTCGACATAGTGTGGTTCGATAAGCCGCTGTTTATTCGGTCGGAAACACTGCGAGAGCTGCGCGCCATGGGGATCGCGACCGTGGATTACATGATCGACAATCCATTTGGGCCGAGGCGCGATCCCGGATTTCGATTGTACGTGCGCACTATTCCGGAATATGACGTGCATGTGCAACAGCGCGATGTGAGTGTCGCGGAATATCTTGCGCGGGACGCGCGGCGGGTAGTGAAGGTGCAGACGGCGTTCGAGTCGAGTGTGCATTTTCCTCCGCCAGCAGGCTGGTCTGACAAAGATCGAACGCGCGAGGTGTCGTTTATTGGAACGCCGTATGACGAGCGGCCGCAGTTTTTGACCGATCTGTGGCGCAAGTACGATTTGCCGGTGGTGATTTCCGGGCCACGCATCTGGACGCGCAAGCTCGACCCGGCTGCGCTGGCCGCGCTGTATCCAGAGCCGGACGAATTGTACGACGCTGCCTATCGCGAAGGCATATGGCGCTCGAAGATCAACCTGAGCTTCCTGACCCACGGCAACCAGGATGAGTATGCGCACAAGAGCTTTGAAATCGCTGCGTGCGGAGGATTTTTGCTGGCGGAGCGATCGGTTGGGCATAGTGAGCGATTTCGAGAGAATGAGGAAGCGGTCTTTTTTTCGGACATTCAGGAGTGTGCCGAAAAGATTCGCCGCTACCTGAACGATGAACCGGCGCGGGCGCGAATTGCCGCTGCGGGACGGCGTCGAGCGGTGACCTGCGGATATGACAATGACAGCCAATTGGCCAAGGTGCTGGACGTAGTGGAGGAATTGTTGCCGAAGATTCGCGCGGGACGCGGTTCGCGGAAATGATTGTCGACTTCGAACGCGAACGGACGTTGCCGGTTTTTGTTGCGGACGTGTGCATTGTGGGCGCAGGAGCCGCGGGAATTGTGCTGGCCGCGCAGTTGGCGCGCAAAGGCAAGCGGGTGCTGCTGCTGGAGAGTGGCGGTCGCAAAGAGGATGAATCGTTCCAGCAACTGAACCGTAGCGACAGAGTTGGCCAGCCGTTGAAGTCGGTGCATGCGGGACGTTTTCGTGCGCTGGGTGGAACCACGATTCGCTGGGGCGGACAGATCCAGGAAATGCGGCAGAGTGATTTTGAGACTGCGCTCGGGAATTCCGGGGAGCGGATGGCCGATTGCGAAGGCTGAGCTGACGCCGTATTACGAGCGAGCGCTGGAAGCGGAGGGGTTGCTGCCGGTGCTGCGAACCGATGAGGAAGTGTGGCGCGCGTCCGGCTCGACTGCGCCGAATCTGTCGAGCGATTTGATTCCTTATTTCACGCGCTGGTGTCCGGAGCCAAATTTCGCACGCCTGTATCGGCATGCGCTGGCATCGACGAACATTTGCGTAGTGCTGCACGCAACCGTCTGCGAACTGATGATGAACGAGGCCATGGATGCGGTGCTGGGGCTGCGTTGCAGGAACCTTGCCGGCGCGGAACACATTTTTCACGCGCCGACGTATGTGCTTTCACTGGGGATGATGGAGACGATCCAGCTGCTGCTGCAGCCGCTGGAGAAGGGGCAGGCGCCGTGGCAGAACAATGAGTGGCTGGGGCGGCATGTACAGAGCCATATCGACTACAACTCCGCGAAGCTGGTGGATGTGGATCGCACGCGGATGGAGCAGGTATTCCCGAATGTGTATCTGAAGGGAAGGAAGTATCAGCCGAAGGTGCGGGTGACGGAGGAGCGCCAGCGGGACGATGAAACGCTCAATATTGCGGGAGCGATTTCTTTTATCAGCCTGGGCAATGTGGAACAGGATGTTCGTCAGATGAAGACGGCGGCGCGCAATTTGCTGCGGTGGAACTGGTCGGCGATTGGTGTGCGCGATACGCTGCCGGCGCTGCGGCGGCTGCCACTCCTGGTGCAGCTTGCGTACAGCTTTTATGTGAGCCATCGCGCCTATTGGCCACAGGATGTGACGTATTGGCTGCGGGTGCATTGCGAGCAGGAACCGCTATCGACCAGCCGAATCACGCTGTCGACGGAACGCGATGCGATGGGGATGTTCCGCAGCCGCATTGACTGGCGGGTATCACCGCTGGAGTGGAAGACGATTCAGCGCTTCACTCAGATGGCGCAGCGGGCGCTGGAGGATGCAGGCCTGGCGAAGCTGGAACCGCAGCCGGAACTGGCGCGAGAAGACGGCTACGGCAGCGTTATTTTCGATGATAGTTATCACTGGATGGGCGGCACGCGCATGTCTGCTTCGCCTGCCGACGGCGTGGTCGATACCAATTTGAAAATCCATGGCGTGCGCAATGTGTATGTGTGCAGCGCGTCGGTCTATCCGACTTCAGGATTTGCGAATCCGGTGCATACGTTGCTGGCGCTGGCAATTCGACTGGCGGATACATTTGGCGGCGCTACCGCCGGTGATCGAAGAGCAGGCCGATACGCGGGTGCGGACCGATGCTTGAGACGATTGCGTTGCCGGGGACTGGGCGGGTGACGACGCGGCTGGGATTTGGCGGCTCCGGATTGATGGGTGGTCTCAGCGAGCGCGAATCTTTGCGGCTGCTGGAGACGGCGTTCGACGCGGGAATTCGGCATTTCGATGTTGCGCCGGCGTATGGACATGGCCGTGCGGAGCGCTGCCTGGGGAAATTTCTACAGGGGAAACGGGATCAGGTGACGGTGGCGACGAAATACGGCATTCTGCCACCGGCGCGGGCGGGACTGCTGGAAATGGCGCGCAGCGTGGTGCGACCCGCGGTGGCGCGGCTGCCTGCAGTTCGAAGGCGAGTGGCGCAGGCGGCGGCTGGACTGCGATCGAAGGCGAAATTTTCTGCAGAAGAAGCGCGACGAAGTCTGGAGCAGAGCCGACGCGAACTGGGTGTCGAGCGCATTGATGTCTGGCTGTTGCATGAGGCGACCGCAGACGATCTGGATGGATCGGATTTGTTGCCACTGCTGCAGGACGCGCAACGGCGAGGTTGGGTGGGGACGTTTGGAGTGGGTGCAGAGAGAGCGCGTGTCCCCGATTTGTGGGAGAGGCATCGAGACTATTGCCCGGTGCTGCAATTTGAATGGTCGGGGCTGGAGCAAGAGGAGCCCAGTTTTCCTGGAGCGTTCTTGATTCATCATCGTGCGATTTCTGGGGCGTTGGGCTCACTGCACCGTTTGCTCCAGCAGGATTTCGATCTTTGCCGACAATGGTCGAACGCGGTGGATCTGGATTTGTCGGAGGCGAAATGTTTGGCGGCAATTTTATTGCAGGCGGCTTTGGCGGCGAACCCCGAGGGCATGGTGCTGTTCTCTTCGCGAATTCCAGAGCACATTGTCGCGAACGTTCAGGGAGTGGGATGAATCGGACTCGGACGCAAGAGGAAGGCGGTTTCTGGAGTTGATGGTGGAGAAGCGCGACGAGCTAACTCGCGCATAAAAAGAGTTGACGCATCGGTTGAAACAGGTGCGGATATTCATTGGAATCGTGTACCCTGAAACATCCGGAGCCGACCATGAAGCAACGCTGGAAGACCCAACTCGTTCTCTTTCTAGCGGTCATCGGGCCGGGCATTATTACCGCCAATGTCGACAACGACGCAGGCGGAATTCTCACTTATTCGCAGGCAGGCGCGCAGTTCGGCTACATGCTGCTGTGGACGATGATCCCGGTGACGCTGGCGCTGATCGTGGTGCAGGAAATGTGCGCGCGCATGGGGGCGGTGACCGGCAAGGGACTGAGCGATTTGATTCGCGAAGAGTTTGGACTTCGCATCACGTTCATCATGATGATCCTGCTGGTGATTGTGAACTTTGGAAACGTCGTTGCAGAATTTTCCGGCATTGCGGGCAGCATGCAGCTGTTCCACATCAGCAAATATATTTCGGTCCCAATTTGCGCCGCGCTGGTGTGGCTGCTGGTGGTGAAAGGCGACTATAAAAGTGTCGAAAAGATTTTCCTGGTGGCCTCGGCATTCTATATCGCATACGTCTTTGCCGGATTTTTTGCCCACCCCGATTGGCATACGGCGTTGGCGGCAACGGTAAAGCTTCCTCCGCGTCATGCGTGGCACACGTCCGGTTACATTGCCATGACGGTTGCGGTGATCGGCACCACCATTGCGCCGTGGATGCAGTTTTATCTTCAGTCGTCGGTAGTGGAGAAAGGCGTCAACGAACGGCAATTGACTCCGTCGCGATGGGACGTGATTGTCGGCTGCATGTTTACAGATATCGTGGCGTGGTTCATCGTGGTGGCGTGCGCGGCGACGTTGTATGTCCACGGCATGGGCGCAATCCAGGTGCCGTCCGATGCGGCGGAGGCGATGAAGCCGCTGGCAGGCCAGTACGCATTTATTTTGTTTGCGGCCGGGCTGTTCAATGCGTCGTTATTTGCGGCGTCCATCCTGCCGTTGTCGACCGCCTATACCGTTTGCGAAGGCATGGGATTTGAATCGGGACTGGATAAGAGTTTCAGCGAGGCGCCCGCGTTTTACTGGCTGTATTCGCTGTTGATTGCCGCAGGCGCCGGACTGGTTCTGTGGCCACACTTCCCGCTGGTGAAGGTGATCATTGATTCGCAGGTGTTGAACGGAGTTCTGCTGCCGATTGTGATGATCCTGATGCTGGTGCTGATCAACAAGCCGGAGTTGATGGGCAAGCACACCAACAATCATTGGTTCAATGTGATTGCATGGGGAACGGCGATCATCGTGATTGGCTTGTCCATCGCGATGTTATTCGCACCGAGCAGCTAGAGAATTTTTCCCTGGGCGAGGTCGCGGATAAATTTTCGATCGGCGGCGAGAAAGTTGTAGGCAGGCAGGTCGCGCAGTTCGGCCCAGCGCATGTCCTGAAAGATGCGGTTCTGCATATCGCCTTCGAAGTGGTAGACAGCGAAGAACTGCAGGTGGATGGAGCCGCCGTTGCGGTAGTTGTGCTGCACCTCGGCGATGAAGGGGCCGATCTGGGCTTCGATGCCGAGCTCTTCTTCCAGCTCACGACGCAGCGCCTGCTCGGGGGTTTCGCCGGGCTCGATTTTGCCGCCCGGAAATTCCCACTGCAATCCCATGGCAGTGCCGGCCTTGCGCTGACAGATGAACACTTTCTTGTCGCGCAAAATCAAGGCGGCGACCACGGCACGCATCCGAGGTTTTTCTGACTGAGGCTGGGGTACTACTTCGACATCCTGATCCATCACCTCTTTAGGATAGTGATTTACGGCTGCTTCTGCGAATGGGCGAGTGAAATGAGTCGCGGATGCGGTGGAAATCGATTTGGATGTATCGCGGCGGCGAGACAGGCCAGGCCTTCGAGGAGGGGGTGGGCGGGGGTGTTGAGAAACTCGTCAGGAACGCAATAGACGCGCCCGTTGGTGACGGCACGCTGCGATTGCCAGTTGCGCTGCTCGATAACGCGAGCCAGGGGAACACGATCTCCGGCGCCGCACCAGGCGAAGATGAGAATGTCTGGGTCCGTGGCTGCGACGGTTTCGGCGGAGGTGGTCTTGCCTGCGTCGCCAAGGAATTCGCCGCCAGCGGCTTCGACTAATTCCTTCACCCAGGGCTGCGAATGGATGAGCGGCTTGCCCCACTCCTCGCAATAGACGCGGGGACGGTCGGCGGTGGTTGCAGACTGACCGCGAACGGCTTCGATGCTGGCGGCGAGTTCGGTCACCAGGTCGTCGGCGCGATCGGAAGCATGGACGACCGAGCCGATCAGGCGAATGTCCGCGAAGATATCGGCGAGGGTGTGTGGGGCAAGCGTCAACACGGGACAGCCGGCGCGGAGAATGGCGGCCAGCGATTCCATGCGGTAGGGGACGGAGGCGATCACCAGGTTCGGTTCGACCGCCAGCAATTCTTCCATGGTGGAGGACCAGGAGTCGGCAATAATTTTCAGGTTGCGATCGGCGAGCTCCGGCAAGGCCTCGACGCAGTAGCGGGTGCAGGCCACCAGATCATCGAGGCGGCCGAGTCGTTGCAGGGTGAGGGTGATGCTGGGTTGCAGGGACGCGATGCGCAGTGGGGAAGCTGCGCTACGGTCAGAGTGTTCGCCAGGGAACGGCATTAAGCATGGACAGGGCCGGGCTGAAATACCGGCCATCCCTGCACTGCTGCAATCTCGGTCAGCTCCGCCGTGGGATTGACGACGAACGGATGCTTGGCGATGGCGAGCATGGCGGCATCGTGAATGGAATTGCCGAAGACCGCATCGGGCTCGGTGATGCCGACCCGCGCCAGCGATTGCACTTTGCCTTCGTCAGTGGGGATGTCGAGCAATTCTTCTGTGATCAATCCGTTGGTGACTTTCACACGTGCTGCGAGGACTCGTTCGGCAGGAATGTTGAAGTGCTGCATGGCATCTTCAATCAACCAGCTATTGGTCGAACTGACGGCCCACACGATGGTTCCGCGCTGTTGCAGTCGATTGCAGGCTTCGCGCATCTCGGGAAAAATGTTAGGGCGCATCATCTCGTCAAAATAGGTATGCACAGCCTGGCGCAACTCGGAGTCGCGCAGGTCGCGGTAGATTTGCACCATCTCGCCGCAGATGGCGAGCTCAGAAACTTCACCACGCAGGTAGGCGCGATAGCGCGCATCCATCCAGTTGCAGGCTTCGCGAGAGAGCAGTCCGGATTCCATGGACCACTGCATGAATCCGACGCCGGCATCCCCGGACCAGAGTGTGCCATCGCAGTCGAAAACAGCGACAGCGGCCTGGAGGTTGTCGATGCGACGGAAAAATTCAGAAGAGGAAAGAGTGGAGACTTTCGGGGTGATGAGTTGTTGTGCCAAAAGGGACGACCTTATCAAAAATACAAAAAAGAGAAATTGTAGAAGGCGAGGCGATTGTTGGTTGTCCATGCGCCTTCCTCTCTATGATGCAGCATTGGCGGAAACAATGCCAGCGTTGTAACCAGCTTGTAATCTGGCGATGCACGGATGGGCTGGCAAAGTTGATTCCACGGGAAAGAGTTGCTGGGGCCATCGCGTGATGTCCGATAATTTCTGCAGGCGGGGCGCTGCGTGGAGAACGATCAACATTTCGATGGAAGCAATCTGAAACTGATCCAGAATTATCTGACGTATTTGCGAGTGGAAAAAGGCCTGCGTCCGCTGACCTGCGAGGCGTATCAGCGCGACCTGCTGCAGTGCGCGGAATTCCTGGAGAAGACGAACGGCTCGCTGGCTTCCGCGAAACATGAGGACCTGGCGGGGTTTGTGGCGCATCTGCAGGCGCACCAGATAGAGGCGCGCTCGCGGGCTCGAAAACTTTCGTGCCTGCGCGGGCTGTATCGCTGGCTGTTGCTGGATAAGCGCATCGCGTACGATCCGACGATACATCTGGAGACGCCGGCAGGTTGGAAGGTGCTGCCCAAGTCGTTATCGGAAGTCGAAGTGGTGACGATGATTGACCAGACCGGGCACGGTGCCGCGGGAACTAGGACGGAAGAATGCACTCCGCAGTCGTTGCGTGATCGGGCGATGCTGGAGTTGCTGTACGGCGGGGGCGTGCGAGTGTCGGAGCTGGTGGGGCTTGCGGTGGAAGATATTTCTCTGCAACAGGGGCAAATGCTGGTGCGCGGCAAAGGCGATAAAGAACGCATCGTACCGCTGGGGCAGCCTGCGATTCAGGCGCTGACAGAATATCTGGAACATGGCCGGGCGCAGCTTCTTCGGAAGGCAAATGTGCGTGAAGTATTTCTATCGCAACGAGGACATCCGCTGACGCGGCAAACGGTGTGGGCGTTGGTGAAGCAGGTGAATCATCGCGCCAGTCCGCACATGCTGCGCCATAGTTGCGCCACGCACATGGTGGAGCACGGCGCGGACCTGCGCACGGTGCAGACATTGCTGGGGCATGCGGATATTGCGACGACGCAGATTTATACGCATCTGGCGCTGGGCAGGTTGAAAGCAGTGCATCGAGCGCACCATCCGCGCGGACGGATGCAGGCGCGTAATTCGGAGGGTGCGGAATGATCGGACGTGGATCCCGCCATGATCGCAAAATACACAACGAGCATTCGGTTCTCGATCGGCGAAAAGCAGATCCCTCCACTGCGTTGCGCTCCGGTCGGAATGACAATTCATTTCGGGCGGGTCGCCCGAGGCGTGGCCAGGAAGCGTCACCCGCGGACGAGAAAGCGGAGCCGCGGGCGGAAGAGATTCTGCGGCTGATGGCACAATACATGGCGGTGCTGACGGTGGAGCGAGCGTCGTCGGAACACACGGTGCGCGCTTACCAGAGAGAGCTGCATTCTTTTGCGATGTTTTTGGCGAAGCGCTGCGGCGAAGACGTGGTGCCATCGCAGATTGAACATCCTGTGATCCGCGAATACCTGGGAACGCTGTACGAAAAGAATTTGTCGAAGCCCTCGGTGGCGCGGGCGCTG
Organism: uncultured Acidobacteriota bacterium; assembly: GCA_963794795.1. Taxonomy (GTDB): domain Bacteria; phylum Acidobacteriota; class Terriglobia; order Terriglobales; family Acidobacteriaceae; genus JAKAAZ01. The sequence goes on along the minus strand of CAWCFC010000011.1, from coordinate 64,147 downwards.
GCGGCGATTCGGTCGTGGTTTGGCTGGCTGGCGCGGACGGGGCACATCGAGCAAAATCCAGCGCGGCTGGTGTCGACGCCGAAGCTGCCAAAACACTTGCCGCGAGTGCCGGGAGCGGAGCAACTGAACCAGGCGTTGAACGATGTGGATGTGGAAACGGCGTGGCCGGAGCGAGATCGCGTGATCATGGAGCTGCTGTATGGCTGCGGCATTCGTAACGCAGAGCTTGTCGGGCTGAACCTGGGCGATATTCAGTGGGGCAATGAGTGCATCCTGGTGCGCGGCAAAGGGCGCAAGGAGCGGTATGTTCCCCTGGGCGATGCGGCGGCGATGGCGATGCGAACGTATTTACCACAGCGGGCGCAGAAGCTGCTGGACGCGAAGCGGGCGTCGGAGGCGTTGCTATTGAATGTTCGATTGCGCGGCGATGGGCGGCTGACGACCCGAAGTGTCGGCAGGATTGTGAAGCGAGTCGCGCTGTCTCATGGGATGGCGGCGGATGTTCATCCGCATACGCTGCGGCATGCGTTTGGGACGCACATGCTGGAGGAGGGAGCGGATTTGCGCGCCATCCAGGAAATCCTGGGGCATGCGCGGCTATCGACGACGCAGCGGTATACGCATCTGACCTCAGGCCAGGTGGCGGCGGTGTATGACAGGACCCATCCGAGAGCGAAGGGCTGACGCTGGGGGCAAACGGTTCAGATGGAACGCGAAAAGTTGCTGCCGGAGGGTCAGGTTTTGCGACTGGCGATGCGGCTATCTGACCGTTACAATAGGGATGTGGCCATTCCTGTGAGTCGCTGACACCAGGCGCGAAGCTTCCGCCGCGACAACCGCTTACAATCAACTGTATACGCCGGTTTTAAGGTAGGGTGCGGCGGCGAATGCGCAACAGCGAAGGACGCTGCAAGACAAAGGTTGGATTTTCTCGTGATACAGCTTGGCGATGCACTGACAAAAGTTTTTGGAACCAGCAACGAGCGCACCGTGAAGCGCATGTTGCCGACGGTGAAGGCGATCAACGCGCTGGAGCCGGCGATGCAGCAGCTTTCAGACGAGCAAATGCGCGCCAAGACGGACGAATTTCGCGCCCGCATTGCGGCCCATATTGCCGACATCAAAGACCCCGAGGAGCGGTACGAGGCGGAACAGGTCGTGCTGGAGCAGATTCTGCCGGAGGCGTTCGCGCTGGTGCGGGAAGCCGGGCGCCGTGTCATCAACATGCGCCATTTCGACGTGCAGTTGATTGGCGGCATGGTGCTGCACCAGGGCAACATCGCGGAAATGAAGACCGGCGAAGGTAAAACGCTGGTGGCAACACTGCCTTGTTATTTGAATGCGCTGGCCGGTCATGGCGTGCATGTGGTCACGGTCAACGATTATCTGGCGAAACGCGATGCGGAGTGGATGGGCAAAATCCACAACTACCTGGGTCTTTCGGTCGGTGTGATCGTGCACGATCTGAGCGACGAACAGCGCCGGGCTGCGTATGCCGCGGACATCACCTACGGAACCAACAACGAATTCGGCTTTGATTATCTGCGTCTAGGTATCGAAATACATGGGAATTTAAGGGTCTCAAAGCTACTGTTCATTGTTATCACCTCCATCTCAAAGAACTACATGCACTCCATGTTACAAGAAAAAGGAGCCCATTGTTAACTTTTTATACAACGCAATGGCCAAGGACAAAAAAGTATTCCCGTAATCCACCTTTCAACCTTCCTCAAACACCGGAAGAGGCAGGACTGCTTCCTCCCACTTGCCCAAAACTCCCGAAATTCCATTTATTTGTCACCTCCAGCAGCCCCAATTCCTTATTCCCAACGCCTCTGCAAGACTTCACTAGAACCCCCTCAACTCTCGGAAACTGATCAAGATAAAGCCTCTCCTGCCCGGCCCACTCGATCTCCTCAACATCCTCAAACCTCACAAGAATGTCATCTCTACCCAAGATGCCTTGTTCAAAGACCACGATGTTTTCCTCCATGCTAACAAAATTCTCCAGCACTTTTTCTTCTAACTCGTTTTCCTGCAGGACGATTGTATCCCAGAAGTCTTCACTCCCTGCGAGGCTTCGAAGTTTTTGTTGAGCTTCAGGATATGAGTCTCCAAAAACACTTTCCAGGAGAGTAGAAAACGTGTAGATTCTAGGCCATAGATAGCAAAGATCCGTGATATCAAGAAACAAGGTATCGAATTCGTAGTTGAAGCGAAGACCAGCAATCTCCGAGTACGGTTCCGTATCAGGACCAACCCGACAGTGAAGTCGGAAGTCGATTTTAGACCCGTACGAGGGAAAGACGTTGTCTGGGTTGAAAGGCGCAGAATAGAACTTCTTGAGCTCGTTTCGTGACTCTTGATTTATTGATAGGAGAGTCGTGTTTGTTGTTGGGGTAATAGTCCATTTTGGAGTTCTGGATCTTTGGGTCGTTGTTGACCAGGGTTTGTGTGGCTTCGCTTCGAGCACGCGAGTAAATAGGGGTAACGTCAGCCTCCAGATTTTGAGGCGGAGCTCCGTGGGAAGGTTAGGGAAAAGCATGAAAGACTTATCCATGGACATTATTCGTCAGTGTGGTAGTTCTGGACTCTCCCGAACCTTTCATGAAATTGTAATTAGAAGAGGTGCTACTGGGGTTCAGATTTCGCATTTTGGGTTTCTCTTCTCCTAGTCACTGAAAAAGTCCTGTGTATTCACAACGAGCACCATTGCAATATAGAGTGTGGTTATCTCAATGGCTTGGGTCTATTTGATGCTTTTGATAGGTTCAAACTAAAGTAGAGTGAGTTGATGCATCCTCGAGTCACATATCACAACCTATTCACAGACTCCAGGTCAAGGACATTCTCCACTCAGCGATTCTAAAATTTGGAGTATTCTCGAAGGCTACAGTCTATCTTGATTTCAGTTTCCATAAGACAGAGGGCTTCTCAATCTTGGCACACAATCTCTCTGAGTATCTCTTCTTTCGATAAGGATCAAAGAAGTGTGGTAGATCCTGCTGCACACGTCTCCTTTCCTCGGATCCCTGATGCAAATCTACAAACTGAATCAACCTCCATGGAACAATTCGTTCTGGAAATCTATTCTTGGCAACTACTATCGCTTCTCTCAAACTGCCGAACTCAGCAATAAACTGCATCCTGTTTCCCTTTGATTTCCTTTGGCGTACCTCTTCTGACAAGGTCTCCCAGAAATACTCAGTACCAGCAAGTAGCTTCAAATTGTCTTTGACCTCTTCAAAGTTGCTCCCCAGCAAGTCACTGAACAGCACGTCTGAATGAGTTGGCCACCGAAAACCTATGTTGATGAATAGGGTGTCGATTTTGTAGTTGATCAGAAGACCCTCGATTCCAAAATGAGGAGATATTCGTCGAGCTTGGAATGGCGTTGCGTAGTATGGCGATAGAACTCGTCGAGACTCGCGGTTGATGGAGAGCAATGTTGGCTTGGAGGTGGGGATAGCAAGCCAACGTGGAGGTTCGTTCTTGCGAAGTTCATGGATTGAGCTTAGACTTTTGAGTTCGATAATTCGTGAGAAGAGCGGGAGAGAATGGCTCCATATTTTGCTTCGAAGATTGAAGGGTAGTCGTGGGAAGAGCGTAAATGTGGTGGCCACTCTCCTGTGCCGCATGTTAACAAACGCTTCCTTTATCAGTGTTGGTTGTATAGTGGTTTGCATGGGGAGAAATGTATTCTCAGTATTGTTCAAGTTTACCGAGTTCATGGGAACAAAACCTGTGATGTTGTGTGTGAACAATAAGTGTAGATGCTGAATAATCGAGGAAATCAACGATTCACAAATATGTCTAACGACTATTTTCCGAGCTATAGCTTGAGATTACTACTGAATGGTTGTCCTTCACGCTTTGCAACTCTCATGTACCAAGCTCCCCGCCCGGACCACTTACAGAACTCGTCAACTTCGTCACCCACTTGGAACCAGCAACATTTCCACATTATCCGAGGAATAAGATTGCTAGAAAGCATCAGTCGCAACTCTTGCTTCCACCAGTTCCATTTCCGTTTGGGGGGAAGGAAGGAAGTGATTGGCCCGAACCGCGTGACGAGATTTGTAGTTGACGTGTAGAATTGCTGGGGATATTTGCGGGCTGAACTTTCCAATCCTTCCATCGTCCGGTATCAAGTCTCCCACAAACAAGTAAAAACAGTGGCAGTGATGGGCGGAATGGCAATATTTGCGGGAAGAGGTCGACGGTGTACAGCCAAATTTGCCGTCGTATTTCGAAGGGCAGGCGAGAAAAGTATTTGAATTCGTTAGCCATGGTGGGATCAGATCGATCCACTGTAGATGCCGACCATTGAAGAGTCACTTGGAGCGACAGTATTGCTCTTGTGTATAATTGTATGTGGAAATTTGATGAAGAAAAAAATGAGGCAGTATGAGTTCTTGGTAGCATGATGTCAAGCGCGAGTTACATTGGAAAGAAACTTGTATTGCGTGAACTCTTCGAATTATTTCTTGCACTATAATGCAGAAGCCAACACTAGCTTTGCAACTTCTCTACATTGTTTGACGGTTATTGGAATATTCCGCGGTATGCTGTTGAATCCTTCGTTGAGCCATGGCTCGTATCTCCTCTCGTACGCACCTCTCAGGACACTCTCCTCTAACCTGGCAAGTCTAGGCGCGCCATCAGAATCATCAAGTCGCTGCTCAAGGTAAGAGACAACGACGACTTCCTTCAATTTTGTGAAATTGTCGAAGTCTCGAAAGCAAGGATTGGGATTGCCAAGGGCTTGCGGGACCATGGTATGCCAGAACTTCTCATTACCTGCCAAGCTCTTCAGGTTGTTCCTCAAATCCACCCCCTCATCTTCAAAAAGGTCTTGAAAGAACAACTCCCGGCGGAAAAGCGACATTTCGCCGACTCGGAAGTATAAAGTGTCGATCTCGTGGTTGATCAATAGGTAGGCGGGGTGGTAGGGATCGAGTTTTCGAAGACTAAACGGTGCGGAGTATCGTGGCAACAGCTCGTATCGGGCTTCTTGGTTGACTTGCAAAAGGGGGAGAATGGTACTTGCCATGGCTCTCCACCTTCTATACTGCTCAGGGTAAACGGGGTTGAGAATTTGTGGAGCGACCTCGATTACTCGTGGGGAGAAGCTACAAGCGTAGTTCCATACCTTGAGTCTCAGTTCCGTAGGTAGAAGTGAGAAGAAAATGAATATCTGTGCCATGGTACTTGTTAAGTAGTTTGTTGCGGGTTGATGTTGCGGTTGGAGTTTGCTGGGACTGGCGTGGGTTGATCTCTTCGTGAAGAGTTTTATGCAAAAAATGTCTGCTGCTTCGAATCACTTCAAAGTTCCTAATAACCCTCGAACATTCAGAAAGACTTGAGTTATTTGAGCTCAAAGTATATATTAGGCGATGGTGATAACTCACGTGTATTGGGATATATCGGCAGGAAAATAATTCACATAACGCCTAGACCGCATGTTCACCTTTCTCTACCTGGTGAGTCGGCTGACTTCTCCTTCCGAAAAGCGAAGAGGCATTCTGCCACTGTCCTTTCTGTTGTACTCCGTTCTCTATTCTCGGTCCATTCATCCCATTTGCCGGTTCCTTACCGGGCCTCTGTTCGCTATTCTGGGTTTTCCCTGAAAGGCCACTTTTACCCGTTCCCCTTCTCACTACACTATTCTTTTCCATTATCGATTTCTGTTTCTCGCCCTCCCTCTTCATTGCCTCAGTATACAGCCTCGTATTTTTGAGCCTGTTCCAACCCATGAAATCAATAGTATTGGTGGTCCATTCTGGGAAGGTGAGGAAAAGTTGACCGATCAAGAGAAGAACAGTGATAGTCCCGGCAATTGACCAGTAAAGCTTAGTTGGAAAATCAACGACAACGCTTTCGGTATTCTTGAAGTCGAACATTGGACCCGTCAAGAAAATCTGCAGGCTATTTAGCAGAGAACATTGGGAAGAAAGAGGGGTAAACAAACTGCCATGAAAGTTCCCGGAAGGAAGAACGCAGTTAGTACAGCAATAATCTTCATTACGAATCCATCTCTAGATGTATTTCCAGCAATAACGTTCTGAATGACCTTATCTCGCTCAGCAATGAGGTTGCGGACCTGTCGGTCGAATGTCAGTAGCTGAAAACATACGGAAGAGCGAAAGGCGACTTGCCATTCCAACGCTGATGTCAATATGTTGTTGTAAGGACTTGGTGTCCATTTTGTATTGTCCCATGGTCTTTCGTACGAGCTCTAGCTTGTCGTTGTCTCGTATTGACTCTTTACAGCTGTCCATATCATGCAGAGCTTTCATCAAATCCTGGGAGTCGGCGTTCTCTTTCCATTCTGACAACCGTGCGTGGATATACTGCTCAAAAGTTGTAACCCCGCTGATCAGTGTGTGCGCGCTTTCAGCAAGATAATGCATTGTAGAACGGGTACCAGTCAGTTTGATATTCATATTGATCAGAGTTTCGTTCATTTGCCCAATTTCGGCTGTGACATCGTCTGAGGAGCCGGGTTCTGCATCTCTCAATTTTGCCAGAGCAGCTTGAAGCTTCATGTCGCACCGAACTAATGTTCTTCCTGATATAATGACTTCTTGGGCAACAACTGAACCGTATTGGGAGAGAACTGTTGCCATGAATAATCGAGGGGTCATTCCTGCAGTAGCTTTCACCAAATCTAAATCCGGAAGTCAGTAAATTCCACGCAGAGCAAGCTGATTAAAAGCAATTGTACAGGAGACTTGCGAGGGGCATGACAAGAGGAGAATTATGCGAGGAATTAGAATTGAAAGGCGCTGGATGATCCTTACGGTCTCCAGTGATGTCCTGCCACCTTGTAAAAAGTTCCGTGAGTATTCGTCCCATGTCTAAGCTGGTGAAACCGGCGATGAATCCAAATATATGTTCCTGGTTGACGTTCCCTTCTCGGGCGGGAACGAATTTTTTGCCTTCGGCTCTGACATGATGAACCAAGGACAACGCAACTGGTGGACAGGCAAGAAATGGAACCCTGAGAGTGTAAACTGTGCTTGTCAGCAGCTGCACAGTAAGTTGGAGCATTAACCCACGCTTCAAGAAGCATCTTTGTTGTGACATCTTCTCTGTAGGCGCCGCTAGGCCGGCCAGGTCGGTTGAATCAGCGATTGCCGTTGGCTTGCCGTCAAAATATCTGAAGCATGCATCAAAGTGTGGTTCAGCTCGATAAAGATTCCGCCATAAAATGCCACCTTTACATTTGCAATAGGGGCATATATTCTTGAGCTTATCCCAGAAGTACTCGGGCATTGGAATTGAAGACGGGTCTGGCCAATTGATTGGCGTTTGAGAGTCTGCTTCCGGGATATCCAGATCCATAATGCTTTTGAAGTCGTTCGCGGGAAGGTGCCTGACAGGGTTAGCAAGAAGCTCGCAGAGTTTTGAATACAGCTAGAACATACACTAAAGTCAGACGATCCTCTCCGCAGAATATATCGCCCTTCTTCTTGTCCGGATCTTTCAGACTCGTGACCTGTTGAGCAGGATTCTTGCTAGGTTTGAACTGAACATCGGGCTCGCAAAGGATTTCCCCATTTTGGTGCACATAGTAAATATGGCATTTTTCGGGATCCTTTGGCTCGGGCCTCAACTGCGTAGCTGTCTTAATAGAGTAAGTTGACTCGCTATGGTCACACATTCTGAGTGATGAAGTTTGAAAAGAGAAGGCTCTACCAAGAAAACCATAGGTTGTTCCCCCCTCATATACATCGTGGTGCCAGATTCAGCCCTGTCGCCACAGAAGAAAGAAACCACGTTCCACAATCCCGTGTTTTGGGCGCTGAACGAAGAGTCGCACAAATGGCATTTCGCGGAGCAAAATGCAGGATGAAAAAGCCTCGTGGTTGGCTCATTTTGCCTCCTTTTGAGCTTCAGCCTCATTGTCTGGACCCCTAATCCATGTAATGGGGCTTTATTGACGGCTTGCGGCAATTGCCAACAGTGGAAATGAATTGCGTTGTTTGGTTCGTTCTATAGGCTGCAGGATGCAGCTCATGCCTCGTGCCCTGAGCAAATCTGCATGCAAGACGAGAACAGGCTCGGGCCGCGTTGAGTCACTCGGCCAATTGGATCTTGTGAGCACTCCCGGTCACACTTGTTGACCGAGAACGAGTTCCATTATTGGTTTGATTTGGCGAGAATGTTCATTATGGACAACCTCATAAAGAAAGCCTCGGGAAAAAGAAGTTCGAAGTCTTGGCACAGCACTCGCTGCAATGCCACAACATCTCGTAGCGTCACGAAAGCATGAAAACAAGGCGACACAGTCGAGTCGCTAAGGAAACTGAACTTGGAGAAGGTCTTTGGCAGGAGGGCATCCTTGCAATACTTTGCAAAGTTGCGTGAGGGCCCAAGTGCGGGGAGAAGTGTCGATGTTCCGTCAATAAACATCAACCTTATCGCGGCACTTCCACCACAACAGGTTCTGCATGCTATATCATCCACACCTATATGTGAACTCCTTTCCACTTTGCAGAACCAGTCAAGCCTCCCCATGACTCCGCAGCCTCATCAAATGTGTCCCCAACATAGCAGATATCTTTGGGTACTGTCTTCGCGCCACGACGATTGCTGGGCTCCTCAAATCCGGTACGCTTTCTTGCAAACCTTGGATGTATCCGTGACCTCGAAAAACCAGGTATAATCATCAGGCATCTTTCTGAACATAACCGCCTCCTTCATAGTCTTATTTTCCCAGAAGTTTTGATGACCACCAATTGATGCATTCATTTCCAGAGCGGACTCTTCCACATTGCTTCCTGGGACTTTCTCGAGTACATGGCGTTAAAGAGCGCATGGTTGATTGCAAGGTTCCTGATGCCACCATACAAAGTTACTTGCTCGTTGAAGATGATCTTGAAGATACCACCAAATTGCAAGTTCATATTTCTTTCACTGAACATCTAAGGCTCTGAAATGTTAATATAAACTAGATCTGTGCCGTTGTTGAATGAAGCGCTCCAACACCGGCCATTGCTCCGGGGATATCTAACGTTGAAACGAGCTTGTTGTGGAAAGGTTGGTTGTCACGTCTGATGGTTTTGATAGTCTCGGATCGTGTTTCTCGTTCGTGGAGAGAAGGTTGCGACGTTGGCACGCCGTTTCCCAAGCAGGCTGATTGAGCAACGATCAAGTCGAGGGAGAGGTGGAAAATCCGAGGCTCGAGGGCGAGAGCCCATATCATTGTTCGTATCTCCAATGGAAGTTTGGGAAAGAGATGAAATTCTGGCTCCTGTGCCTTCGTGCATTGGCTGCGCTTGTCAGAAGGCATGCTGCCTGGTATCATTGACGAGTTGAACGATCGACGTGTTTGTGATTGTAGGACAAGGTCGACGCTCGAATAGACTTGATAGACGCGTTGTTAGCTCTTGATTCGTGTTGGTGTTTGGGAAGGTTGTCATGAGCGAGCCCAGTTGTCGCTTGTCCTCTTATGGTGCCGAAAGCGAAGAAATTTTGATCGGTAAATTCAACAACTCATGATTAACGAGTTTGGAAGATCAGCCAGTCTGCTTTCTTGGATGATTCAAAGTATCGAAGGATTACTCTGATCTCAGATAGTGGATTTATCGTCCGGTTTCTGCTGTAGTGTGAATAATTACTTTCGCTTTGTACGGAGGAGAATCTTCCTTGTAGATTCACACCCTACACATGACTGTAACCACGTATATCTCGGCGCAACTAAAATGAGAATGCCATGATTGTGGGAATGAGTCAACTGAATAACAGGAAGCATCAGAACGGAAGTTCATAGACTTATTGGGAAATGCACATAGTTCCTCGAAGTATACCTTGTGCCAAAAATGTCTCTTCTACCCGTTTTCTTCTTCCACCCTGATATGTCAAACTAAACAATCATAATGCAAAACTTGAAGATCGTCTTCCAAAACAACAGGAAGCACTATAAATAAGAACTGTGTGTCAAAAACAAATAACGCCCTATTCATGCGGTTGTCCGGCGGTAAGATATTTTGAAGGGATGAGATCACGCACTATTTCAGGGCAGTACGTAGAGGGACTTTATGCCAACCTCCACAACAAGTGAGAGTACTTCTGAGAGAAGTATGTCAACCTTTTGAGGTGGCTAGGAGGAACTGTCTAGATGAGAGATACGAATCGGGTTAAGAGATCGTCGAGGGAGGGTGGAGAGAGGAAGTCGAGAGCTTTGGAAGTCAGGGAGAGAAAATAATCGAGTAGGGATCGTTAAGCTATCGACTCACAGTTGAATCATCGTGGTGATGTGAACTGACTATTTATATTTCTACAAGCTAAGATTCCGCCAATGCACGAATCTCGAAGTCTTCATGCCTCCATTGATATTCCAATGAGATTAAAAGTAAAACTTGGATGACTTACCGTAGTCGAGGAAAAAACCAATTGGACACTTGAGATTTGCAAATGAGTGATGTCCGACACTGCATTGGAAGAGAGATGCATCTTTAATAGTCGTATTCAACTCCAACCTCTCTTTACTTAGGGAAAAACATATGAGAGCAGAAGAGTTTGGGACTACTCGGCATTTCCAGTGTGTGTGGCTAGTTTAAGCATAAATGACACAGAAAATGAAGGTCACCGGCCCTTGCACGTTGCTCTTATGTGTATTTAGATGCAGTTAATTGAAGGTTGGTTTGAGCGAGTTTGGCTCTTTGCATAGTGCTTCAAGCGAAGGAGAGTTCGAGAAAGGTCGAGAGACATGTCATCACGTGATGAACCCCTATTTTGCCGAGATGGTGGAAACATGGTGCTTCGGGACAATGGACGTAATGTATGAAGGGCAATGGTACAAATAAGAGAGGGGCTTAGGGAAAATCACTTGTTAGAGTCTAGAAATAGCTTGAAAGCTCGAAGGTTGAAGTTCTCGACTTTTAATCGAAGATGGCCCTGCTAGAGAACAATAAAGACGCTCAGCTCAATGGATCTGGCTGGAGGGTTTTTGAATCTTGAAAGATGTCCAAAACGCGTTCTAATATTCTGGGAGTCCTTGCCAAAGCTTCCCTGAATCAATAAGTCTCGAGGATCCTCGCATGATTTAGAGCATCAAAGCGCTTACTTCTCTGATCTGAAATACTTTCCTCCTTCTATCAAGCTTTTCAACACTTGAGACAGAAACATCAACACCGAAACCACAGCATGCTAGAAACCAAAATCTTTCATCTATTTCCAAATCTCCCACCCGAAATCCGGAATCAGATCTGGCGTTTTGCCATCCATCTCTTCGAGTAATGGAAGCCTAACTCGTCCCATATTCTCACATCGAAGGAGGCCCCTGGATCATCCACAAAACACGCATTCCAGCTCTCCTCTCCGCAAATTTGGAGTCTTGTTCCATGGCGAGAGATTCGTACTCAGATATTCAAAGCAGACCCCTGGCAACCATGGATGATCAGAACTTTCCATCACCTACTGATTAACTACGAAATAGATATGCTGTTCATCAACATGTCAAACACACGCATGGAGGGCAGTTCAGTGATCAATATCCTAACTCTGATCTTTGGCTACGATGCAATGATGGAGTTGAAACGACATCTCAAAGGTTTGACAGGGACCTGGTATTTCTGGTCTAAGATTTTGCATCCTCGAGAAATTTCTTCCAAACATAATGACGGAACAGATGCCCTGGATGAGATAATATTGGCTTGCATTGAGGACAAAACTTGGGATCACAACTGCAGCCTTTCAGGATTTCGAGAATTGGCTCGTACCGGATTTGGCGATTTGAGGGTTGTGCAGCTAACATGGTTCAATAAATGGGTTCCAAGCTGTCAAGATGATCCCAAGGTGGCAACGGAGGTACTTGATTCATTTCAAACCAGGCTGTACGGTTTGCGCGGAACGGGAGGCATTACATGGTTGCCAGGTATGGCTGAAGTGAGTAAATTCGTGGTGCGGGATACCCAGCAAAAACAATTGTTACACTTCCGAATATATTGGATTTTGTCAGATTGATCTTCTGAAGGGGCTAAGCTACGGATGCACATAACCATAACCGATTGGGGACAAAAGAATACATGTGAGATCATTATGTCTAAACAATCGCATGAGAACTCAGCAGCGATGGTTCCTGGTGTCTGGGCTGTATGGCTTTATGAAGTCTAGAGTGGAGAGAACGAAAGCTCCATTTTATACATCTGCTGGTATTCTTGGTTTTCTCCACCGTGTACTAAGTTGCAGTTCGTGCAAGGTCATAATCCCTAAGTCGTAGCTCCTAAAAAAAACGTTAGAAAGCGAAACTGCAAATTCGTGATGATTTGAAAAGTGATAGAAAACCCTACCTCAAATGAAAATTCAACAAATTCAGGCATGAAACAAATGCTCTGGAAAGAATTCATCTGCTTTAAACCCGGAAGAGGGTCGGGTCGCACAAGAGGCTCAAAAGTGACCCCGAAAGTAGATTTTGGTGAAGGTCTCAGAGCCGTATTAGAGTTGGTCGGGAACCTTGCTTGTGGAGATTAGCAGAGCCTTTCGTGAGGGTTCGTCTCTCTACTTTGGGCTACTAATAGACTTATCCGAAGAGAGTGGTCGACCGAACAATCCAAGGGTTCCAAAGCCACCGCCAAATCCACCCCCGACTGCTGGAGCGGCGGGTAACCCGGAGATTCCTCCACTGGATTGAACGCTCTCGCTTTCTTTATCGAAGGGATTACTTGTCGAGGCCCTAACACCGCCAAACGAGCCGCCAGCAGTTTTGGAACTTGCACTTTCTGCGCCCCAGCGGCTGGGAGCTCCCACTCCTGATGGATTGCCCCCGAACAACCTATCCAATGCAGTGCTCGGGGTCGAGCTGGAAGATCCACTACTAGTATTAGTACTTGTGCTCGCTCCACCAAACGGCTGAGTGGTTCCAGTTGCTGATGGGTTTCCTCCAAAAGCACCAAAGGCACCAAAGGGCCCATTATTTGTGGGGTTTGTATCTTCTCCATCCAAAAGCCTACGAGCTGCCATTCCGAAAGTGCTCTCGGATAATCCATCGCTGTTCTTTGATGTCGCCTTGTCTCCCGCAGTGGCTTTCGGGGTTATGGTTGCGGAAGGGCCATTCCCAAATGAAAAAGGTGATGTGGAACTCAAAATTGGGTTACTTGGTTTCGAATTTGCTTTCTCTCTACCAAGAGCTTTTGTGCTTTTGGCACCTAAAGCTTCCATCCCTTCAAGCTCACCAGAAGACGTTGGGGGAAGAGATACTTTCGCTTTTCTAATCTTCTTGGTGCGAACTGGGGTTGGGAGAGCATCAGGGCTGGGGGTCTCCTTTTGGGATGAAGTTGAAAGGAGGCTGGAATTATTCGGGGTTATCACTTCCTCAGCACCTGACCCAGGAACCTGTTTGACAGTCGAAGCTGAACTCGGAGGGCTTTCTTTGCTGTCGTTTTCCAGTTGATGTTGGACACTGATTGGCAGCTCTGATATATTCTCTTCTTCGGGCGAAAGGCTGAGAACTGTAATTGTTATTTTTTGTATTATGACAGAAATTCACGACATATTTACCATGCTGCGGGCGCTTTGCATACTGCTTGCAAATGAGAGCACCTTTTTCCAAAGTCGCCAATCTGTGCAGAACCGAATCTCTTTCTATGATCTTCTCTTCTGATTCACCGGCAATCCGATTTATAACGTCTGTATCCATCGAGAAAACCGCGGTGGGACAGAAAATCTTTGGGACCTCTCGGATAATTGGTGCTTGTACAGCAAGAGTTGGGACATTGTCTGTGAATAGATTCATGGCAACCTGAAAGGTATCAGTTGAGTGATATTGGGGGTTTTTTGGTGAGCATACCTTGTAATATGCATCCATGTTGTCAAATGCTTCTTCAGCCGCGACCATATCCATATCTAAATCGGCTTTCGAGGTCATAGCGGACAGCATCCGAGTAATCTCATCGACACTCACATCTTGCCCCAATCCTAAACGGCCCCTCAATATAGCTTCCAAATTTCCATTGCTAGAACCTTGCCGAGGAAGTTTACTGGTATTTATGAAGTCATAATTTGTCGTCATGGGATAATCTTTGTGGACTTCGAGAAGCTCATCCAATTTAGAATACGCCAAGTTCAGCTTTTCCTCCATGATGGGATGCAACCAGAATCGGAAAATATTCTCACAGACATCTTCATCGGTGAGGTGTCTAAGGAGAAGCTCGAGGAATCTGTTGGCCGCCTCCCATACGTTCTTGATATGTAGTCGAGCAAGGTCTCCCCACGGGCGGCTATACTGCCGGAAAAGCTCACCAACGAGAAGGGGATTTGGCAGACCGGGTAACTATGGGAGGACTCAGTCAGCTTACCAAGTCCAATAACTTCTGAAAAGTTGGTGATCTTTCCTACCTCTCTCCCGCGGCTCCTCTTGAGCAGCTTGCATGCTTCTTTGATCGCTTGCTCCCGTGATCGATACTTTTCACCGTTGACATCTTCGTCATCGATAAGCCAGGATGCGCCATTCTTTCGCATATTACTTGCAAAACTGAAATGCATGTTCATCACATTCGCACAAAGTCGTCTGTCGGGATTCGTGTCACCCTGGAAAAATTCGTGCTCATAGTCACCCCTCGCAGCATCTCGACAAATATTTTGGAACGTCTGGCTGAGTGACATGAGAAACTCCCGCTGCTGCTCGGGCTTACTTCGACTTGGTCCAAGTTTGTCTCGAGCAATCTTTTCTGCTGAGATTTGGATCTGAATATCTTCAACAAGGCGTGGAAGTTCTCTCCGTATCTGGCTGAAGAGGACTTTGCTCAGGCGAGCCCTTAAAAATGTGATTCCAATTGTGTGAGCAGGAAGACGATTGAAGCTGCTTTCTTGGAAGAAGAGGGTTTCTTTTCTGTCTCTATCGTCCTGATTCTGGTTTCTAGCAGAATCAAGATTCCTGACCACATGCCAACCCAGAGAGAATTTGACACTTTCATTTCTGGCGAGGGCCATGAATGACTCCTCCATCTTTGACCCCTCCACCAAGAGATCTGGCTTGGTGATAATCCCAAGTGTCCGTAGACCTTGTGGATCGACTTCTCGAGCGTTGCGAATAATGATCTGATTGCTAATGTCGCTCTTCGCGGACACCACTGCCAATATGATGCTTCGAGGGCTCTTCAGATACCCATAGACGAGGTTTTGAACCAGTTCCACATTCCCAGTAGTCTTCGATATCGTATCACTCAGGTCTGTATGAATGAGGCCAGGAAGATCAACGAGCGTAAGTTGAGGTTGGGAGGGCCCACAGAATTCAACCCTCAGAATATCTTTCGAAAACGGTCTCCCCATTGACGAAAGACCCATTTCTTCGCCAGCTATCTTGAACAGGCCACCAAAATCATCTTTCGTCTTCAATTCGCGGCGAAATCGCAGTAGCCGGTCCCGATCTATCAGCGCCCTGTCTTCTCCTGGCACGATAGAAACTTTGATTTCGTCTTTTGCAGCTCGGCGGAGGATAACTTCGGTGGCAAACCGAGTGCATAAATCTTCTTGCCTTGGAAAAGGAATTCCTGAGATCGCCTCCAACACCGAGCTTTTGCCACTGGACTGGTCTCCGCAAACAATGAGTTGTGGTAAATCTACGATCTCGCTCAGACCGCAAGCACGAAGAGAATCGACGACATCTAGGAGTTCCATCTGCTCAGCCGACTGCAGCTTCTGCAACGAAGGCAGCCCAAGATCGTTCGAGTCTTCCATAATGCTAGAGAAGGATTTGTGAAGATGGATGCCGCAGGTTAATCGGGAATAAGGAACATGTTAAGAGTAGCCAGAAGGTTCTTGGGAGTTGAACGGAGGAACGGAGGTAGTGTTTTGGAATGTTGGTGATTGTTGGCGATCGGTCTTTGCCTTTCATCTTTGCAGTGGCTTGATCGGAGATTAGGGGGGCTTTGTGTTACCCCAGATGCCAAAATTAGCCACTCGGCGGCAATGGATTGGCTCGGCTTGCTTGCCGACGCCAACGGTTGAATGGCACCCCTTGTCTCGTTTCACGCCAGTTTGCAGGGGAGGGATACAGTATCTTGGGGGATCCAAAATGACTCCAAGCCCCGAATTGATCGATTTCAGTGTTTCTTCATTCAGACTAATCGTGCGGCGACGCTCGCACTAAACCAGCCCGTCCTGACGCACGATTACAGTAACGAGACGCACCCTGTAACGAGACAAACCGTAGGTACTTCGAGTTCAAGCGACTTTAAATCTATGAACGCATTAAAATTTCTATTTATTTTTATTTCAGTTGTATTATATACCTCTCCCGAACACTCCTGACCTATTAATTCCGAAAATTATCATCGCGTCGTCGCCGCCCCCTTGAATTTACAGAGAGCCTCCTTTATTACTATAATAGAACCCCTCGACTCGCAACACCACCATTAAGCTTTTTTCACCTTTTAAACTCATAAACGATTAAATATGGATATCCAGGTTTTATTATAATGCTAAAAAGCTATTGTCAGTCTTGTGGCGGCTGGGGCGCGCCTGTCATACACGTCGCCACACGGGCTGATACCTCCTCTAATCAAGCGAGCAAGGATCCTGGTCAGCTGCGTCATGGGTTACAGTAATCTCGGTAAAACTTATTGCATTTTTATGTAATAAATCTGTGGCTGCTAAATGTGTGGCTATGCATACCTTGCCGGAAAATTCCCGTTTCCCGACATCCTCCGCTTAGAGCAAAAAGTGGCGCTGTGCGCAGCCAACAATGCTTCTGTCGCGACGAACTTCCGACTTTTCACTTCCGGCTTTCACTTCCAATTTTTCTTTTCTATTCAGCCAAATACAATTAGGCTAGTGCATTCGTGCGAGCCTTCTAGAATAATCTCGAGACTGTAATATGTATGCTTAGAAATCAGATTTTAAGGCAAGTAAAGTATTGAAGAAGTATATTAATACTGACTTCCCCAACCCCCTCTCTATCAAAGTTATAAAAAATATATAATACAAGATTTATAGAGCTGAATCATCTTTACGAGGGTAATTGAGCTCGGCCGCCTCGTACTTGCTCTGGCGCTTAAAGAGAAGGGCGAGGTTATTCATGCTCACGAGGGTGTGAGGGTGCTCTTCGCCGAGGACTTTTATTCTCAGCTGCAGCGTCTCTTTGTAGAGCGGCTCGGCCGCCTCGTACTTGCCCTGGCGATAAAAGAGAAGGGCGAGGTTGTTCATGCTCGTAAGGGTGTGAGGGTGCTCTTCGCCGAGGACTTTTTTCTCAGCTGCAGCGTCTCTTTGTAGAGCGGCTCGGCCGCCTCGTACTTGCCCTGGCGACGAAAGAGAAGGGCGAGGTTGTTCATGCTCGCGAGGGTGTGAGGATGCTCTTCGCCGAGGACTTTTATTCTCAGCTGCAGCGTCTCTTTGTAGAGCGGCTCGGCCGCCTCGTACTTGCCCTGGCGATAAAAGAGAAGGGCGAGGTGGTTCATGCTCGTAAGGGTGTGAGGGTGCTCTTCGCCGAGGACTTTCTTTGATAGCCGCAGCGTCTCTTTGTAGAGCGGCTCGGCCGCCTCGTACTTGCCCTGGCTATAAAAGAGAACGGCGAGGTTGTTCATGCTCGTAAGGGTGCGAGGGTGCTCTTCGCCGAGGACTTTCTTTCTCAGCTGCAGCGTCTCTTTGTAGAGCGGCTCGGCCGCCTCGTACTTGCCCTGGCAACGAAAGAGAAGGGCGAGGTTGTTCATGCTCGTAAGGGTGTCAGGGTGCTCTTCGCCGAGGGTCGTCTTTCGAAATTTCATTACTTGCACAAGTAAAGTCTCGGCCTCCTTCCACCGTCCATCGCTATTAAGACAATTTCCGACCTTCCACGCCAAATCGATCCTTCTTTTTCCATCCTGGTCAATCAGTCGAGAGTCTAGAGCGTAACTAGCATGGATTAGATATCTTCTCCAGATGCTTCTATTCTGGTTCTTATTATCCGGGATCACGTCCGCTAATCGCCCTACTACTTTCTCAGTCCATTGAACAAGCAATTCTTCTTTCCGGAGCCAGTTCCGTGTTGCTAGATGCACCAAACGGTGGGCATCAAGAGCTAAGTCTTCAGGAGCTAAGCCTTCTGCTCGTTTCTGGATAAACGAGTAAGCGTGTAAAGTCCCAAATGCGTCTACTTCCCCTTTTCGCGATGGACCTGGAGGAAGCAGTGACTGCGGTACGTCCTTCGAGTCTACACAAGCCATAAACGACAAGTAATCGGCTGCCAACGGATCTCGAAGCCGAATCTGCTCAAAGGAGATGAGCCACGTCGTAGCAACTGGGTTCTTCACCTTGACATATCTGTCGTTATCGCAATATCTGCTGTCATCCTCAAAGTGCTCGCTAAGAAGATTAATCACCTCTTCTTCCTGATCTGCGAGCAGTAACAAATACTCAGAAAGTGATATGCCGTTCTTGTTGATATATGATGCTGCTTGAACAATAGCGAGAGGAAGATAGGTGAGCTGTTTGAGCAAGGACTTTGCATCGTCCTCGTGTTTACCAAGGTCATGTCTAGGTACGTACTTTTGCAGCAAATCTATTGCCACGTCCTCACTTAACTCTGGCACTTCGACTATATGTCCTCGCTGCACAAGGTCGTAAGCTGTCTTCCTGTCACGGCTTGTAAAGATAATACGCCCGTCTTGGCTTATCGGAAGACAGTCCATGAGTTGGCACGATACCTGGTCAGACCCTTGGCTCCCAGTCCACATACTGATATCATCAGCATTATCAAACACCAAAAGCCATTGACCCGCGCTAGCTTGGCTTAGATAGCTCTGTAAAAGCCTTTTCGGATCCTCATTTTTTTTGTCCCGTCCAGAAAGTTGAAGCTGTTGGCAGATATTGAGATACGCTTGTTGGAGACTCTCAAAGTTCGTTGCAGGAATCCAAAAGATTGAGCAATCCTTGTAGCTTAACCTGATACGATAGACGAGCTCGATCGTCAGACTCGTCTTCCCAACACCTCCAAGTCCAAAGACAGCAATCTTTGTCGGTCCACCCTTTGTAAATAGCAGCTCCTCTATTTGGATCAGTTCCGACTCCCGGCCAGTGAAGCAACCATTCTTCTCGAAAGGCACAAACCATTGGACATTACATGCGACTACACTACAGTCAGCTTGGTTAAGACAAAATAGAAGATGCTGATTATACAAATTTGTTGCCGAATCCTCGAGATTTCAAATTCCTAGCTAGAGTTAGTGGAGTTCAACTAACCATGATGACGCTACTTACACGCCGAAGAGCAGCAAAAGACTTTTCCGTTTTGTCTAGAGCAATCAGCTTGTTCTTCAATTTTTATAGCTACGAAAAATCCATGATTTACACACTCTGTTTCAATTCCAAGTTCTTGATACAGTCTCGCACTCGATTCTTCTGAGCTTGGTTAACCAGATACCTCTCTGTTGCCGACTCCATCGCGCCTTGCTGCTTGTACTCGTCGAGCCCAATGCTTTGTAGGCCCTGATCGACGTTGAAACGGAAGTACCGATTTTCGTCAAAATGCTTTCTCCACTTGGCTATGAACCGCTTCTCGGTCTCTTCTGTCTCAGTTGCAATGCCAACCACAGTCTGACCTAGAAACTTAAAGATGCTCTCCTCAAATGCCTTGATCCCAGGGTTTCCAGTCCCGATTGAAAGGAAACACTTGACTAGAGGCTTCAGATCTCCAGACTCCGAGCACCAGATGTTTGCCGCTTCGCCCTCTACTTCGTCGACCGGATTATTTGCGCCGAGTCCGCCATCTGCGAATATTCGATTTCCAATACGAACAGGCTCGAAGAATGTGGTAGCAGCAGACGTCGCGAGCGCCGCTTGACATATGCTGGCTGGGATATTCGACTCGTCGGATAAGGCATAGCTTCGAAGGCGGACAATGCTTTTGGTATTCTGGTCGACAGTGCAAACAAAGCTATTGTCATAAGTAATCTATCGTTTTGTGCATTCACGACACTTACGTCCTGCACCCTCGCTCGTTGCCGTCATTGAACGAATCTGTCTCGGAGATACCTGATCCTTTGATAGTCTCTCGGATCGCGTTCTCGAGCTTCGAAGAGTCGAATTGCGCCTTCACTTTGCCTTTCAGGCTGAATGGCAGGCGAGACTTCTTCTGGGAAAATACCGCTTCTGCGAGTTTAGTATATGCTATAATGCACTCATCCACGTCCATCTCGAGCCGACCGAGCATAATAGCAATCAGCCTTGAAATCAGGGTCAACAGGTATGAAGCTCGCTCTATAGCTAGATTGCCTACCCGCCAGTGCTAGTCCCTCCGATAAGGTCGAATACTTCACAGGGCTTTGCCAGTGGCAGACTGGCAGTCTTACGTTTGTCGTTCAACCGATCCATGATGCTCTTCAGGATGTAAAGCGTTGAGAGTCCGCGCACACCTCCGCCATCGAGGGACAGAAGACACAGCCCTGTGCTGTCCAGGGGATTTTGCTCGTCGTTACGTTGTGCCGACATTGCTTACTGCATGGCTAGATTTCTCAGTGTAGTTCAGATGTAATCGATAGGGAGGGATGGATTGGAGCAGGTCTTGATGGTACGGTAAGCGCTGGGCGATGTGAGGCCATTCAGCTGAGGCTGTAATTACGCGCCAAGACCTGCCCCACGTGCCCCTCACTACTAGATCAGGGCCGCCAAGGTTTAGAGTTCAGCTACGGACCATTCCATAAGCCACGTACTGCTCTTCCTCCGCTGTACTGTGAATCCAATGGCCTGGGCCGGTCATGCTGGGTATTGCTCGTGCGGTTGCTTTTATTTGGTTGGGGCCTTATCGTGGTAAGATGATGAGAGCGGGCGCAGGCCACCAGGGCTCCTCCAATGATTACCTAATCAGCCAAATCGGTCGCCGATTTCTCGGACCATTCAAAACTTGTGCCTTGCAGCCTTATGAAATGATTCTTCCCATTCCCAGCCACAGCTGACTCTTAACGCCTAAGGCTTTAATTAATACGGTATAATTTGACGGGGCTAATTTAGGCTAATGAGCGCTAAGCACTAAACTGAAATATGTGACGCTTTGTATCAGCCTCTTTGCACGGCGAAACTCCCGGACATCCTCATTTTCCTCTCTGAATGTCATCAAAACTTGAAGCCATATTCTTTCTCTATACAATCTTCCCCTGAGTGCTCCGAACTTTGAAGAGACTCTAATAGTCGCGATTAAGCAGGGGGAAACAGATAAAGCGGCGATCAATGGCGTTACCAAAGGATCGACAGCATGATCAACTGTAATAATTTCTCGTTACAACTTGTTTCCTAAGAGAGAAATGGCAAGAAAACAGTTGTATGTTGATGGTCATTTTATTGACTTGCGAGGAAGAGACTTGAGATGTCTAAACTGTAGATTCGTCTCGTGACGGGGTGCGTCTCTCGACGCAGGGACGGACGATATCAGACATGACGTTTTGAAACATACTAGGGCTCTAGGCTGAGTTTATGGCCGGCCATGTCTTCATCCCAACTCGCCGCCTCTTCACTCCTAGTTGCGTGCCATTCCGCCCATTTTTCGATAGCCGAAAAGGTGGTGCTGGATGTCTCGTCTTCCTCGCCAAGCCAAATCTCAACTCTTGTAGCTAGAGCATAGTGCCTTTCGGGAGCGGAAATTGAACCGTTTTTTCGTTGATGTCTGATTGATTGATACAAATGCCATCAATCCACAAGGCTCTTAGGAGTTCTTCATCTCGAAGATGCGCTTCCCCTCTTGACTACTCATAAATTCCCCCACTCCCGATTTCCCCATCTTACTTGCTTTCCCTTTCTCAGGCTTTCCACTTTTGGCTCTTTTCATCCCATTCGGGGCCACACCCTGGGCTCCTCGTTTACCTTTCCCTTTCTTAGGAGCAGATTTTGAATCATCTGCTCCTTTGTGAAATTCCCCTTCAATCTCACCCCCTCCACCGTCATCGTCATCTTTATCTGCTTGCATATCCTGAAGTAGCCGCTTCTCCAACGTACTCACAACCTCCGGCTTAAAGTATCTTGGTCTTCATATGGCCCAGGTTGAACTACAAGCGGCATCTCCCACACACTTTTGAATCCAGCATGCCCATGAACGGGATGGGGCCAGGCCAACCAAATATCACTAACTCTGACCTCCAATACCTTCAAACCCATACCTCTCAGAGCATTCAATCCCATCAAAAGCCAATCTTCCATCCCATCCTTAGTCTCAACACTAATACCAACCCCAAGTCTTCTCAGGGAAACACACTTACGCAACATCCCACAAGTTCACTCACACACCTCTTGCATCCTCGTCGTCCTCGACCCCCACCCCAGCGTCCCACCTATCAAGAAGAAATCAATTTTCTGCACGAGTTGCCGACGGTGAGGTCCAATCATGTAGAGTTACCGGTAGAGATCGTAGGCGCAATGGAAGGAGAAGGTTTTGGTCCCGTAGTAGAAGGGGATGAGTTCCGTGAAGAAGGCTTGGCATGTGCGTGCTAGTGCGAGCACCTTTTCGTATGATCGAAACGGTTTCTTGCCGGATTCATGGTTGGATGTCTTTGTGAAGAGAGATCTCACGCTTGGGTAGATGGTTGAACGAGATGGGAGTATCTCGCTGTAGATATTCTCGCGTATCTCGAGAGGAAGGACCGTCAAAAGGGGCGTTGTTTGCTCGGCTCGATATTGGATTGCGATTGAGACATTATGAACAGGCGAAGATATCCGGTAGTCGTGAAAGTTGATAGGATAAACCTAGTCTTGGGCTTGGGGTTTTTGTGCAAAAAGATTTCTCAAATGTTCGGAGTCGCTTTGATTTATCGATTGATGAGCTTGATCAATTGAGGAGAAGAATGTGAGGTGAGAAGCGGAGTGCTCAGTGGTGCAGATGACTTGCCTTCATCAATTAAGAACGAAGGCGGGTGAAGTTTTCCTTGATATATATAGATATATGCATTGCTGAGCAGCAATGCATCAGGTGCAAAGACGAGCACATGACCCCACTATTTGAAGAAACACTCACTTAACACAGGCAACTAACCCCCCCTTGCCACTTGCCAGCCTATCAATGGACCAAGAGTCATGAAGTGTCGCCAGTCAGTTCTCCAACATCTGAAAGCACTATTCTCTTGTCGCCGCTATCAATATTCGAGTTGTTCTGTACAACCCAGTTCGATTCCCGAGGTGAAAAGGGACCTCGCTTAATTTAGCCCTTAAACTCTGCTACTGCACTTCAAAATCTAAGCCATATATGTGAGTGATATAATAATCTATCTAAAGGGATCGAACTTTAAGGGTATGGCATTTATCTCATATTATCTTTTGCGATATTGGTCAAGTCATTGTTGAGGTTGCTTACAGTGTCCCATCCGAGATTTGTGGTGACTAAAACTCGCCTGTTGCGACCCTTCACTGGTGACAACGGAGCTGTAACTAATTAAGACCGCCATTCATACTACGAAAAGACTAAAGGACGAGAGGAACTCTCTTCCATTTCAGATATCACTCAAACACACTTTCAAATAGGCGATGCGTTGTCACGTGAATGTAAAAGGGAAGAGGACGAGGTGATATCACTCTCTAATTTGCTAATAATCAAAGCATTAAAGTTATATAAGCCTTCGAAGTGCATCGCAAGTCCGCATCTTCAGCCCCCAAGGACACCTCTTTCCCGCTTGGGTTTGAGGTGGGCGAGAACTTTGGGTCCCAACCTTTGTATGACGCTCCCTGAGGATAACTCTCGACTCCGTCATATATGTCACGTAGGCTGCTTCTCACTGCGACATGCAATAAATCTATCCAGCTTTACTATCCAAGTTCCAATTGGCCGCTTGTGCACAGAGTTTGGGACCTAACACTTGCATCACGCTCCCTCTCTCGTCTTTCCACCTTTAAGAACGATGAATCAGAGTCTCGAAAGCCTTTTTTCGTGTCGTAATCTTGCATGAGCCTGCGATGTGCAACGAATTATTTTGTATAACTGATGAGGCTAAGCTCGATGATAGCACTTGAGCATAATCAATTTATTTGGTATCTGTTGAATGCACACGAACGTCACATCCTCGACCTGGATGCAATTATAAGAAGGAAAACCCAGCGCAAATAATTGCAAATCATCTCGAATACCTTGGCAAACAAACCCAAGCGAGGGGAAGGGGAGGGGAAAAGTCACATGATACCAAGAATTTAACGGCTCATGGGTGATTAAATGCCATCGAAAGCCTGGAATGATGATTCATTACTGCCAAGTGGCGTTCCGATGTGCAACAAAAGACAATTTTTTATGTTTCACTGCACTCACTGGCCACTTTGGCATAGTGCAAGCAAGAATCTTGGAACCGAAGCTGAAAATGACGTGCCTTATCCTTACATCTCCTGGAAAGCTAGCTACAGCTTCAGTAGAGAGGCAAAACTCGCCTTCAGAACTTCCTGAAAAGAGAGTCGCATTGCCTGATATGCGGATAGGCGTTTTGTTTCGCTAGAATGAATGAGGAGAGAGCGAAATGACTTCCGTCACCTCAAAAATACCTTCCCCTTAAGTCTCCCACATAATCGAGATGCCTCAGAGACTCGCGCATCCATCCCCGGCCTGCTGCTTTCATACAAACCCAATCTGGCCTAGATATACTTAGTAATCCGGCTTGCATATACCATTTGAGAGATTATGTCCACCAAAGACTTCCTCAAAGTCCTCCAAAGCCACACTCTTGCTAGCAGACCCCTTGAGCCAGGTGAGTGTTTTTTCATTCTGTGGAACAGTAAGAGCTTAGAGAATCCGGAAATATGCGTCTTAAAGTCCCGAATTCTTCACGTCTGTGCAACGAACTTCTGCCAAAGATAATCATTCCGGATTCTCAGGAACACGCAATTAACAAAGCGCCTCAATGCCCGACCGTCGCCTCCGGGCAGAATCATTCGTACCGTTGGTAGTTGTCGCAATTATCGGAAAATAGTGGGCCTAGTTCCGTACTTACTGATTGGGCTCGAGGTGGTCCTTTGTGCCTTCCAGATCCGAACTTCTCCTCAATCATTGCTGAGTTGAAAACCGATTCCAATTTTGCCAGTCTTCGCTTTCGAAACACGTAGGGCTTGAGTCCACCCTTCAGTCTGAGTCTAATATGATTAGCCTCCCGAAGGGTTATCTCTGTTCCCGAGGACGTGATTGCACGTACATAATTAATACCTCTAAAACGTCTCACGCTCCACGAGCTTAGGATATACCCACAAATGTCGTTTTGTTTGTCCGAGTGATATCTTCTTCACCCTCGTACATAGTAAAGAGTAAAGGCCTCTCTGACAAGGCAAATATGGTATGTGCCATTGCCCTGGATATCTCTCGCTTCGTCGAACTCTTTAGAATGACCGCTTTTGTCTGCCTTCCATATGACAGTTTGATGACAACCGCCGGTTCAGTTGTTGCCATGGTATATGGGTTTGCCGTGTGAATTGCTGAGGACGAGGTAGAGGAAAGATTTGTATGTCAGGTGAACTCCTGGTGTTGAGCTTGGGGTTTGGATTGCGGACGTGCCTGGGAGGTTGAGTCTATGCTCCATTGTTCCGTCGGATGCCATCCTCGTACCCCAGTTACAGTCTCGTTCTTCGCTGGGTCCTCGTTGATCTCCACCAAGAGCCAGACCGGCCGAAGCTTGCGAATGTTCCATCCATGGCTCGTAGGATATGCCCCCTCTGTGAAAAGTTCCAGAATTAATTCCCGTATCGAAAGGGGTCTGCCTGGCGGATCGGTTTGTCTTGCAAACCTGCTTGTTTCATAGATCTGGTTGTTGATGGCCCGCCTTGACCCACATCAATACGTGAATCCTCCAACCTCTCGTAAATGCTTCTCTCAAAACGATATATATCGGCAATTTTGGATGCCCCAACTGTCTTAGAACAATGAAGTTGCCGTGTGGTTCGTCTCCTACGTCCGTATCGACCTATACCCAATCTTTGCTTCGAGCTCGAACCTCGACGATGACCCTCTTCCCGCACCCTGTCAGTGATTTTCTCTATTCTTTGACATATGTACTACCTCCCAACACCCACGGCTTGCCTGTGTATTGAAATCTTGCCGTTTCGTCGCTAAGCTGCTGCTTGCTCCTCGTTTACCCTGTGTCTGGATGCTTCGACTTGCTTCTTGGTGGCAGAAATCTTAGTACAAGAAGGTGAGCCAACGGCTTGTGCCCGCCTTCCAGCTGTTCATTTGGAGATATGGTCGTGCTCTTTTTGGCTCGAGCATGGACATCAGCATCGCGACACTCAGGCCTTCGGGACCGCAGCAACCAGGGCGTTAAATGGGTAGGGGTTCCAAAATTAGTGTTCGGCTGGAGTAGGAACATTCAAAGCAGATCCTAATCTCTAGTAAGTGTCCTATCCAGTCCAAGGAGCAAGAGAATATCGTTGAAGGTTCAGTCCTTACCTAGAATATTGGAAGCTGAATGTTTTGCAGCTGGCTCACTTCTACAACTTCCCCTTCTTGAGGCATTCAAAGATCTTCAATATTCCTATTGGAGAAGGAATATTGAAACCGAGTGCGTCTCCTGCTTCTCGTTGTAAGTATCGCTTTTCTATCGCCTCTCATTGCTGCTGCAGCGTTGGGAACTTTGAGCTGAAGATGTTCGACGACAGACTTCAATGATCGACGAGAATAGGAACATCCAGACCTAGATCCTGCTAATTCGTAAGTAATCCGTCCATTCCAAGGTCCGCGAGCCGTGGTTGGATATTCAGAACTTACCTGGAACATCATATGCTGATCCTCCAGCAGCCAGCGCTCGTCGACGACCTCTCCTTATTACCAAGTCTCCTGCGGTTCTTCACCATTCCTCAAAAATCGGGGGCATTGAAACCAGATCATTCTCCTATTTCTCGTCGTGAATGGCCGTGTTCTCCTGGCCCTCTTACCATTGTTCCTGAAGAGTTGGGAACACTGGGCTGTACGTTTTCAACCGCTTGCCATCGACTTCGCGCTAAGTTCAGTCCGCGTAAACAGACCCCTTAAATTTCTCCTCCCAGGTTGCACCACCAAGATCGAGAAACCACCACCACGACAACCTCGCACGTTGTCCTTGCTCTCGCACGTACAACCATCCCACATTGTACTGCATACCACTCGAACAATGGGCGCCGTCTTATCTCAACCAGCTCCCCAACCCATCATCCAAGTCCCCGCCCCTCCTGCCGCCTCCGATGGCCCTCTCACCTCCCTCACTCTCTTCGACAGGCTACCTCCTGAACTACGACGCATGGTCTGGAGATATTCTCTACCAGGTCCGCGATACTTCGAGTTCGTAACCATGTACGAACCAGGCGACTGGGAGGTCTCCTATACCCACTGCAAGGACAAGAAGATTCCCCAATTGGCCATCAACCGCGAGTCCCGCGCCGAAGCTCTGAAAGAGTACATTCAATTCCGCACCAGCTGCACCGGATGCCCTCCCATGTATGTCTCACCCGAAGTCGACATCTTCTGCTTCGCCAACGGCCGAAATATGGAGGAAATGCTCAACGAACTCAACCACCTCATGCTGCAGATTCCAATCAAGCGCCTTGCGACTCAAGTTGGCATTGCGGATGAAGATCGATGGACCAAAGAGTGGCTACACGAATTGGAACTTGATGAACTTCTTCTGGTTGATGATAAGGTGGAATTTTACTACGAGGATGCTGGTATCGTGGGTTTCAAGGATGGCTGGACTGTTGAGGATGGTGGCTTTTTGCAGCTCAATCAAATGGTCAAATGTTGTGAGGAGCTCAAGACGGAAAATCCAGAATGGAAAGCACCGTTGATTAGGATGGGAAGCTGGGTTGTTGCGAGTCCATCTGAGTTTACTCATACTAACAAATGGCTTCAGAGGGCATGGAAGGCATATGGAAAGGGAGTACTGGATGGGACGGAGGAGCGACGGGGGCACGACGAGAACTATTGGACTGACCATTGGCCTCATTACAAGGAGGAATAAGACAAATTGGA
This sequence comes from uncultured Acidobacteriota bacterium, assembly GCA_963794795.1. Classification (GTDB taxonomy): domain Bacteria; phylum Acidobacteriota; class Terriglobia; order Terriglobales; family Acidobacteriaceae; genus JAKAAZ01. The sequence continues at coordinate 36,282 of CAWCFC010000011.1, read as the reverse complement.
GGATGTTAGACAGGAGGAGATTCGATTGCACCAGAGGGAGGGAGGACAATCTGTTTATTTACCGCTGGGAGATACCTGGCTGCACTGCACGACTAGGAGACAGAACATCGAGAGAACAACAGAGCCAATAAAGACAATTCCATTGCACTGCAGTGTCAGGAGCAATGACGCGATTGGCAAGTGCCAATTAATTGTACCAGGAGAATAGGTACCTTGATCAGACTCGAAATCCGGAGCCTCCAGTGGGGGAGTCTGCTTTCATTCTTCCATAAATAGAAGAACATTTAGCAAGGTCAATGTACCGGACTATGCTGGAAGGTTTTGAAGAACATTTAGCAAGGCCAATGTACTGGACTATGCTGGAACGTTTTGAAGAACAGACACAAACATTAGCAAGGCCCAATGTACTGCACTAGCAGCAAATCTCTGTTCTACCACAGGAACAGGTGTGAACCCCACTATCCTGAAGTTGCTAGCAACAAAGGGGGAAGCGATGTCACGCGACTCATACTTCGCATCAATACCGTTTTCTTCAACATCGTCAAATCGACAAGGCCCAGCATCTACCCTCTTAGCCTCATCGCTATTCTCTCCTTCCGTCTCAGCAAACATTCCAAACATCAAGAAGGCAAGGGAACAGGAGAAGGCTGCAAGCCGAGTAGCCTGACCCGCGGGTCGATGTTAAGCGAAACTCTGGTATCAGGCAACGACCTCAAGATTCCAGAACCATACTCCGAACAAAGCAAACAAGATGTGAAACAGGCACACTTCTGCCTCACTCATCTGACACCGATCAGATCTTGGATCTCATCTGTGAACCAAGTTCCATCCATCGATGGGGCTGGAATCTGCCTGTCGACGCAGCGCGCTCGCAACCCACAACACACCAAAACACTAGATGACTCTTCTTCTTTTCATCCCGAGCGAGGCTTCGCTACGCAGTAGTGCATAAAGAAGTAAAGAAGAAGGCAGGGAAAGGGGAGGGAGAGAGGGTCAGCCTAGCTGCCTACAGGACAATGACGGGCTGATTCAGGACAAGGCTATTAAAGTCTTACTTCGAAGGCTGGCTGGCACAAGCCGTCCCCCATCTTTTGAGTTGGAATTCTCAGCCTGGTCTGGCAAAGAAAGAGGAACCAGGAGGTCTGAGTGGCGTCTTGCCGTCTGATCGTATGCATGACATCGTTCATCCTTCGTCTCCTTGTGGGCGTGCAAAAGTCGGGGAGGAAGATGTGGGCGTGGAAGGAGCGAGGCAGCGACTGCTGCCTATTCGCAACCCATCACCGCGGTGACCATGACATCGCCGCTAGCTGACTCGCAAGCAAGCACACGAGACTCGGCATAAGAAAGCATGAAAATCACGCCGAAGGAATGGCTTACATTTCTTCCCCTCAACCCTAGAACTTGGTTCTTTCACGATGTTCACACACAGGGACAGCTGGGAGTGGTTGTGACTGGTGGTTGTGCAGGGATGATCGCAGACAGACTTCGAAGAGGAAGGTCACGGTAACACCGACTCACTCTCAGCCTGTGAACAGCTTCCATGCATTCTTGAAGGATTGTGAGCTGAGACCTTCCACTTCGACCTCTCTCTCACACTGGTCGAGACCTGTCCAACCCCAAATCTCGAAATGAAATGAAGAGAAAAAAAACTCGGATTTCGAAGTCACGCATCACGCACGAAATCTCGCTCCTCACTCACACACTTCGGAGAGACCGCCACCCAAGATCAGAGAGCATCTTGCACAATGTGACCATCCAGGCAACCGTACTTATTCCCGAACGGGTGGGTGAGTCCAGCCCAGCCACTCCAGAAATTAGTGGCTTTTACATCCTCGCCAATCATCGACCTCCCTTATACAAGCCTTTCACATTACTGGATGGAGGGAAGATCGTTTTCCCGGTGATCAATCAGCAAGGGGCGAATGAAGAGTCATCACTCAGCGCTCGAGAATGGGAGGACGGCAAATCAAATCGATGTTCCAGAACATTGCTGGATGGGGTCTAGATTGGGCTGGGCTGGGCTTCGATGGAAAGGGGATCCGAGCCCACTTGCCGATCGATTTACCCGTTTCAGCCAAGGGAATGGGAGGTGGGGAATGGAATGACTCCGAGTAAAGCCGAGCAGAAGTGGGAGGAGCCGGAATGTCATCTGATGAGGGGAGGGAAAAGTGTGAGTCAGTTGGAAAGGTTGGGCGAGGATGGGCGGGTGATGAGACGTGTGAGAAAGCGCGCGGTTACGGAGAACGGAGGGGAGCAGGCCGAGAATTATTGGAGGGTTTGTGGCGTGTCGTTGGGAATTACCTTTGATGGGGTGAGATTTTCATGGCGAATTGATTGATGAGTTCATGGGGGCAGCGGGGAGTCAGAGTGAGGTTAGGTTTTGTCTCTCGCGATCCGAGGTTTTGGTGTTGTGGGAGTGGGATTTGGCAGTGAGGGCTTTATTTGTCACCTGATGACACTTTCGTTACGGGGCAAATCTTGGTCAGCTCGTGATTGTTCGGAGTTTATTTGCTTCCTGCTCTCGTGATGACTACAGTACAGTTTCTTTACGGAGTATGACTGGAGCTCGGTTCCTTTGTTCCATTTCTTTCAAGGGGCGTGATACGAGGGTATGGTACATAGTACCTTTTGATGAAGCGTGATCCCGTTCAAGCGGGAGCTTGAGCTCCTGTATTACCCTGTTCGACGCTTGCAGCCTGGAGTGGGTGAAATCGTGAGGGAGGGCTATGGAAGGTTGAGTCACCATCATGATTTACTGGAACGCCATTGCGATTGGCCTTGATCTAGAGGGGTGGACAAGCTGGTGGGGATGAACGCATCCCAGCCTTGGAACTATCCATTCTTGGGGATGGGAGAAGGGGAGGGGAAAATTCTAGAGAGTTCGCTGGCAGGCAGGGCATGTTCCAAAATGGCTGCTCGTGGTGGTGCAGCCGGGAGGGGTAGGAGAGAACTGCGTGGCAGCACGCTCGCTGTCGCTGAGTAAGGTTTATGAAAGAGAAAGTCGACAGGAAGGATTCCAGCTGGATTGCAGATAAACGCGGCCTAGTTGGGTGCTAATGGCAGCGCCGGCGGCCAGCATGAGGCAAGCCTGCAGGATGTTGCTGATGTTGCTGTCAATGAGACCAATCATCGCCAGTACAGATCGTGGAGCGGGGAAGTTTTTCATCGAGGTCATTGGCCGCGTGTGTCAAGGGTGTACAACTCTGATGATAATGGGATCAAAAGTGATTATCCCTATTTGCTTGTTCCTTCGATCGAGGATCGGGGAGGGGCAGCATTCCTGCGAGGAATCGAGGACGACGAGGTCTCGTTGCTGAGTGTTGCTCCGAAGCTTCCAAAATCTCCTGTTGCAGGATGATTAATTTTGCAGGTACGTCTCCGCTGCGTGTCTCTGGCGGAAACAGGCCAGAGAAGGCTGACTCCGATCTCCTTCACTGCCAGATTTGGAGGGGGCTGACGTCCAAAATGGTGTGTTGAAACTGAAGATGATACGAATGGAAGGCGGCTGGGCCCCGCTCCAGCCTTTCCAACGCCTCCCTGTGGTTGCATTGCCATCTTTCCATCTTGCCGGCTTTGTAGGGCCGTCGATAGTCCGACGATTGTGCGATGTGAGTAACTCTGAGCAATTATTTGCAGGCAGATGGCGAATTCGTGGGGCACTTTCCCCTAATTATGGACCCCAACCTCGCAACGTGGCGACGACGCTGCCAAGTCCTATGAGTGAGTCCAGCTTGCAAAGACCATCTGGCGCCGATTATTAGCATGAACCATGGCCAGCGCCCCCGACGGTCGAAATACGCAAGTCGGGGAGGCTGAGAACAGATTTACGTTCCAGAGTTGCCGTTGCACAGCGCGCCGTAGGGCCCATGCATGACTAACAACGCAATGCATGCTGAGGAGTGCTCTCAGTCATCTCAGACAGCCAGCAGCAGCACAGCTCAGGTGGGCAGAAAATAGAACACGAGATAGGGGAATTTCGATGGGGGGGAGCTTCGTGTCGCTTCTCCACACTCACACCTCACACTTCTGCCGGCTCGAGGCCGAGTTTGATGAGCACCCGGCAAGGCTGTGCTACGGGTCTCGTTTCTATTTTGTGGTTGTTTGCGCTGGGCTGGGGATCGGCCTTGCAGAGTCAGAGTCAAGGGACGAGTAAGTGTGGTAGTCATCGCCACGGCTGTGTATCCTCTTCGAGATCCAGAGAAAGGAGAGAGAGGGAGGAGGGAGCGAGGGCTCAGGGCTGGGCCGGAGGGTCAGCGTTGTTACGAAGTAGTCTGAGTTCATAGGCTGCAGCTGTGTCGTGTCTGTTGTTGGGTCCCATTGCGGGCCGTGTTTTGATTTGGGTGCTGGTGTTGGTGGGCGTGGTGCTGCTCGCGGAAATTCTCTCTGGCCGATGGCAAATCATCAACTACCTGTGTTTTGCCTGGGTTTTGGGTGGCGGAGGTCGGAACGATGATGAGTGAGGGTGGGTGGGTGGTGGGAGGCGAGGGCAGGCGTGGGCACATCTGGTCAATCAAGGCGTGCGCAGTGCCCCAAGTCAAGCCAGGCCGCAATTCTCGCCAGCCAGCCAGCCAGAGCCACAGAACCTGCGCCAGATTGGGGTGACTCTTCAATATCCTCGCTAACGCCCCCCCCCCCCCAGTACCACCACCCTAGCACCACCACCCTGGCCTTTCGCCGTGCTCCCGCAAGAATCGCTGCTAGCAACTCCCCCCCCCCCCCAAACTCACCCGCCGCAACAAAAGCGAGCCATGCCCGCAGCTCCACGCTCCCCTTTCGAAATCATCGCAGCAATGTATGGTCCCAAGCAATAGACAAAGCGGCTCTTTGAAGTCTGCATACCATCATCGCCTATCCTCACCACCATCAAACACTCGCAAACGTCTCGTTCGACCTTCCGAATTCCTCTCCTGCTTGTCAAATCCGCACTCGCCAGCGCCTGCGACAAAGCGACTTCTCGTCCCCAGTAACTCCATCCATCCAGTCATAGCCTCCGCTACCTAATTCCGAACCCTCGCCACATATCTCCTTTACGCAGATTCCTTTATTGTTAATTTATTCCCTTTGATACCCGCGGAAGGAAGCCTGGTGTTGTTTTCAGCGACCCAGCTTTCAATCACTCCGCCCGATCGCGAGACCGGCTAGCTCTTGCCACCCAGGTGTACAGTCACTCGACCCTCAGTTCCCTCTGAGTCGACGAAAACCCTAGCAAAAGACACCTTGGTCCTCAGACCACAACTCCACTCAGTCCTTCTTGTCACCTGTTAATAAACTCCTCGAGCTTCCCACCTTCCTCCGTACCTTCGAATTCCTACCTCCCCTTCACGCTCGACCCCTCCGCCTTCTTCAATGGTAGCTAGTACCCCCTACTAGCCACCATCTACCTCAACAGTTACCATTTCCACCGTCGAAAAGGTCACAATGCTCTTCGATCTCACCAAAGCTTCTCCAGTCGCCAGTCTTACATCGTCTACCGGTTTTATCGTTCGTGCAGAGATCTGCCAGATCACTGCACTCTAGCTTGTCCTCCTCCTCCCTCGATCACCTCGCTCTGCAACGGCAATTGCGGTTGTATGAGCCTGTATCTAGTCAGAAGGTTCCACGCAGTCTATAACGGTTTATCGGTTTGGCTTTGTACAGACGGCGACTGGAGTTTGTGTTAGAACTTCATAACCTCGAAATTCCCCGAAGATGAATTGCGGCGAAGATGATTCGCCGCCCTACATCACCTCATATCGAAATGGTCCATACAGCTCGTCAATAGCGTCCTCAGCCTCGTCCTCCACAGCATCCGTCTGGTCCGATGTCGCCTCCCAATCCTCGGACGACTCCTCAGTTACTGGCTCCTCAGACAACGAAACTTCAGAAACATATTGCTGCACCTCTCAGTCTGCACCTTCCTTTACATGCGAACAGGGCATATCGGTCGCCACATACTGGCCAAGACACAAGGTACAGGTTGAAGTTGCACCGGCACAACGGCAACACCCCAGAAGAACAAGTGTTGGATCAACAACTCGGACCGGATGTCCACCTACGTTAGTTCGACAATGCGATCGCAAGGTCAACTTCGTCGACAGCCTCGTCGGTAAGCAGCTATGCAAGTCCTCAATAAGTCCCCCCGCTCAATGATACCCCCACCAGATTCTTCTACCCAGATTGTTGAAGCAATTTGGCCCCTTTCGTCCGTCCCTTGCCGAAGCGAGATGGGCGCGAAGGGGGTTCTTCCTTTACGCACATTCATTCAAGAGACTCTTCGACGATCTCGCACTAGTTATTCGACTCTCCAAGTCGCTTTGTATTATTTGATCTTGATCAAGCCCCATGTGCCCAAGCACGATTTTACGATGGAACAGCCGGATGATGCACACTCTATTCGAGCCCTTCAATGCGGACGTCGCATGTTCCTATCGGCTCTTATTCTCGCTTCAAAGTATCTTCAAGACCGCAACTACTCCGCGAGAGCGTGGAGTAAGATTTCAGGATTGAACACTTTGGAGATTAACCAAAACGAAATGGCTTTCCTTCTGGCAGTGAACTGGGAGCTGCATATCACTGATGCAGTCTTCCAACGCTGGACAGACATCGTACTCAAATACACACCAACATTACCACCGTCCCCAGGCTCAAGTAGCCCTTCGCTTGAAGAGCAAACGGCCGACTGGAAATCTATTATACTTAGGCTCAACCCTCAGTTGGATAACATTGAAGGGATCTCGCCATCGACATCTGCAATCGCAAATGTCAAATCTATTAGCGCGGCCTGCCCACGAGCCTTCGTGCAATTGGCTGCCGAACACAACACCTTTGGATATGTCTCCGCCGAATCAACGCCGACTCCTCGATACTACACCCCCAGTATCATGGAGCCGTCACCAACCTATCCTCCCAGCAAACCTGCGCCAGCTCTTGGTCTGCTACCTACCCCAAGACTGACTCCACAGAGTACTGGATTCAACACTCCTGCAGTGAGTGCTGCGTCTTATATGCTCAGCAAACCTTCCATGGGCTTCGCTATGGCCCATGCCTCGAGCGTCTGTGCCGCCCAAGCCAACGAAAAATGGCAGAACGCTTCTTCACCACAATTCTACGTTACTCATCGCCGATCATCCTTGGCCAACTCGGTCTCATCAATGTCGTCGCCAGAGTCTATGATCTCAGACAACTCATCCCGGTCATCTCGTTCATCTTCAATCTCGTCTGCCTCGTCGACCACAGGCGCGCCGATCTCATCCAAATTGGACGTTCAGGCGCGTTGTCGGTACGCGAAGCAATGCAGTGAGAGGCAGAACAGGACCATCATTGCTACAGTTCCCGAAGGATACTGTGACAATGGGCCAACGTTGTCACCAGAGTCATACACTGGACCCGTCGGCAAGGATTTCTTGGTCTTGTCTCTGGATACCCCTTTGGCTCGACGTGAATTAGATTACTTCTCCAAGGATGAAGAAGCTGCCCGTGCTCTTCAAGAACTCCACAACCAACCCCGGTCTGCGGAGTCTCCTCTCAGAGCCGGTGCCAAACGTGCCAGACCTCAATCAATCGACAACTCGCTGCAAGAGAATGTTCGAGAGATGTTGAGTGGTCGCTATCCATTGTCTGAGAGCAATTGGTCCGATGACCTCGTCCGGTCTCGCCCAAATGCTCAAGTTGCAATCCGTTCTACGTCGAATGCATCACTTGGACGAAAGAGAGTATGCTGCTCATCAGAGGCTGCTCGGGACCTCCTTCCAGCTATTCGTGGCCCAGGCATGTGGGAAGGAATCCTTTAGTTAAACCCCCTACCGACCTATACATACACCTACCTATTGTCACAATTACATTTTCTTTTGTCCTCAAAACCGGGGCTCATCGACTTGCATGCATGGGACTGTACTCTTCCATAGAGTTGCTTTTTGCATGGGTTAGCCGGGGGTCACGCTTGTAAGTTAGGGTGCTGCGTGGTATCGATATTGGTATTTGGCATCTTCGGATCTTCGGATCCGGATGCAGGCAAGGCGAATGTGGGCTCATTGCACGGATTAAGGAGTTTATGGGCATGGGATCATGGTGCATGGTCTGTCATAGACCTGCACCCAGGCGAATCGTGGAACTATCTCGAAGAGAGTGCACATATTACTTCCTCCTAAATGCAATGACGGACATATTTGCGGCTACAAATGACTTTTGACTTTGAGTGACTGCTTTTGGATTGTGAGTTGAAACCCCTTGCTCGGTTATGAAATCTCCAAATGGAGCCCGAAGTACGACCCAGCCCTCACGAATTGCTTCAATTGGCTCCTCATCCCAATCCTCGCCAACTTGGGTCATTGCATGAAGAAACAACTGTTGAGAGTACCTCGACCGCGTGGGGACAACCCACGATTGTTTCGCGCGTCCTCGGGTCAATCACCTCCCCCCCAACCAGCTCCTCCGTCCATCTGCAAACCTTCAGCGGCTCCAGGCCCGACAGCCTATTAATATGTGCCTGCGAGAAGAAGTCGGCGGCGCTGGAAGTTATACACTCTTATGTTTAGCCCTGCTTCGGAGGAAAGGTGGAGGTACAGTACTAAGCTGGCTCCCGAGATTGCCACGCCATGTGCTTAATGTGTGCAACGACACGGGAGTAATTTGTTGATCCGTCCCCGGAATTCGTAGCAGGCGTCCTCGTGGACGTAGCGGAGGCAGAACACGTCGATGGCGGCGTTATAGGAGATGGCCGGCGAGCCTGGTAAGGTGGAGTGGAGAGGGGTGTAGAGGGAGAGGACGACGGCGCGGGACTCGTGGTTGACGACGAAGAGGGCTGGGGTCAGGGAGGCGCAGGTGTAGTGGAAGTGACTTGGTGGGGCCCTGGTTGGGTAAAGATAGGGCTTGTTAAGGACTTCGATGTATCGTGGGCCGGCGAGAGCGGAGTCCCAGATCTTGAGTCGGAGTTTCAGCTCAAGCTTGGGGAGCAAGGTGAAGGTTCTCGGCTCCTCTCCAATTCGTACATTGTCTGCCAGTCCAATGCGACTCGCAGTCGGTCCTGTGTGGCCTTGAGTTGCTCCTTTGGTTACATTGCCTAAAGACAAAGTTATCGTAGTAGTTTGTTCTCTGTCTAATCTAGTACCACCGGTCGCATCTCTATCCTCTGCTTGAGTAGTCATTCTCGCCGTGGCGCTTTCATTGACTTGGTTCTCAGCGATAACTCCTCCATGTATATTATTATTTCCTTTACTAGACTCCTTCACAGAACATTAGTAGTCACCATTCTGATTCACAAGATCGAGATAGTGAGGCGATGCCGCCTGAACGACTTGTGAGCTCTGTCATAGTAACGTGGGACAGAGTTGTACTTGCTAGCAGGTAGAGTAGTTCTTTATCTGCTAACAAGTAGGACTTGGTTGGACCAGCCAGTTTGCTTGAGGCTTCCTCTGTCCGACCGTGGCGTGGAAGGAAGAGGACGATGTTAAAAAGATCGATGTGTGAAGGAAAGATAGAAAGAGTTAAGTATATAAAGGGACCTGCACGAATACCAAAGTATTGCAAGAGCAGCGTTGCTTTTTGTTTACATAGAGAGACATGGTTGGTTATTGCTGCCGACTCGGATATTTTGATTCCTAACTCTCTCATTCACCCGTATTGTTCTAATTTCTGATGGGATAATTTAGCTCTCTCCTATAACTTCTTTCTTCTGATTATGCACATCTATATTTGATGCTAGTTGAAGTTTGGTTTTAGATATTACTACCCCTCGGATATCACGACTCCTTTCCCTCTGCTTTGTCCTTATTTTTGGTCTCCTATGAGACGGTTTAAGTACTTCCTTCACATACACTGCCCGAGCTTCTCATTGGAAAATCTCATGCTCCCTCCTCATATATCTCTCTCTGGAATTGTCCTGTATCTGCATAGCGCGATGTCCGGGTTGCAAGGAAGACGCAAAGCTGCGAGCTCCTCTCGGAGAACACTTCAAAAGGTCGCAAGCTACAAGGGTACAAACCCTCCCTTATGGTTTAGCTGGTGTGAAGGAAGGGCAACATATTCAATTGATAAGAAGAATCAAGCCTTAGATAACGTCCTGGGAATGTGGAGAAGTGCTATGAAATTGCCCGGTTCTCAATCTGCAGGTTTCAAGCTCAGCAGTTTGGAGCAAATATAGGGTAGCAGTGTGTAAGATCCAAAAACTCAAAAGCTTGAAGTACATCCCGTACATATTGGGCTGCGTAATCTTACATTGTTAAAAACAGGGTTTATTTCAATGTCGGGTCAGGGGTTCAGGGGGAAAGTAAACATCACGTGAGGCCAGAAGCGAGAGTAACCTTGGAACAATTCGACATCAGGAACACCTCACGAAGAAGACGAAAGTACAGGATTAAAAGTTAGCAGCTTACAGACAACAATATTCTCTTGCTTCCTGGACTTCTTGGCATTTGCCAAGACGGAAAGCTGACTATGCCTCCTTGTGTTACTCGAGTCGCCGCAGAAGCTGACTGGATTTTGTCAGCTTTGTAACGACGCTGCGTCAGATCCTCGGAGTGGGGAATACCCCGCGCATGCACGCAATTTTGCACCCATCACACCGTAACATATATGATAGGATGTTAGGGTTTTGTTTGCCTGAAGCGGCCAAGTTATATGCAGCAACCCAAGTACCGAATGCGCAAATGGAGTTTTGTTGGCCCAACTTCGAGGCACTAACGTAAGCGTGCGTCTCAATTTAATGGAGGCTTTACTTCATTGAGTTGTAGGTACCTGTCTGTAACTTCTATTAATAATGCACTGCAAGGTAGTCTCAAATATTTCGAAATGAGGGAGTCAAAGGTTGTGGAAAGGGATAAATTGAGAAGGACTGTGAGTTTCTATAAGAAGGAAGTTACCCTCTTAATTACTGTGTGAAGGTGAAAGGAAGACATTCCTTTGGAATAAAACACAAGAGCTCAATTGCCAAACCTCCAACATGTATTTTTTCTCCTCACTCTTGGCACTATACTTCGCCTGTCAAAGCCTGGCATGTGGACCCGGACTTCACATACGAACATTGGATGACGATAAAGCGTATGCTCCCATTCCTGCTGGATCCAAAGGGATCTCTCTCGTCAATGGATACGGTGTGCAAGCTTTTGGAAAGGGGGCATATATGGTGACAGATGGCAGCTACCAAGGTACATGAATCCACTTTCAACGGGCAGAGAATTGCGAGAGCAGAACTAAACCTACCACCAGCATTTTTTCTGATATCCACCAAAGGAGTCATTGTCGTTGACTGCCCTCCCACAATCGGACATAGCATGCTCTATGCTATCGGAAACATAACTTCTATCCCAATCACTCATCTTCTCTACAGTCATTCGCACGCAGATCACATCGGCGGAGCCTGGATCTTCGGGAAAGATGTCAAAACAATAGCTCACGTCGACACAGCTCTCCATTTGTCCTTGACCCCTGACCCAACTCGTCCCCCGCCAAAGATAACTTTCGAGAAAGACTACAACCTCTGCGTTGGCAACCAAACCCTTGAGCTATCCTACAAAGGCGAGAACCACATAACAGGAAACATCTTCATCTTCGCCCCGATCCAGAAAGTGCTCATCTTAATCGACGTCGTCTTCCCGGGCTGGACCCCCTTCGCCAACCTCGGCGAAACAAAAAGTCTCCCCGGCTTCATCAACGCCCATGAGCAGATCCTAGAATACGATTTCGACCACTATATTGGAGGCCATCTCGGTCGTTCTGGAAACAGAACAGATGTTCTCGTACAGCAGGAGTACGTGCATGATCTATTCACCAATTGCCAGGCAGCGATCAATCTCAGTGCAACCGACGATCCCGTTTTTGGCGCTGCTGCCGTCAATGGACCGGTATCAGAGAAGAACCCGGGGAATATGTGGGCTGTTTTCAAGAATTATTTGGATACGCTGGCGGAGGAGTGCGCGAATAGGACGAATGAGAAGTGGTTGGGGCGATTGGCGGCTGCGGACGTTTTCCAGTTTGAGAATGCGGGGTTGGTGATTGAGAGCTTGAGGATCGATTATTCGGTTTTGGGGCCGTTTGTGACTTCTTAGGAAGAAGGTGAGAATGGCAATGTTGCTGATGTTACAGAGTGCTTTCTTCTTTCCCTGAGATTCGCTCAGTCCCCGGGATCAATGTAAACACATAGCTCTCGACCCCGTCCAGCATGCCCAGGACTTTGACGCCTTGCTTCTTGAGTAAAGGTGACGCTCTATAAGATAAGATCATATAACTGGCCTGTTCTGGTAGCATATCAAATTGTATCTCTTGTTCAGCATTATGGAACTATGCGACGATGAGGCCGTTGGGAACCTGAGATGTCGTTCAGATGCTATGGCTGCGCCACCTGGGCTTTTGGCCCCCACTGACGGACCCAGTGGATTGGGCGACCATATCCAGCTTCTCAGCCTCTGTGAGTACCTATCCTTCTTTCCTCTCTTTGCCGACGCGGCAATTCGTGTATATCAGACTGCGACCGCCTTCAGCCTCATGGCTGGAAGGCGATAAGCTCTCCATACTCTCATCAATCTCGGGTCAGGCTCACTCATCCAGGATGGAAAACGCTTGCACTATCTGTCGGAGCACCTTCATTGGCCATGGGCGAGTAGCCTGCCCCAAAAGGCCACACCCACAGCTTCCTAAAGGTTATTATTACCACAGAACACTTGCTTCCCTGGAAAACGCCGCCCAGGGAGGGTGCGATATCTGCCATGTATTTTTGCGAAACAGCCCGGATGCGGAGAAACTGAGCATGAGGCTTCAGCCCATATCTTATCACTTTTATCACGACCATCATCGCGAAGGGGTTGGTGTAGTACCATACACAGTTTCGTTCAGGATGCCTGGCGAGAGGATATAGATCTCAACTTCTTTAAGCTAGGTCGGTAGAATCATCAGACAAAGCTGGCAAACTAATTTTCAATAGGCCAAGATAAGTATGTTCCAAGTTTCTGACTTACCAAGCAGACTGTTAGCAGGAACAATGGCTCCGATCAGTCATTGGACATTGATTCGCAATGGGTATCGGAATTTGTCTCGAACCATAAGCAATGTACCGGAGTATCCATGCCAAGGAATGCCAAAACACCACTTCCAACCCGGCTCCTGTTGATCGGATCCTCGGGAGGTCAGTCTGTGCTCCTTTTCCATACAGAACTACTTCCAACGGACACTCGATATATCACCCTCAGCCACTGTTGGGGATAATTGCAGTTGATCACTCTTACGAACAGCAACATCGCCACTTTCCAGGAAGGGCTCGAAATAGGGGAACTATGGAAGACCTTCCGCGATGCAATCTACGTTGCCCAGAGATTGACAGTACAGTATATCTGGATCGGCTCTCTTTGCATTGTCCAGGATTCAGAAGATGATTGGAAGAGAGAATCTTCTCTTACGATGAGCGTGTATACGGAAGCTTTCTGCAACATTGCTGCCACTGCAGCAGTGAACGCTAGGACGGGGCTCTTCTTTGATCGTGATGTCTCGATTCCACGTGATGGAGATCTTGAAGTTCCCAAACAACCGATCCGCCCTCTTTATGGGACCGCTCTTACCAAACCATTCGGATTTATCAATTTCATACCGAGAACCATAGTCAAAGTGATGGCCAAAAAGGGACGGGTCAACTATAAAGCCAGCCGAATTTCTGACTCTTACAATGCCCCATCGTTTGAGCCTGGGAAATATTCAGTCGCACAGACTTGTTTGTGTAGTGATATTCTCGCATCTCCTTTGGTGAAGCGCACTTGGCTCCAAGAACAAGAACTGCTACCAGCGAGGCGGACTTTGCACTTCACATCTAGACAATTATATTTTTTGTGCCAGGGGCACATGGTTTCCGAAATCCTTGCACACGATGTCTTGACTATTCACAATTTGGGTACAGGGCCCTTGCCGGACAGTGAGAATACAGACCCTATGTATAAAACTCCAACATGTCATGGGCTTCAAGTCCCGGTTTAGTGCATTATGCCCCTAATGCACTTGATGATCTTAGATCTGACCTCTTTAAAATTCTCAGCATTGAAGTTGAGTCTTCGGCCGATGATGACGGTACCCCTGGTGAAAATGGCCGTCTCCGAGTTGTTGGAAAGCTGACACCTATCAAAGTGACTAACGGTTCTGAGGAGTTTAATTTTCACGAATAGGATGTACATATCAGCGAAAAGCGGTTCACATTCAATCCAGATAGGTCTTGTGTAGTAGGAAAGCACTATAGCTCGATGTTGCACTACACTGCACAAGAAAATTACATAAGAGTATTTGGTCTGGTATGGAAGTCCACTGGGAAGAAACCGGACGAGTTTCAGCGAGTTGGAAACTTTTCAGGTTAGTGGGACAAACTTATCTACAAAATAGAAGTGGGGTAGGAGGGGGATGCAAGAGAGAAATCACAGATGATGGAGGAATTATATGAGACATATGAGGAGGAGAAGGATGTGTATACCTTTACTATCGTCTAGTGTCAAAAGATATCCTCCTTGCTCGCAACTGAGGAGTCAGGTAAATAATTATGTTCTTGAAGAGAGCATAAACTGCTCTTCAGCTTCCAATTATGATGTAATTGCAGTCTTCAAGCCTCCTGAATCTCGGCAAACCAATTTCTCGTGTGTTCATGCAACGACTGAAGACATTTACGAAATTATAAACTAGCCTATGAAGCTCTTTCACCCTTGAAGTACATAACACTACATATAATAAATAGCAGCAAGTGCAGTGCAGTACATTAAAAGATATGTTTATTAATAGAAGTAAAAAATATCACGTGAAAGCGTGTATTGCTGCGCCTCATTGCCCCACATCCCGATTTTCGCGCCACCTCAAGAGCCTCCTTTTCGATGCTCTTCACATCTTCCTCTATATTCTCGGCACCATGCCATCACACTCGTTTGCCAGGCTCTTACGGCATGGCCTTTTCTTACTTTCTTTATTTCTTGGATTATCCAGCGGCTCCTTTGCACCTTCTTGCTCGGGCGACTTCCCTTCCGTCATTCGAGCGGAAATGAGTGACAACCTCTGGGCTTCAAATTCTACTCTTGCCCAGCAGCGTGGAGTCTTTCTCTGGGTTGGACAGCAGAATTGGGATACAGCACATAATAATCAAACGCAGCCATTCCCATTGCTTACGGTCCTTTCAACGTTGTACAATGAAACGTACATTTCGACCACTGCAGACGGCTCCCAAGATCTACCATGTCCCAACAGTTATACGTACAACTCGGACTGGACAATGGATTCCGATTACTGGGAAGGATCCTCCTACTACACGTATAACACATCCATGACCTGCCACGGCTTCTACGACCTCAGCACCTCCGTACCCCTGTACTATCAAACCCCATCCAACTTCACCGGCTCCCCTGAATCCAGCCCCGCCACCAGCTCCCTCTCCTCCCTATCCCCCAAATATGCGCCACAGATGCTGTCTCTCGTGGAGCCAGAACACTTCCTCGAGCCCGAATACACAAACGTCTTCAGCGTCAATGGCTTCTACTCCAACGCCCTCTTAGTCTACGGCTTCGTCCTAAGTCACACCAACCAACTCCTAGGTTTGGGTCTAAACTCCACACTTCTCACCTCCTTATACAACGCCGGCTGGATTGCCTCCCGCTCCCTCGGTCTCTACTACGGCGTCCCCTCCCCCTCTGAAGTCCGAAATGGTACTTTGATCCTTGGCGGCTATTCAACCTCCCGCCTTCTCGGGAACTTCTCCGCTCAGACATACCCGATTGGTAAATTCACACTCCCTAAACAATGCCCGTGGGAAGTGTCCGTATCTAGCGTTGCGGTGGGGGGTACGCCGATTATCTCGAAGCCATTCACAGCATGCATCGAGCCCTCTGAGCTCTCACTCGCCTTACCACCTGCCTCCCTCACAAGTTCTCTCCCTTCCGCCTCCGCAAATTACACAATCACTCTCTCAAACGGACTGGTGGTTGAGATCCCGCCGGACTTAGCCAATACGCGCGAGTTGACGGCTGAGGATATGGATTCTCCGATCCTAGGAGTCCCGTTTTTGAGTCAGGTTTACCTGTGGGCGGATTATCAGACGAGAGAGCTGCACTCGGGATTGGCGAATCATAGTGATGCGTATCTGGTGGGGAGAGAGGACATCCAGTGCGTGGATCATGGGAGTGAGCTTGGAGATTTGGGGTGGGCTGTTGGAAGCTCGAGTGAAGTGACAGGGACTGCGACGAGTAGTGCGGGTAAGAGTACCGGAACGGCTAAGAGTGCTGGGGTAAGGAGAGGGTTGGATGTGTGGGTTATTGGTGGTGCTTTAGGAATGGTGGGGATATGGAGTCGGTTGTAATGACTGATAACCTATGCTATTTCAGATTGCATTAAAATGTGTTTTGGAACAGATCTGGCTTACATGATTAATGAATATCAAACCTTTGCATGAACACTTCTGCACGTTTCAGCATCTGTGCAGCTTCGCCGTCCATAAGTCCTAGGACGAAACATGTGCCGATGGGTTGATAGTAGTCTCCGACTTTACGAAGAGCGATAGGGAGACGGCAGTTGGGGAAGACGCAAATCAGATCCCCGTCCTCAAGTACCTTCGGCCCATACCCAAGCCAGCCTTTCTTCGTGTAAAAATGACGCGCTTCTTGACCGTGCTTAAGGACAGTTTCAACAAGAGCACCACGCTGCCTATCCGTGACTTGATTGATGTGGTGCAGGTTTCGATGCACCACGGGATCCAAATCCGTTCCTGTAACAAAGAACTCGCGGACAGCTGGTCCGCTTAGACATGCCGATGCTATATACCTCCTGGATCGAGGATATCTTCCAGATCTAGGTACATCTTGGTGAAAACAAATGAGGAACTCGTTCCGAAACGAGTTTGCAAAGATGGATCTTTATCCGAAAGACACACTGTCCCAGATAAGGTAAGAACTTGGTTCCCGATTCGCGGCCGATCGAAGAGGTGAAGGTAAGGCATATCTAAACCTGCGCTGTAGAAATTACCCCACAAACTCAAACCCCAGCCTCCGCTATTAGTTGATCCCCAGTCTATTACCCACGTCGGAAGCCCTGGCAATCTACCGACCCAAACAACTCCTGCCGTATGTAACCACTCGTCCAGTGATGCCGATGCACACATCTCCTCGGCTAGCTCACAATAGATGCTCTCAACAGTCTTGGAGTAGTCGGCTTCAATGCCAACATCCATTATACCAAGCAAGCTAAAAATCTTATCTCTGGGATCCGTTACATGAAGGTATCGTGCTTGATTGAGAATGCGCCATGCCATCTCAAACGGCCGTACTGTGGGCAAAACATTGTGCCTTGCGATCTGTATAGCGTAACTTCTCATCGGCTCAAGCATACTATCAGCAAATCCTTCTTTCAAGAGCATCCAGTCTGCCTAGCCGATGCCGTCCGGTTTTACCTGTAGTGAGAGAGCTTCGAGCCAGATCCTGTTCCTTTGAATGCAAGTGTGACCGAAGGTTGCCTGGCCACAAAAGAATATGACATCCTTCGCAAGAACTAGTTCTTGGAGGATCCAACACCGTTGCCAGAAAGCTCTTTCAGAAAATAACTTGAGAAAATCCCGCCTCCGTAACAAGAGCAAGGATAGAAGCGTAGTATCAGCTGTCTTCATCTTCAAACCGTTAAGGAGATCTTGTATTGGTGATCGTGACAGAACTTCAACACCCAGAAGAGCCTCCTGCGACCCGATCTCGGCAGCAATCGCCTTGGTTATATAGATCACCTCCGTGCTGTTGTCTTTTTCAGACCCCAGCCAAGCCAACACGCATTGGGCGCTCAAGAAAAAAAAATGAACCCATCATCTGCACCTGCGCAGTTCTTTCCTCAAGATCATTTTGGTTAATGCGGATAGCATCAACCCAGAGGAAATCGGAGCTATCCATTCCGGTTGCTGAAATATTCTGGAACGCGGCGACAAGGTTCGTGGTAGCCACGAACGTTTTCCCGTTGGCAAGTATATCCTGAGTGATTTTGGGAGCCCCCCCACACATACTAGAGCGCATAGTATTGTAGCTCCGGGGTCAAGGTGTGCCTGGTGAGTTCGCATTCGACTCCTCCATCCTCATCGACATGGACGTTGAGGAGCCTGATTTCGAATTTTGAGGCGTCGAGCCTTTCGTATGTGAGATGATCCATGTGTATCGTTGAGAACCTTAGCTTTTCGAAGTGGCTTGGGGAGAGGGGTAAGTGGATATATACTGAAGAGATCGACTCTGTGGAGAATGGAGATATATTCGGATTTGGATGCGAATCAAAGGAAGACAACTGGCCCACAGACACCATATTGTTTTCGAGTTCAGCCGCTCAGGGCAGACTTGGAGGCAGCCTTGTTGGATGTGGAAGGCCTGGGTACTCTTCGGTTGGCGTGCGAATGAGAAATCGACCTTGTTGCTGATGCAGAACCGAGTCAGCCATTCTTGCTGTACTCCTTTCAACAACGCTAAGGCGAGGACGAATGTTTGCACTTGCAAAACGATTCTTCCGGATAGCACTTTCTCAAACATCTTGGCAATATAAATGATTCCTCATTTAATACATTATGTTACGGACCTGCCTCCTGCCTCATTCTTTATGTTCATATTGCTCTCAACTGCCCAACTTCAAAACGCCATCGCAAATCCATCTAATCCCTTCAACCAGTAGCCATAATCGCTCTTCTGATACCAATGATCTTGGAAATGTCCATGCGCTGATAATTCTCAGGCATATGTTCACCACTTGTAATGCACAGGACTTTCATCCTCTTGTCATATCGAAGACCTGTGAGCAGCTTCGGGGTAATGAGGAAGTACTGGCTTGTATGCTCCTTGCAAGCAATCTCGACCATACGCTCGTGAACCATACGCTCATTGCGGGCATCCATTCCTTGATTGATCTCATCCACCACACGGAAAGGAGCTTGAGCCATAGATTGAAGTGACATGAGGTAGAAGATCGTCGAGACAGATCGTTCGCCACCGGATTGACGATGGGCGTCAAGTTGCTGTAATGTATCGTTTTCCCTGGTGTTGTGTGTTAGTATTGAGTATAGTCAGAAGAGGAAGTAAGGTTTCTCACCTAAATTTGACCTTGATCTGGATAGCCCATTGATCAAAGTCATCGTCCTTGTGCACGTTGACTTCTCCTGCGCAACCAATCTGCTCGAAATTGTAAGAGAATGCATCGCTGATCTTTGCAATGAGCGTGTCGAGCTTCGGTTCCCATTTGCCACGTATCTTCATGACGTTTTGGGCAATAGTCTCGAGGCTAGCCTCCGTCTCCAGGATCTTCGCCTTCAATCTATCGACATCGATTTGGCGTTTCTCATAGTGTTTGATAGCATCTGGATTGCTGGCATGGATGAATTCGAGTTTCGACTCTTCCGCAGCGATGTCCATTTGTAAGGTTTCAACGGTAAGTCCCTGGGGGAGATTCTGAAATGTGTCGAGATGCTCTGCGTTTTCGGGATCATGCATGAGCTCTGAACAGACGTGCATTGCATTCTTCGCAGCTTCCTTCACTCTCTTGGCTTCTGCCTCAATAGCTCGGAGTTTTTGTTGCTCAATATCTCGTTCTCTTACAGTATCCTCATTGCGCTCTTTCAGGCCAGCAACATCGGATACAGCCTCGATGAGGCGGACCTCGGCTTCAATGAGCTCTTCGTGGCATTGCCGGAACTTGGTGATATGCTCTTTGTAATCCAAGGTCTGCCCGGCTCTTCGGAGAATAGCATGATCAATCTGGGTACGAAACTTCTTTACTTGTTCTCGGTCTTCCACGCTGTCACGCTGTTTCCCTTTGAGGGTTTCTTCTTCAGCCTGTATCTTATCGGGAAGGGCCTTCTGGGCAACCCAGGCCGCTTGTAATGCCTTTTTTCCCTTCCTGATGTCCTCGAGTTCTCCCTTCACAGACTCCACTTTCTCTTTCAACTCTGTTATCTGATTTCTGACAGGCTTCACTTTTTCACTCAGTACTTTGAAGTCCGCAGTCAAGGAACCAATCCTCTCTTGGATTTCGCGTCTTGCAGATACGTCGACTGGTTGATCCGTCCAATACCGAGCTTTCTTAAGCATTCTGGAAACTGTTGAGACGGCCTGGGGTCCATATTCTTGTCTCCTGGAGACTAGGAAGATATGGGTGCCAATAATAAATCGCCTGATGCGAACGTTCTCAGCCAGCATCTTGTATTGTTCATCACTAGGTTCACGAAGGCCTATGGGGCATTGATCAAGCTGTCCCGAGCTGCATAGCATCTCCAAAACAGGTGTCGGCCCATCGATGTAGTCGATTGCCCAACCATCTAATCCAGCCCGCTGGAAATCCTGCTGGGATAAAGGTTTCCCTCGATCGGTGGATTGACCCTCCTCAACTTGTCTGATCGTAACATCAGCTAGGCGCATGACGTCTGTAAACTGGTCGCTCAGCTTTTTCATGTCGTTGAGAGTTTGGGCTGTAATGACCAAGAACTCGTTATCACGAAGCAAGGTCTCGACAGCATCGACATATCTTGGGTCTTTGATCGAACAGGTAATCATTGGAGGGCCATAGACTTCCTTTTCGAATGATCCGAGATTGTCCTGGACCCATTTCCAGGCTTTGGCCGTGTCTTTCGAAACTCTCTCAAGTTTGCTCATTTGCTGGCCTTCCTGTGTATCGAATGCAGCAAGTTCCCGTTCTGCTTCTGCGATGTTTTGTCTGATGGTCTTGCCGGCAACTACATTCTCTTGATTTTGTGCATTAAGATCTACGATTTGGGTGTCGATAGACCGAATCTCCCGTTCTTTCGTGTGCTAATACAGTCAGTTAATGCCGAAGAAAAGCTCAAAGGTAGACTTACGCAACGCTCGTTCCACTCCGCAGGATTAAATTCGATCGGTGCCTCGTTGACTTTTGCTTTTAAGCTTCTTATCTTTTCCTGAAGCTTTGCAATCTCCGCTTTTCTTTTTGTCTCAATCGTACCAATTGACTTCACACTATTCTCGATCTTCGTGACGTTCTCCGTCAGGCCATCGATAGTCTTTACGAAAACATCAGCATCTCGCTCGGCTGCCCCCAATGCCTTCTCCCGCTCCCCAACCACAACTTTGATTTGGTCTCTGTAGCGCTCCTTTGCACTGATCGATTGCAGGGCGGGTGCGATTCTGTCTGATAACTCTTTCCACCGAGCTTGAGCTTTCTTTTTGTTTTCCTTGGATACCTCGTGCTGTTGAACAGCAATCTTGTATTCGACGAAAGGCACCATCTTTTTCAGTAAATCGACTTTTTCCTGAACCTTGATACGCTCCTGCAATCTCTCCACCTCTGCGTGTAGATTTTGTTGGCGATTCTCGAGCCTCCCCAGCTGGTCCTTGTCGGCTTCATCTTGTAGCTCCAGTGTCTTCTGTTCTTTCCGAAGCATCTTTAGCTCATCGTGCCATTCTAGCATGTAAGGCGGGGCTGCCGCTCTCTGGGTCTGCTGAAGTAAGTCCACCGGAGATAGACCCGCAAACGACGACACCTTGTCTTGAGGTAGAAATTGACACAAGTTGTCGATTTGAATGGACAGGTCGTTTGTCAGACTCTGAACATTTTTTAACGAGGTTTTCTTGCCGTCAAGCCAAAACTCGCGGCCGTTGTTGTCTTTGATAATTCGTAGGCGTACAACATGATTGCGAGATTCGGTGGGTCGTCGTTGAAGCTCGATCTCGACATATGCATCCGTATTACCGTGTTTCACAAACTCTCCAACTTGACCAGCACGACCTAGATGGTGCGGACCCCAACCCAAGCCCAGGCATATCGCACAAACAAGCGAGCTTTTGCCTGTGCCGTTGGGTCCAATGACCATGTTCAAGTTGGGTCCAGGAAAAAATTCGGCATTCTCGTAGGTGACAAAGTTGGTGAGCTTGACTCTGACAATGGCACCAGGCTGGAACTCGCTTGGACCTGCCTGATCATCGTCGCTGGCATCTTCATCGCCTTCGTCGTGTTGATTGTTCCGTCTCCGCGATGTACCGTTTGGGCGAGAAGGACCAGGCTCTGGAGATTCGGATTGTGAATCGCGGTGGTGTCCATTCGTACGGACGCGTTTCGCTGAGCTGGTGGCTGATGGTGTGGACCTTTGAGAGGCTCGCAAAGCGTCGGCATCTTCGTCGCTTTCGATTTCAGCCCTTAGCCGCCGTCGCGGAGGGCTCTCCAAGGACGGCATATTTTTCAATCCGTGGTTGTCACGCTGAGGATCTTGTCTTGGATAGAGGAGATGAGGTTGAGCGCGACGACGCGTAGATTAGGGTTGGATTTTTGGTGGCGCTCGCTAGCGCGGCAGGGGCCGAAGCTGAAGCAACGACAACTGAAGGCAGACTCGGTTTCTTCTTCATGTTCACCTTCGACTTCGTTGTATGGTGGTCATCGAAATATGATGAACACATAATCAGCCAGTACCATATACACGGCAGCCCTCGAGAAAGACACTTGAAGCTCTAGCTGTTCAAAGTCACCCCGATCTTGATCCGAAAAAAGTTAAAAGAACGAGAGAAGAAGACACCCATCCATCCCAGTAACATGATGAAAGGTCATACTGTGCTCCTACTCTGAGCACCTCGACTGATAAAACGTCACTTTGTCGACCTTGAAGTGCAATCCTGGGGGATACCATCTGGGGTCACAGCTTGCAATCATTTGCGACTACGAAGCTAGCCAGATTCAGCTCTGATCAGCTTCACAAAGATACGACAGCTTCCTAATTATTTTCCATAATATTGTCATAATCCTATTTCTAAGATTGTTCTTGAAGCGGGAAACGCTCACTCCTTCATGCCTCTCCTCGAACCACTGGGAACCCGTTCACATGCCTATCTAGGGAACCCAGGCTCGCGGCTTCTGGGCCAAACCAAGGCTCTGCCTAGTTGTATCCAAGGAGCTCTATCATTGAGTATTTAGTTGAGTATCTGTTACTTTTCCGTTGTCATTGAGATTCGTGCCCCATCGTAGCCAAAAGTGCGTCTTTTAAAATTCCAGATTGCAGGCTGCAACAGGCCTGCCAGCTCAATTCATACAACTTGCACACTCTGTGCGGATTTCAGGATGCTTTTTTCGCTGCTAAGATTCGCATTGCTGAGTTTATGGCTAAGGACGATGGTTGAGGCAAATATTGGAGTTGGGAGACATTACGATTTCATAATCTCTGCATTGTTTATGCTTTCATGCTGGAGGATAAGAGAAGAGAAGAGAAGAGAAGTCTGCACTGATAGTGAAACGTGAGGAACGGAAATGTTGTTCGGCAATCTGGCGTGCATTCCAAAGTCGATTCTCCGCTTTCCGCCGAGGAATCGCGAATGTAAATAAACGCATCCTCCCGCAAAACACAACATTCCAGAACCTACATTTGACATTGCTCTCGCCAGATACTATCAATTGATTCCTCTGGCAACCCGACCACGCAACAATCATTTGCTCATCCTATCAGAGATAGATATCCGCACGAGGCGCCGTGCTTTTTGACACCTTCTACCAAAATCATACATCTCAGAACGCGTCTGGAGAAGCACATGTAAGAAGTCTTTTGGGCCCCGAGGCGTAACAAAAGCTGACCAACAAAGATTATTTTCTCGCCAGTTCCCAATCACGCCCTTCAGGAAGACGCGTCTCCTCAGCAACCTAGAAGCCTCGAAGCTAAGCGTGCGCTTATATCGAACACGTTGCCCCCACCAAAACGACCAGTCTTTCAGGAGTGTGTCTGTCTAGAGCTGGGCAATGCTTTCATAGAGGTCAATCATCTGAGGTCGTACGTCATGGATCATAACCACCGGCCATCGACGCGTAGGACTCCTCTTGGAGAAGCCACCCGGCGAGTCAACAATGAGCTTCCACAAACGCCTTCGAAAGGATCACCAATGCGGCAGCATGGCAGGAAAAAATCCGACCCTCCCCAAGTGAAAGCTTACAGACCTCTATCACCACCACGGTACCATGAATACAATTCCTTACGTGGCTACGACCAACCCGCTCCTTTGCTTCCTAACCCAGCAAATCCGCGTCTCTCAGCCATATCCAAAGAACATGGTGACACAACATCCAAGAGAGACTCTCTCATATCCACCATTTCTACCGACAGTAATCGCGTCAAAGTATATATTGGACCTTGGAGGCTTGGGAAGACATTGGGCGAGGGAGCCACGGCGCGAGTTCGGCTGGCAAAGCATGCGTCGACGGGACAGAAAGCTGCAGTGAAGATCGTACAAAAGAGGCACGCCCAAATGTCCCAAGCTTCCAGCCTTGCCGATCTCGATCAAGCCGAGGCTTTACGCCCAGACTCTGGAGACGGCTTACGACGAATGCCAGTTGGTATCGAAAGAGAGGTAGCCATAATGAAACTTATCCAGCATCCGAACATCATGAAACTCTATGATATTTGGGAGAACCGTACTGAGATGTGGGTGTTTTCGAGACCTTTGGCGGTCAATTTGCTGACGTCTGTGCAGTTACCTAGTATTGGAGTACGTGAATAATGGAGAACTCTTCGACTACATTACCTCGAAAGAGGGTGGCCTCGAGGAAGAAGAAGCCTTGATGTTCTTCCGTCAAATTCTCAGCGCTGTTGGCTATTGTCATTCTTTTAACATATGCCACCGCGATCTCAAACCAGAGAACATATTATTGACGAAGGACTTAGAGATCAAGATTGCAGATTTTGGGATGGCGGCGTTGCATCAAAGCCCAGACCACAAGCTCAGGACTTCTTGTGGGAGCCCGCATTATGCTGCCCCTGAATTGATCAAAGGCTTCGCTTACCGTGGCAACCAAGCTGATATATGGAGCTTGGGAGTTATTCTGTATGCCACCCTTTCTGGAACACTTCCTTTTGATGTTGGAAATTCAGACGCCCCGAAGGAAGAGGCTTTGCCTTTGCTATTGAAAAAGATCCAGCGCGGCCGGTTCGAAATGCCACCAGGATTCAGTGAGGAAGCAAAAGATCTGGTCCGGCGAATATTGCAGGTCAATCCTCAAAAGAGAATCACGCTCAGGGAGATGTGGAGACATCCCCTGCTAAGAAAATATGATTACCTGGACAACCTTGCCAGCGGTTCCTTTCCAGAATCTCCGAGTGCGAAGAAATGTGGACGCCCAGTACTTCGTCGGAGTGAGATCGACAAAGAGTTGCTCCGTCACCTGAGGTCTATGTGGCACGGAATGTCCGAGCAGCAACTCATAGACGCTCTTTTGAGTGAAAAGTAAGCCTTCTATTTCTACTTAAATGAAACTCATTATCTTCTTCATCGCCAGAACCTCGCTGACCTCCTAGGCCAAATGAGCAAAAACTATTCTACAGCTTACTCCTGAAGTATCGTGATACACAACTTGAAAACTATTCTCCTGATCTTGGATATTCGAATAGTGACTATCACCATGTCAGACCACTCAACTTGAAGAAGACGTATTCTACTTGCCAGTTCCCCCACGCCAAGTCAAAAGGGCATGGGAGACAGGTGTCCAAGTTCACCGTTGTCAGCAATGCCGCTGAAACCGTGCGCAGCTATGATCCATTCAAAGCCTCGCGACCCCAACAACTTAATGGATATAGCAATGACTACCACGCCAAGATTACAATTCATGGACCTGGCATGGTCAATTCGGGAGAGTCAAACTCTAGGTATCGCTCAGCCTCCGGCACATCGTCGTCACAGGGAACCACGACGGATCGCAACAGACTACTACCTCCACCTCCAAAATTGTATGCCTCCCGAAGCTCTATGGCAAGCACTTCCACCAGAAGCCGAGCAAGTAATCCTCACGTCCGAGCAACAATTGGCCACAAGCGTGGTGTGAGCTTCTCAAATTTGCGAAAGCACTCCTCGGGGGGGCATTCAAAGCTGTCCTCCGATGGTAAAGCATTTACGGCGATCCCACGGCATAGCAATCATACGGAAGTCACTGATGATGGAGGGAGTGTTTTACGTCCCGTGGAAACACCTGCTTCAACGCGCTATATTCGATCAAGAAAGGCGCAGTCCACTTCTCAACCACTTCTCTCTCCCGCAAAGCGCGGCCTGACAAGTCAAATCTGGAACGAAGATGTCCGGCAGCTCAGCACTAGCTTGGCGAAGGATTGTGACGAAGCATTCAACCGTACTTCTGTTGTCTCGACGCTTTCTGAGAGCAATGGAGTAACGAAGAAGACAAAGCGAACTTCATTGAGCTCACGTCCTCTGCCAGAACCACCAGCCCGAACTCAGTCTGTCAAATATGAGCTCTTGGAAGCACGAAAAGAGGCAGAAATACGGAAGATGTACTTAGATTGTGATGAATCGCCCACCTATTTGAATCGGATGGTAGCACACATTGATCGTTTGATGCAGCCAATGTCACCAACTCGGTCCTTTTCAGCCCCAACTGAGTCTAAAAAGCCGTCAGGGGGACAATTACTGCCATGTATTGAAGAGAGTCAGGAGAAGGAAGTCTCCCCTCGGAGGGCTAAAGAGCTAGCTATGTACCGTGATCGTCAACGTCGCCCCGAGGCGAAGACAGGTCGTATAGGTTCTGCGCCTGAACCTCGAGCGCTGCAACGGGAAAGCTTCCAAGACCGATTTACCAAACCGGATTCTCTACTTAGGGATACAATCCGTGTTGTAGATTCAACTTCTCCACTCAGTCCTGTCAAGCCACCCGCTCCTCTCATCATCCGCAAGAAGAGTTCACAACCGGCTCCGCTGCCTTTGATGTCTGGAGGGCTTGGCGATGGCATTGATACGCAATCCAGCAGACGACGTCCATCAGAAGGACTTGATCTTCGTCAGCAGTACAAGGCTGGTTTGAAGAAGGATGCTGCATTGGTGCTCCCAAAGATTGAAGAAGTCAAGAAAGATGAAGACTCATTCGAAGGTGAGAGCAACGCTAGCACAATTCTTAGAAAGACGTCCGGTTGGTTCAAGCGCAACTCAAGGAGCGGAGACGACTTCAGAGGATCGACCGGCGGAAGTGAATCATGGCGGTCTCAATCAAGTTATAGCACTGTCCAGGATCCATATAACAGGCCACAAAATCCACATCTTGATTCATCCCTTCTTCCGGAATCTCCAAAGAAGAAGATTTCTAAGCTTGGAAGATGGTTTAAGAAACGCAATTCGAAACCAAATATGACTCTTAGTGGTATGTTGGGTGACTTCAGGGTCTTTGCTAGAACTAGACTGCTAACCACTTCTCAGTTGACAATACCATTGATGATACTATTAGTGTTCAGGAATCTTTCATGGATCGTCATTATCCACACCTCGGCGATCCTAGAGTCCGACAAATTGCGCCTCAGCAAAATTGGCTGGCCAAGCTATTCAAGGTCAAGCCAGTCACAAAGCATCTATGCTTCTGTATTACCAAGCGTCGTGCCCGTCAAGAGATTGCCAGAGTCCTCAAAGAGTGGAAGCGATACGGCCTCGAAGATATCCAGGTCGACAAGGATCGCAACATCGTCTTTGGAAGAGTTGCTTTGGGCAATTGTAAGTGTCTGTAATAGAACGTGATGGGGCTTGCAGCTAACATGCTGTAGATTTCAACCTTAAGGAGGTTTCCTTTGCTGCCGAGATTATGACCGTCATTGAGCATGGCAAGAAACCCAAGCTTAGCATCGCTCGCTTTACGCAAGAGAGTGGTGCGGCCAGTAGCTTCAACAAAGTGTTGGAAACCATGGAGACAGTACTGAAGAGTCGAGGGTTTCTCCTGACGGACGAGCGCAAGAAACGGATGATGATCAAGACATTGAACGCTGCCTAAACCCTTTTCCCTAGCAACGACTGCCGCTGCCCATTTGACGACATTCTTAGGCGCTGGCCCTGGTCACTGGGCTTACGTGTTGTATTCGAGAGTAATCATTTTTCTTCGTAGATTTGCTTGGTGGTTGCACTGCAAACTTTTGTGTTATTGCATAGCGGGGCTGCATAGCTTTTCTGCATTGTGGATTTGTGTGCAGAAACGCTAAAATGTTAATGATAAATTGTAGAGTAGGATAGAAGTTCATTTCTGCATGAGGGAAGGAGACAAGTTTCTGGCTTGGGAGGGACGTTGGGGGGAAGAGATTTGTGGATTTCTTCATGTAAAGAGTATTGAAGAATTAGAAACGAAAGGACTTGAAATACGCTTGACTCTTATCTGTGAGAATATCACACACCTCGACATTTGAAGGGGGAGAGGGAGGGGCGACGTGAATCCGACAACCTCCGAGTTTGAGATCGCGTAAACTTGCATCAGCCCATTGGCTCTTGCTACTCAACTTCATCACTCAAGATCTCTCAGAAATGTCTTCTTCGTCCTCGAATTTGTAAATCGTATGTGATGTCGTACATAAGTCCATTGCTTTAACCCGGTGGAACGGGAGGTCATCCCGTTCCGGCTTTCCCCGGTCTGGAATCCCGGCAACGGGCGATCACTTCAACTTTTTTCCAGGTTGAGCTTTGCGACCAGTTTACGAACAAAGCCTTTGTCTTCTCCAGGGCGCTCACCCTCTATTGCGATTCTGTCCTCGAATACATATATCACCAATCCTTCCACTGACCATTTTAGAGCCGCTTCCCCAAATTCCTGGAGCTCAATTGACAGATTGAGATGATGCTCCGGTCGGCGCGAGGGACCTCCGGCTTTGCAGCATCAGCTGCCAGACCGAGGACAAAAGCTCGATCATTCCACGTACCTTCTTCTTACACAACACTAATCACAAGCAAATCGATACCTGCCGCTTCTCGAACGACATCTACAAACCGGTCACTTTCCCAATCAACGTTCAATTCTTTACAAAAGAGCTATCGAGCTTCATTTCAACCCCGCGCCCTAAGAAGCTTTCACGCAACAGCATACAACATGGCAGAGACTAGAGCAGAGACAGATGCCTTTGGGGAGGTGCAGGTGCCTGCAGACAAATACTGGGGAGCACAAACAGAGCGGTCACTGGAGAACTTCAAGATCAACCAGCCTCAAGATCGCATGCCCCCTCCAATCGTCAAGGCGTTCGGTATTCTCAAGGGAGCGGCAGCTACGGTCAACATGACATTTGGACTGGGTACACCTCCTACGTACAAGAGTATTTGAAGATGAGCTCACGATTCGACAGACCCCAAGATTGGCAAAGCCATCCAGCAAGCTGCTGCTGAGGTTGCAGACCTCAAACTCCTCGACCACTTCCCTCTCGTCGTCTGGCAGACTGGCTCAGGAACACAGTCGAACATGAATGCAAATGAGGTCATTTCAAATAGAGCAATTGAGATCCTGGGCGGAAAGATGGGCAGCAAGAAGCCGGTTCACCCGAACGACCATGTCAATATGAGCGCCTCTTCCAACGATACCTTCCCTACCGTCATGCACATTGCTGCAGTCCTTGAAATCGAACACGAACTTTTACCTGCTATTAAATCCCTTCGAGACGCTCTCCAAAAGAAAGTCGATGAGTTCGAGGCAAAGAAGATTATCAAGATTGGCCGGACTCATCTGCAAGATGCCACACCTCTTACTCTCGCACAAGAGTTCTCTGGATATGTTGCACAGTTGGAGTTTGGCATCAAACGTGTGGAGTCATCACTCCCGGATCTCCGCTTGCTGGCACAGGGAGGAACAGCCGTTGGAACTGGTATCAACACATTCAAGGGCTTTGCGGAAGCTATTGCTTTGGAAGTTTCAAAGATGACAGGCACCGAGTTCAAGACTGCCCCTAACAAGTTCGAATCACTTGCTGCGCACGACGCCATTGTTCAAGCTTCTGGCTCGCTGAACACCCTTGCCTCGTCACTCTTCAAGATCGCCCAAGACATCAGATATCTTGGATCTGGTCCCCGATGTGGACTCGGTGAGCTGGCTCTCCCTGAAAATGAGCCAGGGTCCAGCATCATGCCTGGAAAAGTCAATCCGACACAATGTGAAGCTCTCACAATGGTTTGTGCGCAGGTAATCGGAAACCATACTGCCACCACGATTGGTGGCATGAACGGCCAATTCGAATTGAACGTCTTCAAGCCTCTGGTAATCAGGAACCTGCTACATAGCATCCGGATTCTGAGTGATGGAATGAGGAGCTTCGAGCAGAATCTTGTTGTTGGCCTTCAGGCGAATGAGGACAAGATTGCTCAGATTATGAAGGAGTCGTAAGTCTCCTTCCGTCCCTTCCCCCATTCTCAAAATCTGTAAGATATTGAACTGATGTTGGTACAGACTCATGTTAGTAACCTGTCTCAACCCCAAGATCGGATACGACATGGCTAGCAAGGTCGCCAAGAACGCCCATAAGAAGGGCTTGACTTTGAAGGAATCAGCTATGGAGCTGAAGGCGTTGAGTGAGGAGGACTTTGATAGATTGGTGAAGCCGGAACTGATGATTGGGCCGGAGGAGTATAAGGGTAAATAGAGGGGTAAAATGAAAGAGGGGGATTTCTTGCATAAAGTTTGAATGGTGAACGTGTTTATAGCGGGGGAAGGGATTTATGTACTTGTACAAGCTCGAAGAGAGGTCCTTTGGGAAAATATCAAATCTTACGGCCAAGCGAGCAAGTGCTTTCATTGTTGAGGACTCGAGACTGTTTCAAAACTCAATATGGCAAAAGTATCATCTCCTCCACTTACAGTCAGCTGGGACTTCCTTGCTGAGAATCTTCCTCCGAAGTCGGCAGACGCAGTGCGCTGCATAATTCTTGGATCGAGATCGCAGAGAATAAGAGACCTAAAGAGAAGTTCGAAGTACAGCATGACAGGATAAGTTCAACGAGTGACATTTCTAAGGAAAGGATGTCGGCAGCCGCGGCGGGCCGGGATAAGGGTAATCCACTCTTGCTTTTGACACGGGCATCTTATCTTGTTGATGGTTTTGCACGAACATAATGAAAGTTTGACGTTTCTGTACGTATACTTCAAGAGGAGTTGTCGGACCTCATTGTCAAGAAACCATATACCAATGAGGAAAGGTATCAAGATCTCGAAAAGACCTCGGCATGTCACGAGTCGCTCGGACGGAATCGTGGTGCCCGGATAGATACGGGCTTGCAAGTGGCGAAAAGGGGTTAGCGCCGGGGCGGTGAGAGCCGAGGTCTGCAGGTCGACATCGGAGGAAACCAGCGTTACCGCTCGAGAGCTGTACCGATACCGATACCACATGCAAATTGAACACAAAACATGTTGATGCTGATCGAACAACAAAGTTGAACTGTCCAGATGAAAGCAGAGGCATCAACCATAACAGTATCAGCGTCATATTGATGATCGTCTCAAATTGGCGCATCATAGGGCGGCAAGAGAAGAGGGGCAAGACTCGAAGCCTTTCTGGGGTTTCCCCACATTCACAAGCTCGCGGTAGCCACAAGCTGGCGTCCCCTCCACCCGGACTCACGCTGCTCTTTGGTTGCTTCTAGTCTCTGCCGAACACTTCCACATTGCCGTGCGAGTCCCTGCCCGATATTATTTCAACGGCCGTTGCTGAATTTAGTCCCTCTCGTCTGACGTATTGGGGACATATAGATCTACACATCCGCCCACGCGCACCACACTCTCCTCTCTCCAACAGCTGACGACTTTACGACAATCAACAAAGTTCTCAATATGGCCACCACCGAATCTATCCTACAGGGCGTGAATGTCTCTGGCCAAGTCACAGACTTCAACAAGAAGATCCTCACAAAGGATGCTCTTGCATTCCTCGCTCTCCTCCACAGATCCTTCAATGGCACCCGCAAGAACCTCCTTCAGCGTCGTGTGATCAGACAGGCGGAGCTCGACAAGGGCCAGCTGCCAGACTTCCTCCCCGAAACCAAGCACATTCGAGAGAACGATGCTTGGAAGGGAGCAAAGCCCGCACCGGGCTTGATTGACCGCAGAGTGGAGATTACTGGACCTACGGACCGCAAGATGGTTGTGAACGCCCTGAACTCGAATGTTTGGACATATATGGCCGATTTCGAAGGTGTGTGAAAATCTGCGGATGGTTCGGAATAATAGCTGACTGAATTGGAATAGATTCGAGTGCTCCGACTTGGGACAATATGATCAACGGGCAGGTCAACCTCTACGATGCTATCCGAAAACAGGTCGATTTCAAGCAAGGACCGAAGGAATATAAGCTCCGAACAGACCGAACCCTTCCCACATTGATTGTTAGACCCCGAGGCTGGCACTTGGAGGAGAAGCACGTCACAGTTGATGGCGAGCCAATTTCTGGAAGTCTGTTCGACTTTGGTCTGTACTTCTACCACAATGCGAAGGAGCTCATCAAGCGAGGAACGGGACCATATTTCTACCTCCCAAAGATGGAATCACATCTCGAAGCCCGTCTCTGGAACGACGTCTTCAACCTCGCTCAAGACACCATCGCAATCCCACGAGGCACTATCCGAGGAACTGTGTTGATTGAGACAATCCTCGCTGCTTTTGAAATGGACGAGATCATTTACGAACTCCGGGATCACAGCTCAGGATTGAACTGCGGACGGTGGGACTACATTTTCAGCGTGATCAAGAAGTTCCGCCAGAACTCCAACTTCGTCCTCCCAGACCGATCAGCCGTTACCATGACCGTCCCCTTCATGGACTCCTACGTCAAGCTACTCATCCAGACTTGCCACAGACGCCAAGTCCACGCTATGGGTGGCATGGCAGCCCAAATCCCCATCAAAGACGACAAGGCAGCCAACGACAAGGCCATGGAAGGCGTGTACGCCGACAAGCTCCGTGAAGTCAAGGCCGGCCATGACGGAACGTGGGTTGCTCACCCAGCACTCGCATCGATAGCCTCCGAAGTTTTCAACAAGCACATGCCGACGCCCAACCAAATGTTCATCCGCCGCGAAGACGTCAAGATCACGCAGAACGACCTTCTGAACATGAATGTCCCTGGCAAGATTACCGAGGACGGTATCCGCAAGAACCTGAACATCGGGCTCGGATACATGGAAGGCTGGCTCCGAGGCGTTGGCTGTGTGCCCATTAACTACTTGATGGAGGATGCGGCGACGGCTGAGGTGAGCCGTAGTCAGCTTTGGCAGTGGGTGAAGCATGGTGTATCGACTGCAGAGGGGAAGAAGGTTGATAAGGCGTATGCGTTGAAGTTGCTGAAGGAGCAGGCTGATGAGCTTGCGACTAAGGGTGCGAAGGGCAATAAGTATCACTTGGCTGCTCAGTATTTCTCGGGACAGGTTACTGGGGAGGATTATGCCGATTTCTTGACTTCGTAAGTCTCCCCCATTCTTTTCGATATTTGATTTGTAGCTGACTGGAAAATAGGCTTCTATACAATGAGATCACCAGTGTGGGATCCTCGTCGCCGGCCTCGAAGTTGTGATTTTTGTATGTTTTGATGGCGAAATTGGTATTTATGAGCAATTTTGTATGAAATATATGAAATCAAGTTTTTCCGAAAAAGAATTAATTCTGGATCTTCTCTGTTGACCTATAGAAAGTACGTCGAGTCTGACCAAGATCGGTTATTTACCATCAACGGTATGGGAATAAAACGTGTAATTGAATATATCAGTTGATCGTAGTGACTGGACTTGTGGTAAATGGTGGACTTCTTCGGATGCTGTTGCCTTTTGTCTGTGGCTGACTGTTGACACTTCCGGAGCCACCATCTTTTTTGCGATTTTCTTGTGCTCTTCTGTATCCAGTGTACGAATAACTGGGCCATGTTGGCCGCAGTATGTAGGAAAGCGAATATCTCAATCAAGACTCAGCGCCGCCAGGATAAGAGAAGAAACTGCACCCAAAAGCCACTTCACCAAACATTAGTCCACTGCACGGTATCGTGAAAGGGGAAGCGAGAGAAATTCATAAATAAATAACAACTCTTGGATCCAGTCGCATGTGCAGAAGATTGGTCCGTTCCGACATATCATGAAGCTGAAGCCCACGATTCGCATTCTCTTTCTCGTCGACCTCAAAATAATCCATTTTCCCTCCAACACATACTTCTGATCGAGGTTATAAGTTTCCTGCCTCCTCCCTCTCCCAATCAAACAATCTCGATCTATCTCTAAGACCTGTGTTCGATTCTCAGCCTTCTGGCTCTACAAACCCCTATGCCAGGCTCTGAGATTCCCGTTCTGCACCTATCCGATCGAAATGACTCTAGGTCACCTGACGACGAAATGACTTGATTTTGCTGAGGGTCATAGAGAGAGGGCCATGGAGACCCAGAAGCTGCGAACGGGATGAACAAAGCCAGGCGTAGGTAAGCCAGGTCCGTAGCAGCTAGGGAGTCTAATTATACGAAGCGTATTTTCGGATCTTGGTGACAGGAAGCAACAACACGTGGCTTCAAGACGAAACTTTCCTCTTGTGACCATGGTTCCTGCGTAGAAAACCCGGGATGCCTGTTGTGCGGTATAGCAGGGCTTAAATATCAATACGGAGAAGCAGACTAAGATATCCAAATAACAGGAAGGGGGTTTGAAGTGGCAAGACTCGTGACGACGGTTGAAATAAGCGAACCTTAGAAAAGGGGTGTTGCATCACGTGGCAGGAGGCAAGGTTCTCCTGAAACGAAGCCTCCCTGCGAAGATCACCTGAGGCAATCTTCCAAAACTTTCTTCTGCCAAAGAGTCATGGCATTTCTCCATCTTCGACCCATCGATTACGTCCTCTGCATTAGAGCCTTTCAGCACGGGCTACAACACGCAAGAGGGGTGTTTTCATTGTCAACGCCAAGATCGAGTTCATTGGCCAAACACCAATTGAGCCTTCTAGAACCTCAAAATAATGTATGAGGGGTTCAGGTATATATGCATGGGAAAAAGTGCCTTCACCATGTGAGCGCCCAGTATTGAGAATACCGGACGCGAGTGTACCAGCACTGCAATACGTTTCAGAAGTTCAGTTAGTCGGAGAGTCATGCCTCCACATGTACTGCGCAGAACGTGAGGTTGACATCATCAAACATCAGCAATTAGATTCGTCTGTACTTGCCTCAGAGTCTCAACACAGCCCCATTTTGGCCATTCGCCGATGTTCTATCTCGAAGTTTCGAAGCTTTTTGAAACGTGTTACGATCTTCATTCGCTACTGGAGGATGCGAATGGCGCCGGTGCGGGCCATCCGCAAAAGCACTTGGAGCCCAGTCACTGGTACAAATCTTGCCTATGAGCTCCCTAACTCTAAGGAAGTTCCCCTAACAGATTCGGCTTGCAGAAAATTGGGTGGGTCGTATGTAACGAAATAAGGTTTTTTCATATCACTAGCAAGCGACACGACGCTGTAAGGCGCGGGCACGGGTCTACTGTTATGGTAGATACCGGGGAGTCAGCGTGGGACTTGCCGGTAAAGGATTAAGGCTTTGGCATATAACCTTTTTGCCATTTTGATCCTCTGAACTGAAGATACTTCAAATGTTGCAGAATTTCAATTATAGTTCTCAATTTTTTTTGGTGCTTTGTTGACTCGCTAAGCGAAGCGAAGATATAAAGAGTGAAGAATGGTACGCGATTTTGATTTTGTTAGGCTCGGACTACCATTTAGGATTCCGATAAGGGAAGATAGGTAATTCTTTTGCGAGCTTCGCAACAGATCGACAACAACAACCCTTATGAGCTTCGTGATCTCTGGGAACTTGTACGTGGTCCCACAAGAACTGGAGGTCCGAGTGAAAGATCTTCCCTGCCTAAGGCGATTTTTGAAGGATCTCCCGGTATCCCTCCAGGTCCTTTGATACCCCAGACCGGTCGCGAATGACTTTGAGACAAGCTACCATGTGGAAGGTGGTCCACAAGCGTCTAATATTGTCGAAAGAATTCCGGAAGTTTCTTAGACGTCAACTTTCATGCTTTGTGGTTCATGGTTGGAAACATCAGAAGATCGACTCTCGAGGCATCTACGCGAGTAGCTGAATCTCTCGTATTTGACTTTCCAGGGTTTCTGGGATTTACAGAGGTCGAAATTTCCGGAAAAGTTCCCCCTTCTGCTTTGAGAGAGTATGCACGGATCAGTGTACGTCTGCTTCATTCATTGCCACCAAATGAGGGTACATGAAGTTTCCATCCTCGTAATCGCTTTTTTTTAGTCACTCTCACCCGATACTGAGAGCTCGGTCATCTAGGAGGGCATTCTGAGGAGTCAATACTTTGACTTCTGCTTTACCGTTAGTATGACCACTCCTCTGGCCCTTGATTTCAAGCCACCTCCTGGTCACAGAATCGGATCTTGCCTTGGCCTCAATAGCTTGGGGTTTCACACTTGGATTCAAAATTTTCACAACGTGTAGGTTTGCCCCTCGATCAAATTCATGCTTCCCGTCCTTCAAAGTTCATAAATTACTAACTTCACAAACAGGGACTGCAATAAAGCAGACTTCCGAAATTCACCGGAAATTGGCATCTCCAAGCTGAATTCTCCATACGTCTGGATGATCTG
>CAWCFC010000010.1:0-105437 GCA_963794795.1 uncultured Acidobacteriota bacterium | reverse complement strand
TCCACAGTTGCCCTTGGGGACGGAATCGGAAGCAACACTACCGAAATAGCGACACATATGGGATCTGCAGAATCGGGAGGCTATCCGCGGTACTTATGAAGGGAAGCGTGTGAATACCATAGGCGAAGCGATTGTTGGCTGTCTACTGCGGAGGTATGAAGACATTACTTTAGTTTGGGGGGAGTGAACCAAATCGGACATCATCGGCGAAATGCGGAGCATCATGAATCCGGGGAGGAAAGCAGACTACATCGACTGCCCCTGGGAATTGCTGCGTATTTCAGTTGTGGTGACCATGCTTCCTCTCCCTTTCAAAGCGAAACGACGTTCACCCAGCCGCGTGGCGGAGCCGAGCCACAAGCCGGAGCTGGATGGGATTCGCGGCATCGCGCTGCTGGCGGTGATGTTGTCGCATGGCGGCGGACGTTACATCCTGCAAACTACCCTGGCTGCCAAACTCTTTGCGTACGCGATGGTTCCGGGTTGGGGTGGGGTTGAACTTTTCTTTGTGCTGTCTGGATTCCTGATTACGGGAATTCTGCTGAAGTCAAAGGCAGCGGAGAATTATTTCTCCTCGTTTTACGCGCGGCGCTTTCTGCGCATCTTTCCTATTTATTATTTGGTGGTCACCGCCGGGTTGGTGGCGGCGCATTACAGCGTCTGGTGGAACACCATGATGCCGCCGGAACGTATGCGGATTTCCTACTATTTCTATGCGCAGAACTGGCCTCTCTTTTGGAACCACGGCGCGTACCAAACGGTCAGCGTTTTTGGACATTTCTGGAGCCTGGCGGTCGAAGAGCAGTTCTATCTGGTTTGGCCCCTGATCATTTGGCTGCTGCCGGAGGGCTGGATTCTTTTGTTGTGCACGGTTGGCCTGGTAATGGCGCTGCCGCTGCGTTTTTACATGGTCCACCACTATGCCGAAAGCCTGGGAGCCATGGTGATGACGACGAGCCGCATGGATGGATTGCTGATCGGAGTCATTCTCGCGATTCTGTTGCGGCGCGGGCAGATTCCATTGCGGTGGATCTATCTGGCTTTGGGCTTGGGTGGCGGGATCTTCGGTTATATCGCCGTGTTTCACCATAGAGAACTGATCGACACGCAGTTCTATATGCCCACACTTGGCATCACCTCATTTGCGTTGCTGTCCGGCGGGTTGCTGGCGTTGTCGCAGCATCGCATTCCGCGGTTGCAACATGTTCTTTGCGCAGGGTGGCTGCGAACCGTGGGAAAGTACAGTTACGGAATGTACATCTATCACATTCCCGTGTACCTGATCTGCGAGCATTTTCTGTTGACGCGTTTTGGAGTGGCGTTTCCGATGCCGCTGCGGTGGGCGCTCCCGTATATCGCATTTCTGATTGCGGTGACGTTCCTGATGGCGAAGATCAGC
The DNA here is from genome assembly GCA_963794795.1 of uncultured Acidobacteriota bacterium. Classification (GTDB taxonomy): domain Bacteria; phylum Acidobacteriota; class Terriglobia; order Terriglobales; family Acidobacteriaceae; genus JAKAAZ01. The sequence goes on along the minus strand of CAWCFC010000010.1, from coordinate 104,038 downwards.
TATGATCTGTTCGAGTCGAAGATCCTGGCGCTGAAAGTTCACTTCCGGCCACGGTATGGGGAAGCGGTTAGCGCGACCGACCAAAGGCATGTAGCTGCATAATATATTGGCCGGAGAATTGCGCCAGCACATTAGGGATGCGATGTCGTTCAGCTTCTAGTGTTTTGGTGTGATGCGATAGAGTCCTACATCGCACGCGGGGTCGAAGGCCACAGGAGCGATCTGGTATCTGTCAAATTCGTGGGCAGAAATTAGGTCTAGCGAGCTGGTATCTCCGCGCCTGTTTGATTCAACCACCGAATCTATCGTCGTTCGGTATATTCCGGCGGCCATAATCAGCGAGTAGTGTCGACGCGTGGCAAGATCGAAGAAGTGTCCGTCGGCCATCGCCCGACCCGCTTCGGGATCTAGGACAAGGCCCAGGCCAGAGAGCGCAGGCATTCCTGTCACATACGATAGTTCGCCGTCGTCGAACTCGATAAAGCGATCGGAACCAGCATGGCGTACCATGGCGCGAAGAGTTTCTCTTTGATCGAAGATGCTCTGTCCACCCTGCCCTTGTGCGGTATCGCTCGCGATCAGATGATGCACGTAGATGTTGAAACAGACGCTGACGAAGACGATGCCCGCGGCAGCGGCAGCCCACGGGCGAAAGCCTGCCTCCCCAGATGCCAGAGGCCGTAAAGTGAGTGCTGCGCGATCAAGCCAAAGGGCAATCACGAAATTTGCAACGAAGATAGAAGCTCCGTAATACCAGGAGCCTTGGTTAAAAAGCCCGACGTTTACTAGGTTATAGAGAGCTTTCAGTATGACGCCGAAACACAGCGCCTCCACGAGGTCGAAGCGGAATCGTCTTCGGCGAAAAAGGAAGATGCCACAAATGATTGCGGGAACAATCATCTGAAACACCCTCATGAATACTTCAGAGAAAAGCCATGTCGGCCCGCGAGTGAGGAACCAATTTTTCGGAAGAATCACCTGATCAAAAAAGTGCAGATTCCCGACAATGGACAAACCCGCTTTGACCGAGCCGCTGGTCGGCATGAAGACACCAACCGAGATGCGGTTGTAGACGAGGTAAGCGGCAATCATTGCCAGAGGCAATGCAGCGGCCAAGACGGTTCGATGGAGGGGGCGTCCGCTTCGGGAGCGCCAGATGAGGAGCAGAATCGGCAGGAGAAAAAAAACGTCGTCAAGCCGGCAGAGGACCGTGAGACCGAAGAAGAACATGGAAAGCGGTAGTCGAACGCTGGAGCGTGCACCCGTTGCAAAGGTAAGCAGCGCCAGGCTAAGGCAAACGAGTTCGACAGAAGTTTCCATGCCATTGAGATACGACCAGTTGGACAGATATACGGGGGCGACTAGCGCGACCGCGAACCACAAGAACCCAGGGCAGACCGCTGGAAACGCAAGCCATGTTCTATGCAAATGACGGGTGCAGAAGGCCGCTAGCAATGCAAACCCGACGCCGAGCAAAAGCCCGTTTCCAATAAAAAGCCGGTGCAGCGTAACCATCGGGTCGGCGGGTTTCAGGACGTTCCAGCGCATTGCAGTGTAGAGCAGGAGTTGCCACACGGGATGAAACCCGTTGGTCGGGTACGTTCCATCGAAAGAATAGAAGGAGGTGTGGAGTGAATTCCGCGCAACTGTCAGGTAGTAGAAGGCATCGTTTGCAAAGGCAGCAAAAGGCGCGAACCGTGGAAACCGTCTGAGAAATAGAAGCAGCGGCAGGACTGTAGAAACGAAGACCGAAATGGAAACCCCAACTCTCCACCAGTTCAATTTCTTCGTGTCATGCGAAGTATGATCTTGTTGAGCTTCTATTCTCGACGTGGCCATGTTCTCGCTCTTTCTTAACAGGAGGATAGTCTTGAGGAGTTCTACCGATTCAAGGTCATAGGCGTCGTTTTCCCATATGTGCCGTGGTGTACAGCTTATCTACCCTGCATGTGAAGAGAGAGACATTTACTCCTCCAATTTCTGCCGATACGCGTCGATCTGGGCTAAACACTTTTGCTGGGCGTTCTCGCCGGACTTGACGTTTCGGTACCAATCGAGGGTCATGTCGAGCGCCTGCGATAAGGAAAGCACGGGCTGCCAGCCGAGTTGCTGGGAGGCCTTGGTCCAATCCAGAGTGAGCATGTTGGCTTCATGGGGATGAACGCCGCTGTCGATTTGCCAGCGTGGCGCGGGGGCGGAGGGTGGAGTTGCCCAGCGCGCGGCGACGTACTCCACAATCCACTGAACGGGTTTGGCGTCGTGGTAGTACGGACCGAAGTTCCAGCCGCCGGAAAACTGCGGACCATGATGATAGAGATGCTCGGCGAGAGTGAGATAGCCGCGCACCGGCTCCAGCACATGCTGCCAGGGTCGGGTCGCGTTGGGATTGCGGATGCGAAGAGTTTCGCCGGAGTCGAAGGCGCGCACGATGTCGACGATGAGGCGATCGGAGGCCCAATCTCCGCCGCCGATGACGTTGCCGGCGCGGGCGGTGGCGATGGCGACTTTGTGCTGCGCGTATTTCTCAGGCGCAAAAAAAGAATTTCGATAGGCGCTGGTGACCAATTCCGCACAGGCCTTACTGTTGCTGTAGGGATCGTGGCCGCCGAGCGGATCGTTCTCGCGATAGGCCCAGACCCACTCCTGATTCTCATAGCATTTGTCGGTGGTGACGATGACGACGGCGCGCACGGAGCCGCAGGCACGCACGGCTTCCAGCAGGCGCGCGGTGCCGAGCACGTTGGTTTCGTAGGTGCGGATGGGATCCTGATAGGAAGCGCGGACCAGCGATTGCGCGGCGAGGTGAAACACAATTTCCGGCTGATGCTGCAGCAGAGCGTCCTGCAGATGATCGAGTTCGGCGAGGTCGCCGATGACGGAGGTCATGTCGCGGGCGACGTCCGCGACCGCAAACAAGCTGGGCGAAGTGTGTGGCGGGAGCGCGTAGCCCATCAATTCGGCACCGAGCTGCTCCAGCCAGAGCGACATCCAGCTGCCTTTAAAGCCGGTGTGCCCGGTGAGAAAAACTTTTCGGCCCTGCCAGAATGAGTTCACCATATTTTCCACGGAGCGGAACCTGTGTCCCAAAGATCTTCAAGAAATTTTCGATCGTGCAGCGTGTCCATGGGCTGCCAGAAACCGTGATGCTTATAGGCGGAGACCTGACGTTCGCGGCTGAGGGTTTCGAGCGGATCGCGCTCCCAAATTGTGGAGTCGCCTGAAATGTAAGGAGCGACTTTGGGCGAGAGAACGAAGAAGCCGCCACTGACCCAGCGACCGTCCCCCTTGGGTTTTTCTGAAAACGAGGTGACGTCGGCATTGTCGTCGATTTCGAGTGCGCCGAATTTTCCGACGGATTGCGTTGCGGTCAGCGTGACCAGCGTGTTGCGGCTGCGATGGAATGTCAATAAGTCGTCGATGTTGATGTCGGCGAGGCCGTCGCCATAGGTGAAGCAGAAGGTTTCATCCTTGTCGACGTACTTGAGCGCGCGTTTCAGGCGGCCACCGGTCATGGTGGCTGCGCCGGTATCGATGAGGGTGACGCGCCAAGGCTCGCAGTCGGCGCTGTGGGTTTCAATTTTATTTTGCTGCAGGTCGATGGTGACGTCGGCGGAGTGAAGAAAATAATTCGCAAAAAACTCCTTGATCATGTAGCCCTTGTAGCCGAGGCAGATGATGAAGTCGTTGATGCCGTAGTGCGAATAAATTTTCATGATGTGCCACAGGATGGGGTGGCCACCGATTTCCACCATGGGTTTGGGGCGGGCAGAAGTTTCCTCCGCCAATCGGCTGCCAAGTCCGCCTGCAAGGATGATCGCTTTCATATGGGTCTCTGGTACATCATTCTAAGGCTTGTTTGCTGTTGCGGTCGGGGCCAGTGTGACTTCATACAATTGCTCATCCTTGTACCCGGTACCATAATCGCCCAGAAAACGAAGCGTGGCGTGGTCGGCTAGCAATTTTCGCAGGAGCCAGTCTTCGGGGTAATTGTAGGTTCCCAGAACAAGAAACTTTGAATGCTGCTGGATGAATTCCTGATACGGCATGATATTGCCGCGGATGGGAAACTTACCTTTCAGCGCAGGAAAACCCTCGAAGATAGTCGCGTTCGCATACTTGATCGCCGCCTGCGCATCGTTGAGGTAGTAGACGCGCGACAGGAATGTGCTGTTCTCGCGGCGATTCATTTCGAGGAATGTAAGTCCGCTGGCGTCGACCATGGGTAGATCGGGGTGAATTTGACTGATCGGGATATCGAATGTTCCGGTAAGGTTTGGACCCTGCGGTTTGATCGGCTGCACAACGTGCTGCAGGTGGCGGGCGATCGATGAGGGCGTGACGACACCGAAGACAAAGACGATGGAACAAATGAGAGCGGCGAAGCTGCTGTTGCGGGTCCAGCGAGCGACGAACCAGGGTGCCAGGATGGCGGCGCCGAAGATGGAAGGAATTCCGTAACGGAGAAAATATGCGCTGTGAGAACGCATGAAGACGAGGGTCACGACCAGGGGCACGAAGCAGAAACCGAGCGCGAGAATCTTTTCCGGCAATGAAAAACCGCGCGGCAGTCGATTGGCTTGGGACGGAGGTCGATTTCCATCCAACAGAACGATGGCGATGATGGCAACGCCAAGAAACGATATGAGTCCGATCCAAAGATCGGAATAGGCGGCGAATAAATCAATCACCGAAGCCTGAAACTGTTCCGGAAAGGCGCCTGAGGAGTGTGTCTGTATCGGTTGCAAATAGGTGATGCATGCGGAGAGCGGGAGTGCGAGGCAAATCCACAGGATCCAATCCGGATTGCGGCGCATGACGAAGCGTATGGCTTCCGTCAAGAGCAATGCGGCATAGGCAACCGACGCCAACACATGACTCAACAGCATTCCAAAGCCGCCGAGCAGCACGAATACGTATGCCATCCAGCTTCTTGGCTTGTCCTCTTGAATTGCCCGTTGCCATCCGAGTGCGAGGATCCCAAGGAAGCCCAGAACAAACGCATACGGACGTGCCTCATAGGAGTACTGATTGAACGAACTGGCCAACATCACCATGGCGGCGAGAAGACCATAGAGTGGGGTGAGCCTGCGGCGAACAAATTGGTAGGCGCACAAAGTTGCCACGAAATACGCGACCATAGACGGAAGCCGGACTGAGAAAGCCGATGGATGAAGCACGTGGAACGTAAGCCGAGCAGCGATGTAATAGAGCGGGGGATTCAGGTCGATGGTGCGCGTCCACTCCATCATTTTTGCGAAGCTTGGTGCCTGCGCGATGTAGAAGGTGTATAGCTCGTCGTGCCAGAGACGCTTAACACGGGAGCTCTTCAGAATCCATACATACAACACGAGGAGTATCGGCAGGAAGACGGCCGAGTGTTTTTCTAAGGCATCGGCGAGCGTGGTGATTCTTCGCGAAGCAGTTGCCAAGACACGCTGCAAGAAATCCGGCTCACTCTGTCGTGTATCGCGTGGGTTCATCGTCGGTTGATCTTTCAGGGGACACTCTCAATTTGGATGATGTGCTGTTTGAACAGTGCAAGAATCCTTCAAGCGCTGCAGTCCGCTTCAGGGTCGCGTTCGGGTCAGACAGGCTGGCGAGTATATCGATTGGCGAAGGCGGTTATGGTGTCGATGGTGTAGTTGAGCATGGCCTCGTTGAGGCCGGGATAGAGGCCGATCCAGAAAACATTGCGCATGACAAAGTCGGTGTTGTGCAGGTCGCCGATGATGCGGAAGTCGACGCCCTGATAGGCGGGCTGGCGGGTTAGATTGCCGCCGAACAGCAGGCGCGTGGCAATCTTGTTGGATTCCAGTTCGCGAATCAGGTCATTGCGATCGAAGGGGGCATCCTCGCGCACGCCGATGGGAAATCCGAACCAGCTGGGCTCGGCATCGGGCGTGCTTTCCGGCAACAGCAGGCGATCTTCGAGCGGTTTCAATCCTTCATACAAGTACTGGAAATTCTTTCGCCGCGCGGCGATGAAGCCGGGAAGTTTTGCCAGCTGTGAGAGGCCGATGGCGGCCTGCATGTCGGTCAGCTTCAAGTTGTAGCCGATGTGGGAGTAGGTGTATTTGTGATCGTACCCGCAGGGCAGATCGCCCAGCTCCCAATCGAAGCGCTTACCGCAGGTGTTGTCTTTTCCGGGCTCGCACCAGCAGTCGCGGCCCCAGTCGCGAAAAGATTCGACAAGAGTTTTTAGCAGCGGCGTGTTGGTGACAACCGCGCCGCCTTCGCCCATGGTGATGTGGTGGGCGGGATAAAAACTCACGGTCGCGAGGTCGCCGAAGGTTCCAACTTTTTTGCCTTTGAAGGTAGCTCCCAACGCGTCGCAACTATCTTCAATCAGCCAGAGATTGTGCTGCTTCGCGAAATTCGAAACGCGATCGAGATCGTAGGGATTGCCCAGGGTATGCGCGATCATGATGGCGCGAGTGCGATCGCTGAGGGCAGCGTCGAGCTGCGAGGCGTCGGCCTGATAGTTGGGCACGGTGATGTCGATGAAGACCGGGACGCAGCGATTCTGAATGATGGGGTTGACGGTGGTGGGAAATCCGGCGGCCACGGTGATGACTTCATCGCCGGGGCGAATGGCGCGATCGAGAAGCCTGGGTGATGTGAGCGCAGAGAAGGCGAGCAGATTGGCGGAGGAGCCGGAGTTGACCAGGGTTGCGCCGCGCACATCGAGATAGCGGGCAAACTGGCGCTCGAATTGTGCAGCAAATCGGCCCGTGGTCAGCCAGCAATCGAGCGAGGCGTCGATCAGATTGCGTAGGTCGGCGGCATCCAGAACTTTTCCGGCGACAGGCACGGCGGACTGGCCGGGGAAGAAGGGCTGGGCGCGAAACTCCTCTTCAAAATATTTTTCCGCGAGTTGCAGAATCTGTTCTCGAAGTTCGCGGCTGCGTTCGCTCATTTGTCTATCGTAATGCAGGCGGCAGGTCTGGGATAGCGGTGAGATGTGTCGCGAAATGGAATATCAATGGCGGATGTTTTTGCGGTGAAACGCATGTGGTGCGCAGGATGGCAGCGCGGATAGAGAGGTTGCTCCGTGGGCGCAAAGGGACATTGGAATCACAAAATCGTATGTTGCGGGAGGCGTGCGAGGAACAGCAACCCGTTGCAGACTGCGGCTATCCGAATAGCTAGCTCGATAAGTTGGCGTGGATGCCGAGATGGATTTGGTGTTTAGGTCAGTTTGTTGTGCAAGAAGCTAAGGAGGAAACAAACTTGACGATCAAACGATCTCTCATGGTATTTGCAGCAGCGTGTGCGATGTCTGGTGTTGCGGCGATGGGCCAGGCTGGCGGCACGGCCGGCGGGGCAACCGGTGGCGGAGCGACGGGTGGACAGGCGCAGCAGGGAACAGGCACCGCCGGAAGCACGCAAGGCAATGGATCCCAAAACGGCGGTATGACCAGGAACGGAAGCCAGGGCCAGATGGGCAATCAGCAGACGGGCCACGGGCAAATGGGAACAGGTTCGACTGGGAATGGGAGCAATGCCAATCAAGGCAATCCAAATACCTCGAACCCGAACGGAACCAGTAGCTCGAACCCGAACGGAACGATGGGGAACGGGACAACCGGCAACACTGGAAATGGAACCACCGGCAGTAGCAATCCCGGAGGTGGAAGCACTACGAGTCCCAATGGCGGTAGCGGCAGCACGGGTAGCAGCGGGGCCGGCACGGGGAGCACCGGCGGTGGCGGCACCCGTTCCGGAGGTGCGGGAGGCGGAGCGGCTCACTAATCAGAAACCAATCTGATGGCCCACTGGGTGCGAGGATGAAAGTTCCGCGCAGGCCGGGAAGCGGTCCAAATTTCTTCATGGAAAAAACTTGAAGTGGGCGCGTTTTTTGATGGAAAAGCGCGCTCACCTTTTTTTGTACATGAGTACATGAAACGTCTGGCGCGGAGCCAGGTCATCGAGCGAAGAGAATCGATCCCAGAAGGATGACCAGTACTGTCGCGCTGACTACGACGTACATTCGATCGCGTTCCAGCGCGAAGGCGACGACGAGAAAAGCTACGCGGGCGACGGGCGTGGCGATCAAGAGCAACACTCCCAGCTGGATAATCGACAGAGGATGGCCATGGAAGGCGCGCGGAATGAGCAGGACCATGGAGCGCAGCGGCGCGTTGACGGAGTGAAATTCGTGGTAATTGGGGATCGCTGCGGAATTGTGGAGCAGGTATCCCACCAGCCCGATGAGGGTGACGAAGCAGGAGAGGAGAACGCCGGCGCGGAGGACCTGACCGATCAGAATTTCGACTTGTTTGTCGTTCAATAGGCGCATGGCTATATCTTTCCGGCGATGCCGTTGTAGATCATCTCCACTGCAAGAAAAAAGACGACGACAGAGAAGACGAGGCGCAGGGACTTGACGTGGGTTTTGACCAGCAGGCGAGCGCCGATGAGTGAGCCAATCAGAACTCCGATCATGACGGGCGCGGCGAGCGAGGGATCGATGTAGCCGCGGCGCAGATAGATGCCGGCGCTGGCGGCAGCGGTAACGCCGATCATGAAGTTGCTGGTGGTGGTGGACACCTTGAAGGGGATGCGCATGATGTGGTCCATCGCAAGAACCTTGACAGCGCCAGAGCCAATGCCGAGCAGACCGGAAAGGACGCCGGCGCCGACCATGGTGGCGAAGCCTCCGGAGATGTTCTTCACCGCGTAAGACTCTTCTTTGCCATCCGGGCCGGGGAAGGTACCGTTCATCTTGAGGCGATCGGACCAGCGATTGGGGGCGACCATGCCATCGTCATGTTTACGGGATGAAATGTATACGGAATAGAGCAAAACCAGACCGAATACAATGGCTATACCGCGGGTTGGGGTGCGGGTTGCGAGCCAGGCGCCGCCGACAGCTCCGACGGTGGTGGCAACCTCAAGAAACATGCCGATGCGCATGTTGGAATAGCCCTCTCGCACGTAGGCAGCGGCTGAGCCGGACGATGTTGCAATGACGGAGATAAGCGAAGCGCCAATGGCGTAGTGGATATCTACCTTGAACAGCAGCACCAGCATGGGAACGAGGACCACGCCGCCGCCCAATCCGGTGAGCGAGCCGAGTAAGCCGGCCAAAAGGGAGCCGCCCAGGGTAAACAACGAGAAATCTAACTGATTCATGAGCAAACTCGACTATTTCTCTAATCTTAGGAAAACGGCCAGCTCCAAAAGAGATGCTACCAACTTTGGATGAGAAAAACGTGGACAACCGAGACTATTCTTCGGTGCGCACGTCTATATGAATTCCTTTGGTGATTTCGCAATAAATCCATAGAATCTCGGTATTTGGACACCAATCCGCCGATAGAGAACTTTACCCCGCAGGTACACCAATGACGGAACCGAAGTACGGTCGACGTATGGATGGCAAGTTGCATCACATGAGAATTCGCCTGGTTTTAGGATGGATCGCTGCGCTTCTGGTGGGAGGCATTTCGCTTCCCCAGGCCGGCGCACTTGCAGTATTGCCGAGCCGCATCAACGGACCCATTCAGTCCGGGCAGACGCAGGTGATGAAGGGCACCATGTCCCCGCGGGTGGCGGTGTCGCAGGATGAAGGTGAGATGTCCGGGTCGACGCCCATGGAAAATATGTCGCTGATGTTTGCGCTTTCCGCTGCGCAACAGGCGGATCTGAAAAACCTGCTGCAGCAACAGCAAACTCCGGGCTCGCCGCTGTATCACCAATGGCTGAAGCCGGGACAATTTGCGGCGCGCTATGGAGTGAGCCAGCAGGACCTGACGAAAGTGGCGGCCTGGTTGCGCGCGCAGGGTTTTAACGTGACTTCAATTCCGGCGAGCAATGATCGCATCGTATTCAGCGGAACGGCGGCGCAGGTGAATGCAGTTTTCCAGACGCAGATGCGCAAGTATCTGTTCCATGGAAAGCAGCATTGGGCGAACTCGACGGACATCAGCCTGCCGCAGGCGATTGCGGGGATGTCTCTGGGAGTGTGGCACCTGAATACATTTCACCCAGAGCCGCACGTGATGAAGCGACTGGTGCATGCAGCGCCGCAGAGTGGAGCGAGTGCGGTGGGGTCCCACTATACGCTGTCTTGCACTCCTGACCCGGCAAACGGCTGTCCCACCAGCGGACTTGTGAATTTTATTGCACCTGCGGATGCGCAGACGCTGTATGACGTGACTGGCCTGTACAACAGCAACTTCACGGGAACAGATCAGACGCTGGCGATTGTGGGGCAGACGGACATCGTGCAGCACGAAAGTGATATCGCCCATTTTCGAACATTAAGCGGATTGAACGCGAGCAATTTGCCGACGCAGATTCTGGTGGGGGGATCGGGAACCACCGCGGTCGCCTATCCAGGTGATTTGGAAGAGGCGGACATCGACGTGGAATGGTCGGGCGCGATTGCGAAGAACGCGAACATCCTCTACGTCACGGTAGCAAGCCAATCATCCGGTTACAGCGTGCTGGATTCCCTGATGTGGGCGATCGATAACCCGCTGGTGAACGGCACCAATTTTGTTCCTGTAATCAGCATGAGCTATGGCGGATGCGAGGCGGGTTTTGCGGGCAGTAGCGCGATCGCAATGCTGGAGACGGAGTTGGAAAAGGCCAATTCGCAGGGGCAAACCGTGTTTGCAGCGTCGGGTGACAGCGGTTCTGCGGACTGCGACAACGGTTATAACAGCAGCGGAAAGCTGGTGGGCGCATCGTACGGGTTAAATGTCGATTATCCGCCGAGCAGCCAATATGTGACCGCAGTTGGAGGCACCTCATTCAGCGCAGACGTTGAGGATCAATCGAAGTACTGGAACAACAACAATACTTCGAGCAACGGATCGGTGATTGGCTACATTCCAGAGACGACATGGAATAACACCCCGGACACTACCGGGCTGAACTTCAACGGCGGGTTAAGCGCCAGTGGCGGGGGCGCCAGCAATTGCGTGACTACGGCAGGGAGCGGAACGAATCTGAGATGCGCGGGGGGATTCACCAAGCCATCCTGGCAGGTGGGGACGGGCGTTCCGAACGATGGAAAGCGCGATGTGCCGGACGTTTCGCTGGCCGCCGATCCCGATCACGATGGATACGTTTTATGTACTCAGGAGACTAACGGCGCGGGCACAGCGTTCACCGGGCAAAGCAGCTGCGTGTATCCGGTGGGATCCGGGCAAGCGCCTTACTTCGATGCGCAAAATCCGCAGCAGGGATTTCTCTACGGAGGGACTTCGATTGCAGCTCCACAATGGGCCGCGATTCTTACGCTGATGAACCAGGAGGCAGGGAACACGGGCGGTGCTGGAAACATCAATCCGATTCTGTATCAGACGGTGCAGACCACGCCAGGAGCCTTTCACGATATCACCACGGGGAGCAATGCGGTGATATGCGTGGCAGGGAGCCCGAACTGCATTTCTAACGGCGCAGGCGGATATGTGATGTCCTGCTGCAACGCAGGGACCGGGTATGACATGGCGACCGGGCTGGGTTCCGTGGATGCGGCGGCACTGGGAGCTGCTTGGCCGAAACTGACGGCGGTGAATGGGCAATTCAGCCTGGTGCTGAAGCCGAATGCGGTGACGGTAGCTCCAGGCGGTTCGGGGATGACGTCGGTTGTATTGAGCCCGACCAGCACGGGACCGGGAAGTTCCGGATTTACGGGCACGGTGAATTTGACATGCTCGAACCTGCCGGCGGGAGTGACCTGCAGCTTCTCGAATGCATCTGTCAGTTTGGTTCCGGGCGCGGCGCAAACTGTGACGCTGACGCTGAATGCCAGCTCTTCGGCAGCAGCAACAACGACCGCGAAGAACAAGGCGGTTCCGTCGCCGCTCGATTCCGGAGTGCCGGCACGGCTGGCGTTTGCGGGGATTCTGGGATTTGCGTTGCTGGGCCTGGGAAGACGGCGGCGCTATTTCCCATCGCGCTGGATGGCAGTATTGCTGCTGTTCGGTGGACTGATGGCGGCTATTGCTATCACCGCTTGCAGTGGCGGCAGTGCTGGCACAGGTGGCGGAGGAGGCGGCGGTGGCGGTGGAACGCCGGAGACCCAGACGGTGACGGTGACTGGAACGTCGGGAACCACGGTAGCGTCGACCACGGTTGTGGTGACCGTAACCTAGCGCAGAGAGAGACGGCGGCGAAGCGGTTGTGCCGAACGTGAAAGAGGGCAGGCGCGCGTGAGCGGAAAGATGAACGCATACATTGCCCTGTTGCGCGCAGTGAATGTGGGCGGCACGGGCAAGCTGCCGATGACGGAGTTGAAAGCCATGTGCGAAGCGGCGGGGTTCCGTTCCGTGCGCACGTATATCGCCAGCGGGAATGTGGTGTTTCAATCCCCAAAAACCGAAGCGCAAGTGAAGGCCGCATTGGAAGCGGCGTTGAGCGCCTACGCCGGAAAACCAGTCGGCGTGATGGTGCGTACGGCGGCGGAGATGGCCGAGGTGCTGGCAAAGAATCCATTTTCGAAGATGCCGGGAAATCGTACGGTGGCGTATTTTCTGGATGGAAAGCCGAGCGCTGATGCACTGCAGACGGTGACAAACCAGACTACAGAACAGCTTCGACTGGGTGCGCGCGAAATCTACGGGTACTATCCCGATGGCCAGGGCGATTCGAAGTTGAAAATTCCCGCAGCAAAAAATGGAACGGCGCGCAACATGAATACCATTGCCAAGCTTGCCGAGATGGCGGGTGGGTTGTAGGCGTAAAGCGCGTGCTATCCCACATTTTCCCGCACAAAACGGGGGCAGATGTGGGGCACCCAGGTTTTGTTGTCGTCACGGTGGACAACTTCCGGGTGACAAATACATTTCTTCATCCCACTCAAGCCAACCCTTCGGCAGGCTCAGGGTAGGCTTGAATGGGGCACCATTTGCTCCTACTTTGCGCCGATGCCGGATAGGTCCGGATGCATCTTGGCGAAATCTGTGGCTTGCTGGTAGGCGCGCGCGAAGGCGCAGAGTTTCGCATCCTGATACAGATTGCCGAGGAAGGTAATGCTGACCGGCGTGCCGGGACCCCCGATATTATCTTCGTCGCCGGTGTCGACGGCGGGAGGCTTGGGCGAATCGTTCTCGCGAATGCCATTGGGCTGAATGACGGCGGGATGCCCGGTGAGATTGGTGATGGTGAGTTGGTCGCCACCGCTGGGCACGACGATGATATCGACGATCTTAAAAATGGCGGCCATCTGCTGAATGGCGATGGAGCGGGCTCGGTTGGCCTGAATATATTCGACGGCGGGATAAAAACGGGCGGTGCGAAACACGTTGGGCCAATCTTCCGGACCTTGCGCGGTGAGCAGCTTGTCGCGACCGCTCATGGTGAGCTCATCAAACGCGGCGGCTGCCTCTGCGGACAATAGATTGGCCATGGCGTCGTAGGGAAGCCTGGGGAACTCGACTGGAATTAATTTGACGCCCATGCTTCTGAGTTGATCGAGCGCGGCCAGATCGAAGGTGCGATCGTAGCGGGTGCGTTCGCGAGAGGCGCGGCGCAGGGCATACTCCTCGCGCCATTTTTTTTGTTTGTCTGAGGGCAAGCCGATAGGCATGGTTTCGTCCAGCGGCTTGGGAATGACAAACGCGGTCGGGACATAGCCGATACGAAGAGAGCGCCAGTCGAAATTCGCGTCCCAATTGAACGCGGCGTTTTGCACGCTCAAATCTTTTCCGTCCGGGCCGTAGATGCTGTTCATCACCAGGGCGCAATCTTCCACGGAGCGACAGATGGGGCCGAGTTTATCCATGGTCCAGGAAAGCGCCATGGCACCGGTGCGTGGCACAAATCCAAAGGTTGGACGGAGGCCGGTCACGCCGCATCGAGTGGAGGGTGAGGAGATGGAGCCGAGAGTCTCCGAGCCGATGGAGAAAGCGACACAGCCCGCGGCGGTGGCACAGGCCGGCCCCGCGGAAGATCCGCTGGAACCCTGACGACGGTTCCAGGGGTTGAGAGTGCGACCGCCGAACCATTGATCTCCCATCGCCAATGCGCCCAGGCTTAACTTGGCGACCAGGACAGCGCCGGCTGCATCGAGGCGTTTGACGACGGTGGCATCGTAGTCGAAGGTCTGATGCTCAAAGCCGCCAGCGCCCCAGGTGGTGGGATAGCCTTTGACCGCGAGCAGATCTTTTGCGCCCCAGGGCAATCCATGCAGCGGACCGCGATACGTTCCAGAGGCGATTTCGGCGTCGGCGGCTTTGGCCTGCGCCAGGGCGCGTTCTTCAGTCAGCGTGATGAGGAAATGCAAAGCGGGATTGAAGCGACGAATCCGTTCGATATACATCTCCGTGAGCGCGACGGAAGAGACTTTTTTGGTGCGAATGTATTCGGCGAGTTTGGGGATGTTGGCAAAGGCCAGTTCCTCAAGGTTGATGGGCGGCTCGCCGACGGTGGGAGGGTTGCCATATTTTGGAGCTTCGCGCCGGGTTTGGAGGGTGGCGTCCTGCGGCAGCGGATCGAAAATATAGGCTGGCGCGACGCTGTTCTGCAGGTGAAGCGCGCGGATGGCGGAGTAGCCGTCGCGCTGCTGATTCAGTGCGTTCAGCATCATGGAAATTTGGTCGGGGGCGATGGGAACACCGGCCAGCGCGGCCGCCTGCTCGACCATTTCGGGTGTAATTTTGGGAAGCGATGGAGAGGCGGTGGCGGAAGGAGCCGCCCCAGTCTGCGCCTGAGTGGCGATGGTATAGAGAGCGCCCGGCAACAACGTTGAAGCCAATCCAAATTGCGAACAGACAGCAAGAAAACGGCGACGGTCAAGCATGATGCCGAACTGTATCACAGTCGGTGGAAAGTCTACATCCCTTTAGTTGGAGAGAAGAAGCCGGCGAGCGGATCGCAAGGAGGCTGCGACCTTCTGTGCGCCGACACCGTTGAACTCCAGCCACCACATGGGGATTGCATAGGTGATGACGGAGAGGATTCCAACTGTGATCAACCGAAAATAGGATGGGCGCAGCAGGAAGTGGGTAATGAGCCAGGGCAGGATGAGGAAGGCCGCACAACGAAAGCCGGTGCGGAGATAGACGAGTGCGGTGTCGCGAATTTTGATATTGAGGATGCGTTGCACGACGATTGGCTGCACGATGCCGCGGAAGACAACGCTGGGGATCAAGGTGCCGATGGCGACGCCGATCATGCCATACGGCCGCGCCAGCAGCAGACTGAGGGCCAGATTGCAAAGCGCTTCGCTGATATTGAGAACGGCGTAGGCCTTCTGGTGCAGGCTGGCATAGAGTGCGTTGACGGACGTGGCCTGCGACGTTTCGAGAAACACCGCAACTGAGAGAATGACGATAACGGGGTATACATCGGTGAAGGATTGACCCATCCACCGCAGGACAAAGTCTTTCGACCAGGCGATCATGCCGAACAGAATGAAGGCTGAACTGGCAAGTGCAACCCTGGTTCCGGCGAAGTAGCTACGTTCAAAACCGCCATTGTCACTCACGCTTTTCTGCATGCTAAGAACGGGCATCAACACACCGACAATGGAATCGATTCCGTCCATGTAATACAGCACCAGGGTTGAGCCAATGCTGTAGTGGGTGACTGCGGTGAGCCCGACAAAAAAGGAAACCGTCAAGGTGTCTGTCTGGAAGCGGATACGATCGGCGATCTGACCGATGAGGACGGGTCCGCCGAACTTAAAGAGTTTTTTGGAGGTGTCGCCATTCCAGCGAGGCCAGGAAAAAATCTTGAGGAAGGGATACTTGCTGTGTACCGTCCAGAGGATGATCGCGTTGGCTGGAACCGCGGCGATTACGCTAAGCCATGCAAGGGAGATCACGCCATAATGTGCACTCAACAAAACCACGGTACCGATGGCGCGCAAGATTCCCGTGACAATTAAAACGCACGCAGTGATGTCGAAATGCTGGCCGGCATTCAAAGTTCCGAACGGGACACGCATACTGAAGCTGGTTGCCGTGTTGAGACCCACAATGAGAAGAACGGTCGCCAGTTCGCGACTATGGGAGTAGTTGAGGAAATAGACTCCGCCGGCGAGCACGATAGTGGCTGCTGTCAGTATGAGCGCCACACCACCAAAGATGCGCAGGGCAGCGCCGTAGATATTGCGGGCTTCTTCGTGATCCTCGCGTCCAAACGCGTAAGCCATGTGGGTGAAGACCGCACCGGAAAGGCCCAGATCCAGGAAGCTGTAGTAGCCGATGAAGGATAGCGCAATGGCCCAGATTCCATACTGCTGGGCTCCCAGCTTGTGGACCGTGAAGGGCATGATGAAGAAGCCGATGATGGCCAGGGTGACCATGCGGAGCACACGACTGCTGGAACCTCGAACCAGCTTCTTGAGGGAGTAGTGTTTGCGGTTTTCTAGCTTTGAAACGGTGGATGCCACAGCCGTGAAGCTCCTGATCGGCGGTAAAGATGCAGATGTCATGCAATACAGTGCATTTCACTGGCCAAATTGGCGGGCGGGAGAAACAGGCGGTAGATTTCGGGAACCGGTGGAAAGAAAGCGGTTCTCGGCGGAAAAGTGTGCAAACATTTGCATCCCTGAAGGCCACAGGTGGAACATTTACTTCTGCAGGACGGAATTTTCTCAGATTGTGGGAGGGTGCGGAAGGGGTTCGGGGGGTTTTCGAGGGTATTTTCCGCAAGAAGAAGCCAGAAAACGGCCTTTTTGAGTATCGGGGAGGGATGGCACGGCGCTTGCAACTGACGTGATGGATATCTTCGGGTGGTTGGGGCGGATAAGAGATGGAATTTGTTGTTGTGTTGGTGGTGTTCATTCTGGCGATGATTGGGCTGACAAGGCCCTATATTGGGCTGCTGGCGCTCTTAATCGTCATGGAACTGGACCCCGGTGAGCTCTATCCGCGGCTGGCGCCCCTGCATCTGGAGCGGGTAACGGCCACGTTGCTGCTGCTTGCGTTTCTGATCCACGGAGGAAAATTTCGTTTTCCGAAGCCGACACGCTGGTTTTTGGCTTTTTATGGGGCGATGATTGTGTCGGTTCCGTTGGCATTTTGGCGGGCGAATGCGGTGACATCCTGTTTCTCCTTTTTGGAAGCTGTTGTTTTCATTTTGTTTATGACCGCGCTTTTGACCACAGAGAAGCGTATCCAATGGTTTATCTTCACCGACATTCTTTTGGTGGACTGGCTTGGCGGTAGCGCACTTTGGAATTATGCGCATGGCATCTGGCAGTACACGATGCATATTGATCGCGCCATCGGTATCACCAGCTCGGCGGGCGATCCGAATACGCTGGCTATCACGATGCTCTT
The DNA here is from genome assembly GCA_963794795.1 of uncultured Acidobacteriota bacterium. GTDB lineage: Bacteria > Acidobacteriota > Terriglobia > Terriglobales > Acidobacteriaceae > JAKAAZ01. The sequence goes on along the minus strand of CAWCFC010000010.1, from coordinate 86,795 downwards.
GTCGATCCCACTGGCTATTGCGCTTTTGGTCCGGTCAAATCCCCTCTGGATGCGGTCCATCGCAGCCGCTTCGATTGGCTTGTATTTAGTGACCATTGTCGATACAGGGTCCCGTGCTGCGGCGTCTGGGGTGCTCTTTCTCATCTTAATGGTGTTATTTCGCAAGCCAAAGAACCTGCTGTTCCTGCCTGTCCTGGTGGCGCTTGCACCCCTGGTATGGCTGGTGATCCCGCAACAATACAAAGCGCGCTATGAAACTGTGGACCATCTGAAGACGGATGAGTCGTATCAGAACCGGATTCTGAGCTGGGAAGGCGGGATTGCCATGTTCGAGAGCAACCCAATTACCGGGATCGGTGCGGGCGACTACACAGACGCGAACGGGGCGAAGTATTGGCCGGGTGACGGCCGTAAGACTTTCCTGAACGCGCACTCCCTCTATTTCAAATTGCTGGGTGAATTGGGCCTGGCGGGGGTGATTACGTTTGGGGGATATGTGATCTGTGTTTTTCGGCTAAACTTCCGGCTGCGCAGAGAATTGTCAACCCACAACGCATCGACCTTCCTGCAAATACTCCCCGCGATGTTCAACATTATTCTTTGCCTGTTGCTTTTTGACGGATATGCCGCCCACAATCTTTACCGGTACAACTGGTACGTAGTCGGTGCGCTGGTCGCTTGCGTGAGCCTGTTACCCATGCTACAAGAACGAGTTACCGTAACGGAACCGGGCCGGCCAGAACTTGCGCGGTCGACGGAGGCCGTCCCGGACTGGTCCCCGGCGCTGTTGCCGGTGTTGCGCAGACAGGTTCCTACCCAAGCACCGCCGGCTTAATTGTGTGTCGGCGGTCATAGGCAATCCTGCCATTTTGCATTATGATTTCCCCAAGATCAAACATTCATCGCTGGGACTGAGTGTGAAGGAGAAATCATCTCCTTGCTCACAGTCCTGCAGTGCTTTTTTGTCCGTTGCGAAATGTTACCTTCGACTCGTTCTGCAAACGGATAAGAATACGTTAATCGGCTCTTGCCTGTAATCCTGTTTCCTGCCTGCATTTTTTTGAAGTTTTGTTTAGGTTGGAGTTCCCTTTCGAGGGAGTTTCAAGGCTACCATCTATACCCCCCCGCGGTGCATCGTCGAAGAGACGGTCGCCGACGTTAGCAGGAAGTTTTGGAACGGAGCTTGAATGTCACGCAAAATGTTTCTCCCCCTAGCCGTGCTGGCTTTTCTGTTCAGCGCGGTCGCACTCTATTCCCTTTCGAACACAACTCCGACTAGCTGTTATCCGCCGCTCAGCCTGGTGACGACCAGTATTCCTTCCGGGACGGCAGGTTCCAGCTATAGCATTGCGTTGGCAGCCAGCGGTGGACAGCCGGCTTATAGCTGGAGTTTTGGGCAGTCTTCGTTGCCGAGCGGATTTTCCATTAGCTCGAGCGGGGACGTGACGGGCACCCCGTCGAAAGCGGGCACCTACACGTTCAATGTCGTGATCACAGATTCATTAAAGAGTAGTGTGACGGGTCAGTTGACCCTGACGGTTGCGGCCGCTCCAACGGGAACAACCGGCACTGGGACAGGAACGGGGACCGGGACAGGAACTGGGACGGGAACAGGAACTGGGACTGGAACAGGAACAGGAACTGGGACGGGGACAGGGACCGGAACTGGGACTGGGACTGGCACGGGAACCGGAACAGGAACAGGAACTGGGACCGGAACTGGGACGGGAACTGGAACAGGAACTGGGACTGGAACAGGAACAGGAACTGGGACCGGAACTGGGACCGGGACAGGGACCGGGACAGGAACTGGGACTGGCACTGGAACAGGGACTGGAACTGGGACCGGAACAGGGACGGGGACGGGCACAGGAACAGGGACTGGGACGGGGACGGGGACTGGGACAGGAACAGGGACGGGCACCGCTCTGACCGCGTGCCGGGACCTCACGTCTTCCGGCAGTTATTATCTGGCGAATGATGTGTCGAGCGCGGGAACCTGCTTCGGTATCGATGCAAACAACATCACGCTCAATCTGAATGGTCACACCATCACCTACGGAACGGGTGGCGGTTCAACGCCCGCGCCCGCCATTGAGGCGCACGATTGCTGGTCTACCAACCCATCGGATAGCGGCCCATGCGGTTCCGCCCATAGCGCTTTCGAGGTCTACGGGGGCAACATCGTGCAATCCCCGAACTCGGCGACATTCAGTCCGGTGTTCAGCTTTGGACAATCAAATGGAATGGCAGTTGCACCCTATGTCCATAACATCACCGCAACGTTCCAGAATACGGGCGCACAGTTCTACAACTCGAACTATATTCCTGTCGGCGCAAGGATCGAAAGCAACATCATTTACGACAATGTGACCAACATTCAGGGACCGGGGCAGGCGCCGCTTCCCGCGCGGGCCGCCTTTCAGGGGCAGGCCATCTATATTGGTCAGAACAACCAGAATCCCGGCAGCGGCGACCTGATCGAAAACAACACGATTGTGGGTTCTCCACAAGGAGGGATTCGCACGGTCAACCAGCACAGCACCATCAGCGGCAACGACATCAGCATGAATGCGACCTATGCCAACGATTTTTGTGCTGACGTCCCAGCCGACTATACAACGGTGACCAACAACAATTGTCATCCCAAGAGCGGACGCGGCTTCCATATCAACTCGAACCACGTGACCATTTCCAACAATGTAATCACGGTAACCGAACTTCCGCAGAATCCAGAGTATAGCGGCTGCGAACTTGGCGGAGCCTATGGAGTGCAACTGGAGTTCGATAGCAGCTTCCTTCCCTCTCCGCCGGTGGGCGTCCAGGTGACGGGCAACACTATCACCGCGACTTCGGGGGCTTGCCAGGCCATCGGCCTGCGGGTGACGGGGATGTCGCCGGCAGGCAGTGCAGTGTTCTCCGGTAACACAATTACGACCACGAACAAGGGCACGGCGCATGATTTTGGGATGGACTTCGACGCCACCACCGATTCCAACGTGACTTTCACCGGCAACACATTCAGCGATCAATTCGCCTATGTTGGCGGGGACTGGGATGGGTATAACAATACGACGATCGGGCACAACACGTGGTTGGGTACGTCCACGTATACGATGTACGCCGGGGACGGTGGCTGCGATCCAACCCAGCAGGATCCAGGCGCTGCCTGTCCGGTCAACATCCAGTTCACCGACAGCTTGCCGAATACTGTGTATTGCGGGGCGGAAAGCACGGCCACTGTGACGATAGGCGGCCAGGTAACACAATGCAAGGCGAGCCAATAAGAATAATCCGGTAGCCGCGGACGAAATCGAATTCCAGTTTGTGCAATGAATTGCAGTGGAGAGCCCTTCTGGACCTAGGTCACGCGGCAACCGAAGTGAAGAATCCAGGCGATCGCAGCGTCGTTGGTGTTGCCAGCACATTCTGGATTCTTCACTTCGGTCAGAATGATTTCTCTCACTTTGATTGCGGCATCTATCAATCTGCCCTAGTTTGACGGGCAGCGTCCGAATAGACGGAGAATCCAATAATTCTCTCAACTTTTAGAGGACGAAACTTCCGCAGGATCACATCTCGGTGATACAAGGCATCGCATACCAAAGTGACCGGCCGTGGGGCGGCTTCCAGTGACTCCGATAAGTTGGTCAAGACCTTCTCCATGACGGATTCGTGGAACGGATTGAAAAAATATATCATCAGCGGCCCGTCAGGGAAACTAAACTGGGTTGCATCCATCCGATGGACGGAAATGTTCTTGCACGCCTGTGAGCCTCGATAACGCCGAATATTATCCTGTGCGATTTGGCACAGCTCGTCGGCAAACTCCACGCCAACAATTTTTCTGAAAGGGAAGCGGCTGGCGACCAAAAGGGTGCAGCCCTTACCGCACCCGATGTCCACAAACGTTGTGGATGGATCGAACCCTTGCAAATGCTTCAAAACCACGCGCATGGACTTGGGCATGGTCACGCTATAGGGCACGCCGAGTTGCTTATTATTTCCTACTACCTTTACGTCATCCATGGACACACTGCGGAACGTGTCCACGTCATGGATAAAGTCGTAGATTCGTCCTCGGCAACGGTCGATCAGCGGCAGGACCATTTAGCTTCCCCTTGGCGCGTTTTCGCAGTTTTGTTTTTCATGGCCGATTGTCAGGCATTCATGAGGTTTGTGGAATTTCTCTTCGGTCCAGCCGTCGAGCCTGGCTGTTCCGGGGTCAATAAATTACCTGCAAAGGCTGAAGCCGGCGGAGGGATCTCCGACACGCAGAGGCGAATCTTGCCGGAGCGTTCTCGTGGAATATCGGGTACCTGTTCCAGCGACCAATTCATGGGTTGATTCATCAACGCGTCAATGGCGGTGCAGATGGAGGAAAGTTCGGACTGCCTGGAAGTCTCATTTCCCTTGATGGCATACCGCAGGTGAATGTGGTCCAAGCTTTTCTGCACAAATTGAACTTGCGCGATAGAGCGGAAGGTGTGACCCATCTGAGCCATCTGGGTGCCGAGAGTGATGCCGGGAATGATGCCGCCATCGGGCAGAATAATGCCTTCGCAGACTCGGCCGAGAATCTTGCTGACCAGAGGGAATGAGCGACCGCAGGCGCATTGCTGCGAACCTAAGGTGACGCAATCCCCTGTATCGTAGCGGATGAACGGCTGGCCATAATTCAGCAGATCGGTGACCAGCAGGCGATAGGCAGGGCCGTCCGGCGTGTCCCCAATGGGATCGAATTCGACATACGAACACCAGGGATGGAAGTGCAGGCCTTGATGCTGCGAACATTCGGCGGCAATCATGGCGACTTCGCGACTTCCGTAGTGCATGGTGACAGGGACGCCAAAGACGGATTCGGCGAGCTTGCGGTTCTCATCGTTCATCACTTCGGCGGTGGCGATGATGGTGGTGGGCCGATGCTTCATTCCGTGCTTTTGCATGTAAGCCGCAAACGCACCCAGCACGGTGGAGTAGGCATAGAGGACGGAGGGGCGGCGCGATTCATAGCGCTCGCGGAAGCGCTCCAGAATGTCATCGTTGATGATTCCGCTGGGAGCGGGGATGCAGCGCATCAGGCGTTCTTCGTACAAACGCCAGCGCCAGCTGGGTTTCATCGCCAGATCGCGATGCGCTCCCCACAACATCAGGACAGAATCGCCGGGGTTGTAACCCGCCCAGGAATTCAACTGCCACTGAATTGCGGTTTTGTTGCGCAAGCCTTCAATGTCGCGATAAAACTGGATCGGCGTACTGGTGGTGCCACTGCTGCCGGCCTGGCGTAGATCCTGCAGTGGATAGGCGTTCGAGCGAAGCGATTCTCCGCCTTCGCGCAGATCATCGCGGCACAGCGCGGGTAAGGGCAGGGGGCGATCGACGCGTGCGTCGGAGGGGCGGAAGCCTGCATCGTCAAAGCGTTTGCGATAATGCGGCACCGTATCGTAGGCGTGTTGCAGGATGCGTTGCAGACGTTGCTGCTGGATGGCGCGCTGGTCCTTTTCTGACATCCGCTCATAGCGGCGAATTTCGCGCAGGCGGCGAGCAAGGCCGGCATTGCGCTCTCGTTCGGCCAGTGGCAACAGCAGGTTCGTGTGAAAAAAACTCATCCTTACTCCTCAATTTCAAGTTGTTGCGAAGCATTTCAATCGCGGATCGGCAATGGCACAGAGTGGCGCCATCGGGAGCACGGTGCTGGCCGGCTCACATCTTCGATCTCAAGCGGTCATAGCGTTTTTCTTCGGGCGCGGTCGACTGACGGCGCGTTTCCGTCTCGCAGGCAACGCCAGGACCGGCTGAACGGGAGCCTTCATCGGGTTCAGCGGATCATGGAACGTAATGTTGGGAACGACTGCGCCATTCGCCGTGATCTCGCCTTGCCCGAGTCGGCCAAGAATCTTGCCGACTAAGGGAAACCATCGTCCACAACTGCAACTTTGTTCTGTGAGCGTGACGCAGTCGCCGGTGTCGAAGCGAATAAAGGGCTGACCATAATTGAGCAGGTCTGTCACCAATAGACGGTAGACAGGTCCGTCGGGTGATTGAGCGATTGGATCAAATTCGACAAACGAACCCCAGGGATGAAAATGCAGTCCCTCGTGCTCGGAACATTCGGCGCCAATCATTCCAACATCGCGGCGGCCGTAGTAGTTGAACGGCGCGCTCTTAAAGACCGTGGCTAGCAGCCTGCGATGCGGCAGGCTCAACACTTCCGCAGTGGAGATGACGGCGTTGGGTCGATGGGTCATGCCGCGTTCGCGTAGATAACCCGCAAATGCCGCGAGAACGGTAGCGCGGCCATACAGAATTTTGGGACGTTGTTTCTCATAGCGCCAGCGCCATTTTTCCAGGACTTCGATTCCAACAACTCCTGGAGGCGGCGGGGTCTGGCGCATGAAGACGCCTTCATACACGCGCCATCTCCAATTGAATTCTCTGGCGGCATCGGTGACAGCTCCCCAAAGCATCATGGCGCTATCGCCGGCGCGGAAACCGGCCCACTCGTCGAGCTTCATTTTGAGAGCGACCTTGTCGCGGACGCCTTCGATGTCGCGGTGAAAACGAGTTGGGACGCGGTGGGTAGCGCCGCTGAGCGCGACCCGAAGTTTGTCGGCAGGAAAGGCCGAAGAGACGAGCCAGGTGGCGGCAGTGCGAAGATCTTCGCGAGTCAACACCGGCAAAGGCAGCGGATGATCGACGCGGGCTTCACGCGGATGGAAGCCGGCACTATCGAATTGCCGGCGGTAGAAAGGCACCGTGGTGTAGGCGTGCTCCAGCAATTTTCGCAGACGATCCTGCTGAACTTTACGCTGTTGTCTTTCGGACATCCGGTCGAATTTCTTGATCTGGCGCAAGCGGCCAGGCAGACCGGAATGTCGCTCCGGTTCCGTCAAAGGCAAAATAAAATGAGTGTGCAGTATTCCCATCCGTGCGTTTTCCTTTAGCGGCTCAAGGCCGTCGGGATTTCATTTTCTTCAATCGTTTTTACGAATCTGTATTTCCCGGAAGGTTCGGAGGGAATCGAGTCAGCGGTCACAATGGTGAGGCTGCTCTCTTGTTCCAGGTAAGGTTGCATGCGTCGCCGAAGTTCTTCTTCAGTCCGTTGGCAATAGCCGTTGCCGGCGACGACTTTCAACGTGACATGAGCTGGATCGGCCTGAATGAACTGAACCTGTCGGACATCGCGCATATCCCCGACCATTAGAGTCAGTGCTGGTCCGGCGATCATGCGACCGCTGGGAAGCCGAAAAAGTCCGAGGTGCGGCCCTGGATATTTCCGATCAACGGCAGCGATCGTCCGCAGGGGCAGCGCATATCGGAATCGAGGCTGGCGAGATCGCCAATTTCATAGCGAATCAAGGGCATCGAACGATTCAACAGATCCGTAATCAGTACGCGTCCCATGCCGGAAGGAAGATTGGGAGCGGGTTCGACTTCGACGATCAAGGCGTCGGCATTGACGTGGAGGCCGCTGTGATATTCACATTCGCTGGCGATGACGCTGACTTCGCGACAACCATAGCGATCGAATACCTTGCCACGAAAGGTTTCTTCCAGGATTTCTCGTTTGCCGGGAAGCAGCATCTCAGCGCTGACAATCATGGATTCGAACGTAATATCGTGAATATTGTTGGCATTGCAGAATTCCGCGAAGAGGACAGCGGATTGGGCATAGGCCACCATCGACTGTGGCCGATATTTCCGGAGAACTTCGACGAAGCGCATCATCGATTCTTCGCTGACCGCAGCAGTGTGAAGCGAAAGATTTCGATAGAGAAGTTTCTGCCGCCAGGCGGGCTCGGATCGGGAGTCGTCGCCGAGATCGAACCGCGAGCACCCCACGGCTGTGCGTACCAGTCTCCAATTCGTAATCCAGCCCAGGTATTGTGTCGGGCGATGCTGGCCATGCGCGAATCGAAACGTTCGACTGTCGACAAAAAATTGCAGCGGACTGCCGGTGGATCCTCCGGTCTGATTCTGTTGCCGCTTGCTGGGAGGAACGTTGCTGGAGACCAGCAGATCCTGATGATCCTGAATATCGCGTTTGGTCAGAACCGGCAGCAGGCGCAGATCCTCATGGGTGCGAATGTCGAGCGGCGTCAAGCCGGCTTGCGTCATGCGAAGACGATAAAAAGGAACGTAGCGGTAGGCATCGATCAGTTGCTGCCGCAGGCGACGCATCTGCAATTTGCGCAAATCGTCCGGGTGGAGATACTGATTCCGCTCAAACTCCCGCATGTAGCTGGCAAAGGTGGGATGGTTCACCTTCGCCCACAAGGGGTGGATGACGTGACGGATGGCCGCGCCGGTAAAGTCGAACGAGTTCGACGGTGTAGATGCCCTGATTGCGTCGTTCATCCAGCCACCTGCGCCACGGCTTCTTCCAATTGAAATGTGGATTGCCTGGGCGAGTATCCTTTGCCGTCAAGAACGACTTTATGGGTATCGCGAACGGGAGCAAATTGAAACTGGTTGAGCAAGCGCTGCAGTTTGTCTTCCATCATGGTCGTGCCCCAGGTCTGGCGAACCGTGGATTGAAACGACAGCGGAATGTGGGGCTGGTAGGGATCGATTTCCCAGGGGTGCAGGTAGAGCATCGCCGGCGATTGCATATTTTTTTCCCAGGCTGCGAGGCCGCGTTGAATGTATTGGTAGGGAAGCAGGCGGAGATACGCGCCGCCGCCGACAGACAGATTGCGTCCGGCAACTCTCCAGGTGGCAATGGGAAACTCCATCAGTTGACCGTGGGCCACTGGATACGCGCTGCGAGGCGCGGTGGGATTGCCATAGGTTGGATGATGGACGGGGTGAACACTGGAGTCATAGCTGAAGCCGAGCTTGGAGAGCGCGTCAAATGCCCACTCGCAACCCGGGGTGATGGAGAAGCAGGGTGCGCGGTAGCCGAAGATGGGTTCCTGAATTACCGACTCAATTAAATCTTTCGCAGTTGCGGTGGACTCATAAAACTGGCTTGGACTCATGCGGCAGACCAGTTGATGGTCGAGGCTGTGGCAGCCGATTTCGTGGCCGCGCTGATGGATCTCGCGAACGAGGCGCGGATAACGGCGGGCCACCCAGCCGAGCACAAAAAATGTTGCCTGGGTATGGTTGCGATCGAGAAGATCGAGCAGGCGATGGGTGCTGGGTTCAATCCTGGAAGGCTGATGTTCCCAGTCGGAAAAGGAAACGCCCTGGGACGCGACTTCGGTGTGGAAATAATCTTCCAAATCGATGGTGAGCGCGTGGCAGGGACGGGCACTGCGGTCAAAGGTACGCGCGGACGCAAAACCCTGGCGGGCGATGATGGATGGCCCGGTGAGAGATTTTTGTGCCGACTGCGAGGAAACCGATGGGTCCTTGGTGCGGGTGCGACTGGAAAGCAACGGAATGATTCCAGCATAGCCAAGACAGAAAAGTCCAAATCCAAGCAGACCCAGTGGTTCAAAGTGAAGCGAATGTGCGAAAGCGAGATTCAGTGCGATGGCGGCGATCGCGACAATCACCAGTATGACGGTGGATTTGCCCAGCACAGATGATGCTGCGTGATTCATGAATGTCCCTTCAACGGTGAGCGGTAGGAGTGTGCTCAACGAAGATGATTGCAACTGCGGGGCCAAACCGTTTGCGCCGCAGGTGACGCGGGATTCGCGATTCTGAAGGGTTCTACGGGGAGGGGAGGCTGAAACCTCACAACTGATGTGCAGGAAATTGCACTGTGAGGTGACGGAAGGCCCATAGTTTACCCATCTTCTGCTGCGTTTGTAGCCGGGGGAGGGGTGAAACCGAAGGGGATTTGTGACAAAAGCGTGAATTGCGAAAGGGGCCGGCCGAGACCGCACCCCTTGCGATCCTCACCACGCAGGTGAGGAAAAGAAGCGATGGAATCCAGCCGCTAGGCGACTTCCCGGTGGGCTACCTGCGCTTCCAGAAGCCCAATGATCTGGAAGCTGCTGAGCGAAGTTTTCGGAACGAAGAGGCTGCGATTGTTGGTCAGCTCATCGACGGGAAAGAGCTGGAAGGCATTCTTGGTCAACAAATCGATATCGTTCGAAACGCGGCCTTCCATGATTTCGCCATCCTGAAAGGCGATGCGGACCCAGAGATAGGGGTGGATGGAGAGAGAGTCGAAGAAGCGCACATCCTGCTGCGTCGGGCTGCCGGTAAAGGAATTCACGAAGAAGACTGCCTTGGCGTCTTCCAGGTGGAACGTCACGGCGGGACCGCCGCCTTCCGGTTCGATGGTCATGCTGGCCGGCAGATCAGCGGGGACAGTTTCGGGATCCTGCGAGTTGTGGTCGGTGCGGTAGTAGCCGTACAGCACGTTCGAATTCTTAAGATTCACGACGACGTTATGAAGCATAGTTGACCTCTCCAAAAAAAAGGATTGAATACGGCATCCGAGGCAGGCAAGAGTACGACAGGATTGCAATTTATGCGGATTGCGCAGGGGCAGACAGGTTATATTGCCGGATCTTGTAGAGCAATGCCTTGTAGCTGATGTTCAATCGTGTAGCAGCGATGCGGCGGTTCCACTTGGTTTCCGCCAGGGTATCGCGAATGGCCTGCATTTCCGCCTGATCTTTCAAGCCGCGGACCATGGACTTGAGATCAGGACTGGTGGTGGCCGTGACCATGCTGTTCCGTTCTGGAACAGGCAGGAAATAACCTGGAATTTTTGACTCGAGATCGGCCAACGCAGCCGGTTCGTCGCGAATGACAAGATAGCGTTTGACGAAATTGCCCAGCTCGCGCAAGTTGCCCGGCCAGTGATAGGCGACGCAGGCAGCGATCATCTGGGGCGAGAAGTGGACCGGTTCCAGCTCGTGGGTGATGGCCAACTGCTGCGACATCTGGGTAAGTACGTAGGGAATTTCCTCGCGACGCTCGCGTAGCGGCGGAATGTTCAGGACGAAGGTGCTCAACCGGTAGTACAGGTCCTCGCGGAAGGTCTTTTCGACGAGTGCTTTTTGAATATCGATGTTGGTCGCGGCCAGGATGCGGGCGTTGGTTTGTTTTTCTCCGCGGCCACCCAGGCGGGAGAAGGTGCCATCCTGCAGCACGTGCAGCAGCTTGGCTTGCAACTGCGGGCTCATTTCGCCAATTTCGTCCAGCAACAGCGTGCCCTTGTCGCACATTTCAAACTTGCCCGGCTTGGACTTGGTAGCGCCGGTAAAGGCGCCAGCCTCGTAGCCGAACAATTCACTTTCCAGCAGGTCGAGAGGCAGGGCGGCGCAATTGATTTTGAGCCACTCTTCATTGGAGCGGCGGGACAAGTGATGGATCAGGCGGGCGACGACTTCTTTGCCGACGCCGCTTTCACCGGTGATCAGCACGGGAATATCGGCGTGAGCGATGGCGGCTGCCTGGTCGTAGATCTTCTTCATGGCGGGGGTGGCGGCCAGGAAAAAGGTTCCGTTGCCAAGCTCCTCGCGAATGATGGAGCTGTTGTTGGCTTGTGCCTGAGAGGTGAGGACACGATCGCGAACGCGGCGCAGGATCGCGTCCAGCTGATGTTTCTGGAACGGTTTGGGCAATACGTCGTAGACACCCTCGCGGGCCGCGGCAAGAAATCCGGAGCGATTGCCGGCAGGAATGAGAAGAACGACGCTGAGATGCGGGAATTGCTGGCGCAACTTGATCAGGATGCTTTCAAGACTGACCCCGGGAAGCGTAGTGTCAATCAACACCAGGTCGGCTGCGACGGCGGCGCGACAGGTTTCCGCGACGTCGATCACCGGCAGGGAATTGACTTTGCAGTCGAGGCATTCCAACAAATTCTGAACATAGCCGCGTACTGGAACCTCGTCTTCGACAAGGACTACGCGCAATCGCTGATCCACAAACACCACCCTGTAGGTTGCAACAACATCGATCCGTACGTACTTATCGCGAACGAATGTTATCTGGGGGTCGGTGCGAAAACAGGCGAGGCCTGCTTCTCGTCACATTTGATTCGAGAATCCCAGACAGAAATGGTGCAGTAGATCAAAGGAGCATCAACAACGCGTGAATCCTGCTAGCCGATTGAATACGAGAAGTTTCGTGCGGTGAGAAACCAAGTCACATCGTCACTTGCGAGCTCTGCATGGATGTGTCGTACATCGAAACGGTTTCCCGTCGAAACCTCACCCGTTGTTCATAAGACGTCAACTTTGGAGAGGGGTGATAAGCGTCACGGTGCGGGCGTGGAACAATGCCGCGTCGAAAGATCGCTTCACCCTCTGGAGATCGGCGCCACGTTCACGACGCGTCGAATCATCCTCCTGTTTACATTGCTGATTCTGCATGTTCCGTCGGCGTTTGACAACAGACTTTTAGTAACCGAGTGACCGAGTACCGACGGAAGTAACCAATGTTGAGTATTACTTATCGTTTACGAGAGCCAATCGCGTTCCTCTTTGGGAATTTTGACGAGATTGCAATTGAATTTGTGAGCAAGGTTTACCGGAATTTGTCAGACAGGACACTCCCTGAGGGGTGTGTGAAAACTTTTACCCATTGCGAAGGGAACTTCCTATGCGAGGCGGCGAAGCGAAGAAGGAAAAAGATTGCAACTTCGAAGGGGAATGATTTTTGCGACGAAGGGAAACGCAATGGCGAAAGAAATCGGCGCAGTTGCAGTGCTTTGATTCGCAATGGCTCGCGGGCTTTGTGGGACTCTCTTGTTTCGTTCTGGAATGGGGGAGTTTTTGTTTGGCGTCGTACGTGCAAGATAGAGCGCGAGTCGCAAAATCATGCAATTGATTTCACCCACCTTCGCACCCATGCCGGTCCTTCTGGGAGATTCCCAGGCGATGGCCGCCGTACGTCGTCAAGTGCAACTAGCGGCGACGGCAGGAATGCCAGTCCTGATCACGGGCGAGAGCGGCACCGGAAAAAACGTGGTTGCCCAGAATCTACACCTGCTCTCGACGCGCAGGGATCGCGCGTTTGTGCAGGTGAACTGCCCTTCGCTGCCACATAGCTTGATTGAAAGCGAACTGTTCGGGTATGAAGCCGGAGCATTCACCGGCGCCAATCACACTCGCAGCGGCAAGGTGGATCAAGCCCAGAACGGCACGCTGTTCCTGGACGAGATTGGAGACCTGGATGCATCAGTGCAGGCGAAGCTGCTGCAGGTGCTGCAGGATTTTCGGTTCAGCCGGCTGGGTGGCACGGAAGAGCGGTCGGTGGATATCTGGCTGATTTGCGCGACCCATCGCAACCTGCAGGCCGACATCAAAGCGGGTCGATTCCGTTCAGATTTGTTCTATCGCATTAACGTCGTCTCGATCGAATTGCCGCCGCTGCGCGACCATCGCTCCGATGTGGCCCTGTTGCTGGCCCATTTTCTGCGCCACTACGAGCTGAAGTTCGGGCGCACGCTGGCACCGCTTTCCAGCTCGGTGATGAAGCTGCTGGAGGCGTACCACTGGCCGGGCAATGTGCGCGAATTGGAAAACCTGGTGAAGCGCTACGTGGTCCTGGGGAATGAGCAGGCCATTGTGGAAGCGCTGAATGAGAGCGAGTCGGCTTCGTCAGACTCCATTTTCGTTCCGGATGGAAATCTTCCGCTGCGCATCCAGACACAACGCGCCCTGCGGCTGATGGAGCGCCAGATTATTCTGCGCGCGTTGAACGAACACCGCTGGAATCGACGCAAGACGGCGCAGTCGCTGGATATCAGCTATCGGGCGCTGCTTTACAAGATCAAGGACGCCGGCTTGCCCCGGCTGCGTCAGGCACATTCAGACGCATGTTCCTCCGAGGAGAACCAATGATGAAAGGAAAAGGAATGTTGTCTAGATTGTCCCAATTTACAGTGGCGGCCGCAGTCGTGAGCGTGACCTGCTGCCTGCTGCACGCGCAAACGCAACCGGCTGTTGCGATGGTTGGAGGTTTCAATAGCCCATTCACCACGCCGGAGGCGCCGGTCGGAACCTCGTTTCAAACCAAGTCCGGCGATCCTGCGCTGGCGCGGCCGGACATGCGGGTGGCACCGTCCGTGGATGCTCACTATCGCATCGGCGCGGATGATGTGCTGACGGTGAATGTGTGGCATGAGCCGGAAGTTTCGCGCAACGTACCGGTTCGCCCGGACGGCAAGATTTCTTTGCCGCTGGTTGGGGATGTGCAGGCCTCGGGTTTGACTCCGACGGAACTGAAGACGGAACTGGAAGCTCGCTTTGCGAAGTTCCTGACCAATCCGGATGTGAGTGTGATTGTGGCGGAGATTCGCAGCCAGAGGATCAATGTATTGGGCCAGGTGCTGCGTCCGGGAACGTATGCCTTGATTCCGCCAATGAACGTGATTGACGCGGTCGCGACGGCGGGCGGATTGAGAGAATTCGCGAAGCCAAACAAGATTTACGTGCTGCGTACCTTGCCGACTGGGCAGGTAGAACGCATCAAGGTGCAATACAACAACGTGCTGAAGGGCAAGCGCGGTAGTGAGGATGTGACCTTGCAGACTCGTGACACCGTGGTGGTCCCGTGACAAAGTTGCTGTCCTGGTTTCATCGAATTCGATTTTCCATTCCGACGGCTGCATTGGTTCTGGCGCTTGTCTGGCTGCTGATGTCTGGCGCCCGGGCGATGGGGCAGGCCGTGCCGGCGGGGAGCGGAGATGCGAATCCGGCCGATCAGCCGCTGGCTGGACAGGATCTAGGATCGAGTCTGTCGTTGAACCAGGGAGTAAATGCGATCAATGCGGAGAACCAGTCGTTTGACCGCTTCGGACTAGGCCTGGCTGCCTCAGGTGGGGAGCAAACCAACTTTCTTGGCACGCAGACCAACCAGCAATCTGCGGGGTATGCACAATTCACCGCCGACGGCGGGCTGGTGCTGCGCAGCAGTCGGACCCGCTATTTTCTGTTGTATCAGCCGCAATATAACTGGTACCCCGGTTACTCCGCAGTGAACAACTTTGCTCAAAGCGCTTACCAGAGCGTCGACCATGTGCTGTCTGATCGCGCGGGGCTGATGTGGAACACCACGGCGGCCCGCTTCCTGAGCCTCAATCAGTATTTGCCGCAGACACTCGGCATCGGTGGAATTGGCGTGGTGGTGCCGACGCTGGGGACGCAATTGCTGGAGAACAGCTTCGAGATGACGAACGCGGCCACCAATGTGACACTTCGATATTTGATGAGCGCCAAGATGACATTTACCGGCACGGCGACGGGCGCATTCTTCCTGATGGTTCCGGCCGATGTTATTGGAGCGAACGAAAATATTACGGAGAGGTTCCTGACCAGCGGCGCCGATCTACGGCTGGACTATCAATTGACTTTGCGCGACACGGTTGGCGCGGAACTGACCCCCATTTACCTGTATGGCATTACACCCGAGGGTCATGAAGCGGCCGAAACCATCCAGGCAACCTACCAACGACAGTTGACACCAACATGGAACGTACGGGCGGGCGCCGGCCCACTCTTTATTCAGTCTTCCAGTGCGGAGTACGGAAGTAGTCAAAATACCAGCTATGCGGTGAATGCTTCCGCTGACCCGCCAGGTACGGCAGTCGCAATTTGCGGCCAGTTTCAGCCGTGCACTTCTGGTGAATTTGTTGTCGCCAGCTTTCATCTCCGATTCATTTGGAGCCAGCGGCTACATTCCGGTGGGGAGTCATTGGATTTTTACCGAATCGGCATCGTTTACGCGCTATTCCGGGAGTGGGAACTATAACACGGGTCGGCTTCTTGGAGGGTCGGCGCAAGCCTCCTATCAAGTCTCATCGCAAGTGCAGCTGTTCGCACTCTACTCAGTGTTTTCGGAAAATTTTTCGACCACCACAACGCCGTCAACTACCGGATTTACGCCGCAACCAATTCAGCGGCGGCATCCGGTTCAATCTTGGCAATCCCATGACCCGTGGAGGAATCGCTGTAATGGAACGCAAACCACCCTCATCTCTCGGCGATATTGTCGCCGTCATTCAACGCCGCAAGTACTGGATCATCATTCCGTCTGTCCTTTTGATTGCGGCGGGATTTGCGCTGACTCCGCTGGTACCGCGGACCTATAAGTCGACGACGACGATTATGGTGGAAGCGCAGAACGTGCCATCGGTCTATGTGCGGTCGTCCGACAACAATCAAGAAGTAATGCGGCTAGAAAAAATCAACCTGCAGGTAATGAGCGGGGCGGGATTTCCGCAAATCATCGAGAAGTTCGATCTGTATCCCAAGATGCGCAAAAAGGCCAGCATGGCACATCTGATTGCAACCATGCGCCACGACATCTCCGTCGAAGAGGTTCCTGATGCGGGCGACGGCAGGGGTGGAGTTCTGGCGTTCACCATTTCCTACATCGGCACCAGCCCGCAACAGGCACGCGACGTGACCATGGCGATTGCGGATCTATTCATCCACGAAAACGAGAAGCAGGGACGCCAGCGCACCGAGGGGGCATACGACTTTCTGACGGCCCAGTTGAATACGGCAGGTCAGCGGCTGGCGGCGCAGCAGGCCAAGATACAGGCCTACAGGGCCTCACACGTAGATAGTCTGCCGGAGCAGGCGCAGGCCAACATGCAGACGATCAACCAGTATCAGACGGCGATGCAGGCCAATGAGGATGCACTGGCGCAGGCGAACCAGCAACGTGTGTATCTGCAATCTGTGTTGAACGTGAAGCAAAACGGCACCCAGGGACTGGCCGCACCACCGCCTGCCACCCCGCTGCAGATCGAACTCGCGCAGAAGCAGCAGGAGCTGCGCGCCGATCTGCTGAAATACACTCCTGAACACCCGGACGTAATTCGGTTGAAACATGACATTGCGGCATTGAAGGTGGAGATCAAGGATGCTCCAGCCGCGACCAGTTCGACGGCGGCTCTGCCGACGCCGCAGGTAAGCGGACCCACGATGAACGACCAGCTGAGAAGTCAGCTGATCGCCTTAAACGCGGACATCAAAGCTCGTCAAGAACGGCAGCAACAAATGGAAGCAAGGCTGACCCAATTGCAGGGATCGGTGGGAGGGTCGCCCGCCGTGCAGACGGAGTTTGCCGCCCTGAACAGCGACTACGAGGAGATGCAGAAGAACTACAACGCGTCTGCTGGAACAACAACAGGAAGCGGCCATGACATCGGCGCTTGATCAGCGCGCTCAAAGCCAGCAGTTCGTGATCGCGCAACAGGCCAATCTTCCGATGCAGCCATTTCGTCCGGATCCTGATGCTGCTGTATCTCGGCGCAGTGCTGATTGGGCTGCTTGTCGGATCTCATTTGCGCACTTGTGGTGGAATTGAGCGATGACACCATGCACGATTCGGACGAAGTAGCATCGTATCTGAAATTGCCGGTGATGGTAGCGCTACCAAAATGCGCCAGGTATTGCCGATGAAACGTGGGAGACGAACACGGCTAAAAGTTGAGGGGGCAGCACCAGGGCAGCCATGGAAACCCAAAGTGATGGAGAGGAACAAATGAAGATCGCGAATATTCAGCAGGAAAGTGTCGCAGTGAAACAAGCGGAATCCGGCATGGTGGCAACTGCGGAACCGGCGGTGTTGTCGCCACGTCCGGTGACTCCCTCGGATCTGCCGGTACGCCAGGTGGACCTGTCAAAAATCAGTCAATCGCTGGTGACTCTTGCTCCCAGCGGAGCCGAGCTTAGCCCCAAGCAGCAGGTGATGGCGGAACAATTTCGTTTGTTGCGCAGTCGGGTGAAAGGGCTGAGCAAAGACTTTCAATTGCGAACGCTCTTGATTACCAGCACGCTGTCTGGCGAGGGAAAGACGACGGTAGCGGCCAATTTAGCGGGCTCGCTGAGTTGCGTGGAAGGTATGCGGATTCTTTTGGTTGATTTTGATCTGCGCCGCCCCACCCTGCACGACGTATTTGGGGTGACGCCGGATCGACGTCAACCGTCCTGGCTGGCGGACGAAGTGCCGTGGAAGCGGGCGGTGTACCAGGTGAATCGCAGACTGGATGTTCTATTTGGATTCAATTCGCTGGATGAGCCGGACGAGCTGTTGCAAAGCAGCCGACTTGAAAAACTGCTGGATGAAATGAAGGCAGAGTACGACGTGCTGATTCTGGACTCGGCTCCCATGATGGCGGTGGCCGATACGCACTCACTGTTGCCGCTGGTGGACTGCAGCCTGTTTATTTTGAATGCCGACAGCACGCCGATTCATGGAGCGCGCGAAGCGCTGAGCATGATGCAGGACAAGGTGGCCGGATGTGTGGTGAACCGGGTGTCGCATCTGAAGAGCGAAGACTACTACCGTAATTCGGGATACGGATACGGCTACGGATCCAAGCGTAAGGAGAATTGAGATGATTCGCATCTTCAATCTTTACGTTCCATCCAGCAAATTATTGATGGTGATCGGTGATGGGTTGTTGCTGGCGACCGGATGTTTCTTATTGTTCCGACCGCTGACCCCGACCGACACGATGGAAGATGTGCAGCTGTATGTGCTGGTGCTATTGGTCTCCATCGTAGGAATCTGGTCGTTCTATTTTTCCGATTTATACGAGCACTCGACCATGCGCAGCCGGCAATCAGTATTGGTGGCCGGGCTGCGTGGGCTGGGAATCAGCGCGCTGTTGTTGAGCCCGCTAGTGTGGCTGCTGGCCGGCGATCATCGCATGCGCGACCACTTTCTAGAACCGGCGTTGGCGCTGGGGTTGATTGTGCTGTACGCGCAGCGGCGAATTTCCGACTGGTGGCATCGTCGTATGAGCAGCGGCGAAAGGGTTTTGCTGGTGGGCTCCGGAACCACGGTGCAGCTGCTTGCCGAGCAGTTGGCAGGGAAATGCGGACTGCCGTTGAAGCTGGCAGGAGTGGTGCTCGACCACAGTCGTCCACTTCCAAAAGATTTCCGATTCGCTGTTGTGGGGACGGTGGATCGTCTTCGTGACCTGGCGCGGTCGTTCCGTCCAGATCGTATTGTGATCAGCTCGGAGATTGGTATCTCGACGGTGTCGGCCGACGATCTGCTGGCATTGCGTCGTATTGGTATTCGAGTGCAGGATGCCGGGGAACTGTACGAATCTGTCACTGGCAGAGTGCCGGTTGAGTCGGTGCGGTCGAATGGACTGGCCTTCGGCGCGGCGTTGATTCCCACGGCCACGGAACGTTCCATCCATCGCGCGGCAAGTTTTCTGGCGGCGGTGGTGTTGACGATTCTGCTGGCTCCGATCGGCTTGCTGGTGGCGATCGCCGTCAAGCTGGAATCGGATGGGCCGGTGTTCTATACGCAGGAGCGCGTTGGATTGAGCGGACGCACGTTTCGCGTGATCAAGTTTCGATCGATGCGCAACGATGCTGAAAGCACCTCCGGACCGGTGTGGGCCACGACCAAGGACACGCGGGTGACGCGAGTGGGAGCCGTTCTGCGCAAAGTGCGGCTGGATGAGCTGCCGCAGGTGATCAACGTGCTGCGCGGCGAAATGTGTTTGGTGGGGCCGCGTCCTGAACGGCCGCATTTTGTGCGCATGCTGGAAGAACAAATTACGTACTACGATCTGCGGCATTGCATTCCGCCGGGAATCACCGGATGGGCGCAGGTTTGTGCCAATTATGGATCGAATGTTGAAGAGTCGCGCACCAAGCTGGAATACGACCTGTTCTACGTAAAGAATGCGTCGCTAATGTTTGATCTGTTGATTCTGTTCAAGACCATCAAGATTGTCCTTTGCGGACGAGGAGCTCGCTAGTTTGGGAGCGATTCTCCCCGGAGCGTTTGCGCCGGGAACGCAAAAGGGCAACATAGGAGAACTACTTTGTCCCGCATCCTTCATTTGATTGCAAGCGATTCGATCGGCGGCCCGGAGAAGCAGCTGCTCCACCATGCGCGTGATGCGCGGGAAGCAGAGTATGAGGTGATCCTGGGAAGCTTCCAGGATGATCCGCAGCCATCGGAACTTTTGTCTGTGGCCAGCCGCTATGGCATCGAGACGGTTTCTGTGCCGGGAGGCATTCGACCCGGCCTGGTGGATGATCTGACAAAGTATCTGCGCACGGCCGACATCGACCTGCTGTGCACGCATGGATACAAGGCCAATGTCGTGGGACATTTCGCAGCCAAGCACGCCAACGTGGCGTGGGTGCCGTTTGTTCGCGATTTCACTTCGGAGACCTGGCAGGTGACACTGTACGAGCGCCTGGAGCGCAGCCTGCTGGTGCGCAGTCCCTGGGTGGTTTGCGTTTCTCCTGCACAGGCTCGCGAACTAGGGCGGTTGCGTCGCGGACGTCGAGCGCCGCTGGTCATTCAAAATGCAGTCTTGGCGCCGCGTGATACGGGGCTATCGCAGGAGCCGGTGCCATCGCGTGAGGAGCTTGGGTTCAGTGCCCGGACATTTGTGTTTGGCGCTGCCGGCCGCTTCAATCGCGAGAAAGGACATCGTGTTCTGCTGGATGCATTCTCACTACTGCAGAAGATGCTGCCGGGACAGCCGATGGAGGTATTGCTGCTGGGCGAAGGTCGCGAGGAAAACGCGTTGCGGGCGCAGGCTCGACGCCTGGGTATCGAAGCGCGGGTATGTTTTGCTGGATTTCAACGTCGCTCCGCGGCCTGGATGAAAGTGATGAATTGCCTGGTACAGCCGTCGTTGACGGATGGCACGCCAAACTCCGTGCTGGAGGCGATGTTGCTGGGGATTCCGGTGATCGCGACGGACACGGGCGGAATTCCGGATGTGATTGACGCTGGGGAAACAGGATTGCTGGTTGAGCCGGATTCACCGGTGGCGCTGGCCGAGGCGATGAAGAAGATGGTTCGTTCGTCTACGCTGCGCACTCAGCTGGCAGCGGAAGCGAAGTACCGGGTGGCGAAAGAATTCTCTCCCACCCGCCAGCGAGAGCTGCTGGAAATGCTGTACAGCACGATGATGGGAGATTCGTTTTCCATCGAAATCGGGGAACCGGCAAATGTCGTTGCCTAAGATTTCAGTGATATTGCCGGTGCGCAATGAAGTTCGCAGCCTGGGGCGATTGCTGGATCAACTGTTGCAGCAGAATTATCCAGCGGAGCTGTTTGAGATCCTGGTAGCGGACGGACGTTCCACCGATGGCACGCGAGCCCTGGTCGAGCAGAAGGCAAGCACTGCCGCGGTTTCGCTTCGCGTCGTCGACAATCCTGGGATACGTTCGGGCGCAGGAAGAAATGCCGGTGTGGCCGCTGCGACGGGCGACATCATTCTGTTTATTGACGGGCATTGCGAGATTCCATCGAAACAATTGCTAAGAGATACGGTGACGCTGCTGGATGAAACGGGCGCGGATTGCCTGTGTCGTCCGCAGCCGCTGATCGCGTTTTCTCCGCGAGGCGTGGGCAGAATTATTGCGGATGCAAGAGCGTCCACGTTAGGACATGGGCGCGATTCGCTGATCTATGACATGCAGCATTCCGGCTTCGTCCATCCAGCCAGCTCTGGCGCAACCTATCGACGCGGAGTGTTTGAGCGGGTAGGAATGTATGACGAGAGTTTCGACGCCTGCGAAGATGTGGAATTCAACACTCGCGTGGCAGCGGCGGGATATAAGGCCTATACCGATCCGCGATTGAGTGTGTTTTACGAGCCGCGAAACAGCTTTCGCGGACTCTTTCGCCAGATGATGCGCTATGGCATCGGTCGCGTACGCCTGGCGCGCAAGCATCCGGAATCCGCATCCATGTCGCAGTGGGCGCCGGCAGTGCTGGTGGCTGCGATTGCGGTTGGGATTGTGAGTATGGCCGCGTCGATTGCATGGGGCAATTGGATGCTGGCAGTGCCCGCATTTCCGGCTGCGATATTCGTGCTGATTACGATTGTGGCGTCCATGCAACTGGGATGGCTCCGCGGCGCAGCCCATGCTTTGCTGGGGCCAATCGCCTATGGCTGTATTTATGTTGGGCTGGGCACGGGGATGTGGACGGAGCTGATGCGCGGAGAGTCACGGCAGAAGTCAGCCGACGGCGAGATACTCGCAGCTCGAGCTGCGTGTAGTACTCCTGACACGCGAATAATCACGCACGACGAAGCGGATGCAGCCGGAAGCGCGGAGAGCCGAACTTCTTCGCTGCACAATGGTGTCGCCACAGCTTTGACCGGACTGCGGAAGTTATGAAATTTCTATCCTACGAACCAACTAAGCGTGAAGAGTGGGACCAGTTTGTGCTGGCAAATCCTCAGGCAGGATCAGGTCACCTCTCATCCCATTTTTTCTTTGCAAAAGAGTACAGGCGCACAAGCAATCGCTCCATTATGATTTACGAGGATTCGATGCGCCTAGTCGGGATCCTTCCGCTCCAGGAGTCTAAGTCTTCATGGCTTCATGTTATAGAAATACGCACGTTGGTTTCCGGTGCAGGGCCGCTTTTCCGTCACAATTTGGCGGCTTCGGAGCAGAGAAAATTGCTCGACCTGCTGGTTGCTCATGTAAAGTCTCTTGCCGATGAACTCAGGGTCGATTACGTCTCGATTGGCTATCCTAGCGTGATTGAAGGCAGGTTAGCCATAAAGCATCACAACTTTTTTCCTCTAAGGACGCACGGATTTACTGAAACCAATGTGGTCGGGACATATCTAGATTTACGTCGAAGCGATGCAGATTTGCTGGCATCTGTCGAAAAAAATTGTCGTTATAAAATTCGGAAGGCAGAAAAGGATGGGGTGAGTGCCATGCCAATCGAAACCCGGGAGGATTGGCTGGCCTGCGAATCGTTGAACGAGCAAACTATGGGGAAACATAAGTACTCCCGGCTCGCGATGGAAGTAATTTGGGATGAATTCATCTCCAGAGGCTACGCGAGTGCTTACGTTGCCATGCACGGGGATCGCGCCGTTTCGGTCGAAGTCATCCAGACTTTCAACGACTCTGCATACTTATGGACGGCCTTTAATGCGAGGCCGATGTTCGCGGGCGCCAATAATTATTTGATTTGGCATTGTATTCAGGATGCGAAACAACAAGGCCTATCTTTCTTTCTCATGGGCACATATGAATTTAGCGACGACGCAAAGATGCAGGGGATATCCGATTTCAAGAAAAGCTTTGGCGGCACTCCATTCTATGTCCTTGGGGGAATATTAATACTGAAGCGGATTAAACACGGCTCCATGCTGCTATTTTCCGAATTAAGCCGCCCTGCATTAAAAGCATTAAAAGACCGGATTCGTCGCAGGACCGACAATCCGCCAGTCCACGTTTAGGAGTTAGCCAGGTGATAAGCTTCGTGCATTACAGATCAGCTAGATGCGAAGAGTGGGACCATTTTGTATCGTCTAACCCCGAAGGGGCAATGGGTCACCTATCGTCGCAGTTTCTGCTGGCAGAACAAAACGCCGGCACAATTAATCGATCGATGCTGATATATCGGGATTCGGTGCAGCTTGTAGGAGTTCTTCCGCTTTGTGAAACGAAATCCATCGCGCTAAAAGTGATTCCGATCCGCATCCTTGCATCCACCGCAGGGCCACTCTTTCTCGAAAGCCTAGCTGCATCCGAGAAAAGGGACTTACTCGATTTACTGCTTGCGTATGTTAGCTCTCTTGCAGACGACTTGGGTATTGATCGCATCTCGATTAGTTACCCAAGCATTATTGAAGGCCAGCTTGCGGTGGAGCGTTTCGGATTCTTCCCTCTGAAGAAATATGGCTATTCTGAAAGCAACATGCTGGGAACATACATCGACTTAGGCCGTAGCGACTCTGATTTGATGGCATCTCTAGAAAATACTTGCCGCAATAAGCTCCGCAAGGCGGCAAGGGAGGGCGTTCAAATCTTACCCATTGAGAAGCGGGAAGATTGGCTATCCTATGAGTCGATGAACCAGCAAGCGCTCGGGAAATACAGCTATTCGAGGCGCACGATGGAGGTAGCTTGGGATGAATTTATCTCCAAAGGTCATGCTTATGCGTTCGCTGCCATGCATGAAAATCGCGCGTTGTCGGTAGTGGTGATTCAATCCTTTCATCGAAACGCATACTATTGGATGGCATTCAATGCAAAGCCAAGCTTTCCCGGTGCAAATAATTACTTGCTATGGAACTCCATTTTGTGTGCGAAAAAGCTGGGTCTATCTTTCTTCCTCATGGGTACCCTCGATTTCAGTGATGACGCGAAGACGCAAGGAATATCCGATTTCAAGAAGAGCTTCGGTGGCATACCTTACTACGTGCTGGGAGGGACGCTGGTGCGCAGGAAGATAAAGCATCTCTCAATGTTACTGTTCTTAGAGGTGGCGCGCCATTTCCGCGGTCTGGGTCGCGCATTAAAACTAAACCGCCGCTCGTCCGCTGCCAACCGACCGACGGTTGCTAATCGACCACCAGCCTCACCGCATAAAGCAGTCTAGATTAGACTTCTAGGTGCGGCTATCTTTCTCAATTTTGTCACTTCAGAAGCGTGGTCCAAAGATGAAGCACAGATGGGTGATTCAGGGGATATGCCTACTCCGATTAGATCGTATCTGATAAAGCGTTTAGACAACTGTCGCGGGCGCTTTTACGATTGTATTCACAATGTAGATACCTTTAGTTTTGTCAGCAGTCGAACCGTCAACATAGAAAGTGGTAACAAGGACTTCGGGCTGTCATATGAGAGGACTGCTGCTCGCGCACTCAATAAGCTATTTGGGAGATTAGTCTGGACCGAAGGCGCCATATTTATCGACTTTGGCTGCGGGAAAGGCCTGGCTTTGTTGTCGGCCGCCAAACATTCATTTAGCAAGGTTATAGGTGTCGAATATTCGAGTGATCTTGTTGCCATAGCCCAAAGGAATGTGATCCGGTATCGAGGTCCGCTGCGATCGAGAAAAAACATATCGATTGTTCACGGAGACGCGGCACGGTTTAGTTTCCCACCCACTCCGCTTGTGTGTTATTTTTTCAATCCTTTTTTGCCTGTAGTGATGGAAGCAGTGCTGGAAAATCTGGTGGCGTCGTGGAAAGAGTGCCCGAGGGACATACGGCTCGTGTTCCATATGCGGTATTCGCGGGACTTGCTACTCAGCAAGTTTCGCATTCTGAAATTCGAATCTATTCCTTATTTTCACATTTATCAGGTCGTACCCGCAAAAGGAGAACCGAAGAAGGAACCGGGACAAAACAGGGTGTGGGAGACGATCGATATTAATTAGCATTGAAGTTGGATTTTGAGACAGGAGATCCGAATGTGCGGGAGGGGTCTGCAAAAGGATTGGAATGAGGGTGCATATGTCAGGGGTTTGTGAAAATGTAAGGCGGAGGGATGATATGGAACAGGTGAGTGGCGACAGTCCGGTTGAGTATCGGATCCTGCATGCGTATCCGGAGTCGCAACTAGAGTCCAAATGGCTGGGATGTCTTGCGCACGCGGTCGATCCAGCTCATTATGCGTCGCCCGCATTCTTCAAGGAGCTCTATTTCGAGGATAGAAGGCCTTTTGTGGTACTGGCCATCATGGGAGAGGAAGTCGTAGGAGCGTTGACAGGATTGCATGAGGGGCAAACCGTCGTGTCAGGCCTGGAATCGAGGGTCCAGATAGCCCTGGACAAAAGGCATGACGCCAACGACACCCTATCGGCTTTGGCGCGTGGCGTCGAGCAGGAAGCACGCGGCTGCAAGCTGGTGCAAGTGTACAGTTGGAGTCATTTGGATCTTGCGCCTTTTTTGAGGGCCGGTTATCGGAAACGTCGTCTGACCGGGAACCCTGTGCTGGATTTATCCTTAGGCGCCGACGCCCTGTTGAAGGAATTCGGCACAACTCATCGTCGAAATATAAAGCTGGCGGCAAAGAATGGAGTTGAGGTATCGGAAGTTAGTACGAGAGAGGATTTCGATGCATCGTATGCTGTGTACGACGCCTGGTGCACTACGAAGAAGTCTTCAAGTATCCCAGCGAATTGGAATGGGAGATATTCCAAACTACCAAAGACAATCGTCGTCTCTTTGTTGCCAAGAAAGACGGAAAGGTAATCGCCGGTACGACGATCCGCTTCTGTCCAGGCGGGTTGGTGGAGTATTCGAGGAATAGCTCTATGCCGGAGTTTTTGCATACCAAGCCCAATGATTTGCTTATGTGGCATTGCATTCGCTGGTCCGCTGAGAATTCGTTTTCCCATTTTTCAATGGGAGCGCATCACAAGTTTTTGCGCGGCTTTGGGGGAACCGTCATTCCTATTGATCGCTATCGTGTCGACCGTACGCTGTTCCGGAAACATGACTTGAGCGACCTCATTCGCGACACCGCGCGGCAGGGGCTGGCGAAGCTGCCCCCGGCCCATGAGGAGCGAATCCGGAGTTGGTTAGGGAAAACGCGGCCGGAAGGTTGGTAAGTACGGGGGGTGGATGCGATCGAGAGAAAGGTGTTTATAGTGTCCGTCGAGATGCGGGTGAAGCTGGTCATCGCAAGAGCGATCGCTTCAGAATGAGGCGGCAGAACGTAGTCCGGAGCTGAGGAAATAGAAGGAAGCCCGGCTGGTCGACAACTGCGCGCCGGTATCGGTGACGGTGGTATTGTCGACGGCGATTCGAGGGATGGCCAGAGGATTGGATTCTCGCGTGAAGAACCCTGGAATGGTTGAGAGCGCTCTTTTGAATCCCATGGAACGAATCAGCTCTTGTACGCGGCGGTTATACATGCCGTTGGGATAGGCCAGAACATCGGCAACCGCGCCGGCGTGCTTCCACAGGGAAATCCGGGCATCGTCCAGTTCCTGGCGGATGTCGCGATCGCTTTCCGAGGAAAGCGTGGCATGGCGGTGAGTGTGCGACCCAATTCGAATCAAGCCGGTGCGGGTCATGATGCAAATTTGTTCCCAGGTGAGAAAACGTCGTGACTGGGGAATGATCATTTGATAGCGCTGTTCCAGGTGATCGAGCAGCAGGAGGCGGGCGTTCAAAGGCATCCGTTTCAGTTCCAATGACCAATATTGCTGTCGCGGCCGCAGCTGCGGATTCTTGCTTTTGCCCATGCCCCAGTGGTTCAGGTCAACGACCAGTTCTTCCAGAGTGGAGTGGGCAGAGCATTGTGACCAGAGGCGGGCAAAGCGCTCCTCGGGCAGCAATTGAAGGGTATCGATGAGGCCGGTACAGGCAAAGATGGTGGCCGGCATGCCAAAGCGGAGCAGATGGGGAAAAGCGACACGGTAATTATCTTCCCACCCGTCGTCGAAGGTGATGGCAACTTTGGGGTGGCCTTCCTCTCCGCCAGGATCCGACAGCAGATCTTCCAGGGGAACGACGTTGTAGTCGCGCTGCAGCAGCTGCAACAGAGAGACGAAGGCGGACTCGTTCAACACCAGGTGAGGGTTGTAGCAAAACGCCTGTTCGTCTACGGGCAAAACACGATGCAGCGCCAGAATCAGGCCGCTGCGGCCTGCAATGGCACGCCGAAATACGGATGCGATCCCCGTCCGTTCCACGATGGTGCTGAGGACTTTCATTTTCTCTTGCATGTTCTCTTTCGTGTGGCGTGCAGCGGAAATGATCCACTCGCCGGGGGCGTCACTGGTAATCAAAGCACGTTGCGTGCCAACGTGCAAAGCGGGGCAGAAGAAGGGTAGAAAGATGCATTTTGGGGAGTTACGGCCGTAACGTGATGGAAAACGATTCGAGTAGTGTGCAATCCGCTGCACATTTATCCCGGCAGGGGCATTCAGGATTTGCCGAACAACCGCCGATACACCGGTTCGAAGAACGGCCTCCCAATTGCATTAGTGGAGGTGCACCACAGTTGGCGCCGCAGTGTCCAGGCGTGTGCCTGCGAGACGGTAGGCTTTGCGTGTTGATGCCGGTCCGCCCGGGATCTGCGGGCAAAGTCGATTGCATCGCGGGTTCAGTTCTGGAGGGGTCACTGCAGCGTTCTTCAGGAGGTTGTGCTGACGAAAGGAATGATTCCGTGACACTACTGAACTTGATGTTGCTTCCGTCCGCGGCCGCGGGTGTTGTTTTACTAGCCTGCGTGGTTCTTCAAGGTGTTCGCCGCGAATGGTAAGGTCCACGAGGGGGCGATGAGCACTCGGATCGTCTCGCGGTGCACGTGGATATACATTCAACCGATCTGGGGTGGAGGCATAATCTGCCATCCCAGGTCATTTTTCAGGAGCAGGTCGCGGAACTTCGGCAGGAGAGGCACAGCCCAGACCAAAGCTGATCGGCAAAGAAATCTGAAATGACCGATGGCAACGTAACGATGACGGATGTCCAGACCTCGTGAGGGCCGGCATCGGTTGCGAGTCGGGGAACAAATATATTTCACCGAAGTGCGAGGAGAATGTGGAGAAACAAGGTTTGTCGGGAACGCAAATTTCCGGGATGCATGGAACCGTGCCGCAGGCGGCGGCGGGGAAAGCGCGCATTCTATTTTTGATTGATGAGATTGGCGGTATCGCGGAGGGAGGCACGGAGCGCCAGGTACTGCAGTTGATTGAGCTGGCAACCCGGCTTGGGTATGAGCCGCGGCTGGCGGTTTTGCGGGGAACGGAATGGCTGACGGAAAAAGAGGCCGGGTGTCCCATGTACTTCGCCGGAGTGAATAGTTTGCTGAATCCTACCGGATGGAGTGCGGGTGCGAAGCTGGTGGGCTGGATGCGGCGCGAACGAATTTCTCTGGTGCAAACATTTTTTGTGGAATGCAACGTCTTTGGTCCCTGGCTGGGCCGGCTGGCAGGCGTGCCGGTGATTGTCGGTTCACGGCGCAATCTGAATCAATGGCATGGGTGGCCGAAGTGGATGGAGCCCTGGATGCTGATGCTGCAGCGGCTGACAAACCGGTCGGCGGACTGTGTCATCGCCAACAGCCTGGTGGTAGCGGAGGAGACATTCAAGACGGAGCGTGTGCCGCAGCGCAAACTGCATGTCGCGTACAACGGCATTGATCTGGTGAAGTTTTCCCGGCTGGATGAACTTCGCGAGCAGGCTCGGCAGATGCTGGGAGTGGGGCAGGATGAGATTGTTGTGGGCAACATTTCCTGCTTTCGGGAGGTGAAGGGCATTCCCCAGTTTGTGGACGCAGCTCGCATCGTTCTGGAAAAAGAACCGCGCATGCGATTCCTGGCAGTCGGCGATGGGGAGCAGTATGCTCTGGTGGTAGAACGCATTCGAGAGTATGGATTGGAAGATCGAATCCTGCTGGCTGGACAACAGACGGATGTTTTGCCCTATCTGGCGGCAATGGACATTGGCGTGCTTAGTTCTCTGGCAGAGGGATTTTCCAACTCCCTGCTGGAATACATGGCAAGTGGACTGGCATCGGTCGCAACAGAAGTGGGCGGGAATCGCGAGGCTCTGGACGGCGCAGGCATTCTGGTTCCACCGGACGATGCGAAGGCCATGGCGGAAGCGATCCTGGAGCTACGATCCGCGGCCCTGCGAAAGCAGTTGGGTCTGGCGGCACGGAACCGAGTGGAACGGTTTAGCCTGGCGCGGGCAGAGAAACGAATGAAAGAGATTTACGCGGAACTGCTGCAAGCGAAGGGCACGTTGCCCAAGCAACATTGAGGAGAAACGATTGTGATGGAATCTAAGAAGATTGAGAAGAACGCTGTAGTCTCGCAGTACGCTGGTTCTACGGCCGTCGAGGAGCCCAGGATGGATGTGTTACTGCAGGCGATCCAGAATCGTACGGGTCAGGTGGGTGTTGTAGGACTGGGGTATGTGGGTCTGCCGCTGGCAATGTTGTTTGCCCGGGCTGGATTTCCGGTGACCGGATTCGACGTGGATGTCACGAAGGTGAACAAGCTGAATGCCGGATCTTCGTATATCCAGCGCATTCTGCCGGAAGAGATTGCGCAACTGCGCGAGTCTGGCTTCAAAGCCAGCGCCGAGTATGCCGATGTCAGCCACATGCAGGCCATTATCATCTGCGTTCCCACGCCGCTGGACGAGCACCAGGGACCGGACCTTCGTTTCATCGAAGACACCGCGCGTTCGTTGTCGCCGCATCTTCGTGCTGGACAGCTGGTCATTCTGGAAAGCACGACCTATCCGGGAACCACGGAAGAAGTGCTTGATTCCGTTGCTGGAGGCGGGCAATCCGCAGGGACTGCGCTGCTATCGCGAGGGTCTTGATCCGGCGAAATGCTTTTATGTCGCGTATTCTCCTGAGCGCGAGGATCCGGGCAATGTGACGGTTGAGCGCAGCGACATCCCCAAGGTTGTGGGAGCGTCGACGAAGGAGTCCGGAGACCTGGCCGCCGCGTTCTACGGCAACATCTTCAATCGCGTGGTTCGTGTTTCCAGTCCGGCCGCGGCAGAGATGACGAAGCTGCTGGAAAACATTTATCGATGCGTCAATATCGCGCTGGTGAATGAGTTGAAGCTGCTTTGCCTGCGGATGAATCTCGACATCTGGGAAATTATCGAGGCAGCGGCCACCAAGCCTTTTGGATTCCAGGCTTTCTATCCGGGACCGGGGCTGGGCGGTCACTGCATTCCGATCGATCCGTATTATCTTTCCTGGAAGGCGAAGGAACTGGATTTCAGCACTCGCTTTATTGAGCTGGCGGGCGAGGTAAATACCTCCATGCCGTACCACGTGGTGGAGTCCGTGGCAGCGGCATTGAATGATCGAAGCAAGCCGCTCAAAGGCAGCCGAATCCTGGTGCTGGGGCTTTCTTACAAGAAAGATATCGACGATTTAAGGGAATCTCCTTCGTTGACATTGATTGAGCAACTGCGACGCCGGGGAGCGCTGGTGGAGTACAACGATCCCTATTTCCCGACCGTCGGACACGGACGCCATTACGCCTTGAATATGACGTCTGTTCCGTTGACCACGATTGGCGATTACGACTGTGTTTTGATTGCAACCGACCACTCCGACTACGACTTCGAGACGATTGCGAAGGAAGCGAAGCTGGTGGTGGACACCCGCAACGCCACCCGCGGGATCGTGGATGCGGAGCTGCAGAAGAAG
The DNA here is from genome assembly GCA_963794795.1 of uncultured Acidobacteriota bacterium. Classification (GTDB taxonomy): domain Bacteria; phylum Acidobacteriota; class Terriglobia; order Terriglobales; family Acidobacteriaceae; genus JAKAAZ01. The sequence goes on along the minus strand of CAWCFC010000010.1, from coordinate 55,977 downwards.
ATTGTTCGCTGCTAAGACGGCACGGATTAAGACGGCACGGATTAAGACGGCATGGATTAAGACGGCATGGAATCGACAGATTGTCAGCGTCTTTTCCGCCGAAATATAGAGACTGCCTCCCGCCCAGCCCAACCAGGCCCGCAGGAGGCAGTTTGAGTTTGTACGGTAACCGAAAGCGTTACTTTTCAAGCAACTTTGCGACCGGGGCGGGGTAATGATAGGAAAAACTTTTCACACTGGCGAACTGAATGGGAACTCTTTTAGCTGAAACGACGGCAATCAACCATTTTTTGTCGACTCATTCGCCCCATTTGCTCCTTCGTTTCAAAATGTTCACAAACAACTTTCGACCATCGTTGGTTGGCATTCTACGTGCACCTTACCAATGCGTAGCCAATGATTGAAAGCCTGGTCACCGATGAATCTCGTTGCCTTATTTGCCTTGACAGCATGTATTTGCGAAGTTTGGATCCATCGTGTCCCGAGACCCGGACGATGGATGGGTCGCGTGCGGTCGACGCAGCCTTGCTGTCGAGGTCTCCTTTCGGCAACATTGGCGTGGCGTTCAAGATTGGATGTATTGGAAACGCAGGTGCTCGGCACCTCGATCGGGGGGCTCCAATGAGCGACCCGATGCGCCATGAGGTTACGGTTCGCGGACTTGCAAGCGCTGCTTCGGCGAAGAGTGCCAAGTGGAAGCCGGCGGTGACCACGACCATCCGATTCCTTGAGACAGAGCAGGAATGGAATGCTCCGCTGGTGCAGGCGGCGTGGCGGCAATCGATGGCCACGAGCACGAATCCAAGCGTGTTATTTCAATCTCCGGAATGGTTTGAGAACAAGCGCAAGACCAAAGGAGAAGATGTACGGGTGGCGGTTGTCGAAAGCGGCGCCAAGATCATCGCTGTTGCACCCTTGCTGCTGGGGCAACAGGAATTTTATCTAAAGTTTTGCCGGATGCGTTTCCGCACCGCGCAGCTTCTCGGCGGAGAAGGTTTGACGCAGCGAAAGGAGACATACGAGCCACTGTTCAAGGCGATTTTTAAAACCTTCGATGTGGCCGGCATTCACTTTCGACTTCTGTCCACGGAAAGTCCCTGCTGGAAGGCCGTGCAATCGTCGCGGGCGGGGATAGTTCACGCCCACGACCGGCTCAAGATGTACCTGGTGAATCTGCCGCCAACTCTTGATGCATATCTTTCGGCACGGTTCGATTCTTCCCATCGAAGAAAGTTGAAACAGCGCGTGAAGCTGCTGCGAGCAGAGGGGGAGCACAGACTCTGGCGTTGTTCGGCGTGTACTGCGACCCTGGAATGCGCGCGCTTGCAGGAGAAGGGAGAACTTCGACTGCAACGGATCAGCGCGCCGGAGGACGTACCGGAGTTTCTGCGAGCCGGAAGCCAGGTCGCGCAGGCTTCGTGGCAGGCAAGGGAGGCGGAATGGCTGGTCAAGGAAACGCCGGAATGGAATGAGCACCTGAGCGACTTGGCAATCCAGGGACTGCTTCGTTCCTATCTCTTGTGGTGCGGCCCGACGCCATGCGCATATGCGCTGGGGTTTCAAAGTGCAGGGTGCTATCAGGCCTACTCGATCGGCTACGACCAATCCATGGCGAAGTTTTCCCCAGGAACGGTCATGTTGCTGCTGCTGCTGGAAGACTTGATGCAACACGACCGTCCGGAGAAATTCAACTTTGGCGGCGGAGAGAATGAATACAAGCGAAGGTTTGCGACCGAGGCGACAGAGGTGGCGAATGTCACGATCCTGCGGCGGTCGATCGTCGGCGGTCTGAGGTTCGCTGGATTCTGGTTCTATCGGTTTCTGGGAGAAATGAACCAAAACCGAGGGGTTTCGGCGGCGAAAAGACTTCTTTACTCAAGGAAGGCGGCATGAGCGAACACCTGCAATATGCGGTGGCCAACCTTGAAACTGGAGGTCGCGTTGCGGTGGCCAATGACGAGTCCGGCGCAGCGAAGCCCACTATCCGATTCCTTTCGACAGAGCGGGAGTGGAATGCGCCGCTGGTGCAGCAGACATGGCGCCGGTTGCTGACAGAATCCAGCAATCCGGAAGCGCTATTCTCGACGCCGGAGTGGTTCGACAACAAGTACAAGACGAAGCGAGAGGATCTGCGCGTTGCAATTGTCAGGCACGGTGCGAAGATTACCGCCATTGCTCCGTTGCTATTGGGACAACAGGAGTTCGATCTCAAGCTCTGCCGGATGAAGTTTAAGACGGCGCAGCTTCTGGGCGGAGAAGCTTTGACCCAGCGGCCGGAAGTATACGAACCATTGTTGAAAGCGATTTTTCAAACTTTCGATGTGGCAGCCATTCACTTCCGGATGTTGCCCACGGAAGGTCCTTGTTGGAAGGCTGTGCAGTCGTCGCGAGCCGGTTTTGTTCACGTCCACGGTCGATTCAAGATGTACTTCCTGGGTCTGCGGCAAACTTTCAAGGAATACTTTGCAGCGCGGTTCGATTCATCCCACCGCAGTAACTTGAAACGCCGTGTGAAGTTGCTGCGGGAGCAAGGGGAGCACAGACTCTGGCGTTGCTCGGAATGTACTGCGGCCCCTAAATGCGCGCGGTTGTGGGAGAAGGGAGGACTTCGACTGCAGCGGATCAGCGCACCAGAGGACGTACCGGAGTTTCTCCAAGCCGGGGGCCAGGTTGCGCAGGCCTCATGGCAGGCGGCCAAGGCGGATTACCTCATCCAGGAGACACCGGAATGGAGTGCACATCTTAGCGATTTGGCCGGCCGAGGGCTTCTCCGTTCGTATCTTCTGTGGTGCGGCCCGCAAGTTTGCGCCTATGCGCTCGGATTTCAGGGGAGTGGATCCTATTACGGCAGCCTTAGCGGTTACGACCCGTCGATGGCGAAGTTTTCCCCGGGAACGGTGATGTTGCTGTTGCTGCTGGAGGACTTGATGCAACACGACCCTCCGGGAAGGCTGAACTTTGGCGAGGGCGAGGATGAATACAAGCGTGAGTTTGCGACCTCGGCAGCTGAGGTGGCGAATGTCACGATACTGCGGCGGTCGATCATGGGAGGCGTGAGAACGGCCGGATTCGGAACCTATCGCATGTTACGGGGTCTGCGTCGATGGAAGAATCGGGCCGGAAAGGCGCGAGTCGGCTTCATCCAGTGGCGTCGGTCGATTCAATTCAAGGAGAAGGCCCAGGAGGCCAAGGGGCAGGGTCAGCTGGCGGCCAAACCGGATGGACACGAAGAACACTTGAAGTCAGAAATTTGCTCGACGTGCACCGGAAAGACTCAAGTGGACGCTGCGACGAGGCTTGGAACGCCGGTCGCCACCATCGGTGGACCGCGATGAAGAATCGGCGGCGAAATCTCGAAGCTTATTGGAATGGCCGAACGATTGCAAGGAATTGTGTCAGTCGAAAATGCCTGGGTGTTCTGTGGGTTCCGCGGGCTCTCAGTTCCTCTCCTCCTAGTGCATGGAACCGGCAGATGCCGACAAGTGCATAACCAGCAGTCAGGAGTTGGCTCGAAGGGGTTTCAAGATGGATAAATTTCAAACGAAGAAGAAAGGTACACCATGAACGCGACTGTACTCACATCCCGGCAGCTGGAGAACAACCTGGCTGACGACTCCATCCGACAGACCATCAATCGAATGATCGACGGTCTTATAGGGTCTCTGCCTGATCCGAATCGTTTGACCAGCGCGGCGCGCAGGGGAATCATTGCCCGGTATACCGCCGTGCTGGAAGGAAATTTCATTTACTGGATGACGGCCACTCTTCTCGCGGTGCAAGCGGAAGAAGCGCGCCCCATCCTGCTGGACAACCTGCACGAAGAAGTGCGGGACGCGCATCCGGCGATGATGCGCAAGTTCGCGATCGCCGCCCACGCTTTTCCGACCGACACGGACGCACTTGCCGTGCATGAAGATATGACGAATGTCCGCCTGTTTCTGGGACGGCTTTCTGGGGTGCAGTCGGTGTTGACGATGGCCTTCTTCGAAGGATTCATTCAGAAGTTCATGCCGTATCTGGCCGATCTGGCGAAAGCGCAGGGCTCGACTGAAATGGAGTACACGGATGTTCACGGTGTTTGCGACATCGAACACACGGAAGGGCTTTTCCTAGCGCTCGCGGCAGAGATGGCCGCCAATCCACTGGATCCAAAGCAGGATCTCTACGAGGGCGTGTATCTTCTCCGTACGCTGATGGAGACCATAGTTTTCGGGCAAGAAGATACGGTACAAGCCTGAGCGTTCCAGGAGACAACATAAGTGCAGACCGAGTGCCCATCAAAACCTGAATTGCCGGAGCTGGCCAGATACTTCGCGGTTCCTGGAGCGCACCTCTATACGGTGTTGCATCCGGTGGCGGAGCCGGTGGCCCGTGTCTTGCTGGTCGGAGCCTTTGCGTCCGAAAGGCATTTCGCCTACCATCCCTGGGTGCGCTGGGCTCGATATCTGGCCGCGAGGGGGATTGAAGTTCTTCGTTTTGATTATCGCGGCATGGGGGAGAGCACCGGGGCTTTTGAGGAAATGAGTTTTGCGGAATGGAGCGAAGACGTCCACCTGGTTGCGGCATGGTTTCAGAGCCAGTCTCCGCGGCTGCCGCTGCTGCTGCATGGGCTGGAGCTTGGCGCCATTCTCGCCGGCCGATGCTTCGATGAGGGATTGGGAGATGCTTTGTTACTCTGGTCTCCGCCGGTGAACGCCAACCACGTGCTTCGATCGACGCTGCGGCGATGGTCGGGGCTGGAACAACTATATGAATCTCCTGAAAACCGGAAATCTGTGTCTGCCTATATCAGGGAGCTGGAACAAGGCACCTCGATCGAGGTGCAAGGGTATCCATGGTCAAGTTCTCTCTGGCGTGATTCCTTCCAGTTCGATCTTCCAGCGAATATGGCGGATGGAACCTCGTCGCGCGTCGCCGGCAAGAAGCCTGTGAAGTGGGTGAGATTTGGCAAGGACACGGGCTGTCTTGCCATGCCATACCTGAGATACGAAGAATTCAAGGATCTTACCCCAGTGTATTCCGAGGACTTCGACTGGGCCGTTGAAGCCTTAGAACTACCCATCGAAAGGGCGCAATGACGGAGACGATTGAAACTCGCGAGTTATTTGCGCTGCGGGGACCCGACGGCATGATCCGGGGAACGTATCACAAAGCCCGCGACGAACGAGGCCGCGCGGTGCAGAGCCCAGTCAATCCAGAGCGAGTGGCATTGTTGTTTCTAGGCGGTCTCTCTGCGACGAGAGCGTCGAATGGAGATTCGGCGGTGTATTGGGCAGACGTTTTTGCGCAGCGCGGCTATCCGTCGGTGCGGCTCGATCTACCGGGATTCGGAGATTCCGACGGGAATCCTCCAACAGAAGCACTCGAGTATGTGAATTCGGGCGGATATGCCTCGATCCTTTCCAGCGCAATTGAACAACTGGTAGCACAATTCAATCTGGCTGGGGTGGTGATCGTGGGGCATTGCACGGGGACAGTCTCTGCGATTTATGCGGCCGCGGCCAGTGGAACATGCAGAGGTCTTGTGTTGATGGATCCGCTTTTTTTCCTGCCGCCGACCAAGCTATCGAAGTTTCGGCGAGATTTGCACACCTGGATTTTGAAGTGTCACCTAGATGGGCTTTTAACCAGCATTTATGACCGTGCGAAGGAGACTCTGCTGCAGTTTCGCAGAAACGCTGCGCCGAGCAATGCGAACCTGCCGCTGCTTCGCTGCTGGAAGAAACTGACGGCGACCGGCCTGCCGATCCTGATTCTGAAGGCGTCTGGCCGCAAGGATGCCAGCACGAAAACCAGGATGGGTGAATTCGATTATGTCGAGTACGTGGTGGAATTGGCGAGCCGCAAGAGTGACATTGCCGTGCATGTGGCCGAAGGCGCCCACCACTCGTTTGCAAATCGTTTGGGCCGAGCGGCGGTTCGGCAACATACAGAGGAGTGGCTGAGCGCTCATTTTCCGCTCAGAGATGTTGAAGCATTGGGCATGCATAGCGTTCGTCAGGGCCCTCTGGTTGTGGCGAACCTGGCGCCAGAGATGCCCGTGATTTTTGAAAGCCTTGAAAGTGTAGATATCCCGTAGAAAGCTGAGAAATGATGTCAACAACTGTTCGATCTGAAATTGTCGCGCAATTCACCCAGGTTGCCAGGGAACACGATAAGCGGCTCACACCGCTCACCGACAACCTGGAGTTGCTGGAGTCGGGGCTTGACTCGCTATGCTTCGCCGTCGTGGTCGCACGCCTGGAGGATTCGCTGGAAGTGGATCCATTCAGTGCTTCTGAAGATGTTCTGTTCCCGGTAACTTTTGGGGAGTTTGTCAGGTTATACGAAAATGCAGAAAAGTAGCCACACATCCCTGTGGAATGCGCTCGAAGCCTCCGGCGATCGGTTCGATCGTTTCATGGCGGGCGCGGAATCGCGCGTGACTTTGAGCCATCGAGTGACGGGGTCTGCGATCGATGGCCGCGGCGAGGAGCTGCGTGGGCATTCCATCCTGGTGATGACAACGGACCAGTTCACCGCTGCGCTGGTGCTGCTGGAACTGGACGGCATCGCACGCCGGCTGGTTCTTTATCCGCCCGATTTGCCGCTAGATTTTCTTCCATTTGTCATCCAGTCGGCGAATGTCGATGCCGTTGTGTCGGATCGAACCGATTTCGGAGCCAAGATTCCCGGCGTTCGCTACATCATGCCTTGCGCGCACACCATCGTTCCCCAAAAATGTGATCGAAGCTCGCAATGCCGAACGGAATGGATTCTGCTGACTTCTGGTACGTTGGGGGCACCCAAACTTGTTGTCCACACTTTGGCTAGCTTGACTGCTGCCATTGCGTGCCGTGGCGCCGCGGCAGAGAAGGTCGTCTGGAGTACGTTTTACGATATTCGTCGCTACGGAGGACTGCAGATCTTTCTTCGTGCAATCCTGACCGGAACTTCACTGGTACTTTCGAGCGCAAAGGAACCCACTGCGGATTTTCTGGTTCGCGCCGGTGCGAGCGGGATCACGCATATCTCCGGAACGCCATCGCATTGGCGGCGTGCATTGATGAGTCCTTCGGCTGACAAAATCGCCCCGGAAAATATCCGCTTGTCGGGAGAAATTGCGGACCAGGCAATCCTGAACCAACTGTACTTGGCTTACCCGCACAGCAAAATCGTGCATGCTTTCGCCTCCACCGAGGCCGGAGTGGCATTTGAAGTCCAGGATGGGCTGGCGGGTTTTCCGGCCAGCGTCATTAAAAATACTCCCAACGTCGAGATGAAAGTTGAAAATCGCACGCTACGGATTCGTTCCAGTCGCACGGCAATCTGCTATCGCGGTGACCATGCTCCATTGCTGAAGGGCGCGGACGGTTTCGTGGATACGGGCGACATGATTGAATTGCGCGAGGGCCGCTATTACTTCATTGGCCGACGGGACGGGCTGATTAATGTTGGAGGCCTGAAGGTGCACCCCGAAGAGGTGGAAGCCGTCATCAATCGCCACCCCGCCGTTCACATGTCGCTGGTCCGAGCCAAGAAAAATCCAGTGATCGGCTCGATCGTTGTCGCCGACGTCGTGTTGCGACCTGCGTCTCAGACCGCCGACGATGATGTGCGGGCGCTGCAAAGCGACATCCTGCTGTTCTGCCGCGAAACATTGTCGTCGCACAAAATCCCCAGCTTGATAAATTTCGTTCCTGCGCTGGCGGTTGCCGAGTCAGGAAAAATGATGCGTGGTCATGCGTAACGTCATCGTGACCGGGGGGAGCCGGGGGTTGGGATTGGGCATTGCTCGCCGCCTGGCTGCGGCAGGATATCGGGTAATCGCAGTCGCGCGGACGCAGAACAGTCAACTCACGGAGGCGATGGAGGAAGCAGAAAGCGCGAATCCCGGATCGTTCCATTTCGTCCCATTCGATCTTTCGGAGATTGAGGGCATTGCAAAATTTGTTGGCCGGCTGCGCAAGGATTTCGGCGCGATCTATGGGCTGGTGAACAATGCGGGAATCAGTTTCGATGGAGTGTTGGCATTGATGTCCACGTCGCAGATTGAACAGCTGGTGCGGGTGAATACGGTTTCCCCGATGGTGATGACCAAGTATGTTGTGCGGTCGATGATGGCGGACGGAGGCGGACGCATCGTGAACCTGGCATCGATTATTGCGTTTACCGGATATAGCGGCCTCTCCGTATACGGCGCGACCAAGGCATCGATTATCGGATTTTCCAAGTCGTTGGCGAGAGAGGTGGGCCGAGTGGGAGTGAACGTGAATTCGGTGGCACCCGGCTTCATCGACACGGATATGACGCATGGCCTGAAAGATGAGCAGCGCCAGCAGATCGAACGCCGCAGTGCGCTGCGCCGATTGGCCGACGTGGATGATGTAGCCAATGCGGTTGAGTATCTTTTGAGCGAGAAGGCAAAGAACATTACAGGAACTGTGATCACGGTAGACGCGGGGAATACGGCATGAGCGTAGTTCAGGCCACACCGAAGGTCGACAGTAGCGAGTCCGCTTCCAAGGCCTGGCTGCGCGCGCTGGAACTGACGGCGTCGATCCCGCGGAATCGCGATCGAGTGATGTCGACTGTGATCGAAGACCTGGCGACGCGTTCCGGAGATGCCGCGGCGCTGCTATCTGACCGTGAGTGCTTTACCTATCGCGAGCTCGCCGAACGATCGAACCAGTATGCCCGCTGGGCGCTTGAGCAAGGCATTGTCAAGGGAGATGTTGTCGGGCTGTTGATGACGAATCGGCCGGAATATTTTGCGGTGTGGCTCGGCATCACCAGTGTGGGCGGCGTGGTGGCGTTGCTGAATACCAATCTGGTCGGTCCTTCACTGTCCCATTGCATTCGGCTTGTCGAGCCGAAGCACCTGATCGTAGCGGCGGAATATGTCGACTCGCTGACAACTGCGTTGCCCACTCTTGGGGTGTTTCCTGAGATCTGGATTCATGGAAGCGATCACGCCAGATTTCGGCGGATCGATCGCGATATTCAGCAACAGTCAGGTGAAACGCTGGACAGCAGCGAACGGCCGTCGCTGACGATTGAAGACCGGGCGCTCTATATCTTCACTTCCGGTACGACAGGTTTACCCAAGGCTGCGAACGTGAGTCATGCGCACGTTCTGCAGTGGACGCATTGGTTTGCCGGCATGATGGGCGCGCGTGCGGACGACCGCATGTATAACTGCCTGCCGATGTACCACAGTATTGGCGGGGTGCTGGTGCCGGGTGCGAGCCTGGTCGGCGGCGGCAGCGTCGTGATTCGTGAAAAGTTTTCGGCAAGCCAGTTCTGGAGTGATGTGATCCGTTGGGATTGCACGATGTTCCAATACATCGGCGAGTTTTGCCGGTACTTACTGCATGCCGCGCCGTCCTCGAACGATCTGGGTCACCGAATCCGATTGGCCTGTGGCAATGGGCTGGCGCCAGATGTGTGGGATGCCTTCAAAGACCGTTTCGGAATTCCGCGGATTCTCGAATTTTATGCGTCCACTGAAGGCGGCGTGTCGCTATTCAACGCAGAGGGAAAACGCGGTGCAATCGGTCGCATCCCGGCGTATCTGGCACATCGATTTTCCCCGGCGCTGGTGCGATTCGATGTCGACAAAGGCGAGCCGGTTCGCAATGCGGATGGATTCTGCATTCGTTGTGCGGTGAATGAAGCCGGTGAAGTTCTCGGCAAGATTGTGGACGATCCGTCGAATGTGGGCAGTCGGTTCGAAGGCTACACCGACAAGCTGGCGTCGGAGAAGAAAGTCCTTCGCAATGTTTTTGCAGCAGGAGACAGCTGGATTCGCACTGGCGACCTGATGCGAAAGGATGAGAAGGGATATTTCTATTTTGTCGATCGTATTGGCGATACCTTTCGCTGGAAAGGTGAAAACGTTGCGACCTCCGAGGTGTCTGAGGCGATTTGCGCATTTGCTGGAGTGAAGCACGCCAACGTGTACGGAGTGACCATCCCGGGAACCGGAGGACGCGCGGGAATGGCTGCCCTGGTGACTGAAAACGAGCTGGATCTGGACGAGTTTTCCAAGCATTTGGCGATGCGGCTTCCGACCTATGCACGTCCTATTTTTCTGCGGTTGCAGGAAGAGGTCGAAGTGACGGGAACGTTCAAGTATTCGAAGACCGAACTTGTGAAGCAGGGATATGATCCTGACGCAACCGAAGATCGAATCTACTTCAACAATCCCGAATGCGCTAAGTGGGTGCTGCTGAACAAAGCGATGTATGAGCGGATTCTGGCAGGAGAGATGTATCTGTAAGCAAGCCTGCCACTGCTGGAGGCTTCTTGATTGCGGCAGGCAGTTGTCAATTGAAGATTGATGCAACACAGGGAAGAGCGGCGAATGTTGATTGAAGCCATCCACGGGGAGTTCGAAAACCTGCAGCAGAAAATTGAGCAGGGACCGATCTACCCGAACGTCACACCCGAGGAGATTCGAAGCTACCTCGCGTCTCGCTACGACTTCACGAAGCCGATGCTGCTGGAGGATGTTGTCTCCGATGTAGAGCGGATGCTGCAAACCTGGCAGGTGCAGGTGACGCATCCCCGCTACTTTGGGCTCTTCAATCCGAGTGTCACGCTGGCATCGGTGGTCGCGGACACGCTGGTGGCGATGTACAACTCGCAGCTGGCGAATTGGAGAACGTCGCCGGCTGCGAATGAGATGGAACGGCATACGCTGGGTTGGCTGACGGCGAAATTCGGGCTTCCCCCGGAGAGCCGAGCAACATTTACCAGCGGGGGAACCGAGGCAAACATCTCTGCGGTGGTTGTGGCGCTGACGACGGCGTTTCCTAGTTACGGAGAAAATGGGCTGCGAAGCCTCGACGCCTCGCCGACGATCTACCTGACCGAAGAGGCGCACCACGGATACAACAAGATCGCGCACATGACGGGACTGGGAAGAAAAGCCCTTCGCATGGTGGCCACCGACGGCGATTTGAAGCTGGACCTTGAGGATCTAAAAAGACGAGTCGCGGAGGATCGACGCAATGGTTTTGCGCCGTTCATGGTGATCGGTACCTGCGGAACGACCGGGGCCGGCATCATCGACCCGCTGCCTGAATTGGGGCGCTTTTGCCGGGATGCGGGTCTGTGGTTTCATGTGGACGCCGCGTGGGGTGGAGCAGCGATTTTGTCGCCAACGTTGCGGCAACATCTCGCTGGAATCGAGTCTGCGGATTCGATCACGTGCGATGCGCACAAGTGGTTTTCTGTTCCGATGGGATGCGGAATGTTTTTCTGCCGGCATGCGGAGAAAGTAGCTGAGGCTTTCCGCTCGGAAGTCTCCTACATGCCTGATCAAGAGAGCCGTCCGGTGTTCGATCCGTATACGACGTCGGTCCAGTGGTCGCGTCGCTTCATCGGGCTGAAATTTTTCATGGCGCTGGCGCAGCAAGGCGAGTCGGGACAGCTTGCCATGATCGAACATCAGGCCGCCATGGGGCAGGTACTGCGGGAGGGACTGGTTGCTTCTGGTTGGCAGATTACGAACAAGACGCCGCTGCCGTTGGTCTGCTTCACGCGGGATGGACTGGTAGTGCGGGAGTTTCTGGCATCGTTGCGGGAGCGTCAGATCGCATGGATGTCGGAGGTAGAGATCGATGGCAAGCCGGTGGTACGCGCTTGCATCACGAGTTTCCGGACAACGGAAAGCGACATTCACTGGGTGGTAGGGGAAATGAATCGCCTGGTCAGCCACGATGCGTCGGAGCAAGCCGTCGCATCGGCACATGCCTACGGAGGGCTGAACGCATGAAACCGGAAACCATTGCGATTCACAGTGGCTACGATATCGATCCAACCACCAAGTCTGTGGCGGTGCCGATTTATCAGACAGTTTCCTACGCGTTCGATAGCGCCGACCATGCCGCGGCATTATTCAACCTGGAAGCGGAAGGGTATCGCTATACGCGGATTGCGAATCCGACGACGGACGTGCTGGAGCGGCGCGTGGCTGCGTTGGAAGGCGGGATCGGAGCTTTATGCGTCAGCAGCGGGCAGACGGCGGTGTACTATGCCATGCTGAACGTCACCGAACTGGGCAGCAACATTATCTCTGTTCCTCAGTTGTACGGAACCACGCATACGCTATTCGCGCATGTTCTTCCCGGACAGGGTGTGACAGTTCGATTTGCGGAGTCGGATAAGCCGGCGGCCATCGAAAAGCTAATCGATGAAAAGACGCGCGCAATTTTCTGTGAGAGTGTCGGCAACCCAGCGGGAAACATTTGCGACATTGAGGAACTGGCGAAAACGGCTCACGAACATGGATTGCCGTTGATTGTCGATAATACGGTGGCCTCGCCGATCCTGCTGCGCCCAATTGAGTACGGCGCGGACATTGTGCTGCATTCCCTGACAAAATTTCTGGGCGGGCATGGCACCACGCTGGGCGGCGCGATTGTGGACAGCGGCAATTTTCCATGGGGCGAGCATGCTGCGCGGTTTCCGATGTTCAGCAAGCCGGACGCGTCCTACCACAACCTGATCTACACGGAACATTTCGGGAAAGCCGCATATATCGGGCGATGCCGCAGCGTGTATATGCGGACCACAGGTGCGGTGTTATCGCCGTTGAGCGCATTCCTGTTGCTGCAAGGAATTGAGACAGTCGCGCTGCGGGTCGAGCGTCATACAAAAAACGCTAGGGCGGTCGCCGAGTTTCTGCGCAACCACCCGAAGGTTGAGTGGGTCAGTTATGCGGGTTTTTCGGAGAGCCCGTATCACGCGCTTGCACAAAAATATATGAACGGCCAGGCCTGCTCCCTTATGGCGTTTGGTATCAAGGGAGGCTTGCCGGTTGCGGTCAAGTTCTACGATGCGTTGCGGTTGGTGCTGCGTCTGGTCAACCTGGGCGATGCGAAGTCGCTGGCCTGCCATCCCGCGTCGACAACTCATCGACAGATGTCGCCGGAGGAGCAGCGCCGTGCCGGCGTCAAGCCCGAGATGATTCGGCTCAGTATTGGAATCGAACACATCGACGATATTGTTGCAGATTTGGACCAGGCGCTGGAGGCGGCGAGCTAACCAAATCGATCGGTTTTGTTTATTTTACGTTGCTGTTTCTGGAGACACACTTATGCCGGTTACGTTGCACTCAAATTCAACCAGTCACAATCGCCAGAGTCGCACGAATGGACACAACCTGACGCTGGCGCCGGAGTGCCTCGAACGATCGAGCCAAACCGTCACCATTGGATTGATCAACAACATGCTGGACGGCGCCCTGGAAGCGACAGAGCGCCAATTCCTGTCGCTGCTGGAGTCGGCGTCGGAAGGGATTTCGATCCGCCTATGTCTCTATTCGCTGCCGGGTGTTCCTCGCAACGAGTCGGGCGCACGCCACATCCAGGATTTCTATGCCAGCACGGACAACCTTGGGGAGGTGAAGCTTGACGGACTGATCGTGACCGGCAGAGAGCCGCTGGCAGCGAATTTGGCAGACGAACCTTATTGGGACCGCTTTACAAAAGTTGTCGACTGGGCCCGGGACAATACTTACTCGACAATTTGGTCATGCCTAGCGGCGCACGCGGCAACGCAGTATATGGATGACATCCGACGAGTGAAGAGCCGCCACAAACACTGCGGCATCCTGGATTGCGTGCAAGTTTCGGAGCATCCGCTTATCGCGGGGACAGCTTCGCGTTTCAAGCTGCCACATTCCCGCTGGAACGGCATCACGGAAGACGAGTTGATGGCGCGCGGATATCAAGTGCTGACACGCGCAGGAGATGCGGGTGTTGACACGTTCGTCCGACAAGAGAAGAGTTTGTTTGTCTTTTTCCAGGGTCATCCGGAGTACGAACGCAATACCTTGCTGCTGGAGTATCGCCGAGACGTGGGGCGCTACATAAGAGGAGAGGTGGGGAGCTATCCTTTAATGCCGCGCGGTTATTTCGACCACGATACGGAGATGGCATTGATCGCGCTCCAGCTCAAAGCCCAATCGGGCAGGCGTCAAGAAATCCTTGCGGAAGTATCGCGGATTCTCGAGACGGTAGCGACCGAGAACACCTGGTACCCGACCGCAACTGCGATGTACAGAAATTGGCTGCGGTACATTTGCGCACAAAAGGAGTTGCGGTCGCAGGGCAACAATCTTGCTGTGGCAGCGGACATCGAATCCCATCGGGTGAAAGGTGGAATGCCAGTTTTGGTGGCAGCCAGGGCTGTGTCCGCGTGAGGACGCTTTGATGGCTTTTTTGGAGGCTGGCGAAGCAATGAATGTGCCAGCGGAGGATGATCTGCCCAATGATTCGCCGTAATGGAACGGCTGAAACAGGAAAGACGACCTGACCGATGACGACAACTCAATTCACGCCGGCAGAAACGACAGTTACTCCCACAGCGACTCAGCTCCTGATCAACAATTGCTGGGTCGCGAGCGAGTCTGGCAAGACGTTTGCGACGGTCAATCCTTCCACGGGCGAGGAAATCTGTCAGGTTGCTGCGGCCGATGCAACAGACGTGGACAAATCCGTTCAGGCAGCGCGCAAAGCCTTCGAGCAAGGACCGTGGCGGAAGATGCATGCGTCGGAGCGCGGACGGTTTCTGTATCGGCTTGCTGATTTGATCGAAAAAAACGCAGATGAGCTGGCGCGACTTGAAGCGCTGGATAACGGAAAACCAGTTTCGGTGGCAAAGCGAGTGGATGTTGCGAAATCGGCCGCCTGCTACCGGTATTTTGCGGGATGGGCCGACAAAGTTCAGGGAAAGACGATCCCCATCGACGGCGAGTTTTTCTGCTATACGCGGCATGAACCCATCGGTGTGGTCGGACAAATCATTCCGTGGAATTATCCGATGCTGATGCAGGCCTGGAAGCTGGCGCCGGCGTTGGCCACAGGAAATACGGTGGTGTTGAAGCCGGCGGAGCAGACACCGCTCTCAGCACTGCGCGTCGGCGAATTGATTCTTGAGGCGGGTTTTCCGGAAGGCGTGGTGAATCTGCTGCCCGGGTTTGGTCCTACGGCCGGGGCGGCGATCGCGCGGCACATGGATGTCGATAAGGTGGCATTTACCGGGTCGACGGAGACTGGACGTCTGATTCTGGAAGCCGCTGCGAAGTCCAACCTGAAGCGAGTGACGCTGGAGTTGGGCGGAAAGAGCCCGAACATCATCTTTCACGACACCGATCTGGATGAAGCGGTGGAAGGCGCTCATCTGGGAATATTTTCCAATCAGGGACAAATCTGTTGCGCGGGATCCAGGGTATTTGTGGAAGAAAAAATCTACGACCAGTTCATTGAAAAGAGCGTTGCACGCGCCCAAAAGCGTACCGTGGGAGATCCTTTTGATCCCAAAACCGAGCAAGGTCCGCAGGTCGATCGGACGCAATTCGACAAAGTGATGGGTTATATCGAATCGGGTCAAGGGGAAGGCGCGACGCTTGCCTGCGGCGGCAAACGTGTTGGGAATCGCGGCTATTTCATCGAGCCTACTGTGTTCGCCGATGTACAAGACGGCATGAGAATCGCAAGGGAAGAAATTTTTGGTCCTGTCATGAGCGTGATTCCGTTCAAGGACCTGGATGAAGTGATCATTCGCGCCAACCGCACGATTTACGGATTGGCGGCGGGCGTATGGACACGCGACATCAAGAAGGCGCATGCAATCGCGAACGGCGTGCGGGCGGGTACGGTGTGGGTGAACTGCTACAACATCCTGGACACGCGCGCCCCGTTCGGCGGGTTTAAGCAGTCGGGAAGTGGACGGGAACTGGGCGAGTACGGACTGCAGGAATATACCGAAGTCAAGACGGTGATCGTGAAGCTGTGAGGTTTTTTGTTGATGCGCTTGGATCGAAATGTCGAGTTCGGGTGGAAGTTTGAAGACCAGGCAGAAACGAGATGAGGATCCGAGCGTGGCAAATCGTTGTTTTGCTGGCCGTATGTGGTGTGGCCATTGGATTATGGAAAACACTGCGCGCGCGCGAGACTTCTGCGGCGCCGACTGATTCTTATGCGGCGAATTGGAGTCCGCAGGCGGCGGCGAGGTACCTCGACTACCGTGAGGTTTGGTGGCAGCATTGGCCGCCGACGCAGAAGGATCACGGAACGATTTGCATCTCTTGCCATACCGTGGTTCCTTATGCGCTGGCATGGCCGGGATTGCAACGACAACTGGGGCAGACGGAGATGACAGAGCCGGAAAAGACCATGATGGCGAGCGTGGAAAAACGCGTCGCGAATTGGTCGGAGATGACTCCGTTTTATTCCGATGCCGAAGATGGGCCTGGAAAAACTGCGGAGTCTCGGGCGACAGAGGCGGTGCTGAATGCAGTGATTCTGGCGAGCTACGACGCGGGGCAAGGACAACTGACCCGATCACGCGCACTGCCTTTGACGAAGCGTGGGCACTGCAGGAGACGACGGGAAAGAATGCCGGCGGGTGGAAGTGGCAGGATTTCGGCTTAGCTCCGTGGGAATCGAAGGAATCCGCGTATCAGGGTGCGGCGTTGCTGGCGGTCGCACTGGGCAATGCTCCGGATCATTACGCAGAGGATTTGGGCACTCGCGAACATTTGCAATTATTGCAGGAATATTTGCGGCGTCAGTATGCGGCGCAGCCGGTGATGAGCCAACTCTATGTGCTATGGGCATCGGCGCATCTCCCCGGGTTGCTGACCGATGCGGAGCGAACGAAGTTGCTGGAAAAGGTCAAAAGTTTGCAACAGAGGGACGGTGGCTGGGTGCTGTCGTCCCTGGACGAGCCGACCAATTTTCGGCGCTACCTGTCGTACGAATGGAAGCTGCCGAATCACAACATGCGAAGTGATGGATGTGCGACCGGCCTGGTGGTGATGGCGCTGGAAGAGTCGGGAATGAGCGTGCAGGATGAAACGCTGAAGCGCGGATTACAGTGGCTGCAGCATCATCAGGAAAAGGATGGCAGTTGGCGTGCTTCTTCTTTGAACGCAAAGCGTGACCCTGACAGTGAAATCGGCCGTTTTATGAACGATGCCGCGACTGGGTATGCGGTGCTGGCGCTGGAGACAGCGCGGAAAGGTACGAACCGTGTCGGCGCTTTTTAGGATTGCTCGTAATATTCAGAGATATCAACCTGCTCCATTGAGGCGAGAATGATACCCCAGCTCAGTTTATTTTTTTTCAGTGCGGATTCCGCAGAGCGCCAGGACAAGAAATATCAGCTCTTATTGGAGTCTGCCAAGTTCGGCGATGAAAACGGATTCGCCGCTGTATGGACGCCCGAACGTCATTTTCAACAGTTCGGTGGCCTGTACGGTAGCCCGTCGGTTACAGGCGCCGCCATCGCGGTGACGACGAAGCGAATTGCCATCCGAGCTGGAAGCGTGGTGCTGCCGTTGCAGAACCCGCTGCGCGTCGCCGAAGAATGGGCGATGATCGACAACCTCTCCAATGGACGGGTTGCGATTGCGGCTGCGTCAGGATGGCACGTGAATGATTTTGTCTTGTCTCCCGATACGTACAAGAACCGATACGACGACATGTATGAAAAGATCGCCGTGATCCAAAAACTTTGGCGAGGGGAGAAGATATCGTTGGCGAACGGGGCCGGGGTCATGATCGACGTGGGGATTCTGCCCGAACCCATTCAAAAGGAACTGCCGATCTGGCTGACAGGCCAATCGGACGATAGCTTCGTCAACGCAGGGAGGCTGGGATTCAATGTTTTGACAGCGAACTTCGCACTGAGGCACGACCTGAAAGAGTTCATCCGTAAATCTCAACTGTATCGGGATGCTATTCAAACACATCATGGTCGACGCGGTCACATCACGCTGATGGCCCACACCTTTGTAGGGGAAACGAATGACGAGATACGAAGCGTTGCCCGCCCCGCAATGGCGAAGTACATCAAGGTCAACATCGCGATGCAGAAAGACCATTCGGTAGGAGCCAGGCAGGAGACAGGTTTTTCTTCTGTGAGTGAGCGAGAGAGCGAGATACTGATCCGTACTCAAGTCACCAATGACCTGCATAGTCCTTTGAGCTTTATAGGAACCCTCGAGCAGTGTGCCAGTCAGGCTGAGCGCCTCAGCGAAAGCGGAGTGGACGAGATCGCTTGTCTCATTGATTTCGGGGTTGGATTCGAGGATGCGATGAAGAGTGTTCGTCGCCTCGCCACGTTGATTGCACGCTGAAGATTTTCTTGAAAACGAGCAGGCTCTGAGCTAGTTGGGCAGCCCGAAGGTAATGTGTTGCGGTCTTCCAGTCGTGGGCTAAGATCGAGATTCACGCGATAGCGAACGGTTGTGACGAAGGTACCTCGGTGGGAAACCAATGCGACTTAATTTTGGCATGGCTTTGCGCTGGGCGTAGGATTTCACCATAACCCCGGAGATCATGGCGACACCGAATCGTCGCGTCGTTTCACATGCCAACGACGCGTGACAGTAGCTGCGGGAGACAGGCGTTTTCATCATGGAAGAGTTCATCCTGGATCGGACGAAAGAGTCGAGCGTTGCGGCTCTGGAAAAGGATGTGACAGCCTTTGACGAAGTCACCGCTAAGGCAGAGCCATGTGGTGAGATAGCGAAGGACGTCGAGTTGGAGAGGCCCGCTCTTGTTTTTTGCAACCCGCCTGCAACTGGACCGATGGAAGCGGAGAATGTCCCGGCCTTGATTGCGAAGGCATTCTCCACGATGCCGAATCAGCCCGCCGCCGATTTCTACGGCCTGGAGTTGACTCGCAAGCAGCTGTCTGAGCAGAGTGATCGGCTGGCATCCTGGCTGATTCGGAATGGGGCGGGACCGGGTTCCCTGGTGGCCATCTACATGGATCGGTCGCTGGAGATGCTGGTCGCGATGCTGGGAGTGATGAAAGCGGGCGGGGCATATGTGCCGCTCGATCCAATGTTTCCGCCGGCACGGATTGCGCAGATCGTAGAAGAAACAAATGTACCTGTGATGGTTACATTAACACGGCATCTGGATGCCATGCCGCCATCGAACGCCAAGGTAATTGCCCTGGATGACGAAGCTCTAGCGTTGCAAAGAGAGCCCGTAGTGGCGATGCCCGCAATCCACAGCCATGCTCGTGCCTATGTCATCTTCACTTCCGGATCGACGGGCCGGCCCAAGGGAGTGGAGGTGTGCCACGGCAACGTGGTGAACCTGCTGACGGACACGGCGCAGCGGCTGGAGATGAAACCGGAAGATCGATTGCTGGCGGTGACCACGTTGTCTTTCGACATCGCGGTGCTGGAAATGCTGTTGCCGCTGGTTTCAGGAGGCACGGTGCTGATCGCCCACCGCGACGATGTGGCGGACGGCGCACAGTTGAAGGAATTGCTGCAAGCAACGCGGGCGACCGTGTTGCAGGCCACTCCGGTGACCTGGAGGATGCTGCTGGAGCAGGGATTTCAGGCAGCGCCCGGCTTTAAAATGCTGTGCGGCGGCGAGGCGTGGACGGCCGCGATGGGAGATCAGCTGCTGGAACATGGCAGCCGGTTATGGAATATGTATGGGCCGACCGAGACAACGGTGTGGTCTTCGATCACGGAGGTAAAGCGGGGCGCAGGGCGGATGACGATTGGTCCTCCCATCGCGAACACGCGGTTTTACGTGCTGGATACGCAGTTTCAATTGGTGGCGCCGGGCGTTTCCGGAGAGCTTTACATTGCGGGTGACGGCGTGGCGCGAGGGTATTTTGAGCGGCCGGAATTGACTGCGGAGAAATTTTTAGCCGACCCGTTTGTCCCCGGAGAGAGGATGTACCGCACGGGAGATGAAGTGCGACAGCTGCCGGACGGGCGGATTGAATTCCTGGGACGGCTCGATCACCAGATCAAGCTGCGGGGATTTCGAATTGAGCTGGGGGACGTGGAAACCGCAATCCGCGCGCTTCCCGGGGTGCGTGACGCAGTCGCGATGCTGCGGCCGGATGCGAGCGGCGAGGCCATTCTGGTGGGGTATTACACGGGCGCGGAAACTTCAACGCCTGCGGAATTGAAGCGGGCGCTTGGCAGCCAACTGCCGGTGTACATGGTTCCGACGGTGATGAAGTCTTTGCCGAGTTTGCCACTGACTCCGAATGGCAAAATCGATCGCAAAGCTTTGCCAGAACCGCGCGCTGGATGGACAGAGGAGATGGCTTCCGTTTCCATCCACCGATCAGGGATCAAAGGCAATGACGCAGGACATAATGTGAGCGGACTAGACACGACTCCGCCCGCACAGGTTCGGCGCAGGGATGTTCTGAAAGCGAACGCCAGGTGCTTCGCATATGGCAGCAGGTTCTCCAAGTGGACGAGTTGGATGTGGAGTCGAATTTCTTCGACTTGGGCGGGCACTCCCTGTTGCTGACCAGGATGCAAGCAATCGTGAAATCTGAGTTCGGCCTGAAATTGACGGCGGCGGAAGTATTTCGTCACCCGACGGTGGGCGCCATGGCCGCATGGCTGGAACAGGCACAATCCGAATCGAAACTTGTGAAGGACCGGGATCTGTATCGTGCGCGCGAGCACAACCCGCACATTATCCCCATTCAGTCGCTTGGAGAAGGGCGGCCGATCTTTGTGATTTCGCAAAGCATGATCTTTCGAACTTTTGCTGCGGAGCTGGGTGTCGATCAGCCTGTCTATGCTATCCAGACCCTCGATCTGGAAACGGCAGATACGATTTCCGCCAGCTTCGAAAAGTTAGTGGACTTTTACGTTCGGCAGATTCGCGACGTGCAGCCTCACGGACCGTATCGAGTCGCGGGCTGGTGCGTTTCCGGATGGATTGCCTACGGGGTTGCTCGCCAATTAGAACGGCAGGGTGAAGAGATTGAGATGGCGATGATTATCGACGCCTGGGCGCCGGCCTATTGGAGTCGACAGTCATGGATTCGCCACCACCTTATGTTGTTTATCTATCACGTGCAGCGTTTTCGCTGGATGGAACGCCGGCTGAGAGAGAGACGCGATGAGCGATCGAACTCCGCTATACAGCAGAGTTTTCAAGCGTGTGCCGCAGCGGCCAAAACATTGCTTACACATTTTCAGCGCGCAAAGCAACCTGCAGACCTACGGCAACGCGAAGAAGATCGGCGCAGTGAGCAGTTGGAAGCTACCGCGCGCCTTGCATCCAAGTCGGGGCCGTTGTTGGGCAATGCGCTGTTCTTCCGCAGTGAAGAGGAACCCACCGGCCCGCTGTTGGCCGCAGACATGGGTTGGTCTGAATTGGCAGGAAGGCCGGTACACGTGGAGATGACGCCGGGAGATCATCGCGAAATTTTCAATCTTCCTGGAGCTCGGCTCATGGCGGACTGCGCCCGCGAATTGCTGGGACTCTCCAACGATCCCAGGCGGCCAATCGACACGCATGCCGAGGTCGAATTTGAAGAGGGATTTGCCAAAAGCGCCTCTATCCGCTGAAGGCAAAACATTGCAGCGAGGTTCTGTCGAAGCTGGCAGCGTCATCCCGGACGGCAAGCGTTCCCGCGAACTCATCGGCAGGATTCAGTTCGAACAGCAGCCAACCAGACGCGATATGTGAACGTGGTTTAAAAGCGATCAGCGCCGGGGGGCGCAGCGGATCCACTTCCACGTGAAAGTCGTCGAGAGGAAAGTTTAGGCCTATCCCTTCTCCCTTCAGAAGCGCCTCCTTGCTGGTCCAGCAGCGATAAAAGCCGGCAATCCACTGTTCGGGGGGTAGATGCTGGAGCGCATGCAACTCGCGTTGGGAGAAATGATGCTCCGCAACCTTCGCGTCGATGGGCCGTATCTGTTCAATGTCAACTCCCAAATCGTAGTTGCGACTGACGGCAAGCACTCCCATTCCCGCGCTGTGAGTTAAATTGAAGTGCACGCGCTCAATGGCTTCTACATCCTGAATGCGCGGTTTGCCACGAGCATTTGTTGAGAACGATATCTTCGCCGGGTTGAGGCCGGTATAGGCGCCGAGCAGGGTACGCATTGTGGAATGGGCTCGGACATAGCGATCGCGATCCTGCGGACGTACGAAGCGGCGCGCTCGGAGGGTTTCCTCCTGGCTGAGGACGCTCCAGTCGGCGTCGACCGGCGGTCGATCCAGATTCCACGCCCACACGTGGACCTGATCCTCGCGAAGCAGCGGAATCTGATGCGTATTCGGCCAGAGAATGGTCTTTTTCATCGAGGGTGGCGCTCGCCTGCGTTTACTCGTGGAGTGGCTCGGCGGTATCGATCCATGCCTGCTCGAGGATCTTCGCCACGCGGCTCCAGTCATACTGCCGCAGCACCAGCTCGCGGCCGTTGCGGCCCAGTTCGGCGGCGCGCTCGGGATCTTCAAGAAGCTGAACCACGCTCTGAGAGAAGTCTGCAGGCGAGTCGGCGATCAGGCAGTGAACGCCGGGGATGACGTCGAGTCCCTCTGCGCCGATGCGGGTCGCGACCACGGCTTTGCCCATGGACATGGATTCGAGAATTTTGATTCTGCTTCCTCCTCCTATGCGCAGTGGGACCAGAACGGCGATGGCGCGGGCAAAATGCGGGCGAATGTCGGGAACTTCTCCCACCCATTCGACGCCTGAGAGACCCTCGACCTGTTCGCGCAATTTGGTAGCAGGCTGGCGGCCCACAACGCGCAACTTGGCGCGTGGGTTTGCAGCTTGAATTTTCGGCAGGATGTCGCGCAGCAGATACTGCAGGGCATCGCGATTCGGCTGCCAGTCTAACGAGCCCAGAAACAAGAGCGAGTTCTCTTCCGGAGCTTCTCCGGACGGCTGTAGAAATTCTGTATCGACGCCGTTCGACACCAGATACACGGCGCGTGCGCCCCACTTTCGAGCGGTCTGCGCTTCTTCTTCTGTGACCACCGCAACATGACCGGCACGAGCAAACGATCGCTTTTCAAAGCGCGCCATCTTCCATGCCTGTGAGGCCATAAACATGCGTTCGGGGAGCTTGGAAGCGTGTTGTGCGCGCCGGCGCCATACCGTGGTTTCAATATTGTGCGCCATGATCAGCATGGGGAACTTGCCCACGGCATTCATGTAGCTTGCATATGGGGTCCACTCGCAATGCACCAGGTCGAAGGTTTCCTTCGTGATGAGCGTGCGGATGGCGCGAGTGAAGTTTCGTGTATGGTGGCGCGACACAGAATATGGCCACATCGACGCCAGGTTCGCGAGTGCTCCGGCATAAAAGCGAGGAGAATTTGACGGCGGCAATGGTGGCACCAGAATCACTCGTATTCCCAGAGATTCCATCTCGCGAAGGCCGGGATTTTCCGGTGTGCCATAGCAAAGGAAGGTGATGGAATGACGACGGCAGAGGTGCCGCAAAAGATTCCAGGTGCGGATGCGCTTGCCGGAATTGAGAGGCAAGGGAATTTCTTCGTCGAGGACCAGGACTTTCAGACTTTGGTGATCACGATTTAAGCCAAGGACGGTATCGCTGGCAGAAGGTTGGGGGGGTGCGGAACTTTTGACATCGTGGGAAATGTCATCGCCGGACGGCAGGTTCATGTTGCTACTTTACAGCAGAAAATCCTAAGGGCTGCGTGTGGAATTGCGTGCGCGCTGAAGATCAAGAGGGTTGCGACATCGACGCGCCGCGGAACACTTCGTCGTAGACCTCAATTAATTTCTTTCGTTGATGATCGCAGGTGTACTCGCGCGTCAATTCCGCGGCGCCGATTGCAAACTCGCTTTTCAGTTCCGGCGAGCTCCACATTTTCTTCATGGCGATTGCCAACTGATCCGCATCCGCCGGCGGCACCAGCAGGCCATTTCTGCCGTCGACGATCAGATCGGGCACGCCTCCAACCGCGCTGGCAATCACAGGTACCTTCAGAAAAAGAGCTTCCAGCACGGCATTCGGGGTTCCTTCGGTCAGCGATGGCTGCACCAGGCAATCGAACATCTGCATCCATTCCGTGCAGTTGCCTTGAAAGCCAGCGAAGTATACGCGTTCGCGAATTCCCAGCTGCGAGGCTTGCTGCTCCATCGGCTTTTGCTCGCGTCCGTCGCCGACGACGATGAGATGCAGTGGAGAGCCGGTTGGCGCTTGTGCGCAGAGCTGGTGAAATGCCGCGATCATGAAACGGTGACCTTTTTCCGCACTCAAGCGTCCGACAGAGCCAAAGACAAAGGCGTTGTCCGGGATACCGATGCTCTTACGGGAGATTGGATCCCTGTCGTAGTGGCGCGAATACGGGGGCAACATCGCATTTTTTACGACAATCGGCGGTCGTCGTCGCTTCCGCGCAAAGCGGCAATTTCCTCGGCCTGCTTTTCGGAAACGCAAACTACCCAGTCGGCTCGCTTGAGTGCCTGGCGTTCAAGCATTTCGTAAAATATGACGCGTTTGTTTTCTGCGGTAAAGCCACGCAGAAAGGCGACGTGAGGCGTGTGCGTGGCGCGCGATGCCAGATAGCCCACGACATTTGATTTAAAGCCATGGGTACAGAGCAGACATCCCTTTCGCTGCGCCAAGACCCGCGACAAGTGAGACACCAGGTCAAGACGAATTCCGCCGGGGAGGCACACAGTGGGAATGTTTCGCTGTTCGGCCGCGACCAGGACTTCCGGCCGATCCTTCAGGTCGTGAAAGGAGCCGATCGAAAGTTGATATTCCGTATCCTGCATATCCTGCGCGTGGTGCAGGATTTGCTTTTCCGGTCCGCCAACCAGGTTGCTGCCAATCAGATGGAGTACTTCATGCTTCATACTTCGTCCTGAACTTCAGTAGTTAGTTTCAAGGCTGGTGCAACCCTAATATCGAGAATAGCCGTATCCACCGCTCTTGAGAGGACGTTCGAAGTTGCCTCATGCCGAGCTGTATCAAGTCTGGCTCATCCGCGGGCAAATCGTGGTAAGAAGATTGGAACAAGTTGCTCGATGTATCGCCCTGCCAGGCCATCGGGAACAGCGCGATGGTATCGCTGGCGAGCTGCAGGGGCTGGTCGAAACAAGGCTGGCCGGTGAATGCCGAGCAGAAGGCAGATATCAAAGTGCCTTGCGGGCCCAGTGGTAAAGCGCATGTCTGGGTCGCGCGGGCATTCATTTCGATCAGGTATGCATCTCCCTTCGCAGCATCGATCATAAAGTCAAAACCGCAGAGTCCTGTGAATCCCAGCTTGCGGACGATCTTTTGAATCGCTTCCAAACGATCGCCATCCTGGCAGAGGCGGACGATGGTTGCAGGACCTTTGGGCTTTGAAGTTTGCAGCACTTCGGCATCGATGCTGGCCAGCGCTTCGCCTTGCCAGCAGGCCACGGCAACGGTGGCATCGGGCCCAGCCACAAAGCGTTGGATGCTGACCTGCCGTGGGTGTTGCATGAGCCAGGGAACGATGCAATTGGAATCGCGATCGATAAACGTACGCTTGGCGGCCACCAACGTCGCTAGCGGAGCGTGCAGGGTTTTGTAGGCCTGTAACGCTTCGGGCAAAGTATGCACTATCTTTACGCCTTCTCCGCCGGAGGTTCCGTCTGCTTTCAACACGGCGGGAAATCCGAATTGTGCCAGCCACTGTTTCACCTGTTCCGGCGAATCGACGGTTTTAGTTTCGGGAATGCGCACGCCGAGCTCGCGAACCAGGCGCATAAATTTGTCTCTCGACTCCGTGATGGGGTAACTAAGTGGGTCCCCCATGGAGACCCGAAGTAACTTGCAAATCGCTTTTGCATCGTTGGTGGTGCTTTGCGCAGTTGTGGAATAGAGGGAATGCATGTGGCGCATGGCGACGTCGTCGCATGGGATCATGACATCCGGATCCGACTTTACGATTGCGTTACGGAAGGACTGCTGGGCGCTAACGCCGTGATATCTATAGTGGTGCTGCAGGGCACGGGTCGAAAAGGCGGGATGATTCGGCGGGGAGACAAGGTCGACCTGGCAGCCGACGCGTTGGAACGCCATCGCCAGGCGGGCAGTGGAAAACCATCGGCACGTCGTCGCGAGCAGAACTTTGGGTGCCATGGAGGTACCTTCAGGGCCAGCCTTTTTGCAGAGCAGATTGTGATAAATATAGGACTACCGAACGAATCGCTCATCAGATTCTACTGAAGACAGGCCCTGAGTCCAGGGAATGTTTGCCAGCGTACGGTTTGTTTGAGCGGCAAGGGCTTTAGACCCTGGCGGTACAGGACTCTGACTGGAAGCCGGACATAAGTGCTTCCAGCACTGAACGTAATATTTTTGCGATCGATTGAGGATCTGCATGAAATCTGCCTTTGAAGTAGCCATTGTTGGAGCAGGCCCGTACGGGTTATCCATTGCGGCGCACCTGCAATCTCGTGGGATACATTTCGCGATCTTCGGCCCGCCGATGGAAGTGTGGCGGCAGCACATGCCGCAGGGAATGTTGCTGAAGTCGGATGGGTTCGCTTCAAATCTGTCAGATCCCGCGGGAAGTTTCACACTCAAACAATTCTGCCAGGCGCGCGGCCTTCCCTATGACGACACTCGCATGCCGGTGCCCTTGGAGACCTTCATCAGCTATGGTCTCGCTTTTCAAGAAAGGCTGGTTCCGCATCTGGATGCGCGACGTGTGACAAAGATTGAGCGGACGGCGGATGGATTCCACCTGCAAGTGGAGGATGGAGAAAGCTTCCAGGCTCGGCGCGTCATCGTCGCAGTTGGAATCAGCCATTTTGCTTACGTGCCTGGACTGCTGTCGCACTTGCCAAAGGATTTGCTGACCCACAGTTCAGAGCACCGCGATTGTTCAGCATTGCGAGACAAGAAGGTGACGATCATTGGCGCGGGTGCCTCCGCAGTGGATATCGCAGCTTTGATGCATGAAAGCGGGGTCGATGTCACGCTGGTGGCGCGCGCTTCAAAAATCCGCTTCCATGATGGTCCGGGAACTGGACGACGTTCGCTATGGCAGCGATTGAGGAATCCATCTTCCGGGCTAGGTCCGGGATGGAAATCCAGAATCTACACTGAGGTGCCGGGAATGTTCCGTCATTTGCCGGTGAATGTTCGTCTGCGAATCGTAAAGAACCATCTGGGGCCGGCGCCGGGATGGCCGATGAAGGCGCGCGTGCAGGGAAAGATCCCGATGCTGCTGGGATACTCGATTGCGCAGGCCGTCGCCTTAAATGGAGGCGTGCGATTGTCATTGCGGGCGGAAGATGGCAGCTTCCATGAGCACGAAACAGACCACGTGATTGCGGCCACGGGATATAAGCCGGACTTGCGTCGCCTGGAGTTTCTGGACGTGGCGATCCGAAACGAGATTCGGTCCCTGACCAATTCACCCACTTTGTCAGCAGACTTTCAGTCGTCTGTGCCTGGCTTATATTTTGTTGGCATTGCGGCGGCGAACGATTTTGGGCCGATGATGCGATTTGCATACGGCTCGGACTACACGGCTCGCCGCGTTGCGAGACATCTGGAAAAAACAATTGCGGACAAGATTAACAAGCCGGCAGAGAAGCGGGTCGAGTTGTATCAGACGTAAGTGGCGATGGGTAGTGCGACGGCGCGTATCGGCACCCGAGAATTGATATTCGAATAGTGATCGTCAATGAAGTTGCCAGGTTGAGGCTCGCGCTATCGAGTGGTCGCAGAAACCTCATTTGCCCATTGCACCGACTCTACATACAGCCCAGCCAATGATTCCTCACTGACGCCCATGCGTTGAGCATCGCGTGAGCAGGCTCCCCAGGCACCATGCTCAAAGCTTCGAATCAGGGAAAGTGGGAGGGCGGCAGGGTTGATTTCTCCCAGCAGTGCCGCCTTCGCGACCATCCGCAGCGGCAATGCCTTCACGACGGTCTGCATGGGCACCTGCAATACGGCGTCGATCAATGAAAGCATGCCAAGCATAAATTGCTCGGTCGGGTTTTCGCCAATCCACGGCGCGAGAAGTTCGCAAAAGCGAGCGCGCTCGAGTGAAAGGCTGATGAGTGCGGGTGGCGGCTGGTCGTGGCCCGGAATGCCGGACGCCGCAATGGACACCAGTTTGCGGAAGCGATCTTCACCGACCAGCATGAAGGCGCCGAGCACGCTGGTGACCTCGCTGCGTGCGGCTACCAGGGCCGAGTTCGCGAGGCGGAGCAATCGATAGCAGAGTGAAGGTTCAAAGCTGACGATGCGGGTAAGCGTGTCAAGGTTGAGAGGATTTCGAGTGAGTTCGACCAGCAAGCGAAAATAGTTCATCCGGTTGGGCGGGATCTCCCGGTCAGCCACGATCTTAGGGCGGCAGAAGAAATATCCCTGAAAGCATTCGTAGCCTTCGCTGAGGGCAATGTCGAATTCCTCCTGGTCTTCCACTTTTTCTGCCAGCAGGATGGCACCGCTACCGCGCGCGAGTCGATGAATCTGCTTTCGTTGCGCGGCGTCCGACAGGCGGAAATCGACCTTTATATAGGTGGCGATGTCGATCAGGGGCTGCATCTCCGGCCGAGGCAGAAAATCGTCAAGCGCCAGCCGGTAGCCCATGGCCTTGAGCGCGACGCAAGCGTCAATCAATTCTCGATCCGGCTCCACAGTTTCGAGGATTTCCAGCACGGTGGTTGCAGGCGGGAGCAGCGTGACCAGCTTGCCGACCAGCACTTCGCGAGTGCAATTGATGAAGGCCAGGGTGTGGCTCGTAAGCGAATCGATGTCCATCCAAAGGCAGTTGTCGAGCATCTGGCGTGTGGCATCGTCGGATTCTCCGCGAAACGCATTTTCCCAGCCGCTGCGAAACAGTAATTCATAGCCGACGATGGCACGGTGCTTGTTGAGAATGGGTTGTCGCGCGACAAATTTTGTCGGCTGAGAAACGGGACCTTGAATTGTCTGTTCCACTGTCGAAGCTGAAGCATCCTCGATCAACATTGGGAGAACTCCTGAGCGATACCGCGATCGCTCGCGCGGCCTGGATCTGGATTCGGGCGTGCGCGACCGACGAGTCGGCCGCCAAGACGGCTCGCTCCTGAATTTCACTTGGCACGGTTCGCTATTTGCAGCATCGACCGGATTGCGCGAAGCGCGAGCCGGAAGGCTGGAATATGCAGCAGAGAGTAATGGCGGTGGTGTACACGATAAAACGCCAGTCGTGGGCATTCTTGAACGTGGCGGAACGGTTGCGCGCACATATGACCGTATCGAAGCCGTGGCCAGGCTGCGCTGCGAATCATCGCAGTCAATCACGGTTTTAGCCGCGAATAAATCTGTCTCGAGGGTGGCTCTGCGCGTATTGGGCTATTGCTACCTGAGGGCTCGCCACGGCAGCCGGTGTGATGCCCATCACAATGTGAGTCCATCTCTCGATGCGATCATACGGAAGTCTGATGAGGTTGCGGTTGAGGAAGCCGACGTGTGGTTGGAAGCAGGGAATGACCGACCCACTGAATAACGTTTCCAACCGCAGCCAGATTGGCGTATTCGTTCGAGCGGAAATACTCAGCCGCTAGACTCATTATTTCCAGTGAACAAGGTGGTCCACGCAAAAACTGATGCGAATGGCACTTATGGCGTGCCTTTTTTGGGGCTTGAATCGCGCCTATGCAGTCCCGAGTTTTGCTCGACAAACGGGGCTCTCGTGCAACGTATGTCACAGTAACCCTCCGGAACTGACGGCCTTCGGACGTAATTTCAAGCTAAAGGGCTATGTGCTGACGGATATGACGGCGAAGGATAAAGTAGGTAACTCAAAGGACCTGCTGCTGTCGAAGTACATTCCGCTATCTGCGATGATTCTGCTCTCGAATACCACCTTCCAGGCGAACCAGCCGGCTTCGCAGAATAACGCGGCAGGTTTTCCGCAGCAGTTGAGCATTTTTCTTGCGGGCGGTTATGCCTCGCACTTTGGCGGTCTGGCGCAGGTCACATACACCCACACGGACGATCACTTCAGCATGGATAACACCGATCTGCGCTATGCCAATCAAGCAAAGCTGGGCGGCAAAGATTGGGAATACGGCATTGACCTCAACAACAATCCCACGGTGGAAGATGTATGGAACAGCACGCCTGCGTGGGGCTTTCCGTGGATTTCAACATCTTCCGGCGTAGACTCGATTGCCTCGCCCATCATCAACGGGAGTCTTGGGCAGGATGTCGCGGGAGTCGGGGCCTACAGCATGTGGAACAACCACCTCTATACAGACGTTACCGTGTATCGTTCAGAGCACGCCGGCGCGTCAACCCCGGTGACCGGAACTGGCCAAGCGTACAACATTTCCGGAGTCGCTCCCTATTGGAGAGCGGCGTGGCAACAGAGCTGGGACAGCAATTACCTTGAGGTTGGCACCTACGGGATTTACGTTAAGTCTTTCCCCAACGCGGTGTCGGGTCCTGAAGACACGTACCTGGATCCTTCGATCGACTTTCAATATGAGCGGCCGTTCGGCCCTAACCTGCTGGATATTCATGGAACTTATATCCACGAGAATTCGAACTTGGACGCCACTTACGCCGCCGGTGGAGCGAGTACCCAATCCAACCATCTCAACACTTTCAAATTGGACAGCACCTACCACTGGGCCAGTAAATACAGCGCCACAGGCGCTTTGTTCTCGACCACAGGCAATGCAGACGCGCTGCTCTATGCACCCGCGCCGCTGACCGGCAGCAATAACGGCAATCCAGACACCAGCGGCTATATCGGCCAGTTTGCCTACTGGCCCGTACAAAACATCGACCTCGATGTCAATTACTCGGGGTATTTCAAGTTCAACGGAGCCAGCAAGAACTACGACGGAGCAAACCGCAATGCTTCGGACAACAACACCCTCTACCTGGCTTTATGGGTCATGTTCTAGGAGACGACGTGGAACAAAAACTTGAGACGGAAAAGGCGACTGGAAAAAAAGACGTCATCATCATTACCCGCAGGTCTTTCTTTGGGGCGCTAGTGGCAATCGGCTCGGCGGGCATGGGCGCGCTGCTGGCGGTGCCGGTGTTGCGCTATGTCCTGTATCCCCTGTATGCCAGAGCGGCAGGAACTGAATGGTCGGATGTGGGCGAAGTGAGCGAATTCGCCAACTCTAAATCTCCTGTGCGCAAGACCATCACCTTCACGCAGCGCGACGGATGGAGAGAAGTGGTGTCGGCCCAGTCGGTCTACGTCAGCCGCACCGCCGCAGGCGAGCTGGAAGTTCTATCTGCAATTTGCCCTCACCTGGGTTGTAGCGTCTCCTGGCAGCAGGCCCAAAATGATTTTCTCTGCCCCTGCCACGGAAGTGTGTTTAAGGCGGATGGAATGGTTGTCGCAGGCCCCTCGCCTCGCGGGATGGATCCGCTTGCCCACCCGGGTTAAGGACGGCAAGTTGCAGGTCCACTTTGAGTACTTCCGGCCGAATGTTCCCAACCAGGAAAAACTAACCTAATCGCAACGAGGGCAATACTGTGGACCAAAGAGAAAAAATAGCCGCGGATGTCCCGACGAAGGACACCCTCAGAAGGCGCGTGTTTCACTGGCTGGATCGACGGGCCGGCATCGATAAGCTGATGAAAGAATCGCTCGACGAGCCGATTCCGGGTGGGGCTCGGCTGGCTTACGTGTTCGGGTCGGGACTGCTCTTCATTTTCATTTCGCAGATCATCACCGGAATTTGCCTGGCCATCTACTACGTGCCTTCGGCGGAGACGGCGCATACCAGCGTTGCCTATATCACCAAGCAGGTGGCGGCCGGAGCGTTTTTGCGAAGCCTCCACTACTACGGTTCCAGCGCGATGATTATCGTGCTGCTGCTGCATTTTTTGCAGACGTTTCTCTATGGTTCATTCAAGGGGAGGCGGGAACTGCTTTGGATCTCCGGAGCCACCCTTTCCCTGTTCGTGCTGGGCATGGGCTTTACTGGATACTTGCTTCCCTGGGATCAGAAAGCTTATTTTGCCACCGCCGTGGGAACAAATATTGTCGGAGAGGTTCCCCTGATTGGCGGCTGGCTGACCAGGTTGCTTCGCGGTGGCGACACCATCGGCACGCTCACCCTGTCGCGTTTCTACGTGGCGCATGTCTTCCTGATTCCGGCAGCGATTTTCGCTTTCATCAGCATTCACATTTACCTGTTTCGCAAGGCTGGCGCCGCCGGCCCCATCAAGGAAGACCCGATCAATCCCAAGCTGGCGCCTGAAGGGTTCTATCCCCGCCAGGTTCTGATGGATATGGCGCTGGCGCTGCTGCTGATGGTCGGCCTTGGCTTCCTGGCGTATTTCCATCCGGTGGGCCTGGGTCCTATTGCCAACCCGGCGGACACGCACTTTCTTCCCCGGCCTGAATGGTATTACCTGCCGATGTTCGAGTGGCTCAAGTTCTGGGAGGGACCGCAGGTGGTGTTCGCAGTCGTCGTCATCCCTGGGCTACTTGCGGCGCTTTTTTTTCTGCTGCCGTTTCTTGATCGCAGCCTGGAGCGCCGGCCGTGGCGCAGACCCATTCCCGTACTGGCAGTCGCTTTCGTCATTGTCGGCATCATTTTTCTCGGAGTCAGGAGCCGCGTGGATGACCGCGACGACCCGACCATTGCGGCGCAGCTTGCCCTCCAGGCCCAGCAGGAAAAGGCCTATACTGCCGCGCCATTTCATCCTTATATTGAATCTCCGGGCGCAACCGGACCGCTCGCACTCCCCATTGGACCGGTAAGCCCACTGGTGGCCGAAGGTCGAGGCATTTTTCAAGCGCACGGATGTTCCGGCTGCCATGGCGACGTTGGAGCTGGAACGATGGTGGCGCCCAATCTGACAGGCATCACGACAAAAATACCTCAGCCTCAACTGATTGCGTTGTTGCACAATCCGAATGCTGCGATGCGAGCCGGGCACATGCCCGCAGTGGATATCTCTCCCAGCAACATGTCGGCGCTGCTCGCATACCTGGGAGTGATTGGGACCAGCGCGGCGAATGTGCAGGCATCGTCCGGCGCGTCTACGCAATCCTCCGCCGCAAATGCGGCGACCAATGAAACGGCTCTGCCCGCAGCAAGCAGCCTAGCCTCAAGCGCTGCACCTGGTGGACAGCCGCAGACTGCGCCTTCGGCAGCGCCGTCCACGACTATCGCCGCAGGGCGTCAACTTTATCAGGAGCATGCGTGCTCTGCCTGCCATGGCCCGACAGGGGAAGGAGGACGCGCCCCAGCTCTGGCTCCGCTGATCGCAAGGCTTTCCAATGACCAGCTGACGCAACTGCTGCCACATCCTAACGCCAGGATGACGGCCGGCGGTATGCCGCCGTTTGTTGGAAGCGCCGACGAGCTAGGATCGCTCGCCTCTTACTTGCGCAGCCTCCGGGCACCGCAAAAGCCATCCCAACAGCAACCTGAACAGCAACCCGCGCCGCAGCAAAACACCGCGGAAGCGACAGTTCAGGGCGGCAGCGTTCGCTATCCCGAGATGGCTCCCACCAGCACCGCGGGGAGCTCTCGGCCAACGACTTCAAATGTTGCGCCCCAGGCTTCATCAGCATCCCCGGTCTCGGCATCTGCGACACAGCCCAGTCCTGGACGTGCCCTGTTTCTATCGCAAGGCTGCGCAGCGTGTCACGGCCCCACGGCGCATGGAACACAGTTTGCACCTTCGCTGGTTGGTGTTACCAGGAAATTTCCGGGGGACAAACTCCCCTATCTCATCCGCCATCCCAACGCCAAAATGCGCGCCGGCGGAATGCCCACCTTCAACTTGAGCGATACGCAGATGGAGCAACTTGTCGCCTATCTATCCAGCCTGAATACTGCTCCTGTGGCGGCACCCACTCCTGAGGTAAACACAGCGAACGCGCAGCCCGGATCGCGAACAGCGGGGGTGACTCAGGCAGCCGCAGTCGCTCGGGCTCCGCTGACTCCATTGGAACTGCGCGGGCAGAAAATATTCCAGCACAATCGATGCGAAAGCTGCCACGGTGTAGGCGGATTGACGGGAACCGTCGCCGCTCCACCACTGGCCGGCACAGCTTCGCTATTGCCTGAGAGCGTACTGGAAAATCTGCTGCGTCATCATTCGATTCGCATGCAGGAAGGCGGTATGCCGCTGACCAACATGAATCCCCCGGATATGAAGGCATTGGTAGCCTTTATTCGCTCGCTGCCGACTCCCACCGGCACTCAATGATTTAGAGGCTCTGGGCTGCTGTCGCAGAAACTCAGAGCCGTAAAGAAACCGCACTGTGACCTTGTAAGTCCGATTCGCGCGGCCGTTCGGATGGCATGGATTGATCGGAACCACGGTGTCGAGAAGGTTGGAGCGGACCTTCTACCGATGTGGCTGTGCACATGACAGGCAAGTCAAAGCAATCCTGAATGTAAAATCCTCCTGCACCACGGGGGGTCAGTCCCGCGGCGCCGAGGCATTTCTCGCGAAGGCCGTGACGCGCGAGGATTCCCGAATGCTCCGTACGTCGGACGCAGATGGGGCAGGAATTCTCTCGGGATGAGTATGCCAATCTCCGATGAATTCTCATTATTGAATTGCTGATAGCGGTGGGGCGTTCTGGCAGAGGCTTCTGTGCGTCTATTCCAACCATGGGGTCGGACGCGAATATATCTCATCTGATCCGGCCACGGAAGGGAAGCCACCGGGATCAAGCAAATTAATCTGCAAATATTGGCGGATTTATCAGCGAATATTTGCAGATTTATCAGCAAACCTACAACAATAGGGTGCGGTTAAATGTCCAGGTTCTTGACGTCCAGCGCGTTGTCTTCGATGAATTTGCGGCGAGCTTCAACGTCTTCTCCCATGAGCGTGGAGAATATCTGCTCCGATTCGGCGAGGTCTTCCAGCTTGACCTGCAGCAAGGTGCGCCGTTCTGGATCCATGGTGGTTTCCCACAGCTGCGAATCGCTCATTTCTCCAAGGCCCTTATAACGCTGGACCTGATAATCCTTGCGGCCCTGCTCGATGACGTACTCGAACAGCTCTCGCGGAGATTGCTTCTCGACTGGATCCTGAGGCGCTTTCGCGGCTCGCTTGGTCGCTGGTTTGGAAGCAGCCCCTTCCGTGGTTTCCGTTGCTTCGGTTTCCGTATCGTCGACGGTCGACGCCTTGGCGGCAGATTCGATGAGGAACGGTCCTTCAAGAGGCTCTTTGATCAACATGTATTTCGACATCATCTGCCGATATTCCGGCGATGTGGCGAGATTCCAATCGACGCAGCGCTCCGCTCCCTGGGCATCGTGGAAGCACAGGGAAAAGGTGTGATGCTCCTCGTCATGCACAGGCTCGCCGACAGATTTGAACTGATATTGTTTCGCAATCGCCTGCAGCTTGGTGTGCAGCTTGACCAGCTTGGCGGGCGGCGCACTGGAGTCGCTTTCGAAGTCGGTGCGCTTGACCAGCTCAAGTTTCGCTAAAAGGCTGGTGACTTCCTCATTGCGCAGGCGCTTGTTCACCTTGTCGAAGAAGCCGAGATACTCGTTCAAGTGACCCATGAAGCGGGTGAGGGCAGCGCCTTCCAGAGTGGCCGCGTTGGCGCCGTAGCGTACTACGATTCCGTCGGAGGCGCGCTTCACCATGACGTTGACGAATTCGCGGTCATCCTTAATGTATTGTTCGAACTTGCCCTTCTTGATGCGATAGAGCGGTGGTTGCGCAATGTAGACGTGACCGCGCTTGATCAGCTCCGTCATATGGCGGAAGAAGAAGGTGAGCAGCAGGGTGCGAATGTGCGAGCCGTCGACGTCGGCGTCGGTCATCAGGATCAATTTGCCGTAACGCAGCTTGCTAGCGTCGAAGTCTTCTTTGCCGATGCCGCAGCCGAGGGCTGTGATCATGGCGCGAATTTCCTCATGGCCCAGCATCTTGTCATAGCGGGCTTTTTCGACGTTCAAAATTTTGCCCTTCAGTGGAAGGATCGCCTGGTAGCGGCGATCGCGCCCTTGCTTGGCTGTTCCGCCGGCCGATTCACCCTCAACCAGGTAAAGCTCGCAGCGTTCTGGACGGCGTTCACTGCAGTCCGCCAGCTTGCCGGGCAAGCCGCCGCCATCGAGGGCGCCTTTGCGCCGGGTGAGGTCGCGGGCCTTACGGGCGGCTTCGCGTGCGCGGGAGGCTTCAATCGCTTTGTTGATGATGCGGCGGGTAATGGGCGGATTTTGCTCCAGGAACATACCCAGGCGTTCATTCAAAAATGACTGCACGGTGCCGCTGATATCGGAATTTAATTTGCCTTTGGTCTGGCCTTCGAACTGAGGCTGCGGCAACTTGACGCTGATGACGGCGACCAGGCCTTCACGCACGTCGTCACCGGAGAGATTTTCCTTCAGGTCTTTGAACAGGCCCATCTGCTGCCCGGCAGCGTTGATGGTGCGTGTGAGGGCAGTGCGAAAACCAGAGAGATGGGTTCCGCCATCGACCGTGTTGATGTTGTTGGCGAAGGTGAAAACCGTCTCAGAGTAGGCGTCGTTATATTGCATGGCGATCTCCATCACTACGCCATCCTTCTCCGCTTCCATGTAAATCGGCTTATCGTGCAGCGTCTGCTTGCCGCGGTTCAGGTGCTTGATGAACTCCGCAATGCCGCCGCTGTACTTGAATTCAGTATGCTTGGCTTCGCCGGTCTTCGGGTCAGTGGTGCGTTCGTCGGTGAGCGCGATTTCGAGACCCTTGTTCAGGAAGGCCAGCTCGCGCAGTCGCTGCGCCAGGGTGTCGTAGTTATATTCAGTGACCGTAAAGATGGTTTTGTCGGGCAGGAAGTGAATCTTGGTGCCGCGCTTCTTGCTGGTTCCTGTCTGGTGCAGCTTGTCGAGGGGGATGCCGCGAGCGTACTCCTGTTCATAGGTATGCCCACCGCGCCAGATCTCAACCTCAAACGCCTCGCTTAAGCCGTTGACGCAAGAAACACCGACACCGTGCAGACCACCGGACACTTTGTACGTGGACGCATCGAACTTGCCGCCAGCGTGCAACTTGGTGAGCACCACCTGGCAGGCGGAGACACGCTCGCCGCCGGGAAGGGTCATTTCGTCCACGGGAATGCCGCGACCGTCGTCGACGACGGTGATCGAATTGTCCATGTGAATGGTGACTTCGATCCTGGTGGCGTGGCCGTCCATGGCTTCGTCGACGGAGTTGTCCACCACCTCATACACCAGGTGGTGCAGGCCCATCTCTCCAGTCGAGCCAATGTACATTGCCGGGCGCAGGCGTACCGCCTCCAGACCCTCCAGCACCTTGATGTTGTCGCTGGTGTATTTGTCGCTGGCACGCTGCCGGGTGGCGGACTGGGCTGCGGTATTGTTTAGCTCGAGAGGGACGCCTGCGGGGTTTTCGGTGGTGATTTCGGGGACTAGCGCTTTCTCTGCCATGGGGCTCCGGAAACGGGTTGGGAAACGGTGTTGATTCGGAAGATGTCCGTCGTCAGCAGTTTAGGCCCAAACATCAGGCAAAAGCTTGATTCAGAAAGGACTTATCCGAAGTGAAACTACTGTTTATTTTACCATGCGGCAGGGCTCGCCGGAGGCTTGTTTTTAAGGCCCAGAGAGGGTTTTGGCTGCGGAAAAGGAGGTTGTTTTGATGGTGGCACGGGATGGCGCAGGAGAGCGCGGGAAAAGCACGAGATTTCGGGATTTTGAGTCGGATTCGGGGGGAAAGGTTGTCTGCAGGGATGGGTGGGTGAAGTGGCGGGGGAATCAAAACGGGACGGAGGAAGCGGGAGAGCGATTGGCTAGAGTGCACAAAACATGCAACAAAGTGCCCATAATGGAACGGCTTTGGTTACCTCGGTCACACGATTAGTAAATATGCTGGTATATTATAGGGAAATATAGACTTATCCGATCTAATCAGTATACTTGGGAATGTCAAGCGCTCCAAGCGCTAAATTTAAAAACATAGTAACTAAAGGACACCCCACCATGAAATTCGCCATTCGCGCCCTCGTTCTCGGAATGTTGATCACTGGCTTCGCTGCGGACCATATGCTGGCCAACAAAGCTGTTGCAACAACGGCGAATACCACCATGATGGCAAGCAACACCGCATCGCCGGTTCCCTATTGCGAACCTGGAACGACCTGCGGTTTTAACAGGTAACGTCGAACCCAAGGTAATCCCTTTTTAGGACAAACGCAATTTTATTGTTGCGGGGTTGTCTCCCTGTGAGTTATTCTTCAGGCTCACTTGGAGCAACCTATGTCAGTCTGGCTACATATCGCACTCCCGGCATTTCTTGAGACCTTGTTCCTTTCCGTTGCGCTGTGCTGTGTTTACAGAGCACAAAAGAACAGGATCTATCCAGCGTTCTGGCAGTTGCTGATCTTCTGGGCCGTCTCGCAAGGGATTCAATTCATCGACGCCGCACTCAACGGCTTTCATCTCATCAGCGGTGTCCACGCCTATTACGTCTACTTCTACGTATATTGGGTATCCTTCGGAGTCGGCGCGGTTTTGATCCTTCGCGTGCTGCACGAGATGTTCCGTCATGCCGTTCGCTCCGTTCCCGGCGTGCAGAAGCTGGGCGAGCCGATCTTCTTTTGGGCAATCACCATTTCAGTGATCCTGGCCTTTGCCTCTGGAATCACTCCGCATGCCAGTGGAATGAGTATCCTGTTAGCTTCCGCCCAGGTACTCATGCGCTCTCAAAGCGTGCTGGCGCTCTGCATGTTAACGTTTCTTGCCTTCGCTTCGAACACCTTGGGTGTTTCCTTCCGCAGTCGTATCTTTGGTGTGACATTCGGCTTCGGGATGATGGCAGTCGGCGATCTTGTTTTTTCTGCCCTCTTTACTCGCTATGTAGGCTTGGCCAGTGTGGCGAACATAGGCCATGAAGTCATGTACATCAGTGCGATCGGTCTTTGGTCGGCTTACTTCCTGCAGCCGGAACCAGCTCGTCGCCTGGTCACGATGCCTGTGACTTCGCCGTTGATGCGCTGGAACGATGTTGCCCAGACGCTGGGTAATCCAGCGGGGCAGGTGGCAGTCAGCTACCCGCCGTCCTTCATGACCGACGTGTTCGACCTGGTTGAGAACGTGATGGGACCGAATGGCCGGCCGCAAAGGGCAACCAGTTCGACTGGACCCATCGCAAGCTAAAGACTCGCGATAGGCGTTTAGAAACATAAAATTGGCTGACCCTTAGGGGTCAGCCAATTTTCTTTGCGGAAGTGGGGATTTAAGCCAATCAGCGCCGAAAAGTCAGGGGAAGCTGCAGCGGAGAAGGCAAAACCTATAACTTAGGCTTCTGCGGCGAGGGGGTCGATGGCGACAAAGCGGCCCGTGCGTCCGCGGTCCACAAAGCGTACACGCCCGTCGATCTTGGCATACAGGGTGTCGTCGCTGCCGATGCCTACATTCAAGCCCGGCTTGAGGCGGGTGCCTCGCTGGCGCACGATAATGGATCCGCCCGTCACAACTTCGCCGCCAAATGCTTTCACTCCCAGTCGCTGCGAGTTCGAATCGCGTCCGTTCCGGGAACTGCCTAATCCTTTTTTATGTGCCATGATTCAATCCTTGAATACTTTTCTTGGAGTTCAATGTTGCTGCATTTCAATGCCAGAGGCGCACACCCAACTACCCTAGCTGGCGGCGGTAAAGCTCTGCCCGTCGACCTGAATCTCGTGGATCCGAACCTCGGTGTAGGACTGGCGGTGGCCTTGCATCTTTTTATATTGCTTCTTGCGCTTGAAGTGGAAGACCAGGACTTTTTTCGCGCGTCCTTCATTGACTACCGAAGCCAGAACCTTGGCGGAGCCAGGCTTGGCCAGATTGGAATCCTGTCCACCGGTAGAGGCAGCCAGCACCTCAGTAAACTCGATGTTGCCTTCTACCTGCGGCAGCTTTTCCACTCGCAGCACATCTCCGGGCGCCACGCGGTACTGCTTTCCGCCGGTGCGAATAATTGCGTACATAACTGAACCCTCCGCACCTGTGGCAAACGCCCGGGTGCAAACAAATATTTCAGGCGGAACATGTTTCCCTATGAGCCGCAGTGGATGCCGCGGAGATCGGGTTTCATCCAGGCGCGTTGCAGAACGCACGCGCGGAGCGAATCGCCTAACCAATTAAGAATACTGGTTCTGGCCGGCCGACGTCAACCGTTCTGTCGGTGAATCCAGCGGGGCCAGCGCTTTTCCGCAGATTGGAACAGATAGACGGCCAAAATGGCGATCAACGGCTCCAGGGGGTTGCGGAATCTTGCATGGACGGTGACGAAATAGTAGATGAGTGGGATCAGCAGAAAGGCCCAAGCAAACAGCCACGCGGCTGGCTTATGACGCTTCAACGCGAGTGCCAGGCCGAATAAACCAGCCATGCTGGCGAAGGCAAAATTCGCAACCCGGACAGGCTCGATGTACCACTTGTCGCCGGTTGGATGAGGAACGCTGACCCAGAAAAAATAGAGCCGTTTAATGGAGTTGCGCAGGAAGAGGCCAGGATCGCTTTCAATGTACTTTTTTGCCAACTTGCCGCGCATCTGCGCATAGTCGACTTCGCCCATTTCCTTATAGAGCCGCAGTTGATCGGGAGCTTCGAAGGGGTGGTTGTATTCCATCAGGAAACCCATGGCCCCGGGACCGTTGCCCAGGTAGAGCTCGGCACCGAAGTTGGCGCGCATGGGGATGAAGCGATGAAACACAAGGGCGTTGCGAATCATCCACGGAGAGACGCAGAGGATGAATACCGCCGCTGAGATCGACGCGAATCCAGCCTGTTGCCGAAGGTGCCGCGTGCCATGCAGCACCCACAGCCCACAGGCAGGCAGAAACAAAAGCAGGGAGGGATTGCTGAGCGCGAGGATTCCCCACAGAGCGCCAAAAATCAGCCACCGCCGCAAGGTCCGTCCGTCATCGTTGGAGCGCGGGTCCGGGTCGGAAGGAATTTCTCCAATGCGCCGCATGCGTAAGGCGAGCACCAAAATCAGCGAGAGCAGCCAGGTGCTCAGCGTCATCTCCCAGACCCAGCGCACGGCATATTGCATGGCAGCTGGATAAAGAGCCCAGGTCCATGCGGACCAGAATGCGATGCGCCGATTGAAGCAGCGGGCTGCGATCTCATACGTGGTGAGCGTAGTAAGGGCAGAGAAGAAGCTGTTGATGGCAAGCAGCACCCAGGCCGAGCGGAGTGTGTAGATGCCGAAAAGCTTGAACACACCCGCAATCAGCAGCGGGTACAACGGAGGAACCCAGGTAGTGGGGCCAGTGTGACCGATGAAAGGGTCCGCATAGCCGTAGCCGGTGACCAGGGCGCGAGCGATGCGCCCCATCTCCCAACCGAACTGGAAATGATCACCATCCGTGCGGAGGTGATAGGTGTGGGCCAGAGTCATATACAAGACGCGCACCAGGAAGGCGACCCAGAAGACTGTCCATGTAGTTTGGAAAGGTCTGGTTGAAAAGGAGGGATCGCCTGAGTTCACCGGCGACGACGCGGATTGTGGATGAGATATGGTGTTCACAAAGTGCAATTCTTTCAACGTATATCGCAGGACGGAAAGCCTTACCTGATTGGCGCCAGCGCGCAGCAATACTGTCAGTGTTCCATGACAGGTCGCAATTGCCTAGAAGGTATATTTTCTGTACACT
Organism: uncultured Acidobacteriota bacterium; assembly: GCA_963794795.1. Classification (GTDB taxonomy): domain Bacteria; phylum Acidobacteriota; class Terriglobia; order Terriglobales; family Acidobacteriaceae; genus JAKAAZ01. The sequence goes on along the minus strand of CAWCFC010000010.1, from coordinate 14,626 downwards.
TATGGTTTGGGTCGAAGGAGATTTTCTGTCAGCAGAATACTCCTGGGGTGTCGGACATTCCGACGCGGCGTACCACGGTGTGCAAGTCCCAAAGCCACATCCACATTTGCAGCATATAGGATACAGATCATGGCACAGATATGTGAAATTTGCGGCAAGAAGCCGCAGTTTGGCAACAACGTTTCGCACGCGCACAACGTTACGCGTCGCCGCTGGAATGTCAATCTCCAGACCGTCAAGGCGAAGGTGAACACCTCGGGCAAGCGCATTCGCGTGTGCACCAGCTGCATCAAGTCCGGCAAAGTCGTCAAAGCGTAACTTTCGCGCAAGCTCTTCCCGCGTGCCGTTCCGGCCATCCCTTATGCAGTTGTTCAAGAAGAAGCTGAAACAAGAGCATAAAATCATGCGGCAGGCGGAGCTCGCCAAAGGCGCTCTGCTGCCGGAATACCATCGCCCAACTCCCGAATGCCCGCACCCGGAACGTTGGAGCATGTATGACTCGATGACGGCCGAGGCTGAGGTGTTGGAGTTCATCCGCACCCTGGTGACCACAATCAAGCCGAATCTTGTGGTCGAGACTGGCTCCTTTCTTGCCGTCAGCACGCTCTGGATTGCGGAAGGCCTGAAGCGCAACGGCTTTGGCAAAATCGTGAGTTGTGAATTCGATCCGGTTGTCTATGCCAAGGCGCGGGAGAACGTCGCCAGCTCCGGACTTGCGGAATGGATCGACCTGCGCAATGAATCCAGCCTGGAAATGCGCATCGATGGCGGGATCGACCTGCTGTTCAGCGATAGCGATCCACCTATCCGCGAGCAGGAGGTCAAGCGCTTCCTGCCTCAGATGAAACCTCACGGGATCATTCTGATGCATGATGCCAGTTCCCACTTGAAGATCGTTCGCGACGCTGCGTTGAAAATGGAGGCGGAGGGATTGCTGTCGGTAGTCCTGCTGCCGACGCCTCGAGGCCTGGTGATTGGGCAGAAGCGCGCTGGGCGTCAATAAAACACGGCATTACAGCTTCCCTTTGAGGGGTGCGTCAGGCGTGTGGATAGCCGATCTGCATCCCATCCAGCAGCGGTTTGCTGCTCGGCAATCGATTGCCGATGTTTGTTCCAGGGAGGGTAGGACCCGTTTGAAATCGAGAATCTCGCAGTGGATGCCAGCCTTGCAATGCATCCTGGTTTTTGTGGCATCGGTGGTGTTTGTCCCTGCGGCGGTGGGCGCCACGACGCATTCTCATTCGGACCCACATGCGTCCGGCCGTGATCGCGTTATCCATATCCACATGCAGAGCGTGCTGTTCCGCGTGATGAACAGTGTGGTGTTGCAGGTCGACAGCCTGGACGGAGTGCTTGAGCCGTCGCGAAAAAATGAGATGGTTTCGCTCGACGACAAAAATTCCTTCTCGTTGAAGGTGCAGAAAGCGACCACCAGCATTTCGTCGACAGACCTGGCGGCCCTGGCGAACGATTTTATTTTGCCGCGCGCCAAGACGCCACTGAGGAACCTGAGTCTGACCTTCAAGCCAGACCAGTCGATCCAGGTGAAAGGGGACTTTCACAAATTGGTGGATGTTCCATTTTCCGGGACAGCGAGCCTGCAGGTAACTCCAGACGGAAATATGCGCATGCATCTGGCCAACTTGACTGTGGCCGGCGTGATTCATCAAGACGTGCTGAACTTTCTAGGGATCAAGGTTTCCAGCGTTGCCAAGCCGAAGCGAACACAGTCATTCAAGATTGTTGGTAACGACATTGTTTTCCCGATCGACCAGATGTTTCCGCCGCCGCACGTCAGCGGGCAATTGCATGACATCAATATTTCCGGGGACAAGTTGAACCTGATTTTCGGCACTGACAAGAAGACGGCCGATCATGGGGACATCGGTGCTGAAAAGCCGTCAGTCACCAGCGGGAGTTATATCTATTTTCGTGGGGGCACAATGAAGTTTGCTCTATTGACCATGAGTCCCGTGAATCTGGAATTGGTGCCACTGAAGCCTGAATTGCATCAGCAGTTCGAATTTTCTGTGGATCAGTACTATCAGCAACTGGTTGCCGGATACTCGAAATCTCTGCCGAACAAGGGCTTGCTAGTCTACATGGCGGATGACCGGGATCTACAGCCGTCGACTCAAGCGGCACAAAAGTAATCAATAAAAACGCCCAAACGTGGTTCCGACACGGTCGGCAGGGCGGAAGAACGCAAACTTGTGTGCAATCCTGCCAGAAATAATAGACAATCATAATTAGTCTAAAGATCAGGAATCCAGTCAGCCCGGTCAATCTGCATATCGGCAGATTCATCCGCCGCGATTCGGGTGCCCTCTTCGGTTTCGACTGCGAGTGCTACATCGCGAGCGATGGTAGTCTCAGTAGGAGCCACTCTTCAGGAATTAAGAAACGAGCGAAAGAGAAGTACACCGAATGAGAATTGCAAGTGTTGCTAGCGCAATGCCCGAATGGTATTACAGCCAGCAGAAGATATTTGAAACGTTGTGCCAGCACTGGAAAGACAAGCTCGACAAGCCGGACGTTTTAGAGCGGCTGCATCAGCGGGTATGTGTGGAAAAGCGGCACCTGGCGTATCCGATTGACGAGTATGCCTCGATTGAAACCTGGGGCGACGCCAACAATCGCTGGATCAAGGCAGCCGTGGATCTGGGCGAGCGCGCGATTACTGCCGCGCTGGAGCGGGCAGGTCGCAAGAAGGAAGAAATTGGCGCCATCATTATTGTTTCCGTCACCGGAATCTCCGCGCCTTCGCTCGACGCCAAGCTGAGCAACGTGATGAATCTGCCGCTGGACATGCGGCGCACCCCGATCTTCGGGCTGGGATGTGTTGCGGGGGCTGCCGGCATTGGGCAGGCTGCGGATTATGTGCAGGCGTATCCCGATCGCATTGCGGTGCTGCTTTCGGTGGAGCTATGTTCGCTGACGTGGCAGCGGATGGATCTTTCCGTTGCGAATATGATTGCGTCCGGCCTGTTCGCCGATGGGTCAGCAGCCGTGATTGTGGCCGGGGACAATGTTGCGGCGAAGGGTCCCGAGATCCTGGGCCATCAGTCGAGTTTCTATCGCAACACGGAACACTTGATGGGCTGGGATATTTCTGAAGAAGGATTTCAGATTGTGCTGTCGCCGGACGTTCCGGATGCGATCCACAAGAATTTCCCTGGCGACGTCGACAAGTTTCTGGCCGGCTTTGGCATGAAGCGCAGCGACATTGGCAGCTGGATCATGCATACCGGTGGACCCAAGGTGCTGGACGCATCGGCGGAAGCGCTCGGATTGCCGCGGGAAGCGTTTGCTGCTTCGTGGGATTGTTTGCGGAACAACGGAAATATGTCTTCGGCATCTGTGCTGCTGGTGCTGGAAGACTACATGTTGAATCGCAAGCCGCCTGCCGGAAGCTACAGTATTCTGGCTGCGGTCGGGCCGGGATTCTGTTCGGAACTGGTTCTGCTGCGCTGGTAGAGGCATCGTTTTCAGCAGTGTTGCGGGCGCAATCCTTTGACACTGGCAGGAGCGGTTGATACCCTCAGATATTGGCGATTCGAGCCCTCCTCGATCGCCTTCAATGTAGTTCACCACGCGTCCCCGTCGTCTAGCCCGGCCTAGGACACCGCCCTTTCACGGCGATAACACGGGTTCAAATCCCGTCGGGGACGCCAGCAAACCCTTTTCGCCCGTTACTCCTTCCAACACGCCGTAGGAAGAAGATTTAGGGCCGTTCAATTTCCTTCCTCTTTTGAGTGCGGCAGTCCGTCATGAAAGAGAAGATTTTGAACCCGGGCGCGTTGGGGCAACCCTGAGATCACTGCCTCGGGCTAAGCCACGAATGCGTAGCTTCCAGTGAGTTGATTGCCTGGACGAGGTGTCTGCTCGACATGACCACGGAGCGTCGCCGCTTCGCGGCTCTTGGCTAATCCAAGCCTCCCTGCCATTTTCACCAGGTCCGCGAGAGAGTTGGCCTGCATCTTCTGCATCACCTGACCGCGGTGTGATTTCACGGTAATTTCACTGATGCCAAGTTCCTCGCCGACCTGTTTGTTTAGTAATCCGGAAGACACCAACGCCATGACCTGCCGTTGGCGAAGTGAGAGGGCGGTAAAGCGCTCCTGAAGGGCTTGCTTCTCCGCCTTTCTTGCAGACAGCAGACGACTCCTTTCGAGAGCCTCCCGAACGGCACTCAGGAGTTCGTTGTCGCGAAAAGGTTTCGTGAGGAATTCTTGAGCTCCTGCCTTCATGGCTTCGACCGTGGTCGGTATGTCGCCATTGGCGCTGAGAAAAATAATTGAGATGTGTGGGCATTTCACGATTGCATGCTTCTGCAATTCGAGACCACTCAAGCCAGGAAGGGACACGTCCAGTATCAAGCAGCCGGGCGCGAGCTCGATGGAATGGGCGAGGAATTCTTCGCCCGACGCAAACGTCTCCGGAGACCAGCCCTCGCGGGTAAAGAGGGCTGCCAGTGATTCGCACGCGGCTTCGTCCGCGTCGACGATGAATACCTTTGGTGTGTCTCGTAAAGTCTTCGAGAACGCGGGCCGATCGCTAATCGTGGATGTCGAACTTGCACTATCCCTGAGAGGAGATTCCGTGTGAAAGAAATTCATTTTCGCCCTCCAATAGTTTTCTCGCGATGGGCCCACACGTGCTGTTTTGGGGCATCGGGGTTTTCAGCGCTGTTTTTGGAGATTGACGCGAAAGAGGAAAAGCGCCGATTACGAGAGTAATTGTGCAATCGGAAATGGCATGCAGACAACCCACGATAGAACGAATCTCTAGCGTTCCATGGTTTGTCTTCCGTTCCGACTTTTGGGTGAAGGCCAGAGAGGAATCAGGGCGCTCAGCTTCCGATATGCTTTCTTCCGAAGAGCCGAGCGTCGATGGACCAGGCGCCTGGTCCGATCATCGCCAGCGTGCCACCGAAGACAGCCAGCATGAGGGGCATCCAAATATCATTCGCACCTGCGAGAGCGATCCATAACTCGATGGCTGCGATCAGCGCTCCCACGGCAGGCGTCCATAACCCTGCCAGGATAAATAACCCAAGGACGGCTCCTGCTGTTTCAGGAATCGCAAGACCGGCAGCCGGAGTTTTCATCTGGGCTAGCCCGATATAGAGAAGAGCAATCCCTGTGAAAAGCCGTTGAATAAGCAGGCCGAATCCCGGCCAGCTATTCGCGAATGTTGAGAACAGTCGCTGCAAGAGGCCTCCCTCTGGGAGGGTACGGCACTCGCACGGGGACGGGAAGCGCTGAAAGGCTAAACAACGTTCATACTTTCGGGTGATCAGAGTTCGATAATTCCACGCTTGAGGGCGATCGTGACGGCATGAGCCCGGTCGCTGGCGCCGAGCTTAGACAAGATGTTACTGACCCGGCTCTTGATGGTTGCCTCCGCGACGAATAGACGATCCGCGATCTGCTTGTTAGAATTCCCAACTGCAATCAGCTGCAGAACCTCAATTTCACGGGCGCTCAATTCATCATCGGTCGCGTGCTCAGCCAATTCCGTGGCAACCTCCGGCGGTATTCTCTTCTGTCCCTTAAAGACTGCATGAATCGTCTCGATGAGTTCCCGGTCATGTCCTTTCAACAGGTACGCCCGCGCGCCGGCTCGAAGAGCGCGCAGCACTTGAGCATCCCCGTTATAGGTTGTGAGCACAATGATGTGTGCGCCTGGGAACTCGCTCAGAATACGGGTTGTCGCTTCGATTCCATTCAGCCCGGGCATTTGAAGATCCATCAGGGTCACGTCCGGGCGATGTATCCGGAACTTTTCGACAGCCTCTTCTCCATTGGAGGCTTCTGCTACCAACTTCATATCAGGCTCCGCGTTGACCACGGCGGCGAGGCCCTTGCGAAGAAGGGCGTGGTCGTCTACCGCGAGAATCCGAATCATGCCAGGAACGCTACTCATGCCTCGTTGCCTTTCGGAAGAAGCGGAATCGGCGGCCATCGCCCCGCTTCTGGTATGCCATCGAGGCGGGAACCTGGAACTGCACTTCTGTGCCCGCGCCCTCTTCGCTCCAGAATTCCAGCTGCGATCCAATTCGCTTTGCCCGCTCGCGCATCCCGGGTATGCCGAAGTGCCCTGAAGTTCCGCCGGCTTCCAGAATTTTGGGGGTAATTCCCTTGCCGTCATCGCGGATACGCAGCCGGAGATGATGCTGATCGTAGCGTATCTCCACTTCGATGTGGCTGGCAGCAGCGTGTACGAAGGCATTCCGGATCACCTCGCGGGAGATCCGGTAGACTTCGTCCTGAAGCATCGGCGATAAATCCTGTTGCTTGCCTTCGACAAACACGTGATAGCTGGGAGCATGTCCGTTCAAGTTATGAGCTTCGGCCAACTCACGGCCCGTGGCGTTCAGCAATTCCGAAAGGCTGCGTTGTGCGGCTGGTTCCGGGCGCAATTCGCCAATCGCGGCACGGCCCTCCTTAATCCCTTCTTCCGCAGACTCAATTGCCTCGTCAACGACCTCCATTGCGTTGTCCGCATTGCGGAGCAGTAGTTTACGCGCCGCCTGGAATTGATAGGCCGCGGCCTGGAAGGTTTGGAGCATGGTGTCGTGCAATTCCCGCGCGATGCGAAGCCGCTCTCCCACGCTGGCTTCCAGTCCAGCAGCGAACTGCCGCTGGATCTGATGGAGACGCATTCGATAGAGTGTCCAAAGCAATCCGAGAAAGAACGCCACACACACAAACCGGAACCAGTTGGTCTGGTAATACGCCGGCGCGATGGAAAAACCCAAGGACGCGCCCGCTTCGTTCCACACGCCGCTGCTGTTGCTGGCCATCACACGAAAACGGTAAGAGCCCGGCCCAAGATTGGTATAGATGGCCTCCCGCGTAGCAACAGGTGCGCTCCAATTCCGGTCGAAGCCATCCAGGATATAGCGAAAGCGAATCCTCTCAGGGGAGGCAAGGCTCAGAGCTGTATACATGATTGCGATTCTTTTGGGTGAAGGAGGAATGCGCACCGGACTCGTGAGATTGATGGGAAGATTATCTGCCAGCACCGCCTCGACGTGTGCAATGGCCGGCGGCGAACTGTCAGGCATGTGAGACGGATCAACTACTGAAATCCCGCGACCTAGAGAAAACCAGATTCTTCCTTCGGAATCTGCGACCACAGACCTGCTTCGGTTGACGCCCTCGCTGCTGAGCAGGCCGTCCGCAGTCCCATACTCTCGAACGTCAGATGCTCCGAGAGCACCCTTGGCGAGCTTGTCTCGACGCACCTGCAACACATGTTTTGAGGTTGCGATCCAAAGCCAGCCTTTCTTGTCCTCTGCGAGTCCGAATACTGGGTCGCGCAATACGTCAGGCCACGTGCGTGGAACATGAAAACCATTGGCGACGGAAACTGCCAGACCAGCAGACGTTCCAACCCAGAGAGTTCCGTACGAATCTTCGAAAAGGCAGTTCACATGTTCAGTGGGCAAACCATCTCGCGTCGTATAAGATTTCCACAGACCGTTTGACAGTGAGCTCAACCCGCTGGGGGTGGCAAGCCACATTTCTCCGTTGCGCGTTTCCAAAATTGAAGAGATGGTGTTGGAGGCAAGACCGTTCGCCATCGTGTAATTCGTGAATCGCTGGTCTTTGAGTCTGCTGACACCGCCGCTTAGCGTTCCCGCCCACACAGCACCATCGTGACTTTGGTAGACGGTATAAACGTTGTCTTGAGCGAGTCCATTGGCTTGGGTATAGGTCTTACTTGTGACTGCCCCGCCGCGAAGCTGCAGATGCGTGAGCCCACCGTGCTCGCGCCCGACCCACAGGTCATCCCCTTCACCGGCGATGGAATAAACTACGTCATTTGCCGGGATCCCGTTTGGAATTGATTGAATGCTTCCATTTTTAAGCGCATACAGCCCACCTTGCGCTGGAGCGAACCAAGTGCGACCCTCGCGGTCAACGTAAACAGGTCCATCATGCCGGAATCGAGAATCGATGGCAGTCGAATAGGTGAGAAACGTACTGTCGCGAATGCGGCCGAGTCCCTGGGAACCTCCGATCCAGAGATTGCCTTCGCGATCCTCGAACAGGGCATTAATACCACCGTTGCCGCGAATCTCGTCCTCTGCTGAAAAGGAGACGCCATCGCTATTGATACGCAGCAGCCCGCGTGTTGTGCCTGCCCACATATTCGAATCACGATCACGCAGAATGCTCAAGACCTGAACGCTGCCCAGAGCAGGCGGCAAGTTGATTCGATGAAACTCCTTGCCATCCCAGCGAAACAAGCCAGTGTCCGTGCCAACCCACAATTCGTCGTTGCTAATGACCAGCAGGCAGTTGATTTTCCGGTCTGGCAGTCCCGCATCCACCCTGGTAGCTCGCCCGTTGGCAAAGTGGAACAGGCCCACGCCGAGGGTGCCAAGCCAAAGCCCGCCGTCGTCGCCTTGCGCGATCGAGATGATGGGCGGAGATGCTGAACCGGACAATACAGCGGGTTTCGCCAGCATCTCAACGGCGTCTCCCCGGAAAAGGAATGTCCCCTTCGCGATATCAGAAACCAATATCCCCTCGTTGCTGTCTTTCGCCATGGCGGTGATCTGCGAGGTTATCGCCTGTGCGCCATATTCGACTCTCTCAAATCGACCGTTCTTCTGATGCACAATATCGGCTCCCTCTGGACGGATCCACAGCTGTCCTTTAGGATCCGTCAGCAATTGCAATATCGGAATATCCGAAGCTGAGGCAACTGGCGTGAAAGAAACCGGGCTGAACGTGAAACCGTCAAAGCGTACCAGGCCCTTATCGGTTCCAATCCAAAGATATCCATCTGCTGTCTGAGCGATTGCGTTGACAGCGCCTCCCGGGAATGTGCTTCCTACGATCCATTGCTGGCGAACGTACTGTGACGGCAGACGATTGGGATCAAGCGCACGCACAGGTAGGGCGATGCACACTAGCGCAATTCCAAGCAGCAGGCAGCGAATTGGCTGTTGCAAGCACATCACGGAAGGTACTCAAACTTATCGATTACAACTTCATTCTGGTGTTGCAGCGGAACCTGGCCCCTGACGAATACATATAGAGAGATACGCACCGTTTGGCCCGCTGGCGAAGGGATTCCCGAGGTGAAGACGTGCTGATTAATCAGCCGATCACTCGTCGCATCGCCCGAACCGGCCATCGTCGAAAACGTCACCTGCCCCGGTTCCCAGCGAAACGAATGCGTGAATACACCGGGCGGCACCCGAAATCGAACGAAGTTCGCGGGAATGTAATAAGGCTGCACGACATAGTGCACATTCGTGTTATCAACGAACCCCCATCGAGATAGCTCAATGTCGAGTTCGCGGCGGTTTCTTTCGGTTCCGACTCCATCCCAGGTGATGAGGGTAAGAACAGCCGATGGCTCGAGATGGGTCGTATCCTCCACCTGGAACCGGTATGTTCCGTATCCGAGGCTGGCGTTAAGCTTTACCTCCGCCGCGCTCCATTTTCCGGGGCTCCCCGAGATGCGGAGATGGAGCTTGCCGCTTTTGTCGACCCAAACGTTGGCTGGATCGAAGAAATTTCTTGAGCCGGCGTGGAATATTGGTCCGGTGCTGGTCGTCCACTGGTAGCCACTGAAGTTGAGCGTCTTTGGGGACGGATAATCGGGGGCCGGGCCCTGAGCTTTGGCAGTTGTCACCGCTGCGACCCCGGCGCCTATGCTGGGCAATGATTCGGTCTGTAATGGGGGAGCGTAAGTGGAATCGACCAGGAGAGCAGCATATTCAATTCCCAGAAGGGTTGAGGTGTGCCAACGACCGTTGCTTTCAATATTTGTGAAGGGCTGACCCGAGGGTGGCTGCAGATTCCATCGTCCGTCGGTTTTGCTATAGATCACGATTCGTTGCCCGGGTCGCATCCCGGTTGCGTAACCTGCAATGGCGCCGGTTTGCCTGGAAATCGCCTGACCGTCGGGCGCCGGGCTTGCAGCAGGAACCTTGTTGAGGACGACCGCTGGAGGGGAACTGGTCGACGAATTCCGGCAGCCGGCCAGGGCCAAACAAACCGCGAAGACAATCAATCCAAAGGTGCTGCGCAGAAACGATGTGAGCTCCAAAGGCCCTTTGCGGAGTTGCTGACAGGGCGCGCCACCAAAGCCTGCGAGCGCGACAGCAGCCTGCCCGAGGTGCGTTGTTACTGCGAGAGGGTGTGTGGCCCACGCCGACTCCAGTTCATTTGTTAAGGAGTGTTCGCAATCTAACTTCGTTGGCCGAACCACTGAAGGTTTTCTGGATAATGGCGCAAGCGGCAGTGCAGATGCGGGCCGGGATCGACTCGCGTGTCGACCGCCGCAGAGGATAAATTCCCCATCCTGGCTGAAAATGCCAAGAGGAAACGGCCTCCGGTCTGTCACGATCATGCCTCCGGATCAAATGAGAATAACGTTTCGGCGTTGGTCTAAAACAGGGCAGCAGTCAGGCGCATAGGGGGAAGTTACAGGCAGGACCACCGGCCCGTAACGAATGTGCCGCTCAAGCATTGAAATTATACGCCGCGCCTGTGACAAGCAGTCGCGGAAGAGGGTGCGCCAATGAAGTGCTGGTTCACGCGAGATCGGCACACGGGTCTTCCGGACGGCGTCGCTTTCTATCGGCTCGCCCCTGCGGTTTTGCCTGAATTGGCCAATGAGTCATCTGTTTTGCAGAGAATTGGAAATCTTATCGTGGAGTTGCAAAAACGAGGACGGAGTCGCAACCTTCTTGCTTCAATCATCCTCTGCGGAATCCGCGTTATCCTCGGTGGGATCCGAAAGTTTAGCGTTGGCTACAAGATATTTAAAAGGAGAGAGCAAAATGCCGGTAGAAACAATTCAACTCGAATTGGCAGGCAAAGGAGATCCTCAGGGCTGTGTCCTACTCTCACGATCCACGGCGGGTAGCCGGTAGGTAAATGGAACCGCTCTTCAGGTCAGTTTGGTACCATTCTGAGAAACTGTTCGTAGAACGAAGTCCACGACGGCAAACATTCGGCTTTTTGACTCTTTGTCCTCGGTTCTGGGTCGTACCTTCAAGAGCGTGGTATCCGGCGCAAGCAATTTCTGCCGTCTAGTGTTGGAGACGGTATTCCCCGACTCAGCTAACTCTGTCCAAATCTGACGAAATAGTTTCCTGGTGAAGACACGCACCTCGGATTTTAACCAACCGTTCAACTATAAGAGGAAGAACGGCATGAATATGAAAACGATCGGGAGAGTTTTTACGTCGGCATGGCTTGTTGAGGCACTGGCTTTTGCGGCTCGGATGAGGATCGCGTGAAGCGAAGGGATTTTGTACGGCTCGGATGGGCAACCGTGATCGCTGCCGGGGCTGGCAAGGTGCAGCCCGCGTTTGGAGAGTCACTTGGCCTCCACCAGGTTTCGGGTTCGTCACAGCATCTGATGATGCCGTTGCAACCGAAGGCCACCGCGCGTGCAGCGGATTTCAGCCTGCAAATCGCGCCCATGTTGGTCGAGCTGGCGCCGCAGGTTGTCGTCAGCACAATCGGCTACAGCAATAAAGTCCCCGGTCCTCTGCTACGGGTGCGCGAGGGACAGACCGTCACCGTCGACGTTGTGAACAACACCGACGTTCCGGAGTACGTGCATTGGCATGGCCTGTTCACGCCGCCGGAAGTGGATGGGGTGGAGGAAGAAGGCACCCCTCCGGTCCCGCCCCACGGCAAGCGGAGCTATCAATTCGTGGCCAAGCCGGCCGGTTCCCGATGGTACCACTCGCACACCGCAGCCATGATGGATCTGCATCGGGGCGCGTACACTGGCCAGTTCGGCTTCTTCATGATCGATTCTGCGAATGACCCTGGACACTACGACCAGGAAGTCTTTCTGGCGCTGCGTGAATGGCAATATTTTCTGTCTACGGTGGATCCGGACGAGATGGCGGCAAATCCCGGGGAGCCGATGCCAGAAAGACCCGCCAAGTTCGATCTGCGTCCCAACGGACTCGAAGTCAGCGCTCCTCTTTATTCGATCAACGACAAAATGCTCGGAGCGGGGGATCCTCTTCGAGTGCAGCCGGGTCAGCGTGTGCTGATACACCTGCTCAACGCGAGCGCTGCGCAAATTCATCGCGTGGCTATGTCCGGCCACAAATTTCAGGTGATCGCTCTCGACGGCAATCCGGTGCCGACGCCTCAGCTGGTCGAGGTAATTGAGATCGCCCCGGGCGAGCGGGTGGATGCGATCGTGGAGATGAATAACCCGGGCGTCTGGATTTTAGGGGAGATCCGCGATGTCGCGCGGCAATCCGGCATGGGCATCGTGGTGGAGTACGCCAACCAAAAGCAGCGCGCGCAATGGACTCCGCCTGCGATGACGCGCTGGGACTACACAAGCTTTGGCACTACCGCGGCGCATCCCACGCCCGACCAGACCATCGACATGGTTTTTGAAAAAGTGCCCGGCGGACCCAACGGAATCAATCACTGGCTGATCAACGGCAAAGAATATCCGCATGAAGGGGAATTCATTTTCCGACAGGGAGGCCGCTACCGGCTGGTGTTTCGCAATCGCAGTGACGATTCTCATCCGCTGCATATCCACCGGCACCTGTTCGAGCTGGTCGAACTCAACGGCAAGCCGACCGCGGGCATAAAAAAGGACACGGTCATTGTTCCCGCATTTGGACGCGCCACGGTGGATCTGGTCGCCGACCATCCCGGCCTGACGCTATTTCACTGCCATATGCAGCAGCACATGGATTATGGCTTCATGGCGCTGTTTCGATACGCCTGAGCACTGCATCGCGTGATGCTCGATTCTGCAAACACGGTTGTGCGCCTCTTCATCGTCACAGATTAAATCCGCAGCGTCGTGCATCAGCTACGACCGTCTACATCAAGCCCTCCCTCCCGGATTCAGATAGCGCAAAAAAATTCCTTGGCGAGCGTTTCCTCGGGTGTCCAGGTTTTCCAGCCGTTGTGGCGGTTTTTTCACACGTTTGTCATACAAGCGAAATATTTAACGGATAAAAACCGCTTGGCAACCGTTTTCAAAAAATTCGAACGGGGGAACGGCATGAAGACGATACATAGCAGGTTACGAGCGGTAGCGCTCATGGGAGCGGCCGCATCGGTGTTGGCATTTACAGCTGGAGCCATGGCGCAGAATCTAAATTTTAATGACAATCCGTGGACGAGAAGCAAAGGCTGGTCGAGCGGCAATTGGGTGCCCAACAACAATCCGTGGCCGTACAACAAGCTGCAAGGCCCGCCCGTGCTCGCGGTGGTTGGCGACGTCGCCTGCCAGCCGGGTGAGGAAGAGAGTGGTGAGAAGGCGGGTGAAAACTGCGTCGGGGACACCGCTCAGAATCTGCTCGCATCCCAGGCGGCCACGGCACAGCAGATTGAGAATATGAAGCCAGACCGTGTCGCGCTCCTCGGAGATGAGCAATACCAGGTAGGCCAATATTCAGACTTTGAGAACTCGTACGAATTGACCTATGGCGCTTTCAAAATGATCACGCGGCCCACGCCCGGCAATCACGAGTTTTATACCGAGCACGGCGCGATTGGTGTTGCCGGCTACGGCTACTTCTCCTACTTCAACGGCGTTCAGCACAATCCCGATGGAACCATCATGACGGCTACGATCGCCGACAATCCTGACACCGGCGGTACCTTCACCCAACCTGTGCCGTATTCCGATGGACAGGCAGGGCATTTCGAGCAGTCGGGCGGACTCGGCACTTCAGAGAACGGCGGTCCAGTCGGAGTCGGAGATGGTTGGTATTCGTATAATCTGGGCTCCTGGCATCTTATCGCGCTCAACATCGAGTGCGAGACACAGCCGGGCGGTTGCTCGGGCCCCTGGATTGCTGCCGAACTGCAATGGCTGAAAAACGATCTCGCCGCGGATCATTCTGCGTGCACACTCGCCTACTGGCACCAGCCCACCTTCAGCCCTACCAACGGCATCGCCGTACCTGAAGGCCCGACCGCCCAGCAATTTTGGCAACTGCTCTACGCTCATGGAGCCGACCTGGTGCTGAATGGACACGACCACCTTTATGCCCACTACCGCCCGCTTGACCCCAATGGGAATTACGATCCAAAGAATGGCATACGCGAATTCGTCGTGGGCACCGGTGGTGAGACACTCGACCCGGTCGTCACAACCACGGTGACCTCCGGCTCAGGCGAAACAAACATGGAGGATCCTAGCGGCAACGTGAACTTCAACGCAGAAAATCTCGAGGCGGGAACCGGGCAATTCTGGGGCGTGATGAGCCTGACGCTCAATGCGAATGGCTACGCGTGGGATTTCGAGTCGGCATTGAAGGATCCTGCACAGCCAACCGGACCGGCGACTTACAGCGATAAAGGTGTCGGCACCTGCCACGGTCAAGCCAACAGGTGGTAGCAACCGGATCGTCTTCGCCACATTCGACCCTATCTTGCGTCAGTACGCATTCCCCCTTCGTGAGAAATCGCGAAGGGGGAAACTCTTCATGTTTACATCTCAGCTCCTGCTTGCGGCCGTAGGACAAGTCCAAAGTGACAACAGAACACACGCTAAATGCGGCAAAATTCTCGCCGGGGTTTATGGGGAGTTCCGTGATTCAAAGCATTCCCACGTAGGCGTCAGAAAACAGGCTGCTCCACGAGGGGTC
>CAWCFC010000009.1:0-201403 GCA_963794795.1 uncultured Acidobacteriota bacterium | reverse complement strand
TTACTTTGCTAAGTGCTGACTGCAGGTCTGTAATTGGCGATACATATGTCTTTTGGCAAATTGGAAGCTGCTGTAAAGCTGTCAGGGCTGTTGTAGCTGCAGTGACCTTTGGTTCCACGCCTGCCGTCCACGCAGATCGGGTATCTTTGAGATTGATACTGCACGGAGCCTTCTGTGAACACGTCTTGCTTTGAGTTTCTGGGAGCTTATAAAAAGCAGTAACAGCACTTCCGAGGTTGGCGGAAGACGATTGCACCGTAGTCGCCAAGGGGGGACAGGGATCAGCGCCTCGGTGGCGCCCTTTTGGGCCCCAAATGCGGAGGCTATCGCGGCGAAATCGTTATCCGCCCGGGGAGTACCTGAAATCTGGATTGAGTAGGTGTAGAGAACGTCGTTGACGTTCTGAACCTCTATTTCAATGGTTGTTTCTTATTTATCTTTGAAGGGCTGGAACCAAGACTTGGCGACCCAATCGACGACAACGTTTTGGGCCGACAAGGAAGACAATAAAGAGTGGTGTAACCAACGCGTGCCAAACTTGTGACATATCGAACCTGCTGGGAACTAAATGACTCGCCACGAGTGTGGGACAAGAAGACGGATATGTCAAGTTTATTATTTGCCAGTTGCTGAGGGGCATCGATTCACCCAATTGGCGGCCGGAAAACGGCGGATCCGTGATAGGCTTTAAAGAGCGACGAAGGTTCTGGAGTCATTTTTCGCGCTCACTTCAGGACAGTGGCTTTCGGGGAAAACGATGATGACCTATCTCAAGAGAGTCTCGGTCAACCGCCACAATTTCGATGACTCCTCATGCCAAATAGTGTTCAATACCTTTTGCAGTTCGCTTTGATGGCTGAAAAACACCTGAGACGCTGAGTGAAAGAGGAAATGATGAACTTCCAGCTGTTGGATAGTGGTTGGGATCGAGTTCTTGATGCCGCTCTAAAGGCCGACCACTCACAAATTCGGATCGTCTGCCCGTTCATCAAAGAGCGGGCGGCAGCACGCTTCCTGCAGCACGGGAAACCGCGCTCCTTCCAGGTCATCACTCGATTCAACCTAGACTGCTTTGACGAAGGGGTGAGTGATGTCGCCGCCCTTCGTTATCTCATGGAAAACGGTGCCCAGATTCGGGGGATCAGGAATCTTCATGCAAAGGCCTACCTCATCGGCAAGAACCGCGCGATTGTGACCTCCGCCAACCTAACCGAACAGGCTCTAGTGAGAAATCACGAATTTGGCTTCGATGCGGAGGATCCCGATATCGCCGCAGACTGCCATGCGTACTTCGATCGTCTTTGGGGCCTGGCAGGGATGGACCTGGTGCTGGCGAGAATCGAAGAATGGGAAGAGAAGATAGCCGCTGCCAAGGAGCGCGGCCGGTCTTGCTCGTCGCCGCCCGAGCTTAGGGGATGAGGGGCGGATGTCGGCTTCTCTCGCGACTCTGGAGAACCCCCAACTCTGACGAACAGTAGCGAACATGGTTTCGTTAAGTTCTTCGGAGAAAGCAGTGACCGTGAGAACCGCTCGTTGTCCATCACTCGAGGAGCTTCGAATCACCGGTGCGCATTGGGCGTGTACGTATCCGACCGGACGGAGGCCAAGGAGCGTTCGGGATGGGGCAGTCATGTTCATCGGGCAACTGGTGAAAGATGACGCTGACATCATGATTTTTGGGCGCGGGATTGGGCGGCCAGTATAGAGAAGGAGAGGACGACGCCAGTCCGGCAGACATCAAGCTCAGGGATTGGAAGAGGTGGTGGCCTCATTACATAAGAGTGGAGGGCGCGGAATTTATCGATGGGCGACTCGACGATGGCGTGTCGCTTAATCAAATGATGAGCGAACTGGGGGCGCTCTCCTTCGCATCCACCAAGAGGCGCAAGCTCGCTGGCGAGAATCCTAACCCCAGAACCGCTTACATGCAAAAACCGGCTATGGAGCTTACTCCGGAGTCGATGGTGTGGCTGAATGACCGGCTGGAACTTCAGTTTTTGAGGGTGGGGAAGCTTAGCGCGAGGACGATGCGGCAATTAGATTGGCCGGTTGTCTAAACGGAAATGTCAAGATTCTCGCTACCGAGTGCCCAAGAAGGTCCCAAATCGTCCACTAGGGCTTACCATTCTTCAATTTGGCTCTTTCGAAGATCAGGTCAAAAGGATATCTTTAGGCAGGTATTGCGCTTGCTCCGTCTACGGAAAAGTTCCAACAGAGCATTACCCGGACGCAGCGTCGAAATCCGGTAACGATCCCGTTGCTCACTCCTTTCTTCCAGAAGTTCACTCTAGGAGTTCGTGTCCGGTCGATCTGAATATGCTGGTTAACCTGGCAAATTTTGCAACCAAGACTGCACGCATCAGTGACCGTTATGGGGCGTTAGGGTGGTCAGCAAGTACCTCAGGCACCCACATTGCCCGAGGGAGCTTTTTACGTTGAGAGTGGAGAGTGGCATTCCCCTGATCGAACTGGTGGCACGCTGGGGGATGTTTTCAGGTCTTACCGCATTTTCTCAATTCCTGACGTAAACTTGTGCCACCGAACCGGAGGTCTTGCAATGCGCAGGCGTTGCCTTGTGATTGGCGTAATACTTCTGTCATGCCTAACGGTGGCAGGTCAGGATGGCAAAGTCCCGCAATTTGCCTTCTACAAGATGAAGACGGGAGAGGGAATGATCTCACTAGTTGTGCCGACAGACACGACTGATCGACAGTTGGAAATTCTTCTTCGATTCATCAGAGATGAAATCCAGCATGGAAAGTTTGTGGAACTTGGCATAAGGCACCCCACCGACAAGAGCTTCGGCAGGCTTGGATACGGCGCGGGTATCATCTCCATCTATCGGGGCGACAGATGTGCCAATGAGCAGTTCATTGACGATCTCGGACCGTGTGGGTACGGCGAACATGAATCCGCTTCATATCAGTGGGGGATAGATTCAGACCCCAAAAAAGATTCTGGGGCAATTCGTGCGAAGAATGGCGATTTGCAAACAATCTTCTGATGCCGAACTCCAGGCCATGTTACTTGGCGGCCCCATATTGAAGTTTGCCACGGAAGTATGGTGAGAAAAAAATTAACTCTCCGTCGGAGACGGCAGTTTGCGGCTCCCTCGGCGGAGCGCTTTGCCTCAATCTGAACAGGTCGCTGATTCTGCCTCGTCGCTCTGCCCTCCAATCTCATTAGAGATATCTACAAGGTCAGTAAGGATATTGCTGTTTGTCGAAAGCGGGGTAAGGCGCTCCCGGATGTCGTCCAGTGCTCCTAGCTAGTGTTCTCTGGAGAGTGGGCGAGATTATCCGCTTTCGACTCGAAAACACTACCGGCGGCGGGCTCGACCTGTGAAGTCCGCCGTCCTGATGGTGTTGCTGAAACACATCAATTGCGAAGGTAATCTGGATTGTCGTCATCAAATATCACGTGATCTCCCTGTCTGTTGTCGCTGCATTGGTTGAAGGTCATAGGTTCTCAGGTGACCGTCAACGGAAAATGATCTCAAGTCCTACGCTGCATGCTTCCTGCAACTCGTCTGGGCTTAAGACTCCTCCTGACGAACGAGCAATCAGGGCAGCATCGCGGGTTGTGTCGTTCACTTCCGAGAATAGCGTCGAAATCGAGCCGCTTAGTCTCGCTACATGGTTGGGATGCAAGTTGGGTAAAACGACTTTGTTCCACAATTCGTTAAGCGCTTCCAGCTTGGAGCCGAACAGTTCGATCGTGTCGTGGATGTAGAGAACGTCTTTTGCAATGCTGGGCTTATCGCGCCGATCACGAATGAGAAGCTTTTGGACAATGTATGCCGTTGGATTCGCAACGTAAATTATGGTGGCCTTTTCTATCCGAATTTCATACGACGGAACCAATGTTATGGGCCAGGAGTGTTGAAGCAGAACATCCAAGTAGCGCAGTTTCTGGGAACTCACACCGGCAATCCGCACTGTGTGGTCCAGTTTTCCATCGCGTGAGTAGCCGTTTCCATCCAAAGGGGTAAGAAACTCCGCATAAAACCCGTCGTTCTCCGATCCAAGCCGATACTGTGTAATTGGAGGTTGATTATCTCCTAGGAAGCTTTCGGTGAAGCCTCTTTGATGAAGACGCTGTGCGATGTTTTCCTGTTCTACCGGCAAATCCTTGGGAACTGCGACGTCCGTGTCGAATGTCATTAGCGGCTTGTATTCGAGCGGTTGTGCTAGCGCATGGAATCGGTATAGTCGATGGGCCCATCCACCGACTATCACAATTTGCGACAACCATGGTTCCAGCGCCTGCAACAGTCGAATGAAATCTTCGAATTCGTTCTTGGCCTTCATGAATTCTCCTGGAGTTTATCCAGTACGCGGTTCTTTATGAGATTTGCTTGTTCCTCTCCTCTTGCAGGATTAGCGGAACTATCGAGCCAAACTTGGAGGATATCGCTTAGCTGGACTCCATTTCTGATTACAGCCGCACGGAACACCGACTCTTTAAAGGCGGGGATTCTCATAAACACGTCGGCAGGCCGATCATCCTGTATCCTCGCCAGCCCCAGTTTTCTCGGGAGTTCCGAACCTATACGCTCTGCATAAAGGAGAGGCGGTACACCGCTGACATGTCCGAAACCCAACCACGAAGCAGCCAGAAATCCGCCTACGCACAACCTGGCTTTGGGTTGGTATGGTCCTTGGTCATCCAGTTCCCGATCTTCATAGCTCTGGTCTACTGGCTTCAGGTATGCGCGAATGGACTCCATCAGCTGTTCATCACTTGCGCCGCGAATGATCCGACGGTAGGGAATTTCTCTTTGCGGCTTCAGCATTGCTGCCTGCCACCGGCTAAGTAGCCTCTCGAGGTTTCCAATTCGTAAGTCATACTGAGATGAATTCAGGAATCCCTCGTCTTCCAATTGCCTTAAGAACCGAAAGGCGCTCATTACGGATACTCCTGTCGCACTCGCGAGTTGTGAGGCATTCCGGAACTCGCCTCGAGGTACGTGAATGAGTTCGTGAGGGAGCCTTTGCCCGATGAGTACTTTGAGCAGCCATTGGTTCAGATCAGAGAAAAGATGTGCTGCAGAGTCGTCATGCTTGAGCGCTCTTTCTCTCATCTCCAGTGGGCGGTCTGTGTTCAAGTCCTCCAGCCCTTCTCCCCAGAACCGCCTTAGACCTTCGGAATCTATAACTCCTAGCGCAACATCGGGCGCATGTGCACGGGCGAAACGCCTTAGTTCCTCCGCCACTGAGTCTTCAATACGCGGCGCGATTATTACCGCTAGTGGTTTCAGGGCTGCATTCGATCGCGCTGCAGCGCGGGCTTGAAGGATAGCCATCGAGAGGGGAGGAAGTAGACGTGCTCGCTTACCGTCTGAGATTGATTTAAGTTCGGCGACGTAGTGCAATTCACCTCTTGCAAGCAGCAAGTCCGGGCATATTTTAGAGTCCGGGTGCATTTGGCCTAGACGCGGCTCGACTTCAACACTCCAGCCGTTCTTTTGGAGAGCCCGGTCCATCAGGAGCAGAAATCGGTTTGCACTTGAGTATTGGCGCTTGTGTCCGAAGCTGCGTTCGAGGTCGATCATCAGTTTTAACATTCTCCCGTTAACTATCAGGATAATGTTAATACGATTCCCGGGGATTCAACAAGCTCTGTTAATTAACAAGTTCCTGTTAATTAACAAGTTCCTGTTAATTAACGAGCATTAGTTATAGAAGCTTGCCGAACAGTCCCAACAATATCTACGCCATATCTGTTCTGTACCCCCCCCACACACTAAAAAATCATAAACAACTGCATATAAGGTACTTACGTTCTAGATTCTATGAGAATAACCATTGAAACTGCCATCCAAACGATCTGTTTACCGCGTCATCGCCACCGCCAGCTATCAGACACCCGCAGCACAAGCCAACCTCCGTCGTCAGCGTCGACATTAACGTCAATGCCATAAAGCGATGCGCGAATCATTTGTTCCAAAGCCGCTTTTTTACGTCTGGTCATACGGCCAACCGAGAATCTAAACGGGGTCCTGTGTTCAAATTCAGCCCCCGCAACGAAAAAACCACAGAAAACACGAAGTTTACACGGAGTAGACGGCCCGCCTTCTGTCCATGTTTTCCATTTCCAAAGGTAGATTTCCTCCCCCGCCTAGTAAGAACCTTATGTGGTACGCCGGAACCTCGATGAACCTCGATGACTGTTTCTTTCGAAGGAGCACGGTGTCGCCGGAAACCAAATCGATGGTGCGTACCTTCCTTGACAATGTCGATCAACTCACTGCTATCAAGGTTCCAACGAGAACCGTCACACTCGACGATGTTCTTGGGCAAACCCGAAATGCCACACCTGCAGAGGCTCGCGAAGATAGCGCCCCGCTCTCAGGTTTCGTATGTCTCCCCTCGCCAGTTGTTCGACTTTGGCGAGTCAGCAATTCGAGAAACCCTTGGCTATTATGATTCACAAGTACCCGCTGCGGAATGCGAAAACCAATGCGGGGTTGCGATTCGTCGGCTCCAAGATTAAGTAAAGAATGTGGCCACCCATGTCAACCGCCAAGCACCCGATAGAGAATTGCGTGGCTGTGAAGGAAGCTGCGGGTCGCAGATCTTGAAGATTGCATCCCCCACCTAGACCCGCGAAACTGGAAGTGCTCACTGGGTCTAGCGGCATGGAAAAGTTAAGATTATCTATGGTGAGGAGTATGCGTTTAGAGAGTCTCGGGCAACGAAGGCACCGTTCCAACGTATTAAGGTTCTCGAGCACTTACGACACAACAAGTGGAAAGTTCAATGGATCGAGCCAAACCCGGGACTCATCGACTATGTGGAATCAGCGCAAATCATCGTGCCATGGAAGGAACGGAAAGCTTTCCTACGGGACGAGGAAAGTGCAGTCGGCCTCGTTGAGCGCAACAAGGCAGATGGTTTTCAGCCGAATTCACCTATAACGGAGGCTGTTCAGCAAGTATTCGAATCTGTGGGAGATGATGTTGATTTTTATCGCCACGAGTTGCTCTGCTCCCACAGAAGCATTGGGACGGTTGAAGGCCCGGGCCAACGATCAGTCTGAGACCGAGCCCCTCGGCGGGTATACCGATCGGACCGGCAGAGTACATTGGCCCTTTATTCCGGCGCTCGAACTGGCCAGAAAGTTCTGTGCTGCCGAGCCTGCGACGGTGCTCAAAGGAATTGAAACGACGGAACGGCAGTGGTCAATGGAGTCTTCACGCCCAGGCAAGGAATACCTGATATCTCTACTGAATGAATACCGCGCCTCGTGGGCGATCATACGCCAGTGGACAGGCCTCGACCCAGCTATAGCCGAGAGGGAAGCACAGATCCAGAGACTTGAACGGCTCGTCTGGGACGCAGTCTACGTCTACAAAAGGCGGGGCTCGACGATGAAGCGGCTCGCCTGCGTCGGTCGCTTGAAAAGGGGTAGTCGGCTGATCGCGAACAGTCCAGGTAGTTGATAGAGGCTCGCGGTAACAGCAGTTTCGGGGCCTTTTTCCGGATCGGTTGAGAGGCACGATTGTGCCCGAGTCGAAATCCGTTCCCGTTCCACTAGTGGTGTCGCCAGTTTTCTCAACGCCGGACGACGGATTCACGCGCGTGTGACACTTTTGTGACACTTTCCTGAGTTTTGCATTGATACAAAGCGTCATGGAGCGATATGATTCGAGATGTGGCGGAAGCCATGAAGCCCGCATCTGGAGCGGGTAAAACGCTATATCTTGCTGATTCTAAGCAGCCCTAGAAATTTGGCCGAAGAGAATCCCTCTCTCTCCGCCATGCGAGTCTAAACTATTGTAAATAAAAGACTTATAGAATAGAGAAACGCCCGAATTGGCCGCCAATTCGGGCGTTTTGTTTTTCTCTGGAGAATCTCTTGCGAGCTTAAGAGTGCTCGAAATGCACGCCTGCTTGACGATTGAGAGAATAGCGCATGAAGGAACCGATTCACTACGGATCTACGTAGAGTTCGAATCGGATTCGACAGCCTGTCGAAATTATTCTGGGGGCGAAGTCGCTGCGCCTTTTCGAATGTGAGGGCGGAGCGCCGATCCGCGGATCCTCGAGCGATGTATTACTGGGATACGGTTCGGGCCAGGCGCGGCGGTACCATGGCTCCGTGTCGCGCGTGGTGTCGACCCCAAATACAAAGGTTGATCCGGTCTCAGGCAAAGGAAATCTCAGAGCCCGTATTTTGTCGCCCACCTAGCTTTTCTTTTGACGTATAATCTTCACGCCCGCCAGGGTGCAACTCCTCTCCCGCCCGAACTGGTTTTTCCATTCGAGGTGTCCTCGATGACATTAGAAACCGGGAAACGTGTCGGCGATTATGAAATCCTCTCCGTACTCGGCTCAGGGGGTATGGGACAGGTTTATAGTGCCCGCAATATCATCTCGGGTCGAATCGAAGCAATGAAGATCCTGCTGCCGGATTATGCGGCGGAGCCACAGCTTGCTGAACGATTCAGCGCTGAAATTCGCACCCTCGCCGGCCTCGACCATCCGAACATCGCTCAGCTGCGCACTGCCTTTGAGTATCAAAACCAGCTGGTAATGATCATGGAATTTGTTGAGGGCGCGACGCTCGAAAAGCGCGCCACTGAAGGCCCGATCCCGTTAAATTCGGTGCTTGATTATTCTGCCCAAGTGCTGTCTGCGCTCAGCTATGCCCATAGCAAGGGAGTGACGCATCGCGACATCAAACCTGGCAACATTATGATTACGTCGCACGACCTGATCAAGCTGATGGATTTTGGCATTGCGAAATCGTCCTCCGACCTTGAGCGCACGCAACTCACGTGTCCGGGTACAACCTTGGGTTCGGTTTATTACATGTCCCCGGAACAGGTTCGCGGAGACATAGTCGACGCTCGCTCGGATATCTACTCCTTTGGCGTAACGCTGTATGAGATGCTTACCGGCCGCCGTCCCTTCCAGGCGGAGACAGCCTACGCCTTACTGAATGCGCACTTGAGTGAAGCACCTGAGCCTCCCGATTTGGTGAACCCGGTGATTTCTCCGGAGCTCAACAATATTGTGCTGCGCGCGATGGCGAAAGCTCCTAACAGACGTTTCCAGACCGCGGAAGAATTTCGCACAGCGCTCTGCAATTTGAAAGAATCTGGGGCGGAGTGCAACGCACCCAAGCCAATCCCGATCCCAGTGCCGGTTTCCTCGGAAGGACCAGCCGCACCGCAATCGAAAAGTTATCGTGGACTGTGGCTGAGCCTGGGCGCGGGTTCAGCCATCCTCGCCATGATTCTGGCCGCGACATTTGTGCCGCGCATGATTGCTACACACGCCGGTCAAAAGTCTGTCACGCCGGCGACAGACAATACCCCTTCTCCACCGCCATCGAACAGCGCGAAGCCATCCCAGCTTGTCCAGCCAAAGACCTCGCCAGCGTCACCAAATCCGCCGGCCACAACGGCGACTCGATCGCTCACGGGAGGAGTCACGTCGGTGCAGCCGCCGATTAAATCCGCCTCGCCGTCAACCGACGCGACTGGTGACCATTCTCAGCCAACACCACTGCCACCCAGTGCTAAGACTACCGCCCAACCGCCTCCGGGTCCCTCCTACCAGGAAATCGCTCAAGCCCGCGAACGAATGATCCAGCTTGGCGCGCAGGCCGACGCTGCGAGAGACGGAATTCAGCAGATACGTACCCAGCAGCAGGCGCAGGGTCTGGATTTGCGGGGCGACATGCTCGCTTCGATGAACCGGATGAATGCGTACCTGAGCGAAGCAAACAATGCCCTCAACCAACATGATCTGCAAGCCGCAAGCGACAATATGGATCGCGCGGAAAAGGAAATTGCAACACTCAATACGTTCTTGGGCCGATAGGAGAACCTCTGATGCTTAAAGTCTCTCTCGCTATTCTTTCTGTCGGCTTTATCCCCTTGCCGCTTCTTGCCCAGCAGGCGCCGGTGAGGCACCGTATTGCCGTGCTCGACTTCGGATATGGGACGGTAATGACGAGCTCACAGGCCGTCTTTGGCACAAACGTCGATATTGGCAAAGGAATTTCCGACATGCTGATCGATAAGATGCTCAGTGCCGGCACCTATCGCATCATCGAACGCAACGCCATCGATAAGATCATGAACGAGCAGAATTTCTCCAACAGTAACCGTGTGGATCCGGCAACCGCTGCCAAAATCGGGCACATCCTCGGCGTGGACGCCGTAATCACCGGAGACATCACCCAGTTCGGCCGCGACGATGAAAACAAGAATTATGGAGCCGCCGCCGTGGGAGCCTGGACGCATGGCGCGTTAGGCGGTATAGGCAAACATAACTCCAAGGCGGTCGTCGCGATTACAGTGCGCATGATCGACGCGAGTACCGGCGAAATCCTTGCTTCGGTAGCTGGCAAAGGAGAGTCTTCACGGAGCGGGACAAGCCTGTTGGGTGCTGGATACAGCGGAGGTTCGGGCGCGGCGGCGGGTATCGACATGACAAGTAGTAATTTTGCGCAGACCATCATTGGCGAAGCCACGACTGCAGCGGTTGCACAGGTGGCTACGGGGCTCGATGCGGATAGCAATAAGCTGCCCACCGCGCCTCCGCCCGCCGCAGTTGCGATTTCCGGACTGATCGCAGACGCATCAACTCCTGACATCATCGTCAATGTGGGCAGCCAGGCTGGCCTGAAGGTCGGAGACAAGCTCGTGGTTTCACGCGTCGTCAGAGTCGTCAAAGATCCCGCCACCGGAAAACCGCTGCGCTCCATTGAAGACTCGATTGGCCAGCTCACCCTTACCAGCGTGGATTCAATTTCAGCAGTAGGAAGCTTCAGTGGTTCGGGCACGCCGAAGGTTGGGGATACAGTAAAGACGCCCTGAACCGAAGCTTTTTCCGAGCATGGATACTTAGCTTGTCGGCCCAATTCTTTCAGGAACGTGCCAAGGCTGAATCAGTGGATTGCCTCACTCAAGCATTGCGTCCGCGATCGCAGGTGCTATGAATGCACTGGGCAGGATGTGACTGACGTGGCGCTCATGTAGGCAGCTGGCGGAAGCGAGGGCTCGCTGGTTTTCGAATTCTCGGGGCTCAATTTGCGGGTCTCAAAGGCTGCGTCCGATTCAACTATACTTTCGACCATGGATCCCAGGTTTCTACATCTAACGGCGACGGGTTGGACCGCGATTGCAACCATTGGCAATCTGGCCTCTTTGCTCGTCCTGGCCGTTTTCAACATCCGATATTTGGGAGCGATGAAGAAACAGGTCCAAGCATCGATTCGACAAGCGGATGCTTCGGAACAATCACTATTGGAACTCCAACGTCGATACGAAGCCGATATCTCCATTCGGGAAAGAACTGCATTTCTAACTTTGAGAGAGACGGTAAGCAATGCACAACTTTGGGCGAAAGAGGTCTTACGTTTACCCAATCATCAGGAAGTCGCGTTGAAACCCGTAAGCTGGGATCAGCTTGTTGGATATGTAGCTGCGCAGCACCCGCTCTTAGTCTCGGGATTGGCAAATATTTCAATAGAATTGAACACTTTGGAAAGTGATCTGCGACGATTCGTCACCACGGACCCCAATATCGGCTCCCCGACTTTATCCGCTCTCTCCTCGAAACTTAAAGGGCAGCTGCTCACCTTCGTAGATCATGTGCTCGGGTGGGAACAAAAACTTCGTAATTCCGGCAGACCGGCGTAGTGTGTGGTCCCCGCTTTGGGGGCCGAGCCCTTGCAACTCTTTCTTGAAGCGTTCGGGACTGAGAGACACGTAGTCATCTGGCGAGCATGCCCAAAATGCATGCGTGCCTCCCGATCCAGAGAAATTCCGCTTCGAGGGCCTGTTTTCTCTAGAAAAGCGTCGTTTTGCTTTGAATTCGGTTCGACATGAGGGCTAAATTCGAACTCTGAATAGAGAAAAAGTTCTATTGAGAGTTCGATTGACTGCGCACCCGCCAGACCCTTCTAAGGTGATTGGAATCAATTCCGCGGTCACGGCGTTACACATCGTGTGACACTTTCGACGGTCTCAGAAAAATAAAAGATAAACGTTCGGAATCGCTCCTGGTGGGTATTACTCCCACGAGGACCACTGCGTGCGAACGTTTAAGGTACGTCTTCATACCCAACCAAGTTCTGGCTGAGTGCTTCGGCCTGAAATAGCAATTGTGAAGGAGGTTCTCCAACCATCGATCCCTTCGCGCTATGAGACTGTGCAACGATAGGGCACCCAGCAGTTAGCATGAGAGGTGATGGGCGCACAGCGTGGTGGAACCAAAGTCGATCTGGTGGGCGTCGGCCTGAACGCGACGGATACCGTGATCCCGGTGTCGGCATTCCCCGCTGCTGGCTCCAAGACGGAGTACAGCGAGCACAGTGTTTTGCTGGGCGGCGAAATCTCGACGGCCGTGATTGCCTGCCGTCGCTGGGGGTTGCGCACGCGATATATCGGACGGCTGGGCGATGACCGTGCCGCCCGTCTTCACCGCGCTGCCTTCGACGACGTTGGAGTTGAGACCCAAATTGTTACGGTGGAGGACGCATCCAGCCCACAGTCTCTCATTCTTGTGGATGATTCTGGGGAACGGACTGTTTTGTGTCATCGCGATCCGCGTCTTACTATGCAACCGGCGGACATAGAACGCGAATGGATCAGTTCCGCGCGGGCATTGCTGGTGGATGGATATCACACCACGGCGGCCATTAGCGCCGCGACCTGGGCTCGCGAGGCTGGCATCCCGGTCATTGCCGACCTGGATGTCCTGCGGCCGGGCATCGACGACCTGATGCCGTTGGTGGACTATGCCTTTGCCAGTCGTGAATTTCCCGCGGCGTTGACGGGAGAGCCAAATTTGAAGAAAGCTCTGGCGATGCTGCGTGAGCAGTTTCATTGCCGCCTGGCGGGTGTAACCCTGGGAGTGGGCGGCGTGTTGACATGGGACGGGGAGCAATCGATTCAGAGGTCTGCCTACCGAGTCTCTACCGTCGATACCACCGGTGCCGGGGATATCTTCCATGCCGGCTTTGTCTACGGGCTTCTGCAGGACTGGCCCATCGAGCGCCAGCTTGATTATGCCTGCGCCGCCGCGGCGCTGAACTGTACTCGTGCCGGCGCTCGTGGGCACATAGGAACTGTCAAGGAGATTTCGCGCCTGATGGCAGATAGCACGCGGTATGACATTGCTGAGTTCGCTGATATCCGCTGAAGGCTGAGCAAACCCCCCGGCGGTTTGGGAATCGGCAACCGATTTCAGTGCGTACTTTGGTCTGCTCTCACCAGGTGAGAATTTCTGGGCGGATTGCTTCCGAGAAGCCGGCTTACGAGGATTTACTGGGACTGCTCGTTCGCGCCACAAGCTCAAGGCTTGCAGCCCAGCCTCTAATCCCGGGAGGCACTTACAACCGCGAAAGTGGAACGGGGCATGATGATTCCTCCTTGAAGGCCAAAGGGTGTCGAGTTGGCGCGCGTCATGACCCCGTGGGAAGGAAATCCAAGAGCGTCTTCAGCAAGAATTCCGGCTGCTCCTCCTGCACGAAATGGCCACAGTCAACTGCGATGACCGATTTCAGCTTTGGCGCAACTCGCTCGAACGACTTCAACGTGAGGCCGTTCATGGAGTGGTCCCCGTCGATGGCGAGTACGGGAAGCGTCCAGGGTGGGGCGACTGTCTTGCTGAAGAAATCTTTGCCGGTGAGCAGCGTGCGGTAGTAAGCAAGTCCTGCCTTGAGCCGGCCAGGACGGGCTTGGTCAGCGATGTACCGGTCGATGTCCGCCTGCGGGAAGGCCTCTTTGCGGAAGACGAAGTCACCAAATGCGAACGCACTGAAGAACTCCTTCTCCCTCCCGGATATCAGTAACTCCGAAAAAGGCGACGCCATGAAGCCGAAGTGCCAGAAGCTGGCAAACAAGTCCTCCAGGCCAAATCCTGAGAGGGGCGACTCAATCACCACGAGTGCCGATACAGCTTCGCGATGCTTTGCGGCGTATGCACTCACCACCTGAACGCCAAAGTCTTGTCCTACGAGGCAAACCTCTGTAAAGCCTAACGAGTGGACGAGTTCGTAAACATCGTCGGCCACGTCTTCGAGCGAGAAGGTGTCGGCTACAGAAGACTGCCCAGTTCCCCTGGTATCCGGCGCGATCACTGTAAACCTCTTCGCGAGCTCCGGCATGATCTTGCGCCAGGTCAGAGACGACTCGGGATACCCGTGCACGAGCACAAGAGCCGGTCCCGTTCCGGCCCTGAGATAGTGAATCTTCTGCCCATTCACCTCGGCTGTGTCCTCTTCGATTCCGGGAGGCAAAAGGGTTTCTCCCGCTGAAGGAATAGGATTTTTCGTTCCCTCGCCAGCGTTAGCGGGAGTGGCTGTTGGCGCAACACGGAACACTTCCGCGAACAGGCCGGGCTCCGGTGAACCGAACTGCGCAAGAGAAGCACGTGACTTCTGCGCTTCCGGATCGTTGGCAACGGCTGTATCGAAAGCTTCTTTCGATTGCCAACGGCCTTCGACGAGAACGCGGCCATCCTCAGCGCACTCCAGAACAGTCATGGCGACAAACCCGGCCTTCGATGCGAGTGCGGGGGCCTCGTCTTTCATTCGGGCTAGCAGCGCAGCACGACCCTCCGGAGTTTCGGTCCGCCACATGTTGTAAAAGATGACATCGGTCATATTCTGTCTGCGTCTTTCGTGCATCAGGATTGCCAACCTCCGCCTAACGCGCTGTAGAGCTGAACCAGAGCCAGCGCTTCACCCTCCTGCGCATTCACCAGGTTCAGTTGAGCTGCGAAGAGATCGGAATCGGTGGTGAGCACTTCGAGGTAGCTTGTAGAACCTCCCTGGTATCGAAGGCGCGCCAGACGCGTCGCATCCGTCGCGGCGTCGACAAGCTTTTCCTGCTGCTCACGGTAAGCTCGCTGCTTGTTCAGAGCGATCAGCGCGTTGGAGACATCGCGAAATGCACCAGCGATGGTTTTCTGATAGTTCAGCACCATCTCTTCCTTGGTGTGCTGGGAAAGCTCCAGTTGGCCGCGCAGCTTTCCCCCTTCAAACAGAGGTTGGGTCAGCGTGCCGAGTCCGTAGATGGTCTTTCCCGCAGGATCGAAGATGGTCGAAAGGGTGTCGCCGCCCACCCCCGCCGAGCCGCTGATCGATAAGTTGGGAAAGAACTGCGCGCGCGCCACGCCGATTTGCGCATTCGCGGCAATCAGGGTTGCTTCTGCCTGCTCAATATCCGGACGCCGTTCAAGAAGCTGCGACGGTATCCCGGTGGGAAGATTCTGCGGCGGAGGCGCAAGCGCATTCGGGTCCGTATGAACGATGGGTCCGGGGTTCTCTCCAAGCAGCAGCGCGATTGCATTCTCCTGTTGTTGAATCTGCTCTTCGATCTGAGGCATCTCGGAAGTCGCTGTGTATAGCAACTGCTCTGCCTGCCGCACGTCGGACAAGGGTGCTGAGCCTCCGCGTTCCAGGGTTTCGGTCAAGGCCAGAGAATTTCTCCGGGCCTTGATCGTTTCCTTCGTAATCTCAAGTTGGGAATCGAGAGCGCGCAGCTGCAAATATGCGGTCGCGACCTGCTCCACAAGCGTCAGACGAACCGCTCGCTGCGCCCAGACCTGGGCCAATAGCTGTGCGCGGGCCGCCTCAGTCTGCCTGCGATACAGACCCCAGAAATCAGGTGTCCACGATCCTGAAACATCGAACGATCCGTCCACCAGCGGGCTGGGAATCTGGCTGCCGAAAGAAGAGGGCAGCGTTGCGCCGATGCCGGTTCCACCGACGGTGAAGCTTGGGAACTCCTGTGAGCGGGTGATCTTGACCTGCGCCTGCTGCTCCAGGATGCGCTGCGCAGCGATGCGGACATCATAGTTATTAACAAGAGCCTTACGGATCAGCTCCTGCAGCTCCGGCTCGCGATAGACCGCGACCCATTGCTCATCGCCGAGCGACTCTTTGGTGTCGCTCGCGACGGTTGCATTATCCGCTCCGCGAAAGGCCGGCGGCGACGGGTAATTCGGCCGAAGGTACTTGGGACCTACCGTGCACCCGGCCAGCAAACTCATAGTTCCTGCGAGGAGGCTCAGTCGAACGAATTGGTACAAACGCTTCATGCCTGGCCACCATCTGTGCGGGCGTGTGCGACGACTGCAGCGGTTTGCTCTTTGGGTGGCGCTACCGGACCGCAGATCGAATCCATCGTCGTGCCCTTGCCGCCACGCACGAACCGGTGCGACAGAAACTCGACCACTGCGAACGTGACGGGAATAAAAATCAGTCCGAGGACGGTGGAAAGTGTCATACCGCCCACGACAACGGTGCCCAGGATTTGTCGCGATGCAGCCCCCGATCCAGTGGCAACCCATAACGGCAGGCACCCGACAATGAATGCCAGGGCCGTCATGACGATTGGACGAAAACGCAAGCGGGCAGCGTTCAGAGCAGCATCGCAGATGCTTTGTCCCCGCTCGTAGTTCAACTTGGCGAACTCGACGATAAGAATGGCGTTCTTGGCCGAGAGGCCGATGAGCATCACCAGCCCGATGGTTGCGAAAATGTCGTTCTCAAAATGGCGTGCATGTAACGCGAGATACGCGCCCAAAATGGCGACGGGCGTGCTGAGCAGGACGCTGAAGGGCAACGTCCAGCTCTCATACAGCGCAGCCAGGATGAGAAAGACGAAGACAAGCGAAAGTCCGAACACGGCCCACGAGGGCACGCCCTTCTCGGCCTGCTGCTCCTGGAACGACATGCCGGAGTAGTCGTAGCCGGCTCCCGGCGGCATCGTTTGTTTGAAGACTTCTTCCAGCGCCTTTCGTACCTGGCCGGAACTGTATCCGGGCGCGCCCGTGATGTTCAGCTGCGCGGCGTTGTATTCGTTGAATCGGTAGATAAACTCCGGGCCGGTAGTTCGCTTTACGGTGACCAGCGAGCTAAGCGGCACTTGGCCGCCGTTGGCACTGCGTACGTAGAACTGGTCAATGTTCGCGATGTTGGTGCGCGATGTGCCTTCGGCCTCGACGTAGGTCTGCCATTGACGTCCGAAGCGATTGAAGTAGTTCACCAGATAGCCGCCCATAAAGGTTTGCATCGTGGTGTAAACGCTGTCGAGGCTCACTTGCTGTTCGAGGGCCTTTTCCTTGTCGACATCGGCGTAGAGCTGTGGCACGGCCGGCTGATAGGACGGGATGGCGGCCGCGATCTCAGGACGTTTGGAAAGAGCCCCGAGAAAAGCGAAGACATTCTTCGTCAGGGTTGCAGGATCGTCTGAGCCAGAGCGATCTTCCAGGATCATGGTGACACCACCCGAAGTACCGATGCCGGGAATGGAGGGCGGTGGAAACGCGAAGGCGATGCCGTCCGGATCGGCGGCGAGCTGTCGCTGCAGATGGCTCTGAATATAAGCGAGCTGCTCTTCTTTGCTCTTGCGGACAGCCCATGGCTTGAGGTTTACGAAGAAGAATCCCGAGTTGGTGCTCTGCACCTGCGTGAGCAGAGAAAAGTCATTCACCGCGATCACACCTTCAACGCCGGGAGTCTTGAGCAGTGCGGCGGTGATTTTCTGCTCAGCGGCGTCCGTACGTTGTGCCGAGGCGCTGTCAGGAAGCTGTAAGGCGAGAAACATGTAGCCCTGATCTTCGGTGGGAATAAATCCTGAAGGAAGACTGCTGCCCATGTACACGGCGGCCACGCCCACCAGGATCAGGCCCAGCATGGCGAAGGCGGACTTGTGAATCAGAACACCAGAGGTGTGAACAAAACTGTCCGTGGTGCGCCGGAAGAACCTGTTAAAGAGGCCAAACCCTTTGTCGAGCAGACTCTGCTTGCTGCCCTTCTCTCTGGGCTTGAGAAGCAGCGCAGAAAGCGCCGGTGAGAGCGTGAGCGCGTTGAAAGCCGAGATCAACACGGAGATCGCGATCGTCACTGCGAACTGCTGGTACAAGCGCCCCGTGATGCCGGGAATTGCCGCAGTCGGAATAAAGACGGCCGCCAGAATCAGTGCGATCGCGACGACGGGGCCACCCACCTCCTCCATCGCCTTCTCGCTCGCCGACTTCGGATCCATGCCCTCTTCGATATGGTGCTCGACGGCCTCTACGACGATGATGGCGTCATCGACCACCAGGCCAATTGCCAGCACTAATCCGAAGAGCGAAAGTGTGTTGATGGAAAAGCCGAGCGCCGGAAAAATAATGAATGTTCCTATCAGCGAAACAGGAACAGCCAGCAGTGGAATCAGAGTGGCGCGCCAACCCTGCAGAAAGATGAATACGACAAGCACAACCAGACCGAGCGCTTCAAAGAGCGTCAGCATGATCTCGTGAATACCGGATGTAACTGCCTTGGTGGTATCGAGCGGAACGCTATAAGTGATGCTTGGAGGGAAGGTGGCGGAAAGCTCCTTCATGCGCTGTCGCACGGCCTTTGCAGTCTCAACTGCGTTTGAGCCGGGCAATTGGTAAATCGCCATGACCCCTGCGGGCGCCTGGTTGTACCGGGCTGAGATGCCATACGACTGGGCACCAAGCTCGACTCGAGCCACGTCGCGAAGGTGAAGCACGGAGCCATCGGGATTGGCGCGCAGGATGATGTTTCCAAACTGTTCCGGCGTGACGAGGCGTCCCTGCGTGCGGACCGTGTAAGTGAACTGCTGCCCTTTCGGAATCGGCTCGCCACCGATCTGGCCCGCCGGATGGACATCATTCTGCGTCTGTATCGCGGAAATTACGTCCGTTGCCGTGACCCCTAGCTTGGCCAGCTTATCGGGATCCACCCAGATGCGAAGCGCATACTGTCCGCCAAAGACCTGCACGCGCGACACGCCATACACGCGTGCCAGCTGGTCTTGAAGATTGATGACGGCGTAGTTGGTCAGGAAATTCTGGCTCAACTTGCCGCCAGGCGAATTGAGCGCTATCAGCATCAGCGGCGACGTCAGCGCCTTTTGCACTGTGAGGCCGGCTGTCGTTACTTCCGCCGGCAGTTGGGACTGCGCCTGATCGACGCGCAACTGGGCCAGAACCTGGTCGATGTTGGGATCGGTCTTGACGTCGAAATCTACAAAGAGCTGCACCACGCCGTTGTTGGCGCTGACAGAATCCATGTAGATCATGTTGTCCACGCCGTTCATCTGCTGCTCAAGCGGAGTGGAGACCGCCTGGCTGACGGTCTTGGCGTCCGCGCCGGGATACGTTGCGGTCACCAGGATCTCTGGCGGAACGATGTTCGGATACTGCGAAATGGGCAGCGTGAACAGCGAGACGATGCCAACCACAACCGTGATGATGGCGATAACAATTGCAACGATGGGCCGGCGAATGAAAAACTTCGACATGATCTAGTTTCCTGCCGGTTGAGTTGACGGAGCGGCCGCGGCCACCTGAAAGTTCGTGAGTTGTGGATTGACCGGCGCACCTTCTCGAAGCTTCTGAAGATTGTCGGTAATCACCAGAGATCCGCTGGCCAGTCCACTTTTGACTACGCAGCTGTTGCCGTACTGTGGGCCCAGTGTCACAGTGTTCGTGTGGACCTTGTTGTCCTTCCCGACGGTGTAGATCTGCTCCTGTCCCTGAAACTCCGTAATCGCCGCCTGCGGCACAAGAACCGCATTGTGCAGAACTCCGGTCTCTGCTTTAATCCGGCCGAACTGGCCCGGACGAAGCACGTTGCCTGGATTCGGAAAAGCTGCAGCAATACGAATCGCTCCTGTCTGCGCGTTCAACTGCCGATCGACGAAGACGACATGGCCCTTGTGCGGAAAAACTTCTCCGTTCGAAAGTGTCAGCGTCAGGGGAAGCTTCGCCGCTCCCTGAAGCAGGTCGCTACCTCTTCCGTCCGCACGCATTGTCAAGGCAAGATACTCGCTGTCGCTGATGGAAAAATAGACCTTGATTGGGTCCAGTTGAGAAACCGAGGTCAGCACGGACTGGGTATTTACGAGGTTGCCAACTTGAGTTGTCGCCTGCCCTGCAACGCCGGTGATCAACGACCGCACTTTGGTGAATCCGAGATTGAGGTTCGCCGTGGTCACGGCTGCCTCCGCCGTCTCCACCGTTGCTTTCGCCTGAGCTTCCTGCTGGATCTCGTTGTCAAGCTGGCTTCTGGCAATCGCGTGAGCCTCGGCCAGAGGCGTGTCGCGATTCACGTTGATTTTTGCCAGCGCAAGCTCCGCCTGCGCCTGCCCCAGCTGGCCCTGTGCTTGTTCAAGCGCCGCCTCAAACGGCCGCGGATCGATCTCGAACAGGACCTGACCTTTTTCCACCTGCGAGCCTTCGCGATAGTCCTGGCGGATCAGGTAGCCGTTCGCTTGTGGCTGTATCTGGGCATTCACGTAGCCGTCGAGTGTGCCCACCCATTCGCCCGTCAGCGGCACATTGCTCGCCTCCACTTTCACCACATTCACTTTCATTGCGGGGCGAGGATGGGGAGAGGAAGCACTTACACTCCTGCCGCACCCGGCAAGAAGCCCAGCGCCAACGGTCAACAACCCCAACGGGATAGCTACCGTGGCTGCCTTAAAAAAAAACGTCAACGTCCTTGGCTTAAGAGACTCATTCATACTCATTCTCCAATCAAGCTTGAAGCTTTCTCTCAGTTAGGTCCTCTGTTTGGGAGCGTTCGCGCCGCGAGAACACGTATGTATGTGGAAGCTTGGATGAAGCGAGTGAGACGATGGATTCATAAAGCCAGATCCGCGATCACATCGCATCGCATCCAGTGCTTTTGTTTTCAATGTGGAGAGACAGAAGTCCTCGCTCAGCAGGGAGATGCAGAAAGTTATCGATCGAGGACTCACCAAGCGGCGAACAGAACCCGACTTATGAGGATTCGCTCGGAGTGCGCCGACGTCGCGCGATTCAGTGTGGCCATACCCTAGCGGGCTGTTAGAAAATCTGCAAAATGAGGGCCCTGAGGAGCCAGGCGCAGGTTCAGAATGATACGTTTTCAGAACATGGACGGCACTTACAATGGGAAGATCATATGTTTTTACAGGAGAGGCGATGAAAAAGAGACGCTTGGAAGTAGCACAGCGATGCCTGTTGGCCACCGCAGTTATGGCTCTTGTGACCCTGGGAAGTGCTTCTGCACAAAACAAGGCCATAGGTTTCACCAAGGGCATGCCGTTCAGTGATGGCTTTGTAGCAGGGAACACCCTGTATGTTGCGGGGCAGCAAGGTCCGGATTCACATGGCAACGTGACAAGTACCGATATCACTACGCAAACCACCAATTCCATCGCAGCAGTGAAAAAGGTGGTGGAAGAGGCTGGCTTCAAAATGACGGATCTGGTTTCTGTAACCGTCTATGTCGCCGATGTCAACGATGTGGCGAAAATGAACGAAGTCTATAAGAAGCTCATGCCCGATCCAAAGCCAGCGCGCGCTACGGTGCAGGTTGCCGGCTTGATTGGTGGGGCAAAGATAGAGATTTCCGCTGTCGCAGTGAAGCAGTAACGCTCACGTTCGTACTCGAGGTAGAGTGATGAGTTTACGATAGCGCGAAGCTGGCACGCGGCACCGCTTCGGCGATGCCGCGTCGATTGTTCTCTATTTCACATTGCGGCTTCATTCGAGGGGTCAGGCGCGTGTCTGCGTGACTTGGCCGAAGAAACGCAGCAGGTTGCCGCTCCAGAACTTGTCAATGCGTTCTTCCGAGTAGCCGCGGCGCAACATGGCATCGGTGATCATAGGGAGGTCACGAACGTCGCGCATGCCGCGAGCCAGCGTCGGACCGCCATCGAAGTCAGACCCGAAGGCCACATGGTCTTCACCTACCAACTGGATGGCTCTGTCCACGACTGCCACCCAGTCGTCAACCGACATCATGACGGAGTCAGGAACTTGTGCGCCTGGCATTGGAAACTTTGGCGCCTCCAGTTTGTCGATCTCATAAATCGTCTTGCCCTTCACCTCCTCCGGAATGTTGGCCGTGTTCCAGAAGGTCTCATGTTTGTGCGCGGTGACCCAGGCGTACTCTTTGGGGTAGTTGAATTCGCTGCCGACCTGAAATCCGATGATGCCACCCTTGGCCGCCATTTTTTTCAGCAGCCAGTCGGGCATGTTTCTGGGGATGTTATTGACGCTGCGCAGCCCGTGATGAGTAGCGATGATCGGGCCATCGCTGACGTCGATCGCCTGGGAAGTTGTGTCGTCGGAGGAGTGGGACACGTTGATCACCATGCCCAGTCGGTTCATTTCCCGGATAACATCGCGACCATGCGCGGTGAGACCACCCCATTTGGGCGGCGAGCAACAGGCATCCGCGTAATTCTGGTCCCAGTTGTGCGCCGAAAGCTGTGCTGAGCGAAGTCCCAGACGATAGAGATCGCGCAGAATTCCAAGATCCCCATCCAGATCGTAGCTGCCTTCAATATCGAGCACGGCAGCGATCTTGCCCTGGGCACGGATGCGCTGGATGTCGCCGGCATTTCGTGCGAGTTCAACCTGATCGCGGTTCATCTCCAGCTGTTGCACCGCGTGATCGATCCGGCGAAATGCCTGCTTGGTCTCGAATCGGCTGGGATAATATTCCTCGGGAACGAATACGGACAGGAAGAACGCGCCAACTCCACCTTCCTTCGCGCGTGGCAAATCCCATTGGCCTTCAGTGGTGCGGGTGCCCATGCTGCCGCCGTGGTAAAACTCGCGGTCTAAAGCATGCACATGAGCGTCGAATACATAGGTGCGTCTGTGGACTTCCCAGGCACGCGCGGAAATATGAGGAGGGGGATGATCGGCAGCTGAGCCCCGCAAAAAAGATTCGGCCCAGAGAGAGGGACGAAGCGCAGCCGTAGCCACCGCGGAATAGCCCAGGAATCGTCGGCGAGTCAGCATCAGCTCCTCCAAACGGTCAAACTAATATTAATATTAGGTCGGGATTTAATGGCCATTCGGCCCCGTCACGAGCAGTCGGCACTGGGAAAGGAAATCGATTCCTGCGATCAGAATGCCAATCGCGAGCAAGGGTCGCCCCATCGATGGCGTCCTTTTCTCTCTTTTGACAGAAGGCATCTGCGGGCAGTATATAGGAGCCTTTACCAGTTTCCGCTGCTACACCGACTCACGAAACGCCCATCTCTGGAAAAGTAGAATTCGTTGTTCGAAATCGACTGAATCGCCTACATCTAAAGGTTGGATATGGCTCAAAATCTGACATCTGCCAAACGTCCGCAGCTCGCGGCCGTGGTGACTGCCTATAGAAAGTATTTGCATCCCCAACATGTCGCGGACCGGTTTCTGGATGGTTATGGGTGGGGCGGCACGTATCACCATCCGCAAATGGATGTGGTCGCGCTGTACGTTGATCAACGCGGCGAGGGCGATGTATTTGAGGATCGATTGGATCGACATCCCTCGTTGAAGCTTTATCCCACCATTGCAGAGGCCGTCACGCTCGGCACCAGCAAGCTGGCAGTGGATGGAGTGGTCGTCGTTGGGGAGCACGGTGAGTATCCGCTCAGCCCGACGGGGATCATGATGCATCCGCATTTCGAATTCTATGAGCAGATCACCAAAGTGTTCCGCGACAGCGGCCGATCCGTCCCCTACTTCAACGATAAAGAGCTTTCGTGGAAGTGGGATTGGTGTAAGCAGATGGTCGACACCTCGCATGAATTGGGCTTTCCTCTCCAAGGAGGATCGAGCCTTGCAGTCACGTGGCGAGTTCCGTCGGTGGAGATGCCGCTGGGCACATCCATTCGCGAAGCCATCTCGATCGGTTACGGCGGCATGGCCAGCTACGACTTCCATGCGCTGGAAACAATCCAATGCATGGTGGAACGTCGCAAGGGCGGGGAAACTGGAGTTGAGTGGCTGCAAACTTATCGTGGTGACAGCTTCTGGAAAGCGCATCGCGAGGGATTGTGGTCGCAGGCTCTATTCAAGTCGGCGTTGAGCCGCAGCGATACTTTGAGGCCCGGAAATTCCGCCTTTACCGACGTATTTCCAACCGTGGAACAGATGCAGGCCATCGTTCCAGACCCGGTTGCCTATCACTATCAGTATCGAGACGGGTTGGTTTGCACGATGCTGCTGCTGAACGGACTGGTGCGTGACTTCACCTTCGCAGCAACGATCGACGGACAATCCAAGCCATTTTCCACGCAGATGTATCTGCCCATGCCGGATGGACGCACCACGCTGGCGAGTTTCTTCAGCCCGCTGGTGCATAACGCCGAGATTATGTTCTTAACCGGTAAGGCGCAGTATCCGATCGAGCGGACCCTGTTGACGAGCGGTCTCCTGATCGCCGGTGTCGAGAGTAATAGCAAGGGCCTGCAGCGCGTAGAGACGCCGAACCTGGCGGCCGTACACTACCAACCCAACCCTGAGTCCACCTTTTGGAGGAGCTAATGCTGACCCGCCGTCGTTTTGTTGGCTATTCTGCGCTGTCATCCGCGATGTTGGCTTGTCCCTCATGGTTGCGTTCCGCCTTCGGCCAAACATCATCAGGGACCGCACAGCGCCCTCTGCGTCTGGCGATCCTCGGCAGCGTTTATCGTCCCGGGTCGAACTTGCAGACCATTGGAGACCGCTTTCTGGTTGGCTATCCGTATGAAGGTGACTGGCACATGCCAAATGTGCAGGTGGTTTCCGTGTACGTGGATCAGCGAGTGCGGAAGGCCAACGCCAGGCCTACGGAATTTGAGCGGGTGATGAGCGGCACTGCCGGGAGAGGCCAAAGATCGCATGCCACGGAGCATCCGCCGATCGCGCCAGGCACGCAGCTATCCCAGCAAGGGCAGCCATCACAAGGCGCGGAAGAGCTTGGTCCCGAGAGCGATCTGAGCGAACTGCGCTCGCAGGAGTTTGGCTTTCGACTGTGCCGCAATATTCCAGAAGCCTTGCGCTGCGGCGGTGGCCGAATCGCCGTTGATGCCGTGCTGGCCATCGCCGAACAAGGCGGCAATTATCCGTACTCCAGTAATGACACGGGCCAAATCCTGCTGCCGACCTACGATTGGTTTCAGCAGTGCACCCACGTCTTTGAAGAGGAGAACCACGCTGTCCCATACTTCAATCACAAACAGCTCTCCTTCAGTTTTCCGGAAGCGCAAAACATGGTGAAGACTGCAGCGCGGATGAAATTCCCGCTGCTGGCCGGCTCTTCCATGCCCGTTACCTGGCGCTTGCCGGATGTGGACATACCGCTGGGCGCGCCGGTGCAAGAAGCGGTGATGGTTGGCGTAGGCAGGTTTGACGGCATGGATTTCGACGCGCTCGACGCCATGCAGTGCATGCTGGAGCGACGCAAGGGCGGAGAAACTGGTGTAAAAGCGGTTCAGTTGCTCGAGGGCGACGACGTTTGGGCCGCCAGGAAAGCGGGGCGCTGGTCAGAAGACCTGATGAGTTCTGCCCTGTCCCGCAGCGACACGCCTTTGGGACTGACCGTGCTGGATGGGCGGACCCAGGACCTGGCCCTTCCCGGCGTCTTGCCGCAATTGGTAAAAGATCCGGCTGCGTATTGCATCGAGTACAACGATGGGACGCGCGCCACACTGCTCATGCTCAACGGCGCGATCAGAGATTTCAATATCTCAGCGCGGGTAGCGGGCCACGGCATGGTTTCTACTCAGTTCTTTATGCCGCCGCCGCCAAACCAGACATACTCGGCCTGCCTCGCGAGGAAGATCGAGCAGATGTATCAGACCCAGAACGCTCCCTATCCTGTACAGCGGACATTGCTGACCACCGGCCTGTTGGAGGCATGTCTCACTTCAAGGCATCGATTGAATCAGCGGTTGGAGACGCCGCAGTTGGCGATAAGGTATCAACCGACGGCCGAATCACAATACACTCGCACGTAAGGAATGGAACACTCGCGGAGCAATATGCAGAGGATTCGGATGCGCAACCGCCTGCGCACCAATGTGCAAGCCTGGGAGTCGACAGAGGATCCGCTTGAATCTATCCCATCTTGTCATTGTTAAGCCAGTCGGCAGCGTGTTTTTCGATGGCGATTCTCACCAACTGGCTGCGGGTTCTCACTCCCGCCTTGTGGAACAACTCCTGAACGACAGCCTTGATAGAACTTTCCGAGACCTTCAAATTCCATGCGATTTCTTTGTTAGTGAGGCCATCGAGGATTCCTGAGAGCACATCCTGTTGCCGCAGCGTGAGAGGTCGCGCAGTTCGAGGCTCGGAGAGTTGATCCTTTACTCCAGATACCAAACTTCGCAGAAGATTTCCTTCAAGCCAGATTTCCCCGCGCGCAACGGTTCGGATCGCACCTATCAATTGGGCAGGACTGCTATGTTTCAAGATGATCCCCGCCACGCCGGAATGGACAACATCCATCGTAATCCGATCACTCATGCCTGCGGTGACCATCAAAATCTTCGCGGGATGACGGCTGGATTGAAGGTATCTCAGAAGCTCGGTTCCTTGTTCCTCGCCGAGATCGTAGTCAAGTAGAGCAACATCGATAGCTTCGTTGCGCAAAATGCGGATTGCCTCGGTAACCGCGGCACAATGTGCGACGACCAAAAAATCAGGCTCTGACTCTAGAAGCCGCACAACGCTTTCGCGAAAGAGGCTGTGATCGTCAACCAGCAGAATGCGCGTTGGAGTCGTCATGCGAGGTTCTTCGCCTGTTCCACAATTGGCATTTCAACGATGAAGCTGGATCCATCCGGAAGCGGCTTGTGCCGGAGTTCTCCTCTACAGGCACGCATGAATGCTCGCGACAAAAACAGGCCTAGACCTGTCACTTCCGCTTCCTGTTGAAATGGATGAAATAGCCGATCCGGATTGACGACTCCTCCGGCATTGTCACATACCTCAATCAACACGGAGAGGTTGTAGACCTTAGCGGAGATACACAACATCCCGCCATCTCGATCGGCGAGGGCGCGAATACTATTTGAAGTCAGGTTTAACAACACCTGCATGAGGCTCTGGCGATCGGCCCAGACCGATGGCAGCTCGTATGGAATATCCCATCTGCCTTCGATACCTGCTTCTCGAAGCGCCGGAGCAACAACGATCCGCAGATCGTCCAGGACGGCGGTCAGATCAGTCTCCGCCGTTTGATCGGTGTAGCGCCGCAGGTCGACAGAAGCGATGCGTTCGAGGGCGTGAAGAAGATTGCCAAGCGCCTCGAAGTCTTTATTTTGAGACAGCAAACCGCTGCGTTCAAGATTTTGATGCACGACGGCGATCGCGCCTGATACGTTGCGTACCTCATGCGAAACAGCGGCGGCTGCGATGCGCGATCCCGCCAGCATCTGGTGCAGGCTGGTTTCTTCCTGGCTGCGGAGATCTTCCGACGTGTCCAGAATCATAGCGGCCAATCGCGATCCACCCTGCGTTGGGTAGGTAGAAAAGCAAATCTCAGCGAGGAATATCTCTCCGTCGGCGCGCTGCCCTCTGGACTGCATGACAGTGCGATACAGTCTGGCCACGACCTGCCGGGATAGATTTCCCAACGTCGGGAAGTACTGATGAATCGATTGGCCGGGAAGAGTGTCAGGTGGAAGAGCGAGCATCCGATGGGCAGCCTCATTCGCCATCAGCACGCAACCGGTGGAGTCGGCTGTAATGATGGCGGCCGGGCTGTTATCCACCAGCACCTTTAATTGCTCCTCCGCATCGCGGCGAGCGTCTCTCTGTTTCTCAATTTCATGCAGCGCCCCAACGGCATGGCGTCGACTTTGGTTGATCTCATAGACAAAAAGCCCCGCGCAAAGGAACGCTGAAAAATACAATACGTCTCGCGGCACACCAGTTCGAAAGCTCCAGACGAACTCGTCGAATCTCTCTGCCAAAAAAGTGCACAACGCAGCGACAGCGCCGATCTGCCAGGGCTTGAGAACTCTGCCCACGATCAGCATGGGCAACAAATAGAGAAAGCCAAGCGGAAGCTCATTGCTGGCATGCCAGTCAATCAGGGCGATCGCGAGGATCAGCGTCCCCGTGCTAAACAACGCGGATTTTTTGCTGCCTTGGAATCGCGACTGAAACATCATTGGCCACCTTGGCCATGGGATAGTATCTGACTCTTTCAATCTATTGTGCTCTCATCTCGAGCGGCACACGCGGACCCGAATCTCCTTGAAACATCGTCCCCCATTCCTGAATCCTTGTCGCGCCCTTGGCCGAAAGATAGCCTGCTGTGTCCAATCGATAGGATTGCCAATGTCAGCGATCGCCAGCAAGCTGGAGTAGGAATTCTATTCGCCAGCAGCATGCACATCGCCCGGGCCCTCAGGATGGTTTGAGCACAATTCCCAACTGCCACGATCTGAAATTCAGTGAATGAATACCAGAAAATCACAGCTTTCGCTGTTTTTGTCGCTTTGTGCATGTATTGCCATGCTCATGGGCGAACCTGTGAATGCTCAAACCAGCTTCACATGGGAACAGATCAAGGCTAAGTTTGAAGCCGCCAATCCTACGCTGCAAGCCGACGAAACAAACGTGCAGGAGATGAAGGCCAATGAAATTACTGCAGACCTGCGGCCAAACCCGCAGTTCACTTTGTCGCAGGACGGCACGCAGATCGCTCCGAACAATGGTGTCTGGAAACCGTTGAGTGGTACTTATGTCGTACCGTCCATCAGTTATCTGCACGAGCGCGAT
Source organism: uncultured Acidobacteriota bacterium (assembly GCA_963794795.1). Lineage (GTDB taxonomy): Bacteria > Acidobacteriota > Terriglobia > Terriglobales > Acidobacteriaceae > JAKAAZ01. The sequence continues at coordinate 172,871 of CAWCFC010000009.1, read as the reverse complement.
CACAAGCGCGAACTGCGGCTGAAGAGCGCCCAGGAAGGCACTCAGATTGCGACCAGCGCGCATGCGGATCTGGAGCGGAATCTTCTCTTCAATCTGCGTTCTGTTTTTGTGCAGACGCTACAGGCAAAAGCTGTGCTGGCTGTCGCCCAGCAGGAGCTCGACTACTACGACCACATCATCCATATCAGCCAGGCTCGCTTCCAGGCCGGAGACCTGGCGCAGGTAGATCTGGATCGAATCGAGTTGCAGCGGGTGCAATACGAGTCGGACCTGCAAACTGCGGAAGTGAATCTTCGGACTTCAAAAATCCAGTTGCTGCAACTGCTGGACGACAGAACTCCCGTGGACCAGTTTCATATTCAGGGGCCATTTAACTTCAGCGATCAATTATCGCCGCTGGAAACGTTTCGGCAGATTGCACTCGACAATCGGCCCGATCTGCGGGCGGCGCTGGAATCGCTGCAACAGGCAACGACCAACCATAAGCTCGCCGTCGCAAACGGGTCGACCGATCCCACATTCAGCGGCTGGTATACGTGGAATTCCTCGAATAATAACCCGAATGGCATACAAACACTCGGCGCCAGCGTGAGTATTCCGCTGCGCATCTTCGACCGCAACCAGGGTGAGAAAGAGCGCACACAACTGGATATAGGACGCAACCAGCAGATGGAGGACGCGACTCGTGCGCAAGTGTTTGCCGACGTCGACTCTGCGTATGCGCAGGTCAACAGCAATCTGATCTTGCTGCGGCCGTACCAAGCTCAATATCTATCGCAGGCGGCTCGCGTACGGGACACGATCACTTTTTCCTGGCAGCACGGGGGTGCCTCGCTAATGGACTTTTTGAACGCCCAGAGCGATTACCGGAATGTTCAGTTGGCCTATGTGCAATTGATCGGTTCGTATCTGACGGCTGCAGCCCAGTTGAATCTTGCCGTAGGCCGTGAGGTGATCCAATGATCAAGAAATCCATTCTGAAGTCTGTCGGCTGCCTCGCAATGTGCCTGTTAGTCGCGGCCTGTGGCAAAAAATTCAATCCTGCCTCCGGAGCCGCGCCATCTTCGCAGGTCATTGAAACCAGCAACACCGGACTGGTGACCGTTGACCATCCAGAGCAATTCTCCCTTGTGCCCGCGAGCGCGATTGAACTCCGATCCAAGTTGAACGTCACGGGTACGGTGAACCCCGATATCGCCCGCGAAGTCCCCGTGATCTCTTTGGCCAGTGGTCGAGTCGTCGATATTCTGACGCGCCTGGATGACAACGTGAGAAAAGGCCAACTTCTCCTCAAGGTTCAGAGTCCCGACATTACCAACGCCTTCGATACATACCTGAAGGCCGTCAACGATGAGCATCTGGCGAAGACTCAACTCGATCGAGCTGTCCTCCTTTATCAACATGGTGCGATTCCAAAAAGCCAGTTGGACCAGGCGCAAGACACCGAACAGGATGCGATGGCGGACCTGCATGCTGCTGAAGGTCAACTCGACACGCTTGGCGTCAAGAAAGATCATCCGTCGAACATTGTGAATGTCTACGCGCCTATCTCTGGCGTAGTGGTTGCGCAGAACGTAACCAATGCGGCGGCCACGGGTATGACGTATGCGGGCTCGTCAACGGCGTTTACAATCGCCGACCTCTCGACCGTATGGATTATCTGCGATGTCTATGAAAACGACATTCCTAAGGTGCGGCTCGGTCAACAGGCTTTCATCCACATTGATGCTTATCCAGGCAAGGTGCTGATCGGCCACATCAGCGACATTGGCCCGGTGTTAGATCCAAATATCCGCACTGCGAAAGTCCGCATCGAACTTCAAAATCCCGGCATACTCCGGCTGGGCATGTTCGTTACTGCGACATTTGAAAGCAACACAAAGAAAGCCTATGCCGTGATACCTGCGGACGCGATTCTGCACCTGCACGACGTCGACTGGGTTTACGTCCCGGCGGGTGGAAATAAATTTCAACGCGTACAGGTGAACACGGGAGATGTGTTGCCTGGGAGCAAGCAGGAAATCCTTTCCGGTATCGCGCCGGGCCAGCAGGTGGTCTCGAACGTTCTCCAGCTGGAAGCCACGCTGGAGGCGCAATGATTCGACGGCTTGTAGATTTCGCGCTGCAGAACCGCTTCCTGGTTCTGGCGGGCGCAATCCTGCTTTTTGCCTGGGGAATCGTCGCCTTTCATCGACTCCCCGTCGAGGCCTATCCAGACGTTGCGAATAACTATGTGGATGTCATTGCGCAATGGCCGGGTATTTCCGCGGAACAAATTGAACAGCAAGTTACGATTCCGCTGGAGACCGTGATGAACGGGGTTCCGGGAGTTGTCCATGTGCGATCATGGTCGATCTTCGGGCTTTCGACCGTGGAGATGGTGTTTGGGGACGACACCACAGATTTTGAAAATCGCGAGCGAGTGTTAGAGCGGCTGTCGCAGGTGAGCCTGCCGCCGGGCGTTGTTCCACAGATGGGCACAGATTGGAGCCCAGTCGGGCAGATTTATTTCTACACGCTGCAAAGCAGCAATCCTGAATACGACGTAATGAACCTGAAGTCGCTCGAAACCTGGGTGGTGGAGAAGAACCTGAAATCCGTCCCCGGCGTGGTGGACGTCAATCCCTTCGGCGGTCCCACGCGCGAATACCAAGTGCGGCTTGATCCCGAAAAACTGGTCGACTACGGATTGAGTCTTAGCCAGGTGGAACAGCAACTCGCGGCGAACAATGCGAATGCCGGCGGAAGTTTTATTCAGGAGGGGCTGCAGCAGATCAACGTTCGCGAAGTAGGCCTGGTTCGAAACATCCAGGACATCGAGAATACGGTCATCACAAGCAAAACCGGAACCCCGCTTCGCGTGAAAGATATTGCGGAAGTGACGCAGGGACCGGAAATCCGGCTGGGTCAATTCGGCCGGGCGATTCGACGTCAGGACGGCAAGATCCTTGACGACGACGATGTCGTTTCCGGCATCGTCGCCATGCAAAAGGGCGCAGATGCGCAGCCTACGCTGGAGGGAATCCATAAAGAGGTAAAGGAACTGAATGATCGCATCCTGCCGCCGGGTGTAAAGATTGTTCCCTTCATTGATCGAAGCGACTTGCTCCATTTCACCACCCACACTGTGCTGCACAATCTGACAGAGGGAATTGTTCTGGTTGTCATCATTCTTTTCCTCTTTCTCGGAAATGCTCGCGGTGCGCTCATCGTTGCACTTACCATCCCATTTCTCATTGTTGTTCGCCGCGATTTGCCTGAGCCTGAAGCATATTCCCGCGAATCTGCTTTCGCTGGGTGCGCTCGATTTTGGCATGGTCGTGGATGGCACGGTGGTGATGGTCGAAAATATCGTGCGCCGTCTCGCGCGCAAAGATGAAGATGATAAGCCTCCCTACGAGCGCATTCGAGAAGCCGCTCATGAAGTTCAGCGGCCCGTCTTTTATGCGATCGCCATCATCATCACAGCCTATCTGCCGATCTTCACGCTCCAATCTGTCGAGGGGCGCTTATTCCGCCCCATGGCGTGGACAGTCGCCTTCGCGCTATTAGGTGCTCTGATTTTTTCTATGGTCGTCGCACCGGTTCTCTCCAGTTTTCTCTTCAGTAAAGGTGCCAAGGAGTGGAAGAACCCGGTGATGGAGTTTCTTCGGGCGCATTACCGCAAAGGTGCGACCTGGGCCATCCATCATCACAGGTTTACCATCGGTGCCGGCGTGCTCGGTCTGATCCTCGCAATCTATCTCGCGTTCAGCGGAATCATCGGCTCTGAATTTCTTCCCCACCTGGATGAGGGATCACTCTGGGTACGCGGCACGCTCGAGCAAAGTGCGGGGCCCGGCGATGGCATTCGGGTCTCCAACCAGGCCAGGGTCCTCCTCTGTTCATTTCCAGAAGTGACCGAATGTACGAGTCAGACTGGCCGTCCAGATGACGGAACCGATCATACGGGATTTTTCGATACCGAATTTTTTGTCGGGCTCAAACCGAAGGAACAGTGGCGTCCTGTGTTCCACGAGGATAAAGACAACCTGATCGCATCGATGAACAGCGAGCTTGAGAAAAAGATTCCAGGCGTCGTGTGGGGCTTTTCGCAGCCGATTGAAGACAACATGGAGGAGGCAGTCAGCGGGGTGAAAGGCGAGCTGGCGACCAAGGTGTACGGCAGCGATCTGCACGTGCTGGAGGACGAGGCGGACAAGGTCGCTGCCATTATGAGTCACGTGCGAGGCATCAAGGACCTGGGAGTCTTAAATGTGACCGGGCAGCCTGATCTGGATTATGTTGTCGATCGCCAGGCGGCAGCGCGATATCAGATCAACGTGGCAGATATTCAGGATGCAATCCAAACAGCAGTCGGAGGAACAGCACTCACGCAAGTCTTGAGAGGCGAGCAGGTCTATAACCTTACGCTGCGCTATCTTCCGCAGTATCGCGACACGAAACAGGCGATCGATAATATTCGCCTGCTATCGCCCTCAGGAGAACGCGTTTCGCTGGCGCAACTTTGCAAGGTAAGGGAAGCCGACGAGGGCTCGGAAATCTATCGCGAAAACAATCAGCGATACGTCGCGGTCAAGTATAGCGTTCGCGATCGCCCGCTAGGCGACGCTGTCAGAGAGGCTATTCAAAAAGTCAACGCGCAATTAAAGCTTCCGCGTGGATATCACATCGCATGGGAAGGTGAGTACCAGAGCGAAGTCCGCGCAGAGGCGCGCATGCTTGTCATTGTTCCGCTGACGGTACTGTTAATCTTCATCATTCTCTACTCGATGTACAGCTCGTTCAAATGGGCCATTCTGATTCTCGCCACCGTGGCGATGGCGAGCATCGGCGGATTGCTGGTGCTTTTGATCACGCACACCAACTTCAGCGTCTCGTCGGAAGTGGGATTTCTCGCGCTCTTTGGAGTTTCCGTGCAGACTGGCGTCATCATGCTGGAATACATCAACCAGCTTCGCGCTCGCGGCAATTCCATTGAAGAGTCTGCAGTGGAAGGTGCGGTGCTGCGATTGCGTCCCATCATGATGACGATGCTGGTCGCTACTTTGGGCCTGCTGCCGGCAGCCATGTCCCACAGCATCGGGTCGGATTCACAACGTCCATTCGCCATCGTCATTGTGGGTGGGCTGGTGGCCGATCTGGTGATGAGCATCTTCCTGTTGCCAACGCTATATGTGTGGCTTGCACGCCCCAGCGATGTGCTGCCCGTTCCTGAAACAGAATTTGAAAACTAGCGAATCGAGACAGATTGAAAAATTAGGAATTGCGAGTTCCAAACCCGAATGTCGACGTCAATGAAAAAAGCTCACACCACCAGCGGCGGTAAACAGAGAGGCAAGCAATTTGCGACCGCCATTTTCTGGATTGGCGCCACGATCGCCGTGATTTGTATCTTGTCTACCATCGCCATGATTTTGCTGGATGCGTTTTTTCAATTGAAGCGTTAATGCCGACGTAAACGCCTGCACATGCCCGCCTATCGGGCGAAGTACAACGCCAGCTCTTATCTTGATCCGATGATCAGGATGCGCAGCCGCTCTGCAACCGTGTAGATCGACCGCGGTAAGTGGTTAGACGTCCACGATTCCATCCAGGGTGCAACACTCGACAACTGATATAAGGGGATGAGACATGGAATATCAGGCCAATTCACCCCCCTATATCGCAGGTCTGGAGAAGGCCGTCTCTAGCGGAACGACGAGACCACATAGATACTTCGGCACGGTTGCGAATCCGGTCGCGATCATGACCGCGGAGCATGATGCTGCGGGCAACCTGATGGCAGAACAGCGGCGGGTTCCAGCCACTCAGCAATTCGATGACCGGCAATGAGAGGTTGCTGGCGCCGAGAAATCTTCGGACAAAATGCTGCTCAATGCGAGGTAACGGGCAATGGGCTGTCCAAATTGAGGGTTCTGATGGGCAATGGGGTACGACTAAGCAGCCGGTCGTAACATCAACGCGGGCTCCAAGCGAGACTTGCCCTGCCTACGGGGCGGGTGCCGGAGCATGTCGGACGGAACTTCCAGAAACAGGCATACCCACAATACTATGTGGATAACCAATACGACTTGGCGTGCCAAATCTCGTTCCGTGGTATAGAACTCTGAATAGCCAAGTGCGCAATTTCGAAAAAACCCGAACGGAATTCCAGGAGATACTCGCGAAGCCCATTCGCGAACTCGGGCTCAAGCTCGAGGGTTCTCCGCTCGAACGATTCGTTCAGCAGCTTTATCGCGAACTGGAAGCCAAAGGCATCCACAAGTTCCGTCCGTTTTGTTATCTTACCGATGAATGGGGATGTCCCTCTGGCGAGCCCGTGATCGGCATTCCGTTCTATCTGGCCAACCCGGACCTGGCACAGCTTGAGCGCGATATGAACGACCTGGAAGACGCTCGCGAGATCATGATGTACATGCGTCATGAGGCCGGACACGCATTCAATTATGCGTATCAGCTATACAAGTCGGCGGAGTGGCGCGATCTCTTCGGTCCGTTCCGCCGCGCATATCGCGACAATTACCGTCCCATTCCGTTCTCGCGAAAGTTTGTTCGCCACATGGCCGGATGGTACGCGCAGAAACATCCGGACGAAGATTTTGCCGAAACGTTTGCGGTCTGGATCACGCCTCGCTCGCAATGGCGAAAGCGCTACAAAGGTTGGGACGCGCTGGCCAAACTGCAATACGTCGATCGCATCGCGCGAAAAGTCGGAGATATCGAACCCATCCGGCGTCGCGGTCGCACCGACATCACCGTCGATGAGATGGAATCGACGGTCGGCGAGTTCTATCGCCTCAGCCTGCCGGAGGAGATTCCGGTGCAGGACCTCGCGCTGGATGCCGACCTGGCGGACATCTTCAATATCTCCCGCAAGCGGCGTAAGGGTGTGCGCCCCGCCCAGGAGATGTTGCGCCAGCATCGCAAGCCCATTGTCGACAAGATCGCATATTGGAGCGGTGTGCAACGCCCGATCGTCAAGCGACTGGTGGAAGCGATCTGCAAGCGTGTTGAGGACCTGGGTCTGCGTGTGGACGTGCAACGCGAGTCCGACTACCTGACGGAGTTCACGGTGTACATAACCGCACTCTCCATGAATTACCTGACCCGCGGGAAATTCACTCATCCCTGAAGCGTACCGGCAACTGCTGTCACTCCGATTGGAGGTCGCATGACTGGAACAAAGTTGAAAGTCACCGTGTTATACGACTTGTGGGAAGAAGAACCTACTGAAGTGCAGGAAGAAGTTCCTGCACCGCGCAAGCGCAAGGGCCAAAAGACACGCAAGAAGAAGCCGGTCAAACACGACCGCGAAGAAATCTTTGAAGCCTTGGAGAAGCTGGGCCATGAGCCGTCGTATTACGTTCTGGACGGGCGCAATCAATCATTGCTCGGACTCGCCAAGTGTGGCTCCGACCTCATTTTCAACCTCACGGAATCCTATGCGGGCGATGACGCTAAGGAGATGCACGTCACCGCATTCCTGGATTTACTCGAAATCCCTTACACCGGCGCGGGACCACACGCGAACATCCTTGCGCAGGACAAATCGATCGCCAAGAAGATGTTCGCTTTTTACGGGATTCAGTCGCCCTACTTCGCGACAGCTTATCGCGGCACCCTCGACCACGCACATGACATCTCGTTCCCCCTCATCGTGAAACCCACGTCGGAAGACGGGTCTATTGGAATCGATGCCACTGCCGTAGTTACCAGCGTGAAGGAGTTGATGGAGCGCGTCTCCTATATACAGACGGAATTCGATTCTCCTGCGTTGATCGAGGAGTACATCGAAGGACGCGAGATCTACGCCGCCATCCTCGGAAGTTACGAGAATGCACGTGCACTTCCGCTCGTGGAACTCGACCTGTCGAAGCTGCCGAAGGGCATGCCCCGGATCGCCAGCCAGGATGTGAAATTCGAGAAAGACTCGGAGGCCTATAAGCTGACGAAATCGGCGATCGCCGAAGATCTCGATGAAGCAATGGAAACCAAGCTCACGGAGATCGCCCTCAAGGCGTATCGCGCCGTCAAGCTTCGCGATTATGGCCGAATCGACATGCGCCTATCCAGCAAGGGCGAGGTTTATGTCATCGAAGCGAATCCGAACCCATGGCTCTCCAGCGGACAGGAGTTTGCAATGGCCGCGAAGAAATCCGGTCTCTCCTACACCCAGATGATCGGGGAGATCGTGGACCTTGCGATGGCCCGGCACGCGTGAAGGATAGCAAAACGTTTAGCTGACGAGCGGCGCACGAGTCTGCGAGACGGCAAACTTCATTCGCGTCACGCTGCTCCAGTCCTCTGCCCAAGACTCAAGAAAATTCAGCCGCTGCTGTCCGAGAAGCTGCGCGTCCAGAGTGTTGCTTTCCGCTGCCGCATCCCATGATGCTTGCGAGCAAGACTGTTCACAATATCTGCTCCGGGTAGCTGTAATTTCGGCGCAGACTTCCACTTGCGGTCTTCCAGAATCGCAAAGCCTCCCTTTGCCCATCCGACGATGAACCGCTTGCGAAGGAAATCGAGCCTGGCAGGCTCGAGAGCATCGTTCTGCCGAAGGAAACCTGTACCCTGCGTTTCCGGTATGTTGGCCAATGCGTTCCTACGCAGTGGCACGCTTGATCGAATTTGCGTCAGCGAAACTCTAGTTGATCCATCCTGATTGAGTCATTCGCAGATCCATCTCGCTTCCAGATCGATATCGTCAAAAATCCGTCGGCCAAATGCGAGCCTTGCTCACCACCGTTGAGTCGTCTTATTCCGATCTCACCTACTCCGGCGCCGTAGCAATTTGTTTGTATGGTGTGTTCACCGTTTGTCCGTGACACGGCAATCGTGGTTGGAAGCGCTAAAGATAGGTCAATTGCCCTGCACAAAAGCTGTACGACAGCCTAATGACAGCGAACGGGCGCCGTTGTCCAATGCTTTCAAGTCCGCAGTAGCAGAGTCGCCACCATTACGGCTCGGTTGTCTCTGTGTTTCGGAATTGCTACGGCAATGAACTCTATGGTGTATCGAGTCATCGGTGATTCCCAGACCCCGACCAGTCACAAACAGAAGGGATAGAACGATCATGAAAACTGTTTCTTTATTTCGTATTTGGTCAGTGATAGTAGGAGTTTTGCTCGCAGGTGGAATGTCATACGCGCAGATCGCGAACAACACCGCCCTCGTCGGTAACGTTGTCGACCAATCCGGTGCGCCCGTCTCAGGAGCGAAGGTGACGGCCACGAATGAAGGGACCAAGGTGGCCTATCCCGGGACCACCAATTCGGCGGGCTTTTATTCCATCACATTTATCACTCCCGGGACCTATGACATCACGGTGAGCCAGTCGGGTTTCAATAGCATCACAAAGACTGGTCGTATCGTCACAATCGACCAGGCACAGCGCACCGATTTCAGCCTGCAGGTTGGCTCGACGTCGACCTCCCTTGTTGTCTCTGCGGCCTCACCACCGATCGCCACCGATGACGCGACCCTTGGTGAAACCTTCAACACCAAGGCCGTCAGCGACTTGCCTCTGATGGGCCACAATGCCCTGGAAGTTGCAGCTACAGCTTCCAACGTAATCATCGGCCCCACCAGCAGCTACTCCGGAGTTCCTCCCGGCGAAGACTTCATCGGCGCCGGTCAGCGTGAGATCCAGAACAGCCTGAGCCTTGACGGCGTGACGATCATGAACAGCTTGATCAGCACAGCGCCTGCGCGACCTAGCTCGGACATGATCTCTGAAGTTCAGATGCAGAGCGGTAACTACTCCGCGCAATATGGAAACTATCTCGGCGTTCACATCAACCTTGTTAGTAAGTCCGGCACCAATACTCCTCACGGCGCGGTGTATGACTATATTCAGAACACAGCCCTGAACGCTGCTCCATTCTTGAACCTCCCGGGAACTCCCAAGCCGGTTCAGCACTACAACCAATACGGCTTCGATCTGGGTGGCCCTGTCTTTATTCCGAGAATCTATGACGGCCGCGACAAAACGTTCTTCTTCGCCTCTTACGAGAAGATCAATCAAGTGCAGCAATCCAACCAGGGTCCAGTTTCCACGCTGACTCCGGCGATGGAGGCTGGAAACTTCGGGTTCCTGAACGGCGTCCAGCAACTGTACGATCCTTTCACGGGCCAGCCATACCAAAACAACCAGATTCCCGCCTCCGAACTCACCACCCCGGCTGCGCAGATCGCAAAGAACATCGAGCAATATATTGCACCGCCGAATCTACCAGGGAGCACCAATAACCTGAATGTGAACTATCCGAACGACCTGTACATCAAGCAGACTCTGGATCGCGTGGATGAAAATATCGGCGACCATGTCCGGCTGTTTTTCCGATATCACTGGCAGAATCTGAGCATTGTGGCTGGCGATCCATTCCCTACCGACGCTTCTTACGGACCGACAAACAGCAGAAATTCGGAGTTTGGCTATACCCACATCATCACGTCAAACCTGATCAATGATTTTCGTATTGGATTGAACACTGTAACCTCCAACAACCTGAACTACTTTGCGGAGAATGGCATCACAGATGCCGGAACGAAACTGGGGATTCCTGGTTTTAACTCCGATACGATTTACAACAACCCCGGAATTCCATCCTTTAACTTCGATACCTATCATGAGGCGGGCAACGACGCTTCCAACTGGTATCAGGATGACCGCGCGATCGATGGCTACGACCAGGTTAGCTGGGCGCACGGCAAACATAACATCATGGCGGGTGTTGAGCTTCGCAAGCTCACCATCGGACGCGAAGCAACCAATGATCCTCGCGGATACTTCAACTTCATCGGCACTGGTTCGACCGGAGCAGGCTATACCAGCACGGGCTATGGCGCTGCCGACTTCGTCCTTGGCCTGGCCCAGGCTTCGCAGACTCCGGTGCTGCCAGTAAAAGGATCCGTCGGTGAGTGGCGCGACGGTTTCTTTGTGCTGGATAACTGGGATCCATTCCCGAGGCTAACGCTGAACTATGGCCTGCGCTATGAATTGCCCACGGTGCCCTATAGCTTGAACGGTTACGGCCGCATCCTGAACCCGCAGCAGACGGCGCTGATTCCGTTTTCGAGTGCAAGCACTGCTGCGGAGTTCAAGCCTACGCCCGGATTCAAGTTCAATAACCCCAACCACACGGACTGGGCTCCTCGCTTTGGGTTTGCCTTCAGAGCCCGTGATACGACGGTCCTTCGCGGTGGCTTTGGAGTGTATTACAACGCCAACCAGCTCAACACCTACACCCTGGCAACCTCAAACTATCCACTTTCCGCTTCGGTCGATTATTTTACGACGCCGGGCAATTTGCTAACGCTGTCGAACCCTACTCCCGGTGCGGGATCGGGATCTCCTGTTGCGGGAATTCCAGGAACCTATGTAAGTGCCTTCACGATTTCGCCCTACCTGCCGACGCAGACGCTGTATCAGTGGAATTTAACTCTAGGCCAGCAATTGTGGCGGGGGGCGGGCATGGAGCTGCAGTATCTTGGCTCGCATGCGATTCACCTGGACCGCGACTTCTACGACAATCAGCCACAGCCCTCGACCGACAAGGATATTAACGGCCGCAGACCGAATCAGCTGTTTGGATCGATCAGAATGATTCAGAACGACGAGTATTCCCACTACAACGGGTTCACCGCCATTCTGCGTCAACGGGCCAATCACGGTCTGTCAGCCATGCTGAGCTATACCTGGAGTCACGATCTGGATATCTCCGATAACTCCAACGGCTCCGGCACAACCATGGATCAATATGACATTGGTCGCGATTACGGGAATTCCAACTGGGACATCCGGAATCGCTTTGTTGGAACATTGACGTACGACTTACCCACCATTCCGCACGCCAACGCTATTGTTCGCGAGGGCCTCGGCGGTTGGCAGGTGAACGCCATCGTTACGATTCAGTCCGGCGAGCCTTTCAACGTGAACCTGGGCTTTGACCAGGCGAACGTCGGCTTGCCGAGAGGAAACACGCAGCGTCCGAACTGGGTCCATGCGCCGAGCGCGCATTGCAGCCTGAGCGACTACATCAAAAACGACGGGTACAACAACGGCGGCACCTCCTGCATTGACGCCTCGGCATACTCCATTCCCGCAGTCGGCACGTATGGCAACACACACCGAAATACCCTCAGCGGCCCTGGATACAGCAATGTCAATCTCTCGCTCTTCAAAGACTTCGGAATCTGGCGCAACGTCAGGTTCCAATTCCGCGCAGAGACACAGAACCTTTTCAATCATCCCAGTGCAGGCAATCCTAATTCAGAAATCGAGCAGGGATTCGATCCGGCCAATCCGGTGGCGACCAGTAACTTCGGCACAGTAACCAACATGAGCTTCTTCTACACCCCACGCATACTTCAGCTGGCCGGAAAGGTGATATTTTGATCCAGCTCTCTTGTTGATGTTAGGACTCCAGAAGCCGCCGCGCATGCTGCGGCTTCCTTTTTGTAACAACAGCGGTTGGAGAGGTACAGGTTCCATCCGTCTCTGAATTCTGACTGGACGGCCGCATCCTCGCGGACTTCGGCGAAGCAGCCTCACCTATTCAGCCTTGTGGAATTGTGCATGAAAGAAATTCGTGTCCTCCTCGTTGAAGACCACTTCCTGGCGCGCATGGCGCTACACTCATTATTTTCCGTTCATTCACAGCTCCGTATCGTCGGCGAGGCGTGCGACGGAGAAGAGGGAATTGCGTTATACCGCTCGCTGCAGCCCGATGTGGTGGTGCTCGACCTGCGCCTTCCGCGCATGAGCGGATTTGAAGTGATTGAGCAGCTTCGCCGCGAGTATCCCAAAAACGCGGATCGTCGTGCTATCCAACTATCAGGGCAGCGAGGATATCTATCGTGCATTGCGCTTCGGAGCGATGGCTTATCTGACCAAAGACGCTAGTGGCGAGCAATTGGTCGACGCCATTCAACAGGTCAATCGGGGGCTGCGTTATCTGCCGCGCGTTGCTCTTGATCGTCTTGCCGAGCGAATTCCCTCGGTAGAGCTAACGCCACGCGAAACAGAAGTGTTGACCTGCATCACACAGGGAAAATCGAATCGGGAGATTGCGGATCAGCTGTGCATTGCGGAAAAGACCGTGCGGATTCATGTTTCGTCCGTACTCGACAAGATGGGAGCGCGCGATCGGACTCAGGCTACTATCTATGCACTGCAGCGCGGACTGGTGCATTTCGAATAAAGAGCAATGACATACCCCGGCGAACACGCCGCTATAACCTCGCAAGCCGATGTATGCCGGGATATCTGACCAGTAGCGAAACGCTCAGACCGCCGGGTTGATGACTCTGGCGCAGCCGACCACCTCGATCAGCGAGTTGCCGGGAATCCATTCCAGAGCCATGCAAGCGCGCGCGGGCGATTTCCCTTTGCTGAAATAGGTGTGGTAGATCTTGTTCAACGCTTCATACTGCGCTTGATGTGCGTCAAAGCGAGCCTTCCCGGTCGGCATGGTGACCCCGTCGGCCAGTGGAAGACAAAGGAAGACCTCCAACTGCAGGATACTGTCCATGCTGCATCCATTGCTTTCCAGGTCCTTCTTCAGCGCATCCATGGTTCGGGAGACATGTTTTTCAAACGGATCGGTGACCGTAATGTGGTCCGGAAACCCATCGTTGGAGCCGGTGCCGTAAAAATAATAGACGTCGCCGTGAACATGAGGGTTGGGCTCACTTCGTTTTCCTGCTGCCGGAGCCGGCTGAGCGAAAATCTTCGGCACTCCGGCTACTGCAGCCGCTGCTGCGGCCACCCCGCCCAGAAAGCCACGTCGGGTATTCATCTCCATGGAATTGTCTCCTTTATTACGTTTGGCGATCTTGCGTAGAGCACACCTAAGAAGCGATCTTAATCCTCACCCCTGAAAACGGGTATGTCATGGGTCGCGCCACCCAGCCAGAACTAGGTCAAATGGCCGTATCCACTTATGAGACAATCCAAAGCCTGCACAACCGTCCGACCGCTTCACTCCCATCACGGGAGGTTCGTCAAAAAGTGATAATGAATATCCCATTTCCCCGATTTGCCCGGGGGAATATCGAGATGAACGTAAGCCTCCGGGCAGACCGTTGTGTGAATCGACCACAAATAGAAACGGGAAATCGGAACCGTTCCCGTCTGCTCGATGCCTGTATGGGTATTCTTATTTTCCAGTCGTATATCGTAATCCGACGCTGTGCTTCCATAACCCGTAATGTAAGAGGCCACAGTGTCTCCCGGCTGAAGTTCTTTCAGATAGACAATGTCGTGACCTTTCACGGTTGCGCCCGGTTCGAGCGGCGTCTGCGGAACAGGAGCAAAGGCCAGGTGCAGCACAAATCCCGGTCCGGTCGGCTGCCCGTCCAGCATGAAGAAGTCATGATCGTACACATTCGTGACCAGCGGCGCAGCGCCGAGATTCTTGAGAGTGTGGCGGAGCGTGAGCAAGGAACCATCCCGACTCAGAATGAGTTTTTTCGTGTAGAGATAGCTGATCCCGTCCGGCGAAATCAGTCGCTGCTGAAACGTGATGGAGCGCTTGCCCACATGGACGCTCCAGTGTCCATTGTCTATGATCGGAAAGCTGTCGCCAAAACGATAGGGAGCATTCGATGTCTTGCGAAGCACGCCGACGCCGATCTTTACGAAGGTCCCACCTGGTGGCGCAGAATCGTAACCCTGTGCTCCGTCGTCTGGACGAAACTCTTCGACCGGCCCGGTGATCGAATCATTCACCTCCGGATCGTAATGACGGAACCACTGGCCCCAGTAGGTATGTCCTTGATACGAGGCGCAGCCAATCACGCCTGACCAGTCAAAGCGTTGCGCGCGGTAATACCCTGTCTTCGCGTCGGGTAGAAAAACCATGAGGTGAAGATCGCCGCTCCGTAGCTCTACATGCGGATGATCGAGGTGCGGCGTGCTCAAACACGGAGCGTCTTGCGATGTTTGTTCTTTCGAAGCCGATGCTTTCGCAACCATTGCGAGGCTTAACATAGCAAGCAGAGCAACAAACCGAACCCGACAGATAAGTGTCAAGAATTCCTCCAGAGCGGATTATACGAAACCCAACGAAGCTCTCCGTCAAAACTGGCTGCGACAATCGTAGCCGATGATGCGCGTGAAGTCTTCGCACGAGCCTGAAGAAACGCGAAATCGGCTTTAAAGCCGCCGCTCTGCAGGTTAAAATCTCCACACAGAAGCGGCCGTATCTCCGATGGGTTGTATCGTGCTGCAGGAGCCAGGAAAAGCGATGGTTGAGCGGCGGATGCGGGTGAGATATTTTTTGTCGATCTGGTTGTTTGTGCTGAGTGGGGTGGCATTTTTAGATCGGACGAATATATCGATCGCCGGACTGCAGATCAGCCGGGAATATGGATTAGGGAATCAGCGGCTGGGGTGGATCTTCAGCGCATTTCTGATCGGGTATGCAGGGTTCCAGCTGCCGGCCGGATGGCTGGCAGCACGCTTCGGACCGCGACGGATCCTGACCCTCGGAGTACTGTCCTGGGGCGTAGCGACATCGTTGACCGCGCTGTTGCCGTCGGACATCGGGCACGCCATGGCGTTGCTGATCGGGCTGCGGTTTGCTTTAGGCGCTGGAGAGTCGGTGATCTATCCGGCAGCCAACCAGTTTGTGGCGCGCTGGATTCCAATGCACGAACGTGGTGTGATCAATGGATTGATCTTCGCCGGGGTGGGAGCGGGCAGCGGATTGACCCCACCGATGCTGAACTGGCTGATTACGCATCATGGCTGGCGGGCGGCCTTCTGGTTCAGCGCGGCGGTGGGCTTTGCGGTGGGCATTGTGTGGTGGCTGATCTCGCGCGACCGGCCGGAAGAACATCCGGGAGTGGACCAGGCAGAGCTGCGGGAGATTCGCGACGGGATGGAGTTCCATGCTGGTGGAGCAGAGCGCAAGGGGATCGACTGGCGGGCCATTTTTCATCGTAGAGATCTGCCGGTGCTGATGGCGGGATATTTCAGCTTCGGGTACATTGCGTGGATTTACTTCAGCTGGTTCTTTCTCTACATGGCGCAGGTGCGGCATGTGGATCTGAAGTCGAGTGCAAATTATGCCATGCTGCCGTTTCTGTCGATGACGGTGTGCTGCCTGCTGGGCGGAGTGATGAGCGACCGGATGACGCGGCGCTGGGGGCTGCGGGTAGGACGCTGTGGACTGGCGGCGGGCTCACTGGCGGCGACGGCGGTGTTCCTGGTGCTGGGATCGCAGGCACGGAACGTGGAACTGGCGGGAGTGATTCTGGCCGGAGGAGCGGGCGCGCTGTATATCTCGCAAAGCTCGTTCTGGTCGGTCTCGGTCGATATCGCCGGACATAACACCGGCGTTTTTTCCAGCATGGTCAACATGGGCGGACAAATCGGAGGCGCTCTCGCTGCATCACTCACGCCGTGGATCGGAGGGCGATATGGCTGGACCACCTCGTTTGCGGTGGCGGCAGTGCTGGCTGTGTTCAGCGCGGCCTGCTGGTTGACCGTCCACCCAGAACGACCATTGCAGCCGTCGGAACTCGCGCCACAGCATCAAGGATAGGTAAAATTCTAGTTGCAGCCGGAACAATTCTGTGTTGCTGTAGACGAAAACGTTGCAACCTAGATCCGGCAGGAGTGTGTTCCCCTCGGTGGTTGTTCTTCTAATCAATACTGATTCTTACCTCGACCAGACCTGGTATCTCTACCTGGCAGTCGTCCTGTTCTGTATCTGGGTGCCTGTTTATCTGTTTCGGCGCCACGTTCAGCAGATGAAGGGACGCATCGGCATCGTACTGGAAGAACGAAGCCGCATTGCGCGCGAATGCCACGACACGCTGATGGCTGGCTTCGCTGCCATTTCATGGCAGCTTGAGGCCACAGCCAAAATCTTCAAAGATGGCGGCCTCGATGCAACGCCCGCTGCTGAATCGTGTGAATTGGCCCGCAGCATGGTCTCCCACTGTCAGGCCGAGGCCCGGCGAATCATCTGGGATTTGCGGGACACCGATGAAGTGACCAGCCTGTTGTCACAGGCCCTTCGGCGTACCATCAGCGCGAACCACAGCCAGAAAAAGATCGAAACCACACTCGACGTTGAGGGAGAGGAGATTCCGCTCGCTCCCGGCTGTGTGCATCACCTGGTTTGCATTGGGCAGGAGGCGGTGACAAATGCCATTCGTCACGCGGAACCGAACCGTATTATTGTTCATTTGAAATACGAAGTCGACGCGCTTAGCTTGTCGATTCAGGACGACGGGTGCGGATTTCATTTACCCCACATCGCCGGGTCCCGTCCTGGCCATTTCGGTATCGCCGTGATGGAGGAGCGTGCGCGCAAGCTCGGCGGAACCTTCCGACTCCAGACTTCCGAAGGAATGGGTACTGAAGTTGCCGTAAAAGTATCTTTCAATGCCATACAAGCAGTTAACCAGGAGCACCATGTGATCCGTTGGATAGGCGTATGAAGCAGATTAAGGTTTTGCTCATCGAGGACCACTTTCTCGCCCGGATCGCCCTGCATTCAGTTCTTGGAGGTCATAGCCAGATCCAGATCATCGGCGAGGCAACCGACGGTGAATCGGGTTTGCAACTGTGCCATAAACTAATTCCAGACGTGGTTGTGCTCGATCTGCGCCTGCCGATCATCAGCGGATTTGAGCTCATTGTTCAACTCCGCAAGGAATTGCCAGGTATCCGGATCGTGGTTCTCTCCAACTACAGCGGCAGCGAAGATATTTACCGCGCGGTGCGCTCGGGTGCAATGGCGTATCTCACCAAAGACGCCAGCGGCGAGCAGTTGGTCGATGCCATCCAGCAGGTTCATCGCGGGCTGCGCTACTTTCCGCACGTCACCCTCGATCGCCTTGCGGAGCGCATGCCGGTAGTCGACCTTACGCCGCGCGAAATGGAAGTTCTCGACTGCATTACCCGCGGCTTCAGCAACCGCGAAATTGCTGAAGAGCTCCATATTGCGGAGAAGACCGTCCGCATCCACGTAAGCTCACTGCTCGACAAAATGGGGGCGCGCGATCGTACCCAGGCCACGATCTACGCGCTGCAGCGCGGCCTCGTGCATCTGGATTGAACCTGCTTTCTGCCATCCTCTAGGCCATCTGCCATAGATAAGGCCACGGCAACCGGCTGATGACAGCCGTTCCGATTCATAATGCAATCCAGTAGTATGGCCAATACGATGCGGCCTTCGGCTCTCAGCGAATCGACACCGAAGCCTGCCCTGATGCCATGTTCTAAATTTCTGAAACTCCCCGGGAAAAACCGATGGCCACTGTTCCCTGGTCTACAGCCGCGATCTCTGAGCAATGGGACGATCCCGGCCGCGCTGTTTGTATCTTTTGTCTCACTGACTCGGTTCGTTGTAGCGGTCAACGCCGATGCTCCCTTGGGCCATCGTTCCGCGCATGCATGCGGTCCGGGTCTCGACTCACGCATCGTGACGCTTTGATGAGGCGTTCTGGTTTTTTCCCCTGTCGAGACGGAACTTAAGCCCTGCCCACTTTCTTTGATCGTTTCCGTCAACCGATAACGCCGCGCTCTCACGTCAGACATCCTGTTCGATTTGCCTCGATCTTCGGCGCGCGTTGCCATGTTTTGTGTTCTGCGAATTTTTCAGGAGCCAGGAAAAGCGATGGTTGAGCGGCGGATGCGGGTGAGATATTTTTTGTCGATCTGGCTGTTTGTGCTGAGCGGAGTGGCATTTTTAGATCGGACGAATATCTCGATCGCCGGGCTGCAGATCAGCCGGGAATATGGATTAGGGAATCAGCGGCTGGGCTGGATCTTCAGCGCATTTCTGATCGGGTATGCAGGGTTCCAGTTGCCGGCCGGATGGCTGGCAGCACGCTTCGGACCGCGACGGATCCTGACCCTCGGAGTACTGTCCTGGGGCGTAGCCACATCCTTGACAGCGCTGCTGCCGTCGGACATCGGGCACGCCATGGCGTTGCTGATCGGGCTGCGGTTTGCTTTAGGAGCAGGGGAGTCGGTGATTTATCCGGCAGCCAACCAGTTTGTGGCGCGCTGGATTCCGATGCACGAGCGCGGCGTGATCAACGGATTGATCTTTGCCGGGGTGGGAGCGGGCAGCGGATTGACGCCACCGATGCTGAACTGGCTGATCACGCATCATGGCTGGCGGGCAGCGTTCTGGTTCAGCGCGGCGGTGGGCTTTGCGGTGGGCATCGTGTGGTGGCTGATCTCGCGCGACCGGCCGGAAGAGCATCCGGGAGTGGACCAGGCGGAGTTGCGGGAGATTCGCGACGGGATGGAGTTCCATGCCGGCGCGGAGCGCAAGGGGATCGACTGGCGGGCCATCTTTCATCGCCGGGATCTGCCGGTGCTGATGGCGGGATATTTCAGCTTTGGGTACATTGCGTGGATTTACTTCAGCTGGTTCTTTCTCTACATGGCGCAGGTGCGGCATGTGGATCTGAAGTCAAGTGCAAATTATGCCATGCTGCCGTTTCTGTCGATGACGGTGTGCTGCCTGCTGGGTGGAGTGATGAGCGACCGGATGACGCGGCGCTGGGGGCTGCGGGTAGGACGCTGTGGACTGGCGGCGGGCTCGCTGGCGGCGACGGCGGTGTTCCTGGTGCTGGGATCGCAGGCACGGAACGTGGAGCTGGCGGGAGTGATTCTGGCCGGGGGGGCGGGCGCGCTGTATATCTCGCAAAGCTCGTTCTGGTCGGTCTCGGTCGATATCGCCGGACGTAACTCCGGCGTTTTTTCCAGCATGGTCAACATGGGCGGACAAATCGGAGGAGCGGTCACGGCATCACTCACGCCGTGGATCGCGGTGCGATATGGCTGGACCACCTCGTTTGCGGTGGCGGCAGTGCTGGCTGTGTTCAGCGCGGCCTGCTGGTTGACCGTCCATCCAGAACGACCACTGGATGTCGCGGGGTCATCGCCACGAACGGTCGATCTCGTCAGCAACGCATGAGACATTCCTTTCGATTCTGGCTTATAAAAGAAAGAAAGGTTACAAAGACTCGCTGCTAGGGCAAAAGGCCTATGAATAAGAGAGGCAATTTGTAGTGGTCGCCGCGACCGCTAGAACTTAAGATCATGCCATCCCTAAAGTGCTGCATTTGTATGGTCGTTTGCGGCGCTGCATCACAAACGGCACTTCGAGAATCAACATCTGCATGTGGAATCCTGAAATTCTGCCTACGCAGCGGATCCACGCCCAACACACCAACCTGCAACATATATTCCGCTGAGAAGGAGTACCAATGAATCTCAAATCTGCCTGGAGCCGCCGCTCTTTTCTTTCAACCTTCAGTATTGCCGTCGGTGGCCTGTGGAGTGCGAGAAATGCGCAAGCCGCTGGTCTTATGACCGGCGGGCCATATACTGCGCCTCCGGGTGGGGGCGCCTCGGCGATTTCTTCTGGTCTCGGCTTTAGCGGAGATATCTATGCAGAACTTGGTGTTGTTCCGGTCATCAACGGCGCGGGCACGTATACCGTGCTCGGCGGTTCGTTGATGTATCCCGAAGTGATCGAGGCCATGCGTCTCGGCAACGAGAAATTTGTCCAGATCAATGACCTGGAAGTTGCAGCCGGGAAAAAGATGGCCGAGCTTTGCAAGATGCCTGAAGGCTACACTGGCTTGGTAACCGCAGGGGCAGCTGCGGCGCTGCTGGTTGGTTATGCGGCAATCCTCACTGGCGACAATCCGCAATACATCCAGCAGATACCCGACCTCACCGGCATGCCGAAGAGCGAAGTCATCATTCAGAAAAGCCACCGCTATCCTTTCGATCACCAGGTTCGGCAAACGGGAGTCAAACTGGTTGAGGTCGAAACTCGCGAAGAACTCATCGCGGCCATTAATCCACGTACCGCGGCGCTTCACTTTACCAATCTGTTCAATGACAAGGGTCACGTAAAAGTGGATGAATTCGTCAAAATCGCGCACGAGCACAATCTACCGGCGTTCAATGATGCTGCTGCCGATACCCCGCCGATCTCGCGTCTGTGGAAGTACACCAACATGGGCTATGATCTTGTCACTTTCAGTGGAGGCAAGGATATTCGCGGTCCGCAGGCCGCCGGGCTACTGATGGGCAAACAGGAATTGATTCGCTGTGCGCTGCTGAACATGAGCCCGCAGGAAGATACCATCGGCCGCCCCTGCAAGGTTGGCAAAGAGGAAATCTGCGGCATGCTGAAGGCGCTGGAGATTTTCGTCGCTTCCGATCAGGATGCAATCCTGAAACAGTACTACGCGCAACTCGGCCGTATCTCGGACGTGGTCACAAAGATTCCCGGCGTGAAAACTTCTTACGACTTCAATCCGAAGCAAATTGCGAATCATACCGTCAGCCTGAAGATTAGCTGGGATCCCAGCAAGATTTCTCTCACCACAAAACAGGTCATGCAGCAGCTCGCCGCAACGCGCCCGCGTTCCATTCGCGTAGGCGGCAACGGAGATGACGAGAAGAAGCCGAAAAATCCTACCGTCGAAGTGACTGCCTGGCAGATGCAGGCGGGAGATGAGATGATCATCGCGAATCGTCTTTCGGAGATTCTGCAGTCGCCTCCTACGGCCTCCTGAACTTATCCGCATTGATCAGGCCGCAGCGTAATTCTGCTGACGCTGCCCCGGAGGCATGATGACAGTTGTCGTAAATCGCAGCGATCCCCGGTTTGACACACTTAAGGGGGGACACAATGCGCGTTTTCCGTCGTCGGATGCGGAGGCTCCGGACCGGATTCTGTTGTGCTCTTCCCCGGAAGAAGTGGCGCAAGCGCTCCGCAAGGTAGTTGCAGCAGGGCTTCGACCCACGGTACGCTCGGGCGGCCACTGCTATGAGGATTTTGTCAGCAACAATCCGCACGGCGCCATGCTCGATTTGTCGCTCTACAACACGGTCGATCGCGACGGTGACAATGGGCCCTATCGCGTTGCTCCCGGTGCAGTGCTGGGAGATGTCTATCTTGAGCTCTACAAGCGATATGATCTGACGTTGCCCGCCGGAAGCTGTTTCATGGTCGGCGCGGGAGGCCATATTTCCGGTGGAGGTTACGGCTTTCTCTCTCGTCTATACGGCCTCACGTCCGACTGGATTACCGCCGTTGATATTCTCACCGTCGATGGCAAGGGCAACGTAATCGAGCTACGCGTGGACAAGGATCACGACCCCGATCTGCTTCGCGCTTGCCGTGGCGCGGGAAATGGCAACTTCGGCATCATCACCAGCTTTCGCTTTGACCAGCTGCCGCCCGCGCCGCGCGAGGTGGCTCAGGCCAACCTCATCTTTGACTGGGCGACGATGACAGAAGCACGTTTCACCCAGATGCTTACCTCCTACGGGGATTACTGGGAGGGCCGCGGCAAGGACCGTGACACTTGGGGCTTGTTCACCCTGATGGATATTACCCCGGCGAAGCGCGGTCATTTTGGTATCTACATTCAGTACTGCCAGCCGGACGGGACGGCAAAAGATCTGTCCGTCCTCGAGGAATTCCTCAACAGGTTTGCCGCCTTCCAGCCCATGCTGTTGCAGGCGCACGGCAGCCTGATTTCAAGGCAAGGACCTTCGGTTGCGGGACGAAAGATACAAAAAGGCCAGGAGGGCCTGAATAGCGTCCGCGAAATTGCGGTGCGCCCTGCGCTCGACGTCGCCATTGGGGAGGGCGGTTCCGGGTCGCCCACCCGCGGAAAATACAAATCGTCATACATGAAGCGAAGCTTCACGCCCGCCGAGGCGAGCACCATCTATCGCTTCTACACTTCCGATCAGATTACGGCGCAGAACTCTGTTCTCTCCGTCGATTCTTACGGCGGCGCCATCAATCAGCCGGAGCTCGTGCATCAGACTGCAATCGCCCAGCGGTCTTCTATTATGAAGCTGCAATGGCAGTGTTACTGGCGCGACGCATCCGGCGACCAGATCCATCTCGAGCAACTCGACAAGTTCTACACCGACCTGTACACCGGCAGCCATGTCGATCCCTACCATCAGGGAACCCCGTGGGGCGAGCGGTACGAGGGCTGCTACATGAACTATCCGGATTCGGACATGCTTCGCTACACGTATTGGCCGGAGCTGTATTATGGGCGCGACGGTTTGTATTCGTTTCTTCAGCAGGTGAAGCGCAAGTATGATCCGAATAACGTCTTCCACTCCAGCATGAGCGTGCAGGAATGAGCGATTTCATCGACGAACGACACCTCGCGTCAATCGAAGGCAGAAACGTCGCCTGTTCCCCGATCGATTCGCGTGTGAACCGGCGCGCCTTCCTTGCAGGCATGGGTCTGGGGGGAGCAATCTTTGCGATATCACCGCATGTGCGTTCAATCTTCGAAAGCGGTGCCGCGGAGTTGCTGGCGTGCGTCGGATCATTTGGCGCGGCGGACGGCGGGACCCTGCACCTGGTGCGAGATTCAGCGCGAAAGACTCGCGAGTGTTGAGCGCGCTGCCCTCAGCGCGGCCTGCCGCAATCGTGAGGCATCCCTTCCGGCCGCTTCTCTACGTCGCGAATGATGTGATCCTGTATCAGCACAAGCCGCGGGGCATCGTGGAAACCTTCGCGTTCGATCAAGCAACCGGCACGCTCGAACTTGTCGGGCGGCAGCCACTTTCTCTTTCTGCAATCCGGCCGCGATCACTGGCCCTATCCCCGGACGGAAGCAGCCTTCTCGTTGCGGCCTTTGGCGGCGGCGCTTATAACGTTCTGCCAATCGATGACGCGGGGCTGCCATCCGCGCCTGCCTCCATTCTGAAGCAGGTCGGACACGGAGAACATTCAACCGAACAGGCTAGCGCTCGCCCTTCGCATGTTTTATTTCATCCCCGAACAGGGCTCGCGATTGCCGCGGACTACGGCGCGGATCGATTGGACATCCTCGCCTCGGGTGGCGAAGAATCTGGCGGCCGCAAAATGAAGGTCGCAGCTCGCGTTCCTTGTGCCGCGGGAAGCGGTCCCTCGAAGATCGCGATGCATCCGGATGGAGAACTCTTCGTTGTTGCGCATGTTTTACGTCCGGCGCTTGCGGTCTTCCGTTTAAATTCCGAAGCAAAACCTGTTCAGGTCGAACATGCTTCTCTGAATGCTGCGCCGACGGCAATCTGTTTTTCTTCTGAGAAGAAGATTCTTTTCACTGCGCAAAGTCGAGGAACACGTCACGCGTGGCTCACGGCCTGGGCGGTCGATTCGCAAAAAGGAACGCTGCAGCGGATCTCTGAAATCCCTCTTCCCGCTGGTGAAGTCGCATCCATGCACCCAGCAGGGTCCACGCTATGGTTAGCTTCGGATCGGGGAATGATTGCAGTAGAACTGAATCCTGATACGGGAACGCCGCGCAATACGTACCGCGTTTCATCCATTCCCAATCTGCGTTCGATGGCTCTGCTATAAGAATCCGAATCGCATCGAATCATCGGGCCGCGACGCCCTTCAGCGCCCCTCAATTTTTCCTGCTCCGTTTTATCCGGCGTTCAGGCCATCCACCAGTGCATTGCGATAGGCGCGAATTGCGGGAATGAATCCTAGCAGCGTGCCGGCTCCCACAGCGGCAATCACGTAATACACCACCCGTGAAGAGATCCCCACCATCGCCAGGGGAATTCCATAATTATTTTCGACCGGAACTCGCACAAGAAAAAGAATCGCATAGGCCGCAGCTACACCGATAATCGCGCCAACTGCACTGATCAACGTCGACTCCAGGATGATCAGCGTGAAGATCTGGCGCGCATGCAGTCCCAGGGTGCGCAGGATGGCAATCTCTCGCCGCCGCTCGTTTAGCGCCGTGTACAGCGCGGTCAGCATCACCAACAGGCCAACCACCAGGACCGCTGCGCTCACCAGGGTCAAGGCAACGTCGGCGGCGCTCAGCACGCTCCACAGATCTTCCAGTGTCAGCGCCGGAATGATGGCCGTCAGCGGCTCCGGCTTATAGGTATTGATCTCTCGTTGCAGAAAAAGTGTGCCGATGCGTGACTTGGTGCGCAGCAGGAACGCGCTGATCTGATCGACATGCAGATCAGAAGCGTGAATCTGCGACTCCGGAATTGGATTGAGTGGCGGCGCGCCGTGCTCCCAACCCAGGTGCATCGCTTCATCGCCAAGGAGGGTGATATAGATGGCGCGGTCCACGGGTGTCGCAGTGCGCTTGAGTATGCCGACGACCGTATATGGGTCGGCGGTGTGCTTCAGGAAGCTGCCTTCCAGGCCGTGGCTCAGGACGATCTTCTGCCCCAGGTGATAATGCAGTTGCGCTGCAACGGTGCTGCCCAGCACTGCGTCGAAAATCCCCTCCGGTCGCGAGCCCTGCGCCAGGCCAGGCTATGATCGCCTCGATAGCGGTAATGCTCGTAGAAATTATCATCGGTGGCGACGACGCGAAAACCGCGGTGGCTGTCGCCCATCGAAATCGGAATCGTCCACAGCACTGCAGGATGATGTGCGAAGTGCTGATACGTAGCGTACGAGATATTATTATTTGCCGTACCAATATGGAAGACGGCGTAGAGCAGCAGTGGCAGTGAGCCTCCGCGTGGGCCGACGATCAGGTCTGTCTGGCTCAGCGTGCCCTCGAATCCAACCTGCGTTCCCTTGCGAATTCGGTTCACGCCGACAAGCAGCAGCATACTGAGCGCGATTGAAAACACGGTCAAGCCGCTGGTGAATTTGCGGCTCCATAGCGATCGAAATGCAAGCTGCAAGATCATCATGCGCTCACCCGGCTCACTTCGCTCAACGCGATCTGTTCATCGAACCTCGTCATCAGCGAGCGGTCATGGCTGACAAAAACCAGCGTGGCCTTGGCCTCTTCGCAGACCTCAAATAGCAGCTCCAGGAACGCCTGCTGGCGGTCGGTGTCAAGGGATGAGGTCGGCTCGTCGGCAATTACCAGGCTGGGCTTGCCGATGATGGCGCGCGCGATTGCTACGCGTTGCTGCTGGCCGGTGCTGAGTTTCTTCACGCCGCGATCGAGATGTGGATCCAGTTCTAACCTTTGGATCAGTCGCACAACTTCTTCGTCGACAGAAGGCGCAACAATGTTTTTCCGGCGCCGCGCATGGATCTGGCACGGAAGTGCCACATTCTGTTGCACGGTCAGGTAGGGAATCAGGTTCAGGCTCTGAAAAATGTATCCAATCTCTGACCCGCGCAGCTGATCTCGCGCCGACATCGACAGCCTGGTCATCTCCTGGCCGAGCACTTTGCAACTGCCGGATTGCGGCTGCAGAATTCCGGTGATCAGTCCCAGCAGAGTTGTTTTTCCGGAGCCGCTGGGACCATACAGAAAGACCCGCTTACCGGTCTTCACCACAAGTTCTTCTACATGCAGCACCGGGGTTCGGCGATCATATCCGAACACTACGTTCTGCAGATGGATCGCCTCAGCGGATTCCAATACAGGCTCCAATGGTGATTGGGTTCATTGCTGCTGGTAGGGAACGACGCTCTCTCCTGAAAGATCATAGGAGACGTCCCCGTAAGGGCTTTGCACGGTCGAAATGTTCAAGGTGCCGGTCACCAGGATCGGATCGGTAAATGTCACCTGCACCTTGGTATTCTTGTCCATCTTCACGTAGACAATTTGGTTTGGCGGTGGTGGTGGCACATGGATGCATGCGCCCGCATACGGCACCAGCAGAAACTCCGTCACCACATCCAGATCATCTTCCAGCGGAACCATAAAACCTGGAATGCTCACTCGCTTGCCGGAGAGCGCGAGCACAGGGGCCTTCTGCTGCGACTGCGGGACATTAAAGTTCAACGTCTGCAGCGTTGGCCAACTCACGGTCACCGGCTTGGGTTCAGCGCCGAAGCAGGCGACCGCACTCCACAGCAATCCCAAACATACTGCGTGTCTCAGGATTTTTGTCGGGGTGCGCATTCTGTCCTCCGGTGGTAATGATTTTTTCTCGTTGATGGTTCTACTGTTTTTCCAACGGGCGCCGCGGAACGATCTGTTCCGGCAACGGCGGACGCGGGCGGAACGAGGTCCAGTGATTGGCCATCTGCGGATTGCTCGACGGATGCTCCTGGTTCCACAAATCCATCGAGATTCCGTTCAGGTCGTAGACCACTCTTCCTGCACGAATCGTCAATTGATCAATGAGTCGCGTGTCGCCCATCAGCTTGGTGTTGTCCATATCCAGGTAGCCAAATTTCCCGTGTTCCTCGCTCAACACCGCCACATCTGCGGGCGCTCCAACCGAGAGATTCCCTAGGTTAGGACGCTGAATTTCTGTCGCCGGATGCCATGTCGTGTCGGCGACGACCTGCTGCAGTGTCAAACCCATCGCCATGAACTTGCCCATGACGTTCAGCATGCCCTTGGTGCTGGAATTCATGCTGTCGACATGCAGATCCGTCGACAGGGAGTCGGGCAGAAAGCCTGCTTTAATCATCGGGACTGCCACACGGAAACGAAAACTGCCGCCGCCGGTTCCAGCATCGAAATAGATGCCGCGCTTGCGTCCTTCAATCATTGCCTTCGACGGGCCCAGCGTCATCACATCCTGCTCGCCTCGCAGGCCGGAGTACATGTGAGTATAAATGTCGCCCGGACGCAGGTACTTGGTTAGCAGATCATAGAGCGGTCGCTCAATGCGGTTCGCGCCGTAATCGATCATCACAGGAATGTGCGCGATATTGCCTGCACCCACCGCTTGAATGTAAGGCCACCACTCCGGTCCGGTGAAGTGCGCACTCTTGATGCCGATAATCGTATCCGGATAGCGCATGGCCATCCACGCCGTCGGCACCATCTGCATATCGTCGAGGTTGTCTTCAAACCGTCCGCCGCGCATGCCGGCACCGACGATGTTGATGAACGCGAGCACCCGGGTCTGCTCGCGGTCGATGACGTGCTCCTTGAAATCCTCAAAGTTGCGCCAGCCGGAGCTGCCGGCGTCGCACACCGTTGTCACTCCATTACGGAAAGTGAAGCCGTCCGGCCAGATGCCGTAATCACCTGCATAGGAGTGCGCTTCGCCGGTTGAAGCATAGTCATGGGTGTGAATGTCGATCAGTCCCGGTGTCACGTAGTAGTCGGTCACGTCGATGGTCTTGACTGCGTCTTTAGGATCGAGGTGGTCGCTGACTGCGGCGATCTTGCCGTCCTTGATCGCGACGTCCATTACGCGGTCGATATTGTTCTTCGCATCGATGACGTGTCCATGTTGCAAGATCAGATCGTATGGCAGGGGATTGGGCAGCGACGGCGGTGGCCCTACACGACGCACATGCGCATTCATGCCGCCTTGCTGCTGAGTTGGCTGCGGCAGTCCAGCTTCCTGATTGGGGCCCTGGCCCGCAGGCTTTACCGGAAAACAACCGCGGCAGCCGCTCGGTCCCGGAGGGCCCTGTTGCTGATAGGCGTTGGCGCTGACAGGGGACGGGCTTTCCTGATACGTCGATGTGGACGATGTCGGCGGCGCCGTGGCGAGGTCTCCTGCAACCTGGGCCTGCATGGTTAAGGCAACGCAGAATATTGCGCCTAATATCATGCCCCCAACAACCGTTCCCTGCTTGAAATTCATTCGTTTGATTCCTCTCTCGTGGTGAGGATCGCGACCTGCGCTCGTACGCGGCCTGATCGCAATGCATGCTCCGCTCTTTTTCAATGGATCAGTCAGGGAGCCCACACGGCTTCATCCGGCTGAGGCATCACGGCATTTTGATTGGCGTTCTTGCTGCCTTATTTGAAAAGTGTCCTGGACGCACACGTGAGGCTTGTGGGTGATTTGCCTCGCAGCTGCCAAAATCTATCTCTATCTAGCACTAATACGAATCACGAAGAAAAACAAATGTAAGCGGAAATCTCTCAGTCGAATTCGCAAATCAATCCGCCGAAATGTACGGCTGCCTCTTCATTCCATTCTCAGATAAAAGCCCTGTCATCAGCCGCTTGACTTGCCTGTTGATAAGACGAATGACCTAGAGGAGAAGAGGGCGTTGTCTGCGGCATACAGGTCAAGGTGAAAATCACACAGGGGGAAGGGATCAGTACAGGTCAAGGGAAGGACACCTTGGCGACGTCGGGATCCCCGCGATTGTACGTATTTCGAAGACTCTTGCGATACGGTTCACCCGTCACTTTACGGTCGCGATATCCGTGCCTCGGGCGAGGTAGGTCAGTTGAGTAGGCGCCGCAAACCCAGTTCCGGCTGCCTCGACAATTTCGGCGATTTTGAGGATCACATCCTGGCGGATGGCAGTGAATTCTGTCCAGTCACCCGTCTTGCCATAGGCAAACAGTTCCAGTTGGTACGCGGCCCCGATAAAGCTGGCGACTCGAATCCTTGAACCCGTGTCGATGGCAGGATGGTTGTCGAGCATGTTTTTTACGCCGTCCAGGACGAAGCGAAGTTGGTCGACCCGCGATTCAATTCGGAGCGAGAAGGTTTGATTGAGAAGCAATTTAGGTCGTGCTTTCATGTTTTCAAACTGCATCGTCGCCAGCAGTCCGTTCGGAACGACCAGCATATTCTGATCGAGGGTTCGCATTTTCAGCGAGCGCAGTCCGATGTCTTCGACGGTGCCTACTCTGTCGCCGATCTTGCAAAAGTCCCCGACCTGCACCGCTTTATCCATCAGCAATGACACGCCCCCGATCAGGTTCTCGAGTGTTTTTTGAGCGCCCAAGGCAATGGCTAATCCTCCGATGCCAATTCCTGCAAGCGCGGTCTTCACATTCAAGCCAAACAGAGCCAGCACAGCCAAGAACGCGATGATCAGCATCACCACACGCGTCATGCGCTGCATCAGAATCAGAATTGATTCCCCGCCGCTGTTGTGGGTTCGAGAATATACCACCGCCTCGTTGAAACCTTGATCCGTAACTCTGCTCGCCAGCCACGCCAAGCATGCCGCCAGCAGCGCGGCGAGCAGGCGAAAGTAGTAGGCGCGATACAAAAGCGGCGGTGCCATCAAATAGACAAAAGCCGCGTGGATTAGAAGCGCCAGGATGCATTTGAGCGGCAGTCCAAGAGGCGTTTGCCAGATGGTTGAAACAGGGAGTTTTCTTATCCTCAACCATGAGCGCCTGGGAATACTCACCAGAAAACTCAACAAGACCGCGAGTACCCATGACAGTGGGATGGAGATCAGCCACCCGACCCATTGCCGGACCGACATCCCCAAAGCTTGTGGCCCACCCGTGAAAAAAGCTGCAAAGCGGTCGAGTCCGGTTGGGTTTTGACTTTGCAGCGCGGAATACACCTCCGGGATTTGCGTAACGGTATCGTTCGACACCAGCCAGATTTTTCCCGCGATCGGGTCATTCACACGCACCAAGGTGATGTGCACAGTCGTGTCGCCCACGGTGATCACGCCAGCGTGAACGTGGCCCGGCAGCAACCCGGCTTCAACTTCGCCTTCGGGATCATTGCTTAAAAGGTTGACGTTACCTTTGTAGTTTGTGCGCAATGCGGAAATTTCCCGGGCGATCCGTATCAGGTCCACTGGATGACGCGGGTTCTGTTGCATATACAGTGCAGCGGTCGCGAAGTCACGGCGCTGTCCGGCCTTCAAGGCATTCATCATTGTGCTGCGTGGGGTCTGGCGTCCGAGCTGATCAACTTTTTGCAGCGGTTGCGGACTGGTAGAAGCAGGTGATGCGGATTTCGGAAGCTGTCCGAATGAAGGCGCGGCCAGGACAGATAATACGCAGGCCAACGCGATGATCAGAGCGCGGCGAATCGACCTCCGTGTCCAGTGTCGATTTTCGCGAGGGAACGGCATCGATACGTCCGATCTGTGAAACGGCAATGCTTAAGTCGACATGTCGAGAGGCTTCCTGACACAGCGAAAATTCATTGTCTCGGCTGACCCCGGTTTACCCAACGAACGCCGAGAGCGACGATCAGCGAACGGGCACGGCTTCTGCTTTTTCGCTTCTCTCCTCTGCGAATGCGCCCGCCTTACCGGCGTCCAGAACCTGCTGTCCGTCCATATGTCCGAAAATCTGGATCAACTTTGCAATCGAACCGGTCCATCCTGTCTGATGACTCGCTCCCAGACCGGCGCCGTTGTCGCCATGGAAGTATTCAAAGAACAGCAGGTAATCCTTCCAATGAGGATCGGTCTGAAACTTCTCCGTACCGCCGTAGACTGGACGCCTTCCAGATGAATCGCGAAGAAAGATGCGCTCGAGCCGATTGGCAATATCCCGAGCTACCTCGAACAGGTTCATCAATTTGCCGGAGCCGGTGGGACATTCAATTTTAAAATTGTCCCCGTAATACAGATAGAAGGAAAGCAACGCGCGGATCAGCAGCGCGTTCACCGGCATCCATATCGGACCACGCCAGTTGGAGTTTCCGCCGAACATCCCCGTGTCTGATTCCGCTGGCAAGTAATTCACTTTAAATTCCTGTCCTTCCACATAAACCACAAAGGGATGCTGATCGTGATATTTGGACAGCGCGCGAATGCCGTATGGGCTCAGAAACTCATTCTCGTCCAACATACGCGTTAGAATTCGCCGCAATCTGGTTTCATTCACCAGCGCCGCGATGCCACGCTCGCCATACCCGTAATGGCCGGGACCGGTTGCGTGAATGCTCTCGCGCAGTTCTGGTATTGCTTTCAGGCGTTGAAGCATGACCTCACCCACGCGCGGTACGCGTTCACGCTGCCATGGTTCAACCACTGTGGTCGCGCACAGGGGCAGCAGGCCGACCATGGAGCGCACTTTCAGCCGCCGCGCGCTACCATCGGGCAATCGCAAGACGTCGTAATAAAAGCCGTCCTCCTCGTCCCACATGCCTTCCGGACCGGTTTGGTTCATGGCCCGAGCGATCCAAACAAAATGATTGACGAACTTGATCGCCATATCTTCATACATCGGATCGTTGGCGGCTAGTTCGATGGCGATCTCAGCCATGTTCTGGCAGAACATCGATACCCACGCAGTGCCGTCCGCCTGCTCCAGGTGGCCACCCGTGGGCAGCGGCGAACTCCGATCGAAGACGCCGATATTGTCGAGTCCGAGAAATCCACCTTCAAACAAATTCTTCCCAAAGCGATCCTTGCGGTTCACCCACCAGCTGAAGTTCATGGTCAGTTTGGCAAAAGAGCGCTTGAGAAATTCGATATCGCCTTTTCCGGTGAGGGCCTGCTCCGTCCGGTAGAGGAAAATCGTCGCCCAGGCGTGCACCGGTGGATTAACATCGCTGAAGTTCCACTCGTATGCCGGTATTTGACCGGTCGGATGGAGAAAAAATTCCTGCAGCATCAGGTCGAGCTGTTGCTTGGCGAAATCCGTGTCAACCGCGGAGAGAGCGATGGCGTGGAAGGCCAAATCCCAAGCCGCAAACCATGGATACTCCCATTTGTCAGGCATGGAAATAATGTGATGGTTCAGCATATGGAACCATTCGCTGTTCCGCATCGTCCGCGCTCCGGATTTCATCGGGTCGGCATTGTGTTCTCTCAGCCAAAGATCCACGTCGAAAAAGAAGAATTGCTTTGACCACAGCATCCCAGCCAGGGCCTGGCGCATGACCATCGCTGCATCCTCGCTGACGCGAGATGGCGTGATGGATTTGTAAAACTGATCTGCTTCGCGCTTGCGAGTTTCCATGGTTTCGGCAAAACCTCGGAATGGATCACCCACGGCAGCGGGCGGCAGATCGCTGAGCCGTAGACGGATGGTAGCTGTTTTGCCTGCTCCAACGCTTACCTGATAATGTGCTGAGGATTTCGTTCCAGACTGGCGTGGATTGACGGCCTCACGTTTGCCGTTCACGACGTAGTCGTTGATTCCATCTTTTACGTATGGAGAGGCATTCGGCTGCCCAAAGATTCGCTCGTTGTTTGTCTCATTCTCTGTAAATAGAAGCGGGACATCCCCCTCGCAGTACAAATACCGTTCGCCAAGATCGGCATGAGAGGCTGCAATTGATTGATAGCCCGTCTTGCCGGAAAGTTGACGCAATAGTGGCTTCGCCGTTCCCGGCCACCACGTCCAGATGTTGCGAAACCATAGCGTCGGCAAAACGTGCAGTGTGGCAGGTTCCGGCCCACGATTGCTGACACTAATCTGGATGAGCAAATCTTCAGGCGACTGCTTGGCGAACTCGACGAAGACATCAAAGTAACGATCTTCGTTGAACACGCCGGTATCCAGTAGTTCGTACTCCATGTCGCCGCGGTTTCGCCCCCGGTTCGTCTGAATCAGGTTGTTGTAGGGGTATTCCGCCTGCGGATACTTGTACAGATATTTCATGTAGGAGTGAGTCGGCGTGCTGTCCAGGTAGAAGTAATATTCCTTGACGTCTTCGCCATGGTTGGCCTCGCTGTTCGTCAGGCCGAACATGCGCTCCTTTAGAATTGGGTCTTTCCCGTTCCATAGAGCCACACTAAAGCACAGCAGCTGCTTGTCATCGCTAATGCCGGCCAGTCCATCTTCTCCCCAGTGATAGGCGCGCGAGCGGGCTTGATCGTGGCTGAAATAATCCCAGGCATTGCCGTCCTGGCTGTAGTCCTCGCGAACCGTTCCCCACTGGCGCTCACTCAGGTAGGGTCCCCATTTTTTCCACGGTACTTTGGCGGTGCGTGCCTCTTCGAGCCGGTCAGATTCCGGATTGTGAACCATCGTGTCCTCATTCTTTCTGGCTACCAGCTTTTGGTGCTGGTTAGCACAATGAAGTCAGGCCCGGTGAAGCGCTTAACCTCGGACTCGCCATGCGAGCTGGAGTGGGATGCAGCAGATCTTTCCCATGACTGCCGCGTTGCCGACAGAGATCGGCGCGCGAGGTTTTCCCTCCGGGCGTAATTGTTGTAGTGCAAGTCGCAAGCCAAGCCAGTGCAATTCGTTCATTCCGCTAATCTGCTGAAAGACCTTAGCATCGCGATCATCCGATTCGACCCTGGAAAATGGAACCTCCAATTGGCTGGAGTCGCTACAAAATGTCGTGGGAGTTCAGTCCCTGCGGGCTGCCTGATTCGGAAGATACTTCTCGTCACGCACCGACGATTCTTGCGCCCATATCTTTTCTCGGCCCCAACCTTTGACAGGTGGTTTCGGCTCGGCCAGTCAAGTCCCGTCTGGGAGACGCTAAGCCAACTTCAGGTCCACCCGTCGAGCGTCCTCACTCGATGAACTGGGAGAGGCTTCTCCCCGGGACGGCCGTAGTCAGGCTGTGTCGATATGGTTGCGGATATATCGGTTGCGGAATTTTCCCTTGGGATCGAATTCCTGGGTGAGGGCGCGGAATTCCTGGATCCGGGGATAGAGTGGTGCGATCTCACTGGTGTCCATCGTAAAGACTTTGGCCCAGTGAGGACGGGCACCGTACGGGGCGAGCTTGGCCTCAATCTGCGGGAGCAGGTTCATCACTGCGTCGGTTTCGAGCTTCCAGGTGAAATGGATGGCGAGCGATGGCCGCTGATACGCCATGCTCATCCACAAATCGTCGGCGGCGATAGC
Source organism: uncultured Acidobacteriota bacterium (assembly GCA_963794795.1). Lineage (GTDB taxonomy): Bacteria > Acidobacteriota > Terriglobia > Terriglobales > Acidobacteriaceae > JAKAAZ01. The sequence continues at coordinate 138,458 of CAWCFC010000009.1, read as the reverse complement.
GCGGAGTTCGGTGATGTAGAGGTGAGGAGTGATGCTGTCGCGGAGGGTCTCGACAGCACGGATGGCTTGATAACCGCGATCAAATGGCACAAGAAACTCAGTTTGCAGTTCGTGTCCACTGGAAGGCGTGAAGTTCATTTTGAAGTGCGGAAGCCGCTCGTACCAAGGCCCCACGATGTTGAGTTGGTCGGTGCATGCATCGGCGGAGTGGCCGGGGATAGGATGAAGTTTCTTGGTCGCGAGGGTGGCGTTGTAGAAACGGGCGGGAGGCGTGGAGGCACCACCCTGATCGACGCGGCGCTTGATCCAGACCTCGCCGGCACGACCGTTCTGCCAGTCGGTAAAAATGGAAACGCTGTACCCTGTTCCCATGATGTCGGCCAGGTGGTGCTCCAGTTCGCTGAAAGGAAGGTTCTGATAGACGATCTGGGTCATTTCGTAGCGGGGTTGGACGGCGAGGGTCAGATGGGTAACAACTCCCAGGGATCCAAGTGCGACGACCGCGCCTGCGAATCGATCGCGATCCTTGTCGCGGGACAGGGTGCGGACAGTTCCGTCGGCGGCAACGAATTGGATGGCGGTGACAGCCGTGGCGAGATTGCCGTTGCGCACACCTGAGCCGTGGGTCGCGGTGGCGCAAGCCCCGCCTACGGAGATGTGCGGCAGAGAGGCCATATTATGGAGCGCAAAACCTTTCGCGTCGAGGATGATCGCCAAGTCACCGTAGCGGATGCCCGCCCCGACGGTAGCGGTCTTTGTTTTGGCGTCGAGGCTTACATCCGTCAGCTTGAGAGTGGAGATTTGCGCAATCTTTGAGTCGGCGATGCCGTTAAAGGAATGACGGGTACCGAGAGCGCGAACTCCTGCAACGCTGCGGACGGCGTCCTGCACTTCAGAAATGGTTGCGGGCTGGAAGACACGATTGGTCGAGTAGTGATAATTGCCGGACCAATTGGTTCTGGGGATCATGGCATCGGCGAGTACGTCGCGTTCGGGGAAACTTGTCGTCATCATCGCGGCTGCTGTGGCGACTGAACCCTTGAGAAATTCACGCTTATTCATTTTTGCCGCCGTTTGGCTGGGTCGGGATGATTGTAGGCGCAGAGAACGGCGATGGCTAGATCGTGTCGGCATTGGACCTCGGCTTCTTGAAGTTTTTGCCGGCCACGGCGAGGCAAGCGTCATGCGAGGGCTGGCAGCCTGAGGAGATGCTCAGCATTGCGATGAGTGAGCTTTGCACTGTCACCAGGACCGAGGACATTCGACAGACTATCGAGAAAGGCTCGACCGCGCGTGTTGGGGCTGTAGGGATAATCCACCGAGAAAAGAAGGCGATCGATGCCGATGACCTCGATGGCGCACTGCAACGGTGGCAGGGTGAAGTAGCCGCTGGTGGTGCAGTGAATGTTTGATTGGAAGTAATCGGCGACAGGCTGGCGAAGATGCGGCGCGGCGTGAGAAAGGACGCCGCTGGAGCGGGCGAGCGCATAGGGCAGCCCTTCTCCCATGTGGCCGATAATCAGCTGCAAGCTGGGAAGGCGATCAAACAGGCCCGAGACGATAAGCCGGAGGGTATGAAGGCCAGTCTCAGCATGCCAGCCCCAGCCCGCGATGGATAGAAGGAAACCAAGTTCACCGGGAAGGCCGGAAAAATAGGCCTCGCGAACCGGCTCCGGGGGCAGCGCCGGGTGAAGGTAAATGGGAACTCCCAGATGAGCGGCGGCCTCAAAGACCGGTAGGAAGCTCGGATCGTCAAGAAAAAGACCACCGACGGTGCCATTGAGGAGAGCGCCTTGAAATCCAAGGCGTGTGACACAGCGGTCCAGCTCACTGGCTGCGGTGGAGGGGGTCTTCATGGCAAGAGTGGCAAATCCGCCAAAACGTTTTGGATGGGAATGCACCGCGTCAGCGAGCTCGTCGTTGATGTCGCGAGCCAGCGGACTGGCTGTGTCAGCGTCGAGGGCTTCGAATCCCATTGCCGCAAGCGAAAGCACCTGTAGATCGATCTCTGATTTGTCCATGTCGGCGATCCGGCCGGCACCGATGTCAAGGAGCCTGGGCTGCAATTCCGCAAGCTGCGGGGGAGCTTCCCTGTCACCCGCTCCAGTTGCCCGGAGAAGGGATTTCGTAATGAAGTGTTCTTCCAGCGTAATGGTATTCATGGAATGATTGGACGGCGCCCGCACACCGAGAGTTTCATAAAGATGGAATGCGGATTTCAGAGTGAGAGCACTGATTCCTCATTGTCATGATGGCGCTAGCTTGTTTCCGCAAACCTTCCAACTAGCGACGACCCATTCGGTAATCTAGGTAGAGGACGTGGGCTTTGATCTGATCGCCCAGTCTGTACTGTGGCCGCTGGGCCATCTTTAGCATGTGGAGGATTGCAGCTGGATTGCCATTGCTCCATTCGGCCAACATTCGTAACGCCTGCTCCAGGTTAGACGCTGATAGTGAGGTTTTCTCGGCCTCGCGATATGCAAATTCGAGCGCGATAGGCTGCGGCCAATTTTTTATCTCAATGCGCTCCGACTTGTCTGCGCATAGCGGTTGCAGCGCGCCGATATCCTCCATGTGCGGTGATCTGGAGGCAAAGACCACGGGCGTGCGTCCGAAGTGATGTAAATCCTTGATCAGGGCCGTGACGGCTCGAGAGGGGCCATTGAGTTGATCGAGCACCAGCAGGCACGGCTGGTTCTCCAGGACTCGGCGCGCAAGGCCCTTTAATGAAACGGTGGATAGACTTGTGAGGTTTCGGGGTGGTGTAGTTGGATTTGCAAACGAGCGCATCGCGGTGAGAAATGCGACGAGAAGGGCATGAGGCGAGTGAATTTGCTCGATATAGATAGCATGCGGGTGGTTCTCGACAAAACCGCGCAGCAATCTCGATTTCCCAACGCCTTCAGGCCCGTAGACAAGAATGGATTTGCATATCCCAGCCTGGGTTCGAAGCCTGTTCATTTCTTCTTCGCGTTCGACGCAACTTACGTATTCGCGCGTCGGAACTTGTTTCGCAGAAAAAGAAGTGGTCACGGCGGAAGTCTCTTTCAAACGAATCGCACTCGTTTTGTTACGTGTGTAGCGTTAATGGCTGGATCGAATGACGTTGTGCGCCATTTCTCGCTAGGTGCAAGGTCGGATCACTTTTTGCCGCGCGCGTGAAGCTTGTCGCCAAAGCGAATCACCGTAGGCACTGCGGTTACAGGAACAAACCCGGTCGGAACAGCCTTATGGCCGACAAGAGCGTTGAGGAGGGTGGATTTACCTCGCTTGAATTGGCCGACGCACGCGACATAGAAACGTCCTTCAGAAACTCGAGTTGCTAGCTCACATGCTTCTTCGGCGACAGGTTCAGCACCAAGTTTCCCGGCAAGAGCGGCTAGTTGCAACAAACGCGACGCGCCATCCACACATACGGATGTCTCGGCATAAGCGCTACCGTGCTCTCGCACTGTCGAACTGCTGTCGTATGCCTGCATCAGTGTTTACGCCTTGGCGGGAGCATCTTGCTGTCGGAAGTATCGGATCACTTCGACATTCGAGGTAGCAATCAGGCCTTCGGTGACCATGGTGTCAAGATGAGGAATCAAGTTGTTGATCTGGTCTTCGGTATCAATCACGCTCACCATCATGGGAGCATCTTTGGACAAGCTCCAGAGGCTGGCACGATGAATTCTAGTGCTGGTTCCATAGCCCTCGATGCCTCGGTACACCGTCACTGTCGCAATTCCGAGCTCTTTACATTTAGTGAAAATTGCTTCGTGCAATGGTTTGCCTTGCCACCTGTCATCTTCACCAAAATGGATGCGAAGCATACGTGCTTGAAATTCTTCTTTCATGGGTGTGCCTCCGCTCACTCCGCGCCTTGATTGGAATCGAGCGCACGATAGGAGTACTTGATGATGTCTACATCCGATAGAACGACCAATCCCTCCAGCACCATCTGCTCGACGATGGGCAGAAAGGCCTGGAGCTTCTCTTCCGTATCGACTACTGAAAGCATGATGGGACAGTCGTGAGAGAGGTGCAGGGGCTTGTCTTTGTGGATTCGCCGGTGCGCGCCATAGCCGAGAATGCCGCGATAGACGGTCACTCCGGCGATGTCGTTGGCGCGCATCGCCTCAACCAGCGCTTTGTGGAGCGGCTTTTCTCTCCACTGGTCCGCTTCACCGATGTAGATGCGCATCAGCCGCGCTCTGCCTTCCATCTTCATATGCGGGGGGAGTGCCGGGCTCTTTTGCTTGGAAGTTTGCGCCGGCTTGGCTATCGTGGTCTCTTGCACTTCAATCATGCCGGTCCCGGCCATTTCCTGCAGCTTGCCGAGAAGCTCGTCGACCTTCTCGCGTGATTCGATGAACTCGATTTTCAACGGCAGGTGGTCGGAAATTTCAACGAAGCTGGCGGAATGCATGCGGTGATCCGCTCCAAAACCGGCGACGCCCTTCAGCACCGTTGCGCCGGAAACGCCGCGATAGAAAAGAAAGTCGAGGATGGTGGAGGACGTCGACACTCCGTGATGAGTCGATCCCTCGCTGAGATAGATCGAAACCTTGACTGCCTTACCTGCCTGCAACATGTATTCTCCTTATCCGTGTAGTCCGCGCTGAGCAACAAGAAATTCTGCAGCTTTTCAAGCGATTGCTAACCAGTCATAGAGCTCGGGCTTCCGAGAAAACTCTTGAGTTAGGTTCTTACTCCAGCTCTTTAAGGGTGATGAATTGTTTGTGATTCCTCATGAGATGATCTCCGCGAGAAGGATGCCGCACCAGACCGCCACAAGTCCAAGGAAAAGACTGCCGAATGCATAGAGAGAAGCCATCGAGAATCCTCCGTCCCGCAGCATGGAGACGGTCTCCCACCCATAGGATGAGAATGTGCTGTATGCGCCAAGAAAGCCAATCGGGATGAAGAATCTCCACGCAGGGTTCAGATCCGTACGTCTGGCCAGGAAGGTCAGGGAGAAGCCAATGAGCACGCAGGCGGTGATGTTGATGACAAAAGTTCCGTAAGGGAACTTTGTTCCCAGCCGGCTGGCAACCGCCGAATCAACCCAGAACCTGGCGATCGCACCAAGCGCCCCGCCGACCGCGATGAAGATATATTTCGACAAACTCATGCCTCCCTATCCATGTTTTCGGGTACGTTGACGCTCATATCGGTCTCCCAGTGTTTCAGGCGGTGCAGATCGTCTTCCACTTGCGAAGTGTCAATCGATTCGTTTGAGGTTCCTGTGATTCTGTGCAGCTGGACACGATACCCATCGGCGTAGGAACTGATCAGGAATTCCATTTTGCCGGCGAACTCCTGGTTCCACTGAGAAAGGGCGCGGCCGTACAGGTGTAGATCTCGCTGTAAAACTTCGCCGACGTCTTCACGCAGAAGCTTTTTGATTCTGGAGCGAACCACGGTGTCTCCCAGAATTGCCCAGTGGCTAGCGCTGATTTCGTTTGGGAGTGCGGCCATTTCAAAGCGCGGCATATCGCGCAGCAGAATCGCCATTTCTTCCTGGGCGGGAATGTCGGTTCGTCCCATTTCCTGCGCCACACTCTGTAATGTATCGATGGCGCGCTGGCTGACCCAGGCGACATTTCCAATGGATTGCTCCAACTCGACGCGGACAGCGTCATGGATCCACTCTGAAAGTTGCGATGACGTGACCCGAGTTTCGGAGTTAGTTCGCATCCATTGCAGCGCCGTGTCCGCAACCTGATTCAGCACCTCATCGGGCGTCTCGCCAAGTTTTAGGAAGGCATGGTTGAGGGTGGTGCGTTGCTCGCCGATCATGCCGGTCGCTTGGCGCAGGCGCTCTTCCAGACCCTCCGTGTCGATGGGCGCGGTGTGGCTGCGGCGTTGCTTGCGGTTCAGATTCGTTTCCAGGGCTGCAATCACTGAGTCGCGCAGGGCTCCGATCTTCCGGGCAATGGAATCATTGCGGAGGAGTCGCGCCTTCTCGAATCGAGGCAGCAATTCCTGCTCGAAGAATTGATCGAGGAGGTTGGAGTGACTTGAAAGTGAACTGACGGGATGAACGCTCATGTGCAGACCCAATTCGCCTTGCAACTGTTCCTGAACGTAGCGGATGATTTGGTTCAGATCGTCTTCTCCCAGCAGGTCTGACTTGCTAAGCAAAATCACGGCGGGAATCCCCGCTTCATATAGGAGACGCAGCGTTCCGAGGTCTTCGTCGTTCAATGTGGCCCCGACGTCAATCAGTAGCACTGCAAGATCGCACGTCGGGAGATACGCGAGAGTTTCTGCCCCGCCGCGTTTTGCCAGGGAGCCAAGTCCGGGCGTATCGACAAGCACAATGCCATGCTGCAGACGCGGAGAAGGAACCTCGACGACTGCTCGAACAATATTTTTTACGTTGCCGGGATTCTCTAGCTCCGTTACCAGCGTAGAGAGCCTTTCAATCGGGACGATCTCACTTCTTCCGTCGCCATAGGTGACCGCCGCGCGCAAGGAACCTCCATAGCGCAGCTTCGTGGGGACTGCGGTGATCGGGTTCACGCCTACCGGCAGAATGTTCGTACCAAGAAGTGAGTTCAGCAGCGAAGATTTGCCGCTGCTGACTCGACCGAACAAGGCGATTTCGAGGTTCGTATCTTCCAGCCGCGAGACAACAGAATCGATACGCGATCGAAATTCGACCAAGCCTTGACGGGTGATCACCTCCTCCAGCAGTCGCAAAAGATCCACGTCGCGGCCGGTCTCCTCCAGTTGCGCAAGGCGCGCCTCCAGGTTCGCGCCGAGTCCTTGGCGGACGTAGCGTTCGATGCCTTCGACCAGCGAGCGTAGCTCGTGAACCACCCCATTCAGCTGATTCACCGCATCTTCCGGGACAGCTCCATAACCACGCAGGTAGCTGGGTTTCAGTTCTTCAATCGCGATGTCGATGAAAGACAGGTCCGTCATCACCGCACGTCTCGCGGGAATTTCTGGTGGTGTCGGCTCCAGGTGTTGCCAGGCCAGAGTACGCAGAAGTTGAGTGCGCAGACGATGAATATGATCCTCAATCACTCGACCTTGTGCGGGCGTGATGTCCACGACGTATCGGGGAAACGGTGACTTCGATGTCGCGGCATGCAGGACGCTCTCAATGTCGCTGAGCAGCTTGTCGATATATTGGCAAGTGACGCGCAGGCGTCTCTGCTGGGGGTCGTTTAATTCCCCAGGGTGTCGCTCCGTCGCGCGGTCCGGTTCCGGTTCGGGCATGACTCCTCCAAGTATTTGAAGCTTCGAGGAGTCATCTGCCCAAGTGAGCGATTTGCGGTGGACTCCAACACCCACGATGGCGTGCTATACCTTTACGGACGTCTGCCAGCGGTCATACACGGTGGCGCCTGCATAGCGCGCCTTGGCTCCGAGTTCGCGTTCGATCTCGAGAAAGCGGTTGTACTTCGCAATGCGTTCTCCTCGGCTGGTCGAGCCGGTTTTTATCTGGCCCATCCCCGCGGCCACGGCTAGATCGGCGATACTGGTGTCGTCAGTTTCCCCGGATCGATGGGAAATCACTGCGCCGTAGCCGTTGGCGCGCGCAATCTCGATGCACTCCAAAGTTTCCGTCAAGGTGCCAATCTGATTCAGCTTGATGAGGATTGCATTGGCGATGCCATCCTTAATTCCTTGGCGAAAGATCGTGGGATTGGTGACAAAGTTGTCGTCGCCGATCAATTGGATTCTGTCTCCCAGCGCTTTGGTCAGCTGCTGCCAACCGGCGTGATCGTCTTCCGCAACCCCATCTTCAATGGCCCAGATTTCCGGATAGCGACCGAGCAGACTCTTCCAGAATTCCACCATCTGCGTTGGCGACTTCCTGCTCTTGTCTGACTTCTCGAAGACATAGGCGCCATCTTCAAATAGTTCGCTGGTCGCGGGGTCGAGCACCAGGACGATGTCCTTGCCGGGTTTGTAGCCAGCCTTCTGAATGGCTTCGAGGATCAACTCAATCGGCTCTTCGTTCGATTTCAGTTCCGGCGCGAATCCACCTTCGTCTCCAACGCCGGTGCTGTATCCCTTCTTGTGCAGCACAGCCTTCAGCGCATGGAAGGTTTCGGCTGCGGCTCGCAAACCCTCGCTGTAGCGAGGCGCGCCGACCGGTGAAATCATGAATTCCTGAAAATCTACGTTACTGTCGGCGTGACTGCCACCGTTCAGCACGTTGAACCATGGCGCCGGAATCAGATTGGCTCCCTCATTGCCGAGACTGGCATAGAAGGGAAGGCAGCGATCTTCCGCTGACGCTCTGGCAACCGCCAGTGACACGCCAAGAATTGCATTGGCACCGAGTCGCGCTTTGTTCGGTGCCCCGTCCAATTCGCACAGCTTCTTATCCAGCGTCTTCTGATCATTCGCGTCGAATCCGCGGATGACATTTTGAATTTCGCCCTCCACGTGGCTCCTGGCTTTCAGTACACCTTTGCCGCCAAAGCGCGCTTTATCTCCATCTCTCAATTCGACTGCTTCTCGCTTGCCGGTCGATGCTCCGGAGGGAACTTTCGCGGTAGCCTTTACTCCGTTCGCCAATGTTGCGGTGACTGCAAGGGTGGGGTTCCCTCGGGAATCGAGGATTTCAAGAGCTTCAAGTTTTGCAATCTCAGACATGATACGTACGCTTTCCCGACACGAGGTCGTTGGTTGTAAGCCATTCCACGGGCAGCAACGGAGCGGAAGATGAACGCCACAGCGCAATGCCATGGGCTCCGTTCCGAAAAAGAGGAGAGTCAATCGCGGTTTTCACGCGAGGGATCGCGTACACGATCGCATCAATCGCGACGACGCAACATAAAGTTGAAAGAACCCACATATAGTTCATGGATCCGAAAACTCCAATTCACTTGTATTCAGGGAAGACGCCGGGACATAACTCCGCAACAGGATTCCCTGTCAGGAGTCATCATCTGTCCGGCCTATTGGAAGGGACAGCGGTTAAAGGTGAACTCCTTCACCTAACCAACACTCTCTTTTATTCCATTGCCGCGGCCGTGTCAACTCCAGACTAATACTTTGCACCGTGCGTTTCATTCGTTCTTAATGATCGGTTTTCAATGCGGAAGCCGTGCGATCCTGACAAACCGACAGCGAGGATCAGAAATTTAGGTGCAGACAATCGGTATCGGCTGATGAAGTCCGCCGTGAAGGGCCTTCGAGTTACGTATGGTGCTATTCGATCGAGTGCTTGTCGGCGCAAAATTTCTCGATTGCCCGACAGTGTACCTTGACAACTTTCGAAGAATTACCCTAGCGTGTGGACTCGAAGAATCTGGCGTTGACTGCGCGCGGCATAGAATTGACCGATACATTTACCGATGCTATTTGTGATGGAAGTTCGGAGAAGGATTCCGCATGGTAACGCGCCGAAGGTTCTTAGCGGCAAACATAACCGTTGCCGCCGCGTCCGTACTGGGTGTTCCTCCGCCGGTCCCTGGTGACGCTGCGCCGAGCAGCTTAAGTGAGTGAAAACCAGCTTCCACGTTCGCATCAGGGAATTCTGGAACGACTGGCCCAGATTCCATCACGAGAAACATGAACCGAGCCAGAGAAGTCGCGCCGGGCCCTGCTGGCACAGATTCAATCGAAGCAACAGGTCACTGCCCGAACAGAGTATGTGCGCTCCCATCTTTGGCAGCTTCTCGGGGGGCGCCCGGAAGAGACGCCGTTGCATCCCCGCATCACCGGCACACTCGAACGAAATGGATATCGCATCGAGAAGCTGATTTTTGAAAGTATGCCACAAGTTTATGTGACGGCAAATCTCTACATCCCCACAACTGGCCAGCCTCCCTATCCGGCAATTCTTGCGCCCATCGGTCATACTGCCAACGGCAAAGCCGCAATGCGGTACCAGTACACGTATCAAAATCTTGCCAGGAAGGGTTACATCGTTTTGACCTGGGATCCTTTTGGGCAAGGTGAAAGAATTCAGTACCTTCAACCGGGAACAAATCATACACGCTTCCATGCAATCTCTATGGAACACACGCAGGCGGGCCGGCCGATGATTTTGTTTGGCGATACATTCGCCCTGTATCTCGCCTGGGACGGCATTCGCGGTCTTGACTATCTGTTGACGCGACCCGAAGTCGATCCGCACCGCATCGGGTGCACGGGTCAGTCCGGCGGCGGGACCATGACGATGTTTCTCGGAGCCCTGGAGCCGCGCATCCATGCAGCCGTTGCGATCGAGGGCAACTTTGCGAACGTGGCTGGACCCTTCTACGACCCACCAGGCTCCATCTCCGATGCCGAAACAGACATTGTGGGTAGTCTCCCTTTGTGGATCGACCGCGGAGATTTGCTTGCCGCGTTTGCCCCTAAGCCCTTGTTGGTGTGCTACACGAAGAATGACGAGGGAGAAACTTACGGGCCGCTCAACACAGAAGCTGTCATCGAAAACTACGATGAGCTGACTCGTATTTACGGAATTCTTGGCTCTAAGAATAAAGTAGGACTATTTGCCGGGGACTTGCCTCACGGAATGGATTTCTTTTCTCGTCGGGCCATCTATAGTTGGTTCAATCGATGGTTTGGAAAGATGGAAGTGGGCGTGGAGGAAGCGGAATACGATGACGCGCCAGATCGCGCGTTGAACGCGACTACGACCGGACAAGTCACCACGTCTCTTCACGGTCGGTCTGTAGTTCGGCTCAATACCGATCGGGCAACGAAGCTGTTACCAGCGAGTTATTTCAAGACCGAGACTGATCCGTCGAATGCCAGAGAAAAAGTTCGCACACAGCTTACGAAGTTACTCGCACTGCCGTTGGAAAAGGCGGCGCTCCAGTCTCGCGTGCTTTCTACGAACATCAGGAAAAAAGAACGGATTGAAGAACTTCAGTTTGAGTCTGAACCTGGAGTTCGCATTGTGGGCTGGTTTGTTGCATCGCAGAATGGAGCCGCAAAACATCCTTGCGTTCTTTATGTGAGTAATGGGTACGCCGATGAAGCGGTTGGGGAGCCCAGCCCATTTGATGACATTTTCCGGCAGGGTCACGCCGTCTGCGCCGTCGCGTTGCGAGGGACTGGACTTTCCACACCGCGGCCTCCTCGCGGCGGACCTGTCTTCTATCAGCAAATGAATGTGCAGGACGGGCTGGCCTGGGCCAATCTGGTACTGGGAAACCCCGTCATTGGGCAGAGGGTCTGGGACATTGTGCGCACTCTCGATTACCTATCTTCGCGACCAGATGTCGATATGTCGCAAATTCGCATGATCGGACAAGAAGACGCTGGCCTGGCGGCACTGATGGCCACGGTACTTGATCAACGCATTCGATCGATCCTTCTCACTCGAATGCTTGTCAGCTATATGTCGGTCGTGCAATCCACCGACTATTCGCTGCAGCTTGATTGGTTTGTCCCTGGAATTCTGCGGCACTTCGATGTGCCCGACCTTTCCGCAGCCGTCTATCCGCGTCCCGTGTGGATTGCCGATGCAGTCGATGCTCTCGGCACGACTCTTCCCGCGCATGACGTGCGCCAATGCTATGCGCAACGCGTGCCGGACAACTCTGCTGTGATGGAAAAACTAAAAGTTATCAATACGTCGGGGCAATATCTTGAAGTGTATCGGGATTGGCTTCGCGACAGTTGAAACGATGACATTCGGTCATGCGGGCAGACAGAAGATGGAGAGAAGTTTCTATACAAGCCAATCCAAGCTGCGTGCAGGACTGCGCATCCGTGAAACGAAGACTCGGATTGGTCTTTGATATCCGACGAATTAAGCGATGGCTTTAGAACTCTCCGGTTCGCTCGCGACCTCCCCAATATGATCCAGGTTCACGCCGTTGGTCTCAATTCGATACATCCAGGTCACGACGGCTCCGAGCAGCGATGCAACCACCAGGCCATACAGCAGCCACCGAGTGCCGATCGTTACCAGCAGGATAGGGAACAGGAATGCCGTGGCCACGGCGCCGATCTTTGCAAACGCAGCCGCGAAGCCCGCGCCCTTGCCGCGGATGGCGGTCGGGAAGACCTCGCCGGCAAGCAGATACGTTTGTGCGTTCGGCCCCAGGTTGGTCATAAAGTCGAAGAGCATGAAGCCGGCAAAGATCAGGATGATTTTCATCCCGCCGCTGAAGTCGACAGAGAGCGATGCGAGAAACAGGCCGGCTGCGCAGCCGATAAATCCGAAAATCTGCAGCTTGATTCGGCCCACCTTGTCGGCAAGCACAACAGCAAAGGCGATACCAATGATCAGCAGCATCGTGATCATCGCATCTCCGCGAGCCGCCAGCGTTGCGTTCGAGATGAGGTCGCTCATGCTGCGCACGTGCTCGGCTTTATGTCCGATGGCAGCCGCCAGAATGGTGGGTGTGAAGATGCCGATGCCGTAAGTACTGAGATCCTGCAGGAACCAGGGGACCGAAGCAAGGATGGTGGCGCGACGATACCGCTTATTGAACAGGGAAAGAAAAGAGCCGCCGTTATGCGTCTCTCCGGGGTTAGCGGATGACTGCTGCGGCACGAGCACAATGTCCGCCGGATATTGCGGCTTGCGATGGAGAAGTTGGCTGGCGGCGAGTTTGGCCCGATCGGTGTCGCCCCGCGCGTGCAGCCAGTTCGCGCTTTCTGTGACATAGAAGCGGCCAATGGTGACGATCAAGGCGGGTACGACCGCGGTGGCAAACATCCAGCGCCAGGCATTGAGGTTCGGCACGGCAACCAGGACCGCATAGCCGACAACGGCACCCCCTAGAGCGCCAACTGCCTGGAAGGCGAACGCAGCCAGTACCAGGCGACCGCGGCTGGTGCTGGGAATGCTTTCGGAGATGATCATGTGCGCCGTGGGATAGTCGCAGCCCAGCGCAAGTCCGAGTCCGAACAAGCAGAAGATGAGCGAGACGAAGCTATTGCAGAACACGGCGGCGCCGAGAAACGCGGTGAAGATAATCATCTCCACAATGAACATCGATTTGCGTCCGAAGTAATCCGACAGACTGCCCAGGCCGACGGCGCCGATCAGAATTCCGCCCAAAGTAGCGGCGGTCACGAATCCATGCTGGGCGGCGCCAATATTGAACTGGCGCGCGATCAGCGGCAGCGCGACACCGGTCATGAAGACGACAAAACCCTCGAAGAATTTGCCGGCAGCAGCCAGCATCCAGATGCGCTTCTGCATCGTTGTCATGGGAAAAGCATGGAGGTGGGTGCCGTCGGGCCACATTGGCCGCTCATCGATATAGTCCTGCACGGTGCGTGGTTGAGGCGGTTGATTCGTGGTATTTGCCATCGCAATATCCTTCGGTACAGCATTTCAGCGGGCTAAGCCGCTGCGACATGATGGGTCGTTACTGAATTTTGGCAATCTGTATTTCGCTGCGCGCGCGTATCGCAGTCGGCAATGGAATAAAGTGAACCGGGTCAAGCATGCTCGGCGCGCTGCCACCTTGCGGAGAGATACACCACAGCAGAAAATTGCTGATGGCGGAGGCAGTTTGCGGATTCGCCTGCTTCTGTGAAACGACGGCATATTCGTAATTGATCAGCGGATAGGAATCATCTCCGGGGGCGAACACCAGAGTGAGGCGTTCATCCGGGGGAGTTCGCGGCGTGAGCGATGCAGCCGCGGCGGTGACGGTGTTCTGGGTTGGCAGAAGGAATTTTCCCGACTGATTCTTCAGCATTGCTGTGATGAGGCCGGCCTTGTTCGCCTGGTCCTGAAAGCTTCCTCCCAGATAGCCGACCGAATAGGGAGTGCGGGAGAGAGTCTGCACCATACCCTGATTACCGGTTGCGCTGATTGCGCCCGACACAGACGGCCAATGCACGGCGGTATCGTAGCCGATAGTGACTGCCCAGGTGCCGTGGCAGGATGGGTCGTCCGTGTCTCCCGATGCGCAAGTCGTGAAGCTGAGGAACTGAGTGAAGATGAATGTGTCTCCCGACCCGTCGGCACGATGGACGGGAACAATGGCGTGGTGCGGCAGGTGCACACCTGGGTTTAGGGCAGCAATGGGAGCCGCATCCCAGCTATGGATTTTGCCGGTATAGATGTCGGCCAGCACGGGGCCGCTCAACTTCAAGGCCGCTCCATGCAATTCAGGCAGATTCGCTTCCACCACCTGCGCGGAAATAGCAAGCGGGATATTCAGAATATCCGGGTGGGCCATTTTCTGATCGTCAGACATGTAAGCGTCAGAAGTACCGATTTGCACCCGGTTGGCGATGGCCTGCGCGATACCGGCTCCCGAACCTGTGGCACCAACAGTCATATGAAGATTGGGATCCACCTTCGAATAGGCGGCTACCCAAGTCTGGAATAGTGGAAAGATCAGGGTAGAACCGGTTTCGCTGATGGAAATCGGGGTTGTTTGCGCTGCGGCGAAGGAAATGAGCACCAGTCCCGCGGTGAATACTGCAGCCTTTCTTGCTTGGCAAACCTTACTTATCAGGCGACTACCCATGCGGCACTTTTCTCCCTGGGGACGCGGCGCGAACTTTCGCGGAAGTTGATTCCTTCCGCAACGTCGTGAGCCAAGGTAACAGAGGAAATATTAAGGAATGATGATTTCCTGCGAGCGAATATGGAATGGCCGCGGCCGGCCAGGGAGAAATTGAACCAGTATTCATCAAGCTTTGATCGCGCACCAAATAATCTAGCGGAACCGAGATCGACATCGCATGCCTGAAACGTGCAAAAGCGCTCAGGCACAGAGTTAGGAAGGTTTTGCGGTTGAAGAAGTTTTTTCTGGTTGTGTGGCTAGGGGTGTGTTGCGCGCAATTACACCTGAATCTTAGTGCCGAGCGGACGCCTAAGAATCCGTGCCTTCGCCCCCAGCCAGGAAGCGTCGTGTTGCAACCAGCAGACTTGCGAAGCAAACACGGTGTTCTAAAGGTAGATTTAACGATTCACGACTTCACTGAACCGGACGGTTCCACTCGCTACTGCTACATCGACAAGCATGGAGACGAATCCCCAACGCTGCGAGCGAAACCAGGCGATCTTGTCATCATCCGATTGAAGAATGACCTGATAAATCCTCACCCTGGGGCTAGCATGCCCGGCCATGCTCCTATGAAGATGGGAGAAAAATATGGTGAGAAGCCGTGTTCGCCGGGGACGACGATGACGGCAACGTCCACCAACCTTCATTTCCATGGATTGACGATCCCTCCGACCTGTCATCAGGATGATGTTCTTACTACATCGATTCCAGCCGGCGCTCGGCCGTTTGAATATAAGTTTCGCATCCCGGAAAACGAGCCGCCGGGACTGTACTGGTATCACCCGCATATTCACGGTTTTGCTGAGACGGAAGTTCTCGGCGGTGCATCTGGCGCGCTGATTGTTGAAGGCATTGAGCGGGCGGATAGCGCTTTGGCTGGATTGCCGGAACAAGTGCTCGTGATTCGCGATCGAGATCTTTTGCATCCGATGTCGCCACCCGATAAGTCAGAGCCGGTGATTCCAAAAATGTTTTTTGATCACGATGGAGACGCAGCGAATACAGGCACAGGCTTCGGCAAACCGGCCAAGGACCTCTCGATCAACTTCGTTCCAGTTCCGTATCCCAGCTATCAGCCGGCAATTATTCAGATGAAACCTGGTGAGCGCCAACTGTGGCGGGTATTGAACGCGTCGGCCATCACATATTTAAATTTGGAAGTTCTGTTTCGCCGCGTGCCGCAGCCGCTTGGTCTGGTGGCTCTCGATGGGGTTCCGTTGAATCTAAATGAAGGTCCGCGAGACTTTGTCGATTGGCAGAGTCACCTTGGAATTCCTCCAGGGGCGCGGGTTGAATTTATTGTGAAAGGACCGCCGCAAGGGGAGGCCGGGCTTTTGGTAACGAAAACGGTGGATACCGGACCCGGAGGAGAAAACGATCCCAACCGCACGATTGCAATGATTGAAGTTTCGCCGACTGCGCCCCAACCGCCTTCCATTCTGAATGCTTCACCGAAACTACTTCCTCGGCCCGCACTTCCGTGGCTGGGGAGTGTCAAGCCCGTTAGAACTCGCATGCTGTATTTCTCGGAGAAGTTATCCGATCCGAACAATCCAGCGAGCGCGACGGAGTTTTATATCACCGTTGATGGTCAAAAACCAAAGCCGTTCGATCCGAACTCCGGCATCCCGAATATCATTGCGAAGCAGGGCACTGTAGAAGATTGGATTATCGAGAACCGTTCGAATGAATTGCACGCCTTCCACATCCACCAACTTCACTTCCTGCTGCTCGACTACATGGGTCGGCCGATCAATGAGCCGTTTTTGCGCGACACGGTGAATGTTCCCTATTACAACGGCAGATCTTTTGAATATCCCAGCGTTCGACTTCGTATGGATTTTCGCGATCCAAATATCGTCGGCACCTTCGTCTACCATTGCCATCTTTTAGAACATGAAGATAGGGGAATGATGGGGACGATTCGCGTAGAGCCGGCAGATTCACCGCTTCCCGTCAAATCACCCGCGCACTAAGACCGACAGACTCTCCGAGACCTCCAGAAGTTCATCCTTTCATTTAATCCGACGCACATTGTCCAAGATTTATTTCCCGTTTACCGAAACGACATGCAGTTGAAATATTGCCGAGATAAAACCATTCCGATGGGGCAGACTGCTCCATTTCTCTGGAGGAGATGTATGACGCTGAAATCGATCGCAGCAACAACGTTGCAGAGCGCACGCACTATTTTGGTTGGCCTCATGGTCTGCCAAATGGCAGTGGGCGTTTCGTGGGCCAGTGGGCCTCCCTCACAACCATCCCGCGATGGTGATACTGTCACACCCATCAAACACGTGATCGTGATCATCGGCGAGAACCGCAGCTTTGACCACGTATTCGCTACCTATGTTCCTAAAGGCCACCAAGTTGTCTGGAACCTGCTGTCGGAGGGAATCGTCAATGCAGACGGGACGCCCGGGCCGAATTTCAAAGACGTCGAACAAAAAGCCGCCAGCGATCAGGCTCCAGATGCCTTCCTGCTCAGCCCTCCCAAGACGTCATTTACCAACAACGTTTTGCCTGCCCCACTCGTCGGTGGACCGACTGACTCATATGTGAAGAACGACAGCCTCACGCTTGCAGAAGAATCCGAAAACGGATTACCCGCGGACTACTACCAGTACCTTGTTTCAGGAGGCACTGGTCTGAATTCCAAAACACCCGACACTCGTATCACGAACGTTAACGATTTGCCTCCAGGGCCATTTGAGTTGACGAATGGAACGAGTTTTACTTACAACTCCTATGCGCAAAGCCCGGTTCATCGCTTTTACCAAATGTGGCAGCAGCTGGATTGCAACGCGTCTCGTGCAACCGTGGTCAACCCATCCGGTTGCGACGCCAGACTGTTCCCCTGGGTGGAAGCTACGGAAGGGGCTGGAGCAAACGGCGTCGTACAGCCGGCAAGCTTCAGCACGGAATACTCTCCGAACGCAGTCACCACGGGAGAAGGCGCAACTGCTATGGGCTTCTATAACATGCAGAAGGGCGACGTGCCCTACTTCAAGAGCCTGGCGGACGAGTATTCGATGAGCGACAACTTCCATCAGTCCGTCCTTGGCGGCACGGGTGCAAACCACATCATGCTGGGCCACGCCGATATGATCTGGTTCAGTGACGGCAAGGGCCATCCTGCGGTTCCCTCCACACAATGTGGAAGTCGCAGCAGGAACCGCGAATGCGGGCATCGTGGATGAAGTCGAAAATCCGAATCCGGCAGCCAATACCAATAACTGGTATTCCGAAGATGGCTATGGCGGCGGTTCGTACGGTTCCGCTTCCTACGGTGGTGGCTCGTACACGGATTGCGCAGACACAACGCAGCCAGGCGTTGCCCCGATCGTAAAATATCTCAAGTCTCTACCTAACCCGGTGAAGACGAACTGCCAGGCAGGCCACTATTACTTGTTGAACAATTACAACCCTGGATATTTTGGTAATGGCAACAATGCATTTACAGATACCAACCCCAATAACACCGTGTTTACCGTTCCGCCTTCTTCCACGCGCAGCATCGGGGACGAATTAATCGCCAGTAACGTCTCGTGGAAGTATTACGGCGATCAGTGGAATAACTACGTCAATGATCCATACCAGCTGAACTATGGAGCCATTGGCCCAAACTCCGATGAATACTGCAATATTTGCAATCCATTCCAATACGACACATCCATCATGGCCAATGCGGCTGTCCGCACGGCGCACATTCAGGACACGGCAAACCTCTACGCCGACATCCAGAGTGGGAACTTGCCGGCGGTTTCATTCGTCAAGCCCAGCGGTCTTGTCGATGGCCATCCGTCATCTTCGAAGCTTGATCTGTTCGAAGGCTTCAGCAAGAAGATCGTCGATGCGGTCCAGGCCAATCCCAATTTGTGGAGGGATACGGCGATCATCATCACCTTCGATGAAGGCGGCGGCTATTATGACTCCGGTTATGTTCAGCCGCTCGATTACTTTGGCGATGGCACCCGGATTCCGATGATTATTGTTTCCCCATACACACGGGGCGGATATATCTCTCACGAATATTCGGACCACGTTTCGATTCTGAAATTCATCGAAAGAAACTGGCGTTTGGGTCCGATTACAAACCGTAGCCGAGACAATGATCCTAACCCGATCACCACACGCGATAATCCTTGGGTACCGGTAAATGGTCCCGCGATCAGCGACCTGTTCGATCTGTTCAACTTTGATAGGGGAGGCTGGGGTCGTAATGGAACCGGAAATCAGATCAGCCAGAACAATGGGAATGGCAACGGCCACGGCTGGGGTGGACAATAACCTTCGCATTTCGATCTGAAAAGTAAACTTACTCCCGTACAGTTCGTCAGCGGGGAATTGAAAAGAGGGCCGAGGTTGGCTTGCCAACCTTGGCCCTTTATTTTGATTTCAATCTCTAAGTGGCGTAGCTCGAGGGTTTTGACCTGCCAGGGTGACGGTTTGTTTCATGTGTTCTCCCCTCGGGCAGGCTGCAGACGATCCAGGGCGCCAGATTACGGCGACACTTGTGGCTTCAGGCAAAAACGAATCCTAGTTTGTCCCAGGCGGCTTAGATCGGGCGGCGCCTTTTGACTTCTGCCATCTCGAACCGGTAAGCGCTCGCGATCCGTGCGCCCCAAATCCTCCAGCGATCCTCTCGCCGCACGGGTGTGCGCTATTAAGGGAAGGAAAAATCGTGCCGATATAGAGGATGCTATGGCTTTCACAAACCGCGTTGCGCCGAGTTGGCAAAAAGATTTTCGGCGCCTTTAGCAAAATAAGTAATGGTCGCGTCTATTACGCGCATTTGTGCGTCGACCATTACGCGGGTAACGGTGTGCATTATTATGCGCAGATGCCGGCGGGCGATTTCTTGGTAGGCACCACTGCAAACGGCTCCTCCGTGCCGAACGCCATGGGGACGAAATCGCCGTTTCATCCCATATGGATGACGGGGTGAACCGTGCGAAGGAGCGTTCGCTGGCGCTGGAAGACACGATCGACAAGGGCGAAAGTACGATTCTTTTGAGTGATTACGACGGTAATTATGCAGGCAATGTTGTTCCTGTGCCGAGCCCTAGGTTCACGCCAGGAAACGTGACCGAAGCGCGAAATCGAGGCTTGCCCTTTGTGGGATCATGGCTACAATTGGCAGAGCAAAGGGTTAGTTGCATCGCCCAAATTGATGACCTCGGACGACACTTTGGGCTGATGTGAGCATCGAATCGATGTGAGCTTTTACTAAGTAGGGACGCAGGAACATTCTCGGTCAGAAGAATGAGGGGGAGCATGGAGAAGATCATTCGATCTGGATTGATTGCAGCATTGCTGATTTGCCCAATGCAGGCGTTGGCGCAACGAGAACCCACACCGATGGATAAGGTTCGTGTGCTTGCCGGGCAGCACGCCATCACAACCGGAAAACGTCATGGTGTCTATTGGGTCGAGGTGGAAGGCAGCGACATCTTTGGCACAGGCGCAACACTGGATGAAGCAGCGATTGACTTCCTGGCCGATGCCGACCTGGAAGGGCACGAACCGAACCGCCCCAACCTGAGGACTCTGCCGCAACAGGCCATGCCACAAGTCAATTGCGACCAGGCCTATTGCCTGTAGGCAGGTGACATCCAAGGCCACGGCGCGACATGCAAGCCCTGCAGCGTGTTGCCCGTGCGCCGGTTTACAGTGGTGCTGCTATATCGCGCTTGCGACGTAGCAGCATCGCAATGTCTGCGAGCTTTTCAGTGTTCTATTCCGGAATCTGCTACCTCCTCGCGATTCAATGCGAGGCCTGGTGACGCCGGCGAAATGGGCTCGTCAACCGCTTGAAAATTACTCAGGCCCACTCCAACCAGACGAAAAAGCTGCTTTTGTCCCACGTCCACTCGTTCGCGTAGTGTCAGGGCGATCAATGTCAACTCCTCGCAGGAAGCGGGCGGCGTTGGCGGCGTCAAGCTGCGCGTAAGGTTCGTGAACTCTTTCGTCTTCAGCTTTAGAACGACGGTCCTGGCACTACGCGCATTGCCGTGCGATGCTTTCCAGACTTTCTCAGCCAGGCGACGAATCTCCGCCTCTGTATCCACCAGCGGAATATCTTCCGGAAATGTATCTTCAGCAGAGATCGACTTACTTACTCGATTTGGCACGACAGGATTGTCGTCGATGCCTCGCGCGAGTTGATACAGGCGAAGGCCATAACTGCCGAAATGATTTTCCAGAGTCGATAGTCCAAGCGCGTAGAGATCGCCCACCGTGGAGATTCCGACTGCATTCATGCGACTCTCTGTGACCCGTCCCACGCCTGGGATGCGGCCGACCGGCAATGGCAAAAGAAAGCTCTGCACCTGGTGAGGCTGAATGACAAATAGTCCATCGGGCTTCTTCCAGTCGGAAGCGATCTTGGCGAGAAATTTGTTCGGCGCCACACCAGCGGATGCAGTCAGGTTCAACTCGTCGTATATCTGTTCGCGAATCATCTTCGCCACCCGCGTCGCCGTCGGAAGCTGTGTCTTGTTTTCAGTCACATCAAGATAGGCTTCATCGAGGGATAACGGCTCAATCAAGTCTGTGTGCCGCCGAAAGATCTCCCGGACAGCCAGAGATACAGCCTTATACCGCACAAAATCGGGCGGGATGAAGATCGCTTCCGGGCAAAGGCGCTCCGCCCGTACTGCGGGCATTGCAGATCGAATGCCGTAGCGGCGAGCTTCGTAAGAAGCGGCACAAACCACGGAACGATTGCCGCGCCACGCGACTACGACTGGTTTACCGCGAAGTTTTGGATTGTCCCGTTGTTCCACTGAGGCGTAGAACGCGTCCATGTCGACATGAACAATCTTTCGCAAAGTCGTTGGCTGATCCATTGGACTCCGAGCGCGACATTCGATGTTCGCCTTGTATTCGCCTATTATAGGAAACATGTCGATTGTCGGCCAGCCAATTCTCGATGTTGCTAGCGGCATCGGCCTGCGCCACGAGCTCAGCCTTCGCGGCCTTCAATTCGCGTCCAGGCATGGTTATTTATTCGAAGTTTCCGATGGACAAGTTCCCAGCATTATTTTCGGTCGCGATGAAGCGGGTCGACATGGAAATTTCCATCCAGATGCGTATCGAAGAATCTGTGCCAATAGGCAATGGGCGAGACGACTCGAAAAAGTTCATACCGCGTATAAGCGATCACGTCTTCGCTCCAATTGGCCATGGAAAGAGCTGGATTGCTGCAACAGCTCCGATGCATTGCTGATGAACATCTTTTGTCATCCAAAGGCGCTGAGCCAGGGTGCCAGAGCGTTGTTGGGGATCGAATCGGAGGCACATCCTGAGTTCGGGTTTAAGCCACGCACGCCGCTACAGAACGGCAAACGAGACAACACTGAAATCGATATGAAGATCGGTGAGTTGTTGGTCGAAGCCAAGCTGACCGAGTCAGATTTTCAGTCGGCAAGCCCCGGGTTAATCTCGCGCTATCGTGACCTGGAAGCAGTGTTTGATATTTCAGAGCTTCCTGTTCGCAATGGAAAGCAATGCGGCTATCAGCTGATTCGAGGCGCGCTCGCAGCCTACGCCGTCGAACGTTCTTTTTGTGTCTTCTGCGATGCTCGCCGTCCGGAGCTGGTCGAAAGTTGGTACAGAATTATGCGGACGGTTCGTCCGTTCGCTCTTCGCTGTCGACTCAAGCTGCTTACCTGGCAGGAACTGGCTTTGGTTCTTCCGAAGGATCTTCAGGAATTCCTGTCCGCCAAATACGGTATATTTCCTGCCGCATCGGGCCGCATCGTTTCAGGCTGAAGCCGAAAGAAGCCACTTCTCCATCTCCTCATGATCGACCAAGCCAGGCTGCTGGAAAACCGGACGTCCACCCTTGAGCACAACGAAGTTGGGAATACTCTGCACCTGATAGCGGGCGGAGAGTTGAGGGTTGGCTTCCGTGTCGACCTTCAGAACGATGGCTTTGCCCGCCATATCAGCGGCGGTGCGAGAAACCTCGGGAGCCGCGGCCCGGCACGGACCGCACCAACTGGCCCAGAAGTCCACCAGGATGGGCACGGTTGCGTTTTGGACAATATCGTCAAAGGAAGCAGCGTCGACGGCAAGCGGCTCCGCCAGTGGAGGAAGCTCGGCTTTGCACGCTCCACATCGACCGCTTGCACTCAGATGTTTCGCGGAGACTCGGTTCTTCTGTTTACAATGAGCGCAGGTACGAATGACAGACATGGATGACCTCCGATACTATTTCTTCTCGCCGCCAGGTTCATTCAACGGCTGTCGACGCTCAACTTTTCCGTGAGCCGCACGTTCATATTGGACAGGCCACACGGCGGGTTTCTGAAGAACCTCCGCTGCATGGAGCGGCCAGTAGGGATCGCGGAGCATTTCCCGAGCCAACGATACAACATCTGCCTGCCCGGTGCGGATAATTTGATCGGCCTGTTCCGGCGCCGTGATCATGCCCACAGCGGCGGTCGCAATTCCGGCCTCCCGGCGGACTCGCGCAGCAAGAGCGACCTGGTATCCGGGGCCGACTGGAATCTGTTGCCTCGGATCGTTGCCACCGGAAGAGCAATCCACGAGATCGATGCCTTCAGCTTTTAAGAGCCGGGCAAACGCAATGGAGTCTTCGACTGTCAGGCCGCCTGCGGGAATTTCCTTTGAAGGCTCGACCCAATCCGTGACGGAGAGACGCATCCAAACCGGCAACTCGGTGGGGAAGTGGGCGCGAACCGCACGGACTACTTCGAGCGGGAACCGGACACGATTTTCAAAACTGACGCCATATTCGTCGGTTCGCGTGTTGGAAAGAGGTGACAAAAATTCGTGCAGCAGGTAGCCATGTGCGCCGTGGATTTCCACGAGAAGAAAGCCGGCTGCTTCAGCTCGTCGCGTTGCAGCCGCAAAGTCTGCGATCACCTTGTCCATGCCGGCACGATCCAAAGCCTGCGGGGCCGAATACCCTTCGGCGAACGACTGGGAGGTGGGCGCAACAGCCTGCCAGCCGCCATCACTTGCGGAAAGCGCCTTCGGGTTTGCCGCCCACGGTTTGGGCATGCTTGCTTTGCGGCCGGCATGCGCTAGCTGAATCGCCGGAACCGCTCCCTGAGCCTTCACGAACTCGGTTATCTGAGCCAGAGGAGCAATATGTGCATCGGACCACAATCCAAGATCGCCCGGAGTGATCCGCCCTTCCGGGCTGACGGCGGTGGCTTCGGCGAAGACGGTACCTGCTCCCCCTACGGCTCGGCTGCCAAGGTGTACGAACTGCCAGTCATTTGAAAATCCGTCGACATAGCTGTACTGACACATCGGCGAAACCACAATCCGGTTGGGAAATGTGACGGAGCGCTGGGTAAGGGGCGAGAAGAGATTGTTGGGTGGGATTGCCATTGGATATTGGATGTTGAAGCGGTATGGTAAGGTTCGTGAATTAGATTTTGCGACCCTATGGATCGTTGCGAAGTAGATTCAGTGGCCAGGGCTTTACCTTAAGGTCAGCTGAGACGCGGAATTCTGCAACTGGTCGGGATCGTAAACACCCTTTACAATTCCACGCCCTTCTTGAATCGTGAAGTAGCGATCGACGGAAGGGATGACGACACTTTCTTTGACCTGGTCCGGCCAGTGAATTTCAACATGGTCGATGTGCGTGGATTTGCCGAGGCCAAAATGAACGCGCGGATCATTGTTGGAAGCATAACTTCCTCCACTCAGTACATCTCCGCGTTGACGAATTCCGCCAGCCGTTACATAGACTGTGGCTCCGGTGGCGTCGCGTGGACTTTTAGCACCACCGATCAATTGGAATCCAACCCAGTAGTTGCCAGTTTTCGTGACGTTTCGCAATAAAACCGGCACACCGTCCAGCTGATTGATGACAACGTCGATTTTTCCATCGTTGAACAGATCGCCGAAAGCCGCTCCACGCGCCGTGTAAGTTGCGGCCAACCCGGTGCCATTCACTGCAGGGATCAGGTCAAACTTCTTTCCCGCGATGTTATGAAACAGCAGCGGGCGTTCCGCATAACTGGTGCCCCAGTTGTGCTGATCCACCTCTGGATACAAATGGCCGTTGGCGACAAAAAGATCCTTCCATCCATCGTTGTCATAATCGACAAAACCATCTCCCCAGCCGACAAAGGGAATGGTGGGATCGGCGATTTTCATCTGATAGCTGACATCGGTGAAGCTGGCGTCGCCATCATTTCGATACAGCGGATTGTAGTCATCGGAAAAAGTGGTGTTGTATAGATCAAGCAGACCATTGTTGCGGTAGTCTCCGACCGCGATTCCCATCGAAGCCGTCTCCCGCCCGCTTTCATTCAACGCATATCCGGAGCTGTAGCTGTCGTCTTCAAATGTTCCATTGCCTTTGTTGATGTAGAGATAGTTGGGGGTTGAGTCATTCGCCACCACCAGGTCCACCTTGCCGTCGTTATTCACATCCGCGAACACGGAGCTCAGGCCATAGTAATGGTTCGGGTCGCTGACGCCAGCTTTGACGCTGACGTCTGTGAACGTGCCGTCGCCATTGTTATGAAATAAATGGTCCGCTTCACCCGGCAATCCGCGCGGCCCGCACATGACTCGAACTCCGCGGAACAGAGCAAGAAGCGAGGCTCGTAGGGTGCGCGATGTCATAGTGGATGTAACCGGAGACGAACAGGTCAAGATGTCCATCGCCGTCGTAGTCGCCGAAGGTCGCACCCGTCGACCAGTTTCCCAGTGTCACGCCGGCTTTCTCCGCGGCATCTGTAAACGTGCCATCGTGGTTATTGCGATAGAGACGATTTTTGCCGAAGTTGGTGACGTAAATATCTGGCCAGCCGTCGTTGTCGAAGTCGCCGACGGCTACGCCTTCTCCCCATCGCCCGTTGGTCACGCCAGCCTGTTCGGCGACGTTGGTGAATGTTCCGTCATGATTGTTGTGAAATAGCGCCGCGTGCGGTGGCGTAGTTTTTCCGCTCATGGCATCGTAGGTCGAGCCGTTCACAAGGTAAATGTCGAGCCAGCCGTCGTGGTCATAATCCAAAAGCGCTACTCCAGATCCGAACGCATCCAGAATATATTTTTTGCTCAGCGTTCCAGTTTGTTCGCGCCATTTCGTCAAGCCGGCTTTTGCGGCGACGTTTTGGAAAATTATCGGCCCTTCATCGACATAACCACCGGCGGTAATCGGGCGCTTCTGCGCGTCCAGCACTGGCGCGAAGGCTTCTCCGGTAGACACACCCGCACCACCCATCTGTGCCTGCTGTGCAGTCGCTGCCTGGTCTTGCCCCCACGTCACTTGAGATATTAGGAAAACGGGTAAAAGGAAAACCGAGCAGGCGGCGAGCAGAAGATTTTCTCGCTTGTTCAACATCGCACTCCATGGATTTGGCAAGTCTACTACGTCCCGTCTGAGATTTGCAGGCGTTAAATGCCGCCGCTCTGGTAGCAGTGCCTAGTGGGCGTGTTCCGTTCGCTGAATCATCTGCGCATTCTGCGCGGCCTGAAGTCTCTTGCAGATATTTCTTTCGCGGGCTGCCTCAGCATGTTGGCCGGCCATACTCAACGCCGTTCCCAGAACGAAATGTGCCTGTGCGAAGTCCGGATCGACCTCCGTTGCTTTTTTCAGAGGCTTCAAAGCTTGCAGCGGCTGGTTCAGCATAATGTGACATTGCCCCAGGTCCATCAGGGCGTCTCGGTAGTTCGGATTGATGGCAAGTGCGGCTTGAAGATATGGAATCGCCTGCTCGGGTTTGTCTTCCTGACGCAGAGATTTCTCCCATCATGTAATTGGAAACGGGATCGTTGGGATAGAGGCTCAGCTCCTGCTGGAATTCTTTCGAGGCCTCGGGAACCTGGTGCTGCCTCCAGTAAATCAAGCCCAAGCTGGAATGAATGCCTGGGTATTTTGGATTTTCAGCGAGAACCGTCTGGAATTCTTTCAGCGCGTCGTCCTCTTTCGACATCACGTCATCCGCAAGTCCAAGCATGAAGTGTGCTTCCGGCGAGTTAGGATCGATGGCCATAATTCGATCGAATACCGTCGTAACGCCCGCGTAGTTCTTTGCCCTCCAATACGCTTTTCCCAGAATATCCAGAGTTGGCAGATCATTCGGCTGCAACCGGTTTGCCCGCTCGAGATACTGGATCGATTGAGGATAGCGATCGAGCGCAAACAAATCGAGTCCGGTGATATCGAGAGCCTGAAACGTTGGCGTCGATTTGGAAAAAGATTCCAGAAGTGGCAGAGCGTCCTTGTAACGGTGTGCTCGGAAATATGCCACACCGAGATTGCGCTCAGTGATGGAGTCTCCTGGTTTCAGTCGCAACGCGCGCTCATACAACTCGATTGCCTCGCTGTCGTGACCTTGCCGAGCCAGCGAGATGGCTAGATTATTGATGATTTCAATCGAGTTTGGAGCAATGGAAAGAGCCTGCCGGAATTCTTTTTCGGCTGCTGCATTATCGCCTTGCTGTAAGGCGATATTTCCTCGCGACCAATCCTGCGAAAGTTGCCGTTTCTCGATCGTGATCTTTGACGCATCACCCTGACTCAAAGCACATGCGGAAGAAAAGAGAACGAAAGATAAAGAAAGGAGCGCCGAAATCTCCCGCCGCATGTGAATTGGTAGAAACGATTGCCACTTCATCTTGAGAGTCCGACCCTTGCGCCGCAAAAAAAACTCGAAGTGCAATCGCGAAAGTCGCAAAGCACGCGCGCATGAGTTTTTCCGTTGACTAACATTACCGCATGTAAATATCTTATAAAGATAAATTGCAGGCGCTTGCCTATCCGGCAAAAAGCTTGTTCAAACCGTGCGGCGCTCGAACAGCACTCAACCTCATCTTGTTTAACTTTCTGAGAGGTCATGCCATGCAAAGATTCAGGCTTTTTGCTCCCATCCTTACCCTCCTACTTCTGTGTATCCCATCGATACTGAGTGCCCAGGAACTGCAAGGCACAATCAACGGCACAGCCACCGACCCTACCGGAGCAGTGATTCCCAACGCGACTGTGACAATCAGTCAAAACGGTGTGAATGGTGCGGCGCGTACCATCCGAACCAACGCTTCCGGTAGTTATACCGCCACAAATTTGCCCGCCGGCACGTACACCATCAGTGTAACCGCGTCCGGTTTTCAGACCTACACGGCGCAAAATGTCACTCTTTTCGTTGCGCAGACGCGAACAGTAAACGCGACGCTGAAACCGGGTTCAACCAGCCAGACCGTGACCGTGAGTCAAGTCGCGGTCAGTCTCGATACCACGACCAGCGCGCTGGCGGGCACGATCTCCGGTACGCAGGTCCGCGAGTTGCAACTCAACAATCGAAATTTTGAGCAACTCGTCACTTTGCAGCCTGGAGTGGTGAGCGGTCTACCGGACGAGGTCGGTTTTGGTTTGAACAACACTTCATCCGTTGCAGTCAACGGCGCTCGCGATACGGCGAATAACTGGACGGTGGACGGAGCGGACATCAACGATAGCGGTTCGAATGCCACCTTGTTAAATGTGCCGAGTGTCGATGCAATTCAGGAATTCACCTTGGAGAGAAGTACCTACGACGCCGGATTTGGCCGTAGTGGTGGTGGGCAGGTTCTGGTCGCCACCAAGTCTGGTACCAGTTCCTTCCACGGCGATGCGTATGAATTTAACCGCAACAATATTTTTAACGCCAACAGTTATTTCAACAAACAAACCACACCCGTTACACCTCGAGCGATTGAACGCTATAACGATTTCGGGTTCACGATTGGCGGCCCGCTGTATATCCCAAAGGCCTTCAACACCGACAAGAACAAGATGTTCTTCTTCTGGTCGGAAGAGTGGCGCAAGGTCACTTCGCCGGTGACTGAAAGTGTTCTGACTCCCACAACGAACGAACTGAATGGAATTTTCCCCGGCAATCTGGTCGCCCAGACGCCGCCAGGCCACCCCGGTTGCATTACCTACGATCCGGTCACGAACCAAAGTACGATCAGTGGCTGCAGCCAGAA
This sequence comes from uncultured Acidobacteriota bacterium, assembly GCA_963794795.1. Taxonomy (GTDB): domain Bacteria; phylum Acidobacteriota; class Terriglobia; order Terriglobales; family Acidobacteriaceae; genus JAKAAZ01. The sequence goes on along the minus strand of CAWCFC010000009.1, from coordinate 110,040 downwards.
CGCGGGCGTGTATTTGACCAATCTGTATGACAAATTTCCCGCGAATACTCCCAACGGCCTATATACCTTCAGTTTCTCGCAGCTCAACAACACTCGTGAAGACTTAGTTCGCTTTGATTGGAACATTACCCAGAAACTGCACTTCTTCGGGCGCGCCATGCAGGATGAAGTTCCTCAAAACTTCCCCACAGGCCTCTTCGCGGGAGCGCAATATCCCGGAGTGGCCGGCGCCGCGGTTAACGCTCCTGGAGAGAACGTGGTTGGTAACCTGACCTGGACCATCTCTCCGCGCATGGTCAACGAATTGGAATTTGCATATTCCCAGGGAACACTTTCTTCCGCATTTACGCCTGGCGCGATTATCAACTCGCCGACGGTGGCGCAAGCGCTCACCAACAACACAACCTATACCGATCCATATGGCCGCATCCCGAACATCAGCCTGTTGGACGGCACGACAGGTTTGGCTTCGGGAGTCACTCCTTATACGGAACGCAATCTGGACAGGAATTTGTTCGATAACTTCTCCCTTACTCTCGGCCAGCATACGATTCGAGTTGGTGCCTCTGTTGCCCAGATGTTGAAGACTGAGAACGCTTCCAGCGGCGCTGCCAACTTTCAGTTCAATAGTTTCCAGGACTTCCTGTTAGGAAATGTGGCGAATTACAATCAAGCGAGCCGGGACACCATTCCGGATTTGCATTACATCAACTTTGAAGCTTATGCGCAGGATGATTGGAGGGTGTCGCAGAATCTGACCCTTAATCTCGGATTGCGCTACAGTTATTTTCCGTCGCCCGCAGATGTCAACGACACGCTGAACAACTTCGACCCCACCTTATATGATCCGACCAAAGCTCCAACGATCGATCCAGTCAGTGGTAATTTCGTGTCCGGTACGGGGCTGCCGATTCCAGCAACCTATGTGAATGGCATCATTTTTCCCACAGGCAAGGCTTGTACCCAGGCACAAGCCATTGCATCTGGTGTGACCTGCTCTCCGTACGGCAGTCACGTCAATCCCGACCCGAAAACGAACTTCGCACCGCGCGCCGGTTTTGCCTATGTGCCGTCATTTAATCCGAACGTCTCGATTCGCGGCGGGTTCGGAATATTCTACGACCGCATGCTGAACGGCATCTGGGAGCAGAACGCATTCCAGGATCCACCGCTGGTCCAGACGTCAACAATCAACAATACGAATTTCGATAATCCAACCGGGCCGAACGCCGTATCTCTCAGCCCGAATCGCCTGACGACCACTGGAACGCCAACGATGAAGAATCCCTCTTACATCGACTACAACCTAAACATGCAATATCAATTGCTGCCGAATACCGTGATGGAGATTGCCTATGTGGGCAATCTAGGCAGGCATCTTTTGGGTGAACGAAATCTAAATCAACCCACGCTCGCGGAAAGAGAGGCAAACCCGACAGCGTGGGTAACTGCGGTAGTCCCGTATAGGGGGTATGCCGCATTTGCATCGAGAATTCCTGAATACACCAGTAACTACAATTCGCTGCAGGTCTCTTTGAACCATCGCACGCAACATGGCCTGACCATCGGGATTGCGTACACATGGGGCCGGACACTGACCAACCAAGGGGCTGACCGCGGGACTGAAACCTACAACACCTACGATCCCAATATGGATTATGGCCCGGCACCGCTGAATCAACCCCAGACGTTCGTCGCCAACTATGTTTGGGAGCTTCCGTTCTACAAGGGGCAACATGGGATCATTGGCCATACCCTCGGCGGTTGGGAGCTTTCCGGTATTACGCAGTTCGACTCCGGACAATCCTTTGCCATCAATCAGGCACTCGACAACTTCGATTGTCAAACGCCAGTCGGTGCTACTACCGGATGTATTGCCGGAACATATCCGGGTGGTATTCAAATTGACCCCAGCGATATTGCTCCTCGCCCCGATCAGGTCGCGCCGGTACGCTTGCTCAAGAAGCAGAACGAGTGGTTCTCCACTGGTTCATTTGTGGATGCGGTCGGTCATTTCGGCAGCGCGCATAACGGAGTTGTGCTCGGCCCTGGGTTGAACCTCTGGGATCTTTCCGCGATCAAGAACTTCGAAATGGTACGAGGAATGAGGCTCCAGATTCGCGGGGAGTTCTTCAATGCCTTCAACCACACCAGCTTTTCTGGAGTGGGTTCGAACACCGACTATGGCTCGTATGGACAGGTCACTTCCACACATGACCCGCGGCAAATTCAGTTAGGCGGGAAGTTTTACTTCTAGCTGGCTGAATTGTGAAGTCATCATCGATACCGGAGGCTGGGATCCCAGTCTCCGGTATTTTTCGTTGAAGCTAACTGCAAGGGCGAGACTCGGCGTTTTCTATGGCGATACTTCTTGCTTTTCAAGTCGCGACTCTGAAACGCAATTATCGAACGGCGAATTGGGGAACGCGCCTGGCCGGGCAACTTCGGTGGACAAGAAACATGCAACCTGATGAAATTGTCGCCGGGAGCTGAGCCCTGTGAAAATACGGAACGGGCCAACATGCGTGGCCAAGGTTGGCGATGTCTGTGGAGAGGGCGCGGTGTGGCACGCGCCAGAATCCGCCCTGTACTGGACCGACATCAACCGATTCCTCATTCATCGTTACGATCTTCGCAGTCACAATGTCGAGACGTGGGAATTTCCGGAGCCGGTCACGTCCGTGAATATGACTACGCGAGACGATACACTCGCGGTTGTCCTTGGTTCGCGCGTAATTCTGTGGGAGCCACACACGGGACGAGAATCTCCGACGTCCTTTTACCTGCATGGTTGGCCGTACGTGCGGCTGAATGATGCGCGTCCTGACCCACGAGGTTCGCTATGGCTGGGCTCTATGAGAAACAACATTAATCCAGACCGGACCATGGGCGAGGCCGGTGGAACTGACGGAGTTCTCTATCGCCTTGACCCAGATGGCGCCATCAGCAAATGGAAATCTAACATTGGTATATCGAACACGGTTGCGTGGAGTCCCGATCGAACCCGATTCTACTTTGGCGACAGCCTTGCCAATTCCGTGCGCTGCCACGACTACAGCGTAATCGATGGAAGTATCAGCGGCGAACGTCCATTCCTCGAAGGCTTTCCCCGCGGTGTGCCGGATGGCTCGACAGTCGACGCCGAAGGTTATCTATGGAATTGCAGATTTTATGGTGGCTGCATCGTGCGTATCGCACCCGCCGGCGCCATCGATACTGTCATTGAGTTTCCAGTTTCAAATGTCACCACCTGTACCTTTGGCGGAGAAGATCTGACTACTTTGTACGTGACTAGCGCTTCTGGAGATTCACAGGGCGAAGAGCTCGCGGGTGGCCTGTTCGCGATCGAGACGGATGTTTGCGGCCTGCCGGAAAATCGATTCTCCGTTTCCAGAGAAACATCCTAGAACGTATCTGCAATCGAGACGCGGTAAGACGCTTGCGACTACTTCTGCAGAGTTGGGCTTGGGTTGGTATTGCCAGACGATACCCTCGAGGATGATATCTTCATCGACAGCAGGGGACGACGAAGATGGCCGCAGGGATACTTCAATCGCAGGCAGAACCGCTGAACCAAACCGTTCTTGCGACGATGACTGCGCCGCAGTCCGAGAGGTTGCTTTCATTGGATGGATTGCGCGGTTTTGACATGCTTTGGATTATCGGCGGTCAATTAGTGATCCATGGGTTGGCCAAAGCATGGCCGGACAGGTTCTGGATTGGCGTGTCCACCCAGTTTGAGCATGTGCGCTGGCAAGGGCTACATGCCTTCGACGTGATCTGGGCGCTTTTCATGTTTATGGTGGGAGTATCGCTGACTTTCTCCCTTGCCAAGCGAAAGCAGATGCATGAAAGCCATGGAGCCATCTACGCGCATGCTGTCAAACGCGCGCTGCTTTTGTCCATCCTGGGCATGATCCTGCAAGGCAATCTGCTCCAATTCAATCTGTCGACGTTTCACCCGTTCTACAGCGTGCTGCATGGCATTGCAGCCGGCTACCTGATCGCGACCATCGTCACCTTGAACTTTAAAGTGAAGGGGCAGGCAATCACCACAGCAATCTTTCTTGTGAGTTATTGGATTCTCTTACTCACGATCCCGGTTCCGGGTGTAGGTAGAGGCAAATTAACTCCCTATGGGAATGCGGCAACTTACATTGATCATCTGGCGTTTGGCAGGTTCTCCTATGTGCCTCTGGGACAGGAGAACACGTGGTTGCTGAGTTATCTGGGTTTTGCATCCTCGGTTTTGCTCGGAGTGCTCGCTGGCGAGTTTACTTCTTTCCAAACGCAGCAAAAAAATGAAATGTCTGATGCTCTATGGCTACGGCGTGGGCTTGGTGGTTTTGGGCCTCATTTGGAGCCTTTGGTTTCCTATCATCAAGTTATTGTGGACCAGTTCCTTCGTATTAGTCGCTGGCGGAATCAGTTGCCTGTTGATGGCAACCTTCTATTTAGTGATCGATGTGCTTGGCTATCGGAAACGGGTGTTTCCGTTTACAGTGATCGGGATGAACGCATTGGCCGTGTATATTGCAACGGAGCTGTTCGATTTTCGTAAGATTGGCGACATTTTCGTCGGTGGCCTGTTGCCGCGAGTTGGCCGGTGGGATGAAGTGCTGTCCGCCGCTGCAGCATTAACCATCATTTGGTTGATTCTGTACTGGATGTATCGCACGCGAACGTTTGTAAAATTGTAAAGCTGTGTGGGAAAGAGAGATCGAGAGGAGCTGCGCATGCGTCGTAGAGATTTTTTTGGCACTGCTATTGGAGCTGTCATGATGCAGTCAGGCGCATTTGGCAGCGTCTTCGCTGGAAAAGAAGCGGATATGTCGGCGACGTTTTCCGCCCCGATCGGCACTATGTCTAACGCAACCACCAAGCAACCTGGTGTTGCGCCCATGGCGATCGGTGTCATGATCGCGCCGGCATATGACAACCCAGAGGCTGCCATCGCGCGCGTTCGAGAATTGGGAATGTCGAATTGCTTCCTGAGCCTTGACGGATACATCGGCAGGTTCATCCCGTCGGCTGCAGAGCAACTGAGTGCAGCGCTGGAAAAATACGGAGTCGTCGCCACCAGTGCGGAAGTCGTCGGTCCAGGACGCCTGGTGTGGGACTTCTGGGATGGACCAGAAACGATTGGATTAGTGCCGCCAGGGACGCGAGCCGCTCGAATTCGGGCGCTGAAGCAAACTTCCGACTTCGCCAAACGACTAGGCATACCGCGGGTGCAGACGCACTGCGGCTTCCTGCCAGAAAATCCGAGAGATCCGCTCTACCAACCGACAGTACAGGCGATTCGCGAAGTTGCCATCCACTGCGCTGGGAACGGGCAGGATTTTCTAATGGAAACTGGACAGGAAACGCCGACGACCATGTCTCGCGCCATTATGGATGTGAATCAGCCGAACCTCGGCGTCGGCCTCGATACCGCCAATCTGATCCTGTATGGAAAAGCGAATCCAGTGGATGCGGTCGACATGATTGGCTCGCATGTGCGAAGTGTCCACGCCAAGGATGGATTGTGGCCGACTGATCCGATGAAACTCGGCAAAGAAGTATTGATCGCTACTGGCCGGGTGGATTTTTCGCAGGTATTTTCGAAACTCCAGAAGCTGGGGTATCAAGGGGCAATCACTATCGAGCGCGAAACCTCGGGTCCACAGCAAATGGAAGATGTGAAGCAAGAGAAGTTGTATCTCGAGCGCGTGCTTTCCAAGGTGCGCTCCAATCCCGCGTGAGTCAGGAGTCTTGGTCAATGGATAGAAGAAAGTTTGTTGGAACTGCTGCGGCTGCTTCCGGAATCCTGTTGCTGAAGCCGAAAACGGTTTTCGGCTATGAAGCGAATTCTGCGGTTCGATTGGCGCTGTTGGGCTGCGGCTCACGGGGAACCTCCGTTGCAGAGTCGTTTCTCAACAACACCAGTGCACGCGTCGTCGCTCTGGCAGATTTATTTCCGGATAAACTCGGGCCCGCTAAGACGCGCCTCGACCAGGTCGGGGCGCAAAAGGGTTACTCCAGGATTGACGACAAGATGATGTTCCATGGCTACAAGGCCTACGAGGAAGTTGCGGCTTCGTCAGATGTTGACGCGGTTCAGATTTCAACGACGCCATTTTTTCATGTACAACATCTCGATGCGGCAATCCGCGGGGGCAAGCATGTTTACTGCGAGAAACCAATCGGCGTGGACGTGGCACAAGCGAAACAGGCACTCCAGATTGGCAAACGCGCGGAAGGACACCTCAGCCTCGAGGTTGGCTTCCAGATTCGCAGCGCTCCGCCCTTTGTGGAGATCATTCGCCGCATTCAGCAGGGAGCGTTAGGAAAAATTGGCGCAATCGCCGCACACTATAACGCTCCTGAGGCCACATATCCCCCCATGCCCAACATGTCACCGGATGAACTTCGAATTCGCCGCTGGTATTGGGACCGGGTGTTATCGGGCGACATCATCGTCGAGCAAGCGATTCATCTGATCGACATTTGCAACTGGACACTGCAATCGCATCCCATGAAGGCGACTGGCATCGGTGGAAGAAATATTATTTCCCATCCTGGCGATACGTGGGATAACTACGAAGTTGCGTTTACGTATCCGGGAAATATTCACGTCAGTTTTTCCTGCACGCAATTCGGACCGAACGACTGGTTCGATGTGTCGGCGCGCATGTTTGGCGCGGATGGCCACGCCGAAATCCCGTACTCCGGACCGATGCGGATCGTGGGCAAAAACTCGTGGACATGGGCGGGCGATCAATCGGCGCAGCCGGCGATGCCAACCAAATTTGCCGCCAATGGAGTTTTCAGCGATAACCTGGCAGAGGCGCAGAAGCAGAAGGATCGCGGCTTTATCGACAGCATTACGTCGGGAAACTTCCATAATCAAGCGGCCGCTGGTGTGGAAACAGCTCTGAGTGCAATGCTGGGTAGAATGGCTGGACGCCAGGGTGGCGAAGTGACGTGGGAAGAATTGATGCAGCACGCCGAAACCTATGAACTTGGCATCAACATGACACAGTTTTCGTGACCACGATCTGCAAGTGGCTGACGGGTCGCACAGGGATAGTCGGGGAAGAACTTGTTGCTCCAGCGGCGTTGACTGGCGCCTAGATCGTCAGATCGGGCCGACCGCCGAGCGCTGGGATCTTTACTGCGACATAGCGCATGTTATCGTTTTCCATCGCGCGTTCCGACACTTCGATCGTTTGGAATCCATGAGCGAGCGGCGAGAACTCCCTTGGCATTTATGGGTGCGAGCATGTGGTGGAGCGATCTTCAGGTGGCCCTGCAGCACAACGAGTCGCCGGGTCGCCGCGAATTTGATCCGTTCATCGATTTTGCAGCATCTCATGAGCGAGGTAATTCCTATGGCGAATATTTTGTCTGCGGAAACAGTTGCGCCGGATTTCAGCCTTCACGTCACGCCCGATCAGAAATTGTCGCTGAGTGAGTTGCGAGGCCAGCCGGTCATTCTCGCGTTCTATCCTGCGGATTGGAGTCCGGTATGTGGGGACCAGATGGCTCTCTACAACGAGATTCTCCCGGATTTTCAGAAGTATCGGGCAGAGCTCATCGGAATATCAGTCGATGGCGTCTGGTGTCATGCCGCGTTCGCAAAGGACCGCAATCTGCATTTTCCGCTGGCAGCGGATTTTGAGCCCAAGGGTCAGGTGTCTCGAGCCTACGGAGCCTATCGATCTGAGGACGGAGTATGCGAACGCGCTCTCTTTGTGATCGACAAAAATGGCGTGATTGCCTGGAGCTACTGTTCGCCCATCGCGGTCAATCCTGGAGCGGAGGGTATTTTGCAGGCGTTGGAAAATCTATCGAAATAGGAGAATCCGATGAGCAAGCTGTCGGTTCCAGTAGGCGTGGATGATCACATGCAAGGCGATCCTGCAGCAGCATGCGTTCTGGTCGAGTACGGCGACTACCAGTGTCCATCGTGCGGGCAGGCATATCCCATTGTGAAAAGACTGCAAAGGCATTTCGGAAAACGCCTGGCATTCGTGTTCCGCAATTTTCCGTTGACCCAACTTCATCCCTGGGCGGAACCGGCCGCGGAAGCTGCAGAATTTGCTGCCGCGCATGGGAAATTCTGGGAGATGCACGATTTGCTGTACGAAAATCAGGAACAACTGGGCGAATCCCTGTTGCTCGAACTCTCTGACACACTCGACCTTTCTTCTTCCCAATTACTGACTGCGGTTGCGGAACATACCTACCAGGAGCGGGTGAAGTCGGACTTTCGCGGCGGGGTACGCAGCGGCGTGAATGGAACTCCCACATTTTTTATCAACGGAGTTCGCCACGACGCATCGTATGATTTCGCGACTCTGACAGCGTCCATTGAGGGCGTCATTCCCTGAAGGTCTTCTCCGGCAAGTTCCATATGCAACAATCGCGACTGGTGCGCGGGCATCAGCATGATCCAGTTGACAGAGCTATATTCTTAACAAGAAATTAGCAGTAGCCAAGGTATACCGCCGATGACGGTAACGGTTAAACCGCCGTGCGATGAAGCTGCAATTCTGTCCGCGTCTTCGACGGAACCTTGTACCTCCAACGGCGTTTGGATATTAACCGCCACCATTCTGGGATCGAGCCTGGCGTTCATCGACGGCTCCGTTGTGAATATCGCTCTGCCCGCACTGCAGGCTGCGCTGCACGCGACCATCTCGGATGTGCAATGGGTGGTGGAATCGTACGCATTGCTGTTGGCTTCGCTGCTGCTGGTGGGTGGCTCACTTGGCGACCTTTACGGACGCAGGAAAATTTTTGTCTGTGGTGTGATCTTGTTCGCGTTTGGGTCAGCCTGGTGCGGACTCGCCGCGTCAATCGCTCCGCTGATCGTTGCGCGCGGGGTGCAAGGTGTAGGCGCCGCGTTACTCGTCCCGGGGAGCCTGGCTCTGATCAGCGCCTCCTTTCCCGCTGAGCGACGGGGTCGTGCGATCGGAACGTGGTCCGGATTTACGGCAATCACGGCGGCCGTCGGACCGGTGCTGGGTGGGTGGCTTGTCGATCACGCCTCGTGGCGCTGGGTGTTCTTCATCAATCTGCCAATTGCGGTTGTGGTGGTGCTTCTGACGCTTTGGCAGGTACCGGAGAGTCGCAATAGCGAAGCGCCAAGCAAGCTTGATTGGCAGGGAGCGCTGCTGGCCACGGTTGGATTGGGCGGGGTGACGTTCGCGCTGATCGAAGAGTCTCGCGGGGGAAAGACAGTCATTGTTGCAGCTGTGATGGGCGTTGCTTCGCTCATCGGCTTCCTGATTGTGGAGGCTCGCTCTTCTGCTCCCATGGTTTCATTTGCGCTCTTCCGTTCCAAAACTTTCAGTGGCGCCAACTTGCTCACCTTTTTTCTTTATGCAGCGTTTGGCGGCATATTGTTCTTCTTTCCTCTGAACTTGATCCAGGTGCAACACTATTCGGCAACAGAAGCCGGGGCCGCGTTGCTCCCTTTGATTTTGCTGATCTTCATTCTTTCTCGCTGGTCAGGTGGACTGATCGCGCGCTATGGAGCGAAGGCTCCGCTGACCATCGGGCCACTGATCGCTGGACTTGGGTTCGTCCTTCTGGTCGTGCCAGGCATCGGCGGTTCCTATTGGACAACGTTCTTTCCGGCAGTCATCGTTCTTGGCCTTGGCATGGCAGTGAGTGTCGCGCCGCTTACCACGGCGGTAATGAACTCAGTGCCCGCAGACGAGGTGGGCATCGCGTCGGGGATTAACAATGCTGTCTCGCGTATTGCCGGGTTGCTGGCCGTAGCCGTTTTTGGATGGGTACTGTACGCAAGCTTCAACCGCAGCCTGGATCGGCAGCTCAGCACTATGTCGATCTCGCTCGCGGAGCGTCATGCCGTGAATGAACAGCGTCCTAAGCTGGCGGCAGCAACCAGCAGCGACCCGCACATTCTGCATGCAATTGCCGAATCTTTTGTATCGGGATATCGCGTCGTCCTGTGGATTGCAACCGGACTTGCACTGTCGAGCGCGGTGAGTGCTTTTGTTCTTCTTGACTCGAAAAAAGTTCCATGACCAATGTCGTGATTGCCAGCGCGGAGTCTAATGCAGATCTGCCACCACGATTGACGGTGGCCTTGGTGAAGGAAAATGTGTTCTCCAAGTGGGCAGTCCCCCTGACTGGATCCCTGCCAAATTGGGCGGGGATTATTTCTTTTTGCGGACGGTCTTTGGCACCGCCGCAGTCGATCCGCGAGCAATCAAAGTAGGCTTCATCAGGTGACTGTCGCCATAGGGCAGGGTTCCGTCTTCACACCGATGGGCAAGGTGCTTCAGGATGTAGTCGGCCGCGTATTCTCCCATTTCCCTCATGGGCTGTTGAATCGTTGTCAGTCCTGGAGTGCTGAGCGCGGAGGGTGGAACATCATCGAATCCAATCACAGAACAGCCTTCCGGTACACGCCGCCCCGCTTCAGATAACGCGCGAATTGCACCGTACGCAGTGAGGTCGTCGAAGGCCAGGATCGCTGTGAATCGTTCGCCGGACTGGATCAATTCATTGGCAACCTTCAGGCCGCCGTCAAAGCTGGAACTGGAGTCCATCGTACCTGGCAGGTCGCGGATCAGGGCTGAGTTTAATCGCAGCCCCACATCCGTGGCGAAACGTCGAACACCCTTCCAGCGCATGCGACTGTCGGCCATGCGCCTCGGCCCGCGCACAAACGCAATTTCACGATGACCGAGCTGGTATAGATGTTCCATGGCTGCGTACCCGCCGGCTTCGTTGTCCACCAGAACCGAGTTCACGGTCGGCGATTCCAGGTCTCGGCCCACCACAAGCGTAGGGATCTGACGGTCGTCAATATCCTCCAACACCGTGATATCGAACAGCAGCCAATTCGCCACCGTGATCAAACCTTCCACCCTGCGTTCGATCATCATCTCGACGTAGCGTTCCAACTGCGCCGGTTGGTTGTGAGCGTCCATCACGATCGGCAGATAAGCCGTCGGCAGCAACTTGCGCTCAACCCCCTGCAGAATAAGAGTGCAGAACGGATCGGCGAGGTCGATCACTAACACCCCGATCAGCTGACTGCGTTGGCTGCGTAGCGAGCGGGCAAAGATGTCGGGCCGGTATCCCAGCACACTTTTAAGGGAGGCGCAGAGGGACAAGTTTTATGCGAATTTATTTTCGCCTCCGTTCGGGCGCGGAAATTTCAGCTATAGCGGACAATGGAGCGATGTCGTGGGCACGAACACCAATCAGCTTGGACCGGTGGATATGCTGTTGGTTCCCACCACGAGTGCGTACCCCAATGCTGGCGGCATCGACGATCTAGGCGGCATGAGCCAGTTCCAGTTCTCCAATGCCGTCCCTGTCCGGTTCGCGCGCCATTACTTTGGCGCATTCTTCCAGGATGACTGGAAGGTGACGCCTACCTTGACCCTCAATCTCGGCCTTCGCTATGACTTCTTCCCGCCCTATTACGATATCGATGGATTTCAGGGGAACTTTGTCCAGAGCGGCAGCGGAAATGGGTTTACCGGAACGACCGGTCCTTTCGCTGGCGCGAACGGTCCTGTCGGAACCTACTATGTTCCCAAGAAGGGCTGCAACGTGCCCCGCGCGCCCCAGTTCGACGCCCTGCTGCAGACCAGCGGCGTTACGCTGAACTGCACCAATAATTTCGCTACCGGTCTGGCGCAAAAGGGGAATTTCGCTCCAAGGATCGGCTTCGCCAAGCGCATCAAGGATAATTTTGTGGTTCGCGGCGCTTATGGAATCGCCTATGGCGCGCTATCGAACATCGGCGCGGGCGGAGACCTGATGTACAACTATCCGTTTGCCTTCCAGTTCGCCTATAACGCCCAAAACGCCTATACGCGATTCGATGTTCCTCTTCTAGTGCTGAGGTTTCAATAGCTTCGCAATGCGGCGGAATCTCTGAGAGCAGGTTGTCTCGGGGATTCCGCCGCAGCCATTTAGAGTGATCGGGCTAAGTTGTCAGGACGCTCGATATAAATTCGCTCGGAATATTCGCGCCTCGCAGAGGCGGGCGTACCGTCACACACGCGTGTTGAGTGTGATCTCCAGTTCTTCCAGGCTCTTGCCTCGCGTTTCCGGAACGAATCTGTACACGAGTAGGCCGCCAAGTAGACAGATGACGCCGTAGAGCAAGAATGTCCCGGACATACTTACCAGGTTCATCAGCAGAGGGAAGCTGTAGGTCAGCAGGAACGAAGACGCCCAAAGGCTGGCAACCGCAGTCGAGACGCCGGCGCTACGCAAGCGATTGGGAAAGATCTCCGAAATTACAACCCAGGTAACAGGAGCGAGCGAGACTGCATAGAAGGCGATGGCGGAAAGAGTTAGCGTCAGCACAAACACGCCGGGAAGATGTGCGCGATAAGCGTACGCAGCCAACAGGTCCGCAATTCCAATCCCGCCACATCCAACCAGAAGCAGCACTCTTCGCCCAAATCGATCTACCAGCGTCATCGACAGCAGCGTAAACAAAAGATTCACCACGCCGGTGACAATGATGTTGAACGAGCACCGCACTGATTCCATAGCCTGCGCTTTTGTACACTTCCTCCGCGTAGTTGAAAAGAATGTTGATTCCACTCCACTGTTGTAATATTGCCAGTCCAACACCAATCAGCAGGACGTATCGAAGGCGGGGCGCCAGTAGATCTTTCCAGGAAGCGGACCGTTTCGATTCACTCTCGAGCGACTCATCGATCTCGCCGAGGGCCCGACGCGCGTAGTTCTCCCCGCCAATCCTGGCAAGCACCTGAAATGCCTCTTCAGTCCTGGCTTTGGATGCCAACCAGCGAGGGCTCTCGGGAATCAAGATCAAACAAACCACAAAAATAATCGCCGGCAAACTGACCGCGGTAAACATCCACCGCCAGCCATAGTTGCCGTTCCAGGACGCTGCGATGAAAGTCATCGTTGCATGCTCAGGAACCTTTTCCGCAATTGCCCAATTCACAATTTGCGCGGCCATAATGCCGCAGACGATGGCGAGTTGATTCAGGCTGACCAAGCGGCCACGCCAGTTCGCAGGTGCAATCTCCGCAATGTAAGTCGGCGAAATATTTGACGCCAGACCAATGGCGACGCCACCGACAATTCTCCATGCAATGAATGCGTCAAAATCAGGAGCCCAGCCGGTGCACACAGAGGAAATGGCGAACAGCATTCCTGATGCGAGCAGTATCTGCTTGCGGCCGTATTTCCGATTCATTGCGCCGGCAAGGAATGAACCGACAAGGCAGCCAAGAAGAGCGCAGCTGTTGGCCCATCCGACCAGGCGATCAGACTGCAAATGAAAGTGGGCTTCATAAAATGGCTTCGCTCCGCCAATGACCACCCAGTCATATCCAAAGAGAAGGCCGCCCAGAGCGGCGATCGAAGCAATTGCCCAGATATATACAGTGTGAATGCCGCGTTGGTCGGTGGGACGTTCAGCGATGGGCGAAGCCATAATGTATGTAATGCTAGCGCTTGCGTTCCGGCTGAACGTTTTTTCCATGCTCACGCAATAAATCGGCTGCACGGGCCTGATTGTGATCCATCTCTAAAACGGAGCGCAAAAGAACGAGTGCTTCCGGCTTGCGATCCAGACCGAGATAAGCCTGGGCGCGCAGGAATTTCGCTTCGATCAGATTACGCCGGACAAGGTCCTCTCGAAACAGCAGCATCGTGGGAATCGAAGTTGCGAAGTAGTCAATCTTCGGCGATTCATTCTCCAGCGTATTCGCGTGACTTTCGATCGAAACAAAGAGGGCCTGAGCTTCGGCATCCCTGCCCAAGTGTCGCAAAGCGAGCCCGCTCCAATACGTCATGTCGGAGACTGGCTGAACAGACATGTTCTGGAAATCCTTGTGACGCGAGGCTGCTTTCCGCCACCACATGTTCGCCTGATCGGCATCCCCCACCACCGAGGATGCGATCCCGGCCCAGTAGAACGCCTCACTCTGGTTGGCCAGCGGGTGTGACATCTCACCCAGATTCTCAGGTGGCGACAGCGCCGCCTTGAAATACGAGAGTGCCCCGGACGCATCCCCGCGCGTTAACAACTCTCGGCCTAACTCGAGATTGGCGCGAGTCCATTGGGTCAATACCAGGCCTTCGCCGCCTTCCCACGGCTGGAATTTGCGGGTTTTCAATATCGCAAGGGCCTCTTCGGGCGCGCTAGTCGAATTGAGGAGCGTCGCCTCTTCAACCGCTAAATCGTCGCGAGTTCCCAGCAATCTCGGATAACGCCTCAGCTCTAGCAGGCGTTCTTGCGGAGTTGTCCCCGTTCGTTTCCAAAGTTGGTCCCGCTCATACAAGACTCGAGCGTCCTGCGGGTTCGCCGCGAATGCCCGATCGAAAGCGTTGCGTGCCCTGGCCTCGTCCTCACACACGTTGAAGTAAGCGAATGCAAGATTGCGCCACACTGTTGCGAAACTGGCATCCCGTTGGGCCGAGCGTTCCCAAAGTTCAATGGCTTCGAGATGCCGTCTTCGATCGTAGAGGAGGTTTCCGAGGAAATAGGGAGCGCGCGCATCGGCGGGATTCGAAGCGATCGCTGAATCGAGGATTTCAATTTCCTCCAGGCGATTGGGAAAGCAATATCGAGGCGAAGCCGCAGCGGCTTTGTTGCGGCTAGCGGCGGCGAATTGATATTCTCCGCAATTCTGATAACACCATCCGAGCGTGTAGAGCACCATGGGAACAGAGCCGTCGATGCATTCCATGTCAGCGTCAACAAGAATAGTCGCAGCCTCGTTCCAAAGGCCAGCGCGGCAGTAGTCGAGCGCAAGATCGATGCGTTGCTGATTATTTTCTGGTCCGTGGCCCGACTTCTGATAGCGGCTCCAGATATCGAGCACATCGAGTTGCCGAGTTTCCTGCAGCAGAGATTCGGCTTCCGCGTTTCGGGAAAGTTTCCTCAGTGCGATCACCGAGAGATTGCGAGCGTTCAGGTCATCCATGTTGGTGCGTAGGCTAAGGCGAAGATGGTCAAGCGCAGTCTCCCAATCACGACTCGTCATGTCCAACTCTGCAAGCGCATGGTAAGCAGCGGATTTCCATGCGGCATTCCAAGTCGCTTTATAGAACGCGTCATGAGCTTCGCTATCGCGATGTTGAAATCGCAAATTTAATCCGAGCGAGTAGTATGCTTCTCCATCGTAGGGATTGGAATTTAGCTGTGTCAGTCGTTGAATGGCTCGCCGGAAATAGGATTCCGCAATCGTAAACTCGCCGCGACGCAGATGCCGGGTGCCGACTGCCTGGCAGGTCCGACTGTCGTGATTGTCTCGCCGCAATGCTTCATTCCAATACAGCATCGGATCTCTTGTCGCATGCCGATATTGGTCGAGGTGCAAACCAGTCAGATAAAGCTGCTCCACCGTCGCCATCGTTTCTGGTTCGCCGGGCTCTTTTGCCGGATCGGGGCGGATCGGGCTCACGATGTCCGGAGAGACGTAACGAAGAATTTCATGTCCTTTCGATCGAATGACAACACGCAGGTCAGTCTTCTGAATGCCGCCTGGAATAAGTTGGTGAACTATACACGGTTGCGCGATTGAAATTGGAATTTTCCATTCGCCAAGGATGGTTTCTCCTTGTTCCAGCGTGATGTGAGCCTCGGGTAAATCCTCTGTGACGCACACACCTAGGTGGGCGATTCCAGGCTCCGATTCAAGGCTGAGTGCAGCCTTTACATTTGCAGCTACTGGGACACCTATTTCACGGATCGGGTACCAGAACTGGCTGAATTCCTTCGTCTCCCAGGGAGTAAGAAATGAAAAATCTGGCTGATTGTCTGTGTACACGCCGCCCATCAACTCAACGTATGGGCCATCGCTCTCGGTAAGATTGCGCTCCCACGCATATCCAAACTCATGGTTTCCCCAGGTCCATTGCTTTTTCCCGGGAGATATATGGTGGTTCGCGATGTGCACCATTCCCGCCCGCGCAACATGGTCGTAACCGCCGAGAAAATCTCCGCGCGAGCCCAGAATCATATAGCTGGTGGGAACAGGAATGTTCGCGTACCAACTCAAGTCATTCGCAGGATAAGAACCATCTGGCCGGAAGAGGCGCGGCTGCTCGTCGGTTGGTACGCCGCTTCGTCTACGTTCGGCATATTCGATTCCGTAATATTTCCCATCGCTCTCTGGAAATGTCGTGATGGCGCGTTTCGCGTGATCGGCCACAAATTTCGAATCTGGAGGAAAGAATGACTGGTATCGCTCGTGGGCGCGCACAGCGGCATTGGCCCACCACAGGAACGTTTGAACATAAGGGGTTCGGTTGTACAGTCGCACTTTCAGCTCGACATAGGCCTTGTCCGGGTACAGGCAGACACCATGCATCCCCTTCATTCGGTTCATCGGATCGTGATCGCTGCACCAGATCGTCGCTGAACCGTCGGCGCCATGCTCAATTTCGAACTCCATCGACATGAACGTTGCGGGACGATGATGCTGTGGCCAGTTAAACTCGACGCCTCCAGAGATCCATGGGCCTGCCAAGCCTACGAGAGCTGGCTTGATCACGTTTTGCCGGTAGAAGAAATCGTACCCATTGATCTTGTCGAATCCGATGTGGATGCGCCCGCCAATCTCCGGAAGAATCATGAGGCGCAGGTATTTGTTTTCGATGTGGAGCGCCTGCCAGGCATGGTCATGTCCCTCCGTCGCGATCCGATCAATAAAGGGAAGGGGATACACGCGACCGCTGCTGCCCTGATACACCCGCTTCTCGAAAAACATCGGATTTAGATCCGGGGGCTCGGGGAGGTAGGTGAAAATATTCACTTCCTGTTGCCAAGCCTTCACCGGGCCGCGCTCCATAGTCGGGGGATCCGGCAGGATGAGCCTATGAAATGGCGTCACCGCTTCCTGTCCATCTTGGGCCTCGCGCATGGAACCTACTCTCCGCCGGAAACAGTGATCGCATCAATCGTAAAAGACTTCGTTGCGTGCACATTAACGCCTATGCGTCAATCTTAGCCAATGTAGCCTCGAGTGCATTGCCGGCAAACATTCTGGTGGGTTTCGTCGTCTTCCGATTCCAAAAAAGTCAGGCCGCTTTGATAATTGCAGCGTCAAAGCGACCTGAGTTGTTTGAGCAGTTTATATCTCAGAAATTAAATCGACCCGTAACCACCATAACGCGGCCTGAACCTGGCGAGCCGAATGCTCCATACGGACTGGTGGGCGCCACCACATCGCTGTTAATGACGCCGAAACCCTGACCCGCAAGCGACGCATCATTTTGCGGGGCGCCAAAATTCGTATGGTTGAAAATGTTGAAGGCCTGTGCGCCCACTTTCAACTGAGTACTTCCCTTCTGGAACACGTTTTTATACAGGCTCAAATCCACATCGGTGTAGTGTGGGCCATAAAACGCATTGCGCGGCACATTGCCGAAGTTGGTTTGCGGAGCCTGGTTTGGTGCGTTGGCTGGCGGCGCGGGAATGATGTTCCCGTTGTTGTCCGTTGTCAGGCCTGTCCCATTGAAGATGCCAGGTGTTTGAAAACATGGATTGGAAAACGAATTGCAGAAATGGTTGAAATGGTTGTCCAGCACGTCGGCCAGCACGGTGCCGTTGCCTGTTCCGTTCGACAGCGCGTTTTCAGCATTGTTATTCAGCACGCTGAAAGGCAAACCAGACCGCCAATAAGCTTTGCCAGCGACCGTCCATCCGGCGGCAGCAAATTGCACAATTTTATTTTGGAAGTGGTACGGCTCAACATAGGTCAGGTCCAGCAGAAAATTGTGGCGAATATCGTAGTCCGCGTTGGAATACATCAACTTGCTCGGCTGGTTGGGCACGATCTGGTTGCCGAATCCGTTGTTATTGAAAACTTCGCCTTGCCCGCCATTGGAAATATCGTCGAGGGCATGCGAATAGGTATAAGAAATGTCCGTGGTCAATCCGTGCTGATCGATGTGCTTGTATTCGATCCACCCGCCGTTATATCCGGCCCTGGCATTGTCGTTGATGAGCCCCATCTGTCCAAACCGTGGATCGGGCGGGTTCACAGGAACGTCCTCGAAACTGCTATACAGTGAAGGCGGCGTGTAGGCGTTGCCGGCCAGATTTTGGTTGATGCCGTAATCGTAGCTGATGAGATCATAGCCATGATTGCCGACGTAGGACACAATCACCGCGTCCGAAGGGTCTAGCTGATGCTGGAATTGCAGATTCCATTCCAGGTATTTCGCGTTGACCATATGATGCGGGGACAGGTAATGGTTGGGTGCGAAAAAGGGAACACCCGCCGGCAACGACCCCGCAATTTGGTTGGCGCTTAATCCCTGGGTAAACCCTGATGTGATTGCGTTGTAGGAAGCACTGGCAAAGGCGGGCGCAGTTCCTGGCCCTTGGCCCACGTTCCCAGCTTCGACATAGGCACCGTAGTTTGTTGGGAAGGTTAAATACTGGTTCTCGATCAGCGCGCCGGGGAATTCGTCTTCGAAGAGGCCGACACCTCCTCGCAACACGGATGTTCCCTGTCCAGTCGTGTCCCAGTTGAAGCCGAAGCGCGGTTGAATGATCGCCAGTTCAAGCGAGTCGAAAGAGTTGCTGTATCCGGTGGCGATGGTCGCATTGTAGGGCGTGTCCAGCGTGGCGCTGGGATCGGGAAAATTGCCTAGATACCGGGAAAAGCAGTTCGTGGTGCACTTCGGGTTTCCGTTGCGATCAATGCGTACGCCATAGTCCAGGACCAACCGGGGCGTGGCTCTCCATTCGTCCTGCGCGTAGAGCCCGTAGTTGTATCCAGCGATATGAACATCCTTGATCTGATCAAAGGTCTGATTGAAATTGGATCCTGAAGATCCCGGCAAGACGCCGCCGGCTAAGTCTCCGAGGGAATTGAAAGAATAGTAGCCGGCATAAGTATTCACCGTCGGGTAGCCGTCGGTCACGTCATAGCGTTTGAAGTTGGCGCCGAATTTCAGGTTGTGGTTTCCTTTCAGCCAAGAAACATCGTCCACGAATTGATACTGGGTGGAGCTGGTGACGGTCGGATTGCCGCCCCAATCGAAGCCGACCCTGCCACCCTGACCCAGTCCAGGGGAAAAGTTGGTACCGCCATCGTAGAAATTGTTGAACTGCGCTGGCGATGCTGCCAACGTCTGCTGTAAGTTGGCAGGACCAAATGGCCAGGAGTAATAGAAGCCGGAAGCAATAAATTGATTGGTTACATTGGGGCCAAAAATGTAGGTGTGGTTTAACTGACCATTCCAAATTGGTTGATGGCTGACGACGTTGAGAAGAGGATTGACGACGCTGACAAAGGTCGGCTGGTCGCCCTGGTCGTCGCTGATACGGACAAAGATTTTTTGCTTATCGCTAAGGTTCCAGTCAACCCGGCCAATGATCACATGCTCAGAAAGAGTGCCGCGTGTTACGCCCTGCGCGGCGGTCATGCAGGGGGTATCGATTCCGAAGTAGTGCCCTGGCGACCCCGATACTGGGGTACCGGCAAAGCTGCCGCAACCCAAAGCTCCGGAAGCGTCCTGCAGCGGTCCGTTGCCTGTGGTGACCGGCACCGCAGTGTTGTAAAACGGCGAGGTTTGCAACAAATTGAACATCTGCGTATACAGCGGGACGCTGGTTGCAGGAACGGTGTTCAGGACAGTGTTCTGGAAGGCGGCGGTGGGAAAGTTGACATAGCTGGTGGAGGGTTGGATGAAGCGAATACCCTCAGTATCGGCAAAGAAAAACAATTTGTTGTGGATGATCGGCCCGCCAATCTGGGCCGCGTACTGATTGGAAACCGCCTTCTGGCGCGGTGTGCCGCTCAGGTTGTTGAAGAAATCGTTTGCGTTCAGACCATCGCTGTTGTAAGTCCAGTTCAACAGGCCATGCACGCGATTCGTTCCACTCTTAGTGACATAGGTCTGCACCGCGCCCGCCTGGCGCCCCCATTCTGTGCTGTACCCGTTCTGCACCAGGGATGCTTGCGCAATTTCCGCTGCACCAATGCTGAGCGTGGATACGCCGGTTGTGGCGTCATTGAAAAATGAGTCTGTTTGGTCGGCGCCATTTAAGACCATGAGGTTGGAAATGCCGGGCAATCCGTTGGAACTGAAATTTCCGTTGTAAGAGCCGTGAGCCCCATTCGTGTTCACCACAACGCCGGGCACGGTAAATGCAAACGTGGTAATGTCGCCGCCTGGGTTGGGCAGGTTCTCAAACTGTTGCGTGGTAAACGTGGTGGTCAGATTGGCGGTTTGCGTGTCGATCAACTGCGCATTGTTCGCATTCACTGTGACTGTTTGTTTGCTACCGGAAGGCGAAACGGTGAGATTGGCCGCGGATTGTTGGCTGACCAGAATCTCGGCGGATGTCGTGCTGGACTCGAGTCCTTGGGCGGCCGCAGAGACCTTATATGCGCCCGGTTTCAGAAACGGAGCGGAGTAACGTCCAGCGGCGTTCGTCGTTAGCACGCGCGTGTCGCCGGTAGCGGTGTTGACAATCGTGACCGTCGCTCCCGGGACCACAGCTCCCGTCGAGTCTTTCACTACGCCATTCAATCCACCGGTCACCGCCGTTTGAGCCAGAGAGACCGGTACTAAAGCAAGTAATATTAGAGAGATACGGCCAATCCAAGCGAGCCTGGCCGCGACTCTAATCCTGCTTTTGAAACGCAGACGCATGTACGACCTCCAAAAAATTAACATTCGCTAGTATTACTACGTTGCGCCGGTCCGCCGCCACTTTTGGGGTTGGAGTTTTCGATTCGCTAGACATCACGATGGAGGCCCGTGCTGCGACCGGTACCGATCTCGGTAGCGTATACGCAGAAAATGGATGGATCTGTCACACGCTGGCATAGTCACGGAAGGAGGGATTCGTTGGGATGCCTCAACCCCTTGGCGTTCGGAACGGAAAAGCGACCGCATAGACTCTCTCTTCCTCCGGAATTGCAGCGCAGATTTATCGTCTGATCCCGCCCCAGACATCGAAAATTTCAGCCCCAACTTCTGCTAGCATTCGGGCCGCCTCCGGCCCAGGATCTCCATAGACCTCGAACCGATTGATGCTGGAGACTTCGAGCATCTTGGGCACATACACCTGTACGACCGCGCCGGTCATGTGAGCCAGCACGGCATCAGCATCCCTATAGGTTTCGAGGATGCGGCATCGCCGGCGGTCGTTACTGAAACACCAGTCGTAGTGGAGCGCCCCGGGTTCATCCTGGGTTCCCGCAATCATGTTCCGCGCGATCGACTCGAACTCATCTAACCTTCCTTCGTGGATCGATAAATCGACTGCGAACCGCACAATTCGTTTGCTCATGGTTGCGTTCTCCTCTATTTCGCACAGCTTGTGACTCCAGGAAAGTTTCAATTTCAAGAGTACAACCTTCAACGTCAGCCTCGCTCAATGACCAGGTCATCGAGCTTGGAGAGGGAAGCCGTGATGTACGGCACATTGGAAATTGACGCGTGACGAAGCCGATGGCCGATTTCACGTAATCGCGGCGAAATTTGGACCACGCGCTACGACGAAATTGCATCTAGCTCAATAGGGACGATTTGTACTGGTATTTGGCCCTGTCCAAGCGATTCCCACGTGCGGTTCGATATTTTGATGTGAGTCAAATGCTTCGCTTGACGTTTCAATGAAGTGCGGCGTAGTTTTGCTGAGGCAAAATTTCAGGCCTTTTCAGGTGGCCAATTTTGCTAGAAGTGCGAGGTGTTTGTGACGCAGCGCACGTCCGAACCCGTACCGACCTTCCTTCAAACGATACCCTTCCAGCTACCTCACTCTGCATCGAACCACTCCTTGAATTACCTTTCCTGGTCAACAAGAAATGCGGACTTTACACAGCCGCGAATCTCGAACACCGCATATCGAACTGCTAATCCCCGTGCCGAGATCGCTCCACGCCGACCTATCCATTCCGAAATGATCACGCAACAAGGAGGGCCATATGGCCGAACCTAACTCCGGTGCCAGAGTACAGGCGCCGTCGCCCGTGAAAGATGTCCATATCCTCTGGATCACAGCTGGTCTTGGCTGCGACGGAGATAGCGTCTCCATCACAGCTGCGATGCAGCCAAGCGTGGAAGACGTTCTGCTCGGCGCGATCCCCGGACTTCCTAAAGTGCATCTGCACAATCCAGTGCTGGCGTACGAAAACGGCGACGATTTCATGAAGTTTTTTTATCAGGCTGAAAAGGGCGAAATTGACCCGTTCGTCCTTGTGGTCGAAGGGTCGATTCCGAACGAGAAAATCAAGAAGGAAGGATACTGGGCTGGACTCGGGACGAATCCTGATACTGGGCAACCCATCCTGACTTGCGATTGGATCGATCGGTTAGCGCCGAAAGCGCTGGCAGTGATGGGTTGCGGAACGTGTGCGACCTACGGCGGAATTCATGCCATGCAAGGGAATCCGACCGGATGCATGGGGCTGGCAGATTATCTGGGATGGAACTGGCGATCAAAGGCAGGACTCCCGATTATCAACGTGCCGGGATGTCCAGTGCAGCCAGACAATTTTATGGAGACTGTTCTCTACCTGCTGTACCAGGTCGCAGGATTGGCGCCGATGATTCCGCTCGATAAACAGCTGCGTCCCACCTGGCTGTTTGGAAAGACGGTTCACGAAGGCTGCGATCGAGCTGGATATTACGAGCAAGGTGACTTCGCCTTGGAATATGGTAGCTCAAAGTGCCTGGTAAAACTCGGATGCTGGGGTCCCGTAGTGGACTGCAACGTTCCAAAGCGGGGTTGGATGGCTGGACTCGGCGGCTGCCCGAACGTCGGAGGAATTTGCATTGGCTGCACCATGCCTGGTTTCCCTGACAAGTTCATGCCTTTCATGGATGAGCCTACCGGCGCCAAGCTTTCTACCACTGCAATCACCGGGTGGGGTCATATGTTGCGTTCGCTCCGTGGCATTACCAACACGACGGTCAACAAGGAACCAAAGTGGCGGCATCGCAATCCACAGCTGACCACCGGATATCGTCCACAAACCTACAAATGAAAGGATCCGCGTGCCATGGCCACAACCGTAGAGACGATGCCTCACAATCCGAGCAAGAAACGCAATCTAGTGGAAATGAACTGGGATCCGATCACGCGAATTGTGGGTAGTCTGGGAATTTTTACGAAGATTGATTTTGAAAATCGCGAGGTCGCAGAGTGCTACAGCACTTCCTCCATCTTCCGCGGCTACAGCATTTTTATGAAGGGCAAAGATCCCCGAGACGCCCACTTTATTACCAGTCGTATCTGCGGAATTTGCGGCGACAACCATGCGACCTGCGCCGTGTATGCGCAAAACATGGCCTTCGGCATCAAGCCGCCGCCGATTGCGGAATGGATTATCAACTTGGGCGAAGCTGCCGAGTACATGTTCGACCACAATATCTTCCAGGACAATCTGGTCGGCGTGGACTTCTGTGAGCAGATGGTCAAGGAAACGAATCCGGGAGTGTGGGAGAAAGCGCAGCATACGTCGGCCCCGAATGCGGACAAGCACGGATACCGGACCATTGCTGAAATTATGACCGCGCTCAATCCGTTTACTGGCGAATTCTATCGGGAGACGCTTCAGGTCAGCCGCATGACGCGCGAAATGTTTTGTCTGATGGAAGGTCGCCACGTGCATCCGTCCACGTTATATCCGGGAGGAGTGGGCACGGTTCCGACCGTTCAGCTGTTCACCGATTATCTGGTTCGGTTGATGAAGTATGTGGAATTTATGAAGAAGGTCGTTCCGCTGCATGATGATCTTTTCGACTTTTTTTATGAAGCGCTGCCGGGATATGAAAAAGTCGGTCAACGCCGAATTTTGTTGGGCTGTTGGGGATCGTTCAACGATCCTGACGACTGCGATTACACCTACAAGCGGATGGGTGATTGGGGCCGCAAAATGTTTGTTACGCCCGGCATTATTGTCGACGGTCAACTGGTGACTAATGATCTGATCGATATCAATCTGAACATTCGGATTCTGCTTGGCAGTTCGTACTACGATGACTGGAGAAATGCGGAAACCTTCGTCAAGAATGACCCGCTGGGAAATCCTGTCGACAAGAATCATCCGTGGAATCAAACCACGATTCCACGACCGCAGAAGCGCGATTTCAATGGCAATTACACATGGGTCATGTCGCCGCGTTGGTTCGACAAGCGAACCAGCGATCATCTCGCTATCGATACTGGAGGAGGTCCGATCGCGCGCCTGTGGGCGACCGCTCTGTCGGGCTTGGTCGATGTCGGCTATGTGAAGGCCACTGGCCACAGCGTGAAAATCAATCTGCCGAAAACAGCGCTCAAGCCGGAAACCGAATTTGAATGGAAGATTCCAAAGTGGAGTAATGCGATCGAGCGCGACCGCGCACGCACCTACTTCCAGGCATATGCGGCGGGAATGGCGTTGCATTTTATGGAAAAAGCGTTGGCTGAGTTGCACGCGGGCCACACAAGTACCTGGACGGACTTTAAAGTTCCAGAGGAGTCAATTGGTTGCGGTTTCCACGAGGCAGTTCGTGGCGTTCTTTCGCACCATGTGGTGATTCGCAATGGCAAGATTGCAAACTATCATCCATATCCACCAACACCGTGGAACGCGAATCCGCGCGATGTGTATGGAACACCCGGTCCCTATGAAGACGCGGTGCAAAACACGCCAATCTTTGAAGAGAATGGTCCGGACAAGTTCAAGGGCATCGACATCATGCGTGCGGTGCGCAGCTTCGATCCGTGCCTGCCGTGCGGTGTGCACATGTATTTAGGCGATGGCAAGGTGCTGGAGACGCGGCACACTCCCATGTTTGGCGCGGCGGGTCATCAATAATGGCAACCAGTGTTGAACCTGTTGCGGAAATCCCGGAGCCGCGTGAGTTCCGTATCCATACGGAGCGAGTTGAAAAGCTGGTCAGTCGGCTCGACAGCTCGAAGGACGCGGAAACGCGCGCTGTAGCGCTGGAGTTAGTGCAGTGCATCATGGAACTTCACGGCGTCGCATTAGATCGGATGCTGGGCAGC
The DNA here is from genome assembly GCA_963794795.1 of uncultured Acidobacteriota bacterium. GTDB lineage: Bacteria > Acidobacteriota > Terriglobia > Terriglobales > Acidobacteriaceae > JAKAAZ01. The sequence continues at coordinate 85,049 of CAWCFC010000009.1, read as the reverse complement.
ATCGCGCAAACTTCAGCCGGAGAAGCGGCGCTGGACGTTGCCCTGCAGGACGATCTGGTATCAAGTGTGCTTCTTCTACATGGCCTGCATCCAGATTGCCTGGAGACCAGGGTTCTGCGTGCACTTGAGAAAGTGCGTCCCTATCTCCATTCTCACGGTGGGGATGTGGAATTTGTGAGCGTCGCAGACGGAGTCGTTCGACTGAAGCTGCTTGGCAGTTGCGGAAGCTGTCCATCGTCATCGGTCACTTTGAAGAATGCGGTAGAAGAAGCCCTATACGAAGCTGCGCCCGATATTGAAAAAATCGTAGCTGAAAGCGACACAGCTGACTTGAATGCTTCAAAGTTAGTTGTGTTGAAGTAGATTGCGTCAAGAAGGAGAAAGTCTCGATGGCAACAACACAGGATAGACCTACCAGTAATACCCGACCCGATAAGCCCTCCCCCGTAACTTCATCGAAGGGCCGGCCAGCCAGCGATGCAACCGGCATCAACGTCGACCAGCGCGGCCCCATCGATCCGCGCATGCCCAGTGCTCCCCCTGCATAAGACATCGGCTTTTGTGGTATAGCAGATCGTTTGCATGACGACAAAAAAATGAAACTGCGATGAGTGAAAATCCCGCTGTCACATTTAACCGCGACGGCATCCCTGCGGTGCTTCGGCAATTCGCGCGACGTCGGTCCAGTATGGAACGTTGTGAGTTGTGCAGCGCGGAGTTGTTGGAGACACATTCCCATTTGCTGGAGCGCTCCAATCGCCAGATTCTGTGCGCTTGTGAGGCCTGTGCGCTGTTATTCTGCGATCGGGCAGACGCACACTATTTGCGTATTCCGCGACGAATTCTCTTACTCGCCAATTTTCAAATAACGGAAATGCAGTGGGAAAGCTTGATGATTCCGATCAACTTGGCTTTCTTTTATTTCGACAGCGTCGCAGCGAAGATGACGGCCATGTACCCCAGTCCTGCGGGAGCCACAGAATCGTCCCTCAGCTTGGAATCCTGGGAGGAGATTCGTGCGCAAAATCCCCCTTTGCAGGCGATGGAGCCGAATGTGGAAGCATTCCTCGTCAAACGTGTCGGTTCCTCCCCGGAATATTTTCTGGTCCCCATCGACGAATGCTTTCGACTTGTCGGGTTGATCCGAATGCACTGGAAGGGACTTGCCGGCGGTACGGAAGTGTGGGAACAGATCGAACAATTCTTTTCCGGATTGCGTTCCCGTTCAAAGGTTTTGAACATCAACGGCGAGGGTTTGCGTGCCTGAGCTACAGTTCCAAATCGAGGGTGCCGAGTCGGTTCATCATTCGGCTGCGCCACTGCTCGGATTGAAGTTGCGCGTGACCAATACGCCAGCGGACCAGGAGATTCATACCCTTTCGCTGCGATGCCAAGTACAAATCGAGCCCACACGCCGTCGATACTCCAATGCGGAACAAGAAAAACTGCGCGATCTGTTTGGCGAGCCTGAGCGCTGGAGCAGAACCGTTCGATCGATTTTATGGATGAATACCAGCGTAGTCGTTCCCGGTTTTATCGGGACAACTCTAATCGATCTGCAATTGCCATGCTCGTTCGACTTCACGGTTGCCAGTACAAAATATTTTCACGCGCTGGAGGCAGCGGAAATCCCTCTGTGTGTGCTGTTCAGTGGCACAGTATTTTATCGGGGCGAGGATGGGGCGCTTCAAGTAGCTCAGATCCCATGGGATCGCGAAGCCAATTATCGTCTGCCCGTCGAGGTATGGCGACGGGCGATCGACCAGCATTATCCAAACTCCGCGTGGCTGCGCCTGGAGCGCGATTCATTTAATCGTCTCTATGAATACAAGGTACGGAACGGAATCCCAACATGGGAGCAGGTTATTGATAAATTGGTCGCCAGCAAGGAAGCAGATGAGGTGCCCGTATGAATTTCGCGGCTGCAGAGAAAATTGCCGCTGCCGTTCTGTATGAGGGCTACATCCTCTACCCGTATCGGGCGACGTCCACTAAAAATGTGCAGCGCTGGAATTTCGGCACACTTTACCCGCGGGATTACGCCGAAGCGCAACACCCAGCAGAAACCTCTCAACTGATCTCAGAATGCCTGATCGAAGCGGATGCGTCGGCGAAGCTGGATATTCGCGTGCGGTTCCTGCAGCTTTCGCGACGGCGAGCCGGGGCGTCACAGGAGTGGGACGCAGGCGTTGTGCGTGCGGTGGAACTCGGAGATTTAGCGCTGACGGAGTTACAATCCCAGCCGATTCACCATCTTTTTGGGTTTCAAGCAACCGATACAGTTACAAATGATGAAGCGGAAGTCTGCCCACCGCGAGACATCTCGGGAGAACTGAAAATCCAAGTGGCGCGGCTTCGGGATGGACTTTTTAAGTTGTCGCTCGAATTGGTCAATACAACTCCGGTAAAGCATGCTGCCGACGCCAACCGGAAGGATGCGATGCTGCAAGCGTTCGTCAGCGCGCACGTGCTCGTGGGAGTAAACGGAGGCGACTTCGTTTCCCAGTTGGACACGCCGGAACCGTTGCGCGAGGCGGTCTCCCAGTGCAAGAACGTCGGTGTGTTTCCGGTGCTTGTCGGCGCACCGGGGCAACGTGACATCATGCTGTGCTCTCCGATCATCTTGTACGATTATCCGCAAATTGCTCCAGAAAGTGTGGGCGACTTCTTCGACGGAACCGAGATGGATGAAATGCTGGCGCTTCGCGTTCTGACGCTGACCGAGGAAGAAAAGTCGGAAATGCGAAATGTGGACGATCGCGCGCGCAGAATTCTAGAGCGAACTGAGGCGCTTCCACAGGATTTTCTGATGAAGGTGCATGGCGTCATCCGCGGACTCCGACCCGTCTCAGAAAACTCAGCAGTTGCGCAGCGCGAGATCGATATGGTGCCGCTTGGCGAATGGAATCCACTGGCTGAGAAAGCCGTACCGGAAGCCGTTCGTGTATTTGGTGCTGAGTTGAGGGTGGGAAGCCGTGTGCGCCTGTGGCCTCAAAGAAAAGCCGACATCATGGACATGGCGCTCGAAGGAAAACTGGCAGTGATTGAAGCAATCGAACAGGATTTTGAAGACAACATCCAATTGGCGGTCGTGGTCGATGACGACCCTGGTCGGGAGTTTGGAATGATGCGCCAACCGGGCCACCGATTTTTCTTCTCGGTGGAGGAGGTTGAGCCGATTGAAGACGCATCCGTGACGGAGCCGGCATGACCCCTGCAATCCTCATCGCGGGCGTGGGAAATGTTTTCCTCGGCGACGATGCCTTCGGGGTTGAAGCAGTGCGCGCCCTGGCTGCGCATCCATTGCCGGCTGGCGTTACTGTAGCGGATTATGGTATTCGCGGGTTCGATCTGGCTTATGCTCTTCTGGATCCGTGGGACGCAGTTGTGATCGTCGATGCTCTGTCGCGCCGTGGTGCAGCAGGTACGCTGTATATGATCGAGCCCGACATGGATGGCCTGAAAGTTTTGCCGCTAGGGGAAACGATGATCAATCCTCACGGAATGGATCCGATACGAGTGCTGCAACTCGCATTGTCGATGGGACCTGTGCGGGCTCGAGTCGTGATCGTGGGGTGCGAACCGAAAGATTTTGGAGATGAGTTGGAAGGACGAATGGGATTGTCGGAGATCGTGCAGGCTTCAATTGAAGGTGCTGTCGATATGGTAGAAGGCTTTGTCCGGCAGAGTCTCGCAGAGACGGGTGTGTGCCCGACGTAAAAGAATTATTTTTTGAGGTGATGCTATGGTCTGGAAAATTGTTTGCTCGGCAATCGGAGTTGTCATTGTCATCGGTATCGCCGCAATCGGCCCTGACGTGAGACGGTATATGCGGATGCGATCGATGTGATTTCGCCTGTCAATCGAACGCCAGAGAACGCGACCGGGACGGTTGACGGAAAGTTGGTCTGCGAAGCGGAGACGGTGAACGTCGGCGATCCCGCAAAAAATGCGCTGACAAGTTCATTCGCGGCAAGTGTCGATCAAAGTCTGAATTGGGAGCCTGTGAGCGCCCTGCCTCTTAGTCAGTCGTGGCGCGGGTTCTCATGCTGCTCTGCGGGAATCTTACCACCTGGAAGAACTCCCAAGATGAGCGGAAACACCAGTGCCACGATAAAGTAGGCGACCGTGGCTGCCACGGCGAGCAACGGCAGGCCGGCGCCACACGCCATGCCGATTCCGGTAACGAGCCAAACCGTCGCGGCAGTTGTCAGTCCGGCAACTCGATCCTCGCGAACGAAAATCAAGCCCGCGCCAATGAACCCGATACCGGTCACAATCTGGGCTGCGACTCGGGAAGGATCTAGAACAATCCGATCGGCGACCAATACATCGGTGAAGCCGTATTTCGAAATCAGCAGAAAGAGGGCCGCCGCCGTACCGACGACGGTGTAGGTTCGAAGCCCGGCACTCTTGTGACGAATCTCGCGTTCCAGCCCAATCGCCGCCGACAACAGGAAAGCAATCCCAAGCTCGACAAACTGGCTGATACCCTGTCCCGTAGGTTCGGAAATTGGCATGCAGCCATTCTATTCAGTTCCAACAGGAATGGAACTGAAACTTCAAAAGTTTTGGGTCATGAAATCGCGTGGTTGCAGTCGCGGGAGCGAAGGCTGCCTGCTTACAAGCTGGCAATGTCAAATGCACTTTCAATGCGACAGCCACTCATCCCGGGGCCGAAGACGATGCGACGGCAGTTCATTGAAACCGTCAATCGGTGTTAGCCTGCACGATAAGATGAGTGCACAAGAAATCGCGCGACATTTGCCCACGATCGGGCTGCCAGCAGAGCAGAGTACAATCTCTGCGCGATCCATCACTCTGGAGAAAAAATGATGAAGGCCCTGGTGAAGAACCGCGATGAGCGTGGTTTGTGGGTTGACGATGTGCCGAAGCCGTCGATTGGAATCAACGATGTGTTGATCAAAGTTCAGATGACCGGCATTTGTGGAACTGATCTGCACATCTACGAATGGGATAGTTGGGCCAGGTCAACCGTTCACGTCCCCACGGTGATTGGGCACGAATTTGTCGGGGAGATTGTGGACGTCGGCTCGAACGTTACGGACTTCCGTCCGGGCATGATCGTGAGCGGGGAAGGCCACGTTGTTTGTGGGCGCTGTAGAAATTGCCTGGCAGGACGGCGTCACTTGTGCGCGCAGATCCGCGGAGTGGGCGTCAATCGGCCAGGCGCTTTCGCAGAGTACATTTCGTTGCCGATGAGCAATATTTGGCGCCATCATGCGAATGTGTCGCTGGAAGTGGCATCAATCTTCGACCCCTTCGGCAATGCAGTCCACACTGCCTTGTCATTTCCAGTGCTCGGCGAGGATGTGTTGATCACAGGTGCCGGGCCGATTGGATTAATGGCCGCATCGGTCGCGCGCCACGCAGGAGCGAGACATATCGTCATCACCGACGTCAATCCGTTTCGTCTGGAGTTGGCCAAAACCATGGGGGTCACGCTGGCCGTCGATCCAACCAAAAAGAAACTCGCAGAAATCCAGCAGGAATTGGGCATGGTCGAAGGTTTTGACGTCGGGCTTGAGATGTCTGGAAATCCCACTGCGTTTCAAGACATGCTGGCGAACATGAGCCACGGCGGCAAAATCGCCATGCTTGGTATCCCCAGCCAGGAGATCGCGATCGACTGGCATCGGGTAATTTTTAACATGTTGACGTTGAAAGGCATCTACGGCCGCGAAATGTACGAAACCTGGTACAAGATGACGGTGATGCTGGAGTCGGGTTTGGATATTCGTCCAGTGATTACGCATCGCTTTCGCTGGCAGGAATTTGAAAAAGGATTCGCTGTCATGAAGACGGGAGATTGTGGCAAGGTCATTCTGGACTGGAGGGAATAACATTCATGTTTGCTTCCGGAACAGTGCGGGAGACTTCTGGCTTGCACCACGCACGCGCGTGGAATAGGGAAATTTCATGACCGACTCTCAATCCATGGGAGTACGTCCCACTCTCTCTCTGCGTTGGATATATTTCATCTGTATTTTTGCATTTGCTTTTCGCGCACCGGCACAAACTGATGTGATGAATCCTGAAAATGTGCAGCGCGGCCAAGCGAACTTCCGGCAATCGTGTGCGATCTGTCATGGCACTGACGCTTTGGGTGGCGTGGGCCCGAACCTGGTGCAGTCTGCGCTTGTGCGCCACGATGAGAACGGCAATCTGATTGCGCCGGTAATTCAGGACGGTCGCCCCGACAAAGGGATGCCCGCGTTCCCGTTGATGGATTCAGCGCAAATCTCCGACATCGTCGCCTTTCTGCATGCCCGCGTTGAGGTCGCCAGCGTGGTGTCGTCGGAAGGTCTTGCCGGTGGCTATTCGCTGCAGCAGCTTCTCACTGGAAATGCCGAAGTCGGCAAGCAATATTTTTATGGAGCAGGGAAGTGCGCGACTTGTCACTCGCCCACCGGAGATCTGGCCGGGATTGCCAAAAAATATTCGCCCGCCGATCTGGAAGGACAGTTTCTTTATCCGTCGCACGATTCCGTTACTGCCACAGTCACGTTGAACTCCGGCAAGCAGTTTGATGGCAAGCTACTTCATCTTGACGCGTTCTATGTAGCGATTCTGGATCAGGATGGATGGTATCGCTCCTGGTCATTGCAGCAAGCAAAAGTCCAGGTGCACGATCCGCTCGCAGAACATCTGGAGTTACTCGGAAAATACACGGACAAGGACATTCATGACGTATTTGCCTACCTTGAAACGCTCAAATAGCGCTTGGCTCGCGGCTCTGCTGATACTGGCCGGTGCGTGCCGCGTGCCGGCGCAGAACGCCACTCTCACGGATTCCATTCCGTCGGTGCGGGGATCGTGGCCTACATTTAACGGCGATTATTCCGGTCGGCGGTTCAGCCCGTTAACCCAGATCAACCAAAGCAACGTCAAGTCGCTGAAGTTGGCGTGGGCCTTCCAAACCCACGCCGCAGCACTGAAGTCAACTCCATTGGAGGTGGACGGAATTCTATATTTCGCCGTGCCCAATCGAGTGTGGGCGATTGATGCGAAAACTGGTGAACAAATTTGGCAATTTCGCCGCTCGGCAGAAGGTGACCATCTCGGGCAACGCGGTGTGGCCTGGTATCAAGGCAGAGTTTATTTCGGGACCACGGACGCGCATTTCTTTTGCCTTGACGCTCGCGACGGCAAGAAGATTTGGGAGGACACAGTTGCGGACGTCAAGTTCGGCTACTATCTCAGCGTCGCTCCACTAATCATCAAAGGGCTGGTCGTTCTCGGCACTTCCGGGGATTCAGCAAACGTACCTCACTTTGTCGAAGCGCTCGATTGGGCGACCGGCAAAATTGTTTGGAAGACCTCCACGGTTCCAAAGCCGGGAACGCCGGAAGCGCGAACCTGGCCGAACGAACAGGCGATGGCTCAGGGCGGCGGCCCAGCCTGGTTCACAGGTACCTATGATCCGGAGCTGAACCTGATCTACTGGGGAACCGGCAATCCGCATCCCGTGTTGGCAGGTGCCGGCCGCGCAGGAGCCAACCTGTACACCTGTTCTATCTTGGCGCTCAACGCGGATACAGGAAAGATCGTCTGGTACTTCCAGGCATCTCCGCATGACACGCATGATTGGGATGCGGTGGAGACGCCCGTCCTGATCGATGCGCCGTTCAATGGAAAGCCACGAAAGTTGCTGGCGCAGGCAAGCCGGAATGGCTACTTTTTTGTGCTTGACCGCGTGACCGGCAAAAATCTTCTCACTATCCCGTTCAGTGCGGCGAACTGGGCCAAGGGCATCGATGCTAATGGAAGTCCAATTCCGAATCCAGCAAAAGAACCGCAGCTGGATGGCACGCTGATCACACTTGCCGAGGACGGCGGAACCAGTTGGATGTCACCCAGCTTTGACCCGCAGACGGATCTCTTCTACTTCAACGCGTGGCGCGGCGACAGCATGTGGTATCTCAGCCCCGGCGCTCGTCCAACCGATCATCAGGGTGGAGGCACGGTTCCCCTGGTTGCGAACTCGGTGTTGCTGGCCCTCGACTATCAGACCGGAAAAATTCGATGGCAAAGAGACAGTGGCAACGGCCTTGGTGGCGCAAGTATCTTGACCACGGCAGGACATCTACTTTTCACAGCGGATGCTTCCGGCAATCTGTTGGCGCTCGACGCTGCCAACGGTGACGTGCTATGGCATACGAGGCCAGGAGGCTTGGTAGACTATGCTGCCCCCATGACCTATCAACTGGATGGAACGCAATATGTCGTCACAGGGGTGGACGGCGTGTTGTATGCGTGGACTCTGACGGGCAGTTTGTAACTCGCAACCTACCCACGCGCTGCGTGTGCCATGGGGAGCACGAACCTTAAGAGCAGTTCGCATGCGATTGCGCCTGGAAGCATACCCTGGAAATATCTTTGAGGAGATACGAATGAGGGCTTTGGTGATCGCGGCAATTGCGAGCCTATGTTGCTCACTTGCGCCGGCACAGACCGTGTCGCCACTATTCGCCCGCGGTTACACCGTGATTCCGGATCCGCAAAAGGTTTCTCTTGGCGCTTCCAATTTCTCCTTCAATTCGTCGTGGCAGCTGAGCCTCGCAGGAGGGGTTGAGAAAGACGATATTGCGGTCGATATCCTTCGCGAAGATCTTGTCAACAGATTCAACATACAGCTGGGTTCGGGCGGCAACGGTGGAGGAATCCTCACGTTACGTATCCAGCCAGGGAGTGTCCTCGTTGGTGGGGCCTTGGATTCGAACAAAAAGTCTATCGAAGACCAGGCGTATCGCATCGACATGCATCAAAGAACCATCAGGATTACGGCGAACTCCTCAACTGGAATGTTCTACGGTGTTGAAACGCTGATCCAGCTGCTTCGTCGCGATATGGGAACGCTTTGGTTCCCGGAAGGCAGCATTGTCGATTGGCCAGATATGCAACTTCGTCATATCTACTGGGATGATAATCATCACCTTGAGCATATGGACGAGTTGAAGCGCGACCTGCGGCAGGCCGCGTTTTATAAAATCAACGGCTTCGTCATCAAACTCAACGGGCACTTCCAATATAAGAGCGCTCCAGCGGTAGTAGAGCCCTATGCACTAAGTCCTGCAGAGCTGCAAGAGTTGACAAACTATGGTTTGCGATACCACATCCAGTTAATCCCTTATTTGGATGGGCCGGCCCATATCGCGTTTATCCTAAAGCACCCCGAATATCAGAAGTTGCGAGAATATCCCGATAGTAACTACGAGATTTGCGCGACTAATCCGGCTTCTTACAAGCTGCTGGACGGCATGTATCAGGACTTACTCGACGCCAACAAAGGAGTGAAGTATTTCTATCTATCCACGGACGAGCCCTATTATCTCGGCGTCGCACATAACTCGCAGTGCAATGAAGCAGATCTAGCGAAGCAATTAGGCTCCGTAGGAAAGGTGTTTGCTAATTTTGTCGACAAGGCGGGTGGCTACCTGCACGACCAGGGACGAGATGTGATTTTCTGGGGCGAGTATCCAATGAAGCCCAGCGATCTAGGTTCTCTGCCGACATACGTCATCAACGGCGAAACCTATGGGCCGGCTTACGATAAAGCATTCCATCAACGCGGTATTCGCCAAATGATTTTCACGTCAACAGAAGGTGAAGAAAAGCTCTTTCCAGACTACTTCATCCTTCCTAAGAGCGATCGTCTTCACGGCGCATCAAACGACGAGTTCGAAGACAACCCCGGCCTGCCCAGAGTGGATGACATCATGAAGAAAATCTCCTTTGACTCTTCGCGTGTGAATACGAGCGTGATCGGTGAGGTAGACGCGGGCTGGGCGGATGCAGGCGTGAATCCGGAGACTTTCTGGTTAGGATACGTTGCCGGTGCCGCTGCAGGTTGGCATCCAGGAGTGCCGAGTGCCCCGGAATTGTCGACCACGTTCTACTCCCTGTTCTACGGAAGGAAAATCGTCAACATGGATCGCGTATATCAATTAATGAGCGATCAGGCGCAGTCGTGGAATGACAGCTGGGATCCGATGGAATCGAAAGCGCGAAAGCCGATATGGGGATCTTCCTATGCAATCTTCAATCCTCCACATCCAGCGCGCGATCAGACACTACCGCTGCCACCCATTCCCGATAGCGCCTTGGGTTATTCGTCAACGTGGTCGAAAGATAATTCTCGAAGACTTGCGCTGGCCCTGCAGGCCGAGCAGCAGAACCAGGTGTTACTCGGGCTGCTGCACGAGGATATTCAGCGCGCCCAATTCAATCGGTATAACCTCCAGGTCTTCATCACAATCGCGGATCTTTGCCGCCAGAATCTGGCGATGATTGCAGGGATCCATCGCATGGATGTCGATCTCTCTTCCGCGTCGCACGCGAAGGAGCAAGACCCAAAGCAGGCACTCGACGAAGTCGATAGCGCTCTGGACACCGCAACATCGATCTGGCAGCAGCGCAACCAGGTTTTGCAGAATTCCGTTGCAACCTGGGATGAGCGATGGTTTCCGCGTGTGAAAGAGGCGAACGGACGTCGATTCCTGCATGAATTGGATGACGTCAAAGATCACCTTCCTGATCGAACGATTGACATGTCCTACGTTGTCTATCGCGAGAAACTTCTTCCATTTGGAGAGTGGGTGAACGCAATCGCCGCCGCGCGCAATCAGTTTGCCGCGGCTCATAATTTACCGACCAGAAATTACCACTTGGCATGGGACGATTTCAGTGCTGTTCCCTCCGTATGTTCATCGGCATCCGACCTGCTTGCCAATCCGCACCTGCGGCCGGCGGACGTCGACCAGGCCGCCACGTGCGGCATGGGAGAATAGCTGAACTCATTGAATGGGAGCGCTAGCTGTTATTTCCGACCGCAGTACCGATGGGCGTTGGATCGGACTTCAGGCCACTCGGCTCCCGCAAAATTAGCATGGCAGATTTGGATCTGACCAGGTCTTCGTGGGTAATGTGCTCACCCACCCGCAGCACGGTCGCAAGCAGCACACGGATATCCGACAAGAGCGTCGCGCGTTCCATATATTCGCTGTCCAACCACAATTTACGCGGAACAATGTACTGCTGATAGAAGCCCTCGATGCGGTCGGCTGACACGTTGGATAAGATGCGAGCCTCATGCCGAAATGCAAGCGTTGCGGCCCCAGTCACTCCTGGGCGACATGCCATCGGAGCCGGGTCATGGTTGGGCAATTTCGGTCGCGGACCCACCAAGGTCATATCCCCTCGCAACACGTTGTACAACTGGGGAAGTTCGTCCAGCTTGAATCGCCGCAGCACACGCCCAACTGATGTAACTCTCGGGTCCCCTTTTGCCGTGTGTCCGGGACCGATAGCTTCAGAGTTTTCCACCATCGTACGAAATTTGTAGATTGTGAAAAGCTTGCGATTTTGACCAGCGCGCTGTTGACGAAAGATGACCGGCCCAGGAGACGTCAGGCGAACCGCAATTGCAATGATTCCCAAAATGGGAGAAATAAGAATCAGTCCGGGAACGATGCATAGCAAGTCAAAGACCCGCTTCCATATTGAGCCACACCATGCGCTGTGTTCTGGATGGAGGGTCTGCTGCCGAAAAGGTATTTCAGTTTCGGCGGGCCTGCCGTTTGGAACCAGCCATGGGGTACCTCCGTGCCTGACCCGTGAAGGCGTTCCGGCAATATATTCCGGCGAAGAGGGAAGATACGGTTCGCTACTCAAAGTCTGTGATCTCCGCGTTCATCGAACAGACAATCTTAGATGTTTAAGGCTTCCTAGAGTTTATGCCTTGGCATCTCCAATTGGAAGCACTCCAATTTCCAACCATCCGAGCCCGTTCGAGGCGCGATACCGATGTTAGATGCAGTCGTATCCATTTGTGCAAGGCATGAAAGACATTTTATGCAAACCGGGAACCGTAGGTAGTCAGGGGTCTGGTTCCGGACATTTAATTGACGCTGGTTAAATTTACACCGCGCCACAACGGCGATTCAAGGACATTCTACGATCGTGAGACGAAATTATTCTCGATTTTATTAAAATGAAACATAACGGTATCAGACGTTTGTAATCGTCGAGATAGGAGAAGCAAACATAAGCGATTACCACATCATGGACGGTGATTGCGAAACCGCAAAAGTTCGCGCAGCTGATGTATCTTCCTGGCGTCCTTCAGGGTCTTTCCATCCTGCGCTCGATAAGCTGCTTGCAAAATTACCCAGAAGCTTGCAAATCGTCCCAGTCACGATGAAGGCCAGCAACGTTAACAGCGTCCGCGGTGGCCAGGATTTTCTCTCGGGAACCAACGCGGGATCAACCACCTGGATCATCTGTCCCTGCTTGGCTTCGTCAACCTTCGCCATCTCATATTGTCGGGTCATGAATTCAAACAGCGTTTCCTGATAGCGGACATCTCGCATACCGCGAAGGTATTCCAGGCTGGCCGCTGGTACTTCTGAGGTCGGAGTCAGGACATTTCCTTCCATCGATGCAGACTGGGGATGGCCTTTTTCGAAGTCCGCAAGCTGCGCCCGCAACCCAGCAATTTGAGATTGTAATGTGATGACTTCTGGATTCTGATCCGTGGAGGAGGTACGAAGCGCGCCTAGCTCTACTTCACGAGCGGAGATTTGAGCCCGTAGTTGCATGATCGTGGCGATGACGGCCTGCGCCTGACCTTGCGGCTGAATGATCCCGGTTTTCAATTCTGTTTTTTCCAGGGCAACCTCAGCGTCCGCCAGCTTTTCTTTCTCCTGATTCACTTGCTGCTCAAAAAACATTCGGCGTTGGGCGGCAGACGTCACGGCGAGATGGGACATCAGGTCATGCAATTGGTCTACGTACGCATTGGCCAACGCCGCGGCCCTTTTTGCGTTATGGTCCTCAACTGAGATGCTGATCAGTGAGCTCTTTTCCGACATGATTTTCGTTTTGCCCTTAAGGCGTTTACGTGCATCCACTAACCGTTTCGCCTTGTAGACCTTCCTCAAGTCGAAGCGTTGGATCACCCCATCCATCACGTGTTCACTTTGGAGAAGGCCAATATAGAGATCGTCTTGATTCTTCAAGCCCAGGGCGCTGGCGGCGCCGCCTCCAGCCAGCGAGGCAAGCCCGCTCAGTTGGCCTAACATTGCCATGGCAGAACTTTCCTGCTGCTGGGGGGGCAGGAAAGTCGTTGTGGCTGTATACGTCACCGGAACGATAAGAACCACAATTGCCGTGAGTACGGCGACAACGAAACTGAACAGAAAGATGAATCGCTTTCTCGCTGCCAGAATCAATGCCAGATCCAGCAGGTCCACAGATTCGTCAGGACTGCCTGCATTCCCCGGCGAGAGTCCGGCGGGATCGGTTCCGTCCATCAGAGCCGGCTCCGAATTCGTATCTGTTGGCATAGTCATTCTGACGCCCTACAACCCGAGCACAGTTAGAGCTGCGATTCCCAACCCGAATTGAGAAAATACCGCCGACCAGTCTGTCAGCCCGCGTAGAACCGTTGTCTTGTTGACATTCTGCGGTACCACGACGGTGTCCCCTGGATACCCGGGCTTGCCGCCAAATCCACCGGCAAACAGCGTTCCTCCTGCTGTTTGTTTGCTGATTACGGAACCGTCTGCACGGATGACAAACTCGTGGCGTTTGTCTGCATTGCGTGTGGTTCCGCCAGCGGCCCGCAGATAATCTTCCACATGTTGCCCATGCCGGTACAGGAAAGAATTCTGGTCGTAGACCGCTCCCACGACGTTCACCGTTGCAGGCGTGACAGGGACAACAAATTGATCGCCATCTTCTAGTGTCAGATCCGGCAACGCATCGATGCCGTGGCTATAGGGGGTCAGATTCAAAACAATGCGGCCGGTAGCTCGCAATTTGCGAAGCGTTGTAATCAAATCCCGCTGACTTTGTATGCTTGTTCCCAACGCCGCCGCTCCGGTCGGATTCACCAGCGAGCCAGCCGCATTCGCACCTGAGAGTTGAATATCTTGCTCAAGAGAATTTACGTACTGATTGAGTCGTGCCTGCTGAAGGCGTTGCGTTGACTCCCGCAGAAATTCTGAACCGTAGAGATAAGCTTTCGGTGTCAACCCTCCCGCACGTTCAACGACATCTCGCAACGTCTCTCCAGGCGCGACGCTATAAATTCCTGCATGGACAATCTCACCCTGCAGACTGACATATTTCACGCGTTGTGCCTGCGGTACTTGAATGTCAGCGGTCGAGAACACCGTGACGACGTCGCTTGGCTCTAATGGCAGATTCTGCGATTCATCGTGGTCAAGAACCACCTTACCCAGGCTGAACGGGATAAGAGAGGTCGCCAACGTGTGAGGATCTGTCCGTTGAATGACAGCATAGCTCCAGTCAATGCTGGGAGCGATGCGAAGCAGTTCATTCCTGATCGGGAATTGTCCCTCGGAAAAGCGGTCTCCAGGTGGGAAATAGCGGAGTTCCGGAGTCGAATTGGTTCGTGCGGCGGAGGCTCGGATGGCTTCGTCGGGGGTAGTGGGCGTCTGATCGGTGGAAGATTTTGTGGTCTGCCCCCCCTGGCCGGATTCCCCACCCTGGACCTGCGTTGGCTGTCCGGCAACAGGAACCCTTTGGGTCGACTCCTCATTCTGAGTTCCCGCTAACGAAGTACCTGTGGCATAATCGCTGCCATTATTCCCGGACTCATTCGAGTTTGACGATGCAGCACTCGGGGCAAATGGGCTCGGCAGACTGGCCTGATACGCCGAAAACAGCGGGGTATATTCTGGGGCAGGCAAGCCAAGCGCAATCCTGCGTTGCCAGTATCCACGCGTCTGCAGAGCATCCTTATCCGGGATCAGGTCTGAAATCCGCATTCCCGGCGTCCAGCGATATCTCCCTGGATTGGCAACATTCCCCCGAAGCGTTACCGTTTGGTCAAACTGCTGCACAATCGCGAGAATGCGTAAGATGTCTCCATCGCGAAGAGGTGTTTCCATTCCAGTGGCGTTCAAGTTGATTTGGACGGTCTGTCGTGCCTCTTGTGAGTTGATGCGATCCAGTTGCGCGTCCTGCCTGGAGGCCATGGTTGCCAGGCCACCAGCCAAGGCGATCACCTGACCTACTGTTTCCGTTCCCTTCAATTCATAAATCGCTGGGACATGAATGCTGCCGGATACCGCAACTTCCGGCCCTACTGGGGGAATGTAGATCACATCCCCAGGTAGCAGCGGCGCATCGTGTGATTTGTCACCGTAGATCAACAGATCGTATAGATCGAATGTCGTGACAACTTTTCCATTGCGCCTAAGTTCAATCCGCCGCATCGATCCTTGCTCAGAGGGGCCGCCGGAAAAAAACAGTGCGTTCACCAAGGTGCTTAGCGAACTCACTGTGTAGCTGCCAGGCTGGCGAGCATTCCCAACCACGTAAATCTGGATGGACCGCAACTGCCCCATATTCACGCTTAGGTCGAAGTTGCGAAATACGCCGTCCAAGCTGGTGTCTTAAGTATCCATCCAACTGCTGGAAATGAAGGCCTGCCACCTCAATATTGCCGACCTGCGGGATGTAAATATCCCCGGAGCGATCGACGGTTGCATGAACATTGAAGTTAACTTGACCCCATACGCGGATCAACAGCTGATCGCCGGGGCCGACGACATAGTCCGCGGTAACCGGTGTGCGATCGATGGGCGCCAGACCAGCCGCGACGTTGGAAAACAGATTGGCCCCGAAAATGGGCAGGACTTGCCCGACTGAACCAGCCACAACTCGCTGGAATTCCGTCAGCGGCTGTTTGCGCGTCAAACCTAGATAGGGGTTGTACTGGTTCGCGCTCGAGTTCCCAAACGGAACTTGATCGACGTAGGTTGGGATTCGTTGATTGATACCATTTCCACCCGTCGGGGAAACGGATTGCATTTGCATCGCGCCCCCGTACAACCCCTGTCCATTCGAATTTTGCCCGGTAGTGCCCGTAGTGGAGGACTGGCCGGAAGCGTAGGGGCTATTCGTCAAAGCCGCACATTCTGGTAAAAACGCGCTCGCCGGGCTGGAACAATCCGTGGTGAGTGGCGACAGGGTTCCACCCTGGGTTTGGGCGTTCGCCAGCATCGAGCCTGTACACAAAAGCGCTGCAATCAAAGAGAGGATTCTGCGTAGCATCTGAGATGACTCTAGTGTAAACGGTGGGCTAGCCCAAGTGATTCGCATGGTGTAAAAGCCCGAGTCTCCCCTGCCACGCAATTGTCGAGGCAATTGCGTGGGAGCACACTGTCTAAAGATTGAAAATACTCGTCAAAGCTTTCCAATCTCTGCACTTTGACGATACACGATAGAGTGTCTATTGTGTCCACCACTTCGGCGACGTCTTTGACGGCCAATTGAATCGGGTGGATGTCAAACTGGGCTGACCGTAGAGCCCATGCTGCGGACGGGGATTTTTCTGCTGATGCCCGTCGAATGCCGCATTGCCCTGTCGCGCCCTGAACCCGCGGTCGGGCTAAACATCTCAATCGTCCGGAGTGGGGTTCCGGCTGAACGTCGAATTCAGGCTGCATGACCATGCGTTCATGCGCCTTGGCAACGCGTTGACTGCCTGTCGTTCAGCCCCTCTCTCCCATCTCAATCAAATCCGGAGATGATTGAGCGCTCTATCCTGAACCCGTCACACGTGCCGGAGCAATCCCCTCCTCTGGACGGGCCGGCGCAAATGAAGAATTTGCGTATAGGCAAATATATTATCGATACTATTCATGTAACCCTGCGAATAAGGTGCAGAGATTGAAGTTATTCCCCAAGGTTTCGACCCTAACCCAAGAAAGCCGCCTCGGACGTGTGGCTTTGGCCACAGTATCGTCGATTGGAAGCAGAGGAATTTCGATCGCGGTGAGTGCGATCTCTATTCCGCTGACGGTGCGATATTTGGGGGCTGAAATGTATGGCGTTTGGGTGACCATCGGCACGACCCTAGCCATGTTGGCCGTCATGGACCTCGGCATCGGAAATACTCTTACGAATTCGATTTCAGAGGCTTATGCCCTGGGCTCAAAGCAATTAGCGGGTCTCTATACGACCAGTGCCTTCTGGATGATGCTTGCTCTGGCATTATTGTTTGGAGTCATAGGTTACCCACTGTGGCGCGCGATCAATTTCGGTTACATATTCAACATCCACGGTCAGTTCGCAATCAGTCAAACCCGTGATGCCGTCGGCGTGGCATACGCACTATTTCTATTGGGACTGCCCGTTAATCTCATTAACAAAATACTTGGCGGATATCAGCAACTCCAGATCGCAAACTACTTTTCAGCAGCCGGTGCCGTCCTAAGCCTCCTGGCAATCGCGGCGACGACATATTTCCGCGGCGGCCTCGTGGTGCTGGTATTGGCATATTCCGGATCTCTCCTGCTCAGCAATATGATTTGCATGTTATGGCTATTTGTTTTCCATAAGCCATGGCTATTCCCGAGCTTAAAAAAGGTGCATTTTTCCACCGCGAAACAAATGCTAAATTCAGGAGGGCTGTTTTTCCTTCTCCAGTTATCTGGGCTCATCGTTTTTAACTCCGACAACCTTGTAATTGCCCACTTCATGGGGGCAAGTCAAGTAACTCCCTACAATGTCACGTGGAAGCTCGTTAGCTACGCGGCAGTATTGCAAAACCTGCTTATGCCAGCGCTTTGGCCTGCATATTCCGAAGCAATCGTACGCGGAGACGCAGCTTGGGTCAGGTCGACCTACCGTCGGACCATGTGGGCCACGATGCTGTTTGCATCAGTATTTTGCTTGGCGTTGCTGTTCGTAGGAAGACCCTTCATTCGGATATGGGCCAGCCCGGCTGCTGTACCTTCGGGGGCGCTCTTGATTGCCATGTGCGTATGGACACTTATCTGCACTTTGATGAACAACGAGGCCACCGTCCTGGTTGCGGCGAATGAGATTCGCCTTCAAACGTGGCTTTCCGTACTTGCGGCGGCGGTGAACCTGCTTTTGTCGATTCTACTCGTACAGAGAATTGGTGCCTTAGGTGTTATCCTAGGAACCATTTTGTCATACATTCTGGTTCTGATAGGGCCTCAGACATGGAAAACAATCTCCGTTCTGAATAATCTCGAGTCGAGTGAGGCCCGCAGGACCGCATCTGATAATCCGGACTTATTACCTGCTCTTGAGTCAAATATTCAATAGCTTATAGAAATCGATTAACTTGCGACGGAAACGAAGCGGTGATGAGGTTGACAAACGATGTTTACTTCCTACAGCCACAACCTCGAAGACGTCATGGTATGGCGTGCGTTATCGAAGACGAAAATAGACCATGGTTATTATATTGATGTTGGTGCAAATGATCCCATAAATGCTTCGGTGACCAAAGGATTTTACGATAAAGGCTATAGCGGGATTAATATCGAACCGATACGAAGGCACTTCGATCAATTACAAAAGCAAAGGCCGAAAGATATCAACCTTCAGGTCGCCGTTAGCAACGTAAATGGCGTGGCGCATTTTTATGAAAACGAATCAGACGAACTATCGACAATTGTTGAAAATATAGGGCATTCATATAAGACAACATACAATTTAAAGGAATACGATGTACCGACACGTACACTTACCGATATATGTATGGAATATCAAGTGACAGAAGTGCATTTCCTGAAAATAGATGTTGAAGGAGCGGAAAAGGAGGTGTTTGAAGGGCTAGACCTAACAATCATTAGGCCATGGATTATTCTCGCTGAAGCCGATAAAGATGGCGAGAGTTCCTATAAGCTCTGGGAACCTATCCTTGTAAATCATGATTATCATTTCGTCTATTCAGATGGATCAAACCGATTCTATATTTCCGATGAACATCGAGAATTGGATATACATTTTGCGCAACCCCCAAGTAGGGGTGACCAATTCACGATTTCGTTCAAGAGGGCATTCATTCTGAAGCTAAAAGGAGAAAGGGTGGACCATCTTTCGCCAACCCCTATTCAAAAGATACTATTGTCCGAGTCCCTGAAGGATATCGTCATAACGGCGTGGAAGGCTCATCGGTTCATAAGAGGATATGGATTTAACATCCCAAATGTCTGATACGTAAGAGCTGAACATTTATGGCCCAGGAATGGCCTGTTAATTGAGGCACTGGCAAGCTCTAGTTCGGCGAGGACAGTATTGGTATACGCCCAGTAAAAGAGGCGATTCCTTGAGGGCAGACGAAGCTGTGACACAACTACGAGCGCGCATAAGAACAAAGTTGAGAAGGGTGGTGCGGCGGATCGTCTATTTCCCGCTGTCGCCATCCGTATTTAAACTGTATGCGTCACTCCTGCGGAGAATCGGTGCCGTTCGAGGCCGGAACTCCGTAGGGCGGTCACCCGAGAGGATACTGATATCCCATTTGTACTGCAACCTCGGCGACTTTATTTTGACGATCCCGCTGATCGATAGTCTCAACAAGCACTTTCCGTCTTATGCGGTTGATATCGCAATCGATAAAAAGCTGGCCGAGTTTTGTAAAGTCATTCCTGGAATCTCCGGTGTATATCCATTCGAACCGGGTATTTCCAGGGTTTCTCCGATTAATCCATATCTACACGTGATAAATCAAGTCAAACTCTACTGGAAAGGACTGCGTCATGTCCGCTATTCCATGTGCATCGTCCCCAGGTGGGGCGACGACCCATTTCTGTCGCAGCACCTAGCCTATCTAAGCTCTGCGCCGCAGCGATACGGGTATAGCAGTTCGGTCGACCGTGGGGATAGCTCGCGGGATTCATTGCTGTCAAAGTCGTCTGTCGGCGGTTCGGGTGAACACGAGGTATTACGCGAGCTACGCCTTCTAAAGCGCCTGGGCGTTACATCGGAATGCATATCCGATTCAATCGTCGACCAGCCGGGCCGGACGCTCCAACTACTCGTCTCCAAAAACGATAAAAGTCCTCTCATCTCGATCATTCCTGGCTTACCGTTTATATTATCGAGGGGAAATTATGCCATTATCGCGCCAGGATCGAACCAGCAACAAAAGAACTGGCCCGCGGTCAACTTCGCAAAACTTATTTGCAGGCTTCAAAAACAATATGCGATTCATTTTATTGTTACTGGAGGTGCAAACGAAGTGCTCTTGTGCGATACAGTTGCAAATGCTTCTGGTGGTGCTGCTGTGTCGATTGCAGGAATGACGCAAATGGTCGACTTAATGCGACTCCTAGACAATGCATGTCTTGTTGTTGGAAATGATTCCGGAGCGGGACATTTATCCGGCGCACTTGGAGTTCCAACCATCGTTATAAATTCTTTTCCGCGATCATGCACCCAGGAACATCCCTATTCTCCGCAACGCTTCAGACCCATGGGGCCACGAGTAACTGTGTTGCAACCGGATCGTCCACTATCCCCATGCACAAGGACCTGCGAATTCGCAGAGGCGCATTGTATTAAGCAGGTATCTGTCGAGACTGTTGTAGCGACCGCAGAGGAATATTTAGATCTATATTTCCTGAAACGCTAGGCGCCGGTTCATTCCAACTCTTGATTGACTGCTGGTAACCACGCATTCGATTTCTCGCTAAACACTTTAATAAGTCTGGCCGGGGATCCGGCCACCATGGAATACGATGGAAATGAGTGTGTAACGACTGAATTCGCCCCAACCACGCAATGGTCACCCAGCGTAACACCAGGCATAATTGATGCTCGAAAACCAAGAAAACAATTGCGTCCGATATGGACGGGCCCTTTACTCTCTAGCACTTGTTTCATGATCGGTCCGTTATTGGGATGCAAGCCATGGGCATTGTCTGTGATGTACACATATTCACTCAGTACACATCCATCCTCAATCACTATTGAGTCGATCGCCACAAAATATGCATAACGTCCAATATAAACTCCACTGCCGATCTTAATTTCAGGATTGTACTTGATCTCCGCATACTCCTTCAGCGGAGTAATGTAAGCGTTCGCATGGATATCGGTGCCATCACCAATGCATAGGCAGTCTGGATACAAAAGCGTGCAAGGGCGACGAATGTATGAACCTTTCCCCATCTGTACATCGCGGTGGCGTTCCAGGCAGTTTTTCGCCCGGCTGCGCAGAGTTCTCAAAAGGTGCCGCGCAGATTTCAACAGTGTCATTCTGCGACCTTCATACATCCCTGAATATAATATATCCTGTGCTTTAACCCCATTTTCACGACATAAGGGACGCAAGGAAGTTCAAATACAGTGTTCAGAAACTGCATTCCATGCATACTTGGAACGGGGCGACACTGATGAAGGTCCTAATTACCGGCGGCGCGGGCTTTATTGGTCGGCATCTTGCTCGATTTCTGCTCGAGCGCGACGTTTCAGTCACGATCCTAGACAATTTTCTGCCCCAGGTGCATGGTGAAGCTGGTCAGTTACCTGTGGACTTAGCCTCCCATGTGCGGTTGGTGCGTGGCGACGTTGCCGACCCGATTGTGATGCATGACGCCTTGGAGAGCATCGACCGCATGGTCCATCTTGCTGCAGAAACCGGCACGGGCCAATCTATGTATGAGGTGGGCCGATACGCTCGGACAAATCTCGAAGGTACGGCGCAGATCTTCGATGTGCTGGCTAAATCGCCCCACCACAAACTGGATCGGATCGTCGTCGCTTCCTCGCGCGCGGTCTATGGCGAAGGAGCCTACCAATGCGAACGGGATGGCGTGGTCTATCCGCAGCCGCGTTCTTCGTCGGAGAAGCATGCGGGCCACTTCGATCCTTTCTGCCCATTTTGCAACAGGACCTGCACGTCCGCTGCCACGCCGGAGAGTGCGCCACCGCAACCCTCGTCCTTCTACGGACTGACAAAGCTAACGCAAGAACAGATGGTTTTGCTTTTTGGTCAAGTATTGGGTATTCCATCGGTCGCGCTTCGCTACCAAAATGTTTTTGGCCCCGGCCAGTCGCTGCAGAATCCCTACACTGGTATCTTGGCCATTTTTTCCAACCTGGCGCGTATGGGCCAGCCAATTCGCGTGTTTGAGGACGGGAAAGAGAGCCGCGATTTTGTTTACATCGACGACGTGGTGGCTGTCACGGCCGCGGCACTGACCGCCCCAATGGAGGGTTGTCATTCCATCAACATCGGTTCTGGCGAACGTACAACTGTGCTGGAAGTTGCGGGGCAAGTGAATGCGTACTTCGGTAATCGTTCGAGCGTGCAGGTCAACGGCGCTTTTCGGCAAGGCGACATTCGTCATGGTTTCGCCGACCTGACGCGTGCCAGGCAACTGCTTCACTATCAACCTGCATGGAGCTTCTCCGACGGCTTGCAGCGCTTTCTCTCCTGGGCGGAACAGTCATCGCCTTCCACCGAAGGCTATGAGCAGTCCCTGGCGGAGATGCGGGATCGGGGGTTGCTGCATGACTGAGGCGAAGCCGATCGAGTCGGGGAAGATTGGTGTGGTCACAGTCACTTACAACAGCGAACCGGTGCTGGAGGAATTCTTCGATTCCCTGACGGCGCAAACCCATAAGAGGTTCGTCCTATACGTCGTGGACAATGCCTCGAAGGATCAGACGCTGGAGATAACGCGTCGACGTACAGACCTCTCCGTCATACTTATCGCAAATGCGGAGAACCTGGGCGTGGCAGAGGGCAACAATCAGGGAATTCTGGCTGCGGTGAACGATGGATGCGAGTGCGTCCTGTTGTTGAATAACGACACTGTATTTCATGCGGATATCATCGCGCAACTTTATGCAGGCCTGGAGCGCCAACACTGCGATATGACCACCGGAAAAATGTACTTTTATGACAGGCCGGATGTCTTCTGGTGCGCCGGCGGACGCTTTCAGCCTTGGCTGGGATATCGAACGCGACACGACGGAGAGTACCAGAGAGATGTTGGTCAATATGATCAGCCACGCCGGGTGACCTACACTCCCACCTGCTGTCTACTGCTGCGGCGGAGCGTGTTTGATCGCATAGGCCTGATGGACAGCCGGTATTACGTATATTCCGATGATGTAGACTTCTTGTACCGTTGCCTCAAGCAAGGGCTGTCACTGTGGTATGTACCCGAGGCAAAACTCTGGCACAAAGTCAGTTCCCTGACAGGCGGAGATGCCTCCCCCTTTGCTATCCGCTATCAGACACGAAATGCGATATATTTTCAACACAAGCACCTGCCCGGCTGGCTTGCCCTCTACTGGTATTGCTACACGCAGACACGTTCGCTTTTCGCTTATTTGCTCGGACACAATACAAGATCAAAGTGGAACCTTCGGCGAACGGCAGCGAAGGATGGACGGGAAATCGCAGTCAATAGACCGGAAGCTCACAGCCCTGCTTCCTTAGGAAACTAAGTGATTCTGTATATAACACTGTTCGTTGGGCTCTGTGCCCTTTCTCTATTTGAAACATTCCCGATCTGGAAGGTAAACCGCCTAGCTTTGACGGTCTTTCTAGGAGGTACATTCTGGGTTTTGTCTTTTTCCCGCTGGGAAAATGGAACGGACTGGAATGCCTATTACTCAGTATACGAGTCATTCGTAAATAACCCTTCGTTCGGCAATATTTTCAGTGGGGCCATGGAGCCAGGATATTTGTTTCTAAATTATCTGCTCGTCTGGCTCCATTCATACCACTTATTCCTGGCAGTCCTTGTCTTCTAGTATTCCTCCCAAAATTGTTACCAATCTTACGCGAGTCGCCATATATATCTGTAGCCTTCCTAGTGTATTTCTGCACGATGCTGGCGGACATATTTTTCGTCAGGCAATCCATAGCGATTTCCTTCTGTTTCCTGGCGCTTTGGCTCTCATATAAAGGACATCCGAGGTGGTCCTATTGCTTAGTCCTTGCTGCGGTAACGATCCACATTTCAGCGGCTATTTTTGCCCCACTGCTATTGTTTCCCGATCGAACAAAACGTCTCCTCGGGCGAGATCTAACCGCGGCAATAGTTGTTCTGACTGTCTCGGTTGCCGTATGGAAGGCACTAAGCGTATATTTGTCGTCTATAAGCATGTCTGTAAGTTTCCTGCTCTTATCGGACAAGATTAAGTACTACATCGTCAATAACACAACCGGCGGCCGGGTTGATTCGAAGCTACAGGATGGACTCCGCATTTTCAAGGATGTAGCAATCTATATATACTTCTGCGTTCGAGCTAAATGGATAAACCAACGCTTTGCATCGCTATATGCGAGACTGCTGCAAGCCCAGTTTTACGGCACTCTGCTCGTATGCGCATTTTCACTAACGGCGTATACGTTGATCAGATTCTCGACATACTTTACTGTGTGCGAAATATTGTTATTCCCAATTGCATTATCGTCTCACAAAGGATTCGGCAGAGTGCTCTTCGCATCCATTCTCTTGGCGTACTGTATCGTGAGCTTGTATCAAGGCTTATTCTCGTCATACTACGACTTGTTCGTGCCATTCAATTTGTACGTTATACCCATACCGTAATATTTGGCACACCAAGAATGGGATGGGAAGTATGGTGATATTGGCAGATTTCCGTTCGACGAATGCAATACATTTCGAGATCAACAAATTTTACGCAGAGTTCTATAAGTACAGATTGAAGCAATCGGTGCACATGTTTGCGGAGCGCGACCACCTTTCGGTGATTCATGGAGCATGCCCGATAGATAGGCAGACCGCCTTTGTGTTCTATAAGCCGTATTCTAAAAGCCGCATAATCCGGATGTATCTGAACGAGTTGGTAACAATTGCGCGACTCATGCGAGTGATCATCTATGCGAGACAGCACCGTGCGACCCTGCTGCATATCCTTAACATTTCGCATTTCTCGCACAATATCGCCAGGTTAATGCTCAAGGTCCTGCCTCCAGGTTGTCCAATTCTACTTAGTATTCACGATGAGCTTGAATCAGTTATTAAAGTAGAAAATCGTTTTTGGAAGTTACCCTTCTGGTTTCCAATGTCCCTGAGTATTCCTGTGAAGAAACTCTATCCAATCGTTTTATGGAGTAGCATTAAAACCAGACTGGAAACCATTAATATTCGAACAAAAGACTGGATATCGATTGAACACCCATATACGTTTGTTCCGTTTGATGCCATAAGTCATCGAAGCAGAGCATGTCTAACGATTAGCACCGTAGGTACAGCCTCAGTTACAAAGGGGTCAGAGCTGATCTTTCAGTTGCAGAGCGTTTTAAGGACTATGTCAAAGCAGGTCGAATATGTTTCAAGATCATTGGTAAGCTAGATTCAAGTGTGACGCCGTACGTTAATCCATTCGTTCAATTTCATGACCCTCAGGTGTTCTACAGCAAAGAAACGTTCGATCGGGATGTCCTAGCTCTCGATGGGGTTTTATACTCGTTCCCCTCAGACTCATACCATCTTACTGCGAGCGGTTCAATATTTGATGCAGTCAAGTTTAACAAAGCTATCGTAACAAGTAGGAATGCGTATTGTGAGTGGGTGTTGCGCGATGTTCCGGAAGGATATGTCACTTGGTTCGGTAATCTAGACCAAATTGAAAATGTTCTACATAAATGGCTAATCCACAGCCCTCCGGTGATTACTGCTTCCGCTTACGATGCAGTCAGAGTGGCTCATTCACTGGAAGCAGTCGGTTCTGAGTTCGCCAGGCAACTGGCAGATAGATTCAGGGACTCACCTGAATTTGAACACCTGAGTTCATCCTTAGAGTGATGTCCTATTTAAGCCGTCTGTTAACGGCATTCATTACGTCTCCGGCGTCAATTCCCCGGACGCATATATATTCGAATTCCGTGCCTAAACACGAAGGCTTGTTGAAGCACGGAAAAGCCGCGCACAAGTGGCCCGAGCTAAGCGAAGCGCCACACGGCGGTGTCATAACCGTTGGATTGTAAGGGCCATGCAAAACCACCACAGGGAGGCCAACGGCCTGCGCGGCGTGTGCGGAAAAACTATCCATACCCACCAAAATGTCAGCTTTCGCCATGGATTCCAAAACGAGGGGCAGGCATTCTGTCACCACATTCAAAGAGAACATTCTGATCTCTTTATCGAAAGTTTCGAGTAAATCTCTGCGTTCTGATGGAGATCCCAAGAGGATGACTTTTCTGCCATCAGCGTGTAGCCTCCTTATCACATCTTTCCATTTGTCAGGTAGCCATCTCTTGCTTGGATGTGATGCCCCTGGGTGTATCGCTACGACCGATTGAGACATTGTTGATTGTGAAGGCCTGGATTCTAATGTCCACTCAATCGGTTGCAGGCCTAGTTTAACAGCGAAATATCCAATCGAATCATATACGCTGTTAAGTTCAGGAGGAATGACTACACCACAATCGATCAAGCTGTGGGTCCGTATAGTTCTGATATGTTTGTTGAATGGATGTCCAGGCTCCCAGATAGGGGCGATGTTATGCTCAGCGCCCGCGATTGCCCCTATTAGATTTTCCCTGGTATCACCAACTAAATTGATGCAACAGTCATATTTAGAATGGCGCACCCGCAACATTGCACGGAACGCTAATAATACTTCTTTAAGGTTTTTCTTATGATGGCCGAATAGCGGCAGGTTTATGGGGATATAGTTTCGAAAGTCGCAGAACAAAGCAGTGACCGCTTCCATCTCCGGTAGGCCAAGCAAGTCAATCTCGATATGAGGGTTGGATCGTTTTAATGCTCTTACAAACCCTGACAGGATGACGGCATCCCCTAGGTGACGCATAGACAGTATTAGGCAGGTGTTGCAGTGCAATGGCTTATGAAATTCTTGCGACCAAGTGTTTAAGTTGCGCAACGATTCACGTCCCGGACTTGAAGAGTGAAAACTATTATAATCGTGTTAGGTTAATCGAAAAATAATGTGAGCTCGGGAGGAGCGTGCTTGCGATCTATTTCGGTGAGCGTTGTGGCATACGACTGCATGCTCGTTGATATCCAGGCACTGCTGAATTGTCTGGCGCACGATGCGAAGATCGCGGCTTGGGTTGTCGTCGATAACGGGAGTTCCGACGAAATCCGCGATGCAGTTCAGAGTATGGGCGGCATCTACGTGCGTCCCGGAAAAAATCTTGATTCGGCGGAGGGCATAATCTGGCGCTGAAGCAGCTTGCTGACGTCGATGCTCCGTATCATTTAATCCTCAATCCAGACATAGTCTTTGACGAGGATGTTCTCGGCAGACTGGCCGATGTCATGGATTCCCATCCTGATGTGGGATTGGTGATGCCAAAAATTCTCTATCCGGATGGTAGTCATCAATATCTCTGCAAATTACTTCCCGCACCCATCGACCTGGTGTTGCGGCGATTCCTTCCCGGGCCGTGGAAAGGTCTTGCTCGCAGGCGGACTGCATTCTATGAACTACGCTTTCTCGATACCAACACGCCTGCGTACGTCCCGTCGCTCTCCGGCTGCTTTATGTTTGCGCGGCGCTCTGTGCTGGAAGAAGTCGGCGGATTCGATGAGAGATTTTTTCTCTATATGGAAGATGTCGACCTCTGTCGGCGGATGTTAGGCGTCTCGAGGCTGTTGTATTGGCCCGGCGTTACCGTCGAGCACGTCCATCAGATGGGCTCATATCGGAGCCGCAAGCTTCTGCTCTTACATATGCGCTCCGCAATCCAGTATTTCAACAAATGGGGATGGATTCGAGACAACACACGCAAGCAAATCAATCGAGAAACTCTTGCCTCTCGCGGGCAGGTTCCTCACAGTAAACTCAATGGTGGCCGAGAGTGAAACCTCGATCGGCAGACTTCGTCTACTGGTAAATATTCAATCGCCTTTCATTCATGTATCTATCGGCTGTTTCGGTTTCGTGTTTAGTGCACCTTACCGGCTGCGTTTTCCAGAACTACATCTGAAAGGACTGCTGTATCTTTGGTGCCAGGCAGGTGCGAGCAGAAGCCTATGCCAACATAAAATGGTCCGTCAAAGTGCAGATGAATTGGCGGTCCAAACTGGTGCATTGGCTCCCCCTTCAAGCTGACGAAAATTGCAATTGCATCGCCCCGCTTTTCAATGCCAATGCGCTTTGCCATCACCCCTTCGAGCGTCCCTCCAAAGCGAAACTGCATGTCCGTCATGTCCGCACCCCGGGTGGGACGCCACGCTAGATGGATCATCCCGGTACCGTGTTCGCCCGTCATCGCTTCCTTCGAATCGTCGTTGAGGCTCTGACGAATGACCAGGACGGCCTTGCGATCGCTGTAGCCCTTCGGGTCCGGGAACGTCACGTCGGCAGCAAGCGACACGTCGCCCGACATTTTCTTCCAGAGATAACGGAATTCGTCACGCGAGTACCAGATGTTATAGCCGGCCGAAGTGATCGTGTACTGCTTTGTCTCGGCGTTATAACTCGCGCTACCCGGCACGACTGCGGCGCCTACGTCCGACTGCCCTTGAAATATGCCAATCGGTGTGTCGAAATTTCTGCTTGCCCGGTGGAAGTCCGCCGGCGGCGGTACCTGTTCGTGGGTAGCGGAACCTGGCTGCGCCCAGTCTGGAACTGCGGGAGTCGCGCCAGCAGGTGCGGGAGCTTGCGCACGCAGCAGTTGCGGTGTGGTCAACAAAATCAGGCTCAGCAGCCAAAGTAGATAGCAGGATTTCCGCGCTTCGCGAACCACATTGTTATCCATAGCAAAGAACTCTATCACTGTCCGGCAAATGGTGACTCGCACGGGGCGGTCGCCCATGCATGCATTTGCTTTCGCGACCGATCAATGAGTTTGCGAAACATCATCGAAGGGCGGCTCGTGCCAAAATGGTACGTAAGCCATTAT
This sequence comes from uncultured Acidobacteriota bacterium, assembly GCA_963794795.1. Taxonomy (GTDB): domain Bacteria; phylum Acidobacteriota; class Terriglobia; order Terriglobales; family Acidobacteriaceae; genus JAKAAZ01. The sequence goes on along the minus strand of CAWCFC010000009.1, from coordinate 56,371 downwards.
GTCAAACGAAATCATCCCGAATTCATCCTCGCCAGTCGAAGCCTCATCGGAACCCGCCACGGAATCCTTCGGCGAACTGCTCGCAGAATTTGAGCACAGCCATTCTCACAAGGTCGAAGGAGGTACCCGCCAACTGGAGGGCATTGTCGTCTCCGTGGACGCCGAATCTGTCTATCTGGATATCGGATTCAAAGCCGAGGGCGTTCTGCTGCGCACCGCGTTCGAGAACAATGCGGAGGGCGTCAACCCTGGAGACAAGTTTCCAGTCTCGGTGAAGGGCCGCAATCTCGAGGGGTACTACGAACTGTCTCGCCTGCGAGTGACACTTCCCACAGACTGGTCGTCGCTTGAGGAAGCCTTTGAGCAAAAATCCGCCGTCGTGGGAATCGTAACCGGAGTGGTAAAGGGCGGACTTAACGTGGATGTCGGCGTGCGCGCTTTTATGCCAGCCTCCCGCAGTGGCGTCCGCGATGCTGCCGAAATGGAGAAGCTGGTCGGCCAGGAAATCACCTGCCGCATCACGAAGCTCGACGTGACGGATGAGGATGTTGTTGTCGACCGCCGCGCCATCCTCGAAGAGCAGGCACTTACAGTCCGGCAGGACCGATATTCCGCTCTCAAGGAGGGCGATATCGTCAGCGGTGAAGTTCGCAGCCTCGCGGGCTATGGTGCTTTTGTCGATATCGGCGGTATCGATGGCCTGCTGCATGTCAGCGATATTTCGTGGAGCCGCGTGAATTCGCCGGAAGATGTGCTGACAGTCGGGCAGCAACTCCAGCTCAAGGTTCTAAAGGTCGACCCGGAGAACAGCCGCATTTCTCTTGGGCTCAAGCAGCTTCAGCCGGAGCCGTGGGATACCGCGGCAGAGAAATTCAAAGTTGGTCAGCGAATTACTGGCACGGTCACACGTCTCATGGATTTCGGCGCATTCGTCGAACTTGAACCGGGGATTGAGGGCCTGATCCATGTTTCGGAAATGTCGTGGCTGAAGAAACTTCGCAAGCCGAGTGACATTCTCAAGACCGGCGATACGGTGGATGCAATCGTTCTTTCCGTCAGCGCTGGCGAACGCCGTATTTCTCTCGGACTCAAGCAGGCGCTTGGTGATCCATGGGCAGACGCATTGCAAAAATTTCCCGTGGGCTCAACCATTGAAGGTCCCGTGACGAAGCTGATGAAGTTCGGCGCCTTCGTGCAGATCACAGAAGGCGTTGAGGGATTGGTCCACGTCAGCGAGATCAGCGCCGAAAAACACATCGATCATCCGCAGGATGTATTACGTGCCGGTCAGATTGTCAAAGCCCAGGTGCTTGCCGTTGATGCGGAGAAGCGCCAAATCAAGCTCAGCATGAAGCAGCTGGTTCCCACTGGCCTTGGCGAATACCTGGAGGAGCACAAGCAAGGCGACGTCGTTTCGGGTCGCGTCGTGGAGCAGGGTCCCGAGTCTGCTGTCATCGAACTCGGCGATGGCATTCGCGCGAACTGTAGGCTCGCGGCGGCCGCTGCACCTTCTGCAGAAAACAAGAGCAGTTCCGGGGCGGATTTGTCTGCTTTGACCTCGATGCTGCAGGCTCGCTGGAAGGGTGGTTCCGTCGCTTCATCGAAGCAGCCGGAGCCGCTGGCAAAGGGACAGATTCGCAGTTTTCGAATCGTGAAGCTCGATCGTGCGACCGAAAAGATCGAACTGGAGTTGGCCAGATCCAACGCTGAGCCGTGGTTCGTGAAACCGCGCGGAATCGGCTGCTACACAAGCGGCGACGTATCGCCTTCCCGTCGTCGACAAGCAAATGCAAAAGGCATGGCGGTTGGCCATGCCCCTGCGATTGAACGACGTTCGGTGGACGAAGTTTAGAACATGTTCCATAGGAACTGGTTATAAACGTCGTGGTGATATTGGACCTCCGGAACCTTGACGAAGGTTCCTAACAGGCGCGCACAACGATCCGCCGCCGCCTGCTTCAGGTCTGCATACCGTCCCTTGACGTCGGCTCCCAACAGCTTGGTTGTCCACGCAGAGCTGCGAAAATCCTCAATGGCCGTGTAAACATTGTCCGGCAGATATCGTTCGGCCTGGCGCAGGTTCTTCACGGTTGATTTGTTGCCCTGTAGCCCCGACCGGAAAATTGAATACAGAACCAGGTACGGATTGGCATCCGGGCTGACCGACCGAATTTCGACGCGTGCGCTCTTTTCGTTGCCGATCGGAATTCGAATCATCGAGCCGCGATCCACCGCCGACGCCTTGATCTGGTTGGGCGCCTCGAAGTGCGGATCCAGTCGACGATAGGCGTTCACGCTGGCATTCAGCAGCAGGCACAAATCGTTGCCGTGTGTCAGGATGCGGTCGACAAAGCTCCAGGCAAAGTCGCTCACTTTCTCTTCGCCCTTGGCATCCCAGAACAGGTTCTTGCCGTCTTTGCTGATCGACACGTTCGTATGCATGCCGCTGCCGTTCACACCGACGACCGGCTTGGGCAGAAAGGAAGCTGTCATTCCAAGGTTGGTGGCCACCTGGCGGCAGATCAGTTTGTACAGTTGGATTTGGTCGGCCGCGGCTACCACTTCTCCATAGCTGTAATTGATCTCAAACTGCGATGGTGCGACCTCCGGGTGATCTTTCTCATTCTCAAAGCCCATCGCCCGCTGCACTTCAGCAGTCGTGTCGATAAAGGTGCGCAATGGATCGCCTGGCAAGGAGTGATAATATCCGCCCGTGTTCACATAATCGAATCTGCCCGTCTGGTAATAATTCCGCTCGGCATCGACGCCCTTGAACAGGAAGCCTTCAATCTCGTTTGCGGCATTCAGGGTATAGCCGTCGGTCTTGTGCAGCTTGCTGGCAAACTGCTTCAGTTCGCCGCGAATGTCGGCGGTGTAGGGTCTACCGTTCTTGTCGATCACTTCGCCGAAGACCAGCACCTTGCCCGAACCGAATACATCAGAAGGCGCCCAGTAAAACGCGCTCCAATCAATGCCCAGCCGCAAGTCGCTTTCGCGTTGCGCCGTAAATCCGCGAATTGAAGAACCGTCGAAGGTGAGGTTGTCCCAGCTTTTGACGAGGAATTTCTTGTCATAATCGAGCATGTGCAGGCGACCTTCCAGGTCGCTGAACAACACGGTCACAGCCTTGATCCGCTTTTCGTCCGCCAGGTATTTCAGGCGCTGTTCCTGGATCTTGTGGGCCGCAACGCGGTTCTTCCGCTGCTCCTTGGCCTCCAGATTCAAATCCTCCAGCTCCCCGTACGAGAGCGCAAGAAAATCCCGCAATTCAGTTGACATACCATCTCCTGTAAACCTGATTTCAAATCAGATTTTGAATTTTGTAATTGTTGAGCTTCGGAGTCACTAGGCAATATGGGAACAGTCTTCCCTCATTTTCTATAGATTACGTCGTCACCCACGCAATCGGAAATAGATTCCGGTTATCCACCCCATAGTTTTTCTTTATTTGCACCAGAACGGCGCCCGAAATCGGTCCAACTTGCCGAATTGCGCGGTCTTGCGTAGACCCAGCCCCAATCAGAGCGGGGACGATTCTTCATCCAGAGGACTACCGTTCACCGAGATTCATCGAATAGATGTTCGCGGATGAAATGCGTGCATTCACCAGAGGAACATCCTGGGGGGTCAGGCCGGCGAATCGAAAATCGAGCGCATCCGGCGGCTGCACGCTCTCCAGGCCTGCTACCTGTTCCAGTTGCCCACCGGGCACAGATACGCGATACACAGGCTGATCCTTGGCAACAAAGTCATCGAAATAGATCCAGCGACTATCATGCGACCACACTGGATCGTGGGCGGGGCGAGCGATCAGAGTCTTCCATGACCTGGCGGCGACGTCGTACAACATCAGCTTGGATTGATCCAGGGTCATCGCAACGATATATTTTCCGTCTGGCGACCAGCGCGGACTGAACAATCCCTCCGAACCTGGCAGAGTCGTCATCTGCTTCGTTTTCAGATTCAGAATATAAATCGACTTCGGCAGAGATTTTTCCGCCATCAGCTCCGGCAGTCGTCCGAACGCGATCGAAGCGCCGTCCGCAGACCAGCTTGGGTCGGCCTCATTTCTTGCTTCGTGCAGCACCGGCGCCAGGTTTCCACCTTGCGCATCCATCGTATAGATACGCCACACTTTTCCCGGCTCCCGGGCCATCAGCACAATGCGCTTCCCATCCGGTGACCAATGCATCATAAAGACTTCCATCGGGCTGCTGGTCAATTGCAGGCGCTGGCTGCCGTCGGCGCGGCTGGACCATAGCGAGCTATCTTCCGGATTGATCCACGCGACAGATGCGCCATCACGCGAAAATGCGACCAGTTGCGCCGCACTCAACATTCTTCCGTATGGCACAAATTGTTTTGAGGTGGCGTCGAACTTCAGCAGCATCGACCGAGAGTCTTTGCCAATAAAAAACAGCCGGTGCCCCGTATTCGCGGTGATGGGAGCCTGATAGCGAAGCGGCCCGTTAGTAATCTGGATTGGCTTCGGCTCTCCCCATGAAAACCAGGACTGCTTCGCCAGCACCCAGATATTATTCAGGCCGTTATGCGCGGATTGAAATACAAAATATTTCCCATCTGCGGTCCAAGATCCACAACACTCGGAAGATGGATGGCTCCAGTTGGGAAACAGGGGTCGCAGATTCTTGCCATCGGACCCGATCTGCCACAAGGAAGTGTTGTGATTCAGAGAATTGATCAGGGTGAACCGCAGCTCTGACCCATCCGGCGACCAGCGCAGCCAGAATGCACGCCCCGGTAACGCTGCAAACTTCCTTGAACCTGTGCCGTCTTCGTTTGCGATGTAGAGGTCGGTGCCGTTGGCATAAAGAATCCGTTTGCCGTCGGGCATTACCGTGGCATCATGCGCCTGAATGTTAGAAAAGCTACGCGCCGTCCCTCCCAGCGTCGGCAGAATCCACAACGGCTGCTCCGCCTCCGGAATCAAATAATTCCGCACCACCAGCTGGGATCCATCCGGGGAAATATCTCCAAGCGATGGCGCCGCAATCTCTGACGGTACCGGCAGAAGGCTGGTTTCGCCATCAGCGATCAAGGCTTGCATCAGCTCCTCGCGGCCGTTTTCAATCTGCAGAAAATAAATGCGGGAGCCGTCCGTCGCCATTGCCCCCAGATTTTCCTGCAGCGGCTCGCCCGGAAAAACTCTTCCCGAATATGTGACTTGCGAAATGCGAAGTGGCGTCTGAAACTTTGCGACTCCCACGCCCGACAATAGGAAAAGCCCGACCCCGCCCAGCGCGATCAGAAGGAAGGCGCCGACAACCATCCCGATGTGCTGCCAATTCTGTTTGCGCGCAGGTGAAGGCAGTCCCTCGTGCGCAGAAATTTGAGTCTGCACAACTAAAGGTGTCGCCAGAAATGGCTTCGGCGTCGCAGCTTCAGTATCGATCCTGATTGGCGCGATGAAGCGATATCCGCGCCGCGCCATCGTTTCGATGAAGCGCGGATTGTCCGCCGAATCTCCCAGGGCTTCCCGCAGCTTATTCATCGCTGTCCCCAGGCTGTGATCGAAGTCGACCGTGGTCTGGTCGCCTCCCCAAAGACGTTGCTGCATCTCGTCTCGCGAGATAATTTCGCCGGGTCGCTCCAGCAGGAGAGAAAGAACTTTGAAAGGTTGATTCTGAATCTTGACCCGCATGCCGGATTTGTAGAGCTCTTCCGTTTGCAGATCGACTTCGAACACCCCAAATCGAACTCTGGGCGATGTGTGATGTACCGTTTCCACGTCGTGATTCTTCCTAAGGGAACACTCCGGCTTGCGATCCAGTTGTTTTCAGGTGCCCGTTCTCGTTTCTACTCCCAGCCGGTTCGCTAGTCAACGGAAGCATTCAGCCGATGAAGTCAGAAGATGCTCGACGGTAACGATATGAAAAACGGACAGTTATCAGATGACATCGATTTGATTGAGAAACGATTCTCTGTGCATTGATCGCTGTACATCCACGGGCGTTTAAATAGGCCGTTTGGCCAAGTTGTCCGTGCTCGGCGGCGAAATGATCGACGGTAGGTTCGATAAAAGTTCCAGGGCAGGAAGAACGGATCAGGTACAGATCGAGGGGTGAGTGTTCACCTTATCGGCAACCAACAGCATCGGTGGCGCAGCCAACCGGCAGCACGATTATTTTTAGGAGACCACGTTATGAGTACCAACCCAGCATCGTCACAATCCCATCGCTCCGCATGGAGTCTTCTATGGACCCTCGGCATGCTCGTCCTGATCACGATGGGTCTCTGCTCGCGATCCTTTGCACAAACGGATACCGGACGAATTGTGGGAACGGTCACTGATCCCACCGGCGCAGCCATTTCTGGTGCGACTGTCACCGTTACAAATCAGGCAAACGGCCTCGCCTTCAACGCGACCGCCAATGCTGCGGGTGAATTCAATATCTTTGCGGTACCTCGCGGCAACTATATGGCGAAAATCGATGCTCAGGGATTTCAGTCACAGACGACGAGCTTTACTCTGACAGTAACCCAGACTCAGACGCTGCTCTTCAAATTGCAGCCAGGGGCTGTCAACTTAACCGTCAAAGTGACCGATGCAGCGCCTCTCATTGATGCATCGAACGCGACCCTGGGTGAAACAATCCAAGGCAAGCAGATCACCCAATTGCCATTGAACGGCCGCAACTTCACCAATCTGGCACTTCTGGCCCCGGGTGTTACCCGCGGCGCGTATGGGACAGAAGAGAGTGGCGTGAACGGCAATTCTGAGACCTTCAGATACAACGAAAGCGGAGGCGCGGCGCTCTCGGTGAATGGTTTGCGCCCACAGGCGAACAACTACATTTTGGATGGTGTCGACAACAACGATGGCCTGATCAACACCATCTTGTTTTTTCCGCCGATCGACGCCACGCAAGAGTTCAAGATCGACACCAGCGTAGCTCCCGCGCAATTTGGCCGGGCCGGCGGCGCCATTGTTGTCAGTTCCATCCGATCCGGAACGAATTCCATCCACGGGTCCGCATTTGAGTTTTATCGCAGTGGCAAATGGGATTCCAATCCCGACTACCGCTTTCAAGGCGCAGCGGCTTCACCCAATCCCGCCTACAATCGCAATCAGTTCGGCGGTTCGGTTGGCTTGCCGATCATCAAAGACAAGCTATTCGCCTTTGGAGATTATTCCGGATGGCGTGAAAGTCTGCCGATCAATCCAAGTTTTGTTACGGTGCCTACGGCGAAGATGCGCACCGGCGATTTTAGTGAATTGCTGGATCCGGCCTACAACGCGCAGACCCATTCCAATCTCTGCCAACCAGCTGGCGTCACGTCGACTGACATTTTCGACCCGATTTCCTGTCTTCCTTTTGCTTATAACGGCAATCCCAACGTAATCCCTCCCAACCGACTCAATGCGGCGGCACTGAACTACCTCAATGCCTATCCATTGCCGACGCTTACAACCAAACTCGAGCAAAATTACGAGACCCACGAAGCATCCACCGTGAAATACAACGACTTTGATATTCGGCTCGACTGGCACCCGACACAAAGCGACATTGCATTCTTTCGCTACAGCTATTCGAATGACGCTCAGACCAAGACTTCAGAGTTTCCAAATCTGCCGGCAGGCTTTGGTACCGGCTCCAACTTCACTCATGCGCGTGGGTACGATCTGGGTTACACCCACGTATTTACACCGAACATCGTGAACGAACTGCGTCTCGCTTACAACCGAGACAACTACGGATATCAACCGCCCTTCTACGGAGTGCCTGTTTCAGCGAATCTCGGCATCGTCAATGCCAATCGCAACCAGGAAACCAGCGGTGGCGCATTGATCGGAGGCAATGGATCGGAGTTGGAATATACCGGCGACTATGGCCTGTATTCGGTCCCGCAAAATACGTATGAACTCACCGATACTGTGAACTGGCAGCGAGGGCCGCACTCATTTAAATTTGGCGGCACATTCATTCGACGCCAGGTCAATTACTTTCGGCCCATCGCCGGCAAAGGCTTCTTCAACATCTCTGGCAACGGACAGGATTTCACCGGTTACGAGGTTTCGGACGTTCTGTCTTCCTTCGTGGACAACTACTCGATCGGTGCGCAGAGCGGCTTCTTCGGTAACATCAGTCAGGAAGACGGTGTTTTTGCGCAGGATGATTGGCGTGTCAATGCTCGCCTGACGCTGAACCTGGGGATCCGTTGGGACCTGCTGACGTGGCCGTATGAAATGCACAATCGCCAGGCTGCCTTCGACATCAACACGGGTACCGTGCTGGAAGCCGATCAGAATGGCGTTTCGCGCAGCATTATCAACCAGAACTACCATAACTTCGCACCTCGGGTCGGCTTCGCCTATGACGTGCGCGGAGATGGCAAGTTAGTTCTACGCGGTGGTTATGGAATCTATTACTTCCCCGACTACGGCGGTATCAGCAATCAACTCGGCCAACAGCCACCATTTGGCGGCAGCGTAGATTACCTGGCGAAGAACGGCTATTGCATAGCTTTCACCGGCCAGACCGCGCAGGGGACTGGCTTCGATAGTTGCAAAGTCAGTTCTGTTGGCGTCGCCAATCCGCTTCCGGCGCCAGGATTTCCAAACTTTAATCCAGCCGCTCCCCCGCAAGGTTTGAGCATCAATTCTGTGGATCAGAACAATAAGAACAGTCAGATTCAGCAGTGGGATCTGCAACTGGAACAGCAGTTGACCAGCAAAGATACCTTTGACATCGCATACGTCGGAACCAAGGCCGATCATCTATCGACGTACTATCCCTACAACATCTACCAATTCGGAACAGGAGTTCAGAATTATCCGAATCTCGGGTCGATTACCTACAACATCTACAGCGGAACGTCGAACTACAATGGACTGCAGTTACACGCAGAACACCGCGAGACGAATCTGATTGCGACCTTCTCGTATACCTGGTCGCACACCCTGGACGATTCTCCAGGCGCTGATCAGGGTTCGACCGCACCGCTCTACTACGACCCGCATGCCGATTATGGCAATTCAGCGCAGGATCAACGCAACGTATTCAGCGCCTCATTCGTCTACAACTTCCCATTTGGACAGGGGCAGCGTTTTGGAGGCAACGTCTCTCGGCCGATGGACTGGGTGATTGGCGGCTGGCAGACCAACCTGATCGCGTTAGTGGCAAGCGGTCAGCCCTTCGATTTGCAGACTGGACAGACAAACTCTGCGAATCGTCCGGATCAGGTGTCGCTATTGGATTATCCAAAAAGCATCAGCGGTCATTGGTTCACCCCCAGTACATTCTCCAGCACAACGATCCCTCAGTTCACGCCGCGGCCTGGAATCGATGTCTACACGCGGTTAGGTACTGCAAGACGCAACCAGGTCTATGGCCCGGGTCAGAGGGTTGTAAACTTCGGCTTGCAGAAAAACCTTCACCTGTACCGCGGATACACACTGGAGCTGCACGGAGACGCGTTCAACGTATTCAATACGCCGCAGTTCACCAATCCGGATGCGAATGTACACGACGCGAATTTCGGAAAAATTCTGGCGACCCAGCAGTTCAGCAATCGTCAGATTCAACTTGCGGCGCGGCTAACATTCTAAGCGCGTCGCAGCCAACAGCCCCGCACTGGCATAAGCGCGGGGCTCTCTCACTCGATCTGTCGAATGGTGAACCCCGCCTTGCATAATTTTCAAGGAGCGAGCCAATGCGCGAATTTTTTGAAATTGAGGGCGCATCTGCGAGCGTCGACGTGATAAGTGGTACCCAAAGCCCGCTACCGCACCACGAATCTCTACTCGTTTTCGCAGCAGGAAAGCGACCCCACGCTCTTTGGCGTCGAGTTCAACCGCAACTCGCGGCTCGATTGCACCCCGTCCTCTTTTGTTGGATGTTGCTGCTTCTGCTCGCATACCCTGGGGCGGCTCGCGCCGGCGAAAAGCCTCGCCAGGATTCGGCGTCGACCTCTCGGCCAGTCATCCAGCAAACGGATCCACCCAACTGGTGGAGCGGTCTCCCGAATCCAATGTTGCTGTTGCACGGAAAAAATCTTTCCGGAGCGCGCGTTCGAACGACAGTGCAGGGAATTGCAGTCCAGCGAACCCGCGTCTCGGCAAATGGAGACTGGCTTTTTGTTTGGCTCGACATTTCTTCAGCTCCCCCACAGCATTTCAATCTGCTGGTGCGAACCGCAACGGGAACGGTCCGCGTCCCATATCGGCTTGACCAGCGTCACAGCTCCGCCGCCGGCTTTCGAGGATTTAATTCTTCCGACGTGATGTATCTCATCATGACCGATCGCTTTTCCGACGGCGACCTGTCGAACGATCATCTCCAGACCATGCCTGGCACATTCGATCGAAGTAAACCGCGAGCCTACCACGGTGGAGATTTGCGTGGAATCGATAACCATCTCGATTACATTCAGCAACTCGGTGCGACGACCGTTTGGATCACGCCGCTGTATGCTCAAGATCCCCATTCACCGGCGGATTACCACGGCTACGGCGCGGTCAATATGTACGCGGTCAATCCGCATTTTGGTACGTTGCAGGACTATGAGCAACTCGCCCAGGACCTGCATCGTCGCGGCATGAAGCTGGTGTTAGACACGGTGCCGAATCATGTTGGCCCCAAAAATCCCTGGGTGCTCGATCCACCTGCGCCAGATTGGTTTCATGGCACGCTCGCAAAACATCTGGAAGCCAATGGAAACTTTGCTCCAATCACCGATCCACACGCGCCACCCGCAGCCTACCGCAAGGCGGTGGATGGATGGTTCGCGAACGTCTTGCCCGATCTGAATCAATCGAATCCGCTGGTCGAACAATATCTGATTCAGAACGCAATCTGGTGGATTGAATCCGGAACTCTGGATGGATTGCGGCTGGATACTTTCCCGTATGTCGACCGTGCATTCTGGCGCGACTTCCACGCCGAGCTTCACACGCTCTATCCAAACCTGACAACCGTGGGAGAAGTTTTCAATCCGGATCCCACCATCATTTCGTATTTTGCCGGCGGAGCCACCCATCAAGGCATCGATACCGGCCTCTATACCCCGTTTGGCTTTCCTACCTACTTTGCTTTGCGCGCCACGCTCACAGGCACCCCTCCCACGGGCGATGAGCCCATGACTCGGCTGGAAAATGTGCAACGGCAGGACTGGCTCTACCCTCATCCTGAGCGATTGGTGACGTTCCTCGGCAATCACGACACTATGCGCTTCATATCGGAACCCGGTGCCACGGAAGCCAGGATGAAGTTAGCTTTCGGCCTGCTGGTCACCATGCGCGGCATGCCGCAAATTTACTATGGCGATGAGATTGCAATGCCTGGCGGAAATGACCCCGACAATCGGCGTGATTTTCCCGGAGGATTTCCCGGCGACACGAAAGATGCCTTCACCGCGGCCGGGCGCACTCCAGCGCAGGAGTCGATGCATGCCTGGGTTCGGGGGCTATTGCAGTTGCGCGCGCATCACCCAGTGCTGCAAACCGGCGCACAGCAGGATCTGCTGGTCGACGACACCGGCATAGTCTTCGCACGCGTCGAAGTTCCGCCGCCTGGGAAACCAATTCCTGTAGCCGCGCAGGGGGACATTGTTCTCGTTCTGTTGAATAAAGCAGTAACTCCGCGGACCTTTCACTTGGATTTTTCCGACACGGCTCTCGCCGGGATCCATACGTTGACTCCGCTGTGGAACGCACAGCCCGCAGTCGTGACTGACGATCATTCCGATGTCACGGTGGGCGCCGATCAATTCATAGTCCTGGAAGCGCATCGTTAGGAACCCCGCAACCCGATCGAAAAAACGATCTCCAGCTGAATGTTTGAACTATGATGAGCAGCATGATGCGACTTTCGTCGACCTTGCACCGCTCGTTTCTTCTCACCGTGGCCTGTTGCGTTGTGGGCTGCCTGCCAGCCTCCCAAGTTATCTGCGCGCAAACAGCAACTCCTGCACAAACGAAAATTCTATCCCCGCAGGAGATCGGTGCCCTGATGCCGCATTCCGTATTTTTTCGTGGGCAGACCGCCACGGTGCAACTGCGGAACACCTTCGGTCTTCGCCTCGCAGACGGCAAAGTCGTGCTTACGGGACTGGTGGACACTTCAGGATATGCGACCGGGCTCCAGCAGAAATATCAAGGCTATCTGCTCAGCGAAACTGCGTTGACAATCAACGGAAAAACACTGCCAGCGGGAGCTTACGGATTCGGCTTTGTGGCGAATGACACTTTTGTTGTGATGGACATTGGTGCTCATGAACTTTTGAAGGTGGCATCCAAAACGGATTCGACCATGCCTCGTCCGCGGCCCCTGATGATTGTGGCTGGTACTCACCCTGGCAACTATCGCCTATATGAAGGCCGAAGGTTTGTCTCGATCCACATACGGTAGTTGTTTTCAATTTCGGCTACACGTCGAACCATGTCTTAAACGATCCGAGCCAGCGCCAGTGTCAACAACAGCGCTACCGTGGAAATGATCGTCTCGCAGACTGTCCAGGTCTTGAATGTGTCTGCCACCGACATGTTGAAGTACTCCTTCACCAGCCAGAAGCCGCCATCATTCACATGAGAGAACACCAGCGATCCGGCGCCGGTTGCAATCGCCAGTAACTCGGGCTGCGCTCCGTGGACCTGCAATGCAATGGGAGCGATAATTCCAGCCGCAGTTGTCATGGCGACCGTGGCGGATCCAGTTGCGACGCGAACCGCCGCCGCAACCAGCCATGCCAGCAGCAGCAGCGGAATATGGGCATGCAACGCGACATCCACAATGGCCGTGGCAGTGCCGCTGTCCTGAAGAATTCTGCCAAACCCGCCGCCCGCGCCGACGAGCAGCGTAATGGTCGCCGTAGGCGCCAGGCACTCATTGGTAAACTTCAGGATCGTGTCGCGGCTGAATCCGCGCATCGTTCCCAGCGTGATAAAGCTGATCAGCACGCCAACCAGCAGCGCGATATCGGCGCCACCCAGGAAATGAAGGAGTTGATTTGGCAGCGTGCCGCGCACGGCGAGCGTGTTAGCCCAACTTCCAATCATCATCAAAATCACTGGAAGCAGAACCGTCGCCATGGTCAAAGTGAAACTGGGCAGCTTGCTGTGCGGATCACGATCGAGAAACTCCGCAGCGATGGGATTTTCGGCTGGCAGATGAATATGCGGCGAAATTAGTTTTGCATAGAGCGGGCCCGCGAGAATCGCGGTTGGAATGCCGACAATCAGCGCGTAGAAAACTGTCTTGCCCACATCCGCGTGATAGGCGGCAACCGCCAGCAACGCCGCAGGATGCGGCGGAACCAGGCCATGCACAACCGAAAGTCCAGCCACCATGGGAATTCCGACTAACACCAGCGATGTGCGCGTACGCTTGGCAACCGTAAACGCAATCGGAATCAAAAGGACAAACCCAACCTCAAAAAATACGGGAAGTCCAACCACGAATCCGATGACCACCATGGCCCAATGCACACGCTTCTCACCAAAAAATCGGATCAAGGTGTGGGCAATCTGGTCCGCGCCGCCCGACTCCGCCATCATTTTTCCCAACATGGTCCCCAGGCCAATCACCACGGCGATATGGCCCAGCGTGCCCCCCACTCCCGCTTCGAAAGAGTGCACGATGGTCTGCATGGGCATGCCCGTCACCATCGCCAGCGCAATGGAAACCGACATCAACGCGATAAATGGGTTCGCTTTGTAGCGGGCGATCAGGACGATCAGCACGATGACGGAACCAAGTGCCGCGAGCAAAAGAAAGGTTCCGTGGCTGGCAATCATTGGGGTAGGCATGATGGTTTTTGTATTAGAAATTCTTGTCACACAGCGGTTGGCGGCGACAGGCTCGGCCGATCACTTCGTCGGTGGTTTATATGCCACGCAATCGATCTCTACTTTGCAGTCGACCATCATGCTGGAGGCTACGCAAGATCGCGCGGGTGGGTTCTCTCCAAAATATTCTCGGAACACGCGGTTGAACGCGGCAAAATCACGCGCATCGTCGAGCCAAACTCCACAGCGCACCACATCCGCCGCGGTGTATCCCGCCTCAGTCAAAATTGCGAATAGATTATCAATGGCCTGGCGGCTTTGGCGTTCGATATTGCCTTCAACCAGTATTCCATTCACCATCGGCACCTGGCCCGACACATACAGCCAGCCGTCTGCCTCAACGGCGCGCGCAAATGGTAAATGCTGCCCACCGATTCCCTTGCCGCCCTCTACGCCGTAGCGCTTCATTCGAGTTTGCCCTCCGTGTTGGTGCGTATCCAATATGGTTCGAATGTAACTTACTACCGCCTCGCACTCGACTGCCGCGCTAAGAAGCGTCCCGTCCGCTTCCCTGTGGGCATTTGCTCTCGATAGGAAAGTTCGCCGTTCACCCACACCGCCTCAATTCCAATCGATTGACGTACCGGGTCATCGAACGTGGCAATGTCGCGCACCGTGTCTGGGTCGAAGAGAACCAGGTCCGCGTAATAGTCCTCGCGAATCCATCCTCGCTGTTCCAGGCCAAACCGTTGCGCCGGCAACGCCGTCATTTTGCGAACAGCTTCTCCGACAGGGAACAGCTTCAGCTCCCGGCAATAGCGACCCAACACGCGCGGAAATGTTCCCCAAAGTCGTGGATGCGGCAGAGGATCATTGGGCAGGCCATCGGAGCCAATCATGGTGCCGGGATGCTGCAGAATGGCTCGCATGTCGTCCTCTGAAATGCTGTGATAAATTGCGCCCGCTGGCTGCAGGCGTTTCGCAGCCTCGAGTAGCGGCACGCCCCATGCCTTTGCAATCTCCGCCAACGTTTGTCCCGCCATCTCCGGATGTGCAGTCGACCAGGTGATCTGAATCTTGACTCGCTCGTCCACTTGCCGCAAATCCAGGGTGCTCGACCCGGCCGCATAGGGATAGCAGTCGCAGCCAATCGCCTGTTTATTGCGCGCATGGTCGATCCACTCCAGAACTTCCGCGCTTCGTCCCCAGTTCGCAATACCGGCGCACTTCAAATGCGAAATTACGATGGGAATTTCGGCGTGCGTTCCAATTCGGACAGCCTCATCCAGCGCCTGCAATATGGTTTCTGTCTCGCTTCGCAAATGCGTGGCGTAGATGGCTCCAGCACCAGCCAGCAAATCGGCCAGCCCCATCACTTCTTCTGTCGAAGCAGAATGGGCAGATAGGTACGCCAGGCCAGTGCTCAATCCGGTCGCTCCATGGTCCAGTGCTTCCTGCAACTGTACGCGCATGGCTGCGACCTCAGCGCTTGTGGCTGCGCGATCGAGCCGATCCATCTGGTTGTTACGAAGTGCTGTATGGCCCACCAGCGCGGCAACATTGACTGCCGGCTGTGCAGCCGCGACCGCGTCGACATAGGCTTTGAATGTCGGATAACGAAATGTGCCAGCATCGCCGAGCAGGTTCATCGGGTCGGGCGGCTCCGCGCGAAGGGTGACGGGCGCTGCGCTGATCCCACAATTTCCAACCACGACCGTTGTGACTCCTTGCGACAACTTCGGCAGCATCTGCGGGCTCCGAATCACGCTCATATCATCGTGTGTATGGACATCAATGAAGCCGGGCGCCAGCACTTTTCCTTCGCCGTCAACAATGTTTTCTGCCGTGTAGTCCTGCAGGTTGCCGATCGCGATCACGCGGTCCTGGTCGATCGCCACATCGGCGATTTCTGGCGATCGCCCGCTGCCATCGGCAACTTCAACATTTCGAATTAAGGTAGCGCACTTCGACATTTCTGCTCTTTGCCCATTCAGTTGCTGGAAAATGATTCGCCCACTGAGATCTTCTTCAGTAATCTCCAAAGCTTATATCATTTGAGTTTCAGAGAGGAATCGCATGGCGAAACATCAAGTCGAACACCCACAAAAGCTCGAGGCAAATATGTCAGACATGATTGTTGGCTCATTGAACAAAGGACTGGGCGCGATGGAGAGTCCATTGTCCGTGGCACAGATCGTTGAGCGACGCTGGAATCTGCTCCGTGAAGACCTGAGTCTGCCAACCGCGGTGCTGTATGAAGACAAATTGGCGCATAACCTTGCGTGGATGCAGCAATTTATCGAAGCCTACGGCGTCAATCTTGCTCCGCACGGAAAAACCACGATGGCCCCTGCGCTCTTTGCACGTCAACTAAAAACCGGTGCGTGGGGCATCACCCTGGCCACCGCCCATCAGTCGCGGGTCGCGTATGAACATGGGGTTCGCCGCGTTGTGATGGCCAATCAGTTAGCTGGCAAACAGAACATGGAAACTGTCTCGCGGCTCTTGCAGGACCCCGGGTTTGAATTCTATTGCCTTGTCGATTCAGCGCAACAGGCGACACAGCTGGGAGAATTCTTCACCGCGAAACATCAGCGGCTGAATGTTCTGATCGAGTTGGGAGTCGACGGTGGTCGCGCCGGCATTCGCAATCCTCATCAACTCGATGAGTTGCTGGCCGCGCTTCACCAATGGCGAGATGCCATCGCTATCTGCGGCGTCGAGTTGTATGAGGGTGTGCTGCAAGATGAAACTGCGATTCGAACCTTTCTGAATCACGCTGTCGAGTTGGCCACCAAACTTGCCAAAGAAAATCGCTTCGACCGCAACCCAGCCATACTTTCCGGCGCCGGCTCGGTATGGTACGACGTTGTGGCAGAGGTGTTTTCAGCCGCTGAAATCGCATACCCGCTCGAAATTGTTTTGCGTCCCGGCTGCTATCTCACCCATGATGTAGGCGTCTATCGGCAGGCCCAGGAGAAGATCCTGGCTAGAAATCCCATAGCGAAGAAAATGCAATCCGGTCTGCTGCCGGCCTTGCAGCTATGGGCGTACGTGCAATCGATTCCAGAGAAAGATAAAGCGATTCTGACCCTGGGCAAGCGTGATGCCGCCTTCGACTCCGGCTTGCCAACTCCTCACTCACATTACCGGCCGGGGAAGGCCGCGCCTCAGACATCTCCCCCTCATTGGGAGCTCACTCGCATGATGGATCAGCATGCTTTTATGAAAATCTCCGAGGGTGATGACGTCCGTGTGGGGGACATGATTGGACTCGATATTTCGCATCCATGTTTGACATTCGATAAGTGGCGCCTCCTTCCCGTGCTGGACTCCAGCTACCAGGTCATCGATGTGGTGCAGACTTTCTTCTAGCTACCGGCGTTGTAGTCACAAGTAAGAATGTGCGCAAATATTTCTTCAAGGTGTCACCATGGCGCGACGACTCACTCCGATTGCAAGCACGATGGAATCGTTCGCGGTCCGCGAAACAAGCAGCCACGATCTAGTCGAGGAATGCCTCGCTGCCGCCGTCGATACCTCCGGACAGGGAGCGCGCACGTTCACCAGAATCGACGCTGATTCCGCGATGCAGACTGCAGACACGATCGATAAACAACGTCGCGCAGGTGCGCAGCAGGGAGCGCTTTCGGGGCTTCCGATTTCCACCAAGGATCTATTCGATATCGCCGGTCAGCCGACACCAGCCGGTTCGATTGTACTCGCCGACGCTCCGCCCGCGCGAAAAGATGCTGCGGCCATTGGCCGCCTCCGAGATGCCGGTGCGGTCTTGGTAGGCCGAACCAATATGACGGAATTTGCTTACTCCGGCCTGGGGATTAACCCGCATTATGGAACCCCCCGCAATCCATATGATCGCATCAATGGCCGCATTCCCGGAGGCTCATCCTCGGGCGCTGCCGTTTCTGTTTCCGACGGCATGGCCGCGGCCGCCATCGGAACAGACACCGGCGGTTCGTTGCGAATCCCCGCAGCATTATGCGGGCTGACCGCGTTCAAACCAACCGCGTGTCGCGTACCGCTGGAGGGCGTGCTGCCGCTCTCCAGAAGTTTTGATTCGGTTGGCCCCATCGCGCCCACTGTCGATTGCTGTGCGCGGATCGATGCCGTGTTATCCGGCGATCCGTACGCGCCGTTGGTTTCCACCGACATAACGCAATTGCGTCTCGGAATTTTGCAAGGATATGTGCTCGATGATTTGGATGCCGATGTCGCGCGTCGTTTTCAAGCAGCGATATCCGTTCTGTCCACCGCTGGCGCCAATCTCAACGAAGTTCACTTCTCCGCGCTCGATGAAATTCCCGGCTGCTATGTCAATGGCGGAATGCAAGCTTTTGAAGCGTACGAATGGCATCGTCAACTGATCGCCAAACACAGCGAACTCTACGATCCTCGCGTACTGGTGCGCATTCTGCGCGGCAAAGAAATCTCTCAAGAACAATATCTGGAATTGACGAATGCTCGCCGCCGCATCATTTCCGAGGCACAGGGCGCCTTCACGGAGATCGATGTCTGGCTGCTGCCAACTGTATGTCGGATTGCTCCGCTCATCTCCGACTTAGTCTCAGATGATGCTGCATATTTTCACGCAAACGCCGCTATGCTTCGCAATACCAGCATTGTCAATTTTCTGGATGGCTGCGCGTTATCGATTCCTTGCCATCTTCCCGGCGAAGCCCCTGTAGGCCTGATGATCGCGGCGATGCGCGACCAGGACCACAAACTTCTTCGAATCGGCGCCGTCATCGAGGCAGTACTCGCCAATGCAGGATGCGCCATTGTGCGCTCGCCGCTGCCGTAGCTCTGAGCTCGCCATCGCAACCAACTACAGTGTGCGCTTGAATAACTTGGTAGCGATCAGCAGGCAAGCGATTCCGAACCCAAACAGAAACAGCAAATCCATCCAGATTGCCTGGATGCCGCCATCCTTGAGCAGCACGGCCTTGAAGCCGTGAACCGCATACGAAAAAGGATCAATCACAGCGATCGCGCGCAGCCAGGATGGAAATCCCTTCACCGGAGAAATGGCGCCGCTGGGAAAAAACAGCAGCGTATTCAATACTCCAAACATCGCACGTGGCACCAGCGGGTCTTCCACGCGAACCATCATCAGAAACATCATGCCGTTGAATGCAATCGAGGTGGAAACAATCAGCAGCAACAACAGAAGATCATTCACTGGATGAAAGATGGAGCCGAGCCCCGCGAGCAGGGATCCAATCACGGTTAAAGAGATGCCCGACATCACTGCCTTAATCGTCCCCGCCAGGTTTAGACCCAGGACCAATTCCAACTTGGTAATCGGTGTGACCAGGTAGCCTTCATGCACTCCCCGCGCTTTGTCGTCGATGTACAGCATGCCTCCGCCGATCATCACCGCGACATACATGGCCAGCGCGATCGAACCGGCCAGCAGGTACTTCATGTACTCCACATAGGGATACAGTTCCACGATCTCCAGTGCGATCGACGTCACCACCTTGGGTTGGATCACCGGAGCATTTAAAGCATCGACCAACGATTGCATCTCCGCTTCGATGCCTCCGCTGGTCGTCAGGTCTGTGTTGTCCACAACCAGGCCGATGTGCGGCGAATCGCCGGCCAGCACGCGGCGCGAATATTGCATTGGGATGATCACCGCGGCATCGATTTTTCCAGTGCGCACGTCTTCGCGAGCTTTTTGTTCGTCGGGATACGGGATGGTGGTGAAGGTGCGAATGTTCGCGGCAATATCGTTAAACGCTTCGTGGATCTTTAGAGCTTGCGAGCCGCGGTCGTAATCCACTACACCAACCTTCGCTCCGGTGATATGTCCGCCAATGGCGTTGCCCAAAATGACAAGCTGCACCAGCGGCAGCATCATCGACACCATCATCAAGGTTGGCGAGCGAAAAAACTTCCGCATCTCGCGCTCAACAATCGCCATCATTCGCGTCATGGCTGCATCCCTGGTCGCGGCGGCATCACAAAGCCATGCGCCTTCACTTGTTCGTCGCGGAGCTGTCGTCCTGTGTAGTGCACAAAAACATCATCGAGGGTCGTGTTCTGTACGCTCAGCGACTTGATGCTATCGCCGGTCTGCGTTGCCAACTCCACCAGTTGTGTCGTAGTCAGCGAGCCGTTCGATGTCAGCAGCCGGTACATGCCTGCGCTTTGCGATTCCACTGACGTGACGCCGGAGAGTTGCTTCAATCGACCAGGCCATTCCGTGGAGTCCTGCGCAAATTGAGCTTCGACGACATTGGTACCTGGTACGCTGGCCTTCAACGCCATCGGAGTATCGAGAGCCACCAATTTTCCGTGGTCGACGATTGCAATGCGGTCGCACAGCCGATCTGCCTCATCCATATAATGGGTGGTCAGCAGCATGGTCAGGTTTCGCGTCGCTTTCAAATGGTTCAGCATCTCCCAAACTGCAACACGGGATACTGGGTCCAGTCCCGTCGTCGGTTCGTCCAGAAAAAAGATTCGCGGATTGTGGACCAGGCCGCGAGCAATTTCCAGCCTGCGTCGCATGCCCCCGGAAAGCGTTTTTGTCTGCGCGTCGCGCCACTTCACCAGGTCCACCGCTTCCAGCAGATCGTTGATATTTTTCTCGCGTTCAGCCTTCGGAACCTCGTACAACTTGGCATAGATAGAGAGATTTTCGTCGACCGTCAGATCGATGTCGCTGGTCAGCGCCTGCGGAATCACGCCAATGGTCCGCCGCACGGCATCCGGTTCGCGGGAGACATCATGCCCCGAAACAACGGCTCGACCGCTGGTGACGGGGGTTAGCGTTGTCATCATGCGGATCAACGTGCTTTTGCCGGCGCCATTCGGACCGAGCAATCCGAAAATCTCCCCATCATCCACGTGAAATGTAATGCCGTCGACAGCGGTGAAATCTCCATAGCGCTTCACAATCTTCTCGACGGATATAGCGACATTGGACTTGCCGGTATTCATCGCTTCACCAGCTTGTCTTTCGGAATGTAGACCTCAGCCAGCATTCCGGGTACATAACGCATACCAGGATTGTCGATCAGCAATTTCAGGCGAACGGTTTCTATATCGCGTTTGCGTCGGCTCACGTCGCGTTGCGTGGCAAAGTCCGCTTCGGCCGCCTTTGCGATCACTTTTCCTTGCATGGTCGCGCCACTCGGCATCACGACACGCAGCATGTCTCCCATCTGCACAGAATCTGCTTCCGTCTCGGGCAGCGGCGCATAGACCCAGGTCTGCGTCAGGTCTGTAACGGTCACGATCGGCGTTCCTGCCGCCACCACTTCACCCTGCCGCGCCGCGCGCACATTCACCTTGCCTGCAATCGGGGAAAAGATCTGCGAATACCCCAGCTCCACCTGCGCCTGACTCAACAGTGCTTGCGCATTTTGCATCTGGCTGCGGCTCGCATCCACCGTCTTTGCCTGGGCTTGCGCTTGAATCGTATTGGCCTTCGCCTGTTTAACGAGGCTTCGGCAGCCGCGACATTGTGTTTGGCTGCATCGACGGCCGCCTTTGCCGCTTGCAGGGAGGTCACCGCCTCGTCGCGCGACTGCAGGCTCATCACCCCTTGCGCCGCTAATGCAACGGTCCTGGAGGTGTCGGCGTTCTGGTGCTCTTCCTGGGCGACCGCCTGTGCCAGCGACGCCTGCATAGAACGCAACTGCGCCTCGGCATTAATTACCTGGCTGGAGGTGCTACCGCCTATCTGACGTTCTGTATCGCGGTTTTGCTGCAACAGGAATTGTTGACTAGCGGCGGCCGCCTTGGCCGCATTCCGCGCCGCTTCCAGATCATCGCTCTGGATGGTCGCAATCAGCTCGCCGGCATGCACATCGTCACCCTCATCCACCGTCAGCTTCTCAATGCGGCCGGGAATGCGCGAGCTAATGATGACCTCATTCGCGTCCACCGTGCCGATCAATTGCAGATCGCCCGACCGATTCGTCGTGACGAAATACCAGACCAGCGAGAACAGGAATAGTACTCCGAGAAGAATGAAAATGCGGTTGCGAGCGTTCATAACGTTTTTCTCCGAGCATGTGAGTTTTCAGTCTGGGCCTGCACGTTCGTCACCCGGGGCATGGGCATCTCTCGAAGAATTCGATCCGCCAGCTTGATTCCAGCCGTGCGGTCGGTAAAGAGTGCCGTGCCCAGAAAATGCACAATCACCTCTCGGCGCAACTTCAGCGCCTTCGGGTCGAGTGCCTCAAACGGCAGCGCCATCTCCATCATTGGAGCGCTGAGAAAATAAAAGACATTCGCTCCGAAAATCGAATACACCACCTGCAGCCAGTCCACACGGCATAGTTCACCCGTGCGTATTCCATCTTCTACGGCCTCATGCATCTTTTGGATTAAAGGGGCGAAAGCAGTCCTGAACAAAACCGGGATCGATCCGCCCTTGCCGCTTCGAAAACGAATCATTTCCTGCTGCATCAGGCTCTGGAATTCCCGTTGTGTCAGGATGCGGTCGAAATGGTTGAGAGCCGATCGCAGCAGCTTTTCGCCCGCGGAATACTTAGGATCGAATTCCGCCAGCGCATTCTCCACAACCCGCGCGGCTACATTTTCTACCGAAGCCGCGTACAAGCCCTGCTTGCTCTTGAAGTAGTAGTAGAGCAGCGCCTTGTTCACTTTCGCTGACTCGGCGATGCGATCGGTGCGCGCACCGGAAAGGCCATGCGTGCTGAACTCTTGCACTGCGGCGCGAAGGATTTTCCTTTGCGTCTGATCAGCACGCGCTTCGCGTTTGCGGGGTGGTTGACTTGTGTTCATTAATTAACCGGTTAGTTAAAAGTGTATCAGAGTTCGGACTCGACATATCTGGGGCTATACAACTGCAAGCCTGAGGATTTTCGTCTCCTCAAGTGCCGATCTCCCCGGCAATTCGCGGGCATTGCGTCGGGCGACAGAACGCCTGTTCCCGGCATCCATTTGTGTATGATTCGCAAGCTCAAGTCCGGTGAGTACCGGCTATATTCGCGCAAGAAAGACAAATCGACAGGGAAGAGGCGGAACCTCGGCACGTTCGCGAGCCTGGAGAAGGCCAAGAAGCACGAGCAGGAAATTCAGTATTTCAAAAAGCACTAACGCTGTTCTGCGACTCACCGCACTCTCTCCCGCTGACTGGTTGCGCCTCAATACGCGACGCTAGTTTCAGGCACATTCGTCATACTGCTCAAATGGGCTCGTCGGCAGCAGCAGGCTAAATACCGTGCCGCCGCAACCGCTGCTCAGGCGGGAGCGAGCTTGAATCTGGCCGCGATGTTTCTCGATGATGCCGCGAGAAATCCATAGACCCAATCCAGTACCGTTCATTCCCTTGGTGGTGTAGAAGGGCTCGTACATGCGGCACATCACCGCCGGCGGAATACCATGCCCCGTGTCCGCAATTGTGATGCGGATGGCGGGAATTCCGCTTCTCCGCAATCGTGCCTTGGTGGTCCGCACGATCAGGCGCCCCCCGGAGCGCATCGCGTCAATGGCGTTGCCAATCAAATTGTTCAATACCTGGCGAATATCTCCCTCGTAGCAAATGATCGGCCCGGCACCGCGATGTTGCAGCTCCAATCGGATATTCGAGTTTGAAATACGCCCATGATAGAGAGCCAGCGTAGGCCCCAGCAATTCTTCCGACGTGATCAGTCGCGGTTTTGTGGACTGGCGATGGAAGCGCAGCGTCTGAATCGAGATTTGCGTCACCCGCTGCAACTCCTGATCCGCCGTATCGAGAAAAGAAGCCACCTCTGCTGGAATATTGCTGCTGCGCCGAGCCAGGTAGAGAAGGTTCGTGATCGCCTCCAGAGGATTGTTGATCTCATGCGAAATGGAGGCGGCCAACCTTCCCACCGCGGCCAGCTTTTCACTTTGGATCAATGCGGACTCCGCCTGCTTTTGTGTCGACAGATCCGTGGCAAACACCGCGATTTCGCTCGCCGCATCGCCGCTTCTCGCAGAGGGAATCATCGTTGCTCCAACCAAAAACGGAAGGAGTCGACCATCTTTCGCACGCAAAGATTTCTGGTAGGAGGTCGCAGTCCCGGTGGCGCGCAGTTCCTCGATCGCCCTCGCATCGGCAGCGACGAATTCGACCGGCGTCAGTTCACTCCATCGCAACGCGCCCGCCGCCACCTCCTCCGGCGTGTAGCCCAGCAAATTCAGAATTGCCGGATTCGCGTAAGTGATTTCGCCATCAAAGTCGCCAATGATCATGCCCACTGTCGAGTGCTCAATCAACCGACGGAATCGCTCGTCGCTGCGGTGCAGATTCGAGTCGGTGCGTTTTTGATGATCAATGTCGGAGATCGCCATCACCGCTCCCGACACCTGCCCCTTGTCGTCGAAGATTGGAGCAGCCGCAACGCTGATCCATGCGATGGTGCCGTCGCCTCGCTGATACAGAAAATCCTCCGGCGCGATGGGTTGACCGGAACGCATCGCGCGCGGAAGCGGGTACTCCTCCGCTTCTACACGACGACCGTCCGGATGAAACGCGACCCATCGATGATCCAGCACGCGCGCCGCAATTTCGGAAACTGGATAGCGCAGGATCCCCTCGACACTACGATTTCCGAGGATCACTCTGCCGCTGGAGTCCACCAGCAGAATTCCAACCGGAACATTATCGAGAACCGCTTGCGTCGTTTCACGCTCAAGCTTCAGCTCGGCGAACGCACGATCCCTGTCCCGCAAGGTGTCGCGGATCTCATATTGACGCTTGCGCGCTCGCAACGCCGCACGAACACTACTGATTAGCGTGGCGGCTCGAATTGGACGCTCCAACAGAATCGGCGAGCCGATAAACATGTGGTCGTAGGTTGTGCGATAACCCTGGTACGTGTCTCGCGCGCCGTTGGTCAAAATCAGAATCGGAAGATCCGACCACTCAGGCTGATGTCGTATCCGATCTCTCAGTTGTTGTACGAACTGTGGCTTCAGCGCCTCTTCGGCAAGCAGCAGCGGGCCCACTTCTTCGTGATCCTTCAAGAACGACAGATCTTCGCACACCTCTGCGGACAGCCCGTTCTGGTGAAGGACTCCAACCACCAGCTCCGCATCGCGACCCGTGGGGGCGATTACACGTACGACCAAACTCATTCCGATAGCCCCGTCCGCCAGCTCAACCCTTTGCCTCGCTAAAAACCGGAACTCCCGTCAGAACTCCCTGGAAGCTACTGAGCGGCTCGCCAATCTCGACTCCTCGATTGCTCATGCGCAACTCCCGCAGACTTCGTTCGTGTTGGCCGACACGCTGTTTCACGACTGAGATCACCTGCCGGATTTCACCCTCCGCTTCGTAGTAGCGAAGCAGAACCACGGTATCGGACAGATAGCTGACGTCGATCTCCGATTGCATGGCGCCTATCAACCCGTGCTGCGTAAAGATCAGAAACGTGACCACACCCTTCTGATTTAAAAACGCCAGCAGTTCGTGCAAGTGCAGCGTCAAATCGTGTTCGCCGGGCATCGAGGTCAAAAAGCCATTCAGACTATCAATCACCACAACCCTGGTGTCTTTTCTTTCCACATCTTCGCGGATCTGCCAGACAAACTCGCCCGGAGAAAGTTCGGCCGGGTCCACTTGCGACATTGCCAGAGTTCCGAGTTCGACTTGGTCACGCACAGGCATACCCAGTCCAGCCATCCGGTCCTGAGCTGTGCGCAACACTTCATCGAATGCATACACAATGGCGCGATCGCCTCGCGTTGCGGCCGCATATGCGTACATCATCGCAAGTGTGGATTTGCCGCTTCCAGAAGGTCCAATCAACAACGTCGCCGAGCCGCGATTAATCCCGCCGCCAAACATCTTGTCCAATGCCGGCAGGCAGCTCTTGACTCTTTCTCCATTAAATCGAGTCGAATGCTCGGCGGCGATGAGTCGCGGATATACGACCAAGCCACCGCGGACAATGGTGTAATCATGAAACCCCTCGCGATACGCGCTTCCCCGCAGCTTCAGAATTTCGATTTGACGCCGAGTCACTCCGTAAGAACGAGCAATTTTCTCCAGCCGGATAACGCCATGGGCGATGCTCTGCAGCTGCATATCGCTGCCCTCCGCCGTGCGGTCATCCAGCAGCAGTACAGTCGTGTCGCGACCAACAAAAAAATGTTTCAGCGCGAGCAACTGCCTCCGATAACGCATCGGGTCGGCCGCCAACAATCGAAGCTCAGACAGGGAATCGATGACCAGGCGATCGGGTTGCACATCATCGATGATCTGCGTCAGCTTTTGGATCGTGTCTGCCAGCTCAACCTCGCTGGGATGAAAAACAGTGTACTGCTGGTTGGGGCTCAAACTGGCCTCGGCCGGAATGAACTCCGCGATGGGCAATTCCGCCGGATCCCAACCGTGCGAGCGCGCTGAAGCTTCCAGCTCTGCCTGCGATTCGGACAGCGTGATGTAAAGCGCCTTTTCGCCCTTGTGAACTCCCGCCAGAATGAATTGCATCGCGAGGGTTGTCTTGCCTGTGCCAGGATTTCCTTCAATCAGGTACATCTGGCAAGCGGGTAGGCCACCATTCAAAATATCGTCCAGCCCGGAGATCCCTGTTTCAATTCGAGTGATCTTATGATTCGTCGTTCATAGGATTTCCAAAGTATTCCGAGTAATGCTGCAGCGTGTATTTTCAAAAAAAGCGTCTCGGCGGTTACCGGCACCGAGGCGTAAGTCATATAAGGATCAAGTCAAAGTAGGCACAGCAAAAGCGATTGACCGCTGGTTCGAACTGCCGCTTTGGGTGAGATGCATACGGTGAATCGAATGCTGCTTTGCAGGCCCGCGCCGCAGGGGTTACGCGCCTCGGTTCGATTCGTCTACGGCGGCGACCGCTAATGTGCGTGAGGTGGGCGGAGGTTCGGCGCCGGCAGACCGTCGAGTCGATCGTGTGACGGCATCACAAGGCCACCGCTGGCCGCAAGAGCAACCCACCAACGCTCTGACACTTCTTAACTATTCGAGCCTGTTGTGCCTCGTCGATAATTTCAACTCTGCCCAAGCATTCCCAGAAGCAGAGGCTCGGCGAGGTTGAAGCCGACTCAACCGCCATCTCGAGCGAAACGGTATTCGTTCTCCAGGCGAAAGACTACAGAATGACCACGAGCTCAAGTCACAAGACGGCAAAGAAAAAATGGGTGAAGAATGTCACCACGGATTCTACGCACCCTCCCCATGACCTGTTCACCAAAAGCGCGTCCCGTCATCGCCCGATCACTCGCATCGAAGAAAGTCTCGCCAAAAGGTGCGGCTTCCGGAATGCGCATGTTGACGTACTACATTAATCGAGCCGGGAAAAGTCTCAGCGCCTCTCGCAAGGAGGAATTGGAGAGAGCTAAGCGATTGCTCTCCAAGAAGATCGAGCAGGAGAAACAAGGGACATAGGTGCTTTAACACCAAATTGCTGTCACTTTGAACCCCTGACGTTTCAAGCGACGTCATATAAGAGAGGGAAAGACGATGGCCACGAATGGGTCGATGCCGCTCAAGCGGTTCGGCAAGACGGACGTACAGATTTCTGCGCTTGGGCTGGGCGGTCATCACCTGGGAGCAGCGAAAGACGAACAGACGGCGGTTGCCATTGTGCATGCCGCGCTGGATGGCGGTATCACTTTTTTTGACAATTGCTGGGAATACAACCGCGGCAAGTCAGAGGACTGGCTCGGCAAAGGTCTGAAAGGGCGCCGCGACAATGCATTTCTCATGACTAAGGTGTGCACGCATGGCCGCGATGCCTCGCTGGCAACGCAGATGCTCGAGCAGAGCCTGCGGCGCCTGCAAACCGATCATTTGGACTTGTGGCAGATTCACGGTGTCTCCTTCCAGAACGATCCTGAACTGTTTATTCGTCCCGGCGGCGCCGCCGAAGCGCTGCTGAAGGCGAAGAAGGACGGCAAGGTCCGTTTCGTGGGATTTACTGGACACAAGGATCCGGAGGTCCATCTCGCCATGTTAAATATGGGATTTCCATTCGACGCAGTTCAAATGCCGATGAATCCGTTTGACGCGAACTTCTTCAGCTTCGAACAGAAGGTGTTGCCGGTGCTGAATCAACGCGGCATTGCTCCGCTCGCGATGAAGCCCATTAGTGGCCATGGCGAACCGGTTCAAAATGGAGTGTTCACCGCCGGCGAACTTCTTCGCTATTCCATGTCGCTTCCCGTCGCCACCACGATCACCGGCGTTTCGGACATGGAAATTCTGCAGCAAAACCTGAAGATTGCCCATGAATTTACGCCTTTCAATGCAACTGAGATGCAAGCGATTCGTGATCGCGCCAAGCCCTACGCCGGAGACGGTCGATTCGAGCTGTATAAAACATCACTCAAGTTTGATAACCCGGAGGCGCGACTTGCCCATGCATTTCCACTGGACATGAAATCCGTGGAGGTGAAGCAGATGGTCGAAGCCACGCAGAATACAGGGCGTCCGTTCCCAGAGGTTTCGCAATAATCTATTCCGCTGCTCAGGAGAGATTTTCGTGAACGACATTGAGAAAGCTCGCAGGCTCCAAAATTCAGATCTCGCCAAGGCAGGACCGCGGACCGCGCCCTCGGGCGTGGGACGCCAGCTTTCTGTTTCGCGCCGGCGTTTCTTGCAGACCGCAGCCTTCACTAGTGCTGCTGCGGTGGTGCCCGCAGCCAGTGGCAACGCTGGAGCCCAGGCGACCTACCCTGAGTCAACTGGGCATCCTGAGGAAACGCGATTGCCGAACCCCATCGTTACAAACTTCTCTGGAGAGTACGGTGCTGCGACTCCGGCTTTCGAGGTCCCAAAACGTCCCATGGGATCAACTGGACTTCAGGTGTCCATTCTCGGAATGGGTGGATATCATCTGGGCACCGTTGGCATTCAAAAAGACGTCAACAATATGGTCGCCAAAGCGCTCGACCATGGCATCAACTTCTTCGATAACGCATGGGAGTATCACCAGGGCCTGAGCGAGGAACTTGTCGGAGCCGCGCTAAAAGGAAATCGCGATCAGGCGATTGTGATGACCAAGGTATGCACCCACGGTCGCACAAAAGATGTCGCCATGCGAATGCTGGAAGAATCTCTCACCCGATTGCAGACCGATCACCTGGATGTCTGGCAGGTTCATGAAGTCATCTACTATAACGATCCTGAAAAAGCGTACGAGCCTGACGGAGTTCTGGAAGCGCTGGCCGCTGCCAAGCAACAAGGCAAGGTTAGATTTGTCGGATTTACCGGCCATAAGAATCCTACGATTCATCTCGACATGTTGAATCGCGGGTTCCACTTCGACACGGTGCAGATGCCCATCAATCCCTTCGACCCCAGCTACCGATCGTTCGAGCAAGAAGTCTTGCCGGTAGCGCTAAAAAAAAGCATGGCCGTTTTTTCAATGAAGAGCATGGGTGGTTCCGGCGAGCCCATCGTCCATGGTGCCCTCACTCCAACGGAAGCGCTGTCGTACGCGATGAGCGTTCCGGGAGTATCGACGACCATCTCAGGCATGGACTCGATGGCGGTCCTCGATCAGAACCTGGAGATCCTGAAAAACTTCAAACCGCTCAGTCAGCAACAAATGTCTGAACTGCGGGAACACGGTCGACAGTTCAACGATGGCCGATACGAATTATTTAAGAGCACCGCCAAATACGATGGTGACGTCGGGCGAGAACAACATCACTTCCCAACCCCGACCGAACTGCCGGCTTGAATGTACGTTCCCACCAAAGAAACTTAAATCTGCGGGCCTCGCATTATGCCTGATTCGGTTACCAAGGATTGTGCGCGGTGGCGCATTGACTCATTCGAAAAGGATTGCGCCAAACGCATCGCCATTGCCTGACGCAGAAAAAATATAGTTGCCTTAGCAACCACATGTGCAGAAATGGTTGCTAAGGCAACCATTTCTGCTGGTCCAGGAAATCGGCCTTTTTGGTTAGCGAGTGCCAGTTTTCGCTGCCTTCCGGGTGCGTACACCATTGTCCCCTTTGCTGTGGCCGTTGGCTCCATTGGTCTCCAGATTTTTTGGCCACTCCACAACATGCAGTCCATTCTGCCTTATCCATGATCCCAATCCATCCTTTCCAATCTCGCCCTCGCCGGTGGAGTCGTTGTAATACTCGTTTACCAGGCTAGGTGTCGGCGCTAGTTGCCCGATGGAGAAGGGGTCTTTGCCAAAGCTTTCCAGCGCGGCGCTGAAGGCTTTCATGTGCGTAATTTCCCGCGTCATCAGAAATTGCAATGCATCTTTGCTGCCTTGATCGTCTGTTAGATGAATCAATCGCTCGTAAGTAATTCTTGCGCGCGCTTCGGCGGCAATATTGTTCCTCAGGTCGACATCCAGCTCGCCCTCAATCTTCAAGTAGTTCGCGGTCCAGGGATTGCCGACGGAGTTGAACAGATTCAATCCTCCTCCTCCGGTGACGGCGACAATCGGATCCTCCTCCGCCCGGCTCAGGTTTTTCTTCATCGGCTTCAAATGCATTCGTATCAGCGCGCCGACGACTTCCAAGTGACTAATTTCTTCCGTGCCGATGTCGAGCAGAAGATCTTTGCGTTCGAGATCGTCGCAACTCCAGCCCTGAACGGTGTATTGCATGGCCGCTGCCAGTTCTCCATTGGCGCCGCCGAACTGCTCCAGCAACATGGTTCCAAAACGAACATCTGGTTCGTCGACATGTACGTCGTACATAAGCTGTTTGATGTGGTGGTACATAATTCCTCCGGTGGCCTACTCAGCCGGTTGACAAGCTTGCGGTGGGTTAGCTGCCAGGCGATGGAATCGCGCGAGGCAAACAAAACTTGATATCTCTCTTGCTTAATTAGGATGCGAAGGCAGTGAGAAGAAACGTTGCGGAGAAGTTGGGAAACGCGGAGACGTGCGGAAAGACTTTCATGGGATTGCATCGCGGTCAGATGACAAGATAATCTCGCTGCGGCGACAGCTTCGTCGACGACCGCTCTGCGCATGACGAACCACTCAGGCGACTGCAAGATGAGGAAAGAAAACTAGGTTCGAGTCCCGACGCGGAGAGTAGTCTTCGGGTCAGGGGAGCCAAATTTGTGGTCTAACCTATATCGAAGAGAGCGTTTTGCAACCAGTGATCGTGGGAACTTTCTGATATCCTCGCGCGTGGGCCCGCCGAACCACCAGGCCTGCCGCGATTGTTTCGAACCTGCACCGGGGGTCCCTTGTGTATCAGCCAGAAACCTATGCCATTGCACTGTTCTTCATGGTTGTCAGCATGCTTTGCTGGGGATCGTGGGCGAATACCGTCAAGCTATGTCCAACCTATCGATTTCAATTGTTCTACTGGGACTACGTCATCGGCTTGCTGGTCGGCGTTTTAGTTTGGGGATTGACGCTCGGCTCAACCGGCGAAATCGGCAAGCGATTTGTGGCGGATGTTTTTGGCGCCGGTAGGGTCAGCGTGATCGATGCGATCCTCGGTGGAGTTGTTTTCAACATTGCCAACTTATTGCTGGTTGCGGCGATTGAGATTGCGGGGCTGGCCGTAGCGTTCCCGGTCGCGATTGGTCTGGCTCTGATTGTAGGGGCAGTCAGCAGCTACATCTTGGCGCCGGCCGGAGATCCATTGCTGTTGTTTGGCGGGATTGCGCTGGTGGTGGTGGCTATTGTGTGCGACGCATTTGCCTACCGAATGCGCGAACGGGAGCATCGTGCGACAAGCCGGCGCGGACTGGTGATCAGCCTGATATCCGGCGTGCTGATGGGGAGTTTTTATCCTTTGGTTTCGCATGCGATGAGCCTGCCGCACGCACCCGGTCCATACGCCACCTCGTTTTATTTTGTTGTCGGCGCGGCCTTGTGCGCGCTGGTGTTTAACGCGATGCTGATGCGCAAGCCGCTCGATGGCCAACCGCCGGTCAGCTTCGATGCGTATTTCAAGGCGCCGTTTCGCTGGCACGTGTGGGGCATCGTTGGCGGCGGAATCTGGTGCACCGGCACGGTGTTCAACTTTGTCGCATCGCGCGCGCATATTGTAGGCCCCGCCGTTTCTTATTCCATCGGTCAGGGAGCCACGATGATCTCCGCCGCATGGGGCGTTTTTGTATGGAAGGAGTTCGCCGGCGCACCACAGCGATCGAAGAAGTTACTGGCTCTAATGTTTGTCCTGTTCATTGTGGGACTATGTGCCATCGCTTTTGCGCCTATCGTTCGAACTCACTAGGTCGAGGTGAACCTTGGCGCTATTTATGGTGCCCAATTCGAAGGTATGGATGGAAATAATCGGCCGACGGGAGCCGTAGCAAGATCAGAAACATCAACAGCGGGAGAATGTATGACTCATACTCGCACGCAAATCTTTTCCTTGATTCTTTCGCTTCTTGTTGCCTCGATGATCTGCCCTTTCGCGAGCGGACAAGACACACAATACGGGCCAAACGGCGAACAAATTCCTGTTCCTGGCTGTTTGACGTTCACTGATCCGCACGACCTCGCGCTCGACGGCGGGTTTCGTCCCTGCCCGGCCACCATGCATGAAGAATGGCTGAAGGATATAACCCATTGGCGGGCGGAGCGCCGCATTCGCATAGGCTACGATGACGCGCGCTACAGTATGCCTGGGTTGCAATGGACGCAGTCCAGCTTCATCCAGCCGCAGATGATGGTGCAGGACCGGTATCTGTACGATCCCGTATCCGGCAAATACACGGTGGATCGTTATCTGGATGATCTCGAAAAGCGTTACGGTGGAATCGATGCAGTGCTGGTCTGGTCCACCTATCCGAATCTGGGCATCGACGATCGCAATCAGCAGGACATGGTTCGCACTATGCCGGGTGGCGTTGCGGGAGTGCAAGAGATGGTCTCGGACTTTCATCGGCGTGGCGTGCGCGTGTTGTTTCCCATGATGATGTGGGACCAGGGAACTCGCGATCCCGGGATGCCCTGGCCACAGGCGATCGCAGAATTCATGAAGCAGCTGAATGGCGACGGCATCAACGGCGACACGCAGGATGGCGTGCCGCTTGCGTTCTCATTAGCGGCGGAAAAGGTTGGCCACCCGCTGGCATTTGAGCCCGAAGAACAACCTTCCGATGAAGCGCTCGCATGGAACGTGATGACGTGGGGACAATATCAGTTTCCGTTTGCGCCTGAAGTGGATCGCTTCAAGTGGCTGGAGAGTCGCCACATGGTGAACATATCTCACCGCTGGAACCGCAACAAGACCGATGATCTTCAATTCGCATTCTTCAATGGGGTCGGTTGGGAGAGCTGGGAAAATATCTGGGGCATCTGGAACGGAATTACTCCGCGCGACGGTGAAGCGACGCGGAGGATGGCCACGATCGAACGTGGCGTGGCTCCATTTCTTGTGAGCCCAGGGTGGGAACCGATGTACCCCACTACGTTCTACGGAATCTTCGCGAGCCGTTGGCCGCTCGGCGACAAGACGGTATGGACGATCGTGAACCGCAATGAGTACGACGTATCCGGACGACAGATGGCCGTTCCATCAAAGGATGGAATGCACTACTACGACCTCTATCACGGGGTCGAGCTGAAGCCTGATCGTGAAGGCGGCGACGACGTACTTTCTTTCTCCATCGAAGCGCATGGCTTTGGCGCTGTATTGGCAACGCCGGGCGAGCCCGGCGCCGCGATGCAGAAACTGATGGCGACTATGAAGGCCATGACGGCGAAACCGCTGTCCAGTTATTCCGCGGAATGGAAGACGCTGCCGCAGCAGATGGTCGAAATTCCAGCGACCAAACCGGCAGCGAGTGCGCTGGAAGGCATGATCCAGATTCCTGCGGCTGACTACGTCTTCAAAGTCCGAGGCATCGAGATCGAAGGCGGCAATGACATCGGTGTCGATGTGCAATATCCGTGGGAAGACATGCCACGACGTTTTCATGAGCACAAGATGCACATCGATTCGTTCTACATCGATACATACCCGGTGACGAATGCAGAGTTCAAGGAGTTCCTCGACGTCTCCCACTACCAGCCGAAGGACAATTTGGATTTCTTACGCGACTGGAAAAATGGAACCTATCCCGAGGGGTGGGGCAATAAGCCTGTGACCTGGGTTTCATTGGAAGACGCTCGCGCCTACGCGAAATGGGCTGGTAAGCGTCTGCCGCACGAATGGGAATGGCAATACGCCGCCCAGGGAATGGACGGGCGTATGTACCCGTGGGGAAACGATTGGAATCCGCAGGCTGTGCCGATGCCGGATACGGGTCGAACGATGGCGAGCGCAGCCGATGTGGATGCACACCCTGCCGGGGCCAGCCCGTTTGGCGTAATGGATATGGTCGGCAATGCGTGGCAGTGGACGGACGAGTTCACGGATGAACACACGCGGGCAGCTATCCTGCGCGGCGGAAGCCATTACCAGCCGCAAGGGTCAATCTGGTATTTTCCGCAGGCCTATCGCAACGATGAACACGGAAAATTGCTGCTGATGGCTCCCAGCTATGATCGTTCCGGTGCAGTCGGATTTCGTTGTGTGGTGGACGCGAAATAACAGGCGGCTGTGTGCCCGACTGTTTCTGCTCCCACGAGTGTGATGGCAAGGAAGCGCAAGCAGCCGGCGCAGGTGACTTACATATTGGTATGGCCGTGGCGCATTTCTTCGTTGAAGGCGGGTTTCGTGATCGCCAGCGCATCCGCTAGAACCGTGTGGTAATGTTCGGCGCGTTGCAACAGCAACGGGGTCGCGGCTGCGAATTGTGGGTCAGCTGCCAGTTTCACGAACCCTTCGTTGGCCAGAAGCGTTGCCGCCTGTTGCAGTTGGTCTGGGGTGGTATTCAGATACTGCGCATCCCTGGGATCGGCGATCCATACGGGCTGGCTGTCTCCCAGCACTCCGGAAAGCCAATAAAGTTTCAGCGCCAGAAAATCAGTGCGCGCCTCATCGTCGGTGTCGCTAAACACAAACTTTTTTTGCCAACGACTGTAGTACCGCGTGGTGACGGGCACGGGCTGGCGATTGCCGCTTTTAATCATTTCCATCTGGCCACGGTCCAGCGTCTTCCGAACCGCGTTGTAGATAAAGGATTCCGCATAGGGCTGTTCTGGCGCGGCCACAATATCTGCGAACGTCACCGTCATGCTGGCAGCGATCTTTGCATGCAGTGGACTCGCGGTCCCATCTTCCAGGTGCGCAACGCCATGCACCACGTAGGTGTCGGAGCCGGAAGTGGAGCGATGAAACGGCCAGCGGAAATCGGCGAATCGAATCGGCAATCCAGCCAGCGTGACATAACAGTCCGGCCGCGGATTGCGAAGGCGCAGCGCCGATTCGCGCAGATAGCTGGTCAATTCCGGCAACAGCGCAGGTTGGGTCGGGTCGAATGTGTTGCTCAACTCCAGCTGCAGCGTGCGATCGCTGGCGGTGTCCGCGCTCAGCCCCAGGACGAAGCAACTTGTTGGCGCCCCGTTGAAATCCGAACCTGAACGCGTAGACAAAACTACCAGTCCGGCGGTTTTCGCCGCAGATTCAATTGCAGAGACAAGAGGAAGATTCATTGAAGCGGTTGAACTTTCTGTCATATTGTTGGCTACGTATCCCTGTGGTTTAGTTTACTAGGATTGTGGACCTACGTACGTCGCGGATGGGCCGCGGCTCAACTCCTCGTATGATTGGAATTTGCTGGTAGTTGAAAAGGAGCTCGAATGACTGTTGGAATGTTGCTTTCCCGCCCGGGCCGCTACGTTGCGATCGCCGGACTCATGATTGCGTGGGCGAGTGCGCCCCTTCGCACGCTGGGCCAGAACTCGCTGCCTGCTGACCAGCAGGCCAAGGTGGACGCGATTGCCCAGCAGGTGCTGGCGACCACTGGAGTTCCGAGCGCTTCGGTTGGGATTGTGACGAATGGAAAGATCGCGTATGTGAAGGCGTATGGCAAAGCCCAACTGGATCCGCCAGTTGAGGCCAACCCAGGGATGCGCTACAGTATCGGCTCCATCAGCAAGCAATTTACGGCGACAGCCATCCTGATGCTGCAGCAGCAGGGCAAGCTGAAACTCGATGATCCCATCTCCACTTGGCTGCCACAGCTGACGCGATCGAAAGAAGTGACATTGCGGGAAATTCTTTCCCATACTTCCGGCTATCAGGATTATTACGCCGAAGACTACTCCATGCTGCGCATGAAGAATCCCACCACGGCCGATGCCATCATTGATAACTGGGGTAAGAAGCCGCTTGATTTCGATCCAGGGACGCAATGGCAATACAGCAACACAAACTTTGTCATCGCCGGAAAAATTGTGGAAATCGTCAGCGGAATGCCGGTGATGAAGTTCTTGCAGCAAAATATTTTTACTCCGCTGCATATGACGGACGTGATGAACTCCGACATGCACCGTCTGGAGCAGACCGATGCGCATGGCTATATCCGCTACGCGCTGGGACCGCTGCGGCCGGCTCCGCAAGACGGTCCAGGATGGATGTTTGCCGCCGGCGAGCTGGCCATGCCGGTGCGCGACCTGCTGTTGTGGGACATTGCGATGATGAATGAATCGCTGTTGCAGCCCGCCTCCTATAAGGAGATGTTCACCGGAGTGAAGTTGAAGGATGGCGAAGATACGCATTACGGGCTGGGCGTCGAGGTATCCACCCGCGATGGTCATCTGGTGATCTCGCATAGCGGAGAAGTGTCGGGATTTACCAGCGAAAATATGGTGCTGCCGCAGGATAAAGTTGCAATTGCGGTGTTCACGAATCAGGAAGCCGTGGGCGCTGCCGGAGTGATCGCCGGCAAAATTGCCGCCATGCTGATCGGCTTACCGCCAAACGAATCCAAACAAAGCCTCGACCAGGCGCGTCAGATTTTCATCGGGCTGCAGCATGGCAAAATCGATCGATCGTTGTTCACAGAGAACTGCAATGCGTATTTCGATGCGCAGGCTTTGGGCGACTTTGAATCCAGTCTGCAGCCTCTGGGTACACCGATTGAATTTCGCCAGACCGCGAAAGAGTCACGCGGCGGGATGACTTTCCGTGTGTACGACATTGTGTTTCCAACCACGCATCTGGAGTTGACAACCTACCAGATGCCCGACGGAAAGATTGAGCAATTCATCGTGACGCCTGCCGAGTAAGCAGCTTAGAAGCGAAGCAGGTACGTCATCTTTAGATAGATCGTCTTGCCGTCGTTCATCAACGAGGAGTAAGTGATTGGCAGAATAGGGTCGCTTAGGTTGCAGGCTCCTTCCGAGTTGCGAGTGCATAGCGCGCGGTTCAGGTTAGCGAAGTTCCCAATGTAGCCGAAGTAAATGGCCGTTCCCGGATGCGGCAGATAAGTAAATAGCGCATCGGCGAATAGATCCTTGGAATTGGTAGCGCTGGTGTACTGTGGATTCGGCAACGTCGAAATATATTGGCCGATCAGATTGAACGAGATTGATTTAGTCATCTGATAGTTCCAGCGGGATATCAATTCATGGTTGTCATAGACGACAGCGCCGTTGGATGGATTGGTGAAGTGTGTATATACATAGCTATTGTTCAGGTCGATTGATCCAATCGGCTTGATCTCCAGGTTCAGGTTCGGAGAGGTCACATTCACCGGGTCAGGGCCGATTGTGCTTGGCGGAGAATAGTTGATGACTCTGCCGGTATAGACTCCGCCGCCTACAGCGATATATGGCAGGGGCGAGCTGTAGAAATTTACGCCGCTGGTCTGGCTGTGGTACTCAACATCGTGCGTCAGGATGGGATAGTCAATGGGGCGAAGACGGTCCTGGCCCAGGTCGATGTTGGCAGAGATCGATGTCCGATACTTGAAGTTAAAGTTATATTCAGGATTGATATAGAAGTCGAGGGGCACTCCAGTGTGGTCCCAAATGCGTTCACTATATACGCTGGGGCCATGCGACTGAATCCAGCCGCTCTTTGGTCGAAAGGTATACGCGTAATAGCCGTTGGGTTCGCGAACGTCCGGACGGCGAAAGAAACCCGTGTCGGTTACATATCCCGCTGATGTGTCGTTGTAACCTACCCACCAATTTTGGTGTAAGTCGGAGTAACTCAGCTCCTGCGAATAGACCTGTCCGCTGCAAGTCAGGCTCAGGTTTTCGCACGTTTGTTCTCCTGGGGTGTCATTGCTAAGGTTTACCGTTGCGGATGAAATGGCTTGGCCGGTCAGCGTCCAGCGATTCTTTAATCGCGAGCGATAATCCAAGCCTCCGGCGCGATTGTAGGAACCCTGGTACTCGCGGTCGGCATAAATAATGCCGACATCCGACAGCGCGCCGATATCGCGATTCACGCGTCCCACATAGAATTCTGCCCGCGTCCCAAACAGTGGATCTCCCGGAGGCACAGCCTGACCGGGACTGCGATCGTCGACGCCAAGCAAGCCCAGAGCCCATGGGCCCAGCTTTCCCGTGAGCCGCGCGCCATACTGGGGCATCACGATGTTGTTGGTGTAGTAGAGACTCACCGGAGTCATGAAGTAGCTGCTGTTCTCAATGAAGAACGGTCTGACTTCAGGAAAGTATGGAGGGAAGCGTTGATTCGGGGTCGCAGGATTATTGATTCCCACTTGGCTGAAATCGGGATTAAGTGTCACATCCAGGACGAGGCTGTTGCGTAGAATAAACTTTGCGTCCAGCCCGGCATAGGCCTGCAGATGCTTGTGTTCGAAATAGGGATTGTTCGGATCGATAACATTCAATTGACGTAGATTGCGCGCCAATACGTAGGGTTCAAACTGCCAGTTTTGACCGTGGGCGATGTTCATAAATCCATCGGCCGCGATGTCCTGCGTTAGCCGTCCAGCCACATTGTGAGTGTTGCGTGGCCAGTACGCACTCTCATTTGCGTGGGAGATGTTGCGTTCCAGAATGATGCCCCATGTGCGCATCTGGCCTGGAGCCGCCTTAGCAAAGTACAGGCTTGCGAATGGAATCCGCATCAGCACGACGTATCCGTAGGGAGTGCGCTTTCCCCATGTGTCCCATACCGTATCGAATGAGTAGTCGGAGCCGTTTTGCTCGCTGTAGAGTGCGTCTGCCTGGATGCCCAGAGCATTTGTCTCGAACAAAAATGCGCGGCGCTGGTCATGGAATGTGTCCAGAAATATATCGACATTGTCGTCGTCGCCAAGGTTGTCACGGGCCAGCATGTGAGCTCGAATCAAATTGGGCGTTTTGTCGTGGCAGACAAACGCGGCAAAGAAATATTTGTGGGTATATCCCAGGTACGCGACGGTGGCTTCGGTAGGAGGCTTTCCGTCGTCGGGGTACCGCTCGACGAAGTGGCTGATCCGCAACATTTGCCTCGACGCCTTCGATGCGGGCGGGGAGACCAGGAAGTCAGCCAATTTGGGTTCAGCGTCGAGCATGGGGACAATCACATGGGCAGGATGGCGAACAAAAGCATGTGTGCGAATGCTCAGGGATGGCTCAGGGGCGGATGGCAGCGAGGACGATATCGGCTCTGAATCGCCTCCGTCGGAGGCGCGCGCACTGCCGCCGTAGCACACAAGAAGTACGATCAGCGCCAAAAGTAGTTGTCTGCATACACAACCGCGCATCAATCGAGTGAATTGTCCTTCGTTCTTGATTGCATTGACCCTATGTCCATTGTAGGGGACTGCGCGAGCGCGCTGGACTGCCTGCGGATATTTAGATGCAGAGGTATCGCACTGTAGTTATGGACGTGCGCGACGCATAAAGGCGAGCGCTAATTTCCGTCAGAAGAGCAGATTCTGCTTGCGGGGTGGTTCCAGGCCGAAATGCTGGTACGCAAGTCGAGTGGCGACGCGACCGCGCGGAGTGCGATCAAGAAAACCAATCTGGATCAGGAAGGGTTCATACACTTCTTCCAGCGCGTCTTCCTCTTCGGCAAGCGCCGCCGCCAATGTATTCAGGCCAACCGGGCCGCCATCGTACTTGTCGATGATGGTGCGCAGCAGGCGGCGATCCATTTCGTCGAAACCGTGCGCATCCACTTCCAGCAGGCTCAGAGCAGCCATCGCGGTTTCGCGGTCAATGTGTCCACTGCCGCGAACCTGCGCATAGTCGCGAACTCGGCGCAGCAAGCGGTTGG
This sequence comes from uncultured Acidobacteriota bacterium, assembly GCA_963794795.1. Classification (GTDB taxonomy): domain Bacteria; phylum Acidobacteriota; class Terriglobia; order Terriglobales; family Acidobacteriaceae; genus JAKAAZ01. Next base: position 16,608 of record CAWCFC010000009.1, on the reverse strand, counting down.
CGATGCGGGGTGTCCCGCGGCATCGCATGGCAATTTCCGCAGCACCGTCGTCATTGATGGGCACGCTCAACACATCCGCGGAGCGATGAACGATGATACGCAGCTCCTCGTCGGTGTAAAACTCCAGGCGCAACAGAATTCCAAACCGCGCCAGCAAAGGAGAAGCCAATAGCCCCGGCCGCGTAGTTGCGGAGATAAAAGTGAACGGATGCAGATCCATCACGTGGGTACGTGCGGCAGGACCCTGACCAATGATGATGTCCAGTTTGTAATCTTCCAGCGCCGTGTACAGCTTTTCCTGCAAGGCCGGCTGCAGGCGATGAATCTCATCCAGAAACAGCACCTGGTGCTTCTTTAAATTTGTGAGAATTGCCGTCAGATCGCCCTGAATCTGAATCGCAGGCCCAGAGGTTTGCTGGAAGCCGACACCGAGTTCATTCGCAATAATGTTGGCCAGAGTAGTTTTCCCCAGACCTGGAGGACCGGAGAGCAACACATGATCCAGAGCTTCGCCGCGATTGCGGGCAGCCTGCAACGCAATCGACAGCTGTTCCTTCGCCTTGCGCTGCCCGATAAACTCATTCAGCCGCTGCGGACGCAGCTTCAGGTCCAGTGCGAGGTCATCTTCGACGGGTTCAGCGGAGACAATGCGGTCAGATGAGCGGTTCAAGTCCATGCAAGCGGATGGTATCGTGAGCGGCGATGTGACGCAATGTTCGAGTTACTTCCTGGATTCCAACAACTGGTCAGCACGGGCCATCCAGGCGCGGCACCGACAGCGGGCAGGGACTCTAGTAAACTCAGCAACAGCCGCATGCGCACGCCTAAATTTGAAATCCACAAACCGCAAATGTTGGCTGCTGCCATGTTGTGTGTATTTGCGATTCAGTGTTTGTGGGTGGTTCATCGACAATCGCTGACGCGCCAGGACTATGCGTATGCGCGTTGCGGTCGCGAACTATGGGAACGGCCCTCTCCTCTGGCCGGATATTTAACCTCCTGCGGCAATATCAGCGATGGAACATTCGCTTATCGCGTTGCCGGATTTCCGCTAACGGTGGAGCGTATTCTTCTGGGCCAATCCAGCAATGTGTCGCCATGGGAGATGCGGCATCTCGCCGGCGACGTTCTACTGCTGCTGCGATTGCCGTTTATTTTTTTTGGTGTCTGGCTCGGTGGCGGAATCTGGTGGGTTTCGCGGCGGCTTTACGGAAATGCGGGCGGTTTTTTTGCCCTTACCCTATATTGCTTCTCACCGGAGATGATTCGTGTTTGCGTTAGCCCAAATAACGAAATCCTCGCGGCATGGGGTCTGTACGGCGTCCTATACACGGCAGTCGGGTTGGCGCATGCGATGCAGGGTCCGCGCAGAAAATGGCGCCCGAGGATGATTTTGCTCACCGCGGCCTTAGGGCTGACGGCTGCGGCGCATGTGGCGGCGGCTCTTCTGGGATTGCTGCTGGCGTTTGGTTTCATGATGTATCTGGCTGAAAACAAGAAGCCTCTGGTGCTTCCTGTGCTGGCGATCGCGGTTCTGGGAGGATTTTTAATCCTGGCCGCCTCCTATGCCTTTCACATGGATGGCCTTAGCTATGTGTTTGAAAGCGCTGATGCGCGCGTATGGTTTTCCTGGGCGGGCAGTTTGCACATGATGGAGAACGTCTCGAACGCTGGCCTGACAATTGCCGCGCTTTCCGCCACAGCGCTCTACATTTTCCATCGCCGGTCGCGTTATTTCGGCAATACGACGCCGCTGATCGTCGCCCTGATTCTGCTTTCCCTGGAAACCACGGGGGTGCGCAGCGAACCCTGGATTTGGGCTCTCCCTTTTGTCCTGACCTTCACAGGAGGGGTGTTCGCGGACATGCTGGAGTCTCGCCGCAAGCGGATGTTCCTGTGGTTGACCGGGGCGTTGGTTGTGACCCAGGTGATCCTCACTCTGGCCAGCTTGCCGCTGCTCGTTTCATAGGGATAAGCCCTTGCACATCAACAGATAGGCATTTGTCAACTTCACCGCTCCGGGCCTGCTCAAACCGCTGAAAACACTGTATTCTAGAAGGAGACCTTCCGTTCCATCTTGCGCGCAGAAGCGAGTCCCAATCGGCCGCAGATAGGCTTTAGGCTCACCCTCTAAAAGAACGGTTCGCGACAAAAAATGGCAGACGAGCAAAACCCCCAACTTCCTCTTGGCAATAATGGCAGCGACGGCACGGGCAGCAACGGGACCCCTCCCGGGGGGCCGCAGGGTCCGGGCGCGGCGAACATGATCTTTATCAACATTGAAGAGGAGATGCGTCGCTCGTATCTCGACTATTCGATGTCGGTAATTATTGGCCGTGCGTTGCCGGATGTGCGCGATGGCCTGAAACCTGTCCACCGACGCGTGTTGTACACGATGCAGGAGATGGGCCTGCAGTACAACAAGAAATACACCAAGTGCGCCAAGGTCGTGGGGCAAGCCATGGGACTCTACCATCCCCATGGAGATGCTTCGATTTACGACACCATGGTGCGACTGGCGCAACCATTCACCATGCGCTACACCATGGTCGACGGGCAGGGAAATTTCGGCTCCGTCGATGGTGATCCGCCGGCAGCGATGCGATACACGGAATCCCGTCTGACGCGCATTGCTGGAGAAATGCTGGCCGACATCGATCAGGAGACGGTCGATTTCACGCCGAATTACGACGAAAGTACGATGGAACCTGTGGTGCTGCCCACCCGTATTCCCACGCTGATCGTCAATGGATCCAGCGGCATTGCGGTTGGCATGGCAACAAACATTCCTCCGCATAATTTGACGGAAATTGTGAACGCCGCCATTGAAATGATCAACAACCCGCACGCCGGGTTGGCGGAAGTGATGCAGCATGTGCAGGGCCCCGATTTTCCCACTGGCGGATTCATTTATGGCCGCAGCGGGATCCATCAGGCTTATAAGACGGGACGCGGCCGCTTCCTGATGCGCGCGCGCGTTGCGATTGAAAACATCACGCAGGGACGCCAGGCAATTATCGTCACGGAGATTCCATACCAGGTAAATAAGTCGAAGCTGATCGAGCGCATCGCCAGCCTGGTGAATGAAAAAGTGATCGACGATATCAGCGACGTGCGCGATGAGAGCGATCGCGACGGCATGCGGATCGTCATTGAGCTGAAACGGACGGCAGAAGCGCAGATCGTTCTGAACCAGCTGTACAAGAACACGCAGATGCAGGACAGCTTCTCGATGATCTTTCTGGCGGTTGTAAATGGCCAGCCGCGAGAGATGGGCCTGCCGCAGGCGATTCGGCATTTCCTGGATCATCGCGTGGATGTGGTGCGCCGTCGCACTGCCTTCCTGTTGAGAAAGGCTCGCGAGCGCGAACACATCCTGGAAGGCTACAAGATTGCGCTGGACAATCTGGATGCTTTCATCAAGATTATTCGTGGATCGTCTTCACGCGCGGATGCAAGAGAGAACCTGCATCGTTTCTCACTCGGCAAAGAAATTGTCATCAAGCTCGACAAAGACACGACCAACCTAAATGCCGAAGCCGGCATGACCTATCGCCAGATTGATGCTGTCCTCGAATTGCAGCTGTATCGCTTGACGCAGCTTTCCATCGACGAATTGCTGAAGGAACTCGGCGAAGTGCGCGACAGAATTGCGGAGTATGAGGCAATTCTGGGTAGCGAGAAGAAATTGCGCAGCGTGATCGTCAAGGAATTGGAAGCGGTCAAGAAGGAATACGGCGATGCACGTCGGACGCAGATTCTGGATGAGACGGCTGAGTTGCAGATGGAGGACCTGGTTGCGGACGAGCAAGTCGCCATCACAGTGTCGCATTCTGGATATTTGAAGCGCACGGCGATTTCCACCTATCGCCAACAGCGTCGCGGCGGAACCGGACGTTTCGGCATGCGCACACGGGAAGAGGATTTCGTCGAGCAATTGATTATCGATTCCACCCATGCGTACCTGTTGTGCTTCACCAACACGGGACGCGTGTACTGGCTGAAGGTGTATGAGATTCCCGATGTCGGCGCGGCAGGCAAGGGCAAGGCCATGGCCAGTTTGTTGAGCCTGCAACCGGGCGAAAATGTCTGCGCCATTCTGCCGGTGCGCAACCTGGAGGAGGAAGGGAAGTTCATCTTCTTCGGAACGCGTAACGGGAAGGTGAAGAAAACTCCGTTGAAGGATTTTTCGAATGTGATGTCCAAGGGAATCATCGCGATTGGGGTCGACAAGGAAGATGAACTGGTTGCGGCGAGGATTACCGATGGCAAACAGATCGTGTTTCTGGCTACGCACGACGGCATGGCGATCCGTTTCGACGAGAATGATGTTCGTTCGATGGGGCGTCCCGCAGCGGGTGTGCGCGGAATCGATCTGGCGAAAGACGATTACGTTGTCGGAGTTGCGGTCACTCCCAAGGAGCGCAAGAAGAGCGATGGCGGCGCGGATTGTGCCTGCCTGATTCTTTCTGTCACCGACAACGGTTATGGCAAGCGCACCGACGTGGATGAATATCGTCTGCAGTCGCGCGGCGGCAAAGGTGTCATCAACCTGAAGACCATGAAGAAGAATGGCAAAGTTTGTTCGATCAACCTGGTCGACGATTCAAGTGAATTGATGGTGATCAGCCAGTTCGGAAAGATCATCCGCATCGATACAAAAACCGTGCGCGCTGCCGGTCGTTCGACCCAGGGAGTTCGCCTGTTGAACCTGGAAGAGCCGGACAAGGTGGCTGCTGCGGTTGTCATTCCGCCGGAAGAAAAAGAAAATGGAGATGAACCGACACTCCTTCAGTAGCGAGTTTGTTGTGTCTTAGCGAACCAATCTGGCCTGTACCTGTATCTATTGCGTGCAGGCCAGTCTACTTCCACCGCGTGGCCGGAGCTTCCTGAAAACCGATTCACAAAATATAAACGGAGAAAAATATCGATGGCGATTAAGACGGTTGCACTCAAGAATGGCCCATTCATGGTGACAGGGGATTTGTCGGAACTGGAACTGACGGATGCCGAGGGAAATCGCTACGACCTGACCGGCAAAGAGAAAGTCGCGCTTTGTCGCTGTGGCGCTTCCGTCAACAAGCCATTCTGCGACGGCCACCACTCCAAGATTGGTTTTCAGGCAGCGGAAGCCGCGGTGAGAGCGGAGCAAAAGTAGCGCTCCTCGCACAAACCATGGAAATGCCATGTTGAATGAAAGCCATCGCGCGGAGATCCGGCGCTTGTGGGCTCGCAAGGTGCAACAGGATTCAGCTGACGTTCCCTTTGCGGAACGCCATCGCAACCTGGCCCCGGAGAGCGCTGATTTTCTCGCTGCCCTCGCGTCCGGTGTCGGTGCGAAAAAAATCGTCGAGATTGGCGGATCGAGCGGGATCTCCACCATCGCTCTGGGCGCCGCGGCGCAACAGACGCAGGGCAAGCTAATCTCGCTCGAGATAGAACCCAGGCGACAGGTCGAATCAAAAGAGACGATTGCCAAACTGGGTCTCAGCGATTATGTCGATTTTCGCCTCGGCGACGCGGCGCAGACTTTGCCGCAATTGAACGATCTTGAATTTGTCCTGATCGACTGCGAGAAACAGGATTACATCCGCTTCTTCGATATGCTGCGCTTTCGCCCGGGCGCCATTGTGGTAGCGGATAACATTTTGTCGCACCATCTTTCGGACTACGTCGCGCATGTGCGCTCGCAGCGGGGTGCAACTTCTGTAACTCTGCCGATCGGCCAGGGGTTGGAGTTGACCCGAGTTGCAGAATGAACTGTTAGCCAGTTCGATGACGCAAGGTTTATCTTGCCTGAGACAAATTCATGCTATCCTCGGAATCACATTTCTCCCTTCGCGCGGGGATTGTTCCCAAACATGTTTTTCGCGAAGCGGGAAGTCATAGTTCGATGCAACGTCAATGACTGATTCAAGTGGCCGAAGTCGTACCCCTGGTTCCCGCACCCATCTTCTCCGCATTCAGCGCTTGAGGTTCGCGCCTTCCCATGCGTAGACGCACCTGGGTGAGTCTGGCGATTGCGCTGGCCCTTCTGGCCGCGCTGGTCACAGCCGTCTACCTTCGTAAACAAGCGCCTCCGGAAGTCGCCCGCCTTCTTCCAGAAGCCGACGGCATCGTCTACTTCAATCTGAAGCCATTGCGCACGCTGACTCGCTTTGATCAGCACCCTGTGGCGCACGATCCCGACTACCAAAAGTTCATCGATGCTACTGGAATCGTATTTGAACGCGATCTTGATGAGGCCGCTTTTGCTATCCATCGCATGGCCGATCCCAGCGGCCCCAACGGTCCGGTCGCTTATTCTGAGGTGTTTCAGGGGCGCTTCGATGGACAGCGGCTGACCAGCTATCTGGATTCGCAGTCGTCTGGCACGGAAAACTACGCTGGACATGAAATCTACTCGATCGAGCACGAGGGACGGACCGATCGAGTGGTAGTGCTCGGCTACGACCTGGTAGCCGTCTCCAATGCTCCGACGGCGGAGCAGATCCATTCCATCATCGATCGCTATCATTCCGCAGCCTCGCCGTTTACTGGCGATACCCTGTTGTCGAGGTACTACTCGAAGGTGCCGCTGCTTTCGGAAGCGTGGGGAATCGGCGAGATTGAGCCCTCGAACGGTCCTGGAATTCAATTCCACGTCTTCGGTCTGCCGCTGACGCTGCCTCCGGGTGCCACATTTATCGCTTCCATCCGTTACCTGGGATCTGTGCACATGCGGTTGGAAGAGATTGCGCCCAATGCAAACATCGCGAAAGAATCAGTCGAGATGGTGAACCTGGCTTTGGGGTTGATCCGTTCTACCCAAGTCACGATTGGCGCGCAGGACGCGAATACGGCCGATTGGGACGCCTTCATACGCAGCATGAAGGTGCAGCAAAAAGGCGATCGAGCCATCTTCCAGGCGATTGTTCCCACTCGTCTGGTGCGAAGCCTGCTGGCGGCCCAGAATGCCGCCGCGACCACGCCAGTTACCCCTTGAGATACCCTGGTGCCGATTGCCGTTTGAACCCCTGATTCCAGCCGTGTATTCGTTTGCACCCCATTTTTACGACTGCTACACTTGAAGTAGCAGCCCGATCCCGATGCGGCTGCCACCATCTAACCCCCCGCGAAGGAATCCGGCCTAATTCTGTGGATACGCAAACCCGACACGCCATTAAACACGATGCTCTCATTGACCACGCAAACAGCGCCCTAGGCTGGCTGGAAGATCATAAGTCGCAAGCGCTGCTTGTCTCCGGCCTGGTGGTCGCCGTGTTGGTGATTGGGATCAGCAGTATCCTTTTCTATCAGCATCGCCAGGAAGAAGCGTCAGTCGCGTTCGGAGCTGCGATGGACATCTACAGTGCTCCCGTGGATCAGCCCGGTACGCCGCCAGAACCTGGAGTACGAACCTTTCCTTCCGCGGTTGCGCGGGCCAAGACCGCAAATGCGGAATTTCTGAAGGTCGCCGATAGTTTTGGTTCGACCGACGCGGGCAAGAATGCGCTGTATTTTGCGGGTCTGACATATATGGAAATGGGCAACGCTGCGTCCGCGGAAGCCACGCTGAAAAAGGTAGAGGACCATGGCGACGCCAACCTCAGCTCCCTCGCCGATATGGCGCTGGTCAGCCTCTATCGTCAGAACGGCAGAACGAACGACGCTATCGCGATGCTGAAGAAATTGATTGCGCATCCCACGACAGCGGTGCCTGCCGGGCAGTCGAATCTGGAACTGGCTAACATCTACGAACAGACGAATCCGGCGCAGGCAAAGCAGATTTATGCGCAGCTGAAGGATAAGGATACCAAGACCACGGCTGGCCAAATTGCCGCGCAAAAGCTGCAGCAGATGCACTGAGAGTTTTTCGGAGCACAGTTCCGCAGAGGTACACTCGAGGGGCCAGGCGATCATCGCTTGGCCCTTTGTATTTGCCGTCGACAAGATTCTCGATTCACCCGCGTCAAAAATATTTCCGAGCGCAGCGTGGCTCGGCTGCGTCCTGTTGAGTGAACTGATCTTTATGGATGTCAGAACAGCGACCAACGAGCAGATCTTGACGTGGACACTGGGCCGAAGTGTGGGCCAAAGCGAGTGCGAAGCCGCGGATACCTTGTCGGAGATTTCCGGCCTGGCAACTCATCATTCGGCGCTTCTGTTCCGGGTGGCCTTCAGTGTTCTGCGACATGCGAATGATGCGGAAGACGTGGTCCAGGAGACATTTCTTCGCGTTCTGAAGAATCAGAGGAAGTTGGCATCGATTGAGAATCCGCGGATCTGGCTGGTACGGATTGCATGGAACCTGGCGCTCGATCGCAAGCGGAGACTGCGCGCTACCCCGCTGTTTGAGGAAGCCGAGGAAATACTCAGCAATCGTCCGAGTCATGATTCATCGGCGGAAATCACACTGGACGCGGCGCAGGGTTGTGCTCGCATCCTGCGCATGATCGACAAGTTGCCCCGGAAAGAGCAGGAGGTTCTACGGCTCTCCGCGCTGGAAGAGTTGAGTGCGCCGGAGATTGCTGCAGTTTTGAAGACAACGGAATCCAGCGTTCGATCCTGCCTGTTTCGAGCGCGGCAGCGATTGAGAGAACGCATGGAAAGGGAAGAGAGGAGGGGCAAGCTGTGAACTCTGAGCTGAATGGGTCAATGGGAGTTGAAGACGAGATCGATGCCGCGCTAACAATGCTGGGCGACGTACAGCCTCCGGAGGCGATCGTGACGCGCGTACATCAGCGGCTGGAAACCACAGCCATCTCGCAGCCCACGAGATCAGGTCGACGGTTTCTGATACCGGCTGCATGCGTGGCGATGGCCGCTGCCGTTGTATTGGCGATCTTCACCGAGGTGCATCGCGTTGCAGAAAATCAAGCCTCAGCAGTTGAAACCGCCAGTTTGGTCGCAAATACCCCGCCGGCGCAAGCGACGAAGATGTCCGCATCCGCGACGGCTGTAGCTGAGAACGCTCGCGAACGAACGCCAATTCGGCGACCCGCGGTCGCGTGGCAAAACCGCCGCGAACGTCCGCGATATCGCCACATTGCCAATCTACTCAGCTATCCGTTGACCGGCCAGGAAAAGTTGCTTGTAAGATTTGCGGAAACGGCGAAGCCGGAAGACTTGAAAACATTGAACCCGGAATATCAGGCGAAGGTGGAAGCGCAGCAGGAGGCGGAATTTGCCGCGTATCTGAAGTCGGGAAGTGACTCTGACGCTGAAAGCACAACACAAACCAAGCAATTAATGCAGGAATGAGGCTCCCATGAAACAGAGGAACACATTTTGGTTTTCGCTTGTATGCGGGATGACATTGGCATGTTTGCCTGTGCTGGCGCAGGGCCCGCAAGACGGGGCGTCCGCACCGCCACCACGGAATGGGGTACTCCCCGGCTCGCCGCTGCCCCCACTTCCACCGCTCGACCCGGACCAGCGCGATGCACTGCGGACGATATCGGGCCCGTATCGGTTGACCTACACCTTAACGGAAATGGACGGAACAAAGCGGGTTGGTTCGCAACGCTACGCCATCGTTCTCGATGCGGATGCTCGACCGTCTCACCTAAACCTTCTAAGCAACATACCTGTTGAAGTTCGTGCTTCCCCGAATGGCAGCGCAAAGTTCGGGGAGAATATGAAGGAAGAGACTAGGATAGATTCCAATCTTCGGCAGTTTGCTAATGGCATGGAACTGAGCACACAAATCGGGCAGGACAGTTTCGCTAGGGCAACGAATGAAGGCTCGGCAGCAGATGGGACTCCGCCTATAACTCGACAATCTCTTTTGACGAACACCGTATTGCTGTCACCAAATAAACCGGTCACTATCGGACAGTTGGATATACCGGGAAGCACACACAGTCTGCAAATTCAGGTGGAACTAAGCAAGGTTCCGTGAGTGGGCATAGCCCGAACAAAAGGCTGCTTTGGTGGGAGCCTTTCTCGTTGAGGAATCAAATCATCAGGCATGCATGATGAAGCGGAAGGCGAGTCGAACCAGCATCAGCACGATGGCGCCAAGAAATGCCGGCACGAAGCCGCGAATGTGAAATCCTGGAACGAATGCACTAGCCAGCAGTAGGATAATGGCGTTGATCACCAGGAAGAAAAGACCCAGCGTCAGAATGCTGAGCGGGAAGGTCAGGAGTTTCAGGAGAAATCCCAATGTTGCGTTCAGGAAGCCGACGACAAGGGACGCGATCAGCGCGCTACCGAACCCGGCGAGCTCAAAGCCCGGCACGACATAAGCGCAGATGAGCAGCGCAATGGAACTGAGCAACCAAATGAAAAGTAAGTGGAGCATAGCGCAAGTAGATTAGCAGAAGCGCCGCGATTGCTCCATATTTTCCTTGATCTGCGCGGGGGAAGCAGCCGAAAGGGAAGTCGGCACGCACCCGTTTCGGTCGGGGATCGAGCTGGGGATTGTTGGGGTAGAAACAGAAAAGCCACCCGTTGAAAGGTGGCTTACCTGATAGATTAATGCCGGCGATCACCTAATCTCCCACACTCAAAAATGCAGTACCATCGGCCCAGCGAGACTTTACTTCCGTGTTCGGGATGGGAACGGGTGTTGCCCTCGCAGTATAGTCACCGGCAAACTGAGAAAATCATCGAGCAAGTCGATGATGTTTCACAACAGGATAGATTGGGGTAAGTCAAACTACTTGGCTGACCGTTGAGTATCTTCAGCAGGAATTCTTTTCAGAATTCTGTGCGAAGTTAATCTTATGGTCAAGCCGAACGGGCGATTAGTACTGGTAAGCTACGCACATTACTGTGCTTCTACCTCCAGCCTATCAACCAGGTGGTCTTCCTGGGCCCTTCATTTCCCTTTTGGGTTGGGAGATCTCATCTTAGAGCGTGCTTCCCGCTTATATGCATTCAGCGGTTATCACAACCGAACTTCGCTACCCAGCTGTGCCTTTGGCAAGACAACTGGAACACAAGAGGTTCGTCCATCCCGGTCCTCTCGTACTAAGGACAGCCCTCTTCAAATCTCCTACGCCCACAGCAGATAGGGACCGAACTGTCTCGCGACGTTCTGAACCCAGCTCACGTACCGCTTTAATAGGCGAACAGCCTAACCCTTGGAACCTTCTACAGCTCCAGGATGCGATGAGCCGACATCGAGGTGCCAAACCATTGCGTCGATATGAACTCTTGGCAATGATCAGCCTGTTATCCCCGGCGTACCTTTTATCCGTTGAGCGATGGCCCTTCCATACAGAACCACCGGATCACTAAGGCCTGCTTTCGCATCTGCTCGACTTGTAGGTCTCACAGTTAACCACACTTATGCCTTTGCACTCGACGACTGATTTCCAAACAGTCTGAGTGTAGCTTCGCGCGCCTCCGTTACAATTTAGGAGGCGACCGCCCCAGTCAAACTACCCGCCTTACTATGTCCCTCTTCCGGATTACGGAGGTAGGTTAGAATCACAGCACTCGCAGGGTGGTATCTCACAGTTGGCTCCTTCGAACCCAAGAGTCCGAGATCAAAGCCTCCCACCTATTCTGCGCAGCAAGAACCATAATTCATAGTAAAGGTATAGTAAAGGTGCACGGGGTCTTTCCGTCTAGCTGCGGGTAACCGGCATCTTCACCGGTACTACAAGTTCGCCGAGCAACTCCTTAAGACAGTCGTACGATCGTTACGCCATTCGTGCAGGTCGGAACTTACCCGACAAGGAATTTCGCTACCTTAGGACCGTTATAGTTACGGCCGCCGTTCACCGGGGCTTCAATTCAGGGCTTCGTCTTGCGACTAACTCCTCCTTTTAACCTTCCGGCACCGGGCAGGCGTCAGCCCCTATACGTCGTTTTCGACTTAGCAGAGACCTGTGTTTTTGTTAAACAGTCGCCGTACGCGTTTCACTGCGGCCCCCTCGCGCTTTCACGCTACCGGGGCAACCCTTCTCCCGAAGTTACGGGTTTAATTTGCCGAGTTCCTTAAGAAGCCTTCACTCGAGCGCCTTTGGATATTCTCCTCGTCTACCTGTGTCGGTTTGTGGTACGGTTCCCCTGATCTCTCCTTAGAGGATTTTCTTGGCAGCGTGGAATCGGCAGCTTTCGGCCATTCGGCCTACTGCTTTGCACCTCAGTGTTATGCTCGCCCGGATTTGCCTGGTCGAACCACCTTACGTGCATCGAACCCTATAGCCATAGAGGGTCCTGCGTATCCTTCTGCGTCTCCCCTTCGTATAACGAAATCATGGGAGGTCCGGAATATTAACCGGATGTCCATCAGCTACGCCTTTCGGCCTCACCTTAGGGACCGCCTAACCCTGAGCGGATTAACCTTCCTCAGGAAACCTTAGACTTTCGGCGCGGAGGGTTCTCACCTCCGTTATCGCTACTTATGCCGGCAGGGTCTCTTCTCACACATCCACCAGTCCTTTCGGTCTGACTTCACATGCTTGAGAATGCTCTCCTACCACGCACACCATAGGTGTGCATCCGCTGCTTCGGTGTACAGTTTTAGCCCCGTTATATTGTCGGCACCGGACCGCTTGACCAGTGAGCTATTACGCTTTCTTTAAAGGATGGCTGCTTCTAAGCCAACCTCCTGGCTGTCTGGGCGTTCCGACTTCCTTTCCCACTTAACTGTAACTTTGGGACCTTAGCAGGCGGTCTGGGCTGTTTCCCTCTCGACAATGAAGCTTAGCCCCCACTGTCTGACTCCCGGACTGGTTGTCAACGGCATTCGCAGTTTGGTTGGATTCGGTAAGCCGGAAAGCCCCCTAGTCCATCCATCTCTCTACCACCGTCGCAAATCATCCGAGGCTAGCCCTAAAGCTATTTCGGAGAGAACGAGCTATCACGGAATTTGATTAGCCTTTCACCCCTACCCTCAGCTCATCCGAGCTTTTTTCAACAAACACCGGTTCGGTCCTCCAGTGGGTGTTACCCCACCTTCAACCTGGCCAAGGGTAGATCATCCCGCTTCACGTCTATTCCTGCCAACTGAACGCCCTATTCAGACTCGCTTTCGCTGCGGCTCGCTCACGCTTAACCTTGCTGACAAGAATAACTAGCCGGCTCATTATGCAATAGGCACGCGGTCAGGCATTCTCCTTGCGGAGCATAGCCCTCCCACTGCTTGTAGGCACACGGTTTCAGGTACTTTTCACTCCCCTCGCAGGGGTACTTTTCACCTTTCCCTCACGGTACTGGTTCACTATCGGTCAGAAACAAGTATTTAGCCTTTCGGGATGGTCCCCGTAGATTCAAGCAGGGTTTCACGTGCCCCGCCTTACTCAGGTATCCGCTTCGAGTCCAGTCCATTTTCGTCTACGCGCCTGTCACGCTCTATGGATCCACTTTCCAGAGGATTCGACTAATGGCTGGATTGGTAACTCTACTGTTGCGGACCCTACAACCCCCGCTGCACCGAAATGCCACGGGTTTGGGCTGTTCCGATTTCGCTCGCCACTACTTTCGGAATCGAGATTTCTTTCTTTTCCTCCAGGTACTGAGATGGTTCACTTCCCTGGGTTCGCTCGGTCTCACCTATGTATTCAGTGAGCCGTACGGCGGTTTTGCCGCCGTGGGTTTCCCCATTCGGAGATCTCCGGATATAACGCCTGTTTGCGGCTCCCCGGAGCTTATCGCAGCTGACCACGTCCTTCATCGCCTGTTTCTGCCAAGGCATCCACCGTGCGCCCTTAGTAGCTTGACCATAAAACTAACTTCACACAGCATTCGCTGCAGAGCGGTTAGTTTCTGTTATTCGCCTGGTGACAGTACTCGCAATAACAACTTCTTAGCGCAGCATGTCACTCCTAATATCTAAAGACACTCAACACTTCGCTAGCACTTCAGCTCGAAAGCCAAAGTACTGCTCAGCCTTGTAGTTACAACTACCCAATCTATCCTGTTGTCAAATATCTTCGACGCTCGATTTGAGCGCTGCGCCCTAAGACGCATTCGGTCCAGTCTGCAGGGCAGACTTGCCGAAAGCTCGCAACTTACGCCGTCCGAGAAGGGCAGGGAAGTAAGTGTCGAGCTTTCTGCAATAGCTGCGTGTACAGACTTGAAAAGATCTACTGAAATTCCAGCTGGAACTTGGTGGAGCTGACCGGGATCGAACCGGTGACCCCCTGCTTGCAAAGCAGGTGCTCTCCCAGCTGAGCTACAGCCCCAAGCAACAATGGTGGGCCTGGGTAGATTCGAACTACCGACCTCACCCTTATCAGGGGTGCGCTCTAACCAACTGAGCTACAGGCCCACAAGGAACGTGCGACTTCGGCACGAAACCGTGAATGCGCCGCTCGAATGCGGGTCCGGGTACTCGAATTGGGTACACAGACTTGCTTTCAGTCAATCTTTTCGAGGACTTGGTTGAATATGCGAAGCAGCTACGCTGCTTCTGACCATCGATGTTGATTCAGAGAAGAATAGAGGGCTTAGTTCAAGCTCCCTTCACTCGTGTCAGGACATTTGTGAAGGGGTACATGACAACATCCTGTTACCGCTGCTTTCGCAGTCCGCATTCGCGGAAGTTAATAAGTGCCATGACGTTCTCTATTAGAAAGGAGGTGATCCAGCCGCAGGTTCTCCTACGGCTACCTTGTTACGACTTAACCCCAATCATGAACCACACCTTGGACGGCTGCTCCCTTGCGGTTAGCGCACCGGCTTCTAGTGCAACCCACTTTCGTGATTTGACGGGCGGTGTGTACAAGGCCCGGGAACGTATTCACCGCAGCATTCTGATCTGCGATTACTAGCGATTCCAGCTTCATGCAGTCGAGTTGCAGACTGCAATCCGAACTGAGGCCGGCTTTTTCCGATTAGCTCCCCCTCGCGGGTTTGCAGCGGTTTATACCGGCCATTGTAGCACGTGTGTAGCCCTGGACATAAAGGCCATGAGGACTTGACGTCATCCCCACCTTCCTCCCCGTTATCCGAGGCGGTTTCGCCAGAGTGCCCAACTGAATGATGGCAACTGGAGATAAGGGTTGCGCTCGTTGCGGGACTTAACCCAACATCTCACGACACGAGCTGACGACAGCCATGCAGCACCTATATAGCGACCTATTGCTAGGAAGGGATATTTCTACCCCAGTCCACTACATTTCGAGCCCAGGTAAGGTTCTTCGCGTTGCGTCGAATTAAACCACATGCTCCACCGCTTGTGCGGGCCCCCGTCAATTCCTTTGAGTTTCAGCCTTGCGACCGTACTCCCCAGGCGGATCGCTTAACGCGTTAGCTTCGGCACGGCAGGGTTGGATACCCGCCACACCAAGCGATCATCGTTTAGGGCTAGGACTACCAGGGTATCTAATCCTGTTTGCTCCCCTAGCTTTCGTGCCTCAGTGTCAGTAATGGTCCAGTGAGCCGCTTTCGCCACAGGTGTTCCTTCCGATATCTACGCATTTCACCGCTACACCGGAAATTCCACTCACCTCTCCCATACTCAAGCCCGGCAGTTTCTTGTGCAGACTTCAAGTTGAGCCTGAAGATTTCACACAAGACTTGCCGAACCACCTACGCACCCTTTACGCCCAATAATTCCGAACAACGCTTGCCCCCCTCGTATTACCGCGGCTGCTGGCACGAAGTTAGCCGGGGCTTCTTCTTCCGGTACCGTCATTATCGTCCCGATCGAAAGGAGTTTACGTCCCAAGGGACTTCATCCTCCACGCGGCGTTGCTGCGTCAGGGTTTCCCCCATTGCGCAAAATTCCCCACTGCTGCCTCCCGTAGGAGTCTGGACCGTGTTTCAGTTCCAGTGTGTCCGTGCGCCCTCTCAGGCCGGATACCGATCACTGCCTTGGTGGGCCATTACCCCGCCAACTAGCTAATCGGCCGCGACCCCCTCTTTCAGCGCATTGCTGCTTTGACTCGTAAGTGTTATGCGGTATTAGCCCAGGTTTCCCTAGGTTATCCCCCACTAAAAGGTAGGTTAGTCACGTGTTACTCACCCGTGCGCCACTTTACTCATGGATTGCTCCACTTTCTCGTTCGACTTGCATGTGTTAGGCACGCCGCCAGCGTTGATTCTGAGCCAGGATCAAACTCTCGTTTGAAACCTGATGCATCTTGATTCGACGGAGGTCGAAGAGCAAGATGCTACTCCGCAGCGCTCGAAAGGCTGCGAAGCCTATACTAGTGAGAATGACTAAACCACAACTTCATCGTCATCTCACGACTGGCATATTCAACCAATTGTCAAAGATCCTTAAGAATTTTCGCCTGAGCGAGTTCTTTTTGGATCGAGCTGCTGGATGATTCCAGCAGGTCCTCGAACTTTGCGCACACCAGGAAATACTGCTTTTCAACACTGGCTTCTGTTTTTTGCGCGACCAAACCAGACTATCAAGATTTGGCTATTACTGTCAAACAAAAGTGAATCTTTTTTCTTCGACTTCCGCTGAAAACTGGAATGCCGTTCTCCGCTTCGTGCTGATGACTTTTTAAGGGGCGTTTCGCCCGCCGCATGCCCTCTGTGGAAGCCGGATCTGCGGAAAGTCTTCTTGGCTATCTATGGGAATGGTAGTGCGAACAAGAAGCCTGAATCAGGCAGTTCCGTTCAGCTGGACTACGAATTCTGCGGTAGATATTCCGATGGGCTTGCGGAGTTCTTTACGCCCAGTGATGAACATACTCTTATTGCAGCCGA
>CAWCFC010000008.1:0-28247 GCA_963794795.1 uncultured Acidobacteriota bacterium | reverse complement strand
CGGTATTGACGAAAGGCACGTCGTACGTCTTTTTACTTTGTATTGCTATCGCCTGCATTCTGACATGGGATGGGGCGGCAATACGGGGTTTTCTTCTGCGCCTGCCAGCCATCGCGGTTTTGGGCGCCGCGGTGTGTCTGCCGATGTGGGTGCGCAATTATCGGTACAGCGGTTCGCCTATGGGCCTACCGTATTTTTACGCGGTGGGCAATGTGAACCGCATGTACGCAAATGCGCGCGTCACTCCGGCGCTTGCACTGGCGAACGTGGTCCGCAATGTCGCGCTGCACGCGGGCGTGCCCAGCGATCGTATCGACGCCCTGTCCACCCGAGCTTTCTCCGGCGTCATACTCGCCATGGGCGTTGATCCGAACGACCCTGGACAAATGATGTCATCGCAGCTTGGCTATGTGCCGCGCTTTGCCGTTCGATTCCATCCGCGCAACGCAGTCCTCAGCGAAGACCCTGTTCATCTTCTGCTGTTCGTTCTGGCTGGCGTGCTGGTTCTTTTGCGTCCCCGTCGCTTCGAAAATTCGGTACGCTGGTTCGGGCTGGGGGTGGTGGGCGCGTTCGTTTTGTACTGCGCACTGTTTCGGTGGTCGGAATGGAGTGCAAGATTCCAAATCCCCATTTTTGTACTAGCTGCTGCATTCAGCGCTGTCGTGCTGACACGGGCCATGCCTCGATGGGCCGTCAACACAATCGCCGGGCTGGCGCTGCTGCTCGCGCTTCCCCTGGCTCTCGCGAACGAAGTCAGGCCGCTCATCACCCGGCATGGTCTTAGAGGAAGCATCCTGACGACGCCACGAGACGAGACGTATTTCTTTGATTCCCATCGAGACATAGCGGAACCGTTTATCGCCGCAGCGGCAGCGGCAAGGGACTCCGGATGTCGCGATATTGGAATTGATGCGAATCGATTGCATTTTGAATACCCGATGATGGCGATGGTGGAGGAGGATGGTACTTGGCGGAAACTTCGCTACGTGGGGGTAGAAAATTCGTCGGTCAGGTATGCGCAGCGGTCCGCGCCGCCGGTATGCATGGTGATTTGCCTGGACTGCCGGAATGCGTCGGCCAAGATCGCGGAATATTCCGCGATATTTCCCAAGGCGCAGTCTTTCGGCAATGTAGTCGTTTTCAGCCAGACAAAGCCTTAGGTCTGGACATACTTGCTCTTTGGGTACCCGGTTACTGAGACTAGACGTTCGGCACTATTCTTCTTGACGGGGTTGTGCGCGAATGTAATTCTTTTTTCCACCTCCCAATTGAATGACTTAGGCGTACTGCTGAGTGCAAACTGCATGCTGCGGGGTGCCTTATGCGACGCGGACCTGGTCGGGCAGATGATGCTGGCGAGGTCCGCCGCATCTTCGCTGGGTGATGAAGTTGTGGGCATGTCTAGGACCGCTGAATCTGGCGGGGCTGTGTTGAAGCAGCATTTGCGAAGCGCGCTGGGATTACGTTGACGATGAATTGGTTGAAGCGGTTGTGCGTTGTATTGATGTGCTTTGGTTTCTCCCTTGTGTATGCGGCGGCGCAGACGCAACCAGCGGCAGGTTCGCCTGCGGCTGCGCCGACCTCACCCCTCCCCCCAGGGAAAGTGGCAGCGGCTCCGTTGCCAGATCCGCAGACGCCGGAGGAGTTCTTCGTGCGGGCGCGGCAGTTGAGCGATCTGGAAGCTTCTGGGATTCCATTCCATTTGAAAGCTACGTATGTTGCGAGCGGGGATGCGGAATTTACCGGCAATGGCACGTATGAGGAATGGTGGCAGTCGAAGGATCTGTGGCGAACGGAAGCGACGCTGGGCGACTACAAATATGTCGCGATCATGAATAACGGAGATGAGAAGGACTACGCTTCTTCCTCGTATGTTCCTCTGTGTTTGAGGCAGGCAGTTGAGTTTAGCCGGGTGCCCATCCCAACCTTTACGGGCGAGTCTGCGAGATGGAAACTGGAGCATCAGACACTGAACGGTATCAATCTGACGGTTCTTTCAAGCCAGTATCAGTGCCCTAGAGCCACAAGTTACGTTCAATGTGAGACGAAAGAATTTTTCACAGCAGAGGGTCTCCTTCGCGCTCAAATGAACAATACTATCGAGGCTTTATACAATGGCTTCCAGTCGTTTCACAGTTTGCTCATTCCTCGCAGCATCAAGGTTGCGTCGCCCGGCGTCACTCTTTTAACCATCTCCATACAGAGCCTGGACCCGCTGGACGCACACGAACCGCAGTTGTCAAAGGACACACCTGTGCCAACGACGATGCATCCCCTTGCCATTCCCGTCGGCACCAAACCCGGTCCGAATGTAAGGCCGTCAAAGCTGATACACCAGGTTGCACCCAACTATCCCCCGGATCTGAAACTAGCGAGAGTCGAAGGAACGGCGGTGGTCGAGGCAAGCATCGATGCCGATGGCAACGTTCGGGAACCTTATTTGAGTACTTCTACCGGCACACAACTTGATGATGCCGCGATCGACGCCATACGACAATGGAAGTACGAGCCTCTGAGGATCGATGGCGTTCCTTATACTGTCGAGACGACGATTACGGTGGTATTTAGGCTCAATCGTTAGCCTTGCCAGTCGCACCATGCGATGCGAACCTCGCTGCTGGTAGATACTAGAGGGGATGCCTTTACGTTCTGGATTTGTTTCGATCTTGGGCCGGCCGAATGCCGGCAAGTCCACGCTGGTGAATGCGCTGGTGGGCGAGAAAGTCGCCATTGTGACGCGCAAGCCGCAGACTACCCGCAACCGCATCCACGGGGTGCTGGAAGTGGATGCGGTGAAGGGCAAACATCCGGCGGCGCAGATCGTGTTTGTGGACACGCCGGGGGTGCACAAGCCCGCCAACCTGCTGGACAAGCGCATGCTGCAAGAGGTCTACGGCGCGCTGGAAACTCGCAACGTGGTGCTGCACGTGGTGGATGTGACGCGGCGGTTGCGTTTGCCGGAAGTGAAACAGAAGGTGACGGAAATCGATCTGGATGCGCCTGCGGGAGAAGAGATCGCCGCGCCCGCGGTTGAGCCGCAGAGGGCGCAGCAGCACTCGCTGGAGAATGAAGACGTTTACATCCTGGAGATGGTGAAGAAGCTGGAGTGCCCGGTATTTCTGGTGCTGAACAAGATTGATGCCATCGACACGAAGGAATCGCTGCTGCCGCTGATTGCGCAGTTTAGCGCGCTGCACAATTATGCCGAGGTGATTCCGATTTCCGCGCGTGGCGGCGATGGCCTGGAGCGGCTGGTGGAGAAGCTGGTGGAATACATGCCGGAGGGGCCGCGGCATTTTCGCAAAGGGCAATTCACGGATCAGCCGGAACGTTTTCTGGCGGCAGAAATTATCCGCGAGAAAATCTTGAATCTGACGGGTGAAGAGGTGCCGTACTCCAGTGCAGTGGTGATTGAGAGATTTGA
The DNA here is from genome assembly GCA_963794795.1 of uncultured Acidobacteriota bacterium. Taxonomy (GTDB): domain Bacteria; phylum Acidobacteriota; class Terriglobia; order Terriglobales; family Acidobacteriaceae; genus JAKAAZ01. The sequence continues at coordinate 24,823 of CAWCFC010000008.1, read as the reverse complement.
AGAAAGAAAAATGCGCGCGCCTCTGCCCGGAAAGCCCAAGCCGAAGCCACTGACGAAAATCTCTGCCGCGATTTTCTGCGAACGGTCCGGGCAGAAAGCGATTTTGATCGGCAAGGGCGGCTCCATGCTGAAGCAGATTGGCATTGCGGCGCGCAAGGAGCTGGAATCTTTCCTTGGCATGCAGGTGCATCTGGAGTTGTTCGTCAAGGTTGCGGATGACTGGCGTGGATCGAGCGCGTTTCTGGATTCGCTGGACTGGCGCAACCAACTGGAGAGCCTGGGGAAACATCAGCAGCTGAAAGAGTCAAAGGACGAATAGTGGCACCCGGATTTTCGTAGCGCGAACATACTACAATCCCACATCTCAAAATCGAGATGTGGGGCACCCAGGATTTCTGGATTCACAGAAAACGCAGGTCCCTCCGCTACGCTTCGCTTTGGTCGGAATGACAAATTCTTCCATCCCACTCAAGCCAAAAGATGGCTTGAATGGGGCACCCACATTTTCTCTACTCATTAAGAATCGACGTCTTATGTTTCTTTGGTGTGGATGCCGAGGGCTTTCATTTTGCGGTAGAGATGGCTGCGCTCGAGGCCGAGAATTTCCGCGGCGCGGCTGACGTTGCCGTGACAGTCTTCCAGTTTGCGCAGAATGTAATCGCGTTCATAGGCTTCGCGCGCCTGCTGCAGCGACGGAAAATCCTCTGCATGGCGGCCGGGGCTGCGCGCGACCAATAACGGCAGGTGTTTGCGATCGATGCGTGACACTTGCGGATTGAGGATCATCACTCGCTCGAGAATATTTTTGAGCTCGCGCACATTTCCCGGCCAATGATGCAATTGCAGCGCGGCGAGCGCGTCGGCGGAGATTTCCATTCTTGGCCGGCCATATTGACGTCCGAATTCCCGCAGCAATTCTGTCGCCAGCAGGGGAATATCTTCTTTGCGTTCGCGCAGCGGCGGCACGTAGAACGGAATGACGTTCAGACGGTAGAAGAGATCTTCGCGGAAATTTCCTTTGGCGATTTCTTCTTCCAGATTTTTATTTGTGGCGGCAATCAAACGCACGTCGATGCGAATGGACTGGGCGGCGCCGACGGGGGTGAATTGCTGCTCGTCGAGCGCGCGCAGCACCTTGGCCTGGGTCTTCAGGCTCATGTCGCCGACTTCGTCGAGAAATAAGGTGCCACTGTCGGCGCGCTCGAAGGTGCCGCGTTTTTCCGGAGGACCGCCGGGCAGAGCGCTGTGGCGATAGCCGAAAAGCTCGGTTTCGATGTAGTCCTCGGGTATGGCGGCGCAATTTAGTTCGACAAACACGCGATCGGCGCGCTGGCTTTCCGCATGCATGGCGCGGGCGATCACTTCTTTTCCTGTGCCGGACTCGCCGTAGATCAACACGCGCCCGTTGGTGGGCGCCATCAGGCGAATTTGTTGTCGCAGCGCTTTTACCGGAACGCTTTCTCCGGTGATGCGGGCGCGGGCGGTGAGCTGCTGCTGAAACTCGCGATTCTCGATGCGAAGACGTCGCGACTCGACTGCATTTTTCAGGATGATCAGGGTGCGTTCCAGAGAAAGCGGCTTCTCGAGGAAATCATATGCGCCCAGCTTGGTGGCGCGCACTGCCGTCTCGATGGTGCCGTGGCCGGAGATGATGATGACTTCCGGGCCAGCAACGGCGTCGAATTTGCGAATATCCTGCAGTACTTCCAGTCCATCGCGATCGGGCAGCCAGATATCCAGCAGTACGGCATCGAAAATGGCATCGCGAATCAGGTCGAGCCCTTCGGTTGCAGTACCGGCGGTGGTGACGGTGTAGCCTTCCTCGGCGAGGATCGCCTGCAGAGTGCTGCGAATATCCGGCTCGTCGTCGACCACAAGGATGTGATTCATCGCTCGACCACGCTGATCGAGGGCGCGGAAATCTCCGACGGCGATGCGGAGTCAGCGAAGGGAATCAGGATGACAAAGCGCGCGCCGGTGGGGGAATTGGATTCGACGTGGATATTTCCTTGATGTTCCTGCACAATTTTTGCCGCGATGGAAAGGCCGAGACCGGTGCCGCGACGGCGGGTGGAGAAAAATGGCAGAAACAGTCGCTCGCGGATTTCATCGGTGATGCCGTGGCCGGTGTCGGCAATCACGATTTCCGCCATGGTCTGAGTTTCGTTCGTGCCCGTGCGTATCGTCAGTACGCGTAGCAGCATCGACTGCATGGCCTCCGCGGCGTTGTCGATGAGGTTGCTGAAAGCGCGTTTGAGGGCTTCTGCATCGGCGAGAACCGGAGGCAGATTTTCCGCCAGATGCAGGCGGACTTCAATTCCTTCCAGGCGCCCGGCGAAGAGTGTCAGCGTGTTCTCCACGATGCGATTGAGATCGGTAGATGTGCGATTGGCGGCGGGAAAGTCGGCGAGAGCGGCAAACTGATCGACGAGCTGGCGCAATGTTTCCACCGACGAGCGAATGACTTCCGTCGAGCTGCGCAGCACCTGGGACGAATCCTCGGTGAGGCCGCGATCGATGTGGCGCTCAATACGTTCGGCGGAAAGCGCGATTGGAGTAAGAGGGTTTTTGATTTCATGGGCGACGCGCTGCGCCACCTCCTTCCACGCCATCTGTTTTTGCGCCCGCAATACATCGGTGACGTTGTCCATCACCACGAGATGGCCGTGAAGGGAGCCGCGCAGCTGGGTGACGGTAAAAATCAAATGGAGCGGGCCGCGAGAACTTTGCGCTTCGACTTCTGTTGAGGCTGCCGGCAAGCGGCGGCTGCGGCGCAGGACGCGAACAATTTCAAGGGCGGATTCGGTTGGAAACAGGGATTGAATCAGTTGGCCTTCGATGGGAAGTTCGCCGAGGGGATCGAGCATTTCGCAGAAGGCGCGATTGGCCTGCAGGATTCTCAAATCGTTGTCGAGCGTGGCGACGCCGCTGGGAATGGTTTCGAGTACAGTCTCCAGTTCACGGCGGCGCTCATCCATGGCGGCGTTGGCTTCGGAAAGCTTGTAGGTGGAGGATTCGAGCTGGGTGCGACTATTTTCAAGATCGGTCGCCATGTGGTTGAACGAACGCATCAGCTCGCCCAGTTCACCCGAGGCAGCAACGTCGACGCGCGAGCCATAATCTCCGGAGGCCATGGCATCCATGGCGTCGGCAAGCGCTTCCACCGGGCGGGTGACCTGCTTGGAGAGGAACAGCGCCAGCCAGCTGCTGACAAACAGGGTCAATCCGGTCAGGAGAAGAAGGACCAGAAGATACGTCTGACGAACTCGGCGACGCGCGCGGAACAGGGTCCAATATCTTTCCGTGCCGCTTGAGATGTCGCGCACCGCCATGGCCACATCCGGAGGCAGCGGCAAACCCACCACGACGACGACTCCATTTTGCGATGGAGCATCCCCGACAGAGTAGGCGGCCTGGCCAATCCTCAAAATGGGATCGTCAGTACGCTCGGCGGCTCGAAGAATTTCATCGGTCAGAGGCACTTGTTCCGGCATTACCTGTGCTTGTTCCAGGGGCCGAACGCTGGAGAGCAGGCTGACGGTGCCGCTGTCGCTCGGAAGCTGGTACTGATCGATCACCTTTCCATCGCGGTACATGGCGACAAATCCGCCTTGCAGGGTGATCTTGTGGCGGCGGAAAAGGTCCAGCAGTGGCTGCGGGATGCGCGGGCAGATCGGCCGAGACGACCAGTGCGGGTTCGTGGGCCAGCGATTCTGCTTCTGCCCGGGCATTGTCGGCGGCGTATCGAGATAGCTCCATGGCCAGCTGCATCGACTCATCGCGCAACCGCACGACGGGCTGCGAGAACCAGCGGTCGATCGATCGGTTCATTAACAGATAGTTAAACGACAACATGAAAAATGCAGGTACGACAGAGAGCAGGAGAGCTCCCAGCAACATGCGGGCACGGAGGCGCGAACCGAGAACACGGCTTTGTCCACTGGCGTAGAGTTTGAGAATATTTCGCAGCAGCAGGACAAGCAGCATGAGGAAGAGCAGAAAGCTGATGCCCGAAAGCGCTGTAAACAGCAGGATGGAGCCGCTATTTTCCGGGGAGAGGAACTTCAGGTTGAAGGCATTTTCTGCGATGAGGAAAAGCAGGACGACAAGCGCAAGCGAGCCCAAGACCACCACGGCCGTTCGTCGGTTGCTGTTTCCCATGCGGGTCGGCTCTCTCCACAGTGATTATAGGTTCGAGAATCGGTGACGCGTGGGCCTTTTTCGGTAGTGGAAGCCGCCCTCCCGATGGCTGGCCAACTCTGCTGACTTGCGATTCCTGGCTCCCTGTGGCTCTTGACAGCGAGGCGCGATTGAATAAATCTGCAGACGGAGGGTTTATGATTCGCGACGGACGTTTTGGTTTCCGGGCTTTGCCGTTGGCATGGGTGGCGGCGGTGATTTTGATTGTTGGCTGTTCGAAAAAGCCGACGGACGCTCAACTCGAAGCCAACGTGCAGAAACAAATCGCGGCCGACTCCGCGCTACAGGGCCAGCCGATCTCAGTGGCTGCGAGCAACGGCGTTGTAACCCTGACTGGCACGGTGGACGGGCCCGGGTCGCGTGAGTTGGCAAGCAACGACGCAGCGAAGGTATCAGGAGTGAAGACAGTTGTGAACAACCTGGCCATGGCGAACGGACCAGAGGCGGGTCAACCGCCTGTGAACGACCAGTCGGCGCAAGGTGGATCTGCATCCGCTCCACCGCCACCTCCTCCGGCTGCAGGAGGCCAAGCCAACGCCGCACCGCCCCCGCAAGCCGCGGCGCCACAACCGATCGTAGTGCCCGCGGGAACGAGGATCCGAGTCAGGCTGGGTCAGACTCTTTCTACGAAAGAGAATCAAACAGGCGACTCGTTTTCCGGCGTATTGGTGGATTCGGTGCGGGTGAATGGGCAAACGGTGATTCCGGCAGGTGCACGGGCGAGGGGCGTGGTCACGGAGTCGAAGGGACTGGGGAAATTCAAGGGGCAAGCCGTGCTGGCGATCCGGCTGGATAGCGTGAGCGCGGATGGACGCACGTATCAAGTGCGCACCAGCCACGTGGAGCGCGTGGAGACAGGGAAAAGGCAAGCGGTCCGCAGTATTGACGGGCGGCGGAGCGGGCCTTGGAGCGCTGATTGGCGGACTTGCCGGCGGAGGCAAAGGAGCCTTGATTGGGGGCCTGGTGGGCGGAGGTGGTGGTGCAGCCGGGAGCGCGTTTACCGGGAATAAGGACCTGGTGATTCCCGCCGAGAGCGTCCTTACGTTCGACCTGGAGCGCAGTTTGACAGTCACCCCGTGAGCCGATTCGCATCTCACTCTTGAGAGAGGGAGGAAGAAGCGCAATGCCAATGATCGATGCTCGCAGATGGTCGCACTTTACTGCCATGGTGTTGATTGGGGATGGAATCATGGCGATTGTCAGGCCGCATCGGGACGCACAGGCGTGGAACCTGGGGCCGAAGCCGTGGCGGGGTTTGATGCGGTACATGGTGGATCATCCGACACTAACCCGGTGCGTCGGCATCGCGCAGGTGGTGGCTGGAATCATGTGGGCGACGCGGGAAGAAAAGGTGCTGGAGGAGTAGGCCTTTTCCCTGCCATGCGGCGGCGAGTCAAGGACTGGGCGCAAGGCCGAACGGTCCTGCTATCGGCTGCTGATCAACATGGTGCTATCCGGAACGACGTGGCAAGTGCGCTGTGCGGTTGGTTGCCAGGTCGAACCGCCCGCATACTGAATTGAATCGACGTTAAGATACGTGACCGAGGTAAATCCCGTCAGCACCAATTCCACGGAACCTGTCGATTTCGGGTTCACCTTGAGATTCAGGTCGAAGGATTTCTGGATCGCAGATGAATCGGCGATGGTCGCGTTCGCCGGCGTGACCTGGCCTTTCGCGTTTAGTCCAAAAGCTGTGACTCGCACTCCAACAATTTCTGCATAGGAAGAGTTCGTCAGATTCAGTTGAAGATTTTGACTGGGCCCCGCATTCTGCTGACCATTCACTGGAACTTGCAGGAATTGCCCGGACAAACCCTTTTGCGCGCTCATATCGACAGGACAACCGGTGCTGCCCGGCACCACAACGGCGACGGTTGGCTGCGAAGGAATAGCGCGCGCAGTGCTTTGTGCCAGTAACGCTGTCGAACCGAGAACAACGGCGATCGAACAAAGACCCACGAGTTTCATATTCGACTCCCACCAGGAAAAGAGGTGCGCACGCGGACAGCATACGCCTGCGGCTGGTCGCTCGACAATTGGGTTGGCGCGGCTTTGGGTCGTGCTGTGAAAGCCGGGTACGCTTGAGGAGGATCGAATGCCGGAGTAGTCTTGGCAGGAACGATCTGCTGAGAGCAACAGTGGGAATTGGAATAGGTTTGCGACATTGAAAGACAAGGCTGCGAGACGGTTCGTGGTCGAGTCAGACGCGGTGAGAAACTTCTTATGAAGGTGGGCAATGAACGTTGAAGTGCGGGAATTGCGGGCGGAAGATGTGCCTCGCATCGCGGAAACTTACGGTGGGGCGGCCTGGCACGGCGGGGCGAAGAAGTGGGATCAGCGGCTGGTGGAGCATGCCCATGGCCAGCGGCTGGTATTGCTGGTGGTGGATGGGACGGATGTGCTGGGATACGGTTCGCTGCTCTGGGTTTCCGGGCACGCGCCCTTTCGCGAGGCGCACATTCCGGAGATTAACGATTTGGTGGTGTCGGAGCGCTGCCGCAACCAGGGGATCGCGACTAAGCTGATTCACGCACTGGAGGAGCGGGCGCGCGGGGCGAAATGCGCGAAGATCGGCGTGGGTGTTGGGCTGTTCAAGGAGTATGGCGCGGCGCAGCGGCTGTACGTCCACCTGGGATATGTTCCGGATGGAAAAGGAATGGCCTCTGGAGGCCTGCCTGTAGCGGCCGGCGATAAGGTGCTGGTGGATGATGACCTGGTGCTTTGGCTGGTGAAGGAACTCGACACACCCGCGAAACAATGACGATGTGCGCAAAGTGTGATGGGCTGAAGGAGCGGCGCACGCCTTGTTTATGGATGCTTGAGGAACCTTAGGTAGAAGGCGGCGAAGACCAGGACGATGCCGATATTCGATATCAGCCGTTCCCAAAAGCGATTTCTGAAGAACGCGACATCGATGCCGACGATGACGGCTATCATCACCACGGCGTACAGCGCGCTTGGTATACGACTGCTCGTTTCAGAGGGAATCGCCATTGGAATTCTCCTTCAGGGATCAATACTCGAACTATCGAGGGCGCGGCGTCAAACGGCAAGTTGACGCTACGATTCTAGGACTTCTCAGCCATCCAGCGGCTCGGGGCAAGCTGGGAGCTGACTCTTAATGCCAGAAGTGTAGTTACAAAACTGAACTATAATATTGGCAGGCATGATTTGGTTTGAGTGGGACGAGGCGAAGGCGGAGAGCAATCGTCGCAAGCACGGCGACAGTTTCGACCTTGCGGTGCAGGTGTTCGACGATCCCAACCTCATGGCCGAACAGGATCGTATCGTTGACGGCGAGGCGCGCTGGCGAAGCATCGGCATGGCCGCTGGCATTGCGGTTCTGGTGGTTGGACATACGGTACGCGGACAAGGCGAGGATGAAATCATCCGCATCATTAAGAGCGGATTTCCTATTCCAGTAGTCATCCAAGTTCAACGATGAGCGGCTTTTCTTGGGAAAAAGCCGCGCGAAGATTGATCGCTTCGACTATGCCCATAGGAAATCCGCTCTACAGCGCGAAAGGCCACGAGGAAGGAGAGGGAACGGTATGCCGAAAATTGTTAGAAAAACTATGGCGGAAGCGAAGGCCGCACTGGCGGGGCAGCAGGATGAGCTTAAGAAATTGAAGAAAATGCCGGACAGCGAGATCGATTTTTCTGACATGCCGGAGCTGGCGGAGAAGTTCTGGCAGAATGCTGTGCCGAACCCGTTCTATCGTCCGGTGAAGAAGCAGATTACGCTGCGGATCGACGCGGATATTCTGGCGTGGCTGCGCCAGCAGGGGCCGGAGGGGTATCAGTCCCGACTGAATGCGCTGCTGCGGAGCGTGATGCTGCGGGATTTGGAGTCGAAGCGGAAGCGGGCCTGAGAGGCGCGAGAGTTGGAGCTACCCCACTCAAGCCAAAAGCGGCTTGAATGGGGCACCCGCCCCGGCCAGTTCAAATTGGCTGAAAACCACTCGAATGATTAGTCCGATTTTTTTCTCGACTGGAAATCGAAAAAGAGTGTTTGCTTACGCCCGCCAAATCAGAGCAATGAATTTGCGCGATCTGCTCATACGGCGCTCTGGAGCCGCCGGGCGGAACATCAATAGTCAGAAGGATAAATTGCGTTGTTTCGTCGGGTGCCACCACCCGCTGTTTAGCATCGACCGTCACGGTTTTAACTGGAAAAGCAGCCTTGTCGTATATCAATTTCATGGCGATCGTTACCACCGTGAGCGGAAGATTGCCTTTGTTGCGAACGGTGATCGTTCCAGCTACGGTTTCGCTGTGTCCGCCGCGCTCATCACTTCCCTCCCCTCGGAAACAGTCGGTCAGCGCCATTTCGACATTGGGCTGAAACGACGCGGCCAGTTGTTCTCGGAGCGTTCGCTCCATGCGTCTAGTAAGCGTTGCGTACCACCACGTCACGCCCACCAGCGCAAACGTAAGAACCACGATAAAGATTGCTGTTATCGCTTGAACCCCGGCGGCGTTTTCATTCAACCACTGCATTCAGGCATATCCTCGAGCTGTTTCTCAATGTCTTGCACAGCAGGCAGTTTCGGATTAGGCTGCTGAAATCAGTACCGATTATAACCAGAGGCGACAGACATGACCTTGAATTCGGTCCGGATTGGGAGTCTGAGAATTGCTATGTGCTTGTGCTTCCTTGCGGCCCTTCTTCTTGGTCACGCTCAAGCCCAATCTCAGGCAACAGCCAAGGATGATAAAAACCCCAAGACCTGGCCCTACAATGAGCGCCTCTTGGCGCGAGCCATGGGGAACGTTGGCGGATGGTGGAGCTTCATGAATGAAAACGAAAAGGAGGCATTCCTAGACGGCTATCGGGCGGCGATGAGCCAAGCCAACAGCCATGACAAAATCGTCTGCGAGGCCATGCAGCAGGCAGTATTCAAGAATCCAAATTCCCATACCGATGCAATTGCACAAGTGATTAACATGTGCAGTTCCGTGAGCGACACGTCCGACTACGGCGAAGTGACCGTGAAGGACTTGGACGATTTCTACTCAGATCCGATCAACCAGCCCATCCTGCTGGAATGGTCGATGGGGTATCTACGCGACAAAGCATCGGGAAGAAAGACGGAAGGGCAGCTATTGGACACCTTGAAGGCGGAGCAGAAGGATGTACACGATTGCAGCAAGTACCCGAATCTTTGCAAGCTGGGCGTTAAAGAGTCCCAACCCTCTCAATGAAGGCATTCGTTTTCACGTGTGCTGCGTGGGTGGCCCGCTAAACTTCGGTTGCTTGAACGCGACAGACCGCTGTTGACTCTGGGGGGATCCCTTGATATTCTTGTGAAGTTTGGCGAGCGACGGTAGTGTGCCTGTGGGAGGCGCCGTCCAGTTCCGCTGGCAGTCGACAGCGGATTGCATCGGTTTCAGTTTTCGGAACAGCGGATTCGATACTCGTCCTTTTGCACCTGCGACACCGGCCACCCTGGCGGGCTATGCGGGGCAGAACAGCGAAACGGAGCGGGCAAGCGGTACGAGCCGGTCACCGTCGTTGTTTCAGTCAGACTACAGAATTGGATGCAACTCCGCCCCTGTGCGAGAAATCGTGCGTGTGCGGAAATCGCCAGTCCGCCATTGTGTGGGCAGGCAAGTTGTGTGGCGAACGTGGGATGAAATACAGAGATCCTTCGGTCGCCGCGGCGGACTTCGGTCGGGATGACAGGAATTTTCAGTGGGACGGACATCGTTCCATCCCACTCAAGCCAAATGAGGGCTTGAATGGGGCACCCACGGTGCTGTATGGGGTGAAATAAGAGTTTTTAAGGATTCAGAGCAGCAGAGGTATTAAAGGAGATTGTTCTTGCCTACATTTAGTCAGCTTGTCAGGAAAGGCCGGACGGCGCCGCGGTACAAGACCGCCAGCCCGGCGCTGCAGGGATGCCCGCAACGGCGCGGTGTTTGCACCCGCGTGTATACGCAGACGCCCAAGAAGCCAAACTCCGCACTGCGCAAGGTTGCGCGTGTTCGTCTGACGAACGGAATTGAAGTCACCACCTATATTCCCGGCATCGGCCACAACCTGCAGGAGCACTCGATTGTGCTGATCCGCGGCGGCCGTGTGAAGGATTTGCCGGGCGTTCGCTATCACGTGGTTCGCGGCACGCTGGATTCGGTCGGCGTGGCGAATCGCAAGCAGAGCCGGTCCAAGTATGGCGCCAAGCGCGCGAAGGCGGCGGCGAAGTAAGGGATTATTTTTTCTCCCACTCAAACCAGTCGCCGCGGCGACCGGCTTGAATGGGGCACCGTAGTATCTGACGGATCGAACAAAGGATTGAAGCAGCTATGCCTAGAAAAGGTCACATTGCGAAGCGGGAAGTCGTGCCGGACGCGATCTATAACTCGACGCTGGTCACGAAGTTTGTCAACTCCATGATGTGGGATGGCAAGAAGTCGACGGCGCAGAAGATTTTCTACACCTCCATGACGAACCTGGAGCAGCGCGGCGGCGATGAGGCGTTGAAGTTGTTCAAGAAGGCAGTGGAGAACTGCAAGCCGCTGCTGGAAGTAAAGACCCGCCGAGTGGGTGGCGCGAACTACCAGGTTCCGATTGAAGTGAACCCGGAGCGTCGCACCTCGCTGGCAATTCGCTGGCTGGTGACCTATGGTCGGGCCCGCGGCGAAAAGGGCATGGTCGACAAGTTGACGAACGAATTGCTGGATGCGGCCAACGGCCGTGGCGCCGCAATGAAGAAGAAGGAAGACGTGCACCGCATGGCGGAAGCCAACAAGGCTTTTGCGCATTATCGCTGGTAGCACGCCGTTAGCGACAAGAGAACCGTAACAGCAACCTGCGGAAGCAATTCCGCGAAGTGAGAATGGTACCGTGGCCCGTCAAATACCGTTAAATCGTTGCCGCAATATCGGAATCATGGCGCATATTGACGCCGGAAAAACGACAGCGACGGAACGCATCCTGTTCTATACCGGCATCACGCACCGTATCGGTGAAGTGCATGAAGGGACTGCGACCATGGACTACATGGAGCAGGAGCAGGAGCGCGGCATCACGATTACCTCGGCTGCGACGACGTGTATCTGGCGCGATATTCGCATCAACATTATTGATACTCCGGGCCACGTGGACTTTACCGCGGAAGTGGAGCGCAGTCTGCGCGTGCTGGATAGCGCAGTGGCGTTGTTCGACAGCGTTTCTGGCGTGCAGCCGCAAGTCGGAGACTGTTTGGCGTCAGGGCGACAAGTACAAAATTCCGCGGATTTGCTTTGTCAACAAGATGGACAAGGCGGGCGCAGACTTCGAGCATGTGATTGAAACCATCCGCAAGCGCCTGGGCGCGCGTCCGGTGGCGATTCAGATTCCGATTGGCGCGGAAGCGAAGTTTAAAGGCCTGGTGGATTTGGTCGAGATGCGTGCCATTGTCTGGAATGACGAGACCATGGGCGCGAAGTACTCGGTCGAAGAAATTCCTGCAGATTTGTTGAAGAAGGCAGAAGCATTTCGTCTGCAATTGATTGAGACGGTCGCCGAGTATGACGACGACATGCTGCACCTGTTCCTGGAAGGCGAGACGCCGACGCCTGCGCAGCTGAAGGCTTCCATTCGCAAGACGACGCTGGAGATGAAGGTGTTTCCGGTCCTCTGCGGCAGCGCATTCAAGAACAAAGGCATTCAGACGCTGCTCGACGCAGTCGTCGATTATCTGCCCAGCCCGGTTGATATTGCACCGGTCGAAGGCATCGATCCGCATGATCCATCGATTACGTTGATCCGCAAGCCGGAAGATTCCGAACCGTTTGCGGCGCTGGCATTCAAGCTGATCAACGATCAATTCGGCAAGCTGAGTTTTATCCGGATCTATTCCGGATCACTGAAGACGGGCGATACGGTGCTGAATCCGCGCACGGGGAAAACGGAGCGCGTGGGACGGCTGGTCAAGATGCACGCCGACAAGCGCGAAGACATTTCGGAGATTTATGCCGGCGATATTTGCGCGTGCGTGGGCCTGAAGGAAATCAAGACGGGCGATACGTTGTGCAATCCGCATCACCCAATCGCGTTGGGAGCGATCACGTTTCCTGAGCCGGTTATTTCGGTGGCGATTGAGCCGAAGACCAAGGGCGACCAGGAAAAGATGGGCATGGCGCTGTCGCGGCTGTCGGATGAAGATCCTACATTTAAAGTGCGGACCGATGAAGATTCCGGACAGACGATCATCAGCGGCATGGGCGAATTGCATCTGGAAATTCTTGTCGACCGCATGAAGCGCGAGCACAAGGTGGAAGCGAATGTGGGAACTCCGCAGGTCGCGTTCCGCGAGACGATTCGCAAGCATGCGGATGCAGAAGGCAAATATATTCGCCAGACCGGCGGTTCGGGTAACTACGGACACTGCAAGATTCGTGTCGAACCCAATCCTGGCAAAGGATACGAATTCGAAAACGATGTTACCGGCGGATCGATTCCGCGCGAGTACATCAAGCCGATCGATATGGGTATCCGCGAAGCGCTGGAAGGCGGCATTCTGGCAGGCTTTCCGATGGTGGACATCAAGGTGTCGCTCTACGACGGCAGCTATCACGATGTCGACTCGAACGAAATGGCATTCAAGATTGCCGGTTCGATGGCGATTAAGGAAGCGGCGCGCAAGGCAAGTCCAGTGCTGCTGGAGCCGGTGATGGCGGTGGAAGTGACGGTGCCGGAAGAGCACATGGGCACGATTATCGGCGACATTAATTCTCGTCGTGGACGCATTGAGGGCATGGAGCACTCGGGCGGTTCGCAGGTGATCAAGGCGAGTGTGCCGCTGAAGGAAATGTTCAATTACGCGACGAACATGCGTTCGTCCACGCAAGGCCGGGCGACCTATTCGATGCACTTTGCCCGGTATGAAGAAGCGCCGCGTTCGGTGAGCGACGAGATTATTGGTCGCAGTCAAAGCAAGGCATAGGGGTTCACCGGGTAACAGTTGCAGCAGGGTTGAACGGGCAAACGAAATTTTCAAGATCGACAAGATCGAATGGAAGGGATAAGGGCAACCAATGGCGAAGGAAAAGTTTGACCGGTCGAAGCCGCACGTAAACGTAGGGACGATCGGGCACATTGATCATGGCAAGACGACGTTGACGGCGGCGATTACGAAGGTATTGTCGAAGCACAACCCGAACAACAAGTTTCGTTCCTTCGACACCATCGATAATGCGCCGGAAGAGCGCGAGCGCGGCATCACGATTGCGACCGCGCACGTGGAGTATGAGACCAAGAATCGCCACTACGCGCACGTCGATTGCCCGGGCCACGCCGACTACATCAAGAACATGATCACCGGTGCCGCGCAGATGGATGGCGCGATTCTGGTCGTTGCGGCGACTGACGGACCGATGCCGCAGACCAAAGAGCACGTGCTGCTGGCGCGGCAAGTTGGTGTGCCGTACATTGTGGTGTTTCTGAACAAGTGCGATGCAGTCGATGATCCGGAACTGATTGACCTGGTCGAGATGGAAGTGCGCGAGCTGCTGAGCAAGTACCAGTTCCCGGGCGACGATGTGCCGGTGATTCGCGGCTCAGCTTTGGGCGCATTGAATGGCGAAGCGCAGTGGGAAGCGAAGATTGACGAGCTGATGGAAGCGGTCGACAAGAGCGTGCCGATGCCGCAGCGGGCCATCGATCAGCCGTTCCTGATGCCGATTGAAGATATCTTTTCGATCTCGGGTCGCGGCACGGTGGTGACCGGAAGGATCGAGCGCGGCAAGGTGAAGGTGGGCGAGGATACGGAGATTGTCGGCTTCCGCGAAACACGCAAGACGGTGGTCACGGGCGTCGAAATGTTCAAGAAGCAGCTGGATGAAGGTCTCGCCGGGGATAATGCTGGACTGCTGCTGCGCGGGATTCCGAAGGAAGATGTGGAGCGCGGCATGGTGCTGGCCAAGCCCGGTTCGATTACGCCGCACACCAAGTTCAAGGCGGAGATTTACGTGTTGAGCAAGGAAGAGGGCGGACGGCACACACCGTTTTTCAACGGCTATCGGCCGCAGTTCTACTTCCGGACGACGGATGTGACGGGCGTGGCCAAGCTGCCGGAAGGCACGGAGATGGTGATGCCGGGGGACAATGTGTCTCTTGAGATTGAGCTGATTACTCCAGTGGCCATGGAAAAGGGCTTGCGGTTTGCGATTCGCGAAGGCGGACGCACTGTCGGCGCCGGAGCCATTGCCGAGATTTTGAAGTAAGCGAAGAACAGCTTCTAGCCTTTAGCTGCTAGCTCCTAGCTAAGGCTGAAGGCTAGAAGCGAAAAGCTAGAAGCTAGCAGCTAGAGAGATGAAGTCATGATTGGACAAAGAATTCGCATCCGCCTGAAGGCGTATGACTATCGCGTGCTGGATACTTCGACCGGCGAAATCGTAGACACGGCCAAGCGGACGGGCGCGCAAGTGGCAGGGCCGATTCCGTTGCCGACCGTGAAGAACAAGTATTGCGTTTTGCGGTCGCCGCATGTGGACAAGAAGTCTCGTGAGGCGTTTGAAATTCGCACGCATAAGCGGCTGATTGACATTCTTGAGCCGACCCAGCAGACGGTGGATGCGCTGATGCGCCTCGATCTGCCTGCCGGTGTCGACGTCGAAATCAAAGCCTTCGAAAAATAAAACTAGCCGGGACTGGCCGTCCAGGCAACTCGCCCTAACGGGCGCAAGACAGGAACACCTACAGTGCGGCGCTCTTGAGCACGCATGATGAGGGGAGAAAAAGATGGCAGTTGCAGGAATGTTAGGCAAGAAAATCGGCATGACCCAGGTCTTCGATGACAACGGAGAAATTCATCCGATCACCGTGGTGCAGGTGGGTCCGTGCGTGATTACGCAGATCAAGACGCAGGCGAAGGACGGTTACGACGCGGCGCAGATCGGCCTGGTTGAGTTTGTGAAGAGCTCCAAAATCAACAAGGCGATGGCGGGTCACTTCGGCAAGAGCAATGTTCCTCCGGTGCGGGTCTTGCGCGAGGTTCCGATTGAACCTGCAGCCAAGCCTGCAGAGGGCGAAGAGGCGAAAAGCGTGAAGGCCGGCGACCGGGTTCTGGTCGATATTTTCGCCGATGAGAAGTTCGTCGATGTGCTGGGCACGAGCAAGGGTCGCGGATTTGCGGGCGTTGTTCGCCGGCATGGATTTGGCGGCGGACCGAAATCGCACGGACATATGTTCCAGGTGCAGGGATCGATCGGCGCATCGTCTTTTCCTTCGCGCGTGATGAAGGGAATGCGCATGCCGGGACACATGGGCGTCGATAACGTGACGGTGCGGAATCTTCGCATTCGCGGCATCGATACCGATGAGAATCTGCTGATGCTCGAAGGTGCTGTCCCGGGACATCGTGATGGATATGTTTTGATCACCAAGGCAAAGCAGCCACCTCGCGAACGTCGTGGATTCAGCGGCGCGACCACGGTGGATCCGTTGAAGGCTTCGAAGAAGGCTTCGGCAAGCAAAAAGAAATAGGAAAGCAGCCGAAGGACGGCCGCTAGCTTTTAGCTCCTAGCTAGAGGCTAAGAGCTAGTAGCGAAGAGCTGAAGAAAGAGTAGAGCAATGGCAAACATTGACGTAGTCGATCTGGGTGGTAAAAAAGTCGGAACCCTGGAGCTGGCGGATGAAGTTTTCGGGCCAGCCGAGGTGAACGAGGACTTGATCTGGGAGGCGGTGAAGCATTACCGCGCAGCCCTGCGTCAAGGCACGCACGCCACCAAAAATCGCAAGCTGGTCTCCGGTTCCGGCAAGAAGTTGTGGAAGCAGAAGGGAACGGGCCGGGCGCGCGTTGCCTCGATCCGCTCGCCTCTTTGGAGGCATGGTGGAACGGTGCATGGACCGGTGCCGCACTCCCACGATTATGCTTTCCCGCGCAAGAAGCTGCTGGGTGCGCTGCGCTCCGCAATTGCGGCGAAGCTGGCCGATGGACATTTGACGGTGGTCGAGAGCCTGGAGTTGAAAGAGCCGAAGACCAAGCTGTATCGCTCGGCATTGACGACGCTCGATGCGAAGAAGACGGCGCTGTTGGTGGAGAGCGGAAACACCCTGAGCAAGAACCTGTTGCTGGGTGCGCGCAACCTGCATGGTGTGGAGTTGATGCTGAGCAACGAAGTGCATCCCTATCACCTGCTGAAGCATGAGCGCGCCATCATCTCCGTAACGGCGATGGAGCAGTTGTACGAAGCATTGAAGAAAACGGTATCCAAGCGCAAGCTGGCAGCCGCAGCAGAGGTGGCCTGATGGCAGATGTATATCAAGTAATTCGTCGCCCGGTAATTACGGAAAAAGGCCTGGGCGCCAAGGAAACCGAAGCCACTCTCGTGTTTGAGGTCGCAACGTCGGCCACCAAGACGGAAGTGAAGCAGGCGGTCGAGACTTTGTTCAAAGTAAAGGTGGAGGGAGTTCGCACCGCCAACTTTGTCGGCAAAGAACGCAAGCGCGGCCGTTTCAGCGGCTATCGTTCGGACTGGAAGAAGGCGTATGTGCGCCTGAAGCCAGGACAGAAAATGCCGGAGTACATCAACAGTTTGTAAGGAAGTTTGACTGATGCTGGTGCGGGATTCAAGCTATCCCACCCTGGCCGCAAAGAACACGTCTAGGATGGGGCACCCAGCATCCTTCGACGAAAAAGATTGAAATGTGGCGCTGGTCTCGCGAGTCGGGGCCAATGTCCGAAAAAGAGAAACCGATGCCGATCAAGACATACAGACCGATCACTCCGAGTTTGCGTTTCACCTCCACGGTGGTCAACGATGACCTGACGACCGATCGCCCTTATAAGCCGCTGACGACGATTCGTAAGCGCACGGGCGGACGCCGCAACACGGGCGATTTGACGATTCGCCACCACGGGGGCGGACACAAGCGCAAGCTGCGCCTGATCGACTTCAAGCGCGACAAGTCCGGGATTCCCGGGCCGTGTCGCCACCATTGAATACGATCCCAACCGTTCGGCGCGCATTGCTTTGATCCACTACGCGGACGGCGAAAAGCGCTACATTCTGCAGCCGATTGGCTTGCAGGTGGGCCAGGCCATGATGAGCGGCGAAGAGGCCGACATCCTGGTGGGCAACGCGCTGCCGCTGAAAAATATTCCGGCGGGCACCACGGTACATAACGTGGAATTGCGGCCGGGCAAGGGCGCGCAGATGGTTCGTTCCGCCGGTGCCTCGGCACAGCTGGTGGCCAAAGAAGGCGACTATGCGCTGTTGAAGCTGCCTTCCGGCGAGACGCGCAAGGTGCTGGTCGATTGCATGGCAACGATTGGGCAGGTTGGCAACACGGATCACGAAAATATTTCGATTGGCAAGGCCGGCAGAAATCGCTGGAAGGGAATTCGTCCGGCAAATCGCGGCGTGACCATGAACCCGGTGGATCACCCGCATGGCGGCGGCGAAGGAAAGACTTCTGGTGGCCGTCACCCTGTAACGCCGTGGGGACAGCCGACGCGCGGATACAAGACACGCAATAACAAGCGGACCGATGGCATGATTGTCAGCCGACCGAAGAAGAAATAACGGCGCAGCCGTTATTTCGGCCGCTAGCTTCTAGCTTTTAGCTGCTAGCTAGAGGCTAAAGGCTAAAAGCTAGAAGCGGATTTTTGAAGGAGAAAAGATGGCACGTTCGACAAAGAAAGGACCCTTCATCGACACTCACTTGATTGTGAAGATTGAGACGATGAACAAGGCGAATGACAAGAAGGTGGTACGCACCTGGTCGCGCCGGTCCACGATTTTTCCTGAAATGGTCGGGCACACGATTGCGGTGCACAACGGCCGCAAGTTTATTCCGGTCTACGTGACGGAAAACATGGTGGGTCACAAGCTGGGCGAGTTTGCCGCCACGCGTACATTCAAAGGTCACTCCGCCAAAGCTGAGACGGCTACCAAGCCGCGCTAACAGCGGGAAAGGCATAGCGCAAGATGCAATACGAAGCACAGGAATTCAGGGCGGAAGCGAAGTTTCAGCGGGTCTCGCCGCAAAAGGCGAAGCTGGTGCTGGATTTGATCAAGGGCCGGCGCGTGGAAGATGCGCTGCAGACGGTGGCCTTCACCAAGAAGCGTGTGGCTCCGCTGGTGGAGAAGGTATTGCGTTCGGCACTGGAGAATGCGAACTATCTGAGCGAAGAACGCGGTCTTGAACATCGACGTCGATAACCTCTACGTAAAGATGGCGGTGGCCAACGAAGGACCCAGGTTGAAGCGGATTCGTCCGGCGCCGATGGGGCGCGCGTTTCGCTATCAGCGTCGCATGTCGAATGTTCTGATTACGGTTGCCGAGAAGAAGCGTCCGGAGCTGGCGAAGACGGTTGGCGATGAGCCGGAGACCGGCGCCAAGGGCAAGAAAAAGACGGCGAAGACGGCAATGAAGACGGCAGCGAAGAAGTCAGGATCGAGCAAGCCGGCAGCAAAACCAGCCGCGGCGAAAAAGAAGACGGCCGCCAAGAAGTCAGCGAAGTAGCGAACGGAAGGATTGAATTATGGGTCAGAAAGTCCACCCTTACGGGTTACGGCTAGGAATCAACAAACCTTGGAAGTCGCGCTGGTTCGTCGAGCGGGGATACGATCGCCTGTTGGTCGAGGATGTGCAGCTGCGGCGTGAGCTGAAAGAAAAGCTCAAGTCCGCCGGCGTCAGCTCGATTGAAATCGAGCGTCCAGGCAACAAGCTGCGGATCATCATTCGCACGGCGCGGCCGGGCATCATCATCGGACGCAAGGGCGCGGAGATTGAGAAGCTGAAGACCGACCTGCAGAAGCGTTCCAACCGGGAAGTCTTCGTCGACATTCTGGAAGTGAACAAGCCGGAGCTGGATGCGCAACTGGTGGCCGAGAATATTGCGTTGCAATTGGAGAAGCGTGTCAGCTTCCGTCGCGCGATGCGGAAGTCGGTGGACTCGGCACTGCGTTTCGGTTGCCGCGGCATCAAGGTGCGGGTGGGCGGACGGTTGAACGGTGCGGAAATTGCGCGTTCGGAATGGTATCTGCAGGGACGTTTGCCGTTGCATACGCTGCGCGCGGATATTGACTACGGTTTTGCCGAAGCGCACACCACCTACGGAATTATCGGCGTGAAGGCATGGGTGTATCGCGGAGATATCTATCAGCAGAAGAAGCGCGAGCCCCGGGTTGGATCGAGCATTTTCTAAGAACTGATTTTTTGAAGTGGCAGTGAGAGCAGAACGCTCAAAAGGATTTCGTTATGTTGATGCCGAAGAAGGTGAAGTTCCGCAAGCAGCAGAAGGGCCGCAATCGTGGCAAGGCCTGGCGCGGTTCTGAGCTTGCGTTTGGGGATTTTGGATTGAAGACGCTCGATCACGCGCACATTACGGATCGGCAGATTGAAGCCAGCCGTGTGGCGATGACTCGATTCATCAAGCGTGGCGGCAAGATCTGGCTGCGTCTGTTTCCGGACAAGCCGATTACCAAGAAGCCTGCCGAAGTTCGTATGGGTTCCGGTAAAGGACCTCTGGATCATTGGGTCGCGGTGGTGAAGCCGGGGAAGATTTTGTTTGAGATGGAAGGCGTCAGCCGGGAAATTGCGATGGAAGCCATGCGTCTGGCCTCGCACAAGCTGCCCATGAAGACGCTGTTTGTCGCTCGTCACGATGCTGTGGCGGCCACCACGCAGAAGTCGTAACGAGTTTCTACAGGGATGATTGGAGTCGATGGCTCCCAGAAACATCCTGAAGACGAAGGATTGAATTATGGAAATGGATAAGATCGTCAATCTGGATAAAGAGGAACTGGCGCTGCAGGCGCACCAGTCGGCGGAGCAGATTTTCCGTCTTCGCTTCCAGATGAAGATGGGCCAGAACGAAGGCTTGAAGAAGCTGCGCGAGCTGAAGAAAGACATTGCGCGCATTAAGACGGTGCAGCGCCAGCATGAGCTGGGGATTGCGACGCATGCACACGTGAAGGTGAATGCGAGCGAGACGGAAGCAGCGCCGAAGCGGAAGACCAAGAAGACAGCGAAGAAGTCTGCTGGCGCCAAGGGCGCGAAGAAGAAAGCTCCGAAGAAGACGTCGACGCGGAATACCAAGCGGACATCGAAGGCGGCCGGCAAAGCGAAGTCGGCAGGCAAGACCAAGGTAAAGGCCGCGAAGCGCGGCAGGGCGAATGCAAAGAAGGGCGGCAGTTAAGCAATGAGCGAACCGACGAAAGACACGACAGCAACTACGACCGCGGGAACTCCGGCCGTTTCGCACCGCAACGAGAAGGTTGGAGAAGTGGTTTCCACCAAGATGCAGAAGACCATTGTGGTCGCGGTGGAAATGCGCAAGGCCCATCCCAAGTATTTGCGGACCATGCGGACGACCAAGAAGTTTTACGCGCATGACGAGCACAAGACGGCGCGGGTTGGCGATGTGGTGCGGATTCGCGAGACCCGTCCGCTGAGCAAGCTGAAGCGCTGGCAGCTGGAAGAGATTGTGCGCCGCTCGAATTTGGCGCAGGCAGAAGAGATTCCGCAGGCAGTGTAGGCGAGTTTGGGATTGGATTTTCCAAGTCTGAAAATCGAGACCTGGGGCACCCGGCAGTACTGGTTGTAGCAATGTTTAGGAGACGATGATGGCCGTACAGATGAGAACAATGTTGGTGGTGGCCGATAATTCCGGCGCCCGCAAGCTGCAGGTAATCCTGCCGCTGGGCGGATCCACCGGACGCAAAGCCGGCCTGGGGGACGTCGTGACCGCCGCAGTGAAGGAAGCTTCGCCGGATGGCCAGGTAAAGAAGGGCAAAGTGGTGAAGGCTGTCATCGTGCGCACGCGCAAGGAGTATCGCCGCCGCGATGGAACGTATATCCGCTTCGATCAGAATGCCGCTGTGCTGATTAATGAAACCGGAGAGCCGGTGGGCACGCGCGTCTTTGGTCCAGTAGCCCGGGAACTGCGCGAGAAGAGATTTTTGAAGATTGTTTCGCTGGCTCCAGAAGTTCTGTAGGCGAAACGGTTGGGTTCGATTTTAGAAACGCGGAAGAGCTGGGCGATGATTGCCGGTTCCGGCGCGAACGGGAAGTGAGACGAGAGTTATGGCAGGATTGAAGATTCGCCGCAACGATAAGGTGCAGGTCATCGCGGGCAAAGACAGAGGCAAGCAGGGTCGCGTGCTGCGCGTGATGCAGGATGAGGGCCGGGTGCTGGTCGAGCACGTGATGATGGTGAAGAAAACCGTGAAGCCGAACCCGCAGCGCAACATTAAGGGCGGCATTGCGGAGCAGGAAAACCCGATTCAGATTTCGAACGTGATGCTGGTCTGCGGCAACTGCGGGCCGGTTCGGGTGGGCTTCAAGTTTGAAGGCGACACCAAGGTGCGGGTCTGTCGCAAATGCGGTCAGACGCTGGAGTCGAAGAAGTAGAACCAGGGAACAGGGATCAGCGGCCAGGGTTCAGGGGCCAGCGTTGAAGCAAGGATGGATGGAAGATGGCAACCAGATTAAAAGATAAGTATCTGAAGGAAATCAAGCCGGCGCTGCTGAAGGAGCTGGGCTTGAAAAATACCATGGCGGTGCCGCGGCTGGAAAAGATTGTCCTGAACATGGGACTGGGCGAAGCCACGCAAAATGTGAAGGTGATGGATCCGCTGATGGTGGATCTGGGGCTGATCACCGGACAGAAGCCTGTGGTGACACGCGCCAAGAAATCGATCGCCGCATTCAAAGTGCGCGAAGGCATGCCGATTGGAGCTATGGTGACACTGCGCGGCGACAAGATGTACGAATTTCTCGATCGCCTGGTTTCGACAGCGCTGCCGCGCGTGCGCGATTTCAAGGGCGTTTCGACCAAGAGCTTTGATGGACGCGGCAATTACACGCTGGGGATTCGCGATCAATTGATTTTCCCTGAGATCGATTATTCCCGCGTCGATAAGTTGAAGGGTATGAACGTCACCATTGTGACCACGGCGAAAGACGATCAGCAGGCACGGGCATTGCTGCAGCACTTCGGCATTCCGTTCCGGCAGACGGCCTAATCAGGGCGAGAGGACAAGACAAGTTCGATGGCAACTACAGCAAAACGAGTAAAAGACAAGCGCAAGCCGAAGTTTTCTTCGCGGCAGCACAACCGGTGCAATCTCTGCGGACGTCCGCGGGCGTTCCTGCGGAAGTTTGGGATTTGCAGGCTCTGTTTCCGCAGCCTGGCGTTAAAGGGCGAAATTCCCGGGGTCGTGAAGTCATCCTGGTAAATGGTGCGGCGCAGGCTGCGCTGAAGGGTAATTGAAGTTGGATTTTGATGCGCCTTGGTTTCTACAAGCGGGCGCAGGAACGATCCTCGCAGGTTCCCGCTGAAGGCGGGCGAACGGGGGATCAAGGAGATACGATGAGTGTAAGCGATCCAGTATCCGATCTGTTGGCACGGCTGCGCAACGCGATTTCTTCGCGGCACGCGAAGCTGGATGTGCCAGCCTCCAAGTTGAAGCTTGAAATAGCCCGCATTCTGAAGGAAGAGGGCTACATCAGCAACTACAAGGCGACAGAGGAAAACAGCAAGCGTTTTCTGCGGGTGTATTTGAAGTACGACACCAACAACCAGGCAGCGATCCGCGGCCTGAATCGCGTCTCCCATCCGGGATGCCGGGTGTACGTGCATCGCGACGAGATTCGCCGCGTGCAGGGCGGGTTGGGCATCAGCATTATCACCACGCCGAAGGGTGTGATGACAGGTCGTCAGGCGCGCCGCGAGGGCGTTGGTGGCGAGTTGTTGTGCGAAGTTTGGTAGTCGACACCGTCGATTGCAAGTAGATCAGGCTGCAGTGGAACGCGGGGGTTGAATCTCCGGCGGGACTCGCAAGCCAACGAGAAAGAGAATCACAAGATGTCGCGTATAGGAAAACAGCCCATTCCGCTCGGTAAAGGCGTGAAGTATTCGGTGCACGGCAATACGGTGGTGGTCGAAGGCCCGAAGGGCAAAGTCGAGCAGCCGATTCCTGGTGGCCTGAAGTTTGAAGAGAAGGACGGTCATCTGCATGTGATTCGCCAGGAAGAATCGCAGGCGGCGATCCATGGATTGACGCGGGCGCTGGTGGCGAATGCAGTTCGCGGCGTGACGCAGGGATGGACGCGCGATCTGGACATTGTCGGCATTGGATACCGTGCGGAATTGAAGGGCAAGAACACGGTTGTGTTCACGCTGGGATATTCGCATCCGATCGAGTTTCCGCTGCCGACAGGAATTTCGGCGACCATCGATCCCAAGCAGACCCGGGTGACGATTACCGGCATCGATCGGCAGAAGGTCGGCCAGGTGGCGGCGGATATGCGGTCGCTGCGCAAGCCGGATCCATACAAGAACAAGGGTGTTCGCTATTCCGACGAGAAGCTGAAGAAGAAGGTTGGCAAGACTGGCGCCAAGTAATCCTGGGTCGATGACCCGGATTGCAAAGTTCAGAACCGAACGGGGATGCAGGGCATCTCCGCTTTTAGGAAGGAAGACAGGATATGATTTCGCAGATTCAACGCAATTCCAATCGTCAGCGGGTGCATGATCGCATTCGCCGCAAGATGCAGGGAACGGCAGAACGTCCTCGGCTGAATGTGTATCGCTCTTTGAACCAGATCTATACGCAGCTGATCGACGATCATTCTGGGACCACCCTGGTGTCTGCCTCCAGCGTGACCGCCAAGCTGAAGACTGGCGGCAATGTTGCAGCGGCCAAAGAAGTGGGCAAGCTGATCGCGGAGAAGGCCAAGGAAAAGGGCATCAAGAAAGTGGTGTTCGATCGCGGCGGATATTTGTATCACGGGCGCATCAAGGCGTTGGCAGATGCCGCGCGCGAAGCGGGACTTGATTTCTAACAGCAGGACAGGCCGAACGCATCCGGTCGGCGGCAGGGTCTGAGCGGCAGGGTCTGAAAGGAAAATACAGGGAATGGCAATCATCAAGAAAAAGCTGGAAGCTGGACAGTACAACCTGAAGGACCAGGTGGTTTCGATCAACCGCGTGACCAAGGTCGTCAAGGGCGGCAAGAATATGTCGTTCGCGGCGCTGGTTGTGGTGGGCGATGCGTCTGCCGGAGTGGTTGGATTCGGCTCCGGAAAAGCCAAGGAAGTTCCGCAGGCGATCCGCAAAGGCATTGAGTCGGCGAAGAAGCATCTGGTTCGAGTGAACATGACGGAGACGTCGATTCCGCACCAGGTTCTGGGACGTTTCGGTTCCGGACAAGTGCTGCTGAAGCCGGCGCCGGAAGGCACGGGCGTGATTGCGGGTGGGGCGGTTCGAGCCATTATGACTTCTGTCGGCATTCAAAATGTACTGACCAAGAGCCTGGGCTCGGCGAATCCGCATAATGTGGTGCGGGCTACGTTCGACGCCATGGTGCAATTGCGCGATAAGCGTGATGTGGCTGCCCTGCGCGGCAAGCCGGTAGAGGAGTTGTAATCCAATGGCAGACAAGAAAACATCCGCCAAGAAATCTGCGGGCGAAAAGACCATCCAGATCGAGTATTATCGTTCCGCCATTTGCACCCCGGACAAGCACCGCAAGGTGATCAAGGGGTTGGGCTTTACGCGTCTGCGGCAGGTCGTCGAGCGCGAAGATACGCCTTCCGTGCGCGGCATGGTCAAGGCGATACCGCACCTGGTGCGCATTCTGGGCTAAGCCCTGAGAGATTACGAAACGAGTTAGCTGCATCCTT
>CAWCFC010000007.1:0-45830 GCA_963794795.1 uncultured Acidobacteriota bacterium | reverse complement strand
TACTTGAATGCCACGAGCCTTTCCGGCCTGGTCCGCATCTTATGGACAGGGCTACCCGAAATGGGGGCGTCACGGTTTCGACGGGATCGTTTGCGGTAGAGAGGCATGCCGGGGGGTGGGCACCCGTAATCGCTTACAAAAACACAATTGCTAACAATCAACTAGCACTTGCTGCTTAATTAAATAAGTAGCCGTCCTCCTCAAATTCGCCTGTGAGGTGGGGAAGGACGTCGCAAAGCAGGCTGGTCTGACCCGCAATGCCCGGGTTGGTCGGACGAGATCTACGGGCTGGTGAGATGCGTATCTTGTCCGTTCTGAGCGCATCGCACGAGAACAATCGGAACGTGACTACGCATGGAGTCTCTTTACTGACTTGGATTTCGGACGCGGGTTCGACTCCCGCCGCCTCCACCATTATTTTTCAATTGTCTACAGGCGATCATTTGGAATAGCAAGAGCCACCACAACAGAAGTTGAAGCACTTCTGCCGCCGTCATGATCTGCTCCCCAATTCCGAACCACCTTCAGCTTGAATTCACTTTTCCACCGGAAACCTATATACATCCAGGCTGAACGGCGGTGCGGACATTTCGCGTCCGTCGCTCATTGTGCTGCGGGTGATGGTCACCGGTGGCGCTTATCCCACCTGATCCGCCGCCTGTAGTTTTTTCCCTGTGAGCTGCCACCGGGTCGGCTGCTCTTGCAACCGCAGCCCGACCACGTTCAGATTGAAGCCCAGCGCTTTATTCTCACGGCGCGCCACGCCGCCAACTGCTGCCCCGCTCCGAACTCGAACTCCTGTATTCGACATTGAACTAAATCGATTTATTTCATCGGCACAGCGATGCCCGATTTGGGCGCGTGTCCATAATATTCCTGTGGAATGCCGAATGAAAGTCGGATTCTCTGCACGTCGATTCTTTCGGCATGATTGGAATATCCCGCTGTACAAATGGATTACATGATTCGTATAGTGATTGGCGCAGTCCATACTCGCGAATCGAGGCGCTCAATGAAGAAAGTCCTTTGCACCCTCGTTCCCATAGCATTCCTACTGGCTCCGCTGGTAGCGGCCTCCGCGCAGCCGGACGTGTCGAGACTGAAGATCGACAACGGCGTTCTGCAGGACCTGACCCAAAACGATGACGTGAACCGCTAAGACAGCGGCGCCGGCACGCGAAGAATGGAGGGTTGATGAGTTCGACTTTGGCACAGTGTTACAAGGTGACCGCATGGCACGCGGGGAAAATGTTGTGCGCAACGCTGGCAGTATTGGGGCTGTTGGTTGCATGCGCGGGTCCGGCCACGGCTCAGGCCACTGCTCCGAAACCTGCGGCGTCTCTGGCCGTCACGATTGATGCGCGGCAGACGGCAACGCCGACCTCGAAGTACGAGTTCGGCATGTTCATCGAACACATCGGACCCTTGATTTATCGCAGCCTGTGGTCGGAGATGCTGGATGACCGCAAGTTCTACTTCCCTATTACGGCGCCGAAGCCCAACGTTCAGGGCGAGCAGCATCATGGCGGGTTTCCCGGCATAGAGCTTCGCAAATGGCGGCCAGTGGGGCCGGCCGACGCCGTGACCATGGATAAGAATCAGCCGTTTGTTGGCGATCAGAGCCCGCGCATTTCCCTCGATGGGTCTACGCCGCGCGGTATTCAGCAAGCGGGGCTGGCGGTGGTAAAGGGAAAGCGATACGTGGGGCACATCTGGCTGAAAGACACGCCAGGCAGCACGGTGACGGTGGCGCTGATCTGGGGCGACGGTACGGGGGATCGGCAGACAGCTTCCTTTGCGCACCTGACCAGCACTTATGCCAACTTTCCATTCCAGTTTACGGCCAAGGCCGACAGCAACAACGCGGTCTTCGAGATTAGCGGCACAGGCGTGGGAGATTTTCATGTCGGAGCAGTTTCGCTGATGCCTGCGGATAACGTCGACGGATTCCGTCCGGACACGGTTGCGCTGCTGCGCCAACTGCACAGCGGCTTCTGGCGTCTGCCTGGCGGCAACTTCCTTTCCGACTGGAGCTGGTACAACGGTGTGGGACCGCGCGACAATCGGCCGCCGACATATGACTATGCGTGGAATGCAATGCAGTCGAACGATGTGGGCCTGGACGAGTTCATGACGCTGTGCCGGTTGATTGGCGTCGAGCCGTACATTACGGTGAATGCGGGGTTCGGCGACGCGCATTCGGCGGCCGAAGAAGTTGAGTACATGAACGGCCCAGTGAGCACGCGGCTGGGGGCAGAGCGGGCGCGGAACGGGCATCCAGCGCCGTACAACGTGAAGTATTGGGACATCGGCAACGAGCCTTACGGTGCATGGCAACTCGGGCGCACGGACCTGAAGTACTACGTGCTGAAACATAATGAATTCGCGGCGGCGATGCGAAGGGCCGACCCTTCGATCATCCTGCTCGCCTCCGGCAACATGCCGGAGCCGATGGACCTGACGGGCGAGATGCGCGCGAAGGACGTAGACAACATGAAGGCCGTGGAAGGCACGCCGGAGGACTGGACAGGGGGTGAGATCGAGCACTGCTGGGGGAATTTTTCCGGCATCACGCAGCACTGGTACGCCCGCTCCGGCCAGCGGTTTGACGTGCAGAAGGCGAAGCAGCTCCCGCTCGACGCGCCCACCGAAGCCGGCTACGACAAAGTGGAACAGACGCCGCTCGAATTCGCGCGCTATCCGGCCAACATCGTGCAGCTGCGGGCGCAGGAGTGGCACCGATACGAACAGCGCTTCCCGCAGCTTGCGGCGAAGCACATTTTCCTTTCCATCGACGAATATGCGTACTTCGGCGGCAGCTTCAACCGTGCACCGGACATGAAGATGGCACTCGCCTATGGCATGATCCTCAACGAGATGCTGCGGCATACAGATTTCCTGCGGATGTCGGCGCGCACCATGGGCGTCTCCACACTCGACTACACACCGACGGCAGCGGTACTCAACACCACCGGGCTCGTGTACAAGCTCTATGGAGACAGCTTCGTTCCGGGCTCGATACCCGTGGCACTCACCGGAAACTCGCCGCAGCCGGTGCCGCAGTATCCGGTGGGCGGCGACCAGCCGGAAACGAACTCCGGCAGCCCAACCTATCCGCTGGACATGTTCGCCGCGCTGACGCCGGACCGCAAAACCTTGACGTTGGCGGTGGTGAATGCAACGGATGCCGAGCGCAGCTTCAATCTGAATGTGGCCGGACTGCAGGTGCAAGGGCAGCCGACGGTGTGGCAGATTACGGGCAAAAATTTGCAGGCGGCGGATCAGGTGGGGCAGACCCCGCAGGTCACGATCACCAGGAGCACAGTGAACGGCACGCCGCAGCGGCTGACGGTCGCGCCGATCAGCATTGGCGTGTATCGGTTCGCGGTGGCGCAGTGACAGCGAGCATTTGAAAGAAGGCCTGAAAATGAGACGGTACAAACTGCTGGTGCTGGCGTCTGCGCTGTTGTGTGTGGCTGTCGCGGCGAGCGCACAAACGAAGTCTTCCTGCGCGAACCTCACGAAGTTGAGCCTCCCTGGCGTGGAAATCACAACTGCCGTGGAAGTGGCAGCGGGAGCGCCAATTCCGTCGTCTTACCCGCCCTACACCGGCGAGCTAGCTGCGCATTGCCGCGTAGAAGGGGTGATAGATCGCCGCAAAGGAGTGGGCGGCGAGGAGTTCGGAATTGGTTTTGCAGTGGCTCTGCCAGCAAAGGACGCCTGGAATGGTGACTTTATGATGCAGGGCGGAGGAGGCGGGAACGGTGTCATCTACTATCCAGCCGGGGCCGCTTACGCGGGCGACAAGCCCGCGCTGAACCGCGGATTCGCGGTAGCCAGCACGGATTCCGGACACAAGGCGAAGTATCCGTTCGATTTTTCCTTTATGCGCGACCAACTCGCGTATCTCGATTTTGCGTATCGAGCCAACGCCGAAGTGGCCGCGGTGGCGAAGCAAATCATCGCCGAATATTACGCGAAGCCGCCGGCCTACTCCTATTTCGTGGGATGCTCGACTGGCGGACGCGAGGGCATGATCCTGTCGCAGCGCTTTCCGACCGTCTTTAACGGCATCGTGGCTGGAGATCCCGCCATGCGCACCGGGCTTTCCAATTTGGCCATCGGCGAGTGGATTCCAGTTGCGTATAACCAGGCATCGCCGAAAGACGCAACGGGCAAACCGGAGATTGCGAAGTTTCTCGCGGACGGGCAGAGGAAGCTCTTCATGGATGCGTTGCTGAAGAAGTGCGACGCGCTGGATGGAGTGGCGGACGGAATGATATTCGATCCCATGGGCTGCCATTTCGATCCCGCGGTATTGTCGTGCAAGGCAGGCCAGAACACAAACTGCATTGCGCCGGAAAAGATTGCCGCGATCAAGAAAGCATTCTCCGGCCCGAAGAACGCCTATGGCACCCAGGTGTATCCGGGCTTCCTATACGACACCGGGATCGCCGCCAGCACTGGCATACCCGGTCTATTGAACCTTTCGTCCCGCGGACTCTTCGGCCCGTATACCACGGCGACGACCGTCGATGTGGACAAACTGGCGCTGAACGCGTCCGATCCGCTGGTGGAGCCGGCATCGACGAACCTGACCACTTTTTCCGGAGACGGCGGCAAGCTGATCTTCTTCCACGGGGACAGCGACCCCTGGTTTTCGCCGCTCGACACGCTCCAGTATTACAAGCGAATGACGACGGCCAGCGGCGGCACCGACAAAGTAGAACAGTGGAGCCGACTGTTTCTAGTGCCTGGCATGAGCCACTGTGGCGGAGGTCCATCGCTGGATCAGTTCGATATGCTGACCGCGGTGGTGAAGTGGGTGCAGAAGGGCGAGGCGCCGGATTTTGTCATCGCCACCGGAAAGGCATTTCCGGGACGCAGCCGTCCACTCTGCACGTATCCGAAACACGCCCAGTACATCGGGCATGGAAACACCCAGGACGCAGTCAGCTTTACCTGCCAATGAAGAAGACGACGGTCGGCCCCATTACTTCGCGGGAACGGGAATCAGCCACACTTCCGCCACCTGGCAGCCATGGCCGTTTCCTCCCAAACCGGGTTCGCACGTCCATGAAAGCTTCAGTTCTCCACTGGAGGTCGCCAGTTGAGGAATGGCAAACTCCTGCGGCGCCGGCGGCCATGCGCGCAATATATAAGGATGAATTTCTATCTTGTCATTCGCTATTAGGCGTAGCTTGATGTTCGGAGAGTCCCCGGAATGTATGACTCGCAAACGATATTGCTGTTGCGTGTTCAGCCTTGGATAATGCATCGTGAGTGGCGCATCGTACAGGGATCCTGCCCAGCATTTCCAGGCCATCGGGGCCTTGTCCTGCAGCGTGTCGGGGTAGTTGAATCCTATGAGTGGAGATTGACGGAAACCAGGATCCTTCACACCTCCCTGCCCTAACACCAGGTGAGGACGATTCGAGACATTACCAAGTTGATCGTAAAAACCGCCCGGACCTGGATCTGTACGGAACAGCGACGCATGAATCGCGGCGATTTGCGCCATGGGATCTGTCATTTTGCGAATATCCAGAATCTGGCGACGCATCCACATGGTGTCGCTCACCGGAGTATCCAATGTATCCAAGTTCGCCGCGCGATCGACAGCTTCACCCTGGTATCGTTCGACTGCAAGTTGCATACGGATGCTTTGGAATAACATTGCGCCGAGTTCCTCAACTCGTGCGCGCAACTCGCCCGCAGCTGGATGCACCATTGTTTCCTCAAGAATGGCCTGGGCTCTCGCCAGCAGAGGATCCGGAGTCAATCCGTTGGGAGGCATCGTGGCCGGGGCCGAACCAATATTTAACGGCACGGCTCCCCAGCCAATTCCAAACACGCGTTCCAGGCAGTCACGAGCCTGCTGCACCTGCGCTGTTTCAACCAACAGGCGACGCCGCACGAAAGCATCAAAGTATGCGCGATAGAGGGCCTGCTGAAATCGCCAGTTTTCGAGCGTTGCCGGCAAACAGCTCCGTTCCATATCTTCGAAGCGCCCCAGCGTGACTTCCACACGGCTGTTGGTAGCCAATGGCCCTTCCCAGTTCGATTCTAGATGCAACAGACCCTGGGCGAATCCCTCCGCCTCCTGCGATCCAATAAAGTAATGGGCAAAATCGCGCAGCACATCGATCACTGATTGCCTGGAATCCCAGCCGAGCGCGCTCCAGACGAACTTATTGACATCGTCGTTACAGCCTTCGGAGTAGGTGATGAAGCCGATCGTTCCAGGCAGTATGCGCCGCAGAATATTCGCTTCACCGCGCGGGCGAGGATTGATCACTTCGCGTCCCTCGGTCAGCGCATAAGCAACATCCCAGTCCGGCACCGGATATTGGCACCCCAAACTGTGAGTAATATCGGGATAACAACGGATCGGATAACTTTGCGGCAGCGCCCGCCGCAGTTCCGGTTCTGCGAGCCGCGACAGTGGACCAAAGACAACTCCGTCCAACCATTGCCTTGTGCTTTGCTGCCGAACAATCTCGAGGAACTGCTGCATCCAGTCCGCACTAAAACCTTGCGGCGACACCCACATTTGAGCCTGCGGATGATATTTGCGGAGATTTATTTTCTGCTTCTCAAGTAACGCCAGCAGATACTTCGGCTCAGTATGCCCCGGGTCGCCGCCCGGAACGAAGACCGCATCCACCCGCGGTAGCATGGCAAAAATCTTGCCCCACTCTTTTAATGCGCTCTCCACCGTTGCGGGATTGCTGTAGTCGCGGTCCATCGCCGGATACCAGATCCACACATCCAGACCATAGCTGTCGGCGATGCGCGAAATCTCTACCATCATCTGCGCGGGAGGCAGCGGAAAGTGCGGACTGTCTAGAAGATCGTCGGAGCGCGGAGGAATCAGTTCGATAGCGTTATTCCCAAAAATGGCCAGGTCGCGGATATATTGGTCCCACATCTCGACAGACCACCCGTCATAGGCGTTTGTTTTCGGACGGTATCCTAGCTGCTGGCCGCGCAATTTGTATTCAGGGTTGCTGACCATGTTCAAGGGGGCCGCAGCGAGGCTTGCCTGTTGTCGGCTAAAGTCAATCAGCCGAAGCAGCTTACCAACTCCAAAGAGGAGCCCTCTCTCATCAGCCCCGAAAACAGTGATCCATTGTCCACCGGCACCTTGACCGCTTCGCAGAAGAAATCCATCGGGCTTCAAACCGCGAAGCGCAACCTCCGGCACCACATTACGGGCAGGCAACGCATTTATGGATTGTCGAGTGGCGAGATAAATGGTGACTCGCGCAACCTGTTTCCCAGAGCTAGCTACTGACCAGGATATTCCGCATCGCTTCGCCGCCTCTTCGACGAGTACCTGCGCTGCCTTCGATTCACGAACACTGGCGGAGGAGCTGAGAACGACCATGCACTCCCGCAGATCAACGCCCGATCTCTCCTGCGCCTGAATCCACGGAGGTGTAATCGCTGCCGCTGTCGCAAGCCTGAGAAAATTTCGCCGCTTCATCGCACTCAGCTCCTCATAATGTTGTCTCTCTGCGTTAGCGATCGCAAAGACTGGGCTCGATTGGACGCCGTCGGATGCACAAGAACCAAGTCCCGGCAGCCGGATTTCAGAGGACTCGATCAGTGTGCTTGGATGATGTTGAAGAAGGAACTGTCGGCGGACTATTACTCCAGCGAACCACTGGCTGCGCTAATTCCCCGCTAACAAGGAAATGTATCACCACCGCCGGCCGAGGAATGGCATTTTCCGTTAGGGCTATTGTGGCGAGCTGCCAAGAAAGGAAGCGGGTTCAGACGCTCAAGAGATGATGAATGCTGGCTGGATCGGATTCGCGAGGTTTGCCTTCCTGCACAATATGGCCTCGACGCATCACATAAAACCTGTCCGCAATCGACCATGCAAAATCCAGATACTGCTCAACCAGTAGGATAGCCACCTGCAGTCGGGTCCGGATTTCGCGGAGGGTTTCTTCAATCTGTTGGACAATCGACGGCTGAATTCCTTCTGTCGGCTCATCAAGGATGAGCAACTTCGGCTGCGAGACCATAGCTCTGGCAATCGCCAGTTGTTGCTGCTCTCCGCCGCTGAGAACTCCTCCCTTACGCTGCCCAACACGGCGCAGTACCGGGAACAGCTCGAAAATGTGATCGGGTATGGAGTCCTCGCCTCGCGCTTTTCGAGAGGCGGCCACGCCGAGGCGAAGATTTTCCTCCACGGTAAGATGAGGGAAAATCCCACGCCCCTGTGGAACATACCCGATCCCCTTACGTGCGCGCAGGTAAGCCGGGCCACTGGTGACATCCTCCCCTAAAAATGTGATTGTCCCTTCCGATGCCGCGTGAAGCCCAACAATCGTGCGGAGCAGCGTGGTCTTTCCCACACCGTTCCGCCCCAGCAGCGTAACAGATTCTCCCTGGGCAACCGACATGCTGATCCCTTCAAGGACGCGGCTCTTATCGTAGGCAGCGGAGACATCTTTTAATTCAAGCAACGGCAACCTCCTTAGTGCGGCCCAAGTAGATCGCAGCGATCTGCGGATCATTCCTGATCTCTTCCAAGGTTCCTTCCGCCATTAACCGTCCCATGTGCATCACGCTTACCGGCGCATTCAGTTGGGCAACGAATGTCATATCGTGATCGATGACCAGGATGCTGTGTTCCTTTGAAAGCTCTCTGATCAACGCGGCGGTCTGAGCCGATTCATCCTGCGACATTCCCGCCGCCGGCTCATCGAGTAACAGGAGGTCCGCATCGGAAGCGACAACCATACCAATCTCCAGCCACTGCTTCTGCCCGTGTGACAACTGCACGGCGGGAGCTCTCCTCTTCTCCTTCAACCCAATTCTGTCCAGCACCCGCTCTACACGCGCGCGCACGTCCCTGGAAAGCCCAACGGCGAAGGACCGCCAGCATTCCCTCTGCTGTCGCGCCGCCAAGCTCAAATTTTCCTCCACAGTCAGGCTGTCGAGAATCCCCGGCGCCTGAAACTTTCGACAAATACCTTTGCGCACAATCCTGTATTCGTTCAAGCGTGTAATATCGCGGCCCTTGAACATCACCTTGCCGGACGACGGGCGCACATGGCCGATGATCGCATCCAGCAGTGTAGATTTGCCGGCGCCATTGGGGCCGATCAGCACTCGAATCGAAGCCGGCATAAGGCGCAGGCTCATGCCGTCGAGTGCGTTGAATCCGTCAAAGCTTACGGTCACATTTTCGACTGAGAGTAGCGGAGATTCCATGTGTCACCTCAAGCGTCAGTTTTTTTCCGAGAGCGCCAAGCCTCGCCGATCCACCGAATGCGGACCGGCGTGCATTTTCTTTCGTCGCAGAATAGGTGCGAGGCTATCCGGAATTCCCACCAGCCCCTGCGGCAGAACTGTCACAACCAGGATGAACATCAGACCCATTCCGAATTGCCACATCTCCGGCATGGCGCTACTGATCCAATCCTTTCCAAAATTAACCAGCAACGTACCAAGGATCACTCCAGTAAAGCTGGACCGTCCGCCGACGGCTACGGCCACCACCATTTCGATCGAAGGAACTACGCCAACCATAGCCGGTGAAATCACTCCCACATGCAGAACGTATAAGGCGCCAGAGACACCTGCAAAGGCTCCACCGATAGCGAATGCGATGGTCTTGTACGCTGCCGGGTTATAGCCCAGAAACCTTGTGCGACTTTCACCATCCCGGATAGCGAGCAGAACCTTTCCAAAGCTGGTGTGGGAAAGCCATCGACAGAACAGAAAAGCGAGCACCAACACAACCAGCGTGATCCAGTAGAGTCCACGCTGAAAACCGGGATCGACAATATAGTGTCCGAGTAGAGTGCTGAAATCCGTCAACCCGTTGAAGCCTCCGGTATATGCCTGCTGGCTGATCAGAAGCGTAGCAAAGGCCAGCGCTAGAGCCTGCGTGATAAGAGCAAAGTAGACTCCGCTTACACGCCGGTTAAATACCAGCCACGCCAATCCCGCAGCTGCGATGGTAGGGACGAGGATGACAGCTGCGAAAGTAACGGCCGGATGGCGAAAGATGGTCCACCAAACCGGAAGATGATCCAGTCCGCTCCACGTCATGAAATCCGGCATATCTCCGGGAGCTAGGCCCGCCAGCTTCAGGTGCATCGCCAGAACATACGCTCCCAGCCCCCAGAAAACTCCTTGTCCCAGACTCAGGATTCCACCCCAGCCCCACACCAGACACAGACCGAGTGAAAGGATCGCCATGGCCAAGAACCTGCCAAGCAGCGAAAGATGATACGACGACAGATAGATCGGTGCCAGTAACAACGCAGTTAACAGAGCAACGTCAAAGGATATCTTGAGCCACTTATTCAAAGTCAGGCCTCTTTCATAACTCGGCTGCGCTTAGAAATCATCCCCCGAGGCCGGAACTGGATGAAGACGATCACCAGAACCAGAAGCAGCACGTCTGCCAAACTTATGCTGGTGAACATTTGCGCTCCGGCGGAAATAAGCCCAACCATCAGCGCCGCCAGAGCGGTCCCCAACAGGCTGCCGAGTCCGCCTACAATCACCACCAGAAATGCATAGACCACGTAGCTTTGCCCCACGGTCGGGGTAACCGGGGCGATCAGCGCGAGCGCAGCGCCCGCGAGCCCAGCCACGCCTGTGCCTACAGAGAACACGAACAGATCAACCCATTTCGTGTTGACCCCCAGCGCCTGCGCCATTTCTCTGTCCTGGTGTACGGCACGTAGATAGAGTCCCCAGCGGGTGCGCGCGATAAACAAAACCAGTAGCCCAAGCACAACGACTGTAAGAAGGATGATGAAAATGCGCACGTAGGGCAGACTAAGGCCGGCCAGAAAACCGTGGGTCAAGGAGAACGATCCATCCAGCCAAGGTGGTGCAACCACTTCATCTCCAATGGCTCCGAACAGGCTGCGAGCTCCCTGCTGCAGAATCAGACTTACACCCCAGGTTGCAAGCAAGGTATCCAGCGGACGCCCATACAACCAGCGAATCACAGTCACTTCAAGCAGCGCTCCCAGCAGACCCGCTCCGACAAACGACACAACTAACGCCAATAAAAAAGAATAGGGACTATGTACCAGCTTGCAGGTCAGATATGTCAGATAGCCGCCTACCATCAGCATCTCTCCATGAGCCATGTTGATCACGTTCATCAACCCAAAGCTCAAAGCGAGACCGAGCGCCGTCAGCAGCAGAATAGAAGCGACGCTGATGCCGTTGAATATCTGGCCTGCAAAGATTGCCGAATGCTCCATGATTTATCTCACCCGCTCATGGTTTTGTTCCTTACAGTGTCTTTACTTTATAACGCAGCTTCTGCCTGGGAACGCGAGAGCATCATAAGGTTCCGGGCGCAGTGGCTGTTTGGATTGCCATAGAATTTTGAACTGGCCGTCCGGCTGCAACTGTCCCACATAGGCTGTCTGGTACAGACTTTGGTTATCGGCAAATTTAACCGGCCCCATCGGAGAATCTGTCCAGCCGAGCTGCGTTGCGGCCTTTCGCACCGCCTGCGGATCGAAACTGCCCGCCTTCTTGACTGCGGCTGCCCACATATAAACATCGATGTATCCATGCACCATGGGATCGTCCAGCACCGAATTACTCCCGAACTTCGCCTTATAGGCAGCAATGAATTTTTTGTTCGCGGGATTGTTCAGGCTCTGGAAATAATTCCAGGCCGCATAACTTCCATTGACCAGAGATGGCCCCATCGCCTTGGCTTCCTGCTCCGCGATGCTGAAGGACATTACCGGTAACTGCGCCTGTGTAATTCCAGCGGCCGCGAGTTGCTTGAAGAAGGAGACGTTGCTATCACCGTTCAGAGTGCTGAAGATGACATCGGGATGGGCGATTTTGATTTTGGTAATGATGGAGCTGAAATCCGTTCCGCCCAGCGGAACATACTCTTCTCCAGCCACCACACCGCCTCCATGAAGAATGTGCTTCTTCAGGATCAAGTTCGCCGTCCGCGGGAACACGTAATCCGATCCCAGCAGAAACACTCTCTTCTTTCCCTTCTCAAAGGCCCAATCCAGCGCTGGAAGTATCTGCTGATTGGGCTGAGCGCCGGAGTACATGATGTCAGGCGAGCATTCATTGCCCTCGAACTGCACCGGGTACCACAGCAGGGAGTGGAAACGTTCAAAGACCGGCAGCATGGCCTTCCTGCTGGCCGATGTCCACCCGCCAAACACCGTAACAACTTTATCCTGCTGGATCAGCTTTTGCGCCTTTTGCGAGAAGATCGCTGGGTCTGAAGCTCCATCCTCAATGACGGGCTCAATCTGCTTTCCAAGTACACCGCCCGAGGCGTTTATCTGATCGATGGCCAGCAGCGTGGCATTCTTCACCGTGACTTCGCTGATGGCCATGGTCCCTGACAAGGAGTGCAGTACTCCTACCTTGACCGTAGCTTTCTGCGCCAGGATTGGGTTCGAGCCCGCCATGACAAACATAATTGCCGAGATGATTGTGGCAACTCCCACCGCCTTTATTCTTGAAAGCGTCACACCAGTTGATGAAAGCTTCATAAATGTCCCCCTCTATGCCTCTCTTAGTACGTTGATTACAAACCGGACCATGCATCCGTTACATAGTCCGGGAGCGTAATAGCGAATCGCTACTCGCTTACATATTCCCGACCGCGGACATCTGACTCGAACTTACTTTGCGCTCAAGCTGAACGTCTTGGACAACTGGACCTGCAGGCCGATGCCCGCCTGCCAGTTACTGGCAGTTACAGCGTTGTAGCTGGCATTCCGATAGAAGCTCATAATGCGA
This sequence comes from uncultured Acidobacteriota bacterium, assembly GCA_963794795.1. GTDB lineage: Bacteria > Acidobacteriota > Terriglobia > Terriglobales > Acidobacteriaceae > JAKAAZ01. The sequence continues at coordinate 33,053 of CAWCFC010000007.1, read as the reverse complement.
GCGTCGAATTGTTTAATGATGTAGTTGAAGTTAACCTCAGTGGTGTTTTGACGGTAACTGGACGGGCCGTCATATCTCCCTGTGTACTCCGCGATCGCATATTTCCCTAGGAGCTCAAATTTCCCACTTCCGACTTGCTTGGGAATCAGGAAAGAGACGAGGCCATAGGCACCTTCACTCTTGGGGTAGTTCGCGTCGTATCCGCCGAGCCCGTTGTATCGGGAGTATTCACTTTCGACGGTGAAGGCGCCTCCTCCAGGAACCTTTCTCTCCATCAGGAAATCGGCAGTTGTTGCAGTCTTACCGGATTGCACCTGATTTGCGCCCGCTATCGCCAGCAGGTTTTTGTCACCGTAATATGTGCCATTTAGGTAGTAGCCATTCTCTGGATCCCATAAGTCAATCTGGACGCGGCTTGCCCAAATAAGACTGCTATTTTTGTCTGCGGACGTACCGTCGAACGCGCCTGCCGACGCTTTGATTTTGGCTGGGCCCGCTTTAAAGTCTCCCCAATAGGCAGCCCCATTGTCGCGTCCCTGAAAAACAAAGGGATAGCCGTCTTGAATGCCGTCGGTAAAGACGTCCCATTCGTTGGAATAAAACGGCCCGTACAAATTTGCGCGGTCGCTGGGCGGCAGGAACCGGCCAATCCAGACATTTAGTTTCGGCGATCCGTGAAACTCTGCAACCCCATCCAGGATTTCCATGGTGTTAGTGCTGCTTTGGTAATCCGTGTTAAGCATGGCGCTGATATGGTTGGTCACATCGCCGCTGAAATAAAGCCGAGCATGGCCAAGCTGGAATTGATCGATTGACTTGGCTCCGTCAGTTGCAGAATGGTCATAGTTGGTCTGTATTCCGGCTCCCACTGAAAATGTGGGTGTGAACGCTTGAGCACGCAGAGGCGTGACTGCCGAGATCAGTAGACATAGCGGCAAATAACGAATCAGTGCGCTTGCGGCTCTGAGACGGTATTTTCGGACTGTTGTGGAAAATAACTCTCTCATCGGGATAGACATGGGCTCCTTAAGAAGTCGTGAAGTTAGATTGTTATCCAGCTCTTTTTGATATTCCCGTGCAGATAGGGTCTTGCGAAAACCACTACGCGGGTCGCAGATACAATTGATTTCTCTACTTCACTCCCCACCTAGCAAACTTTGCTTTGCTAGCGGATTTTGGCTTGCACCCAGGTCAGAATGGATGTGGACTACATTTATTCGCAGCGCGGTCGAAAATGACTCGCCCTTTATGCGGTATACCCGGGAGCTCATATGAATAGCTCCAGGCGCTAAGCTTCTCGGCATAAGAAGCTCATAAGGATTTTGGCTTTTGCAAAAATTAGATAGTTGTGGCACAGTTCCCCCCTCATCTCAATCAATGGATAGCTTGGTTGCTACGGAGAGGCGTCGGGGCCTGCTAACAGAGGGGCGTCATGGCCTGTCTGATACGAACTACAACGTGACTTACAGTTTCCTTGCAAACCTCTAGGGTGAGCTTCTAACTTAGAGAGCGATCTAAGGTTTCACAAGATTACTGCAGAAGAAACTATCCGGGCGACGCGGGCAGATAGTTATTTACAGTACAAATTGGATGTTTTCGTTGTACTGTATACAAGAGCGTATCCAAATGACTCCGATATGTAAAGACATTTTTTCTGGGTGGACTCTCGCCGAGTGGCACGACGGCTATCGGCGCGGCACCATTCACCCGCGTAACTTGCTCGAAGCGCTCGACCTTCAGACGGATGACCCGGCATGGATTACACGGATTGATCAGGCCAGATTCAGCGCGCAAGTCGAAGACCTGGAGGCAAGGCTGCAGGAAGTAGGTGGAGATTTCCACAAGCTACCACTTTATGGTGTCCCTTTCGCAGTCAAAGACAACATCGATGTCGCTGGGTGGCCGACAACTGCGGGCTGTCCGGGCTTTGCTTATGTCGCGGAAACGGATGCAACCGTCGTACGCCGACTGCGCCAGGCGGGCGCCATCGTGATTGGGAAAACTAATCTAGATCAATTCGCAACCGGGCTAGTCGGTACTCGCTCTCCCTATGGCATTGTCCCGAATTCGTTTCGTAGGGAGTACATCAGCGGCGGTTCGAGCTCCGGCTCAGCTTCCGCGGTTGCTCGCGGCATCGTTCCCTTTGCGCTTGGAACCGACACGGCTGGCTCGGGTCGCGTGCCAGCCGGTATGAACAATATTGTCGGCCTGAAACCGACACGCGGTTGGCTCCCTATCACCGGCGTGGTTCCGGCCTGCCGCACGCTGGACTGTGTTTCAATCCTCACGCTCACGCTGGAGGACGCGGAGTTGATTGCCGCCATCGCCGCCGGATTCGATCCGGATGACGCTTATTCGCGCATCCAGCCAGCATCCGCTCCAGTGGGCTTTTCGGACTGCCCTCGATTAGGCGTTCCGCAGAAGCTGGAGTTTTTCGGAGACGACGAAGCCGCCCAGATTTATCAAAGGGCCCTGGCAATGGCCGAAGATCTCGGCGCAGAAATTGTGCCGATCGACTTCACACCTTTCCTGGAGCTGGCTGCGCTGCTGTATGAAGGCCCATGGGTGGCCGAGCGGTTTGCAGCCGTTGAGTCGCTGTGGCAGCTCACTCCAGACGCCATTCACCCTGTGGTGCGCACCATTGTAGAAAAGGCATCCAAGTTTTCTGCCACGGATGCCTTTCGAGCAGAGTATCGGCGCGCAGAGCTGACACGTCTGATTGAAACAGCGATGGCCAATGTGGACGCGTTGTTTGTGCCAACTGCGCCTACCGTGTTCACCATCGCCGAGGTCCTCGCTGATCCGATTTCATCGAATGCCAAACTCGGTATCTACACGAACTTCGTCAATTTTGCCGATATGTGCGCACTTGCACTTCCTGCCGGAATCCGCGGCGATGGATTACCCTCAGGAATTACGCTGCTGGCTCCAGCCTGGCACGATCGTGCTCTGGCCAGCTTCGGACTTCGCTGGCAACGTCATCTGAGCAATACAGTAAGTGGCACAACTTTAGGCGCGACCGGTCGAGCCTACTCCACTCCCGGGGAAGCTCTGCACACGCCTCCGCCGAATACCATCCGCGTAGCCGTGGTGGGCGCGCACCTGCGCGGAATGCCTTTGAACCATCAACTGACTTCCCGTGGCGCAGCATTTGTAGAAGCAACAAAGACCATCGACAAATATCGCCTGTTTGCCGTCGCGAACAGTAAGCCTCCCAAGCCCGGACTCCTGCGCGTCGGCGACGAAGAGGTGGGCGCGTCGATTGCGGTAGAGCTGTGGGACGTGCCACAGGATAACTTTGGCTCGTTCACCGCGGAAGTTCCGCCGCCGCTCGGCATTGGCAACGTAGCCTTAGTCGATGGACGAACTGTAAAAGGATTCATTTGCGAACCCTACGGACTCGCTGGAGCGAGGGATATCACCTCGTTCGGCGGCTGGCGGGCATATCTGGCTAGCCTTTAACTTGTATCAACCTCAACCGCACCGGAGATAGCGATGTTCTCTACTATTCTTGTAGCCAATCGCGGCGAAATTGCTCTCCGCGCCATGCGAACCTTTCGCCGGATGGGCATTCGCAGCATTGCCGTCTATGCGGATGCAGACCGGGATGCGGCGCACGTGCGCACCGCCGATTCGGCCATCGCTCTGGGAGGGGTGCGACCCGCAGAGAGCTACCTTCGAATTGAGAAACTAATCGACGCGTGCCGTCAGTCGGGTGCTGAAGCTGTGTTCCCCGGCTACGGATTTCTTTCAGAGAGCGCGGAGTTTGCAGAAGCCTGCGAAGCGGCAGGGGTGGTTTTCATTGGTCCGACGCCGGCGCAGATGCGCGACTTCGGTCTGAAACACCGCTCTCGCGAACTTGCGGCCAAGGCAGGCGTCCCGCTTACACCCGGCACTGGGCTGTTAGCTGGCCTGGACGAAACACTTGAAGCCGCAGAGCGCCTGGGTTATCCGGTGATGCTCAAGAGCACCGCAGGTGGCGGCGGTATCGGCCTGTCGCGGTGCGCAACGCCGGAAGAGTTGATCGCAGCCTATGAGAGCGTGCAGCGGCTCGGCGTGCAGTTTTTCCGCGATGGCGGGCTGTTCCTTGAGCGTTACATTCAGCACGCGCGTCACATCGAAGTCCAGATTTTCGGCGATGGTAACGGCCGCGTGGTCGCATTGGGCGAGCGCGACTGTTCAATTCAACGGCGTAACCAAAAAGTTGTGGAGGAAACGCCTGCGCCGAACCTCGCCAGCACAACACGCGCGGCATTGCTGGAGTCAGCGGTGAAGCTGGGAGAAGCTGTCAACTACCGTTCGGCGGGCACGGTCGAGTTCATCTACGACACCTCCGCCCGAGATACTGATAACGGAAAGTTTTATTTTCTCGAAGTCAATACACGTCTACAAGTCGAACATCCGGTCACGGAAATGGTCACCGGCATCGACCTGGTCGAGGCCATGGTGCGCGTTGCTTCTGGCGAACCGCTCGACTGGAGTGCGTTGCGTCGTGCGCCACGGGGCGCCGCGATGGAAGTGCGCATTTATGCCGAAGACCCGGCCAAGTCTTTCCAGCCCTCTCCCGGAACCCTGACGGAAGTGTATTTCCCGGAAGACGTTCGAGTCGACGGCTGGGTCGAAACCGGCACGGAAGTTTCTCCTTACTACGATCCCCTGTTGGCAAAGCTGATCGTCCACGGCGAAACGCGCGAAGAGGCACGTAATAAACTCTCCGCGGCACTGGACGCTACGCGGCTGCACGGAATCGAAACCAACCTCGACTATCTGCGCGAAATCGTCTCCAGCACCAGCTTTGTCGCTGGAGAGATGACGACGCGATTTCTCGACAGCTTTGTTTATCAAGCTCCCCTGATTGAAGTGCTGGAACCAGGAACATACACAACTGTGCAGGATTATCCCGGACGCACCGGATACTGGGATGTGGGCGTTCCGCCTTCAGGACCCATGGATGATTACGCATTCCGCGTGGCCAATCGCATCGTCGGCAACCACGGCCACTCCGCTGGTATGGAATGTACCTTGCATGGCCCCACGCTGCGTTTTCACAGCGATGCGGTGATCTCGCTAACCGGCGCGGAGACAGCTGCCACGCTGGACAGAGAGCCCGTCCCGATGTGGTCACCGATGAAAGTGAGAGCGGGTCAGGTGTTGCGTGTGGGCCGCGCCATCAGCGGCTGCCGCACCTACATGGCAATTCGCAACGGATTGGATGTCCCCGAATACCTGGGAAGCCGGTCCACCTTCGTTCTGGGCCAGTTCGGCGGCCATGCCGGACGCATACTGCGAACCGGCGACATGCTGCGAATTAGCAACCCACGCCTTGCAGGCTGCAGGACACCTCCGCCCACGGATGTACCGCGCGCCCTGCCCTCAGAAATGATTCCCAGCTATTCAGACCACTGCGAAATTGGCGTACTCTACGGGCCGCATGGCGCGCCCGACTACTTTAAGCTGGAAGCCATCGATGCGTTCTTCGCAGCCGACTGGGAAGTTCATTACAACTCGAACCGACTCGGCGTGCGTCTGATCGGTCCTAAGCCGCAGTGGACACGCTCTAGCGGAGGAGAAGCCGGCCTCCATCCCTCGAATGTGCATGACTGCGAGTATGCGCTGGGTAGCATCAATTTCACGGGCGACAGTCCGGTGATCCTCACACGCGACGGCCCCAGCCTGGGTGGTTTCGTCTGCCCCGTGACGATCGCAAAGGCGGAGTTGTGGAAGGTGGGCCAGGTGAAGCCCGGCAACAGAATCCGCTTTGTGCTGCTGCAATACACGGATGCGTTGGCGCTTGAGCAGGCGCAGGAAGAGCACATTCGTACTTTCAAATTGAAGCCGGCTCCGCGGTCCTCAGTTGCTTCGTTGCTGCCCCGAGATAACGCATCGGCAACGCTGATTGCAGAACGCAGCGCCGACGGCCATCATCCTAAAGCGCAGTGGCGTCAGGCAGGAGACAATTACATCCTGCTCGAATACGGCGAAGACGTACTTGATCTGGCGTCGCGCCTGCGGGTGCATCTGCTGATGGAAACGATCCGCGCGGAAAAGCTTCCGGTCGAAGAGCTTTCGCCCGGCGTGCGATCTCTTCAAATTCGTTACGACAGTAGTCGAATGAAGCAGTCAGACTTGATTCGCCACCTGTTACGGATAGAAGCGACGCTGCCAGATGTGGCTGACTTGAAAGTCGCCACGCGCGTGGTACATCTTCCCATAGCATTTGAGGACTCGGCGACCCTGGGTGCCATACAGCGGTATCGAGAAACGGTGCGAGCCGATGCGCCGTGGCTACCCAGCAATATGGAATTTCTGCGGCGCATCAACGGCTTGGGAACTATAGCTGAAGTGCGGGAAATCATCCGCGCGGCCCGCTACATGGTCCTCGGCCTGGGAGATGTGTATCTGGGCGCGCCCTGCGCCGTACCTGTCGATCCGCGTCACCGTTTGCTCAGTTCCAAGTACAATCCAGCGCGGACCTTTACCGCTGAAGGCACGGTAGGCATCGGCGGCATGTATATGTGCATTTACGGCATGGACTCGCCTGGAGGATATCAACTTGTGGGCCGCACCCTGCCGATCTGGAATAAGTTTTTAAAGAATGCGCAATTCGAAGGTGATAAACCCTGGCTGCTGCGCTTCTTCGATCAGGTATGCTTTTATCCCGTCGAAGAAGCAGAACTGACTGAGCAGCGCGAAGCGTTCCGCGCCGGACAACACCGCATTCGCATCGAGGAAGAGATCTTCGACTACAGAGCCTATCTCCAGTTTCTGGACCTGCACGCCGGAAGTATCGCGACATTCCGGGAGCGACAGCATGCGGCTTTTAAAACGGAAATCTCCCACTGGAAAGACCGCGAGACCACCGTCGCGACTACGTCGGCCCCTATCCCCACCGTAGAGGAATCGACAGTTCCGGATGGTCATCGAGTCCATGCGCCGATGCACGGCAGCATTTGGAAACTATTGGCTGAGCCAGGCCAAAGAGTGGAAGCGGATCAGGCCATACTGGTTGTGGAGGCGATGAAAATGGAGCTGACGGTTTCCGCTCCAACGGCCGGAGTTTTGAAAGCTATCTGCTGCGCAGTTGGCCACTCTGTCGCTACAGGTGATATTTTGGCGGTAATCGAAATCTGACAGGAAATCTTAAATCTCTATGGCTCTAAATCTACGTCGACAAAACTTGGCGGATACAGTTTACGACCAGCTCAAGTCTGAACTCTTTGAATTTCAGTTATTGCCTGGAGACAGGTTTACTGAAGCGGAAGTTGCAGACCGTACCGGAGCCAGTCGCACGCCGGTGCGTCAGGCTCTCTATCGGCTGGAGCGGGAGGGGTTTCTGGACGTAAACTTCCGCAACGGATGGGAGGTGCGTCCACTGGATTTTGACCAGCTCGACGCACTCTATGAGTTAAGGATCCTGCTGGAGCGGACATCCATACAGCGCATGGAAGGGCTGAGCGCAGAAGAATTAAATTTGATCCTCCTGCCGCTCGAAGCGATATGGCAAGTGAGCCCTCCAGAACGCAGCAACGACCCGCTGCAGGTCGCAATGTGGGACGAGGAATTCCATTGCAGCCTGGTCGCGGCATCGAAAAATGCCGAATTTGCGCGCGTGCACCTGGAGGTAACAGAAAAAATTCGAATCGTTCGCCGCCTGGATTTCACGCAGCGCTCGCGCATCGCTGCGACGTACAAGGAGCATGCGTCCATGATTGAGGGTCTGCGCAAGGGCGCGTTTTGCGCAACTGCGGATCAACTGGCAACGCATATTGAAGTCTCGCGCGTCGAGGCTCGTAAGCTCACATTGTTGAAATTGCAAAGTGCGCGCAGGAGCTTCGCGCCCCATGAAGTGAACGCCGGTTAGTCTCATTTCCTCCCAGTGAGAAATGGCGTCTTATGTCTGCAGCAACGGATAGAAACTTATTAGCTCGAGGAGGATTGTTTTGGACCAGAAATCAAAAGAGCTGCAAGATAGCAGTGATATCGACCTATTGCATGACATAGGGAGCAGGATAGCCGCGGCCGATCCTTTCCATGCGGTTGCCGATCGCATCATCGAGGTAGTTGCCGAGGCCGTCCGATGCGACTCCTGCTTCATTTATGTGCTCGAGAAGGATCATTTGGTGCTGCGCGCCTCTAAGAATCCTCATGACGATGTCGTCGACCGCGTAGGACTGGCGGTGGGCGAGGGCATCACCGGATGGGTCGCCGCTCACAACAAGCCGGTCGCCATCTCTTCCAACGCGTCCGACGATCGCCGTTTCACAAAGGTGGGCAACCTTCCTGAAGACCGATTCGAGGCCTTTCTCTCGGTGCCCGTGCTATGTCGCGGAAAGCTCGTTGGAGTCATCAATGTGCAGCATCGCGCGCCGCACGCGCACACCCGCCGAGAGATTAAGCTGATCACCACGCTAGGCTATCTGGTCGGCGCCGAAATCGAGCTTGCGCGGATGGAATTTGAAAAATCGCAACTCAGTGATCAGCTTGAAACTCGCAAATTGATGGAGCGCGCCAAGGGGATTTTACAGCGCGATATGGGCTTGGATGAAGAAGCCGCATATATCGCTCTACAGAAGCAAAGCCGTCAGCGACGCAAGCCGCTTCGAGAGATAGCCGAGGCCATCATCCTGACTGAAGACCTGCGCCGCAACAAATAATCAAGCCCCAATTTGCGGTCTTAGCCGTGCATGAGATCCTCAACGTCAGCGTTTCGGCGCGATTAGATGGACTGCGGAGACGATCTCGTCGATCGTATTCGATTTCATCGCAGAGAACCTCCGATGATCGCGCAATCATCTTACTCCTCCACTGAATAGTGGCGCTATGCCGCCCGCAATCCGTCCAGAATCGACTTCGGCTCCAAGACATGCCGAGTGCCCCATTTAAGCCCTACATTGGCTTGAGTGGGGAATGTCGGAACCCGAAACCTATTTCCGAACTCCTGTTTCGGGGCTTCCGCCTGATATTGCGAGTTGACCTCCGTTACGTAACGGATTACGCTTTCCTATGATTCAGTCGATCCGCCATAAGGGGCTGAACCGTCTGTATCAGAGTGACGATTCTCGCGGCGTAATCCAGGAACATCGTGAGAAATTGCGCGACATCCTGGCACGTCTCGACGTTGCCAGCACAATCGACGATATGCGGATTCCCGGCTTCCGACTCCATCCGCTCCGGGGCGAGTTCGAGGGATTCTGGGCGGTCATTGTCCGTGCGAATTGGCGGGTTATCTTTCGCTTCACCGACGGTGACGCATGGGACGTCGATTATCTGGATTATCACTGAGTCACACGCTTTCTAAGGAGATTTGCCATGCCGATGAAAAATCCACCCCACCCCGGCGGCTTCGTGCTACGCCAGTGCATTGAGCCCTTTGGCCTGACGATCACCCGCGCCGCTGCAGCGCTGGGTGTCACCCGCACCACGTTATCCGAACTGGTGAACGAGAAGCGCGGCATTTCACCGGAGATGGCCGTGCGCTTGTCCAAGGTATTCGGCGGCAGCGCCGAAAGCTGGTTGACCCAGCAGGCGCATTACGATCTCTCCCAGGTTCGTACCGACCGCATCAAACTCAAGCGCCTGGCCTGCGCGTAGATCCTCGCCGAGCAAGTCCACTTGCCGAAGCCGTGGATCCAGGTGGTTCCCGGAACGGTTCCACAGAAATGCGCTCGTACCGTACTTCCAGCACCGTCAGGGATTCTGTCCCGCCCGGCGCTTCCAGAACTACGCTGTCACCCTCCGCCGACCTGGTCAACGCGCGCCCCAGCGGCGACACCCAACTGATGTGATTGCGCTTCAGATCCACCTCGTCCGTGCCCACGATGCTCACCACTCGCTCCGCTCCCGCGGCATTGGCATAGCGCACCGTCGCTCCGAAGAATGCCCTGGTCGCCGCCTGCCCCGATCTCGCAGCCTCCGGGTCCACCACTTCCGCGGCTTCGATTCGCTTCGCCAGAAAGCGAATCCGCCCATCGATCTGCCGCAGCCGCCGCTTGCCGTACTGATAGTCGGCGTTCTCACTGCGATCGCCGTTGCTGGCAGCCCACGCCACTACCTCCACCACCGCCGGCCGGTCCCGGGTCACCAGAAACCGGTACTCCTCTTTCAGGCGCTCAAGTCCGCTCGGAGTGATGTAGTTCTTGCCATGCGCCGCCGGCTCGTCCCGTTGTGGGTGTCTCGTTTGCCCTTTCCGCATCTCCTACTCCTCCCACCGCGAATTCAGTCCCGCCCCCAATGTATGCGGATGAACGCCAATGGAAAATGCTGCAGGCTCATCCACGTTCATCGCAGTTCATCTTCGGCGCTACCTGATTTTTTCACGCCTTCCAGTCCCGTGGCGGGGCACCGACCGCATCCGATGAACTTGCCGCAAACCCGACTTTTCGGGAGGTAAGCGAATCACGTTCCCGACGGACACCTCGCATACAATCAGCCAATGGGTAGGCAGACACGATTCCATATGCTCCCCAATGATTGCCACCGCTTCATTGCCTTCCTGCAAGAACGCGATCCGGTGATCGTCACGGATTGGCACTCGTCAAAGTCTGCTGAGATCGAGGCTGTCATCCGTCCGTGGGAGAAAGGTGGGATGTATTGCCTGTGGAATCAGGCGATCAGACGCCACACCCATCCTCGGAGAACTGCCGACTACCCATCAGCTCGTCTGAGTTGGGGTCTAAGCACATCGGTCGTGATCTGGAGAAAAACTCGGCGCTTATGCGGGCTAATGAGGCAAACGGCAGCTAAAATTCGATGCCTCGTCGATGCTGCCTGCGCCGTTGTAGTGGGCAACCTGAGGATAAGGACAGAGAGGGCGGGTCCGATCGATCTTACCGACAGTCTCATGGGCAGCGATGATCTGCTCAGGAGTTTTGCCCTGTTCGACCCACTGTTCCATCACGCTGATCTTGTCGAAGGTATCAGGGCCCTCTCCGCCTGAACAATGTGCCATGCCGGGAGCCATGAAGAGACGGATCCAGTTCGAGGTTTGTTCTGGACTACCGCTTGATTCCAGCACCGCTTTATAAAACTCAACGCTGGAGCCTGGAGAGACCTGTTGGTCTGCCCAGCCGTGATAGAGGAGCAGCTTTCCGCCATGTTTCTCGAAGGCCGTAAGGTTTGGATTGAGCTCGTCAACGTTTTTATCGATTGCATGCGCCTTGGCGGAGTCGCGTTCAAGGTCGAAGCTTCGCCAGTCCCAATTGGGATCCTGATACACAATGTAACGGAACTCGTCCAGAAATAGATCTGCTGGCTGAGGCCCCCCGGCGAGACGGCCCCAGCGAAGTTCAGTCCCCGGCTCCACGCGAGGAAATAGGATCTTGCCTGCCTTGGTCGCAACTGGACTCGTTATAGTCTGGGCGGTTTGGACCTGATGTGCTGTAAGGCAATCGGGTCCGTCTGCCGCCTTGCATTGCAGGCTCTTGAAGTCAACATTACAGCTCTCGGGGGCTTCGATCAGGCCGTCCTTCAGGCCATCCTTGGCATCGCAGGCCTCGAGAACCGCCCGATGGATCATTGGGTATTTCGCCGGTGGGATATAGGCTTCGGGATCCTTGAAAGTCTGATTAGCCAGCTCGAGCGCCCAGGCGTTTCGGCGGATGTTTGCCGGGTCGCCGGCGATAATGCCGTCGAACTCATCCGGATAGCGAGAGGCTTGCAGCAGGCCTTCGCGTCCGCCGCCAGAGCAGCCCTTCCAGTAGGAGTAGCGCGGATCACGACCGTAGAACGCATGGATGAGGGTCTTGGCTTCGACTGTCATCTCATGCTCGGCGCGGTAGGCGAAATCAATGAGCTTCTCCGGATGGCCAACGACGAACGAAGCGCCTCGGCCGGTGTGGCCATCGTCGGTGGCGCTTGTTGCATAGCCACGGCGCAGCGCATCAGCCATTTCACCGTAGGAGAGGGAGCCACCCCAGCCACCACTGCCTACGGCGATAAACTTGCCGTTCCACTGTGAGGTGGGGAGCCATACTTCCATGTGGATGTCGGAGTCCGGAGTTGGCTTGAGGTCTACAGCGACGCGACAGAAAGTCGGCAGGTTTTGGAGCGCATTCGTGCTTCCGGCGGGTGTGAAATTGCCCGCGTCCATAACCTTCGCAAGCGTGATCGATAGTGTTGGCGAAGCAAGTTGCGATAGCCTGTCACAGGGTAGTGCGTGTAGCGCAGCTGGCAAGAGCATCATCGGGAACAGAACGACCTTGTTGAGCATGCGTCCGGTATTCATGCACTGAACTATATATCGTCATCTATCGCTGGAGGGAACGATGTTTCTATTGTCACGAACTGCGACGAGATTCTCCACACCAATAGGCACGCCGCCGCGAAATGAATATGAATATACGTTGCTTGACTAGGCTTCGCTGACTCCAGAAAAACGGTGTTACTGAGATGGTCCGCCGCTTGAACTTCACCGGTAGCGTGGAGGATCTTGTAGGCAGGTTCAAGGAGGATCATCGACATGCAGATTCGTTCGGTAGGGATTGATCTTGGCAAGACGACCTTTCACCTGGTGGCCCTTGGCGATAACGGCCAGGTGCTCTTGAAGAAGAAGTTCACCCAGAAGCAGCTGATCACCTTCACCGCCAAGATGCAGACCTCTTTGATCGGGATGGAGGCCTGTTCGGGGGCGCACTTCCTAGGCCGTGCCTTGCGAGCACAAGGCCATGATGTGAAGCTGATCCCGGCCCAGTTCGTGAGGCCGTTTGTGAAGTCCAACAAGAACGACTTCATCGATGCTGAAGCCATCGCCGAGGCAGTCGATCGCCAGAACATGCGCTTCGTTCCGATCAAGACCGACGATCAGTTGGACCTGCAGGCGCTGCACCGGGTGCGGGAGCGATTGATGATCCGAAGAACTTCAGTGATCAACCAGATTCGTTCTTTCCTCCTGGAACGCGGCATAGTGTTTGCAAAGAGCCCGATCCGTCTGAGGGAGGCCATGCCCGAGGTGCTAGAGAACGCGAACGAGAACCTCACCCCGAGGATGCGGAACCTGGTCGCGATGCTGTGGAGCGAGTGGAAGGACCTGGAACTACAGATTGTAGAGATGAACGATGAAGTGGAGAGGATCGCTTCGAGCGATGCCGCATGCGTCAGGCTGCGCCAGATCCCTGGGATCGGCCCGTTGGTAGCCACTGCGATCGTAGCTTCGATCGGCAACGGCGCAGCCTTCCGCAAGGGAAGAGAGTTCGCTGCGTGGATGGGCCTGGTGCCGAAGCAGCACTCGACAGGCGGCAAGGCGAAGCTCTATGGGATCAGCAAGCGCGGCAACCGGTATCTGCGCAAGATCCTGATCCATGGGGCTCGCGCAGTGGTGTTGCGATCCAAGCGAGATCGCATCGCGATGGGTGCATGGGTGACGGCGCTTGAGATGCGAGCGCCACGAAACGTGTTGATCGTCGCGATGGCGAACAAGCTGGCACGGATCGCATGGGCAGTCCTAGCGACTGGACAGGATTACCGCGCTGTTCCGAACGCAATGGCAGCATAAGCAACGCCACACAAGTTCTCCCACCAAGGTCTGCACTGGAAGAGTAAAGATGAAAGAACAGTCACAACGACGTGCCTGAAACCTGTTTGCCGAATGGGTCTTAGATGACCGAGGCGTTTCAAAGGACAGGCACGCGGCGTATCTCATCAAGGCCAGGAGAACAAATCTCCACAAAAAGGCCGGATACATTGACGCAGACTTTCTCTCTCAGAACTTTTCCCTTGCAGTCGGACGGCGGACCATACATTTCGGCAACTACGAATCGTTGCGCCCCGGCGAAGTGTGGCCGACCCCGGAGCGATATCATGGGGCGGGAGTAGGGAATCGTGACCACGCGCAAACCCAGGCCTCAACCGCAACTCACCCATCCTGCTTCGCGCATATTTGCCCTCAATCAGCAAATGAACCAGCTCGTGCTCGAGCATCTCAACCCAGCCGCGTGGAAAGCCAAGCCACCCGGCGATGTCCGCACCATCGCCGCCATCTTTACCCACATGCATAACGTCCGCTGCAAATGGATTCGCCTGACCGCTCCCCACCTGAAAGTCCCCTCACAACTGAATCGCGCCAACTGCACCCCGCAGCAGGCCCGCACAGCCTTAGCCGAAAGCGCATCTCGCTGCGCCGAAATTCTCGACCAGGCACTCGGCGGCCGCGCACCCCACATCGAAGCCTTTCTCAGAGATGGCTGGGCCAAACCCTGGCCGGTTGGCATGGAAATGCTCTGCTACATGATTTCCCATGAAGCCCACCATCGCGGACAAGTGTGCATGCTCGCCCATCAACTCGGGTTCCCGCTGCCGAACAAGGTGATGTCCGGAATCTGGGATTGGGAAAAGCTCTGGAAGGAAAGTGGGTCGCCCAGCCGGGTGCCCAGCGAACATCGAGCAGCTAAAAGCTAGCAGCTAGTAGCTGAAAGCTGGCAGTTTGTAGCTGCTCGAAACGTGGCGTACTGAATCCCCCGGATTTGGTAAACTTACCGTAGGATCTTCTTCTGTCCCCCGCCAGAGCGCGTAGATTGCGGTTTTTTTCGACAGTTGCAAGCGAAAAACCGACCTCCAACCCGCATCCCATTGCAGCAGAGTCACTTAGTGGAATCATCGCCCTGCACAAACCTTCAGTTAGGCTGCACAATCCTTCAATTAGCGCGCACAATCCTTCAAATAGCCTACACAATCCTTCAACTATTCCGCGTCCGGCTGTGCCCTGTTCCCTGCACCCTGCTCTTCAACTCTCTCTCAGAACTCCCGCTTCGGAGCAGCCTGATCCGCCCCAACGCGTCCCGCAGTAATCCTGGCCACAGCATAATTCTCTCCCTTGATAGGAGCACCCGCCAATCGCCGCACCATCGCGATTTGCCCGACATGAGTCAGCGCATCGGCAATCGGACCCTGAAAGAGCTTTTCAGCCGAAGCATGTAAGGGTTGATCGGAAGCGAGGTAGGTGTCGAAGGCGGTGAGCGCAGCGTGGAAGCGATTGACATCCTCGTTCCACGCCTGAGATTTGGAAGTGTGCCACTGGGATTCGCCGCTCGCCATCGACAACGCCCAATCGAGCAAATCGCCGATATGCGTCAGGATGCCGCCTGCCGAACGTCCTTCGCCGCCCGGCGTGAACGCCGAAAAATCCCCCGGCGCATCGCGCAACGCTTTGCCTCCGCGATAGGCCAGCGTAGCCAAAGTATGGCGCAGCAGCTCTCGACTCGAGTCAGGTGAAGACGATGATGCCGGTAGATTCGTCACGGCAATATCTCGCTTAGGCGACGACTTCGATGCCCATCGAACGCGCCGTTCCCTTGATGGAGCGAATCGCCGCATCGACTGATGCCGCATTCAGATCCGGCATCTTCTGCTTGGCAATCTCGGCGACCTGCTTTTCCGTCACCTTGCCAACCTTGTCCTTATTCGGCGTGCCTGCACCCTTGACCACACCCGCCGCCTTCTTCAGCAGCACGGCTGCCGGAGGCGTCTTGGTGACAAAGGTGAAAGTGCGATCCGTGTAGACCGTAATGACGACTGGAATCACCAGCCCCGCCATTTCCGGCGCCGTGGTGCGCGCGTTGAACTGCTTGCAGAATTCCATGATGTTCACCTGCGCCTGGCCCAAAGCTGGGCCGACCGGCGGCGCCGGAGTTGCCTTCGCGGCAACAATCTGCAGTTTCACCTGCGTCTGTACTTTTTTAACTGGAGGCATCGTTCAATCCCTTTCAAAATGCAGCTTCTAGCTGTTAGCTTTTAGCCGCTAGCTAAACGCTAGGAGCTAACAGCTGCTCTTCGGCTGCCTTTATGCAATCTTTTCGACCTTGCTGAATTCCAACTCCACCGGCGTCGAACGTCCGAAGATGGTCACCATCACTTTCAGGGTTTCGCGGTCTTCGTTGACCTCATCCACAACCCCGTTAAAGTTGGCGAACGGCCCCTCGGTGATCTTTACCGACTCGTTCTTTTCAAACTTCACCTTCATCCGCGGCTTGTCTTTCGACACATCCGACCGGAAGATAATCGAACTGATTTCTTCTTCCGTCAGCGCCACCGGCTTTTCCCCCGTCCCTAAGAAACCGGTAACGCGAGGCGTGTTCTTCACCAGGTGCCAAATCTCATTGTCGAGGTCCATCTCCACCAGCACATAGCCCGGAAGAAAAACGCGCTCGATGGTGTACTTCTTGCCGTTGCGAATCTCTGTGACCGGCTCCGTCGGAACCATGATGCGGCCAATGCGGTCATGCAGGCCATAGGCCTGGACGCGGCTTTCAATCGACTCCCGCACTTTGCGCTCAAATCCTGAATAGGCGTGGATGATGTACCAGCGAAACCGCTCGTTGACGGGAGGCGCCAATTCTGGCGGCGTCTCAGTGGACGCCTGTTGCGCTTCAATTTTTGCTTCTTCTGCCATCCATCTCACCTTCTACGCGTGCAACGTTCCCACTGCATTTCCTTTAGTGCGTCAGCCAGGCAATCAATGACTGGACGATCCGGTTAAATATCCCGTCCACCACCCAGAAATATCCAGCGAACATAAACACGGTAATGATCACCACCGTCGTCGTCGACTGCACTTCTTTGCGCGACGGCGTCACCACCTTGTGCAACTCGCTGCGAACTTCCTTCAGAAAGGTCCAGAAGCGTTCCGGCTGCTGCCGCCACTGCGGCGTCGTCTGGGTCTCGGTGACTGCAATTGCCTTTGCCATAACCTTACTTCCTTCTCAATACGTCTGGTGCGATCACACCACAGGATCGCCGGAAATCATGATGGGCCGCCACGGCGACCCGGCCCAACAAAAAGGCTGGCAGGGGCGGAGGGATTCGAACCCCCAAGTCCGGTTTTGGAGACCAGCAGTTTAACCGTTGAGCTTACGCCCCTACATCTCTAAAAAAACGACGCGGCTACTTGGTTTCTTTATGAGCCGTATGTTTGCGGCAACGATTGCAGAATTTTGAAAACTCCAGCCGCGCTGTGGTCTTCTTCTTGTTCTTGGTCGTAGAGTAGTTCCGCTCTTTACAGTCTGGACATTGTAATGTGATAATTTCGCGCATCTATTTATCCTATCCGATTTTGGCCGCATTTGCTTGCCAGCCTTTAAACGCAGCTTCAACGACAGCCTTTAGCTTTTAGCTTCTAGCTAGAGGCTAAAAGCTACAAGCTGCTTTCCTTCTACTTCAAAATCTCAGCAATGGCTCCGGCGCCGACCGTGCGTCCGCCTTCGCGAATCGCAAACCGCAAGCCCTTTTCCATGGCCACTGGAGTAATCAGCTCAATCTCCAGGCTGACGTTATCCCCCGGCATCACCATCTCCGTGCCTTCCGGCAGCTTGGCCACGCCCGTCACATCCGTCGTCCGGAAATAGAACTGCGGCCGATAGCCGTTGAAAAACGGTGTATGCCGTCCGCCCTCTTCCTTGCTCAACACGTAAATCTCTGCCTTGAACTTGGTGTGCGGCGTAATCGAACCGGGCTTGGCCAGCACCATGCCGCGCTCCACATCTTCCTTCGGAATCCCGCGCAGCAGCAGTCCCGCATTATCGCCGGCGAGACCTTCATCCAGCTGCTTCTTGAACATTTCGACGCCCGTGACCACCGTCTTGCGTGTTTCGCGGAAGCCGACAATCTCCGTATCCTCGCCCACCTTCACCTTGCCGCGCTCGATCCTTCCGGTCACCACCGTGCCGCGACCCGAGATCGAAAAGATATCTTCAATCGGCATCAGGAACGGCTGATCGATGGCCCGCTGCGGCATCGGCACGCTCTTGTCGACCGCTTCCATCAGCTCGTCAATCTTCGCTTCCCACTGCGCTTCGCCATTCAATGCGCCCAGCGCCGAGCCGCGAATCACCGGCACATCGTCGCCCGGGAACTGGTACTTACTCAGCAGCTCGCGCACTTCCATCTCGACCAGGTCAATCAGTTCCGGATCATCCACCGCATCGCACTTGTTCAGAAACACCACAATGTACGGAACTCCCACTTGCCGCGCCAGCAGCACGTGCTCCTTGGTCTGCGGCATCGGACCGTCAGTCGCCGCCACCACCAGGATCGCGCCGTCCATCTGCGCCGCTCCCGTGATCATGTTCTTGATGTAGTCGGCGTGGCCCGGGCAGTCGACGTGCGCATAGTGACGATTCTTGGTCTCGTACTCCACGTGCGCGGTCGCAATCGTGATGCCGCGCTCGCGCTCTTCCGGCGCATTGTCGATCGTGTCGAAGGAACGAAACTTGTTGTTCGGGTTGTGCTTCGACAATACCTTCGTAATCGCCGCCGTCAACGTCGTCTTGCCATGATCAATGTGCCCGATCGTCCCTACGTTTACGTGCGGCTTCGACCGGTCAAACTTTTCCTTCGCCATTGGTTGCCCTTTCGCTCCTGTTTCTTCTTGATTGCTGTTGGTTTCCCGGTGAACGCTCGGGGTTAGGTTATCTGCACTTAGCGCATCAGTAGTATGCGTAGACCTTCAAATACTTCTTGCGCAATTCCGGAGCGACTTGTTCGACCGAACGCAGGTACAACTCGCGAATCTGGCCTTGATCGCTGTTTCCCAATTGCTCGTAGCCGGACTTGACGGTCTCTCCCAGCAGGCCCTGCTGTCGCAACGTATCAAAATCGCGGATACGCAGTCGCGCGCGCTCAGCTTTCTCTAAAAACCGGCCCACTGCGGGCGGCGCAAACGTCGCTTCGATCGCTGCTTTCACAGGCGCGAAAACCGCTGGATTTTCTACCGCGAGAATCGGTTGCTGAAACATATCACCCATGCCTGAAAACGTCTCTCAACAAAGTTGCTTTACTTCCGCTGTCTCAATCCTGTCGCTACACCCGGCCGATCCAGCGTACCGCAGGGGAATGTCTGGAGCGGGAGACGGGGATCGAACCCGCGACCAACAGCTTGGAAGGCTGTGACTCTACCACTGAGTTACTCCCGCAAAGCAGCTACTAGCTCCTAGCCGTTAGCCCCTAGCCTCTAGCCCGAGCCTCTGAAAACCGCGCCTTCGCCCGAAGCTAATAGCTAGTGGCTTTATTCTGGAGCTGATGATGGGGCTTGAACCCATGACCTCTCCCTTACCAAGGGAGTGCTCTACCACTGAGCTACATCAGCTTTCTCTTGTGTCTCTCTCCTGCACGCATGCGCGCATATTCGACATCACGACCCGCAATGCAAAGAGACCAAGAATCAAAATCGGAACCCACCGAACTTCTACATCCCGCCCGCCATAGGAAAACAACGAGCTGCTGTAGCCTTCCACATGGAACACCGCCGAGCCACCAATCGTGAACCACGACAGCGCTGCCAACCCCGCCAGCACCGCCAGTGCAATCACCATGCGACGTTTATCGGCTGCCGGATTGAGTGATCGTTCGCTCTCACTCATCGCCATTGTCCCACTACTACCAATCTAAACTAGTGGTGCACAGGGGAGGATTCGAACCTCCGTAGCTCGCAAGGAGCGGCAGATTTACAGTCTGCTGCCATTAACCGCTCGGCCACCTGTGCACAATGTCCTCGTTCCATCCTTTGCCGTCCAACCGGTCGCCGCGGCGACCCACAACGGCGCGAACCGTCCCATCAGAGGGCTATGCAGGCTTTCCTGGCAGGAGACACAGCTAGGAGAGACGAAGCGAAGCTTTCGCAACCCGGTTAGGAGTTGCTGATTTCAACCATCATTAATTATGCTGACTTGCCGCGTTGACCTCTGGAATTTGCCCGGCAATCTGGCTTGCTGGAGCTGGCGAAGGGATTTGAACCCCCGACCCTCTGATTACAAATCAGATGCTCTACCAGCTGAGCTACGCCAGCCCTGAAACCCAATTCCCGAGGCGAAAACAGTCGCCGCGGCGACCCTTCACGCGCAAGTCCAAAAATACCATGCTGCCACGCACATCGCAACCTGCTTCGCTCGAACCGGTTCATTGAATGCTCATGGAAGAAAATTGTCATCCCGACCGAAGTGGAGGGATCCTGCTTTTTGCTGGTTGCCCCAGGTCTCGCGTTTGAGACCTGGGGATTCTCTGATCATCGAGTGGCCTCAGTTGGACCCGCCGCGCTTCCTAGCAATATGTTCTTCCACCTCGTGCCGCGCTCGCTCCAGCGCCTGCTCCACCGCCAGCCGCGCAGCTTCCACTGTCCCGTCTGTCGTTGAGCCTTCCCCCAATGCCCCTTCGACAGGAACCGGCGGCTGCCAGCCAATCACAATCGTCGAAAACGGTTTGGGGATCAAAAATCCATCCCAAGACTTCAATGTCCACGCCCGATCCGGCGCCGCATAAAAAATGCCCACCCCGCCGCCCACCTGCTGCGCCAGCTTCACCCCGCCCGGCTTGGCATAGTAGACCGGACCGCGCGGGCCATCGCTGGTGAAGGCGGCATAGTTGCAGCGCGTTCCATTCGTCGCCTCCAGCGCCCGCTGCATTCCCAGCAGACCCGCCGCGCCGCCACGCGAGCTCGACCCGCGCACCGGCGTATACCCCACGCGATGGATCATGGCCGCAATCAACTCCCCATCAAAACTCGGGCTGATCAGAATGGCAATCTTGCGTTTGCGAAAGTGATGCGCAATCGAAAGTAGCGAGCGGTGCCACAGGCAGTAGACGCGCGTCTCCGGATGATCGTCGGCATGCGTCCCCGGCGCGCCAATGTCTTCAAACCGCAGCGTCATGCCGAGCAACCGAAACACCAGCGCCCCCACCGGCGGCAACACCGCCAGCGCCATTCGCTGCTTCCAGTTGTGCCTGTGACTCACCCACCCATTCTAGCGATCTGGTCACGGGCCGTTCCCGGAAGAATGGGGTCCCAGGCTCTGGCTTATTTTCATGGAAAGGTGTATCTCTACCGTGGATGTCCGGGTTCCGATGTTGGCGTCGCAATCGCCGATGGACCCTTCAACCGGTACCGACTGATTTGCTTCCAAATTCGCGAGGGAGTCAAACTGATGAAATCTGCCATTCAGATCAAGCCGTTGCTCGCGGCCATCGCGGTCATTTCATGGATCGGTGTAGCCCAGGCTCAAGCGCGACCTCCGAGTCCCGAGATTCCAAGCGGCAATCCCACGACTACCACCGGCCCGCTCAAGTTGGAGGTGGTGGTTTCACAACCTAAAGGCAAGCCGATCGGGGGCCTTTCGCAGCAGCATTTTCACGTTTCCGTGAACGGCAAGCCGGAGCCAATCGTTGGCTTTCAGGCTGTCGATGCGGCCGCTGCGCATGTACAAGTGATCCTGATGATAGACACGGTGAATACCGGCTTCTCAACCGTGGCGTATGAGCTTTCGGAGATCGAGCGCTTCCTGAAACAGAATCAAGGCCGACTCGCGCAGCCCATTTCCATTGCCGTACTCACCGATACTGGAATAAAGATCAGCCCTCAGCCGTCTACGGACGGAAATGAACTTGCCGCCTATCTGCAAAAAATTAATATTCCTATCCGGACTATCCCTCGTTCCACGGGCTTTTGGGGTTGGGTAGAAAAATTTCAGATTTCCGCATCGGGCCTCCTCACCCTGTCTACCGCGCAGCAGAGCCGTCCAGGCCGCAAACTCTTAATTTGGGTGTCACCCGGTTGGCCTCTCCTGTCTGGGGCGGAGGTCGAATTGACAACAAAAGAGGAAGACGCCTTCTTCAATAATCTCGTTGCGCTTTCCGCCGCCATGCGGCAGGCGCGCATTACGCTCTACAGTGTCGATCCACTGGGAACTCAAGATGCGGGTGGCTACCGTACCATGTTCTATAAGGAGTTCACTAAAGGGGTCCGTTCTCCTCGGAATATGCAAGTTGGCAATCTTGCGCTGCAGGTGCTGGCGCTTGATACAGGCGGCAGAATTTTTAATTCCAGTAACGGCATCAGCAGCGAAATCGCGCAGGCAGTTCAGGATGCGGACGCCTTCTATACCATCACTGTCGATCCACCTCCGGCATCTCATTCCAACGAGTATCGTGCTATCTCTGTGACGGTGGACCAAGGCAATGTGACCGCTCGCACCCTGACAGGCTACTACGCACAGCCGTAGACCAAGCAAAACCGCAACCGGTCTTACCGCCAGTCGTCGATGACATAAGCGTCCGCCCGATTGAATCCTTCCACATGCGGCCGTTGCATGGCGACGCCCTGGATGGCTACCCGATAGCCATGTGAAAGCATCCGCCGGTAGGCGTCTTCGCGAGTCAGATTCACCCCAGCTTCCACCGTTGCGCCACGCGAGAACGCAAACGCATCGCAAGCATCCACGTTGAATGTGCGATTCGTGCAGTGTTTCGTTCGATCCAGCGACTGTAACTCGGGATGAGTGCCAGCCGAACGCTTGCGCTCGCCGTTCGCAGCTCCACGAAAATTCCAATCCTGTTTCATAAACCTAAATCAATTTTTCAAGGACGGTTCCGCCGGGTCGGGCGCTGGCATCTTAGCAACCAGACGGCTTTCGGATGGCTCTGGTCAATCGAGTCGATTGAGCTGTCGCGTCGCGGTACACGCGCGATGGAGGAGACAACATGGCACAAGCCAAGAAGTGCAAACACGAAGGCTGTAATTGCATGACGACGGATGGAAAAGATTATTGCGGAGATCGCTGCAAAGACTCCAGGAAAATGACGGAGTTAACCTGTCAGTGCAATCATCCCGGCTGTAAGGGAGAGGCTCTCAGAGCGTAAGGCCGGGAGCTTCATTGGACCCGATGCGTGCCATTGCGGGACGTGCGGGAGATTCCTGTGACGATCGTTATAAGGCTGCTGGTTGTGCTATAGAGTGGGAATGCGCGCTCTTCTTTCCCGTCTCTTGCTCTTCCTGCTCTGCACATCCACAATCGCCCATGCGGACTCGAATCCTTCGTGGACTGCACCCATCGCTCCTTTTCGTATTGCCGACAACCTCTATTACGTGGGCAGCAAGGACCTCGCGAGCTACCTGGTCGTCACTCCGCAGGGAGATATTCTCATCAATGCCAACCTCGTTACCTCGCCCCCGCAGATACGCGCGAGCGTTGAGAAGTTAGGCTACCGCTGGACTGACATCAAGATTCTGCTCAATAGCCAGGCACATTTCGATCACGTCGGCGGTGCGGCAGAGGTGATTCGTGAAACCCACGCGAAGAATATGGTGATGGATGGCGACGTAAGCGTCATCGAGACCGGCGCACGAACGGATTTTCTCGCTCCATCACCTAACATCCTGTCCTACCCGCCTGTTCATGTCGATCGAATCCTCCATGACCGGGACACCGTGACTCTCGGTGGTGTTACGCTCACAGCGCATAAAACTGCGGGTCATACCCGCGGCTGTACCACCTGGACAATGCGCGCTCATGTTCCAGGTGAAGCAGCCGGAACATTGCGCAACATCGTTATCGTGGGTGGAGTCAGCTTTTGGTCGGAGTACCATTTCGTCGCGACGCCGAACCACCCCGTCAGCTATCCCGGCATTGTTCAGGATTTTCAACATACGTTTGTCACGTTGCGAGCTTTACCCTGCGATGTATTTCTTGGCGCACACGGCGGGTATTTCGATATGCTCGCCAAACTTGGGAACTATTCGAAGGATGGTCCCCGTGTCTTCATCGACCCTTCGGGCTATCAGCATTTCGTCGCAGACGCTCAGAAGACTTTCGAGCAGGCATGGATGAAACAAAAGGCCGCCGCCGCACGCTAGCCTTTCATGCTGCGTTCGCTTTGTGATTGCCATAGGCGCAGTCGGATCTGAAGCTGCGCCGAGCTGTTCGCTCCGCCGCTTTTCATCCAATCAATTCCGCGGTTGACAAGGCGAAATCCGCACTCGACAATGCAAGAGACTCTCCTCCCCTCGAAAAAAATCCCGAGCTCATTCACGAAAGATCGGAGTGCAGTCATGACCAGTTATCCGCCTCGCGTCGCACTTACCCTGGGAATCGCATTTTCACTTTCAATGTTCCTGACCGCGTGCAACAAGCCTGCGCCGCCGTCAGAGCAGCCAGCACCTCCTCCTGGCCAGTCTGCAACCGGCGCCACGACCGCGCCGACTTCACCGGCAACTCCGGCAGCGCCCACGCCCGCACCTGCACCGCCACCGGCGCCAGCTCCGCCACCACCGCCCAGAATAATTCCTGCCGGAACTTCTCTCTCTACGCGGATTTCGAGTGCCATCGGTTCAAAGACCAGCACCTCCGGCGACCGCTTTCATGGTTCGCTGGTGAACTCCGTTCGCCTCAATGGAAACGTAGTCATTCCTGCAGGGTCTGCTGTCAGCGGCGTTGTAGTCACGGCTCACTCTGCCGGCAAGTTCAAGGGTGCAGCCAGCCTTGCGGTTCGCCTGATCGCGGTGAACGTCAGAGGCCAGTCCTACCCCATCAGCAGCAATACCATCAGCCAGGAGACCAAGGGTAAAGGCAAGCGCACCGGAGCCATGGTGGGTGGCGGAGCCGGCGGCGGAGCTTTGATTGGAGGCCTGGCCGGCGGCGGCAAAGGCGCCTTGATCGGTGGGCTTGTCGGCGCAGGTGCGGGAACGGTGGGCGCGGCTGCGACCGGAAACAATCGCGACATTTCCTATCCGGCTGAAACCGTTCTGGCTTTCCGACTGAGCAAAAGTTTGAACCTGGACGCAGGCGCGACAGCGGCCGATACCCAGGAAGCTCCACCTCCGCCGCCACAACAATAACCGCCTCGCGTTGCTGGGGGAAACGAACCGCGTCAGATTCCTTAACGGTATCGATCGACGCGCAAACTTTGGGCAATCTGTTCTGCAATTTCCATCGGCAGAATCGATTGCCCTGTTTTTTTGGTAGCCATCCCTTCAATTTTCTGCCCACCGATGAAGTCTCCGAGAACTTGGTCGATAAGAAGTTTATGGAGCTCCGCATTCCTCGGCGGATGGGTGGATATGGGCGATCGCTTGGCGATGCTGGAGGCGACTCTCGACCTGATGGAAGAGGGAATCGCCGTCCTCGATGAACAATCGAGGGTCGTGTACTGGAATCTTGCTGCGGCAGCCCTTACCGGCTACGCCGCGCAAGACATGGTCTGCAGACCGTGTCCTGAAGATTTGTTTCGTATCGATCAGCAGCATCGCGACAAAGTAATTGCCAGTGCAGAGGCGGAATTGAAAGCTGGATTTGCAGAAGGTGGAAGTATCAGTGGGCTCTCTTTCAGCCAATCGATCGCGGAGACATCGCGATCTGCTGATCCAGTCCTTGAGCGACTCACGCTGGTATCGATTCATCACAAGCTGGGACATGAAGTGCCGGGCATGCTGCGCAAGGTGACGCTGCAGGATGCGCAGGCCTCCGCGATGGGCACCGTGCTGCTGTTTTATCCGGCAGAAGAAGTCGATGCTCTGCCTCGTGGAGAAAGCGGCGAAGCTACGGGCATTGAGGCCAGCCAGGCGGAAATGGAAGACCGCTTGGACGCGGCTTATCACCAATGGACAACCAGCGGCATGCCGTTTGGCCTGCTGTGGATCACTGTCGATCAGGCCAGGTCCCTGCGCAAAACCCATGGAAAGGATGCATGCGAAGCGATGCTGCGTGCGGTGGAAGATACGTTGCTCCGTCAAATGAAGCCGTCAGAAACTATCGGGCGTTGGGGCGACAACGAATTCTTGATCATTGCGCACGAGCGTTCAGCGCAGCTGTTGACCGACCATGCGCGCCGCCTGGCGGGACTGGCGCGGATCGTGGATTTTCGTTGGTGGGGCGATCGCATTGGCCTGACGCTCAGCATCGGAACCAGCTTCGCCATTGAAGCCGACACTCTGCCAGACTTGCTGAATCGGGCACGCCAGGCGATGCGGAGCAGTGAATATGCGGGTGGCAACTGTGTCACTGAAGCCAGGGGAGACACATGCTCCCGATCATAGGAATTGTTGTCGTTTTCGGCGCCGTGATTGGCGGGTTCTTGATGGAGAAAGGACATATTCTTGTCCTGCTCCAACCCGCGGAACTGGTGACCATTGCGGGCGCCGCCCTGGGTACCATCCTGATCGCCAATCCGGTCTACATCATCAAAGCCATGATCGCCGGTGTCATCGGCGTGCTGAGTCCTTCGAAATTCAGCAAGGACAGATATCTGAGCACACTGAAAATGATGTTCGAGCTGTTTAACAAGGTTCGCAAGACTGGCCTGACCGGCGTAGAAGACGACGTAGAAAAGCCCGCCACCAGCGAAATTTTCAAGAAGTACCCCGAGTTCCTGAAGGATCACCACTCCCAGGCGTTTGTTTGCGACACGCTGCGAACGGCAATCACCGGCGGCGTTGATCCCTTCGACATGGACCAGATGATGGAACTCGATATGGAGGTGGCGCACCATGAGACGCTGCAGCCAATCCAGTCGCTCACCACTGTCGCCGACGCGCTGCCCGGCCTGGGAATTGTCGCCGCCGTTCTGGGCGTCGTGATCACGATGGGATCATTGGGTGGGCCGCCGGAAGAAATCGGCAAGAAGGTGGCCGCCGCATTGGTCGGCACATTTTTAGGAATTCTCATGTGCTACGGCCTGGTCGGGCCGCTGGCTTCCAGCATGGCCAAGGGAGCGGATGAGCACAATGCCTACTTGCATGTGTTGCGCGTTATCATCCTCGCATTCTTGAAGGGATTGGCGCCGATTCTCGCCATTGAAATGGGACGGCGAGCGATTCCAGAACGGGTTCGCCCCAGCTTTGACGAAATGGAGAAGGGATGCAAGAAGCCCTCCGCAGCGGCCGTCGCCGAAGCAGACAGTAAACCCGCCGGCGGCACGGCAGCCTAGAGAGACCGGATCATGGCCCCAGATCGCAAAACCGTTCGACCGATCATCGTCATCAAGAAAAAAGTTTCGCACGGCGGTCATCATGGCGGCGCGTGGAAGGTGGCCTACGCTGACTTTGTCACTGCGATGATGTCGCTGTTCATCGTGCTCTGGTTGATGAATTCCACTCCGCAGATTAAGAAAGCGGTTGCCGGCTATTTCAACGATCCAAAAAGCGGAGGACGCGAAACAGGCACTACCGTGCTGGGATCCAACAAAAGCATTTCAATCGATCAGAAGAATGTTCAAAAGTTGAAAGAAGAAATTGAAAAAGCAATTCTCAAGCAGACCGACCTCAGTAAGCTCTCCAAGCAAATTATCCTCACCATCACCAGCGAAGGACTGAAGATCGACCTGATAGAGGACAAGGGGGGAACGTTCTTCCAGAGCGGCAGCGCCAAGTTGAGTCCGAGCGGTGTTGAGCTTCTCGACCTGCTCGCGGGCCAGTTGAAGGTGCTGCCGAATAAGCTGCTGATCGAGGGATACACCGATGCGCAGGCCTATTCAAAAGCCAGCGACTATAGCAATTGGGATCTTTCCGCCGACCGGGCCAATTCCGCGCGCCGGTTGCTGCAACAGGGTGGCGTCGGCCCCAACCAGGTGTCGCAGGTGCGCGGGTACGGAGATCAAATGCTGCGGGTTCCGTCCAATCCATTTGATCCAACCAATCGACGAGTCTCTCTCATTGTGCAATGGCAAGATATGTCGGCGCCCGGGGCGAATGCGCCTGGAGATACGAACGGTGGAATAGCCGGTGCGAATACGGCAGCCGACAGCGGTCCTAAAAACAAAACATCGACACCGATACCAACTCCTGCAGTGACAAAACCCGCGACCGACGGTTCAAAATCTGTGCCGATGGACAAGCCAGGTGCAAATGCAACGACAAATCTAGCCGCCAAAGCAGCCGCAGGAACTCCCGCGAAACCTGCGTGGGAGGATCGTTTGAAATCTCTTATCCCGGGAAAGAACAAGCACTCTTGAAAATCGTCTCGCCCATTGTCGGTCGGGATGCGTCGCATCGACTGCCTTCATGCGCGTCGATTGAATATTCGCTAGGAGCCAATCCAGAAAAGAGGGACAAGACCGAGCGCGGCCAGCGCGGTCAGTAGTATCAGGCTCTGCACGCCAGTCTTTCTGTCTCCAAGGCTGTAGGCGTAAATGCCTTTCACCACGTTGTTGCTGGAGGCCGCAATCAGAACTGCTGCCGCCGCTACTTTTACCGCCGTCAATGTTCCTGCAGCTTGCGTCATCCCCATGATGAACGGATCCACATCGGTCACGCCCATGATGGCGGCCAGCGTATTGACGCCAGCTTTGCCCAGATAGGTAACTGCCAGCTGCGTGGCAACCAGCATCGCAAGAAATAGCAGAGCAAATAGAAACGCCGTCAGCAGGTCGAGCGGATTCTTCGGCTCAAACTCCCTCGATACCGTTCCGGCATCTGGATCCGGCCGGCGAGTCCACAACCAGCCAATCCCAATTCCCACGGCAGCCAGCACCAGGAAGGGAACCGTCAACAGCTCCATGAGTTGTCGACTGAAGATGGCCAGCAGCGCCGCCAGCCGCAGGTACATCATTCCGGAAGCCATCAGAATGCACCCGGAAAACAGGTTGGAATGTTTCTCCTCCGCCGATCGCCGCGCCATTACCACCGTGGTTACAGTGGAGGAATACGCCCCACCCAGGAGAGCCGCCAGTACGACCCCGCCTCGCTGCTTCGTCAATTTCTGCAGCACGTAGCTGCCGTAGGAAATTGCGCTGACTGCGACTACCACCAACCACGTCTTGAATGGATTGATGTGAAATTTGCCAAACTGTTCGTTGGGCAGAATCGGCAGAATCACGCCTGCCAGCAACAGAAACTTGGTGAAGGTCAGGATCTCCTGCGCCGGAATGCGTGCCGCCAGCTTTTCCAGCACTTCTTTCAGGTCCAGGAACAGCAAGCAGGCGACGCTCAGCGTGGTTGCCACCCAGAAATGTCCATAGCAGATCAGAGCCCCCACCAGGAATGTCGCCAGCCCAGACATCTCCGAGGTGACACCCGCAACCGTCTCGCAGGAGAGCTTGTGCCAATACGACAGCAACAGAAATCCGGCAATCACCAGAAATCCGATGGTCAACGGCAGCAGTTGCGTGCCCGCGAGCAGTGCCAGGGAGTAGCCGATCAGCCCAATCAGCGGAAACGTCCGCACGCCACCGAAGGAATACGAGGTCCCGGCCGCCTTGTGCTCTTCCCGTTCCAGCCCGATTAAAAACGACAGAAACAGCACCAGGACAATCTTCATGGCCTCGGGATGGAGACGCGCATAGATTTCCATGTGAGCTTCTTGTCCCGTCCTGGGGAATTCTATGCAGTATAGTCGGCCACGCTCCTTCGGCAGGCAAAACTTTTGGCAACCTTCGGGCCAAAGGCAAAATGGCGTCCGGAGTCGAAATCATGGTTCGATAGACTGCTTTTGCAATGCCGTCCAAGCGATCCGCCGTGGACCTCCAAACTCCGGCATTTTGGAGTGTCCCCCACATATCGGAGTCGGCGCAGTTTTCCCGCAGGCGGTTCTAGACGTCACGGATGAAGCCGAAGCTCATTGGCTCGTCGAGTTTGCCTCAAAAACATGCTCTCCGTCTGTTGGGACTGGGCGCGTAAATCGCTGCGTACGCAGCCCATTACAGCTCGGACGGTTCAGTCGCCTTGGATCCCCGCTGCACCTCACCGGGGCTGTCGACTCGAGTGCATCGGGATTGGCATAGAGCGTGCATTTAACGACTCCAAGCTTTCTTCGCGGGCAACCGATTTGGTATCGGCGGACGCGACACATATGTGTTCGATTGCCGTCATGTTCGTACACATCAACGGTGGGCAGTGTCAGTTGGCGCGTTTTATGCGGCGGTCGAACTCTTTACATTCGAACCGGGCGCAAGAGCAGCCAGCTGGATTTGAAAAGGGCCAGAACAACCGAGGCAAGATCAAGGGAGAACGCAATGAAGAAATACAGGAAACTCTATACGTCGTTGTTTGCCGCGGCCATCGTGACGCTCATGTTCTCACCGCTCGCACCGGCGGAAGATGGCCCAACGCCTCAGCCCTTGGTGTTGAATACGGAAGCCTCTTCCTCCACGCCCGCACAAGCGCAGCCGTCGACGGCGTCCGATCCCAACGCTGTCTGGCACTTTGCCGTCGCTCCCTACATATGGTTTGCCGGAATGCACGGCACGGTGGGAGCGCGCGGCTATGATGCCAGCGTCCACGCCAGCTTTGGCGATATTTTCAGCTATCTGAATATGGGGATCATGGTGGCTGCAGAACCGCGATATAAAAAGTTCTCCGCGCCCGTCGACTTTATCTGGATGAAGCTCTCCGACAATAAGTCGCTCCCGTTTCAAATTGGCCCTACGAACATCAAGACGAAGATCAACGAGGACCTGCTCACTCCCAAGGGAGCGTATCGCCTGGTCGACGGCAAGATGATCAAGGTCGATGGAAACCTTGGCATCCGTTATTTTCACCTGGGTACAACTTTGACCTTCGTGCCAGGTACCTACGTCTCTCCCCAGTACCAATCCGCGAATTGGGTCGACGTCGTTTCGGGCGCCAGGATTCAGGCGGCATTGTCTCCAAAAATGAAAGTGACAATTCTCGGAGACGCGGGTGCCGGCGGCGCGAACCTGGATTATCAGATCGGAGCCTTTTTGGGTTACAAGGTACGACGGAATGTTGATTTATCGGCTGGATGGCGCTACCTGGCTGTGAACTATCGTCCAAAGTCCACATTTGTCTATGACGTGGACACCAGTGGACTCTTGATCGGCGCGATCATCGCCCTCAAGTAAGGTGCAGGAATGGTGGTAGATTCAGGTTCGGAAGTGCTCTTCAATGCGGAAATGATTTGTATGTGCTTTCTCGCCTCTGACTCCTGCACGGGATGATTGCTGGCATTGAGCTGGCGCAATCGGAGTTTCTCACCCGCCGGGAAAATGCGCTGCTGCTGGGCAACAGCGGCACCGGGAAAACGCACATCGCGATGGCCCTCGGCCTGGCTGCCTGTCAGCATGTCCATCGCGAGCCCTTCACTACGGCCGCCGCCCTGGTCAGTGAACTGATCGATGCCAGAGACTAGAAGAAGCTACTCCGTTTCCAGAAACAACTGGCCGGCTACGAACTGCCGGTCGTCGATCAACTGGGCTTCGTGCCACTTTCGAAAGCCGGAGCCGAGCTGCTCTTCGAAGTCTTCATCCGGCGCTACGAACGCAGTTCCACCCTGGTCACATCCATCATCGATCGAGAAAACAGGCAGGAAGATTTGAAAGCCGACTACAAGATGGATAGGGATGACCCCGATTCCGTAGGGCACGTAGCGACCAGTTCTGGTTCAGTATGCTGCACAGCTCGCAGGTTGAATGATTCCGTTTACGGCGCAGGGCACTTTAATGATGGGGAAATGACGTTATCGATACTCACGACGATGCCCCCTCATCATGGCAATCGGAGTCGGGGCATCTCGCATGTCGTTGGTCTGAGGTGGGGCAGCGCGTCCCATACAACCCGCTTTGGATGCAAGAGTCTTCAAACATTCAGAGTGGCTACCTGGCGCCTATTCCGAATTTTGCCAGCAAGAGTCCATTTGGGGGAGCCTCCTGGTTCCTACCTTCGCCCCCGGCTGGGATTCCTAATCGCCCTGTGGATTGAAAACTGGCCAGCGATAGGTACAGAGGAAATGCAGGTCACTCTACTTCGGTCGGGATGACAATCTTTTCCTCCCCACTCAAGCTAACGGAGGGCTTGAATGGGGTACCCGCCAAAGGAGGCCTTGAATGGGCCACCCGGCATCTATCAAATCCATCTTTCGCCGGTGGCGGTGTCGATGACAACTAAGCCAGCCTTTCGATAACGATCCCAGCCGTATTCGTCGTCGCATTTGGCTAGCCGCGCATGTTCGTCGATTGTTACCGTGCAGCCAACTGCGTTCTCCAGAATGCCGTCCACTTCCTCCAGCTTGGCGTCGAGCAATCGATCAATCATTTTGGAACGTTGATGGACATGCTCATGCCGCAGCTTGATTGCATCGCGGCACGCAATCGCGCCTTCCGTCTGAAAGCGCGTCTTGTACTTGTTGTGCGATTCCGCTTCGGTAAGCTTCCACAGCAGGACGGTAAGCAATTCTCGATAGTGTTGGGACAGTATTTCTGGTTTTCTATTCTCGAGCAGCAACTTGATGAGCAAGATTGCACTGGTCTTGCGCTCTTGGTACTCGGGATGAGGTTGAAAGGCCATGCCCGCAGTATGTCGTTCCAATGATCCCATTTACAAGCTGAGCGTCGGCAAACATACCTGACCCGCTAATGTTTTTGGGGAGTTCTGATTAAGCGATAGAGGATTCCATCTTGCACGAGTCTCTTGGGATCGGGTTTACCGCTCGCCGCTATAGAACTGTCGGGCCTTATGTATTGATGGACACGCGCGACTTCGTCTCCGTTTTCATCCCGGTACGAAAGCATGACACTCGTAATCTGAACCGTTTCATCTGACAGAGCATCAGATACCCTAGATTCGAGGGTGTGAGATGTCCATTCTCCTTTCCGAACCTTTTCCCAGTAGCCGCCCTCATTAAACCGCTTGCGCATTTCCTCGACAGGAATTCGCTTGATCGGCAAGGGTTGTGAGGTAGAATTATCAGTCATGATCTCCGCTGCTCAAATTCGATCTATGATTCAACAGCTTACTCTGCTCAAAATTTCACTGGATGATTTTGATCAATGGCTGACCGCTGCGTCATGGAATATGCATAAGGATTCACAGCCAGAGTCTGATGAAGCCAAGCGAATGATCGGAAAGATTGAACTCGGGCTGGCAGAATTTGATGCTGGCCACAAATCACATAGTCAACTGTTTAATGAACTGGCGATCCTAGCAGGCTTGTTTGAAATGGGTACTCCAACCCCGTTGGTACTCGCTGCTTCCTCTACCTCGAAGGTTGTTCCGTTCAACTTCCAGTTTGAACTGACGGGGCGCGTTGATAAACAACTCGGAATGGAACTCTCGTATACTCTTCTTCCAGCAGTTTGACCACGATCCAATAAAGTCCCGGTTCGCTGACTATGACATTGATCTGACCGAGCATCTGCACAGCTTTCTCGTCCGGGGCTTCAAAGTTTATCGGGATTTTTAGTTCTTGCACCGGACCCTTTGAA
Source organism: uncultured Acidobacteriota bacterium (assembly GCA_963794795.1). Classification (GTDB taxonomy): domain Bacteria; phylum Acidobacteriota; class Terriglobia; order Terriglobales; family Acidobacteriaceae; genus JAKAAZ01. The sequence continues at coordinate 149 of CAWCFC010000007.1, read as the reverse complement.
GGCGAAGCGATCTCAAGTCCGAGATCAAGTGGCCCACGGAAATCCCCGGCTCTAAAGTTAACGACTAAGGTAAAGCTGATCGGCGTGGGCGGCATGTCCTGAGCAGTCCCCCCGATCATGAATCGGTCTACGATACGAAATAGCGTTAA
>CAWCFC010000006.1:0-71149 GCA_963794795.1 uncultured Acidobacteriota bacterium | reverse complement strand
TAAGGACACGGAACCTCGCCTCACCGCTCTCTACCAACAGATTGAGCAGCGCGTCGCCGCCCTCCACGGCGTCACCGCCGTCAGCTTCGCGTTTCTTACCTTCGACCAGGGCAGTTGGAGCGGCAACATCACCGTCCCCGGCATCGACCCTTCCCAATCCTCCAACGTCAACCATGATGTCGTCGGCAACGGCTATTTCAAGGCGATGGGGATTCCCATCCTTGCCGGCCGCGCCTTCGGCCCACAAGATACCGCCACTTCGCAGAAAGTCGCCATCATCAGCCAGCACTTCGCCAAACTCTATTTTCCCAACTCCAATCCCATCGGCCGCACCTATCACCTCGGCGGGCCCGAGGCTTCCTGGCAGATGCGGATCATCGGCATCGCCAAAAACGTCAAATTCCAAAGCCTCGACGAAAAACCAACCACCCTCGACTACATTGACTACACCCAGCGCCCGCAGTACCTCCAGGACTTCATCGTCCGCTACGATGGCGACTCCGCCGCCGTCTCCACCGACGTGCAAAACGCCATCCACTCCATCAACTCGAGCCTCCCTATCACTCGTGTCTCCTCGCTCCAGGAAGAAGTCTCCGGCTCCATCACCCAGCAGCGCACCGTCGCCCAGCTCTCTGCCTTCTTCGGCCTGCTCGCCGTCTTTCTCTCCTGCATCGGCATCTACGGTTTAATGTCCTACATGGTCTCGCGCCGCACGAACGAGATTGGCGTCCGCATCGCCCTCGGTGCCAGCCGCGCCTCCGTCAGCTGGATGGTGATGCGAGAAATTCTCCTCCTCGTCGGCATCGGCGTCGCCATCGGTGTCCCCGTCACCCTCGCCTGCAGCCGCCTTGTCGGCAATATGCTGTACGGCATCCGCCCCACAGATGCCGCCAGCGTCATCGGCTCCGTCCTCGCCCTGCTTCTCGTCGGCCTGCTATCCGGCTGGCTCCCCGCTCGCCGCGCCTCCCACGTCGATCCCATGGTCGCCCTCCGCTACGAATGACCCACAGCCTCACCGCATCGGTGAGTTCGGTAGATTCAATCGGTGCCCGACTGTTCTAGTTATTCGGCTCGAAGCGCGATGACGGGATCGATTGCAGCCGTGCGGCGTGCCGGAAGATAGCTTGCCAATGCCGCTGCTGCCACCAATGCAATCGGTACGACCGCGAAGGTAAAGGGATCGAGCGGCCTGATGCCGAACAAAAGCGTTCGCATCAGGCTCATCAAAACGGCCGCCGCACCAAGGCCAACCGCCGTCCCCACACCGGTCAGCAGTAACGCAGAGCGAACGAACATCCACGTCAATTCGCTCTTCTTTGCGCCCAGTGCCATGCGGATGCCAATCTCGCGTGTGCGCTGCGAAACCGCATACGAGATCACGCCGTAAATCCCGAGAATGCCGAGAGCCAGCGCCATCGCTCCGGCAATCGCCAGCATCACCAGCGTGAATGAAGTACGCGCCATCGAGTCACTGTAAAGATCCTGCATGGTGCTAATGTCGGCAACCGGCAGATTCGCATTCACCGACCACACGGCCCGCTGCATTTCATTGATGAAGGCCTGCGTGCCCGCGCGCCGCGTGCGTATCGCGAAATAGACGGTGCGCCAGGCTCGCTGCTTTTGCGGCGCCGAGGGATCACTCATCAACGATGGCCAGTACACGGTTGCCGGCGACACCTGATCGACACCATTTTCGCGCACATCCTGAACCACCCCCACCACCTCGCTCCAGGGCGCGGTTGGAAATTCATGAAAGTGCTTTCCGATGGCGGCGCTCGGCGATCCCCACAGTTCGCGGGCAAGTCCCTCAGAGACTATTCCAATCGGTCTCAAGCCGTAGATATCCGTCCAGGTGAAGTCACGGCCGGCAATCAGCCGTGTGCCCGCAGTGCGGAAGTATCCCGGCGAAACGTAGTTATAAAGTCGCATCGGCGGATTGTCGTCGCTGTAGTTCTTTCCTTGAACCAGGATCTCATCCCAGCTTGGTTCGGCTCCGCTCATCGGAACGGCCGCGGCAAAGCCGGTGGACGAAACACCAGGAATCGCATTGAGCTTGTCGAGCATGTTGTTCTGCATGCGCACCACAGTCGCGGCATCGGGCACCAGCGTTTCTGGAATCGAAAGCCGCATGACCTGCAACGATGCCGGATCGGAGAAGCCGGGATCGACAGTTCGCAGGGCAAAAAAAGTGCGGATCATCAGCACCGCGCCAATCAGCAGCACCAGCGCCATGGCCACCTGGGCGACGACCAGCAAATTGCGTGCGTGCTGCCGGTCGCGGCTCGCGCTGGTTGTCCGCGTCGCTCCCAGCAATGTCTGGCGCTGCCGCGAAGGCAGATAACGCAATACCGGAATGGCGCCGAAGAGAAAGCCAGACAGCACAGAGAGAATCAGTGTGAAGCCGATCGACCAACCATCGAGCGAGATTTCGCTCAGGCGCGGCAGGTCGGCAGGGCCAATCGCGGTGAGCAACCGGAGGCCGCCGTAAGCAACGCCTACGCCCACTGCTCCTCCCAACAGACCCAGGGTTACGCTCTCCAGCAATAGCTCACGCGCGATCCGCCATCGTCCCGCGCCAAGCGCGGCGCGGACGGCAAGCTCGTGCTGGCGGATATCGGCGCGGACAAGCAGCAGGTTGGCCACATTGCTGCACGCGATCAGCATCACCACACCGATCATTCCCATCACCACCCAAAGCATGGTGTGGATGCTGCCCACCACAGTATCTTTCAGCGGCTGCAGCGCCGGTGTGATCTTCCAGTTGAGATACCACTGCGAATCGGTGCCCGGGCCATTTGTCCATGAATCCATCCACACATTCAGCAACCGTGCCACATCCGCATTCGCCTGTGGAATGGTCACGCCCGGTCGTAGCCGCGCAATGCCGCGATAGGCAAAGCCTGCTAACGGCTCCTTGACCGGATCGAGGCTCATGGGAACCAGCAGATCAAAGTCATAGTTCACAATCCTGAATCCGCGCGGCATCACTCCGGCGATGACTCGCGGCTGCGAATTGACGCTGATCGTGCGTCCCACCACGCCGGGGTCACCGCCGAAGCGGCGTTGCCAATAGCCATAACTCAGCATCACTCGCCCCAGCGCATGCGGGTCCTGATCGGCTGCTGTCAGCCATTGGCCCTGCAACGGAGGAACATCGAGCGTCTCGAGAACTCCGCTCGAAATCTGCGCTGTGTTCACCTGTTCCGGCCGCGCGATGCCGGTGATGCTTGCCGTTCCCGGTCCCCAGATACCAAGGGCCTGAAAGGTGCGGTTGTGCCTGGCAAATGTGAAATACATTGAGGCCGACAGGCGCAGCTCGCTTCGAAATTCCGCCAGCCCCGGCGCACCCGGCGCGTTCAGGTGCAGCGAAACCAGTTGTTGCGGCTCCGGATACGGCAACGGTCGCAGCAGCACGCTGTTGAGCACACTGAACACCGCCGTATTCGCGCCAATGCCAATCGCCAGCGTCAGCACCACAGTGATCGCAAATCCCGGCGAGCGCCGCAGCCTGCGGCCGATATGCTTCAGGTCCACCAGCAGCGATTCCAGTCTCTGCCACTGCCACACTTCGCGGCTGCGCTCTTCCAGCAGCGTCGCATTGCCGAACTCGCGCCGCGCCATGCTCTCCGCTTCTGCGCGCGCATGCCCTTCCTCCACCAACTCATCGATGCGCTCGTCGATGTGCTCCTGAATCGACACAGAGATGTCGTCGTATCGCTCTTTCCTGAAAAAAATCCGCGAGAAATTCACCATGGCAAACTCTCCTACGCTTCCGCCGCCGCCAGCACGCGGTTAATCCCGGCAAACATTTTCTCGAAGCTCACCACCTCGCGCTCCAGATGACGGACGCCGGCAGGAGTGAGCCGGTAGATCCGCGTCGGCCGTCCCTTGGCAGAAATTCCCGCTTTCGATTGCAGCAAGCCCTCCTTCAGCATTCGCTGCAGCGCCGGATAGAGCGAACCTTCTTCCACCTGCAGCAAGTCATCGGAAACCCGCTGGATGTGCTTGACCAGCGCATAACCGTGCATGGGCTTCAGTCGCAGCGATTGGAGAATCATGATCTCCAGTGCGCCAGGGAACAGATCGCGATGTTCAGAATTCTTCGCCATGCTGCAAACATATCATCAGAATACCTATTTTTAAAATAGGTATCTATAGTTTAGGTTAACTAGCCTGTCCCACACTGGCTGAATGCGATACAAATATCAGCATGGAGTGAGCATGCAGACACTTTGGCAGGACATTCGCTTTGCACTGCGGCAACTACGCAAGTCTCCGATATTTGCAGCCACCGCGATCCTCACTCTCGCCATCGGCATCGGCGCCAACGCAGCCATCTTTACGCTCATCGATGATGCCATGCTGCGAGCCCTCCCGGTGCAGCAGCCCGATCAGCTGGTGACGGTCGGATTCAAGAGCCCCAAATTCCCGGAGCTGATCCCGATGCAGTCGCTGTATGGCCTGGACCAACTGCGAGCGCAGCTCAAGAGCGTCGAAGGGCTCTCCGGCTGGAGCTCGGATATGCTTTCGGTTGCCGACCAACAGGGAACGCTGCGCTCCATCGAAGGGGAGATGGTGAGCGGCGATGCGCTGCAGATGTTAGGCGTGCGGCCCTACCTGGGTCGGGTGCTCATCCCGGCCGACGATATACCCGGAGGACCGATCGGCGGTTGGCCGGCGGTCCTCGGCTATGGCTTCTGGCAAAATAATTTCCACGGCGACCCCGCGATCATCGGGCGGCACATCAAAGTTTCCGGGCACGTCGTCACCGTCGTGGGCGTGCTGCCGCGCAACTACGACGGAGTGTTTCTGGGGACGCATGTACGCATCATGCTGCCCATGCATTTTCTCTCCGCCATGGCTGCCACGTCGGAGCTGGACGTCTTCCGCACGCCGCAAAAGTCGGAGGTCATGGTGCTCGGCCGCCTGCGCCCGGGCAGTACGCTTCAGCAGCTGAACGCGGAGCTCGCCAGCATCTCACAGGACGAAATAAAAATTCTCCTGCCCGTGCAATGGCGCGAGATACCCGATTTTCGCGGCGCCACGCTGCATGCCGAGTCCCAGGGCCACGGCTTCGCCTACATTGGAAAACAGAATCGGCAGTCGCTCCTGCTGCTGCAGGGCATCGCGCTCCTTGTGCTCCTGCTTTGCTGCGTCAATCTGACCAGCGTGCAGTTCTCTCGTGCGAAAGCGCGGCAGCATGAGTTTGCTGTGCGTTCGGCGCTCGGTGCCGGCTGGCGTCGGATCGTACAGCAGTCTCTCATCGAATCGCTGATGCTGGCAGCCATAGGCTCGGTGGCGGCCGCGGCCCTGGCCTGGTCCAGCACCCGTGCGCTTTCCGCCTTTCTCACTCCTCCTGGATCGCCGGAGACGTTTCTGCTGCGCCCCGATCCGCGGGTGCTCGCGTTCACCAGCGCGCTCGCCATCCTGACTACGCTGCTCTTCGGCCTCGCCCCCGCCATATTTGCCAGCCGCACCGCTCCGGCAAGTCTGCTCCGGTCCACCGGCACCCATCGCCGCCGCAAGCTGCTTGGCCAGCGCCTCTACATCCCCGCACAATTTGCAGTCGCGTTAGTGCTGGTGTTCGCCGCCGGGCTTTTTTCTGAGACCCTGCTGCGCCTGCGCGCCAACAACACCGGTTTCGATCCCTCGCATATCACCACCGTCATGGCGCAGTTTCAAGCACTCAAAAAGACTCCCGCGGAGATTGCCTCCATCTTCCAGCAAATGACAGACACCCTGCGTGCCTCGCCCGGCGTACAGTCCGCCGCCTACGCCTGGGTCACTCCGATCAGCGGCTTCGCCCCGGAAATACTCGCCCAGGCTGTCGGCTCGTCCCCGGGGCAGCACAAGATCTCTTTCAACCAGGTCAGCGAAGGCTACTTCGCCACCATGCGCACCCAGCTGCTCCTCGGTCGCGAATTCACCACGGCCGATCGCGATCGCTCCACCTGCATTGTGAACCAGGCTGCCGCGCGCCTGCTGTTTTCCGGCGGCTCTGCGCTGGGCGAATCCATCAAGTCATCCGTCGGCGGCCAAGCTGCGTTTACCGCGCAATGCCGCGTCGTCGGAATCGCCGAAAACGCGCGTTATGCCAGCCTGCGTGATCCCGCGCCACCCACTCTGTACTTTCCCGCCGGAGCATCCACAGTGGCTGGCGGAGGCTACTACAACAACCTCAACTTCCTCATCCGCAGCCGCACCACGGCCGACGCCACAACCGCCTATCGCGCCGCACTCGCACGTTACGCGCCCACCACTGGATATATGTCGTTTCTATCTCTGCCCGACCTGATCGACCAGTCGTTAGGTAGCGAGCGGCTGATCGCTCTGCTCAGCAACGCCTTTGCCGGCATCGCTCTGCTGCTCAGCGCAGTCGGCTTGTTCGGCGTGCTCGCGCTCGAGGTCGAACAGCGCCGCCCAGAGTTGGGTGTCCGCCTCGCCCTCGGCGCCTCGCGCAACAACCTGCTGCGCCTGGTGCTCAGCGAGGCCGCGATCATGGTAGGCGCCGGCGCACTGGCGGGCATCATCATCGCCGCCGCTGGTTCCAAACTGATCGCTCATTTTCTCTACGGAGTCTCGACAACAAACCTGGGCATCGCTCTGCTGGCACTCGCCGCCCTCGGATTAGTAGCCCTCATCGCCGCCCTCGGCCCCGCACTCCGCGCTTCCAAAACCGATCCCATGGAAGCCCTCCGCATGGAGTGAACACCGTCCGGTTAGAAAATGTCAGAGGAAGTTTGATCCGCCCTCGCGACTTCTCACTCTCTTACACTGATTGAAGTCACGCACCGCACTCACCCAACCCCCGTCGAGGTACAAATGGATCGAAGAGCTTTCCTTCAAACCGCCGCAGCCGCCGCCCTCGCAACCTCCCTCCCCGAAACCGCCAACGCCGCCGCCGCCGCAACATCCGCCTCCCTTCCCGAAACCGCCAACCCAAAGTATGCCCGTGCGGCCAGCACCCGAGCCGCCACCCCCAACAAAAAAACCATAGGCATCCAGGTAGGCGCCGTCTCCTTCGTCGATGAAGGAACAGAAAAAGTTCTCGACAACTTCCAGCAATATGCCGATGTCAACACTCTTTTCCTCGCCACCTTCACCTACGGCCGAGGCATCGCCGGTCGCCAGATCCCCGGCCAGCCACTCCCCGACCACGGCAGGCAGCAGTACGACACCAGCACCTTCACCGGCGGAAATTACGCCACCATCCATCCCCAGTACTACAAAAACACCGTCTTCCACGGCACCCGCGCCACTGAGCTCGGCAGCTACGACGTCCTCGCCAACGTCATCCCCGCCGCCCGCAAGCGCAACATCAAAACTATCTGCTGGTTTGAGGATGCCTTCCGCACCGACATCCCCAACGTCTCCGCCATGCAGGAAATCGATCTCTCCGGCAACCACGCCGACACCGTCTGCTTCAACAATCCCAACTATAGAAATTTTCTTCTCGGCATCGTCGAAGACTGGTCCCGCTCCTACGACATCGACGGCATCATGTGGTGTTCCGAACGTCAGGGCGCCTTCTCCAACGCTCTCGGTGCGGAGCAGGAAGGTCGCGACATCAACCCCTACCAGGTCACCTGCTTCTGTCCCTTCTGCATTCAGAAAGCGAAAGACCGCGGCATCAATCCCGACCGCGCCCGCCAGGGATATCTCGCCCTCGCCGCCTTCGTCACCAACGCCCGCAAATCTCAGCGCCCCGTCGATGGCTACTATGTCGAGCTCTGGCGTCTCATGCTCCGCTATCCCGAGCTCCTCGCCTGGGAGATGCTATGGACCGACAGCCTCCGCGAAACCTACGCCGCCATCTATCACCACGTCAAACAAATCAATCCCGCCCTCGGCGTCGGCTGGCACATCTCCTCCACCAACTCCTTCAACCCCATCTACCGCGCCGAGCAGGACCTCGCCGCCCTCGCCCCCAACTCCGACTTCATCAAAATCGTCATGTATAACAACTGCGCCGGCGAGCGCATGGCCGGCTACATCAGCAGCGTCTCCCAAACTCTCTATGGCGATGTCCCCCCGCAGCAGCTCCTCGACTTCCACTACCGCGTCCTCAATTATCAGGAGAAGCCTCTCGCCCAGATTCCCTTCACCGGCTTCTCTTCGGATTATGTTCTTCGCGAAACCCAGCGTTCCCGCGCCGGCCTCGCCGGAACCAACACTCTTCTCTGGTCCGGCATCGACGTCGACATCCCCACCGAGCCCACCCACAGCAAGTGCTCTCCCGACGGCGTCCGCGATGCCGTCCTCGCCGCCTTCCACGGCAATGCCGACGGCATCATCCTCTCCCGCAAATATTCCGAAATGAAACTCACCGACCTCCAAGGCGCCCGCACCGCCCTCCACCAACTCCACCTCGCCACCTAGCCTGAATAAATCAAAAGTACCGCCATCATGAGCGGGGCCGCAGTTGCAGGCTAAGCCCGATATATTGAGATTCTCTTCTTGACTACCCCAACCGGATGTGGTTTTATTGATAATGGTAAGTTAGTCCTGTGTGCCTAAATCCCAAGTTTTGAAGGAGCAACCAATGGCCAATAACATCTTTGTGGAACGACGTGATGAAGGAGACTACGCTGTGAGGAGACCAGACTCGGAGCGGGCGAGCGACGTTCTTCCGACTCAGAGAGACGCAATCGGACGAGCACGCGAACTCAACCCGAATGGCGGCGTCCTCGTCGAGCGTGTCCGCGACACCTCAGTCGGCAGCCGCGACAAGTGGCGCAAGCCATAATCGACGCGCCGAGCCCAATATTCATCACGAGCCTGAAAGATGAGCGGGCACTAATCGTCGTAGAATGGAGTGCATGGCCTATCCAGTGAAAATTATCCCCCCGATTCCCACCCTAGATGAATTTGGTGAGAAACTCGGCTTGAGCAAGGCCAGACAAAGGCCCCTCGATCCGATCTTTATAGAGAGACGCCCACAGGGGGACTACGCAGTTAGAAGGCGCGGCTCCGAAAGGCCCAGCATTGTGCTGCCTACGCAAAGGGCGGCCGTCGAGCGAGCACGGGAGATCAGCCCTAATGGGACAATACTCGTCGAACGCGTGCGCGAAACCACGAGCGGCGCTCGGGACAAGTGGCGTAAGCCGTAAGCGAACGCACAGGGGCCGTGATCGAACTCCTCGTAATCAATAGATCAGCGATAAACCACGTCACTGTCAGCGCTGGAAGGAGAACCAGTGCGACGACCCGCTAGCGGCGTCACCAAAGACGCAGTGTTTCTCAACATCCCCTACGATCAACGATTCCGCTCCCTTTGCCTCGCATACATTGCCGGTCTCGTTTATCTTGGCTATGTTCCGCGCGTGATTGCCGAACAGCCTAGCGCGGAACGTAGATTAGATAAGATTCTCGCGGAAATCCAGGGTTGTCGCTACTCGATTCATGACTTATCAAGAATTGGAGTGGACCGAAAGCCACCATTTCCTACCCCCAGATTTAATATGCCATTCGAGCTGGGTCTTGCCGTTGCATGGCAGGACTCCAACCCGACAAAGCATAGTTGGTACGTGTTTGAAGCGAAGGCACACCGCGTCCAAAAATCTCTAAGCGACCTGAACGGCACTGATCCGCAAATTCACGGCGGCAAAGTGTCTGGCGTAATCCGCGAACTCTCAAACATCCTCCCAAACATATTCCCAGGGTCAAAAAACCAACATGTCGTGCCCAAAATGATGAACATCTTCAATATCATCTCGCGCAGGTCGGCCCGGATATTAGCCGAAGCTGGCACGAAAAACCTCTTTGAAGCGCAAGTTTTTTTGGCGCTATGTTATGAGGCCAGAGTTGCAGCAGAGATCGAGCTCTTGAAATAAGACTCGGTATGTGGATGGCCGCATGCCGCACATTTCGCGAACGAGACATCGGAATTTTAAGGCCTAACTGACCCCGGCTTGCTGGCCGTCAGGCAGTCGACCTACAAGTTCATTCATCGTATAGTGAACGAACTGTTTCCCAAGCTGTGTCAGAACATAGTTTTCTGTATCGTCGAAGGCCGATTTCATCGTCTGCATCGTAGTACGTTGCTTAACTCGCAAGGGTCGCTTCCGGACAAACTGCCCTAATTGGTTGACATCGCGCTCCTGCCTGATGACATGTCCAGTGCTCAGATCATGGATGAGCATTTTATAGAGATCCGCCTCTGCCGAGTCCTCTCTCGGTATCTGTCCGTAAATTGCAGTCCAGATCTCGAATCTCGTGGAACCGGGGTTCTGATAAATCTCGCGAATCACTGCGAAGTGAGCTTCATGATAGAGCTCGAGCCAATCGAGGAAAAGTCGCAGTATGTCATCGGAGCAGATTCGCGTGCCCGCAGCGAGAGTGATCAAATTCGCGATCAGACGTCGCTTCTCCCCCGTATCCGCCTGATCCCAAGCCCTGAAGGCCTTACGAACGATGCCCAAGTACTCTTCACTTTGCAAGCGCTCATCAATCGTGTCACCGAGCTTTTCAAACTGCCCGTTGATCTCCTCCAGCGTCGATTTCAGCGCAAGAAGTTTGCGATGATGCTCTTCGAGCCATTGAGTTTGAAGCGAATCCCCCTTAACGCTGCTTTCGTCAAACTTGAAGGCGGCAGCCGCGCTCAGAAAACCGCCAACCCAGGGCAAACTGCTCAGTGCTGCCAAGACAAACGATTCGAATAATCTCCTCTGCTTGGTCGGCTCTGCCGCCGCGAGTTCGGCCCGCAGGGTCTCAATAACAACGTCCGAGTGAGACGAGAGACTATCGGTCATCGAGTCACCTCCTACTCCGAAAAGCCACTTCTAGACACGAATCGGCTATTCCGAGCCTCGCCCGCCAAGCCGGGCCCGAAAAGCGTCATGATCCGATTCCGCCTTCTCCAGACGCAACTTTCTTTCCACGATGACAGCCCTTGCAGTAGGCTCGAAACCTGTCACGAGTTTTTCAGCACTTCGGCGAAGAGCCGCGAGGTAACTTTCAATTTTCTGTTTAGATTCCTCAAACGAACGGGTCCATCCCTCGACGTCAGCATCGAGCCCTGAATAGGTAAAGATCAGACATGATCTGATTAGGCCAGCGACGGGCGGATTCAAGTCGTAGGATTCCGGCTGCACACCAAACATTTTCGCGTTGCCTTCGAACGGAACCCTAACCTCGAACTGCACTCCTTTCTGAAAAACATGTTCGCCGTCGTAGTACGCCATAGTGTTAGGTACCATGGCCAAATCTATATCACCCTCCCGCTGGCTCGTCTCTAACTTATCCCAATGCACAGTCGGCATAGGCACTTCGCGACCTCTCATAAATTGCTCGACCACGACCCCAGCGTCACTAGACGCAATCGTCGCCGCCGGAATGGAGTCCAACGATGTTTTTAATTCGGCTTGTACACTTGATGCGAACGCGTGCCACGCGGTTCGATTGAACAATTGGTCGGGTGCCATTGCTTACGCCTCCATGTTCGCGCCAGCGCTTGGTGTTCTTGCTAGTAACCCATTGGTAGCGTTCTCTAGAAGGAGTATAGCGCTGCTTTCGTCAGCAGGAGGGTGGCCCAGGCTAGCATTCAGCCGCCATGTTCGCCTAGGGATCAAATTCGGGTGCCCCGTCCTAGCTTGGCTAGGGCGGGCTATGGACGGCGGGCGTGCCCCATGTCTCGCCTCTGAGACTTGGGACGTCATCCTCGTCATCCTGAGAAATATCGCAGCTGCAAGCCCCGTTGCCTTGGGTCAGATAATCCTATCTATAGATCGTTCTCCCGATGCCTTCACCCAACCGAGCACGATTCCTGATTCCCCTCCCGCCCCTCCTCCTCGTCAGCGGAGCAGCCCCGCCCCCTCCCATCAACGCCGGCCCAAAGTATGCCCGTGCGGCCAGCACCCAGCACAGATGGTGCGAAATAGTGTATGCCGTACACCATCCACGCGCCCAGCACCCAGCGCAGAGTATGCCCGTTCAGTATGCCCGTGCGGCCAGCACCCCGTGCGGCCAGCACCCAGCACTTGGCGCATCGACTATCCCAAAATTGATAGAATAGAGACAGCACCCTCCCAAGCCTTCCGGAGACCAGCGTATCCTCCGGATCGCACAGGGTTTCCACCGCCCAATTTTCGTTTTTTTGTGAATTTCAGCAGTGGAAGCCGATTTAGATGAGGTTTCCCCCTCATTCCACTGCAACCAAGTCACTTGCCCCACAAACCGCGCTGCACAAACCTTCAATTAGCCTGCACAATCCTTCAAATAGCCATGCACAATCCTTCAATTAGCCCGCACAATCCTTCAACTGTACCCACCCCCACCACCCCGCAAAATCAGCCACCGCCCGCAAACCCTCAAACATTCAAGCTGCCGCCATTTTGAGCGATAATGATGACGCGGAATAGGTCGCTCTACCATGCACCTGGCCACGCGAGCACGCTTCCTCGTTCCCTTCCTCGCCCTCCTCCTCGTCAGTGGAGCAGCCCCCGCCCGCGCCCAGCAATCATCTCCACCCACCCAGCCCCCGCCCGAAATCAACACGCAGCTTCCCGTCAACTGGCTCTACGGCGCCTACATCCCCAAGGATGCCCCGCTTGTCGCCCTGAATGCTCCCGAGCGTTTCAAGCTGTACATCCGCCAGACCTACACCACGCCCGGCATTTACATCAAGACAGGATTCTTCGCCACGCATGATCAAGTGCGAGATACCCCACAGGACTGGGGAGATGGATTCCCCGGCTTCACCAAACGCCTCGGCTCCAATCAGGCGACCAACATCATTCAGAATTCGTTCACCTCGCTCGGTCAAGGCATCGTCGGATGGGAACCGCGCTATGACCGCTGCCGCTGCACAGGCGCCGGCCCACGCCTTCGTCACGCGTTCATCCGAAACTTCATCACCTATAGCCACTCCGAGCAATCCATTCGACCCAACATCATGCCGTTCGCCGCGGCCTTCGGTGCAGGCGCCATCGGCGCCACCTGGAATCCCAACAATCCCACCATCACCGTCAAGGGATATCAGAGCGTCATCACGCAAGCCTGGGTCGGAATCCTCGTCAACACCATCGGCGAATTTGCCCCTGACCTAAAGAAGAAATTCGGCAGACACAAAGATTGAAGCAATCATCGACCTGCGAACCTGCGGTTCCTGCTCGCACCATAAAAATTGAGGGTGCCCAGGCGTTGCTCTATCCTTCCTATATAGATAGTTCTCTCTACCTATGCGTTCACCCACGCGAGCACGGTTCCTGATTCTCTTCCTGGCCTTCCTCCTCGTCAGCGGAGCATCTCCCGCGCGCGCCCAGCAATCGTCGCCCGTCGTCACCCAAGCTCAATCCCGTAGGCCCGTGCGGCCAGCACCCCAGCAATCGCCGCAGCCCACGCAGCCCGCACCCACCGCGACACAAACTCACACGCAACAGCCGGCGGCCTATACGCTGCCGCCAGCACTGCTCGCCAAGGCGATCACGCTCACTCGCCTCCGCACGATCCTCGACTTCGGCGGCACGGCGTGGACCCTCCTCGTTCTGCTCCTCATCCTCGCCTGGCGCTGGCCCGCCGCTTTGCGCAACTGGGCCGAGCGCATCACGCCCAACCGCTGGCTTCAAGCGCTCATCTTTCTCCCCATCGCCATCCTCTTTCTTACTCTGGTCTCGCTCCCACTCGACATCTACAGCCAGCACATCGAGCGCGCCTACGGCCTCTCCGTTCAGTCCTGGCCCAGCTGGTCGCTCGATCAGCTCAAGGCCCTCGGCCTCTCTATCCTTGGTCATGACGCCGCTGCTGTTCCTGCTGTTCTGGGTCATCCGCGTCGCCCCGCGCAAATGGTGGCTCTGGTTCTGGCTCTGCACCATTCCCGTCATCGTCTTCGCCGTCTTCATCTCGCCCATTTGGATTGATCCCATCTTCAACCACTTTTCACCGCTCGAAAAAAGCGATCCCGCGCTCACTGCGCAACTGGAGCAGCTCGCGCACCACGCCGGCCTCGACATTCCTCCTTCGCGCATGTTCCTCATGAAGGCCAGCGAAAAAGTCACCGGTCTCAACGCCTACGTCACCGGCATCGGCGCCACCACCCGCATCGTCGTTTGGGATAACACCATTCACAAACTTCCGCCGAATCAGATTCTCTTCGTCGTCGGCCATGAAATGGGCCACTACGTTCTCCACCACATCTATAAGGGCCTAGCCTTCACTCTGGCCGTGCTGCTCGTCCTGCTCTGGTTCGCGTATCTCGCCGTCAACGCGCTGGTTCGCCGCTTCGGCCCTCGCTGGCAAATCCGCGCTCCCGGCGATTTTGCGGCACTCGCCGTCCTGCTGCTCGTCTTCACCGGCATCAACTTCCTCTTCTCCCCCATCGCCAACGCTTTCAGTCGATGGGAAGAGCACCAGGCCGACGTCTTCGGTCAGGAAGCCATTCACGGACTTGTCCCCGATCCGCAGCAAACCGCGGTCAAAGCCTTCGTCGCTCTCGGCGAAAACTATCTCGAGGCGCCCAACCCCAATCTCTTCGTGGAATTCTGGCTCTACAGCCATCCCTCCGTCTCCCAGCGCGCCAACTTCGCCGCCCACTACAATCCCTGGCTCCCCGGCCACCACCCCAAATATTTCCCGCGCTAATTTTTATGCGAAACTCGAAGGCATGAACTGTCTATTCTGTCGGATTGTTTCGGGAGAAATTCCCGCCAAAAAGATTTTCGAAGATGAACTTTCGATCGCGTTCACCGACATCCATCCGCAGGCGCCGACGCACTTTCTCGTCATCCCAAAAAAGCACATCGACTCGCTCGCCCACGCATCGGCAGCCGACAAAGAAATGTTGGGTCATCTGACGCTGGTCGCGACCGAGCTGGCAAAGAAAAGCCTGCCAAAAGGTTTTCGAATTGTCATTAATAGCGGAGAGGAAGGTGGTCAGACCGTCGACCATTTACATCTGCATGTGCTCGGCGGACGTGCCATGCACTGGCCGCCGGGATAATTGAATCGCCAGCGTTGACGGGGTTGTTTCGCGGCCGCAGCGATTGTAGAGAAATCGTACGGCCCCTTCTACTATGTTGAAATTCTCGGCAGAATCTCTGTGCCGACCAATCAGGCTTCGATCACCTGCGCCTGATCGTCTTCGATCTCGACTTCAATCCCATAGCGGCGCAGCAGGTTCGGCAGCGTCTGCGAAAATGCCGAGCGCGGCATCACCGTGTCGCATCCCGCTTCGATCGCTTTCGCCTTCAGCTCACCCTGCAGATGCGACAAGAAACCCACGATCGATGTCGCCCGCTTCAACTTCGTTTTCAGCTTCGGAATCAGCGTCAACGGCTTCGCCGTGGCACTGTTCAAATCAAACACAATCAAAGTCGGCCGCGCCTCTTCCGGCAATGCCAGCAGGTCCGCGATGGTGTCCTTCTCATTTTTGACAAATGCCACTTTGATTCCCAGCTTGCGCGCAGTCTCTTGAATTTTCGCGATGAAGAACAGATCGTCGATGAAGCAGTAGATGCGAACGGGAGAATTGTCGGATGCAGTGGCGCCGCTCGCCGAACCTTGAATGTCGTCGACGGAACGGCCTCCATTCACTGGGCTGGAGTAGTCGGCGTTGAAATTTCCGTTGCCATTGCCGTTGTAATGCGCATTGGTAAACCCGCGCTGCAATTCAATGGTGGATGGTGGCCCGTCGGAGTAATTTCCGTTCACCGCGCGATAGCTGTGATCCATAGGACCGACGAAAACTTTTGGACGGCGCTGCTTGCTGCCACGACGCTGTTGCTGCTGGCCGTTTGAATTTCCACGCGAGTCGCCGCGCGCGCCACCCGCATTGGCCTGTCCCTGGTTTTGACCCTGGCGCTGATTTTTCTTGAAGAAGCGCTTTTTCTTGCGGGGCTGGTTTTCATTGCGGGGAGCATTGCCCTGGGGTGCGGGGGCCGCGGAAACGTTGGCCTGTCCGTTAGCGACGGCCTGTCCCTGGTTGGCGCCCTGACCCTGGTTTCCACCGGATCCGCGACGTTTGCGACGACGACGAAAGCTTTGCTTTTGCCGGGGAGCATTTTGTCCAGCGGCGGAGGGATTCGATTGTGGAGAGGGAGATGAATTCTCCGATTGCTGCGTTGAATCTTCTGTCATTCAGACACTTCCTTGTACCTTGCGTTGACTTGAACTGCGCGAGTCGCGATACACGACAACTGGGATGATCTCAGTTCCGTCCGGCGAGGACGCTATCGAGCAGCATGATGGAATTTTTGTCTCAAGCTAGTTTCAATTGCCTGGCAGACTCTTGCCTCTGAGGTTTCCGGCAGCCTGCTGGCGTAACAGTTCCTACAGCGTTACCGCCATGGGAGCGCATTCTTGAGGCGCTTCCGAACTGTTCTGTATTATTCCTATCCGTAACATTGGTATCGGCGAGCCGCGTGTCCCAGAAAGGTATGCAGCTTCAGCCAAACGATGAGCAAGACTGATGCTACTCCGGAGAAACAAAATCGGCAAGTGGCGCGCGAAAAATCCTGCAAATCAGTAACCGCCCGGCAGAACTCGTTCGATTGATTGGCTTTGAAAATTGGCCGCCACAGGCCCGCTACTCGTCTGATCGTGCACTCTACCCTTTGCAACCTTTGAGCCCCATGCTTCCCATGCGCACGTGAAGGCGCAGGTCAAGAATGCTGAAAATTGGAAAGAGGCTCTTTGGGGGATAGGTAGACTCAGACTTTCCACTCGCATCTAGAATCGGGTCACTGGCCTCCCGGATTTGGGTGGACCCGTTTCACGGTGCATACTACGATTTGGTTCGGGTGGAGCCGGTCGGTTTCCTTATCAATTGCCTGGAAACTCTGCTGACGGCTCTCATTGCCTGAACTTTTTTATCTCTATAAGCCTTTCGGCTTACTGTGCGTTCACTGGCTTGCCCTAATACAGTGCAACTTGGATACCAAAGTCATTCATCAGAAGGCAAAGGAGTTACGAAACAAAACAATATCGATTTTCTGCAATTCCATAGGAAAAGTATCGATCTCATCCACAAAATCATAGATCAATGCCTTGTCGCATCGGATTCGGACGCCCTCAGCGCGAAATCATTCCGATCGTCACCAGCCAGGTATCCACCAGCGCAGGCCAATCCGTGATGGGATCGCTCGTGCGCCGCAGTCCGAACGCGTGGCCCCCATGTGCATATAAGTGCATCTCGACCGGAACGCCGGCGTCCTTGAGCGCGATGTAGTACGAGAGTGAGTCGTCGACGTTGTCCACGTGATCATTCTCCGCCTGCAGCAAGAACGTTGGCGGCGTCTGGCGTGTGACAGGAATCGCCGGATTCAAGGTCAGTTCTGGGTCGGCATTCGCAGCGTGTGGGATCTCGAATTTTCTGCGGCTCTGCGTCGCATCCCACTCTGCCGCGGATAGCGACAGATGCCCCGGATAGAGCGCAACGGCAAAGTCGGGGCGACAGCTCTCCTGATCGGCCGCATCCACCGCCGGATACAAGCGCTTCTGATACTGAGTGCTGATCGCCGCCACTAAATGGCCGCCGGCTGAAAATCCCAGCACTCCGACTTTGTGCGGATCGATATGCCACCCTGCCGCATGCAGCCGAACCAGCCCCATCGTTCGCTGCGCATCTTCCAGTGCGATTGGCGATTCAGGATAGGGGCCCGATTTCGGATACGGCGCAGGCTTCGGATATTCGCCGTCCGGGGGCACGCGGTACTTCAACAGAACGCACGTGATTCCGTTCGACGTCAGCCAGTCGCACACCTCCGTGCCTTCCAGATCGATCGCCAAGATTTCGTAGCCTCCGCCGGGAAACACGACCACCGCGACTCCAGTGTTTTTCCCTTTCGGCGAATACACGGTCATCGTCGGCTTGGAGACGTTGTCGATAAACAACCACGGCCGTCCGGCAACCAGGTCCTTCGTATCCATCCCCGTTTGCTCCGGGCCGGTCGTTGGCTGCGAATCGGGGGCAGTTCCCGGCCATAAGGGGATTTGCGTATGTCCAGGGGAAGGCTGCCAATCCGCAGTCTGCGCACGCACGCCACAGCTTGCGAATACTATCCAAACCGCCAACATCAGTCGCTTCATTCCATCTCCCAGGCGTTTTTTCTCGCCATTACGTGCATGGCTACGCCGAGTGTACGAGGATCGAGGACGGATTTTTTCCTCACAGGAATGGGAATCAATCCAGGCAATGGAGATCTTCGATCACTTCCGCGCGGCTCGCGACTCTGAAGTCACCCGCGGATCTTTCGGTGGCTCTCGCGATCGACTTGCGATGGAAGAGGCATCACTTCGCGCTGCAGCAGTTTCGGATGGACTGACATGTTGTGCCGGGATTTCACCGGCGACGAAATCCGCGGAAGCGGGATACTATAGCGGTCAATGGCGTCCCCTCAAAATAAGCGTCGAGCAGTCGCAATCGTCATTGCTTTGTTGCTGGCTGCACCGTTGAGCGCTGAGCCAGGCTGGCAGAATCCCTCCACCGCGACGACAGGCACAAAGGACCATGCGCGAGATGGGTACGTCGGGGATGATGCCTGTCTACGCTGTCACGCGGCAACGGTCGCTTCCTTTCACAAGACGACGCACTATCTGACGTCCAGTGAACCCAGCGAAACCTCCATCCTTGGCAAGTTCACGTCGGGCAACAACATCCTGAAAACTGCGAATCCGGGCCTGTATTTCAGGATGGATGAGAAGCGTACGGATGGGGGCCGAACCTCGTTTACTCAGACTGCAGTGGAAGGAGACGCTCCCGACACAACCTCCGAGACAGAGCCCATCGATGTGGTGATTGGGTCCGGAGAAAAAGGGCAGACGTATTTGTATTGGAAGGGAGACAGGTTATTCGAGCTGCCCGTCTCCTACTGGGCAACCCTGGGCTGGGTTAACAGTCCTGGCTACCGCGATGGATATTCCGATTTTGACCGGGTAATTATTCCGCGATGTCTGGAGTGTCACGCAACGTATTTTGAGTCCCGTCAACCGCCCATTAACCGCTTCAACCCTGTAGGGTACTCGCTGGGGATCCACTGCGAAGTGTGTCATGGGCCGGGACAAGAACACGTTGCGCTGGAGGCGGCGAAGTTGGCGCGGCGCCCAACTTCCGGCATGGCGGCTGGAGCAACCTCGGGCATATTGAATCCCGCGCGATTCTCGCGAGAACGCCAAATGGATCTTTGCGCGTGGTGTCATGCTGGATTGGGCTGGTCTCTGCAGCCGGCGTTTTCCTATCGCCCCGGGGATGAGCTGGATAAGTTCCTTGATCTTCCGCCGCCGGGGCGCTATGCCCCGCCGGACGTGCATGGCAACCAGGTGGGCCTGCTGGAGGAGAGCGCTTGCTATCGCTCGTCGAACATGACCTGCCTGACTTGCCACGATGTGCATGGGACGCAGCACGACACAGCCTATTTTTCCCGCAAGTGCCTGACCTGCCATAAGCCTGGCTCTGCCACCTTTTCAAAACCTGGCCATCCGGTCACGAACAACTGCGTTCACTGCCACATGCCCAGGCAGCACACGAATATGATCGTGTTCAATTCGGATGGCAAGAGGATGACGCCGGAGATGAGGAATCACTGGATCAAGGTTTACCCAGACATCCAGGCCCCTGTCGCGAATCGCTAAAGGTCGAATTCAGTGCTGGCAGTGCGGACAGAAGTGAGTGCCACGGCCGGCGACGAGGATCCGGCGAATCGGTGTCCCGCACACCAGGCAGGGTTCGCCGGTGCGGAGATAGACCTTGTGCTCCAATTGGAAAAAGCCCTTCTCTCCGGATGCGTCCACATAGTCAGACACGGACGAACCGCCCTGGGTGATCGCCTCTCGCAGCACAGACTGGATGGAAGTGCGCAGCCGCTCAAGTTCTTTCGCGGTGAGGCGGCCGGCTTGGCGGCGTGGCCGGATGCCGGCGCGAAACAGACTTTCATCCGCATAAATGTTGCCGACACCATGGAGCAGCTTCTGATTCAGCAGTGCAGATTTGATCGGAGTTCGACGCCCGCGAAACAGCGTCCGAAAGGCGTCTGGCGAAATATCCAGCGGCTCCTTGCCGGGTCCGACAAAACCCTTATCGCGCGCGGAATTGTCAGGTTCACGCTTCCCTGTTTTCGGCGCAGTCTCGGCGGAAAGATCGAGCACCGACAGCCGGCCGAAGCGACGTGGATCGACGAAGCGGATTTCTCGATCATCGTCGAGCTGCAGGATGGCGTGGGTGTGCTTCGGCGTGGGCTCATCCGGCTGGCACACCAGAAGACGGCCAGTCATGCCGAGATGGACAAGCCACTGGCCTCGCCACTGCTTCGCTTTTCCCGCTGCATCTGGCCGGCGACGGCGACCAGGCTTTGAATCTCGCGTCAAGTCGACGACGATATGCTTGCCGACACGGCGGACGCGTTCGATAATGCTGCCGGACAGGGCTTTGACCACGGCAGCGGGTGTAGAACGGAAAGGCTCCGGCTTGGAGCCGAGCCAGACAGACATGATGGTGCGTCCGCGCACGCGCGCATCGACGCCGTTGGCAATGGTCTCCACTTCAGGTAGTTCCGGCATCGGTAAAATTCTGCTTCCGCACGAAGGTTTGGGACGCGTCCGCTTTGTGCTTTGATCGTGTCTCCTCGTAGTATAGGATTCTTGTTGAGTACATGAAGCGTTGGCGAATCGCCAGCAACCCTCCTGCACAACATTTTTGCCATACCAGTCGTGGCCGGACGCAGTTGGAGCCGCCTTCTGAACCATGGAAGCCTCCGCGCGCCCGGGCCCCGGAAACGAGCGGAATCGAGTCGAAATGCAAGCGAAGACGGCAGTAGTTTTGGGCGCCCAGTGGGGTGATGAAGGCAAAGGCAAGATTGTCGACGTCCTTTCCGGACGAGTTTCCGTGGTGGCGCGCTATGCCGGCGGCCACAATGCAGGACACACCGTCATTATTGGCGGCAAGCGGTTTGTATTGCAGCTGGTGCCGTGTGGAGTGCTGCGGCCGGACTGCCGCGCCGTCATCGGCAATGGCGTCGTGCTGGACCCGATGGCTTTTTTGAGCGAGGTAGCACGGCTGAAAGAACTGGGCGTGGATGTCGCTGGACAACTTTTCGTTTCCGACCGCGCACACGTGATCCTGCCCTACCACCGCATGATTGAGCTGGCGTCGGAAAATGCTCCTGGACGGATGAAGATTGGAACCACCAGCCGAGGCATTGGACCGGCCTACGAAGACAAAATGAAGCGCGGCGGCTTGCGGGTGGTTGACCTGCTGAATACGGAACTGCTGCGCACGCACATCAAGAATGCCTGCCACGAGAAAAATACGATCGCGCATGCGTTATTCGCGAGTGATCCAATCGATCCCGACAAGATGTATGAAGAATATGCTCGCGCTGCGGAAGCGCTGGCGCCGTTTGTGGCCGACACCTCCCGCATGTTGAACGATGCGCTGAAGGCGGGCGAAAGCATCATGTTTGAGGGCGCGCAAGGCACGCTGCTCGACATCGATCATGGAACGTATCCATTTGTGACGTCCTCGTCGGCGACGGCGGGCGGGGCGGCGACGGGAACCGGTGTGGGGCCGACAAAAATTGGTACCGTCATTGGCGTCACCAAAGCATATGTCACTCGCGTGGGAGAAGGACCGTTCCCGACCGAGATTCACGATGCCCAGGGAGAACTGATTCGAGCCCGCGGTCAGGAATATGGCGCGGTGACGGGACGGCCGCGGCGTTGTGGATGGCTCGACTTGCCGCTGCTGCGCTACTCCACCCAGATTAACGGTACGGAATGGCTGGTGGTGACCAAGCTGGACGTGCTGGACACGCTGAAGGAAATCCCGGTATGCACCGGCTACAGAATTCACGGAAAGATTACCGACACGATTCCAGCAGATGTGCGAGGCTTGGAAGCGATTGAGCCAATATTCACGACAATGAAGGGTTGGGACGGAGCCACGGAAAATGTTCGGACCTTCGACGCCCTGCCCGCCGCGGCAAAAGACTATTTGAAATTTCTGGAAGCGGAATCCGGTGCGAAGATCGGAATGATTTCGACTGGACCCGACCGCGACCAGACGATTGTGTTGCCCGAGTTCGCGGCAATGCTCGACCTGATGTCGGCAGGCACAAAATGATCGACTCTGTGAAAAGCGATTGCAATTCTGCTTTATAAGATTGCAATCCGTCGAGGCCTTGTCGCCAGTTCGCCTGCGACGCGATCCCCCACGTAACGCGAATACGGGAAGCATATCCCGAGGAGAAGCTGGAATGATTTCATTTATCGTGCGTATGCGATTTGCCCAGGAAGATCGTAAAGAGGTTCTGGAAGCCGTGCAACAGCTGGCGACGGCGTCTCGCCAGGAACCGGGATGCATCAGTTATATTCCTCATGAACTGGCGGGCGACTCCAGCCTGGTGATGATTTATGAGCAGTATCGTGACGAGGCGGCCCTGGAAGCCCATCGAGCATCGGCACACTTTCACAAGTACGCTATCGGCGGACTTTTCCAGTGGATGAAAGAGCGCAGTGTCGAGGATTTGAACGCGCTGGCGTAAATTGGATAGTGATTGGCCGGGGACATGGGTAAATTTTTACGAATTACCCTTTGACTCCGGCGAAGGCTCGAACTAACATCCCGATACAGCCATGCGAGCGCAGCATAATTCCACGATTCGAATTTCCGAAGCGCAGGGCATCGCACGCAACAGCGTAGGAATTCTGCTGCTGTTGCTGTGGCTGCCTGCTGCGAATGCCACGTCCATACCACATCCTCACCCGCAGCCCAGGCAGATCGTCCATATTATTGAAAAGCTGGAGAGCATGTGGCAGCAGGCAGAGTTGACCGGCAATACGGCGACTATGGCAAACATGCTGGCGGAGGATTACCTGGGGATTTATGGGGATGGCACGCTGGCGACCAAAGCTGAGACCATTGACAGCTTCAAAAATGGGACAACAAAGTTCAGCCACATTCACACCTGGGATCGCAAGATTCGTGTGTATGGCAGCACCGCCGTCGTGGTATCGAAAGCGCAAGTCACCGGGGAGCACGACGGAGAAAGTCTCAGCGGTCTCTATCGCTATACGCGCGTGTATCACCGTCACAACGGGGTATGGCAGATTGTAAGCTTCGAAGCCAGCGCCAGCCATCCACCCAAACCAGGTCAAGCTGCAGCACCGGGCACGGAATCGGCGCCGACTACCGCGCCTGTGCCGGCTGCTCCTCCGCAATAGTGCAGCGCGCGCCTTATCGTGGTTCTTCCGCGAGCGCCGCGTGCAGCCGATCCCAGGTAACTTCCAGCGGCTCGGGCAAGACGCGAGTCTCGCCAATCACCGTCATGAAATTTGTGTCCCCGGACCAGCGTGGCAGCATGTGCATGTGGAGATGCCCAGTCACGCCCGCGCCTGCGGCCTTTCCTAGATTCATGCCGAGATTGATGCCTTCGGGACGATAGACTTTTCTGAGGACGCGCTCCAGTTGCTGCGCCATCGCCATCATTTCCTGCGCCTCCGGGGGTTCCAGCTTGCCCAGTTCAGCAGTATGGGCATACGGCAGAATCATGACGTGGCCGGAGTTGTATGGGAAGGCATTCAGGCAGATAAAGCAGCGATCGCCGCGGTACACAATGTTGGCGGCACGATCCGCCTCGGCGGGTGAAAGGCCGTTGGCCACTGCATGCGCGGAGGCTTCCAGCAGATTGCAGAAGACACAGCCGGTATCTCCGGGCCACGCGGACAGTTCGGTCGGCACGCCTTGCCGGGTGGCGGAGTCCACCGTACTGACATAGCGATAGCGCCACGGAGTCCACAAGATGTCCATACGGGGAAGTATAGAGCCGATTTCGCTATGCCCATTTTGAATTCAAATGTAAGAGTCTCTTCTTACAAAAATCCGTTGGGCACCGATGAGCCGTGATGCCTAGACGTGAATGATGAGCTTGCCGATATGGGTATCTCCGGGTTCGAGCAGGGAGATGAACGCGGCGGGAGCTTTCTCGATTCCATCAAGCACTGTTTCCTGATGCAGAACCTTGCCGGCGCGCAGCAGCGGAATCATTTCCGCCAGAAATGCGGGCATGCGGTGAAGGTGATCCGCGACCAGCAGCCCCTGCATCCGCAGGCGACGAATGATGATCTGGTGCAGATTTTTCGGGCCCGGCGAAGGTGAGTTATAGCCGGCGATCGCACCGCACATCACGATGCGGCCATGGTTGCGCATCGAGGCGAGGGCTGCTTCCAGCTGAGGACCGGCGGTGTTGTCGAAATAGACATGCAGGCCGTCGGGTGCGGCAATTTCCAACTGCTGCAGCGGATCCACTTCACGATAGTTGAATGCGTAGGCCACCTTCAGCTGGTTCTTCAGGAACGACACCTTGGCCGCGGAGCCGGCGCTCGCGATGACATTGCAATTCTGCAATTTCGCCAGCTGGCAGGCAACGCTGCCCACGGCTCCCCCTGCGGCGGAGATGAAAACTGTTTCTCCTCCTTTGATTTTGGCAATGTCGTTGAGACCGACCCACGCTGTCAGGCCAGTCGCTCCGAGAACTCCAAGATATGCGGAAGGCGGCGCCACAGTTGCGTCGATCTTCCGCAACTGCGATGCATGGCCGATGTAGTAATCGCGCCAGCCGCAGAAACTTAATACCCAGGTACTGGGGCGAAAGCCGGCATCTCGAGATTGCACCACCTGCCCTACGGCGGCGCCATCCAGAGCCTTGCCGACGACGAACGGCATAATGTAGGACTTGCCCTCGTTCATGCGGCCGCGCATGTAGGGATCGATGGAGAAAAAAGAATTTCGGACCAGGACTTCTCCCGGCTGCAACTCAGGCAACTCAACTGTCGTGAGCGCGAAATTATCCGGTGTCGGCTCTCCTTGCGGACGGGAGACGAGACGGATTTCCTTCGCCTGAATGTTTATAGCCGGCATGTGGGGCACCCTTGCATGCGATGATCGCGGACCCGAATCGGATTCGCGGCGATGCATTCTTGTACTTACCGCATTATCCGCTGTTCCCTGTGACCATGGAAACCATGGGAAGTAACTTTGCGACAGGGTGGAATCAGTCTCGCCCAGGGTTACTTTTTCTCGCTGTTGCACCGATGAGATTTCTCCCACTTTTCCAGCGAGCCGTCTAATTTGGAGCACTTTTTGCAGGCACCGCACTGTGCGCAGGTCGAGAGAACCATGGTCCGCTGGTCCGCTGCGACGATTTTGTACGTGAACCGGGAACGCGAATTGGAATGGTCGGATGACATAGGACAAGGATTTCGGGGAGCTCTGCCCCCTTGATACCATGTGTAAACACAGGTGTGTGACCGCGTCTGTGACACGAATCACCCACGTTGTAGCAAATTTTCTTTCCAGATCGATCTTGAAGGTGCGGTTCTCGTTGACACTGTTTTCCACCGGTTGATATAGTTTTAATTGGGAGCGAAGCGGCCTAGGACTCACGCGCTCCGTTTCCCAATCCAGGGTTCCTTTTCTTCCCCGGCTCAAAATCTCGATCATGCCTGTTTTTCGGGTACCACCCAGGGAGTCGTTTTCTGACTTTCAGGTGATGGCACCACTGACAGCGTTTCGAGTGAATGGCTAGAGAGACAAGTCCCTAGATTTCATGTTCGGCTGAGATGCCAGTACGTAATCCAGTCGCCACGGCGACCACAGCCGGCTTGAATGGACGATCATCGGTTTCCCAATGGAATCCGGTGGTTGCCTGATACGACGTGCCGGTCGCGCCGTATGAGTCCGGAGCCCCCTAAGTCTTATGGTAGACGTCCTCAATCCCGAACACACTGCGAGCAAAACCCTGAACACTACATTGGAAGCCAACGAAGTCACAACCCTCGAGGCGCAAAACGAAGCGCTGGAAAACAACCACCACATTTCTGCTGTGGCAGAAACCCAACCAGCTGAACCCAATTCCCAGACATCTGCGCAGGCCGAACCGACAAGCGAGGCGGAAATTTCTGCGGCGGCACCAGAGCCGCAAGCGGCTGCACCCCAGGCCGTAGAAGCGCACGATGCGTCTTCCCATGAGGAAGAGATGGACTTTGGTGCCCTGCTGGAGTCATTTGAGCACGAGCAGGCGGCACAGGAAGCCGCGCAGGCCGTCGACGGCAACGTCGTTACCGGCACCGTGATCAAACTGACCGACAAACATGTCGTGGTCGACGTGGGTCTGAAATCCGAGGGCTTGATTCCGATCGAGCAAGTGCTGGATCACACCGGCCAGCCGAAGCTGCAGGCGGGTCAGACGATCGAAGTGGTCGTCGAGCACGAGGAACCCTCCGGTGGCTACCTGCTGAGCTACGACAAGGCGCTGCGTCATCGCGTGTGGGACACGATTGAGAAAGCTGCGAACGACAAGACTCCTGTGAGCGGCCTGGTTGTCAGCCGCGTCAAGGGCGGTCTGACGGTGGATATCGGCATCAAGGCATTCCTGCCGGGTTCGCAAGTCGAGATTCGTCCGGTCCGCAATCTGGAATCCTACATTGGCCAGACGATTGATGTTCGCGTCATCAAGCTGAACAAGAAGCGCGGCAACGTTGTGGTTTCGCGCAAAGAGTTGCTGGAGAATGAAGCCTCGCTGAAGCGGTCGCTGACGCTGGATCACCTGGAAGAAGGTACGATCCTGACCGGCACGGTGAAAAATCTGACCGAGTACGGTGCGTTCGTCGATCTGGGCGGCATTGATGGATTGCTGCATGTGACCGACATGTCGTGGGGGCGCTTGACGCATCCTCGCGACCTGGTGAACGTGGGCGATGAGATTCAGGTAAAGGTGTTGAAATTCGATCGCGAGAAGCAGCGCATTTCGCTCGGATTCAAACAGCTGACGCCGGATCCGTGGCTTGACGTTGCCGAGCGCTATCCGATTGGCGCGCGCGTGCGTGGACGTATCTTGAGCGTGACCGACTACGGTGCGTTTGTGGAACTGGAACAAGGGATCGAAGGCCTGGTCCATGTTTCTGAGATGACCTGGTCGAAGCGCATGAAGCACCCGACCAAGCTGGTGAAGCCGGGCGACGAGATTGAGACCATCATCCTGAATGTGAATCCGGCGGATCGCCGTATTTCACTCGGCATGAAGCAGCTGCTTGAGAATCCGTGGGAGCATCTTTCCGAGCGTTACACGATCGGGAGTGTGGTGGAAGGCCGCGTGCGGAACCTGACAGAGTTCGGCGCGTTCATTGAAATTGAAGATGGAATCGACGGGCTGGTCCACGTCAGCAATATGAGCTGGACCAAGCGCATCAAGCATCCGTCTGAAGTGGTGAAGAAGGGCGACAAGGTCAAGGCCATTGTGCTGGGGATTGAAGCGGAACATCGCCGCCTATCGCTGGGCATCAAGCAGCTGCAGCCGGATGTGTGGGAGTCATTCTTTGCGCAGCATCAGGTGAACGATGTGGTGCATGGCAAGGTGCTCCGCATGGCGCAGTTCGGCGCATTCGTGGAGTTGGCGGACGGAGTCGAGGGTCTGTGCCACGTGTCGGAAGCCACCGACTTGCATGGTGTTCCCATTAAGCTGGACGTCGGCCAGGAGCATGACTTCAAGATCATCAAGATGAACGCGGAAGAGAAGAAGATCGGCCTGAGCCTTCGCGCCGTTGGCGATGAAGCCACGCGGGCAGATGTGGAGCAATACAAGGCGCCACATGCGAAGGAACATGGACACGGGCATTCGAATTCCGGCGGTCCGCGCGAATCTTCTTCCTCACAGTCTTCCTCGTCCACCACACTGGGCGATCTGATCAACTGGAAGAAACGCGAGCGCGAAGAATAATCTCTTACGCAGAAAAATATGAAAGCGCCGAATGCATTGCTTTCGGCGCTTTTTATTTTTGACAGAATTTGCGCTCGCGCAACGGCCTATTTGCCGGTATCGATCCGGATGATGACGCGAAAAACGCTGCGATCGTCGAAGGAACTCAAGATCCTCGGCTTGCTGGTTTTCCCGTCGACCTTCGCCCACAATTTGTAATCGTCATTGGGAGAGAGCTGCTCAAAGCGATACGCCCCATCTTCCTGGGTGATGTAGCTCTCCACAGCCAAGGTGTGCTGGTCGCTCAGATACACAATCGCACTACGAATCGGGACGTCGTTCTGGTTCACCACACGGCCCTGGACAGAGCGCTGCGTGGTCTGGGCGGCGACCGGTTTTGTGTTGCCAGAAATTTTTGCGAGGCAGGCGATCAAGAGAAGAAAAACTGCAATCGTGAGTAAGCGTGATCTACGGGAGAGCCCGGTGTCCATACTATTCATTCAATCCGCACCTGTTTATTCTTCCTCTTCGTCATGAAAGACGATTGCGCTTTCGTCGTATCCGGACTCTTCCACTTTACTCAATTCCACCGGATCCGTGTTGACGACTTCATATTCTGCACCGCACTCTTCGCAGAGAACGACTTCGCCTTCTTCGACTTCATCTTCTGCGAAGGTCAGGGTGTTTTCACATTCGGGGCAAACTTGCATGACCGCTCCTTCAGCGTCGCTCAATGTTGGTTCACGATTACACCTCCGCGAAGGTGTAACGAAGCTAGTTTAAGGAAATCGTTGCGTACGTCAAGTAGGAAACGCTTCCATCCACATCTTTCGATTCTCTTGCGCAACGCCTCCATAGAGAATACTCGAATGCCGGGGAGGAACAGCGGTTGAAAACCTTTTCTATGTTGACGTATGGACGGCCCCGGAGGTTACCCGAGAAATCGCAGAAATTTTTCCACTGCGAAGTGGGCTGCGGAAGTGTTCAGACGTCGCTCTTGCCCAGTTTTCGGGGCAGTTGCAGGGCAGCGGACAGAAATTGAAAGGGATGGCTAGCGCTGTAGCGCGGCAGGTCGTAGGCTTGTACTGTATGCCGCGTTCGAGTCCGATGACATTGTCGTTTCCGCCGTTTGAGGGGATGATCCGCAAGATCATTCTGGTCACGCTTGCAATTTACTTTTGTCTGCTGTTGTTGCGCTGGATCGCTCCAGGGATTGCTGTGGATATTTTTGCCGTAGGCGCTCTGACGCCGGTGATGGTGCTGCACGGAGCTATCTGGCAGCTGGTCACGTACAGTTTTTTGAGCGGCGGGATTTTTCAGGTTGCGTTCGACATGTTGTCGCTTTGGTTTATCGGTTCCTACCTGGAGACCACCTATGGAACGCGCTGGTTGACGGAGATTTATTTTTTCTCGGTGGTAGGGGCCGGGCTGACGACGATTGCCGTCGCGTATACGCACGTGTTTCACATGTCGCCGGTGCAGACGACATACGGCGCTCTGGGCGGCATCTTCGGTTTGCTAGCTGCATGGGCGGTCCTGATGGGCGATCAGAAATTTCTGCTGTTCCCGTTGCCGATTTCAATTCGCGCAAAATACCTGGTCATCATCTTCATCCTGATTGCGCTGGCCAGCGTGTTTGAGGGGCCGAACGGATTTCTCTCGCTGGCATCTTTAGGCGGAGCGTTGTTCGGATATATCTATCTCAAGGTGGCTCCGCGGCGTGGCTACGCGCATGCGGCAACGGAGCGGGTGTTCTCGCTTCGCAATGGATACTATCGCTGGAAGCGGCGGCGGGCGGCGCGGAAGTTTGAAGTCTACATGCGCAAGCATGACCGCAATGTGAAGTTCGACGGGCAGGGGCGATACATTGACCCCGATGGCGAAAAGGACCCCACTGACAAGCGCTGGATGAACTAGGGTCTTTCGCTACGCGCCGGCCAAGGGGTACGGAGAACCGTGCGGTCAGGCCGGAAAGTTGACCATCCAACGTCCATCACCCAAGGGGGTGCGCCGCACTGGCTGCCGCGCTAAAGACCATTAGAAGTCCCTGCAGCACGATCGCTGAAGCAATCACGAATACGAAACCCTCGAAGTGGGCGGCGTGGGCGTTGCGAAGGAAGGCCTGTACGCCAATTCCCAGCAGAACTATCCCGCCGACCGCATAGAAGCCGCGCTTGACCCGCATCCCACCGTGAAACATTGGTGTCAGAAACGTTGCCGCGCTGACGGCGGCAATGCAAAGCGCAACGGCGATGCGCACTACAAAACCGGGATGCCGCAATATCATTTCCATCACTGCCAACCAAACCGCGGCAAGCAGAGTCAGAAACGAAACGGGAAGCAATGCTTTTTGCATGGACCCTCCAAAGCGATGCCCAGGAGCCATCGGTCATCACCATAGCAAACAAGGAGGCAATTTCAAAACGAAAGAGATGAAGGCTGGCAGCGTTTCTAGACGGCGACGGTGAAGGTATCGCCGCTGCGCTCGACGGCACGATAGAAGGTATCGCGCTCCACTGGAATGCGTCCCGCCTTCCGTGATCAGGCGAACAAGGTCGGCGCGCCGCATGCCCTGCGGCGTTTCCGCGCCAGCGTCGTGATAAATCTTTTCTTCAATCACGGTTCCATCGATGTCGTCCGCACCAAAGCGCAGAGCAATCTGGGCGATCTTCGCAGTCATCATCTGCCAGTAGGCTTTGATGTGGCCGAAGTTATCGAGCATCAAGCGGCCGACAGCAATCTGGCGAATGTCGGTCATCCCGCTGGTACGCGGAAGATGATCCAGCGCGGTGTTGTCAGGATGAAACGCCAGCGGAATAAAGGTCTGGAAGCCCCCGGTTTCATCCTGCAGCTCGCGCAGGCGCAGCAGGTGATCGACGCGGTCTTCGTCATTTTCAACATGCCCGTAGAGCATGGTGGCATTGGAACGCATACCCAGCTGGTGTGCGATGCGCGCCGTCTCCAGCCATTCGCCGCCATCAATTTTGTGATCGCAGATGATATGGCGGACGCGATCGGCAAAAATTTCTGCGCCGCCTCCCGGCATCGAGTCCACGCCCGCGGCTTTCAACTTCTCGATGGTCTCGCGGATGCTCAGCTTCGAGCGCTTCGCCAGGTAGGCAATCTCCACCATGGTGAAGGCCTTGATGTGAACCTTGGGAAAGCGCTGCTTCAGGCCGCTGATGAGATCGAGGAAATATTCGAGATGCAAATCCGGATGAAGACCGCCGACCAGGTGAAACTCTGTGACCGCTTCGGAATAGCCTTCAGCGGCACGCTGCCAAGCTTCTTCCAGCGCCATGGTGTAGGCGCCGGGCGCGTCTTTCTTTCTTCCGAAGGCGCATAGCCGGCAGGCGGCGACACAAACATTGGTTGGATTAATGTGGCGATTTACATTGAAGTAGGCAATGTCGCCATGCATTTTCTCGCGCACCCAGTTGGCCAGCCAGCCAACCGCAAGAATATCCGGCGAGCGATAGAGTGCGACGCCATCGTCGAAGTTGAGACGCTCTGCAGCAAACACTTTTTCGGCAATCGAGGTCAGGCGCGCGTCATCCGTCTGGAAGGAGTGACGGGATTTCTTGATTTCTTCCACAGTTGGCCCCTGTGCCTATGATATCTGACGGTACCGACCCCGAACAAATGGGCGATTGTCGCCCTCACTCGCTCCTGAATTATCCTTCTACATGTCGATACCGCCAAGGTACGGTTGGAGTGAATCGAAGACATGATCACCAGATTCAAGCGCCTCGCGTTTCCTGTTTTGCTTTCGCTATGCGTAACCGCAGCCGTCAGTCACGCAGCGAACAATACGCAACAGCAGATCAAAAGCGCTGTAGACACGGCGATACGGCCGATGATGGCGAAATACGGCATTCCGGGCATGGCGGTCGGAATTACCGTCGCCGGCAAGCCCTACGTCTTCACCTATGGCGTGGCATCGACGGCAACTCGCCAGCCGGTCACGCGTGACACCTTGTTCGAAATCGGCTCGATCAGCAAGACATTTACCGCAACCCTGGCGTCCTACGCGCAAGTGATGGGGGATCTGTCTTTGTCTGACAAGGCGGGAAAATACTTGCCGGCGCTGCAAGGCACTCCGTTTGGCAACGTCAGTCTTCTCAACCTGGGCACACATACGCCTGGCGGACTTCCATTACAGGTACCGGACGACATCAAGAATAATGACGAGCTGATGCAGTATTTTAAGGATTGGCGACCTGCCTATCCCCCGGGAACACGGCGGACCTACTCCAATATCGGCATCGGAACGCTCGGCTGGATTACTGCGAGGAGCATGCGGCAGGATTTTGCGACCCTGATGGAACAGCGCATTTTCCCAGGGCTCGGCATGAAGAGCAGTTACATCCACGTTCCCAAGTCCGATATGGCAAATTACGCCGAGGGATACACCAGAGACAATACGCCGATACGAATGGACTCCGCGGTTCTGTCCTCTGAAGCCTACGGCGTCAAGACCACGGCACCGGACATGATTCGATTTGTGGAAGAGAACATCAATCCGGCGGGACTGGACAAGCCGTTGCAGCGCGCAGTGGCAGAAACGCACACCGCCTACTTCCAGGCGGGTCCAATGACTCAGGATTTGGTGTGGGAACAATATCCCTATCCAGTGACGCTGAATGCGCTCCTCGAAGGAAACTCGGCAGCCATGGCATTCGATGCGACACCAGTGACGGCGATCAAACCGCCAGAGAAGCCACGCGATGATGTGTGGATCAACAAAACCGGTTCAACCAACGGCTTCGGGGCCTACGTGGCATATGTCCCGGCGAAGCGATTGGGGATTGTCATCCTGGCCAACAAGAATTACCCCAACGATGCACGAGTCACCGCCGCATTCAAGATCCTCACGGCGATTGCCGACGCAACTGGAGAAGCTCCTAAATAGCGCCGGGCGTTTGACGTTCGGCGGCGGAGCGGCAGGTGGAATGACCCGCTGGCGCAGGAAGTCTCTCGGTCCTCTGTTGCGAGGACTCGTAACCCGCCAATCGAGATAGGGGATGCGCAAGGCTCGACATGGATTCGAAAGCCAGCCAGCTCGTCGCTGAATGTCTTTGTCGATACAGCCTAGAAGGAATTTCGGCCGTGGTGCCTGGATACTGACCGGCCAACCAGGATTGCCGGGTCGCAGGAATGGCTCATTTCATGGTGAACCAACGCGTCTTCGTCTTTGCTTTTCGCGATGGTCATGAAACATCTCGTACAGATCGACTCGAACGATCCGTCGTAATTACGCCTATGTGGAAACACAGCTTTCCTAGAAGTATTCACGGTACGCCCCAATTTTCTGGGAGAGAGACCCAAATTATAAAGCTGATTCCCCCCATTTTGTCTAGTTTTTTTTAGATTTTCTTCGATTTTTTGTGATATCTGCAAACCAAATGTGGTAATAACCCTGAGATGCCCAGGGCAATGTTTGCAGGCATCGGGTGGAAAGCATATTTTTACTGTCGTTTCAACGGTGCTGTTAGGCTGAAACAGGAACAATTGCTGGAGCCTATGCGTCCTCGTATTCTGCCTGAACGTCTTGACCTTATGCTGCCTATCGTTTTGATTCTTTTTGGCCTGTTTGCACAGGGCGTGTCATCCCAGCCGGCCCCGGCCCTGGGGCAGTTTCCGACGGTTCAGGCGAGAAGCCTGGATGACGCCCACATGAATTTGCCGGCGGACTTCGCCGGTCAGCTGAACCTGGTGATTATTTCTTTCGCGCGGGAACAGCAGCAGGAAGTGGATAGCTGGATTCCGGCAGCACGTAAGATTGAGTCCGCCCACAGCCAATTCCGGTTCTACGAATTGCCCACCATGTCGCGGGAGAACTTGCTATATCGCTGGTGGTTCGACGAGGCATTGCGCAGCAATACGACAGACAAAGAATTGCGCAGCCGGATTCTGACCGCGTACGTCAACAAGCGCAGTTTCAAGAAATCGCTCGACATCGAGAATGAGAAGCGCGTGGTCGCCATCCTTGTCGATCCGAAAGGCCACGTCTATTGGCGAGCCGACGGATCCTACAAAGACGCGGATATGACGGCGTTATTGTCTGTTCTTGCGGCACACGGTGATTGACGCCACGCATGAATATTTCAAGCCGCGCCAAGGACGATGGGATGGGGCTGCCTTCCGTTCGAGAGAATTGTAGGCAGCGGCTAGAGTAATTCCTTTTGCATTCTCCAGGCGTCGATCTTGCGAAGGTAGTACTTCAGGACGCGATCAACGATGCAAAAACCAAGGCGCTGATAAAACGCAACCGCATCGTCATTTTCTACCGAAACATGCAGGTGGATGCTGCTTCCTCCCCACTCGCGCAAGTCCGCTTCCAGCCTATGGTAGAGCGCGCCACCGATCGATTCTCTGCGATACTCGGGCAAAACCTCGATGGTAACAAGCTCGCCGTAGCGCGCCGCCTGACGGGTGCGGCGGCGCCGCTCCAGAGCTGCCAGGCCGGCAATGACCCCGGCACGTTCAGCGACCAGAGTGCTGACGGTAGGGTTTAACAGGAGAAACGCGATCTCTTCGCGGGGGTAGGCAATGCCGGGAGGAAAACAGAGAGCGTCAATGCGTGCGAGCGCATCCAGGTCCTGCGAAACCGCCGGACGGATCGAGAGCGAACCTTCCGGCGGTTTCGTCATTGATTGAGTTTGCGCTCGGTTTAAAAGCTGCCCGCGGCCAATTGCTTATTCTGTTCGACGATTACGCCGTGAAGCAACGTTGCAGCCACCAGGTGACCGTCTGAGGAATCAACAATGTGAGTCCGCCATCCGGGATTCCAATAGTCCCAATGCTTGGCCGTTGCATCGATGCCAAAGACAAGATCGGAATCATAGGAAGTGGCAACGATGCGCTTCAGCTGCGGATCGTAGCGAAGACCGCTGATGTCGTTGATCGGTACATCGACGGACTGCCAGCTTTGCCCCTGATTGCTACTGAAGGCGACCCCCAGGCGACCACCCACCCACAGGTTGCCGCTGTCATCGACAGCGATGTAGCGAACCCTACGCCAATTTGCCGGCAACGCCACAGACTGCCAGGTTTTCGCCTGGTCGGGCGAGACGTACAGAGTCGTCTGCCCGTTCGCGAAGACGGTATTGCCGGACGCCGCAACCCCGTAAAAGGGAATTTCGGAGCGTCTGACCGCGTTGCTTTCGTGACCTTTCTCGGCAGACTCTGGATAGACGACAGCACCAAGCCACGCGAACTTGGGGTCGTCGGTCGAGTAGAGACCCTCCTCGGTTGCGGCATACCACTTGCCACTGGAGAAGGCGACCGCGTGGACTGCGTCTTCAACCTTTCCATCGGGAACAGGCACATACTCCGTGGTGTACGTAACGTGATGCTTCTTGCTCACGTGTCGAATCTTGTGTGGCGTCTCCATCACGCGGGCATCAACGATTTCCCACTGTTGATTCCTCAGACGAAACACCCCGTGATTTGTGCCGGCCAATAAGATACCAGCAGGCGACATGGCGAGCGAGAAGACATCGTTTCCATTCAGCCCGGCGTTGATCTGCGTCCACCCATGACCGCCATCCCTGGAAACGAATACCCCACCAAACCGCTTATCATTCAGCACACCGACATAAAGAGTATTCGGCGAATTGGGATCGGCGACCATGGAGGAAACCTGGCGTTCCGAGAAGCCTTGATTGGCCGCATGGAAACTGACAGAGCCGTCATCGCTGGCCAGCACTCCGCTGCGATCGGTGGCCATTAAAATATGCTTCGAGTTTGTCGGATCGACGTAAATGTCATTGATGATGATGTCGCTCGGCGTCATCAGCGACCACTTTTCACCAGCATCCAGCGTGCGATAGAGACCTTCCGTTGTTCCGGCGTACACAATGTTGGAATTATTCGGGTCCTGCATCAACACCCGCGTGCGTCGAGCAGCGCTGGGAATGCCTTGGATCTTTTTGAAACTCGCGCCCGCGTCCACGCTCTTATAAATCCCTGAGCAAGCGCTGGTGTAGACGGTGCTGGGCGCCTTGGGATCGATGATGATCGAGAAAACATCCGAGTCCACGATCAGACCTTGCTTGATGTTCTGCCAGGTCTTGCCGCCATCGATGGTTTTCCAGGGAAGATGCCAGGTGCCGGCGTAAATCACTTGCGGATTCACGGGGTCAATGGCAATGGATTCCACTTCATGCAATTCCGTGCTTCCCATGGGGCTGATCAGCTTCCACGTCGCACCGCCATCTTCGCTTCTGTAGATTCCGGCAAGTGTACCGGCCACAAATATTTTTGGATCCGAGGAAGCTTGCGCGAGAGCGCGGACGGATTGGCCTTTCATGTCGTCGACGGCCTTCCAATGATGGCCTTCGTCGTCACTGATATAGATTCCGCCGTCGGGCTTGTCGAGTCGCCAGGCCCCGATCAGGACCCGCTTGGGATTCGCCTTATCGAAGACCATGTTGTCGATCACTAAAGAGTCGTCCGTGCCAATCTTGCTCAGTCGCGTCCAGTGCTGAGCATCATCGCTTTCATACACCCAGCTGTTGGTGGTCCCTAGAAGGATGTGAGAGGGGGTTGCGGGGCTGTACGCGAAACTACGGGCGTCTCCGCCGTAAGGGCCAACACTATGCCACTGTTGTGCGTTGGCGCCGGTTCCACAAATACTGATCAGACCGAAAATAACTGCTGTAATCGAGGGGAATAGTCGTTTCATGTTGTGAACCATCCGTGTGTTATCGCTCTGTATTTTTGAGGGAGAAGCGAAACTCACCCATCCAACTCTGCTGGGGTGATACGTGACTGCTGCAAAACTCGAATATGCTCCGATCTTTTATTTCAATGAAAAGGGCCAGCCGCTTCTCTAGCCGGCCGGCCCTTTTCATACTTCCGTCAATCGTTACTGATTCGCAGGAGCTGTGGTTGTTGCGCCTGCTTTGTGGTGGTGATGATGGTGTGGTGCGGTTGAAGTTGCACGGCCGTGTCCGTAGGCATTCTTTGAAGCCTTGATGTCCCCGGATACAGGAGTCGTGCCCTGCACATCGTTGTCGAAGGTGGCGCCTGCCGGTACCAGGTAATTCTGGACGGTGTCAGAACCGGCGTTTCCGGTGCGGACATCGATGCGCGAAGGATCAATTCCCTTCTCGTTGACCAGGTAAGCCTTGGTATTGACGGCACGCTCTGCAGCCTGCGTGTCAGCATGCTTCTCATTCGGAGCACTGCTGCCAACCAGAACCGCCTTAGCATCGGCGCTGCGCTGGAGGTTCAGAGCAACATCATCCAGGCAAGCCTTGGCTTCGTTGTCGACGCGAACTGGGCGACGCTTCTCGCGGCCGAAGGTGATCGAGCATAGAGTCTCGGTCTTCGGTGCGGGCGGCGGCGGCGGCGCGTTGATCGTCACTTCCGTGGTGGCGGATGCGGTTTGACCCTTATCGTCGGCCACATTGCAAGTAACAGTGATGGCGCCCGGAGCAGCTCCTGTCGTGTTCAGAGTTGCGGTCGTATTCGAACCGCTAACCTGACCGGCCGAAGCGCTGTAGCTGTAGGTCAGAGGACGATTCTGCGGGCTGACGCCGTGTGCAGTGATCGTTGAGGAGTCGCCAGGATTGAGCGAGGTCGGATTGGCTTCGCAGCTAATCGTCGGCGGCTCAAACTGCTTGACTGTGAAAGTCGCGTTGCAATCTGCGGATTGACCGGCCTTGGGACCTTCCGTCACGTGACCCGCGACAGTATAGGTTCCAGGAGCCAGATCGGTGGTATCGACGGTTGCGGTGGTCGAAGTACCGCTGATTTTGCCGCCTGTCGATGTCCAGCTATAGGTTGGGGTTTTCTTGGGATTCAGATTGGTCGCATTGCCGGTGACCGTAATTTGATCGCCAGGATAGCCTTCCGTTGGGCTGACCGAGCAGGCGTAGGCAACCGGTGGCGGCGGAAGAATGCTGCCGATGTGGTAGACCAGGCCAGTGCTCAACTGCGCTGCATTGATGTTGGCGCGGCCCCCCAGGACGGCGGTGCCGACAGCGTTGGGGTCCGTGGTGGAGTCAGCTGGACGAAGACCGCTGCGGCTGCCGGTGCCAGTGACCACGGTGCTCGCATTGGGATCAGTAAAGTCGTTCGCAGGACCGAAAGATACGTGCATGTATTGATAGTCGGCCTGGAATACGCGCCAGGAAAGCTTGTGGTTAAAGATCGGAAGCGGAAAATCCATACCGCCGCCAGCCGTCAAAGTAACTCCCCAGCGATAGGGATTGACGAAATTGATTGGCCCAGCTCCGTCTGAATAATAGCCAACATAATTCGGACCGCCAATGCGGGTGGTACCAACCAATGCGTGGATGAATGGAGTAAGTCCATCCTCAAGCGGGAAGCGTGCAATCGGACCGGCATTGAGGGTCGTGAAACCATCCCCTGGGCCATCCGGATGAGACGCCAAACTACCCTCGAAACCGAGGTTCCTAGTAAAGTAGTATGCCCCGCTGCCGATAGCTCCCAGATTCACGGCTGCGTACTTTGCTCCATTGACATATGAATTGGGTGCAAAGTAAGAGTAACCAAGAAAAACGTCAGCGCGCGACGGATTGATTGTCGTCGACGGCGCGGGCGCATTCGGTGCAGCCGAGCTTGACGAGGTGGCGGCAGTTTGCGCCGTCAAAGTCGTTCCCAGCCCCAATACGCAAACAGCTGCTATCCAGCGGCCCTTGGTGCGTAATTTTGAGTATTCCATCCCTATCTCCTCCGCAACTTTGTGTAAACAAATCTAATTCATTTTTTGTCAACTGCAAGCGCTTTGCTTTGTTTATTCCCAAGCGCTGGACGTGTCAAGACGCCTCGTGGTCCCGTCTTACGAATCCAATGCAAACGATCCTAATCCACAGCAATCGCTCATTCGATTAGAGCACAAGACTGAATCAAAAGGTCACCCCGTTCTTACGGGGCTAGTCCAAAGGTATACCAAGATATACCCGAACGCCAAGAATTAATATAGAAATGATGCCGCCGGTGTTAGGGATTCTGCCACCCTGCGCGACAGACAGTTATTCGAGATTGAGAACTTTTCTCACCGTACCGCGCTCGCGCAAAATCTTCTCCTGGAGAAGCGTGAGAGCGTAGATCAACTGCTCCGGGCGGGGTGGACAACCTGGGACATAGACATCGACCGGAATAATCTGATTCACCCCCTGGACCAGGGCGTAATTATTGAAAACTCCGCCAGAGGTGGCGCAGGCACCCATGGAAATGACCCATTTGGGGTCGGGCATCTGGTCGTAGAGCCGGCGGATGACGGGCGCCATCTTCACGGATACTCGACCTGCGATCACCATCAGGTCTGACTGACGCGGCGAGGGGCGAAACACCTCGGCGCCAAAGCGGGCCACATCGAACCGGGACGCACCCATCGACATCATCTCAATCGCACAGCAGGCCAGTCCAAAGGTCATCGGCCAGATTGAACTCTTACGCACCCAGTTCAGGGCGGTATCGAGAGTCGTCAGGATGACTCCTTCATTCTGGTCATATCCATAGTTCACCTCGCGCACCTTGCGCTGATTCAATGCACTGCTTTCGAGGTTTCCGAAGAGATAGTGGTCTTTCGCCGGTTGTGTCTCTGCCATAGAAATAGGATACCGCTCTCTTCTACAGTATGTCGCATTTTGCGCCAGAGAGTGAATTTGTCCCGCGCTGGAACAGCGCAATCGTCACTTGGTGGCCTAAATGCTGAAATGAATGATCGAGCTGAGGCGTGCAGTCAGCTCGGCCTTATATATAGTGTTCGGCAAAAATGGAGCTCCGGTCAGTCAATCAGTAGTTTCGCCGACTTGCCGTCGCGGAAGCACCAATGCTAGACTCCGTAGTCCTTCGAAGTGCCGGTTGCGGCGTCGCGTGTGCGAAAGCTTATGCTGGCGTTCGATGCAAGTTTCGAGCGGAAACTGATTTCTATCGGCAGGATGCGCAGCTTTCGCCGTGCAGACATGCGCGGGATTGAAACTCAGCGCCGACCATGCCGATAGAAAATTCCGCTTCCGGAGAAGGTGTGGTTCCAGCCCCCGGAATGGCTGGGCCATTCGTGTCTTTGCGCACGCGCATCCTTTGCCGGTATTGCGACTCTGGAGGACTGGAATGAAGACGTATCTGGGCAACGAAATTCGCAACCTGGCCTTTGTCGGCCATTCGCACTGCGGAAAAACAACACTGATTGAAGCGTTGCTGGCGACCGCCGGCACAATTTCAGCGATGGGCAGGGTCGAAGATGGAACCGCCGTTACCGCCTACGACGAAGAAGAAGTGACGCGGCGAGTCACGCTCGCGAATGCGGTCGCGTTCTGCGAGTGGAGCGGAGTCAAGATCAATGTGATCGATACTCCGGGATTCAACATGTTTGTTCCGGAAGCTCGATCGGCGATGCTGCCTGTGGAAGCCGTCGCGGTGGTCGTCGACGCAGTGGAAGGTCCGCAGCCGATGACACAGCGAGTGTGGGACTATGCGGAAGAATTTAAACTGCCGCGCATTCTTGTGTTGAATGCCATGGATCGCGAGCGGGCTAAGCCGGACGCGGTGCTGGAAAATCTGCGTGCGACATTCGGACGTACGGTCACGCCGGTCGCGCTGCCGATTGGAGAAGGAGCGTCCTTCTCCGGCGTTGTGGACTTGATTGGAATGCAGGCGTATGACTATCGCGCCAATGCCAAGGGACGCGGCCAGTCGATTCCGATCCCGAAAGAATTGATGGAGCGGGCGCAAGCGGGACACGACGCGTTGGTGGAATTGGTT
Organism: uncultured Acidobacteriota bacterium; assembly: GCA_963794795.1. Classification (GTDB taxonomy): domain Bacteria; phylum Acidobacteriota; class Terriglobia; order Terriglobales; family Acidobacteriaceae; genus JAKAAZ01. Next base: position 30,728 of record CAWCFC010000006.1, on the reverse strand, counting down.
GCCGAGGGTAAAGACGAATTGATGGAGGAGTTCTTCACCGAAGGCACTCTATCGGAAGAGCACCTGGTACCGGCGTTACATGAGGCGATTCGAGAAGATCGTATTTTCCCGGTGATGTATTCCTCCGGACTGAAAAATATTGGGACCGATCGCCTGCTGGAATTTTTCCGCGTGTATGCGCCTGCACCCGTCGAGCGCACACCTGTCACCGCAACCATGCTTTCCGCGAAGAGCACGAAGGGCGCCAACGGCAATGGAGCTGGACCGGAAAAAGAGGATCAGAAAGTGGTCGACAACGGACCGCTGTCTCTTTTCGTGTTCAAGACGATTTCCGATCCATTCGCAGGACAGATTTCCTTCTTCAAGGTGTTTTCCGGATGTGCGCACGATAACGATTCGGTCTTCAATTACAAACAGCAGGCACAGGAAAAGCTGGCGCATCTCTCCATCATGCAGGGGAAAAAGCCGCTGCCGGTGACGGAACTGCATGCGGGCGATCTGGGCGCAGTCGCGAAACTAAGGAGCACGCACACCGGCGACACATTGGGCGACAGCCGCCATGCAATTCTTTACGAACAAGTGCAAAATCCCGAGCCGGCGATTGCGTTTGCCATTGAACCCAAGACGCGCGCCGATGAAGACAAGCTGGCGAATGCGCTGCATCGCATCATGGAAGAAGACACCCTGATCCGGTTCTATCGCGACCCGCAGACGAATGAGTTTTTGATTGCTGGAACCGGCCAGCAGCATATTGAAATCGTGGTATCGAAACTGCGGCGACGGTATCACACAGAAGTTACGCTGAAGGCGCCCAAGGTGCCGTATCGCGAAACTATCCGCACCCATGCCGAAGGGCATGGGCGGCACAAGAAACAGTCGGGCGGCCACGGGCAGTTTGGCGACTGTAAGATTCGCATTGAGCCTTTGCCGCGCGGCGGCGGGTTTGAGTTTGTCAACGACATTTTCGGTGGAGCGATTCCGCGCAATTATGTTCCGGCCATTGAAAAAGGTGTGCGCGAAGCGGCCGATCGCGGCTATCTGGCCGGCCATCCCATGGTGGATTTCAAGGTGACGGTGTTCGACGGTTCGTATCACGAAGTGGACTCGAACGAAATGAGTTTTCGCATCGCGGGGCGACTGGCGTTCCGCGATTGCATGGAGCGCGCGCGACCGGCAATGTTAGAACCAGTGATGCGAATCAGTATCCAGACCCCCGATAATTTTGCCGGCACCGTGATGGGCGATCTTCCAGGGCGACATGGCCGTGTGTTGGGAATGGAGCCAAGTTCGGTTCCCGGACAGACTGTGATCCAGGCGGAAGCTCCCATGGCCGACATGTTGACATATGGTGCCGATCTGACGGCGATGACGCAGGGGCAAGGCAGCTTCCACATGGAGATGGACCACTACGATTTTGTGTTGCCGCAGACCCAGGAAAAGCTTGTGGCTGCGGCCAAACAACATCAGACGGTGCCGGACGACGAAGGATAATCTTCTTCGCTTTGGATACAATCAGCCCATGCAACTGGCAGAATTGGCACGCCGACTGAACGCGCGTTTGGAAGGCAGCCCGGAGAATCCTGCGCCTGAAACCATCGAAGTGACAGGCGTCGCGGGCATTGAAGAAGCGGGTGCGAATCAGGTCACGTTCGTGGCCAATCCAAAATATGCAGCGCTAACAAAAACCACCCAGGCAGCAGCCGTCCTTGTCACAGAGGACTTCCCTGCCATCGCCGCAGCAACCTTGCGAACGGCCAATCCATACCTGGCCTTTGCGCGCGCGATTGAAATTTTCTATCAGCCGCCCATCTATGCTGCCGGCATTCACCCAACGGCCATCGTTGCCCCAACAGCGAAGTTGGGCCGCAACTGTCATGTGGGCGCCTATGCGGTAATTGAAGCCAATGTAGAAATCGGTGATGACGCGGTGTTGCTGGCACATGTCGTGATCTATCCCAATGTTCGCATCGGCCATCGTTTTTTTGCGCATTCTCACTCCGTCGTGCGCGAGGGATGTCAGATTGGTGATGATGTCACCTTGCAGAACGGCGCGGTAGTTGGGTCCGATGGATTTGGATTTGCGAAAGATGATGCTGGCCGATGGCACAAGATTCCGCAGTCGGGGCCGGCCATCCTCGAAGACCGCGTCGAGGTACAGGCCAACGCCTGCATCGATCGCGCCAGCGTGGGAGAAACGCGGATTGGCGCGGGCGTGAAGGTAGACAACCTGGTGCAGGTGGGTCACGGATGCACGGTGGGAGAAAATACGCTGCTGTGTTCGCAGGTGGGCCTGGCCGGGTCGTCGCACCTGGGAAAGAATGTGATTCTCGCGGGACAGGCGGCCGTGGCAGGACACTGTACGATCGGTGATGGATCCATCCTGACGGCGCAGAGCGCGGTGTCGCATGATGTTCCTCCGGGAAAAGTGATGAGTGGATCGCCCGGGCTGGACAATAAATTATGGCTGCGATGCGTGGCTGCGTATAGCCGCCTGCCGGAGATCGTAAAGACTGTGCGCAAGCTGGCAGAATCGAAACAGTAGTTGCGCATCGGCATCCTCGTTTATCTCGCCTAAACTAAAGACATGAGGAAACGGGCTCGACTGCGTGGAGTTCTGGAGCTGACTGCACTGACAGGCTTGATTCTGACGGTTGGTTGCCGTGCCAAGTTAGTCGAGATACGCGTCGTCAACTCCGGAACGACCGATCTACACAACGTCGAAGTCGATTATCCCAGCGCCAGCTTTGGAGTTTCGAACCTTGCTCCGGGAGCGACGTATATCTACCGCATCCAACTCCAGGATGCGGGCCGCATGAAAGTCGAGTTCTCCGACAATAAGGAGCAACCTCACTCCGGCAAAGGCCCCTATGTGGAGGAGGGCCAGCAAGGAACGCTGACGCTCACGCTAGATGCAAGTGGCAAGAACCAGTGGGCTCCGCAGCTCCGCCCGGAAGCAACCGCACCCGCAAGCGATTAGGGCATCTTTGCAGGTACCTTCCGCATTTCCGCTAATGACTCGCCATGGCAATCGCATCCACATAGGCATTCCCCGTTCCGTCAGTCAGGTTGGTGGCCGTGCCATTCTTCCAGTAGGTCGCTATGCTGTAGTTCGATGCGTTGATTGTATCGCCGGCCACGTAGACATCCCCGCTGCTGTCGATCGCAATCGCGGAAGCAACCGCACCACTCGATCCGCCGGTCAGGCTGGTCGCTACGCCGTTCTTCCAGTAGGTTGCTACATTGTCGGCATTGTTCGATGGGCTGGCTATTGCGCCGGCCACGTAGACATTGCCGCTGCCATCGACCATGATCGCGTTCGCAGTTGCATTCGTCGATCCGTCGGTCAGATTGGTGGCCACGCCGTTCTTCCAGTAGGTCGCTATGGTGGCGCCGGTGGTGGCACTGGATGTAATGCCCGCCACGTAGACATTCCCGCTGACGTCGACCGTGATCGCGAAAGCACCCCCATACGACGTTCCATGGGTCAAGTTGATCGCCGTGCCGTTCTTCCAGTAGGTCGCTGTGTTGGGGGAGGTGCCGTTCGCCGATGCGTTAGTTGTGTTGCCCGCCACATAGACATTCCCGCTGCCGTCGATCGTGATGGCACCCGCCACTGCAAACGACGTTCCATCGGTCAAGTTGGTCGCCGCACCGTTCTTCCAATAGGTGGCTATGTAGTTGTTCGATGGGCTGCTTGTAAAACCCGCCACGTAGACATTGCCGCTGCTGTCGACCGCGATATCGGAGGTACCGGCAAACGAAGATCCGTCGGTCAGGTTGGTGGCCACGCCGTTCTTCCAGTAGGCCGCTACGGTGTGCAGGACCGATCGGGGGGATACGATTCCCGCCACATAGATATCGCCGCTGCTGTCGACCGCGATCCCGCTCGCCTCCGCAAATGACACTCCGTCGATCAGGTTTGTGGCTGTGCCATTCTTCCAATACGTGGCTGTGTCTCCGCCGGTCGTGGCACTGGCTACACTACCCGCCATGTAGACGTTGCTTCCGGTGCCGGTGCCGCCGCCGCTGCCAGTTCCGCCGCTGCCGCTGCCAGTTCCGCCGCTGCCAGTTCCGCCACTACCGCCACCACTGCTGCCACCGCTACCACTGCCACAACCGGCAAATGAAAGCATCAGGAGGAACGCTATTGATGGAAGCATCCGTGGCAGCATGATCTGCCATTGCCTTGTGGCTGTCACAAAGTTTTTGGATAGAGCTCGATTTTCCGAATCTTGAGGCATGAGGCGCGATCCTTCCTAAACGGACATAGACGACCAGCGCGTACCTGAGGCAGAGTAGCCGGGCTAGTTCGGGCAAACGTTAGCACGCTCTGCTGGATAAATCTATCGGAAAGCAGGGACTGTCGTTCCAGGCTGAAATGTTCGGTAGCGGCCCACGCGCTAGATCGACTGCACGGGGATGAGAGTCAAATCCTCGATCAGGCCAATTTCTTTTTGGACGAAGGGCTCCGCATATCGCACGCCACCCAGCATTCCATAAAAGCGCGCCAAGGCGAAGGTGCGCTCACGAATCTCTTCCTGCGGAACAAATATTTTTCCGCCGGACTCCTGATTTTCATATTGCGAGCGGTACGCCATCAGGGATTGAAAGCGCTGTTCGATATAGGCGGTGACGTCGACAACGAAAGTAGGACGGACATCCGCATACAGGCTGGCGTAGAGAATTTTGAAGGGACGATGGGGCGGCGCGTCCGTTTCCACCTTGGCAAGGCCGGCGACAAAACAGGCTTCATAGCCCAATGTCGCGACGATGGAATGATCCGGGTGACGGGCCTGCCAGTACGGCAAAATCACGACGCGAGGTTGTGCCTGCCGCAGGACGGTTGCAACCTTCAGCCGATTTTCCCAGGAATTTTCCAGTCGCCCATCGGGAAGGTCGAGAGCATGGCGCCAGGAAGCGCCCAGGATTCTTGCGGCCTCGTCGGCTTCCGCGGCACGTTCGACGGCGGTGCCTCGCGTTCCCGCTTCCCCCTGCGTCAGGTCGAGAATGGCGGTGCGCAGGCCAATCGAGGAGGACTGCAGCAGCGTCCCGCCGCAGGTCTGCTCCACATCGTCACGATGCGCAGCAATTGCGAGGATATCGACGGGCTGGACCATGACGTTTGAATCAGCCGGAGTAGATCAGGAATCTAGCAGCTACGTCCAGCTACTGCCCACAATTGCTGAAGCTCACAATCAACCTCAGCGAGGTGCGGCACGACTCAACGCCGTGCCTTTGCAAATCGCAACTAATCCGAAGCGTTGGTAATCGCGTCCATGTAAGCGACGTCGTACGCCGTTCCCTGCACCGTCGCATTGCCGTTGTACAGCTCAGTCCCCGCCGCATAGGTTGGCGTGGTGGTCGTGATACCAACGTTGGTCGTGGCGTAGATGTGAATCTGACCGCCGTACGCCGTATACATCTTGTGCCACTGCAGAATGGCGCAGAGACCCGTTAAATCGCCATACTGATCGTTTTCCACCAGAACGGAATTGTTGCTCAGGTTGAACATCGTCAGGCAGCCATTCACCTCGTTCAGCGCTGTGCGTTCTCCTGTCTTGCACCGCTGAGACCCAATCCACAGCGTGTTATCGTCGCCAAACAACATCTTGGTATGGGTGCCGTCGGAAATCGGATAGGTCCCAGTAACCTGGTTGCTCGACAAATTGATGACCGACAGAAAACCCTCAAACAGGCCATCCGATTGTAGTTGCTGGCCAGAGACATACAAGGTCCCATTGCCGTAGAGAGCCATGGTCGCGCCCCCGGGCACAGGTATTCGCTGTGACTCTGTTGGCGGTGCAGGGTTGGCCGGTGGGGCCGGGTAGGTGCTGCCCGGAAAGTTATAGACGTTCAGGTCGCCCATGTTCAGAAAGCTGACGCTCGACTGCTGTCCACCGCATTCCGGTCCGCAGTTGAGGAGCCAGCCAGTCGTTCCGTCAGAAGAGAAGATCGTGTTGAATGGGCGATCGAATTGAATGGGATTGCCATTCTGATCGAGTACTGGAACCACACAATACACGGGAAGATTGATGGGCTGACAGCTCACCGGAGCAACGGCATTGGGCCAGTTCGCCTCATTCGGAAAAGTCGGCACCGGCATGACATTTCCATTCGGCTGCTGCAGGTGAATGACGCGATAGGCGTAATTACTATTCTGTACAAAAGCGAGCATCACCGTGGCGCTGGGATTCACTTCTACCTTGTAGACATTTGGAAGGCTCAGATACACGCTGACGCCCTGCACGTGATCCTCAACCGTCAAATACTGCTGAGTTTGGCTGGCGGCAACAACGTAGCTTCCGCTGGAAGGAACAAATACGCTGCTGGAAGCCCCGGGCAGTCCGCTGATCGTACCCGTCGCTGATTCGCTGGCATAGCTGATCGCGGCCAGGGTACCGTCGCCGGAACCGTAAACATAGCCCTCAGACTCTTCTGGGTAATTGAGAATCATGCTGGGCAACGCACCCTTATAGCCGCTGATGAAGAAGCTGGGAACCGTCCCGTTTTCACTGTTGCGTTGGTCGTAGCGTGCATCCAGAATCTGCAACTCGCCGCTTACGATCGGAGACGGGTTCTGAATCGCCACCATGACGCGTTCGAGGATCTTACTGGGCGGCACAGGACGCCCAGCCAGGTAGGATCTCTGGCCGAGACAGCCTATCATCCAAAAGACGCTTGTAGCGGTGACGATGCTGAGGACAACGCGGACAAAACTACTACGACTCATCAAAGCTCAATGCTCCAATTCCAGGGCACATTCATCGTTCGTGGCTGAAAGGCTAGTGTATACCAGTTACCCTAATCCGGCGCTTCTGTGCCGCACCTGCAAGACCAGTTTTCGCGTTGCCATGATTTGCTGCCGACCCTCACGTGCATCCGTTCTTAAACGAATGGATGCGTAGACCTCATTCCCCTGGCGCACACCCACGGGAAATCTGGTCTAGGATAATCAGACGGACCAATTTTCGATGCCAATAACCCTGAGTGAGCGATTCCAAACACGAAGCGTTCTTTGCGACGGCGCCATGGGCACCATGCTGTACGAACGCGGTGTGTTCATTCATCGTTGTTACGACGAATTGAACCTGTCGCAACCCGATCTGATTCGCACCATCCACGAGGAATATCTTCAGGCCGGCGCGGAGATCATCGAGACCAACACCTTCGGCGGCAATCGATTTCGCCTGCAACGGCATGGCCTGCAAGACAAGGTGCATGACATAAATGTTGCGGGAGCCAAAATTGCCCGGCAGGCAGCGGATCAGATTCGAGATAAGCAGGCCACGCAGGCCTACGTAGCCGGCGCCGTGGGCCCGATCGGCGTACAGATCGAGCCGCTGGGCAAAGTTTCGTTTGAAGAGGCTCGGGCGGCCTTTGCCGAACAGATTCGCGCCCTCGCGGAGGGCGGCGTTGATCTGCTGGTGCTGGAGACGATGACCTCCTTGAACGAAGTGCACCAGGCAATTCTCGCGGCCCGGGAAGCGGCGCCGGGGTTGCCCATCCTGGCGATGATGACGATCGATGAGGAGGGGAACACGCTGGACGGCTCCTCCCCGGAAGTGGCCGCGCAAAAACTGACCGAGTGGGGCGCCGACGCCGTTGGCTGTAATTGCAGCGCGGGGCCGGCGACGATTCTAAGCGCGATCGAACGGATGCGGACTGCGACAACGCTGCCTCTGGTGGCGATGCCCAACGCAGGCATGCCGCGCGCTGTGGACGGGCGCAATATTTATCTGTGTTCGCCGGAATACATGGCCAGCTTCGCGCGCAAGTTTGCGCAGGCCGGCGTGCAGTTTGTCGGCGGATGTTGCGGCACAACTCCCAGCCATATTCGCGCCATACGCTCTGCATTGCGGGCGCTCGATGCGCGCAAGAGCGGACCGGTGACACCCGCGAGCGTGACCGTGCCAAACACCGTGACCGCGCCGCCGCTGGAAGAACGATCGAAGCTTGGCGCCGACCTGGTCGCCGGTAAATTTATCGCGCTGGTGGAAATTGTTCCGCCGCGGGGTATCAGTGCGCACCGCGAATTGCAGGCCGCGACCCTGCTGGCGCAGAACGGCGTGGAAGCGATCAATGTTCCCGATTCGCCGCGTGCCTCGGCTCGCATGAGCGCGTTGAGCCTTTGTCTGCAAATTCAGCAGCAGGTCGGCATCGAGAGCGTACTGCACTACACCTGCCGCGATCGCAACGTCTTAAGCATTCAGTCGGACCTGCTGGGAGCGGCTTCGCTGGGGCTGCGAAACATCCTTTGCCTGACCGGCGATCCGCCCAAGCTGGGAAATTATCCGGATGCAACGGCCGTGTTTGACGTGGACGCGATTGGGTTGGTGAATATTGTTCGCAATCTGAATAGCGGTCTGGATATTGGCGGCAATTCGATCGGCGCGTCTACCGGTTTTGCGATCGGCGTCGCTGCCAATCCCGGAGTGCCGGACCTGGATAACGAGGTGCGGAGGTTCGCCTATAAGGTGGAGGCCGGCGCCGAGTATGCCATCACGCAGCCTGTCTTCGATCTGAGACTGCTGGAAGCTTTTCTGAAGCGTGTGGAGCAATTTCGCCTGCCGGTAATTGCCGGCATCTGGCCGCTGGTCAGTTTGCGCAATGCGGAGTTTATGCGGAACGATTTGCGGGTCTTTGTGCCGGATGACATTCTGCTTCGCATGCAGCAGGCGGATACGCCGGAGTTGGCGCGCGCGGAAGGCGTGAAGATCGCGCAGGAGATGCTGGTCGCGGCGCGCGATATGGTGCAGGGCGTGCAAGTCAGCGCGCCATCGGGTCGATTTGAAGCGGCGTTGACCGTGATGGAAAGCGTGCTGCCCAATAAGCGAGCGCAGACGGTCAAGTCCACTGTGGTTGAATCACCGGGAAAAGTGCGACAGGAAGCAGAACAGGGAGTCAACCTTGGCAAGCTTTGAGGAATCTTTAAAGCAACTGGAGTCGATCATCTCCAAGCTGGAACGCGGCGACCTGCCGCTGGAAGAGTCCGTCCGTCTATTTGAAGAGGGCGTCAAATTATCGAACGCCTGCAAGGGAGATTTGGAAGCGGCGGAAGGCAAAATCCAGATCCTGCTGAAGCAAAAGGATGGGAGCCGCAAGGCAGAGGCATTTCCTGCCGCTGATGATTCCACGGGCGACTTGAAATAGTCTCTCCTTAGGCTGACGAGTAGCGTGATCGAAAATTATTCTTAGGTCGCCGCAGCGACCTTTGCTCGGGATGACAACCTTATTCTTACCTAATTCTTACCTATTTCGCCGCCGTGGCCGATAGCTTCTGCATGCCGGGATTGCTGGACAGACTAAGTAAGTTGACGAAGATACGATACGCACCGGGGACGCCTTCGGGTAACTGGCGATAGAAAGCGTATGCATCGTAAACATAGAAACCTTTGCCATAGGGAGCGATGAGCAAGCCACCCTTTTGCGGATCCTGATTTGGATCGTGTGTCTCCGTGGGTGCGACGTAGTGTGAGTCCCAACTGTGCATGAACCCGTGGCCGCGCTCTTCTACCCAGCCAGCGAAATCCCGCTCGGTAATTTTGTTGGGCCAGTTCAAAGCGGGATAGCTTGGATCCAGGAATGTGACGTGCGAGTTTTCGTCAATCACTTTTTCTGGATTGCCGCCAAGTTGAAATGGATAGGGTCCGGACGTATCGCCTAGCTCCGTCAGATTGTATTGAACGATAAGAGTGCCGCCATTTTTGACGTAATCGAGCAATCGCGCATTAAAGGTCTTCAACTCCGGGCGGACAGCATACGCACGCACGCCGAGCACAATCGTGCGGAAGCGATCCAGGTTGCCGGTTGCTATATCCTGCGCGGATAGAAATGTAGTTTGAATTCCTAATTGCTGCAATGACGCCGCCAGATCATCGCCTGTTCCCGCAACGTAACCCACGGTCAACCCAGACGGAATTTGGATATCGACCCCTGTCGTTTGATAGGCCGCATCGCGATAATACGGATAGGAACGCAGGCCCGGATATCCGACCGAAGTTGACCCTGAGGTGTAGGTGTGCCCCTGGTATGACGCGGCGGCGGTGATGCGGTACGGCTTGGCTTCGAATTTTTCCGGGACTACTTCGAATTCAATGTTTTGTTGGCCACCATTTTGCTGGATGGCGAATTGCGCTTTCGCGGGATTGGACGTCCAGCCTTTGGGCAGATTCAGGGACACACTTCCGGACGCGGGACCTTCAACATCGCTGCGAACTTGTACGTGGATAGTGAATGATTTGCTCGTGAGTGGAACGATGCCCGCCTTCGGCGATACCCATACTGAAATGGCGGGCGCCACCAGCATGGGATCCAGAACCGGACCATAGCCATGCACCGAATGCACGGTCTGCACCACCTGATCCAGAATTATTTTTGCGCCGTGATAACCGAACGTGGCCTCGGCCGCGAGCGGATACGGCATCCAGGAGCGATTCAAATATTCCGGATTCGAAACGTCGTAGTACGGCTGCTCCAGGTTGGGGCGAGTGAAGTATGGCTTTGTGATAGTCGCGTCATCGGGAACGATGACGGAAAACTTTGCATCTTCGGTATCGTCCGCATTCACTGAGGTCGGCACCGGGGGAAGCCACGCGAGCTTCCAGTCCTTGTCGGGCGTGGCGACGAGATGGACATCCTTCACAGCGACGGGTTCGGTTCCCTGATCGGAAAGACGCACGCTGACTTGAAACGATTGGCCTGGGATGGCGGATTGGAAGGTGTTCAAACTGCCTCTGCCGTAGTGTCCGCGCCGCGAGCCGTCGCCGTTCGAAACCACCGCCTCGATGCTGAGGCCGAGCGCTTGCGTAAGCGCGGTGTTGAATTGAACCTTCTTCACGCCTAGCTCGTGCAGCATGTTGTAGCGAGCATCTTCCGGCAGCGGTTTCTGTTGGATTTGTTTCATCAGCGCTTCGGTCTCTACCAGTCCGCGGGCGAGTAGCGGCGCAATCTTTTCCGGCGCGTCGATGGAGTAACTCTGGATGGCCTGCTCTACCAGCGCATTGATGGAAGTCAGCCCGGCACGGATCCAACCAGCCTGATCCGCGGGAGCGTAGTCGGCAATTCCGGCGAGCGAAGTGTCGATTCCATCGAAGAAACCTGCGTCTTTATTTTTTGCAGGCACGCGCGATGCGTATAAACGATACGGTGACTCATCGGGACCGGGAGAAGGAATTCCATAGCCGCCGTTCTGCGATTTTTGCTGACCCCATCCTTCCGTAGCAATCTGCGAGTAGGAGAGGCCGGCCGCAGGATCATACTGGCCAGGCGGAATAGAAAGGGTTGGAGTCGGCTTACCCTCAATCCAGGTGTTGTTGATGTAGTCGTGAAAACGCGCGGGCGCCCAGTGACCGGTGGCGTAGTCGAACACGCCTTGCGAAGAAATGGTGGCGAACGGCGTGCGCACATACATCTTCAATGGAGCCCAGGGACGCAGACCGGCGCGAATCTGATCGGGGAACATCTTTGGATCGGCAGCGGCGTTGTAGACCTCTTGCGCCATTTGGCCGGCGACCTGGTGCTGCCCGTGTCCGTCGGAAACATTGCCAGAGAAAACAGACGTCACCACCAGCGGACGCGTCATGCGAACGACTCGGACCGAGTCATAGAGGACGCGATCGTACCCCCACTTTTGCATCGCCTCCTCTTTGGTTTTGGTAAAGCCAAAGTCGGCAGCGCGAGACCAGTATTGATGGACGCCATAGTAGCGATCGGCTTTCAACAACTCTTCTGTTCGAAGAACGCCTAACTGGTCCCAAAAATCGGACGACATCACGTTCTGGCCGCCTTCGCCGCGATTCAGCGTAAACAAACTGGTATCGGCACCGACCTCACGACTCTCGTACGTCAGTACGCCGCCGTCTTCATCATCCGGATGCGCGGTAAACATAATGAGGCTGGCCCGGGTATGCAGTTCGCGCAGCGTGCGCGCAAGAGCGGCCGCTCCGCGGTTCAGCTGGATGGCGCGAGCATTTGGATCGGGCTCAACTTTGGCAGAAGTCTGACTGAAAGCTGGTATTGTGATCCATGCCAGGCATGCAAGCAGGGCGACGCCGACGGATTGTTGGGCAGTGCATCGATTCATTCGTATGACCTTTGTGGGTGACACGGTAGTGGCGATTCTGAAACGACGTGCAATGATCATTGGACACGGATCGGACTGACAACGATTCGAGGATCAGTTGATATCATCATCCTTTTCGCTCCTTCCATAATCTCAGACGCAGGGCAGTTTCTCTCATAGAAGACCAACGAATGGCCATGGAATCTCCAACCAGCTCAGGTGCGGCACCAGGCGCGAACGCTCCGACAGGGCTGGTACGCGGCATTGGACTGACCACCGCGATCAATCTGAACGTGCTGAACATGATTGGAGTGGGCCCATTCATCACGCTGCCACTGATGGTGGTTGCGCTGGGAGATCGCGCCATTCTGGGATGGATTTTCGGAGCCGTGCTGGCACTGTGCGATGGCATGGTCTGGGCCGAATTGGGAACACGCTTTCCCGAGTCGGGCGGCAGCTATCTATATTTGAATCGTCTGTACGGGGTGCAGCGATGGGGTCGTCTGCTTTCCTTCCTGTATATATGGCAGCTGACGTTTAGCGCGCCCTTGTCGACGGCATCGGGAGCCGTGGGATTGTCGCAGTACGCGGCTTATCTGTGGCCAAAGCTGAATCTTTCCTGGTTCAACTACGACATTGGCCTGGGTGGCTGGTTTCATATTCATCTTGCGGTGACGCTTGGTTCCGTAGTCGCGATGATGGCTTGCGGGCTGGCCACGTTCCTGATCTATAACGGCATTCAAGCGGTGGGGCGGATTTCGCGCGTGCTGTCGATTGGCGTGCTGCTGGCCATCGTGTGGGTCATCGTTTCCGGGCTGTCGCACATGGGTGGAGCGGCCCACGGCGGTGCATTCTCCGCGGAACACGGAGTCGGCGGATTCAGCGCGGGATTGCTGATCGCGATCTATAACTACGGCGGCTATTACAACATTTGCTTTCTTGCGGGAGAAGTGAAAGACCCACGACGCATCATTCCGCGTGCCATCTTCTGGTCCATCCTGATTGTCGCCAGCCTGTACGTGTTTTTGAATATCAGCGTGTTGCAGGTCATCCCCGTACATGAGTTTATGAAGCCGGGAGCGATCGCGACGCGCAGCTCAGTGATCGCAGTCGTGATGCAGCGCCTGTATGGCGCCTGGGCCGGCAAGGCGATGGCTGTGTTGATTGTGTGGACTGCGTTTGCGTCGGTGTTTGCGGTGCTGCTGGGATACTCTCGAGTGCCGTACGCTGCGGCGGTCGACAAAAATTACTTTGCCAGCTTCGCCACGCTGCACAAGACGAAACACTTCCCCACCGTGTCCTTGCTGGTGTTGGGTGCGGTGTCTGTCTTCTTCTGCTTGTTCCGCTTGCCGGACCTGATTGCGGCGCTGATCATCACACGCATCGTGTTTCAATTTTTACTGCAGGCAGTGGGGCTGGTGGCATTCCGCAAGCATCTGGGAGGGCAACCTAATCCGTTTAAAATGCCGTTGTATCCCGATCCCGGCATTGCTGGCGATTGCGGGATTCTTGTTTGTGCTGATCCACGGCAAGAATCTTTCCAAGGAAATTGAATTCGCCACGGGTCTGTTGCTGACCGGTCTGATGATATTTCGCGGTTCGCGCGTTCATTGAAAAAGAATGGCCGTTCAAGTCGAGGGAGCCATCGACATCGGAGCAAAATTGATCGGCAGCTAATTCTTATTGAGAATTTTCGTGCTGGCTTCCCAGAGACCGTTCAGGTAGACCGCGCCGAGCGCGCGATCATAGAGGCCGTAACTGAAGTTCCCTTTTTCTCCCCAGATCATGCGGCCGTGGTCGGGGCGTGCATAGCCGTCGAATCCAATTTCAGCGTAGGCGCGAACAATTGCAGCCATATCGAGCGAGCCGGATGTCGAGTAGTGCGCGGTCTCCTGGAAGTTGCCGCGCTCATCGACCTGGATATTGCGAAGATGAGCGAAATGGATTCGCTTTTCACCGCCAAACTCCTTGACCATGGCGACGATGTCGTTACGAATATCCGCACCCAGAGCACCAGAGCAGAGTGTCAGGCCGTTGGCCGGCTCATCGACCGCATCTAAAACTCGGCGCAGGTCATTCCGATTTTTCACGATGCGCGGCAAGCCGAAAATAGGCCGCGGAGGATCGTCTGGATGCAGCGCCATCTTGATTCCGACCGACGCGGCGAACGGAATAACATGCTGCAGGAAATATTCGAGATTCTTCCAGAGTTCTTCTTCTCCCACAGAAGTGTAGGCAGCCATCAAGGCTCGGAATTCCTCCGGTGTGTAGGCCGAATCCCAACCGGGCAAGGTCACGCCTTTGCCCAGGTCGACATTGAACGCCACATCGACGTCGAACGCCGTGCTCGATGAACCGTCGGGGAGTTTGCGATCGAGCGAGGTACGCATCCAGTCGAACACCGGCATGAAGTTGTAGCAAACCACCTTGACGCCCACTGCGGCGAGCCGCTGCAGTGTCTCGCAATATTTTTTTATCCACTGATCGCGGCTGGGCCTGCCGAGCTTGATGTCTTCGTGAATAGGCACGCTCTCCACCACCTCAAACGCAAAGCCGTGTGCGGTGATGGAGTTTTTCAGATTGAGAATATTTTCGACCGGCCATGTTTCGCCCAGCGGCACATCGTAAATGGCGGCAACGATGCCATGCATCCCGGGAATTTGCCGGATGTATTCCAGCTTCACGGGATCGGATTTCCCGTACCAACGAAAACTCATCTTCATTGCGATACCTGTCCGGGCGGTTCGTGTTGCATGAAAGTTGTTCGAACATGGAGGCGGTCGCTTTCGCCTTTCGGCGTGCCGCTACCTCGAATCTACGCCGGAACGCACCGCTGCTTTTGCCGTCCGAGATGCTCCAACTCCAGTTCGACGATATCGTTAGCCTTCAAATATTTCGGCGGCTTCATGCCAAGTCCAACACCAGGAGGCGTGCCGGTGGAAATCAGATCGCCCGGTTCGAGAGTCATGAACTGCGACAAATAGTGCACCAGAAAAGCGCAATTGAAGATCATCTTGTCCGTCGAACCGTTTTGCCGCAGCTCCCCATTCACCCAAAGCTTCATTTTGAGCGCGTCGGGATTGGGAATCTCATCCGGCGTGGATAGCCACGGGCCGAGCGGATTGAAGGTGTCGCAACTCTTGCCCTTCGTCCACTGACCGTTGTGTTCCAGCTGAAACGCACGCTCAGAAACATCGTGGGTCAGGCAATAGCCAGCGATGTGAGCCGATGCCTCTGCGGGAGATGCCAGGTAGCGAGCCTCTTTGCCGACGACTCACTCCCAGCTCGATTTCCCAGTCTGTCTTTTCGCCGCCGCGCGGAATCAAAACATCGTCATATGGACCGACAACTGTGTTCGAAGCCTTCATAAAGACGATGGGCTCGGGCGGAATCGGCATTCCGGACTCGGCGGCGTGGTCGGAGTAATTGAGTCCAATGCAGATGACTTTGGCCGGACGTGCGACGGGAGCGGCCCAGCGCTCCGATTCGGGCACGAGTGGCAGCTTGGCTGCATCCCGCTTCACGATCTCGGCTAGACGATGCATCTCGTCAGATCCGAAAAAAGACATGTCCCAATCTTTGAAGTGAGAAGAGAGGTCGCGACGGGAGTCGGTGTGGTCGATGACCCCTGGTTTTTCATTTCCAACGGGGCCGAATCTTATTAAGCGCATGCGGAAGGTCTCCTGGCGAAGGTGAGCGCCGGTTAAATTTCGTTTGGTTTCGGTTACGGCTTGGAGGTGATCCTTGTTTCGATTGTATGGTCAAGTCGAATCGTCATCAAAGAGACATGCCTCCGTCAATTTGAAACGCAGACCCGGTAACAAAGGATGCATCATCGGAGACCAGGTAAAGCGCGGCCTGGGCCATCTCTTCTGCATTCCCCAGGCGACGCAATGGCTGGCGCGCGATAAATTTCTTTGTCATCTCCTCAGTATTTCCGCCAGCGCTTAAGCGAGCTCGCAACGAGGGTGTATCCGTCGTGCCGGGGCAAAGGCAATTGACGCGGATGTTGTCGGCGGCATAGTCCACCGCCATCGATTTGGTGAGTGACAGAATAGCGCCTTTAGTTGCCGTGTACAGTGCACGGTCCGGTGCGACACGAAGCGCAGTGGTCGAGGAAGTATTCAAAATAACGCCGCCGCCCTGCTGCAGGAAACAAGGGATCACGGCGCGGCTGAAAAGATACATGCTCTTTACGTTGATGTCGAAGGCTTGGTCCCACTCCTCTTCAGTCAGCGTGTGAACCTTTTTGCCGGGAACGATACCGGCATTGTTGAACAAAATGTCGACGCGTTTCCACTTCGATAATGTTTGCTGAACCGCTCGGTCAACGTCCGTTGCGGAAGCAACATTTGCGGTCAGCGCTTCAGCAGTTCCTCCGAGACTGCGAATCTGCTCGACAAGTTTCGCGTTGCCTTCGGAGTCGCAATCGACAGCAGCAACCTTTGCTCCCTGCTGCGCAAACAACAGGCAGGAGGCACGGCCGATGCCCGCCGCAGATCCCGTGATGATGGCTATCTTCCCTGCCAGCTTTCCGTTCGTGCTCACTGTTTTCCTCCCGTACCAATACCAGACTCCTGAAACCCCATTCCACCTGTGGGCACCAGCAACCCTCCATCGACGATCAGACTGGTCCCGGTGATGAAGGACGCCTCATCGCTGGCCAGGAAAGCGATCGCATTGGCGACTTCCTGCGGGCGACCGATTCTGCCAAGCGCATGCATCCGTCCAATCGACGCGAGCATTTCCTCGGGCGAACCGGTTCTATCCGCAGTGGCTCGCAACATCGGCGTGTCGATCGCTCCGGGGCAAACACAATTCGCACGGATATTTTGGGACGCAAAATCCAGGGCAATGGCGCGCACGATTCCAAGCAGCGCGTGTTTCGCTGCGACATAGGCAGCCGAATTATTAACGGCCGTGAAACTTTGTACCGAGGACACAATCACGATCGCTCCGCCACCGGAGGCGAGCATCGCGGGGATCGCATATTTTGTCGCATGAAAGCAGCCTTTCACGTGGACATTCATCGTCTCATCCCAGACCTCGGGAGTTGTTGTGACGACGTCGCCATTGGTCTGAATCCCGGCATTGCTCACCAGGATATGAAGTCCACCATAGCGCGCAACCGTTGCGGCGATGGCGGCTTTCACTTCAGCCTCGATCGCGACATCGCAAGGAAAATAGCTGGCGGTATAACCCGACGTTTTGAGCGCGGCAACCGATTCCTGACCCGCCTTCGCGTCGCGATCCAAAATCGCCACGCGGGCGCCCAATTCGCACAACTTTCTCGCCGATGCCTGACCAATCCCAACCGCGCCGCCGGTCACGACTGCGACCTTACCTTCCATCTGCATCACCGTGTCATCCTCACGTCCAAGCATTCAGTATTTCAGAAGTATCTTGTACCAATCTCGCGCCATTACTGGTCGGATGAAAACCACGCTCCTTCAGATCATGGACTTACGGTTGGCTCGCGCATCCAGTTCTACGGATAGGAAGTAAACGATGTCTCGATACGTTGCGACATGCTTCTATTGACAGGCTGTTACGAGATGATTACATTCAATGCGTAAGCCTGTTCGACATTTTGTAACGTTTCGGCCGGACTTTGTCCCCGCAGGGTCGGCAATCCACAACCTTCATCTGTGATGATCGATACTGCCACACAGACTGGAGACATCTCCCCTAGCTCGAACAGGTTGAATGCTCCCAGTGCGTAGTGATCACAGGCTGCAGCTAAACTGCGTTCGTTTCACTACTCAATGAGGAGCGAGAACCATGAAGTACATGTTCTATAAAGCCTTTGTTTTGTTTTTGATATGTGGTTTCTTCAGCCTGGCCGGGTTGGCGCAGAATGCCAACTCTTCGATCAAAGGAACGGTCACCGACACGCACGGTGCGGTGGTATCCGACGCCACCGTCACGTTGTCCAACGTCGGCACGAATCAATCTCTCTCCACGACCTCCAACGCCGACGGCTTTTATACGTTTGTGAACCTGGCTCCCGCAAACTACAAGTTGAGCGTCTCTGCTTCCGGATTTGCGGACTGGGTAGGGGTACTCACCTTGCGGGTTTCGCAAGCCGCGCTGGTGGATGCGACGATGAACGCTGCCACTGTGTCGACTCAGGTTACGGTCAGGGACGTCACTCCTGTCATCGATTCGGTGAACCCTACTATTTCAGACGTGAAAAACTCCACTGCGATCGAAACGATTCCAGTGGCGAATCGAAACATCCTGAATGTTCTGGCCTTTAGTCCTGGCGTGGTGGCCGGCAGCTATGGCGGATCGGGCGCAGGCAATACTCGCATCAACGGGATGCCGCCGGGATCCGTGGATTTCCTGGTGGATGGCCAGAGCATGACCAACAGAAATACGAATGAACTGCAGCAAAATGCGCAGCCCACTCCAACCTTCCAGGAAGTCAAAGTCATCACCGCGCAGGGGAATGCCCAATACGGTGCTCCTGGCGTCGTGGAACTGGTGACCAAGAGCGGAACCAATCATTTCCACGGGCAGATCTACGAACTGAACCAGAACAATCATCTGCAGGCAAAGGTTTTCAACCAGCGGAATGCGGTTCCCTTCCTGCAGCACAATGAATATGGTTTCCAAATCGGGGGACCAGTCTGGATTCCGAAACTGTACAACGGAAGAGACAAGACATTTTTCTTCTTCGACGCTGAGCGGGTGCAACAAAACGCGAACAAGGTGGAACAGTACTTCGTGCCGACGATGAGCGAGCGGCAGGGTAATCTTTCCGATGTGCTGGCCAATACCACCGGCGCTCCAGTCACGATTTACGATCCGAATAGCACCAGCGCAGGCGCGCCTTATTCACGCACGGCGTTCGGTGGAAATGCGATTCCGGCGAATCGCCTGAATCCAGTCACGCAAAAGATTTTCGGCGTCACTCCGGTGGCTGGCTTGGTCCCACTTCCCGAGCCGAACATCCCCAACGCTCAGGTCTGGAACGGCCAACCCAACTACGTTCCTGCCTCCAGCAAGGCGACAACGGACAACAAGCTGTACACCGTCAAAGTGGACCAACTCTTTGGCCCGAACCGCCTGGCGGCACGGTATACGTATACGGACAACAAGCAGTTGAGCCCTGAGTATTATGCCCCGACAGAGCCTGACCAGGCTGAATACGGCGGACACAACGGATCGCTTACATTCACTCAAGTGGTGAGTCCGAGATCCATCAACGTGGCGCATGTGGGCATTCAGTACGACAACCACGTCCACAGCGGACCGGTGCCAATTGCAGACGTTTCGTCGCTACTCGGTTTACCCACCTACCAGACCAACCAGTATTGGCCGCAGTTCTACTACAACAACTATGGCTCCTCGCCGGACGGCTACTGGACGGGCATCGATCGCGACAATCCGAAGGATTACCCGGATCAGACGATCTCTGCATCGGACCAGTTCTCCTACACCAAGGGGAACCATCAAATGATGTTCGGTTTTGACTTCAACAACTACCGCGTCACGACGGATGAGATTGGTCAGCCCGGCGGCAACTATGACATCACCGGCCTGACAACAGCGGAGCAGGATCCCGCGCAACCAGAGGGCACGCCAGTCTCCAATACGGGCCTCGGCGTGGCTGATTTCTTATTAGGCAACGTGGGCGATCTCAGTGTGAATGTCTACCCCGTCTACCACACACGGCAATCGGAGTATGACGGCTATGCGCAAGACGACTGGCGGGTAACGCAGAAATTGACGCTGAATCTGGGCCTTCGCTATGAATATTGGACAGCGTTCGCGGACGCCTCAGGGCTTACCTCGACCTTCAATCCGAACGTCACAGGGTCGGCGGACGGCAATGGCATGGTGATCTACCAGGGCAGCGGAGCTCTTCCAGCGCAAACATCGCAGGCAGTCTACAGTGCTTTTCAGGCGCAGGGACTGCCGATTGAGTCCGCTGCCGCGGCCAACTATCCACTCAGTCTGTTCAACATGCCGAAGTACAACTTCGATCCCCGCGTCGGCTTTGCATATCAGCTGGATGACAAAACTGTGCTGCGCGGCGGCTATGGAATCTATCGATTTGTGCTCCCATTAATCGCATTTCAGCAGGCCACGCGCGACAATGCACCATTCAGCTACTTCGCGCAATATCAGGTCGGAGAAGTGACCGGCCCCGGCGGTACATCTGTGCCAAACGGAAACGCGGCACAATTGGAGTTCCCAAATGCGCAAACACAGTACGGCGGTCAGCAACCAGTGAATCAGTTCATGCTGGGCAACCAGAGTAATTGCTCACCGGCGACATTTTGCAATCCTCCCGGACTTGCCATCAATCCCAGCAACGCCGCAGCTTCCATTACGCAGAGCAGCGGCTTTTCCGGAAACTACATGGATCCGAACTACAACGTGTCCATGGTCCAGGAATATAACCTGACGTTCGCGCGCGAATTGCCTTTCCACACTGGATTCCAACTGAGCTACATCGGAAACCACAGCAGCAACCTGTTGATGCAGGATCCACTGAACGTGGAAATTCCACGTGAAGAGTGCGCCAGCGGCGTCAACTGTACCCGCACACAGCGAAGCCTCTATACATCCTTCGCGAATCCCATTTACTACTACCAGTACGATGGGTACGCGAACACGAATGAATTGCAGGCACAGTTGACGCATACCTGGGGCAATGGCCTGACGCTGCAAACCTATTTCACCTGGATGAAGGCGCTGACGACATCCGAGTTCGGGCTCTCGAATGCGGGCACTCCGGCCGGAAGCGCAGGTGGACAGGCGCATACGGACACCATGATTCCGGCAGCCTTGACTCCTGGTTACAACCTGTCTCAGATTGGCTCTGGCGCTTCCACGGCCGATCGTTTGCGCGCTGTTTATTCCAATGACCCCACCCTGCCCGCCAAGACGTTTCAGTTGAACGCGCACTACCAATTGCCGTTTGGCAAAGGTCAGCGATTCCTTGGCAATGCTCACGGAATCGTCAACGACCTGGTCACCGGATATAACATCTCCGCATTCTTCCTATGGCATAGCGGCTTTTATTTTTCGCCGTATTTCACACAATTCAGTTCGGGCACGGTATCTCCGGGAGGGAGCGGCCAGGCAATTAATCTGTCGCCGGGCAAAACTGGCATCCTGCCGAAAAACCAGCGAAACGCGGCGCATTGGTTTGACGCCAGCGTTTGGGATCCGTCGACAGGCCCCTATAGCGGCCAGGCTTATACCCTGGGAACATCGCTGCAAGGTGACTACCGGAACAACATTCCGTCGAACTACATGACCGGCCCCGGATTCAACAATCTCGATGCCAACGTCTACAAGCTGACGCCGTTATGGAGAAATCTGGTCTTCGATATGGAGGCCCAGGTGTTCAATATCTACAACCACCAAAATCTGGGAATGCCGAATACCCAGGGCGCGATTACGACGACGGCTGGCGGCGCTGGCGTTAACGGAGCTTACCCCAGGACCCTACAGCTGCAGGCAAAGATCGTTTTCTAAAGATTGTGACAAGCATCACCTCGGCGGCCCGCGCAGTTTGCGGGCCGTTTTTTTTGTCGCTGGATGGGGCCGCATCGGCTCGAAGGCGGTACGCGATGGGACTCGAGGTCCGGGATGAATGGGAACAAAAGACTTAGGGAGGGCTAACGTCGACCCCAAGTCAGTCTCGCAAAATAAAATCGTTCTTATTGCGCCTCAAGGAAACCAAAGAAAAAACCACAGTCACCGCTTACGCGAGGTTTCTATTGACAGCTTTTTCTTTCGTGGTACATTGGTGACGCAATCACAAAGCAGCTCTCGTATCGTTTTTTTGGCGAATCTTTCCCCAGGATCTGCCAGACGCTAGCTTTTCTGGGATGACAACGCTACCACCCAGTCGAAGACATTTTTCCTCGTTCGAAATGGCAAAAAGTACTTCAACTCGAGTGCCGGTACTAATCGTTTAAAAGTGTTCGCTTGTTTCACGATTCAATGAGGAGCCAGCCAATGACGTATAAGATCTACAAAGTTTTCCTCTTGGTCCTAATGATCGGTGTCATTTCTTTGGGGGCATTCGCACAGAACGCAAACTCCACGATCCAAGGCACAGTGAAAGACGCAAGTGGTGCTGTAGTCGCTGGGGCGACCGTCACGCTGACAGACGTCGGCACGACACAACAGCGAACCACCACCTCTCGTTCAGCACGGTTTCTACACTTTCGCTGACCTGTCCCCGACAAATTACAAATTGACTGTTAGCGGCCCCTGGATTTGCCGACTGGATCGGTGTGCTTGACTCTGCGCGTATCGCAAGACGCGCAGGTCGATGCGACGCTACATGCCGCCAGTGTTTCAACACAAGTCACGGTGCAAGATGTGACGCCAATCATCGACTCGATCAATCCGACGCTTTCCGATGTGAAGAATTCGACCGCCATTTCTACGATTCCTGTGGCAAACCGCAACATCTTGAATGTGCTTGCCTTCAGCCCCGGTGTAGTCGCCGGAATCTACGGCGGATCGGGCGGCAGGTTCTACCCGCGTAAACGGCATCCTCGGCGGATCGCGTGGATTTTCTGGTGGATGGCCAGACCATGGTGAACCATTGCGAACCAATGAACTGCAGGTCTACCCCGCCGTCGACTCCCACCTACCAGGAAGTCAAGTCATGACGGCTGGCGGCGAGGCGGAATATAGCCGCCCGGGTGCATTGAATTGGTGACCAAGAGCGGCACCAACCAATTTCCATGGACAAATGTTCGAATTGAACCGGAACCACCATCTGCAGGCTAAGACTACCGACCAGGGCACGCCAGTTCCGTTCCTGCAGCATAATGAGTAGGAGCGCAACTGGGTGGTCCAGTATGGATCCCGAAGGTCTATAACGGAAGAAACAAAACCTTCTTCTTTGTCGATCTGGAATGGCTGAAACAAAACGCGAATGCGGTCGAGCAATATACTGTCCCGACCGGAGCCAACGGCAGGCGGAACCGTGCTCGACCTTTCGCCAGCAGACACGACAACGCGTTGACACTGTACGACCCTCTAACTCACAATCTCCGATGGGTATAGCAACTATACGCGTACCGTTCTCGTCATGCGCGCCGAAACTGATTCCTCAAACCGCCTCAATCCTGTCGTGCAGAAGATTTTCGGCATCACCCCTTGGCGGGTCTCTTACCCCTTGCAAAACCAAACATTCCTAATCCGCAATCTGGAACGTTATGCCAAATTACGTTCCGCCAAGATCAAGAATCCTCGGTCGAAAACCAATTGTATACGGCGAAGGTCGATCAAGTCTTCGGACCCAATCGCCTGGCGGCCCGCTATACCTATACCAACCGAAACCAAACGACCCCTATATACTACGCACCGACCGAACCTGATATCGTCAGAATTGGCGGCCAGAACGGGTCTCTGACCTTCAACGAGGTCATCGGCCCAAAGCAGTGAATGTGGCCCACATCGGCGTTCAGTATGACAATCACGCTTCCACAGTGGTCCAGTTCCGATCCCCATGTATCTTATCTGCTTGGCCTCCCTACCTACCAGACCTTACCAATCTTGGCCACAGTTCTATTCGATTCATGGGCAAGCAACGATAACTACTGGACTGGCATCGACCGTGATAACCCGAAGGATTATCCTGACCAAATCAATCACGGCAGTGATCAGTTTCTCTTACAACCGCGGCAACCATCAGTTCATGTTTGGGTTCGAATACAGACAATTATCGAATTACCACCGACGAGATTGGTCAGCCAGGCGGCGATAACAACACCACCGGCTATTACACCGCGCTGCAAGATCCAACCCAGCCGGATGGCACAACTGTAGCTAACACCGGTAGCGGCCTCGCAGACTTCCTGCTCGGCGATATGGATTCCTTATTTGTCAACTACTATCCCGTCTACCATACGCGCCAATCGAACTATTCCGCTTTTGCGCAGGATGACTGGCGCGTGACGCCTCGGCTGACGCTAAATCTGGGTCTGCGTTACGAATACTGGACTGCCTTTGCGGACGCATCTGGGCTCGCGTCCACCTTCAATCCCAACGTCGCGACTGGCCTAACCGTCTACCAGGGCAGCGGCGCAACTCCATCTGGAATCTCTCCAGCGCTGTACCAGGCCTACGTGGCCGCTGGGCTCCCGATTGAATCCGCTGCCGCGGCTTCCTATCCCACGAGTCTGTTTAACATGCCGAAGAATAACTGGGTACCGCGCGTTGGCTTTGCCTATGAACTGAACAGTAAAACGGTGTTGCGCGGAGGATATGGAATCTATCAGTTCGCCATTCCGCTGGAAACCTGGCAGTCGGCGACTCGTGACAATCCGCCCTTTCAGCACAGCGCGCAATACGGCAATGGGTTAGTCGACGGCAACATTCCAAATAATGCGGCTTCGGAATTGGAATTTCCGAACGCGCAGGCTATTTACGGGGGACCGCAACCGATTAACCAATTTCAATTGGGAAATCAGGGTTGCACCAGCCAACCCGCAGGAACATGCAACCCTCCGGGCTACGCGGTTGTTGCATCCGATGCAGTAATCAATGCCAGCGGTGGGTTTGCTTCCCGCTTTCTGGACCCAAATTACAAGCCTTCCACGGTTCAGGAATATAGCTTAACCCTCTCGCGCGAACTGCCTTGGCACATTGGCGCTCAATTGAGCTACATCGGCAATCACAGCACTAACCTGTTGATGATCGATCCGATTAATACTCAAATCCCAAGAGAGGAGTGTACAACTCCGGACGGCACGAACTGCACTCGCGCAGAGCGCAGCATGTATCCGGCGTACGGCAACCCATTGTCGGAATATACCTACGATGGCTACGCCAATACCAACGAACTGCAGGCTCAACTGACCCACACGTGGGGGAATGGGTTGACCTTGCAAAGTTACTTCACCTGGATGAAGGCGTTGACGACGTCTGAGTTCGGTTTGGGCCAAGTAACTGGCACCAGCAAAGGACCCGGAGCCTCCTCCAACGCAAACACGATGATTCCAGCAGCTCTGACACCCGGCTATGTGCTGGGTCAGCTCAATTCAGGACTGTCCCAATCGAGTCGGGTCAGCGCCGTCTATGGGAACGATCCCCACTTTGCCCACAAAACCTTCCAACTGAATGCGCACTATCAATTTCCGTTTGGAAAGAATCAGCAGTACCTGGGAAATGCGCATGGATTCGTGAATGCACTGGTAAGCGGCTACAACATCTCTCCGTTCTTCCTGTGGCACAGTGGCTTTTACTTCTGCCAGTACGCCTCGGCGTTTAGGTCGACACGGCTCCGTGGTGCCCCGCGACCCGCGGGCGTATCAACTTGGCTCCTGGCAAAACCGGCGTTCTGCCGGAAAATCAGCGGAACACCCAGCACGTTGGTTCGATTACAGCGTCTGGGATCCAGCTCTCTGGCACGCTTATGCTGGGCAAACCTACGAGTACACCGCGAACCCCGCAGCAAGGGGATTATCGGAATAACATTCCATCGAACTATATGACCGGCCCTGGCTTTAACAACATGGATGCCAGCGTTTACAAGCTGACGCCGCTCTGGAGGAATCTGGTATTCGACTTTGAAGCCCAATTCTTCAATATCTACAACCATCAGAACCTGGGTCTACCCAATAGCCACGGCATTATCCTCTACATGGCAGGCAATGTCGTACAGGTCTTCACGCCACGTACGATTCAGTTGCAGGCGAAGTTCCTGTTCTAAATTTGTTGCATGCAATACTCTCACGGCCCGTGATATTCGCGGGCCGTTTTTTTTGTGACGAATTCTCAATTGGAGTTGCAGATGGTGTGAGGCACGTGTGCGTCGTGATCAACTGGCTGTGAGATAGCCTGGATGGAACTTTGGCTCCGCGATGCTGATCGCATTCTTGCTGCGGTCGAGTGAAAGCTATCTTGCGATGTACACCCTGTCACGTTTCGAACTTTCGCAGGGACTCTTGGGTTCCAACCGAAATACGAATTCTGCTTATAGTTGGGACGCTGGCTCTGCTGCACAGTCCTTATTCGACGCTGTTCGGCCATACGGTATTGCTGTTTGATCTGGGCGGAACAATTGCGGCTGTCAGAATGTTCGCGATGGCGATCGTCGTGACCGTTCGCCACACCGCCGAACTGTATCGGCAAGAGCCGCTGCCTTGAACTCCCTAATCCGCTGGGGCAAATTCAATATAGTCGGTGCGATGGGGATGGTGTTGCAGCTGACCGCGCTTGCGGTTTTTGAACGGTGCGCGCGCGGTCACTACCTTGTCGCTTCGGCTGCGGCTGTCGAGCTCGCAGTACTCCACAATTTTGCGTGGCATTTGCACTACACCTGGCGCGACCGGAGCGAAGATTCCGCGCCGATGATTCGACTGGTGCGGTTTCATCTCTCGAACGGGCCCGTCTCCATGGTGGGCAATCTTGTGATCCTCAGATTTCTCGTTTAGGAGGTCCGCATGCCAATCCTTGTCGCGGACTGCATCGCAATTTTGAGCTGTTCGCTGATTAACTTTTGCCTGGGGGATCGCTGGGTATTTCGCGCGACTTCCGCGTAGCCTTCAGCCTTTTGCAATCGCCGAATCCTCGATGACGCGCCGTGATTTTGGACGAACCGGAAGACCTTACGACAGGTACTTGACTCGGCCGGCAGGCTTCTTGCGGGCGCCCATCGACGGATGACCGTGAAAGGCCTCTTCTGGGAGATATCGCCGGCGCTCGCCGCACAGGGGACAGGTCCGGACAATATGCGCCGTCGGCATGACGCCGATGGGGATGGCTTCCCTGCACCCTTTGCATCGCAGTACGGGTTGCGGCCTGGGTTTCAGGTTGACCATGGCAGCCAGTTTAGGCGAACAAAAAACGAATGTCTAGTGCCAATTTCACTTCCCGGTTTCGACACGCCTCGGCGATGCGCGAAGGCAGCCATGGAGGCTTGCCGGTTTCTGCTTGTAGAATCAGTGGGTTAACGTGGCTGCGATCGAACCTGCAGAACCACATCTTGTATAGCCTCTGCAATCGCATCCGGCCTCTGCTGATGCATAAAATGGCCCGAACCTGCGACCAATCGGAGTTCTCCATGCCTCGACCGACCGGCGAGGTCGACTTGGAAATTATGCCATTCAGCGTTGAGCGCGTCTATCTGTTGCTCAGTTAGCCCTGGAAAGGCAGAAGGCGGAGGTTTTTCGGTGCGTTCGAGAACGATGAGGGGTATGTTCGCGTGCCAGGTAAGCTTTTGATGGTTGGGAAGAAATCCGTTTTGCCGCAAAAAGGCAGAATTATTCCAATTGGGCTCGATCCGGGATGAGATGGCTGCATCGCGCCATTCCATCTCCTCGTGCGCTGAGTCTACAAACACGAGCCCTGCGACCTCTCGCGGATACTTCTGCTGATATCGCCGTACCAGAATCCCTCCAGCTGAAGCTCCGACGAGCACATACGGTTGCTTCAGCCGCGCAGCCTGGAAAAGGCCGTGCATTTCGGCAACGACCTGATCGATAGGGCGCGACTCCGGATGGGGGTCTTGAACGTGATCGCTGCGACCCGCCCCGATCGCATCGTAGCTGCATGTTCGAATCGACGGAGGCTCCTGCTTTTGCACAAGCGCCCACGCATCGGCAGCACCCAGGCCCCTGCCAGTCGCCAGAATCACCGTAGGCACAGCGTTCAAATCGCCTGAACACTCGATGAACATGCGATGTCCGTCAGGAAGTTGAACCATTCCACCTGATGCGTTGCCTTGAGAAAAAGCTTGAGGAACCGATGCCGCCTGAGAATCTGCATGGACTATCGGCGAATCTTTCAGTGTGCAAAAGCCGAGAGTGGTCGCCAGGGCGAGACCACAAGTTAGCACACTGGCTGCAAGCACGACGCGGAGTCGGACCGCATAGCGCGGAGTTGTCAGAGCGATCGTTTCGGTGAGAATGTCGCACCAAACTCGAAAAATGGCGGCCGGGCCTCGCTGCCATGCATCGCTCAGCTCATCTCGAAACACCCAGCGGATTTCATCTCCGTATTGAGCCAATAAGTCTTCGTTATGAAAAGCGAGAAGACTGTCGAACAACCAGCATTGAGCTCGATACAGACGATTCATTTCTGTTCTCCAATCCTCAAGACTCGCTTTCTTCGCGCCAGATCGAGTAGTTGTTGCTGACGATGAAACTCCGCACCAAGGAGGCGTCTGCCGGATCGAGTCAAGGCGTAGGTTCTGCGTCTGTCCTCAGTCGACGTTGAGGTCTCACTGATTAGTCCCTGATCGCAAAGTTTCTTGATCGTCGTATATAAGGTCGCCGGTCCGACGGAAAAAGTGCCGCCAGAAAGTTCACGGATGTCCTGCATTATCCGGTAGCCATGCTTTTCTTCTTCCGCTAGGGCGAAGAGCACGAAGAACGACGCGGTTGGCACGGGAAGATTTTCAAGCAGATCCTCATCGAATTCGCGCCCTCGAGTCATCCGTTCAAGCCTCTATATCGGATTATGATATATCCAAACATGATATTGTCAAGCCCTCCGCAGCTGCCTGGCATCTTTAAATAAGGTTTTCCCGCTGCGGGATTTCGCCTGCCGCTGTAAAAAATGACCGCTCAAATCTTAAAAAGATGGCGCGAATTCGCAGCTCGGGATTTTTGTGAGGGGGCGTGTCGAGGAATTGGAGCCGACGATCGGACTTGAACCGATGACCTGCTGATTACGAATCAGCTGCTCTACCAACTGAGCTACGTCGGCGCTTTTTGAATCAATAACTTACAGACAGTCTCGAAAACTTGGGCCCATGATAGCCCATTGGGATATAGTTGGCTCCAGTACTGGTAGACAAATTCAATACTGTAGCGAGCGACAGCGAAGATATCCCGGACACGATATAAGCAGGGTACCATTCGGCAGAGAGTGACCGCAACGGGCTGCAAGTGGGTTTACCGATACTACGACCAGGAACGAAAACTAAAGCAGATAACGTTCGACAGCCGACCCACCCGACGGAAGCAGACGTCTGGAAAGCTACCGAGCGGTTGCGTCACGATCTCAATGCAGGAACAGATTACAGTCGAGTAGAACACATCAGGATAGGCGTGGCTATTGATCGATGGCTCGATTCATTGACGGGTCTAAAAGCACAGACGTTGCGCTGCTATCGACTCTCCGCCAATCGGATTAAGGAACAATTTGGCGAACTAGCAATCGAAGATCTGAAGGCGCTCCCGATAAAAAACTGGCTGGAGTCTTTGCCCGTTAGCCCGAGTCAGCGGGCACATCACCGATTCGTCATTCGGGCCATGTTCCAGTACGCGAAACTGGCTGAGCTGACCCAGCGAGAAAATCCATGCGACCTGATCCGGCTAAAGGGAACAACAAAGCGACGGAAAGCAATCGTAGTGCTCACCCCAATACAGTTCAAGAAACTCGTGCAAGCGACTCGGCCTCCGTTTGATCGACTGGTCCTGGTTACAGGCATGTTGGGGTTGAGGATCGGCGAAGCACTTGCGCTAAAGTGGCATGATTTCAATGAAAATACCGGTGCAGTCGTGATTCAGCGCAATTGGTCCAATGGACACATTGAAACACCAAAGACAGAAACATCCGCAACGGTGCTGCCCGTATCGAAAACTTTAATGAAGCTAATACGCGCTTGGCACAAAAAAGCAGAAAGCGAGTGGCTCTTCCACTCGCGCCGATCTGCTAGCGGTCTCTATTATGCAGGCATCCTGCAACAGAAAGTGCTAAATCCCGCGGCAACCGAAGCTGGCTTGCCGCACATCGGCTGGCACACCTTACGGCACTCTTACCGATCATGGCTCGATGCTGCGAAAATCTCATCCGGCGTCAGCAAGGATATGATGCGTCATGCAGATATATCCACGACGATGAATGTCTATGGTAGGTCGCTACCGGACGGGATGCGAAATGCGGCGGAAGCCGTTTCCAAGCTGCTGAAGTAAGCGCGAGTAAGCCCCGCCCTTATTCAGTGCGGGGCTAGGTTAGCAGGTGAATCTCTCAAGCTGCCTGAGAGGATGCACCCTCAATCCATCTGCGTATCGCATCCGGATCGAAACGCCACAAGTCCCCAACTCTAATCGATGGCAATGTGCCAGCACGAGTAGTTTGAGAACAGTTTTCGTAGAGCACCGCAAGCCCCCAGCAACTTCGTCGGGAGTAAGCAGTTTCACCATGTACTGCATTGTGAGGCTTTCCGCTAACCAAGGATGCCCACGGCGAGCATGAGGCCCGACTGCCAAAATTTGGATTGCGGCAGACGGAGCATAGAATCTGAGCATCCAGATTACGCATCTTGCAATAGGACGCGCTCCGTGAAGTATTTTATGCTCTAGAGCGTCGAACGGATAGGTGACGACAGTAATTCGTAGGGCTTCCGTGCAACTCGCCTTTCATCCAGATTCCGCGGCTCAGGTGAAAGCTCAATACTGCTATACCGCGATTAGTTGCCGGTGCCTAGATCACACCAGTTCTATGCGGAGATCGCGACCAATCGCGCGAGCGGCTCACTCTCGTTCTTTTGCCTTGAGTTCAAGATTCGGATAGCCGAACGGGTGGAAGGCCTCCTCCAACAGCTCGAGGAGCCTCTTTTCAATTCCACACGTTCCTTCGAACCCGAAGCGTAGTGGACCTACAGAATGCTCTTTCAGTTCAACTTGAAGCTGATTCAGTTTTCCAGGAGTGAAATTATCAGTGACCCGTTCAG
>CAWCFC010000005.1:0-216291 GCA_963794795.1 uncultured Acidobacteriota bacterium | reverse complement strand
TTTTTTGCTGTGACGGCATGGTTGTCGCAAGCGGCATCCCGCACCGACTTTCTCCCGTCACCTACGATGCAACCGGTCGATCATTGGGCCCGGCTATTTGCCAAGCCGTTTTTGCTCGTACATGTTGGAGTCCGCCTTGGCGCAAAGCTCTTCCACTGTCTGCGCATCGTCAGGATAGATCCCCAGCCCGATGCTCGCGCCGACA
This sequence comes from uncultured Acidobacteriota bacterium, assembly GCA_963794795.1. Classification (GTDB taxonomy): domain Bacteria; phylum Acidobacteriota; class Terriglobia; order Terriglobales; family Acidobacteriaceae; genus JAKAAZ01. Next base: position 216,086 of record CAWCFC010000005.1, on the reverse strand, counting down.
GGCAAGCGCACGGCTCCTAGAACGATGGGCTCGTTTAAATCTGCTGCTAGCTTCGCCGCCAGGACACGCGCGCCATGCGGCTGCAACAGGTCAGAGACAATCACCATAAATTCATCGCCTCCGGCTCGAGCAATCGTGTCAGCTTTGCGAATCCGCATTTGCAAGCGCGTGGCAACAATGCGCAGCACTTCATCGCCGACCGGATGGCCGTAGGTATCGTTGATGTGCTTGAAATGATCCAGATCGATCAGCAGCACGGCGACGCGAGCACCATTGCGTTCGGCCCTTTCAATGGCCTTGGTCAAGCGGTCCTGCAGCAGTCGGCGATTCGGCAATCCGGTGAGCGGATCATGCAAGGCCAGGTGATGGGTGTGGTCGATCTGCTCTTCCAGCAGCGTCAAAAGAATTCCGATGGCGACAATATATTTCGGAAGATTCCAGACCGAGTCGCGGATATGAAGGTCCGGCCGGAATGCCATGAGATACGCACTGACCGGGAATACCAGTGCCCACACTACCAAGCCAACTACCGCTGTCAGCGAACCGGTGGTTCTATGCGGGAATTTTCTCCAATATTCAACGCCCGCCATCAGGTAGACCACAAAGTAAATGCAGTCGAGTCCGTAATCCTGCTGCTGGTGATAGACCGCTACGAAGAGCAAGACGGCCAGAAAAAACGCCAACAGAGCGTATGTGTGTCTTTCACCGGCGCGGCTGTCGCGGTCGCGAACCAGCGCAGCAATCACCGTTACAAGAAGGAGCGCGATGGTAGCGTAGTACCAGGGCGTCGTCCTGATACTTAAGAAGTCGATTAGGATGTAGAGCAGCGTCGCGAGCAATCCGGTCGCGGCGATCCAACGCATCCGTAAGCTGTAGTAGGCACCGCCCGCCGCATAGATGAAGGCGACCCCTGCCAGTTCCAGCAGCATGGCAGAAATCGCAAATACGAATGTCTGCAGGGCCCCGGGCCGTCCGCCGAACAATTGCGCCGCAAAATGGAACAGGATAAAGATCCAGCCCAACAGCCAGGCTTGCAGCTTGCCACCCGCGCGTCGACGCAGGATGGACCAGAAGACAAACACAAGGATTGTCAGGGCCAGCAAGTCCGGCAGAGGGGCGAAATTCAACATAGGAAAACAGCGTAGAAATCTTTGTCGGATGACTCCGGTGGCAGGAAAACCTGTAACGGTCTCTGTCGGTTATCCGACCGACCGAATCGTGCCTGCATGATACGTCCTTACCCTAGCACTTTTGCAAATATTCAAGGTGGATAATATGTAGCTGATCCTCCCCAGGCATGTGCCTTGGGTTACCGTTGTAACTGGCGCGAGAGGATTGTTTGGTGCGATTTTTTCGGAGGTTCATGGACCAGGATCCGCACGGGTGCATTTTGCTTGGATGCGGATTGGAGAACTGGCGTGAATCCGGAAATTTCGGCTTTTCGACAAAAGGATCGTACAATTTTGGAAATACCCTTGGGGGATTGAAGATCGATGCGTAGCCGTGTTTGGATTGCCCTGATCGTCGCGCTTATCTGTGTTGCCGGACACGCCGAATGGACGGATCCAGCCGTCGATATTCCGGCATTCCATGCAACTCCTCCACCGGCCGACGCGAAGCTGCCGCCCATTCTGCACGGGAAGCAACTGACCGGAATCAATTTTCAATTGCCCTGGCAGGTGAAGGTCTATAAGGATGCGGCCAAGGTTTCCAGCGTCCTGTATCAGTTGCCCTGCTACTGCCGCTGCGATCGGGCCATTGGCCACACCAGCCTGCGCAGTTGTTTTGAAGACCTGCATGGCGCTGAGTGCGGCACCTGCGCCAAAGAGGGCTATTACGCCTACCAAATGACCCGCAAAGGCTGGACTCCGGAACAAATCCGCGCCGGCATCGAACGCGGTGAATATAAGAGCATCGATCTGGATACGATTGCCGGCGGAAAACACCACTCCTGAGTTTGCGCTCTGGCCGCGGGGACGCAATGCGCCGGCCTTGGCCGTTCTCTATGGTCTTCATTCCGCCGCGTGCCTGATTAACCCATCTTGATGTTGTATTCGCAGACCGTGGAGAAAGCCGATAGCAAATTGGCAGTCTTCAGCAGCATCCGGACCTGCTTGCTCAGATTGACGAGCTCCAGACTGCAACCCGCAGAACGCGCAGAGACGTACAACCGAACCAGTGCGCCGAGGCCCATGCTGTCCATTCGAGTGAGGTCCGTCAAGTCCAGCACAATGCGCTTGCATTCCGGCAATAAGCTGCTTGACGTCGCGATAGAGGACATTGTCCACGCCCGCCACCAATTTGCCGTGGCATCGTATGACCGCCGTGTTCCCGCTTCGTGCAATTTCAAGAGAAAAGTCGACAGCCCTGTCAGTCACCTTTGACTACCTCGTTCAGACCCAAAAGATTGAGCCACAAGCTGCCGGGGGAATTGCACGCTTTCTTGCTTGAGTGGGATTGTATATCGGAGCTTACGACGTCGGCATGTCGGGCCATCCAGCACTCGCAGATGGCGGTTCATTTTCCGGTCGGTTTCGAAGTACTCGATGCTTCGAAATCACCGCCGCCACTGCGACCGATATAATGGAAATTGATTCCAAGCGTTCACGTTCTCATCAAGGAGATCCACGTCATGCCCTTACAGCCGACGAAAAACATCTGGCACAATGGAAAACTGATTCCCTGGGACCAGGCCAATATTCATGTGATGTCCCATGTCATCCACTACGGCTCGTCGGTGTTTGAGGGCATTCGCTGTTACAAGACGGAGCAGGGTGCGGCGATCTTCCGCTTGCAGGACCACATGCAGCGTATGCTCGATTCCGCGAAAATCTATCGCATGGATCTGGGTTATTCGCTCGATCAGATGAATGATGCTGTTGTCGAAACTGTGGAATCGAATGGTGTCGCGCCTTGTTATATCCGTCCTATCGCGTTTCGCGGCTATGGCGAGCTTGGTGTGAACCCCATGAAGAATCCCATCGAGTTCTACATCGCGAATTTTCCCGTGGGGAAAATATGTTTCCGGCGATCGTGGCGCCGATATCTGTATCTCGTCCTGGAATCGCATGGCGCCGAACACGCTGCCAATGCTGGCAAAAGCCGGTGCAAATTACATGAACTCGCAGCTGATCCATATGGAAGCCAAGCTCAACGGATTCGACGAGGGCGTCGGACTCGATGTGAACGGTCTGGTCTCCGAAGGCTCCGGCGAAAACCTTTTCCTTGTCTATAAAGGTCAGCTATTGACGTCCGACCTTGGCAGTTCCGTTCTCGCAGGCATCACTCGCTCGTCGATCCTGACTTTGGCGCGTGACCTCGGAATTCCTGTGGTGGAACAACCGATTCCGCGCGAGCTCCTTTATATTGCGGATGAAGTTTTCTTCACGGGTACGGCCGCAGAAGTGACGCCCATTCGATCGATTGATCGCATCACGATTAAAGATGGACTGGCTGGCCCAATCACCAAGCAGCTGGCAGCGGAATATTTTGGCATCGTGTCGGGTCAGCGTCCGGATCGATTCAACTGGCTGACTCCGGTTAAAGTCGCTGTCGCGGAACCAGTCTCGGCCTAATTTAGAGATCGCTTCATTCAACAAGGGGTTGTGCCGTTGTCCATCAGCGACGATCTTGCGAAAATCCTGGTGCAGGAACAAGCGCTCGTGCTTCCGCAATTCGATCATGATGTCGCGTGGCGTATTGGCACAACCCTTCGTGATTTAGCGCTACAGCGCAAATCTGTAGTGGCGATTGATGTCCGGCGCTTCGGGCAACCGCTTTTCCATTGCGCGTTGGACGGTACCTCTCCTGCCAATTCGGATTGGGTACGAAGAAAGAGCAATGTTGTCGCACACTTCTTTCGCAGTTCCTATGCTGTTGGCCTCGGCCTGACGGGAGAAGAAGACCACTTTGATGGAAAAGCACGCTCTACCTCCTGCCGATTACGCGGCGGATGGCGGCAGCTTTCCGATTTGCGTCGGGCACGCAGGCGTCATCGGCTCAGTGACTGTTTCGGGCCTGCCACAACGAGATGACCATGAACTGGTGGTCGAGGCTCTTTGCCTTGAAACCCGGCAGGACTATGCTGGCCTGCGGTTGCCGCCTCAGGATTGGTAATTCATCGGTCAATCGAACTGTGATCGCAGTCGTCGAACGTGGAACTTTCTAAGCCGGAGTTATGCGAATCATGGCAAAACAGTTTTCCCTTGTTGTAGCGGCTGGAGCGTTGGCATTCGCATTGTTTTCCGCAGCGGCCTTCGGCCAGTCTTCGACCCCTGCTCCCGGGAAAGATGATCATCCGGCTGCCGCCGCGAACACCACATCCCAAAGCCCCGAACAGTTAGCGCCGTCGAAGACTGAGGGCACCGTCGAAGTTGAAGGCAAGACCATTGCGTATACCGCAATGGCCGGCATTCTTACCGTGGGCGCAACCGACCAGCAGGATGCCATGATCGGCCCCGACGGCAAGCCTCTTCCTGGCCAGTCAATTCCGGCGAAAGATCCCGCGCAGGATCCGCCGACCGCGCAGATGTTTTATGTCGCCTATTTCAAGCAGGGAGCGGACCCGAATACGCGGCCCATTACCTTCCTCTACAACGGTGGCCCCGGCAGTTCCACCATGTGGCTGCACATGGGAGCATTCGGACCCAAACGCGTGTCGACGCCGGTCGATACGCACATGCCGCCCGCACCCTATCATCTGGAAAACAACCAATACAGTTTGCTGGATGCCAGCGACCTGGTTTTTATCGATATGCCGGGCACCGGGTTTGGACGTCTGTACGGAAAAGACAAGGAAAAGGCTTTCTGGGGCGTGGATCAGGATGCGAATGCGTTTGCCCGCTTCATCGCGCGATTTCTCGGCATATACAATCGCTGGAATTCTCCGAAATATCTTTTTGGAGAAAGCTACGGAACCACGCGTTCCGCGGTGTTGGCCAACATCCTGCAAAGCCAGAAGGGAATCGATCTGAATGGTGTGATGCTGCTGTCGCAGGTGTTGAATTTTGGGGATCTCCCGGACGGCCCGAAATCAAACCCCGGCAACGATCTTCCCTATGAGCTTGCGTTGCCCACCTATGCAGCCACCGCCGCGTACCATCACAAACTGCCGCAGCAGCCGGCGGATCTGCATGCTTTTTTGAAGGAGGTCGAAGCCTTCGCAACCGGAGATTATGCGCATGCGTTGTGGGAGGGAAACCAGATTTCCGAAACAGAAAAAAGAGCCGTGGCAGAGAAACTGCACGGTTACACGGGCCTGCCCGCTGCCTACTGGATGAAGGCAAATCTGCGTGTCAGTGGCGGAAACTTTGAGAAGACTTTACAGGACGACGAAGACCTGACGACTGGCCGTCTGGATGCTCGATTCTCCGGGCCGACGCTGGATCTGCTGAGCGAAGAGTCGCAGTATGACCCACAGAGTGCGGCTCTAACGTCAGCCTATCTTTCGTTGTTCAACCAATATGTGCGGCAGGTACTGAAGTACGGCGACGGCCAGACCTATCTGCCGGAGGCCTTGTTCGCCGGTTACAACTGGGACAACAAACATACGCAGCCCGGCGATACTCCGTCAGATGGCTCCAACGCGTTGAACGTGATGCCGGACCTGGCGACCGCCATGAAGAAAAATCCGCAGTTGAAAGTTCTTTTGAATGCCGGGTACTACGATCTGGCAACGCCATTTTTCGCGGCCACGTATGAGGAACAGCATTTACCCATCGAATCGAGCCTGACGAAAAATATCGAGTACGACTACTACGAATCCGGCCACATGGTGTACGCGCGGGACGAATCGCTGCATCGGCTGCATGACAATGCCGCAGCCTTTATTCGCAACACGGAAAATCCTTCGAAATAAGGGCAACAGGTCGTTTGAGTGCGCGATCCGCTCGATTTAGGACGGAGGAGCTTCCACAGCCCCGGGAGAGTTCGGGTCAAGCCATGTTTCCTCCGGCTTGGACTCTTCACCGATCAACTTTGCCCATCCGGGTAATTTCTGGCTGCCCGTGATCAGGCGCGGCCCGACGGAAAGTGCGAAGTACATCCAGATCCAATGCAGGAACACCACGATGCGATTGCGGAAGCCGATCAGGAAGAAGATGTGGATCGTCAGCCACGCCATCCAGGCAGGGAGGCCGCTCATGTGCGCATGGACCGGCCATTTTAAATCCGCCACGGCGTTGTGGCGCCCGATGGTGGCCATGTCGCCCTTGTCGAAATAATGAAACGGCGTCCGTGGTTTGCCGGCTAAGTCGGCCAGAATTTCTTTCGCTGCATGCGTGCCCATTTGCATTGCAGGCTGCGCAACGCCGGGAATACGGCGCCCGTTTTCCGTTATGTTTGCCAGATCGCCGCAAACAAAAATGTCCGGATGGCCAGGTGGGTTCAGGAATGGGTCGACAAAAATTGTGCCCTTCTTGTCCATTTCCGCACCCAGCATTTTTCCCAGCGGCGAAGCTTGAACCCCGGCTGCCCACAATGTCACGACTGACTCGATCTTCTCTCCGTTGGCGATGACGTAGCCTGGCTGGACGTCGGTGACCTGGGAATTGGTGCGCACCTCGACGCCCAGGCCCTGCAATTCTTCAGTAGCTTTACGCGACAAATCTTCGGGATAGCTGGCTAGAATGCGCGGTGATCCTTCCACCACGATCACGTGTGCCTTGCTGGGATCGATGTGACGAAAATCCTCCCGCATGTAGAGCCGCGAAATATCGGAAATCGCACCGGCCAGCTCCACCCCAGTCGGTCCGCCCCCCACCACAACAAAATTCAACGGTGGGTGCGAGCCATGCTCCAGGGCCTGCCGTTCTGCCAGCTCAAAAGCCAGCAAAATACGGCGGCGGATTTCAATCGCATCCTCCACCGTCTTCAGTCCGGGGGCATACGGTTCCCACGCATCGTGGCCGAAGTAGGAGTGGGTCGATCCGGTTGCCAAAATTAAATAGTCATATTGCATGGTTGCCGAGCTGTGAAGTTGTACTGTTTTTGCCCTGGTGTCGATGCCGACAACTTCATCCATCAGCACCTCTACGTTTTGACGATTCCGGAAAATACTTCGGATCGGCTGTGCAATGTCTCCCGGAGATAGCGCGGCTAGCGCAACCTGGTACAACAGCGGCTGAAAGGTATGGTGATTACGACGATCGATCAACAGCACGTCCACCGGCTTGCCGGCCAGTCGCAGAGCCGCCTGAAGGCCAGCAAACCCGGCACCCACGATCACAACCTTCGGTTTGCGGGGAATGCTTCCTTTCTCGTTTGCCACTCTCCACCCTCCTTCATCCGGCGGCCGTATCGACCGAACGGTCCTGACAAAATGTATCCAGAATGAATGAACGCCGGTACTTTTTAGATGCAGCAGAGTAGCGGTGGGCGGCGCTTTCCGGGGGCGACCCGCCACTTTCTGCGGTTTGCAGCACAGATCTCCGCCGGTTTGAGTCTTTCACCCTCCCGTTCGCATCCACTCCCCGATACACTAAATGGAGTCTCGGTACAATGCTCTGATCAGGTCGGGCAAATGGACGGGACTGGCGTCAAAGGGGCTGTCGCGTATCCGTCACGGTCAGTGCCCTGCAGGTGAGACGGTTACCGATGAAAAGATTATGACAGACGAGATTCGCGACACCATCATCATCGGCACGGGTTGTGCCGGACTTACAGCTGCGATTTACGCGGCGCGCGCCAACCTGAAACCGCTTGTCCTGGAAGGGCATGAGCCGGGAGGGCAGCTTTCCATTACGACCCTGGTCGAGAATTTTCCGGGCTGGCCGGAGGGCATTCAGGGGCCGCAGTTGATCGAGAACATGAGACTGCAAGCGTCACGCTTCGGCACAGATTTCCGCCTGGGGCACCTGACCAGCGTCGATCTATCCAAACGCCCTTTTCAACTGCACGTTGGAAAAGACGTGCTGCACGCGCGCACCTTGATCATCGCCAGCGGCGCTTCTGCGCGCTGGCTGGGACTGCCCAGCGAACACGCGTTGATCGGCCACGGCGTGAGCAGCTGCGCCACCTGCGACGGTTTCTTTTTTTCCGGTCAGGAAATCGCCGTGATTGGTGGAGGCGATTCTGCTATGGAGGAGGCTCTGTTCCTGACACGCTTCGCCAGCAAGGTCACTCTGATCCATCGTCGCGAACAATTTCGAGCCTCGAAAATTATGCTGGACCGCGCCATTGGTCACGAGAAAATTAAGTTCCTCACCAACACCACGGTCGAGGAAGTGCTGGGCGTCGATAAAAAAGAAGTGACAGGTCTCCGCCTGCGCAACCTGGTGACGCAGGAGGAATCCATTCTTCCTGTCAGCGCCATGTTTCTCGGCATTGGCCATGTGCCCAACGCGAAAATGTTCACCGGTCAAATTGAACTCGATGACGACGGATACATTCGCACCCATGATTATGTTTTTACCCGTGTAGCCGGCGTGTTCGCCTGCGGCGACGTGCAGGATCGTCGCTATCGCCAGGCGATCACCGCAGCGGGCAGCGGCTGCATGGCGGCACTTGAGGCGGAAAAATACCTGGAAGAGCACGGTCGCTAACCCGGTGGCGATGTCCATTGCCGACTCCATTGCGCGCGTAGAGGAAGAAATAGCCCTGGCTTGCCGACGTGCCATGCGGCCCCGCGACAGCGTCCAGTTGATGGCCGTATCGAAGACGCACCCGGCGGAACTCATCATGGAAGCTTTCGGCTGCGGTATTCGTCTGTTTGGCGAAAATCGCGTGCAGGAGTTTGCCGCCAAGCAGCCGGCGTTAGAGGCGGCTGGAATGTTTTCTGGCGCGGAACCTGCCGGCTTCCATCTGATCGGCCCGCTGCAGTCGAACAAGGCTACTCGCGCCGCGCAGATCTTCGACGCGATCGATTCGGTCGACTCCTTACGGCTGGCTCAGCGGTTAGATGAAGCTTGTGCGGGCACCCACAAACGCCTGCCAATCCTGGTTGAAATCAAACTGAGCCCGGAGGCTTCAAAACACGGCATTGGCCCTGAGGCGGACGAATTGAATGCATTGCTCGAGCGCTTGCCGGACTTGAACAACTTGATGTTCCGCGGTCTGATGACGGTGCCACCGTTTGCAGACGATCTGGAGCAGGTGCGTCCCTACTTCCGACGTCTGCGCGAATTGCGCGACTCTCTTTCGCAGCGATATCCGGCGCTGCAGTTCGACGAGCTCTCCATGGGGATGTCGCACGATTTTCCTGTCGCCATCGAAGAAGGCTCAACCCTAGTGCGTATTGGTACGGCCATTTTCGGGGCAAGGCCGTCGGCTTGACCGCGGAGTCTGCGATTCGTATACGCGATACGCCGCAGGGAGCGGTCTTCGAAGTGCACGTTCATCCTCGTGCCAAACGCACCGCGATTACCGGCCTGCTAAATGGCCGCGTGAAGGTTGCGCTTGCCTCACCGCCTGCCGACGGTCGCGCCAATGAAGAGCTGCGGCGATTTTTCGCAACGCTTTTCGAGGTTTCGCGCAGTGCGGTCCAGCTCATCGGCGGGGAGCACAGTCGCGATAAACGCGTGTTGATTGCTGAGCGAAACGGCGCTGCAATTCTCGCTGTGATCGAGCAGGCACTCGTTGCTTCCAAGCCGCCTGTTTCCTAGCTGCGCGCATATTCGCTGGTGTCATTCGCGGCTGCCTTCTATACACTGAACGGGTTCTTTCAAATTTTTCTCGTGGGTCGAATTCATGCCATCGCTCTATGCCGTGGTTTTAGCCGTCGTTGTTCTCACGCTGCTGATTGTCTCCATGTCGCAGCTTCGCGGCGTCAAGACCAAAGCGGACTATTTGCTCGCCGGGCGTTCGCTGCCTGCATTTGTACTGGTGTTTACGCTGTTGTCGTCGTGGATTGGCGCCGGCTCCTTGTTCGCGGGTGCGGAGAACGCCTATCGCAACGGCTTTGCAGCGCTGTGGCAGCCCGCCGGGGGCTGGGCCGGATTGCTGCTGATTTATTTCATCGCGCCGCGAGCCAGAAAGTTCGCGCAGTACACCATTCCGGATTTGCTGGAAGCTCGCTATAACCAGACGGCGCGCGTACTCGGCGTCATCGCCATCCTGTTCGCATATACGGCCATCGCGAGCTATCAGTTGCGCGGCGGCGGAGATATTCTGCACCTCATCTTTCCCGGCGCTATCAGCAGCACGACCGGAATGTACATCATTGCAGCGTTCGTCATCGTTTTCACAGCACTGGCGGGCATGGCATCGGTGGCGTACATGGATGTGGCGATCGGTCTGCTGGTGACCGTGGCGTTGATCGTTTCGCTGCCGATTTTGTTGCGCCAGGCAGGTGGCGTTGCGGGCTTGCATGCCGCGCTGCCGGCAACGCATTTTCAAGTGCTCGGCTCCATATCCTTCGCCCGCGCCATGGAGTTCTTTCTTCCTACCATGCTGCTAATGCTGGGGAACCAGGCCATGTATCAGAAGTTTTTCTCCGCGAAATCTGAAAGAGATGCGCGGGTTGCGGTTGTCGGCTGGGTCATCGGCACGGTCATTCTGGAAACGATTATTGTCGCGATTGCGGTCATCGGGTCGGCTCTCTATCGCACCGGAGAAGTGAGCCATCGCCCTCGTGAAATCATCGCGTATACGGCCACGCACGGGTTGCCAGCGTTGCTGGGCGCGCTGCTGCTGGGCGCAGTGTTCGCCAAGGTCATTTCTACCGCGAACAATTATCTTTTTTCTCCGGCAACGAATCTGGTCAACGATGTTTTTCTTCGCTACATGCGTCCGGATGCCAGCAACAAGAGCATTCTGCTGGTTTCGCGGCTGGTAGTGGTGGGGCTGGGCATTTGGGCGCTGGTACAGGGAGCGTACACGGTCTCGATTCTGGAAAAAGCGCTCTATGCCTACACCGTTTATTCGGCGGCGCTGACGCCGGTGATTCTGGCGGCGTTCTATTCTCGGCGCGTCAACTCCTACGGCGCGGTCGCTTGCATTGCGGCGGGCACTTTCGTCACGGTTTTCTGGGATACAGGCATCGTGCATCGCCATCTACCAGCCATGTTTTTGCACCGTGACGCGATTTTCCCTGCTCTGATTGCATCGCTGATCTGCCTGTTCGCTGTCAGTTGGCTCACACCGCCTCCGCAGCGAGAAAAAGTCGCGCAGTTTCTGTAGTGAGCGCCATCACATCCGCCGCCGTACAATAGGATTGGGAGTTTTTTCATGATGCGCCGTGTCTACATGGACGCCAATGCGACGACGCCGCTGCTGCCGGAAGTGCTGGAGGCGATGCAGCCGTATTTTGTCGAGCGCTTCGGCAATGCCAGCTCGGTTCACTCCTTCGGCCAGCAGGCCCGCGGAGCGGTCGAGCAGGCTCGCATTAGAGTGGCCGCATTGTTGCATTGCCGTCCCGCGGAAATTGTCTTCACCAGCGGCGGCACCGAGAGCGATAACCTGGCTCTGTTCGGCGCGACAAAGCCCGGCGATCACGTGATCACGACGACCATCGAGCATCATGCGGTGCTGCATGCTGCCGAACAACTGGCGAAATCGGGCAGAGAAGTCACCTTTATTCATGTGGATGACAATGGAGTGGTCGACCCGGAAGATGTGCGCCGCGCGGTACGTCCAAATACGCGCTTGATCAGCGTGATGATGGCGAACAATGAGACTGGCGCGATCCAGCCGGTCGAAGCGATCAGAGCGATTGCGACAGAAGCGGGAGTGCAGTTCCACACCGACGCCGTGCAGGCCGCCGGGAAACTGCCGATGCATGTCGAGAAGATCGGCTGCAATCTGCTCTCGATCTCTGGCCATAAAATTCACGCGCCACAAGGAACCGGGGTTCTGTTCGTCCGCAAAGATACCAAGATAGAGCCGTTGATGTACGGTGGCACGCATGAGCGTCAACGCCGTGCCGGCACGGAGAATCTGGCGGGCATCGTCGGCCTGGGCAAAGCGGCGGAGATCGCGGCGAGATCCCTGGAAGACGGATCCACGCAGCAGATTGCAGCCCTGCGCGATCGACTGCAAATCGAAATTCTGGCTCGAGTCGGAGATGCGGGTGTACATTCCGGCCAGGTGCCGCGCGTTCCCAACACCACCAACTTGTGGTTCGATCATTTGGAAGGGGAGGCGCTGGTCATCTCGCTGGACCTGAAAGGTCTGGCGGTTTCTGGCGGCTCTGCTTGCGCTTCAGGAGCGAGTGAGCCCTCGCATGTGCTGACCGCGATGCGAGTGCCTGCAGATCGCGCCCGTGCCAGCCTTCGCTTTAGTCTCTCTAAGCTGACTACGGCGGAAGACGTGGATTACGCGATCGAAATTGTGCCGCAAGCAGTTGCCAAGCTGCGGGAGCTGTCGCCCTTCTATCACAAAAACGATAGCGTCTCGCTGAACGCGGGCCGGGTTGCGACTGCGCAAATCTAGTCTAAGAAAGATACGTTTCAAAGAACCATGTCCACACCTGAAACCATTGCCGTCGCCATGTCCGGTGGAGTTGACTCCTCGACCGTGGCTGCCATGCTGAAGTCTGAAGGCTACAATCTGGTCGGCCTGACACTTCAGCTATGGAACCAGCGTCGTCTCGCAGGCAGGCCTGGAATGCCGGAGACTAGCGAAGGCCGCTGCTGCTCCCTCGATGACGTGTATGATGCGCGCCGTGTCGCCGAGCATCTCGGCATCCCGTATTACGTGGTGAATCAGCAGGACCGCTTCGAGCATGATGTGGTGCAGCCTTTCGTGCAGGAGTATCTGAGCGGGCGCACTCCCGTGCCGTGTACGCTCTGCAATAACCATTTGAAGTTCGCACAGTTGCTGGATACGGCGCGTCAGATTGGCGCCGAGCGGATCGCGACTGGGCACTACGCGCGCAATGAATACGATCCAGCGCGTGACCGTTGGATCTTGAAGCGGCCCGCGGATACCAGCAAGGACCAGACGTACTTCCTATTTGGATTGACGCAGCAGCAGTTGAGCCGCAGTCTGTTTCCGCTGGGTGGGTATCGCAAGCCGGATGTGCGCGTGATCGCGGAGCAGCAGGGACTGGCGCTGGCCAACAAGCCGGATTCGCAGGAAATTTGCTTCATCCCTGGCGGCGATTACAAGCAGTTCCTCGATGCCTACCTTGCCGAGCGCGGAGAAACGATGCCGGATACAAGCGGCGATCTTGTTACCACGACGGGCGAAGTGGTTGGACATCACGAGGGCATCCACAATTTCACGGTGGGCCAGCGCAAGGGCCTCGGCATGGCGACCGGCTCGCCTCTGTATGTGATCGGTATCAACGGTGCGGACAGGAAAGTTGTGGTTGGCAGCAACCGCGAACTGACATCGAAAACGCTGCGAGCAAATCGTCTCAATTGGATTTCAATTCCACGCTTGGAAGGCACGATGCGATTGCAGGTAAAGATTCGCCATCGTCATGAGGCGGCGTGGGCGACGCTGGAAGTGTCAGGCGACGACATAGTTACAGCCACGTTCGATCAGCCGCAGCGGGCGGTGACACCGGGGCAGGCTGCTGTTTTCTATGACGGCGACGAAGTTGCGGGCGGCGGCTGGATTCTGTAACTGCTGGAAACGCCGCAGAATCTGCGCCGCATTGGACGTGGGATTTTCTGCCAGGGAGTTTGACTTACTGGCCAGATTGTTGCGGCAACTCGGTAGTTTCGGACATTTGGGCCATCGTCATTCGCATGTACCGGTGGGGATTGACGGCAGTGTCGTTGATCCGAACTTCGTAATGCAGGTGGGCGCCGGTGCTTCGTCCGCTTACCCCCACATATCCAATCACCTGGCCGCGGGTGACGCTCTCACCGGGTACGACCGTGATGGATGCCATGTGAGCATACAGGGTCGTGATTCCATGGCCATGGTTCAAAACCACTTCGCGCCCGTAGCCTGTACCCCAGCCGGCGCTTGCCACCACCGCATCGCCGGTCGCATGAATGGCGGTTCCTGTGGGAGCAGCAATGTCGATTCCACGATGGAATTCGCCTTCATCGCCTGCGAATGGATCGGTCCGTTCCCCAAAGGAACTGGTGATGCGTCCCATGACCGGCCACAGTGTTGGTGCATTCGCCAGGTTTACCCAGTCGGTCAGAGTTGAATTGGGTCCCAGCCCGGAGGTAAGCGCCCGCGTTGCTACGCCGGAAAGCGCAGTGTCGCGTAAGGCGTATAACCGGTCGAGTGAATTTTCATACGTATCGTTTTCGGCCAGAACGCTATTTGTTGCGCCAGTGGTGCGGGGAGTTTTCACAACTCCAAGCTTGCTTTGCCGCAGTCCATACAACACGGATACTTCGCTGGCCAGCGAGCCAAGAGAAGCGACCTGAATATCTTTCTGTTTCGCATCCTTTTGCAACAATTGATATTGCTTGCGAAGGGTTTGTTGTTCGCTGCGAACGCGATTGAATTGCTCGGTCTTCAGCAGCATTCTGCCGTAGGACCCGGCGAGCCCCGTAATTGTGAATAGACCGACAACCGCTGCCGTCACGAACGCGTACGCGTAGCGCATAGGAATAGGGACCTTGTGCAGCTGGCCCTGATCATCTCGGGTTACATATACGATGTAATGACGCTTACGCACGTGCGGAACTCGTTTCCTTTCAGCAAGTCCAATTCTGGACGGGACGCAATCCCCCGAAGAATCGAGTTGGACAAGAGAAGGTACTCATGCGAATCGGGGGAGATGCGCACTACGCCAGTGTATATGCTGAGGGACCAGCCTAGCAAAGCGGGGTAGGGGCGTCAATGAGGAAAATCAGTGTTCGGCCCCGGAATCAAAGGGTGCATTAGCATACAGATAGTCCTCAATCTGCAATAGGTTACGGTCGTAAGCGGTATTCTGGCATTCAATGAGGCACCCCTCCATAAGCGGCGAACGTGCTTTTCTCCTGTCGTTGCGCAAGCGCTTGGCACAACCAGGCGGCGAGGATCCCAAACCTTCCCCCGCACGGCGCGAAATCTCGACACGCTCGTTTCCATTGGTGACCGCGGGGATTGGTGATGATTGCGCCATCCTTGATCCGCCTGCCGGGAATGAAGTTCTTGTCACAACAGACTTTACTTTGGAGTCGGTCCATTTTCGACGTGAATGGCATTCGCCTGAATCCGTCGGACATCGCTGCCTGGCCCGCGGATTGAGCGATCTGGCTGCGATGGGTGCCAACCCGCTGGCAGCATTTTTATCGCTGGCGCTTCCGGTGGAACTGGTTCGAAGTCGCTCCGGACGGCTCTCCTGGCGGGAACGTTTTTTTGACGGATTTCTTTCTCTCGCGAACAAGTACAAGGTCCCTCTCGCCGGTGGAGACACGGCGGAGTCTCCTTTGATTGCAGCGGCATCGAGACGCAATCGGACGGATCGGCGTGAAACGGTCACAGGCTTGGGGTTGATGGATATCGTCCTGGTCGGAACTGCGCCGAAAGGTCGGGCGCTTCGACGGTCGACAGCGAAAGTCGGCGATCGCATTTTCGTCACGGGTATTCTGGGGGGTGCCGCTGCGGAACTGGCGCAGCTAGGCGCTCATCCCCGACGGTTTCGAAGCGCAACCGCTGCGACGGCAGAAGCGGGAATGCCGAATCCTCATCCGCATCTATTTCCTGAGCCGCGTCTGGCCGTCGGTGCTTGGCTGCTGAAGAATCATCGCGCCAGCTCGGCGATCGACATCAGCGATGGCCTGTCGACTGATCTCGATCATCTCTGTGAAGAATCCAGCCTGGGTGCCACGGTAGATGCCTCTTCGATTCCGATTCATCCAATTGCCCGGCGTGTTGCAGGATTGGATCGGGACAATGGCGTTGCAATTTGCGTTGCATGGCGGCGAGGACTACGAGTTGCTATTCACAGCTTCACCAACGATGCACATTCCGCGCCTGATTGCCGGAGTTCCAATCACCTGTATCGGAGAGATGCGCGCTGACAAATCCCCCACCCCTCGCATCCAGCTTGTAGAAGTAATTGACCGTCAAAAACGGGTACGACCGCTGCCCCCGGGCGGTTGGGAACACTTCACCTAGCGCCGATACGCCTGTACCGTCGTCGCCCTGCACAGACAGCAACCACTCCTTTGTTACCATCAGGATTCATGAGTTTGCAGAAACCCCGCGTCCGCTTTGCTCCCTCGCCAACTGGCCAACTCCACGTCGGCAACGCCCGCACCGCGCTCTACAACTGGCTTTTTGCGCGACGCTTCGGTGGAGATTTTTTGCTGCGGATTGAAGACACCGACATCGAGCGCAGTGAGGCCCGATACGAGGCGCAGTTGCTGGACGATCTGCGTTGGCTGGGTCTGGATTGGGATGAGGGGCTCGAGGCGCACAATGGTGAAGGCCCGTATGGTCCCTACCGGCAGTCGGAGCGGCTGGAAATTTATCGAGAACACACGGATCGCCTGCTTGCTGAAGGCCGCGCCTACCGCTGTTTTTGCTCGGCGGAGCAGTTGGATCGTGAACGCGAACAGGCGATTGCGGCCCATCTTCCGCAGGTATACTCCGGCCGTTGCCGAAATATTTCGCCAGACGACAGCGCCTCCCGTGCTGCCGCAGGCGAGCCGTTTGCAGTACGCCTGAAAATTGGATCCGATCCGATTGCCTTTCACGACATCGTTCGCGGTGCGGTGGAGTTTGCTGCCGACGCTGTTTCCGATCCGATATTAGTGCGCTCCTCGGGCATGCCGGTCTACAACTATGTCGTCACCATCGATGACGCACTGATGAGGATCACGCACGTAATTCGCGGCGACGATCATCTTTCCAATACGCCGAAACAGGTTGCCATCTATCAGGCGTTCGGCTGGCCCGTGCCGGAGTTTGCGCATCTTTCTACAATCCTTGGGCCTGATAAAACGCGGCTTTCGAAACGTCATGGAGCTACTTCGATCGCCACCTTTCGAGAGATGGGTGTGTTGCCGGAAGCGTTGACAAACTATCTTGCGCTACTCGGCTGGGGTGCGGAAGGTGGAACGCGCGAGACCTTCACCATGCCTGAACTGGCTGCGGAATTTACGCTGGAGCGGGTCACCCCGTCGCCCGCGATTTTCGATTTCAACAAATTGCATTGGTTGAACCGGCATTACCTGAAGCTGGCGGATCCAGTGCGGTTGTTGCAGTTGGCGCGACCCTATTTTGTTGCGCAACATTGGCTGCTCGACCCAGGCACTCCTGAAATGGACGCATGGCTGCTGCAATTGCTGGCGCTGTTTGTGCCGGCAGTCGACCAACTGGATCAGCTGCCGGAGAAGGCGCGCTTTATTTTTGACGTGGATCCAGCGGCAGCGCTGGCGAATGATGAAAATGTTGCCGTCTTCGCGAACCCATCGGCACGTGTGGTTCTTGAAGCCTTTGCCGCACGAATCGCCGCGCTTCCATCTCCAATCACGGCGGAAGCGTTCAAAGCCGCGATGAACGAAGTGAAGACTGCGACCGGGGCAAAGGGGAAGGATCTTTTCCATCCCGTGAGGATCGCGATCACAGGCGCTCACTCCGGTCCTGAATTCGACAAGCTGGTGCCCCTGATCGAGGCAGGCCATGCGCTGGCGTTGCCGACTCCGATCCAGAATATACGACAGCGTGTCGAAGGATTTCTCTCGGCACTTCCATCCGCGTGAAGTTTGCACCGTTTCTGTTCTTACGAAGGAGATCCGCGAATGCGACCCAAGAAGACGCTGTTGAGCTGGAGTGGCGGCAAGGATAGTGCGTGGGCTCTCCACACCTTGCGGCAGGATCCCGCGTACCAGGTGGCAGCGCTGTTAACCACGGTCAATGAAGAATTCCATCGCGTGGCGATTCATGGGTTTCGCGAGGAACTGCTGGATTTGCAGGCGGCATCCGTCGGATTGCCTATCTTGAAAATTCCGCTGCCCTATCCATGCTCCAACGAAGCGTATGAATCGCGCATGGAGGCTGTCTGCACGCGTGCGGTGCAAGAGGGATTCGAAGCGGTTGCGTTCGGCGATTTATTTCTGGAAGACATTCGCGCCTATCGCGTCGAACACCTTGCCGGGACAGGACTGGAGCCGGTATTTCCTATCTGGGGAATTCCGACGGATCAACTGGCGCAAACCATGGTCGCTGCGGGACTGCGGGCTCGCATCACGTGCCTCGATCCGCGTAAATTGTCCTCATCATTCTGTGGACGCATATTCGATGCTGGCTTTCTAGCCGACTTGCCTGAGTCGGTCGATCCATGCGGGGAGCGCGGCGAGTTTCACAGCTTCGCTTACGCGGGACCGATGTTCTCGCAACCGATTGACGTCGAGCATACACACAACGTCGAACGAGAAGGTTTTGTGTATGGGGATCTTGTGCTGACCGTTTGCGCGCATGCGCAGTAGTGGGCATGCAGGACTGCTGCTCGTCAGGGGGAGACAATGAAAGACACCACTCGACTGGTTCGGGTTGGATTGCCTGAACCACCGGAAAAAGTAGCGGCCGGCGATCCCATTCATCCCGGCCCGATCTTTGCTTCTGCCTATGCCACGCCCGGTGATCCTGCGGAGTCCGCGTACACCTACGCCCGATTCCACAATCCCACATGGGGCGAACTGGAACATGCGCTGGGAACATTGGAGGGCGGCATCGCGCGCATCTTTCCATCTGGAATGGCGGCGGTGATGGCTGTTTTCGCGGCGATCCTTCGGCCCGGCGACACGATCGTGCTACCGTCCGATTGCTACTACACCACGCGCATTTTGACGAGGGAATTTCTGGCTTCGTTTGGCATCACCGCACGCCTGGCTCCCACGGCCGCCAACGCCCAGGGAAAGCTGCTGGAAGGGGCGAAGTTGCTGTGGCTGGAGACGCCGTCCAATCCCACGATGGATATCTGCGACATTCGCCTGCTGGCGGATGCGGCGCATAAAGCGGGTGCGCTGGTAGCAGTCGATAACACCACGCCGACCGCACTCGGCCAGCAACCCCTTTCGTTGGGCGCCGATATTTCCGTCTCGTCAGATACAAAATCTTTAACCGGCCACAGCGATCTTTTGCTCGGACATGTAGCCGTGAGCGATCCGGAGCTGAATACGAAAATCGATCGCTGGCGAACTCTTTCCGGCTCTGTAGTGGGACCGATGGAGGCATGGCTGGCCATGCGATCGCTGGCGACGCTGCCGCTACGACTGGAGAAGCAGTCGCGTAACGCGCAGGGCATCGCGGAGTTTCTTGAGAGCCAAAATGCCGTCAAGTCGGTGAACTATCCGGGGCTGAATTCGCATCCTGCGCACGCATTGGCGCACCAGCAAATGCGTTATTTTGGGCCTGTGGTCAGCTTCGATCTGGTGCATCGCTCGACTGCGGAGCGGTTTTTGAAAGCGTCGAATTTACTGGTGGAAGCAACCAGCTTTGGAGGCATTGTTTCCTCTGCTGAGCGGCGGGCGCGGTGGGGTCATGACGCCGTTTCTGAGGGATTTATTCGTCTGAGCGCGGGTTGCGAAGACCTCGAAGACCTGCTTGCCGATCTGGATCAGGCCTTGACAGCCAGTATTGCTGGAACATGATGTTCAGGTGCTCGATCGGTAGGGGGTCTATCTTAGAGCGGTTTGGTGCAGGGTGTTGACGGTCGGGAAAGAGTCTTGGTCTTCCCACCCTTTGTGCAAAGTACGCGCGAAGGGTGGGGCACCCGAAGTCAAAGGATGGGGCACCCGAGGGATTGTTGACACTTGACCTGAAAATGCTCTCGCCAGGTAGCTCGCCGGACTTGAGGGCTGGATGGCGCGAGTTCGTTGACCGGCCACGGTTGGAGGCAGAATAGTTGAAGGATTATGCAGGATAGTTGAAGGATTATGCAGCGTAGTTGAAGGATTATGCAAGGGCAGGAAGTGGGCCAGACCATTGATTCTAATTGGCCCACAGGTTTTTCATCCGCAAAACCGAGGCAATTTGCCGGTTGTTGGCAAAAAAACGCACGTCGTGTGCCAATGGAGGAACTGGACGCGTAGCGGCGTCTACAACCATTCTACCGCTTTTGGCCGAAATTGAAGGCCAGGTCGGCCGCCGTATTTGCATATCGCGGTGCATCTTGGGGCTATGCCGGGGGGAAACGCAGGTCCCTCCATTCGTCGCCGGGGCGACCTGCGCGGCCTTCGGTCGGGTCGCCCAGGCGACCAGGAATGACAAATCTTTTCATCCACTCAGCCAACAGAAGGCTCGAATCCGCCCACCCGAAGTATTGTTGACACTTGACATAAAAATGCTCTAGCGATTGACTCCCGATGAGATCTGGAAAACTCCACCATCCCGATACAACATTTCCCCACGATTGGCAGGTTGAAATCCTGGAGTCGGCACCGCTGATTGCGCCCGGGCGGCACTACATTTACCCGCAGGCAGTCGAGGAAGTGGAGCGCGGGGCACTGCAGATTTACTTCCGGTCTCGACCGGGGGCAGAGACGGCGATGGCAACATTTGCTTTGGGATTTGACGATCCATCGTTGCCCTTTGGGATCTGGAGCTGTCCAAATCCCCACCAGATCTGCGCCGTTGCCGGCGGATATGCCTACGTGGTTGACGCCGATCGCCCAGACAACTGGATGCAGATTCCGTACCGCCCGGTCACATGGGTGGATGCGGCGCCAAAACAAAAGCTGCTCCTCTTTGCCAGCTTTCACAGTTTGTGGGCATTGGGAGTGGAAGGAAGAGCTTGGGAAACGGGCTGCTTATCGTGGGAAGGGTTGCGCGTGACGCGAATTGACGACCGGCAGGTGCATGGGCTCGGATGGGATCTGGAAACCGACCTGGAGGTTCCATTTACAGTGGATCTGGCGACAGGGCGCCATACGGGCGGCGCCAGTGGAACGGCTGAGTGAGGCGTCAAAATCAAAAAAAATCGGCCCAAGCAACAAATCGCTCAGGCCTTTTCAAAGAAACTGGAGACTACTGACCGGCGACAACCAGCGGTCGCAGCGAGGCGCTTGCTTCATTGGCAAGGGACGCGCGGTAGTTGCTGAAGACCACTTCGCTGCCTTGAGGACCATCGAGCAGCAGTCCGAAGCGGAGCGGCTCCTGCCAGGCGGTGAGAACGCGACTCACCGCAGCGTTCCCCAGGGGGTGCCAGGCACTATCGCCCCGGTGACGCCAGAAGAAACGTACGTCTTGTGCGCCGCCGCCAGAGACTCGAAACTCGAATTGCGAGTTGGTGTTGACGGGTTGGCGAGCCAACACTCTTGCGGAATCAGGTTCAAGCTGCCAAAGGACGATGCTGCCATCTCCCAGGCCGATTACGACTGCGTGGTCCGCATCGCCGACCAAGCCCAGGCCGGAGATGGAAGATGTACTTTTGGGTGCGCGGGTCAGTTCAACCTCTGCGGCTGTACCGGAAGCGTCAGCGTCGCGGCTGAGCAGCACGGTGCTGTGCTCGCGCGACTTAATGCGAACCTGGTCGCCCTTGAAATGAAGCTTGGGGCTCTGGCCGGGAAAAGAATACCAGCCCGCCTGTGTCGACCCGTCAAAAACAATGGCTTCGACATGACCCGTGGACCAGCCACGAACCTGTTGGGCTGATGCCTGGGTGGCAGCAATGGAGACAGCACAAACAATCGGAACCGCAGAAAAAGCCAAACCGCGCAAGAAGTTAATTTTCATTTCATCAATCCTCGTCTACTAGCCTCGACCAACTTTTCGTTGGAGTGAACCTAAGGTAGCGGGCTACCTACACCATAACAAGGAATACGGTCACCGCACTTTAGTTATGTCCCGGTAACCCGGGTAACTGACAGGGTTCCAAAATGAAAACCCCAGGCTCGTACGAAAGTTCTCTAATCGCCGTCAGCAGAGGGATGCGACGCAGGTTTTGTATTGCAACGAAAGAAGGTTAGAGCTGCTTCGCCTTGTTCTATCGTGCGGTAGGGCTGCAGCTGAAGGTTCAGGTTTGGCAGGCTGTAGCGCCGAGAATGCTCCACGACAACAATCGCATCTGCGTGGAGAATTGAGTGCTCTGCCAGAAACCTAAGGACTGTCTCATACGCTAGCTGGTCTCTATAGGGCGGGTCAAGAAATATCAGATCCAGGGTGACTTTCTGGTGCAACAGTCGTCGCAACAGGGGCATGACGCCTGCCGGCTCCACAATGGCCTGATCGTGGATTTCAAGCCGCTCGAGGTTATGCCGCAACGTTGCTAGTGGGACCTTGGCGTTCTCGGCGAAATAGGCCTGGCGCGCTCCCCGACTGATGGCCTCAATTCCGACCGCACCGGTTCCGGCAAACAAGTCCGCGAAGACGGCGTCCTGAATATGCGGAGCGATGATATTGAACAGCGTTTCGCGCAGTCGATCGCTGGTCGGACGTGTGTCCCTACCCTTTGGAGAGGCAAGTGGTTGCGAGCGGTATTTGCCTGCGATCACGCGCATAGATTCAGTATCAGAGTTGCTTTGGTCCGCTTCGACACAAAATTCACCAAACCGCGGATACTTTTCCTGGCCCCCGACCTGTTCTCGCCGGGGAAGGTGCACGCAACTCCATCTACAATACTGGAGAGGCTTTGACATGCGCGGTTGGTCCATCCCAATGGGGCGTTTTTTTGGCGTGGAAGTTCGCCTGCATTTTTTGTTCGCGCTGTTGCTGGGTCTCTCCCTGCTGTATACGGGGATGAGTGGCATGGCGGCGATTCGCGGTGTCTCCCTGTGGCTGCTTCTGCTGGGCATCGTGGGATTGCGTGAAGTTGCCCGGGCCATCGTCTGCGCCTATCACGGGTTAGAGATGCGTAGTTTGTTATTGCTGCCGATTGGAGGACTGCCCTCCTACGCGACGCCGGAGTCAGCCGAGCACGCATCGGAAGGAAGCGCCCAACTCGCCCTGGCAATGGCCGGACCGATCACAAATTTCGTGGCGGCTTTTGTACTTCTGGGGTTTATCGTGGGCGTTTCGCCAAGCGTATCGATGATGGCGAAACCCTGGGTCAGCGCTCAACACTTGCTTCGCAGTGCGTTCTGGCTGAACATTTTCCTGGCAGTCGTCAATCTGCTCCCAGCTTACCCGCTGGACGCTGGAAGGTTAGTTCGGGGCAATTTCTCGCGGGCCCAGGGAGCCTTGAAGGGAACGCGCGCCGCGTCTGGGATCGGGCAGGTAATCGCCTTAGCATTGTTCGTGGCTGGCGTGATTCTGCAAAATCCATGGCTGCTGCTGGCGGGGTTTTTCATTTTTGTGGGAGCGCAGCTGGAGGACCAGGGACTGGTCTTTCAATCCGTTGTAGATACGGTGCGGATGCGCGACATTATGCTGACGGATTTTGCCTGCCTGTCGGCATCTGACACACTCGAGGATGCGGTCTACAAGTCGATTCACAACTTGCAGGATGATTTTCCCGTGGTACGCGGTGGCTTGCTGGTAGGCGTAGTTTCGCGGCAACGGATACTGGAAACCCTGCAGATGGACGGCAATGGCTATGTGCAGTCGATTATGTCGCGGGGATTTCAGGTAGCGCAGCCGGAAGATTCTCTGGGAGTGACCTTTCGCCGCATCAACGCGGGGCGCGGACTGTCGCTGGTACCGGTCCTGGATGGCGAGCAAATCGTTGGCATCGTGACGCTGCAGAACCTGATGCACAGCATGGGTTTGTTGGCGGAAAGCCGTCGACTGCAACAGCAGTCGAGTTGAAATGCTGATGGCCAAAGACGCCCACGATTCGAAGCATCCATCTTCGACAACGGAAAATGACCCCGCAAAGCCGCTTGCGCCGGGACTGTACATTGTTGCAACGCCAATTGGAAACCTGGAAGACATCACCTTGCGGGCATTGCGTGTTTTGCGCAGCGTCGATCGAGTCGCCTGCGAAGATACGCGCCAGACACAGAAGCTGCTTTCGCATTTTGGCATTGGCGTTCCCACTGTGAGTTGCCACGCCCACAACGAACGCCAGCGCGCGGAGGAACTGGTCGCGGAACTAAAGAGCGGAGCGCGGATTGCTTTGGTCTCGGACGCCGGTATGCCCGGGATTTCCGATCCGGGAGAATACCTGGTGGCAGCTGCAGTGGCTGCCGAAATTCCAGTAATTCCGATACCAGGCGCGTCCGCGGTTGTATCGGCTCTTGCCGCGTCAGGCCTCGATACCAGGTCGTTTCTGTTTGTTGGATTTCCTCCTGCGCGAACTGGGGAACGCCGCAGCTTCTTTGAAACGCTGCGACGCGAACAAGCGACAATGATTTTCTACGAAGCGCCACACCGGGTAGTGGAATCGCTGCGGGATGCGATCCAGATCTTTGGGGCGGAGCGGCGTGCCGTTTTGGCGCGAGAGATCACCAAGATCCACGAAGAGTTTTTGCGTGGAACCTTGCAGGAACTCTCGGCTAGCTGCGCGAGCCGAGAGTTGATTCGGGGCGAGATGACTTTACTGGTGGAGGGAGCCAATCCGGATGCGTCCGCATCTACGGCGGCCGCGTCCGCGAGTGATCTTCGCGGCGCCATGGCTATGTATCTTGGGCAGGGATTGGATGAGCAGGCCGCTCTGAAACGAATCGCTCGCGACCGTGGCGTATCAAAGAGCGAAGTCTATCGGGAGTGGCAGCGGGAATCGGGCCGCCGTAAATAAAGACTTCCAGAACCGGAGATGGCCGCGTTTAGTGCGTATCTGCGGCAGGTTTCGGAGCCGTTTCGCGACCTTTGAGCCGGTCATAAAGGTACAGATCGCTGACCGTACCTAACGCCAGATTGTAGTAGTCGGGAGTTCCGATTGCTTCGCACAGTTCTTCGTCGAATGCATGCAGCGCGTGCAGGTGAGCAGCGGTGGCAGCGACTTCAATTTTGCTGGTGCGCAGGAACTTCTGATAGCCATGGTCGACGAGGAGAGAAATTTCGCCGCCAATCAGGCAGCCCGGCCGGGTCGCGTAGGCGGCGCCACCGTTGGGCGTTTTGGCCAGCACTGCTCCGCAGCCATATTTGCGGACTTGCACCTGATTTGCGACTCCGGGCAGCTCCACGACATCAAACTGATGGGAGCGAAAGTAGGTTAGTGCACTCTCGAAGGTTTTGACTGGGGCGTCTGTTTTCTTGCTCATAGGAATATCGACTGAATGTTCGTTTTCGAAGTATGGTTAGGCAGCGTGGAATCGCGGTTGCGACTGTATCTTCGCTGACTCGACAGTTTTAGTATATCGTGACGAAACAAATGGATTCCTGGCATGCTGACGACTGACGAATCTCAAACACGAAATGCTGATGTGCAAATCCGCTTAGGGAGCGGCATCCTGGATCGCGTCGGCAATACACCTCTGATTCGCATCGACGGACTCGATGATCGTATTCGCGGTGTAGCTGTGCTGGGAAAAGCGGAGTGGGTGAATCCGGGAGGTTCGGTGAAGGATCGGGCGGCGAAAGCAATCGTTCTGGATGGAATCGAACGAGGATTGATCGGGCCCGGCAAGAAAAAACATCTACTGGACGCGACCAGCGGCAACACTGGCATTGCCTACGCGATGCTGGGTGCGGCGATGGGATTTCCAGTGACGCTGGTCATGCCTTCGAATGTTTCGCCGGAGCGCAAGCAGATTCTGGCGGCCTACGGGGTGGAGATCGTTTGGACCGATCCGGCAAACGGCACCGATGGTGCGATTTGCAAGGCGCGAGAAATGGCCTCAAACAATCCGGAGACGTACTGGTACGCCGATCAATATTCAAACGACAATAACTGGCGTGCTCACTATCGAACCACGGCAGATGAAATCTGGCAACAGACCGAAGGCCGTGTAACACATTTTGTGGCCGGACTAGGAACCAGTGGAACGTTCGTGGGGACTACGCGTCGTCTGAAGGAATTGAATCCACGCGTCCAATGTATTTCGCTGGAGCCGGACTCGCCATTCAATGGTTTGGAAGGTCTGAAGCATATGGAAACCGCCATGGTGCCGCGAATCTACGATGCGCATCTCGCCGACCGCAAAATGGAAATCGAGACAGAAGCCGCCTATGCGATGGCGAGGCGGCTGGCGCGCGAGAGGGGCCTGATGGTTGGCATCTCGGCGGCCGCTGCTGTGGCCGCTTCTATGCGTGTAGCGGAAGAATGTGCGGAAAGAAAAGAGCAAGCTGTGATCGTGACTGTGTTGTGCGATGGAGCCGACAAATACTTGAGTGAACGGTTTTGGCAGGAATAAGGATCGCAATGCTGCGCATAGGACAAACCCAATTCGACGCGATCCGCAGGCATGGGGAAGAGACCTATCCGCATGAATGCTGTGGTGTGTTGCTCGGTCAAATGGAAGAGGACGGCAATAGGGTGATCGATGCGGTGCTCGGCCGAGAATACGCGATCTGACTCGGCTCACAATCGCTACCACATCGCGCCGCAGCAGCTGATCCGCATCCAGCAACAGGCACGGCGTCGCGGGCTGGATATCGTCGGCTTTTATCATTCGCATCCCGACCATCCTGCGGAGTGGTCGAAAACGGATATGGAAGAGGCCCATTGGATTGGGTGTTCCTATGTGATTACCAGGGTGACTGGAAGCGCCTCGGATGGGGCAAAAACCCTGGCGCGATGTAGGGCCATGGAGACAAACTCCTTTTTGTTGGCCGGCACGAGAGAGGAAGATAAACGCCTTGAACGCCAGCCCATCGAGGTTGTCACTGAGGTTGGCGCTCGATAATTTGCAGCCTACTCTCATCCACCCAATCGAAATTTGAAACATGCGAGGATTGCATCATGCAGATTCATATTCCCACTCCGCTGCGCGCGTATGCGGGCAAGCAGGCCGTTGTTGAGGTGTCGGCGAGCACTGTTGCGGAAGCGCTGGCGGCATTGACGACGAAGTTTCCGGAACTACGCAAACATCTTTATACGGAACAGGGAAAGCTACGAGCCTTCGTCAACGTGTATCTGAACGACGAAGACATTCGTTACATCGCGAGCAAAGAAGATGCACCTGTGAAAGAGTCGGATACTCTGTCCATCATCCCGTCGATTGCGGGAGGCGCTCCCATTGTGGCTACCTCAAGCTCGGCGGACGCCTTGACTCCGGAAGAAATGGCGCGATATTCGCGCCACCTGATTCTCCCTGAGGTTGGCGAAGAGGGCCAGCTGAAATTGAAGGCCGCGCGTGTGTTGTGTATCGGTGCGGGAGGATTGGGCGCGCCTCTAACTATGTACCTTGCGGCGGCGGGCGTGGGGACACTGGGGATCGTCGACTTTGATGTGGTCGAGGCTAGCAATCTGCAGCGCCAGGTGATTCACGGGACCAACGACATTGGCAGGTCGAAGCTCGACTCCGCGGAAGACTCGCTGAAGGCCATCAACCCCAATGTGAACATTGTGAAGTTTCCTGCGCGACTCAGTAGCGAAAACGCGATGGAAATCTTCAAGGATTTCGACATCATTGCGGACGGCACCGACAATTTTCCAACGCGCTACCTGGTGAACGATGCGTGCGTGCTGTCCGGCAAGCCGAACGCGTATGCCTCCATCTTTCGGTTTGAAGGGCAGGCGAGCGTGTTCGCTACGGAAGAAGGCCCATGCTATCGCTGCCTGTATCCTGAGCCGCCGCCGCCGGGACTTGTTCCTTCATGCGCAGAAGGCGGGGTGCTGGGAATTCTGCCGGGCTTATTGGGAATCATCCAGGCGACAGAAGTCATTAAGCTGATCCTGGGTACAGGGGAGTCATTGGTGGGGCGTTTATTGCTGGTCGACGCGCTGGCCATGCGTTTTCGAGAATTGAAACTCCACAAAAATCCAGATTGCCCGGCTTGCGGGACGCATCCAACGATCACCAAGCTGATTGACTACGAGCAATTCTGTGGTCTGCCGTCCAAGTCCGCCGCACCCGTGGCGCTGGTGAACGGCATTCCGCAGATGCCGCCCGAGGAGCTAAAGCGGCGCAAGGATGCTGGAGAAGATCTGTTCCTGCTGGACGTTCGCGAACCCTACGAATTCGCGATTGCGCAGATGGGAGGACACCTGATCCCACTCAACGACCTGCCGAAACGAGTGCGAGAGCTGGATCCGGAGCAGGACATTGTTGTTCACTGCAAGGTGGGCGGACGCAGCCAGATGGCAGCGGAGTTTCTGGCGCAAAACGGATTCAAAAAAGTTCATAACCTTGCCGGCGGTATCTTGGCATGGTCTGAAAAAGTAGATGCAAACGTGCCGAAGTACTAGATAGCTGGGCATCCTACCCGTTTGTACATCGGTATTCGGCACCGTTATAGTTGCCAATTTGTTTTCCATCGCATTCGTTCGCGCAGGTTCCATGCTGCGACAATCAGCGCGAGCAATAAAACGAAACTAACGAGGACGACAGCCGGCCAGAATTCCCAGCGCCGAATGTGCAGCAATCGCTCGCCATACCAGAAGTAGGCGATCAGCCCGAGCAGCCAATTGCGCGCGGCGTTGCTCTGCGCCTTTAGCGCGAGAGCGAGCGGAAACATCAGCAAAAGGAAATCGTAGATCTGGTGCTTGAAGCAGACCAGACATGCGGTTGTGAGGCATGCCATGAGTACGCGACCGTCGACTTGTTTGCCGCGCAAGAAACAGTACATCGCAATTCCGATAGCCAGAGCGATCCCGCAGAGGTAGGGAAGCGCTGCCACCCATCCCGATACGGGTGAAAGGTAGAAAGCATCGGGTACCGGACGAAACAGCGGAGGACGACGCAGAGCGATTTCGCTGACGGCCATGATGTTCGCGAGGCCGGGAGAGACATTATTTGTAGAAGTGCGGAACGGTTCGCCACAGCAATGTCCAGAAGGGCGTGTGCAGCCATAGGTAAAAGAACAGGAATCCTGCAGCGGGCGGCAAAAGCGAATAGAGCAAAAATCGCCAGCGGCGTCGCAACAGCAGAAACGCGGCCAGCACGGGTGGCA
Source organism: uncultured Acidobacteriota bacterium (assembly GCA_963794795.1). Taxonomy (GTDB): domain Bacteria; phylum Acidobacteriota; class Terriglobia; order Terriglobales; family Acidobacteriaceae; genus JAKAAZ01. The sequence continues at coordinate 187,370 of CAWCFC010000005.1, read as the reverse complement.
CGCTGTACTTGGCCCATGCGATTCCAAGAAACAGTCCACGTGATCGGGAACTTTGTGCGATCGCCCACAGTGCCAGCGATGCAAGCACCAGGGCGGTGATCTGGCCGTTCCCGATTGTGACTCGTGCGGAAGTGCTGGTCAGCACCAGCAGCGTAAACAACCAGGTTTTCCGACCATCCAGTTCGTACATTCGCGCGACAAGGTAGCAGCTCAATAACACCAACGCGACATTGATGGCCGCCCAGATAATTTTGGCAGGCATGAGCGGCAGATAGCCAAAGGGCAGCATTGCGACGTATAGCTCATGCAGATCGTTGGGCACCTGATTCAGCACGATACGATGACCAGGGTCGCCCGCAAGATAGGTCGCCCAGGGATCGACGTGGTGCGCGAGCAGGCGCGCCGGGCTCCATTGAAAATCGAGCGAATGCAGGACGCTGTTGCGTATTCCATCCGCAACCGAGAGGAATGCGAGAACGGTCCCCACCCACAGAGCCGGAAGCGACAGCAGCCAATCCAGCCAAGGGTCGGGATGGTGGCCATCCTCGACAGCAGGTCGCGTCTGATTTTCAGATGGATTCATGGATGCGCATTGCCCTTGTTGGGAGTGTACTGAAGGGCAATGCGTTACGAGAGTTGAATATGAACCAGTTCCTGATCCTGCACCGACCCGGTCGGAGGTAAGCCAGGGGAGATCTTTGCGGTTTGCGGAGCCCGCCAGTGGTCGATATACGAAACCTGGTGGACGCAGGAGATGGTGCAGTTGGGAGCGCAGGTTTTCTCGGTCAGGAACTCACGCTGCACGTCCTGACGGCGATATTCCGATAGAGGCGTGCCCGGCCAGCCGCGCTGTTGCGAGCAGTAATGCACCAGGCCGTTTTCGCATATGTAGATATAACGAGCGCCGGCCCGGCAGCGCCAGTCGTTGGGCTCGCCTTTGACGATAGCTTCCTGAAAATGATTGAAGCGTGAATAGTGCTTTTTGCCGAGGTTTTTCACCTCGTAATAAATGCGGCGCTCTTCGCCTCCCAGCGGTTTCAGCTGTCCATCGCCGTCGTGAATGATGCCGATGGTGGAGGTAAATCCCAGCTCCAATGCGCGGCGTGCAATCGTCAAGGCATCCTGCGGGTACTTGATGCCGCCGCCGACGACGGAGTTGATGTTCACATGAAAATCGGCGTGTTCTGCCAGCATCTGCAATTTTTTGTCGAGGACCTTAAGGCTCTTTTTCGACACTTCATCGGGCTGCACATTGTCGATGGAAATCTGCATGTGGTCGAGGCCGGCGCGATTCAGTCGGTGGATGCGATCTGGCATTAGGAGGTAGCCATTCGTAATCATGCCGGCGATGCGGCCATGGTGCCGGATGCGGGCGATGATCTGCTCCAGTTCCGGATGCAGCAGCGGCTCACCCCCGGAGATGGTAACGACACTGGTGCCCAGACGAGCAAGATCGTCAATGCGGCGAAGCATCTCCGGCAAGGGGACAGGCTCGGAGACATCGTCAAACTCATTGCAATAGGTACACGACAAGTTGCAGCGCCGCATGGGCACAATGTGCGCCATGTAGGGATGGCTGGTGGAAGCCACCGCATGCGCAATGGAGGCAAGCTCGCGAACTCGCCGGGTCGCAGCCTTGATGCGGCGTGGAGCCGACCGGCGGGCCAAAGTGGAGGAGCGTTCTGTCATCTATATTCATTGAATCACAGCCGCGCGGTCAGCGAATAGAGGCAGAAGGGGTTTCATTTCGGGGGAGGCAACAGCGAGCTGAAGGGCGTTGGGGTGCAGATTGCTCTATTCCTGTATGCCTTTTGTTTGCTGTCCGAGGCGAACCAAGCGTGGAACGGACAGCAGGGTGACGGCATAGAGAAAGATCGAGACCGCGGTAAATCCCAGATGGCCGTGGCGCATGTCTTCAAATACGAGTTTTGACGCGACAAACGCCAGGGCGCCATAGGCGAGCCAGCCTAGCTCCTTGCGGTTCCACCGGGAACCGGCGTAGGCGAGCAATAGCGCGAGAATGCAGGTCGTAAGGGTGCGGATCACGGCGACATGGGAAGCTCCGGGGGTGATGGCGACTTCGGTCAGGCGAACCAGCCCATACACCACTAGAGCCGCCATAGCGCCGACGGCCAAAGTCGCTGATAAGACATCCAGAAAATGATGCTGCCATTGGTCGGCTTGGAAACGTCGTTCCAGCACGTAACTCACAACCGCTGCGGCGGAAACAATCGAGATCAACGCTGTGGGTGAAGTGGGGACAGTGCTGGCGAAGGCGCGCCCGACATAGAGCAGCAGGCCGGACGACAGCGCGGCCGCCCAAAGAAACATCAGGCCGTGAAACTCCAGGGTAAGATGCTCAGTTCGAACCCCCACAATGGTTGCTGCAATCGCTGCCGTAGCAAGAACGAGAACCAGCCAGGTTGGCGGAAGGAAGAGAAAGACTCCCACCAGAAAGAGAGCTGCGCTGCCTGCGGCATATACATGAAAATTGCGCAGCTCCGGAGTTGACCTGAAGCGGGCAAAGACAAGCGCGTAACCCACGGCGGATGACATCAAGCAAATCAGTCCCAGTGCGATTGTGCCTGCCCCTGACCGGAATGAGAGGATGCTCCAGGCGGCCAGCAAGAATGCGATGAGTGTTTGCGATGCTTCAAAGAAGCTGATTCTACGGCCGCGCAGCATGGTTTGGACAGTCGCGCTGCCCGCGTACAGCAGCAAAAGTATGGGACCGAGCGTGAGCAGCAGCCACTCGCTGACCTGCTTGTAATCCAGTCGGGAGTCCGCGGGCCGGGAGGCAATGTAGATCAGGGCGCACACGGCAATATCGGCAGAAATGGCAACCCACACACGGATGGCCGAGTTGCGATTGCGCACGGCTGCGTACTCGCTGGCAAAGGCCATGACGAAGATGGCTACGATGAACGGCACCAGGTCACGCGTCGCAACCGCCATGATAAGAGCAACTGTGCTGCAGGCGGCGCTTGTCACCCAGGTCACGGCAGCGAAATGACGTTTCCACGCCAGGAAAAAGGATGCGACAACGAATGCGGCTAGAACAGCGGCGGCCATCGCCGTGGGAAAGACGCTGAATCGCAGGGTCAGTTCCCACAGCATGGGAACAAGGATCAGGACAGAGGTGCCGAGGTACGCGATGCTGGCAAACCGTGCGTCTGCTTTTACGCGCGTCGCCGCCACTAACCACATGGTGGCATAGACAATCGCGATAGCAACAACCACCGCGCGTGGAAACGTGGTGGATTCTGCGATCGCGCGCAGCAGGTAAGCTCCCGCGATGCCCAGCATTGCTTTGCCGACCACGGAGAAAACTCCACCCGCTTGCGTGGAAGGAAGTGGCTGCGGAATTGTCGCAGCGATTGAATGAATGTCTGCCGCTTGACGGCTCGTCTGGCGGTCCGACGCCGGGTGTTCGAGAGCGTACACCCGGCGCTCCAGAGTCTCCACAGCGGCGCTGAGTCGGGCCAGAGCGTCGGGAAGAAGTTCGTCCATTGTCGCCACCGCTGTTGTTACACAAGCGCTGCGCTACTGTGCGTCGTTTCTGCGGGAAGTTCAGCATTCGCCGTCTTTGGCCACGGAGGTAACAGCTTCACCAATGCCCACAAGATGAACAGCGGAAGAATGGTCAAAGCAATCGACATGAGAAGCCCTTCTCGGCTGACCAATCCGATTTTGTAGGTGGTGTAGCCAAGAAAGCTTTTCGAGAACAGCTGGCCACCGATGACCACGTTCCAGCGCATGGCAAAAATGCCCATCATGGTCAGACATCCCGCCACGACATAGATTCGTTTTCGGGCAATGGCAGATAGCTTCAGCACCTGGGTGAGGCCGAGTAATCCGATCGGCACGAGCGTACCCACCAAAATCTGGATCACCAATTGCGATAGATATAGTTTGGTGTGGACCATGAAATTCAGACTGCGAAACGACTCGTCCGCTTCGTAGATGCGATGGATCAGATCGAGCATCTCCAGGCTGAAATCGACGATGAACATATAGAAGAGATAGCGCGCGATTGTATCCACGCACAGCATGTCGATCTTCTCGTTCGCCGGAGTCGCATGGTCAGCATGTAAAGCAGCAGCACTGCAGCGATACCAGAGACCATGGCAGAGAAAATAAATACCACCGGCATCATCGGCGATGACCACCAGGGATTGGCTTTGATCGAGCCGAAGATGAATCCAACATATCCATGCAGCATGAATGCGGACGGAATCCCGATCAGTGTGATGATCCAACCAACGCGTTCATCGATCGCCAGGGCACGCTCACTGATATTGTTAGAGCCCAAAGTGAGCACCTTGTAGAACCATCGCTTCAGGCCGGTAGAGGACTGAGCCATCACGACAATATCGTGCCGGTAGTCGAGCCAGATTTCTACGGTCAGTACGGCCATCAAGTACCAGAGATAGACGAATCCAAACATGGCCATGGCCGAGGTCCGATGAGGAGTGAAATACATTTCCAGGGAACGTTCGGGATGTCCCAGGTGCAGTTGCAGCGGCAGTGGCGCAACCAGCAGGAAGGCCAAGGCCGTGAGTAGTGCCAGTCGATACGTGGGCTTGACGGCCTCGACGCGAAAAACTCGCTCCAGGGAGGCGAGAATGAATGCGCCCGCCACCAGTCCAGTAATGTACGGGTACAAAACGATCAAGACACTCCAGTAGAGCGTGATCTCATTCGGATACATGTAACCTTCAACGCCGGTCGTCATAATTGCCAATCTCCTTGATGCACCCAAGCGCCTAAGCCGCGCTCATCGCACTGAACCATCCAATCCGTTGTAGAAAGCCTTGGCTCCGGTCGCCATTTGTGGCTTCAGGACTTGTACATTGTGGGTTTTCAAAAACTCGTGGATGGGGTCTTTCGGGTTTTTCAGGTCAACCAGTTGTCGCGCGCCCGTGGGGCAGGCCTCGCAACATGCTGTTGTCAGCCCCTTGGTGATGCGGTGGTAGCAAAGGGTGCACTTGTCCGCAACTTTCTTCTCAGGATGGATATAGCGGCAGCCGTAAGGGCAGGCCTGCACGCAGTAGGCGCAACCCAGGCAATACTGTCTGGTCCACCAGAACAACTCCATCCGGGCCGATAAAAGTCGCTCCCACGGGGCAGACCTGGGTGCAGGGCGAATCGGCGCAGTGGTTGCAGAGTTTGGGAACGAAGAAGTATTTTCCGTCTGCATCTTCAGTGGCCGAGGGAAAGCCCTCTTTGCCTCCGTCGGGCGAGATGACTTCAGGATTCTCCATATTCCAGTCGGTCACGTGGTAGCGCTCCACCCAGGTGCGGAAGAAGCCATCCGGCACGTCATTTTCAGCCTGGCAGGCGCGAACGCAATTGCCGCAACCGATGCACTTGGGAATGTCAATCAGCATGCCCCACCAGTGCTCGGTCATCTTGTAGTTGGGGGAGGACTCGGGTGTGCCCGCCAGAATGGATTGCCATGCAACGGCGGCCGCAGGCAGCAAGATCAACATTTGACGCCGGCTGATGTTCACTTTGCACCTCCTGCGCTGATGGCCGGACTGTGAGGCTTGTGGCAGGTTTCGCAGGGAAGGCCGTTAGAGTGATCCAAAGCCGCGACCTGCGGGAATCCTTTTGGCTTTGCGGCGCTGGCTGCGTGACAGCGCACACATAATACGGCTGTGTCCAGTTTGGCAGGCTGCACGGAAGGATCGTCGGCGTGCTTGGCCAACGGGCCATGACAGGCTTCGCAGTTCACCCTTGCGTGCATGCCACTCTGCTTCATTTGTTGAACGTCAGTGTGGCAAGTCTCACATGCCTGGTGACCTGCGAAATGAATCGGCCGAGCGGCAATCTCAGCGATCGCGTTCCCGCGGTAGTGTCCGTATTGACCAAAGCTTTTCGGCACCAGAAAGCCGCGTATGACCAGAAAAATCAATGATCCGAAAATATACAGCGCGGCCAATCGAAAAAGATGTCCAGAATCCTTGAAGACGCTCATACAAGCAAGTTCCTTCCGTGCGATCGCACAGGCGGTTTCGCAATGAGTCCTGCGAACACAACTATTCCGAATCGGATATACGGTTGTATGTGCGCCGTATCACGTTCGTTCACGATCGGCGTCGCTTGCATCGGTCTACTCGCACTCGCCGGAACTGTTTGATCGCGACTTGCTTCCGCCTAAACACGTCGTGGCGATGAGGAGCAGCCCCGGGCGATCTGCACGTTGATACAGTTACTTAGAGGCGCATATGAAGGAAACATCACAGGCTACGTGTGAGGTAATTGCGCGAGTGCGAAGCCAGCGCCCGTTGATTCATCACATCACAAACTTTGTGGTGATGAACGCGACTGCGAACATCACGTTGTGCCTGGGCGCGCTCCCCGTAATGGCGCACGCGCCACAAGAAGTAGAGGAAATGGTTGGCGCTGCAAGTGCGCTGGTATTGAACCTGGGAACATTATGGCCGGAGCAGGTGGAAGCGATGCTCCTGGCCGGACGTCGTGCGAATGAGCGCGGAATTCCGATCGTTTTGGATCCAGTTGGGGCGGGTGCGACGCGACTGCGAACCGAAAGCGCTCACCGCTTGTTAAAGGAACTTTCGATCGCGATTGTGCGCGGCAACCTGGCGGAGATTGCCACGTTAGCCGGAATGGAGTCCAAAATTCGTGGGGTGGAATCCATGGGTTCAACGGGCGATGCCGCTCTGATAGCTTCGCAATTTGCAAAGAAGTTTGGATGTGTCGCTGCCGTGACCGGGCCCATTGACGTGGTGACGGATGGAGCGCGATTGATGCGGGTGAAGAATGGGCATCCGATGATGGCAACGGTCACTGGCACTGGATGCATGGCAACTTCTGTTGTGGCTGCGTGTGCCGCGGTCGAAAAAGATGCAGTCATTGCGACCGCTGCCGCCCTGGCCGCTTACGGGTTGGCGGGCGAGTTCGCTGCAGCAAAAGCGCAGGGTCCGGGGACATTTCAGGTGCATCTGTTCGATGCTGTTGCCACGCTGACGCAAGAGGCACTTCGTGCTGGAATTCGCATCGAGGGGTGACACCCTGAACAGGTTCAATCGACGCGACAGCCTGAATTGAGGCTACAGAGGAACGGCGTCGCCGCTCAAGTGTGGACGGGTTGTCGCACGATGGCTCCAGGTGCTGACGGGATCATCTTAAAGAGAGTGGCGTTGATCAGGATGGTGATCAATGACCCGGCCAGTGTCGCATTGTAAATTTCCGACGTGATGAGGTGGGAGTGCAGGGAGACTTGCGCGAGGATGAAGGAGAATTCACCGATCTGCGTTAAGCCGATTCCAACACGCCATGCGGTTTCTCGGCTATAGCGAAACACTCGTACGACCGAAAACCAAACTACAAATTTTCCTACCAGAATCAGCCCGACCATCACGGCGAGGAGCTTCCAGCCGGAGAGCCAAGTTGTCGGATCAATTAGCATGCCGATGGTGACGAAGAAGAGGGCCACGAAAACATCTCGAAGCGGAAGCGTTTGGGAGGCCAGCTTGTGGGTGTAAGGAGAACTGCCCAGCAACATGCCACCTACGAACGCACCCAGGGCAAGGGAGAGGCCGACCGCCTCCGTAATGGCGGCAACGACGAGGCAAATCGCAAGAGCCAGCAAGAGAGAAATCTCGTCATTACAGCTCTTCTCAATGTAGGAAAGAAGACGCGGAACAAGTTTCCAGCCGAGCAGAACAACGGGAACCAGAAGAAGAAGCGCCTTGCCGATTTTCAAGAAGACATGACCAAGGTCTGCGCCGTGGGACGAACCCAGGCTGGGAAGCACGACCGTCAGAATCACAACGGCAAGATCTTCTACCAGCGATAGCGTCACCATGATGCGGCCGGACTCTGAACCGAGTTCGCCGCGATCCATCAGCAAGCGCATTAAAACCATGGTGCTGGCGACAGAGACGATACAGCCCACAGCAACACTTTGGAGGATGGGCCACCCAAGTAAAGATCCCACGCCGATGCCAAGGCCAACCAAGAGTGAGATGCCGATCGGAGCACCGATCAGAGCGACCCATTTGACGCGCAGCAATTCCGGGATGGAAAACTCAATCCCCACGGAGAACATCAGTAAAATGACGCCGACCTCCGCCATGACCTCAAACGTGTGCACGTCGTGAACGTGGGGACCGGGAGTGAGTGGGCTGAGCACGAGGCCGGCGAGGACGTACCCAAGAATCAGGGGTTGGCGGAGACGCCAGCACAAGAAACCAAAAAACAGGGCGGCCGCCAGAACCATTGCGACGTCACGGAAGATGAACACAGGTTCGGTCACTGCAAAACTCCCATCCGGTGTGATGCGTTAGGCGAATTCAATTCACATCGCGGCAGAACTCTTCGATCTATCGCGGCGGCGTATCAGGAAGATTGATCGATCCAGACTTCTTTTTAATTGTTGTTCGGCGCTTATCTTCGGAGCGTACCGGCTGGACGCAGGCAACAGCAATAGAAAATAGTATGCATGACAATTGTTACGGTGGGTACTCGTGAAGACCCGGCGCGGACTTATCATCGTGACGTCGAATACATTCCTGGAGAACAGTAGGACAAAGGTGGAACCCTCGTCGCAGACGGACGAGTTGTTCGAATACGAATTGGCCAGGCGCGATTGTGTGTGTGAAACTGGGACGAGCGCTTTGAAACGAACTGATTTCGGAAGAAAAGGATTGAGAATGGCGAACCGGGGTATCCCGCGAAATGCTGATAAACTCAGCTAGTCCAGCCAGTTAAGCGGCATTCGGGCCTGTAGCTCAACGGTTAGAGCAGAGGACTCATAATCCTTTGGTTGGGGGTTCAAATCCCTCCGGGCCCACCAGAAAGTCATCCAGATTCAGGTCTTTATAGGTTTCGTCCAGCTGACCGTCATGCTCCTTTTTCTCACTGTGACCAAAAGTGTGACCAAAGCTGGAAACACTATTGTTGCGGTGATCGATGGCTTTCCGCAGTGTACTGAGATCATGGTGCTGGTAGGGCTCCATGGATTTTGTGTCGACGTGGCCCATTGACGCGGCCACGGCAAAAAGATTCCCGGTTGAAGCCAAGGCATAACTCCCATAAGTATGTCTCGCAGAGTACAAGACAAGTTTCTTGCTTGATCCTGTTCGGGTTCGTAGTGCCTGAAATCCCTTAGCGATAGTCGTGACATGCCCGCACTTCGCACGAGTGGAGGGGAAGACCCAGCCCTCCTTTCGTCCAGTGCATCGCACCGTTAGAAGCTTTGCCATCCGTTCAGACATTGGTACCCATCGTCTCGCCTTTTCAGTTTTGCCGTATGGATTCCAAATCTGCCTCTCAGAAAAATTCAGATTTTCAGTCCGCATGCGGAAAATTTCAGAAGGTCTCATTCCTGTATCCTGCGCGATCACCAGCACGTCGTGGGTCTGGCTTCGCATTGCGCTTGTTCGGGATCGGCTCTGACAAGTTGTTCAAGAGAATTCTTTCGGTATCTGGACTGATTTTTGTGTCCCGACCATATGCTTTCAGTAATCTAAATCGGGGGCTGTCAACAATTAGTTTCCACTCGACCGCCTTCGAAAACATCCGCTTCAATGTTCGAAGTGCGCGGTTGGTATAGTGAGCGCTGCACTCCACCGAAATAGCCTTTCCCGCGCCCTCCTCATCGCGATCCACCGCTGTTTCACTCTACAATCTCAATGTCGCGCATTTCCCCATTTCTGTCAGGAGAGTGCCATTGTCTTGCGTCCGAACGCACCTCGATCGCAGAACCTTCATCAAATCTTCTGCGGCTGCATTCGCTGTCGCCGCTTTACCCGACGGGATGGGCGCTATGAGCTCGCGCAGACCCATCGCCGACATCTCCCTCGATCTAAATCGCATTCACAAGTGGGACCGCTCCAACGGCGACACATGGGATCCCTTCTTGGCCGATGACGGTGACCTTTACGCGTTCAACTGCGACGGCCGCGGCTTCGGTGCCAATGCCATGAACCTCGCATTCAACAAGCTTTCAGGCGAGGACCCGGATGCGCTAGTCGGGAGCCAGGTAAACCCAATGTCCGAGTATGGCAAAGCCGGCCAGAAGGGGCCCGACAATGCTACATGGAAAGCCTGCGGCCAAGAGTGCATTGATGGTGTGTTCTATGCCTTTGTCTCCCGAAATATTTATGGAAGCGATAGCCACGATCCACTTACCCGTCAGACGGCCATGAATGCCAGTCTTATCAAGTCGACTGATCAGGGCCACACCTGGACGCGCAGTGCCCAAGAAAACTACGAAAGACCCATGTGGCCCGGGGGCTCCTTCGGTGCGCCCTTCTTCGTGCACTATGGCCGCAACGGAGGCCAGGTCGAACAGGGTGGAGCCAGGCAATACGTATATGCCTGTTCGACGAACGGCTTCTGGAACGACGGCGACTCTCTGATCCTGGGCCGCGTTCTTCGTCCGCAGCTGTCCCGCCTCAAGGGCACCGACTGGGAGTATCTATCGGCCCCTGAAGGAAGCGCAATGTCGAGCTGGTCTCGCTCTATCAAACAAGCCGTGCCGATACTAAGCCGCCCACGTCGCTGCGGGCAGACTCCCATCACCTTTGTTCGCGAACTCGGTATGTACCTGCTCGTATCTTGGTACAACACAGAAACCATGACCCGGTGGTTCGAGCCAAACCGCATGCGGTACGACTTCTATCAGGCGCCTCACCCTTGGGGTCCTTGGACGCCGGCCGGAACTGCGGATGACTCGTTCCTTGGCCCTGGCTGGCATATGTACGGCCCCAGTATTTGCGCGGCCTTCCAGCAACGTCGCGGACAGGATATCGAGCTCTCCCTGTTCACCTCCGGATGCCCGTTCGACGATGTCCTCACCTCGCCATACAAGATGTGGCGCATCCCCCTGATGCTCAAATCGAATCTGGCCCCATCCTCCCGTTTCGTTTCCGCTTCGGGTTCGGAAGTCCAATATACCGGCATGTGGTTTCCGTGGACCACCACTCAGAACGCGCGAGGCAATGACCTTCCTCGTGCCACCCAGTCCAAAGGGGCCTCCGCCGAATTTTCGTTTATTGGTACTGGCATCGACTATATCGGAGAGAAGACCATCGGCCTGGGCGATGTCGATATTTTCCTGGATGGCGAACACCAGGGTACAACATCTCTGTTGGTTGATGATTTTCCGGTGCTGCTGGGCGTCACGTTGTACTCGAAGCATGGCCTCTCCGGCGGGAAGCATACGTTCAAGCTTTTATGCCATTCCGATGCCCGGATCAATCTCGAAGGATTCCGGGTTTACGCTTGATTCGAGGCTCAGGGTAACAAGAATGCGGACGGAGCCAAGTGACTAAGAATTCGCATTCTCCGGATTCCGTCGAGCAACGAACTATCTAAACCCAGGACATATCAATGATGGGCTGCTGCAGCGGAATTCGCGAGCTTCTTTACGTACAACGCTTCGTGAAAAGGCGGCAACCAGGTCGTGTAATGAATCGGAGGAAAATTGGCCCGAACAAAACACCAGGAAGGAGGTGGAGTAGTCGGATTTTTGAACCACGGGAAAAGGATGAAGTATTTGGGGTCAATCACCGGCGCAAAGTGCGTAAATCCGTCACGACATCCCTCAGGAATCTTCGAAAAAGGTTTGGGATTATAGGCGCCTGCAGGCACCTTAATCCGCGCCTCGTTGATGTGGCCGCCGTTTTCAATTTGGATCCATCCGTCGGACGGGAAACCAGCTTGAATAGATTTTCTCGGCACTCCGGAGTCTTCTACCATTTGGATCGCGCGCACCTGCGCCCGAGATTCCGCATAAAAATCGTGGGTACCCGCAACTGAATATGCGGCGAATAGCACCAGCATGACGACGCTGACAGTTGGAAGTCTCTGGCCAATTCGTTCCTGGTACAACTTCAAAAGCACGACGAGGATGGAGGGCACCAGGCCCACCATGTATCTGTCCTGGATTACGTCGAAAGCCCCCCTGGGCATTAACAGAAGAACGTAGCTCAGCGAAAAGGGCCCTAGAATCCATAGAATTTCATGCCACGAAGTTCCAGGGCCGGTGGCTATGATTGCCTCGCTCCCTTGCTTTGACGCGTTCGGCTTTCGCTCCAACTCCCGTTCCAGTGCGATCATCGCCGCCGCAATCACGAATAGCGAAATTACAAACCGGATCCACAATGTCATCTCCGGAGGTGTGCCGTACATGCCTGGATGAAGTGAGGACTGCTCCGGCAGTAAATACATCAGCCAGGGCATGAGCCAGGTATCCATCCTTCCCATTGCTTTGGCGAACAATTCAAACGCAACAAACACGGCAAGGGCCCCGCCGATGCGCAGCCACGCGCTGCGACCTAATTCGCGCGCGAATGGCAGCCACGCCACGGAGATGGGAAGAATGATGAGAAGCAGGCAAAGAACCATTTTGACCAGCTCTGCGGCCAAATGAGGAAATGTCATCCAGGAAATCCGCGCCCAGATAATGTGCTCTGGCACAGAATATGGCTGGCTATTGAACCAATGCAAAAAGATGAGTACGGCGATGAAGCTAAGGCCCCAGAGTACGACACCCGTTGCCTTCATGCCGCGGCGTTTTCTCAGCAGCCAGACTGTTGAGGGCACCATAACCAGGGCTCCAAGCCACGCAATCTGGCGCGCTGTTCCGGCTGCAATGTTGAACATGGTGGCAGACGCCAGCCACATAAGGGCAGCCCTGTCGCTCGCAGTCTTGACTGCCTCCTGGCACATATATAGACAGACGAAGATGATGAACATGCCGGGCACGTCGGTCATAAAGCTGACAGCCGAGGGCATGAAGATTGGAGACAAGGCAAAGGCGAGGGTTCCAAAGATCGCACTGCTGGGATTGATGCCAAATCGGCGCAGAATTTGATGGAACAAGTACACAGTTGCAGCATCAATCGGCAGCATCGAGAGCCGCATGCCAGTAAATGAAAAACCGAATGTCTTGATAAACAGGGCGCCCCACGGAATCAGCCATCCCAGCATTGCGGTCGCCCAACCGTTGTAGACAATGTGCCCGGTACGGGCAAACTCCAGTGCGGTTTTGTCGTACGAGAACTCGTCGCTGAACGGCATGTTTGCGACAGGGTTGGTGAGTAAGGCACATCCCATTACGATCAAGACGCAAAAGAGCGCGTTCCGGTGGGAGCGAGGAGTCTCGTTCGATGGTACCGGTGTGAGCGTCGCAATCGTTGCCTGGGTTGATCTGTCTTCTCTGTCCATGAATGCAGGAGAACTCATCTACCGAAGCCCTTCACTGATCGAGCCATCTTACGGCCCATTCGCACACTTTCAGCAATGCCACGATCTTCGGGGTAGTAATAGCAGGTATCCGCAATTTGCAAGCCGCCAATGGGGGTTTGAATCGGGGGGATCTTTGCGGCGAAGCCGGGTTCGCAAACCGGTTGTCCATGGCGAAGGCGCGCAACCTTTACATCGATGATGTCTTCCCGCCGAAGGGTTGGATTGATCCGTCGCAAGCAAGCAAAAGCTTCATCGCAAAGCTCGTCATCAGGCAATGAAAACTTCGCATTTGTTATCGGCATGTAATACGGAACGTACACGATCGCGTCGTCGCCGACACTTCTTAGATTTGAAAACTCGATGATACCGGGAATTTGGATGCCGTCGTCAGAAATGTTGACCCAGAAATGTGGGCTCACGGAGCGCTTTAACCTAAAAATGACACAGATCACTCCAATGCTATGAATCGCTTGGTAGTGGGCCTTCAGTTCAGCCGATAAGTCGGGTACCATATCGGGAATCAGAGGGATCGGAACGGTAGAGATGACATGATCGGCGGCGAAATACCTGGCCGTGGTGTTCACCCCGGTCACTCGACCATTTTCGATGACAACCCGCTTTACCGGCGTGCTGAGATGCAAACGTCCGCCACGCTGATCAATGGCATGCAGCAACGCGTCCACCAGGGTCTTCGAGCCTCCCTCGATGTAGCCGAGTTCCTCCTGCATGATACTTTTTCGCGACCTGCCGACCCTGCGGATCCGGGTCCAAATCCACGCCGCTGAGATGCTGCTTGCATATTCGTAGTACTTGAAATCGAGAAGCGGATGCCAGAATCGATCGTAAATATCCTTTCCGCAGTAGCGCGTGATCCATTCCTTTGCCGACCGATTTTCCAACGCAGGCCAATGATCGCGATAGGTGCAGGCAAAAACAAAAAACCCATATCGCAGCTTGCTGATCAGGCTGACTCCGGGAAGCTTCAGCAGAGAAACCGGATCGCCCCAGTGATGCAACTTTCCTTGGCTGAAGAATCCCATGGTGGTGGGCACCCAACGCATCTTGTCTGCGATGCCAAGATCCGTCAGCAATTCAAATGTTGGAAGGTCTGTTTTACACACGAAATGGTAGAAACGTTCAATCGAGATGCCGCCAAAGTCAAAATGTGCAGCCATCCCTCCCGGTTCAGCGGAGGCCTCGAGAATATCCACGTCGCATCCATCGAGCAGCGCTTGATACGCGGCCGCCAAACCCATGACACCGGCGCCGATGACCACGACTTTCGGCATCAAACGAATCCTTGTCAGCCAGAGTATTCGCTGATCGTTAAATCATAGAAAGGTTAAGTTTAGCAGCGCCTACTGCTTTGGAAGTGGACGTTCAACTCCTTGGTTGTCAGATGCCAAAACCCTCAACAGGGGAAATTCTCATTCGTCCGAGTGTGACGTCGGTCCATTCCCTCATGGCACGCAGGTTCGGGAGTGCTGCTGATGGTGAAATATGGCATGAGCTCCGCAGAAACCCTGCGCTCCGGCCTCATCAACGGCGCGAAGTTATTGCGCTGGTCTGACTCCATTGACAGCTCAAGCCCGGCTTCTATGCCGACATTATCGCTGTCGCCGGCAACCTGCTCACCGACATCCCCTTCCTGACCCACCCAACGTCCGCAATGAAGAACGGCGAGATTCTCCGCAAAGATTGAAGCCGCCGAATCCGTTCTAAGCATTGCTTCAGTTTTCCTGCTGTTATTCCCAGCGCAGTAAACCCGCTGTCGCTTTTACCTCAAGTGGCACTTAATTGAATCGAAGAGCAAGCAAATCGTATCAGCGCCAGACACCCGATACGTTGGCTCCCGAGATTCCCGATTATCGCCAAATCGCCGAGTCACTCATCGACACTGGATTAGTGCCGATATGTTGGCTCGTAAAAAGGGATCTCCCTCCTTCCATCTCAGGGCCGTAAAACGGAGACCCAACTTCAACTTATAAGTACAGGACATAATCTTTGCGAGTGCCTGGATAATTTCGGAATCCTGCTATGGATGAGGTGCGTATACAACGCGCCGTTGCACGATCTCGATCACAAAATCACATGCTGTCAAACCCTATGCTCTGTCTTCGCCGAAAAAATGAGCCGATTTTTCGATGTTAAGGAAACCGTGCCATTTCTGGAGGTAATTCCTTTGTTTTCAGCGCGGCAATTTGATTTATCATCAGATTAATATGCTAAGTATAACGGAATCAATTACTTACGAGAGCGCGCCGAATCCGGCATTTCGCAATTTCTCTCATTCTATTGGCGTGTAGTCCAGCGTTTTCGAGCTTGATGTTAGCGCTGGAACCCCTGTCTTTATCGGTCGAGAGAGATTTTACAGGAACATGGGCGGGGTCTACCTGCCGCTCGGCGCGTTTGGAGAGTTCAGGAGGTAGGTCAGCACCAACCCACCCACCAACCAACCCACCCACCCCAATCCTTACAAACTCTTAGTCGAGTCGGTTGTCCTTGGCCTCTGAGACGGCGCATTCCAGTTTCCAGAATTCGCAAACCACAATTCAGAGGTCTAACGTGATGGGTCTCGTTAGGGTTTCTGCCGCAACTATGGCGGAGGAGTCCCTGAGGGTATCTTGAGAACCAAAATGCCTATTGACCCGATTTTCTATGTGACACAATCGAAACCCCCTCACTAGGGACTCACTCTGCAAAGAGCGGTTCCTTTGCCGGGGAACTTTGCTGATCAGCTTAGCTCAGGCGGTCTATGCCTGATACCCCTGGCCTGCCAGAGTTGTTTGATAATTGGTCCGGAGGAACTAATTCGCTCAATAATCGAGTTCCAATTCTCCGTGATATGGCCCACCAGAAAGACCACCCATCGCACTCCGTACAGTGTTATTGAGCAGTCGTTGCTTCATGGTCGGTCCAGGCAACCGCACCGCGATCGATTTCCGGAATTGTGAACTTCACTCGGTCACCAGAAACGGTGCCGTTCAAGTTGATCGGTGTGCCGAGAAACGGCAAAAAATGCAGGGTGGTCCCCCCGCGCACGGGAGCTTCAAGAACAACGTTGTGTTGCGGTACAGGCACGGTGGCAGCGCCCTGTTTCAGTCCGCTAAAGTTCGCAAAGAACCAATGCGTCTGATTCTGCACCGTTGCAATGTAGACAGCCATATCCGGTGATGCATCGACGGAAAAGTCGGAGTCCATCTTGAGGGAGTTTAAAAATTGCGATTGAGTTTCCGGAGAAGTGCCCTCAAAATCTTTCTGCGCCAGGGCGAGATAACTGCTGCCAGGGTCGCCCCCGATCTGAACTAGTTCCTTAAAGCTAGCGAGGTGAGGATCGATATTCCCCGTCGAAATAATCTTGCAAGATGAAGCCAGGTGATGTAACTCGTCGATCTCTGCCTGGCTGAGAACACGAACGTCAGGCAATATCAAGGTGGCGCCATGAAACGAAGCGAGTGTGCGAGGCGTGACGATTTGAAACTGAATATGGCTGCGCAACAGCAGCAGCAGAACGCCCTGGTAGGAATGAATAAATTCATCCGGATAATAGTTACGCGTTGTGTCAGAGAAATACACGCCAACCTTGCCGACCGGAGTTCTGGGCGAGCTGAAGATTGACTGATTGGCAGCGATCCAGTGGAAGATCTGGACACGCGTGGCCATGTCGTTCGAGCCGGCCATGCTATGGCCGGGGGCGTCCCAGAAGTTCGCGCCGGCCATCAGCTCTGACATAGCGAGGTTTTTCATCGCATCGCTGGGAGTCACTCGCGGATTGCCATCCCAGGAATAATTCAGCATCCAGGTAGGTTTGTTTCCGGCAAAGGCACGAAACGACTGCATGCCGACCTGGTACAGGAACCAGTCGAATTGGCTGCGGCTGGCGGCGGTGTGGTCCTCTCCTTCACCGAATTCATACTCGTGCGCGACCGCGTCGACCACGGGATACAGTTGATACACGTCTGCGCCGACCCGCACGGCAGATTCTTCAATGCCGGGATAGATTTCCGGAATGACCGCAATGTTTGGGTTCACGGAGATTGCGTTCTTGCGAACCTCCGCCATGAAATCGGTGATGGTTTGAATGCGAAAGTCTACCCACTTGCGGAAGCCTGGATCATTAAAGTCGCCGAGCTTGAAGTCGGTCCTGGCATTCAAGCCGGTGCGGTCGTGAAATGCCTTCACAGTGTAGTCGTCGAAGCTGGCCCAACTGGTTTCCCATCCGGTGAAGTGCGTCATCCAATAGGGAATGTCAACATAGATGCCGTCGATTCCAGTGGCAGCAATCTGGCGGACGCGCTGCATGTAAATCTTGCGCCATTCCGGAGCGTAGGGCGTGACCCAAACATCTTCATCGCCCTTTTTTATCCAAAAGGCTGCGTTGGCGGTGAACATGGCCGGTTCGCCAGAACGCTTACGCTGCAGCCAGCTCGGATGATCCTTCGCCATAGTGTGCGGAGAGTTGGCCGCGTTCGCCGTGATGCACTCAAAGCCAGCGATGTAGACAAAGGCGTGATTGCCATGTTCGTGAGCCAGCTTTGCAACTTCTCGAATGGCCTGAAGCTTGGTGGTCGGATCAACGAAGCTTTCGTACCGGCCAGGAATGTCGTTGTCCACTTCAATTCCATAGACGTCGCTGCTGGTCGCTTTCTGAACGATCTGAGCGGCATTGGAAGGGCTCAGCCCGTATGCGCCGATGCGAACGTCGTGCATCCACGCGCGAGGGTTTTTGTCCGTCTGCTGGGCCGACAGAGGAACCAAACAGAATAGGGAAGCGGCAACAAAAGTTGTCGTCGCGATCAAGGCAAAGTGAGACTGTTGCCGCATACGGTAGCTCCATCTCGCCAGGTCACTCCGATGAGAGCAACCTGGCGAGTCTGAATTTGGGAGAAGTTCCTGAGTCACACTGGTAGCTTTGCCAACCGCGTCATCCCTTACTAAAACTGATAACGCAACCCGAGCTGCATGTTTCTGGGTAGGTAGCCCCCAGCGGTCGACGAAATAATGCCGAATGTCGAGTCTTCATAGCCAGTGTCCGGCAGTCCGAATCGCTCGGTATTCGTGCAGTTGAAGCAGTCGGCATGGGCTTCAATCTGGCCCTTGCGGCCGCCGAGGTTGTAGATCTTCTGCAGGGAAATGTCGGCTTCGTGAATGCCTTCCGCGCGTAGTTGAGAGAAGTACCGCGGGGCGTTGCCCGCCTGTTGGTCCCCAGGATCGGAGAAGCAGGCGGAATTCAGCCATGGCAAACCATAACGTCCAGCATCACGAATACTGATTCCGGTTGTTAGCCGGGTCGACGCGGGGCAAGCCAAATTCGGGCGCTGGTTTCCGTCGGCGAGTCTGGGATTGCCCATATAGATATTCAAGGGTTGTCCGCTTTGGAAGGTTGCCAGCGCCGTGATTTGCCAGCCGCCGACCACAGCATCGAGCGCGCGATTCATATCGGCGCCCACCAGGTATCCGCGTCCGATTGGAAGCTGAAAGATGACCGCGGCGACGAGCCGGTTGGTGGCATCATTTGCGCTAACCGACCACTCAGTTTTCAAGTGGTCTAACTCCTGCGGCAATGAACTTCCATTCACACCCGACAGCGTCCCAACCCAGTCATTGTTGCCTGCGGAGGAATCATCCATATTCTTGGACCAGGTATAGTTGCCCTCGAAGTTTAGGTACTTACCGCCGCGTTTTTGGAAGACGACTTGTAGCGCGTTGTACCAGGAATTGGCGCTGATCAGTTTGTAGCCGCTAAACGAACCATCGAACTGCGGGTACGGCCGCTGCAGGTTTAATAGAGGAAGTTGGGGATCACTATAGCGAGAGGACGGGACATTGAAGATTGCGCCCGGGCCAGTGAACAGATTTTGAAATGGATTGTTAGTCAACTGACTCAACTGATCGCTTGTCTCTGTCGATCGCAGCGCGGATGGTATGAAATTGCGGTTATCCGTCCCAGCCCACGGAAGGTAGGTACTCCGATTTGCCGAGTAGTTGATGGCAAGAACAATGTTGGCAGGGAGTGCCTGCTGAATTCCAATATTCCACTGGTAGATCTTGGCATTCTTTGCAGTCTGCGTTCCCAGATTATTCGGGTCCTGCAATCCCCATAGTGCCAGCGGGCCGTAGGTCTGGCCCTGGGCTGGAGGGATTCCGCCGGGGAATGGATTTTCCATGGTCGCGTCGCGGGTAACCCCTCCGTCCTTGCTGAAGAACACTTCAGGACTTGCAGTGTAGGCTGCACCGGGATATTGGAAGTTTGTAAAACCGGAATATCCGGTATAGATTCCAGCCCCCCCGCGAAAGACCACCTTTTCATTCACCATGTAAGCGAAGCCGATGCGTGGGTCGATATTGCTGAAATCCGTGGGAACAGTTCTTTTTTTAGAGGAAGCGAAGATGGTGGTTCCTTGCAAGACCGTCGGCGCGCTCTGTCCAGGCAGTGGACCGACCGAGATTCCGCTATTTCCCGTGAAGTCGCTGAACTGGCTATTGTTGTGCCGTTCTGTGTACGGGGTGTCCCACTGGTAGCGAAGGCCAAGGTTCAGAGTCAACTTACTCGTCGCTCTCCAGTCATCCTGCACAAAGAATGCAGTTTCTGTGGATTTGTCAGCCACGGATTGAGTGACGTTGATCCCGCTGCCGCCTGGGTCGCCCCAGCCGAGCAGCAGGCTGGCGAAGTCATTTCCCTGAACTCCGTTCGCCGTGTCAAACGGGGACTGCGATGTAACGAACTGATTAAAACTGAAAAATCCATTGGGATAGTTGGGCTGGAAGAAGTTGTTGTAAAACAACTGCTGTGCGCCGCCAGCCTTCAGCGTGTGCTGGCCCTTCGTCCACGAGAATGAAGTGGAATAGTTGTACAGTGTGTGAGCAAATTGCGTGTCGACACAGCATTGGTCATAGATGGAAGTCCATTGGGGGTCTTCCATGATGATGGATGGCATGCGGATGACGCCATTTTGTTCCAAATACGATGGGAATCCTACAGATGTTGGGCTGGGATAGTTGGTGTGGGACGGTTGCGACACGCGATCTAAACCGAACGTAGTAGTCCATAAGGTATTTGCGGTTGGCATGTAGGAGTAGTTGATGCCATCGTTAAACACCTTCGTGGTATACGCCAGCCCGTCGTTGAATTCGCCATCGCCGAACACCGTGGGTGTCGACCCGCTGCCAAATATATTGCTATATCGAACCGAAAGAGTCGATTTTTGCGTGAATTGCTGGTCGATCTTGACGTCGATCTGCAGAGAATTGGAAGAGCTGAGAATGACGTCACGGTAGTTATTCGAGCCAGTGACGTCTCCCGGGGTGTTGGGTTGGGGATACAGCTTCATAATTGCCTGGCCGACGGGATCAATTTCGGATGGCAGAATGGTGTTGTTGTTGTAGGCAGGGCGCACGTAGGTGGGGGGCTGGGTGGGATCGGGATTCGGAATTGTCTGGACCAGGAACGGGTCGTAAATCTGGTTCGGAACTAGATTTCCATTCTGGTCGTAGGTCATAGCCGCGGAAAAGTTGCCGTTAATCTCATCCGACGTTGGGACGGTTGCGACGATGTTGACTGGATTGCTCGCAATCACAGATTCCAAATCGCCAAAGAAGAATGTTTTGTTTTTGACGATTGGGCCACCAATCGAAAATCCATCCTGGTTTTGTTTGTGGCCAGGTTTGGGACCGCTATTGAAATAATCACGCGCATCGTAAGCGGAATTCTGGTTGAACCAGTAGGCGCTCCCGTGAAGTTGATTGGTCCCGGACTTCATCACCTCATCGATAACGGTGCCCCCACCATACTCTGCGGAGAAACTATTGTTCTGCACCTTGCTTTCTTGCAGCCCTTCCACCGTGGCTTGATAGTAGGTGTTGGAGTTACCGCCTTCGCCTTGTTCAGGAGCGGTGATCAGCACGCCATCCAGGCGAATGTTCGCGGTGGAATTTCGTTGGCCGTTCGAAATGAAATTGGTTCCTGAAGGATAGGTATCGTTGATGCCGGAACCTGCGGACTCAGTCACGCCTGCGGCAAGGAATGCGATGCCAAACGGATCACGATTCTGCAGCGGTATCGTGACCAGGTATTTGCTTGGAATGTCTGTTCCCAATGTGGCGGTGCCCGTATCCAGCAGCACAGGAATCCCTTGGACCGTCACGCTTGCCTGTTGACTCGCCGGCTTCAACGTTACGTTGAGAGTGGAGGCCTGGTTGACGGTAAGCGTGATGCCTTCCTTCTCCACTGGACCAAATGCAGGCGCCTCGACCAGTAGTTTGTAATTGGAGGCTCGCAACGCGGTAAACGCGTAGGTTCCGGTCGAATTTGACGTGGTGGTTTGGGAGATGTTGGTGCCTACGTCGGTGATGGTAACTTTCGCGCCGGCGACGATGGCCCCAGACGAGTCGGTAATCGTTCCACGAAGTTGAGTCTCGTTAATCGACTGGGCCAACACGACTGAGGAAAGACAACCGATCCCGATTATCAGTCCAAGAAGAATGCCGAACCGACCTGCCTTCATTGCAATACCCTCCAGAAAAAATAGAAAACGAAATTATATTTTCATTACGTACAACGTTGTTTAGTTCTTGGTCGCAGGAATTGTCAAGTCTGAAATCAACTGCTTTTGATACCAATACGTACAAATATTGAGGCCACCTGCGTCTTTTCCCTGCGCATCCTTACAACGAACCCGAAAATGCTCGACTTCTGCATGCCTACTTTATGGAACTGCCTCGTATCTTTGATTTTCCTTTGGCACGAACCGTGTCGGGATCGCGCCGCTGACCTGCACTTGAGAAGAATCGATTGCCGCAAGAGCATCCAAACCGACCGCGGTTAGCTTCACAGCATAACTGCCTTCATGCGTATACGCGTGGGTGACTTGAGTTCCCTTGAGGGATACTCCGTCTCCAAATTCCCATTGATACGACAACACAGGCTCGCTGGAGTTGGCGGCCTTGGCGGAAAAGGAAATCGTCTCGCCTGCTTTCGCGCTCGACGGATGATTTGCTTGCACGATTGGTGGCTGAGCCGCAATGGTAGTGTCGATAATCTTTAGCACTCGCACAGAATGAGGCGGCTGCGCGACTACCAATGACTTTGTGGCTGAGGTTGACCTCTGCCGCTTATCAAATTCGCCAGTGACCGTATATGATCCGTTCGCGTCCAGCCCGAGACTGGCGAGAGTAACAGTGTGCGTTCGCGCCTTCTCTGTCCAGTTGAAGATCGTCAACATGGTTTGCCTGGAGCTTTCTCTGAGGAGGAAGATGCTGGGCTGCCGATCTTCCGGTAGATACGACATCAGGTCCAAAGGGGTCGACGACCGGCCAAGGCGAGCCATATCGATCAAGTCCTGATTTTGCACCAGCGCGAGCCGATCCGGTTCCGATCCCAGCGTCGGCAAGTCATCGCCAATTTCGTACATTCCCCCCGAGACCGCAGCGAGAGCAATGGAAACTTCGGCTTCATCTTGCGAGAGCGGCTTTTTCGAGTTGTGCCAAGACTGATCGTCGACGGTTTGCCTGGAGACGCTGAATGCGTCGGGATCGGCAACAAAATAATTGCGGTTCATGAAATAACGCGCGGCGATGCCCGAGGCCGCTTCACTGCTGGCTTCAAACGTGTGACCGGTGTCTTGAGAAATTCGACCGAAGTCCACAAAGCCGACAGGGTTGAGCATCACGCTGCCGTCTTTATCGAGAAGAACCCCATTTCCGACCGCCTGGCGAATAATCCCCAAGCCAATCCGCTGCGCCTGCAGAGCGGAGGTGTTGGGGCGATAGTAATTGCCTTCAACCGCGGTATCGTCCATAAAGTCCATCTTGATGTAGCGAATTCCCCAGTCGCGAACCAGAGTTTGATAGGTTTTCCGCAAGTATTCCTGGGCTCCGGGATTGGTGCTGTCGAGGACATAGAGGGGGTCGTTATGATCTGTCACCCAGCCAATATGGATGGGTTCGCCCTTCGCATTGTGCACGAGCCAGTCGGGGTGATTCTGATACACCCAGGAGCGCACGGAAACTTCAAAGGGGGCAGTCCAGATCCCTGGAACCAGGCCAAGATTCGTGACCTTTTGCTCCATGCCTGCAAGTCCATCGGGAAATAAGGTCGCATTCGGTGTACTGTATTCTCCGCGTGCGTACTGGTAGCCCTCATCAATGTGAAAGAAGTCGTAGCCGAGCGACTTCAAGTGTTGCGATTCCCATTGCGCGTTGGTCAGCGCGGTTCCGGAGCTGAGGCCGAAGTAGTAGGCAGTCCAGCTCCACCAACCCATCGGCGTCGGCGCTGAGACACGAGGGTGATGCAATTTGCCGGATCAGCGTTCCATAGGTGTCCAGCTGGTGGTGGTAGTCCGAATCCACGCTGAGCAACAATCTTTCTGAGGCGAGCTCAGCACCCCGCGCCAATGGTGTCTGCAATGTGATTTCATCTTCCGGTCTTGCATCGTGCAGCGAGCCCCATTCATCGGTTTCCATCTCCGTTGTCCCAGTGGAGTCCACTTCATAGGCAGCGATCTGCTTTGCAGGGCTGTTCTTGTCGAGGTGGATACGGAGGATGGTCAGAAAACGATCGGAGGTTAATGCCCCGGCGAAGAAACTTTCATGGCTCTGGCGGTTGTAGACCAGCTGACTGCCGACGCCGCGATACATATCATCATCGCCCAGGTCGTGAATCGTAATATTCGGGCGATCTTCACTGAAGCTATCGGAAAGGATTCGATCTTCGGTGGGAGCTCCATTCAAATTGAGGATTGAATTCCCAAGCGCCGCAATTGGACGAATCGATTCCACATTGATCTGCTGCCCCGTGGTATTTCGAACCATGACCTGAATGTCAGCGAATGGCTTGTCGGGGTACGCACGCAGGCGATAGACGAGATCAGGCTGGCTCGTCAAACCGGAGAATGTAACGGCCCATTCGTGGGCAGTCCCCAGGTCATCGGACACGGTGGTTTCTGCGGTAGCGTGCTTGGGATAATTCTTGGATTGCAACCACTGGCCATTGACTCGAGCAGCGATTCCCGCATGCAAAGCAAATGCATTCGCGCCTGCAGTGCCAAGCTTGTATGTTCCGTCGGCGGGGTCGATTTGTACCTGCAACGCGTTGGTCTGCGCCTGAGCCTTAGTCGGAGCCAGGAAGCAGGAGACCGAAAAAACTCCGCTTGCGATGCAAGCCAAGGGAATGATCCGGCGCGGTCGAATCCAACTGCTCTTCACAGATATCATTCCTTTCTTTGCGAAAAGGGCAATTTGAGCTGGCAACTGCATTCGACGATGTACAAAAACCAGATGAGAGGTACGGTCGATCGCCAAGGGAGAAGAAACAATTGCGGTGTTCGAATCGAACAAAATCCTCCGCGGGGGGTACAGCTTCGGAGGGGCAAAACTTCAAGGCTGCGCGTCTTGGCAGGTGGAATTGCCCTGCAAGATAATTGCGAGTATAACCCCTTCCGTTACGAATCGTACCTTTTTAATGCATATAGTCAACCCTTTTCCTTCGCATTCCCTTTTTGGGCGGGCAAAGGCCAGTCGATCCGTTTAGATCGTCCAACAGTTTCGCGTATTGTTCGAGGGGGGGGCCGGTGTTTCGATCGATGGGTACGATTTCTGAGGCTCTCAGTCCTTGCTTCGAGCCTTTCCCGTCACCCGCGGGAGCAGGTCAGCTGAGCGGTGCAGCATGAAACGACGAAAGACGCCTGCATTTCCGCTCGGTTCCGGTCCCAACGGATAGGCAAGCGAAAACATTCGAGATAGACGAAGCTTTCGGACGCGCGCGAGCCGAAGTGTGCCCAACGCCAATTGGTTACGCACCGCCCAGCGCGACACGAAGGTGACACCCAGGCCGGCTTCCACGGCACTCAACAGGGCCTCGGTGGAATCGAGTTCCATAGTCGTTTTCAGATCCTTCTTCTTGAGACCGGCCTTTGATAATGCGGTCTCGACGACCCGGCGGGATCCCGACCCAAATTCGCGCATGAGCAGATGTTCCTGTTTCAGCTGATTGATCTCGATCTCGTGGTCGGCCCACTCATGGCTCGCCGGCACCACCAGGACCATGTGGTCTTGCATGTACGGCTCGACGTGGACGTCTTTGCGCAACCCGGGACCTTCCACCAATGCCAGCTGAATTCGACCGGCAGTGAGGGCCACGAGCATTTCATCCGTATTCCCGCTGCTCGCGGTGATTGAAATGCGTGGATTTTCCCGGAGAAAAGCGGCTACCAGCTGTGGCAGAAGGTATTGTCCGATGGTTTGTGATGCGCCGAGTGCAAGGTTTCCCGCGTGATGACGGCCGGTGCTGGTCACGGCCTCATACGCTTCGTCTGAGATAGTTTTCAATTTGGTTGCGAAAGGAAGTAGAGCATTGCCAGCCGGGGTCAGCGTGATTCGACCACCGCTTCGATCGAACAGGGGAATTCCATATTCCTCTTCGAGAGCTTTGATCTGCTGCGTGACAGCCGGCTGGGAAAGGGAAAGTTCTTCCGCAGCGCGGCTGAAATTCAGGTGTTGCGCCACAATTCGGAAGACTTTGAGCCGAAAATTCTCCATCGCCAGGTCAACTCGTTCGGACGGAGTCGAACCCGCCCTCGATCCCGTGGACTCGCTTCGGTAACCCGCGCGAGCCATTCTCCCGATTGTCGCAGAATGTTGCGAATCAGGCAGTGCTGTCCGTGCGAGGTTGAAGGGCGTGGACATAAGCAACAGTAATTCGCGATAAGAACTTCCTCTTGGACTTGTGCCGCGATCCCCGCAAGACTAGAGACTGGAGGAGCCGTTGAATTCCTTGAATCCGAAGACAATCTTTTTTATTGGACTGATTCTGACCGCCAGCGGGGTCGTATCTCCAGCCGTTGCACTGGTAGCCGGCATCGCGTATGGGTTTACCTTTCCTCATCCCTACCATTTGGATAGCAGAAATCTCTCTCATTTCCTATTACAAGCCGCAGTGGTTGCATTGGGCTTCGGGATGAATCTGCGACAAGTGATCCATGCCGGCCGCGCCGGATTTTTCTATACCGCGATCAGCATCTCTGTTGCCATGCTGCTGGGGTGGGCTCTGGGTCGAGTGCTCGGTGTGACGAAGAAAGCTTCTTTTCTGATTACCGCAGGCACAGCCATTTGCGGGGGCAGCGCCATTGCTGCGATTTCGTCGATTACACAACCGGACGAAGAGGAAATGGCGATGTCGCTGGGGACGGTATTCGTTCTCAACTCCGTGGCCCTTCTGCTTTTTCCCGCGATCGGGTTCGCGCTGCATATGACTCAGACGCAGTTTGGCCTGTGGGCGGCGCTAGCGATTCACGATACCAGTTCGGTGGTGGGGGCAGCCGCGAAGTACGGAGCGCAGGCGTTGCAGATTGGAACCACGGTAAAGCTGGCAAGAGCCTTGTGGATCATTCCCGTATCGATGGTGACGGCGTATGCTACCAAAAGCAAAACGCGCATCCAGTGGCCGTGGTTCATTCTTCTGTTCTGCCTGGCAGCTGTGGCGAATACATATCTTCCCGGCGCAACGAAAATTTATTCTGTGCTGAGTCACCTGGGAAAAATTGGTCTCACAGTCGTCCTGTTCTTAATTGGCACCGGGTTATCAAAAAACACAATTCGTCGGGTGGGGGTTCGGCCATTTCTTCAAGGAGTGTGTCTGTGGGCTGTCATCGCAACTGCTTCACTGCTGGCGATTCGGGCGGGTTGGATTACCCTCTAGGCTCCTCGGGCCGCGACTGAAGATCAATTTTCTGTCTGCGGACCCGGTGGGGCCGTAGCGCCGTTCCGGCTACCACTTTTTCTTGAAGAGAGTGTCGAACGCGACTCCGCCATTTTGGTCGCGGGTCACACTGAAAGCCAATCGGGGTGAGACATTGTATTGGCCCATGATCACCTGATTTTGCGTGGTCGCGACGTTCGTAGAGAAAGTGACGAAGAGATTACCAGTGACCCGTTGCTGAATGGTGATCACCGCCCCGGATGGACCCTGGATGCTGCCGCCCGCTAACACAGGATTGATGGAGAGTTGGGAGATACCTGCAATTTTCGCTACACGGCTGGTGATTTGACTGCTGACCTGAGACGCGACCAGCCCCATCGCAGCTTGATTGGTCGGTGTCGTCGGATTGGCGGCGCTGGCTTCCGTTGTCTCGCCGAACGCGAGCAGGTTGATGATATCCGCAGCAGGTAGCGACGGATCTGAAGTGTAGTTTGTGCGCAACTGGTCCACAGGGCCGTTGAAGCGTAGATGGATGTTGTATTGACTGATGGTCGTGTTCAGGGCCAGGTTGACCACAGGCTGCGTTTCGGACGGGTTGACAAATTGGACGGTTCCTCCGCTGAGAGTGAACCGATTGCCGTTGAAAATTACATCTCCATTCGTGAGATTGACTCGGCCTAGAATCACCGGTTGGGCAATCGTCCCACGCACCTGCAAGTTTGCGGTTCCGTCCACACTGAGAGTGCGGCTAACCAAGTTCAAGTTATTGGTGGAGCTAATAGCGATATTTAATCGGGTGTTTTGCGCAAACCCCTGTGAGGGTGGAGGAGCGATGCCTCCAGAAAGCTGGCTGGTGAAGCTGGCCAAATCGAAGTCGGGCGTGAAGGACAAATTCTCAATCTGCACGCGGCCGCCGAGCAGGGCGTTGTCGGTATTTCCTACCAGGCGAATGTCGCCTGCTAACTCCTCACGAACGCCCTGGGGATAGAGCATGCGGATATCTTTCGCGGCGACTCCCAAGTCGAATTGGAGCGACGGGCGAAATGTAACTCCTCCTTGCGCAGTTACGGTGCCGCCGCCGGAATTGGCCTTGAACGTTTTGATGTTGAGACGATTCTTCGTCAGGGTTAAGACTCCGTTGCCATGTTGAAGACCGAGCGGCAGGTCACCGCCGTAGAAGCTGGCATCGATCACATCGACCTCGCCTTCGATGTTCGGGTCGTTTCTCTCTCCATAGGAATTGATGTTGAAACGCAGCTGTCCGGAGCTCTTGTAGTCCGGGTCAAAAAGCTGCGCGATTTGTAAATTCATCGTTCCCAGGAGCAGCAGTTCGATAGGACGATTGCCGATTGTCGGAATTGTCCCCTGGATTTGCAGATCTGTGTCCGTCCCGCGGATGGAAGCTCTCTGCAGCGCAATCAAACCGTGGGTATAGTCGACGTGGATAGGAGAGGTCGCGGCAAGCTGGACGGAACTGCCGTAGTTCACTTTCAGCTCAGGCAACGTGGCGTGAATCTCTAATTGCTTCCAATCTTTCAGAGGACCCTGCAGCGTCGCATGGACTTCAGTCGTTCCGCCGAGGTTCTCGGCCTGTGCTGGTGCATAGGTTGCGAGCAAAGGCTGTAGCGGGATGGATTGCGTGTCGAGGGTTGCATCCGCAAAATATTCGCCCGTGAGGCTAATCTTTGCGTGCGCTCGTATCGAGCTGTGGATCGCCTGAGAGTTGAGATCCGCGGTTGCGACATGGTTTGCGACGGAAGCCTGCAATGACAATCCATCGATTGCCTGATGACTGATTTCGAGCTTTGAGGTTTGCATGGTTGCGTTGAACTGCGGATTATTCAGCTGTCCTTCGCCACTTGCATTTAGATTGACGGTTCCTTTTGCGTCAATGTGGTGGGCTTGCAGGATTTCGAGCCGCGCCAAAACAATGCCGGTCGCCGACAGTTTCGCACTATAGCTCTTCTGTTCAGGACGGACGCTAAATGTGGATTGAACCGTCCCGGAAGCTAGATGCGCAGAGAGATTGCCTTGAACCTGGCCTTCGAATCCAGAGAAGCTCATATCTGCAGATCGGATCGGCTGCTCATAAACCATCGCTTTGGTCAGAGAAATGTTTCCATGGCCGATTGGATTCAGTGCGGTTCCGTGGATGTGTACATTGGCCGCTAATGTTCCATCGACAGGCAGGCGCGAATTGACGAGCTTGGAAATGTCGACGACATCAAGCTGTTTCGCTTCGAGTTCAAGTTGAACAGGATTTTCCTTTGTGAACGACCACTTGTGGAGAGCAACGCTACCCGAGAAATCGATGGTCCCATGGGGCTCTGGAACAAGTGTTCCATGCTGCAAGCTCACCAGCGATGGGCTCACTTCCAGGCCTGTCCGCAGCGATCGCCACTGAGTTCCGCGGATTTGAAGATTGGAAGCGACCAGCTGCCCAGCAATATGAGGCGCCGAAGCGGATCCGCGGATGACCCCGTCGAAAGAGATCGTACCGGCTAATCCGAGCTGGCTGGAACTGCTGTTGATACCAGGTTGGATCGCGTCGACAAGTGCCTGAAGTTCGGCCAGGTCGCTGGATTTGAAATGCACCTCCAGGCTGGATCGCTGGCTAACAGTGCCATTCATTGCGAGGGAAGTCTGCGGCATCTGAAGATAACTATTGGTGAGTGTGAGTCGCTGATTCGCAGCGCTGTAGGTACCGCGGATCACTCCTGAGATGGGAAGCGGGTTGGCGCCGCGCTGTTCCGCGTGAACATTCGATACATTTCCGCGGATCGACAGAGTCGTTTGAGCAACCAAGTCGTCGACGGTTCGTCCCCATTTTGCCTGGACGGTGCCATTCAATGCTCCCTGGAGTCTTACATCTTTTGCGGCAGCGATGGGTGCCACAAGCTGCTGCGCGTTTGCCATCGAAATTCTGTGCAGCGAGACATTCAGCGATGCATGTGAATCGCCGCCGAGGTTGTGAATCACGAGGTCGCCATCGACTGCGCCGCCGAGGAGCTTTGCGTGTGCCTGTTGGATGCTCAAGCTTCCATTCTGGAGGGAGTAGTGTGCAGCAACATTGCGCGCCTGTGTTCGAACCTTCTTCTCCCGTACGTCGAGTAGCCGGCTCGTCAGTGATCCGTCGACCGCGAGCGAATCGAGTAAGGGTAATTGCGAAGAGTGCTGAAATTGAAGGGAACCGCTGGTGACGACGATGCCGGAAGGAATCGAAGGCTCCTTGAGGGTTTGCCGGATCAGGAGGCCGTCGAGGACCGCGTTGTAGTGAGCGCTGATTGTTGGGTCATCATAATGGGTAAGTGTCGCCGTCGTTTCGAATCGAGACGATCCGCTGTCAATCTTCGCGCTCGTCAGATCGAAGGTGTTCGCCGTGGCTGTGAATTGAGCCTCGAGGTTATGAGGAATTGAATTGAATGAGCCGAACTGCACCTGGCCGTCACGATAGCTTAGCGATCCCAGATACTCCCGTTGCGCAGTGTCGAACGCGGAGGAAAAGTTTACGTCGCGCAGCTCTGCGTCGAGAGGGATTATCTTGTCATTGACATACAGTTCTCCGTGATGCAGCGACGCGTGGCGCACGCCCAAGTCAAAGATGCTGGTGTGGGTGCCGCCGGTATCTTTCAAAGTTGGCAGGTTGGAGATGCCACGGGCATCAGTCAAGATTCTTACTACAGGATTGTCGACGCGGATGTTGTCGAAATACCATTTCCGGCGCCAGACGGACACGATACGAAAGTCGAGTTCAGCGTGTTGCACTTGCAACAACGGTGGAGCGGAGAACGGGGGAGCTCCATCGATTGTCAGCCCGTATAGCTCCACACTCAAGTTGGAAAAGTGAATCACGAAATTCTGCAATGTGACCCGCGTTCCGAGCTGCTCGCTTGCAATTTGATCTGCTTTTTGCAGCAGGTATTGGTGGAAGCGGGCACTGTGCAGGAGCGCGGCCACGCTAGCCACCAGCAGCAGGAGAAGAAAGCTGACGCCGCCCATCGTCCACAGCAGAACTCTCATCCACGATCTGCGTGGCTTCATCTTGTCCTCGGGTTCTGTGAGCGGTTGGGAAGTCACTGCGATCCTTCTTAGAAAGCCTGTCCAATACTGATGAAATACTGCGTGGCTGAAATTCCAGGCACCGGGTTCAGATTGCGTCCAACGTCGAATCGAATCGGACCGATGGGTGTAGCGTAGCGCAATCCCGCGCCGACGTTGTTCGAATATAGCGATGTAAAGTCATGGAAGCCGACATTGGGGAATACGTTGCCGCCGTCGTAAAAAACCGCCAAGCCAAGATTTTTCTTGATCGGCAGCGGAATGCGAAACTCTGAATTGAGGATGAGGAGCTCATTGCCTCCGCTCGGCACTTGAATATACGTGCAGTCGGTAGACGAGCCGGTGCTGCATACCTCTACCGGCCGCTGGGGACCAGCGCTATCCAGTGGAAAGCCTCGCAAAGTGCTGCCGCCGCCGCTGAAAAACGCTTCGCTGAGCGGAACGAAACTTCCGGAAAACGGCTGGGCCAATCCGATACGAATACTGTTGGCCCAAATAATGTTGTGCACAATCTTCTTGTAATAAGCAGTCTGCGTGGTCAACTTTGCAAAGTCTACATTCGACCCCAACTTCGTCGAATTGAAATCGATTTCTTCACTCTGAAGCATTCCTTTATGAGCATCGATCGGATTGTCTCGAGTGTCGTGTGTGAAGCTGGCGGAAACTGTTGACAAGCGAATATGCTGGTCCTCCGCTGGGACCAGTTCTGGAATCTCAATATTAGTCAGGTCAGTTTTGCTGAAGCTGTAACGCAAGAAAAAAATGTTTTTCCCGGCTTTGTCGAGCGGACGTTGAATCTGATAGCTTGCCACCTCTTGTTGAGAAGAAAAGATCGGGTTTTCGCCATCGTGCTCTGCGGTCAATGCCAGGGTCGACGTCCATTTTGACCACAAGAAGTTGGGGTCAATGTAGTATGCACCCCCACGCTGATCCAGCCTGCCGGCAAATGCGGTTAAGGATAGGGACTCTCCTTTGCCGCGCATATTGTTGCGCGTGTATTCAAACGTTCCGCGTGGACCGTAATATGTTTTCTCGCTTGTCGTAAAATTCGACGGCAAACCGATAGGAGGCAAGGTGGGAATCGCGACTGTACCGCTGGGAATATTTCCTCCCCGATTCACCAGCTCGAATCCAAAACCATACGTGATTTGATTTCTTTTCGCTTCGTGCACCTTGACGAGCACATCTTCCTTTGTCTGCGTTGTAATTTGCCGCCTGGGATCGACCTCTGCCCAGTCGAAGACGCCGGTATTGTTGTAGAGCTGGCTCTCCGAGGTTAGAAGTTTCGTTTCCGTCAAAGGCTGGTTCGGCTGGATCGATGCAGTATCTCGATTGATGAGACGCTGCTGCGTATGTTTCCGCCCCAAGGTGAGTATATCGGCGGTGAAAACTTGGGGACCCTCATAGATGTGATATGTGACATCGATGTGATGGGAATTGCTCTTCGAAACAGATTTGGCGGTCTCACGGAAGGTCGCAGTGAGATAGCCCAACTCCAGATAGCGGGCCAGAATATTATTTCGGTCGGTCTGGACGAGTCTTTGCGAATAAGGCTTGCCGGGAGCGAGTTGCAGGCCTTTCGGTGCAAATTGGGCTTCAGTCAAGGTCTTGGCGCCGTCTATATGCAGAGAATTGACCACATCCCGCGGGCCTGCGTGAATGTTGAATGTGACCCGAATATTCTTTCCATTGTTCACCACTGCGGGAGTGACTTTGGCCTCGCTGAATCCTTCTGACTTTAAAACATTGGTGAGATTCCTTGTGCTGCTGCGAACGAGCGATTCGCTGTATTTCCCGCGCGAAAAGAATTGGGCCTTCTTCACGGTGACAAAAGGCATCAATTTCTGCGCACTCCCGGGCCGATTTCCTACGAGCTGCACCGCCTCCACTTTATGTTTTTCCCCCTTCACAATTTGGTACACGATGGTATCGCCGGAAGGCGATGACTGAAAATGTGATTCCACTTTTGCATCGAAATAGCCTTTGGACTGAAAGTAGGAGACGAGATACTGATTGCCTTCCTGCACGACTTCGTCATCCACGCCAATGCCCTGGTACACGGGCAAGAGTGATTTGCGCGTCCAGCTCCACAAGTGCGCACCCTCGATCTTCACTCGGATAACCGGTCCAGTGTCGACGTCAAAATGAATGTCCGCGCGATTGGTGGCAGCGATATATTCTGCGCCCGACAGTTTCACGTGCGCATTCAAATAGCCATGCTTGGCCAGCTTGCTCTGCAAATATTTCGAAGCGTTGGTCAGTGTTTTGCGGCGATAGTTTTTCCCCGGACGAATCGCCGCTCCGCGGAGACGTGCCCACAAGGTTTGAAGGTCGTGGGTCAGGTTTGCGGTTTGCTGTGGCGTTGTGCCGGCGATATCAATCTGTCCAAATTTACTGCGTCGGTTCAGGGTTACATGGAAGATGACGTTGACGAGTTTATGGCTCACATCGATGCGAGTTTCAGGTTCTACTGTGGCCAGAAAGTATCCCTCCTGCCGAAAGAAAGCAATGAGTTTTGTTGTAGATTGCCGAATGTCGTCGGCATTGTACGGTGCCTCTGGTGGGTAGTTCGTCGCCTGGATCAGGCGAGAATAGGCGAAGCGCTCTGCGCCGGGAAACCGATAAATGCCGAAGTAGTACGCGGGTTCCAAAATCATCAGCACGCGGACTCCATTCGCCTCCGGAGATACCTGGAGTTGGATGGTTTTGAATTTTCCTGTGCGTTTCAAGGTGGCGATTGTCGCGTTCAGCTTTTCCGTTGAAAATGCCTCGCCCGCATGTTGCGAAAAGCTGGAGGCGAATTGGCTGGTGTGCAAATCCGGCTGCCCTGCAATTTCGATCGTGGTGACATTCTGTCCTTCGTACGAAGGCAAGATGGCGGCCGTCTGCGGGGATGTCTTGGGTGTCTCACTGTTGGCCTGCGCGAAAATCGCCGAAGACGTAAAAAATCCCAGTGCTACGACCAGGAAGGCCACATATGAGGGAATCCATTTCGATACCGGATTTGAGGAATCGCAGACGCTACGATGCGTACTCGCACGAGATCGAACCGGATGTACACAGCTTCTGCTTCTCATACTGCCGCACTATTGGATGCAGGCCGCGTCCGCAGCGGTTTTACGAGGTGGCTGGCTCGAATGCGTAGGGCGGAAACGGAGGGATCCGGCCTGCGTTTCACGTTACGCAGGGATCTCGAACCACGTGAGGCCAGCCTCCATTTGCGCCTATCGATTTTGCGCTAGTTGCCTTTCACGTCGACCCATTGCCGAGCGAGATGACTTTTCAGTTGCGCGTCCATAATCAGCATGTGCCGCAAGCCGTCCACAAGCTCGGGATAATCCGCCGCAACATCCGGCTGCTGAATGGAGGCATAAAAGCGCCGAAAGACTTGCTTGAAGGTGTCGTCGTAGCCTTCGCTATGTCCGCAGGGAAGGTCCGCGTAGCTGCGTGCCTTCTCCTTCATCAGTCCGGGGTCCTTGATGTAAATCCCGTTGGCGCTGTCGCGATGTCCAACCCACAGTTCATCGGGACGCTCCTGGTTCCAACTGACCGATGCTTTTGTGCCGAAGATTTCCATTCGAAGTTGATTTTTCCGTCCCGCGGCCATCTGGCAGGCGGTCATCGTGCCGCGCGCGCCCTCGTCCATTTGAAAGACAACCGCGCCAAAGTCTTCTGTTTTGACGGCTACCTGTTCGCCACCGCTGGCAGGCATTGTCGATAGTTGGGCGATGGAAGCCTGCAGGTTCCGCATAGGGCGTTGACGCGTCGGATAAAACGTTTCCAAATCGGCGCACAGGGAACGAACCCGCAGTCCCGTGACGTGTTCGGCCATGTCGAACCAGTGGGTTCCAATATCCCCCATGGTGCGCAACTTTCCACCCGCTTCAGAATCGATGCGCCAATTCCAGGCAGACTCATCCAGCAGCCAATCCTGCAGGTAATTGCCCTGGATCATTAGGATGCGGCCGAGATCGCCGTCTTCGCGCATGCGGCGCATCTGTTGGACCATCGGATAGTAGCGGAGGTTGTGGCAGACACAGTTCCGCAGATTCCGATCATGGGCAAGCTTGACGAGTTCCTCTGCCGTTTCAATCGAAGTGGAAAGGGGCTTCTCGCAGAGAATATGTTTGCCGGCGAGTAGCGCATCCTTCGTCATGGAGAAGTGAAGCGCATTCGGAGTGCATATGTGGACGGCGTCGATGCTGGGGTCGCGCAATATATTGCGATAGTCGGAATCAAATTTCTCGATACCGTAGCCGGCGCCCAGGCGTTGGGCCGAAGCCAACTCTCGTCCTACGATAGCAACGACATCGACACCCTCGATGCGACGAAGAGCTTCCAGATGGACACGCCCCATGAATCCCGTTCCAAAAATTGCCGTTCGAATTCGCTTCAATTCCTCTCCTTAGGCGACAGCTTGATGACCATCGCGAATGCAAATCGATTTTCGAAACGTATCAAGTCCACCAGGGGGCTGTGGGCTGCTGCTCGATGACAAGTTCACGTAGAAACTGCGCTGCTTTTGTCAACCCTTCTTCGGGAGACATCAGGCTATCTTCATGTTCGATGGAGAGCACACCATCGTAGCCGAACATGCGCAATGTGGAGACGAATTCCTTCCACCATTCCGCTCCGTGGCCGTAGCCACAGGTGCGAAAAATCCAACCGCGATTTTTTTCATCAGTGTACGGTTTGGTATCAAGAACGCCTGTTCTGGGCAGGTTTGCCGAGTACATTTGCGTGTCTTTCGCATGCACGTGATAGATCGTATCTCCTAAGACTCGGATGGCGGCGATGGGGTCGATGCCTTGCCAGAACATGTGGCTAGGATCGTAATTGCATCCAACGGCAGGCCCCGCAATGGCACGCAGCCGCAACAGAGTTTCCGGGCTGTATACGACGAAGCCAGGATGCATTTCGATTGCGACTTTTACATTGTGCTGGGCGGCGAACTGTCCGTGTTCAATCCAATACGGAGTGACGACTTCATTCCATTGCCAATCGAGAACCTCCAGATAATCGGGCGGCCAGGGGCAGGTGACCCAGTTAGGGGAGGTGGAGTGAGGGGAGTCTCCGGGGCAGCCGGAGAAGTCGACCACAACCGGAACACCGAGTTTTTCTGCAAGCAGGATTGTCTTGCGGCTAGTCTCTCGAGCTTCTTTCGCACGGGCCGGGTTGGGGTGCAATGCGTTTCCGTGGCAGCTGAGAGCGCTGATGCTGAAACCTTGATCCGTGAGCAAGCGCTGGAAGTCGGCAAGGTGTCGGTTGTCTTCCAGCATGGTCAGTTTGCAGTGGGCATCGCCGGGATAATTTCCCGTGGCGAGCTCCACCGTGGAAATGTGAAGTGACTTGAGTTTCGCCAGCACATCTTTCAGCGGCAGTTGGGACAAAAGCGGCGTAAATACTCCAACACGCATTCGGGTTCTCTTCTCTTCATTAATCAAAGACGACGCAGACTGGGGAGTCGAGCGGGTACTGGCGGCCGGTTGAAGCGAGCTTCCCAGTTTCTGGATCGCACTTCAGGATGACGATGTTCGCGGTGTCCTGGTTACCTACGACCAGCCACCTGCCATCGGGCGCAACGGCAAAATGTCGCGGGCTGCCTCCTTCGCAAGAAATCCTCTGGATGAATGCGAGGTGGCCATTCGCGGGATCGATGGAGAAGGCAGTGATACTGTCGTCGCCGCGATTCGATCCGTAGAGGAAACGTCCATTGGGATGAACTTGTACCGTCGCCGCATCCGTAGGAGACTTGTGCTCCTTCGGTAACGATGAGATTACCTGGAAGCGAGTAAGTATTCCCTTGTCGCCGTTCCAATTCATGCCTTCGATAATGCTTCCCATCTCCGCGATGGAATAGGCCCATTTTCCGTTTGGATGAAAGGTCAAGTTGCGCGGGCCGGAACCAGGCGTCGCGCTGTAATACGGAGGATCGTTCGGCGTAATCTTCGCGGTCTTGGGATCGAAGTGAAACACCATGATGCGATCCAGACCAAGATCGTTCACCAACAGAAATTTGTTTTCCGGAGACACGGTTGTGCAATGCGTGTGTGCTTCCTTCTGCCGTTCTGGGTCGATGCTGTGGCCCTTGAAGAAAATATTGGAGACGGGCTGGCTCAGACTTCCTCCAGGAAGGATTTTGTAACTAGAGACGCTGCCGCTGCCGTAGTTGGCGACGAAAAGCGATTGACCTGTGTGATCCGTTGTCAGGTTGCAAGGAGCGGAGCCGCCCGATGGGACCACATTCTTAGCGACCAGCTTGCCCGTAGTGTGGTCGATCGCAAACGCGGAGACATTTCCCGTGGTGTGGTTTTGTTCATTCACGCAATACAGGTCGTTATGGTTTGGCGACAAGGTCAGGAAGCTTGGGTTCGGAGTTTTTGCGGCAAGACCGATTTCTTCCATCTCGCCCGACTCTGGTTTCCAGCGGTACACGTAAACGCCCTGGCTTGATTTCTTGGTGTAGGTGCCAATGTAGATTCTCTTGCTTCGTCTGCTGGCCGCCAACGATAACTGGCTGACTAGCGGCAGGCTTACCAAGCCCCACGATGAAATTGCGCCGGGTGAATTTTTTCATGTTCTCAAGTGTAACTCGGGTTTATGCAGTGTGGCAGCCTCAGGCATAACTCGAAACCGCACCCTTGTTTTTACTTCCACGCTCCGCAGCCGCGCGCTCGATGTAGCCGCTGTCGCGAAGCGCCTTCAGTGGATCTTCGGCAAGTCCGCGTTCTCGTCTCCACTGTCGCAGCACGGGCCGTACGTCAGTCCAGAAGGCGGATCGCAAGCATTCTTCTGCTTCCACCAGGCGGCATTCACGTTGCAGTTCTGCGAGTTTCGCGTGATCGACCAGGCAGGCCTTGGCATACAGTTCCTGAGCGGCCAGCACGGTTTGTAACATGGCTTCCAGTTTATTTTTCAGGTTGTGGCTCTGGTCGACGACATATGCCGGTGCGGTTGCCTCCGGATGCTCCGAGTGGTATGCCAAAATTTCATGGAACAAGCGGAAGACCTGATACGGGTCGATGGAACCCAAGGTAAGATCGTCATCCGCGTAACGGCGATCGTTGAAGTGGAAACCTCCGAGCATTTTTTCACGCTGCAGCCATGCCAGGATTTGTTCGATGTTCTGCGTCTGATAGTGATGACCGGTATCGACCAGAACGAAAGCCTGCGGTCCGGCCGCGCGCGCGAAGAGCAGCGCCATGCCCCAATCTGCGATGTCTGTGTGGTAGAAGGCGGGCTCAAACGGTTTGTACTCGACCAGCATGCGTTGCCCGGGTGCCAGGGCTGCGTGGGTTTTGGATAATCCCTCCTGAAACCAATCGATGCGGTGGCGCATGTTTTGCGTGCCGGGATAATTGGATCCATCGGCAAACCACAGAGAAACATCGGCATTGTTCAATTCGCGGGCGATGGCGACAGATTCCAGTACATGATCGACGGCTTGTTGGCGAATTGCGGGATCAGGATTGCCGAACGAGCCAAACTTGTAATTCTGGCTCTCAAAAAGATTTGGATTAATGGCTCCCGCACGAATTCCGTAATGCCGGCTCAGGTCTCGAACTTTGGCGACGTCGCGCAGGCCGTTTGGGAAATCCCACAACACGTGTGTCGCCATGCTGGGACTTGCGCCGGAAAGCTGATGGACCTGGGCAGCATCCGCAAATTTTTCTTCGAGTGTGCTGGCGGCGGAAGGTTGGACAAATTTCCCGAAGCGGGTACCCGTGTTGGCGAAGCCCCACGATGGAACTTCGATCGAAAATTGATCGAGCTGCTTCGACAAGTGGTCAGTGATCGTTGCTGAACTTGCATTCGATGGGCCGAGTGTAGTCATGGAAGCTTTCCTCGTTTGGCGCTACTGCGCCGCTTGTGCTGGAAACGATTGAATTGTGTCAGGGGATTGCGTTTGTGTATCTATTAGGGTGCCTGCCCAAAAAGAGACTGCCTCGTGATCCACCCCGGGCTGTTCCACATTCCCACGATACTCGCCGACCGAGTCGAGATGCAGTCTTTCCAGGGCGGCGAGTTGGATGGAAACATTGCCAAGGGTGGAGCTTTCTTGTGCTCCACACAGCAGCTCCAATTGAGTCGCTCCTTGTGTGAGGCGGTTCAATAAACGATTTCGGCTGCCACCGCCAACAATATAGAGCCGTCGAAACTGCTTCGCCGTGAGTCCCTCGATCTGATGTATGACGGCGGCATAACGTGCGGCGAGGCTGTGAAGAATCAGGTTGATCATCGCTGGCGGCGACGTGAGAAATGGCTTTGCGGAGACGCCAGCACTTTCCAGTTGCATGGCGATGCGCTCTGGCATTCTCCCTGGAGCGATCAATTGTGGATCATCCACGTCAATCAAAGCCTGCGGAGAAGGAAGCATCGTGGCCGCGTCGATCAATTCTTCCACAGTGCGACGTTCGCCATCCGCTTTCCATGATGCCATGCACTGATCCTGCAGCCACAGCCCATTGACGTTGCGCAGAAAGCAGGTTGTTCCGCCAACGCCGCCCTCATTTGTGAAATTCAATCGCGCCGATTCGGGTCCTGCGCAGGGATGATCCAGCACAGTGCCGACCAGCGACCAAGTGCCGGAGCTGATGAAGGCCCAATCATCGCCGTGTGCGTGAATACCTGCGATAGCCGATGCCGTGTCATGGCAGGCGGGCGCGATCAGCAGCGTGTTTCGCAGAGAAGGCAACTCGGCGAGCGGGCCTTGCAGGCGGCCAACAATGGAACCGGGGGCTACGATCGCAGGAGCAGCGGAAATGTCCAGACCGGCCGCATCAAAAATCTCCTGTGACCATTGTTGTTTGCCAAGCGAGACCAACGAGGTGTGGGTCGCATTGGTATATTCCGCAACCGGCTTCGCTCCCCAACGATATAACAGGTATTCGGGCAAATTGAGCCAGGGAAGATTGGCCGGGATGCCGGCGATTCCATCCGCATACAACTGATACAGAGTGTTGATCGGCAGGACCTGGATACCAGTGAGGGCATAGAGTCGGTCAGCTGGAATCTTCGCATGGAGCGCCTCCATCGCGGAGTTGGTGCGCATATCGCGATAGCAAAATGGATCCGCCATCGGCTTCGGACGCCCCGAACCTGAGGACGCCGCGGCAAAGTTTCCATTCAGGCGAACATAATCCACTGCCCATCCCGTGACGCCGACGGCCGCAATGCCTTCCGTTGCGATCGCTGCGCAACGACGCATGCCTTCATCCGCGGCAGTGCAGAGCAAAGAAAGATTCCAGTGGAGATGGTCGCCAATCTCCACTGGCGCGTTGGTCACGCGATGAACCAGCTGAAGACTGGGGCCGTCCGGTAGCCAGCGGAGCAACGACACACGGCAACTCTGCGCGCCTAGATCAACGGCAACGATCGCCCGCCGATCTGCTGGAGTTGTCACCGCAGGAAAGCCTCGGTCAGGCCGCCATCGACCGGAACAATGTGTCCGGTGGTGCAGCGTGCTTCTGGCCCGGCAAGAAATAACGCCGCTCGCGCGCAGTCGACGGGATCGATTGGCTGGTGCGTCAGAGTACGCTGCGCGTAGAACTCCGCCAGTAGGTTTCGCAGCTGGTCGTCGCTGGCTGAAGGGTCAAAACTGATGCCATATTTTTTCAGGGACGCGATGACACGATCGCGGGGAAACATCGTAGACCCGCGGATGACGGTTGCGGGGCTGATCCCGTTGACGCGAACCAGCGGCGCAAGCGAGACGGCCAGCTCGCGAACCAGGTGGCTGACGGCGGCCTTGCTCACGTCATAGGCTTCGCTGCCGCGTTTTGCCACCACCGCGTTGGCTGAACTCGTCAGCACGATACTCGCATCCAGGCCTTGCTCGCGGAAGATGTGCGCCGCCTGCTCGGCCAGAAAAAAGTTGGCGGTTACGTTTATTTCGAGCGTCTTTCCCCATTGGGCCTGTGAAGTCGTATTGTCCGGCGATGCGGGAAAAAGCGCGGCTGTGTTGATGAGGAGATCGAGGCCCCCGCAATTTGCGATGACGTAACGCAGCGCGGTCCGGATGGAAGCTTCCTGTGTAATGTCGACTTCGATGGCATGGGCGGCGTCGCGGCCGTACTTCTTTCGAAGCTCCGCGACAACCTCCTCGGCAGCAGGAACATTGCGATCTGCGACGGCAACGGTTGCGCCACTCGCTCCAGCTAGAAGCGCTGCCTCGCGCCCGATACCGCTGCCCCCACCCACGATCATGGCGACGCGGCGACTGAGAGGTTTCTCCGGAGGCTG
Organism: uncultured Acidobacteriota bacterium; assembly: GCA_963794795.1. Taxonomy (GTDB): domain Bacteria; phylum Acidobacteriota; class Terriglobia; order Terriglobales; family Acidobacteriaceae; genus JAKAAZ01. The sequence continues at coordinate 146,152 of CAWCFC010000005.1, read as the reverse complement.
GCGCAGAAGCTTGGCCTCTTCAAGAGCCCAGTATTCGATTCGGAATGCTTCCCCCACCGGCAGCGCAACGTAGTTGGAGTAACTTTCAAACGCCGACGACGGCGCGGCAGGTCCGGCTTGCGGATATTCCGCAGGTTTCTTTTGTTTTCCATTTGCGCCGGCGAGCGCGGAGGCTCCTTCCATCACGTGGATGGCATTCACATAGAACTCGGAGGCGAGGCGGGCTTCGGCCCGGCTCTTAGCGAAACTGAACATGCCGATGCCGGGAATTAATACGATCGCTGGATTGGCAGGGCGCATCGCGGGGGAGTCAGGCAGGGCGTGCGCTTGATAATACGCGGCATAATCTCGACGATACTTTTCCAATGCAGAGTCGAATGCAGAGTGTAGCTGCGATGCGTCCTGGGATGGATTCCAGGGAACGAAAAGAGGACGAACCTTGGTGCGGATGAAATGGTCGGGGCAACTGGTGCCGAGTGCAGCCAGAGTCTCCGCTTCTTTTGAATTTACAAATCGCAAGACTTCAGGAAGCGCGGAATAGTTGCCGATGACTCGCTGAGGCTTCGATAGTCGGCCTCGCAGGAATGGCAGCAGATCGACAGCGATCGATTCATGGTCTGGATGCGATGCATAGAGTGAGCCGCCAAATAGTTTCTTGCCGGCAGCCTCAACATGCTCCTGCACAAACTGACCCAGCTGATCGATCAACTCGATGGTATTCAGGTAGCAGGATTCCGAAGTTTCTCCCCAGGAAAACAATCCGTGGCCGCCAAGAACAATCCCATCGCAGTTTGGATTTGCTTCGACGGCACGTTTCAGCATTAAGCCGAGCTCAAAACCTGGTCGTTGCCAGGGTAGCCAGACTAGTTGGTGCTTGAACCGTCGGTTGAATTCCTGCATCCGTTCTTCGCCATTGGCAGCGGCCGCCAGCGCGATTCCCCAGTCGGGATGCAAGTGGTCAATATGCCGCGCAGGGAGGAAGGCATGGAGCGGAGTGTCGATCGACGCGGCGACAGTATTTTGGCCAAACGCGCACAGCGGATAGAACTTGACCATGTCGTCTTCGTGCTCAACACCGCGATAGATTCCAGCGAGGTCGCAGAATTTGTCGAGATAAAGAGTTGCGAAGCCATGGATTGAAATGGTGCCGAGGTCGCCGCCACTCCCTTTGACCCATAGGACATCGGTGGGCTTGCCGTTGAGCGGATCTGATTCGGTAACCTTGGCGCTGGTGTTTCCCCCGCCATAATTGGTGATGCGCAAATCTGAGCCGAGCAGGTTGGAACGGTAGCGCAGAAGTTCCGGTTCGGTTAACTTCGCGGCAACCGTTTTGTCCCAGCGATCTTCCAAGTAGCGATTCGGCATTATGCCCCTTCTAGCAATTGCGGCCGAGGAAGTTCTCGCTCCTGGCTCGAAAAAGAACCGAAACGGATTCGTCGGACCTCAGGGGGACACATACCACCCCTGAATCCCGAGAACCGTCAAAGGACTGAGGTCGTCCAACGTACAGCATATCTGTCGGATTGATTACAGTCCGTGTCCATAATAATACAATAGGGCAACTGTTTCAGATGTGAAATTCACGGGTTCATTTTCTGTGTTTTAGGGTTTCCGGTGGCGATTGCGGTCGTTCAACTATCTTGTGCTCGACGTAGTTGTAGGGTGGAACGTTTCGTCCGGCCAACATGGAAAGTCCCAGCTGGATAAGGCGTGTGCCGTAGGTGTCCGCCTGGTGCGAGACGGAGCCAATCAGTGGGCTTCGAGGCGTAGCAATTTCCTCCAGCGCCTCTTCGATACAGTCCTGTCCTACGACGGCGACGTGGCGCTCTCGCTTTAGCGCACGAGCGGCTTGAACCGCTCCCAAAGCGCTGGTGTCGGTTGCTGCAGCAATCAAAATGCCCTTATCTTTGGGATGGCGATGCAGAAAATCCAGAACCAGATGGTAGCTGATGTCCTGCAATCCGCGGCCATCCATCCGAACAAAGGCTTCGATGGGGATGTTCGCCAGATTGGAGCGCACACCTTCGAATGCTCCTGTGATACGGCTCTGAACCAGCGGACCCGCTTCCGCAAGATCGAGGCCAAGAACCCAGGTCGGTTTGCCAGCCCAGTTCTGCTGCGCGTAACGGGCCAGCAATTGCCCCGCCTCGAATCCGACTCGAAAATTATCGACTCCGAAAAACACCGCGTGGGGATGCGGAATATCGACAGCGATCAAGGGGATGCCAGCGCCGGCAATTTTGTCTCCAATAATCGCGGCTACGTCCTGATCCACTTGAAAGTCAATCACGAGATCGACTCCGTGACGGATGAATTCATCCGCGTTGCGCACGGCAATCGTGGGGTCATACTGGTTATCGAGAATCAGTAGATCGATGCCGGTATCGGCGGCTGCGGACTGCAGACTCTTGGTGACTGCCTGCGAAAAGGCCATCTCACTGGACTGTGAACCAAAGCCGAATACCTTCTTGGTGGGGCTGCTGATCGGTCGATAAAGCCCGTCTTGCGACTGCGCGATGTATCCTCGGTGCGTTAAGGTTTTCAGGATGCGATACACCGTAGTCTTCGAGATTCTGGTTCGCTGATGCATGGTTTCTAGCGACATGGGCTTGCGCTCGCGCTGAAGAATCTCCAACACGTCGAGCGCCTTGGAAAGAACCGGAATGAGATAGAGCCGCTTGGGCGATACCTTGGCCACCTGTGTCACCTGTAATGAATTGTTTCCAATTTACAACTATCTTCTCGATGAAAGCGCCAACGACGTTCGCTTTCATTACGCGGAGTCTCAAATCACAATGATGCAGTCCAGTACTCGCGGTCCATGCACTCCCTGGATTCGAGTCATCTCGATATCTGCGGTGGCAGAAGGGCCGGAAATCAACGTAATGGGCTGCAGGCGATGCGCTTCAAGCATGCGGAATCCCTCCGGAACAGTTTCGACGATCGACGATTGCTCGAGAATGCAAAGATGGTAGTCCGGAAGCAGTGTAATGGCGCGCCGACTTCCGTTGGAACTATGGCAAAGCGCCAGGGTTCCCGTGGTGGCAATCGCGACGGTACATCCTGTCAGTACGCCATCGCAGGCTTCAATTTCGGGATACGAAAATCCATTATCGTAAAGAAACTTCGGACCGTCCAGCGGCAGCCACTTCGGATCGACGTCGGAGGACACAAGAATCTTCTGCTTCATGCGAGACCGCAGAATTTCCGCGACCTTGGCAGCAACGTCGATCGAAGGGCATTGGTACACGCCTGCGCCGTAATCGACCAATCGCTCGGCAAGCAGTTGGACACGACCGGCATCTGAGAGAGAACCACTTTGCTGGTAAGCCCGGGGAATGTTTTGCCATGACTCGTCCGGCGCAGCTTCTCGATCCGCACCGAAAATCCCTCGGTTTGCGGAGCGTATGCGGGCGAGAATCTCCGATCGCGCGCTCTGAGGGTCAAGCGTTGGGATGTCAGTCATGGCGCGCCTCGGCGGATTTTAGCCGGACTGCGGATGCTTTGTTTCGTGCATGAAACCATTCGCGGAAACTTTGTGCGGGGAGTGGACGCAGGTCACGGGTCCTCGTCCATCCTCCTAGCACACTCGGCAGCTTCTCGATCCATCCGCTGCGGCGAATCCAGGGCCGTTGTGCGATCCTGCCGACGCGTTGCGCTACGCTGAGGCGCGTTGAGTTCGCAAATATCCATTGCATGGTCCGCATCGCGATGGCTTCGGGATGAAATGCGTGCAATGCCTTGTGTCTGCCAGTGACAACTCGGCCGCGGAGATGAATCAGAATCTCCGGGATATTGATTTTAACCGGACAGACTTCATAGCATGCGCCACAAAGGCTGGATGCGTAGGGAAGCGATTGGCCTCGCTCCATCATCGCGAGCTGCGGCGTCAAAATGGCGCCGATGGGCCCAGCATAGACCGAACCGTATGCATGACCGCCGGTTTGCCGATATACGGGGCACGCATTCTGGCATGCGCCACAACGAATGCAGTGCAGCGTCTCGCGCGCTTCCGGGTCGCGCAGCACCTCCGTTCTGCGATTATCGAGCAGCACAATATGGAACTCTTCCGGACCGTCGCCAGGATGGACACCCGTCCAGATGGAGTTGTATGGATTCATTCGCTCGCCCGTCGCGGACCTGGGCAGCACCTGCAACATGACTTCAAGATCCTGGAAGCGAGGAATGACCTTATCAATACCGGCGACCGAGATGAGTGTTCCGGGCAATGTCAGACACATCCTTCCATTGCCTTCGGACTCCACAATACAAACGCCGCCAGTTTCCGCGATAAGAAAGTTTGCGCCGCTGATCGCGACCGGAGTGGAAAGAAATTGCCGCCGCAAATGCAGGCGTGCGGCTTCCGCCAAATCCTCGGGCCGGTCGCCGAGGTCGGGAAGGTTCATGGTGCGAGAGAACAATTCGCGGACCTGGTGGCGGTTTTTGTGCAGCGCGGGCACAACAATGTGAGACGGCTTGTCGTGGCCTAATTGCACGATCAATTCGGCGAGGTCGGTCTCGACTGGGGTGATGCCTGCGGTTTCCAGTGCGCGGTTTAGTCCGGTCTCCTCGGTGGTCATACTCTTGATCTTGATGACCTTGCCGGTTGAATTCTGCGCCAGCCCAACCATGATTCGATTGGCCTCGGCTGCATCGCGGGCCCAGTGTACGTGGCCCCCAGCCGCAGCGCATCGTTCTTCAAACCCTTCGAGGTACAAGTCGAGGTACTGGAGCGAATGGGCGCGAATCCGTTGGCCCGACTCACGAAGCGCCTGCCAATCAGGCATTTCGCCGACGACGTGGGCTCTTTTTCCCTGGATAATGCCGGTAGCGTGGCGAACATTCTTGCGCAATTGGATATCTTGCAGCAGCGGCAGCGCGGCGGTCGGAAAGTCCGGCGAGCGGCGATCTTTGACGTCGTGTGCAGGAAGTGTGGACATTATCGCGTGCCACTCGATGGAACGTGTGAGTCGTTCTCACTAGCCAGGATCGTCGCGATGTGTTCCGTGCGCATGTTGGCGCGCTGGCGATGCAGCGCTCCGCCAATGTGCATCAGGCAGGAGTTGTCGCAGGCGGTGCATACGTCGGCCTGGGTTTTCTGAATGTACTGCAGCTTTTCCTGGAGCATGGCTCCCGAAACGTCGGGATTTTTGATGGAAAACGTACCACCGAAGCCGCAGCACAAATCCCCAGCTTCCATAGGAATCAATTCGAGTCCGCGAACGTTGCGCAACAGGCGAATTGGAACATCCCCGAGATGCAGGTTGCGCAGGGAGTGACAGCTGGAGTGATACGTGACGCGGTGCGGGTACAGAGCACCCACATCCTCGATCCCAAGGCGATGGACAAGCAATTCCGTGAACTCGTACACGCGGGGCAGCAAGGTAGCTATATCGGATTGAAGCGTCTTGTCGCCTGACGCCAAGGCGATTTTTTCGTAATGTTCCCGCATCATGGTGACGCAGGAGGAGGACGGCACACAGACCACCTCGCTGTCGCGGAACACTTCGACAAACCGTCGCACCAATGGGAGTGCTTCCGGTTGATATCCCGTGTTGTAGTGCATTTGTCCGCAGCAGGTCTGAGCGTACGGAAAATCAATGGTGTGGCCGAGCCGCTCCAGCACTCGCACCACGGCAATGCCTATCTCTGGAAACAGCGTGTCGTTGTAGCACGTGATAAACAGAGAAATTCGCATGGAGGTTTCAAGTCCAATGGCAGAGCTGCTATGGTTTGAATCCATCTTATCCCAGTTTCGGATGCGCGGCTTTCAATACAAAAACAGTTTTCGGCGCATTTTCACGCCATCAATTTCAAACTGAGGCCGGTGGTGTCGAGCGCGATTGCTATCCGCGGGACGGCGCGCTAGATGTGAACGACAACGGTTTTCGCGGGACAGAGGATAATAGTAGGACATGAAATCGCACGATAACCAGACGAAGTCTTCGTCAAAAGAAGATCTACCCATAGACGGCCCGGCGTCGGGCGGCAGCCGTTTTCTGCGCGCTTGTTTGCGGCAGCCTGTCGATCGAACCCCGGTATGGTTTTTGCGGCAGGCAGGTCGTTATATGCCGGAGTACCAGGCCGTCCGCCGAGCCCATACGCTGATTGAGATTTGCAAGCGACCGGAGTTGGCAGCCGAGGTGACGATCACTGCGGCAGAGAAACTGGGCGTCGATGCCGCCATTATTTTTGCGGATCTATTGTTGCCGCTCGAACCGATGGGTCTCGATTTCGAATTTCAAGCAGGCGAGGGCCCAAAAGTACATCGTCCGCTCCGTAGTGCGGCAGACATCAACGCGCTGAGAACAGACCGCACCGCCGACCTGGGGTATGTCGCCGAGGCGATCCGCAAGGTCGTGGACCATTTCGGCGACCGCATGGGCATGATCGGCTTCTGCGGCGCGCCATTCACTCTGGCCAGTTACATGATTGAAGGCGGTGGTTCCCGAAATTACATTGAGACTAAGCGCTTGATGTACGCGGATCCGGCCGCGTGGCAAGCGCTGATGCAAAAGTTGACGACAGTGCTGGTCGAGTATTCTGCGCAGCAAGTGAAGGCAGGCGCAGACGTCATTCAGGTTTTCGACAGTTGGGCAGGGGCTCTTTCGGTCACCGACTATCGAGCCTACGTTTTGCCGATCACGCAGTCTATGGTTCGGCAAGTACAGGCGCTGGGAGTGCCTGTGATTTATTTTGGCGTCGACACGGCGACCTTGCTGCCGAGCATGCGAGAAACCGGCGCAGATGTGATCGGGCTTGATTGGCGAATTCCCCTTGACGTGGGAAGGCAAGCTGTCGGCCAGCATTGCGCGGTGCAGGGAAACCTTGATCCCATCGCCTTGTTCGCCCCCGAAGCAATCTTGCGTGCGCGCGTAGAGGAGGTGCTGCGGCAGGCCGGGGGAAATCCGGGGCACATTTTTAATGTCGGCCATGGAATCGTGCCGACGACTCCAGTCGAAAACGTGCAGATGGTAGTTCGATGGGTGCGCGAGATTTGTGAGCAGATGAATGATGAAGCCGTGGGCCACGGAAAAGCCGACGCATCGAGGACGGTATGACGGCGCTAAGCCAACAGGGTGCATCGACTTCCGTGTCCGGTGAGCGTAAGTTTGCCGTACTTCTGCTCGCGCACGGTACGCCGGACACGGTCGAAGAAATACCGGAATATTTGAAGAACGTTGTCAGCGGTCGCGCCATGCCACAGCATGTTGTGGAAGAAATTCAAAGCCGCTACGCGCAGATTGGCAAGAGTCCACTGACGGAGTGGACGCTGCAACAGGGAACGCTTTTGCAGCAGAAAATCGGATTGCCTGTCTATGTTGGTATGCGGAATTGGAAACCTTATATAGGAGACACGGTGCGGCAGATGCGTGCGGACGGAGTGACGGACACGGTGGCCATTTGCCTGGCGCCGCAAAACTCCCGTACCAGTGTGGGACTCTACCGGCGGGCAGCTTACGCAGAAGCGGGAAATTCGTTTCGATTTCACTTTATCGACGCGTGGGCGGACCATCCTCGACTGGCGGATGCGTTTGCAGATCGCTTGCGCCCAATCTGGCGAGATGCGTGTGCCTCGGTAGGGGAAAAAGTCCCTGTGCTGTTCACGGCGCACAGTGTGCCCTGCCGGACTATTCAGGGTGCGGGTTCGTCGAGTCAACCGACCCCCGCGCATCCGGAGGCGGAGACAAAAGCCGGAGAAGATTCTTTGACGCAGAAAGTGCCAGGACCTGTGCGTCCTACAGTCGAAGAGCGTTCCTATGCGCTGCCTCCCGGTATATCCAGCGGGCCTGACCCGTATGCGATCGAGACGAAACATACTGCGGCTTTGGTTGCCGAGCGGCTGCTGCCAGATGGGCTGACTTCGCGGGACTGGTATTTTGCTTTTCAAAGCCAGGGCATGTCCGGCGGCCCATGGATTGGTCCAACGGTTGAGGAGACGCTCGAGGGTCTCCAGCACGAAGGCCACCGCGGAGTGGTGTTACAGCCGATTGGCTTCCTTTGCGATCACGTCGAAATTTTGTACGACATTGACATTGCATTTCAGGCGACAGCCCGGAAACTCGGGCTGAAGTTGTTTCGGCCCGAATCTCTGAACGCCTCTCCTATATTGATTGCCGCGCTGGCGGATCTGGCCTCTCAGGGCCTTCTGCAGTTAGGCGCGGAACAGGTCGAAAGTTCATCTGTCGTGGTGCCATCCAGTCAAAAATGAAGCGAATCGCCATCATCGGCGGCGGCATTGCGGGAGTTGCGGCTGCCTACCAGGTTGCCCTGCAGCAGCGCGCGGGCGCAGATGTCGAGTTCGTTTTATTTGAAGCTACGTCTAGATTGGGCGGAATTGTCGAAACCGTTCAACGCGATGGCTTTGTCATTGAGGGTGGTCCCGACAGCTGGGTCACCGAAAAGCCCTGGGCGCGCGAGCTGGCGATTGAACTGGGTTTCGACAGCGAATTGGTTCCTTCCAATGATGCGAGGCGCAAGACCTATATAGCCGCAGGTCGCGATCTGATTGCCATGCCGGACGGCATGCGGATGATGGTGCCGACGCTATTGGACAGCGTGGTGAATTCACCGCTGTTCCGCGAAGAGGCAAAGCTTTCGTATCTGCGCGAACCCGAGCTGGCGGAGCAATTGAAAGGCGGCGCACTTGATGTCGGCGATGGAAACCGTGATGAATCGGTTCGCGAATTTGTTGTGCGGCATTTCGGCGATGAAGTCGCGAATACGATCGCCGCGCCTCTGCTCGCCGGCGTGTTCGGCGGAGATATTGCGAAGTTGAGTGTGCGCGCCGTCATGCCGACATTCGTCGCGCTGGAGCGTGAATACGGTAGCCTGATCCTCGGGTTGCAGCAGCGGATGACGGAAGAGAAGGCAGCCGCCCCCATTTTTACATCGCTGAAGAGCGGGCTGAGAACGCTGATTGCAGGCATGGAATCTTTCATTGCGCAGCGCAGCATGGAGCGGAACGTTGACGTCAAGGCGATCGAACTGAGCGGAGGAGTCTGGCGGCTTCGCGCGATTCGCGGCAGAGACTCACGCCCGATTGAGGCAACTTTCGACGCGGTTTTAGTTGCCACTCCGGCAGCGACCACGGCAAGGCTATTGAATTCCGTCGACAGCTGCATAGGGAGGTTGTTGCCCCAACAGTCCTCATCCGCAATTGTCGTGGCCCTCGGATTCACTGCGGACCAGGCGTGCTCGATGCGTATTCCTCCCGGATTCGGGTTCCTGGTCCCGCAACGCGAGCTACACGTGGATCACGTTGGAGATGATGAGGGCAGGGGTGCCGATCAATCCGAGGAAGGTGCTGCACAACAAGCGCTACTCGCGTGTACTTTTCTGAATCAGAAATTTCCGCATACAGCGCCGGAGGGCGCGATATTGCTACGCGCGTTCTTCGGCGGTCCCTTGGCCCCAAAACTTCTGGAGCATGACGATCTCACTTTGATTCGTTTGGCTAGAACCCAGCTGGAACGTTATCTCGGAACTTTGCCGGAGCCGTCGATCGCGCTCGCTCGACGCTGGTCGAATTCACTTCCACTGTATGAAGTAGGGCATGCCGATCGCATGGCGGAACTGGACTCGCGGATAGCGAAGCTCCCGCATCTTCGCTTGATTGGGAACGCGTATCGGGGAGTCGGATTGCCCGATTTGATCCGGTCCGGTCGAGCGGCTGCGCGGGAGATTGTGGCGGGCTGAGATACCGCGTTTATGGGGTAGCGGCAGTTGGATCGCGGCGGTTACTCGTACTTGAGCGATTCGACAGGGTCCATCTGGGCGGCGCGTGTGGCCGGCAAGGTTCCGAAAAGAATCCCAACCAGCATCGCCGTGGATAGTGAAATGACAACCGACCATGGGGAAATAGGAATCGTATAAGCGGGAAAAAGAAATCTGACCGAGAGGGGAAGCGCGAGCCCTAGCAAAGTGCCGACGATGCCCCCGCTGAGCGAAATGAGGATCGCTTCGGCAAGAAATTGAAGTTGGATTTCTCGATACGTGGCGCCGACGGCTTTACGAATTCCAATCTCTCGGATCCGAGAGCGGACCGTTGCCAGCATGATATTCATAATGCCGACCCCGCTGACTGCCAGTGTGATCGCAGAAACCAATAGCAGGACCATGGTCATAATGTCCGCGATGTGCGCTGCTGTTTTCACCAGGGCTGTGAATTCGTTGACGTCGTATACCGATCCGGGGCGATGGCGAGACTGGATCACTTTCGCGATCTCATCCCGCACCCGTGGCGTTTCGCCAAAACTACGAACGGAAAAAAACAACTGCTTCACAGCGTTGGTTCCGGTGAAGTACCGACCTACGGGGTAGGGAATCAGAATGGTCTGATTCGCAATCTCCGACATTCCCCACGAGTTGACCTTTTCTTTGAAGACACCAATGATCGTGAAAGGAATGCCTCGAATGGTAAACGTCCGGTTGATGGCACGATCCGCACTTCCGTAGAGATGCTCAGCGAATGGAACTGTGACCACGGCGACTTTGGCGTGGCTGAGGGTGTCCTCTTGATCAAAAAAACGCCCGTCGAGGATTACAAGATTTCGCACATCCTTATATTGGGCAGAAACGCCCAGAATCAGGATGTCCCTTACCTTGCCGTTTCCGAAGCTGATGGGGACCTGCATCTCCAGCATCGGCGAAGACCAGATAATGCCGGGAACCTGTTGATTGACAGCGGTCAGATCTTCGTAGGTAAGGGAGTCCGGATTCATGCCGCCGCACTGACAGTCCGCGACAATCATGTTGGCGCCGATCCCCTGGATTAGATTGATCGCGTATTCTCTGCCGGTCAGTCCAATGGTCGCCACCAGAATTACGGAAGCGCATCCCATCACCATGCCCAGCGCTGTCAAAGCGAAGCGGACCTTGTTGGCGCGAAAACTGTCGAGCGCAAGCGAGATAATCTCGCTGAGCACCATGGTTTGCTTGGCGCTAGCCAGCGTGCGGGCAAACGACGAGCTATGTGTGTTGGCAGCAGCCATGGGTGACGATAGAGTTACGCGCAGCCTGACAGCAGCCGACAGTTTCGCCGCCGCTCAGGCACCTCTCCAAGCATACCGCTTCAATTGAATCGCAGCGGATCGGGGTCACTCTCTGCTCGGGTATCATTTCAGTTCCGCGGCTTTGTTCCATTCAGAGAAAACAAATTCAGAGAGCGGCTTGCGATTTCTGGCAGACGTTTCCGCAGCCTTCAACGAATCGGGAAGCGTTTCCACGTTGCCGAAATAGCCGATCGCAGTCACCGCGCCGATTTCGTAATCCTCGGGAATTCCAAAGGCCGCGCGTATTTTTTCGCGATCAAACCCTCCCATGGAGTGGATATGGAACCCCATGGAAGTTGCCTGCAGGGCCAGGTATGCTGTGGCAGCGCCAGTGTCGTGCAACGCGTAATGATTTGGCTTTCCATTTTGAGTGAAGGTTTTTTTGCCGACAGAAAGCATCAGCACAGGCGCGGTGTTTGCCCATGCCTGGTTGAGGGGGACCAGCGATTCGAAGATTTTTTCATACGTAGCGTCGCCTTTGCGACCCACAATAAACCTCCACGGTTGCTCATTGAACGAGGAAGCAGCCCACCGTGCCGCTTCAAACAGATTTTCCATGTCGGCAGCACTGACGGGACGGTCGATGAATGCCCTCGGGCTCCAGCGCCGCAGAATGGTTTCGTGTACGCCGGGAATTGGATCTGCATGCTTCAGTGTTTCAATGTCTTCGGTCGTGATGTTGGACATCGATCATCCCTCTTGGAATAAGATGAGTGAGCGGGATTTCCCGGTTCAATTTAAGTGGATGATTCTCCGCTTGCCCTGGAATGTCGCGGCCAGGAAAATGGTGAAATCCGCCTGGGCCGCCCCGTTTTGAATTGAAATCTTACGAATGCAGGTGCCAACGGTGAAGGCTCAGCTCTTGCATCTCTCCCTCTTCTGTTTACTCGTGTTTGGGTGTTTGCCTGCAGGTGGGTCGAGCCAGATGGACATGTCCCACCACAGGCACGGACCCCCATGGAACAGTCCAGTCGCGTCCTCGCAAACGATCCATGTCGGCGGAGCGTCGATCCAGATTGACTTCGCTCCTGGCGATCTCGACGTGCCGAAAAGCGCGGTTATCGAATGGATCGAGACCGCTGCCCAAGCCGTATCGAAATACTACGGCAAGTTTCCTGTGGCTCGGGATCGGGTGCTTGTGGTTCCCATTGCGGGCGAAAGTGGAGTCTTGACCGGGACCACCTGGGGTGATGTCGATGGCTTTCCGGCATTTACAAGAATGCGTCTCGGCCAGCATACGACGGAGCAGACCCTGACCGACGATTGGACCATGACGCATGAGTTTGTGCATACCGCTCTACCGTCGCTTTCCCCTGATCATCATTGGCTGGAAGAGGGATTGGCAACATATGTGGAACCGATCGCGCGGGCGCAGATCGGTACTTTGTCCGCAGAGCAGGTTTGGGGTGGAATGGTCCGTGACATGGGGAAGGGCGAACCACTCCCCGGTCAGGATGGCTTGGATCAGACGCATACCTGGGCGAGTACGTACTGGGGAGGCGCCCTATTCTGCCTGATGGCAGATGTGTCGATTCGCGAGAAGACCGGAAATCAAAAAGGCTTGCAAGATGCGCTGCGCGGGATCCTCGCCGCTGGCGGATCGATTGCCGATGACTGGCCCATCTCCAAGGTGCTGGATGAGGGCGATCGGGCCACTGGCACGTCTGTTCTGACTGATCTCTATAAGAAAATGGGGAACGCGCCGTACGCCCCGATCGATTTAACGTCGCTGTGGAAGCAGCTTGGAATCCACTCCGACAACGGCAAGATCACCTTCGATGACAATGCTCCACTGGCTCGCATACGCCACGCAATCACCTCTCCCCGCTGAAGGCCGATCGGCGGGCAGAAACGCTTCCGCACGATCTACCTCTAGATTATCCCCTCTGTAACCGACATCTCTGGTGGCCATTCGCCTCGCATTACGCGAGTTGCGGTAAAACATTTTTCGTTGCAATAGTGACTGCCCGGCAGGCGTGGATGCCTGGAATTACTCCAGTGAGCTGCTGGTAGAATTCTCACAACACGGAGGAGCTTCACCGATGCGGTCTCTATCATCTTCCCGTTCACGGGTACAGATTGTTTTCTGCTTAGTTGTCATTGCTGTCCTGGCCCTAACAATTTCGCAAATCGTACGGGCAGATACCCCGATGACGGCGGCGGCCTATGCTGCGGACCCTGCGGCAATGATGGATGCCTATCGCCACGTTGAGGCGGCCTCTGTTTCCGACGCAATTGAGCAGCTGTTGCACGAGAAGCGTTACATGTCGCATCGGATGCAATCCATTTTTCCCACTAAATTTGCAGGTCCTGCGCTGACCGTCAGCCTGGTGAAAGAGGAGAACCATGATCCTAATGCGCTCTCAGGAATGCTGAAGGCGATCGACTCCGGGGGGCCTGGCTCTGTCTATGTGATGACAGTTCAGGATGGCGCCGATATTGCTGGGATGGGCGGCTTAATGGGTACAGCCATGCTTGCGCGGAACTTTTCCGGCGCCGTAATTGATGGGGGCGTACGCGACCTGCCGCAGCTCAAGAAAATTGGTTTTCCTGTCTACGCACTTGGACCGGTGCCGTCCACTTCCGTTGGGCATTATCGGTTTGCCGGGATGAATATTCCCGTCGTGTGTGACGGTGTTCCGGTGGCTCCCGGCGATATTATTGTGGCTGACCAGGACGGCGTAGTTGTCGTTCCCCGCGCCCACGCTGCCGATGTGCTGGTTCTAGCGCAAAAGCTGGATTACACCGAACATTCCATGTATCCGTACATTGAGAAATTTCACTCGATTGAAGAGGCGGTCAAGCAGTTTGGACGACTCTAATTCGAAGCGTGGTTGCGGGCAGAATCTCGCAGAACCTCTGAAGAGAACGAACGACATTCACTCTTTGCGTCATGTTGTTATGCCATGTAAAGAAAAAACCAGCTGAAGTAATGTAACTGCGGTGCTTTGTCTCCATCGACAATCGGCCCACTCATGATCCTGCAAAATAGGAAGCCTGTCTTTTTCCGGTTCAGCCAACGGGTTCCGGTCCAGAGGCCTCGCGCACCGCGACATGCTTGCTGGGCGGAGTAGCCGCCGAATGTCGAAACTGGGCAGTATAAGACTTCGCTACCTCCTTGCGTTCTGGCTATTTGTCTTAAGCGCCGTTGCATACCTGGACCGAACGAATATATCGATAGCTGGGCTGAATATCAGCCGGGACTATGGGCTGGGGAACCAGCGACTGGGATGGATCTTTAGTTCGTTCCTGATCGGGTATGCCGTATTTCAATTGCCCGCAGGGTGGTTGTCATCGCGGTTCGGGCCGCGTCGAGTATTAACCGTTGGCGTGCTGTTATGGGGAGCAACGACGGCACTGACGGCGATGCTGCCAACGACAATCGAGCATGCGGTGTGGGTGTTCATTGGGATGCGTTTTGTTCTGGGGATAGGAGAGTCGGTCATTTATCCGTCGGCCAACCAATTTGTGGCGCGATGGGTTCCGCAGCAAGAGCGAGGCGTCATGAATGGGCTCATCTTCGCTGGAGTGGGAGCTGGGAGCGGACTTACTCCTCCCATACTCGCCTGGTTGATCAGTCATCATGGCTGGCGATCAGCGTTCTGGTTCAGCGCAATTGTGGGCTGTGTCGCCGGAATTGTGTGGTGGTTGATTGCCCGGGATACGCCGGAGGAGCATCCAGCCGTGCCACAGGTTGAGTTGCAGGAGATCCAAAAAAGCCTGAAATTTCGGGTTCCCGTAACTGAAAACGAGGGGCCCATCATTCACTGGCGAGCAATTCTTCATCGTCGCGACTTGTTGGTGTTGATGACGACTTACTTCAGCTATGGCTACATCGCATGGATATACTTCAGCTGGTTTTTTCTATACATGGCACAGGTGCGGGGATTTGATCTTCGTTCCAGCGCGCATTACGCGATGCTGCCGTTTTTATCGATGACGGTTTGCTGTCTTGCCGGAGGAATTCTGAGCGATGGACTGACCGAACGATATGGTTTGCGAGTCGGGAGGTGCATGCTGGCGGCCGCGTCGATGGCGGGAACGGCGTTGTTCCTGGTAATTGGTTCGCAGGTCGAGAGCCCGCGACTGGCCGGCTTGATTCTGGCCGGAGGAGCGGGTGTCCTGTATATTTCGCAGAGCTCGTTCTGGTCGGTCTCCGCGGATATCGCTGGCGATAATTCCGGTATCTTCTCCAGCATCATGAATATGGGTGGTCAGATCGGAGGAGCCGTCACGGCGTCGTTGACACCCTGGATTGCGCTGCGCTATGGATGGACCACCTCGTTTGCGATTGCAGCCGCGCTCGCACTGATCAGCGCTGCTTGCTGGCTGACGGTACATCCAGATCGGCCTCTTGAGGGACAACCGGCTACCTAGCCAGAGGCCTTTCGCTCCCCTTGCAATTTTGTTTTCTTATCTTATGACTTGTTTCTACATGTTTCCCTTATGTATATTCAGGGGCATCGCGGAGTGGGATGAAAAAGTTCATTGATATTGTTTTTCCCGCGATAGGGAAGGTGGGCGATGTTACCCGGAGATGAGATCCAACCTCAGATGAACGACCGAAGGTCGTTTTTAAAGCTGCTGGCGGCGGCTCCGCTCTTTGCCACGATCGGGACGCGCAGCCTGGCTTCTACAGTGGCGTCGGCCGGCAGAAGTACTTTCTCCAACAACATCTATACTCGGCTGGGAGTGCGTCCCTTAATTAACGCGCGCGGCACCTGGACCTATCTGTGCGGTTCTCTGGAACTGCCCGAGACGCGGCGAGCCACCGAGGAGGCGTCTCACTATTTCGTCGACATGTTTGAGCTGCAGGCCGGAGTGGGACGCTATCTGGCGAAGTTGTCCGGAGCTGAATCGGGAATGGTCACCTCGGGGTCGGCCGGCGCCATGGCCTCGGCAACGGCAGCCTGCATTGCCGGGTCGGACCCGAAGAATGTTTGGCAATTGCCGGACACGACTGGCCTGAAAAATGAAGTGGTGATGATGGAAGGCCGCAGCCCATTCGACAGTGCCATCCGGCTGGCAGGCGCCAAACTGGTGATCGCGGAGACGGTAGAAGATCTGCTGTCTGCTCTTACTCCGAAAACCGCGATGGTCTATACCACCTGGCGTGACGACCGGCTGGAGCGCGTCCTGAAGATTACCAAACCCGCTGGCGTTCCTCTGCTTGTTGACGACGCGGCCGGAATTCCTCCATTTCAGTGGTTTACACACTACGCAAAAATCGGAGTCGACCTTTACTGTTTCAGCGGCGGTAAGGGACTGTCCGGCCCGCAATGTTCCGGAGTTTTGTTAGGCCGTAAGGATCTGATCGATGCAGCCCTGTATAACACCAATCCCTGGGAGGGTGCTGTCTGTCGCCCAATGAAGGTCGGCAAGGAAGAGATTATGGGTATTCTCGCGGCAGTCGAATATTGGTCGCGCGCAGATATGACCGTTTTGAATAAGGAGTGGCAGAGCCGGGTGGAACGCATCCAGAAGCTGGTCGAAACGGTGCCCGGAGTCACGACGAATATCATAACCCCCGACGACGGCAACAGTTATCCAACATTGTCCGTGATGTGGGATGAGGCAAAGTTTGGACTGACGATCGCACAGTGCGCTAAGCAGTTGAGCGATGGAGACCCGCGGATTGAGGTTCTGACAGATAGCAATCCGAGCGGGGTTCTGGACCGCATCCCGCATGATCGAAAAAGACACCGGAGATCCCAGCCGAATCCTTTGCAGATTATCTCGATGACGTTGCAGCCGGGGGAGGATCTGATTGTGGGCAACCGACTCCGCCAGGTTCTGAGCAAGGCGCGCAAACAATCCGCGTGAGGCGATTTGTCGTTATACGCGGAGTTCTTTGTTCATTCGCACTGCAAGACAGGTGATCTCCATATGCATCCCAGTCGACGGTACGCGGTTGGAACTGTTGTCCTGATGGCAGGTACCTTGTGGACGCTATCCATCCGCGCCGACGATCGCAAAATTGATCCGACATATCTGTATCGCGACACAAGAACTGCTGCAGAGAAACCCTCCGACATCACCACGGCGACGTGTCATTACAAGCCCCTCTTCGGCAAGGGAGATCCGGATACTTCGGTGGTCGTCGGCGTCGCTCGATATGGGGAGGCAGTTATCGATCCCCATGGCTCATGTGCCACTGTTCAATATCCCCAGGAAGACCAGGTATACGTCGTACTCCAGGGAAATGGCTCCGCGAAATACGGAGATGAAGATGTGCCGCTGAAGACCGAGGATTATCTCTATATCCCGTCGACGGTTCCACATGCTCTCACGAATACATCTGGAGTGCCGCTGACCGTGGTCGTCATGGGTTTTTACACCAAAGGATTTGAGCAAGCCCCGATTCCTTCGCATCCCTTGAAGGCCAATATTGAGGATGTGTCCCCGACCTTTGTGAATGGTCACCCGGAATCAAGCCGCTTCCGATTGCTCATGGGCGATGCCGATAGCAAGCGTGATCGCATTGCGGCAGGTCGCGTCCTGACCAGCTTGTTCCTAATGGAGATCGCCCCCGGCGGTACCAACTTTCCTCATCATCACGAACGCGAAGAGGAAATTTACCTGATACTAAGCGGCCACGGTGTCATCGTGGCCGGCGGAGGAATGGATGGAATTGCAGGGCGACATCCTGCGAAAGCCGGTGATGCCTATTTCTTCCGGCTCAATGCTACGGTTGGATACTACAGCGCGTCTGATGTCTCATCGCGATTACTCTGCGTACGCTCCTGGTATCCGAGCATGCAACAAAAGGGCGCACAACATTAGGTCTGCAAGGAATAATTTCCGGGCTCGGTCGTCGATTGCGGTTGCGCGAACATTTTTGGCGGAGAAGAGAACAAATGGAGATGCAGTGAATTTCCAGGGAGGACAAATGCGGTATCCGTTGAGACGCTGCCGATATATTTTCTTATGTTTTCTGCTAGCTGCAGTGGGCTCACGACTGTTTGCACAGACCGGTGGCGCGATCAAGGTGATTACTGTAGGAAGCAAGAGTGTTGGGTCGGCATCGAGCGCCGGCATTCTGGTGAATCGTACGCTCTACGTTGCTGGTCAGGATGGACGGAATTCGACCGGCGAAGTCCCAAAGGATTTTCAGAAGGAAGTGCGTCAGTCCTTGGATCATGTGCAGGGCGTGCTGCGTGCGGCGGGAATGGATTTTGGCAATGTGGTTTGGATGAATGTTTATCTCACTCACATGCCGGACCTGGATGCAATGAACAAGGTCTATTGGAAGATGATTGGTGCGGACGCGCCTGCTCGCACCGTGCTGGGGGTGGCGAGTCTGCCGAACGGCGAGAAAATTGAAATCAACTGTATCGCCGTGAGCAACGCTGCCCGTCGTCGCGTGATCCATCCGCCGGAATGGCCGCAGGGACCACACATCGATCCCGCGGGAATTGAAGCCGACGATGTTCTCTACATGTCGGCGCAGAGCGGGGCAGATCCCCTGACCGGAAAGGTTTCGGCGGATTATGCCGGAGAGGTCAAGCAGGCTCTCGATAATGTTGCGGCGGTGGCGAAAGCCGCCAACATGAGCATGGCGAATGTTATCTGGGTCAATCCATACCTGAGTAGCGATAGCGGTCCCGAACACGTGATGAACAAAATTTACGCGTCCTATTTTGAGTTCGGGAATACGCCGGGCAGAGGAACAATTCAGGTGGTCGAACTTCCGAATCATGCGCATATCGTATTCAGTTGCATTGCCGGCGCAGATCTGTCCAGACGTATGTCGATTCGCCCCAGAAATGAGAAGCCCAGTCCCACGGCAAGCCCCGGCATCCTGTATGGAGATACTCTGTATCTTTCGGCGAAGGACGCGTATGTTCCGGCCCTGGGCCTGTTTTCGCCGGAGTTGGGGATTCAGGTGCGGATGTCCATGCGCAGCCTGCTGGATGGGTTGCAAAAAGCGGATATGGATTTTTCCAATGTCGTCTCTTCGACGATTTATCTTCGCGATGTGAAAGACGAAGACCCGGTTGTGTCTTTATACGGTACATTTTTCAAAGACAATTTTCCCGCGCGCACGACGTTACAACCGAATTTTGATATGAAGTCGGAAGATGTCGAGCAGATTTCTTTTATCGCAGTGCGACAGCCGCTTCACTGAGGAGAGAGTGTGCAGTTCGTTTCCGTCAGAACCAAAGCACGGTTTTCAGCATTCCTTTCTTTGATGGCGATGACGGCTCTGCTGGGCCTGCCGCTGCAGTGTCGTGCTGGTTCCGCATCAGGCTGCCAGGTGCATGCGACAAATTTCCTGGGATGGAAGGCCGAGGAGATGTCTAATCCCTGGGTGAAACTGGAGATTGTTCCACAAATCGGTGGGCGGCTCATCCAGGTCACTTTCGGCGGCCATGACTTCCTGTACATCAATCCTTTACTGCTGGGGCAAGTGATTCCGCTGGGGACCAAGCCATTCGAGGATCGCAACTACGGCGGCGATAAAATCTGGCCGATGCCAGAAGGAAATCAGGACGAGCAGCATTGGTCCGGCGGCGGTAATCTCGATGACGCTCCTTTCACACTGCAGGTACTGTCCAGCGGCCCAACGTGTGCGGTGCGGCTGACCGGTCCGGTCGATCCTGAGATTGGTCAACGGTATATCCGCGACATCAGCATCGGAGCGGACACCCCGGTGATTTCATTTCATGTGGTGATGCAGAACACGAGCGGCTATCCGCGGACATGGTCGGAGCAGACAATCACCGAGTATCCCGACCTCCCATCCCTCCGGCTCGGACAATTTCAACACGAAGTTTTGGGGAGTCACGGAGGTGAACCCGGCGAGCGCGTATCTGAACGGCTATCATGTGCGCACCGGGCCGGCTGACAACCCCGCTTTTACCGTGCAGGGCGGTACATTCCGCGTGCATTGGAACAACATCATGCAAGAGGTATGGATCGACTCTCCATCGGGATGGCTGGCAGCCGTGGATGGTTCGACCGGATACACGATGGTGGAACGACACCATATCGATCCCACAGCGGTGTATCCCGGAAATGCGTCCATCATCTTCTATTCGACCGGTGAGCCGACACCACCCCCAGCGCCCGGACAAACCACTGAACCGCGCGAGGGACCGTTCATGGAGGCGGAGATGAATAGTCCGATGGTCGAGCTGGCACCGGGCGAAAGCTACGCGATGGACACGCAATGGTATCCAACGCGGATGGGAGAGGATTTTAAGACGACCACCTACTGTGGCGTGATCGGGACTCCGCTGACCGCTACATCGACGCCTGCGGGCCTGGTTCTCTCTGGCAGCTTTGGGGTCTTTTATGCCGGGGATCTGGTGGCTCACTTGTACGGAGGAGACGCTCGCACGACAGTCAAGCTCATGTCTGTCGTTCCCACTGAGCCTGTGCGCTTGCACATCACACTGCAGGCGCCGCCGAACACAACGCGCGTCTCATTGCATCTCGTGGATTCCGACGGTCTGGATCGTGGGCCACTGGGAGAGGTTCGCGTACAGCCAGCTCCTTCGAATGATGGGACGAATGCCCAGTAGAAATTTTTGGTTGCAAAGAAAACGTGTTACATACGGTACATGCCCTGGTTCATGTTCCGCGAGAGCTTTGAAGCCATGACACGTCGTCGACTTACTGTAATTTTCGTGTGCTCCTGTCTCATGCTGGTTATGGGAACCGCGGCCTTCGCACAAGACGAGCCGAGTATGGCTCCCGATCAGAATCAAGGCGCGCAGATATTTTCGTCCCAGTGCGCGTACTGTCACGGTGCGGATGGCAGGGGTGGCCGTGCCCCAGCGATTGCGGCGCTGCCGAAAGTGATTGCATTGTCGAATCAGGATTTAATGGACATAGTGCACAAGGGAGAGCCGGACCAGGGCATGCCGGGATTTCCTGATCTGGGCGATGAGGGTACAAAAGCAGTGGTGCAGTATTTGCGCACGCTTCAGGGAGTGACCGCTGATGGGCCATCCGCAAAGTTACCCGGCGATCCGGATACAGGGCGGAAAATCTTTTACGCCAAAGGGCAATGCTCAAACTGCCACATGATTCTCGGCAAAGGTGGATTTATGGCCGCGGAGCTCACCTCCTACGCAAGGAATCGATCTGCGGATGAAATCATGCAGGCCATTGTGAATCCGGATGCGGACTTGGCGGCGACATCGCGCGTCGTGCACGTGCACACCAAGGAAGGAAAAAGTCTGACAGGCGTAGCCCGCACGGAAGACAATCTAGACATCACTCTGCAAACTGAGGATGGGCGGTATCACTTTTTGTCGAAGAGCAACCTCGCCGCAGTGAACTACACCGATCATTCTCTAATGCCGCACGATTATGGAACCCGGTTGACGCCAAAAGAACTGGATGATCTCGTGGCCTTTCTAATCGTGACTAGCAGAAATGCTCCGGCAGAGCCCGCGCCTGCAAGACTCGGACGGCACCACGATGACTAGCCGTCAACAGAATTCCGATCCGATGGACGAGTTATGGCGATGACGAGATGCTGCAGGAGGGCAGTTGGACTTGCCGTTGTCGTCCTGATGATGACGGTTGTCACCACGCGAGGGCAATCTGCGGCGCATCCCTCGATGAAGGCACGCGTCGAAAATAAAGGATCGGGAAAAGCGCCAGGAGAGGGACCCGCACTCGGGCACATCGACGTGCAACAGAGCGATCTGTTGCAGAAGGCCATCAAAAACAATTGGGTGTCCTACAACGGGGACTACACAGGACGGCGCTACAGCAGCCTGTCGCAGGTTACGCCGCAAAATGTAAGTCACCTGGCAGCCAAGTGGGTCTTCCACACTCGAAATGCCGGTGTGCTGGAGGTGACTCCGGTAGTGGTGGCGGGGGTCATGTTCATCACCGGCTCCAACGATGCCTACGCCCTGGATGCGAGGACGGGCGCGCTACTGTGGCATCATGCCCGCGGCGTTACGTCGGGCCTGGTTGACGATGCTTCGGGCCATATCAACCGCGGTGTTGCGGTGCTCGGAACCCGCGTGTACATGGAAACAGATAATGCGCATCTCCTGTGCCTGGATGCACGTTCAGGCAACCTCATCTGGGATGTGGCATACGCCGACAACACCCAAAGCTACGGTGCCACAAGTGCTCCCTTGATTGTGAAGAACAAAGTGCTGGTGGGCACCTCCGGTGGTGATGACGGTGTGCGCGGCTTTGTGGCGGCCTACGACGCGCAGACAGGCAAAGAGGCGTGGCGCTTCTGGACGATACCTGCTCCAGGTGAGAAAGGATCGGAAACATGGCCGGCCGGCGATGCATATTTGCTTGGAGGCGGCACCGCGTGGATGCCGGGAACCTATGATCCTGAACTGAACACGATCTATTGGGGAACGAGCAATCCCGCGCCGGACTTTGACGGAAGTGTGAGGTCGGGCGACAACCTGTATACAAGCTCTCTGGTGGCGCTCGACCCGGACACCGGGAAACTGAAATGGTATTTCCAGTTCAATCCACACGATCTCTACGACTATGACTCAGTCCAGACGCCGATACTGGTGAACACAAGATTCAAAGGCAAGCCGCGAAAACTGATCGTGACGGCAAATCGAAATGGCTTTCTCTACATTCTTGATCGCACGACGGGAGAATATCTCTACTCGAAGCAGTTCATGAAACGCATGAACTGGGCGAAAGGCATTGACAAAAACGGGCGACCTATCTCCAACAGCCTGATTCCCAACGCAGAGGGTGTTCAGGTTTGTCCTGGTTTTGCAGGTGCGACCAACTGGTATTCGCCTAGCTACGATCCGCAGACCAACATGTTCTATTTCCGTTCATTCGAGGGATGCGACGTGTTGGTGGCGAAGAAAGAACCTTTCACGCCAGGGCGCCCATATTATTCAACCGGCTCGCGAACGCCGCCCGGCAACGTGGAAGACGATAGTTATATCAATGCCTTCGACTTGACCAATCTTGATTTCGCATGGCGCGATAAGCAAATAGGCGGAAGACAGGCGTGGGCAGGCGTAATGACGACGGCGGGTGGCCTGGTGGCCTTCGGCAACGACACCGACGAGTTCGAGATGGATGACGCCCGCACGGGCAAGCCGTTATGGGCGTTTAACCTTGGACAGCCTATGCACGCCTCACCCATGTCTTACGCGATCGCGGGCAAGCAGTACTTCGCGGTGGCCGCTGGAGATGATGTGTTTGCGTTTGCTTTGCCGTAGGCACTGTCTCATCGAGACACGAGCCGACCTGTCACGCTATTTCTTGGTGTAGCCCAAAATCCCGCGCGTCTTCGTTTGAAGGATATAGACGGTATCACTGGCGGTGATGTAGAGCTTCGAATTATCCGGTCCTCCCCAGGTCAAGTTCGCCATGCCTTTGGGCATTTGCACGGTGCCAATGTGCACGCCCTTGCGATTCCACACCCAGATGCCGGCAGGCCCGGAGACAAACAGGCGGCCTTTGACGTCAACTTTCATTCCGTCTGGAACGCCGCGTTTCTCTGGGTCAGTCATGTCAGCAAAATCGATTCCGTCGGAGATGGTTCCATCTTTGTGAAACTGGTAGCGCCGGATCTTCATGCTGTCGTCGTCGTCGATGTAAAGATACTTTCCATTCGGGGAGAATGCCAGGCCGTTCGGCGCCTTCAAGTCTGTGGTGAGCAGTGACAAAGTGTTGTCGGTCCCAAGGCGGTAGACCGAAGGAGGTAGCTCCTCGTGCTGGTCTTTCGTCATATCGATGATTGGATCGGTGAAATAGATCGCGCCATCGGGTCCGATCACGATGTCGTTCGGCGTGTTCAGCTTTTTGCCGTGGAAGTGATCGGCGACTGTCTCGAAGCTTTTGCCGTCTGCGGAGAGTCGAATGATCGCGCGCAACCCGCTGGCTGTGCTCAACAGCCGATGTTCATGGTCATACGTACTGCCGTCGGGATCCACCAGCGAGACCATGTTTTCGACACGCCCGTCGTCATAGAGCTTGTCGATTTCATTCTTCGACTCGTCGCTCACCCACAGGAATCCAGCCGGATCCCAAACTGGACCCTCAGTAAATCCGAAGCCTGTCCCCATTGTCGTAAGGGTCGCGTTCTTGTCGAACACCTTCCAGAACTCCGGTGTCAATGCCTGGAGTTCGAACGACCTGGCCCGCCGGTGAGGTTTGTGTTGGTTCGCGGGCTGTTGGGGCGCGGGAACCGCAGGCGTTGCCGGCTGCTGAGCCAGCGCCGTGGAGCCGCCAACCAAGACAAGCACTGCGAGTGTGGAGAGAAAAGAACGGTAAGCTTTCATTGTTTAGACCTGGACCCTCTGAAACATTTGCTTGATGCCGCGCAATGCCTGGCGTGTTCTCTCTTCGTTCTCGATCAGCGAAAAGCGGACGTGGCCGTCTCCGTGCTCGCCGAAACCAACTCCCGGACTGACGGCAACCTTGGCTTCTGCCAGCAGTTGTTTTGAAAACTCGAAGGAGCCCAGTTTTCGGTAGATCTCCGGAATCTGCGCCCAGACGAACATGGTTGCTTTCGGCATGTCGACTTGCCAGCCCGCCTGGTTCAGGCCCTGGACCAGGACATCGCGTCGCTTGCGGTAGTTATCGCAAATTTGCTGCACGCATTCTTGCGGGCCTTCCAGTGCCTGAATCGACGCGACCTGGATGGGAGTGAACGTTCCGTAATCAAAATAGCTTTTGATTCGACCAAGCGCAGCGACCAGGGTTGGATTGCCAACCATAAAGCCGACTCGCCAGCCCGGCATGTTGTAGCTCTTTGAGAGCGTGAAGAACTCAACGGCAATGTCTTTAGCGCCCGGTACCTGCAGAATCGAAGGCGCACGATAGCCATCGAAGACAAGGTCGGCATAAGCCAGATCGTGCACCACATAGACGCCGTACTCCTTGCACAACGCAATCACCTGCTCAAAGAAAGCTAGGTCAACACATTGGGTCGTCGGATTGGAAGGAAAATTGAGGATCAACATTTTTGGCCGCGGCGACATGGATGGGAGCGCTGCACGCAGGTCAGCGAGAAATGCCGCAGCACTCGTGATCTGAATGTAGCGGACGTCCGCACCAGCAATGATGGGCCCGAAAATATGGATCGGGTAGCTGGGATTGGGCACAAGAACTGAATCACCGCGATCCAGGGTCGCGAGGCACAGGTGAGCGATGCCCTCTTTTGAGCCGATGGTCACGATGGCTTCGGTGAGCGGGTCGAGATCAACGTCGTAACGTCGTTTGTACCAGTTGCAGATGGCCTTACGCAGCCGTGGAATGCCCTTGGAGAGCGAATAACGATGTGTGGCGGTCTTCTGCGCAGCCTCAATCATCTTGTCGACAATGTGCTTCGGGGTCGCGCCATCTGGATTTCCCATCCCGAAGTCAATGATGTCTTCGCCGCGTTGCCGTGCGGCCGCCTTCAAATCGTTGGTAATGTTGAATACATACGCGGGCAGCCGAGTCAGTCGAGAGAATTCTTCCATAAAGTAAGGGTCACTTGTCGCATTCGTTGTGGGTTAACAAGGTGATCTGGTCAGGAACGGTGCAAGCCCCATCGCGTCCAGCTCATTTTTTGAAGCTCGAAACAGCAATGATGGAGATTCGAAGTCGGCTCTCAATCAAAATTGCAGAAGGCTTCAGTATCGTCGCAAACTCTGATTCTATTCTTATTATCAGCGATCCGAGCGCAGGTTGCCTCCTGTTCCTTTCACGTCTGTCTAGAATGAACCGACCGACCGCGTGAGGTCGATGTACAAATCCAACCCTGCGAGCGCCCGCCACGGTTAGAAAATTCCGAGGGGTACCCAGTAAACTGGAAGGGGTGGTATAAAATAAGACTCTTCAGCCCCGGTTGACCCAGCGGATCAGCCCCTCTCGCTTGTGAGGCGCCGCCTGACGATCCGCACCATGCACAGGACTCTAAAAAGTAAGTGATTAGCAGAGGAATCAATGTCTAAATTCCATGCAGTTTCAGCCGTACCTTCCGCGCAGGGACTTTACCACCCCAGCCACGAGCATGATGCGTGCGGAATTGGGTTTGTGGCCAGCGTTCGCGGAGAGAGAAGCCACGACATCATTTTGAAGGGCATTGAGGTCCTGATCAATTTGACGCATCGCGGCGCCTGCGGGTGTGACGCGGAAACGGGTGACGGCGCCGGCATTTTGATCCAGATTCCTCATCGGTTTTTTGCGCGCGAATGCGCTGAGCTCGGCTTCAAATTGCCGGAACCCGGCGCTTATGCCGCTGGCATGGTCTTTCTGCCGGTAGAAAAACTGAATCGCCTTCAATGTGAAGGAATTTTCGAGCAAATCATCCGGGAAGAGGGCCTGACCATCCTGGGGTGGCGTGACACGCCCTGCAACGGCAACGCAATTGGCCGGGTCGCTCGCGCCTCGCAACCTTATATACAGCAGATTTTCATCGGAAAACCTGATGGCATGGACGAAGACGCTTTCGAGCGGAAGCTTTATGTCGTCCGCAAGCTGGCCGAACAGAAAATCGCTGAGTCGAGCATTGAAGACAAGGAAATCTTTTATATTCCTTCTCTGTCCTCTCGCACCATCATTTACAAAGGGCTGCTGCTCGCGCCACAGATTGCCAGCTTTTATGGCGAGTTAGCCGATCCCGAAGTCGACAGCGCGCTGTGCCTGGTGCATCAGCGTTTTTCTACGAATACGTTTCCGAGTTGGCGGCTTGCGCATCCATTTCGATATGTCGCGCACAACGGCGAAATCAATACTCTCCGCGGCAATGTGAATTGGATGCATGCACGCCAGTCGATCCTGGAATCCCCAGCGTTCGGCCCGGACATCGAAAAACTATTTCCTATTGTTGAAGACGGGAGCAGCGACTCATCGGCATTCGATAATGCGGTGGAACTGCTGTTTCAATCTGGCCGATCTATGCCGCACGTCATGGCCATGCTGATTCCAGAGGCGTGGGCGGGCAATCCGCATATGAAGCCGGAAAAGCGGGCCTTTTATGAATATCACGCGTCACTGATGGAGCCGTGGGATGGTCCCGCGGCGATCGCCTTTACAGATGGACGCGTCATTGGGGCAACGTTGGATCGTAACGGTCTGCGTCCGGGTCGCTATGTCGTCACCAAGGATGACATTGTTGTTCTTGCGTCCGAGGCGGGCGTTCTGGATATTCCAGCGGCGAACGTCAAGAAAAAGGGGCGGCTGCAACCTGGAAAAATGTTCCTGGTCGACACCGTGCAACAGCGCATTATTTCCGACAAGGAAATCAAGCAGCAGCTTGTTTCTCGTCAACCGTACGAAGAGT
Organism: uncultured Acidobacteriota bacterium; assembly: GCA_963794795.1. Taxonomy (GTDB): domain Bacteria; phylum Acidobacteriota; class Terriglobia; order Terriglobales; family Acidobacteriaceae; genus JAKAAZ01. Next base: position 118,861 of record CAWCFC010000005.1, on the reverse strand, counting down.
GGTTGAAAGAAAAGCAGATCACGCTCGATCAATTGCCGGAGCCTTCCCGAGTCTACGGGGCCAATCCCGACACTCTGCTTCGCCGCCAGCGCGCGTTCGGCTACTCCGAAGAAGACATGAAGATGATTCTGGAGCCGATGGCGAGCAAGGGAGAAGAGCCGATTGGTTCGATGGGAACCGACACGCCGCTGGCTTGCCTTTCTGACCGGCCGCAAATGTTGTTCAGTTACTTCAAGCAACTGTTCGCACAGGTGACCAATCCGCCGATTGATGCCATCCGCGAAGAGATGGTGATGTCGCTGTCTAGCTTTATCGGAAGCGAACGCAACATCCTGGCAGAGACCTCGCAGAACTGCCACACATTGAAACTGCCGCACGCGATCTTGACGAATCGGGAACTAGAAAAACTGCGTCGTGTGTCCACTGGGGACTTGCTGGCGACGACGCTGCCAACTCACTTCCGTTCAGAAGACGGCGAGGCAGGATTGAAGCGTGCATTGGATGAGTTGTGTCAACGCGCTTCTCTAGCAGTTCGTTCCGGATACACATTGCTGATCCTTTCCGATCGCGGCGTGGATAAGAATTATGCTCCAATCCCCAGCTTGCTTGCGTTGGCCGCGGTGCACTATCTGCTGGTGCGTGAGGAAACTCGCACGCAAGTTGCGTTGATTCTCGAATCCGGAGAGCCGCGCGAGGTGATGCATTTCGCATTGCTGATCGGTTTTGGCGCTAGCGCCATCAATCCTTACCTAGCATTCGATTCAATTCGTGACCTGGCGCATCGCGGCTATCTTGCGAACGGCATTACTCCGGATACGGCGGTCAAGAATTTTATCAAGGCCGTGAACAAGGGCTTGCTGAAGACGTTCTCAAAGATGGGTATCTCGACCTTGCAAAGCTATCGCGGAGCCCAGGTTTTCGAGGCGATCGGCTTGAATCGAAACCTGGTAGAAACATATTTCCAGGGAACGGCGTCACGAATTGAAGGTGTCGGGCTCGACGTACTAGCGCGCGAAGCGCAGATGAAGCATGAGTTCGCGTTTGCGCCGTTAAATGATTCGGAGACGGATCTGGATGTGGGCGGTGCGTATCACTTCCGTGTGGGTGGCGAAGAGCATTTGCTGAATCCGCTGACGATCAGCAAACTGCAGCATGCGGTGCAGCAGAGCAATCCGAAAACGTTCAAAGAATATACCGACCTGATTGACGAACAAAGTCGGAACATGTGCACGCTTCGCAGCCTGATGAAAATCAAAGAGTCGAAGACGCCAGTTGCGATGGAAGAAGTCGAGCCTGCAAAGGAAATCGTCAAACGATTCACCACCGGCGCCATGTCCTTCGGCTCTATCAGCAAAGAGGCGCACGAGACGCTGGCGATTGCCATGAACCGCATTGGCGGAATGTCGAACACCGGCGAGGGCGGAGAAGACGCGCGTCGGTTCAAGCCAGACGCCAACGGAGATTTGCGTCGCAGCGCCGTCAAGCAGATCGCTTCCGGACGTTTTGGCGTGACGACGAACTACTTGATGAACGCGGACGAACTGCAGATCAAGATGGCGCAAGGTGCGAAGCCCGGAGAAGGTGGACAGCTGCCGGGTTACAAGGTGGATGAGGTGATCGCTCGGCTACGCCACTCCATTCCGGGAGTCGGACTGATTTCGCCGCCTCCGCACCACGATATTTACTCCATCGAAGACTTGGCGCAGTTGATCTACGACTTAAAGAACGTCAATCCGCGGGCGCGCATTGCGGTGAAGCTGGTTTCAGAAGTGGGTGTTGGTACGGTTGCTGCTGGAGTTTCCAAGGCGCATGCCGACGTTGTGCTGATCAGCGGCGATAGCGGTGGGACCGGGGCGGCGCCGCTCAGCTCGATCAAGCACGCCGGAATTCCGTGGGAACTTGGACTGGCAGAAACGCAGCAGGTTTTGCTGTTGAATGACCTGCGCAGCCGCATTCGCGTGCAGACCGATGGCAAGCTGCAAACCGGACGCGACATCGTGATTGCGGCGTTGCTGGGCGCAGAAGAATTTGGTTTTGCGACCGCTCCGCTCATCACCATGGGCTGCATCATGATTCGCAAATGCCACCTGAACACATGTCCAGTGGGCATCGCAACGCAGGACCCAGAACTTCGCAAGCGCTTCCAGGGTCAGCCGGAGCATGTGATTAATTTCTTCTTCTTCCTTGCGGAGCAGGTTCGCGAGCACATGGCGAAACTCGGTTTCCGCACCGTGGACGAAATGGTCGGTCGCGTCGACATGTTGGAAACTCATGTAGCGATTGATCACTGGAAAGCAAAAGGGATCGACCTGTCGTCCATTTTGTATAGTCCGCCGCTGCCAGGCCGCGTAGCTCGTCATTGTGTGCAGAAACAGGATCATGGCCTGGAACAGGCACTCGACCATCACTTGATGGAGCTTGCGCAACCTGCACTCGAACATCAGCACCCGGTGGAATTCTCACTGCCGATTCGAAATATCCATCGCACGGTCGGCGCCATGCTGGGTGGCGAAGTCGTGCGGCGTTACGGACCGGCGGGATTGCCGGAGGAAACGATCCGCTTCAATTTCCAGGGATCTGCCGGCCAAAGCTTTGGAGCATTTGTGCCCAACGGCGTCACACTGACGCTGGAAGGCGAAGCGAATGACTACGTCGGCAAAGGCCTTTCAGGCGGCCGGATAATTGTGTTCCCGCCGCGCAACTCCAGTTTTCAACCGGAGGAAAGCATTCTGGCAGGCAACGTGATTCTCTACGGCGCAACTAGCGGAGAAGTCTTCTTGAATGGAATTGCTGGAGAACGCTTTGCTGTTCGCAATTCCGGGGCAACGGCGGTTGTTGAAGGTGTGGGCGACCACGGATGTGAATACATGACAAACGGCCGCGTCGTCGTTCTAGGAGCATGCGGGCGAAACTTTGCTGCCGGCATGAACGGAGGAATTGCGTACGTCTACGATGAGCGCGGCGATTTCGCGCAGAAACGATGTAATCCAGCTTCCGTCGATCTTGAACCGTTGATCGATGAACGGGAGATCGAAGAACTGCAAACGCTGATTACACGCCATCGCGACCTGACAGGAAGTCCACGCGCAGGCTGGATTCTTGCGAACTGGAATGAGAGCCTGCCGAAGTTCATCAAGGTATTTCCGCAGGAATACAAGCGCGTGCTGCGTGAGCGCGGAGAAATGGCTGTCACGACTGGAGAACTTCCTACATTGACGATCGCTGAGCAGGTGCACCATGGGTAAGTCGACAGGATTCATGGAATTTCCACGCGAACTGCCAGAGCGGCGTCCAGTTGTGGAACGTGTTAACGACTGGGTCGAAATTTATCGCTCGTTTCCCGAAGAAAAGCAGCAACAGCAGGCCGCGCGCTGTATGGACTGCGGCGTACCGTTTTGTCACACGGGCTGCCCGGTTAACAACCTTATTCCTGATTGGAATGACCTGGTCTATCGCGGACGATGGAAAGAGGCTGTGCGTCGTTTGCACGCGACCAATAATTTCCCGGAGATCACGGGAAGAATTTGCCCAGCGCCTTGTGAGGCGGCGTGCGTACTTGGCATCAATGCGCCTGCGGTGACGATTAAGCAGATTGAAAAAAATATTATCGACCACGCGTATGAAGAGGGATGGGTTCATCCTGAACCGCCGTCATTCTCCACAGGTAAGCGTGTTGCGGTGGTGGGCTCGGGACCTGCGGGATTGGCGGCTGCGCAGCAACTGAGGCGTGCCGGCCATGCGGTCACCGTCTACGAAAAAGCGGATCGTATCGGCGGATTGATGCGCTATGGAATTCCAAACTTCAAGCTGGAAAAAACAATCCTCGATCGCCGCCTGGAGCAAATGCAATTGGAAGGCGTGACCTTTGTTACTGGCGCCCATGTTGGCCAAAATGTGCCGGTTGAAGACCTTCAGCGCGACTTCGACGCGATTCTGCTGGCGGGCGGCGCAGAGCAACCTCGGGATTTGAACGTTCCCGGACGCGAACTGAACGGCATTCACTTCGCGATGGAATTTTTGCCGCAACAGAATCATCGTTGTGAAGGGGACGCGGTCTCTGAGGTTGGAGCAATCCTCGCCAGTGGCAAGCGCGTCGTCATTATTGGAGGCGGAGATACTGGCGCAGATTGTCTGGGTACAAGTCATCGCCAGAAGGCACTCTCGATCGAGCAATTTGAAATTATGCCTGTACCTCCATCCGACGCGTTCGCCGCTCACTCCCTGGCCATTGTGGCCGATGCAGCTACGCACGGAAGGAGCGCACGAAGAAGGCGGTAAACGGAATTGGAGTCTGGCAACGACCAAGTTTGTGGGCGATGAGCACGGCAATGTGAAACAGTTGCATGGTGTCAAGGTGGGTCCTCCGCCAACATTCGAGCCGCAACCCGGCAGTGAATTTGTGCTGGAAGCGGACCTGGTGTTGCTGGCCATGGGCTTCTCAGGTCCAGTACGTAACGGCATGCTTGAGAAACTGGGAGTTGCCATCGACGCAAGAGGCAACGTCGCGACCAACAATAGCTACATGACTACGGTCGAGGGTGTGTTTGCCGCCGGCGACATGAGGCGTGGACAATCTCTGGTAGTATGGGCAATTTCTGAAGGACGGAAAGCGGCCGCTGCCGTCGATGAATATCTGCGCGCCGTTCCGAATGCTCGCGATGCCAGTTTGGTTGGCGTAGCGGGATAACCTTCGAACGCGGTTGTTGCTGGAGCGCAGAATGCGCCAGTCGCTAGGTAATCCGCTCGAATTTGTAGCCGGCTTCCTGCAGTGCCAATGAGATGGTTTGGATATGCGACGTCCCGCGCGTTTCCAGCGTTATGTCGATCACGGTGTCTCCAAGATTCACGCCGTAGTGTGAACGGTTGTGGAGCGTCTCTACAATGTTGGCTTGCTGCTCCGCAAGAATTCTGGTCAATTGATGCAGCGCGCCTGGGCGGTCTGAAAGGTGCACGCGGATGCGAACTCTGCGACCGTCTTTCACCAAACCGCGTTCAATAATCCTCGCCAGCAGACTCACATCGATATTGCCGCCGCAGACCAGAACCACCGTTTTCTGATGTTTCAGGCTTGTCTTATTGTTTAGGACCGCAGCCAACGCGACTGCGCCCGCCCCCTCAGCTAACGTCTTCTCTCGTTCCAGCAAAACCAGGATTGCATTCGCGATTTCCTCTTCATCGACAGTGACAATTTCATCGACATATCGCAGCACCAGCGGCAGCGTTAGGTTGCCGGCTCTGCGAACTGCGATCCCGTCGGCAATGGTGGCTTCCGCGGGCAAGGTGATCGGATGTCCGGCCTCACAGGCCCGCAGCATGGAAGGAAGGCGTTCCGTCTGCACACCAATGACGCGGATCGCAGGATTCATTTCTTTTAGCGCGGCTGCCACCCCACTGATCAGTCCGCCTCCGCCGATCGGGACGACGACAGCCTCCAGATCTGGAACCTGCTCAATCAGTTCGACTCCGATTGTGCCCTGCCCATGGATGACATCCACATCGTCGAAGGGATGCAGAAAGGTCATATGCTGCGATTCGCTTCGGCGAACGGCCTCGGCGTAGGTTTCGTCGTAGTTGGCGCCGTACAAGATAACTTCGGCTCCGAAGTCACGCGTCGCGGAAACCTTGACTAGGGGTGTCGTTAGCGGCATTACAATCTGGGCTCGGATTCCGCGCTGCGTTGCGTGGTAGGCGACCGCCTGCGCGTGGTTTCCTGCGCTGGCAGCAATGACTCCGCATTGCTTTTCTTCCGGGCTCAGCCGCAGGATTTTATTCAACGCGCCACGTTCTTTGAAGGCACCTGTGCGTTGCAGATTATCCAGCTTCAAGTAAATTTGCTGGCCAGTCACAGCTGAAAGATCCGCTGAATGCTGGCAAGGCGTTAGCCAAATAAAGTCGCGGATGCGGTCTCGAGCCGCGAGAATCTCGTTGAGTATGCTGTCAGAAGTCGCCATCGTGGACTCGATTATTGTTTCACGACGGCGAGGATGAGTTTAATCCTGTGCCGGGGTGATCACGATATTTCTGAACGAAAACCCGCCGTGAGCTTCGGCCCCCTGCAGATAAATCGGACCGGGAAGCCCCTCGTGGCTATCTAACGCACTTCCGGTGATGCCGGGGATCTCTTTCTTGTCGATGATGGTTTGGCCATCTTCAACGACTGTCACGGTTCTACCGATCAGGGTGATATCGTACGAATGCCAGGTTCCAGGATGGAGAGGAATCAGCGGAGACGGTGTGATGAATCCGTAGACGGAGCCAGTCTGTAAGTCCGGTGGATCTTGTCCCGCATTGTCCGCAATCTGCACTTCATAGCGGCCGCGCAAGTACACCCCGGTATTGCAACCCGGTTCGCAATTGAATTCTACGTGCAGCTTAAAATCACGAAATTTGCGGTTCGTAATGATGTTGCTTCCATGGGCGGTGCTGACCAGCACGCCATCTTTCACGCTCCAGATATTCGCGCCGCTCGGACTGTCAAAATGCCAGCCCATCGTATCTTTTCCGTTGAACAGCTGGATGGGCTTGCCCCACTTCGCAACTGTGGTGCGGTTCAACAAAGGGGCTCTGCTCGCCCGTCCATCGCCATGTTGTTCCGTCGGGTCCGGACATGGTTCCAGCGAGCTTTCCACCGACCAGCTTCGCCTTAAACGGCATATTTTTTTGTGTGTCTTCTTCGTCTTTTGGTGAGGCGAAGGTCAGCACAGAGTTTTCAACTTTGACGTCCAAAACCGGATGCGCACTGCCCCAGCGACCGACCATCCGGCCTTGCAAGTGTCCTCCATTGTTTGTTAGCTCCAGCCATGAGGAGTATTGCTGGTCGGGGGCATACAGGGTCAAATCCCATCGCCCCAGGAACGGTTTCACTTCTGCGGAATTGGCAATCGCTTGACCTGCTGAAGGCTGTTGGGCTCGAGACATTCCCATGCCGAGGGAAAGAACGGTTGAGGCCAACGTAAGAAATCGAATTCTGTAGAGTTTCACCTTCATTCCTTCCTCGTTGAAACCGGTGGGCCGTAATACCTTATTCAAACGATTTAAGTTACAAATCATTCTTATCGTCTGGAACGGGAGTGTCAAGCACACGGGGCCGAGTGCTTAGACATCATGTAACTCCAAGGAAGCTCCAATTTTATTCAAATCAGCGGAGCAGAACTTGCACGGAAAGGCCGAAAATTGCCAGTCCCACCGTAATCCACATGACGTAGTCTCCGGGGTGACCGCTCTGCATGGTTCGTAACGAAGGAAGACCGCGCTCAAGAAACGGGCCGAAGCGAAGTTGTCGAGGGAATCGGACACGAAAGATCGAATTTACTGCCAGCAGAATTGCAAGAAGAAGCGCGAGAGCTCCATGCAGAGCCGCGACGGCAAATGCTTGCCTCCAGGAAGGCTGCGTCACGGCGACGTTCTGCCCAGTGTAGACGGTATGCAAGTACGCCGGCTGACTCGCAAGCGCTGCGGCTCCATTGCGAAGAATCTGAAGCCATCCTGGAACAAACGTGAGTGCCAAAGCTCCCAGGATGCACACCGCGGGCGGCAGAAAATGGTACCAGAAAATTTGTTTCTCCTCGGGTTTGGTCTCCGGAAGCTCGCCGATTTCTGCAGCCCTGTCAGTTGCCGGCGGATCACCCCAGCCAAGGAACGTATGAGCACCCACACGCAGCACTGCAGCAGAGGTGATCGCTCCGCCAAATACAAACAAGATCCAGATTCCATGCACACCCGCCAATCCGGCGGCTCGCGTCGCCCCTGCCTCACCCAGCATCAAGCTGAAAGGAGGAGCCGCCGCCAAACCAGCCGCGCCTAGAAACCACAATCCTGCAGTCCACCGCAATTTCACTCCCTTACCAAATAGAATTCGCTCGCTAATCGATCGCAATCGGTGCAGCATTATTCCCGTCACAAAGAAAAGTCCGGACTTAATGAGAGCATGAGCCAGCAGATAGGTCAGCATCGCCGCGATTGCCAGCGGCCCCAACATGGCGAATGCGAGCAGCATCAGGCTGGCGTGGCACACAGTTGAAAAGGCGAGCAGCCGTTTCAGGTGATGCTCGGCATAGCACATCAGGCCGCCAATCACGACACTAATGGCGGCGAAAACAATGAGAATACCTCGCAGCCGAGAACTGTGCGGGGCCAGTGATTGCGCAAAAATTACGGAATACAAACGCACCACCGCATAAAGCCCCAGTTCTACCATTAACCCCGAAAATAAAACGCACACCGGCGTGGGAGCGACCGCATGCGCGTCTGGCAGCCACAAATGAAATGGAACTATTGCGCCTTTGATCAGGAATCCGCAAGTGAGCAACGTGAACGCAAACAGAACCAGCGGGTCGTGCCGCGCGCCAAGTGAAAGCCCAATCTGCGCCATATTCAGCGCGCCCGTTATCGCATACAGAAGCGCAATTCCGGTCAGAATCAAAAACGCTGCAATTGTATTGGTGACAGCGAAGTTGAAGGACCCTTGCAATGGCGCGGGCTCGGCTGTCTTCAAGCCGCATAACGCAAAGGCAGCGGTACTCATCAATTCAAAAAAAACAAACAGATTGAAAAGATCTCCGGTCAGGGAAAAGCCGCACATGGCCGCCAGAAAAACAAGCATCAGCGGCTGAAAATGGTTGCTGCCGGAGTCAATAAATCGCCAGGAAAACAATAACGCGAGAAAGGTGAGGAATGCCGCAAGCGTCGCCAAACCGGCGCCAATGGTATCGACGACAAAGCCGATTCCCAACACCATGGAGCCGCGCGGATACCAATTGCCAAACCAGTAGACAGTAGTTCCATGTGTTGCGTGGATCAACAATAAGAAGCATAAGACGAGAGTGGCAGCGGCGAACAAAATGCCAAAGAAATCTGAAAATGTGCGACCCAGCCACTTACGCAATCCAGCGAGTATGGCTGCCCCAAGCAGAGGGAGAGCAACGGGTAGCGGCGTAAGTGGGGAGGGCCCAGACATGCAGTCGGCGGTTACCCCCGCATCATTCTAAGATCCGCCGGTGAAGTGCAGCCGGATTTCTCGTAGGCTTTGACCACCATCGCAAGCAGCAGCGCGACCACCACAGCTTCGACGACAACATCCGTGAGCATCAGCGCCTGCACCACCGGATCCACGACTACTCGACCGGGGGGGATATCGGCGAAGATCGGAGCCGCACCTCCAATCCGATAGCCGATGCTCAGCAACAGCATGTACGTCGAGCTTTGCAAGATTGCCAAGCAGACGACCATATGCACCAGATGACGACTGGTGACGATGCCGTACAGGCCGCAAACGAAAAGCCAAGCTGAGACAAAGTATGGAAGTGAATTCAAAATGTGCGACATTCGCTATTTCTCCGGCAATTCGCCCGTGATGATTTCCTGCAGATAGGTATAGCCAACCAATAAGAACGCCGCTGTGACCTCAACCCCGACACACGCGCTGATCAACGCGATATTGCCGGCGGAAAACACGTCTCCAGTCTTACCAAGTGGAAGAATATCGGTCAGCAACGGAACTCCGAACAACAGAGAAGCGAGGCCGATCAGTGCATACGAGCCGGCTCCGACCGCCTCAATCACTTCAACCGCGTTGTGGGACGTAACACGCCGGAAGGCTTGGACGTTCTCGCATACGTAGATCAGGAACGGCACCGCTGCAAGAATCACGCCTGCCTGAAAGCCGCCGCCAGGAGTTAACTGCCCATGTGTACCGATATAGAAACCGAATACCAGAGCGACCAATAATGCCGGACGGCACATCGCACGTACCGTCGAACTCAGCTTGGAACTGTCCTCCACTTTGCCGACCGAACGTGTCGGCACGCCATCTTCTCGGCGCAACAACATCATGACGCCCAGAACGGAGGTGAACAGGATGAACTCCTCGCCTAGCGTATCGAAGCCGCGGTAATCGTAATTGATCGCATTCACGACGTCGGTTGCGTGGCGTTCGTAGACGGCCACGCGTGCGATAGCGTCTCCGTAAGGGCCACGGTAATGCCCCCAGGGCGGCATGTTCAGGCTTGCATAACAATACAGTCCGAAGAAAACGCAGCCTGCGATTAGAAAGATGCGGATACGCATGCGTTCAGTCATGCTTATCCCCCTTGGTAACTGCGGACTGCGAGTGCGCACTGCGGAACCTCATACGCGATATCGCCAGCATCACCATCAATGGCAGCGCAATCGCTCCAACCGTCACCTGAGACAGTGCGACGTCAGGAGCCTGGAAGAAGAAAAAAACCAGTGCCATCAACAGGCCGTAAAACCCCAGAGCAATCACCTGGGCAGTGACGTCGCGAGTTTGTACGACAAGGAAGCCGGATACGGCGACCAGTAGCATCAGTGCAGCGCCAAACCAGATCATTTTTTCTCCGTGTCATGGACAAATTCGAAGGGATCGTCATCCAATGGCTCCCAATGTCCGAGCTCGCGTGCTCGAAAAGAGCGAGCGGTCGCGTGAGCCACGACAGAATTGGTGGCAAACAAAATACAGGCAATCAGCAGCGTTTTCCAGAAAGCCTGGTTGGCGCCATCGGCTAAAAAAACGGCGATGGCCAATGCAAATGCACCCAAAGTCGCCGGCAGCGAAAGATAATGCAGTGCCTGCACTGGCGTCCGCATACGCCACATGCCGATTGCACCCATCCAGCACGCCAGCACTACCAGGACGAGTAAACCATCCTCGACAATCGAGTAAGCGGTCACAAATGTTTCCCCAGGAAGCGGGCAAATACAAGCCCTCCGCCAAACGAGAGGATGGCCAGCGCAAGCGGAATATCGACGAAGGGCGTGCGGCCATAGCCAACCGCAAACATCACCATCGCGATGGTGACCATCAGGCTTGTCATTTCCAATCCGACCAGGCGGCGTTCAGGAGAGCCGCGCAAGCACATGGCTGCACAAGGAACCAATGTTGCTGAAACTGACATGCCGGCAATCAACCAGGGGTTCATGATTTCGCTCCCAGATCCTTCGTCATCCGGGAAAGAGGAGTGCGCTTGAGTTGATGAAATAGCATCCTGCTGGATGTGTAATCGATGCCGAGGACGATGGTGTTGGGGGATGCGGATGTGTACGCGATGGCAAGAACCCGTCGCGCCACCAGGATCGGATCTTCTTTTCCAGTTTGAAATCCAGAGACGCGGAAGAGAGATTTTGCTTTTTCAATGCCGAAAAGATCTTTGAATAGGACGATGGTTATCACAAAAATATCGTTGAGCACATACCAGGGAATGCGCCAGCCTTTTGCAATGTCGGCGAGACGAAAATTTGTGCGAAGTGTGGTGGACTGTTGGACAACAAACAAGAATGTGCCGGATGCCAGAACGGAAGCTGCTCCCACAATCATTTCGTGGAGGTGAGTTCCAGCCACTAAGAGGATCCATTCCCCAGACATAAGAATGACAGCCAGACATGCGACCAAGATCCCTTTTGGCTTTGTCGTCGCGGGTGCCTGCATGAGTTCAGAAGACGCCTGCAAGTATGAAATAGATGCCTCGAGTTTTGCGATTTGCGGGAACGGTGATTGGAGTTAAGAGCAAAACTAGGAGGAAATTTCCATGCGCATAATCTAAAATTTTGCAGACTTCGAGCGCTCTAGAAGAGAAGTTGAGTTTGCCATTTTGGCTGCCCCTTAAGAACCGGTGCCTCTAAAGTAGGGCAAGAGCGCTGAAAGAGTTATATAAATAATCCTTTTCTTATCTGTTATTTGCGTGATTATGCACCAAGAGCGCAGCAGGCCGCGATTGACAAATATCTATGCAAATAGGCGAACATAAGGCGAAGATAGCCTATGTCCACCGCCGCCACACTTCGCGCCGAAATTGAAGCTTCTCTGGCGAACAGAATTCCATCCGCGTTGACTCCTGTGCAGCGGATCATTCGCCCGGTTGTGGCTACCGGCATTCAAACTCTTGACCAGGTGCTGGAGGGCGGCCTTCCTCTCGGAGCCATCACGGAGATTGTTGGGCCGGAGTGCTCTGGTCGAACAGCGCTGGTATTTTCATTTCTCGCGAGCATCACACGAGATGGCAAAGTATGTGCGTGGGTCGATGTCTCAGATACTCTTCATCCTGAATCCGCAGCAGCATCCGGCGTCGATCTGGAACGGATGCTGTGGGTGCGGTGCGGCGTCATAAGACCAAAAAATATCCAGAAAATTCGTCAAGATTCGTTTGTCCTTCCAGGGAAATATCTGGTTCCCTCACCGATTATGAAAGGGTTGCATGGCGGTGGTTTCGGTCCTCATCCTCGAGGAGAGGGAAAGGGATTGCCTGATGCGCTCCATAATTTCTTTCAGAACGAGACAAAGCCACCGATACATGCAGGTTCACAAGCGAAGCCCTGGAAGGAAAAGTCCACTCTCGTGTCACATCCCGGGCGGCCCTCTTCAAGGCAAGCAGCACAGGTTAGCCCTACCAAGCCGTGGTCAAGAATCGAGCAGGCACTTCGAGTCACGGATCTTCTTTTACAGGCGGGCGGCTTTAGCGCGATTGTGCTGGATATGGCGAGTCTGGCGCCAGAATTTGCGTTGCGAGTACCTCTGGCAACATGGTTCCGCTATCGTGCGGCGGCTGAACACAGCCAGACAAGCCTTCTTTTGCTGACGCAACGAGCCTGCGCGAAGAGTAGTGCAGGACTGGTGCTACAGATGCAGGCAGCCCATCCGCTGCAGAAGGAAGCAACTGTCTTTACAGGGGTGCAGCATGGGTTGGAAGTTACACGAGAGCGTTTTCAGTCGGCGCCGGCCAAGGTTGTTCCGTTACGTAAGCCGCCACAAAGAGAACGTGCCGCGTACTGGCAGAGTGAAACGACATGGGCGGCGCAACGATGAGCTCGCCAGAACTCTACGCCTGCCTGTACGTAAAGGAGTTTGCTGCGCAGTCCTTGCTGCGACTTCGACCAGAGTTACGTGAAAAGCCTTGTGCGGTAATGGAAGGCGAACCTCCGATACAGCAGGTTTGTTCGATGAACACGAAAGCCCGGCGCCTTGGCGTTCTTACCGGGATGACGCAGGTAGAGATGGAGACATTTCCTGCAGTCACTCTATTGCCGCGTTCTTTGCAGGAAGAAACTGCAACGAGAATGGCGTTGCTGGAATGCGCGGGGAATTTCACGCCCAGAGTAGAAGAAGCTAGTTCGGAGATTGCGTTTCTTTGTGTTCTTGATATTGCGGGGACGGAGAAGCTGTTTGGTCCCGCTGCCACACTGGCAGAGAAATTAAAAAATCGTGTCAAGGCGGTGGGGATTACGGCGTCAGTCGCGATCAGCCGGAATTTTCATGCAGCGATCTGTGTTGCCCGTGGTATGTCTCCCAACATTTCGACAACTGTCATTCTGGCTGGAGCGGAAAGCGCTGCTCTGGCTCCGCTTCCGCTCTCTGTGCTGGCGCTTTCTGAAGAGCATGCTGAAAAGTTTGCACTGTGGGGGATCCGCACACTGGAAATGCTGGCGGCTTTGCCTGAAAAAGACCTGATTTCGAGGATGGGTCAGGAGGGCAAACGTCTTCGCCAACTGGCAGTGGGAGACCTGCCGCATCTGTTTCTGCCGGTCGAACCTGCGAGCACATTGGAAGAATATCGAGAGCTGGATTCGCCGGTAGAAATTCTGGATTCTCTGTTGTTTGTTTTAGGGGTGATGCTGGAACAGCTTATTTTGCGCGCCACTTCAAGGATGCTGGCATTGGCTGCGCTAACAATTGTGTTGCGCCTAGAGGGGGGAGGGTCCCATACGCGAACCGTGCGACCCGCTTTGCCGACAAGCGACCGCCAATTCTGGATCAAACTGCTGCACCTCGACCTGGAGGCCCATCCACCGCAGGCACCCATACTATCGTTGATGCTGACAGCTGAACCTGGAAGCACCAGCAAAGTGCAAATGGGATTATTTTCTCCCCAGCTACCGGAGCCCGGTCGTCTGGATGTGACGCTGGCGCGCATCCGTGCCATCGTTGGCGAAGAATGCGTGGGGCGAGCCGTGCTGCGTGATACCCATCAGCCGAATGAGTTTCGCCTGGAACCTTTCGTAGTGATCGCAAGAAATAATCTTGCGTCGGCAGTTAGTATCCAGCCACGAGTTGCATCGCGGCAGTTTCGTCCGCCCGAAAACATTTCCGTGACATTGCAGAATGAACGGCCGACTTCATTTTTTCTGCAAAAGAAACGCTACATTATCGAGAAGGCTTACGGCCCGTGGCGCACAAGTGGAGATTGGTGGAATCCGGAATTGTGGAATGTGGAACAGTGGGACATAGTGGCGCGATCTGCGGATGGCAGTTTGCTGTGCGGCTGCATTGTCCGCGATGAGACGCGGAATTGTTGGGTGATGGTGGCGCTGTATGACTGAACGATATGTGGAACTGCATGCTGCCAGCGCTTTCAGTTTTCTTGAAGGCGCATCGCAACCAGAAGGGCTGATCGAGCGGGCTGTGGAATTGGAGATGCCCTCAATTGGGCTACTGGACCGCAACGGTGTCTATGGCTCCGCCCGGTTCCATAACAGCGCCAAGAGGAATAACATTCGAGCGCATATCGGAGCGGAAATTGCGGTTTCAAGTTTTGGGTCACGACTGACACCTCCCTCGTGGCTACCTCACCGGCATGTCCCAGAGCCAGTGCGCCTGCCTGTGCTGTGCGAATCTCGCACGGGCTATCAGAATCTTTGCCAGCTCATCACACAGTTCAAAATGCGAGAAGCTGACAAATGCGAAGGCGCCGCTACGATTGAAGATTTACAGCAGTACAACACTGGACTGGTATGTCTCACCGGCGGAGAGGAAGGACCATTGGCCGCTGCGCTGGTAGCAGGTGGAGAGACGGCGGGTCGCAAGGTTGTCGAACAGCTCATCCAAATTTTCGGTAAGGAAAATGTTTATGTCGAGCTGCAGCGACACCAGGAACGGGAAGAGGAGTGGCGCAATCGAGCGGCGATACGTATAGCTAGTTCTCTCAAGTTACCCGTTCTGGCAACTAACGGCGTTCGCTATGCAACGCAATATGACCGGGAGATTCTGGATGTCTTCACAGCCATTCGCCATCGTACGGAACTTGATCAGGCGGGGCGCCTTTTAGCGCTGAACGATCAACGGTATCTGCGCTCGGCGAAGGAAATGGTCTGCTTATTCCGCGATATACCGCATGCAGTCGACAACACAGTAGAACTTTCTTCGCGCCTCACCTTTGCTCTGGATGATCTTGGATATGAATTTCCCCGCTATCCAGTGCCCGAGGGTGACACCATGGATAGCTTTCTGCGAAAGCGAGTTGCGGAGGGAGTGGCGAGGCGATACGGGCCAAAGAAAAATCAACATCTACTGGAGCGGGCGAAAAAGCAGGTCGAGCACGAATTGACTTTGATTGCGAAGCTTGGGTTTGCCGGATATTTTTTGATTGTTTGGGACATCATCCAGTTCTGCAAGAGCCATGACATCCTGGTCCAGGGGCGTGGAAGTGCCGCCAACTCGGCTGTTTGTTATGCACTGGAAATTACCGCCATCGATCCCGTCGGCATGGAGCTACTCTTTGAACGCTTTTTGAGCGAGAGCCGCGGTGAGTGGCCGGACATCGATCTCGATCTGCCTTCTGTCGATAAGCGCGAACAGGCTATCCAGTACGTCTACCAGCGATATGGAGAGCTGGGGGCTGCGATGACGGCGAATGTCATTACGTATCGCGGCAAATCTGCGGCACGCGAAGTGGGCAAGGCACTGGGCTTCGATGCTGATACTCTGGGGCGATTATCCAGCCTGGTCAGCAATTGGGAATGGCGGGGAAAGACGGACACCATGGCGCATTCATTTCGCGATGCCGGCTTTGACCTTGCCCATCCGCGGATCGCCAAGTATCTCGACCTGTCCATGCGGACTCAGAGCCTGCCGCGTCATTTAGGCCAGCATTCGGGCGGCATGGTGATCTGCCAGGGGCAACTGAACCATGTGGTGCCGCTGGAACGAGCTTCCATGCCGGGCCGCACCGTCGTGCAATGGGACAAAGAAGACTGTGCCGATCTTGGCATCATCAAGGTTGACTTGCTTGGGCTCGGCATGATGGCCGTCCTGAAAGATTGCGTGGAACTGATTCCTCAGCATTATGGCGAGCAAATCGACCTGGCCCAATTGCCGGAAGATCCTGACGTGTATCGAACCCTGCAGCAGGCCGATACCGTAGGAATGTTTCAGGTGGAAAGCAGGGCGCAGATGGCCTCGCTGCCGCGGAATCATCCAGAAGTGTTTTATGACATCGTGGTGCAGGTGGCGATTATTCGCCCGGGCCCGATTGTGGGTCAAATGATGCATCCATATATGCGACGCCGACAGCATAAGGAACCGGTCAGCTATCCGCATCCATTGCTGGAGCCTGTTTTGAAACGCACTCTGGGGGTGCCGCTGTTTCAGGAACAACTGCTGCGGATGGCGATGGTGGTTGCCAACTTCTCTGGGGCGGAAGCCGAAGAGTTGCGACGTGCGGTGGGGATGCGCCGATCCTGGGAGCGAATGAAAAATCTAGAAGGCAAACTGCGGTCCGGCATGACCGCGAACGGACTCGATGTCACTACTCAAAACAACATTATTCAAAATATCAGTTCGTTTGCGCTGTACGGATTTCCAGAATCACATGCCGCCAGCTTTGCGCTTATCGCTTATGCCTCAGCTTATTTCAAAGTGAAATACCTAGCTGCATTTATGTGCGCCATTTTGAACAATCAGCCAATGGGTTTTTATGCTCCGGCAGTTCTGGTAAAGGATGCGCAACGACATGGTCTTCGCGTGCGACCCATCGACGTCCAGATTTCCGATTGGGCTTGCGTCGTGGAACAAGAGCACGATGGCAGCCTCTCTTTGCGGATGGGACTGGGCTATGCTCGAGGGTTGCGCAAGCAGGCGGCGGAGGCGCTGGTGGCATCTCGAGGGCGAGATGGCTGGTTCAATTCGGCGGAAGATCTTGCGCAGCGTGTTCCTTTGATGAATCGAAAAGAACTAACACTGCTTGCTCGCATCGGCGCTTTGAACCAACTGAATGGAATTGAACACCGTCGCGATGCTCTTTGGCAGGTGGAACGTGCCGGGAAGCTGGAAGGGCCGTTATTTCAGAGAAATGTTGCATCGTTGCAAGATGATTCGGAGGGAAAGCCGCTTCTACAAATGAATACCGAGGAGCGGCTGATTGCCGATTACGCGGGCACTGGACTTACAGTTGGCAAACATCCGATGCATTATCGTCGCCCTGCCTTACAACGACAAAACGTACTTTCTGCAAAAGAATTGCGGGAACAGAAGGATGGGAACTACGTGCGCACGGCGGGCTGCATCATAGCGCGGCAACGTCCAGGCACGGCAAAGGGCTTCATCTTCCTTTCAATGGAAGATGAAACCGGCATTGCCAATGTCATTGTCACCCCCGATTTGTATGAACGGGAGCGTCTAGTTGTAACGCGCAGCAAATTCCTGATTGTCGAAGGGCCCTTGCAAAATCAGGACGGTGTGATTCATGTGAAAGCAACTCGACTGACGGCTTTTTCCGATGGCGCGCTTGCACTGCGCTCCCATGATTTTCATTAGGCTCTCGGTCGATGCTTCACACCAATCCTGAAACCAATGTTGGCTTGGCGAAGAGTCGAGTAAATCCGCTGATCAGCAAGCTGATGCCGATTAAAGTGCCGAGCACCCATACAGAGCTGAATGGCCAGTGCGCCCAAATCAGAATGCCTAGCAACAGCGTGATCAGACCGTCCCAAAGAAACCAGCCGGCACTGTGAGAGCGACGCATACGAAAATAAAGTACAAGTTCAATCACGCCTTCCACCACAAAGTAGGAGGCCAACAGCAGCGTCAGCGTAATCAATCCACGTGCGGGGTGAAAAATGAGATAGAAGCCGACAAATAAATACAGGATTGCAATGAGCAGTTGCCAGATTACTCCGCCGGTATTGCGCGAATGCCAGCAATAAATCAGGTGAGCGATGCCGGCAAATAACAAAAGCCAGCCGATAAATGCGGTGATCGCAATGCCAGCGATGAATGGCAGAATAATGGCGAGAAGACCGAGGATGATCAAAAGCACGCCAACGATTATTCGTCCGCTGCTTTTTGCACCGGGTGCTGTGGGAGCCAATGTAGATTCGTTCACGATTTCCTCCTTGCAAGAAGTCCAAAACGCTGGCTTTGTTGTACTCCCATCGATCACTTGGTTGCCAGTTTTTTGTTTTCCGGAAGAGCTTTCACGGGGATTTCCACGGACGTTCTGTTTCAGGAGCCATTCAAGTCGTGCAAAACCGCCATGGCAGCATTGCGGCCATTGATGCCGATGACACTTCCGCCGGGGTGCGTACACGCGCCGCAGAGGTAGACGCCTTTCATTGGAGTTCTGGAGGACAGGCGATGGCTCCACATATACGCAGGCAGGCACTCTCCCTGAAAAATATGCCCACCCGTCAGGCCTACTTTCTGCTCGATATCCGGAGGGCCGAGCACTTGCGCTTCCACCACCGCGCCTTCAAGATGGCTGCAAAAACGGCCGATCGAACCGAGCGCCAGGGATCGAACTTCATCGCGCCGATCCTCCCAACTCCCCGATGCAAAGGAATACGGCACATACTGCGCAAAGACGCTCATGGTGTGCATGCCCGCCGGAACTACGCCTGCATCGTGCACGCTTTGAAAATAAAGTTCGCACCACAGGTGATCTGCAAGGCTTCCTGCGCGGGCCGCGGCGTAGCTTGCTCTCCATTCCGATTTTGTCAGCGGCGCATTGATTTGGCCGTAATGATGAGGCTCGAGAGTTCCCGGGCGCGCTGTGAAGTTGGGTAGTTCGCGCAGCAACACGTTCAACTTTACGGTGCATCCCTGGATTGGAACGGAGCGCACTCGCTTCTCCCATGCTGCATCAGCGGAATTATGTAATAGGCTGAGTGTCCGAATTGGATCAGCATTCGAGATAACAATCGGAGCTGTGATCCGTTCGCCACCTTCGAGTAACACACCTTCTCCCGGCAGGATGTGTGAAACAGGAACGCCAGCGGCAATAACCGCTCCAGCCTCGCGTGCAGCGTCGCAAAAATAAAACGAAACCATGCCCATGCCACCCTTCACATATCCCCACATGCCGGGCATACCGCCAAGCCTGCCCGAGGAATGGTGGAATCGGATGGAAGCCGTACCCGCGTCGAAAGGGCTCGCGTTGGTGCCAATGACACCCTGGCCGAGATAGGCACTTTGCAAGCGCTCATCGGTCAGGTATCGCTCGACGAATTCTGCCATGGACCAGTTGAACAGCAGGTCGCGAGCTTCGGCGTCACCCGCCAGCAGCTCTTCCATTTGCTCATGGGTCGGCGCATCTCCGATCCATGCATCGCGCCGATTGTTATTTATTTCGCCGTCAAACATGCCTGCGGCAGGGCGGAGAAAATCTCGCAAACGACGAACGACATCACTCATGGCGCGCCAGCCTTCAACATCCTTGGGAGAAAACTGGCGCACTTCCTGTTCGCAATGATCGTCGTCATCCCAAAGTTGAATGCTGCTGCCATCGAGGAACGGAACAAACAGGCCGTTCACTGCAGGCGTCCACACAAAACCGCGACGCGGCAAATCTAGTTCCTCAACCACCAGCGGATGCAGCAGCCCGGCGAGATAGGCGCACGGGGACATCAGCACTCCGGGGAAAGGCTCTTCAATGGTGCAGGCACCGCCTACGCGCTCGCGGCTCTCAAGCACAAGCACGGATTTGCCTGCGCGAGCCAGGTAGGCAGCGCAGGCGAGACCATTGTGTCCCGCGCCGATGATGACTACATCCCACGTGCGAGATGCAATTTCCCGGATGCTGGCTGGAAGTCCGATCTTGCCTAATACCGCAGCAGTCGCTGACATAGGAACAGTATCTACGACAGTGGGCGATGAAGAAAATCATGCGCCATTGTCCAGGAATGCAGAAGCAATTCTTGGCCGTACAGGGAAGATCCACTTTCTGAAGAGAGGTGAAGGCCGACGTCGACCACTGCTACGGATCAACTGCCATTCGGAGGCAGAGAGATTCCCCGGATTTCGGCTTCCAGTCGAGAGTGTAACCGGTCGCTGTAGCCAAGAGGCAGCTCAAAGACGCGCTCGTCCGCAGTCAGGATCAGAATGTTTCGGGTCGAGTCCAGAATGGCAGAACAAATACCGCAATGTTCCAGATGCTTCTGCACCTGCTGCAAAACAACTGGATCGAGAGTCCCATCCAAATAGCCCGAGATGTTGTTCCAAACATGCTTGCAATCTATAACCATGGGAACCACCTCCCTTTCTGAGGGACCAGGCTTTTCAATTCCGGCGCCAGAGTTTTTTGCAGCATGGTTCGAGCGCGATGCAGCCGCACTTTCACAGACGTTTCACTCACCCCTAATGTTTCCGCAGTTTCTTTAATGCTAAGCTCTTCCACATCTCGCAAAAGAAATACTTCGCGATAGATCTCCGGCAACGCAACGATCGCCTTCTGCAAGATCAGTCGAACCTCGGCGCGCTCTAAAGCCTCTGACGGTACTTCGCGCCAATCTCGCAACAGGGCCGGCGAAACATGTCCCTGCTCGTCAGGTGGAACATCGAGAGATTCCATGTGCGTCGATCGATTCCGACGCAGGCGGTTGCGGGCTACGTTGAGCGTGATGCTGACCAGCCAGGTACTGAATTTTGAATCCGCACGGAAGCTAGCCAGGCTTCGGTATGCTTTCAGGCAAGCTTCCTGGGCTGCATCTTCTGCATCAGCTTCGTTCCGCAACATGGACAGCGCCATTACATACAGACCTCTCTCATAGGGACGGATGAGCTGATGAAACTGGTGCGAGTCCCCGGCAAGGATGGAAGCAATCATCTGGGCCTCATCCCTGCCCTGCAACGTCTGTGTCATGGTCGTTCGAGCCAAGTTTGGGAGCGCCTCGACAACCATGCATCCACAGAGAAAAGGCCGGCACCAAAGATCAGCACGATCAAGGATGCAAATAAGAATGTGTAAGGGTCGGCCCCATAAAATTTCCCTGGGTTAGAGAAGATCGAGGTGAGGGCGTCGCGGTCAGCCGTCAAATACGCCACAAACATATCGCCAGCCAGCAACAAGCCGGTGATTCGGGACGCGAGCCCAACGATCAACAGGATTCCGCCCACAAATTCCAGGCTCGAAATACAGATGACTGTCGCCTGTGGAAACGGCAAGTTCAAACTCGCGAAGAATGACGTGGCCTGGCTTATATGATGCAGTCGTCCCCATCCGGATTGAGCAAATTGCCAGCCCCAGTAGAGGCGCACAGCCAGCAGGAATGGAGACTGAAGGTAGGAGGCCAGGGCAGAAAAACGGGCATACAAACTAGCTAAAGCTTTCATGAATTTTCTTTACCTACTCGTTCCACGGGCGGAGTGCAAAACCATCCCATCGTTGTCCAATAGGCGAAAGCCGATTGCAAATACGCAGGTCGCTCCTCTTCCGGAATCAAGCTGCCGTCAAAGGCAATGTCGATTGCATCTCCCAGGGCCGCGCCATGTTGCAAGGCCAGCAATAGTCGGTAGTCTTCCGCCGGGAGTCGACGATAGTACACGGTATCTTCAAATCGGTGCACGGCAATATGCACGCCTTCTCGTTTCATTCCGCGAAGGGCGTGTGTGCGTTTACTTACGTGTCCAGTCGATGCATTGTTGCTGGAGGTATCTCGGCTTCCGCTTTCATTGCGAACTGCAATCAATGCGTCGTCGATTGCATAGTGTGCTTCAACCAGCCGTAGATACGGCTGCAATGTCAATTGCGACTCCGCGCCAATTTGCGATCGAGCTTCGACAGTCAGTGTCGGCCAAGCTGCACTGTCGAAGGCCTCGATGTCCGCCCACTCAAAGCTGGCCATCTCGATGGCCATTTCAGAGTGTGGTTCAGTCCATGCAGGATTTTCTTCCAACCAGTTCACCAGCCGCGACCCCAGGTTGCGCAACGAGAATGAAGTAGACGGGTGTGCCTCAAGGTAGGCTCGCATCAGAGCCTGAAATCGCTTGCGGCCAACGATAGCCTGCAAGCCGGGAAAATCTTCTTCAAAGCTTGTGAACAATCGAAACCAATACTGACGGTTGTAGATTTCCAGGCGCTCAAACGAGGTCAAGCGGTCATTAGGGCGGATGAATTGGTCTGCTTCCGCTGCATTCGACTGCCCAGCAGAATTGCGGCGCCGCATCTGCTCCCGCGCCGTCAGCGGCTGCATGACAGCCTTGGCCATGCGATGTTGAAGTTCCTGCAGGCCGGTCATCGCGCATACTCCAGAGCGTTTTCCTGCTTCGATTCTCCGGTCGACGCGGCCTTTAGATACTTGTTCGCCTTCAGAGCTTCGGCATGCACGTCGTCGAAGGATGGAATTCGATCGTCCCACTCCAGCAATGTGGCGGTGGGCCCACAGCGCTGGATTGCACGCTCGTAGAGGCTCCATACGCGGTCAAGAACTGGGTGATCATGCGTGTCGAGAATGTACTTCTCGAATTTTGAATGTCCTGCGATGTGGATCTGCGCTACCCGGTCCGCCGGAACCGCATCGAGATACACGCGTGGGTCGAAGTTATGGTTCCGCGAAGAGACGTAGATATTATTGACGTCGAGCAGAATGCCACAGTCGGCGCGCTCCACGACTTCATTCAGAAATTCCCATTCCGTCATCTCGGAAACGTGGAATTCCGCATAGCTGCTGACGTTCTCGACCACTACCGGAACCTCAACAAAATCTCGAACCTGGCGAATCTTTTCCGCAGTCAGGCGGGCAGCTTCAAACGTGTAGGGCATGGGCAACAGATCGTGCGTATATCGCCCATCGACGCTACCCCAGCAGAGATGATCCGATAGCCAGGGTGTGCCGGTTCTGCGTACCAGAGCCTTGAGGCGCTTCAGGTGTTCACGATTCAGCGGATCGGCGGAGCCAAAATACATGGAGACGCCATGTTGCACGACGCGATATTGCTCCAAAATGGAGTCCAGCACGGTCAGCGGGCGTCCTCCATCCACCATGTAGTTTTCGGAGATAATTTCAAACCAGTCGACGACCGGTTTCTTCTCCAGTATGTGCTGGTAGTGGGGCAAGCGCAGCCCAATCCCTACGCCGTATTCGGTAAATCCATTAAAACGATTGGCTGGCATGTTTGATTCCTGAAGAGCTGCGATTGAAATATTCCCCCTGCGAGGAGGAAAGTCTCTTCGCAGGAGGAACGATTCCACGAAGAACTAGCCAGGCATCTTCGAGCCGTCGGTGGCGCAACCACCCTTGCCCTTGCAGCTGTTTTTGCCTTTGCATCCGTTGTCGCTGGACTTGCAGCCACCCTTGCCCTTACAGCTGTTCTTGCCTTTACAAGAGTGCTTATCCTTGGCGGACAACCCGGTAAAGGCGGTTTGACCAAGATACTGACCGTTTGCCGAAACAGTGTTGGGCGCAGAGTTCGGAGTAGCTGCATGGAGAGCTACTGCGGGAAGTCCGAGCATTCCGCCCACCGCTGCGCTCAGCATGATCGATTTCATCGAATTCTTCATTGTGAATCCTCCTGGGTTGTGCAGACCCGCGAGTTTCCACGCGGGCTGTGCAACGTTAGAATCCTACAGGCCGCATTTGGTTACAGGGAAGGCAAATTTATTTGGCTGATTGCTCAGTTTGCGCCATTTGGGAGAGTGCGGAGGCGATTCATCCGTAGCGGGACAATATCTGGGACAGATACGTGAATTTTTTCGGACGCACAGTCTTGCGGGTGGCCGGCCGCCTGTCACCCCACCCCAACGGCGCGCCGGTTCGACTAGAACGCGTGATTGAGGTACACATGGGTCGCGATTTCGGCGAAGATCAAGAGGATCGTCAGCGTGGAAATCGCAATCTGAAAGGTTTCCTTGCGTTTTTCTTTCGGAGTTAGAGGGCGAATCCGCCATTGGGACGCCGGACGGGCCCGCAAAGCCCGGGCACGACGGACGGTGTAAAGGGTGAACAGCGAGCCTGCCAGGGCTAAAACCATCATAGGAATACGAATCAGATCAGCGTGAAAACTGCCAGTGAGACGGGTGAGGCCGATGGCGGCAGCGAACGACCCCAGTCCCACGGCAGCATTGATGCCGCTGAATGCGACGGCGACCGTGCACGCGCTTTGCAATACGATGAACAATAGGCTGGTGAGGCTGACGGCCCACATCCGGGGAGCGGTCGCGCTGATGGGCGCGGAGGTAAATTCCGGTGAGATTTGGTTCATGAGATTGCAATTCCTTTAAGGCGAGCATCTCACCCGCTGGCAATCTGATGATCGGGCTAAGGTCGACGATCCACTATTGTTTCCAACGATCTGGAAAGATTTAAGGTCAATCCTCTCGATCCTGTCGTTACAAAGTGAAGACTGGAAGCCGGCGAGCCGGTGATGTTTCGAGGGGTCTGCTGAAACTCGCAAACGCGGCGAATTGTTCTGAGACCTTGAGATCGACGCAACGACACTCGGCGAATCCCTGGCGGAACGCTTAGAGTATGTAATACGCATATGCCTGCAGAGGAAACATTCGCTTTTCCGGCGATCCAACAACTATTCGAGTTCTCACCCGACGCCATCCTGATCACGGATGCGCAGGGAAATCTCCGTGCGGCAAATCATCAGGCAGAGGCGATGTTTGGGTACGGTCCGGGAGAGCTGATCGGTCAGCCGATTGAAATGCTGGTTCCTGAGCGATTTCGCAAAGGGCACCCGGCCCATCGCGAGGACTACAACGCACATCCGCGAACTCGATCGATGGGTGGCGGCCTGAATCTCTTTGGTCTGCGGAAGGATGGCACTGAAATTCCAGTCGACATTATGCTTCGCCCCGTGGACACGGAAAATGGTCCGATTGTTTTGAGTTTCGTGCGGGATGTTTCTTTTCAGCGCATGGCGCAGGATGCGCTGCGGCGATCTGATCAGCAGTTGCGGTCGATTGTCGACGGCGTGAAGGACTATGCCATCTTTCTGCTGGATCCCCATGGATACGTAGCGACATGGAATCCTGGAGCGCAACGGATCAAAGGCTATAGCGCGGACGAGATTATCGGACAGCACTTTTCTATTTTTTATCCTGACGACGACTCGGAGAGAAGAAAGCCGGACGAGCAATTGAAGATCGCCAGAGCCAAGGGAAGATTTGAAGCGGAAGGCTGGCGCATCCGGAAAGATGGGTCACGATTCTGGGCAAATGTCGTCATGACTCCGATTTTTGATGGGCACAATGATCTGACCGGGTTTGCCAAAATCACTCGCGATTTTACCGATCGAAAGCGCGCTGAAGAAGCGTTGATGCTCCAGCTCAGTACCGTTCTGCTGGCCAATGTGGATATCCGCAAGATGCTGTCGGCGATTTCAGCCAGCATTCGCGACGTGGTTCCACATGATTGCGCGACCTTGGCGCTGCGCGATCCGGTCTCGGGCGGACTGCGAGAACAGTTTCTTGAGGCTGGCGAGGGCAAGCAGTCCAGCCAGACGGAAACCATTATCTCGATCGAAAACTCGCCAGCCGGCTCGGCCTTTCGGTTGGGCGAGCCCGTCTTGCTGAATCAAATCAACCTGGGTCCCTATGCCAGAGAAGCGGTACGGCACTTGACGGACAAGCAGATGATGTCTGGATGCTGGGTGCCGTTGATCAACCGAGGACAGACACTGGGAACGCTGATGGTGGCCAGTCGAATGGAGTCTGCCTTCACGCAGCGTGAAGCCGACATGCTGGGCCAAATCGCCAGTCAGATTGCGATGGCGGTGAACAATGGGTTAGCGTTTCGCCAGATCGCCGATCTGCGCGACAAGCTCTCGCAGGAGAAGAAATACCTTGAAGACGAGCTTAATATGGAGCATCGCTTTGAGGACATTGTTGGCGAGAGCACTGGATTGAGACATGTGCTGAAGGATATTGAGACTGTCGCGCCCACCGATGCGACGGTACTGATTCAAGGAGAGACAGGAACGGGCAAAGAGCTGTTGGCGCGCGCGATTCACCGGCTGAGTCCTCGGCGCGAAAGAACGTTCATCAAGCTGAATTGTGCCGCGATTCCTGCAGGCCTGCTGGAAAGTGAGCTGTTCGGTCACGAAAAGGGCGCCTTTACCGGGGCGATCTCGCGCAGAATGGGTCGGTTGGAATTGGCACACGAAGGCACTTTGTTCCTGGACGAGATTGGCGAGATGCCGCTGGATCTGCAGCCCAAGCTGCTGCGCGCTTTGCAGGAACGGGAGATCGAACGGCTGGGTGGAACTCAGAATATCCGCGTGGATGTTCGGCTGATTGCGGCGACCAATCGTGACCTGGAAAAGATGGTTGCAGAAAAGCAATTTCGCAGTGACCTTTATTATCGGCTGAAGGTGTTCCCGGTGGTTTCACCGCCGTTGCGCGACCGTCGCAGCGACATCCCGATGCTGGTTCGCCATTTCGTCGACAAGCACGGTCGGCGCATGGGAAAGTCGATTGAATCCATCCCCGAGGAATCGATGGAAGCGCTGGTGAGCTGGAAGTGGCCAGGGAACATTCGAGAGTTGGAGAACTTCATTGAGCGCGCGGTGATTCTTACCCGCGGTAATGTGCTTCATGTTCCGCTGGCGGAACTGGCGACTACAGAATCCGAAGTGGCTTCCGAAGTCGACCCAAACCTACAGGCCGCGGAACGCGAGCATATCCTACGGGTGTTGCGGGAGACCCATGGAATGATTGGCGGAACGGGCGGCGCAGCAGAACGCCTCGGTCTGAAGCGCACCACGTTGAACTCCAAGTTGAAGAAGCTCGGAATCGAGCGCAGCGACTATATGTAGTCTCGGCGACGAAATATCGTCTTCATCACTTCGTCACGCCATCCTGAAATAGAACAATCCTCCGCACCAAAGCCAATCCATAACTCATTCTCCACAAACAAGATGCAGCATGCGGTCGCGTGATGTTTCAGGTTTGGCCCGCGACATGCCATTAGAGAGTACGTGGCGCAGGCACGAGCCAATATACGTTACGAATAACGATCGACAATAATCCGAACACAGCCATTGTCAAGCTTGAGGGCAGAGTCGTTGGACCATGGGCCGAGGAACTGGCTGCAGTGTGGGGCGACCTGGCAACAACGCTCGACAAGCGTTCGGCGACTCTCGATCTGCGGGACGTGACCTATGTTGACGTCAGCGGTATGCAGGTTCTGCGCCAGATTTGCCAAGAAAAACATCCGGCAATTCTTACTGCAAGCCCGTTGACTGAGTCTTTTGCAGAGCAAGCTCAACGCAATTCAACGAACGACAATCAGGAGAAGGATTGACATGCCACACACCTATCACGCCGACCGGACAGATCGCACCAAGTCATACCACTCGAGCGAGTTTTTCAAAGCGTTGCCGCCTCAAGCGCTGGCTGACTTTGAGTCCATGTCAATGCGACAGACGTATGAACCGCGCGAAGTTTTGTTTGAGGAGAAACAAAATCCGACGCGCGTGTTTGTCCTGTTGGAGGGTCAGGTGAAGCTCTCGATGAATTCGATTGATGGTCGGCGGCTGATCCTGCGAATTGCCGGACCAGGTGAATTGCCGGGGCTGACGTCAGTCCTTTCTGGCAAAGAGTATGAAATGACTGCAGAGGCGTTGCACCCCTGCAAAATCGCATCGGTGCGGCGCCAGGATTTCCTGGAATTCCTGCTGCGCTATCCGGCTGCCTACGCAAGTGTCGCGCGCGATTTAAGCCTGGACTATACGCGCGCTTGTGAACAACTGCGCACAGTTGGGCTGGCGCCCAGCGCTCCTGTGAAGTTGGCGCGACTGCTGCTGGAGTTGTGCGCGGCCGCCGATGCAACCAACCATTGCAATCAATTCAAGCTCACACTGACGCATGGCGAAATCGGCGAGTGCATCGGTGCTTCCCGGGAAACAGTTACGAGAACATTGAGTGAATTCAAAAATCGGCACCTGCTGGATTTTCGTGGTTCGACGTTATTGATCCACAACCAGATGGCGCTGGCAAGCTACGCGGAAGTGTAAGTTGGATCTTCCGCGCAGTTCGCACGACAATGCACGAATCAAGCCCTCCCCCAGAAAAACACCGCGCGACTCGCCGCTTCCTGCATCGGCGAATCCAGCGGAAGATTTGAAACCGCCAATCGTACGAGCGTAGCGGTGAACGCGGCGATGGCACGTCGGCGACGACGATGAGCGAATCGATTTAGCCTTCAACTCTGAAATACGAATCTTCCTTTTCTCCGCCAAACCTTTGTAATCCAATCCGCGCCCAGGATCCCCTGCGTATCCAGCAAAAGCGACATGTCGGAACCACATAGTGGCACTGGTACATTTGTGATGGAGATGTGGTGGACCGAGAAAATGGAAGCACCAACAACTGCAACCTTGCCGCAGCTGAACGCGGAATTCCTAAGACATCACCCGGAACTGATACCCAAAGGATTTACAGAGGGCCTTCCGGAGCGTGTGCTGCAGTTCGGCGCTGGCGTTTTTCTGCGTGGCTTCGTGGATTGGATGATCGACGGAATGAACCGGAAAGGCTTGTTCCGCGGACGGGTGGTTGTAGTGGCGTCGATGAATCCGGGAACGGTAACGACGCTGAATCAGCAAGACGGAATGTATACGCATCTTGCGCGCGGTATCGAGAATGGCCGACTGGTCGAAGAAAAACGTGTTATCAGTTCGATCAGTCGCGGCATCGACCCAACCAAGGACTTCGATGCATACCTGAAGTGCGCACACAACCCTGATCTTCGCTTCATCGTTTCCAACACGACGGAGGCGGGAATCGTGTATCGGCGGGAGGACAAGCCGACCGATCGGCCTCCGGTCTCCTTTCCGGCAAAACTAACGCTGCTGCTGATCGAGCGGTACAAGGCATTCGACGGCGATCTGTCGAAGGGTTTTGTACTTTTACCGTGCGAACTGATTGAGCGTAATGGCGACAAACTAAAAGAAGCGGTACTGCGAACAGCGGAAGGCTGGGACGTCGACGCAAAAATTGTGTGGTGGATCGACCAGGCGAATGTTTTTACCAATACGCTGGTGGATCGAATTGTTACCGGCTTCCCGCACGATGAGATTGAGACGTTGTGGCAACAGTCTGGCTACGTGGACGACCTGTTCAATACCTCGGAGGTGTTTCATCTGTGGGTGATTCAAGGACCGTCGACATTGGCCAAGGAATTGCCGCTGCGCGAAGCTGGATTCAATGTCATATTTGCCGACGATATGACGCCGTATCGAGAGCGCAAGGTGCGCATACTGAACGGCGCTCACACGACGTCAGTGCTGGCCGCATATCAGGCGGGCGAAAACCTGGTGGGCGAATGCATGAAGGATCCGCTGATCCGCGATTTTATGACTCGCGCGATTTACGACGAGGTGGTTCCGACGCTGACTCTGCCGAAGCATGAACTGGACGCGTTCGCCATCTCAGTATTTGAGCGCTTCAGCAATCCGTTTATTCAACATGCATTGCTGAGTATTTCCTTGAATTCGGTTTCGAAGTACAAGACGCGGGTGTTGCCATCGGTTGAACAGTATCTTGCGATGAAGGGCGAACTGCCGCCTCGCTTGACCTTCGCTCTCGCCTCGCTGATTACGTTTTATCGGGGGACAGAGGTTCGGGACGGCGCTCTGATTGGCCATCGCGGCAGCGAAGAATATAGCATTCAGGACGGTCCGTCGATTTTGGAGACATTTGCGCAGCTATGGTCAGAGTTTGACGGGTCGAGTGAGGGAACTAGCAGGCTCACCGAATCGGTGTTGCAGCAAGAGGACTGGTGGGGCAAAGACTTGCGGCAGTTCCCTGGATTGTCTCAGGCAGTGAGCGGGTATGTGGAGTCCATACTGGATCGTGGCATGCGCGCTGCTCTTCAGCTAGTGAGCTAGAGAGGAAGGAAGATTGCGACGCGGGCTAGTGCTGTTCGCGCTAATCCATCCCGCTGCCTTCGCAGAATGGTCCAAGCACCATGCAAGCGGCGGCATGACGCACCGAAATGTTTCATGCAAAGCATGACCTTGTGAAACTGTGACACGATAGAAGGAATGTCGATTCCGCACGAACCGGCTCGCGGCGCTGCCGCATTTGCCTCCCGCGATTTTCGTCGATATCAGCTGGCGCGGCTGCTCGTCATTATTGGAGCCGAAGCGCAGGCGGTCGCGGTGTCGTGGCAGATCTATGCAATTACGCATCGGGCGATTGATCTTGGCTATGCCGGACTGGCTCTGTTTCTGCCGGGAATTTTGTTCCTGCTGCTGAGCGGACACGCAGCCGATCGCTATGATCGACGGCACATCATCCTGGTTTGTTACGGGCTGCAATGCCTTTGCACGGGAACGCTGTTTTATCTTTCGTGGATCGGCACGCAGGATGTTGCTGCCTTGTTTACGGTGTTGTTTTTAGTGGGGACTGGACGCTCCTTCAGCGGTCCCGCGAGTTCGGCATTTCTGCCACATCTGGTGCCGAAAGGGGATTTTGTCAACGCCGTTTCCTGGGGTGCATCGATTTTTCAATTGGCGAATTTTGTAGGACCGGCGTTAGGGGGATTGCTATTCACGCTACCGCTGGCACAGTGGCTACCGAGCCCAACCGGCCAACACTTGGCAGGTGGCGCAATCGTGTACGCGTTTGCCCTGGCAACGTTATTTGTTTTTCTGTTCCTCCTCGCATCCCTTTCGGTGCGGCCCGGACGCCAGGAACAACGGGCAATATCAGCGGAAACACTGTTGGCGGGGTTCCGATATATGTGGCACAAAAAGTTGCTGCTGGGGGTCACGACGCTGGATTTGTTTGCGGTGCTGCTAGGCGGGGCTGTCGCGCTGCTGCCGATTTTTGCTGAAAACATTCTGCGTTCCGGTCCAACTGGGCTGGGAATTTTACGTGCAGCTCCTGCATTGGGGGCGCTTTGCGTCTCCATATTGATGACGTGGCGCCCGATCGGCCATGGCGCGGGAATTCGTATGTTGTTTTCTGTTGTAGTGTTCGGCGCGGCAACGGTGGTGTTTGGATTGTCGCGCAATATGGCGCTGTCACTGGCCGCGTTATTTGTGGTTGGGGCGGCCGACATGGTCAGCATTATTGTCCGGTCTTCGATGCTGCAGTTGGCCACGCCGCAGGCGATGCGAGGGCGTGTGAGCGCGGTGAATGCGCTGTTTATCGGAGCCAGCAATGAGTTTGGAAGTTTTGAAAGCGGTGTGACGGCTCAATGGTGGGGGGCAGTACCGGCGGTCGTGGTTGGAGGTGTTGGGGCCATTGTGGTGACTGGCGTTTGGACCTTGATGTTTCCTTCGCTTCGAAAAGTGAACCGCTTGAGCGAACATGAGTTGCTGGGAGCCGACCAGCAAGCTGCAACAGCTGAGCCGCAGCGTTGAAACGACCCCAGCGTGCCGGATGGAATCAACCGGCGGTTCAGCCCAGAGAAATCTGGTGTTAGCGAAGCCCGGCGGCGATCAGAGACATGCTTCTGTGATGGCGGCGATGACGGACGTAAGAGGCATGGCGGACATGATGGACGTAGTAACTATGAGCGTGCTCCTGGTGCACCGAATGTCTCACAGGCAGGCTGACGGGTTCTGCTACGGCCGGGGCGGCAGCCGGTTCTGATGGCTCATCGTTGCTGGCTACCAACTGCGCTGGCGGAGCGCTGTGAGGTGCGTAGGTCTTATACACCGAGATGTGGAAGCAGGCTTGTTCGAATTCTTCTTCGACATCGAGTTTGCCGCTGGCCTGCAGCTCGCCTAAGACGGCTCGCATCCACGCAATTTCTTTCAGCGACATTCCCTTTTTCCCGAGATCGATCGCCTCGCCCGTCAAATGGGGGGAAGCGGTATCGCCCGAAGTTGGCGCTGCGTTGCCATTGTAATGAGCCAGATGACGTTGAAAGTTCACGGTGCGGACGGCAGACGTCAGCTGCAACGGTCGACCAAAAATATCCTCGTGTGCGCGAGCAAGATTGCTGAGAAACTGCGCCGTCCAGGGCCGGCAATAGCGACGATTCATCGGCAGGCGGGGATCGATTGCCAGGCCAGGCGAAGCGGGCAACGCGACAAGGTCTCCGGCCCGTACCATGGCGCTCAGTTGAGCATCGTCTTGAATGCGGCTGAGGCCTTCTACGTCGGCGATGATGTTTTGGTGCACCAGCACTTCATGGGAACCGCGCAGTGCGACGGGCATATAACTGGGAACTGAAGTATTAAAGATGGGCATGTCCCGCGAGATCGGGGTGTTGCCCGTCGAAGCCGCGTCCTCGTCAACTGAAGGGGTTGCCAGCGGAGGCAGCGGCGCATTCGCCGGTGGAGTGGTTTCCGCAAGAGTGGCCGCGCGCGAGTGGACCTGATCCAGAGTCACCGACAAGCGATGGGTCCGAGCATAGGTTTTGTGCCGGCGGTGGTACCTGGCTGTGCGTTCGCGCTCGACCGCAAGGCGGTGCAGTTCGGCTTGTCGGCGTGAAGTTTTCGCATGCGAGGAACGCAGACGTTTTGTGTGCGATCGCGAGGCGACGGTAGCCTGGGTGGAACTTGCTGAGACGAAAGGCGCAACAATCAAAGTCGCGGCGAGGCAAAAAGCCAGAACAACTCTGCTGACGAGGCAGGATCTGCCTTCGAACTGGAGGGGGCAACTTCTCATTTCAACCTGGGTTTAAGATTACGTGATTCGTGCTATGAATGGTAGTGACCAATGGGGTACAGCGCAATCGAAAATCCTAAATGGGACCGGTGAAACCGATCACACGTAAGAACGGAATTTCGACGAAAAAGTCGCGCCAGTGATCAGGATTCAATGTCATCCTGTGAAGTTGACAAGCAGCGACGCGGCTAACGAAAAGATCGATCTTCACTCTAATAGACGATGTCCATCTCAGCCGACAGTCATCCTTGGTCGGGCTTTTGAGTTGCGGCACCGGGAGTGAGTAGAAAAGAGGGACCGTTGTGAAACTGACGAAGATATTTCGCTCAACGATTCGTTCGTGGGCGATCCTGGCGGTAGGCGCCGCTATCGCCATAGGATTGCCTCTGTCCGCATCCGCGCAGCAAGTTCGCGCCAATTGGAGTAAAGACGCGCCCTTCGCTCAGTACAAGACTTACGAGTGGGTGCCGAGCGAAGCGACGAACCATCCGTTCTATCGGCAATATGTCGGCGAATACGTGAATTATGCCCTGACCAAGAAGAAGGGCCTGCAGCAAGTGACTGCGGCGCAAAACCCTGATCTATACGTCACGTATCATTTCACTACCCGAGATGTGATGGATTGGGACACTTATGGATATGGCTTCGGTCCTGGCTGGGGCGGCTGGGGCTGGGGTGGTTGGGGCGGCTATAGCTATTCTCAAACGCGCCCGAGTATACGTGTCATGGGATATTTGACTCTCGACTTGATTGATGCTCACACGCGAAAGATCGTCTGGCGTGGAGAGGCGATCCAGGACGATGTGACCAAGAGCGGGAATGCCGAGGAAAAGCAAATTGCCCACTCCATTTACAAGATGGTCGATCGCTATCCGCCCAAGATGAAACACTATTGATGGCCTAGAATTCCTGTTGTTTTGAACATAAGGTTGACCGACGGCGTGAACTCCTCCTGGTTCACGCCGTTTGTAATGCGCGGTCTGCGTGCCTTCAGAGCGGACAGCGCTAGACTGGCGGAGGAGGGAAAAATTTGGAACGCAGGATGTACAGTGCGCGGCTGCTGGAGAAGAGACTGTTAGCCGAAAGCTCCCAGTGTTACCACCTGGAGCTTGATATTCCGGAGCTTGAGAATTTTGCTTTTGAAGCAGGACAGTTTATTTCCATGGTCGCCGAGGATAGCCGCGGAAAATCTCAAACGCGCGCCTATTCGATTGCTTCTGCTCCGCGCGGCAATCGATTCGATCTTTGCCTGGACCGGGTGGATGGAGGTTTTTTTTCGAACCAGCTTGCGGATGCGAAGCCGGGCGCAACGATTCCTTTTCACGGACCCTACGGTTTGTTTGTGCTGCGGCGACCTCTGGTGGATTCGTTATTGATTGCCGCCGGAACCGGGATCGCGCCCATACGAGGGTTTGTGGAGACTCTGTTCCCGAATGAACGGGAGGATAGAAGCGATGGCAAGCATTTTTGGCTGGTCTATGGTGCGCGACATGCGTCAGAAATCTACTATCAACACTATTTTGAGAAGACGGCCGCGGAACATGCCAACTTTCATTTTTTGCCGACCGTGAGTAATCCACACGAGGGGTGCGAGGGCCTGCGAGGAAATGTTGAGGGGAAGGTGAGAAATCTTTTGCTGGATGGTGCGGGCTTGGATGCATCACGCGGTGAGGCCATGCCTGTGCAGGCTTACATCTGTGGTCTGAACGAAATGGTCACTGCCAATCGAGCGCAGTTAAAGGAATTGGGTTGGGATAGAAAGCAAATCGTATTTGAGCGGTACGATTGATGCGCGGCAACTAGAGATTGAAGAGCTCGCGCAGTCGTTTTGTTTGACCGCGGCTGACGGGAATTTCCGTGTGGCGCCGGTCGTCCATGCGCAGTTGATAGCTGGATTTAAACCACGGCACGACTTCCTGAATGCGATGGATATTTACAACGAACGATCGATGAGCGCGCCAAAATAACTCTGGATCCAGCAACTCGAGCAGATCTTCCAAAGTACGGCAATTTGAATGACCTTCAATGGAGTGGGTCGCGACGCTGATCGTCCCTTCTTCAATGGATGCGAAGCAAATATCGCGCTGCTCCACGAGTAAAAGACGACCGCCAACTCGCAGAACAATTTTGGCAGCGGTGCTTTTCGCAGGAGCTTGCTGCTGCTCCAGCAGACGAACCAGAGCATCCAGCCTCTCGTCGACTGCGTTCGCTGCAGGAGCGATTTCAGTCGAAGCCTCTTTCGCGACCGATGACCTTGCTCCGGTCAAGGGAGTTGGAACAGGAACTCCAACCGCTATCTCCGCCAGCCGAGTTCTAACTCGTTCGAGGGTATGCCGGACCCGCTTCTCATCAAAAGGCTTCAGCAGGTAGTCGACCGCATTCACTTCAAAAGCGCGGACCGCGTATCGATCAAAAGCGGTGGCAAAGACAATGTTGGGTAGCGGCGACTTGCGGCCTTTTTCGAGGAGTTTCTTGAGCACCGCAAAGCCGTCGAGGCCGGGCATCTGCACGTCGAGAAAGACGACATCGGGCTGGTGCGCACGAACCAACTCCACAGCTTCCACGCCATTCTTTCCCTGGGCGACAATTTCTACGTCGTCCGCTTTGCGAAGCAGATACTCCAGCTCCTGGCGCGCCAGTTGTTCATCGTCGACAATCACAGCCCGGATGGTCATAGCTTAGGTTCACTCTACATCAGAGGAAGGTGTTTTGAGCGACTGCGACGATGGCGGAGAATTGCCGTCGTTCTGAGAATTCGAATAGGAAAATGACACGCGTGAATGCGATAAATACTCGCTCAGGGGCGGTAGGCGGTGAGACGCGCGGGCGTGTTGTCGTCGGCTAGATCGTGTCCGCAGTGAGTGCAGTGAAGGTCGGTGACGCGGACGCTTTCGTGGCATATGCCGCAGTTCGGAGAGACACGATAGGCGCATTGCGGACAGTAGTTGATGTTGCTGTCGACTTTGGTGCCGCAGCAGGGGCACTGGGACAGGACCGGCTGCCGCAACAGAAAATACAGCACCGGGCCGATGCCACCTTGCAAAACAATACATAGCAAGATCCACAACCATTTACCCATGTTGCGACGCGGCGCGTCCTCGCTGATATAGCCGATCATCAGCATGTAGACCGCAACCAGGGCGCCCCAGGAAGCGCCGAAGTAGACGTGCACTGGAAACGGGCTATGGTAGTGGGTATGCAACACGAAAAAGAACAGATACTGAATGCCGACGAAGGCCACGAAGGCTAGAACGATCGACCATCGGGGAATGAGGGTGAGTTCTTCGCTGACAGAGAATGACGAACTGGAATCGCTGCGGGCCATTTTTTGTTGAATAACGTTTAACACACGCGCGGCATCATTGCCATGCGTTTGAAGCTAGAAAAAATCGGGTGACAAGAATAGTCATCGATCAAACCCGTTTCAAAACAGCGGTGCACATAGCCTTATCGGACCATGGAGTCCAGGCGCGATGTCACGCGATGATCGATCCGTCTAGTCCCGCCGCCATTGCGCGTTCGCAAAAACACCAGAAACAGGGTCACCAAGGTGACAGGGAACAACCAAGCAATCACATACACGAACTGCAGTTCAGAAGACGGAAAATTTTGGGGATCCTGCAGCATCTGCATGCCGCTCCAAAACACCGGTGTCAGCACCAGGAGTAGCAGGGAAAACCCCAGAATCGTGATGCCAACTCCGTGGCGTAAGCGGCGTCGCTGTTCAGCAATCTCGAGGGCTTGCTCGCGGACCAGGCGTTGCGCACGACACACCATGGGACGTTCGGCGACGCCGCCTACTGCAAGCAGGGCCGCCGCGAATTCTTGTTCCTCAGCGGAAAAGACTGACGATACGGGATTCAAGTTTGGGTCGGAGTTTTCTTCGCCAGCATTGGGTAGCACGGGATTATGCTTCACGGCTGCACCTCATTCGCGGACTCAAGGTGCAGTTCCAGAACCGGTTTTAACGCGGCCATTCCCCGATACAAACGCGACTTTACAGTGGACAGTGGCGCGCTGCTGATCTGGGCAATTTCCTCCAGGGACATTTCCTCATGGAAGCGCAGGACCAGTACTTCGCGGTAGAGCGGATGCAGGGTAAGAAGGGCATGGCCAATGCGAGCGGCCCGCTCTCCAGTCTCAAAATGATCGAAAGGTGATGGCAGATCAGCCGCGATTTCAACGGGGCGGTCATTCTCGGGATCGGTTACGTCATCAAGACTGAGCGGGACACGTTTGCGAGTGTGATCGATCATCAGATTTCGTGCGATCGCAAACATCCAGGTTTCAAAGCGGGAGCGACCGCTGAATTGCGAACCGCGCTCCAACACGCGAAGCCATGTTTCTTGAAACAGATCCTGCGCCAGGTCGCGGTTCCCGACTAGAAACAGCAAATAGCGGAACAGCCGGTGTTGATAGCGTTCGATCAACTGCTCCATCATCTCCGGATCATGGCGACGCAGGGCAACAACAATCTCAGCGTTTGCGGCTTGCGCCTGCTGGGTGTCGACGAGCGCGGCTGTATGGGTGGCTGCCATGGTCTCCTTAGAAGAGACGTCGGCCCGGTCAAGAAAGACGCGGTGAGCGAGGGGATTTTCCTTGAATCGCATGTTGAGTTGCCGTTCCTATTTTTTCATGTTTCAGATGTTGAGGCTGAAGAATACTTGAGCCTCAGCCGGCGTCTTGGCGAACACAAGGCGAATCTTCGCCATGATGCGGAGGATACACTACTGATTATGCAGCTGTTGTACGGATTGCACGCAGTAGAAGAGGCGATTCGCTCGGGGAATCGACGCTTGGAATCCGTGGTGATTTCTCGTCAGCGCCAGGATATGCGTTTGAGCGGGATCGCGGAGGCATGCCAGGCCGCTGGGATTCCGCTCCGGACGGAATCCAAGGAGCAGTTGACAAGACTGGCTCACACCGATGCTCACCAGGGAGTCGTGGCGATCGTGGCCGAACGGGGATACTCCTCACTTGAGGAGCTATCTCCGCGCGACGGGCACGATCTTTTTTTGCTGGCGCTGGACGGCGTCGAGGATCCGCATAACCTGGGAGCGCTTCTGAGAACCGCAGATGGAGCCGGGGTGGATGGGGTGGTTCTGCCCGAAAGGCGAGCCGCGGGTGTGAATGCCACCGTTGTGAAAACGTCAGCCGGTGCGGCTGAGCATGTCCGCATTGCACGCGTGACGAACCTGGTGCGGGCGCTGGAAGAGTTAAAGCGACAAAACGTTTGGTGCGTAGGTTTGGATGAACGCGGCACCACGGATTACGACAGATTCGACTATCGATGCAATTTTGTTCTTGTACTGGGCGGCGAGGGAAGCGGATTGCATGAGTTAACCCGGCGAACCTGCGATCATCTGTTGCGAATTCCGATGGCAGGCAAAATATCGTCGCTGAATGTTTCTGTAGCTGGCGCGATTGTGATGTACGAGGCGGCACGACAACGCCGCGCGGCGATAGTATCGCCAGCGATCCGGGAGATGGCTTCGGATTCCGTTCGCGCGAAGCGGCCTCTCAAGGGATTGGGTTCATGAACTGTATGCGGTACAGGTTGGGTTTATTTCTTCTTTTTTTCGCGGTTGGCGGTTCTCTCGGACAGAATTCCGGAGCAAGCAATCAGAACAAGTCCGCTTCCGAGAATGGGCAGGTGCTTTTTTCCCGTGGCGACAACAGCACACCGGCCGGCGAACCTGCAGCCAGGAGGTCGGCCGCACAGCAGACGGCGGCCTCGCCAAACGCGGCTGTTGTACCGGCTAAAGCGACGCTTGCTACCGATGCCGAACGTACGTCCTTGACATATAGTTCATACGATTTTGAAGTGCATCTGGAACCGTCGCAGCACTCGATTGCAGTGCAAGCGCGTTTGGTGGCCCAGAATACCAGCGACAAGCCGCTG
Source organism: uncultured Acidobacteriota bacterium (assembly GCA_963794795.1). GTDB lineage: Bacteria > Acidobacteriota > Terriglobia > Terriglobales > Acidobacteriaceae > JAKAAZ01. The sequence continues at coordinate 80,392 of CAWCFC010000005.1, read as the reverse complement.
GAACGGATTGCGTTGCAGCTTTCCTCGTCTCTGCATTGGTATTCAATCCAGGTAGACGGCAAGCCGGCGAAATTTGAGACGGAGACAGTGGATAGCGACATCGATCATACGGGTGAGTTGACGGAGGCGGTCGTCAAACTTGGGGTTCCGCTTGCACCGGGAGCGAGCATCCGCGTCAACGCGATTTATTCGGGCACTGTCGTTCCGTCCGCGGAACGTTTGTTGCGGCTGGGCGCGCCGGCGAAGATTGCAAACTCGTCAGAGTGGGATGCGATCGACCCGGATTTCACGGCGCTTCGCGGATTGGGGAATGTGATCTGGTTTCCTGTTTCTACGGCGCCCGTGCTACTGGGAGAGGGATCGGAGATGTTTGACTCGGTCGGAAAGTGGAAGCTGAACGAGTCCAACGCTGAAGTTTCGATGCACCTACTTGTGGAATACCTGGATGTGAAGCCGACGATCGCCTTTTTGAACGGGACTGTTGTGCAGCCGGACGGAGGATCCCCGCAAAAGCCGGTTGCAGCATCTGGTGTCTCGCCAACATCAGAGACAGGGCCAGCACCTGGCGGAAAATCCACCAGCACTGGATCTGGAGCGAAACAAGCGGCGGGGAATTTGCCTGCACCCACAACGATGGCGGGCAACACGATCTTGCAAGTGGTCTCGTTCACCTTGCCGTCGACGCGACTAGGATTTGCGCCTCTCAGCTTTTTCGTGATGTCCGCGGCCGAGCAGAGCATGCCTGGGTTGGATATTTATTCTCGAGCTGACAACAAGGCAGCCGTGTCCATTTACCAAACGGTGTTCACGCAGACTCGTCCGATGGTCGAGCAATGGCTGGGAACACATCCGAAGAGGCCGGTTGTCCTGGTGGATCTGCCAGATGCCAACGACCTTCCCTTTGAAGAGAGGAACATCCTATTTCTCCCGTTGCAGACCAACGCGACCGACGATACCGTGGGTCCAGTGATGGCTCATATGCTGGGACATGCCTATTTTATTTCACCTCGTGTCTGGCTGAATGAGGGCGTGGCGCAGTTCATGACGCTGTTGTGGATTGAGCAGCGTGCTGGAGTCAGCACAGCCATTGGACAGATGGATTCTCATCGCGCCGCGCTCGCAATTGCTGAGACAAGCGATCCGGGAGTGAATCCGGGACAGAGTCTGATTCAGGCGTGGAGCGATATCTACTATCGCGACAAGGCGACCGATGTTCTGTGGATGCTGCGCAACATCATCGGTGATGAAGCCCTGGGAAAGGGACTGCGGGCTTACGTGCCGGCGGATGACCACGAGCCTAGCTATTTTCAAACCCTGCTGCAAAAAGCTTCGAACAAAGACCTGGAGTGGTTTTTTGACGATTGGGTGTATCGCGATACGGGATTGCCGGATCTGCATATCATCAGCGCCTATTCGCGACCGATTTTGAATAAGAACAGCAGCGGGAAAAACTACCTGGTGAGTGTCGATGTGCAGAACGACAGCTTTTGCGCGGCGGAAGTTCCGGTCACGGTTTCCTCGGCATTCAGTAGTCAGACGCGGGAATTACTGGTTCCCGCACACGCGCACTCGGCATTGCGGATGCTGCTGGACAGCAAGCCTGCGCAGGTGGTTGTGAATGATGGCAGCGTGCCAGAGGTTGAGAGTAGCCATCACGAACAGGCGGTGGTTCCGGCGCAATAGCTGAAGACCCCGACCCTGTCCAATCGGAAAGGGTCGGAGTCGAGTTCGACGAATTGAGTTGGATCAGGCTGCTGTAGGTCCGCTGGGGTTGTCGAGGCTACGGCGTTGGCACTCATCTGCCATCCGACGCGCCAGCACAGGTACTCCAAACACAGCGCTCGTCAACAGTGTGGTTGCCAGGACGTCGTTGCGGTAAAACGGGAGTCCGGCGAGGTAGCAGGTTGCGAGGCCGCCTGCCGTGTGCGGGTAGATAAGAGAGCCCGCCCAGACAGCGAAGTTGCTAGCCAGGAAAAATGAAGTGGAAGAGGCAAGCGCCGCGCCCACAACTCGCCCCGCATTGGCTCGCTTGCGGAGGAAACCATACCCCATCCAGCAGGCCCCCAAATACCAGGCCCAGGTGACCAGATAATCCTGGACGTGAAAGGCGTAATTGTAGGCGAAAACCGTCAGGTAATAATCGGCAGCCGCTAACGCTAATACTGGGAGAATGAACAACTTGGGCGACCGGCGCGCACCAAACACAAGCAATGACGCTCCAACGGCTGTGAAGCTGAACCAAGGATGTGGCAGGATGCGGGTAAAAATCGCTGCTAAAACGAAGAAATAGCTGAACATTCGATCCTCATTGTCACGGAGCTGTGAAAGTTGTGTTTTCCCTTTAAAGATTCATTGTTTCTGGAGGACGGAGAAATGGTCAAGGCAATTTTGGCGAAATCAAAACTAGTTATTATGGGGACAACAAAACGCTACTGCGCCAACAATTAACGCCAAGGGTTATTTTTGCACATGGCCATTCATCCGCATTTCATCCACCTCTCCATTTGGTGCGACGGTGACTGTGCCGCCTAGCGGATTGTCCCGGCGACCGTGGAGGAATAGCACATTGTAGGCAAAGCGCAGATCCTCAAAATGTACCTGGGTATAGTGACCATCAGCCTGGAGCGTATCGAAGGTGCCTCTTTGCGCCACGAAGGGATATTTCGACCAATCGAGGAAGGCCCGTCCCAGCCAGGAGCGTTTCGCGGCTAATATCGCGGGGGTCTGAGGCCGCTTGTAGTAGAGATCGTCAGGAGCTTCGCTGGTGAAACTGCCGGTACGCGTGTTCAATATTCCGGTCTGGTAGAAATCTTTTGTTTCCGCCACGCCAAACCACTGGAATACGTCTCCGGGGTATGGGTTGACCGTCATCTTCAAGACTGGCTCGTTCTGAAAATTTTGCTGCGCGAGTATGTCAAGTGCACGGTCATGCTCAGCCCAGCGCCAGCAGCCGAGAACTACACCGACGGCAAGAGCGAAAATCGCCCATCCACGTCCGCGAAACATTGTGCGCCGGACACCAATTTCCCGGTCGGCCAACCCTAGTATCGCAGGCATCAGCAACGCGAGCATTAGCCCGGCAAAGTAGACGGGTTCGAAGATAAAGAAGATGCTTCCCGCGTACCAGTGCGGGTTGAAGGGGAAGAACGGACGCAGGCCGTAGTTGTTTGTCCAGTCGAGAAGCAGATGGCTCAGGTCCGCGATCAGAGCGAGCACCCATATCCAGCCCCATCGTACCGGCGGCGCATGGTCGCGGCGATTCGACTGCGGGCCTGCCATGCCGCGCGCATGCTTGTCCGTGCCGCGTGTGCGCCAGCGATGCCATAGCCATACGGCGCCGGTTACCAATAGTGCCATGAAAGGTGCGCCAAGAAACGTGTGCGTGATACCGCGATGGTGTTGAAATTCGGCAACGGGGCCACGCAGTCCCCAGAGGAGGTCAATGTCAGGAGCTTCCGCAGCCAGCACCATTGTCATCGTCGCGTAGGCGGTGGTGCGATTGAATCCAGATCGCCCCAGGCAAGCGCCCGTTAAGAAATGTGTGACCGGCTCCATTCAATTTCTGAGCATACACGGCAACAGCGAAAGACCGCAGCCGCTGAATCGAAGGCGTCTCTATAATTCGATTGATGACGAAGCCTTCGGCCAGCCTTGGAATCGAGAAGCGGATCGACGAACTGCGCGAGACCTTGCGGCATCATGAACACCTCTATTACGGTCTCGATGCGCCGGAGGTTTCCGATGCGCAGTATGACGCGTGGATGCGTGATCTACGTGCTCTTGAAGATGGGCATCCGGAACTGCGAACGCCGGATTCGCCCACGCAGAGAGTGGGCGGTAAGCCAAAGGAAGGTTTCGCCAAGGTGGGGCACTCGCGGCCGATGCTTTCGTTGGACAATGTCTATAACGAAGAAGAGCTGCGCGAGTGGGACCGCCGGGTGCGCGATCTTGCTGGAGATGACGACATTGCCTACACCTGCGAATTGAAGCTGGATGGGTTGTCGCTGGCGCTGACGTATGAAAGTGGCCGCCTGGTACGGGGAGTCACCCGCGGAGACGGCGTAATCGGTGAGGATGTGACGAGCAATGTTCGCACGATTCGATCGGTGCCGCTGAGTATTTCAGCCGCGAAGCTGCGTGATGCGGGAATGCCTGACGATTTTGAAATTCGCGGCGAAGTGGTCTTGCCGCTGGCGGCGTTTCAAAAACTGAATGCAGAGCGAGAAGAGCAGGGACTGGCTCCGGCTGCCAATCCGCGCAATGCCGCGGCTGGAACGCTTCGCACCCTGGAACCGAACATTGTGGCGCAACGGCGATTGGATTTCTATGCGTATTTTGCCTTGAATACGAAGGGATATATTTTCTTTCGCCAGAGCGAATCGCTTGAGGCACTGGGGGCAGCGGGATTTCGCGTGAACCCAAAGAGGGCTCTTGTTTCCACCGTCGACGAGGCTTGGGATTTTATTGCTCGGGCGGACGCGATGCGGGATTCGTTACCGTACGAAATTGATGGCGTAGTGCTGAAGGTGAACAGCACCGCGGTGCAGAACAAGCTGGGTTTTACCGGCCGTGCTCCGCGCTGGGCAATTGCCTACAAGTTTGCGGCACGCGCGGCCGTTACCCAGGTGAAGAACATTCTGGTGCAGGTGGGCCGGACCGGGAAATTGACGCCGGTGGCGGAGCTGGTTCCCGTCGCGATTGGCGGTACAACGGTGAGCCGAGCCACGTTGCACAATGCGGATGAAATTGCGCGCCTCGGGCTGAAGATTGGAGATTATGTCACTGTCGAGCGTGGCGGAGACGTCATTCCCAAGGTGGTTGAAGTACTGCGCGACAAGAGGCCTGCGGAAGCACGCGATTTTGTTTTTCCCGCAAAATGCCCGGAGTGCGGAAGTTCGGTTGTCCGCGAAGAGGGAGAAGTCGATTGGCGTTGCATTAACGTGAATTGCCCGGCCCGACTGCGAGAAAGCCTGCTTCATTTCGCCGCGCGTGGAGTGATGAACATTGAAGGCCTCGGCGAAGCGGTCGTTAACCAACTGACGGAGCGGGGACTGGTGCGCAACCTGGCCGACATTTACGGCCTCGACGAGGCCACGCTGCTGTCGCTGGACCTGGTGAAGCACAAGAAGGCGCAAGCGCTGTTGCAGCAGATCGAGCGATCGAAACACGCGTCGCTGGACCGAGTGCTGCTGGGCCTTGGCATCCGATTTGTGGGTGAGCGCACGGCGCAGTTTCTGGCCGACGCGTTTGGCAGCATGGATGGTGTGATGGAAGCCAGCGCAGAAGATCTGGAACGAGTGCAGGAGATTGGGCCACGCATATCGGAAGCAATTCTGGAGTTTTTCGCGGTGGCGGGGAATCGCGAGCTAGTCGAAAAGCTGCGAGCCGCCGGATTGAATTTCGCAGCCGAGAAGAAAAAGACTTCTTCCAGGCTGAGCGGACTCACGTTTGTGCTGACCGGCACCTTGCCTTCGCTAACTCGTGACGAAGCAAAGAAGCGAATTGAAGGCGAAGGTGGGAATGTCACCGGATCGGTGAGCAAGAAAACAAACTACGTCGTTGCAGGCGCCGACGCGGGATCAAAACTCGACAATGCTCGCAAGTTGAATGTTCCCGTGCTTGACGAGCAGGGGCTGCTGAAATTATTGGAGCACGGAAGAAGTTGAACGTCAGTTGGGCGTGCTTGGTGCGAAATATCCTTTTTCGGCGCTGACCTTGTAGTTGCGATCAAAGGCCGTCAGGTAAATCGGCCGGAAGGCGCCGTCGGCCTTGAAGTCCGCAGGCTTATAGACGAGCGAGTATTGGCTGCGCAGTTCCTCTTGAATGCTTTGGAATGCTTCCGCCACATTTTCCATGCGGAAGGGATTGAAGGCGCGCCCCCCGGTCGCCACAGCCATGGCTTTCAAGATGTCATCACCACGGTCGCGACTAGGGCTATCGTTGGTGCTGATGGTGTAGATTGCGGTTGAAGCGCGCTGGCACATCTTGACGGCATCATCGAGCGTGGCATGGCTCTGATCGTCCTCTCCATCGGAAAGCAGGATGAGCGTTTTACGCAGAGCTCCGGAGCGAGCCAGGGGAAGCATCTGATCGCGGCAGGCGGTGTAGGTTGCGTCGTACAGCGCGGTTCCGCCGCCCGGTGAAAGTTTGCGAATTCCGGCGGCCAACTGATCTCCGTTGTTGGTGTATCCCTGGGTGATGTCCGGGGTGACGTCAAAGCCCATCACGAACGCCTTATCGACCTGGGGCCGCAGAACCGACAAAAGAAACTCGATGGCGGCATTCTGTTCGAACTGAAAGCGCGAACGGATAGAACTGCTGGTATCGATCATGAGGCCAACACGCAGCGGCAGGTTGGTCTGCTGGGTAAAGCTATAGACCTCCGCAGGCTTCATATGATTGTCAAGCAAGGAAAAGTCGCTCTCGTTCAGATTGCGGATGAAGTGGCCGTGCTTGTCGGTTACGGTGAAGATTAGATTTACTTCGTTAACGACCGTCGTGATGGTATAGGCGCCATTTTGCTGGGCGCTGGCGGTGGGCTGCTGCGCCGGGTTCGACGCCGCATTTCCCGAAGTCTGAGGGGGGGTGGGGGTTGTCTGTTTTGCAGGCTCGGTGGTGGACGTGCTGCTGTTCTGCGCGTGGGAAGTATTCTGCGCTCCCACCAGAACAGCGAGGAGAATCGCAGCCAATCCCAACCAAGACCTGTACCATCTGAAGTTCAGTTGTTCGATTTTGCAGCCCATCATTCATTCCAGTTTACCAGCGTCTAGGGCTTATTTCTGCTGTACAGGCGACCTGAGCCGAGTTAGCCACCCCTCTAAATCTGGTGGCAACGGCGCTTCAAATTCCATACTTTTTCCTGACTCCGGATGCGTTAACTGAAGCCGCGTAGCATGCAGGAAATTGCGGTCGACAGAAATCGCTTGTTCCAAGGCGGTGGCCTTCTGGAGGCGAGTGGCTGGAGCCTCGAGGGGGGGAAGAATTCTGTGCGGGGCTCCGTAAAGGGTGTCGCCGACGACCGGGTGTCCGATCGAGGAAAGATGGACACGAATCTGATGGGTCCGTCCGGTTTCGATTTCAACCTCGACCCAAGTGAAATGCCCATAGCGCGATTGGAATCGTTCCAGCACGCGATAGTGTGAGACGGCGGTTCGGCCTCCCATGCGATGGGTTGTCATGCGCGTACGGCGCTGCTGGTCTCGACTGATGGGAGCATTCAGGGTGCCGCGATCGGATTTCATTGCGCCGTGAACAAGCGCGATGTAGGTTTTGTGAACTTCGCGGTCGGCAAACATCTTCGAGAGACGACGATGGGTGGCATCATCCTTGGCAACCACGATCAGGCCGCTTGTCTGCTTATCCAGGCGATGCACGATTCCCGGACGCAGAGGGCCACCTGTTTCGGAGAGGTTCGCCATGTGGTGGAGCAGGGCATTCACCAGGGTGCCTCGGTTGCGAGCGCTGTCTGTCGCCCCCGAACCTGCATGCACCATCATGCCCGCAGGCTTGTTGATGACTGCAAAGTGAGAATCTTCATACACGATGTTCAGCGGGATGTCTTCGGCTTCTGCGCGGAGGGGCGGGACTGTCAGGTCGCCGAGGATGGTTACGATTTCGCCGGCGCGCAATTTTCCGCTGGCTTTTACTGAGCGTGGATTGCCGTCACTGCCGCGGACTGAAACACATGGCTGATCAATCCATTGCTGCACTCGAGCTCGGCTCGTAGAAGGCAGGCGTGCAGTCAGGAACTGATCCAGCCGTTGACCAACGGCTGCACCATCCACGGAGAATTCGCGTCGGGTGGTTGCGCTGCTTTCGTCAGACGACTCGGTCCGTTCGTCATCCTGGAGGTCGGGAAGATCTTTGTGGCTATATTCGCGGTGTTTAGGCTTCATGTTGTTGCCATTCGGGTCGGTTGCTTTTCCATCAACAACAACGCGCCAATCACGACCAGGAAGAAGCTGATTGCCTGGGTGAGAGACAGAGCTCCAGACAAAATCATTAGCCGATCGCCGCCAAGATAGAAATCGAGAAAGAAGCGAGCGAGCCCCGACGTCAACATCCATGCGCCCGCCAGTTCACCTGGTTGGCGGCGTTTTGGCAGCCACCACAACAGCAACAAGCAGAGCGCCAGTTGAACGGCGCAGAGATAGAGCTGTACCGGCTGCAGCCGCACATTGAGTGGGGTGCCGTTCCAGAGTGCTGCCCAGCGACTATGAAAAACAACTCCCCACGGGAGCGAGGTGGGACGGCCATAATCGCAACCGGCGAAAAAACAGCCCAGGGCCAGGATCGCTTGCCCAAGCGCCCATCCTGGTGCAACGGCATCGAAGGTATCCAGCCAAGGCATTCGTTTTAGAGTCATGTAGAGCAAGCCGGCAGACAGACCCAATCCCAGCTGGGTCAGGACGGAATCGACCGTTTGCGGAACGGAAATACTGAGCATCAAAAGCGGATAGGACAGAAAGTCGTGCCAGTGGCCGGAGATCAGCAATAGTTTCGAGCCGAGCACCGCCGTGAACACAGTGATGAGGCCCAGGTTCCAAATGGCGTCGGGTGCCACGCGCAATCGGGCAGCGGTTCGCATGGCCAGTGCCAGGCCGGCAATCAACGCGACGGCCGCGAAAACGCCATACGTAGGAAGGCTGACGGGGCCAAGAGTTAGAAGACGGGGATACACAAGAGGAAGTAGAACAGAATCCGGTGGAAATCCAAACTTCCGAGGCAGCAGACCGGACGGAAGCAGAATAGAAAGCCGACCCGCGGGGCCGTATGGCAGTGCGCCGGTGAACCCGTCCTAAGACGGTGGGAACCCGCCGCGGCTCTTTAGGCATTCCGGACTGGCGGACAGCACACCGAGCCGATTATTCGAGTCAAGTTCCCTGTTCGATGAATGTAGGTTCAACCAGCGTTGACCACCCTACCTGCTTTGCAGGCCGGTTTCTAAGTGGATGCTAACCGGCATTCGCGCGCTTGGCAAGCGGGGAGTGACGCCGCTCACGTTTCGGTGTTGATTCTATTCGTCACGCAGTACATTTGTGGGGTCGACATGGAGAACGCGAAGCGCGGGAATCCACGTGGCCAGTACCCCTACCAGCAGCATCGTGAGCGCGACGCCGATCAGAACCAGGGGATCGTTGGGCGTAGCCTGATACACGATGCTGGCAAGGATGCGACTCGCGAAGACGCCCAGGGCCAGACCTGCAAGGGAACCGAATCCGAGCAGTATTAGAGGTCGCCGCAACGCCGCGTGCAGCACCTGTCTGCGCGAAGCTCCCAAGGCAACGCGAATGCCGAGTTCCTTCATGCGCCGACTGACGGTGTAGGAGGCAAGGCCGAAGATACCTGTCACGGCAAGCAGAATTCCGAGCGCACCGAAAAGGGCCAAAGAAGTCGCTGCTGCGCGGGACGGTAATAACATGATCGCCAGGGCGTCTTGCCAACTGCTCAGGCTGGAAATTGGTAGGTTAGGATCGAGACGACGGACGACATCGTGAATGGCTGAGATCATCTGATTCGTGTCACGATTCGACCGCACCAACATGCACATCTGCTCGTTGCCCATTTGGAAAATCGGAACAAATAGTGCGGGAGTCGGCTCCTCGCTAACCGCTGCATACTTTCCATCTTCCACGACGCCGACGATCTCCGTTTTATTTCCGAAGATCTTCATGTATTTGCCAATAACATTTTCCGTACCGAATAATCTCTCGGCAAAGTTCCGATTGACGATCGCCACTTTCGGAGCAGTTGCATCGTCTTGCGGGGTAAAATTTCGGCCCACGAGAAGACGGGTTCCCGCAGCCGGCATATACCCTGGCGACACCTTGAAGTAGGGAGTCATGAATTTGCGGTTCTTGACACTCAATTCCGCCGCATCGGCTGCGTAGACTGCGGTGTTCGAAGTGTAAATACCCAGCGGAGTCGTGCTCCCATATCCAACTGCAGTCACGCCCGGAAAATGAGAGACTTCGTCCGCCAGATGTTTCTGAAATTGCTCTGCGCTGGTTCCGCTGTAGTTGGCCAGCTGCAAATCGACAACGGCCAATGTGACTCCCTTGGGATCGAATCCAAGGTTGGCGTGGAGGGTCCGGTCCAATCCGCGCAATGCGACCAGCGAGGAGGTCACCAGCAGGCAGCAAATCGCAATTTGGAATGCCAGGAGCAGGTCGCGGAACACCCACTTACGGCCGCCCGGCGTCATCGTCACTCCGCCCTTGATCGCCTGGTTGGGATTCGTCTTCCATATTTCCCGGAGAGGAACGGCCCCAAATAAAACTCCTGCGGCGAGGGAGACGATGAAAGCAAATACATAAACTAGCTTGTCCGGGGCGACCATCAACTGAATGGGAAAACCAGCCGCAAGATGCCAATTGCTGAGGGCGCCTAACAGGCTGTTGGCCGCCACGCATCCCACGGCTCCTCCCATCGCAGAAAGTACAATCGCTTCCGTCAACAATTGGCGCACGAGTCGCGTCCTGGCAGCGCCTACCGCAACGCGAATCGCCAATTCGCGGGCGCGGTCGGTTGTGCGCGCGGCAAATAAGCCGCCGAGATTGGCGCACGCAGCCAGCAGCACCAGTCCTGCCAGCAGCATCACTCCGAAGGCGAACGCTTTCACCGGACCACCTAGAACATTTCCGAGAAAGCCTGGCTGCGCAAGCTCGAAAGCCAGGTTGGCTTCAGTCTGGGGATGCTCTTTCGCGAGTTGGTGCGCGATTGCATTCAGATTCGAGGTTGCCATGGCTGCGGTGATGCCGGGCTTCAGGCGGCCGACAAGGAAGATATCCTGTTCGCCACGTTCGTGGATCCAGCTATATCCCTCGATCTGGGCCTGGTTCATCACGGGAACGAAGACTTCCGGCCAGAAAAAGCGCTCGGTTCCCACAAATCCTTTTTGGGTGACGCCAAGCACAGTGTATGGAACTTTATTTAGATGGATGACGCGGCCGACGATGCTTTTGTCGCCGCCGAATCGATCTCGCCAGCAGTTGTAGCTGAGGACGACGTACGCGCTGGCGCCTGGGCTGGTGTCGTCTGCCGGTTGAATCAGCCGTCCCAGGTAGGGCCGTACACCCAGCATGTCAAAGTAGTTCCCGCTGACTTCGTCGCCCCAGACTGGCGCTGGACCGTTCGAGGTCTGCAGCCCAATATGAGCGAAACGATACGTGGCCAGGTCAGAGAACGTCGTATTGCGGTCGCGTAGGTCTTGGTAGTCTGGGTAGGAATTGGCCAACGCGGCGATTCCGTCTTCGCCAGGATGCTGCAGCGCATAGACCTGCCTGGAGTTCGGATAGTTCATGGGTTGTAGGACGAGAGCGTTTAGCACGCTGAAAACAACGATATTGACGCCAATGCCGAGAGCCAGAGTGGCGATTGCTGTCAGCGCAAATCCGGGTGAATGGCGAAGCTGGCGTATTGCGTAGCGAAGGTCCTGGAATACGGATGCCAAAAAGGTCTGCATGGAATGGCCTCGTTAAACCTTACTTACAGGCACGCAGAGGACCAGTCAGCCGATGTGGTAAGGAGCTGATTTCAAGGTTGAAACCGGGGACGTGCAGGCTGTAGAGTGTCCGAATTCAAGAAAGGGCGTCCGGAAGCGGACAGGCGATCTGGCTTCTTTTGGCGGGAGAAGACAGAGAAAGCAGCATTAGCCGGCTTTGCGGTTCTCCTCGAGAACGGCGTCCAGCATCTCCGCCAGCGTCTCCGTCCGAGATTTGATGTTGAGAGCGATGTTGCCGGATAACGCGTCCCGCTGCTGGCGTAGGCTGACCAGCTCGTCGGCGATATTGAGGGCAGCCAGAACGGCGACTCGCAGAGAGTCGACGGTGGTGCCGTGCTTGGCCACGGCGCGCATTTTGGCATCAACCAATGCGGAGAGCTGCTCAAGGTATCTTGGGTCCGGACCACGCAGGTGATAAATCTGGTCGTAGATATCGACGACCAGATTGCAAGAAGAATCATCTTGAGCGATTTCGGTTTGAGCCTTAGCCGGAGGCTCTAGTGGACGCGATTCATCGTGACCGGTTGGGTTCATCTCCTGAGGCCCACTATCTGGAAAGTCACGTTGCGGATCGTTTTCGTTCATCGTTGCTCCCTGGTGCCGAAGTATTTCTACGCGTGCTTCAGGCAGATTGCGTGTAAGAAGCCTCGATAGCATCCAGCGACGACATGAGACGTTCGACCCGCGTGCGCACCGTGTCGCGCTCACGATGAAGTTCTTCAATTTCCCGTTGCAATGTGGCCGCCTGTGCATGCTGGGAATCTAACTGGGCGCGCACATTGGCTAATTCTCTCTCAATTTCGGCTCGTTGTTCGCGTTCGCGATTCAGCATTTCGATTGCACGAACGACACGCTGTTCCAAAGCGGCGAGCGTATCGACTGCCACTGCAAGATCCTGTTCTTTCGCCATAATTGTTGTCATAGATAAGTAAGATGCTCTTCGCGCAGTATAGCGCTACGATTCGGGTGAAGCCGAATTTTCGAAGGGTTCCTGTGGGAAAGCGGGGTCGATTTCCGATATTCGCAACATGGACTGGAAGCATGGGAAATTCGATTCCTCACGAGAGCAACTCCAGTGGGAATCGCGGCTGTCCGCCAAGCCCCATGAGCGCGGAGAAGATTCGGTGGGCCCACTCCTGCAGTTCCTCCAGGCGCAATGTACGGTCCTGCGCCTGGAAAATCACACGCAACAACAGGGCATACGATCCTGACTGCTCTTTTTTGTCTCGAAAAATCTCCCGAGGTTCGGCGCTTCGCATTTCCGAAATGGCGAGCGACGCCAGCATCTCGGCAATTTGCTGCCACCGGACGGTATCGGGAAATGTGAAGGAGAAGTCGCGCACCACAGCGGGGAATCGGGATAACTCCCGAGCGACAGGCTGGCGAAGCGCGTGTTGAAAGAGGCGCGCCAGATTGAATTCGCCAAGGAAGATAGTTTGACGGAGTTTTCTCGATTGAGATTCGTGCGGGGCGAGTTCACCGAAGAATCCAAGAGTTTCGCCGTCCACGGCGAGACGCGCCGCGCAACCGGGGTTGAGCCATGCGGGCATGAGGCCGCTCGACGCCGAGAATGCGTCCATGTACATGGATTTGGTGACAAACCCAGAGAGCATTTCTTCCACGATGCCTTTGAGATCATAGAAACTGTAGTCGCGCAGGCTGCCGAAGGCGTGCGGAGTAATCGCAGTTCCGGTTGCGCCGACGACAAGGGAGGGCTTTTCCTGGACTCGCTCCGAGCTTCCGGCGAAGATGGTGCCTATTTCGAACAGGCGCAGGTCGTCGACCTCACGATTCAAATTATGGGCCAGCATGGAAAGCATGCCAGGAACGAGCGACGGGCGTAGAAAGCCGACTTCTTCGCTGAGAGGGTTTCCGAGTTGCACGCTTGAGTTTGGTTGTGACGCGAAGGCATTGGCATCGGCTGCCGAGCAGAACGTGCTGCTGATCGCTTCTGTATATCCGCTGGCTCGCAAGGTTCGGCGAAGGAACGCTTCGTTGGCTGCCCAAGGCAATTCCGTGACGCTGCCGGAAAAGGATGGAAGCGTGTTGGCGAAGCGGTTGTATCCATGGAGGCGCGCGATTTCTTCGACTAGATCAATTTCGCAGGCAAGATCGAGACGCCAACTGGGTAATGTGACGGCATAGGTATCGGCGGAAGTTTTCTCCATCTGTGCACCCAGTGCCGTCAGGTAGCGTTCAACGGTAGAAGCGTCGATGGGCTGACCGTCGGCGGTTTTGCCGAGAATGCGGGTGATTTCGCCGATGTGCAAGGCGATTGGAGAACGCTGTGAGGTGCGTGCCGCCAGTTCGGAAATGACCACGTCAACGAAGTCACCCTCGAGGGAGCCGCCGGCCGCCAAAATCGCGTCACAAACGAGGGCGGAGGCGAGCGGAGGAGCGTTGAAGTCCGCGCCGCGTTCGAAGCGATGAGACGCGTCAGTGTGCAGGCCGTGGCGTCGAGACGAGCGTCGAACGGTGCCTGGGTCGAACCACGCGGCTTCGACAAGAATGTTCTTTGTGGCGGAAGTGATCATCGTATCCCACCCCCCCATCACACCGGCGAGCGCCAGAGCCTTCTTCTCGTCGGCAACGACAAGATCGTCGGGCACCAGAGTACGCTCAGTGCCGTCGAGGAGACGAAGTTTTTCCCCAGCATGAGCGCGGCGGACGACGATTCCACCCTCGAGTTTGTCGAGGTCGAAGGCATGGGTTGGATGACCGATGGCCATGGTGACGAAGTTGGTTGCGTCGACGGCGTTGCTGATGAGTTTTTGTTCGAGCAGGGAGAAGCGCTGCGCGATTTTGCCGGTCGAAGGGACGATGTTTACGTCGCGCAGCACTCGCGCAGTGAAGCGGCCGCAGAGGTCCGTAGCCTCGATGCGAACGGGGAACGGCTGCTTTGCAGGTTTTGGGGCCGGGAGAGAGACTTCCAGAGGTTTCAGAGGAATGTCGTAGATGGCGGCGGCTTCGCGCGCAATGCCGTAATGGTTCATGGCGTCGACACGATTGGTGGTAATGTCCATTTCCACAAGCGAGCCATTACCGGGACCGAGATCAAACACGCCGTCGACCGCGATGCCACGCAAGGTGAGGTCATCGGCAAGTTGCTGATCGCTGGCGGCGAGGTCAGGCAGGTAAGAACGGAGCCAGGTCGAAAGAATTTTCATGCGAACTGCTCCAGAAAGCGCATGTCTCCGGAGTAAAGTAGCCCGATATCGCTGATGCCGTATTTCATCATCGCGATGCGATCGACTCCCATGCCGAAGGCGAACCCAGAGATCTTCTTCGGGTCATAGGCAGGCTGCTTGCCACGAACGAACTCGAAAACAGCTGGATTGACCATGCCGCAACCCAGGAGTTCAATCCAACCGGAGTGCTTGCATTTGCGGCATCCTTTGCCGCCGCAGAAGATGCAGCTGATCTGCACGTCGGCGCTCGGTTCGGTGAAGGGGAAGAAGGATGGAAAAAAGCGGGTACGCACGTTGGAGCCGAACAACTCCTTCATGGCGTGATCCAGCGTCCCTTTCAGGTCGCTGAAGGTGATGTTCTCGTCGACGCACAAGCCCTCCACCTGATGAAAAATCGGCGAGTGGGTTGCATCGGCAGCGTCGTTGCGATGCACTTTTCCGGGAATCACGATGCGGACCGGCGGCGGCTGGCGTTCCATGGTGCGAATCTGCACAGGCGAAGTATGTGTGCGTAGCAAGAGGCGATCGCGCAACGGCTTATGCTGCTGATTGGCGACAACCAGCGTGTCCTGAGTATCGCGGGCGGGGTGATTTGGTGGAAAATTGAGGGCCTCGAAATTGTAGTAGTCGGTTTCAACTTCCGGACCAACACCGACGGAGTAGCCCATGTGCTCAAAGACGCGAACGATCTCGTGCATGGTGCGAATCAGCGGATGTTCTGCGCCGAGTGTGGGCCGGATCCCGGGCAGCGTGATATCAATCGCGTCGACGGGCGCGGAGGAGGGAGCGAGGCTTGCGGGATCGGCTTCGAGGGCTTGCTCAATCTGTTGCTTGAGTTGATTGAAATGTTGACCCAAGGATTTGCGCGCTTCGGCAGGAGCATTTTTCAGCCAGACGTCACTGATGAGCTTGAGTCGGCCCTGCTTTCGGCCAAGCCAATAGAGGCGAAACTGTTCGCGATCCTCGGATGTGCGGAGCCCCCCTGCCCGGCGAGCGACGTCGGCATTGAGCGCTTGAAACGCAGCATCAAGATGTTCGGACCCGTAACTTTCTAGAACAGGAATTTGCGAAGAAGACATTGCTTTTGAGGATAAATGAGACCGGGCCGGAATACCGAGTCCTGGGAGTTGAAAGCTGAGAGCGGGGCGATCGCCATTGGGGATCGCTTGGGGGTGTGGTTCAATAGGGACGTGCAAAAAACTTTGAGAATCCTGGTTGTTTTGTTAGCAGTTTTGGGAGCCGTGGTTTCGGCGCTGGCGTTGCAGGTGCATTACTCCAATAAGCTGGAGCCGTGCGACATTAATGCGCACTGGGACTGCGGAATTGTGAACCATAGCCGGTATTCGTCAGTCGCTGGTGTGCCGGTGGCTGCGGTCGGCATTGCCGGGTATCTACTGATCGGCTTGCTGGCGCTGTTGCGCAAGAGAGACTGGACGCTCGCTGCGGCCGTGGCCGGACTTTGCTACGCGCTCTATCTTTCGCACGTGGAAGACTCGATCCTGCAGGTGTGGTGCCTTTACTGCGTCATTTCGCAATGCATCATCGCGTTGATTGTAATCTGCGCGGGCATTCAGCTGGCCGTCGGGCGAAAGCAACAAAGCGCTCCATGAGGAGCGCCTTGTTGGATGATTGAATGCGTTGACTGGCCTTATGCGGCAGTGGTGCTGAGCGCAGTCTTTGCTTGCGTGGCAAGCGCGGTAAAGCCCGCCGGGTCTTTGGCGGCGATGTCGGCCAGAACCTTGCGGTCGAGCTCGATACCGGCCAATTTGAGCCCGTGGATCAGTTGTGAATAGCTAATGCCATTCAGCTTGGCAGCGGCGCCGATGCGGACAATCCAAAGCGAACGGAACTGGCGCTTCTTCTCACGACGGCCGCGGTAGGCGAATTTAAGCCCGCGCTCGACAGCCTCTTCGGCAGCCTGATAGAGCTTGGATTTTGTGAGGAAGTAGCCGCTCGCGCGCTTGAGAATCTTCTTTCGATATTCTTTGCGTTTATTGCCACGTTTGACGCGAGGCATGGTTGAAATCTCCTTTTTGCGTTTCGTTATGCGGCTGGAGGGAGGAGTCGCGGGCCTGAGGCCGGCGCTGGATACCCTCTTCACTCGCTTCTTACTCTGATCAATCTCGGAACAATTCGTTCCGGGGGCCTCGAACGCTTTCGGGCCCTAACTCACCGTGGTGAGCCGATC
Organism: uncultured Acidobacteriota bacterium; assembly: GCA_963794795.1. Classification (GTDB taxonomy): domain Bacteria; phylum Acidobacteriota; class Terriglobia; order Terriglobales; family Acidobacteriaceae; genus JAKAAZ01. The sequence goes on along the minus strand of CAWCFC010000005.1, from coordinate 63,513 downwards.
AGGCGTACGGAATCATGCGCAACACCTTGGGCAGGTCGGCATCCGAGACCATTGCAGATGCGGCAAGATGCCGCTTGGTCTTGGTAGCTTTCGAGGTAAGGATATGCCGCATGAAGGCCTGGCCGCGCTTGACTCGACCGCTTCCGGTCTTCTTGAAGCGCTTGGCCGCACCTTTGTGCGTCTTTAGTTTCGGCATGGTAATTCCAATCAAAATAACAGTTTTACGGCTTCGACCAGTATACGTGAGTCAAGACGGAAGCGCGAGGCAAGAGTTCAGATAGGGACTGTCTCCTCGATTCCGTGGCCATGCATCGATCTCAACGAGTCAGGACGAGCTCGGGCTGAAATTTTCGGCGAAGCGGGGCATCACCGGGAAAGTACGCGTTCGTCACGTATTGGTAGAGCATACGGTGGGTGTTGAAGAAAGAGCCGTTGATGGCCATGGCCATGCGCATGATCTCTGCCCAGCGGTCGGGGTAGTGATAGAAGAGGGGGAGAATCTCGTTCTCGAGTTTTTCGTAGAGAGATTCTGCCTCTTGCGCCTCGTCTTCGGACTCCGCGATGGCCCAGCCGGTAGCGCCTTCAATGCAGCCTTCAATCCACCAGCCATCAAGGGTGCTGAGACTGGGAACACCGTTCATGGCAGCCTTCATCCCGCTGGTTCCGGAAGCTTCATAGGGGCGGCGCGGTGTGTTGAGCCACAGGTCGGCGCCGGCGGTAAGAATGGCTCCCAAATCCCATTCGTAGTTTTCAAGATAGACGATGCGAATATGGTCCGAGTTGAGCTTGGCGCTGGCTTCGATCACGTGATGGATGATGGCTTTCCCTACATCATCGTGGGGATGAGCTTTGCCGGCGTAGACGATCTGGATGCCGCCAAATTCTTCGGCCAGTCGACTGAGGCGTACGGGGTCGGCAAACAACATGTCGGCGCGCTTATAGGCGGCTGCACGACGGGCAAATCCAATGGTGAAAATACCTTCTTGAAGAGGCACGCCGACGCGCTCACGAACGGTATCGATGAGCTTACGTTTCGCATCCAGGTGGCGGCTTCGAATTTCGCTGGGAGAAATACCGATGGCGAAGCGGAGGTAGAGATTATCGCGTCGCCAGCTTGAAACTTTCTCGTCCAGCATTGCTTGCAGGGACGGCTGAATCCAGGTGGCGGCATGGACGCCGTTTGTGATGGCCTGGACGGAGTATTCGGGGAACATTTCCCGCGATACGCGGCCATGCTGCATGGCGACGCCGTTGACATAGCGCGAAAAGCGCAGCGCAACATAGGTCATGTTCAACATGCCGTCGTGACAACAGCCAAATTTTTCGAGTGCCTCGGTGCGTTCTTCGCCGAGGACCTGGCGCGCCTGATCGAGGGAGAACCGGTCGTGGCCAGCGGGAACCGGGGTGTGGGTGGTGAAGACGCATTTGGAGCGAACCGCGTCCAGGTCATCCTGAGTCGCATCCAGCAGATTGCCATCGGCGACCTGTTGCTCCAGCAGGCCAATGGTCAGCAAAGACGCGTGACCCTCATTCATGTGATAGACGTCAGGCTCGCAGCCCAGGGCCGTGAGTATTTCTATTCCACCGATGCCGAGAACAGTTTCCTGGCACAGCCGGTAGAAAGTATCGCCGCCGTAGAGGTGGTCGGTCAGTTGACGATCCCAGCCATCGTTGGGGTCAAGGTCGGTGTCGAGGAAAATCACGGGAACAATGTGTCCATCCGTGCCGACAACGTCTTTGCGCCAGGCGCGAACCATTACGGGACGGCCTTGGATGCTAATGGCGGCTAAGGGCTCGAGCGGCTGCAGAAGAGCCTCCGGCTTCCAAGGCTCGTCTTCTTCAGTTTGTGCACCGTCGGGGTTCAAGTGCTGGTGGAAATATCCCTTGCGATGCAGGAGTGTGACAGCAGCCAGTGGCAGGCCTGTATCGGCTGCCGAACGGAGCGTGTCTCCGGCAAGAATTCCCAAGCCGCCGCTATAGGTGGGCATGTTGGGAGCAACTGCAATTTCCATCGAAAAATAAGCGATTTGAATTCGCTTCCAATCGTCGCGAGATGACTCCGACGCCATATCCGGTTGGCCGTTAATTGCCATTCAGCCTCTGTTTCCCAAGGGGTAGAGTTTATATTTGTTCTCCCAGCGGGAGACAGACCCATACACAAATCGCGTCGAAGCAGCATCGTCTAAGCTGAAGAACCATGGCACGGTTGAATTACCGCGAAAAGGTTCAACTTGTGCGATGCCTCCGACGAGAATCGCTACATGGAATATTATCAGTGCGCTCCTGCGAACATGAATATCTAAGGAGGCACAGTTGTAGGATTTGATTCGTGCCCCGGTGGGATGGAGTTTGCAAAGCTGTCTAGGTTGCAGAGTCGAAGACAGTTAGAATTTCCTGACCCGCGGCCTCGAGGCGTTCCCAGATGGCATCGATCCAGGCCAGGTGTTCGGATTTCATGAGGACAGAACGAAGACATTGCACCTGAGCTGTACTTTGAGCGGCTCCGGGAGAAGGTGATGGCCAGGTATTTTCCGGGAAACAGGATCGAGGAAGATGCACCAAGGCGAGGTGCAGATCCCGGCGGGCAGCCGCATCGAAGAGAGCGCGTGCACGGGTGGAACTTTCGTCTGGACTGGATCCGCGCACGGCCCAGACCAAAATATCCAATTGAGGGGGGATGGGCGCCACAAACATGGCGGAGGCGCGAATGCGGCTGTGGAGTTCGAGTGCGGCCGCGTGGCAAGACTGCAACATCCCGGCGAACTCTCCACCTCGGATCAAGGGTAAAGCGCGCTGGGTCGCCCAGAGAGCCACGGCGGAAGCGCCTGCGCGAGAACATTCCAGACTGATTTCGCCAAGATGCAATTCGTCCGAGGTGAAGTAGGTATAAGGGGAATCGTGCTTGTAAAAGCGGCCGACAGAGGGGTCGCGAAACAGTACGCATCCGCAGCCGTAGGGCTGAAGGCCGTGTTTGTGCGGATCGACAACGATGGAGTCGACCGCGGAAAGCGCAGCAAACGAATCCGCTGCATCTGCGTCTAAGTTTTTAGCCAGGGTGAAATACCCACCGTAGGCGGCGTCCGCATGGATGCGAAATCCATAGCGGTCGCGCAAGGCAAGGATTTCCGGCAGTGGATCGATAGCTCCAAGAGCGGTGGTTCCGAGGGTCACGACGACTGTGCCGACGTCACCCTTTTGAATCCTGGATTCGAGAGCGTTCATGTCGATTCTGCCGCGGGGGTCAGTCGCGACAGAGTCGAAGGGAATTTTTAGAACGCCACTGATGCGGCGATGGGTGTAATGTGCCTGCTCGGACGCAAGGATCGTTTTTTCAGGGTGGAGTTGGCCGGCGATCCAGAGTGCTTCCAGGTTGGCGAAGGTTCCTCCGCTGGTGAGGTGTCCGAGGTGAGTGGGCCATCCAAACATGGTCGCGAGGCCTTGCACGGCTTCGATTTCCATCTGAGAGCTGGCGCGGCCACCATCGAGGGCGTGGTTGTTGGGATTGATCCAGGTGGCAAGCGCGTATGCCGCGCGGGCGATGGGGTGAGGTGGTTTGAGCATCTGGCCGGCGTAGAGAGGGTGGAAATAGGGAAAATTCCCACGGAGACGGGTTGCGGTTTCCTGAAGCACGGCCAGCATCAGGGCATTGTCATGGGGAGGTGAGTCGTCGGGGGGCAGAGACGAAAAGCCTTCGGCGAGCGTGGGAAGAGCGCGTTGAATCCAATCGATCGATTGCTCTTCAAATTTCATGCCGTCAGTTAGCATAACGCATGATGGTTGAGAGAGTTGGGTGGTCATGAGCACCCAAAGTGACGGCAGGAAGGACGGGGCCGCCGCTAACGTGCATTTTTTTCTTGCATTTGGCCAAAATCTGGTACACTGACCGTGCGTTCGAATAGAACCGGGCAGTTGTAGACTTTGCCCCAAAGCACAAGATTCTGCTAGTAGTCGCTCCGATTCCCTTCAGCGTAATTCAAATCGATTAGGAAATAAGATTCAAATGGAACAAGGCACAGTAAAGTGGTTTAACGACGCGAAGGGCTTTGGCTTTATCTCGCGCCAGAATGGCGAAGATGTTTTTGTGCATTACTCTGCGATCAATTCAAACGGATTTAAGAGTTTGCAAGAAGGCCAGGCCGTGCAATTCAACGTTGTGAAGGGACCGAAGGGCTGGCAGGCAGCTGATGTTCAGCCGCTGTAGGAGCGAGCGCTAGGTTTTGGACGGAAAAGGCAGGGGAGATATCCTCGGCCTTTTTTGTTTCTGACGCGATGGGTTACGCCTGCGCCATTTTCGGCGACCGTCCGCTGCTAATAGTTCTGTGGGAAAGCGGCGACGGGAACGCTGGAAGGCCGCGAAGTCGTGTCTATTCAAAAGGCAATTAGCTCTATCTCTACCAGCGCATCCTTTGGGAGCCGCGAAACCTCCACGGTCGAGCGAGCAGGGGCGGGGCTGTTCTGCGTCTGAAGATATTCCGCATAAATTGCATTCATGGCGGCAAAGTGAGCCATGTCTTTCAGGAAGACGGTAGTCTTGACTACACGGGAGAAATCCAGGCCCGCGGCTGTGAGAACTGCTTGCAGATTCCTTAGGACGCGGTGAGTTTGTTCTTCAATACCACCTGCGACCAATTGGCCTGTCCCGGGGTCGATGGCCACCTGTCCAGAAGTGAATACCATGTTGCCGATGCGAATTGCCTGGGAATAGGGGCCGATGGCGGCAGGCGCCAGGTCGGTTTGGATGGATGTTTTTTCTTCGCTCATATCGAAAAATTGTACTCTGTGCGATTGGAAGTTTCCTGAGTCTATTCAGATGACGGGTGAGCTAAGGTCTCTGACTAGCCTGCGATCGAGCCGTCCAATGAGATTGGAATGAAAGCTGAGATTGGAGTGGAAGCGATGAATGCCTGGTGGGCGAGCAGATGGGCTGGGGCGATATTACTCGTCGCGCTTGCCGGAGGATGTGCCTCAGGGTGGTCGCAATCGTCTGCTCAAAGTGCGACGCCGCCACACAACCCGAAGAGCGCTCAAGAGGCTGGTGCGGCGATCGACTGGAATGCTCCGTTGCCTTCTGCTGCCCAGTTGAAGGACCGAGTACTGAAAAACCTGAAGCAGTCCGAGGCTGAACAGGAGCGGTATGTCTGCAAGACAATCCGCGAAGAGGATGACACCGACAAGAACGGAAATGTGAAGCAGCGTCATATCCGGCAATACGATATGTTTTTCGTGAATGGCGAGGAGATCGACGAGCTGACGGGCAAGGATGGCAAGACCTTGAGCGAGGGTGAGAAAAACAAGGAGACGGAACGCGTCCAAAAACAAATCAAGAAAGATTCGGATGCAAAGTACATTGCCAAACGAGATGCCCGGGATGACAAGCAGCTGGATACATTGCTGCACATGCTGCGCTATACAAATGGACACCGCGTGGATCGTGGCGGGCGTTCGACCCTGGCTTACGATTTAAGCGGAGATCCGAGCGTGCATCCCAAGGGTGTAGAAGAGACGTTTTTGCATGATATGTCGGGGACCATTGAGGTCGACGAACGAACGGGCGAGCTGGTAGATCTGAATGCTCACCTGGACCACGATGTAAAGATTGGTGGTGGATTGCTGGCCAGTCTGCATAAGGGTTTCTGGATTCATGTGCGACAGCAGAGGTATCCGGATGGGGTGTGGCTGCCGGAGTTGGTTGAGGGCAATGGGGACGCGCGAGCTGCGTTGTTCTTCCATCCCTACTTCAAATTCCGACAGACGATGGGCGGTTGCGCTCTGACATCTGTCACGACCAGTCAAGGCGCGTCTTCGATCGCAAAATAGGCGTTTGATGATCTAGAGTTTTTGCTGGCGCTGAACGTCGCGGACACCTGGTAGCCGGCGCAGCCCATTCATGAGTCGAATCAAGTGGCCTACGTCGTAGGCATCGACAACGAACTCGACGATTGCTTCTGCTTCTGTGGCGGCCTTGGTCTCAACCGCGCGGATATTCGTTCCGTCATCTGAAATGACAGCGGTCATTTCTCGAAGCATGCCCGCACGGTCGTCACAATAGACGATCATTTTGACCGGATATGTCGCGCGCTGCGGAGTCCCTTGTTCATCCTTCATATTTGCCCATTCGACCGCAATTCTTCGATCCGACTCATAGAGAAGATTTTGCACGTTGGGGCAACTGCGCGCATGAACGGCGACGCCTTTGCCTCGAGTGACGTAGCCGACAATTTCCTCGCCGCGAATCGGATTACAACACCGCGCGCGATAGACCAGAAGATCGTTCTGCCCTTCCACGGTGAGCGAGTCGGAGCCCTTGCCGAAGAAAACCCGTTTCACGGCGTCTGACATGCCGGGAGCGGATTCAGCCTCCGGCTGCTGCGTACTCGTAGCTCCGGGCACCAGGCGATTCAACGCCTGGCGGGCAGAAAACTTTCCAAATCCGATGCCAGCCAACAGGTCGACCGGATTTGCCAGACCATAATCCGCGGCCGCCCGGGCGTGGTCGGCGTCGGAAAGCTGGGTCAAGGAGATTTTGTATTTGCGAGCTTCGCGATCGAGCAGTTTGCGGCCGATTTCAATGGCGCGTTCGCGCTGATGCTCATTGAGCCAGTGCTTGATCTTATTGCGAGCGCGGGAGCTCTTGGCAAATGTGAGCCAATCTCTGCTAGGCGTGTGGCCGTTCTGGGTGAGAATCTCGACAATATCGCCGTTGCGCAGGCGCGATCTTAATGGGACCATTCGACCGTTGACTTTAGCGCCAGTACAAGTATTCCCAACCTCGGTGTGAATGGAGTAGGCGAAATCGATGGGAGTGGCTTCTTTCGGGAGGACGACTACTTTTCCTTTGGGGGTGAAGGTGTAGACCTCCTCCGGGTAAAGATCGATCTTGAGAGTCGAAAGGAACTCATTTGGGTCGGTCATGTCGCGCTGCCACTCAACAATTTGCCGGACCCAAGCGAGACGCTGCTCATCTTTCGCATTGACCGGGGAGCCGCCGGCCTTGTATTTCCAATGCGCAGCGATGCCTTCTTCGGCGACGCGATGCATTTCTTCCGTGCGTATCTGGACTTCAAACTGATGGCCGCCTTCCGCCATCACGGTGGTGTGCAGCGACTGGTACAAGTTGGGTCGCGGCATGGCAATGAAATCCTTAATACGACCGGGAACGGGCCGCCAGATGCTATGGATCAAGCCGAAGACGGCATAGCAATCCTGGACGGTCTGGGTGATCACTCGGACCGCGAGCAGATCGTATACCTGATCCACGGTAATGCGTTGGCGCTGCAATTTTTGATAGATGGAGTACAGGCGCTTGATGCGCCAATCGACGCGGGCGGTGATATTGTGTTCGACGAGGCGTTCGTGCAGGATGGCGTCGATATTGCGGAGAAACTGTTCGCCCTGCTGGCGGTTCGCCTCAACGGCGGAACTGATCTGGTCGTGGCCGACGGGATCGACGTAGCGAAATGACAGGTCCTCGAGTTCACTGCGAACCTTGCCCATGCCGAGACGGTGGGCAAGGGGGGCATAAATGTCGAGGGTTTCTCGAGCGATAGCTTGCTGCCGTTCCGGCTGAAGATGTTCCAGGGTGCGCATGTTGTGGAGACGATCGGCGAGTTTGATGAGCACCACGCGCACATCGGAGACCATGGCGAGGAGCATTTTCCGGACGTTTTCGGCTTGGCGATCCTCGCGATTGGCAAATTGGATCTTGTCGATTTTGGTGACGCCGTCGACGATGTGGGCAACCTGTTCGCCGAAGGTTTCAGCAATTTCGCGGCTGGTCACGGGAGTATCTTCGACTGCATCGTGAAGCAGGCCGGCGGCAATGGCGGTCGAATCCAGCTTCATTTCGGCTAAAACCCTAGCCACTTCGAGCGGGTGCAGGGCGAAGGGGTCGCCAGACGCGCGTTTTTGACCGGCGTGATGCTTCAGGCAAAATTCGTAGGCCTGTTGAATGATGGCAATGTCGTCGCTGGGACGATTTTGGCGCACGGTCGCCAGCAACATCTCGAAGGTCGCAGCGAGTTGTTGCTTGTCGGCATCTGGCGATGCCGCAGCGGTGTGCGCGGTGGCCATAATTGATTTTATGTTATGTCGGCGCAATTACGGCACATGAAGTGTCAGTCGCAACGATGGAGTTACCCGGAGTATGCGAAGATGGCCACTCAGGCACAGAAAAGGCGAGAGGGAAATATGCCGTCTAAGGCAGGTCGAGGGAAGGCTGAGATACACGCGGATGGGCAATCCAAGGACGCCAAAGCGGGTGTGGATGCTGCCGCGGAATTCGTGGGAAAGGCTGCGGCGAAGCAGGACGCAACCGTGTGGCCTGTCGGCAGGATCAGCCGGCGGGCCGCGGCCCGAGTACGAGCCGGGCATCCATGGGTTTATCAATCGGACGTGGAAGAGATGATCGCGGAGTCGGGTGAAGACCGGGTGGCGCCAGGTTCACTGGTTCGGGTGATCGACGAGAGGGGCGCCGCGTTGGGCACTGCAGTGTATAGCGACGCGTCCCTGATTACTCTGCGGATGATGACCCATGAGTTGATCGACAAGCGGGGCGAATTCCTGCAGTTAGTGCGCCATCGACTGAGGAGAGCGGTGCAGATGCGGCTGGACGGGCTGCACTTGTTGACAGGGACGAACGCCTGCAGGCTGGTGTTTGGAGAAGCGGACGAGCTTCCTGGGATTGTGGCTGACCGCTACGGAGAGTTGGTGATCCTGCAGTTACTGACGCAAGGTACACATGTTGCCGACGTGCGCGCGGTGGCCATCGACGTCTTTCACGAAATGTTGAAGCCGGAGTCGATTCTGGAACGGCCGGATGCGCGAATTCGTGAGCTTGAGCAGTTAGATGCACCGCCGACGGAGCCGCTTTATGCGCGGAATGCAGAGAAGCCGATGTTCGCGACGGTTTTCGAGTTGAACGGATTGCAATTTCATTTTGACGCAAACGCGGGCCAAAAAACGGGGGCATTTTTAGATCAGCGAGAGAATTACCGGGCGGCGGAATTGTATGCGCGCGGTCGAGCGCTAGATGTTTGCACGTATCAGGGTGGATTCGCGCTGCATCTTGCTCGTCGCTGTTCTCAGGTGACCGGCGTGGATGCGTCCAGGGCAGCGCTAGAAGTGGCGGAGAAAAATCTGAATATTAACCGGGACCAACTGGTTGGACAGGGAAGCGGAGTGGAATGGATCGAGGCCAACGCGTTCGAGCTTCTTCGGGACTGGAGCGACGCCGGTGAAGAGTTCGACACGATTGTGCTGGATCCGCCGGCATTTGCGAAGTCCAAACGAGCAGTGGAAGGCGCATTGCGAGGCTACAAGGAGATGAATTTACGAGCCCTCAAAATGCTGCGACCTGGAGGGAAATTGGTAACGTGTTCTTGCTCGCATCATGTACCGTTGGTGGAATTTCAAGCGGCAGTGGCGGAAGCGGCGAGTGATGCGGGCAAACGGGTGCGGCTGTTGGAGATTCGAGGAGCGGCATTCGATCATCCTGCGATTCTGACGATCCCTGAAACGCAGTATTTGAAATGCCTGATTTGTGAAGTTGATTAGGCGAGACCGGCGCGTGATTGATGGGCACGGATTGCAGCGCTGATCTCAAGGGCAACAGCAAGAGCGGCGCGACCATCCTGGGCTGTAACTTCGGGAATGGAACGCTCTCGAATACACCGCAGAAAAGATTCCAACTCAAGACGTAACGGCTCGCCGGAGGAAATTTCAAGCTTTCGCATTGCAAATCCCGGGATGGGATGAGGTGTTTCGACAGGCTGGAACGCGACGGCAGACAAGTCTGAAGGGGCGGCCTGGCGCAATTCCGGGGTCTGGAGGGCTGGAACGTCGATGCAAAGAACATCCTGACGCGCGTAATCGACGGAGACGTATTGATGCGGCTGAAAGAAGCGGATCTTTCGAACGCGCTCTGTGCTGACGCGGCTGGCAGTGAAATTCGCGACGCAACCCGATTCGAATTCGATGCGTACGTTCGCGATATCGACTTTTGAGGAAAGGATTGGGAGGCCGACCGCATGCAGTTCTCGAATCGGTGATTGGGTCCAGCTGAGAACGATATCGAGATCGTGGATCATGAGGTCGAGGACGACGTCGACGTCGAGTGCTCGAGGAGTAAAAACACTAAGCCGGTGCACCTCAAAAAAAAGCGGTTGATGGAGAATGGAGCGAACGGCGCGAACCGCCGGATTGAATCGTTCGAGGTGGCCGACCTGAACGATGCGCTTATGACGCTGTGCCAGCGTGATCAACTCGTCGGCCTGTTGGAGAGTCGCGGTGAAAGGCTTTTCTACCAGGACGTCGACGCCGGATGACAAGAGTTCCGTTGCGACGGCGGCGTGTTGCGAAGTGGGGACGGCCACCGACGCTGCATCGGGAGGTTCCGCTGCCCGGAGCAGTTCCGATGTCGAAGCATAGACGGGAACGCGATATTCCGCGGCTAGATGGGTCGCGGCCGAAGAAATCGGCTCGACGATTCCGACCAGATGGACTGGAGCCCCCGCATCTTCCAGCGCTCGCCAGATGCGCAGGTGATTCCGACCAAAGACTCCAGCGCCAACCACCGCGACACGAGATGAGGGCAGATCGGCCAAGCGGCGCAGCTACTTTCCTTCGACTGCGCGAAGACAGCGGGAATAGAGTTCCAGCAAGTGACTGACCTGGTCTTCCGCCTTGGGGTTACCAGCTGCCACAAACCCGGCTGTCGGAGTGGTGGGACGGCCGACACTGGCAGTGACGGCGACGAACTTTAAGAGATCTAACGCGATGTCCTCATTACGGCGGGCACCCATACCAACGGGGAGTTGTTCCATATGCAATGATTCCTCCAAAAGGCGATGCTAGCAGATCACGTGGAAGGATGAGAGGGGGGCGGGTCAATTCCCATTGGTGGGGCAGGTCAGCGATTGCTTCAAAACTCAGAAAGCACGTAACAAACGCGGCCCACGACGCGGTCGGCAGGCTGTTCGTTGGGGGCCAAGGCGATTAGAAGCACAGGAATTTGTTGATTCCTAGGGCGAAGTATGAGTCGGTCCGCCTCATACTCCAGAAAACATAAATGCAGGGCGTCGGACCCACGGACAGCGTAGACGGTTGGGGGGTGGGGGCGATAGGGCGTGAGGGAGTTGTAATGGCGGTCAATGACAACGATAAAGTGCTGGCGTAGAAGAGGCTCCATCGCGGCTGCCTGGATGGCATCGACGCGAATTGCGACAAAGCGCTGCCATAGATTTCTGCCTGGAAGAGGATGGGCGCGGGAAGAGTGGATTATGGCTTCCGGCACCTCAATGGTATCGATGATTTCGGGCGTTTGAACGCGAGCGGAGGACGAAGCGGCAGTATGAGTTACGACGGCGATGGTCTGAGCTGATGAGGCGTTTCCTGTAGAGGCCGGAATGGCGGGCAACGAATCCTGGGGAAGCAAATCAATTACCGACAGTTTCTGCGCTGCGAGTACGCGATCGAGGCCTTCGAGGCTGAGGGAGCGTTTTCGATTCAGGAAGTTGGAGATATGTGCCTGCTGAAAATTTGTAGCGCGGGCTAGAGTGGAACCGGTAAGAAGCCCACGCTCGATCCTGCGAAGGATTTCCAGTCGAAGATTCTCATGAAGCGTCTCAAACTTCATGTCCGTACTATAACACTAAGATATATAAAATTGGAAGCTATATCTAGAAGAAAATACCATCTTGGAAATTCATTGACTTGATAATGCCTACATTGGGAATTGTAAGTATCTTGTAGTAATTTTTTCATTGACATATGTCTTGATGAATAGTATTACAGACAGACCCTCTTATTATTTAAGAGATCGAACACTGTTGGCCTCCCATTCTCCCAAATCCAGGTCATCACGATGGAGTGTCCCCGGTTCGCCTCGTTGCCACATTTGAGGCGACTGGGGTCATTTCAAGGCAGCCGATTGAGTTGCACTCGGCTTCGAACCGGCGAGTGAAGTTTACTTGCCGGGATCGACGCACCCTCAGGGGCGAGGACTGTTCCTGATTGCCAGTGTTGGGAGTGCACCTCGAAAAGCCAGTGTTGTTCACGCAGAAGACGTGCCTGTTGGGCTACAGCCGAACCAAAGAGTTCTGCGGCCAAGCAGTCTTCGCAACCGCTCCGCCAGGACGAAGGAAGATCCAAGTCTTTACGGGAGCATTGAATTTTTTGCCTTGGAGATCATTTAGTCATGAGTCAATCTTGCTTACACCTGAAAATCTGTGAAGGTTGTGGCCGTCTTTGGGTGCGCAATCACACAGTGAGCGATATTTACTGCCGTCAATGCACGGTCCACTTTTCGGACTTTCCGGCGCCGCGCAGTCGCAGACCAAAAGGACGCCCGCGCAAGGCGGGACATGTTGCGTCGATGCATGCAATCGAAGGAGGTCTGCGATGAGTGCGGCATTCCCTTTATACGACCTGCAGGCCTCCGAGCAAGTTCGACTTGTCCCGACGCGAGTTCGACCGACTCAAGGATTCGAAGAAAAACGCAGTGGATTGCAACCGAAGCCAGAGCTAGCGTTCTACCGGAAGTATACGGAAGCAATGCTACGAAGGTATGTGCGACTTTCTTTGACGGTTGGGAGAATGCCTGCGCTGTTAGGTCACGATGCATGTCGAGGAAAGATGAGTACCTATAAAGTGACCAGCTTTGAAGACTCTGTGATTTTTGTTTATGACGTGGAGAAATGTTTGAAGAAGCTGGACGGGTTTTCGCAAGAATTAATTCGGCGGATTGCGCTACAGGAATACACGCAAGGCGAAGCGGCCGGGTTATTACGGGTAAGTCTGCGAACCGTTGTGCGAAGATATGGAGAAGCGATTGATGCGCTGACCCATATTTTCCTCGAACATCAACTTCTCCAAGTCGATTCGATGGGGGAGTCAAGTACATTACGATGACGTCTGCAGCAACTTAGTGATAAGAAGGCATATAGGAAGAAAGCGCGATGGCGTGCTATTGCGCTTCACTCTGTTAGCCTTAAACCACGGTGAGAGAAGCAAACATGGAGATGGGTCGATGAGATCAGCATGGCTGATTTCACCGATTGTCATCCGCCAGCTTTCAGACAACATTTTAAGTTGAATTAGACACGAAGAAGATAAAGGGGCGACCAGCGATGGTGGTCTCTTTATCTTTTTCGCGTTTGGACAGGTGGAATGGCGTGTCGAAGGAAAGATCGAGTCGACGGGCTCCTATGAAGGAGCAAGTGGCTCGGAGTAGAGGGCGAGCCCTAGTCAGCGGGCAGAACGCCGATACAAAATCAGTTGCGGATACGCAAGAGGGGTATCGGGAGCTGGCGCGATCCAAAGTGCTTGCTGCATGGCCAAAGATTCTGCAAGGGCTGATCGAAAAGGCGACGGGTGGCGGGTATCAGCACACGAAACTGCTGCTGGACCTATGTGAATTGGCCACGAAAGAGACGCATCGGTCCGATGAATCTCCCAACGAGCAGCTCTGTGATGCGTTGCTCAATAACCTACGATTGCGGCCACCCGAGTAAGTGTGGAACACACGCACGTCACATATTTGAGTTATGGGCTAAGGGGACAAAGATGAACGAGACAATTGGGCGGGGAGATCTCTCCGTAAGGACGGAGCTGAAACATGTGCCAGCAAATTCGTTATGGCGACTCGCTAGCTTGGCTCTGTGCATCGCGTTGATTGTGCTCCCAATCCGTGCGCAAGTAACGACAACGACAGTGCGGGACACGGTGTACCATGCCGACGGAACGACGGCGACGGGAACGATCTTAGTGACGTGGCCTGCATTCGTGACAGCGGGCGGGAAAACAGTGGCGGCAGGAAACATAACTGCAAATATCGGATCAGGTGGACAGGTGTCCCTCAACCTTGCCCCAAATGTAGGAGCTATGCCTGCAGGCTCGTACTATACCGCGGTTTATCACCTTGACGATGGCACAGTCAGCAAGGAATATTGGTCGGTTCCGAATGTCCCGTCCACGACAGTTGCTGCAATACGAAGTTTGGTCATGCCCGCCAGTGTCGCAATGCAAACTGTTACGACATCTCAGATCAATTCTATGCTTGGAAGTTACTTGCCGCTCAACGGCGGAACATTGAGAGGCGCGTTGCAGTTATCGGCTGACCCGTTAACTCCAACGCAAGCGGCAACGAAAAATTACGTGGATGATGCGGTTGCTCCTATCGCAGCACAAGTCACAAATGTTATTTCGTCAGCGCCGAAAGCGACTCAAGCTATCCAGCAGCCGGCCGGCTCGAATCTAGCGGCAAATATACTTCAGGGTAAGTATTACGCGAGCCAATTTCAGACAGGAAGCTTGAATAATGGCATCTCCAACCTGGTGAACGGCAGCAACTGCTCCATCAGTTCTGCCGCCGGGCTGAGTGGCTGCACGGTTTACGTGGATCCGACCTATAAGAATAACGAAAATCCGCAGGGCTTCGGTGCCTATATCTATGGCAATAACGCCAGCAACCTGCCTTGGCCGGTTGATACGCACGTACATGATGAACGCAACGGGGTGACGGCGGATTATTATGAGAACCCGTTTTCAGTCATTCCGCAGCAGTCTGCCGGGCAGGTGATCACAACGGACTTCACCATGGACTATCAGAATTGGCCAGCGTATCAGGGGAATGAAGCCAGTTCCGAATATCTGCAGACGACCGATTTTGCCGGTGGATACAACTTCGACAACTATTTTGGCGCCGGCCAACCGGAGTACTTCTTCAAGACCTACTACAGCAATCTGTCCATGGCGACCACGAACTATACCTCAGGTCAGCAAGAAGCCATCGAAAACGTCGTGAACTGCCATGGAACGGGAGACTGCCTGGCCATGACGACCCTTCTGACCTGTGATGGTGGCATGAACACGTCCAATGATGAAGGATGTCACGGAGGAGACTTCCAGGTCACGGAAGACCCAGTCATCTACAAAGGAGTCATGACGGCTGCGGCTTCGGTGGGTGCAACCCGGGTCGGCACAAACGGAACCGCTGGACAAGGAACCGAGGGCCAGGACCGCCAGCTTCTCGATACGAACCCAGCCGATATCATCACCGGTAGCTCGATCACCGGCTACGCAGGGGCACAGAATACAGGGCCTTCCGGTTCCAGTGCAGTGAATCCAATTGTTGCCATCGACAGCAATGCGAATTTTCCTGTGTCGACCATGGTTCAACTTTGCTACGCCGGATCTGACAATGCCGCGGGAGGAGCCGCTGGATGCACAACTGGAAGTCAGCCGATCGGAGTCATCCCGTCTGCGCCGAATAAAATCAATCCTGCTGCGTCAATCGTAACGAATGTAGTGTCATCCTATACGGCGACCGCTCCCCAGACAGGCCTCCCAGCCGGATTCTGTACTCCGACTACACTTCAGTCCACAAATTCAGGTGCAGCGTGCTATTTGCCGCCCACGGGGACGGCCTGTATCGCCGACCAGGAAGAGTACGAGACCGTCAACTACATGTACAACTCTTCTACGCAACAGGTTACATTGCTCAACCTGAGGTTCCCACATTTGAACGGAGTGTTCTTTGCGCATGGAGGCTTATGTGGATACGCTGTAGAGTCTCAGGCAGACGTGTTCAAGGGGGACGGAAATAACAACGGGATCAGCCAGGTGTTTCCGGTAGAGGGGTCACCCAATTCGACCTCGTTTTACTACATTAGTCAGCGTACAAATCTCGGGTACACATCACCTGTTCTTGGAATCAATAATGACATCAATCAAAGCACTTCAGAGAACGGTGGAGAGTGCTTCACGCTGAATGCATCCCTGGTGCAGCTCCAGAGTGACAACCACACCGTGGTGATGGCAACGAACATTCCTTTCAATGGGGGCGCAGATTTATCCCCTATCAATGGGATGACGTTGACCATCGCGACTCCAAACTCGACATACAACGGGAATTACGTCGTCAGTTTTGGATCTGTGAACGACGCTAGCAATGAGTTTTCTTACTACCTGCCGACCACCCCAACCGGAACAGCCCCGACATCGGGAACGGCATCCTTCTGCAATACGAATTACAAATTATATCCGGCGGTTCGTGTCAACAGTGTTCTAGATACAGCAACCAATCGGGTAGACGGCACCATGACGACCATGCCGCTTCCGATTGCCTTTGCCAGTGGAGACACGGTGATGGAAGCCCATTACCCCTGGATCTTCACCGGCCACGATACGGGACGGGCAGTCGATCAGTTTTTGCCGCGTATGTACAATGGCGGTCCGCTTTATGGTATGAGTTACGGATACTTGCTGAGTGGAATCCCATTCAACGGATTTCAGATTTCCAATGCGACAGACCAGAATCGCTATCTTGGATATGGTGGTACCCACACTCCTCCTGGAGCAGGGTTTTTCCTATCAGGAGAATGGTGGGATTCATTACTCGTCAATCAAGCCCCCGATCAAGCCATCATACAAGTAGCAGGTTGCAAGCCGTCCCCAATCGGTTGCAATAACTACAAGAGCAACTTCGATATTCTGTTGATGCCGACTGGCAGTCAGGCGCTCAATTACGATCCAAATACCCTGACCTGGACGTTTGGAAGCAGCTACAATCCTGCCGCGAACCCGCAGATCAATCCGGTTGGCTCTGTACAGGCGAACATCTTTAAGGCGGTTACTGCGCTTGGGGTCAACGGAGCCTACTTCTTTAATGATGGGGGGGCGATTGGAATCACAACCAGCCCGGCGAATCCAACCTTTAGCAACTGGTTCGCCAACTATGCGTATGGATTTGGGGCACAAAATACAAAAGTCATCGACGGGTACTTGTATCGGGGCGCCACTGCAAACTCAATCGACTGCGGGACTGGTACAGGCGACACGAGCTGTACCTTTACCCTGGGAGTGCTAAATGCGGGAAGCGCGGTGAACTCGCCTTCGGTTGTGGCCTCTGCATCAGTTACAACACCGAGCCTGAGCGTGGGGTCAGGGTCGGCGGTGTCGCGTATCGGATACTTCACGACGGGAGTAGTCACTCCGTCCGCAGTTCCAGCTCAATCCTGTAATGATCAGACATTCACGGTAAGTGGTCTGATCGCGACAGACAACTTGGGATCGATCCGACCGCCGGCATCCCTGGGAAACCTGAGCATGAACGGCTACGCCAGCGCGGCGAATACCGTACTGTTGCATTTCTGTAACACGGCTGCGGCGAGTGCAGTGCCTCCTGCTGGTGCGTACACATTTCTCGCGATGCATTGATGCGGCTCAATCTTCGTTGCGCTTAGGGCAAACAGTCAAAGATTAGGTGAAGTAGTAGCTGAAGCGTGGGTGCGTCCAGGCGAGTCCGCGAAGCGGCTATGCTGCGTCGATTCGGGAGTTCCGAAATCGACATGTCTGGGTCGCGATAGCAAATGGAGGAGCAATGAGTCTGGTCAATGAATTGAATGCCATTAGCTCGCAAGTTTGGGCAGTTGTATTGATTCTGCTGGGAATTGCGACGTTCGGAATGGCGTGTCTTTGTCCCGCAGACGTTCGAGCCGCCCTGATGAGTTCCGGGACGGGGATGATTGGGGGCGGTATCGCCATGTTTCAGCATCAGCCAAAAAGCTCACAAATCAGCAATGAAATCAACCCTACGGGTAATTAGGAGAAGAGATATGGCGACAACGCCGGTCAAGGTTTCACAAGGGAAGCAGAATGGGTTCGAGAGTTTTCTATCAACTGCAGCCAAAGACATCGAGAAGGTGCTGAACGTGGGGATCAACATTGCAACCGCCGAGCAGCCGCTTATCAATCAGCTTCTGCCGCCCCAGTTTGCAACCGCGGAGAATGCAGCAACGGCCCTGATCAAAAACGTGATGCTAACGACGGAAGCAAAATACCAAGCGCTGGGGACTACTGTGTCTTACCCGCAAAAAGTCGCGGAGGTGGTGGCAGTCACTGGGGCGGCGTTGATCCAGATTCTTGCAGGCATTGGTGTAACGGCTGGGCAGACTGAATTGACCGCATTAGTGACCGGCGCTACAAGTTTCAGCGTATTGCCGACCACAGGGTTGACGGCATTGAGTGCAGCACCGAACGTTGCAGCGAATTAACCAAACCATCCATTAGAAAGGGGAGATAATGTCACATTTGTATGATTTCTTCGACCATCACATGGAAGTCTGGGGCGCGCTCTTTTTCGGTTTGCTGACCGTTGTAGCGTGCATCGCTGTCGCTGTTGCGCTCAATGGTTCCATGTAGTCCGCTGCGAATCTAACGCGTAATCGATCCAAAATAGAGAACTTTCAATCGAGACTGCGATGTTAGCAAACAAGTGTCTTACAAGCGACGAGCAGGCAGCCATTGAAACGCAACAGATTGAGCTAGAAAGCCTGGGTGCGGCCGCAAACAATCGGGCGTTCCTAGGCAATCCGGATAACGGCGTGCATTACAACCTATTCGTGGATGTCTGGAAATGGGCGAGCCGTTATTTCAAGAGGAAGCATGGCCATACACATCGATAATGTGAAAGATTCAAACATTCGTAAGGTGGATAAGCTCGAGTTTTACGAGCAACTGGAATGGGGCGATCTGATTTTCTGCAGTGGCCGCGAAGCGATCAGCAAGGATATCGAGGTAATCACGCATTCGCCGTTTTCGCATGTCCTGATGGCATGGTTACCCGGAGGCGCAACGCAGTGGTTGACGTTGGAATCGACGTTCCACCGAGGCGTACACGTGGGAAAGTTATCCGACTATGTGGATGCTTATGACGGCGATCTAGTCATAACTCGGCGTCCGGTACTGACGACAGCTGAAAAGATGTCGGCTCTGAACGTCGGGCTAAGTGTGTTGGAGGACGCGTATGACTGGCGGCAGGAAGTATCCATCGCAGCGCACAGCCTGGTTCATGCATTGCCGATCGAAAGGCCGCAGAAGGAGTATTACTGCTCGGGCCTGCAATATTTTATGAGCCTGGCGACGTCGCACCCGCTTCGACGACCCGGGGCGAATTATCCAACCCCGGAGGACCTTTGGATGGATCCGACGGTCATTCCGATTTGTGCCTTGCCGAATCCTAGTGAAGCGAGCCGGGCCGATCGCGGTGAAGCTCAAGTTGCTTAAAGCGCTTTGTGGGATCCGAAACCTGCAGGAGGAAGGGCAAATAATTTTTGCAATCGCGTGCTTGGAAATCGAATGGAAAATTCTGGGGAGTGGGAAGAGAAGGCAAGTTTCTGCATGTCGCCGCAAAGCGATCTGGAGCGGCTTTTGTGGCTTGGAGAGAGGTTGGATTTTCGCAGTGTTGAGCTGGGCGGTTGCGGATTGTCCGTTTGGCTTGCACAAGCGCTACTGCGAGTCCGGGATCGACGCGGAGAGATTGTTCCGTTAGAAGCGAATCCTGCACAAAAGTCCTATGAAGCGCGAAGGGGGCGGCAAAATATCGTTCTGAAGGCGCGGCAATTGGGGATCAGTACCTGGGTCGCAGGCCGTTTCTTTCTCAAGACTATTACGCAGCCAGGAACGCTGACAGTAGAAGTGGCGCACAATCTGGAAGCCGCAGAGCAGATTTTTCGTATCGTTCATCGATTTTACGACTCGTTGCCTGAAGGGTTGCGCTGTGGGGTATTGCGAACATCGAGAGCGAACACACGACAGATTCTGTTTCCGGAGTTGGATAGCGAATACCGCGTCGAGAGCGCCGCGGATGGAAATGCGGGTCGTGGGATGACTATACAGAATCTCCATTGCTCGGAGATTGCCCGGTGGAGTGGTGACGCTGCCGAAACCATGGCGAGCTTGAATGCAGCTCTCGTGCCCAACGGGGAACTTGTTTTGGAATCTACCCCGAAGGGCGCCTATGGGTATTTCTACGATCAATGGCAACGCGCAGAAGAGACGGGAATGGTTCGCCACTTTTTTCCGTGGTGGATAGAGAACGCATACACGGGATATCCCGTCGAAGTAAGTGAATGGACGGAAGAAGAACGCGCGCTTGCGGAAGTAAATCGGTTGCGGCCGGAACAAATCGGTTTCCGCCGGCACCTGCAGACGAAGTTTCGAAAGGTCGCGGCGCAGGAATACGCTGAAAATGCCGAAGCTTGTTTTTTGGCGAGCGGCGATTGTGTATTCGACCTGGACTGCATCGCGACCCGAGCGCGGCAGGTGCACGAACCACCGGAACAACGGAGCAATGGACAGCTTTGGATCTGGTATCCTCCGCAACCGGGGCGGAAATATATCGTAGGGGTTGATCCGGCTGGGGGTGGTACGGACGGAGATTATGCCGCAGTCCAGGTGATCGAGCAACATTCCGGATTGCAATGTGCAGAACTGCGAGGACACCTGGCGCCGAGAGAACTGGCAAAGCATTGTGCGGAACTGGCAAGAGAGTTTAACCAGGCATTGCTTGTGGTAGAGCGTAACAACCACGGCATGGCTGTACTAGCATACCTGAGCACGATCGAACGGTATGCTTCTATTTATGAGGAGCGCGGGCAAGCTGGCTGGCTGACCACGGCGATCACACGGCCAGCGATGATTGCGCTGTTAGGAGCAGCACTCACAAGCGGACCGCAGATTTTTTCCAGTTCCAGGTTGTTGGCAGAATGTCGAACCTTTGTGAGGCAGAGCGATGGTCGCACTGGGGCGGCAGCCGGCGTACATGATGATTGTGTGATGGCCATGGCGATTGCGTTGCAAGTGCGGGCAGACATGATCGAGGCTCCGAGAATGGCGCGTTAGGAAGACAGGTCAAGAGATGGCGCGATACGACCGCCGAATTAGCGCTAAGTCCGCGATTCACTTGTTCGGCTGAGTCGGCAAGGGCCTCGATCCTGGGATGCTTCAGGTTCCGTCCGGGTTACAATTCGGGAGCAGGCGCCTTCTCATCGGGCATAGTTCAGCGAGTATTGAAGGAGCGAAGGCCTCGGTGGCAGTGATCGCGGTACAGCAGATTCGGCGAATGCGCGGCGGTGCACAGAGTCATCTGATGCTGGGCTCGGACGGCCAACTGTATGTGGTGAAGTTTCAGAACAATCCGCAACATCTGAGAGTGCTGGCGAATGAACTCTATGCAACTCGGCTCGCCGAAGCAGTCGGACTTTCTGTTCCTGCGACGGAAGTTGTGGAAGTGAGCGAGTGGCTGGTTGAAAACACGCCTGAGCTGTATATGGATACGGGTCGCCAGCAGGAACGCTGCGTTGCCGGGTTGCAATTCGGGTCTCGATACGTCGGTGGCTTGATGCCGGGCCAGGTAGTTGACTACCTGCCGGAAGAGCAGCTGGCTGAGGTACGAAACCTGACCGAGTTTGCAGGAATGTTGGTGCTGGACAAATGGACGTGCAACAGCAATGGCAGGCAGGCCGTATTCAACCGAAAGCCGCGAGAAAAGAGATACGCGGCGAGCTTTGTGGACCAGGGATATTGTTTTCATGCCGGGGAGTGGAGCTTCCCTGACGCGCCGCTGCGGGGCGTGTATGGCCGGAACCGGGTGTACGCTGATGTGACCGGCTGGTCCAGCTTCGAACCCTGGTTGAGTCGCGTGGAACAAATCGAGCCGGATGCTGTGTGGCAGATTGCGGAAACGGTTCCTCCAAACTGGTACGGCGGAGATTTGCGGGAGATGGAACAACTGACCGTGACCCTGCTGGCTCGACGGGAGCGTGTGCGCGATTTGATTGTGCAGTTTCGGGAGAGTTCGAGAATGCCATTTCCGAAATGGATTGGGATGGAGAACGGAAATGGAGATGGGCAGTTCCGGGAGCAGAAAAAGTTAGAGAATGAGGGAAGTTGAAGGAATGGGTAGGTTCGCAGCCGGGCTAGGCAATGAAAGGAGCTCGAAGCATACGTGAACAGTGAGCGCATCCAGTGCGAATTCTTCCTTGTCCGGTATGTTCCGGACGCGGTGAAGAATGAGTTCGTCAATATCGGCGTCGTGCTGCGAGAATCGGGCCGACCGGAGACGGCGCATGTGCGTTTTACGCGAGATTGGGCGCGAGTTCGCTGCGTAGATCCGGAAGCTGACACCGGAATGCTGGAAGCTCTCGAGTATGAGGTTCGAGAACGCCTCTCAAGCGGAGTCACTGAAACTGCGTTGATGATGAAGGCCCTGGAAGACAGCTTTTCAAACATGCTGCAGATTACCGAGCCAAAGGCGTGCCTGGCAGACTCGATCCCGGCAGAGATGGAACAACTCAGCCGGATGTATATCGAAAACAGGAAACAGCTCGACGTGCGGCGAGCCAAGGGACGGCAAGCTATCTCGACATCAATCCGACGGCAATTTGAGTCCGTAGGAGTGTGGAATGTGATGCGCAAGCGGATTCAGGCGGCCATGTATACCCAGTCTGGGGATCCGTTGCGGATCGACTGCGGCTATCGACCGAATGGCGTTATACGCATGTTTCACGCGGTATCTTTGGAAGGCGACCTGGAAGCGGCGAAAGTGCTTGCGTTCAGCGCTCCACAGATTGCAGAGGGAGTAAGACGGGTGGAAAATGCGACGCTGGAACTGACGGCCATCGTTGAGCCCTTGCGCGGCCTGCTGGGAAAGAACTCGGAAGAAATTCTGACGACAGGTGCGGAAGCGGATCGCGTGGAACAGTACCGATTTGGCGTGGAGACAATGGAGCGAAACCAGATTCGAGTGATGACTGTGGCAGATCTGCCTCGCATCGCGGAGCGAGCCAGGGAAGAATTGCGGATGTAGGAACAGGGAAGAATATTTTGTTGCAGGTGGAAAGCGTGGCCCTGGCCACGCTTTTTTATTTTGGGGCGAAGCGGAGATCGTGGGCTTATTTCCATCGCCAAGTGAACGACAGCAGAGAGAGAGGCGGAGACAGTGAGCTGGAAAACAATGCTCGAAGGGATTTGGAACGATCAAGTGGCGGGTGGCGAAGGCCATCCGGCGGCCGAATCTGAAACAGCAATAACAGCTGCAAATGTCGATGGGGCACAGCGCAAAACCGTGCCCCTTCCCTCTATCCTTGGTCCGGTACGACCGCCGAATGCGTTATTGCCGAAGGGAACGCCAGCAAACCTGCGGCGTTTCGCAGAGAGCCCCGTTCCACGGCGGGCAATCAATGTCATCAAGGATCGCATTGCGAGCATGGACTGGCAGATCCAACTGCGGCGCGGGTACACGCTCGCCGATGTGCCTGATGCGCATGTTCGAATGGAAGTGCTGCGACGAACGCTGGAAGAGCCGAACGATTCGGATTCCTTCCGTTCGGTTGTGGAACAAGCGCTGGAAGACGCGCTGGTTGGAGGCTTTGGCGCCATTGAAATGGAGCGTACGGATGATCCGATGCGCCCTTTCGCTCTGTGGCCAGTCGACGGAGCCACGATTCAGCTGAATGCCAATTGGGATGGCGATCAGAGTTCCCCGCGGTACGCCCAGAACACAAACGGTGTCGGACCGGGATCGAGGATTCCGCTGTACGACAACGAACTGATGTATATCCGCCTGAATCCCCGATCGCACACTCCGTTTGGATTGGGGTCGCTGGAAGTTGCCTTCGAAGCCGTGAACAGTTTTCTGGCGGCTCACCGATATGCGGGACGGCTGGCGAGCAACAGCGTCGTGCAATATGCGCTGTGGCTGAATGAGACGACGCCGGATCATCATAACCGGTTGTTGCGCTGGTGGCAGGACGAGATCGAGGGCACCGGGCGGGTGCCACTGCTGACCTGCGAGCAGAAGCCTGAAGTGCTGAAATTTACGGGTGGGACGGATGCAGAACTTCGGCTGCAATGGCAGGAGTTTCTCATCCGCATGATTGCGAACGCCTTTGGACTCCCTCCGATGTTACTGGGCCTGGAAAACGATGTGAATCGGAATACTGCCCAGGAAATGCTGGATGAATCGTTTCGGACAACGATCGCCCCGATGGCGCGCATGCTTGCCCAGCATTTCACGCGCGACCTGTTTTGCAAGCGTCTGGGATGGCGGGAGTTTGAGTTCGTTTTCAATGACCTCGATGTTGGGGATGAGATGGAAACGGTGCAGATTCAAACAGCCTTGCTGAAAGCGGGGATATTGACCGTGGACGAAGTGCGGGCACAGCGCGGATTACGCCCGCTGGCACCCACACTGCAACTGGAGAAAGCCGCATCGGATCCGCAAAGCGCGGGAAGCGAGCCATAGGCTCGTCACAAGGGCCGAGAGCGCGGGTTGCAACCACACCCCGCACAACATCCACATCACAAACCAGAACTACGGGAGAGTACATGAGACTGGACGCAATGGCGGTCGAGTTCCCGGTCATCCAAGGGCACCCCAACCGGATGCCGTTCGAAGGAGTGTTGACGCTGGTCGACGTACCCAGCGATCGCGCGCCAAGCGGATCACGCGGACACCGCGTGACCCTAAGCCGAACTGCAGCGGAGGCAGCGTTGCCGTCACTGCTGGGGATGGCAGTGGATTTTCGGCCAGATTGGGACGGCCACGACGCGCGCAGTAAATGCGGCATTCTAACTTCTGCAGATATCGTTGGCCAGCGATTGATGGTGGGCGGATATCTGTATGCCCGCGATTTTCCAGAGGTCGAAGCAAAACTGCACGACCTGGCCCCGGGAAGTATGGGCATGTCCTACGAACTGGCAGACGCCCACGTGGAAGATATGCGTGCATCGATTTGGAAGCTGAATCGCGTGACTTTTACCGGAGCGGCGATTCTGTTGCGGGACAAAGCGGCGTACCGCCAGACTTCGTTTCGCCTGAAGCCGAGTGGAACGCGTCGTCATGGAGTCTCCCTGGCGGCGTATTCCGGCGCGGCCTAATCCGCGAGCCGCTGAAAATCAACATTCCGAACGTAAGCCACTGCAGGCAGCTGCCTACCGGTGCAGGTTCGGCACCTACAGAAAAGGAGCAATCAGTATGGAGCAGGGAGCAGAACGTTCTCTTGAAACATTGGCATTGATGCTGGATCGACTTGCGGGCGCAGCGAGCCTGTTGGAACAGACAGTGAGCCGATTGGAGGAACAGCACCTCACCATGTCGGGACAGGTACAGAAGATTGTTGCAACCGTCGAGCAGGCGCCAAATACGGTGCAGGCGGGTAGCGAGCGCATCTACGAGCTAGAACGCAAGCTGCATGAAGCGGTGATGCAGATCGCGGAATTGCGTGCTCAGGGTGCGGCTTCAATTCCGACGGGACGCAAGACCGTGACCGCGGCGACGATTTCTCTGCTGGCCAAGCAGGGAATTTCTTCGCTCGAATCGATTGAGGCCGGCTCGCTGGATGCGGCACTGGCTGGGCTCAGCATTGAGCAACGGATTGCAGTGAAGTCGCAACTGCTGCGCGCGGGAGTGCTGAACTAAGGCAACGAAACCGGAGTGATGACGAATATACGTCCGCGGTTCGTAGAGTTCCGTGACATGTGCCCGCCAAGCCTCCACACATTATGAAACCCAACCACGGCCGAAGGGCCAGTGAAAGGACAGAATGAACGCCAATTTTCATGACATCCACGCCGCCGCAGATTACATCGGGCCAGGTGCGATTGAAGTCCCCATCTATCAGACGGAAATCACGGATATCGTCCGTCGCCGGGGACTCTTTGGTCAACGCATCAAACAGGTGCCGGCGACGGGGCATCCTTCGCGCTATTTCGAGCAAACTGGGATTCCAGAGCCTACCGCTGCTACTGGTTTCGTAGATCCAAGAAACATCTCTGCGCCGGTTGTCACTCCTGCGCGGGTGGAACGAGCCGTTCCGCTGAAGGCCCTGGTAGCGCAGATCAATTACAACCTGTTCGATGTTGAGTTGGGAAACCAACAGAGCCAGTTTGCTTATCTACAGGCGAAAGATCTTGCTGACACCATTGAAGGCGTGATGCACATCCACGACCTTGCGTTGTGGAATGGCAATGACACTTCGCTGAGCAGCCCTACGACTGTGCAGTATTTCGGTGCAGCGGGCCAGATTGCCGCGAGCGGCAATACGACAACCATTACCACGACCGAATTGATTGTGGACAATCTCAAGTCGACGATTGCACAGATGGTTGCCAACAGCAACTATGCCGTTCGTCCGACAGCGATTTATGCGAATCCGGTTCTGCTGGATTTGGTTGATCGAGAGATGAAGACCGAATTCAACGTAGTGTTAGACACGAAGGAAATCAATGGCGGGTTCCGGGTGAAAACCCTGATTACGCAGGCAGGCGAATTACCGTTAATTCCGGATTGGTCTTTAAGCTATACGGGAACCCCGGGTTCGGGAAGTGCGCTATTGCCGGCATATATCGTGACCGAGGATCTGATCGAATACCACTGGTTGAGCGATCCGAATCCGCGAGTGTTTCAACTCGGTGTCCCGGGCTCACTGGCTTCACAATATGTTGTTGTGAAGTTTGGAGCGCCAGTGGTCAAGATGGCCACAGCAGGCGCTCACTTCCAGGTGATCGTACAGCGGTAAGCGAGCAAGCAGATAAATTGTGCTTGGTCGATACGTGGCTGGCCCCCTTGTGGGGCCAGTATTTTTTGTGCAATTGGTCGCGAAGATTGGCCGATTGAAATGCTTCCGGAGGACACCTTATGGGATACCTGCTGCCGACCGACTATGCGACTTATGGTCTTCCGGCGGATACAACGGACGACTGGATCACGATGGCTTCGGCATTAATCGATTCCTATTGTCATCGAACCACTCTCAGTCCGACACAATATGAAGAGCGACTGCGCATGACAGCCGGAGCCCAGACAGTGCGGCTGAGCTACTTACCGCTGGTCGCCGTCGCGCCCAACACGTCACCTTTGATTTCTGTCCAAGCTCGGTACAGCCGGCCCCGGCGCGGAGAGATGATTGAACCGGCCTACGAGCAAATTGCGTGGGTGTTTGGACTTCCGGGCGCGTGGTGCACGCTGAATCTAGCCGATGTGGATTTTGTGTCCAATACGGGTGAACTCACGTTTCCGACGAATATTCTGGGCCTACCTTACAACGAAGTCGACGTCGTCTATACCGCGGGCCTGGCCACGATCCCATACACCGTGCAAGTGGCGTGCGCACAGATTGTCAAAAATGCTCAAACGACCCCCGGGCTAAACGTGAAGTCCAGCAAAATCGACACCATGCAAATGGAATATTTTTCCAGTTCTCTAATTGATCCACAGGTTGCGGCCATGCTGCAGCCGTATGTGGCGACGATGTTGGGGTGAGCGATGAGTGTCGATCTAAGTGTACGAAGTGCTTCCGCGGCACCGCAGCGCGCGGCTGATGCCCTACTGCGATGCCTCGGGGGCAGAACGATCTTGTTACGGCTGCCAACAAATGCTGTCAATGGTTCGGACGCGGAGCAGTTAGGAGCGGGTAGTCCCTCTTATGAAGATATTCCCTTATCTCCTGCTGTTTTTCGCCGCCTCAGACCGAAGCTACGCGACGGCAATGCCAATCAATATGAATTGCTGATCTCGGCCGCATCCGTTCACGCCCAATTGGGTTTGATGGAATTGGCATCGACGGATCAGCTATTCGCCATGGCTACGGGCATATTTGTTGATGGTGAACTGATGCTGATTGAGGCAGCCGCCGAAGCGGAAGCTTTTGGCTGCCCCTACTTATATCGGCTCATCCTGGTCGCGCCGCAAAATCAGACACTGTAAGAGGAGAAAGTGTCATGCAAAATGCCCAAAATACTTTCTACATTACGTTGCGCAATCGTCTTGCAGCGTTAAATCCGAACCGAACGATATATCTGCGCGGAGTTACGAGGCCCGGCATACTGGTCGAAAGCAATGAGTTGGTTGTAGCTCAGCCGCCATCGGACGTATTTGTACTTCGGTGGATCGGGCTTCACAACGATCCATATCTTTCAGACGTCATGCTTCAAATGCAATGCGAAATCGCGTACATGACAGAAGGTACAACTGGAAACCTCGGTATGGATCGAGGAGCGATGTTAACCGAGATGGATGCCGAGTTGATGTCATTGCTGCAGCCGAATACCGCGCAGAAAATGAATTACGCACCCACGCCGGCCGCGCCGATGGAGACTCAGATCTTCTGGTCCGAGGCTAGCTTTCAACCGCTGAAGGTGGAACGCGATCGCCTGTCGCGTATTGCGACAGTGTCGGTGTTTAGTTATGAAGAGCCGGGGGAGCAATGAGCACAACTGCACTCGTTCCACTACCACTGACGCCGCCGATTGTGCGCAGAATTCGTGCCTACTTCGCCCCGGTGAATCGGGCTGCGGGTCTTCCCACGATTTTTGACCCCGCGCAAAATGGGAGCTTCAACCTGGACTCTCCTCCAGCACCTTGGCTGGATCTAGGGTGGTTGGATACATTCCAACGCAAGACAGAATCGAAGGTTACTCCGTTACGAAGCGGCGCACCGGGGCTGCCCCTTTCCCAGGTGCGGACCGAGATTGACTCGATTGTGTCCATCAATTTTGTTAATTGGGGAAAGTTGCAGATGGCAGTCACAGCGGGTTCAGAGCAAATGAATCTGTTGGCAGTTCCGGCCAATGCCCCTGCAAATGGCTCTGGGGGAATCGCAGGAAGCGCGGTGTCGCTCAGCAGCGGAAGTACAGCGACGTTCCTCAATCTGGCTTCGAGTCAGCTCGCCAGTTTCACTGCCGGCCAAATGGTTGTCGTCGACATTGATTATTCGGGTCAGACAGGCTATGTGGGTAGTGGGGTTAGCGCCGCGTATGTCAGTTCTGCCAGTTCCGTAAATTCTGACGTGAACTACATCCGCAGGGTAAGTTTCAATGTAGCTCGAATCATCGCTGTAACTCCAACCGGGCTGCAGCTTGCCCAACCTTTGATCGCAGGAGTACCGATCACGGGAATGTCGGTGCAGACAATTCTGGGCTTTGTCGATCGCGAAGGAAGTAATTTCTTTCAGGAGTGGTCTGGATTGTTTGTCATTCCGGGTGAGCAGGGAGACAGGATTCTGTTTCATTATCCACGACTGCAGATTTCTTCCGGCGCGGGCGAGGCTGTGAAACTACTTAGCGCTCCGCTGGAAAAAGTGGACACTTTGGGACGAGTCAGTCAGGTGGCTCAGTTTCGAGGTCTGCCGGTCACGGATGCGAATGACGGAGCTCAAGTGGTATGTTTCCGGAGTTATATCCCCGCGGCGGCCACCAATCTTTGGTGATTAGAGCGCTTCGCGACAGACTGGCCCAGGCTAGACATGGAGATACTGGATGAAAGTCACAATTGATAATCAAGACGGTAAGGGGCCGATCGATTACTCGCCAGCACTCTGCGCCGATCAAGCCGCCGAAAAGGCAGTGGTGATCACAAGGGCGCTCAACCAGCCGACGCTCGCACGCATCAACTTTGACTGCGTCAGCAGTGGGTTGCCAGTACCGGCGACAAACGCATTTGTTGTGATCACGGCTGACAACGGGACATTCCTATTCACGGGGTATCTACCTTCAGCTGCCGAACCGGTCTTCGCGGGGTATGGCTCAACGGGCACTCACTACCTGGTGGTAGCCAATGCACTCAGTGAGGATTGGCTATTGAATCGCGACGCGGTGCCTCAAACAGCACCGCTTCTTGGTCAGACGGCAGGCGAGATGGTCGGAATCCTCACGAATCGAGTCAATCCGTCGTTGGTTCAGATGAATGGACTCGAGGATGTCGGAACCATCGGGTTTTTCGAGCCAGATCCGAGTTTGCCTTGGTCAGAGAATGTGGCAGCACTCGCGAATCAGGCACGTGCCGCGTATCGCGTGCTCAACGGGCAATTGACATTGGCTCCGGTGGGTTCGACGGTCCATGCATTAGTCGATACGATCGGCACCCTTGATTTTTCCGCACCGAGCGCGACCGAGGCGAAGCAGGTAGTCAATGATGTGACGATCACCGGGCTGAGCGAACCGCTGCAATATGTGACTGAATTGTTCGAAGGTGACGGAGCTACTGTGCTGTTTCAACTGCAGCGTGAACCTTATCGAGTTACAAGACCAATCCTATTGAACGAAGAGTTTGCGGCCTCAAGCTTGAATACGTCTATTTGGAATGTGGATGATTCGGGAGGATACCTGAAAGTTGGGGGAGGCGGTCTGGCGTTGGGCGGGGGCGCCGGGACAGACGGTACGACAACGTTGACTGCGATCGATCCTGTGGAGCTGGGAGGAGAAGTTGTCATTGAAGCTGGGTTTGTGCAGTTAAACAGCGGAAGCGATGGCGTTCTCTGTGGTTTGTACTCGGGTGCGGTTGGCATTTCCAACTGCGTCGCAGGTTACCGAGTGCGGACGAGTGGAGCCAATACAATTCTTGTTCCCTTGGTAGACGGGAATGAGGTTGGCACTACTTTTACTCTGCAAGCGGGCCACAGCTACATTCTTCGCATTCACGTACACAGTAGCGAACTACAGCGGATGTTGAATAGCTATTTCTCATACGGAAGCAGTGGTCCAACTGTGTATGGTGGGGGAACGGTCCAGTCGCCACTGCAGCTACTATTCGAACTGCAGGATATGGCTTTGTTGCCCTATGTGAATATAGGGTCAACCATTTTGTATGATGGAGCGATTCCGTCTTCGCCCGCGATAGCTTCCTTTGCCTGCGTCAACAGTCTGAATCTGCAAGGCAGCATAGGATACTTCAAGGTGATGCAGCCTGGAACGATGTGGGTTGTGAGCACTCCATCGTCAGGAACTTCCTTTACCCGCAGAATTGGCACGAACACCCAGGGCGCGGATTGCAATGTTTTGCGGAACGGATTTCTTCACTTCTACAAACTTGCAATCCCGCAACCCGGAGAGATGCTGGCCGTCACATATCGAGTAGCAGCACCGTCTGTGGCACGATTAGCGAATAACGCAGTTCCGCAGCCCGGCGGTACGGGTATTCCTGCGGTCTCTCAATGGGTGGGACATGTCCTTCATCCGCCGGCCCGAAGCTCGGTTGATTGTGAAAATGCCTGCCAGGCATTGCTGAATTTTTCATCGAATCCGGCATCCACGTGGAAAGGATCTTATAGCTTTCGAAATCTGCAAGATCAATCGGATATCTGGCCGGGAGACGCGCTGAACTTCAACTCTCCGGCAGCGGGCCTGAATGTAAATGTGATCGTACGCAAAGTGTCAATTCAATCGACCAGTAGCGCACCGGAAGTGCTGAATTACGTCGTAGATTTCGCCAACGACTGGGCCGAGACCATCGCGATGAAGCTGTCGAGCGCCATTTCCCCTGACCTGTATTTGCCTCAGGCACCAGAGACCACGGCGGGCAACTACTTAGCGAACCTGAATGCGCTTGAAGTGTCTGCAATCAGCACGACCTCGATCTCTATCAATGCGGGTGTTACGCCTCCCAGCGGTGGCGGCTTTGAGGTACGGAGCCAGGATTACACATTTGGTTCTACTGACGGTGAAGGGCTGGTGCTGCGAAGTCCGGTCGCAAACTTTACCATTACGCGTTCAGCCGATGAGGAACAGTTCTTCATTCGGATGTATGACGCGTCCACACCGCCGTTATATTCTCGAGTTTCCAGTGCCATTTTCACCAATGTGCCGACGAGCTAAACGGCAAATCGAACGAATCAAGGATGGATTCAGATGGATGAGTTTGAAGTAACAGTGCTGTCGGACCTGTCCGCACTGAAAAGCCAAATGGCTTCTCTTATAGGGTTAGGGCAACCTGGCAGGCTGACTATGCTGGAGCAGAGGATGGAGCAGCATGAAGTTTACTTGCAGAGAATGAAAGGTTGGGTAGCAGCCTTTTTCGTGGCTCTAACTTTGGCTCACATCGCGATTGATTACTTCAAACACTAGTCGCAAGAGCCTAAATATTGTTGTGCTTTACTGTTTCCTTGAGGACATTGCCTCTTGAGCTGCAGGCGGTCGATAAATCCTACGCTTGAGCTCTCTGGTGCATGAGTATTGGGATGATCTCGTGTAACCCAGTGACGACTAAGTGGGCAGTTGTTTCGGCACATCCGGAAACCTCCGTTCCCCTGACCAGGATCAGTTTCGGGATGCCTGCCGCGGAGCCTGCTTGAATATCTGAGCATCGATCGCCGACGAGAACCGACTGCTTCAGGTCAATGTTGTACTCGGCCGAAGCTTTCAGGATCATTCCGGGTTGCGGTTTGCGGTCTTCGCATTCTGTGCGATAGGGCCCGACTCCGTACTCCGGATGGTGCGGACAGAAATAGTAGCCGTCGACTCGGACGTTCTGCCGCAGGAACTCTTCTGTCATCCAATTCATAAGCGAATGAAAATCACTTTCAGTGTAGAGTTGTCGTGCGATTCCCGACTGATTGGTGATGATGATAAGCGCATATCCAAGCGCCTGGGCATGCCTGCAGAGATCGAAGACGCCCGGAGTGAATTCAACCTGGTCGGGCCGATACAAGTACCCTATCTCGCGGTTGACCACTCCATCTCGATCTAAAAATAAGGCTGGCCGGAAGACTGTCATAGGATTGCCCGGTTCATTGCAGGCCGAATATCGCCAGCTAGTTCGCGAAATAAATCTCTTCTACAAGTAAGCAGAATATATGTTCGAGGGCAAGGTGAGCCTCCTGGATCTTCATGGTCAGGTCCGAGGGCATGCGTAAGCAAAAATCGCACAACTCCACCATGTGACCGCCGCGCGCACCGGTCAGGCCGATGGTGACAATCCCGGTCGAATGCGCCAATTCCAAAGCTCGCAGAATATTTGGGGAATTGCCGGATGTAGATATTGCCATAAAAATATCGCCGGGCTGTCCGAGCGCTTCAATTTGGCGAGCAAATGTACATTCATACCCGTAATCGTTGCCGACAGCGGTCAAGATGGAAGAATCCGTGGTGAGCGCAACCGCGCGCAGCGCTGGACGATCTTTTACGAGCCTGCTGACGAATTCTGCAACCAGATGTTGCGCGTCGGCGGCGCTCCCACCGTTTCCGGCAACCATCAATTTGTGGCCGGCTTTGAGGGACTTCGCCGTTTCCTGCGCCGCATCGACAAGGACTGCATGCAATTCATTATCTTTCGCTACATTCGTTAATACTGCTACCGTCTGCCGTAATTGATCCGCCACAATATCCTGCATTTGCTCAACCTTCCTATCGATTCCAAAACACTCCTCAAATCTCTACTTAGTCTAATTGTTTCGTCACGCGTCCGGTCGCGTCCCACTGTCATCGCCTTATGGCTTTGCAGTCTGAAGTGCGTGGCAATTGTTTTCAAGGGTGTTACTGCACTAGAACTGTCAGGCTGACGCTCTTATTCAATCCCCCTGCAGCGGCGGAAACGGTAACTGTGTAGGTCCCCGGTGGAGTTGTAGAAGTCACAGGCAATGGGGGCGGAGTGCCAGTCCCGAGCAGTCCACCGCCCTTTCCACACGCGGATATGCTTCCGATCAGACCCATCAGAACAATCATGAGCAATAGGCGCTGGTTCAATGAATGCAGTGTTGCCCTGTCGCGTCGAATTCCGGTGAGGGTTGTGATGAGAATTGCAAAACCGATCGGCCAGGGGAACCAACCCAGCATGCTGGCTCGATGCACCCGCGATGCGCTGCCCACGCCTGTTGCGACCGCGACCTGGATATTCGATGGAATATCCAGCGAAACGCTCTCAGGAGAAATCGTGCAGGTTGAATTTGGCGGAAGATTGGCGCAGCTTATGGCAGCCGTTCCAGTGGAACCATTGACCGGCGTAAGCTCCAATGAATAACTCGCCGCACTTCCACTGCTCACCGTTTGACTGGTTGGGCTGGTAGGCGCCAGCTGAAAGCCGATTCCCGTGCCGGTCAACTGTGCCGTCATTGGAGCGCCGTCCGCGCTGCTGATGTTCGCTGTCCCGCTTTGATTCCCAGCCGCTGCAGGCGAAAATATCACCGAGACCGTACAGGTTGCCTTAGGCCCCAAGCTCGTTCCGCAATTATCAGACTCCGCAAATGGCCCGCTCACCTCAATCGCAATCCCCGTCAACGTCCCCGTACTTCCATTGCTTAATACAAGAGTCTGCGCGGCCGATGACAGCTGAAGACCCATGACGCCGTAGCTCAATGTTCCCGGCGTCAGGGTGATGTTTGGCAAATATCCAATTCCTGTAAGTGTCACTTGTTGTGTTCGCAGTGAATCGATCTCAGTCATCGTTCCGCTCTCGACTCCTGCTGCATGAGGCTCGAACTCTACCTGGATTGCACAAGATCCACCTGCCGCCAATGTTGCTCCGCAAGTCTTCGTAAACATGAAGTCCGGATTGCTGGACTGGATTTGGATTCCAGATAGTGTTGTCTGGATGTTATTGCTGAGTGTGATTGTCTGGGGCGCGCTGGCAGTGGCGATGAATTTGACCGCCGAAATTGAGCGACATGGGAGTGAGGCTATCGCCCGTGGGAGTCGCTCCGGTACCAGTTAACGAGACAATTTGGGATCGAATCGAGTCGGCAACGACAATTTGTCCGGTCATTGGTCCAACGGACGAGGCTTGAAAGCTGACAGTGATAGTGCAGGCCGACTGCGCCGCAAGCGTGCTGCCACAATTATTGCTCTCACCGAATCCGGCGCCAACCGCACGGATGCTGAGTTGCGTCAAAGTTGCGCCGCCGGAATTCGTCAGCGTTACCGTCTGTGTCGGCGCACTTTGCCCAACTTGGGTTGCGGGAAAGGTCAGCGACGTTTGCGACAATGTGTCCGTCGCTGGTGCTGTGCCCGTTCCGGATAACGATACGATCTGACTTCCCACGTCATCCGTGATCGTCACACTGCCGATTTCTAATCCTGTAGCGTGCGGAGCGTACTCCACGGTTATGGTGCAGGCGGATAGTGCGTTCAACGAGGCGACGCATCCATTGCTCACCTGGAAATCTCCCGACGTCAGCACTTGAATGCCCGTCAGCGGAACTCCGCCGTTGTTCGTCAACGTGATCGTCTGTGGAGCGCTGATCGTATTTTCCTGTGTCACTGGAAATACCAGAGATGTCGGCGATACCGTACCCGTCGCTGCATTTTCTCCATTGCCGCTCAGGCCGATTGATTCCGTTCCCTGGGCGCTCACCACCGTCAAGGTTCCACTTGCAGGCCCTGCCGCTGTGGGCTGAAACACCACCGCGAGTGTGCATCCGGTGTCGGATGCCAGCGTGGAGGCGCAGGTGTTAGTTTGAATGGCAAAGGGTCCGGTCACGCTCTCCGATGTGAGTGGAATAGTCGCGGTACTGGTATTTGAAATCGTTACTTGCTGTGCCGTTGAGACGGTGGATACTTGTAGATCCCCGAAATTCACGCTGTTGGGCAGAAGAATAATCGCAGGCTGTGTGGTTCCAGTTCCCGTCAGGCTCACGGTCTCCTGGCCGCCCGCAATGTTCCCCGGTACTGTCAATGTTCCTGTCCGTGTTCCGGAAGTGGAAGGGTCAAACGTCACCGATATCTGACAGCTTCCATTCGAAGCGATAGCGTTGCCGCAATTGTCCGTCTCTAGAAAATCTCCAATGATCGAAATATTGCTCACCGTAAGGCTCGTGGTTCCTGTGTTGGTGACCGTCACAGTTTGTGGACCGCTGATGGTTTGCAATGGCTGCCCGCTGAACGTGAGTGTTGTCGGACTTAGCGTCATCGTTGTTTGTGGCACGCCGCTCAGTAGCGGAACTTGCCAGATTCCGCGACCATACGTGCCCACGCGAAGCAACCCTCCCCCTGCAAGCGTCGCCGAAAGAGTCACTGCAGGCGCCATCGGCAGGCCGGTTCCCAGAATATTCCAGCACTGCCCCCCACTCGATTCACAATTTGTAACATTCTGAGTTACAAATACGCCCCCGTCGGAGGCAACATACACCACGCTCGCGTCGTTTGGATCGACCAGCACGTCGTTCAGCGGAAGGTCCGGAAGATTTTTCGAGATATTATTCCAGTCCGCGCCACCGTCTGTGGACATATATAGGTGCGGCACGCCAAAGCCCTGGATCGTCGCATACACGGTGTTGCCCGTAGGATCATGCGGGTCCGCATAAAGCGACGACACGTCGAAGAAGTAGGGATTGAAGACTCCGTTATAAAGTGATTCATTGGCGACCGGCGAAAGCGCGAGATCAGTCCACTTGATAGTCCCGTTGGCAAGGTTTGCGGCCTGAGTGGAGAAGACATGTCCACCCACAACGCCTCCGCCACCATCCAGCAATCCCGCCATGCCTGCATAAATCACCTGCGAGCCGCTGTGTTCTGAGCCTGTACCCGGCTGCATGTTCGCCCCGCCAGCCGCAAGCGAACGTACCAGCGCATTCCCGTTGCAGTTCGGTTCTGCGACTCCATCGAGCATGGGGCTGATGGGATTCGTCGCACTCCACGCACTTCCCCCGCTGGCAGGTCCACGCCACACTCGGCAAGTCCCAACAATCACGTTGGCGCTGTCAGCCGGATCCAACAGGTAGGGAGTGAACAGCAAGGCCTGATCGTCACTGGTCTGGCTTGCTCCGATTGCAGACGGAAATGTCGCCGCCGTACAATTCACGCCGTCAATGCATTGACCGATGGCGACATACGGCCCCACGGTGGCAAACCAGTTGTCAGGATTGGCGGGATCGATCGCCGTCAGTCCACCTTCACCGCTCAAGAGCTGTGGCCAGGCAGTTTGACCGCTGTTTGTCATCGCCGCGCTGCCGTTCACACCAAAACCTGCCAGCACCACGTTGCCATCCGTTTCGCTGTTCGCCATCCCGGTGATTTCTGCCAGCGAACCCAGTCCTCCATTTAGGTTCTGAAAATGCGCGGCATCGCCAGTTGAACAAGCAGCGCCCGTCTGACTCACACCGTCGGTCGAGCGCCAAAGCCCACCGTCATTGCCGAAATACAGCAGCGGCGTGGTGGAACCCAACGATGCCACCGCGTGCTCTGCCGGCGAGACATGACCGGAGACGCACGTAGTGGTGTTCGTAGTATTTCGCCAGGTACATCCGGCGGCCACGCTACATCGAAAAATATCCTGCGTCCCGGCAAACAGCAGTGTGTCTGCACCGTTTGGAACCGCCGCCAGCGTCAAGTTATAGGTGCCGTCCGTAATCGTTCCATTCGCAGCGTCCAGCGAGGCCGTAGAAATCTGCGATCCAAACTGTACCGTAGGATTCGCGCAGCCATTCACTCCTGCATTGCATACATCCCGCCACAGACCCTCATCCACATCGCTCAAGCCGAGAGCATTTGTTCCCACAGTCAGCGCAAACATGTCTCCCGTGACTGGTTGCACCGCCAGTACGCCGCGAGCAATCGTGCAGGAATTGCTCCCACTGGTACCTGGATTTGCTGGGCAATTTAGCGTCGTCAGCGCCGCGCCGGGTTGGTTCGCCATTCGAGTCCACGTCACCCCATCGGGCGACTGATAGTATCCATGAAATTCCAGCGCGGCATAAAACATATTGCGCATCGGATTCCACACCACCGCGGTCGCCGGCACTCCCGGAAACGTGCTCGGCATTGTTGTCTGCGAAGACTGGATCACCTGGTTCGCGCCATCTTCAATCGTCGACAGGTACCAGGTTTTTCCCGCGTCGGTGGAGTAATACAGTCCGGCCTCGGCCACATTCGCCGCTCCACCGTGAGAAGTCATATTGTTCACATTATTGATGAAGCCGTCGAAGGAGTCCGTGACCGCCGCGACCACTACGCTCGTGTTGGTCGTGCTCCATGCAAATCCTGCAAACGCATCTCCCGCAAAACTATAATTCGTCAAGCCACCTGAAAATCCATCGCTGCTTTGCCGAATCAGCGTCCATGTCGCGCCGCCGTCGCCAGATCGTAGAATCCCTGCCCCGTAGTAAGAATCCAGCACGTCATTAGGATCGCCGGTACCGGCCAGCACCACTCCATTGGGCGTCGAACCCGGTTGAACACTGACGGCGCCAATGCTAAGAGAGGTAATGTCGATGCCGGAAAACGCGGGCGGATCGTCCGTGAGCGGCTGCCATGTCACCGTCGTTGGATCGCTGGCCGCCGCATTATTCGACCGCCAAACTCCGCCACCAGTAGATCCCAGATAGACCGTGTTGCCCGAAGCATCCCAGGGAGCGATTGCGATCGAAGTGACGCGTCCGGTAACATCCCCAAATTGTGTCGTGATAATTTGATCCGGCCCCAGCGCTTGCCACGGCTGGTCACTCGACTGCAGATGCGGCATGAGCTGCACTTGTTGCATGCCGCGGAGGCGCAGCACCGCCGCCGATCCGCCGCGCACAATCCTCGGCAATAAAAAAGATTGGGCTCGCCGCTGACCGTAGTTTCCACGCAGCGGGAAAGAGGTCGTTTTCGACGCAGGCTGCCGCAAGGGCGTTTGCGCGTCGATGACCATCGGCAGAAAAAGCGCGAGGCAGCAAACCAAGCGCCTTGGGAGTGAGTACATCCAACACCGGGAAGTGGTACAACCTATCACTCAATCATTGGGGTCTTATGCGCCAGAGTCAAAACACCGAAGTAACTTGACAGTCCCAAAATGGTCTTTCGTAACCATTGCGCACCCCATCGGAACCGCGTCCTGCCGTCGTCGCGATGAAAGCTCCAGCCACGGATGGCCGTCCGGCAGTAGGAAATGCAGAGCTGTTCACCAAGTGTTCATCATTGTTTCTCCCATCATTTACATGGACGGCAACCCGAATTTGTATGATGCTCGCGGAGGTCGACCCATGAACAAGCATCTGCTCATCCTTTCGATATTCGCAGTGACCATTACCGCCGGATCACTCGCAACATTACATGCGCAACAGAACCATGATCAGGACCACTTCCAGAATTATGGCCACGGGTTCCATTTCGTGCCAGGCACCCTGGTTGTCAGCCGCAGCGTGTATGAAGGAAACGCTTCGACCGTCACCATCGGCGAAAGCCTTCCCCTCGGATGCCAGGGCGGTCTCACCGGACTCACCGTCAATGTTCCCCTCACAGCCGGCGGCACCACCCCCGTCACCGTCCCCTGCGGTGTCGCGACCGATAACGGCGAGTACCCCAACCTGCTCGATACCCACAACGTCTGGAACAACGCCAATTCGGACCCCAGCTTCGGCGTCACCTCCCCCATCTTTCTCGACGACATCACCACCAACGGCTGGCAGCTGGGAACTCTCCCCATCCCCACCAATCAAATGGTCACCAGCTTTACCTCCAAGTCGGAACTGGCCCTGAACCGCTCGGTCGACGGCCAGTCCATCACCTTCATGGGATATCGAGGCGGCATCGGCTGCGGAGGCAGTACAGTTTCTCCCACCCGCCCAAACCTGCTGGACGTATCGCAGTCCAATACACCGGGTGTCTGCGATCCCACCAATCCAGTCATCACCACCTTCCAGAGCAATCCAGTTGTTCCTGCGGCCTACTACCGCGCAGTGGCTGAAGTGGATGCTGACGGCCACATGAGCTTCACCGATGGAAACGCCTACAGTGGAGATAATGGTCGCGCCGCCATCAAGGGGGGCAATGAGCTCTACTACATGGTCGGCAACGATAACTCCGGCAACCTGTCCAAGAAGCAAATGTTGACCACCTATGCCGGCATTGATTTGGTCAACGCAACCGGCGCAGAACTGCTGTATCCCGGCCAGACGCCGCCGCTCCCACCCAACATTGAAATGATCGGGCGCCTCGAGTTCGGCACCGACAAGCCCGGCAAAGACACCAACTTCCGCGGCCTGACCATCTTCAATAACACTCTCTACGTCACCAAGGGAAGCGGCAGCAATGGCGTCAATACGGTCTATCAGGCAGGCACTCTCGGCAGCTTGCCCACCGGCTCCCCAACCACCCTCGCAGCCGTGCCGCTGAATATTCTGCCCGGCTTTCCTAACACCGCCGCCAGCACCAGCACCGCGTTTCCCTTCGGCATCTGGTTCGCCGACTCCAACACGCTCTATGTCTGCGACGAGGGCGATGGCACTCTGGTGTCGCCTCCAGTCAATGGAAACGTAGCGGATGCCCAGTCCCAGGCCACTGCCGGCCTGCAGAAATGGAGACTCATCGGCGGTACCTGGGTGCTGCAATACACGCTGCAGAACGGGTTGAACATCGGCGTGCCCTACCAGGTCGCCGGGTATCCCACCTCACTCAATCCGGCGACCGGCGGTTGCCGCAACATCACCGGACAAGATAACCACGACGGAACCGTGACCATCTACGCCATTACATCCACCATCAGCGCCAACGGCGACACAGGAGCTGACCCGAACAAACTGGTGAAGGTCACGGATCGTCTCAGCGATACAACCCTGCCCACGGGACAGTATGGCCTGGGACATTTCACCACCATTCGCAGTGCTCGCGCACGAGAAGTCCTTCGCGGAGTTGCCTTCGCTCCCCAGGAACAGCGTGGTTGGTAAGCAATCAACGACGGACAGTTCTGTGCTGTCCATTAGCTTCTTCACTAGCAGAGAAAGAAATGCCGGAGGCGCGACCAATATCGCGGCTCCGGCTTTTTTTAGGGCTCAGCTTCAGCGCACCAGCGCATTTCCCGAAATAGTCTTTCGTAACCGCCGCGTCTCCACCTCCAGGCAATAGATTCTGCGTGGATAAATGCCTTCGCGATTTGGCATCTACGCAGATTCATTCCAGCAGAGCAGCCCGTTTACCGGGACTGATCGGCCTTCCCGCACCAACAAATCGCACTTTATCTAGCGGGTAGGGGACCTCGTGCGGATCATTCCAGGCTAGCGAGTCGTTACAGTACAGTGTAAGTATGCTGGCAGAACTTCCACCGTCGATTGCGTTTATGCTGGGCGAATTCAGTGGCAAGCTCGCTCTGGCCGACGTACGTAAGAAACTCAGCGATAAATCATTTATTAGAGATTATTTCGATCAGTGCCTCGCAAGCATCAGAACTTTCGGCTATGCAGATCGCCTTACGCCGCAGCCTGACAAGTTTGTTATCTATGCCGGAAGCGGCCTTGATCCCCTGTCTCTCATTGGCAAACCTCTAGAGCTTGAACAGGTAATAGACTCGGCTCATCACTTGGCACGGACCGCCTGTCTGTACGCTGATCAAGTCGTTATTCCGGACCCATTTAGCTTCACCGTCGAGACAACTGCCGACGAGCTATTTCTTTCTATAGCGGTTCTGAGAGTCCTGAAGCCGCTACTTGAAGCGGGAATCATTATTTTCAGCCCTGCGGCCTACGCGGCATGCGGTAGTTGCACCAAGGCCACGGAGAAGGCAGAGAAGCACGTTGCAAGCCAGTTATGGCAACAATTTACACATGCTTCGCCCGACGTCTTCAGATACAAAGACGGGCGGCATTGGCGCTTGTCTTTTGGATCGCCCTCGTTCGTGCGCGGTGGGGTCGAGCAGAGAATTACGCTTCCTGCGACAAAGGAAGCGATCGCTGCTACAAGGCTAAACACTTTACTGACCGGAAAGAGTTCGATGAGTCTCCTTCGGCAAAGTCGCGCGGCTCTGCAAAGGCACTTTGCCCATTCCGCACATCGCGTAGTTTTCGATAGTGCCAATGGCAGCCGATGTAACGCTACCGTGGTCACCAACACGCCGGAAGAGGCAATAGGATACCGGCTACTTGATCATCGCAAAGTCGGTGTTACATTGCCCAACGGGTCCATGTTGCGGACTGTGCAATTGCCTGCCCTCCAGCGTCTGACGGCGTCCCAAGCGCTGCAGGTGCGTGAGGAAGCACAAAAGGCATTGCCGACATTTCGGGCGAAGTTACAGCTTGACCTCATGTCATTAAAAGACCTCTCCGATGAAGCGGAAGAAAAACGTGCTCTTGAAATAGCGGCCGAGCTGCGGTTGGCTGCCCGAGAACTTCAAGGCCAACTGGCGAGTATCAACTTATCCTCCCTTCGTAGAAGAGAGAAACTGTTTGCAAGTCTGGCCGTCGCTTTCGAGATAGTTGCTTTAGGAAGCGGAAATCCAAATGCGATATTGGCGGCCACCGGCACGTTTGCGGCGGCGATGATCGCAGCGCATCAGACGCATCGTGACCGCCAGGAGAAGCACGAAGTA
Source organism: uncultured Acidobacteriota bacterium (assembly GCA_963794795.1). Taxonomy (GTDB): domain Bacteria; phylum Acidobacteriota; class Terriglobia; order Terriglobales; family Acidobacteriaceae; genus JAKAAZ01. Next base: position 21,692 of record CAWCFC010000005.1, on the reverse strand, counting down.
CTTGTTCACCAACCCGCATATGTGCTCCTTACAGCTGAGCGAATACGCGGAGCGAAGCCCTGCTAAAGCTGCAATCAATCCGCCGCTCCTAGCACACGCCAATCCACGACCCGCGTGGTTGCCTCATACGGACGCGGGACGCGATCGCCCCGCGCACCAAGGCAGGCTCGTTTCCGCCCAACGACTGAGAGCGAAATCGGCGAGTCACTCATTGAGATCGGGTCAGTGCAGAATGTCGGCTTCCGTTGACCTGATGCGGATTTGATTGTCGACTTCAGGGCAGCGCACTCATCCAGGGTAGCCAACAGTCGGGACCCGGGTTCAAGGTAAACGGATTCCTGGAAGCGCCCTTGGCATTCCGCGATGCCGGGTAGCCGTGGCCGATGGAAGCGCGGTCGGCGCGGGTCCCCGCGACGACGCCTGAGCCCAGAATGGTTGGCCGCGGAGCAACCCTGCCGGTCGCCTGCCAGTTGAAAACCGCTTCGTTCTTGTTGGCGTATCAACTGTTCCCAAGTTGATACAATAGAGACAGCAGCCTTCCCCGTGCGCCATTCTCTCAGGCAAGGTATTTTCCTCATCGCCCGCGGTGGAGGGCCAACCGCTTTTAGTTTTTTCCGCAAATCAACAGTGAAAACGGGAATTAGGTGAGGTTTTCCAACTCATCTAACTGCAGCCAAAGTACTTGCCGCAAAAAGCACGCTGCACAATCCTTCAATTAGCCTGCACAATCCTTCAACTAGCCTGCACAATCCTTCAACTATCCAGTCCGCGACCGATCGACTGAATCAGACCCTCCCTTACGGTTGCAAATCAAACGCCGGCCGCAAACTCGCGTCCATATAAAACGGCACCGACGTGTGCTCATGCACGATCCGCCATTCTCCTCCCGCACGCTCCAGGCACAAAGTCTCCCGCATCCAGAAGCTCACCGGATGATCCGCGCCCTTCTTGAGTCCATCCATCCGCATATATCCATGGCAAAACGCAATGTCTCCCGACACGCGAACTTCAAAGTCCTGCGGCGTAATCTCGATCGGTCCCAGCCACGTATCGAGCCATGCCTGCGTTTCGGCGATGTCGATGCCGCGATGGACCAGCGGCGGCGCGAGGTTGAAAATTGCCGCGTCCGCGCTATAGGGAGCAGCGAGGTCGTGGACGTTCTTATCGTGACGTGCTTTCTTCATGCCGTCGATGACGGCCAGAATAGCGGCCTTCTCTTTCGTGACCTGATCCTGCATGACAGCTGTTGACATGGTGTTTCACCTTTCTGGTTGTCTCGTGAAATGGTTCGACGCGCTATACCGTCGGGACTGCAATCTGGATCACGTTCTGATCTTCCGGAGTCACCCTCGGATCCGTGACATAGTTCTCAATGCAGAAGTCATCGCGCAGCGGAATCTTCTTCTCCGCGACAATTTCAAACACTCGGCGAGATGCATCCGGCAGATCTGCAAATCGCCCAGTCAAAGTGAACTGGCTGTATTTCCCGCCTTTGAAGCGCGTGGACTCCACGCCCGCGGGAAGATTCTTCGGCGCTTCCGCAACCGATACGCCGGCACGATAAATTTTCGGGCCTACCTTATATAGGCTCGTGTAGCCAGTGATCTTGTTATGCTCGGCAATTGCATCCGTAAGTTTGTGCAGTTGTCCCCAAGCCTCGGGCGCGCTGGTCATGAAAGGCCCAACCGCCTCGACGTACACGTAATGCATTTCCGGCCAGGTTACGATCTTGGGTTCTTCGGTGAGTTGTAGCGAATGATTTCCTGCAATAGCCATCGGGTTTCTCCTCTCGGTTCAAAACTTCTTGAAGCGTTGAAAGTCGTGCAGAGTCTTTAAGCAGCCTGCGGCATCGGGCGTTCATGAATGATCATCCAGGAGACGCCGAACTTGTCCCGCAGCATGCTGAAGCGGAACGCGAAAAACGTCTCCGCCATCGGCATAAAGATTTCTCCGCCGTCCGACAGCAGCGCGTGAATGCGTTCTGCCTCTTCGCTGCTGCCGACAATCAGCGTCAGATAAGCGCTGCGCATCGGTTGATAGCTTGGAATATCGGCGCCCAGCAATTCGGTCTGGCCCAGATCGAGTCGCGCATGCAGAATCGCCTTTTCCTGCCCTGGCGGAATGCTCTTCTTGTCCGGCATTTCGCCGAAGGTCATTTTAAAAACAAACTTTCCTCCCAAATGCTTTTCATAGAAGCGGAAAGCCTCTTCGCAATTCCCGCCAAAATTCAGATAGGTATACATCTTCAACGGTGCAGTTGCCATGATGCGTTCTCCTTAGAGTTGAGTGAAAAGCGATTGCAGTCGCTGGCGTGAAGCGAACTCCTGACCCGTGCCCGCAATCTCAATCCGCAGGCTTATATGGAGAAGGCGTGCCGTCCGACCATTCCGACACTGGAATCATGAACTCAGTGATCGGTTCAGGAGCACCCTGAAATTGCGGGTTCAACAATACCGGAGATCCCGGCAAATCCGCACCCCAGGTCGAAGGTTTCGTCAGCGGGACATAAAACATCAGATGCGAAACCCAGTGGCCGACGCCATCTCCCAGGTACCCTTGCTTCGACATCATGTAACTCATCGCCCCGGGTTCTAACGTTGGAAGTTCCTTCGCATTCAGCGCAGCTCGGATGCCTTCCATCACTTGATCTTTTGAAAGTCCGCTCAGCACCAGGTCCGACCTCTTCAACGTCAATGGCAAAATCGAGTGCGCGGCCGCCGGATTGAAACAGATCGGACCCCGCATCTTCGGATTCCAGAACTGCGGTGCATTGAAGGGAGACATCCAGCCCCGTTCGACCACGCACACAAAGCCGTTCTTCCCTTTCACCGCGGTGGTGTACCCATGCCGCCCCAGAACCAGCACCGTGGCATCGCGCGAAATGGAATCCGGAGCCGCACTGCGCGCCAACGCAATCTCCGCATTTCGATCGGGCATCAGGTATTGCTCGACCGGAGCCATGCTGCGATACGAAGCTGTGCGATCCTGTGCGTGCGCCGGCAATCCTGCGCTCAACATCACAGCCATCGCCAGAACTTGCCACCCAATTGCCTCGACTCTTCTCTTGTTCATGTCGTTTTCCTTTGCTCCGAACGATTGAAAAGCATTTCCAGATATCTGTGCAGATGGTCAAGGCAGCTGGCCGCAACTTCCGGACCACCCTCCGCTTTGGCCAGAATGAAAGCGCCCTGAATCACCGCCTGCATGTACAGCGCCAGGCTCTCTTCCGTCCAGTTTAGATCGTAAGAATATAGGGTAGTTGCATCGGTCACGTGGGATGAGAACTCTTTGAAGGATGCGGCTACGATGCGGAAGAAAGTGGCAGGCGGCCTGTAAGCCGAATTTTGTCGAGGACGATCATTCCTCTAGGCGTCGCATTACTGCGAACGCTCATAGCGACCTACCCGCGGGTTTTGCGCACCGGGCCGGCACGCGCGTTGCGGCTTGCGCTGCAACGCTTCCCGCCTATTTGGTCTTGCTCCGTGTGGGGTTTACCATGCCTCCGACTTTACAGCCGAAGCGGTGCGCTCTTACCGCACCTTTTCACCCTTACCGCACCCTTGCGGAGGCGGCGGTATTTTCTCTGTGGCACTTGCCGTCCCGAAGCCTTGACGCTCCGGTCCCGGACGTTATCCGGCACACTGCCCTGCGGAGTTCGGACTTTCCTCTCCCGGTGAAGCTTTGCAGCTCCCCGGCAGCGATCGCCCAGCCGCCTGCCTTGCCTATCTTACCGCCCTTAGGCACCGCCGGTTCATATCGCGGAAATAAATTATTTGCTCGCGCTTCAGCCCAGGATGACTTTCATGGCGAGTTTGACCCACCATGCGAGCCAAGCTCTTCCGCGAAATCCGGGCGGATGATCGAACAGTGTACAGAACGAGGGGTCAGTCATGCCGATGACTGCGATCCGCCCGTCGATCGCGCTTTGCGAGATTGTCTTTTCTTCTGCCTGCGCCCAGTGCTACCCTCGCTGCTATGAAAGTCCTGGGGTTGCTGCTAGCACTACTTGCCCTTCCTGCTTTGGTATTTTCACAATCCCCCGACAAGGCACAACAAACAAACGCTGCAGATTCCAGTTCTCCAGTGCAGACGATCACGCTGGATAATTCGGCGGTTGCGCTGACCAGACCATGGAGATTCCAGCCGGGCGACTCGCCGTGGGAGAATGGCGCGCCAGTGTGGGCGCAACCTGGACTTGACGACTCACATTGGGCACCCATGGACCTTGCCCCAAAAGCCGGGGCCGTAGATCTGGAGTTCGGCACTTCAGGCTACGTGCCTGGCTGGACGCTGAAAGGGTATCCAGAACTGAGCGGGTACGCATGGTACAGGATGCACCTGCGCGTCAATGATGCAGGTGAGGCCTTGTGGCTGAAGATGCCCAACGATGTGGATGACGCCTACCAGGTCTACGCCAACGGGCGATTTGTGGGGCAGTTTGGCAAGTTCTCAAACAATCACGTTACCGAGTACTACAGCGAACCTGTTTCTTTCGCGCTGCCCCCGCCCGGGCCAGACGGAATGTATGACCTGGCGATCCGGGTGTACATGAGCCCCGCCACGCGATTCAACAATCCCGATGTCGGCGGGCTGCATGCACCACCCGTGTTGGGGTTGGCCACAACGGTGCAATTAATGCAGGCAGCGGATCGGGACGCACTGCTACACAGCCAGTTCGGAACGCTGCTGCGGCTGTTTCTCTTCCTGCTGGTGGCGCCGCTGGCGCTGTGGGCGTGGCTGGATAACAGGCAGGAGCGTGCGTGGCTATGGCTTTTCCTTGCACTGGCATGGATTGTTATCGCCGGTTGCTGGGCTGTCGCCGCTCAGTTGACCACAGTGGTGAGTGCGGGGGTAGACGCTTGGCGAACTGTCTTTATCCTGCCGTTGTGGATCATGTTCTGGTGGCACTGGTTCGGGCTGCGCGAAAAGCGCTGGATTCCCCGCGCCGCATGGCTGCTGGCAGCGCTGCTCACACTGCTTCATTTGTGCGCGGCATCGCCGTATCTTGGGGTGACGCTTTTGTCGCAATCCACGCTGCACAGGTGCGTTATGGCCGCAGCCTGGATTAGGGTCCCCTACGAATTGCTGCTCATCGTCATCCTTGTCGAGGGCTTTCGCCGCGACCGCACCGAGGCCCTGCTGGCCACTTTCCCTATTGTGCTGTACATGTACGGCGCCTTCAGCAACTATCTCGTCGCCGCCTTCGATATTCGCAACGAATTCTTCCCCGCCGGTCTCGGCATCACTGTCGTAGACATCGTTGCCATGCTGATGGTTTTAGTTATCGGCGCGCTGGCGCTGCGACGTTTTGTTCGCACTCGGGTGCGCGACTCTCTGGCACACCAGGCTACCCGGAAGGATATGGAGCAGGCACAGCAGTTGCAGCAGCGCGTGCTGGTTCCAGAGGCGCTGCACTCACCCGCATTCACTGTCGAGAGTGAATACCATCCTGCACAGACGGTCGGCGGAGACTTCTTTCAGGTTTTGTCACAACCCGATGGCAAGCTGCTGGTAGTGATCGGAGATGTCTCCGGCAAAGGCGTCAGCGCGGCCATGCTGGTAGCGGTACTGGTGGGTGCGATCCGCAATCAGGCGGAACACAGCTTCGATCCGTCGTTGATGCTTGCGACTCTGAATCGCCGCATGATTGGTCGCTCCGGTGGTCATTTCGCGACCTGCCTGGTCGCCGAGTTCAGTCCCGGCGGAGAAATGCGAATCGCGAATGCCGGGCACCTGCCTCCGTATTTGAACGGCAACGAACTCGACATGGAAGGCTCGCTGCCACTGGGAATTACGGCCGATGCGGAATATGGCATGCAGATGTTCACGTTGAAGCCGGGCGACAAGTTGATGTTTATGACCGATGGAGTTGTGGAAGCGACGAATGTGGCAAAAGAGCTATTCGGATTTGACCGCGCCCGGTCCATCAGCGGCCAACGTGCGGCGGCCATTGTGGAGCAGGTACAGAACTTCGGACAGGAGGACGACATTACCGTGTTGGGCGTGCAGTTCGCCGCAGTGTAAGCATGGATGATCGGGAACGGTAGTGGCGAGAGAATCGCTCAATGACGAAAAGATCGGCCTTGCGATTGAGTTTGGCAAGTGGGGTTCGTCGCCCAGACGAGTCTCATCTCAATCATCCGTGAGGGAAACGGGAAGCGAGTTGGAAAACATCGGTAACCTTGATTTACCCATTTTTTACGATTTTGGTTGCTATCATGGACGGACCGAAGCAGAGAATAGAGTTCGGCTGGCAGGCTGGCTGCTGCTGCCGGGATTGGCGTGCAAGCAAGGGCGTCTGTGCCGGCGTTCCCCCATCAGGAGTGAGAAATGGCTGTCTATTTAGTGACGGGAGCCGGTGGATTCATCGGTTCCTGGTTGACGCAGGCGCTTGTTGAAAGAGGCGAGACGGTTCGCGCTCTGGATAATTTTTCTACCGGAAAGCGTGAGAACCTGACGCCGTGGCAGAACGATATTGAGATTCTTGAAATCGATTTGCGCGATGAGGATCGGGTTGCGAAGGCCTGCAAAGGCGTCGACATTATTTTTCACGAGGGTGCGATTCCTTCGGTGCCCCTGTCGGTGAAGGATCCGCGCACCAGCCACACCGCGAATATTGACGGGACATTCAATCTGCTGGAAGGGGCGCGCCATGGCGGCGTGAAGCGGGTGGTGTATGCGGCGTCTTCTTCCGCGTATGGCAATCGCAACCCTTTGCCGCAGGTGGAAACTATGTTGCCGGGGCCGCTTTCTCCGTATGCGGTGCAAAAATTGTTGGGCGAGCTGTACCTGCGGAGCTATTGGGAAGTGTATGGATTGGAGACGGTGGCGCTGCGGTACTTCAATATTTTTGGTCCGCGGCAAGCCCCGGATTCTCCTTACAGCGGCGTGATGGCGAAGTTTGCGACCATGATGCTGGAGGGCGAACAGCCCACGATTCATGGTGACGGCGAGCAGAGCCGTGACTTTACTTATGTGGAGAATGTGGTCCAGGCGAACCTGAAAGCGGCGGCTGCGCCTGCGGAAAAAGTGGCAGGACGCATGTTCAATTGCGCCTGTGGCCAGCCGTACACGCTGAACCAGACCTACAAGCTGATTGCAGAATTGACGGGATACAAGAATCCGCCGAAATATGGCCCTCCCAGAGAAGGCGATATCAAGCACTCTTATGCGGATATCTCGGCGGCGCGGGAAGCGCTCGGGTACGACCCTAAAATTGGGTTTCTGGAGGGGTTGCAGCGCACGGTGGAGTGGTATCGCGAGCAGCGCCAGGAACAATCGCGGAAGGCAGTCGGCGCAAGAGCGTAATCCAGGGGGTTAAAGCCGCGCGGGCTTTGGTTCAATGGCAACGCACGCAAACTCGGCGGAGGCGCTGGTGCAAAGTTGAAGGATTGTGCAGCGAAGTTGAAGGATTATGCAGGCTAGTTGAAGGATTGTGCGCGCTAGTTGAAGGATTGTGCAGGCTATATAAAGGATTGTGCAGCGTGCTTTTTGCGGCAAGCGCTTTGACTGCTGCGCCATGAGGTGGAAAGCTCAAGTATTTTTGCTTTCACTGCCGATTTTCAGCAAAAAATGAAAATCAGCTGCCGAAAACTCGTGCGATTGAGGGAAATACGCTGGCTTTAGGAAGTCGCCTGGGAGTGCTTATCTCCATTCTATCAATTTCGGAATTATGGATGTGCCAACGAGAAGCGTTTTTCTAGTCTTGGGCGGACCGGCATGGACACTGCGCGGCGCACCGTATCCATCGGAAGCGGGTGCAGCCCGACTGGTGCGGGTCACCCAGCCATCTATCAGCACAAGCCGACTTGCCATTACTAATCGCGGTTAAGCGAGCGCCACATCACTTCCGCGTGCCCGACAATCGATCCGGAACCTGGTCATCATTTCCCAGAACTCCATTTCTGGCCAGCTAGAGGCACTTCTCCTGTTACGCGACAAACCGGGAGATATGCCCGCGTCACGAGCGCGCATGTGGGAGCTACTTCCTCTTGGAGCAAACCTGCGGACGCTGCGGATAATTAAGCTGGAAACCCGCGCTCGCCGGAGCGAACTGGTTTAGCACAATCTCGAGCTTTACTTGACGTTCCCGAAATCAACGGCAGAGCACTCTGATCACTAATTTGCGTGGCTGGTGTAAATCGTTATACCGTTCCCATCGGGGTCCTTTATGCAAAAAAGATAATGTCCAAAAACAGCTTCATCAGGGATCTCTCCTGCTGCGATTCCCCGACTGATTAGCTCCGACCGATATTTTTTCAACTCATCTAGGCTTTTGCCTTCAATCATTAGGTCAAATTGTTCAGAAAATCTTTTATGGAATTGTCCCGTCACACTTTCTGCTACGTCTTCTCCAGCCGGCTCATCAACTGATAACAATAGAAGATGAGTGCCTCCACGTAGTTCAATAATTGCGACCTTTTCCTCAATATAAAATGGGGGAAGGCCGAGATTCGAGTAAAATTGGCAACTGCTCTTAAGGTCAACCACCTTAAAAACAAGGTGAGCCACTGCTAATTCTGGGTCAACGACAGTCTTCATCTCACTCATAATTCACCTCACACATGTTGTTCTTCAACATTGCCCCTACCAAAACTGATACCGCAGCAGAGTTGCAGTTCGTTTTGAAGAGCGCCCTATTAAAGATACCACATGGTATCTTCCAGGAAAAGCATTTTATTTGAGCCGCCGGCTCATCCAGTGGAATACAATTTTGAGACGTTGAGGAGACCTTCGAAAATGAAGGCGACTAAAGTAAAAAACGCGTACATGAAAAAGAAGGACCCTCTCTTCGTTAGAGAATCCCTCTTAAATGCCGCCTTTGAACTCGCTGCGACCAAGGGCATGGCTGATGTCACCGTCAACAAAGTGAGCGAATTGGCGGACGTTACCAAGGGGGCTTTCTTTCATCACTTCGATAGCAAAGAGGCGTTGGTGACGGAGTTGATGCAGATGCTGTTGACCCGATTAGACAAGCAGTTTGACCGACTGATGGCGGAGGAACAGAATTCCGACGGATGCTTTACTCGTGCGTACATTAGGGGCGCATTCTCCGAAGGTGCAGCTGAACGTAGAAGTTGGGGTGCGCTCTTGAGTCTGATGGCCTCTAAAGATCAGGTCGGATGGGTTTGGAATAACTGGCTGAGCGAGCGCCTAAAGAGACATTCGAAAACTGATTCGAGAATCGAGCTTCGTGTCGTAAGACTCGCGGCGGATGGCGTATGGCTTGAGAGAATCATGAACGCAAAATCGAAAAACCTAAAGGGTGTCGAAGAATATCTCATTGAGATGACGCGAATCCGCTAATTTCTAGAGCTATTGCGGACAAGGTGAAATCGGGAATGGCTGTTCTTGTTTTCTATAACCCATCGAATCCAAACGAGTATCTCTGCGTCGCCGGGGCCTTTCATCGAATCGCCACGGGATGAAAGGCGACATCCAGGAGGGGGCCTCCCACAAAGCAATCCGACTCAGGTCCTGATAAACGCCGTAGCGTTTATCAAATGTCGAGATAAAGAAGCGCCAGGCATTTGATTTGCAACCGTAAGAGGAGTTGTCGAGGGTAGAACCCGGAGTGTAGTCCAGGGGAAGCGAGTGTTGATACCTCAGCGCCTAAAGGCGCACTCTGGCGGTGCTTTATCCCCCGACTAAAGTCGGGGGTCTACCAGTGCGGAGACGACTTGTCCCCCGACCAAAGTCGGGGGCCTACTCGGTACACTTTATGCCACTCCGGTAGACCCTGGACTTTAGTCCAGGGATCAACGCTCCAGAGGAACGCGCCTTCAGGTGCTGAGGACCCTTACGCACAGCTGCGGAGGTTAGTTTGGTGGCTGAAGTTTGCGGACGGAGTTTGGATTTGGGGCGGACATGGGGATGGTGAGGTACACTGCGGGCGCACCTACCGGAGGATGCGATCACCCAGGGAACGTACTTCGTCACCTCTCGCGCGCAGACTCCCGTGTTCCAAACCGAACAGGGTGCCGAACTATTTGTTGACGTCTTGCAAACTTATCGGCGGCAACAGATGCTGCTGCACGCGTTCGTTGTGATGCCCGACCACTTTCATGTCATCCTGACTCCTGTGGAAGGGGTTACGCTGGAGCGGTGCGTTCAGTACCTGAAGGGTGGATTTTCCTTCCGCGCCAAAAAGGAGCTAGCGATTCTGCGCGAGATTTGGCAGCCGAAATATCATGATCGGCGAATACGTGACAAAGAAGAATGTGCGGCGTTCATCCGTTATTTGGAAGAGAATCCGGTGAAGCGGGGATTGGTAGAAACAGCGTCCGAGTTTCCATTCTCCAGCGCGAACCGGCGGTTTGTGAGGGAGTTGGATAGGTTTCCGGAGAGGTTTGGAAAGTTTGGACCTCAGCGCCTAAAGGCGCGCGAAGATGATTCTTTATCCCCCGACTAAAGTCGGGGGTCTACCTAAAATCGGAGTAAATTTGGGGGTTTACCTGAAATTGGAGTAAGTCCGGGGGGCGTTTATCCTTGTTCCAATCCGAGGTCTAACTGTGGCGGGAATTTATCAGCGGATCGAAGCTGGGGATCTGCCGGTTCGGGGTCAATCTTCGAAGTGGCCGAAGATTACGTTGAGGGATTCGGAGAGGGTTGGATGGCTGAAGATTCCTTCCTGTAAGACGGGGTAGGGGATTTTGCCCATCATGGCGAGCTGCACCATGGCGGCCATTTCGCCGCCTTCCATGCCGAGGATGGCTGCGCCGAGGATCTGGTCGGACTGCGGGTCGACAATGATTTTCATCAGGCCGCGCGTTTCGCCGAATTCGCGTGCGCGGGCCACGGAGGTCATCGGCATTTTGGCGACGCGAATTTTTATGCCTTGCTGGCGCGCCTCTTTTTCTGTGATGCCGATGCGGCCGAGCTGCGGGTCGATGAAGACGGTGTAGGGAAGCATGCGTCCCTCGATGGTGACGTGCTTGCCTTCGAGAAGGTTGGCGCGCAGGATGCGAAAATCGTCATAGGAAATATGGGTGAAGGCGGGGCCACCCTTGACGTCGCCGATGCCGTAGATGCCGGGAACGTTGGTTTCCAGGCTGGAATTGACGCGAAGAAAACCGTTGTCGTCGGTCTCGATCGCCGGCTGCGGGGAGATTGAGGTCGTCGGTATTGGGCGTGCGACCGATGGCGACGAGCAGGTGTGTTCCCTCGACGGTTTGAGGTTTGTCGCCGGCTTGCGTCTCGAGCGTGATTTTATTTTTGTCTCCGAGGATGCGCTTCGTTTTTGCATTGAGGAGAACGTCGATGCCATCTTCGCGAAGAATCTTTGTGACTTCGTCGATGATGTCGGTGTCTTCATGCGAGAGCAGCTGGGCGCCGGCTTGAATGATGGTCACGCGGCTGCCGAAGCGGCGAAACATCTGGCCAAATTCCAGACCGATATATCCGCCGCCGAGAACGAGAAGGTGGTCAGGCAGGCGATCCAGTTCCATGATGGAGGCGTTGTCGAGAATATTCGGAAGCGATTGCACTTGGTCGAAGCCGTCGATGGAAGGCAGGGCAGGGCGCATGCCGGTGTCGATGAAAATTTTGTCGGCGGTGAGGTTGATTTCTTCGCCGTCGTTTTTCTTTACGGAGATGGACCTGGGCCCAGTGAAGCGTGCCGCGCCGTAGATGAGGTCGAGATTTTTGGTGCTGAGCATCGCTTTCTCATTATTATTGCGGCCTTGCAGTACGATTTCATTTTTACGCTCGAGAATGCGGGCCATGTTGACGCCAGTGACCCGGGCATGGATGCCGAAATATTCTGCGCGACTGGCCATGTATGCGACGCGAGCGCTGCCGACCATGGTTTTTGTGGGAGTGCAGCCGGTGTTGACGCAGGTGCCACCGACAAATTTGCGTTCGATGATTGCGGTGCGCCATCCAGCCTGGGCGAGCGCTTTGGAGAGAGGATTACCGCCTTGTCCGGAGCCAAGAATGACGGCGTCGTAGTAGTTGGCTGCGGTGGCTGGAGACATGTCGCCTTCCTGGAAAATTTGTCGGGAGGGTGCGGGTGCGATCAATACGCGAGAAAGACGGCGCGCGAAACGACCAGGATGCTGCCGCCGATGCAGACCAGGTCCTCAATCAGCGCGACCGGCAGGTCATGCCAGTGGAAGGTATGCACCCAGCCTTTGCGAATTTCATATCCGATGAGCGCGCCGAGGATTGCGCCGACGATGCCGACGGCCGCGCAGGTTTCCCAGTTGGCGCCCCAGGCCTGACCGCTGACCATGCCGCAAATAAATCCGAAGATGACGCGGCCGATCATTCCGGGTGGCTTGAGGCGGCTGGGAGTGGACGGCATTTTATCCATGATGATTTCTCCAATCGCGAGAATCGTGAGGATGATGACTGCGGCCCAGGTGTGCAGAAAGTGAAGCGAGCTGCCGGGAATGTGCATGTAGCGCAGATGGAGGGCCCACGCGAGAACAGTGATGGGAGTGAAGGTGCGCAGCCCGGTTAATCCTCCCAGGCAGGCGGCAACCAAAAGCACCGGCAAAATGCTGTCCGTCATAGAGACCTCCACGCAAGTTCGATGATGGGTGGGCGGAAAAGGGCCACTGCGCACCATCTTTTCCTGTTGGAAAGAAATTGTAAATGGGCGTGGGGCGAATTGAGGTCAATTTCCTCGATTTGATTCAGGTGGCGCGGCGGGGGATCCGTGCGGCCTGGACGCGGTTCGTTGGCTAGCGGGCGCCGACGCTGGCGGGTTCGCGCAGCCATCCGTAGAGCGGAAACTGTTCGGCCAGATCGAGCACCTGGGCGCGGATTTTCGCCAGATGGGCGGGGTCGGAGCGATGATCGAGGGCTTCGACAATCCAGCGGCCGATGACGCGCATTTCTTCTTCGCGCATGCCGCGGGTGGTGAGTGCGGGGGTGCCAAGGCGAATGCCGCTCGGCTTCATCGGTGGATTGACGTCGAAGGGAATGGCGTTCTTGTTGACGGTGATGCCGGCGTCGCCGAGAGCTTTTTCGGCTTCGCTGCCGAACATGCCTTTGACGAAGACGTCGACCAGCATCAGGTGGGTGTCGGTGCCGCCGGAGACGACGCGATAGCCTTCCGCCATCAAGGATTCGGCCAGCGCCTTGGCGTTGGAGACGATTTGCTTGGCGTAGATTTTGAATTCAGGCTGGAGCGCTTCTTTGAAGGCAACGGCTTTGGCGGCGATGACGTGGATGAGCGGTCCACCCTGCTGACCGGGGAAGACGCTGCGATCGACGCTGGCTGCCAGGTCCTGTTGGCAGAGGATCAAGCCGGCACGAGGGCCACGTAATGTTTTGTGCGTCGTGGTGGTGGTGATGTGGGCGTGCGGGACAGGCGAGGGATGCACGCCGGCGGCGACCAGGCCGGCGAAATGCGCCATGTCGACGACGAAGAAGGCGCTGACTTTGTCGGCAATCTGGCGCATGCGCGCGAAGTCGAAGGTGCGGGGATAGGCGCTGCCGCCGCCGATGATCATCTTCGGCTTTTCGCGCTCGGCAATCTGTTCCAGCTCGTCATAGTCGATGACTTCCGTATCCTTGCGAACGCCGTAGCTGGCGACGCGATAGAGCTTGCCGGAAAAATTCAATTTGTGGCCGTGGGTCAGGTGGCCGCCATGGGCGAGGTCGAGGCCGAGGATGGTGTCGCCGGGCTGAATGATGGCCATGTAGGCGGCGGCGTTGGCCTGCGAGCCGGAGTGCGGCTGCACGTTGGCGTGATCGGCGCCGAAGAGCTGTTTCGCACGGTCGCGGGCCAGATTTTCCACCACGTCGGCATACTCGCAGCCGCCGTAGTAGCGCTTGCCGGGGTAGCCTTCCGCATATTTATTGGTGAAGACCGAACCGGCCGCCTCCAGCACCGCCTGACTGACAAAATTCTCGGACGCAATCATCTCCAGGCCTTCATGCTGGCGCTGAACTTCATGCTGCACGGCGGCGGAAATTTCGGGGTCGGACTGGGCGAGCGAGAGGGGCATGCGGTTGGTAGGCATACTGAAATTCTAACCTACGCGGGTGGGTTGATATTGGGCCACTCGTTCTGCGGGATGGCGTCATTTTTGGAACGGAGATTGGGGTTTTGATGCAGAGTGAGCTACAATGTAGCCCATGAAGAAACATGGAACAGCCAACGCCGTGGTGCGGGCAAGAATCAACGAAAAGGTCAAAAATCAAGCGGCCGCCGTTTTGGAGACGATGGGACTGACGGTGTCCGATGCCTTTCGGCTACTACTGGTCAAAGTCGCTTCGGAAAAGACCCTTCCTTTTGAGATTCATACTCCGAACGCCGCCACTGTCACGGCTATGAAGGCGGGAAAACGAGGCGAAGTCGCGAAATTCAAGACCGTGAAAGAGCTGATGGCGGACCTGAATGCGGACGATTGAGCGAACTTCCGCTTTCAAAAAAGACTACAAACGGGTGAAGGCAACTCCCCGACACAAAAACATCGAAGCATTGCTGGAAGAGGTTGTGGGATTGTTGGCATTGGATCGAGCCCTACCCGAAAAGCATTCTGACCATGGTTTGGCGGGCGAGTGGAACGATCATCGAGAATGTCACCTGAAACCCGATCTTCTGTTGATCGATACCAAACCCAACGACGAGATACTGAGGTTGGTTCGGCTCGGGTCCCACAGTGACCTGTTTTAGTGATGTTGCGCTTGGAATACCTCAGCGCCTAAAGGCGCGTTAAGAGTTGGAAATCGATTCCCCGGACTGAAGTCCGGGGTCTACCCTGGAGCTCACTGATCCTAGTACAGAATTGTCGGGGGAAGGCAGAAATGCAGGTCCCTCGGTCGCGGTCCGCGCACCGGTTTTCCTGAGAAATACAGAGATCCTTCGCTTTGCTGAGGATGACGAAGGGAGATTCGGGATGGTAACGCTTATGGATCCATCCGCGCTAGGTTAGGCGCGGATGGATCGAGCGTCGGATTTATCTCCAGTGACCGGGCACCCAGACATATCCGCGGTTGGTGTAGCGCCAGTGACCCGGAACCCAGCGAGCGTAGCCGCGGGGCGGGGCTGCATACCTGCCTGGAATCCAAATGTATCGGCGTCCATCCCAGCGGTAATATCCGGCCTGCCAAACCCAGCCGTGATGCATGGGTGCGGGGACGACTTCTCGCGGAGCTGGTGGGGGCGGCCCGATGTGGACATATACCTGGGCAGAGGCCATCAAGCTGGATGCGAGGATGGCGGTGGATACGAAAAGAAGAAGCCGTTGTTTCATCATTCCTCCAGTGAGTGATTGTCAGGTTTCATGCGATCCGCGATGCAGCTGCGAATCCGTGCAAGTGGCGACGGCGCACGGTTTTTTGAACACAGAAGTCCGCGAACAGTTGCGCTCTTTCCCTGTTATCCATGTTTTTTGGGGCGAGGAAAAAGCGAAAGGTCCAGATGTGGAATCCCGCTGGTAATTCGCGGGAGGGTACTTCGCACAATCGGCGCCGAAGAATTCTTGGGGCGCGGAAAATTTCCAGAGTGAGAGCTGGAGTTCGATGAGGAAATGCGGCTGCGGCGGCTGACCTTAGCGAAGGCTGTACCCGATGCGCATGGCCTGGTATTGGGCCATCAATTCGCGCGCGATGTCCTCATTTTTCCGCTCCACCATGCCGGGAATGCGGAACAGATCGATCAACATCCAGAAGCCGAAACCGCCGATCGTCAGCCAGTAGAGCAACTGAATGCTGATGCGGCCGAGGTAGAGGTAGTGGAAGCCGAAGAAGAACCAGAAGAAGTAGGCGAAGAACGCGGATTTTTTGCGGACTTCATAGTCGTGAAGCACGAAGGATTGGGTGTTGGCGGGAAGGGTTTGAAAAATTCCTTGCAAGGCATATGGGATGGACATGGGTTTTCCTTTGAATCAGGTCGGTTCATTGAACTCGAGATTTCACTCCTGCACAACATCGCATCAGAATCTACGCGATCACTGGGAGATAAGTTCCTTCTCGGTGTTGTAACTTCTGCGGATGCGTGACAGCTTGTTGCGCGAGTTTTTTGAAGGCGTTGTAGACGAAGGATCCTAGATACCAGCCATCGATGTATTTGTAGGGAGTTTCGCCGGTGGTGTAGTGGCCGCAGGGGAGAATTTTGGCGTCGAAGTTGACGCCGCGGGCGCGAAATTCTCGCAGCACGCCTTCGGAAAATTCGCGCAGGAAGGTCAGATCGTAGGGAGCGTAGATGACGCGCACCAACTTCTTCGGCCATGGAGGATTTTGTTGTTCGGGCGCGATGCCGGCGAAACGATCCATGTAGACCATGGGACTGGCGCCACTCCAAAGCTGGACGAGGTCGTTGTGGGTGAGGCCGGCTTGTTCACATGCGGCGCGGACATGGCGGGTGCTTTGACCGGTCCACACCACATCGCCGGTCCAGAGCGAGGCATGGTTGAAGGCGTTGACCTGCAGGCGCGGGCTCGTGGGCGCTGGCGATAAATGCATAGCAGGAGCCGAGGCTGGTGCCGAGCACGCCGAACTGTTCGTAGCCCTGCTGCTGCAGCCAGTCGAGGCAGCTGCGAATATCGACCACGGCCTGGCGGCAGGCGGCCAGCGTTCGCCCAATGTTGGAGCTGACGGCGTAGTCGGAGCGTTCCAGTTCGGCGGGGCGGCGAATGTCGTGGAAGGGCTTGCTGAGTCGCAGCGCCGAAATTCCAAAACGATTGAACAGGGTGCAGAGCGCGTTGTGGCTGAAGGCATCCGCATTCCACTGCGGCATGACGATGATGGCTTGCTTTGGCTTGCCTTGTTGCTTTTCGGGCGGAGCGGGATACCAGCGCGCGTTGACCTGATCGTTTTCTGGATAGGGAGTGCGCAGCGGGGAGGTGAAGCGGAGAAATTGCGCCTTGGGCAGCTTGCCTTCGGTGGCCAGCTGTTTCAGCTCGGCATCGTGGCGGAGTGTTTCCGGGCGCACATTGGTGGGGAACAATTGCGGATGACGTTCTTCCAGGCGAAAATCCGCGGGAGTTTTGTAGCCGTAGAACTGCTCGGACGCAGCGATGATGCTTTCATTGATGGCGAGCATGGCGGCGTGGGATTGCGACGGATCACCGCTGGCGATGGCATCGCGAATGGGCAGACCCGCGACGGGCGGCAGATTGCGCGAGGCGATCCAATCTTCCAGCCAGTCAAATCCCCATTCCAGCGGGCGGACAATGCGATTGGTATCCCGCGTCGTCAGCTTCGTTTCCCAGGCGTACATCCATCGTGCGTACAGCGTTTTCAGCATGCTGCTTCAATGCTAGCAGCGAGGGGATTATTCCGAAGTGATGCGGGGCACGCGGGCGGCGATGGCGCAGAGGATTTCGTAGGGGATGGTGCCGGCCCAGCGGGCGTGATCGTCGGCAGTGACGCGGTGACCGTGCTGGTCGCCGAGGATGATGACCTCGTCGCCGGCGGCGGCGTTGGGGATGTGGGTGATGTCGACGACGGTTAAATCCATCGACACACGGCCCACGATTGGGGCGGCGATCCCGTGGATCAGCACGTGACCGCCGCGGGGCGGTGTTGGTGCTGGATAATTTGCGGTTTAATCCGTCGGCATAGCCAACGGGGAGCAGCGCGAGGCGCATGGATGTTGGGGCGATGAAGGTGGCGTTGTAGCCGATGGCGGTTTTTGGGGGCACGGATCGCGTGGATGCGATGGCGGTTTTCCAGGCGAGGACGGGCTGTAGCTGAGCGCGCGCTTGTTCGGCGGCGGCGGATTCAGATCCAGAAAATTTAGGGGCGTATCCGTAGAGAGCAATGCCGGGACGGATGAGATTTTTTGTGCCGGGTTTGGTTGGGATGATCTTGTGGAGATGGTGCTGCTCGGCGAGGAGAGTGGAGGAATTTCCGGCATGAATCCATTGCGGATGAAAGCCGGCGGCGAAGATCTGGTCGACTGCTTTTCGGAAGGCGGTGCGCTGGAGTTGATTCTGCTCCGCATCGAGCATGTCGGCGGAGGCGAAGTGGGTGTAGACGCCGGAGAGGCGCAGCGCGGGTAGATTTTGCAATGTATTCAGCAGCGGGTCGAGGTCGGCGGGCGCTACTCCCTGACGACTCATGCCGCTGTCAATTTCCAAGTGAATCGGTACGCTGCCGAGAGCAAGCTTGTGTTTGTGCGCGGCGTCGGCGAGCCAGACGAGATGCTGCGGCTCCCACACAGTGGGGATCAATTGGGCGTCGATCAGTGCGTCGGCCTCGCCATGCATCAGGCCGCGCATGACGAGAATGCGGACCTTCGGGCAGAGTCGGCGGAGGGCCACGCCTTCTTCGACGGAGGTGATGCCGAGCCATTTTGCGCCGGCTTGAACCAGCCAGGGAGCGCAGGGGGAAAGGCCGTGTCCGTAGGCATTTGCTTTGACGACGGCCAGCAGATCGGTGGTTGCGGTGTGGTCAGGGCCGCGCTTCGATGGCTCGCTGGCGGGGAGCAAAGACCGCAGATATTTGAAATTGGCGATGAGTCGCGAGCGGGAAATTTCTACTCTAGTAACTGGGGACGTCAGCATCTTCGCCCTTATAAGGATTTTCAAATCGAGTGTACTCGGGCATATACATCAGATGAACGACGCCGGTGGGGCCATTGCGCTGCTTGGCGATAATGATTTCGGCTTGATTTTTTGATTCGGCATCTTCGCCGCCTTCGTCATCACGATTGTAGTAGCTGTCGCGATGAATGAAGGCGACCACGTCGGCATCCTGCTCAATGGAGCCTGATTCGCGCAGGTCAGAGAGCATGGGTTTCTTGTCGCCGCCGCGTTGCTCACTGGCGCGGCTCAACTGGGAGAGGGCAATGACTGGGACGCGCATTTCTTTTGCGAGGGCCTTGAGGCCGCGGGAAATGGTGGAGACTTCCTGGGTGCGATTTTCCGGGCGGCGGCCATTGGGGCCACCGCTGCCGGCGCTCATGAGCTGGAGGTAATCGATGACGATCAGGTCGAGCTTGCCGCCTCCTTGCTGACGAAGGCGACGGGCTTTGGCGCGCATTTCGGCGAGTGAAATGCCGGGAGTATCGTCGATGAACAACTTGGCTTCGGCGAGACGTTCCAAGCCGCTGACCAGTTTGTCGCGGTCGTCGCGGGTGAGAAATCCGGTCTGAATATGGCGCATGTTCACCATGGATTGCGAAGCCAGCATGCGTCGCAGCAGGGCTTCCTTCGACATTTCCAGCGAAAATACGCCGACGACTTTGCCGTCGCGGACGGCAGCGTTCTCAGCAATGTTGATGGCCCAGGCAGTTTTGCCCATGGAAGGGCGGGCGGCGATGATGATGAGCTCGGAGGGCTGGAGGCCGCTGGTCATGCGGTCGAAGTCGACATAATGCGTGGCCAGGCCGGTAATTTCGCGGCCTTCTTTGTAGAGGTTGTCGATGGAGCCGAAGGAACCTTTGACGATTTCTGGAATGCTGGAAAATCCCTGGGTAATGCCGCGCTCGGAGACTTCGAGCAGCGCAGTCTCGGTGGCGTTCAAGACCTCGAGCGCATCTTCACTTTGATCGGCGCAGCGTGCCTGCGCGGTGGAGCAGATGCCCATCATCTGCCGCAGGATTGATTTGTCTTTGACGATGCGGACATAATCTTCAATGCTGAGGCGGCGCGGAAGATTTTCTGTCAGCGAAAAAATGTAGGCTCGATTGCCGATCGATTCCAGTTCCTTCTGGCGGTCAAGTTCCTCGCTGAGGGTGATGATGTCGACGGCGCGGTTGGCGTCAATCAGCTCGCCCATGCGCGCATAAATGCGGCGATGGGAGTCGAGCGAAAAGTCATCTGCAATCAGACGTTCGGCGGCCTCACTGTAGGCGGCGTTGTCGAGCAGGATGGCGCCGAGAATGGTGCGCTCTGCCTCCACGCTGGCGGGGAGGCCGTGTTCGAGCGAGATTTGCGATAGGGTGGCCACTGTGTATGAGTGTAGCCACGCTCGGCGCTTCTGCGCTTGTGAATCGCGGAGATGTCCTGTGAAAAAGCAGTCCAGTTCCTAGTACCGCACATGCCTCAAAAGAGGATGCGCAGTATCATATAGGTAGTGTCTGGCAAGTGAGTGATCCGGCAGTCGCCGCGGCGACCCGATCCGTTGGCTCGATTGAGGCACCAGGAGTTTTGGATTGACGATGCAGCGGTTTCTTTCTTTTCCCCGGCATTTTATTTTGCCCGGTCTTGTATTTGGAGTCGTCCTCGCAACCTCTTCCATCTCCCACGCACAATTGCCGATGGACTCGAATGCGCAGCAGTCGACGCAGCAAATGGCGCTGGAAGTCGCGGACCTGCAGAAGGTTGCTGACCGCTGGGATGAAGCGGTGTATCAGCACGATCAATATGCGCTGGAACTGGTGCTGGCTCCCCAGTTCATCGACATCTCCGACACCGGCGACGTGACCAACAGAGATCAGCAGATTGCCGAAATGATGATGAAGGACGCGCCGCGTTTCCAGTTGACCCAGAAGGTAGTGAGCGTTCGGATGGTCGGGGATGTTGCGGTGGTGAACGGAACCTACGATCGTGTGTTTCAGGGGAGCAAGCTGAGCCGCACCAAATCGAAGACGGAACGTGGGGTCTTTAGCCAGGTGTACGTGCGTGCGCGCAATACCTGGGAGTGCATGAATTCTCAGCGAACCATCATTCAGGAACCCACGCTGAAGGATAAGAAAAAGTCGGACAAAGAAAGCACGGAAAAGCCGCTGAATCACGACCTGGGATTCCACTTCCCGGGCATGCACCATAGCTCCGATTCTGATTCCAGCTCGGGATCGAGCACGACGCCGCCACCGCAGCAATAGAGAAAGCAGGTCCCTCGACTGCGGTCGCCGAGGCGACCTTCGGTCGGGATGACAATACTTGCGACGCCAGGGCGGAGTACGTTTACCTCAGCGCCTGAAGGCGAACACTTTGGCGCGGCTCCTCCCCGGACTGAATTCCGGGGTCTACCTGACGAAGTCTGCGGCGAGCTGGGTCAGCAGAGAAAGCCCCACCCCGACTCAAGTCCGGGGTCCGCCTAGCGGCATAAGAGAAGGCACCTCTCCGGACTAGGCAGTCGCGGAGGCGGCGTTGCGGGCTTGAATTTCAATATAGATATTGATCAGGGACAGGGCGGCTGGTGTGACACCTGGAATGCGGCTGGCGTGGCCGATGGTTCCGGGGCGAACGCGCAGCAACTTCTCCTGCATCTCGCGTGAGAGGCCGCTGACGGCGGTGTAGTCGAACCAGGCAGGGATGGCGCGATGCTCGGCACCCTTCATTCGCTCAATTGACTTGCGCTGCTGATCGAGATAGCCGGCATATTTGATCTCCGTCTCGACCGCCTTCCACTCGTTTCGCACATGGGCCGGAATCTGTTCCTGCGTCATGGCGGTGCGGATCGCTTGCAAATGGATCGCGTCTTCACTGGAGGCAGTTGCAATCGCCTGCTGCAGGCTGACCGGCAGCGTGGTGCGCAGAGATTCAATGGTGATCTCGGGCCGCTTCATGAGCTGGGCGTAGGTTTGGCCGGCGGCGCTGTTCAACTTCGCTGCAAGTTCCGGCGAATTCGCTGACAGGCGCTCCAAATCGGGCTTCTGCGTGGCCAGCGTTTTTGCGAAGGCCTGCATGCGGGCCTGCTTGGTTTCGAAGGCAGCCCAGGCGTGGTCGTCGATCAGGCCGAGCTTGCGGCCATAGGGAGTCAGTCGGCGATCGGCATTATCGATGCGCAGGTGCAGGCGATACTCCGCACGCGAGGTAAACATGCGGTAGGGCTCGTTGGTCCCC
>CAWCFC010000004.1:0-39115 GCA_963794795.1 uncultured Acidobacteriota bacterium | reverse complement strand
CCGACGCATAAAGGTTTTGCAGACCTCTCCCTTACCACTTGGGTACCGCGCCTGATGGGCAAGATGAAACGTGAACCGTGGCTGCTGGCATGGGAAGGTTGGCAGCGACACGCCGCTGGAGCGGGAGACGGGGGTCGAACCCGCGACTTCGACCTTGGCAAGGTCGCGCTCTACCACTGAGCTACTCCCGCCCTTACTGCATTGAAGTATATCGGGATGCAGTGGATTGGGTCAACGCAACTTCGGACTCATCATCGCCCGGCTAAATTGTCGATCCAGTCACAGGAGCATACGATACAAGTTTTGAGACGGTTCGGTCGAGCGTGGGTATTTCTCGCTCCACGATGGGTATTCTCAAAGATGTGCTGAAGAATGGAGACATGGATGCATTGTGGACGTCGCTGCCCTGGAATCGCTGCAGCCTGGATCGCATTGGGAACGATTCTAGGATTCTTTTCGCTGGCCACCGCTTCAGCATTCGCGGCCAGCGGAACCCAGCCAAATTTTGGGCCAAATGTTCTGGTCTTTTCTCCGTCGATGTCGACGGCGGCAATGCAGCAGCAGATCGACAAGGTCTACGCCATCCAGCGGAGAAACGAATTTGGCCCGCAAGCCAACGCCCCGCTCTTCCTGCCTGGCAAGTACAAGGTGGATGTCCCGATTGGTTTCTACACCGAGGTGATGGGGCTTGGTGCGTCACCGGATGATGTCGAGATCGACGGCAATCTACATTCCGATGCCAGCGAAGATAATAACAACGCCACCACGACATTCTGGCGCGGCGCCGAAGGGATCGCCGTGAACCCACCCGGCGGATCGATGCGATGGGCATTCTCGCAGGCTGCGCCGTTTCGACGCATGCATGTGCGCGGCAACATTGTGTTGCACCAGTTCAACGGATGGGCGAGCGGTGGCTGGATGTCCGACGATTGGATTGATGGCACCGTCGATGCAGGGGCGCAGCAACAGTGGATTTCGCGCAACACGGAGTGGGGCAAATGGACCGGCTCCAACTGGAACATGGTCTTTGTCGGCGTTCCTGATCCGCCGGCTGGCGAGTGGCCTTCCCCGCCCTACACCAAAGTTGCGCTCACGCCCATCGTTCGTGAGAAACCATTTCTGCAAGTCGACGCGGCGGGAAACTATAGCGTTCGCGTTCCATCTTTGCGTAGAAATAGTTCCGGCATAACCTGGCATGGCGGAAGCACTCCAGGAAAATCGATTCCGCTCGACCATTTCTATATCGCTCGTCCCGGCATCGACACCGCAGCGTCCATCAACGCGCAACTGGAAAAAGGAAAAGATCTGCTGCTGACACCGGGCATCTACGACCTGATGGATGCCATCCACGTGACGCGGCACGATACCGTTGTGCTGGGAATGGGTTTCGCCACGCTACGACCCATCAATGGCACGCCAGCCATGACCACTGCGGACGCGGACGGAATCATCATTGCCGGGTTGCTGTTTGATGCTGGACCCATCCAATCGCCGGTGCTGTTGCAGATTGGGCCGGATGGAAGCAAAGCGCGTCACGCGAACGATCCCATCTCGCTGCATGATGTTTTCTTTCGGGTTGGTGGCGCCGGGTGGGTCGCACGCTGATCAATCTGGAGATCAACAGCAATGACACCATTCTCGATCACACCTGGATCTGGCGCGCCGATCACGGCTCCGGGGTGGGCTGGGATTTGAATACCAGCAACAGTGGGCTCGTAGTGAATGGCAACAACGTCACCGTCTATGGCCTGTTCGTCGAACACCATCAGCAGTTTCAGGTGCTGTGGAATGGCGACGGCGGCCGAACCTACTTCTATCAATCAGAAATTCCCTACGATCCTCCGAACCAGGCAAGCTACAGGAGCGCGCCCGACACCAAGGGCTGGGCATCGTACAAGGTGGCCGACGGCGTCAAGCGCCACGAGGCCTGGGGGCTGGGAATTTACAGCGTCTTCGAGCAGCCCGGTGTGGAGTTGACGCACGCCATCGAAGTCCCAAACCGTCCGGATGTGAAGTTTCATCACATGATCACGGTAGCGCTCGGCAATCATGGCGCGATTTTGAACGTGATCAACAATACCGGCGGATCAACCTCAATCCACCCACGGGTGACACCGAAGGTGACAACCTACCCATAATCGATTTTCTTTTAGAGAACAACTAGACCGCGTTTGCGGAGTTCGCTTCGAGAGCCGCGTGCGTCTCTGCGTCAAGCAGTTCTCCGTCGCGCATATGCAGGATGCGATCGCCTATCGCGGCTGCTTCCGGATTGTGCGTGATCATCATGACCGTCTGCTTCAACTCCTGATTCGATCGGCGCAGGACCGCCAGCACCGCATCGGAGTTTTTAGAGTCAAGGTTGCCGGTCGGTTCGTCCGCCAGCACAATCGCAGGGCGCCCAATCAAAGCGCGCGCAATCGCAACGCGTTGCTGCTCGCCGCCGGACAGCTCCGATGGCCGATGATGCAGCCGCCCGCGAATGCCCAGCAATTCCGTCAGATGTTCGAAATAGGTCTTGTCCAGCTTCTTCGAGCCTGAAGCAATCTCGTGCGCCAGCACGATGTTGTCCATCGCGCTCAACGTCGGCAGCAGGTTGAATTTCTGGAAGACAAATCCGATTTTGTGTTTGCGCAGGCGGGTTCGTTCCGCGTCGGTCAAGGAAGCGAAATCGACACCATCAATCAACAACCGCCCGGTGGAGGGACGAGTGAGGCCGCCGAGGCTGTAAAACAACGTGGACTTTCCGCTGCCGGAGGGCCCGACAATGCTGACAAATTCGCCCGCGGCCACGGAGAAAGAAACCGACCGTAGCGCGTGAACCTCTACTTTTCCGGTGCGATAAGTTTTTCCGAGTTTCTCTGCGACGATAACGGGCTGCATTCTCAACTATTGTACCGGCTGCGCGAAAACAGCACACAGAACTCGTCAACCTCCATTTCGCGCGGCAAAAATTGCGCGTACTCTATGGTCGACGCCCGAGATTCTTGCGCAGAAAAACCGTGGCCTGCGGGTTTTCGTTATAGCGTTTGCATTTTAGGTATCCGCGTTTGCGATACAGAGAAATCGCAGCTTTCAGACCGTCATGGCTGTCCAGGTAAACCCACCGTAGACCCTCCTCGCGCGCAAAACTCTCCAGCGCGTCCATCAGTTTTTCCGCGATGCCATAACCCCGCGCCACCGGCTGCACATAGAGCCGTTTGCATTCCGCCGCCAACGGCATGGTCGCGAGCTTCCGCAGCACGACGCATCCAACAGCCTTTTCTCCCCCGTAGGCAAGCCACACGCCTGAATATGGATCGTCGATGATCTTCTGAATCGCGCCGGGAGGATCCCGCTGGACGACGCTGATCGCTTCGTAATATTCCTGCACAAGGCGAACCGCATCCGCATTCGATTGCGACAGGCGAACGATTTGTACCGAGTGCTCTCCCGGCTCGCTTAAGATCGATCGAACCCTCGCAATCGACTCGAGCAGAACGTCACGGTCGGTCGAGCTGACGTTGGCAAGCAGCTCGCGTATGTGTAGCGCTGATTTTTTGTTGAGCCACGCAACCGCACGATTTCCGGCCGGCAATAGCGTCAGCAACTTCTCCCGGCCATCGTTTTTTGATGCCGCCTGGCGCACCAGCTTGCGCCTGGTTAACAGCGCAAGGCTTCGACTCACATATCCAGCGTCCAATCCCAGAGTGTTTCGCAGCGAGGACGCCGTCAGCCCTGGAGTAGCCCCAATCTCATACAACATGCGCGCCTCTGTCAGCGAAAATTCGCCGTCCAGGTGACGCTTTCGCAGCAGGCCCAGCCGCGCCGTGTAAAAGCGATTGAACTCCCGCACTGCGGAGATTTGTTCTTCTTCCCGGATGGTGAGAGCAGCCATGGAATCAGATTAGATGAAGATAGTTGCTTTTAGCAACTATCTTCATCGAACAGGGGCCGGATACACCCCGAGCGCTGCATGCCGTCTGGAACATTCACATTTTTCCAGTCAGCCGATGTCCCTATGCAACAACCTGCTCGCGAATGGCTTGTCGCTCTTGTACAGGTTGCGGGACGATCATCTTCTTGGGTCCGCGTTTCCGCACCAGCAGCACTCGAACCCGCTCCAGCAGCTCCTGCGGAGAGCACGCTCCCTTCGGTAGAAACGCATCCGCGCGGGTCGTCGGATCAAATTGCTTGATGCTGCCGCTCACCAGCACCGCAGGAACCCACGGAGCAATTTCCTTCAGCTGCAAAATCAGATCGTTTCCATTGCAGTGCGGCATCACCAGGTCGGTAATCACCAGATCGACTCGACCGCGATCGTACAATTCAATCGCTTCTGCCGCATTCTTCGCTGTCAGTACTCGATAGCCACGGGTTTCTAAAACAAATTTGCGGACGGACAAGGCCTGATCATTGTCATCGACACAAAGAATCACTTTTTTTGGACGCATTCATTACTCCCTGCAAGCACTACACCGCGCGTTCCCCGACAGGGGAACAACGTGGTTCAGCCGCAGTCCGCTGCAAAAAGACACAGCACTCCCCGCAAGCGCCAGCACCGATCCTCGCGTACCACGCGAGATGCGGAATACAATGCACCCTGTGCGGTTCGGGTCGCCGTAGGCGACGCGGACTGCGGGAAACGAAAAATCAGACACACTTTTGCCTGCCGCGCCATCATCCAAACCGGTAGCATTCACTCGATGAAAAAAGTGCGAGTGAATGAAGGGTTCTCAGCGGAATCTGTCGCGAATGCGCTGGGTTTTCCGTTCCAAGTTCAAGTTGTGTGAATCAAAATAGGCGAAAGAGGTGCGCTTCTGTTTCCATCAACGCTCGCCTAGAGTACGAATCGAATCGCCACGTGTAAATGGCGAAACTTCGGTGAAATTCACACAATTTCAATCTAGACTTGCACCGGTCGCGCCGACACCCTGAAATGACGCGCCAACCCGCCCACACAGCCTGTTGAAAGCATGTGCATCGCTCTCGGAAAAGCCGCCGCTATGCACCGCAAACTGGGCGGCACTGCGAGCCTGAATCCGACAAAAAAGTAGACCCAGATTTTCGTATCGCGCGACGGACGTCGATCGCATCCTAAACTGCACGAGTTTTTTCATGACACAGTCTTCCATTCAGTTTTCGACTCCACGATCGAAGAGCCCCCTGCTGGCCGCGCTGCTCTCCGCTTTGCTGTGCGGATTGGGTCAGATCTACGACCGAAGATTTCTGCGCGGCATCATCCTGATGGCTTTGATGTTGCTTTTGTGGGCAATGGGCGGCCTGCTGGGCGCGCTCACCCTGGGGCTGGGGATGCTTCCCTTCGCTATTGTGGCGGGCGCGCTGTGGATCTTTGGCGTGGTCGACGCCTATGCCGGCAGCCGCAGAATCCATCGCGTTGGCTTCAGGGCTTAGTCTCCTGCGGCGGCGGTTCCCACAACTCAACTCGATTCCCTT
The DNA here is from genome assembly GCA_963794795.1 of uncultured Acidobacteriota bacterium. GTDB lineage: Bacteria > Acidobacteriota > Terriglobia > Terriglobales > Acidobacteriaceae > JAKAAZ01. Next base: position 33,682 of record CAWCFC010000004.1, on the reverse strand, counting down.
CCGGATCGATAATCCAGGCAAATCGCCCGTACTCGTCGTTCTCCTCCCGCAGATCGATCTCCACGCCTGCCTCTTCCAACTTGCGGATTAAGCCGTCAAGGTCGTCGACGCGGTAATTGATCATGGCCTGCTGCGGTCCAGGCCCAAAATGTTCCGTGTTGGCGGGAAACAGCGACCACACAGTTTTGCCAATCGTCTCCGGCGAGTCTTTTTCCCGCCATTCAAATTCGACGCCGGACCAGGGCGATAGCGTCATGCCCAGCTGCTCCTGGTACCACGCGGCCAGCTGATCGGGTTTCTGCGCCTTAAGAAAAACTCCGCCTATCCCGGTGACGCGAGCCATCACGAAATCCTTTCTACGGTCACCGCGGTGCCGTACGCCAGCACTTCTGTCACACCCTGCTGAATGTCATTGGCATCGTAGCGTGCGCAGATAATGGCATTGGCGCCATGCTGCGCCGCGTGCTGCATCATCAACTCGAACGCGTCTTCACGGGTCTTTTCGCACAGGTCGGAATAGAGCGAAATATTGCCGCCGGCCAGTGTCTGCAGGCCCGCGCCGATGGTTCCGAAGATGGAACGCGAACGCACAACGATGCCGCGCACCACGCCGAAATTCCTCACAATGCGAAAACCTGGCAACTCCAGCGCAGTAGTGACCATGCTTGGGTCCACCATAGGATTCTCCGCCATAGCATCCTCCTCCACACACCTTTCAGGCGCAGTGTACCCCGAATGGAAGTTCGCGCCTCCTCAAAATCGACGTAAAACCGCCGCACAGATTCGCAGTTCCCCCTTCCGCGGTGCCATACTGGAAGTTGACACTGGAGGGCTTGCCATGGAAGAACGCGATTTTTACAACGAAAAACCAGAGCAGCGGCCCCATACTCTCACCTGTCCGCATTGCCGACAGGCGGCGGAGTATCAGCTGAACTGGCTGGTCCGGCGCAAGAAGAACAGCATTCCTCCCCGGGCCGACGAACGCGACCGGGCACGATTTGCCAAGGCGCAATCGTATATGGTGCTGCGAGAAGATCAGGTTGCGTGCCAGAACATTCGCTGTCGCAAGCGTTTTGAACTGGCAGGCATCAAGTCCGTCGCATTCATCGACGCCTAAGCCAACGATGAGCGTCGAACTCGATCAAAAAAAAGAAGCAGTTCCCGCTCAGAACGATCCGCGAGTGTATTTTGCCGCAGAACGAACTTTTCTTGCCTGGATACGCACCGGCCTCGCCCTCATGGGCTTCGGTTTTGTCGTCGCGCGCTTCGGGCTTTTTATGCGCGAATTAACCTTCAGAAATTCAGGATCGCCTCAAGCCTCGAGTCATACGACCGGCCCATCCGTATGGCTTGGGACAGCACTGGTCATCGTCGGCGTCGTCGTTAACGTCAGCGCCGTCATGACACACATTCGCCAGGTAAGGCAGTTGCGTACGGGAGAATGGATTGCCGGCCGCATATCGAAGACCGCGGTCACGCTGGCGCTGCTGCTGAGCGCTGCGGGCATTGGGCTGGCGGTCTTCCTGATCTGGGTACGATAATTTATTCCGAACGAAGTATCGGATCGCAATGAAAGCCAGCACTCATCAAAAATCCACTGGAACACGCGCAGCTCTAGTGCACGATCTCGCAGCGTTAGGTAGTCCTGCACGCGCCGCCGGCGCTGCCAGGTTTTTCAAAAGCGGCGTAGGAGAATACGGCGAAGGCGACAAATTCATCGGCATTCCTGTCCCGGCCCTGAGGAATGCCGCCCTGCGCTATCGCACGCTTCCCTTGCCCGACCTGGCCCTGCTGTTGGCTTCCGACATCCATGAACATCGACTGGCAGCACTCGAAATCCTGGTCGCTCAATATGAAAGCGGGGCAGAATCCGAGCGCAAAAACATCGTCCAATTTTATTTGGCGAATACCCGGGGCATCAACAACTGGGACCTCGTCGATGCATCGGCTTCCTACATTCTGGGCGAGCATTTGAAGACGCGATCACGGCGAGTGCTGCTTCGGCTGGTAAAGTCAAAGTCCATTTGGGAGCGGCGCATCGCCATCGTTGCAACCCTCATGCTGATTCGCCATGGCGAAACTGCCGACACATTCCTCATCGCTGAAAAACTGCTCGCCGACCCGCATGACCTGATCCACAAAGCAGTTGGATGGGCGCTACGGGAGGCCGGCAAAGTTTCCCAGCCGGACTTGCTGGCTTTTCTCCAGCGGCATTACGCATCCATGCCGCGAACCACGTTGCGATACGCGATCGAACGCTTTCCGCCGCAACTCCGCAAGCGAATGCTCGCCGGAAAATTCTGACGCCAGCGGCTGCTATCCTTAAGGCAGGCGGCCGGACCGCACTCCGCAGATCAAGGATGTACCGCACGCTTGCCTCCCATTCTCAACGGACAATCTCTTCGCAAGGCCTACGGTGCCACGCCACTGTTCGACAACATCGCGTTCACAGTTTCTGAAGGTGACCAGATCGGCGTCGTCGGACCGAACGGCTCCGGTAAATCCACGCTGCTTGAAATCCTCGCGGGAAACATTGAGCCGGACTCCGGCGAAGTTTCCCGGCGGAAACTCTCGCGCGTAGGATACATTGCGCAGAACTCCGAATTCGCACCCGAAGACACGATCCGCTCGGTGCTGCAGCAGGCGCTGGTGCGCATTCGCGCGCCGCAAGCCGAACACGAAGCACGCATCGCGGAGACCCTGGGACGCGCCGGTTTTGAAGACTTTGATGTACGCGCCGCAACGCTGTCGGGCGGATGGCGCAAGCGGCTCGCCATCGCCGAAGCGCTCGTACAACAGCCCGACGTATTGCTATTGGATGAGCCCACGAATCACCTGGACCTGGCCGGAATTGAATGGCTGGAAAAGCTGCTGTTGAATGCGTCGTTCGCCTATGTGGTTGTCAGCCACGATCGCTATTTTCTAGAAAATATCGCTCACACCATGGTGGAGCTGAATCGCATGTACGCCGAAGGCATCTTCACCGTGCGCGGAAATTACAGCGAGTTCCTCGAAAAGAAAGATGAATATCTTCTGGCGCAAACCAAGCGGCAGGATGCGCTGGAGAACCGCGTCCGCATTGAGATCGACTGGCTGCGGCGAGGTCCCAAGGCGCGCACCACAAAATCAAAAGCGCGCATCGACAGCGCCAACAGCATGATTGGAAACCTGGCGGACATGCGCTCGCGCAGTCAGACCTCCACGGCGAACATTGATTTTTCTGCGACCGACCGAAAGACCAAGCGGCTGGTGGAACTGGAAGGCATTTCCTGCAAGATGGGCGAGCAGGTTCTGTTTGACAAGTTAGATTTCATCTTGACTGCCGGCATGCGCCTCGGCCTGGTCGGACCCAACGGCAGTGGCAAAACAACGTTGCTGCGGCTGCTGCGAGGAGAACTTGAACCCGACGCCGGCGAAATTCGGCGCGCGCAAAATCTACGAATCGTCTACTTCGACCAGAATCGCCAGCTCGATACCAACCTCACACTGCGTCGCGCGCTGGCGCCCGACAGCGATTCGGTGATCTATCAGGATCGTGTGCAGCACGTCGCCTCCTGGGCAGAGCGATTTCTTTTTACCAGCGAACAGTTGAATCAGCCGGTCGAGCGCCTCTCTGGCGGCGAGCGGGCGCGGGTTCTAATTGCCAAGCTGATGCTGCAGCCCGCAGACCTGCTGTTGCTGGATGAACCGACGAACGACCTCGACATTCCGACGCTGGAAATTCTGGAAGAAAGCCTGCTGGAATTTCGCGGCGCCCTGGTTCTGGTGACGCATGATCGCTTCATGCTGGATCGGGTTTCAACCACAGTGTTAGGTCTGGATGGACGCGGCGGCGCAGAACGGTTCGCCGACTACTCGCAATGGAATGCGTGGAAGAATGAGCGAGGCCAGAAGAAAATCTCAGAGCTTTCGCCGCGATCCACGGACAGCGCCGACAACGCAACCAGGCACACGTCACAAACCTCTTCGAATCAGATCAAGAAAAAACTTTCCTACCTGGAAGCACGCGAATACTCGACCATCGAACAGGAAATTGCCGAGGCGGAACAACAGCTGCAATCGCATCGCGAGGCGATGGAAGACCCCGCAATTGCCACCGATGCAGCGCGCCTGGAAAAAGCGATGGCGGATGTTGCCGAAGCCGAAGGACGCGTCGATGAACTCTATTTGCGATGGACCGAGTTAGAAGCCAAGCTGAAATAGCACCGCGTACAACGCCGGACAAAAAAGGCAGGGAGTGCAAAAACTTACACTGCACTCCCTGTATCCCTACAAAAACGTTTTTGGATCTGGCGGTTAGGCGTGTCTTCCGGCCATCATCTCAACTCCAGAAAACTGTTCGATCATCGATCGATTAAATGCCGGCAGATCATCCGGCTTGCGGCTGGTTGTCAAATTTTTGTCGACGATCACCTGCTGATCGGTCCATTCTGCGCCGGCATTTTTCAGGTCAGTCTTCAGCGAAGGCCACGATGTCAGCTTGCGCCCTTTCACAACGCCAGCTTCAATTAACATTTGCGGTCCGTGACAAATCGCGGCGACCGGTTTGCCGGAATCAAAAAACTTCTTTACGAAATTGACGGCGCTCGGATCCATGCGCAATTTGTCCGGATTCATCACGCCACCCGGAATCAACAGCGCATCATAGTCGTCCGCTTTGGCCGCCTTCAGTTCGCGGTCCACTTTCACTTTGTCGCCCCAATCGGTCGACTTCCATCCCTTGATTTCGCCGCTATGGGGAGAGATCACTTCAGTTTTGGCGCCTGCTTGCTCCAATGCTTTTTTAGGCTCCGTCAGTTCCACCTGTTCGAACCCGTCCGTGGAGAGAATCGCGATTTTCTTTCCCGAAAGATTGTTCATGGTTTGTACCTCTACTAAGTAAGAGGACAGAAACATCGCAATCGTTGCCGCTATGTCGGGAATAAAACATTGCGAAAATAGAAACGCGTTTGCGCTCTTACAGTTCCCACCAGAATGTTTGTAGATTTTCTCCGGTGACCTCGTGCGCAGTACCGGGAGAAGGAAGAAACAGCGAAATATTTTTCTCCGCCGCCGCAGACATCAATCGTTCAATCGGATCCTGCCATGGATGAAACGCCAAATTGAACAAACCCCAGTGGATGGGCAACAACAACTTTCCTCGCAAATCCACATGCGCTTCTGCCGCATGGATAGGACCCATATGGATATCCGGCCAGTCCGCGTCGTAGGCGCCAATCTCCAGCATCGTCAGGTCGAAAGGCCCGTAGGCCTCACCGATCGCGCGAAAACCCGGGAACATTCCAGAATCCCCGCCAAAAAAAATGTTGTGCCTCGATCCGCGAATCACAAACGAAGACCACAGCGTTTCGTTCCGATTCCACAAACTTCGTCCGGAAAAATGACGCGCAGGCGTAGCCGTGATCGTGCAATCGGAACTGAGATTTGTCGATTGGCCCCAGTTCAATTCTGTAATTCTCTGCGGCGCGATACCCCAGGATTCCAGATCCTTTCGGAGTCCAAGGGAAGCAACGAAGCGGGTGCGCTTATGTTTCAGCAGAACCGCAAGTTGCTCAATGGTGGTGCGATCCAGGTGATCGTAGTGATCGTGCGACAGCAACACGGCATCGAGCGGGGGCAGGTCTCTCAACGCCAGCGTCGGAGGATAAAAGCGCTTCGGCCCGAGAAACGAGGACAAACGACGCCCGCTGACCCCAAACCGGATCGGTCAGGATCGTGAATCCATCGATCTCAATCAGGACGGTGGAATGACCCATCCAGGTGACGCGAAGCCCCTGCAATGGCGGTGCAGCGTAAACAGAGGTATCCGTGCGAAACGGTCCGACCGGCCTCTTCGGATCTCCGCGCCGCCGCTCGAACAGCAAGCGGCGAATCATGCGCGGCGCGTTGCTGCCCGCCATCATGCTGGTTGGCGCTGTATTAAGAAATTTATTGCCCAGCATTTCTGCTGGCGCAAAGGCTTGGGCGGCAGGTTCCAGTGGTGCAATCAATTTCGACATAGTGGGGTCGCGTATGTGCGACCAGATTCAGCAATCCGTTAGATGCAGGAACCTTCAACATGATGCAACTCAATCCGCTGCCGCCAAAATACTTCGACCGCCACCTATCGCGAGACGGCTTCGCGGGTCTGCAAAAACTCCGCATACGGCCCTTTGAAGTCCTGAATCTTGTGATCCTCAAAGTTCCAGATGCGGGTTGCCACCTCGTCAATCAATTCCTGATCGTGCGTCACCAGCAACACCGTTCCTTCATACTTCTGCAGCGCCTGGTTCAACGCATTAATCGCTTCCAGATCAAGATGGTTCGTTGGTTCATCGAAGATTAGGAAATTCGGTTTCTGCATCATTAGTCGGCAGAACAGCAACCGCGCCGCCTCTCCACCCGACAGCGCCTCGGTCGGCTTCAGGCCTTCCTCGCCGCTAAACAGCATCTGCCCCAGCACGCCGCGAATATCTTCCTTGGTCGCCTTGGGATCGAACTGATGCAGCCAGTCCGCCGCCGTCGTTCCCTTTTCAATCGTCGAGGTATGATCCTGCGCGAAGTAGCCAATCTGCGCCTCATGTCCCCACTTCACCTTGCCGCTGTCGATATCCTTGCTAGCGTTTTCTCCCGGAAGGTGAGTCACATGGGGAGCGTGGGCCAGCAGCGCTTTGATCAAGGTAGTTTTTCCCTGGCCGTTGCGGCCAATCAGACAAATTTTTTCTCCGCGCGTCACCGAAGCGCTGAATCCGTTGATGACAACATGGTCGCCGTAGGCCTTGCGGATGCCTTCCGCTTCCAGAATATGTTTGCCAGACGGACGCAGCTGATCAAAGCGAATGTAAGGACGAGCAATATTCGAGCGCGCCAGCTCGCTGGTCTGCAGCCGCTCCACTTCTTTTTTACGAGAGGTCACCTGGCTGGAACGAGTCCCGGCAGAAAACCGCGCGATAAATTCATTCAGCTGCGCAATTTTCTTTTCGCGCTCCTCATTCTGCGCTTCCAGCCGCGTCCGCACCTGCGTCTTGGCCAGCACCATATCGTCATAGCCGCCGGTATAGGTGATGATGGTCTGATAGTCGATGTCCGCAATGTGGGTGCAAACGTTGTTCAGAAAATAGCGATCGTGCGAAATCGTGATCAGCGTGCCTTCGCGATGGATCAAAAAATCTTCCAGCCAGTGGATGGAATCCAGATCAAGATAGTTCGTCGGCTCATCCAGCAGCAGCGCCTGCGGATTTCCGAACAGCGCCTGCGCCAGCAGCACACGCACCTTCTGGCCGCCCTGCAACTCGCCCATCTTGCGCTCGTGCACGTCATTTGAAATGTCGAGGCCCTGCAAAAGAATGGCGGCATCGCTCTCGGCGGTGTACCCATCTTCCTCGCCGATGATGCCTTCCAATTCCCCGAGACGCATGCCATCGTCATCGTCCAATTCGGGCTTCTCGTAAATTCGGTCGCGCTCTTCCAGCGCCGACCACAAACCTTTGTTGCCCATAATCACGGTATCAATCACTCGATAGGCATCGAACGCATACTGGTCCTGACGCAGGACGCCCAGCTTTTTCGGGCGCACCACCACGCCCTTCTGCGGATCCAGATCTCCGCTCAGGACTTTCATAAACGTAGTTTTGCCGGCTCCGTTCGGCCCGGTCAGGCCATAGCGGCGGCCCGCGGTAAATGTGGTGGAAACATCTTCGAACAGAATCTTCGAACCATAGCGCATGCTTACATTGCTGACAGAAATCATATCTACCCTTAAGTTTTTCACATTTGCGGCGGAAACGGGCACTGGACCGGCTGGATTAGCAGTCTTGAGAGCCGCTGATTTCGTTTTCATTTCAACGTCAACTATCATTCGAGCAGTCCAGCCAATCGCGTGAGACGGTGAAAAGTTAACGAAGCTGCGCCCGAACCAAGCGCGGAAGACCTTGAAAGGAAATGCAGGAATGAGCGATTCGAAACAACTCAACCTAAAGCCGCGCGAGACCTGCCGATGGGACCTCGTGAGCCTGGGAGAGGTGATGTTGCGCCTGGACCCAGGCGATGAGCGTGTCGCCACGACGAGAAATTTTCGAGCCTGGGAAGGCGGCGGCGAATACAACGTCGCCCGCGGTCTGCGTCGCTGCTTCAATCTGCGCACCGCCATCGTCACCGCTCTCGCCGATAATCCCGTCGGCCGCTTGATTGAGGACTTGATGCTGCAGGGTGGCGTCGATCTTTCCCACCTGCAGTGGGTTCCGTACGACGGCGTGGGCAGCACGGTTCGCAATGGGTTGAATTTTACCGAGCGCGGATTTGGCGTGCGCGCAGCACTTGGCTGCTCTGACCGAGGACATACCGCAGCCTCGCAGTTGAAGCCAGGCAGCATCGATTGGGATGAAATTTTTGGCCGCGAAGGAGCACGCTGGTTCCATACCGGCGGCATTTTCTGTGCGCTTTCAGAAACTGCGCCGCTGGTCGCGCGTGAAGCGATGCAGGCTGCGCATCGACACGGAACCATCATTTCCTATGACCTCAACTATCGCGACTCGCTCTGGAAATCGATAGGCGGCAAGAAACGCGCCTGCGAAGTGAATCGCGAACTCGCCAGCCTTGTCGACGTGATGCTGGGGAATGAAGAGGACTTTACCGCCGCGCTCGGATTTGAAATCAAAGGCGTCGACGACAATCTCGCCGACCTGGATACGGCACAGTTTCGCGCCATGATCCACCACGCTATCGCTGAGTATCCGAATTTTCGCGTGGTGGGAACAACGCTGCGCCATGCCAAAACAGCAACCCGCAATGATTGGGGCGCGATCTGCTATTACGATGGAGAGTTTTATGAAGCACGTCCCATGCCGGACCTGGAGATTTTCGATCGCGTCGGCGGCGGCGATTCCTTCGCTTCAGGCTTGATCTACGGCCTGCTCAGCGACAAGGGACCGCAGTGGGCCGTCGATTGCGGATGCGCCCATGGAGCCCTCGCCATGACCACCCCCGGCGACACCACCATGGCAACCCTCAACGAAGTGGAGCGATTGATGAAAGGCGCCAGCGCACGAGTGATTCGATAGCAACCGACCCGCGCCTATGTCGACGAAGATGTGGCAACACCAAGGTAGACCCCGGACTTTAGTCCGGGGAAAAGAAGCCACCGGAATACGCCTTTAGGCGCTGAGGAGACCAACAATGGAAAAATCAAAAATCATGCAGCACATGCACGAACTCGGCCTGGTTCCTGTGCTTCGGGCTTCTTCCGCAGAAGAGGCGATCACCATCGCCGACGCCATCCTGGCGGGCGGCGTCAACATCCTGGAAGTCACGATGACAGTTCCGGGAGCCATCCGAGTCATCGAGCAACTTGCGAATCACCATGGATCAAAATTGCTGCTCGGCGCGGGTACAGTGCTCGACCCAGAGACCGCTCGCAGCTGCATCCTCGCAGGAGCACAGTTCATCGTCAGTCCTGCGCTCGACCTCCGCACCATTGAGCTGTGCCGTCGCTACAGCGTGCCCATCATGCCCGGAGCATTGACGCCAACCGAGATCGTGACCGCGTGGCAGGCAGGCGCCGATGTGGTGAAGGTATTTCCATGCAGCGCTCTCGGCGGCGCAAAATATTTGAAGGCGCTGCAAGGCCCGCTGCCACAGATTCAGCTGATTCCCACCGGAGGCGTTTCCCTCGCCACGGCGGAAGAATTTCTTGCAGCAGGCGCGTTTGCGTTAGGCGTCGGCGGCGACCTGGTGGATGCCAAGGCTGCCCGCGACGGCCGCACCAGCGTGATTACGGAGAACGCGCAGAAATACATCAGCATCGTAAAGAAGTTTCGCAGCGCAAGCTAAATCGGCCCGACAATCGACGCTTTCAGCCGCAATAAATTTTCACGCCCGTTCGGCAACTGGACATGTATCTTGGCATCATTGGTCGAGGCATCAGGCTCACTCCGCATCGAGCTGTGCCGCGGCCTTCATGCGTCTCGAAGACCTGACGCCAGGACGAATCGACAACAGGAACAAATATGACCACTCAACTAGCCGAGCCTACCGAAGAACTGCGCGAAGATTGGCCCGCACTCAGTCATGCCGAGCGCCTCAAGCGGTTTCGTGAAATGCACACCGGGGAGAAGGCGGATTTTTTCCTCGAACTGAGCGCGCATGACCAATGCGATCTGCTCCTGCGACTGCCGGAGGATCAGCGCCGCGTCTGGATTCGCCTGCTGGCGCCGGACGATGCCGCGGATTTGCTGCAGGAAGCCGGGCCCGAACATCGCGATGAACTACTGGCGCTGCTCGATGAGGCTACTCGAAAAGAAGTCTGCGCCTTGCTGGCCTATAAAGAGGACGAGGCCGGCGGTTTGATGAGCCCGCGTTTTGCGCGGGTGCGACCCGACTCCACCGTCGAAGAGGCCATCTCCTACCTGCGGAAACAGGCCGCCACCGTCGAGTCCATCAATTACGCGTACGTCCTGGATCATGACCAGCATTTGCTCGGTGTCGTCTCACTGCGAGAACTTTTCTCCGCCGAGCCGGAAAAAACCATCCGCGCCATCATGCACACAGACCTGATCGCCGTCCCCGAGCAAACCAGCCAGAAAGCGGTCGCCGATGTGGTGCGCAACAGCCGACTGACGGCCGTTCCTGTGCTCGACAAGCATGCCCGCATGGTCGGCATCGTCACCGTCGACGACATTGTGGACGTCGTCGAAGAGGAAAGCGCACGCGACATACAGAACCTGGGCGGCACAGTGGCGTTGGACGGCCCCTACCTGCACGCACCGTTTTTCGAGTTGGTCCGCAAGCGCGCCGGATGGCTGATGATCTTGTTCGTCGGGGAAATGTTTACCGCAACCGCGATGAGCTTCTTCGAAAACGAAATTGAAGCTGCCGTGGTTCTCGCGCTGTTTCTGCCGCTGATCATCAGCAGCGGCGGAAATTCCGGATCGCAAGCCACCACCCTGGTGATTCAGGCCATGGCGGTGGGCGATGTTCGTCTGCGCGATTGGTTCCGTGTGATCCGCCGCGAATTATTTGTTGGCCTGGCGCTTGGCTGTATCCTCGGATGCATCGGACTGGTGCGCATCTTCGCCTGGCATTTCCTCTTCAAAATGTATGGCGCGCAAACGTTTCTGCTGTCGCTGACGATTCTCTGTGCGCACTGATCGGCGTGGTGGCCTTTGGCTCGATCGCCGGCGCGACATTGCCGTTCGTCCTGCGCCGATGCGGCCTGAACCCGGCAACTGCCTCGGCCCCCTTTGTAGCCACCTTAGTCGATGTCACCGGGCTCGTCATCTACTTCACCATCGCCAGGATGATCCTGCTGCATCCCCACTGACGCAGCCGGACCGCGCACGCCTCAGCAGTCTTGTCGGCTTCGCCCTCGACCGTGACAGGTCGACTTCGTTACACTACTGATCGCTGCCCATGATTTGGCGTACGTAACTCACCACCCATGAAAATTCTAGTTTGCATCAAGCAGGTTCCGCAGAAAGACGTTCCGCTCAAGTTGAATGCGGAAGACACCTGGATTCGCGAAGACGTCTCCTATGAGGTGAATGAGCCGGACGCCTACGCCCTGGAAGAAGCCCTGCGCCATAAAGAAAAGCATGGCGGAGAAGTGGTGGTGGTCACGGTGGGTCCCGCCCGATCGCAGCAGGTGCTGCGCGAAGCGCTGGCGAAAGGCGCCGACCGTGCCATTCATCTGGTCGATGATTCCTTTGTCACCCTGGACGCCGTCAGCACTGCGCGCGCCATTGCGGCCGCGATCGGTAGCGAAGAAGGGGGCCAATCTTTCGACATGATCTTTACGGGTTTGCAATCGGATGATTACGGGTTCGCGCAAACCGGTGTTTTGCTGGCAGAAATTCTTGGCTGGCCACACGCGACCATCATCATCGGCATTGAAAAAACGGAGACTGGCCTGCGCCTCAAGCGCGAGCTGGAAGCCGGCCAATATCAGTGGCTGGATATGCCGTTGCCCTGTGTCCTGACCATCCAAAGTGGAATCAATAAACTACGCTATGCCACCTTGATGGGCATCAAACAGGCCAGAAGTAAGCCTCTCCAGCAGGTGACGAAGGCGGACCTGGAAGGCAAGCTGGGAACAAATTTGCAGACGATTGAGCGGCTCTACGTGCCCACCAAACAGAAGAAAACTGAGATGCTGCAGGGCTCGCCGTCGGAGATTGCAAAAAAACTGGTCGATGTATTTCGCAATGAAGCTCGCGTGATTTAATAATGGTGGCGTGGATTATTCGATCGGGAAGCCGACCTTCCCTGTCGCCGAAGAAATGCAAGGGAGAACAGAACCGATGCCAAACATGTTATTGCCTCCGGAAGAACGCGACCTGACGCCTGACCAGGTAGCCGCACTCGACAAGCGCCGCTTCCGTGGCTTGATGCTGCAAGTGATGGGCGGAATTTTGGGGATCATGGCCATCTTGCTGACAGTGTGGGCGGGTCAGGATTTCACCTATGATCCAGCCTGGATTCATCCCATGGGCTATTACATGATCATCGCCGGCACGCTGTCGCTCACCTGCATCACGATCGGTACCGTGCTGCGCAAAGGCAGTCCAGAGTTCGACTAGAGGCCGGTTCACGGTTGCTATAGTCCAAAATAAGGTGTGTCATTCTGAGCGTAGCGAAGAATCCAGAGGGTGACCGTCGTGTGTATCAGGCGACTTTGTCTGGATTCCTCACTTCGACACTTGGCGATGCGGATCGTGAACCCGATGCTACGTTGTGACTTCTAGCCCTATGCCTGAAACCATTCTGGTCGTCGTCGAACAGCAGCAGTCGAAGCTGAACCGCGTCTCTTTCGAAACCATTGCGGCGGCGCAGGCCATCGCCAAAGAGACCGGCTGGCAGGTGGAGATCGCCGTACTCGGCCACGACATCGCTGCCATCGCGGAAGAATTGGCAGGCAGGAAAGCCGCAAAAATATACGCCATCGAATGCCCTCAACTGGCGGCGTATACCTCCGATGGCTACGTCCATGTACTGAAAGAATTCCTCGCCAGCAAGCAGCCAAAGCTGGTGCTGATGCCGCACACCTACCAGGTGCGCGACTTTGCTCCGCGGCTGGCCCTGGCGCTGGGCAAGACGGTCATCCCAGATGCCATCGGCTACAAATACGAAAACGGCAAGCTGCTGTTTACCCGGCAAATGTTCCAGGGAAAATTTGCCGCCGATGTTTCCTTCAGCGACGCGGGACCGCTGTGGATGGCGACCTTCCAGAACGCAGCCTTTCGTGGCGACGCGGCAGAAGCAGGAACAGCTCCGATTGAAACCTTCGAAGTGACCGTGCCGGACGGCGTCATTCGAGTGAAGCCGCACGAAATTTTCAAAGAAGCCAAACAGGCAGTCGATCTGTCGCAGTCGGAAACCATCGTCGCGGTGGGACGCGGCATTAAGGAACAGAAAAACCTGGCTATGGCGGAAGAACTGGCGAAATTGCTGGGCGGCGACATCGCTGCATCGCGCCCCATTTGTGATGCCGGCTGGCTACCACTGGACCGTCAGGTCGGCAGCTCCGGCCAGACCATCGCGCCCAAACTGTACATCGCGCTCGGCATCAGCGGAGCGATTCAGCATATCGTCGGCATGAAGGGCTCGCGCACCATCATCGCGATCAATAAAGATGCCGAAGCGCCCATCTTCGAGATTGCCGACATCGGCGTAGTCGCCAACTTATTCGACATCGTGCCGCCCCTGATTGAAGAGATCAAGAAGGCCAAAGCCGGAGCGTAGTCGTCATGAGGAAACTCTCGCGGCAAATCTGGATGCAACTCATTCTCGTCTATGCAGCGCTCTTTCTTCTCATGTGGCTCGGACTGCGCCACATCTCATCGTCCGATCTTGCTGCCACCATCCTCTGGGCTGGGGCGATCCTTGTCTCGATTGCTTACGCGGTATACACATTATTCCGCACAGGAAACATGTCTACCCGACCCCAATGGTGGGCGGATTTCGTGACGGATAAGAAGTACAGTGCAACAAAACAGACGCCCAAAGACCTGTGATTCACATGCATCCAGCCGTCAAGCGCATTGGATGTTCGGCATTCTTGACCGTGATTAGGATTGCCAGCAACGACAGCCCGTAACTCCACCTGTGCTACCTTGACCCAGTGGAAATTGCCGGTCCCATCACAGTCGAAGAGCTACAGGAAGCGCACGTCCTCTCCGTTCCCAGGCTGCTGCGCGGCAGTGTGCGCCGGAGTTCGCAGCAATCGTTGCATCCTTCAAAATGGCGTCTGGGGTTGATCGCCTTGATGGGCATGCTTGCTCTCGCGGAGGCTTTGTTCGATCCGTCCCTGAGCGGCGGAACAAAATGGGGACTACTGCTGCTTCTACTTCTGGTACCCACCTATCACGTATTCTTCAGGTCCCAAACCACGCGAAAAGGATATGAACGCCGCATCGAGCGCATCCCCCGCGTCCTCTCCGTCGACACGGATGGAGTTCGTTTTGAAGACCGCGCCAAAATGTTTCAGTTTCGCCCCTGGTCCGCCTATCAATCCTGGCGAGAGGGCTCCAACGTTTTTGTGCTGCGCGGACCGCAAAAAGCCTTCAACATTGTCCCCAAACGCGGCCTCAGCTCGCAGCAGGTGGATGAACTGCGTGTCTTGCTGGCCATGCATATGCCCGATTGCGCCTAGGTCTACAGTGATAGATCCACGTTTCGGAGAAAGCATGTGCTTTCCGGGAGAGCAGGGGGCTTTCCGGGGGGAAGCAAGGGTCATTTCGGAGGGAGCAGGGGGCTTTAGCCCCCTGAAAACAGGCTGAATTTGAGGGCCTTTAGGCCCGGGTATTTTCCCGTTCCGCGAAATTGACGCAAATACAACTGCAGTCCTGGAAGCTGTCTCATGAACTCGAAATCCCTCGACACCTCTGGAGATAGCTTCTGCCACACTCCTCATAACTTTGCCGGCGCGCCCGATGCGGCAGTCCTTCTATACTGGAAGGGTCTTCCGACCGCTTCCGCCTCCGGGACATTCCCTGGCGGTTGCGGCGGCGTTCCGCATGCGGGAAGCAGGCAGGAACCAAGGGCATGGCTGGAAACGGCCACGCCTCCCGCGATTTGAAGCAACGTCAAATCGCATTGGAAAGGAAGCTCGACGACGCCTGACCCTTGCGGCGATCGGGTCTCGCCGTCTTCGCTCCCTATGGCCGTTTCCCGCATCCGATACTGGTAGAGAAATGGCCGCGATCACAACCCATCCCGAAGTTCGCTCGCGATTCGCCACATCGCGCCTGACGGACAAGCATGGCCGCGCCATTACAGACCTGCGCGTCTCGGTCACCGATCGCTGCAACTACAAATGCGTGTACTGCCGCACCGGCACAGAGGGCGCGCAGTATGCCGAACTGCCCATTGCAGACTACCTCCGCATGGTGCGCGTGTTCGTCTCCCTGGGTATCGAAAAAGTTCGCCTTACCGGTGGCGAGCCCCTCCTGCGCAAGGGTCTGATCGGGATGATCTCCGAACTCGCGCAGATGCGAACCGCGTTCAGCGCCGAAGGCACGCCTCTTTCTACCGGCAACGGTCAGCCACTCGACATCGCCCTGACCACCAATGGACATCTGCTGGAAGATCTCGCCCAGCCGCTGAAAGACGCCGGCCTGAATCGCATCACCGTCAGCATGGACGCCATCGATCACAACAAATTTACCCGCATCACCCGCGTTCCCGACAGCTTCAATCGAGTGCTGGCCGGGGTTCGCGCCGCCAAGCGCGTCGGTCTCGATCCGGTCAAAGTCAATTGCGTTTTGTTGCGCGGATTTAACGAGGACCAAATTGTCGAGTTTGCAAAATTCTCTCGCGATGAAGGCGTGATTGTGCGCTTCATAGAATTTATGCCGCTCGAAGAAGATCGCGTCTGGACCCCCCAGGTAGTCGTTCGACTGGAAGAAATCCTGGCCGCGCTGAACACCTTCCAGCCCGTGGTGCCGCTGGCCGCCAACACCGCCAGCGAGACCGCCCTGCGCTACACGTTTCAAGACGGCCTGGGCGAGATCGGCATCATCGCGCCGGTATCGCATCCCTTCTGCGGACATTGCAGCCGGGTTCGCCTCACCTCAGATGGAAAGCTGCGCACCTGTCTGTTTTCGCAATCCGACCATGACCTATACGGAGTGCTGCGGCGCGGCGGAGACGACGCCGACCTGGCCGAATTTATCCGCCGCACGGTCGACCGCAAAGAAGCTCGCCACCATATTGGCGAGCCGGACTTTCTGAAGCCCTCGCGCAGTATGGTGCACATCGGCGGATAAGGTCTGGGATAGAATGCTGCCATAGTCATGGCTCTCATTGGTCCCTCCCCCGCGGCGCGAACAATACCCGTGGCGCGCTCGTCGCGAGCCCACCGAATACGCTGATAGAAGGGGTTCTGCTGATGAAGACGATTCGCTTCCCGGACGGCCAGCCAGCGTTGGAGATTCAGACCTTTCATGAGGTCGCGCGCGCGCTTACGTCGTCTGTCGATCTCACCAGCATATTGAACGGCATCATGCAGCAGATGACCCGCTTCTTCAGCCCCGAAGCATGGTCGCTGTTGATCGTGGATGAGAAGAATCACCAGCTGTATTACGGCGTCATCTCCGGCGGCCAAACCGAGAAACTCCGTCATAAACGCATTCCGCTGGGACAAGGAATTCCAGGCTGGGTCGCGCTGCACGGCGAACCCATGATCCTGGCCAGCGTTCCCGACGACCACGATTTAGCCGATGAATTGCCGGAGAGCAGCACCCGGGTCGAGTCCATCATCTGCCTTCCGTTACGGGTGCGAAACCATACCTACGGCGTGCTGCAATTGGTGAATTGCCATCCGGAGCAGATGGATAATCACGAAATATTTTTCCTGCACGCTCTATGCGACTATGCGGCCATCGCGGTGCAAAATGCGCGAACCTTCGAACAAATCCAGCAGCTCACCATCACCGACGATTGCACCGGCCTCTTCAATGCCCGCCACCTGTATGAGCGGCTGGAACATTCTTTAGAGCGCAGTCGGCGCAGTGGAAAGCCGGTCAGCCTGATCTTTTTCGACCTCGACCACTTCAAAATGGTCAATGACACCTACGGGCATTTGAAGGGCAGCAAGCTGCTGGCAGAAATTGGCGACATGGTGCGAAACAGCCTGGGGCTGATTGAAACCGCCTACCGCTATGGCGGCGATGAATTTGTCGTGCTGATGCCGCATCAATCCAAACAGCGCGCCATGGATTTGGCGAACCGGCTCATGGATAAGCTGCGAACCACCACGTTTCTGCCCGAGTCAGGCCTGAACCTGAGCATTCTCGCCAGCTTTGGAGTCTCAAGCTTTCCAGAGGATGGTTTGGATATTCACGCCGTCATTCGCGCCGCAGATGCGGCCATGTATCACGTGAAAAATACCACCCGCAATGGCGTCGCCGCCGCCGGCCAATTCACCATCGCCCGCAACGACTGAAATCCAAGTCAGCCAACGTATGTTCGCGTCAAACTGACTTAAGCGGCGTTGCCTTTAGTCGTCGCTGTCGGCGCCAGCCTTATTCAAATGGATATCGCCCTTTTCCGCGACGATGTGCAGCAACGGCCCGCCTCCGCCCACTTCGCCCGAAGCCATGGCGCGATCATTCGCCGAAGATTGCGACAATTTAAAATCTGAATTGATCTCACCATCGTCAGCGACACCCTGCACGGAAAACTTGGCTTTCTCCGGGACCGTGATGTCCACGGAGCCATTGCGGTTCGTAATGTCCATGGCGGCGACCGGGTTCACCACGTTGACGGCGACGCTACCGTCGGAATTCTTCACCGTGACCACGCCCTGAATTTGTTTGAGTGTGATGTCCATTGCGTGTGTGCTCACCAGGACGGGACCACGAGCGTTTTCCATGGACACATCGCCATCGCTCAGCGTGACCGTTCCATCCAGCCGGCTCGCCTGAATCTCCGTGCGGCTGGAGTGCAGGTGCAGCATTCCCTGCAGATGATCCAGATTCACATCCCCGAAAAAGTCGCCGGTCAATGTGGACGATCCAGTGACCTGGGAGAGTGAAACATCATTCATGCGCCCGGTAATCGTAAAATCTCCCTGCAGGTCACGGCCGGTGAAATCCCCTTGACGCATCGCCACCTGGGTTGCGCCAACGATGCTGGTCAGCTGCACGTCGCCCTGGTTGGAGTTGACGCTGACCGCCGCCTTGCGCCCACTGATGGTCACATCGCCATGATCGACCTTTACCTGCACCGGCGCAGTTGCTGGCAATGCGATCGTCAGATCGGCCACATGGCTGTCATTGGAGGGCATGTGCACCGTGACGACATTTCCAACCGAGGTAATCAGCGGTTCCAGTGAATTCAACTCCCGCTGCGCCTCATGCTCGGAGCCGCTGTACACCGTTTTATCGACCGTCAGATGCATCTGGTCGTCAGTGCTCGCGGTCAGGATCACGTCGCCGTGCCCGTTTTGGATCACCACGTTGGCGTCGGCGGGCAGCGGGTGGGCAATTTGCTCCTTGGCCTGGTGTTTATTGCCGAACATCTCGGCCAGGTTGACGTTGTCTCCCAGCTGCAACTGGTCTCCGACCGACTGCCAATTCACGTGATTATGCGCCGCGATGATCCCTGCAAATGCCAGCAGCAGCAAAAGAAACACCACCCCGCCACCCAACCGAACTCGCGTCTGACCCGCCAGCATAAGCGATTCGACGGCGAGTAAGACACCGGCGCCAATCAACAACAGCGGCCACCAATGGCCATACCAATGCCAGAAATAGTCGACATTAATCCGGTGCATGGTCATCAGCAAAGCCAGCACGCCAATGGCAATCAGGAAGAGGGGGCCGAGAATCGATCGCTGCGCAGTTCCGCGAATCGAAGCGCGGTAGGCGTCCCGCTGCACTCTCCTCTGCATCTTCCACTGGGCGCGCTGGGCCTTCATCTGGGCGCGCGACGGCGGATAGGGTGGCGGTGGCTGTGGAGGCATGCCCATGGAGCTACCGGCCTTCTCTTTCGGGATCGTCCGGCGCGGGTGGCTGCGATTGCACAAACGGACCGGTGCCTACGTTAGAAGTTGGAGGCGTCGTCCAGGGAGCCGCTCCTGCCACGCCCCCTAAGGGTCGACTGGGATTGTAGGCGCCCGTGCTGGCTGCATACTCCTGCTCTTCCTGTCGCGCCCGAGCTTCGGCGGTCCACGCCGCACGCTCAGCAACCATCATCAAGCCAATCACGATCAGGATCAGTGGCCAGCTGTTATGCCAATACAAAATATTCCACTGGTTCAACAACGCCAGCACGCCGATCAAGATCAGGATTACTGCACCGCGTAAGCGGCGAATTTGATACCAGCTATTCATCGTGCACCTCCCACGGGCGGCTTCTGGCTATGACGAATCACCATCCACACACCAATACCAATCAGCAGAATCGGCCAGCCTCGATCCACCCAATGCGCGCTCAGAATGCCAAGATTGCCGAGTAAGAACGCCAGGCCCAGAACAATAAGAACGACTGCCCCGACGTGAATTCCATGGTTCGGTCCCGCTCGACCCCAAACCGCAAAATGAATCCGGTGGAGGAGGCGGCACGTATGGAGGCGTATAGGGCGGAACATAATCCGACGCTGGAGCAAAGCCGGACACTGGCCCCGCACTTCCCACCGGCGGTACTCCCGGCGGCGTGGGATTGGGGGGCTGATTGGCTGCATTCGGAGGCGCCGTGCTGCCCATCCAGGGATTTGTGGTCGGGGCCGATCGGACGCCGAACCAGTGAGCCACATCATTCAGTCCCAGAGGATTCGGCAACGGAAGCCCGTCGCGGCGCGCAATGGCCGTGTGATAGGCGTCGAACACCTGGTAGATGACCCAGCCAAAGCAGACGACACCCAGCACCCCGTTGTAATGTGAAAAATCGACCAGCAACGCAAAGATCACCACATGGGCCAGGGCCTTGGCGAACTGGCCGTTGTACATGGCCCCGACGCCTGGAATCCAGCCGAGCGCGAAGGCTACCCACGGGTTCGTGCCCGAACCAGGCGGCACATTGCCGACCCCAGGAGCGCTGGAAATGTATTGATAGCCCGGACCCGCAGTGTACTCATTTCCCTTGCCATCGGAAACGTGGATGCCATCCGGAGTTTGGACGAATCTCGCCCCACCTCCCACATTGCTGGCTGGAGCGGCCCCGATCCGAGCCGCCAGGCAGGGTTCACAGCTCACGATGTTATTCACTTTATGGACGCACTGCTCGCACAACGGCTTTCCGCAGAACTGGCAGTAAGCTGCAACCGGTATTTCGGGATGATTTGCGCAATTCATGCCGAGTTCCTTTCTGGCACAGAAAAACGACTCAACTGAAGCAAGTGTGACGAAGCCTGCAACCCAGGCCGGCAGACAAATTCAGTAAAGACTGTAGACATCACTTGCGGGCGACCACTTTCAACCGCACTCGAGCCGGGCACTGGCAGTACGCTCATGGACGCGTCGATCACCGGGCCGGTGATGATGGGCGCGGGTTCAACCGGTGTCGCACGATTGCGCTGCGCATTTTGATCCTTCACGGGCATCACATCCATCCGTTCCCGATGGACACCTTCGCGATCACTTTGATCCTTTTTGTCGTCGCTATGACCCGAGCCGTTTCTTCCGGAGCCCTGCTTGCCCTGCGGATACGTAGTCTTTTCCGGCACTGGCGCGGAGTCGGCAGCCTGGCGCAGCTGGTGGACACGCGACTCAACTTCATACACGATTCGAAGATTCTCATAGTAATGCACGACGCGCGCATTGGCCTGGGCATATTGGCGAGTGACGGCGCGGCGCATCGCCTGCGGCTCCAGATCTGAAGCGCGAAAACGGGTCAGCTTCACCCCAACCAGGTTCAGCGTCAGCGAAATGGAAAAGAAGGCCATGGCGGCGACCAAAGCCAATCGCGGTTCAAACACCGTTTTCCGAAGCAATACCACCGAAGGCCGCTGCCACATCGGGATGGCCAGAGTCCCATCGACACCAGGAGCTCCGTTGTCGCCATCCGTTTGGCCGGGAAGCGGAACGGTTTCGGAATCCTGGGATGCATAGCCCGGCAGACTATAGCGGTCAGCCGACCGCGAATCTATTTCCGCTGGGATCTTCGGCGTCGACCACCGAGGATGTACTGCATCCCCTGCCCCCGTGGTTCTGGCCAGGATTTTGGCAACCAGATCGGAAGGAGGAACCAGCGGTTCCAGCTTCAACATCAGCAGCCACTCGCGGCCCTTGCGCGCCTGGGAAATTTTCTCGCGGCAGGATGCACATTCGCTGGTATGGGTACGAACCTGCTCGGCCACTGTCACGGGCAAGGTGCCCTCGGCAGCTTCAACCCACAACAGCTCCACCGCGGCGCAGTCAAGCTTGTCCGATGGGACGTTCGCCGACTTTCCAGCCGGCTTGTCTCCAAATTGGCCGTGGTCCTTCATCTACATCACCTGCCTTTTAGTACGTTCCAGCAGCCTTGCAAGTTCCATCCGGCCGCGACTAATCCGCGACTTGACCGTACCTTCCGGAATACGCAAGACTTCAGCAATTTCCTTGTAATCCATATCTTTTAAATCGCGCAGAATCACGGCCTCCCGCAGCTCCGGGGACACCTGCAGCAGCGCCTGCTGAACCAGCGCCTGCAATTCCCGATCCATGTAGTTCTTGAGCGGGTCGGCCTGTTGTGTCTGCAGCCTTTCGGCCGGGGAGAGGGAGGTCCCATCCTCGTCCTCCCAGCCTGCGTCCAGCGAATGCGTCGTCTGCTCGGCGCGAGTGCGGCGGAAATGATCCACCAGCAGGTTCCGCGTCAGGGTCGTCAGCCAGGTGGGGAAACTGCCGCGCTCCACATCAAACGACTTCAGGTTGCGATAGACCTTCAGAAATACATCCTGGGTCAGGTCTTCCGCGTCCCCGGCCGAACCCGTGAATCGATAGCACAGCCCGTAGACGCGACGGTGCTGTGTCTCCACGATCTGCTGCCAGGCATGACCATCTCCTTGCAAGCAACGTCGTACGAGTGCGTTGGTCTCTTCCACGGAGTCGGAATTTACGGGCATCCGCTGCCTAGGTTCAGCTATCCCCTTTGAAGACGGGTTGGTCATGTGGTCGCCCCGCCGCGGTCCCCCGCGGTGGTCCCGCAGGTCAAATCGCGTGATGCTGCTGCACGGGTACGATAAGGCCGACATTCCCATACCACAGGATACGTGGGCCACCACGTTTCAGTTCCCTCACATACTACCGAAACCGCGGCCACTGGGCGACAGGATTCTTGATAAACCCCGAACGGCTTGCAGGTAGACCCCGGACTTCAGTCCGGGGAACCGAGTTCTAATTGAGATGCGCCTTCAGGCGCTGGGGAACAACACCGCGCGGCTACATGTCGTGGGGCACGTAATCGGAGGCGACCGGGTTCTCGTACAGCGAATAGTCCCGGCTGACGACCGTAATCCCACTCTCCGTCACCAGGTAGTTCTTGCGGTCTTCATTTGCGTCGTAGCCGATCACGGTCCCTTCCGGGATCTGAACGTCGCGATCGATGATGGCGCGGCGGATCCGTGAATGTCGTCCAATCCTGACATGCGAGAAAAGAATGCTCGAATCCACTTCCCCATAGGAGTTGACGCGCACATCGTGCGACAAAACGCTGTTCCGCACCGTGGCGCCGGAAACAATACACCCGGCGGAAATGACCGTGTTAATGGCCATGCCCGTACGTCCAGGCTCGCCAAACACGAACTTTGCCGGGGGATACTGCAGCGGCCGGGTACGCATAGGCCAGCTTTTATCGTAGAGGTTGAAGATTGGAGTCACCGAGGCGACATCCATATTGGCGTCATAATAGGCGTCCAGCGTTCCCACATCCCGCCAGTACAGCGCCTCCTGCTTGTTCTCATCGACAAAATTGAAGGCGTACATTTTGTACTGGCCCAGCATCGCCGGCAGAACATTGTGCCCGAAATCGTGCTGCGAATTCGGGTCTTCCGCGTCGCGGATCAGCGCCGGCAGCAGCGCGTCCGTGTTGAACAGATAAATGCCCATGCTCGCATCCACCTTGTCCTGATTGAAAGGCGAGCGCATATGGGTTTGCTGCGGTTTCTCCTGAAAGCCAGTGACTTCTCCGGTTCGCGACACCTCGACCACGCCGAAACGCGAAACGTCCGACGGATCGATGGGCAGCGTCGCCAGCGTCACATCGGCCCCGGAATCGATATGCTGCTGCACCATGCGGCCGTAGTTCATCTTGTAAATGTGATCGCCGGAAAGTAGCAGCACCCGCTTCGGCTGTTCGCTGCCGATCGAATAAATGTTCTGATACACCGCGTCCGCCGTCCCCATGTACCAATTCGAGCTGACGCGCTGCATTGGGGGCAGAATTTCGATGAACTCGCCGAGATCGTTGGCCACCACCGAACCCCATCCTTCGCGGATATGTCGATTCAGCGAGAGCGCCTTATATTGCGTCAGGATGTAGATCCGTCGAAGGTCAGAATTGATGCAGTTCGATAGCGTGATGTCGATGATGCGATAGTTGCCGCCGAACGGAACCGCCGGCTTGGCACGATCGCGGGTCAAAGGATAGAGCCGCTCGCCGGCCCCACCCGCCAGAAGAACTCCCAAGGTGTCTTTCATCGAGGGCATTTGGTTTGCCTATCCTGCCAAATTTGCGATCGTTGCGAGTATACCAATCCATACACACTTGTCATTCCCGCTCCAGCCTCGCAGCGCGGGACGGTGACAAACTCGCAATGAAACATCGTTCGTACCAAACATAGGATGCAAGTCGCCAGCGCCTCGCCATGTTGGTGCATATTCACTTCGAGTGTGAGGTAGACCCCGGACTTTAGTCCGGGGATGACGCACCCACACAACGCGCCTTTAGGCGCTGAGGTGCGAAACCTCGACGCTCTTCAAACAGTCCGTCATCCTTCGATCATCGTAGTGAGTGGCTTTGTATCAGAAAACTCCGTGAGAGCATCTTCACTTCAAGGCTGCACAAAGGGTGGGAGAGAACGACTTTCCCCTCGACCATCAATGCCCCGGCAAAAATATTCGATGCGACAATAAAGCAGATGCGCTTTCAACCCACCCTCCGACCGCGAACCCAATGCTGCAGCTAACCCGCGCCGGCAAACGCTTCGGCCACAAACTTCTGTTTGAAAAGATCGACTGGCAGATCACTCCCGGCGAGCGCACCGGGCTGGTCGGCGGCAACGGCACCGGCAAATCGACCCTGCTGCGAATCCTGGCTGGCCTCGACTCACTGGACGACGGCTCCATGGAATCGACCGGCGGCATGACCTTCGGCTACCTTCCCCAGGATGGCCTGCAACTGCGCGGACGATCCGTTTTCGATGAATGTCTGTCCGCCTTCGCCAGCACCCAGGCGCTGGAACATAAGATTCAGCACCTGCATACGCAGCTGGCGGAACTACCGCCTCACTCCGGCGAATACGCCGCCGTCATCGAGCAATTGACGCGCAGCGATGCTGAATTTCACGCCCAAGATGGCTACACTATCGAAGCTCGCGTCGGCACAGTCTTGTCCGGCCTTGGATTTTCCAAAGAGGATTGGCAGCGCAGGACGGAGGAGTTTTCCGGCGGCTGGCAGATGCGAATTGCCCTCGCCAAACTGCTGCTGGAAAAGCCGGATCTGCTGTTGCTGGATGAGCCCACCAACCACCTCGACCTGGAAGCACGAAATTGGCTGGAAGGCTATCTCCACGCCTATCCCCATGCCTACGTTCTTGTCTCGCATGACCGGTTTTTTCTCGATATCGCAACCGACAAAATTGTCGAACTGTGGAATCACCGCCTGTACAGTTACACCGGGAATTACGAAAAGTATTTACAGCAGAAGGCAGAGCGGCAGGTGCAATTGGAAGCCGCATATCGTCATCAGCGCGAGCACATCGAACATCTGGAATCCTTCATCACTCGCTTTCGAGCGCAAGCCACCAAAGCGCGCCAGGTGCAAAGCCGCATCAAGGAACTGGAACGCATCGAGCGCATCGAGCTCCCTCCCGCGGAAACTGAAATTCACTTCACTTTTCCGCAGCCGCCGCCCAGCGGACGCACAGTGGCCGAGGCGCAACAAATCAGCAAAAGTTATGGCGCAAAAAAAGTATTTTCCGGCGTCCAGTTCACCATCGAGCGCGGCGAGCGCATCGCCCTGGTAGGCCCCAATGGCGCCGGAAAATCGACACTGATTCGCCTCCTCGCCGCGATGGATGAGCCCACCACCGGCCAGCTTCGCCTGGGTCACAATGTGGTGCTGCAATATTTCGCCCAGGACCAATACAAAGAACTCGACGCCGACGCGCGCATGCTCGACGACATCGGCCGCAGCGCCCCTAGAATTCCCCAAACCGAATTGAGAAGCCTGCTGGGATGCTTTCTATTTTCCGGCGACGATGTCTTCAAGCAACTCGGCGTGCTTTCCGGCGGCGAACGCAACCGCTACGCCCTGGCACGCCTGCTGGTAAGTCCGGCAAATTTTCTTCTTCTGGACGAGCCCACAAACCACCTGGACATGCGGGCCAAAGAAGTTCTGCTGGAAGCGATCCGAAACTTTAACGGGACCGTTGTATTTGTCTCCCACGATCGCGCCTTTATTGATGCCCTGGCGACCCGCGTCTTTGAAATTCGCGATGGCGCCGTGCATGTCTACACCGGAAATTACGAAGACTATCTGTGGCAGATTTCCCGCCAGGCAGAAGCGGCAAAAAATTCCACCACTCCAGAAATAAAAAAAACAAATGAAAATATTGCTCCGGCTGCGTCGCCTGAACCATCACCCAACGGCCAGCCCGCCGATCCCACCGTCGCCAAACGCGTTAGCCGCATCAATCCCATCCGCCTGCGGCAGATGCAGGACCGCTGCACCGC
Organism: uncultured Acidobacteriota bacterium; assembly: GCA_963794795.1. Taxonomy (GTDB): domain Bacteria; phylum Acidobacteriota; class Terriglobia; order Terriglobales; family Acidobacteriaceae; genus JAKAAZ01. Next base: position 7,838 of record CAWCFC010000004.1, on the reverse strand, counting down.
ACTGGAAGAAGAGATTCCTCGAATGGAAGCGGCCATCCAAACCACCGAAGAACAGTTGGCCGTGTATGTTTCCGCCGAACACTACCAGTCGCAGCAGAACCAACTCGACCGGATGCGCGCCGAGCATGCCGCCATGCTGACCGAGTGGGAAGAATTGGTCGTGCAATTGGAGGAGCAGGCCGCGATTTCTTCCTCCACCCCTTAGGAAACTCCCCGCTCGCTCCTGCATAATGCAAATACGTATGGACCTTTTGTGGAAGCCGGAAAACTGGGCCGAGCGGCTGGAAGAACTGCAATCGTTCGATCCGGAGCGCAAAGAAGCTCCGCTGCGCCGCGACGTTCGCTCGCTGGGAACGCTGCTGGGGCGCGTGCTTCGCGAGCAGGCCGGCGATGCGCTCTTCCAGGCGGTGGAAGATTTGCGCCGCATCACCACCGATGGCCGCGAAGCGCGCCTGCAGGGCGACGCAAAGAAAGCCGACTTCCTTCTCGCCGAAGCCATCGCCCGTATCGCCACCTGCGATACCGGATTTGCCGAGCAACTCACGCGTGCCTTCGCCTTTTATTTTGAGCTGATCAACCTGGCCGAAACCAATCACCGCAAGCGTCGCCGTCGTGCCCATCGCCTGCTTGGAAACCAAACTCCGCCGCAGCCCGGAGAAATGCGCGGAACACTACGACGCATGCGCGAAGCCGGCATCACCGCCAGCGAAGCCATGGAGTATCTCGCGAAAATTTGCGTCATCCCCGTGTTCACCGCCCATCCAACAGAGGTCGCGCGGCGCTCCGTCCTCTTCAAGCGCAGACGCCTCGGCGAGACCCTCGAAAGCCTGAATCAAATTCCGCTGCAGGATGAAGAACTGGCCGCTCGCGAAGAAGACATCCTCGCGGAAATCACCGCGCTCTGGCAGACGGACGAAGTACGCAGTCATCGCCCCACAGTACAGAACGAAATCAAACTTGGCCTCGATTATTACGACATCGCCATCTTCGAAACCCTGCCGCAGCTGTTTGAAGAAATCGCCGGCGCATTGCGCGATGAGTACGGCCTGCAAATCGAAGCCAATGACCTGCCCCAAGTAGTGAAGTTTGGTTCCTGGATCGGCGGCGATCGCGACGGCAATCCATTTGTAACTCCAGAAGTTACATGGCAAGCCATCACCATGGCGCGGCGCAAATTAATCGAACATTATTGCGCTCGCATCCAGTTGATCCTCGATCTGCTCACGCCTTCCATCCAGCGAGTCGGCCTCAGTCCAGCGCTGGAGAAAAAACTGCACAGCTATTCGGCGCAGCTGGAGCGTTCCGGCGCGGGCATCGATCAGCGATATCCTCATGAACTGCATCGCCGCTTCGTTTTATGCATTCGCCTGCGCCTGGAAGCCGCCGCCCGAGAGTTGCACGATACCTCAGCGCCCGTCGGCCTGCCGCCCTATCGCTCCAGCCAGGAGCTACTCGAAGATCTCCACCTGGTCCGCGACAGCCTCGCACAGGAAAAAAGTCTTCGCCTCGCGCGTGGACTGATCGATCCGCTGGTCCGCGAAGTCCGCACCTTCGGCCTGCACCTGCACACGCTGGATATCCGCGCGCATGCCCGCCAACTCACGCAGGCATTGAAAGAAATCGAAGAAAACTGCGAGCAAAATTCCTCAGAAGAAAATTTCGCCACCCCGCTCTCGCGCGACACCGCCGACGTCCTCGCCACCTTCCGCGCCATCGCGCAAATTCAGCGCGAAGAGCCGGTAGAAACCATTCAGCAATACGTCATCAGCGGCGCGACCGGCGCGGAAGATGTCTGGCGCGTCCTCCATCTTGCGCGCACGCATGAGGTCTCCTGTATCGCCGGCGAAAATCGCGCGGCCATCCGCGTCGTTCCGCTCTTCGAGTCCATCGAAGACCTGCGTGGTGCCGCCGCCATCTGCCGCGAAATCTGGACCGCCCCCGCCTATCAGCCTCTGCTCGAATCCTGGCAGCGCCGTCAGGAAGTGATGCTTGGCTATTCCGACTCCAACAAAGACGGCGGCATGCTGACCAGCACCTGGGAGCTATACAAAACGCATCGCGCCCTCTACGCCGTCGCTCGCGAGTGCGGCATCGATCTGCGCCTGTTTCATGGCCGCGGCGGCACCGTCGGTCGCGGCGGCGCACCCACGCATCGCGCCATCTACGCCCAGCCCATCGGCGATTTCAACGGTGAAATTCGCATCACCGAACAAGGTGAAGTCCTGCACTGGAAATATTCTGACGTCGTCCTCGCGGAATGGAATCTGGAACTGATGGTCGCCGCCTCGCTCGATGCCCTCGCACGTCCGGAAGCGAATCGTCCCGGCGGTCATCGCACCGGAGAAATGATGCCCGGCTGGGAGGAAGTCTGCGACCAGCTTTCAGCCACCGCCTACGGTTTTTACCGCAAAAATATTCCGGAAGATGAAGAGGTCCTGCAATATTTCGCCGAAGCCACGCCGGTCAATGAGCTGGAATTTGCGCGCATCGGCTCCCGTCCCGTCCGTCGCAAAGCAAAAAATAATTTTGCCGATCTTCGCGCCATCCCCTGGGTCTTCGGCTGGATGCAGAGCCGTCACGGCGTCCCCGGATGGTTCGGCGTCGGCCACGCCCTCGAACACTCCATCGCCCAGGGAAATCTTCCCATCCTGCAGCACATGATGCGCGAGTTTCCCATGTTCATTGACCTCATTCGCAACGTGGAACTCTCGCTCGCCAAGGCCGACTTCCACATCGCCAAACAATATTCCCTGCTCACAAACGACCGCGCCCTGGGAGAGCGAGTCTTCGCCCGTCTGCAATCAGAATATGAAAATACGCATCGCGCCGTCCTGGCCGTCACCGGGCAAAAAATTCTGCTGGAAACCAATCCCGTCCTCTCGCGTTCCATTCGCGTCAGAAATCCCTACGTCGATCCCATGAGCCTCATCCAGGTCGAACTCCTCCGCCGCAAGCGCGCCGGCGACACCAGCGATTCCCTGCAGCGCGCCATCGCCGCCACCATCAACGGCATCTCCGCCGGCCTCAGAAACACCGGATAAAAAAATGAGTAGAGTGTGTTTCTCAGAGCTGGGCCTGCTCGCCGCGGCGAGTATCAGGGCACCACTTCAGTCGTGCCAAAAGGTCCTTCATTAGAAGGGGTTTTAACCCATGAGGATTGCAAACCATGCAGCAGAAGCATGGATGAAACGTTCAAGAAAATAAAAGCAAAGGCCCGAATCGCATTGCGCGGTCCGGGCCTCGTTGCATTCAGCATTTTCAAGGACGGTGAAACGTCATGGGTGCCCCATCCTAGCGAAGCTAGGGTGGGATAGAGCGAAGTCCGCACCACAGGTACAGTGAAAACGCTTTAGTCGGTTTGTTCCTTGCGTGCCTTTTTGCGATTGCGCTTGCGGGCCAACGCCTGCTTCATGCGCATCTTCTCGCCTGGCTTCATGTAGTACGAGTGCCGCTTGACTTCCTTAATAATGTCTTCCTGCTGCACCTTGCGCTTGAAGCGGCGCAGTGCATTCTCCAGCGGTTCGCCTTCTTGAATCTTTACTTCTGCCAAATGAGATTACACCTCCCAACGCTCCGGTTGGACACCCTCTAGAATACCGTATTTCCCCCCGCTCCGATAGCCGCGCCAACTCTTCCTAGCGTCCTAATTCGGACGCTTCGTTGCTTCGTGGAAGTCGGGCACCGCAAGGACCTGTGTTCCAGATACATAGACTCCAAGGCCTACCCGGTGGGAGGATTAAGGGCATGGACGAATCGGACGAGATTCTTTACAAAAAGCCAACCAGACTTTCGATTCTCCGTGAAATCCCGTGGGGGCGCGTCATGATTTTCGTGACAGTTCCCTATGCCCTGCTGTGTCTGTGGTCGTTTATCCGAACTGAACTAATTTCACCGGACCGCCAGAATCGCTATCAACTGAAAAATTTCATCCCCGCTTGGCAGTGGAGAACGTGGGCCATACTCTTCTTGGTCATTTCCATACTCGCAACATGGGAGGGGGTATTAAGGGCCATTCGACGGCGGCACAAGTTAGCGGAAAGGCTTCTCCAGAAGGTTGCTGATCTGGAGCAGCAGATCGGCAACAAGATTCCCCGCTTAATGATTTACAGCAACGACACTTTAGTCATTCCTGGACCGGAAGGCTCTATCGAGATCTTCATTGATGCAGAGGTCGTCAACGGCTGCGCCCTTACTTCAACTATTGCCGACGGCTATTCCGTTTCCATAGAGCGAAACGGCAAAAAGTATGAAAGCAATGTTCCCCTCAAAGATGTTGCAGAGTACCAAGTCTTCAACGTGTCGGAGGTCCCCGACGACGACCGACGCCGTCTTATTGAGGTTGCTGATGGCCATGAGCGCCTGATGGATTTGGCGCAAAGCATCAACTATCAGTTCCCGGTCGTTTATAGTGTTCCGCGCAAAGGATGGTTGCATTTCCGCATAAACAATACACCCCCTTGGGCTGCAATCGAGGTAGACACAGGCGAGTCCGATTGGCAGCCTCAATTCGTAGAGGAGGATGATGACAGCCACCAGACAGGAGACCTAGTCCCAGGGACTAGGACGGTTTACACTGCGCAGGAGGTAACCGGACTTACTATTTCGATCGCGACTCCAGGTCAAGGCTACACAGGGACTTTTTTTGGCTCTATCGACCATTCCGGACGACGAAAAATTAGCCGTATCCATGAAGGGTGAGCGGTTCAAATTAGGACACTACCCAACTCTCGGTACTGTCCTAATCTGCTCTAGCAGCTTCGCCGTTTGGCAACCTAATTGTCTCATTTACGGTTTCGTCGGTGTGAACTCAATATTGCCTGGAAAGCCGTGGTTCAGTGCCGCTATTTGCAGATCAAGGTCGTGGGCCTTGACCTGCAACAGTGTAATCTTTTCGGTAAGCTGGGACTTTCGCTCTAGCCACTCATTGCTAACCCCAACAGCTCCTTTGGCGCTAGCCATCATCTGATTGATTTCGTCTTGACGCAGCTGAATCTCATAGAGGGTGTCGTCCTTTTCGCGCTTTAGGGCGGCGATCTTCTGCGCGGAATCATCTTGGGATTGGACGCACGGCGCAGTTGCAGAATTGCACCCTTGCAGTATTGGGGCGACCGCCAACGCCAAGCCGAGAGCAAACAAACGCGGTGAGATCATGGCAGGAATTGTATACCTTAGATCAGTCCGAGCCGTCCGCCTGACTTAGGCCCTCATAGGAGAGAACGTGCAATTAGAAGTAGAAAAGCCGCCTTCACAGGGCGGCTCTCCGGTGCAGCATATCGCTCTGTAGCGACGCCATCGCATTGAGTCTGCGTCGAATGCAAGAGGAATTGCGCACTAAATTAGATCAGACTCGTCAATTGGCACGCCAAGCATCTTTGCAGCTGTTAGATACGCTGCCTTCGTATTCTGCTCAACAGGTTCACGAAATGAAGCTGACACTAGCGCGTCAAAGGCTTGAAGATCGCCCGCATCCAAAATGCCACGACTCTGCAAAGCCTTTATCAAGCCCGCATACAGGAGAGCCTGCTCTTTGAACATTTCTAAAACCAACTGATGTTCGGCTGTTGTCATAAGCGCCTCTAGCTCCTAAGCTATCAGCCTCTCCAGTGCCGGGCGACCCATCCAAGCCCACCCTGAGGTCGCCGCGGCGACTCGAACGGCTCGGTTTGAGTGGGATAGAAGGACTCGCCCTTCTCACCCCCCCGCCTTCTCATTCTTCTTCGGTAAAGACTGCGTCATAGTCCTGACCGCCATAGAAAATCCCAACTCTATTCATCCGATCTTCGCTTACATGGAAGGCGATGGCAACGCGCTTTCGATAGCTGGTGATACGTAGACCAGGACGAATGTCGTCGCGCCGGGTCCCGCGGTCGGGGAAGGTGCTCAAGCTCTCGCAATACGTTACGATGCCATCGGTGAAACGCGCTGCAATCTCCGGGGAGGCTTCCGCCGCTATATAGACGTACAGATCCACCAGCTGCGCTTCGGCCTCGGGAGTAAAAACGACGGTAGAGGCCATTACCGCTTCTTAGAGAGCGCCTTCGTACGGGCGTTCGACAGAGCCGAGCGCACGTGGCTTGCAGGCACGGCCCGCGAAGGATCTGCCTGCAGCGCGTCGTAGGCGGGCGCTACCGTTTCGCGCAGCCAGTCTTCTACCGCCCGGTCGCGTGCCAGCAGCGTTCGCAGACCGTCACGGATGACTTCGCTTTCTGTCGCGTATTCGCCTCTGGCCACCTTTGCACGAACAAGTTCGGCCATTTCATTGGGCAGCGTGATGCTGAGTTGCTGAGTGGAGCGCATGGAACCTCCCACCTGGAAATGATTCAATCCTATTCCATCCTACTCCTTGCAGCAACACGCGAACTGAATTTCAACCGAAAACGGTAGAATGGTCTGTTTCTCATTTTGGCACAACAACTAAAGCGTTCGCAGTGCCAGCGGGTAGAGTGAATGGTGAACCAGAAACCGCGGTTGTTCGAAGGCATTGACGCTCAATAGTCTTACTTCACCCCTGTAGCAGCAAACCGGGATTGGTGGCGGTTGAATGCATGATCTTTTACAACAGGCTATTTCGCTTTCATTCCTCGGGAAGTGCGTTGCCGCAGCTATCGGAATCCTCTGTATTCACGCCGTGTTTCGCGTGCTCGAACAAACACTGCCTCGGCGCTTTGGCCAAGCCGATGCGCGCTACAAGGTTCGCAAATTCGTCGTCTTTTCCGGATACATTTCGATTCTCCTTTTCCTTGCCATTCTCTTTGAAGATCGCCTGGGCCGCCTCAGCTTTGCATTCGGTATCGTAGGCGCGGGCGTGGCAGTTGCCCTGCAGGACGTGCTGGCCAGCATTGCCGGCGCTTTCTCGATCGGTTTTTCAAAACTGTACGCCATTGGAGACAGAGTTCAGATCGGCGATACGCGAGGTGACGTGATCGACATTGGGCTCCTTCGAACCACATTATTGGAAACGGGGAACTGGGTAGGCAGGGACTTGTACAACGGCCGCATCGTTCGCATCCCCAACAGCGCCGTCTTGAAAGGGTCCGTTTTCAATTACTCGCAAGGATTCCGCTTTATCTGGGACGAGATTAAGGTGCTGTTGACAACCACCAGCGATTGCCAGCTTGCCAGGGAGATGCTTTTGCGGGTAGCCAAAGAGGCGATCGGCGAGTACCTGGTCGAGGCGCAGACCTCCTGGAAAGCGATGAGTGACAACTATCGAAGCGCAAACCCTCCGCTGGAACCTACCGTTGCACTTGTTGTAAATGCCGGATCGTTGGAATTCACCGTCAGCTACGTCGTCGACTACACGAAACGAACCGCCATGCAAGATCAGTTGTTTACGAAAATCGTAGGGGAAATCGCGAATAGCAAGGGCCGGCTCCAATGGGCATCCGCGCCAGGTACTACCGTAAGTCAGCCGGGAACTCGGGACGCGATCGACGAGCACCCGTCATCTTCGACCCACGCAGCGGGCCATGCGGCAGATTCTCGTTAATACCGCTCCACTCGCGCCTGCCAACGTCGCCGGGTGACCCGGAGCCTGTCGCGCTGCCCACGCTTCCGACGGATAGTGTGCGGCGCACAGTATCCGTGCCCGGTTGCCCCCAGGTCTCATCTCCGACACCTGGGATCGCTGCGCCGTCACCCGCAAATACATCGCCCGATCTGGCACTGAGTTTCGGCCGAAAACGGTAGAATGGGAATAGACGTCACTATGCGTCCAGTTCCCCATTGGCACGCTACGTGCGGTTTTTTTCAGGAATCGGCAACTTTTCGCCGTCTCCGCCGGCAAAAAGCCTCTGGGGCCATGCAGAATCAATAATTTGCCCCGCTTCCTCCCCTTG
>CAWCFC010000003.1:0-289296 GCA_963794795.1 uncultured Acidobacteriota bacterium | reverse complement strand
GACCTGGGATCGATGCACCGTCATCCGCAAATACATCGCCGGCCGGGTGCCCCATTCAAGCCCACCCTGAGCGAAGTCGAACGGGTTGGCTTGAGTGGGATGGAAGGACTCGCCCTTCTCCCACCCCGCCTTCTCATTCTTCTTCGGTCAGGACTGCGTCATAGTCCTGACCACCATAGAAAATCCCGACTATATTCACCCGATCTTTGCTCACATGGAAGGCGATGGCAACGCGCTTTCGATAGCTGGTGATACGCAAACCGGGACGAATGTCGTCGCGCCGGGTCCCACGCGCGGGGAAGGTGCTCAAGCTCTCGCAATACGTCACGATGCCGTCGGTGAAACGCGCACCAATCTCCGGGGATGCTTCCGCCGCAATATAGACGTACAGATCCACCAGCTGGGCTTCGGCCTCGGGCGTAAAAACGACGGTAGAGGCCATTACCGCTTCTTAGAGAGCGCCTTCGTATGGGCGTTCGACAGAGCCGAGCGCACATGGCTTGCAGGCACGGCCCGCGACGGATCCGCCTGCAGCGCGTCGTAGGCGGGCGCTACCGTTTCGCGCAGCCAGTCTTCTACCGCCCGGTCGCGTGCCAGCAGCGTTCGCAGACCGTCACGGATGACTTCGCTTTCTGTCGCGTATTCGCCTCTGGCCACCTTTGCACGAACAAGTTCGGCCATTTCATTGGGCAGCGTGATGCTGAGTTGCTGAGTGGAGCGCATGGAACCTCCCACCTGGAAATGATTCAATCCTATTCCATCCTACTCCTTGCAGCAACACGCGAACTGAATTTCAACCGAAAACGGTAGAATGGTCTGTTTCTCATTTTGGCACAACAACTAAAGCGTTCGCAGTGCCAGTGGGTAGAGTGAATGGTGAACCAGAAACCGCGGTTGTTCGAAGGCATTGAGGCTCAATAGTCTTACTTCACCCCTGTAGCAGCAAACCGGGATTGGTGGCGGTTGGATGCATGATCTTTTACAACAGGCTATTTCGCTTTCATTCCTCGGGAAGTGCGTTGCCGCAGCTATCGGAATCCTCTGTATTCACGCCGTGTTTCGCGTGCTCGAACAAACACTGCCTCGGCGCTTTGGCCAAGCCGATGCGCGCTACAAGGTTCGCAAATTCGTCGTCTTTTCCGGATACATTTCGATTCTCCTTTTCCTTGCCATTCTCTTTGAAGATCGCCTGGGCCGCCTCAGCTTTGCATTCGGTATCGTAGGCGCGGGCGTGGCAGTTGCCCTGCAGGACGTGCTGGCCAGCATTGCCGGCGCTTTCTCGATCGGTTTTTCAAAACTGTACGCCATTGGAGACAGAGTTCAGATCGGCGATACGCGAGGTGACGTGATCGACATTGGGCTCCTTCGAACCACATTATTGGAAACGGGGAACTGGGTAGGCAGGGACTTGTACAACGGCCGCATCGTTCGCATCCCCAACAGCGCCGTCTTGAAAGGGTCCGTTTTCAATTACTCGCAAGGATTCCGCTTTATCTGGGACGAGATTAAGGTGCTGTTGACAACCACCAGCGATTGCCAGCTTGCCAGGGAGATGCTTTTGCGGGTAGCCAAAGAGGCGATCGGCGAGTACCTGGTCGAGGCGCAGACCTCCTGGAAAGCGATGAGTGACAACTATCGAAGCGCAAACCCTCCGCTGGAACCTACCGTTGCACTTGTTGTAAATGCCGGATCGTTGGAATTCACCGTCAGCTACGTCGTCGACTACACGAAACGAACCGCCATGCAAGATCAGTTGTTCACGAAAATCGTAGGGGAAATCGCGAATAGCAAGGGCCGGCTCCAATGGGCATCCGCGCCAGGTACTACCGTAAGTCAGCCGGGAACTCGGGACGCGATCGACGAGCACCCGTCATCTTCGACCCACGCAGCGGGCCATGCGGCAGATTCTCGTTAATACCGCTCCACTCGCGCCTGCCAACGTCGCCGGGTGACCCGGAGCCTGTCGCGCTGCCCACGCTTCCGACGGATAGTGTGCGGCGCACAGTATCCGTGCCCGGTTGCCCCCAGGTCTCATCTCCGACACCTGGGATCGCTGCGCCGTCACCCGCAAATACATCGCCCGATCTGGCACTGAGTTTCGGCCGAAAACGGTAGAATGGGAATAGACGTCACTATGCGTCCAGTTCCCCATTGGCACGCTACGTGCGGTTTTTTTCAGGAATCGGCAACTTTTCGCCGTCTCCGCCGGCAAAAAGCCTCTGGGGCCATGCAGAATCAATAATTTGCCCCGCTTCCTCCCCTTGCACAATCCTTCAACTAGCCCGCACAATCCTTCAATTAGCCCGCACAATCCTTCAACTATTCGCCTGTTGACGCCTCCCAAACCGCCCCTTCTCGCCCAAAATCCCACCCCTTTGGCTTTTCCTCGCCCCCCCTCTTCCCTCCTGCCAATGCCGTCTTCCATCCCCGTAAAATGAAGCAGGCCCACTCCCTATGATTCGTTCCTATCAAGGCAAATCTCCCACTATTCCTCAGTCCTGTTATGTCGATGTCTCCGCCCAAATCATCGGCGACGTCACCCTCGGCGAGCATGCCAGCATCTGGATGAACGCCGTCATCCGCGGCGATGTGCATTCCATCCGCATCGGCGCCAACTCCAATGTGCAGGACTGCTCCGTGCTGCACGGCATGCGCTATCGCTATCCCGTCATCGTCGGCGACTGGGTCACCATCGGCCACAACGCCACGGTCCACGGCTGCATCGTGGAAGATGCCTGCCTCATCGGAATGGGCGTGGTGATCCTGAATAACGCGCGCATCGGCGAAGGCTCCATCATCGCCGCCGGCGCTGTGATTCCAGAAGGCACCATCGTGCCGCCGCGAACTTTATGGGCCGGCGTTCCAGGAAAGCAGCGCCGCGAACTGACCGACGCCGATCGCGAGACGATCTTGATGTACGCGAAAAATTATCTCGACTACACAAAAATCTATTTAGAAGAATCCGGCGCCTCATCCATCGTCCTGAGTTCGAAGCAAACTGATTCCCAACACCGTACACTAGAGAAGAGAAATATTTTCGGAGCGAACAAGCATGGCACACATGGTTCAATGCGCGAAGTATAAGACGCAAATGGAAGGGCTCGACGAGCCGCCTTTCGACAGCGATTTCGGCAACAAGATTTATCACAACGTCTCCAAACAGGCCTGGGGCGAGTGGTTGGAGCGGCAGAAGATGCTGCTGAATGAATATCGCCTGCAGCCCTGGACCCCCGAGGCGCAGGAATTTCTGGTCGAGCAGATGAACCAGTTCTTCTTCGGCGAAGGCTCCGCCATGCCGAAGGAATATGTTCCTCCCACAGCATAGAAATTTTGCGTGAAGTGTTTTGGGTCGTGACGTCGGTGTAAACTGACTCAGACCCTGCGTTCATCCTTGAACGCGACCGTCGGGACGTGGCTCAGCCTGGTAGAGCACTCGCTTGGGGTGCGAGGGGTCGGCAGTTCAAATCTGCCCGTCCCGACCAATCAAATTAATTTCTCCAAAACTGTTCGCACTGGCAATCAGCGGCTGGCCTGCCGATCCACGAAGCACCCCAATCTAAATCCGCCTTGGCGGATTCCCGGGATAGAGCCTGCGAGGGTGCGAGGCGAAGCCGAGCCACTGCAGTTCAAATCTGCCCGCCCGACCAATCAAATTAATTTTTCCAAAACTGTTCTCGAATCCTGCCATCGTTAATTATTCGCAAGCCGCCAAGACCACATCAAAAACGACGTGGCCGTCAAATCGATCGCCGGCTCGGTTGTGCTGTAGGACTGCACATTGTCCTTATACACCGCATAGTTCGGCCGACTATAAGGTCCATCATTTCCGTTGAATATCTTGAACGGATTGCCTCCGCCCATGGGGCACTTGATCATTCCATCCAACAGACCCGAACTCGCATTGGTCGACGGCCCCTCCGACGATGCGCCCCACAAAATCGGCGTCCCTCCCGAAGTTCCATCCAGAGACCCGGCCAGATTCGCAACCTGGTGCTGAATGCAATTTGGAAACGTCGTTCCATCCCCAACGATAAAAGATGAACCCCATGAGTTGGCGCCGAGGATGTTGCCCAGCCATCGCTGCGCATAGGTGTTGTAGCTTTCAATATTCGTGAGCGAGTAGGCCTCGCTGGCCATGACCGACAAACCCGCGCCGTGAGACGTGACGTCTCCGTTATCCCACTCTTCGCCAAAGCCCCACGGATCCAGCTGGGCCTGCGCGATCGCCGCTCCGACTTGATCGAGAAGTTGTTGGCGAATTGCGGCCGAAGTAATCTCCATAATCGACGGATCACCGGCCTGCTTCAGCGCCTTATAGAGTTCATAGTGGGCCAGACCGCTCACATCGTAAAGATTGAGTGTGTCTGCAAATCCCGGCGTGTAAATCTTCGTAATGTAATTCTGCGCATACTGCGTGGCTTGCTGCAGATATTGAATCGCGTTGGTATGAGGCAATCCGGCGGGAAGGTTCGACGCTCCTCCGGCAGATTGCAGCGCAAAGTAGAGCTCGGTTGCTCCCAATTCCATATCGTCATCCCAGACGGTTTCGAAGCCCGGCGGAGTGGTCGTCAGCAGGCAGTTGGAACATGAGCCGGCGCCAGGCGACGGTGCTGGATCGGTAAAGGAAGTATTTGCCAGGTCGAAAATCTGTTCGGCATCCTGCAGGCATTGCGCAGCGCGGCTTGGATTTGTTGTGCGTTGTAACTGGTAGCACACTGCAAAATCTGCCGCCAGGCGGCCTGCGATGTTCGGGCTGATTTTCTGCGCGCCCGGCAGTGCGGTAAACACTGGACGATTGCAAATGTAGAAGGTGGTTAATGGATCGCAGGGTTCCGGGTCTCCGGGCTGGTCATAATTGTCGGCAGCCTGGGGCAATGTCCAGATGTCGTATTCCGTGATCAGGCAATATGGGCTGGCATAAGTGCCACCGCAGTAGCCACCGGTCGAGGCGGGATCGCCCTCCCCGTAATAATCCCAGTCCTGACTGTTGTCTACCTGGTAGGAGAGCGTTTCGGTGGAAGCATCCCACATCTTCAACAGCCAACTCACGCCAAAGTTGGCCTCCGCTGTAAAGTCAGAAGATTGGGGAGCGCCCGTCCCGCTATTGCCTGCATACGACACAGCGACCGGTGGCGCAGGCGGATGCAGCGGAGCGTTGGGACCCATCTGGTTAGGAAAATCGCGCACACCAATTTCCATCAACGCTGTTACGTAGGATGTGTCTTCGACATATTTTTCGTAATCCCCCGCATCCCACCAGCCGCCTGCGGCATTAATATTCGGAAGTCCCGCTGACACCAGCGGCGGCGTTGGAGGAGGATTGTTGATATAGCCGTTGGCATCGATCGGTGGAGGAACATACTGGACTGCATTCTCGTCGTTGAGGTGCCCGGGAGCTGTCCGCAGTGCGTTCGGAATGTAGTTCGGCCCATCTCGCTCCGTCTGATAAAAGAAAAGGCTGTTCACCAGCATGCCCGGATACAAGACCTCCGGTGTATTCACGGCGAAAGCCGGCGACGTGGCGGCAGCCGGTCCTGCGACGGTAATCGTGTAGATGTGTCCAGCCGGCACGGTGAAATCCAACGCGTAGACATCGTAGGTGAGAGTCTTGCTATTGCTCCAGGTCCCCAGCAAAACACCGATGGGGCCGGAATATCGAGTGACCCCGCCTTCTCCGATGACCTGAAAAGTTGCGCCGGTCTCGGCAACCGTCGACATCAGATAGGTGCGGATAGGATTGCCCGCCTCATACCCAGCCTGGTTGACGCGCACCCAAGCCGAACCCGACTGCGCATGCAATGTAACCACGCAGGTCGCAGATAACATGAAAACGATGACAGCCCCTAGAATCGTACGGCGAAATTCCCGAATAGACGAGAACTGAAAAGCATCATGGTCAACCCCCGGACTGGATACCTGCGACGCGAAGATCCAAAATGAATTGAACTGAGATTTCCTGCTTGGCTCTGATTCATCGGAATTCTACCCTCGGCAGCCGATTTTGCAAGACGAAACCTACGCCCTGCTTCAAAAGCGGCGAACCTGATCCCTTCTTGACCTGCGACATGGCTGTTGGTCGAGCGATGATTGGCAGCCGCAATTGAATCGGCGGCCAATAAGGGAACTATACTGTCGCTTACTCTTCGGAATGAGCCAGAGAAAGTTCGCCGGGCAGGTACATTGACGCATCCGGAGTGATATGTTGAGCTGGAACCGAATGACCCAGTCGGTACATTTCGTGGCTGCAGACCTGGGCGCATCGAGTGGACGCCTGATGGTGGGGACGTGGAATGGCCGCGTCTTTTCGCTGGATGAGTTGCATCGCTTCCCGAATATCGGGGTTCACGCAGGTGGCAGCCTGCATTGGGACGCCTCGGGGATATGGTCCGAAATCCAACGTGGCCTGATGCTCTATCGCGAGCGCTTCCAGGATCCGCCGGCCGCCATTGGAGTGGATGCCTGGGGAGTGGATTTTGCGCTGCTCGATCGAAGCGGCGAGCTGCTCGGCAATCCGTATCACTATCGCGATGCCAGGACCGACGGCGTTCCTGAGCTTGTCTTTGAAGCGGATTGACGCGCGCCAGCTATTTCGCCGCACTGGCGTGCAAACCATGCAGATCAACACCCTCTTTCAGCTGTATTCCATGGTGCACGGCTCTGATTCAAAGTTGAAAGCGGCAGAAACGCTGCTGATGATTCCGGACCTGTTCCACTATTTTCTTTGCGGAGAACGAGTGGTGGAACACACCGAAGCAACAACCACCCAGATGTATTCGTCCACCAACGGATGGCTGCGCGACGTCTTGGATACGCTTGAGATTCCGACGCGCATTCTGCCGGATGTTGTTCGTCCGGGAACAAAGTTGGGTGCGGTCCAAGCTGAAGTTCTGCGTGACATAGGCTTCAGTCGCAGTTTTCCCGTGGTGGCCGTCGCCTCGCACGATACCGCCAGCGCAGTCGCTGCTATCCCCGGCATGAATGAGAATAGCGCCTTCATCAGCAGCGGTACGTGGAGTTTGATGGGGGTCGAACTGCGGGAGCCGATCACTTCCGATCAGGCTTACTCGCTCGGCTTCACCAACGAGGGGGGCGCGGATGGATCCATTCTGCTGATCAAGAATCTTACCGGGCTTTGGCTCTTGCAGGAGTGTCAACGGCAATGGAGCCGCGAAGGCCTCCATTACACCTGGAGCGATATTGGGGCGATGGCGGCAACCGCGCCGGCATTCGTATGTTTACTGGACGTAGACGCGAACGATTTTCGCGCGCCCGAAAATATGCATCGAGCCATTGCTGATTTTTGCCGCCGCACCATGCAGTCGAATCCAGACACCATCGGTGTGGTGGCACGCGGCTGCTTTGAAAGTCTGGCGCTCAAGTATCGCTCGGTGTTGGAGTCGCTGGAGAGTGTAACCGCGCATCGACTCGACACCATTCGGATTGTCGGCGGAGGGTGCCTGAACACGTTGCTTTGCCAGATGACGGCCGATGCCTGCAATCGTACGGTAGTCAGCGGTCCGGCGGAAGCCTCCGCCTTTGGCAACGTAACGCTGCAAGCCATCGCCACCGGACATCTTTCAGATATTGGCGCCGGTCGTGCCGCAATCGCTGCATCTATCCAATGTATGACTTATTTCCCGCAAAGAACCGATGTCTGGGATGAGGCCTACGCGCGGATGGAGCAAACACACATGCACGTCTGAACCTGGAAAGTGAGGGAATTCTATGCACAGCACAGTCACAACGCTACCGCGGCATCAGATGTTGATTGATGGCGAGCTGGTGGCTTCGCAAAAAACCATCGCAGTCATCAATCCCACGACAGAAGAAGTGATTTCCGAAGTTCCCAGCGGAACC
Organism: uncultured Acidobacteriota bacterium; assembly: GCA_963794795.1. GTDB lineage: Bacteria > Acidobacteriota > Terriglobia > Terriglobales > Acidobacteriaceae > JAKAAZ01. The sequence continues at coordinate 281,439 of CAWCFC010000003.1, read as the reverse complement.
TTGGAAGACGTGAATGCGGCCGTCCTGGCTGCGGAAAAAGCACAGAAAAGCTGGAGCCAATTGCCGGCCATTGAGCGCGCGCAATACCTACGCGAAATTGCTCAGGCCATCCGCGCGGACCGCGAGCACCTGGCGCACGTGATCACCGAAGAGCAAGGAAAGATATTGTCGCTGGCGCAGGTGGAAGTGGATTTCTCCGCCGATTACCTGGACTACATGGCGGAGTTTGCGCGCCGCTACGAGGGCGAGATACTCCAGAGCGATCGCCGCGGAGAAAATATCCTTCTCTTCAAGCATCCGATTGGCGTGATCGCCGGCATCCTTCCGTGGAACTTTCCCTTTTTCCTGATCGTTCGCAAAATGGCGCCGGCGTTGGTCACCGGCAATACCATCGTGATCAAGCCGAGCAGCGAAACGCCGAACAATGCCTTCGAGTTTGCAAAGATTGTCGCCCAGTCTCGGCTGCCGAAAGGCGTGTTCAATCTCGTGTCCGGCAAAGGCAGCGTGGTGGGAGATGGTCTCGCGCGTCATCCGAAGGTGGGCATGGTCAGCCTGACCGGCAGCGTGGAAGGCGGTGTTGCGGTGATGCGAGCGGCGGCGGATAACGTGACCAAGGTCTCGCTGGAATTGGGCGGCAAAGCGCCTGCGATCGTGATGCAAGATGCGGACCTCGACCTGGCGGTGAAATCCATTCGTGCATCGCGCATCATCAATACCGGCCAGGTCTGCAATTGTGCCGAGCGCGTGTATGTGCAAGAGCCGATCGCGGATCAATTTATCGCAGCGATGAAGAAGGCGATGGAAAAGACAGTAGTCGGAGACCCATTCGAGAAGAATACGGAGATGGGGCCGATGGTCAGTCGGGCGCAAATGGAGTCTGTCGACAAGGCCGTGCAGACGGCGGTCGCGGAGGGAGCGGAACTGCAGTGTGGCGGGAAAAAGTATGCCGGCCGAAAAGGATATTTCTATTCGCCGACTGTGCTGACCCATTGCCGCCAGGATTCGCAGGTCATGCAGCAGGAAGTCTTCGGCCCGGTGCTGCCAATCACCACCTTCAAAGACCTGGATGAAGCCATTGAAAACGCCAATGACTGTCAATATGGACTCACTTCTTCGATCTACACGCGCAGCCTGGATGTTGCCATGCGTGCCTGCAATGAAATCAAATTTGGCGAAACCTATGTGAATCGCGAAAACTTTGAGGCGATGCAGGGCTTTCATGCGGGCTGGCGCAAATCCGGCATTGGCGGAGCGGACGGCAAGCACGGACTGGAAGAATATTTGCAGACCCATGTGGTTTATATGAACTACGACTGGAAGAACAAGGCTTCGTCCTAGCTGCAGCAAAACTGGCAGTCGCGGACGCGCGCTGAAAATGTCGATAGAGTGGAGAGCGGATACATTGGTGTCGAGAGGAATTCGCCCGTAATGCTGGTGCCCCCTGTAGAAACCGAGACGACCACGAACAACCCGCACCAACACCCGCTGATTCCTCACGGAATGGGCCTGCAGTTTTTTCTGGTCGCAGGCCTGTTTTTTCTTTGGGGAGTTCCCAACAATCTGAATGATGTCTTGATCCGCCAGTTCATGACGTCGTTTGCCATTTCCCGGTTTCAGGCTGGACTGGTGCAGTCGGCGTTCTATCTTGGATATTTTCTGGTGGCCACCCCGGCTGCGCTGCTGATGCGAAAGTTCGGATACAAGATGGGCTTCATCACGGGCCTGCTTCTTTTCGGTACCGGAGCGTTCCTGTTCTGGCCTGCGGCGCTCGTTGGACGTTATTCATTTTTCCTGGCATCGCTCTTTGTCATTGCGAGCGGACTCTCGTTTCTGGAAACGGCGTCAAACCCATTCGCCGCGCAGATGGGAGACCCGCAAAGTGCAGCTCGGCGATTGAATTTTGCGCAGGCCTTCAATCCCCTGGGCGCGATCTGCGGCGTTCTCATCGGGACTGTGTTCATTTTTTCCGGCATCGAGTTGAATCCGCAGCAAGTCGCTGCCATGCAGGCCGCGCATACCTACCACGCCTATCTTCACAGGGAAACCATGCGCGTCGTCACGCCCTATATTGTCCTCGGCGCGATCACATTTTTCTGGGCCTTTCTGATTGCGCGTACAAAGTTCCCGGTAATCGCAGGGGAACATGAAAATGCGAATGAAGACCATGGACGATTTGTGGAGTTGCTGCACTATCCACATTTTTTGTTGGCCATCGTCGCTCAGTTTCTCTATGTAGGCGCGCAAGTGGGCACGTGGAGCTACTTTATTCAGTACATTGAAAGCTCAACCCACGAGCCGGAGAAAGTTGCCGGATATTTATTGACAGGGAACGCTGGTTGCATTTGGCGTCGGAAGATTCGCCTCGTCCGCCCTGATGCGGTATGTCCAGCCTAGTCTGTTGATGGGCGCCTATGGACTGATCAATATCGTCCTGCTCGGAATCGGCATTCGCTTTCCCGGTTGGATTGGCCTGTGGGCGATTTTTGCCACCAGCTTTTTCATGTCCGTCATGTATCCAACGATCTTCGCTCTCGGCATTCGCGGCCTGGGTCGCAATACAAAAATCGGCGGTTCACTCATCGTGATGGGGGTCGTTGGTGGCGCAGTGTTGACTCCGGCGATGGGCCTGATCTCTGAGTGGTCGCACAGCATCGCACTCGCATACATCGTTCCTTTGCTGGCCTATGCTGGCGTCGCGTTGTATTCCTTCTTCGGAACCGAACTTTCTCGCAGAACGCTGGAAGCGTCCGATCCCGTGGCATAGCCGTTTTCGATCTCTACCTCGATGTAATCAACTCGCACCGCTCTGCAGTCACGTCTCAAGGAGAGAAAGATGACATTTGATGCAATTTCAAGACGCTCCTTTTTGAAGCAGGTGGGTGCTGCTGGCGCCCTGGCGTACTCCACTCACGCGGAAGCTCTCAATCTCACTGCGCCTCAGTCTGCCACTGGTAGCGATTCAGTTTCTGCTGCGGACGCCACACAAGCGGCGACGCGCACACAAAGGATGGCGTGGTGGCATGCGGCAAAGTTCGGAATGTTCATCCACTGGGGGCTGTACAGCGTATTGGGCCAGCATGAGTGGGCCATGGAAGCCGAAGGGATTCCGATTCCGCAATATGAAGTGATGGCGAAACATTTCAACCCCAAGCCCAACGCCGCGCGAGATTGGGCAAGGCTGGCGAAGCGCGCCGGGCAGAAGTACATGGTGATGACGACCAAGCACCATGAGGGCTTCTGCATGTTCGATACAAAGCTGACCGACTATTGTGCGCCCAAGCAGGGTCCTGGACGAGACCTGGTGCGGGAGTATGTGGAAGCGGCGCGTGCGGAAGGTCTGCGAGTTGGCTTCTATTATTCGCTGATGGATTGGCACCATCCCGATGGAGCGCGATGCAAAACCGATGAAGCCGCGCGGAAGAGATTTGTCGCCTATACCCACGGATTGATTCGCGAGTTGATGACCAATTACGGCAAGATCGATGTCCTCTGGTACGACGTGGATGCGCCGTTGACCCCGGAGCAGTGGGAATCCGAGCGCATGAATCAGATGGTGTTTCAACTGCAGCCGGAGATCATCGTGAATAATCGCAACGGCCTGGACGGAGATTTTTCCACGCCGGAACAGCACATCGAAGCGTCAAAGGAAGGCCGCGCGTGGGAAACTTGCATGACGCTGAATGACAGCTGGGGCTATAACCGCGGCGACGACTCATGGAAAACCCCGAAGGAGATTGCGAGCAATTTGGCGACATGTGCCGCGGGCGGAGGAAATTATCTGCTGAACATCGGACCCAAGCCGGACGGATCGGTACCGCAGGAATCCGTCGATGTTCTGGATAAAGTCGGCGAGTGGCTCGACACCAATGGCAAAGCGATCTACCTGACCGATCGAGGCTCGTTCCCTGCCGCGCCCAACACGCAATTTACTCGTCGCGGAAATACTCTGTATGTTCACCAGAAGTATTGGCCCGGAGTGACGCCGGCAGCGCAGTGGCTGAACTTTTTCCAGCCCGGAGTCGTGATTGCCATTGGCGGACTGAAGGCCAAAGTAACATCGGCGCGCCTGCTGAAAACCGGACAGAACGTTCCCTTTACGCAGAATGAACCGCTGACACTGCGGCTGACATGGTTTGCCGGTCGATGCACCGGATTCTCCCATGACTGTGATGGAACTGGAATGCGAATCGGAACCCACGATCGATGCGTGGGAGATGGTTTCGAAATGGCCTCGCGATAAAGTTGGCATCAGCTAGGATTCAACAACGACGAGCATCAAGCTTAATTCCGGGGAACTGCTGCGATCGGTGGAATGGTGACGTGGCCGGCTTGCGTAGGAGGCGGCCTGTGGGCTTTCGCGAGGTAAATTTCGATGAAGTATGTGCTTGCTCTATCGTTAGTTGTGGTTTCCTGGATGCCGATGAATGCAGCGAATCCTATCCCGTGGCAGACGAAAGTGCAGCAGGAATTGCCGCTGCTGGGCCACCGCAATTGGATTGTCATTGTTGACTCGGCATATCCGTTACAGACCTCTCCGGGGATTGAAACAGTAGAAACTGGGACCGATCAACTCACCGTAGTGCGGGACGTTTTGCAATCCATCGCTCATGCTCGACATGTCAGGCCGGTCATCTTCATGGATGCTGAGCTTCCTTTTGTAACGGAACAGCAAGCTCCTGGAGTGACCAAATATCGCAGCGAGATCAAAGCCGCGCTCGGAGGTCTCCCCGTCAACTCAGTACTTCATGAACAATTGATTCATCAAATGAATCAGACGAGTAGTGCTTTCCACGTTTTGATCCTCAAAACTACACTCACAATTCCCTACACGTCGGTTTTTCTGCGGCTGGATTGCAAATACTGGAGCGACGCCGACGAGCAGCAGCTTCGAAAAGAAATGAAGGATCGCGGATCCGCCTCATCCACCCTGACGCCGCAATAACAATGGGTGCCGTACTACCACGTTGCCTCAACGGCGCCCGGGAATCGAAGCAGTCGACGTCGGACCGGAATTGCAGGAGGAATAATGACTGGAAAGAGCAAGCTGCCGCGGCGTGACTTCCTAAAACAAGCCGCGGGAGTGATTGGCGCAGCAACTCAGTCCGGCCGTTGGAGCGGAACTGCGCAGGCGCAAGAGACAACTCAGGCGGCCGGCATAAGCTCCGGCCACTCGGTCGGTCATACAGCAATCACTTATCCTCGTGTTTTTGAAGGCCGCCAGCTCAAGATGATTTCATTTCCCCTCGGCGGCGTCGCGGCCGGTAGCCTCGGCTTGGGAGGTCGCGGACAACTGCGTGATTGGGAAATCTTCAATCGACCGAACCAGGGCGGCTCGCCGGCGTATGCATTCCCCGCAATCTGGATTCAATCCGGCAACTCCAACCCGATTGCACACGTACTGGAATCGCGCATTCTCCCGCCGTATCAGGGTGAGTCCGGGCTCGGCTCGAATAATGCTCCCGGCCTGAGCCGACTGGAAGGTGCGAAATTTACCGGGGCATATCCGCTCGCGCACATTGACTTTGAAGATCGCCGGCTGCCGGTGAAAGTGGAACTCGATGCGTTCTCTCCTTTCATTCCGCACGATCCAGACGACTCCGGACTGCCGGTCGCCGTGCTGCGGTACCGTGTGACGAATCCGGGATTGTCGTCGGTGAAAGTCGGAATCGCTTTCTCGATCGATAATCCTGTAGCGGCCACGTCTTCGAAAAGCAAGTCAGACAAGCGCCTGAATGAATATCGCACCGGCCAACATTTAGAAGGCCTGCTGATGAGCAATCCGTCGTTGTCCTCCGACGATCCGATGCACGGCAGTTTCGTTTTGGCGGCCATGCCCGACGACAAGACGAACGTGACGTACTGGCGCGGATGGCCGAAAGAAGCCTGGTGGACCGCTCCCTTGTTGTACTGGGATGAATTTTCGAAACATGGCCAGTTAGGCACCGAACCCGATCCGCGCAACGCCGTAGGCGCACTCTGCCAGCAAACAACGATCCCTTCCGGTCAGTCCGGAACCATTACGTTTCTGCTGGCCTGGCACTTTCCCAATCGCACGCCAGACTGGTGCGGATGGTCGGCGCCTCCGGGAAAAGGAAACACGATCATCGGAAATTATTACGCCACCCGCTTCAAGGATGCCTGGGAAGCCGCGCAATACACCGCGATGCATTTGCCGCAGCTGGAATCGCGCACTCGCGCTTTTGCCAAGGCGTTCCGTGAAAGCACCGTGCCCGACGTGGTAAAGGAGGCGGCCAGTGCCAACCTGTCGACGTTGGCTTCGACAACATGCTTCCGCACGGCCGATGGAGAATTCCACGGCTTTGAAGGCAGTAATGACTCGATTGGATGTTGCTTTGGAAACTGCACCCATGTGTGGAACTACGAAACGGCCACGCAGTTTCTATTTCCGTCATTCGCGCGATCTTTGCGCAACGTTTCCTTTGGCTACTCTGAGGACGACGCGGGCGGCATTCACTTCCGGCAACTCCTTCCGGAAGGACATCCCCGATATCCAGTTGTTGCGGCGGACGGGCAGATGGGCCAGATCATGCATGCGTATTTGGGTTGGCGGTTATCCGGCGACAATGCATGGCTTCAGACCACCTGGCCGAAAATTAAAAGGGCGATTGCATTTGCGTGGGAGCCGGATGGATGGGATCCGGATAAGTCTGGCGTGCTCACAGGCGTTCAGCACAATACCTACGACGTCGAGTTTTATGGTCCCAATCCTTTGTGCGGAATTTACTACCTGGGTGCATTGCGCGCCGGGGAAGAGATGGCGCATGCGGTCGGCGATAATGCCTCCGCTGCGGAATATCGCAGGATTTTCGACAAGGGCAGTCCCTGGATCGACACGCACCTGTTCAACGACGAATTTTATATCCAGCAAATTCGCGGTCTGCCCTCAGACAAGATTGCTCCGCATTTGCGTGGCGGCATGGGAACGGAAGGAACCGAGGATCCTCAATATCAGATTGGAAAGGGCTGCCTGATCGATCAACTGCTCGGCCAATACCTGGCCCACGTGACGAACCTGGGTCCATTGGTTTCGCCGGCGAATGTGCAAACGACGCTTCGGTCCATCTATGCCTACAACTACAAGCGCACGTTGGTCGATCATGACAATGTGGAGCGAACGTTTGCGCTGAACAATGAGGCCGCCATGGTGATCTGCGACTATGGCAAAGCTCCGCGGCCGCGCATTCCGTTTCCGTACTTCGCTGAAGTGATGACGGGATTTGAACACGCGACAGCTGCATTGATGATTTACTCCGGCATGGTGGAGGAGGGCGTCGAGTGCATCCACAATGTTCGCGCCCGGTACGACGGTGAAAAACGCAGCCCGTGGGATGAAGCGGAGTGCGGCCACCACTACGCGCGCGCCATGGCATCGTGGACGAGCTTTGTAGCGCTTAGCGGATTTCAATTCGATGGAGCGCAAGCCTCCGTCGTTGCGATTCCGCGAAGCGCCCACAAGACTTTCAATTCCTTCTGGTCGACCGCGACTGGTTGGGGAACATTTGCCTATCGTCCGATCGCCGGAGGTGGCACTCGCTTTTCGATTCAGGTGCTGGCAGGCACGCTTCCTTGCCGCTCCTGCGAGATTTCAGGATCAGGATCTTTCGTCAACGGTCCGGAACAACGGCGGCTCCGTTGACTCATTCGATTGAAAGCAAAAACGGGACAAGCGTATTTCATTTCGAGTCGCCGATCCAATTGTCTGAAGGCCACACGCTGCAGATTGAGTTGAAGGCATGACGATCACCATCGCTGACCACAAACCCTGGATCGCGATCGTGGGTGGTTTTCTAGGCGCTGGGAAAACTACGCTGATCCTGGCAGCCGCAAAAGAGTTGGAACGCCGTGGCATTCGCAGTGCTGTAATACTGAACGATCAAGGGAACGACCTGGTCGATACTGGCTACGCCGCGCACAACGGAATGCAATCCGGTGAAGTGACGGGCGGATGTTTTTGCTGCAAGCTTTCTGACTCTGCTTCGCGTCATGGGAGAACTGCGCGCCTATAATCCGGACGTCATTTTCGCCGAACCCGTCGGCAGCTGCGCGGACATTTCTGCCACCATCCTTCACCCGCTGCTGGAATATCGCGATGAATTTCGACTCGCTCCTTTTACGGTGCTGGTTGATCCAGAGCGAGCGCGCAGCTTGCTGGCGGAAGATGCCGATGCCGATCTCAGTTTTCTCTTTCAAAAGCAGCTGCAGGAAGCGGATTTAGTTTGTTGGACTAAATCGGACCTCTATCCGGATTGTCCGCAGATTTCGGCCGAACATGTGCGCCAGGTCAGCGCGCGAACCGGCCAGGGCGTGGCGGCCTGGCTCGATGAAATCTTTTCCGGCAATTTGAGAGTCGGGACGAGAGATTCTGGACATCGACTACGAGCAATATGCACGCGCCGAAGCGGCGCTGGCATGGCTCAACCTGCAGGTGAAGATTGAACCCCGTGTCCCCTGCTCGCCGGCGGTGTTGTTGGGCCCGCTGCTCGATCGTCTGGATCGAGAATTCACAGCGCACCAAATCGCCATCGTGCACTTGAAGGCAATCGTCGATTCTTCCACTGGCTTTCTGAAGGCGGCCATGTGTGCCAACGGGCAGGAACCAGCGGTTGAAGGAGCGCTCGACGCATCCCCTGCATCACAACACGAACTGCTCCTCAACCTGCGCGCTGTGGGTGCTGCGCAACAAGTTCGCGCAATCGTCGAGCGGGAGCTCAACCAGATCGACGGAAAGCTGACCGGATTGCATATCGACTGCTTTCATCCCGCCGCGCCCAAGCCAGAGCGTCGCATGGCTCGCCGAGAAGCCAGCGCGACTCCTTAAAATCTCTGAAACTCGAGGCTTCTTCCGCTTCGCTGCATCGTCACCGCACCGATCCGAATCTATAGATGAGAAGGCAACGTACCGGAGGATCGACATGGATTTGCAATTGACAGGAAAAACGGCACTGGTCAGCGGTTCGACCGCGGGGATCGGTCTGGCGATTGCCAAGGAATTGGCGCAGGAAGGCGCCAATGTCACCATCAATGGGCGGACGGCGGAGCGCGTACAACATGCGATGGAAGAAATCAGCGCGACTCATCCGAAGGGAAAAATTGAAGGTGTAGCCGCCGACCTTGCGACGGCGGCCGGAACCGAAGTGCTATTTCAGCAGCTACCTCAGGTCGATATTCTCATCAATAACCTGGGGATTTTTGAGCCGAAGGAATTTGCCGAAATCAGTGATGCCGACTGGATGCGTTTTTTTGAGGTCAATGTTCTTAGCGGCGTGAGACTGTCGCGTCATTACCTGCCGGGAATGGTGCGCAAAAATTGGGGCCGCATCATCTTCATCTCCAGCGAGTCTGCCTTGCAAATCCCCGTGGAAATGATTCATTACGGCATGACGAAAACCGCTCAATTGGCGATCGCGCGCGGGCTGGCCGAATCTGTTGCCGGCACCGGCGTTACAGTCAACAGCGTGCTGCCGGGGCCGACCCGGTCAGAAGGCGTAGGCGGCTTTGTCAACGATATGGCAAGACGGGGCAAAACCTCCGCGGAGAAAATAGAAAAGGAATTTTTCGAGAAGGCGCGGCCTTCGTCTCTGTTGCAGCGATTCGCCACGGTGGAAGAAGTGGCGGCCATGGTGACCTACGTCGCCAGCCCGCGATCGTCGGCCACGAACGGAGCCTCGCTGCGCGTGGATGGCGGCGTGCTCCGCTCCATCGCGTAGTGAAAAGTCCCGTGTCGGCTCCCTGCGCGATGACTGTGACGGCTTGTTATCCGGTGAAAACAGGCTGACCTGTTCCGCCGTCGATCCCGTGGACAATCTCGCTGCTGTGGCGTAGATTAGCGCAATCCGCGCCCTCCCCAAGGGTACCCCTCCCTATTTCGATTTGTACCCAAGGAGGGACTATGAACCGACTTCAATTCGGTGCGCTCGGGTTAAGCCTGCTGCTGCCTGCAGCCGCGCTAGGCGATTTCCACTACCAGGAAACCACGCAAATTACTGGTGGCTCCATGATGGGCATGATGAAAATGGCGGGAAGGTTCAGTAAGCAGGCCAGAGACATCAACGCACCTAACGTCTCCGGTGTATACGTGCAGGGCAATCGCATGGCTCGCGTCAATGCGCAGACAATGGAGATCATCGATCTAGACAAGGAAACAATCACCAATATTGACATGCAAAAGCACACCTATACGCAGATGACTTTCGAGCAGATGCGCCAGCAGTTTCAGCAGATGATGCAGCAAATGAAAGAGAAGCAGGCACAACAGCCCACCGCTCCCGCCCAGGCGCAACCGCAACCGCCAAGCAATGTGCAGTTGGAATTTAAAGTGAACGTGCGCAATACCGGAGCCACCAAGCAGGTGAGCGGACTGGACGCGACGGAATCCATTTTGACCATGCAGATGGTAGGCACCGATACAACCAATGGCCAGCAGGGTGCGTTCGCAATCACCAACGATATGTGGATGGTCCCAGAAATTCCAGGATATGGAGAGATTCGGGATTTCTATATGAGAATGGGTGCCAAGATGGGAGATATGTTCAGCGGCAGCAGCTTGTCGTCTTCCTTTGCTGCAATGCAGCCTGCAGCTTCACAGGGGATGTCGCAGATGGTGAAAGAGATGTCGAAGCTGAAGGGAATCCCTGTTGAACAGGTGATGCGCATGGGAGCGACCGCGAACGGCGAGCCTCTGCCAGCAGCCAGCGAAGCTCCTCTACCGCCCACTCAATCAGCGCCGCCGCCGCCCTCCGCTGGAGACGTGGCACAGCAGTCTGCGTCTTCGGCGGTCGCAAGTAAATTAGGCAGCTTCGGAATTGGTGGATTTGGCGGGTTCGGACACAAGAAGCAGCAGCCACCGCCTCCTCCCGCTGACGACGATTCCAGCACGACACAACAGGCTCCCACCGCGACTGTGCTCATGGAATCCACGACCCAACTGACGGAGTTTTCTTCTGCGCCGATCGATTCAGGAAAGTTCGCCATTCCCGCTGGATTTACCGAGGTGCAGCCCCCACAGATGAAGTAGTCGGCACTTAGGCTGGGTGGTTTCTGGAAGAGCCGGCTGCAGGTCGCCTACGTGCGAGTCGCGCCGTGGATTGCCAACAATGTTTCCAGCAGCGGCTTCAATTGCTTCAGGTCGAGTGCGTTAGCACCGTCTGATTTTGCCTGCGCTGGATTGTCGTGGACCTCGAGGAAGATTCCGTCTACGCCAGCGGCCACCGCGGCGCGAGTCAACACCGGAATAAATTCCGGCTGACCGCCGCTGACGCCGTCCTGCGCCGAAGGCATTTGCACGGAATGTGTGCCGTCGAATACAACCGGCGCGAACTTCCGCATGATCGCCAGCGAGCGCATGTCGACAACGAGATTGTTGTACCCAAAGCTGGCGCCGCGTTCCGTCAAAAATACTCGCGCCCGCGGCGGGTTGCTGGTCGCATGAATTTTCTCAACCGCATGGCGCATGTCCGCGGGCGCGACGAACTGGCCTTTTTTCACATTCACGGCACGCCCCGTTTGTGCTGCCGCCACCAATAAATCTGTCTGGCGGCATAGAAATGCAGGAATCTGCAGCACGTCGACATCTTCCGCAACACGCTCACAATCGTGGGCGTCATGTACATCCGTCAGCACAGGCAATCCCGTCGCCTGAGCCAGACGCCGCAAAATTCCGCAGCCTTCTTCCAACCCTGGCCCGCGAAAACTTTTTACTGAGGTACGATTCGCCTTGTCGAAGCTGGCTTTAAAAATGTAGGGAATATTCAGGTCCGCAGTGATGCGCTGAATGGCATCTGCCATGGTGCGAACGTGGGTTTCACTCTCAATGACGCACGGGCCGGCGATCAGGAAAAGTTTTCCCGTCCCAACCTGCACATTTCCAATTTCAAACTCGTGATGTTCTGGATTGGCCACGAATTTATAAGAACACAAATGCGATGCGGGCGTGGGATTGAGGATTTGCCAGGTCGAACCTCTAATTCACCGTGACTTGCTGAAATCCAAGCCCCAGCAACATTGAGGTAACGGTCGCACTCGCATTTTTAGTGGCTGTCGCAAGAATGCCGTCGGCCAGCGCAGCCTGTTGAATCTGCTGTTGCGCCTGCTCGCGAACCTGGCTTTCAAGATTTGGATCCTCTGGGACCAACAGGCCGGTGGTGCGCGAATAGACGCGAGTTTTTGTGTTATCGAGAGCAGTGACAAAAATCTGCGCAGGCGGTAAATGCACTTGAATGGAGCGACCTTCAATCTGCACATCGCTGGTCTTGAGCTGGCCCAGGTCGATACCTGCGATCACATTTCCATGAACGACCAGCAATAATTTATCTCCGACCAGAAAATCCGGAAGGACCGAACTTTGACGATCGCCTTCGACAATTTTATCCAGCGAGTAGTTGACCGTTTCCAGTCTTTGCAGACGCTGAATTTTGTTGACGACAGTCGGCAGAGAGGTATCAATCGACAGGCTTCGTCCGGTCACAACCGCCGCCAATTGGTCCCAAACGCCAGTCTTGGCTTTATGGGCAAAGACCACAATTCCGATGACGCCGAGGAGCAGCCCAAGCACGAATGCCGGGAAGCACGCGCGCCTGCGCTGGGGTTCGACTACGTAGTTTCTGCTGGTTCTCATACGTCCCTCAGTTGGATGCCCATTCGCCGTTTCGCGGCAAACGGAACTTCCGCCCGCGTTCAGATGACAACGGTTTCCTGATATTCTCCGAAGTCCTTGCGCAACGTGCCGGCAATCTCGCCCACGGTTGCATAGCTTTCCACCGCTTCCAGAATCGCGGGCATCAGATTCGCCCCGCCGCGCGCAGCATCCGTCACGCTCCGGAGTGCGGTTTGCCACCGAACCCCGTCTCGACGAGTACGCAGCGCGCGCACCTGCTCCACCTGCTTCCGCTCCAGCGACTCGTCTATGTGCTGCAACGGAATTCCGGGCTCACCTTCGCGTGTGAACCGATTGACGCCAACGATGACTGCGGATCCGCCGTCGACCGCTCGCTGAAATTCATAGGCTGCATTTTGAATCTCCTGCTGTACAAATCCTTGCTCGATAGCACGAAGCATTCCTCCCATTGCGGCGACCTTTTCCAAATATGCCGAGGCTCGCTTTTCAATTTCGTCGGTGAATGCTTCGATGCAATAAGAACCCGCGAAGGGATCGACGGTCTGGGCCACACCTGATTCGTAGGCGATAATTTGCTGCGTGCGCAATGCCGTGCGGGCCGCTTGCTCGGTCGGCAAGGCCAGTGCTTCATCGTAGCCATTGGTGTGCAGTGACTGCGTACCACCCAGCACCGCAGCCATCGCCTCGACTGCGGTGCGAACAATATTGTTTTCCGGCTGCTGTGCGGTCAGTGTGGAACCGGCGGTTTGGGTGTGAAAGCGCAGCATCCACGAGCGAGGGTTCTTCGCGCCAAATTCTTCCCGCATAATTCGTGCCCACATCCGGCGCGCCGCACGGAACTTTGCTACCTCCTCCAGAAAGTTACTGTGGGCGTTGAAGAAGAACGATAGCCGTGGCGCGAAGTTGTCAATGTCGAGACCAGCGTCAATCGCTGCCTGCACGTAGGTCTTGCCGTTCGCCAGGGTAAACGCAACCTCCTGCACCGCGGTCGATCCAGCCTCCCGCATGTGATAGCCGGAAATGGAAATCGTGTTCCACTCCGGCACATTCTGATTGGCCCAGGCAAACATATCGGTGATGATGCGCATGGCGTGCTTGACCGGGTAAATGTAGGTTCCGCGCGCGATGTATTCCTTCAGAATGTCATTCTGCACTGTTCCAGAAAGCTTCCTGGCGTCGAGCCCGTTGCGGCGTGCCACCGCGACATACAAAGCGAGAAGAATGCTCGCCGTCGAATTGATGGTCATCGAGGTGGAGATTTTATCCAGCGGAATGCCCGCGAACAGACGCTCCATGTCTTCAATGGAATCGATCGCGACGCCGACTTTGCCGACCTCTCCCAGCGACATGGGATCGTCGGAGTCATAGCCGATCTGCGTTGGCAGATCAAAGGCCACGGAGAGCCCCGCGGTCCCGCTGTTCAGCAGAAATTTATAGCGGCGATTGCTTTCTTCCGCGTCGCCCATGCCGGCATACTGGCGCATGGTCCATAACCGCCCGCGATACATGGTGGGCTGAATGCCACGGGTGAATGGATAGTCGCCGGGAAAGCCAATTCCGCCGCTGGCAGCCGCGGATTCCGCCGTGTTGGTCGGATGCGAGTTTGGAGGGCCGTAGATAGGTTCGACAGTGAAACTGGATGTGGCTGGAACTGCAGAACTGTTGGCGGTATCTTTCATTGCGGAGTGGCTTGGCATGGCGCAACAACCCCTTGCGACTGCATAAATTGGAGCAGTCAAAAAACCCTAATGCGGCGTGCGTCGCGACCGGACGAACGCGCTGACGGAAAAATAAACGAATACGGCAGTCATCACCAGATCAATCTCGAAATGCCGATGCTCTGGCCCGAATCTCCAGGCATCGCGCAGGCGCCACAGACCCTGCGCAAAAAACAGCGCAAACAACGCGAAGAAAAGTCCTGTCACCTCATGCCATAATGCGCGGCCGGCGGCGGAAAACGGCTTCCAGAAAGCCCGGCCAAACCCGCGACCGCCTTGCGTCGCCTTGCGAACCAGGTTGCCACTGGGAACCGCGCTACGTGTCGTCACAGGCCGCGGCTTCGACTCGACCCTGAGTGGCGTGGGGTCCGATCGTCTCGGAGTTGCGGGCTTTGCGGGCGATGCATCTCCCACGGAAGCAACATTCTGCGCCTGCTCCCGCAGCGCCTTTGCTGCAAGGCGGGTGCCGATCCCAAGCCTTCGACCTAGACGAACCTTATCCACACAGAAAAAGTGTAGCAGCCGTGCGCTACGACATTGCCCTCTTGTCGAAACCAAAGTATGGTAAGAAAAACGCGACCGATCCGGCGCGGGGAGGCTGAATTTGAACCGCAAGATACGCAATCTCATTGAGCAGCTTGGCGAAGCCATCCACGAGACCGTAGCTGAATCCGATCAAATTGCCGGAGTGGTGCGGAGTATTCGCGCGGAAGGCTTTGAAGTCATGCTGGTGCTGGAAGCCACCATTGGGCTCAATGAAGCCACGCCGGAACCCGCTGAGACCCTGCCTGCGGAGACCCCCGGTGCTGGACCCTTCACTTCCCAGGATTTGAATTTTCTTAGCTCATTGCGAATTCGGGTGAATGAAGAACCGAACAGTTCCGACGCAACCGACAAATCCGAGGACGCCGGCTAAGCTTCACCTCGCGCCCCGGAAACTGCCTCGTGCGCAACGAAAGGTACTCCACGCAATTCTCAAGCCCGTGGCTCGCCACGTACGTCTCGTTAGATTCGAAGGTAATCTAAAGAGGGTAGCCGAGGCTGCGCATTTTCTGGCGTTCTATCTTAGGGGGAGCGACGCTTTTCTCGCTGTAAAGCTTGGCGTCAGCGTGCAGTATCCTGAAAGGATATGAAAAACGCGGGCGAGAACTTGGCACCAACGAATACAGCCAGCGAGCGGGAGCCGCCGCCCCCTAATCGAAAGCCCGAATTGGCGCAGCATGACCGCTGGCTGGAATTCCTAACTTCGAGGTTCGCACTCATTTTCGGCGCGCTGCTCGCATCTGCATCGCTTCTTGTCGCGATTAGGAACGCGATTCATAGATCCATGGACTTTCAATGGAGCGGCACACACTTGTTGCTGTTGCACAGAGATCCGTGGTCTGCGTATCTATCGGGTGATGCGCATCAGGAGATTCTCTTAAACCAGATACCGAACTACCTCCACGAACTTTACGTGTTGTTGCTCCCGCTGGGATTTCTGCCATTCGGGGAAGCGAAAACTATTTGGGCGCTCTGTAATTTATTGTTGGTTTTTGTTCTCAGTTGGAACGTTGCTCGCTTGTGCGAATTAGGGCGGCGAAGAACCTTGCTGTTGTTTGTTCTGGTCTGCATGAGCACACCTTTCCGCGTTACCATTGGAAATGGCCAAAGCGACGCTGTGGCGTTGGCGGCCATCGCATTGTGGGCGCCCGTAACTTCGCAGAGCGGGCGAGGGCTACTCCTCGGAATCGCGTACGAGAAATATAGCTTTCCGCCTGTGTTGGCCGTTTTCCTTTTGCTGCGCCGGCGTTGGAAACTGCTGATCTTCTCGCTGATTCCGCCAATATTGGGCTTCCTTCTGGTAGATGCGTGGCTCACGACGGGATGGCGAAAGCTCGCGATCGAACCGTTTCTTACTGCTGTTCACAAGGGCAGTGTGACTGCAGGTTGGGCGAATATTAGCGCCATTATGCAAATGCTGCTGAAGCACATCCCGCATGCTCCACCGTGGACTCAGCTGCTCCCCTACGGACTGGCTATTTTGCTGGCTTGTGGTATCGCCGCGTATTTTTCCCGGGAAGCCTCACGTATCGATGGAAGAGTTATTCTGGCTTGCCTCGTTGTCGCAAGTCTGGCCTGCTTCCAGCACCAGATCTACGATTTTCTGGCCCTTGTCTTTCCCTTGGGCGTCGGGCTGAAATCGAAGCCTAGCCAAGCTCGCACTGCGGTTTTCGCCATGGTTGCATATTTCTGGTACCTGGAACGCTGGTTTGGTCTCAGCCGCTGGGAGACTCACTGGTTCGTCATTGTGCCTAGCTTTTTGATGTTACTCGGCGTGATTGCCGCGACGTGTCAATTGCGGCATATGACATGGACCGCACGTTGGGAGATTTGAGAGCGGAAGCCGAAAATTGCGGGTGGAGGGAATTGGTATACTTATTGTTGTTCTGGCTCTGTTCCCGGTACTGCGATCGCTGGAGATACCATATGAGTTGCGGTTGCGGCCGATGAGGTCACATTGCGAACGTCGTTTGATTCATTCGGTCAACCCGTCGCGTTTTCATACTTAGAGATCAACGTAGATATGGTCTCGCCATCGATTCACGCACTGCGTCTACTATTTCGCAAGACTGATTGTCTATCCGGTAGCACTCGTCGTTGAAATTTGATTCATGCGCTTACCTTACCCAACGCGAATCAACATCAACCATGTGTTGATTGCGGCGGTGTTGCTGCTTTTCGCGCAATTGCTCGATGGCACCGATCCGGTCTTCGCGTTCTTGGCGTGTTTGGCCATGGTTTTCAGCGCCATGGCTTTCAACCTACTGGACGGCCTGGCGACGACCAGTGGAGCCTTTGTATTTTTCCTGGCCATTCCCACATTTCTCATTCTGCTTTTTCTCAAGGTTTTCCTCTGGGAACCCACGAACCGTCATTTTGAACAGCCCATGATCACGATTACGGCAACCGCGATCGGATGGGCAGGTATATTGGCAGCGGCCGGCCTTAGCCGCAGATTCTCGACGAGGCGAAATTTTGTACGCTTCACCGTCCGTGACCTGGAAAACTTGAAGAACACGTCGGCCGGTTTGTTGGTGATTGGACTCTTCAGTCAGATCCTTTTGACAAACTACAACACCGGGGGAACCGGCACCATTTGGACGGCGTTGAATCAGCTGAATATCTTCATCCCCATGGCAACGATTCTCGCCACGTATTATGAGATCTGTATCAGCCGTGGAACGCGCAGTATGAACTGGATCGTGATCGTCAGCATCTTCTATGTCGCCGGCTTTGGTTTTATTGCCGCTTCCAAGCAGGGGATGTATACCCCGTTCTTGTCCTACTTTCTGGTGTGCGCCGCTCTGGAATACCGGTTCCGGCCCTTGCAAGTGATGGCGATGGTTGCGTGGTTGGCATTCGCCATTGGATTCCTTTTTCCATGGGCGCAGTACGCCCGTGCATCGACTCGGCAGTCGACGCTGACGGGGACCGTCGAGGCGACAATCAACCTTCTGAAAAATCCCGCCACGATTCCGGCGATGTATTCGTGGTACTCGGATTCCTTGAAGAAGAATGAAGACATCAATCAGGTCTCGCTGTGCTACGACCATCCCCACGGCATACTGGATCGTGAATCCTTGATCTGTCAGGATGATCGGCTCATTCAATTAACGCAGCACACTGGGCCAGTGGGATTCAGCTACCTCGTTGACGGTTTCGAAATGGTCGTCCCGCATTTTCTGTGGCCCAGTCGCGTAACCCTTTCGCTCGGAAATATCTATGGCCGCGAGACGGACGAAGCCAGCCAGGAAGACTTTTCGACCGCTGTGGCATTTGCGCCAATCGGCGACGCTTATCGCGAGTTAGGGTGGTCGGGCATTGTAGTGGTAATGCCAATTTTGTATTTCTTCACCTTTATCTTTTTGAATGGCGTCTTCGGAGACGCCCGCGAAAGCCCATGGGGCCTCGTGTTGGTCGCCTACGCCGCCTTTGCGGCGCCGGGATTGCTCTTGCCGGTACATCCTCAGCTCTGGGGCCATTACGTTCCCCTCATCCTTGTCGTAATGTGGATCACGCGGTATGTTGCCCCGCAAGCCGCCGTGTTGTTTGGATTTCGCAAGATCCAGGCGAAAATCGTCCAGCCTGGACAAGAGTTGGTGCCAACGGCCCGAGAGGTTCGCAACGAATTGTAGATCGATTGTTTGAAATTCGCTGGGCAGTCGTTCCGTCGAACGCGAAGTTGTACTCGGCTCGAATCGCCTCGGATACATCCAACAAATGTGTGGGCGGCGCAAATTCCCCGTTCGTCACTTTCCCACCCCAGGAGATGAAATGACTTCATTCTCTGCCATCAAACGCACGCGCTTGGCTTTCCTCACCACAAAACGGAATCTGATAATTGGCCTAGTCATAAGCTTCCTCACCGCAGCCCCCCTTTTCGCGGCCACGTCCAAGGCTCCCGAGCCAGGTCAAGCAATCAAGTCTGATTCAACGACGCCGGGAACAAGCTCTTCGCCGTGGTGGAAACATGCCCTGGTGTATGAAATCTATCCACGCAGTTTTCAAGACACAAACGGCGATGGCATCGGGGACATCAATGGCATCATCCAGCGCCTAGGCTACCTGCAGAGCTTGCGAGTCAATGCCATTTGGCTGACGCCGATTTACCCATCCCCCCAGAAAGACTTTGGCTACGACATTTCCAACTATGAAGCGATCGACCCCATGTTTGGCACCATGGTGGATTTCGATCACCTGCTGGCGGCGGCCAAGTCCCATCACATCCGCGTGATTATGGACATGGTGATGAACCACACCTCGGACCAATCCCCATGGTTCATCGAGAGCCGCAGTTCACGCACCAATCCCAAGCGCGACTGGTATATCTGGCGCGATGGAAAAGGCCCTGGCATTCCACCCAATAATTGGGAAAGTGAATTTGGCGGCTCTGCATGGACGTTCGATTCAACTACGAAGCAATGGTATTACCACAAGTTTTTGGCAGCGCAGCCGGACCTGAACTGGCGCAATCCTGCGGTAGAGAAGGCCATGTTCGATGCCTGCCGATTCTGGCTCAACAAGGGAGTCGCTGGATTCCGCCTCGACGCGATCCCCGAATTGTTTGAAGACCCGGAATTGCGCAATGAGAAAATCCTTCCCGGAACAAATGAAGTCGGCAATCCCAATGAGGAACAGAATCGAACAGAAAATCTCCCGGAGGTCCACGTCGTGATGCGGGCGCTGCGCAAGATGGTCGATAGCTACCCCGGAGATCGCGTTCTGATTGGAGAAACCTATCTCGACAACATCCAGAGCCAGCTAGAGTGGTACGGCGGAAAGGCTCACAACGAACTTCAATTACCAATGGACATGCAAGTCGGCTTCATCGATCGGCTCGACGTAAATGAATTCCGCACCAAGATCAATCAGGCGGAAACCGAGTTAGACGGTTACATGCCGTTGTTCGTCTTTGACAACCATGACAACGATCGCAGCTGGAATCGCTATGGCGACGCCAAACACGATGCGGCTATTGCCCGCATTGTGGCTGCGATCCTGTTGACCACGCGCTCCGCGGATTTGATGTATTACGGTCAGGAAATTGGCATGGTGACGACTCCGCCAAAAACATTGGCGGAAGTGAAAGACCCGGATGGTATTCGCGGCTGGCCAAAGTACAAAGGACGCGACGGCGAGCGGACTCCCATGCAGTGGGATTCAGGGAAAAATGCCGGCTTCAGCACGGCGGCAAAAACTTGGCTGCCAATTCCGGCCAGCTACAAAACCGTCAACGTGCAGGTTGAATCCGGCGAACCTGATTCCTTGTTGAATTGGTACAAACACCTCCTCACCATGCGAGCAGAAAATCCAGCGCTTCGCGACGGACAAAACATTATGGTGGATACGTCGAATCCAGATGTTCTGTCGTATTTGAGAAAAATCCCTGGCGCGGGACCATCGGTACTGGTGGCGATGAATTTCACCGACGAGTCCCACACTTTGTCGTACAACCTGCAGGCGCAAGGAATTCAGAGTAGTCACGCTACCGCGCTGCTCGCCGACCAGGGTGTAGAGAAGGATGTTGATTTGAATCACGTGACTCTGCCGCCATTTGCCGTCTTTATCGGAGCGGTGCAGTAGATCCAGACAGCGAATCGCTGGTCGACGCATCTGGCCAAACAAGACGGCGCAGCTCTCTCTGAAACGGAAGCTGCGCCGCTAGATCGTTGGAGCGTCGAAAAAGTCCCTAGAAACCCATGGAATCATCTGCTGACGGACCATATGTCCCGGGAAGCGGCACATCATTCAACCTCAAATAGACTCCCAACTGGGCACGGTGGTGAACGATGTGGTTTAAAAACATCTCGCGATACATCATGAATCGCGGCGCGTCAGCAATAGCGTGGCCCTGAAAGCTGAGCTTCCACTTTTTCTGCCATTCATCGTCGGGCACTTTGGCAATTGCAGCGCGCGCTTTCGCAATATTCGCGTCGAAAGCGTCCAGAAGTTGCTGCCGCGACTCCATGACTAGCGGCTTCATACTTGACTTCGAAAAATCCAGCTCTGGCAGCTCTGCAATCATCACTGCAAATTCCGGCAACTGCGCTGTGTGTGCTGCCAGTCTGCCCAATGCCATCGACTTTTCATGAGGCTTGAAGTCGGGCTTTCCCTCGGGCACTCGCTCCAGAATCGCCCGTGTCTTCTTCATTTCCTGGTCGAACTCCGGCAGAAACATCTCTCGAATTTCCATGATTGCTCCCCCTCTGAAGTTTCTACGTCAATTGCGAATAGTGAATGAAAAGAAATTCCACGCGCCTCATGGGATGCTTTTGATTCCTCAGCAAAATTCCGCCGCAATTACGGCCGCGTCTTTCTGATTTCCGGACGCAGCGACATTTCTGTATCCTCGTCCAGCAGTTCTTCCATCGTGCTTGTTTCGGGCTTCTTCCCGCCAAGATGGTTCAACGTTAGCGAGTCCCTCAAAATCGTAAAAGCATCGTCGGGAGTGTCCGCGAAGTGGAGCAGCTTCACATCCTCCGGCGAGATCGTTCCCTTTTTCACCAGAGTGTCGAGATTGATGACCTCGTTCCAATACTGCGACCCATACACCACGATCGTCATCTCCTTCGCCAATTTGTGTGTCTGCGTCAGAGTCAACAATTCAAACATTTCGTCCAAGGTGCCAAAGCCTCCGGGAAACACGACGAGCGCTTTCGCGAGATAGGCGAACCAGAACTTGCGCATAAAGAAATAATGAAAATCGAGGCTCAGCGAGGGAGTGATGTACGGGTTGGGGGCCTGCTCAAACGGCAAACGAATATTCAAGCCAATGGTTTTGCCTCCTGCTTCGCTGGCTCCGCGATTGGCCGCCTCCATAATGCCGGGACCACCGCCAGAGGTGACGACAAATCGATAGCGCTTATAGCGCAACGTCATCGACCATTTTGTCAGCAGATAGGCAAGCCTTCGAGCATCTTCGTAGTATTGCGCCATTTCCACGGCAGCCTCTGCGTGGGCGCGTTGCAGTTGCGTTGCCTGCCCGCTGGCCAATTGCTCTGGCGTAGCCGGTTGCTCTTCAGATGAAGCTGGCTTCGCAGATCCGGAAGTATCCAACAATTCTAGTGTGCGAGACGCATCATGGAGCGAATTGAACCGGGCCGATCCGAAGAAAACGACCGTATCCTGAATCCTCTCGCGGCGAAAATGTGCTAGCGGCTCTAAGTACTCCGCCATAATCCGCAACGGACGCCCGTCAGGACTGTTGACGAAACCCGGATCTTCATAGGAAAGGAGAGCCGGCTTATGATTGGCCATCTACGACCTCGCACTGAATTTGTGACATTGCTGGAACCATAGGGTGGGATGACGTCCGTGTCAGAAACGCTGCAGACCGGCCACGCGAGATGCGATGGGCAAGCTTACGCTCGATGCTCATGGTAATGGATGATTTCCGATATTCCGATCCAGACATCCAGCAATCCAAGTCCAGAAACGACCCCGCGCGTGATTCCGGAGCCCATCAATCTTCCGATTGGAGAAAAGGTGAGCAGATAAGGATTCTCGTTCCAGTATCTCGTCCACGGAAGCAAGAATACGAGCAGCCCCACGTAGAAGCAGAACACTACCAGGATGACGATAGATATCCGTTGCAGCCAAAGCGGAGCGGGAGATTCCGACCAGTCTTCAGTCTTCGGCAATGCGGAGGCCTCGGGTTTCAAGCTTTCCGGTGAGAACAAATCCTGTTGCGACATTTTCCTTTGACCCAGCTGTGGAGTCCTCGATACCGAGGCTCCTTATTCAGCCAGGGCACCATAACGCGTTCCTCGATTTTAGAGCAGTTCCATCATGAACATCCCTAGACCGAGGTTGGCACCGCATTTTTTTTGGGTCGACGATTGGCCTGCAAGATCTTTTTACGCAGGCGCAGACTCTTCGGCGTGACCTCCACCAGTTCGTCCTCGTTGATGAATTCGATTGCCTGTTCCAGATTCTGCGGCTTGAACGGCACCAGGCGGATTGCATCATCGGCAGAGGAAGCGCGCATGTTGGTCAGCTTCTTTTCTCGCACCGCGTTGACATCCAGATCGTTATCTCGGGAATGTTCGCCAACGATGATGCCCTCGTACACTTCATTGCCGGGTCCGAGGAACAACACTCCACGTTCTTGCAGTCCGTCCAGCGCGTACGTTGTCGTTGTCCCGGCACGGTCGGCGATCAAAGCGCCTGTGGAGCGCTGCGGAATGTCTCCCTGGTGCGGCATGTAGCCGTCAAACAAGGAGTTCATGACAATGGTGCCGCGAGTCTCCGTCAACATTTCATTGCGCAGGCCGATCAGGCCGCGACTGGGAATGCGAAACTCCAGGCGTACGCGCCCGTAGCCATGGTTGTGCATCTTCACCATCTCAGCTTTGCGCGGCCCCAGGCGTTCCATCACAACTCCGACAAAGTTTTCTGGAATATCAATGGTGAGCAGTTCGACGGGCTCCATCAGTTTCCCATCGACGGTGCGGGTCACAATTTCCGGCCGTCCCACCATCAGCTCATAGCCTTCGCGACGCATCATCTCAATTAAGATAGCGAGCTGCAGTTCGCCGCGTCCCAGCACTTTAAAGTTGTCAGCATTGCCTGCATCTTCCACGCGAATCGAGACGTTGGTGAGCAGTTCTCTTTCCAGCCGCTCGCGCAAATTGCGGGAGGTGACGTATTGCCCTTCCCGCCCGGCGAATGGAGAGTTGTTGACGAAGAACTGCATGGCAATTGTGGGCTCATCGATCGAGATCGTCGGCAACGGTGCCGGATTCTCGAGGCTGGTGATGGTTTCGCCAATCGTGATTCCGCTGATACCGGCGACCGCGACAATATCGCCGAGGGTCGTCTCCTCAATGTCGGTGCGCTTCAGGCCACTAAAGCTGAACAGCTTAGTGATCTTCGTTTTCTCCAGCGAACCATCGCGCTTGGAAATCGCGACTTCATCCCCGGTATGCAGCGTGCCGTTAAAAACACGCGCAATCGCCAGGCGTCCCAGGTAGTCCGAGTAATCCAGATTCGTTACCAGGATTTGCAGTGGCCCGTTCGGATCGCCGCTAGCGGGTGGAATGGTCGAAACAATCGCCTCAAACAACGGCTGCAGATTGGTTCCTGCAACCTTCGCATCGATCGATGCCGTGCCCAGTTTCGCGTTGGTATACAGCACCGGGAAATCAAGCTGATCTTCGCCCGCGTCCAGATCGATGAACAGGTCGTACACTTCATTCAAAACTTCTTGCGGACGCGCATCGGGACGATCAATTTTGTTAATCACCAGGATGGGAGGCAACTTCGCTTCCAAGGCCTTCGAGAGCACATACCGTGTCTGGGGCAGCGGACCCTCGCTGGCGTCGACCAGCAACATGACGCCGTCAACCATCTTGAGCGCGCGCTCCACCTCACCGCCAAAGTCGGCGTGACCCGGCGTATCGACGATATTGATCTTGGTATCGTGGAAGAAAATTGCGGTATTCTTCGCCAGAATGGTGATACCGCGCTCACGTTCCAGGTCGTTCGAGTCCATCACCCGTTCGGCGACCGCCTCGTTGGAGCGGAAAGTCCCGCTTTGACGTAGCATGGCATCGACAAGTGTGGTCTTGCCGTGATCGACGTGGGCGATGATAGCGATATTACGGATAACGGACGACACGATGAATGAAGTTTCCTGTTCTGGTATGTAGATTGGCTGGGCGGCAAACGCGAGAATCCAACTGGCAAGCGCGCGGATTGCGGGAGTATCCCGATCTCCTTTCTAGTTTACCGCATCGTGCCCGCCAAATTGCGTTCGGAGCGCCTGCCGTCAAAAGCCTGTGCCGGGTTGCGAGTAAACTTTCTGTGAACCTGTAAGCGACGCCAGGAACCAAAGCCTTTGCATCCATGCATCATGACGGAGTAAAGATAAGCCGATGACCATGCCTCTTAGTCCAAAAGAGCGCCTTACATTAGGTCAACAACGACGCAAGCAAATGCGCCGTGCAGAACATGGAGTATGGAAGGCGAAGGCGCGCCGCGAAGATCCGCTGAAGCTGATGGAGAAATCCATGCACGGCCGCGTTCCAGCGCTGGCGGCTTTGAAATATGAGCGGATGGAAGCCTCTCCGTTCGGCTATTTCCGCGGCGCCGTTCCTGTAATGGCCTACGACTTTTCCCTGGCCTCGAACACCGGTATTTTGACGCAACTATGCGGAGACGCGCATGTCCGAAATCTTGGCGCCTATGCTGGATCCGATGGGCGGTTGCTGTTCGATATTAACGATTTCGATGAAACGATTGCCGGTCCGTTTGAATGGGATGTTAAACGCATGGCCACCAGCCTGGTGCTGGCTGGCCGTGAAGCCGGCGCAAGTGACGAAAATTGCCGTGAGGCTGCGGAAGTTTTCCTGGATCGATATCGTCGCGCCATGGCGTCCTTTGCGCGCATGCCAGTATTGGACGTGGCCAGATTCCAGGTACATCGTCTGCGAAGTGTTCCGACGGTGGAGAGGATTCTCGAAGTGGCGCAACGCGCGACTGCGACAGATACTCTGAAGGCGCTGACGCAGGTGAACGGGCGGCACAAAAAATCTGCGAAAAAAATTATCCCGGATCAGAAAACAAAATCCAGATTACCGACAAAACCGCCGCGCATCTTTAAGAACATGCCACCGGTATTGAAGCGGTTGACCAGCCCAGAGGCAGATCGAATCGTTGCCTCGCTGGGAAAATATGTGGAGAGTTTGTCTCCGGAGCGGCAGAAGTTCTTCTTGCAATATCGCCCGGTCGATGTGGCCTTCAAAGTTGTGGGAACCGGCTCCATCGGTCTGCGCGATTACTGCGTTTACATGGTGGGCAATGGCCCAAAGGATCCTCTGTTCATTCAAATCAAAGAGGAAGTCGCATCCGCATACGAACCCTATCTGCGCCATAGGCGCGGCAAAGAAAATCCCCATACTCATCAGGGTCAACGTGTCGTGGAGGGAGAGCGGCTGATGCAATTGCAGTCAGATCCGTTTCTGGGATGGACTACGCTCGAGGGCCGGGACTACCTGGTGCGGCAGTTGAACGATCACAAAGCTTCAGTGAAGCTAGATGACCTGAAGCAAGCAGGCCTGGTGGAATATGCCCGTGTCTGCGGCGACTTGCTGGCACGCGGGCATGCGCGCGCTGGGGATTGCTCCATGTTGTCTGGCTACCTGGGAGTTTCAGGAGGATTCGAAGCAGCGGTCGCGAACTTTGCCATGGCCTACGCCGACCAGACAGACCGTGACTGGCGCGAGTTGGTGAAATCCAGAAAGAAAGCCTAGGCAGAGATGGCAGAAATCTGTATCCACGCGACCTAAGGGCGAGCTTCCCTCACGCGTGCGTTGAAGCCGCCGGAAGCACCTCAAACGGCCGCATCATTTCATTATCTTCATGTTCCAGGATGTGGCAGTGCCACACATAACGTCCCGCATACCCCTGAAATGGAACGATGATGCGCGTCACCATCCCGGGATCTGTTCGCGCCGTATCCTTCCATCCCATCTCCGCGGGTGCGGGTGGAACGGCCGGCCCTGTATAACGCACCACCTGCTTCTGCATGTACTCGAATGTGTCGAAGGGTCGGCGATCAAGAATTTGAAAGCGCACCAGGTGAAGATGGATGGGATGGGAATCCTCCGTCAGATTGATCAGTTCCCATATTTCTGTGGTGTCCAGCACAGGTTTTTCGGAAATCGGCATGTGCCATGGCGTGTTGTTCAGCAGCATGCCCATGGATCGCTGGACCATATCCATGCGTTCGTCCAGCGTCAGTTGCCGGGTTCGAACCGCTTCATTCTCCGAAATTCGCCGCACCGGACGGATGCTCGAAGGAAGATCGCTTTCGTCGGACACCGAATCTCGACCCACGCGAAATTGCAGAATAGAAAATGAGTCGCTGCGCAACTCCACCGTCTCGCCCTTCATCCCGCTGAAATCGATCACGATGTCGCCGCGCTCCGCCGGAGCCAGCGGCAAACGCTTCAACCCGATCGGCGCGGCCAGCAATCCCTGGTCGGAACCGATCATATGAAACTCGGCTTTATTCTGCAGAGAAAAGCGATAGAAGCGGCCATTCGATCCATTCATCAGGCGGAAGCGATACTTGCGTGGCTCCACATCAAGATAGGGCAACAGCTTGCCATTCACTAAAATTGCGTTGCCGAAAACCTCCGGCACCCACGGCGACTTCGGATTTTGAGACACCGGATAAAACAGTTGACCATCAGTGCGCAGCAGGCGATCGCAAAACATCAAGGGAATTTCATATTTCCCTTTTGGCAGATGCAGCTGTTCCTCCACTTCGTCTCGCACGATAAAAAAGCCTTGCATGCCGGCATAGATATTCAGCCGGTTAATTCCCATTGTGTGGTCGTGATAGAACAACAGCGCGGCTTCCTGCTGCGATGGATAGAAACATGTCTGGGTCTTACCCGGCACAATCCATTCTTCGGGATAGCCATCGCTCGCAGCCGGTGTTCTGCCGCCATGTAAGTGGATGACGCTCCGTACCTCCGGCACGTTGCGCTCGGCGCCATGCAAGGTGTAGTCGATCGGCAAAAAATGCTGCGCGGGCAACTGATTTTTCCAGTTCACCTGCACGGCGTGGCCACTATTCGTTTCAATGGTCACTCCAGGAAAGCTCCCGCCGATGGTCCACATGCGCGTCGGCGATAGGTCGCGGTGCACTTTCACTCGCGTCTCACGCATGACCATTTCGTAGACAGGAACGCTCTGCTTCAAATCCTCTGGATTCGGTCGCGAAGCTGCTGGCTGCGCCACGGTTGGGATTGGCAGCGCGTCCACAAATGGCTTCAGCGACCCAGGATCCAGGGTCTCTGCGTCGGAGGCTTCACTTTTCGGATTGTTGACCGCGAGACTCGCGAGGGTGAGGCTGCTGTGCTTCAGAAAATTACGTCGTGTGATCAGGACTCTGTCTCTCCCTGCTGATTCGATCGACTCGGGAGCAGCGCTGGTTTGCGCCACCCCCGAATGGATTCGCTGTGCTCTCTACCAACCCCCGCCAGACACTTCTCCGGTGGTTGGATCCAGAATGTACATGCCCTGGTTGCGTGGATTATTGAAATTGAACATGGTATTCAGTGATCCCGCCAGCGCATCAAACGATCCATTACCAATCCGTTGGCCGCCCAACCAATTATCCTCGATGAACCGAATAATCGAAGTTTGATCGGTCACGGTGTGATCCACATAATTCCGGCGAGCATACGGGGAGATCACCAGCATCGGAATTCGCGGCCCGTAACCGCAGCGTCCCTGTGCATGCTGCGCATCGGGGCCGGCCAATGCGGTATCTGTTCCGTTTCCGCACTGCCCGTTGCCGCTCAACATGTCAGACGCGGTTGTGGATTGATTCACAATCGGTCCCATCTGATGGTCGTACCAGCCGTCGGAATCATCGTAGTTGATAATGACTGCCGTGGAGTTCCACTCGGGAGTGTGCTGCAGGAAGTTGATGATGCTGACCACAAACGCCTGCTCATCCAGTGGATCGGAATATCCAGCGTGTGCGTCCTGATAGCCGGGGGCCTTGAGGAAGCTGACCGCCGGCATGTTACCGGCGCTCACAGCAGCATAGAAGTCGTTGATGTCATATTGGTGGTTTGCCTGATCGCCAGCGCGACCAATCATTCGCGTCGAGGTCGGACGCAGATGCTTCAAATTCTGCGTGGATGTGTAGTACTGAAACGGCTCGTGGTGCGGGATGTAATCCACTTCTGCTACGTTCGTCACCTTCGACAGAGTGGAGCGAGCGCATCCGGTGGTTCCGTTGGAATTTGTCGACGCCAGGTCGAATCCACCTTGAAACCATCCCCAGGTAACGCCGCGGCTGTTCAACAGATCGCCAATATTCTGGCCGCTCATAGCCACCTGAGCACCCGTGGTGGTCGAGCAGGCATCGCCAATTGGGTCCGCATCTCCAATCAGCGTGGTGCTGCCGCCATCTGTAACTACCTTGCTGCCGGCGTTGATTTCGTCCGACACTCCATTCGTCTGGCCGGAAACGAGGTTGATCGCGCCAGGCGACGAAGGCCCAAAGGTCGTGCCATAGGCGTTATCGTTCAGGGCATATCTCTGGGCGTAGTTCCACAACGCCGTTACCGTGTTGCCGTCGTAGTATCCCATCACCAATCCGTCGGTCGACTGGCCATTCGGCGGAGGTCCTGGCGTTCCGGTGTATTCCGGAAAAGAGTCCATCAAACCTGCATGGAATGCTTCCTGCTCTGGCCCGTAGTTGTGATCCTGATCGGCGGTTGCCGCTTCAGAACGATCGAGGCGAAACGGATTCACCGCCCCTGCGCCATTGCCCGCGGTGTTTAGAAAGTTAGGATTGCTGTAGAGAAGCGCGTCCGTAAAACCGTTCACGGCTGGCGTTCTGGGCGCGGGCACAAACCGGGGCTCGCCCTTCGGATTGGTGGCATACGGATAGGTTCCAAAATAGTGGTCGAAGGAGATGTTCTCTCCGAAAATAACGACCACATGCTTGATCGGGGTTGCCGTTCTTGCTCCATCTTCCTGGGCTTGAGACGCCGCGGGAATTGCAAGTTGACCGGCAACAAGCAACGCAGCCAAAGACGTTGCAGCTAACTTTTGCATTTCACTTTCCTCCAGGAACAGGCATTTCCGCCTGCCTAAGGAAGGTGATACCCGTCACACATATCTCCGGTCATTAGAAGGCGGTTACATTTTGAAGAAAAGTTTGTCTTGGTGGAAGGCGTCTTAACTACTCCTAACCCGCCGTCCCATCATTTGCGAAATCGGAAAATTCGATATTTTTTGCTTTCGTGTAATCGCGTTTAGTTCGACGGCGTTTTGCGGTGCAGGCGATCAGAGGAGGTAAGGCACCAGGGCTGCGGTGTGACGAGCATAGGCGGCATACGTCTCGCCAAATTGAGAACGCATCCACTGTTCCTCCATGCGGAGCTTGATCCACAACGCGAGGAAGATAAGGGCGAGGGCGATGAATCCGCGCACCTGGGAGATGGCAATCGCCATGCCGAGGAAACCGGTCAGAATGCCGGTGTAGATAGGGTGACGGACCACGGCATAGGGGCCGGAGGTGATCAGCTCGTGGCCCTGTTTAATGGTGACGGAGCGGCTCCAGTTGGTGCCGAGGTACTCGCGGCCCCAGACGGCGAACAGAAGGCCGGCGACGGTGATGGCAGCTCCCAGCCAGAAGGGCCAAAAGCCCATCGGCCAGAGCGGAAGGTTCAGCCAGCGCAACGGGATGCGAGTTGTCGAGAAGAGGACGATCGCGATCAGGAAGATGAGAGCGCGGAAGATGCGCGAGGCAGCCGGCTCAAGACGCTGCGTGGATTTGGTATGGCCGGCTTTGATTTGCCAGTAGAGAAGGAAAGCGATCCAGACCACAGGAAAGAAGGATTCGTATAACCAGAGCATTTGAACCTCCGGACGCTAAAAATACTACGTAGGCGGGCCGAGGACAGTTCCACCGGCGTCGCCACCTGTTCTACAACCAGAGCAAATTGTCACTCTCTGCAACTGTAGTACAAAGCGAAGGTGAATAATGAGAACGGATGGCTTCGCGGCAACGTTGAAATTTCTCCGCGCAAGCGATGACATTGGAATTCTCCAGGAGAACAGGCAGATGGGAGAGTTGACGCGAAGAGGGTTTGTAGGATGGCTATCGGGGGCAGCTGCTGCAGCCGTCTTTGGACGCCAGGCGGAGGGCGCTGCGATGGCCGCTCCTGTAAGACCAACGGGAACCGCAGCGATCAAGATTACTGACCTGAAGTGTGCCATCATCGGCCGCAATCCAACCGTTCGAATCGTCACGGATCAAGGAATCTCCGGCTACGGTCAGGCGGAGTCCGCCAAGCCGTATCTCAAGCCGATGGTGCTGTTTTATAAACCCTATCTGATCGGCGAGGACCCCACGAATGTTGCCAGCATAATGCTGAAGATTCGCCGCATGGGCGCGTTCAAGCCCTGGGGCGCGGCAGTTAGCGCAATCGAAATCGCCCTGTGGGACATCGCAGGCCAGGCCGCCGGATTGCCTGTTTATAAACTGCTCGGCGGAAAGATCCGCGACCGCGTCCGTCCCTATGGAAACTCTGAAAACGTCGCGCCTCACTTCACACCCCGCACCCCCCAGGATTACGCCGAGCTCACGTCGAAGATGAAGGAGGCGAAGGAGGGCTTCACACTGTTCAAGCAGCCGGTCGGCTTTCACAATACGGCGATGCTGACCTCCGTCCCCGACGCCTGGTACGGCAAGCAATGGAAGGGCGGGCCGCCTTACATGGATCGCGGACTGCTCACGGAACGCGGCTTCGACCATGTTGTCGCCTGCGTCGAGGCTTCAAAAAAGGCGCTTGGCGATGACATCGGGTTGGCGCTCGATTGCGGTCCGGGCTGGACGGTCAAGGATGCGATTCGGTTTGCGCGCGCTGTTGAACCGCTTCATATCGCATGGCTCGAAGATCTGATCACAGGCGACTACACGCCTTATCCGAATGCTCAAGTCTTCAAACAAGTGACAGATAGCACATCGACGCCAATTCACACGGGCGAGGAGATCTATCTGCGGGAAAACTTCAAGGACCTGATCGAGACCCAGGCGGTCAACGTGATTGGACCGGACCCGGAAGATGTGGGTGGCATCGCTGAATTGAAGTGGATCGCCGAATACGCCAATCTCCACGGCATCCTGGTAGCTCCGCATGGAATTTTTGATGGGCTGTTCGGAGTGGCGGCGCAAGTGCACATGGGGGCGACCCTGCCGCAGAACTATATTGCATTTGAATATGCGAAGGGCGATCCGGAATGGTGGTACGACATTGTGGACGGCTTGCCAGACCCGATTGTGAAGAACGGCTTCATCGATGTTTGGGACAAACCAGGTCTCGGCATCACATTCAACGTTAAGGCGGCCAAAGCACACCTCGCGGACGAAGATCGCGACTTCTTCGACTAACCCGCAGACGCGGGTATCGCTTGCGAGTCTGCGATGTTTATTCCACCGTGACGGATTTGGCCAGGTTGCGGGGCTGATCCACATCGCAGCCGCGCCGCACCCTCGTTCGGCCCTCCGCGACGTGCCTGGGAAAAGTAAAACTGCCCGCCGAGCGTGTTCTTCATATCGACCACCTGTTTGCGTGCATGCAGCGTCTGAATCCATACGAAGCTGAGACGAACGCCATGACGAGAATCGGATCAAATTTATCCCAGGTACTGCCACCGCTATTCAGTTGTGAATAGAACGCGAGTAAAAGAGTGATCGCGAAACCAGCATAGACCCACTCAGTCAATCGAGGCACATTGGGAATCAGAAGGCCCACGCTACCAAGGATGTGGGTCACGCCAATCAGAGGGATGATATAGAGCGGGTATCCCAGCTGCTGATTGGCGATCCTCCATTCCTCGGGATCGTGAATGAGATATAACCTTCCGAAGTACATCCACATGCAGGCGACAATGCTGGTTGTTACCATCGCGGCTATTTGAGTAGCTCGACCCGCCCGTGCGGGTTTATCGATTGTGTGTTCAGCTTTCATATTCAAAGCGATCCTCTTCTTGCGGTTGAAATGGTTTCATTCGTTCTGCAATAAGCCGGGTAGCGCCGCAGTTCCCAGGGAACTGCGGCTGATTCAGCTTGCCCTGGACTTACTCCTTGACGGAGTTCTGCGCAGCCGCAAACACATCGCGTGCGGACGTCGTGCCCGCTACGTGCTCCGTACCCGTGACTCCGAGATCCATCCATCCCGCGTTCACGCTCTCAAACATTTCTTCGGCTGGTCCAGTGTGGCCCTTGGGGATGCCGAACTGCTGGAACGTTTCCGCCCACCCTGCACGTGGGATTGCAAAGGCTTTCACGTCAAGTTTCAGAACTTCACCCAATTGTGCGGCCACTTCATCCGCACTGACCATCGAACCCAGCTCGATGACGCGATGCCCTGACCACGCCGGCCCGATCAGAAGGGTTGCCACCTCGGCGCCGATGTCATCTGACGCGACCATTGTCGATTTCCGATTTGTCGGATTGTAGAAGACCGGGAGTGTTCCGCCCTGGGCGGCCTGCAAGCCGTAAAGAAAGTTTTCGAAAAAACCGCCTGCACGCACAAATGCGAGCGGAGATGACAGGCTGCGAAGACCCTGCTCCAAAAGTGATAAGGCCGTGATCATCCCCACCCCACCTGGTCGATTCGCGCCCATCGACGAGAGCGCTACCACCCGTGAAGGCACTACCTTGGTCAACGCCTCGACATAGTTCGCAATCACGCTCCTTGCTTCTCTGAAGTCTGGCGAGGGAGCCCATACAGCCGGCAACATCACAAACGCGCCCGCAACGCCTTTCAGCGCCGCCGCAATGGCTGTCGCATCGTTCCAGTCTCCATCCACCAACTCCACGCCCTGGTCTGCCCACTTCGCCGCTTTCTCGCGATTGCGCACAAGGGCTCGCACCTGTTTGCCTTGCTTCAGCAGATGCCGCGCGGTGGCGCCCCCAACGTTTCCGGTAATCCCCATGACTAAATACATGCTCGTTTCTCCTTTTGCCTCATATTTGGCCGCCCATCCAAATGGGCAACCTGACTATTAGAGATCCGGATTAACCATTGGTTGCAAAATACTCAGTGGTTATTTCACCAATGGTTATAATTCAACAATTGGTCGCACAAATCGCCAAAAGGAATTAAGCTATGGAAGTGACGTCCACATCACCAAGTCGCCGGCTGGAGCGCAAAGAGAAGCTGCGGGGCGAAATCCTTGCGGCTGCCAGCAAAATGTTTGCCGATCGCGGCTATGAAGCTGTGACGCTTCGCGAGATCGCGAAAGAGATCGGCTATACGCACGCCGTCATTTATCAGCATTTCCCCGACAAATGGCATATTCTTGCCGAGTTGAGCCGAGAGACGATCGGGCTGATGATTCAGAACTTCGACGCGATTGCCGCGAAATATCCTTCGCCGAAAGAGCGTCTTTTTGCCACTTCACGTGGCTTGATTCAGTTCTGCACTGCCCATCCGCAGCAGTTCCGCAACGTCTTCTTCGGACCGGAGAACCGCAACGGCGTCCGCGCTGGACAATATATTGACGACATTGGCAGGCCTTTGTTCCAACGTTTCGTGCAGCTGTTTTTCGAGGTTGCCAAGGCTGAAGGATTGCCAAATAAGAATGACATGGTGGTAGCTCACACCTGGTGGTTTACGATCTTCGGCCTGGCCACGCTCTTTGTTATCCAGGGCGTTGTGCCCGACTTGCCTGTCCAGGCTCTCGTCGTCGAGCAAACGATCGCCACGCTTTGGGCAGGCGTTCAGGCTGTTCCGCGATTGCCGAAGAGCGCAGTCTCTAAGCGATCCCGCCGCTCCCGTGTCTCAAAGCAATAACAGCTTCTCACGACGTAAGAGTCGTTAAAGGTATGCCCGTGGAGTATCCGAACTCAACCACTTTTCCAACGCCGTAGCCCTTCTGGTGGCACAAGAGGCCAGTAAGTTCCTTGCACCAGGCGAGCACCCTCAGTCCATGTTCTTCCTGTGCAATTCCCTTGCACAGAACCCAAGCGAGAGGGCACGGCTTTGGAACCTTGTCGAAGGCGTTCGAGGCCGCTCCGTCCGAAGCGCCTCCATCGGACCAATTCTCGCTGCTATCCCACTGGACTAAAAACAGCCACTCGAGTCTTCTCGTTTTTGCTGCTGTGGCTGCGCTCTTCCTCCTCTGCGCCGTTTCGGCCTGCATAATTCCCGCGGTGCGTGCAACATCCATCGATCCCATGCAGGCAATCCGTTACCAATAATTCAGTTCCTCACACCTGGAACTACCGAATCCATCGAAAGGATCACCGACGATAAGGCGACTCTTGAAGGCTGAGGCGGGAGCGTCTGTTTCACACTCGTCGATCTTGTTGGGCCTTGCGTGCTCCTTTGCGATAATAGTGGGATGGCAAGGATCGCAATTGTGGGCGTAGGCGCTATCGGAGCGGTCATCGCGGCGTTGCTACATTCCACCGAACAACACGAACTTACCCTATGCACGCGACGTCCTCTGCCGCGCCTCAATGTTGAGACTCCTGAAGGTAGTATCGACATCAACTACACGAACCTTACCGTGCCTTCACAGGCGGAGCCTGTGGATTGGGTCATCGTTGCCACCAAGACGTACGATGCTCCTGGCGCCGGTGTATGGGTCAAACTTCTCTGCAAGCAAGGTGCTCCGGTCGCGATCATTCAGAATGGGGTGGAGCATCGCGAACGCTTTGCCCCCTATGCGCCAGCGGAGCAGATCGTCCCTGTCATTATCGATTGCCCGGCTGAACGCCGGACACCTGAGAGCGTACATCAACGCGGGCCCGCGGAGCTTTTCATCCAGACAGACGTGCCTGGCCGTTCTTTCGCTGCCCTGTTTCATGGCTCAGCCGCGCAGATCACCCTGACCGCTGACTTTCTATCCGCGGCATGGCGCAAACTTTGTATCAATTCTGCCGGTTCGATCTCTGCGCTTTTGGGCAAACCTGCAGGTGTTTTTCGGGATGAGGCGATCGGTCGG
This sequence comes from uncultured Acidobacteriota bacterium, assembly GCA_963794795.1. Taxonomy (GTDB): domain Bacteria; phylum Acidobacteriota; class Terriglobia; order Terriglobales; family Acidobacteriaceae; genus JAKAAZ01. The sequence goes on along the minus strand of CAWCFC010000003.1, from coordinate 246,051 downwards.
GCAACAATCGAGGTCGTGCGTGAGTGTGCGGCCGTAGGCCGCGCTATAGGAGCAATCCTCGATGAGGATCTCCCGCAGAAAGTGCTCGCTCAATACCGTAGTTACCCTGTCGACTCGACCAACTCGCTTTTGGCCGACCGCCTTGCTGGCCGACCGATGGAGACGGATGCTCGCATCGGCGTGATCGTTCGCAATGGAAGGAAGCACAACATACCGACACCGCTCAATGGTCTATTGCTCACTCTTCTTCAAGCCATATAGCAGCAACTGAAGTCCACGAAGCTTGAGGACCTAAGGGTTGGACCCGATAAGCACACTTCGCGGAAGGAATTGCGAAGACGGCGACCACTCCGCTGAGTCCATTGCCCTGGTGGCATCACTTAAGAGCTCCTTTCGGTTTTCTCGTGTACGGTCACTGACATCGTCTCTCTGATTGAAGAAGCCGAGGAAACAACGGCTAGCCAGTAGCCAGAATAGATACTCAGGATCATAAGAAGCCTGCGAGTCTAGGATGTTTATTCCACTGTGACGGATTTGGCCAGGTTGCGCGGCTGGTCGACATCGCATCCGCGTCGTACGGCAATATGGTAGGCCAGCAACTGCAAGGGAATGACTTCCAGAATTGGAAGCAGAAGTTCCGGCGCGTGCGGAATATAAATAACGTGGGTGACCAGTTGCGCGATTTGCTGATCGCCTTCGATCGCCACCGCAATCACCTGCCCGGAACGGGCCGTCACTTCCTGAATATTGGAGAGCGTCTTTTCATACCGCAACTTGGAAGTTGGATCGTTGCGATCCTGCGTTGCCAGCACTACCACCGGCAAAGATTCATCGATCAACGCGTTGGGCCCATGCTTCATTTCGCCCGCAGGATATCCTTCCGCGTGGATGTAAGAAATTTCCTTCAGCTTCAGCGCACCTTCCAGCGCGATAGGGTAATGAATGCCGCGGCCTAGAAAAAGAAAATCGCTGGCGTTGGAATAAATCTTCGCCAGGGCCTCGCAAACAGGGTTGCAGTGTTTCAAAATGTCGCGAATCTTATTGGGAATGCGGGTCAGCTCTTCCACCAGCACAAGACTTTCATCCGCATCGACCGTGCCGCGTTGCTGGGCCAGGTAGAGCGCAAGAATAAACAATGCCGTCAGCTGTGCAGTAAATGCTTTCGTCGAGGCGACGCCAATTTCAGGGCCAGCATGCGTGTAGATGGAACCATTGGCCTCGCGCGCGATCATCGCGCCTACAACATTGCAGATAGCGAGCGTTCTGGAACCCTTAGCCGCAATCTCCCGCTGTGCGGCAATAGTGTCGGCAGTCTCGCCAGACTGCGTGATTAACAAGCCAATAGCCTTGGGGTCGGCGATAGGATCACGATAGCGATACTCGCTGGCATAATCGACTTCGACCGGCAGTCGAGCCAGCTTTTCGATCATGTATTTGCCGACCAGACCCGCATGCCAACTGGTACCGCAGGCCGCAATGTTAATCTTTGTCGCTGCTCGAAATTCAGCTTCCGGAATCTGCATTTCATCCAGAAAGACTTTGCCGGTGTCGAAGGAAACTCGGCTCAGGGTGGTGTCGCGCACCCCTCTTCCCTGCTCGAAAATCTCCTTCAGCATGAAATGTTTGTAGCCGCCCTTTTCCGCCTGAATCGGATCCCACAAAATGTTCTGCACTTTGCGTTCGATCGGGTTGCCATCGAAATCCGTCAGAGTGACACCCTGCGGCGTCAGGACGGCCATGTCGCCATCCGCCAGAAAATACAGCTTGCGGGTGTGGTGCAGGATGCCGGGGACATCGGACGCGATGAAATATTCTCCATCGCCTAAGCCGACGACTGCCGGCGGTCCGCTACGTGCAGCGATCAATGTCTGCGGAAAGTCGGCGGACAGAACACCGATGGCAAAGGCTCCCGTCAGATGGCGCACCGCGCGTCGAACCGCTTCCTCCAGTTGAATCGCGTGACCTTTTTCCTTCGCCGCCGTTAACTCCGACTCAATCAGATGCGCGATGATTTCTGTATCTGTTTCCGTTACAAATTTGTGCCCCTGCGCCGCCAGCGCATGCTTCAGTTGCAGATAATTTTCGACGATGCCATTGTGCACGACCACCAGGCGTCCGCTGCAATCACGATGCGGGTGTGCATTTTCCTCCGTCGGCCGGCCATGGGTCGCCCAGCGTGTATGTCCAATGCCGTACGTTCCGCACACTGGCTGCTGGCGCAACACTTCTTCCAGATTTTTCAGTTTTCCTGGCGCGCGGCGCAGTTCCAGACCGTTTGGCCCGCCGGCAACAGCAATGCCCGCGGAATCATAGCCGCGATATTCCAGCCGCCGCAGGCCTTCCAGGATGACTGGCACAGGATCTTTGATGCCCACATAACCGACAATGCCGCACATAGTTGTCCCATTGTACGGTCGCTGATGCGCCCGAACCTCAGCAATTGTTCCGTCAAGGAAAGATTCAATTCCGGATTCGAATGCGGACCCATCTGCACATTGCTTATCTTCCAAGAAATGCGTGAAGAAAACCTTGCAGTTCCAAGGTGATGGAGGGACGCAAACAGTTGACCAACAGGCTATTGGCGAATTGAACGACCGGCCGCGGAAAAGTTTCCGCTCACGGTTCCAGTCGATACGTGTACTCTTCAATCACGGGGTTTACGAGGACTTCGCGGGCAATTCGCTCCACTTCCAGCTGCGCTTCTGGCAATGCCAGCCCGTCGCTGAGGGTGAGGACGAAATACTTGCCCTGGCGGACATCTTCGACGCCGCGATATTGCATCTTTCGTAGAGCTCCGTGGATGGTCTGCCCCTGGGGGTCCAGCACGGTCTTGCGAAGCATTACATACACATGGGCCTTCATCGTGATTGAATTATACGTAGATGGCCCACCGACTTCCCAGAGGCAACCCATAGTCAAGGAAAATGAATGACGAATTATCTGGAACTTCCCGCCGGACCAAAAGCTCCTGAAGTGATCACTGCGGTCGTTGAAATCCCCTATGAAGGGGTGAACAAGTATGAGTATGATAAGAAACTTCACGTATTCCGCCTGGATAGAAACCTCTATTCGCCTGTGCATTATCCCGGAGACTACGGATTTATTCCCAGCACCCTAAGCGAAGACGGCGATCCGCTAGACGTGCTGGTATTGGTCGATCAACCCAGCTTCTCTGGATGCGTGATGGATGTTCGTCCCATCGGCTTGCTTCTGATGTTGGACCAGGGTGTCCCAGACGAAAAAGTTCTATCTGTCGGCCGAAGCAATCCACGCTACAAGGATGTGTGGAACTACACCGAGATTTATCCTCACATGCTGCGCGAAATTACTCACTTCTTCGCCATCTACAAGGATCTGGAAGGCAAGCGGGTTGAAGTAAAAGGTTGGCACGACGCTTCGCGCGCTCGCGAAGCCATCACAGCTTCCATGAAGCGCTATGAGGATGCCAAGGTGGCAAAGGCCGCTGCTGAAGCGGAAGATAAGAAAAACATTCTGGTTCCGCGATAACCGCACACCGCGCCGGCCTGGATCCGATCACAAAATAAAGACCCGCCCTTGGGAGCGGGTCTTACTTGTTGTACAAGCAAATTTGTTCGAAGCGACGCTTGTATCTAGTCTTTGGCGGCATCCTGTCGGCCTGCGCCACTCGTCTCGGCGAATGTGTTGCCAGCTGGGCTGGCGCTCGCAGTCTGCGGCGCTGTAGTTTCATTGCCCGGCAAGTTTGCAGGAAGTCCCGTCGGCCGGTCCAATCCTTCAAACGTAAAGCGGACGGAAGAGCCGAACTGTTTGTAGTCGCCATACTTGACGATTTCTCTCAAGTGGACATCGCTGGGCAGGCAGGCCTTGCAATTCTTGAAGTGCAACACGCCTTCCGCGCGGGTGTACACGGGGAACCAATACTTCCCATCAATCTGCTGGCGATAGGTCGTAAACGGAATAGAAAGATCTTCCTGACCGCGCCGGGTATCGTCTGGAATATTTTTCCCGTTGGTCACGACAATCTGAAAGTCCTTGGCGTCGACCCAGATGCGTCCAGAAAAATAACGCTGATCTTTTTCCATGTGGCGGGGTGCCACGTCGAACACGTACGTGTCCACCTGGTCGACTCGCTCGGTGCCCACGTAGGTCACGTGATATTGCGCGACGTCCTCCGTGGTTAACGTGAACGGCAACCGATGCTCAATGTCATCGAAATCGGCGGGACTGAGTAGCGCCCGCGTCAGCGTGTTGTCCGGCGCGTACACGACTTTCTCCTGCTTGCGTCCTGAGGGGCTCAGCACGATGTCGTCGACCTGGAGATATTCGCCGTCGATGCCGCCATTGTCCCCAATCGAGTCCAGTTTGACGGTGCGGCGGTAGGTGTAATTTTCCAGTGCGCGCTTGAATTGCGTTTCTTTTTCCGCGAAGCGCCGAATGATCTGTTGCGGCGTGATGCCCTTAGGTTGCGCAGTATCCAGCGGTCCAAACCCCGCATCCAGGGGTGCCGGAGTAAATGCCTGCTGAGAGCTTTGGGATTCCGGCGCGGTTTGCTCCGTAGATTGCGCCGTCGCGAACACTCCCGCTGCGAGCGACAAGCAAACCAATGCGATTCCAAGAAACTGAGAGAGGCGCAGACGCGAAGCGAAGCCAGTCAATAGACGGTCCTCGTGAGTGACCCGCACAATCGATCCACTAGTCGAACAATAAAAAATCACACCAGACCTCGGGACTCGAGGCTTCTCGATGCACGCCGCGTCTTCCCTTTTTCACCATAGACGAAAGAAGCCAATTCCTAGGATGCGCTATTTCTGTTTTGTGTTACCAAGGTTACTGGATAGTTAACAGTGACCCGCGCACAGTCGAACGCTGCTACGCGACCCGGGAAATCAATTGTCCTGATTGTACGCAGCCGCGGCGGCCCTGCAAGTACCCAGATCACACCTGGCCCGCAAGTTTCTGGCGGCGCAACTCGGCGTAGGATTTGGGCAGGAGACATTCGTGGCCTTCGGCACCTTCAATCGATCGAAAAGCGGGGCTAAGCGGCCGCGGGAGCCACTGGATGCGGCCGCCCTGTACGAATATGCGGTTCGCAGCCTGGGTAGCAAAATGCGTACGGTGGCCGAATTGAAGCGATTGATGCGCCGGCGCGTAGAGCCCGACGAAACCGGGGAAGCCAAGGTGGAAGCCGTCGTCCTGCGGCTCAAGGAACTCCATTATCTCGACGACACCCGTTACGCCTCTGACTACACCCGGATGCGCGTGGAGAATGAGAAATTTGGCCGCCGCCGCGTGCAGCAGGATTTGATCCAGCGCGGAGTTCATGAGCAAGTGATCGGCGAGACGCTGGATGCCGCCTATTCTGAGCTGCCAGAAGCCGAACTAGCTCGCAAATATATTGAGCGCAAACGGATGCACAAGCCAACCAACGAAAAAGAAACCGCCCGGATCGTTCGAAGCCTGGTGCGTGCCGGATTCTCCATGGGCACCATCTTCCCGCTGCTGAAGGCGTGGAAGGTGGAAGAATCAACCCTCGCAGCGGTCGCGGAGATCGACTCTGGACACACCGGAATCCGGCGCCTAGATACAGGCCGATCGAGTTCATCCGACTCAAGACATCTGGCAGGTTCGGGCTGCGAAATACAGTGTGTACTCTAGGCTCATGCGAGCCGCGCGGCGGATTTTCCTCATTCTTCTCCTGCTTTGCCTGCTCTACCCAGCCATGGTTTTCGGGTTGTACTTCTTCGCGCCGCTGGAAAACGCGCAGCTCGGCAAAGTCGATACATTGATTGTCCTTGGCTGCCCTACCTTGCCCGATGGATCGCCATCGCCGGAGCAGCGAGCGCGCGTCATGGAAGGTGTCCGCGAGTTCGACCGGGGAGTCAGCCGCCACATCATCATGACCGGCACGGCCGCTCACAACCGCTTTGTGGAGGCCCATGCCATGGCGATGCTTGCAGAAGCCAACGGCGTTCCGTCCTCGGCAGTCATTGAAGAAGACCAGGCCCACGACACGATCCAGAACATCTACTACTCCGACAAAATTATGGAAGCGAACGGCTGGCACACGACGGAGGTCATCAGCTCTCCCTATCACCTGCCGCGCACCGCGCTCATTCTCCGCCACTACCCCCAGCTGCGATGGAAAACACAAGCCGCGTCCTGGCCGCCGGACTATGGCGTCGCGGAAGAAACTTCAAACTCGATTCGAACGAGGCCTTCAGCTGCTTCCATATTCGCATCGACGGCTTCCCGCCATCGAAGTATCTGCCGGAGTAGGTCGGCCGTAACGAACTCGGTTGCCGCGGCGAGCAGCTGCGAAGGGATGTTCGAGCTGCTCATTGATAAACTGAATGGATATGCGTACGTTGTCCGGTGCAGCCCTCCGCGAGATGTTCTTGAAGTTCTTTGAAAGTCAAAGGGCACACCCGTGTCCATTCGTCTTCCCTGGTGCCGCAAAACGACCCGACCCTGCTGTTTACCAACGCGGGCATGAACCAGTTCAAAGATGTTTTTCTCGGCCTGGAGAAGCGGCCCTACTCCCGCGCCACCACGGCGCAAAAATGTGTGCGTGCCGGCGGCAAGCATAACGACCTGGAAAATGTCGGCTTTACCCGCCGCCACCACACTTTTTTTGAAATGCTCGGCAACTTCAGCTTTGGCGACTATTTCAAGAAGGACGCAGTCGCCTACGCGTGGGAATTCGTGACCTCGCCAGAGTGGCTGGGCCTGCCAAAAGAGAAGCTGTACGTCACCATCTTCAAAGGCGAGAACGGCGTTGCCCGCGATGATGAGGCGTATCAATTCTGGCTCGACATTGGCGTCGAAAAAGAACGCATTTTTGAAATGGGCATGAAGGATAACTTCTGGCAGATGGGCGAGACCGGCCCCTGTGGCCCTTGCAGCGAAATTTTCTATGACATGGGTCAGGCCGCATCGGAGACGCCCGACAAGGATTTGCCCTTCGGCGAAGATGATGCGCGTTACGTCGAGATCTGGAACCTGGTGTTCATGCAGTTCGACCGCAGCGTCAATCCCAAAACCGGCGAGGCGCTGTTAGCGCCGCTGCCGAAACCATGCGTCGATACTGGCGCTGGGCTGGAACGCATTGCCGCCGTGATGCAAGGCAAGCTGTCGAATTTCGATACAGACTTGTTTACGCCGCTGATCGCCAAGGCCGCCGAACTGACCGGCACTACATATAAGGATGGCGAATCGCGCAGCGATGCCAGCCTGCGCATCATTGCCGATCATTCTCGCGCGGCAACGTTTCTCATTTCCGATGGGGTTTTGCCCGCGAACGAAGGACGCGGCTACGTGCTGCGCAAAATTCTCCGTCGCGGCATTCGCCACGGACGGTTGCTCGGCCAGGAAAAGCCGTTCATGTATCAGATGGTTTATGCCGTCCGCGATGACATGCAGAATGCCTATCCGGAACTGAAGGACACCGCCGATCGTGTATCGAAAGTTGTCGAGGCCGAAGAACGCCAGTTCGCGCGCGCTGTAAGCGTTGGACTGGCGCGGCTGGAAAGCGAGTTGGCTCCTCTGCTTGGGAAAGACGGACTCTGTATATTCCGGTACCGCTGCTTTTCACCTCTACGAAACCTACGGTCTTGCCGCTCGACTTTATGGTCGACGCGGCGCGCGATGCCGGCATTGCCTTCGACATGGAAGGGTTTGAAAAAGCGCGCGCGGAAGAGCAAGCCCGCGCACGCGCGTCCTGGAAAGGCGGCTCGAAAGCCACGGCCAGTCCGGCCTATCGCGAGCTGCCAAAGACCATCTTCGAGGGCTATCGCCAACTCGTCTCCAACGGTTGCGAAGTCCTGGCGCTGGTGAAAGACGGCCTCGGCGCACAGGAAGTGAAAGCCGGCGAGAGTGCGGAAGTTGTCCTCGACCACACCAGTTTCTACGCCGACTCCGGCGGCCAGGTGGGCGACCACGGCTGGCTCTATTCCGAGGACGGCAATGTTATTGTCGCCGACGTGCTGGGCTGCACCAAGCCGATGCAGGGTATCTTCGCGCACAAAATTATTGCGAAGCAAACCATCGCTCTTGGCGACAAGGTCAACACCGTCGTCGATCCAGTCTTTCGTTCGGCGACCGTGCGCAATCACACCGCAACTCATCTGTTGCACGCCGCCCTGCGCGAAACTCTGGGCACGCACGTGAAACAAGCCGGCTCGCTGAACGATCCGGCACATCTGCGCTTCGACTTTTCACACTTCACCGCGGTCGCCGACGAAGAATTGCAGGACATTGAAGACAGCATCAACAAGAATGTTCTCGCCAACACCAAGGTGGTCACGCTGGAGGATGTGCCGATCGACGTGGCCGTGAACGAATATCATGCGATGGCTTTGTTCGGCGAAAAATATGGCGATAAGGTGCGCGTGGTCAAGATCGGCGACTTCTCTACCGAGCTGTGCGGAGGCACACATGCGGCTGCCACCGGTGAAATCGGCCTGGTGAAATTGCTGGGAGAAAATAGCGTTTCCTCCGGCGTGCGCCGGATTGAGGCCGTCACCGGAACCGGCGCGCTGGATGAATTTCGACGTGGATTCGCAGTCGCCAAGGTGGCCGAGCAGGTCGCGGGGAAAGCGGACGCATCGACTCCCGCCGACGCGCTGCGCAATAAGTTGACCGCGCAGGAAGAAGAGCTGAAACGACTTCGCCGCGAGTTGGATGAAGCGCGGATGAAGTCAGCCGCCGGTCGGATTAGCAACGCAGCCGCGGAAGCGATCGAGGTTTCCGGCGTGAAAGTGCTGGCGCAACGCGTCGATGCGCTCGATCGCGGTCAAGTGCGCACGCTGGTCGACAATCTGCGCGGCAAACTTGGTTCCGGCGTTGTCGTGCTGGGTGGCGTGCAGGAAGATGGGAAGGTTGCGCTCATCGTTGGCGTCACCAAGGATTTGACCAGCCGTGTGCAGGCCGGCAAAGTAGTCGCGCAACTGGCGCAGATGGTCGGAGGCTCGGGCGGCGGACGGCCGGACATGGCCGAAGCAGGCGGCAAGGATGCTAGCCAGCTCGATGCAGCCCTGCGCAGCGCCCCCAGGATCGTTGGCAGCTTCTTAGGATAGGCTGTATCGAACAGGAGAATGCGCGCATGGACATCGAGCCGCCCCACGGACCCATCGAAACGTGGAGAGACTTTTTCGTTCACCTCGTCATTATCACGCTGGGGCTTTTGATCGCTCTCGCCCTGGAAGGTATTGTCGGGTACATTCACGAGCGCCATCTGGTCCACGAAGCCAACGCCAACATCATGTCCGAGATGCGCGACAACCAGAAAGACGTGGAAGATACCGTCAAGGCGGCTGTGCAGTATCAAAAAGACATGAAGCAATTGATCGCCCGGATGGAGCAGCTGAAAGCCGGACAGGAATTGAAGGGTTCGGTCAACCTTACTTTTGAGAAAGCCGACCTGAATACCGCCAGTTGGCAAACCGCCGCGGCCACACAGGCCATCGCCTACATGCGGTATCGCGATGTGAAGCGGTATGAGGACGTCTACGGCATGCAAGCAGATTTTGAGCTGGCACAGGAGCGCGCGATGGATAGCTGGGCCAACGTCTACGCGCCCTTTATGCTTTTCATCACTCAGAACTCAGACGACAAGCCGCAAGCGAAAGGCGTCAAGCTGAGCGAAGCGCAAGTTGCGCAAGTCAATAAAATTGAAGAACAAACGCAGATGTACATCGGTCGCCTGATCGCCGTGGAGTCGATCGGCAAAGCTCTCGATCAGAGCTATACCCAATACTTTCAACATCCGAATCGGTAACCCGTCGGCCTGCAATAGAGATGTTCCCAAGGTGTCGCGTAAGTCTGTTTTTCCTTTGCTTCGCCCACCGGAAAATCTATACTGAAGGTGCTCTGGCAGGTTGTCTGCAATTTGAGACACGTGCCTCTTCTCTTCTGCCATCGATTCTCTTCCCGCTCGGCCGCGGTAGTCTGCGTCGCGTCGCTGAGCCTGGGAATATTCCTGGTTAGTCCTTCGCCGGTGCATGCTTCCAATTCGCACCATGCGAGCGAGGTTGCTTTCGCTCGCGCTACTGCGATCCAACGCCGTCTGGAAGCCGTTCCAAACAGCAATCGCACGCGTCTCCAATATGAGCACGCACTCGATGCCTATCGTGCGGTGTATCACGGTGACCCGGCCTCGCCGGACGCGGCCCGCAGCGTTGCGGCGGTGGCTGACCTGCTTGCCAGCGAAGGACTCTGCTTCCATGATGCAACGCTGCTGCACGATGCAGTCGCCCAATGGGAATTCCTGCGCCATCAATATCCGACGAGTTCATTGCGGCAGCGTGCTCTCTTCGAAGAGGCGCAGATTCAGCAGTATGATTTGCGTGATCGCGCCGCAGCCAGGAAGAGCTATCGGCTTTTCTTAACCAGATACCCACACGATCCGCTGGCAGAACAGGCTCGCGCCGGCCTGGAAGATAAACCGATTGCGGAACCCTCCACGTCTCACCCGCCTGCGGTAGAACAAGCGGCCGCCGCGTCTACTGGAATGTCTATCGCGTCGGCCGATTCCGCTCCTGCAGAACAGCCAAGTGTGCGACCCGGCGGCTCGAGCTCGGTGATTTGGGTGGACAACGATCCCGACTCGAAGCCCACGCGCCCATCCTCTGCATCGGTCACCGAAGTAAAAACAACCGCCGCTCTCAAAACCGCAAACACCGTCAAAGCGGCGCCCTCGGCGGCGATTCTAAAGGATGTCAGATATTGGGATGAAAATGGCTCCACTCGGCTCGCCATCGATCTCAGCGATGCGGTGCCCTACCACACCTATTCCAACCAGGATGGCCGACAGATTACGATCGTCTTCTTCGGCGCCCAATCGGCTGAAACCCTCCTCGCTCATCCGATCGTGGCATCGCACGATGAAAATCTTGGCTCCGTGCGCGTGACTATGCTCACTCCAAGCCAGGCCACCTTAGTTCTGCAGATGAAACGACCGGTGAGCTTTAACTCCTTTATTTTGTCGAATCCGTCGCGGTTGATTCTGGATCTGCAACCCACGATGGGAACCGAATTAGTGCGAGCGGCCGGGCCAGTGACACATCATGTTGCGCAGTCGTTACCACCACCGATCCAGCCCACTCCCGTCGCCGCGGCGCCGATCCAGCGCACTCCGCCGCCCACACGACGCGCAGTCGCGTCACAGTCTCCGATCGTTTCCCCGCCTGCGCCCAGCGCGAAGCCGCTCGATGTGGCCAAGCGGACTCCTCCTGGCGCCACCGTCACCCGCGTATCCCGCGGAGTCATCAACCAACGTACAACCTTCGATGGCACGGGTACTCGGCCTGCGGGTTCGTCGGATCGTCATCGATGCTGGCCACGGTGGCCACGATTCCGGGACCATCGGACCCGGTGGAATTGAGGAAAAAGATATTGCCCTGGATGTCGCTTTGCGCCTCGGGCGTCTGCTGCAGCAACGCTTGGGAGCGGAGGTCATCTACACCCGCCGCACCGACAAATATGTTCCGCTGGAAGAACGGACCGCAATTGCAAATGCGGCGCATGCCGATTTGTTTCTCTCCATCCACGCCAACTCCAGTTCTGACCCGGACGTTCGCGGTGTTGAAACCTATTTCCTGAACTTCACCACCTCGCCGGACGCGATGGAAGTGGCGGGGCGAGAGAACGCCGACTCCAATCGCTCGGTGTATGACCTGTCTGACCTGGTGCGCAAGATCACTCTGAGTGACAAAATTGATGAATCCCGCGAATTCGCCGGGGATGTCCAGCAGCAGTTGTATGCCGGGCTGCTTGCGGGCAACGCCGGACTGAAAAATCGCGGCGTGAAACAGGCTCCGTTCGTCGTCTTGATTGGAGCGCAGATGCCTTCAATCCTGGCAGAAATTTCATTCCTGACAAATCCAGAAGATGCGGCCGAGCTATCGCGCCCCCGGTATCGTGAACGACTGGCGGAAGCGCTCTATCGAGGAGTGGCCGAATACGTTGACGGGATGAGCGGAGTTCGTATCGCGAAAACGAACGCCCCCGAAGCCCTTCCCGCACCTGCCGAATAGCAGCCCGAATGATAGTCTGAGTTCGGAACCATGCTCTGGACTTTGTCTGCACCTCGACCGTTTTTTTCGATTCTGATCGTCACCCTGACGACTCTTTCCTTGCATGCACAGTCGCGCCCTGCAAACCATTCTGCCAAGCACCCGCCTACTGCATCCAAGACTGCACCGCAAACTGAAACGGCAACAGCTGCGCCCCAGACTTTACTGCCGGAAACCTTCGCAGGCTGGCAGATCACGGGAACACCGGATCAATCCACACAAGCCTCCGCTGCCGATCCGGGAGATGCGGTCCCGCTGCAGGAATTTGGATTCACTCGATATGAGTCTGCCCGATATACCCGCGACGACGGCCAGCTGACGGTGAAGGCGATGGAATTCGGAGACGCAACCGGCGCCTTCGGAGCGTTTACCTTCTATCGCCGACCCAACATGTCCGCAGCCGACATAGGAAGCGGCGCAGCGTTCGATGGCAAGCGCCTACTTTTCTGGAGCGGAACAACTCTGGTCGATGCGACATTCGAACACATTACCCCGATGTCCGCCGGTGAACTGCGCGACCTGGCCACCCAGCTGCCGAAACCTCTCGGTAACCTAGCGACGCCGCCCAGGCTTCCTGAGTATTTGCCCTCCCAACATCTGGAACAGGCAACGGTGAAATACGCGATCGGACCGCAGTCGTATCGCATGAGCGGCGGCGTTCTTCCTCCAAGCCTGGTGGACTTTGGTCGCAGTGCAGAGGTGGTGACGGCGGAATACAACGCGCTGGGTGGCACTGGCACGCTGACCATCATCAACTATCCAGACACAGACATTGCCATTGACCGGCAACATGCAATCCAGGCATATTTCGCAAGCCATGGCAGCACGCAATATCCGTGGACACCGGCGCTGACCGACAGCAATGCTTCCGCAATTCAACTGCGCCGTTCCGGTCCGCTGGTTGCGGTCAGTTCAGGAAGCTATTCCAGCGGAGCTGCGAACGAGTTGCTGCAACGCGTGCACTACGAAGAGATTGTGACCCTCGGTCATCAGAGGCCGCACTACGATGATCCAAAACTGGTCGCGCAAATTATTCTGGATGTCGCCGCGCTGGTTGGAATTTTCGCGCTGATCGCAATTATCCTTGGAATTTTTCTGGGTGCGGGTCGCGCGGCATTGCAACGATCCCGGAATAAATCGGGATTGCCCGAAGATGGCTCCTCGGAATTTATTCGTCTGAATCTGAAGTGAGGTTACTTGTCGGTCGAGATCGAGCCATTTGACGAAGTCCGCCAAATTGTGGATTGAACGAAAATCGGCGGGTTTTTGGCTCGGAATCTTGAAGGAAACCATTCATAATCAGCCACTTAAGCTAGAATCTGGACGGCAAAAGGCGAAACTTAGGAGAAAAATTGCGTTTTCAGGGTACCAAGGTGAATTTCTCGCAACTAACTGAATCTACGACATTTATTTTTCAAGGAAATTTGGACCTGAAATGCCTTGACACCCTCCGGTGTGGCTCATAGTATGACGCCAGAAAGTTCTGATGGCTTTGCCTCCGTTGGAACTATTCTCCCTTGAAGGAAAAACCGCCCTGTTGCCGGGCGGTTTTTCCGTTTGTAACCCGCCTTGAAACAACAGCTTATGTTTCTCCTGTTAACTTTTCCGATTCTCGCGTCGCTTTATTCCTTGCCATTGATCTTCGGATGGGTAGGTCCGAACGCAATCTACGGTTTTCGGAATGAACGTTCGCGTCGTGATCGCGCAACTTGGTATCGCGCCAATCGCATCGCAGGAATTTCGATCGTCGTCGCGATGATATTTTGTGTGGCGATCGAGTTTGCGATTCCGGCTTTGCGCAACACGCGCGCTGGACATCTGACATCCGTGTTGATTCAGATCAGTGCACTCATCATTGCGAACGCTTGGACCACGTTTCGCATTCTAACGAAACCCCCGCAGCGAAAGTAAACCTCGTCGATCGCAACCGAAATCTTCGGTCGCCGTTTCCATCAGTGTGTCGGCAGCATCTGCTCGTTCACTTGTTCCCATGGTGCGTTCTGCAACTCGTTGATGCGTTGCTTGGGCAGACATTGCGGATACTTCTGCTGCAGGAAGGCAATCATTTTTTCCCTGACATAGCAACGCAGATCAAATAATTTTCCTGAGTCGGCGGAGCTCATCAACGCACGAATCTGCATGGTTTGCTCAAACAAATCCGTCACCTGCAACACCTGCGCTTTGCCATCCCACAGATCTGTGCTTTTCAAGACACGCAGATACTCCTCCCGCAACGGTGCGATCGGACAAGAGTAGTCCGCGTAGATGTAACAGGTACCGATCAGATTGGCAGAGGTCCGCGTCCAATTCTGAAATGGATTCTCAATGAAGTAGCTGAGCGGCACGATGAGACGTTGCAGGTTCCAGATGCACACCACCACGTAGGCGGCAGTAATTTCTTCAATTCGGCCCCATTGACCGTCCACGATCACGACATCGTCAATACGAATCGGCTCCGTGATGGCGATCTGTATGCCGGCCAGAAGGTTGGAAACAGTTGTTTTCGCCGCCGCCGCAAGAGCGAGAGAGGCTAGTCCTGCAGAGGCCAGTAAACCGGCTCCGGCCTGCCAAAGTCGCGTGTGGTTAAAAGTATAGAGAATCAATCCCAGGGCGAGCAAACCGACAAATCCGATGGCCACGCGCCGCATGACAGCCATCTGTGTCCGCACTTGTCGCGCCCGCAGGTTATCCGCCAGGCTCATGTCATAGCGGCGCATCAGAATGTCCTGCACCGCGTAGACCCCGCAGATCATCATCCACGCCAGGCAAAGGATGAACAGGATGTGAAGCACGTGCTCGGTGACGTCTTCGGCATAATTGGAGAGACCGAACGCGGGAACCGCGAGCATTGTGCCCGATACCACCAGCAACCAGAATGTGGGCTTGCGAAATCGTCGCAGCGTAAGATGATTCGTCGGCGAAACTGATTTTCGAAGAATCAGATGGAAAACAACCCAATACGCCACGAATCCCGCAATCATGGTGGCGCTTAGGACAAACGAACCGAACACCAGCCGATGCGCATGGCGCTCAATCATCGGCAGCAATTGTTTCGTGGAAGTAAAAATAATGAGCAACGGCAGTTCGCGCATTCTTTCTCCATGCATTTGGGGATTGCCATGGACAAAGAAGGTCAGAAAGCAAAAGCCTTATCTGTTCCGCGGAGTTCGGCGATAGTCTCCACTCTTGCCGCCTGACTTTCGCTGCAGCACAACCTCCCGGATGACGATGCCCTTGTCCATGGCCTTACACATGTCATAGATGGTCAAAGCAGCAACAGAGGCTGCCACCATTGCCTCCATCTCTACGCCAGTCGGTCCCGTGGTGGTCGCAGTGGCTCGGATGAAAATGCCAGTAGGTCGAATCTCCGTGGCGACATCGACATATGTGAGAGAAAGCGGATGACACATTGGAATCAATTCTGCCGTCCGCTTGGCAGCCTGAATGCCGGCGAAGCGCGCGACTTCCAGCGGATTGCCCTTGGGATTAGCAGGCAATGCCGCCAGTACTTCGGCGGACATTTCGACCATTGCACTCGCTTCCGCCTCGCGTCTCGTTGCAGCCTTGTCGCTGACGTCCACCATGTGCGCCCGCCCAGCGGAATCGTAATGGGATAGCTTGCTCATGACCATCAGCCTAGCAGGAGTGGATCGCGAATCACACGTCGACAACTCTGTTTTTGCGACGGGCGGATAGACGCTATCGCAACAGCACGCGCACCATCTGGTTGGCGCTGAGAAAATCGCAATCCTCCGGCACGATCAGATAACAATTCGCGCGGGCGTTCGCCGCCAGATCTCCAGAGCCCTGGGTGCGCACGGGACTCACAGTCGGAAGCGGCGCGACCGTGTCGAGATGAGCCGGCAGAAACCGCGTCAGTCCAGTCTTGGTGCGAACATCGGCGATGAGCTTAGCCATCACAAGATTCGGCTGCCAGTTTCGTTCGCCCGCTAGCGCCGCCAACACAGGTTCCACGAACACTCGAAACGTCACCATGGTGGAGACCGGATTTCCAGGCAATCCGAAGAAGTATCGTTCAGACTGATCGCCGTCGGAGGACACGCGACCGAAGACAACCGGCTTGCCCGGCTGCATCTTTACGCCGGTGAAGAAAAACTCCGCTCCCATCCCGCTGAGAACTTCTTCGACCAGATCGAATTTCCCCATGGAAACGCCGCCGGTCAGCAACAATAGAGGTGCTGACTGCAGGCCCTCCCGGATACAAGCCGCAAGATCGTCCCGGTCGTCCCGCGCTGGACGTTGCCGTAACGCGGTCCCTCCAGCCTCCTGCACTAGAGCGGCCAGGGCGTGGCTGTTCGAATCGTAAATTTGATGCGGCTGAATGGCGGCCGGAGACGGATCTGAAATTTTCGTGAAGGTTTCCGCGCGTGCCGTTGCATCGACAAGTTCGTCACCGGTTGCGAGGATGGCGACATTCGGTTTCGGGAAGACAGGAAGCGAAAGAAAACCGCAGGAAGCTGCCAGCCCAATTTGTTCCGGCCCAAGCCGACACCCTGGCTCCAGCAAAATATCTCCGCGTCGCGCTTCGCTGCCCTCTGGCACGACGTTTTCTCCTGAACTCAGAGTTCTCCCTGGAATCGGGCGCACAAATCGTGACAGCCGCGCCTCGCCGCTCGCGGCACCGCCGGATTCGCTCGCAAGTTCCTGTACGTGTTCCACCATCAATACCGCGTCGGCTCCCGGGGGCAGCGGCGCGCCAGTCATGATTTCGACTGCCTCGCCTGAGGCGATATGGGGATTTCCTGCGGGCCACGCTTCGCCGGCGCGAACCTGGCCGATCACACGCAAAACCGTTTCGGAGTTCACATCTTTCGCTCGAACCGCGAAACCATCCCGCGTGACTCGTGGAAATGGGGGCTGGTCGCGATCCGCAATCAGAGCGACTGCCAATCGGCGACCAAGAGCATCCATAAGATCGCAGTTCGCGGCTTCGCTGATACGGTTGGCTTGAATCGCGGCCGCCTTCTCCGAAACGATGGAGCAAGCCTCCGGAAAGGAAATGGGAGCGGCAGGGCTGCCCAGTGAAACATCTGACGATTGAATTCTAGGCATCCGGCAAGCCCCTTGGGCTAGAGAGCAGCGACGGCTCCCTGAGATATCCGGGGAGCCGTTGCGCTAGGCGTTATGTTGCATGAACGAACTGGATCCGCGATTCCGAAGATCGGGATCAGTGCTTCTTGTACGACGAGTGGACGGTTTCGCCGGCCTGCTGCAATATATTCTGAGCATCCGCAGCGAGCGGTCCGGTGGGCTGCAGGGAAAGAAACTTCTGGTAGGCGTCCGCGCAGCCTGGAGGCAACACGATTTTGCTGGTCTTGGGATCGACGGTGGCGTGCTGCACCAACGACCATCCCTTGATGTAATACGCAATCGCCTTGTTTGGATCGGCAGCAATGGCTTTGTCGGCTGCAGCTCCTGCTGCGTCGCCCTGGCCGGTCTTGAACAGAACGATCGCCTCGTTGGCATAGTACATGCCGGCCTGCGTCGGATCTGCCTTGGCGGCAGCCTCATAGGCCGCAACCGCGTCATTCACGTTACCCGACTTTGCCAGCGCCTCGCCTAGATTATTGTCCGCAGCGGCGATTACATCCGGCTTCGGAGCCTTTTCGGTAGCCAGCAATGCTAGGGCTTTCTTGTAGTTGGTAGCGGCGTCCGCATATTTCTTTGCGGCCAGTTCGCTATCCCCAAGTTCGTACCAGGTCAGCCCCACATCCGGCTTGGCCTGGGTCGCTTGCGTATCCAGCGCGATTGCCTGGTCGAAATTGCCCGCCTTCCGCGCCGTGCGAGCATCGACAATCAATTTATTCACGTTCTTGATCTGGCTGTTTTGCTTCTCCGTCGCTTCATTCTCTTTGCGCACGGCGGCAATCTGCTTTTGCACATCCGGCGGCAACTTTGAGATATAGGCCTGGCGGGTCATATCGAAGTCGACCTGACTATCGGTTCCGGCTGTCAGTTTCACATTCTCCTGATAGTCGATGATGCCCTTGGTCATCTTGCCGTCTTTGCCCTTGATATCTCCATACAGGACGATGGTGTAGTTACCGGGCTTAATGCCGCTGCCTTTATAGTCGCCGTTGGCGTCCGTCGTAAATGTATTCAACGGTGTTTTTCCGTCGGTCGTCACCTCTACCGCCGTGTTGGCTACGGGCTGACTCAACGGGTCCTGGGCGTGGCCATGAATACTGGCGGTTGTCGCACCCGCCGCGGGCGGTGCGCTCGCAGCGGCCTGGGCCCACGCGGCGGAAGGCATCAGACTGCCGATGATCACGAACAATGCCGCACAAATTGCGGCGCAGGATACTGCCGAAATTGCCGCAAACATTTTTGCGGACCTTGAAGATAAAACGATTCGAAACTTTTCCATTTCTCGTCTCCTCAACACATCTCGACGTGGTGATTTTCACTCAACGCCGCTGCAACAACTGCCTCAACGCCATTCTAAAGCTACAACACCACCAAGAACACCGCACCCCCAACTTTCCTGACGACCGGAAGGTTGCTTGTAACCGCAGAAATCGTTGACTCGAAGCTGTTTCATGAACTCGAAATCGCTCGATATGGAATGGGATCGGCAACCCCTGCCTCCGCGAATGCCCGCAAACGCAGGACACAACTGTCGCACACCCCGCAGGCACGATCCTCACCGGAGTAACACGACCAGGTGAAATGAAGCGGCGCATGCAATTCCACCCCAAGCCGGACAATCTCACTTTTCTTCATGTGAATGAGGGGCGTGTGGATTTGAATATTCCCTTCTTTCGTCCCCGTCTCGATCACTTTTTGGAAAGCCGCATAGTAGGCTGGCCGACAGTCGGGATATCCGGAACTGTCCTGTTCGACCGCGCCAATAAAAATCGCTTCTGCACCCAGCACTTCCGCCCAACTGACCGCCGCAGACAAAAAATGCGCGTTGCGGAACGGCACGTAAGTGACCGGAATTTCTTCTCCGATTTTCGTCTTTGTGGGAGCGTCAGGTACCGCGATGTTCATATCCGTTAAAGCCGACCCCCCGATTTGGCGAAACAAATCGATCTTCAACGGTAGAAACTGGCGAACGCCCACCACATCGGCGATGGTCCGCGCGCTGGTCAGCTCGCGTTGCTCGGTGCGTTGACCGTAGCTGAAATGAAGCGCGTAGACATCGTAATCCCTGGCGGCCAATGCCAGGCAAACGGAGGAATCCATACCTCCGGAGAGCGAAACCACGGCGCGGCGCCGAGAGGTCAAGCCACTTTCATTTTTCAATTCCAGGCTCCGAATTCATAAAGAAATCTCTTGCGAACTAATCTTGAGTCGTGCGAAATCGATGGCAATCCGGGGATATCGCCGCGCTCTGCCAATCGCGCTCAAGAATCCGCCTAACTTCTGTATTGGGATGAGCTCATTGTTGCGAACGACGTAATGACGGCTGGAGAAATCCGACATTTTTATCCCGTTGACTGCGACATCGCGTTTGTTTTTCGGCATGATTTTCTACTAGCGCATGGTATGGTTCCATTTTATGTCGGGCCTGCTCACGATGATTCGGAGTAGAAGAAACCAGAATGTTGGATCAGCCCGACGCCGCGATGCAGACGATTTTTTCCCCATTGGAACAATGGTCTGACGCATTTCGTATCTAAAATCAAGATTCAGGAAGCCAACCGAATAAAGGACACCGTCGCGATGTCGGAAATCGATCCTAGCCCCACCCCAATGGAACTGCAATCCAGCGAACCTCAACCGATCGGGCCGGCACCTCCCCGGAATCGCATTTTCATTGGCCCGAACGGCCTGCGCGCCGGTTGGAGCCTGGCGATCTATTGCCTGATTGTCGCGGCGTGTCTCTCCGTGATCCACTTCACCGTCAACGCTATTCGCGTGTACCTTCGCCACGGCAAGCCGCCGGGGCCGGTCATCCACAACCAGGTATTTGCGCCTGGACCGCGGATTTTGCAGGAAGTTTTTCTGCTGCTGTGCGCGTTACTGGCTGCCTGGATCATGTCCCGCATCGAAAAGCGCCCGTTCGGCGAGTACGGCCTGGGTGGCAATTCCCGTCGCTTGCCGCAGTTTCTTCAAGGATTTTGCTGGGGCTTCGCATTTATTTCCCTGCTGATTTTGTG
Source organism: uncultured Acidobacteriota bacterium (assembly GCA_963794795.1). Lineage (GTDB taxonomy): Bacteria > Acidobacteriota > Terriglobia > Terriglobales > Acidobacteriaceae > JAKAAZ01. The sequence goes on along the minus strand of CAWCFC010000003.1, from coordinate 225,875 downwards.
CCTGTATCTCGGCCACTACATCGTGTTGACTGGATTTCTGTTGCACGGTTTTCGCGCATTGAAATATGCAGTCGCCTGGATGGTTTTCTTTTTGCTGGTCGGTGTGTTTGAGGAGTTTTTCTTTCGCGGTTATATCCAATACACGCTGGCGCGCGGCATCGGTTACGGAGCGGTCGGCTTTTGGATTTCCGCCATCCTGTGGAACTTCGGCTTTGGGTTCGTCCACAGCAATAATTCTGGCGAGTCGCCGATCGGTCTTTTCCAGGCGGGCTTTATTGGGCTGATTTTCTGCCTCAGCCTTTGGTATACGCGCTCACTTTGGTGGGCGATCGGAGCCCATGCCACGTGGGACTGGGGAGAATCTTACTTTTATGGCACTGCGGATAGCGGAATGCTGGTGAAGGGTCATCTGTTAGGAAGCCATCCGCAAGGTCCATTGCTGCTCAGCGGCGGCGCCACAGGTCCGGAAGGCAGCGCCATCGGAATTGGCGTCGCGATGCTGATTGCTCTGGTCATTTGGCTGACGCTGCGCAAGGAACGCGATAAGTCCACCCGGCAAGCGCTGGTCAACCCGTTGACCTAATATTGCCGACATCCGGCGCGAGGATTTCCCGGCGCCAGGCTATTTGTCTTCGAAATCTGACTCGGGACCGGGGTTCAGAATTTCCAGCGCGGTTTCTGCATCAGCTTTCCGTACCTGCACACGGATACCATCGCTGCCCGGCACCATGCTGCCCAGCATGCGCAGATAATTCTCTCCTTCAATCTTCGCCTCAATGCCGAAGGAGGACAGCAGGCTGACCAGCATTTGCGCCTCGTTCAATGTGGGACAATGGCTGATAGTCGTCGGCGTGAGCGCTGCTTCTTCGTCTTCGGAGGTTGCTGGATTCGGGTCGGTTGGTTCCATGACATTGCGGTCCTTGTCCGCGACTATAGCAAAACCAGGGAAGATGGTTCTCGGAGCCACATCACTCCAGTCGACGCGACCAACAGGGAGCGGCGACTCGCCGCAGCGAGAACAAGATTAGACAAGATATAGGATCCCTGGTCCTGCTCTATACCCCTTTCTTCAGGGGCTCCCAAATGAACTTGTGAATCTGCAGGCTGAGACGAGCAGGTACATGATCGGCCAGCATCCATTCCACCAGCAGACGCGGGTCCAGCACGCAATTATCTGCTGTCCGCTGCGAGGTCGGCATTTTTTTAAACGCTGGCGATAACAGTATCTGCCCACATCGTACCGCCAGATTGTGCCGCTGAATAAAGTCACGCGCAAATTCATAATCGGCGCGGTCGGAGATCACAAACTTCACCTCATCCCTCATCGTGAGAGCTTCAAGATTTTCGAGATGGAACCGACCACTCTCCCCGGAGCCTGGACATTTCACATCCATAATCTTGTGAACGGCCTTGGGTACCTTGGCCAGCGGACGTTCACCGCTGGTTTCGATCATCAACGTATAACCCTTGTCCAGCAGGCGATCCATCATCGGCAGCAGCTCTCGCTCTTGCAGCATCGGCTCTCCGCCGGTGAACTCCACCAGCCTGACCGGCGCCAGGGCAGCGATTTTTTCTTCCACCTGGTCGAGCGTGAATTTCTCACCACCATGAAATGTATATTCCGAATCGCACCAGGAGCAGCGAAGATTGCAGCCCGCCAGGCGCACGAAGATGCACGGCAACCCGGCAAAGCTCGACTCCCCTTGAACGGATACGTACAGCTCGATCAGGACCACAGAGTCACTCGTAGTAGGTTGCGGTGGTGGTATCGGTTTCGAAGATGGTGCAATCCTTCACGGTGACGCGGCCCTCGGTCATTTCGCGCAGCTGCACATTGGTTTCGTCAAAGAAATAATGGGCAAGGTTTTCCGCGGAAGGGTTCAGTTCCGTGAATGGCGTCAGGTCATTGATCATCTGGTGATCGAGCCGGTCGATCACAGGCCGCATGACCTGCTTCAACTGTTTGAAGTCCAGCAATAAGCCGGCGACATCTAGTTCGCGGCCGCGCAGAGTAATGCGGACTTTGTAATTATGTCCGTGCGGATTTTCGCACTTGCCGCGGTAATTGCGCAGGTAATGACCTGCGGAAAATCCCGCTTCGACGGTAACTTCGTACATGCTTTTCCTCTAGCGGCGCGGAGAGTTTTCCAGCCTCTTCTATTGTATCGAGCAAGAACGAAATCGGCAGAACTGCCATAGTTTGCGTCGTGGCTGCACCAGCTATGGCTGCTTGCGCTGCCTGCGTTCGCGCTCTTCGTGACGGCGGCTGGCCTGCTCAAACAGATTTGTCACGGTGCCGGATAAGCATGCCAGCGCCCCCAGCACAAACAGCGTCAGCGCGATCATGCGCCACATCTGCGCCACTCCGGGCAGGCCCGGCTCATTCGCGCTATGGGTCCAGGACATTCCGAAGGAAGCCAGCGCGAATACCAGCAATGCAGCCGACAGTAAATAGAGGTTGCGCGACATAAGAATAGCTCGCGGTGCCTGGAATGCAGCCGCTCAGCCCCATGGTAGCAGCAGAATCGTGCCGCTTGAATGTGCGTACCGTCACCGAATCCCGACCATGCCTCGGGCGGAGTCAATCAGCTTTTCCGGGTCATAGCCGACGCCTTTTTTGAAAACAATATTGACGTGCTCGACGGCGGAAATATCTTTCGCTGGATCGCCGGTCACGACGACCAGGTCGGCTTGCTTGCCCGCGGCAATCGTGCCAATGCGGTCCTCGCGCCCCAGATACTTCGCGCCATTCTGCGTGTAAATCTGGATTGCCTGCGCCGGCGTAAAACCAGCATCAACGAGTAGTTCCAGATTGCGCTGATCCCCAAAGCCCGGCAAAATGGCGCCGTATCCGGTCGGATCGCAGCCCGCCATGAGTAGTCCGCCGGCGGCAACAAATTCTCGCTCAAACTGCATTTCTTTTTTCATCAGCACAGGCATGATGGATGTATCGGCATGCTCGGCAATGAACCCTCGAGTTTCGAGCACACTTGTCCAGGCTTCTGGAATCATGGAATCCTTTTCGCGCATTAAGAAAGCCATCGGCGGCCGGTTGGGAACCGACATCTCAAATACGGCCAGCGTAGAAGTAACGGCAACATGATGTGCCACCAGGTTGTGAATCATCGCCATCACGGGCGCGCTGGTGATGTCGAGTTTATCCGCCATTTCATGTTCGGCAGCTCGCATATCGGGGCACAGTCCAGGCTTCTTGCCGGAGTAGAACTCTGTATCCACAAACATCCCGTGTTCAAGATTATCGATACCCATGTCAGCGGCCTGGGTGAAACCGACAGAGCATAGATGCCCGGTGATCTTCAGGTTGCGCGCGTGCGCGGCGTCGATGGAGGCCTTCAGTTCCTCCGGCGTGATGAACATATACGCCTTGAACGAGGTGACACCTTCATCTGCCCAATAATTTACCGTGCGTGTCGCATCAGCCGGTCCAGAAAGAGGATGCAGTTGATGGATGAAGCTGCCAGCGCCTTCAAGGTACGGTCCGGTCACGTCGAAGTCCGGTCCCGGCGTCAGCCCACTGTCGATAAATTGTTTAATGTTCAGATCTGCATACGGCTCGATGCTGCCGGTGGTACGCGCCGTCGTGACTCCGGCAGCGAGATACAGGGGTGCACCGGTCTGAAACATTTCTCCCCCGACCAACCCATAATGCAGTCTGCCCGGTTCCACATAAAAAAGGTGCTCATGCATCCCCACCAGGCCTGGGTAGATTGTGTCGCCGTGCAGGTCAAGAACTTTCGCCCCATCAGGAACCTGCGCGCCGCTGCTTGGGCCGACGGAAGTAATCTTCCCGTCGTCGAGAACGACGGTCTGATCGAACACCGGCGCCGCGCCCGTGCCGTCAATGATCTCGACATGGGTGAGAGCAATGATCGGATCGGACACCGAGATAAATGGCGCCAGCGGAGACTTCGCCGTCTGCGTGAAGCCAGCGAGCGATGCAGCAGTCAGGCAAGCAGTGGCAAGAAACGCGGGCATAGATCGCACGGGCACAGAGCCTCTTCGATGGATTTGAGGGAATGCCCCATGCTCGACGGCAGGCAAATGCATTGTCAAGGAATTTCTGCGAAGCGCGACGGCTTACTCGAAGAATTCGCGCACGTCTTCAAGTCGCTGCGTCACTCGGTACGGCGGCAGGCTCTCCATGAACACCCGACCGTATCGTTGCCGCTGCAGTCGAGGATCCAGCAACACCAGCACGCCGTGATCGTGCAACGACCGGATCAAGCGGCCAAAGCCCTGTTTCAGCGCGATCACCGCGGAAGGAATCTGATATTCGGCGAACGCGTTGCCGCCTTCCGCTTCAATTGCCTTCATGCGCGCCGCCACCACGGGATCGCTGGGGACGGCGAACGGAAGCTTGTCGATGATGACGCAACTCAGTTGTTCTCCTTGCACATCGACGCCCTGCCAGAAGGATGAGGTACCGAGCAAGACAGCGTTCGGCGTGATGCGAAATTCCTCCAGCAGCGCGTTGCGAGGTGCGGTGCCCTGCAGCAGCAATGGAAATCCGACGCGCGCGATCAGTTGTTCATGCACCTGCCGCATCTGGCTATAACTGGTGAACAGGCAGAACGCACGTCCACGCGTGATCTCAAGGATCTCGCAGATTTTGTCCACAGCCGCCTTGGTGAATGCGGGTTCGCGAGGATCCGGCATTTCCGGCGGCAGATATAACAGGGCTTGCTCACCATAGCGGAAATGCGACGGCACCACAAGCTGCCGCGCGCCGGTGAGCCCAAGCCGTCGCTCAATGTGGTCGAAATTTCCCTGCACCGTCAATGTCGCGGAAGTCAGCACCACGGAAGGAATCGACTCAAACAGATCGCTTGCCAGCAACGAAGCAATTTCAATTGGCGTGGCCTGCAGCCAGGTGTTGGTTCCTGACTGACGCAGGCCGGTAGAACTGCGGCGTTCAATCCAGAAAACAAATCCGCGATCGGTCGACTCCAACAAAAATGTCAGTTGGTTGGCCAGCTCGGTGGTGCGCTTTTTCAAGCCACTCGCCTCTTCGACTCCGCGCAGACGTTCCAGCTCACCAGCCAGGCGTTCCAGTGCATTCACCAGCCCGAGATACACATCGCCGGACTGCTCGAGAAATTCTTCCCGATCGGTAAATGGCATGCGGCCATCGGCGCCTTTCGGCTCCGGAAGCGCGCCGAAGAACATGCGGCCGCGCTCGCGGACCAATTCCGCTGAAGCAGTCAGCGAAGCAGACAAAGCCTGCTTGGCACGTAGCAGAATCTCCACATCGCGAGCCAGTTCTTCAAAGCGCACATTGCTGATGCTGACACCAAAATAGCTGGACGCGATTTCTTCCAGCTCATGCGCTTCGTCGAAGACAACGGCTGCGGCTTCTGGAAGCACACCCGCATCGGGAGCGTTTTGCGCTTGCCGACGAATTGATAAGTCAGCAAAGAAAAGATGATGGTTCACGATGACAATGTCGCTTTCAAGCGCGCGCCGCCGCATCTGGGTAATGAAGCAGGGCTCGTAATTCGGACAAGAGGATCCCAGGCAGGCTTCGCCGCGCGCATCGAGTCTTCCCCACAGCGGACTATTTTCGGGAATCGTGGTCAGTTCCGCGCGATCGCCATGTTCGGTCGTCTGTTCCCAATCGCGGATGGTATTGAACTGATCGACCATGTCGACGCCGGTGAGAATTGGCTGGTCGCGCAGCGCGTACAGCTTTTGGCGGCACAGATAATTACCGCGCCCTTTCATATAACTCACCCGCAGCGGCCCCAGCAGCGATTCAAGGAACGGAATGTCCTTGAAAAAAATCTGCTCCTGCAGATTGCGTGTTCCGGTCGAGATAATGACGCGCTGGCCCAGTCTCAGCGCAGGCAACAGATAGGCGAGTGTCTTGCCTGTGCCGGTGCCCGCTTCCACAATCAAATGCCGCTTTTCCGTGAACGCGCGCTCCATCGCACGAGCCATTTCCAACTGGCCGGGGCGATATTCATACGGCAATCCGGAGCGCGACAGAATGCCGCCGGGAGAAAAGAACTCTTCCAGCCGAGGTAGCTTGCGATCCGTCGAAGGTTCCGTCGAGGAGGGTAGGGGCAAGGGTGAGAAGCGCTCCAAACGCTGCTTGTTCCTATAATAGAGAAGCCACGCGATTTTCCCACGCTTTGGCAGGACGGCGTTTCCCACCCTATGACCCCCATAAAAAAAGGCACGCAAGCCGGAGCGCGCGATCGCCGCCGCAGAAACCCCGCCGCAGACGCACGCTGGCCATTGATCGCGATCGTTGGCCGCCCCAATGTGGGTAAGTCGACTCTGTTCAATCGCCTGACCCGCAGCCGCCGTTCCATTGTCGGCGACGAACCCGGCATCACTCGCGACCGCATCTACGGTGTCGTCGACTGGGGCGGTCGCAATGCCCGGCTGGTCGATACGGGAGGAGTCCTGCCTTCCGATCAGGAATATATTCCAGCGGAAATTTTTCGCCAGGCCAAGGTTGCATTCGATGAAGCAGCTGCCGTGGTGATGGTGGTGGACGGCCGCACAGAGCTGGCTGCTCCCGACATGGAACTGGCGCGCCTGCTCATGCGTCTGGGCAAGCCACTGATTCTGGCCGTCAACAAGATGGACGTCGACGCGCTGTTGCCCCAGGCAGAAAATTATCGCCGCCTTGGCTTCAGGGAAATGGTCCCGGTGTCTGCGGAGCACGGCATTGGGATTGGCAACCTGCTTGACGCGATGTTTGCAGCAGTACCGGTGGACGATTTCCCCGCAGAAGACGAAGAACAATCTGCTCCCGCCGAAAAAGACGAGATCGAAGAGTCGCTGGCCGACGAGGAAGAAGAAATTCCTTCCATTCCCGCCAAAGCTCCGGATGAAGTCAACGTCGCCATTATCGGCCGGCCGAATGTAGGCAAAAGCACGCTATTAAATGCCCTCACCGGCAAGGCCCGCGCCATCGTTTCTCCCATTGCCGGAACCACCCGCGATGCTGTGGACGAACTGGTCGAGCGCAACGGTCAGAAATTCCGCTTCATCGATACGGCGGGGATTCGCCGCAAGGGCAAGACGCATGAGATGGCAGAGAAGCTGTCCGTACTGATGGCGCGCAAACATCTCGAAGCGGCGGATGTATCGCTGCTGGTCATCGATGCGACCGCGGGCGTGTTAGCGGCCGATGCCACGATCGGCGGCTATGCGTACGAAAGCGGGCGGTCGATGGTGATCGTGGTCAACAAGTGGGACCTGGTCACTTCCAAACGGACAGACGGTAAGCCTCCCGCAGACAAAAAAGTCTTCGAGGAACAATTGCGATACCACCTCAAGTTCTTGTCCTATGTTCCGGTAGTTTTCGTTTCCGCCGCAGAAGGCAAGAATATCGACCAGGTATTTGCCACCGTGGTTCGAGTGGCCGCGGAACGCCAGAAGCGCGTCGGCACCGGCCAGATGAATCGCTTCCTGGATCGTGTGGACTTTGAGCGTGCCCCGGTGCCGATGTCGAGACGCATGCGCATCCTATATATGACGCAGGCAGGAGTGGCGCCCCCGACGTTTGTCCTGTTTACCGATCGCGACGTAAAACTGCATTTCTCCTACGAGCGCTTTCTTGAAAATCAGATTCGCGAGGCTTTCGGCTTTGAGGGCTCTCCCATCCGCTTCAAGATTCGCGCTCGCAAGCCACGCTCGCAACGCTGACGCTGCGTCGATCCCAGCGCGAATGAAAGGCAAAGTTTTCGCTGCCCATCCAGCGCCGATCGCCCAGAATATTCACATGGCTGCAAGGTCAGGAACCCGGCTGAATTTGCTATCCTGAGCATTATGGCAGACAAGAAGACACTCCTAAGCCACCCAATCCAGCACATCGATATCAAGCACCATGACGTGCGCGCCCTGGTCGACGCCATGCAGTCCATGGCTTACTCCTCGCGCGATCTGGCGCGTGCCGCCGAGATTTATGAGCGCATGCTCCGCGACCAGGAATGCGGTGTCATCCTGTGCCTTGCGGGTTCGCTGATCAGTGCTGGGCTCAAGCAGATTTTCGTCGACCTGGTGCGCAACAACATGGTGGATGCCATTGTTTCGACCGGCGCGAACATTGTCGATCAGGATTTTTTTGAGGCGCTTGGATTTCGCCACTATATTGCCGGCGATGAATTTAAGTCCGGCATGCAAGATGGTGTGTTGCGCGAGTTGATGATTGACCGCATCTACGACACCTTCATCGATGAGGAAGAACTGCGCATCTGTGACGAAACCACGCAGAAGATCGCCGATTCCCTCCCCCTCCGCCCGCATAGTTCGCGTGAGTTTATCCGCGCCATGGGCGCCTACCTGCAGAAGGAAGGGAAAACGCCGGCGAAGGGCGGTGCAGACTCCATCGTTCTGGCGGCATATGAGAAAGATGTTCCCATTTTCTGTCCGGCGTTCAGCGATTGCTCGGCCGGGTTTGGCCTGGTCGCCCATCAACACGCGCGTCAGGATAAGCCCAAGGTTTCGATCGACTCCGTCAAGGATTTTTACGAGCTGACCCAGTTGAAGATCGCCAACCCGACCACCGGCCTGTTGATGATCGGCGGAGGCGTGCCTAAGAACTTTGCGCAGGATATTGTGGTGGCGGCCGACGTTCTGGGCGCCGATGCTCCCATGCATAAGTATGCAATCCAGATCACCGTGGCGGATGTACGAGACGGCGCGCTTTCCTCCAGTACGCTGAAAGAGGCTAGTTCCTGGGGCAAGGTTGATACCACCTTCGAACAGATGGTGTATAGCGAAGCCACTCTGGCGCTGCCGTTAGTCGCCGGATACGCCTACCACAAGCGTGCTTTCGCCGAACGCAAAGAGCGCCGCTGGGCTCGCCTGCTGGAGCCCGTGACAGCGTAAGATTGCTGCAGCAAGGTGCGCGGCACAGCTCGCCGTTGCGACCCGGACAATCGTTGAAGGCATCTGAAAAAACTCGAAGCACGCTGGCAGTGGTACTGTTTCTTGCCATCGCCGCCACTGCGTGGATGATGCTGCATGAAGCGCAGCATTCCGTCAGCGGTGCTACCCGCCAGGATCTGATTTTCAATCCCGGATACCAGCATACCGAGCGGCTCAAGGTGGCTGCGGCGCGCGCCGCGATGGACGTATTGGGAATGGCGGGTGCGGACAAGCAGGATCCCGATGCAATCGAGCAATACAGAACAGACTACCGTCTGCAACGGACGCAAATTCAGGCCGACTCAGAAGGTTTAGACCGATGGGCCGCAAATGATCGCCGACGCCAGGGATTGCTGCTTGAAATTCGCGCCAGCCTGGTGGATCTGAACGCCGCGCTGGATCAGGCTGCAGGTTCTTCAGCCGGCGACACCAGTCTTGGCAAAGTTCCTCTTTTGCAGGCGCTGAATCGCGCCGAACGGGCGTTCAGCAACTACTCCGGCAGTCTGACAGAGCCCACGCAACCGGACACAACGCATTATCTGTTCGCCGCTCCAGTATTGCTTTGGTGGCTGCTGATTCTTCTGCTGGTTGAGGCGGCAATTCTGACCTGGTTGGTCGTCTCGGCACCGCCCGCTCGCTAGACACGAGTCATCCAGCTGATGCATCCACCCCAACTCACGCTAGAAAGAATGGCTTTCGTCAATCGCGGCCTTATTCACGGCGAGACTTTTCCGCTGATCGGTGGACAAGAGAGAAGCTTCTGTTTGCGAGCGCAACCCGGTGATCTGGGTCCAATTGCTCCTTTTCCCGGGCTGGGGATAAAACGGCGGCAGCTCCTGCATCAGCAGTCGTCCCAGTTGAAACGCCTCCGGCTCATACATGGAACGCAGTTCGCGCAGCCGCTGTACAGAAGCATCTCCGGCACACAACTTGAAACCCGCCTTGGAGAGCTGCTCGCAGATGCTCTCCAGGCTGTTTTGCGGCAGTCGGTCGTGTTTGGCAGGACCACCTTTCAGCCCAAAGATATGCGCCAAGTCAAGGACGGCATGCCGCGCCATCACGAAGGTCAACTGCGCCTGTCGAGCTGCATCGCCCTCGACAGTGGAGATCAACACCGCGCAGGTGTCCAGCATTGCAACCAGAGCGCTCAGCCAGCTTTGGTTGTCATGCTGGGAGCGAAAGAAGCACAGTTGCGGATAGGAAATATGACTCTCCAACAACTCAGCGCTCCAGCGTTCCCACTCCACTAGCAACGTCTGCAGCGCCAGCTCTCCCGTGGATCCGGAGTGGCGGCGCAACAGTTCCAGGGCAGTTGGCGGGGAGCCGGCGCGGGCATCCAGCAGAATAATGCTGACTTCTCTTCGCGAAAAAGCTCCATACAACACCGGCAAATAGCCGATGACACCGGCGACGAAAGCCAGTCCCATGCCTCCCTCAAGCGCCACCAAAATTCGCGATGGCACAGAGAGTGGAACCACATCGCCAAGGCCCAGGGTGAACAGGGTTGTTCCGCTGACGTAGAGATCCGTCTCCCATTTGCCAATGGAATGCACATCGGAAAACGGCGAACCGATCCCATGGAACAGCAGCCCAAAACCAAAAATCAGCCCGACGGCCCAAATCACTACCAGCATCAGCAGCGACAGCGGCCCAAAATAACTCAGGAAGCTCTCGCGACGGTTCGTCTGCCGCAATTTGCCCGCAATAAAGCGCCAGCGAATCCACATCGCCGTCATCACGATTCGCGACACGCGAAAACGGCCGCTCGCCCGTCGCGGCAGAATGATCGTCTGGAATGCGTCCAACAGGACTTCCGCCAGGCAAAGCACACCGAGGATGAGCGTCAAAATGCGCATAAGGCTGCTGGTGAGATTCAATCACGAGTGGCGTGGGTGCGCAAAAACTTTGCAAAAACTGGCGGATGATCCAGGTTTGCGACAATTAGTCCCCTGCGGCCAACAAATCAAAATGTGCTCAAGATCACAAAAATGGACGTACCGGCTCACCACCATTCTCACGGTTCAAATTGCACAATACTCCCGACAGTAAGCAACGTGACCATTTCCCCCCGTTGGCCTGGATTGCAAGAAGCCGTGCTTCTCCCTGCAATCTATCTCGTTGAACCTCGCTGCCAGGATGCGCGGGGCATCGGCGCTGCATAGAGATTGGGTGAAGACGAGACGCGAACGAGGAATCAAGCAGTACCATGACACATAAAATCTTAGTGGTAGACGACGAGCAGGCGGTTGCCGATACCCTGTGCATGATTTTTAAGAAGCGCGGATTTGATTGTCGCACCGCATATACCGGATTCGAGGCCATTGCCACTACAGACGAGTTTTGCCCGGAACTATTGTTGTGCGATATTTCGATGCCCGGCATGAACGGCCTGGAAGTTGTTGCCGAGGTCACCGCAAAATGCCCTGATTGCCGCGTACTGCTTTTAACGGGCCATTACACCAACCTGGGAATTGCCCAGGCGTGGGCCATGTCGCATCCCGCGCCCAGCCGTATCCTGGCCAAGCCCGTTCCCCCGGCGATTTTACTGGACGCCGCCGGCGCTCTGCTGCAATCCCGTCGATCTTGAATGCGCGTGCACGCTGCCATCCTCCAGGCCTACACTGGACAAGATGCAGGGACTGGGACGATTGCTGATCTTCGCCGGCGTCTTCGTCGTCTTTTTGGGCGTGTGCGTGTTGCTCGCGCAAAAGCTGGGCCTGCCACTCGGTCGTCTGCCTGGAGACATTGCCTGGAAGGGGAAACATACCTCGGTCTATTTCCCGTTGGCGACCTGCCTGCTGCTCAGTGTGCTTCTCTCGTTGATCCTGTATGTTCTGAATCACCTTCGCCGTTAGCAGCCATGCGGTTCCGCGGAGTGCCGTACTTATACCCGGGTACGATGCGGCTCAGGCGCGATGCTAGACTCATCGTTGCGATACTTGGAGAGCGCGTCACGGCCGATCCGGCCATAGATCCCAGGTCCGCTCTCGAATGAGAATCTGTCCATGAGTCCGCCGTACAAATCGCCGTGGGAAAAACCGCTCGCCAGTTCGCGCCAGCCGGCTACCTCCGCCGCAGCGCGCCCGCAGATGGATCTGCTCTTTCCGGCCAGCTCTTCATCGCCCGACGCTGACGAATTTGTGCGGCCGCCGTGGAAAGTGCACCAGCTTGTCTTCGAGATCCGTGGCCACGTCGAAAAGGAATATCGCGATTTGCGCGTCGAGGGAGAAATTTCAAACCTGCGTCAGGCCTCTTCCGGCCACGTTTATTTCACTTTAAAAGACGATCAGAGCCAGTTGCCCGTGGTGTTATTTCGCGGCAAAGCACGATTGCTGAAGTTCACGCCGAAAGACGGCCTGGAAGTTCAGGTACGCGGCGGAATCTCCGTCTATGAGGATCGAGGGCAGTTACAGCTCGTTGCCGAATCCATGGAGCCACGCGGCAAAGGTTCGTCGCAGGTCGCGTTCGAGCAGCTGTACGCGTTGCTGAAAGAAGAAGGGCTCTTCGAGTCAGAGCGGAAACGCCCACTTCCCATGTACCCACGCACCATTGGCGTCATCACGTCGTCGAAAGGCGCCGTCATTCACGACATTCTCCATGTGTTGGCGCGCCGTCATTCGCGTGCTCATGTGGTTTTGTATCCGGTCGCGGTGCAGGGAGAAGCGGCGGCCAGTGACGTGGTCGATGCTCTCGCATGGTTCCAGAAAAATCCCTGCGTAGACGTGCTGGTGGTGGCCCGCGGCGGCGGTTCACCGGAGGACCTGGCGGCTTTCAACAGCGAAGGCATCGCGCGGGCAATCGCGGCTTCGGCAATTCCCGTTGTTTCCGCCGTTGGACACGAGACAGACTTTACCATTGCAGATTTTGTCGCCGATTTGCGCGCTCCCACACCCTCAATTGCCGCCGAGATGATTACAGATGCGCAATACCGGGTGGAAGAATATTTGCAACTGTTGGCGGCGCGATTAGAGCGGGCCGTCGGATATCAGCGGATGCGGGCGCGGGAACGGTTCGCACAACTGAATGCCTCCGCCGTGTTTGCCGGGGTGCAACATGGTTTGGCGCGGCGTGCGCAGCGGGTGGACGAAATGCGCTTTCGCCTCGAGACATCCTGGCAGAAGGGCGTTGCGGCGGCGGCCCGGCGAGTCGATGCGGCGCAAGCTAACTTAATGCGTCAGGATGTTCGCCGCCAGGTGAAGCTCCACGTAGAACGACTACGTTCCCTGGACACAGGGTTGGGCCGCGCCTGGCATGCCTACTCTGAACGCTGCAGCAGTCGATCGAGCCGTGCTGCCGATCGGCTGGAAGCGCTCTCCCCGTTGGCTGTGCTTGATCGCGGATACGCGTTGGTGTATGACCACAGTGGCAATCTCGTCAAGGCAGCCAGGAGCTTGCAAGCGGGCGACCCGTTGCATATGCGCTTCGCGCAGGGCCACGCGGATGCGACGGTGGTGGATGCGACGCAGAGAGTGAACAAGAAATCCAGCAAGAACTGAACGGGAGACGATGAGGAAACTTTTCGGAACGGATGGAATTCGCGGAGTTGCCGGACAATTCCCGCTCGACAGAAAAACTGTTTATGCCATCGGCCTGGCCGTCGCTCATTCGCTGCGCAAACAGCATGCCAATCCGCACGTACTCGTCGGCATGGACACTCGCGAATCGAGCACCGAAATTGCCGCCGTGTTGACCGTCGGCCTTCGCAAGGGAGGCGCGGAAGCGACCAGCGCCGGCGTCATTCCCACACCTGGTATTGCGTACCTGGCGCGCATTCGCGGATTCTCCGCGGGAGTCGTGATTTCCGCTTCGCATAATCCCTGGCAGGATAACGGCATCAAGATTTTTGGTGGCGATGGTTACAAGTTGGCGGATGCGGTTGAGCTCGCGATTGAACATGAGATTTTTGCCCGCCTCTCCGAGACGCATGACCCAGAAGTTTCTTCGACGACTGTTCCCGAAGTGGACCCGACGCTACCCGCAGCCTACATTGATTTCTTGCGCAGCCAGGTTCCCGATTTGCGACTGGATGCCAAAAGAATCGTCATGGACTGCGCGAACGGCGCGGCCAGCGCGATTGCCCCCGCATTGCTGGCCCATTTTGGCGGCGACATTCAGTTGACCCATGTTTCCCCCAACGGCCGCAACATTAATGACCACTGCGGCGCACTACACCCGGAAATCGTCGCCCAGGAAGTTGTGACTCGCAAGGCGGATGTGGGCATGACGTTCGATGGCGACGCGGATCGTGCCATGCTTGCCGATGAACACGGAAAAGTAGTGAACGGCGATGCCGTGCTGCTGATTGCCGCGCGCGATCTACACGCTCGCAACCGCTTGGCAAAAAATCTGGTCGTCGCCACCACCATGTCGAACATGGGACTGGAAGCCGCGCTACGAAGCAACGACATCAAAATGCTGCGCGCGCCGGTGGGCGACAAATACGTTCTGGAAGAGATGCAAAAAAATGGCGCGGTTCTGGGCGGCGAACAGTCCGGTCACATGCTGTTTCTGGATCGCAGCACCACCGGCGATGGCATGCTGACGGCGTTGATCGTGCTGGATATTCTGCAGCGTTCCGGTCAACCGCTATCCGCTCTGACGAAGGATCTGAAGGTCTTTCCGCAAGTAATTGTGAATGTGCGCGTGCGGGAGAAACAGCCGCTCGAAACGATTCCAACGGTCGTTGCCGCCATTCACGATGCTGACACCGATCTCCACGGCAACGGCCGAGTGGTGGTCCGCTATTCGGGAACTGAGGCCCTGGCACGGGTCATGATCGAAGCGGAATCGGAGCAGGTGATGCACCTCCATGCCAAACGCATTGCAGATGCAATTCGCGCGGAACTCGGAGTCTGAAGCTGCTGCAATATTTTCCTGCAGCGAAACTGATCGAGCCGTAACGCCGCTATTTCAGGTCGCGCCAGTTGGGACCCACAGCAACCTCGGCGACAATGGGAACTTTCAGTTCAATCACCTGCTCCATCGCCTGGCGTACTCGTTCTTGCACCTCATCCACTTCTTCCGTAGGAACATCCAGAACCAGTTCATCGTGAACCTGCAGCACCATTTTGGTGCGCAGCTTTTGCTCGCGAAGCTCGCGCGCAACACGAATCATGGCCAGCTTGATCAGGTCCGCGGCTGTACCCTGCAGCGGCGTATTCACCGCGGTACGTTCAGAAAATCCGCGCATGTTGGCATTGCGACTGGTGATGTCTGGAATAGGACGCACCCGGCCAAAAAGGGTGCGCACGCTCTGCGTCTGTCTCACCTGTTCCAGCGTCTGCTCGATAAACGCTTTCACCCCGCTGTAGCGCTCAAAATATCGATCGATATAGATGCGCGCCTCGCTGGGCTCAATGTTCAATTGCTGCGCCAGCCCGAACGGCGAGATGCCGTAGACAATGCCGAAATTGACCGCCTTGGCGCGATTGCGCGTCTCTTTGTCCATCGATTCGATGGGAATGCCGAACACCTCGGAGGCCGTCAGAGTGTGTATGTCGACGTTCTCGCGGTACGCCTTCAGCAGCAGCGGATCTTCAGAGAAATGCGCCATCAAGCGCAATTCAATCTGCGAATAGTCCGCCGATAACAAAACATTTCCGTCTGCCGGAACAAAGGCCGCGCGAATCTCTCGACCTAACTCCGACCGGATGGGGATGTTTTGCAAGTTTGGATTCGCCGACGACAACCGCCCTGTCGCCGTGCCAACAGCATTGAAGGTAGTGTGCACGCGATGTTGCGCATCCGCCAGTAGAGGCAGGCTGTCAGAATAATTCGATTTCAACTTCGCTAGCTGTCGATATTCCAGCACCATGCGCGGCGCCTCATGATGCTCAGCCAGTTCCTCCAGCACATCCTGCGCTGTGGAAACAACTTTGCCCCGACCGTACTTGATGGGCTTGGGCAGCGCCATTTTGTTGAATAAAACATCTCCCAGTTGCTTGGGAGAATTGATGTTGAAACGATGCCCGCAATTTCCGTAAATGCATTCGGCCAGGGTGTGCATCTGTTCCGCAAGCCGTTCAGAAATTCGCTGCAGATAGGCGGAATCAATGCGGACGCCGGCATCTTCCATATCCAGCAAAATGGGTGTCAGCGGAAGATCGATGGTTTCGTAAACTTTCAACGTGTCGGAGTCTTCAACCGCACGTCGCAACTGTGGCGCCAGTCGCGCGATGGTTGCCGCCGCCATCGGTAGCGCCTCATCCCCTTCACCACGTAACGACTGATTGTCGAAGCGCGCCGCCACGTCCTCCAGGCGATGCGTGCTGTGTGTCGGGTTCAGCAGGTAGGAGTAAAGCATCACTTCATCGCGAACGCCCGCCAGCTGAATCCCATGAGATTGCGTGGTTCGCAAAAGTGATTTCAGATCGTGAACAGATTTCGGCAGCGTCTCGTCTTCGAGTGCTGCGCGCAGCACGGAAGCTGCCTTTCCGTCCCATGGAACACGAAAGGCCTTGGTGTCATCCGCGGCTAATCCAAGCGCAAATACCGGAGCAGGCATCGCCGCCGCCGCAACCTTGCTGTCGGCCGATTCAATCGCATCCAGCAGCGACAAAGTTTGCTGCATTTCCGGCTCGGCGGTTTCTTCTGTCTCGGCTGCGGGCTCGACCGCTGTTGCAGTTTCAATTCCACCCGCAATGGTCAAGGTTCCGGCGCGGGCAGCAGTCAACAATTGCTCCACCTCCGCCAGCGTCGGATGCAGCACCAGTTCCGCGATCTGCTTCGGGGCTTCCGCGAGCCCAAGCTCTTTAATCAGCGTCGTAAATTCCAGTTCCGTGAACAACGTCCGGCTGGCGATCGGGTCCGGCGACTGCGTTTCCATCTGCTTCAAGTCCAGCTCGAGCGGCACACTGCAGTGAATCGTCACCAGCTCTTTACTCAGCAAAACGGTGTCGCGATTATTCTGCAGCGACTCGCGATAGGTTTTGCGTTTCACATCGGCGGCGCGATCCAGCGCAGCTTCCACGCTGCCAAATTGCTGGATCAGCTCGACAGAACCCTTGTCGCCAATCCCGGGTGCGCCCGGAATATTGTCGATGGAATCGCCACGCAGCGCCATTACATCGACCACTTGCTCCGGGGGCACGCCCAGGGCTGCCTGCACACCTGCGCGATCCAATACCAAATTATCTTTCGCCGGATTCAGCACAAACACGTTGTCGCCGACCAGCTGCATCATGTCTTTGTCGTTCGACACAATGTAGACGGGATGGCCCTGTTTCGACGCCTGTTGCGTCAGAGTTCCGATGACGTCGTCGGCCTCAAAGCCCTCCTGCTGCAGCATGGGAATGCGAAAGGCTTCCAGCGCTCGGCGAATATACGGAATTTGCTGCGACAGATCCGGCGGCATCTCTGCCCGATTTGCTTTATAGCCTGCGTACTCTACTTCATCGAACGTCTGGGCCGCGGCATTGAACTTACGAATCTTCAAATCCTTTGCGCGCTCATCACGAAATACGGGCGTGCTGACATCAAACACGGCGGCAAGATACTGGGGCTTGAAATCTTTCCGCAGCCGGTTCAGCATGTTCACAAAAACATACACAGCTGCTGTTGGGATGCCGCTGCGCGTGGACATGGGGCGTTGCCGCTGCATGGCGTGGTATGCGCGAAAGATGAAGCCCATGGTATCGAGCAGGAATACGGCGGGTTTGTCGGTCGTGCGAGCCATCTTTTTCGAGTCTACAGAATCCGCGACAAAACTCTATGCCAGGAACATGCAGTCCCCGTAGGAAAAGAATCGATAGCCCTCGGCAACCGCGTGATTGTAGGCCGCCAGCACCTTTTCCGTTCCAGCAAATGCACACACCAGCATCAGCAGCGTCGACTGCGGCAGATGAAAATTGGTCAGCAACCCGCCCACCACGCGAAACTCATATCCGGGTGAAATAAACATGTCTGTCTCTCCGGAATGGGCGCGCAACTCGCCGCCCTCTGATACCCCGGCGCAGTGCTCCAGATGTGCGAACGGTCGTGGTTCCCACGGCAATCACTCGACGTCCTTCACGTCGCGCCAGATTCACCGCCTGCGCCGTCGATTCCGGCAGCGTATAGCGCTCCGTGTGCAGGTGAATGTCCTCAAGCTTTTCAACGCGGACGGGCTGAAAGGTTCCCAGGCCGACGTGCAGGGTCAGGCGAGCAATCTCCACGCCGCGTGCACGAATCGTGGATAGAATCTCCTGCGTAAAGTGCAACCCCGCGGTAGGCGCAGCGGCGGAACCCCGCTCAGTTGCAAACACAGTCTGGTAGCGTTCCCGATCTGCGACATCATCGGCCCGATGAATGTACGGAGGCAGCGGCATATGACCGATGCGGTCGAGGATCGCATAAAAATTATCCGCAGGATCGAAGCGCAGGCGTCGCTCGCCAAACTCCCCACGCCCAACAATCTCCGCCGTCAGCAGCGGCTCTTGCCCTGCCGCCAAGTCAACGTCCTCTTGCGCAAAAAAGAACAGTCTCTCCCCAACGGGAAGCTTTCGGCCTGGATGCACCAGCGCGCCCCACTCCAGCGGAGCGTGCTGTCCTGTCAGCAGCACCTCGACATTTCCCTGCAAATGCTCCTTCGCTGCCGGATTGCGAGAACTAATCGGTTGCGCATGAATTCCAGCACGACGAGCGAAAAGTCTGGCCGGCAGCACCCGAGTGTCATTGAGCACCAGCAGATCGCCCGGGATCAACATATCTGGAAAACTGCGGAACCTGCTGTCCTGCACAACTCCGCTCGCGCAATCCATCACAAGCATGCGAGAGGCGGCGCGATCCAGCAGTGGCTGCTGCGCGATCTGCTCCGGAGGCAACATGTAGTTGAAATCGCGAACCAGCACAACAAGTATTCTAGAGCCCGTTTCCCACCAGGCGTCCAACTCGATATTCGCTGAATCAATCACGTATCCAGAGAAAGAGAATATCCTGTTGCTTGCGTGCGAATGCCGATCCGGACGCGCCGTAAATACGGAAAAGGAATGAGGTCCATCTTTTTTATGCCAAACTTGAATGCAAACTCCCCCATGAAAGACGTCGTCCTGATCACCAGCGGCGACCTGCGACTATCGGCCAATCAGGTTTGCTGGCCCGCACAGGAGGATCTGGAGCGAAGGCTGACGCAATGTTTCAAGGACGCAGGCGTTTCCGTGCGACGCGCCTTCCCTGTTGATTCTCGCAGCGGACATGGGTTCATCTCCAGCCAGCGCATGGGCATGGATATCTTTGCCGGTATCGATCCCGAGGCCAATCTGGTGTTCGCCACTGCCGCATGGCAGTACAGCCATCATGTGCTGCCCGGCATGCGCAGCCATCGCGGACCGATCCTTACCGTCGCCAACTGGTCAGGACAATGGCCCGGACTCGTTGGCCTGTTGAACCTGAATGGGTCGCTGGTCAAAGCCGGCGTACCGTTCAGTACCATGTGGAGCAAGGATTTCACCGACGAATATTTTCTGACTCGCCTGAAAGAATGGATCGATCGCAGAACCGTCACTCATGATCTGTCCCACGTGCGCAATCTGGATGTGAAAGCTCTTCCCGCGGAAGCCGCCAAAACAGGCACGCAGCTTGCCGCGGACCTGCAAAAGAAAAAGGCCATCCTCGGCATCTTCGACGAGGGCTGCATGGGGATGTACAACGCCATCATCGATGACGAACTGCTCAATCCAATTGGCGTGTTCAAGGAGCGGCTCAGTCAGTCGGCACTGGTGGCGCGGATGCGTACCATCTCGCCGGACGAGGCACGGGCGGTACGGCAGTGGCTGGACAATAAAGGCGTGCGATTTGTCACCGGAAAAGATGAAAACTCCGAGTTGACCGACGTGCAGATCCATGAACAATGCAAGATGTATATCGCCGCCGCCCGCATCGCCGATGACTTCGGATGCGACGCCATCGGCATCCAGTATCAGCAGGGATTGAAGGATCTGGTGCCTGCTTCGGACCTGGCTGAAGGTCTCTTCAATAATTCCGATCGGCCACCCGTATATCAGGAAAACACGCGCAAGGAGCTGTATGCCGGCGGGCCTCTGCCGCATTTCAATGAGGTGGACGAGTGCGCCGGAACAGATGCCCTGGTGACGAATCGTTGCTGGACGGCGCTCGGGCTCGATCCTTCAACCACGCTGCACGACGTACGCTGGGGAGAACAATTCCAAGGCGACGGCATCGACGATTTTGTGTGGGTGTTGCAGATTTCCGGAGCTGCGCCGGCCAACCACTATGTCGGCGGATATGCGGGTGCGTCGAGTGAGCGCCAGCCCCCTATGTATTTCCCGCTGGGTGGCGGCACGTTGAAAGGTGTTGGCAAGCCCGGAAACATCGTATGGAGCCGCGTATTTGTCGAAGGCAACGCGCTGCACGTTGACATGGGACTCGGCACGGTCGTCGATTTGCCGAAAGAAGAAACCGATCGCCGATGGAAACACACCACCAGCCAATGGCCCATGGTCAGCGCGATATTGCAGGGAATATCGCGAGACTCCTTCATGGCGCGACACCGCGCCAACCACGTCAACATCGCCTATGCGCCGGATGCCAAAGCGGCGGCCAATGCGCTCGCGGTCAAGGCGGCAATGTTCGACGCGCTTGGGGTGCGTGTGCACCTCTGCGGCGCGGTGAAATTTGACTAACTGCCGACCTGTTCCCATCCCATCGAGGACCGCCAAGCATTCATGACCATCAACGGAAGTGTCATCCGAAGCACCTTGGTGGGCGCGCTGGGCGGACTGCTGTTTGGATTCGATACGGCTGTCATTTCCGGCACCACTCACGCGCTAACCCTTACGTACCACCTGACGCACTTTCTGCTCGGCGTCACCGTCTCCAGCGCGCTCGTCGGCACCGTGATTGGCGCATTGACGGCCGCCATCCCTGGACAAAAATATGGGCCGCCGCGACAGTCTGCGCATGATGGCGATCTTTTACGTCATCTCCGCGTTGGGCTGCGCATTTGCGTGGAGCTGGCCCGCACTGATTTTCTTTCGCTTTATCGGCGGACTCGGTATCGGCGGATCCTCAGTTCTTGGCCCCATGTATATTGCCGAAATCGCTCCACCCAAGTGGCGTGGACGCCTGGTGGGAAGCTTTCAGGTCAACATCGTTGTCGGCATCCTGCTGGCCTATCTGTCAAACTTCCTGATTGCCAGGCTGCAGCTGGGCGCGATGGAATGGCGATGGCAACTCGGCATTTCCGGAGTTCCGGCAATTTGTTTTCTTGTCGCCCTGTTCGGTATTCCGCGCAGCCCACGATGGCTGGCGATGCAGTCAAATTTGAAAGAGGCGCTGCACGTTCTCCGTCTGACCGGCGTCGAACATCCGCAGCAACAGCTGGATGAGATTGTCGCCTCCATTCACCTGGAACGCTCCTCACCCACGGATCCACTTTTCTCGCGGCAATATCGTTTTCCCGTATTTCTCGCCATCACCGTTGGAATGTTCAGCCAGCTATCGGGAATCAACGCGATTCTCTATTACCTGAACGACATTTTCGCCATGGCGGGCTCCAGCAAAATCTCCGGCGATCTTCAAGCAGTTGCTGTGGGAGCGACCAACCTGGTTGCCACGCTGATTGCCATGACGGTGATTGATCGATTTGGCCGCAGGAAACTGCTGCTGGCAGGAACCGTGGGGCTGACGATTTGCCTGTCAGCGATCTCGTACGTGTTTGTCACCCACCGGCATTTGCATTGGCTGGTGTGGCTGCTGATGGCCTATATCGCCTGCTTCGCGGCGTCCCAGGGCGCAGTCGTCTGGGTGTATATCAGCGAGATATTTCCGAATCGAGTGCGCGCCAAAGGGCAAGGCCTGGGAAGCTCGTCCCATTGGATTTCAAATGCCATCATCTCGCTCATCTTCCCCATCATGGCTGGAACGTCCGGGGCGTATCCATTCATCTTTTTCGCCGCGATGATGGCGCTCGACTTCTTCCTGGTTCTGTTTTTCTATCCGGAAACAACCGGCATTTCACTGGAGAAGATGGAACACAAGCTCGGCATCGATTAAGTGGATGCGGCGCGAGCAATCCTTGAGGTTCACACCGCACAGGCCCCGCGGATTCAACTCTTCGGCGTGCCGCTGGGCTCTGGATTGTGCCAGCCGCCATCTTTCGCGATTAAAGCGTCCGCAGCCTTCGGTCCCCAGCTACCGCGCCGATACGGCAGCGCGCGGTGATGTTTTTTCAGGACCGGTTCAACCACCGCCCACGCCGCCTCCACTGAATCTTCGCGAGTAAACAAGGCACCGTCGCCTTTCATGGCATCGCCCAACAGGCGCTCATACGGTGTTTCCGCGCCAGCCTGTTCCTCACAGAGATAAAGCTCTCTCGGCTCGCCTTTGAATTCCTCTCCAGGAAGTTTGACCCGGGCAGCGAGCGCAATCGCCGAATCAGGAGAGAGCCGGAAGCGCAAATAATTTGCTCGTTCCGTGGCCGACGCAGAATCGGCAAATAGCTTTTGCGGCGGCGGCTTCAACTCCACCATGATCTCGGTCGCGGTGTCCGCCAGGTATTTTCCGGAGCGCAGATAGAAGGGCACACCGTCCCAACGCCAGGAATCGATCATCAGGCGCAGCGCGCAGAACGTTTCAACATCGGAATTCTTCGCCACGTCGGGCTCGTTGCGATAGCCATCATACTGGCCGCGAACCAAATCCTCCGGTCGAAGCGGGAGCATCGCCTTGAAGACTTTTGCCTTTTCGGCCTGTACCGCGCCAAAGTCGCGACCCGAAGGCGCTTCCATCGCCAGTAGCGCGACAATCTGGAACAGGTGATTTTCAACTACGTCGCGCAGACAGCCGGCGGTTTCATAAAACGCCCCACGATCCTTCACGCCAAAATTCTCTGAAAGCGTGATCTGGACGCTGGCCACATAGTTGCGATTCCAAATGGGCTCCAGAAACGAATTGGCAAAGCGGAAATAGAGGATGTTCATGATCGCCTCTTTTCCCAGGAAGTGGTCGATGCGAAAGATAGCGTCTTCAGGGAACACCGACCGCGCAACATGATTCAGTTCCCTCGCCGAGGCCAGGTCGCGACCGAAAGGTTTCTCTACAATCACGCGCGCCTGGTCGGCCAGCTTCGCCTTGCCCAGGCCCTCAATCACGGTTCCAAATAGAGCCGGCGGAATCGCAAGATAGTACGCCGGACGGCGAGCCTTCCCCAACGCCGACTTGAGCGCGCCATAGGTAGCCGGGTCGTTGTAATCTCCGCTCACGTACGTCATCACCGACAGAAGATGTTTCAACGCTCGTTGATTATCGATGCCGCCGGACTTGCGAATACTGTCGGTCACCCGCCTGTGCAGACGATCCAGACTCCACTTTGGGAACGCAACGCCAATCACGGGGACGTTCAGGTTCCCTCGCTTCGCCATGGCATACAGCGCCGGAAAAATCATCTTGTGGGCAAGATCGCCGGTTACACCGAACAGAACCAGAGCATCGGATCGGGCTTGGGTCATCGGGCAAATCCTTTCAACGGAGGGTGGCAGTCGGAATGTCGAAATTCTGGATGCATCCAAAGTGTTTTGCGAGTCAGCGGATCGGCGCCATATCGGTCAGATCGTCTCGTGGGCGAACAGCCGACTGCGTCGTCCCGGCCGGCCCATTCAGGTACTCGCGGTACTCGCGATCGACGATGCCGAGGCTTCGCGCCAGCGCCACTTTCGCGACGTTGTATTCATACAAACTGTTGACCAGCTGGGCCTCCGCAGTGGCCAGGGTGGATTGAGCCTCGACCACTGGAAGATCGTTATCCACTCCGTTGCGAAAGCGGTCAGTCGCATCGTTCACCGTGGCATGACCCAGGTCGACATTGCTGCGGGACACGTCCACCAATTGCTGCGCGGCGGCAACGTCCAGCATGTTGTCCCGAATCTCGGCCTCAATTTGTTGATGGAAGTTGGCAAGCTGTGCCATCGCGTCATGCGTAGCCGCGTCGGCAACATCTCGATCGCCGCGGAATTGCGCTTCTTTGAAGATCGGCACATTCAGTGTGCCTTCCGCCAGGAACGTCCCGTGATAAATGCTGCCAACCGTGCCGGTGACTCCATAGTTGCCCTTGAAGGTAATGGTCGGAACTCGTTCGTAGCGAGCGGCACGACTCTGGTATTGCGCTGACCTCAACTTCGCTTGCAGGTACAGGTATTCCTGGCGATTGGCGTACGCCATTTGCAGCGCCTCGTCCAGCGGGATGGTCGCCAGGGTCGCGTACGGGGTGCTGTCGGTCAACTGAATCGGCTGGTCGGCAGGCAGCCCAATTTCCCGGTTCAAGTCAACCTTGGCCTTCTCAAACGCGTTCTGTTGCGCGATGACAACCTGCTCCTGTTGCTGGTATTGCACCCGGGCACGCAACTCGTCCAGGCGGGTCCCCACGCCTACTTCGTGCTTTAGCTTCGCCTGGCGTAGGACCTCCGCATCGGTGGCCAATAAGCCCTTGGCATTGTCGACGTTGGCCGCCGTCGCCAGCACGCGAAGATAAGTATCGGCGACAGTTTGGATCACCTGTCCTCGCGACGACTGGTAACTGAAATCCACCGCTTTGATCTCTTCTTTGGCCGCGCGGTACAGTTCAAACGACTGCAGGTCGAACAGAGATTGAGTCAGGTCAGCCTGCGCGATCACGGCATTCACCGTCACCACCACTGGAATGTTATTCAGATCGGCTGGAGGAATAATTGCGGGCGGAAAACTATGGATCAGTTTCGAACTGAATCCTTCCGCCTCAAGATTGATCTGCAGCCGCTGACGCTCTGCTTCCCAGGTGAGATTGGGCATCAGGTAATTGATCGCTTCAAGGCGCTCGCCGGAAACAATCCGCTGATCCTGTTTCACCAGCGTTGTCTGCAAATTCGCCTGCAATCCGCGCCGGACCGCGTCATCCAGTGAAAGCGGGAGAACGGTGTTGACAGGCGGCCCAGAGCTAACGCTGCCGTACACGGTGTCTGCCGGTACGCTTAGGTCTAATGGCTTCACCATACCGCTGTCTTGAGCCTGCACCATGGGCGTGAATAAGGTTGCCGCTACCAAAACGCCCAGCAAGCTTTGTCGTCGAGGAATTTTCATCGTTATCAAGCTAATTAGATTCGACCAAACCCTGGTAGTTGCCAAAGTTGTGCCCTGCCGGGCAACAAATGTAACGGTTCCGATCATTCCTTCTATAGACTATCGACTTTTCGACTTCGCCATCCGTGCCTGGGCGTTGCTCCGCAGAAAAAATGCCATGCACGAAAAGGCTGATACCGTGGTAACCGTTTCGTCTGCGGTACCTCCCACAAATTTACTTGCCTATTGGCAGAGTGGCATGTTAACTACATAGTCAATAGAATCCACATGCGCGACCACGCCGCATCCGGTGTGGGGAATAAAAACAAAGTATTCAGTTCAAGTGTTCACAGGTGAGGCCATCATGGAAGCACTCAACATCGGCACTACGATTCGCGGCGTCCGTTTGCAGAAGGGTATGTCGCAAGGAGACATTGAAAAACGAACCGGCCTTCTGCGCTGTTATTTGTCGCGCGTCGAGAACGGGCATACGGTTCCGTCGCTCGATACGCTGCACAAGATCGCCAGCGCCCTGGACGTACCCATGGCTCATTTCTTCGCCGAGAATGCCTTGAGCTACGAAATGCCGGCGCAGCGTTTCAGCGAGGATGAATTACGTTTTTTGACCCAGATTCGACGTTATTCCGCCAACTTGAACGAGAGCGACCGCAGGTTATTGCTGGCCATGGTGAAGAAATTTGCCGGCGCCGAAAAGAATTAATTGGATTTTATTGTCTGTCCCCGTACGGCGTTGAGACTCTTGCGGAATTCGAAATGTGACTTGAAAAACGTGACCTGCGCACCCTCATCCAGCCCGGACGATTCGCTGGCGGGTCACGCTCCTCGAAAGTGGGCGAACCAGTTCGCGAACAGCAGCAAAATTAGCGTCACCACAGAGAAGACAATTCTCTGCCGTTTAAAATACGGCTCCCTGCCAGTACCCAGAATCGGCGCCAGCGGTACGCCCATGGCCATGCCTGAGAGAAATCCTCCCAGGTGAGCCATGTTATCGATCTTGATACCTCCTGAGTACATCAACGTGGAGGCTCCGATCACAAGATTGATGGCTGCGAAATAAATCACACTGCGCCGCAACCGCTTTAATTCCGCCCGGGGAAACGGCAAGTGCGGCGAGTTCAGCAGCAAAATCAGGACGCCCGCAATCCCAAAGACAGCGCCGGAAGCGCCTGCACCAATCGCACCCGGATTCACAGCCGAGCTGAGCAGATTACCCGCAACGCCTGTCAGCAGATACACGGCGACAATGCCCACCGGCCCTAACAACGGCTCTCCCAGCAGGCCCAGGTTCCACAAGCACCACATGTTGGTGCCGATGTGAATAATGCCGATGTGCAGGAAGGTCGCCGTAACCAGGCGCCACCACTCTCCATGCAATTCGAGCAGACCGTTGTTCGCGCCCCAGTGAAGAATTTGATCTGCCGTTGGATCCCACCAGGAAACGCCATTCAAAATCATCGCCAGATAGACGGCGCAGCTGATGCCAATCAGGATGTAAGTGGCCGGAGCGTAGGCCCAGCCCGTCAGAATTCGCGAGCGGGTTTGCGACCGTGGCCGTTCCCCCGTATAACGTCCGGATCGCAGATCGTAGTCCGATGGACCATCCTGGGCCGTGCCCCGACCGCGGTCGATCTCCTGCGACGCAGGCGGCAGAATCTCTGCCCCGCGACTCCCTCTGTCATTGTGGTCGATCAGATCGAACTCCCCATGGAGGCAACAACTCTTTGCGACGATGCTTGAACTGCTTACAGGCTACCCACCCATCACTCAGATTACAAATCACACTGTACGAGATGGGTGTGACAGACAAATGGATTCTCCGAGTCCGCCGGTGCAAAAGTCAGGCGCAATAGATGAATTAAACTGGATGTTGCTCCCATTCCATTCCATCGAGGTTTTTCAGGTCCATGAAGTCAATTCGGCGAGTGCTGCTCAGCGTCACAGATAAATCCGGAGTCGTCGAATTTGCGAGAGTTTTGGCGAAATATGGCGCCGAACTGGTCTCCACTGGCGGCACCGCCCGTAGCCTGCGCGATGCCGGTCTGACGGTGCTGGATATTTCCGAATTGACGGGATTTCCGGAGATGCTGGATGGCCGCGTCAAGACCCTGCACCCCAAAGTGCATGGTGGCATCCTCCACATTCGCGCCAATCCGGAACATCAAAAAGCAGTGGCACAGCACGGCATCGAGCCCATCGACATGGTGGTGGTGAACCTGTACGCGTTTGAAGCTACGCTGCACAAGCCCGGCGTCCACTTCGCGGAAGTCATTGAGAACATCGATATCGGCGGCCCGTCCATGGTGCGTTCCGCGGCAAAAAACTTCGAAGATGTCGCCGTCGTGACCTCCGTCGCAGACTATGCCGCGTTGACGGAAGAACTTCAGGCGAATCAGGGTCAACTGAGCCGCGCGACTCGCTGGCGGCTGGCGCAAAAAGCATTTGCGCTGACCGCTGCCTATGACCTGGCGATCGCGAATGCGCTGGAAACTCTGCCCGCGGTTCCCCCGGAAGCGACCGCGCCCGTGGCCGCGCCCAAGCCCGGCGAAGAACCCCTGCCCGCAACCTTGCGGCTGGCCTATCCGCAGACCATGTCCCTGCGCTATGGTGAGAATCCGCACCAGCGCGCAGCCTTATACAGCAACGGCAGCGGCACAGGGATCGCTGGATTGCGCCAATTGCAGGGTAAGGAGCTGAGCTACAACAATCTGGTCGATCTGGATGCCTGCTGGGAGCTGGCACAGGAGTTCGACGAACCCGCCGTCGCCATTATCAAGCACACTAATCCCTGTGGAGCTGCCACCGCTGCAACCATCGTGGAAGCCTACGAAAAAGCGCTGGCGTGCGACCCTGTGTCGGCCTTTGGCGCGGTCATCGGCATCAATCGAGAAGTCGACGGCGACGCTGCGGCGGAGATCGTCAAATTGTTTGTGGAGGCGATTGTCGCGCCCTCCTTCAGCGTCCGGGCGAAGGAGATTCTTTCCGCCAAGAAGAATCTGCGGTTAGTGGAGGTCAAACCGGCCGCCAGCGCTCCGACCATGAAATACATTTCCGGGGGCATGCTGATCCAGGATGCAGATCGCGGCCACGTCGAGGCCAGTGAATTGAAAGTCGTCACCAAGCGTGCGCCGACCAAAGAAGAACTGGCCGCTCTGCTGTTCGCCTGGCGGGTCTGCAAGCATGTGAAATCGAATGCCATCGTCTATGCGAAAGACGGGCAGACGCTGGGCATCGGCGCCGGCCAGATGAGCCGCGTGGATGCAGCCAAATTTGGCGCGATGAAAGCCGTTTTGCCGCTGGCCGGATGCGTGGCTGCTTCCGACGCCTTCTTTCCTTTCCCCGACGGTCTGGAAGTCGTTGTTGGGGCGGGAGCTACAGCCGTCATCCAACCCGGCGGCTCGGTTCGAGACGCGGAAGTGATCGCCGCCGCGGAAAAGCTGAATACCGCCATGGTTTTCACCGGAATGAGACACTTCCGGCACTAGAATCGTCCTACTTGGAGAGGTCAATTTCCCCGCGTGTCGAGGCTTTCGCGAGGCTTTCCGGCGTACAATCTAGAAAAAGGGGCCGAATTGCTCCATTTCCGTGCGTGAACACCGCGGCACAAGGTGCGAGGTAGTTTTTCGAATGACGAAGGATCGTGTCGCCGAAGGGAATCCCCTTTCTCTGTGGAGATGGCAACAATCTGCTGCGCTGGTCGCAGTGTTCGCGTGCTCCGCGGCTGTAATTGCCCAAACCAGTTCTGCTCCGGAAACAAAACCTCAAAGCACGCCCACTGGGATTACCGCTGCTGGAACCACGCCGGCGAGCTCGTCAGCGCAGGCTTCACAGCAACCCGCGGGTGAGACTGGAAAACGAGCCCAATCCTATTACCATTTCGCGCTCGGCCATTTGTACGAGGAATCAGCTGAACAATACGGACGGCCGGAGCTGGCAGTCCAGGCGATTGAGCAATACAAGCTCGCGATCACCCATGACCCCGATTCCGTATTTTTGCAGAACACGCTGGCAGACACATATTTCAAGCTGGGGCGAATCCGCGAGGCCATTGAAACTGCCCAGAGAATTCTGAAGACGCACCCGGATGACCTGCAGGCCCACAAATTATTAGGACGTGTCTATCTGCGCTCGCTGGGCGACACGGAGAATGGCCAGCAGCCCGGCCCGATGTTGGATCTTGCGATTCAGGAGTTTCAAAAGATTGTGACGATCGAGCCTGACCAGGTGGAAGATCGTCTGCTGCTGGGTCAGCTGTACACCCTGAAGCATGACACCAAGGACGCGAAAGCGCAGTTTGAAGAGGCTCGCCGAGTCGATCCAAATTCAGAGGATGTAGTTCTGAACCTGGCGCGCTTATACGGGGAGCAAAACAATCTTTCGGCCGCCATCAGCGTGCTGCAAAGCGTTCCTCCGGACGATCGCACCTTCAAGATCGATCTGGCCCTGGCGGCTGCCTACGACCAATCCGGTAACAGCACCAAGCTCGCCATTGCCGCCTATCAGGATGCGCTGAACCTGCAGCCGGACAACCTGGATGCGCAGCGTGGTCTGGCGGAAGATTTGCTGACCAACAATCAGCCAGATGCAGCGCTGAAAATTTTTCAAGGTGTAGCCGCGCAGGATCCGGAAGATGTTCACTCGTTCCTGCGCATCGCAGAACTGGACCGCACCCAGGGCCATTTAAAGCAAGCCGAAGCTGCTCTCGACCATGCCAAGGCGCTCAACCCCGATTCACCCGAGGTAAAGTACAACGAGGCTTTAATCGCGGAAGCTCAGGGTCATCTTGACCAGGCAGCGGACGTATTGCAGCAACTCGTCGACAGCACTCATCATGTCAGCGAAAAGTACACGGCGGATGAAAAGAATAATCGCGCTATCTTCCTCGATCGGCTGGCGACTGTGTACCGCGACCAGAACAAGACGCAGCAGGCCATTGACGCCTACAAGGAAATGATTCTGATGGGCGGCGACGATGCCGAGCGTGGCTATCAAGGCGAAGTGGATACCTACCGCGATGCCAAAATGCTGCCGGAAGCAACTACAGCGGCACAGCAGGCGGTGCAGGCTCTGCCCAAGAATGTGGATCTGCAACTGACCCTGGCGGGACAGCTGGCAGATACCGGGAAAGTGAAGGAAGGGGTCGCGCTGGCCAAAGCACAGTTGAGCGGCTCCAAGCAGGATCGCATCGTCTGGTTGACCCTGGCGCAGATGTATACCCGGCTGCACAAGTGGAAAGACGCATCGCTTGCCATCGACCAAGCGCAGTCGCTCAGCACTACCAAACAGCAAAACAGCCTGATCTTTTTTCTGCGCGGCGCACTGCAGGAAAGACAAAAGCACATCGACGCCGCCGAAGCGGAATTCCGTCAATCGCTGGCATTGGATCCGGATAACGCTTTGGCGTTGAATTACCTGGGGTACATGCTGGCTGACCACGATCAAAAGCTTCCTGAAGCACTGCAATTGGTCGAACATGCCGTGAAGCTCGATCCGGAAAATGGCGCCTACCTGGACTCCCTGGGTTGGGTCCATTACAAGCTCGGCCAATATGAGCTGGCCGAAGAGGCCCTCGAGAAAGCCATCACCTTGATTCCGAAGGATCCAACAGTCCACGACCATCTGGGCGAGGTCTACGCCTCCACGGGTCATCTGCAACAGGCGGTCGCGCAGTGGGAAAGCTCGCTGGCGAATTATGCCAACTCCGCCCCGGCGGATGCGGAACCCGGAGATGTGAATAAGGTCCGCAAGCGTTTGGATCGAGCCAAGGTCAAGCTGGCGAAAGAAGATTCGCACGCGGTT
Organism: uncultured Acidobacteriota bacterium; assembly: GCA_963794795.1. Lineage (GTDB taxonomy): Bacteria > Acidobacteriota > Terriglobia > Terriglobales > Acidobacteriaceae > JAKAAZ01. Next base: position 195,128 of record CAWCFC010000003.1, on the reverse strand, counting down.
CCAATCGGACACTAGAGCTCTCAACTTTCTCATGCAGGCGACTTCGCTCAGCAGCTGCGCAGTGATCGGCGATGCGTCCGATCCCCTGACTGTACGCGAGCACGCGGAAAATCCTCACGCCTATCGCTCTGCATTTCAGCGTGATCGTGATCGCGTCATTCACGCCCGAGCCTTTCGTCGACTGGCAGGCAAAACGCAGGTATTCACCCATCGCGACTCCGATCACTTTCGCAGCCGGCTCACCCATACGATTGAGGTGACTCAAATTGCCCGCACTGCTGCCGCGGCCCTTGAACTGAATGAAGAACTGGTCGAAACCCTGGCCTTGGTCCATGACATTGGACATCCGCCGTTTGGCCACGCCGGCGAGCAGGCGCTCGATCGCCAGTTGCAAGCCTATGGTCTGCACTTCGACCACAATTTACACGCCTTGCGCATCGTGGAATATTTTGAGCAGCGCTATGCAGGGTTTCGCGGACTAAACCTGACGCTGGCCGTGCGCGAAGGCATCATCAAGCATTCGCGCGACTATTCGCTTGCACAGCATCCTGAATTGCAGCAATATTTTCTGGATCAGTTGCCGCCGTTGGAAGCGCAATTGATCGATCTGGCCGATGAGATCGCATACCTGACAGCGGATATGGACGATGGTGTCGAGGCGGAGATTCTCTCCATCGAAGATCTGCGCCACAATGTTTCTCTGTTTGAAGAGTTTTATCGGAAAGATGGAACTTCGCTATCCGACTGCCGCGCCGAAGTTGCTATTCCATGAAGCGCTCAAACGCATGTTGAACGCGCTGGTGAACGACCTGGTGGTCAACACTCATCACCGCGTAACAACTGGCGGGATTCAATCGCTCGCAGCGGTTCGACACGCGGGTCATCGACTGGTCGCGTTTTCTGATGAGATGGAACAGCGCCGCCATCAGGCCAAGCAATATTTACTGCAGAAGCTGTATCACGCCACCTATCTGGAACGAGATCACGCGCTCGCGGAGGAAATTATCGCGGGACTGTTTCAATACTGGATGCAGAATCCGCTCGAATTACCCGCCAGCCACGAAACGCAGATTGCCAGCGAAGGCGCTCCCCGCGTGGTCGCGGACTACATTGCCGGAATGACGGATCAGTTCATTGAAGACCAGTGGCAGCAAGTGCAGGCGTCCGCGAAACAATGACCCCTCACCATCCATTCCCGCATCCTGCTTCGATCTGCGCACTGTCGAGCCACGCAGTGTAGATCATGTCGCGCAGCATGGTTGCGCCCGCCGCCAATCGTTCTGCGGTAAACGTGCGCGATGCCGCCGTTCCACGGCCGTCGAACGCGCCCTGTCTATCGAATCGGTAGACCTGGGCCACCTGCGCATGGCTAGTTCGCAGGTACAGCAGAAAATCCTGAAACGGATCATTGAGCGTGCGTACCGTCGGAATCAGCGGTGCAACATCGCGCGCCTGAAGATTGTCATGCACGAATTCCGTCTCGAACCGGCTATGAATTCCCCGCTCGACGCGAGAAACTTCTCAGGATTTTCCGCCTCAACCCACCCGTTGTAATTGATGGTGGTGTGCAGCGGCTGCGACCCGTCACCCACAAAATGTCCAAGACATCCAATGTCATACAGAATGGCCTGCTCCGCGCCGTAGGTCTCGGTACGCGCCCGCTGCAACATCCGATAGTCGCTCATGTCCACGGTGAGCCGCTCAAAGTCTTCCTCGGCCTGCCACGGCAGCAGGCCCACCTTTTGCGGAGTGAGTCGGTCAGCCAAATCTGGATGCAGCCGATCAGCGGCATTCAACTCGTCGAGAAAATCGTAGCGCTCTGTGGGCAGGCCATCGGGAGCCACAAGGTCCGCCAACTCGAGGTCAATAAAATGCTCCGGAGCGCCGGCAGAACTCAACTCCGGCTCCGCCGAGGAGCGCCAGCGATCCGGTTCCGGCCCCAGATATTCGATTTCATCGAGCGCTTGTGGCGTGCGCAGAAACGCCGGCATGTTCGGTGGCAGCGTCTCCATCGCCACTTTGTTGATGATTTTGTGTCCGTCACGCCCCCAGGCAAATGAATGCGGCGCGGCGATCGAAAGAAACATGGCCAGAATAAAAAGTCCAAGGACAGACGGCAAACCCGCTCCAGCTTTAGCAGCACTCGTGGCGCGAAACCGCTGCCACCATCCATCAAATTGCGCCAGCGAGCGTTCGCATTGCAGTTTGTGACGTTCGCGCTTGTCACGAACTTTGCGCCGCAATTCCTCCTCCAGCGGCTCCAACAAGTCGAACGTGATGTTGGCCGGTTGAAAACGCGCAGGATCTGCGTGGGTAATGTAATGCACCAGCGACCCCAGGCCGGTCGCTCGCGGTACCGGCTCCGGCTGCTCGTTTGCCGCTAACGCCGCCACATATAAACCGGCAAGCATCCCGGTTGCAATCGACTCCGTATACCCCTCGACTCCGGAAATTTGGCCCGCAAAAAGAACTCGCGGATGATCGCGCAGTTGCAGTGTTTCTGTCAACAATCTCGGAGCATTGATGTAGGTGTTGCGATGGATTTGGCCGTAACGCAAAAATTTCGCATTCTCCAGGCCCGGGATCAACCGCAGCACGCGCGCCTGCTCGCTGAACTTCAAATGATTCTGAAATCCAACCAGGTTGTAGGAGTCTGCCCGCAGATTCTCGCACCGCAGTTGCACCACCGCCCACGGCGTCTTGCCGGTTCGCGGATCGCGCAAACCCACCGGCTTCATCGGCCCAAAACGCGGCGTATCGCGCCCTCGCCGCGCCAGCTCTTCAATCGGCAAGGCATCCTTCAAAATACGTCAGCTTCTCCCACTCTTTCTCCTGCACAGATTCCGCCGTCACCAGGGCATCGTAAAAGCGGTCATACTCCTCCGCCGTCATGGGACAGTTAATGTAATCAGCCGTGCCTTTGTCCCAACGCGCCGCCATGTAGACCCGATCCATATCGATCGACTCGGCATCGACAATCGGGCTGATCGAGTCGTAGAACGCAAGGTGCTCGCTGCCGGTCAGTTGTGCAATTGCAGCAGACAATGCCGGGGACGTGAGCGGCCCGGAAGCAATCACGGTCCAACCATCGGCGGGATCGAGTGAGGTGACTTCTTCCCGGTGCACTGTGATGCGGGGCTCGGCTGCAATTGCATCCGCAACCCGCCGGGAGAACTCCACGCGGTCCACCGCCAATGCGTGACCCGCAGGCACAGCGGCCGCATCCGCAGCCTGCAATAACACCGACCCCGCACGGCGCATCTCCTGCTTCAGCAACCACGGCGCCGTGTTCTCACTTTCAGATTTCAGCGAGTTCGAACAAACCAATTCGGCGAAGTCCGATGTTTGATGCGCTTCCGTCGAGCGTACAGGCCGCATCTCGTATAAATCGACATAGCACCCTCGCCGCGCCGCCTGCAGCGCGGCTTCCGGGCCAGCCAGTCCAGCGCCGAGAACTCGAATACGAGGAAGATTTGTTGTCATCCGATAGAAGGTTTCTCTTCCTCCATGGTAACGGCTACGGCACGATCCTCGCTCGATGAGGCTCCGATCACCGTTGGCCGCCGTAATGAAGAGTAAGGTAGTAAAGAGATTTGCCGTCAGAATTCTGGGAACGGCACAGTTTGATTCGCAAAAGTAAGCGCGCTATTGCCCATGATGCTGCTCTACAGTCTGGCCCTGGTGGTCGCCCTCGTTGTGACTTCGCCGTATTGGCTGTTCCGCATGGCGTGGAGCGGTCGCTATCGCCACGGGCTAAGCCAACGGCTGGGAGTGATTTCACCCGGCCTTCGCAAATTTGTTGCAGGGCGATCCACCATCTGGATCCATGCCGTTTCTGTCGGAGAAGTGATTGCCGCCAGCCGTCTGATTGAACGGATGCAGACGCTCGATCCGGATTTGCGCATGGTAATTTCGACAACCACCAGGACAGGTCAGAAACTGGCGCAGGAACGCTTCGATAGCTGATCACTGGGCAGGCCAATTCCGACCCACGCCCGACGCGCGTGTTCTATTATCCGCTGGATTTTGCATGGATCGTGCGTCGCTATCTCAAGGCATTGAGCCCCGCGCACTCGTTCTGGTGGAAAGCGAACTGTGGCCGCGCATGCTGGTGGAAGCGGAGCACGCCGGCATTCCCGTCATTGTGGTCAACGGCCGCATCTCCAATCGATCTCTTCCTCGCTATCGCGCCCTTCACGCTCTATGGACGCCGCTGCTACGCAAGCTGACGCTGGTGCTGGCACAGAGTGAAGAAGATCGACTTCGATTCGTAGACATCGGCGTGCCCGCGGACAAAGTGCGTTCTGCCGGCAATTTAAAGTACGATGTGCGGGCCGCGATTGAATTGCCGATCACGTGCGAATTGCGCACGCATCTCCCTCAGTCAGGCAAGGTAATCGTCGCAGGTAGCACGCTTGAGGGCGAGGAGCGGTTGCTTCTCGACGCATTTCGCGGATTGCTTCCCGACCTTCCTCAACTCACCATGATCCTGGCGCCGCGTCATCCGGAGCGCTTTCGCTCTGTCGAAAAATCGGTCACAGACGCGGGCTTTCGACTGGTTCGCCGTTCTGACTGGTTGCAGCGGCCCGAGTCGATCGCCGCCGGCAGCGTATTTCTTCTCGACACCGTCGGTGAGTTGGCTTCTGTCTATTCGCTGGCGTCCGTGGCGTTTGTTGGCGGCAGCCTGATTCCCGCCGGCGGACACAACCCGCTGGAACCGGCCCAGTTCGCAGTGCCCATCGTCATGGGTCCTTATACTGAGAATTTTCGCGGCATGGTTGCGGCGTTGCTGGAGCAGGAAGCAATCCGCGTCACTCCGCCGGAGCGTTTGCGTGCGGCCCTGCAGGAATTGCTGACATCTACCGAAGCGAAGTCGATGGGCACCCGCGCTCGACATGTGTTCGAGGAACAGGCGGGCGCTTCTGACAATTGTCTTGCCGCCATCCAGAAAATTCTGGCCGATTCACTTCCCGCCCCCAAAAAGGCTTTCCAGCAATGAGCCGCCCAACAAATAATTCTCAGCGCAATGCTCTATCGAATCTGCTGTGGCCGCTCACTTTGCCTTATGGTGTTGCAACACGTTTCAAAAACTACGCCTACGACCGCGGCTGGTTGCAATCAAAAATACTGTCCTGGCCGGTGATCAGCGTCGGCAATCTCTCGGTCGGCGGCAGCGGAAAAACTCCGCTGGTGCTGCTGCTTGCCGATTTGCTGTCGCAACGTGTCTGGAATGTCGACGTCCTGAGCCGTGGCTACGGTCGCAGCAGCAATACTGTCGCACGTGTCGAAGCTGCTGGTACGCCAGCGGAGTTTGGCGATGAGCCTCTCCTGATGGCTCGCCATGGTCTCTCCGTGCATGTGGGAGCCCGCCGATATGACGCAGGCCAACTGGCGGAGAAGGAAGCCGCCGCCGATTCGCCCAACTTGCGCAGACTGCACATACTTGATGACGGATTTCAACATCGCAAACTGGCTCGCGCCGTAGATATTGTTCTGCTGCAGCGTGCCGACCTGTACGACCGACTGCTGCCGTCCGGTCGCCTCCGAGAACCGCTGAGCGGATTACGTCGCGCTGACTTCTGCGTGTTGCGCGCCGAGGATGCCGACCAGTCCGAGCGGGTCCTGCAACTCATGAATCAAGCCTCCAGTCCCGCGCGTGTCTGGATTGTCGAGCGCCGAACCACCCTTCCCGCGGATGCAGCCTCGATTCCCAACGCACTGGCATTCTGCGCTATCGGCGATGCCACAGGATTTTTCGACGGACTGCGCCAAGCCGGTCTGACGTTGCAGGCTACGATTGCTTTTCGCGATCACCACGTCTACAACCTCGGTGATGTCGCGCGCCTGAAAGCCGTTGCAAGCCGTTCGGGAGCGAATTGCTTTGTGACGACAGAAAAAGATAGCGTGCGGCTTGCCGGCGAGCTTCGCGCGGAGTTAGAAAAGCACGGTCGGCTTGTGATTGCAGGGCTGGACGTCCACCTGCAAGAGGAGAAGCGTTGCATCGACGGGCTGGAATCACTTCTGCAGGAACATCTTCAACTCCACCCGCGCAACGTGCGATGATGGATCGTTGCCCACTCAATCTCAATCTCTACGGATCCTCGTCGTTCGCTTAGGCGCGATGGGCGATATTCTGCACGCGTTACCGGCGGTGACAGCCCTGCGTGCAGCGCTCGATACAAATCATCCCGGCAGCCGGATCGGCTGGGCCATCGAACCGCAGTGGGTGCCGCTTCTGTGCGCAGAATCCTGCGAAGATGGCTGTGAACGCAGTCCGCAGATGCCGATCGTCGATCGACTGCATCGTGTGCCCGCAAAGGGATGGGCCCGCGAACCGCTTTCCTCTTCCACCTTTCGTGGGATCCGCCAACTTCGTGGCGAGTTGCGCGCCCACCATTATGACATCTGCATCGACTTGCAAGGTGCGATCCGCTCCGCATGGATTGGACGCATGGCGAAGGCGCCACGCATGATTGGCGAAGCCGATCCGCGTGAGCCACTGGCGCGCTGGCTGTTTCGAGAGCGCGTTGCCACCACCGGCATACACGTGGTGGAACAGGCGAATGAAGTCGTGAATGCAGTCCTCCGAGAAGATCTACCCTATCAAGCACCCACCCTGCCCATTGATCCCGTCGCAGAGGAATGGTGTGACAAATGGCTGGCAGATCGCGGCATCGATCGATTCGTGTTGATGAACCCGGGTGCGGGGTGGGGAGCGAAATGCTGGCCCGCCGAACGCTACGCAGCCGTTGCTGCCGAATTGCCCGCGATGGGCCTGACAACGGTCGTCAACATAGGACCGGGCGAGTCAAAATTGGCGAATGCTTTCTCATCCGACCCGAATGCGCGAGTCTTCCCGATGACGGGCAGTATGGGTCAGTTGATCGAGTGCACGCGCCGCGCCAGTTTGTTCATTGGTGGAGATACCGGTCCGCTGCATCTTGCCGCCGCGCTCAATATTCCTGTAGTCGGCATCTACGGCCCCACCAACCCGGCGCGCAACGGTCCTTATGGAACCCGCGCAATCGTGCTTAGGCATCCCGCCAGCAAGCGGGATCACACTCGCAGAAGCGAGCCTGAAACTGGCCTACTGACGATTACAGTGAAGGATGTACTGGAGGCTGCGCAACAACTCCTCCAGTCACAGGCGGCTTCACAATGAGTTCCACGTTCAATCGACGATGGAAAAAGATTTCGAGGCGCATTCGCGTACCGCTCGGCTTTCTTTCCGCCATTTTTTATTTTTGGTTGGCGCATCCCACCTGGCGATCTTTGCTGCTGAGCCTGGTCCTGGTCGTGCCAGGAATTCTGCTTCGCAGTTACGCCTCGGGTCACGTCACCAAAAATGTTCAGCTCACAACTACCGGGCCGTACAGTTACACGCGCAACCCCTTGTATTTCGGCTCGATTCTGATTGCCTTTGGATTTGCCATCGCGGCAAGGAGTCTGTGGATTGCCCTTGTTTTCCTGGTGCTTTTCCTCCTCATCTACTGGCCTGTGATCGTGGATGAAGAAGAATATCTGCGTGCCCAGTTCCCTGAATACGACGCCTATGCTGCCCGCGTGCCGCGCTTGATTCCGCGCCTGGGACGTCCGCTGCCGGGAGCGGAAGGGAAATTTTCTTTTCAACTGTATCGCAAGCATCGCGAATACAACTCGATTTTAGGCGCCGTATGCATGTATCTTGTTCTGGTAGCCCGCATATTTCTTTGGCACTGATGGCCAAAGTTGGCAATACTATTTTCTCTGTCCTCGGTGAAGACAAATGCAATTAAGAAAAGGAATATGCGAAATTTTTTAGCTGCCTTTGTCGCCGGATCGCTCTTACTCACTGGCCTGTCTCCTGTCGCGCTGGCGCAAACGCCCAGCCTTGCTGCTCCCAATCCGCAATATCAAATTCCAGTGAATGAATCATTGACCTATGCCGTCGATTGGCGTGTATTTCCTGCTGGCACGGCCACGTTTCACCTGCAGGCCCAGGGCAATAATGTGCACGTCGTGGCAACGGCCGCTTCCATCGGAACCGTCAATCTTCTGTTTCCAGTCAGCGATCGATACGACAGTGTCTTCGATCGTTTATCGGGTTGCTCCTTCGAATATCGCAAGCAAATTCAAGAAGGCCGGCGGCGGATTAGTGGCTTGATGCAACTGGACTACGCCCATCACCTGCAAAAAATCAGCGAAAAGAATCTGGTCTCCGGAACCTACAAGGAGCAAACCTCGCCGATCCCGGGCTGCGTGACCGACGTCCTTTCCGCCATCTTCTATGTCGGTTCACAACCCTTGCAGGTCGGTCATGATCTCCACTTCCCTCTGGCTGACGGCGGCCACGTGGTCCCCGTCACGGTCAAGGTGGAGGCCAAGGAATCCGTGATCACTCCCGCGGGAACCTTCGCGGCCATTCGCGTGCAGCCCACCGCTGCCGCCGGCGTGGTGAAGAACCGCGGAAATATCTGGATCTGGTACACCGATGACGCGCGTCATCTTCCAGTGCAGGTTCGCGCGCATTTATTCTGGGGAACCATCACCATGCGCCTGACTCGCGTCGATCATCCCTAGCGTCTCCGAATTGCTCCCGGACAGCGTCACTAACCAGCCCACGACTAGCGCACCGGCTGGATTGTGTTTCCATTCAGCAAAAAGCTGCTGAGCCCCAGGGTATCCGTCCGGTAGACGCGCACATGCGCCGCTCCTAGCTCGTCCAACACCGAGACCCGTGGATGCCCGAACGGATTGCGGCGCCCGGCGGATATGACAGCGAACTGAGGATGAACTGCGGCCAGAAAAGACGGAATCGTCGACGTATTGCTGCCGTGATGTCCCACCTTCAGCAGCCCCGCCGCCAGCGGCTCCGTGGCAACCATCTGCTCCTCGACGGGCGCTTCCGCATCCCCTTCCAACAGCGCGGCCGTGTTTTCAAATCGGATGCGCATCACCAGCGAATCATCATTCGTCGCGCGAGCTTCAGGATGATAGTCGGCGGCCGGCGCGAGAATTCTCACATGAATCCCGCCAAACATGAAACGCTCCCCAGCGCTCATGCGCTGCACTGGAATTTTTTCCTGCGCCGCCAGCGCCAGCAGAGTACGGTAATCAGGAATCATGGGATTGTTGCCCACCCAAAAGACTTTGGGATGGAAATTCCTCAGAATGGCCGGCATGCCGCCCATGTGGTCGCTGTGCGCGTGGGTCAGTGCAACCGCATCCAGACGGCGGATATGGCGCGTCCATAAATATTGCGAGACCACCTCCTCGCCAATGTCGAATTGAGCGTCTTCCGTGCGCGGCCCACCCACTGGCCCCCCCGCATCGACCAGTAACGTATGCCCATCAGGCGTGACAATCAGCAGAGAATCTCCCTGACCTACATCGATCGCCGTCACCTCCATCACTCCACGATGACGGGTGATCGGAACAGGCCATAGCACCAACAGAGAGCCGACGAAGATCGCCGCCAACGCTGCCACTTTCCATCTTCGCGACAAACGGACCATCCACAAGGCCCCGATCCACGCGGCGGCAAAGCAGAACAGAGACCACGCCGGTGGATTGGGAGTTCGCAGCGAAGAAGCAGCAAGATTGCCAAACAAGTGAATCAACCATGAGATCGCATGCAGCAACAATGCCGTCACGGCTCCGCTGGGCACGGCAAGCGCCGGATGAATACAGCCCAGCAGAAATGTCATCAGGGCCAGCGGCAGCATGAACGCCAGCAACGGCAGCCCGAACAAATTCGCCGGCAACGCCACCAGCGTGATCCGATGGAAGTAGACAGCCATCGGCAGAACCATCGCCAGTTCCACCACCAACGCCACAATCATGGCCTCGGTGAATCGCAGTCCCCAGCGAACGATTCCGAATGGCAATCTCCAACCCCAGCGCGGGCCCACAATGTATCGCAATCGCTCGACGTACATGCGCAAAAGGACTCGCATCTGAGTTACTTTCGGCGGCAGAAATGGATCCAGGCGTAGTTGTCGCGGCAGGCGAACACCGCGCAGATAGGGCGCCAGCGTCGCCTCGATCAGCGGCATGGCCACACCCGCAATCGCCAGCACCGCGAGAAATGTCATCTGAAAGCTGGCATCAAACAACGCCGAAGGATTGTGTACCAATACCCCGATCGAAGCGATCCCAATTGCGTTGAGGGCGGCCCGTTCGCGGTACAGGATGCGACTAAAGAGATACACCGCGCTTAGCCACAGCGCCCGCTGCACCGGCGGTGCAAAACCCGTCAGAAAGGCGTACGGCATCGCCAGAGAGATCGCCAGCAACGTCGCCGGCAATTGCCGCATGCGCAATTTTCGCGCCAGCCAGAAAATCAGCCCAATCACAATGGTGATGTGCAACCCGGAAACAACCAGCAGGTGGAAAGATCCCGTGCGTTCGAAAGCACTTCGCATGGAGTGCTGCAATCGTGTTCGATCGCCAAACAGCATCGCACTCAGCACACTGCTGTCCTGGGAGGACAGGCGCATCCATTGCGGCAGCCAGCCGTAGGACGCACTGATCGTCGCAATTTGATCCAACCGGGTTCCGGCCCACGTCTGTGCGGCTGTTGCCAGGCAACTCAACGATGGACGATTCCGCGTAGAGGTCACATGAACGGCGCTGGCATCCGCACTCCCCAGAACCGCAATGCCGTGCTGGGCAAGATAAGCCGGATAGTTCCATGCTCCCGGATCAAGAAAATATCCCGGTGGATTGAAGCGCAACTCTAACTTGAGCCGCTCGCCGCAGCGAAGTTGCGGCAGAGTTTCCCCCGGCTTCGCGTACAAGTTCAACCGTAGGCCCCCTACGACCGCCGTTTGCCAATCGCGATCCGCGTTGAAGTTCTCTACATGGTCCAGGGCCAGATCAATCTGCTCTGTCTGCTCTGTTTCTGCAGGCCTTCCGAAAGGACTAAGTCGGATCTCCGTCCGCGCCGAATGAATTGCCGTCACCGTCCCACTAATGCTGCGCTCCAGGCCGTCGGCGAGCTGCATAACCGCAGGTGAAATTGCTGGCGTAGGAGCTACAAAGGCACAGAATTGTCCCGCAGAAAACCACAAGAGCAGCAACGGCAACCACAGGGTGCGGACCGCTACCCGCGCCGCCACAAGTGCCAATCCAGCGGCTAGCAATGCGCTCACCAACGGTAAAAGGGGAGGGTGCCAAACCCAGTGGGAATCGATAATGCCGAGCGAAAATCCGCCCGCTGCCAGCAGCATGGGCGCGCTGGCGAACGACAGAGGCTCTCTGCGAAGACGATGCCGCGTTGCCCGCAAGGGCGCAGGCTGGTAGCCGTGCAACCTTCGTACGGACCGCGTCGTCTCCGGAAGGGTTATGCCTGAAGCCATGATGTAGCCCGCGAACTCAGCGCTGAAGCGTCGCGATGGTTTCCATGTGATACGTTTGCGGAAACATATCGACCAGTTGCAGGCGAAGGAGGCGGTAGCCGGATTGTATCAATGCCGCCAGATCGCGGCCCAATGTTGCCGGATCGCAGGAGACATACACGATCCGTTGCGGCCCAAGTTCCGCCAGCATTTTTGCAGACTCGACACCCGCGCCGGCGCGGGGAGGATCGAGCAGAACAAGGTCGGGCGCAGGCTGCCTCCGTTCAACTGCCTGGCGTAGAAAATTCAGCGCCTGAGTCTGGACGTATACAGCCTGCGTGCCGCGCAGGTTGTGGCGCAGGTCCTTGCATGCCACTGCGCTCGATTCCACAGCAACCAATTGCTGAAACCGCTCCGCCAAAGCGACCGAAAACAATCCGACTCCGGCGTACAGATCCCACGCGAGCGCGCCACTGTCTTCTCCCGTAACCGCATCGACAAACTTGTCGAGCAGCGTGCAATTCACCTGGAAAAACGATCCGGCGCTTACCGTGTAATCGCGGCCAGCCACACGGTAGTTCACGCTCTGGTGTCCCCATTGCATCGGAGGCCTCGACAGACGAACTTTACCTTGGCTCGTTGGAAGCATCTGCGCACCCACCAGCTGCGGCATTTCCCGCTGTAGGCTCTCGAAAAATATTTGATAGGCCTGTTCGCGCTTACCGGCGTGCGGTCGCGCCCAAATCGTGATGAAAAGTTGAGATTGATCGTGGTTCGTGAACAACTCAATTTCCTGCGCGTCTACCGGAACCAATCCACTCGTCCCCATTGTCCGCACGACAACGATGCATCGCTCCAGGAGAGGCGCAGCGATCGGGCAACCTTCAATGGCCGTCATCCGATGCGATTTCGCCTGCCGATAGCCGATCGAAAAATCGGGCCGCGTCTGCATCTGCAGGCGCACACGATTGCGGTATCGTAATGGCTCGCCGGCCAACGTCGCCACTTCGGGCAGATCATGCACTCCCGCTCGCGTCAGACTTTCCCGCAGCATCTCCCGCTTCAGTTCCACCTGGTAGGAATACTCGCCCTGCTGCAGTTGGCATCCGCCGCACATCGCGAACCACGGACACGGGGGTGTCGCGCGAAATTCAGATGCTTCCACAATTTGCCGCGCTTCGGCTACCGAATAACCGCGATGCTCCTGAGTGATCGCCGCTTCCACGATCTCTCCAGGCAGCGTGAAAGGCACAAAGACGCTGAGACCGGCGCGCGCCGCATCGTCCGCCGGCATTCGCGCCAGACCCTGACCGCCGTAAATTACCTTGTCAATCGTAAGCTTCATGAGTGCCGCATGTAGAAGAGGCTGAGGCGCGGGATATGGTTCTGCTCAAATAAGCAACGCCGAAGAAATTGCTGTTCAATCTGGCGAATCTGCACGGTTTGCAGGCGACTGCGATATGGCGCCAGTTCTCTGCTGGATTGCTCACGCAGAGCGAGTAAATTTTCCGCAGGCGTGAATGCCTGCAGCGCGGCAAACAATTGGTCCTCTAATACCAGCAATTGCTGCTCCAGCGATTCTGTCGAGACTGCAGCCTGGCTCTCTAACGATGCGGCGATCGTCTCAAGGCGACGCGCAATCTCCGCGAAGGTCTCTCGGGCTTTTTCCGGGGTTGTGCACTCCCGCACAGCTTCCGCATTCGCCTGCACAAACGCCGCAATGCGCGACGATTCGAAACCACTTTCTTCCGGATTGGGCGGCTGCTTGCGAAGCGCGCCGGTCGCTGCTTCATGCATGTCTTCCACGGCGCGAAGCACCTCTTGCGCGCAATAAGCAAGCCCGTTGATCTTCCGCGCGCGTCCCTTCGCCAGCCGCGCAGCATATTTTTCAAACGTCGCGTCAATTCCCGAAAGAACAGCTTCCAGCGGAAATCCCGCCTCCTGCCACATGGCGATCAGCGACCAATCCAGCGTCGACAGCATCAGCAGCGTTCCGCGCTTGCGCTGAAAATGTTCTTCGATCTCCGTGTAGTAGTTGAAATAGTTCTGCAAGGACGTGGATTAAGCCTTCCGCGGGCTATTGTTTTTTCGCAATCGCGCGCCGGCAATTAGATTACGCTCGTAAATAATTCGCAATCCTTCCAGCGTGAGTGTGTCGTTCACTTCGGAGATGAATTTCGACTCACCCGCAATCAATCGCGCCAGTCCGCCAGTGGCGACGCACTTCGTTTCCGGACCGAGTTCCGCGATCATACGCTCCAGAATGCCGTCCACCAATCCGATGTGACCGTAGAATAATCCGATCTGCAAATTATCAACGGTGTTGGTCCCAATCACTTTCGGCGGACGCTTAATCTCCACGCGCGGCAATCGCGCCGCCCTTGCAAACAAGGCTTCGGCGGCAACATTTACTCCTGGCGAAATGGCGCCGCCAAGAAATTCGCCGTGCTTTGAAACAACGTCAAAATTTGTCGCCGTCCCAAAATCAACCACAATGCACGGCCCCCCGTATTGCTGGAAGGCTCCGACACAATTGGCAACACGATCGGCACCTACTTCGCCCGGATTGTCGGTCAAAATGGGAAGCCCGGTTTTGACTCCAGGTTCAATGAACAAAGGCTTGTGGTTGAAATATCGTTCGGAAAACTGGCGCAAAATCCAATCTACGGGAGGAACGACCGAAGCGATCACCACGCCGCTGATTTCTTTACTATCCACCCCTTCGGTTTGCAGCAGGTTGCGAATCAAAATGCCATATTCATCGGCCGTCTGCGCTTGCCGCGTGCTGATCCTCCAGGTCGCGCGCAGTTCGCCGATGTGCTCCCCTGTCACCGGATAGATCGCGATCACGGTATTCGTATTGTTGACGTTCAGCACTAAAAGCATCGTTCTTCAACCTTTCGCGAATCGCTCCCGAACTCCTCCGGACAATACCCTGCGCTCGCCATCGTCGGTTTGCACCAGCAGAAATCCCTTTTCATCCAGGCCCGCGGTGACGCCAGTGTACCCCCCCGCCTCATCGACAAACACCTGTTTTCCTCGAATCCACGTCGACTTTGTTTCCAGTCGGCGCAGAATTCCTGCGCAGGCCGCAGCAAAACTTTCCGATCGGATCAGGGCATCGATTTCGTCCCTCAAGCATTGCAAGACTTCAACCAGCAGATCCTCGCGAGCAATCTGTCGATTGGCTTCGAGGCGCAACGATGTTGCCTGGCTACTAAGTTCCGCTGGAAACCGCCCTTGGTTTACGTTGATTCCAATTCCGATGACTGCATAGCGAATGCGGGATGCCTCGGCATTCATTTCCACAAGAATTCCACCGACTTTTCGCCCGTTCGACAAAATATCGTTTGGCCAGCGGATATCTGTAACTAATGCAGTTACATTTTCGATCGCGCGCTGCACAGCCAGTCCGGTCGCCAATGAAAGCCACAGCCCATCGGCCGCCGCCAATTGTGGGCGCAGCAAAATACTCACGTAAATACCGGAATAGGGTTCGGAGTGCCAACTGTGATCGCCGCGTCCTCTGCCGGCAGTCTGCTCCTCGGCAATGTAGACGGAGCCATGAAGAGCGCCCTTCGAAGCTTCCTGCATGGCATGGGAGTTTGTCGATTCGATGGAAGGAAACAGGTGCAGCTGACCATCAAAGATTGTTCCCACCAAAGCCTTCTGCAGCGCGTCGAGATCGAGCATCTCCCCCATTTGATCGATCTTTAAAAGATTTCCGCGGTGATTTTCATGCTCAGATCGATGGCCGCGACGGAATGCGTGAGGGCGCCGACGGAAATGTAGGTCACCCCGGTCTGGGCGTATTGTTGCACTGTTTCCAGGGTGATGCCGCCAGAGACTTCGATGGGAATGCTGGGCATTTGTCTGCGAGCGATTCCGACGGCGCGCTTGGCTTCCGCAGGCGTCATATTATCCAGCAGCAGTGAGTCGGCGCCGCCGGCCAGCGCCTCGTCAAGCTCTGCCAGGGAGCGAACCTCAATTTGAATTTTTTGCCCGGGCCACCGTCGTTGCATCGCCAACGCCAGCACCTTGGCGACACCTCCACCCAAGGAAATATGGTTGTTCTTGATCAGAACCCCATCGGCAAGATCCATGCGATGATTCTGTCCGCCTCCGCAACTGACGGCGTACTTATCCAGCGGGCGCAGGCCCGGCGCGGTTTTCCGAGTGTCCAGAATCACCACTCCAGTGCCCGCCACAGCATCCACATACTTGCGCGTTTCAGTCGCGATGCCGCACATCCGCTGCAGCAGGTTGAGCGTCACCCGCTCACAAGCCAGAATGGTTCGCGCATTTCCGCGAATCACCGCGATCGCCTGTCCTTTGCGCACACGTACCCCATCAAACATCTCGGGATGATGCACAACTTCAAACTGCCTGGTTGAGGTCTGGTCGAGCTTGCGAAAGATATCCAACACGCGCGAAATCGCTTCCGAGCCAGCTAATACGCAATCCTGCTTGGCCATCACGACTGCCGACGCGGATAACTTTGGATCGAGCGTCAACTCCGTTGTGGCGTCATGCGTGGCATGATCCTCAACCAGTGCCTGCTCCAGAATGGCCGTGACCCGTGTTGTTTTCCAGTCCATAGAGTTGCGCTCTTGTAACGTTGATTTATCGGGGTTCCAACGACTCCAGCGCCCGCAGTGCGGAGTTGGCTTTTTCAATCAATGCCTGCAGTTCCTCCGCCCGTGCGCGTAAGCCATCGACGACTTTCACCGGAGCCTTGGCGAGAAACGCCTGGTTTTGTAACTGTGTCTGTTTCGAATCCATTTCCTTTTCTAACTTTGCTAAATCCCTGGCTAAACGCTCGCGCTCGGCAGCCACGTCCACTTGTTTTTCGTAGCGCAACGCGACCTCATAATTCACTCCATGTCGAGTCGATACCCCTTGGGCCGGCTTGGAATAGAGTATCTCCGACACGCGAGCCAGCCGCTGGATCATATCCTGATTGCTCCGAACGACCTCGATCGCATTCTCTGCGCCTGTCAAAAATACCGGCGCCGCTTCCTTCTCGGGTACGTCTTGCTCCTTGCGAAGATTGCGAATGTCCGCAATGATTTCCTGCAACAAGAACATTTCCAGGTCGACAGCGGCCGGATGTGCGTCGACCTCTCTGCTGCGCATTTCAGGCTCACTTGGAAACCGCGCCAGCGCAATTGACTTCAACGGTGGCACCCCATCGTAGAGCGCAGTCCAGATTTCTTCTGTCAAAAACGGCATGAACGGCGACAGCAATCGCAGCGACGCCTCAAACACGCCCAGCAGCGTAGCCAGAGCTGCCATGGTGGTTGGCTGGTTCGCAGCCTCTCCATAATCGAGACGAATTTTTACCACTTCCAGATACCAGTCGCAGAATTCTCCCCAGAAAAACTGATAGATACGATTTGCGGCATCGTCAAAGCGATAATCCGCCAGCGCCTGGTTCACGTCGGCAACGCATTGATTGAACCGCGAAATAATCCAGCGCTCTTCCAGCGGTGCTTGCGCATTCGACGACGGTGTCTCGCCTAGATGCTGCAGTTCAACTGCGATTCCAGCTTCTTTCGCGCGCTCCATCTGCATAAAGATGAACCGCGCCGCGTTCCATATCTTGTTGGCAAAAGCACGATAGCCCTCGGTGCGCGCTTCGCTGAAGGCGATGTCTGTTCCCGGCGAAGCCATGGATGCCAGCGTAAATCGCACCGCGTCCGTGCCGTACTGATGGATAATTTCAATCGGGTCGATGACATTGCCTTTGGTCTTTGACATTTTCTGGCGGTCGGCATCGCGAACCAGCGCGTGAATGTAGACCTCGCGAAACGGAATCGCTTCGGCCAGCGTGCGCTTCGATCCGTCCGGCATGGGCACGTCGAGCATGAAATGGCAGCCGAGCATAATCATGCGGGCGACCCAGAAAAACAGAATGTCGAAACCCGTGACCAGCAGTTGTGTAGGATAAAACGCCGCCAAATCCGCTGTCTGCGCCGGCCAGCCAAACACGGTAAACGGAAGCAGGCCCGACGAAAACCATGTATCCAGCACGTCCGTTTCCTGCGTCAATTTCGAACTGCCGCAATGGGAGCACGCCGCGGGCGCCTCGCGCGCAACCATAATTTCGCGGCACTCGCCACAATGCCACGCCGGAATGCGATGGCCCCACCACAGTTGACGCGAGATGCACCAGTCGTGAATATTGCGCATCCATTCGAAATAAGTTTTCTTGTATTGCTCCGGCGTAAAACGGATGACGCCCGTCTCCACCGCCTCGATCGCTTGGTCTGCCAGCGGCTGAATCTTGATGAACCACTGCGTCGAAAGTCGTGGCTCGACCACCGTTTTGCAACGATCGCATTTGCCGATGGAGTTGACGTAGTCCTTAACCGCGACCAGCAGACCCTGCTGCTCCAGGTCGGCCAGGATACGCTTGCGAGCTTCATAGCGGTCCAGGCCCGCATAAACACCGGCTTCGGCATTCATATGCGCGGTCTCGTCCATGACGACGATTGACGGCAACTTATGTCGCTCAGCAATCGCAAAATCGTTGGGATCATGCGCCGGCGTCACCTTGACCGCGCCTGTGCCGAACTCCGGATTTGCCCACTCATCCGGCAAGATCGGAATCTCGCGGCCTGCGAGCGGCAAACGCAATTTTTTCCCGTGCAGAGGCAGATAGCGCGCGTCAGCCGGATTCACAACGACGGCAACATCGCCCAGCATTGTCTCCGGCCGGGTGGTCGCAATGGTAACGTATTTGGTACCATCCACCAGCGGATAACGGATCTCGTACAGCTTGCCCTGCTGCTCCTCATGCACCACTTCCAGGTCACTAATGGCGGTCTGGCAGCGCGGACACCAGTTCACAATGTAGGCGCCGCGATAGATGAGTCCCTGCTCGTAAAGACGAACGAATGCCTCTTTCACCGCAATGGACAGTCGATCGTCCATGGTGAAATATTCGCGCGACCAATCGACGCTCGCTCCCAGGCGTTTCATCTGGTCGAGAATCGCGCCGCCGTATTCCTTCTTCCACTCCCAAACCCGCTCGACAAAGGCCGCACGGCCGAGTTCCTGCCGCGTTTTTCCTTCCTTCGCAACCTGGCGCTCCACCATCATCTGCGTGGCAATGCCGGCGTGGTCGGTTCCTGGAACCCACAAGGCAAGATCGCCGCGCATGCGATGCCAGCGGGTCAGAATGTCCATTTCCGTCTGGTTGAGCATGTGGCCCATGTGCAGGCGGCCCGTTACATTGGGAGGCGGCAGCAGAATCGTGAATCTGGGCGGAAGCCCATCGAGGCTTCCCGGTGTCGGCACCTCAAAGAGGCGTTCACGCACCCAGTACTCTGCCCATCGATCTTCGATCGCAGTCGGGTCGTAGGCTTTAGGAAGGTCACGAGGCATGGCGTCAGGGAGGCCGTGTACTGCACTGGAGGCCAATTTTCACAATAGCACAGCGGCGATTCCGCATCTGTAGCACGCGGAAACGGTGCGGATGCATTTACTTCGGCTGAAACAACAGCTGAGAATACTGGATTAGATTCTTGCGCCAAACCGGCCACTCATGCATGCCCGGCGTTTCGACAAATGTCACCGGAATATTGTTCGAACGCAACCACGCAACGAACTGCCGATTCGCCGTGATCAGGGGAGTCTTGCCGACATAGCGATCATCCCTGCCGCAGGCCACCCACAGCAGACGCAGGCGTGCCGCACTGGTTGCGTTCAACGCCGGGAAATCCTGAGCATAGTCCGGGTCCAGTCCGCCTGCACTGAAAGAGCCGACCCATGCGAACATATCGATGTGGTTCAAGCCGGTCAGCAGGCTTTCCGCGCCGCCCATCGACAGCCCCGCAATCGCACGATCCTCGCGCCTGGTCGAAACCTTGTACACGGATTGCACCTGCGGGATCACTTCCTTGAGCAGCGCCTCGGTGAACAGATCCTGGTTCTTCTTCCGCAAGCCTGCGTGGTTGAACGAGGCGCGCGGTCCCATCACGATTTCCGGTGCGCCATAGCCCAGCGGCATCACGACGATCATCGGCTTGTCTTTGCCCGCTGCTATCAAATTGTCGAGGATTACATTGGCGCGACCCAGCGCAGTCCAGGCGCGAGCATCGTCGGTATATCCATGCAGTAGATACAACACCGGGTACTTCTTGTGGCCGCGAGGATCATAGGAAGGCGGCGTGTAGACAAAATAATCGCGCTGGTCGCCGATAATCGCGGACCTGTAAAAGTGTTGATGCACAATCCCATGCGGAACATCCTGCACGTCCCATAGTTCGGGCTGCGATCCCTGAACCTCGAAAACATTCGAAGGACTGCGCAGGTTGGGATTGACGACTGCGTTGGACGGATCGAGTGTGGGCACGCCGTCGGCGACAAAGAGATAATCGTAGAAGTCCGGCTGCAGCGGTGGAACAGTGATTGTCCAAACACCGCGATCATCCTTCGTCATGGGCTGGCCGCCGGCATGCCCATCCATGCTTAGTTCAACCTGATTTGCGCCCGGATCATAAAAATAGAAGGTGACCGAATGATCGGCGTGGACTTCGGGAGTTTGCGGCAGTTGTGGAGGTTTGCGATTTTCGGTGGATTGTTGGGCCTGGGCGCCCAAACTCAGGCCGATTCCCAACAGAAGAATGCCAAGCCAGCTGGCGTGAAAGATTGAGCAAGAAGATCTCCAACGCCGCAACGCAGACCTCTTTCCTCTTGTAGAAATCGCGCTAATCAAACCACAGGCAGCACCGCTTTCGCGATGCCGCCGCCTATCTGCCTGTTGGTTTAGAACGGATTCAGCTTGCGCAGACCCTTCTTTTTCTTGTGAGTGCTGGAAGACTCTTCTTTGCCCTCATACTGCGGCTTGGGATTCTTCTTCTTTTTCTTTCCGTTGCTCGCCGTCGTTTGATCGACGGTGTTCACCGGCTGCCCAGTCTGCTTAATATCATTCACCTGATCCGGTGCGGGAGCAGCCTTTTGTACCGCAGGAAGCGGCGTGCTGTTTGGTGGCGTTACGGTCGGCAATCCACCATTGTCCTGGCGCGCGGAGGGCCACTGCGTCGGATTGCCCGGGGTCGCAGTTGTATTCGCTGGAGGGACCGCAGGGTTGCCGTTCCCGCCTACCGAGGGTGCAGTCGCTGGTGGAGCGGATTGCGTACCAACCGGCGGTTCCACTGCATTTGGCTGCGACGGCGCTGTGGTCTGGTCTTGGTTGACCACCGCTCCATTCACCCCATTGTCGCCGTTAATGTCATTCATCTGCAGACCGTTGGACGCAGGCTGTGTCTCGCCGACTTGACCCGAGCCATTCGATTCATTGTTGGAAGCAACAGCCGTCTGCAATTTGTTCGAGGTACCGGAAACGGAGGGAGCTGGTTTGCCTTCAGGCTTAATCGCCCAGCGAATATCAGCCATTTCCGACTTCACAAGTTCCGGAGCGATAATTTGTGGCGGATTGCTCAAACTCGGTTCTCCGACACGCGCTGCCTGCACCGTGGAAGGACGTGCCGTGATCAGCAGGAACGCCCTGTATTTCAAATTCACTGGCGCGCGGCTTTGTTCGATCGCAGCGCTGTTGGCAATCTGCTCCTGTGTCGGCTGCGGCACCGGCATGTTCATTGCTTCCAGCCGGTCACGTGCGTCGTCGGCATGGGGCGCCATTGGATATTCCACCACTACGCGATCGTAGGCCTGCGCAGCGCGGTTCTTGAACAGCTTTTCCAGCCGCTCTTTGGCGGCGGGATCGAGCCGCATGGCAGCAATATTGCGGGCCTGGGCGGCATACGCATCGCCTACATCGAGCAGCGCTTCATCCACCCGGCTATAAAGAGGATAGGTATCGATCACCGATTGCAGACGGGCGGTGGCAGCCGCATAGTTCATCCGCGTCTCGTAGAACGACCCGATATTAAACTCGTGGTCGCCGAGTACTTCCTGCACTTCCCGCAACCGCTGCTTGGCCTGCGGAATCAGGCTGGAGTCGGGATATTGCAGAATCATTGCCCGGTATTCTTCCTGGGCACGAATCGCATTCGTCGGATCGCGATCCGGTTTTTCCATCTGCTTGTAGTAAATGTCGGCTACTTTCATCTGCGCTTCAGCGGCTTCCGGCTTGTCTGGAAAGAAGGTGATGAAATCCTTGTATTCCTCTTCCGCCTGCTGCATCGCGGCAGTTCCGCCCTCTTTGTACCAGGTATCGCCGATGGCAAGCTTGGCGCGCATCTGGTATTCCGAGTCTGGATAAGTGTTCAACAGAGTCTGCAGATCCAGGCGGGCAATGTCGAATTTGCCCTTCTTCATGGCGATCATGGCGCGATCGAACAGCTCTTTATCCGGCTGGCTGCTGGTCACGCTTGCCAGCGCATCATCTTTCTGCGAAAGCGGCTTCTGCTTGCGATGGAAAATCCCCGCATGGGCCATGCTGGTGCCCAAAACCGCCAGCGTGCCGACGGCCACGCAGCGCTGCAGAATACGATGACTGGAACATTGGATGAAACGACTCATACTGTACTTCCCCTTAGCAGACTTTTTCGCTTGCCTGTAGTCCGGTGAATGGGTCTGCCATTTTCCCGTACATTCTTTCCAAGACTGATTTGTTTCGCGGCCGGCTTCAATCGCTCACCGGCAGCGGCGCGCGCCATCTGCAGCAACCGCCTCGCATTCTCTTCCGGGTGACCATCGCCGAAGATGGCATGGCCCGCGACCAGCAGGTCGGCTCCCGCCTCTACCACTTGCGCAACTGTATCCTCAGCGATGCCGCCATCCACTTCCACTCGATATTCCAGACCCAGCTCGGCGCGGATCGCGCACAGATGCCGAATCTTCTCCAGCGAAAACGGAATGAATTGCTGTCCGCCAAACCCAGGATTCACGCTCATCACCAGCACATGATGCACCATCGGCAAAATGTCGATCAGCAGATTGACCCGAGTCGCCGGATTGATCACGACCGCCGGTTTCATCCCATGCTGCTCAATTAGTTCCAGCGAGCGATGCAGGTGGCGGCAGGCTTCGTAATGCACACTCACCCAATTCGCTCCTGCCTCCGCCAGCGCGGGGATAAACTCGTCTGGATTCTCAATCATCAGATGGCAATCGAGCGGCAGGCTTGTCACTTTACGCAACGACGCAACCACGGGCGGCCCCATCGTGATGTTGGGCACAAAATGGCCATCCATCACGTCCACATGAATGACGGTTCCGCCGCCTCGCTCCGCGGCCTGAATCTGCTCGGCCAGGTGGGCAAAGTCTGCGGAAAGAATTGAGGGTACTAGTTCCACCACGATATTTTTAGTCTATCAGCGGGGCGGGACTTAGTCAGAAGGGCAAACGCTTTGTCCGCCAGTTTCAAGCAGCTTCCATCCGTGGGCAACCGCCAACCCCTGCTCCCGGCAGGGCAGCAGAAAATAGCTCGCGTGGGGACCGAATCGATCGCCAACGTCACTTCCGGGCACAACACCCACGATTGGATAACGCTGGATCAGGTCCGCCGGCAGCCAGGGTTGGCTTGGAAGAACATCTTCCGGCAGGCCGTCGAGCACAATGGCGTCGAACTTATTTTGATCGACTTCCTCGGCGATTTTTGCTTTCACCGCGTTATCCACTTCGGGCAGGGCGGAACGCAAAGCATCGTGCAGCGAAGTATTATCGGCGTGCCACTGCTTGCCGGCCAACACTGCCTCGTACGGATGAGCAGCGAGGTAGATGTCGCCGGGAAAAACGCGCAGCCACGCAATCAAATCGTCCTGGGACGCGACCAGATCGTGATGCGGCATAAAATCGTGCGGATTGTAGACCCAGCTGACCAGCGGAATCGCAACGGCCGCAAGCAGAAAAACCCGCGCCACCTCCCGCGAAGCGAAGGCAAATGCGGAGTCCAGGCGAGCGAATGAGATTCCAAATGTCACCGCCAGAATTGCGTAGGCAGGCATGGGAGTATTGGCGGTGGCGCCGCCATGGGCCTGCAGAAACCAGCAAAGTCCGAACAGGGTGACGGCGGCCAGAAGGTAGAAGCGGGTTCTGAAATTGGCCAGCGAAGGACGAGTCCAGACCCACGCCATAGCGATGATCAACAGCGCCACTCCAAACGGTGCGATCCACTGCGAAAACACGTAGAAGACAGCCGGCCGCAACAGGAGATCGGAATTGGCGTGCGGAACCGTGAACGCGTAGAACCAGAACCAGCCGTTGGTAACGTGGTCCAGCAGCCGGCTGCACACTGCCGTCATCAACAGAAAACTTCCAACTCCCAGCAGCAACCGGCGCGGACGTTTCCAGTCCACGCAAAGCATGATCAGCGCGACTGGAAAAATCGTTTGCTTCGCCAGGAAGGCCAGCGTCCACACCACGGCGGCGAAGATCGGATGAAGGTAGCGCGTCGACAGCAATGCCAGCAGCAGCAAAAGAATATAGAAGGAGTCGAGGCGAGCGAGATCGAACCATTCTCGCGTCCATGGATACGCCGCTGCGTAGAGAGCGGCCCCGGCCAGTGCGGCCAGGTGCCTTCGTCCCCGCGTGCCCGGTGCGTCCAGGAAAACAAAAAGATAAATCACGGCCATCGAGGCGCACGTACTCAGCAGAGAAACCAATCGAAGCGCCAGAAAGCGAGGTCCCAGCAACCGCACCGCCCAGCCGGAGACGTAATAATAGGCGGGCGCGTACATGTAGGGGATGAAAGTGAAATTTGGCCGCACGTAAATCGGCTGACCGTGCGCCACGCGCTCGGCCGCTAATAGCATTGAGCCTTCCAATTGCTCCAGTGGTACCGCAGATCGCAGCCGGCCCAGGGCAGCCGCAAGGAATAATGCAATCGGAATCAACGCCGTGAGTGCAAGCAGCACCTCGATCCTCGGGCGCCACCGCCTCCACGGGTTCTCTGAAAAAGCTTCGACGATCGATGATGAATCGTTCAACGGCTGACCAGTCACGCGGCGCTGCCTTCCTGCAACGGCGAACGGACAGCGCTATTGGCTGGCGTGATCATACTTGTCTAACCATAGAAGTTCGTCCCGCACTTTGATATAGCCGTGCCAGGGATTGTTGGCCAATCCGTGACCTTCCCCCGGAAATACCAGGAACTGATGCGGAATCTTTTCGGTTTCGAGCGCTCGCTCAAATAAATATCCCTCTTCGGCGGCGACTCGAATATCCGCGCCCCCAATCACATCGTGGACCGGCGTCTTGACCTTATCGAACTGGAATAGAGCCGCTTCGCTTTGATACCGCGCCGGGTTTTGCCACGGAGTTCCGCCCAGCATCCAGGCATCGTCGAAGGACATATCGTCATTGCCCCAGTTGGCGGCATGTTCCACCGCGCCCGCACCCGAAACCGCCGAGCGGAAGCGTGTCGTCTGCGTGATGAGCCAGTTGGTCATATATCCGCCATAGCTGTATCCACCGACCGCCAGGTGGTCGGGATCGGCAATGCCGTCCGCGACCAGCTGATCGACACCCGCGAGAATATCTTTTCCGGGCAGCGACACGATCACTGGCGAAATCTCCAGCTGAAATTTGTCGCCATAGCCGCTCGAGCCGCGATAATTTGGCCGAAACACCAGCCAGTTGTTGTCGGCCGCTAGAATTGCCCAGTCATACCAATCCGCGCCAAATCGATCCCCATCCGCATCCGCGGGGCCACCGTGGATCAGCGTGAACATGCGCAAATGTTTTTGCCCGAACTTGCCCGGCGGATACAGCAAGACGCCCTCTACCGGCGTGCCGTCCGGGGACTTCCAGCGATACGGCGCCCACTTCGGCAGCGCCCGCTCTGTAAACAATTTGTTGAACAGCGTAATCGGTTTGGCCTGGTCAAGATGCGCAGCATCCTCCGCCAGGTACACTTCCGTCGGCTCATCGATCGCCGAGTGAGTGAACACTAGCCGCGGCGAATCGAGCGCTGTATGTACATTGCCGTAGCTGCCTTCGACTCCCGCCAGTTTGGCCGCCTTGGCTCCGTTCACGCCGTAGATCTGCGTCTGCAGCCCGCTCATGCCGCGTCCCAGCAAACTTCCGTCGGACTGAATCGCGTAGCCTTCCCAGCTTCCGGCGTAGTCCCCGCCCAGACGAGTGATCTTCCCGGTCGCCGGATCCATCCCGTACAGTCGGCCTTGCACATCCTGATAGGCCTGCTCCGCCGACCCCGCAGCCGCGGGAACAGAAAAGTACAGCGTTTTGCTGTCCCGGCTCCAATGCAGCCCTTCTTCATAAGCCTGGTTGTGTGTGAGTTGCCGCGGCGTGGCTCCGTTTCCGTCGGCCGCAACAGAAAAGATTTCGTAGTCTGCTGGATTTTCCTGGCGATTCAATAGCGAGCGGCTCTCGTAGGCCAGCAGGCTACTGTCAGGCGCGGCGACCAGTTCGGTAATCGCCAGCGGGGACTGCGCAACCACTATTGCATCGGCCGGCAGTAGCGGTTCCTTGTCCGCATCCGGCTTCGGTTCGCTGGCAGAAGCCAACAGGTGGCTTGGCTGCGGAATCGCAGACGCAATCGGCACGCGCAGAATGTCATCCCCGCGCCGTTGTTCGCGCCACCGAACCGTATCCTTCCATGCCTTCTTTTCCGCTGTTTTCGCCTCTTCAGAAATAGGCTGTTGCGTGGCAAAAAAAATTGCCTTGCCATCTCCAGACCAGGCAAAAGCGTCCACGCTCAATGGCTCTTTATAGAGAGGAAACGCGCCGCCTCCATGGACAGGCAGAATCCAAACGCGCTCGACGGCATCCTTGGCTGCCTCACCCTCCGCGATCAATGGACGGTTCGACAGAAACGCAATGTATTTTCCATCGGGCGAAAAATGTGGATCACTGTCATGCCCAGTCGTGGTCAGCGGAGTGATGGAATTGTCTGCCGCGCGCCACATCCACAAATCGTCGCGAAAACGATTCTGCTTCCAGTCCGCCCGCTCGGTACCAATGACGGCCGTGTTGCCGTCCGGGGCAAGATCCATCCCGTGAATCTCGACGAAGCTGAAAAACTCGTCCAGAGTAATCGGCGGCTTGTCGGCGGAGTTCGCAGACCACGCCAGCGGCTGGTACGTGAGCGCGGCCAGCACCGTCAAGAAAAGTATCTGGAAACACGTAGAAGTAGAGTTTCGACGGCCAATCATAGAGTGGAAAAAATCGTATCATAAGTCGCGATTGTTGCCGGTAGACTACGACCCGCCAGCGCCCGTCGCAGCTTCCGATGTATCTTGTTGTCCGCAAAAAACCCGCGAAATGCCGCGCAAAATTCGCGAAAGCGGAAACGGCCGCTCCGCTGAAGAATCCGCGGCAGCAATTTCCTCATCGCGGAAGAAGATTTCTCCGACGCGCCGGTGAGCTGGCCGATAGTACCAGCGCGTCAGTAGCGATAGATGCTCGCTAATTTGTTCCGGCGACGCTTTTTCAGAACGCGCTTTTGTCTCCAACTCCTGCAAAACCGACTGCAGCCGTTGTTCTAGTTGACCTCGAGCCACCTTCGTTCCAGCGGCTGGTGCCCCGGGATCTGCACCTGGAGTAACTGGCGGTGCTTCCAACGGCGTCGGTTCCAGCAGCGTGGGGTGTGCGAACAGCGAGGTCGAGCCAGCCCGCTCATTGGGGTGACGCATTCCTTCCACCGAGTAAAATGCTGGCCCAAAGATTCTGCCGCCGCGAACCAGATAGATCGCAACATGCGTGGCCTCCGTGCGCAGCGCGCGGTTGGACATCTTTTCCGCCTTTGAGTCCGCTGCAGCGATCGGCTGCGCAACTGCCGGCTGCAAAATCACCGCATCCAAATCTGCCAACGGATGCACCAGCGGTGCGGCCTGTTGCGCCACCGTCTTCATGTTTTGGATTTGCTGGTGCAGGCGAGCGGCCTTCTCAAAATCCAATGCCTGCAGACGCTGCATCCCGCTCCTTTTCCAGCCGCACCATCGTCCACGCACCGCGCGAAGCGAAGTATTCGCGCACCTGTTCCGCCTCTGCGGCGTAGCGCTCATCGCTGCACCCCTTGAAACAAGGCGCCAGGCACATCTTCATTTCAGAGTAGACGCAGCCCGGAAATGTCGGGTCAGGATGAAGTTCTTCCGTACATCGGCGCAATTCAAAAAAATTCAGCGAATCATCAAGATATCGTTCCGCCGCCGCGCGCGATTGAAACGGCCCATAGGTTGTCGCCAGAGCGCGTTGGGTGACGCGATTGGTGACATACATGCGCGGATAACGATTTTCCCAGGCCAGCCGCAGTAACGACGGAGGTCGCAGATGCAGATGTTTGCGAACCCGCTCGCCGCAATATCGCCGCACCGCCTGCAGCATCAGCAGAGCTGTCGCGAAGTCCGATCCCACTTCGGAGTAGTCCAACCGCACTGCGGTTCCACCCAGGTGCAGCCGCTTACCTCCCGCAGAAGACGGAGCCAGCAATCGATGCATGCGTCGCCGCAGATTGGGAGTTTTTGAGATGTAGGGCTCAAGCGCCGGACTGTCTCCGGACGCCTCCGGACCGAACAAAGCGAAGACTGCGGGCCGCGCAGGCAAGTCGTGCAACCACGCTTCCAGGTCATTCGCCGGGATCGGGAGAGAGGTATCCAGCACACGCTGATTGTAGTCAATCTGCGGAATTAATCAGGAATGCGGATGCTGCCGTCCGCGGCAATCGGGAACGTTGGATTCCACGCAACTTCCCAGGCAAACCCATCGGGATCGGCGAAGTAGCCGGAATAGCCGCCCCAGAATGCTTCTTCCGCGGGCTTCAATATTTTCGCGCCGGCGGTCGAGGCCTCCGCCAGCACTGCATCCACTTCTTCGCGATTGCGCGCGTTGTATGCCAGCGTCATGCCACTGAAACCGCTGCCTTTCGCTGAGAGATTCGCGTCCTTGGCGAGCTCGTCGCGCGGATATAGAGCCAGCCCTATGCCGCCGACCTGAAAAAAGACGACACCCTCGGCTTGCGCCATCGAGCGGCGCCATCCGAGACGCTGATAGAAATCCTGGCTGCGTGCCAGATCTGCCACGCCAAGAGTGATCAGCGTAATGCGTTGTTCCATGGTGGATTCTCCGCGGAAGAAGAATCAGAAGCTGTGCCGCCTCTGCTGCCAAACCTCGTCGAGAAATTACTGCGACGACTTCGAGCTGCCGGAGCTTCCTGCGCTTGATTTGCCAGAGCCCGAATCGCTCGACGACGAATTGGACGACGCGGAGTTGGAGGAGGATGAAGAAGAATCCGAACTCGATGGCGCCGGCTTGCTACTACTCGAGTCCGACTTGCCGTCGGAAGCCGCCGCGGAAATGTCCGCCTTGCCGTCAGACTTCCCAGCCGAATCGGACGACTTCGCCGGCTTGCTTCCCGACTTGGCGTAGTCATTCACGTACCAGCCTGCACCTTTGAACTGGATCGCGGGCGCGGAAATCACACGCTCGAGCTCACCACCGCACTTCGGACATTTCGTCTCATGCGGCGCACTAAAGCTTTGGATCTTTTCCAGTCGTTCGTGGCACTGTTTACATTCGTACTCGTATAACGGCATGCAGGGAAACCCTCTACATCAAGAAGCAGATCAATTTCATTGGATCACAGGATCCTCGCCGCCCGTCGCCGGTGCAACAAGGTGCAGGCGTTCCGCAATCCAGAGTCACCCAGTCTTTACCTACGGTCGGCGCTGCAGTTGAGATGCTACTGCAGGCGCGTTCGATGCGGCAAGATCGCCCTTGCTTGGCGATTCACCCTACGTCAGCTTGACCAGCCGGACACTTGTAATTGCTTCCAGGTTGCTTAGAGCTTCCGCGGCCTTCTGCATTTGAGCCGGCGTAGTCTCGACGTCCATGTGGATCACAGCCAGTGCCTGCCGCACACCATCGCCATCATGGCTGTCGGCTCGGCCCAACGCGAAATTGGCGATGTTTACATTGTGATTGCCCAGCGTCGTACCGATTTTGCCGATCACGCCAGGAACATCCTGGTTGCGCAGGAACAGCAGTGTTCCTTCCAGCGGCGCTTCAATATCGATGCCATCGCAAGAGAGCAGCCGAGGAAATCTTCCATGACGCGCCGTCCCACTCACCGTCATGCTCTGATGGGCAGCATGCAACGTAAGCTTCAGCACGTTGCCGGCACCGCCGATCAGAGCCTCCGCCTTTTGCTCGTGCACACGAATGCCATGCTCGGCGGCGACGGAAGCTGCATTGATACGATTCACGTGCTCTGACCGGCTGAGAATTCCACACAGGGCCGCGCCACGAACCAATTCCGTCCGCATCTCCGCCAATGGGCCGGAGTAGGCGAGGTCGACGCTCTCCACATTGGCTCCGAAGGTCGCGGTGAGGAATTTTCCCAGGCGTTCTCCCAGTTCGATGTAGGGTGCCAGCGCCGTGTATTCCTCATACGAAAGCGACGGAAAATTCACTGCGTTCTGCACCACGCCGGTGCTGAGGTAGGCCCGAACCTGCTCCGCGATCTGGATTCCAACCGCCTCCTGCGCTTCTGCCGTTGAGCCGGCGATATGCGGCGTCAGAATCACATTGTCGAGCCCAAAGAATGGCGAATCCTTCAGCGGCTCCTTACGGAAAACATCGAGTGCGGCGCCAGCCACCTGCCCGCTTTTCAGCGCGGCCACCAGGTCTTCTTCGACGATCAGTTCGCCGCGAGCGCAGTTCACCAGGCGTACGCCTTTCTTCATGGTGGCGAAGGTTGCGGCATTCAACATGCCTTCGGTATCCGCCGTCAGTCCCACGTGCAGCGTCAGGTAGTCGGCCTGGCGAAACACTTCTTCGCGGCTGGCAAGGCGCACGCCGTTCTCGCGGGCAATTGCGGCGGAGACAAAAGGATCGTTACCCACCAGCTCCATGCCAAAGCCGCGCGCCCGCCGCGCCACCTCTAATCCGACACGACCCAGGCCGACAATGCCCAGGGTTTTGCCGCGCAGCTCGGTTCCCTGCAGCGATTTCTTTTCCCAGCTCCCCGCGTGCATGGTCGAGTTCGCACGCGGAACCATGCGAGCCAGATCGATCATCAGCGCCAGGGTCAGTTCCGCCACTGCAACCGCATTTGCACCCGGGGTATTCATCACCACAATTCCGTTGCGCGTCGCGGCTTCGGCATCGATATTGTCCACACCTACGCCAGCGCGTCCGATCACGCGCAGCTTAGGAGCTTTTTCCAGCAGCGCTGCGTCGACTTGCACCGCAGAGCGAACCACCAGGGCATCGGCATCCGCCAACTCAGCCGGCAGGCCGTTCTTGATTTGATCGTGGGTGACGACTTTCCAATCGGCGGCGCCGGCGAAAACAGCAATCGTAGCTGGAGACACCTTCTCTGCAAGAACGACTTTCATGGCTGGTTTCCTATCGTTAGTTCTGAAGCGACCTTCCCAAGGCACAGGGCAAAGGGCGCTCCACATCCCTCAGGAACGGGAGCACCCGCAGGAAAATGGCTATCGACCAACCCCGGCGGGTTCGGCGACAGCACTGGTTTTTGAAGAATCTGTAGATGCGTTGTCGAGAGTCCGGCTACGCTCCGCGAATACGCGTTGCGCGGCGGTAAGCGCGTCGCCTAACTGAAATTTCGATGGCGGCAGCGAGTCGACCGTCACCTGTTCCAGGGCGCCGATCACCGCCAGAGTATCCAGCGGATCGAAAAATCCGAGATGCGCCACACGGAACAGCTGGCCCTTCATCTCACCCTGTCCGTTAGCGACAATTGTCCCAAAGCGCGACTTCAATTGCTTCACGATGATGCCGGAATCCACGCCTTCGGGCGGCATCACGGCCGTCACCGCGGCGGCGGGAGCATCGGGCGCGAACAAGCGCATCCCCATGGTCGGGACGGCTGCACGCATCATGGCAGCGCAGGTCTCAGCATTTTCAACCAGCGACACGCGACCCTTGGCCAAATCGCCATCCGCCTGGGCGGCAATGTAGTCGAAGGCCGCTCCCAGCGCGGCGATCAAAGCCACTCCTGGTGTGTAGGCGGACTCACCCTTGGCGGCGACCTTTCGCTCCTTGCGCAGGTCGAAATAATAGCGCGGATTCTTGGTCGTCTCCATTCGCTTCCACGCACGTTCGCTGACTGCCAGATACGCCAGACCGGGGGGAATCATCACCGCTTTTTGCGATCCACCAATCAGCACATCGATGGCCCAGGCATCCATATCGAGATGGGTGGTTCCCAGGCCAGTAATGGCATCCACTACCAGCAAAGCGTCGCTGCCAGCCGCATGCAACATCTCCGCGACTGCTTTCACGTCGTGGCGAACGCCGGTTGAGGTTTCCGTCGCTTGCATCAGCACCAGCTTGGTGTCGCTGCGCAGCGCAGCCTTCGCAGCTTCCAGCGACAATGTCTGTCCATAGGGAGCGCTGACGACGTCCGGCTGGCAGCCAAACGCCTTCGCCAAGCCGGTCCAGCGTTCGCCGAATTTACCGGCGGTGAGCACCAGCACGCGATCGCCCGGCGAGGTCAGATTGGAGATCGAAGCCTCCATCGCCCCCGTGCCGGAACTGGTCAGCAGAATGACATCATTTTTGGTGCCGACGAACGTCTTGAGCTGTTCCAGAACGCGCTGATACAGGGCGCGAAATTCCGGAGTGCGATGGTGCAGATCAGCGGCAGCCATGGCAAACTGCGCCGCTGGCAGCAAAGGAGTCGGGCCGGGAGTAAAGAGACGCGTCTTATGGAACATGCTTCCATTCTAGAGAAAAAACAAGGGTTCTGCTGCGCGCCTATAATTAGAGGATTGCGGTCTTTTTTGGCCAAAAAGTGAAAAGGTGGTGGATTGGGTGAGCTTGACGGACAAAGTACAGCAGGACATGGTGGCGGCAATGAAGTCTCGTGAAGTCGATCGCCTGTCGACCCTCCGCATGATGAAATCTGCGCTCAAGAATAAAGAAATCGACAAGCGCGCCCCGCTCACCGATGCCGAAGCCGAGCAGGTGCTGGTCACCATGGTGAAGCAGCGGCGAGATTCCATCGAGCAGTTCACCAAGGGCAACCGCATGGACCTGGTGGAGAAGGAAGCCGCCGAAATTCCCATCATCGAAAGCTATCTGCCCAAGTCCGCCTCGCCAGAAGATATCCGCAGCAACGTCGACGCGGTGATCGCGGAAATGTCCGCCGCAGGTTCCAAACCAACCCCACGAGATATGGGCAGCGTAATGAAGGCGGTGCAGGCCAAATTTCAGGCCGCCGGCTTACGCGCCGACGGCAAACTGGTCAGCGAGCAAGTGAAAGCCGCGCTAGCTGGCTGAGACGAATCCGCTTTCGCCTGACACGGAAGAATCCAATCTTCCTAGGGTTTGCCGGCTCTCATTCCCAACGCCTTCTCCGGCATGACCACCACGATGGTTCCTTCCGGAATCGATCCTTCCAGCAGATTGATTTTCCCTTCCTTCACGATGCCGCGCAGCGGGCGCACCGGCGGCGGTTCCGTCGCAACCGGTGAATTGGACACGCCAGCCTTTACCTCCAGCCTCCGCCGCATGCCTCGATCCATGGCCTGGTTCGCCAGCTCATCCGCTTTCTTGTTCTTGCCTCGCAGCACATGTTCGATCTGGAACGCCTCCAGCTTGGCGATGCGGCGCTTGGCTTCCTCATACAGGGGACGCAGATCCGGGCTCTGCACGCGATATTGCCCGCGAATCTGCTTCACCATCAATTCCGAGTCGGAAACCACGCGCAGCCGCGGATGACCCTTGGCGAGCGCAAATTCCAGCGCCGCCAGCAAGCCTGAATATTCCGCAACATTGTTGGTGCGCATCCCGAGAAATTCGCTGAGTTCGCCGAGAACTGTCCCGTCTTCCCCAAGAATCACCACGCCGTAACCGGAGGGCCCCGGGTTGCCGCGCGATCCGCCATCGGTATAGGCGACAGCCCAGTTGCCAGCGGCAGGTTTGCGGGCTGAATCATTGGAAAAAAACGAGGATTGGGCCTCGCCGGAGGGTCGATGGGAAACGGGAGTCATGAGGCCCAGTGTAGAGCAAAATCAACCACGGTATTTTCCGGCGCAACGGGGGCCTCTTCACCCAGACGCCGCCGACGCAAGCGCAAACCGTGGCAAAGGAAAGGAGAACAATGCGCAGCGGATCTCCCGTGACCAGCCTCGGCCGGTCGCCAGGCGCTGGCTCGGCTCACGTTTAGCCAAAAATGGCGTCAAAACGAGTGGAGACATACCCGATGGAGCCGCAGCGATTCGCCATCCCGATGCAAGATAGCTTTGCTTCCCCACAAATCCGAAGTGCGCCTTCACGGATACAATCAAAACCAAGGATGTACGCCGATAGTTCAGCGCGGCTGCAGGACGCGGAACTGATCCGCGAGGCGCAAAAAGGCTCTCGTGTGGCCTTTGATGCACTCGTGCGACAGTACGACCAGGCCGTGCTGCGCCTGGCCCTGCATCTGACCGGCTCCGAACAGGATGCGCAGGATATCCATCAGGAAGCGTTCCTGAAAGCCTATCGACATATTGGGAGCTTCCGCTTCGAGTGCTCTTTCTATACATGGATCTATCGCATCGTGACCAATCTTTGCCTCGATCTGTTGCGCCGGCGCAAAACTCGCCGCGAAGATCCGGCCGTCATCGTCGATGCCACTGGCGAGGAACACGACACCATGATCAATGTGTCGGACGATCGCGCCATGGCGAACCCCGCGCGGGAACTCGATCGAAAAATATTAGCGGAGAAAATTCAGATAGCGCTGGCAACGTTAACCCCACGCGAGCGCACCGTATTTGAGTTGAAGCACTACCAGGGTCTGCGGCTGCGGACCATTGGCGAGATGTTGAACACAACGGAAGAGACGGCCAAGAACACGCTCTTCCGTGCGACCCGCAAACTGCGGACACAGTTGTCAGTGGTGCGGTAAAAGACGGTAAAAGATGATGTACTTTTTCACCTTCAGGAGCAGGCCATGAAATGCGATCACGCACAACAGTTGATTGTGCAATATATCTATGGAGAGCTGTCCGACGAGCACAGCCACAGCCTTGAACTGCACATGGCGGGTTGTGAATCTTGCCGAGCTGAGCTGCAGGCATACCAGGCGCTTCGGCAAACCATGTCGCTGGCGCCAGCCGAAGAACCCTCTCCCAACTTTTTAGCTCAAAGCCGTGTCCGGCTGGACGATGCGCTGGATTTATTGCCGCCGCCCAGCTTGTGGATGCGACTCGAAATCGGATGGCAGGGATTTCTTGCCCAGTTGCACGCCGCTCCCGGCATGGCCATGGCGGTAGCAGTTGTGGGTTTGGGTATTGGAGCTTCTGCGGGACATTACTGGAAGCATTCGATGGAGCACCACCCGGCCACGCAGCTGGCTTCTGCAACCACACCCGCGGAAAGCACTGCGGCTCCGTCGGTCTACAACGTAAGCGAAATTGTGCAGCACCCGAATACCGACATGGTGGAAGTCCACTTCAACACCATGGTGCCGGCCACAATCGAGGGTTCGATCGATGATCCCGAGGTGCAGAAGCTGCTGCTGATGGCCACCCAGAATGCCATGGATCCAAATGTCCAAAGTAATTCTGTGGCACTGCTGGCGGCGCAATGCAAGGCAGGTCACTTCTGTGAGGATGGACCCGTGCGGACCGCGATGATGGTCGCTCTACGCTATGACCGTGATCCGGCGGTGCGCTTGAAAGCCCTGGAAGGCCTGAAGCCGTATGTGGGCCAGGATGTTCGGGTGCGAGACGCTGTGCTCGAATCGCTGATGCACGATCCCAGCCAGCCGGTTCGCAGCCACGCCTTGGAGATGCTGGAGCCGGTCCAGGCGGATAGCAGTGTTCGGGTGGTGTTGCAAACCGTCTCCACTGGAGATGACAACCCGGCCATTCGCGAAGCGTCACTCAAAGTACTGCAGGCAATTCCCCCCACGGAATAGTCGCGCCCAACTCAACGTGGATCCGATCAAGCAGCAATCGAACCTCCCACCGGATCCACGGGAGTTGATCCTGTGGGTCCAGAACCGTTCCAAACAGTGGATTTGATTCGCTTCAAGGCAACCTGCTGATAGAGTTAGGCGCGAAGCCGAGATGCGGATCGGACATGAAAGAAACCGCCAACGCGCACCGAACTACCGAATTGAATCTATGAAACATCGATCGTTTCCATGGAGTCTTGCCTGCCTCGTCCTGCTGGGTCTGCCAGCCGCGGCTGGCACGCGTCCCCCGGAACCGATGGTTGGCATGAGCAGTTTTCATCATCACGGCGGATACCTTGGCGTCGATTTCGAAAACATGACCAAGCAACAACGACAGAGTCTTCATCTGGCAACGAATGAAGGCGTCGAGATTGCCGCTGTCGACCATGATGCGCCCGCGGGAAAGGCCGGCCTGCATGCGAATGATGTAATCGTGAAGTTCGCCGGCAAAAAGGCCGAAAGCGCCGAGGGCCTGACCGACACGCTGCATAAAATGAATCCTGGGGAATCGGTCGCGCTGGATATTGTTCGCGACGGCAAACCCATGGAAATTACAGTTGTGCTGGCAGATCGCGATACGGTGGAGAAAGAAGCCTGGTCGCAGCACTATACCGTTCCCGATCCCAGCGCGCAGACGGCCACGCAAGCCCCTGTCCAGCCTCCGCCGCCCAGTGGGTTCTTCGGCGTGGCATCCTCCGACATTGGGAAGACGTTCAGCTCCAACGGCGGCCTGATGAGCTACATTCCCGGCACGCCTCCCTACACCGGCATCACACTGGATGTTTTAAATCCGCAGCTGGCGCACTATTTCGGATTGAAGAATTCAACCGGTCTGCTGGTCAAGAGCATCGATCCCAACAGTCCTGGCCTGCGCGCCGGCGTGCAGGCTGGCGATGTGATCTGCAAAGCCGACGATGTGCCGATGACTTCCCGTAGCCGATGGAACCATGCGCTTCGGCAAAACAAGAATGCGGCCATCAAGCTGCAAATTTTGCGCGACCGCCAGCCGCAGATCATTGATTCTCACGCCTCGCCGCCAGCAAATCCTGATCACAGAATCTTGCGGATGCGCGTGGATTTTGTCCTAAGCTTTCGCGGCGCTTGCCGATTGGTGTCGGTCGGCTTAATCCAAACATCAACGCCGCACCCAAAGCCAGCGTGATCGCGGCGGCCAATAATCCCGCCGAAAAGAAATGTGTGCGGTCCACCAGCCATCCCATCCAGAACGGGCCAAAGAATCCGCCGAGACAGCCGATCGCGTTAATGAGCGCGATGCCGGCGACGCCGTTCTCTCCGAGGTGTTCTGTCGCTGCCACCCAGAACAGCGGCATGGCGGAGCAAATTCCTAACGCAGCAATCGAAAATCCTGCCACGCTGACCGCGACCACATGCGTGACCGAGGCGATATACATGCCCAGGGCTGCTGCCAGAAATGCGAGCACCACATGCCACTGCCGTTCGCCGGAACTGTCAGAATGCCGCGACCACAACACCATGCCGACCGTGGCAACCACGTAAGGAAGAGCCGTCATCCATCCCGTCTGCGCCACCGGAAGCCCCTGCGAGGTGAGGATGCGCGGAATCCAGAAGCCCAGACCGTACAGTCCAATCATCAGGATGAAGTAGCCCAGCGCGAAACCGAGTACGGTGCGGCTGCGAAATAAATGGATCCACGAAGCGTGCGCGGTGGTGGGCCGCGATTCAGCGGCGATGGCAGAGACCAGCCAGGTTGATTCCTGCGGCGACAGCCAGCTTGCTTTCTTCGGCGAGTCGGCAAGGATTTTTGGAATCATCAGGCCGACCACAATGGCGAGTCCGCCTTCCAGCACAAACAACCACTGCCATCCTCTCAGGCCGGCAATGCCATTCATCTTCAGGATGGCCATCGACAGCGGCGCGCCCACGACCGTCGATAGCGGAATCGACACGATGAACAGCGACATGAGGCCGCCTCGCACTGACGCCGGAAGCCAGAAGGTGAGATAGAGCACCACCCCCGGAAAAAATCCGGACTCGGCCGCTCCCAGCAGAAAACGCATCACCATGTAGGAGGTGCTGGTGTGCACGAAGGCAAATCCTGCCGACACCAACCCCATCAGAACCAGCAGCACCGTCAGCCACAACCGCGCACCGACCCTCGCCAGCATAAAGTTGCTGGGCACCTCAAATGGGACATAGCCCACAAAGAAAATGCCTGCGCCGATGCCGAACAGCGTATTGCTCAGGCCGAGATCGCCGTTCATGGTGAGTGCCGCAAAGCTGACATTCACACGATTCAGGAACGCGACCAGATATAGCAACATCAGGAACGGAATCAGCCGCAGTGTGATGCGGCGATAGATTCGCTTCAGGTCGAGCGCAGTGTGTGTGGAATCGGCTGCGGCGAGTGAGGGATTGGAAAGAGTCATGGTCGTCTCGCCACTTGTACCGTCAGGCTGCACCAAGTATAAGCAGACCCGCTCAACCGCGATACGCGCGGCGGAGGCAACGAGCGAAAATCAAGCGGAGAGCCGCTCGACATTCATCGCTGCCAACCCGATCAATACTCCGACAAATCCTTCCTCGCCACTTCCGGTAAGCGGCGCGCCAGCAATGGAGTGACAAATAGCACCGCAAATAACGTGGTGACCATGCCGCCCACCACCACCCGGGCCAGCGGCTGCTGCGCCTGCGCGCCGATACCGTTTGAGATCGCGGCCGGCAACAGTCCCAACGCGGCGCACATACACGCCATGACAACAGGGCGCATCTCTTCCAGGCATCCTCGCAGCAGGCCCGGTTCCTCTCCCATTTCCGACTGTGAATGTCGAACCCCGCGGAGAAATACGACCGCGCCAAGCGTGTTCAGGCCCAGAACGGAAGTAAATCCAACCGCAGCCGAAATACTGAATGGCGTATGGGTCAGCAACAGCGAGAACACGCCGCCGATCATTCCGAATGGGATCACCGCCATCACGATTAACGCATCGCGGAAAGAAAGAAACAGGATGTAGAGCAGGCCAAGAATCATGATCAAACTGACCGGCACAATAAAGGCGAGGCGATGCAGTTCCTTCTGCAGGCTGTCGAATTCTCCCGCCCAGGTGTACTCATATCCGGTCGGCAGCTT
Source organism: uncultured Acidobacteriota bacterium (assembly GCA_963794795.1). Taxonomy (GTDB): domain Bacteria; phylum Acidobacteriota; class Terriglobia; order Terriglobales; family Acidobacteriaceae; genus JAKAAZ01. The sequence continues at coordinate 156,856 of CAWCFC010000003.1, read as the reverse complement.
CACCTCGCGCGCCAGGCGGCCTTGCAGGTCCCGGATGGTGCTGGAAAGGTCGCGGCCGCGCACACTGAACTTGATGGGAACATACCGCCGACCACCCTCTCGATAAATCGCAAATGCTCCATCGCGAATGCTGACCTCGGCGACCTCTCCCAGCGGAACCATGGTGCCATCGGGGGCGGGTAGCAGAATTTTACGAATGACGTCCGGGTTATCGCGATCCGCCAATGGATAGCGAACGACCAGATCGAAGCGGCGATCGCCGAGAATCATCTGCGTGATGGGCGCACCGCCTACCGCAGCCTGAATTGCGTTGTTAATGTCCTGCGCGGCTAATCCATAGCGCGCAGCCTTCGCTCGATCGATCTGGATCAACAGATTGGGTTGTCCGCCTACCTTGAAGATGCCCGCATCTTGCACGCCCGGCACAGACTTCATGATCTTCAGGATTTGTTCCGACAGCGTCGACAAAGTTTCGAAGTTATCGCCGAAAAGTTTGAGAGAGTTTTCGCCCTTAACGCCGGACATCGCTTCTTCCACATTGTCCTGGATGTTCTGCGAGAAGCCGAGCACAACTCCGGGATATTTCGCCAGCTTGGATTGCATTTCCTCAATCAATTTGTCTTTGCTGCCGTGTAGATACGCCGGCCATTGTCCTTCCGGTTTCAGGTCGGTAAATACTTCCACGTTGTTGAAGGTAGTCACGTCCGTACCATCATCAGGTCGACCGACCTGGGAAACTGTCTGCGTGACTTCAGGAAATTTATCCAGCGTAGCGCGCATCGAATCGGCAATCGCAACCGCCTGCGGAAATGAAATGTCCTGCGGCAGCGTAGCGCGAATCCATAGGTTGCCTTCCTCCAGGGCAGGCATAAATTCTCCACCGATAAAATGAAACACGAACGCCGTCAGCAGCAGGCAGCCAATCGCCCCCGCCCACACCAGCTTGGAATATTTCAACGCAAATTTCAGCGCAGGTTCATAGAGACGCAAAATATTTCGCAGCAGCCACGTTTCCTTGCCTGTGGTGGGTTCCTTTGAAGCTGTTAAAAATCCCAGCACCGGCGCGAAGATCACTGCATAAATCAATGCTCCGATCAGCGCAAATCCATACGTCATCGACATGGGCGCGAAAATCTTTCCCGGCACGCCCTGCATGGTGAATAAGGGGATGAACGAGATCAAAATGATAATCGTCGCGTAGATCACCGGCTTCGCGCTCTGCGTCACACCTTCCACAATCAGGTCAGCCGTGTCTTCCACTTCAATCCGGCGGGAAAGTCTTCGATACACGTTCTCCAGCACGACGATCGACGCATCCACCAGGATCCCAAAATCGATGGCGCCAATCGAAATCAAATTGGCAGAGTGCCCGGTCATCACCATCAACGTCAGAGCAAACAGGACCGCGAAAGGAATGGTCATCACCGCCAGTAAGGTGGTGCGAAAATCGCCGATGGTCACCACCAGCACCAGCGTCACCAGCGCCAGGCCGGTCAGGATGATGTGCTTCACCGTGTCCGTAGTGACATTGATTAGTTTCGTGCGATCGTAGTACGGCTTGATTTGCATCCCCGGCGGCAGCAGGTTGCCGTGGTTCAAATGGAAAACTTTCTCCTTCAACGCACGCAGCGCGGGCAGGGATTGCTCATTCTTCTGCAGCAGTACGATTCCCTCCACCACGTTGCTGTCGTTGTTGTGTCCGACGCGACCCATCGGCGGCTGAAAACCCTTTTGCACCGTGGCAATATCGCCGACGAGAACGGGAACGTTGTTCCGCTCCGCCACTACGATCGATTCGATATCTTGAACGGTTTTTAGCAGGCCGACGGAACGCACGTTCACGTTCTGCGCGCCCAGGGTCAGGTAGTCCCCGCCTACGTTGGCGTTGCTGTTCTGGACGGCATTCACAACCTGCGTCAGGGTGACGTTATGCGCCAACAGCTTCGCCGGATCGACGATCACCTGGTACTGCCGCGTGGTTCCACCAAACGTGGTCACGTCGATAATGCCGGGAACTTGTTTGATCTCGCGCGTCACCAGCCAGTCCTGCGTCGCCTTCAATTCATTCAGGCTGTAGCCCGGCCCAGTGAGAATGTAGCGGTAGATTTCGCCAATTGGCGACCATGGAGAGAGCTGCGGCTGCAGATTATTCGGCAACGTCAGCGTCTGCAGGTGATAGAGCACTTCCTCCCGATCATGGAAATAATCACTGTCGAAGCTGAAGTACAGCTTCACATCGCTTAGCCCGAAAATGCTGGTCGAGCGTACCTGCTCCAAATGGGGAGAACCGTAAATCGCGTTCTCCACTGGGATCGTGACCTGCTGCTCCATCTCCTCCGCGGACCAGGCGGGGTTCTGCGTAATGATCTCGACCAGCGGCGGAGAAGGATCGGGATAGGCTTCAATGTCGAGCTTGGTGTACGCATAGCAGCCCACTAACAGAGCGGCTATAAAAATCACCAGCACGACGATGCGGTATTGCAGGAGAACCCGGATGAAACTCGTCATCTTATTCCCCCGCAGGCGCGCGCAACAGCGCCGCTCCGAGTGTCACAACCTGCTCGCCATCGTGCAGCCCGCTCAGAACCACGACATTCTGCTGCTGCATTTGGCCGATTTTTACCGGACGCCGCTCATACTGGCCGGGAGAGGTCTGGACAAAAACAGAATCGAAGTTGTTCTCGTGAATCACCGCCGCGGATGGCACCAGAAATCCCTCGGTCGAGGAGCGGTCCACCAGAATGTTCGCGAACATCTGCGGCTTCAATTTCATCTGTGGATTCGCCAGCACCACTCGAACCTTCACCGCGAGTGTGCTCGGATCGAGCGACTGCGACAGGTTGTCAATCTTTCCCGTCAACGAGAAACCCGGATATGCCGGGAATTTCACCGTCACCGGCCGACCCACTCGAATACTGGCCAGATCGCTCTGGTACGCATCTCCCAGAACCCAGACGTGGTCCAGATTAGCAATGGTGGCCAACGGAGTTGCATTGTCGAGCGAACGCTGCCATTCCCCAACAGCAGTGCCCGTGTCGAGAACAACCCCACTGATGGGCGCGCGAATGGGAGCTTCGTCGCTGTTGTTGTTCTCTGAGAAACCCAGTTCGTGAATCAGCTGCCGAGCTCGTTCCTGCTCCGAGTGTGCCGCTTCATCCGTGGCAACCAGCTGTTCGTAATCCGCCTTCGCCATCACCTCATGCTGCAACAGCAGTTTGCCGCGGTTCAGCGCCTGGTCCGCCAACAGCACCTGAATCTTGGCCTTCTCGAAATCGGACCGCGCCTGCGCAATGTCGCCGCTCTGTAGCACCGCGATCACTTGTCCCGCCTGCACAGTTTGTCCAGGCAGCGTGGAAAACCGTACGATCCGTCCACTCAACGGCGGAAACACCTGTACCACCTTGGTTGGGTTGGCGACCACGCGCGCTGGAATCGTGATCTGGTCGATGACCTTCTGACTATGTACGACCATAGTTTGCACAATGGTCTTCGACGCCGGCGGCGGCGTATTCGACGCAGAATTCGAGCTGCAGCCTGCCCCGCACAACGCGAGGAATGTCGTTGCCAAGGCCATGTGGACCGTTTTCATGGGAGAATCTCCGTTGCGGTTGCGTCGCTGAGCTGATGAAGACTCAGCCATACCTGCGCGTTCGCATTCAATGCGTCCAGGTTTGTTTGCCGGTCATCGTGCAGCGCATTCAGATAATCCAGCAGCGTGTAGCTGCCGTGGCGATAGCCAAATTCCAGATTGTTCAGGATGGTTCCAGATTCCTTCAGATAATGCGTGTTGTATCGTGCAGCTAATCGCTGCGCGGACTGATACGCGGCCCAGGCTTGATCGACATCCGACAACACCAGGCTGCGAGCCGCAATTTCTGAAAATCGATCGGACTGCGCAGCAAATCGCGTTGCTTGTTTTTCGCCCTGGTTACGATCGAAGATGCGGATCGGAATGCTGATACTGAAGCCGGCAGAGTTGTAGACCCCGGTGCGCTCATATTCGCCGGCTAATGTCGGGTCTGTCGTCCCATTCGCGTCGGCAAGTTTCACGTTGGCATCCGCCACCTGGATTGCCTGCTGCGCCGCGCGATAATCCGGCCGCGCCGCCAGCGCCTTTTGTTCCAGGTCCGGCAACGACAAATTGACTTGCGGCGGGTTTAGCGTTCCTGCGATCGTGAAATCGCGACTAGGAGCCTCGAAGCCGAGCAGTTGCTGTAATTGGTCACTGCTTTGAACCAGGTTCACTTGCGCATTCTCGTGGTCGGACTCGAAGCTGGCCAATTGCAAATCAATGCGGTCGAAATCAGTCTGGCTGATCGCTCCTGCCTGCAGCCGAACATGACTCAAATCCACAACTTTGCGATAGCTGGTCAGATTGTCGTCAGCCAGCTGCAATGCCGCCTTGGCCAGCAGCATACTCGTGAACGCATTTTTCACTGCCAGTACGGTTTGTCGCTCCAGATCGTGATACTGGCTCTCGGTTACCTGGGTGGAGGCGCGGGCACTCTCCAGCCGCCAGCGACGTTTTTGTCCACGCTCGAACAGCCGCGAAATATTGCCCGCATAGGAATACGGGTTCGATGGATTGTCTGCCGGCAAAGTAATGTCGGTGCCGCTGAGACTGAACACTGGATTCTGCCGCAGCCCCGCCGTGATTTCTTCCGCCCGAATCGACTCCAGGTTCCGCTGCGCCGCCAGCAAAGTCGGATTTTTGCGCAGAGCCAGCTCCACCGCCTGCTGCATGGTCAGCGGCGCCGAGGTCGTAGCGGTCGTCTGCGCCGTGGCACCAAACCAGCCAAACAGCGAAATTACGCAGACTCCCACACATAATGTTCGGGAGAGCTTCATGGAAAATCCTTGTCCTGCAAAATCAAACGCTCTAGCCAAGACAGAACGCGCCAAAGATGGATCGCGTTCAACGCGTGTATCACACGCCCAGACAAACAGTGATACGGAACTTGTAGGGAATGTTTAAGAATTTAAGGAGTCGCGACTGCGACTACAGGAGCGAGGGGGGAGCGCGACCTTGTTTCGTTCGCTGATGCCAGGAATAGGAAGGATAGAAATTTCGAACCGCTTCCAACGGACAAGTTTCGATCACGGGTGCGAGCCACACACTTCGCACTTGTAGAAACGCTGTCCGATGAAGGTGAACCGGGGAGTGCCCTGGGGCCGCAGACTCAATTCTCCGTACAATCTGTTCGCCATCCGTGGGTGTCGTCAGGGCCCGCAAGTCGTCCGTCATGGAAATGACGGGCAGCAACATCGCCACCAGAACCAGGTAGGAAATCCAGGCCACGGAATGCGAATGAACATAATTTTGTGACGCGACGCCGCGGCGGCCTCTTGAGTTGAGCAAAAGAACGGCCAGGCTCACCGAAGCCGCAAGCCACAAAAGATTGAGTAGTAACTCCACGGATGTAGTAATTATCGTATGTATAGGTGTGTTTTCCTAGTGAATCTGGGCAAAAGATTTCTGCGCAACTCGCTGTTTTGTTGCTACCAGCAGCGACGAAAATCCTTTTGCTGCATCTATTTGGAGTCGGGCAACCAGAAATCTTCGGAGCAACACAATGGCTTGGGATGAATCATTCATCTGCAACATCTGCGGCACAGTTAAGCTCGAGTCCAACCACTGGTGGATGATTACGCTGGGAAATGTACTTTGCTTTGATGAGGGCCAGCCATCGCGACACTTCACGCTTCTGCCGTGGAATGAGGAGCAGTCAAGGAATTCTGACGTCTTCCACGTGTGTGGCGAGGGCTGCGCTTCCAAGGCGCTGGAACGGTTCATGTCCTCCGGAAGTCTGGAAGGATCCAAGGTCGGCGCACGCGCCTTTGCCGGATAGGCAGGATCTACATCACCATTGCCAGCTTTTCCAGTTCGGCCTGCATGCCGTCAATAGAGTGTGAAATCCCGTCGCCGCGCAACACCGCATCGCGAGCGCTCTGCCGCGAAACGCCATACCCGCGGCCAGCCAGGAAGCTGCTGATCAGGTCAGCCGCCTGCCAGCTGTCCAGTCCTTGCTGCAATAGACCATCTCGCAGCTCCTGTAATTCCAATGTCGGGAATTTCTCAATGTCTCTGCCAGCCGGCATTTCGCGTCCGCCCTTCCCTGTTGCACATCCGATCGCGACTGCAACATCTCTCCTGTGCTATTAAGACTCGACCTGCTCACACTTTGTTGCTACGAATCTGCAATAAATTTGGATTGATGAACGCTCAAGTTCTTTATCGACCGCCATCTGGGGCACAACAGAAAACTTTCGTCATTCCATCCGGTTACCCAGATGCGATTTCGGTCACCTGAGTTCCTCCTCCCTACTCACCTTGCCCGCTTCCAGTACCATAAGAAGAAGCCATGACGACCACCATGACCCCTCAATCTTTAGACGGAAATGCCATCGCTTCCGCAATCAAAGCGGAAGTGGCCGCGGACATACAAAGGCTGCACGCGCAAGGCATTCGACCCGGCCTCGCCGTGGTGATGGTCGGCAATCACCCAGCGTCGGAAGTCTATGTGCGCAATAAAGTGAAGACCAGCGCCGAACTGGGCATGAAGAGCGAGTTGCTCACTCCACCTGCATCCGTTACCACCGACGAAATGCTCGCTTTGATCCACCAACTGAACAACCGCGACGATGTCGATGGAATTCTGATCCAAACGCCTCTTCCACCCCAGGTCGACAAAAAATTGCTCGACCAGGCTGTCTCCCCTGACAAAGATGTCGATGGATTTCATCCGGTGAATGTTGGCCGCCTGCAGGGTGGCCAGCCCTCACTTGCGCCCTGCACCCCTGCCGGAATTATCCAGATGCTCAAGCGCACGGGAATTCCCATTGCTGGCCAGCATGCCGTCGTCGTCGGTCGCAGCGATATTGTGGGCAAACCCATGGCAATGCTGCTGCTGCATGAAAATGCCACGGTCACCATCTGCCACAGTAAGACGCGGGATCTGGCCGGTTTCTGTCGTTCAGCCGACATTCTGGTCGCCGCGATCGGCAAAGCCGGCATGATTCGCCCAGACATGGTTCGCCCCGGCGCCGTTCTGGTTGACGTGGGCATGAACCGCATCACATCACAAGAGGATTTCAATCGCTTTTTTGCCGGCAACGCCAAGCGAGAAAATACATTTAAGGAAAAGGGTTCCGTGTTGATGGGCGATATCGATCCGCACGCGTTCGCTCTCGCCAGCTATTACACCCCGGTCCCAGGGGGTGTCGGTCCGCTGACCATCGCTATGCTGATGGCGAATACGGTTCGCGCAGCCCGCCTGCGTCGCGGACTGGCAGCGTAATTTTCTTCGGGAGAGTGCGTCATGCTGCGCGTGGGCCTTACCGGAGGACTTGCAAGCGGAAAAAGCACCGTCGCCAGCCTGTTTGCGCGCCGCGGCGTCTATATCCTGAACGCAGACCAGATTGGCCGCGGGTTGATGCAGCCGGGACAACCCGTCTATGACGCGATTCTCGCCCATTTCGACGGTTACCCCGACGCACCACCGTTGACACGCGCCGATGGGCAACTCGACCGGTCGGCGCTCGCACACTATGTGCTATCGACGGGCAAGCTTGACGAGCTCAGCGGCATTGTTCACCCTCCGGTGGTTGCCGAGCAGGAACGGCGCATGCAGCGCATCTTCGCGAACGACCCCGACGCCATCGTGATGGTCGAGTCCGCACTTATTTTTGAAGCCGACCGCGACAAAACTGCCCCCGGATTCAGCCACAGATTTGATAAGTTAATTCTGGTAACTGCTCCGGAGGATCTCCGGCTGGTTCGATATACAACCCGCGGCAGCAACAAACTTTCTGCGCAGGAATTGGCGGCGCTGCAGGAAGATGGCCGACAACGAATTGCCAAGCAGATGACGGACCAGGAAAAAACTCCGCTGTCCGATTTCGTCATTGAAAATTCGGGGTCGATCGAACATCTGGAAGCCGAGGTGGAGATTATCCTAAAACAGTTGCACCTGGAAAATGCACGACAGAGAAATGAGGGAGCAACACCAGCCAAACGTTGAGCACGACGCAACGAAAATGCCGGATCTGAATCCAAACAGACATGGTGGCATGGAGCATTGACTATCGATTCTGTTGCCGTGACCTGCGAGGCCCACGTTTTGGCAACCGAAGATTGAGAGTTCTGGATCGATGAAAGCACGCTTGTTGATTTTGACCGTTGCCATCCTGGGCGGGTTCTACTTCGTCACCACCCACACATTTTCCAGCGGTGCCGGTCACGGATGGTTTGGCCGTCCCATCAGCACCACCGCCGCGCAGAACAGCGCAGCGTTGCCGGGCGACATGGAACTCACCGACGCCCATGCAGCGCCCGCCCTGCTGCCCAGCGAGCAGAACAACGTCGCGGTCTACAAAAAGGCGTTGCCCTCGGTGGTGAATATCACCTCCAGCACAGTCACGTACGACTTCTTCTATGGCGCGGTCCCAGAGCAAGGCCAAGGCTCCGGATTCATCCTGAATCCAAAGGGAGACATCCTCACCAACTACCACGTGGTTTCAAACGCACAGAATGTTGAGGTGACGCTGTACAACAAGCACCAGTACAAAGCCAAAGTATTGATGACCGACAAGGCCCACGATCTGGCTTTGTTGAAGATTGACGCGACTGACCTGCACCCCGCGACCCTGGCAACCTCGCGCAATTTGCAGGTGGGTCAACTGGTTTATGCCATCGGCAATCCCTTTGGCCTGAGCGGCACCATGACCCGGGGCATTATCAGTTCCATCCGCTCCATCCGCGGTCCCATGGGCAATTTGATTTCCGACGCGATCCAGACGGACGCTGCCATCAATCCCGGCAACTCCGGCGGCCCGCTGCTCAATTCGCAGGGTGATGTGATCGGCATGAATACCATGATCGACACCGGCGGCGGCGCGGACCAGAATGCCGGAATCGGCTTCGCCATCCCTATTGACGAAGCGAAAGCTGCGCTGAACGACTTTGCCCGCTATGGCAAAGTGCTACGGCCGACCCTGGGGATTCGAGGCTTGCCCATCGGCCCCGACATCGCCAGCCAGCTTGGATTGCCCGCCCTTCCTGGAGTTCTGGTGGAACGTACCGTTCCGGGTGGACCCGCCGATCATGCCGGCTTACTTGGCGGCAAGCAGCAAGCCTATCTCGGCAATACACCCATTTTCATCGGCGGAGATTTGATTGTCGCCATCGATGGCAACCAGGTAACAAACGATCAGGACATCGCGGAGATTATGGATGGTCATCAAGCTGGACAGACGGTGACGGTCACCATCTATCGCGGTCAGAAACGAATGGACATCAAAGTGGTTCTCGGGAATGCCGGGGATTCAAGCGACGTACAGGTGTAGCCACCTGCGCTCCGGTCCCATGATGCTCATCGAGCCGGCCAGGCGATTTTCGCGCGTCACGTCTTAACGCAAAAAAAGCGCCTTGTCGCCCTCGGAAGACTGCGGAATTCTTATCGTTATCGGTGGAGCTGCGGCTCTCCGCGGCGACCCAGCCATCCTTCCACTTGAATCGCTATAGTAGTAGAAAATCCGCTGCAGGAGCAGGAACATAGTGAGCCGTCATGATTTGATGCTATCCAGTGATTCACCCCAAATCCCTTCCCGGCGCAAATTTATCCAGGGCGCTTCCGCCCTGGCAATCGCGTATGCACCCATTAGCAAGGCTTCGAACTTTCAAGGCCGCCCCAAAGGAGGCAAAGTGTTTGCGTATGTCGGTACGGATACCAGCGCCATCGATGGCAATGCCAATGGAAAGGGTATTTACCTGTTCGAGATGGATATCAGCAGCGGTCGACTATCGTTCGTCAAGCTGGCTGCCGAGGCCAAAAGCCCCTCCTGGCTTTGTCTCGATCCGTCGCAACGATACCTCTATGCCTCCAATGAGATCTCAGACTATGAAGGCAAGAGCGGTTCTGTCAGCGCGTATGCGGTGGACAAATCCAACGGCGACCTCCGACTGCTGAACACGGTCAGTTCGCAAGGTGCAGGTCCGGCTTATTTGAGTGTCGACGCTTCCGGAAAATATGTTTTCGTGGCCAACTATGGTGGCGGAAGCCTCGCCGTCTTTCCCGTTTCGCCCGATGGATCGCTGGGCGCCGCAACCTTTACCCATCGCGATGAGGGCGATGTTGGCAGCCAAAAAGCGACCACTGGGCCTCCGGGCAGCTTTGCCATCAGCGGACACGATAGGCCCCACGCCCACATGATCGGCGCGGATCCTGGGAATCGCTTCGTTTTGCAAACGGATTTAGGGCAAGATCGTATCTACGTTTATCGCTTCGACCGGTCGACAGGAAAACTAACGCCCGCCGCAACTCCGTTCGCGTCGCTTCCATCGGGCGACGGGCCGCGTCACTTTGCATTTCATCCAAACGGGCGATGGCTGTATTCCATTCAGGAGGAAGCCTCGACGGTCGTGTTCTTTCACTTCGATCCTGCAACTGGATCGATGGCGGCGCAACAAACCCTTTCCAGTCTGCCGAGCGGCTTTACAGGGACCAGTTTTGCCTCAGGCATTCGAGTGTCACACGACGGTCGCACCCTGTATGCCGCCAATCGGCTACACAACTCCATTGCCGTGTTTTCCATTGATGATACCGGCCACCTGAAGCACGTTGGCGACACGCCTACCCTGGGCGATTATCCGCCTCAGTTCAATCTCGATCCCAGCGGAAATTTTCTCTACGTGTGTAATCAGCGCAGCGATCAGATTACGTCGTTTCGCATCGACAAGCGAACCGGCTCTACTCCACTTCACCGGTCAGTACACGCCGGTCGGCACCCCGACCTGCATCATCTTTACTAGCTGATGCTGTCGTGAAACAAGAATGATCATCATTCTGAGCGAATGATCGTCATTCTGAGCGGAGCGAAGAATCTCTGCATTGGCTTTCCTCGGAGATACAGAGATTCTGAGGTCGCCGCGGCGACCTCAGAATGACGACTGCAGATTTTTTTGTCGCAGCTACTGCGAATTCGCCTCAGGCGGTCTTACCAAGCGCTCCATGCGGATCAATGACAAATTTCTTTGCCGCTCCTTTGTCAAAGTCCTGGTAACCCTGGGGCGCGTCGTCCAACTTGATGACTGTGGCATTCACGATTTTCGCAATCGGCAAGCGATCATGCAGAATGGCCTGCATCAGCTGCCGGTTGTACTTCAGCACCGGAGTTTGCCCGGTAAAAAACCGCTGCGACTTTGCCCAGCCCAGACCAAAGCGCATACGAAGGTTTCCCTGCTGCGAGGCCTCATCCTTCGATCCCGGATCTTCCGTTACGTAGAGGCCGGGAATGCCGATGCTGCCTGCTGCGCGGGTAATGGTCATCAGCGAATTCAGAACAGTCGCTGGCGCTTCGGTGCCATGTTGCGAACCATGTCCGTGCGCTTCGAAGCCAACGCAGTCGATCGCCGCATCCACTTCCGGCACGCCCACCACCTGGGCAATCAGGTCCTCCAGCTTATCGCTCTTGGTTAAGTCGATTGGCTCGAAGCCCACCTTCTTGGCGTGCTGCAGCCGCTCTTGATTCATGTCGCCGATCATCACTACGGCGGCGCCAAGAATCTGCGCCGAGGCCGCCGCAGCCAAACCTACCGGCCCAGCACCGGCGATATAGACAATCGAGCCAACGCCAACGCCCGCATTCACCGCTCCATGAAAACCAGTCGGCAGAATGTCAGACAGCATCGTCAAATCCCTGATCTTTGCCATCGCCTGCGCTTTGTCAGGAAACTTGATCAGGTTGAAGTCCGCATAAGGAACCATCACAAATTCAGCCTGACCGCCGACCCAGCCACCCATGTCGACATAGCCATACGCGCCGCCCGCTCGTCCAGGATTCACATTGAGGCAAACGCCCGTCTCGCCCGCGCGACAGGTACGGCATCGGCCACAGGCAACGTTGAAGGGAACCGTAACCAGGTCGCCGATGTTGAGATATTCGACGTCTTTTCCCTTTTCGATAATTTCACCGGTAATCTCATGCCCCAGCACCAGCCCTTTCGGTGCGGTCGTGCGGCCGCGCACCATGTGCTGGTCTGACCCGCAAATGTTAGTGGAAACAATTTTCAGAATCACGCCGTGGGTGATATCTTTCGCCGCCGGATTTTGCATCTTCGGATAATCGATGGACTTCACTTCGACCTTGCCGGGGCCGAGATAAACAACTCCGCGATTTGTAGCCATGGAATCACATCCTTTCAGATTGACGCAGGTTCACGATATTTACGCACCCAATGTTGCCAGCCAGGATTGGAGTGTCCAGTACCCTGCAGCAGACCTGCGGAACGAAGCAATGAACTGTTTCTCTGCTGCTAGTAAGCCGCGGCTCCAGCTTCGGCTACGGCGTGGTCCTGCTCACCCGATCCACCACTGACACCGATCGCGCCGACAACCTTACCGTCACGCTTCAACGGGATGCCACCGGCGAAAATCATGACCTTTCCGTCATTCGAGGCATGGATACCAAAAAACTGCCCACCGGATTGACTGTGAGTTGCGAGGTCTTTGGTGCTGATGTCGAAAGCCCGGGCCGTGTAAGCCTTCTTGATGGAAATATCAATGCTGCCCAGCCATGCGCCGTCCATGCGAACATGCGCGACTAGGTTTCCGCCCGCATCGGCAACAGCGATGTTCATGGGTTGACCGATTTCCTTGGCTTTCTTTTCTGCCGCAGCAATAATTCTTCGTGCGTCTTCCAGATGAACCATCTTTTTCTCCTTGAGTATCAGGTTCACTACCATCGGTTGCAGCCAGGCCTCGTCGTCGGCCTAAAGCAGGCGGACGACGATGCCTCTGCTGATCGTTTTCGGGATGAAAAGTTTTCGGCAGGCCATGCGAGCGAACCTGAAATTAACGCCGCTTCTTTGACTTCGTTCGCGACCGCTTCGTCTGCCTCTTTTTGCTTGGATGCGCGCTGGCCTTTCCCGTCGACTTCGGGCCGGAGGGTTTTTTCGCAGTACGGACTGAAACCTGTTCGACCAAGGCAAACTGCAGTTTGTTTTCCACCGCGTCAATGCGGTCCAGAATCACGCGCACTGCATCGCCAACTGAAATGCGATGGCCGCTGGATCCCCCCAGAATCTGTCGGCTGTTCTCGTTGAAGCGGTAGTGGTCTCCTTGTAGCGTTGCCAGCGGAACCAGGCCCTCCACGAACAAGTCATCCAGTTCGACGAACAATCCATACTTGGTGACGTTCAGGATGATTCCAGAAAACTCCTCGCCGATTTTATCCTGCATGAAGCGGATTTTCTTCCACTCAATCAGTTCCCGCTCCGCGTCGGCGGCGCGGCGTTCGCACTGGCTCACCTCTTGCGCAATCGCTGCCAATTCTTGTTCGTCCATGGGAGATTCAATGGCCGCCACTTCGTGGCTGCGGCTTCGCGAGTGGCTTCGGATGCCTGGCGACCCATGCTTCCTGCCGTCGCTTCGCGGGAGTTCACGATGTCCATCGACGCCCGCAGCCAACAGGGCTTTTGTAATGCGATGCACGATCAGATCGGCATAGCGGCGGATTGGCGAGGTGAAATGTGTGTAACTCGGAGTGGCCAGCGCAAAGTGGCCTTCGTTTTTTTCGCTGTATCGCGCCTGCTTCAGCGATCGCAGCATCAGGTAGGTGAGGATCCGTTCCTCCGGCTTACCCGCCAGCCGCTCTGTCAGCCTCTGATACATCTGCGGCGTCACCGGAATATCCTCGGCGATCTCGCGCATACGTTTGTCGCCGCCGCTGCGCATGCGGTCGCGGCGATCGCCCCGCAACTCGATTCGCTTGACCGGCAGCGCACCCACGCCCAGCGAATAGCCAAAGTGCGCCGCAATCTCTTCGAAATTTGCCACCCGCTTGGCATCTGGCTTTTCGTGGATGCGATAGATGCTGGGCACGCCTAGTGATTCAATCCAGCTGGCCACACATTCATTCGCCGCCAGCATAAATTCCTCAATCAATCGGTTTGCCCAGGTCCGTTCGGAGCGAACAATGCCGCGCATTCGACCCTCATCGTCAAATTCAATCACAGGTTCCGGCAGATCAAAGTCGATCGATCCGCGCTGCTCGCGTCGCGCATTCATCTTCTGCGCCAACGCCAGCATCCGCTCAAACTCTGGCACCAGGGGTGCAAATTCTTTCCGCGTTTCCGCATCGCCCTGCAGAATATTGTGAACCTGGGTGTACGTCATGCGCCGGGCAGAGCGAATCACACCCTCCGATATCTCGGAGGAAAGAACTTCTCCATCCGGTCCTAACTGCATCACGCAGGAAAGAACCAGACGGTCTTCATTCGGCCGCAGGCTGCACACGTCGGTCGACAATTCCATCGGCAACATCGGAATCGCACGATCCGGAAAGTACACCGAGTTGCCGCGCAGCCGCGCTTCCAGATCGAGCGCCGTTCCCGGACGAACATAATGCGCCACGTCTGCAATATGCACCTGCAGCTCGTATCCGCCGTTTGCCAACTCGCGCACCAGCACCGCATCGTCAAAGTCCTTGGCGGTTTCGCCGTCGATGGTGACAATCGGCAAATCGCGAAAATCGCGGCGTCCCCTGCCGATCTGTTCTTGAATTTTCGGCTCGTCCGCCGGTGCCACCGCTACCCCGCGAGCTTCCTGCAGCACCCGATCCGGAAAAATATGAGGCAAATAATGCTTGCGAATCAGGATCTCAACGTCCACCCCAAACGCGTCGCGATCGCCCAGCACCTCAATCACCCGGCCCCGCGCCGGCCGCGTCGCCGTCGGCCAATCCGTAATCGCGACGTCGACGACCAAACCCTCTAGGTCCTCGTAATTCTCATGCGCTACGGCCGCCTCCGCCCCTAGAACTCGATCCAGTGTTTCCGCGTGCTCAGGAATCTCGGCACCAAAAGGAACCAGGATCGCCTCGCTGATGCGCGCATTCAGAGGAGTCACAAAATTGCCGGACATGCGATCGCCACGAGCAGTGCGCCTTCCGTTGGCATAGTGGAAAATGCCCACCACCGTAGGATTGCGCCGCTCCAGCACCCGCAGAATACGCCCCGACCGACGGCCATCCCCCTTGGCCGGCATCGGTTCCACCAGCACCAGGTCGCCCTGCATGGCGCTTTCCATGCTGTCCGGAGGAATAAAAATGTCCTCCTCCCCGGTCTTTTCGCGGGTGTCGGGGCGAACAAAGCCGTAGCCGTCCCGATGCAGATCCAGACGTCCGCTGATCCAGTGGTTGCGCTTCCGCGCCGCCGCCGCCCCCTGGTCGCCGTGGCGAGGCACCGCCCAGATGTCGCGATCGATCTTGACCAGCTGTCCGCCCGATGTCAATCGATCCAGCTGTTCCAGCAGCAAACGCCGTTCCCGCCCACCGCCCAGCCCCAGTTCTCGAACCAGCTGTTTGTAGCCGGCGCGCTGACCGGTGGACCGGGAAATGCGCTCGAAAAGTTCCTTGTCTGTCATGCGTCCAGTCTCAGGCTTGCGTGTCCCCCGGGCCTCTGAACCAAAGGGGTAAGCATTGACCATGATGTTACCCTGCGAACGAAGATTGCAAATTCTCTGAGGATTGATTCCCCATTTTGCGATAGAGTCAGTAAAATTTGAGTAACTCGACAGGACTGTGCGACTCGCCCGGGTATCCATTTTCCCCCGCGAGATTTCAAAATTAAACCGAATACCCGTTCTGCAAAAGATGATGCCTGGGACGATCGATGGTGCGTTGGCAGACGGAGGAAGCAACAATAGAAAGGATTTATGAACGCGATGTGGAAACCGAATCAGCCTGGCACCAGCCCCACCTCCCCTTCGGACCCGATCCGTCCGCAAACGCCTACCCCGCTTAGCCCGGAACCGGTGGCGCAGCGTCCCAACCCAACCCCGTCCAGTTCCACCACCGAACAGGCGACGATTGGCAAATCCCTCACCATCAAAGGCGAGATCACTGGCAGCGAAGGCCTCTACATCGACGGTCACGTGGAAGGTTCGGTCAACCTGCCGGGAAATCGCGTCGTGGTGGGTCGCAATGGCCAGGTTTCCGCAAATATCTCTGCCCGCGAAGTGGTTGTTCTCGGCAAAGTCAGCGGCAATATCAATGCCAGCGATCGCGTCGACATTCGCAATGAGGGCTCTCTGACTGGCGATGTGGTTGCGCAGCGCATCAGCATTGAAGATGGCGCGTATTTCAAGGGTGGCATCGATATTCGCAAGCCGGCCGCGTCAGAATCCAAGACGAGCGAAGCGGCGAAGTCTGCGGCTCCAACCCCGGTCCACGTTTAGCCTGAAAGATCCTGTTCCGCCGCTTGCGGCAGGATGGCGCAACGGTTTCGCTACCCCCCCAGCGAGACCGTTGCGTGGAATTACTCTGCCGGCACCTCGGCCTCACTATGCCTCCATTCCCGGCTCGAGCCGGATGAATCCTTTTCCATCTTCGTCCATCTAAAGAAACGGAAATTGGAGGTAGTTTGATGCTAAATATTCGTTTAAACGAAGATCGCGGACACGCCAACCACGGCTGGCTCGATACCCACTTTACATTTTCGTTTTCCAACTATTACGACCCGGAGCACATGGGTTTCCGCTCCCTGCGCGTCATCAATGAAGACTTCATCGCGCCCGGCAAGGGCTTCGGCACCCATCCGCACAAGGATATGGAGATCCTTTCCTACGTGCTGAACGGCGGGCTGGGCCATCAGGACTCGCTCGGATCGGGCGGTGTTATTCGTCACGGAGATGTGCAGTTCATGTCCGCGGGTACCGGCATCCGCCATAGCGAGGCCAACCCGTCGTCAACAGAGACGACCCACATGCTGCAGATCTGGCTGCTGCCGAATCGGAACGGGCTCGATCCGAAGTATGAACAGAAGACGTTTCCGATCGACACGCAACCCAACCGACTGCATTTGATCGCTTCCCGAGATGGCCGCGATGGATCGTTTTTGATCCGCAGCGATGCTGAGGTATACGCGGGCAAGCTGGACGCAGGAACGACGGTCGATCAAACCCTGACCGGCAACCATGGCTGGGTGCAGGTGGCAGCTGGCGAGGTGACGGTGAATGGCAAGACGCTGCAAGCTGGCGACGGGCTGGCGATCGACGGGGAGGGTTGGGCACAGATCGTTGCAACCGACAAGGCGGAAATTCTGTTGTTCGACCTGGGATAAGCGCGAAGCTCGAGCCCGATCGGCTACAGATATTTCTCCATAAAAACAGTCGCGCGCGCGTACGGCGAGGGCGGTGCATCTTCCGGGCGAAGGTGCACAAAGCCTTCTGATTCGTACAGCCCGATGGCGTTCTTCAGCGAATGATGCGTCACCAGATAGAGTCGCCGCGCTCCCAGGCCGCGGGCGGCAGCAATGGTTGCGCGCAACAATTGTTTTCCAAAGCCCTGCCCACGATATCGCTCGTCAATCGCCATCTTGGCGACTTCAAAACAGCCGGCTTCCATTGCCAGCAGAGCGCAGCAGCCGAGTATCTCGCCGGTTTGCGGATGCACGGCAAAATAAATATGGCCGCCCGCGTCCAGAATGTGATGTTGCGGATCGCCCAAAATTCGCATTGTCTTCGTCTTCCAGTTTGAAGGATGCGACGATCCACGCCTCGTTCAACGCGCGGAAGTGAACCTCATCTCCGGTCTGAAACTCGCGAATCTGGACGTTCATACTTCAACGGCGGGCGCAGGCAAAATGGCATCCACATCGACCCATTGCGTGGGATACACACCGGTGTAACAAGCGGTGCAGTAGCTGTTATTTTCCTCACCGTGACAGGCTTGCAGCAGCCCCTCCAGCGACAAATACGCCAGAGAATCCGCCTCGATGAATTCGCAGATTTCCTGCACGGTTTGATTGGCGGCAATCAGCTCGCGCTTGCTGGGAGTGTCCACACCATAAAAACAAGGCGACGTGGTCGGTGGGCAACTGATGCGAAGATGAACTTCGGTTGCGCCGGCGCCACGCACCATGCGCACGATCTTCCGACTGGTGGTGCCGCGAATAATCGAGTCGTCAATCAAAATCACTCGCTTGCCTTCCAGCAGATTGCGTACGGGATTCAATTTCAACTTGACGCCGAAATCCCGCACCCGCTGCTCCGGCTCAATAAATGTACGCCCCACATAATGGTTGCGAATCAGCCCGAAGCGGAAGGGAATGCCGCTCTCCGCCGCATATCCAATCGCCGCGGTCACGCCAGAGTCCGGCACTGGAACCACCAGGTCGGCTTCGACGCCGGATTCGCGCGCCAGTTGACGTCCCATCTCTTCGCGGCTCTCCTGCACCCATCGCCCGAAGACTCGGCTGTCGGGGCGGGAAAAATACACATGCTCAAACACGCAGCTTGCCTGCGGAACGCCGCTGGAAAATTGGCGGCAGGTCACTCCTTCGCGCGAAACCATGACGAGTTCGCCCGGCTTCACTTCGCGATCGTAGGTGGCGCGCAATAGGTCGAAGGCGCAGGTCTCCGATGCAAATACGATCGTTTCAGTGCCGTCGGCGTTCGCGATTCGGCCCATAGAAAGCGGGCGAAATCCGCGTGGATCGCGGGCGGCAAAGATACGATCCCGCGTCATCATGACGATAGAGAAAGCTCCCTCCACCTGGCGCAGGGAGTCGGCAATCGCGTCAATCAGCGTCGGCTCCTTCGAGTGCGCGATCAGCTGCACAATAATTTCCGAGTCGCTGGTGGTCTGGAAAATGGCGCCCTCGCGCTCCAGCTGCGTCCGCAGATTACCCAGATGTACCAGGTTCCCATTGTGGGCAATCGCGATCAATCCCTTGGTGGAATCCACCCGAATCGGCTGCGCATTCAACAGCGCCGAATCTCCCGTGGTCGAATAGCGCGTGTGGCCGATGGCTAAGGAGCCCGGCAACTTGGCCAGCACATCGTCAGTAAAAATTTCTGCGACCAGGCCCATGCCCTTGATGTTCCACAAGTTTTCGTGGTCCGCCGTGGCGATGCCTGCAGATTCCTGACCGCGATGCTGCAAGGAGTAGAGCGCCAGATACGCCTGCCGCGCGGCATCCGGGTGGTTGTGAATGGCCACGACGCCGCACTCCTCGCGGAGTTTGTCGAATGGAAGGGGGTCATGCTCGGGTATGGGCATTGGATCCATCGATGGTTTGTATGCGTTCATTATGCCTGATCCATCGCCGAATCTTCGCGATGAAATGTAGACTCCAGCGCATCGGGCAATCCACGGCGCCACGGCTCAAAAAGTTTGGCAATCGATTCAGAAATGACCGGCTCACTGTATACACGAATCTCCACCTGACCGGCGACCGTCGAACCCAGATTGACCACCGTGATGAAGCCAAAATCGTTGACAATCTTCTTGATTTTCTCAATGGATTCAACCGCGCAGGAGATCAGCACCTCGCTGGAATGTTCTGCGAACAGAGCGTACGCCATGGGATCGCCGATCAAACCACCCGACATCTCCACGCGCACTCCAACTTGTTTTGCGAAGCAGCCTTCCGCAAGCGCCACTGCAATTCCGCCATCGGAAACGTCACGCGCGGAATGCAGCAATCTTTCGTCCGCTAACTTCGCCAAACATTTTTGCAGTTCCGCTTCCACCTCCAGCGAGAGGCTCGGCGGCGTACCCCACAACGCATTCAGGAACAGCTTCGCATATTCAGAGGAACCGAACTCCTTCACCCTGGCACCGTCCCTGGCCGACGCTTTCGGTCGCAGCAGCAAAACCGCGTCTCCCACTCGCTGAAAATCCGCCGGTACGGTCCTCGAAACATCCTCGAGAATCCCAACGATCCCGAGCACCGGCGAAGGATAGATCGCCTCTCCCTTGGTCTCGTTGTAGAGCGAAACATTGCCGCCGGTAATCGGTGTACCCAGCGCCGTACAGGCTTCGGCGATGCCATCAATCGCGTTCGAAAGCTGCGCCATGATTTCCGGCTTTTCCGGATTGCCGAAGTTCAAGCAATTTGTCGCTGCAATCGGCGTAGCCCCGGTACAGGCCACTTTGCGTGCTGCTTCCGCCACCGCGTGAGCTGCACCTAGTTTCGGATCGAGGTAGCACCACCGGCTGTTGCCATCGAGCGCCATCGCCAGCCCGCGCCGTGTGCCCTTCAGCCGCATTACGCCAGCTTCCCCGCCTGGACCTTCTGCGGTATTCGTTTGCACCATGGTGTCGTACTGCTCAAACACCCACCGCTTATCGCAAATGTTCGACGAAGCCAGCAGCTTTTTCAGATCCGCCGTCCAGTCACGCTTTGCCTGCAACTGCTGCAGAATTTCCGCCGAAGGCTCACTCGGCACCGGAGCTTTCCATGTTCCAATCGGCCGATGATAGCGCGGCGCTTCATCCGTCAACGAGGCGTTGGGAATGTCCGCGACCAGTTCGCCATGATGCAGAATGCGCAGGCGCGATTCGGCGATCACCGTGCCCACGGTCACTGCGTCCAATCCCCACTTGGCAAAAACCCGCGTAACTTCCTCTTCGCGACCCTTGTCGGCCACCAGCAGCATGCGCTCCTGCGATTCGGACAGCATCATTTCATATGCAGTCATCCCGGTCTCGCGCTGCGGAACTCGATCGAGTTCCATCTCAATGCCAACCCCGCCGCGGCCGCCCATCTCACAGGATGAAGACGTCAGCCCCGCCGCGCCCATGTCCTGAATGCCTACGATGGCGCCGGTTTGCATCGCCTCCAGGCAGGCCTCGAGTAGCAGCTTTTCCATGAACGGATCGCCCATCTGCACATTCGGCCGCTTCTGCTCCGAACCCTCGTGAAACTCCTCGCTGGCCATGGTGGCGCCGTGGATTCCATCGCGTCCCGTCTTCGCCCCTACGTACAAAACCGGGTTGCCGACACCGGTCGCCTTGCCGTAAAAAATCTCGTCTTTCCGCACCATTCCAAGCGCAAATGCATTCACCAGCGGGTTGCCGGAATAGCATGGCTCGAAGCGAGTTTCCCCGCCCAGGTTAGGTACTCCAAAGCAATTCCCGTAACCTGCGATGCCGCTGACAACGCCTTCCAAAATCTGGTGATTCTTATTCAGCAGAGAGGCCGGCGTGGCACTCTTCCCATTCGCCGAATCCTCCCCAACAATCGGCCCGAATCGCAGCGAATCCATCACCGCCAGCGGTCGCGCCCCCATGGTAAAAATGTCGCGCAGAATTCCGCCCACTCCGGTGGCCGCGCCCTGGTAGGGCTCGATATACGACGGATGATTGTGCGATTCGATCTTGAAAGCACAGGCCCAGCCATCTCCCACGTCGATGATGCCGGCATTTTCACCCGGGCCCTGCACCACGCGCTGGCTCTCAGTCGGCAGACGCTTTAAATGCACGCGCGAGGACTTATAGGAGCAGTGTTCGCTCCACATCACGCTATAAATGCCAAGCTCCGTAAAGCTGGGAGTTCGCCCCAGCGCATTCAGAATTCGCTGATATTCGTCTGCCGTAATGCCATGCTGGGCCAGCAGCTCCGGCGTGATCTGTGCCGGGTTCGGAATCGCGGAAGAGGACGCAGATTTCATTGTTTTCCTGATTGAGGGACACTTTTATTGTTACATGACGCCACTGATTCGGCAGCGTTGCCATTTGCCATGCCAGCCCCGCCCAGAAAACTCCTTCGCGTGGAACCTGTTGCGGCTTTTCCTCCTGATAGGTCCGCAAAACGCCGCACGCCAGACCGTGTAATGATGAAAGTGAACCATGTCTATCGAAGACGAACCTCTAGATGAGAGAACGATCGAGAAACTACGGCGCGAGGTAGATGAGCACCTATTCATTCCCCCCGCACCTCCGCGTCGGCGACGTCGCCATCTTTTCACCCTCTTCTGGTTTGCGGCGATTGCGGTCATCGTTGTACTGACGGTAATCGCAGGACTGATTCAGAAGTGGCTGTGGATGCGGCAACTTCACTACCTTGGCATCTTCTGGACGCTTCTGTCCGTTCAGTGGGCCATGGTTGGCGTGGCATTTGTTTGCGCATTCGGCTTTCTGTGGATCAATTTCCGCTTTGTTGCCAACACCATTCAGACCTTGCACCGAAGCAATCAACTGGATCGGGTTGCCTTCGTCGATTCGCCAACCAGCGGCAGAAGAATCAACTTCGACCTAAGCGGCAGAATTCTCACGCTCGCCATCGCAGCCGCGGCCGCCGTCGTTGCCCTGCTCTTCGCGGTGGGCATCTCTTCCCAATGGGACACCTATCTCCGCTTCCGCTATGGCGCACATTTCGGAGTGCTGGATCCTCTCTTCCGTATCGACGTGGGTTTCTTTGTTTTCCGTCTCCCGTTTTATGAGCTGCTCCAGGGCAGTTTTCTCTTACTGACACTCATCGCCCTGGCGCTGGTCCTGCTCTGCTACGGCACGTTCGGATTGTTGCGATTCAGCCCCGGCGGCAAGGTCGTCGTCCGCCGGAATATCGGGCAGCATGTGTCCGCGCTTCTGTTTGTGTTGGCGGTTGTCCTGGGCTGGGGCTTCTACCTGGACCGCTTTGACCTTGTCTATTCCACTTTGGGCGTCGTGTACGGAGCCGGCTACACGGCCTCCCACGTGACCATGAGCATGCTATGGATCATGCTGGGTCTGTCGGCGGTAGCAGCCGTGCTTCTCGCCATCAATTTCTTCCGTCCGCATTTCAGAGTTGTCGTCTTTGGCGCTGTGGTCTTCGTGCTGGTGTACATGGTGGGAATGGTCGCCCTGCCGCAGCTGTTTCAAAAGTTCGTGGTGCAGCCAAGCGAATTCAGCATGGAACTTCCCTATCTGAAAAGCTTTATCCATTTCACCCGTAACGCGTATGGTCTGGACGCCATTCAGGAAACTTCCTACCCGGCGCTACCCGACCTCACTTCCGGATGTAATTGCACGAAACCAGGACACCATCCAGAACATTCGCCTTTGGGATCCGCGGCCGCTGCTGCAGACCTATCAGCAGACCCAGGCAATCCGGCTGTATTACCAGTTCTATAACGTTGATGTTGACCGCTACCACTTAGCCGACGGCTATCACCAGGTGATGCTTTCGACGCGTGAGTTGTCTCCTAAGCTGCCGGAGCAGGCGCAAACCTGGGTGAATCAGTATCTGCAGTTCACTCACGGCTACGGACTGGTCATGAGCTTCGCCTCCCAAACGGTCGGAGGAGGATTCCCCAAATATTTGTTGCAGAACATTCCGCCGCAATCCGATTATGGGTTGAAGATCACCGAACCGGGCATCTACTACGGCGAAGCCACACCGGGATATCGCATCGTCGATACCGGTATTAAAGAGTTTGACTATCCCAAGGGCAATCAGAATGTCTATACCAATTACGCCGGCACCGGCGGCATTCCGCTGGACAGTCTTTGGAAAAGGCTGCTGTTCGCTTGGACGCAGGGAGATGACAATATCCTGTTCACTTCCTACCTACGCCCACAAAGCAGAATTCAGATATGGAGAAATGTCCAGGAGCGCGTGTCCGAAATCGCTCCCTTCCTGACACTCGACCGAGACCCCTACGCGGTCCTGAGCGATGGCAAACTCTATTGGATTCAGGATGCGTACACCACATCGGATCGATTTCCCTATTCCGCTCCCTATTCTGGAGACGCCGGGTCCGACCTGAACTATATTCGCAACTCGGTGAAGGTGGTTGTCGACATGTACGACGGCACCGTTTCCTTTTACGTCATGGATCCCAAAGATCCAGTCCTGACGGTCTACCGGCGCGCATTCCCTGGAGTTTTCAAAGACCTGAGCCAGATGTCGCCAGACTTGAAAAGCCATCTGCGCTATCCCGAGGACCTGTTCTCCATCCAGACCCATGAGTATAAGACGTTCCACATGACGGACCCGCAGGTCTTCTACAATCGCGAAGATCTATGGGATTCGCCGCAGGAAGAGTACGGCGGCAATGTGATGGCGATGGACCCGTATTACATCCTGATGAAGCTTCCCGGCAGCAGCAAGCTGGAGTATTTGCTGATGACTCCCTTCACCCCGCAGAACCGGGACAACATGATTGCCTGGGTGGCGGCGCGATGCGATTTCCCCGAATACGGCAAGATGATTTTTTACGAGCTTCCCAAGGAGAAGTTGATCTACGGCCCCAACCAGATTGAGGCGATGATTGACCAGAACACAACCATTTCGCAGCAGTTGACTCTATGGGATCAGAAAGGCTCGCAGGTGATTCGTGGCAAGCTGGTCGTCATCCCCATCGAAAACTCTTTCCTCTACGTGGTGCCTGTGTATCTGAAAGCGGAAGGTACAAACTTCCCTCAGCTCAAGCGCATTATCGCCATTACTGCGGACCGGGTTGTGATGGAGCCGACGCTCGACGAGGCCATCTCCGATCTTGTTCGGAGAACAGCAGCCGGGAAATGCCGTGGGAGGCTCCTCCGTCAGTGCCCCGCCGCAAACAAAGGCGCAATCGCAGCCGCAGTTGGATGAGGCGCGCAGGCAATTGGACGCGGCCCAGAAAGCGGCGCAACAGGGAAATTGGGAGGAGTTCGGCAAGGATATGCAATCGCTCTCGCACCTGCTGGGCGCTTCTAATTCAAAATAACCAGGCCAAGACCGCTCTCAGCATGCTCCAGATTTTCCCTCCTGGTTTGCAGCATCACAGGGGGCACGATAGACTACTGCAATACCGGGACTATGGCATTTTCACAAAAGGTCTCATGTGGTTGGGAATTTTGGCGCAGACGTTCCATCGAAGAACGGCTGCACGGAAGATGAACTCACCACTCCACGGTATTTGTGAAAATGCATTCATCAACAACGTCGGGGAGTGGCTCAGCCTGGTAGAGCACCTGGTTCGGGACCAGGGGGTCGGAGGTTCAAATCCTCTCTCCCCGACCATTCTTTCTCACACAATCAAAGAGACTTACGCGACTTTCCGCGCTTCGTTTTTCCTCTGTTTTCGGTACACTCGGTACAACTGAAGCAGGTTTGAAGCCGAAACCGCACTTTTCTGCCCTCTCTCTACGGAACTCAGATCCGCTGCGGCGAATGATCATCACTTCTGGATCTAGATTGCTCTGTTTCACTGTGCCTTGGCTGCAGAATTCCTACATTTCGCGCAGGGAGACGGCGACAGGGCGCAGCGCAGCGCGCACGGCGGGCAGCAAGCCGCCGAGAACTCCCATGGCCAGCGCGAAAATCACTCCCATCACCAGCAAGTTGAAAGTGATCTTGAAGGCGAAGGCTATGCTCGAGAAGGTCGAGAAATTCATGGTCTGGGTGGTCATACCGTTCAGTGGAAGCACGACCACACAGCCAATAATCCCGGCGATGAACGAAATCAGCAGCGCCTCGAACAGGAATGAAAGGATGACGTTCCAGCTGGAGAAACCGAGAGCGCGCATGGTGGCAATCTCGCGCCCGCGTTCGGCGACCGCAGAGTACATCGTGTTGAGAGCGCCGAATACCGCGCCGATCGCCATGACACCCGCCACCAGTCCACCCAGGATCGTGATCAGCCGCGTCATGGCCGAGGATTGCTTCGCGTAGTAATCCACTTCGCGCTCGACTTCCAAATTCAATTGGGGATCGGATGTAATCGAATCCTTGAATTTGTCGAAGGCCGCAGGCGAAGTGAGGTGAACGGTGGCAGATTGAAAGATGTTGGCCGGACGCTTGAGCATCTCGTTCAGGATGCGCGCGTCGCACCACACTTCGGAATCGAAAGACGATCCGCCGGCATCGAACACCCCCACCACATTCCACTTTCCGCCGCCGAAGTTCACGGTATTGCCGACGGTCAGGCCCTGATAGGTTTTCGAGGCGTTTTTGCCGACGATGAGCTCGTTCAGGCCGGAATGGAACATCCGCCCCTGAACAATCTTCACGAATTTGCGAATTTGAAGCACGTTGGACGAAACGCCGCGCGCCTCCACGTTCGCGTCCGTGCCGGTGCTGATCAGCGGTATGGGAATGACGCCGACGACTTCTTGTGTGACCAGCGGCTGCCCCGACGCATCGCGTGCGACGCCTGGCTTATCCTGTACCAGCTTCACGGAATCGAGAGTGATGCCGCCCATCATTTCCGAAGTTGAGCCGGCACGCATGACCAGCGCATTATCGGGCGAACCTGATGCGACTAGCGTGGCCCGGAATCCGCGCGCCAGCGAAAGCATGGCCACAAATACGCCGACCGTCCCGGCAATGCCCAGAATGGCCACGATGGTGGAAGTCCAGCGCGCACGAATGCTGCGGAAGTTGTAGGAAATCGGTACGGCCCCAATCAGCGGGGCCAGCAATCCAGCAACAATCCCGCCCACGATGACCAAAACCAGCAGCAGCAGAACGATGGCTGCTACAGTGATCACTACGCCGAAAATAAGTTTTGGCATCATGCTCAAACCCTCCGAAGGGCATCCACCACGCGCAGGCGCATCGCACCATAGGCTGGAAGAATTCCGCTGGCGAAGCCGACCACGAGAGCGGCGATCACGCCGTACACCAACGTTTTCACGGTGATCAGAAGCGGCGGCAACAGACCCGCCATGGCGCGGCTCAGAGCCGGGATAGCGACCAGTGCAAGGAGCAAGCCCACACAGCCGGCCAGCGCGATCACAATCGACTCAGCCAGGATGAATCCAAGAACGGCGCGATCCGAAAAACCGATGGCCTTCAGCACACCCAGTTCATTGGTTCGCTCGCGCACGGAGATGGCCATCGTGTTTCCGGTGACCAGCAAGAGCGTGAAGAAGACGACGGTTCCGATCGACGTAATCAGGAATTTGATGTTTCCAAATTGCTTTACCCAGCTTTGCGCAAACGCGGATTCCGTCTCGGTCTTGGTTTCGAAGGGTGAATTCAGGTACGCGCTGTCGATGGTCTTGGCGATACGCGGGGCATCGTCGGGATTCGCGATGAGAATCGTGTACCAGCCGACCTGGCCTTGCAACGCAGCGGGTACGCTTTCTTTGAAATATTCCCACTGAATCCAAAACTGGGTCTCGTCTTCTTCCGGCCTTACGCCGTGGTAAACGCCGTCGATATTGAACTCGAAGGTTTTATCCGCCAGCCCATACAGGGTCGTTTTGATGGGGATACGATCGCCAATCTTCCAGCCGAAGCGCTTCATGGTGACCGCGCCGACAATCGAGCCCTGGCGATCTTTCAGGAACGTGTTCCACTGGTCGTCGGGAACGATGAGTTCCGAGAAAACCTGCCGCTGGTTTTCCGGGTCAATCACGAATTGCGCAAAAAAGTTCTTGGGATCCTGATACACGCCTCCAAACCAGTTGTCGTGCGTAATGTACTTCACGCCAGGAATCCGCAGGATTTCATCCCGGTAGGATAGCGGGAGGGGGTTGATGATGGAGGTGCGATTGATGGTGACGAGGCGATTCGCACTCACAACGTCTGCTCCACGGCTGAAGGCGTCGTTCACCACGCCCAGTAGCGCAAACAGAAACAGCGCCACGGCGAAGGAACCGATAGTCAGAACCAGCCGCGCCTTCTTGCGAAACAGATTGGCCAGAATCAGTCTGCTGAATTTCATGAGACGCCTTCCGCGACAGCGCCGTGCCGCATTCCAGCTTCCACCAGCACACCCTTGTCCAGATGCAGCGTGGTCTTGGCCTGGCTGGCAACCAACGGGTCGTGTGTCACCATCAGCACTGTTTTCCCGTACTCCTTGACCAGCCGCTGGATCAGGTCCATCACTTCGTCGGCTCTTTTGCGGTCCAGGTCGCCGGTAGGCTCGTCGCAGAGCAGGAACGTGGGGTCGGCGACGATGGCGCGAGCAATAGCAACACGCTGTTCCTGTCCGCCGGAAAGCTGGCGCGGATAGTGGTGCATGCGATCGGCCAAGCCAACGATGGAAAGCGCGGTTTCAACGTGCGTACGGCGTTCGGCCTTGGAGAGCTTGGTCAGCAGCAAGGGCAATTCGACGTTCTGGAACGCGGTCAGCACAGCGATCAGGTTGTACATCTGGAAGATGAATCCGACGTGGCGCGCGCGCCAGTCTGTCAGCTTGCCGCGGGACATGTGCGTGATTTCATCGCCGGCCACGCTGATGGTGCCGCGCGTGGGAACGTCGAGGCCGCCCAGCAAATTGAGCAGCGTCGTCTTGCCCGAGCCGCTGGGCCCCATGAAGGCCACGAAATCGCCCTGATCGACGTCCAGATTCAAGCCCTGCAACACGTCGATGTCCTCGTTGCCGCGGCGGTAAGTTTTGTCTAAGCCGCGCACCTGAATCAGACTTCCCGCTGTCCCATTGCCGTCCACGCGTACCATGATCAACGCTCCTTGATTTCCGTCATCTCCGCTCGATCGCCTGAAGGGCAAAAAGAGTTGTCATCCCGAGCGGAGGTCGCCGCGGCGACCAGTCGAGGGGCCTGCTTTTTCGCCTCCGCTACAGTAATTCCGGTTTGCACTAAAATCGCAAGAGTTTTCGCTCTAGCGCTGGATCGATACCGCTTCGCCATCTCTCAAATCGGTGGGTCCCCCAACTACGACTGTGTCTCCGGGCGTGAGCCCCGCCAGAATCTGCGTTTGCGCGTTATTGGTTGTGCCTGCCTTCACGGCGTGGCGCTCGACGCGATCGCCTTTCACCAGGAAAACGATCTTCTCCCCGCTATCGTCGCGGACCGCGCTCTGCGGCACCATGACGCCCACCGGCGCTTTTGTCCCCTGCTTCTCCTCTTGCCCGAGAAACGTGACCTTCACGCCCATGTCAGGCAAGATGCGCGGATCAAGCTTGTCGAAAGCAATGCGCACCTTGACAGTCGCCTTCTGCCGATCGGCCGTGGGAATGATGGTGCGCACTCGGCACGGAATTTTCCAGTCTGGATATGCATCCAGAACGGCGGTCACTTCCTGGCCGTTCTTCACGCGCGCGATATAGTTCTCGTTGACGTCCACTTCGATTTCATTCGAAGCCATATCGACAATTGTTGCGATGCCTGTGCGCGTGAAACCACCGCCGGCCGAAATCGGCGATACCATTTCTCCCACCTGGGCATCCTTGGAAACGATGATCCCCTCGAACGGAGCCCGAATGATGCAGTTATCTACCGCCTGCTGCGCCTCTTTGATGCGTGCGTCAGCCGCCAGCACCTGTTCCTGCGTGTAGGCGATTTTCGCTTTCAGGCTGTTCGCGGCCATGGTCTCATTGTCGAGCGCTTCCTGAGTTTGAACTCCTTCCGTCTTCAATTCCTGGACGCGATGCAACTCGATCTGCGCATTCTTCAACTGCACTTGCAGGTCGAGAATGCTTGCCTGGGTTGCGTTGCGATCCGCTTTCGCGGTCGCGAGCGCCGTCTGAGTGTCGGCATCGTCCAGGGTAGCCAGCACAAAGCCCTTTTGTACGTGCATTCCCTCGGTAAAAAAGACACCCGTAACGCGTCCGGTAATCTTTGCCGCTACCGTGGCGCGCCGCTGCGGTGTGACATACCCACTCGCGTTGAGCAGGGCCCGTGGCCCGCTGTCCGGGGCGTCTATGGTCACGGCCTGCACCGACGGGGTCCGATGCATGTAAGCATAGACTCCGCCCACAACTGCGAGCGCAGCGAGCAAGAGGAAAAAAGCAATCCCGATGCGCTTGCCAGCTTTTCGGGAGCCGCGCTTGTGGGCGTCGATGCGCAACGCTCCGAGATCCGGTTTTACGGTTGCGTCAGGCATAGTTGGGTCAGCCGATCTAACATGCGATTTTCCACTATGTTTTGCTGGACGCCGCAATTGTACGCGGTGAGGCGTCTAAATCCAATGAACCAGGTCATTCGGCACCGCATCGAGCAGTCTTTTTGAGGTGAGTGTTACAGCTCACAGGTACGATCCGGGTCTCGATAAATGTGGGGTCCAATTCCTGGACACAACCGCTCCTCATTATGGCAGCGCATACCAGGCGCCGCGCCCGCGACCATGCAGGACGAGGTTTCCTTTTTCCAATAAATGGCGGAAATGCGGCTTAAACGTGTTTCGGCTCGTGCCGGTCAGCAGAGCGATATCGCCAATGGTGACCCTGCCGTGTTCGCGTGCTTCCCGACTCGCTGCGCGAGAGTCTCCGAATTCAATCGGACTACCAGATTGATGTCTGGCTCGACATGCCCATGGAGGAGGCAGAGCGCATTTTTATTCCGTTGCGAGTGGTTGCGGAAGAGCAGAATGGCGGGACGCGTCTGCGCTGTGGGCGGGATCGGCTGGAAATGTTTGCGGCCATGCTGCTCGGCATGGGACGCAGAATTGTGGTGCATAGTCCAGCGGAGATGCGTGAGACGTTTCGTCAGCTGGCGCGGCAGGCAATGGAAGCCGCGGATGAGTTATCGTCCTCGGAAGCGTCGATGAAGAATTCCGGAACTAGAAAATCTTGACTGACAACCCTCCTGTCCGTTGTCGACGGCCATTTCTGTTTGCCCGGGGAACACGTCTGTTGGCATTGAAACGCGGGTTGATGGCTGGTTAGCTGGTTTTCAGGTTCTCGACAGATACTTCGGAACACATACGGTGCTCCTGACCGGGTTGCAGTTCAATGGCGGCCCCGTTTACGTTGCTGACCTCGACGCACACCATTTCGGTCCACTCGTCGTTTCCCAGATCTCCCAACGCTTTCGCTTTTTGCTGCCATGGGTTCCAGATCACTGTGGTGTGGGAACTTTCCTTGCAGGTGCGAATGGTTCGTGACAGTGCGGGATCGGACACTTCAACCGCACTTATGGTGTTCACATAGACACGATCCGTCTCTCCTGCGATTGAAAGGACTCCGGACTGCAGTTTCTCTTGATAAGCGTCGGTTTTATCCAGATAGTCAGACTCTTCCAGCCCTTGTATTTGAATCCTGCGAACATCGCCGACCTGGTAGTACGTATGGAGAGCCTCTTCAAATCGAAAGGACCGATTCCCGGTATTCTTCACCAGAAGCTCCATCCGCAGATTTGTTCCAAACGTCGCCAGATGGGTGAGTTGGAAGTCGAAGGGCCAGAACCTCTTGGTTTCCTCATCACTTTGGAGAAGCATGCCCACTTCAATATTGCCGGCTCGCTCTTCAATCGTCTGTAGGGTCCAGGCTCGAGACCGTGCAAATCCGTGAGCCGGGGCCGTAGGATCGTCTTTTTTATCGCCGAACCAGGGGAAACAGATCGGCACGCCGCCTCGAATTGCGCGACCATCCTGCCAACGAGATTGCTTACTCAGAAAGATAACCTCCTGCGAATGAGTCGGTCGCCAGGAGGTCACATGAGCGCCATGAAGGTACATCTCCGCGGTGGCTCGCTCAGTAGAAATCTGGACCTTTGGAAGTCCATTATTCCCCGCCACCACTTGAGCCCGACCTGGGATTCCGAACTGCTGACTGAGATCGTGAAGATTCGCTGAATACACCATGAATGGATTGCCCCTCGTGTTCACCAGCACGCTAGATATTCTAGCGGACGAGCAACAGGAAAGTTTCCTGGTTGTACCTCTTCTAACGCGTTGCTAGCGCGACCAACGAAGCGGGTTACTCAACGGACCTTGTTTCGGATTGACGCATAAGGCCTGGCGGGTGAGCTCAGCGGAAGTGACCGGATTCGGAAATGGATTAGGTTCGATTGTCCGCTGCATGTAAATGGCCTTCGTGAATTGCCTTGTGGAAGTGTCCACATTCCAGCGTGCCGACGGAAGGCGGAGACTTTCCATAGAGCATGTCATAGTCATTTGCATGCTCACCAACCAGGGGTGCATTGCCGATAGCCACTGCATTCGGATTCGTTGACTCATCTAACGTTTCCTACGTTAGGTTATGCATCCGTGAAAACCTGGTTGCGAGCCTGGCCTTCGGCTAGCGGCGCCGGCGCAGTGGGATCGCTAAAGTCCTTGGTCCAGTGCCAGTTTTTTATTTCCGGCATGTCTTCAAGGTGCTCGCGAATATAAACATGATGCTCATAAAGCTTGCGGTTGAACATGTCAATCACATCCGAGACCTTCGACCGCAGTCGAGGAACATATTTGAGCGCATCTATCGCCAGATGGAACCGGCTGAGTTTGTTCAGCACCACCATGTCAAAGGGGGTGGTGGTCGTTCCTCGATCGATGAAGCCGCGCACATGAAAACGGCCCTCGTTGGAACGGCCATGAACCATGTTGTGAATCGTCCAGCGATATCCGTGATAGGCAAAAATCACCGGAATCTCTTTTGTAAAAAGATCCTCAAAGGAGATATTGTCCATGCCGTGCGGGTGCTCATCAGGACTTCCTAGAATACCCAGGTCCACAAGATTGACGACGCGAAGTTTGATCCCAGGCACATACTTCTGCAGGAGCCAGGAGGTGGCAACTGTCTCGAGTGTGGGCACATCGCCGGCGCAAGCCAGAACTACATCGGGTTCCGTGTCGCCGTCATTGGAACAGAACTGCCACTTCGACGCGCCTCGCGAACAATGAGCCAGGGCTTCATCCATGTTTAGCCATTGCAACTCCGGCTGTTTGCCGCACGTAATAATGTTGACGTAATTGCGGCTGCGCAGACAGTGATCCATCACGCTCAGCAGGCAGTTCGCGTCCGGCGGGTAATAGATACGGATAACTTCGCTGCGCCGCGCCAGGGCATTGGCCACGAACCCCGGTGCCTGGTGGCTGAAGCCATTGTGATCGTTGCGCCAGCAATGACTGGTCAGGAAAACATTCAACGAAGCAATCGGTTTGCGCCACGGAAAATCCTCGCACTGTTCCATCCACTTCGCGTGCTGGGTGACCATAGAATCGACGACCTGTGCGAACGCCTCATACGACGAAAAAACGCCATGACGTCCAGTCAGCAGATAGCCTTCGAGCCATCCTTCACAACAATGCTCGCTCAGCACTTCCATCACTCGCCCGTCGGGACTTACGTGGTCGTCGATGGAAATAATTTCGGCAAGACTACAGCGATCGCTGGCTTCGAAGACGGAGTTGAGACGGTTGGAGTTTGTTTCGTCTGGGCAAAAAAATCGGAAATTTCTCGAATTCGTCTTGAGAATGTCTCGCAGAAATTCGCCCACCTTGCGAGGCGCCTCGGCAGCTACCTGCCCCGGCCCCGGTACATTCAGAGCGTAATTCGTGAAATCTGGAAGATCGAGGGCAGTCAGTAAGCGCCCACCATTGACATGCGGATTCGCGCCCATCCGATGTTCCCCGGTCGGCGCCAGCGATGCCAGCTCCGCACATCGAAACGTCCTCCGGCGTCAAACAGTTTGTCCGGATGATAGCTTTTCATCCAGGTTTCCAGCAGCTTCCGGTGTTCCGCATTCTCCTTCACATTGGCCAGCGGAACCTGGTGGGCGCGGAACGTACCCTCGATCGGAATTCCTTCCACCTCCTTCGGACCTGTCCATCCTTTCGGAGTGCGCAGAATAATCATCGGCCAGGCAGGTCTCTGCGTTATGCCCTGCTGTCGCGCTTTCTGCTGGATTTCGAGGATCTCCGCGTAGCATTCATCCAGAGTTTGGGCAAATGCCTGATGCACCGTGGTGGGGTCGTCGCCTTCTACGAATCGAGGTGCATAGCCGTGACCTCGATAGAGTTCAGTGAGTTCTTCGTCGGGGGTTCGCGCTTCGACCGTTGGTCCGGAAATCTTGTACCCATTCATGTGAAGAATCGGCAGTACAGCGCCGTCGCGCTTCGGATTGAGGAATTTGACACCTTTCCAGCTACCTTCAAGCGGACAGGTCTCAGCCTCACCGTCGCCAATGATGCACGCAACAATCAGCTCAGGATTGTCGAACGCGGCGCCAAATGCATGCAGTAAAGAGTAGCCAAGTTCCCCTCCCTCGTGGATCGCGTTCGGCACATGCGGGCCGCAGTGGCTGGGTACGCCACCTGGAGTGGAGAACTGGCGAAATAACAGGCGCATACCGTTTGCATCCTGAGTGACTTCCAGATGAACCTCGGAGTAAGTCCCTTCCAGGTAGGAGTGCGCGTTCATGGACGGGCCGCCATGGCCTGGCCCCGAGATAAAAATAACGTCTGCGCCACGTTCCTTGATCAATCGATTCAAGTGAACGTAAATGAAATTTTGTCCCGCCGAGGTACCCCAGTGTCCCAGCAAGCGAGGCTTGATATGTTCAGGCTGAAGCGGCTCCTTGAGAAGCGCGTTCTCTGCTAGATAGATTTGACCGACCGTCAGATAATTCGCGGCTTGCCAATACCGATGCATTTTGTCCAGCATCTCCGATGAAAGCGGTCCCGTGACCTGGGTATGCGCAACCGGCGCTGAGCCTTTTCTTTCCACCGTACTTGAAATGGCAGCATCGAATACGAAAGCTGTCGCTTCATCCGGCTCGGTCAATGTGCGGACATTTGTGCTGTGCAGATCGCTCTGTTCTCCCTGCGCCTCTTTCGAAGGCTGCTTGATCGTCTTCGTATTCGCCTGCATACATTTCTCCTGCTCCCTACGGATTACCGCAGTTGTTAAGAGGCCGCCGCGGCCCCGTGCTTCGCCAACCAGCTCATCTTTCCCAGCCATCCCTCGCCTTCAGGACTGAAAACCTTGTACGTCGCCAGCTTGATACGGTCGTTCACAAGGAACCACGCCAACGCATACACCCAAACCGCGATTGCCCAACCCCAACCAAGCGGCGCCATGAAAACGCCATAAACAGCGATCAGAGTTGCGACTAACTGTGTACCGAGCACTGCCAGCAACAGGATCGGTGCCGGCCGAATCGTCCAGAAAGCACGCCTCGTGCGCGTGACAAAAATCGTCGTATGCCCTGCCACGGACAGCTTGAGATACATGAGTGTCTGGATCGTCTCGCGGCCCAGGTGAAAAACTCTTTCGGCCAGGTAAAACAAACCGAATGTTGCGATGACTCCAGAAATCCCCAATGCAG
The DNA here is from genome assembly GCA_963794795.1 of uncultured Acidobacteriota bacterium. GTDB lineage: Bacteria > Acidobacteriota > Terriglobia > Terriglobales > Acidobacteriaceae > JAKAAZ01. The sequence continues at coordinate 122,152 of CAWCFC010000003.1, read as the reverse complement.
TAGCGATGCCGAGAACCTCCGGCATATTCCATGCCTCTGGGCGATTCGAATACTCAACACGGTCATAAGCAATGGAAAGAATGGCTCCATCATTCAGAATGGCGAGCAGAACCAGCATCACCGCGGTGACGGGATAAAAGTTGAACACGATAATCGCCAGGGTCATGAACAACAGCACTCGAATTGTTTCCGCAATGCGATAAGTAGCGTAGCTCTTCATCCGCTGGAACATCTTGCGACTTTCCTTTATGGCGTCAATGATCACCGACAGGCCTGGATTCAGCAGGACAATGTCGGCTGCTGCCCGGGCCGCGTCCGTGGCGCCGGAAACCGCAATGCCGGCATCCGCGAGCTTGAGTGCCGGAGCATCATTGACGCCATCACCGGTCATACCTACGATGTGTTTTTCTTTCTGAAGGACCTTCACAATATAAAATTTGTGCTCGGGAAAAACCTGGGCAAACCCGTCAGCTTCATCGATGGCTTTGGTGATCTGGCTTTCTTTGTAATGCTCGGATTCCGAGAAAATACTCGCATCCACGATGTTCTGACCCAACCCGAGCTGGCGCGCCATTTCTTTGGCAATCGCTATCTGGTCGCCGGTGACCATCTTCACCTTGATGCCCATCTCCGACGCCGTCGCAATGGTGCTCTTCGAGTCTGGCCTTGGAGGATCAAACAGCGACAGCACTCCTAGAAACTGCCAACGATTGTTCTCATCCGTACGCGCCACCCCGAGAGATCGAAAGCCTCGGGCCGCAAATTCGTTCACTGCTTGCTCTGCGGCATTCTTGATTTCTGCGGTAGGCGAGGATAGCTCAAGAATGACCTGAGGCGCGCCCTTTGTGACTCGGAACTGATGTGCATCGGATTCAACTGTAGCCTCAGTGCGCTTGTGCACGGGGTCGAAAGGCTGAAAATGATCCAGCTTATATTGCTTGACCAGTCCAGCATCCTTCAGGCCGCTCAATACGGCCAGATCGATCGGATCCTGGCTCTCCGCACTGGAAGCAAGTGAGGCTGCGAGGATTAATTCCTGAGGACTCACCTGGGCCACGCAAAATGGTTCGCCCAGGGTTAGCTTGTTCTGTGTCAGCGTGCCCGTCTTGTCAGAGCAGAGAACATCAATGCCCGCCAGCTCCTCCATCGCTGCCAGGTGAGTGACGATGGCCTGTTTCCGAGCCAAAATGCGCGCGCCGACAGCCATGGTCACCGATAGAACTGCCGGCATTGCGACCGGGACGGCAGCGACGGTCAGGACCAGAGCAAATTGCAGCGTCGTCAGCATTTTGTCGCCACGGAACAAAGCGACGATGAGAATCAATACCATCAGGCCAATGGCAATAAAGATCAGGTAATCCCCAATCTTTAGAACCGCCCGCTGAAAATGGCTCACAGTATGAGCGGTTTCCACCAGGTGCGCAGTTTTGCCAAAGTAAGTGTTCTGGCCTGTGCCGTAAACCAGCCCGTCGATCTCCCCTTGCTTGAGAATTGAACCGGAATAGACAGCCTCTCCGGCCTTGCGGGTGACAGGAAGGGACTCTCCGGTTAGGGCAGATTGATCCACCATGACTGGATCGCCCTCGAGCAGGCGTGTGTCCGCAGGCACAATGTCACCGATACCAATGTGAATCAGATCTCCCGGTACCAACTCCCGCGCCGGGATTGTGGTCCACGTTCCATCCCGCTTCGCCCGTGCTCGCAGGGCCAGGGTCGCCTTGAGTGCGGCAACGGCATTGCCTGCCTGGAACTCTTCCCAGAAACCAACGCCGGCATTCATCAGCAGCAACGCCAGGATGATGAAAAAATCTTCCCAATGATGAACCACGCCTGAAAGTATTGCCGCAACCTCAATCATCCAGGGAATCGGGCCCCAGAAGTAGGAAAGGAATTTTAGTATTGGGTTGGATTTTTCTTTGGGCAGTTCATTCAAACCATACTGCTTAAGCCTCGCTTGCGCTTGCGCACTGCTGAGGCCCTGTCCGGATACGTCTAATCGCGACTTGACAAGCTCGAGCGGAAGGCTTGCCAGCTCGCTATCTGAGTTCTGCTGGGGAAGAACTTTTGCCAGGTGGCCCATATGACTTGCCTCCTTTGTTTTGAAATTACGGTTCTGTTTCCCCGAGGTCGTCGCTCGTCACGATCGCTTGAAAAGCGTTCCGGCGACGATCTGTCACTTACATTTAGAAGGGTTGAAGGTCGGAACGTACGCATTCTCAGAGCAATTGCTGGGCGTAGCTTCTCGCAACTATTCGCCAAGCGGTCTTGATTCCGGCTCTTTCAAAGCAGCGATCGGAAAACTTGCCCCACGACCATTAAGCCAGAAGCAGAAAATCGAATCTATTGCACGAAGGTATCGCCAATACCAAAGTCATGACCGCCCACCACACTCGGCGCCTCGTCCTGCAGCACGTGGACGCCTTGGCACCCATGGGCTACCGCTAAGCGGAGAGGGCCGCAGACGTTTAAATCCACGGCCCACCCAGCTGAGCGTCTCTTTCTGGACTTCTCTGATTCTCATGCCACTGAAACCGCCTTCTTCTCCTTGAGTGCCGGGAGAAGAAGCTTCAGAACGGCTTCGTCCGAGAACGGATTCTGACCTGAGATCAACTCGCGATCTTGAAGGACGTAGCTCTTCCATGGTGCGAGCACACTTACGTCTCCGCCCGCAGTGCTCAACGCAAAGTCCGGATAGAAGAGAACCTTGCCGCCAATCTCAAGCGGTTCCCGCTGCTGCTCTTCCGCCGTCGAAAAGATCGTCATCTTATATCCGGAATAGATCCATCCTTTAGCCTTTGCCCGCGCTCCAGCGACGTCGCCCGCTGCCAGCGCCGCGACGAACTCCTTCGAATTCGGAAGCGCCGAGAGCAGTGAGATCGGGCCATGGCAGAGCACGGCTGTAGGCTTCGATGTTTCGTGAAAGTGTCTCAGCACGATGCCGGCATTCGGATCATCCAGAAGATCGATCATCGGGCCATGGCCGCCGGGGACGAAAACAGCGTCATATTGATCCAGGCCCGACGCGATGACATCCGAGATGCGCATCGGGTCTCTGAGCCCCAGCAGGCCGTCGCGGAATGCCATATAGTCCTCAAGCTTGGCCGCGTCCCCACCGAAGAAATCCGCGACCTCTGAGTGCACATCCACCTGGGGCGTGTTGCCTGTGGGGTTGGCGAAGGTGATTTCGTACCCCTCCTTCATCAGGGCGCGAACCGGAACTGTCAGCTCGTTGAGATAGTAACCAGCGCCGGTATAAAGCTTGCCATCTTTCAATGGCAAACCGCGACCGCTCGAGATTAGCACTAAGACTTTTCCTTTACTTGTCATTGTCGTTCTCCTTTTTGAAATCGAATATTGTTCTCCTGAATATGAGCTAACTCATCGTCCGCGGCTTCCTCCATGTGCGTAAGGACCGGCTACCGCGGGTGATGTCGGTTATGCCCCCGGGAATCCAAACATCAACCACGACTGATTCGCGACCCAATGCGGGTATAGCTCCGTCATCTGATCGAACAGCTCCTCGTCAGACGTCGCGGTTTTCTGCATCCGATCGAAGTCCTGCAGGTAGCGTTTAGTATCTTGGATCGTCGAGGGAGAGTCGGGCGCGCCAGGCTTCTTATGTCCGGCGACAACCATCGTCGGGTTCAGCGCCGCTAATCGGTCAAGCGCCGCGGTCCAATTCTTTCGGCTCTCGGGAGTGGTGTCGCCGACGTACATGCGGCATTGGTTGTAGACAACGTCGCCAGCGACGACCAGGCCGATCGATGGAACGTAGAGAGACGTCGAATCGGGACAATCGGTGCGGCCCTGCTCGAGGATGCGCAATTCCTGGCCTTCGAGAGTGAACGTGTCATGCTCATAGGGCTCCGGTGCAGCCAACTTAGTGGCCACTTGCCCAGGAAACATCCGGCGGGCCAGCCGCTCCACTGTGGGAGTGAAAGACATCTGCATGGCGTTCAGCGTCTTGGGCGTTGCGATCGCCCGAGCATTCGGAAAGCGGTCAAGCAAAATGCTCAGACCGTAGAAGTGATCGAAATGCGCGTGCGTTATATAGATGGTCTCCAGGTTGCGGTTGTGCAGCGCAATCCAGTCCGCGAGCGCCTCAGCCTCAGCCACCGTCGTCATGGCGTCCACCAGTACCGCGTCGTGCTCGCCGAAGATCAACGTCGACGTGGCCGGATCAAAGGCGAGCGCTTCGCCGAATGGCTTTGGCCGCTCGCCAACCATAGCCTTTCCCGGGGCCGTAAAAACGTTCACACTCAGCGTGTTCGACGCGACAGGGGCGGTCGCCCGTGTGGCCTCGTTCAGTCCTTTCGTGCCGTCCATTTGGTACCCCTTTTGAAGTCAGGCCGTGTGAGCGTTCAAAGCCAAAATGGCAGAACCGCGACGGAGCATTAACCGTACGTAAGGGTCGTGCTCTGCCCAACCTCGATAATGTAGCCGTCAGGATCGCGCATGTAGCAGCGTATCTCACCGTACTTCGGTATCGGCTCCGTGATGAACTCCGCTCCTCGACTTTTCCATAACTTGTAGCAGGCTTGAATATCCGCAACGCGGACGTTCATAAATCCGCTCATCTTGTCCGGATCGGGAACGCTTAACGTCACCGTCGGCTTGTCAGGAGTCGGGCCGCCCCCCACGTTGACCAGCAGCCAGGTATTCGCGAACTGAATGTACCCGGGTGCCCCCGTGCTATCGCCTTTGCTCAGAATGCGACCGCCGAAGACCGTTTCGTAGAACCGAGCCGACCGCTCGATGTCTGCAACGGTAAGGAAATGTGCGACGCTGATCCCCTCCCGCGGGGGCATCTCATAGCTTTTCTGTTCGACTTGTACGGCGTTCATAGGTAGCTCCAATCCCGATGCGATGTCCGCTGGATCTGATGTGCGGTGGCTACTGTGCTCACCGTTGCTCCTGCCCGCGACACCTTGATTAAGCCAGACCCGCGATGACCAGTCCATTGGACGAAGGTATCGCCGATACCAAGGTCTAATGCCGCTGTGCTGTGGGGTGAAGCAGATCACCAGGTCGGCCAATAAACTCAAATCGCGCTCGACCGTTCCAAAGATGACGCCGGATATTTAAATCGCCCTGCTTGCCTTCCTCGTCAGATCGCGGAGCCATTCGAAGCGAGGGTCCGACAGCATTTCTTCGCTAGATCGCCAGCGCCAGTTTCCGTCGGGACGGCCCGGCACATTCATTCGAGCTTCCTTGCCCAGGTTCAAAAGGTCCTGCAACGGCGCCATCGCAAGATCTGCAATGGATGACCATGCCAGTTCGATCAACGATGTGGCTGCATTGGCGCCCTTCGCTCCATGCCGCTCCAGGTAATTCCAAATCCTCTCTCGTTGCTCTCCGGGCAAATCCTCAAACCAGGATCGGGTCGTTGGGTTGTCATGCGTGCCGGTGTACACCACCGTGTTTCTTTGGAAATTTTCAAGCAGATATGGATTGTCCTGGTGGCCGTCGAAAGCGAACTGCAGGATGCGCATGCCAGGAAGATCAAGACGATCCCGCATCGAAGTTACATCTGCGGTGATCAATCCCAGGTCCTCCGCCACGAAGGGCAGCCTGCCCAACTCCTTTTCGACGGCTTGGAAAAACTCGACCCCGGGACCGGGTACCCAGCTTCCTGTCTGTGCCGTCGGTGCTCCTGCCGGTACGTGCCAGGCAGCCGCGAAGCCACGAAAATGATCCAGGCGGATCACGTCAACGTGGCACAACAGGGATCTCAAACGAGCGATCCACCAACGATAGCCGGCCTCCCGAAGCGCGTCCCAGTTGTAGACGGGATTGCCCCACAATTGTCCCACCGGGCTGAAATAGTCCGGAGGCACACCGGCGACGAAACGTGGCCGCCGCTGCTCATCCAGAAGAAAAAACTGCGGGTTGGCCCACACGTCACTCGAGTCCCCAGAAACGAAAAATGGCAGGTCGCCCATCATTGTCAGCCGCTTTTTTTGTGCGTAGGCCCTCAGTCGTTCCGCCTGTCGAAACAAAAGAAACTGCGCGAACGAAACCTGGCCGATGAAATTGGAGAGCTCACTCCGCGCCTGCTCCAGGGCTGCCGGCTGACGCTGGACCAAATCGCATGGCCATTTAAGGTAGTGGACGTTTCCGAACTTAGCCTTAAGCGCGCGGAAAAGAGCATAATCCGGCAGCCATTGGTCGTGGTCGTGACAAAACTTCTCGTACTCCAGACGAAGATCTGCACGAGTACCAGTTCTAAATCGGTCCCAGGCCTTTGCGAATAGCCCATGCTTGAAGGGAATGATCGCGTCATAATCCACGGCATTCGCGGGGAAGGGTGCATGCTCGCAGTCGCTTGGGGTTAAGAGTTCATCCTCGACAAGCAACTGCGGACTGATCACCAGTCCATTACCGGCGAAAGATGATAACGACTGATAGGGGGAATTGCCGTATCCGGTAGGACCGAGCGGTAACGATTGCCACCAGCTTTGACCGGCTGCTGCAAGGCGATCAATCCACGAGATTGCGGTTGGCCCAAGGTCTCCAATGCCGTACGGCGATGGCAGCGAAGTCACGTGCAGCAGTATTCCAGACCCACGATAATTTTCAGGAAAAGGCACCCGGCTGACACTGTCGCCACTCATGCTGGCCCGTCCAGAGAATATGTAGTGAAACCTGCGGTATGCCTGGTTCAATCACGTTGCACACTCGATGAATGAAAAAATCCATCGGGTACCGTGGTTCCTTCAATCTTGGATCAGCGGAGCGATGCCGGCCTCGCTCTCGCTGTCGCATCGATCATTCCTATCCTGCCAATGCAGTTTCCTCACAACGGCATCGCAGCCCATATCAAAGTTCATCGCCAGGACGGTGCATCGTCCCACAGAATGAAAGCAGCCTCAAGCGGCAAGATTGCTCCGACGTGTGAGGCAACGATACGCGGCGTGTAGTCCGCAACCGGGCGACCCATTGGAACAGACGCACTGTAAGTGAAACCTCTCGTCGCTCCGACAAGGCGCTCGCCACGATTCATACCCTGCGTGATAGAGGCCTCATCTTTCTTCGCCTCTGCGTACAGTTCCACCCGCACGGCATCGGGATTGATATCGTCAAGAAAAACCTGGACATGAAAAACGTATTGCTTACCCTGCTGCTCTACGGTTGCAGATCCGAATCGCAGCGCCGGCCAATGCTTCGCCAGTTCACCCTGCCATGCGACAAGATCGGCTCCTAATGAACCTCGATTCTCGGCGCGCTGGTGAAAAGCCGCTGTCGCCGAGAGATAGTGCTCTTCCGTATATTGGCGGACTGCGCGATTGGTCGAAAAAGTCGGAGTTAAGCGAGCCATACTTTCGCGCATGCGGGCGACCCAGCCGCCTGGAATTCCATTCTTGTCGCGGCCATAAAACTCTGGGATAACTTCTCTTTCGAGCAGCGTATAGAGGCTTTCAGCTTCAACTGCGTCCCACGAGGGATCGTCCCCGTGCTCGCGTCCATCTCCGATCGCCCAGCCTACTTCCGGGGTATACGCCTCCGCCCACCAGCCATCGAGCTCCGAAAGATTCAGTCCGCCGTTCACCAGCACCTTCATGCCGCTGGTGCCGCTCGCTTCCCAAGGGCGCCGCGGAGTGTTCACCCAGACGTCCACACCCTGCACCAGGTGCTCCGCCATCAGAACGTCGTAATCCGAAAGAAAGACCACGCGTGATCGAACTTCAGGGCGGCGGGCAAACTCAAACCACTGCCGGATCATTTCCTGCCCTGCGACATCTTGAGGATGAGCCTTGCCTGCAAGCACCAGTTGCACCGGGCGCTCATGATTCGTCAGAATGTTCACCAGCCGCGCCGGATCGTGCAGCAGAAGGTTCGGACGTTTGTACGTGGCAAACCGACGGGCAAATCCCAAAGTCAAAATATTGTCATCGAGGATCAGCCCAGCCTGCTCGAGCTCTTCCGGCGACGCTCCCCGCGCCGCTAATTGACGGCCGTAGATTTTTCGAACGTATGCAACCAGATCCTTGCGGCTATCTCCACGCAGTTGCCACAGGCTGGAATCATTGGCAGCGCGAATATCTCTTTCTGCGTCTGCAAGTGTTCCTTGCCAGCATTTCTTTCCGCACTCACGTTCCCACAAGCGATCCGCTTGTGCGGAGTCCCAGGTGGGCGTGTGTATGCCGTTGGTCACGTGCGTCACCGGCACCTCTGCTTCAGGCCATCTGGGAAACAGCGGCTGGAAAAGTTGCCGGCTGACTTGTCCGTGCAATTTGCTGACGCCGTTGACGGCGCCGCTGCCGTGGATCGCCAAATACGCCATGTTGAATGGTTCGGACGAGTCTCGGCGATCGCGTCGCCCCATCGCTAGAAGATCGTCGACCGAAATCGATAGCTTCTCCACCGCATACTTGCTGAGATACCGCTCGATCAGGTTGGGAGCAAAACGGTCAAAGCCCGCCTCCACTGGAGTATGAGTCGTAAAAAGGTTGCCGGCACGGGTGACGCTAAGCGCGACGTCGAATGGTTGACCGTTGTCTTCCATGTAGGAGCGCGCACGTTCCAGCACCGCGAATGCGGCGTGCCCTTCATTCAAATGGCAGACCTCCGGCTTCAATCCCAACGCTCGCAGTGCCCGCCAGCCACCAATACCAAGCACCAGCTCCTGCCTTCAAACGTAACTCGGGACCGCCTCCGTACAGCTCCGTCGTAATGCCTCGGTACGCAGGAGGATTTGCGGGATCGTTGGTATCGAGCAAATATAATTTGGCGCGGCCCACCTGGACTTGCCAAACTCTGATCCACAACGTAAAGCCAGGCAACGCGATGGGCAGGCGCAGCCATTCGCCGTTTCGCTCGCGCACCGGTCGAATCGGAAGCTGACCGGGATCATTGAATGGGTACAGGGCTTGCTGCCGGCCTTGTGCATCAATTTCCTGCCGAAAATAGCCTTGCTGGTACAGCAATCCAACCGCAGTCACCGGGACCCCAAGATTACTCGCCGCTTTGAGTTGGTCGCCGGCGACGTTGCCGAGTCCGCCTGAATAAATCGGCAGAGCCTCGCTCAACATAAACTCCATCGAGAAATACGCAATGGTCGAAACACCCGAACGCGGATACGTCTTTTGAAACCACGTTTCCGACTCTTCAGCAACCACCTTCTCGCGGTGGAGATCCGCCAGCAGCTTTTGAAATTTTGGATCGGACGTAGCAGTTTGCAGTTTTTCCCGGGATACGGTTTGCAACATAACCCAGGGATTGTGGGTCAGTTCCCAGAGTTCGGGATCAAGTTGCGCCCACAGCTGGTCCGCCGAGTGATTGAACGACCACCTAAGGTCCAGGGCCAAGTCGGTCAGAGCACCTGAAATGGCTGTATCGAAGGGACGATCAACGATTGTCGAGCTACTCATAAACAAACTCCTCTCATGGCTTAACGGCTCAGGGCGCCGGACGCGCTGCCGGCCAGCGTTTCCGAAACAATGGTCTGGGCTTCTTCTTCGATCTTTCGTAGATGGTCCTGGCCAAGGAAACTCTCGGCGTAAATCTTGTAGATTTGCTCCGTGCCCGAGGGACGTGCCGCAAACCAGCCGTCCTTCGCAATCACTTTGATCCCCCCAATTGCATTGCCATCTCCTGGAGCGGTGGTCAGAATCTTCTCGATCGGCTGCCCGGCAACCTCAGTCGCGTGGATGTCGGACGGTGACAATCTCGCCAGCGCTGCTTTTTGTTCCGGCGTAGCGGGAGCATCGATGCGTTCGTAGACCGGATCTCCCAGGTCGCGGGTCAGCTCTCGATAAATCTCACCCGGATCTTTGCCCACACGCGCCGTAATTTCTGCTGACAGCAGACAAGGAATAATTCCGTCCTTATCCGTGGTCCATACGCTGCCGTCCCTCCGTAGAAACGAAGAACCGGCACTCTCTTCCCCTCCGAAACCCAACCACCCGGCGAGCAATCCTTCGACGAACCATTTAAAGCCCACCGGAACTTCATAAAGCCGCCGATTCAGACGAGCGCTGACACGATCGATCATGCTGCTGCTCACTACCGTCTTCCCAACAGCGACGTCCGTGCCCCACTTCGGCCGGTTCGCGAACAAATAGTTGACGCACACTGAAAGGTAGTGATTCGGCGGCAGCAACCCGCTTCCCTTGGTGACGATGCCATGACGGTCGTGATCGGTATCGCTGGCAAATGCAATGTCGAACTGATCCTTCAGCCCGATGAGCCTCTGCATTGCATAAGGGGAGGAAGGATCCATACGAATCTTGCCATCCCAGTCCACGGTCATGAACCGAAACGTCGGATCAACCGATTTGTTCACGATCGTGAGGTCGAGACCGTATTGTTCCGCAATCCGCGGCCAGTAGTCGATGCCCGCTCCACCGAGGGGATCCACGCCAAGTTTAAGCTTGGCATCTCGCACGGCATTCATGTCGACAACACTATTCAGGTCGCTAATATAGTTATTCAAAAAATCGTGTTTGTGCGTCGTAGGAGCACGCAGCGCTTTGGATAGCTGCACACGCGTAACACCGTCGAGGCCGCGCTCAAGAAAACCGTTGGCTTTCGATTCAATCCAGGAAGTCACGTTCGAATCCGCCGGCCCTCCATGCGGAGGGTCGTATTTGAATCCTCCGTCGTCCGGAGGATTGTGAGACGGCGTGATTACGATACCGTCGGCAAGTCCTGACTTTCGTGCGCGGTTGTACTGCAGAATCGCGTGGGAGACGGCCGGGGTCGGGGTGTATCGTGTACCTTCGGAGAGCATGACTTCGACGTTATTTGCAGCCAGCACCTCCAGCGCGCTCGCAAATGCGGGCTCCGACAGAGCGTGGGTATCCATCCCAAGGAACAGCGGTCCGTCGATTTTCTGGAGTTTGCGGTAGTCGCAAATCGCCTGAGTGATGGCCAGGATGTGCCACTCGTTGAACGCCACATCAATCGCAGACCCGCGATGGCCGGAGGTACCGAACACAACCCGCTGTGCGGGATCACTCGGATCGGGCCGTAGTTCGTAATAGTCTGTCACCAGCTTCGGGACGTTCACCAGGATAGAAGTGTCAGCCGGCTTCCCGGCAGCGGAGCTAATTTTCATTTGGCACCTCGACAGCGTCCGTCAAAAGAATCGCGCTCGATCTGGATTCGACTCGAAAGGTGTTCTCGCCTTGAAGCGAGGGCTCTCTGCCGCTCTCGAAAAGATCGTCAGGAGCGGATCGGGAAGTATCGACCGCCAAACGCCAGAACTTTCCGGCCGCCAGCACGGGAATAGCATAATCCACCGATTTGACATCGGCATTAAACAGGATGAACAAGTCGGGTTCCGTCCGTCCCAGAATCAGGCACGCAAAGGATTTCTGCCGCGGATCCATCCAGTCGGGAGTGGAACCGTTTGGCGCGAACCACTTGATGTCTTCATCCGTGTAGAAATTTTCTCCTCGCAAAACACTGTGCGCTCGACGAAAAGCGATCATCCCCTGCGTGAAGCGGTGAATCTCTTTGTGTGTTTCGATCAGGCTCCCAGTCAAACCAGCTCACCTCGTTGTCTTGGCAATAGGCATTATTATTGCCGCACTGGGTTCGGCGAAACTCATCGCCACCCAGCAACATGGGAATCCCGCGAGAGATAAACAGGGTCAGCAGAAAATTTTTGATCAAGCGAGTGCGTGTCCCCTCGATACCGGGGTCCGCGCTTGGCCCTTCCACCCCGCAATTGTCACTGTAGTTCGCATCGCTTCCATCATGGTTGAACTCGCCATTTTCGATATTGTGCTTTTGTTTGTAGCTGACCAGGTCATTCAATGTGAAGCCGTCGTGGCAAGTGACAAAGTTGAGGCTGCTCGCAGGTCCCTTGCACGACTTCTCGTACAAATCCGAGCTTCCGCAGATTCGACTCGCGAACGATCCGATCATGCCCTCTTCGCCGACCCAGAAGCGGCGCACGTCATCACGGAAACGGCCGTTCCATTCCGTCCAACGCTTGGTAGAAAAACTTCCCACCTGGTAGGCACCGCCCGCATCCCAGGCTTCCGCGATAATCTTTACGTCACGCAGGATGGGATCCTCGGCAATAGCTTCGAGAAGCGGCGCGTTGCGCAAAATGTTTCCATGCTGATCGCGGCCCAGGATTGAAGCAAGATCGAAGCGAAAACCATCTACATGCATGCGCATCACCCAATAACGAAGCACATTTCTCACGAACTCTCTTACGATAGGGTGGTTCGCGTTCAACGTATTGCCAGTGCCGGAAAAGTTCTTGTAGTACCGGCGATCGTTCTCCTGCAACATATAGAAGATTGAGTTCTCAATACCGCGCAGGCAGATCGTCGGTCCCAGTTCATCGTTCTCCGCTGTGTGGTTCAAAACAATGTCCAGGATCACTTCAAGGCCGGCGCGGTGAAAAGCCTTCACCATCTCCTGGAACTCCTGAATCTGCTGCCCGTGACGTCCTCCCATACTGTAGGACTGCTTGGGAGCAAAAAAAGCTGCGGGATCGTAGCCCCAGTAGTTCTTGAGTTTTTCTCCTGATATTGGATTCATCAACTGCGATTCATTTTCGTTAAACTCGAAAACCGGCATTAACTCAATCGCGGTCACTCCCAGGTTTTGGAGATACGGTATTTTTTCGATTAACCCGGCGAAGGTTCCACGATGCCCCACACCGGAACTCGGATGAATTGTGAAACCGCGAACGTGGGTCTCATAGATGACCAGGTCAGAGGCGGAATGCTTTGGAGGCGAGTCCATTTCCCAGTCAAACGGATCCTCGATAAAGATGCATTTCGGACTGGTGCCCGCATCATCGACAACCGAGATGCTCAAGTCAGCTAGTTTGCTGGTGGAATCGTAGCCTCGGGCGGCTGCAAAATCCCAATTCTTCACTCCGGCAATGGCTCTTGCATAGGGATCCAGCAGTAGCTTGTGTGGGTTGAAGCGATGGCCCTCTTCGGGTAGATAGGGCCCCGCGACTCGATAACCGTAGAGTTGGCCTGCCGGAATGTCTCGCACCCACAAATGCCAAATGTCGCCTGTCCGGTTACGCACAGGATCCAGCTCAATGACTCTGCGAGGAAAAGCATCGTCAGGATGTTGATACAGTTCCAGGCGAACACTGGTGGCGTGGCGACTGAATAAAACAAAATTGACCCCGCTTCCTTGTTTGTGAGCGCCTCCCACCGGGATGGGATCTCCCGCCTGAATCGATCCCATCTCAGAAGTCGATAGCAAGCTGGTCGCCAGATTCTGCGCCGCCCCTGATTCAGTCGTTGGCATTGTTCCTCACCCTCGCCTCTCCGCTCCCAGAAGTTTCGCTCCGCCAATCGTCCGTGTCACCCACGATCAAACCCTTTTCGGGCCGCAGTGGGCGACGATCGCGAAGGGTTTACAACCTCGGCGGCCTGAAACCAATTCTTCACGATTAGCCTCTGCCAATATGATGCTGCCATCGCAAAGATGGCGAATCGGAAATCCGTTTTTGAAATCGAGTTTGGTCGCCTCTAGTGCCTCTGCCATCATTTGCCTGGCGAGAAGTAAGCCGAGCAATCAGCTCGCAGCGAACGATGCATGCCGCACTGCCGATGGCACATTCCCGATCCCATCTGCAAAGCACTACCAACAGTGCCGCTCCCGCGCGCGCCAGCCAATCATCACAATTCGATCGCTGCTCACGCTAAGTTCTTTCCGATCTCCAGAGTGATTGCGTTCTTTCCTTCTAAGTAAACGGCTGCAATTTGGCGAGGACGGTCGGCAGAAATTCCGAGACCGTCGGATGAATGTGCATTGCGCGCTGAACAACCGTGTACGGCGCCTTCGCATACATCACGTCCAGCAGAACATGAACCACTTCATCGCCTCCGACTCCAAGAATCGCCGCGCCCAGAATTTGTTTCGTTTCTGCATCGACGCAGATTTTCATGAAGCCTTGTGTCTCTCCTTTTTCGTAAGCCCGGCCGACTTTACTCATCGGATATTTCACAGCCAGGGCGCGACGTCCGGATTTCCGTACCTCCGCGTCCGTCATGCCGCAACGCCCCAGCGGCGGATCGGTGTACAACGCGTAGGCTTGGATCCGATCGGAAACCCGGCGATGGTCAGCGTTAAAAAGATTGTCCGCAACAATCTCGTAGTCGTTGTACGAGGTATGCGTAAAGGCGCCGCGTCGGTTGCAATCTCCGAGTGCCCAGATGCCGGGCACATTCGTTTGCAGTTGGTCATCAACGGTGATGTAGCCGCGGGAGTCGGTAGCAACCCCAGCCCGGTCAAGACCCAGGTCGCTGGTGTTGGGAGTACGCCCTACAGCCAGAAGAATGTGCGTGCCCGCTACTTCTGGCGGCCCTTCTTCGCATGTAAGACCGACAGCGACACCGCCATCCCGTTTCGCCAGCGATACACATTTCGCATTCAGCCGAACGTGTATGCCCTCAGCCTCCAGGATTTCGAGCACAGCCTGGGAAACGTCTTCGTCTTCCCGTCCAATCAGGCGAGGTCCCATTTCCACTATCGTAACTTCGCTCCCAAACCGGCGATAGATTTGGGCGAACTCCAATCCAACATAGCTTCCGCCGACGATGATGAAATGCGCCGGTAAAAAATCGATGTCCATCATCGATGAGTTCGTGAGAAATGGGACGTCATGAATGCCCGGCATATCTGGAATCGAAGCGCGCCCGCCCACGTTGATATAGATCTTGTCCGCCTGTAGAACTTCATCGTTCACCGCAACCGTGTTCGGCGACTCAAAACGCGCCTGCCCCTGAATCACCGTACAATTTTTCGTTCCTCGGAGCCATTCCTCTACTGCCTTGCTTGACCTGCCGGAGATGGCGTCCTTGCGGGCCTTGATTCGCTTCATATCGACGCGCAGATCGCCAGTACTGAAGCCATATTCCGCACCTCTGCCGGCAACATGGATCGCGTAGGCACTCGCCACCAGCGTCTTTGTCGGCACACATCCCGTATTCACGCATGTACCGCCGAATTTATGCCGTTCGATAATAGCGACGGTTTTGCCGGCAGCCGCAAACCGCGCTGCCAGGGATGGACCCGCCTGCCCCGTCCCGATAATGATCGCGTCGAAGTGCTTCATAGGGGAAGCAGTGATTGAAGTGTTCATAATTGTCCCGATCCGCCTACCCTCGATCAGGCCAGAATCACGAGAATGAATCTATTGGACGAACGTATCGATCAATACCAAGGTATGGTTGCGCAATCAGCACAAGCCGGTGCAAAGTTTATGAAACACGGCGCGGCGCCATTTCAATGTTGCCGATCTCGTGCTGCTGAAGGCAGTTGTCGCAGCCGCTGTTGAGGTCAGAGTTCAGGTAATCGTCGGCGCGACTCACTTGCAAACTCTAGGGGAACAAGTGACAGACACTGCGCTCACACTTTAACCAAATGTTTCAAGAAAGGATGGCGAAGAATGCCGCAAGCAACCTGGAGACCCCACGAGAAGCATGGACAACTGACGACGCAGAGTGATTTACCCGATAGTGTCTATGCATTTCCTAAGCAACGTAAGGAACCGCTGACCGACGCACAACATGTACGGAATGCGATAGCGCGCTTCGATCAAGTCGTCGATGTCTCCGATGCCGACCGTGCGTTGGCGTTCGCGAACATTAAGGAAGCTGCAAAGTACTACAACGTCAACCTCACGGAAACGTCATGGCAAGAATTGGGCATTCATCCTCATAAAAAATAGAGCGAGACTGCCGCCAAAGGCACTGTGACGCGCGAACGCCGACAGCACAGCTAAGAATCGACTGGTCAGAGAGTCGGCCAGGGAGAACAAATATGAAGGCGATTGTTGTCCATCAATATGGCGGCCCCGAAGTTCTCAAGTTCGAGGAATACCCTGATCCGGTGGCGGGCCTTGGCGAAGTACTGGTGCGGGTGGCTGCCGCGAGCGTGAATCCGATCGACTGCAAGCGGCGTGCCGGATTAACGCAGGATTTTTATCCTATGCATTTCCCGAGCCTCATAGGAATCGATATGTCGGGGACTGTAGTCAAGCTTGGGCCGGAAGTAGAAGGTTTTTCCGTTGGCGACCAGGTGTTCGCCATGGCGGACAATACTTACGCCGAGCTCTGTGTCGTGAAAGCCGCGGTCTTGGCGAAGATCCCCAAGGGGCTCGATTTGATCCAGGCGGCGGCGCTGCCGCTGGTGACGACCACCGGCAACCAACTCCTTTCAGCTACGGGAATCAAAGCGGGCCAGACGGTCGTGGTCGTAGGTGCCGCTGGAAATGTCGGACGTTCGGCGGTATTCACGGCGAAGGAACGCGGGGCGAAGGTGATCGCGGGGGTTTTGAAGAGGCAGATGGATGAGACGAAGACTGTCGGCGCGGATCAGCTCGTCGCAACTGACGACGACACCGCGATTGCGAGTCTTCCGCCGCTCGATGCGGTGGCGGATACGGTTGGCGGAAGAACCGCCGAGAAACTGATCGCCAGGGTCAAGCCGGGAGGAGTGTTTGCTTCGGTTCTCGGGGCACCGCAGAATGCCGCGAAATACCCATCTGTAAAAGTGGTGCCGGTATTCTCGAAATTCGACAGGAAAACGCTCGAGTTCATGGCCGAAGCGGTGCGAGATGGCAAGCTAGTCATCCCGATCAGCCAGAAACTTCCACTCAGTGAAGCGTCCGAGGCTCAAGCAGCAACGGAGAAGGGTGGCGCCGGCAAGATCTTGCTGGTGGCTTGATATTATTTTGCGAACAGAGGACACGAAAGGAATATCGCAAATGAAAAAGGATCTCCGCGGAATCAACCCGGCTTCGAAACCGAGTGGCGATGGTTGTGTGGAATGCCTGGCGTCGCCGAGAGGTTGGTGGCTTCACCTCCGTCGCTGTGCGGAGTGTGGGCATATCGGATGCTGTGATAGTTCTCCCAGTCAGCATGCCTCAAAGCATGCTGAGACCACAGGCCATCCGATCATCGCCAGCTTCGAGCCGGGAGAAGACTGGTTCTACGACTACGAGAAGCAAGGGATGATCAGAGGTGTGCCATTGCCTCCACCGCACGCTCATCCCCAAAGTCAGACCGTACCTGGACCCGCAGGACGGGTGCCAACCAACTGGGAATCGCTCCTGCACTAGCCACTCGTTATAGGGTAGCCGACAGATGAACCGCGTTCCTGAGACCTCTGGGTATTCCGGGGTCGCTGTCGGATACGAATCAATCCAAAGCGACACTATCCGTCTACTTCCAACACAATCTTTCCGCGTTTGTGCGGTGCGCCCGCGAGCATCTCGTGCGCAAGCCTCGCTTGTTCCAGCGGAAGTACGGTCCCTACGCGTGCAATCAACTTATCCTGATCAAACAAATCGGTAATCCGATCCAGCCGCGCCGTGGTGACCTCAACCAGGAAAAATACCGCTCGAACTCCGTTCGCCTGTTGATCTTCCGGCAGAGGGTCTGAAACGCTTGTGACGAGAATGCCGCCTGGCTTGATGATCCCGAACGAACGCGCTCTTGTATCGCCGCCAACTGTGTCGATGACAATGTCAACGGGTGGCACGGCATTCTCAAACCTGGTGGTCTTGTAATCGATGACAGTCGTAGCGCCGAGACTTCGCGACTTCTGCCACGTCTTCCGGCGCCGCTGTTGCGAATACCTCGAGCCCCGCCTGTCTTGCCAGTTGCACGGCATAGCCACCCACATTGCCCGCCGCGCCGTGGACGAGTACCCGCTGCGGCGATTTTGCTTTTGCGTACTCGAACAACATCTGCCATGCCGTCACCGCCACGACTGGAGCCGAGGCAGCCTCAACGTGGCTTAAGCGCAGCGGCTTGCGGGCGATCATTTTCGCGGAGGCAATCGCGCACTGGGTATAGGCCCCAAAAAAATCGGGATTCGTCACTCCATAAACCTCTTGTCCCACATGGAACGTCGATACGCCGAGTCCAACTTCCTCAACCACACCCGCCAAATCCGATCCCAGAATCAGCGGGAGCGTAGCTTTTACCACGCTCTTGTGCTCACGAATCAGACGCATCCCAAGGCCCTACGCCAGCCGCTGCGACGCGCACCAACACCTCGCCAGGCCCCGGCTTCGGCTGCGACACATCGTCAATAACAATCACATCTGGTGGACCGAATTGATGTATTCTTGCGGCTTTCATGAGATGTCCATATTCCTGGTCAACCCACCCGCACAACTTTCTCGTCCTTGAGTTGCGTCATCCTCACGGCTTAGGACCGGGCCTTATGCGAAATCCTCGGTGGGAAGAATTAGCGGCATTTTTTCAGCCTATGTGTTTCGACCACCCGGCCACATACGCCACAATGATCTGGCTCTAGAATCATCCCAGTAACTTGCCGGCCAGCCAGCTATCGACGCTCAACTTTCCCGGACCGGAGCAGATCAGCCAGATAAAGAAAAGCACGTACAACACTTCCGGAAGGTAGAGGAAATCGTCGAGCCAACTGAGAGGAGAAAGTCCTTTGGGAAGGGTGGAAATCGCCTTGGTCACGATCGCAACAGTCATATCGATCAATAAAGCCAGGCACGCCGGGCTCGAAAGGAATCCCAAGGCCACCAGGGATCCGCCGACGAACTCGACACCCGACACGAAATAAGCCAGCAGGTAGGGAAACGGAGCCTTGGCCTCAACCAGCGTGTCGTAAACCGGCTTCGTGCCGCCTGCGATAAACAATTTGTTTGCCCCGGAGATAGCGAAGAACAGTCCGATCGAAACGCGTACCAGCAAGACCGCATATTGTTCCAAATCACTGCTACCCAGCATCGCAAACTGTACCAACCGTTTCCATTCCATCTCTTCCCCCGCCAGTTCCGCACCTCGAGATTAGGTGTCCATTCGTTCAACCCATTGGGCGCGCCATGCAGGAGCCACAAATGGATCCGCGAAGTATTGTGTTTCCCGCGCAACCTTGTCGCCGCTGAACTCCATGATGCTCACCGTGTAGGAAGGCTTGCCGTCGTATGCCAAGATGTATTCGGTGACCCAGAGATTACCGCTGCCAATGATTCGTTGGACGCTAAATCGCTTGTTGCTCGGCTGACTCGCGCGTTGGCCCTGTATGTTGCGTCGGCCGCGGGTTCGCTCGCCCGATTGCGGATAGTCCAGCACTGCGTCCTCGTGATAGATGCGACACTCCGTTTCAAAATCGTTGACGTCGGACGCTGCCCAATGCTCATCCAGTGCCGCACGGATCTCCTGATCTCGCGCTCCAGCATCCCGCTCCTTCGTTTCTTGATCATTCATTTTCTGCCTTCAACTCCATGTGAAGTCCACTCCATTCGCCGGATCGGAGTACACGACTCGCCAGATCGCCCTGTCTTTTCACCATTCAGCCAGAACAAAATAGGCTGCGCAATTGGACCATGGTATCGCCCATACTTACGTATCGACCGCAGTGTCTTCATGCCTGACTCGTGCGATTTTTCTCCATCCGGCTGGTTCCGAAAATCAACCAAAACGAAGCAGCCATCCCGCCGCACTGGGGATACGAAGGTATCGTCGATACCATGGTCCAATTGCTTGAGCCCTTCCCGTCTGGCCTAATCGCAATCACCGGCGATGTGCGTTCATTGCGGTTTTGAAAGCTTTTTTGTGAAGGAGAAGGCCCATGTATAAACGAGTTACGAATCTCGTTGCGCGAGAAGAACAAAAGCAAAAGAGAGAAACACGCGCTTCCGCGGAACATATCGCCGGCCTTCCCACAATTGCGATCGCGCTGGCAGTTCTCGCCGTGCTCGTCGCCACCGGCGTTTACGCACAGGAAAAATATTCGCTGAAATCACCCAGCGGAATCGCGTTCTCCGACTTCAGAGGATACGAAGACTGGGCCATGGTCTCGTCCGCTCGTACCGACGAAGTGCTGAAGGTAATTGTTGCGAATCCAGCCATGATTGCGGCGTACAAGTCCGGCATTCCCGTCGACGGCCAGCCTTTCCCGGAGGGCTCCATGATCGTGAAGCTCCAGTGGACGCAGAAAAAGAGCACGGAGGCGCCTTTCGCCGTCGACGTGCCAGACGTCTTCAAGCAGGCTTTTGTCATGGAAAAGGACAGCAAGAGGTTTCCGAAAACAGGCGGCTGGGGATACGCAGTATTCAACTACGAAGCTGCAACAAACAAGTTCACGGCCGATCCCAAAAGCCTTTCAGACTGCGGAAACACATGCCATACCGCGGTAAAGTCGAAGGACTACATCTTCCATCCCTACGAGATGCGTTGACGTGGCCCTCTCCGGTGCTTCATTGCAGACCGCGCCTCATTTCGCTGATAAAGTGCGGCCGCTGTCACGGGCCACCTTGCCGACGAATACGGCCGAGCTGGCCAGATATCTCATCGGAAAAACGATCGTGCGCACGATTGGGCGAAACAGGATGAGCGGCCGTATTGTCGAGACCGAGGCTTACCCACCCGGCGATGCGAGTGGCCATGCGTATCGTGGACAAACCGCCAGAAACCAAACCCTATTCCTCGGCCGCGGCTTTGCTTATGTGTACTTCATTTATGGCACTTCCTACATGCTCAACGTAACGGCAGAAGAGCCAGGAGTGGGCGCAGGAGTGCTATTACGCGCCATTGAGCCTCTTCAGGGAATCAGCCGGATGAAGCGGCTCCGCAATACCGACAAACTCACAGATTTGGCGAGAGGTCCGGGAAGACTGGCGGCTGCATTGGAAATCGATCAGCGCTTGGACGGGGTTGACCTGTGCACGAAGGGTCCGTTGTGGCTTGGCACTGCCGTTCGAGAGACTGCGCACATTGGAACAACTTTGCGCATCGGAATCACACGCGAGGTAGACCGCCCGCTGCGTTTCTTTGAGGTAGGCAGCCCGTTCGTCAGCGGTCCCCTCCACGCGATTAGGAGTCGTTAGGCTTGAGTGAATCGATGGGTTCGGTGCTTCTATGGCACTGCGGCGTTGAATCAAATACGCACTTCAAACATCTAACATTTGCAGTTAGAACAGGAGGAAAACCATGTCCCTACGCCCGGTCAAAGAGGTCATTCAAACCAAGCCCACGCTCGAAGGCGCGGGTGTCAAGTTGCAGCGGGCCTTCGGTTTTGGCAAGACAAAGGACTTTGATCCCTTCCTGCTGCTCGACGATTTTCGCAATGACAATCCGGCAGATTATCTAGCCGGCTTTCCCTGGCATCCCCATCGCGGCATCGAGACCATTACCTATGTTCTGGCCGGATCGGTCGAGCATGGCGACAGCCTTGGCAACAAAGGCGCCATGACTGCCGGCGATGTGCAGTGGATGACCGCGGGCAGCGGCATCCTGCACCAGGAGATGCCCAAAGGCGACTCACAAGGCCGCATGCATGGCTTTCAGCTATGGGCCAACCTGCCGGCGTCGCTCAAGATGACGGATCCTCGATATCAGGACATTCCGTCGAGTGCGATCCCAGAAGTCACGGATGACGACGGCACCCACGTGCGCGTCATCTGCGGCGAATTCTGGGGCAAGAAAGGTCCGGTCGAAGGAGTGGCCGCCGACCCGAGTTATCTGGATATTTCTGTCGCACCAAATCAGCGCAAGCGCCTCAAAGTGGAAACCACGCGCAACGCATTTGCCTATGTCTTCGCGGGCTCCGGCACGTTTCGCGATGCCTCCAATCCGCAGGCCGTTCTCACCGAACAAGTGGCCAAGCCCGAGGCCGCTCCTGTGTACGACATCGGAAATCATTCGCTGGTTTTGTTTGACCGCGGCGACGAAATCAGCGTTCAGGGCGGTCCCCAGGGCATCCGGTTTCTGTTGGTGTCAGGTCAGGCCCATTGAGGAACCGGTTGCCTGGTACGGCCCCATCGTGATGAACACGCAGGAACAGTTACGCACTGCCATGGCGAATTGCAGGACGGCACCTTCATCCGCCACACCTAGCCTGCCGCGTCTGGCTCCTCGCGGCAACTTCACGCTTCAACCAGGCAGTGCGATTCTTTCAATTACTTGCCGACAACGATCACGGTGAAACTCCCCGGAATCATCGGCGGACGAGAGTGTGGTTGTTGCTCGGTTCCCGCTGGACGCGGTCCGAATTTCGCCGTCACCAGGTACGCCTTGCTTCCATCCGGGCTCAGCGTCATGGTGCGCGCCCCTTTTTCGGTGGGAAGATTCTGCACTACAGTGAAATGCCGCGGCGAATCTTCGTGCACCACCGTCAGTGTTCCACTTTCACCATTCGAACTGAAGGCATAGCCGCCGTCCGACGAAAAGCGGGCCGCGTCCGGGCCATCTCCGATCGTCGGCGTTGCGATCACCTTCCCCGTTTCTGTCGACACAATCGCCATCTTCTGGTTGTCGCACACACTGAACAAAATCCCATGGGCGCGATCAATCGCCAGCCCCGAAGGACTTTCGCCCGGCGCGACCGGCCACGTCGCCAGCAACTTCCTCGATCGTGCATCAAAGTGGACAATCTCGCTCTTGTCCTCAATGTTGTCGTAGATGTTTCCCTTGCCGTCTGCTACCGGAAACTCCGGTTTGCCCGGGAGATCCAGCGTCGCCAGCACTTTGTCGTCTTTTGTATCAATTACAGTTACATTATGACTGCGCCCATTAAAAGCCCACACCGTACGCGTGACAGGCTCATACACAATCCCGTCAGGATTCGTTCCCGCGGGAATGGTCCGGATCACTTTATACGTCTTGCGATCGAACACCACCACCTGGTTGCCGCCGCCGTCGCTGATGTATCCATTTCCGCCCTTTGCAAAAACAACTCCGTGCGTCCGATGCATCCCGGGAATGTCAGCTACTTGCTTGCCACTCTCCCGGTCGATCACCTGCACGTGGTCGCCGCGCGTAATATATAGCAGGTTTGTCTGCGGATCGACGGCGATGTAATCCCACCCTCCTTCGCCGCCAACCTGCCAGGTGTGTTCCACGTGAAATGGGCCCTCCGCTGCAAACGCCATGGTTGTGGCCGTCGTGGTCAACAATGCCACTGCAGACAGCAGCAGGCTCCGGCAAATCAATCCGCGTACTTTCATCTTTGCTCTCCTTGTGTTTTGCCGCCTGGAGTAGGCGGCGATTCGTCGACAACGTTGACCCTAACGATCGCTGAGGAGTTCCTGCAGAGGCTGGACAGTTCTTCTCTCATCCAACCCCGGAAGTATCACCTCGGCAATTGTTCCCCGCCCAAGTTCACTGGTGATTTCGATCTGGCCGCCGGCAGCCTCAACCAGCGCTTTGCAAATCGCGAGCCCTAATCCCGCCCCGCCTGTATTCCGTGAGCGCGATGGATCGCCGCGATAGAAGCGGTCGAAGATGTGGGGCAAATCGTCCGCCGGAATGCCCTCGCCGTTATCTTCGACACGAAAGCCCGTCATGCCGTCGCGCGACAAGACCTTCAGCACCACGGTGCCTCCCGCAGCAGTATGCTGCAACGCATTCACCACCAGGTTTGTCAGCAGCGTTGCACAATCGTCGGAAGCAATGCGTGCAACGGCGCCTTGATTTTGCTCAATGACTAGGTTGACTCCGCGCACACAAGCCAGCGCCTCCGTCTGGTTCGCTACTTCGCGTACACATTCGCTCAGGTCGGTCTTCGCTGTAAATGCCTGTTCTTCATGCGGCTGCTCTACTCGCGCCAGCAGTAGCAACTTCTGTACCAGATCTTCTAAACGCGCGCAGTCCGAGAGGCACATTTCCAACCCGCGTTCATATTCCGCTGCGGTTCGCTTGCGAGAGGTGAGCAATTGCAGCGACGATTTAATAATCGTGACTGATGTCTTCAACTCGTGCGCCGCATCGTGCACAAAGATTTGCTGCTGTGCAAACGCACGCTCCAGCCGGCTCATTGCCGACTCCAGCGCATGCGCCAACACCGCCAGTTCCTGCACCGCAAATGCGTTCGGCGGTGCGCGAAACCGCAGCGAATTCGAAGAGATGTTCGCAGCCGCCCTCGCCAATTCCTCCAGCGGAGCCATCCCTCGCCGCAGCAGGATCAACAATGTTCCCGCGGTAAACAACAGGATAAGAAAATTTGAAATCGCCAGAAATTTCGCTGCATGGCTCATGGCCGCCCAGAACGGCTTCAACGATGCGGCATAAAAGATCACCACCGGACGCGCAATCCCTGGACTCTTGTCATCCGCATCAATTTGTCGAACCCCATGCAGAGCAAACCCGCGATAGCGTTTTCCATTCAAGCGAAAATTAAGTGCCTTTTCGCGACCTGCCAATTTCTGCTCAACTTCCCCATTCCAATTCGCAGAACTACCCACCACGCGCCCACCCTCACCGCGCACCTCGTACAGGTCGCCTCGCGGCAGGTCGAGCGCCTTCGGATCCAGCATCACATTGTCATTGGCATCCTCTGCATCCTGCACCGCACCCAGCAAGGAATCAGCCCGCCCCCGCAGCATCAAATCGAACGAGTGCAGGTTTTGCTGCCGTTCATAGAACAACGCCAGCCCCGTGGCCGCAGCAGCCAACAACAGTTCCACCAGCAGCACTGTCACAACCAACCGTCGTGTCAATGAGTAGGGCTTCATAGTTGCGTCTCCCGCAGCCCTGCTGTCAGGCGATACCCTCGCCCACGCAGCGTCTCGATCCATCGCTCTTCTCCACCGCGGTTCAGTTTGCGGCGAAGATTTGAAACATGCGCTTCGATCACATTCGAGTGGCGCTCCCAATTGAAGTCGTACAGGTGTTCCAGCAGCGATTCTTTTGACACGATTGCACTCGGACGATGGCTCAGGTATTCGACAATGCGATACTCGGTCGGCGACAGTTCCACTTCCTCACCCCCACATCGCACCGAACGTTCCATGGTGTCCACTTCCAGATCTCCCACGCGAATTAAGGGATGGCTCACGCCCTTGCCCCGCCGGACGAGTGCCTTGACGCGCGCGATCAATTCACCCAGATCGAACGGCTTTCCTACATAATCGTCCGCGCCGGAATTCAGCAACTCCACGATCGAAGCCTTTGAGGTGATCGCGGTCAGCACCAGCACAGGCGCCTTTTGACCTTTCTTCCGCAGACGCTGCAATACATCGGGACCACTGATCTTCGGCAGCATCAGGTCCAAAACAATCAGGTCATACTCGCCTCTCTCCGCCAGATAGGCGCCCGTTTCCCCGTCGCCGGCAATGTCCACGGCGTAGCCCGGTCCTTCACGCAGCGCCGCCGCGATATTTTCTGCCAACCGTTCTTCGTCCTCCACAATCAGCACTCGCATAGACTCTACGTTCACCTTCGACCTTCTCTTACGGAAGCCCTCAACTCTGCCCGGCCATGTAATAGTGCACCGCCGGGGTGATCACCAGAGACAGCACCATGGAAATTAGAATCCCTCCAATGACCGCGATGGCGAGTGGCTGCAGCATCTGAGACCCGCACCCAGCGCTAGTGCCAGCGGAAACATCCCCGCCACCGCTGCCACCGCCGTCATCATGATGGGGCGCAGCCGTCTGCGGCCAGCCTGGATCATCGCATCTTTGGGAGACATTCCCAGCGCGCGAAATTTCACGTCGGCATCCAGCAGCAATATTCCGTTCTTCGCCACAATGCCCACTACCATGATGAGCCCCATGAAAGAGGAAATGTTGAATTCGGTTCCGGTAATCATCAACGCAAGAAACACTCCCGACGTAGATAGCACTGCAGAGGCCAGAATCGACACTGGCGCGGAAAAGGATCGGAACTCAAACAGCAGCACCAGGAACACCAGCAGCAGGCCTGCAAACAATACCATCAGCAGGTCGCGGAACGACTGCTGCTGTGCCGCGTAGGTGCCACCATATTCCACTCGAATCTGCGGCGGAAGATTCAGCGACGCCACAGCTTTTTTCACGCCGACGATCGCCTTTCCCAAACTCGTTCCCTCCAGGCGCGCGGAAACTTCCACCAGCCGCTGTAGATTCTCTCGCAAAATTTCCGTCTGTCCGGGGAGATTTTGCACGGTCGCCAGCGCCCCCAATGTCGCCGTCGTTCCCGCGGAACTGACAAGCAATGTATTATCCATGGCTTGCGGCGTGGCCCGATTTTGCTCCGGAAATCGAACGCGGATGTTATATGCACGATTGTTCACAACCAGTGGCGTGGGTGCCGTTTCCCCCTGCAACAATGCACCCGCGTCCGTCGCCACTTCCTCCGGAGTGAATCCGCTAGTCGCGGTCACGGACGGTTGAATGTGATACACCGTCTCGGGACTACTTATGGTGTCGTCGATCCCGTTCAAGACTCCCACCACTCCGGGGACGCTCGAAATTTTGTCCGCAACCATCGGCGCCCAATGGCGCAGCAAGTCCGGATCTTCGCTGAACAGCTTGATGTCGACTGGCTGCGGCGCATTCGTCAGATCGCCAATCATGTCCTCCAGCGTTTGATGTAGGTCAATGTCCAACGCCGGTTCGGCTCGACTCACCTTGTCCTGCACCTCGTCCATGATGGAGTAGATATCTCGGCTGCGGTGACTTTTCAGGTTCACGGAAATATCCCCCGTGTTCGCTTCGGTCACCGCGGCCAGACCCAACTGCAGGCCAGTACGCCGCGAAGTTGCTTTCACCTCCGGAATGGAGCGAATGATCTGCACGACATGACCGACCACACGGTCTGTCTCTTCCAACGAGCTTCCGGGTGGCATAATGTAGTCCACCGTAAAAGCGCCTTCATCCATCTTCGGCAACAGGTCGGAACCGAGCGACGCGTACGAAAAGTACGAAATCACAATCAACACCACCGCGAAACCAGCCAGCCACAATGGTCGCGCCAGCACAATTGTCAGCAGGCGCTCATAGCCGCCAATGATGCGCTTCATAAAGCCGCTGATACTGGCCTCTTCGGCTTCCATCATCCGTCGAGTTTCCTCTTCATGCGACGCGAATGCGCCCACTCGATCCGACGCTGGCACCGTGTCCTTGCGCCGAACAAAATATTGGCTCAATGTCGGTGTCCACGTCAGCGCCAGGAACAGCGATGAGATCAGGGCGGAGCCCATCGTGATCGCCAGCGCACGGAAGAAAGTTCCCGTGACCCCGGCAATAAGAATCAGCGGCAGAAAAATGACGACCGGTGTCAGCGTCGAGCCCACAAGCGGCACCTTCAGTTCGCTCAGCGCGCTTTGAACTGCCTGCATCCTTCCCTGGCCTGCATCGCGGTGCAGCACGATGTTCTCCACCACCACAATGGCATCGTCAATCACCAAGCCTACCGCGGCCGCCAGGCCACCCAGTGTCATCAAGTTAAACGTCTGCCCCAGCAGCTTCAGCACCACGAAGGTCAGCGCGATCGTCACCGGAATGACCAGTCCAGCCACCAGCGAGCTTCCCCAGTCCTGCAAAAAAACAATCAGCACAATGCACGAAAGAACAATGCCGATCAAAATCGCATCGCGAACGCTGGCAATCGCTTCCTTCACCAGCTGCGCCTGATCGTAGTACACAGAAATGTCAATTCCGGGCGGAAGAGTTTTCCGTATCTGCGCCAGTTCCGCGTACACTCCGTCCGCCACTGCCACCGTGTTCGTTCCCGGCTGACGATTGATGCTCAGCAGCACGCCCGGCTTGCCGTCCGCCGTCACTACCGTGTACACAGGCTTAATGCCGGCTTTCACATCGGCGACATCGCCAATATGCACAGGCACACCCGCAGACGTGTTTTTGATTACGATGCTGGCAATCTCATCGGGATTGTGAACCTGTCCGTCCACCAGATCCAGCACCAGGTCGTGATGCGATGCAATCAGCCCGGGAGATTCAATCAGGTTCGTTCTGCGCACCGCATCCAGAATTTCTGTTACCGTCACCGAAGTCTGCAGCAGTTTTGCGGGATCGGGAATGATGTCGAACTCCGGCTCTTCGCCTCCTTGCACCAACACCGTAGCGACGCCGTTCACGCGGTTCAGACGCGGCTTCATATCGTAGGTCGCCACTTCCCACAGCCGAGTCGCCGGCATCGTGCTCGACGTCAGACCAAATCCAAGAATAGGGAAACTGGAGAACCGCAGGCGCGTCGCTTCAATACTGGCCGTGGGTGGTAGCGATGCCTGAACTGCAGCCATGGCGGAGTTCACCCGCTGCAACGTCTGGAACATGTCCACTTTCCAGTCGAAGAAAAGATCCACTTCCGCCGTGCCGCGGCTGGTGATTGACCGCACCGTCTGCAATCCCTGCACGCTGTTCACGGCTTCTTCAATCGGTCGCGTAATCGTGACCAGCATCTGATCGATCGGCATGACGCCGTTGTCGATGGCAATCAACACACGCGGAAAATTTGTCGTAGGAAACACCGCGATGGGTATGCTCATCGCCAGGATCACACCCACCAGCGACAGCACCAGAATTACCGAGATCACAGCTTTTGAGTACGTAACAAACCATGCAGGCTTCTCTTCATCGCCAATTGCACCCGGGGTTGTTTCGTGTCGGGTCGACGCGCCGCTCAGTGCGTCCGTCCCCGTCCGTTCCTCTGGATCACGCGAGTTCGAAGAAATATCCGGCATGGCCTTCTACGCCTCTGCCTTCTCGCCAGGACTGGCGCTCACCGGCATCGCCTTCACTTTTGTCTTATCGGGCAAGCCATATTGTCCGCTGACGATGACCTGCTCGCCTGCCTGGAGCCCGCTCAGAATCTGGATCGACGGACCTTGCTGTATTCCCGTCTTCACATCCCGCGCATAGGCGCGACTGTCCGACTTCACCACCATCACAGAAGTTTTTCCGTCGGCCCCTGTCAAAATTGCAGAGGCAGGAATGACGAGAGCGTTCGCGATCGTCTTGGCCGTGATCGAAACTTCTGCCGTCGTTCCCGGTATCAACTTGCCCTTCGCATTGTCTGCCTGCACCCACACCTCTTCTGTCGTGCTGTTGGGATCGAGTGCTGGACTCAACACGGTCACTTTGGCAGGAACTTCGTTCTCGAGCCCCTGAATGTGGAGCATCGCCGCTTGACCCAGCTGCAACAACTCTGCCTGCTGTTGCGGAATATGGAGCTGCACTACGATTTTCGAGGTGTCCATTACAACCAGCAGCGGCGTTCCTGCCGGTGCAATGTCGCCGGGATAGACGGCGCGACTTGCTACCACGCCATCGATCGGGCTGCGAATTTCCGTATAGCCCAACTGCGCCGCCGCGCCCAGGTATTGCCCCCGCGCCGACTCAAGCTGCCCCTGCGCCGCCTTCTTCTGCTGCGAAACCCCCTCCGCTTGCAGGTTCTGCAGATGTTTCTCGGCAGTCTCGTAGGCACTCTGAGCGGACGTCAGCGCCACTGCCGTCGCATCCAATTGCTTGCGCGCAAGCGCCCCCTGCTTGTACAAATTGTTCTCGCTGTCGTACAGCTTCTGTTGCGCCGCCAAATCAGTCTTGGTATTCACCACATTCAAATTCGCGGTTTGGATTTCTTCCGGCAACGCTGAAGAAGTCGTCGAGGCATACGTCGCCTGCGCCTGATCGTACCCGCCCTGCGCGGATACAACGGCAGCCGTCAAATCCTTGTTCTCCAGCACCGCCAGCAGCTGCCCGCGATGCACCTTTTCGCCACGTTGGACATAGAACTTACGTACCGGCGCTGTAATCTTCGGAGCGATGGAAGCTTGATGGACCGGATACAACACGCCTTCCGCAGTCACCATGTCCGTGATGCTTTGCGCTCTTACAGGCGCAGTCTCCACACTCACAATCGGTTCCGGCGGTGGCACCGTATTGTCATTGCTGCACCCGGACAAAACCATCGTCAAGGTTAATCCCACGATCGTCGTCACACACAAGGACAAAACTTGAAGTCGCACCCGATGCGCTCCAGAATTGCTCCGAGCCGCTAATCCAGGACATTCCGCTTCCTTCCACCCCTGCATCAGAACTCTCCTGTCAAGGTCTGCAGCGTTGCCAGAGCGACTCGATAACGGGCCTCTCCCATATCCAGTGCATTTTTCGCGGAAGAAAGCGTTGTTTGCGCACTCAACACTTCAAGCTCAATCGCATCCCCGGCCTTATATTGCAACTTTGTCAGCCGAACGGAATCAGCAGCAAGGTTGGCGTCCTGGTGCAGCGTTGCCAGCTCCGAGCGCGCAACCCTCGCTTCGTTATAGTCCGAGCTCAAATTGCTGAGCGCCTCCCGTTGCGCTTGCGACAACTCCACCCGCGCCTGCTCACGCCGATATTCTGCCTGGCGCAATTTACTTTCCGTCGCGCCCCAGTTCCAGACTGGAAGATTCATGCCTGCGGTAACAAAGTATCCCAGGTTCGGCTGTGGGCCAAATTGCCGATACGCAACGTCCGTGCTCCGCAGTGCGAAAGCGTTCGCCTCAATCCCATAGTCCACATCCAGGCTGAAGGTCGGTAAAAATCCTGCACGCGCAATGGAAACATCCTGGTTCGCTTGTTTCAACGCCGCCATGGCCGAACGCAGGTACGGGTTCGCATGTTCGGCCAGTGCATCCACTTGATCTACTGAAGGCAGTGCGGGAGGATTGTCGAGATCATCGACGGTTGTGAAATTTTCATCGAGTACCGGCGACAGCAAAACCGCCAGCGCCAGATGGGCACGCTGCATCGCCAATTGCGCTTCCTGAAGCGCGATCTTCTCCTGATCAAACTGGAGCTGCGCCTTCACAACATCGGCGTGGGGAATTTCTCCCCCCTTCTCCAGTTCTTTCGTGGTTGTCAAAAACTGCGTCGCCGAATCCAGATTTTGCTGCGCGCTGACATTTTCCCGTTGCGCAACGATTGCGTTGTAATAAACAGTCGTCACCGTAACCACCAACCCGCGACTTGCAATTTCGGCCTGCGCCTGCGCAAAAGCGTCCGCCGCTTGCGCGCGTTTGTACGGCGCCAGCGTAAAAAATCCCGCCGGAATGTCCTGATGCAGTACCGCCCAGGACCGGTAGACGTGTACGCCATCTTGGGTCACGAAACGTCCAGTCGGAATCTTGGAGCCCCCGTTGGTGCCCAGAAATTGCTGCGTCGTGCTGATGGAGGGAAGCAGCGATGCCCGGGCCTGGACACCATCCTGCTTTGCAAGTTCGGCCGTCATCATCGCCGCTCTATATTGCGCGTAATATTTGCGCGCTCGATCGATTGCATCCTGCAGCGTGATGACGGCGGGTGCACCGGCAGTCGTCGCGACCGGCGTCGACATGTCCGGCGCGGAAGTAGCTTGCGGGGCATCGGCTGCAGGCGTCGGCGCCTGCACCAGCACCTGGCCCTCACATCGATGCCGGCACATCGCCATCCCCACCAGGAGCAGCATCGCGCACCACCCCTTCCAGCGAAGATATTCTTGCGTCCCTAATCTGGAGGTCGTCGATCGGCGAGGAGGATCCGTATCGCGAAAGCACATTCCTCATTTGTATGTATCTCGGCTGAAGATAACCTTAAGATGGCAATCCGCAGACGAGCGCAGCTCCGAAATCATGGAGTAGCTCTCTCAACTGCCCGAGCCTCTTCCACCCCAACAATGGAACATACAGACCCCAAGCAGGTATAGTGGCTGCCATGAAGAAATACATTCTCTTCGCCGCTTGCACCGCCATCGCCGTCCTGGTCCCCGCCACGATCTCAGCACAAACCACAGCGGCCACCGCCCCAGCCAAAGATTCCAGTTACATCGATTCGCAAGGAACCGCGCATGTCACCCGCATCGTACCCATCCCGAAAACCGTCAGCCCGGAAGCGCAACAATTTCTGGCGCGACCCATGTCAGACGCCAAGCCCAACGATTCGCTCGAGCAGCGGCGAAAAGGTACGGACATCTGGCAGGCCCGCGCCGGAAAAGAGTTTGAACAAGTCTACCCGGTGAACGTAGCGCACAGCACCATCGCCGGTGTTCCCGTACTCATCATCACCCCGCTGCATGTGCCGGCGGAGAAGCAGGATCGAGTGCTGATCAATATTCATGGCGGCGGCTTCAATTCGGATTCCGGTTCGTTGACCGAAACCGTTCCCATCGCCAACCTGACCCAAACCAAGGTGATTGCGGTTCTCTATCGGCTGGCGCCCGAGCATCCCTTCCCAGCCGGTCTGGACGACATCATCGCCGTCTACAAAGAAGAGTTGAAGACGCACAAGCCGAAGAATATGGCGATCTACGGCACTTCCGCCGGCGCGATCTTGACCGGCGAGACAGCCGTCAAGCTCAAACAGCTTGGATTGCCGCAACCCGCCGCGCTTGGAATCTTCTCCGGCATGGGCGACTTCGACCGCTCCGGCGATTCGCAATCGATGTACGCCCTCGACGGCCTCTCCGGCTATCTCGAACCGCCGACAGGCACGCACGATCTGGAATATGTCGGTTCAATCAGCCCGAAAGATCCGGTACTGTCGCCGGTATACGCGGACCTGACCGGTCTGCCTCCCACACTGTTCATCACCAGCGAACGAGACCTGCTGTTGAGCGGCACGACCATTCTGCACCGCGCATTTTTCAATGCCGGAGTCGACGCGCACCTGATCGTTTTCGAAGGATTGCCGCACGCGTTCTGGAACGATATCAAGCTGCCCGAGTCGCGCGAAGCGGACCAGGATATGGCCAGATTCTTCGACCGATATGTGGGAAAATAATGGCTTGGAGTGGCTGACCGTTCTCCCCGTACGGCGGGCGAGGTCGTTCGGCCCCCACTTCAGTGTTGGAGTGAAGGTATGTCGTTTCCCATCAAAACTTGCGTGGTTTGCTCGGAAGAGTTCGAACTGAAGCCGGACAAGCCCGGCTTCGCCAACCGCTGCCCAGCATGCAGCGAACCTGAATCCATCGGTGGCGCAAATCGCCCCATAGATGCCGATGACCGCAAGGCCCACAGCGAACTGAATGAGGCTCGCCGCGGCGCCATCCGCGAGTTGCTCTATCGCAAGGACAGCTGAGCGCTGCCCGAAAGTTTGCAGCGCGGTTGCAACCGTGCACGTTGCGCGTGGATATCTTGCGACATCCCTACAAAAAACCTTCTCGTGCCAATTTGGTACGATACGGCGATGGAAATCTCTCGTCGTAATCTGTGCGCCCTGATTCCCGCCGCCGCTCTGCTGAGCGCGCTGCCGCTCGAAAGTGAATCCACGGAAACGCTTTCGAACTCCCAGGTATTTCCCTTCGACAAGCTGCCGGTCCACCGCTCCACCGATGGTGGGGAGTCGCGTCCCGTGCTGCAAGGCAAGTTGCCGACCGGAGAGATGCTGGAGGTCCACGAAACCACCTTGCCTCCGGGAGCCATGCCACATCCGCCGCATCACCATCTGCATAGCGAGCTATTTCTGGTACGCATAGGCACCGTCGAGGTGACAGTCAATGGCCACGGCCAAACCATTGGACCCGGCGGCGTAGGCTTCTGCGCTTCCAATCAGGAGCATGGCATCAAAAACGTCGGCAAAATTCCGGCGCAATATTTCGTAGTTGCAGTCGGCCCCGGCGCTTAATCCGCGGCGGCCGCTCCTCACTCTGTCGACGCGCTTTCGCCCACTGGCTCTAGATGCGCGGTGAAGTGGCGCAGGAACGGCGCCTCATACGTCAGTCGCATGCCGCGAATATGCATGCGTTTCTCCCACACGCGCAAAATTATTTCCACCACATAATCGATGTGGCTCTGCGTGTAAACCCGTCGCGGAATCGCCAGCCGCACCAGCTCCATCTGCGCCGCTCCGGCAAACATCAGGCTGCCGATCTCGACCGAGCGAATCCCGCCTTCCAGGTACAACTCCGCCGCCAGCGCCACGCCCGGAAACTGATCCACAGGAATGTGCGGCAGAAAGGCTTTTGCATCCAGATAAATTGCATGACCACCGGGCGGCTGCACGATCGGCACACCATGCTCAGAAATGTGATCTCCCAGGTACGCCGTCGATGCGATTCGATAGCGCAGATAATCCTGCTCCAGCGCCTCCTGCAGTCCCACCGCGATAGCTTCCAGATCACGCCCCGCCAGCCCGCCGTAGGTTGGATAGCCTTCGGTCAGAATCAACAAATCCTGTTCCTGCCGCGCCAGAATGTCGTCATTCGTGCAAAGGAATCCGCCAATATTGGCCATCCCGTCTTTCTTCGCGGACATGGTGCAGCCATCGCCGAGCGAAAACATTTCCTGCGCAATCTGCTTTGGCGTCTTCGATCCATAACCAGGCTCGCGCAGCTGAATAAAGTACGCATTCTCTGCAAACCTGCAGGCGTCGAAGTAGAGCGGAATTCCGTGCCTGTGGCACACCTCTGAAACTGCCTTGGCGTTTTCCATGGAAACCGGCTGACCCCCGCCGGAATTATTCGTCACCGTCAGCATCACCAGCGGAATTCGTTTGCGCCCCACTCGCGCAATCAACGCTTCCAATGCGTCCACATCCATGTTGCCTTTGAAAGGCAGCCGCGCCTCCGGCCTTTTTGCTTCCGGCAGCAGCAGGTCCATCGCCTCCGCACCCACAAACTCCACATTTGCGCGCGTGGTGTCGAAGTGCGTATTATTCGGCACCACGTCGCCCTTCTTGCACATCACGTGGAACAGAATCCGCTCCGCCGCCCTGCCCTGATGCGTCGGGATTACGTGGGTGTAACCGAAAATGGCCTGCACCGACGCCTTGAAGCGATCGAAACTGCGGCTGCCCGCGTAGCTCTCATCGCCCTCCATCACCGCCGCCCATTGATGGGTCGACATGGCCCCGGTTCCGGAGTCCGTCAGCAGGTCGATCAGCACATCATCGGCTCGCACCAGAAATAAGTTGTAGTAAGCGGTCTGCAGCAGGTCTTTTCGCTGCTCGCGCGTGGTCCAGCGGATGGGCTCAACACTCTTGATGCGGAAGGGTTCGATGATGGTTTTTGTCGGCATTCGAAAACGCTCCTTCAAAAGCGAACATCTTCGAGATTACAGCCTTCTTCCATCGTGGGGAGACGAGAGTTATCGGAGCTCGTCGTCTTGAGTCTTGGCATTCGCAGCCGTCTCCGCCGCCTCAGCTTCGGCGAGCGTCTCCGTGTCCAATTCGTGTTCCTCTTTGTAGTGATCGGCGTCCATCTTGCCATCCCAAAAGGCCCACTCCACCGGATAGGTATCCGGATCGAACAGCACCTGATAGAAATGCCACACCACGATGGCCAGCGCCGCCAAAATCGCTTCGTAAAAGTGGATCGCGGTTGCCACATCCAGCCACCAGCGGGCGACTATGTTCCCCACAGAAACCTTGGCCCACAGCATTATGCCTGTCACAGCCATTAAAGTTGTGCCCCACACCATGGCCCAGTATTCCGCCTTCTCCGCATAGTTAAAGTGGCCGAACTTCGGTTTGTCCTTGCTCAGGCCCAGGTAATATCGCATCGTTCCAAAGGCATCGAAGGCATCTCTCGGCCCCGGCGCCATGTGGCGAACCCACTTTCGTCCATCGCGCGTCACACCGGCATAGATGATGTGGTAGATACACAGAACAATCAGCGCCACTCCCGCTACTCGATGCACAATGCCGCGAAGTTTCTCTCCCATGCCAAACACAGCAGCAAACCAGGAGTCAGGATATTTCAGCGCGAACCCAGTGATGACCAGCACCGTAAACGTAAGCATCAGGATGAAGTGCTGCCACCGTTGATTGCGTGTCAGCCTTTCCACTGTCCGATGTTGCGCGTTGCGGCGAGCAATCGCCTTGCTCCGCCAGATGATGGCGTTGTGCAGGAACATGCCTCCAATCACCAGCAGGATCATCGCAATGTAGAAGCGCGTCACAAATTGCACGATGATTCCACCCATGCCTGTCGGCTGCTTCGGGTCCATGTGAACCTTGCCCAGCGTAAAACGCCGCGTCACTCCTTTGTGACACTGCCCGCAGGTTGCATCCAGATTGGCGCGATTGATGGTCGAACGCGGATCGCTCGACGGCAAAATGTTATGCACGCCATGGCAACTGGCGCAGTTCGCCACCACCACCGAGCCATTCTTTGACGCCAGCCCGTGATAGCTATCTAAATAGGTAGAGACGCGATTCCCCGCGACTCCGAATTCCTGCGTCAGCCGCACTCCCTGGTGACAGCCCGCACAGGTTGCCCCCGACCGATTCTGCGAAACTGTGGAGCTAGGATTCTTCGGCGCCAGGATGGTGTGAATGCCGTGGCAGTCCGTACAAGTCGGAGACATCTGATTGCCGCGAGTCAACGCCTGTCCGTGGACGCTCTGCAGAAAAGTATGCTGAATCTGCCCATGGCATTTTCCGCAGGTCGCGGCCACGTTGAACTTGTTGATCGGCGACGCAGCATCGTTTGCCGGAAGAATCTGGTGCGACCCATGGCAATCCGTGCAGACGGCCGCGCTCTGCGAACCTCCCTGCACCGCTTTACCATGCACGCTGTCTTGATAGGACGCAAACACCTGCGTGCTGACGCCACTCCCACTCATCACGAACTTCTGCCCGTGGCAGCTGCCGCAGGTCGCAGGAATATTGGCGTGATTCACCTTTGACTGGGGATCGCTCGCCGGCAAAATATCGTGCGCGCTTCCGTGGCAATCCACACACGTCGCCGCCGGCGTTCCATCGGCCTTTTTCTGCTGCGCATGAAAACTATGTTGATACGCTTTCGCCGCATCCGCGTGACAAGTCACACACGTGATTTTTTTCGGCTCCGCCGTATGCGGCGATTCCGTGACGTCTTTATGGCAATCCACGCAGCTGAACATCGCGCCGTGGATCGACCCCTTCATCTTGACTGGATCGACGTACAGGCTGACCTTCTTGCCGTTCACGTCCTTGGCCAGCGTCGCGTCGGAGTGGCAGGCCAGACAATCCGCGTCCTTCGGCTTTTGTGCCGCTTGTAGGCTGCACGCCCAGGTGAGCAGGAAGATACTGACAAGCCATGCGCAGATCTTGCGTTTTGTCTGCATACTATGGAGGAGACTCTCGTTGTTCCGCGGTGGCTGTGATTCGGATCACGGCAGCCTGTGTGCCGGAAAACTTTGGTGATCTGGGCGTTGGCATCGTGGCTCAAACACCACAGGTTGGCCGACATCCATCCATTGGCGCAACGATAGAATCGAAAGAATCGAACTTAGAGAATCCATGGCAGAGGACACGCACCTGACCCCCGAACGAACCAAGACTGCCGCAGATTCCCGCCCCAAATCAGCCTTCCGCCGCCCCGGCTGGTTGCGGCTCTCGCACGAGCACACAGCCTTCTCCGCCATGTTGCTGCTCATGGTTTCGGTCCTGTTATCCCGCGTCATTGGACTGGTCCGTATCAAGGTGATCGCGTTCCTGTTCGGTGCGGGTTCTCTCACCGATGCCTATACCGCCGCATTCCAATTGCCAGACATGCTCACCTATTTATTGGCAGGCGGCACCGCTTCCATCACCTTCATCACCATCCTCAGCCGCTACCGCGAACAGGGCCGCGAACATGAGGGCGAGCAGGCGCTTTCCGTCATCCTCAGCACCATGCTGCTGGTGCTCGGCACAGCCATTATCCTCGGCGAAATTTTTGCTCCACTGTACGTCAGCGTCTTCCTGCACAAGTTCGATCCGCCAACCGCCGCCCTCTGCGTGCACATGACCCGCATCGTGCTTCCCGCCCAGCTCTGCTTCTTCGCTGGCGGAGTTCTCAGCGCCGTCTTGCTGGTCCGCAAGCAGTTTGCCTGGCAGGCAATTTCGCCGCTCATCTACAGCCTTGGCATCATCCTTGGCGGAATTCTGCTGCACAAAGCACTCGGCGTTTCTTCTCTCGCCGTCGGCGCGCTGGTCGGCGCCATCTGCGGTCCATTGCTTTTGAATTACTACGCCGCCCATCGCATTGGATTGCGCCTGCGCTTCTCCCTCGACTGGTCCCATCCCGGCCTGCGCGACTGGGTACGCATGTCCATCCCCCTGATGATTGGCGTCTCCCTGGTCTCCGCAGACACCTGGATTCTGAATTATTTTGCTTCTGGCGGTCACGGCGACATCGCCAAGTTGAATTACGCCAAAACACTCTTCACCACGCCCATGGCAATCCTCGGCCAGGCCGCCGGCGCGGCTTCCATGCCTTTTTTTGCCGCTTTGATCGGCCAGGGGCGCCATCGTGAATTTGCCTCCTCTGTCAATCGCATCGTCACCCGCATCTATGCCTTCGCCTTTCTGCTTTCAGGCTGGATGATCGGCATGGCCTACCCCGCCGTCGACCTGGTGCTGCGCGGCGGCTCGCTGCATCACCGGGATGTCGGCTCTATTGCTCTCTATTTCACCTTATTCGCCGGCTCTCTCTGCTTCTGGTCGGCGCAAGCCATTTACGCCCGCGCCTTCTACGCCGCCGGCAATACCTTTACCCCCATGGCCGCCAGCACGATCATCACCGCCGCATCCATTCCGATCTATTGGTTCCTCTTCCATCACCTGGGAGTGATGGGGCTGGCCATCGCGTCCGACTGTGGCATCCTGGTGCAAACCCTGGGGCTGGCGTTCCTGCTACATCGCAAGGGCCTCGTGTCATTAGGTGGATTGGAGTACGCCGAGATGGCAAAATCCCTGGCGGCTGCCATCGTCTCCTTCGCGGTCTTGTTTGCCGTGGTGCGCCTGCTGCCACCATCGGGCTCCTTTCCCCGCGATCTGCTGCAACTCGCTTGCGGCACAACCGTGTGGCTGCTTTCCGCCTGGGCCATCCTGCAGCTTTTTCACTCCAACCTGCCCAATCAACTGATCAGCCGCTTTCGCAGTCGTCGCGCCGCCAGCCCTACCCCGCTCGATCCCGCAACACAACGCATCGCCAAAATATAGGCCGCAGGTAGACTCTGGGTCGCCGCGGCGACAGTCCGGGATGAGGTGCCGCTCTAAGGTCGACCCCGGACTTTAGTCCAGGCGATATGAACCTACCGAAATACGCCTTCAGGCGCTGAGGTTCAAAACTTCAAAGTCGACCATGCAATCACATTCCCGGTCGCCCACTCGCCACCCACCCTTTACAATCCAAATATGCCGGAGCCATCCGATCCGCCCGAACAGGACGACGAGGACTACTATTTCGATGGCCCGTATCTCGTCTTCACCGAGGCCTATCACCGAAAACGTGGCTTTTGCTGCCAATCAGCCTGTCGCCATTGCCCCTATGGCTTTGTAAAAAGTAGCGGACAGACCCTCAAAGTTTCAGAAAATGAGCCCAAATCGCTGAATCTTCCATCCAAATAGGTTCAGTCGGCTTCACCGCACCTGCTATCGACGAATGTTCATCCGGATGAGGTAAACTGCGCCGAATGCATTATGTAGCGAGTTCTGACCACGTTGAAACCCATTTCGAATCCACCGCGCTGGTGCGTGACGTGGTCATTGGCATGTCCGATGGCTTGACCGTCCCTTTTGCCTTGGCCGCTGGCCTTTCCGGCGCGGTCGGATCGTCGCACATCGTTGTGCTGGCGGGTCTGGCAGAAATCGCCGCCGGCTCCATCGCCATGGGATTGGGCGGATATCTCGCGGCTCGCAGCGATGTGGAGCATTACGCCAGCGAGTATCACCGCGAAGAACGAGAAATCGTCGAGCGCACTCGCGACGAAGAAG
Source organism: uncultured Acidobacteriota bacterium (assembly GCA_963794795.1). Lineage (GTDB taxonomy): Bacteria > Acidobacteriota > Terriglobia > Terriglobales > Acidobacteriaceae > JAKAAZ01. The sequence goes on along the minus strand of CAWCFC010000003.1, from coordinate 82,815 downwards.
AAGAGATTTACCAGATTTTTGAGGAATACGGCGTCGAGCGCGCCGAGAGCGATTCCGTCTTGACCGCTTTGAAGCGCAATCCAAAAGCCTGGGTAGATTTTATGATGCGGTTTGAACTCGGCCTGGAAAAACCGGCCAGCCACAGAGCCCGTCAAAGCGCTGCCGTCATCGCATTTTCTTACATTGCAGGCGGATTTATCCCCTTACTGCCCTACATGGTCATGCTGCATGCCTCCTCCGCCCTGCGTGCTTCCGTTGTCATCACATTGATAGCGCTGTTTTTTTTCGGAGCCGTCAAAGGTCGTTTGACCGGCGGCGGCACCATGAAATCCGCATTACAAACAGTATTGATTGGCGGTCTGGCCGCCGGCGCTGCGTACACTCTGGCCCGGCTGCTCAGTGTGCATCCTGGCTTTTAGCACATAGGAGATAATCGCGTGGGCGTTCTGGAAGTTACACCGTTAGAACTTAACTCCGCTTTTTTACAGCACCAGTTTCAAGCGGTGCGCGATATGACAGAAGAACTGGCGCGGCCGTTGACCGCCGAAGATATGATGGTCCAGTCCTGTCCTGAAGCAAGCCCGGTCAAATGGCATCTGGCGCACACCACCTGGTTTTTCGAGACATTTGTGCTGCGTCCTTATTTGCCGGGCTACAAGGCGTTTCATCCGGATTTTCAGTGGCTCTTTAACAGTTATTACAAATCTCTCGGCGGTCATCCGGAAAAGCAGCTGCGCGCTTCCTTTTCGCGGCCCTCCCTACAGCAGATCCAGGCCTATCGGCGCCATGTTGAAGACGGTATCGCGCAATTGTTGGCTGCGGGTGCATCCGCGGAGATACACGACCGCATCGAATTGGGAATGCATCACGAACAGCAGCATCAGGAGTTGATTGTGACCGACATCAAGCACGCTTTCTGGTCCAATCCGCTGCAACCAATTTATGCGGAATTTCGCCCCCTGCGCAGCAACGACTCCGAGCCACATCAGTGGCTGGACTATGCTGGCGGCCTGGTCGAAATCGGCAATCGCGGCGATCGTTTTGGCTTCGACAATGAATTCTCTCGCCATCAGGTTTTTCTTCAGCCCTTTCGTCTCGCTTCACGTCCTGTAACCTGCGCGGAGTATCTTCGCTTCCTGGAAGACGGCGGCTATCAGCGTCCAGAATTCTGGCTTTCCGACGCCTGGGACACGATTCAGTCGCTCGGCTGGCAGGCGCCGCTCTATTGGAAGCAGCAATCCTCAGGCAGGTGGGAAGTTTTCACGATGCACGGTCTGGAATCGCTCGATGACTTGCGTTCGACCCCGGTCTGTCACCTCAGCTATTACGAAGCCGATGCCTACGCGCATTGGGCCGGTTGTCGACTTCCCACGGAATTTGAATGGGAACACGCCGCGCAGAGCGTTCCGGTTGCTGGAAATCTGCTCGAAAGCGGAACTCTCCATCCGCAGGCTGCGTTAGACGCCGCCAACCCGCATCAGCCCTCGCAACTTTTCGGCGATGTTTGGGAATGGACACGCAGCCCCTACGTTGCCTATCCCGGGTACAAACCTGCCCCGGGCGCACTCGGCGAATATAACGGAAAATTTATGTGCAATCAGTTTGTGTTGCGTGGAGGATCGGTCGCGACTCCCACTTCTCACATTCGCGCCAGTTATCGAAACTTCTTCGCCCCAGCCACGCGCTGGCAATTCTCCGGCATTCGTTTGGCTGCGGATGGAGGAGCTGCGTGAACCTTCCTTCTCTGCTCGATGACGTTCTGACCCCGTCGATCCAATTACCGCCAAAGGAAAGCCTGGGCGTGGCGCGGGCTGCGATTGACGGCTTGTCCGCCAAACAAAAATCCCTTCCCGCGTGGCTGTTTTACGATACTGCGGGCTCGCTTCTTTTTGAAGAAATCACGCGCCTGCCCGAGTACTATCTCACCTCGCTGGAGCAGTCAATTTTTTCTCGCAACGCTGCCGACATCGTGGCCAAAGCAGCGGGGTCGATCGAGCAGCCGCTGTGCGTAGTCGAATTAGGAGCGGGCAGCGCCAGCAAAACCCTCACCCTTCTGCGCGCCGTCATGGTTCGCCAGGGCGATACTTTGTATCTTCCCGTCGACGTGTCGGAAGCCGCGCTGGAATTGGCATCGAAGAATGTTCATGCCGCGCTGCCCCAGGTTGAGGTTCAACCGGTCTGTTCGAATTTCACCCACGATAAAGATCTGAACCTTCCCTCCATGGGTCGCAAACTGGCGCTCTACATCGGCTCCAGCATCGGCAACTTCGATCCCGAGGATGCGATCGAGCTGTTGCGTTGGTTGCGTACGCAGCTTCAGCCTGGTGATGCCTTGCTGCTAGGCACCGACATGGCAAAAGACGTTGCGCCCTTGCTCGCCGCCTACAACGATCGCGCCGGCATCACTGCGGAATTCAACAAGAATATTCTGGCTCGGCTGAATCGCGAGCTGGGAGCAAATTTTGAGCTGGATGCGTTTGAACATCGCGCCATCTGGAACGCCGCTCAGAGCCGCATCGAAATGCACCTGGACAGCAAGTGCAATCAAATGGTGCATGTCGAACTGCTGCATCGCAATTTCGGATTCAAGCGCGGCGAATCCATCCACACTGAAAACAGCTATAAATTCAGCCCGGAACAAGTGGAAGAAATGCTGCAGAAAAGCGGCTATGTTCTGGAGCATAGCTGGTACGACGACAAGCACTGGTTCGGCGCACACCTGGCTCGCATCGTCGATGCAGAAATTCTGCCCAGCGATGAAGACGCCGCTGCATAAAAATAAATCGGGTGTCCCACGTCTCGCATCTGAGACGTGGGTTGCTTTTCGCAGACACGCTACGATAGAAAGTTCTACTCGCCGGCGATGGTCATACCCTCAATCACAATCGTCGGACACGCCACCGCGCTGCGAAAAATCAGGTCGCTGCCGATGCTGGAAATATTGTGCAGCATCTCTTTGAGATTGCCCGCCACTGTGATTTCTTCCACCGGATACGAGAGTTCGCCATTCTCAATCCACAACCCCGAAGCCCCGTGAGAATAATCGCCCGTAACAATATTCACGCCGTGTCCGATCAGGTCCGTGACGTATAGACCATTGGGAATCGCCGCGATAATCTCCTCCGGTGTCTTCTCCCCTGGCTCAAGATAAAAATTTCCGCAGCTGATTCCCGGGCTGCCCGCAAGCCCGCGCGAAGCATTTCCCGTGGATTTCAGCCCCAGCTTCCGCGCCGTGTACGTGTTCAGCAGATAGCTGGTCAGCACGCCCTTATCGAGCACAGTTTTGCGCCGCGTCGGCAGGCCTTCTCCATCAAACGGCGAGCTGCCAAACCCTCCGCACGTCGTGCCATCGTCGATGATCGTCAGGTTGCTTCCCGCTACCGTCTCGCCCAGCTTCCCCGCTAAAAATGAGGAGCTCCGATACACGGCGTTCCCGTTGATCGCCCCCATAATCGCGCCCAGAATCGAGTTGGCAACCTCCGGCGCAAATACCAGCGGCACGCGCTGCGTCGGCACTTTGCGAGCTCCCAGTTTTCGTACCGTCCGCCGCGCCGCCTCCAATCCCACCGACTCCGGCGAATCCAGCAGCGCCAACGATCGCTGGCTGGAATACCAATAGTCGCGCTGCATCCCTCCATCTGGAGAAAGCGCGATCGGCTGCGCTGCAATCGAGCATGATGAACGCCGCACTTCGCCAACGAACCCGCGCGAATTCGCCAGTATTTTGCGCCCGGTTGCCGCATCGAAACTTCCGCCGCCGGAATTCTGGATGCGCGCATCGGCAGCCATCGCCGCTGCTTCTGTGCGTCGCGCATAGTCAATTCGCTCCGCCGCCGGCAGCGAATACACGTCGTCGTAATAAAGATCGAGATCTTCCGCCAGCTTGCCGAACTCCTCGGGCTCCGGCAGGCCCGCAAAGGGATCTTCGGAGGTCACCTGCACCAGCGCCATCGCACCCGAAATCAGCTTCTCGATGCCTTCCGCGGTCAGATCGCTGGTGGTGGTCGAGGCCGTTCGATTTCCCTGAAACACCCTCAATCCCAGCGCCCGTGAACCGGCCTCCTTCAGCTGCTCCACCTGCCCTAAACGCACCAGCGTTTCAAATTCATCGCCTTCCGAAAACACCGCTTCCGCGTCGCTGGCGCCGGCCCGCAATGCCTTTGTAACAATGTCAGTTACAAACTCAGTCGAAATCGCATTTTCAGAAACAGTGACAGTTGCATTCTTCATCAAACTTTGCCCTCTTGGGTCGTTGCCGTGCGTTAATTTCCTGTTCCGCCAACGGTCATTTTGTCCAGTTTGATGGTCGGCATGCCCACGCCGACGGGAACGCTCTGGCCCGCTTTCCCACAGGTCCCCACGCCCTCATCCAGCTTCAGATCGTTGCCTACCATCGACACATATTTCAATGACTCCGGACCATTGCCGATCAAGGTTGCATTCTTTACCGGCGCGGTAATCTTTCCATCCTCGATCAAATAGGCTTCCGACGCTGAGAAAACAAATTTACCGTTCGTAATGTCCACCTGGCCGCCGCCGAAATTCACCGCATACAAACCGCGTTGCACGCTGCGAATAATGTCCCCCGGATCGTCCTCACCCGCCAGCATGTAGGTGTTGGTCATGCGCGGCATGGGGATGTGCTGATAGCTTTCGCGGCGCCCATTGCCCGTGTCGGCGATACCCATCAGTCTCGATGAAAGCTTGTCGCTCATGTATCCCTTCAGCACGCCGTTCTCAATCAAAACAGTCTCCTGCGTGGGCGAGCCTTCGTCATCCACGTTCAAACTGCCTCTGCGATTCGGCATGGTCCCGTTATCCACCACCGTCACCTTGGGACTCGCCACCATCTGCCCGATCAGACCTGCAAACGCCGACGTCTTCTTGCGATTGAAGTCCGCTTCCAGTCCATGCCCGACAGCTTCATGCAACAAAACCCCTGGCCACCCTGGCCCCAACACCACCGGCATTTCGCCAGCCGGAGCCGGCACCGCGCCCAGCTGCAACACCGCCTGCCGCGCCGCTTCCACCGCAAAATACTCCGGCGTCTTGTCTGTCAGGAAAAAGTCCAGCAGCACGCGTCCGCCCCCACCTGAACTGCCGCGAGCAATGTTGTCGCCTTCCTTCGCGATCACCGACACATTCAACCGAGCCAGTGGCTGCGTATCGGTCGCGAAACTTCCATCTGACCCGGCCACCAAAATGCGCCGAAGCTCGTCGCCAAAACTCGCCTGCACCTGCACGATGCGCGGATCGTACGCCCGCGCTGCGCGATCAGCCCGCTGAATCAGCGCCAGCTTCGCCGAAGTTTCCGAATCCGTTCCCGGCGCAGCTACGGTATACAGTCCCGCCGACGGCGTTTCGCGAAAACCCTGCACCTGCTGTTTCGATGGCCCGCTGGCAATCAGTGCCGCCGTATGCGCGGCGCGCAAAAGCCGTTCCGGCGATAAATCGTCTGTATACGCATACCCGGTGCGCTCGCCCGAAACCACCCGCAAGCCGCAACCGGCGCTGATTCCCTGGCTGGCGGATTTCACCAGCGACTCATCCACCATCAGCGAGCTGGCCGTGATGTATTCGAAATAGAGGTCCGCATAATCGCCACCCGCGGACAGCGCGGCACTTAGACACTGCTCCAGCAGCCGCTCGTTGATGCCAAGGTGTTCATAGAAAAATTTACGCGTGTCGGGCGATGCAGGTTGCATGCAATAACTCCTTCAGAATGACGCGGTGACCCGGCGCCTCAGCACCCACCTGGTTCAATTCTATCTTTTAGATTCATCCAAACCCGCAAAGACGCATGGCAGCCGCACAACTGGTACCGTTCCGCACACCGGCTTTCGTGCTCTGCGGCCGTGTTCCATGGTAGCGTGGAGGGCATGAACAACGATCTGCGCCATCCCATTGGAAAATTTGTACGACCTGCCACCCTCACCGCGCAGGAGCGTGAAGAAGCCATTCAGAAAATCGCCGAACTGCCGAAAAAACTCCGTGCCGCTGCCGCCGGCCTCTCTGAATCCCAGATCGATACGCCGTATCGCGACGGCGGCTGGACAGTTCGCCAAACCATTCATCATGTCGCCGATAGCCACATGCAGGCCACCGCCCGCATGCGGCTTGCGCTCACGGAAGATTGGCCCGGCATCACTCCGTACAAAGAAAGTGTGTGGGCAGAGCTGGAAGATGCCCGCACCCTTCCCGTCGAAGTCTCGCTGCAACTGCTCGATTCTCTGCATACCCGCTGGGTCACGCTGCTGCACTCGCTCGACGAATCCGCCTGGTCAAAGCGCGGCTACAAGCATCCTGAATCCGGCAATCAGACCATCGAACAGGTCGCCGCACTCTACGCCTGGCACGGCCGCCATCACGCCGCCCACATCACGTCGCTGCGTGAGCGGATGGGATGGTAGACGGCCCCACACCGGAGCAACTCGCGCAGCAGCTGCAAACTTTTTTCAATGACCAGCCGGCTGCTGTGCTGCTGGAAAATGGCCGCATCCTTTTCGATCTGCGACTCGCCACAGCCACCGTGACTACAGAGCATGGTCATTGCGTGTTGCATGTCTGGTCGGAAGAGCGCAACTGCATTCGCCACGTGGTCAACATCACGGTTCGCAAAACCGGGCTGCGTCTGCACGTGCTGCGCATGGGCCAGTCGAAACCGCAAACGTTGGAATTACAACCGCAGCAACGTCGCCTTCCCTCGCAGCGAGACTCCACTCGAGCCCGATTTATTCCGCTGCTGGAGCGACTCCTGCCTCGATATTTTCCTGACTGGCAGGTGGAAGGTTTGCGCACCGCAATGGACCTGGAGCGCAGCTTCGGCCCCTCCTATGCCCGCGGAACCCTGGTGCGCGGCAACTCTGCGTGGGCCTTGATCGCCATCAATGGCGAAGAAAGTCAGTCCCTCATCGATGGCATTCTGACGCTCGGCGTTCTGTGGCTGCACCACTGCCGGGAGCACAGTGGAGGCCGACGTCTCTTCGAGGGACTGCGCGTAATTCTTCCTCGCGGCAAGTCTGCGGTCACCGCGGCCCGCATGGCCTGGATGAATGAACGCGCCGCCCAATGGGAACTCTACGAGCTCGACGAAAAAGCAGAAGAGCTCTATCAGCGCGAATACAGCGATCAAGGCAATTTCGAGTCGCGCCTTGTACATGCTCCCGACACCACGGCGGCGCAGGAACGCTTTCAGCCTGCCATTCAGCGCGTGCAAGCGCTGCTTCCAGCCCATGCCGTCCCGGAAATGGAAGTCGTCTTCCGCAGCGGTAGCGAGGTCGGCTTATTGTGGAATGGCCTCGAGTTCGCCCGAGTCCGTACCAGCGCAGCCGATAACAGCTTTGCCCGATCGGAAGAAATTCTTTTCGGCAGCGGAGCCAACGCGACCCTGCTCACCGAAGAATCGGCCCCGAAGCTGCGCGAAATGGTCGGCGAATTGATCGCACGTAGGCGGCCCACCGGCGACAAACGCGACACCCTCTATCGTCAGCAACCCGAGCGCTGGCTGGAATCCAGGTTGCGACGCTCGCTCGATTCCATCGACGCCATGATCGAACCGCAACCCGTCTATGCGCAGGTTCCAGCGTTTTCCGCCGCCGATCGCGCCGTGCTCGACCTGCTCGCGGTGCGTCGAGATGGTCGCCTGGTCGTCATCGAAATCAAAGCGGATGAGGATTTGCATCTGGCGCTGCAATCGCTCGATTACTGGGTGCGCGTTCGCCAGCATCACCACGCAACCGCGGATAAACCGGGCAGCGCCTCCTCAAAGAGCGACCTGGAACGCTTCGGATATTTTCCCGGCAAGCAACTCCGCACCGATGCGCCGCTTCTTTACCTGATCGCGCCTGCGCTGCGCATTCATCCCGCAACGGAAGTGGTATTGCGCTATGTGTCGCCGCAGGTGGACTGGACATTGGTCGCACTCGACGAGCGCTGGCGAGATAAAATCCGAGTCGTCTTCCGCAAGCGACGCGAAAAATAAATCGCGGTTTTTATGTTCACCAAATTCGCCGCACGCCGAACAAGTCGAGTTTTGAGTCCATGCTTAAGACAGGAATATCCTCCGCCAACGACTGGGCGGCAATCATCCGATCGAATGGATCGCGATGGTCGCTCGTGAGACGACCTGCGCGCAGCGCGCTCCCGGCGTCGATTGAAAGCATCGCGTAGCCAGCATCCAGCATCACATCCAGGAAATCTTTTTCGAGAGGTTCCGCTCCAGGAAGTTTACCGAGGCGCACCTTGGTCGATATTTCCCATGCCGAAGCCGCCGAAACCAGAATCACGTTTGTCTCATTCTCGATGATCGCCGCAACTTCTTGGCTGAGAAACGCCGGTGAAAGCGTGGCCCAAAGAAGAGTGTGAGTGTCGAGTAGGACTCTCAGGCGCCCTCTCCATTCCAAAAGCGCAACTCGTCTTCTGGCAGTGGTTCAAAGAACGCATCCGTCAACTTGAATCCAGGAGTTTCTAAAGCGCCAAGGCGCTTCTTCCCTACCGGATGGATCGCCTCAAGTTTGGCTACCGGGGTCTTATCCCGTCCGGAGGTGATGATGACGGTTTCGCCCTTTTGCGCCTTCTTCACCAGTTCTGACAATTTCGTCTTTGCTTCGAATATCGTTGCGGAGATCATAGCCTCGCCCTTGACTGCTAATCTATCTTAGCTAAGACGTGGCCGAAGTCAATCTCCAAGAAATTCGACGATTGGTTGGGGTTGGCTGACCACAAAATCACGGAATGAACGCATTCGCAAGCTGGTCAATCTCCACAGGTGTAGTCGTGAGTCGCGTAGAAAAGAACTTCTCTACCGCCTCAATGATCGCCGGGCCCGTCTTCGCTTCGTAGATGGCCTTGCGCAAGCCCGCGCCCCCGGGAACGCCATGGGTAAACCAGGAAGCAAATTGCTTCATCTTGCCGGTCGCGTCTGGAAATTCCTGATCCAGCAGCATCGAAAAATATGTGCGAATCAGGTTGTAGCGATCCAGTTCCGTTGGCTGCGTGTAGGTTCCGCTGGCCGTGTACTCCGCGATCTGACGAAAAATCCACGGATTCGCCGGCGCGGCGCGACCAATCATCACCGCATCGCAATGTGTTTCCGCCACCAGCGCGCAGGCATCTTCCGGCGTGCGAATATCGCCGTTTCCAATCACCGGAATCGTCACGACCTGCTTGATGGCGCCAATCCATTCCCATCGTGCCTGTCCGGAGTAGCCCTGTTCCCGCGTTCGCGCATGCAGTGCCACCGCATTCAATCCGCTCGCTTCCGCCAGCCTCGCCAACTCCACGCACACAATGCTGTCATCGTTCCATCCCATGCGAAACTTCACCGTGAACGGAATCGTCACCGCCGCTCGCACCTGTTCGAAGATGCGCGCAATCAGCGGCAGATCCCGCAGCAATCCACTGCCCCCGTTGCAGCTCACAACCCGTTTCGCCGGACATCCCAGGTTCAAATCCACAATGTCGAAGCCGGCATCTTCCACTATGCGCGCCGCCTCTGACAATGTCTCCGGATCCGAACCAAAAAGCTGCGCTGCGATCGGATGCTCGTCTTCGTAGTAGGTCAGGTACCGTTTGCGCTTCGATTCGCGCATGCGCGACAGGCCGTCCGCGGAGGTGAACTCCGTCATGATCAACCCGCAGCCGGATTGCTGATTGGTCACACTCGCTTCAATGCCATCGGAGAAATCCCTCGACGCACTTTCCAGTCCAGCTCCCACACCAAACACACTCGCATTGCGGATGAACCGGCGAAACACCGTATCCGTCACGCCCGCCATGGGCGCCAATACCGTCGCCGGCGCAATTCGCACCGACGCGATCTGCAGCGACGCCGGAACGCGCGCCTGCTCGGGCATCGCATGCTCTGCCGGATTGTCCCAATGCTTTTTCATCGCCTCAAACGGCTTCTCTATCCAACAACCAAAAGGCCCCCGCCGCGGCGGAGGCCTCAGTGTATTTCGAACGCGTGCGCTGTTACTTCGCGGCGGTCTCGGCCTTGGCCGAATCCGACTGCGCATACTTGCGGCGGAAACGCTCCACGCGACCGGCAGTATCAATCATTTTCTGTTTTCCCGTAAAGAACGGGTGGCAGTTGGAGCAGATTTCCATGTGGATGTCGCCCTTATGGGTCGAACGGGTCTCAAAACTGTGACCGCACGCGCATACCACGCGGATGTTCTCGTAATTTGGATGAATTCCTTGCTTCGGCATGGTGACTCAAAACCTTTCTCAAAACGCTAACCTCCAGTTTATGCGAGATTCCCACAGCTTGCAATCCAGGAATTCTCGAGCGATTCTCCCCTCGCCTGCGATACTGAAAAAGCAGCAGAAATCCTGCATCGTTCACCATGGAAAAATTGACCGACAATACCGCGAAAACCTGCCCCTTCTGCGGCGGCATCGGCGTCACCATGGTGCGTCGCGGCCTGGATCAATTCGCCGCCGAATGTTCGTGCCGCATAGAAAAAAAGGCGACTCTACGCCTGCAGAAAGCCAGAATTCCGCAGCGCTATACTCATTGCTCGCTGGAGAGCTTCGACACTGGTTTTCGCGGAGCCGATCCATCTCTCGGCGTGGCCTTGATGACTACTCGCCGATTTGCCGATGGCTATCCCCTTGAGACCGCTGGACGGGGTTTGCTGCTCACGGGTAGCATCGGTTGCGGCAAAACACATCTTGCCGTCGGCTTGCTCCGAGAAATGGTGGAGCAGCGCGGCGCTACCGGAATCTTTTGCGATTACCGTGACCTGCTGAAGCAGATTCAGAATTCCTACAACCCGCAGGTTGCCACCACGGAATTAGAGATTCTTCGTCCCGTATTCGAAGCCGAAGTTTTGCTGTTGGATGAATTGGGTGCGGTCAAACCGACGGACTGGGTTTGGGACACTGTGGCGCACATTTTGAACACGCGCTATAACGACAAACGAACCACGCTGATCACTACGAACTATCCCAATCAGCCTTCAGCCCTCTTGCAAGTGCAGTCCACTTCAGTGACCGATCGAGATGTGTCTCGCGCGACACCCTCCAACGCTGCCACAAGAGCCATGCGAGAGGAAACGCTGGGAGATCGCATCGGAGAACGCATGCGATCTCGTCTGCAGGAAATGTGCATTACGGTTTTTATGCACGGAGACGATTTTCGCCGAACCGTGCGCCGCGCCAGTTTCCTCTAACCGCGCAACGCCTCGCTGGAACCAAACGCCATTTTCGAGCAACGCCCTCGCCCGAACTTAGCCGCGTAGTACGGCAGCCAATTCGCATCGCTCGGAGCCCAGCCGCCTCGGTCAGAATCAAAAAAACGGCGCAGCCGCCAACACCATCAACGCCGCCGCAACCGCGGCGGCGCGATAGAGCGTGTCCCCTTGCGGATGGACCGAGCGTTTTCGCGCTTTCAATTTCAGAGCCCGCAACATACTTGCTCCTCGCTGATCCTGCCGAAGTCAGGACCACGGTTTAGAACCGCATCCCTCACACTCGACGTCGCCATACTTATGACGTGTGTTTCGGCGAAACGGATTCGGTCCTTGAATCATTTTTTTGTTTTTTCATTGTTGATTCCCGTTTCAGGAGGGATGTCCCCCAACCTCCATGCGAGGTACAATCGCCCCATGAACGACCCAGCCTCGGAACCTTCTCCAACTCCGACTCCACACCGCGAACCAGTTCTCTTCGCTCCCGAAAACCCTTCAGTGAATAGTGCATCGGAGGGGGCAGATCGTAACTGGATGCCGTGGATTGTTGCGCTGGTTGTGATCTGCTGTGGCCTCGGGCTGGCGTTCTGGCTGGGTCGGCCCGCCGCCAACTCCAATGGCAATCCCGTCGACCCCTATGCGAAGTACGTAACCCTGGGCAATGTTCAGGTCAGCCAGGCCAGCAACTTTGCCGGCGATCAGCTTACCTACGTGGATGGCACCATCGAGAACCGAGGCAATCGCACCATCACTTCGATGACCCTTCAGGCTGCCTTCCCCAATGAAACCGGCGACGCTCCCCAGATTCTGCAGGCACCCCTCGGCCTCATCCGTTCCCGCGACCCCTACGTAGACACGCAGCCAATCAGCGCCGCTCCCTTATCCCCAGGCAAAAGTCAGGACTTTCGCCTGGTCTTCGACAACGTCTCTCCCATGTGGAATCAGCAGCCTCCTCCACTGCGAATTGTGGACCTTTCCACCCGCCCTTAAAGTCGTGTCGCCGACCTACGAAAACCGTCCAAATGGTTACCTTACGAGGTACTTTTTGCCCGGTTACGAGCAGGTTTTACGCGATTCGCGCCGGCCCCAAATCCATGGGTTTTCTCTAACTTTCCAGGCCCACCCATTTCTACCTTTAGAATCATTTAGTTGACCTATTTTTCCATACCGTTTTCTCGAGCCTGTTCTTTGGCACCGCGCTTGCAATTGGGAATGGCATTACCAAGTGCCAGTAGCGCGGCACGGTTATGGAAAAGTGATGAAAACGTCCAATTCAAAAAGTTTGCTCAGAATTGCCACGATAGTACTCGCAGCCAGCACCGCACTCCCGCTTATGGCACAATCTGCGGACCAGAGTTCTGCGTCCAATGCCCAGGTGCAAACTGGAACTTCAGCCAATGCATCGGCTTCCGGCACAACGACCATGTCCGCAACGGGTCAGCCGCCGCTGGAAACGCAATCTCATGAGGGCTTCTGGGGACATTTGAACCCGATGGCCCGCAAAAAGTGGGTCAACCGTCAGCTGAACCCGGTAAAAGATCGTTTGAATGAGCTGGATCAGGTTTCAGCCGCCAATGCTCGCGACATCAAGGATGTGGATGCCCGCGCTCAGGCCGGAATCACCAAGGCTCAGGACACTGCGAATACCGCCGATCAGCATGCCACAGCCGCAGGTAACACCGCGAACCAGGCAGAGCAAACGGCGCAGCAGGCCAGCACTCAGACCGCTACCATCGGAACCGCGGTCAGCAATCTCGATCAGTACCAGACCGTCACCAGCGTGGAGATTCGCTTCCGCAGCAGTCATAGCGTGCTCGGTCAGAATTCGAAAGATGCGCTCGATCAGCTCGTCAGCCAGACTCAGGGCCAGCGCGGATATCTGATCGACGTCCAGGGTTATTCACCACTGCGTGGTCAGGCTGGAATCACGGCCTCTCACGATATGGCCTCGGCCGTGACACGCTATCTCGTCACCGACCGTCAGGTTCCGCTCTACAAGATTCGCCAGATCGGGCTCGGCAACGCTCCTCTTACCGTGAGCGATTCCAACAAGACCCGGCACGGCAGCATCGTGGAAGTCACACTGATGCACAACAGTTTGTCAACCTTGAGTGCGTCGAACGAAGGTGCCTCAACAGCCGGCGCGGCGCAGTCCGGTACCGCGCAGTCCTCCTCGAATGGGACTGCGTCGCAGCCTAGCTCGACGCCGTAAACAAGGTTGACTCAAAAGCTCTCACACAAGAGAGAACCAAGGCAGATTGGCCCCTCACACGAGGGGCCCTTTTTTTGCTGCTTACAACCCTGGTTCGAGTCCGCTGCGACCCTGCCCGACCATCTCTGCAGCCAATCAAGTTGGTTCCAGATCTTCGACGAGTGAGGTTTGGCTGGACCTGGGATTTTGCCCCCCAGAAACGGAGGAACTCAGGTTGCTTGGGTAGACGCTGAGCTTTGCTCCACAGAAATAGTCAAACTCAGGTTGCTCGGGTAGACCCCGGACTTTAGTCCGGGGAATCAGATTCTTCGTGGCTCGCCTTTAGGCGCTGCGGTACGTCAACGAATGACTCCTAGAACAATGTCGGTTCGTCCGCGACCTCGCGGCCCTTTTTCTTGCGCGGAATCGCCACAGTGGCGACTGCAACTTCGCCCGCTGCAGATTTGTCGCTCGCGCCCGAGCCGAGCATCGACAGCAGCGCGCGCATCTCTTTGCGCAGTTCATTCAACTTCGGACCCACCGCGGCAGACTTCGAACCCACGGCTGCGATCCCTGCACCGCGCCCCGCCTTCGCCGGCACTGGCGGAGTGATGAAGTCTGTCTTGCGTCGCATGGGATGCGGCGCATTTCCATTCTGCGAATCTACGGCTGTCAGTGCTGCGCGTTTCTCCGCCAGCGATTTGCGCGCGCCCGCGATGGTGAAGCCTTCGTCGTATAACAAGCGCTTGATCTCGAGAACCATTTCGACATCACGCTTGCGATAGAGCCGCTGGCCGCTGCCGCCTTTATGCGGCTTCAACTGCGGAAATTCTGTCTCCCAGAATCGCAGCACATATGCGGGCAAGCTGCACAGGCGTGCAACATCGCCAATTCGAAAATACAGTTTGTCTGGGATGGAGACGGGTGCCTTTACGGATTGCATCTTGCGTCGGGCGGGTTGCGGTTGTGCCATTAGACTCCCCAATTCCCCAGGCAGAGATGCATCAAACGTTTCATCCTCAAGCGAGAACAGAATTCATTCTGGTGTGACGGCTGTGCCGCACTTCATCTCGAGTCGCTTCAATCTCCTGCGCCTGGAGCAATGGCACAGAAGGTGTACAGTGGAAAATCGCTCTCAACGCGGCCGTTCATCAAAGAATCCGCCGCGGCGGACACATCATTTCAACTCACCACATCACAGTATCTGTGCTCTTGCTCCTACCCATGGCCGCGCGCGGCGACCTTATGCAAAGTATAAGTTGTCACAGGCAAATTGCGCAGCACCTATTTTTCTTCTTCTCACAAAAAAATCAGAAGTGAAAATCTCACCGTCGATTTCTTCGTTCACCTCGCATCGATTTCCCGGCGTCATTTCAGCCCCGCATGTCGACCCGCTGCGTTTGTCCCCGTTGCGTGTCTCAAGGACCAGCTCTCCGGCGGAAACTCCCGCACTGTCGCAGGACCAGCCGCGCGACCTGCTGCCAGGTTCATCCACTGACCAGGATCAAGCGGGCGTCCGGCATTCTCGCTCAGCGCCGGCAATTGCTGTTCAAAGCTCGGGCCAGCCGCGGGAGGCGCAGTTCGCGCGATCAGGAAGAATCCTCCGCCAGGTTGCGGCGCTGCCTCCTCAGCCCGGTTCTGCGGCGCTGTTGTCGCAGCCGCATGCAGCGCAACAACCACCGGCGCTCGATCCGCGGGAACAGGCACGGAGCTCACCGGGTGGGAAACCACGCACCGTATCGTAGGCGCGACCAAAGGATGCGACAGGATTCGCGCCGAGGCCCATTGCTGCGCCGTAGGACGGACCACCATACCCGGCGCGATCGCTTGTCCAGAGGCAAGCACGCTCGAAGGAACCGCCATTGTCGTCGCCTTCTCATGGACGTAGTGAATCGAGCGAAAGCCGGCCCGCGAATGGTAATAGCTGAAGTAGCCCGTTGCTGGGATGTGGCTCGGACTCGAACGAGCCTCGCTCAAATTCGACAGGTTGACCGCGGTAAAGCAAGCGCGGCTGCAAGCGTATGCAGGATAGAACGGCTCTCCGGGCCCCAGCGGAATCCATCCAGCCAGCGACGTCCCTGCTTCACCGGAAAAGCTTGCACCACCCACGAACGCAACCATCGCCGGCGCATACACCGGGGCAGCTCCCAACGGACCAGGAATCCAGCCCCACCGCGACCCCAGATCCGTCCACCGTCCGTAATGGAAGGGCGCAAATCCCCACGCATCCGCATCCACCCAGGTCCATCCCCACGGCGCAATCCATCTCCACCGGCCATTCGAATACGGCGACCATCCTGCCGGAAGATTCGATGGATACCATACCGGACCATATTCCAAAGTTTCTGACCACTTCCCGTACGCATCCAGGTCCTCTGACCCGACCGTCTCCGGATTTACGTACCTGCGCGCTTCCGAGCTCAGAAACGCGCGGTCACGCTGCTGACTCCAGACATCGAACGGATCCTTGCCCGGCATGCGCTGCGCCAGCACGTGGATCGGATTGCTGCCCACCAGGTGCACGCTTTCCCCCGCACCCAGAATCTTCTCCACCCCCGGGCCGCTGATTTGGATCGCACCCGCATCCACCGCCACCAGCGTGCCGCCGCCATTGGTATACACATCCAGTCGAAAATCGCCGGGCTGCAATACCGTGATCGCGCCGTTCGGCGTATCTACCTCGACTGGTCTGTCCGCACGCAGCGCGAACGTCCGCACATGCACGCTTCCCTGCGCCACGGCAAGTTGCGTCGCATCGTTCGCCAGGTTCACAACACTCAGGTCCGTAAACTTCCAGACTCGCACCGCCAGACCGCCCATCTGCAATTCTGCATGGTCCTCGTGGTTCACATAGAAACGATCGCCCGTTGTCAAAGGAGTATTCGGCACCGCCTGCGTCCATTGGTCGGTGCCCGCAGGTTCCAGCGCCACGTGCACCGTCAAGTGCGCCAGGCGCGCCACCCGCATTGGAGGATCGCCGGCCGTCGCTTGCGCATCCGCCAACCCCGCCAGCATGGCCATCAATACGCCGAGCCAACATACATGAAAGAATCGCGCTCGCCGACCGCTCCTCACTTCGACCGCCTCCGGGTCTCCACCGTGAACTTTCATTGGACGGGCTTCGGCCCCCGCGATGGTCCTCCCATCGCGATCCTCTGTTTCACCCAGTGAAAATTCACGCGCCATCCCAGCGCCCGACCCTCCGGAATTCCCGTCGTTCGCTCCGGGCCGACGCCCCATCGCGCAGAAAAAAACGGCCTTGCAAAAAGATCGCAAGGCCGTTGCCTGGTGTGTTGCAGAACGTCGCCACTCGCAGCGCAACTCGGAGCGTTTGCCTCCGGCAGCTTCTTCTCCCCAAAGCTGTTTGTCCTACGAGCCCCAAGAGTTGCGCTTATAAGTGACGTCCCACTATATATAGTGGGATACGTGCAACAATGTCAACAGAAAAATGACCCCTCCACCTCTTCCCTATGAACTTCACGGATTCCTACGGCGTATCTTTGATCACAGAGCGCATTCGTTTCGCTGCGGGAGAACTTTGCATGACGGTAAAAAGCCTTAAGAATTTTCACCTGCCTGCTGGTCCGAAACATCTCCACTTCGAACGTAACCGCACGTCGTCGCGCCGCTTCTCGATCGCGGCTCTCTCCCTAGGAGTTTTGCTCTTTGCCCTATCCGGATGCTCCGTCAATGAACATAAGAACGGCGACGCGGAGAATGTCCATCTGCACACCCCGCTCGGTGGCCTCGACGTCCGCACCAACTCCGCCGCCGCAGTCGATGTAGGCGTGCCCGTCTACCCCGGCGCCGTTGCCACGGGCGACCACGGGAATGATTCGGGCGCGGCTGATATCCATATGAGTTTTGGCAAGTGGCAGTTGAACGTCAAAGCAGCGGAATACCAGAGCAAGGATCCGGAATTCAAATTAGTCGCCTTTTACAAGAAGGCCATGGCCTCCTACGGCGATGTCCTCACCTGCAAGGACAAGAAACCCCTGGGGCAACCAGTCGCAACCAGTAAGGGACTCACCTGCGCCAACGATCACGAATACGACGTCAGCATGGACGCAGGTTCATCGAAAAACCACGTCAACAGTCCGACTCCAAAAATCACAGGTGACATTAAACTGCTGGCCGGCTCCCCAGAAAATCAACACATCGTCGAGTTCACTCCAACCTCCGACGGAACAAAATTCTCGATTGTCGCCGTCCAGCTACCCCACAAAGGTCAAACCAACTAGGCACAGCCATCCCGGGCTCGATTGCGACCGGATGCCGACTGCGCCCTCACGTAGACTGAAGGAGCATTCAGGTAGACACCGGACTTCAGTCCGGGGAACCAAGCTCCAACGCGCGTCGCGCCTTCAGGCGCTGAGGTAATCCGTATCCCGGGCTCGATTGCGGCGGATGCGGTGGTAGTTTAGCCTCAACATATGGACTTGGTTTGCCATCGTTGCAGCGCCACCCTCGAACCGGAAGCCTATTATTGTCCGGAATGTGGCTCGCCCCAGATTCGCTACGTTGCGGACGAGGGCGAGGCCGCGCAGGGTATGCCGGAAACCGGCGTCAACATTCAGGCTGGCGCCGCCGGAATGGGCACTTCCGTTTCCTGGAAATTGGCGATCCAAATCTCCGCCATCGTGGGAACAAGCGTTGGCATCCTTTCGGCTGTCCTGGCTGCTGGAAGCGTGCTCTGGGTGGCTGTGGGCGCGGTGGTGGCAATGGGCCTCTACCATCGACGCCGTCCCCTGACCAAGCTGGCTCCACGCGTCGGCGCTCGAGTCGGCGCACTGCTGGGTTTGATTGCGGCTACGGTCGCCTTCGCTGCCAATTCGGTATTGCTCGTGATCCAGCGCTACGGGCTGCACCAGGGCAACGAGATTGACTCTCAGTTGACCTCGATTGTGAAGCAGGCTGCCGCCCGCGCAGCCTCCATGGATCCGCAGGCCCCTGTCACGACATTCACAAATTTCTGGCTGTCTGCCGAAGGCCGCATCGGATTAATCCTGCTGACCATGGCCTTCTTGTCGGCATTGATTGTGGTATTCGCGATCGCCGGGGGCATTTTAGGTGGCCAGATTTATCGCTCCTCGCGTGGCGGCAAAGCGCTTTCCTGATGGATCGCCGCAAATAAAATCTGGGTGCCCCATCCTTTGTGCGCTTTTTGCGCAAAGGGTGGGAGAAACAAAAGGTCGCGTTGTGTCAACCGACCCTAGCCCCACCGAGAATGCCCTACGCGTCCACACCGTGGCACTTCTTGAATTTCTTTCCCGACCCACAAGGGCAGGGATCGTTGCGCCCGACTTTTTCTCCGGTGCGTCGCTGCGCCGTTTCCGTCGCCTCACCCGCGCCCGCCATGCGCGCCTGCTGCAGCTCGCGCTTCTTGCGCCGCTGAAATTCCTCTTCCAGCGAATCGATCGTGGTCGAAGGCGCACGCGTCGGCACTGGAATCGACGAGGCAACTCCGTTCGACGAGCCGCCGTTCATTCCAGCACCATGATTTCCGCCCATACCAGGCAGCGCCGCCTGTCCTGGCTCGGCTGCATTCGAAGAACCTCCGCTGAATACAATCGACTGCGGATGAACCCGCGCCGGGATGGAGATTTCTTTTCCGTCCGGTCCCATGATCTGCATGCGGAACAGGAAGCGCACGGTGTCTTCCTGGAAGCGGTTCATCATGGCTTCGAATGCCTCAAAAGATTCTCGCTTGTATGAAATCAACGGGTCCTGCTGGCCGTAGCCGCGCAGTCCGATGCCTTCTTTCAACTGGTCCATCGCCAGCAAGTGGTCTTTCCACAAGCCATCCAGCACGCTCAGCATGATCATGCGCTCGTGGTAGCGCATGGCCTGCGCACCGATGATCTGCTCCTTCGCGTCGTACCGTTCCTTCAGATGCGTGAACAGCGCTTCGCCCAGTTCATGGCGATTCAGTTCGCGAACGGGAATGCCCTCGGCCGTAATGTCCATGCCGAATTGCATCACTACCGCATCCTGCAGCGCTTTGATATCCCATTGGTCGGGATGCAGCTTGTCCGGCGCATGCGTGTCGAGAATCGTGCTCAGAATATTCGAAACGTAATCGTCGGTGATTAGTTCTTTTTGATCGATGCCTTCCAGCAGCTGGCGACGGGTGCCGTAGACCGCCTCGCGCTGCTTGTTCATCACATCGTCGTATTCCAGAACATGTTTGCGCGATTCGAAATTCTGTCCTTCGACTGCCTTCTGCGCCGCCTCGATCCGCCGCGTGATCAGCTTCGACTCAATCGGCACGCCTTCTTCCATACCCAGGCGCTGCAGCAGTGTCGAAACCCACTCCTTGGCGAAGATGCGCATCAGGTCGTCTTCCAGCGACAGGAAGAATCGCGACGCTCCCGGATCGCCCTGGCGCCCGGCACGGCCACGCAACTGGTTATCGACGCGCCGAGACTCATGCCGCTCGGTGCCCAGAATGATCAGACCACCCGCCGCCAACACATCCTCGCGTTCATTCGCCGCTTGCGCCGCATACCCGGCGTAGACCTCTTTCCAGTCGGACTCGGGTGTTTCAAACTCCTGGCTCTGATAATAAAAACGCATCATCCCCGGCGCCGCTGTGGGAGAAATCTCGCCCTCCGCCGCACTCACCGCGCGGGCGCGATTTTTCTTCACCAGCTCCTGCTTCGCCAGAAATTCCGGATTGCCGCCCAACACAATATCTGTGCCGCGGCCCGCCATGTTGGTCGCGATCGTCACCATGCCCAGGTGACCGGCCTGCGCGACGATCTCCGCCTCGCGCTCGTGGAACTTGGCATTCAACACCACGTGGCGAATATTCTTCCGCTGCAAAATCTGCGACAGCAGCTCCGACTTCTCAATGGAAGTAGTGCCCACCAGCACCGGTTGCTTGTTTTCATTCAGTCGCGCAATCTCATCGGCCACCGCAAAATACTTTTCCTTCGCCGTGCGAAACACCACGTCGGTGTTGTCGATACGCCGCATCGGCATATTCGTCGGAATTACCACCACGTCCAATTCGTAAATCTTTTCGAACTCGGCAGCTTCCGTGTCGGCGGTTCCGGTCATACCGGCAAGCTTTTTGTACAGGCGGAAATAGTTCTGGAACGTGATCGTCGCCAGCGTCTGGTCTTCGCGCCGGATATTCACGCCTTCCTTGGCCTCAATCGACTGGTGCAGTCCATCGGACCAGCGACGTCCCGGCATCAAACGTCCCGTAAACTCGTCGACGATGATGATTTCGCCGTCCTTGACGACGTAATTCACATCCCGCTTGTAGAGCGCGTGTGCCTTGATCGCGGTTTCAACGTAATGCTTCAGGTCCCAGTTTTCCGGGTCCGCGATGCTCTCAATGCCCAGCAGCTTCTCAATCTTGACCCAGCCCTCATCGGTGACGCCAATGGTGCGGTGTTTTTCATCGACCACATAATCGCCAGTCAGGATCTTCTGCTCGATCGAGTCGGTCTCTTCGCCCAGTTCCAGTTGCGGAACAATGCGCACTACCCGCGCGTACTTATCCGTCGTCTGATCGGTCGGGCCGCTGATGATGAGCGGCGTCCGCGCTTCGTCGATCAAAATGGAGTCCACTTCGTCGACAATCGCGTAATACGGCGGCCGCTGCACACACTCCGCCAGCTCAAACTTCATGTTGTCGCGCAGATAATCAAAGCCGAATTCGTTGTTGGTTCCGTAGGTGATGTCCGCGGCATACGCAGCCCGGCGCTGTTCGTCGCTCAGATCGTGCACGATCACACCGACCGAAAGACCCAGGTAGTTGTGGATTTTGCCCATCCACTCCGCATCGCGTTTCGCTAGATAATCGTTGACCGTGACCACATGCACGCCATGACCGGCCAGCGCATTCAAATAACAAGGCAATGTTGCCACCAGCGTTTTACCTTCGCCGGTCGCGTGCTGGCTCGGCTGTTTGGCGGGCAGGGCACTATCAACGTCCCGTCGTGGTCGCCGGACAGCGCAAGGGTTGCCTTCGTCAGCTACGAATACCTGCAGCCGGGTCCGCGAGACTAGAGTTTCGGCTTAACCTGCCGTGGACGCCGCGCGATTCACTGGCACTTCGTTCTCCTCGCGCATTCAAGGGCCCGGCGGTATTACAATCAGCGTGCGGTTGGTATCGCTATCACATTTGAATTCCGCGGCGCGCCAGAATGAATCCATTCGCCGATGCGCAAGGAGCGAGAGATTCGATCAAGTTGGGCGCAGCGATAATGATTCGCACGGCGAAACTGATTTCGAAACCTAGGGGAGTATGATGCCCGCAATCACGCGAAGAGAGTTCCTATTCAATCCGCCTCAGCGGCGACCGTTTGTGCCGCCGCCTTCTTTGACAGCGCCGCATTGAGCGCATCTCCATTTACTCTTCCGGTCGGCCTCCAACTCTATTCCGTTCGGGAATTGTCTGCCCGGCGATTTCTGCGGCAGGGACGCTGAAACAAATCGCAGCGCTGGGCTACGGCGAGGTGGAAGCGGCCGGGTACTTCGGCCACAGCGTCGAACAAGTGCGAGTGGCGCTCGACGGCGCCGGGCTGCGCTTGCCCAGCGCCCACTACTCGCACGACTATTTGAGCCGCGACTTCGATCAAATCATCGCTTTCAACAAGGCGCTCGGCGTAACTTACATCATTTGCTCGTTTCCCGGCATTAAAGAACCATCGCGCCTGAAGGATCATTCCTTTAGCACAATCGTTCAGTCCTTCACGCTGGACGACTGGAGGTGGAATGCCGACGAGTTCAACACGATGGGCGCAAAGGTTAAGGCCGCGGGAATGCGATATCGGGTACCACAATCACACCATGGAGTTCCGCCCGCAGAATGGCGTCGTACCCTTCGACGAGTTAATGCGGCTTACTGACCCTCGCTTGTCACCATTGAAATGGACTGCGGCTGGTTGTGGTCGGCGGTGGCGATCCCGTTACGTATCTGCGGCGCTACCCGTCTCGCATCTCCATGCTGCACGTCAAGGATTTCAGAAAACTTTGGAGCCGGTATCCGGTGGCCTCCCCACCCCCGCCTGCGGAATATGGCAGAGGCAGATCGACTACCATCCCATCTTCGCGGCAGCCAGAAGGGCGAACATCAAGCATTGCTTTGTTGAGCACGAAGGCTTCGATATGCCCCCAATGGATGCCTCAGATCGACCTGGAGTACATGAAAAGTTTTAAAGGCTGATTCCGTCCATCTCTGCCTGTACGAGAAATTAGCGCTGGCGCTGGCTTCCGGAGCGCCGCATCCACTGCAGTAACATCCGCTTGACGCTCTACGCGCCCGACAACGCTACAAGGAACTATCTTGATTGCATTATGATGGGCAGGAAGCGTGAATCTCCAGTGTACCGGCGTCAAAATGGCAGAGTGCTGTGTGGCCCTCTCTTAAGGAAAGAGCCCCTTTGGCATTGATGCTTCATCCGACGGAAACTGGAGGACCGCTGGGCGGGCCTGTAGCTCAACGGTTAGAGCAGGGGACTCATAATCCCTTGGTTGGGGGTTCAAATCCCTCCGGGCCCACCATGAATCGTATTTAGCTCAGTTATTTACAAAAATATCCTCCGCACGAGGAATTTCCTTGGTGATACGAGCAGCGATACTTTGTGTGGCTGGGGCTTCGCTTGGTTGCGCCCCTGCTCAGCAAACTCGTAGATAGAGTTTGAGACCAAAGCGCATCCTTTCGCGCTTAAACAAAATCCGCAGAAGATTTCTGCGAACGGATCGCAGGCAGTAGGGCACCGCAAGATGCGACAGCGGGGAAGCCAGCCAGGTTTCCAGATATACTTCACCGTGTGGGGCAACGCCAGGCGGATGTTCGATCGGTGGATACGCAACTCGACCTGAGAATGTAGTTCCGAGATCTAGATGCTTCGCTGCTCCATGGAAACGCCGATGACACGCTCCTCTTCATTTCTCGTCCTGCTGCTGTGTGTAGGAGTTACGGCGGCATGTTGCCAGAGCAATGACCGTTTCGATTCGCAGGTTCAGGCAGCGCGGGATGCCCAGGGCCGCGGTGATTTTGTTGCCGCCGCAAAGTACTATCAGAGCGCGGCTGCAATGCGGCCGAACGTCCCTGAATTGTGGTCGAACCTGGGGCTCATGCGGGATGTGACGGGCAACTACAAAGAAGCGATCGTGAGCTTTCAGAAAGCCGAACATCTGAAACCGGAGCTTTACGTTCCAAACCTTTTTCTGGGAATAGATTACCTCCACATCGATGAGCCTCAGCAAGCGATTCCATTCTTGGAGAAAGCGGTGAAGCTCAACCCCCACGACGCGCGAGCTCTGCTCACTTTGGGTCGAGCGTACGAGTCTTTGCAGGATTATGCAGCCGCGGGCAGCGCGTATCGACGCGCTCTGGAACTCGATCCGACGAATTCTTCCGGCTGGTTCGATTTTGGTGTTGCGACACTCAGCGAGGTCGAGATGGGCGGAGAGATGCTCTCCGGCGAAGCCCCGCACTCCACATACGCGCGCGAACTCTATGCAGAGTCGCTGGGAGAGCAATTGCGATTCAAGGAAGCGATTACCGAGATGCAGGCGGTGCTCGCAGCGGATCCCCATTTTCCGTGCGCTCACGCTCAACTCGGACTTTTCTATCTTGCACAAAAGCAGGGTACGAATGCAGCGCAGGAGTTCGCGGCTGAAGCGCAGAACTGTGGACTGGCTGGACTCGGCCAGGCTGAACAGAGCATCGAGGCAGGCGACAACGTCAAGGCGTTTTCGCTGCTCAGGGATTTGTGGACGCGGGATCCCGGCTTTCTTCGAGCCAATCTTGCGAGTGTCGTGAACAACCTGCCGGAGGACAGCAAAGCTTCCTTCTCCGATTTTGCGGCAGAACTGAACAGCCAGGCAGACTCTGAAACAGACCTGAACAAAGTGGTGACCGCGGCGCTTAGCGGTGGCTCGCTGGATGAATCCGCCCGACCGGAAGCGGCAGAAGAGCCCGTCAAGGCAGCGGGAGCGGAAGCCCGGACGGATTACAGCAATGGACACTACGCCGCGTGTGTCAGTGACCTGACAGGCAGTGTGGGTAGAGCCCGCACAGTTGCGCCGAGCGACGCGGCAAGAAGCAGCGACCGCGATCTTCTCCTTGCCAACTGCGCTTTTATGAGCGGCGACTATGATATGGCGGCATCGACGAGCGATCGGGTTGTGGCGCGGTTGCCGCACGACGCAGCCGCACACTATTGGTCGGTGAAAGCGAACGAGCGTTTGGCCGTTAGCGCATTCAGCCGCTTCGAACAACTGGATCCGAATTCAGAGAGAACACATCTCATGCTCGGTGATATGTATCGCCAGCGGCAACGCTTTGAGCAGGCCGAAAGCGAGTACAAGGCGGCCTCGCTTCTCGCGCCACAGGATACAGCTCCGCTTTTTGGATTGGCGTCGGCTTACTTTCTTGACTCAAAGGAGGATCAGGCTCTCGAGGCTTGCGCGGACCGCTTTAGACAAGAATTCCAACGATCCTGATTTCAACGTGCTGATCGGCGAGATTCTGGTGGCACGTCGCGAATGGAGTGACGCTGAAACATACCTGAAGCGGGGCATGAGCGCGAAACCGCAGATGTTGCCGCACCTCCACCTCTTGCTGGGTGAAGTCTATGAAAATACCAACCGTCCGCAGCTGGCGATTACAGAGCTTCAAATGGGTGCCTCCAGTGACGAAACAGGAGGAGCGTATTACCAGCTGGCTCGGCTTTATATGAGCGAAGGGAACAAGGCGGCTGCGGAGGACGCGTTTGCACACACAAAGGATATGGAGAAAAAGCGGCAGGCGCGCGCGGTCGTTGCTGTCGAGGACGGGAGCGACATTATGCAGAGCGACATCCACTGAAGTGTCTTCGGCTCACATATTGACAAACCGGCTCTTGTGAATTGGCTCTTCGTCACGGGAAGAATCACAAACCCGCTCACCGAGTGGAATCCGTTGAACCGCAGGCTGTATCGTGGCAGGCATCAGCCTGAATGGGATCCGATGGCAGCGCGCAAACGCGTCAATAAAAATTGTCGACGAGGGTTAAGTGGCTGGATGCGCTGATGATTTCGCCGAAGACGACCAGCTTTCCATCGTCTGAAACGGAGAGTCCCTGGGACGGTGCACCGTTGAAAACACCGACGACGCGCGCTTGGCCCGTCTCGGGATCGATACGGTCGAGCGTGAACTGTCCCGCTCCGGGATGAAAGCGCATAAATCGCGTCGCGGAAAACGGTCCAGTCATTCTGAATGTCGGATTCAGGTCCATCCAAAACCTTGCGCTCCGAACCCCCGGAAATTGGTTGTCGCCAGATACCGGGTACAGCGTATTTGGAAAAATAGATCCAGTGGCCGTCGGGGCTAACCATCGATATCATGCCGCCGTTGGTTGTAACTTGCTGTGGTGCGTGGCTGCCATCGGCCGCGACTTTCCAAATCTGCCAGGATCCCGAACGATTTGAACCAAAATATATCGAGCGGCCATCCGCGGACCAGTTTGGTGCGACATCGTTGTAGCTGCCGCCGGTAATGGCTTTCGGCGTTCCACCGTTGGCGTCGATCATATAGACATGGGCGAATGAATCGGCGCGCGCATCGAAGGCAATCCATCGCCCATCGGGCGACCAGCTGGGGTTTCCCGCAGACTGGTCTGTCCTGTTTGTCAGTTGAACCGGATCGCTGCCATCCATGAGCGCTGTCCAGATTTCGCGCGAGCCAGAACGCCAGGACTGAAAAGCGATTCGATCGCCGGATGGTGAGAGACGCGGCAACGCGTCCTCTTCGCTGGAAGTGAGGACAGCCCTGGGCGTCAGGGGTCCGCTCCCGACGAGATGGGCTGCAAAAATCCCCCACAAGGCGCTGCCGTGGGAATAGACAAGCTGGTGACCTTTTGGCGCGATTGCTGGCCCATAGGCATCATCGCCGACAGCCGCGACTCGCTCAGGCTGGCCCTCGGCTATCTTCACTCGCCAAAGAGAAAGAGCGCCGTCGCGGCTGGCGGGGAAGATGATCGTCGTATTGTCGTCAGACCAGGCAAGGCTCATGGCAGGGTAGTTATGCGTGACCTGCCGGACAGGACCATCGGGTAGATTCATCACATAAATATCGCGCACCAGAAGTTCCGAGCCGCGAATGAAAGCCAACTTACTACCGTCCGGAGAAACCTCCGGCCAAAAGTCTCCATCCCATAAGCGCGGGGGAACCGTCACCGTGCGAATAGCTCCGTTTCGGAGCGATAACTCGACAAGGTAACTGGGAGCTTCCTGCGTGTCCTGCTGCGGGAAAATAAGATTCTCTCCATCGGCAGACCACGCCAGCCCACCGTACTCCCGGGCTGAATTGACCGGCAGAGTGTACACCTCGCGTTCTGAACCTCCGCCGGAGGGGACTAGAACGATACTGCTGTGGAGATTGTCCTTCCGTACAAAAGCGAGAAAACGCCCGTTGGGAGACCAGACAGGGTCGAATTGATCGGCTGATTCATTGACCGTGAGTTGCTCCGGCTCACGCGCGGCAAGAGATTGTACGTAAACCTGTCGATAATTTTTCCCTGGCCGGAGCCAATCGAAGGCGATGGACTTTCCGTCCGGGGAAAAACTTGGCTCGATCTGAGACCCAGGGTCGGTTGTAAGAGGCCGGGTGATGTACGCCATGGCCCGCACTGAATGGTTGGGTCGCCGGATCAAGGCGAGGAGTGCCAGAACGATTGCCGATGCGGCCACACCGGAGGCAAGCCACAAGAACCAGTGACTCCGAAAAGACAGCCATGATGAACGCCGCGGCACAGAAGTACTGCCGGTGGGTTGGTTGCCAGTGAAATCCAGTGGTGCGGGCGCCGATTCGCCCCCTTCTCTCGGTTCATGAAGCTCTACCGCCGGAGCGTTGGGGGCCGAGGCGGATGCCGGAATGACCGGGGCGGTCAAGCGATAGCCTACCTTGTGGACGGTTTGTATAACGTCCTCGTCCTTAAAGGCATGGCGTAATCTGCTGATGGCGCGGACCAGGACGTCCTCCCCGACAATCACGTCCGGCCAGACACGGCCCAGCAGACTTCCCCGGGTGCAAACCTCCCCAGGCTCGGATGCGAGCGCGAGCAACACCTGCATGCCCTTCGGCTCAAGATGAAGCATCTCGCCATTTCGTTCCAGTGCATTCAGGTGAGGATGGACGACCCAGTCACCAATCCGAAAATCACCGCGCAAAGCTCATTCCTCTCGATCAGAGATTATAGTAGCGCGAAAATCAACACGAAGGGGCCCGGCATCCGTAGCCATAATCCCATGAAATACAGACACTTGTCTGCCATCGGGAAATCCTCAGGAAAAGTTCGCATCATTTCCCTCGCCAATCTCAGAGGGAGCAACCTACGGTGGTACCCGGAAATTCGGAGTCGTTTCTCCTTTACGCCAATTTCCCGGGGGATGGGGGTCTCATGGAGCACTTGAGCTGGAATCCAAAGCAAAGGCGCGTTGCTGCAGCCATGGGGGGCTGCACCATGGGAGTCTACCAGCCGCCGCGATCACTCCCCTGGAGCGATCGTCAACAATATCGCAAAGACTGAGAACGGACAGTTCAGGAATAGCCACCGGATCACACATGCAACCCGCAGCAGGCAGACGTGACAATTTGGAGGAGCAATGAAATCGATGACGGTACGTTTTGGACGCGGTAAGGGCAATCAGACGAAACGGCCTTCCCTGACGACGGCGAATAAACGGCACATGGCAGGACGAACAGGAGCCTCCGCCGCGTGGCTTTTTCGAGGAGCAGTCTCAGGATTGGCGCTGCTCCTGCTGATGCTGCCTTTGCAAAGCGCGCGTGCTCAACTGTCGGTCACAACGGCAAACCTTAGCGGGACGGTGACGGACTCTTCCGGCGCGGTCGTTCCGAATGCTGCTGTTACCCTCAAAAGCAGCGAGCGCGGTATCGCGCTGACGGCAGTCACTGACGGGACTGGCCGCTACACGTTTTCCCAGCTGCCGCCGTCCACCTATGTCCTTTCGGTGCAGGGCGGCAATTTTGCGACGTATCAGCAGAATGGAATCGTTTTGAACGCCTCGCAGGCTGCCACCCAGGATGTAACCTTGGTACCCGCTTCAGTCAGTCAGCAGGTTGTCGTCACTGCCGGTGCATCGATGTTGAACACCGACAATGCCAATATTTCGACCGAGGTAAATGACAAGCAGGTTGTCGAACTGCCGCTCAACCTCCGGAACCCCTATGGGTTGGCCACACTCAACTCATCGGTCAACAACAATTCCGAACAACAGACTCTGCTCGGCGGCGGAGGCAACAGCACGGATAACGCCGACCAGGACATCACTTTTCTCAACTTCTCCGGAGGGTTCTTCTCGACAAGCGGCTATCTGATGGATGGCCTTTGGAACACTGATCCATCGTGGGGAGCCGTTGTGTATGTCCCCTCTGTCGACGACGTGCAGGAGTTTAAGGTCCAGAACAATTCGTTTACGGCGCAGTACGGCTGGAGCACCGGCAACGTGGTCAATGTCACCACCAAGTCGGGAACCAGCGACTTTCACGGAGATATGTGGGAGTTTTATCGCAACTCTGCGATGGACGCGAATCTCTGGTTCAATGACTACAACGATGAGCCGAAAGAGTCGGTTAGCCGCAATCAGACGGGCGTCGCCGCTGGCGGTCCTCTTTATCTGCCACACCTGTACCAGCAACGCGACAAGACCTTTATCTATGGCCTCTACGAACACCTCGGGTTGTCCACGCCTTTGATCGGCACATTCACGGTGCCGAATTCCAACTTCCGCAACGGTGACTTCGCTCAGCTGTTAGGCTCTCAGGTTGGGACCGATGCCCTCGGGCGCCCAATCCTCTCCGGTCAAATCTACGATCCGCATAGCACGCGCCCGATCACGGCCGGCACAGTCGATCCGGTGACGGGCCTTACTGCGACCCAAACGGGCTATATCCGCGATCCAATTCAGGGCAACATTCTCAGCAACCTGGCGGGTTACAGTCCAAATCCGCTCGGCGCCAAGCTTCTCACTTACTATCCCAACCCGAATCCGAATTCAACAAGTCTCACGAATAACTTCACTCCCTCATCATCCGCCCCTGCTGAATCCAATGAGTATTCGATCCGAATCGATCAGAATGTCAGTGATGCGACGCGATTCTACGGCAGGTACTCCTATAAAACCGAATGGAAAACCAGCACCGGCTATTTCTGGGGCAATAACAATCCTGCCGGGCCCGGTAACATCAAGACGAATAACCGCTATAGCATAGGCTTCGGATACTCCCACACATTCACGCCCAAGTTAACCATGAACCTGACAGCAGGCTACGAGTACTGGAACCAGGGATCGATTGGGCAGTCACCGGGTTTCCAGCCCTCAACAACGCTGGGACTGCCCACTTATCTCGATGAATATACTCCGGAGTTTCCAGTATTTAACATCGGCAGTCAGAGCCAGCTGGGGACGAACAACGTCAATGGGACAATTCCGCCCCTTACAACAGCTGCGGCAGACTTCATTCGAGCCTCAGGCAAGCACACGTTGTCGTTCGGATACATGTTTGTGAATTCGGAGTCTAACTTCACCGGATTCCCCGGCACCACCCTTGACTTCAACGGTACGTTCACCGAGGGACCCAATCCGGAGTTGCCGACCGCGAATACAGGCAACGGGGTGGCGGAGGCTCTGCTGGGCGTTCTCGACGGCGGAAATACCGACGAATATCTCAATCCGGCCATTACGAAGCGGTATGAGGGATGGTATGTACAGGACGACTACAGACCATTACGGAATCTGACACTCAACCTTGGATTCAGGTATGAGTTCCAGGGCGCTCCGACCTATCGGCACAATGAGGCGTCGTATTTCAACCCCACCCTGGCGAATCCGATCGGCGCGTCGGTTGGGGAAACGCTGCCGGGCTCCCTGGTCTTTCTCTCGTCCAGCAACCGCGGTATCTACGCAACGGACTACAAGAATTTCGCGCCGCGAATCGGATTGAACTATCAGATCGCCAAGAGGATCGTATTTCGCGGCGGGTACGGAATCTTCTATACGCCCACGGTCTTTTTCAGCACGTCCGCTCCGGGCAGTGTAGACGGGTATTCCTCTACAACAGATGTGGTCCCGACGCTCGATGGAGTGACGCCGAATCCGGCGGTCACGACCACAAACCCGTGGCCAGATGGATATGTCGCGATTACCGGCAATTCCCTCGGCGGGCTGGAAGACGTTGGATACAACGTCTCCAGCGTGTTCAAGAATCGGCCTTCCCCTATGACGCAACAATTTATGGCCGGCTTGGAGTTTATGCTGACGGGCAACGATATCCTCGATGTGTCGTATGTAGGCAACCATGGCACGCACATACCCTACGGCTCACTCAATCAATCCCAGCTGAATCCGAGCTATCTGTCGGAAGGAACTGTGGCCTTGGATACGCTGGTGCCGAATCCGTTTGCCGGGCATATTTCCGCAAGCAGTTGCAACCTGAATCAGCCGACGATCGAGGCCTATCAGTTACTGCAACCTTATCCGCAGTATTGCGGCGTAAATGCGAACTATCCGGCGGCCGGTTCTGACCTCTACGACTCGCTGCAAGCCTCGTATAACCATCGCTTTGACAACGGCCTCAATGTCGTCGTATCGTACACGTTCTCAAAGTTCCTCGACAATACGGAGGGCACGCAGAGCTGGGCATATACTCCGGCGTTCTCCTCTCCAGCGAACACCTATGACCTCGCTGCGGAGAAAAGCGTGGATGGCGGCGACACGCCACAAAGTCTGGTGGTCAGTTATATCTACGACCTCCCGATCGGGCGCGGTAAAGCCGTCGGCTCCAGGATGAACCGCAAAATGGACGCAGTTGTGGGTGGATGGGAGTTATCCGGCATCGTGACCGAGAAATCAGGCATCCCGCTGGGCTTCCACGGCAACGACATTCCTTCCTACGGCGGCAATCCGCGGCCCGACATTACTGGCAATCCAAACAGCATTTCTCACCGCTCAATCCACGAGTGGTTCAATACCGGGGCGTTTGCCTACGCTTCCTATGGCACGTTTGGCACGGCTCCTCGTTACTCGTCGAATGTAAGAGCTCCGGGATACAACAACTTCGACACGGGCATTATGAAGAACTGGAGCATTCGAGAGAAAGAGCGATTGCAGTTCAGGGCCGAGCTGTTCAACACCTTTAACCATCCACAGTTTTATTCCCCGAATACGGGTTACTCGGGCTGCGATCCGAACAGTGATTCGTCGTGCAGTTCCGGTTTTGGACAGATCACGAATACCTTTCCGAGCAGAGAAGTTCAAATGTCTGGGAAATTCTACTGGTGAAGATCGATTCTCGCATGTCAGTTAATAGCCACTGTGCGCTGAGGCCTCTCTACGGGGCCTCGGCGCAAGTTAGCAGATGCGAGGAGAGCACTCGGCCCGAGTGCTCTATTTGAACAATGAGGCGAAAATCAAGGCGGGTTGGCCATGATCTCAGCGACGTCACAGGGAATACATGATGAATCTTTGGCGCGGTGTAACACCGGCAATTTTAACGATAATGTTCTGCTGTTCTATTCAGGCACAGAATCAAGCGGGCACTGCCATCAGCGATGTCTACACCGACAAGGCGCGCTATGCGCCAAATGAAGAGGTTCACCTCTTTGTTGTCCTGCAAAACAATGAGGCGAGCCACAGTCACTCGGCTTTCACAGTTACGCTGACGTTCTGGCAACTGGGAACGCGCATCGGGCATGACGTCTCGAAGACGGTCGATGTTGCCGGCTCCCAGCCGGTCCAGGTTGCGATTGACTGGATGCCGCCGAGCGCAGACTTCAGCGGCTACTTCGTTGAAGCTCGCCTGATTGCGAAAGACGGTCATGTTGTCGACAGGTCGCAGACAGCGGTTGATGTGTCATCGGATTGGAAGCGATTTCCTCGCTATGGCTATCTGGCCCACTTCTCGAAAGCTGAAGGCGCCGTGCCGGCGGAGTGGATCGCCACTCTGAATAAGTTCCATATCAACGGCTTGGAATTTTATGATTTCGAAAATCGACACGAACAACCGCTTGCCGGCAGCGTAGAGCACCCCGCTTCCTCTGGAAGGACATTGCGGGACGCGAAGTCGATCGCGCTATCGTTGATGGGTTTATTGCGAGCGCCCGGCAGTACAACATGATGAGCATGGCCTATAACACCAGTTACTGCGCCTATGCGGACGCGTTTGAAAATGGTTCCGGGATCAACCTTAAATGGGCCACTTGGAATACCTCCGGGGAACCGAGAACGGTGCAGACTGCCATGGCGCTTGACCTGAATGGCAGTGAAGAATGGAAGACGCATCGTCTGGTGTACATGAATCAGAACAGCCCCGAGTGGCAGCACTATCTCTTCGGGCAGATGGCCGATCTCTTCCAAGTCTACCAGTTCGACGGCTGGCACATTGACACCTTCGGAACCCGCGGCGCTTACGCCTACGACGGCGCGTATGTGAACTTCATCCAGGGATTCCGCCCCTTTATCGATCATGCGCACGAATATCTCAACAAGCGCGTGGTGTTGAACACCGTTAACACCTGGGGACAGGACGAAACGGCCCGGTCCGATGCCGACTTTGTTTACTCGGAGTTATGGGAGGACCACGAAACCTACGCCAGCATCCTCGATGCCGCGGCCCAGGTCCACGTCGCGAATCCGCAGGCCGGCCTCGTCTTCGCCGCGTACCTGCAGCGTGCGCCGAAAGAGGATGATCCGCCCCCGAAGAAGGATTTCAACACGCCCTCTGTGCTGCTGGCTGACGCCACCATCTTCGCGTCGGGTGCCTCGCACATCGAACTGGGCGACGGCTCGCGGATGTTATCCAGTGAATATTTCCCGGCAGATACTAAGTTCGCCGTTTCTCCCGAACTCTCTACGCAACTCCGCCATTACTACGACTTTCTAACGGCGTATGAGAATGTTCTGCGTTTCCAGGTCGCCCCGGCGGCAGCCACCGTCACCGTAGCCGGACAGCCATCGAGCCCCTACGGCGTACCCGACACGATCTGGACCATCGCCCGCAGCAAGGGCGAAAAAACCATCGTTCACTTCATCAATTTGGAGGGCTCCGACGATTCGCACTGGCGCGACGTCGCCGCCGATCGTCCTGCGGCGCCCATGCTCACCAATCTCGAAAGTCCGCGTCGCCGCCGACTCCGACATCGCTGAGGCCGGTTGGGCGTCGCCCGATGCCGACGGAGGCGCATATCATCCGCTCGCGCTCACTACCGGCAAGGACCACGGCCAACGCTACGTGGAGTTCGTCCTGCCTTCCCTCCATTACTGGGATATGGTTGTGCTCGATCACCGCACCTCTGCACCCTGAAAGCGAGCGAAACCATGCGGCAAACAATCTTCCTGCTCCTGGCGGGTGCGACTTTCGTAGTCGCTCAGCATCCCAACCTTATGCAGGCGCAGACTCACGCGGAACACGCATTCACGTCGGCAGAGGCGCCCGGTACTCCGGGAGCCACGCCCTACTGGACCAGCGGCGACAAGCAGGGCGTCGGCACTTCGACCACCCGCGCATCGCACGTTTGGTTCACCCTGGGCAACGGCGCGCTCAACGAGGTCTACTATCCGGCAGTAGACAAGGCCAACACCCGCGACCTCGAGTTGATTGTCACCGATGGAAAAACGTTCACGGATGTTGAAACGCTGGATACTTTACACTCCGTCGTCGTTCCCGACCCCGCTGCGCTGATTTTTACGCAAATCAACACCGCCAGAAGCGGGCGCTATGGATCTCCAAGAGCGTATGTCACCGATCCCGAGCGTGATGCTCTGCTGATCCGCTTGAAGCTGGAGGTGTTGCAGCCCGGTCCCCCGCTTCATGTCTGGGTTTATTACGATCCGTCCCTCAACAACTGCGGCCTGCACGGCACAGCATACAGCCTGCGGCAACATTCTGGTTTCGCATACGCTGGACAGCCACTTGCCGGAGGACGCAGCCAATGCCGGGGCAACGCGCGGAGACGTCAGCTCGGCCCTGATGGCCGCGCCGGGATTCGCTGCCACCAGCAACGGATTTCGCGGGACTAAGCGATGGATGGAACAGTCTGCGCACCACTCACACCCTCGCCGCCCGCTATCAGCGAGCGGACGGCGGCAACGTTGCGCAAATCGCCGAGCTGCCGGAAAGTTTTGGCCGAGGCGAGCCGCTGTTCTTGCCCTGGGCTTTGGCGCCACCGACAGTAGCCGCGATCGGCACTGCAACCGCCGCTCTTCAAAAAGGATTTGACACAGCCGCGCGCGCCTATGCTGGGGGCTGGCACCAATACGTCGCGAGCCTGCGGCGTCCGGAGCCCCAGTATCAGCGGCAGTTTCAAATGGCGGCCATGGTCCTGCGCGCCCATGAAGATAAGCTGCACCCCGGCGCACTGGCCGCATCGCTCACGATTCCCTGGGGCAATGCGTCAGACGCCTCGATGGCCGCGGTCGGCGGTTATCACGTAGTTTGGTCGCGCGATCTCTATCAGGCTGCCACCGCATTTCTGGCCATGGGCGATCGCGCCGCCGCGCTGCGCGGCCTCAATTACCTCTTCAACACGCAGCAGCGGCCCGATGGCTCGTTCCCTCAGAATTCCTGGCTTGACGGGAAGCCTTGGTGGACCTCGCTGCAGCTCGACGAAGTGTCGTACCCCATCATCCTTGCCTGGCAGCTCAACCAGACGGACACGGCGACCTACGAACACCACGTCCGCACCGCAGCCAATTTTCTCGTCCAGCATGGGCCAGCCACGCCGGAGGAGCGATGGGAGGAAATGTCCGGCTACTCGCCATCGACTACCGCGGCTGAGATTGCAGGGCTGATCTGCGCGGCGGACATTGCCCGCAAGAACGGCGATTCGGCGAGCGCGGATCGATGGACCGGCACAGCGGATGCGTGGGCGCGCGATGTAAATGCATGGATGGTGACGACCACGGGACCCTACGGTCCGCGCTATTTTATCCGCATCGCTCCGCATGGCGATCCCAACTCCGGGGAGAAGCTGGTGTTGAAAAACGGCACCGGCACGTGGGATGAGCGGGAGATTGTGGACGCGGGATTTCTGGAACTGGTGCGCCTGGGAATTCGAAGTCCGAACGATCCTGTCGTTGCGGAATCCGTAAAGGTGATCGATCGCACCATCATGGTGAACACGCCCGCGGGCCCGGGCTGGTACCGCTACAGCCACGACGGCTATGGTGAACACGCCAACGGAGAGCCCTACAACGGCACTGGCATCGGCCGGCTGTGGACGCTGCTGACCGGAGAGCGCGGCGAGTACGAACTGGCGAATGGGCGGGATGCGAAGCCTGTATCTCGACACGATGGAAAAAATGGCCGGCCCCGGAGGAATGCTCTCCGAGCAGGTATGGGATCGCCCGGAGCAACCGAAGCCCGGACTGCAATTCGGAAAACCCACTGGATCGGCAAACCCTCTTGCCTGGACCTGCGCACAATTTATCCGGCTCGCGCTCGCGCAAAAAGAAGGTCGTCTTCCGGAGACTCCTCAGATCGTGCGGGACCACTTCGCACATCTTGCGCAGTAGAACGAACCCGGCTTCTGCTCGGCGTTCCAGACGACGGCGAAGGCAAGCGGCGATCAGGCAAACGCCAGGTTCAGATTGTCGATGGCTTCGTCGATCTCCTGGCGTGCTCTTGTAGCCGACGGTTACCGCGTCAACGCCGGCCTGCCGGAAAGCGAAGCGCATCGCCTGCAGCGCGGTCGCTGTGCTGGGTAAACGCGCCGTTGCCAATCAACTTCATGCTGATGACGCCCATGCCGTCCTGCTCGCACCTGTTGCACGTGCTCCACAACTTCAGCAACGCATCTGTGGATTGTTGTTGTCTGTCGCCAGTCGGTCCGTCCATCTGCGCGCCCTTGTGATTCATGCGGATCATGGCCACTTCGAGCCACTTGATTGCCCGGGCACCTGCCGCAGAGCCGGCAGGCCGTGGACCGCTGCGCCGCGCGTAATAATGGCGTTCCCGGCCTGAATCTCGAGAATGCCTTCCTGCCAGCGCTTTGCTGTCTCCGACCCAGGTCGGACGTGTGCTGCCAGTGGAGAAGCATGATGTCGAAGTACTCGGTGTCGGAGTTTCGGCGCAGCTCTCGAGCTTCTGTCTGGGATCGGCATCGGCGTCCGTGGTCACCTTGGTCATCAGTTCGTAGCTGTCGCGGGGCAATGGCTTCAGCGCCACGCCAAGCATCGCAGGCGTTCACATACGCTTCGGCGGTCTCAAAGAAGCGGATGCCGCGATCATAGGCGTAGCGCGACGAGTTCGCGTGAACCCTTTCTGACCGAGCTGCGCGCTGCACGTAGCCGCTGTTGGTTCCGGTGCCGAAAGCGAGGCGCGTGACTTTGACGCCCGATTTTCCCAGCGTGACCCAGTCGGTGGCCGACGCGCGCTCGGCGAGCAGCGGCAGCACTGCCGCATGCCCGCAATCGCGCCGGCAACTACGCTTGTCTTCAGGAAATCTCGTCTGGAAATCGCATGCATGACTTGACCTCCGCCTCCTGGAAAGGGGTTGACCATTTGGCCGAATGGTAGCACAACCCTCAGAATTCCGGCGTGAATGCGGCCTTTAGTCCGCGCAGCGGCCGCCAGCAAGGCCCTATCATTCTGCGTCTTCCGCCACGGCCGGAGCCTTGGTTTGCGCATGCTGGTGATGGTCACGACGCTGGCCAGGACGAAGAGCCCGCCGAGCAACCGTGCGCGACGCCCAGCGGCTCGCCGCCCAGACAATAGCCCATCATCACTGCCACCACGGGATTGACGTACGCATAGGTTCCCACTTTCGTCGGCGATTCGTGGTGCAGCAGCCAAACGTAGGCGGTGAATCCGGCGATGGAGCCGGCAAAAACGAGATAGAGCAAGAGCGATCCACGCAGAGCCGTGAAACGGCGCGCAGATGAACTCCGCGACCATTCGCCGCGTCGCGGCGACAATGGCCAGCAGCATGACTCCGCCGGCAAGCATCTGCGCGCCCGAGCTCATCACCTTCGACGAGGGAAGCGGCAGCTTGCGCGCCAGCGCCGATGCCACCGACCAGCTGATGGCGCCGATGATGAGCGCGACGGCGCCGGCCGTGTCGATCGGCGCTCCGCCCAGTTCCGAGGTTGCCCAGATAATGCGACTGGCTCATGAGCACAGCAACGCCCGCGATTCCCGCGAGAAGCGCCACGGCAAGCCGCCAGTAAGTTGTTGGGTGCGCAGAATGAGAATTTCAGAAAGCGCCATGAAGGCCGGAATGGTGGCCAGAATGACGGCCGCGATGCCCGAAGGCACGCGCTGCTCCGCCCAGAACAGAAGTCCGTAGTCGACGACAAAGATGAGAAACGCCAGCAGAAATGCCGAAAGCCACTGGCGCGCGGTGGGCTGCCGCTCTCCTTCGCGCGATGCCCAGCAGATAGACCAGCAGTCCAGCGGCCAGAAGCGCATGGCGCAAAAAGAAAGCGGCGGAACTTCGCTGACGCCCACGCGAATCGCAAAGAACGTCGACCCCCAGACAAAATAGATGATTCCGAAGGCCAGCAGGTCTTCCAGCGCGGCACGTGATGCGGGTCTTCCATCGCGGCCTCCCGCCCCTCTTACTTCTTCTCGGTTCCTTAGTTCCGCTTGAGCCTCTTGGTGCCTGTCTCTACCAGCTATGCAGCCATTCGGCGTCGCGGCCAATGCGCACCGGGGTGTGGAAGAGTTCGCTCAGCCGCGCCTCCGTCAGCAGTTCCTCGCGCGGGCCGTCGGCCACGATGCGGCCGTCGCGCATGAGAATGATGCGCTCGATCTCCGGCAGAATGTCGCCCAGGTGATGCGTCACCATGCACCAGCCCGGTGCCCTCGCGCGCCAGCCCGCGCAGGGTCTCGCGCAGTTCGCGTTGCGCGGCCAGGTCGAGCGCGTTTGAAGGCTCGTCGAGAAGCAGTTGCCGCGGCCGGTGCACCAGCGCGCGCGCAATCAGGATGCGCCGCTTTTCTCCGGCCGACATGGCGCCCACGAGTTGCGCGGCCAGATGCGTGGCCTCCATGCGCTCCAGCGCCTCCCATGCGCGCGCGCGCGCATTTCGTCGGTGACATGCAGATTGGGCCAAAGCGTCGATGCGGAAAAGAAGCCGGCGATCACCGCGTCGAGCCCGGACGTAACGGCGGTGCGCTCGCCGGGCAGCTCGGCGCCCATCGGCCCCGCGCTCACCACGCCAAAGTGCCGCCGCAGCTCGGTCAAATCCCAGCGCTCGCGCCCGAAGATGCGCACGTGCATTCCCGGCTGAACGATGGGATAGAGCTGGCAGGTCATGGTCAGGATCAGCGTGGATTTGCCGCAGCCGTTCGGCCCCAGGATGGCCACGTGTTCGCCGGTGCGAATGCTGAGGTTGACGTCGTGCAGCACCACGCGCTCGCCGCGCGCCACGTTCACCTGCGCGCATCTCCAGAAAATCTGCGCAATTCTCGCTTTCGTCTCTGCTCGGTGCCTGATCTCCGATGCGCTGCCCTCACCGTTTTAGATCTACCTGCTAGATTAAATGGGTTCACACCATGAGCGATCTATCCCAACTACGTCATTCCCCGCGGATTCCGATTTGGCGCCGTGCAAGGCCGGCCTGAAGGCCAGCGGCCGCCCGGAC
This sequence comes from uncultured Acidobacteriota bacterium, assembly GCA_963794795.1. GTDB lineage: Bacteria > Acidobacteriota > Terriglobia > Terriglobales > Acidobacteriaceae > JAKAAZ01. The sequence continues at coordinate 43,827 of CAWCFC010000003.1, read as the reverse complement.
TTTGCCCTGATTGTTGCCGACGCGCCGGCCAGCGCCGCCGCCGCATTCACGTCGAACCGCGTCATTGCCGCGCCGCTCATCATCGATAAGGAACATCTGAGCGCGACGCGGCGGCCGCGTGCGCGTGGTCGCCATCAACGCGGGCAACGCGAACTGCGCCGCGGGCCAGGCCGGACTCGAGGCCGCGCGCGCCACCTGCGCCGCTGCGGCACAAGACCTTCGACTGCCAGCGCCGAAGAAGTTTTTCCTTCGTCGACCGGCATCATCGGCGTTCCGCTGCCCGCGGAAAAGCTGATCGCCGCGCTGCCTGATCTTGCCGCATCGCTCGGCTCGCGAGCCGAGCCACTTCCACGATGCCGCGCCGCCATCCTTACCACCGACACGGTGGAGAAGACGGCGCTTTCGCGCGCCTGGAAGTCGCCGGCCCCGACGGCGCCGTGCGCGAGGTGCGCATCGCGGCCTTCGGCAAAGGCTCGGGCATGATTCATCCCCAACTGGTGCCGCATGCCACGATGCTGGTTTATGTCCTGACCGACGCGGCCATCGAGCCCGCCGATTGAATGCCTATCTTCGCCCCGCGGTCGAGGTCAGCTTCAATCGCATCTCAGTCGACGGCGACACTTCGACCAACGACACGGTTCTGCTGCTCGCCTCGGGCGCCAGCGGCGTGGCGATTGGCGCGGGCGATCGCAGCCTTTGCCGCGGCGCTCACCGAGGTTTGCACTTCGCTGGCGCGGCAGATGGTTGCCGACGGCGAGGGCGTTTCGCATGTGGTGGAGTTGCGCATCGAGCGGCGCGGCCAGCGATGCCGATGCGTTGCGCGTGGCCAAGGCCATTGCGCACTCGCCCGCTGGTGAAGACGGCGTGGGCCGGCTGCGATCCCAACTGGGGACGGCTGGCCGCCGCCATCGGCTACTCCGGCGCACGAGATCGATCCCGATCGCTTCGACATCGACTTCGGCGATCTGCCCATCTGCCGCGACGGCGGGCGCGCGGCCGGAGTTCGACGAAGCCGCGGCCCACGCCTACATCAGCCAGCGCGAGTTCTCCATTTCGATTCAACTGCACCAGGGGCAGGGCTCGTGCGTCTTCTGGACCACCGACCTGACGCACGAGTACATCCACATCAATGCGGACTACTCGACGTAACGACAGCCAATAGCCGGCAGAAGACAGCTCTTCAGCGCTCCACTCACGAAGAGCCGAATAAGCCCCGACGGTGAACTCTCCCCCTCGGTCGTCCGGGTCCGCGTGCCCAGCCCATGGACCCACCCCAAGCCTTGTCAAGCCCCCCTCGCATAAAATAAATCCGCCCGCCTCCTTAAGTCCCTCATTCTCTTATCTCTCTTCTCTGTTCTCTGTTTTCCCAAGTTTGCCGATCATTTCCCGCATCTGGCTACACTTGATCTATATGCGGCTAATCTGCCAACTCGCCAGCACACACGTGTGCCCCGTCCAAGCTCCGCTTGGGCGGGAGACCGGCCATCTCAAATCAGCAAGGAAGGAGGAAAATTACGCAAGAAAATATTTTTATACCCCCGGGGGGTATATTTCGCCGCGTAACTCATTTGCAATCAACAAATCTACCTCAAAACCGTCGTCAAATTTGGTCGATTTTATGCCCCAAACACGCCTGGAATCGCCCCAAACTGAACCAACGCGACCGCTGGCCTCGACGTCGCCACCAGCGCAGCCGACCGGTAGGCCGGCGCAGCCCATGAGGCCAAAAGCTTGGAGTCGATCTCCACACGAGCTGAAAATCTCAGTCGCGCCGCGCGGCAAGGAAAGTGATCGAGCCCGCCGAGAAGAATGCCAGACGCCAATCAGAATCCCGGCTGATTGCAGCGGGTTTCTCTTGATCGCGACACGGGCGTCGTGAACGGCGTCTTCGGCGGCATCCCGGCCCTGTTTCACGGCGCGAAGGGCCGTCTCAACACCCTCTTCTACAGCGTCGGTCACGATGGACTTGATGCGATTGACGTCGCGGAAAATGTCCTCGACCGCTGCTTGCTTCTCAGCTAAAGAATTTGACATGGTCTCTGCCCTCCCATCATGAGATGTGATCCGGAGGGTGGACGTTGCATGGGAAAGGCCGCGAACAGGGAGCAAGGGAACAGAGAATAGCCAAATGCAGGGCCTTTGAATCCATTCGCCCAAATCCGGCCGCGAATTCGTATGACTTGAAAGAGCCTACTTCGCGCGCGGATGGGTCCGGTCGTAGACGGCCGTCAGCTGCGCGGTGGTGAGTTGCGTGTAGCGCTGCGTGGTGGAGAGGCGCTCGTGGCCGAGCAGTTCCTGAATGGCGCGCAGATCGGCGCCTTCTTCAAGCAGATGCGTTCCGAAGGCGTGGCGCAGCGTGTGCGGATGCACGTCGGACGGAAGCCCGCGCAGGATGGCGATGCGCTTGACGATGCGGCCCACGCTGCGCGTGGTGAGCCGCGCCTGGCCGCCGCTTGCGCCAGACCGCGCAGCTGCAGATTCAGAAACAGCGCCGGAGTTCGCAGCGGCTGTTCTGCCGCCGGCCGCGGCCAGGCGCGCCGAGCGCTCGGCCAGATATGCGCGCAGCGCCTCGGCCGCCGCGTCGCCCAGCGGAACGTAGCGCTGCTTCTGGCCTTTGCCGCGCACCAGGATGGCCTCATTGGCCCAGTGAATGTCGTCCAGATTGAGCCCGGTCAGCTCGGCGTTGCGGATGCCGCAGCCGTACAGCATCTCGAGAATCGCCCGGTCGCGCGCGGGCCAGCTTGCGGCATCGTCGCCCACCGAATCCACCACGCGGTTCATCTGCTCGATGGAAGGCACGCGCGGCAGATGCTTGGGCAGCCGCGGCGTGGACACCAGCGAGGCCGCATTCTGCTCGATGTGTCCGGCTGCGCGCCAGCCACTTGAACCAGCTGCGAATGGCCGCCAGCGCCCGCGCCGCCGAGGCTTTCGACAAGTCCGCGCTCGTAGAGCGTGCCCAGGTAGGCGCGGATGTGGGTGTGCTCGATCTGCGTGCGACGCTCCGGTCCGCATCGGCGCTGCTCGGCGAGCCACGCCGCAAAGCCGTGCAGCTCGCGCTGGTAGGCGCGCAGCGTGTGCGCCGAGGCGCCGCGCTCGTTGGCCAGCACGCGCAGGTACGCGTCGACCAGCGTGCCGACTGCGAGGCGGCAGTCGCGATGGCGCGGCTGTGGCGCGTCATGACTTCGTTCCTCGACTGCGACTTCGCGGTCGGAGATTTCCGCTGGACGAGGCGCGGCTGCCGGGCTTTGCGTAGCTCGTCGCTGCCTCGGCCTCAGCCGGCCGCCGCGTCGCCGCGCGGATGATGCTCGCGATGCACGGCCTTCAACCGGCCCAGCGCCAGATGCGTGTAGACCTGCGTGGTGGAGATGTCGGCGTGGCCCAGCATCATCTGCACGCTGCGCAGGTCGGCGCCGTGCTCCACCATGTGCGTGGCGCAACTGTGGCGCAGCCCGTGCGGGCTGGCGGAGTGGTTCGCCATCTTTACCAGGCGCCAGATCCATTGCCGCGTCAGCGGCATTCCGCGCAGGGAAAGAAACAGCCGCGCGCGATCCTGCCGCGCGCATTTGCGCGCGCCGGCTCTTGCGCGCCGAGCTGATGCGCGCCAGGTGCGGCCGGCCTTCGCGCAGATACTGCTCCAGCGCCTGAAGCGCGGAGCGCCCCAGCGGCACAATTCGTTCCTTGTCGCCCTTGCCGCGCACCTGCACGCGTCCCGCATCGAGCGCCAGATCGCTGGTTGAAAGCGACGTCACCTCCGAGACGCGCAGCCCGCCCGCATACAGCAGCTCGAGAATGGCGCGGTCGCGCAGCGCGGTGGCCTTCGCCTGCGGATGCGATGCCGCCATGCGCGGCGCGCTCCAGCATCTCCGCCACCTCCGGCTCGGCCAGCGACTTGGGCAGCACCTTCCACGCCTTGGGCGACTCGATGTTGACGGTGGGATCGTGATGAATGCGCCGGTCGAGCAGCAGCCACTTGTAAAATCCGCGCAGGCAGCTCAGCTTGCGCGCCGCCGAGCGCGAATCGATGCCGTGGTCGCGCAGATGCTCCAGCAACGCCGGCCACGTCGGCTTCGCACGCCGTCAGCAGCACGCCGTTGCGGCCTTCAAGAAACTCGGCAAAGATGCGCAGGTCGCTCAGATAGGCTTCGCAGGTGAGCGGGCGAAGTCCTTTTTCCACGCGAAGATAGGCCTCATAATCCTTTAAAAGTGCGAGATTGTTCGCGCTGTTCACATCTTCGATTATCGGCGCGTTAACAGAGCCGATGGGCGGCCGGGCGGCCAGCCGAACCTTGTTTGTCACGTTACTTAGAGGCACGACGATGAACTGCGAACAGGCCCGGGTGATCGTAGAGCGGAGTATTGCCGATAGGCAGGATGGGACGAGGCAGCCAGCCGCGCGAGGCAATCATGGCGAAGAAAGACAAGAAGCATAAGCACGCCGAGGAGAACAGGGCGTTCGAGCCGAACGGTGCGGCAAAGCCAAACGTGCACGCGAATGGGTACGCCAACGGGAAGCCAAGTGGCCACGGCCCGCGGATGCGCTTGGGCAAAGACTGCGACTATGAGCGCGAGCTGCGGCGGCTGCAGATCGAACTGGTCAAGCTGCAGGAGTGGATCCGGCACGAAGGGCTGCGCGTGGTGGTGCTGTTTGAGGGGCGCGATGCGGCCGGCAAGGGCGGCGCGATCAAGCGCATCACGGAGTCGCTGAATCCCGCGCGTCTGCCGGATTGTGGCGCTGGCCACGCCGACGGAGCGCGAGAAGACGCAGTGGTACTTTCAGCGCTACGTGGCGCATTTGCCGGCGGCGGGCGAGATGGTGCTGTTCGACCGCAGCTGGTATAACCGCGCCGGCGTCGAGCACGTGATGGGCTTCTGCACGGAGCGCGAGTATCTGGAGTTCATGCAGAGCTGCCCGGAGTTTGAGCGCATGCTGGTGCGGTCGGGAATCATCCTGATCAAATACTGGTTCAGCGTGAGCGACGAGGAGCAGGAGCGGCGCTTTCAGGACCGCATGGACAAGCCCACGAAGCGCTGGAAGCTGAGCCCGATGGATCTGGAGTCGCGCAAGCACTGGGCGGACTATTCGCGCGCCAAGGACGAGATGTTTGCTGTGACCGATACCAAGCAGGTTCCGTGGTTTGTGGTGAACGCGGAGAACAAGAAATGCGCGCGGCTGAACGTGATCCGGCATCTGCTGTCGCATGATTCCTTATCGCGACCTGACGCCTGAGCCGCTGAAGCTGCCGCCGATCATGAAGTCGAAGTACGTGCGGCCGCCGATCCAGGAGCAGAACTTTATTCCGGAGGTGTATGGGTGAGGCGGCACTTGCGAATGCGAGGCTGAGGCGGATCCGAGTTACTTCCGGCTTGGCGGCGCCGCACTTTATTTATCGAGAGAAGAAAACTACGTCGACTGTGGTCTCAACTTCCCTGGGCTCGTTGTTGAATGTGAAAGGTCTGTAGCGCCAGGTGCGCACGGATTGGACGGCAGCCTGCCGCAACTGGGCTGGTCCGCTGACAACACGGAGATCCTTGACGGTTCCGTCTTTTGAAATGATGGCGTCCAACTCTACCGTGCCTGAGATGCCCGATGCCTTCGCGTTCGGCGGATAGATTGGTGTCCTTGACTCCATCAGCCGCGCTCCCGCGGTATCTGCGGAAACAAAGACGGGGCTGGAAGTCTCACCTCTATCGGCGGACTCTGTGTCTCCGCTGGCCGCGCTATTACTGCCGCGCAGTGCGCCCGCATGGGTTGCGCCAGTACCCGCGGGCGAAGGCGCTTTCGCCGCGCTTTGGTCCGTGCTGCCCAGCGGAATCTTTGGTTGCGCAGCAGGCTGATCGTTGGTTGTTTCGGTCTGCGCCTGCGCCGGCTTCACTGCCTGCCCGTTGTTGGCCGACTGACTTTTTGATCCTGGTTGCACTTGGTTTCCTGCCGGCTGCTGGGTGATCGTGATCTTCAGGTGATGGGACGGATCTTGCGCGTTCGACTGTGGCTGAGGGGCCGCCGCGGCAGCCGGCCGTTGAACTTCACTCGCAATGAACGGTGCTCCGGAACGAGCTTTCACGACCAGGAAGATGAGCACGCACAGGATCGGAATGGCGAGCACGAATGAAAAGATCATCGACCACCTGCCCACCCTCGTCTGCCCTCGCTCATCGTCGACATTGGAGTGAAACGCGCGGAAGAGCGGTATCTCTTCCTGAGGCGCCTCGATGGTCTCGGGTTCGGATTCTGGCGCCTCATCGGCGTAAGGCGAACGCGGTGGGAGGGGAGATTCACTCGCAGCGTAATCAGCCTCTCGGTCGCGGCGGGCAAGGCCGGATAGCTCATCTCGTTCCGCAGTATCGGACGCGTCAGCTTCAGCAAGGGCGTCTGACCCAAGCCGTGTGGGCAAAACTGGGTTAAGTAGCGGAACAACAATCGGCCGCGCCTCCACAATCAGCGTCACGGCGGCCCGCGCCGTGCTGTACTTTACTTGGTCTTCCGGCGTGAAGATGACGGACAGCTTGTGTTCGCCGGGCGGCAACACAATCCCGGGTGCCGGAACATAAAGAAATGATCCAGGCACCGACGCCGTTGCGTTTAACTGCTCATCGCCGAGAACTGCTCCATAAGAAATCGATGGGGGATTGAGCCATGTGATCCTTGCAGGCGTGGATTCGATCACCGTGAGCGAAACGCTAGCCTGCGCCTGCGTGTAGTTCTCGCAGTCGGTAGGAGTGAAGGTCACCGAAAGTGTGTGGACTCCCGCCTCGAGCGTTTCGCCCGTCGCCGGCGTATAGGCAAAAGTTCCTGGCACTGAAGCACAGGCGTTGAACTGTGCCGCTCCGAGCGGAGTCGTGTGATTGATCGGGTCAGGCTTGAGCCAGCTGATGGATGGAGTTGCCTTGGCGACGCTGAGCGGTACGGTGGCCTGTGCCAACGTGTAATCCGACTGATTCTGCGGCGCGAAGACAACTGAGAGTGTATGTTCGCCCGTGGCGAGAACCGCTCCGAGGCCGGGATCGTATTGGAAAGTCCCGGGCACTGATGCGGTTGCGTTCAATTGCGTATCGTTCAATGGGGTGCCATAAGTGATCGTTTCCGGAGCCGGCCATTCGATGGCTGGGGTTGCCCGGGTCGCCGTGATCTTCGGCTGCCTCTCCGATTCAGACTCAACTGAACGGGCAGCTGCCGCCGGCGCACTACTGCTCTGAGTCAAGCGAGCGATCCCAATCGCAACATTGTCGTCGCCGCCTGCATCCAGGGCCAGATTCATCAGTGCGCTCGATGCCTCTTCCACGCTGCGAGCCCCATCGGCTAAGACGCGTTCAATCTCCTGTTCTGAAACGCGGCTCCAAAGACCGTCTGAACCAAGCGCTAGCGTATCGCCGGGTTGGAGCGACATTTCGCGCATTTCCACGTGAAGGTTCAGCCCCTCGCCCAGGTATCGCGATGGCATCGACCCATCCGGATCAGCCTCGGCTCGTTGCGGCGTCGTCCATTTTCCGTCGAGCAAATCCGGAGTTACAGAATGGCCGCGGGTGAGCAGAGTGAGTTTCCGGCTGCGGACCAGATAGGCCCGACTGTTGCCGACGCGGCCGATGGTCACGCGCGTCTGATCACCGTCTGTGCGCAGCAACGCCGCAACCAGCGTCACGCCTACATTGCTAAAGGGGCAATCCGGCACGGCTGCCATTGCTGTAAGCTCCGTATTCGCTTGCCGTACAGCTTCCTCCAGCGCGATTTCCCCAGGGTAAAACGAAGGCATGCCCTCAATCCGGGACGAGATGGTATCGGCTGCATTTCGCGAGGCTTGACTACCCGCCGCGGCGTCGCCCATTCCATTTGCCACAATTAGCAAATCGCCAAACTTCGTTCTGGCATGACAAACCACCGCCTGATTTTCTTCGCCAACCTTTCCTCGATCGGACCGGCCTGCAATGTCGATCGTGACCGGTTCTGGAATTGCTACAACGCTCATGATTAGGACCTGCGGTATCTACAGATTGCTGTTACTCTAGCTCGCTCAGTCTGTTACTCCACCTTACTCAATGTAGAGCGGAAGCTGCTCTTGCTTCAACGTCGCTCTGAGACGGCGATCCATCTCCCGCAAACTTCGTTTCTGGAGACGCGAAAAACCGGCAGCTTTCCGTGGCGGCTTGTCGGTTCATAGTCGGGGACTCGCCGCTTGTGCCATAGCTGAGCGAGATTTGACATTACCACAAAGTGAATTCTAATAGTCTATTTTTATTGAATCGAATTCGCTGTTTCGAAACCTAACCAACCGAATCGTTCGATGCCGCGCGGCTGTGCACAGGTTGTTCCGGGGCCGGCGCGCTGGGTCACTCCCGTTTCCATTTGCCGTAACTGGTTATCATCGCCGGACGCGGCCAAACTATCGACCAACGGGAAGTTACCCCTTACTAACCTACGCTCAGCGGTACGATCTCAGGTTCTAACTTGCCGTTCGCGTCCACGGTCAGCAATCCAATCGTCACAGGAAGTTCGAAGCGGCGTGGGCCGCAGGAACCCGGATTGAAGTAGAGCACGCCTTTCTTCGTGACGTAGTTTGGCACATGCGTATGTCCGTGGAGCACGGCCGCAAACTTGGCGGCGGCGGGATCGAGATGCAGAGCTTTGAGATCGTGAAGCATGTAGACGTAAAGGCTGGGGGCCGGTGGATTTTCGATCAGTACGACCTCGGTCTCCGGCAGCTTGCTGCACGGTCCGTCCGTGTCGACGTTGCCGCGGATCGCGGTTACCGGTGCGATCTTCTCCAAAGCTTCAAGGACCGGAGGTCTGCCGACGTCACCGCAGTGCAGAATGCGGTCGACGCCTCGAAGCGCGGTGAGAACTTCAGGGCGGAGCAGGCCGTGGGTATCGGAGATGATTCCAAGTTTCACGTTTTCAGGATAAGCGGCTCCGGCGGAGGTAGGCTGAAAGAAGGCGCGCAAGAAAATCGAAATGAACCAAAACCCTGAAACCAAGGTCGCACACGGCCGAGCCAACTGGCGGCAAGCGCTCGCAGCCTATACCGAGCCGCGTGTGCTTGCAGGTGCTCGCACTCGGATTTTCCAGCGGCTTGCCGTTCCTGCTGACTTACTCAACTCTTTCGGCATGGCTTTCGACAGTCGGCGTGCGGCGCGCAGCCATTGGCGCCTTTCGCCCTGGTTGGCACGCCCTATGCATTCAAGTTTCTGTGGGCTCCGCTGATGGATCGCGTGCCTCCGCCCCTGCCTTTAGGACGACGGCGCGGTTGGGGAATCACCATCCAGATCCTCCTGATCGGCGCAATTCTCGGACTGGGACTGTGCGATCCAAAGCACAACTTGCCTCAGATGGCCGCCCTGGCGGTGCTGGTCGCATTTCTGTCTGCGAGTCAGGACATCGTGATCGACGCCTGGCGGGTCGAGAGCCTGAGCAGGGATCAGCAGGCTCCCGGAGCCGCCATGATTCAAGTCCGGCTACCGGATCGGCATGCTGGTTTCCGGTGCAGGCGGCCTATTAATCGCAGCGTACGCGGGATGGTTCGCGGCCTATGCCACCATGGCTGCGCTGCTCGGTGTGGGGCTTCTGGTCTTTTTGCTGGCGTCCGGAACCGAAGGTCTCGGCGGAGAACTTCAAACGCGGAGGGATCAGGTTGGCAGGCGATTCGCGCAGGCGTTTTCCACGGCCGTAATCGGTCCATTTCGCGATTTCATGAATCGACCGCTTTGGCCCGTCATCCTGATCGCCATTTTCGGATACAAGATGGGCGAGGCGATGGCGGGAGTAATGTCTACGCCGCTCTATATATCGCTGGGATTTTCGCTACCTGAGATCGCTGCAGCGTCGAAAGTGTTCGGATTTTTCTCAATTGTGGCAGGGGCCCTGTTAGGCGGTGTCGTGACGACCCGGTTCGGAATCCGCCGCTCGCTGATTCTTTGTGGTATTTTGCAGTCAGTCGGGAACCTGTTTTTTGTTTTGCAGGCTGTGGGCGGCCATCGGATCGGCTACCTCGCTTTATGTGTCACCGCCGAAAATCTCACGGGCGCAATGGCCGGGACCGCGCTGGTGACCTATCTTTCCAGCCTATGCTCGCCTGCCTTTACCGGGACTCAGTACGCGTTGCTTGCCTCGCTTGCTTCGGTTGGGCGCACCGTGGTGGCCTCCTCGGGGGGAATATTGTCTGAGAAGATCGGCTGGGTATGGTTCTTTGTGCTTACCAGCGTTGTCGCGTTGCCGGCCATTATTCTGTTCATCTGGATCGGACCGCGCGACGATCTGGGAATGACCAGGGCAATCCAGACCTGAAAAGCCCGAGTGTCGAGTCATAAAGCCTCCAGTCCGGCCTAAGAAACTCTAGACTGTGCCGCAATTATGGATGCGAGATCTTCCCCGGTGATCGTCAGATTGTCCCACTGCAGCGATGGCCTGCGACCAGTAACAGATGCGGCAGACGATCTGGCGCGATACCTTAGTAACAGAGAACACCGGCGCTGAACAAAGAACACAGCGACACGGGCGCTTGGTTCCGGGTCTAATGGAGCATGAGGAGTTTTTGCGAGGATTATTATTGGCGATTCTAGCGGCGGTGATGCCGTCGCTCGTGCTCGCGCAGCCGCAGTATGGCGCGCAGGCGCGAGACAGAGGCGCGCCCGATCATGCGGGCGGCGTCGGAACAGATTTTTGCGCTGGCCAACGAGGCGCGAACGCAGGCCGGAGTGGGACGCCTGGATTGGGACCCGGCGCTGGCCGAGGCGGCACTGAAGCATTGCGAGCGCATGGCGGAGGAAGGACCGATCTCGCACCGGTATCGGCGGCGAGCTGGACCTGAGCGAGCGGACGGCGCAGGCCGGCGCGCACTTCAGCTTGATTGAGGAGAATGTCGCGCTGGGGCCGTCGGCGGACGCGATTCATGAGGAGTGGATGCAGTCGCCGGGGCATCGCGCAGAACTTGCTGAGCCCGATGTGGATCGATGTGGGCGTGGCCGTGGTGGCTGCTCGCGGAGTTCTTTACGCGGTGGCCGATTATTCGCGGGGCGTGCAGCAGCTGAGCGCGCGCGCAGGTGGAGGCGCAAGTTGCGGCGCTGATTCGCGTGAGCGGCGTAACGATTCTTGCGCGATCCGAGCGCTGGCGCGGGCTGCCTGCGCCGACCAACGAGGGCGTGCCGCGCGGCAGAGCGGCGCGCTGCCGCGCTTTGTGATGCGCTGGCAGGCCGCCGATCTGACGGATTGCCGCAGGCGCTAGTGGACAAGCTGGCCTCCGGCGAGTATCGCCAGGCCGCGGTGGGCAGTTGCCCGGCGCAGGTCGCGGGAGGGGCGTTTACGGCGTATCGCGTGGCCGTGATGCTGTATTAGCATGTCAGCAAGTTAGCGGGCCAGCAAGTCCGCGACCATGGCCTCATCCGAAATCCTGGTGGTCCCTCCAGAGCCCGGGCCACGGTAGGCGCGTGGGGCCGCAGACAAAGATGTCGGGATGGTCTTCGCTCTCTTCGTTGTGGACGCCCTCGGAGTTGCCGTTGTGCGCCGGCCAGGCGGCATCCGGTGAAAATCGTGTTGGCCTGCTGCGGCGTGAGGCCGAGGACAATGAACGTGTGGGCGCGGCGTCGGGATAACCGCGCAGCCACTCGGAGTTTGTGGTGCCGATAGGCTCGGGCAGTCCGTAGGCGCGGCCGAGGATTTCAATGGCGCCATACTCGCCGTAGTTGCCGGTGGTGATGCCGAGATGCGCCTGCTGATCGGGCGGCAGCGAATCGCGAATCCCGGCGACGGTTCGGACCAGTTCGTTCCAGCCGATCTCTTCGCGCAGATCGTCGCTGTGGCTCGAGCGCGAATTGCTTGCAGCGGGCCGCCCGATGCCAGCGGCAGAAGCTGGCGCATATGAAGACAGAGACAAGCAGCGAAGGCGGTGAAGTAAGCGCGTGCGACGGCGCAGCCGTCCCCAGCGAGGCAGGGTGCGAAGCCAGCGCTCGGCGATGACAGCGCCCATCGCGATCAGCATGGGATAAGCGGCGGCCATGTAGTAGTCGCGGCCTTTGGCGAAACAGAAATGCGCGAGCGGCACAAAGTACATAAAGGCCAGCATGCGGTAGCGGCGGTCGAGCAGGAAGCCGATGAGCCCGGCAATCCACAGCGGCGCGGCGGAGAGGTTGGCGCAGATGAGGAACTGGCCCGTTGAGAAAGCCTTCGGCGCGGCCTTCGCCCACGTCGCGCGCGTGGATGTGCTGGAGGAAGTTGTAGGAGATGAAGTCGTGGCGGACGAGCCAGATGAGGTTGGGCAGGAAAATGAGCAAGCGCCAGGGCGACGCCGGCCCAGAACCAGCCGGTCTTCAAGAAACGGCGCGCAGGCGTGAAGACGACGCCGGCAGAATCCCGGCGACGAAAAAAACGATGGCATATTTGGTCATCGAGTCCGAGGCCCGATGGCGGCGCCGATGGCCAGCCACCAGCGCGGATTCTCCGATTTGAGCAGCCGGACGACAAAGTAGGCGATGAGCACCCACCACAGAAAATCGAACGAGGTGTATTGAAATTCGTGCCCTTCAAAGAGGGCAGTGGAGAGAAAGCCGACAGCGAGGGCCGCGGTGACCTGGGCCAGGCGCCCGCCGCCGAGCTCGCGCGCCATGAGGCCGGTGACAATGATGACCGCTGCCTGCGCGAGGACCGAGAAAAGGCGCAGACCAACCATGGACAGGCCGAAGAGCGCCGAGGCTGATGCGCTCGACGAACGGAGTGAAGGGCGGGTAGGCAACAAATCCCCAGTCGAGGTGGCGGGCGTCGCTGAGAACTGAAGCTCGTCGCGATGAAAGCCGTAGCGGCTGTTGGTGAGCAGATGAAGGAGCGCGACGGCGGCGGCGATGGCGAAGAGGATGACTGTATCGGCGGAGACGATGCGGCGCGGCGTTTGTGAGCTCGCCGATTGCGGTCGGAAGACGATGCGAATCGAAGTCAGAGCTGGCGGTCCTGCGAAGATTCTACGCAGCGACGACGGCGTGGTTCCTTTGCGGCGCTCGGAGGGTGGAGGAACGCGAACGGAGGCCATGCCGGCGGCAGTTGCGGCCTGAATGCCCATCTCGGTGTCTTCAAACACCAGGCAATCTTCGGGCGCGACGCCGAGGCGCGCGGCGCCAGCGAGAAATGCGTCGGGCGCGGGCTTGAGCGGGCGTAGTCTTCTGAGCCGACCAGATGGGAAACTGATCGAGGAGGCCGACCGTGGTGAGCGACTTGATGATGGATTCGCGGCGTGCTGCCCGAGACGACGGCAAAGGGAATGCGGCCGTGCTGTGCGTGGATGTGCTCGAGCACCTCGGGAACGGGCTTGAGTTGTGGCAGCAGCTCGTAGTAGAGATTCTCCTTGCGCTCGGCGACGGCTTCGACGGGCATGTTGAGCCCGTGCATTCTGTTGAGCGCGGCGATGATTTCGACGGGCGGCTTGCCGCCCCAGGAGTAAAAGAGTTCTTCGTCAAATTCGCAGCCCCACTCGCCGAGCGCCTGCTTCCAGGCGATGTAGTGGAGAGGCATGGAGTCGACGATGGTGCCGTCGCAGTCGAAGAGATAGGCGCGGAAGTCGCCGGCGGGGAATTTGAGCTTCATGCGTGCAGTGGAACTCCTTGTAGGTGTTCGGTGCGATTTGAGCATGAGTCGAAGTTGCGACGGTCGGAGGCGGGCTCATCGGGCCGCGCGCTTCGGCGGCGGCGCGACGCACCGCCTTCGCCGGGCTTGGTCGGTTCCATTTGGAGCGCGTTGTTGAAGCGGTTGAAGTAGTTGAAGAGGCCGATGGCGCAAAGCAGTTCGACGATTTCGCCTTCGGAGTAAAAGCTGCGCAGCTCGGCGAACTGCTCGTCGGTCACGGCGTTGGCGTCGCGGGTGACGGTCTCGGCCAGGCGCAGCGCGGCCTTTTCAGCGGGAGTAAAGTCGTCGCGCTGCGGCCAGTCGGCCAGGTGAGCGAGCTGGTCGTCGCTCCAGCCGAGGTTGCGGGCCAGGATGGTGTGGCTGGCCAGGCAGTAGGGCGTCTCGTTCACCTGGCTGGTGCGGACGATGATGAGTTCTTTGAGCTTGGTGGAGACGGTGCCGGTATTGAGCACGGCGCGCGAAATGCGCCTGCATGGTGGCGAAGATTTCGGGCCGGTGCGCCATGACGCGGAACATGTTGGGCACGTTGCCGCGCTGGGCAAAGGCCTTGTCGTAGAGCGCGGCAATTTCGGGGGTCACTTCGCTGCGGTCGAGCCGGGAAATTCGGGACATTGCGCCTCCTCTGATTCATTTCATGGTACCGTTTCGGGCTGTCCGGCGACGGTGCAGGAACGGGGCGATGGGTCACGCGCGAGGCGGTCAGTTTTGACGCGCTCGCGCGGGCTCTGCTAACTTAATAAGGGACAATCCATCGCCAAACACTCCTCAGTAGCTCAATGGCAGAGCATTCGGCTGTTAACCGAAGGGTTGTAGGTTCGAGTCCTACCTGAGGAGCCAAATCCAACGACAATTCAGAGCATTTGAAAGGACCCCGAAAGCCGGGCTCGCTCTCCTTTGCGTTCGTGTGTCCGCCAACGAACGGAATCGTTGACTGAGCAGCTGGCTGCTGGAGCGAGAGGCGGAAGTCCGAATTGCCGAAGCCGCGACCTGCTGAAGCCGAAGTCCGTTAGCGGCACTCGAAACTGCTTGCGTCTTCCGTGTTGCCCTGGCCTTTATATTGGGCGTGCTCTGGATAAGGGCAAAGTGGCCGGCTGCGGCCAGGGAATGTCTTTCCCGTCGCGGTGACGGACCGGGGTGCTATCGCCTTTCTCGACCCAATTGGAGAGCGCGCCGAGCAGATCGAATTGATCGAGCGAAGGCCCGCCGCCGCAGTGGCTCATTCCGGGCACGAAATAAAACTGGCTCCACTTGGAAACGTCATCGAGCCCGCCGTTTGCCGTGGCCATGTCTCTTGAAGTATTCGAACGTATCGAGGGGCGAGAACCATGGGTCGCTGTCGCCATGGAAGAAGATCAGCTTGCCGCCATGAGCGACGAAGGTGGACAGGTTGGTGGATGTTGAGTCCACCAGGGGCTGAATGTTCTTGATCGCTTCCGAATCGACGTCGATCTGTGTCGCGGTCGGCGCCGGGCCAAAGATGCCTGGGCCGGGAACAAGAATTCCCCTGATTCCGGTGGTGGCTGCGATGCCGGAATCATAGAGGAATCCCGGATAAACCTGAACTCCTTCGGATGTTTTTACTCCGCCGAGGGCTTTCTTGATGGCGGCGGCCTTTTCGGGCGCCAGGCAGGAGGCAGTCTGGCCGGGCTTGCAGGCCAACGATCTCGGGATCGAAATGGCAGGCGAGCGGATCGGAGATCAGGCCGTCCGCGAGGCCATCGAGGGCGTCGCACTGTTTCATCAGCGCATCCATGATGAGCTTGCGGTCGTCGTCGGTGATGGCTTGGGTGATGATGGGCTTTCCATCGGCATCTTTGGGCGCGATCTGATTGAACGCCGCGGGGATCCATCCGGCGATGGCAAGGCCGGACAGGCCGGTGCGCATGGCGGGATCGCCGACGATGATCCCGTCGAAATCTTCGGTGGGATAGCGCTGGGAAAGAACCATTCCTTCGCGGCCGCCCGTGGAGCAGCCGGTGAAATACGAATAGGCCGCGGGCTTGCCGTAATATGTGCGCGATGATTTGTTTGGCGAGGGCGGCGACTTCCGATGTTGGCCTCGATAGGCAAAGTCCAGATAGGCCTGCTGGTCTTTCATGAAACCGAAGTCGAATGCGCCGCTGTGGCTCTTATGGCCGGTATCGGTGCTGACCACCGCGTAGCCGCGCATGAGCGCCGGCTTGTCTCCCGACGCGAGTTGGCCGAGCGGCGGGTAGACGATTCCGTTTCCGCCCGCGCCGCCCTGCATGAGGAAGTCGCCGTTCCACGGGTCGGGCATGGCCAGCGCGAATTGAATGCCGAATTCTTCGCCGCCGACGCCCTTGCGGCGATTGATGACTCCCTCAACGCGGCAATATGCAGGAAGAACCATACAACTGCGGAGGCGCGGTGAAGGGAACCGGCACCTTGCTGCCTGCGGCCACGGGAGCAGCCTTGGTGATTTCGACGCCGGGCGCTTTGAAGTTGACCAACTGGCGCAGGAATCAGGCTGTTGAGACCCAGGCGCATGGGAGCGATGGCAGGAGGATGGCCCCAATAATTGACGGGCAGAAGACGGGTGTTCAGTGCATAGCCAGTCGACATCCATAATCGTTACAGCATGGAGATGCCGGCGGTGCGATAGATTTCGGTGATGTAGCGCATGTCGCGCAGGCCCTCTTCGCCCGGAGTTTTGGGCTCCAGGTTGTTCTGGACGCAGTTGGAGAAGTGATTCGGCCTGGGCGGTGAACTGATATGGATTTTTCTGCGGGTTGGCTTCGTCGAGCCGGTGTGCCCGGGAATACTCCGCGCGGAGACGCAGGCCGTCGTAGTTGAAGGCGGGGTCGGCGTCGATCCAGCCCTTGGCGCCGTGCACTTTGAAGAAGCCGCCCATTTGGCCTCCATAGGTGGTGGCGCACGAGGCGACGATGCCGGAAGGAAACTTCATGGTCCAGGAGATGTTTTCTTCGACCGCATGAAGCGGCCGTCGTGATCGATGACGGAGCTGAACGCTGAGAAGCTGGCCGGCTCCTCGCCGGTGAGATAGCGGCGTGGCGTTGAGGGAGTAGATGCCCACGTCCATCAGCGGCCCGCCGCCGGAGAGTTTCTTGTCGAGACGCCACTCGCCGAGCCTCTCGTTGAAGCCGAATGCGGTTTCGATGGCCTGGACCTGGCCGATGGCGCCGGTGCGAATGAGATCGACAGCCTTGAGGTTGGTGGGCTCGTAATGGCAGCGATAGGCGATCATGAGCTTGACGCTGGCGGATTTGCAGGCGGCGATCATCTGCTCACACTCGGCGACGTTGATGGCCATTGGCTTTTCGCAAAGGACGTGCTTGCCGGCCTTGGCCGCGCGAATGGTGAAGTCGGCGTGCATGGAGTTGGGCAGCGCGACATAGACGGCGTCGACGGCTTTATTGGAGAGGATGGAATCGAAGTTGTCGTAGGTGTAGATGGAGGACTCAGGGACACCGTAGTCGGCGGCGATGCGGAGGGCCTTGTCGCGATGGCCGCTGACGAGCGCAGTGACCTTGGAGTTGGTGGAATTGCGGACGCCGGCCATAAAGATGGCGGCGATGCGGCCAAGGCCGATGATGGCGTAGCCGGTTTGACGGCCGGGAGTTTGCGCAAGAAGAGGCGGAGCAAAACGCGCGGCAAGACCAAGCGCGCCCAATGAAGCAAATTCACGGCGAGTAAATGACATGAGGATCACTATAAACCTCCGGGTCCGAGGGATGCTCAGAAAATTTGCTTTAACAAACCGATTTTTCAACGACTTAATGAGCCCATTGGGTCCGCGAGCCGGATGAAAATGGGCGGCGCAGGCTGGCGATTTGCAGACCGCCTTCCTGCTTCGCCTTGCTGCTGAGTTTGATTGTGGCATTTGTCGGCGGCAACATTTGTCGGCGGCAATAGGTAATGGTTCTTGGATCTTGATGCCGGAGTTGGACTTCACGTATAAATGAGTGTAAGCCCCGCAGAATTTCTGGTTTATGAAAGCTGGTTCGTTCGATCTACGAACGAGCAGGCCGATCGCGAACGTGTATCGTTTATCCAATTGATTTATCCATTACGCCACCCGACGGCGGAAGAAGAGGGAGACGAATGAAGCAGAGCAAACCAAGCATCGCCAAGCCCCTGACGACGAATAAGCACCTCATCCGCTGGGTCGAGAAGATGGCCGAGCTCTGACCAGCCGGCCGCGCATCCACTGGGTCGACGGCTCGCAGGAGGAATACGACTGGCTGTGCGACGAGCTGGTCGAGCGTCGGCACCTTCACCCGGCTGAACCAGGAACTCTGGCCGGGCTGCTTCTACGCCCGCTCCGACGCCCAACGATGTGGCGCGCGTGGAAGACCGCACCTTTATCTGCTCTCTTTCAAAAGACAATGCCGGGCCCACCAACAACTGGGAAGATCCCGTTCGAGATGCGCAAGAAGCTGAAGGAGCTGTTCAACGGCTGCATGCGCGGGCGCACCATGTACGTGCTGCCCTTCAGCATGGGGCCGGTCGGCTCGCCCATGTCGCAGATCGGCGTGCAGCTCACCGACTCGCCTACGTCGTGGTGAACATGCGCATCATGGCGCGCATCGGCGCTGCCGGTGTTCGCCGAGATCGACAAGGACGACAAGCGCGTGGTGCCCTGCATGCACTCGGTGGGCGCGCCGCTCGCGCCGGGCGAGAAGGACGTGCCGTGGCCCTGCAACGACGACAAAGTACATCGTCCATTTTCCTGAGACGCGCGAGATCTGGAGCTACGGCTCCGGCTACGGCGGCAATGCGCTGCTGGGCAAGAAGTGCTTCGCGCTGCGCATCGCCTCGAACATCGCGCGCGACGAAGGCTGGATGGCCGAGCACATGCTCATCCTCGGCGTCGAGATCGCCGCAGGGCGAGAAGACCTACGTCGCGGCGGCGTTTCCCTCCGCCTGCGGCAAAACCAACTTCGCCATGATGATTCCGCCCGAGGGCTTCGACGGCTGGAAGGTGTGGACCGTCGGCGACGACATCGCCTGGATCAAGCCGGACGCGAACGGCCAGCTGCGCGCCATCAATCCCGAGGCCGGATTCTTCGGCGTGGCGCCCGGCACCAGCGCGAAGACCAATCCCAACGCCATGGCCACGCTGGCGCGCAACACCATCTTCACCAACGTCGCGCTCACGCCCGAAGGCGGCGTCTGGTGGGAAGGCATGACCGACGAGCCGCCGGCCGAATGCCTCGACTGGCGCGGCAAGCGCTGGACGCCGGAGATCGGCAAAGCAGACCGGCGCCAAGGCCGCGCATCCCAACGGCCGCTTCACCGCGCCCGCATCGCAGTGCCCCAGATCGATCCGGCACTGGGAGGATCCCGAGGGCGTGCCGATCTGCGCGTTCATCTTCGGCGGCCGCCGCGCCACCACCATGCCGCTGGTCTACCAGGCCTTCAACTGGAGCGCGGGCGTCTACATCGGCGCCACCATGGGCTCGGAGACCACGGCGGCCGCCGCCGGCGCCGTCGGCAAGGTGCGCCGCGATCCCATGGCCATGCTGCCCTTCTGCGGCTATCACATGGGCGACTACTTCCGGCACTGGATCAAGATGCAGCGCATCGCTCACGCTCAACGCCGCGCATCTTCCACGTGAACTGGTTCCGCAAGGACGAGGACGGCAAGTTCCTGTGGCCGGGCTTCAGCGAAAACATGCGCGTGCTCAAGTGGATCGTGGACCGCGTGCACGGCCGCGCCCAGGGCAAGGAGACGCCCATCGGCTGGACGCCCTACTACGAGGACATCGACTGGAACGGGCCTCGACTTCTCGCGCGAGCAGTTCGACGAGCTGCAGGAAGTGGACCGCGACGGCCTGGCGCAAGGAGGTGATCGGCCACGAAGAACTGTTCATCGACCTGCACGATCATCTGCCGCCGGAGATGATCTACGAGCGCGAACTGCTGATCTGCCGGATGTAACTGGCGCGGATCGTGAGACGTCGCTGCTTTCCGGCCTCGTGCGCGTCCAAACCGTGCGGCAAGCTTGAGCTCGACGATCAGGCCGCGACTCCGCTCAACCATCGGGCTGAAGCCAAGCTTCGTCGCCAGAAATCGCACAGCCAGAGCGATCAGTCTCCTGCGCTCGTGACGGCGCGGTCCGCAGCAGCAGATCGTTCCGTTCGGAGCCGCGGCGGTAAACGCTTGCGGCGAGCCCGGCGATGGCGACGCATTTCTCGGGCCGGTTGGTGCAACTGGCCAGGTCGGCGATCGGACAGATGCGGCGTCGGCGTAGCGATCACCGTGCGCGGCGGCGCCATGCGGTCCACCAGCCACAGAATCTCCAGCTTCGATTCCAGTTCGTCGGGCACGCAATCGATGACCAGATCGGCCTCGCGCACCGCATCTTCAATGCGTGGAGACAAAGGCGACTGCGGGCAGCGCCTGCGGGCTCAGCTCCTGGCGGATCGACTCGCGCGCATGGTGAAGATTGCCGGGCATCACGTCCTCAAGGAGAACGCGAAAGCCGGCGCGGGCCGCGCCCAGCGCGAGCCAGCGGCCCAGGGGCCCGGCTCCGATGATGGCGACGGTGGTCACGGGAACCGGAGAGCTCACTTGGCGGCGAGGGCCGTCGGCCACTTCCTCGGCGCTGGGGCGGGCTTGAAGCAGGTGCTCGGCGACCTTGGCGCGCTCGTCGGCGGACAGCGTGGGCACGACTGCCAGCACCCGGCGCAGGGTCACGGCAACGTCGTCAATGTAGTTCATCAGGCGGATGGCTTCTCCGGAAAGCGGCATGATTCTCCTCTGAGTGTGAGTTCCGCTTCTCATTGTAGGGTGCGAGGCTGCGCAGCGCGAAACGGAGGGAAGAGCAACGGGTAGCGATTGGGAACTGGACGCGAGACGCGAGCCGGGACCGATGCAAACTGTCGGCGTTACGGATGCTGCTCGATCGCGATGGTGACCGTGGCCGTGTTGCCCGAGGCTGCGAGGCCGAGGAGATTGGTGGCCACGCCGGGGAGCGAGACCGGAAGGAAGGTGACCGAGCCGTCGATGGCCGAGGTGGCCGTGGCGGCTTGCGTGGCCAGCAGCGCGCCTTGCGGTGCAAACGGTGTGCGGCGAGCAGGGCGGCGTCCAGGCATAGAGCGCCTGGTAGAGCGCGACTGTGCCGCCGGCCATGGGGTTGCCGTCCATGTCGAGCAGGCGCAGAGCGATCTGGCTGGGCGTGCCGGAAGCAGCGAGAGTCTGGCTGGTGCCGGAGATGGGCTCGAGCGAGCGCGTACTCCGGACGCGCGCCGAAGGCGGTAAAGGCGACGCATTGGCTGGTTCCGTTGAGGCAGGCGTTGATGGTGGCGGTTTGGCCTTCGGCGAGCGGGCCGACGGTGAGCGTCTTGGTGGCGATGCCGGTGGAGTTGGTGAGCGCGGCAGCCGGAGCCTTGGGAGAGATGCCGCCGCCGGCGGAGTTTGCCAGGCGACGGACTGGCCGGCGAGCAGGCAGTGCCGTTCGAGAGCGACCAGAGCCT
Source organism: uncultured Acidobacteriota bacterium (assembly GCA_963794795.1). GTDB lineage: Bacteria > Acidobacteriota > Terriglobia > Terriglobales > Acidobacteriaceae > JAKAAZ01. Next base: position 22,773 of record CAWCFC010000003.1, on the reverse strand, counting down.
GGACGGTCCAGGTAAAGGTGGCGCCGGCGGCGAGCGAAAGCTGCGGCGTGAGCGCGGAGAGCACGGGCGGCGTTCCGCCGGCGAATTGCGCCTGCAGGCTGGAGCCGTTGGTGAGCGAGGCGGTGACGATGGACCACGTGCCGTCGTTCGCGGTGACGTTCATGGTGGCGCGGCCGTCGCCGGTGGCCGTCACCGAGCAGACGGGCAGGCCGCAGGCGAGCGTGGCCGTGCCGGCGGTGACGGTGTAGATGACGGTGACGCCGCCGGCGGGAGCGAGAGTCGGGGCCGAGCGCGGTGACGGTGAAGGGAATCGGCACGCCGATGGGAACGGTGTTCGAGGGCGCGGTGACGAGAGTGAGCGCGTCGCCGGTGCCGGAGTCGTAGCTGATGCCGCCGGGAATGATGGCGGCCGCGTAGAAGGTGGGCTGGTCGTCGACTTCGACATCGACCGAGCCGGTGACGCCGGAGGCGGCGGCCGGCGCGATGGCGGTGATCTGGTTGGGCGAGATGCTGGTGACGAGCGCGGGCTGGCCGCCGACGAGCACCGTGTCGGCCAGGCGAAAGCCCATGCCCTGAATCGTGATGGGGCCGCCGGAGGCGGGCAGGCGCGCGGGCGAGACGGTGTCGGCGTAGAGCACCCAGCCGTTGTAGGCGTAGTCGGGGCGGCCGTCGCCGCGCAGGTCGGCGATGCCGATGCGCACCATGTCGTCGCCGTTGGTGGCGACGCGCAGCCAGGTTTCGCCGGTGGCGAGGCCGTTGAGGCCGGGCGCGGCGCCGACGGGCGTTGCGCCGACGGGATCGAAGGCATCCCACACGCCGATCGAGGGCATGGCCTTGGAGTTCGGTGGGCGCGCCGGTTTCATCGAGCGCCTGGGTGACGACGGTGAAGATGCGATTGCCGCGGACGGGAAAGGTGAACCAGTCGGTCTGGCCGACCTGGCTGAGGCGGCCGCACCACAGGCCGCCGGCGGGCATGGGGCGCGGCTGAGATTCGGCGCCGATGGCGTCGTTGAAGCCGGCGACGGCGGAGCCGGCGGCAGTGACGGTGAGGGTTTGCGTGCTGCCCGCGGAGAGATTCGGAAGCGTGACGGTGTTGCAGCGCGCCGGAGGGCGCGACCTGGCCCTGAGTGTAAGGGCCGACCGAGTTTTCGAGAATGTAGAGCGGATCGATGGCCTCGAAGGTGATCTGGTAGTTGGCCGTGGTGACGCCGGGCGGCAGCGGGATGCCGCTCAGATCGAAGGAGCCCTGCAGCGATGGGATCGTTCGAGCCCCACATCGGTGAGCGGGTTGCCGTTGGCATCGGTGAAGCCGGTGACGGGATTGCCGTGATTGCCGCTGAAGAGCGCGCCGGTGACGGCGGTGACGGTGTACTGGTAGAGCGGATTGCCGTTGGCGTCGAGCGGGCGCGCGACGACGTTGACGCCCTGCATGCCGTAGCCGGTGCGGAAGCTGACCGTGCCCTGAATGGAGATGGTGTTGGCGGCGGTGAGCTGCTTGCCGGGAAAGCTGGCGAGATTGGCGGCGGTGATGGGGTAGATGCGGTTGAGGGCGGCGATGTCGTCGTAGCGGAGGACGGCGGGGTCGGGAATGCATGCGCCGCCGCTTGCGCCGCAGGCGCCGCTGAGCGGCTGCATCACGGGCCAGCCGAGCGTGCCGCCGGCTTCGCCGTCGGTGAGCGCGCCGGGATTGACCTGCGAGTAGTCGAGGCCGAGGATGCGGCCGAAGGCGCGCTCGAGCTGGAAGCTCATCATCTCGAGCAGTGCTGGAGTTGGTGGCGCAGAGGCCGTTGAGCAGGATGACGGCGTGGGCGATGGTGGCGTCGGGATTGAAGTTGTCGATCCAGACGTAGACGCCGTTGTTCTGGCAGGCGTCGGGCTGGCTGGCGGTGGCGCCGAAGATGGCGTTGATGACGGAGCCGTCGGCATCGTAGATGACGGCGAGCGGGATAGTTGGTGGCCGAGGGCGTGACGTCGGAGGGCGCGGTGATTTGCGCCGGACGAGTTGACCTGGATGTTGGCGCCGCTGACGTCTTCATTGAGCGAGCCCTTGTCCGTGAGCGTGACGCCGGCGGTGGGAACGGCGCTCCAGAGCGCGGCGGCTGCGTCGACCATGGCCGTGGCCTGCTGGTTGGAGACGGAGCTCGAGAGCGGGCCCTGGTCGACGTAGTAGTTCACCTGGCCGCCGGCCCAGTGGACGGGCTGGCCCGCGACGGCGGGATTGAAGTAGCTGGTTCCGGCGATGTACTTGGGTCCGCCGGCAAGGGCGCATGCGGGAGCGAGGATGAGCAGGACGAGCGGGCAGCGCGGCATGGCGACGTAGCGCGGCCGAGCAGAACGGCGGCGCGAGCGGGCGCGGAAGTGGCGTTGGGCACGAAGACCCCCGGATGGGAGAGACGGGGGCATGTGCAAACCAAAGGCTTCCGGCGATTCTTAGCGGTTACTCATGCTAGGGCGCGGTTCTGGGATCAAAGATTGGAGAAACTCGAAATTGCGATGTAGACGCAATTAGCAATGTAGACGCGGCGAAGATGAGGAGCTTTTGATCCAGAGTGCTGACGGCCCGGGCCCGACGCTATCCGGCGCAACGTATGTCTAGTCCGGCGCGCCGAGCGCGTCATCTTATGGTGGAAGCTCAGACGGAGACTGGGCGCGGATTTGAGGCCGCTCCGTCTACAATCGACTCGGGAAAACCCATGGCAGAGATACGCGATACCGTGATTCTTGGCTCCGGCTGCGCCGGATTGACGGCGGCGCTCTACACGGCGCGCGCCGGACTGAAACCGCTGGTTCTGGAGGGCCACGAGCCCGGCGGCCAGCTCTCGATTACCACGCTGGTGGAGAATTTTCCCGGCTGGCCGGAGGGCATTCAGGGGCCGGAGCTGATCGACAACATGAAGAAGCAGGCGGCGCGGTTTGGCGCGACGTACGAGCATGCGCATCTGGAGTCAGTCGAGGCGGGCGCGCATCCCATCAAGCTGCGACACGTCGGTCGGCGAGATTGCACGACGCGGACGCTGATTGTGGCTTCGGGCGCGAGCGCGCGCTGGCTGGGGCTGCCGAGCGAGCAGGCGCTGATTGGGCACGGCGTGTCGAGCTGCGCGACGTGCGACGGGTTCTTCTTCCGCGACAAGGAGATTGCGGTGGTGGGCGGGGGCGACTCGGCGATGGAGGAGGCGATGTTTCTCATCGCGCTTCGCCTCGAAGGTGACGCTGCTGCACCGGCGCGATGCCTTCCGCGCATCGAAGATCATGCTGGAGCGCGCGATGGCGCATCCCAAGATCGAGCTGCGCACCAACACCGTGGTGGACGAGGTGCTGGGCGTGGACGAGAAAGAAGTAAAAGGGCTGCGCCTGCGCGACGTGACGAGCGGCGAGCAGCGACGAGTTGGCGGTGAGCGGAATGTTTCTGGGCATCGGACACGAGCCGAACACCAAAATGCTTCGCCGGACAGATCGATCTGGATGACGACGGCTACATCAAGACGACGAACAATGTGTTCACGACGCGGAACGGCGCGATTGTGCCCGGCGTGTTTGCGTGCGGCGATGTGCAGGACCGGCGCTACCGGCAGGCGATTACTGCCGCGGGATCGGGATGCATGGCGGCGCTGGAAGTGGAGAAGTATCTGGAAGAGCACGGGCACTGAAAGACCGGGACTACGGGACTGACGGGAGCAAGCGAGCACGTAAGCGGCATTGAGCGTTCATCGGCGGAATGGCTGTTCGCGGCCGAAAATCAAAACTGGTGAAACGCGAAAAAGCCGCGGCGACCAGAAAGCCTCCGGCGACGGCGTGATTCCAGCGCAGGTGCGAACCGAAGTAGTATGTGGCGAAGACGCCGAAAACCGTCAGCGTGATGATCTCCTGGATCACCTTCAGTTGCACGGGAGTGAAGCGGCCGTAGCCGATCCGGTTGGCGGGAACCTGAAAGCAATACTCAAAGAAGGCGATTGACCAGCTGACGAGGATGACCTTCCAGAGCGGTTGGCTTTCGAACTTCAGGTGACGTACCAGGCAATGGTCATGAAGATGTTGGAGCAGATGAGAAGAACAATTGTCCACATTCTTGTATTAGATGCACGAAAAACCGGCAAGTGTTGTGGAAGACGCCGGCAGGGAGTTTTCGGACGAGGGCGCAGTGATGGCGCTCAGCGAAAATCTCGAACGGCTGGAAGAGCGATCGGCGCGGCTTGCCGGGCGGCGGGGCGCGCGCGCAGCGAAGTGGAGCTGATGGCGGTCTCGAAGACGTTTCCCGCGGAAGCGATTGCGGAGGCCGCGGCGCTGGGACTGACGCTGTTTGGCGAAAACCGCGTGCAGGAATTCAATGCCAAAGCTTCTGCACGCGGCGGAACATGGAACGTGGGCGGTGCGCGAGAGGCTGCGCTTCCATCTGATCGGGCATTTGCAATCGAACAAAGCGGCGCGGGCGGCGGAGATTTTCGATGGCGTGGATTCGCTGGACTCTGTGCGCCTGGCGGAGCGACTGAACGAAGCGGCGGGGAAGACAGGCAAGCGGCTGCCGGTGCTGATCGAGGTGAAGCTGAGCCCGGAAGAGACGAAGACGGGAGTGGAGCCGGAGTCGGACGAGGCGGCGCAGCTGCTGGAGCGGCTGCCCGATCTGCTGGACCTTGAGGTGCGCGGGCTGATGACGATTGCGCCATGGGGCGCGGCGGAGGATGTGACGCGGGCGTGCTTCCGCAGTTTGCGCGATGTGGCGCGACCGCTGGGCCGCGGCGCATCCGAATCTGCATCTGGACGTGCTGTCGATGGGGATGAGCGGAGATTTTCGGCTGGCCATCGCGGAAGGCGCGACGCGCGTCCGCGTAGGCACGGCGCTGTTTGGCGTACGCGCGCCGAAGCCGAGGTCGGGCAGGAAGCGGAGCACGACTGATGCTGCGGCGGCGACCGGCGGGCGTAACGCTTGCGGTGCGCGCGCAGCCGGGCGCAAAGAGAACGGCGATCACCGGGCATTTTCGGCGAAGGCGCTGCGGCGCAGCTCAAGATTGCCGTGCAGGCGCCGCCATTGGAGGGCCGCGCGAATGCGGCGCTTGATCGAGTTTCTGGCGGAAACGTTTGCCTTGCCGAAGAGCGCGTGGAACTGATATCGGGCGAGGCTTCGCGCAGCAAGAGTTTTCTGCTGCGAGGAGTGACGTTGGCGCAGGCAAAGGCAGTGCTGGCGCAGGGGACAGACGTCTGAAGATCTGATCCAGTTCTAGCCGGACGAGCCGCTTTATATCCTTCGCCGCTGGCGCCGCAGTTCCGTTTCAAATGCCTGTTCGCGATCGGCGATGTAGGCTTTGTATCCGGCGGGATCGATGAAGGCGTCGTGGTCGCCGTTTTTCCATCGCGCATATTTTTCAGTGAGGCCGAAGTAGCCGCCGTGCGCGCCGAGAAAAATGTCGCAGGGCAAGTTCTTCGAGGACTGCAAAGCCGTGCTTGTAGTCCGAGGCGATTTGCGGATAGGCCTTGTTGCCGACGAGCTTGTAGCCGGGGTTGACATTGGGGCTGCCGACGATGACTACGTGCAGGATGCGGCCGTGTACCTTTCGCGTGCCGTTCATCGAGGGTCCACGTGGTTGTGCCCCTGGTGTGGCCTGGCGGTGAGGTGCGCGGTGAGAACTGTGCCGCCGAGGCGCGACGGTGTCGCCATCGTGAAGGACGCGATCGACGTGGGCGGACGGGAATTGCATGGCTTCGATCAGCGCCGTATTGAAAGTCGGTTTTGCCGCCGGACTCGACGACGGAAACATCGGCATCCATCACGTAATATTTTGCGCCGGTGAGGCGAAGGATTTCGCGCGCTGCCGGCGCAGTGGTCGTAGTGCGCGTGGCTGATGAGCAGAATCTTGATATCGCTGAATCGGAAGCCGAGGGTCTCAACGCTTTTCCGGATGAGCGGCGCAGACGACTCGAGGCTGCTGTTGATGAGGATGAGGCCTTTGGGCGTGGCGATGAGATAGGAGGCGAGGTCCTGCGCTGCCGACGTAATAAAGATTGCCGGCGATGCGGAACGGCGGAAAGGGCGTGCATCCACGCGGGATCGGTATGCGCGGCGAGCGGCGGCGATGGATGAGAGCGAGAGCGAGCAGCGCAATGCCGGCGAGCGAACGTTGCGAAGTTTCATTGAATCTCTGGATGCGGCGAGTTGTTTTCTGGCCATTTCGATGGCGCGCTCGAGGTGGACGCCGCGCGAGCCTTTGACCAGGACCACGTCGCCGGGGCGGAGATTTTGCGACGAGCCACTGGCCGGCGGCTTCGGCATCGGGGAGAAAAACTGCGGCGACTCCGCCGGCGCAGGCGGCGGTGGCCAGGTGCTCGGCGTTGCCCTGCACGGCGACGACGAGATCGAGGCCAGCCTCGGCGGCGGCGCGGCCGCAGGCGGTGTGCAGCGCGGGACCGTGCTCGCCCATCTCCAGCATTTCGCCGGCGACCAGGATGCGGCGGCCAGCGGCGGGGCGCGCGGCGAGGGTGCGGATCATGGAGCGCAGCGCCTCGGGATTGGAGTTGTAGCTGTCGTTGAGAATGGTGGCGCCGGCGATCTCGATGACCTGGCCGCGCTTGTCGCCGGCGGTGAGCGAAGCGATGCGCGGCGACGGCGGCATCAAGATCGACGCCAGCTTCGAGCGCGACGGCCAGGCCGGCGATGGCGTTGGAGGCGTTGTGCGCGCCCAGCAGATGCAGCGTGAAGCTGCCCTCGCGCTCGCCGGCGCGGATAGCGGACGTGCAGGCCGTCGAGATCTTCGGTCGACGGAGAGAATTTGCGGGTCGGCGCAGGGGCCGCTGCCGAAATAAACGACGCGGCCGGGAAAATCGCGGCCGAATTGCGCGGCGTAAGGGTCGTCGCAGTTGAGAAAGGCGACGCCGTTGGCGGGCAGCGCTGCAACCAGCTCGAATTTGGCGCGGGCGATGCCGGCCTGGCCCGTCGGCAAAGTTTTCAATGTGCGCGGTGCCGACGTTGGTGATCACGCCCCAGTCGGGCGCGGCGATGCGGGCCAGCGCGGCAATTTCGCCGGCGTGATTCATGCCCATCTCGACGACCGCGACTTCGTGCTCGGGCATGAGGCGCAGCAGCTGCAGAGGCAGGCCGAAGTCGTTGTTCAGATTGCCCTGCGATTTGAGCACGTTGAATTTTGCGCCGAGCGCGGCGGCCACGGCTTCCTTGGTGGTGGTTTTTCCGGCCGAGCCGGTGATGGCGACGACGCGGCGGCCCCACTGGCGGCGCACGTGCGCGGCCAGCGACTGCAGGGCGACGAGCGGATCTTCGGCGATCAGGAGCGGGTGGGCAAGCGCGGCATCGGGCAGGGAAGCGGCGCGCGCGCGCGAGACGACGGCGGCGACTGCGCCGCGCTCGAGTGCGGCGGCGACGAAATCGTGGCCGTCGAGGCGCTCGCCGCGCACGGCAAAGAACAGCTCGCCGGGCGCGACGGTGCGCGAGTCAATGGAGTAGCCGGTCGCGACCAGCGCGCCGGCGTTGGCACGCTGGCCGGCGCCTCGAGCACAGCGCCAGCGCCCATCGCGGCTTCTGCCAGCGTGAGATTCATTGCCCTTCACGCATAGCCCAATTCGCCGCAGAATGGAAAGCGCGACCTCGGCATCGTCGAAGGGAATGGTGCGGTCCGCGAGGATCTGTTCCTTCTCGTGGCCCTTGCCGGCGATCAGAACCACGTCGCCGGGCTTGGCGGCCTCGAGCGCGAGGCGAATGGCCGCGGCGCGATCCGACTTCGATGGTGTATTGCGACGCCGGTGGACTGCGAGGCCGGGCTCGATCTCGGCGAGGATGGCGCGCGGGATCTTCGGAGCGGGGATTGTCGCTGGTGGCGACGACGAAATCGCTGCCTTCGCCCGCGGCCTGGCCCATCTTGGGGCGCTTGGTGCGGTCGCGGTCGCCGCCGCAGCCGAAGAGCGTGATGACGCGCGCGCCGCGACGTGCGGCGGTCATCTGGCGGGCGAGGGCGGTCAGATTGCGCAGGGCGTCGTCGGTGTGGGCGTAGTCCACGATCACGGTGAAGGGCTGGCCGGCGTCGACGGGCTGGAAGCGGCCGGGAACGGGCTTGAGCGCGGGAACGGCGGCGACGAGATGCGAGAACGGAACGCCGCGCGCGTGGGCGGCGGTGAAGGCGGCGAGCAGGTTGAGGATGTTGACTTCGCCGGCGAGACGCGAGGTGACGCAGGCCGAGCCGGCGGGAGTTTCGAGCTCGATGGCGGCGCCGGAGGGCGTGAGCGTGTAGCTCGCGGCGCGCCAGTCGCCCATGCCGATTCCGTAGGTGCGAATTTCCGCGCCGGCTTTGCGCGCGGCCGCGGCGAGCTCTTCGCGCGTGCGGATCGTGCGCGTTGATGACCGCGACGCGCGGAGCGGGATAGACCGTGCCGTCGAAGAGCAGGCGCTTGGCGGCGAAGTAGTTCTCCATCGTCTGGTGATAGTCGAGGTGGTCGCGGGTGAGGTTGGTGAAGACGGCGACGTCGAAGGGGATGCCGGCCATGCGGCCCTGGTCGAGCGCGTGGCTTGAGACTTCGGTGACCAGCTCGGTTGCGCCGCGGCTGACGCCTTCGGCCATCAGCTCGAAGAGGTCGCGCGACTCGGGCGTGGTGTGGATGGAAGGCCGCGTTTCGCCGGCGACGTGATACTCGATGGTGCCGATGAGAACTGTCTTGCGCGCGGCGGCGTTGAGGAGCGATTCGATGAGGAAAGCGGTGGTGGTTTTGCCGTTGGTGCCGGTGATTCCGGTGGCGGCGAGCTTGCGCTCGGGATGGCCGAAGAACGCGGCGGAGGCCTGGGCGAGCGCGCGGCGGCCGTGCTCGACTTCGAGGACGGGCAGGCCGGGCTGATAGACGGCGAGATGGTCGAAGGTCTGCGCGGAGTCGGTGATGATGCCGAGCGCGCCGGCGGCGATGGCTTTCTCGACGTAGCGATTGCCGTCGGTCGAGCCGCCTTTCATGGCGACGAAGACGGCGCCGGGGCGCACGCGGCGCGAGTCGTATTCGATGCCGGTGATGGGCGCGGCGGAGCTGCCGGCCGAGCCGACGGCGGCGACTTCGGCGATCAGATCGTTCCAATTCATCTGAGTTGATTGAGATTGTTGCGATGGATGGGATTCTGGGCCGCCGAAGTACCGGCGCATCGGGATCACAAATACTCGCCGACGAATTTTTCAATGCCTTCCATGAGACCTATCGGTACCGTCGATTGCGGCGGTTCGCTCGGCAGCTTCAAGAAGCGCCGCAAGCGAATCTTCATCTGGTCGTACTGCGATTCCGCCTCGGGTTCCGAGCTGAAGAAGCGGTATGCATCATCCAGCCATAGATGCCGCAGGTGATGGCGAAGGGAGCGACATGGCCGCGCGCTCCAGCGTGATGCGCGCGCCGAGGAAGTGCTCTTCGTCGCGAACGACAATGCCCTCCTCAGATCCGGAAGGCCGAGGGTCGCGCCATCTTCAAACGGACGCCATGAGGAGCTGGTCACACTGCTGAGGGTAACGCAGTCCGCGGCGGCAAACGGTCAGGGCGCGCAGCCGGACGACGATTTTGGTGCCGGGAGGGACCATGGTGCCGGGGGCGGGGGCCTGCTCGCGCGCGATGCCGTTGCCGGTGATCTCGACTTGAAGGCCGGCGCTACCCGGCTTGCTCGATGACCTCGCGGACCGGCAGGCCGATCAGCGATGGCACGCGCAGTTTTCCGGCGTCGGCGATGACGACGGTGTTCGCGGGTGACGATGGAGCGGATTCGGGATGCGATGCGGCTGGCAGCGCTGGGGGAGGGCTGAGAAGGCGCGCCGGCTTTGGGCGGCTGGAGAATTCGCGGCCTGCGACGGTGCGCGGGTTGGGAGGCGAAGTCGCTTTGTCTGTCGAAGCGCGGAGCGGATCGTCGCTGGGCAGATCGTTGGCGGCGTCGTAGAGCGCCTGAATATCTTCGTCGCTGCGCCGGAGCATCGTCTTCGGTGACGGGCGGGTCCTTCTTTGAGGCCGTGGTCGACGGGCGCAGATCGATGTCGTGCGGCACGCCGAGGTATTCGAGGACCTGCTGCGCCACTTCGGCGAAGACGGGCGCGGAGACTGCGGTGCCGTAGTAGTGCGCCCTTCGGCGAATCGATGATCGACAGCCACGGCGATGACCGGATTGTTGACTGGCGCGAAGCCGGCGAACGAGGCGATGTGCATGGTCTTCGAATAGAGTGTGCGTGACGGGATCGATTTTCTGCGCGGTGCCGGTTTTGCCGCGGAGGAGTAGCCGTCGAGCTGCGCGGTCTTGCCGGTGCCGAAGAGGACGACGCCTTCCATCATCTTGCGCATCTGGGCGGCGGCGAGCGTCGCTGATGACGCGATGCGCGCCGGCGGGAGTGGATTGGGCAGATCCTCGCCGGGCTCGGAACAGGCTGCTGCAACTGCGGCGTCGCGCGCTGCTGGTGGGGCGGCCGTTGGCTGGATCGTGCACGGCTGGCCGGGCATGAGGATGTGCGGCGGCAGATAGACGCCGCCATTGGCGATGGTGGAGACCATGGTGACCAGTTGCAGCGGCGTGACGGCCACTTCCTGGCCGATGGCGACGTAGCCGATGGAAGCCGGCTGCCAATACTTGACGGGCCGCAGCAGGCCGCGCGTTTCGCCGGGCAGCTCGACGCCGGAACGCTGAGCCGAAGCCGAAGGCGCGAATGTATTGTAGAAGCGGTCGGGGCCGAGTTTGAGCGCGAGCTTGATGGCGCCGACGTCGCTGGAGCGGGCGAGCGCAGTGGCGACGGATACGTGCCGATGCCACGATCGCTCTTGTCGTCATGGATGACCCGGCCGTAGAGATTAATCTGCCCGCCCTGGCAGTCGATCATGTCGTCGGGCGTGGCGACCTTCGCGTCCATGGCCGCGGAATAGGTGACGAGCTTGAAGGTAGAGCCGGGCTCGTAGACATCGCTGACGGCGTGGTCGCGCAGCAGGTCGGGCTTGGTGTGGCGAAACTGGTTGGGATTGAAGGTGGGACGGATGGCGAGGGCGAGAATCTGGCCGGTGTGCACATCCTGCACGACGACGGTGCCGTTGAGCGCCTGCGTTTTTTGCATGGCGTGATCGAGCGCGCGCTCGGCCATGAACTGGATGTTTTCGTCGATGGTGAGCACCAGGTTGCGGCCGGGCTCGGGGTCGCGCTCGCTGGAGCCCAGAACTTTGCGGCGCGCGTCCATGGCCGTGTACATCGGGCCGGGCGCGCCGTGGAGTTCGCTGTCGAATTTTTCTTCAAGGCCGCCGAGGCCGTTGTCGTCGACGCCAACGTAGCCCAGCACCTGCGCGGCGAGCTGGTTGTCGGGATAGAAGCGCTGAAACTCCTTTTGGAAGTAAATGCCCTTCATGTTGAGGGCCTGCACGGCGGCGGCGACCTGCGGCGTGACGCGGCGCGCGATCCAGGCGAAGTTATGGCCGGCGTTGAGGCGTGCGGCGATCGCGTCTGGTGGTGAGCGCATCTTCAGGATTGGTGTGGACGAGGGCAGCAAGGGTGCGCGCGGCGGCCTGCTTGTCGGCGATCTGCGAGGATCGGCATAGATGGATGCGACCAGGACGGTCATGGCCAGCTCGCGCAGATTGCGGTCATAGAGCACGCCGCGGCGGGGAGCCACCTCAAAGGTGCGCTGCTGCTGCTTTTCGGCGCGCTCGACGAAATCCTGATGGCGGACGATCTGCAGCCAGAAGAGCCGGCCGGAGATGGCGCAGGCCCAGACGAGGAAAAAGAGGCAGATCACGAAAAAGCGCGCCCGCTTGAGGGGAACGCCTTGAGGTGTTTGAGAACGGCTGCGAATGGCTGGGACGGCTGCCGACATTTCTCCGTGGGTCCGCATGGCCCGGGGCTACTGCACCGGGGGCGCTGGAGAGAATTGACCTGAGCAAGAGTGGGAGCGCCGGATGCAGGCCGCGCATCGGAGAAGACCACCTGGCCGGGCTGCGGCTCGGCGAGACCAAGCTGGCGGGCCATCTGATCGATGCGGCCCGGCTGGGTAAGCTCGGCTTCGCTCAGGCGCAATTGGCGATTCTCCTCGCGCAACTGGTCGAGGACCTGCTTTTCGGTCTCGACGTGATAGCTGCTCTCAATGGCGTAAAAGTGCTGCAGGCCATAAATCATGATGAGCGAGAAGAGCACGGCCACGGCGGCGGAGAAGACGCGCATCTCGCGCACGCGGACCGGGTCAGAGGCCTTGACGAGACGGGAGTTGTCAAAATGCTTCGCGAAAAAATACTCCGGCATGCGCACGCGGCGGCGGAGCTGCATCTGCTGCGCCATCATCATGCCGCGTGCGCACGCCGGAGTTCCACTTCGCCAAGCATTTTGACAATTCGCGGCTGGTAAAGGCCCCCGATCCGGTGCGCGTGCGCGAGATGCGGGTGTTTTCCGCCGCCGTCGCCGTGCTGTTCTCGCTGATCATGGTTTACGGCCTGCAGCACTTCTACGCCATCGAGAGCAGCTATCGCGTGGAGAGCGAGAAGCAGGTCGCTCGAGCAGTTGCGCGAAGAGAACCGCCAGCTGCACCTGACCGAAGCCGAGCTTACGCAGCCCGGCCGCATCGACCAGATGGCCCGCCAGCTTGGGCTGGCCGCGCCGCAGCCGGGACAGGTGGTGCATCCCAATGCGCGGCCTGCGCAGGTCTCCGGCGCTCCCAGCTTCTCGCTCAGCCTCTAGCTTCTTCAGCGAGCGAGCCCGCGGTACAGTAGACTCCCGAGGCCATGGCGGACGCCAGCGAGAGAATGCCGAGCAGCCGGAGCCGCAGCCATTCGCAACCGCCAACACTCCCAATGGCGTTCCTCTGAAGCGAGCGCGCTTCTGGATCGATCTGCCTGTTTTTTTTTCTGGGCATGCGCCATCGCGGGCCGGCTCTTCTGGCTGCAGATCGTGCGCCACCAGGATTTTGTGGAGCGCGCCGCCAAGCAGCAGCAGCGCACCTTTGAAGTGGCGCCGCGCCGCGGCGTTCTCTACGACCGCAATCTGCACGAGCTGGCCATGACCGTGCTGGTCGACTCCATCTACGCCGATCCCAGCGAGATCGACGACAAGCAGGCTGCGGCGCGCATGCTTGCTCGCCTGGTGCCACACCGATCCTGAAGACGCTCGCACCACCGAGACAGCCGATTGCCGACGCGGCTGAACGCCGGCCACAACTTTGCCTGGGTCGCGCGGCGCGTGACGCCGCAGGTTGCGGCCGCGGTGCGGGCCCTCAATATGAAGGGCATCTACTTCCAGAAAGAGTTCCAGCGCTTTTATCCCGACAACCAGATTGCCGCGCAGGTGCTGGGCTACGTGGGCGTCGACGATAACGGGCTGGGCGGACTGGAAGAAAAATTCGATGGCGATCTGCATGGCGCGCCGGGCCGCATGTACACGGCCATGGACGCGCGGCGCAAGGTGCTGGGTTCCACCGAGCACGAGCCGGAGCCCGGCCGCAACCTGGTGCTCACCATCGACGAAAACATCCAGTTCATGGCCGAGCGCGCGCTCGACCACGCCATGGAGAAGACGCAGGCGCTGAACGGCACGGTGGTGGTGCAGGACGTGCACACCGGCCAGATTCTTGCGCTCGCCATCCGGCCCACATTCAATCCCAATGAGTTTCGCCACACCACGCCGGCGCTGTTGCGCGACCACGCGGTGAGCGATGTGTATGAGCCGGGCTCGACCTTCAAGCTGGTGACCTATGCCGCGGCGCTCGACCAGCACGTGACCACGCCCGACGACATGATCGACTGCCAGGGCGGCCAGATCACGCTCTCCGGCCGCGTGATTCACGACGACAAGAGCGACCGCGGCATCGGCACGGTGACGGTGGCCACGGCGCTGGCGCGCTCCAGCGACGTGGCCGCCATCAAGCTGGCGCTGAAGCTCGGTCCCGACGCGTTCTACAAGTACATTCGCGCCTTCGGCTTCGGTCAGCGCTCCGGCATCGAGTTGCCCGGCGAGACGCGCGGACTGCTGCGGCCCGTCGAGCGCTGGCAGCCGGCGTCGATCGGTTACGTGGCCATCGGGCAGGAAGTCGCCGTCACGCCGCTGCAACTGGTCACCATGGTTTCGACCATCGCCAACGGCGGCGTGTATCTGCCGCCGCACGTGCTCATGCCCGACCCGTCGACGCCCACAGATCCCAACCAAAAGGCTGCCCCACCGCAGGTGGCGCAGCAGTTCGCAGCCAGCCCTTCAAGGCGGGCGAAGATCTGCCCAATCCGCTGCCCGCCGGGCGCGCATCGCGTTATCTCCACGATGACCGCCGCCCAGATGCGCAAGATGATGGAAGGCGTGGTGCTGTTCGGCACCGGCAAAGATGCGCAACTCGACGGCTACTCTTCCGGCGGCAAAACCGGCACCGCGCAAAAAATCGATCCTGCCACGCACCCCTATTCGAAGACCATGCACATTGCCTCGTTTGCGGGCTTTGCGCCGGTAAACAATCCGGTGATCTCGGTGGCCGTTGATCATCGACTCGCCGAAGGGCGCAGTACTACGGCGCCGCGTCTCCGCGCCGGTATTTGCCGAAGTGGCGCAGCAGGTGCTGGAATATCTGGGCGTGCCGCACGATATCGATCTGCGCCCGGTGACCTGGCCGCAAAGAAGGAAGCCGCCCGTCACGGAAGACGATGCTGCGGCGCAAGAGCGAAAATATTCAGGCGCTTACCATGCGGCCAACGATCTGCCCAGCGACGATCCGCTGCGCACAGCGACAGCAAAGCGGCTCAGCCTCCGGCAACCCCGCACCGTCGCAGGCCGCGAATTCTCCAGCGCCCAAAGCCAGCGCGCCATCCCAGCCCGCCCCCGCGCCGGCCGCACGCACCCGAACCGCTCCGTCGCACCCGCGAACACCGTCGTCGTGGCCGACGCAGAAAACTGCGCGTGCCATCGCTCATTGGCCTGTCGGTGCGCGAGGTGATCGAGCAGGCGCGGCAGCGCCGGACTCGAAGTCGAGATCACCGGCAACGGCATCGCGCGCGAACAGGCGCCCGCCGCCGGAACCATGGTTCCGCCCGGCACCAAAATCGTGGTCCGCTGCGCGCGGTGACCCTTTGCCCCGCGGACTGCGTTAAGCTCACAGTGTGACAAGCTCTTCATGGCGAACTTTGAAGATGGCGCGACCCTCGGCCTTGCGGATCTGAAGAAGGCATTGTCCTTCGTGACGAAGAGCACGTCCTCGGCGCGCGCATCTCGCTGGCGCGGCCATGTCGCTTCTTTCGCCATCACCTGCGCATCTATGGCTGGATGATGCATGCCTTCCTCGCTCGGAACCGGGCGGAATCGCAGTACGACCAGATGACGTATTCGCTGCGGCGCTTCTTGAAGCTCCGAGGAACCGCTGAAATCGACGGTGGCCGAAGCTCATGGAAGGCATTGAAAATTTGTCAGCGAGTATTTGACCCGATGCGCCGTACTTCGCGGCCCAGTCCCGTCCATCGCGACAATCATCAACTTCCAGATGATCTGGAACGAACTGATCGCCGAAATCGCAGCCGTCGGTCGGCCGGCAGCTCGGACGCAACCATCACCGGCATTGAATACGATTCGCGGCGCGTGCGCCCCGGCGCGTTTTTGTCGCCATGAAGGGCGGCACGACCGACGGCAATCGCTACGTGGAGAAGGCCATTGCCGCGGGCGCGCTCGGCATCATTACCGACTCCGCGCCGACCTTCGACCACCTCGCCGTCTATCAGCCGGGCCTGCCGCTGCTCCAGGTCGAGCACGGCCGCCGCGCGCTGGCCCAGGCTTCCGCCGCATTCTTCGGCCATCCCGAACGCAAGCTCGCCGCCACCGGAATCACCGGCACCAACGGCAAAACCACCACGGCCTTTCTGACCGAAGCGCTGCTGAATGCCGCCGCGCGCAAGACGGTTCTCATCGGCACCATTGAATATCATGTGGCCGGCGAAGTGCGGCCTTCGATCCACACCACGCCCGAATCGCGCGACCTGTTCGAGCTGATGGCCGAAGGCGTGGCGCGCGGCGCAACCGAACTCGTCACCGAAGTCTCGAGCCACGCGCTCGACCAGGGACGCATGGCCGGAATCAACTTCGACGTGGCCGTCTTCACCAATCTCACGCGCGACCACCTCGACTACCACCAGACCATGGAGAACTACTTCGCCGCCAAGCGCCTGCTCTTCGACGGCACGGTCTATCCGGCGCCGCGCGTCGCCGTGCATCAACGCGCACGATCCGCATGCCGAAGAACTGCGCTGCGGCGCGCAGCGCCGGCGCGGAAGTCCGCACCTACGGAATCGGCAAAGGCGATTGGCGCGCCGCGAGCTACACGCTCACGCCTTCCGGCGCGGCGATCGAGCTCGAAACGCCGGCGGGCTCGGCGCACTCAGTTCGCGTCTCGCCGGCGAAGTCAACATTCTCAATCTGCTTGCCGCCTTCACTGCCGCGCATGCGCGCGGCGTTGCGCTTTCGCGATCTGGTCGCCGCCGTTCCCACGCTCAAGCCCGTTCCCGGCCGCTTTCAGCCCGTTGATCGCGCGGCCAGCCCTTCACGGTGATTGTGGACTACGCGCATACCGACGACGCCCTGCGCAACCTGACTGCGCTGGCGCGCCAGATGACGCGCCGCACGCGGCAGCGCGCGTCATTACGCTCTTTGGCTGCGGCGGCGATCGCGACCGCACCAAGCGCCCCAAGATGGGCCAGGCCGCCGGCGAAGGCAGTGATTTTGTGGTCGCCACCAGCGACAATCCGCGCTCCGAAGATCCGCTCGCCATCCTCGCCGAGATCGAGCCCGCTTGCAGTCCACCGGCATCAATATATTTCGAAGCCGGATCGCGCCGCGGCCATCCGCCTCGCGCTCCAGGCTGCGCGCCCGGCGACGTCGTTCTGATTGCCGGCAAGGGCCACGAGAAAGAACAGATCCTCGCCGACCGCACCATTCCTTTCGACGATGCCGAAGTAGCGCTTTCCATCCTGCGCGAATTGGGCTATCGGTGGAAGGGCAATGAATCTGACGCTTGCAGAAGCGGCGATGGGCGCCGGCGCGGTGCTTGAGGCGCCGTCCAGCGTGCGCGAACGCCGGCGCGCTCGGTCGCGACCGGCTACTCCATCGACTCGCGCACGGTCGCGCCCGGCGAACTGTTTTTTGCCGTGCGCGGCGAGCGGCTCGACGGGCACGACTTTGTCGCCGCCGCGTTCGAGCGCGGCGCCGTGGCCGCCGTGGTGTCGCGCGCGCGCGTCGCTTCCCTGCCCGATGCCGCGCTTGCCCATCCGCTGCTGATCGCCGAAGATCCGCTCGCTCGCCCTGCAAGTCGCTGGCCGCGCATGTGCGCCGCCAGTGGGGCCGCCGCGTCGTCGCCATTACCGGCTCGGCCGGCAAAACCACCACCAAAGAAGCCATGGCCGCCGCGCTGGGCGCAAAGTTCAACGTGCTCAAGTCGCAGGGCAATCTCAACAACGCGCTTCGGCCTGCCGTTGCAGCTGCTGCGCCTCGAGCCGCGAGCACGAAATCGCCGTCGTCGAGATGGGCATGAACCACGCGGGCGAAATTGCCGCGCTGGCCCGCATCGCCGCGCCGGACTGGGGCGTGGTCACCAACGTCGGCACCGCGCACATTGAAAATTTTGCCGACGGCCAGGCCGGCATTGCGCGCGCCAAGTTCGAGCTGGTCGCCGCGCTGCCCTCCAACGGCGTCGCGTTTCTCAACTGCGACGATGCCTATGTCGCGCAATTCGGCCGCGATTTTCCCGGCCGCGTCGTCTATTTCGGCAGCGGCCCTTGCGCCAATCCGCAGATTCTTTCCGCCGTCGAAGATCTCGACGGCCTGCACGTGCGCTATCCGCGCCGGCGAGCGCGAAGGCAGCTTTACGCTGCACATGCTGGGCGCGCACAACGCCATCGAATGCCATGGCCGGCCTGGCCGTCGCGCTCGAAGCGGGCGTCGATCTCGATGCCGCCGTTGCGGCGATCGCATCGCTCACCGCCGGCGACAAGCGCGGCCAGGTGATCGAGATCGCCGGCGCCACCATTTTGAACGACAGCTACAACTCCAATCCCGAAGCGCTGCGCTCCATGATCCACACCCTGGCCG
The DNA here is from genome assembly GCA_963794795.1 of uncultured Acidobacteriota bacterium. Lineage (GTDB taxonomy): Bacteria > Acidobacteriota > Terriglobia > Terriglobales > Acidobacteriaceae > JAKAAZ01. Next base: position 4,757 of record CAWCFC010000003.1, on the reverse strand, counting down.
CGCGCCCCGCCGCTGGCCGCCGCATTCTGGTTGCCGGCGAAATGCTGGAGCTGGGCGAGCACGGCCCCGCGCTGCACGCCGCCTGCGGCCGCGCCGCCGCCGAGGCCGGCCTCGATCTGGTCGTCGCCGTGCAGGGCAATGCCGAGCATCTGGCCACGGCCGCTTGCGCCGGCGGAGTCGCCGCCGTGTTTCTCCCCGACGCCGAAGCCGCCGGCCATTGGCTCGTCGCAAAATCTGCGCCCCGGCGATGTGGTTCTCGTGAAAGGCTCGCGCGGCGTCCATCTCGAGCGCGCCATCGAAATCGCTCGGAATCAACAATTAGCTAGCCGAGAGACCAATGAAGGTCCGCCAAGTTTGCTCTGCGGCTTCGCGCTGCTCGTTTTCGCTCGCATTCGCGCTGCCACGCTGCGCCGCACACATGATCCCGCGTGGACTGCAGCCCTTTCCGCCCTTCCGCATCGCCGGCAATCTTTACTACGTGGGCAGCGCAGGACCTCGCCTCGTACCTCATCGCCACGCCGCAGCGGTCTCATCCTCATCAACAGCGAGCCTCGAAGTCTCTGCGCCGCTCATCCGCAAGAGCGTTGAGTCGCTCGGCTTCCACTTCAGCGACATCAAGATCCTGCTCATCAGCCACGCGCATTACGATCACTGCGCCGGCAGCGCGCGAGATCATCAAACTCACCGGCGCGAAATATTAAGTAATGGACGCGCGATGTTCCGGTGGTCGAGTCCGGCGGCAAAACCGACTTTCAATACGGCGCGAGAAAGACATGCATATCCGCCGGCGCACGTCGATCGCGTGCTCCACGATGGCGACACCGTCGAGCCTCGGCGGCACGGTGCTCACCGCGCACTTGACCGCCGGGCCACACCAAGGGCACCACCACCTGGACCCTGGACGAGACCGAAGACGGACGCATGCTGCACGTCGTCATCGTGGGCAGCCCCAATGTGAATCCGGGCTACAAGCTGGTCGGCAACAAGGCCTACCCGCAGATCGCCTCAGACTACAAGCGCGGTTTTGCTGTGCTCGAAAGCCTGCCCTGCGACATCTTTCTCGGCGCGCACGGCGGCTACTTCGGCCTGACCGGGAAATACGCGCGCTGGAAGACCGGCGACAAGGACGCTTTCGTCGATCCCGCGGGCTACAAGGCCTACATCGCCGATCGGGAAGCAGGCATTTGAGGCGGAGCTGCAGAGCCAGTCGGCGATGAAAGCGGCTCGCCGCTAAACCGGTCAGAGTTGACGACCGTCCGCTGCGCCAGCACTGCGCCGTCGCCCGCGCCATCGTCATTCCCCGCAGCAGAAAGACCTTGCTGCGCGACAACTCGCCCGACATCGAGCTCGACCGCGCTCTTCGGCAAGCCAAACATTTCGGCGAGAAACTCAATCAAGCGCCTCATTGGCGCGGCCTTCGAGCGGCGGCGCCTGCACGGCGATCTTCAGTTGCGCCGCCGCGCCCTCGCCGTAGATCCCGATGATGGCCGTCTTCTTTGCGCCGGGCTGCGCGCGCACGGCCAGCGTGACGCCGCCGCCGCGGCGCGCAGCATCAGTCGAGCTCCACTTCCTGCCCGCGCCGCTGGCCGCGGCGCGCGCTTGCCAAACAGCGCCGTGCCGATGCGAATGCGCGTTGCGCCCTCGGCAATGGCCAGCGCGAAAGTCGCCGCTCATTCCCATGGAGAGCACGTCGAGATGCAGATTCGGATGCGCCGCCGCCCAGCGGTCGCGCCACTCGCGCAAGCTGCGGAAACACGCCCGCGTCTCGTCCTCCGGCGCGCCCCACGGCGCAATCGTCATCAGGCCGCGCACCTCAAGATCCAGCAGATCCGGCAACCGCTCCAGCAGCCGCGCCGCCTCGTCCGACTCCGGCTCCACGCCCGTCTTCGTCGCTTCCGGGCTCAGCTTCACTTCGATCAGCACCGGCAGCCGTTTGCCCGTTTTCCCCGCAGCTTCGTTCAACCGCTCGGCCAGCCGCACCGAATCCAGCGAATCGACGCCGTCAAAAATCTCCGCCGCGCGCGCCGCCTTGTTCGACTGCAAATGCCCGATGAGATGGAAGCGCAGCCTCTCGCGCACCGCCCACGTTCCGTGCTCCGCCGCGTGCAGAACTTTGGCGTCGAACTCCTGCACGCGGTTTTCGCCGAACAGCGTCAGCCCCAGCGCCGCGGCTTCGGCAATGGCCTCCGCGGGAAACATCTTCGACACCGCCATCAGTTCCACCTCGCTGCGCGCGCGGCCCGCCGCCCGGCACGCCGCGGCGATCGCGTCTTCCAGCCGTTCGAGATTTTCACTGAGCGCCGTCACTGCGCCCTCGTCCGAAAACTCGCCAATTCCAGTGCGGTCTTCCACAACACTTGCCGATTTTTCGTGCATCCAATACAAGCAATGTGGACCATTGTTCTTCTCATCTTTTCCAACATCTTCATGACCATTGCCTGGTACGGTCACCTGAAATTCGAACAGCAACCGCTCTGGAAGGTGATTCTCGTCAGCTGGTCGATCGCCTTCTTCGAGTATTGCTTTCAGGTTCCGGCCAACCGCATCGGCTACGGCCGCTTCACGCCCGTCCAGCTCAAGGTGATCCAGGAGATCATCACGCTGACGGTCTTCGGCGTCTTCGCCACATACTACTTCGGCTCGCACCTGCGCTGGAATCACGCCGTCGCCGGGGCTTTCTGGTCGGCGCGGCCTTCTTCGCGTTTCACAAGTTTTGACTTTCGGCCGCGAACAGACATCCGCCGATGGATTTCGTATGCCGCTCTACGTGCTCGCGTGCTCCGTCAGTCCCGCGTTCCGGTTTTCAGTGCCCGTGCTCTTCGAGATACTTCTCCACTTCGAGCGCCGCCATGCATCCCGAGCCCGCCGCGGTAATGGCCTGCCGGTAGCGCCGGTCCTGCACGTCGCCGCACGCAAATACGCCGGGCACCACTTCGCCCTTGCGCGTGGTGAACACGTTGTTCGTGGTCTTGATGTAGCCTTCCTCATCCAGATCGATCTGGCCGACAAGCATCTTCGTGTTCGGCTCGTGGCCGATGCCGAGAAACATCCCGCTCACCGCCAACTCGTCACTGCTCGCCGCTCGTCACGTCGCGCAGGCGCAGCCCTTTCACTTCCTTCTCGTCCACGCCCAGCACTTCATCCACGACGGTGTTGGTGCGCAGCTCGATCTTGGGATGCGCCATCGCCCGCTCCAGCATGATCTTCGATGCGCGAAAAGCGTCGCGCCGGTGCAGCAGCGTCACCTTGTGGCGAAGCGCGTGAGGAACATCGCCTCCTCCATCGCCGAGTCGCCGCCGCCCACCACGGCGATCTCTTTGTCGCGGAAGAAGAATCCGTCGCAGGTCGCGCAGCTCGATACGCCGTGGCCGATCAGCGCCTGCTCGCTCGGCAACCCCAGCCAGCGCGCGCTCGCGCCGGAAGCAACAATCAGCGTGCGCGTCGTGATCTCGCCCGTCGACGTATGCAACTTGATGGGTGCGCGCCCAGCTCCACTGGTCAGATGCGCCTGCTCATACGTTGCCCCAAAACGCGCCGCCTGCTTCTTCATGTTTTCGATCAGCTCCGGACCCTGAATGCCTTCAGGCCAGCCGGGAAAATTCTCCACCAGCGTGGTAATCGAGAGCTGGCCGCCAGGCTCGTGGCCCTCCAGAACCAGCGGTTTCATCCCGGCGCGCGCCGTGTAGAGCGCGGCCGTCAATCCGGCGCAGCCGGAGCCTAGAATCACGGTTTCGCGTATCTCTCATGGGTTTTCCCGAGTCGATTGTAGACGGAAGACCTAAATCGCGCCCATCTCGCTTGATCTGCCAACATAGATGATGCGCACGGCCGTCGGACTCGACATCTTGCGCCGAATCGTGGACCCGGCCATCAGCACTCTGGAGCGAGTCCTGATTTTCGAAGCTTTATAGACTTGCTCATTCGTCTACACCGCATTTCCTTTCTCAGAATCGCTTGATCCCAGAATCGGCCCTCAGCATTGGGTACGCTCCTCGCCGACGCCTCCGGATTTGCACTGTCATCTCTCCCATCCGGGGTTCGTGCCCGCGCCGTCCACGCCCGCTCGCGCCGCCTTCTCGCCACGATCATTCCATGCCCGCTGCGCTCTGCTGCTCGTCCTCGCTCCCGCATGCGGCCGTTGCAGGCGGACCCAAATATATCGCCGGATCCAGCTTCTTCAATCCCGCCGTGACGGGCCAGCCCGTCCACTGGGCCGGCGGACAGGTGAACTATTACGTCGACCAGGGCCCGCTCAGGCTCCGTCTCAAATCAGCAGGCCACGGCGATGGTCGACGCCGCAGCCGCCCTTGGAGCGCCGTTCCCACCGCCGGCGTTACCCTCACAGACGTGGGCTCGCTCAATGAAGACGTCAACGGCGCGAACATCAAGGTGAACTCCTCCGGCCAAATCACCGCTCCAGCCGACGTCACGCCCTCGGCCACCAATTATCCGCTCGCCGTCATTTACGACGCCGACGGCTCCGTCATCAACGCTTCTTCGGCGCCACGGCCAGCCAGCCCGATGCCTGCCAGACCAACGGCGTCTATTTCTGGATCGACAACTTCAACCCCGACGCCACGATCGCCCACGCGGTCATCGTTTTGAACGGCCTCTGCGCCACCAACTCCAGCATGCTCGATATGATGAGCTTTCGATTGGAGCGCGCCTTTGGCCGCGTTCTCGGCCTCGACTTGCAGGTGGATCCCGGCGCGGCCGCCAACGGCGAAGCAGGCGGAATGAGGTGAGCAATACTTGGT
>CAWCFC010000002.1:0-1069637 GCA_963794795.1 uncultured Acidobacteriota bacterium | reverse complement strand
GAGGTGGCAGAGCCCGGTTGAATGCACCTGACTCGAAATCAGACATAGTCGCAAGGCTATCGGGGGTTCGAATCCCTCCCTCTCCGCCAGATTCCAAGCCAGGCTTGCTCAAGGAAGCATCTCGGCGTACCCCGGAAAAATTCAGCGGTTTGACCTTTTCCACGGGGGACCGGCGGGCGTTCAGCAGCGTACATCGAGCCGTGAACGCAACTCGTGTTTCCCGTTGCGCGTGATGGACAGTGCGCGGCTGTCCAGATCGCATGTCACCCACTTCTTCCGTTTTAAAAGAGTCAGTAGTGACGCACCGAGCGATCCGCCAAGGTGAGGGCGACGTTCACTCCAGTCGAGACATGGATAGGCGAAACGCCGCCGCAATGCCTGCAAACTGTCCAGGTCAATGCCCAGAGCTTCCAGCTTCTTCGCTCCAAGCGGCGCAAGGTTGTAGCCGTCATCCCCTGGAGTCAACCAGCCGAGAGCAAGCAAGCGATCATGGATCGCCACCCCAAGGGTGCCTGCAATATGGTCGTAACAGGTCCGGGCACTTGTAAGCCTGCTTGGTGTAGTGGGGCGGAAGCGATTCTGGCCGCCGGCCAGGACCGATAAGCTTTCGAGCACTCCGGCGACTTGGGGAGAACTCAGGCGATAGTAACGATGCCTCCCCTGGGCATGGAGTTGGACCAGCTCCGCGCTTCTCAGACGGTTCAGGTGCACGCTTGCTGTGGACGGAGTGACCTCGGCGACGATCGCCAGCTCAGTAGCGGTGCGAGCATGGCCGTCCATTAAGCAGTACAGCATCCGTGCCCTCGCAGTGTCGCCGATGGCCGCCGCAATGCCGGGAACGTTTTCATCTGCATTCTTCATAACATCCATAATTGTATAAACGACGAAGTATGGAAGCAATCCCGTCCGGCATACTCTCATCAAGTGAGAAACAGGGGGGATAGATGAGGAATCTGTGCATCGAATTGGAAAACCATCCGGGAGCATTGGCAGAGATGGGTGAGGTTCTGGGGAGGCTAGGGATCAGCATCGAAGGCGGCGGCGCGTTTGTTGCAAATGGCAAGGGGCTGGCGAATTTTCTGTTCGAAGACGGGACGGCTGCACGCGACGCCCTGGATTCGATCGGCATCCGCATTTTGCGGGAAAGCGATGTTGTGGTGCAGCGGCTCGATCAGGACAAACCTGGCCAGTTGGGCAAACTCCTGCGCCGCATGGCGGAGGCTGGGGTGAATGTTGAAGCCCAGTACAGCGATCACCAGCATCAGTTGGTGTTGGTTGTGGATGAAATCGACCGCGCGCGAAGCGTCTCTGCGGCGTGGATGGAGGAGCACGCCGCGACTCGGCGATCCAGCGGAACCGCGCAGGAGAATTCCAGCAAGCATCATCGTTACGCGGTACAGATCTCATGGACCGGCAACACGGGGTTGGGGACGGCGAACTACGCCAGCTATCGCCGCGACCACACGATTACAGGCTGGGGCAAGCCCTCAATCGATGCCTCCAGCGATCCTGCTTTCCGGGGGAACAAGCAGCGCTATAATCCGGAGGAACTGCTGGTCGCCGCGCTTTCCTCTTGCCACATGCTCTGGTATTTGCACCTGTGCGCGATCAACAGGATTATTGTTCAAAATTATGAAGACACAGCTTCGGGGACCATGGTCGAGAACGCCGACGGTTCCGGCCGGTTCGTCCAGGTGGATTTGCATCCTGCAGTGACCATTGATGGGGGATCGGATCCGGTGCATGCACAGGCTCTACACTCAGAAGCGCATCGGCACTGTTTCATCGCCAACTCGGTAAACTTCCCAGTCCGCATTGCGCCTAAGATCATCCGCTGCGCCGATTCCAATTCGCAGTAACTCCAGGATGCTTTCGCCGATGGAAAGGGGCTTCGTCTTCATGTTCCGCTGCGATAATGTGACTGAAGGAATGACACCATGAAAATGGCAGTTGGCAGTGATAGCGCGTCCCACTTTGCAACGGCAATTTGTGCCTATCTCGAAGAGAAGGGCGTGGAACTACTCCGCTGTGGCCAATGCTGCGGCGAGCAGGCAGACTATGTTGATGCGGCTCGCGCAGTGGCGGAACATGTCGCTGCGGGGCGATGCGATCAAGGACTCCTGTTCTGCACCACGGGAACTGGCGTAACCATCATTGCCAATAAAATTCCGGGCGTGCGTGCGTCACTTTGCGTGGATGCATTCTCTGCGCGCATCGCTCGGCTGGCAAACAACGCCAATGTGCTGGTGTTGAGCATGCGATACACCGGCGAGATACTTGGCAAAGAAATTGTGGACGAGTGGCTGGCGACAGAACCTTCCACGGAACCGCGTCGTGTCAATTTTCATCGCAAGACCGACGAGCTGGACGAGATGTATCGGAGTGCCTCTATCGACAAGTTAAAGATGGTCGATAGCGAGCGCTAGATAACGTGCCGGCGACGAAGACGCGCTACAGCGAAATCCCGCGCTTCCAGGGGATGAAGTCGTGCTGACCATTCAGTTCGGCCTTCGTATGTCGTCGGCCGCTGGCAACATCAATCACTGTTTCCAACATGTCGTTCGCAACTTGCTCGATGTTCGAATCGCCGGTGATGATGCTGCCTGCATCGATATCGATGATGTCGGCCATTCGCGTTGCCATCTGCGTATTCGTCGCCACTTTCAGGACCGGTGCGATAGGGTTCCCGGTGGGCGTTCCCATTCCAGTAGTGAACAGAACAATGTTGGCGCCTGCGCCGACCTGCGCGGTCACGCACTCCACATCATTGCCGGGTGTGCAGAGAAGACTCAATCCAGGTGTCGTCGCCGCCTCGGGATAGTCGAGCACATCGACCACCGGTGATGTGCCGCCTTTGCGCGCGGCTCCAGCGGACTTCATGGCGTCTGTAATCAGTCCATCGCGAATGTTTCCCGGAGACGGGTTCATTTCAAATCCAGAGTGAACAGCCTTGGCGCGCGCGGCGTAAGCGGTCATCAATTCCACAAACCTGTCCGCAATGGGTTGGCTCACGGTGCGATCAATCAAGCCCTGCTCTGCACCGCATAGCTCGGGAAACTCCGACAGAATCGACTTACCACCGAGTGCCGCCAGCATATCCGATACCTGGCCGAGAGCAGGATTGGCAGAGATACCGGAGAACCCATCCGAACCGCCACATTTCAGTCCAATGGTCAGCTTGGTGAGCGAAGCGGGAGAGCGCCGCGCGGCATTCGCCTGCTCCAAACCGGCGAAGGTCTGATCAATGGCGCGACCCAGCATGTTGCTCTCAAGGCCCAGCGCCTGTTGATCGAAGATCAGAACAGGTTTTGTGTTTTGTGGATCGCGCTTGTGAAGTTCTTCCAGAAGGATGGATATCTCCGCATTCTGGCAGCCCAGGCTCAGGACGGTTGCGCCGGCGACGTTCGGATGCTGAATATAACCAGCGAGTAAACCGCAAAGAGCGCGTGCGTCCTGACGTGTTCCGCCGCAGCCGCCTTCATGAAAAAGAAAACGGACGCCGTCGACGTTCGGAAAGATCGGGTTGGTGCCTTCAGACATGGATGGGCTACTGGTTCCGGCATACTGCTGGTTACGAGCAGCGATCAGGTCGTGCACCTGGCGGCGGTAGGCATTGGGCTTGCGATAGCCGAGTTCTTCCTCGAAGGCTTCGCGAAGCAATTCGACGTTGCGGTTTTCACAGAATACAAGCGGCAGAATTAGCCAGTAATTTCGCGTGCCCACCTGTCCATCGGCGCGTTGATATCCGAGGAAGGTACGGTTCAGCCAGGAGGTAACGTCGGGGGGAGTCCACGGGTGAGGTGTTCGCATCGCGGAATAGGAACTGGCGTCGTGCTGCAAATTTCTGGTCGTCACAACGCCGCCTGCAGGGATTGGTTCCCGAACCTTGCCAACGATGACGCCATACATGATGACTTCTGAGCCCACAGCCATTGCATGTTCCGCGAATTTGAACTTGGCCGGAACATCGGCCGGAGGAATGTAGGTTGTCCCCGCATAGGCTACCGGCTGGTTCGCGGCAAGCGGAGTCAGCGCCACCAGAACGTTGTCACGCGGATCGAGTTTCAATACCTTTTGCATATCTGCCACAAAGCTTTCCTTCTACGATACCCGCAAATTGCGATGCTTTCACGATTGAGACGGTCGTCGATGGTCCGCTTGCCTTGTTCTACAGTCGCGCTCACTTTAAGCTGGATTTTCTGTGCCGCTGTCCTGATGCTTGAGTTGAGGAACGAGGACCTGGAACAGGAGAACAGCGAGAAGATACATGAACCCGCACACCGTAAACAACAGGGCATAGTGGTGGGTGCGCTTGAGGACATATCCAGCCACCTCAGCGAAGAGGGTTCCACCCAGTGCTCCCGCAGTTCCGCCGATGCCTACGACCGTGGCGACGGATTGAGTCCGGAACATATCCGAGGGTGTGGAGAACAGGTTGCATGAAAAACCCTGGTGCGCGGCGGCTGCCAGAGAAATCAGCGCAACGGACATCCATAAGCTTTGAACCTGGGCGGCAAAAATGATCGGCAGAACCGCAATCGCGAAGACGGTCATCGCGGCTTTTCGGCTGAAGTTGACCGAGCGTCCGCGTTTAATCCAGAACCCGGAAAGCCAGCCTCCAAAGACGCTACCGATACTGGATGCAAAGTAGATGACGACTAAGGGCAGACTCATCTGGGCGATGGTGATGTGAAAACGGCTAGTTAAAAACAGCGGTCCCCAGAAAAGATAAAACCACCACACCGGATCCGTCAGAAATTTGGAAGATGCAAAGGCAATGGTTCCGCGGTCAGAAAGCAGAGACCCCAGCGATCGCTTTTCCGAGGACTCCACCGGTGTAAGGGTGCGATCGATGATCTGCGATTCTGCGGGGCGCAGCCGATTGTAAGGAAACAGCATCCATACGATGAGCCACAGCATGCTCATGCTGGCCGTAAAAATAAATCCATAGCGCCATCCGAATCGGACCGCGATGATCGGAATGATGATGGGAGCGAGCAGAGCTGCAAAATTTGTCCCGGAATTGAAAATGCCCGTGGCCAGCGCGCGCTCTTCTTTCGGGAACCATTCAGCTACCGCTTTTAACGCGGCAGGGAAGTTTCCCGACTCTCCTATACCAAGAAAAAATCGCGCAACGCCAAATCCAACTGCGCTGCTGACGAACGCATGAGCCGCCGACGAAAGGCTCCAGATGCCGACGAACAATCCATACCCTTTGCGGGTTCCGAGGCGGTCGATGATGCGGCCGGAAAGTAGATATGCAAGTCCATAGGCAAAGGTGAAACAGGCAACCATGTTGCCATAGCCTTGTTGTGTCCAGTGCAGTTGTTGCTGCAGGACGGGGGCGAGAATGCCAAGGACCTGACGGTCCATGTAGTTGGTGGTGGTCGCAAAAAATAGGAGTGCGCAGACAAACCAGCGCATCCAGCCAGGACGCTCCTCTGGCCTTCGCACAAATCGAGTCTCCGGCTGCTGCACTTGGTTCACTGGAATCAGCCTAATCTGTTTGGGAATAAGTTGGCAGCCGGAACTAAGTTTTAGGAACTGGGCCCGTGGAGCCGCGCACGCGCAAGGTTGACTTGAGGAGAATCTGCTGCGGTTTGAGTTCTGCATGTTCCGCTGACGGCGCAATGGAACGTAGAAGCAGGTCGACGGCCGCTGTTCCCATCTCATATGTAGGCTGCCCGATGGTGGTGAGACTTGGGTTTACCACCTCCGCCCAATCCGCATCGTCAAAGCTCATCACGCTGACACGAGAAGGGCAGGGAATCTTCAATTCTGTCAGTGCCCGAAGAATTCCTAAAGCCATACGATTGTTGAGGGTGAAAATCGCGGTCGGCGGATCAGAGGATTGCAGAAGACTATGACCAATACGATATCCGCTCTCGATGTGAGAATCTCCCTGGCGAAGATGCTCTTCGCGGATCACAAGGTTCGACTCCTGCATGGCCTTACGGCAGCCCTCGACACGATCGATGCTGGTGGAGTGAGTCAAGCGCCCACAAATCACGGCGATTCTTTGATGTCCGAGTTCGATCAGGTAGCGGACCCCGTTGTAGCAAGCATCAAAATTGTCCGTCACAACGCAATTTACTTTCGCCTTCATGGGAATGCAGTCGATGAAGACGACAGGCGCGCGGTCACGGGCCAGGGTCTCGCGCACCGCATAGGAATCGGTGGGCGCTAAAAGAATTCCATCCACCCGCTTGGTATGCAGCGCGTCCAAGTGACGGAGCTCCAAATCGGGCTGGTCGTTCGAATTGCAGACCAGCACTTCGTAGCCGTGCTCGATGGCTTGATCTTCAACGCCGCGGAGGGCCTCCACAAAAAATGGATTGGTAATGTCTTGGACCACCAGTCCAAGCATGTGGGTGCGGCCGGTGCGCAGGCCACGGGCACCTGCATGGGGAGAAAAATTCATGGCCGCAATTGCTTTTTGCACCACCGCGGTTAGTTCGGGGCCGACGATGCCCTTGTTATTGACTACGGCCGATACCGTCGAAATGGAAACTCCGGCGAGACGGGCAACGTCGCGCATCGTGTAAGAAGTTTGCTTGGCCATCAGACTCGCCTTCCCCTTATTCGCCTGGATGTGAGATATGCCGCCGGCGGGAATCGAGACGCACAACCTTGGCTGACGGATTCAAATGCTTCGATCATTATGTACATTTCGACGGCGGGCGGTATTCGGGGCTTTCTCAAACCATAGTAAATGGAAGGCTCAGTTGTGCCCAACGAATCTTAACATGATCAGACGTTATGTACCCTCAGATCATAACGTTTCGAGAACTATTGACAAGCAAACTTTGTTGAGATAGGTTGGGCATTACAATGTCAATATTCTGGTCTATGGTGCTGAACTAGCCGATTATATTGGCCCAGAACGGCGGCACTCGTCGAAACGACGCGGCCCTGGTGAATCCCATCGATCAGAACGGTTCGATGGTGTTTGGAGATACAGCTTTTTGCATCACTGCTACGTCGGCCGCGAGTGAATTTGGGATTGCCCGTGCATCCACAGGGACAAAAAGCTCGTGAATGAGTCAGAATTTACGTACTTTCGTCATCATGGCGTCGAGAGGTGATGACAATGCCTTGGCGAGGGTGGAAGCGTAAACCAGCGCCCAATCCGAAATTGAACTTTGCAGGACGAGCCGACCAAGGACACGTCGGCTCCTCATAGACGGCCGAAATGGTTGATGTCATCGCTGCTCGAAGAGAATCATGGCTTGAGTTGGCCCTCGCACCATTGTCGAGGGTTCGCGCAGCAGTGTTGGGAGATTTTTGCCTGGATGCGTATTGGCAACTCGACTCGACTGAGCCGGAGTTGTCCCTGGAGACCGGGTTGCCGGTGCGAAGAGTGCGGCAGCAGAAGTACTCGCTGGGCGGAGCCGGAAACGTAGTTGCCAACCTGGTAGCCCTCGGGATGGGACAGGTGCAGGCGATTGGAGTCGTGGGCAAAGACCTGTTTGGCGCAGAGTTACTGCGCCGGCTACGCGGCTGTGGGCCGGTGATTCGCGAGCATATGATCGAAGACCCGCAATGGCAGACGACGGTTTATGCCAAACCACGGAACGGCGACCAGGAACAGAACAGGATCGATTTTGGCGCGTTCAACGTGCTGACAGAGAGAACGATGGATGCTTTGATGGCCGCGCTGGATTTGGCTGCGGGCGAAAGTGATGTTGTCATATTGAACCAGCAGATTTCGCCAGGCGTCAGCATTCTTCCAGTCATTGAACGTGTCAATCGGGTGATTTCAACCTATCCGAAAACCCTTTTCCTGGTCGACGCGCGTCATCGCCCCGACTTGTACCGGGGTGCCGTGCTGAAACTGAACGTTGCCGAGGCAGCCCGTTTTTTGCAGGAGCCGGCCGACGGATTTGTCACAACCGAAAAAGCAAAGAGCTTCGCATATCGCATCGCGCAACGAACGGGAAAGCCAACCTTTCTCACTCGCGGAGAGCGTGGCATTGTGGCCGCCGACAACAATGCCGTTCACGAGATACTTGGAATTCAGGTAGCGGAAAAGACCGATCCAGTCGGGGCGGGGGACACGGTTGTGGCAGCGCTGGCAGCCGCCCTGGGTAGCGGCCAAGACCCATGGATCGCTGCGAAGCTGGCAAATCTGGCGGCTTCGATTACGGTCAGGAAACTCGGCGCTACGGGTACCGCGACGCAGACGGAGATTCTCGCAGCCGGTCCCGAGCCAGATTACATATTTGAACCGGACCTCGCAGAATCGCCGCATCGCGCCCGCTTTCTTCCAGGCACTCAGGTCGAAGTGATTGGCGATCTACCGGCCGATCTATCGATTCAGCATTGCATCTTCGACCACGACGGCACCCTCTCCTCGCTGCGCGAAGGCTGGGAGAAAATTATGGAGCCGATGATGGTGCAAGCGATTCTGGGCCCCGCATATAAAGAGGTTGATCCTGCCCGCGTCAGCCGAGTCGTGGCGGATGTTCGGGCCTTCATCGATCGCACCACCGGCATCCAAACCCTGGTGCAGATGAAGGGGTTGGTGGAGTTGGTGCGTCAGGCAGGTTTTGTCGCTGAAAGGGAAATTCTCGATGAACATAGGTATAAAGAGATTTTTAATCGGCAACTGCTCGCGATGATCGAAACGCGCATGGCAAAATTGGAATCCGGTGAATTGTCTCCGGCAGATTTTCAGATCAAGAATGCCATGACGGTGTTGCAGGAACTGCACCGTCGCGGAATCAAGCTCTATTTGGCCAGTGGAACCGATCAGGCCGATCTTGTTGCCGAGGCGCAGGCGATGGGATACGCGGACCTGTTTGAAGGCAGAATCTTCGGAGCCGTCGGGGATATCAGCATCGAAGCGAAGAAGTTGGTTGTGGACAGGATCATCGGCGAAAGCGACCTGTCGGGGCGCCAGTTTGCGACCTTTGGTGATGGCCCGGTAGAGATGAGAGAGACGCGAAAGAACGGAGGCTTGCCGATCGGCGTCGCCAGCGATGAGGTGCACAGATCTGGATGGAATATGATGAAGCGCTCGCGACTGATCAAGGCTGGAGCCACCCTGCTTGTGCCGGATTTCGCTCAACTTCCGGCATTATTGAAAGCGATGCAACTCGCGTAGTACGGCGGTAAATGGGCAAGCGTCCAAGGCAAGGAGAAGAATGAAAATCGACAGCCCGAAGCTGATATCCGTCGAGGAAATGCGGGCCGAACGGGATAAGCTGGTTGCGCAGGGAAAAAAGCTGGTGTTCACGAACGGATGCTTTGACATTCTGCACCGGGGTCATGTCACGTATCTAACGTTCGCTCGGAACCAGGGGGATGCTTTGGTGGTTGGATTAAATACGGACGCATCGGTTCGAGCCAACAAGGGCGACGATCGACCGATCAATTCTGAGCAGGATCGCGCCTTCGTGCTGGGATCGTTGCGAGCCGTGGATTTTGTCGTGCTCTTTGGAGATAAGGAGCCCAAGGACATCATCGCGAAAATCCTGCCGCAGGTACTGGTCAAGGGAAGCGACTGGGCACATTACGTGAGTGGCCGCGAGATTGTAGAAGCCCACGGTGGCAAGGTTGTGCTGGCGGATATGGTGGAGGGGCGCTCGACAACCAATACCATCCAGCGCATTCTGCAGGTCCACGCAAAGGATGAGACGGCATGAAGAAGCCCATCGTAGTGACCGGCGCAGCAGGATTCATCGGCCGCAACGTGGTGGCGGAATTGAATGCCCGCGGATACGACAATCTGCTGTTGGTTGATGACCTGGGGCACGACGAAAAATGGCGCAATTTGCTAGGTCTCGAGTATGAAGATCTCGTGGATTCGGACGAATTTTTATCCAGGGTAGAAAAGGGAAGAATTGCCGAGCTAGAGGCGCTGATTCACCTGGGAGCCTGCAGTTCGACCACGGAACATAATGCGGATTTTCTGCTCCAGAATAATTATCACTACACCCGGGCTCTTTGCGACTATTGCACGCATGAAAATACGCGATTCATCTACGCTTCAAGCGCCGCCACCTATGGCGATGGAAGCCAGGGTTACAGCGATGATGTGACGCAGCTTCCCACGTTGCGGCCGCTGAACATGTATGGATATTCCAAGCACATATTTGATCTGTGGGCGCGCAAGCACAAGTTGTTCGATCGAATTGTCGGGTTGAAATACTTTAACGTCTTTGGTCCCTACGAAGACCACAAGGGCGACATGCGCTCCATGGTCGCGAAATCCTACGAGCAGATTGTAAAGAACGGCAGGGTCGAGTTATTCAAATCCTATCGACCGGACTACGCCGACGGTGAACAGAAACGCGATTTCATTTACGTCAAAGATGCGGTTGCAATGACGCTTCATTTTCTAGGTCGCCGCGATGGTGGCGGACTGTTCAACTGCGGAACCGGACAGGCGAGAAGCTGGAAGGATCTGGCGAAGGCAGTATTTGCTGCGATGAAGATGCCGCCACAAATCGACTTCATCGAGATGCCAGCGATCCTACAGGGAAAGTATCAGTACTTTACGCAGGCGCCGATGGAGAAAATGCGACAGGCCGGATATACCACGCCATTCACTCCTCTTGAGGCAGCTGTCGCCGACTACGTGACCAGCTACATGCAGACGCGCGAGCCGCTGAACACCGCAGACATCGCGACGGAGAAAGTCAGGAAACACGGATGAACCCTGTGATCGCAACGAACCTGCGGGACGCGCGAGCGACGCTGGAACAGGTCGCATCTCTCGAGACGCAAATCGTCTGCGCAGCCGGCGCCATCGGCGATGCGTTGCTCGCGGGGAACAAACTGTTGGCGTGCGGCAATGGCGGTAGTGCTGCAGATGCGTCTCATCTAACGACGGAATTTGTTTGTCGCTTCAATCAGGATCGGCGGCCCTATCCTGCCATTTCGCTGGCGGCACAGGGTGGCGATCTGACGGCGATCGGGAATGATTACGAATTCAACGAGATTTTTTCGCGACAGGTGCAGGCCTTCGGGAAGCCCGGCGACATCCTGATTGCATTTACCACCAGCGGCCGAAGTGCAAATGTCCGCCGTGCCCTGGTGGTTGCCAGGGACTTGAAAGTCAAAACGATTGCTTTTCTCGGTAAGGATGGTGGAACCTGCGCTGGATTAGCCGATATCGAACTGCTCGTCACCAGCGGGGTTACCGCGAGGATTCAGGAAGGGCATCAATTCTTGTTTCATACGATTTGCGAAATAGTGGAAGAGCGATTGCAGTCCAGAGGTTGAACGTTGCCTGCCGAGCTGAATTCCGACGGGTCCGGCAGTCGAGAACAACGGCGGTATGGCATGCCGTGATCTGTTCGCCAGGTTGTAGCCGGTTGGAACGGTCAAAGTGGACGGCCGTTCTTGAGTTTTTTTTTGCCTTTGAATTCGGATCGATTCGATGAATGTGAAAGTTCTCTATGAGTGAAGAGCGAAGTTCCGCAACGATAGCAAGTGGCGTATGGATCGGCATCGACATTGGCGGCACCAAGACGGCCGTCGTCCTTTGTTCTGAACTCCCGGGGATCTTGCAGCGGGTGGCCTTTCCAACACTACCGGAGCGCGGACCAGATCACGCACTGACACGGATTCAGCAGACAATCCATCAAATGATTCAGACGCACAGCCTTCGCCCCGGACAAATTGAAGCCATTGGAATCAGCTGCGGCGGCCCGCTCGACAGAAAACGGGGTCTGATCCAATCGCCACCGAATCTGCCTACGTGGCACGAGGTTCCGATTGTCGATGTTTTGAAACATGAGTTCAAAGTCGAATGCCGTTTAGAAAATGATGCCAATGCCGGAGCCGTAGCCGAGCACCGATTCGGAGCAGGACAGGGTGTGCAGAATATGATTTTCCTCACCATGGGGACCGGTTTGGGTGCGGGCATCATCATCGGAGGACGCCTGTATCACGGTTCGTCGGATATGGCGGGTGAAATCGGTCACGTGCGGCTCACGGCTTCCGGGCCTGTCGGCTACAACAAAGCCGGATCGGTGGAGGGTTGGGCAAGCGGCGGAGGAATGGCGCAGGCTGCCACCGAACGGGTTGCGGTAGCAATGGAGAATGGCGAGGTAACATCTCTGGTGGGTCAATTGGCGACGAACCGAATCCTGACTGCCAAAGATGTGGCCGATGCTGCGCGGCAAGGGGATCAGTTGGCGCAGCAAATTGTTTGCGAAACTGGGGCCCGGTTGGGAGAAGCGCTGGCCATTCTGGTGGATCTGTTAAATCCCGAATTGATTGTCGTCGGCGGAATTGCCATGCGAGTGGGCGAGAGCCTGTTAGTGCCCGCGCGGGCTGCAATGAAAAAAGAAGCGCTGCCCGCATCCGCCAAGGTGTGCCGGATTGTGCCCGCGGCGTTGGGAGAGCGTATCGGCGACATTGCTGCGGCCTGCGTCGCTATGGGCTAGAACGACAGGTCGGACCGCGTTGCAATAGCAACCTGCCATCACCAACAAAGGGTTCGGAATTGTGCAACACTGGTCGATGCGCGATGAAGTCTCTTGTTGAATGAGGTACAAATGAAATCATTTTTTCTTGCCTGCTTCCTTCTCCCCACCTTGATGCTCGCCCAACAAGCGCAAACCCCAGTCTCCCAGGTAAACCCGATGATCGGCACAGGCATCAGTTCGCAGAGTGATCATGGGAATACGGTGCCGGGAGCGACTGTCCCGTTCGGCATGCTCTATTGGAGTCCGGACCCGGTGTATGGTCAGTTCTACGACTACGGTGAACCGGTCACCCGCGGATTTAGTCTCACACATCTCAGCGGGCCGGGCTGCGGGGTCTACGGTGATGTGCCCATCCTCCCCATTCTCGGAACACCGGAGTATCCGCCACCGGTATTATCGACGCCGTACCGCGCAGGCTACAGCCACCAGCAGGAGGTTGCGCAGCCGGGATATTACTCGGTCCGCCTGGATTCTGGAATTGGCGTTGAGATTGCGGCAGCAGTGCGTTCCGGCATTGCACAATTTACCTATCCCTCAGGAAGCAGCAAGCACACCATTCTGGTCGATTTGAGCCGCAATCTGAGCAGGGTGGACGATGCGCACGTCGACGTGGCTGGAGCCAGGGTGGCCGGGTGGGTTTCAAGTGGAGGCTTTTGCGGCTCGGAGAATCGCTACAAAATTTATTTTGTGTTGCAGACGGATACCAATCCGGCCGCGGTTGGAACCTTCAATGAGATGCGGGTGAGCCCCGGAAGTACATCCGGCAGCGGCCCGCGCACGGGCGCATATCTCAGCTTCGACTCGAACACGACGACGGTTCGTTTGAAGGCGGGCATTTCCTATGTCAGCGTGGCGAATGCTGAATTGAATTTGAACCGCGAAATTCCCGGATGGGATCTGGAAAAGGTTCGGCAGCGTGCGCGCAATGCGTGGAACGCGGTCCTGAGTCATGCCCAGGTGAGCGGTGGCACGGCGAAGGAACGTACTGTTTTCTATACCGCGCTCTATCACGCGATGCTGCATCCGTCGACGAATAGCGACGTGAATGGTGAGTACCTGGGGTTTGACGGCAAGGTACACAAGGCCGAGGGACGCACACAGTACGCGAACTATTCCGGATGGGACATTTATCGCAGCCAGGTCCAGATGATCACCATGCTGCTGCCGAAGGTTGGCAGCGACATTGCGGAGTCACTGGTTGTGGACTCGCAGCAAGGCGGTGGACTTCCCATTTGGCCAGTCGCGAATGACGAGAGCGGCGTGATGGTCGGCGATCCGTCCGATCCAATCCTCGCCAGCATCTATGCTTTCGGCGGGCACGACTTCGACACCAAGGCGGCCCTGACCGCCATGTTGCACGGCGCAACGGATCCCAAGGCGCACGTTCGCATGTATCCGGAACGTCCCGGATTGGCCGATTACATGAGCAAGGGTTACATTCCAGAGTCGGATGAGATTCATGGTGCGGCATCCGTCACGCTGGAAGACGCCAACGCCGATTTCGCGATCGCGCAGTTTGCCAAAGCGCTGGGAGACGCCAAAACCGAAGAGGAATTTCTCAAGCGCTCGGGATATTGGCGGAATATCTTCGACCCGGACACGAAGTATATTCGCGCACGCGATGAAAACGGAAAATTTCTGCCTGACTTTACTCCGGGAAAGAGCACTGGATTCGTCGAAGGCAACTCAGCGCAGTACACCTGGATGATTCCATACGATCTGAAGGGCGTGATTGCGGCCATCGGTGGCCCGGAAACGGCGAAACAACGGTTAGATAGCTATTTCAGCCAATATGGCGCGTTCGATCGGCTGGACGAGCCGTATTTTTTCATCGGGAACGAACCCAGCTTCAGCGATCCATGGATCTATAACTGGGCTGGATATCCGTGGCGCACGCAGGAAGTGGTTCGCAAAACGCTCGGCGATCTGTTCACGGATACTCCCGGTGGCGAGCCGGGCAACGACGATCTGGGCGCGACTTCGTCCTGGGTGGTATTTGCCAACCTTGGTTTCTATCCAGAAATTCCCGGCGTCGGTGGCGTGACCACGAACAGTCCGGTCTTTCCCAGGGTGAAACTGCTGCTCGGCGATCATGCGTTGGAAATAGTAGCTCCAGGTGCGCCGGAGAAGAAGTACGTCAAATCGATTTCTCTCGATGGCTCCCCGATCCACAACTGGTGGATTGACTGGAGCCAGTTATCGAAGGCGAACACGCTTGAATTTACCTTGTCCGATACGCCAAATCGCGACGGTGGCGAGGCACCCCCCTCGTATCCATCGCTTTCGAAGTAGGTAACCACGCATCAGCGGCGGCATTCCTTCGCGCCCCTGAAGTTGAGGCTGAATCAAAAGGGACGCATGTTTCCGCGCCATTGTTGTCTCGCAACACCAGCACATTCCTTCTCCCCAAAACTGTGACGACGCTCACATACCTGCGGCCGTTTCTCCTGTAAAAAATAAGCGAAGACTCTCAAGAGCGTTCGCATTCAACCTGTCGCAGCGCGAAATGGTTCCCGCATAGCGACAGAGTCAGCAGCAAGTCGCAAGTCAACCACGGGGAAGACAGCAGGAGGAGCCATGCCTGTCTATCAAGTACCGGCGCTGCCGTCGGAAGATAAGCGCTGGCGGATCGTGAACGGAACGATGCGCCGCCACGGCTATTCACGCAATGCCCTCATAGAGACCCTGCATACCGTCCAGTCCTCTTTTGGATTTCTCGATAAAGATTCCATCAGGTTTGTGGCGAAATCGCTGCGTGTGCCCTTAAGCCAGGCGTACGGCGTGGTGACGTTCTATCACTACTTCAGCATGAAGCCGCCGGGTCGCCATACCTGCACCATCTGCACGGGAACAGCCTGCTACATCAAAGGTGCGGATAAAGTATTGGCGCAGACGGAAAAACATCTGCACATCAAGGTGGGAGAGACCACGCCAGACGGAAATATCTCCCTGACGACAGCGCGCTGTGTGGGCGCATGCGGTCGCGCCCCTGTGGCGTTGATGGATGGCGAGCTGATCGGCCAGATTCAGGTAGGACAGGTGGTGGCGCAGTTAGAAGGGTGGTCTGCCCATGAATAGCGAGGAACTCCAGCAGATTGCCGAAACGGTTCAGCACCAGCATGAACAATTCGACTACGAATTGAATGTTTGCATGGGCACGGGCTGCCTGTCACAACATAGTGACAAGCTGAAGGATGCCCTGACCAAGGAAGCGGAAGCTTCCGGCAAGCGTTGCCATGTGCGCCGTACCGGTTGCATGGGCTTGTGCGCCGCAGGGCCACTGGCGCTGGTGGATCCGATTGGAACGCGATACGGACATCTGCAGGAGTCGGATGCCAAGGCAGTGATTGCCAGCCTGGGCGAGAAGCCCCTCGAGTCCCGCGAGATTCATTTGGAGCAGTATTTCCAAGGGCAGCGGCATGTGGTGCTGGAAAACTCTGGCCACATCGATCCAGAAAAGATCGACGAGTACATCGGTCGCGGCGGATATGCCGCTCTGCTGAAGGCGTTAACGGAAATGGATCCGCCGGCTGTGATCGACCAGATTGCGAAGAGCGGTCTGCGCGGACGCGGCGGTGGTGGCTATCCTACGGGCTTGAAGTGGGGCACCGTAGCCAAGGCTGGGGGCTCGCCGAAATACGTGATCTGTAACGGCGATGAGGGCGATCCAGGCGCGTTTATGGATCGCAGTGTTCTCGAGAGCGATCCGCAGCGGGTGATTGAAGGGATGGCGATCGCCGCATACGCGGTGGGTGCCAGCAAAGGCTACATGTATGTGCGCGCCGAATATCCGCTGGCCGTCAGCCGTCTGACTACTTCGTTGCGCGAGGCACGGAGAAGCGGCTTTCTTGGCAACAATATTTGCGGGACGCCGTTCAATTTTGATATTGAAATTCGACTGGGAGCGGGGGCGTTCGTCTGCGGAGAAGAGACTGCGCTGATCGCTTCAATCGAAGGCAAGCGAGGCACACCACGGCCGCGGCCGCCGTATCCTGCTGTCTCCGGCTTGTGGAACTGTCCCAACCTTGATCAACAACGTTGAAACATTTGCCAATGTCGCGCCGATTCTGCGCAATGGTGCCGAATGGTTCGCGGATATGGGAACCGCGCGCAGCAAAGGGACAAAGGTCTTCGCGCTGACTGGCAAGATTACGAATACCGGCCTGGTTGAAATTCCCATGGGTATGTCGCTGCGAGAAATTATTTTCTCGATTGGCGGAGGTGTTCCCGATGGCCACAAGTTCAAGGCGGTGCAAACCGGCGGTCCCTCAGGTGGATGTCTGCCGGAAGAACATCTCGATCTGAACATCAGCTATGACGCGCTGATCGGAGCCGGATCCATGATGGGATCGGGCGGCATGATCGTCATGGACGACACCTCCTGCATGGTGAATGTAGCGCGCTTCTTCGTCGAGTTCTGCATGACGGAGTCCTGCGGCAAGTGCATCCCGTGCCGCGCAGGCACTGCCCAGATGTATGAACTGCTGAACAAGATTTGTAATGGCGAGGCTAGCCATCACGATCTGGAACTGCTGATCGATTTGTGCGACGTGGTGAAGAACACCAGTCTGTGCGGGCTGGGTCAGACCGCGCCAAATCCGGTGTTGAGCACGCTTCGCTACTTTCGCGATGAGTATCTGGAACACATCGATCACCATCGCTGCCCGGCAGGCGTGTGTGCCTGCAGTGCAAATGATGCGAAGCCATCGGAGATCAGACAGCGGAACTAGCAGAGGTGGAAGTATGAGTACCGCGGTGGATGTTAAAACCCTCATCATCGACGGAATGGATGTCAGTGCCCGTCAAGACCAGACAGTCCTCGATGTGGCGCGGGAGAACAATATCTTTATCCCCACACTGTGCCACCTGGAAGGGTTGAGCGAAGTAGGAGCCTGCCGGCTGTGCCTGGTGGAGATTAAGGGTTCACCGAAATTGTTTCCTGCCTGTGTGTTGAAGGTGGAAGAAGGCATGAAGGTCACGACCAAATCTGATCGGCTGCTGCATTATCGCCGGACCATTCTGGAATTGTTGTTCGCGGAAAGAAATCATGTATGCGCGGTCTGCGTGGCCAATGGAAATTGCGAGTTGCAGTCGATCGCTCAATCGCAGGGACTCACGCACGTACGGCTGCCGTATCGCTATCCAAAGTTGCCGGTGGACTTGTCGCATGAGCGGTTCGCCGCCGATCACAACCGTTGCATCCTCTGCGCTCGGTGCGTACGGGTTTGTGCGGAGATTGAGGGCGCACACGTATGGGATATTACCGGGCGGGGAATTGATTGTCGCGTGATCACGGACCTGGACGATCCCTGGGGTTCGTCGACATGTACCAAGTGTGGAAAGTGCGTTCAGGTGTGTCCCACAGGCGCGCTGTTCGACAAGACGAAAGTCGGAGTTCCTCATCCCAAGTATCCGGAATTTTTACCGTACCTGAACCTGATGCGAGACGGACAATGACCAAACTGAGATTGGCTACGGCATGGCTGGATGGTTGTTCGGGATGTCACATGTCATTCCTCGACATGGACGAGAAGTTGATCGAGTTGAGCAAGGAGTTTGACTTGGTCTATAGCCCGCTGGTCGACACGAAGACCTTCCCCGAGGAGGTTGACATCACCCTGGTGGAAGGAGCGGTCAGCAGCGTCGACGACATCGAGAAGATTCTTTTGATTCGCGAACGCACCCGTCTACTGGTTGCAATGGGAGACTGCGCAGTGACTGGGAATGTTCCTGCCATGCGCAATGCTTTTGGCCCGGACGCGGTGTTGCGTCGTGCGTACTTTGATAACGCCGAACTGCAGCAGCAGACGCCGTGCGTTGTTGTTCCAAAATTGCTGGATAAAGTGCGGCCCGTTCATGAGTTTGTGCGCATTGATCTATTTCTGCCCGGATGCCCGCCTTCGGCGGCCACGTTCCATACCGTGCTGACAGAGTTGATGGCGAACAGAATGCCGGATGTGGCCAGCCTGACCCGGTTTGGAGCGTGAGAAGGGGATGACCATGTCACGAACCATCTTGATTGACCCGGTAACCCGACTGGAAGGTCACGCCAAGATTACGTTGAAGACCAACGGCGCCGGCGGAGTGGAAGAAGCGTACTTCCACGTAACTCAGGTACGCGGATTTGAGAAGTTCTGCGAAGGCCGCCCGTTTTATGAAATGCCGTCCATTATGGCGCGCATCTGCGGCATCTGCCCGGTCAGCCATCTCATCGCCTCTGCCAAGGCCTGCGAGGCGATCCAGGCGGTGGTGATCCCTCCAACGGCAGCGAAATTGCGTGGGTTGCTGAACCTGGCGCAGATGATTCAATCGCATGCGCTCAGTTTTTTCTACCTTTCCTCTCCAGACCTGTTGCTGGGCATGGATTCCGACAAGGCGGAGCGCAATATTTTCGGCGTTGTAAAGTCAATGCCAGAGGTGGGGCGCGCCGGTGTACAACTGCGGCGGTTTGGTCAGCAGATCATTGAAATTCTGGGCAAGAAACGCATTCACCCCGGATGGGTTGTTCCGGGCGGCGTGACCGAGCCGCTCACAATCCCCAGGCGCGATGAAATTCTGGCCATGATTCCGGATGCATGCGTCAGCATCATGCTGGCCATGGATGCCTACAAACTGATTGCTGATCGCTTTCAGGAAGAAGCAGCTGTCTTTGCCAACTTCCCCAGCATGTTTCTTGGCATGGTCACGCCAGATAATGGCCTGGAATTCACCGACGGTGCCCTGCGTTTGATTGACACCACGGGGGATGTGGTTGCCGACAGGATCGATGCAGCGGCATTCGATCATGAATTCGCAGAGGCCGTGGAGCCTTTCACGTTCATGAAGTTTCCGTATTACCGCAAGGTGGGTTATCCGGACGGTTGCTATCGCGTCGGTCCGCTGGCGCGCCTCAATCTGGTCAGTCACACGGGAACTCCACGCGCCGATGCGGAACTGCGTGAGTTCAAAGCGCTGGCGGAAGGGCCCGTGCTGAGCTCGTTCTATTACCACTACGCGCGCCTGATTGAGATTCTTCACGGCATTGAAGCGATTGAGCGCATTTTGGCGGAGCCCGACATTCTCGACACTCACGTGCGCGCCACGGCCGGCGTGAATTGCCTGGAAGGCGCGGGCATCGCCGAGGCGCCACGCGGTACGCTGATGCATCACTACAAGGTAGATGAGAACGGCCAGATTCTGTGGGCCAATCTGGTGATCGCCACCGGGCAAAACAATAAGGCGATGAATCGCGGTATTTTGCAGGTAGCTCAGCACTATGTCGACGGCAACCGTCTGACCGACGGCATGTTGAATCGGGTGGAAGCGGTGATTCGCACCTTCGACCCATGTCTCAGTTGTTCCACTCACGCCTATGGCCAGATGCCATTGGTGGTGGAACTGGTGGACCCGGATGGAAATCATCTGGATGAGAGGAGACGGGGATGACTCCCGCATTGTTATTGGCATGTGGCAATCCTCTTCGCGGGGATGATGGTTTTGGCGGCTGGATGGCTGCCAGGGCGCAGGAGCAGTTTGTCGGTTCTCAGCTGGAAGTGGTGGCCTCGCGCCAATTCACTCCAGAGATGGCGGAGCCCATCAGTACAGCCGACACGGTGATCTTTGTGGACTGCTCTGCGACGTCGGAGCCCGGGCATATTTCGCTTCATCCGGTGGAGGCCACCACCAAGCCGGCGAGGTTGATGACGCACCACATGAGCCCGGAAAGCCTGCTATGGATGTCGCACGAGCTCTATGGACGTACGCCCAGGGTTGCTTATCTCATCACTGTGGGCGGAGCATCGTTCAAGATGGAAGAGCGGCTGAGCGACGCGGTTCGCGGTGCTGCGCCGGCGGTGTTGACCATGGTGAAAGAAATTGTGGGTTCCGCGAAGTGCCAGTGTTGGAATCTTCCGGGTTCGGAACTTGAGGTTGAGGAAGCCGCCGAATTGACGACCGTTTGATAGACTGAGCAGGCGGGCGGGAGTAGCTCAATGGTAGAGTAGCGGCTTCCCAAGCCGTTGGTTGCGGGTTCGATCCCCGTCTCCCGCTCCAGCAGAACGTCTGTCTTTCTCTTCCGACAATTCCACGATTTGCGCAGCTACGCTGAGCCTCAATGCAGCGCAACAACCAGAGGTTGTATCACCAAGGAAGGCTGCAGCTTTGGGGTCGACCCCACGACGTGATCTGCTGCTTACTTGATTCCCACCGCCATCGAATCCAGGCCCGACAAATGTTCGACACGCGCCTGACTAAACCCGGCGTCCTTCAACCAGCCAATACAGTCAGCTCCCGTGTAATCGAATCCACCCGAAGTTTCAATCAGCATATTCAAGCTCATCAACAAGCCGAGGGGATTCTTCGATCGGTCGTCGTCAATCATTGCGTCGTAGACGATCAGTGCGCCTCCTTTGGGTAGAGATTCCCATGCTTTATGAATCAGGAATCGCTTCTCCTCCAAGTTCCAGTCATGCAATATATGACCCATCATCATTACGTCGGTCTGGGGCAGAGGGTCACGAAAAAAATTACCCGCCTGGAATCGCACCCGGGAGGACACACCATGCTCGTCCACATATTCTTCAAAAATCGGTGCAACCTCGGGCAGATCGAATCCGACGGCAGACAGATGAGGATTCTTGAGTGCGACCTGAACGATCAAATCACCTTGCGCTGCACCTGCATCGGCCACGCTACTGTAATTTGTCCAGGGAAAACGCGACGCGATGGCCATGTTGGCCCCTCGGCTGATCCCTGTCATAGCGCGTAGAAAACCCTTCAGTCGCTGTGGGTCAGAATAGAGGGTGCTGAAGACATCGGGGTCGCCGTGCGCCGCCTCATTTTGCGGCTGACCGGTACGCAGGGCAGTTGTAAGTTTGTTCCAATGGCCAAATAGGCGACGGTTCGCCATTTCCAGCATGCCGCCGATATACGACGGTTTATGTTTGTCGAGGTAATAATCTGTGGCCGGAGTATTGGAATAATTTCCGTCGTGACGCTCAAGGAATCCCAGTGCCACCAGCGCGTCGAGAAAATCGCGGGCAGATCGTGGATGCAGTCCGAGCCGCCCGGTCAGTGAATCCAGCTCCTGCGGACCCTTTGCCAACTCGGTAAAGACTTCCATTTCGACGGCACTTAAGAGCGTTTTGGAAGACCAGAAGGCAAGACCGACCTGCAGTATCTGGTCGGGGTTAGGCGCGGTGGTAGTCACGATAACTTCTCCCTGTAAATGAATTTCGAATGTTTGGGGGGGAGAAACTCGACGGGAAGCCTGAACCATCATACCCGCTCGGCGGCCAAAAGGATTGATTAAAACGCGTTAGCCCAACCCTACATCCCTTGTAGCAATCACCTGTTGACCGTTTTGCATCGCAGAGGCTACGATGCACACAACTGAATCCTGCCCGTGTTTGTGAACCTTTTGGGTCATCACAAAGTCTAACGAATTGGGTGTCCGCGGGCGCGGAAAAACCTGAAACAGCTCCGGGGAGACGCGTATGAGTCAGTCTTTCGCTGTAGGGATCGGAGGCGCCGCCGGCCAGGGTGTAGCTACGCCAGGCGACATTTTCGCGAAAATCTTTAGCCGACGCGGGCTACATTTAAACGCATACAACGCCTACCAATCCATCATTCGCGGCGGCCACACCTTTCTTACCATTCGGACCGGCCCGCAGAAAATCTCCAACACCGGCGATCATCTTGACCTGCTGATCCCGCTGAATCAAGACACCATGGATCGCCATCTTCGCCTGCTGACAGCGGGTGGTGCGTGCCTTTACAACGCTGACCTGATCCAGCCCGGTACCCCGGCGGAAGGTGTCCAGCTTTGTCCGATGCCGGTTTCGAAGATGGCGGATATCACCCGCAATAAGGTGGGACAAAACACGATTGCCATCGGCGCAGCGCTCAGCATGATGGGCATTGGGTTTCCTGCACTGGAGAGCGTGCTGGCGGAGCAGTTTCGCAAGAAGGATCAGGCGGTGATCGACGAAAACGTCAATCTGGCGCGTGCCGGATACGACTACGCCACACAGAATTTCAAACCATTTGCCTGGGCTCTTCCCATGACGGAGGCACGCTACGCCGTGTTAAGCGGCAACGTTGCCATGGCGATGGGAGGCGCAGCGGCGGGCGTCAAGTTTTATTCCGCGTACCCCATGAGCCCAGCGACCGGTGTGCTGCACTGGATGGCAAGTCATGCGCGTCAGGCCGAGATTATGGTGCGCCAGGTCGAGGATGAAATCGGAGTTGTCACCATGGCGATTGGCGCGGCCCACGCGGGAGTTCGCGCGATGTGCGCGACCTCTGGCGGCGGCTTTGCCTTGATGAGCGAAGGAATGGGTCTCTCCGCGCAGGCGGAGATTCCGATCGTGGTGATTGATTGCCAGCGCGCCGGCCCGTCGACTGGAGTGCCAACGAAAACCGAGCAGGGCGATCTATGGCAAATGCTGGGCGCAGGTTTTGGCGATTACCCGAAAGTGATTGCGGCGCCGCTCGACATTGCCGATTGCTTCAAATTGATCCCGGAGATTTTCAATGTCGCAGAGAAGTTCCAGTGTCCAGGAATTGTCCTCTGCGATTTGTTGCTTTCAGAGGGACGACTCAGCGTCGATCCTAAGGTGCTTGACTTTGCCCCTGTGATCGATCGAGGCGAGCTGATCACATCGAATGGGACCGGCGATCACGAGCCCTACAAACGGTACAAGATCACCGAGAGCGGCGTGTCTCCGCGCGCCATCCCAGGATTGCCCGGTTACACACATGTTGTCTCGAGCGACGAGCACGATGAAGACGGCGTGCTGATCAGCGACGAATACACCAACTCTGGCAAGCGGCGCGCCATGATGGAAAAGCGCATGCGCAAGATGGACGGCATTGCAGCTTCCGTGCCGCCACCTGAATTGCAGGGGCCGGCCAATGCCGAGGTTACGCTGATCGGATGGGGATCCACCTACGGGGTGATTCAGGAGGCATGCGAATTATTGGGCGAGCAGGGGATCTCCGCGAATTCCTTGATCGTGCGCTGGCTGGTTCCATTACATGGGGATGCGATTCTGGATCTGTTACATGGCGCTCGCCACACCATCATTGTAGAAAACAACTTCAGCGGTCAATTTGCACGCTATTTGCGCAGCGAAACCAGCTTTGTTCCTGACGGAAATATTCGCAAGTACGACGGGGAGCCGTTCGCTCCGCACCACATTGTTGAAGCAGTGAAGGAACAACTGGCAGGCAAGACCAAGCTTTCTGTGCCGACTCACGAAATTATGGTGTAAGCCAACCACAACCGCGTCCCTTGCAAAGGAGAATCGAAAGATGGCGACAGAAGTAGCTGGCATAGCTCCAAAGACGATTTCGATGGCGGACTTCAAAGGGAGAGTTGACCCTGACTGGTGTCCTGGCTGTGGTGATTTTGGCGTGCTCGCCGCGGTTCAAAAAGCGCTGGTGGAATTGCAAATTCCCAAGCACGAAGTGGCCACCATCAGCGGCATTGGTTGTTCGTCCAACTTTCCAGGCTTCATTGAGACCTACGGAATGCACACGCTGCACGGCCGATCTTTGCCTGTGGCTACGGGAATGAAGCTGGCGAATCATGCCATGACCGTCTTGGTCACAGGTGGCGATGGCGATGGATTTGGAATTGGATGCGGCCACTTCGTACATGCCATGCGCCGCAACGTCGACCTGACCTATATCGTGATGGACAATCAGATTTACGGGCTTACCACCGGCCAGACATCGCCGACCAGCCGCATTGGCATGAAGACCAAAAGCATGCCGTATGGAAACATTGAGACGCCTCTGAATCCTATTGCGATGGCGCTGGCCGCCGGAGCCACATTTGTGGCGCGCGGGTTTAGCGGTGAACAAAAGCACCTGACGGAGTTGATCAAGCGAGCGATCGAGCATAAGGGATTTTCATTTATCGACGTGTTCAGTCCGTGCGTCACCTATAACCGGGACAATACATTTCAGTGGTTCCGTCCGCGCGTGAAGAAGCTCGAAGACAACGCAGAGTATGATCCCAGCGACTGGTCCGCGGCCATGGAAAAATCGCTGCTGTGGGGCGAAGAGATTCCCATTGGTCGATTCTTCGAGCGGACAGATTTGCCGACGCTGCATGGTTCGGAACCCGTGCTGAATGCCGGCCCGCTGGTGCACCAGAACTACCGCATCCCGGCGGATGTTACTCAAAAATTTATTGAAGAATTAATGTAGCTGAGACTCCAAAGCCAGCGGCAACCCGGTTTAGCTGATGGGCAATGCCGCTGCCGCTGCCAGCCTGTGAGCGACTGTCTGCTGCCCCAGGCACAGCATCACGGCGAACAAGCTGGGTGCGACGGCTTGGCCCGTCAATGCGACTCGGGCACCATTGATCAATGCACCGGCCTTGATTCCTTTTTCCGTGGCATAGGTGCGCAGCAGTTCTTCTGTCGAGGCCTCTGTAAACTCCTGCAGAGCGGCATATCGACCGCCAAGTTCGGCCAGCATCTGTCGCACGGAAGCATCGGAAAGAAACTTCTTCACCGCGGCTTCGTCCATGGTGTACTGGTCGCCGAAGTAAGCCAGGAAGGTGGATGCAAAATCCTTCAGGCTGCGCGCGCGGGGCTGCAGCAGTGCGATAGCTGCAAGAATTTCCTCGCGGCTGCGAGAGGGTTGATAATTCACCGCGCGCCATTCTTCCTCAATCAAAGGCAGCAGTCGCAAGGGATCATAGGCGCGGATATATTCCGTGTTGTACCAGGCGAGCTTCTCGTTATTGAAGACTGCATTCGAGTGGGCAATACCGTCGAGCGAGAACATCTGAATCAGTTCATCCGTCGAAAAAATCTCACGATCGGGACCGTCCGCCTGCTTTGCCGCCTCGCCCGGGCTCCATCCCAGCAGGGCCAGAAAATTCCGGAAGGCCTCGGGGACGATTCCCATTTCCTTGTAGGCCATCACGCTGGTCGCTCCGTGACGCTTGGACAAACGAGTTTTATCCGGTCCGAGAATGAGCGGCAGATGCGCGAAGACAGGCAGGGAAGCGCCCAGAGCCTGATAGAGCAGGACTTGTTTGGGTGTGTTGGAGAGATGATCGGCGCCGCGAATAATGTGGGTCATTCGCATGTCCAGATCGTCTGCGACGACGCTCAGGTGATAGGTGGGAATGCCGTCGGAGCGCAGTAGGACAAAGTCCTCCAACTCAGCGTTTGAAAACTCCATGGGGCCGAAGACGGCGTCTTGAAAAGCCGTCACGCCCTCGCGAGGGACTTTAAAACGCACCACTGCGCGTTCCCCCTGGGCGATGCGGCTCTCAGCATCCTCCTGTGAGATGGTGCGACAGCGGCCGTCGTAGCGGGGCACAGCGCCCGTTTCTGCAGCGGCGGCGCGACGGGACTCCAGTTCCTCACGAGTACAGAAGCAATAGTAGGCGTGGCCATTCTCGATCAATCGCGCGGCAGTCTGGGCGTAGAGCTCAAGCCGCTGGGATTGATAGAACGGGCCCTCATCCCAATCCATTCCGAGCCAGCGCAGGCCCTCGAGAATCCCAGTGACCATGTCGGCGGAGGAGCGCTCGAAGTCCGTGTCTTCGATGCGAAGGATGAAAGTTCCTCCCGTATGGCGGGCAAAGAGCCAGCTGAAGAGGGCGGTGCGAGCTCCTCCGACATGCAGAAAGCCGGTCGGGGAAGGCGCAAAGCGGACACGTATTGCTTGAGAAGGGGATTTCATGGGATGTAGGCCAAACTCTTATCCTAGAGCATTTTTGCGAAGGTTGCTAAAGTTGGGCACGGACGAGTGCGATTGCCATGAAGAACAAAAGCCCCGGCATGAGCCAGGGCTTGGTACGAAGGTAGAGGGTAGAATCTGCTTTTAGAACAGGCGATAGGAAACACCAGCGGAATAGACCCAGGGGGTCAGGCCAGTGGGCGGAAACTGCCAGCGTTGGTATTCGAAATCCGCGGGGCGAATGGTAATGCGACTCGAGAACCTGTAGTCGACGCCACCACCAAAAGCGAAAGTTGTGTAGTTGTAAGTCTGGTTGGAAATGAAGTTTGGATAGTGGAATCGGCTTCCACCTGCTAGAAATTTGACGTAGGGTAGCCACTTGCGGCCAACTTCATAGGTGACGCGAGGCCCTCCCAGAAAGTTTTGCTCAGAGATTCCCGCACCGGAACTTGAATCCGTAAGAAAATCCAGAAAACGTGCTTCTCCTTCTATGCCAACTCCAACGTTGCGCCACACACGATAATTAAAATCTCCGTAAAATCCAGGTCCGAATGCATGTCTTTGACCGTAATCTGTTTGTCCGAAGGAGAAATAACCTCCCGCAGTGATGGTCGCTCGCTTCGGCGTAACAGGAGACACCGCCTGGGCGAGCAGAAATATCGGGCAAAATAAAAAAGCCAGCCCAGTAAAAAGTTTTTTCCCCACCGTAAAAACCCTCCCCAATGCAAGAAGAACTTGTATGTCTAGAGGCAGATGCTGTTTTGCACCTGCCTCCTAATGTAAGTCTACGTCATTGATTAGATGTACTGTCACCCGGGGAGGCTGCTCCAGTAGAGGCTGGAATTGGCGCTGCCTGCCCGTAGGGGCGGAGCCTAAAGAAAATAGGCGTCAATTCGAGTGGCATCTTATCGCTTGGGCTCAACACCGCAACGGGTTTGGAGTTGAGTAACTCGACAGAATCATTCCATGAATCCACGCGAACGCGGCTTCCGAGAGGCAGAGCTGCGATCTGGCGGACGTTGTCCATATCAAGTTTGGGTGCTTTGGCGACCAATGCGCTCATCCAGACCTGATCGTCGGCGGGGCTGGTGAACAATGAGTCTCCGAGTTGGGGCTGCATCAAGGACGGTAATTCCTTGGCGCGAGCGAGTAGGAGTTTGTAGTAGAGGCCAGCATCGGCCAGCTTGTCTTTATACGGAGAGTTCTCCAAAAGCTGAATCGCTTTTTTCGCAGCGGCCTGGTTCTCCGCGTCGCTGTGGTGCAAAGGTACTCGGCGAATGGTCGCCTGATCGGCGAACATCAAATTGTCAGGGAAAGCGAATTCGGTATCGACCTTATGCCCAAGCACGAGGTGAGCCAGTTGGAAGGAAAGGACTGCGGCCAGGTCTGATTCGTAGGGGAGGGTATCGATCAGGCCTTTGCTGAGTACAATCGTGTTTCCAATGGTCAGACTCTCTAGAGGATAGGTCAAGAGAACGCGGCAGTGTACGGGTTCAGCTAATCCAATGTTGTTTGTGAGGATGAGGTTGTTGGTGACCTGTTCCAGCACCTTGTCAAAGCTGCTGGGTGCTGCAAGCAGGCCGGCTTGAAATAGACGATCGAGAATGTTGGATTCTGCTTGTTGTGACCACATGCGGGAAGCTTGCAATGGGCTGACATCTTGCGCACTTTCGCTTTGATCGGAGACAGCGTCAATCTTCACGGTTGCATTGTCGCTGGTGGAAGCTGGTTGGCGCAGCGAATAGCCCCAGATCCAGGTTTGCGCGCGGAAGAAACCAGCCTGATCCGGAACTGCGCCCGGTCCATGCTCTTCTGCGTACACCGCGGTCGGCAGCCAGAGGCCGGGCTGCACGTTGGTGCGCCAGCTGTCGAAGTGGTAGTAGACCTGGTGGCCATTATTGCTGGTATACGTGCCACTGAAACGAACGATGTTGCCGCCTGTATCTTCAATCCAGACGCGGCCGATGAAGCGGCCTGTGCCCGATCCGGACTTGGGCGTTACATCAAACAGATCGGTTCGAGTATCGCCAAGGAACTCGCGACGGACGAACACAAAATCATAATGCTGGCGATCGAAGTGATTGGCATCGAGCAGGAGCATTTGCACGAACCCCTGGGCGACATACTCGATCTTGAACGCCTTCGTCAGTCCATTGACAAACATGACTGAGCCCTTGAGAGCAGTTTTCTTGGCGCCAGCTTCTTGATAGCGATTGTCTTCGATGACCTTGCCGAAATCCACGCGACCCAGAAAGTAGTGATCCTCGGTGGGAACCGCGCTCAACTGTGTATCCGGCTTGAAGTCCTGAATGTAGGTTTCCACAACAGGCGTGCGTTGTTGCAGCGCCTGCAGGACACCCCTTTCATGGCCAGAGGCCAAATCGATCAGTCGAACCATCTGGGGGGTCAGCTTGCCCATTGGCTGTTCGTTCTTTTTGTGCCGGGCCGAGGCAGGGAGAGTGATGGACACCAGCAGAAGGAGGGCCAGTCCTCTGTTGCGTGAACCTCGAGGGATAAGTTTCGAAAATCGCATCATTGTGTTCCTTGGGTTACCTAGTTTAGGGTTGTTTGCTCACAATTGCGCTAACTGGAAGCCGATCCAATCATACGTGAACATTACCGATACGTTACCAAAAATTTCAAAATGGTAATACCATATGTTACGTAAGTTTAAACACGACTTCCCAGAATTATGCCAGCTGGAAATCGATCCGATAATATGTGGTAATGTCGACGGGCCGGCCATCGCGAGTTGCGGGCTTGAAATGAGTCGCTTCCGCCACCCGAATCGCCTGCTCGTCCAACCCATGACCTAAACCGCGAACGACACGGATGACGTGGCACCGCCCGTCAGCCGAGAAGCGGACCTCCAGGACAACGTCGCCCTGGATCTTCAGCTGCTTCGCCTCCGCTGTGTACACCGGTGTGGGGTGAGAAATCACCTCAACCGTGGTTTCGTTGCCGGTATTGGCGACCATCACCTTTGGCGTCTCGACCGCGGTATTGTCCTTGAACGCGCCTTGTGTGACCTTGCCGCGAGGGCCATTTCCAGTACCCCCGGCAACGCCATCATTGAACCCGACGGACGCGACTTTACCGTGCCCGCTGCCGCCTGGGACGCCGTTGGCATATCCGGAACCGAAATTCACCCCGCCAACTTTGCCGCGCCGCGCAGAGCCGGAGCCGGCACCGTCACCGACCGCACTCTGAAAGCTGCCGTAGGCTGCGATGGTTGCCGGACGATTTGCGCCCGGGTTCGGGTGAACTCCATTGGGATCGCCAAATCCGCCGGTTTTTGTCGAAGTCTGGCCCATGTTGTTCGCGACTGCAGTTGGAACGTTGGTGTGGAACAGACCCACCTTCGGCTGGGCCGGCAACGCCACGGAGTCGGGGCGGTACGGCGGCAGCACGGGGGCACTGACGTTATTCAGGTGAACCCGAGCCAGCTTTGGCTGAGGTTCATTCTGCGTGGTCTGGTGATACGTAATCTTGGGTGCGATCCGGTTCAGCAAATCCGGAGTTGGAGGAACGATCGGAGGCTTGACGTGAATCGTCGGCCGCACCGGCTTCACAGGAGTGATGGGAAGCAGAAGGTCGGTCTCGATCACGGGCTTTTGTACGACCTGATGAACCATGAAGATGGACAGAATCAGAACCAGCGCGATTGCCGAAGCATTGACGATCAGGCTTACGACGAAGGATTTGTTTCTTCCCTCAGGTTCTGGCAGCAGTCCAAACGTGGCTAGTTGTCGACTGGAAGGTACGCGCTCTCGATCTCTTGAGCGGCGGGGGGGCAGTCCGGTATCAGGCCGGACTGAATGCTCTCTTGTCGCAAAACTTGTCATACCGCTTTTACCTCAACGCGTTCATACGTTCGCAGATTCAGAATATTTTGGAGCAACATCTTTCTTCGGTACCGGCACGTCCGGCTGGCTGTTCAGTCAGGGTATTTTTTGAAATACTGCCGACTCCGAAAAGGGCACAGGCAAAAGAATGTATCCAAGAACCGCAGCAGAGAACAAAGTTCAAATCCAACGTGAAATCCATCTCTGCCAAATTAGCCGAGCAGCCATACAACTTGGATGCTTCCAGCATTTGACGAGTACAGGTTTGCCAGGTGAAAGTGCAATACGTCCGCACTCCAGCCTGTTTCATGCTGTAAATCTCAGAGCCCGGAAAAAGGCTCCTAAGCTCTGCGTAATTGGCTATGTTTGCCAATGAGTATGCCACAACTTAGAAATTTTGAAATGAAATTCTCGCATGTCTATCGGAGGCGGGTATCGTTACATTAACCAGTGGGGGACCCGACCCGTCAAAATATGCAAACTTGCGTTTTCGGCCTATCATCAAACGGGAAATAGTTGATTCGCTTTATCTGAGGGTATTTCCAGTGAGTTCAGGAACAGTTCTCCCATCCTCCACCTTCAACCATCTCTAGCGACCAACGATTCCAGCTTACTGCACCGACAACGGAAAAGTTCATTGATATATAAGGAGATAATCCAATTGAACGCACTCATCACCGGTGGCGCTGGTTATATAGGGGGCACCGTAGCCCACCTGCTCGCGGCTGCCGGGCATCGTGTCGTGGTTTATGACAATCTGTCCCATTCCCAACGCCTTTCGGTACCAGCAAGCTCGGCCTTTATCGAAGGGGAAGTCGGCGACCGAACGAAAATGGAAGCCACTCTCCGAAGCCACAACATTGATGCTGTCCTGCATTTTGCCGCCCTGATTGAAGCGGGCGAAAGTATGCAGTGTCCTGAGCTGTATTTTAGCAATAATAGCGCATCCACGTTAATTCTTTTTCAGGCTATGCTGGCGGCCGGCGTCCGCAAGCTGGTTTTCTCTTCCACCGCCGCCGTTTACGGCCAGCCGGAGCGTACTCCCATCGAGGAAGACGCGGCGCTCCATCCTACCAATCCGTACGGAGAATCGAAGCTGCTGGTGGAGCAGATGCTGACCTGGCTGCATCGCATTCATGGCTTTCGCTACGCCAGCCTGCGCTACTTCAATGTCGCTGGAGCCATTGCTGGACGCGGGGAATCGCATGAACCGGAGTCTCACCTGATCCCGCTCATCCTCGATGTAGCCCTGGGTAGAAGGAAAAGCATTCGCATCTACGGCACCGATTATCCGACGCCGGATGGTACCTGTATCCGCGACTATATTCACGTCCGCGACCTTGCCGATGCCCACCTTTTGGCCCTTGCCGCGCTCGAGGAAAAAGACCGCATGATCTATAACCTTGGTAATGGCCGCGGCTTCTCCGTGCGTGAGGTCATTGAGGCGGTTCGTCGGGTTACCGGCCATCCCATCCCGGTCGAAGAGTGCCCCCGCCGCCCTGGGGATCCCGCTATCCTGGTGGCGAGTTCCGACAAAATCAGCCGAGAACTCGGTTGGCAGCCCAAATCCACACGTTTGGACGACATCATCGCGGATGCCTGGCAGTGGCATCAGGTGCGCTACAAGACAGCGGGGTAGGGCGTTCGGGGCCGCCCGTCCGACTGCCACGGCTGAAAAAGATTTCCGGCGATTCAGGGTGAGATGCGTCTAATTGCGCAGGGATCGCGTTCCTGCCGGGTTCAACGGCTTTTTCAAATGCGCTTGCCCGGCGAAGTGTTGAAGGAATACAAGGGAAGCGATGGGCGGAGGGAAGCATGAAAACGTATCGCATTGCGAATGCATGTCTAGTGGTTGCGATGGCAGGCTCAGTTCTGGGAATCGGGTCTACCGCTCGCGCGCAGACGGAGAATACTGCCGGCCAGGCGCAGGTGATTGTCACTGTGAATCCGAATAAGCCGACTCCTGCCGCGCCCCTGCAGCAGGGAGACATCACGGTGAAGGTGAAGGGGCGTCCAACTGCTGTTGAGAGCGTGACACCGATCAACGACGCGACTGAGCCAACGCAATTGGTCTTCATGTTTGATGAATCCGCGCGGTCCTACCTGGCGCTGCAGATTCCCGACCTGAAGAAGTTTATCCTGGGGCTTCCAGCGTCGACCGAAGTTGCGGTTGCATACATGAACAACGGACGAGCAGTGATGGCGCAAAAGATGACCGCCGATCACAAATTGGCCGCCGATTCCTTACGCCTGACAAACGGCATTCCCGGGATTACAGGCAGCCCCTATTTCTGCTTGTCGGACCTGGCGAAGCATTGGCCGTCGCAAGAGAAGGCGCGTCGCGTGGTCTTTATGGTGACTAACGGAGAAGACCCCTATTACAGGTCGCGCGATTTGCAGGATCCCTATCTCAGGGCCGCCATTGAGGACTCTCAGAAAGCCGGACTACTGGTGTACTCGATTTATTTTCGCAACACCTTTGGCGGGGGGTCGACCAGCTTCAGCACTCTGATGGGTCAGAGCTACCTGCAGCGATTGGCGGACGAAACCGGGGGCCAGTTTTATAGCATGGCGATGTCGAGTCCAGTGTCATTTGAGCCGTTCTTAAAGCAGTTCAAGCAGTCGCTGGACCGCCAGTACCTGTTGACGTTTGCGCTGGGCGACACAGGCTGGCAGAGGCTGCAAGTCCAGTCCAAAGCCTCCGGATTGAAACTGACCGCACCCAAGGCGATCTACGTGGCCAAGACTTCGTAACGACGCATCATCTGGCGACGCTCATCTCTGGCGGATTGCAAAAGATGGCTAGTCATTCTTCAATGTTGCGTCAGCGCGAGCGTCAGAACCGCGAGGAATAATGCCGGCGGCATGACCAGAACTCCAAGCCGGAGAAATCGCCAGCCGCTGATTTGAATGTTTTCGCGCCGCATCGCGATCAGCCACAAGATTGTTGCCAACGAACCGGTGACGGAGAGATTCGGACCCAGATCGATGCCCATCAGAACTGCGGCATGGAGCGCACGAGAGCTATGCTCTGCCAACACGGCTGCCGCACCAATTAAACCCATGGGAAGATTATTGATCGCGTTGGCGGCGATGCCGAATGCAAAGGCAACCGCGCTGAAGCCTGCGATGGGCGGCCACGAAGCGGCAGCTTTCAATGCGTGGGCGGAAATCGCAAGCGCTCCCACGCGCTGCAAGGCTGCAACAATGGCGAACAAGCCGGCCACCAGCGGAATTACACTCCAGGAAACCGAGCGAAGTGCAGCCGTCATCACTTGCCCATCCGTGCGCGCGACAAAGAACATCGTCAGAATGCCTGCCAGGAAAGTGGCCGGACCAACCGGCCCGCCTAATCCAGAGGTGACCAGCAAAGCACACGCGGCCAGTAGAACTCCGACCCCTGCGCGACGTCCCCTGGCATCGAGTGTTGCCGGAGCGGCTCCATCGTGAATCGGTGCATGCAAGTCTCTTCGACTATGCCACCACAACACAAGGAACGTCATTCCAATCGCAGCCACCGATGGCAACAGGAAGATTCGTAGCCACTCGGCGAGTGCGGGCAGTTGCCCGTCGAAGACGACCAGATTCGCCGGATTTGAGATCGGCAGGACGAAGCTGGCGGCGTTGGCGATGAAGGCGCAGGCGAACAGGTAAGGCAGCGGGGAAGTTCTCGCGCGGCGAACAACGGCCAGTACAGCCGGAGTCAGCAGGACCGCCGTCGCATCATTGGACAGCAGTGCCGTGACCACGATGCCGATCGTGTACACCAGCATAAAAAGTCGCGTCTGAGATCCCTTCGCCTGACCCATGGCCTCGGCTGCAAGCCAATCGAAGACCCCATGGTTGCGCGCGAGCTCGGCCAGAATCATCATGCCGGCGAGGAAGAGGTACACATCGGTTCCACTGCGAATCGCCATCCATGCGGCACGCAGCGGCAGCAGGCGAAACAGCACCAGCAGTACAGCTCCAGCGACTGCCCAGACATACTCTGGAATGCGACGCGGGCGCCACAGTATAAGAAAGAAAACCAGACCACACAGCAGCCAGGTGGAAATCCAGATCGCAATTTGGGCTGGGTGATGAGGCATAAAAACTACATTGTCGCAGACGCAGGTCGAGCGTCCCTCCTGCCAGAGAGAAGGTGACGGGCCATTTTCCGTGCGTTGCACAAATTGGATGCGGTGATTTCGATTCCCGACGACCATCGTTTACCATGGCTTCGTTGGTCAACCGATGCTAGCGCTGCAATTGACGGAATATCGGAAGCTGCAACTGGTGGATCTGCCAGTGCCATCCCCTGCGGCCGACGAGGTACTGATTCAGGTAGCCGCGTGCGGCATCTGTGGCAGCGATGTTCACGGGTTTGATGGCTCGACAGGTCGCCGCATTCCTCCACTGGTGATGGGTCATGAGGCAGCAGGCGTCATCGCTGCCGTGGGCAGTGCGGTTCAGGCGTTTGCCATAGGCGAACGCGTCACCTTTGACTCGACCATCTCCTGCGGAAGCTGCCGTTTTTGCCAACAGGGCGAGGTCAACCTCTGTGATCGGCGCGAGGTGCTGGGTGTTTCCTGTGGGGATTATCGTCGCAATGGAGCGTTCGCCGAATATGTCGCGGTTCCGGCGCGCATCGTGTACCGACTGCCGGACTCACTCAGTTTTGCCGATGCCGCGATGATTGAGGCGGTCTCTGTGGCATTACATGCGGTGGGGCTAACGGCACCGGAAAAGGGAAGCAGCGCGCTGGTGGTGGGCGCGGGAATGATTGGCCTGCTGATTCTGCAATCGCTGCGCGTCGCAGGCTGCGGCGACATTTTTGTTACGGATATTGACGCGGCTCGTTTGCAACTGGCAAAGAAACTCGGCGCGACCGAGACGATCGAAGCCAGCGCAGCCACGACCAGCGAAGAAATTGCGGAACAGGTACGCGGTAAGACCGGCCGCCACGGTGTCGACGTTGTGCTGGAAGCTGTCGGCTCAGCGGCCACGGTGCGGACTGCGATTTCCTCGGCGAGAAAGAATGGAAGAGTGACCCTGGTTGGAAATCTCGCGCCCGAAGTGCCGCTGCCGCTGCAACTGGTCGTCACCCGCCAGCTTCGACTGCAGGGCTCATGTGCCTCTGCCGGCGAATACCCGCAGGCAATCGAATTGATGGCCAATAAAAAGATCGATGTCACGCCCATGTTGTCTGCAATCGCGCCATTGACAGAAGGAGCGCGCTGGTTTGATCGCTTGTACGCACGCGAAGCAAATTTGATGAAAGTGGTGCTGACGCCGGGGGCGACGCTATGAGGACCGAATCAGCAGACCGACGAAAAGGTCAGCCCATGTTCGATCTGACCGGGCGCGTCGCCCTGGTGACGGGAACCAGCCGCGGGCTGGGACAATCTTTTGCGCGGGCGCTGGCTCGCTGCGGTGCCGATCTGATTCTGACCAGCCGCAAGCAACACGACCTGCTCCCGTTTCAAGAAGAAATTTGCGCAATGGGAAGAAAGGCGGTCGCTCTCGAACTCGACGTGCGCGACGAAGCCAGCATCGCGAACATGGCCGAACAGGCACTCGCCGCGGTCGACGCCATCGATATCCTGGTGAATAACGCGGGTTGCAATGTACGCAAACCTGCACTCGAGGTTTCCTGGCAGGACTGGAACCAGGTGCTTGACACGAATCTGCGCGGCAGTTTTTTTGTGGCCAAGGCGATCGTGCCGCAGATGATTGCGCGCGGATATGGTCGCATCATCAATATTGGTTCTGTGACCAGCGTTGCAGGCTACGCTGGACTCGCGCCCTACACCGCCAGTCGCGGTGGCATTCGCCAGCTGACCATGAGTCTTGCCGATGAGTGGGGCAGGCATGGTGTGACCGTGAATTGTCTCGCGCCCGGATGGTTTAAAACCGATCAAAACAAAATTCTTTACGAAGACCCGGAGTGGGTTGAATATCTGGTCGACCGGATTCCGTTGAAGCGCGCCGGCGCGCCCGGTGATCTAGATGGCGCAATTGTTTTTCTTGCTTCTGAGGAGAGCCGCTACGTGACCGGACAGACCTTGCTGGTGGACGGTGGAATCTCTACGGGAGCAATGCGTGCCATGCCTGCCAGGCGCGTAAAAACATAATCAGGTCAGATGGAAGCGGAACAGGAGAGAGCATGGTTCACTCGAAGCAGATGGATCGGTCGAAAGCGTTACAAGGTCATAAGAAATTCATTCTCGCTGCGCTGAGCTTGGCGCTTTTGGTCATCTTTATAGGCGCAGCACGCCTGCAGGCGCAGACGGAGAACCCGAACTTTCGCAAGCATGCGTTCACCGTTGCCAAGCCCCTGACCGTGTATTTCGTCGATGTAGAAGGCGGCCAATCGACATTGTTCGTCACACCATCGCATCAGTCACTATTGGTGGATACGGGCTGGCCCGACAACAACGACCGGGATGCCGATCGCATTATGCAAGTGGTGAAGCAGGCAGGTCTCGACCACATTGACTATCTGCTGATCACTCACTTTCATGTGGATCACGTCGGCGGCGTTCCTAACCTTGTGAAGAAGATTCACGTCGACACCTTTATCGATCACGGAGTCAATCGCCAAACGAACGATGCCGCTACTGAGCAGGGATATGAGAAATATCAGGCGGTGCTGGCGCAGTCCCATGCAAAGCACATTCTGGCGAAGCCTGGCGAGACAATTCCGCTGACGGGTCTGACAACCACGATTGTCAGCGCCGACGGCAACACTATCGATACCGCATTGCCCGGTGCCGGCCAGCCGAACCCTTATTGCAAGAATTGCCCGACTCGTCCGCCAGACCAGACTGAAAATGGCCGTTCGGTCGGGTTCGTGATGCAGTACGGAAAGATGCGCCTGGTCGACCTGGGAGACCTGACCTGGGACAAGGAAATGCAGCTGATGTGTCCTGACAACAAACTTGGCCAGGTGGATGTTTACGTGGTTTCACATCATGGCTGGTATCCCAGCAGCAGTCCCGCGTTCGTGAATGGCATCGCTCCTCGCGTGGCGATCATGGACAACGGCGAAAAGAAGGGCGGTTCTCCGGCGCCCTGGGAGACGATTGAGAAATCACCGCGGATCAAGGATCTTTGGCAACTGCATTACTCCGACGAAGGAGGTGCGGAGCACAATGTCGCGACGGCATATATCGCGAACGTAAGAGGAGCCAGCGTCCAGGGCGGTACCGACGGCCACTACATTCGACTGCTCGCCTACCCGGATGGCAAGCTTGTGGTCTTCAACTCACGCACCGGCCAAAGCAAGACCTATCCGGCACCGCAATAATGCGTCGTTTGAACGCACGGAAAGTTTCAGTCGATGGATGCTGAACAGGTTCGCGAAGCGCTGCTGAAGTTACCGCACGTCGAAGAGACGATGCAGTGGGGTGCGAACCTCGTCTTCTGGGTCGGAGATAAAGCAATTGGCGGAAAAATGTTCGCGCTGGTGAATCTCGACGACGACGGCAAGGGCGTGATCTCGTTCCACGCCGGGCCGGAGCGGTATCCGGAGTTATTGGAAATCGAGGGTGTCATTCCGGCGCCGTACATGGCGCGGATTTTCTGGGTGGCATTGACGCGCTGGGATGCAATTCCGAGCCGGGAATTGCTGGGTCTTCTCGCACAGGGGCGCGATCTTGTCTATGCGAAATTACCCAAGCGCACAAAAGATGTGCTGGCGATGAAGCCGACGGCGCGACGGAAATTAATCGCCGAACGCAGGAAACTGCTGGCCAGCCGCAAAACGACTAAGTCTCTGTAGACTGCATATGCAGCGCGTCGATCCGTTCGATCTTGCCCAGCAGAAATGCGTAGCTGCTGGTTCCAAGCAGCAGTAGAAAAGCGGCCAACCCGAATGCGGCGGCAAAGGTGTGCGTCCAGCTGGTCAGATATCCAGTGATCACCGGCGCCAGGATGGCAGAAATCTGGCTGCCAAAGTTCATAATCCCACCCACTTTGCCGGTGCTGGAGGTGGGAACCAGAATACTCGGCAAAGTCCACCCGACCGGGGCAGCGGCGGAAAGGCCTCCAATCCCCACACAGAGCGACAAAAGCGCCGGGACTGGATGGTGAGTGAAGGCCGGTCCTGCGACGCCAAGGCCACAAAGCATTCCCAGCAACAGAACCGTGCGACGAACTCGCGCAGCATCATGCCCATGGCGAATCAGTGCATCGACCAACCATCCGCCCACAAAGATGTCGATGGCGCCGGCAAAAAACCAGGGGACACTCGCGGCCCACACCGCATGAGCCAGCGTGAGATGCAGGCCTGCAACGGCGTAACTGGGCAACCAGGTTAGCAGCAAATAGAAGCTGTAGTTGTAGGTGGCAAATCCAATCATCGCGCCAAGGATCTTGCGCTGTCTCAGCAGAAAACCGAGTGGGTAGGAGGGTGGGGTGTCGAATTTTATTGACGAGTTTTGATTGCCTTGAATGTATGCTCGCTCGGCGGCGGACAGATCAGGGTCATCGCCAGGGTTGCAGTAGATTCGCGCGAAGAGCAAAAAGTACAGGAGGCTCAGAACGCCGGTGAACGCGAAGCTGAATCGCCATCCAAAATGAATGAGCAGCAGGCCGATGAAGGGAATTCCCACTGCAGGGCTGAATTTGGCGGCAGCGTCAAACATGGCCGTGGGTAGACCACGTTCTTTCTCCGGAAACCAACGGCCCACGGCGGCCGCACTCAGGGGAAAGATGGGAGATTCTCCAACTCCGAGCAGCAGGCGAGAAGAAAATAAACTGACAACGCCCTGGGAGGCTGCGGTAGCGAATGTGGCCGCACTCCAAAGGAAGGAGCTGACCACACCGACTCGCCGCAGGCCAAACCGATCCAGCAGCACGCCGGAGGGCAGTTGCAGCATGGCGTACGTCCAACTGTAGGCACCCAACAGGTATCCGAAAGCAACGGTGGTCAGGCCGAAGGTACGGTGCAGCGCCTGCTGGCCGACGGAGATGTTGACTCGATCGAAATAACTGATCAACACGCCTAGCGCCAGCAGCCAGGCGATTCGCCATCTGCGGTACCCTGAGCCAGCATTTGCGGGATTTGAGCTGATCGGGGATTCCTTCCGTTTTGGGGTATGTGCAACGGACATTCTTCCAGCTTTCGGCTCTTTCGGTTGATTGGTCCGCTTGCATCGCAGCCAAAAATCCACGATACTGTAGGTTCAGGGTCCAAGGGATAGGGTCTGTGTGTGCAAAAGCCGCTCTGCCTTCTGTCCCTGCCATCAGAAAGGAATATATAAGCTGTGTTGATGATTCGTCTTTCGCGCGTAGGCGCTCGCAAGAAACCGTACTACCGAATCGT
Organism: uncultured Acidobacteriota bacterium; assembly: GCA_963794795.1. Taxonomy (GTDB): domain Bacteria; phylum Acidobacteriota; class Terriglobia; order Terriglobales; family Acidobacteriaceae; genus JAKAAZ01. Next base: position 1,030,359 of record CAWCFC010000002.1, on the reverse strand, counting down.
TGTGATTGAGAAAGACCGTGCCCGCGATGGACGTTCTCTTGAAGTGGTTGGAACCTACAATCCCCGCACCAGCCCTGCCACCGTCGATTTGAAGAAGGATCGCGTGGATTACTGGACGGGTAAGGGCGCTCAGCTCTCTGACCGAGTGAACAAGCTGGTGGAGAAAGCTTCGGCGCCAGTGCCGCAGGCGAGCTAGGCAGGATTTACGAGTTTTTTTTGATGGCGCGAACAAAGGCGCCGAGATTTTTAGGAGCGCGGTCCTCGGGCCGCGCTCTTCAGTTGGCCCCTCAAGTTGGCATTCCTGGCCTACGGAATCACATTTTCTGCCCAAATTGCGCGATCTGTGAAATTGACTTCGTCGGTTTCGGCAGAATAGTAACCTCGTTAGTGACTAATGAGTAAACCATAAATAAGCAGACAAATCGATTTTAATTCGGTATAAACGCAATCAGAATTCAAACGTTTCACTTTGTGGGGTTAAGCATGTCAGAGAGTTCTGCGGAGCCGTCTGCAGTGGAGTTAATTACGGCAATCGCCCGTTCGTTAGTTGATAAGCCGGAAGAAGTTTCAGTCAACGCAACATCGAATGAAACTGGCACCGTCTTGCGACTAAGGGTCGATCCGACAGATGTCGGAAAGGTAATTGGTAAACAAGGCCGGACCGCTAGATCGTTACGAACGATCCTAGGCGCAGTCAGCGTCAAACTACATCATCGCTACAGCCTGGAGATTGTGGAAGAAGCCAAGGCGGAATCTGTTTCATCCTAGTATTTTTGATAGTTGAGTCTGCAGCATGCATCGTGCTCCCCCCACGTGCAACAATTACGCTGTGAAAGATTCACAGCTGACCGCAGACCAAACCTGGATCCATGTTGCCCACTTGATTCGACCCCAGGGACGACGTGGCGAAGTGCTGGCGGAGATCCTCTCCGATTTCCCTGATCGATTTGCGGAGATGCGCAACGCATTTCTGTGGCGCGGCGACAATCGTGCGGTAACCCCAATCCTTCTCGAAAACTCCTGGCTGCACAAAGGCAAAGTCGTGTTGAAGTTTGCCCAGGTGGACTCCATCACCGCGGCCGAGGGGTTGCGAGGTGCGGATCTGGTGATTTCCGCTGCGGAACGCAGGCCGCTCCAGTCCGATGAGATTTACGTCAGTGACCTGATCGGCTGTGAGTGCGTGGATGTGTCAGTCAACGGGGAATTGTCGCCTCACGTGCTCGGAACGATTCGGGACGTCCTTCGACAAGAACAGACAGCGGATCTGCTCATCGTTGCCAATTCCGATGGAATCGAATACGAAATTCCATTTGCGAAAGCGTACGTTCTCAAAATCGATCTTGCAGGTCGACGCGTGGAAATGAATCTACCGGCGGGACTTCTGGACGTGAACGCGCCGTTAACGGAAGAGGAACGACGCGCGCGCGACGAATCTGCCAAGTCAGAGTCCTAGAACTTCCTTGGACATGGGCAAAACCCTGTGCATACCATGAAGCCATGAGAGTTTTGATATTGGGCGCAGGCGTTGCTGGTCCTACTTTGGCGTATTGGCTGGCTCACTTCGGATTCAAGCCGACCCTGGTTGAGGTGGCGCCGCATTTGCGGACCGGGGGATACATCATTGATTTCTGGGGGGCGGGGTTTGATATTGCCGAACGCATGAGGCTACTTCCCCAGATTGAGAGCAGGGGGTACAAGGTCGAGGAACTGAGGGTCGTCGATCGCAGCGGAAGGCGGGTGGCTGGATTTCCCGTGGATGCGTTTTTTCGGCTAACACACGGTCGGTATGTGAGTCTGCCCAGAACGGCGCTTGCCTCGTCCATCTTCGGCATGATTGAAGGCACCGTTGAAACCATCTTCGGAACCACAGTGGACCAAATTGAACAGACCAGCGGAGCTGCTCGTGTTCGATTCACGTCGGGAGAGACTCGGGAATTCGACCTGTTGGTAGGAGCGGACGGTCTGCATTCGCGAGTCCGCGAACTCGCATTTGGTGGGGAAAAGAATTTTGAGAAATATCTTGGTTTCAAGGTGGCGGCGTTTGTCGTTGACGGATATCAACCGCGCGATGAGCTGGTCTATCTGATGTATACGGAAGTAGGCCAGCAGGTCGCGCGATTTACTCTGCGCGACAACCAGACCATGTTCCACTTCACCTTTGCAGACGCTAAGGTCGATGGTCCGCGCGATGTCGAGGGTCAGAAGGCACAGCTGCGGAAGCGATTCGAGAACAGTGGCTGGGAGTGTCCGCAGATCTTGAATGCACACTCGATTCGACCAATGATTTTTATTTCGATCGGGTAAGCCAGATTCGCATGGATCCAAAGCAGGGCTTGTGGAGTCGGGGAAGAGTCACATTGGTGGGTGATTCGGCGTTCTGCGTTTCGCTGTTAGGTGGCCAGGGCTCTGCGCTGGCGATGATTGCGGCATATATCCTCGCCGGAGAACTGTCACGCAGCAAGGGCAACCATGCGACCGCCTTCATGCAGTATCAGAATTTGTTTGGACCTTTCGTGCAAAAGAAGCAGGATGCGGCACTACGGTTCGCCTCATCCTTCGCGCCAAAATCAAAGTTCGCGCTCTATCTGCGGAATCAGATTTTCAACCTGATGGCAATTCCGTGGATTGCAAACCTCGCCCTCGGCAGTGGGCTTGCCGACAAAATTGATTTGCCGAACTACTGATCCACTTCGTCGCGGCACAACGTCAAGGCGCACCAAGGATTATTTTGTAGGCGGTTCTTGCGGAATGGCCTCTCCGTCGGAGCGAGGGTCCGAGCCGGCAAAGTTGACATCGCGCTTGGTATCGCGGACGACAGCCTCGCCTTGTCCCACAGTGAATGAGAACGGCTGCAGTAGTTGAATCTGCTGTCCCCGCTTGGTTAGCTCCGCCCGAACAGACTCTGGAATTCCGGGTTCCATCTGAACATCACAGCCATCGAACGTCTGCTTGGTGAATCTCGGTTGCTCTAATGCCGCCTGCACGTTCATGCCGTAATCAACAACATTGGCAACAAATTGTGCGTGCGCCTGTGCCTGGTTCCATCCACCCATGATGCCGAACCCGATGCGGATATCTCCTTTTTCCATGAAGGCTGGAATGATGGTGTGGAGCGGCCGCTTGTGTCCCGCCAGTGAATTGGGTTGACCTGGCGTCAGGCTAAACCCAGCGCCGCGGTCTTGAAACGAGAAGCCCAGTCCCGGCGCCACCATCCCGGTGCCGTAGCCTTCGTAATTGCTCTGAATCAGTGAGACGATATTGCCGTCTTTATCGATGGTCGACAGATAGATTGTCGTTTTGCCGTGGGCGTTCAGGTATTGCGTCAGGTCAGACGGCAGCACCTGGCAGGACGCCTGATTCATATTGATCAACTTTGCGCGTTGCTTCGCCAAATCTTTCGATAGCATTGCGATGACCGGAATCGGAGCAAAGCGCGGATCACCGACGTAGCGGTACATATCCGCATACGCCAGCTTTTTAGCCTCGATCATCACCTGCAATGCATCGGCAGAATTATGTCCGTACTGCGCCATGGGGAACTGCTCCATGATGTTCAGCATCGATAGCGCGGCAATGCCTTGTCCATTTGGCGGCAGCTCGTAGACGGTCCATCCGCGATAGGTAGTGGAAATCGGTTCGACCCACTCTGGTTGAAAATCTGAGAAATCTTCGCGCGTGTGCGCGCCGCCCTGGGCGCGAAGAAACTTGACCATGGTATCGGTCATGGGGCCGTTGTAGAAAGCATCTCTGCCGTGCGCCGCAACCTGTCTCAGCGAATTAGCCAGCGCAGGATTTCGAAACGTGTCGCCAAGCTTGGGTGCGACACCGTCGGGGAGATAAGTTTCTTTATATCCCGGCTGTTGCATATCTCTTTTGCTGACCCAGTAACGCGCGTTGCGCTCGGCTAATGGAAAACCATTCTGGGCATAGTAAATTGCCGGCGCCAGAGTCTTGCTGAACGGAAGAGTTCCGAAGCGATCCTTCAGAGCTTGCCACCCAGCGACGCACCCCGGGATGTCGATGCTGTGAACTCCAATGGGATCGATGCTGTCGATGTGATGCGATTTCAGATAGTCGATAGTGAGAGCTTTCGGCGTCCAGCCGCTGGAGTTCAGCCCATACAGCTTGCCGGTCTTTGCTTCATAGTAGAGCGCGAACAGATCCCCGCCCATACCATTCACATACGGCTGAACCACACCCATCACCGCGTTGGCGGCGATGGCGGCATCAATCGCGTTTCCACCTTCTTCCAATATGTGGGCACCGGCTTGCGACGCTAGAAATTGGGGCGCTGCAACAATGCCGAATTTCGTGACCACCATGGAGCGACCTTGTCCGGGTACGGAAGCAAATTGCTGACCGAGCAGCGTCGCCGAAGCTAAGAACACAAGAGCGGTTGTACGAGCGAGAACATTCATACTTTTTCTCCTGGTGGTGCGCTGGATTATTTTGCCATTGCCGCGTTGTCGAGCTCGGTTGCGATGTGTTCCACAAAAGCAGCTTCATTCTCGATCGCCTGACCGACGAGAACGATCTGCGCAGTGGCTTCGTCGTAGCGGTTTTGCTCGATAGCCTCGCGAACTCCGGGCAACGTTTTCGCATCGTATCCGGTATACCAGCCCGGTGCGTAGATCAAATTCTGCATCCACGGACGACGCGGCAGACCTTGCGGATTGGTGAGTTTCCGCGCGGCTTGCGTCAACTCCAGATTGATTGGGTCCAGACGTTCAGATGCAATGCTTCCGCTAAGCGCGCGGGTACGAGCTGCATTGAAGTGGGCCGCGGATTTATCGAGTGACGCCAGCGCATTGTCGAGCGGCGCGAAGTTGAGATAGGGCGGCATCGCCAGCGGCGAAGGCGCGACCATGGGATGTCTCGGATCGCTGGTCAACGCGTACGCGTTCATCTGCAGTGCGGCAGCGCGCTCCTTTGCCTCTTTTTGACGGGTCGCGAGCAGGTCCTTCACTTCACGATCGTAGATGTGTAGCGTGTCCGCCAGAGCCGCGAAATCGTACGGCAAAACATCTGCCTGGGCCATGCGCAGCACCAGGGTTCCGTCTGTCTGTGCCAGCGCGCGTCCGTACACATAGTTCGAATCGGCAAAATGCGAGTACCAGTAGAAATCGTCGTAGATGGAGTGGTAGACACCCGCGCCGTTATCTTCGCCACCATAGCTGACGTTGAGGGAGGCCACGCCGAGGTGATCGATAAACGCGGTGAAGTCCGAGCCGGTGCCGAGCGGCCCGATGCGAAAATCGCTGCGCGTAGAAATTTCTTTGCGCACCTCCGGCGAACCGTTCAGCAATTCCCATGCGCGTAGCCGTTGCCACGCGGAAACGTTGGTCTCTGGATCGGTAACTGACGCTGCGACTTGATTAACCAGCGGCTCCAGCGAGTGTGAACCCTGGGCCGCTAGATAGCCGCGCTCGTTGCCGTCGCTATTGATGTAGACGGCGGCATGCTTGCGAAGCTCGGCAGCGTGTTCTTCCGCCCATTCGGTTGAGCCAAGCAGCATGGGCTCTTCGCCATCCCAGGAAAAGTACATAATCGTCCGCTTCGGCTTCCATCCTGTTGCGGCCAGCTGGCCGATGGCGCGTGCTTCTTCCAGCAACGCAACCTGGCCGGAGATGGGATCATCGGCGCCGTTGACCCACGCATCGTGATGATTGCCGCGCAGCACCCAGACATCCGGTTCCTGTGAGCCGCGCATGGTCGCGACCACGTCATACACCGGTTTCAAATCCCAATTGAAGGCGAGCTTCAGATGGACCTTGGTGCTCGATGGACCGATGCGATAGGTGATAGGGAGACCGCCGCGCCAGTTGGCGGGAACGGGAGGTCCTTGCAACGCCGCGAGCAACGGCTGGGCATCTTGATAGGAGATCGGGATCACGGGAATCTTTGGCAGGGAAGGCGCATCTTTCCGCTTCAAGACGTTTCGCGTCGGCAGTTGCGCCGATTCCCGGCGTAAGAGGGTCGCCAGGATAAGACGGCGCATCGAGCACGCTGCCACGCTGGACACCTCCCGCGGGACGCATGGGGCCATCAGGAAAGACCTGGTTCACGGCGTATCCATCGTCAGCCGGATCAGAGTAGATGATGCAGCCGATCGCGCCATGTTCGGCGGCGATCTTCGGCTTGATTCCTCGCCAGGACTCGCCGTAGCGTGCGACGACAATCGCGCCTTTGACAGAGATGCCATAGCGCGCCAACTGCTCGTAGTCCTCAACCAGCCCGTAGTTCACATAAATCAGCGGCGCGGTCACATCTCCATCTGGAGAGTAGGCGTTGTAGGTGGGAAGCTGTTCGTCTTTTTGGTTGCTGGTTGGATCGCCGGCGACGGCAGGCTCTTCGAGCGTGGCATGAAAATTTCCCATCTCCAGCAGACGTGTTTTCGGTGTGGGAAACAGCACCTGGAAGGTCTCGATGTGGGCATCCCAGCCCCATTTTTTGTATTGCGCCAGAATCCATTCCGCGTTCTGCTTGTCGTAGGGCGATCCCACGTGATGGGGCCGGGCGCTCAGCAGTTTCATATTGTCGCGCATGCGCTGCGGGTCAGGGATGGCGGCAAAACGTTTCTCCAAATCAGATTCGATCTGGGCGTTTGCAGAAGAGAATCCCAGCATGGCCCGCGCGTCTTGCTGCTGCGCCTGTGCACAAGGTAAATAGGTGACAACAGAGAAAAGAAAAAGAGCGGACACAAACAGGATTGCGCGGCGCAATGTTTCCTCCCGTTGACTGCTGGACGTTTTTTTGGTTGAGATGATGCGGGGGATTTCTCGTGTGCGGTAATCGTACTACGGCGCGTAATGTGAAGAGCGGACACATCACGACGGATGAAACCTTCCAAGCGCGAAACCTGCCGGCAACAATCGTTTCCGTCTTGGCGGGTGTTGTTGTAGGCTTGGCAAGGGACAGCCGTAACCGGTTAATCCTTCCTGAACCCTATGCCGACACCAGAGAAGCCCGACAATCAGCGCAAGATCGCGCTACGAGAGTTCGTGCAAGCGGAATCGATGATTCAGATTGCGCTGGTGCTGCCGCTTTCCTGCGTCATCGGATGGGCGATCGGGGACTATCTCGACCATAAACTGCACCAATCCTGGATTGGAATCGCCGGACTCGCGCTGGGCATTGCTGCCGGGTTTGTTCAGGTGATTCGGATGGCCAACCACGCCAATCGCAGCGACGACAACCAATGACTCCTGAAACCAGCACACCCGTACCAGCGAGCGAATCCACACCCCCCGCGACCGTGCCGCCTGCACCAGGCAGTTTGATTCAGTTTAATGAAGAGGATATTCGCCGCACGCTTCGCCGCGCGCTGATACTTGCCGGGGCTGCCGTGCTGGTGGCATCGCCGGTTTTATGGGCCTGGCTGGGCTGGCGCACCTGCCTGACGTTTGTCATCGGCGTGGCGATTTCAGCCACCGGGATTGTGGAATGGCTGCAATTGCTTTCGGCGATGATGTCCAGGATGGAAGAGGGGCGCACCCCGGTTCCCATGGGCCGCGTGTTGGTAATGTTTTTCCTGCGTTTGGCAGTCGCGGGCGTGCTCTTATATGCTAGTCTAAACAGTTTGCATGGCTCTGTTTATGCGTTGCTGGCTGGGCTGGCTGTATCGCTGCTTGCCCTGACGGTGGAATCAATCCGGCTGGTATTTCGCACCGGATGATCCTGCCTACCCATCTGACGTTGGCCTGAAGCACCAAAGCTTGAAGAACCTGGATAGAAAGTACGAACGATGCCCCTCCAACACTTCCTTGCCCACATACTGAACCACCTGTTCGCCGGGCCGGTGACGGCCATGATGAACTGGATTGGCCATCCGCCTCTCAATCCCGCGGCGCCGATCTCCGGTGTGTTTACCATGGAGATCATCGCGTTCCTGATCCTGCTGATCTTCTTCATTCTGGTTCGGCTGACGCTGAGTGTGGAAAAGCCAAGCGTACCGCAACGGCTGGCGGAGATGGTGGAAGAGTTCGTCACCAACCAGACCGAGCCGATTATCGGTCACAAGTACAAGGTCTACTTGCCGTTTCTGGCGGCGCTGGGGTTGTTTGTTCTGGTCAACAATTTATTGGGTTTAATACCTGACGTGGAAACCCCCACCTCCAGCTCTGTGGTGCCGCTGGGGCTGGCGTTAGTGACCTTTCTCTACTATCACTGGCAAGGTTTGAAAGAAAATAAGGCGAAGTACGCCAAGCAATTTGTCGGCCCGGTGTGGTGGCTGGCACCGCTAATGATTTTGATTGAGCCGATTTCTCACCTTGCCCGCGTGCTTTCGTTGACGGTTCGTCTGTTCGCGAATATGTTCGCCAGCGATTTGTTGATTCTCATCTCTTTCATGTTGTTTCCTGTGGTCTTTCCAGTCGTCTTTATCGGACTTCATCTGGGCGTTTCGCTGATTCAGGCGTATGTGTTCATGATGCTGTCCTCCATTTACATTGGACAGGCGATTGCGCACGAGCACTAGCATTTGAGTTTTGCTGGAGTTGCATTCCCCTTCAGCGGCAATACCCCCGAAGGTGTGGCAGAGGACGCAGCAGGGCAGGCGTCCACGTCTCACTCGCGGGAGATCTTAAGAAACTATCGGAGTTACATACATGCGTACCATGCAAAAGGTTTTTATGATGCTATCGGTGCTGTGCCTGGCCGTTCCAGCCTTTGCGCAAGCCAGTGGCGGCGATTCCTCCCATGCCAGTATGGTGGCGATTGCAGCCGGCATCTCGATGGCAATTGCGTCCGGGCTTTGCGGATTGGGTGAGGGTTATGCGGTGGGGTCTTCCTCGCTCGCGATTGCTCGCAATCCAGGAGCGCGGCCGGCAATTTTCCTGTTCCTGGTGCTCGGCCTGGCCTTTATTGAGTCGCTGGCGCTGTTCACATTCGCGATTATTTTCATCAAGGTAAAGTAAGAAACTTCAAGTTTCACGCAAACAGCCTCCGGCCCCGGAGGCCGTTTGTGTTTGTCGGTGAAAACGGATGCCACAAGCGCGATTGCGCTGCCAGCCACACGCAGCGGATCGCCGCGCGTCTCCAGCGGAAACGGCTCAAACTATGGCGTGCTGGAAGAGTTCGCGCGGCTCAGGTGAGACGGGTGGGATCGGCCTTACAACAGATCCCTGCAAAACTTTACGTCACCTAATGGAAAAGTGAGACGAGGGTTGCTGAAGGTTGCGCGGTAAACGTGGAGGCGCCCGCGCGGGCAAGGTCGAGAATGCGTCCGGGAAAGATTCCAAGGGCAAATACGGCCAGCACCAGAATTGCCATCGCCAGCACAAATGCGGGTCGCGCACGGGCTGTGTCTGCTTCGCGCGGGGGATGTTCCGCAACCATGTACATCTGGGCCAGCAGGCGCAGATAGTAAAACGCTGCTACGCCGCTGTTCAGCAGGCCCAGGATCGCCAGCCAGGCGTTACCAGAGTTGACGGCGACAGTGAATACATAGAATTTTCCGAAGAAGCCGGCCGTGAAGGGAATGCCGATCAGCGAAATCAAAAACACGGCGAAGGCGGCGGCCGCGACGGGATGACGTCGCGCCACACCCGCAAAATCGCTGAGATCGGTCTTGGATTCGTTGTAGCCGGAAAGATAGCCGATGATCCCGAATGCGCCGACATTCATGGCTGCATAGGCGGCAGTGTAGAAGCTGGCAGCGGCAATGCCCATGGGAGCCAGCGCGGTAAAGGCCACTAGCAAATATCCAGCGTGGGCAATGGAGGAGTAGGCCAGTGTGCGCTTGACGTTGCGTTGCGTCAGCGCGCCCAGGTTGCCAATTGTCATCGACAAGACGGCGAGGATCCAGACCATCGGCATCCACACGTGGGTTGCCGTGCCGAAGGCGCCATACGTGATGCGGAGCAGCACGGCAAACGCGGCTGCCTTCGGCGCGGTCGACATTAGACCGACGACTGGAGTGGGCGCGCCTTCATACACATCCGGCGTCCACACATGGAAGGGAGCCAGCGATACCTTGAAGCCAAGGCCGACCAGCATCATGCCGAAGGCAATGGTCAACAGCAGTGGCGAGGCCCCGCCAGCGGTTCCTTTGGCAATCTCGTAGAGGTTCGTCGAGCCGGTGGCGCCGAAGCATAGTGCGATGCCGTACAGAAAAAATGCGGTGGCAAAGGATCCCAGCAGAAAATATTTGATAGAGGCTTCCGGGCTGGTCGCGCTGCGCTTGCGATAACCGGCGAGGATGTAGGTGGCGATGGAGGAGATTTCCAGGCTGATGAAAACCATCAGCAGCTCGACGGAGCAGGTCATCAGCATCATGCCGGTCGCGCCGAACAGGATTAGCGCATAGTATTCGCCGACGTAGCTGGTGTGTCCCTCAAAATAATCGAGTGAGATCAGCAGCGTAACCAGAACAATGCCGCCAATGACCAGATGGAAGAAGACGCTAAAGGCATCCGACTGCACGGTGCCGAAGAACGCAGTTCCGGCCGGGATAGAGAGTTGGTACACGCTGGCCGCGATTGCCGCCAGCGTGCCAAGGATAGCGACGCTACCGAGCGGCTTGCGGCTGGTTTTCGGTTTCAAAACTGCTTCTACCAGCATGACCAGGACGCCGGTCAAGGTCATCAAAATTTCCGGAAGAATCCGCAGCGCGGGAGCGACAGTGCCCATGGAAGAACTCATCGACGGGTTCATCGGGCCACCTCTCGCGTCGCTGCATATGTTGCCGGTGCGGAGAAAACCTTAACGTACGCAGCCGAACTTGCGGCCGCGTTCACGGGGGACATCGCGGGAACGGTCAAGTCAATCGCGTGCATCCAGAAAACGGAGGCCACACCCATGGCAATCATCAGAGCAATTGTCGGCCACACCGCGGCTCGTTCACGCCAATTGACATCCTTGACTGAAAGCGCGGCGACGCCGGTCGACGGCTGGCCATAAAACACCCGCTGAATCATCCACAGCATGTAGGTAGCGGAAAGAATCACGCCCAAGGTAGCTGCGGTGGCCATACCGGGATGCGTCTGGAAACTACCGCTAAGGATAAGAAATTCTCCGACAAACACGTTCAGCGACGGCAGCCCGGTCAGCGACAATGTGGTGATGACGAACAGCACCGTCAGGCCTGGCAGCTTGGTCGCGACGCCGCCGAGTTGGCCCATATCGTAGGTGCCGTATCGCTCGTACAGGATGCCGAGCAACATGAAGAACGCGCTGGCTGAGATGCTTTCATTCAGGATTTGGTATGCGGCGCCGTCCATGCTGGCCGCGGTGAAGGCATAGATGCCGAGCACGATAAAGCTCACCGCGCTCAACGTGGCGTAGGCGGCAAGTCGCTTCAAGTCCGTTTGCACCAGCGCCATCAGAGATCCATAGAGAATACCGATAGCGCCGAGCGTAACCATGAGCGGCGCAACGTGTGCGGCCTGGGTAGGAAAAAGTCCGACATGCCAGCGCAGCATGGAGTAGAGGCCCAGCTTTCCGGCCAGAATCATGGCGACGGCTGTGGGAGCTTCGCTGATGCCATCGCGCAGCCAACCATGCAGGGGAAATACCGGCACCTTGACCGCGAAGGCCAGCAGAAACGCAAGAGAAGTCCACCACAGTGCAGTGGCGTGAGCTCCGTTCCAGTGCCGCATCTGCTGCTGCAGCTGAACAATATCAAACGTTCCCGTTTGTCCATAGAGCCACAGCATGCCGACCAGCAGTAGGGCGGATGGGATGAATGCGTAGAGGAAAAACTTGATGCCGGCGGCTCGTCCATTGGTGCGGCCATACATGCCGATCATTAGCGCCAGCGGGACAATCGAAAGCTCCCAAAATGCGTAGTAGAGGATCAGGTCGAGCGCGACAAAGACGCCGTACATCGCGGTTTGCTGCAGCAGGAGCAGCGCATAAAACTCGCGGGTGCGGTCTTGAATCACACGCCAGGAAATGAGCACGCCGAGCGGCGCCAGGAAGGATACCAGCACCACCAGCCACATCGACAATCCGTCTACGCCAACGTGGTACTGGATGGCAGGATTTGTGATCCAGGGAATGTTCAGCTCGAACTGAAAACCTTGCTGCTGATGGTAGTTAAAGTGCGCCGGCAGATGCAGGGCCATCACAAAGAGGAACAGCGTCAGCAGCAGAGAAAATACCTGAGGAGCGCGCCCGCGCCTCGGCAACAACAGCACCACCACCGCGCCAGCCGCGGGTAGAAAGGTGAGCCATGTAAGAATGCTTGCGTTCAACTTGACATTTCCTTCCTTACTTAGAACGAATGCGCCAGGTACAGCACCACCACCAGCACCGCAGCCGCACCTGCAGCCAACCAACCTGCGTAGGAGCGAATATTTCCCGATTGCATGCGACGAATGCCGGAGCTCGCGCCATTGGCCGTCGCCGTCATCGCGGTATTTGCACCGTCGATGATTCCAGCTTCAATCCCGCGTCCCAGTACATTTCTTGAGAACGCCAGAATTGGACCGACAATGACGGCTCCATAAATTTGGTCGACCCAATATTTATTCCAGATCAACGTGTACAGCGCCTTCGCGTTCTGCGCGGCACTTTCGGCTAGCTGTGGTTTGCGGCGGTACATCAGGTCGGCGAGCCACCACCCAAACAGAGCGACCAGCATCGACACGCCGGCAAGAAGTCTATCCAGCCGAACGTCTGCGGCTGTCGCAGCGGCCGATGGAACTACGTTGGCCGCAGTGGGGAACACGGGATCAAGAAAATGCGCAATCCAATCATGTCCACCCAGGGCTGTAGGCCAGCCAATCCATCCGCCGGCAAGAGAAAGAACTCCGAGAATGATCAGCGGGAGCAGCATGGACCAGGGGCTTTCATGCACACCATGGGAACCATGCTCCCCGTGCCCGGCGGTAGCCTCGTTATATCGCGCCGTGCCAAAAAATGTCATGTACCAAAGCCGGAACATGTAGAACGATGTCAGCCCGGCGGTGATCAAGCCGACTGCCCACAGGATCTTGCCGTCGTGCGGAGTGATGAAATCTGCCGCCAGAATTGCGTCCTTGCTAAAGAATCCGGCGAAGGGAAACAACCCGCTAATGGCCAGAACAGCGGCCGTCATAGTCCAGAACGTGATTGGCAGTTTCTTCCGCAGACCCCCCATGTTCCGCATGTCCTGCTCGCCGCCGAGGGCGTGAATCACGCTGCCTGCGGCCAGGAACAAGAGCGCCTTGAAGAACGCATGGGTGACCAGGTGGAAAATTCCCATCGAGTAAGCCGTCACGCCACAGGCCAGAAACATGTAGCCCAGCTGCGAGATGGTGGAGTAAGCCAGCACGCGTTTGATGTCGGTCTGCAAAATGCCGATGGTTGCCGCAAAAAATGCTGTGGCCGCGCCGATGATGGCGACGATTGCGAGGGCAAGCGGTGAACGCCCGAACAAGACGTGTGCGCGCGCCAGCATGTAGACGCCGGCCGTCACCATGGTCGCCGCGTGGATGAGCGCCGAGACTGGGGTGGGGCCTTCCATCGCGTCCGGGAGCCAGACATAGAGCGGAATCTGTGCCGATTTACCGGTCGCTCCTAAAAGCAATAGCAATGCGATGGCGGTTAAAAATCCGCCCTGCATCTCAGGATGCGCGGTGATCGTCCGCAAACACATGGCGAAAGCTGAGTGTGCCAAAGTGAGCGATGATCATGAACATCGCCAATAGAAATCCGAAGTCGCCGACCCGGTTGACGATGAATGCCTTCTTGCCCGCATTCGCGGCCGAATCCTTGGTGTAATAAAAGCCGATCAATAAATAGGAGACGAGCCCAACGCCTTCCCAGCCGACAAACATCAGCAGGAAATTGGCGGCGAGCACCAGCGTCAGCATGAAAAACAGAAACAAATTCATGTAGGCGAAGAAGCGCCAGTAACCGTCCTCGGCAGCCATGTACCCGACGGAGTAGAGATGAATCAGTAAACCCACTCCAGTGACAACCAAAACCATGACCAGCGTTAACTGATCCAGTAGAAAGGAGAAGTTCGCGTGGAAGCCAGAGACCGCAATCCATGGAGTGGCAAAACTCTCAAGATAAGGCAGTGCGAGACCTTGATGCACGCGCGCCACAATCCACAACACCTGCACGAACGCCGCGGCAGGGAAGAGCAGTGCGACCGCAGAGACGAGCGCTTTCGGCAGACGTCGGCCCAGGGTTCCATTGATCGCGAAGCCTGCCAGCGGAAGCAGCGGCAGCAGCCAAAGATGAAGAGAAGGTGTCATAGTTTCATCAAGTCGATCTGATCGACATTCAACGTATTGCGTGAGCGGAACAGCGAGATGATGATGGCCAGGCCGACAGCCGCCTCCGCAGCGGCGACGACCATGACAAAGAAAACAAAAATCTGACCACTCACTTGATGCCAATGATTGGCGAAAGCCACGAAGGCAAGGTTGACGCCATTCAGCATCAGCTCAATCGACATGAACACAGTAATGATGTTGCGCTTGATCAGAAAGCCGCAGATGCCGATGCAGAAAAGCGCAGCGCTCAGAATCAGATACCAGGCAATGGGGACAGTCATCTCAGTTCTCCTTCCTTGCGAGAACGACCGCGCCGAGAATTGCCACCAGGATCAATACCGACGTGACCTCAAAGGGCAGCAGAAGGTTACGGAATAGTACGCGGCTTAGGTCGCCGGTCGTCACCAGGAAAGAGCCGAGCCGAGTGCCTCCAAAGCCGATGCGCAATGTAAGGAACGTAGAGGCGAGGACGGTAAACAGTGCCAGCACGCCGGGGATGCCCGCGAAATAGGCAGCGCGGCTTCCGTGGGTGCGCTCCTCTTCACCGGCGTTCAGCAGCATGATGACGAAAACAAACAGCACCATAATGGCGCCCGAATAGACAATGATTTGCGCGAGGGCAAGAAACTCCGCGCCCAGTAACAGGTACAGAACGGCGAGCGAAGACATGACCACGATCAGCGACAGGGCGCTGTTAATCGGGTGCCGCTGCAGCAGCAGGTTCAGCGCGCCGCCCAGGCACAAAAGTGCGAACAGGATGAAAACAGCTACGTTCATCGTGATCCTATTCCAGCGGATGTTTGTGGATAGTTAGCCATGGAATGCCAGCACCAGACTCGTTGCCATCACATTCAAAGTGGCAAGCGGCAACAGATACTTCCAGCCGAAACCCATCAGTTGGTCATAACGGAAACGCGGCAACGTGCCGCGCACCCAGACGTAGAGAAACAGAAAACTAAATACCTTAAGGACAAACCAGAATACAGGCAGCAGCGCCTGCACGACCGGGCCGCCGATGGCCGGGAACAAATTGCCGAATGGGCTCGACCAGCCGCCCAGAAACAAGACAGTCGCCACGCACCCGACGGTGATCATGTTGGCGTATTCGGCCATGAAAAACATGGCGAACTTCATCGAACTGTATTCGGTATGGTATCCAGCTGTGAGTTCGCTCTCTGCTTCGGGCAGGTCGAACGGGGTGCGATTGGTTTCAGCAAACGCGGCGCACAAATAAATAAGGAAGGCGACAAATTGGAATCCGCCAAAAACATTCCACGAAAGGATGCCGTGCGTGTTCTGCAGGTTGACGATGTCGCGCAGGCGCAGCGAACCAGTGCGCAGGACAATTCCAATCACTGAGAGGCCGAGCGCAAGTTCGTAGCTGACCATTTGCGCAGAAGAGCGCAGTGATCCGAGAAGCGAATATTTATTGTTCGACGACCAGCCGGAAAGCGCGATGCCGTAGACGCCGATGGATGTGACGCCGAGAATCACCAGCAGGCCGATATTCAGGTCGGCGATCTGGAACATGTCGACGCCATGCCAGCGAATATTCTCGCCGAACGGGATTACGCCAATGGAAATCAGTGCGCAGGATAACGCGATAATCGGCGCTAGGATAAACAGCGGGCGAAACACCGCCGTGGGCATCAAATCTTCTTTTAAGAAAAGCTTCAGGCCATCGGCCATCGGCTGCAGCAGTCCGAAGGGGCCGACGCGAGAAGGTCCCCAGCGGTTCTGGATGCGACCCACCAATTTCCGCTCCAGAAGCACCGTGTAGGCAACCGCCATCAGGAAGATGAGCGTCACCACGGCGACTTTCAGCAGACTTAGGAGAACAAAAATCAGAATATTCACGTGCGTATCATTTCCACTTCAAAACCCTCATGACTCGTGCGCATACAAATGCAGCGCAACCTGCCCGACCTCACAAACTTCCACCTTGGCATCAGTCTGCAGCGACCATGCCTTTTTTCGCTTGAAAGACTTCTACTTCGTTCAGCTTTTCGCTGTAATGCCCCAATGTGCCGGAGGTGAACAGCGTATCGCCCGAAGGCATCACGCCATCCGATCGATCGGCAATTTGCGAGCTTCCGGCAAGACCCCCGCCATCCGGCGCAACATGCTGGCTCGTTCCGGCCAGTAGATCGATGCGATCGAAATCGTATCCTGGAACCAGCCGCTGAATCTCGTCGAGAATCGCATTCGGATCAAACGGGCTTAATTTGGGTTCAAGATTATGTGCCGCCAGCCAGATTCCATGACGATCCGCTTCGCCCGACTGCGCTCCCCGGGATTGGCCCATATCGGCGCGCACACCCTTGCCGAATGGAACCAAGGTGTGCACATCTTCTCCCATGGTGTCGGCAATGCGAACGATCAATTCCAGGTCAGAGCGAACGCCGGCGAGGTCCGCGGCTTTTTTTACCTGCTGCAAGTCGCCGAATGTGTTGGTAACCGTGCCGGACTTCTCGTAGAGATTCGCTGTCGGCAGGATCACGTCCGCCAGCTTTGCGGTCGCGGTCATAAACATGTCCTGCACCACGACAAAAGTGTTGCGTAGCACTTCCGGAGAGATACCGAGGCGCTCCACCGGATCGTCGCCGACAATATAGAGTGCCGCGAGTTCGTTATGGGCGGCCGCCTCGAACATTTGCGCAAGATCCAATCCTGCTTGCTGCGGTAACCGAGCGCCATACTCAGCGCGCAGGCCATCTCCCAGTTCAACGGGCGTGTAGCCGGGGAGTAAGTCAGGGTAGAGACCCATATCGGACGCGCCGCGAGAGTTCGCATAATCGCCCAGGCAAGCAAACTTGGTGTCTGGCAGCGACAATCCAAACTTCACCAACGCATCGATGGCGTCGCCGCGCAGTTCCGATCCGAAAACAATCAGCAGATTCGGTTCGTTGCGGAGGGTATCGCGGAGAGCCTTCGCTTTCTCGCCAAATGCATGACCTTCCTGGCCGCAGAGAAAAAGTGCAAAGTCGCCGTACGCATCAGCGGGAATCTGAACGAAGGATTTTGCCTGGTGGTGCAATTTGATTTCGCGATGATTCGCCAGATAAATGCGGGCGCTGTTGTGGCGAACATTGGTGCGCAGATTCCACGCCAGCAGAGGATGTTGCTCCGTCGGGTCATTGCCGAGGACAAAGATGGCTTTTGCGGAGCCTGCGTCGGCGACGCTCGCCATGCGATGACTCTGGCCCGCCATTGCACGCGTGAAACGAACGTAGTCAGTGGTGCGATGGTGATCAATATTATTGGTGCCGAGAGTTTTGCGTGCGGTCTTCTGCAGCAGATAGGCTTCCTCATTCGTAATACGAGTCGAGCCGATCACGCCAATGCTTGCGCCACCGCGCTCGTCACGCGCCGCACGGAATTTCTGCGCGACGACCTTGATTGCATCTTCCCAGGTGACTGCGGCAAATTCACCGTTGGACTGACGAACAAGCGGCTGCGTCAATCGCTCCGCGTTATTTGCAAAGTCGAAGGCAAAGCGGCCTTTCACGCATAAAAATTCCCCGTTGAGTCCGCTCTTGTCGCGATTGTCACCGCGAACAATCTGCATGCCGTTGTCGTTGCTTCGCACCCCCAGGGTCGTCTTGCAGCCATCGCCGCAATGGGTGCAGATGGTGCCGACGTGCGTCATCTCCCACGGCCTGGTTTTATAGCGATAGGTGTCGGACGTAAGCGCGCCCACCGGGCAAATGTCGATGCACATGCCGCACTGTTCGCAGTCCAGCTGACTCTGATCGTTCGGCGCAATCACAGATCCGGAGTTGCGCTGCTGAATGCCCAGCGCAGCAACATCCATGCCTTCATTGCAGACTCGCACGCATCGGTAACAGAGAATGCAGCGCGGGCGATCGAAGAAGACCACCGGGGACCACTGCTGCTCGTCACGATGGTTCTTGATCTCGATGAACTGCGAGCCGCCGGCGCCGTACTTGAAGGTCATGTCCTGCAACTCACACTCGCCGCCCGCGTCGCACACTGGGCAATCGAGCGGATGATTGGCAAGCACTAATTCCAACATGGCCTTGCGCGCCTGCTTGATTTCGTCCGTCTCGGTCGCAACGATCATGCCTTCGGCGATCGGGGTGGTGCAGGCTGTTTGCAGCTTCGGCATTTTTTCAATGCGCACCAGGCACATGCGGCACGCCGCCTGCAACGACAGGCCAGGGTAATAGCAGAAGGCGGGGATTTCGATTCCGACCTTGCGGCAAGCCTCAATCAACAGCGTTCCCGCGGGAGCTGTAATTGTTTTGCCGTCGACGGTGAGTGTTACATCAGCCATTCGGTGCTCTTTCGCTTGCAGTGTTCCGGTTACGAAACCTCGACCAATGCAGGCGCCAAGGTTTTAGATTCAGGGCTCCGTCCATATGGGCACGGTTTTCCGTTGAGATGGTCTTCAAATTCCTGTCGAAACTTTTTTACGAATGCGATGGTCGGCATCGCGGCCGCATCGCCCAGCGGACAGAAGGTGCGGCCCAGCATGTTTTCTGCCAGGTAACGGATGTTGTCGATGTCTTTGGCTTCGCCGCCGCCCGCATGAAAGCGGGTCAATGTCTTTTTCAGCCAGTCCGTGCCTTCTCGGCAGGGAATGCACCAGCCGCAGCTTTCGTGCTGATAGAACTGAATGGTGCGGAGAGCAAACTCGACCATGCAAACGGTGTCATCCAGCACCACCACGCCACCGGAGCCGAGCATACTTCCCGCTTTGCCCACTTGGTCGAAATCCATGCCGATATCGATTTCACTCGCGAGAAGAACCGGCGTCGAAGAGCCACCAGGGACAACAGCCTTCAATTGACGACCGCCGCGAATGCCACCGGCAACCTCGTAAATCATTTTTTTCAGGTTGTAACCCATCGGCAGCTCGTACACGCCATTGCGTTCGGCATGACCGCTGATGCAGAACAGACGCGTGCCGCCGTTGCGAGCTGAACCGAGATTGGCGTACGCTTCCGGACCCATGTTCAGAATGGGCGGAACAGAAGCAATCGTCTCCGCATTGTTGATGACCGTGGGTCCGCCATACAAGCCGACCACAGCAGGGAAAGGCGGCTTGATGCGCGGAATACCGCGTTTGCCTTCCAGCGATTCCATCAGCGCCGACTCTTCACCGACTTCGTAGGCACCTGCGCCCGTCTGCGAGATGATGTCAAAGTCGAAGCTTGAACCGAAGATTCCTTTGCCGAGAAATCCCTTGGCATAAGCATCGGCAATCGCTTTCTCCATAATCTTGAGAAGGTAGCGATATTCGCCACGCAGATAGATGAAACCAAGCTTGGCGCCAATCGCCAGCCCGGCAATGATCGTGCCTTCGATGACGGCATGCGGATCATGCAAAAAGATCAGATGATCCTTGCAAGTCCCCGGCTCGCTCTCATCGCCATTGACCAAGACATACTTCGGCTTTTCCGACTGTTTGGGCACGAAGGACCACTTCATACCGGTCGGGAAGCCAGCGCCGCCACGGCCTCGCAGGTTGGAGGCCTTCATTTGCGCGATGATCCAATCGGGGCCCTGTTCAATCGCCTGTCGAACAGCCTTATATCCGTCCAGCTCGATATAGCGATCGATATCGGTCGCGCCCTGACCAAATCGGCGGCTGACGACCTTGACTTCTTCGGGATGGGAAACGAGTCTGGGCATTTTCCTACTGACCGCCCTTACTGCGATATTGATCCAGAACTGCGTCGAGCGATTCCGGTGTCAATTCATCATGAAAGTCGTAGTTCACTTGGATCGCCGGAGCCCAGCTGCAGGCTCCGATGCATTCCACTTCTTCCAGCGTAAACATGCCGTCCGGCGTGGTCTGCTTGTGGCCGATACCGAGACGATTTTTGCAATGTTCGAAAAGTTCCTGACCGCCGCGCAGCATGCAACTGATATTGGTGCAGACCTGCACGTTGTATTTGCCAATCGGCTTGGTACGCAGCATGGAGTAGTAGGTCAGCACATTGCGAACATCCAGCACGGTAATTTCGAGCCGCTGGCCAATCTCTGCGATGGCCGCGTCGGAAAGGTATCCAATTTCATCCTGCGCGTACAGCAGCATGGGAATCAACGCGGACCGACGCCGCGGATACAGAGTGACCAGCTTGTCGAAACGAGCGGCAAGCTCCGGAGAAAAAATTGTTTCGCCGGGTTTTGGATTTTCAACGATGTTTGTCAGACTCATGCTTGCACCTTGCGCAGCAAATATTCCACGGCCGCTTCCACATCCACCGGCGACTCCAGTCCTTCCATCTGGACTAAACCGTGTTCTGTGAAGAAAAATGTCGCATACTCATCACCCAGCTCACCGTTCTCCGGACGAAACTCAGTGGCGCCGATGCCAGTCGCATTGGGAGCAACGATACTCAGCTTGCCGAACGGGCCCAACACATCCAACCGGGTGTCTTTGCTGGAATGAATGCGCAACGAATGAGACGGAGCGGCAATCGAATGCATGGCCACGTGCGATCGAAGCAGGGAAGCGAACGAGATCCACAATTCCCGAGCCAACTGCGCTGAGGCAGGCGATTCCACAGAAACCTCGGCAGCGGCGCTCATCGATCAATCTCCCCAAGCACGATGTCGATCGAGCCAATAGCGGCCACGACGTCAGCGATCAGTCTGCCTACACACATCTTCTCGATGGCCTGCAGCGTGGCGAAGGTTGGGTTGCGCATATGGACGCGATAGGGTTTCGCTGTACCGTCGCTCACCACGTAGTAGCCCATCTCGCCACGCGAGGATTCGATGGCTTGATAGACCTCGCCAGCGGGGACCCCGAAGCCTTCGGTCACGATCTTAAAGTGATGGATTAAGGCCTCCATCTGGGTCTTCATCGCTTCCCGATCCGGGAGGACAATCTTGGGCGCGTTGGCTTTGATCGGGCCTTCCGGCATACCGTCGAGCGCCTGGGTCGCAATCTTGACTGACTCGCGCATCTCCTGCACGCGCAGAACGTAACGGGCCCATACGTCGCAGTCAGTCGAGACCGGCACCTTGAACTGGAATTTTTCGTAGCCGGAATACGGCATGTCACGGCGCAAATCCCAATCAACGCCGCTGGCACGCAGCGGCGGCCCAGTCACGCCGAGCGAAATCGCATCCTCGCGGCTTAGCAGTCCAACTCCTTTCAGGCGATTGATGAAGATTGGATTCCCGGTCAGCAGGTTTTCGTATTCGTCGATTTTCTCCGGCATCGTCTTCAGAAAAGCGCGCACGCGAGGGAAGAAATCCAGTGGCGGATCCAGCGCAAGGCCACCAATGCGGATATAGGACATCATCATGCGCTGACCAGCCAGATCATCGAAGAGGCGCAGAATTTGTTCGCGCTCGCGGAAGCAATAGAGGAAGACAGTGAGCGCGCCAATGTCCATGGCGTGGGTGCCGAGCCAGATCAGATGCGAATTCAGGCGGGTCAACTCCGCCAGCAGCACGCGCATCCACTGTGCGCGCTCTGGGATTTCCAGTTGCAGCAGTTTTTCTACCGCCAGGCAATAACAAAGGTTGTTATGCATGGGACTGCAATAGTCGAGGCGGTCGGTCAGCGGAACCACCTGCTGATAAAACTTCGCTTCGCAGGTCTTCTCGATGCCGGTGTGGAGAAAGCCGATGTCCGGAGAAACGCGAACCACAACCTCGCCGTCAATTTCCAACACCAGGCGCAGCACTCCGTGTGTCGATGGATGCTGCGGACCCATGTTCAGAATCATGGTGCGATCTTCGCTGGAATCGACGGCGATGGGAGCGGTCATCAAGTTTCCCATTAGCGGTAGCCCTCCACCGGGAAGTCTTTGCGCAGCGGATTGCCCTGGTAATCGTCTGGCATCATGATGCGGCGCAGGTTCGGATGGCCACCGAAGCGGACGCCAAACAGGTCGAAGATTTCACGCTCATAGAAATTCGCGGCAGGCCAAACGCCGGTGATGCTATCGACGGAGGGATCGCCCTCCTCGACCAAAACGGCGAACCGGATGCGTTGATGCAGCGAGTGCGAAAGGATGTGGTAGGTCACCTGGAAACGGGGTTGATTCGGATACCAGTCGACGCAGGTGACGTCGACGAGAAAGTTATAGCCGGCAGCCTGCACCGTCCGGCAGGCAGCGATGATCGATTCGCGGGCGATGGTCAGCGTAAGTTCTTCGCGATCGTACTTCGCGTTTTGAATGGCACCAGGTAAATGTTGAGTAAGGGCCGCAATGGCCCGGTGATCCGCATGGGCGGCGAGGACAGCGTCTCTATTTTCTTCAGTCTCAGTCACAAGTCCCATGCCTTGGAGCGCAAATCCTGTTCTGGTGGTAGCCGGTTAGAAGCGATGAGCGGTTCTTCTTTTAGAAAATCCGCGCAGAGACGGTCAGCGGGTCGGTCTGCAATTCGGTTTGACCTATAGGTCTGCCTTATCCTTGGACCAATCGAGAATGCCTTTTTTCCAGATGTAAAAGTAGCCCACCAGGACGAAGCCGATGTACACCACCATTTCCCAGAAGCCGAAGAAGCGGGAGCCGGTGATGGCCGGAAGTTTGCGATAGATGACCGCCCACGGAAACATGAAAACGGCTTCCACGTCGAACAGAATAAAAAGCATCGCCACCATGTAGAAGCGAACAGAAAAACGTCCGCGTGCATCTCCCTGCGGGACAATGCCGCACTCATATGTCGATAGCTTTACTTTTCCCGGCCGGTGACGCCCGACTAGCCATGACGCCAGAACAATGATGCTGGATAGCCCGACGGCAGCCAGAATCTGGATCAGCAAGGGCACGTAATTCCAGAAGTAATTGGGAGTTTGCATGAGGGACGCAGTCGAGACGCGCGTCAATATTCTGTAGCCGCCTCTAGCTCGACTTTAAAGTTGAATCGCAACACTGTCAAGCCGCGCAGGGCAACAGGATCATGGAGTTTCGTGAATCGAACGTGAGGTTGCGGGAGTCCAATAGGAAGGAAATAAGGGCGATGCAGGAACAGCCGCGCTTGCGAAGAGTGTAGCTTCCATGTCGATCGAAAACGTCCCGCAGGGCATGCCATGACAAACTTCAGTAACCATAAAGTTTTCCATTTTGGAGCGCATTTCCAATTTGAGATGTGCAACCCGCAAGCGGCTATTTTTCATCCCATCGCGCGGCTCAGAAACTGCACTATGAAGGGGAGAGAGGTTTCCCCATGTTGAATCACAACAGCGTCGAAGCGGTTCCGATGGCCGATGCAGACCATGTCTCGGAGAGGCAGCATGCTGCCGAAATTGAAACAGACATCAGTCCGGAGGAGGCCCAGCTTTTCAAGACCTTGTCTCGGAAGCACGATGTCGCGCCCATCGCTTATATGCCAAGGGCACTCGCAGCCAGCGCAAGATCACGCAACCTGCGGAGAGTGCTTACACGTGAGCAGGGACGTGCCTTGGAAATGATTGGCCACGCTGTTGACTACCTGAACGATTGCTACTTGTTTGAAGGCAATGACGAGGAGCTGATCAATATTGGAGGATCCTGCAGCCAAGCGATTCAGATCCTGATCTCGCTGCGCTCGCAGATCCTGCAATCCGCACCGATCCGCGAACCACGAACATTGCGCTTATGGAACGCACTGTTCCATCGTCACACTAGTGAAAGACCTGGAGTCGTGTTTCATCGTGCGAGCGATCACGGGTCGCAAAACAAACCGGTCTCCGTGCTACCCTTGTCTTCATCCAGGTGACCAGGGCTGGACGTTGAGCGATATCCAGCGCGAGGGGAACCCACGATCCAGTGAAGGCCGCGATGCAATGAATCTCACCATCAACGGGCGCGATCGAGAGTTTCCGGAGCTGGGCCCGGACTCCCGCCTTCATCATCTGATCGAAATTCTGCAACTAAAAGCAGATCGTGTTGCCGTGGAGCGAAATGGCGACATCGTTGCTCGTTCCGTCTGGGCGGACGTTCGCCTCGAAGATGGCGACAAGCTGGAAGTTGTCCAATTTGTCGGCGGCGGCCGATAGCGGTTCTCCATGGATCGTCCCGTCCGGATTTCCGTCTTTCCATCCCTGCGTTGAATGCATTTTGCGGTGTTCCGCAGACGGACTTGAAACCGTATCGACTTCCCATGTGAAGCCGTGTTGATGTCACTTCCTGGCTTGTTGACTGTGTTCTCTCCGCGGCGTATTGTTTCGCCAAGTAAAAATCTTTCGCGCACGGAGTTTGCCATGACCGTTCCGCCACGTTTCACCCGCCGTCTGGTACCTGTTCTCGCTGTTGTCCTCTCTTGCACGCTATCGTCCGGCATCGTTGCTGCCCAGAACCCAGCTCCAGCAACCGGAACAGGCTGGTCCCAGCCTGACACGATTCGCATCGCCAAAGAAGTCCAGAAGCGGCTCGGCAACCTCAACAACTACGCTGTTTTCGATTGGATCACGTTCGGATTGCAGAACAAGAGCGTCATCCTGAAAGGATTTGCATCGCGCCCTGTTCTCAAAACCGAGGCGGGCAACGCCGTCAAAGGCATCCCTGGCGTGGAATCCGTTGACAATCAGATCGAAGTGCTTCCCACCTCTTTTATGGACGACCGCATCCGCGGGGATGTCTACAACCGCATTTATACTCAGCCCGCGCTCCGGAGATACAACGCTAACCAGGGCACAAACAGGCAAGCCATTGGACCGGGACCCAGCGTGGCCCGGATGGCCGGTGGAATTACTGCCGATCCTCCACGGGGCTTTAACGCTATCCACATTATTGTGAAGAATGGAAACGTTGCTTTGTACGGCGTCGTGGATAGCGAGAGTGACGCGGCGATTGCCGACATGCAGGCGAAGTCCACACCTGGAGTATTCAGCGTGGAGAATTACCTGATTGTGCCTCAAAAGGCACCCAAGGCAGAAAAGAAAAAGTAGCGTGTGGAGCGAGGTGCTGGCGGAACCTGCCAGCGCCTCGTCCCAACGTCTCTCCTCGCAAGCACCCATGTCTGTCGACTTGCCATGCTTACGGGCACAACCCTGGGGAGTAGAATTTGCTTGACACTATGTAAAGCCTCCTTTACTTATATGTAAAGGAGGCTTTACTTATGGATTCTGTCTGCAAGATGTACCGGAAACAGGCGTACCTCGGCTTTGCCGTTTATACGGCTGTGGCGCTTGTCGCCATGTGGGTGGTCGGGAAATATCCGTTAGGTGAATGGCGCATCCCGGTCGCGCTCACTCCGATCGTGCCGGCACTGTTCGTTGCTCGCTCCATCGTCCGCGGGTTCTCCAGCTGTGATGAACTGCAAATAAGAATCCACTTCGAGTCACTGTCCTTTGCCTTTGTGGGCACAGCCCTGTTGACTCTAACCTTTGGCTTCTTGCAGGCTCTTGCCGGTGTTCCAATAGCCAACTGGGTGTGGGTCTGGCCATTGATGGGAACACTCTTTCTGATCGGAAAACTGATCGCCAAGAGAAAATACCGGTGAAAAATCGGGTCAGGGAGTTGCGAGAAGGCCGAGGTCTTTCGCAGGCTGAGTTTGGCGAGAAGATTGGAGTTTCGCGCCAGACTATCTATGCCATCGAAGTGGGCAAGTATGACCCCAGCTTGCCACTTGCGTTTCAGATTGCAAAACAATTCGGTTGCCGCATTGAGGACGTCTTTGATCCGAAAGGGTAGCGGGAAGAGGCTTTAAAATTTTGCTACTGAGCCAGCAGCAGCAGGCCGAACAGGAATACCCACAGCACGCCCATCACATGCCAATACCAGCCGGCGATATCGACGATTACCTGGCGAACTTCCATGCGCCGCGATGATTGCAGGCCTATAAGCGCAATCAGAAGAGCGGCGACACCAAGCATCAAATGAAACGTGTGAGCGCCGGTCACCAGATAGAAAAAATGGCTGTTGGGATTGGATGCCATAAAGACGCCTTCGCCATAGAGCTGGCGCCAGGCAGCAAGCTGACCCGCGATAAACAGACATCCCAGAACCAGCGTGGCTACGAGCCACGGAAAAGCACGTTTAGTTGTCGGACGGCCGAGCCCGAGCCATTCTTCCATCACGTCCAACTCACGGAAGACGCTGCGCCGCGCCATTTCCATCGTCAAGCCACTCAATACCAGGACCGCGGTATTGATCCATAGGATTGGAGGCACCGTGAGCGGGCTCCAATCAAGAATGTATTCGCTTTCCATCTGGATATGGCTGGCGTGCTGCTTCGCATAAAACGCCAGAACCAGGCAGAAGAAGAAAATCAGGTCGCCAGCCAGAACCGCTCCCAGACCCATGCGACAGCGTGTCAGCAGATCTCGGGGACCGCGGCGAGATTGGTCTCGCCCCCAGTTTTCATCGCCGCCACCGCCCCCGGTGGGTCGGCGGTGAACGGGCGGACGACCGCCGCTGCCTGGATCTTTCCGTTCAACGTCAATCGGAGCTTGAGTAATGGTAGCGGGCATAGCGGGCGCGTTCCCGAATACTGGAAGTCTACTCTTCATTCGATGCGGTTATTGCATGAAAAGTTCTGCAAATAGAACAGGCTGGGTCACAACACGGGAATTTATCTCGAACACGTTATTGGATGGAGGTCGCAGGCAGGTCGGCTTCTGTGGATTTCCATTCAAACGTCTCCGCGTTCCAGGGGTTGGGCGATGACTTCTGGCCTCGAATCCAGCTGTGGGCCACGTTCCAAAAGAAAAGCAGTTGCGCTGCCACCAGAAGAAAGGCCGCCATAGTGATGAAACGCTCTAACGGCAGAAGATTCTCGAGGAACGCGGCGGTGTCCGTGAGCTGCGCGTACTGACGGGGTTCTCCGGCGAGTCCGGCAAAGTGCATAGGGAAGAACACCGCATAGGCGCCAATCAGCGACAGCCAGAAATGCCAGCGCCCCAGCCGTTCGCTCATGAGTTTGCCGGTGAGTAGCGGAAACCAGTAATAAATGGCGGCAAATAGCCCGAAACTGACCGCCATGCCCATGATGAGATGAAAGTGGGCGACCACGAAAAATGTGTTGTGCAGGTAGGCGTCCAGAATGGGTTGCGCCAGGATTGGGCCAGTCAAACCACCCGTGATGAACAAGGAAACGAAGCCAAGGATGAAGAGCAAGGGAGTGGCGCGACGAAGTCCACCGGCAAATATTGCCGCCAGCCATTGAATCACCTCGACCGCCGACGGAATCGCAATGGCAATGGTAACCAGTCCAAAGGTGCGGCCGACGTACGGGTTCATTCCGCTGACAAACATGTGGTGACCCCAGACCGCAAATCCCAGCAGTCCAATAGCGATGGTCGCGGCCACCATGGTTCGGTAGGTTCGCGGCGCCAGCGCATGCCCGGCGAAGGTGGCCAGCAACGTCGTTGTGAGCCCCATGGCCGGAAGGACCGCGATGTAGACCTCAGGATGGCCGAAGAACCAGAACAGGTTCTGCCACAACAGTGGAGATCCAGCGGTATGGTGCAGTACGACGCCATTCATCACATCGATTGGAGGAAAGAAGAAGCTGGTGCCAAAATGGCGATCGCTGAACAGCATGCCACACGCCGCCAGCAAAACGGTAAAGGCCGGCACCATCATGCAGGCAGCGACGAACCAGGACCATACGGTCAACGGCATCTGCATCCACTTCATTCCTCGCAAGCGCCGGGTAATGACAGTGGCGATGACGCTGATCGCACTCAGCAGGGAACCGACGGAAAATAAGGCGATGGCAATCAGCCATCCATCCATGCCGTAGCTTTGTCCCGGTCCGGCCAGTGAGTTTGAGCTGAGCGGCGGATAGCTGGTCCAACCGGAAATGGCCGCGTCCCCCGGGAAGAAACGGAGTGGACAGCAAGGCTACCAGCGCGAACAAGGTGAACCAAACAGAAAGAGCATTCAAGAACGGCAGCGCCATGCGAACTTCGGAGTGGCCGGCGGTTTTATCTGTGTCGGAGGATAGATGAGTGCCGCGCAATTGCTCCGGAAGAATCAGGCTGGCCAGCCCATTCTGCGGTGCTGCCGAGGTCACAAAGAAAATCATCAGCGTGCCGTGCAAGGTCAGGAGTGCCAGATAATCTTCCGGCTTGATCAATCCCCATCCAGGAATCAAGGTGTCAGCCCAGGCCAGGTGCCACCGCATCAGCAGCGACAGCAGCGCGCCCGTGACCACCGCGGCAAGCGCGACTAGCAGATACTGCACGCCTACCACACGATGCGACGTGGTGAAGACGTAGCGCCGCAGCCAGGAGCGTCTGCGAGGCTCGAGATTGGCTGGATTCGTCACGCGCTAATTCTCCTTTCCGGCGGCTTGTTGTTGCGCCATCCAAGTGGCGAAATCCTGTTGCGAAACAACACGCAGAATCGCGTGCATTCGATAATGTCCCAGCCCGCAAAGCTGTGAACAGACAATTGCATAATCCCCAACGCGAGTGGGCGTGATGTGAATTTGCGACGGCATGCCCGGAGTTGCATTTTGCATGACACGCATGCCGGGGATGAAGAATCCGTGAACGACATCCTGAGCACGGAGTCGAATCTCCGCCTGCCGATCGACGGGCAGTTCCAGAACGCTGCTCACAATGTCATCGTGACTATGCGGATCGGCGGGATCGAGGCCGAGCGGATTGCCTCCCGCAGCATCGACCAGGTCTGGCTTGACGGCGCCATACGTTCCATCCGCGCCGGGATAGCGAAAATACCACTCAAATTGCATGCCGGTCACTTCCACTTGAACCGCGTTGGACGCTGCATGTGTCAAACGGATGGTCGACCAAAGGTTCTCCGCAACCACCGTCATCCAAACCATACAAATGGCGAAAATGGCGGATGCTACCCAGCGCCAGGGTGGCGAAAAACGTGGCCGCCTTTCGCGTGGCAGAAATAAGCCGGCAAGCAGAATGATCTGCGCCAGAATACCTGCCGCGGTCAGCGCCAGCAAGCTGACTCGCATTAATGTGTCAATGGCTGGGGCGTGCAGTGAACCCGCCCGCGGCATCCAGAACGAAGAGCTCTGGATCGCGAGCAAATACGCAGGCATGCCCGTCAGCCAGGACTGGATCATTCGCGGTTCGCCACCGTGGTTTGGATTTGGCGAGACTCCTCTGCGGACTTTGAGATTTCCGACAGCTGCGACGCTTCGCGAACCATCTGCGCAAAATACTGATGCACACGACGGTCTGGATTTCTTTCCAAATCGCCGGGACTGTCGTTTTCCGATGTGGAACCAGCGTGGGAAAGCTCAGGATGAAACGTGGAAGCCAGGATATTCTTCTGACGTACTAATACCGGAAATCCATCGCGGCTTGCCAGCACCTCCACTCCGCCGCCAACATCTGTCAGGCGCGGGGCGCGAATAAAAACCATCTCCAGCGGACCACCGGGAAGAGCGGTTTCCTCGGTGACAATCTGGCTATCAATCTGGCGGCCGTAAGCATTGCGTTCAACCGTTGCGTCCAGGACGCCAAGACTCTCCTGCTCGGGATGGGTGACGCGCTTCGCCAGCAGGATGCATCCCGCACAGGTGCCGAAAGTGGGACGGGTCCGGACGAATTTCTCCAGCGGCGCGAACAGTCCTTCTCGCTCCAGCAATTTCAGGAATGTGGTGGATTCGCCGCCGGGGATAATCAGGCCCTCGACCTGTTCCAGTTCGGCAGCGGTGCGCACCATTTGCGGTTTCGCGTCTACTTGTTCCAGAGCGCGTGCATGCGACTCGTAATCGCCCTGCAGGGCCAACACGCCGACGATAGGGACAGGGTGCATGCGCAATCTTCCAGAGATTTTCGTTGTCTACGTCAGGTCGAATTTGAGGCCGGCAATTACCAGCCGCGTGTCTGCATCAACGAGGCAGTGTCCATCGCCGCCACAGCCAACCCCTTCATCGCTCCTGTGCATTCTGCGCTGGCTTCGGCCAACACCTTAGGATCGTCGAAGAACGTTGTGGCACGAACGATCGCACGAGCACGACTGGTCGCTTCTTCAATGGAGGCCAAATGAGTCGAGTCGCTCATGAAAATTCCCGAGCCAACAAAAACGGCCTCCGCGCCCAATTGACGAACCAGCGCTGCGTCCGCCGGTGTCGCGATACCGCCCGCAGAGAAATTGGGCACGGGCAACTTGCCAGCCTTCGCGACCATGCGGATCAGCTCATACGGCGCGCGATGATCTTTTGCCGCTGCGAACAATTCTTCTTCGCTCATCACGGTCAACTGGCGCATGTCTTTCACAATCTGGCGCAGATGCTTGACGGCGTGGACCACGTCGCCGGTTCCGGCTTCGCCCTTGGTGCGAATCATGGCAGCGCCTTCAGCAATGCGACGCAGCGCTTCGCCCAGGTCACGCGCTCCGCAAACAAAGGGAGTTTTGAAAGCATGCTTGTTCACGTGATGCAGCTCGTCCGCTGGAGTCAGGACTTCGGATTCATCGATGAAATCGACGCCCAGCTCCTGCAGCACCTGCGCTTCAGCAAAGTGGCCGATGCGACATTTCGCCATCACTGGGATGGAGACCGTGGCCATAATTTCCTTGATGATTGCCGGGGATGCCATGCGGGCCACGCCGCCTTCAGCGCGAATCTGCGCCGGCACGCGCTCCAGAGCCATGACGGCGACAGCGCCGGCCTTCTCGGCAATTTCCGCCTGCTCGGCGTTGATGACGTCCATAATGACGCCACCTTTCAACATTTCTGCCAGGCCGACCTTCAGGCGCAGTCCGTGACCGGATTCGGGATTCGCATTGCCATTATTTTGGTGATTTGCCATGGTGCTGCTCCTTGCCACGGAAAACTGTCGTGGAAATATAAGTTTATCAGCTTCGTAGGTTATCGATTCGCGGCGCTGAATGTGAGCCGCTGTTTGTATTTCTCAAACAGTTCGGCGGAATTGACCGCAATAAATACGCCATTGGCGCGGGCGAGTACCGTGCCGTCCATGGCGCGGATTTCGCCGGTGTGGAAGTGTTTTCGGCCCTCTTCTTTGACTGACCAGCCGACAGCGCGCAGCTTGGTTGCGAGCGGAACCGGCCGAAGATAATCGATCGACATGTGCCGGGTTAGCGCCACAATGCCTTTTCGGCGATTCACCTTGCCCATGGCCTCGTCCAGAATAGTCGCGATGATGCCGCCGTGCACATGGCCAGGAGGACCTTCGAAACGCCGGGGAACACGAAATTCGCTGGCGACACCGCCATTATCCGGAGTTTCCTGGAAGCGCAGGTGCAGTCCATTTCGATTTTCCTGCGAGCAGCCGAAGCAGTGATGAACCAATCCAGGAATGGGCCCGTCGAGCGTGTGGCCGGAACTGGCGGCCGTTTTGTGTTTCTTTGCGCCGGTCGAAGTCATCCGCGGTTTTCCATTCTCATTGGTGATGTCTCCATTTGTTGCGCGATCAATTCTGCAACACCTTTCTGGGCGACCGTTTCGTTGTAATGCAGGATCTTCATTCCTCGGCAGATTTCCAGCAACTCCTGTGATCGCAGCAGATGTTGCGGATCACGCGGTCCACGCGGATTGCCGAGTCGTTCATTATCTTCGGTGTAGGTGCGGTACAGCAGCAGTCCTCCGGCGACCAGAATTTTCGGAAGCCATGGCAATACCTCGCGATCAAGGAAAAAAGAAACCAGCACAAATCCAAAACGATGGCCGCTGGCGGCATATTCCGAAATTACGTTCAGGGCAGAGCCCTGCCGTATGTCGAGCGCGATCTGACTTGCGGCTGCTTTCTCGCGAGCAATCTCCAGAGCGGGCTGGGACCAGTCGGCAAGCGTCATGCGCCATCCCTGTTGCGCCAGCCAAACCGCATGATGACCGGCGCCACCTGCCAGATCCAGCCCAGAATTGGATTCAATGGCGGAATTTTCGAGCAACAACGGCTGCAAATAATTCTTGTGCGCTTCCATCACGAACGGGTCAGTCTCGCGAAATCCAAATTCACCCGCAAGATAGCGCTGATTCCAACTCTGAACGTCGCTGCCCGGCATATGCAACCAGTGTACTCACGATCGCGAACTGCACCCGTGATTGCGATGGCCGAGATGCCTGGCGGCTGCGTTATACTTCAGGTGCGATGGCCCTGCTCGACAAGACGTTTTACATTGAAACTTTCGGATGCCAGATGAACGCCCATGACTCGGAAAAAGTCATTGGGACGCTGGTGCAGGAAGGCTATCGCCAAGTGGAGACCGAAGTCGACGCGGCGCTGATTTTGTACAACACCTGCTCCATCCGCGATAAGGCGGAGCAGAAGGTCTTCAATCGCCTGAACGACTACAAGGCCCTCCACAAACAAGGAAAGCGCTTTGGCGTGCTCGGTTGCGTAGCGCAGCAGGAAGGCGAAAAGATCTTCGAGCGGGCTCCGTACGTATCGCTGGTCGCCGGATCCGCTTCCTATCGAAAATTGCCTGAGATGCTGGTGCAATTGGAGGCGGATAACAGGCGCATCACCGGCCTGGATGACCGTCAGACAGATCAGACATTCGAGACGGAATTTACCACTCGCAGCAATAAGCATCGCGGCTACATCACCATCATCGAAGGCTGCGACAAATTTTGTTCCTATTGCGTCGTGCCCTATACCCGCGGCAAAGAGCGCAGCCGGACTTCCGATTCTGTTCTCACCGAGGCGCGAAGGATGGCCGATGCCGGATACACGGACATTCAGCTTTTGGGGCAGAACGTCAACTCCTATCGCGACCCTTCCGGCAAGATGAGTTTTGCAGAGTTGCTGACTGCCGTTGGCCAAGTGCCGGGGATTCGGCGCGTTCGTTTCACCACATCCCACCCGCGCGATTTTACGCGTGAAATCGTTGAGGCGATCGATGCAGTGCCCACGCTGTGCGATCATGTTCATCTGCCTGTCCAGAGCGGGTCTTCGCGGGTGCTGCAGCGGATGCAGCGCGAATACACGCGCGAATGGTACCTGGAACGGATTGCATGGATTCAAGCGGCGCGACGACCGATCAGCTTGACGACCGACATTATCGTCGGCTTTCCAGGCGAAACCGATGAGGATTTTGAGCAGACCCTGAGCTTGTTGGCGCAAGTCGGCTATGATGCCGTGTTCGCCTTCAAGTATTCCGCGCGTCCCAACACTCCAGCCATTTCCATGGAAGACAGCATCCCAGAAGAAGTGAAGAGTCGGCGGTTGCAGATGCTTCTAGAGAGCCAGCGAGAAATCCAAAGATCGCTTTATAGCAAACATATCGGCGAAACTGTTGAAGTGATGGTTGAGGGAAGTAATCCGGCACGTGGCCAGGTTTCAGGGCGCAGTTCGCAAAATAAAGTCGTCAATTTCACCGTGAACTCACCGATTCTTCCGGCCGCGGGAACCTACATGAACGTCCGTATTACCCAGAGTTTCCCGAACAGCCTGCTCGGCGAGGCGGTACCCACAGCGCAGTCAGTCGCGGTTTCCGCGGGAGAGGAAATTTGTTTGGCATGAGTCTTCCACTCCAATCCGGCGCAAGTGAAACTCAAGCCGACGAAATGGAAGTCAAGATTCGCGGCTTGATGATGGACCCCGTCACCAACATGCCCATGGTGGTCCTGAAGGATATCGGGAGCGACGCCCTGGTGCCCATCTGGGTAGGAATCTTTGAGGCGAATGCGATTGCCCTAGAGATAGAAAAGACGACGACTCCGCGGCCGATGACCCACGATCTGCTGGCGAACCTGATTCGCACGCTTGATGGCGAAGTGCGCCGCGTGGTGATTACCGAATTGAAGGACGACGTGTTTTACGCCTTGATATGGATGGAGCGGGGTGGGGAGTTGATCAGCCTCGACGCTCGCCCGTCGGATGCGCTCGCGCTGGCGTTGCGCACGGATTGCCCCATCTACCTCTCTGCTCAAGTTCTGCAGACAACCCGCATGGCCAATGCCGGCGTTGAGAATTTTTCTACAGAAGAGCTGCGGCGCTGGCTGGAAAATCTGAACGACGAAGACCTCGGCCGCTACAAGATGTAGTGCGTGGCCCGACTCCACTCTAATTTTGACTTGCCAGGGGCCCGCGATGCTGCAACCACCACGTTCGCGATGGAAGAGGGCAGCTTTTCGGATGATCGCCCGTGTCGTGCGTCTGTTGCACGGTGGCGGTCGCTTCTCCCAGGCGGAATTAGCTGAAATCCGAACCTTCCTGGTGCTGCAGTACGAGTCCCCGCTCGGCAGCATCGTTCATGCAACTCCTATGTTTGAGGCGCTGAAACGTGCCGTCCCAGATTGTCACATTACCGTTGCCGCTTCGATGGCCGCTGCGAGTGTTCTTTACGCCAACCCATATATCGATCATTGTGTAGTGACACCCAGCCCTTTTAAAGATTTTTCTGGAAGCGTGCGTACTGTGCGTGACCTGCTCGACTCGACGCCCCCCGGCGGGATCTGCGTGATCACGACGATTGGGAATCAACGAACGAAGCTGGCATTTTTGAGCTTGCTTGCGGGGAGCGCAGTCCGGGTTGGCTACACCCTGGCTCCGGAACTGTACGACGTGGCGTTGACGTTCCATCCTGAGCGAGGGCAGATCGAGGGTAACCTTGACATCGTGCGTAGTCTTGGTCATCCGGTTCCTTTTTACGAGCCGCGGGTATACTTTGCCCGGCAAGACGCTGAAAGGGCGTCGCAATGGCTTGATTCTTTCAAGATCGATCCTGCAGTAGCGCGGATTGTCTTTGTCACGCAAAATAGCGGAGGACAGAAGAATCAGTGGAGTCAGGATCGCTTTCAGCAGGTGATTTCGAAGCTCACAAGTCTCAGTGCGGTATTCCCAGTTTTCGTAGGCACGGAGAAGGATGCCATGCCAATTGACGCTATGCGCAGAGAACTGCCAGAGAAGGGTATTTCATTGGCCGGGAAAACCACCATCCCAGAACTGGCGGCCCTGCTCGCGCAATGTGATTTGATCGTCAGCCTGGATACCGGAACATTCCATGTTGCCAGAGCTGTGGGCTTGCCGGGCGTCGTGATTGCTCCCGCATGGCAGAGCCCGCTGGAGTGGCTGCCGGTTCAGTCCGAGCGTTACCGGGTGTTGCGCGGACCGTCGATCCGAGACATTCCGCCGAACTATTCGATCGACGAAATCAGCGTGGAACAGGTATGCGATGCCGCGCAAAGTTTACTCGCACAATATCCCGCGGATTCTGCGCAACGAGCTTCCCGAGTGGACAAGTCGATTTGCTAGGGCCTGTGTTCGCCACTCTGCGACAATACCGTTGTGCGACCTCCGGGTGCACCCTCCCGGTTTTTGCTTCCACAATGTGTGAAACTCAATGAACGCAGCTTTGTTGATTTGACCTTGCATGGGCATACTGACACGCATTCTGAAAGTGATGGCCGCGCTGATGACCTCCAACGTGGTCAGCCTGGCGACGAAGCTGCTGCTGCCTCCCATTTTTCTTTTTAAGTACGGCACCACGCTCTATGGGGAGTGGATCGCTCTCTCGGGCGCAGTGGCATACCTCAGCACGTTGAACTTTGGCATTCAGACATACGTGACACAGGACCTGACGGTCCGCTACCAGCGTCAGGAGCTTGATCGATATCACCTGCAACAGTCCACTTCGTTACGCGTGTTGCTTGGAATTCTCGGCAGCGCAGCCGTTGTGTGTTTGGTTGTTTTCGTGCTTCCTGTTGAGCGTTGGCTTCGTCTGACGATTTCACATCGAGACACGTCGGTGACGCTTTATTTTCTAGGGCTCCAGATCCTTCTCGGCGTGCTCTTCAGCTACTTTACCGGAATGTTCATGGTGCTGAGCCGCGCTCACACTGGGGTTTTCTGGGTAAACGGATTGCGACTGATGATGGTTTTCGTGACCTCCGCAGGCGCATGGATGCGGTTTTCGTTTCCACTGCTGGCAGAACTGCAGGCTGCCGTATACGCGATTGGAACTCTCTTTGTGCTGATGCACATTCGCGGCGTCGCCCCGCAGATCTTTCCTCGCATTGACCTGTGGGACCGAAGCGCGGTGCGCGCCATCCTGGGACCAAGCAGTCACTTCGGTCTCATCAGCATGAGTACGCTGCTTTCCTTTGAAGTGCCTGTGCTCATTTTGCAGCGCGAAACAGGGCCATTTGTTGTGGTTGCTTTTACCGTGATGCGAACAATCTTTTCCATGTGTCGGCAGATATTGAACGCACCCACGCAGGCGATGGGGGCAGAGATTACCCGTCTATTCGGAAGACAAGAATGGCGCGAGCTCACGGACGTCTACTCATATTCAGAACGGCTGATCTTTTCCATGATTCCGACGGTCAATCTCGGCGTCCTGATGATTTCTCCGGTTCTGTTAGCAATCTGGTTGCACAAACCGGCGTTGTTCGTGGTCTTCCCGTACGTGATGATGGCCGCTGTCTCGATGACGCTGAGCGCAAAAGAGCATAAATTTCAGTTTCAATTTTCGACCAATACGCATGAGAAGCTGGCGCGGATCATGTTCTTTAGCTACGTTGCGCTGGCGATCATGTCGGTCCCGATGGTCCATTGGCTAGGAATGCTGGGTTTTCTATATGCGTGGCTCGCAGTAGAGCTCTTCCAGACAGTGCGGATTGTTGGGCTGAACCAGGAATTGTTCGCCCATACCGGGGAACACCATCTGCGCTATCTCTATCGGCTGGTATTTCTAAGCGCAGCTGGACTTGTGGGTTCCGGGATGCTGCTGACGCATACTTATGCTGCATCCTTCAAAGAGCAATTCGCAGCGGCCTTTGGGATCACCTGCGTTCTGGCGATTGCCGGTTTTTTCCTTTTTGATGTGAGGCTGATTGCAAGGAAAATATCGAGTGGAGTTGCCCGACGATGGGATAAGACAAAGGCGTAAGAATGAGTGCGCTAGGAGTCTTGGATTTTTTTGGCCCAAATGATCGTCTCAAAGCCGTAGAAAGACCAGGTTCCTCGGATGACTTTCTTTTTCCTGCGGCTGATTGGCTCCAGCAAGAGCCCGATCACGAAAAGTCTCCAAGGCCGGTACCTGCGTCGCGCGAACGTAAGCTTGAAACCCTCCTCACGAAGGCTGTCGAGGATCCAGGCATAATCTGGTGGTTTTGTGTGGGTCTTGTCGTCGTAGAAATTCAGCGTTCCCTCGCGGCTTGGAAAGCGAAGGCTGTCGGCACATGGAAAAGCAAGGAAAATTGTTCCGTTCTTTCTGATTGCCCTCAGCATAGCGATCAGAACCTGTTCCTGTTGCGTGCAATGCTCCAAATTGTGGCAGGAAATCACAGCATCGTAGGTGTTTGGCCTCTTCATAATCTCGGCGGCAAACTTATCTGGAGAAACCAACACATATTCCTCCGAATAGTCGCTGGCGGGGGCTTCCTGTTCGTAATCGCAAACGTCAAGTCCTGTATAGCGAAGATCAGGACGTGCTGTAGTCGTAATCACTGGGGAGCTGTTGCCGCATCCCACATCGAGGACTTTGGCGGACTTGGGGATGGAGTGTATGAAAGCCATCTTTCGCCGAGGATGAAGCAAACAATGGATACGACCTCTCAACTGCTTCAGCGACGGCCAGCTCATTTTGACATGACTCCGGTGAAAGAAAATGTAGTTCCTATTATCGGGTGATCATTAGCAGCTTGTCGACAAAAGTCAGCATAGCGCGACAAGCGCTAGCGGCAAACGACAGGGCGAATTATTTTCCGTGTTTGACAAGGGCGAGAACCTGATCCAGCGTCTTTGAGTACAGTTGGTACTCTCCACCGCCTTCAATCCGCTGCAACGAGTCCAGGGCATTCGATCGCAAGCAGGCGCGTGTTTCCGCAGATGAATAGAGCCGTTGCATGGCGGTTGCCAATTGCTCGGCATCCTGTGCCGGGACGACAATCACATCCTTGTCAGGGATAAACAATTCCGCGGCGCCACAATGTGTTGTCGTAATCGCGGGCAGCCCATGAGCCATCGCCTCCAGCAACGCCATGCCAAAGCCATCGTCGATCGTGGGGAAGACAAAGGCATCGCAGCGACGGTAAAAATCGCTCATGTCGTCGACGTATTTGACCATCTCAACATTTGGCAGCTCACGCAGCAACCCGCGCAGTACCGGCGATTGATCGAGCGGCGCATCGGTGCGTAGCAACAATCGAGCGTTGGGGAGTTGGAGTTGTTTCCACGCCTGTAGCAAATACAAAAATCCCTTGCGCAACGGCTGTCCGCCGACTGTGCCGAAGGTGAACGGTTCAGTCGATGCTGGCTTCTCATCCTTTGATGCTATTGAAAGTGGGTTCGCAGGAATCGTGACCTGCGGCACCGGCACTCGTCCAAAGAGTGGGGCGACCAGCGTTTTGGATTGAAGCGCAGTCGGAAACGTTGCGCGCGAGTAGGTCGAAGGGACAAGGATAATGTCGGCCTCGTCGTACTCGGCAAGTTGACGCGCTCGGAACCACGACGGTTCAGCCTGATAGGGCACACTTAGCCGTTCGCACTCTGTCTGAATCAGCGCTTGCTGGGCGTCAACGTGGGGGCATGCACGATCGAGAACAAATCGGGCACCCCGACGGCGAGCAGCGCGGCCCGATGCCAGGGCACCCGATGCCCAGGCCCAGAAAATGTCGAAGTGGTCGCGCGTCGCTCCGATCCGCATGGCAACAAGGTGATCGTAGAGTGCGGTGTCGGCGCGTTGCCAGGGGCGTGCGAGCTGCACGCCGGTCATAAAATGGATGGACGGAACGAATTGCGGAACCCAGCGCAAGTTGACATTGGGAGCCAGCTGCGGAAACCGGGCGCGATAGGCGGCGGTAAAGATCGTCACTTGTTCACCGCGCTTCGCCAGCAAATTGGCTGGCAGCACGGCGTGCGCAGGACGGCCGGTAGAAAATGCAACTCGCATAGAACGTTGGATGTAGCTTAGAGCATTTCAACGAATCCTGCGGAATATGCTTCGATGATGTACTTAGAGATCCGTAGATCGGGCGCGAGCAAGTCGATCAAAACAGTTGCTTGAAGAATTTCAGCTAAAATAAAAGCGAGGTTGAATTTCCCTTTGCCTTCGGTTGATCCAACAAACATTGAAAGCGCAGACCCAAAGGATGCGAAGCCCGAGCCGGCGCCGTTAACAGTATCGGCCTGGGCGCGAGACCTGCTGTTTGCGGTCGCCATTTCTTTCCTGATCATTACCTTCCTGTATCAACCCGTGCGCGTCGAAGGGACCAGTATGATGCCGGGACTGCAGGACCAGGAACGGCTATTCATCAACAAGTTCCAATACCACTTTGAGCCGATTCATCGCGATGATGTTGTGGTGTTTCACTTTCCGCTCGATCCGGCAAAGAGCTACATCAAGCGGGTGATCGCCATCCCCGGGGATACTTTGCGCATTGACGATGGGCAGGTTTACGTGAACGGTAAAGCCCTGAAAGAACCCTACGTTCCGGCGCGCTTTCGAGACGACCGTTCCTATCCCGAGACAGTTTTGTCAAAAAACGAATATTTTGTGATGGGAGATCACCGTCTGATTTCAAGCGACAGCCGCGACTTCGGACCGGTGAGCCGCAATTTGATTTATGGCAAGGCAACGTTCGTCTATTGGCCCACGGATGATATGGGAGTCGTCCACTAGCAGGGCGCATGAAAGTTCAAAATTAAGTTCCCCATCTTCCACAGAGAATTGCCGCACAAATTCTGATAAGATTAATAAAATCCACTGCGTGGAGACGCGATGCAGGCCATACTTGCGCTCGAAGATGGGCGTATCTTTCAAGGCCGCGGCTACGGTGCCAAGGCAGAATGCTACGGCGAGGTTGTTTTTAATACATCGCTTTCCGGCTATCAAGAAATCTTCACCGATCCATCCTATGCAGGACAAATTGTTGTCCTCACCAATCCTCAAATAGGCAATTACGGTACGAATAACGCGGATGATGAAGCCAGCCGTCCCTATATCGAGGGGCTGGTCACGCGTGAGTTCTCGCCTGTCAGTTCCAATTGGCGCTCTCAGTTAGTTGCCGACGAATTTCTCGAGCGATTCAACATTCCCGTCATCTCGGAAATTGACACGCGCGCTCTGGTTCGGCATCTTCGAACCCACGGCGTCATGCGAGGCGTCATTTCCTCGCTGGAGTCCGATCCAGAAAAGCTGATTGCCAAGGCTCGCGCGATTCGCAAGATGGATGGGACTGACCTTGCCAGCGTGGTGACAACCAAAGTTCGCTATGAATGGGATACAGCCGATCCCCAGATGGCGAATGCGGATCCGCTGGCGATAGGGCCGGTGGCAGCCATGCCCGAGCAGGATCTGCACGTCGTGGCGTACGACTACGGAATCAAGAGAAATATTCTGCGCATGCTCGCGCAGCAGGGTTGCCGCGTCACCGTGGTCCCGGCGACGACCTCTGCAGAAGATGTGCTGGCGCTCAATCCCAACGGAGTTTTTCTGTCGAATGGCCCTGGCGATCCGGAGCCGGTAAAGTATGCGCAGGAAAATATTCGTCGGCTGATGGGCAAAACTCCTGTGTTCGGAATCTGCCTGGGCCATCAACTGATCGGTCTTGCTCTCGGCGGCAAAACCTACAAGTTGAAGTTCGGCCACCATGGCGGCAACCATCCGGTGCAGCACACGGGTTCGGGCAAAGTTGAGATCACCGCGCACAACCACAACTATGCGGTCGACCCGGATTCATTGAAGCAGAGCGATGTGGACTTAACTCATATCGACCTGAACGACAATACTTTGGAAGGTTTGCGCCATCGTAATTTGCCCTTATTCAGCGTGCAGTATCATCCGGAGGCGAGTCCTGGCCCGCATGATTCGCACTACCTCTTTCACGATTTCCGCAAGATGATGGAGGACTGGAAGAAGTGATGCACGAGGATTTGAAACTTCGTTGGCAGGCTCGATTCGACTCCTCTGAGATGACAACCGAAATCGCTAGAAGAAATGCAGGTTGGAGTTAGATGCCACGCAGAAATGACATCACGAAAATTCTGGTAATCGGATCGGGACCCATTGTCATCGGGCAGTCCGCGGAGTTCGACTACTCTGGAACGCAGGCTTGCAAGGCGCTCAGGGCCGACGGCTATGAAGTGGTGCTGGTGAATTCCAACCCCGCCACCATCATGACTGATCCAGAACTGGCCGACCGCACCTACATTGAGCCGCTGACGCTGGAATATCTGGAAGAAATTATCCGCATCGAAACCGAGATGTTGACGAACGCCAATCGCAAGGGTGTCTTTGCGTTGTTGCCCACCGTCGGCGGTCAGACAGCGTTGAATCTCGCGGTTGAATTATCCGACTCAGGCGTGCTGGAAAAATATGGCGTGGAACTAATTGGCGCCAAGCTGGAAGCCATCAAAAAAGCGGAGGACAGGCTTCTATTCAAGGACGCGATGCGCCGCATCGGTCTGGACGTTCCTCGTTCCGCGCTGGTCAACAATCTTCGCGATGGACTGGAGTTTGCCGGCAAAATTGGTTTCCCAGTAATTATTCGGCCGTCGTTCACGCTGGGTGGATCGGGTGGTGGTCTCGCCTACAACCGCGAAGAATTGATGGAAATTCTTTCTCGCGGTCTCGATCTTTCGCCAGTGCACGAATGCCTGATAGAAGAATCCGTTCTGGGTTGGAAAGAGTATGAGCTCGAGGTGATGCGTGACCTGGCGGATAACGTCATCATCATTTGCTCCATTGAAAATGTCGACCCCATGGGCGTGCACACGGGCGACTCGATTACAGTCGCACCAGCGCAGACGCTGACAGATCGCGAGTATCAGGCGATGCGCGATGCAGCGATCAAAGTGATGCGCGAAATCGGCGTCGAAACCGGCGGGTCCAACGTGCAGTTCGGTGTGCACCCGACGACCGGCCGCCTGGTTGTGATTGAGATGAATCCACGCGTGTCGCGCTCCTCGGCGTTGGCATCGAAAGCCACTGGATTTCCGATTGCGAAAATTGCTGCGCGTCTCGCTGTCGGCTACACGCTGGACGAAATACCGAACGACATTACGCAGAAGACGCCATCGTGCTTCGAACCGACGATCGATTACGTCGTCGTAAAAATTCCCAAATGGCAATTTGAAAAATTTGCCGGTACGGACGAGGGCCTGGGGCCCCAAATGAAGTCCGTTGGCGAAGTCATGGCGATCGGCCGCACCTTCAAAGAAGCTTTGATGAAGGCGTTCCGCTCGCTGGAGACAGGCCGGGCGATCAGTGCGGAAGTGATTGAACCTCGCCGTCTAACGCAGCGCCTGGTAACCCCGCATCCGGATCGCTTGTCCTACATTCGCTATGCGTTTCGTTGCGGACAGTCGGTGCGCGAGGTTGCTTGGATGACCTCGATGGATCCGTGGTTTCTGCAGCAGATTAAAGAGATCACAGATTGTGTGGGTGAGCTGGGAACTACCACCTACGACAACATTTCTCCGGAAGTATTGCGCAAGGCCAAGCG
This sequence comes from uncultured Acidobacteriota bacterium, assembly GCA_963794795.1. Lineage (GTDB taxonomy): Bacteria > Acidobacteriota > Terriglobia > Terriglobales > Acidobacteriaceae > JAKAAZ01. The sequence goes on along the minus strand of CAWCFC010000002.1, from coordinate 987,889 downwards.
CATGGGCATCTCCGACGCACGGCTGGCCGATGTGTGGGGCATGGAAGACCGCGATGCGGTGGTGAAGGTTCGCGATCTAAGACTGAAACACAAATTACAACCGGTATACAAACTGGTGGACACATGCGCCGCGGAATTTGAAAGTTTCACCCCGTATTTCTACTCCTGCTACGACGAAGAAGACGAAGCGACACCGACCCAGAAGAAAAAAGTGATCATCCTGGGCAGTGGACCGAACCGTATCGGGCAGGGAATCGAGTTCGATTATTGCTGTTGCCACGCAGCCTTCGCATTGAAGGAAGATGGCTACGAAACCATCATGGTCAACTGCAATCCCGAGACGGTTTCGACGGATTACGATACCAGCGACCGCCTCTATTTTGAACCGCTGACCTATGAAGATGTGCTTGAAGTCTACGAACACGAAGCGGCATCCGGTGCGCCAATTGGGATGATCGTGCAGTTCGGCGGTCAAACTCCGCTGAACCTGGCGCTGCCGTTGAAAGCTGCGGGCGTGCCCATCATCGGGACATCTCCGGAGTCGATCGATCTGGCGGAAGATCGCAAACGATTCGGGAAACTACTCGACGATTTGAAAATCGCGCAGCCGCCGGGAGCCCTGGCGACCAGTGTAGAAGAGGCTGTTGCGGGAGCACGGCGGGTTGGATATCCCGTGCTGGTGCGACCTTCGTACGTGTTAGGCGGACGTGCCATGGTCATCGCTTACGACGACGCTGCGGTCACGCACTACATGCGTGAGGCGGTTGAATATTCGCAGCAACGGCCTGTGCTGATCGATCACTTTCTGGAAGATGCCATCGAAGTCGACGTCGATGCCTTATCGGACGGCGAGGATGTTGTCATCGCAGGCATCATGCAGCATATTGAGGAGGCCGGCATTCACTCCGGCGATTCCTCCTGCGTCATGCCGAGCGTGGATCTGTCGGAGCAGGTGCTGTCGACCATTCGCTCGCACACCTACAAGTTGGCGCGCGCTCTCAATGTCATCGGCCTGGTGAATATTCAATTTGCGGTGCAGCGTGAAAATGTGTTCGTCATTGAGGTCAATCCCCGCGCATCACGCACAGTACCCTATGTCTCAAAAGCCACCGGTATTCCCCTGGCGAAAATTGCCGCTCGCCTGATGACGGGCCGCAAGCTGCGCGAATTCCTCGGTGATGCGGTCGATCGGGAGGCCGTCCTCGATACCGGCGCTCACTACTACGTCAAGTCCCCGGTGTTCGCATGGAATAAATTTCCAGGCGTCGATACAGTGCTCGGGCCGGAAATGAAATCCACTGGCGAAGTGATGGGAGTTGCGGACAGTTTCGGTGAAGCGTTTGCCAAAGCGCAATTAAGCGCCGGGCAAAAACTTCCGGTGAAGGGAACTGTCTTCCTGAGCGTGAACGATCATGATAAGCCGGCAATTGCCGCCCTGGCGCTGCAATTTGTCGAGCTTGGATTCAAACTGGTTGCGACGCACGGTACAGCGGATGTGCTGGAAAAAGCTGGCTTTGTCGTCGAGCGTGTGTTCAAGGTGAAAGAAGGCCGGCCAAACGTCGTCGATCTGATCAAGGGCGACCGGATTCAGCTAATCATCAACACACCGCGCGGGCAGGATACCTTCTTCGATGAGAAGGCGATTCGCCGGGCCGCTGTCACCCAGCGCATTCCGACTATTACGACGCTTGGCGCCGCACGCGCTGCAGCCGGCGGAATTGTTGCCCTGCAGCAGCATGAGATTTCTGTGAACGCGTTACAGAACCTGCATGCGGCGAGAATTACTGCGGGCGTTTAGTCGGAGAATTCCTGCTGACTGTGCGTTATACCGCGCGCAATACGCGCGCAGGCAGCATGATCAGCGCCGTGACCAGTTCCAGTACGCCATGGACGGCAATCCCGAGCAGCCGAAACGGCAATAAAAGTATCCATACGATGGGATAAAGGATCAGCGCAAACAGCGCCAGCGGCCAGCATAAAACCAGCAGCACGCACCACAATAGGAATTTCATCGCACAACCTCCGTCGCGAATAGAACCTAGTCTTCATTGATCGATCCGCCGGTGCGCTTAGAACGAAATTCGATTCCCGGCGCCTCGATCTATCAGGAACATACGCACGTCGGTGGAGGAAAGTTCCCGATACGGAAACCCCTTCGCCTACAATAATAAGCACGATGCTGCTCGAAGGAATTTTCCCGCCAATCACAACGCCGTTCTATCCCGACGGCAGCTTATACCTCCGCAAGTTGGAACACAATGTTGCGCTCTATTCTCGAACGCAGCTGTCCGGCATGGTTGTCCTGGGCTCAACAGGGGAAGCTGTGATGTTGAGCACTGAGGAGCAGCGCGAGGTTCTCGCCAATGCGATTGCGGCGGCATCCCCAGACAAGGTAATGATCGCGGGCGTGGGTCAGGAAAGCGTTCGCCAGACTCTGGCCATGGCAGAGTTTGCCGGGTCTCTCCACTACGATGCAGTGCTGGTCCGCACGCCGCACTTCTATCGGAAACAACTTCATCGAGCCGATGGCGCACAGCTGGAGATGTTGACGTATTACCGCATGGTCGCAGACAACTCGCCGCTGCCTGTGCTTCTCTACAATGTTCCTTTTTTTACCGCGTATGACCTGCCGGTGGAGCTGATCGTGGAGTTGGCGCATCATCCAAACATCATCGGGATCAAAGAATCGAGCGGAAAGGTGGAGAACATCGCCGCCATCGTAAAGGCCACGCGATTTGTGAAGAGGACTGCAACCGTCACACCGACATTTACCGCTGTCACAGATCGGATGCTGGCGGCGCAGCCTTCCGCCTCCGCCACACGGTTTGTCAACGCTGATGCGCTGCAACAGGGGAACTCGGCGATTGCGGTCGCTGCTCCTCCAGCGACCATGAAGACTCGTCAAAAGGAAGTTGGATTTACGGTATTGACTGGGAGCGCCGGGACGTTGCATGCGGCCCTTCGGGAAGGCGCCTCCGGTGCGATCGTGGGGTTTGGCACCTGCGCGCCACAATGCTGCTGCGAGATTTTTATGGCGTGGAAAGAAGGCGACGAAGGCTTAGCCGCTGAGAAGCAAGAGCGCATTCGTGTCTCTTCCAGTATCGTCGGCGGACAGATGGGAGTTCCCGGATTGAAATTTGCCTGCGACTTGAATGGCTATTACGGCGGCCGCGCGCGCCTGCCTCTATTACCTTTGACGGCCGTGCAGCAGCAGGAAGTCACGCGGCTCATGGCAGACATCCGCTACTAGAGCGACTCTACGCGTCAAGCAACTCGCTCAAGGGGCATTCGCGGATCGATCTCGCAAAGCAGGTTCTAGAATGCAGGCGCGGTTTTTGGCATTAGCTTCGAATCGAGCCCCTCAAATATTCTGTCGTCCACTGTCACGTTGCCCTTGGCATCGATGGTCACGGTCCAGACGGTGTCATAGTCTGTGTCCGGCCATACAGTTGGCGCGGATATTCCTCCGCCATTCGGATAGTAGCTGGCGAGCAAGGCATTGACCGTTGGAGGAATATGCTCGTGCTCCCATCCGACCAGAATTTTCTGACCGCTGAATCTGCCGCCGGTAAAGAAGAAATCGCTTGCCTGGGTACATAGCTGGGGCGCATTCTGCGCCGCCATCTCGAAGCCGGCGGCCAGGTTGTAGGGCAGGTTGTTTGCGATGGCGTAGGGCTCGACCGTCAGGTCGGTTCGGATATACGACCAATATTGACGACCTGCCATGTCCGTCGTTCCCGGGACGACTTGTGCGCCGTCGATCGACCAAACCTGCGACGGATGAATTTTTCCATTCAAAGCGTTTGGCAGATCGAGCGCGCGCCATTGGCCTGCCGCGATGAAATTGCCATCGTCCCAATTGTCCTCAGGATGCGCTTCAGCATGACGAATCCAGTAGACCGTTTCGTTGGTGTTGATGCCTTGAGGAACAATGGCTCCACCCACTCCACCGGTGACGGTGACGCTGAACAGTGGTTGTGCCCGTACGGATGTCTGCACAATTCCCGGTGGCAACGTGGGATAGACCGGCAGAGGACTCGCGTTGGTGTTGTAGACACTCAGACTGGCACTGCCAGACGCTGGCACAGAGATGGAATAGATGGTATTCGGGCCGGCGTATACGGTCGGGACCGCGAGATTAAAGCCCTGCTGGTTATTGATATTTGACATCAGCTGGTGGATCGTCTCCCAGGGTGCCACAAACACATAGAAGCCTGCCGTGTTCGTACTGAGGATGTTGCTGACCAGCGTTTCATTGTCGCTGTTCACATCGCTGAAATCGAGCCCCTGGCATTCGCTGCAGGGAATCAAAGGCGGAGCGACTCCGCTGGGTAGCTCCACTGCGGCGTACGACGCGTTGATGGCAGAGCTGTTGCCCGTGTCGTAGACCGAACTCCCATGGTCGATCGCCAGTGTGATCTGATTCATTACAGCAAATTGTTGAATGGTTCCCATTGCAGCCATGTCGGGGAGTGCGCTGGCGGTCTGCAGGTGCGTCATCGGTTCCAGTGCGTAGATGCCCGTAACGTTGGCGGATCCCAACACATTGGTCTTGAGAAACGTACCCATCGACAGCGAACGCGCCAGACCCTGGCTGGTTAGATTTCCAGTAGTCGGGCTCACGTCACCGGGAGCCTGGTAGGCCAGGTCTTCACTGACGACAAAGATCAAGTTGACATTGGCGCCACTCACCGCAGGTGGATTCGTCACAGGGGGGCGAAAGGAACTGCTGCCGCATCCAGTCAAACCCATCACGCTAATCATCAGCAGCAAAGGTCGCAGCACAATATTGTTCGTCATCATCACCAAATCCCTCGCAATCGCGCTCGATCCTTTGATCGGCATTTCCATCGCCCATCGTGAATGGCGACGCCATGGTTGGGAACGATCTCCGCACCGAAGTCACAAAGAGCATCATGCTTTTCCTCAGGTTGGTTCAACCATCGCAACGACTACGCCGATATCGAGAACATCCGTGCGCTTGCGGCCTGTGCGCGCTGACGCCCACGATTGCGCGGAGCGAACGAAGAGGACCAATTTCATGCGGAGTTTGCGAGCTTTCAGTGTTTCCCTGGTAACTGGATGTCTTTTATTTCTTGGGTGCGGGCAGGGTGGAGTCCAACCGCCGTCTCTGAGCTATAACGCGATCTCCGCTGTCTACACCGTGGGGGTTGGGATTGCGCCAAACATCCCCGTCAGCACCGGCGGCGTGATTACTGCGTTCCGCGTGAATCCCGCTTTGCCCGCGGGTCTTAGCCTTAGCCCAACTACCGGCATCATCAGCGGCATTCCCACGCGTCTGACTGACAAGGCAATCTATTCGGTCACGGCGAGCAACGCCTCCGGCAGTGCGAGCTCCTACCTGACGATCACGGTGAATGATCGGCCTCCAACTACGTTGATCTACAGTTCGCAGACTGCTGTGTATGCCATCCATATGCCGATTCAGCCGAACAGCCCCGCCAATCAGGGTGGCGCGATCACGGCCTACAGCGTAGCGCCGGCTCTTCCTCCCGGGCTCAGTCTCAATGCCGCCACGGGGGTTATCAGTGGAACTCCAACCATCGCGGCCGCAGAAGCAAACTACGTTGTCACCGCGTCCGACTCCGGCGGAGCAGCGACCGCAACGCTGACACTGACGACTGCGAAGATCGTTCCGTCAGCTCCGGCGATTCCGTGCAGCCAATTGCTGGCGATGGATTTTCCCAACACACAAATTGTCGAGGCCACGTACATTCCTGCGAATACTGTGATTTCTACCAGCGTTCCCAGCGCCGGATATTTGCCCGCACACTGCCTGGTTCGCGGAATTGTCGGAGCGCGCACCGGAGCCCCGGCCCCGGCCATGGACCAGTGGGGCAATCTGAACGGTTCGGTGCAGCCGGATGCGGAGTACGGCATCGAGTTTGAACTGCGCATGCCGACTGCTACCTGGAACGGCGACTTTTTCTTTACTGGAGGTAGCGGCGACGATGGCGTAGTGACCGAAGCCGTGGGTGCGACCCTGGGCGGAGGAACTGCCTACCAGCCGGCGCTCTACCAGGGATTCGCCGTCATCACGCAGAACTCCGGCCACAGCTCCGGCACCGCGGCAGACGAGTTTGGAGCCGGCCCCGATCAGAACAATGGATTTGGCTATGACCCCGCTGCGAGAAATGATTATGGATATCAGCAGACGGGAACATTAACCCCAATTGCGAAATCCATCGTGGCTGCGTTTTATGGCATCGCACCGGTGTACTCCTATTACCTTGGTTGCTCCAACGGCGGCCGCGAAGCCATGGTGGCCAGCCAGCAATGGGGAGACATGTTTGACGGCATTGTTGCCGGCGATCCGGGATTTCGCCTGCCCCATGCCGCAATCGCTGAGGCCTGGGATACGCAGCAATTTGCCGCGGCCGCGCAGGCCGTCGCGAATGGTCAGGATCCGTCCGACGGCAATGGAAATCCGAGCTTAACCCTGGCTGCCACCCCGGAAGACCTGGGCCTGGTGGGGAATCTAGTGTTGCAGCAATGCGACGCGCTCGACGGATTAGTCGACGGAATGATATTCAACACCGACGCCTGCCGCAAAGCCTTCGATCCGGCGACGATCGCTCAATTTCAATGTCCGACAGGAACGAAAGCGCCGGGATGCCTGTTGCCGGCGCAGATCGCGTCGATTCAGAAGGTCTTCCAAGGGCCCGTCGATTCGCATGGAGTTGCCCTCTACTCCGCCTGGCCGTACGACGTGGGCATCCAGGATCCAAAATGGCTGATGTGGACGATCGGCACCAATCTGCCCTACATGGCTGGCGGCAATTTGATTTATGTTCCTTTCGTTGCGCAAAACACAACCCAGGGAGCCGCCTCGGCGATGTACCTCTTCACCACTCCGCCCGATCCGACGATGAACATCTTCAACGTTTCGATGGATGACTTAAATTCCGGTGTCAATGCGACCGACGCAACCTTTGCGCAGTCGGCCGGCGACTACATGGAAGCCACCTCAACGAACCTGAGCAAGCTGCTCAGCCACAATGGAAAGATTATCTATTTTCATGGTGAGAGCGATCCTGTTTTCTCGATGTATGACACCGTGCAGTACTACAACAATCTAACAACCACCTACGGACCCAGTACGCCCAGTTTTGCGCGGCTCTTTTTAGTGCCGGGGATGAACCACTGTTCTGGCGGCCTGCACGCGCTGGATAGCTTCGACCCTCTCACTGCAATCGTCGATTGGGTCGAGCAGGGCACCGCTCCCGCATCCATGATCGCCCGAAATTCGAACACCGGCTTGCCTGCTGCCGATGTGGCTGCATTCACAGTGCTGCCATTGAGCCGGAGTCGACCCCTGTGTCCCTATCCGCAGTACGCCGCATACACCGGGGGCGCTGACGGGAATACGGAAGACGCCGCCAGTTTCACCTGCGTCACGCCGAGTCCGGGAGGCGCTTCTGCCGCCCACAGCGCTCGTTCAATCCACCGCTAGCGCACGATCGAATACTTGCGACAGTGGCGAATGGAGCGGCCTTTGCAATGACTTCATCCTCGTGCGGTGGAAGACTGCCGGTTGCGCGACATGACGATCGGCATCGTTTGGTCGCACGAACTTCAGGTGATGACTATTTGTTCCATGTGCGGCGCCGATCACGAGAGTGTGTCGGGATATTCGGGAGATCCGCTGAAATTTCCTGGCCGGAAATGTCTCACACCAATAGATCGAGGTGCGCAATGAAGTTTTGCAGGGATGGAATCGCAACGGTATTCATCATCATGCTCACAGCCTGTGCCGGGGTGGATCCGAGTCCGTACGGAAAACTACTCAGCACTCCAACGGTTATAGGCACAGAGACGACGCAGAACCTGGATGACATAACCATAGCGAATCATCTGGTCGGACTGCCGGGAGCCGCACAATGCGATGTAACCGTCTCGCAGATTGTGTATATGACTTCCGGAGTTCAACCGGGGGAGTTGACCAATGCATCCGCGGCCGTCCTGGTTCCCAGCGGAGCGAATTGTCCGGGCCCATTTCCGCTGATCGCGTTCGCACGGGCCACGGTGACGGAAAAAATGCAGGCCAATGCCGACTTGACGAATCCGTCGACAGAAATGTTGATGACGTTTTTCGCCGCCCAGGGCTATGCGGTGGTGGCGACGGATTTCCTCGGCTACGCTGAATCCACCTATCCCTATCACCCCTACACGCACGCACCCACGGAAGCGAGTTCGATCATCGATTCCATCCGCGCTACGCGAGAAGCCGCCCCGGCGCTTGGCCTGAAGCTGAATAACAAGATCATGCTATCGGGATATTCCCAGGGTGGCCAAGCCTCCATGGCTACGCAGCGCGAAATTGAGCAGGCGTTGTCGGGAGAGTTCAACGTGGTCGCCGCCGCGCATCTGGCCGGACCCTACAATATCTCGGGAGCCCTGGTCGCGGGAGCGAAGAACCCTATCAATGGCGTGCAGTCGATCGTGCCATTCCAGATCGCTTCTTATCAGAAGATCTATGGCAACGCGTACGCCAACACCTCGGACGTCTTCCAGCCCGCGTACGCCGGCTTCATCGCAGACCTGTTTCCCACGCTGCTCCCCGCAGCAACCGTAAACGCAATGCTGCCAGGCGGCACTCCGGCTCAGGCCCAGGCTGCGATGTTTCAAGCGGCATATATTACAGATCTGGGAAATGATCCCAACAACGCCGCCGTCCTCGACGGAGCCAGGCAGAATACGCTGGACTGGAATCCGATCGCGCCGACAACGCTATGCGGCGGTTCCGGAGATCCCACGGTGAATTTCGTCATCAACGCACAGACTGCGTACAACGGCTTTATCAGCCGGGGATTGACCAACGTTTCAATCCACGATGTCGATGCGGAGATTCAGGCGAAATATCTCACCATGCTGGGTCCCACGGACTACAACCTGGCGTATCACGGAATGCTCGAACCGCCGTTTTGCCTACAGGTGGCACAACAGTTTTTCGATCAATACCGTTAGACAGTAAGGCTCAATTTGTGAAGATGAGGGGCGGTTGGCTCAGTGGACATCTTTCCCGTGGCTGCCGGCAAATCGGACCGCCTCACTCGCCCCTGTCATTACCGCCGAAGCGATTGAGCGGCCTTTCGTATTCCCGGCACCGCCAGCGCTCACCGGCGAGGGGTTGGAAATAAAGATGACAGTAGCGCGGGCTGGCTTGGGAGTTCTGCCGTCACCACGTTCACCCCGCTGCTGCAGCGTAGGTACAGGTTCCCCGGATGCGAGAGTGTCGGATTGATGCGGCACGCTCGGTGCCACAGCCAAAGATGCGACTGCCTGGTTGCCAGGCGATGCGGCGACGGGTGATACCGGCGAGCTGGTCAGCGATGGCGTCAAATTTTCGCGCTCGTGAACCCGGAGTCGCGATTTCTTCTGAGCGCGCCACGCAGGTCGAGAATTCAGCAACGAGGGAACGATCGGCTGCGCAATTCGATGGGCATATGACAGCACGACGAATAAAGACGGCGCCGCGCACAGGAAGGCGGCGAGCAGCAGCATGGCCACAGTTGTCCGCAAGCCCAATAGCCATGCAGGAATTTTTGCGGTTTCCTTCAACACGGAGCGAACGCGAACCTTCAACTGGATCGAAGATCCGGCAAAATCGAGGTTCCAGGGTGTAGGGTCTTGCCCCGCGTGCAATCGGGCGAAGCGAACCAGGCATTCCGCGTAGGTAGCTCGGCGATCTGGGGAATCGTGAACGACGGCCAGATCGCAGGCAAGCTCGCTTTCTAATTCCATCCGGCGCATGGCAAACCAAACCGCGGGATGGAAAAACAGCAGTGACCGGCACAGACTGGCAACATTGTTGAAGAAGAAGTCGCGCCGCGCCACATGTTGCAGCTCGTGGCGGAAAATGTCAGCCAATTCACTTTCGTCCTGCTCCAGGCAGAGCGGCGGTAGCAAGACCACGGGATGAATCCAGCCGAAGGTGGCGGGAGAATAGATTCCCGATAGTACCAGCAATCGTACTTTTTCAGCTTTAGTGTGCAGTGCGATGGAGCGAAACATGGTCTCAATGGGATCGGGCGCGCTATAGGCAAAGCGAAGGACCCAGCGCAGGCGAACTTGTTTCTTAATGCGCCCCACCAGGAAATTCCCCAGCGCGAGGAGGTAGAGGCCTCCCAAAACACGCTCGGCAATCAACAGGGGATAAGCCCACGAAGCCGGCAACTGCCAGATTGCTACTGGGTCTGGGCCTTGCACAGCATGCGTTGGAAAAGCCAGTGCGGAGCTCGAATGGGGAATGAAACTGAGAAGAAGCCAGAGCCAGTAGCCTCCGGCAATAAAGATGAATGCAAACCAAACGAGAAATTTCCTGCGGGGCGACACGACAATCTTGCTGATTGCCCAAAAAATACAGAAACCTAAAAAAGTCTTGAGCAGAAAACCTGCGAATGCCGCCACGATCGCGAGCTGAGTTTCTGGGTGCATCCTACCTCTGGCATTGTCGAATTGTTACCGTTTGTCCTACATCTCCGATGCACTAGGGGGATTCAACGGCTCAAATATTTAGTCGACGAGCCAGCCTAACCGCGGCCACGTCCGTTCGACTCACTCTTCTTACGATACTCCCGTATCTGCGCTTCCAGTTCATCCAGGTCTTTGTCCTTCACCTTGGCTGCCTCCAGCAGGTTTAGAAACAGCCCTGTGGGTGATCCGCCGAAGTTCTGTGAAAGCAGGCTCTGGATTGACATCTTGTCAATTGCTTTTCGTGAGATCAACGGTGTGAAGACGAAGACGCGACCTCGACTCTCGTGCGCGATGAAGCCCTTTTCTTCCATAATCCGCAACAAGGTCTGGGTGGTTTTGTAGTTGGGTCGATTGCGCGGGGGATGCGCATTGACTACGTCCTCCACCGTTCCTTCGCCGTTATCCCACAGGATTTGCAGCAGGCGAAGTTCGCTTGCGGTTGGCAGGTGTTTTCCCCGTGATCCTCTAAGTCGATTGTTTATCATCTACGCCACCACACCTGTCGGAGTCTCCTGATTCATTGTAATGACTACAGCTATCCGAGGAAAGAGGAAGTTTCATTCAGGCTCAGATGCCGCAGTTTGACTTCTATGTCTTAATAGTTTAAGACATAAGCATGGCTTTCACAAAGGAAAAGCGTACACCGGGTCCTGACTACAACGCTTTCCAGGCAGCTAGGGCCCACTTAGCTGGATCGGAGTTACGCGTGGTTGACGATCAAGACATCCCCTTTTCTTATATCCTTTACGTTATAGGTGTCATCACGATTATTGGATTCCTTCTTGTGGGCGGTTTTTTCCTCTGGATTCGCTAACAGACAGCAAAAGAGCGCGTCTTATACGATTAAGACATCCAGCACGCGATCCATTTGAAGTATGAATTCAGCCCCCCACCTCAACCTCGCTGAGACCCGGTCTTCAACGACGAAAATAATGAGTATTGAAAAAGATTCAACAGATGTTCTGATCCTTGGCGGCGGACCAGCCGGCCTGGCAGCGGCAATTGCGTTACGTCAAAAGGGCATCGATTGCCTGGTGGTGGAAGCCATGGAGCCGGCAATTGACAAAGGTTGTGCCGAGGGGCTGATGCCCGATGCGTTGGCTTCCCTTCGAGAGCTGGGGCTGAACATTACAGAATCCCTGGGTCATCGATTTGTCGGCATCCGTTTTAATAATCTTCAGCACCATGTCCATGCTGATTTCCCCAACGGGATAGGCATTGGGCTGCGTCGCACAAAATTGCACGGACTGATTGCCGATCGTGCCCGCGAAACTGGAGTTGCGGTGTCGTGGAGCAGCCGAGCCAAGTTACTGGACAATCGATCCGCCCTGATGAACGGAAAGAAAATCTCCTTTCGATATTTGATTGGTGCCGACGGACAGGCGTCCGGAGTCAGAAAATGGGCGGGCCTGGGCCATATCCGAAGGGAAAGCATTCGATTCGGTTTTCGCCGCCACTACAACATCGCGCCGTGGAGCGAATACGTGGAAGTGCATTGGGGGTCCATTGGGCAGGTGTATGTTACTCCCGTCGCCTCTGACAGTGTCTGTGTCGTGTTCATCACCAGAAATCCCAAGCTGGCACAAGCCGATTTTCTGAAAGCATTTCCTGCCGTCGCAGAAAAGCTACAAGGTGTGCCGACGATGTCGACGCTTCGCGGCGGTATTTCAGCCAATCGGAAACTCCGTCGAGTTGCGAACGACTCTGTCGCCCTGATCGGCGATGCTTCCGGATCGCCCGACGCGATTACCGGCGAGGGTCTCGCCGTGTCATTCCGCCAGGCGGTCTCGTTGGCGAACGCTATCGAGCGGGGAAACCTGGAACTGTACAACCGGGAGCATCAAAAAATTGGCAGGCTTCCACATGCGATGAGCTGGCTGATGCTTTCTATGGATCGCTGGCCGCAAATGCAGGATCGCGCCATCAGGACATTGTCCTCCCACCCAGAGTATTTTCAACAATTACTCTCTGTACACGTCGGTGCCCAAAGCATGCAGCGTTTTGCAATGCGCCAGGGAATTCGCGTCGGCTGGAGTTTTCTGGAAGCAGGACTGTACTAACGGAGAAAACATGGAAAGCGCTTTCTGCAGCAGACCTGTTGGCATTGGTATCGCCGCATGGGCTGTGCTCGCCAGCTTCCTCATCTTGCCGTCCCCGGCCCAGGCAGCGGCCACTTCGCATGATCCCACCACGGTAACCTTCGAGGCCGCGCAAACGTCCATCCATTGGACCCTGCAGGCAGTTCTCCACACCGCCCAGGGTACTTTCACGCTCGACAGCGGTGTCATTCATATGGATCCGGCGACGGAATCCGCGGACGGCCTGATTACCGTTCAAGCCAGGAGTGGGCAAAGCGGAGACCGATCGCGAGATGAGAAAATGCAAAAGGATGTTCTCCAGAGCAATCGGTATCCCGAGATTACCTTTCGCCCCACCCATGTTTCTGGCAACTTCGATTTCACCAAGGACCAGTGGCTGACGGTCGACGGCGTCTTCCATATTCACGGCGCAGATCACCCGCTGCAGTTACGCGTCCACGTCACGCCAGGAAACGGCAACACGCTTCGCGCAACCACGCAATTTAGCATTCCGTATGTAGAGTGGGGACTGAAAGACCCCAGCACATTTGTTCTCCGGGTAGGGAAAACGGTGGCTGTCGATGTCGACAGCCGAGCGACTGTGACACCATGAAGGTGCACGGCGCCGGCGTCAAGGATCAAGATGCTCGACCGGAGTAAGAGATTTTCAAAGTCATATGATCGACATTCGCGCAGCGTTGCGTTGTTCCGTGTTGCTGTCGCTGATCGTGACTGCGGCCGGTCTTCTCGCCCAGCAGGCGACTGTTCAAATCCCCGCCGGCACTCCGTTGCCGGTGCAATTGGGTAATCACGTTCCCTTGAAAAAGGGAGAAGCTCTCGACTGCCACCTGATGTACCCGGTGTACGCAAAGAATAAAGTAGCCATCCCTGCCGGCAGTCTTGTACAAGGCACTGTGGTGGCACTCACTCCAGACCGCAGTCGACGAATTCACGGCCGGCTCTGGGGAGATTTCACGCCATTCAGAGTCCCAGTCGTACATTTCAATCAACTGGTTCTTCCAGACGGCGTAGCCGAGAAAATTGACAGCAGCGATGCAACCAACGGCGCACCGGTGCTCCATCTCTCCACGCCTGCCGCGAGTAAATCTCGAGGGTTCATTTCGAGGCAATTCAGTCAGCTCAAGCAACAAGGTAAGGATATGGCCGCGCTCGTAACTGCTCCCGGTCGCAAGGATCGTCTGGTTCAGTTGCTGTACCGGCAGCTTCCGTATCACCCGCAGAGAATTGAATCGCAGACCATGTGGACCGTCACGCTGGTGCAGCCGCTAATGCTGACGGAAAAAGAGGCTCCAGAACAACCACAGCAAAACGCTGCCGTAGCGATTGCAGTCCCGCCGAAACCAGCGCCAAAACCGCCGGCGGCAAAAGCACCTGCGAACGACGAGTCGGCATGGCATTTGAGCGCGTACCTGCAACAGACCATTAGCTCCGGAACAGAGAAGAAGGGGGATACATTTAACGCTATCGTTGCCGCTCCAATATTCAAGCCCGACCACACCGTGGAAATTCCCGAGGGATCGGTGTTGGTGGGTACGATCACGCAAGCCAAGGCTGCACGATCTTTCGGCAGAGCAGGGAAATTGCGCTTCGATTTTCGTGAACTCAGGCTGCCCGGCGCCGGTTCAAAGGCGGTGCAAGGCACGCTGGCTGGCGCTAACTCCGTCAAATCCGAAAAGCTTAAGATTGACGCAGAGGGTGGAGTGGAGCCACAACCGCAGAATCGAGTCATCGTCCCGCTGGTACTTACATTTCTAGCCAGCCGCGCTCTCGACAACGATGGGAATCTGACGGCCAACACCGCTGTGTCATCCAACGGTTTTGGAATCATCGGACGCGTGGTGGGCATTGTTTCCGGTTCACGGTACCTGGCGGCCGGCATCGGCTTCTACGCGGCCGCGCTTTCTGTGTATGAACGCTGGCTGGTGCATGGTCATAATGTGGCATTTGTAAAAAATACACGGATTGAGGTAACTATGATGCCAAGCCGCAATCCGATTTCAGCGACCGCGCCCCAACCAAATTCGTCGGAGAGGCACTAATACTTATCATGCGTTCTTTCTTCCCCTTAGCCAGTTCGATTCTATTTGGTGTGATCGCCGTATGCGCTCACGCACAGGGCGTCGTGTTGCCCACAAACCCGCAACCCAATCTCCGGCAAGAACAATTCGCGAGTTTGACTCCGAACAGGGTGACTTCGAACCCCACGATGGCGGAGAGTTCTCCCGATCCGCATGTTTTGGCGAACAACTCACTCTCCGCAACAAATGCTTCCGCGCAGGAAACGCAGACGATCTGCGGCATCACGAAACTGGGTCGTTGTTTGCGTGATCTTGGAGAAGACGAGAAGGCAATCTTTACCAGTCCGCTTCGTCTGCAGCCGAAGGACGGGTACTGGCTTGCGCCGCTTGGTGCGGCAACGGGACTTGCGATCGCCTACGATGCAGACGCGTCCGAAGCCGTGGGTGTGGATCCGAGCCGGACGAACACAGCGAACACGATTGCGGATTTTGGTTCCTTCATTGCGACAGGTGCCGAAGGCGCAGGAATCTATTTCATCGGGCTGGCTAAAAAAGATCCCAAACTTGCGGAGACTGGACGATTGGCCGATGAGGCTATCATCGACTCTGGCACCGTGACCCTGGTGACCAAGCTCGTAACCAATCGCCAGCGCCCGCGGCAAGGAAATGGTCAGGGCGATTTTTGGCCATATGGGACCCAGCATTGGGAATGGGATTCGTCATTTCCATCGGATCATGCGACGGCCAGCATGGCACTGGCTCGAGTGATTGCCGGCGAGTACCCGCATTGGTATGTAATGGTACCCGCCTACGGCTTTGCCGAGACCATTAGCATGGCGCGCATTTTTGCGAATCAACATTTCCCATCCGACATCCTTGTGGGCCAGGCCGTCGGGTTTCTTACCGGCAGTTATGTTCTGAATCATCGTTCGCTCTACCGGCCAGGGGCGAAGAAGACACTCGCCAGCAGAATTATCAGCTCAGTGAATCCGATTGCAGATCCGCAAACGCATACCCTGGGGGCATGGATGGAGATTCCCGTCGGGCGATAGCGCCCTGCTTGGATTCGCAGCAGTGCGCGGGGGCTCCGATGCTTGTTGTTAACGGCGAATTATGGATGCGACTGGAGCAGTTCTGCCAATTTCGCCTTAAGAACTCCGTATGTGCTGTCTGAAAATCCGCCCGAGCTGATCCACCGAATCGTTCCTGACCGATCGAGCAACACCACGTACGCTCTGCCCTCGTTTTTCACGCCCAGCCGCTGTCTCCAAAGTTGGTCATCGCGATACAGCACGATCGTTCGATTTTGCACTGCAACGGGCATGCTGCTTTTGATTCCGGAGATTGCTAGCCGGCGAAAGATCTTTGGCGCCGATTCGAGCTGGATCACGCCGTACGCCGATACATTGTCAGGAAAATCCTTGGCTAGATGTTCGTTCCACATGCGGGCATCCTTACCCGCGGTTCGGCTGAATGAAAACACCAGTATCGTCGGCTTCTCTGAGGCAGTTTCCGGCAGCGTAAGAGAATGATCGGTGATCGTTCGCCCGGAAAACGTGGGGAAAACAGCTCCCACTTGAAGCGACGTTGGGCTTGACTGAGCGGCTTGTAATAACAGTGCGGGCATCAAAAGTCCAATCGCCATGGCGATGCATCTGGAGAAGCGCATCATTGTTTCACCCTCTCATCTTTCATTAAACTTCAAACGTGGGTTTTCCGGGCGGCTTGACAGCACTTCTTAGTGGATTAAGACTATACAAGGAACGACGTTCGCCGCTTTACTCCTGCAAGAACCTGCACGCTATCGGAACCAAGGGAGAGTCAATGAAACGGATCAGGGCGAAGCTTACGCCGCTCGGGGGAATTGCGATTGTCTTTTTCCTTGCGCCGCATGTCGTGCGAGCACAAACCTCGGCAACCATTTCAGGTATCGTCAAGGACTCCGCTGGCAAAATGGTGAGCGATGCTCATGTCTCGGTCACAGATGTCAACACGACTCAGTCAACAGAAATTAAGACAAATGCAGATGGGGCCTACACGGAATCCGATCTCGCTCCCGGAACATACACCGTTTCCGTTTCTGCCGAGGGATTGACTCCGCAGACCTCGAAAGTAACGTTGATCGCTTCCGAGGAAGAACATACCAACTTTGTACTCAGCAGCGAATACCAGCAACAGCAGGAAACTCCGCCAAGCAAGCTGCCGGCCGCACCGCAGCCGAATCAACAAACCTCACCTGCCGGGAATGCGAATGCTCCTTCGCTGCAGGACCTTGGCTTTGGCGCCGGCCAGACCCAGGGCAACGCGCAGGAACAGGCGCGACTCGATAAGCGCACGCACATGCTGAAGGTGCACCAGACGCTGGGCCTGATCACTGCGATTCCGATGGTGGCCACATTGATCACGGGACCGCAGGCGAAGGCGAAAGGAAAAAACGGCGAGACGATCACGGAGCCTACCTCTGCGAACCTGGATTTTCACATAGCACTGGGGAGCCTGACGACAGGCCTGTATTTCGCCACCGCTTATTACGCGATCTTCGCTCCGAAAATTCCAGGGGTTAAACCCAAGGGCGCCATCCGGCTACATCGCGACCTGGAGTGGGTACATGGCCCGGGAATGATCATCACTCCAATTTTGGGAATCATGGCCTACAAGCAGGAGAACGCTGGAGAGAAAGTGCACGGGATCGCTTCCGCGCACGGCACCGCCGCATACATTACGGCTGCCGCGTATGGAGCATCGATTGTGGCTGTCTCATGGCCAATTCACTGGAAATTCTGGGAGCGTTGAAACATGATGCGTAAGAAACTCGCTTTTGCGTTGTTGCTGTTTGCACTTCCTCTATTCGCCCAAACTGATACGCAGTGGGCACTGCAGCGGTCGACTCTCACCTATCACATGTCGCATCCCATGCATGAGGTGGATGGCGTGAGTCATGCGGCGAAAGGGAAGGGAATCTGTCACGCCGGGCAATGCAATTTTCTGATTGCAGTGCCGGTAAAATCCTTTGACTCCGGGGACAGTAATCGCGATCTCCATATGATTGAAGCGGTCCGTGGCGCGCAATTTCCTATGGTGATTGTGCGTACTGAATTTCCCGAAGCGGACACCACCTCTCAAACCATTTATGCCAACCTTGAGGTACAGTTTGCCGGCCAGACTGCGCACTATCAGCACGTGCCTTTCCAGCGAGTCATGCAAGGTAATCAGGTGCAAATTACGGGAACGATCCCCGCAACCTGCTCCGATTTCAAGATTGATCGCCCATCATTCCTGACCGTTCCGATCAAGAATGAGATTCCAGTAAAAGTGGACATGACCTGGCAGAAGATGTAATCGCGGCTCACTGATTTACTCCTCAGCCCGCCTCGGCCCTTCGATCAGGAGATGGCGAAAGTCAAGCGCGCGAGTGCTACTATCTGGATATTGTGATCGCAGATTTTGCCGTCCAGCGAGTCCAATTTATGTTTGTAAGTCTCGCGCAGTAGCGACAGCACCTATCAATTTCCCCCACACCACCCGGTTCATTCTATGATCCATATAAGGTGTAGACTCCAGGTTTGGCCCCGTAGCTCAGGTGGATAGAGCAGCAGTTTCCTAAACTGTTTGTCGGAAGTTCGAATCTTCCCGGGGTCACCATTTCCGTTTCAAAGCATGGGTTAACGACGATCCGTCAACCCTTCCGGCAAGTCGATATCTCAATTAGCCGGCACTGCGTTTTTCTGACGCAGATACAGACCGCTGAACGCCCGTACTAAATGGTCCGGATGAAACGGAATGTAGCATCCGAATTCTGGATTTTCCCAACTGTCAACTAACTCATATCCCAATGCGTCCGCGGACTTAAGAAACTCATCTTGGTTCGCAATGCGGTATGGAGATAGCGCTGGCCCCATATTATGCAGCGTGTAGAAGGTCTCCCGCTCAGTGAACGGCATTTTATTGATCAGCACATGCGTCGGCAGGTTTGAGAATTTGGTAAAGATTTCCGCGAAAGTCGACTCAGGAAATTGCAGCGATCCAAAGGAAAGAAAAAGAGGGAACTCCTGTGCATGATTCAAATCAGTCGTGAAGGTTAGTTGTCGGCGCTCGTCCTTGTCCTCTGCTAGTTTTCTGCCCGCCGCAACAACGGCCGGCACGTCATAAATGGTCCATTGCAAATTCGCTGGGTATTCTAAGAGCTTCTGAAATGAGTAGTAAGAAATCCCCAGGTAGCCCCCAAAATCGAACACGCGTGGACTTTCTGGAAGCAGTTTTTCCAGCCAGAATAAGACCGGATAATCGCTGGAGCGAATCGAACTTTTATAGCCCAGGAAAGACGCCGAGGCAGGATTGTCGTAGCTGTTGTTTCGGCCCGCGGGAATGGCGGCATTCGCTGCGGCGAACGAAGGATACACCCCGGAAAACAGGCGTTCCCATTCCGCAACGCGCATGAAATGCTGCTCATACTCGAAGCGGTGCCATTTGCGAATCAGCGGAACGGCACCCTCGACTTTGTCGACGAAGCTTTTCGTTGTGGGAGAAAGCAGCATCGCCTTAATGGCCTGTTTCATGGCGCCTCAATGAGATCACATGTGTTCCAGTCATTGTATGCGAATGCCTGTGATACTCGTTGCGTTGCCGTACGCTCCAGTTTATTGCGCCATGTTTACTTGCAGGTGGGCGCTTGCCAGCACTCCCTGGGTTGCTGTCGAGGCCTGCACCGTAATCTCATCGGAGATTGCTCCAGGAGGTGCCAGATTGGCACACCCCAACACGGATCCCAAACCTACACAGACCAGGACCAAAAGAATTCTGCCCCAGCCAAAGGTTGCAGCCCTTCGCCTCGACAAGAAGGGCAAAAGCATGGCTCCCAGTCCCAGAAGAAGCAGAGTAAGCCGCAGTATGGGGATTGTTTTTGCGGGCATCCGAATTCCAGCGACGGTTAATGTATGGGGATCAATGACGAGGGTAATTGATAGAGGCGCCCCGGACTGTGAGCTGAATGTGACGTTAGGTGTGGTGAATTTACAGGTCGCACCGCGAACCAGTCCAATGCAGTCAAGATTGACCGTGTCGGAAAACGCATTCATCGGTGTCAAAATCACGGTCGTTTTTCCGGTTTTTCCTGCGGGGATATTCAGTTGAGCTGGGTGGATCGTCATGATCAACAGACTCATTTGCAACCGTTACAGTTACAGAAGCAGAATTTGAGGGTTGAAAATTGTGATCTCCTGCATAAATAGACTGTGAGCACATCCGTCCCGGGCAGGAGTTGCTCCGTATTCAGGACGAGCCTTGCCGTTCGTGTCTAGCGCACCCGCGCCAAGCTGCCTATCTCCGCTCATAAAACGAACAGTTCCCGTGGGTACGCCAATCGTCGAGGAAACGACGGTCGCAGTGACTATTACACTCTGGCCCACGTGCAGATTCGTAGCGGAAATCGCCAGCAATGTCTGGGAACTTGCGGGCGTCACCATAAAAGTAGATGCGCCATTGCTTCCCAATTCGTTTCCAGCAGGCTCATAGGTTGCGGTCACGAGGTTCGAGCCCGTCGGTGTCGCGGGCAGTTGGGTTTTGCCTGCGCCGGAACCAGACATGGACATGGCTGCGACCTGATTTCCGTTGACTGCAAAGACAACCGTTCCCATTGTGACCGCTCCCGTTGCGTCGGAGACATTCGCGATCACGCGCATCGGAGTTCCATAAGTTGCCGTGGGCGGGTCGACAATAACGTCAATGGCGGTCGGAACTGGGGAAGTTGAGATCCCATTTCCGGTCATCGTGACGGCCTGCCTGGCTCCCGCAACATTGAGTGAATTGTCGAAAATCCATGCATCTTCTGTTAACACGCCACCAGCTGTTGGTCGGAAGGCGTAGCTGATGTCGCACTGGTTGCCGGCAGCGAGGTCGCCAACGGAACATTTGTTGGCGTCTGGGCTTAGGAAAAAATCTGCTGGAGCAGGCGGCGCGGGGTATTGATCGATCACGAGCGATTGATTTCCGATGTTGGAAAGGGAATCCGATTGTCCTGCTGTAATACCTCCCAAAGTCTGAGTTCCGAAATTGAGCGTCGGAGCCGTGTAAGTGACGCGGCGAAGCGTGCTATTCCCAGCATCTGATACCCACAACTGTCCAAGCGAATCCACGGCCACGCCCGACGGAGTTGTCAGTGCTGCCGCATTAGCTGGGCCTCCGTCGCCCTCATCTCCAACCAGAGTTGATCCTGCAAGGGTGACGAGTACGCCGCTTTGCGAATTGAGTTTCCGCACGCGCGCGTTGCCGCTATCGGCAATATATAAATTTCCTGCCGCATCGATGGCGACGTCCAAAGGTTGACGCAGTTGCGCGTTTACGGCTGGTCCGCCATCCCCGCTGAACCCGGCAGTTCCATTGCCGGCGATCGTTGCGATCGATTGCCTGACCGGATCTACTGTTCGTATGACGTTGTTTCCCGTGTCGGTTATAAACAGGCGGCCGGTTGAATCCAACGCGACGCTCTGCGGGTGATTCAATTGTGCTCGCACCGCATCGCCGCCATCTCCGGAGTATCCGGCGGTTCCAGTTCCTGCGACCGTGACAATGATTCCTCCCAAGGCATACACACGTCGAATGACATTGTTACCGGCGTCGGCAATGAAAATATCCCCGGCCGCATTGGCTGCGATTCCCGCGGGGGCATTGAGAGTTGCGCTGATGCCGACACCGTTGTCTCCGGAATATCCGGCACTACCAGTGCCCGCGACTGTGGAGATAATCCCATTCGGGAGGCTTACTTTGCGGACCAGATTCGCGCCAGTCTCCGCAATGTAGAGATTTCCTGCTGCGTCCAACGCAACTGCACTCGGTTGTTCCAGGGTCGCGTTGGTTGCGGGACCTCCATTTGCCTGCGCCGGTGGAAGCGTGCCTCCGCCTGCAACAATGGTCGGTATGGCTCCAGCGCGATTTTGCCAACGCCACACAACATTGCTGGCAGCGTCGGCCACATAGACATTCCCAGCGGGATCCACCGCGATTCGCTGCGGTGTCTTGAATGCAATTCCACCAGCGATGTCGGCGCTATCAAGAACCGTCTGAATGATTCCGGGAATCAGGATGGCCTGCGGCGCAAGACCCATCCCGTCAAATCCAATCGAGATCGAAGTGGCATTCGCGGTCAAGTGCATGGCGCCAGTTCGAAGGCCGGGATACTGAGGTGTGAAGGTGATCGGCACCGCACAGATCGAGTCGGCCGCATTGAGTGTTGTTCCGTCTGCAGTGCAGCCAACAATCTTGCCGACCGAAAATTCTTGGAGAGACGTCGCCATCACGGAATCAGATTGTGTTTGTGCCGCTGGAATCGCGGGGTTTGATAGAGTGGCTGCTTCATTGGTTCGCAAGAAGATTGTGTGCGTGGAGATTGAACTGGAGCCAACCGCGGTAGCAGGGAAGGTCAGTCCCTTCGAGATAGCCCGCAAGGCATTGTTACCGGAATCCGCCACATAAAGATTCCCTTCATGATTGAGAGCAACGCCAACCGGGGAATTTATTTCCGCCATAGCGGCAAGATTTCCGTCGCCGACGAATCCGGCCGCGCCATTTCCGGCGATCGTCAAAATGAACCCGTCCAGATTGATCTTTCGAATACGATTGTTCTCGCGATCGGAAAAATAAACCTGGCCAGTAAAATCAACCGCAATGCCGGCGGGAAAATTAAGCATGGCCTGGGTCGCGGCCATATTGTCCCCGTTGTACCCGCCGGAAGCACCAACCACTCCTGCGATGGTCGTGATCATCCCGGAAGAATGATTCACTTCACGAATCAAATTGTTGCCGGAGTCGGAGATGTACAGGTTGCCCGCCAGGTCCACGGCGACTCCGGTCGGATGATTCAACTCGGCCGTAGTTGCTGGAACGCTGTCGCCTGTATATCCAGCCACTCCAGTGCCCGCCACGGTGGATATGATCCCGGTACGGGCAGAAATTTCGCGAATACGACTGTCGCCTGCATCGGCAACGTACAGATTGCCGTCGCCATCCAGCGCCAAGGCAGTCGGACTGTCCAACGCCGCCTGGGTTGCCGGTCCGCCGTCTCCAATGTTGCTGGGCTCAAAAGGTGTGATCGCGGGATTACCGGCAACGGTCGTGATGACGCCAGTATCCATCGTGACAAATCGAACCAGGTGATTACCCGTGTCTGCAATGTAGAGATTGCCGTGTGGGTCGACCAGAACGTCGGAAGGCTGATTCAACAGGGCCGTGCCGCTGGAGCCCAAGAGTCCATTCGCAGCCAGAGTCGTCATGTTTCCGGTAGCGGCATCGATGCGCTCGACCTGATTGTTCGCGGTATCCGCAAGATAGAGATTGCCGCCTCCATCGACCGAGACTCCCTCCGGCTGGTTGAGGAAACTTGACGACGCAGGACCAGTATCAACCGGTCCGCCGGCGACTCCGCTCGGCGAACCAGCAACGCGATTGATCTGGAATAGGACTGAAACCGGAACGGGTGCTGCCGTCAAAGCCATCGGAGCCATCGCAACGACGATGGCGAGTGAGAACGAGCCCACAACTCGCGCATGGAAGTGAGATGGATCAAACATCGGGGAAGCCTCGCGTGGGTTGCGACAAACCGCACCACCGAGTAGTTTCAAGGTGTGAATCCGTGAAGCCTACGAAGTTCGGCTGGACTGGAGGGGAGCCGGTTTCATATTGAGACTGGTAGATTGGAATGCCCAAATTGGGCCTATAAAGGCCAGAATCACTTGAGTTACAATGTCCGATAACATGTATTCTGTAATGTCGATTGAACCGAGTCTAACCCTTGCACTCCCAGATGTTTCCCCTAGGAACTGCTAGTCTAGGTTCAAGGTTGAATCCTTCCCTGTCATGTCTAATTTCCCTATTGCAACTTCCGTGCTGTCCGACGCGATACAACAGCGCGTGTTTCCCGGTGCTTCCTTCGGCGTACTGCATCCCCACGAACAGTTCGTCATTGAATCGATTGGCGGGTTCACCTACCTCCCGGACTCGCCACGCGTACACACAGACACCCTCTTCGACGTGGCCAGCGTCAGCAAAGCCGTGGCGACTTCCTCCATGGCAATGCTGCTTTGGGAACGCGGCAAACTGGATTTGGACGAGCCTCTCGGGCGACGCGTTCCAGAATTCCTCGGCGCGAGTTCCGACGCTGAAGCTGGCGTTGCTCTTCGATCAGCCATCACCGCACGCATGCTTCTGGCACATTGTTCGGGACTGCCCGCCTACGCGCCGTTATACAAAACCTGTGCCACCGCGGCTGACCTGCTCGAAGCTTGCCTGCACATGCCTCTTGAGGCGCCTCCAGGGACGCAAGCCGTCTATTCCGACATTGGGTTCATCCTGCTTGGCCATCTCTTGGAGCAAATTGCCGGTGAGCGTCTGGACAGCTTTTGCCAACGAGAAATATTCGCGCCACTCGGGATGAGCTCGACAATGTATTGCCCGCCCGCGGAACTCCGAGCCTCCATTCCGCCCACGGCCAATAAGCAAAACTTCCGCGATCGAATTCTTCAGGGTGAAGTTCACGACGGCAATTGCTGGAGACTAGGGGGTGTCAGCGGACATGCAGGATTATTCTCCAATGTTCCCGACATACTTCGCCTGGCAGATTGTCTTCTGAATGGCGGTAGCAATGTTTTCAGAGCGGAAACAATTTCAGCATTCACAACGCGTCAGCAGATGCCACAAACTTCCGGCTGGGCCCTGGGCTGGGACACGCCGACTGCGCCTTCCTCATCAGGAACACGATTCAGCCCCAATTCTGTTGGTCATCTCGGTTATACGGGAACTTCTCTCTGGATTGATTTCGAAAAACAGGTAGCCATCGTTCTGCTGACCAACCGCACCTATCCTGGCGATGAAGCGGCTGCCTCTGAACGAATGAAAAGCGTCCGACCTCAGTTCTACGACGCCCTGATGCGGGAGCTTGGCTGGGGTGCGTTAGCGAATTCTTCCCCCGCCCTCCGCAACGAATAGCTGCTGCGCTGGGGACGTGTGAGGCGATACAATCGAAGTAGAAGAGTCGCACTTGAGGTGGTTTTTTGAAGCTTATGGGAAACGCAACGAACGCGATCGATACACCCACCACTCGCGCCGAAAGTAACGGGAAAGATTCGCTCTCTCACCTGGAAACACTAACGACGGAAAGTGCGAACCAGGCTTCGCAGGGCTTTGATACCAAGTCCGCACTGGAGATTGCTCGCATCATCAATCACGAAGACGCCAAGATCGCGGCCGCGATCAAGCGGGCTTTGCCGGAGATTGCCGCGGTCATTGATAACGTTGCCCGATGTTTGCGCGATGGCGGTCGCCTGATTTACGTAGGCGCAGGGTCCAGCGGACGTATCGCCGCCCTCGATGCATCGGAGATTCCGCCCACCTATTCGACTTTGCCGCAGACCGTGCAGTACATCATGGCGGGAGGACCGAAAGCACTCGCCTCCTCCATGGAAGCCAACGAAGATTCTCGCGAGCTGGGCCAACGGGATATCGCCCGCCGCCGCCCAACCCGCAAAGATATCGTGATTGGAATTTCAGCCAGCGGTCGCACTCCTTATGTTGTCGCGGCGTTGGAGTATGCGCGAGGACGCGGCTCGAAAACCGCAGCCGTGACCTGCAACTACAATTCTGAGCTGACTACGGTTGCCGATGTGACCATTGTTGCCGAGGTTGGACCAGAAGTCGTTCTCGGTTCCACTCGCATGAAGGCCGGCTCTGCGCAGAAAATGATTCTGAACATGATCACCACGGGTGCTATGACGCGCCTTGGGTATGTGTACGAAAACCTGATGGTCAACGTACACATGAAGAACTCCAAGCTTGTCGAGCGTGGCCTACGCATTCTAAAGCAGGCTTGCAATGTGGACCAGGAGACTGCCGTTCGCACCATGAAGGCCGCGGGTAAAAGCGTGCCTATCGCCATGGTGATGTTGAAGGCCGGAGTCGACAAACAAGAAGCTGTTCGCAGGCTGGCAAAGTCTGACGGCAATGTGCGCCGCGCCATCGAAGACACCACTCTTGAACTGTGACGCTGCGAAGGCTGAGTTGACGCTGCTGATACCCTGCACCGCAAAGATAAAAATGCGTGGTTAGATGGACTCATGGATAAGTTTGTCATTCGCGGTGGCACACCGCTTCGAGGCACAATCCGCATCAGTGGAGCGAAGAATTCAGCTCTACCTTGCATGGCCGCTGCCATCCTGACAGAAGACGAAGTCACCCTGGAAAACATTCCAGACGTGCGCGACATTGAAACCGAACGCAAGCTGCTGGTTTCGATGGGTGCCGAAGTTGAATTAGGATACGGTCGCGCCCACCACCGTACCCGGATTCGCTGCGCCTCGCTCGACCCGGTTGCGAAATACGAAATCGTCAAAACGATGCGCGCATCCTCGCTGGTCTTGGGACCGCTGGTCGCTCGGACCGGCATGGCACGCGTGGCCATGCCCGGCGGTTGCGCGATTGGCGGTCGGCCCATCGATCTCCACATCAAAGCGCTGCAGACCATGGGTGCAGAGATAACTCAGGAGCACGGATACCTCGAAGCTCGAGCGAAACGCCTCCACGGCGCGCACATCGTGTTCGACAAAATTACAGTGACGGGCACTGAAGACGTGCTGATGGCTGCCGTGCTTGCCGACGGTGAGACCTGCATGGAAAATTGTGCGTGTGAGCCAGAAGTCACGGACCTGGCAAAAATGTTGACGTCCATGGGAGCACGGATTGAAGGCGCAGGAACAGCAACAATTCGCGTCCAAGGCGCTGAAAGGCTCCATGGAGCGAAGCATCGCATTCATCCCGATCGCATTGAAGCGGGCACGTTTCTCGTAGCCGCAGCCATTACCGGCGGCGAACTGACACTGACGAACTGCAATCCCGACCACCTGTCTTCCGTCATTGAAAAGCTCAGAGAAGTGGGCGTGCAGTGCGAACCTGGCCCCGACTCGATCCGTGTACACAACGGAGGAACGCTGCGTAGCGCGAATATTTCGACGGAAGAGTACCCCGGCTTCCCTACCGATATGCAGGCGCAATTTATGGCGTTGGCCACTCAGGCGGAAGGCACCTCTCTCGTAACAGAAAACATTTTTGAGAATCGCTTCATGCACGTGCAGGAACTGATTCGCATGGGCGCGAACATTCGCGTGGAGGGCCGAACCGCTGCGGTAGTCGGCAAGTCTCCCTTATCTGCGGCGGCCGTGATGGCATCCGATTTGCGCGCCTCGGCGTCGCTGGTGCTGGCAGCGCTGGTCGCCGAGGGCGAAACCATTATCGATCGCGTGTATCACATCGACCGCGGCTATGAGCGCATCGAAGAAAAACTTCGCGGCGTCGGCGCAAAGATTCGCCGCATCGGCAACGTGTTCCGCGAAACGGAAGAACCCGCAGCCGAAGTGGCTTCCTAGCCAAACGCTGCATCGCAACAGCTGGAACTCTGGATTCTCTCGTGGTCATGCAAAGTTTGCTCGCTCCATTCCGATTCGGTTGCAACGCCTTGCGCGGACACTGGCTGCATCCCTGGCGAAGTCCCTATCTCCGGTGGCGGATTGAAACCTATTCCGGAATCCCGGCCGGCACAATCAACGCCCGTATCTTCTGGCAGTTTTTCTTCGCTGAAAAAGGCAATTTGGTCCACTTTCTTCTGTGGACGGCGAAATTGGAATCCTACAAAAACAATTGAGAGGTGTGGATGGTTCGCTATGGCATTCTAGGTTTTGGATTGCACGGCTGGAAGCGGCTTGTGCCTGCATTTGCCGGCGCGAAAAATTCCAGGCTGACTGGCATCTGGCGTAGAAATCTCGATAAAGCGAAAGCCAACGCCAACGATTACAGCATCGAAACCGTCTTCGCCACAGCGGAAGAATTATGCGCCTCTCCCCAGGTAGACGCTGTTTTCGTCACATCGCCGGATGCCCTCCACATGCACGATAGCCTGTTGGCGATGTCGCATCACAAAGCGGTGTTGTGTGAAAAACCATTGGCCATGAGCGTCGAAGAAGTGGAACAGATGCTGCTGGCGGCAAAAACAGCAAACGTTGTATTCGGAGTTGCCCAGAATTTTCGCTACAACCGCAGCGTCGATTTGATTCGCGAATGGGTGCAGGCAGGCAGAATCGGCAAGCCCATTTTTGCAACCTCGCATTTTTATTTTCTGAGTGCAGAGAGCCAGCGCGGATGGATCTACGACCCTTCCCTTGCCCGCGGCGGTCCCATTGGAGACGTCGGGATTCACTGCATCGACGTGCTGCGCTATATCCTGCAGGACGATATGACGGCAGTGACCACGCTCGCCCATCGCGACGCAAAATCTGGCGGGGTCGAAGCCAGCGCTGCGCTTTCCATGGATTTTCGTAGCGGGACGATCGGCTCCATCCTGGTCAGCTTTCGCTCACCGTATCGTTCGCTTGTCGAAATTGTCGGTGAGACCGGCGTGATCCGCAGCGAAAATGGCTTGACCGTCACCGGTATGGTTGACGTGCAGTTATTGCAAAGCGGCAAGGTTCTCGACAGCAAGCAAGTCACGAATGCGGATGCCTACTGCCGCATGCTCGATGGATTTAGTGATGCAATTGAAAGTCGCGGAAGCTATCGCGCGCCCGGCGAAGATGGCTTGAGAAACCAGCGTGTACTCGATGCCGCGTATGCCAGCTGGCAGTCGGGTCGCAAAGAAATTATTTCGTAGGATCGGACGGCAGGTTGTTATCGAGTCGGAGTTCAATCTCCTGTTCGTCACCGCGACGCGCCCGCATCACAAAGACGATACTCCCCAACACCACTGCGGCGCCGGCAATCATTGTCCAAGGCACCGGCTCCATCATAAATAGCGCGCCTTCGGCCACCGCAAGAACAGGAACAACCAGTTGCAGGCTTGTCAGTTGGTAGGCCTCAATTCGCTGCAGCAGCCAATAATACAGAGTGAAACTCAATGCGCTGGCGAACACACTCAAGAAAACCAGCGCGACAATCGCCTGCGTACTCCACGTCGAAGTTCGACCACGCTCGAAGACCATGCTGGCCAGCGCCAGCCAGATGCCACCCAGAAAAAACTGAATCGCTGTGCTCACAAACGGATGCACACCCGCCAGCGCTTCCTTTGCATAGACCGACGATGCCGCGTACATCGCAACCGCTAGCAGCACGGCAATCGCCCCCACCGCTTGCCACAGGGACGTCGAAATGGCTCCCGACATCACCAGTCCCAATCCGCCCAGGCCGACAATCATCGCTTCCCAGGCGCGCCGCGGAACCGTACGGCCCGCCATCAGTGGGGTCAGGAACGCTGTCATCAGCGGCATCGCGCCAAAGATCAACGCCGTCAGCCCCGACGAAAGTCGCTGCTCTGACCAAAACGTTAACGCCGAGGGAACGGCAATCATGCTCAGGCTGAGCAGCAGCGTGGCATGTAGTCCGCGACCGGTAGGCCACGGCATTTTTTTCCACTGAATGATCGGCAGCAAAATTACGGAGGCCAGCAGGAACCGCAGCGATGCGCTGTGCATCGGTGGAACGGCGACAACAAGGACGCGAATCGCCATCCATGTGCTGCCCCAGATCACAGATAGCGCGACCAGCCCGAGAATGATGCGAGGCTTCATGTGGAGAGAACAGTTGCGTTTCCCAGAAACAGAAAAGCGGACTGCTTCATCACAGCCCGCTTCTCAACCATCAAAATAATACTAGCGACGCCCGCCGCCACCACCAGGCCGACCACCGCCGCCACCGGGACGACGACGACGCCGGTTGTTGCCGCCACCAGGACCACGACCGCCGGGCGTGCTGGGAGGACGAGGACTATCGGCTCGATTGAAGTTGGGTGCATCGGAAGATTCGCCGCCCTCCTCGTCGAAGTCGTCTCCGCTCTCCAGAACAATTGTGCTGCCGTTCGAGGAGGGTTGACGCTCTCCTGCCGCAGCCACATCTCCGACATGACCACCGGCAGCATTTGGATCCGGCAAGCCCAGTTTAATGCGCTGTTCTTTCAGCACAGCCTTGCGGGATAGCTTGATCCGATTGCCTTCGATGCCCAGCACCTTCACCAGAACCTGGTCGCCATCGTTCAACTCGTCCGTAACTTCGTGGACGCGATGCTCGGCAATTTCGCTGATGTGCAGCAATCCATCCGTTCCTGGGAAGATTTCGACAAACGCGCCGAACTCCGCCAGACGAACCACTTTACCAAGATAGGTCTTGCCAACCTCGGGCACAGCGGTCAGGTTGCTGACTGTCTCAATCGCGCGGCGCAGTCCATCGGCATCGGACGATGCAATGTTCACCTTGCCGGTGTCATCGACATCAATCTTGACGCCGGTCGCTTCGACAATTCCGCGAATGGTTTTGCCGCCCGGCCCGATCAGGTCGCGAATCTTGTCGACAGGGATCTGCAGGGTGTGAATGCGTGGTGCAAACTCAGATTTCTCTGTGTTCGCCTCTCCAATCACCGCATCCATTTTGTCCAGCAGGAAGAAGCGGCCCGCACGAGCCTGCGCCAAAGCTTCGCGCATGATCTGTCCTGTAACGCCGCCGATCTTAATGTCCATCTGCAGCGCGGTAATTCCGTTGCGTGTTCCCGCAACCTTAAAGTCCATGTCGCCGTAGTGATCTTCAGCGCCGGCAATGTCCGTCAGGATGGCGTAATTCTCGCCTTCCTTCACCAGGCCCATCGCAATTCCAGCGACGGAAGATTTCAAGGGAATGCCCGCATGCATCAGCGCCAAACTGGCGCCGCAAACGCTTGCCATCGAAGAAGACCCGTTCGACTCCAGAATGTCGGAGACGATGCGGACCGTGTAGGGCGATTCGGCTTCGCTGGGTAAAACTGCGGAAACTGCGCGTTCCGCCAAGGCTCCGTGGCCCACTTCGCGACGGCCGACTCCGGTCATACGTCCAACTTCACCAACGGAAAACGGCGGAAAGTTATAGTGAAGCATGAACCTTTTCCGCTGCTCGCCCTCGAAGCTCTCCAGGCGTTGTGTATCGTCCAAAGTTCCCAGTGTCGCGGTCACCAGCGCCTGAGTTTCACCGCGGGTGAAGAGCGCCGAACCGTGCACGCGTGGCAGAACGCCAACCTCGATCGAAATATCACGGATCTCGTCGAACTTGCGGCGGTCGGGGCGAACGTGATCCTTGATGACCTGGTCGCGGAAGATGTTTTCGCGAAGCGACTCGTAGTACTTGGAAAGTTTCGCGGGTGCCGAAGCATCGTCGGCGGGGAGAGCGGCTTTCAGCTCGTCCTTAATCTGCTTAACCAGCGCATAGCTTTCGAACTTGGGATGCTTGTGGGTGTCAAGCGCATCCTTCAGGCGATCGCCAACCTTGGCATACAGCGAGTCGTAGTAAGCCTGGTCAAATTCAACCGGCTTTACCTCGCGCTTCGGCTTCCCTGCTTTTCCAACCAGCTCGGTAATGCCTGCGCAGATTTTCTTGATTTCCGCGTGGCCAAATTCAATCGCGTCGACGATAGAATCTTCGCTGACCTGCTTGGCGCCGGACTCGATCATCACGATGCCGTCGGGCGTGCCCACCACGGTGATGCTCATATCGCCCGCGCGAAGCTCCGCGTATGTGGGATTGATGATGAACTGTCCATCCACGCGACCGACGCGCACCGCACCGACCGGACCGCCAAACGGAATGTCAGACAGCGCCAGCGCGCAAGCGGCAGCATTAATGCCGATAATGTCGGGATCATTTTCCTTATCTGCGGAAAAGACCAGCGCGATCACTTGGGTCTCGTTACGGAAGCCTTCTGGGAACAGGGGGCGGATGGGGCGGTCAATCTGGCGGCAGGTAAGAATTTCGCGCTCGCTGGGTCGGCCTTCACGCTTGATAAAGCCGCCGGGGATGCGTCCGCCGGCGTAGGCGTATTCACGGTAGTCGACCGTGAGCGGGAAGAAATCAACGCCCTCTCTGGGGTCGGGTGAGGCCACAGCGGTGGCCAGAACAACGGTGTCGCCCAGGGTCGCCAATACGGCGCCTGAGGCCTGCTTGGCCATGCGGCCAGTCTCAAAATTCAGTCGTTTGCCGCCGGTTAATTCGACGGTCACTTCATGTTTCATAGAATCCTCAAATCTTGCTGTATAGGGGCGTGGGTGCAGATAGGCGGGAACGTGGGGAAGTTGGCAGGCGGCGATGAAAGGTGGGATGTGTACGCGGAAGCGGCCCAACAGAGCCAGTTCTCTCCCGCGTCAATGCCGCAGTGCTTGGGTTCAACCACGTTCGCAAACCTGAATTCTGCGGAACGTCGCTGCCGCTTACTTGCGGATGCCCAGTTTGCCAATGACTTCCCGGTAGCGATCAGTATCGTGGGTCTTCAAGTAATCCAGAAGACGGCGGCGATTGCTCACCATCATCAACAAGCCACGACGCGATGCGTGGTCTTTATCATGGGCCTTGAAGTGTTCAGTCAGCTCCGTGATGCGTTCGCTCAGAATTGCGATCTGCACTTCGGGGCTTCCGGTGTCGCTTGCATGGGTACGGAAGCGTTCTATTACGTCGGTTTTTTTTGCAGGTGCCAGCACAGTGTGGCTACTCCCTCTTCATTGTCGATTACACTGCATAAGTGTCTACTTAAGAATAACATGCTTTGTCGAAACCTGACATCCAAACCTGCCGCATTGTCATCCCACGGCGACAACTGAAACCTTGACCATGACGACTCGACCTATCATCACGTTGACCACAGATTTTGGCCTCACCGATCCTTTTGTCGGGGTCATGAAGGGCGTAATTGCATCCATCTGCCCAGTCACTCATGTGATCGATATTACCCATGGAGTCAAGGCCTTTGACGTGCTCGACGGAGCCCTGGCGATCTGGCAGGCGAGCCGCTACTTCCCTGCCGAAACCGTCCACACGATCGTGGTGGATCCGGGCGTAGGATCGAGTCGGCACCCGGTCCTCTGCCGCATGGGGGATGCCTGGTTCATTGCTCCAGACAATGGCGTGCTCACCCTGGTCGAGCGCGAGGTACGACGCAGCGGTGGAGCGGTTTCGCATCGCTCCATTCAAAACCAGCAGTACATGCTTCCTGCGCAAAGCAACACCTTCCACGGCCGCGATATTTTTGCGCCGGCAGCCGCCCATCTGGCCGCCCAGATCGAGCGCGGTTCTGTGCAGCCGGAAACCTTTGGGCCGGAGACCGAAAGCCTGATTCAGCTGGATGTGCCGGAGCCGATTCATCACCCGGATGGGTCAATCGAAGGCATCATTTTGAAAGCGGACCGATTCGGAAATCTCCTCAGCAACCTTGCCTCTAGTGACATTCCTCCAGACCGTTCGGATCTCGCCGTCGAACTTGGAAGTCTGCGCATCACGCGCTTCTGTCGCTATTATGCCGAGGCTCCCAAGGGAGAATTGTTCGCAATTA
The DNA here is from genome assembly GCA_963794795.1 of uncultured Acidobacteriota bacterium. Classification (GTDB taxonomy): domain Bacteria; phylum Acidobacteriota; class Terriglobia; order Terriglobales; family Acidobacteriaceae; genus JAKAAZ01. The sequence goes on along the minus strand of CAWCFC010000002.1, from coordinate 954,911 downwards.
TCGGCAGCTCAGGACTGCTGGAGATTGCCACGAACTGCGCCTCCGCGGAGGACCTCACGGGCATTGCCGCAGGAGCGAAATTTCGCATATTCCGGTCCTGAAAACCATCCCGCAGAGACGGAGGAAGCTAAAAATGGGCAAGCAGGCAACGCTCCGACCAACCCGGCGAGAGGTCCTGAAGTACTCCGGTGCGTTGGCGGCAGCGACGGTATTGACTTCGGCTTTATCCAGCGAAACAGGAGCCGTCTTGGGGTTGGGCTATAGAGGTGAAGTTACGCGACCACATCAAGGTCCCATTCAGCCTTCAGCAGCCGCAAAACATGGCTTCAATCATCTAACATTCTCCGACGATTTTCTCTCACCCGATACGATCGACGTGAACAACACGCTTGCCCCTGGCTACAAGTGGTACATGGCCAATACCATGATCCCGCAGGACAGTCCCGACGGAAATCTACATACCGGGGTGGTTCAGTCTCCCTCGTCGGTGTCCATCGCTAATTCAATTCTCACATTCGTCCCTTCTGCAAAAAGCGGCGGCTGGCTCACCAACGTCGGCTACAAAGGCGCATCGGACCCTAGAACTGTGGGAACCCCGATCGCCGCAACCGGCGGTTATTTTGAATGTCGCATGTCATTCGATCCCAACTTTAAGCCTTCCGCTTCTTTCGTCTATCCATTTCAATATTGGCCTGCATTCTGGATTGAAGACATCGATCTCTGGCTGGCGATCAACGATCGCAACACCGCCCTTGGCAACAAGCCGGAGCTGGATTTCCTTCGAATATTTCAGCCGCTCCGTTGGATACGGAATGGACATGCATGACTGGACGAACAATATACACAGTGCGGGGTTGATTCCCAGCGTCGCGAATTCCACCTTCGGCTCCCCAGCATTCCAAAAGATGAATACGTTCGGCACTCTGTGGGTTCCCCAACGTAAAAACGGGGGCACCGGTATCGTGCAGCGATACTTCAACGGCAAGCATATTTCAGCCGCGGACGTAGTTTATTCATCGACCACCACATCCCCACAGGCCACAGGAGGGTTTCCCGGTGTGTTTTCAGATATGGATACAAGTGCGGGCTTCGTGCTGCAGATTGGAAGTGGCCATGGGTGGCCCATCCATGTCGATTATGTGCGGGTCTGGCAATAGAACATTGCGCAAGCGCTACTCTGCGAAGCTTTCGCCAGCAGCGCCGCGCAGTACCTCGACGTCTGCAAGATGGTCCTGCGCCCGTCGTGTGCGTTGAACGCGAGTAAGAGTTCTTTCAGATCTTTGTTCATCGTCCATCCGAACTCCCTTAAACGCGTACGCATCGACGCTGACCTGCCAAACAGCAGATAGACGCTCTCCGACAGTCAGGCTCTGCCAGTAACGATAGGTCTCCGCCTGTTGCTGCTTCGGATCTTTGACCCTGCGAATGGTCTTATCCATCTAGCGCCGCTCCACCAGCATCTGCTCGGTGACTAATTGCGTCATGTCGCGCTTTTCCAGGCCGTGCTCGCGCTTGTTGAACTCATCCACCTTACTCGACCAGTTCATAGAGCAGAACTTCGGTCCGCACATGGAGCAAAAAGCCGCTTCCTTGTAGTAATCGTCGGGCAGCGTCTCATCGTGCATGGAGCGGGCAGTTTCCGGATCGAGCGAGAGCGCAAACTGTTTGTCCCAATCGAAGGTGTAGCGAGCGTGGCTGATGGCATCGTCACGATCCCGCGCGCCAGGGCGATGCCGGGCGACATCCGCCGCATGTGCAGCGATCTTGTAGGCGATGATGCCGTCCTTCACATCTTTTTCGTTCGGCAAGCCGAGATGCTCTTTCGGCGTGACGTAGCAAAGCATGGCCGCGCCGTACCAGCCGATCATCGCCGCTCCAATGGCGCTGGTGATGTGATCATAGCCAGGCGCGATATCTGTCACCAGCGGTCCCAGCGTATAGAAAGGCGCTGCATGGCAGAGTTCCACTTCCTTCTCGACCTGCTCCTTGATCTTGTCCAGCTGCACGTGCCCCGGACCCTCAATCATGGTCTGCACATCGGACTTCCACGCGACCGTGGTCAGCTCGCCCAGTGTCTTCAACTCGGCAAACTGCGCTTCATCGCTGGCATCCGCCAGGCAGCCGGGACGCAGACCGTCGCCGAGTGAAAAGCTGACGTCGTGCTTGGCCATCACCTTCACGATGCGGTCGAAATGCTCATACAGAAAATTCTGCTTGTGATGGTGGGTCATCCATTGCGCCAGGATCGCCCCGCCGCGGCTCACGATGCCGGTAATGCGCCTGGCCACCAGCGGCACATATTGCACCAGCAGCCCCGCATGCACGGTGAAGTAGTCGACTCCCTGCTCCGCCTGCTCCTCGATCACTTCCAGGTAGACGTCGATGTTCAGGTCTTCCAGCTTCTTGACGCGGTTGAGCGCCTCGTAAATCGGCACCGTCCCGATCGGCACCGGAGAGTTCCGCAGGATGGCTTCGCGGATCGAGTGAATGTCACCGCCGGTCGAAAGATCCATCACCGTATCCGCGCCAAAGTGGACCGAGGTGTGCAGCTTGCGCAGCTCCTCATCAATATTCGAGGTGATCGCGGAGTTGCCGATATTCGCGTTGATCTTGCACTTTGAAGCTACCCCGATGGCCATCGGTTCCAGCTCCGGATGATTCACATTGGCCGGAATGATCATCCGTCCCGCCGCCACTTCATCGCGAATCAGATCTGGCGTCAGCTTTTCAATCTGTGCGACGTACGCCATCTCTTCGGTGATTTTTCCCTGCCGAGCGAAGTGCATCTGCGACATGTTCCAGTCACCTGTGCGGGCAGCTTCCTCGCGCCGCTTAACGATCCATTCAGCGCGTCCTGTCGGAAGTTTCGTGGGATTGCCTGCAGTTGTGTCGAGATGATGGCCATTGTTGCTCATGTGTACCTCGTGCTCCCGGAGTGATGTTCCCACGCAACGAACAGATCGCTTCGCTACCCTGATTATACCTTGGCAAACTCGACGCTTCCGGTGAGCAAAATCACAAGTGAGACGCGATTCATGCGGTTATCGTAGGGCAATGACTGCTTCTCCCAGATTTGTCGCAGCGAGCCAGGCGGTCGGCGAAGGCCCTTCGAGTTCTCGCATTCCGTATACTCCAAGAGTGCCTGCCGCCAACGCCATAGAACTGCTCGAAGTGTCAAAGTTGTATGGCACCTTCGCCGCACTGCGCAAGGTCACGGTTGATTTTCATAGCGCCAAAAGCTATGTGATTCTCGGTCCCGAATGGCGCCGGCAAGTCCACGCTGTTGCGCAACCTGGCCGGACTGACGCGGCCTTCGTTCGGCAAGATGACGATTCTTGGCAGCGGCGATGTGTCCGAAGTGCGCAGTCGCATCGGATATCTCGGCCACGATTCCATGTTGTACGACGAGCTGACGGCCATGGAAAATCTTCGCTATAGCGCCAGCTTGTACCAGGACGAAATCCTTCCCACCGGACGATGGACGCCCGAGGAATCGCTCACGATGGTCGGCCTCGACCCGGCGCTGAATCGCCCGGTAGGCAAGTTTTCTCAGGGCATGCGGCAACGCGCATCACTGGCGAGAGTATTGATGGCGAAGCCGGACTTGCTCCTCCTGGACGAACCCTTCTCCAACGTTGACATTGCCAGCAGTAACCAGATGCTCCACGTGCTCGATCAACTGCGCGCGGCCGGCAACACCATTCTGTTAACCACGCATCAGCCCGACCTGGCGCGCCCCATCGCCGATTGCTTTTGCACCATGGAAGCGGGACAGATTGCGAGTATGGAATATTTCCCGCCGTCGACGTCATCTGCAGAGGAGCCTCACGCATGAAGACGAATGCCTGCCGATTGCTCGACGCTCTCCAGATTCGCTATGAAACGCGCGAATATGCAGTCGACCCCGAGGATCTCTCCGGTGAGACGGTCGCGAAAAAAATCAACATGCCTGTAGAGCAGGTTTTCAAGACACTGCTGTGCCGCGTCGATCAGCAGGATATCGTGTTCGCGGTTCTATCGGTCGCCGATGAACTGGACTTCAAAAAACTCGCGACCGCCGTCGGCGGCCGTCGTGCCGAGCTGGTGCCTATCAAGGAAGTGCAGCCACTGACCGGCTATATTCGCGGCGGCGTCACCGTCTTCGCCAGCAAAAAACCCTATCCCGCTTTTGCGGATGAGTCCATCGAATTGTTCGATGTCATTTCTGTTTCCGCCGGCACGCGCGGCATGCAAATCCTGTTGAATCCTGCGGATTATCTGCGTGCTTCTGAGGCTACGGTGGTCGACCTTACGCGTCCGCCAGCGCTCGATGCCGAAAGCGGAAGCCTATGAGCTACGCGCGCATCGTTTGGGCTCACCTGGCAAAAGATCTGCGTTTGGAGTGGCGTTCCAAAGACGCCATCAATGGCATGCTGTTCTTCTCCCTGCTGGTCGTGGTGCTGTTCAGCTTTGCCTTCGATCCCACCATGGCCGTCTCGCGCCAGATTGCCGGCGGCATCCTGTGGGTGGCCCTGTTGTTCGCCTCCACCACCGCGCTCAATCAGACCTGGACACGCGAGCTTCGTCATCAGGTATTGGACGCGCAACGCATGGCGCCCAGCCCAGCCAGCGCATTGTTTCTTGCCAAGGTGCTGGCAAATTTTCTCTTCGTCACCATGATTCAGGTGGTGCTCGGCCCGCTGTTCATCATCTTCTATAACCTGCATGCGCTCGGCCAGGGCTGGTGGATGGTCGTGGTATTGCCGCTGGGCACGCTGGCACTGGTGGTGAACGGAACCTTCTTCGCCGCGCTGTCCTTGCGCACCCGCAATCGAGAAATGCTGTTGCCGCTGATTCTCTTCCCTGTCTCAATCCCGGCGCTGTTGGCTATGGTGCAGTCCACATCCGCAATCTTGACTGGCGAATCCGATCCCGGACTGTGGATCAACATGCTGGCCGGCTACGACATCATCTTCATGACTCTCTGCCTGCTGATGTTTGAGACCATCCTCAGCGCGGAATAATTGTTGGCAGATTTCTCGGTAGCCGGATGGAGGCGTAGGCCTGCGAGTCGTCAACTATCCCACACGTCGCACCAGCAATAGACTCTGGTCATCACTCCTCGCGCCCCACGCATTCGCCTCAGCCAGCATGCGGTTCGCAATCTGCTCGAGCGAGCGACCGTATTCCTTCAGCAGAATCGTCCGGATGTATCCATCCCCGAATTCTTCGCTCCGCTTATTGAATATCTCTGTCAGACCATCCGTCACGATCGCCAGCATCTCGCCCGCCCTCAAGTCCAGCGCAATCGCTCGAAACTCCGAATCGGGCAATATCCCGACCGGCAACCCCGGCGTATCCAGTTCGCGCACTTCGTGCCCATCAGAGTGAAGAATCGGCAGGTGCCCCGCGACGACGACTCCCAGACCGGATTGCTCTTCAAAGTTGATCGCCGCCAGGGTGGCGAACGAGTTTGGCGCCTTCAAGGAATAGAAAACGTTATTGACTTCGTCCAGCATCTTCCCGGTTTCGTGGTTCTGCCGCAAGCTCATTCGCATCGCGGATTTCAACATCGCCATCAGCACGCCAGAAGAAACTCCGTGGCCACTCACATCCGCGACGTAGGCAAACCAGCTGCCGTCCTCCGGCCGCACGAAGGCGTCGACCAGGTCTCCGCCAACTTCCCCGCTCGGCAGCGATCGGCCATAAATCTCGAATCCTCCCACGCGTAGATCGATCGCGGGCACCAGGGCACGATGAATTTCTGAAGCGAGTTCCACCTCGGCATGCATATGGAAAAACCGCTTTCCTTCGCGCGCCATTACGACGAAGACGAGGGTGTAGCCGATCACAATCATCACGCAGGCCAATCCCAGCGCGTTGTCGAGTCTGGAAATCAGTTCCGAGTGTGCCACCATGGGCAGCAACGGTTGCATCTCAACTTGTTTTTGCAGCCACCAGTTCAGCAGGGTTTCAAAAGGCATAATGGCGAAAATCAAGACCCAGTGAATACGGATCGAGACATACGCATAAGCCACGGCGAATAGGCCGTAGTTGATCGCCATCGACCAGAACAGGAGGGGTGGGATGTGGTGTATCGAGACGCTGCTCATCAGCAGCCCGATGGTTGAAAACAGCAGGAAGGCGAAACAGAGCATCATGACCAGGGAGCCGGTCCGCACCTGGCTCCAGGCTTGTCGTCGCCGCTCTAACCTATCCTGAATGCTCGAGATCTTCACCGTTTTATCTCAGCAGACGGATCCCAGAATGACAACCTGAATCTGCCGCGGCGATTTTGCCGCAATCGCACCCCAAGATACGGGTCACCTTCTCAAGTAGTTTTTTGTGCCTGAAATGCCAGGATTGAAAGCCCGTTGGCGTACACTACTGTTTCGGCGCTTTCGTGCATTCACGAATGAGGAGTTTCACATGAATCACCGTCATCTCATCCTGGCGTATCTGGTGACCTGGCTGCTGCAATTGGGATATCTCGGCACGGTTCTTGTCGGTTGGCGTCGCCTCCGCGGCTAGCCACCTTCGCCTGAACGGATAGAAGCCGCCTCTGCGCTGAGCCTCCGAAGCTTGCGCAAAGCCGAAAGTATTTCCCGCTTTCCCCCATAATTTAGATATAAGGACAGAAAGGTTCGCCATGCTGATTGTCATGAAAAAGCAGGCCAGTGCGGAGGAAGTCCGCGCAGTCTGCGACTACATTGAAGGCCTGGGATTTCGTGCGCATCCGATGCCAGGCGCACTGCGCACCGCCATCGGGGTGACTGGAAATCAGGGAGCGATTGGCCAGGATACCTTGGAAGAACTGCCTGGCGTCTCCGAGGTGATTCGAGTCACCAAACCCTACAAACTGGTCAGCCGCGATGTCAAAGAAGAAGACACGGTCATCCATTTCCCGGGAACGAACGCCAGCATTGGTGGCAAAAACCTGGCGATCATGGCGGGTCCTTGCGCAATTGAAACCCGCGACCAGGCATTCGCAGTGGCAGAGCAGGTCGCCGCGGCCGGCGCACAATTTTTTCGCGGCGGCGCCTACAAGCCACGTACCTCACCCTACGCCTTCCAGGGCCTGGGTGAAGATGCGCTCAAGATCATGGCGGAAATTCGCGAGACGTTCGGCATGCTCATTGTGTCAGAGGCCATCGATCACGAATCGCTCGGATTGATCGAACAGTATGCGGACATCATTCAGATTGGCGCCCGCAATATGCAGAACTATTCCCTGCTGCGCGAAGCGGGACGCACACGCAAGCCCGTGCTGTTGAAGCGCGGCATGTCGGCGACGTTGGAAGAGTTGCTGATGGCGGCCGAATACATTATGAGCGAGGGCAACTATCAAGTAATTTTGTGCGAGCGCGGCGTACGCACCTTCGTCGATCACACTCGCAACACGCTCGACCTGAGTATTGTTCCCGCTGTGCAGCGCCTCAGTCACCTGCCGATCATCGTTGATCCAAGCCACGGAACAGGTAAGCGCAACAAAGTGGTTCCGCTGGCCCGGGCTGCGGTCGCGGTGGGCGCTGACGGGTTGGTGATTGAAGTACACCATCAGCCGGACAAGGCACTCTCCGACGGCGCGCAGTCAATCTATCCGCAACAATTCGCTGACATGATGGGCGAGGTTCGTCAGATTGCTCGCATTCTGCATCGCGATGTTCCCGATGGCATCCGAATCGAGCAGGAAGTGGCTGGGCTTGCGGGTGCGAGTACGCACGCTGCAAAAACCAGATAGCCGGCGAGCGGATGACGTTGCATCACCCACCCAGACTTGGCATAATTCCGGCCGGCGATCGCGTCGTAGGTTGGCTCTCTTCTGTGCTCCTCGGGGCATCGCTGTTTTCTCTGGCCGGCTGCCATTCGCACGAGTTTCCGGATTATCCGTCGAATTACCGCGAATACGCCTACATCACCAACGGCGGAAGCAATACGGTGACGGTCCTTGATGTCGTGAATCTTCGCCAGGATCGAGTGATCCGCGTTGGCTCAAACCCCACCGGCGTCGCTGCAAATACAAAGCGCAACGAAATCTACGTTGTGAATACTGGCAGCAATTCTGTCAGCGTAATCGATGCGGAAAAAAATGCCGTCGTCGCAACCATCCCGGTCCATCAGCGCCCCTATTTTGTCTCGGTCAGCACAGACGGCACGCGAGCCTACGTCGCCAACTCCGGTTCGAACAACGTTTCTTTCATTGATCTGAAGTCGCGTCGCGAGATTGCTGTTGTCGGTGTTGGTGAAGGTCCCGGAGTTGCAGACGTCACCCCGGACGGAAATGCAGTCGTGGTCTCAAATCGTCTCGGCAACAGCGTCAGCATCATTGATGCGAAGACGGAGAAGGTTCGCAGTGTTTGGAGCGGCTGTCTGGGCGCGACCGACATCGCCATCCTTCCCGACTCCAGCAAAGCATTTATCGCTTGCTCCGGCGGACATCAAGTGATGGCGATTGCGCTGGCTACGCCGCCACCATCGTCGCCCCGTGCTCGATCTTCCACTCAGCAGGTGATTCCGAAGGATGAGCTGCTGGCCATGCTCGACGTCGGCAAAACTCCCATTCGGCTGGTGCTGAAACCGGACGGTGGCGAAATCTTTGCCGTCAACTACGATGGATCGTCATTTTCTGAAATCGACACCAGCACCAATGAAGTAGGCGGTGCTTATATGGTCGGCACCCATCCTGTCGCTGGGATCGCGACCGCGGATAACTCCCTGCTCTATGTCAGCGACTTCGATGCTGATTCGTTGGGCGTATACAGCATTGACGACGGAGAGCTTTTGCCGGTTGCGCCGCGCACCGGCGACGGCCCGGACTCGATGACATTTTCGAAGGCAGGAAATTTACTGTTTGTCGTCGACGCGCGGTCGGGCGACGTTGCGGTCATCCGCACCTCAACCAACAGCCTGCTCAACATGTTTCCAGTCGGCGCCAAACCCAACGATATCGCCGACAAGGCCTTCCTCATCCGCTAGGTCAGCCCAACTATGATGCAACAAAAACTTCGATGGGCGTCACTCGCGCGACACCCAACGTAATCCAGCCATCATTATTTGTGCCAACCATCCGCCAGACCATCGTAGACAGCATTCATCAGCTGTCCATCCGGTGTATCGTTGTCCAGGCTCCAGATCATCGCGCCCAGCAGCTGCTTTCTCAACGCATAATCCATCTTCACGTGAATGGTTTCCGGATCATCATACGTCCAGTATTCGTTGCCGTTAAACAACCACACGACATCCGTTTTTGGATCGCGATACTGCTTGTACACCGGCATCAGCGTCACGATATACGAATACGCATCGCCGCCCTGGTCGACCGGCATGCCCGGCTGGAACTGCCCTTGGTTGACGTTCGGAACATCCTCCCAGCCATACCCATAGAACGGAACACCCAGCACAATCTTCGAGGGCGGAACACCCGCGGCGAAGTATCCTTTCAACGTCCGTTCAATGGTGTAATCGTCCGGTATCGGGTCCAGCGGCGACTCCCTCATCGGAGCGACCGGCCCCGTCGTATTCTGCCACGGTCCGTTATAGTCGTACGTCATCAAATTAAAGAACGTCAGCTCCTTGGCTACCGCCGCCAGCGGAATCGGATCATACGCCCAGCTCCCTGCCGGGGAAGCCATCGTCAAAATCAACCCCGGTCGCACTGCCGCAAACTGGTGACGAAATTCCTGGAACAGCGCAATCAGGTTTTGTGCATCCGAAGCTACCGGATACTCCCAGTCGATATCGATCCCGTCGAACAATCCCGGCAACGGCTTCACGCTGGGATCGAAATTCCCTTTGATAAACATGTTCATGCACGACGTGACAAACGCTTTGCGATTTTCCGGCTGCGCCGCCTCCGAAAAGGCCGCCGCGCTTGTTTGAATCGACAAAATAATTTTCAGTTTTGGATACTGGCGTTTTAGCTCCGCCAGCTGCTGAAAGTTTCCATGCAGCGCCATCGGCGCTGCGGAGTCGTTCCTGCCGTTGACACTGGTATCCGCGGTAAATACCTGCTGGATGTCCGCGTAGATATCCGTAAGTGCGCATTGGTTGTTGGCAACAGCTCCAAAGGCATACGTCAGGTGCGTCAGCTTTCTCGCCGTATCACTCGTGACCAGATTTTTGACATTAAAACCATCGTACGTGGCCCACTCCGGGTAATAGCCGTTGATCACCGTGCCCGGCTGCGGCCCCTTCGTTCTTGCCAGGTCCGCCTGCATGGGCAAATTGTGGGCGCGCGGGACATATCGATCGCGTCGCCGAACTTTGTTCGCGCCCTCTTGTACCTGCGCGGAGCTGGAAAGTGTGAGGAAAGTGAAGAGGAGGAAGAGTATTGATCCTGTAACTTTCTTGAACGACAGCATATTTCGCATCGAGGTAGCTCCTTAGCGGTGAACTAGCTCGCGATTCTATCGGCGCGATTGTGCTCCGTCAATCGGGAAAATTAACCCTGCCGAGCCAGAACGATGGTGATGTCGTCGGGTTGTTCTTCGCCGCCGATCCAGTCTTTCAATGCCTGCATCAGGTGACCGGAAATCTCCTCGAGCGGAAGATGACGGTTGCGATACACCAACTCCACCATGCGTTCCTCGCCAAAATCGCCAAATTCGTTTTCCGGCTCAGTCACTCCGTCGCTGTAAGCGATGACGATGTCGCCGGATTGCAGCGTGATGGCGCCTTCCTCGTATTGCATGTCATCCAGCAGTCCAACGACCGTTCCTCCGCGATCCAGCCGCACAACAGAGCCATCCGGTCGCAACACCAATGGGGGCAACTGACCGCCATTCGAGTAGCGAACCGTACGCGTTTCCACTTCGTAATTGGCCAGGAAAAGCGTTGCATATTTTTCCGGCTGCGTACTGCGATACAGATGCAGATTCAGAAGTCGCATCAGATTTGCAGGGGAAACAAACATCTCATTCGCCGCGCCATTGGAAAGCCCAGGGCTCTTCAGTTCAGACTGAGTTCCTGACAGGATTTCATTGCCGCCCAGGCTGAATGCGCGCACCGCGGAATGCAATCCGGCCATCAATAGCGCTGCGGATATTCCCTTCCCGCTGATGTCGCCCATGGCCATGCACAACGAATGATTGCCCAGCACCAGAAAGTCGTAATAGTCGCCGCTCACCGTGCGCGCCGGACGGCACAATCCGTGTAACTCCAGCCCGCCAAGACGCACGTCGCAGGACGGAAACAGATTGGACTGCACCTCCTGCGCAATCTCCAACTCTCCTTCCATGCGCTCTTTTTCTTTCTGCTCTTCCAGCAATCGCACCAGCGATTCAGACATGGTATTGAAGGATCGACTGAGCGCCGCCAGCTGATCTTGCCGTGACACAGGAATGCGATAGTCCAGACGGCCCTGATCCACCTCACGCGTGGCGTGGTACAGGTCAGAGACAGATCGCGTGATAGTTCGACTCAGCCGCCCAGCCAGAACGATCGCCAGCAGCTCCAGAAACGCAAACACGATCGCCGTCAGGATGAGTGCGGTTCGAACCCCTCCACCAATCAACAACGATTGCTGAAACAGCCGCTGATACAGCAGCGAGGGCCGCGAAGTCACCAGCGCGAACACAGTAGTCGGTTTGCCGGTCGACCACTCGTGCGTTTCCAGAGTTGTCGGAAAATTAATAGGCAGGTCGAACATGTCCTCGCGCTTTGGAAGAACACCTCCGGTAATCTCTCCCGCGTCGCGACCCTCGTTCTCAATCACTGGGCCAAGACCAGCATCATCATCCGTGGCCGGTGTAGCATTTGGCTTCATCGTGGTATCGGCGTTGATGCTGTATTCGGGATGTTGGTCGGCAATCGGAAGGCTGGTCTGCAAGTGAACGTTGGGCCACATCGTCATTGTTCCCAGATCCGCTCACCACTCGCCCTAAGAATTGAGGATCCAGCCGCAAGCCCGTAATCACAAATAAAGTGTGGGTACCGACGGGCTCTCGAGTGACCGCGGCGAAATATACCTGGTGACCGCTCAGGATCAGTCCATTGAAACTGCCGTGGACCCACGCAGGCGGAGTCGATACCGTCGTAATCGCATGCGCCGACGGCAAATCGAGCTTCTGCAATTTCCCGTCCAGGTAGACGCCTACTTGCAATTCAGGAATGTTGATAATACTTCGGGCTTCCGGCGGTACAGTCTGCGGCAGTAGTGGCGCATTGACGCCGCTCTTAATAGCCTTTTGATCGGCAAGTTCCTGCTGAATGTGTAGCGCCAGGGCGTCCGTATTTGCCGACAGCGCCACCAGTTCGGAGTGAATTTCAGAAGTCGCCGCAAAGTTCGCGAATTGTCCGAACAGCACGTAGGCCGCGAACGCGGCTAACAATCCAAACAGAACGACCGGGGTTAAGCCGATCAACGCATAGGTGACAAATAACCGATTGCGGAGTTTCCATAACAGGCGCCACCGAACCCATCGAAAGAAGGCAGGCAGCGACGCTGCGATCCCGACCAGCAACGCGATCCACGGCGAAAGATGGATATTCTGTCCAATTCCCGGAGCCAGGCGCAGCAGAAACAGAACCAGCGCAGTGACCAGCGACCAGAATGCGAATCCGCGCTTCTTTTTGCGAAAGAACGGGCGGTTGGCCATCTCCCGGATACGCTCATTGATTGTTCTGATCCAACGCATCCCTGCCATCTATCGCACCCAACTATCCATGACGTAGTTCGAGTGTAACAACCGCCTTGGGTGATTCACTCGTGGATAAGTTGCAGATTTAGGCAGTCGTCAGATCACGCGGAGATGCGGCAGCTTCCAGCGCTTGCCTGTCTCGCGCACGCAGTTCTGCGCGAAGATTTCGGTTCGCGGAAAAATGCGCCCCGGCAAGCAGGATCAATCCGGAAAGAAACGCCCACAACATCAATCCCACTGAGATTGAGAACGGTCCATAGACGGACTTGAGGTCCAGCCACGGAAGAACGAGAATGTAGAGCTGTTTTGCAGCCTCCCACAACACGCCTGTGACGACCGCGCCCGGCAATACTGCCATCACGCGAACGTGGCGATTGGGGAGTATCCAATAGATGAGGAAGAAGAGCGAGATGCTGGCGGCAACGCCCAGAACTCGCAGCACGGTACGTTCAATGAAGTGAAAGAAGGGGTTCCCAGTATGGCCAAAAAAGATCAATTTCAGCAGCGTCTCATGCGAGGCCGAAACGGCGATGGAAAGCAACGCCAGCACACCGACCATGAACGCCAGACCGAGGGAGATCAGTTGATTCCGAACGTAGGAGCGGTTCTCCTTGACGCCCCAAACCTGATTCAGGGCGACCTCCAGCGGGAGAAATACGCCGGTTGACGAGATCAAAAGCATCACCACTGACACTGCTGCCACCCGCTTCTGCGAATAGACCAGGTAGACCATGTTGCGTGTCACGAATTCTTGACCTGTCGGCAACAATACCTGCAGCATTCCGCGAATCACATTCACCATTTGAGACGAGTGCAGCAGACGGGCAATCGTCAGCATCAGCACAATGAACGGAAAGAGAGAGAGAATCGCGTTCGCCGCGACACTAAAGGCATAGGTATGGACCGCTGTCCGCGACAGGTATCGCAGCAGCGCGGTCACCTGAGACTCCTGCGGCTCAGGCAACTCGGATTCCAGCGCAATCGAGTCTGGCGGGCTTTGCGGGGACAGCAATGTCAGCATGGCTTCGAAGACATTCCAAACTTGTATGAATTAGCTCAAAAAAAGGCTGGCTAGCTCGACTATAGCGTGTTCAGACCCAGAAACTCCGCGATCTAGGGTGGGGGGAATTCCAATCGCAACGGGCGAAGATATTGAGAGGTCAGGCGCGGCCGCTATGGAATCAATGGATTGCAATAAAGATTTCACTTGCGTTTCTCTGAAAATCCTGCCATAACAGTGCCAGATTCTTCCTAGCCCAATTTTCAACCGGTTGCGGGCAGGAATGTGTCTGCATTGTCTCGGGAAGGCCTTTTGTACCATTTGGTTGTGTCGTTGTATCACCTTGAACTAGGCGCATTTTTTGGATGAAGAGCAGCTCTGTTTTACGCTCTTGCAGCCTCCGCTGCGATCCCTCCAACCCTCCCACAGGCGCATATGAAAGATGATCAATGAAGGGGATACTTGTGACTGAACGTGGTGTAGTGAAATGGTTTAATGGCGCCAAAGGGTACGGTTTCATCCAGCGCTCGACTGGCGAAGATGTTTTTGTGCATTTCTCTGCGATTCAGCAGAGTGGCTTCAAAACCCTGAACGAGGGAGACGCGGTGGATTTTGAGTGTCAGCAGGGTCCCAAGGGCCTCAACGCGCTCAACGTAGTTCGCAATCAGGAACACAGCGCGTAACTCGACCCGAACTGGCCGTGGAAGTTGCCCAGGATTGCCCGCTGATATAGGGCTTCGTTGCTACCGATCAGCACGGGCGACAACGTCAAGTCGTGTGCGGTCGATTGCAGGGGCAGTTGAAACCGTGCTCCTTACCCGGGCAGTATTTTCCTGCGCAAGGGCTACGTTGCGCTGAAAATCCTTGAATTTGGCGCGTTCGACCGGCGAACCACGAAACATGCGGCGATACTCCGCATCGCTCAAATTCGCCAGCCAATCCAGCGCGGGATTTACCAGTTCTGGTCGGGGTTGCAGCTCAGGCCAATCGGTGATGGGCGCTCGTCGGTTCCAGGGACAGACCTCCTGACAAATATCGCAGCCGAAAACGTTCCTGCCAATTTTTGCGGCTAGATCCTCGGCGATGGGTCCGCGTTTCTCAATCGTTAAATAGGCGATGCAGCGGGAAGCATCCATTCGATACGGCTCCAACGCCTCCGTCGGACAAGCATCAATGCATCGCGTGCAACTGCCGCATCGATCCGGCATCGGCTGTAATTGGTCCGCGTGCGGTAGTTCTAGCGACGTCAAAATGACGCCAAGAAAAAACCACGAACCCAGTCGCTCATGGATTAGACAAGTGTTCTTAGCCTGCCAGCCTAGCCCGGCATACTTGGCATAAATCCGCTCTACCAATGGTCCGGTGTCAACAAAACATCGCGACTCAAATTTCCCCAGGCGTTGCTTCAATTCCACACAGAGCCGTTCCAGCCTCTCGCGAATCACCGAGTGATAATCGGTCGGCGACATCTCCCCGATCGCAGCGTCATCGGTTCCCTGCTCAACTTCGGCAGATCGTTGTCCCGACCAGGCATATCGTGCGATCCAGCCGCGATTCTCCTCCTGGTCGGCAGATTGCAAATCAATGGAGTACGGCTGCTCACTGTTGTAATTGATCGCGCAGACAATCACCGACCGCACCCATGGAAATGGAATCTGCGCCGAAGACCGCAGCAGTCGACCCTCCGCATCACGTCGCTTCAAATATTCCATTTCGCCAGCGCGACCTTCCGCAATCCAGGTGTCGAGATGACTAAGCTCCGATCCACGTTCGCGGGCCTGCAATGTCGGCGCCATCTCTCGAACTGTCGGCACCGAAGCATGCAAGTCAGCCGGCGCCACGCCGCTAAGGTGAAATCCGACGTCGCGCGCGCATTGCTGGACGATTTGCTGGAAAGATGAATTTGCCATAGACGTTGAATTGGTAACGAGCGAGGCGCTCTCTCAAGTCTATCGAAGCCAAAGGTTCGATTGGCTCTCAATCCGCTCCACGCGAAGGCCGAAGGCAGGCCATACAGGGAAAGAGAAGTGTCTTCATGCCCTTCTTGAAACGAAGTTGCCGATTGCCCTATTCCACGCAACCGGCAACTGTCGTGCTTTTTACTTGTAATCAATCCCGCAGCTACTTCGGTCCATCCTCCTGCGGAACTTCTTTTCCCTCGTTCGGGAAGGGCCATTTCTGGTTCAGCAGCAATTCCTTTTCGCGTTCGGCTTTCGGCACGTTGTTCACTTTCAGATTTTCAAAGAAGTGAACGCCCGTCTTACCGGCGGTCGCAATATCGATGTCACCATCCTTATCGAAATCGGCGGTAACGAACTGCGTTCCAGCCGCCGCCGTACCGTTAACCGAAATGGCGTAGCGGGTAAACTTGGCGGTTTTGCGATCGATCTTGTAGTAGTAGACAACCAGTGGATCGTACGAGCCTGGGTCATTTCCGGAATGACCGCGATAGCGCTTGCCGGTCAACAATTCCGGCTGACCGTCGCCATCAAGATCTACCAGTTTCAGCGCGTGAATCTGTGAATAGGAATCGTCAATCGTGTGTCGAATCCAGTGCCGACTTGCGCCACTTCCCTCCTGCTCCAGCCAGAACAGTCCGTAGCTGTGGCCCTGGCCGTAAATAATGTCCATCTTGCCGTCATTGTTCACGTCGTAGCCGAGGATAGGAAATCCAGCGTCGCCCAGGTTCCAGTCAGGATGCCATATCCATTTGTCATGGTTGGCGTCGACATTTTCAAACCAGCCGTAGGGCGTCAGAACGTCGTTCTTGCCATCACCATTCACATCGGCAATGCCGGTGCCGTGGCCATCCTCTGCCTTGCTGTCCGCCGACACGCGATGCACGATTCCGTCCGGATTGCCGACGTCTTTATCGCGACTGTGATCTTCGCCCAGGTGATGCACGATCGGCTTTGGCCCGGAGAAATCAACCCACAACACGCCGGAGTGGTTGTAGTGCGCCAACACCAGGTCCGGTTTCCCGTCCCCATTGATGTCGCCCATCCATCCACCTTCCGTGTCATAGCTATTACAGATGAAATGCCGCTTCCACATCACGCCCTGCTTCTTCGGGTTTTCCCACCAGAAGAGTCCGTTCTCAATCCATCCATACGTCACCACGTCGGGCGCGCCGTCGTGATTTACGTCGACCGTCCACTCGCCGGCGTCGGAAACAAATTCATTGTGGATGCCCACGGTTCGGTACTGGTGCTGCTTCCAGACTCCACCCTGCGGACCGGGATTTTCGTACCAGTACGCACCACTCAAAATGTCCAGGTATCCGTCGCCGTTCATGTCGAGCGTGGTAATTCCCTCCGCATGATCGGTGCCAAGCTGGTGGACAAAGAACGTAGCTTGCGGAACACCGTACGGTCCATTTCCGGGCTTGGTCAACCGCGGAGTTTCAACTTTCTGCGCTAACATCGGCACGGCGCAAGCAAGCGCGACCGCGACAACACCCAACCGAGGCCAGCAACCAAAACGATTCATTCGATTTCTCATCACAAACCTTTCTCGATTCCTGTTGCTACCGTTACGACACAAGTTCCATCGTTTCTGGATTCCAGTGCTCCATTTTGCCGCTGAAGTAGCTGCGATTACTCAACAGGGCAGCTCCGGCCGCACGATATCCGAATACCGCATCTTCAATGACAGGCTTGCGGTTCCGAACTGCATTGAAGAAGGTAACGAAATGGCTGTAGACATCGTCGTAGCCGGGCGCAGCCTCGTATTTTTCGAAATTCAATGCAGGCGCGCCGTTCGGATGCGTGATTGGATATTTTTCGCGATACTTCATCACAATTTCCTTCTGCATCGCGTTGGTAAATGTCTCAATGTCGTATCCAGGCTCCGTCTCTCGCGGTGTGCGAGTAACGCTGACACTATCTCCAAAGATTTGCATAGTCCCTTCGGAGCCGGTAAAGATGAGCCCTTCGCTTTCTGCGCCGCCGTTCACAAAATTCACCCGAAGGCTCAGGTTGAACGCTTCCGGATAATCGAATAGCGCCACCATCACATCGGGGACATTCCGTCCATCCTTCCAATAGCGCAGACCGCCCGTCGCCATACCGCGTGTCGGTCCATGGGCACCGGTCACAAAATGAGTCCCGCTGAACAAATGAACGAAAAGATCGCCGGCGACGCCCGAACCATAGGCCTTCCATTTCCGCCACTGGAAAAATTGCTCTGCGTTGAATGGAATCTTTGGCGCCGTACCCAGGAATTGTGGCCAGTCGCAGGTCTCGGTCGAGGCATCCAGCGGCACCGTATAGTCCCATGCGCCGATCGCGGAGTTGCGATCCCACCATGCGGTCACCATATTCAGCTGGCCAATCGAACCCGCGGCCAGCAATTCCTTCGCCTTAATGTAGGCCACATTGCTGACGCGCTGGCTGCCGATTTGAATCACTCGATTCGTGCTGCGCGCCGCTTCGATCATCTCCGGGCCATCGGAGTATTTGTGAATCATGGGTTTTTCGCAATACACATCTTTGCCGGCATGCATCGCATCCACGGCGATTTGCTTGTGCCAGTGGTCCGGCGTTGCGACCACCACGGCGTCAATGTCTTTGCGAGCCAGAATCTCCTTATAATCCACGGTTGTGAAGATACTAGGCCCCCACAACTCCTTGCTGTGGTCGCGCCGGCCCTGGTAGGTGTCGCATACCGCGACTAACTTAACTCCGGGCACCTGCACGGCAGTCTGCGTAATCCCCTGTCCGCGAATTCCCGCGCCGATCAGGGCGAATTGAATGGTGTCATTCGGCGACACAGCCTGGGCGGCTTCGGCCTGCTGCTCCGCCAGCAAATGTACGTTTGGCCCGACCAGGGTTTCGGCTGTCGCCAAGTCCCACAGTTTTCAGAAAGGTCCTTCGATTCAGATTGTTCACGATTGATTCCTCACAGTTCAAGAAAAGGCTGGTCTAAGTCGACAAAGAACAACCGAAGCGTCGCTGGCGTAGCCATTTCGGTTGCAGCGCAGATTGCAGTAGATTGCGTGTTATTCGGAACGTATTAACGATAACTCGAAAGATCAGACCCCGCAATGCAAGGGCACGGATCTGCAATTGCATCTTGTAGGCAGGAGTTCGTGCGGTGAGATTTTCTGTAGAACGATGCGCAGGATTTCAGTTCAGCTAAGAATGACTCCAACAAAATCCTGCGTACCTCATTCTTTGCTACTGACAAGCGAGAACATGGCTCCTTGAGGGTCTTGCCCATTGATAATCCAACCGCCGCCGGGTACCTGCATTGGCCCGTTCAGGATTTTCCCGCCGCCGGATTCAACGCGTTTGACTGCCGCTTTGATTGAGTCCACGTTGAAGTAGAAATTCCAGCATGACACCGGGATATGAGGCGCTTTGGTCATCATTCCGCCGTCGCCCATTTGCTTGTGGTCACCTTCATCGAAGATCCGATAGAGGCCCATGGGACCCATATCCATATCGCTGACCTTCGTCCAGCCAAAGAGCTTGTTGTAGAAATTGAATGCGCCATCGAGATCAGTTGTATAAAGCTCGTGCCAGCCGATTGTGCCAGGGGTCGGTGGCTCCGGGCGCTGCGGCGATGGCATGCTCGGGTCCGCCGTGAAAACCACGATTGCCGCGCCCTGCGGATCAGATAAGACGGCGAAGCGAAGTATCCCAGGAATGTCGGTGGCAGGCTTCCACAATTTGCCACCGGCTTCGACAATCTTTTCCACGTGAGCATCGACATCATCGACTGAGATGTAACCAATCCAGCCTGTGTGTCCGGTCATATGCAACATACCCGCAATTCCGACTTCGCCGAGGTTGAAGGTGGTGTACGGGTGACCATCCCCAGACGGCATTTCCTTGGTCGTCCAGCCCACAACGTCGGAATAGAACTTCCCGGTGGCCTTGGTATCGCTGGTCATAATTTCGTACCAGCTGAACTTTCCTTTTGGCGTAAACATTGCTTGAGTTCTCCTTGTTGGCGTGCGTACCAACGTCTTAGAAGATTGCGCGCTTGGTAGCCTTCATACCAACTCGGCCGAAGATATGTCAAACGGCGAACATGAATTTTGATGCTCGCGCACCCTCTCTTCCCACAAGGAAGAACCGGGGGTCGGGTTGCAGGCATCCTACAGACCGTTGGGCGTCCAAGTTATTACAATAAACACTCGCACGGCGCATCCCCAAGGGAGAACGTGAATGTCTGACCACATCGCCCTAACACCCGCGACAGAACACCCCCAGGCCGCGGCGCCGCCTGGTACCCAAATCTCGAATACACCGAGCTAACAACGATCAAGTAATTGCGGAGCATTCCAGCTCGTGGGGTTTTTCATCTCCCCATGTTCGAACGTGCCGGCCGCTGGGTTCATCACGTGCGTGTCGGGGTATTCCCTCCATGGAACTGGCCGAAGTGACGCGCCAAAGAGATGCTGATGAGCAGCGCGCCCAGACCGAATGCGAGGATGTGTGTTGTCGCCCGCGGATCAAAAGCACCGACGTGCGCGACCAGCAAATACGCAATCACCGCGTTGAAGAATCCCCAAACCACGTTCACCGTTGCAGAGGAGAGCCCTTGGCCGGGCGGTTTGGCAAAGGGGCTTTGAAACGGGCGTCCCATCGTGCCGGAGACAAAGTGTGGGATGGCATTCGCCGCAAAAACTCCCCCAAAGAAATACGACACAAGCCAAAGCCAATTCATGCAGTTAATCCTCAACCAGGCGCGTCAGCAGTGCAAGTGTCGCCTGAAGTTTGTCCCGCTCCTGTGCAGCTCATACTTCAGTTCAATGAACGTCAGCGTTCAACCAGATGAGCGGACACAGCCGTCCCGGAGCGAAGCTCGTCGGTTGCGTGGAGAGCAACTTCATCCCCCGCTTGAAGATCGCCGAAGACCTCGGTCAGGTTGCCCATCACGCCTCCGGTTTTCACGCTTATCGGCTCTGCCCTGTCGTCGCGAACGCGAATGACATAGCTCTGTTCCATATTGCGCCCGACTGACGATTGCGGAACAAATAGAGTCGGTCCGGGTCGGCGCACCGGCCACAAAATCGAAGGAAACATCCCGGAGTGCAATTCCAGGCCAGGGTTCCACACATCCATTTCCACCGGCATGGTGCGGGTTGACACGTCGATGGAATCGGCGAGGCGCGCCACCGTGCCATGAAAGGTGCGACCAGGAAATGCTGGAACGGTAAAGCTGATGGTCTCGCCTTTCTGAATGCCGGCAACGTAAACTTCGGGAACTGCGACTACCAGTCGCAAGTGTGCAACCTGCTCGATGCGCATCATCGAGGGCTGCGTTCCAGAACCGCCGCCTGGGCCGACCAACGCACCTGGATGGACATTGCGTTTGGTCACGATGCCGTCGAACGGAGCGACGATTCGCAGGTAGCTTTCCATTTCCTCGGCGGAACGCAGATTCGCGCGGGCTGCATCGGCGGTATTCCGCAACGCAACTACGCGAGCACGGTCTGCGGTGGCCGCTTTCTCTGCGACTTCAAGTTCCTCATCGGAAATCACTCCCGGCGTGTTGGCAGCTTGCTTCAGGCGTTCCCAGCTGCTTTCATCGGCGGCGAGTTTGGCCTCCGCGGCAATGCGCTGATTCTCCGCGCTCAGAACCTTCGATTCCGCCTCCGACTTCTGTGCGACAATTTCCGGTGCGATTAAGACCGCCAATAATTGTCCTTGCTTCACAGTCGAACCACGATCGACGCCGATCCATTTCACAAATCCACTTACCTTGGGAAAAATTCGTACCTCTTCATAAGGCTGCAGTTCTCCCGGCAATGGGATGGTGATGTTGAGTTTCCGCGAAACCACTCTGACGCAGTCGACCGCAGTCGGCGCAGGCGGTTGCGCTGCCGCCGCCGCTGCCGAAGCTTTGCCGCCGCTGCCATTGCAGCCAATAACCATAACGCCGAGCGAGAGGGTTGTTGCCGCCAGTAACGCCCGCGATTTACTTCCAGAGAAATATCGCGCTCGAATTGCGCATGCTGTTTTCAATTTCGTTCTCCTTCAACTACAGGGGAGGAATAGGGGCTGTGCGGGTCGGATACATCGAGCGACGCCGAAGACCTGGAGGCCCGCTCCTGAGCCAATGAAAATATCGCCGGCAGAATCAATAAAGTGGCGAGTGTAGAAGCTGCCAGCCCACCAATTACCGCGCGGCCCAGCGGCGCAGTCTGGTGACCGCCTTCGTTCAGCGCAAGCGCCATGGGAATCATGCCGGCGATCATGGCGATGCTGGTCATCAGGATGGGACGCAATCTCGTCGTACCACCAAAAATAGCTGCCTCCACTGAAGACTCTTTGCCGGCACGCCGGTGTCCCTCGGCAAATGTCACCAGCAGGATCGAATTCGCCACAGAAACTCCGAGAGCCATAATCGCTCCCATAAAGGATTGGAGATTCAGCGTCGTTCCGGTCAGCAGCAGCATCACAATCACGCCGCATACCACCGCCGGCGTGGTGGAGACCGCAACAAACGCCAGGCGAAGAGACTGAAAATTTGCCGCGAGTAACAAGTAGATTGCGACCACCGCGAACAGCAGTCCCAAGGTGAGATAGTGCAGTGTCTGGCGCATAGGGACGACTTGTCCGCGGATGTGAACTTCGACCCCACGAGGCGGAGGGCCTGCCTGATGGATGGCCGCTTCCACTTGATCCGCGGCTCGCCCCAGATCCTCGCCCTGCACATTCGCCGTCAGCGAGATCATGCGCTGCATATCGTAGCGATCGAATTCTCCCGTCACCTGCCCGTAAGAAAGCTGGGCTACGTCGCCAAGATTCGGATGGTTCGAAGGTCCACCGCTCATCAGTGGAATGCTGGCAAGATCGTCCATCGACTTCATCTGATCCTGCGGCACTTCCACCTGCACCTGATATCCCACGCCGGTTGCGGGGTCCTGCCAGAAATTGCGCGAGACAAATCGGCTGGACCACGTTGCCGTTTCTACTGAGCGAGCCACCTGATCCACCGTCAGACCGAGTTGCCCCGCCCGTTCGCGATCGATATCAATATTGAGACTGGGGTATTGCAGCGGCTGACCGTAGTGCAAATCGCGCAGGTGGCCGATCTTCGCCATTTCCGCGCGTACTTTCTCCGCATACTCGTGATCCGCAGAAAAGTTGAATCCCTGGATTGCGACTTCAATCGGTGTCGGCGAACCGAAGTCCATGATCTGGTCGACAATGTCTCCGGATTCAAAAGTGAACGCTGTATCTGGAAATTCCCGCGGAAGCACGCTGCGCAATTGTTCCTGCAGCACACTCACATGGATGTTCGCGCTTTTCTTCAACTGAATGCGAAGCACGGCCTCCTGCGGTCCGCTGGTCCACAGATACACCAGGTTCACTGGATAGCTGGGTGCGTAGGTTCCGACGTATCCAATGCTCACTTCGACATTGCCAGGTCCAGCGAGACGCTTAATCTCTTCCAGAGTTTTCAGCGTCGTTTGTTCCGTCACTTCAATTCGAGTCCCGGATGGCGCACGCAGGCGTAGCTGAAACTGAGTTTCAGGGGTGTGAGGAAAAATCTCGCGTCCCAGTTGAGAACCCAGCAGCAGGATCGTCGCAGCCGCAACCGCAACATACCCTCCAATCAGAAGTCCGCGCCGATCGATCAGGCGTGCGATGAGGTGCGCATAGCGATCGCGAAAATGGTCGAATCGGCTGCGCCCCGCACTTTCTTCCTCGTTCCGATGCATGCGTTTGTTCAACCAGATATAGAGCACCGGCACAAACGTGCTGGACAGCAGGTACGAGGCAATCATGGCGAACCCGACAGCCAGCGACAGTGGAACAAATAGTGCGCGGGTCACACCGACCATCAGGAACGAAGGAATGAATACAGCGAGGATGGAGAGCATGGCCAGGAATCGGGGAACGATAGTCTGGCGAGTTGCATCCAGCACCGCCTGCGGCACGTGATCCGTCAACTGCAGGTTGCGGTGGATGTTTTCAATCTCGACCATGGCCTCGTCGACAAGAATGCCGACCGCAAGAGCAAGGCCACTCAACGTCATGATGTTGATCGTCTGGTTCGCCAGCCACAGGCAGACGACGGCGGCAACCAATGCGAACGGAATTGATGCGATGACGATGAATGAGCTTCGCCATTCTCGCAAGAACAGAAACACCATCAGGCCCGTCAGAAATGCCCCGATTGTCCCTTCCCAGATGAGTCCCGCGAGCGACCGTTTCACGCGGCCCGATTGATCGAGTTCATAGCTGATCTGCACGTCCGGAGGAAGCACGTTGGCGAACCGGCTCATGTTGGCCTTCACCTCATTCACCACCGCCAGCGTGGAGGCGTCGGCACGCTTGGTGACCGGCAAGTACACCGTGCGACGGCCATTCACCAGGGCATAGCCCAGAGTGATATCGCTTCCGTCCTCCACCCAGCCGACATCACGCATAAATACCGTCGGCCCCGCGCCGGTGCGCACCGGCAAGTTCGCCAGGTCGCTGATATTCGACACGACCGCATTCATCGGCGTAATGCGGTCGAGCTTGCCGGTTCGCACATCGCCCGCGGGTGCGATGACATTCCCCGAAAGCAGCGCCTTCACCACCTCGCCCGTCGACATGCGATAGCTGTTGAGTTTGCTGCGGTCGACGTGAATCACGATGGTTCGAGAGCTGCCTCCGAAGGTCGCCGGAGACGACACCCCGGGCAACGTAGTGAACAGAGGCCGAACGCGATTTAATGCCAGGTCCTGCAATTCATCCACACTGTGGGTCTTGCTGGAAAACACGACATAGCCAACCGGTACACTGCCGGCGTCGAAGCGCAAAACAAAGGGTGGAACCGTTCCCGCGGGCATATAGGCATGTGCGCGCTCGATGTAAGCGACCGTCTGTGCGAGCGCCTGGTTCATGTCGGTGCCAGGCAGGAACGAGAGCTTCAGCAGCGCAAAATTTTCGACCGACTTCGACTCCACACTTTCCAATCCAGCAACGTATAGAAAGTTCGATTCGTAGTAGTAGGTCAAATACCCTTCCATCTGCGCTGGACTCATTCCGCCGTAGGGCTGAGCCACATAAATCACAGGCAGGTTCAGGTTCGGAAAAATATCCACCGGCATTCGCGCAATCGCAAGAATCGAGCACAGCGCCACCGCGATGACCGCGATCAGAACGGTGATGGGACGCCGCAGGGCGGCATGAACAAGCCACATAGGTCAGTGCCCTCCTGCAGGCATGTCATTCACGGTGTTCAGAAACGGGGTCAAGTCGCCCTGAGCGGAAGCAAGACCAGCAAGCGCCCGCCATATGCTGAGGCGCGCAAGAGAGTCATCCATTTCCGCCTGCACTAACAGGCTCTGGGCCTCGGCTACGTCCACGATGGTTCCCAGCCCGGCGTGAAATCGTGCTAGAGCCTGTGCCTCGCTCTGCCGCGATGCTTCCAGTTCAGTCGGAGTATTCTGCGCTACTCGCCGCGCGCCTGTCAGCTCCGCCAGCGCTTGCTGCTGCTGGCCGGTCAACACCTGCAGGGTCTGCGCATAAACTGCTTCCTCACGACGTCGATTGGCGACCTCGATCTTCTTGCGTTGCTGGATCGGCGCGATACTTGTCAGATCAAGCGAGGCCGTCACTCCCGCCTCCCAGTTGTAGATGTCAAAACCCATACCACTTGGCCACTGTTTCACTTCCCCTGTGGCCGTCTGTCCGCTGCCACGGGCGGAGAGCAGACCTTCGGTCGTGAAGTGTGGATAGAAGGAGTGATTGAGGACGCTGATGCGAGCATCAGCTTCCTGGATCCGTTTCTGTTGCGTGATCGCAGCAGGATGATTTGCGAGAGGAGTTTCGGCCCAGGTTCGATCCGGCGGAATTTCGAGGAATGGACCTATCTTGATCTGCACCGTTGTACCGGCAATACCCAACAGCGCGGCAAGAGCACCGCTGTCCACCTGGTCGTCTCGCTGCGCAAGAATCAGCCGTGTTCGGGCCGCAGCCAGTTCCGCCTCCGCACGAGAAGCATCGGCTCCCGGTCGCAGATGCGCATCCACTAGGGCGTGCACGGATCGGGCAAACACCTCTCTGCGGTTTACGTCTGCCAGGCTGGCATTCACCCGCTGCTCTCCAGCCAGCACGGCCAGCGCCGCCTCGGCAACTGCAGTCGCAACGCCCAGCTTGGTGAGTTCAACTTGCTCGCCGATGCGACTCTCTGTCATCTGCGCCGAACGCACCTGGGAGCGACGAAAGCCAAAGTCGAAGGGCTCCCATGAAAGCAAAACCCCTGCGCCGGAGGTCCAAAACGGCCGATAGGCGTGGGGAGTCACACTTCCCTGCGTCCCCGTCAGAATGTTTGGAGATTGTGGAAGCAACACCCCCAGCACGCTTTCGCGCGATCCGCGATCCCCTTGCCATACGGTATCGAGCCGCGGAATATAAGCGGTCTTTGCAAGCCCTACACCAGCTCTGGAGGCGTTGTACTGCTCCATCGCCGCGCGCACAGCAGGATAATTTGTGAGTGCGTAGTCGACGGCTTCCTGAACCGTAAATTGCCTCACGCCGGGCGCATTTGTCTGCTGCTGCGCGCCCGCGAAAAGCCACTGCGAACACACAAGTATGGCTGTGAGAGCAGAGAGCGGCTTTCTTCTCACATTCAGCATGCGTTGATAACCTCCAACCTGACGAGCTTTCACGCACTTGCTGTGAATGCCGAAATTCTCCCAACGTGTTGCGTACCCACAGCGATTGGTTGGAGCAACGCTGGCTGTCCGGAACTACCAAGACTCCGGAAAAAATGTGACGGAGCATTCATCTGACGTGGAGTGTGAAGCAACAATCGCGCACGGATTTTCTGGCAAGAAAACCGCACGAGACAAGACGCCAAACAACCCCGTAAAAATCAGAATGCTCTACAAGGCGGAACAGGTCAGAGCGAAGGAGGCGCTCGGCCGGATGACCGCAGGCGCGTGCAGGACGGTACATGTTCATCCAGGTCGTTCAGGTCGGCAGCTTGAATGATGAATGGGTGTGTGCGTAATGGAGAGGCCTCAAGCCCAAAGCGGCGATGCCTGCGATGATGCGGAGTGATCCAGACAGTATTGCTTTGGCGTTGCAGATAGATGCGACGGCCTATCTTCTTCCGCGATCCGTGGGAGCCATCGGTTGAAGTGGGCGCTGTCCAGTTCGTGCGAACTGACAGTGTCGCCAAAGGGCTCGGCTTGAACCCCGCTCTCGCAGCAATGGACGCAGAGCCAAGCATCCATGCAGGCAACACGATGATCCAGAGCAGCAACAGTACTCTACGCAGATTTGTGCTCCTGGGGGTCATGCTCAATCATATCTCAGTTTGAGTCGGCACAACCCGATTTGCGACTGGGTATGCGCCTACCACCTGTCCCGGTGATTGAAACAACCAGAGACGCATAGGGCTATAGCTTCGTCGAGCTTCTCCGACCATATACCCCGGAGACAGGCATTAGCGGGCTTATTGGACCTTTCTCGGGCCTTGATTAGTTGTCACTTTGGGTCGCCGATTGATTCTAAGGTTTTTGGAATCAATGGCGGGGACGACGGGGCTCGAACCCGCGACCTCTGCCGTGACAGGGCAGCGCTCTAACCAACTGAGCTACGTCCCCAGATGCGCTTGCCGCAGTGGTTACGGTGCGATCTGTGTTGCAGCGTTAGTGTAACAGAGCACTTGCGTCGATGAAAAGGAAGGGCCGCCGCGAAATCCACGACTGATTCTGGAAGGGGTGGTGCTTGCCCCGGCGGACGAACGTCTGGCAGGCTTTCCACTGATTTCCGCACAGGAAAGAGTCGTCTGAAAAGTAGTTGCTATGGCAACCATTGACGTCAAACTGGTTGCCCTGGCAACTATTATTTCGAACTAGCTGACCAGCAACGGAAGCGTTTGCTGGTTGGTGTAGGCCAGGTCTTCCACGACGACGGAATTGTCATTCACCTGGATCACTTTGTAGCGGCCGTCCACGATATCCCCGACGCCGGCGATAAAAATATCTTCTCCGTGCATCAGGAAGACCAGCTTGCGCCCGTTCTGCTGTTTCGCGAAGCCATAAAACTTCAAATCGATCGGCGGAGGTGGTGGAGGGCCCGATGGAGCCAGAGCGCCATCAGTGCGGGCCGACGCGATGGGCTTCTCAATCGCAGTCTCCTGGACCGGAGGCAGCGAATCCTTGGAAAAAATATTGCGGCTGGTGCCGGAGTACACGGTATTCTCCGCCATTGCCATCCATTCCGGATGCAGCGTGGGATCAAGACTGGTCGCGCTTTCGACATGCTGCGCTGATTTTCCAGTTGCCGTGCCGACGCGATTCGAAGTGCTGGCGGGCGTCGATGCCGTGGATTCAGTCGCGGCGGGCGGCGGAGCGGATGAGGGCCCGGTCTCCAGCTGCCACAACGTGTGCGCAAACCACGTCAGCGCCAGCGAAACGGAAATCATCGCGATCCAGCGTTTCTTCTTGTCCTCGGTGCCGAGTCGAATCGCCATTGTCTCTCTACTGCTCCGTGGAGGTGGTGTCGGTGGAGGTGGACGGCAACGCCGCTCCCGTGTTTGCCGTGCCTGCCCGCAGGTATGTGGTCAGGACCATGCGTAAGCTGACCACGCCGCCTTGCTGACCGTTCAGCGCTATGCCTCTGATCGTAAAAAAGATATGATCGCGCTCCAGCCCATTAATGAACCGGACGACAGGAGCATAATCGCCACTCAAAGTGGCTTCTATTTGCATTTCCACAAGGCGTTGCTGCGGTTTGCCGTATGCCTCCTGGTCACGAGCCAGCAATACATTATTCTTCACGGCCAATGCGCCCAACTCGGTCAAGACCTCTGAGGTACTCACAGGAAACCGCTTGTCATAGAAGGCCTGCTGATCCAGTTTGGCCTGGTCGATCTTTTTGTCCAGCCCTTTGAGCGGA
Source organism: uncultured Acidobacteriota bacterium (assembly GCA_963794795.1). Classification (GTDB taxonomy): domain Bacteria; phylum Acidobacteriota; class Terriglobia; order Terriglobales; family Acidobacteriaceae; genus JAKAAZ01. Next base: position 926,433 of record CAWCFC010000002.1, on the reverse strand, counting down.
GTGGTTTTCAACTTCATCGCGCGGTATTGCGACTGACTGGCCGCAATGTTCGCCGCATCTCCCTGTTTGGCGCGGTTCCATGCAAACATCAGCCGCACGGCCAGGGTCAGATTCAGCAGCAGCAAGAGGATAATTGCGCCGTAGTGCCAATGCTGCGCGGTGATGCGAATGTTGCTCCAGTTAGGTCGAGTCAACTTCATCGGACCCCTCGATTCCCTGCCGGACGGACGTGCTGTACCGCAGCCGGATGAGACGTCGAAGCCGCGCCAGTTTGTCGCGCATTGTCTTCGCGCATGATCAGGTGCGTTCCCGATTTCTTTGCTTCCGCGTTGACATCGGTGGAAGCCAGGTCACCCGGATTGAAGCCAGCAATAATATCGACGTTGTAGTCGGTCGATCCCGACATGGTGGGACGAAATCCAGCCTGCCCTTGCCCCTGGATGTCGGCGGTCTCTCCGGTGACACGAGGCTCGATGAAGTGAGGTGACTTCTCCAGATTGCTGACAAGGTTCACAACTTTATCGCGCGGCCCATTGACCCGCAGGCGCATCATCACGCGACCATCTTTTGTCATGCGCGGATCGATGCTGGTCACCTGCACACCCTGCGGGAGTACCCGCTCCAGGTCCATCATCGCAGTGGTCCAGGAAAAGGATTTACGACGGAATAGCTGGTTCAGAAAATCCGACCGCTGCAGTGTCGCCGCGTTATCCGGCTGCTGCATCAGGGCCTGATCCTGCTGCCACTCTTGTTGCAGTTGCTGGGAAGCGAGGTTCCATTTGTGAGCGACTGCCTCGGCGCGATCGGCCTTGACTTCCGCCTGGCGCAGCAGCAGAAACAGAACCAGCGACAGCGCCGCCAGGACCCCCGCCAGCACGCGCAGCCGCAGCAGTACCGGCCGGAGTTCGAAGAAAGGTCGCGAAGCGAGATTGAGAGTGATCCGCATTAGCCGCGCAACGCCCCCACCAAGCTGGTAAAGCGGCCAGGGTCTACCTGGCTGGGCACACTGCTGGCGGAAAATGATTGCGAATTCACCAGCGCACGCAATGGAATCTGCCAGGCGCCGTCGGCGGCGAGATGCTGCCGCAATACGTCTGTCGACTCCAGCCCGGCTACCCAAACTTCCTGCAGCGGCACATGCAATGCGTCTTCGTAATATGCTGCGGCCACCAGGACAGCCTGCGCCATTTCTCCTGGGTCAGTCGTTGCGCGATCCGTCGCCCGGTACAGCAACAACTCCCCGTTGTGCGTGATGGCGGTGGTCATTGAATCTTTTTCTGTGTGCACCAGCAGATGCGAGCCAGCATCCGGCAACGCGGCGAGCGCGGCCAATGTCGCCGGCAATAATACGCCTGGTTCCCGCTGCAGGCTGCGCGCCATCGACTCGACTTCGTCTCGGATTTCCGCCGGCATGGCGGCGGTGATCACCTGCACCGGAGCATCTTTTCGGGTGGGAACAGGAGAACTCAACAGCTGATAGGACACGCCCGCCAGGTCAGCATCGAAGGGCAACATGCGACGTAGTCGAAAACGAACCAGCGGCAAAACTTCCTGCGGTTTGGCCGGCAGCGTGTCGAAATCGAGAATATGCACGCGGGTGCATGCATCCGGAACAATAAACGTCCAATCGCGACCGTGGCCATCAAATGACTCGAGCGCGTCTTTCAACGCCGCCTGCACTGCACTGCTGTCATGAAACAGTGGCGCCGTCACTCCGGCCGAGACCGCTCCGTCGGCCAGCGGCGCAAAGACAGCTTCATCCAGCGGAGACTCCACACTGGTCGATCGAGCCGCGAGAATTCCATCCGGCGCGATCTCGCACGCTAGCCTTGGACGCACTGCATCTTGCAGTGAAGTTGGAAAAAGACGCATGTAAGTTAAGCTTACCGTGAAGCTTCAATGAACGTAACTTTGTTAATTTCTTTCAACGTTGTCAGGCCCAATCGCACCCGCTGCAACGCCGATTCCCGCAGAAACGACATACCTTCTGCGCGCGCTGCTTTGCGCACCTCTGAGCTTGGCCTTTTCTCCAGAATAATTTCGCGGATTCTATCGTTTAGCTCCAGAAGTTCATGGATTGCTGTACGGCCCTTGTATCCGGTGCCGCCGCATTCAATACATCCCGCGCCTTCCTTAAAATCGAATCCAGACCATTCCGCAGTATCAAGTCCGCTGAGTTGCAAGGTCTCGCGGTCGTACTGGACGGACCTCTTGCAATCTTCACAAATGACGCGGACCAGTCGCTGGGCGAGAATGCAGTTCAACGCGGAAACGAAGTTATAGGGTTCGACGCCCATGTTGAGAAAACGTCCCAGGACGTCGACCACGTTGTTGGCGTGGACAGTGGTGAAGACAAGGTGACCCGTCAATGCTGAGTTGATGGCGATTTGCGCAGTTTCCTGGTCGCGGATTTCGCCGACCAGAATCTTGTCGGGATCGTGACGCAGAATCGAACGCAAGCCGCGCGCGAAGGTCAGACCTTTTTTCTCGTTCACTGGAATCTGCGTGATGCCGCGAATCTGATACTCCACCGGATCTTCAATGGTGATGATCTTATCTTCATCACTTTTAATTTCGTTTAACGCGGCGTACAGCGTAGTCGTCTTGCCCGACCCCGTGGGCCCGGTGACCAGCACCATGCCATACGGTTCGCGGATGTAGCGGCGGAATCGGCGCAGATCGTTCTCGTCAAACCCGACCACATTCAGCGTCAAGGAGCGGAAGGTTTCGCTCATCGACTCTTTATCGAGGACGCGAAGCACGGCATTTTCGCCATGCACGGTAGGCATGATGGAGACGCGAAAATCAATCAGGCGGCCTTTGTAGCGGACACGGAAACGTCCATCCTGCGGAACGCGGCGCTCCGCAATGTCGAGCTCGCTCATGACCTTGATGCGGGAAAGAATGGTCTGGTGATGCTCGCGCGCGATGGGCGCCATGGCGTGTTGCAGCACACCGTCAATGCGATATTTCACCAGCAAACTGTCGTCGAACGTTTCCAGGTGGATATCGCTGGCTCTCCGCTCGAGCGCGGTAAACACCATGGTGTCGACCAGGCGGATGATAGGGCTGATGTCTTCTTCTGACGTCAGCTTTTCGATGGAGAGTGTCTCGTCCTGATTGTCTTCGGACGAGAGCACATCGAACGTCAATCCTTCTGTGGCTTCGTCGAGGACGCGCTGCGACTGCTCCGTCTTCTTCAGCAGATCTGTAATCTGGCTGAGCGTGGCGACCTTGACGCCGATTTTCTGCCCCAGCAAACTGGAAATTTCATCCATCATCATCAATCGGCTGGGATCGCTGACGGCGATGATCAATTTGTTTTCCAACTGCTCCAGCGGAACAAAGTTGTAGCGGAACATCATGTCGACGGGCACGGTGCGGAATAACTCGTGCTGGATTCGAAAATTCCTGAGGTCGACGAACTCGCAACGGTAGCGCGCCGCGAGCACCTGCGCCTGCGCGGTCTCATCGCTGAGTACGGGCTTTCCGTTGGGAACAATTGCAATATCGGCCATCGTGTTTCTCCTTACTAGTGTTGCATTGCGCCGGCCGCACCCAGGCTGAAGATCGGCAGATAGAGCGCGATCAGAATGGTCACCACAACGCCGCCCATCACAATCAAAATTGCGGGCTCAATCAGCGATAGCGCCGCGGTCAGCGCCGTCTGCACATCTTCTTCAAAAAATTCCGCCACGGAATTCAACATTCCCGGCAGCGCTCCGGTGGCCTCGCCGACTTCAATCATTTCGATCGACAGCTCGGGAAAAATCTTCGTGTTATTCAGGCTGGTGGCCAGCCCCTTGCCCTCCCGTACGCTGCCGACCGACTGCGACACGGCCTGGCTGAGACGCCGGCTGCCGATCGATCGGGCGGCTGTCTCGAGCGACGGAACCAGCGGCAAGCCGCCTGATAATAGCGTTGAAAGCGTTCGTGAGAACAACGCTACCTGATACTTGACCCAGATGCTGCCAAAAACGGGGGTTTTGATGCGAAGGGTATCGATCTGGTTGGCACCCGCGTCGGTACGGCTCCAGCGAATCAACCCGAAAACGATGGCTGCAAATCCGACCAGCAGATACGGCAGGTACGATTGGAAGTCTTTGCCCATCGCCAGCATAAACACTGTGATGCCGGGAAGCTTAGTACCGATCTGATCGTAGAGCGCGGCAAACCGGGGAACGACAAAGCTGATCAAAAAGATGAACAAGCCTGTGACCATAATGATCAGCAATACCGGATAGAAAAGCGAGGCGATCAGCTTCTTGCGGAAGGTAAGCGAAATCCGCTGAAACGCGAGGTAGCGGGTGAGGACTTCTTCCAGGTTGCCGGAACGCTCGCCGGCAAGCAGCGAGGTGGTGTAAATCACCGGAAAACCGCCCTGGGATTCAAAGGCGGCGGAGAGCGATTGGCCGGTGCGAACGCGCACGGCAACGTCTTCCAGCTGGGCGCGCAGGGTGGAGGCTTTCTGGCGTTTCGCCAGCAGATCGACGGAAGACAAAATGGGGAGGCCAGCGCGAATCAGCGTCAGAAACTGCTGATTGAAAATCAAGAATGGTTCCAGTTTGACGCGCTTGCCGGCGCCTGCCTTGCCGGCGAGACCTTTCGGCTTGATCCAATACACATAATGGCCGGACTGGGCGAAGCGCTGGCGCAGCTCTTCAGCGGAGTTTCCAATGTGCACATTTTCCTGCACGTGCCCTCGTTCATCCGCGGTTTTGACGATATATTCCAATGGGTCTTAATCCTTTGCCGATGCGGCAACAGTCGCGATCGGAGCTTGATTCATCACGCGTAGCTGACCCCAAGATATCAGTCTTGCAATGCGGCCGTCTGGCCCGACAATGAACGGCAAGCTGATGGCGTTCCAGTTGTTATGGTCGAGCGGCTGCCAGCGATTGCCGTTGTCGCGGGAGATGTCGCTGCCGGACGATCCGGCGGCAATCCAGGTCGAATCAGTTGAATTCCACGCTACGGTCGAGCGATAGCCGGCGGGAGGTTGCAATGCGGTCTGCCAATGCAGGCCATCGGTTGTGAAAGCTGCTGTACTCGTTCCCATTTGCGGCTGGGTGTAATCCCCGCCAACCACGACTCCGCTGATCGTGTCGTGGAAAGCTACCGCGAAAATTCCCGCGGAATCTTTCGATCCGTTCGGCAGCGCTCGAATGTGAACGCATCCATTCGCCGCGGAATTTCCGCTGGGCGCGGAGATCAATTCCAGCGGCGCTAATTGAAATCCGTAGAGCCACCCGCCGCTGGTGCCGAACCATACTTGATGGTTAGCCCCCGTTCCCGGCGCTGAGTTTGCATCCTGCAGAGGAACGATGGCGAGCGATTGATTGCTGGCGGCGAAGGCTCCTTGCTTGGGATCCATAGTGCGCAGGCAGGGATTCACTTGCCGCGTCCACTGCCCGCCGCCGTCATAGGTCACGAACATGGTGAAGCTTCCCTGCACCGGATCTCCCAGGATCACGCCAAAGCGCGTTCCATCGAATTGCAAAGAATCCCAAAAACCATCCACATCGGGATTCGTGAACACAATCCGTCCAAGTTCGGCACCCGTCATGTGTGGAGTAGAGGCTGCGATGCTTCTGCCCGGCCCGCTCGACATCACCATGGCGTGATCCGCATCCCAGGCCCACACGCTGCGGAAATCCAATTTCTCAGCGCCCGCAGGCACGGAACAAGGCCGCCAGTTCCGGCCGCCATCCAGCGTGCGCAGCACGGTGCCGTTGGTCCCGCTGGCCCAGGCAATGTTGGCGGTCACAGCGTGGATTCCGCGCAAGCTCGCGGTGGTGCCGCTGGGTTCAATCTGCCATTGGGCACGGGCTGGCGCAGTTGCGGCGAGCAAGACCGCCAACGCCAGTCCAGACAAACTTGTCCGCAAGAATTGAGACTGCAAGCCACCACTCCAGACCCTTCGTTCCCGCCGCTAAATGGGAGCCAATCCCGTGACCACCGCCACGCCGTCCGGTGGATGAAAGGAGAACGTATCGGCAGCCAGCGGCGGATTGGCCAGCTCACGTGTGAGCTGAAAATCCGTGGTCGCGCCATCGGTTTCTTTCCATTGGATGGCATCAATCCTGCCTTCCGCGGTCACCGTGAGCGTAACCTCCGCCACTCTCTGCTCCATGTCCTTCGGAACTCCGCGCAAACGGAATTCCGCTCCCTCAGGAGTCAGCGTCAGATCGGTCAATTCTTTTTCTATGCGTGTATGGCCTAACAAGAAGCGAAGTGGCGAACGAAAGTCTTCCAGTTGCTTGGCCGGGTAGCGCTCCGCCTGCGCATCCCCCGGTGTGTAGGAGTAGCCGTACTTTTCATCGATGATAAAAACCTTGCCCGCTGGGAAGGAGTAGTCCCACCGCATGCGACCGGGCTTCTGCAGCAGCAGCGTTCCAGTCTCCGTGCGTTTCATCCCCATACCCTGGTAGGTTTCAGTGAATTGGACGCGGAGCGAGTGCAGTCCGTTATAGTGCTGGTCCACTTGTTTGCAGATTTCGGCAACGGTGGGCGCCGCCGGAGGCACAGGTGCCGCGCTGGCGCACCACGACGGGGCTGCGCAAATGAGGCACACCGCAACCAGCCCCATGGTTCCCAACCAATGTGCGGCTGCTCGTTTCCGTGGATCCGGGCGAAATGAGATATCTATGCCTATCAAAAAATATATGAGTCGTCCGCTATTTCGGGCCTACGAAATAGGCTGCGTGCAGTTCGTGCCGCCGGCCGGGTCTGCCTTCACTTCGCCCGTCTGGTCCATGCAGAACCCGCGATGCCCTGTCTTACCCACCGACTGCGGAACCGCTGTCACCTCAAACGAGGTGTAGACATCCTGGTTGTTCACATTCACCTTGGTGCAATTGGTGATGGCAAACAGGTAGCCGCTCTTGTAGCCGCTGGCCAGATCGTTGGGAATCAACTGGGCTGCCTGAGCACTTGGGGCTCCCGACTTGGGATCGCCGCCCAATTGCGACAAGGTGCAGGAAAATCCATTCGCCGGATAATCGGTCTCATATTGGATTTCTGCACTGTTCAGCGTGCGTAATTCTTCCATGGCCGCTGTTTCGTTGGCCTGGCTGCGCATGTTCATGTAGTTCGGGATCGCCACAGCCATCAGGATCAGGATGACCGACATGACGATCAGCAACTCCATCAACGTAAAACCTGATTGACGCAGTTGCTGCTTGTGACTTAGAAGCACTTCATTTTTCATTTTCAACACCCTGCATTGGAAGCAATGCGAATATATTCCCTACTGTATCAGCAGGCAAGGTGTTCGCGCGTGATCTTCAGGCCGTTCAGGTTGCCCAGCAATGCAACTGCCACCGACTCAGGCACGAACAGCTGTTCGGCCATTCGCATCAGGTCCGCGCTCGTGACCTGACCCACTTGTTCCAGGATTTCCGGCACTGCATAGAAACGCTGGAAATACATTTCCTGCCGCGCCAGATTCGACATCAGCGCACCGGAACTTTCCAGGCTCATCAGAATATTTCCCTTGAGCTGATCCTTGGCGCGCTGCAATTCCTCTTCCGGTACCAGAACATCTTTCAGACGTCGAAATTCATCTACCGTCAGGCGAATCACCTGCTCGGCATTTTGTGCCGAGGTGCCCGCGTAGACGCACAGCGAACCGGTATCGCGGAACGAGTTGACCTCGCTGAAAATGGAATAGGCCAGACCGCGGTCCTCGCGAACATTCTGAAACAGGCGAGAGCTCATGCCGCCGCCGAGAATCGTATTCAGCAAGGCGACCGTGTAGCGCTGCTCATCATTCACCGCCGGAGCCGGCACGCCCAGGCAAAGCTGCAACTGCTCGAGCGACTTCTTCTGCTTGGAGACAATCCGCGCATGCACTTTTGGCGTGGCTGCATACGGAGAAATCAAATCGCTTTCGTGCGCAGGCGCGGCCGGCAGATGCGCCAGCTTCTCTGCGACCAGGGTCACGAATGCCTCGTGATCCAGATTTCCCGCGGCGGAGAAGATCATGTTCTTGCCCTGGAACCGCCCACCGTAGAAGTCGAACAGTGTTCCCTGATCGAACCGCTTTACCGTGTCACGAGTGCCCAGGATTGGCTTACCCAGCGGATGATCTTTCCAGAAGCTCTGGGTAAAAATTTCATGCACAAGCATGTCCGGGTTATCTTCATCCATCTTGATTTCTTCCAGGATGACTTTACATTCCCGCCCGATATCATCGGGTGCAAATATAGGTTGCGTCACCAGATCGGTCAGCACATCCAGCGCCTTCGGCACATGCTCGTCGAGCACTTTAATGTTGAAGCAAATGGTTTCTTTGCTGGTGAAGGCGTCCAGGTTCCCGCCGATGGCGTCGACTTCCCTGGCGATATTCTGAGCGGACCGCGATTTGGTCCCCTTGAACACCATGTGCTCAACAAAATGGGAGACGCCGTTGATTTCTGGAAGTTCGTCGCGCGACCCGGTCTTGACCCACACGCCCATGGAGACGGAACGAACGTGTTCCATTCTCTCCGTAAGAATTACCAGGCCATTCGATAATTCAGTGCGGCGAATGTTGCGACTCTGGGCGCTGTCGGGCGAACTACCAAGAGAACTGAAATGCGTAGTATCCTGCGGACTATCGATCGTATTCATCTGGATATAATTTTTTCACATACAAGGTCGGATTGCTGCCTCGCCCAGAAGGGGCTGAGGGGGCAACAGTTATCCACATTAGATGCAAAGTTTTCCACAATACGACCCTCTTCCGCAAAAGAATCATGTAAATTCTACAGGCTCGCTGTTTTCTCTTTCCTTACAACAGCTTGACGCGTTAGTTGAAAGTTTAGGTTTAGAGCCTTATCGCGCCCGGCAGCTTTGGCACGCACTTTATCAACAGCGCGTCTCCTGCCTGGAAGAGATGACAGCCCTGCCGAAATCTATGCGCGAATTGCTGCGTCAATCTGGATTTGAGGTAGGTATGCCGCGGATCGCACAAGCCTTTGTGTCGAGCGATGGGACGGAGCGCTACCTGGTGGCGTGCACCGACGGAGAGACCGTGGAAACCGTCTGGATGCCCAATGGGGATGATGGTGAGCTGGGCGACGGATCGGAGGCTGCGGCAGAGGAAGCTGAAGCGGGTTCGATCCCGGGGAGCGAGAAGGCGGAGACGGCGGTTCCCTATCGCCGTGCGACGATCTGTATTTCAAGCCAGGTTGGGTGCGCGGTGAATTGCCAATTTTGCCTGACCGCGAAGCTGGGCGTGAAGCGCAACCTGACCGCGGGAGAAATCGCCGGACAAGTGGCGGCGGTGTTGAATCGCCACAATGTGCGGGTCGGCCGGGATCGCATCAACCTGGTGTTTATGGGAATGGGCGAACCGTTTCTGAATTACGACAATTTTATGGCGGCGGTTCACCTGCTGGTGGAAGCCATGGGGATTCCCGAATCGCGCATGACGGTTTCGACCTCTGGAATTCTGCACGGCATCGAGCGGTTCGCAGAGGAGAAGCTGCGGCCCAAGCTGGCGCTCAGCCTGAACGCGCCCAACAATTCCATTCGCGAGAGCATCATGCCGGTCACGCGAAAATGGAAGATTGAAGACTTGCTGGCAGCGCTGCGAGAGATTCCGCTGCGACCGCGGGAGCGGATGACGTTCGAGTATGTGCTGCTGGGCGGCGTCAATGACTCGTTGCAGGATGCGCGGGAGTTGAGTGCTCTGCTGCAGCGCGCCGGACTGCCGGCCAAAGTGAATTTGATCGTGTGGAATCCTGGACCAGATATTCCCTACCGGATGCCGAAGCCGGAAGATGTCGCGACGTTCCAGCAACATTTAATAGCGAGCGGGGTGCCTGCGTTTCTACGTCGTCCGCGCGGACGCGATATTTATGCGGCCTGCGGGCAGCTCAAGCGAACAGTGGAATAGGCGCTGGCGATCACCACTCATGTGGATGTTTTTCGAACAGGAACAATTCTGCCCCGTGCGGTCCGACCTGCGCACGAAACTCGTGATCGAATTTGCCGACATCTTTTTGCCGCCATAGATCGCGAACCGTGCGATTGCCGCGAATGCCAAGATCCGACCAGAGTGCGTTGATCGATGCCGCCTGATCGCCACGATTGAACAGCCCAACAGCAATTGAACCGTCCTCCATCGGTTTCGCCCAGACTTCGAGAGTCCCGTGTTGCGCAACCGGAGCTGCCTGCTTGCCTAAGGCATCCTGATCCACGGCAATCACTTCAGTGTTGGTGAGCAAGCCCAACGTAAATGGAGCCAGCTGCGTCATGTCGCCGCCAAAGATCAGCGGCGCGTCCATCAGCGACCACAGCGTCATATAGGTGTACTGCTCGTTGTGAGTCAGCGGAGTGGGCATCAGATGACCGTCCCATAGGATTTTTCCAAGCAGCAGATTGTCAGGATCATTCCAGCCGCCCGGACCCGCCCATTTTTCTATGCCGGCCTGGCCGAAGCCGTAGGCAGCGATATTCTTCCACAGCGTGCCTTGCGGGGTTTCCAGATAGCCGACATCGCCGGTCGTCCGCCAGAAATTTCCGCCGACATCGCGACCCCACTTCCATACATCGCCATTGCCGTACTCACACAGGTTGTAGACAAAGTCGCGATTCTGTTTCGCCAACTCGGAACCCATCAATTGATATGGCGGTTTCAGTTCCGCAGGGTCGTTAGGGTTCTTCATCAGCTTTTGATAGGAACACAGATCGTATTTCAGAAGGTCGTAGCCCCACTGCGCGAACAGGTGAGCATCCTGCGCCTCATGCTGATAGCTGCCCTCAAAACCTCCGCAGGTCAGCGGGCCCGGAGAAATATAGATGCCGATTTTGAGACCCTGACTGTGGACGTAATCGGCGAGCGCCTCCATATCCGGAAAGTTAAAGTTGGAGCGAAGGTTTCCGTCGACGTCACGAGGCGCGCCGCCAATCATGGGATCGGAAGAATTGGGCTTGATGTTCCAGCCATCGTCGATATCGATAAAAGAATAGCCGTAGTTGACTAGACCGCTTGAGACCATCGCATTCGTCTGCTGACGAACCATGGCATCGGTGATGTTGAGGTGAACCATGTACCAGGTGCTCCAGCCCATCGGCGGAGTCAAGGCGATTTTGTCGCCGACAACAATTCGAAACCGCCGCTTGGCGGTTCCCATGGCATTGCGCGCCTGCAGGGTGATGTCGTAATTCCCGGGACGTGGCAGCACACCGCGCAGAATGCCGGTCGCGGGATCGAGCATCAACCCGGCGGGGAGATGCTTGGCGGAAAAAGTCATGGGCCGATCGCCTGTGGCTGGAATTCGATACAGAAGCGGGTGACCCGGATGGACACCATAGATGGTCGGTCCATTGATTTGCGGCTTGGGCGAGGGCGAGGGCGTTCGGATGCCACTCTGCTGCGCGTGAGCCGGCGACGACGCGGCGATCAGAGCGAGCGCGGCGAGAAAGAACGATATTGCAGTCGATCGAAACCGGCAGATCCATCGCTTCATCGGAACCTCTCCTTGGAATCGTTGAACGGGTGAGCAGCCCTTCCGCGAACAGCGTGACATTGCGGTGACTCAGATTCGCTTATGCCAGCGCTTTCGGAATCGCTTCTTCCCATCTTCCCTGCGCCTTCAGAATCAGTTCCACCACTTCGCGCGCAGAGCCTTCGCCGCCGTTGGCGCGGGTGACGTAATGGCAGACCGCTTTCAGCTCCGGCGCCGCATTCGCGACCGCGACCGCCAGTCCAGCGAGCTTCGACACCGGCATATCCGGCAGGTCGTCTCCAAGGTACGCAACTTCGTCGGCGGTCACGCCCGCCTTTTGCATGCACTCTTCAAATGCGGCGGTTTTTGTGGCCTGGCCAAGATAGACGTAGCTGACCGATAGCTCATCGGCGCGCTGCTGCACCGCGGGAGATTTTCTCCCTGTGATGAAGCCGGTTTTGATTCCCATAATGTGCGCCAGCTTGATGGCCAGGCCATCCTGCGAATTGAACTCTTTCATCTCGGCGATGCCGCCATTGTTCGGCAAAGAGATGAGACAGACGCCACCGTTGGTCAGCGTGCCATCGATATCCATTAGAAAGAGGCGGATCTTTTTCGCGCGTTCCAGCAGCGAAGGGCTTGGCGTAGGTGTCTCGGGCATGCTGCGATTTTATCGTGTCAGCGTCACGCACGAATCGCGCGTTACAGGGTGACGGAAATCTCAATCAAATTGCGGTCGGGATCGCGCAGATAAATGGAGCGCAGTTTCCCGATGGCGCCATCGCGTTCCACCGGACCCGCTTCGATATGAACTTTCTGTTCTTTCAAATACTCGATCACCGTGTCGAGCGACGTCGTCGTCAGAAAGCACAAATCCGCCGACCCGGGAGTTGGATGCGCAGCCTTGGGCTCGAACTCATGTCCGCGCTGATGCAGGTTCAGCCGCTGGATGCCGAAGGCGAGCGCTTTTCGCCCGTCGACCTTGATGACATCCATTCCCAACACCTCGGTGTAAAAGTCGACGGTGGCATCGATGTTGGCCACAGTGAGAACGAGGTGATCCAGATGCTCCAGGTCGAATGCCATATGGGTACCATGCTAGAGCATTTTTCTATTCCAGTGTCGAATTGCACAGAGAAATACAGGGCTATGCCGAGCGAGTGGCGTTGACGCTCCCTGTTCGAGGTGTCAGGCTATGGCAGCTCCTTGAGCTTGATGTTGCGGAACATGATTTTTTCACCCGGCTTGCCCTTCGGTTCTGTTCCTTGCAGGGCGATATGGCCTTTGCGGAAGGTGCCGAAATTGGGCATTTTCGCGAATTTGCTGTGGGCAACCAGGCTCTTCCATTCTTCGCCATCCAAGTCCGTTTCGATGACTTTGTGGCCATTCTGGAAGAGCTGCACGTGGCCCTTGTTGGCGATGATTTCGAACTGGTTCCATTCGCCGGCCGGTTTCACGTATTCGACGCGGTCAGAGATAAGGTCGAAGATGTCGCCGGAGCGCTCCATCAAAATGCGGCTGTCGGGCACGGTGCAGGCAAGGTCGGCGATTTGCATTTCCGGGCCTGTACTGTAGGGCTGATTGTATTCCGGTGACTCGTGCACCCAGAACATGACACCGCTGTCGATGCAAGGCTTGGCCTTCCATTCCAGCTTCAGGTCAAAATTTGCGAACTCGTCGTTGGTGACGATGTCCTGAAAATCTTTCTGCGGGTCGGTGTTCCGTTTGTTCAGCACGATGGCGCCGCGTTTTACAGACCAGTCTTTGCCGACGACCTTTTCATGGTAGGAATGCCAGCCGTCAAGGTTTTTGCCGTTGAAGAGCAGCTTCCAGCCGTCGGCTTTTTCCTGCGGGGTGAGTGTGTTCGGCGCCTGCTCCTGCGCTACGGCGGAGAACAGGCATCCGCTTATAACAAGAGCCGCCGTCAGCGCGGTCGCAAATTTCCAGGGTTTTTTATCAGCCATTCGGTGTAATTCCTTTGCGGGTGTCTTTGGTGAAGTTGTGATGTGGAGGGTGCGGCGCAAGCGTTAGGCCGACAGGTGTACAAATTTTTACCCAGCTTACTCCATGAGCGGCTGGATTGCCCACAAGAGAGGGTAGAATCTCGGCCATGATGAAAAATCGGAGCCAGATTTTGTGCTGGGCATTGGTGGGGTTCGTTGCGGCTGCTGTGGGAACCGGATCGGCGACGGCTGAATCCTGTGGCACCGCAGCCGATCGTGCGGACGTGGTTCGGGCGGTCCAGACCATGTTTGTGGCGGCGGCGAAAGACAACATCACGCTGTTTCATACCGTGACCTCGCCGGATTTCTATGCCTTCGATAACGGGAAGCAATTTCACGGGGACGAGTTGATGGGCTTGATGCAGCAACTCCACGCTAAGGGACATGTATATGTCTGGAAGGTCACGGAACCCAGGGTCTACCTGGACTGCCACATGGCTGGGATTACAGAGATCAACGTCGGCTCGGTCGATGGCAAGCCCACACGCTGGCTGGAGTCCGGCATTCTGAAAAAGAGCGACGGCAAGTGGCGCGTGGAATTCTTCAACAGCGCGCGAGCCGCGGAGACCCCGCTTTCACCCCAGCCCGTGAAGTGATTCTAGTCGCACCCGGCACGCGATGCGTGGGCAGCAGCGAGGGCGTGCCCGTGAACGTATCACTGCTCCAGAATCGTAAACATTGGCGTCTCCGGTTCGGGGCCGAATAACATTTTGTTGATGGAGCGCAAGGATGCGCCGACGCGATCGGAAGCATAGAAGAGATGGCCGGCGGTGAGCGGACCTGCAACGCGATGATGCCCGATCCAGGCCAGACCCATTGAGGCCATGCATCCGCATTGCGAGCAATCCGGCTCGCCTCCAAATTGGCAGGGAGTAATTTTCGTCTTCAGATCGGCTGAGATTGTGGTGGTGGTGCGCGCAAAGATGCACTCTTTCGGGCTTGTCGGAGGTGCCAGCATTTCGCGGATCAGGCCTTCCCTCATATCGAGAATGGGATATTTCGCGCGCAGTCGAATCAAATCGTCGGCGACGAATGCCCGCTGCTCGCGCGTCAGAATTTCCGGACCTGTGGCTCCCATTTGCGGTGTGAACAGGCTGAACCAGATTTTTGTAATCTCGGGACGAGCGCTCCAGAAGCGGAGAAATTCCTCCAGATAACCGGGACGCGACGCGATGTTGCCGGTGATGGTGCAGTGGATGGTCACTTTGGCAGCGGCAATATTTTTCAGAATGCGCTCATAGGTTGCAGGTTTGCGGCGTTCATCATGCTCCGGCTGCAGCCCATCAATCGAGACCGCGACGTTCAGCCGCTTGTATCGATTCCAGCTCGCTGGAATCTCGCGAAAGGCACTGGTCACAATCTGGGTGTGGACCTTCCGCTTATCCAACTCCGGCAGCAGCATTTCCAACTCGCGATAGCGAACCAGCGGGTCGCCGCCGACCAGGGAGACGTGCATTGGCTTTTCGCGATCTACGATCGCGAGAATTTTCGTCACCAGTTCGGTGCCTTTAAAGTCCGAAAGCTGGCGGAGTTTGGTGTCGCCGCCCAGGTGTGCCTCGTCGAACGCGTAGCATCCGGGGCAACGCAGTGGGCATTCTTTGGTGATCTCGATGGAGAGAGTTGGTCTATGACCGGACAGGATTCCAGCCCACGCCTTCCACACGTCGCCAGTGTTCATCCACACCCCCTAAGCGATGTGATGCAGTGTATCGCAGGACGACTCGTTTTTCGCGCGCAAATGTGTGGCAAAGCATTGCGCGGTACAATTTCGCCCATGATGAGGAATCGAAAGCAAACATTCATCTCCGCATCGACAGGGCTTGCGCTGTTCGCAGTTGCGATGGGTGCAGCTGCTGCAGGAGCCATCGCGGTGGGAGCTGTCGCCGTGGGAGCATTCGCGATTGGCAAACTCGGCATACGACACGGCCGCATTGAAAAGCTGGAGATTGGTGAGCTGACCGTAGGCCGTCTCACGATTCGCGACCAAATTCCAACTGAAGTGAAAGGTGGCGGCTCCAGTTCATAGATCAATGCACCTCAGTCGATTGCGTGCGGCTGCTTGTCAGCGGAGTTTGAAATCAGGATCGCCGGCCTTGGCCGATAGGATGAAACCAGCCGCGCCACGACGACCGCGACGTAGAAGATGCCGATCATGTTCTCCAGCGCGGCAATCAGCCGCACGTAGGGATCGACAGGCAAAATCCCACCATAGCCGACGCCACATAGTGTGATCATACTGAAATACAGGTAGGTGCTGGTCTGCTCAAGCGGAATCGTTTGGTTAAACGGATGGGCAATGATCCGGCTGAGCACCCAGTAAAGCTGGGAAAAAACCAGGGCGATGACCAGGTAGCTGATGAACGCTTCGGAGATCACACTGCTGGTGATCGTCGGAAGGCGATCGAAATGGTCGATCAATGCCCAGAGCACTCCGCAGGACAAGGCTAATCCTGCGACTGGCGCCAGATGAGCGTATATGTGTCGGCTATTTCCAACCGCCTCGAGAATTCGCGCGATCAGCCATAGGCCAATCAGCGGGATGACCAGCATGCGGACAACTCTGCGATCCGCCATATAGCTTGCGCCGAGCAGCATAATCACCACAAGGATAAAGGCCAGAATTCCGCCGATATGTGGATTGCGGTCCGCCAACGGCGAAGCCAGCATCTGCGCGACGAAGGCACACGTCAGCAGTTCCGATCGGTACCGCTTTAGAAAGTTAATGAGCGCTCGCCTCATATCTACCTCCGCCGAATGATGGAAGTGGATGCGCAAGACATTTGTCGCCATCATAATCCCAGCTGGCGGAAAGCAGGTGGGTGATTCCGACGGCGACGCTATTTTTGATACACCAGCCGCGGCCCGCTGTGCTGCTGCACGCGCAGATTGATTCTGACTTCCACGTGGTCTTCAATTCGGACGAAGGGAATGCCTTTGTTCATGCCGTACTCCTTACGATTGAAGATCAGCACTCCCTGGATTTCGTCTTCACCGGTTTGCCTGGTCGGGATGGTCAGCTTTAGTTTCTCTTGCCGCGTGACTCCGCGGATAGAAAAATCCCCGTCTACGTCAAAGGTGGTCGGGCTGGTCTGAACGACCTTGGTCGACTGAAATGCGATGGAGGGAAAATGTTCGACGTCGAAAAAATCCTTGCCCATCAGCTTGTTATTTTTCATGCCGCTTCCGGTATCCACGGTGGCTGCATCGATCTGGATGTGCAGCACACCTGAGGCGACGTCTGTCGAAGGAAAAGTGAGGATGGCGTTCCACCTGTCGAATTTGCCGACGATGGAGACCGAGGATTTGACGGAAAACCGGATGCTGCTTTCGCCTGGAATGACGGAGAATACAGGCGCCTGGGCGTGACTTATATTGGGCAACAGGACCGCGGCAAGGGCGCAGACAAGGGTGGCTCGCATGGTCCCTGAGTTTGGAATGTTCCCGGCCGGGCTGTCAATAGAAACCTGGCGCGTGGGGCGAAGTTGGGGCATTCGGCTTTTATCATGGAGGCACGAATTCTTCGTTGCGCATGATGCCGTGGACCCTGAAATAGACATCGAATCAGGCTAGGAGGTTCAACATGGCTCTCAGCTTTGCCAAAGATATTCGTCCTTATTTTCGCGATGGTGACATCAAGTGCATGGGACCCGCGGGGGTCAAGCTGGACGATCCCAAATGGATGTGTGTGCCCGCCAACGCGCAAAGTGTATACGACCAGGTAGCGAGTGGACATATGCCACCGGATGCACCGTGGCCAGCCGATCGCGTTGCTCTTTTCAAGAAGTGGATGGATGCGGGTTGTGCAGCGTAGCAGGATGCGAGTGATCTGGATGGTGCATATGAAGGGCGACACGGAGCAGCCGATAACTTCGATTTGAGCGGTCCGGCCGCAAACGAATGTGGAGCGTTATTGCACCGTTCCAATCGCTAGGTTTGCTCCGTGTTTCGGATCGTAGACAAGGTGGATCAGGCCGTCTCTGTAATCAATGTCCATCGTCAAAACGAGCAACGTATCCAGCCCGACAATGCCGGAAACCTCCGTTCCGTCGCCTTTGCTGACTTGAGTCAAATCCATAACCATAATGGTTCTAAGTGGGTCGCGCAGGTTTGCAAATACCACGTCTACGTTGTTTTCCGTATAGATTTTTTTCACTTCACCGTTGAGACCCTCCACATGGTCAAGGGAATCGCCGTGAACCTTACCTACACTTTTCGCCGCAGTTATGTCGAGAACACTATTGTTTGAGCCTGAATCCAACAGAAACAGGCGAGGTTTCTTGTCTTTTAGGTAGCCAGTGACCAGTATTTGATGGCCGAATCGATCGAACGAGGACCATGATTTCATTTCCGGGCTGACAAATCGATTCGTGTAATGAACGATCGCTGGAAGATTGTCCGCGCTCGTTGATTTTGTATCCCCTTTGTCCGGCGTCGAAACAGCCGCGGCGTTTCCCACTCCGCTAGCGTTCAATGAAGCGCGATTCAGGGCAGAATCTCCAGGACGCGCAGGCAGCGGCGACAGTGTCATTCGACGCATTGGAAAGTCTAGCTGCACGTGATAATCCTCAAAGACATCCGCGCCGATCAGGCCGTCAACGTCAACGATAGAACGCTTGTCAGAGACCTCGACCATGCAATTCTTGAATTCAAAACTTCCGATGCGAAGATCGTCCGCGTACGCCCAGTATCCTTTCATCTCCTTCTCATCGCCGATGCCTCCAATATCAGCGGCGCTCACTGGAACAAGCCCAGCTTTCCTGGCTACGCTCCGATTCACCAGAATCCCGGAGGCTCCGGTATCCAGTTCGAGCAGAACGCTGGCTTTGTTATTGATCTCCATATCGAACCCAAGCCCGCTAAACCTGTCATGTGAATAGGCAAGGATGTACCGGAACGGCAGGGTGGTCGTAGTGGCCGATGAGGAAACAATTCGGCAGGCGCCGTTTTTGGACGCGAGAACCGCATGCAGCCGGTCGGAATATTCCTTCAGGTCTTCCTGATCCTGCGCAGACTTATCCTTGCCATTTTTCAGGTATGCATCCACCGCCCCGGCACGTTCCGCCAGGGGAAGATGCTCGATCCAGGCAAGATGAGTATCAGGATCGTCGGGCTCGAGTTGGTTTGCGACTTGCAATTGCGCATATGCCGCGGCGTGCATCGACTGGATCCAGAGGATCCAGTACGCGTCATAATGTGTGCGTGCCAGGCACGGATCCAGGTGAAGTGAAATTTGGTAGGCGCGCAGCGCGTCGTCTAATAACCCCTGACGAAAGCGGACCTCTCCCAATACTGTTGCCAGCACCGCGCTGGGCGGATGCGACGCCATGCTTTTTTCCGCCAAATCGGCGGCGGCGCTGACCTGTTGTTCCCCAAGCAGGCTTCGCACCTGACCCGCGATGGCTGTCATGTCTTTCGGATTGCTCTTGGCAGCTGCGGCGTAGAGATTCGCAGCATTGGCATAGTCGCGCTGCAGCAACGCCTGCGCAGCCGCATCAGTTGGCACTTTCTGTACTGTGCAGTTGACCTGCTGCGCAAGTCCGTGGAGAGCGACAAATAGAAAACACAGCAGGGCCGAGGAAAATCGAGAGTTTAGGCAGGCTTTCACTGAAGAGTTCTCCAGAACAGCAAAGAATATTCGTTCGACTACATATTTACTTAGGGGAAATTCGCCTCCAGCTTAGCAAGCGAATCTCCCACGTGGCAATAAAAACCATATCGAGAAATTGGTTTGGTCCGTGCGAAGTAAGTTCGGCCAGGGGCAGGTCAACGTTTCGATGACTGACTTACTTCAGGCGTGGCGCGGGCGAGGGCGAGGATTGCGGCGGCAAACAGCAGCGTATCCGCAAAGTAGTTGATGCCCTCCACCTGGGCCATTATGCTGGGGTCTCGCAATTGCACGATCATGATGGGCCCGTAGACAAACACGACCAGCAGCACAATCCATGACCCGAGATAGGTTGCCGCCGCGCGGGTAAATTTGTTCATCAGAATGCATGCGCCAGTGACGACGAGGATCGAGCCTGTGGCGACGCCGATGAGCGGGCGGCCGGGGATATAGGCGGGCATGATTTTTTCGAGGGGAACTCCGGGGCAATGCAAGGGGTGCAGAAAATGCTCGACGCCGTAGAAGATGGCGGCGACGCCGAGGATGATGCGGCCGACGGTGATGAGCTTGCTCCGGTGCGGTCCGCGCATTACGCTGGCGGCGAGTAGCCAGCCTCCGGCGGCGAACGATAATTCGCGGATGGCCAGTGTCCATCCGAACCTGTCGCTGGGAGTGGCGAGAGCGCCGGGAATATCTGACATGAGGACGAAGAGAAACATCATTGTGCCGAAGAGCAGGCCGGACCAGACCAGCTGAATTTTTGTGGCCATGCTCAGGGCTGCGGCGAGCAACGCGACGCCGACGAGGTAGGCCCAGAACAGGCGGAACGGCATATAGTCTGGCACGGCGGGCAGGACGAAGGCGATGTTTGCAAGATGGAGGGCGCCGAAGACTGCCAGCGGAATGGCGAAACAGAGATTGGTCGCGGCGACGAACTTGTCGAGGCGGTAGGCTCGGGCGATATCGGACTTCGTGGTCCATAGGGCGATGAGGAAGAGCAGGATGCCGGCGCTGCACATGGCAAGCACCGTGCGCGGAGCTCCGAGGAACAGGACGAGAAGGGCTATGTGCATGGGTGTGCCGTTGGCTGCGGTCGCGTGCGTGACCCGGGTGTGGATTTCCCGGTCAATATAGTTTCGAATTGTACAGCCTAGGGTGATGGGCGGAGTTTTGGGGGTTCAAGGCTAGCTGATTGAAGGATTGTGCTGCCTGATTGAAGGATTGTGCAAGCCAATTGAAGGATTGTGCAGTCTAATTGAAGTATTGTGCAGAGACGATTTCGATCCAGAAGCGATGCAAGTCGTTGTTTACATTCGCTTGCGGAGGGCCAAGCCGGCTTTTTCACCGCGAAACAGTCAAAAAATGCCGGATTTTCTGAAAAGAGTCACGTCCCCAACGTTCGGGGAAGGACATTAGGCCCGCGAATCTCGGAGAATTTACCGACTGACGTCGTTTCCGGAGAGGTTGCGGCCGGCTCGGACATTTGTCGTCCATGGACCGAGCGGCGGGGGGACCGGATTGAGCGGGCACAGGGTGTCTATCGTCATTCTACCGCTTTGGGGCTTTATGCTACGCCACGGATACAGCCGTCGGAGATGGCGCACCTGCAACTGGCGGCGCTGCCGGGGTGGGAGAAGCGGTGAGTAGTGTATGACATACAGTACGCCAAACGAAAGGCTTGCATGGTCACCCGACCGAAGGCCTGATTGGGACACTGGGCTAAAGTGCAAACAGGGACCAGTTGATGCAAACTTACCACTTCAAAACATCTGCGGATTTCCGACGGTGGCTGGAGAAAAACCATACGGAATCCGATGGGATCTGGTTGCGGATTTCGAAGAAAGATTCGCAGGAGACATCCCTGACCTACGCTGAAGCGCTGGATCAGGCGCTTTGCTATGGCTGGATTGATGGCCAGAAAAAACCCTTCGACAAATTATCCTGGCTGCAAAAATTCACACCGAGGCGCCCCAAAAGCGGGTGGTCGAAAATCAACACGCAGCATGTGGAGCGTCTTATCCAGGCAGAAGCCATGACCCCTGCAGGGATGAAAGCCGTTGAAGCTGCCAAGGCCGATGGTCGATGGGAAGCCGCGTATGCTTCACTCGAGGAGTGCTACGCCGCCTGAAGATTTTCTACAGGAGTTGAGGAAGAATAAAAAGGCAGAGGCATTTTTTAAGACACTCAACAAAGCCAATGTTTATGCGATTGTGTATCGTCTGGAAACGGCAAAGAAGCCGGAGACCAGAGAAAAACGGATGAAGACGATTCTTGCCATGATGGAGCAAGGCAAAGCATTTCATCCTTAATGGGCCTAGTATCCGGCTTCGCGACCGTGGCGGACTGCGAGGATGATGACTTGTTTACCGTCGTAGTGATACAGAACGACGTAGGCGCTTTGGCCGAATTCGACGATCCATTCTCGGAATTCCGGCGGCAATTCTTCGATGGGGCGGCCAATCTCGGGGTGAGTGTTGAGCGCTTTCACGCCCTGTCGAATTGTCTGAATGGCTCGCTGGGCCGCGTCCCGGCTTTTGGGGCCGAGGAAGTTATAGAGACGGGCGACATCCAGCAGCGCGGGTTGCGACCATCTCAATCGTGGCATGTCGGGGGCGGAGCGTCCTTCCCCGCTTCAAGTTTCGCCAGCCATTTATCGGCTTCCGCGGCAGTGACATGCTTGCCGGTCGCTTGATAGTGGTCCCAGGCGGCAAGGGCATCCTGACGGAACTGTTCTCGCTTCTCTTCCCGCTCCACGTACTGCTCGACGGCTTCGCGCAGCACCCAGTGGGGCGAACGACGGCGCAGAACGGCGAGGCGCTGGACGCGCTTTTTCGTCTTGGTGTCGAGTTTGACGCTGGTACTGGAAGTGGTGGGCATGGGTGCTCCAAGGTATTCCCTAGGATTACTTTAGCACTACAATTCTAGCTTGGACCAGATGGCGTCGATTGAGTTTGTCGGCCCACTCAAGCCACCCCGTTCGGCTACGCTCAGGGTCGGTTTGAATGGGGCACCGAGCGTACTATTCTTGTATCGTCCGTCCGGCTACTACCAAGGAGCGTGCTTATGTCTCTGTTCCGGTGTGCATCCATGGCTGTTCTGTTGAGCATCGGCCTTACCGTCGCCAATGCGCAAACTGAGAAGGCCCTTGCAACGGATGATGAGATAAATCTTGTCCTTCAGCAGACCGATATGGTGGCCCAAGAGTCCGAGCCAATCATCGATCAGGAAGAGACTTTGATGGGCAAGAGCAGTGCGGATGCCGTCGCTAAAGACCGCCAAGCTGTGAGCACCTTGGAAATGGAAGTGAAGGCGTTAAAGAAACACCCACAAGGCTTCAACAGCCCATTGGGTTTCGCCCTATTGGAATCGCTGAATGATGCATCCAGAAACCTTGCACTCTGTGCGTCCTACGCATCGTCTCAAGTGGGAGTGCTGATTATCAATCGGGATACCGAAAATGCACACTCTCTGCTTCAATTGGCTCAAAGTTGCGGTGATAATTCCGCGCTGATTTACATGGTCAGCCAGAACGCAGATTTACTTTATCAACGATACCTTGATGTTGCGGACCACGCCCTATTAATGGGAGCTGAGGCTCTGAAAGAATGCACAGAGAGCGTAGCCAAGAATTGCCCTTCATCGCATTGATAACTGAAGGGTGCCCCTCGATAAGGACGAAGGCTTTGTCAAGGCGCAAATCAGCTGGGCGGTGCGGGAGCACTGCTTGATCAGCCAAAGAGGTTGAGGACCGGAGCTCCGCTAGATTCACGCTGCATCACCAAACGGTGGGCAAATCGCCCCACCAACCATCGATACGGCCGTTCACCACGGGCCATGATGCTTCCATGCGGACGTCCAGCCTACTGCTGGATGCGAGAGCGCCCATCGACTCAAGTCAAAAGAAGGCTTGAATTGGGCACCCGCTCTTGTGCGCCAACGCCCGCATAGATGAGCCGGAGCCTGCTGAAGTCGCAAAGAAGCTCACCGGCTGGTGAAAGGCAAAGACTACGCTACGGGAGAAATTCGCCAGCGCTTTTTTGCGGCGTCATAGGCGACAGGTCCGTTGTCAACTTTATCGTCAGTAAATTGAAATCCGTGGTGACAGTGTGAGCACTCCAGATGTCGCGGCTCGTCTCCTGAGGGTAGCGGTCCGGCCACAGGGTCTCCACATTTTGGACAAATCACGTAATTCATTACGCCGCTCTTGGTCGCGCGTCGGAATTTCATAAGCTCCTCTCAATTGGCGGTGTGTGGCTGACTTTGTGTTTCCGCCATAGAATCACCCGTTCTCCGCCTCCCCGACAAATTGCATTGTCGTAGACTATTTCCGCTGAATTGGCTCCACTGTCAGACTTACGGTGTGGCGCGTGTCTTCCCGTTCGGTGTAGCCGAATTTTCGAGATACCACTACCCATTCAATTCCTCTCGAATCCACGGTGTCACCAACGTTCGGGATGAACTCGGCGCTTTCGATCATGAGCGCGGGGCTTCCGTCAGGTGATGTTCCAGTAATAAATAAGGTTGTCGGCATACGCCGTTATTATAGGGGCCTACGCCCCCGTTTGAAGTCGCCGGGTGCCCCACTAAAGCGAAAAGAAGGTTTGAATGGAGCACCGTCGGGTTCGCTGATTAGTAGATGGACGTGCTCGGGCATGACTACGTATCCGTAAACACGGAGGCCGAAACTTCGTCGGACACGTTCCAGCGCGAGACTCGAAGATCAATTTGATTCGATTGTGTTCAGGAGTGGACGGCGCTGATAACAGGAGAAGGTGAGGAAGTGGGTCTGTCCGGATTGGTGAAACCTTTTCAGCCTGGAGGGCATGGAGGCAGCTTACTCTCTCACCCCACTCAAGCCAAAAGCAGGCTTGAATGGGGCACCGTCAGCTACTCTCTCACCGTTCTTCTACAAGCCTAGCTTGGACCAGAGGGCGTCGACTTTGGATTTGGTGGTGGGGTCCATGCGGAGCATTTCTGGCCAGGGGCGGGTGAAGCCTTCGGCGGCCCATTTTCTGGTGGCGTCGATGCCCATTTTGCTGCCGTAGTTGGGGAGGCGCGAGGCGTGATCGAGCGAGTCGATGGGGCCGAGGGTGAATTGAATGTCGCGCTCGGGATCGATGTTGTTGGTGACGCGGAGGACGACTTCGCGCATGTCCTGCACATCGCAATCCTCATCGACAACCAGGACGCACTTGGTGAACATGGCCTGGCCGAGCGACCAGATGGCGTTCATGACTTTGCGCGCGTGGCCGGGATAACTTTTGCGGATGGACACGATCATGAGGTTGTGAAAGACCGCCTCGACGGGCAGATTGATGTCGACAATTTCTGGAATGGTGAGCTGCATGAGCGGCAGAAAAATGCGCTCGACGGCCTTGCCCATCCAGGCATCTTCCATGGGCGGCTTGCCGACGATGGTGGTGGCGTAGATGGGATCGCGGCGATGGGTGATGCAGGTGATGTGGAAGACGGGATAGTCGTCGGGCAGGGTGTAGAAGCCGGTGTGATCGCCGAAGGGACCCTCGGAGCGGAGCTCGTCGAGGCGGACGTAGCCTTCGAGAACAATTTCGGAGGCGGCGGGGACTTGCAGATCGACGGTCTCGCACTGGACGAGCTCGACGGGCTTTTGGCGGAGGAAGCCGGCGATGATGAATTCTTCTACTTCTGGAGGCGCGGGGACGATGGCGGAAAATGTTGTGGCGGGATCGGTGCCGATGGCTACGGCGACTTGCAGGCGATCTGCGATCTGGTTGGTGCGAACGGTGACGTTTTCGGCAGCTGGCAGTCCTTCTATCCCACTCAAGCCAGAAGAGGGCTTGAATGGGGCACCGTCTTTCATGATGGGCGGCAGCGTGGCGCCGCCGGCGGTTTCGGCCATGATGGCGACTCTAGCGGCGGATGCGGCGGCTGAGTTCGGTTCGGCGCCGGAGCTTGATTCGGCGGATTGGCGCAGGCGTATCACGATAATGTTCGGCGGCAACTTTCTGTCGCTGCCAGTGCATGCCGGTAGTCTGGCCATCGTAGACCTGCATGCGATACATGCCGACGTTGCGCTTCCCTGCCGGCGGACCTTGCGCGGATCGCGGGTGATGACGCACGGCAGGGTGATGAAGCGGCCGCCATCCTGGGGCCAGCATTGCAGGATGGGAAAATCGAGAACGCTGAAATTTTCGCGCAGGATGACTTGTTTGCAGGGCGCGTCTTTGGCGGCGACAAGTTTGGGGAAGAATTTTCCCATCTCGGCGAGCATGGGGAGCATGCGGACTTTATCGAGGAAGCCTTCGGGGGAGCGGAGATTCATGAGCTCGCGAATGCGATCGGCAACGTCATTGAGAGAGTCGACGCCGAGGGCGAGGCGCATGCGACGCTCGCTGCCAAATTGATTCATGAAAACTTTGGCGCCGGGATAGCCTTTGATATTTTCAAACAGCAGCGCGGGACCACCGGCGGCGTGAGTGGGAGGGCCGAGTTTCGAGACGCGATCGGCGATCTCCGCGATCTCAAGTATCGGATCAACTTCCTGCTTGATATATTTGATTTCTTTGGCTTTGTCGAGAGCCTTCATCCAGTCTCTTAGATCGTCGTATGCCAAGCTGATCGTCCTCTCGCGTGCTCGCAATCGGATGCGCTCACGGACCTGCCTCTGCCTGTATCGTAGTGTACCTGCGGAGGGTACAACGCAGTGCGAGTGAGATGGGGCTAGGAGATGGTGGTCACGTCGACGCAGGTTTCTGTGCCGGAGCGAAAGCCGGCCATCCATCGATCGAGATACGTGTGAGCGCAGCCGGCGCCGCACAGGTGTTTGCTGTCGGCGCTGTGGGCCAGCGCATTGTCCCACGGATTCAGTTTCAGGGTGGGCTGGCCGCTGTTGGAGTCGGGTTTGGAGTCGAGCGGGGGCGCACACTCATTGGTGGCGATCCACCAGTCCTCTTCTGCGCTGGCCTGCTGTTTGCCGCAGATGTCGCACGTGAAACGTTCAATCCAAGCCATTGAGTGCTTTGTCATCCTGTCTGAAAAATTCCGTCTTGCTGGGTATTGGCAATGCGACGGACGCGGCGTAGGCGACGCGTCCATATTGATTGTAAAAAACGTTTAGATTTATGCGCCGGGAACCCCTACCCGCTTATACCTGTGGAGGAGTTGGAGCGGCCAGGTTCCAGTGTTCCTGCGTTGCAAGCGGCGTCAAAATTGCTTCAGGGCATCCATAAGGTAGAAGGCCAGAATTCCCAAAGTCACCAGGCCTTCTGCTCCTCCGAAGATGCGAATCAAGTTCTCAACCGGCTTGACCCGCTTCATAATGAGTTCCTGCTCTTGATGCTGCATGGTTGGAGCATCTTCCAGAAAGAGCTGATCCTCTTCTGCGCGGGTGATCGAGGCTCGATAAACAATGAGACCCAAAAGGACGAGTCCCAATGCTCCCCAAACGGTCCAGATAACCAATACGTAGCTCATATGATGACCTCGCTATCGGTTGTAGCGTTCTGGTGTCCACGCGAGATTCGTGCCGTCCGAGCGCCGACACCACTTTCCGCCTGTATCCTACTCCCAAAATTGGCCGCCCGGGTAGAAGAATCTGTGCATCGAACGGAGGGCTTTGGCATCAACATATAGGTGACATTGCGAGGCGATAGGGTGCGATCCACGCGGACTTTCCGATTGTTTTGCGATCCAGTTCGCCGTATCATAAGAGACAGAACCAAACACGAGGGCTAACTATCATGGCAACGACTACCCAAATCCCGACCCCAACCACTGAAACCGTCAAGGCCCCCCCAGTCTCATTGACCCCGGAAGCGATCAAGAAGGTTCGCGAAATTATGGCGACCCAGGATCCAGTTCCTGCGGGATTGCGACTTGGCGTGGTGGGCGGTGGCTGCTCCGGCTTCCAATACTCCATGTCATTTGAGAACCAGTCCGGCATGATGGACAAGGTCTTGAATTTCGACGGTTTAAAGGTGTTCGTCGACTCCACCTCCCTGATGTACCTGGGCGGCTGTGTGGTGGACTATGTTGAGACTCTGGAGGCGGCTGGGTTCAAGTTTGAAAATCCCAATGTGAAGAGCACCTGCGGCTGCGGATCTTCTTTCAGCGCATAAGTTTGCCGCATCCATCCTTTTGAAGGGCGATGTATTCGAAAGAATATATCGCCCTTTTTGCGCAACTAATCCTGATGGACCTGGGTCTGCAACCTTCGTACGCGGAGATATCCGGAATCACCGCAGACAAAATCCAGATTCGTCAGGAGCTTGGCCATGATTCTCAGACATCTTCTACTTTCTGCTTCCCTGGTTTTGGCGCCCGTTGCAGTGCTGGCGCAGGCGACCCCAACCCCCGGGCAGCACGACCACAACATCCAACAGCGCAAAGCGGACCAGCAGGGCCGAATTGGCAATGGCGTCAAAAGCGGTCAGCTGACAGCCGGCGAAACCGGCCGTTTAGAACACCAGGAAGCGGGCATCAACAAGGAAGAGCGCGGCATGCGGGCCCAGGATAATGGGCACCTGACCCACCAGGATCGGCAGACGATTCACGAGCAGCAGAACCAGGAGTCTCGGCGCATCTACCGTGACAAGCACAACGCCAAAGTGCAGTAGTGCTGTGGTCCTGGCAACATCAGTTCGCAATAGAAAACCCTCGGCTGGATGGTCGAGGGTTTTTTATTGGATGCATCAGGATTCGCTAAAACGGATTGGATTGACTCTGGCTTGAGTTGGAGTTATCCGACGAACCATTTGAGCCGGACGGCGTCGATCCAAACCCGCCGCTGGTTGAACCCAGTCCTCCGCTGCTGGAAGCACCGAAGCCACCACCGCTGGATCCCAGGCCCGAGCCGGATGAACCAATTGAATTGTTGCCGCCAATACCGTTCGACGTAGGCTGCCCTGCCGGAGTGCCGATGCCTGGAGATTGCCCGGCTCCCTGCCCGACTGCCGCGGCGACCTCTTCCTGCGGGTTGTAGACGAACTGCCATTGGTCGTAGATCTTTTTCTTGCGGTAGACGAGGATGGAGTGCTTCTTCAGCGGAACCGTCACGCCTACGATGGGTGCGCCTGCGGCAGACGCACCACTCAATCCGCCTCCGGCTGCGGTGCTGCCCGCCAGTCCAGGAACGCTGGGCGCGCCGTTTGCGCTGCCGAAGGATCCATTGCCCGGGGAGTTGCTGGAACTGAGGAATCCACCTCCGCCGGCGGTGCTGCCGAATCCACCGGAATTGAGTCCGCCGGCGCTGATGCCGCCGGGACCGCTATTCGGCGACGTGCCGGGTGAGGATTCTCCGCCACCGATGCCACCGGAATTGTCATCTGCAACACTGTCGCCGGTGGAGGCTTCCTGTCCCTGATCGTTGGGCGACACGGATGAACCATTTTCAGAACCGTTGGAACTATTGGCGGATGGTTTTCCGTTCGCCTGGGTATCGTTGCTGGAAGTGTCGTTGAAGAAGGTGTCGCTGCTGTTGGAATTGGAATTACTGTTGAGGCCGCCGCCCAATGAGGAATTGGAACCGAGTCCGGAGGAGGCCCCAAAAGTGCTGCCGCCGATTCCACCGGCCGTGCCTCCCGCTCCCAGCGTTCCAGTTGCAGCTGTCCCATTGGCACCCTGGCGTCCCCGCGACCGGTATCGCTCCGCCGGCCTGAACTACCTGCCCAAAGAAACCCAGAGTCGTCATCTGCACCTGCCCCAGATGCAGCAGTTTCCAATCTTTCTTTCCGGTCATCGGATCGATGTACACCTGGCGCAGAAAGCGGACCTGATTGGTTTCTTTCAGTTGGTCCATGGACATGGGATAGGCGCCAAACTTGCGGTAGTAGAGCTGGATGGCGCGCTTGTATTGTTCGCCGCGGTGGACCGTTTCGATTTCTTTTTCGCGCTGAATTTCTTTCGCCACCTTGGGTGCAGCGAGAGCCAGGCCGATGAGAATGATGACGAATAAAAACAGCAGGCCGAGCAGCAAATATCCTTGCTCGCCAGCATGCGGATTGGAGGGCCGATCGCCGTTTTGTCGCGGTTGAATCAAAAAAGCTCCTTCTATAAAAATACGCTGCAGAACGTGAAAAGTCGCGTGGCAGGGTGCGTCGATGCCGCATTTTCACATATGTATTTCGATGCTTTGGCGGATGTCGTTGGATACGGTCGAGTTGCGGCAGATCGAATCGCTGCGTGCTGGCGAAGGTTTCTCGGCTACCGATGCAGGATCTGCTGTGCCGCGCGCGCACCGCTCTCCATTGCGCCATGAACCGTTCCCCAGTTCCCTGTCGTATCCGTGTGTTCCCCGGCGAAGAATACGGTCGACTCGATGGGCCGGCTGAGAGCCTCTGGAACGTGGAGCGCGCCGGCGGGCAGGTAACTGTAAGAGCCCTGGGCGAGCGGATCCTTCTGCCAATCGTGTGACTCAGATTGAACGAGAATTTCGCGGAGCCGTGAGTACGTCGATGAGCAAATATTTTTGCCAGCTCGCGGAGGGCTTCGTTCTCCAAGTCCCGATGGGAGCGGTCCGCGATGGCATCCGCGCGCGGGCCGCCTGTCCATGCAACCAGCGTTGAGGAGTCTTCCGGAAACCTGGACCACCACACGGGAAATAGTTCGTTGAACGAATGCAGAAAGCTCAATGCATCGAGGTCGCGGAGGCTGGTTCGCGCGTCGTTCGTCCAGAATTTCCGGCGAAAGAGCATGACAAGGCGACGAGCATGACCGACGCGAATCTGCGACAGAAGGTGCATGGCCTGGGTCGGCGACGGGGAGATTTTTAGCGCTCCCGACTGCAACACTCCCAGGGGCAACGCGATAACAACGGCGGCAGCGCGATGCGTCTTGGATTCGCAGTTGTGCAGGCAGTCGACTTCGACACTTCCCTGCTTCCAGCGAATTGCGGTGGCGAGAGTATTCATGGAGATTGCGCCGCCGTGCTGCTCGATCTGGCGCGCCAGAAATTCCGGCACCTGCGCATAGCCGCCGCGCACGTGGAACATGCGATCGCCTTCGGTGGCGTCTTCGATGGCCTGCTGTTTGGCCAGCGCAGCCACGCCGATGACTCGGTGATCGGCGGCATTAAATCCCTCGACAAATCCGATGAGACGTTTTCGGCTGGCCTCGGGAACAAGCGCGCGGTTGAGATAGTCGGCAAAGGAGCAATCCTCGCGATCCCAATCTTTGAGCGCTTCCAGCCATTGGAAGTCGCGGCCTAGATCATCGCCGCATGGCTGCAAGACATCCTGCTGCCAGCAAAAATGCTTTCCGCCCAGCTCGCAGGTTTCGAGATTCGCTTCTTCTATCAAGTTCCATAGGATGGGCGGCTTGCCATGAATGAATTCCGCGCCCAACTCGATTGCTTCGTTTCCGACATTGTGAGTGAGAATTCTGCCGCCTACACGATTGCGCGCTTCCAGAACGTGAACGCGCAGACCTGTGGCTGCTAATTGGCGCGCCGCGGTCAGGCCTGCGATTCCAGCGCCTAATACTATGACGTCGTGGGTTGATTGCGGCATGGCTACTAGGATGCGGCAGATCTAATTAACAGCGTTCCAGCCCTTGGAGTGAAAACGGATGCCGATGCTCGCCATGCGGGGCGTGCCCAGGGTCAGAATTGGCGTGCGGCCGACTTCAATCTCGCGATTGAAGATGTTGCTGACAGCTCCGTAGACTTGAGTGCGCGCACCGAAATTATGGGCCACGTAGGCATCGAGCTGAAAATAACCATGCAGGAGAAAGGTGTTCTGATCGTCATCGTATTGTCGCCCACTCTGTGTTCCCAGCAGTTCGACAAGCCCGATTTTCGGCTTTGTCGCGCTGACCTGCGCTGTGGCCATGTTGTGCGCGACTTGAGGAATCCATTTGCCGACCAGGCTGGGCTCCTGAACAAATTGCGTTACGGTTGCGTTCGCATATTGATATCCGCCGGTGATGGAAAGCCACGGGAGCGGCTGCGATTCGTAGTCGAGCGATAGGCCGCGGCTGCGAATTTGTCCCAGGTTCTCACGCTGCTCCACAATTTGCGTGGGAGTCACGCTGATGGTCAGTGCCGTTACCGGACGATTCACTTCCGTCCAGAAATAGCTGGCGCGAACCACGGTATTTCGAGTGGGCAAAGAAAACTGTAGACCTGTTTCCCAACCCGTGGCGCGCTCGGAGAGCAGATTCGGATTGGGCAGCGTGACTGCCTGGCCAACCTGACTTTGCCGGTAAAGCTCATTCATGGTGGGAGAGCGAAAGGCGCGATAGACAGAGCCGGTGAGCGAAATGTACTCATCTAGTCGCCGCACGATGCCGAGGCGCGGATTCGCCAGAGTCTCGCTGCGATTGGGAATGTTTGTTGTGGTGATGGGACCGGTTCCGGTTTGCATAAACTGCACCGTATCCAGATTGAGAAAGTCGTCTCCGCGCACGGCGGCGGCTACGGTCCAGTTTTTCGTTTGCAGCAGACCTTCTACGTATTCACCGATGTCGCGCTGGCGTGCCGAGGTATCCGCCAATCCATTGGGCCGACCATTTTTGATGGGCGTTTCGTCATCCGACGCGCGAACATCATCTGCGTCGGCGCCGGCGATGAGCATCAGCCAGGGACGAAGCGATTTGGTCCATTGAACAGAGCCGCCAAATTGTTGCACGGCTACTTGCTGTTGCCGAGTGAGAAATTCGCTCTGCTGGCCGGCGGTGGTGGCCGAAAAGGTTTGCTGATAGTGTTCCTGGCTGCCGAATAATTGTGCGGCAAATACGCCGGCGTTTTGCGTGGTCCAATCGGTGCCCCCGGTATATCTCCAGAGGCGAGTACGGTTGTGCTGCAGTGGAGTGCCATTGCCGCGCGCCTCATTCAAAAAATTGCCGCGAAGGTAGGCGTCTCCTCGTTCCGCGAAGGTGCGACGGCCATCCAGTTCGCCATTCTGATAATGAACGTTCGCGGCGGTATCGACCGGGCCGCGTGCAGCGGGAGCGACTTCAATATAGCCGTCGGTACGGAGCCAGTCGGCGGCGCCCAGGCCCGACCACGGGCCCCGCGCGGTTGTCCCCAGGACGGCGGCGTGGGGAGTATTTTCCTGGCCGTAGCCTGCGTCGACGGCGTAGGCCGTGGGTCCCGGCTGATGCTCAATCATGTTAATGACGCCGCCGATGGCGCTATTGCCGTACAGGTCGGAGGCGCCGCCACGCACCACTTCGACATTTTGAATGGCGAGCGACGGAAGCTGATCCCAGTACACCCAGCCACCGAAGGGATCGTTCATCGGAACGTGACCGGCCAAGACCAGTGTGCGACTGGCTGCTGTGGAACCCAATCCGCGCAAGGAGACGCCCTGCGAAGTTGGATTTGCCACCAAGGTGCTGGAGCGCCGAAAAAATTGCAGCCCTGTGACCTGCCGCAGCTGATCGCCGAACGTAAGATTGCCGGTCTGCTGCAACGCCTGCTGCGAGACGACTCGAACCGTATCGGCGGACTCATTCAGCGCCAGCGCGGTGCGGTCGGCGGTGACGACGACTCTTTCAGAATTTGTCGCGAGCGCCAGGGTGATGGTGCGTGGCTGATTGGGCAGGAGGCGTTCGGTCTGCGGGGCATATCCGGGAATTTTCAGCAGCAGTGTGGCTGGGCCTGACAATTTGGTTGAAACCTGAAAATCGCCTCGTTCGCCGGTGACCAGCAGCAGGGTGTGATCTGCGATCTGCAGCTGGATGGTTGCACCCACGATGGGTGCTGCAGTGGGTCCGACAATTGTTCCGGAATAGAGAGAGGTTGCGTGCTGGGCGGACGCAGCCAGGCATCCCGCTCCGAGAAACATCACAACCAACAGTAATTTCGCCTTTAGCACGGCATCCTTAATCCATTGAAATTTCTTCGAGCATGGCTTGATGTTCAGCGGTCCGGAATTTGTCTTCGTCGGGCATCGGGTGAAAGCTTTCTATTATGTTACAGATGCATTTGAAGTTCCGGAAACGCGAGAAGTACGGAAGATCAGGGGGTCGGAGGCATACCTCAGCGCCTGAAGGTGGCCAACCAATATGGACTCGATTGCTAGGACTAAACAGGCTGCGGAAAAAGGCCGAATTTCGGAGCAAATACCCGAACAGCATGTGGCAGCGGCTAAAGCCCGGCCTGATTTTGCTGCACTTACGGCACGACTAAAGTCGTGCCCTGATACAAAGCAGCGTTTTTCCGCAGCCTGTAAGGTCCGGGGTCTACCTGATACGAAATGGATCGACCTGATTTCCGGGTTTACCGAACACGGCGCGGATCGAGCACCTTTCCCTGCTTTCTCATTCTAGAATCGGATCACGGCTAGATTATGGCGTTCGACCTCGGCAGAGTTGAAAAAGACATTCGCAAGTTGAGACGTTTTCTGAAGCATGCGCCGAAACATACGACGCCGAAAAAGGTTCATTCTCTGCGGACAGCTACTCGGCGATTTGAGGCTGCCACGCAGGTCCTGGCGCTGGAATCCAATGCGAATGAGCGACGGCTGCTGCGCAAGTTGGCGAAGTTGCGCAAGCGAGCTGGAAAGGTGCGCGACCTGGATGTGCTGACCGGGTATGTTGCCGATCTGCATGTGAGTGGCGAGGACAAATGCCTGGTTCAGTTGCTGGAGTACCTGGGCGGGGAGCATGCCAAGAGAAGCGCACAACTGTATTCCTTTGCCGTCGAGCATGGTGAGTCGCTGCGTCGTCGGTTGAAGCGAACTGCGATGCACCTTGCGGCGTCTTTTGAAGATGTGACGGCCAGCCACATAGCGCCTGGTGCCACGATGCTGTCCGAGCTTCGCCTGGAGCGCCAACTGACACAGCCGATTCGTTTGACGAAGAGCAATCTGCATCCCTACCGTCTGCAGGTAAAAGAATTGCTCTACATGTTGCAGATGGAAAAAGACACGGCGGATGGCGAGCTGATTGAAATCCTGGGCGGCGTGAAGGATTCCATTGGCGAATGGCATGATTGGCTGCAGTTGCAAACCATTGCCCGCAAGCATCTGGCGCATGGTTCGAAGTGCAGGCTGCTGCCGTTACTCCAGAAGACGACTGACGAAAAACTCAAGCATGCGCTGACGGTGGCAAACGCGGGCAGGAAGCACATGCAACAGTCATCCTCCATGATGAACCGCAACGGCTGAATGCGCCGGAGAATTTTGGGGATCGCAATTGCATGATTTCGGCGGAAGCACTGCGCTTACCTGATACTTTCATTGCAGGATGCCTGCGGCCGCTGATCGAACTTACAAACATCTGGATACGCTGACGCTGATCTTCGTCGTCGTACTGCTGATTTCCAACCTGGTAGCGCAAAAGATTTGCAGAATTGGCCCGCTGACCCTGAGCGGCGCAGAGCTTTTATTTCCAATCACCTACATTTTTGGCGATATTTTTACGGAAGTTTACGGATATGCGGCATCGCGTCGCGCCATCTGGATTGGATTCTTCGCCTCAGCGCTGCTATCCATTATGGGAGCCATCGTGGTGGCCTTGCCGCCAGCGCCGGGATGGCATAACCAGGCAGCCTTTGCTACCGTTTTCGGATTTATTCCTCGACTGGTCGTGGCCAGCCTGATTGCGTATTGGGCGGGTGAATTTACCAACTCTTTTACTCTGGCGAAAATGAAATTGCTGACGGGTGGCCGCTGGTTGTGGACGCGAACTGTCGGCTCCACAATTACTGGACAGGCGGTCGATACAGCCACCGTGGTGCTGATCGCATTTTGGGGAAAAGCGGCCGACAGGACATTGATGGCATTGATCCTTTCCGCATATATAGCCAAGGTAATCTATGAAATACTTGCCACTCCGCTGACCTACGCTGTGGTCGGCTGGCTGAAGAAGTCGGAGGGTTCAGACGCCTTCGATGCCCATTCCAACTTCAATCCATTTCGATGGGCCTCGCGCCAATGATGGCCGCATGAGAAGATTGATAGCAAATGATTGCATCCGCAGTGCTTTCTCCCGCATCTCTGACAGCAACTTGTAGGTCCTGAAAATTTTAGGGAACGCCATATTACCGAGAACTGATTGGGTTTCTGGAACATCAGCCGCATGGGCAGGCTCTGCGAAGAAAAGCCTTGTGGCCAAGCGGGTGGCTGGCCGGAAAAAATCCGACGATTTGAGAGACGAAAGAAAATTAGTCAAGCAGGTGACGACAGGTGGACGCCGAATTGAAGCCGAATAAGGTCAGCGTGTTGGTGACAGTTGCAGTGGCAACGGCAAGTATTTTGACCTGCGTTGTGGGTTGCAGTTCCAACGCGCAAAATAAAGCTCCCCAGGGCCCGATGGCCATGCCGGTCAAAGTGGAGTCTGTGTCGGTACAGCCTGTGCCGATCAGCG
The DNA here is from genome assembly GCA_963794795.1 of uncultured Acidobacteriota bacterium. Taxonomy (GTDB): domain Bacteria; phylum Acidobacteriota; class Terriglobia; order Terriglobales; family Acidobacteriaceae; genus JAKAAZ01. The sequence continues at coordinate 891,100 of CAWCFC010000002.1, read as the reverse complement.
ACAATTATGTTGCGACCATTAAATCGCGTCGCTCTGCGACCATCATGCCGCAGGTGAGCGGCAATTTGACGCAGATATTTGTGCATTCCGGAGACCGCGTCCAGGGCGGACAGCGATTGATGGAAATTGATCCTCGTCAGCAGCAAGCCATTGTCGCGCAGCAGGAGGCGACGGAGCAGCAGGCGCTGGCGGTCTACCAATTCAACGAGAAAGATATTGTTCGGCAGCGTTCCCTGTTTTCCTCCGGCATCACCAGCAAACAAGCCTTTCAGCAGGCGGAACAGACCTACAACAGTTCCAAGGCGACCTATGAGTCGGACGTGGCCGCCCGCAAGTCTGCTCAGCAGCAGCTCGCCTATTACCACATCGTTGCGCCGTTCGCCGGCGTGGTGGGAGATGTTCCCGTGCACATTGGCGACTATGTTTCGCCGAGCACGACCTTGACTACGGTGGATGACAACACTCAGTTGGAAGCCTACATTTACGTTCCCGCCGATCGCGCCTCGGAGGTACATATTGGGTTGCCGGTTGAAATTACGACGGCCGACGGAACTCCGATCACATCCTCCAAGGTTTACTTTGTTTCGCCGCAGGTTGACAACACGCTGCAAGCCATCCTGGTGAAAGCCAAGATTGGCACCAAGCCCGGCGTACTGCGCAACGATCAACTGGTGCGCGCAGTTCTTACATGGAGTTCGGCTCCGGCGCCCACCGTTCCCGTGCTTGCCGTAACTCGAATCGGCGGCCAGCAGTTTGTTTATGTCGCGGAAAATAAGGATGGCCACTACATCGCGGTGCAGAAAACTGTGCAACTGGGCGACGCGGTGGGCAACTTCTACGAAGTGAAAACCGGACTGCAGGCAGGGGACAAAGTGATCGTTTCTGGAACGCAGCTGTTGGTCAGCGGCGCTCCGGTCCAGCCCATGTCGTAAGAAATCCTGGCGTATTTTCGGCCGCAACGGTTTCAAGCAATATAGCCATAATGTATGCGTTTGATTTTGTGAGGCAGAGGTAGCTCAACGTGTTTGTTGATTTCTTTATCCATCGGCCGGTCTTCGCCACCGTTTGCGCACTCCTCATTATTCTTGCCGGCGCGGTCGTCATTCCGAGCCTGCCCATCTCGTTGTACCCGCAACTGGCGCCGCCGCAGGTCACAGTGAGTGCGACCTATGTTGGAGCGAGCGCGCAGGAAGTCGAATCTGCGGTCACGATTCCGTTGGAAGAAGCCATCAACGGTGTCGAGGGCATGGACTACATGACCTCCAGCAGCGGCAACGATGGAAGCTCCACCATCACGATTACCTTCAAGACGGGGTATGACCTGAATATTGCCGCGGTCGACGTGCAGAACCGCGTTGCCAGCGCGCAGGGTCAATTGCCGACAACCGTCAACAATTTTGGCGTCACCATTAATAAAGCGAACAGCAATTTTGTTTTCGCGGTCGGCTTTTATTCCGACAACGGTCAGTATTCGAACCAGTTCATCAGCAATTACGTTGACGTCTACGTTTCCGACGCCATTAAAAGAATTGCCGGCGTTGGCGGCACCATCATCTTCGGTGAGCGCAAATATGCCATGCGCCTGTGGCTCGACCCGGTAAAGATGGCCGCCCGCGGACTTACGGCCTCGGACGCTTTGGCTGCCTTGCAACAGCAGAACGTGGAGATCGCTGCCGGACAACTGGGCGCGCCTCCCATTGATCCCAAGCAGCAATATCAAATCGCGGTCAATGTCATCGGCCGGTTGACCAGCACGGCGCAGTTCGACAATATCGTGCTGAAAAATTCGCCGAACGGCATTGTCCTGCTGAAAGACGTGGGGCACGCGGAGCTGGGGGCGCAGACCTACGCCACCGATCTGAAATTTAATGGGTACAGCGCTGTGGGTATGGGCGTACAGCAGTTGAGTAACGCCAATGCGCTGGCCGTCGATAAAGCTGCCAAGGCGGAGTTGGCGACGTCTAGCCAAGTCCTTCCCTCCCGGGCTGCATTATGCCATCGCGTTTGATACGACTACCGTAGTCGGCGACTCGATTCGCGAGGTCTTAAAGACGCTGGCCGAAGCGATCGTTATCGTCATCATCGTCATCTTCTTTTTCCTGCAGGATTGGCGTGCCACGATTATTCCTGCGGTCACGATTCCTGTATCGCTGGTCGGCACGTTTGCGTTTATCAAGATATTCGGCTTCTCCATCAACTCCTTAACACTATTTGGAATTACGCTCGCCACAGGTCTGGTTGTCGACGATGCCATTGTGGTGATTGAGAATGTGCAGCGGCACATTACTGAAGAAGCTGCCGACTCCCACCAGGCCACCTCCGACGCCATGGGTGAAGTGACCAGCGCGGTGATCGCCACCTCGATCGTGTTGATTGCGGTATTTGTGCCGGTGTCGTTTTTTCCTGGAACCACCGGCATTCTGTACCGGCAGTTCGCGCTGACGATTGCATTTTCCATCGCGATTTCGGCGTTCAACGCGCTGACTCTTTCGCCGGCATTGTCGGCAATCCTGCTGCGTCGCGAGCGAACGCACCATGGACTGCTTGCGGCCGTGGAGCGAGGCATCAAGGGCATGTCCAGCGGGTATGCCCGCAGCATTCACGTGGTGCTGCGCTGGCGTTATTTGCTGGTGCTTCTGTTTGTCGCCGGGCTGGCTGCGACTGTGTACATGTACCAGCATGTGCCGACATCGTTTGTGCCGCAGGAAGACCAGGGTTATGTCATTTTGCAGATCCAGGCTCCTCCTGGAGCTTCATTGTCGTACACCGACAACTTGGCAAATCAGGCGCAGGCGATCGTGATGCATGAGCCGGAAGTCGATAGCTCTTTCGCCGTCACCGGCTTTAGCTTTTCCGGCAGCGCCGCGAATTATGGGCTGGTATTTGTCAGTTTGAAACCATTCTCACAACGCAAAGGCGCGGACCACTCGGCGGGCGCCCTGGTGTCGCACCTGCGCGGAAAGCTGTTTGCCATCCAGGGTGGACTGGTCATTCCATTTGAGCCGCCTGCGATTCAGGGTATCGGCAGCTTTGGCGGATTTCAGTTTGAGTTACAGGACACCGGTCAAAATACGCTCACTGATCTGGCGCGGGTTGCCAACGAGATTGTGGCCAGCAGCCGGCAGAGCCACCAGCTGACGGGACTGTTTACTCCCTTCACAGCCAACGACCCATTGGTGCAGGTCAGCATCGATCGCGAGAAGGCCCAGGTGCTGAACGTGCCCATGACCCAGATCAGCGACGCGCTGCAGGTGTACATGGGCTCGGCGTACGTGAACAACTTTATCTTCAACAATCGCTCGTACCAGGTGTACCTGCAGGCCGATAAGAATTTCCGGCGCAATACACAGGATCTGCGATCGTTCTACGTACGTTCCGGTGGCGGACAGATGGTGCCGCTGGATAGCCTTGTCACCCTGGTCAATACTTCAGGGCCGCAGGTGATCAGTCACTATGATCTGTTCCGGTCGGCGGAAATCGACGGATCGTCTGCGCCGGGAGTCAGCACTGGACAGGGCCTGACGGCTATGGAGCAGCTGGCCGAGAAACACATGCTGCGGGGCATGCAATATTCCTGGACTGGGCTGGCGCTGCAGGAAATCGAAGCGGGCAACAAGGCAGCCATCATCTTCGGGCTTGGAATTTTAGTGGTCTACCTGACGTTGGCGGCGCTGTACGAAAGCTTTGCGCTGCCATTCATCATTTTGTTGTCAGTTCCCATGGCCGTGTTAGGGGCGCTGGCCGCGGTTTCGATGCGTGGGTTTTCCGACGACGTGTATTGCCAGATTGGTCTGGTGATGTTGATTGGCCTGGCGGCAAAGAATGCGATTTTGATCGTGGAGTTTGCCGAGCAATTGCGCAAGCAGGGCCGCTCCATCGCGGATGCAGCCATGGAAGCGGCCGAGTTACGTTTGCGACCGATCTTGATGACATCGTTCGCGTTCATTCTCGGCATTCTGCCATTGGCATTCGCCAGCGGAGCGGGCCAGGCTGGTCGACACTCGATCGGCACCACAATCATTGGCGGAATGCTGGTCTCGACAGTTCTGAATCTGTTTTTTATCCCAGTGCTCTACGTGCTGACGAAGACGATTCTGGAGAAATTTGGCGGTGGTCCTAAGGGCGCCCAGGGGCAGGTCGTCGAATCGCCAAGTCATTGATCGTTGCTGCTTGCCCGTTGGCTCGCAATCCTGAAGTCGGTACAGGATCCCAAGGATCTCGGCAAGTGTGCTTTTTCTCTTGGAATGCAGGGATTCTTCGCTTCGCTCAGAATGACGACCGCTCTACATATCAAGGAGCAATGCGTTAGCGCGACAGAAATTCCAGCACCGCGGCTAACACTTTGGCGGCAGATTCCTGGGGACTTTCCACGCCGGTCAAACACTCCACATCGGGAGAGAGCGGAACTTCGTAGGGGTCATCGATGCCGGTGAAGCCGTGAATCATGCCGATGCGGGCTTTATGGTAGAGACCCTTGGGATCGCGTTGCTCGCATACCTGGAGTGAGGCATTCACGTAGACCTCAATAAAATTGCCGATGATGGATCGAGCCTCTTGGCGTCCACTTCGATAGGGAGAAATCGCGGCCACCAGAACGATCTTTCCATGGTGAGTGAGCATCCCTGGCAACATGGGCGATGCGCCGGATATTTTCTTTCCTGTCGGCTTCCGAGTAGCCAAGATCTTTGCAGAGATGGGTCCGCACTACGTCGCCATCGAGAACTTCCACAGCCAGGTCGCGGGTTGCCAATTCCATCTGAACGTAACGGCAGATGGTGGTTTTGCCGGCGCCGCTGAGGCCGGTAAACCAGACAGTCAGGCCGGATTTCGGCTTGTCATGCGTGATCGCTTGCCCCCTGCCCACACGTTTTTCCTTCCCTATTAGAGTAGGTTTCCGAAATCAATCCTGGTGGGAGTGGGACGACCTGGGAATGTCCTGGTACGGCTGGTGCTGATTTTTTATTGCAGACAACGGCGCATGCGAGTGTCTGGATCAAGCCACGGTGAGCCTTGGACGAGCCGCCTGCTACTGGATTGCACCATAAATCTTAACCCGATCTGAACGTAATCGAAATGCACTTCCCTGACAAATGGTCAGCGCATGATCTCGACCTGTTCGACGGGTCAGCCGCCCATTAAGTTTCCGACGTCGCAAGGTCTTTCCCGTCGCACGTTTTCAGACGCAAGCGCGGGCTGAGGCAAGCCTCCTTCGATTCGCCATGGCAGGCGGCGCAAGTCGGCCACGAGCCGGGGAAATTGCGCTGAAAGAAGCCTGCGCAGAGGGTCGCGTGACCACGTATCATCGCAAGTAAGATAGTAGACACATTGCAATGAGTAAAAGCCGCGAAAGCAAACACGCTGAGCGCAATAATTACGTTCTGGTGGTGTTCGACAGCTGCCGCTACGACTCGTTTATGCGGGCGCGGCCGCGTACGATGCGTAAGCTGGGTCCGGTTGAGCGCAAGTGGTCTTATGCCTCCTGGACTGCGCCGTCGCACTTTAATCTGCTGATGGGATTGATGCCCCACAGCAGCCCGAAGCACATCTTCGCGTCAGAGTATTACAAGACCGAGTTTCTGAAATATAACCAGCGCCTGGGTTGCGACGACCTGAAGTTTCAGTCGCTGGTGCCGCAGCTCTACCTGCCGCCTTTCCTGAAAAATACGCTGGGGTACGCGACTCATGCGCGGGTGTCGCTGCCCGTGTTAAACCCGAAAACGCCGATCAATCTTGGCTTTGATAGTTTTCGATTGATGGATAAACACAATGACATGCGTGCGATGGTTCGCGAAATGCATTTCTCTGAAGAGCGGCCGTCGTTCTGGGTGTTGAACGTGGGCGAGACGCATTATCCCTACGCGCTGCCCGGAGAATCGGAAGAAGACTGGCCCAGGATTCATGGGGTGCACGGCGTGTTCAAGCACCTGCAGGATCCTGTAGTCGGTGGAAAGCTGAAGGGCACGCGGTTCTTCAATCAGAAAAAGATGAATGACCTGCGTCATCGTCAGATTGCGGCTGTGAAGTATCTCGACGTGGTCGTGGAAGAGCTGTTCGATCTGGTTCCGAAAAATACGTACATCACCATCACCTCCGATCACGGTGAACTGTTTGGCGAGGATGGATATTTTGGGCACGGGCCTGTACAGCATCCGAAGGTGCTGGAGGTTCCCTTCCTCGAAGGCAAGCTGCGATGAAACGCTCCCTGCATCCTTTTCCGCGCATCTCCGCCGCGGGCGCTGCGATGTCGTTGGCGATGACGGCGTGCTGGTTGATCTATGCGCACCATCACCCGCACGCGGTTCAGTTGGCTTACATTGGGCCGGGGTCGGGCTTCGCGTTTATCAGTTCATTCCTGACGTTGATTGTCGGATTTTTTGCCAGCCTGCTGTCGTTCCTCACCTGGCCGTTTCGCATGGCCTGGCGAACCTTGCGGCGGCACAAGGGATTTCGCGATGCCAAGGTGAAGAAAATTATTTTCCTCGGACTGGATGGGCTGGACCCCGGCTTGACGGAACGCTACATTGCCGAAGGCAAGCTGCCGAACCTGAAAAAGCTGGCTGACACGGGTAGCTATAGTCGCCTGCGAACCACGTTTCCTTCGCTGTCTCCAGTCGCGTGGTCCACGTTCGCCACGGGAGTTAGTCCGGCGAAACATAATATTTTTGATTTTCTGGATCGCAGCCTGAAGACGTATTTGCCGCAATTGTCGTCGGCTCGCATCGAGCGTCCGCGAAAAGTTCTGAAGTTCGGCCGGCTGCGTATTCCTACCTCCAGTCCTACCGTGGAGCTGCTGCGCAAAAGCAAACCGTTCTGGAAGATTCTCGGCGAGCACGGGATTGACTGCACCATCTTGCGATTGCCCATTACCTTTCCGCCGGAAAAGTTTGACGGAAAAATGCTCTCCGCCATGTCCACGCCGGATTTGAAGGGTACTCAGGGAAGCTTTTCGCAATTCACCACGCGCGTCGAAAAAACTACCTATGAAAACGGCAGCCGCTATCCGCTGCGCGCGACGGAAAACGGATTTGAAGGCGTGATTGAAGGTCCGCAGGATACGTTCCTGGCAGAGGAGCCAAAGCTGCGCATTCCCTTCCAACTGCTCCGCAAAGGAAACGCGGTTGAGTTGCGGGTTCAAGATCATCGCGTGCAATTGCAACGTGGCGTATACACAAATTGGCTGCCGCTTTCATTCCGCACCGTCGTGGGCGCCAAGGCCTGCGGGATTGTGCGCTTCATGCTGACCGAACTCGATGCGGAAACCAGTTTGTATATGTCTCCGATTCAGATTGATCCGGGGCGGCCAGCATTGCCCATCAGCCATCCTTCTTACTACGCCAAATATCTTGCGGATCTGCTGGGCTCCTACGCGACCTGCGGCATGGCGGAAGATACCTGGGCGTTGAATGAAGGCGTCATTGACGAGCGAGCGTTCCTCGACCAGGCATACAGCATTTTCGAGGAGCGCAGAGGAATGTTCCTAAGCGCGCTGAAGAATAGCCGACGCGGCGTGGTGGCCTGCGTGTTCGATACCAGCGATCGCGTGCAGCACATGTTCTTCCGCCATATGAACGGCAACGACAAATACAAGCAGACGATTGAAGAGATGTATCAGCGCATGGACACGCTGGTGGGCGAGACGCTTCCGTTTGTCGATGCCGACACTGCACTCTATGTTCTCTCCGACCATGGTTTCTGCGCGTTTCGACGCGGCGTGAATCTTAACTCCTGGTTGCATCAGAATGGCTATCTGACGCTGAAGCCGGACGCTGAGGCCGGCTCGTTTTTTGAAGGTGTGGACTGGAGCAAAACACGTGCCTACGCGCTGGGCTTAAGCGGAATGTATATGAATGTCCAGGGGCGCGAAGCGCATGGGATTGTGGCACCCGGAAAAGAGGCAGAAGCGCTGCGACGGGAGATCATCGCGAAGCTGACCGCATTGCGCGAAGACAATGGTGAGGCGCCGATCCGGACCGTGTATGCGACGTCCGATCTGTATCAGGGCCCGTACCTGCAGGCCGCGCCCGACATGCTGGTGGGCTATCACAAGGGATATCGCGTGTCGTGGGATTGCGCGGTTGGCAAAGTGACGAAAGAGATTCTTGAAAACAACACCAAGGCATGGAGCGGCGATCACTGTGTCGATCCGGTGCTGGTTCCGGGAGTGTTATTCGCCAATCGCCCCGTCAAAAATTCGGATCCCGGCATTGAAGATCTGGCGCCTACCGCACTGCATCTGTTCGGCGTTGAAGTGCCGCAGTGGGTGGAAGGAAAATCGCTGGCGCTATGAAGTGGAATCTGTGGAAGCGCGGCGGCATCGCACGGAGCGGCATCCTTGCGGTCGGGATTTGTTTTCTGCTGGCAGGATGCAGCCGGCCAAAGGCAGCCGATACTCAGAGAATCATCATTCTTGGGCCGGATGGTATGGACCCGCAGTTCCTCGAAAGTCATTGGGATTCCCTGCCCAACCTGAATCGTCTGCGGCAAATGGGCGGCTTTCGGCCGCTGCGAACCACCATCCCACCGCAAACCCCCACGGCATGGTCCACCATGAGCACCGGCCTAGATCCTGGCGGCACCGGGATTTTCGATTTCATTCTGCGCGATCCGAAGACCATGACGCTGCTATCCTCCATGGCAGATGTGGAACCGCCGCGTCATACGTTATCGATTGGGCCGTACGTTCTTCCTCTTTCGCCGGGGCATGAAGAGCGCTTTCTGGAAGCAAAGACTTTCTGGCAGATTCTGGACAAGTCGGGCGTTCCATCCATCATTCTGCGCATGCCGAACAATTTTCCGCCGCTCCCGACGAAAAGCCTGACGCTCTCCGGCCTGGGCACACCGGACCTGCGCGGCGGATATGGGACCTTCACCTACTTCACCGACGATCCGATGGCTGAGGCACACGAGGTGCCTGGCGGCATCATTGTGCCAGTTACCGTGGACAACAACAATCAGGTCTCACTGGCCGTGGGCGGCCCGGAAAATACGCTGCGCAAGGACCATGCGCGTTCCACGGTCACCATCCAGGTACTACGCGATCCTGAACATCCGGCGGCGTTGTTTCAAGTGGATGGACAAAAGTTCGTCCTTCGCGAGGGCGAGTGGTCGGGTTGGATTCATGTGCAATTTCCAATCATTCCCGGCATCAAAACTGCGGCGGGAATGTTTCGGATCTACGCAAAGAAGATCAATCCAGAATTTGAGATTTATGTTTCACCCGTCAACATCGATCCCCTGTCGCCAGTCTTGCCCATCTCGACGCCTCCCTCGTTCAGCCGGGAATTGGCCCAAGCGATCGGATCTTTTACCACCCTGGGCATTCCCGAGGACACAGCGGCGTGGCGCTCCGGGGTATTCACCCGCCAGGAGTTCGAAGAGCAAACCACCCTTGTCAACAATGACGAATTGCGCATGTTCAACTACGAACTCCACCACTTCAAGCGCGGCATTCTTTATCTGCACTACAGCGTTACGGATTCGAACTCGCATTTGCTTTGGGGCAAGTATGACCAGGACGTATTGAAAACCTACCAGCGATTCGATGCCGAGGTGGGATACGTGATGCGTACAGCACCGGATGCGACCCTGATCGTGATGTCCGACCATGGATTCAATCGCTTCGACCGCGCTGTGAACCTGAATACGTGGCTCTACCAAGAAGGTTTCCTCGCTATCGACAATCCCGCGGACCTGGGCAAAGAGGATGGCACGCTGACGCACGTGGACTGGGCGCATACGCAGGCCTATGCGATCGGGTTGAACTCGCTTTACCTGAATGTGGCCGGCCGCGAAAAATATGGAATCGTCCCGCCGGCAGCGAAGGACCAGTTGGCGGAAAAAATTGTCGCGCGTCTGGAAGCTTTGAAGGACCCGCTGAACGGGAAGCCGGTGGTGTACAAGGTGTATCGGAGCGATCAGGTTTACCATGGACCGGCGACCCACCTGGCTCCCGATATGATTGTCGGTTGGGAGCGGGGCTATCGAACTTCGTGGGAAACGGCGCTTGGGGAGATTCCCACCACCGTCGTCGTCGACAACGATGACCAGTGGCGCGCCGACCATTGCATCGCTTCGGATCTTGTTCCGGCTGTTTTCCTGAGCAATCGAAAAATTAAAATCGACCACCCCTGGCTGGGAGACGTGACGGTGACGTTGCTGCACGAGTTTGGCGTGGCGGCGCCGAAAGACATGCGCGGCCACTCGATCTTTTGATACGGAGGCAAGTATGGCAGGAACGTCCATCAAGCTGAAGAAAGAATTATGGGCGAAAGTGAAGCGAGTGTCGCAGGCGGGCGGATACAGTTCTCCGGAGGAGTTTGTGGAGCATGTGCTCGACAGAGAAATTGCCAAGCTGGACGACGCACAGTCCGATGAGGAAATTGTTCAGAAGCTGAAGGGCCTGGGATACCTGGACTGATGCGACCCGCGACATATCTGATCAGCCTGACGGTGCTCGGCATCTTGACAGGCATCGCGATTCTTCCGGTGTTCGGCAGGTTTTCGAATACCGAAGGCATCGCGCTGGCGAAACGAAAAATCCGCGCGGCGCTGTACGAATTCCGGCTATTCGGCGATGAACCTCGGCTGGTGTTTCGTGCCCAGGGTCAGTTGCTTTTGTGGAACGCTCGCTACCTTGGATTGATGCTGAAGCCTGCGGCTGTCGTCATTCTGCCGATCATTGTTCTGACAATCCTGATGGACACGGTGTACGGGCATCGACCGCTGCAGGTTGGCGAGGATACGCTGGTGACTGCGCGCGTGGCCGATAATATCGACCTGAACAATATTTCTCCTGAGCTTCGCGGCGCACAACATTGCGGTGGAAACGCCGTCGGTTCGCCTTCCCGATCAGCACCAGGTGGTGTGGGGAGTTCGTGCCATTGCGTCCGGAAATGACAAACTATCGCTCACTTTGCCTGGGGGCGACGCGGCTGACAACTTCGCGCAAAAAAGTGTGGACGTCGGGTCCGGGTTGCACATTCTTTCTGATCGGCGAGTGACATCGTTGTGGGACTGGCTGATCCATCCTGGAGAAACATTGTTGCCTCGCAATGGCGCATTTCGATGGATTGAGATTCAATATCCTGATGCGGAAGTGCACCTTTTCGGATTCGGAATTCCCTGGATCGTGTGGTTCATTCTCGTCAGCTGGATCACGGTATTTGCACTGCGAAAGCCCTTTGGCGTAATCATCTAATCAGCTCGCCCATATTTAAACCGGAGAAATACATCGATGCAATTCGGCATTCGACGAGCGTTCGTCAGCGGTATCTGCACGCTTGCCGTCGCCTCTCTTGTTTCCTGCAAATCAATCCCCAAAGCAAAACGCGGGTGACACTTCATTGAAGCCGATTAATGTGGTGCTGATCACGCTGGATACGGTACGTGCCGATCATCTGCATTGCTATGGAAACGAAAAGATCAAGACACCGAATATTGATGCGCTGGCTGCGAGGGGCGTGCTGTTTGAAAAGGCTGTGGCGCAGACGCCGCTGACACAGCCCTCGCATGCCAGCATGTTCACGGGCGAAAATCCGAACGTCCACAACGTTCGCGACACTGGCGGATTTGCGTTGCAACCTTCGTCTGTCACAATGGCGACGATTCTGCAGCGACACGGGTGGGACACGGCCGGATTCATCAGCGCCAGCGTGTTGACGAAGCTGTTCGGCTTCAACCAAGGATTTGCCACCTACGACGATCAGCTCGACCACCGAAACAGCCGAGATCCTGTGTCTACGCGTGCAGCCGATGTGACCGCCGACCACGCCATTCGCTGGCTACAGCAACAATCCGGCAAGCCGTTTTTTCTGTGGGTACATTTCTACGATGCGCATTTCCCGTATGATCCGCCGGCCGAGTTTCGGAAACAATATCCCCAGGACCCCTACGACGCCGAGATTGCATTTGAAGATCAGCAATTGGGGCGCCTGCTAGATGCGGTGAAGCAGAAATCTCCCGCGCAAAAAACGCTGATTGTTTTGCTCTCTGATCACGGGGAGGGCCTGGGCGATCATGGAGAATACGACCACGGCGTATTTCTCTATGACTCCACGGTGCGCATTGCCTGGATCATGGCAGGGCCGGGAGTTCCCGCTGGAGTGCACGTAGCAGCAGCAAGCGCGTGAGATCGACTTGCTGCCGACGGTGCTGGATTTGATGGGCGGACACGCTTCGGCCGCGGTGCAAGGGACGAGCCTGGTGCCGGCGTTTTTTGGCAAAACGGTGCCGTCGAATTATTCGTATGAAGAGACGCTGTATCCAAAAATCAACATGGGATGGTCAGAGTTGCGCGGGATTCATACCGCTCACTGGATGTACATTCGCGCGCCACGTCCGGAACTTTACAATCTCGATCACGACCCCGGCGAATTAAACAACGTCATCGATGCGCACCCGAAGGAGTATCGCGAACTCGATGCAGAATTGAAAAAAGCGAGCCGCCTGGGAGATTCCGAGACTGAGACGGTAGCGTTCAAGCAGATGGACCAGCAGACCATGAATCAACTGAAATCACTGGGCTACACTGCCGGATTTTCCGGAACATCTTTCAATCTGAACGGAAAGGGCGACGACCCCAAAGATCATCTGGCCACGCTCAAGGCTCTTCACCTGGTGGATACTTCCGGCTTGAGCGCGGCGGATACCCAGCGAGACATTCAATTGCTGCAAGATGCGTTGAAGCAGGATCCATCGAATCCCACGCTGTATGAAAGTCTGGTCGATAAATATGAAGCAGCGGGCGAGTATGCGCAGGCCATGCAGATCTGCCAGCAGGCACTGCATCACACGGCGCTGAACGGAATGATCCTGTCGCGACTGGCAAATCTGTATTTGCGCACCGGGAATTTGACGGAAGCCATCTCCTATTATCAGCAGGCCGAGCAGCAGAACCCTCTCGACATCGAAAGTCAAAATGATCTGGCGACCGCGTATCTGCAAAGCGGCCAACTTGCGAATGCGGAGCGCGTGTTTCATTGGGTGCTGGCGATTCAGCCGTATGCGCCCGCTTATAACGGACTCGGAATTATCGCCGACAAGCGCAATGATGTTGCGGGTGCGCGCGCCAACTTTGAAAAGGCGGTGCAACTGAGCCCCAACTATGTCGAAGGTCAACTCAATCTTGGAATTGTGTGCAATCAGGCGCACGATATTCCCTGCGCCAGGACGGCCTTTCGTGCATTCGTCGCCAATGCGCCCAAAGATTATGGACCGGAGTTAGAGCAAGCAAAAGTCGCGCTGGCGCACATGGGCAACGCACCCTTGCGATGATTTGGAAATGATTTTCTATATGAAATATACTTCGGGAGCTGCAACGCTCTGCCAAGGATGGTTCATGAAATCTGCATACCGCTTTCTCTTCCCTGCCGCTGCTTCCCTGTTTTGTTTTTCGCTTGCACTCTCCGCTCAAAGCAATTTTCAGCCCGGCCAGCTTGATCCCACGCGAAATGTGACCTCGCCTCAACCTGCGGATCGAGGGCACACGCCGTTGCCGGAGCAATACATCTGGAGCGCTAAACATCGCTCGAAGGAGCAGATCGAAAAAAATGTGCCGATCTATTTTCGCGCCACGTTCCAGGTGAAGACGGTCCCGCAACATGCAACTTTGTATGTCGCCGGGCCGGAAGCATCGAGCGCAACCCTGGATGGAAAGTTGGTCGACAGAGTTCAGCAAAACCCTGCATCGCCGCTGAAAATGCCGGTGTACATGACAGACGTCAGCGGCAAACTCCATGCCGGCAAGAATATTCTGGCACTCGAAATTTCGCCTCGCAGCGATGATGATCAACTGGTTGTCAAGATTGTCCCCGCGACTGAGGGAGTCGAAGCTCCGGCGCTGTTGATCAGCGACTCCTCCTGGAAGTCCTCGTTTAATGCTGACTCGGGTTGGCAGAACGCCGGATTCAGCGATGCCAGCTGGACGCCGGTCGCCGCCCTGGGAGCGGTCGAGAGCTCGCTGAATTTTATGCAGGCGAATGACGATGCCGGCATGTATCGTTGGCCCGGCTATCTTGGCGTCTCAACGTTTATGGACCACACGACCTTGCCGGTGCAGCGTGTTGATCAGGTATTTACTGGACGCAGTCGCTATGAAAATCTTGACGCGCTTACCCGTGCGGGCGGCCAGGATTTTACTGTTCAGCTTGCATCTGCGATCGTGCCGGAGGAGCAGGCACCGAGTTTGTTGTTGGACTTTGGCAAGGAAGTCAGCGGCCGCGTGATGTTTGTGTCCGCCTCCGACCACCCTATGCACATCACGGTGCAATACGGCGAGTCGCGCGAAGAAGCTCTGAACGAACCGTATTTAGGGGTTGATCCGCTCACCATCCTTCCGCATTCCATTGCCTACGGTCCCAAATCCGCGTTTCGATTTGCCAAAGTACGGTTTGTGGGCGGTGGACCCACGATGCGTTTCCGAGCGATTGCGCTCGATGACATCTACTATCCATGTGAGGTATCAGGGAGTTTCGAGTCCTCGGATCCGCTGCTGAATCAGATTTGGGAAGTTGGCGCGTATACCGATCATCTCTGCATGCAGGAAGATATCTGGGACGCCACCAAGCGTGACCGCGCGCGGTGGGCCGGCGATCTGGACGTGAGCGGCCGCGGCATTGAAGACGTCTTTGACGATCATTTTCTGATGCAGGATACGATGACAAACCTGCTCCCCGCTGCTCCGATCAAGGAACATGTGAATGACATCTCCGGCTATTCGGCATGGTGGATCAACGTGCTGACGCAGTATTATCTGCACACCGGATCGAAGGAATATCTGCAGAGCGTGCACGAACGGCTGGTGCAACTGCTGAATTATATGGACACCGATGTTGACGCCAGAAATTTATTCGCCGACTCGACGCACACGTGGGACTTTGTCGACTGGTCGCCGGAACTAGATGGCAATACGGCAGAAGCGAAGCGCGCTACGCAGTTCGAGTTTTATCTTGCCTATCGTGATGCGGCATTTTTGCTGCGACAGCTTGGCGACACGACGAACGCCGATCACTTTGAGCAGCGCGCTGCCCTGCTGAAAGAGGCATCGCAGAAATATCTGCTCGACGGCTCCAATAACACGTTTGGGCCACGTTGGCAGACGAATGCTGCCGCTGTATTTACCGGTGTGGCCGATCCGTCGCAGTACGCGCCCATCTGGGACCACGTGCTTTCCAGCGTTTCGAACGCGAAATACACGGCGCTGGTGATGACGCCGTACTACAACTACTACATCATCTCCGCCATGGCACAGACCGGCCACCGCCCGGAAGCACTCGCCTGGATACGGCAATACTGGGGCGGGATGATTGCCGAGGGAGCGACCAGTTTTTGGGAAGCCTACTATCCCAGCTGGCCGAAAGACAATTTCCATGCGTCGCTGCAGGCCGACGATGGGACGGGATATTTTGTGAGCTTGGCGCACGGATGGTCGACCGGACCGACGCCGTGGTTGATGGAGCAGATATTGGGAATTCAGCCGACTGCTGGCGGATTCTCCAAGGTGACAATTCGACCGGACCTTGCCGGGCTTGCGTGGGCGAAGGGCGCGGAGCCAACGCCGCATGGATTATTGAAAGTTGATCTGCACGCAAGCCCAACGCTGCAGACCGTGATCGATCTGCCTGCGGAAGAAGAAGCGACGGTGCTGATCCCGGTGCAACACGCCGGACAAGGTGTGCTGGTGAACGGGAAAATCGCTACGGATGTGAAGCCCGCGGAGAACGGCACACGCGCCGCTGTGGTCTTGAGTGTGCCGGGACATTACACGCTGCAGGCGCAATAGATTGTTTCGGAGGGCGGTGCGGAGTCGTGGGAAGGCTACTCGCTATTCGATGATCCGTACTGTGCCGGCACCGACCAATTCTTCCACACGCTCGATGAAGGCTTTGTCCGCAGCCACTCCGAGCCCTTCCGGCTCGAGCACCACCAGATAATCATCCCGCTGCTCAAAGTCGAGAAGAATTTTTCCCTTGCCTGGAGTGGCGAGGATGATCTCGTGGAGTTGCGTGATAGCGGGCTCGCCCACGCGGTCCAAGGCGATGCGAATGCGCATGCTGGTGGGCAGTTTCAGTTTCACATCTTCCAGCGCCGTGATGTTGGTGATCGCGAGCTTGGGCGCCGAATCTTCTTCTCCGCGCAGCACACCGCGAACCAGCACCGGCACATCGATTTTTAAATTTTCAACCATGCGCTTGTAGGCTTCAGGAAAGCAGATGAGGTCGATCTTCCCTGTCAGGTCTTCGAGCGAGCCTTGCGCGTACAGATCGCCTTTGCGCGATTTGGCGACGCGCACCCCGGTTAGAATCCCAGCAATCGAAATTTCGTTTTCATTCTGCGTGTCGCGTCGGCCTGTGTTCGGCGCGGGTGTCATTTCTAGAGCGGTCTGGGTGTCGACGACGCCTTTCAAATTGCGCAGCTTCTCGGCGTATTTTCCCAGCGGATGTCCGGAGACATAAAAGCCGAGCACATCTTTCTCATGCTGCAGGCGCTGCACTTCATCCCAGTCGGGAATGTTGGGCAACTCATCCTGTTGCGAAGCGCCGCCACCCGCAGGCATGTCATTGAACAATCCAAACAACCCATGCTGTCCTGCCGCGCTGTCACGCTGTGCTTTCTGGGCGCGTTCAATCGCCTTATCAATAGCAGACATCAAGGCTGCGCGGGCGCCGAAGCAATCGAGCGCGCCGCTCTTGATCAGCGATTCCAGCACGCGTTTATTCATCACGCGCAGGTCGATGCGCTCGCAAAAATCCCAGAAGGAGGTGAAGGTCTTGCCTTCCTGCACAAGCTGGCTGCGCACCTGAAGAATGGATGCGATGGCGTTCTGGCCTACATTTTTTACGCCTGCGAGACCGAAGCGGATTGCCTCGCCATGGGGCGTGAAATCGGCATCGCTGGTGCGCACGTCGGGCGGCTCGACGGAAATTCCCATCTCGCGGCATTCTTTGATGTACTTCACCACGTTGTCCGGCTTGCTGACTTCAGAGGTGAGCAGCGCCGCCATAAATTCCTTGGCATAGTGGGTCTTCAGATAGGCGGTGTGATACGCGAGCAAGGCATAGGCGGCAGAGTGGGACTTGTTGAATCCGTATCCAGCGAAGCGCTCCATCAGCTCGAAAATATGCTCGATGGTTTTTTGCGGAAATTTTTTATCGAGCGCGCCCTGCACAAAACGATTGCGCTGCCGCGCCATTTCTGCCGGATCTTTCTTGCCCATGGCGCGACGCAGCAAGTCAGCTTCGCCCAGTGAGTAGCCGGCCAGCACGTTTGAAATCTGCATGACCTGTTCCTGATAGACGATGACGCCGAGCGTCTCTTTCAGGATTGTTTCCAGTTCGGGCAATTCGTATTCAACCTGGGCGCGGCCCCACTTGCGATCGATAAAATCGTCAATCATGCCACCCTGGATGGGACCCGGGCGATAGAGCGCGTTTAACGCGGTCAGATCGGCGATGGTCTCTGGCCGATAACGGCGCAGCACGTCGCGCATGCCGCTGGACTCAAACTGGAACACGCCTGACGTAAGCGCGCGATGGAAGACCTGCTCGAAGGTTTGCTTGTCGTCGAGCGGAATCGTCTCCATGTCGATGGTGATTCCGAGGTTGACCTTGATGAGCCGCAGCGCTTCGTGGATGACCGTCAGCGTTGTCAGGCCGAGAAAATCCATCTTCAGCAGACCGATTTTCTCGATGGCCTTCATGTCGTAGGCGGTGACAATTTCGTCGTTCTTACCGCGGCTCAGGGGAACCAGGTTGGTCAGTTCCTCCGGTGCAATCACCACGCCAGCCGCATGAATGCCGGCTCCGCGCGCCAGCCCTTCGAGTCGACGGGCGATGTCGATCAGCTCGCGAATCTGCGGGTCATTCTCATACACCTGCTGCAGCGGCTCGGATTCCTTCAGCGCCTCATCGATGGTCATGCCGATGGTGGCTGGGATCAGCTTGGCAATTTTGTCGACTTCGCCATACGGCATGGCCAGCGCACGACCCACGTCCTTGATCGACGCTTTGGCTGCCATGGTGTTGAAGGTGATGATTTGCGCGACCTGCTCTCGGCCGTATTTGCGGGTGACGTAGTCGATGACTTCGCTGCGCCGGTTCATGCAGAAATCGATATCGATATCCGGCATCGAAACGCGTTCGGGATTTAAAAAGCGTTCAAACAGCAAATCTCCCTGCAGCGGATCGACGTCCGTAATTCCCATGACGTAGGAGACCAGCGAGCCCGCTGCCGATCCACGCCCCGGGCCTACGGGAATATCCTGCTCTTTTGCGTAGCGGATAAAGTCCCACACGATAAGGAAATAGCCGGAAAACTTCATCTGCTGGATGCAGTCGATTTCGCGCTGCAGCCGCTGTTCGTACTCTTCCGTGGTGTGGCGCAGGTGGCCGCTGTCGCGCAAATGGCGAACGGAGGTATCCAGTCGACGCTGGAATCCTTCGCGACAAATCTTTTCAAAATAGCTGTCGATGGTGAATCCCGGCGGCACATCAAACTGCGGAAACGGATTTTCGACCTTGCTCAGTTTGACGTGGCAGCGTTCGGCAAACTGCATGGTGCGCGCAACCACCTCCGGCGTTTGCGAGAAGACCTGCAACATTTCTTCGGCAGACTTGACAAAGAACTGATCGCCGTCGAAGCGAAAGCGTTTTTCGTCATGGATGGTGCTGCCGGTCTGCACGCATAGCAGGACGTCATGGGCATGATGATCGTCGTGGCCAATGTAGTGACTGTCGTTGGTTGCGATCAGCGGGATGTCGAGATCTTTTTCCAAGCGAAAGAGATTGGCGTGGATTTTCTTTTCCAGCTCCAACCCCTGGTCCTGAATTTCCAGGAAGAAATTGCCGCGACCGAAAATGTCTTCGTATTGCTTGGCCGTGGTTCGCGCGGCATCGTATTTATCGTTGGTCAGATGTTCGCAGAGCTCGCCTGCCAGACAGCCGGAAAATCCGATCAGCCCCTTCGCATGCTCCGCCAGATATTTTTTGCTGATGCGCGGCTTGCGATAGAAACCATGCAGCGAAGCTTCTGACGTGATGCGGACCAGGTTGCGATAGCCTTCGTCATTTTCTGCAATCACAAGGAGATGGTGATATTGATCGCCCTGCGGATCGGCGCGATGGTCTTCCTTCTGGCAGATGTACAGTTCGCAGCCTAAAATGGGGTTAATATTGTATTTTTTCGCCGCGTCAAAGAAATGCATCGCGCCATAAATATTGCCATGGTCGGTCATGGCGACCGCCTTCTGTCCCATGCCTTCGACGTGCTTCAGCAGCTTGTCAACATCGCAGGCTCCGTCCAGCAGCGAGTAGTCCGTATGAAGATGTAAGTGCGTAAATTCTGCCATGCCCGTACTTCAATTCTAGAGCAAAACCAGGGATACCCTATCCTGTCTCATTCCGTTCAAGGTCGCCGCTTCCTGGTGGTCGCGTCGACTGGAGTGATGTCGCTCTGGGACACACCTTCCCTGGTTTTGCTGTATGCGGCGCACCGGCAGGAAGGAAACGCTCATCCAATGGGAAAGAGAAATGGATGAGGAAATCGGGGACGAAACCTTCCTCCAACGGCTCGCATCCTGTTGTTCCGCTTCTCGCTCGGCGGATGTGCCTCGAATCTTGTAACGACCACCATGCCTTTTCGGTGCGTAGAGTCGTGCCGCTGTGTTCGAATTGAACGACTGCAATCCCAGGAGCCCCACCCACGATGGACGAGCCAATCGCGAACGAGACCAATGCAGCGGCGGAAGTAGCGGCGCCGCGTACCGGCATTTCGCTGGCGTGGCGCGCCTTGCGGCATCGGAATTTCCGATTGTTCTTTGGCGGGCAAAGCATTTCGCTCATCGGCACCTGGATGACGCGCATCGCGACCGCGTGGCTGGTGTATCGGCTGACGGGTTCGGCGTGGCTGCTGGGTATCGTCGGATTCTGCGGCCAGATTCCAACCTTTTTGCTGGCGCCGTTTGCTGGCGTGTGGGTTGATCGGCTGAATCGCCGCCACGTTCTGGTGGTGACGCAAACGCTGGCCATGGTGCAGTCGCTGGTTCTGGCCGCGCTGACGTTGACCCACGTCGTCACCATTACGGAAATTCTGTGGCTCAGCATCTTTCAGGGCATGATCAATGCCTTCGACATGCCGGGACGCCAGGCGTTTATGGTGCAGATGATTGAGGATCGCCAGGACCTGGGCAACGCCATTGCGCTGAATTCTTCCATGGTGAACATGGCGCGGCTGGTCGGTCCGTCGCTGGCTGGGCTGGTGATTGCGGGCTTCGGCGAAGGTTATTGCTTCCTGATTGACGGCATCAGTTACATTGCGGTGATCATTTCCCTGTTGCTGATGCGGCTGCCGAAATTTGTCGCGGCGTCGAAGATTGTGCCGATGCTGGATCAGTTGAAGGAAGGCTGGGCGTATGTCTCCCAGTTCTCTCCAGTGCGAACTATTTTGCTGTTGTTCGCGGTGGTCAGCCTGATGGGAATGCCATTCACGGTGTTGATGCCGATTTTCGCCGCGAAAGTTTTGCATGGCGGCCCGCACACGCTTGGCTTTTTGATGGGAGCGGTTGGGACGGGTGCGCTGATCGCCGCGATTTCATTGGCGATGCGCAAGTCCGTGCTGGGGCTGGGACGCGTCATCGCCATCTCGGCCGCAATTTTTGGAGTGGGGTTGATTGCGTTCGGCACGAGTCACTGGCTGTGGCTTTCGTTGCTGCTGATGCTGATCACGGGATACGGAATGATGCAGGGCATGGCCGCCAGCAATACGATTATCCAGACCATTGTTCCAGAGGACAAACGCGGCCGCGTGATGAGCTATTACACGATGGCCTTCGTCGGCATGGCGCCATTCGGCAGCCTGCTGGCTGGCGGGCTGGCGCATTGGGTGGGCGCACCGGTCACGCTGATGATTACTGGCGCGTTCTGCATTGCAGGGGCCGGATGGTTCGCCACTCAACTGCCGAAGATTCGCGTGTATATTCGACCGATTTATCGCGACCTGGGAATTCTTCCGGCTGAGGTGGTTGCGGTGATGGCGGATGGAAGCGGAGATTGAACACTGCGCGCAGCCCAGCAGACGCAAAATATCTGCGATGCGGGCTGCTTTTTTCAGCGGCAAAAGTACGCGATTACTTGCCGGATTTTTTCTTCGGCTTCGATTTTGCGGACGTTGCTTTGGAGGCTGATCGGCTGACCGTTTTTGCGGTCGGCTTTTTCGCAAGTGCGACCTTCTTCGACGCCGCTTTCGGTTTCAGAGCGGCTTTCTTCGCGATGGGCCGATGCGCCGTCTTGGCGGACGCCGTGGCTTTGCCGTGAGCACCTGCAACGGATTTCTTCGACGCAGTATGAGCCGCCTTGCTGGCCTTGCCGTGCGCTTTGGCGACAACAGCAGCCTTCTGCGCTTTACCCTTGGTCGAGCTCGATTTGCCGCTGCCCTTGGCTGCTTTCGCAACTACCTTGCCGGTAGCCTTGGCTTTATCCAGTTTGCCTTTGGCGACGGGCTTGGCCACAACTTTCGCGGCCGGCTTCTCAGCTTTCCTGGCGGCTTCGGGCTTAGCAGCCGCCTTGCCTGCGGCTTTCTCGGTTCCCTTTGCTGCAGCGGACTTTGCTTTTCCGCCTGCCATTCCATTCTGTTCGGCCAGCGTCTCCGGGGCGCTTGTTTCGCCGACTGCTGCCAGACTTAAATCGCCATTCTGAGCTGCCGGTACGGTCTTCGCGGCCTTTCGACCCTTTGCCTTCTTTGGTTCGGTAACGCGCTTCACAGTGCGGCTGCGACGCACGATGACCGGTGGCGGCGGAGCGGGCGGCGAATACGGCTCGGCAAACTTGCGGATAGTTTCTTCCGTCGGCAACTCGCCATCCATAAAGGCAAACGTCAGCTTATCCAGCAGCTCGTCATAGCCTTCGACATCCGGAAGAATCCGCATATCCTGCAGAATCGCGTTTGGAATTTTTTGCCGGGCTTCCGGCCACTTGGTAAAGAAGTTCTCAAACTTGTGCTGCACGGCTGCGGTTTTGTTGGTGAAGAACAGCCACAGCACCGCTTCCGGCTTGACGCTGTGCAGCAGCTTCCACAGCTGCGACGGCTTGGCGGCGTCCTTGGCCGACATCTTCTGCAGCACGTGCTTCGCTTCTGAATCCAGGGCATTCGCTTCGGCAATCAAATCGCTGCGCACAAACGCTTTTTTCAGCGCCGATAAATGAGCCGGAGAAAGTTTGGCCGTCAACAGGCGAAACTGCGCTGCCGAGGGATCCGGATGCAGGCCCGCCATCAACAGCTGGACAAACTTTTCATGCAGGCGCTCCAATCCCTGCACGTCGACAGAGCGGCTGCTCCAGTGCGGCGACAAATGTTCCAGCCAGCCTTCCGCTTCCAGCGCTCTCAGCACCTGCTGCGGCTCTTCTTCGTAGCCAATCTCTTCCAGTTCGTATCCGCGCTGCACGGCGGTGATGGCGCTGATTACGCCTTCTGCTTTGGCATTGTCATAGCGGGCTTTGGTCCGCTCTTCCATATCCCAGCCGGTTCGCGACATCAGGCGCACCGCGCGTACCAGGCGAATCGGGTCTTCCAGGAATCCGTAGTTGCTGACCAGGCGAAGTTGTCGCGCGGAAATGTCAGCCGTCCCGTTGAGAGGATCGAGCAACAGTCCCCACGAACCTTCGTTCAAGGAGAGAGCCATGGCGTTGGCGGTAAAGTCGCGACGGCGCAGGTCATCCAGAATGCCTGCAGGAGAATATTCCGGCTTCGCCGGCTTGGAAAAGGTCTCCGTTCGCGCCGAGGAAATCTCCATGCGCGCCTGCTTGCCGAATCGCAAATACAGAGTATGCGACGGCTCATGCTCGCCGGTAATGGTGAAGCCGGCCTTTTCCAAATCCTTTTTGAATTTCATCGGATTTGCCTGGACGGTAATGTCGAGATCGCGAACCGATGCGCCACTGACGATGTCTCGAACAGCGCCCCCGGTAAGAAATACCGTAATTTGCCGGGCGCGGGCCACGTCGGTCATGGCGTTGAGTGCTTGTTTTTCGTTTGGAGAAAGCTTGGATTCAAGCAATTGGATATAATCGGGCATGCCCAGTTTTGCGCCTCGGTCAGCAGCCTCTCACTCGTGCCGCTAAGACCCGTCTTTTCAATTAGATGTAGGCGACGATGTCGCGCACACAATGTTCTACGATACCATATCGGCGACTGTTTTTCCAGCACTTGCACAATAACCGCTGCGCTCGGTTGCGCGTCATGCGACAATCCTGGCTAAGTTGAGATCATGCAGATTGGCTGGTCGCCCTTGCACGTTGTCTTGGAGAGCACGGAGTGGCAGGTTCAGGCTCGAGTCGAAAGAAAGTGATCGTGCGAAAGTTCAGCCGCGAGTGGAACTCGGGCTACGTCGACCCGCAGGGCTTCGCGCACGATGGCCGATTGGAATTGCTCGACAGCACCGGCAAAGTGCTTGCCATGACCCTGCAAGACGTGAAAATGATGTGTTTCGTGCGGGAATTTCCCAGCGGCGACAGCACCGATCCTGAACGGCTGGTGCGACGGAATTTTACTTCCCGCCCACGCACACCGGGCCTATGGATTCGTATGCGAATGCGCGATGGCGACGAGTTGGAAGGCCTGGCGAGCAACGATCTGTCGTTTCTGGAGCCGGAAGGCATCCAGTTTACGCCGCCGGACATGCGGTCGAACACGCAGCGGATCTTTGTTCCTCGCTCCGCACTGCAATCGGTCGAGATTGTCGCCGTCATTCATCCCAGCAACCGCCGCAAGTTCGATTTGAACGAGCAGGAGCGGCTGTTCGCAAGCTGAGGTCGGCGACGCATGCCACATGGATCGATTTCTGCCCGGTAGTCTCTCTATGGCCGCAGTTCCAGACACATCTTCGCCAATGATGGCCGCTCCCGTGGGCAAGATCGAGATTGTCCAAGGGCTGCGCGCGGTCGCGGTTCTGCTGGTCGTCTGGACCCACTCCATTGTCGCCGCCGCCTACGAGTCCAGTCCCAAACAAGGTAGCTTCTTCCACCTGAAGAGTTTTGGCGCTTGCGGACTGGATATCTTCTTCGTGATCAGCGGGTTTATTGTTTCACTGGTTGCCAGCCGCGCGGTCGCGCAGAATCAACCTTCCGCCCGGACATTTCTATCGCGCCGGTTCACACGCATCTTTCCGCTGTATTGGATCCTGACCGGGGTGATTATCCTGGAGGCACAAGGCGGCAGATATCCGATCCTGTGGCATCGGGTTCCCTGGCTGCCCACTCTATTTCTGCTGCCAGGATGGCACTATCCCGTGCCCCCGCTGATTTTGTCGCTGGGCTGGAGCCTGGTCTTCGAAATTTATTTTTACCTGGTTCTGGCCGCATGGATGCGCCTGTCGCCGCGTCACCTGATCCGCAATACGATGTTGTTTTTAGCGGGCATGATCGTGCTGGGAGCTATCGTCGGCATCCATCGACCGTGGCTGGTGATCTGGTCGAATCCGGTCACGCTGGAGTTCCTGTTCGGGTGCCTGATTGCCCAGGTGGTGACAAAGATGGCGGCGACGGCTGCAAATAATCGCGCTGGGATTCCGCTGGCTTCCGCGCGGTGGGCACGCACGCTGGGACCATGGCTGACTGCCGTGGCAGCGATCGCGCTGGCTGCGACAATCTTCACCGGCTACGGCAATGCCAGCGAAGCCAGCTCCATTATGGCGGGTTTGGACGGTTGGCTGCGGGTTGGCGTGTGGGGAGTGCCATCGGGCCTGCTGGTATTGGGCGCGGTGCTTTGGCGGCCGACCATGCAATCCGTCCCTGCCCGTGGACTCGTACTGCTGGGTGATGCCTCCTACTCTATCTATTTGTGCACCAACCCCACGCGAAGTATGGTGGAACATTTCTGGCGTGTCTTCGGCCATTGGGGTGGTGATGTCGGTGTGGTGCTGTGCCTGCTGGCTTGCCTCGCAGTTGGGCTGCTGTGCTACCTGGTCGTGGAGCGGCCAATCATGCGCTTCTTTCATAACTGGTACAAACAACTTCCCTTCTCCGCGCGTCGCTCTGCCGCAGCCTGATTGCACGGTATCGCCGCTGCATAGATTTCCGGAATTGTTGATCCCTCCAAAATTCTGCGCTAAGCTTCGAAATCCTGTAACCTACGCGAACTTCGAATGTCTAATAATCCGTACGGCGTAGGAAAGGAGCGACCGCATGCTGATCCGTAAACCGTCAGATATTCCGTCGTCCCAAATTACTTCGAAGTCGGATTACATGAACCGGCGAAAGTTTATGGCTGGAGCTGCCGCTCTGGGTGCGGCCGCGTTGGGAGCCGACCTGCTGAAAAACGTTGCCTCCCCGCGCGAGGCCGTACATGCCACTTCTAAGCTGACAACCGTTCCCAGCCAATACTCGACCGCGGGATTGACGCCAACCTCCTTTGAAGACATCACGACTTATAACAACTTCTACGAGTTTGGCACCAGCAAGAGCGATCCATCCCACAACGCGTGGCGTCTGAAGACGAATCCTTGGACGGTGAAGGTTGATGGTGAAGTGAAAAGCAAGAAAGAATTCGACATTGATGCTTTGATGAAGATCCACCCGCTGGAAGATCGAATCTATCGCCATCGCTGCGTCGAGGCGTGGAGCATGGTGATTCCCTGGGTAGGCTATTCGTTGTCGGAGTTCATCAAGCAATGCGAGCCCCTCAGCTCCGCGAAGTATGTGCAGTTTTTGTCGATTGACAACCCGGGCGAAGAACCCGGAATCTATAGCGTCAGTCTTGACTGGCCTTATTCCGAGGGCCTGCGCATGGATGAAGCCATGCACCCGTTGACGCTTTTAACCTTCGGCTTGTACGGACAGACGCTGCCCAATCAGGACGGAGCCCCGGTCCGCATCGTGCTGCCCTGGAAATACGGATACAAATCCGCGAAGTCGCTGGTACAGATTCGATTTGTGAAACACCAGCCTCGCACGACCTGGAATGAGGCCTCGCCGCAGATGTATGGGTTTTATTCCAACGTCAATCCGGACGTCGATACCGTGCCGTGGAGCCAAAAATATGAGCGCGTCATCGGTGCGCCCTTCTGGAAAGCTCGCCAGCCTACGGTGCTGTTCAACGGTTACGGAGATCAGGTCGCGGATCTGTACAAAGGGATGAATCTGCGTACGAACTACTAACCCTTTCCATGTCCAATCGCGCTATTGTCATTCTGAAATTCGTAGTTTTCCCGGCTTGCCTGATTCCGTTCTGCGTGCTGGTCTACCAGGGGTTCACGAACACGCTGGGTCCAGATCCTGTGGCGACCATCACCCATACCACGGGGTTCTGGACGCTGTACTTTCTGCTGATCTCGCTGGCGATTACACCGATTCGCCGCTTGAGCGGACGCCTGGTTTGGCTGATTCGATTTCGCCGCATGCTGGGGCTGTTTGCGTTTTTCTACGGCACGCTGCACATGATGACCTGGGTCTGGCTTTACTCCAACTTTGACGTTCATGCCATGCTGCATGACATTGGCAAACGACCGTTCATCACCGTAGGCATGACGGGATGGACATGCCTGCTGCTGTTGGCAGCAACCTCCACCGCGTGGTCGATTCGCAAGCTGGGCGGCAAGCGTTGGACTGCGCTGCACCGGCTGGCGTATGTTGCAGCGATCGCGGGAGTCATTCATTATTGGTGGCTGGTAAAACCGGGCGTGCATACTCCCTGGAAAGTGACCGCAATTCTCGCCGTGCTGCTGCTGGCGCGTGTCGCATGGCAGGTGAAGGAAGCGGCGCGTAAGCGGAAAGTCGCAGTCGCGGCCTAACTCTTCGTTTTCACTTTCGGCTTCGAATGGGTCCGCTCGGCGATTTCTTTCGCGCGGAATTTCGCGATGCGGGCAATCAACGCGGCCGGAACGGGTTGCGAAATTGGAAAGCGAATGGTCGCTTTGTGAATCTTGTACTGTTCTAGTTCCGCCTTGAACGCCGTCAGAACCCGCTCGGTGGCCGGGTACAGAGAATAGTGCTGCTTCCATCCTGCGAAATAGAGCATGGCATCGCCGTTGAGCTTGTACGTGGGCATTTTGTAGGAGATCACTTCTTCCGCTGCCGGCACGCTGCCGCGGATCGCCTTCCGCACCTGCGCCAGCATGGGTCGGACCGCCGCGGGCTGCGAGGCGATGTATTGATCCACGGACGTGATGTCAGCTTTGGCCATGTTGGTACCCAGCGGCTGGTTCTTTTGTTCGGCCTCGCGTGCTATTCGAGCGATGCACCGGAGACAAATTGCGCTTCCAATATCTCATTGACGACCGCGAGTGGCGTACTTCTGTTGCGCAGTGCGATGACTCGTCTGACCGGTTCGTAAGTCATGCGGTGCAGGGGACAGGGCCCGTGTTCGGCAAGCGCGCGCAAATGCTCCTCGGTACCGTAACCCTTGTGCGAAGCCAGACCGTACTGCGGATATTCCTCGTGGTAGCGACACATCCACGCATCGCGATAGACCTTGGCAACGATTGAAGCCGCGGCAATGGAAACGCTGATAGAGTCACCATAAATAATTGCCTTTTGCATGCACGGCGTATCCAGGTGCTCGGCATCAATCAGCAGAAAATCCGGTTGCGGAAGCAGTTGGGTAATCGCCGACAGCATCGCCTGATGCGACGCGCGGCGAATGTTGATGGCATCGACGGTGGCGGCATCCGCAAATCCAATCGCGATGGCAATTGCTTTTTTCCGGATGATTCCGTCTAACCGCTCGCGTTCCTCGGGGAGTAACTGTTTGGAGTCGCGCACGCCGCGAATGCGAGTCTTTTCTGGAAGAATCACAGCTGCCGCGACTACGGGCCCGAACAGCGAACCCCGTCCAACTTCATCCACGCCGGCGACTGCCGTGGCTCCCTGCTGCCGTGCCGCACGCTCATGCTTATCGCCGCAGATGAGGGCGCGCAGGCGTCGCATCTTTTCTGCCTGCTTGGAGAGCGGTTTCTCGGCTTCAGCGGAACGGGTCTGGTTCTTGACTGGCATCTACTGGGAGTCTATCGCCATCGCCGCATGTGGAGAACGTGGAAAAATTCTGCATCGTTCAGGCGAAATGCGAAGCTGGCGCCTAATTTCCCGCTCCACTCTTCCAGACCGTATTCGGCTCAATCGCGTCGACCAGCGACATTACCTTTATGCTGCTTTGCAACTCTGCCAGGCTGGCGGGACTATGGACGACGATGGTCGCAGGCTCGCCTGGCAGCAGGTCGATGTAGTTGTCAGAAAAGTTTGCGTCGTGATCGCCGAAGGAAATATACACGTCGCGCGCCAGCACCTTAGAGGACAGATGCACTTCATACACGCCATTCGCCTGGGTCAAACGGCTTGTAATCTCCGCGGCAGGAAGATGCACATCTGGCGTCGGGGCTAGATACATCAGATTGCTGGAGACTTGCTTACCGTTCACCGTCAAATCCATCGCCGCCACGGTGTCTGCAGGATCGGAATACGGCTGCGTGGGGAGTTGCAAATAGACCTTGCTCGACAGCGCCGGAATGGTGATGTTCTGCGTCTCGGTGTGCAGCACGGTTCCGTCGAACTTCATGATACGCACACGAAGGCTCGCCGTGGTCGGCGTCGTTTCGTCCGAGACCACAGAGACGTTCAAGCTTCCATCCTTCAATCTCGACGACACCAGCAGCGGACTATAAAATCGCCGCGCATAATATTGCAGTGCTTTCCATCGACCGTAATAGTCGATGCTCGACGGGGAAACCACCGGCCAGCAATCATTCAACTGCCAGAAGATTGAACCCATGGTGCGCGGCCTGTCGCGGCGAAGATGCTCGGCCACCACTTTAATAAATTCCGCCTGAATGACCTGGCTGGCGTAGACAAGCGAGCTGAAATTTTTGGGCTGGCCATAATATTGCCGGATGTAATCCAGCATGGTGGCATAGCCGGCTGGATCCTTCTGATGCACGGTCATCACCGGCGTGGAAGTGCTGGTGCGATCCTCCGACAGCGTGAAGGAATCGATGGTCCGCATCTCCGGCATCGACTGAAATCCATACTCGCTGACAAACCTGTAGTGGCGATCCTCTTCACTGCTGAACGGCACTCGCGGCACCAGGTTGGTTGAAGTCCAGACACTGTAATCATGCGTGTCCCCGAACTCCTCATTGCCGCCCACATCATCGCCATTCTCCAGCACGCGGTAGTTCATGGCTTTCGTCTCTTCGTAATCGCCACTGGGACTGCTGGGCCAGTACGGCGCGCCCGGATCGTATCGCGCCACCAGCGTCGGAATGATGCCGCTGAACACCGTCAGGTAGTCCTGCCACATTTGCAGGCGCGCAATCTGGCTGACATGCAGGCTGTCCTGCAGAAAATTATTTTCCTGCTCGTTATTGCCGCACCACAGCACGATGCTGGGATGGTTGCGCAGCCGCTTCAGCTGATCCTCCACCTCCTGCGCGACATTCTGCTTGAAGGAAAGCGTTCCCGGCTGCCATGGATTTCCAAACATAAAATCCTGCCAGACCATGATCCCCATCTGGTCGCATAGCTCGTAGAATTCCTGGGTTTCGTAATAGCCGCCGCCCCAGATGCGAATGATGTTCATGTTGGCGTCTTTGGCGGACTGCAGGATGTCGCGGATCTGCGTGACCGGCACGCGGCTGGGGAAACTGTCGAATGGCACCACATTGGCGCCTTTGGCGAAGATCGGAATTCCGTTCACGACGAACTCGAATGAGCGTCCCCACTGATCCGGATCGCGACGCAACTCCACCGAGCGAAGTCCGGTGCGCACGCCGGAGGTGTCCTCTGCTTCGCCATGTATTGCCAGGACGGCGTGGAACGCGTACAGCGGCTGGCTGCCATATCCGGCCGGATACCACAGCTCTGGATGATCGATGGTGATGGGCAACTCCACATGGTTGACGCCTGGATGCAACTCCGTCGACTGGGTGGCCGTTGATTCTTTGCCGTTCAGACCATAGCGAACGGTCACCGTCGCCGGCGAGTCGGCGGACGCTGTTACTTCCACTTGCGCCAGCGCATGGGCGGACTGCTTCGTCACATCCAGTTGGCGAATGTTCAGGTCGGAAATGCGCGCATCATCCCACGCTTCTACATGCACCGGGCGCCAGACGCCGCTGGTCACAAATCGCGGCGACCAATCCCAGCCATACTGGTACGCCGATTTGCGGATATACCAACGCGCCTGCGTATGCGTTCGTGGACGCCATGGATCCTGATCCGCAATTTTTTCTGCTCCCTGGATCGGTGAGGTAAAAACGATCCGCAGCTGATTGTTGCCGACTTTCAAATACGGCTTCGCATTCAGTCGATAGGTCCGAAACATGTTGTCGGAAGTGAGTAGTAGATTTCCGTTCAAATACACCTGCGCGCAGGTATCAAGACCGTCGAATATTAAATCGATATTCTGTCGACTCAGAAGCTTCTCGCTGATCGGGATGGTGGTGCGATATTCCCAATCGGCGTTTTCAATCCACTGCAACTTATTTTCGTTGTCTCGATAGAAGGGCTCCGGGATCAACTTATTGCGCAGCAAGTCCTGTTGCACATCGCCGGGAACCGTGGCCGGCAGCCATTGGGCATGCGCGATGCCTTGCAGATTGGTGATTTGCCGAAACTCCCACCCCTGGTGCAACAGGATCGATTGCTTTGGCGCGGCCCAGCTAATGGGGGCGGAAACCCAGGCAAAACACAACATCCCTACCGCATACAACGCGGGCCGAAGAGCCCGAGACAGCTTCATCGTTTTACTCCTATGCAATCTCTCGCTCACCCCAATTTATACTGGAATTAGCGAATCGTTTCGATAGACTATGGAACCTAATTTCGTTGGCAACCCAGAGGGCTGCGTCTACACTAAATTCTGACTCACGCTGCACGTGTTTCGCTGGACATTCCGACGGAGAATCTTTGATGGCGATAGCAACAGACGTACAGCAAGACCTAACTGAGACATATCCGATCTCACCGAAACACGTTGAACAGTACCAAGTGAACGGATATATCAAGCTGAAGCATGTGCTCTCCGCCGAAACGCTTGCCTACTACGGCCGCGAAATCACTCGCAAAGTAAAAGAGCTGAACTCCCAACACCTACCGATCGAAGAACGTGACCTATATCATCGCGCATTTCTCCAAGTTGAGAATTTGTGGGAGAGCAGCGATGTGGTTCGAGAATTTATTTCCTCGCCAAAGCTGGGGCGCATCGCCGCGCAGCTGATGGGTTCGACAGGGGTGCGCATCTATCACGACCAGGCGCTCTACAAAGAAGCGGGCGGAGGGATCACCCCGTGGCACGCCGACCAATATTATTGGCCCGTCGATACCGACAAAACCATCACGGCGTGGATTCCATTGCAGGACACTCCGCTGGAAATGGGGCCGCTCGCTTTCTGTCCGAAAAGCCATCGCGTCACCTACGGTCGCGATCTGGAGATTGGGCAGGAAAGCGAAGACCGAATCGGCGAAGCTCTGAAAGATCACGGAATGGATGAAGGAAAGTTTGACCTGGGAGAAGTGAGTTTCCACTCCGGGTGGACATTCCATCGCGCCGGACAAAATACAACGCCGATTCCGCGCGAGGTGATGACGATTATTTATATGGACGAAGACATGCGCTTGACGCAGCCGGTCAATCGCTATCAGCAGGCCGATCGCGATAAATATTGTCCTGGCATTGAGGTGGGCGATCTGATCCACACCCCCATGAACTTGCTGGTGTGGAGCAGTCGCAGCTAATTCATCCCGCAACCGTGGAGTCATTTCGTCTACGGAACCTTCCAGGTCCACAAATATAGCTGGTGCCGGTGAAACTGGTATGGCTGGTACAGCGGCTGGGTCCCGTAGCGCACATCCGGCGTGAAGACGTAGCTGTAAGTCTCGCAATCCAGAATTGCATGCACTTCGGTTCCCTTCGGCGTCGCCGGATTCAGTTCAATCACACTGGTCCGGTTCTCGCCGGAGGTCCACTCCCGTCCCTTATTTTCCTGCAGGTCGGCCGTCTCCGTGATCCAAGGCGAATCCGTGTAGACCTTCGCGCGGCACCAGTTTCCTTTATCGAACGGATCGAGCCCTTGAAGTACCTGCAGCCAAATGGTCGCCTGTTCCCCGGGTTCGAGCTCACCATTTCCATTTCCTTTGCCCTCGGTCACCATGCGCGGCACGCTGCTGCCGCCCCCGTGCACACCCTGGTAGAACGTCGGAAATGTTTTGGTGCGGCCATCTAAAACTGCTACCGCTAACGGCGGAGTAAGGTTTGAAGGTGCCACCAGCACGTCGAAATACGTATGCAGGGCCGCAGAGTTGACTTTGGCTTTGGTGATTGCCGTCAAGTACAACCGCGTCCTCGCGAAGTCGCCATCGCCTGAAGTGAACTGGACCAGAAACTTTGAACTCAGGTCGAGCACCTCATCAGGCTTCAGCTCTGGAACATCTGCGGAGGCTTGCAGAATCTGCACTGTCGGATAGTCGGAGCTCAACTCGACATGCAGGTTTTTGAGAGGCGCGGCGCCTGGGTTCCAGATGCGAATTGGCAAGGGTCAGCGGCTTTCCCGGCATCAACCGGAGATGATCGTGGGTCGTCAGCGGCAGTAGGATTGCCGACTGCTCGACGCTGATTCCCTCGCCTGAGATTCCGAATTCATGGCCGCTGCAGTCGGTCACGAGATGCAGCCTTCCCTGCGAATCGGCGACGAGATCTTTGGACGTCAATCGATCATGGCGGAGGCTCAGATCGTAGACCTTGTAGGTTGCGCCAGCCTGATAGAGGCCGGCCGTCGTCAGATTCAATTGTGTACACACAGCCGGCGGACCATCCGGAGCCCATTGACGCGTCGTGATCCGCACTCCGGATTTGCTGACGTCGCTTAGATAGATCATCGCTGGACCGGCGATATCAGCCTGCACGTGATAACCCCACGCGTCGAAGTGATCGAAGGCGCTGGCATAGTTCCACTGCGTCGGCGTCGAATCGAGCGCTGGATCGGCAAAAGCCCGCATGTGAAAGTCGAATGTCTCCGCAATCGAAGTCGCCCAGTGCCGGTCGTATTCATCCTGACGAAATTCAAAATCGACTGACGGCGTTGCTGCGAATGCAGCGCGTGTTTCTTCGGTGTACTGGCTGATGTAATCGCCGCTGGCTCGCACCAGCCGCACTGGCGTGTGCTGGAAGCTCAACACATAATCCTTCGGCCTCCAGAGAGAGCGTCGACCCTTTTCTCCCACGTAAAACTCAGGGCCTGGATTGAATGCAGAGCAACTGCCGATGATTTGCGGGTAGCGAGCACTCAGGTACAGGCTCATAAAGCCGCCCATGCTCAGCCCGGATGTGGCACGATAGCGGCGCGAAGTGAGCGTGCGATAGTTCGCGTCAATCGCGGCGACCTGCTCCAGAAAATATTTTCCGAAATCGATATCGCCGCCGGGCCGGCGAACGTCATATGGATCGCCGCCATAAAATCCGGGTGTAATCGTGGGCGATGTATCCGTCCACTCCGACCACAATCACAGCGTGGGTCGCGACGAAGCGGCAGATTTTCGGTACTGTGTCCTCGCCGTGATCGTAGTCCTCCAGTGTGTAGCGATCGCTGTGGCCATGCAGGTAATAGATGACGGGATAGCGAGTGGAAACGGCGTCGTAGTTCTACGGCAGAAAGATTCGATAGTGTCGCAAGGCGCCGAACACCGTGGAGCTGAAATGTCTGGTCGCGAAACTCCGCTGTACCCGCCGGGCAATGCAGCACCGTGTCTGGAGAAATTCTTTGCGCATCGAAATCGCCGGCGGTCGTGTTTGTTGCAGAGGACGTACCCTGGGCGCGCAGGGTTGCAGCATGAAATGCGATGCCAAGGAAGCAGCATGCGCAGATTACAGCCGCGAGTGACGGCCGAGCTTTTCTCCACGATGCTGGTTGACGATCGTTACGTCTGTCCATGGCTTTCCATCTGTTCCCGTCCATCATTGCTTGTGAACACTTGCCTTTACCGGGCGCGGTAGCGGAGGCGGCAATTGCTCGATCAACCAACGCACCATCTCCTGTCCTCCGGTAAAGTTGTCGTACTCCGACGGCAGATTGTGATTATGACCATCGACGTACTCGTTGTAGAGCCATGGATCGACGACCGCCAGGACAGTCCCTCTGCCGTAGGTCGCACCCGCCATCATGATGGTTCCCTGTTGGTCCAGCAGCGGGAACGCCGGTTTGTGCACGGAAATGGTGCAGGTGTCCTTCATGTAGAAAATATGCGAGCCCGGAGTGACAGGAGAATCGCCGCTGACGGCCAACCGGCCGGCCTGGATATCGTCGCCGATCACATGATGAAACAGCACATTGTTGAAGTGGATGCCGAACTTGTCGGCCAACAAATCCAGGTGATCGATATCGGCATTCGGCCCGTCATTCTCCATCATGACGAGCACTCCGCCCTGCCTGACCCACTCTGCAACCTGCGCGGCATCCTTGGACTGCACATAATGAGGGTTTGGATTCTTCGACGGAATATCCGGCGACACGATCATATAGATCTGCGCATGCTTCAGGTTTGCAAGTGTCGGCGCGGTATAGAGCGTGGTTGTCGCAATTCCGTAACTACGGAAGATATGCGCAAGAAAGGAGAAGCCACTGTTCGACTGGTCATTCCACTTGTAGTGGAAATATTCTTTCTTTCCGGAGGCGTTGGTTCGCTGCTGGCTGTTGAACCAAGCGTCCATCATCACCGTCGCACCCTCACCCCTCAGAGCGGTGGGAGCTAATTCCATTTCGCTGCTCGCTAACAGGAATGCTCCCACTCCCCGCGGATCGTTGCTGATTCTCGGCACATGGATGTAATAGGAATAACTGCCGTCGTTGCTCGCGTTCCCGCCCAGCGCGGTTCCCGACACCGTGTCGCTGATGGTCAATGAACCATTCGGATTATTTTGGACGAAGTGTTGCAGGATGCCGCGATAGCCTCGCGCCGCGTTGCTGGCATAACCTGGCGGCAAATATCCCAGGCGAACGCCCTTGGCGAAGGCGTAGGTAAACATGCAGGCTGCCGAGGACTCAAGATAGTTCCCCTTCGCGTTCGGCTTATCCAGAACTTCATACCAGAGGCCGGTGCGGGGATCCTGAACCTTGGCAACCGCCGCAGCTGTGCGATTCAAAATTGCAATCAACTCCGCGCGACCTGGATCATCCGCCTTGTAATACGGCAGCGTATCCACCAGCGCCATCATGTACCAACCGGTGGCGCGTGCCCAGAAGCTGGATGAATCTCCCGTGGATTTATCCGCCCAGGACTGCTGTTTCGACTCATCCCAACCGTGATACAACAGGCCCGTCTTCGGATCCCGCGCATGCTGGTCGATCAATGCAAATTGCTTTGTAATATCTGCAAAATCATTCGGCTCCTGAAACATGGAGGCATATTCGGCATAGAACGGCTCGGCCATGTACAGCCCGTCCAACCACATCTGGTTAGGAAATTGACCTTGATGCCAGAATCCTCCCGAAACGTTGCGCGGTTGCGTCGCCAGTTGTTCGCGAATGCGCTTCGCCGCCTTGTAATATTTCGCGTCCTGGGTCACTCCGTATAGCAGGAGTAACTGCTTGCCCAGCAGAACGCTGTCCAGGCTTTGATCCTTTGCTTCGTAGGTCCGGATGGATCCGTCGTCTGCGACGAATTGATCGACCGCTGTCTTCACGTAGTCGTAGTAGGCGGGGTCGGCGGTGTTATGCCAGACAGCATCCATTCCATTCAGCACAGTGCCCAGGCGATAGTCCCACTTCCACTCGCCCTTATCTGCGGAGTAGTGGCCGTCCGGCCAATTCTGCATTACAGATTGCGCCATTTGCTGGGACAAGGGAGTTGTCTCCGCCTGCGCGCTGCAGAACCCGAGAGCGAAGACGCCGATTGCGCAGCCCGTCGTAAAGCGAGAAAATCGCGCGCGAATTGCAGATTGCAACGTTACGATTCGCTGGACAGACCTGTCGGCAGAAAGGTGGGAGGAAGGCATCTTCGTTCTCTCCTGATCCAGCAAATCTCGCGGGTCCGCGCTTAAGACGCGGAGTGAAACGCTGCCGGTTCGGATGGAATGTTTGTACGCAGTACAGGCTACTCTTCGAGAACCACCCGCGCCAGAGACGCTGCAGGCAGTGGTGAAACTACTTGAATCGCTGCAAGACTTTTTCCGCGTCCGACCCTTCCAGCCAGGCTCCGGAATTTCCTTCGGAATTTCGAAACTCCGGCAGGCTGTCCGCCGGCATCGTCGGAGTCGACAGATGCTCCTGGGTCGCACTATAGGCTTGCTTCACCACGTCCGGCAGAGTCGCAAGCTGCTGCTGAATACTCTTTTGAATGGTCGCGACTACGTCCGGATGTTTCGCCGCGCAGTCATAGCTTTCCTTGGGATCGTCGACAACGTTGTAGAGCTCGGGATTTCGCAGCGCGAAATTGATGCGGCCTTCCGCCGGAGCCGGCATAAACATCGGCGTATTTCCACGAGCGATGTGCAGCTTCCATTGTTTCCATCGTGCGCATTGGAGATTCCAGCCCTCAAATGACAGCAAGGCTTCGCGTTCGACGGCTTCCTGCTGGCACGAGAGCAGCGTCCAGATATCCCGCCCATCGAGTGGATATGCGGGCAATTCGCCGTGGCACAACCCGGCCACGGTGGGCAGAATATCCATGTGCGATGCCAGCGCATCCGTCACTCTACCCTGCGGCAGCGTGCCCGGCATGCTGGCAATCATCGGGATTCTGAGGCCGCCTTCATAGACGCCGCCCTTTCTTCCGCGCAGATTTCCGGTGCTTCCCTGGAACCAGGGACCGTGATCACTGGTAAACATGACCAAGGTCTTTTCCCTTTGCCCATTTTTTTCCAGCGTGCGCAGAATCTCGCCGACACTCCAATCGATCTCCTCGACCACATCGCCGTACAGCCCGAGATCTGACTTGCCTCGGAACGATGCGGACGCGTGCAGCGGAATGTGCGGATAGGAGAATGCCAGGTAGAGAAAGAATGGTTGTTCTCTCGGCTGGTTCAGAAACTCAACCGCCTTCTTCGTGTATTGCTGCGTGAGGGTATTTCGATCCGCTTCCTTGTCCACGATTGTCGAATTATGAAGCAGCGGCAGTGGGTCCATGTCCACGCTATAAGGAACGCCGAAGAATTCATCGAAGCCGCGCTGCGTGGGTGCGTACTGGGGAAGGTCGCCGAGATGCCATTTGCCGACCGCCAGACTGGCGTACCCGGCCTTTTGCAACACGTTCGCCACGGTGATTGCATCGAGTGACATGCCGGTATCGCTCAACGGGCCGAAGGCACCGGTGGCGCCGACACGCGTGGGATAGAGCCCGGTCATCAATGCCGCGCGCGAAGCCGAGCATAACGCGATGGGCGTGCAGTGATGGGTAAAACGCACTCCCTGGGCAGCGAGGCGATCGATATTGGGTGTTGCCAGCTTCGACCCATAGCAGCCCGGGTCGCCGTAGCCGAGATCGTCACAAATCATGACGACAATGTTGGGACGGTCTGGCTTGAGTCCATGCATTCGAGTGTTGGATTGCGCGGCGGCGTTGGCCTCTCCCCTCGAATCGGAGTCCAGGGTTGACGCAGCCAGCGAAGCTCCGGCGGTGACGAGAAATTTCCTGCGATCCATGGGTGTCCGGCTGAAAGGGATCGGCGAGTACGGCCGTCGTGGCTAGTGTAGCGCAAGCCATCGGCGCTTCCCATTCGACAAACCGCTGGGAAGGTACAGCAGCGCATCGGGATGTTCGCGGTTCAATTGAAAACTTTGCCGTGGTGAATTCTTACACTTCGGGTTAGGATTTTCTCTAGATTGCGCACGCTCGAAGGAGTCTATGTTGTTAAACACGGGCCAAAACATTTATCTCGTCGTGCTGTGGATTACCCTCTCGATCACTTGCCTGGTGATGCTGAACACGTTTTGGGAACCGAGCCGGCGCAGTGTTCATAACGACGTTATCGGCTGGCAAATCGCGATTCTGGGCACCATTTATGCGGTGATGATTGGTTTTATGCTGTACGCGGTGTGGAACAACTTCCAGACTGCGGAGACCAACGCCAATAACGAGGCGAATAATCTGGTGAATTTATATCGTGCTGCCGATGGATTGCAGGAACCGCAGCGGGATTTGATCCAGCAGACTGCGCGCAACTATGCCACGCAGGTGATTACGCAAGAGTGGCCAACCATGCATGACGATGTGTCGGGCAATGGAGTCAAGGTATACGCGGGCCAGCAATCCGTGATGAAGCTTTGGGGCACAACCACGCAAACGCCTACCGCGAACCTGCAACAGCAGGCCAGCCTGCGCCAGGTGATGATTGAGCTGAGCAGCATGACAGAACACCGGCGGGTTCGCTTGTTGGAAAGCCGAACCAAGATGCCCAACATTCTATGGGGAGTGCTGGTGATGGGCGGCATGATTACGATCGCATCCTCCTGCCTGATTGGAAGCGAGAATGTGCCGTTGCATTTTGTATTGATTATTTCGCTCAGCCTACTGGTATCGCTGGCGCTGGTGGCGATTGGCGACATTGATCGCCCATTTCAAGGTTCGGTCCATGTGTCCTCAACCGCTTTTCAGCAGGCGGAAGACACCATGATGGTATCTCTACCGCCAACGCAGTAGATTGGATGGATGCTGATCGCACAGTCTGGAATCCCACGCACAAAAGCCGCGTCCCTAGGCGGGAAAGCGGCTTTTGAAATTCCTGAAGCGATGGGTCGCTTACTTGGCGTGAGTGGTATCGGCTTCGCGGAGACGAGCTGCCTTGCCACGCAGCGCGCGCAGATAGAAAAGTTTGGAGCGGCGCACACGAGCTGAGCGGACTTTTTCCACCTTCTCCACCACTTTGCAGTGCAAGGGGAAAATGCGCTCGACGCCCTGGCCGAAGCTCATCTTGCGAACCGTGAAGCTGCCTTCCGCGCCATTCTTGCGCGCAATCACAATGCCCTCAAAGGCCTGGACGCGCTCTTTGTCGCCTTCTTTAATCTTTACCTGGACACGGACCGTATCGCCCGGACCGAATTTGGGGAGGTCGGTGCGCTGAAGTTTGGCAGCCAGACGCTGCATGACGGGATGAATCGACATAAATTGATTCCTGCTCTAGTTAGAAAATGGAGTATGCCGCGAAACGCGACAAGCTGTCTCATATCCTCGACATCGCTCGATACCTCGGTGTGAGGGCCGCAATCCAAGCGGTTCCCAGGTCATTAGCCGAAGTAGCGACGTCATCCGTGAGACAGCTTCTAGTGTACATGGAATCAGCGATTTCGTCTTGTTTTCATGGCTCGACTGCCTCCGCCGCCGTCTCTTCGGCTGTGCGGGTCGGCGGACCGGAAAGCGGAAGAATTACGGTGAACGTCGTCCCGCTTTTGCCCAGGTCCGGGCGACTGCGCACGTGCATGCTGCCTCTGTGCTTGTCCACGATGCCGGCGGAAACCCACAGTCCCAGCCCGGTGCCGATTTCGCCTTTGGTGGTGAAAAAGGGTTCGTAAATCCGTCGTCGAACCTCTGGAGACATGCCGTGCCCTGTATCCGAAATCGTGACTCGCACTCCGGATTCTCCGTGCCGCCAATCGGTGACCGGGCGCACGCGAAGCCTCAGGCTCCCACCATTGGGCATGGCGTCCGTCGCATTTCCAACCAGGTTGGCGAGCAGTTGCCGAATCTCCCCGGAGTAACAAACCAGATGAGGACAATCCGACGTCTCCAGGTTGACCTGGATTTTATTGCGCGCAAGCTTGCCTCGATACAGCGTCAGCACAGAATCCAGCAATTCCACCATGTCGGTGGCCATGGCGGATGACTGTTGCTTATGGAATCGGAGCGCCTGGCTTGCGATCTGGGAGACGCGCGAAAGTTCTTCCTCAGCTGACCTCAGATATCCTGCCGTCTCCTCATTCACAGCCGTCAGCCGCGCCAGAAAAATCAGGTTCATCACCGCTTCCAGCGGATTATTGATCTCGTGCGCAATGGAGGCAGCCAGCCTTCCTACAACCGCCAGCTTCTCCGCTTGCCGCAAGCCCGTTTCCGCTTTTCGTTGCGCGTCGATGTCGGTATTCGTTCCGAACCAGCGAACGATGGTTCCCGCCTTGTCGCGCACCGGCGATGCGAGGGTCAGAAACATGCGAAAATCACCGTCGGCGCTGCGAATCGGAAACGTCATTTCGAATTGCTCGCCGGACTTGAGGCATTGCTTGTATCTGGCTATCACGGCGGGAAGCAGATCCGGATTATGCACCGATCGCCAACCCCAGCCTTTCATTTGCTCAAAGGTCGTGCCGGTGTACTCATACCAGCGACGGTTGTACCAGCTGATGCTTCCATCTGGATCGGCCATCCAGGCCAGTTGTGGAATCGAGTCGGCCAGCACGCGAAATTGCTCTTCCCGGGTTTCGATCTCCTGACGCGTGCGCACCTGATCGGTGATGTCGACGGCGTGGGTAAGAATTCCGTCGGTGCGGCCATCCGCACTACGATGTGGCTGGTACACAAAATTGAAGTAGGCGTCTGCTTCTTCGCCCGCCGGACCACGCCGCAATCGCGCCTTCAGCTCTCTTCCAACAAACGGGACTCCGGTTCGGTAGACCTCATCCATCCAGGCGAAAAACGGTTGATCCGCCAATTCTGGAATGGCCTTCCGAATCGGCTTGCCAACGATTTCTGCCGCCGAGGAGCGGCCAATCAGCTCGACGTACTGACGGTTCGCCAAGGTAACGTGATGTTCTGGGCCGGTGGTCACCAAAATGCCCGCAGGAGCGTTTAAAAAGAGTTCGCGAATCTGGCTGCGCTCGGCCTCTGCGGTTTCAAGCAATTCCCTTTCCCGCTCGACCGCATCGGCCTCCCAGATGGTGCTGGCAATCTGGTCGGCAACTTGTGTATAGAACAATCGGTAAGATTCATCCAGCCGCTTGCGAATACTGATGCCCGCAAGTAAAAAGCCAATCGGCTCGTCCGCATTTGCCGGCATAATCGGAACCGCAATGGCCTGCTCCGGAGCATGTCCCCACGGCGCCTGCGGCAGCGGATCCAGCTTTAATGCGCTTAGGTCGAGCATGCAGTTTTCTCCGCTGGTACAGGCGAGGAGCCGCTGCCAGCCCCCGGCTCGAAGATCCACTTTGCCAGGAAAATTTGGCGGTCCGGTGTGCGCGATCAGGTTTGCATTGGTGCGCTTCGCATCAAAAAGATAGATAACGGCAAAAGGAAAATCGTATGGATTGGCTGCAAGAACCTTCACCGCGGCGACACAAGCATCGTTGGCGTTACGCGTCTGCGTCCCGAAAACGGATGCCAGGTCACGCAATGTGTGCAGACGGCGTGCGCCGATCACGCGATCGGTGGTTTCAATGACGGGAGTAAAGACTCCGCCAACCCGACCCGATTCGTCTCGAATTGGGCTGTAGGAAAAACTGAAATAGCATTCTTCTCCGTATCCGTCGCGCTCCAGCAAAAGCAGCAAGTCCTCGGAGACTGTCGCCTCACCGCGCTCCATCACCTGGTTCAGCATTGGGCCGATGACGTTCCAAATTTCCGGCCAGACTTCCCTCCCCGGGCTGCCCAAAGCCCAAGGATGTTTGCTGCCGATCAGCGGACGGTAGGCATCGTTGTAGATCTTGACCAACTCCGGTCCCCACCAGATCAGCATGGGAAATCGCGAGTTCAAACAGGTGCTGACAGAGGTCTTTAGACTTTGTGGCCATTTTGAAATTGGACCCAGAGGGGTCTTCGCCCAATCCAACTCCCGCACAAGTGCACCCAACTCACCGCCGCCGGTAAGAAAGTCGAGATCGACTGGCGTTTTTCTACCCGGACTTTTCCCGGATTGATCAGGTTTCATGGCGCAACTGTTCCAACAGAGTGCGGTCCTCTTCCGTTAACGATGCATCAACCAACAAATCGGGGCGATTCTGCAACGTTTTCAAGAGCGATTGCCTGCGACGCCAGCGGCGAATCTCCTCGTGATTGCCCGAGCTCAACACTGCCGGCACCTCCGCTCCGCGAAACTCCGGCGGACGAGTGTAATGAGGATAATCGAGCAATCCTTCGGAATCGCATGTCGATCGTGGATGAGGTCTCTCAGACGCCACGTGTTGCTGGGGTGTATTGGGCACGCTCAGCGCCCCAGATTCGGCCGAGAAACTCTCGTAGCGGGTGGAATCTTCGTTTCCTAACACGCCCGGCAGCAACCGGCTCACCGCGTCAATAATGACCGCAGCTGCCAACTCGCCGCCGGAGATGACGTAGTCGCCAATACTGAGCTCACTGTCGGTCAGCAGATCGTTGACCCGTTCATCGACTCCTTCATAACGTCCGCAGAGAAAAACAATTCTCTCCACCTGCGCCAGCTCTCGAGCGACGGACTGGGTAAAGGATTTTCCCTGCGCGGACAGCAGCACCACACGCTCACGCGTCGAATCCCGCATGCTTTTTTCCGCGACTCCCAGAGATTCGACGGCGCGAAAGATCGGCTCCGGCTTGAGCACCATCCCTTCGCCACCGCCAAACGGACGATCATCGACGGTCTTGTGCCGGTCCGTCGTAAAGTCGCGCAGATTGTGGACTCGAACGCGAACTCGATCCTCCGCAATGGCGCGGCCCAGGATTCCGAAAGCGAAGGGGCTTTCAAAAAACTGTGGGAACACCGTAATGATGTCGAACTGGATCGCTTTCGCCGTCATTGTTCCGGCCTGCGCCGTGGACTTTCTTTATCCGTTCTGTTTCCACT
The DNA here is from genome assembly GCA_963794795.1 of uncultured Acidobacteriota bacterium. GTDB lineage: Bacteria > Acidobacteriota > Terriglobia > Terriglobales > Acidobacteriaceae > JAKAAZ01. The sequence continues at coordinate 848,398 of CAWCFC010000002.1, read as the reverse complement.
TGATGTTGCATCCAATGCTGGGCTTCTGCTCGGTTGCCACCGGCTTGCCGGCCAGTACCAGGTCCATGGCAGCGCGCAGATCGCGACCGTCCACGGCCACGCCATTTTCAGGCCGGCTACCGTCGAGTTGACCTCGATAGACAAGCTTCTTGTTAGCGTCGAATAAAAAGAAATCCGGAGTACAGGCGGCCTCGTACGCGTGGGCGACTTCCTGGGTTTCATCGAAGAGATACGGAAATTGAAAACCCTGCTCCGTGGCCTGGCGACGCAACCCCTCGGGACCATCGTCTGGATAGGTGTCCGCATCGTTGCTGCTGATGGCCACCATTCCGATGCCACGACCCGCATAGTCGCGACCCAGCCGTCCGAGCTCGTGGTTGACGTGTTGCACGAAGGGGCAATGTGCGCACAGAAACATGACCAGCAGCCCTCGCGGACCCGCAGCCTGATCGCGCGTAATGGTCTTGCCGGAAACTACGTCCGGGAGAGAAAAGTTTGGCGCGGTGGTTCCCAGCGCAAGCATGGTAGAAGCTGTACGGGCCATCGGGTCCTCCTTTGACACCTTTGGGGTTAAGATGCGGCGGGTTGCGGGTGATTGTTTTTATCCTAACCCGGAATGCGGCACGGATCAGCCCAAACAACATGGAGCTGAAGATATGAAATTCTGAAAAGGGATCTCTGAAATCGCGTCTAAAGGAGTTTCGGCTGCCGCTTAGTTTGGATTCGGCGGTGTCGTATCTTTCTTGCCGAACAAGTGCTTCATCTTACCCACAACCGTGGAAGCGTTTCGATGCATCAGCCCGCTCACATCTGCGGTGATCACGGGATCCGTCGCCGTGCCGGTCACGAGCATGGGAACGCCTTGAGCCGCTTCTTTGTCTGAAGCTGACTTGCCGAACTGATTCATTTTGGTCATCAACCCGACACCCACTTTTCCTGCTCCGTGGGCATTGGTCACGTGCGCAACAAGGCGAAACGACAGCGCCCCGCTGGGCGATACCGTTCCGCTGCCCGTGGACCTGCCCATCCCCAGAATTGTGCCGTCGATATTTTTCACTTGAATGCCCGCGTTACTGGCCTGCAGATCAAATTTCATGGACTGGATCGTCGTGGTGCTTCCGGTTTTGACGCCTCCCAGGGCTGCAATCCCCTGAATTTTCGATCCCAGGTCATACCCAACCAGCTGCGCATTCTGCAGCTCCACCGGGCCGGTGATCGCCAGATCGTTCGCCGCTCCCGTGATTTCAAGAGCCAGGGTTAATGTTCCACCCTTCAATTGCGTTCCATTCGGCAACTTCACTCCGGCCGCCGTCATCAGCGACTGCAGTTCATCCATCGGGACGGCTGCGGCTGCGACCTTTACGTCGACCCACGGATCTTCGCCCGCCAGCCGATAACTACCGCTCAATTGAATCGTGCCCGTTCCCAGGCCGATGGAAGCCTGCTGCACTTGGCCGGTGTTGTCGGCTAATTGATGCTTTATGTCGTAGGCCAGGTCGATTGGCTGCGGCGAGGGTGCACCTGCTTTCGACAGCTGAAGCCCCAGCATATGGAGCGTCCCATGACTGTGCACCGTGCTTCCGTCCGAGGTCGCATGAGCCGTGATGTTAGCCACCACCGACAGGCCCGTATCTGGATCGAGAAATCCGGCGGTTATGGGCTCCAGGTGCTGGATCGCGATGTCCACGTCGGCCGGCGTTTTGGCGGCATTTTGAGCATTCATGGGGCCGATATTCCCCTTCACCAACACTGCGCCATCACCGGGCAGCGTGGCTCCCAGCTCAAATGGAAAACGCTGATCCAGCGCAAAATTCTGCACCGTGAGATGCACGTGATCGTACACCAGCGGCGGTCCATTCGCGGGCATTGTCTCGACCACCGCGCGACCCTCCTGAATCCCGATAAAGTCCACCACTGAGCGAAACAACGCAGCCGTCGAGTTGGAATTGGAAGTGAGGCTCGCAGCATTTCGGCTCAGACTAGAGAAGTTCCACTGTCCATCTGATCCCTCAACCAGATGAATCTGTGGCGCCTCAATTTCAACGCTGCGGACATGCAGTTCCCGATGGAAGATCAGCGGCTTCATGTCCACGCCGATGCGGACCTCACGCGCAGTCAGCAGCGACTCGGTGCCAAAAGCAGGATCCTCAGCAACGCTCAGATTGTCGGCCACCAGGCTGCCGGAAACAAGCGATAGCCGCAGATTTCCCAGTTTCACGGGTCGTCCAAGGCCAGCAGACAGGCGCGTTTCCAGCGTGGGCCGAAACGTATTCGCGTTGACGAAGAATGGAGTGGCGACAATCGCGGCGATCGCGATCGCCAGCAATCCCGCGAGGATTTTCGCCCAAAGCTTCATCGGTTCCTTCCATGGGGCCTCATGATCGAGCCCTGCGCCAATGGATTCGAAATTAATCCGCCGTCGATGCGGATAGTTTGCTATCTTCAATCGACACGATGCTTTTTCGACCTATTAGTGCGCTGATTCTACTGCCGGCCATTGTGCTTTTGTTTGAACTTGGCCGACGCTTTCATGCTCGCCGAAAAATCGCAACCACCAGTGCGGCTGTCGAAGGCGCTGTGTTCGGCCTGTTCGGACTTCTACTTGCATTTACCTTTTCGGGCGCCATGACTCGTTATGATGCGCATCGCACTCTACTGATCGAGGAAACCAACGACATTGGCACAGCCTATCTGCGCCTGGACTTGCTGGCGCCCGGTTCGCAACCCGCTCTTCGCCAGCTTTTTCGAGACTATACCACCTCCCGGCTTCATCTCTTCGACAGTGCTGGATCCGGCGTCTCGCCCGATTCCGTTCGACTGCAGCGCCTGATCTGGGAGCAGGCTGTTCGCGCCAGTGCAGCGCCAGGAGCCAGTCCTGACGCTGCAAAATTACTGCTGCCGGCCATCAATGCCATGATCGACATTACCGCGACCCGACAGAATGCGTTTCATCTACACCCACCATCCATCGTGTTTCTGCTGCTGTTCGGGCTGAGCTTCGTGTGCGCTTTTATGGCCGGAAGTGGTGCGTCCTCAGCTGGTCCGAACTGGTACTACGCGTTCGCCCTTGCCATCACCGTCACTCTCACCATCTACGCCACGCTCGAAATCGAACATCCGGATCGCGGACTGATTCGACTGACGCAAACAGACCAAAGCCTGGTCGACCTGCGCAAATCCATGAACTAGAGCGCCTCGGAAGATTCCAGAAGAAACTCCGTCAACATCTATACTGACAATGAATCCAGAAGCTGACCATCAAGGAAAAATTGCGTGTACGAATCGGAATTTGAACAAAGCGTCTTCGATCTTCGCCGCGACAAACTGCGGCAGATTGAGGCTCTCGGCCATCCGGTGTATCCCAACAGCTTCGCCTCGACCCATAGCCTGGCGGACATTCGCAGCGAATATGATGCTGCCACCGGCGAAACGCTGGAGCAGAATCGCGTCACCGTTTCCGTGGCCGGACGCATCATGGCCATTCGCGCTCAAGGCAAGGCAGGCTTCGCGGTGCTGCAGCAAAATGGCGCTCGCCTGCAGATTTATGTGCGCATGGATGCCGTTGGCGAGAACGGATTTCAGCTCTACAAGCTGCTCGATATAGGCGATCACATTGGGGTCAGCGGCTACCTGTTCCGCACCCGCACCGGGGAGCTGACGATCCACGTCGACTCGCTGACTTTTCTTTCCAAGGCCATGCTGCCGCTGCCGGAAAAATATCACGGCCTGGCGGATGTCGAACTGCGATATCGCCAGCGCTACGTCGATCTATTTATGAACGCCGATGTGCGCGAGGTGTTCGTCAAGCGGGCCGCGGTGTTGCGTGCCATGCGCAAATTTTTCGATGCGCGCGGATTTCTTGAAGTGGAAACGCCGATGATGCAGCCGATCGCCGGCGGCGCGGCGGCCAAGCCCTTCACCACGCATCACAACGCGCTCGACATCGATCTTTTTTTGCGCATTGCGCCGGAACTGTATCTGAAGCGGCTGGTGGTGGGCGGGCTCGACCGCGTCTATGAGATCAATCGAAATTTTCGCAATGAAGGCATTTCCACCCAGCACAATCCTGAGTTCACCATGCTGGAGTTTTACCAGGCCTACGCGAATTATCACGACCTGATGGACCTGACGGAAGAGCTGATCCAGTTTGTTGCCATGGAGGTGAACGGCACCACCAAGACCGTCTTCAATGATGTCGAAATCGATCTCAGCAAATGGCAGCGATTTACCATGCGCGAAGCGATTCTTCATTTCTGGCCAGATACTGCGGGCGAAAAACCATCGATGGACGCATTCACCGATGCGGACAGCGTGCTCCAAGTCGGCCAGCGACTGCGTTCTGCTCATATTTCGGTGGACCTGGATGCGAACGCCCCCGCAGGGAAGAAACATCGCCTCCATCTTTGAAGCAGTAGCTGAAGAACATCTTGTACAGCCAACCATCATCTATGACTTCCCGCTTGCTGTTTCGCCGCTATCGAAACAGAAACCGGACGAGCCTGACTGGGTGGAGCGGTTTGAGTTTTATATTGGTGGGTTCGAACTCGGCAATGCATTCAGCGAATTGAATGACCCGGTTGAGCAGCGCAATCGATTCCTGCAGCAGCTTGGCGAGCGCGAACGCGGCGATACCGAAGCCCACGCCATGGATGAGGATTTTGTCCGTGCGCTCAGCTTCGGCCTGCCGCCCACGGGTGGTGAAGGCATTGGCATCGATCGCCTGACCATGGTGTTGACCGGCTCGCGCTCCATTCGCGACGTGATCCTGTTTCCCTTGATGCGTCCCCAGGCGAAGAGCAATGAAATGGCAGACGACAAGCCAGCCGAATCGCCGAACGGGTAGAATCCGGTAAAGCAGGTACCCGTATGGGATTTGACTTGGATTCCGATCGGCGTCGACAGCTTGGTTATCAGCTCATCGATCGCATCAACGAATATTTTTCCTCCCTGAAAGATCGCCCAGTGCAGCCGCCCGCCGCGCAACGCAGCTTTCTTCTTGATCAAGCCGCTTTGCCCGAAGTTGGCGATGAAGCTGCGGCTGTCCTTGATGACATTTGCTCGCAAATGATCGATCAGGGATTTCATGTGCCCAGCGCGAATTATTTTGGCCTGATCAATCCCACGCCAACCTATATGGCGGTGCTGGCGGAAGCCCTGGTCGCCGGGCTGAATCCTCAATTGGCCTCATTGGCACGTTCGCAATTCGCGTCACGGATTGAACAGCAAACTCTCGGCTGGATTGCGGAGCGAGTTGGCTGGCACGAGAATCAGTTTGGCGGCACATTTACCAGCGGCGGCACGGAAGCCAACCTGAGCGCACTCGCGATTGCGCTGACCCAGCGTTATCCGCAGGCGGCCGACAATGGTCTTGTCGGTCTGGGCAAGCAGCCCATCGTCTATGCCTCATCGGAGGCGCATCACTCGCTGGAAAAATCGCTGGGCCTGCTGGGTCTGGGCCGCAAAGCGCTGCGGCGAATCCCCGTGAACGAAGCTGCGGAGATGGACGCGCACGCGCTGGAACAAACCATCGCCGCCGACCGCAGCACAGGGTTCGAGCCGCTGGCCATTGTCGGCACGGCGGGGACAACCAGTTCCGGCGCGGTCGATTCCCTGCCCGCATTGGCAGCGATCGCGCGAGCACAAAATCTCTGGTTCCACGTTGACGGAGCCTTTGGTGCGGCGGTGGTTTTTTCCAACCAACACCGCAGCTTGGTTGAAGGCATCGAACTGGCGGACTCCATCACCATCGATCCGCACAAATGGCTGGCCATGCCGTTTGCCGCGGGTGTATTGCTGACCCGTCATCCTGAATTGCTGGAGCCGACGTTCGGGCTCGACACCAGTTATCTGCCGCGCGCTGCGAACAGTTCGCTGCCAGATAATTTTCGAGTTTCGGCGCAATGGTCGCGCCGCATGAACTCTTTAAAGCTCTGGCTGACGCTGCGCGTGCATGGCCGGCAATCGTACGAGAACCTGATCGATTCGCAGCTTCGGCTGGCGAGCTACATGGAACGGCGCGTTCTTGAAACCGGCGCATTCGAACTGGCGACACCGCGCCGTCTGACGATCTTGAATTTCCGTGCGAAGGCGGCGCGAGAACTCTCCCTGCCGGAAGAAGAAATTGCGCGTCTGCATCATGCCATTGCGGCGGAGATTACCCAGGATGGCCAGCAGTGGATCTCCACCACACGCGTGCGTGGACGCAGCGTGCTGCGCATGATGGTGATCAGCTACCTGACCGAGGAGAGGCACATTGACGCCCTTGCAGCCAGCCTGCAGCGGGCCGCAAAAACCGTGCTCGACCGCTCCTTTGGCACCGTACGAACTTCGTGAAATTGCGTCACTCGGCGACGCGCTGGCGCTTTCCAGTGGCAACCCTGGCGCGTCAGGGTGATAATCGAAGCAACATCGCTTCCCATAATTGAACCGAAAGATATTCCCCCATGCGTGCGCCGATCTTGCTGAGTGTGCCCATTGTTTTTCTGCTGTTTTCTTCTGCCGCCGTGGCGAAGCCTGCCTGCATTCCCCCCGAGCAGACGTTGCAGCATCTGCATAAAAATGTTTGCGTGGAAGCTCGCGTCTATCGCGTGGTGGACGGCAGCGACGGCATCCGCTTTCTCGATGTGTGCAGCCCGGAAACCTCCGATGCCGACTGCCATTTCTTCATCATCACTTCGACTGAAGACAAGAAATCCGTCGGCAATGTGGAAAGCCTGGTCGGCCAAACCATTCAGATTCGCGGCAAGCTTCTGCCCATCCAGGGCCGCGCCGACATGATCTTCAGCTCGAAGGAACAGCTGCGTGGAGGCAAGCCGAAATTTCATCCGAACCCGCAGCTGGTGAAAAGTTTTTCGGCCGAAAATGGCGGACAAGGATTCAGTACGCACAATGGCGTCGGCGGTCAGAAGGGCGTCCACTTTCACCATCGCGGCAACTAGAGCGGATCACCAGAGCGGGCCGGCCTGTCGCCGTAGTTCATCCAATGGATAGAGCGTTCCGCGCCACAGCACTCCGCCGCGTCGTAAAACCAGGATCATCGAACGCAGCAGCGTCCCGACAAATAACAATGTTGCCACGGGAAATAACGCCAGGTACACCGGCGGAATATCCGTCAGCGGCCAATAGTGGAGATTCAGCAGCAGCAGCACGAACAGCGTGACGATGCCCGCCCACTGCGCTGGTCCGGGAAAGAACAATGCAACAAATGGAGTCAAACACATGACGAACATTGCCAGACACGCTGCGAGCAACAGAGAGGTGCGAAAGCGAAACGTGGAATATAAATTTTTCGTCAGGTTGTTCAGGATGCCCCACGCGCTTTCCGCCCAGCGAATTCGTACCAGGTCCTTGCCGAACGCAACCCGTTGCGCATAGCCCGCCCGCTTGGCGCGAAAGCCGAGGCGCATATCTTCCAGCACCTCCATGCGCAGCTCGGCGTATCCGCCCAGCGCCTCATACACAGGCCGTCGAATCAGGTTGAAGGCGCCCACGCCAATGTAATCCTTGGTCGCTTTGGGATCGGCAATCTTCCATGGCCGGCCTGCCAGCGCGGAGACGCTCTGAAAAAAACCGATCAGCATCTTCTCCGCGACTCCGCGCAAAATCAGGGTGGGATACAGCACCATGTGGTCGCCACAGCTCTGCTCCGCATATTGAATCGCGAGCCGAATCGCGCGTGGATCGAAGATGACGTCCGCATCGGTAAACAGCAGCCAGTCGCTGGTAGCACCCTCTGCGGCGAGCGCCATGGCGTGCGGTTTGCCCAGCCATCCGTCCGGCAATTCCTTCACATGCAGTACACGCAACCGGCCGTGCGACTCGGGAAGAGCCGCAATTTCATCCATCAACGTTCCGGTTGCATCGGTGGAGCGATCGTCCACTGCGACGATCTGCAGGTTCGGATAATCACAGTCGACCAAGCTGCGTAAGGAACGCTCAATCGCGAGCGCTTCATCTTTTGCGGGGACAATCACACTTACAGATGGCCAGGTCGTCGGATCGTCCGACGTATGCGCGGAGACGTGGGCGTCTTTCAAAAGATTCGGAACGCGAGGCAGCATCCACAGCGCTGGAATCACGCGCGACAGCCAGGCGGCTGCGATGAACCACGCGAAAATCGCGAACAGAAATCGCCCATGAAGAAACAATGCAAGCACAGATGACATGTTCCTCTAGTATGCCGATTCTCCGGGGGCAGCGTCGCGCCAGAAGAAATCTAGACCACAGCCGCGTCAATATCAGGAGCATATTTCGCCCCGGCAAAAATCAAGATCGCGGAGAGCACAAGCGTGACCAGCGTAATCGCCAGACCCGCTCGCAACGAAGAATGATCGGAGACCCAGCCGATGATTCGTGGCGAGGGCGCGTCGCCAAGCGCATGGATGACGAACAGCTCAATCGCAATCGCTGTCGAGCGAATTGGCGCATCGACCGCGTTCACGATGGCAGCATTCAACGGCCCTGTATTCAGAAACAGCAGAAACTCCGCCACCGCCAGGCTTGGCACCATGGTTGCGCGCGGCCCATAGAAAACCAGCACCGCGAACGGCGCGGCCAGCAGCATGCTCCACGCAGAGAGCAGGTAGAGTGCGGCCTTGTTGCGCCGCAACCATCGTTGCGCTATCCATCCGCCCAGCCAGGTTCCAAGGATGCCATCGACCACGGTAATGGCGCCGAGAATCTGGCTTGCGCCGGCCAGCGAAAGGTGTGCATAGCGATAGAGAAATGTGGGCATCCACACGGAAATGCCTCCCAGCGTGAACACCATCATCGCCATGCCCAGTGTGGCTGTCCAGTACGCAGCGTTGTGGGTCAACCCGGCAAGGGTCGCGCGATCCGGACGAATCGCGAGCGGCTCGGAGGCGCCTCGTGCAGGCTCGCGCAGAAAAATCCAGACGAGCAATACCACTACAAGACCCGGAGCGGCCGCCGCGTAAAACGGCACCTTCCATCCGTAGGCCTGACCCAGCGTTCCGCCCAAAATATAACCCAGCGCCGCGCCGACTGGCAGCGCCAGGTAGAACATTGTCAAGATGCGATTGCGTTGCTCCGGCGGCCAATAATCCGACAGCAGCGCTGGAGCAAAGATGCCGAAGCTGGCTTCGCCAATGCCGACCAGAGCGTGCCGCAGATAAAGTTCGCCAAAGGTGTGCACCATCGCTGTCGAGAGTGTCAGTATCGACCAGAGAAGTGCGCCGGCAAGGATCAGCGGCTTTCGCGGAAAGTGATCGCCGAGCCATCCGGTCAGCGGAGCCGCGAACATATACGTGATGAAAAAAGCGAAAGTCAGGCTGCCGATGCGCTCATCGTTCACCTGGAAAGCGCGCTGCACCAGCGGCTGCACGCCTGCCAGCACATAGCGGTCGGTGTAGTTCAGCAGGTTCAGCGCGGTCAGAAGGGCCAGCGCGGTCCACGCCGCGGAAGCCGGCAGTCGAGTTGAAGGTTGGGCATTGTCTCGCGGCATGCGCCGCCAGCATATCAGGCTAAGCGACAGAAAGGGTCAATTCGTCGTGCGCCCAGCAACCCGGTGACCTGCGAGCCCGCTCATTTGCCTACTTCGATTTCTTCCGCGGCCAGCTTGCCTCGACGACTGTGGAGATGCCGCCGCGCGGACGAAACTCGCCGCGAACCGTGGCCCACACGGGATCACAGGCCTTCACCACATCCTTCAACACCTGGTTGACGACGTTTTCCTGGAAGATTCCAAGGTTTCGATAGGAGAACAAATATTCTTTGTACGACTTCAATTCCAGGCATTCTTTTCGCGGCTCGTACCGCAAAAGAATGATGCCGAAATCGGGTAGACCAGTCTTCGGACAGACGGAGGTGAACTCCGGATCGTCGATGACAATCTGGTACCCGGGAAACTGGTTCGGCCAGGTTTCAATCTCTGGAAACTTGTAATCAAGACCGGCCTTGGCGTGATCTTCGGTATATCGTGGTGCGCTTTGCTTCGAACTGGATGCCATATAGCTTGATTGTACGAAAATTGGGCGTCGAATCGAGACTCCCGCGGGCGGGGTCGAAGGGTAGCGTCTCCGAATCTCGCCGCAATTCTGCGCATTTCGAACGGTACCCGTGGAATACCCTTTATGTCTTTGAATCCCAAGACTCGCGCGTGGCGTCTTATATACTGATTCTTCTAAGAGATACCAAGATCTCACTATGGCCCCTCCGTCACCGCAAGATGCGTCGCAGAAAAAACGAAATTTCTGGGTCATGGTTGCGTTACTTCTACTGGCCGCAGCCATCCTGCTGCGTTACACCGGCCGAGATGTAACTGAGGTGAGAATGGGTACGGCGGAGATGGGCGAACTGGTCACCACCTTGCCGACCAATGGTGTCGTCCAACCAATTCACAATTTCGCAGCCTACAGCCCCATGGCTGGAACAGTGAAGGCGGTGTATGTCCACGAGGGCCAAAAGGTCGCCAAGGGCCAGCTGCTGATTTCGCTCGACGATTCTCAAGCTCGAACCCAGGTGACCGCAGCGCTTGCGGCGTTGCGCGGAGCACAAGCCCAGTTGGAAGCGCTGCGTCGCGGGGGAACACGCCACGAGCAGATCACCATGACCAGCGACATCGACAAGGCGAAAGCTGCCAGAACGCAACAGGCAGCGAACCTGGCGACGCTGGAGAAATTGCAGCAGCAGGGTGCAGCCTCCACCAGCGAAGTCGACGCTGCCCGCAGAACGTTAGCGGCCGACGATGCCGGACTGCAAGCCCTGGACCAGCAGCAGACGCAGGGATATGCTCCGATCGACTTGCAGCACGCTACTGCGAACTTAGAAAATGCGCAGGCTGCCTACGACTCTGCGCTTGACACATTGCAGAAGGAAAATGTCCGCGCTCCGTTTGCCGGGACGGTTTACTCGGTGTCAACCAGACCCAGCGATTTTGTCCCGGGCGGTATTCAGCTATTGCAAATGGCGGACCTGAAACAGATTCAAGTGGAGGCCTATTTTGACGAGCCGGAGATCGGAAAGCTGGCCGTCGGCCAGCCCGTCACCATCGTGTGGGCTGCGCTTCCCAATCGAGTCTGGCATGGACATGTGATCCGCACGCCTTCTACCATCATCACCTATGGCACCCGCAATGTCGGCGAAGCGCTTGTCTCCGTCGATGACTCAGACGAGACCCTGCTGCCGAATACAAACGTCACCATCACCGTAGTTTTGAACGACCTGAAAAATGTCTTGCTGATCCCGCGCGAGGCACTGCGAATCGACGACAACGGCGATTACGTATACGGGATTGATAACGGACATCTCAAGCGGATCCGCATCACCATTGGCGTATTCAATCTGATGAAGGTTCAGGTTGTTTCCGGGCTGCACCCCGGCGAAGTTGTGGCCCTGTCTGCAGTCGATGGCTCTACCTTGCGCAACGGCCAAGCTGTGCGCCGCGCGGAATAGCGTATGCCCCTGGTCGCATCCTCGAAGTCTCTGCGCCGATTGGTTTCACTCGCCAGCTTTCTGACTTGCTGCGCTGCGATCGGCACTGCTATGAGCCCGGACCGAACCGCTCCGCCCGCCAACGGCCCTGACGTGCAGCGCTCGATTCGTCAGGACTTAAAGAACGGCCACGCCAACGACGCAATCGCCCTGCTGCAACAGGATTTGTCAAAAAACTCCGCCAATGCCGCCGATCACGATTTGCTGTGCCGCGTGTTCATCCAGGAAGAACAATGGACGCAGGCAGAACAAGAATGCAACCGCGCCGTAGAGCTGGAGCCCGGCAACAGCCGCTATCATCAATGGCTCGGTCGAGCCTATGGCGACGCAGCCGCACACGCATCGCTGACCAGCGCATACTCGCTGGCGAAAAAAGTTCATTCGGAATTTGATACGGCAGTTCGCCTGGACCCGACGAATCAATCGGCGCTCTCCGACCTGGGAGAATACCTGATTGACGTTCCGCGAATCCTAGGTGGCGGACCGGCCCACGCAGAAGAGATTGCGCAGCAACTTCGTCCGCTGAACGCCGCCCGCTACCATGAGCTGCAGGCAAAGATCGATGCAAAGAAATCGGATGATTCCGGCGCGGAACAAGAATGGAAGCTGGCCATCCAGAGTTCAGCGTACCCGGCGGATGAATGGATGGGGCTGGCAGAGTTCTACGCCGAGCGGAAGAACTTCCCTGCGATGGAGCAGGCAATCCAAAGTGGAATCGCCGCGGATCCGGGCAAGGGCCCCGCGCTGGTGCAAGGCGCCACGCTGCTGATCGAGAAGCATAAGGATCGAGCCCAGGCGGAGCAAATGCTGCGGCAGTATCTTGCCTCCCACGAGCAATCAGAAGATGCGCCCGCATTCCAGGTGCAGGTTCAGTTGGGGAAATTGCTGGCCGAGAACGGCGACAAAGCGGAAGCAGCGAAGGAATATGCCGCAGCACATGCGCTGGCCAGCGATTATGAGGCCGCCCGGCAGGCGCAACGCGGATGAAGCTGCCTACGCATTCTCCGCGGGCGATCTCCAATGACAGGAATGGAGACTGCCGGCGCCGTTTAGAATCAAACGGAATGGATATGCCCCCATTGAATCCACGGGGCGGCAGGAGCAATGGCCACTTGAAACGAGTCCTCACGGCGCTGGCGTCGGCAATTTCCTTCACGCTGGCGGGTTATGCCCAGCGAGCGGATGTGCCACTGCCGAATGCTCCCCGGCCAACAGCTGTGCTTTCCAATTCCGCGGCTCCTTCCTATCTGCCGAGCGCTGGCGAGGCGCTGGCGATGACGCGGCCGGACGGGCTTCCCTCCGACGCGGCAGCAATGGACTCGTCGACAGTTGGCGATGTCTCTCTTTACACCGTTGTCGACCTGGCGCTGCGCAACAGCCGCGCCGTTCATGTCGCGGAAGCCGACCAGCAGCGGACCCGCGCCATCTGGATGGAGACCCGTGACATTTACATCCCCAACTTCTCCGTTGGTTCCGGCCTCGGATATTCGTACGGCTTTCCGCTCGGCAACCCGACGCTATTCAATGTCCAGTCGCAGTTTCTCGCATTCAGCTTCTCGCAACCAGACTACGTCCGCTCTGCACACGCAGCGGCAAAGGCCGCGACACTCAGCCTGAAAGATGTGCGGCGGCAGGTGATTCTCGACACCTCACTAAATTACATTGAGCTGAATAAAATGCTGGCGGAGATTCAAGCGCTGCAGCAGGCGATGGCAGACACGGATAAGCTGGTGTCGATCGTGCAAGACCGACTCGACGCAGGTTTGGAAAGCAAAATGGACCTGACCCAGGCGAAGTTGACGCGCGCGCAAATTCATCTGCAACAAATCCTGCTGGAAGATCACGCGGATGAGCTGCGCCAACATTTATCTGGACTGACCGGCCTGGATCCGGGCGCGATTACGCCAGCGGCATCTTCTGTTCCGCCATTGCCCGATCTTGATTTTCAAGGGTTGATGTCGAAGGAGAACGAGGCTCCCGCCGTGCAGGCTGCCTTCGCCACCGCGAATGCAAGAATGTACGAGGCCTGGGGAGATAAGCGGGCGGAAAGCCGTCCAATCGTGTACGGCGCGTTTCAGTATGCGAGATTCGCCAGTTTCAACGGATATCAAAACTACTACAACCACTTCACTCCCAACAATATTGGAGTAGGAATCAACGCGACCTGGCCGATCTTCGATCGCATCAAGCATGACAAAGCGGAGGAGTCAGCTGCAATTGCGAGGCATGACCGCCAGCAGGCGGAGCTGACCAAGATACAGAACGACGAAGGTAACTTGACGCTCTGGCACAGCCTGCGGGAACTGGAAGCGCAGGAACAGGTCGCTGACCTGCAACAGCAGCTAGCGCAGGATACCCTAACCGCGATCGTCACCCAGATGAATCAGGGTGGCGCCAACGGCCGACCAGTGACGCCGCAGCGGGCCGATCAATATCGCGTGGAAGAGCGTACGCGCTTCGTAGGACTTCAGGATGCGCAGTTCAATGTGACGAAAGTGAAACTCGACCTATTGAGCGCGATGGGAGATTTGGAAGATTGGGCCAAAGGAAGCGTGCAGCCGTCGCCTGACGCCGCAACAACCAACTCCCCTGCCTCTTCCCACTAAAAGAATCAAAACGCGTTGCGCCGGATGTTCCGGAACAGCGCTGGCAGGGCTTGAAATTCCGCTCCAGGAACCCCTTCTGCCAGCCGGAGGAAACCAACATCCCGACCCTATCTAGTGGTAAAATTAGGGTTGATCCTATGCCCCTAAAGACGATATTTCTTAACCCGCCCTCTTTTGAGAACTTTGATGGTGGCGCCAGTTCACGCTGGCCTGCCACCCGCGAAATCGAATCCTACTGGTATCCCGTCTGGCTGGCGTATCCGGCTGGAATGCTGGAAGGTTCTCGCCTTCTCGACGCGCCGCCGCACCATGTTACCGCGCCGGAAACAATCGAGATCTGCAAGCAGTATGAGTTCCTGGTGTTGTTTACCAGCACTCCCGGCTGGCAGGGCGATCAAAAGTTGGCGGAAGCCATCAAGGCTGCGAACCCGTCGATTCGAATTGCATTTGTCGGACCGCCGGTGACCACGTCGCCGGATCGCGCCTTGAATGAGTGCCCGGTCATCGATTTTGTGTGCCGCCGCGAATTTGATTTCTCCACGGTGGAATTTGCCAACGGCAAACCGCTGAATGAAATTCTCGGCATCAGCTATCGCAAAGACGGTCAGATTGTGCACAATCCCGATCGTCCGCAGGTCGAAGATCTGGACGCGATGCCGTGGGTGACGGACATTTACAAGCGCGACATGGACGTGACGAAATACAACGTTCCATTCCTGCTGCATCCTTACGTCTCGCTCTACTCGACGCGCGGCTGTCCGGCGCAATGCACATTTTGCCTGTGGCCGCAGACCCTCAGCGGACATGCCTGGCGCAAGCGCTCTACCGATGACGTGGCCGCTGAAATGGCGCATGCGAAGGAACTGTTCCCGCACGTCAAAGAATATTTCTTCGACGACGACACTTTCAATATTCAGAAAGCACGCACCATCGAGCTGTGCGAGAAGTTGAAGCCGCTTGGCCTTACCTGGTCCTGCACGTCTCGCGTCACCACCGATCGCGAAACTCTTAAAGCGATGCGCGAAGCTGGATGCCGCCTGCTGATTGTTGGCTTCGAATCCGGTGATCCGCAAATCTTGAAGAACATCAAGAAGGGCGCCACGGTTGAACGTGCACGCGATTTCACCCGCGACTGCCACGATCTTGGACTGACGATTCACGGCGATTTTATTCTTGGGCTACCTGGTGAAACCAAGGAATCGATTCGCAATACCATCAATTTCGCCAAGTCGCTCGACGTGGAAACGATTCAGGTTTCCATTGCCCATGCGTATCCGGGAACGGAGTTTTACGATTTCGCCAAGAGCAACGGATTCATCATCAACAACGGCGCCATGGTCGATGAAGAAGGCCATCAGCTGGCGCACGTGGAATATCCTGGGCTGCCGACAGAATATGTTTTGGAGATGGTGCATCGCTTCTACGACGAATACTATTTCCGCCCCAAGGCGGCGTGGCGCGTGGTGAGCAAGGCGATCGTGAATCGCGACCTGCCGCGTTTGTACGTTGAGGCAAAAGCCTTCCTGAAGCTACGCGCACAACGGAATCGCGTGGTCGCCAAAAGCAAGCGGGACAAGGCCGCTGTGGCTGCCACACAACAGGTCGGCGCCTAAGGGGCGCGGCCGGTTCGGCTGGATTTTCATTCGCGCGGTCAGCCTGGAAACAGCTGACCGCGTTTCTGTTGCACACGCCAACAACCCGCTAAAAACCTGCAACGCAGGTTGAGGAATCTCGCCATCGCCATTTCCCAGTCCACCATGACATTTCGCCGCTACCTGATTCTCGGTGCTGTCATGGTCGGCGCATCGGTGGGCGATACATTCCTCAGCAAGGGCATGAAGCAGGTCGGCCCTGTGTCGCTGCATCACCTGCTGACGCTGTTGATCGCGCTGAAAAATCCCTGGGTGTTTAGCGGAATTGCGTTCCTGATTCTCTTTTTCGCTTCTTACCTGACCGCTCTCTCGTGGGCTGATCTGACATTTGTTCTCCCCGCCACCGGCTTTGGCTACGTGATCGTCGCCCTGCTATCGAAATTCTGGCTGCATGAAAATCTTTCGCCGGCCCGTTGGTTTGGAATTGCGCTCATCACGCTCGGCGTTGGTTTCGTGACCCACGGCCCTTCCTATACGAACCACAATCATCCGGATGCGGAGGACGAGCCCTCTACATCTGCGAACGCACCCGTACTCACAGTCGCAGGGGAAGAGGATAAGTCAGCATGAATCTTTCTGGGGCGGTTGCTGTCTGGTCGATGATTGGTGTGATCGTGCTGTTGGCCACGGCTGGGGATGTATTGCTGGCCGGTGCCATTCGTCAAATTGGCGATTTTGATGTGATCCGCAGCCACTCCGGACTGAAAGGTGCGGTGCTAGCGGTATTGCGCAACGCGCGATTTTTCTCCGGAGTACTCTGCATGGCGCTGAGTTTTTTCTCGCTGCTGTTTGCGCTGAGTTGGGCAGATGTCAGTCTGGTGGCGCCCGCATCGGCCGCATTGACGTTCGTCACCAATGCTTTTGCGGCCAAGTGGATCTTGAAGGAAAATGTCGACGGACGCCGCTGGATCGCAGCCGTATGCGTTTGTACCGGCGTATTTTTTCTCAGCCGCTAGCCGGCAAGCTTACCTACGGAAATAGGCGCATCAATCCTTGCGGCGGCAAATCGGGCTGCAGAAATCTTTGCGGTTTGCCAGCAGCTTTTGCCACCGCTTCGGCCGCTAGATTCCCGCTGCGCACGGCCCCTTCCATGGTCGAAGGCCAGCCAGTCGCCGTCCAGTCCCCTGCCAGAAAAATCCCCGGCCACGCTGTCACTGATCCAGGCCGATACGCATCCAGTCCTGGAGTAACTGAAAATGTTGCGCGCACTTCTTTCACCACCGCGGCTTTCAACAGCTTCGCTTCGCGCACGATTGGAAAAAATTCGGCCAGCTCTCGCAGCGCCAGGTCGATGATCTCCTGGCGTGACATGGGAACCAGCGTCTTCGACGCACTCACGACCAGTTCGAGATAACTACCGGCATCCTCGGCGCGTCGCTGCGGTTGCAATTTCGTCTTGTTGTACATCCATTGGATGGTGGTATCGAGCAAAACCGCGTGATCCAAATCCGTAATCGTGCGATCGAACCACAGGTGAATGCCCGTGATCGGCGAATGCTGAAAATGTCCCAGTTGTTCTGCGAGCGATTCAGAAGTTTCCTCTGGAGGCGGCAGCAGTGGGTACAGCTTTTGCATCGACTCAAATGGAACCGCCAATACCATGGCGTCCGCGTCGATATTGCCGCCCTCAAATCCAATCCGCCAACGCCGGGTGTGCTCGTCATACTGGAAGCTGTCGACACTGGTGCGCAAACTCACCTGACCGCCGTGCAACTCGATAAAGCCGACCGCGTGCGAATACAATTCGCTGAGCGGAATGGTCGGCACTCCCATCCAACCTGCCTGCGCCGATTGCATAAACGATGTACGAAACACCATGGCGGCATAATGGACTGAAACGCGATCCAGGTCTTCATTGAGCGCACTCACCAGCACCGGGTTCCAGAATCGATCGATGGCGCGCTGCGTCTGGCCGTGACGAGCCAGCCACGATGCAAAGTTCTCCCCGTCGTCTGCGGGAACGCCTTGCAGAAAACTCGTCATGCCACGGCTGATGGCGACCTTATCGGCCAGCGACAACGCGGAAGACTGCAGAAACGCCATCGCATTATGCAGCGGCGCGGGCAAACTTCCGGGACGCAGAAGACTCTGTCGTCCGCCTGGTTCCATAAAGGTGATGCGATCGAACCAGCGAATTTTGTCGGCCACGCCAAGCTGTTTGTAGAACGTCAATCAGGTTGGTGCAGCAGCCCAATAAAACATGCTGACAGTTGTCGACCACTTCGCCGGTGCCAGGATGCTGATACGAAGACGCGCGGCCCCCGACGTACGGACGCCGCTCGATCAGGTGAACGTGATATCCGGACTCCGCAAGCGCGCAGGCAGCCGAAAGGCCGGCGAGGCCGCCGCCAACCACTACAACGTCGTGGATTCCGGCACTGTGGGTGGTCGCGTCTGCAATGGGATTTGTTGAGGTCATGACGAAAATAAAGTTCTGCCGACTATGTTCTTTGCGCCAACCGCAAGCGAAACGCCATCCACAAACCGCGGGCCAGGATCCATAGCTTCTCTCCCGTGGAAACGCTTACTCGCTTGGCGAACACTTCGTAGTGGGCGTTTTCAATGCGCTGTAACAGGCGTCGATAAATTGTTACCAGAACCCACAAAGCCGCTCGGCTGTCCGGCGAAATCAACGGCACAAGGCTATCGGCTGCCCGGTAATATTCGCGGGCACGGCCAGCCTCCATCGCCATCAATCCGCGTTCGTCCAAGGTGACTCGCTGATCGGCTCGGCGCGCAGTGAACTGTTCCGGCGTGAGATGAAATTGTTTTAGATCGTCGAGCGGAAGATACACCCGGCCACGCTCCGCATCTTCGCGCACATCGCGCAGAATATTTGTCAGCTGAAATGCAATGCCGGTCTGCTCCGCCAGCGATTCCGCGCGCGCATCGGTATAGCCGAAAATACGTATGCACACCAGGCCCACAACGGAGGCCACAAAATAACAGTATCGATAGAGATCATCGAACGTCTGCATACGTTGTGGTCTCTGTGCTGCTGGTGGGTGCAGTCAGGTCCAGCATCGTTCCCTGCACCAACTGGTCCAGCAGTTCTGTTGAGATTGCGAATCGCTGTTGGGTATCTCGCAATGCGATAAATACTGGATTGTCTGTGGACTCGCCAACGGCGGCGCGATGCCAATCCTCGAGCCAGCGCTGCGATTGCATCAGCCGCACTTCACGGGGCAGTTGCTCGTCGTCCGCCAGGTCATCCGCATGACGCATGAAGGCATACACCGCGCAGACGGCAGCGCGCTTTGGCTTGGGCAATGCGCGGAATGCGTAGTAGAAATTTTTTGCTTCTCGCCGCGCAATCATTTCGCAGGCGGCATATGCTTGCGCCACCGAATCGATCACGCAGCCTGCCTTGCGGTCAGTCGCTCAAGAAATGCGCGCAGCAGCAGCGCCGCCTTGCGCGGCTTGGAGATTGCTGGGCGAGATCGCAGCACATCGTAGTCTTGATTCTGAATTGCCCGGAGAATCTCTTGTCCGCCGCGGCTGAACAGCGCGATGTCAACCGCAATCTCCTTGTCGACCCGGTGCACCAAGGGTTCGCCCGTCGCGAACAATTTCTGCGCGAACTCCACTTCGTATTCCATCAAATTGCGAAATTCCACGACTGAATCGCTGATCACGAATCTGCTCTTCCGTCACACCAAACCGCTCCATATCCTCCAGCGGCAAATAGATGCGATTGCGCAGATAATCCTCGCGCACATCCTGCCAGAAGTTCGCCAGCTGCAGCGCGGTGCATGTGAAATCTGACAGCGTAAATAACTCCGGTTCGCGGTAGCCGCAGACATAGAGCACCAGATGTCCAACCGGATTGGCCGAATTGCGGCAATAGCCGAATACATCCTGCATGGTGCGGTATCGCGTTACCGTCTGATCCTGACGAAAGGCAACCAACAGGTCGGCAAAGGGAGTTTTTGGAATGTTGCAGACGCGGATCGTTTCCGCAAGCGCAACAAATACGGGGTGACGGGTCACACCGTGATAGCAGGCATCCAGCTCGTCATTCCAAAAATCCAGAAGCGCCAAGGATTGCTGCGCGTCGCCGACCTCGTCTCCCAAGTCATCGGAAATGCGGCAGTACGCATAGATACTTTGGAAGTGCGGACGCAGCCGCTTCGGCAGAAACCAGGTGGCAACATGAAAATTCTCGTAGTGCGATTCAGCCAACTCCCGGCAGTACGCCTGCGCCTCGGCCAGCGTAGGCGTTTGCTTTGGCATGCGGTATTGGACGGGCAGCTTACGCCAAGCCGACTCCAACGCTTCCGCGGAATTTCTAGCCGTCTGTTGCAGTCCGCTAGCCATCGTCACAGTCCCTCGCCGGGATGGATCGCAATTTTGATGTCGTTCGAGCGGTTTAAAAACCGCCGGAAAACGGGAACCAGTTCCTCCAGCGAAGCTCGACCAGTCAGAAACTTGCTGCTCTCGAACTCGCCACTGGCAATCCAATCGAAGGCGCGGCGACACACAGATGGACGGTGATGAAAACTGGCTCGCAACGTCAGATCGTTGTAATGCAGCCGATTGGTATCCAGCGACACCTGCGTTCCCGCCGCACAGCCACCAAAGAAATTGACCACGCCACCCTTACGCACCATGTCCACAGCCCATTGCCAGGTCTCCGGTGTCGCCACCGCCTCAACTACTGCATCGGCTCCGCGGCCCTGGGGAGTCAGCGCGCGAACGGCGGCAATTACGTCATCGGTTTTTGTTGTTTGCACAACGTGACGCGCCCCGAATGAACGCGCCAGCTCCACTTGTTCCGGGTGCTTCACCACGGCAATCACTTCAATCTTGCTCAAGGCCGCCGCGTGAATAAACATTAGACCAATGGGGCCGGCCCCAATCACTACCATCTGGTCTCCAGCCCGGGCACCGGTTTCATCCATGCCGTACAGCACACAAGCCAACGGCTCGGTCAGGGCTGCATGCTCCAGCAGTAATGACTTGGGAACCAGAAACGTATTTTTCGCCACGATGCGCGCGGGAATCCGAAAATATTCCGCATAGGCGCCGTTATTGAAAACCAGATCGTCGCAAAGATTTTCCTGCTGTCGCCGGCAAAAATAGCACTCTCCGCACGGTGCAGAATTGACCGCGACCACCCGATCCCCTTCGCGGAATTTCGTCACCCCCTCGCCCACCTGGGAGACGATGCCGGCCATTTCATGTCCAAACGGAGCGGGTGGCTTCAGCATTTTCTCGTGATAGCCGCGGCGAAATACTTTCAGATCGGTTCCGCAGGTCAGCGCGGCTGCGACACGGACAACAATCTCCCCCGGGCCCGCTTCCGGGACTGGCAATCTTTCAATCCGAACATCTTCTTTGCCGTACAAAACAGCGGCATTCATTTCAGCGGCCATATCGATGGTCTTGCAGACTGCATTCTGTGTCGATCGACTTAAACTTTCTTTCACTCTTGACATAACGGAAACGGGAAGCACCTACGGCTGAATCACTACTTTCATGGAGTCCGGTTTAGGCTCAGAGGCAAAGACTATCGCTTCCGCCGCCTGTTCCAGCGGAAACGTATGGGAGATCAGGCGAGTTAAATTGAATCGATCAGGATAGCCATCCAGAACCAATTGGGAAGCGATGTGCTGCACATCTGCGGATGAGCTGTATGATCCGATCAATGCTTTTTCGTCCATGCAGATTGCAGCTGGGTCGATGACCACTTCTCCATGTTGGGTTGCGGCAAACAACAACACGCGGCCGCCGAAGCGAGCCGCATCCATGGCTGGACGAATCAATGCGTTCCCGCCGACAGCCAAAATCACAACGTCCGCGCCGCGGCCTTCCGTCTGCTCTTTCACCACCGCGATCGGATTCTGCTTATCGGCATAGATCGGATGACGCAGATCGAATTGCGACGCCACTTCATGACGCGACGGATAGAGATCTGAGGTGAGCACGGTCGCACCGGTCTGCCTCGCCAGAGACGCCAGTAATATTCCTATCGGCCCCTGACCGATGACAAGCACGGTCTCATCGGCTTGGAGGCGCAGATTGTGAATCGCCTTATAGCAAGTGTTGACGGGCTCAATCCACAGCGCCTGCTCGAATGGAACGTGATCCGGAATCCGCACCAATCCGCGCTCTACGATCCACTCCATCACTCGAATGTATTCCGCGAAACCACCGCCGGAAGGCTCAAATCCCGCAGTACATCCCACGCGCTTGTAGCTCTCGCATTGCGAAAATGTTTTCTTGGTGCAGTAGTAGCAGCCTTTGCCACAAGGGATGTGATGGAACGCCATCACCCGATCGCCGACCTTCCAACCGCTCACCTTGTCACCAACCGCGGCAATCACGCCGGCCATTTCATGGCCGAAAATTCGTGGCGCCGCATGCGAGCCGGTGTGAATCTTCTTCAGGTCGGTCCCGCAGATTCCGCAGCTATGAATTTTGACCAGGACTTCGCCCGGACCAATTTCTGGAACAGGCACGTTCTCCACGCGAACATCGTTGATGCCGCGATAGACGGCTGCCCGCATTGTGGGGGGAATTGAACCGTTGAGGGTAGTCACTGTTTCCATTTTATTCTGCTTGCCTTAAAAACTGGAGCAATGCTGTGGCAATCGCCTGGGACGCCCGCGCCGACTGTTTTCCGAGCCTGACCGTGGTTGGAATCAGCCATGGGTGCAATGCTACATACATTGCAAACGCCGTGCCCCGAAAACTGCCTCGCGCATCGGTAAAACGACTCAAATCCGGCAAATTTTCGTCGACCGGATCACTGATGGCACGCACGGTTCGAAACGGCAGGGACCGTTCCATAGCCAGCCTCGCCACGGTTGCCGCCTCCATGTCGACCAGGTCGGCATTCCACTGCGCCGCCAGCTTCGGCTTTTCGTCGCGTCCAACCACATGATCCGCAGTCAGCAATACGCCCTCTCCATCCTCGCACGCAAACAGTTCACCAGTCTGTTCGTCAATCACAATTGAGGGCCAGTAGACCCCGGTGATCCGCATGCCGTCTCGCAATGCTCCAGCATATCCAACCGAAATGATCGAACCCAGCGGGCCGCGTGATTCAGCCAGCTCCAACGCACGCGTGACACGCTCTCTGCCCATGCCGGCACACACCACAATCGCACGATCGCTTTCCCAAACGCTGGTGCCTTCCCGGCGCGACACCACCGGAGCGGACCAATCGCGCACCAGCGGCGCAACCTCCCGTGGGAGCGCCGCGAGAATCGCGATCCGCGGTCGAGCCGCCGCAGTACTCATGATGCTGGAGCATACCCATGCGCGCGAAACCACTCGATCGCAGCCTTCAATGCCGAGTCCACCGGTACCACCTGAAATCCCAACTCGCGTTCCGCCTTTGCCGAGTTAGCAAACATTTTCTTCTTTCCCATGCGTACCGCTTCCACCGTTGCCCTGGGTTCATGGCCGAGCAGGCGACCTGTAATCCATTCATCGAAGAATGCGAACGTCATGGCAACTGCGTGCGGCACCTGCATGGTTGGCGACGGCAAACCCGTCATTGCCGCCATCCGATCCAGAATCTGCTTCAGCGTAAGATTTTCTCCGCCTAAGATGTACCGCTCTCCGGATGTGCCACGATCGAGCGCCGTCACATGCATGTCTGCCACACGCTGCACATCGACCAGGTTCAAGCCCGTATCCACATACGCGGGAAATTTTCGATTGAGAAAATCGACGACGATGCGTCCGGTCGGTGTCGGCTTTGCGTCATCAGACCCAATCGGCGTCGTCGGATTCAAAATGACAACGCGCTGGCCAAGACGCGCCGCCGCGATGGCTTCCTGTTCCGCCAAAAATTTGGACCGCTTGTAATGGCCGATCATGTTCGCAATTGATACTGGAGTTTCCTCGTCGACAATCGTGCCGTCGGTGCGAAATCCCATGGTCGCGACGCTCGAGGTGTAGACGACACGACTCAACCCCGGTTTCCCGCGCCAGCTGCAACAAGGCCTTCGTCCCCTCGACATTGGCGGCATACATGGTTTTTGGATCGGGCACCCACAGTCGGTAATCGGCGGCCACGTGGACGAGCGCCTCACAACCTGAAATCGCACTGCGAAGATTTTCCGGCTGCAGCAGATCGCCCGTGACAAGTTCCGCGTGCAAACCTTCCAGGTGTTCCGTGCGACTCGTCTTGCGGGTCAGCAAACGCAACTCCGCTCCCGCTGCGCCCAGCGATCGGGCAACATGACTCCCGACAAATCCAGTGGCTCCGGTAACAAAGATCCGCATAGGAAGGGGGCAAAAGGGGGACGGTTCGGTGCCCCATTCAAGCCAGGCTTTGGCTTGAGTGGGATTGCTTTAGTCCAGCGCTTCGGCTTTCATGCCGATATTTTTTTCGCCGGCGGCTTTCTTTTCCCAATAGCGCTGTACCCAGGCTTCCCAGCTTTTGCCGGCTGCGGAATCGCGTCCGGTAAATGCCAGCCCGGCAATTTCCGAGTAAGGTATTGAAACCCGCTCCGAGGTATCTTTCGGCATGATGCGAACGATGGCGCGATGCAGCGCCGGCGCAGGCCGGCGATCGAAGATGTAGCCCTCAATGCGCACGCCGGTCTTGAGCGTAATGGTCACGTCGCCGCGATATCCAAAGGCTTGCTCCAGCGCCTCTCGAGTTTCTTCCTCGGTGGCGAGTGCAGGAATCCAGCCTTCCAGAACTTCGCGCTCCGCTCCAGGCGCAACTTCCATCGCATCCGGATCAGCGACTGGCTTGGTGGTAGCTTCCGTCATGCGCGCGTTTCCTCCAGGGAGGATTGCGGCACCTCAATATTCACCAGAGGATTCTTCGCATTCACCGGCTTCACTGGATGGCTCAGAAGATCGAGTGCTCCACGATCCGGATATAACGTCATGGTCGCCTTCGCAGTGGCCCACAGACCCTTCAACGAGCCAAAGGTATAGTTCACGCCAGAAGCTTCGTAGCCGGAGTGGACCATGCAATTCGCACATTTCGGATTGCCGGATTCCGTCCCATAATGCGACCATTCCGTGGCTTCCATCAGTTCGGCAAAACTATCCGCATACCCGTCCTGCAGCAGGTAGCACGGCTTCTGCCATCCGAAAATGTTGTAGGTCGGCATGCCCCAGGGAGTGCACACGAAATCGCGCTTGCCCATCAGAAATTCCATGTACATCGGCGATGCATTGAAACGCCAGCTCTTTTTGCGGTTGGCAAGGATGGCGCGGAATAACCTGCGAGAGCGCGCTCTGCCCAGAAAATGCTTCTGGTCCGGAGCCTTATCGTAGGTGTATCCGGGCGCGACCATCATCGACTCCACGCCCGCATTCATCATCTCGTCAAAGAAACCACGCACGCTGTTCGGATCGGCGCCGTCGAATAAAGTTGTATTCGTGGTCACACGGAAGCCCTTGGAAACTGCCTCGCGAATGCCCTCGATCGCCTTGTCGTATCCGCCTTCCAGGCAGACGGAGAAGTCATGGTGTTCGCGCTGCCCATCCATATGCACGGAGAAGGAGAGATATTTGCTGGGCTTGAACAGATGCAGCTTCTCTTTCAGCAGCAGCGCATTGGTGCAAAGGTAAATGTATTTCTTCCTCGCAACCAATCCTTCAACAATCTCGCCGATCTGGGGATGCAGCAGCGGTTCTCCGCCGGGAATTGAAACCATCGGCGTCCCGCATTCATCCACCGCGCGAAAGCATTCTTCCGGCGTCAATTGCTTCTTCAAAATATGGGCTGGATATTGGATCTTTCCGCACCCGGCGCACGCCAGGTTACAGCGGAACAACGGCTCCAGCATCAGAACCAAGGGATATCGCTTGCGGCCACTCCAGCGCTGGCGCAACACGTAGGTTGCAACCGTCCACATTTGTGAGATTGGCACAGCCATTCAGTTTCTCCTTCTTGCTACACTTCGTGTCTGTTTCTGTTTCCGGAGCGACAATTACGGCCGCGCCACAATCTGCGATTCGATTCTGGTTCCCATGTCTTCAGCCTGCTTCGCTCTACGATACGTTGTAAGCGCCAGCAGAGGGAAATAGTTGCGGTACATGTGATATGACAAGTAAAAAACCCGCGGAAATCCAGTGCCGGTGTAGTATTCCTCATTCCAGGAACCATCCGCTTGTTGATGTTGCAGCAGCCAGCGGATTCCCTTGGCTACAGAGTCGCTGCGAATATCTCCCGCCGCCAGCAATCCAAGAATTGCCCATGCCGTTTGCGAAGCGGTACTCGCTCCGATGCCGCGCGTTGTCGGATCGTCGTAACTGGCGCAGCTTTCGCCCCAGCCTCCATCGGCATTCTGCACCATGCGAATCCATTCCGCCGCCTGCTGAATTTGCGGCTCATGATTCCAGATGCCCATTGCCTCTAATCCGCGCAACACCAGAAACGTGCCATACAAATAATTGACGCCCCAGCGTCCGAACCAGCTTCCGTCCGACTCCTGTTCGCGATAGATAAACTCGATCGCTTTCACGACTCGCGGATCTTCGCGCGTGATGCCATAACTCGCCAGCATTTCAAGGATGCGCCCGGTAATGTCGACGGTCGGTGGATCCAGCATGGCGTTGTGATCGGCGAACGGAATATGCTGGAAAATCATTTTGGTGTTGTCTTTGTCGAAACTGGCCCAGCCTCCGTTCTTGCACTGCATTGCCCAGATCCATTGAATGGCTCTCTGGGTCACGTCATACTGATATCGCTCCCTCGGATTCTCTACCTTGTTGAGCGCCAGCAGCACCTGCGCCGAATCGTCGATGTCCGGGTAGAACTCGTTGTTGAATTCAAAATACCAGCCACCCGGCTCAACATGGGGAACTTTGACAGACCAGTCTCCCTTGTGACGAACTTCCTTCGACAACATCCAGTCGGCCGCCTGCAACAAACGCGGATCGCGGTTCGAAACTCCAGCTTCGCCCAGCGCAAACAGGGCATACGCCGTATCCCATACAGGCGAGCGGCACGGCTGCATACGGAATGTAGGTTCGCTCTTTCCGGGAATGCCCGCGTCCTCGATGCCCAGCTTTTCAAACTCGTCTAACGCTCGAATCACCTGCGGATCGTCCAGCGAATAACCCAGGCAGCGCAAGGCGATCGCGGTATTCAAAATGCCCGGATAAATTGCTCCCAGGCCGTCGGACATCTCCACCCGCTCCAGGATCCACTTTTCTGCTTTCTTCAGCGCGATGGCTCGCAAGGGCCGCACATGAACACGCTCCGACCAGTGCGTGATCTTGTCGAGCACCAGGAAAAAATTTCTCCACGTAAATGCCTTTTTGTCCCAGTGCAGGTTCAGATTGGCTTTTTCACGGCCACCGACAAATAGTTCGTCAATTCCCTGCTCCACCGGAATTTTCTTGAATGGCTTCTTGGCGTAAGCCACCGACAACGGCACCAGCATGGCGCGCGACCAGGAAGAAATCTCGTACAGGTTGAAGTAGAACCATTTGGGAAATAGAACGATCTCCGGTGGAATTGCCGGAACCGCGTTGTAGTCATACTGGCCGAAGAAACACAGATACAGCTTGGTGTAGGTGTTTACCTCAGTGGCGCCGCCGTTGGCCAGGATCCACTCGCGCGCTTTCACCAGCGGTGCATCGTTCGCAGACCATCCCATTAGCTTCAGCGCGAAATAAGCCTTGACAGACGCACTCAGGTTTGACGGGCCACCGGTGTAGGTATTCCATCCGCCGTCAGCCTGCTGATGGCGCAGGATTTCCGTGATCGTGCGACGCATCCGGCCTTCATCACCGGTGCCCAGCAGCGTATGCAACATGATGTAGTCGGACTCGAGAGTCGAGTCCGCTTCCAACTCGCCGCACCAATAGCCTTCGGGCTCCTGCTGCGAGAAGAGCAACTCCCGCGAAGCGTCAATCGCCTGCTCGACTTCGTCCAGACCGGCATCGAGTCTTCCGAACCGGACTGCCGTGCCGTGCTTGGCTTGATCCACTGTGGCCATAAGTGTCGACAAACGAACTATAGTCCCTCTTTAGTAGGATGCGAGTCGCTAAAAAACATATTCGGGCCTGCAGCCCGAAACATGCGTGAATCTACTCAGATCTTTAGACGCCTACGGCGCGACAGTGGCCGACTGTTCCGGCGCGGCTGCGATGGCGCGAACAATTTCCGGAGGAAGGCCGAACCGAACATTTTCCGGCATCACCTCAACCTCTTCCACTTCGCCGAAACCATTTCGCTGCAAATAATTGATGACATCCTGAACCAGGATTTCAGGCGCGGACGCACCTGCCGTCACAGCGACTGTCTTCGCGTGCTCCAACCACTCCGAGCGAATTTTCTCCGAATCATCAATCAGGTATGCAATTGTGTCCAGGTTCCGCGAGACTTCCACCAGGCGGTTGGAGTTCGAACTGTTATTCGATCCCACCACCAGCACCAGATCAGCCTGGTGCGCCACATTCTTCACCGCTACCTGACGATTTTCTGTCGCGTAGCAGATGTCTTGCGAATGTGGTCCGACGATATTCGGAAACTTTGCTTTCAGCGCGTGGATGATGTCGCGCGCTTCATCCAGGCTCAGCGTGGTCTGCGTCAGATAGGCCACCCGCTCTGGATTCGGCACCTCCAGCGCAGCGACTTCTTCGACGGTCGAGACTACCTGGGTCTCTTCCGGCGCCTCGCCCAGCGTGCCTTCAATTTCATCGTGATCGCGATGGCCAATCAGCACCAGCGAATATCCCTGCCGCGCGAATTTCACCGCCTCCACATGCACCTTGGTTACCAGCGGACATGTGGCGTCGATCACCTTCAATTTCCGCTGCCGGCTGATCTCCCGCACGGCCGGCGAAACACCGTGGGCGCTATAAATGACCCGCGCGCCTTCCGGCACCTCATCGATGTCGTGCACAAAGATCGCGCCCTTCGCGGCTAAATCATTGACGACGAAGCGATTATGCACAATCTCGCGGCGCACGTAGATGGGCGCGCCAAAGGTCTCAAGAGCGATCTGTACTACGTCAATGGCGCGCACCACACCCGCACAAAATCCGCGTGGCTTCAGCAGAAGGATACGGCGATCGGTGGCAGGGGCGGCGGGGGTAGAGGTAGATCCCTTAGTAATCACAGTCACACCTAAGTATACCGTTCGACGAGCGTCTCCGCTAGCGGAAATCGATCAATTTTGCACCAAATCTGCAGCATAAATTTACGGCTTCGCCGCGCTCGTTTTCGTCGCTTTCCAATGCGCCTTTGGTCTTGCGACAGCATACATTTGGATCGCGATTTCATTGAACAATCCACCCCGATCATCGCCCACCTTGTACAGGTCAAAGTGGGTGCGGTCGGGGATGAAAGTGAAATGCTCGTCGGCATGCAGCCCCTGGAACACCGCGTCCAGCTTGTGCGCCGCGCCATCCAGATAAAACGTGTCTGCCGTCCCGACGTAAAGATGCACCTTGCCGCGCAGGTCATGGCCGATCGTGGGCCACTGCTGCGCCACGCGATACGCGATGTCGTAATGCTGCTGCCAATACGCCACCACCGCCGGATCCACATCTCCGGTGTAGTGATTGAACATGGGTTCGGGCCGGCCTCCTGGACCTCGTGGCGAAAATACCCAATCGAACGAACGGACCTGGCCGCCGTAATGCCCGAGCACATCTTCCAGCTGCGTCAGCTCCTGGAAGGTCGCCATTACTTTTCCCTTGTCACGAATGATGGGATAGGGAGTGCCGTCCGGCCTGCGATAGGCGTTTGCATGCGCGGCATATAAATCAATGCCGGTGAAGTCATGAAAATCACTTGGGTCGGGTGAGGTCGACCACGTTCCGCCAAAAATCTTCGGATACGTCACCTGCAGCCATAACGTCGCCCAGCCACCCGAGGAGTGCCCGTTCAGGAAGCGTCCACTCGGCTTGGCGTCCATGCGGTACTCGCGCTCCAGCGCTGGAATCGCCTCCTGCGTCAGCGCCTGGCCCCACGGGCCGTTGTTCACCGAATCCGCAAATTCATGCGTGCCTCGCGGACTGCTTTCATCCAGCAACACCCAGATCATGGGAGGCATCTCGCCCTCCGCCATGCGTTGGTACAACATGGCGGCGGTGAATTTGTTGTACTTCATCGTCCCGCCAAAACCGTGCGTGAAATACGCAGTGGGATAACGCTGTTTCGGATGCTCGTTATATCCCGGGGGCAACAGTACCCAGGCACGGATATGCATGGATCGGCCCCAAAACTGCGTCAATGACGGGCTCTCAAAGTCGAACTTCTTTATCGAGTCTGTTGCACCCTGTTTTTCGGCGGCGCTCATTTTTGGCGACAACCAATCACGCGTCTTCGGCTGAATCGTCTTCACCAGCGTCAACTGCGGTTCCTCCCCTTGGCCCGCGGTCCAGTGCGCCAGCAAGGTTGGGGCGCTCTCGATGTCTCCCGGCTGCCGCCCGTAGTACGAGTAGGTATTCGACGTGTCGAGGACGGCCTGCACCACGTAATCTCCCGGTGGCAACTTCGAAAAGCCTGTGGGAAACGCAATGTTGTCGGTGTCGATATCGACCGATTCGCCGGGCTTCCAACCGCCGATATCCTTTGCTGCGATTGAAATGCTGGCGGGATGAAACTCGTTCACGTCGACATCTTCCGGCTTGGTTCCCTGCTTGATGAAAAGAATCAGCCGCCCTGAGACGGGCGTGGTCTGCTGCGCGCCCAACGTGACGCGAAAGAAGAGATGTCGGGGTGAAGGGCTCGACGCCGCCTGCGCCAGACAGCCGATCGATACCACGCCAAAAATGAGTGGGAGAAAGTTGAGAGACCGCAGTCGAAATGTCGTCATCGTGCGCGAGTGTATCAGAGGAACATCAAATCGCAATCGCTTGTTTTTTTGCTGATGAAATTGTTTTTTCTTCGCCTACTTTGCGCTGGTTTTCAACATCTGCTCGGCGTGCTTCAGAGATGTATCGGTCACCTGAGCGCCGCTCAACATGCGGGCAATTTCCTGGCGTCGCTGATCCTTCGACAATTGCCGGACACCCGTTTTCGTGCGTCCACCATGCTCCTGCTTTTCGATCAGGAAATGCTGATCCGCGAACGCTGCAATCTGCGGCAGGTGGGTGATGCACAGCACTTGTTGACCGCGTGCAAGCGTCTTCAGCTTCTGGCCGACGGCCTCGGCTGCGCTGCCGCCAATGCCGATATCAATCTCATCGAAGACCAGGGTGCGCGGCAATTGCGTTTTGTGCTTCCCCTTCGCCGTCGAGTTCGCGCTTTCCTCCACGCTGACCTTCAATGCCAGCAGCACGCGCGACATCTCTCCGCCGGAAGCAATCTTGTCGAGCGGCTTCAGCGGCTCGCCAGGGTTGGTCGCAATGCGATATTCCACCGTGTCCCATCCATGCCCGCTCCAAGCCGACTCTTCGCGCTGCGGAGTGACCGCAATTTGGAACTGCGCCTTCATCGCCAGCTGATTGATCTCCGCCTCCGCGCGCTTCATCAGACGTTTCGCTGCGGAGCTTCTCTGCGCCGTCAAAGCCTCGGCAGCAGCTTTGTATCCTTCTGCGGCTTTCGTTAATTCCGCAGCCAAATCGGCCAGCAGTTGATCGCGATTTTCAATTTCGTCCAGCTTGCCCTGCACCTGCTCGCCATACGCGATCACTTCTGCCACGCTGGCTCCATATTTGCGCTTCAGTCGATCGATCAGCGCCAGCCGGTCTTCAATTTCCTCCAGCCGCTCTGGGGACGCTTGAATTTTCTCGGCGAATTCCCTCGCCTGCTCCGCCAGATCGCCGACCGTCGCGCGTGCCGCGATTAACTGCTGCACCGCCTCTTCCCATCGCGTGTCATAGCGCAGCAGCTCTTCCATCTGCTTCAGGCCAGCACGCAGCGCCACCTCTGCGGAAGTCGCCGACTCGTACAAAACGTCGTGCGCACCCAGCGCCGCCGCATAGAGTTTCTCCGCATTCGCCAGTACGCGCTTTTCTGCCACCAGCGCTTCTTCTTCGCCCGCTTCCAGTTGCGCCTGATTGATTTCTTTTGCCTGGAAACGCCACAGATCCGCCATGCGCAGTCGATCCTGCTCGTCGGTCTGCATGGCTGCCAGCTTGGCTCGCAGCTTCGACCAATGTGTAAATGCTTCGTGAACAGCTTCTTCTGAAATTGCTGCGCTGCGATCCAGCAGGCTACGTTGCTGGGCCTGATCGAAGGCGCCCAAAGAATCGCTCTGCGCGTGCACCAATGCCAGCTCCGGCGCTAAAGCCTTCAGCACGCTGACAGTTGCCGGCTGGTTGTTGACAAATACGCGCGCTTTGCCGGTGGCTGTGACTTCCCGGCGAAGAATGATTTCCTCTCCGGCCGCATCTAATCCATTGGCATCCAGAATGCCGAGCGCGCCCGGCGTCGCCTCAAACACGCACGCGACCAGGGCCCGTTCCGCTCCGTGACGAATAATTTCCGCGGAAGCTTTTTCTCCCAAAAGGAGCCCCAACGCGTCTATAAGGATGGACTTGCCTGCGCCGGTTTCGCCGGTCAGCAGATTCAGGCCGGGTCCAAACGCGACGGTTACGTTATCGACGACGATGTAGTTTTCCGCGCGCAGTTCCAGCAGCATGGCACTCCGAACTCGAGAAGCTGTTGCGTCATCGTTCTAATCGCTGATAACAGATGAGACCGCTTCGAGCGCAGCATACCATGAATCGTTTTGCAATCGATTCCTGGCCCCACGAACCTAGATCGCAACTTGGAGCAATCAGAAAGGCCCAGTACACTCAAACTAGCTATGAATGCATTGTCCGCTCTACTTATTTTCTTCTATCAGACGACCGAGGCTTCTGACGCGACCCAGGCTGCGCCGCCCATCAGTGGCAGCGCGCTGGGGGACATGTGGCACAACCTCGGCTTCGTCGCTATTGCTGTGCTTGTGATCCTGTTGATCGCCAGCCTGCAGTCGTGGAGCATCATCCTGGGAAAATGGTCGGCCTTTCGCAGAGCGGGCACGCAAAGCAAGAGATTTTTGCGCGCCTTTCAAAAGGCAGATCGCCTGCAGGACGTGGCAGCGGTTGCCGAACAGTTCAAGCCCAGCCCGCTGGTACAGGTGTTTGAAGACACCTATGAAGAGTACCGGCACCAGATGGAATCTTCCGGAGAAGTGCGCAGTATGAAGGCGCTGGAGCGGACCGCGCAGACTGCGGCCAGCGAAGCCCTTACGGTGATGGAAAGTCGCATGACCTGGCTGGCGACCATCGGCAACGTGGCCACGTTCATCGGCCTGTTCGGAACCATCATGGGAATCGTCGATGCCTTCCACGGACTGGGAACTTCTGGCGGTGCGACATTACGCGCCGTCGCACCGGGCATTTCAGAAGCGTTGGTGACCACTGCCGCCGGCATCTTTGTCGCTGTTCCGGCCGTGATGGGATACAACCAGCTCACCAGCCGTCTGCGCGAATTAGGCGCTCGCCTCGATGACTTTGGCCGCGAGCTTCTGAACACCATTGAAGAATTGAACGCCATGCCGGCGCCCACGGCCGAGGAATACGCGCGTCAGCGGGAGGTACCGCGTGGCTTACACCGCTAAGAACGGCGCAACGCAAACCGCGCTGTCCGACATCAACATCACGCCGCTGGTGGATGTGGTGCTGGTGCTGCTGGTCATCTTTATGATCACCGCGCCGGTGTTGCAGTCGGGCATCCAGGTGGCGGTTCCTCGCACCCGAACCGTCAAGCAGATTACGCAACAGCGCACCGTGGTCACCATCGACAGCGAGCAGCGCGTCTATCTCGACGACAAGCCGGTCAACGTGAACGACCTGCCGCAACTGCTGTTGCAGAAAGACGGCCATACGCCCGCGGCGAATCGGGTGATTTATCTGCGCGCCGATCAAAAAGTTCCCTTTGGCGCTTTCGCATCCGTGATGGACGCAGTCAAGCAGGCCGGCATTACCAATATCAGTATCGTGACCCGGCCTATCGAATCGACTCCGGCTGGGCAATAAAAAACGATGCCATATATCCACGAAACCTGGGACCTGAACGAACCGATTGTCGGCTCCTGGTTTGGTTCGTTTGCGCTGCATGCTGCGCTCGCAGTGGCCATCATTTCGTCGACGATTTATTTGAGCAAACTGCACGACAGCCGCTGGGGACAGATCAGCTCCGGAGAAACCATTAGCGCTACGCTGGTCTCTGCCGCTCCAACATTGCCGCTGCCCAGCCCCAGCCTCAATTCAGACTCGGTATTGGCCACGCAGAATCCCAGCCCCGCGCCTTTAATTCCCGAAAAACAAGCACAGGCTGCGCCGGACCTGACAGCAATCCCCATCCCGGCCAAGCCAAAACCAATCAAGCACGTGGCTCCCAAGACTGCGCCCGCTCCACCAAAATATGTCCAGCCGAAACAAGAACAGCACCGCGCCAATTATGGTGAGGCCGCGCCGTCCAGCATTCCAACTTCGATCCCAACCTCCATGGATAAGAGTGTGGTGGTGCAGAATGGCGACTTCGGCGCGCGGTTCGGCTGGTATGTGGACGTGATCAAACGCACTGTGGCGCAAAACTGGTACAGCCAGCTGGCCGACCCGAAAGCGTCGATGGGCCATTCCGTCATCGTCACTTTTACCGTGCACCGTGACGGCTCGGTCAGCGACCCGCGCGTCGCTCAATCCAGCGGTGTTTCCTCATTAGATCTGTCCGCGATTCAGGCGGTGGAGCGTGTCAACGCCTTCGGGCCTCTACCCGCCGGATACGCAGGAAGTTCAGTCACGGTGGCCTACACCTTTACCTATGACCAAAGTACCCTGCAGCGGCAGTAATGTTCTCAGAAATGGCTCCATAGAACTCAGGTAGTCGACAGGAATAGAAGTAGTTAGCTGTTCTTTGCTAAAAATGTGTTTTTTTGCGTAGTCAAAATTGGATTTATTACGTCAAACGGAGTGCACAATGGAAGCTTCCCCGAGTTTTGCTACTAAGCAAGCCGTCCGTCTTCTCTTCACCTTCCTCTTCCTGGCCACCACGCTGGCCTCGGCGCAGGACTGGGTTCGTACGGGCACCAATCTGGGTGCGGCAAAAATTCGCCTGGCCGCCGCCGACTTCAAACTCGTCGGTAATGATCCTGCCCTCAGCAGCGCGCAACTCACCTTCGATCAGGTCCTCTTTTCTGACCTTACCAACGCCGGCATTTTCGATATGGTTTCGAAAAGCCTGGCTCCGCCTGTGACCCCCGGTTCTCCCTCAGAGATCAACCTGACCCAGTGGAATTCCCCGCCGGCCAACGCCGCCATGGTGGCCTTTGGCGCCATCGCTGTGCAGAACGGCCACGTGATTGTGGATGGCTGGCTGTTCGATGCGAAGAATACCCAATCGCCGCAGGTCCTGGGCCAGCGTTACGATGAGGCGCTCACTACCGATACAGCGCGCCACATCGCCCACGAGTTTGCCGATGCCATCATCGCGCGACTCGGCGGCGGCATCAACGGAATCGCAGAAAGCAAAATCTATTACATCTCTGACCGCAGCGGAACCAAAGAAGTCTGGGAAATGGACTACGACGGCGCCAACCAGCATCAGGTCACTCATCTGAGCGCCATCTGCCTGTCGCCGCGTATTTCTCCCGACGGATCTCGCCTGGCGTTTGATGAGTTGAATTCGCGCGGCGGCAATATTCGTATTTATTCGATGAGCCTGCATCGCCTGGTGAACTTCCCGATCCACGATGGAACGGACTATTCTCCCGCATGGTCGCCTGACGGCAACAGCCTCGCCTTCTCTTCTTCGCGCAGCGGTGACCCGGAAATCTGGATCTCCTCGGCCAGTGGTTTCGGCCTGCGCCGCCTGACGGCCTATCGCGGACCGGATGTTTCGCCCGGTATTCAATCCCAAGACCGGCGACCAGATTGCCTGGATCAGCGGCCGCACCGGTCTGCCCCAGGTTTACATCATGAGTTCCGATGGCACGAACGTGCAGCGTATGACGGACGGGGGTTATGCCACCTCGCCTGCATGGTCGCCTAACGGGCAGTTTTTGTCGTTCGCGTGGTCACGGCACTACGGTCCCGGCGCTCCCGGCGGGCAGGACATCTACGTGATGGACATTGCCAGCCACAAGTGGGAGCAATTGACACACGACATCGGTCGTACAGATTTTCCGTCGTGGTCGCCCGATGGCCGCCACATTGTTTTCCAGCGCACTGTGCACGGTCACAGCGAGATCTGGACCATGTTGGCGGACGGGACCGGACAGCAATCCTTGACCACGGTTGGAAACAGCGACATGCCGAACTGGAGTTGGAAGTAATCGTGCCGGTGATGAGAAGCACACTACAACCGGTTTATTCGTTCTACACTACTTAACGAAGGAAGGTCCCGAGGAGAATCCATGAAGAACTACAAGAAGAATTCTGCGCTAGCCTGTGCGGCGCTTGCTGTTTTCCTGTTCACGACTGGCTGCCATCATAAAGAGGCCGCAGCACCGGAACCCCCGGCGCCACCGGCTGAAACCACTCCCGCTCCCACCGCCAACATTACCGTCACTCCAGACACCATCACACCTGGACAAAGTGCGGCCCTCAACTGGACGACCACCAACGCCACAGACGTCTCCATTGACGGAATCGGCGCTGTCGAGACCAGCGGCACCAAGACGGTCAGCCCCACCGACACCACAACCTATCACCTGGTTGCGCGCGGCGATGGCGGATCGACCGATGCCACAGCGACCCTGACAGTGAGCCAGGCACCACCGCCGGCAGCCTCTTCGGGAGCGTTGACCGAGTCGGAATTCGAGCAGAACGTGAAGCCGGTCTTCTTCGATTACGACGCCTACACGATTCGCTCCGATGCCCAGGCCACCATCACTCAGGACGCATCCTTCCTGCAGTCGCATCCAGATGCCAAGATCCTGATCGCCGGTTATTGTGACGATCGCGGATCGGCAGAGTACAACCTGGCACTCGGTCAGAATCGCGCCAACGCGGCCAAGACTGCCCTGGTGCAGGCCGGTGTCGATGCCAGCCGTGTTCGTACCATCAGCTACGGCAAGGAAAAGCAATTCTGCACAGAACAGAATGAGTCATGCTGGCAGCAAAATCGTCGCGCCCAGTTCAGCCTCGACCAGTAGAGGTTGCCTTGTCGCACGAAGATTGACCTACATCCGTTCGCGGAGCATCAAAAGTCCCACCCCTGGCAGCACTTGCATGGACCCTCATCCTGCAAGTGCTGCCGCGGATTTTGAAACACTCATCCTACTTGCCGTACACTTTTGTTGGAACCAGAATTCAGGCGTACTTCGCGCCTAGAGCGGGTGTCGCATGCGTACTTTTTTACGGGTCTCTGCACTTTCGGTTTGCGGTCTTTTGCTGGCCGCCGCACCCAACGCCTTTGCCGTCAACAAAGACATCATCGCGCTGCAGGCCCAGGTGCAACAACTGCAGGACATGATGATGAGCATGCAGCAGGCGAACGACGAGCGCTACGCCACCATGCACAACCTGTTGCAGCAGACATCCGACAGCGTCGGCAAAGTTGCCTCTCAAGTGGAGGCAATGCAAAAAGCGGCCCAGGATCAACAGGGTTCGCAGGGAAATTCGCTGCAGCAGCTGTCCGGCCAGATGCAGTCCATGAATGACTCGCTGGATGAGCTCCGTGCTCGGCTCGACAAGCTCGACAAAGAGATCAATGGGCTCTCGTCACAGCAGTCCTCTCTGGCTGCCGGTCAGCCTCTGCCGGCCGGTCAAGCGGGCCAGGCAATGCCGGCCAACGGACAGCCTGGTGGAGATCAGCCGCAGGGCGCATCCGATCAGCCTCCGGCCCCGCAGGCTCCTCCGCTCGATCAGCTTTATCAATCCGCAGCCAGCGACTACAACGCCGCAAAATATAACCTGTCCAGCCAGGAATTCGCAGACGTCATCAAGTTTTATCCGCAAACCCCGCAGGCTGCCAACGCCCAGTTCTATATGGGTGAGATTGACTATCGCGCAGGAAACTACAAGAGCGCCATCGACAATTACTCCGCCGTGCTGTCACAGTACGCGGGCAGTTCCAAGGCTCCCACAGCGCAGTTGCGCAAAGCAGAATCCGAGTTGGCCCTGGGTCAGCGCGATGCCGGCATTCACGATTTGCGCGGCCTGATCCAGCGCTACCCGCAAACCCCAGAGGCGATGCAGGCGCGCAGCAAGCTGAATGCCATGGGGGTTCATATCTACGCCAAGCCCACCGCGGGACATCCATAGGGCGTCTCCACTCAGGACAGCAGCTCAACCGACGCTCCACGCACCCGCTTTGCGAGGATTTCAAGTTTCTTATGACCAAGACAGGCACTCCTTCCGCGCAACCAGACGCCGACGAAAACAAGGGCGTCGTTGAAGATTCTTCCCCACGCCAACCTGGCAAGCCGCAAAAATCTCAAGAATCAATGACAGGACAGTTAGGCCATCGCAACGCCGACGACCTGACCAGCGGCAACGATTCCGACTTCCCCGAGCCCGGCGCTACCCCGGAGCACAGCGGCGAGCACAAATAGAATGGTTCGCACTCTTGTGCCATCGTCGTAACCGCCGATGCATTCGGTCATCCTGCACATTCTTGTCGTTTTATTTCTCGCGACAGTGATTCGATCGACATTTGGATTCGGCGAAGCTCTTTTTGCCGTGCCGTTGCTCGCGCTTCGCATTCCACTCACGGTTGCAGCTCCCCTCGCGGTGCTGGTGTCTATCACCATCGCCCTGGTCGTTGTCGCGCAGGATTGGCGCCACGTTCACCTGCCCAGCGTTGGCGGACTCCTTGGGTCAACCGTTCTCGGTATTCCCGTCGGCCTGCTGTTGTTGAAGGCCGGCAGACCCAACATCGTGAAAGCCGTTCTCGCCGTAATCCTGATTTGTTTTTCGGTGTATTGTCTGCGCGGGCGAACCCTGTTGCGTTTAGAAAGTGACAGTAAGCGATGGCTGCTGGCCTGCGGATTTTGCGCCGGCGTACTGGGCGGCGCCTACGGCATGAACGGGCCACCGCTGGCCCTCTACGGGGCCATGCGCCGCTGGTCACCACAACAATTTCGAGCAACACTGCAAGGCTATTTTCTGCCGGCGAGCATTCTTGGAATGACTTCCTTCTGGTTCGCGGGTCTCTGGACCTCCGCCGTCACGCATGATTACCTGTGGTCATTGCCTGTGGTTCTGCCTGCGATCTGGCTGGGCAGAATCTTCAACCGCCGCCTCCATGGCGAACGTTTTCTTCGGTATGTTTACTTCGGCCTGGCAGTTGTCGGATGCGTTTTACTGGTGCAGGCAGTCCATCCATAAATTCGCGGTGCGAGATAATAGCGCATGGTCAGCTACCAACCCAATCAACGCACCCGAGTGACGCGGCTGCCGAAACGCGCGGTCTACGATAAGGCCCAGGTCCACGCCATCCTGGATGAAGGATTTTTCTGCCACGTCGGCTTCACTGTCGACGATCAGCCTTACGTCATTCCCACCGGCTATGTCCGAGCCGGCGAAAAACTCTACATCCATGGCTCCGCCGCCAGCCGCATGCTGCGCACCCTGGATCAGGACATCAAGGTCTGCGTCACTGTCACGCTGGTCGACGGACTGGTGCTCGCCCGCTCCTCGTTCCATCACTCCGTCAACTACCGCTCGGTGGTAGTGTTAGGAACCGCACAGCTCGTCCTCGATCGCGACGAGAAGATGGACGCGCTGCGTCGCTTTACCAATCACATTGTTCCTGGCCGGTGGGACGAGGCACGGGTGCCAAACGACCAGGAATTGAAAGCCACCAGCGTGCTGGTGTTGCCCATGGAAGAAGTCTCGGCAAAGGTGCGAACGGGACCGCCCATCGACGACGAAGAGGACTACGAAATCCCCATCTGGGCTGGAGTGGTTCCCGTTCA
This sequence comes from uncultured Acidobacteriota bacterium, assembly GCA_963794795.1. Taxonomy (GTDB): domain Bacteria; phylum Acidobacteriota; class Terriglobia; order Terriglobales; family Acidobacteriaceae; genus JAKAAZ01. Next base: position 808,897 of record CAWCFC010000002.1, on the reverse strand, counting down.
TCTGCGCGCCGGCGATCCCATCCCTGACGATCGGATCTCGTCGGATGCCGAAGCGTTCGACATCGAGCGCCTGACGAGATTTTCCTAGCTGGCCTGCCGCGCATAAAAGGGGAAGGTCAGCGAGAATAGCACGCGGCGGTCTTGTTATCCGCGCTCTCTTCGCTGACCTTCAATGTCACAGTAACTTCGCAGTCACGATAGTATCTATATCTTCTGTTGCGACCTATTCCTTGTCGTACACGGCCGTTCTCTTGTTCTGCTCCTTCATTGCAGAGCTTGTGTTCGTCAGAGTCTTACCATCGTGCGAAACCGTCAGGGTGCCTTTGACAATTTCCTTGCCATTCATCTTCTCTACAAAACTAAATGACCTGGCATTGATTTTTGTGGCTGCAAGCATTAAACCAGCGGGAACCGTAGGACCGACAGGAGCTACGTCCTTCCCGTCGAAGGTCAGATCAAGCCTGGCTTTGATCTCCGGTAGAATCCACGCAATGCCGTTCGGACCATTGGCGGCGAACTCCATCGTGGGAGATGTAGAATTCTTCACCTTTTCGCTCTTCCACGTTCCCATCAACCCCTTCGTCCCTGCAACCCGCGTATACACCTCGCTGTCATTGAAGTCTGTTCCGTCGGGATTGGTGCCCGTCGAAATCACGTTCATTGTCTTTCCGTCGCCTGAAACCTGAATCGTCTCCGTATCGAGCAAAATGTCGTTAAGACGATCTTCTGTGGTCCACGTGGAAGGACCAGTCTGTTTCCAAGTGACCATAGAATCGAAGGATGTCTTATACGGGCGTCCATCGGTTTTAAAGGTGTACGATCCAACCGCGGTGGTTTCCTTCATGGTGCCGTCTGCCGCCGTGGAATACGTGATGGTGTCGCCCGTTAGATGGCTCTTCGCCTGGTTCAATTTCCAGGTGCCGACAAAAGCGCTTTGTGCGCTGGCCAGGGTACAGCAACTAACGATGGCCAATAGACAGCCGGATGCAATTCGAAGTTTCATTGTGGATGGTACCTCCCGATGCAGTCATCAATTCGGAAAATGATGCCAAACGTTGGGGTAGGTCGCGTCGATCCCGATATGATCGCTGCGATTATATCCACACGGTGCAAAACCTGAAAAGGCAATTCGCACCGCGCTCGAGTTTCATTGCGGAATCGCAGCCGCAGCCGCTTTCGCATGCTAGAGTCGATTTTGTGGCCAGATATTCTCAGGATTTGCATCCGTCAAACAAGCGGACAAAGACCGTTAGCGACCCAAGAGACCGCAATGTGACGCCGCATCAGGATCCCACCCATCAACTCGATCATGCGGAAATCGTCAGTGGACGCTGGCTGGTCAAGGCAATCCTGAGCGTCCTGGCGGCTGCCGGCGTCGCGCTCTATCTCACCGTCTGCCTGCTCTTTTATCAAGGCCAGTGGCAGTTCACTTTCTTCCCGCCGAAAACAGTTCAGCCTGATGCTGCGGCCGTCGCCGCAAGCAGTGGACTTCCCATCACAGACGTTCGTTTCGACACGACCGACGAGGGTCTGGAGCGACTAGATGGTTGGTGGATTCCCACTCCATCCTCAGCGACTTCGCCACTTTCGCAATTCGTGGTTCTCGTCTGTCCCAACGGCCATACCGATTTGCCCGGCAACGTTGACGCCCTCAAGGCGTTGCACGCGCTCGGCGTGAATGTGTTCGCATTCGACTATCAGGGCTTCGGCAAAAGTCAGGTGGGACATCCTTCGCAACAAAAGGCCTACGCCAACGGAGTCGCCGCGCTAGATTATTTAACTGGACTCCGACATTTTCCCGCGGACCAGGTAGTGATCTATGGCGCTCGACTCGGTGCTGCCGTCGCTGCACATGTCGCGCAGTCTTCGCCAAAGATTGCCGGCCTCATCCTCGAAGATCCGCAGCCCTCGCTCACCCGGGAGGTAAAACGCGAGCAGCACATTCACCTTCTGCCCATGTGGCTTGTTTTTCAGGATCGATTTGATGTTGCCGACATCGTTCCGGCGCTGACGATGCCCAAGCTCATTCTTTCTACGCCTGCCATGCGTATGTACTCCGGCGGCGTCGCCCAGCTGTATAGCGATGCCGCTGCGCCCAAACATCAAGCGGCGATCACGGAGTCGTCGAATCAGTCCGTCTATATGCTGGCTGAATGGCGCACTGCGGTCGGTAATTTCCTCCACTCCCTCGCCAACCAGCCTTCGAATCAAACCGGCCCACCCAGTACCCTAAAATAGCTTGAGGTCACATGTGGATGCATATCGACACGGAAGAGCAACTCGAAGATACATTGTCGCAGCCCTCGCCGGATGACGTTGTTGCGATGCGAGCGCTGCAAGGCAACATCCTGGTGCTCGGTGTCGGCGGAAAAATGGGCCCCAGCCTCGCGCGACTGATGCAACGTGCCATCAATGCAGCCGGAGTGCAGAAAAAAATCATTGCCGTCGCACGCTTTACCGATCCGGATTTGCCAGCCGCGCTGCAGGCAGATGGAATTGAAACCATTGCCTGCGATTTGCTGGACGACGGCGCGCTCGATCGCCTGCCGGATGTCCCCAACGTTATTTTTATGGCGGCAAGAAAATTCGGGACCACCGGCGTCGAATATCTCAGCTGGGCAATGAACACGCAGCTTCCCGCACTCGTCGCCAGCCGCTATCGCCATTCGCGCATCGTGTGCTTCTCCAGCGGGAATGTCTATCCGCTTCGCCCGCTGCATCTTGGCGGAGCCACCGAGGAAACGCCCCCCGACGCCCATGGCGAATACGCGCAGTCGGTTCTCGGCCGCGAACGCATTTTCGAGTACGGTTCGCATCGCTGGGGCACGCCGGTTACTCTGCTCCGCCTGAACTACGCTGTCGACCTTCGCTATGGCGTGCTCTCGGATATCGGCACCGCCGTGTTTCAACGCCAGCCGCTCGATATCCGGACGCCCGCGCTGAATGCCATCTGGCAGCGCGACGCCAATTCTGTCTGTTTTCGCACCTTCGAGTATTGCCAATCGCCGCCATTTATCTTGAACCTCACGGGCCCGGAAACTCTGAGCATTCGCTGGATTGCGGAAGAGTTCGGCAGGCATTTCGGATGCGAGCCAGTTTTTGTCGGAGAAGAAACAAACTCGGCGTATCTGAGCAACGCCGCAAAACAGCATCAACTCTTCGGCTATCCCACCGTCACTCCGAATCAAATGATCGCCTGGACCGCTCATTGGATTGCGGGTGGAAAGAAAAACCTGAACAAGCCCACACATTTCCAAACGCGTGACGGAAAGTTCTGATGAACCTTAGAGAGAAATTCAAAAGCGGCCTTGTCATTCCTGCTCACCCGCTGGCACTCACCAGCGCCCGCAAACTGGATGAGCGCCGTCAGCGCGGACTCACGCGATACTATCGAGCGGCGGGAGCCGGTGGCATCGCCGTCGGCGTACACACCACCCAATTTGCCATTCGCAACGTCGGACTGCTGCAGCCTGTCCTCGAACTTGCCGCGGAAGAAGTTCGCGGGTCCGGGATGGTGAAAATTGCGGGTGTCTGCGGCCCTCTCAACGCCGCCGTCGCCGAAGCAGAACTGGCCCGCTCGCTCGGCTATGACGCGGCGCTGCTCAGCATGGGCGGCCTGCAATCGCTCACCCTGGACGAACAGCTGGATCGCGCCAGCACCATCGCTTCCATTCTGCCCATCGTCGGCTTCTATCTGCAGCCACTCGCCGGCGGCCAGATTTTTCCCTATCGCTTCTGGCGCAAATTTGTCGAGATTGAAAATATTGTTGCCATAAAAATGGCTCCGTTCAATCGCTATCAAACCATCGACGTGATCCGTGCTGTGCTCGATGCCGGCCGCGAAAACGATATCGCTCTCTATACCGGCAACGACGACAACATCCTGATCGATCTGCTGACGGAATTCAATTTCGGTGGCAACAGCGTCCGCATCGTCGGTGGCTTGCTGGGTCATTGGGCCGGGTGGACCAAAACAGCGGTCGCGCATCTCGATCTCGCGAAAAAGTCGCGCGGAACCATCGCTGCCGATCACCTGACGCTTGCCCAGCAAATTACCGATGCCAACGCAGCCTTCTTTGACGCGGCCAACACCTTTGCCGGCTGCATCGCGGGCATTCACGAGGTGCTGCGCCGCCAGGGTCTTCTCGAGGGCATCTGGTGCCTCGATCCAAAAGAAGGCCTATCCTCAGGCCAGAGCGAAGAGATCGATCGCGTGTATCGCGCCTATCCTCATTTGAACGATGACGCGTTTGTCGCGCAGCATCTCGATCAGTGGCTTCGATAACCATCTCACCTGCCTCGAAAGGAAACTACGTTGCGAGTAGGCATCATCGGCACCGGCGCAATGTCGCACAAGCACGCGCAAGCCTATCGAAACATCGGCTACGAATTGACGGTCTGCACCAACACCTCTGCGGAGAAGGGTCGCGCCTTCGCCGACGCCACCGGAGCGGAGTTTGTTTCGAACTATGAAGAGCTCATCCGTCATCCGCGCGTCGATCTTGTCGACATCTGCACCCTGCCGGGTTTCCGCCTGCCCGCGGTAGAGCTCAGCGCGAAACTGAAAAAGCATGTGCTGGTTGAAAAGCCCATCGCCACCAACCTCGAGACAGCGCGCAAAATGATGGAGGCCGCTCAGAGCGCAGGCATCCAGCTCGGCGTCGTCAGCCAGCATCGCTTTGACGACTCCACACAATTCCTCAAGCAGGCTATTGCTGGTGGACGGCTGGGAAAAATCATTCAGGCGGACGCGTACGTCAAGTGGTATCGTTCTGCGGAATACTACAGCCGCCCCATCAAAGGCAGTTGGGCGGGCGAAGGCGGCGGCGCGCTCATCAACCAGGCCATTCATCAACTCGACGTGCTGTTGTATTTGATGGGTCCGCTCGATCGAGTATCGGCCGCCTGGCAGTTGGGCGCCGCGCACCAGATCGAATCAGAGGATGTAGTGAACGCGCTGCTCTGGTATGCAAACGGCGCAACCGGCGTCTTGCAGGCATCGACCGCGCTGTGGCCCGGATATCCGGAACGCATCGAGATTCACGGAACGAAAGGTTCCGCCATCGTCACCGGCGACAAGTTGACTCGTTGGGATGTCCAGGACGACAGCGGCGATCCAGCTCCCATCGACCACGCCATGGCCTCCGGCGCTTCCGATCCCATGGCAATTTCTACGCTGACGCTGGAGCGCCAGTTTCTCGACTTCGGCGACGCCTGCGCCACTGGCCGCACGCCGCTGGTTTCCGCGATCGACGGATATTGCGCGCTCGAAGCGGTGATCGGCATCTACGAATCCTGCCGGCAGGGTCGCGCTGTCGAGATCGAACCTGCCGCTGTCGAAATCGAACCGGACGCGACACGTATGAGGTCACGATGAAATCACGATCGATCACTGGACGCGATCCTGCTACCGGCAATGTGCTCGAAGTCATTCTCGAGAACGGTTGCATTCGCGCCATCATTCCCAGCCCTATCGAAGAGGCGCCGTGGCTTTCTCCCGGCTTCATTGACCTGCAGGTGAATGGCTACCTGGGCAGCGATGCCAATGCCGACGATGTTGATGCCGACGTCATCCTCGCCCTGACGAAAAAAATGCTCGCGCTGGGCGTGACAACATTTCTTCCCACCGTTATCACTGCGTCGGAGGAGAAAATTATTCACGCGCTGCAGGCGATCGCTGAAGCGCGGCGCACCAGCCCAATCGTCGCGCATGCAATTCCCTTTGTGCATGTGGAAGGCCCGTTCATCTCACCCAACGATGGTCCACGCGGCGCCCACGATCGAGAGCACGTTCGTCCGGCCAACCTGGCTGAATTTGATCGATGGCAGGCAGCATGCGATGGTCTTGTCGGGATGGTCACCGTGTCGCCTCACGATGAGGCTGCTATCGGGTTGATTTCCGCGCTCGCCGACAGAGGTGTCGTGGTCGCAATCGGCCACAGCCACGCGAATCCGGCACAGATTCATGCAGCCGCTGACGCCGGCGCAACTCTCTCCACCCATCTTGGCAATGGACTGGGCAGTCCGCTTCCGCGCCACCCGAATTTGTTGTGGGCCCAGCTTGCGGATGACCGTCTCGCCGCTACCTTCATCGCCGACGGCCATCATCTACCGACCGACACGCTCAAGTCGATGCTGCGCGCAAAAACAATCAGCCGCAGCATTCTCGTTTCCGATGTTGTGTCGCTGGGGGGCCTGCCCGTGGGCACCTACCAGGCGGACGTGGGTGGCGTGGTGGAAGTGACCGCGGACGGGCGCGTCATCAGCGCCTCCGGCGGCAGCTTTCTTGCCGGCGCGTACCGGACGTTGCCGGTTGGCATCGCCCATGCTGCTTCGATCGATGGTGTTTCTCTCGGCGGCGCAATCCAGATGGCGACAGAAAATCCTGGTCACTTTGCGGGCCGCAATGGAACCCTCCACATTGGCGCACAGGCCGATCTTGTTCTGTTCGATTGGTCGCCGCAACAACCGGTCACAAGCGCGCTCGACATACGAGCCGTGTATGTCGCCGGCGAAGAAGTCGAATGAAACTGACCGCGCCCCTACATCGCGAAGCGTTCAGATCAATTTCGTCTCCGGTATAGGATCAATGTGTTTCCCGGGTGGCAGGACGTTCTTCCATGGGCGATAAATGTACAGGCCGATCAGCAAAATATGAATGCCAATGTAGGTCACATAGGTGGCCAAAAGAAACAGCGCGCCGCGGCTGGTCAAGTCCATTCCAATGACCAGCAGCACTCCCAGCACCAGCGTGATTGCGCCCAGAATCCACAACGCTCTTCGTTCTCGCGGATGGTCGCGCAAATGCGATGCGAAGCGCAGGTCCCATCCACCCCAGATCAGTGCCTGCAGCCCTGCAAGTACCGTTAGCATCTGCACCGAACCCCGAGGGCTTAGCCAGAAAAACAGTCCCGCGCCCATCGAAAGTGCCGCAAAGAATAAATAGAAGTGAAGCTCCCGCCGATGTCCGTGATGCAGGGCAAGACCAGCAATGCAGTCAATCACGCCGATGAGCAACAGGCCGGCCGCAGTCAACAGTACCGCCACCACGCAACCGGTCGCCTCAAACACCAGGTTGGTCATCGTGGATCTCACCCAGAATAATGCGAGACCCAGCGCAATCATCAAAATTCCTTGAGCAACCAATATCGTAGTGTGGACTTTCGCTTCCCTGACCATACGCAGTCCCCCTGTCGGAGCGCTCTACCCGCGATGATACAGTTCCGCCCGCTTGAATGTAATTACAGGACAGGGCGCCGAGCGAATGAGTCCATACGCAACGCCCGCCGGCATGAATGCCGCAAGTTTTCGGCCGCGTTCGGCACCCAGCACAATCAGGTCCGCCCGGGTCGCGATCACCCGCCGAAGTATCGCTTCAACCGGTTCGCCATACACGCGATGCACGCTTACTTTACTGTCACATCCCTGCAACGCTTTGGCCAGCAGAACCGACTGCGATTGCACTTCTTTGTCGAGCGAATCTGCAGACATGTCATTGATCTCATCAATCGCGTGGACCAGCTGCACGTGCGCATGCAGCTCTCGAGCCAGTGAAGCCGCATACGTCAGCGCCGCCTCGGAAGGATGCTGCAACACGGTCGCGTACACAATCGTTTTCAGAGCAAGATTTTTTTGCGTGATGTTCGCGCAGCTTGGCCCCACCGTCAGCACCGGACAAGAGACTTTGCGCAAAATCGCTTCCGCCGTCGACCCCAGGATCAGCCGCTCCAGACCGTGCGCTCCATGCGTGCCGGTCACCAGCAAACTGGGCTTCTCCTGTTGCACCAGCGACTCCAGCGCATCTGCGACTGGACCTTCAGACAAAATGGCACGAGCCTGAATGCCTCGGCGCCGCAACTGATTGGTCAGCTGCTCCAGGTCTTCTGCCATGGCCTGCCCGATCTCGGGCGCGGCAAATACCGCCAGCGGTTCCGGAGGAGAAACGTTTCCGGTGCTCACCACGTGGGTCAGCAGTAATTCTTTGCCGTAGAGATTGACCAGATTTTCCGCATAGGAAAGGGCTGCGATCGAAGATCTGGAAAAATCAGTGGCAACCAGAAGCTTCTCAAAAGCAGGAATGAATTCTTTGGGTTCAATGGTGACGCCAGCATGGGTGGACTGTGCCATACGCTACCTCCCTCGACGGAGTGTCCCTGATATAAGGCTGAACCGAAGCCCCGCTCTGAGGCAGTGACGGGGAGTACCTGTGCAAGTGATGCGCATCACTTTTTGCGTCGAAACGACGCCGACGACGAATTCTGCCCGCGGCATCGAATTCGCCATGGCCGACCGTTGCGAGTTGAAACTTTCAAACGCCATGCGCGACGGCGTTTAGAAAGTTTCAAACTACGCCCACACTGGATCTTCAATCGATCGTGAGGCATTTCCCAGGCCGTGCTCGTATGTAGCGGCGCTGCGGCGGGACGCGGCAACACCTTCCAGCAATTTCGTAATCACATCGGCGGCACTGTATGTGGATTGCCCCGCAGGAAGAAACAAAGGCGCACTGCAGAGGTCATCGCCGGCGGTCACAATTCCCGGTTCCGTCCGGCTCCCGTTTCTCACCTGCGGATAGCCAATATTCGCCAGCAGCGCATTGCACAAACACTTTCTTCCCGCCGCGTCCTCCGCGCTGCCGCCCTTCGCAACATACAGGCTCGCCGGTTCCGCGGCGCAGCGGTATCCAATCGTTCCTTCAGGAGTTCGATACGGCTCATGCAGAAATCCAAGATCGCAAATGCGCGGCCTCGCCGCATAAACCTCCGGCTCAGAGCCAGTCCCTTCCAGGCACGCCACTTTGAAGGGAAATTTTGTGGGCGACGCCAGCGGATCGGTGAACACATGCGCCTCGCCGGCAATCGCTTTCTGCAATAGCGCACGCTTGTAATCCCCCCGCAGGCCAGACTCTTCAGAGAACTCAAACGCGGTTCCCACCTGCACTCCCGCCGCTCCCTGCGCCAGCGCTTCACGCAATTTTTCTGGACGCCCATAGCCTCCGGCCAGCCAGAATGGCACTCCCAGCTCGCACAACTTCGCAATGTCGATGGCGTCGCGCTCTCCGTAGATCGGTTCGCCCGCATCCGACAACTGCATCTTGCCGCGCGGAGGAGCATTGTGGCCGCCCGCGGTTTTCATCTCCACCACCAGCCCGTCGACTCTGCCATTGGCTTTCTTTACCATGGTCGTCGCCAACGTGTTGGAGGACACAATCGCAAAAAAGTTCGGCCGTGTCAGCGGGCCCAGCGCACACTCCATATAGTCTCGTGGGTTGAAGTGCGCGGTGGTGTCGTCTCCCTCCAGCGAACCCGTCACGTGAATCACGTACTCCGCCGCCTGATGCACCACGTAGCCATCCAGCAGACCAGGGATTTTCAGCGGAATACCCGCGCCCATAATGACAGTTCCCACCCCCGCCAGCATGGCGCCATAAATGGTCGAAAGGTGCGCTGTCTGGATTTTCTCCAGATAATTGACTCCCACCGGATTGTTGTGTCCTTCGCGCGCCAGGAATACTTCAACAAAATTGCTGACCATATCCAGCTCAATCAATGCACGCGGATTATCTTTCGCATGGCGAGGCACGGGCTGATATGGTGTCCGTTCGCCCTTGCCGCCCGCGATGTAATATCGCTGCCAAATGCGTTCTGCCATCGCCGGAAACGGAAACGCACGCAGACCGCGATGCATGTGTCCGCCAGGATCGCCATCCTGAAGTCGTCGCGCAAGAATTTGGTCGAGGGCGGTTCCGGAGACAACGCCAAGTTGTCCCAGGCGAGAGACAGCTTGCGCCAGGCGCCAATTCGACACGCCTGCGCCCATGCCGCCTTGAATGATCAGGGGAGTTGGATTCATCGCGAGTCCATTCTTGCACTTTGCTCCCAATCAGCGTGTCTTAGTTCTGTAATGTTCCACACCTTGGTTTCCTGCCTCGACAACATCCGTTTTCTTCTATATCCAAGCAAACACCTTCCGACAAAACCTGCGATGTGACCTTGATCACTGCGTGACCCAGTTTGAATCGTTACCGTGAGGATAGTAAATCGGCTTCGCAGCTCTCCCCCGCATCACCCCCAGGCTGCAAGGTCGGCACCGGCAGACGTACGCAGAGCAGGCGATGATATGAAAAATATCGTGATCATAGGCGGAGGAATCACCGGACTCGCGACCGCTTTCTACCTGCAGCAATTTGCCGATGCCACAATCGACATCACGTTGATTGAAAGCTCATCGCGGCTCGGCGGCAAAATTCTCTCTGCCCATCAAGATGGCTTTACCATCGAATGCGGACCCGATTCCTTCATCACACAAAAGCCTGCAGCCATCACACTCTGTCGCGAACTCGGCCTCGCAGATCAGCTCATCGGTTCCAGCATCGGCAAACCAACCTATGTCTGGAATCGAGGCGATCTGCATCCCCTGCCGGAAGGCATGATGCTCATGGCCCCGACCATGATGCTTCCCTTCCTGCGCTCGCGGCTCATCTCCTGGCGCGGAAAGCTACGCATGGGCATGGAGTTGTTCATGCCGCGCCGTGAAGAAGAAGGCGACGAAAGTCTGGCCAGTTTTACTCGCAGACGCCTGGGCGCCGAGGCCCTGGAAAAAATCGCCGCTCCTTTAATGGCGGGCATCTTTGCTGCCGATCCTGAAAGACTCGGCCTGCAAAGCACTTTCCCCATGTTTCTGGAGATGGAAAAGCAACATGGTAGCCTGCTGCGCGGCATTCTAAAGCGGAAGCGCGAAAAAGCCCGCAACCCCGTTGCCGCCAGCCCCAAAGCCAAGCCCTCCCCCATGTTCATGACGTTGAAGGGAGGTCTGGAGCAGCTTGTCGATGCTCTGGTCGCCCACCTCAAGCCGGAGACAGTTCTGCTCAATCGAAAAGCCGTCTCCGTCAATCGCGTGCTCGATCGCTACCAGATCGATTTGAACGATGGCACTCGGCTCTGGGCGGATGAGATCGTCTTCGCCACCCCGGCAGACATCACTGCCAACCTGGTGCGTGGCATGGATCCTGTGCTCGCCTTCAAACTGCGCGCCATTCACTACGTCTCCACCGCCACGGTCTCACTCGCCTTTAAACGTAGCGATTTGAAAGCGCCGCTGCATGGTACCGGCTTTCTGGTCCCGCACTCTGCCAGGCGCAGGATCACCGCCTGCTCCTGGTCGTCGCAAAAGTTTTCTCATCGCGCACCCGACGATTGCGAACTGATTCGCGTCTTCATCGGCGGCGCCCGCGCAGAATTTCTGGCGGAACAAGACGACGCTACCCTGATCCAAATCGCTCGCGAGGAACTGCGAGTCATCATGGGTATCGACGCGGAGCCAGTGCTCGCCAAGGCCTATCGCTGGTCGAAGGCAAATCCCCAATATGACGTCGGCCATGCTACCCGCATCGCAGAAATCGAACGCATCGCTGGGTGGCATCCGGGCTTGCATCTGGCCGGGGCAGCCTATCATGGCGCCGGAATTCCAGATTGCATTTCCAGCGGAATGAATACCGCTACGAAGATTGCCAATAGAATTTCGAACCCGGAGCCTGTGAATGAACCGGCGGCTCTCGCCACTTCCACTTCGCCGAAGGAGAAAACAAGTTATGACTTCCGTCGATATTCGAACGCTCGCTACCACTACTCCCCGGCCTTCCCATCGGCCCTCGGCCCACGACTACTCAAAGAATCCCATGCTGGTGTATTGGGAGATGACGCAGGCGTGCGCTTTGGCGTGCCGCCACTGTCGCGCCGAAGCCGTTTCTAATCCGCACCCCGATCAGTTGACGAACGCAGAGAGCAAGGATCTGCTGCGCCAGATTGCCGCCTTCGATAAGCCGCATCTCATTCTGACCGGTGGCGATCCGCTCAAGCGCGCCGACATTTTCGAGCTGATCGATGAAGCGCGAGGCCTTGGCCTGACCGTATCCATCACTCCCAGCGCCACTCCGGAACTCACCCGCGACAAATTAGAAAAGTTGAAAGCCCACGGCATCGACAGCCTCGGCCTCAGCCTCGATGGTTCCACCGCGGCGCGTCATGAAGCGGTGCGCGGAGTTCCCGGCTGCTTTGACTGGACCATCCGCGCCATGAAAGATGCCGGCGAATTAGGATTTCCGATTCAGGTAAACACGCTGGTGTCAGAAGAAACTGCCGACGATCTGCCCGCCATTTTTGAGCTGCTGAAATCCATGAAGGTGATGCGCTGGAGTCTGTTCTTCCTGATCGCCGTCGGTCGCGGAAAAACGCTGCAACCCGTCTCGCCGGAGCGTGGCGAAGAGCTGATGCGTTGGATTTACGATCTCTCCCGCACGGCGCCGTTCCAGGTCAAAACAACGGAAGCGCCGTCCTATCGCCGCATCGCGTTAACCGAGATGCGTCGCGAGGGAATGTCAGCGCAGGAAATCGAACGTACTCCCGTCTATCGTGGATTTGGCATTCGCGATGGCCACGGCATCATGTTCGTCTCCAACCAGGGCGACGTCTATCCCGCCGGCTTTCTGCCTCTCGCCGTCGGCAGCATCCGCAACGATAGCCTGGCAAATATCTATCGCAACTCGCCGATCTTCCGCGGCCTGCATGCGCCGAGCCAGTTCAAGGGCAAGTGTGGCTACTGTGAATATTCCGCCCTCTGCGGCGGCTCCCGCGCCCGCGCCTTCGCCTACACCGGCGATCCGCTGGCCAGCGATCCCTTCTGCCCCTACGAACCCAAGGCCCAACCCCACGCTGGCAGTTTCTAGCCCATGCTCCTACGTTTTTGAAGTCTAGGTGCTCCACGTCTCGATCCTGAGACGTGGGATTTTCCAACCCTGGATGAACCGCGCCGCCAAGAAGAGGCCAAAGAACTGGGCGATTACTTCATCGCCAGCAGCCCGACCACCGGTAGCGCAATGCAAATCACGTAGGCCACGCCCAGCACCCAGTTCAGCCACTTCTTTTCCGGATGCCGCACCCAGTAAAACAGCAACGCCGAAAGCAGCAGCGCCTGCGGAACAATCTCCAGATATCCGCGCACCTGCAGATGAATCGGCATGGTCGTATAAATAAACCCTTCCAGCGATCCCGGCGGCCCCGCGAACGTCCCCAGAATTCCCACGCCGATCAGGATCCACGCCATCAGCAGCCATCCGTTTTTGCGCCCGAATAATGTCTCGCGAAACGGATAGAACACCGACGCAAAAAGGATTCCGCGCAACACCTGCAGCGCCGGCCCGAATAAAATCCACAAACTCGAGGTGGACCGCAATCCCGAACCCGGTTTGTTAAAAAGCTCCGCGTAATGCAGGAAGTGAAAGGCCAGTGCGCCCATAACAAAATATGTCAGGGTGTGGCAGATAACCGTCTTCACCGCCAAGGGCACAAAGCGAGGTTGCGAATCCTGCATGGGCCTCTCCACATTTTTCAAGCTTGTTTTATAAGTTGTTCCCGAGCGCGTCCTAGCTTACACCGACCAAAACAAGATAGAAAAACCATGGCGAGCATCGCATGACCCATTACAAACCAGCGGCCGCTGCGATAGACATGGCATGCGACAGCCTTACATCGTGCCGGATGCCCCATCCTTGCCGCGTCCTTTGCGGCTAGAGTGGGATAGGACCATGCCGGGTGTCTGTCGCCGCGGCTTCACGCGACATGGGATTGCGTCCGTCACACGCAAATACATCGCTCGACCTGCATAATCCTTCAACTATTTTGGCTGCCGGGTGGCCAGAGCCTGCCCTGAGCTCGTCGCAGAGTCTCGCGACAGACATGGGCTTGCAGCCTCCCTACGAACCTTTTCCGCCCGCACTCACCGGCAGATGAAAATCGCTCATCTGGCCCACTGGAAGAATCATGCGCAGCGAGTTCAGGATCGACAACAAATCGATCACCTCCTGCGCAATCGCACCCTGAATCGGCGTTAAATATCCCAGTGCTGCCGCGCACATTCCCGCCAGACTCAGCAGCATTCCTCCTACTGCGCTGGTCAGCGCAATTCGCCGCATGCGACGACCGATGTGCATCAGCTCATCTACGCCGGCCAGTGACGATTGCAGGATCACTGCTCCCGCCGCCTCGGTCGTAATGTCGCTGTTCACTCCTAACGCCACGCCCGCGGTCGCCGCCATCATCGCAGGCGCATCATTGATGCCATCGCCCAGGTACAGCGTGGGCTGCTGCGACGTCAGGCGCCGCACAATCGCCAGCTTCTGCTCCGGGCTCATGCCGCCGTAGACACTCTTCAAGCCCATGGTGCTGGCAAATTGTTCCACCTCCGCCGGCCGATCACCGGAGAGCAGCACGATCTCCTCAATCGCATGCTTCGGCCCCAGGTGAGCAAGGAACGGCTGGCTCTCGCCGCGTGGCTCATCCAGAAATCGAAGCAGCCCGGCCAGCTCGCCATCGCGCAGCAACACGCACTCCAGCCCCGGCACGGTCGGGGGCAACCCGCTCGCCAGCTTTTCATCGATGCGGCCGCGCCCCGTCAGGGTCCACTCGTGACAATGGATCTCGCCGGTCAATCCGGTTCCCGGCGCTTCCGAAACTTCTCCCGCGCTGATCAGCGGAATCTGCTCACGGATAGCCGCGTCGAGCACCGCTTTCGCCAGCGGATGTTTCGAGTAGCGCTCCAGGCTGGCCGCAAACTGCAGCAACGTTGCCCGCGGGATCGAGCTGAGAGAAACCACTTCCGTCAAACTCGGCTCACCATACGTCAGCGTCCCGGTCTTATCGACGATTAATATTTTGCAGGAATCGAGCTTCTCCAAAATGGAGGGATCTTTAATTACGATGCCATATCGAGCCCCCACAGAAATTGCGCCGATAATCGCGACCGGAATCGCGATCAGCAACGGGCACGGCGTCGCAATCACCAGCACTGCGAGAAAGCGCTCCGCATGTCCGCTGAAAAACCAGCTCGCTGCCGCAATCAACACCGCCAGCGGCGTATACCAGGTTCCGATGCGATCGCCCAACCTCCGAATCGCCGGTCGATCTTCTTCCGACGCGTGCAGCACCTCGACGATTTTCGCGTAGCGCGATTCACGGGCAATTTTTGTGGCGCGAATCGTCAGCGCGGAATTTCCATTGATTGCCCCGGACAGCACGGTGGTGCCCGGCGCTTTCTCCATCAGGTACGGCTCGCCAGTCAGGTAGGACTCATCCATGCTGCCCAGGCCGTCCATCACAGTTCCATCGACCGGGCACAGCTCGTGCGGATACAGCAACACCAGGTCGCCGACCGCAATCTCTCCGCTGGGTACATCGACAACCAGCCGATCCGCGTCGACCCTGTGGGCAATCTCCGGCATGCGTTTCGCCAGCGCTCCCAGCACCGAAGAGGCGCGACGGGTCGCAAATGTCTCCAGAGTTTGTCCGCCGGAAAGCATCAGAATCACAATCGCTGCGACCCAGTACTCATGCAGGATGAGCGAGGTCACGATGGAAATGGCGGCCAGCAGGTCGACGCTGAAATTTCCCCGCGCCATCTCTCCGATCAACTCCACCAGGATAGGCAGGCACGATCCAAGAATCCCTACCAGCAGCAACGGTTCGACCGCGGCGGGAATGTGCAGTCCAAATTTCGCAATCAAGGCCGCCGTCATCGCGATCGAAGTGAAGATCAGGACAGCGGTCTGCCACTGAACGGGTCCAAACCATTTTGCTGGTGCGGTGGATGCGCGCATCAATGGGACCCTCAATGGCTTGTTTTTGTGCCGGCGAAGCGAAGGCTGGAAAGTTTTACGTAGCCTCCAGTTATATCTTTCAGCGTCACTACACGCAGTGATGCAGGTCACTCCAGCGGCGCTAGAATCGCTGTTCATTTCGCTGATTTTTGGCGCATACTGGAAGGTAGTCTGAAGTTGTTGTGCAGGAGAATTTCAGTGCAGAAAAATTCTGTTGGACTCCGCGTTACCATTGCCACGGTTGTCATTGTCGGCACCATCTTGTATCTGGCCGTGACGGGTGTCCGCGCGAACAAAAGCTATTACGTCACCATTCAGGAATTGCAATCCATGGGCAGCCGCGCCTACACACGCCACTTGCGCGTTGCCGGCAATGTCGAGCCGGGTTCCATTCAACGCGATGGCGCACACGCGCAGTTCGTTCTGGTCGAGCAGGGCCGCAAGCTCACGGTCAATTACACCGGCGGCGATCCTCCGCCCGACACATTTAAAGACAATGCACAGGCGCTTGCCGTGGGCATGTACGGACGCGATGGCGTCTTTCATGCCAGCCAGATTCAGGCCAAGTGTGCCTCCAAGTATGCTCCTGCAAAGCCGGGAGAGAAACCGAAACAAACCGCCAGCATGGCGCAGCCCCAGTAAGTGGTCCCACAGTTGCTTCGGTTGCACTGGTTCTGTAGTAGACTTTCGGAAACTCTCCGGACAGATGTAGAAAGTTTATGTGAAGATAGCAGTTCGACGCACAGCAGGCTCTGGTTCTCGCTATGAAAAAAACTCTGTTGATCGGATTACCGCTGGCACTCGTTCTGTTGTCCGTCGGGTTATACCAGGCCATCTGGGTTGCGCCCACTGAAGCGACCATGGGCGAAATCCAGCGCATCTTCTATTACCATTTTCCGTCCGCCATCATGGCGCTGTTGTTTCCCTACATCAACTTCATCGCCTCGCTGGTTTTTTTGTCGACGCGAAATTCCAATCCGCTACGCGCTCAAAAGGCCGATGCTCTCGCTCTCGCTTCCGCGGAAATGACGCTGATCTTCTGCAGCATTGGCCTGGCAACCGGCATGTTGTGGGCCCGTCCCGTGTGGGGCATCTGGTGGACATGGGATGAACGCCTCACCAGCTTCCTGATGTTGTGGCTCATCTACGTCAGCTATTTGCTGCTGCGCCGTTTCACCGCCGGCGGGCAGACCCAGACTCTCGCTGCCGTCTTATCGATCTTCGCGGCCATCGACGTTCCCATCGTTTATATGTCGATTCGCTGGTGGCGTACCCAGCATCCCTCGCCGGTCATCGGCGGCGGCGCCAACTCCGGTCTCGATCCCAGCATGTGGCCCGCGGTCTGGTGGAATCTGGCAGGCTGGTTCGTATGGGGCGTGATGATGGTAACGCTGCGCTACAAACTGGAACGGAAACGTCAGCTTGCACAAGAAGCTTCCGTGATGCAGGCCCTGGCAGCCAGCTGAGTCATCGCAGCAACGCGTGAACGTCGCTGCCGGAGTGGCATTGGCCTGCAGAAGCGCAGCCACACGATCCACTGCACACACCCCGCTGGAAGGATTCCATCCACGCAACAATTTGCTTCTTCGCGACGCCCATCAGCAACGGCAACGCCGCCGTCACTTCCGCGGACATCTCCAGGCCCCACGCCGTGCTCGCCGGCTCCACGCCCAGCAAAATCACTTCACGCGGCGAATTCCCCAAAAGCCGGATCGCAACCAGCAGGTCCGACAACCCCATCAGGTGCACACTTCGTCCGGCCGGCAGCTGATACAACCTGTCTCCTTCATATCGCGCGACAGTTCCCGGGATCTGCTGCATCGCGACAGCATCCAGCACCAGCAAACATTCCACGTCTTCCAGAGAGTGCGTCAGCTCCAGCCCCAGCGTTCCGCCCTCAATCCATCTCAGATCGATTCCGCGCGCCTGGCACTCCGCCGTCAAATCGTGGTTCTGCGACTCAAGTGCGCGCATCAGGTGAATGCCCACGGCATCGTCGCTGTGCATCAGGTTTCCCAGTGCCAGCACCGCAATCGTCTTCGCGTGGTCTGGATTAGCGATCGGAAGCATCGACCTTTTTCTCCTGCTCCAACAGATCCAGACTGGTCTCTTCCAGCAACTCGCTGCTGACGGATTTGTTTCCGGTGAAGATGCTGTCCATCAGACCATCGCGCTCATGCATTGCTGTCAGGATTGCGCTATACAGGTGATGAACCAGGAACGCCCAGAAAGCAAACATCAGGAAAAAGTGAATCGACCGCAGCGTCTGAATGCTGACCACTTGGGGTATCCATCCCACAATGGTGTTCAGGAATGGCGCCTTGAGCTGCGCGTTGTACATCACCAGGCCAGTCAAACCTTCTACCGCGCAAAGAACATAGATCAACGCATATACCGGCGCAGCCAGCATGTTGTGGCCAATCGTCAACGGTGGCGAATAGCGCAGCAGCGCGTAATAACGAATGGTTTCTTTCAGGTTCTTGCGCTGCGTCCCGGTCAGAGGCAGAAACGCCCGCCAGCGCGCAAATTGATTTCCCGCGAAGAACCAGTATGCCCGAAGCAACAACGCCGCCAGGAAAATAAATCCCGCGGTCAGATGAATCGCACGCATGGTTCCCATCACATAGGCGCCGCTGCCGTGGGCAATCAGGTATGGACTATGGATGTAATATCCAGTGACCGACAGAACTGTGATGGTGAAGAAAATGATCCAGTGGACCAGCCGCACCGGCAGCTCCCACACGTAATAGCGCACAATCCGCTTCTCATCATGGGCAGCGTTTGCAATCGTTGTTGCCACGGATCCTCCTTACACGCAGGTCAGAATTTCGTGGGCCAATTCCACCTCGGCCGCGTCGACAACATGCACCGCGCAGGCCAGGCAAGGATCGAACGAATGCACTGTCCGCAGAATTTCCAGCGGCTGCTCAGGATTCACCAGAGGAGTATTCAGCAGCGAAGCTTCATACGCACCCCGTACTCCATTGGCATCGCGCGGCCCAGCCAGCCACGTGGTGGGCGCAATCACCTGGTAGTTTTTAATCTTGCGGTCTTCAATTTCTACCCAGTGTCCCAACGAACCTCGTGGCGCCTCATGCAACCCGGCTCCCTGCGCCTGCTTCGGCCACGACTCCGGATCCCACATGTCGCCATTGTGAATGCGCAGTTCCCCGCGATTCATGTTCACGTCCAGCTCGTCGATCCAGCCGGATACTTTTGCGGCAAGAACTTTTGCCTCAAGCCCGCGGGCTGCTACCCGCCCCAACGTGGAATAAAGGGCTTGAGGTTGCAGTTTGGCGGCCTGGAGGGCTCCGTCTACTGCGGACTTAACATCCGGTTGGCCAGCGGCATAATTCACCAGCATGCGCGCCAGCGGCCCCACTTCCATCGGCATGTTGTTATAGCGCGGCGATTTCAACCAGGAATATTTCGCTTCTACATCGAGAAATTCGTATGGAGGTTGCGGACCGGCATATTTCGGATGGGTCTGTCCCTGCGACGGATGCAGTGAGATCCCGCTCGCGCCGTCATACTCATACCAGGAGCGGGCTACGTTCTCCGTGATCTGTGCCGCATCCACCGGATGCACCGTCGACAAATCGCGATTGAGAATCATGCCGCGCTTAAATCCATAACTCGCGACCGTCTTCAAGCTTCCCGCGGGATAATCTCCGTAGGTCATAAAATTTCCCAGCCCCTCACCGCGTTGGAACCAGTCCGGATAATAGGAAGCGATCGCCAGAATGTCAGGAATGTAGACCTGGTTGACGAAGGTCTCGCCCATCGCCGCCAACTTCCGCAGCAGATCGATTCGCTCCGGATTCAGCACCGCCTGCGGCTCGTTCGGATCCATCGACGTCGCCATGCCGCCCACAAGAAATGTCTGCAGGTGCGGATTTTTTCCACCTAGAACCGCATGCAGGCGAATGTATTCTCGCTGAAATTCCAGCGCTTCCAGATAGTGTGCAACCGCCAGCAAGTCCACTTCAGGAGGCAGGCGATAATCCGGGTGACCCCAATAGCCGCTGGTAAAAATGCTCAGCTGGCGGCTCGCAACCAGCCCCTTCACGCGATCCTGCACGCTCTTGAAATAGGCCGCGCTCGATTTCGGCCAGTCAGAAATCGACTGCGCAATCTGCGACGTCTTCGCCGGATCTGCTTTCAGCGCGCCCGTCACATCCACCCAGTCCAGCGCGTGCAGATGATAAAAGTGAATGACGTGGTCCTGCACATTCTGTGACGACGCAATAATGTTGCGCAGCAGGCGCGCATTGTCCGGCACTTCGACGCCCAGCGCATTCTCCACCGCGCGCACCGAAGCCATGGCGTGCACGGTTGTGCACACGCCGCAAATGCGCTGCGCCCAGATCCACGCCTCGCGCGGATCGCGGTCGCGCAAAATAATCTCAATGCCGCGAAACATCGTTCCGGAGCTCCACGCATCCGACACTTTTCCGCCCTGCATCTCTGCCTCAATCCGCAGATGCCCTTCGATTCTCGTAACCGGATCAATGACGACGCGTGCCATATCTAATTCTCCTTTTCATTCGGGCTTGGCTTCCCGTTGGGCGAAGTGTCGGATTCAGGATCTGCAGAAGTGTTGTGCTCGCTGGGCTCGTTGCGGAATCGAATTGCCCGAGAGATACCATGGGCCGCGCTGCCAATCGCAACCGCACCCAGCATCACCGCGCCAATTTCTCCAATCGGCACATCGACGCCAAAGCCAGGTACACTGGGCAGCCGCCGATAGAACGGCGAACGAGTATCCCAGAACCGCGGCGCCGCGCAGCCAATGCAGCCATGTCCCGCCTTCACCGGCCAGCTGGTCGCGCTGTTCCAGCGAACAGTCGGGCAGTTATACGTCGACTCCGGTCCCTTGCATCCCATCTTGTACAGGCAATATCCTTTGCGGCTGCCATCGTCGCCCCATTCCTCGACAAACTCGCCCGCATCATAATGGGCGCGGCGTTCGCATTGATCGTGGATCAAGCGCCCATAGGCAAACAGCGGGCGATTGTATTGGTCAAGCGCGGGCAGCTCGCCGAACGTGATGTAATGCGTCAGCACCGCGGCCGTATTCGCCGGATTGTGTGGGCATCCACCCAGGTTCACCACCGTGGTTCCCGGCAGCACCGCCTGCAATCCGGTCGCGCCGGTCGGGTTCGGACTGGCAGCCACCAGGCCGCCATCCCACGCGCACGCGCCCACGGCAATCACTGCAGCCGCATCTTTGCAGACTTCCTGCACAATACTCATGGCCGTACGTCCGCCAATGGTGCAGTACACGCCGCCATCTCCCTGCGGGATCGCACCTTCCACCACCACCAGGTATTTCCCTTTGTATTGGCTGATGCTGTCCGCGAGTGCCTTCTCGGCATATTTGCCGGAGCCCGCCATCAGCACTTCGTGATAATTCAGCGAAACCAGGTCCAGCACAAACGCGGCAATATCCGGAGAGGACGACCGCAACATCGACTCGGAATTTCCCGCGCAATCCTGGAATTCCAGCCACACCATGACCGGCCTGGCCTTGGTCTCCAGCGCATCGGCCACTCGCGCCATATAAATGTCCGGCAACGCAAGCGTTGCCGTCATCACAGAGCAGAACTGCAGAAATCGCCGCCGCGAAACGCCTCGGCTGCGCAGCGCGGAGTACACAGTGGCTTCCTCTACCTCAGGTTCGGCCAGAAATTTACTAGTGGGCATCATCGTTCACTCCTGGATTGCACTTCTCCACGGACTGTATTGAACGATGTTCCCCGTCAAATATGTTTGGCGGTGATGTCTATCACGCGTGTTGCCAAATCGCATCGCAACCCAATCGCGCTCGCAAAACTTCCAGCACGGCTGTGCGAATCTGCGAGACGCGCGACTCCACCAATCCCAGCACCAGCCCAATTTCCCGCAGCGTCATCTCTTCCACGTAATACATCTGCAGCACCCGCTGCTCGCGCTCCGGCAACTCGGCCACCACTGCCGATAACTTCGCCGCCCGCTCGCTGCGCATGCACTGGCGCAGTGGATCGTCGTCTGGATTGGTCTCAACGTAGACGATCTCCTCTTCCGCCGAGCCGTCACTATGGGGTTCCTGCAGGCTGCCAATCTCCAACCCCTTGACCGTCAGCAGCAGTTTCTGAAACGACGCAAACGCCATCCCCAGTTCGGCCGCAACTTCACTCTGCTGCGGGTTCCTCCCCAGGCGCCGGGTCAGGCGCTGCGTCGCTTCTTCCGTTTCGCGTGCCTTGCGGCGTATCTCCCGCGGTGCCCAATCCATCCCACGCAAACTGTCCAGGATGGCTCCCCGTATCCGCACCACGGCATAACTGCGAAACAGAACTTCTTTACTCGGATCAAATTTGTTGTAGGCGTCAATCAGACCCACCACGCCCGCGCTCACCAGGTCGTCCAATTCCACGTGTTGCGGCAGCCGCTCCAGCATGTGGTACGCCACCATCCGCACCAACGGCATGTTCTCCAGCAGGACCTGCTCGCGCTGGGCGGCCCATGCAAGCGCTGTGTTCGTTTGAATCGGGACTGCCCGCTCGCGTGCTGCCTGTGTCGTCGCAGTTGCCGTCGCCGCCGTCCCTCGCGGTTGTTTTTTCGGGGACGGCAGCGGCACCCATTCGAGCGCCGGCAACACGCTCAACGGAATTCGTACGGAACTATGCGGAATCCTGGAACCTGGGGAGGTTGCCATCTGCTTGCTCACTCTCTTTGGAGACGGGGCAAAGGCGTCAGCATGTTCACGCCCTTGCCGTCTGGTCTAGAGTTGCGCTCGCAGCCTGCGAAATTCAATGGAAGAAACGCGCTCCGTTCGCGCCGAAAATCAATTCGGCACACACTTCCCCGCCCCTCCCATTCCGGGAATCAACAAGGCGAAATTGTTTTCGAATTCCTGCAGAACTGTGGCGTGCGCACGACGCTATCCTGTCGTTTCTAATCGACGATCTTCCCGCGCTCTGGGAAAGCCTTCGCGCTACCTTGTACAGTGAGAAGAAGAAATTCTCCTGCGCCCAGCAGAAAGGCTGACCATGATCGAAGACGTCCCCGCCGCACTCGGAATGCCCTTGAACGAGGTTGATACGCCTTCGCTGCTCATCGACCTCGACGCTTTCGAGCGCAACCTGCGCCGCATGGCGGAAGCGGCGCAACATGCCGGGGTCGCGTTGCGGCCGCATGCCAAAACCCACAAATCACCTGCCATTGCTTTGCGGCAAATTGAGCTGGGCGCGGTCGGCGTCTGTTGCCAGAAAGTCAGTGAAGCGGAGGCGATGGTGCAGGGCGGTGTGCAGGATGTACTGATCAGCAACGAAATTGTCGGGCACAAAAAACTGGAGCGCATCGCCAAGCTGGCCCGCCAGGCTCGCCTCAGCGTCTGCGTCGACAATGCAGACAACGTCGCCGCCCTCAGCGCCGCTGTCTCCCGCCATCAATCCACTCTGGATGTCCTGGTGGAAATCGACGTCGGTTCCCATCGCTGCGGAGTCCCCGCCGGAGAGCCCGCGCTTGATCTCGCCCGCCGCGTGGCCGCCTCGCCCGGACTCAGGTTCATCGGATTGCAGGGCTATTACGGCGCGGCGCAACATCGCCGTCCCTACGAGGAACGCCGCGCAGCCGGTAACGCTGCGGCAGAACTATGCGCGCTCACCCGCGACCTGCTTCTCCACCACGGTTTCGAGTGTCCCACCATCACCGGCGCCGGTACTGGCACCTTTGAATTTGCAGCCGCCAGCGGTGTCTACAGCGAGCTGCAAGTCGGCTCCTACATCTTTATGGACGCCGACTACGCGCAAAACCTCGCCAGTGACGGCGGTCCAGTCCATACCTTCGAGCAAAGTCTGTTTATCTGGACCACTGTCATGAGCTGCCCCAGCCCCGACCAGGTCGTCGTCGATGCCGGCATGAAAGCCCTCAGCGTCGATTCCGGTTTGCCACTGGTCTATGGCGTCGATGGCGCAGAATATTTCGATGCCTCTGATGAGCACGGAAAAATCCGCCTGCACGATCGCAACCTCTCCGTCCAGCTCGGAGAAAAATGGAAGCTCATCCCCGGCCATTGCGATCCCACCGTCAATCTGCACGACTGGTTTGTCGGCATCCGCAACGACCGCGTCGAAGCCCTCTGGCCCATCTCCGCCCGCGGCCCCGGCTACTGATTTTATTCTCGAACGATCAGTCGTTGAACTCGAGACAATGCGCTCTCCAAACAACCCTCCCGCGTGATCGACAATGCCAATCAGTTGGGTGTATACGGTCAGGGTGCATTCAAATCGGAGAAGCCGCGCACTCCGCCATTTACGCCATGCCGTCGAGATGCTTAGCCCTAAGGAAAGGTGCTTCTCGTTTCGCCTCGTCAATCGAGCGGCGGCGGTTGCGATTCTGTTTTGCCTGATCGGCATCGTCGGCCCGACCCAGGCCCAGAAGGCGGTCTGCGATAACGGCACTGGCCAGTTCGAGGCGCAGTTTCCCACGGGGGTGGCCGTACTGGTTGGTGCCAGCCAAAGCGGTGGCTTTGCAACGCGAATGTGCAACGCAATTCTTAGCTGGAACCAAGACAAGCTGGTGGCAGTCGCGAATGCTCCCCAGGTGGATATCGACGTACTCGGCGCGGATCTTGGCCTGGGGATGCCGGTGGTTGCGTTTCAGGTGCGACATGCGGAACACGACTGGCAGTCAACCTATCTGATCTACTCGCTACAAAAGAAACCGCGACTTCTTAAGACCATTACTGGAGGAGACTCCTACCGCGCCGTCGATGCTGATTTCAACAAAAGGGTCGCGATATGGACGACGGATGCCGCTGCGGTGAACGGCTTCGATGGCCTGACCTATGCGGATTACGACTCTCCGCCAACCCTTGTGCTCAACTTCGAACACGGTAAATTGACGGATGTCAGCGCTCACTATCAACCGCAATATGATCGGCAGATTGCGAACATTTCGCGAGCAACTGACCGCGCAGGATCTGAGCAGCTTCCGCAAGAGCGACGGACGACTGGTCTTCGGCTCGGTACCGCCAACGGAGTGGCCTCAGCTGCGGAAAACAAAGATCAAGGTTCTGGAGATTATGTGGGCCTATCTCTACAGCGGCCGGCCAGAGCAGGCCTGGGCGGAGTTGGATACGGCATGGCCGCCTGCCGACGCGGCGCGCATCAAAGCGGAGATCCTGGCAGCGCGCGCCAGAGGGATTGATTCGCAGGTGGCAGCCATCGCTCCTGCGAAATTGCCACCACAGTGGCACGACGCGCCTTTCGTCTACAAATTCCTCAAGCCCCATGCGCCCGGCTCGAAGCCAGAAACAGAATTAGATTATGGTGTTCCGGGCCTCGCCGCGAAGATGGGACCGCAGCCGTCCGACGATCCAGGAGCCTCCATCGATCAAATGGCCGCCGACAGGGCTCCGGTCGCGATTCTGCTGTGGCGGCCACCGCTGTCTCCGTCGCAGCAAGCACTGGCGCGATCGCAGGAGACTCTGCAGCTCGTCATCGATGAGGCGGGCAAGGTGCACTCGGCAAAACTGTTGGTTCCCAAAGAGGACCCCGAGCTGATGAACGCGACGAAGAACTGGAAATTCATCCCGGCATTCAAAGATGGCCGACCGGTCGCCTACAACCTGAAGCTGGATGTCTCGCCCTACCAGTAATTGCCCGCGATCCCGCCAGCGGCCCCGCCCCTGCATCGCGCCACGAGTTCAATCTTCCCCGCAACTCGGCCGGCTTTCGTTATGGCAGCTCGTACTCCAAATCGTAGCTGTGTTTCCCGTCTGCGATGATGATGTTGAATGTACCCGAAATGCCCTTCAGCTCCCCCGTGCCTGAACCTGGGGTGATCTTCACAATCATGTCGCGGCCACTCGCAGTCATTGTGGCAAAATGCTGCAGCACGAAGCTGCCGCTTTTGCCGGCCAACGTTCCGCTCACCGTCTCGATGGCGGCATACCCGGCAGCGCCTGCCTTCGGATCGCCGGCAGTGAACATCTCACCCTTGGTGGTCGCTTCTAAATCGCCGTGGATGGTCTTGTTGATGGAAAAGCGGGCGACGCCTTCCATGTCGGGAGCAGGCAACGGCTGAACCTTCACATCGAATGTCCCGCGAGCAGCTTGAGGCATACACGACTCCTTTGGCCCAGTGGGCAGTTACGCAAAAATTAGCATGCAGATGCAAGGAAGGATGACGCGATCCAGTACATTTCCAGGGACGCAACCTGCGGTGCATTCTACCAGCGCCATCGATGTCAACCTCAACTCCGAGGGTGGCGGATACGCGGTTCCATCCTTAGCTTTTATAAACCACCTCGAAGGAATATCCGTCCGGGTCGAATACATCCGCCGCATAATATCCGGGATAGTATTCCAGCCGCGCACGCGGAGAAATATTGTCCCGCGCACCGGCCGCCATCGCCGCCTTGTAGAACTCATCGACGTTCGCGTTGCTCTCCGCGTCGAAGCCCCAATGAATCGCCGCCGGATCGGCTTTCCCCTGCTTCAGCCAGAAGTACGCGCGCTTGCCATCCCCAAATCCCCACAGGTCCGGATGCCCGTCCTTACCCTTGTACGGCAAAAAGTATTGAATGTTCAGCGGCTTCAGCGCCGCCTCATAAAATGCCAGCGATCTCTCCACATCGCTCACCGTAAGAATAATGTGATTAATCATCGTGCTCCTCTTCTGGATCGGGATGCCCCATTTCCCCCAGCGAACCGGGGCGCCGCGGTGACTCTGCGCCGGAAGAGGCTGCAATGGCGCATCTCGAAGGCGGAGTTCTCAGGAATATTTTGCCGTCAGTTTGGAAAGTGCGTATCGAGGGCATAAATCTCTTCAATGCTGATATCACGTATACCCAGGATCGAGCCGTCCGGCGTGACTCCGGTCCAGAAGTTAAACGTACCCGAAACCAGCTGTCCACCGTCCGCCAGATTCACCAGCAACTGCGGTTTCCTATCCGAAAGGCAGAACCGGTAATAGGGCTGTTTCGCCGCAGAAGGGCCGCTCGACGAGTTGAACAAAACGCAACGGCTATCGGAAGACCAGTTCGGATAGCCAGCGCTCAGGCTCGTCAGCTGCTCCCATTTCCCAGTCGAGAAGTTGTACAACTCCACGGCAAACGTCACATCATCGAGAGCCAGCATCCAGTGCCCATCCGGCGACCATCGCGGGGAAAAGTAGTGGCTCGAATCAGGCAGCGCCGTGACCACACGGCTCCTCAGGCTAACAATCTGAATCGGATGGTGCTCCACGCTGGCTTCGTTTGGATCGTGGCCGCCGAAGGCTAACGCATCTCCGTCGGGAGACCAGGAAGGGTCGCCGTCACTTGACTCGCCTGCCGTTACTTGCTCCGCAATACCTCCTCCTGCGGGC
This sequence comes from uncultured Acidobacteriota bacterium, assembly GCA_963794795.1. Classification (GTDB taxonomy): domain Bacteria; phylum Acidobacteriota; class Terriglobia; order Terriglobales; family Acidobacteriaceae; genus JAKAAZ01. The sequence continues at coordinate 781,893 of CAWCFC010000002.1, read as the reverse complement.
ACGATGTAGATCTTCGAAGGCTTTCCCGGCTCCTGGGCTGCGAATGCAATCCGCGTCCCGTCCGGCGACCAGCGCGGCTCGAAACTCTCCCTCGGCGGGAATGTCAACTGATGACGATCCGATCCGTCTGCCTTGCTCTGCCATAGCGCGCCCTCCGGCACTGTGGTCCATGCCACCCTCGACCCATCGCGCGAGAAGGCCATACCTTGCGCTGACAACCCCGGCAGATAGGGCACGAATAGTCGCTTCTGCACGTCATAGCGCACCAGCTCACCGCGTGGCGTAGAGCCGACGAAAAAAATTGCTTTCCCGTCAGTGCTAATCAGCGGGCTGAGCGAGCTCATCTGCCCAACTGTCAACCGCACTGGTTCCGGATCGGTCTTGCGCCACCACTCCCGCTTTTCCCGCATCGCCCAAAGATTCCAACCGCCGCCACGCATCGAGGCAAATACGAAATACTTTCCGTTAGGGGTCCACGACCCACAGCACGCATTCCAGCCCGGCAGCACAGGCCGCAAATGGGTTCCGTCGGTGCTTGCTTCCCACAGTGTGCTCGCAGTTTGTGCCGGGTCGAAAGCGCTGAAGCGTATCCGCTGTCCATCATGCGAAAAGCGAATCCAGCTCAGGATCCCTTTCCTGCTGAGGAGCTTTCGGGGCTGGCTCTCATCATTGCGCGCCACCCAAAGATCGGATCCAGTCGTGTAGTAGAGCCAATTTCCATCTGGACTCCATGCCGCATCGTAGACTGCGAGATTTCCATTGCTCTGCGGCTGTCCAGCCGGCAAGGGCATTGTCCACAATACACCCAGAAATGCGCTAGCGTTGCTCGGTGTTTCCAGCAGCAGTTTCGATTGCGACACGGAGATATCCGTCAGCCCCGCAAAATCGAAAGGGACCGGTACCCGCTCCGACTCGCCCCCAAAGGTGGAGACCTGCATGACCCTGAGCCGCGAAGCATCGGCCTCCCCAAAGTAGACCCGCGTCCCATCCGTGAACATTGCCAGTGGCGTCGTGGTGGTCGGCCCAAAAACAAGCTTCGTCGCTCCATCGTGCGTCAGCTGCCGTATTCCCGTCACCTGCGGAGGCGGCACGGTTGGTCGCAAAAGATACGCAAGGAGAAGAGCCGCAATCGCGATTGCCGACCATGTTGCCAGGTACGCCTTTTTCGGAAATCTCGATTTGGCAATCTGCGCCTGTGCTGTCTGGAGAACCATCGTCGGTGGTACGGTCGCGACGCTGGCAGCACTCGGCATTTCGTTCAAGACCGGCGACGCGGCGGGCTGAACGCTTTCCACCGCGGCAATGAATCGATAGCCGCGACGGGAAAGTGTCTCAATATACTGCGGGCGATCCGAGGAATCATTGAGCGCTTCGCGAATCTTGTTAATGGCGGTATTCAGGTTGTGATCGACATCGACAAACGTGTCCGGCCATAGGCGCTTTTGCAATTCCTCACGGCTGACCACCTCGCCCGGCCGCTCCAGCAAAATCGCCAGAACGGAGAACGGCTGGCCGGTGAGCTTGCGCCTTCGCCCCGCCTTCCACAGTTCTCCCGCCCGAAGATCGACTTCGTAAGGGCCGAACTTCACTCGCTGCGAAGGAAATTGAGCCGACTCTACCAATACGATTGCCTCGGACGGCCACATGGCGCGCGTGGCGTTACGTTGCGGGGATTTTATTACTTCTGTCGAAACCCGTCCAACATTCTGCACATCAGCCACTTAGCGATTGACTTTATTTTGACCTATCTTCAATTTTCAATCCACCTTCCATGCATTGCGATTGATGTGGACCAGGCCTAATGTCGCCCCAACGTGGCGGTTGGGAACAGCAAAAACCGGCACACACAACCTGAAAGGGAGACACCATCATGAAACGGATTACCGTAATAGCGTTCCTAACACTCGCAAGCACTCTCGGCATTGGCAGCGCCTCGGCGCAAATGCAACCGCGTGAAGTCCACGCCACGGTACCCTTCGACTTTACGGTCGGCAACAAACTGCTTCCGGCAGGCACGTATTCCATCGCTCGGGCAAAAGACGGCACCATTCAGATTCTCAGCCGCAAGGGGATTCCTGTGGTGATGACTCTGGCATCCGAGAACGGCAGCCCGTCGAAGGGATGCGCGGTAAATTTCGACCGACGCGACGGCCAGTATTTCATGCGGGCTGTCCAGTGCAACTCCGCTGCGATCAGCATCAATCTTCCTGCTTCCAATCTCGAGAAGAGAATTCCAGTGGAAGTGGGAAATCTGCGCGACAGCGACGGCCAGGTCCTGATCGCAGCCAGGTAGGGTTCGCCAAACGTAAGCCTCGCAAAACAATCAAGGCCCGGACATTCCCACCTCCGGGCCTTTATTGTTGCAGTCTTAATACATAGTATCCGGCATAACATTCCAGCCGCGCACGCGGAGAGATATTGTCCCGCGCACCAGCCGCCATCGCCGCCTTGTAGAACTCATCGACGTTCTCATTGCTCTCCGCGTCGAAGCCCCAATGAATCGCCGCCGGATCGGCTTTCCCCTGCTTCAGCCAGAAGTACGCGCGCTTGCCATCCCCAAATCCCCACAGGTCAGGATGACCGTCCTTCACCCTTGTACGGCAGAAAGTATTGGATGTTCAGCGGCTTCAGCGCCGCCTGATAAAACGCCAGCGATCGCTCCACATCGCTGACCGTCAAAATCATGTGATTAATCATCGTAATCTCCGTCAGATCCCACAATCATCAATCATATTTTCGCTGGAGTGCGTCTGAGGTCGAGAAGTATCCCAATTTCGCTCTCTAAGGGAAGGAGGCGTGATGATTTGGTACCGAACTATAGTGTAGGCGAACGTCGCCCTCCGGACTCGATCTGTTCCCAATCCGCAAACTCTTGTCGCGTTTCCGGCAATGCCGTTACGACTCCGAATACAAACATCGCGCCAACGGGAACGCCATCGACGGTGAGTGTCTTGGCGCCGGGATCCTTGTTTGTACTCATCATGTGATTTCGGTATTCCACAATTTCTTGCCAGCCCGGAACACGACCGCGTTCAATCGCGCCGGCGTCGATAAAATCCGTCTCCATTTGCCGCCCTATTATTGACGCGTTCTGCTCGTCTCGAAAACCTTTTATGTGAATACCGAGCGGCCCCGAATAGAGCCTTTTTTCAACTACGACGTTCGCAGATATGTTGGCACGTCCTGATCCGCACATGGGATCTATTGTTGCGTTTTCGCAGAGCGTGACCGTATGCGTACCGGGAATGTGCAGACTATCGTCGTGATTCCACTTCCGGCCTAACAACGCCATCAAAGGGATATTGTCGCCACCCTCTGGTAAGCGCACCTCAATCGCATATGGAGGAATGTTGGTACGCACCTCAAAACCGCTGAAAGGAGGCGACGTCAATCCGCGAAAGCTGAACTGGTAAGCCGTCAATTGCGTTGAGTCGAGGAGAATAGGAATTGTGACTACAGTTCCCCATTCTTCACTTTCCGTGTCCAGATATGTTCGAGTGTCAATTCCATATGTGCGTGCAATCTCGACCGCGGCCTTCGTGTAGCCGCTCGTCGATATCATCACGCCCTTGTTGGCTCGGATGTCTTTGCAGAGTGTCGCGAAAGCACCAACATCATTGACATCCAAGGGGACGGAGTAGTCCTTGCAGTCAATCACAATTAGTATGCTGTACGAGCCGATTTGCCCAAGGATCGAGATGTCAACCTGCCGAATCGTCTTGGAATCTTTTCCCTCAATGTGATCGTCAAGCGTGATCATTGCGCTCTCGCCTCCATACTGTTCATGCAGCGCATGAATCAGGTGCTCAAAACGTCTCCACTTTGGAATGTCCGTCATCGCACGCCTTCAGGCCTCGTCGTATTCGACGTCACGCCCGATGATGTCTTTCAGGCTGCTGCGAACCATGACAATGCTGAAGCGTTTGAAATGCTTGAAGAATTGATCGCGGGTGATCTCGACCTTCACCTGTTTCACCGTTATTGGTTCGTCGTTCTTCTTGAGTTCACGATTAAGCGCCGGATAGGTGTCGCTTGTGGAAACTGCCGGGTGGAAGTAGCCAGCCAAGTAGAAGAACCCTTCAGACTCGTATAGGTTGAAGCCGATCAACAGGTCCTTCTCTTTCTCCACCTTCCCTGTAGCCTCAAATAGCGCATCGAAATCATCGGTTGCATCGCCGAACTCATCCGCAGATGCTGTGCCCGTCCAGTCTCCATATTGGACACTTGCGCGTAAAGTATCTCTAGTCACGCATAACCCCTTTCTAATCCGGCGATTCTATCAGGAATTAGCGCCGGTGGCGGGTGGCTCATTGAAGCTTTCGTTTGGTCTGAGTGGGATATTGCACCAAGTGCAAAAACAGACAAATCAGGTTGGCCGTGATTACGATTTACTACCTGGCGTCACTCGAACAAAATCTTCAAAACTCTTCTTGCAATTTCGCCTTTCATTCGCTAGACTGTCGGCACCATGGCAATCACCAAGCGTCAAAAAGAGGTCCTCGATTTCATTCGGAATTTCGTAGAGCGCTGCGGCTACTCTCCCTCCTTTGAAGAGATTGCCTCGGGGCTCGATCTGAGTTCCCTCGCCACCGTTCACAAACATATTTCCAATTTGGAACGGAAGGGTCTCCTCAACCGCGCCCACAATCGCAGCCGCTCCATCGATCTGACGCCTGAGCGCAAGCCCGCCACCATGCAGGATATTCCGCTGATGGGCCGCATTGCCGCCGGTCGCCCGTTGGAGGCGATGGAGTTTCGCGACAGCCTATCGTTAAACGATATTGTCGAGAACAAGGCCGTCTTCGCGCTGGAAGTCAGCGGCGAGTCCATGCGCGACGACCATATTATGAACGGCGATTATGTGCTGGTGGAAAAAGCCCAGACCGCGCGCCAGGGAGAAATTGTGGTGGCGCTGGTCGACGGCACCGAGACCACCCTGAAGCACTATTATCTGGAGGGCGACACGGTTCGCCTGCAGCCGGCGAACTCCGAAATGGAACCGATTTATGTTCCCGCCGCCCAGGTTGCGATTCAGGGCCGTGTGCTCGCCATCGTCCGCAAATTTGCGTAGCTCAGGAAAGTTTGTATGGCGACTGCCGCAAGCCCGACCGCGCAGCTTCGTGCATTCCTAGCGAAATACTCGCCGGAGATTGCCGCGCGCGCCCAGGCCATCCTGAAAAAAATGCGCACCCGCTATCCCTCCGCGCTGGAGCTGGTCTACGACAACTACAACGCGCTTGCCATCGGCTTTGGCCCGACGGAGCGCGCCTCGGAAGTCATCTTTTCCATCGCCATCTATCCCAATTGGATCAATTTATTTTTCCTGCAGGGCAAAGGTCTGCCCGACCCGAAAAAATTGTTGCACGGCGACGGCAATATTGTGCGCCACATTCGCGCGCCCTCACCCCAAACGCTCGACGATCCCGCAGTGATCGCTCTGATGGAAGCCGCTGCCGCCCGCGCCAAAGTTCCCTTCGACCCCGCCGGCGAGCATCGCCTCATCATCCGCGCCGTCAACGCCAAACAACGCCCGCGTCGTCCCGCCCAATCTGCGACAACCTCGCGCACCCGCAAACCGCGACGTCCTAGTGGCTCGGACCTTCATGCAGCACCGGTCGCGCATCACTGTCGCCTGAAGAACCAGCGTCCTCACCCTGACCCGCCGCCACTCGCCGCAGTGTCGGCCCATTCTTCCCCGCTCCCGGCGAGACCGGTCGACGGTTTTCCATCCGCAACAGCCGTTCCTTGATGGCGTGAAATTCCGAAGTGTCGACAATGTATTCCGGTCGCGGCGGCAGAATCGTCGCAATCTCCTGCTGCGTCCGCTCCACTCGCGCCGGCGTCTGCGGATGCGTTGAAAACGTCTTAGCTATCAGCCCCGGCTTGGTCTTCTGCAGCTCTTCAATCTTTTCGAAGAAAGCAATCAGCTGCTGCGGATCGTACCCCGCGTCATACATATACTCGACGCCCAGCCAGTCGGCCTGCTCTTCAAAGTCCCGCTGAAATTCCAGAAACGTCAGCGGCACTGCGAACGCAGACGCCTCGTAGATCCCATAGCCCACCGCGCTGTAGCCGGTCAGCATCACCAGCGGCACCATGCCCAGGTCGGCATAATGCATGCGCGTCATCTCGCGCGCCTGGTGGTGCGCCGCCACGTGCGCAATTTCATGCGCCATCACCCCGGCCAGTTCCGCCTCATTATCCGCCGCAAGAATCAGGCCGCTGTTCACGAAAAAATATCCGCCCGGCAGCGCAAACGCATTCACCTCGTCCGAATCGATCACGCGAATCGTGAACGGCACCTTGGCATCGGAATTCTTCACGATGTTCTGGCCGACGCGGTTCACATACTCCTCAATCACCGGGTCGTGCACAATTTTGGACGACTTCATCACCTGCTGCGCAATCTGCGCGCCCCAGGCAATCTCCGTGTTCTCCGAGTACCAGTTCCCGAACCCGCGTCCACCGACCGAGCGGTGCCCCACCGCGTTCACATCGTTGATGCTGCCTTCCTTCACGCCCGGCATCAGGCAATCGGACGTGTCGGCCGTGCTTGCGCTCGAACCGGCCGCCGCAGTGGTGGCCGTCGCCGTTGGGCAGGCTGGTTCTTTCTCTTGCTTCGTCGAAGCAAAGCACACCGCCGCGCCCGAGAACAGCAACACTACTCCAGCTGCCGCACGCCTCCAACGTCGAAATTGTCGAGTTCCAATTCCCAAGTGAAACAACTCCAAGGATCCAGCACGAAAACGCCGCACTCGCGCTATGCCCTACAAATAGTATGCGCCGTCCGCCGCCTGGTTTCGAGAGGTCGCGCTTCCCTTCGCGATACAAAGAAAAAGACCGCCGAAAAAATTCCGGCGGCCTCTTCATTTTCGATTCGGGCGAAACTAGTCGTAGTATTCCAACCCAAGATGCGTGATTAATTCCTCACCCTGAATATGCCGCAGCGTGTTCTTCAGCTTCATCGACTGAATAAACAGATCGTGCTCCGGATACAAACCTTCCGGCGTCATCGGCGACTTGAAGAAGAAGCTCAGCCACTCCTGAATGCCGATGCCGCGTAGTTCTTCGCTCCGTTTGGCCAGGTCCGTAAACAACACCAGGTCCAGCGCAATCGGTGCTGCCAGAATCGAGTCGCGGCACAGAAAATCCACCTTGATCTGCATCGGATAACCCAGCCATCCGAAGATGTCGATGTTATCCCAACCCTCTTTATTGTCACCACGCGGAGGATAATAGTTAATGCGAACCTTGTGGTAAATATTGGCGTACAAATCCGGGTACAAATTCGGCTGCAGGATGTAATCCAGCACGCCCAGCTTCGACTCTTCCTTGGTCTTGAACGACTCGGGATCGTCCAGCACTTCGCCGTCGCGATTGCCCAGAATGTTTGTCGAGTACCACCCGGCCACACCCAGCATGCGAGCTTTAAATGCCGGCGCCAGCACCGTCTTCATCAGCGTTTGTCCGGTTTTGAAATCCTTGCCGCTGATCGGAGCATTGTTCTTCTTCGACAGCTCAATCATCACCGGCAAATCCACGGTCAGATTCGGCGCGCCGTTGATGAATGGCACTCCCTCGGTCAACGCCGCGTACGCATAAATCTGCGAGGGCGCAATGTTGATGTCGTTCGCTTCCAATCCCTTTTCAAACGCTGCAAGCGAGTCATGCACCTCGGACGGATGCAGAAAGATCTCCGTCGAGCCACACCAGATCATCACCTGTCGATCGGTCGTCTTGCGGAACTCGCGAATATCGGCACGCAGTTGTTCCGCCAGGTCGCGCTTGTTCTTGCCCTGCTTCACGTTGGTACCGTGCAGGCGCTTCACATAATATTGGTCGAATACCGCGGGCATCGGCTTGATCGATTCCAGGTACGGCCGAATCGACTCCAGCAGCTCCTTGTCCAGAACCTTCGCCGTGCTCGCCGCTTCATACAGGTTGCCGCCGAAAATATCCCAGCCGGTAAAAATGACGTCGTTCAAGTCCGCCAGCGGGACAAAGTCCTTGATCAGTGGCGTGCGACCATCGGTGCGCTTTCCCAGTCGAACTGTACCCATCTGCGTGATGGAACCGATCGGCTTGGCCAATCCCTTGCGAACTGCCTCAACGCCGGCCACCAAGGTGGTAGCTACCGCCCCCATGCCGACAACCATGACTCCTAATTTGCCCTTCGCGGGCTCAACTTTTGCTGCTCCAGCATTGTTCTTATCGCTGGCTTCGTGAGTTGCCATGCTTCGTCGAACCACCCTTCGAGATCGATTTAACCTGTTTGGTAGACCCTTAACAGTCTATCAGCGCATCGACCTTTCCGAAACGCAGTCCACAGCTCCCGACCGTGCACGCCAGGACCACGTCGACCTCGCAACCGGTCGACGAGAAGAAAATTATTCCGCCCGCAACGCTTCCACTGGATTGACTGACGCTGCGCGCTGTGCCGGAATAATTCCAGCAACACATGCCGCGGCGGCCAGCGTGCATACGGCAGCCGCGATCACACTGGCATCCCAACTGACGACCTGATAGAGCTGTGACTGAATCGACTTGATGGAGCGCACGCAGAGCATTGCCACGGGTATTCCAATCAGCATGCCAACTGCAGTCTGAAGCATGGCTCCGCGTAACACCATGCCGACAATGCGGCCGCGCGAGGAACCCAGGGCCATGCGAACGCCAATCTCCTGAGTCTGTCGCTGCACGGTATAGGCGGTCACGCCATAGAGACCGACCGCAGCCAATACCAGCGCGAGCAGTCCGAACAGCAGAGTCAGTCGAGCAATCATTCTCTCTTCACTGACGTTGCTTTCGATCTGGTGCTCGAAGGTCTGATATTGATCGACAGACAAATTGGGATCGATACTCGCCAGAGTGGTCCGCACCTGTTGCTCCAAGGTTGGAAACATACCCTTCATCTGCAGAACAAGTTGTTCGGCATAGAGTGACGAGTCCAGTTCCTCTGGCGGACTCATATGCGCCGACTGCAGTATGGGTGCGAAGAACATCGCATCCGGCTGATCTCTAGCGCTCAAATACTTCGTGTTCTCTACCACGCCAACGATTTCGAAGTCGCCGGAATTCTTCATGTCAATCACGCCAAAATGCTGGCCAATCGGGTCTTCACCAGGCTTGAAAAGTTTTTTTACGAACGCCTGATTGACAACCGCGACGCCGGGTGAATTCGCAGTATCTGCGGAGGTAAACGTGCGTCCTCGCAGGAGCCGTTGTCCGACAGCTTTGAAATATTCCGGACTGGCGCGATTAAAAAGAGTATTCCGATCTTGTCCGGGTTCAGGTGCCGGGTGGCCCTGAACAAACGCAAAGAAGCTCCAGATGTCTCCATAGAGCGGCGTGTAGAGAGTGAGTCCAACATGCTGCACCCCCGGCATGGCGTGAAACTTGTCTTCGATCTGTTGGTAGAGCCCCTGCAATTGACCCGGCTTGTAGCCGGCCTTCAGCGGATTCAAGTTGACGATGACGCGGTTCTCTGCTATCTAATCCCATGTCCTGATGCTGCAGCTTATTCAAACTTTTGCCCAGTAATCCAGCGCCGATCAATAACACAACGGACAAAGCAGCCTGCAAAATCACCAGGGATCGCTGCAACAACGAAGACCGATCTCGAGTGGAACGATTTACGCCTCGCATGGCGTTGGCCGGCTGCTCATTTGAACCGATCCACGCCGGAGCGACGCCAAAAATCAAGCCTGTCGCCAGGGAGACCGCAAGGGCAAAGCCAAGCACCGGCAATGACGGCGTGGCGTGAACCGGCACTTGAGCGGCACTCGAGAACATGAGCCCTAACAACAGCCTTGCGCCGGCATACGCCAGCACCAGGCCTGAAACACCGCCCAGGCATGCCAGCACAAGACTCTCCGTCAACATTTGCCGAACCACTCTCGCCCTGGCCGCGCCGAGCGCCATGCGAATCGAGATCTCTGCCCGTCTGGCCAGTCCGCGCACCAGCATCAGGTTCGCGATGTTTGCACAAGCAATCAGCAGCACCAAGCCGGCGAGCCCGAGAAGCAGATACAGGCTGCTGGCAACACGCTGTTGCAGGTTGACGACACCCTGCCCGCCGGGCGTAAGAACGACATGGGCCTTGGCAAGCAGCTGCTTGCCGCGTACCGTTTGAAAGTCTTCCAGCTCCCCAAGCGACTGTCGCAGCAAACCGCTCATCTTTTGCTGCAGCGATCCCATCGCCACACCCGGCTTTACGCGGCCGACCAGATACAGCCAGCCCAGTTGCGGCTTATTCCGCGCCGAATAAAAACCAAGCGTCGGCTCCTGCGAGATGGGGAGAAAAAAATCCGGGGGAGTTTCGGACAATCGGTCGCCATAGAACCCGGGCGGAGTGACACCGATAATCGTGATGGGGTGCCTATTGATGAAGAAGTTACTTCCGATAATCGACGGATCTCCCGCATAATCTCGCTGCCACGCTTGATAGCTCAACATGGCCACCGGGGCGGCTCCAGTGGCATCATCCGCGGGCGTCAAAGCGCGTCCAGCAAATGGCTTCACTCCAAACGTGTCGAAATAGTTGCCGGAGACAAACTCTCCGAAAGAGGAGTGAGAGACTGCATTTCCGGAAGCACGACGGGCCGAGAGATCTGCCAGTCCGCCCTGCATCGCGGCGAGCTGCTCAAACTCCGGCGTGTGGTCGCGAAGATATTTGTAGGTCTCGTACGGGAAGATGGAGTAGCTATCGTTCCGGGAAGAGGAAATTTCGTTCAAGATGCAGCAGTCCTGATAGTTGCCGACGCGGACCAGTGACTTAGGATCAGCCACGGGAAGATCCTTCAGCAAAATTGCATGCACCAGCGTGAAGATGGCCGTGTTCGCGCCTATCCCCAACGCCAGCGTGAGGACCGCGGTGATGGTAAACCCCGGCGTCTTCCACAGTTGGCGCAGCGCGAAGCGAATATCCTGCAGCAGACTCTCCAACCATCCCCATCGCCACGTCATATAGCTGTTCTCCCTGATCACAGTCTCATTGCCAAACTGCCGCCTGGCCGCGTGACGCGCCTCTTCGGGAGTCATTCCTTCCGCCTCAAAATCTTTCTCCACCTGCTCGTGGTGGAAAGCCATCTCTTCGGCAAGTCCGCTGTCAAAGCTGTCACGGCGAAAAAGAAATCTCAGCTTGTTGAATATTCTGCGAAATCGATTCATCGCTATCTCCTACGCATCCTGCAGCACCCGGCTAATGGCCGCGATCATTTGCTCAAACTGCGACAGCTCGATGCCGAGTTGCTTGCGCCCCAGCGGCGTCAGCGTGTAGTACCGAGCACGCCGATTGGTTTCCGTCTTTTTCCACTCCGCCTTCACCCAGCCTTGCAGCAACAGCCGCTGCAGCGCCGGATAGAGCGAGCCTTCTTCCACCGTCAGCACATCGTCGGAGCTCCGCTTGATGGAAAGCGCAATGCCATACCCATGCAGCGGCGCGCGAGCCAGAGTCTTCAGGATCAGCATGTCCAGGGTTCCCGGCAGCAGGTCAGGTTTCTTCGTCATGCGCCTATATATAGATTACCTATGGATAGGGTGTCAATGGGATTCTTCATCTGCTTTTGCACCATGCTGGACTATCATTTTTCTCAGTGTCGATTTTTCGCGCATACGCACGATGTGGCTTCCGCATCGCGGACGAATGAGAAGGAGACGGCCCGGCTCCAACGGTATCTGCGAAACATGCATCTCTTAGATAAGAAAACTTTTTTTGAGGGTGATATTTTTTGATGGCGATAGAAAGCAAGCAGCAGACCAAAGACACGATTGCAGCCAAATTGGAGGGTCGGCGACGCGTTGTGATTGAGGGCGTGCAGCCGGAGATTGATTGCGGGGAATTTCCCATCCAGCGCGTCGTCGGAGAAACCGTCGCAGTGGAAGCCGATGTTTTTGCCGATGGCCATGATGCCGTCGCAGCCCAGATTCTCTATCGCCGAAGCAGCGAACGCAATTGGCGCACCATGCCGATGGACCCGCTGGGCAACGACCGCTGGCGCGCGGAATTTGGGGTCATGGAGTTAGGCGAGTACCGTTACACCGTCGAAGGCTGGGTCGACACTTTCACCACCTGGCGCAATGCCATGAAGAAGCGCATCGACGCCGGCCAGGAAACCCACGTTGAACGCATGTCTGGCGCAGCCCTCGTTGCCGCCGCCGCCAAGCGTGCAAAAAAAGATGACGCAAAAGCACTGAAAGATTTCGCCGCAAAAATTAACGACACCGATCAGGACGCCGCCTCGACCGCGTCTCTCGATCCCACGCTCGAATCTCTGATGCAGACCTACGCCGAGCACGCCTACACCACGCGCTATGGCAAGGAACTCAGCGTCAGCGTTGGCCGCGAGCTCGCGGGATTTTCCGCCTGGTATGAAATCTTTCCCCGCTCCTGCGCTCCGACGCCGGATCATCACGGCACCTTCAAAGATTGCGAATCGTGGCTGCCCTATATCGCCTCGATGAATTTCGATGTGCTCTACATGCCGCCCATCCATCCCATCGGCCACGCCTTTCGCAAAGGGAAAAATAATTCAGAAAAAGCTGAGCCGGATGACGTCGGCAGTACCTGGGCCATCGGCTCGGAAGAAGGCGGACATAAGGCGATTCACCCTAAGCTGGGCACGCTCGACGATCTTCACTCACTGATGGCGGCAGCGAAAGAGCGTGGCCTGGAAATCGCTCTCGATCTCGCCTTTCAATGTTCGCCCGACCATCCTTACGTGCAGCAACATCCCAGCTTCTTCCGCAAGCGCGCCGACGGAAGCATCCAATACGCCGAAAATCCGCCCAAGAAATACCAGGACATTTATCCGCTTGACTTTGAAACCGAAGACTGGCGCGCGCTCTGGGCAGAATTGAAAAGCATCATCGACTACTGGATTGGGGAGGGCGTCCTCATCTTCCGCGTCGACAACCCTCACACCAAATCGTTTCCCTTCTGGAAGTGGGTGATCGGCGAGGTCAAGACCGCGCATCCCGATGTCATCTTTCTCGCCGAGGCCTTCACCCGGCCCAAGGTGATGTATCGCCTCGCTAAGCTTGGCTTCACCCAGTCCTACACTTACTTCACCTGGCGCAACACCAAAGAAGACCTCACCGAGTATCTCGAGGAATTGACGCAAACCCCGGTTGTCGAATTCTTCCGTCCAAATTTCTGGCCCAACACGCCCGACATTCTGCATGAGGAGTTGCAAACCGGCGGACGCCCAGCGTTCCTCAGCCGATTTGTTCTCGCCGCCACCCTAACTGCGAACTACGGCATCTACGGCCCTGCATTCGAGCTATGCGAGAACACACCCATCAAGCCGGGCAGCGAAGAATATCTCAACTCAGAGAAATATCAGCTCCGTCATTGGAACATTCAGGACCCGCAAAACCTGCAGACCTTCATCGCACGCGTCAATCAAATTCGCAAAAAACATCTGGCGCTGCACAGCAATCGCACGCTGCGCTTTCATCCGACCGATCAGCCATTCCTTATCAGCTACAGCAAGACCGATCCCGAGAAAAAAGATGTGATTCTTGTTGTCGTCAATCTTGATCACCAAAAGACGCAGGCCGGGTGGGTCGATCTCGATCTTGCCGAACTCGGAATCCAGCCGAACCAGGCATTTCGCGTTCACGACCTGCTCACCGACCAGTCCTATTCATGGTCCGGTGCGCGAAACTATATTCAGCTGGAGGCGGGGCGCTCCCACATCTTCCACGTGGAGACGGAGCCGGCCCCTTCGGCGTAATCTACAAGACTCCCCGGTTGCCGGGAAGAAGGAAGCGCCGCATCTATGCACGACACCCCCAGCAGCAGCTCGGTGAAGCAGCCAGGCAGCGCCCTCGACCCTCTCTGGTTTAAAGACGCCATTATTTATGAGCTGCACGTCAAGGCGTTTGAAGACGCCAATAACGACGGCATCGGCGACTTTCAGGGACTGTTGAGCAAGCTCGACTATTTGCAGGAGCTGGGAATCACCTGCATCTGGTTGCTGCCGTTTTTTGCTTCGCCATTGCGCGACGACGGCTACGACATCGCCGACTACATGACCGTCCATCCCAGCTACGGCACGCTGGAAGATTTTCAGACCGTCCTCCACGCCGCCCACGATCGTGGTCTGCAGGTCATGATTGAGCTGGTGGTCAACCACACCTCCGACCAGCACGCATGGTTCCAGCGCGCGCGCCTTGCGCCGCCGGGATCGCCCGAGCGCGACTACTACGTGTGGAGCGACACCGACGAAAAATATAAAGACGCACGCATCATTTTCACCGACACAGAAAAATCCAACTGGACCTGGGACCCCATCGCCAAGGCCTATTACTGGCACCGTTTCTTTTCGCATCAGCCGGATTTGAATTACGACAACCCACTGGTGCTGAATGAAGTGCTGCGCGTCATGCGCTTCTGGCTCGATATGGGCGTCGACGCGCTGCGCATTGATGCCATTCCCTACCTGGTCGAGCGCGATGGTACCAACTGCGAAAATCTTCCTGAAACCCACGCCGTCATGAAGAAGATTCGCGCCGAGATTGATGCCCACTATGAAAATCGCATCATTCTCGCTGAGGCCAACCAGTGGCCGGCGGACGTTCGCCCTTATTTTGCTGACGGCGACGAGTGCCACATGGCCTTTCACTTCCCCTTGATGCCGCGCATGTACATGGCGCTTCGCCAGGAGGATCGCCTGCCTATCACGGAAATTATGGGCCAGACGCCGCCCATCCCCGACAGCTGCCAGTGGGGTCTGTTTCTTCGCAACCACGATGAGCTGACGCTGGAGATGGTGAGTGAAGATGAGCGCGACTACATGTACCTCGCTTACAGCGCGGATCCGCGCATGCGCATTAACATTGGCATTCGCCGTCGCTTGGCGCCGCTGCTCGACAACAATCGTCGCCGCATCGAGCTGCTGAACAGCCTGCTCTTCTCTTTCCCCGGCACGCCCATCCTCTATTACGGCGATGAGATCGGCATGGGCGACAACATATATCTCGGCGACCGCAACGGCGTTCGCACCCCTATGCAGTGGTCCGCTGATCGCAATGCGGGCTTCTCGCGCGCCGTTCCCGCCAAACTCTACAGCCCCGTAGTCATGGACCCGGTCTGGGGCTACGAGGCCATTAATGTTGAAGCCCAGCAGGGCGACTCCTCATCGCTGCTGAACTGGATGCGCAACCTGATCGCGCTGCGCAAGCTGTTTCGCGTCTTCGGACGCGGCGCTCTCAAATTCCTGAATCCTGAGAATCGCAAAGTGATTGCCTACGTCCGCGAGGCCGAGGACGAAATTGTCTTGTGCGTCGCCAACCTTTCTCGCTTTGCCCAGCCCGCGCAACTCGACCTCAGCGAGTACGACGGCATGATCCCCGTCGAAATGTTAGGCTACGTCGAGTTCCCTACCATCACCCGTCAGCCTTACGCAGTCACCCTCGCGCCCTATGGATTTCTCTGGCTGGAACTGCATCCCTCGCCCGACACGGCGGCGGTTCAGCCGGAAGATTCCGCGTTGCTGCTCGCCGACACCACAGACTGGGCCAGTCTGTTTCTCGATGGCAACCTGCGCAAGCTGCAGGAATCCATCCTGCCTACGTATCTGCCGCTGCAGCGATGGTTCGGCAACAAGTCTGCCTCCATTCGCAGCACCACCATTGCCGATTGGGGAAAGATCGACCACAGCAGTGCGATCTTCTGCCTGGTCCGCGTCGAGTACGATACCGGAAACGCGGACCGCTATTTTCTTCCGTTCGCCACGGCTTTTGGAGAAGCGGCGCGAACCCTTCGCGACTCTTCGCCCGCCTCGATTCTGTCTACCGTGCTCTCCCCTGCGGGAGAAGGTGTGCTGTACGACGCGACCTTCGACCCGAATTCCTGCGAGGCCTTGTTGCACGTCATCGCCGACTCAACCACGTTTTCCATGCAGCAAGGATCGGTGGAAGGAACGCCCAGCAGTGCATTGCACGGCCTGATGACAAGCCACTCGCCGGACGAATCTCTTACCCCTCGTCGTAGCTCCGCGGAGCAAAGCAATACATCAATGTTGTTCGGTAATCGACTGATCATGAAGCTATTTCGCCATCCGGAACCCGGCCTCAATCCGGACTGCGAAATCGGCCGTTTCCTCACCGAGCAAGCGCATTTCTCCAACATTCCCCCCTTCGGTGGCTCCATTGAATATGTCAGCAAGGGCGATGCGCCCACCACGCTCTGCATGCTGCAGGGGCTTGTGATCAATCAAGGCGACGGCTGGCAATGGATGATGGAGGAGTTGGAACGCTATTACGAAAATTATGTTCAAAAGACAATTCCCGCGGAGGAACTTGGCCAGCCCGTGGTCTCAACCTCTGCTCCGCTCGGTGTCGTCCGTGCGTCGCAGTTTGCGCTGGAACACGCTGGCGTTGCCCTTGACGCGGCAGCCGTACTCGGTCGCCGCACTGCGGAAATGCATTTGGCGCTGGCTTCCTCAACAACCAATCACGCTTTTTCTCCCGAACTTTTGAGCAAAGAGTATTTCGATAATTTGCAAGCTTCGATCAACGCGCAAGCCGCCCATGCCTACGATCTGCTGCGCAAAACAATGTCCGGCCTGGCGGACGATACAGTCGAGATCGCTGCGCTTCTCCTTAGCCACCGCACCCGCATTCTCGACGGACTGGGCGCGTCCAACATCGGCAGCATGGATGGCCGACGCATCCGCATCCACGGCGACTACCATCTTGGCCAGGTTCTTCGCGTCAAGTCGGATTTTGTCATCCTCGACTTTGAAGGCGAACCGGCCCGTTCGCTCGACATCCGTCGCATGAAGCACTCCCCGCTGAAGGATGTTGCGGGAATGCTGCGTTCCTTCAATTACGCGGCCTGGGCTGCGCTCATGCGCTATTCCTCTCGGCGCCCGGAAGATCAATCGAAGCTGGAACCGTGGGCCCGGCTGTGGGATGGCTCCGCCTCGGCGGAATTTCTGCACGCCTACATGCAAACCATGGCTGGCAGTCACCTGCTTCCCGCCACTCCGGCCGCGCAGTGGAGTTTGCTCGACCTCTACCTGCTGGAGAAAGCTTTCTATGAGCTGGTCTATGAGTTGAATAGTCGTCCGGATTGGGTGAAGATACCGTTGATGGGCGTTGCGGCATTGCTGCAGCAGGAATTTGAATAGCGCGTGGTATTCCCCCGCAGCGGAGTAAATCGAAATCATGGCTGAATTGGAAGCGCTGCAGGAATCGAAACAGGAGAACCTCGAAGTCGGGCCGACAGATCTCCTGATGGCGATCCCGGCTCCGCTGAGGAGCAACCTCCTTACTCCCGCCGTTCAGAAGATCCTGCAAGCCTGCAAACTTCTCTCCTCGCCGTGCCAGGTTGTACTTGCATTGCCCGGAGAAAATACCCAGGACGCGCCCGCCGAACTCGCGGTGAGCGGCAGTGATCCCACTTCCAAGCAGTCTCTGCGTTATGTCAACTATTCCGTGTCGGCGCCCGACCCTGGGACGATTCCCTGGCTTCCCAACGCCGCCACCTATCGAGAAATCGCCCGACTCGCCACCACCCTGCAGGCGCGGGCATGCACCGTGCTCGGCACGGATAACGGATTCTCCCGCGACTCGCTGACTCCAGAAAAACTCACTCTCCTCGTCGATCCAGCCATCGGCGGTAGCTTCGATCTCGTCATGCCTCTCTACGCATCGCAGGCCTTCGACGATCTGGTGAATAAAAGCATTCTCTATCCGCTCACGCGTTCGCTCTACGGCCATCGCGTACAAAATCCTCTCGGCACAGAATTCCAGATGTCGTCGAAAATGTTTCCCCTGCTTGCCACTAGCATGGCGCGCGACTCCAGCCAGCAGCAGGGTCGCCTTCCCTGGCTCGCAACCCTGGCAGCCAGCAGGAATCTGAAGATCTGCCAGGCCCAGCTCGGCGCGCGCCGCCCGTCCAGTGCAGAAGGCATTGAGCTGAGCGACGCTCTCGCGCAGTTGACTGGCCCGTTGTTCCTCGACATGGAAGACAACGCCGCTTTCTGGCAGCGCATTCGCGGCTCACACGATGCGCCCATTTTTGGCGCCACATCCACTTCTACCGAAGCGACCGATACCGTCGACGTACGCCACATGGTGGAAGCCTTCCAGCTTGGCGAGCGCAATCTGCGCGAGTTCTGGGCACTCATCCTGCCGCCGGTCACGCTGCTGGAACTAAAAAAGCTTTCGCGTCTTTCACCGGATGAGTTTCATATGCCGGATACGCTGTGGGCCCGCATCGTGTACGACTTCGCGCTCGCCCATCGCCTTCGCAATATTCATCGCACCCATTTGTTTGGCGCGCTCACCCCGCTCTACCTGGGATGGGTTGCATCATACGCGGTTGAAATCAACCAGAGCGGCATCGCCGCCGCGCAACAGCGGGTGGAACAACTGGCACGCACCTACGAGTCGGAGAAACCCTATCTCCTGTCCCGCTGGCGCTGGCCCGATCGCTTTCATCCGTAGAAGCCCGCACTAGAACAGGAGTCAGTCATGTGGGGACAAGTACATCAGGCGCTGCTGGAATCGCTTCATCGTGCCGTATTCAAAGTTGCAACGCTGCTGCCCGGCGTGCTCGCGCTCATCGTCGCTCTGGTCGTCTCCATTTTTATTGGATGGCTTTTGGCGGCCATCCTGCGCCGCATACTTCTCGCGCTGCACTTTGACACCCGAGTGGAACAATCCGGTCTCGCCAATATTTCCGACTGGTCGTCCGCCAAAACGCCCACCTTCCTGGCTACGCGCATTGTCTTCTGGCTGACCGTCGTCGCTGGGCTGTTTGTCGGCGTCGCCGCCTTTGACGCCTCGCTTGCGTCTGGCCTGTCCGCCAACGTTGTCGCCTATATCTCCAAGATCGTCGCTGCCGTGGTGCTGCTGATAGTCGGCATCATCGTCGCCCGCTTCCTTTCACGCAGCGTCCTGATCAACGGCGTCAACATGAACCTGGAACATGCCCGCCTGCTCAGCCTGGGAGCGAAATGGCTGGTGCTGGTATTCACCGCCGCCATGATCTTCGATCATCTGGGAATTGCACGCGTCATTGTCGACCTTGGCTTCGGCATCCTCTTCGGCGGCATTGTGCTTGCCCTGGCGTTGGCGGTTGGCCTGGGCTCGCGAGACCTTGTCAGCCAGGCCCTGGAACGCGATCGCCACAAAACTTCAACAGAAGAGGACGTCGTTCGTCATTTCTAGTCCTCAAAATTTACAGAATTTTCGCATAGCACCGCGATCTGCTGTAACTGACCGGATCAAATACTGAGCCGCGTCTTCTTAAGACGAGAAGTCCCTGCTATCCTGCCTTGACCGCTTCAATCGTGCATGAAAATAAGTTAAAGCACATTGAACATTTATAATTAACTGTAGTTAACTGTCTCTATGCGGGCGAAGCCCTCAGGAAAGCTGCACCCGGAGATTCATGCTGACTTGCAACCTATTACTCACGATTTGCTTATTGCAAGTCAGCCCGCCAACATCCGTTCCAGCGGATCAAGCAGCGCCACATTCAGTCGCTGCGCGAGACATTCCTTACTACTTCGCCGCCAATCAGGTCTCGCTTGCCGAGGCCACTGATCTCGCCGCGAGAGCATGGCTGCCGAATCCGCAGCAAACGCCGGTCACGACCACGGCCCCCGCTCTGCCATTGAACACGCCACCGCCGGATGAAGCGCAACTGACTATTTTTCCGCACTCCGACACCATACGCTACTGGATCAGCGGCCAGGCTAACAGCATCTTCCAGCTGCACGGAAATTTTCATTCGCCGTATCAAGGCACAAATAGTTTTACCGCGCCGTTTCAATACAAGGCCTCTGAGGTCGCCACGCTCTATCTCGGCTATCAACTTAATAAGAATCCGCGCTATGAAACGGATGCAATCTATGACGAAGAAAACGCCGGCGGCCGCGGCCTCAGTCAGGCCTTCGGCCTGGCAGGCTTCACCAATTTAGACGTAGTTCGCAACCCGAACCTGGGTCCGACTCCCTACTTGGCGCGTGTGGAACTTTACCAGACGATAGGTTTTTCCAATGAGATGGTGCCGCAGGAGCGCGGTCCGTATGCTCTCGCAACCCAAGTCCCAGTGCGACGGCTCGATCTGCGCATCGGCGCCTTCGGCCTGCCGGATACATTCGACGTCAATGCCGTCCTGACCGACAGCCATCTTCAATTTGAAAATTGGACCGTCGACAACAATGGTGCGTGGGACTATGCAGCCGACACCCGCGGCTATACCCGCGGTATAGTCATCGAATATCAAGACCGCGTCTGGGCCTTGCGCTATGCACTCGCGCTCATGCCGACAGTCGCCAATGGCATTACGCTCGATTGGGATTTGCGACAGGCCCGCGCGCAAAACATGGAGCTCGAAATTCGCAAGAGCCTTTTGCCCGGCCGTGACGGCGCCATCCGCCTGCTCGCCTATGGCAACAACGCCCACATGGGCGACTATCGCCAGGCAGTCGAGGACTATTTTGCCGGCCTGACGCCTACACCTGAAATCACTTCTGTCGAAAAGTACGACACGTTGAAATACGGCTTCGGCATCAACCTCGAGCAGGACGTCACGCCCAACCTTCGCGTCGCCGGGCGTTTCGGATGGAATGAAGGCCAGCACGAGTCTTTCGCCTACACAGAAGATGATCAGACATTTCTCTTCGGCGCAGATTATGCCGGATCACGCTGGCATCGCAAATTCGACAAGATCGGTGTCGCCTTCGTCACCAATGCGATTAAAAAAGATCATCAAAATTATTTGAAATATGGTGGGCTGGGATTTTTGCTTGGGGATGGGAATTTGAATTACGCGAGAGAAGATATTTTGGAAGCGTATTACAACCTCCACGCCTGGCGTGGTCTCTACTATGCGGCCGATTACCAGAACATTCACCATCCCGGCTATAACCAGGATCGCGGACCTGTCAACGTAGAAGGCGTGCGCGTGCACGTCGACTTTTAAAGCGCGTCGTATCAGGGCGACATGGGTGCTGACAGTCCTGTCTCCGGGCACGAATTCGGTCGCGCCGGAGAGATCGCAGTTCCAGGGTAATTGTTCGCTTAAAGAGTTATTTCGATTTTGGTGCGGAGGTCGTTGCGGGCGCCTTCGGCAGAGTGTAGATCACTTCTCCCGGGCGGGTGTAGTGCATCTGCTCGCGAGCTTCATATTCAATCGTGTCACGATCCGTCTTCAGCCGCTGGTCGTGCAGCGCCAGCCGATCATTCTGTTTTTGCAGGTCGAGAATCTGCTGGTGCAGCTGCTGTGCTTCATGCTGCTTTTGCTGGTAAGCCACCAGCCCATCATGACCAAAGATCGCGTAGAACCCAAGAAACATAGACAACGCGACAAACATCACGGTGGCCGCCTTGCGGCGCATTCCCAGCAAACTTGCAGAGAAGCGGGCGATTCGGCTGCCTTGCGGCACGGACGCAGACACCGACGCGGGTCCATCGTGAGAGATCAACTGCCGCTGCAATTTTTTCCGCGATCCAAGATTCATCTGTACAGTCTCACGATCCACGCCTCATCCCACATCGTAACTTATTCCAGCACCCACCGCTTCGCTGCCGCCGTCAGTTTCGCGGAATCTTCCTTGGAGCGAGCTTCTGTATAGGCTCGCACCACAGGTTCCGTTCCAGACAGGCGATAGCAAACCCACGACCCATCGTCGAAGACCAGTTTCAGCCCATCTGTACGGACGATGGCTGAAACCTTGCGGCCGGCAAGTTCTCGCGGCTCGGTCTTCAACTTCTTAGTGAAGTTGTCTTTGGCCTCTTGCGTCAAGTGAAAATTCTCTCGAACTGGATAATAGGAACCCACCTTGCCAAAAAGGGTCTGCAATTGCTCGCCAATCGTCTTGCCGCGCACCGCCACCATCTCCGCCACCAGCAGCCCCGCCAGAATGCCGTCCTTCTCTGGAACATGCCCGCGAATGGTCAGGCCCGCGCTCTCTTCCCCGCCAATCGCAATCTTGTCCTGGTCGATCAGCTCGCCAATGTACTTGAATCCCACCGGCGTTTCGTACAGCTCGATCTTGTAGTGCTCGGCCAGCGCGTTGATGCAGTTTGTCGTGGCCACACTCTTGGCCACGCCGTTGCGCCATCCCCGCGTCTCCACCAGGTAATCGAACAGCAGCGCAATAATGTAATTCGGCTGGATGAAGGTGCCATCTTGATCGACTATGCCGAAACGGTCCGCATCGCCATCGGAGGCAATCCCCAGATGCGCGCCAGTCTCCCGCATCTTCGCCCTGCAGTCTCCCAGCAACGCATCATCCGGCTCCGGAGCATGACCGCCAAACAGCACATCTCTGTGGTCGTGTACGCTCACCGCGGACACACCGTTCTCCGCCAGCAGCTGCTGCGCATACCCGCGCCCCGCTCCCCAGAATGGATCCACCACAATGCGCAGCTTTGCCTTCGCGATCGCAGGAATGTCGATCAGCTCCGCCAACCGTTTCAGGTAATCCGGCTTCACATCTACGTTCACGAATTTCTCATTGGTCGTGCCCTGCGGAATCTCGGCGTCTCCCAGGCCGGCGATCTCTGCCTCAATCTGCCTGGTCACTTCCGGCAACGCCGGCGCGCCATCGGGAGTGGAGAACTTGATCCCGTTATATTCCGGCGGATTGTGCGATGCCGTAAAGTTGATGGCTCCGCTGGTTTTGCGCTGGCGCACCGCATAGGCAATCGCCGGTGTGGGCGCGGCCTCTGCAATCACTTCAGGAACAACACCGCCCTCAGCCAGCAACCGCGCCGCCTCGGCAACAAACATTTCTCCCATAAACCGCGGATCGCGTCCCACCAGGATGCGATGCGTCCCCGGCTGCTTCGACACGTACTTGCCAATTCCAACAATCGCGCGCCGGATATTCGGCAAGGTGAACTCATCGGCGACAATCGCACGCCACCCCGAGGTTCCAAAATGAATCTGCGTCGGCATCTTCTCTCTCTACTTTCGTTGAAACAAGAATACCGAATGTTGGATGCAAGTGGTTCGTGTGCCAGTGAGATTGCCGCGTCATGGAAATTCCTTTCGTTACGCCGCTCGCTGTGTGTCCGCGAAGACCTCTGCGTGCGCGTCATACACCGCCAGCACTTTGCCGGCACGCTCTGGATCGGTTGACCAGCTCTGCGAAACCGCGGTCACATATTGCTCGCCGTTCGTCGCCTTCAGCGCGGCTGCATAGTGCGGGTAGGCTCGACTGAGTCGTTCCAGCACTTCCATGCGCGCTCTGAAACACTCGCTCCAGTCCGAGAACTTCGCCCAGTTCGCCGAAACGGTCAACCAGTGCCCGTGCAGAAATTCCCGCGTCGGCATGGCGATCGTCTCCGTACCCGTCAGCGGAGGATGGCTTTGCTTTTGGCCGAACAGGTTATTGGCGTCCACGGCCAGCTGCGATCGACCCCAGCCGGACTCCAGCGCGGCCTCGCAGGCAGCGAAGGCTGGAAAAATGTGATGCGCCGCCTGTGCGGCTCGATAGGCACGAGACAGAAAGATAGTTTGGATGGACACGGACACTCCTGGAAAAGGACTCTGGTTCCAGTATCCGTGGGTAATGGGAGTAAATGTGCCAATGCCTGTTGTAACGATCAACACAATGCACCATTTTCAGTGCAGCATAAATGGTTGCCTTAGCAACCATATGCGCAAAACTGGTTGCTAAGGCAACCAGTTTTTTTAGGCATGATTTTGCTCCCGGAACGGCCCCTTCTAGACTACGAAATACTTCGCCTGCGGGTGATGCACGATGATGGCATCCGTGCTCTGCTCCGGCTCCAGGTGATAGCTCTCCGTCAGCCGCACCCCGATGTTGTCTTCCGGATGCAACAAAGCGAAAATCTTCGCTTGGTCCTCTAGATTCGGGCATGCGGGATATCCGAACGAATATCGCGACCCGCGATATTTTTGATGAAACAGGTCCCGAACTTCCTTCGAATCCTCCCCGCCAATGCCGAGTTCTTCGCGCATCAATTTGTGCATATACTCGGCCAGCGCCTCCGCGGCTTCCACGCTTAATCCGTGCGTGTAGAGATACTTCGTGAAATCCCCGCGCTCGAATAATTCTTTTGTCAGGTCACTCGCCTTTTGTCCAACGGTAACAACGGAAAACCCAATGACATCAAGCCTTCCCGACGATTTCGGCAAAAAGAAATCGGCGATCGAAAGCTTGCGGCCTTCGCGCTGGCGAGGAAAAGAAATCCGCAGCAGCTCCTGTTTTTCAGCTCCGGTTGTTGCTGCTTCCGGCTGGTATACAACAACGTCGTTGCCGTCACTGTTGCATGGGAAATATCCATACACCGCCTTCGGCTCCAACCACCCGGTCTGCTTTGCCTCCACAATCATCTGCTGCAGAATGGGACGATATTTTTCATCGACCAGGCGAACATAATCCGTTGCGGAAGCTGTCTTCAGCTGCCATTGATTCTTGAATAACGCCGTCTCGTTGATGTAGGCGAATACGGTATCGAGGGAAAAATCCTTCTTCACGCGCACGCCATAGAACGGAGGCTGCGGAATATCCGGAGCATCCTGCACCGCGGACGAACGCTCGGTCGAAACCGGTTCCTGCGGTCCGGTGCGCTCTTCCGGCAAAAGATTCTTGCGTTCGAACAGCTTTACCGTTGTTCCTTCTTCAATGCGTCCCGCGCGCACAGCTACGTCTTCCGCGGTCAAATCACCAATCACGTGCAGCCCTGCGAACGCATCTTCGGCGTAGTACACCGGCCCCTTGTACTCTTTACGCAAATCGTCTTCGACATATTTCCGTGTCAACGCCGCGCCGCCGCAAATCACCGGGATGTCGCTCTCCAGATGCTGCAAATCCTGGATTACATATTTCATCTCCAGCGTACTTTTCACCAGCAGGCCGCTCAACCCGATCGCGTCGGCCTTGTGCTGTTGCGCCGCCTTGATGATCACATCGGATGGCTGCTTGATGCCCAGGTTCACGACCTTGTAGCCGTTGTTCGAAAGAATAATGTCGACAAGATTTTTGCCGATGTCGTGCACGTCGCCTTTCACCGTAGCCAGCACAATGGTTCCTCGCTGCGAGCCTTCCACACGCTCCATCTTCGGTTCCAGATAGGCCACTGCGGATTTCATCACCGATGCTGAATCCAGCACCGACGGAAGCTGCATTTTGCGGGCACCGAATAGTTCGCCGACCGTCTTCATTCCGTCCAGCAGGACGGTATTGATCAGCTCCAGCGGCGTGTAGGTCAGCAGTGCCGTCTCCAGCAGGTCCTCCAGCGATTGCTTGGTCGCGCCCGCGCCAACACTGCGTTCGCCGCGAATGATTAGCTGCTTCAACTTGTCTTCAATGGTCAGTGCTTCGACCGCTTCCGGCTCTGGCTCGGCGTTAGGATCTTTCTGCAGGTTGGCAAAATAGCCCATGTAGACCTGCAACGGATCACCGTCGGAATTGTCGCGGAAGATAAGCTTGCGCGCCAGGTCTACTTCCTTCTCAGGAATCTTGTAGAGTGGATAAATTTTCGAATAATTCACAATCGCCATGTCAAGCCCACGATCGACAGCCTCTTTCAAAAACACGCTGTTCAACACGCGACGTGAATAGGTCGAAAGTCCAAACGAGATGTTGCTGACGCCCAGAATGGTTCTGCATTCCGGCAACTCCTTCTTCAGCAGGCGCACGGCCTCCAGCGTTTCCATGCCGGCGGTGCGATAGTCCTCCTGCCCGGTCGAGATCGGTAACGTCAGCGGATCGAAGATTAAATCTTGCGGGCGCAATCCATACTTCTTCGTTGCCAGCTCGAAAATGCGCTGCGCAACTGCTACTTTTTTTTGCGCAGTCAAAGCCATTCCATCTTCATCGATGGTCAACGCGATGACGGCTGCACCATAGCGCCGGGCCATGGGCAGAACCTTCGACGTACGCTTCTCGCCATCCTCCAGGTTGATGGAATTGATGAGCGGTTTGCCGGGTATACGCTTCAACGCCTCCTCGATCACATCCGCTTCGGTAGAGTCGACCAGCACCGGTGCAGGTACACGTGTCGCGATCTGATCGAGCACCGCATTCATGTATGCTTTTTCATCTTCGCCAACGATGGCGCAGCAGATGTCCAGCATCTGGCTGCCTTCCTGGGCGAGACGCTTCGAAAGCGCAAGAATCCCGCCGTAGTCGCCGCTGCGAACCATCTCGCGAAATACAGGACTGCGGGTGGTCGTGTTCATCTCCTCGGCGACGATGACAGGTTGCCCATCGACCTCCAGCGGAATCGAAGAGTAGGCGCTGGAAGCGACACTCTGGGCCACGGCGTGGGTCTCGGCGGGTTTGGAGTGTTCCACTGCATCGACCACCGCGCGCAAATGTTCTGGCGTCGTGCCGCAGCAACCGCCGACAACACGGACGCCATACTCCTCTACAAACTGCTTGTGAAAATGCGCCAGCTCTTCCGGAGTGAGCGCATACACAGCGTGGCCGCCCACATTTTGCGGCAGGCCGGCGTTTGGCAGCACACTCACGGGTCGAGTCGCGTTCTGGCACAGGAAGCGCACCGCATCGTTCATCTCGCGTGGCCCAGTGGCACAGTTCAACCCGATAATGTCGGGCTGGAAGCATTCCAGCACCGCCAGCGCCGCGCCAATTTCGCTGCCCAGCAGCATTCTCCCAGTCGCTTCCAGCGTCACCTGCATCTGGACCGGCACTCGCCTGCCAGTCGTGCGCATGGCGTCCTCGCAGGCGGCCAGTGCGATTTTTCCCTGCAATAAATCCTGGCAAGTTTCGATCAGCAGAACGTCCACGCCACCTTCAATCAGCGCTTCAATCTGTTCGCGGTAGGCCTCTGCCATCGCGTCATAGGTGATATGGCCGAGCGAGGGCAGCTTGGTCGTGGGGCCAATGGAGCCGGCGACGAAGCGCGGCTTTTGCGGTGTGGAAAACTGCGCGGCGACTTCCTTCGCCAGTTGCGCCGCCACGATATTCAGCTCGCGAGTTTTGTCTTCCAGTTGATATTCCGCCAGCACGATGCGCGACGAACCGAATGTGTCCGTCTCGATTACGTCGCAGCCAACTTCAAAAAACTGGCATGAATGCCGCGAATCACGTCCGGCCGGCTGAGCACGAGCAACTCATTGCAGCCTTCCTTATTCCAATAATCGTCGATCGTGAGGGCATGCTTCTGAATGCTGGTGCCCATGGCGCCGTCATAGACGATGACTCGATCTCGTAAAACCTCTGAAAAAGTTTGCATTGGCTTCCTGTACTGCGAAATTAGCTGCGTGGTCATTTCCATTCCGCGAAGAGCTATTGGTTCATCGACGGGTCGATCACCGCAATGCCCTTCTCCGGATCAAATTTTTTATAGAGCGGTCGCGGGTACGACGTAACAATCACTTCCAGGGTGGGCCAGACGTGCGCCTCGAGCAGATGTCCTCCATGCGCCGTGCCATCGCCGAAACCGACCACCATGTGCACATGCACCACCGGCTTGCCCTGATACATTGCGATATCGCCCAACAGTGAAAGCACTTCCGCCTGCTGATCGATATGAATCATGCGAAACTTTTTCGTGTCCGGATTGAGCCACGCCAGGGTTCCATTGTGGATTGACCCAATGCCGGTAATTCTCGCGGCGGAAATGTGGTTTTCTTCCGCAAATTGCATCAGACCGCCCAGGATTTCATCTCCAGCGCCGAAGATGACGGCATACGTTGTTTCCTGCGCACTCTGATTCAAAATTTTGAACTTCATCAAAGGAGCGCTGGCCTTGGCGGCCGTCGAACCGCTGCTAACGCTTTGCGGCGCTACGCCACTGCTGGCCGCACGTCCATAAGGCGCAAAGAGGATTGCATACGCGAAGATAGCTCCGCCGGCGACATACAAGATTCTTGGCAACTTCATCTCGATCTCCCATCCCAGGGAATTTCATTCCATTAATCGGCAAATAAAACGATCCTTTGTCGCACACCGACCCTCGACATGGGGACTCGGCGAGCGAATAGGCCCTTCGTTCTATCTTAGCGATTGCGTTTGCTTTCAGTTATGGAGTGGAAGGTTCTAACGGAGCCGGGGAGCCCGGCATCGGCGCCAGAAGGTCTTCTTTGCGCATCACCAACGTGGTGGTGTTGAACGAAGAGGATTCAAAGCCATGGCCGTGCGTGATGGCGTCCGTGGGGCAGGCTTCGACGCAATAGCCGCAAAAAATGCAGCGGTTGTAGTCGATGTTGTAGACCTTGGCATAGCGCTCGGCGCTGGAAATCCGCTGCTCGGCGGTGTTTTCAGCAGCCTCGATATGAATGCAGTTCGACGGGCATGCGGCCGCACACAGGAAACATGCGACGCACTTTTCCAGTCCATTTTCATCGCGTTGCAGCACGTGCCGGCCGCGGTATCGCTCTTCAAACTTCGCTCCGCGCATCGGTCCCGGGCCATCCGGATAGTTCTCCACCTCGGTCGGCTTGAAGATTTCTCCGAAGGTGACACTCATTCCTTTGGCAACGGCTGCGAGATCGCGCACAATCGACATATCTAGATTATAAACGAGGAAAAGCGGGCGACACCGCGGCATCCAATTCATATGCGGTTCAATCGCGGGAATGCTATTTCTGTCGTGAAGACGGCGATCACGCAGTAGCATTGGACTTTCACGCACATGCAGACTGAAGTCGAACGCGTTCTGATCTATCGGTTGGGCAGCCTGGGCGATACTGTCGTCGCGCTGCCTTGCTTCCACCAGGTAGCACGCGCCTATCCTGATGCCGAACGCCGTCTGCTCACAAACATCCCTGTGCATGCCAAAGCTCCGGCAGCGTTTGCTGTACTGGAGGGGTCGGGGCTGGTGCATGGCTATATGCGCTATCCCATCGCGACACGAAGCCTCGGCGACCTGCTGACCCTGCAAAAGGAAATTCGCGCGTATCGCGCCCAGGTGCTGGTCTACCTGACGCCGCGACGACTGGCGAGCGAAGTGGTGCGCGATGCTGCATTTTTTCGGCTTTGCGGCATTCCGACGATGGTTGGGTTGCCTTTGACGCGCGATGCCCGGACTAATCTGCTGGATCCTGTCACTGGATGGTACGAACCCGAAGCGGTGCGGCTGGCGCGCTTGATGCGCAGCCTGGGAAGGATTGACCTGCAAGACCCAAAGAATTGGGACCTGGGCCTGACACTTGACGAGCATAAACGCGCGGCAGAGGCGCTGGAGCCGGTGCAGGGCCGGCCGCTTGCTGGCGTGTTGTGTAGGCACCAAGGTGCAGGCGAAGGATTGGGGCTCGAACAATTGGCGCAGCGTGCTGGATAGGTTGGCCGCGGAGCTGCCGCAGTATGGGTTGGTAATGGTCGGGGCCGGAGAGGAGACCTCTGTCAGCGAACGTGTTGCGGGGGCATGGGCGGGACGGTCGGTGAATTTATGCGGCAAACTTCTTCCCCGTCAGTCCGCGGCTGTTCTTGCGCGGGCGAAAATTTTTGTGGGACATGACAGCGGCCCTATGCACCTGGCGGCGACCGTCGGCACCCCCTGCGTCGCGGTGTTTGCTGCAAGGAATAAACCGCGGACTTGGTTTCCCTGGGGAAGCCAGCATGAAGTTGTATATCACCGCACCGACTGCTGGGGCTGCGACCTGGAGGTATGCATTGAGCAAAAGAAAAAATGCCTCACGTCGATCTTGCCGGCGGAAGTGCTGGGCGTAGTGCATCGCGTACTGGCCCGTCTTTCGCTCGCCCATACTTTGGTTCCCAGCCCTCGTTAACTCACTCCGCGATGCAGCTAGTTAGGATAGATTGGAGCACAGCATGATTCGTGATCTTCATCGTGTCCTCGACCTGGTAGAGTCCGGCTTTCAGCGCTATCGTGTGCTGGTGGTTGGCGACTTAATGCTGGACCAGTATTTGTGGGGAGATGTCAGCCGCATCTCTCCGGAAGCGCCCGTGCCGGTGTTGCGTTCTGCCCGACGCACGCATGTTGCCGGCGGCGCTGCCAACGTTGCGATGAACCTGGTGGGCCTGGGAGCGCAGGTATCTCTGGCTGGATTTCTGGGTAGCGATGAATCGTCAGAGATGCTGCGCTCGCTTCTGGCCGCGGCAGGCATTGCGACCGATGCGGTGTGCGAATGGGGACGGCCGACCATTTCGAAAACGCGCATCATGGCGGGACGACAGCAACTGATGCGCCTCGACGTGGAAACGCCAGAGTTACCGTACGAGACAGAAATCGATTCCCTCCTGCAATCGTTGACTCCGCAAATCGAAGCGGCGGACAGTATTATCCTTTCCGACTACGCGAAAGGTGCGCTCCCCGAGCAGGTGTGCCAGCAAGTCATCACGCAGGCGCGCAAACGCAATATCCCGGTGCTGGTGGATCCCAAAGGCAGCGAATTTTCAAAATATCGAGATGCCACGACCATTTGCCCTAACCTGCAGGAGCTGTCGAACTGCACCGGGGTGTCTGTGCTGCAACCCGAGAAACTAGTTGGCCGCGGGTCGTGCGCTGATTCCGTCCCTGCATCTGGATTACCTGACCGTCACGATGAGTGAGCGCGGGATTCGCGTTCTGTATCCGGAGGAACAGCAGGATCTGCATGCCGCTGCTGTCGCGCGCGAAGTCTACGATGTTTCCGGCGCGGGCGATACGGTGATTGCTACGCTAGCCGCGGCTGCGGCCGCCAAGCTCGATCTGGAAAGCGCGATTCAACTAGCCAATGTGGCCGCGGGAATCGTGGTGAGCCGAGTGGGAACGGTGCCGATCGATCGCGCGAATCTGCTGGCAACCTTGTCGGTGGAACTTGCTAGCAGCACCCAGGAAAAAGTAGTTGACCGAGCCGGTTTGATGGCGCGCGCCGCGCAGTGGCGAGACCGTGGCGAGACGATCGTGTTCACCAATGGATGTTTCGATCTGCTGCACATCGGCCACATTACGCTGCTGGAAAATGCGCATCGCATGGGAGATCACCTGGTACTGGGGATCAACAGCGATGCTTCGGCGCGTCGCCTGAAAGGTCCGAGCCGGCCAATCGTTGGCGAGAACGAGCGGGCTCGCATTTTGGCGGCATTGGCCTCGACGGATGCCATTGTCATCTTCGATGAAGATACGCCGCTTGCAACCATCGAGGCTTTGCGACCGAATGTGCTGGTGAAGGGCGGCGATTATTCCGAAGCGACCGTGGTGGGCGCAGACCTGGTGCGCAGCTGGGGCGGCCGCGTCGCGATTGTGCCGACGGTCGCTGGGTTCAGCACTACGAACCTGGTGCAGAAGATGAGTGAGACCCCGGAAAAGCAGCACGCCGATAAAGCAACATCCTAGAAAATACTGTCGTAATGCGAACGCCTTTGTATCCCACCCTAGCTGCGCCAGGATGGGGCACCCAGACGTCACGCGCCGAAGTCGTGCGTTAGTCGCCAGAAGCATTGCCTCGGATGGGACGAATGGTGCTGGTGTTCCGGATCATGCAGCCACTTGGATAATGCAGCGCCGTTCATCTCCATTCCTACTAGGTCCAATTCACCGTGGTCGTAATCCGCTATCATCATGCCCATCGACGAACCATCGGGACGCACTAGAATTACAGACTGATCTCCACCGTGATTTTGTTCCGCCGCTCACTTCTGTCACGAACGGCTGCCACTCGTCGCCGAGCCTGGAACGCAGCAGCGGATAAAGATCCTTTCCATCCATACCGCGGAGATTGTCGAACTCGGCCACACGTAAACTGCGTACGCCGCCGTGCGTCTTCAGGCTGGCACAAATGCTGACGAGCGTCATCATGGGAATGCGCTGCGCATGGACAGAATACTTGTGTTCCACCGCGGAAACGACGGAGTTGAAGTCATGATCCGCTGCGGAACATCCGGTCGATACCAGCAACCCCGAGCCCAGCAACACGAGTACGATTCGTTTCATCTGAAATCTCATTTCGCCTCCTTGGTCGAGCTTTTCTGGAGATTGAGATTCGGTACGCCGAAATTGCCGCTCAGTTCCTTCAAATCCTCCGGACGAATCGAGCCGGAGATGTACACCATGTTCAGCTCCGTCGGCTCGGCATCGAGGACAAACATTCCCTTCACCTCGTTACCGACCATCTTGACGTAGACATCGGTGTCGCCCTCACCCTTTTTCGAGCGCACTTTCACCATCGGATTCCAGTCGGCTCCGAGAAATTGCTGACGGATTGTGTTGAGATCGCCGGCCGTGTACTGACCAGGCTGGGAGAATTCGTAATTGCGAACATAAATTGCATTCAGATTTTGAATCAGGTGTTGCGCCTCCGCATCGTCTTTTTCATCCGAGTGGAGAAAAAGGGCCGCAAACTTGAGCATGGTTTTGTTCATCGTGACTTCATTCACGTCGGAAGCGCGCGCTGCCAGCTTTTTGTCGAGTTCGACGGGAAAATTCGGCTGGACATCCTGGGCAACAGCGGGCAGCGTGAGCAAAAATCCGCAGCCAAGCAGTACGCCGGTGCGGCAGGCGGCGGTTAATCGTTGCATTCGAGTCATAGTGTTTCTCCTTAATTTGCGTTCTCATGATTTGTGTTGCCGCTGTCTACTTTGTTGCGAACATCCTGCAATGTAGAACCGGTGATTCTGAGCGCGAGCAACACCTGTTGGCGTGCATGTTCACCCGCAATCTGGCGTTCTCTTTCGTGCTCGAAGTAGCTACCCGCGCCAACTGACAACAGCAGCGCCGCTGCAATGGCGCCGCGCACCACGGGATTGCGAATTGTGCGTATGGGCCACGGCGTCGGATCGTGGTGCGGCAGAGCATCGACACGCGCCAATACTCGATCCGCAAAACCCTCCGGTGCGGGCCGAGCCTGCAGGCTGCCGCGCAAGTCCTGCTCAAACATTGCTTCCAATTCCGGGTCAAATCCTTCGTTCTCTGAATCCTGCGGTTCCCTGCCAAACTCAACCATGGGCGACCTCCTTTCGTTGCCGCGAGGCTTTGGTTCGCAGCAGTTTCAGTGCGCGTTGCAGATGACTCTTGACTGTTCCCAAGGGCATGGAAAGCAGCGCGGATATTTCGGTCGGCATCAAGTCTTCCTGATAGCGCAGTAACAAAATTGCACGCTGCGCCGGGGGAAGCAAGGCAACCATCTGCTCAATGTTCTTTCCCATCCCGGGCGACTCGAACGCGCTTTGGGAAGCGGCCGAACCGGTGCCGTCCAAACATATGTGCTCCTCACAAAATTCATCCGCAGCAAATTCCACCTGGCTGGCACGACGGCGATAGGCATCCGTCGCCCGATGCACCGTGACCCGTCGCAGCCAGGCCAGCAAATGTTCCTGCGATTGCATGCGATCGAGGTTTCGATACAGCGCAAGGAAGACATCCTGGGCAACTTCTTCCGCCGTGCCGCAATCGCCGAGGATGCGATAGGCAATGCTGTAGACCCGGGACTGGTGCCGCTCCACAATGTCACGAAATCCATCTCTCGACGGCGAGATCGATGCCACCGATGAATTTGTGAAGGCGGATTGCAATGGAATCACCCTTTCCCGGACTTCTCTGTACCTGCGTATACGCAGATCCGGGCGCGGGAGAACGCAAAAAAGTGAGAAAAATGAAAATATTTTTGAATATGAGGAAAGAATGCGGCTCGGGTGAATTCGAAGCTCTACCGGTGTTTCAGGCCAAGCTCCAGCAGCGCGTCGGCAACCCGCTCATAGTCGTGACGCAGGACATCTTCGGCACGAAGAAAATCGCCGGTAATGCAGCGAACACCGAGCCGCTCAATTTGGTCGATATCGGCCACGATTGGCTCCGCACCTTCGGCGGCATAGCGCTGCCGCGCTTCTTCCGGTACCGGGGCTACGTTGACCAAAGCATAGTCAAAGATGGCTCCCCCGGTGTGCTCGTAAATACGCTCAATATGCTGCGACGCTGTCAGATGCAGGCTTTCATTCGATTGCGTCATCAGGTTGCAGATGAAAACCCGCAGTCCATGCGCAGCCACCAACGACTCGGCAATGCCTTCCACCAGAAGATTCGTGATCAGGCTGGTGTAGAGCGAACCTGGACCGAGCGTAATCAGGTCCGCACCTAGAATGGCTTCCACCGCCTCGGGCAGCGCCGCCACCCGCTCCGGTTTCAGCATCAGGCGAACGATACGCCGCTTGCTGGCGGTAATCCTGGTCTCGCCTAGAACTGTCGATCCGTCGTCCATCAGCGCTGCCAGGGTGACGTTGGAATTTGTCGCGGGATACAGGTGCCCTCGAGTGGCGAGAATTTGCGACGATGTTTTCACGGCGAGCGCGAAATCGCCAGTCACCGCTGTCAATCCTGCCAAGAAGAGATTGCCGAAGCTATGGCCCTCCAGGCCTTCTCCGCTGTCGAAGCGGTACTGAAACAGGCGAGACAACAGGTGCTCATCTTCTGACAGCGCCACCATGCAATTGCGCAGATCGCCGGGCGGCAACATATTCATATCCCTGCGCAGGCGACCGCTGGATCCGCCATCATCCGTGACCGTGACAATCGCAGCAAGATCTGAAATGACTGCCGGGGTATCGGACGAATGTTCTGAGATCGGGGCGGTATGCGACGGAGATTTCGTATGCCGCTTCAAGCCGCGCAACAACGTCGACAAGCCAGTGCCGCCGCCGATGGCTGCCACACGCAGCAAGGCCTCAGCAGGCAGGTTGGATGGCGAAGGCTTTTTTGAATCGGAGAGGCGTGGTTGGGGAGAACTGACAGAATGCATGTTCGTCAACTTGCTAAATCTCGGAGCGTCCGCGGACCACCTGTACCGGGCCGCGATGGCAGAGCGTTCAAAGAATCTCTGGATAAAGAAGCTCAGTAAATCGGGGATCGTCCGTCATCTCTTGAAAATCCGAGTCCAGACGAGCCTGAATACGATTCTGCGGATTTAACTCGATCGCCAGAGCCAGCTGCTCCAGGCAATCCTCGGCGCGACCGGTCAGGCAGTGCATCACAGCCAGCCCATAGTGGGCATAATCCGCGGTCGGATGCTTTTTCAGGATGGCTTCAAATTGTTCGCGCGCGTCTTCATAAAAGCCTGTATTCAGCAGCGAGATGGCATAGTCGTATTGCTCCTCCGGACTATGAAAGGAGACTGAGTCCTTCTTCATCTGGCGCTCGCACGCAGTCAGGTGAACGCGGGCGCGATCGACCAGGTCGCCGGCATCGGAAGAAATCAGCGCCTCCAACGCAGCTTTGGCCTTCTCGTATTTTCCTTCGCGCATCAAGCGGACTGCAGTTTCGTAATGCTGAATTCTCTGCTTCCGCGCCGGGTCGGCAATGGCGTCGGGCTTTCCGGCAATGATGCGAGGCATCGTGGTCGTTTTCTTTTTCATGGGCGACGGATTCATGGCAGACACACTCGTTTCATGTGTTCTAGAGAGCGTAGGTACTGAATGACCCTGACCCTCGTAAACCTAACAGGAAACGACCCCGTCTGCAATGCCGGGCGACACAGCGGAGCACGGTGCCGGGGCCCGTGACAACCTTTTTCCCATGTCAAACAACCATGCCGGGACTCCGGCGAGTTACGGACAGGAGGGCTCCGGCGCAGCCAAACCCTGGCGACAGAATGATAAAATAGCCTTGGAACGCCCTATGCCAGAAATCACTCGCAGAAAGACACCTACAGTCCTGATTGGTAAAGTTCGGGTCGGTTCGGATGCACCGGTTGTGGTGCAGTCGATGACCAACACCGACACCGCCGATGTCTCTTCGACCGTGAAACAGGTTGCCGCGCTGCATCGCGCCGGGTCAGAGATTGTCCGGGTCACAGTCAACAACGATGCGGCTGCCAAATCGGTCCCCGCCATTGTTGAGGAACTGGCGCAGCAGAATGTTCATGTGCCGATCGTGGGCGATTTCCATTACAACGGGCATCTGCTGCTGAAGAAATATCCGGACTGCGCACGCGCGTTGGCGAAGTATCGCATCAATCCTGGAAATTGCTCCATCGGCCGCAAGGATGACGATAATTTCCGCACCATGATTGAATGCGCAGTGGAGAATCAGAAACCGGTGCGCATTGGAGTTAACTGGGGCTCACTTGATCAGGCACTGCTGACGCGCATGATGGATGAAAATGCGAAGTCTGCCCAGCCGAAAGATGCCCGCGCCGTGACCATGGAAGCCATGGTGCGCAGCGCGCTGGATTCCGCAGAGATGGCGGAACGCTATGGCCTGCGTCACGACCAGATTATTTTGAGCGCGAAGGTCAGTGGAGTGCACGACCTGATCGATGTCTATCGCATGCTGGCTAGTCGCTGCGATTACGCGCTGCACCTGGGACTGACGGAAGCAGGCATGGGCATGAAAGGCATCGTCGCCTCGACCGCCGGGCTGACTCCCCTGTTGCTGGCCGGCATTGGAGATACGATCCGCGTAAGCCTCACGCCGAAACCGAATGGCGACCGCACGGAAGAAGTGTTAACCGGGCAGCAGATTCTGCAATCGCTTGGCATTCGCAGCTTTACTCCGCAGGTTACGGCATGTCCCGGCTGCGGACGAACCACCAGCACCTACTTTCAAGAGTTAGCGCTCCAGATCCAAGGCCACC
Organism: uncultured Acidobacteriota bacterium; assembly: GCA_963794795.1. Classification (GTDB taxonomy): domain Bacteria; phylum Acidobacteriota; class Terriglobia; order Terriglobales; family Acidobacteriaceae; genus JAKAAZ01. The sequence goes on along the minus strand of CAWCFC010000002.1, from coordinate 745,418 downwards.
TGCGCGAGTCCATGCCGGTCTGGCGCCAGAAATATCCGGGCGTGGAGGAGCTGAAGCTGGCCGTGATGGGATGCGTCGTCAACGGGCCGGGAGAATCGAAGCACGCCAACATCGGCATTTCCCTGCCGGGTACGTTTGAAGATCCGGTTGCCCCGGTGTACGTGGACGGCCGCCTGCTGCTGACGCTGCGCGGCGATCACATTGTGCAGGAGTTCACAAAAATTCTGGATGAATACGTGGTCAACCGCTACGGAACGGCGAAGTCCAACGACCTAGTGGGCGTCCACTAACTGCGGAGTTGCGGGCGCAGGCTGTTCGGGGCTTGTGTCCGCCGCATGCTTGGCGGCTTTCTTGCCGGACTTCTTTAACAGCTGATTCAGAGTCGTCGAATCCAGTTCTTCTTCAAGACATTTCTGCGCCTTGCGGAACACACCGCGCATGGCCTTTTTCAATTCTTTCGTGTCAGCGGAATCGTGTGCGGTTTGATGCAGCAGATCCCCCGCGTCGAGTGCGCGATAAATATCCCGCAGCGTGATCTGCTTGGCACTCCTGGCCAAATGCGTGCCGCCCGAAGGACCTTTCGCGCTTGTGACTAAACCTGCCCGGCGTAAGGCTGAGAGTAATCGCCGGATGACGACCGGATTCGTCGCCAGGGCGGATGCGAGGGCTTGTGAGGTGTGGAATTTCTCTGGCTCAGTCGCCATCAATGCGAGCGCTTCGATAGCTGTCGAAAATCGAAGATTGGCTGCCATGAACCGGTTCTCCTGAAAATGTACATGAAGAAAAATAAACTACACGCAGCCTTTCCTTAAAGAAAGGCTGCACGCGCGGTATGTTAGCAATCTATACCATCAGGAGAACCGGTTTGTGCCCAAAAATATCACAGTTGCTCAATGTTGATGCAAATCGCTCTTCGAGCAAATCCTGCCGGATGTCCGGTAGGCAGGACATTGCCGGATCAGTGCTACCATCAAGCTTTTACGCGGGAGTTTGTCTGATTTGAAGATACTTTTTGTCGGAGATATTTTTGGCGGTGCCGGGCGCAGGATCGTCCATGCGCACCTGGGCCACCTGCTCGAGACGCATGCGGTCGATCTGGTGGTGATCAACGCGGAAAACTCCGCGGGCGGGTTTGGAATCACTCCCAACATCGCGGATGAGCTGTTTAGTTGGGGTGCGCACGTCCTGACTACGGGCAATCACATCTGGGATAAGCGCGAAATCATCGACTGGATGCAAACGGTTCCCGCAGACAGCCACGAGCGCCCGCGTCGACTGCTGCGCCCCGCGAATTACCCTCCGGGCACACCGGGCTACGGCATCTACGAAGGTAAGTTGGCCAATGGAACGTCGTACGCCGTCATTAACCTGCAGGGGCGAGTTTTCATGGCTTCGAGCGACGATCCTTTCCGTGCAGCCGACGCCATCCTTGAAAAGTTGAAGGCCAAAGTGATCCTGGTGGATTTTCACGCCGAAGCAACTTCGGAGAAAGTGGCGTTAGGCTGGTATCTCGATGGCCGCGTGACGGCGGTCCTGGGGACTCACACTCACGTACCCACAGCGGATGCACGGATACTGCCCGGGGGAACTGCATTTCAAACCGACGTCGGCATGAGCGGCCCCTATGACAGTGTGATTGGCGTCGAAGTGGAACAGGTGCTGGATCGCTTCCTGCGCGGCATGCCGGCCAAGTTTGATGCGGCAAAAAAGAACCCCAAGATGTGTGCGGCTTTGATTGAATGCGACGCGACAACGGGTCGTGCCCAGTCGATTCGACATTTCATGCTCGGCGAATAACGTGAAGGTCGGCAACAAAAAGAGCGGGCATCCTGATGGATGCCCGCTCTTTTTCAGGTGAACAACAAACGATTAGTGCGTTGTGTGGTGCGTGTGATGTACCGCGTGTGGCTTGGTGGTCGCAGGCGCTTCCCCGTCCTTCATGATGATCATGGGCGGATTCTGCGTGTACGAGTCGAAGGTAGCGATGTAGTTGACCATGGAATTGATGGCCGGCGGCTCTTTCAGCGGGGTCTTCATATTGATGGTGAAGTCCGCCTTATTCGATTGCTGCGCATCGTCGGAAACGGCGAGTTGAACAGAATCCGGCGTGGCCGAGATCACCTTTCCAGGCACCTTAGTGGTCAGGCCCTTCATGGTGTCCCATACCGCGGATGCATCCGCCTGGGTTCCGTTGGCAAGCACAAATTCTTTATCCGTCAACGCCATGGTTTTCAGGTCTGGCGTGGATGTGACGGCGTTGTGTGCCAGTTCCTGCGGAGACGGCGGTGGCGGTGCAGGAGTAATTGTGAAGCCGGCCGGCGGATTCAGAGATGCCTTCGCCTGCGCCTGGACTTGATCGAATCCGTCCATGCCACCGTGATACTTCTTGTACCAGTACTGGGCGGCCTTCTGAATTTCATCCTTGAATGGCTCTGGAGCATACGCGGCCGCGCGAGCAAGGTACCAGACTGCGTTCACCAAATCCTGAGGGGATTTTTGGACGTACGCCGTTCCCAGCAGATAGGTATCTTCAATTCCACTCGTAGTCTGCTGCGCCGCAGGCATAGCTTTCAGCTCATCCTGGAAATATTTGATGGCGTCGTTGTAATCCTTCTTCTCAACATCGTCGTTGGCGATTGCGCCGTCGAACAGGGGCGTGACCGCCGTCTTCATCTTGTCGTAGTTGGCGGCATCCGCACCTTCTGGCGCCGAGGCCGATAGACCCGTCTGCGCGTCCTTCGCCGCTTCGTCCAGCAACGGCTGCGCCTCCGCTGGGTTGGTCTTCTGACCAGCTTCCGTCTTCAAAATGTATGTACTCAGAGCCAAGGCACGCAAATCTGTAGGATCAATCTGGATCACCTGCCGCGCTGCACCCAAGGCCTTGTCTGTATTCTTCGTTTGCATGTAGGAATCCATCAGGATTTCCAACACCTGCTTCTTGACAACGCTATTGGGATATTGCTGCAAAAATCCCTCGATCGCCGATTCCTTGCCCTGCGGCGTCGGTTGGCTGATCGCAGCATTGTAGGCGTTGTATTCCGCGGGATCTTTAATGGTGATCGTGCCCGACCCTGCACTTTGCGCCTGCATCATGGGAGCGGCACTCATAGCGGTACCGGCCAGCGCCAGCACCGTGACGTACAAAAACTTTTTCTTCATCGATCACTCCTCGCGAACGAGTGTTTCATTGGGAATATAAATTATGCCACGCGCATCTCTGCCAGCGTCGCGCCATCGATTGACCCCGACAGCAAAAATCGGGGACATCGTGACGAATGGCTTTGACTGAACAGACGGTGCCGCATTGGTGTGGTTAGCAGGATTATAAGGCCGGATAATCCGGTTCGTGTCAGTATTCCACCCAGTATCCTTCTGACGCAATAGCAATCCGTTATGTACGATGCAGGCAGAGGTCTTAGCAGCATGAAAAGCTGGCCAGAAAAACTCGGCAACGTACGACTGATGGTTCTGGGAATGGTTTTAATGCTGCTGGCGGCGCTGTGGCTGGTCAAAAAGATTTTTGGTTGAACCCGAAGGCAAAGACGTCTTTGTGCCCCTGCATCGAAAACATGGAAAGGGAGATTAAAAAGCGTGAATCCGGCTTCCCCATTGTCTGGCCAAGTTGCAATTGTCACCGGCGCCAGCCGCGGAATTGGCGCTGCAATCGCGCGCAGGCTGGCTTCACTGGGAGCCCGCGTCGTCCTAACCGCGCGGGATGAGAGTCAGCTGAATGCGATGACTGCGGAGATCTCCAAGGCAGGCGGCCATGCCGAATCTCACGCCTGTGATCTGACGCAGCCGGAGCAGATCGAGGCCTTCTCTCGGCGTGTATTGGACGCACATCGGCGCTGCGACATTCTTGTCAACAATGCGGGCATGGGATGGCTGCAGGGCCCGCTGTATGAAACTCCGCTTGAGGTGTGGGAACAGCAGGTTGCCCTGAACTTGCGAGCGCCGTACCTGATGTTGCGCGCATTCGCACCCACAATGATTGCGGCCAAGCGAGGACATATTATCAACATTTCTTCACTGGCCAGCCAGAATCCGGTGCCGAATGGAGCTGCCTACGCGGCTACAAAGTGGGGATTGAACGGCATGATGGTATCCGCGGCCGAAGAGTTGCGGCAATATCAGGTGCGTGTGTCTCTGATCGAGCCTGGAACCGTGCGCACAGAATTCGGATCGGGCCAATCCAGCCACAAATCTGCCCTGGGCGCCATTGCTCCGGAGGATATTGCCAACATCGTGGCCCTTTTGGCGACGCAGGCGGATCAATCGTTCATCAGCGAAGTGCAGATTCGGCCGACCTTGAAAAAGTAGGATTTTCCCGCAGGGTGGATGGACGTGGATTTTGGGCGGAGGGGAATCGATTTCTGGGGCTCGATTCCAATGCACACACAACAGCTTGGGTTCTGGACTTCTTATCCACAACCCGCTGTATCTGATATTGACCCGAGGCACTTGCAGGACTAAAGTGGAGCCATCGGTGGGCGGACCTTTGCCCCCGCAACGCTTGCCCCCAGAGGTGTCGATTGCTCGAACTTAAGCGCATTCATATTCTCGGCTTCAAGTCCTTCTGCGATCGCACGGAAGTGTTGCTCGACAGCAACGGCGTCACTGCGATTGTAGGCCCCAACGGATGCGGCAAATCCAATATTTCCGATGCCATCAGCTGGGTGCTGGGCGAGCAGTCGGCGAAGGACTTGCGTGGCATCAAGATGGAAGACGTTATCTTCTCAGGTACGCGGGAGCGGAAACCAACCGGCATGGCAGAGGTGTCGCTGGTCCTGATCGATCCCGAAGTATATCGGCCGGCAGGTTCGCATCCTGGGCCGGAGATGGTGCTCGACGATTGGGATGAAGCTGCCGTGCGCTCGCAGGCGGCGCAGGAGACAGAAGAAATTATCGCCGATCTGCAGCCGGGACAAATCATTGAAGGACCGGTCGAGGTCGAACGTAAGGACGAGACCCACGCGGAAGGATCCGAGGGATCGGCGGATGCGGGAGCGACGGCCGAAGGCAACGTGGTGCTGAAGATTCGCCGCCGTAAATTTCAACGCAATCACGCGCAGGATGGCGAAATCATCATTTCGCGGCGGCTGTTTCGTACAGGTGAGAGCGAATACCTGCTGAATGGAAAGCTTTGCCGCTTGCGCGACATTCACGATGTGCTGATGGGTACAGGCCTCAGTTCAGATTCCTACGGAATCATCGGGCAGGAGCGGATTGGGCAGCTGTTAAGCAGCAAGCCGCACGAACGGCGAGCGATCATTGAAGAAGCTGCGGGCATTACGCGCTTCAAGACCAAGAAGCATTTGGCGGAATTGCGACTGGAGCAGGCAAAGCAGAACCTGGCGCGCGTGAATGATATTTTCGACGAAGTTTCCCGTCAGATGAATTCGCTGAAGCGCCAGGCCGCGAAGGCCGAACGTTACGGCGCTTTGCGCGATGAGCTTCACCAGCGGCTGCGGGTAGTGATTGCGACAAGGATTTCGCTCACCGATGCGGCGACGGTCGCGGTGGCAAGTGAGTTGGCCCAGTTGACCGCGGAAATCGATGGCATGACACACTCCATCGCCGAAGTGGATCAGCAGCGGGCGGCTGCCGTCGCTGAAGGCTATACGCGCGAACAGCAAGCGCGCGAAGCCGCAACCAGTGCCAACAACGCTTCGATCGAACTGGAACGAACACTGGGACAGCTGAAAGCCAATGAAGACCGCGCTGCAGACTTGAAGGTGCGGCTACAGGCTGCGCAGGCGGAGATGGCGCAGACCCAGCAACAGCTGACTGGCCTGGAAGCAGAGCGCACGCAGCAGAAGGCGTTTCTGGCGCAGGCGCAGCAGGCTGTGGATCTGGCGCGGCAAGACATGCAGGCGCGGCAAAATGCGTTTCAAACCGCGACCACGGAGCTGGCCTCGGTGAGCGAGCGCATGGAAACGTCTCGCCGCCAGATGTTGCACTGGATGACACAGGCCAACCAGGTTCGCAACCAGATCAGCCAGGGAGAAGCCAGTCTTGAAGGATTTCAACGCGAGGCGGAACGCCTGGCAACCGAACGCGCGGGCGTGCACGGCGAATTGGAAAAACTCGGCGTCGAGCGGGGACAGGTTTCGCTGAACTTTGCTTCTGCCAGCACGACTCTGCAGGATACGGAGGCCGAGCTAACGACGTTGCGCGCCGAACTGGAAACGCAGCGCACCGAAGAAGCCGCGTCTCGCCGCCAGGCCGATCAACTGCGCGCCGAGCAAGCCACATTGCAGGGACGGCGCAATTCCCTCGAGTCGCTGATTCGCGAACACAGCTACTCGACTGACACGGTTCGGCAGCTATTGCGCACCAACACCATGGAAGGCGGACACGCGCCGGTTGGCGTGCTGGCAGATTTCGTCGAAGTATCCGATAAATATGAAACAGTGGTGGATGAATTTCTGCGCGATGAACTGAATTTCATCGTGGTGAAAAGCTGGAATGATGCCCAGGAAGGCATGCGCGTGCTGAAGACAGATGTCGATGGCCGCGCGACGTTCCTGGTTCATCCGGATGACTCGCAGGCAAAGTTCTCATTCGCGCCGGCGACGGTGCAACCGCTGAGCGAAGCTCGTGACGGCGTGGTGCGGCTGAAAGATTGCATTCGGGTGCTCGACGGTTTCGGCAGTTCGCTGGAAGTGATTCTGCCCAAGCTGCGGCACGGCTACGTGGTGCCGAACTCTGAAGTTGGAAAGTCGCTGGCGCTGGAAAATCCTGAAGCGTTTTTCCTCTCGCCGAACGGGGAGTGTTTTCACAATGTGACGGTGACTGGCGGCAAACCCAGTGTTGAAGGTCCGCTGGCTTTGAAGCGCGAGTTGCGCAGCACCCAGCAAGCGTTGGCAGGCGTTGAAGATTCTCTGGCCGCCGCGGAGATGGAAACGGCGAAGCTCGCGCGCATGGTCGCCGAGCTGTCGCAGCGAATTGAAGTCAAGTCCGCCGAGCGGCGCAAGGCTGAACAGGAATCTGCTCACACCGGCGCGGCCCTGCGGCAACTGGAAGCCGAGGTCGGCCGCCTGGAACGGCGCTTGAGCGAGTGGACGCTGCAGGCTGAGCGCAATACAGCAGCGCAGGCGGAAAAGGGTGAGTGGCTCGCACAGCGGCGTGAAGAGGTCGAACGCCACGAGCAGCAACGGGTTCAATTTGAGCAGCAGCTGAACGAAGCCCAGGGCTCGCTGGAAGCGCTTCGACTGGCGCGCGATGCGGCGCAACAGCAAATGTCCACGGCCTCGATCGAGCTTGCGGGGTTGGAAGAGCGGAGACGGGGTGCGGTCAGTTCCTCCGAACGCCTGGATCGCATGGTGGAAGGTCTCGAGCAGCGTGTTCGACAGCTGGAACAGATGATTGCGTCTGGCGATGCCGAGCAGAAGCAGCGCGTGATCGAGCAGGAGCGGCTGCAGGTTCGCAGCCAGGAACTGGAAGAAACGCGCACGACCGCGCGGCAACAGGCGGAAGAATTGGCGCAGCAGTCGGCGGCGCTCCGCCAGCAGGCGGCTGAAGTGGAGCAGCAGGTGCGCGGATTGCGTGTCGAGCTGGAAGCCTTCCGCGATCGTCGCGGTGAAGCTGCTGCCCGGGCTGCGCGCCTGTCCTCTGACCTGGTGCATCTGGGAGAAACCTGCATGCAGGATCTTGCCGTTCCTGCCGATGAATTGCGCGCGGATGAGGCTTTGATCCGTCTGGAAGCTGAGCCGCTGATCGCAGAAGAAGAAGCCTGCCGCGGCATCAAGCAGAAGCTTGAGTCAATGGGGCCGGTCAACATGATGGCGCTTGAGGAATACAAGGAAGCTTCCGAGCGTCATGCGTTCCTGGAAACGCAGCGGAAAGACCTGATCGATTCCATTGAGAACACGCAGAACAGTATCCGCGAAATTGAAGTCGTGCTGCGCAGCAAGTTCGAAGAGGCCTTCGCCGCCATCAATGAAAATTTCTCTGCCGCGTTTACTCACCTGTTTGGCGGTGGCCAGGCCTTCATGAAGCTGACGGACCAGGAGAACTCGGACGACAGTGGCGTCGACATCATTGCTTCTCCTCCAGGAAAGAAGTTGCAGAATATTCTTCTGCTTTCGGGCGGAGAAAAAGCGCTGACAGCTTTGTCACTGCTGATGGCAATCTTCCAGTTCCAGCCGAGTCCATTCTGCGTATTGGATGAAGTGGATGCTGCGCTGGATGAATCGAACGTCGGACGACTGGCGAACATGCTGAAAAAGATGAGCGTTCACACGCATTTCATCGTGATTACACATAGCAAGCGCATGATGCAGGCAGCCGATGCAATTTTCGGCGTGACCATGCAGGAGCCGGGCGTTTCGAAAATTGTTTCGGTTCGGTTGCATCATGATCGCGCGCTGGAGCGGGCCACCGCCTGATACCTCGCCGTAATGTCGGCATGCAAACAATTCGTTTCTGTCCGCATCCGTAGATGTAAGCTGCTTGCCAGAGACGAATTCGCATGAAAGGCTCAAAGGTATGCCAGACGCACTGCTTCAAGCCGACCTCCCGAATCTGAAGCTGCACGCACGCGGGAAGGTTCGAGACATCTATGCTGTGGGCGACGACCTGTTATTGATCGCTACCGACCGAATCTCCGCATTCGATCATATTTTGGCAACCGGCATTCCAGACAAGGGAAAAATTCTGACGCAGATTTCCCTGTTCTGGTTCCGCTTTCTCTCTGACCTGGTGCCGACCCACCTGATCACTGCCGATGTCGACCTGTATCCGGAGGTGCTGCAACCCTATCGTCAGCTGCTGCATTTTCGTTCCATGCTGGTCAAGCCGGCGCAGATCTATCCCATCGAGTGTGTTGTCCGTGGTTATCTGACCGGTTCTGCCTGGAAGGATTATCAAGAGACCGGAAGCGTTTGCGGGATCGCTTTACTGCCGGGCATGGCAGAATCTGAGAAGCTGCCGGAGCCGATTTTCACCCCGGCGACCAAGGCACCCGCAGGCGAGCACGACATGAACATCACCATGGAAGAGATGGGCAATCGCATCGGCCGCAGTAATGCCGAGTTGCTGCGAGATCTGAGCCTGATGATTTATGAGCGCGCATCGCGCCACGTGGATGGTCAGGACTTGATACTCGCTGATACCAAGTTTGAATTCGGCCAGACCGCCCAGGGAGTGGTGCTGGCGGACGAAGCTCTGACCCCGGATTCTTCGCGCTATTGGTGGAAAAGCAGCTATCATCCCGGCGGCCCGCAAATTTCTTTTGACAAGCAGTTCGTGCGCGATTATTTAGTAGAGAGCCACTGGAACAAGCAGGCGCCGGCCCCAGCGCTGCCGGAAGAGGTCGTCGCACGAACCCAGGAAAAATATCTCGAAGCCTTTCGTCGCATCACTGGCCACACTTCGCTGCACTAGCTACCTCTCCCTTACGCTGTTTGTACAATTGCATTCATTTGCTGGCGTCACACATTTGCGACAATCTGTGTGGCACTTGATCACTGTTCAGGAGAGCTGGTGTTGGCTGGCATGACCCTATTCGACTGGTTTGTCGTTGTCATCATCGTGCTGTCGACCATTATGGCCGCAGCCCAGGGACTGGTGTTGGAGCTGGTGTCTCTGGCCGCGCTGGTCCTGGGGTTGTGGCTGGCCTTCTGGAATTACCATGTGCTGGCAACTCCCCTTTCGCACGTAATTCACTCTGAGGGCGTGGCCGATGTAGTGGCGTTTCTGCTAATTGCGCTGGGGGTAATGCTGGTCATCGGACTGATCGGCAGGGCCATTTCCAAAGTAGCGCATACCGCGGGCCTGGGTGGGCTGGACAGTTTATTGGGCGCAATTTTTGGAGTTATTCGCGGCGCTTTCCTGGTGGTCGTTGCTATCATAGCAATTGCTGCTTTCGTACCCCAGAAAAATTGGCTGCAAGGATCAAAGCTGGCGCCGTACTTTCTGTCGGCGGCCAATGACCTGTCAGCAGGTGCGCCTGCAGAATTACAGCATAAGATTCAAGAGGGAGTGGCTATGATCAAGCAAGGTCCAAACTGGATTCAATTCCACTTGCATCCTCCCCCAGCCACACGTTAGAACATTGAGTAGACTTTTTGGAACATTTCCCCTATCAGCAACATTGACTGCCGCAGCATTTGCAAGCCGGGTTAGAGAGGTCACAAGTGAAACGCGAATTGGATAATCTTGTCGTACAGATGTACGCCAGTGGCATCACCTACGAGGAGGCTGTCCGCGAGTTTCGTCGCCGATACATTCAGGAAGTGTTGCGCAATAACAAAGGCAACCAGTGCAAGGCTGCGCGCGAGCTGGGCGTGCATCGCAACACGCTAAGCCGCATCATGGCCGAGCTGGAGCTGGATCCAGTGCAGATCAAGCTGGGACTGAAGCGGCCGCCGCGCGGGGAGCACGCTGTTCTTCCAGCGGTGCAACTGGTACGCTCGAGGTAGTGACCCGACCTCGGGCAAGGTAGTGTATTGGCGCGTGGCAAAGATCTATCCAACGCAAAAACGTCTTCTCCACAACCCAATATTGAGCTGCGTCCCGCGCCTGCAACGAGTTCTCAATCCTCGAAATCCGAGCCGCATCGGTCGCGGACGCAAGCCTGAACGCCAATTCCCTCTGATAGCTTCTGGGTGGCCAAGAAAATCGATCGCCGCCAGCCTCATGCTGTCGTTGGGGATTTTCACCTGCGTTCCTCAAGCGATTGCCGACGACACCTCACATTCAGCGACTCCTCCGATAGCCACCACGCCCTCCACGTCGCCCAGCGAGCTGGCTTCGGTTCCGATACCAAGCGAACAACAAATCGCCAAGGCGAGAGAGTATTTCCGCAAAGGTACGCACGCGCTGCAGTCCAAGGATTCCTCGCAGGCGCTTACGCTGTTCGCAAAAGCCCACTTGCTTGACCCAACCAACGGTCCCTATCTGGCTGCTTATGAACTAGCCCGTCAGCAGTGGGTCGGCATCATGTTGCAGACTGCGAAACAAGATCAACAGGCGGGCAAAAATACAGCGGCCAAGCAGCAACTGGAACAGGCTTTGAGTCTCGACCCGCAGAATCCTTTTGTTCAGGAACATATTCAGTCTCTGGATGACCAACAAGAGCCCGCTGTCATCGAGTCGAGGCCGATGCCGAAATTCGCCACCGGACTGATTGAAGTGGCACCCGCGCAGATTCAATCTGCCTTTCATCTTCGCGGCAGCGCACAGGACATCCTGCACCAGGTTCTTTCCGCTTACGGAATCACAGCCATCCTGGATGACTCTGTTCCAACCAAACAAATCCAACTGGACCTGGACCATGCCTCATACAGTCAAGCGTCTGATGCTGTGGCCCTGGCGACGGGAACATTCTGGGTGGCCCTGGATCCGACCCACGTACTGGTGGCCAAAGACACGCCGGAGAATCGCAAGAAGTTCGATCGACTTCTGCTGGAAACCATTTTTCTGCCTGGGCAGGACAAGACGGAACTGATTAACACTGTGAACATGATCCGCAATGTCTTTGGAGTTCGTCAGATTTCGAGTAACCCGGACCACGGCACGGTGACCATTCGCTCGACCGAGAGCACGCTGCGGGCGATTAACGCGACGGTGCAGCAGCTGTATCTCGACAAGCCGGAAGTGATGCTCGATGTCCGCATCTACCAGGTGAACGACTCGCGCCAGCAGGACCTGGGCGTAGCGTTTCCGCAGACGCTGAGTGTTTTCAACGTGACATCGCAGTTAACCAGCATCATCAACAGCAACCAGAGCACGATTACCGAGTTGATTGCTGCCGGGCTGGTGAATCCCGGAGACCTGGCGGGAATCGCGGCTCTATTGATCGGGCTGGGTCTGGTGCAAGGAACGGTGCTGAATCAGCCGTTCGCACTGTTTGGCAATGGCCTTACTCTCAGCGGCTTGTCGTTCGGCAGTACCACCGTCAATGCTTCTCTGAATATTTCCGACACGCGCGAAATTGACCACGTCGAGCTGCACGCTGGCGACTTGCAAAAACAGACGGTGAAGATTGGCGAGCGCTATCCCATCGTCACGCAAAGCTATTCCGCTGGAACCCAAACCCCTACCGCCAACTCGACGCTTGCCAGCCTGCTGGCAGGCACCAGCACGACGCCCACCGCAACCTCGAACCCATTGGCGTTGGCGCCTACAGTGCAATATCAGGACCTGGGGCTGACTGTGAACGCGCTGCCACGCATTCTGCAGAACAAAGATGTGCAGATGCAGTTACAGGTGACCCTGGCCTCCCTGGCGGGAACCTCTGTGAATGGTTCACCTATTATCAACAATCGAGACTTCATCACGACCATTCAGATTCCTGACGGCGGTACGGCGCTGGTCACCAGCGCGGTCAGCAGCACGGAGTCGAAATCCCTTTCCGGGATTCCCGGATTGAGCGAGCTCCCGGGTTTTGGCTGGACCGCCAGCCCGGTCACTAACATCACCTCGGGCAGGCTTTTGATTGTGATCAGCCCACACATCATCTCAGCGACGCATACACGCATCGCGTCCAAGATGCTGTTCCTTCCGCAAGGAGACACCGGGCAGCAGGATTAGGCTGACCGGCGAGTTCTTCTTCCATGCGCAATGAGAATCGCTGCGTCTGCGGTCGCTTTATCGGGATATCTCTAGTGAGCGGTCACATCCAGCTGTAGAGGAAGGGTCTGCGGTGGGTTGCAGGCTTTGTTGTCGCAGGCCTGATAATGCAGTTGGCCGTGGAGCGCATAGTGACCGGCATGCGCGTGCAGGCGGACAACCACAGCAAATTCGCCGGTGTACACGCTGAGCGCATCTTTCGGCGAGAACTGGAAATGGTAATCCACTCCCTGCGGATACTCGACTTGAGCAATTTCCACGCCGGGCGTTTTCTCGAGGGTCAGCGTCGTCGGAATCAGAAACTCCGAATGCGGTGTATGAGAATTGATATGCAATCCCTGCTGGATTGTGAATCGCAGCTCGACATCCTTGGCAGCGGCGCTGGGTGAGGTCGCCTTAACAGCCACCTGCGGCGAGGAAACCAGCTGCACCCACTGTTTTGCCTTGGGAGCGCCGAATCCGATGCCGTGCGGACCTGGCTGCCATCCCGACTGCCCCATGGAGACGCCGGCACACGCGATGCCTGCAGCCAATACAAGAACGATCGCTGACTTCCCTGCCTGCACGCTCACGCTCCCGTAGCTAGAATCTTTTGAATGTTGGCTTCCATTTCGCTTTCGGAAATCAACCCGCCCGCTTCGATGACCACCTTGCCATCGCGCCCGATGTAGTAGGACGTCGGCAGGTAGTCGATGCCGCCGTAGGCTTTATTCATCTGGTCGTCGTACATCAGTACGGGATAATCGACGCCCATTTTGGCCATGAAATCGCTGACCTCTTTCCTGGCCTCGGCTTCTGTGGAACCATCGTCTTCAGAGATGCCAAGGACAGTAAATCCCTGGGAGGCATATTTCTTTTGCAATTGAATCAGCCACGGCATTTCCAGCTTGCACGGGCCGCACCATGTGGCCCAGAAATTCAGCAGAACGGCCTTCCCCTTGTAATCCGCAAGCGAAACGGTTTTGCCATCGACGCTCTTCAAGGTGAACGACGGAGCGGGCTTCTCTCGAAAATCGGGCAAACCCAGGGCGGCTGGCGAATTTTCATCCGGAGTGGCGGTTGTCGCGGCCGAATCCTCCGAGTTCGCCGAAGGCTCGTCCAGAAACTTGCGTAGTGCGGGGGATGCGGCCTGCGCGGCCGGAGGCGTATTCATCGCCTTTCTCATCCGGTAGGCCATCACCCCAGACCAGAGCATTGCGGCGACGCCTGCGACCAGAATCAGGACGACAATTGTACTGCGCTTCATTCCTACTCCTTGATCCCGCAAAGCAGAAGCCCCGGGATCCAACTCTTTATTGTATCGGGACGGGCACCGCCGTATCTATCCCGGGTGGGCAACGGCGACTCAAACACCACAGAGGCGCGGATTGCCCGCGCCTTGCCTGCTGAAGCGAAATGACGTGATCTCGTCGACGAACAGCTGGGACGAATCGACCTGCCGCGTTAACTGAAGAGCATTCCCAACAATCCCATTGCGAATAGGATGAGCATGCCAATTCGGAGCCAGCGATACGACTTGGAGTCAGGCTGACTCGAATCGGATTGAACTCCTACGACCTGGACGTCGGACATGTTGTTGCTTTCGGGGAACCACAAGAGCACTGCTGGAAACATCGGCAAACCGCCCAGCGGGATGAGAGGTCGCGACGCGATCGTAATGGCGCGACGCAAGAGCCCCTGGCTCGAGGTTGTGCTCATCGTCACGGCGACCTTCGTCGGTGATTGGGTTGAGATCATTCCGGCGTAGGTGGTGCGCGGAGTGGACGCTAAGATCGCGAGGATGGCAATCAGCAAGAAGAGACATCGCTCTCGCGACACAAGGCAAGAGCCTTCCCTTAGCGCGGTGGAAGGACAGTTCTGTAAACGTCGACGGTCGAAACGCGATGGCAGTCCCAAGGCATGCATCGTGGTCAACTCCAATGGGGTTTTGATTTGTGCAGCTTTCATTTCCCGAGGCTGGAGAAGTGACGCGGGATCGCCGGCCCAGGCAGAAAAAAGGTTCAAATCGTTCTATCGACACTCAAGCGCGGCTCATCCTGAGTTCCTTGAAAAATAGCCATCTGCTGTTGAGAGTCAACCAAGAAGTTACAGTCGACGCCTCGCGGTGTCTAGAGATTTCTGCGTCAATTTAGAGAGAAAATCGCATACCCATTACGAATGTCGGAATACTTTCGTAACGTGGATATTCGATGGGCAGGAGAAGAGCGGCATGAGGATTGCTGGACCGAGTCGGGCAGAAATGGATTCCGCGCTCCCAATGCAGTATCGTCTAACTCAGTTCCTAGCTGCTGATACCGATGAAAGCACAGAAAAAATCCGGGCGTACATCGCGCGCATCCGGCGGACGGAAGAACGCGGGTGGCGTGGATCCGGCGCAGCTGGTTCGGATCGAGGCGCAGGCGTTGATGGCGCTCGCCGATCGTCTTGAAGTGGGCGCGACTTCTCCAAAGAGCATGGCGAAGGAGTTTGCGCGCGCGGTCGATCTGATTGTTGCCTGCGGGTCGACTGGCGGCCGCGTGGTCGTCACCGGCATGGGCAAGAGCGGAATCATCGCGCAAAAGATTGCTGCCACGCTGAGTTCCACTGGCTCCCCTGCGCTGTTTCTGCATCCGGCCGAGGCGCATCATGGCGACCTTGGCATGCTGGCCAAAGGCGATGTCGTCATTGCCCTGTCGGCGAGCGGCGAAACGGAAGAAATTCTTCGGCTGCTGGAAATGTTGAAGCGCATTGGCGATGCGCTGATCACCTTCTGTTGCGATATGCGCTCGACCCTGGCCCAAGCCAGCGATGTGGCCCTCGACTGTTCTGTGGAACAGGAGGCCTGCACATTGGGACTGGCGCCAACCGCCTCGACTACGACCATGCTCGCTCTCGGCGACGCGCTGGCCATCGCTATTTCCGCTCGCAAGGGTTTCCGCGCAGAAGATTTTGCCAATCTGCATCCCGGCGGAAAGTTGGGCAAGCGACTGATGCGTGTGGAGCAGTTGATGCACTCCGGCGATGCCGTGCCGCGTGTCGCACCGAAGACGGCGATGACAGACGTGATCTATGAGATGTCGAGCAAAGGCCTGGGCATGACCACGGTGGTAGCAAAAGGAAAGCTGGTGGGCCTGCTAAGCGACGGCGACCTGCGTCGCTGTTGGAGAAGGAGGGGGCGAGTGCGTTGGCGAAGACAGCAGGAGAAGCCATGCATCCCAACCCACTGACGATTGCCGCGAATGAGTTCGCTGCTGAAGCCCTGCGTCGCATGGAAGAGCGCAAGATTACATCGCTGATCGTGGTCAATGGTGAAAATCAGATCGAAGGTG
The DNA here is from genome assembly GCA_963794795.1 of uncultured Acidobacteriota bacterium. GTDB lineage: Bacteria > Acidobacteriota > Terriglobia > Terriglobales > Acidobacteriaceae > JAKAAZ01. The sequence continues at coordinate 729,534 of CAWCFC010000002.1, read as the reverse complement.
TCATTCACCTGCATGATCTGTGGGGTACGGAGCTGTTCTAGGTACCCGACGGCGATGCATTCTCAGCAGGAGGTGCCCAAGGCGGCGCCGTACTATGCGCTCTGTTCCGCGGCTTCGACAGTTGGAAACATCTTCAATACTGTATCCACACGGGTCATTCGAATCAGGCTCAGGACCCGATCGGTGACCCCCGCGAGAGCCAGTTTGCGTCCATTCTTTTCAGCGGAAACGTAAAACATCAGGACCGTGCCAAGACCGGCGGAGTCGACATAGGGAACCTGGGACATATCCAGGATGGTCAGGTGCTGTGTCACCGCGCCGAGGGTGTCTTTCAGAGGAAAGAGCGAGCTCAGGGTGATTGGACCGCTTAATTGCAAGACAATTGCATCGGGACGCGAACTGGGCAATGTTTCAATGGTCAGAGCATCATCTCTCATCCCCATAACATTAGACTGGGCTCGGGAGACTTTGATTACAAACCGGTTAAAACCGCATTTCGGCGTTCCGTCGGAACCGAGCCGGTCGACCTGGTTCCGTGATCCACGGTGAGCGAAGCAGGCACGTCCGACGTCCAACAACTACGCATCCCGGAGGGACCGGCGAAGAAACAAGTAGAATGAACAGATTGAGCTATTGAACACGATAAGGACACTAACCTTACCCATGCATCGCTGGTCACAGCTTTTTCTTCCCACTCTTCGCGAAGCCCCGGCAGATGCCGAAGTCGCCAGTCACAAGTTTCTGGTTCGCGCCGGATACATCCGCCAGTTGGGCGCCGGAATCTACTCCTACTTGTTCCTCGGTCAGCGTTCGATTAACAAAATTGTCGCCATTGTGCGCCAGGAAATGGATTCGATTGGGCAGGAGTTTCTGCTGCCGGCTTTGCTGCCACGGGAGCTATGGGAGCAGAGCGGCCGCTGGACCAGCATGGGCGACAACATGTTCCGCCTGAAAGACCGCAAGGGCGCCGACCTTTGCCTGGGCATGACACATGAAGAAGTGATGACGGAAGTAGCCCGCAAAGAGCTGCGCAGCTACAAACAACTGCCGCAGATCTGGTACCAGATTGAGACCAAATTCCGCGATGAACCGAGGCCGAAGGCAGGCCTGCTGCGGGTGCGACAGTTCCTGATGAAGGACTCCTATTCCTTCGATATTGATGCAGCCGGGCTCGATCTAAGCTATCAGAAGCACGATGCAGTCTACCGCAGAATTTTTTCCCGCTGCGGCTTGAAGTTCGTCGCGGTTGAGGCGGATTCAGGAGCGATGGGTGGCAGCCAATCGCAGGAGTTCATGGTCTACACGGATGCTGGCGAAGACCTGATTGCCAGTTGTGCAGCGTGCGGGTACGCCGCCAATGTTGAAAAGGCGACCTCGCAACTGCCGCCCGCAGAAGACTTGTCTCCGACCGGAGACGGCTTGCCGGAACTGGTACATACGCCGGGAATGGGCGCCATTGCGGACGTGACCGCGTTCATGAAAGTGAGTGCCAGCCAGGACATCAAATGCGTTGCCTACATGGCAGAGAAGCGTGATGCGGCCGATCAGCCGGTTTGGCTGGCGGTTGCTGCCTTTTTGCGCGGCGATCACAATGTAAACGAAACCAAGCTGATGGGATTGCTGCGCGCCGGTCAACTGCGGCCGATGTTGCCGGAAGAACTCGCCATCTACTTCAAGGCGCCGGGAGGATTCCTTGGTCCTGTGGGCTTAACGCAGACGGTCGAGCCAAGTCTTTTGCCGGAGCTGCAGCGCTCGACTTTTCAGCCCAACAAGTCGCAGAAATTCTGGGCGGCGGCCAATCGGCTGAAGATGGTAGTGGTGCTGGATGAAGCTCTGCTCGAGCGCAGCAACATGATCTGCGGGGCCAACAAGCTGGACTACCACTTTCGCAATGTGACGCCGAAACGGGATTTCGCCTGGACGGTTGCAGCCAGCATTCGCGCCGTCAACGAGGGAGAGGGCTGCCCGGTCTGCAACGCACCGCTGCGCGTGGCCAAAGCCGTCGAAGTGGGACATATCTTCAAACTTGGAGATCGCTATACGGACATCATGGGAGCTCGCGTGCTGGATCCGAACGGCAAAGAAGTCACTCCCATCATGGGCTGTTATGGCATCGGCATTGAGCGGATCCTAACCGCCAATGTAGAACAGAGCTTCGACGACAGTGGGTTTTCGCTGCCACCCTCGATTGCGCCGTTCGATGTGGTGGTGACGATTACCAACGTGAGCGATGCGGGTCTAAAGGCCAGCGGCGAAAAACTGGCGGAGGAACTCAGCGCTGCCGGGCTAGACGTTTTGCTGGATGATCGCGATGAACGAGCCGGCGTGAAGTTCAAAGATGCTGACCTGGTTGGAATCCCATTCCGAGTGAACGTAGGAAAGAAAGTTGCAGAAGGCGTTGTGGAGTTGGTTACGCGATCGAGCAGGAGCAGCGAGGATGTTTCGCTTGCAACAGCTGCAAAAGTGATTCAAGAACGTGTGCGGGCAGCCACGCCAGTCGCGTCGACGTAGGCCAACGAACGGACGGAGATTCAACGAAGCGCCCTGCAACCGGGTGCCAGCAACAACAGTCGACCGAGCAACGACAGTCGAGAGGAACAATGGCAGGAACCGAGAGACCTCCGCGAACAACTTCGCGGCCTAATGCAACGAGTGGCGCCGGCAGAGTTCGAACCGCAAGCGGAGGTGGAAATCGCCCACGCCCACGCACCAGCAGTCGCGGCGGCGGCAAGAAATGGCACTCCGATTGGAAAATCAGAGTCTTGCTGGTACTGGTGGCATGCGTTTTGTTGGTCTGCGCAGTGGGTGGCATCGTTTTCGCCTACTACTATCACGCCTACGAACATGTGGTGGAGCAACGTCTGCGCCAGCCGCTGTTCGCCAATACGGCGAAGATTTACGCGGCTCCCGCAGAGGTTCGGCCCGACCAAAAATACAGCGTGGAAGAGATCGCTCACGAACTGAACCAGGCGGGCTACAGTCCAGTCGGCCAAACCCATCCCTCCCAAATAGGCACCTATGCGCTGACAGAAAACAGTATCCACATTCAGCCCGGCCCGCAGTCGTATCATGCTCCGGATGGCGCGACCGTCTACACCACCAAGGGTAAGGTGACAGCGATCAAGGCGGATGACGGCGAGCAGTTGAGCGCGTACGAACTGGAGCCGCAACTGATCACCGGCCTCTCCGATAAAGATCGTGGCAAGCGACGCCTGGTTACGTATGACGAGCTGCCAAAATATCTGGTCCCGGCAGTGACCTCGATTGAAGACCGGCGCTATTTCGAACACGGCGCTGTGGACTATACGCGCGTGTTCGGGGCATTCTTCGCCGATCTGCGGTCGCGGCGATACAGCCAGGGCAGTTCCACGCTGACCATGCAAGTGGCCCGCCTATTCTTTCTTTCTCCTGCAAAACAATGGAGACGCAAAATTATCCAGACCGCGATCGCCTTCCAGTTGGAGCATCGCTACACTAAGCAGCAAATCTTTACGATCTACGCCAATGAGGTCCCGCTGGGGCAGCGCGGCAGCTTCGCGATCAACGGCTTCGGAGAAGCGGCGCAGGCGTTCTTCGGCAAGAATATCCGTGATCTGAACCTGCCCGAGTGCGCATTGCTGGCCGGGATCATCCAGGGCCCGAGCCGCCTGTCCCCCTACGAACATCCAACACGGGCGATTGCGCGGCGAAACATTGTGCTGGACTCCATGGTCGAGACACATTCCATTACCCGACAGCAAGCGCAGGCAGCGAAGGCGGCTCCTCTGAGCCTGACGCCATTTAGCGTCGATGAGCGCGAGGCGCCCTATTTTGTCGACCTGGTGCGCAAGAGACTGACGGAGCGGTACGGGGATCGCGATATCAACGGCGAGGGCCTGCACATCTACACGTCACTTGACCCAGACCTGCAGAGCATCGCCACCGTGGCCGTTGAAGACGGCATGAAGACGGTGGACGCAATGGTGCGGCACCGGTACGAACGTCTTCATCGCAAGGGCGCCGAGGCCGATCCCAAGGAGCACCTGACTTTTCCGCAGGTGGCGCTGATTGCTCTGAATCCACATACGGGCCAGGTTCTGGCACTGGTGGGCGGACGCAACTACGGCGCCAGCCAGTTAAATCATGCCGTCGTCCAGCGGCCGATGGGATCGTCGTTCAAGCCATTTGTCTACGCAACCGCGTTCAACAGCAGCCTGACGGGAGTCGCGCTACCGGGCCAGCAAGGTGTGTTTACGGCGGTGACCATGTTGAACGACGCGGATACGACTTTCGATTTCGATAATGGCACCGTGCAGTATTCGCCACACAACTATAAGCACGAAGAGATGGGCATGATCACAGCGCGCACTGCGCTGATGCTTTCGCAAAACGTCGCCACCGTCGCGCTGGGCCAAATGGTCGGGTTCGACAATGTGGCTACATTGGCGCACCAGGCGGGCATTACGTCTGTGGAGGCAACACCGTCGATGGCCATTGGCGCCTACGGTGCCACCCCGATGCAGGTGGCCGGTGCCTACACTGTCTTCGCCAACAATGGCGTGAGGATTGAGCCCAACATGATCTCTTCGGTGCGTACAGCCGACGGAGATGTGGTGGACGATTTTGCCCCTATATCGAAACCAGTGCTGGATCCGCGGGTGGCGTTCTTGACAACGAGCCTGATGGAGGACGTCATCAACCACGGCACAGCAGAGAGGGTGCGCGGACTGGGATTCACCGCACCTGCCGCCGGTAAAACCGGGACCGAGCATGACGCGTGGTTTGTGGGATACACGAGCAATCTGCTGTGCGTCATCTGGATTGGTAATGACGATTACACCGATTTGAAACTCGAAGGCGCGCAGGCTGCGGTGCCCATGTGGGCGGAGTTCATGAAGGACGCGGTGAAGCTGCCGCAGTATTCCGACACGCAAATCTTTGATCCCCCCGCCGGCGTCACCGATGTGACGCTCGATAAGGCGACCAACCTGATTGCGGATGCATCCTGCCCCGATGACTATACCGCGGCCTTTCTGGATGGAACGCAGCCGACAGGAACCTGCGATCACCCCAACGGCGACCAGCGAAACATCTTTCAAAAGATGTTCGGCCTGGGAGAAAAAGGGACGACTCCGCCCTTGATCTCTCCGCCGCCCGCAAATGTGGTGCAGCCAAAAGCTCCGCAGGGAAGCAATCCCACGAATGGGCAAAATGGGCAACAGAATCAGGCGGAACCGGCAAAAAAGAAGAAGGGATTTTTTGGCAAGATCTTTGGAGTCTTCAAGGACGATGACAAGAACAAGGACCAGAATCAAAGTCCGAATCCGAATCAGAATCAGCAACCACAGCAGTAGTGGCACATCCAATAGAAACGGGAGCAGATGTCTGAGCTGACACAATCGGGAATGGTGAAAGACCCAGTCTGCGGGATGCAGGTTTCTCCCGATTCAAGCACCGCAACGGTAGAACTCTCAGGAAAAACATTCTTCTTCTGCGGTAAAGGCTGCGCGGAGAAATTTACTGCACATCCCGACCAATACATGCCAACGGAAACCGACCCTGTCTGCGGGATGAAAGTGGCGCCAGCGCGTGCGGCAGGGCAGATTGAACACAACGGCAAGACATATTTCTTCTGCGGAAAATCTTGTGTAGCGAAGTTTGCCGCCGACCCTGACGCATATTTGAAGCCTGCACTGGCAACCGACCCGGTCTGCCATATGAGTGTCGATCCGGCCAAGGCCAAAGCGAACGCATCGCACAACGGTGCGACCTATTATTTTTGCTGCCAGGGTTGTCACGACAAATTTTTGCAGGCGCCGGAAAAATATTTGCTGCCACCAGCGCTCCCGCTGGTGACGCTGACGGGGGTGCCTCAACCGGGTGCCACGAAAGCCAAGCCTGTCGCCAAGCCTCAATCAAGCCAGCCGGTCGAGTACATCTGTCCCATGGATCCTGAAGTCCACGAGAGCAAGCCTGGCGCATGTTCAATTTGCGGCATGGCGTTGGAATCCGCGCAGCTATCCCTGAGTAACACACGAACCGAATACACCTGCCCGATGCATCCGGAAATTGTGCGTCCGGAGCCGGGGAGCTGCCCCATCTGCGGTATGGCGCTCGAACCGCGCACGGTGACGGTGGAGGAAAAGAATCCGGAGCTGGACGACATGCGGCGGCGATTCTGGATCGCGACTGCGCTGACGATCCCCTTGCTTGCGATCATGGTGGATGGATTCCTCGCGTCCCATCCGATTGCGAGCCTATTGGGAAATACGGCGCTGGGCTGGATCGAGTTTGCCCTGGCCACTCCCGTGGTGCTGTGGTGCGGTTGGCCGTTTCTGGTTCGGGGATGGAATTCCCTGCGCAGTTGGAACCTGAACATGTTTACGCTGATTGGCCTGGGTGTCGGCGTCAGCTATCTCTACAGCCTGGGGGCACTGATCGCTTCCCTTGCCTGGACGAATCATATTCCCGCAACTTTGCAGGCGGCAGGCGGAGGCGTCAATCTCTATTTTGAACCGGCCGCCGTCATCACAACCCTGGTGCTGCTGGGACAGGTGCTGGAATTGAAGGCACGCAGCCGCACATCCAGCGCGCTGAAAGCTTTGCTGTGCCTGGCACCGAAGACGGCGCGAATGGTACTACCCGACGGGCGTGAAGAAGATCGGTCGCTGGAATCGGTTGCTGTCGGCGACACGCTGCGAGTGCGGCCGGGCGAAAAAGTTCCTGTCGATGGCGTGGTGCTCGACGGCGCCAGCAGTGTCGACGAATCGATGGTGACCGGCGAGCCGTTGCCGGTAGAAAAAACCGCGGGCAGTCAAGTGACTGGTGGGACGGTGAATGCGACGGGAAGTTTCCTGATGCGCGCCGAACGCGTGGGCAGCGAGACCCTGCTCAGCCAGATTGTGCAGATGGTGAGCGCGGCGCAGAGAACCCGTGCGCCGATTCAACGATTAGCGGATCGAGCCGCAGGATGGTTTGTGCCCACAGTGGTTGCGATCGCCGTGCTGACCGCGATCATCTGGGCGTTGTGGGGTCCGGAGCCGCGCCTGGCGCATGCGCTGGTTAACGGTGTCGCGGTCCTGATCATCGCCTGCCCGTGTGCATTGGGTCTGGCCACGCCGATGTCGATCATGGTGGGGACTGGACGCGGAGCACAGTCCGGCGTGCTGGTGCGCAACGCGGAAGCACTGGAACGGCTTTCCGAAGTCACCATTCTCGTCGTGGATAAAACCGGGACACTGACCGAGGGAAAACCACAGCTGACGCAGATTGAAACCGTAGGGAGTCTCGCGGAGAACGAGGTTCTCCGCCTCGTGGCCAGTCTCGAGCAAGCCAGCGAACATCCGCTGGCAGGTGCGATACTTCGCGCGGCCAAAGAGCGACAACTTTGGCTGTCACCCGCAAACGCGTTTCAGTCGACCACCGGCAAAGGTGCTCGGGCCGAAGTGGATGGCAAAGCCGTGGTGATTGGCAATGCGGCGCAGATGGAAACCGCAAGTATCCCGCTGGGAGCTGCCAAAGAGCGCGCCGAAGCCATGCAGCACGAAGGTACGACGGTTTTGTTTGCCGCCGTCGATGGCACGCTGGCGGCGTTGCTGGGGGTTTCAGATCCAATCAAGGCCTCGGCGGTCGAGGCGATGCGGCAACTGCACAAGGACGGCCTGCGCGTCGTGATGTTGACTGGCGACACACGGACCACGGCGGAGGCAGTTGCTCGGCAGCTCGGAATCGATCAAGTAGAAGCGGGCGTGCTACCGCAGCAAAAAGCACGAGATCATCCAGCGGCTGCAGGCACAGGGTAAAGTTGCGATGGCCGGCGATGGAGTCAACGACGCACCCGCTTTGGCGCAGGCGGATGTTGGCATTGCCATGGGAACTGGGACGGATGTCGCCATCGAAAGCGCGGGGATTGTGCTGGTGAAAGGCGATCTGCATGGCATTGTGCGAGCACGCGAACTGAGCCGAGCGACGATGCGAAATATTCGGCAGAACCTGTGGTTTGCCTTCCTCTACAACTCCCTGGGCGTGCCGATTGCCGCTGGTATTCTGTATCCGTTCTTTGGCCTGCTGCTGAGCCCGATGATTGCCAGCGCCGCGATGACGATGAGCTCGGTGTCGGTGATCTCGAACGCGCTGCGACTGCGAACCGTCAAGCTCGGCTGAGTCCGAATTCTCTGAAAACGCCGCGATTGATAGAATCAAACTATAGCGATGAAGTGTCCCTACTGTGGATTTACGCAAGACCGAGTTGTCGATTCGCGGGAAAGCAAGGAAGCCGATTCCATCCGGCGGCGACGCGAATGTGAGCGTTGCGAGAAGCGCTTCACGACCTATGAACGCCTGGATGAAATTCCCTACATGGTCATCAAGAAGGATGGCCGCCGCGAGAAATTTGAGCGGCAAAAGGTTCTGAGCGGACTGTTACGCGCCTGCGAAAAACGTCCAGTGCCGGCAGCGCAGCTGGAATCCATCGTCAACCAGGTGGAGAGTTATGTGATGGACTCCGCCGAACGCGAACGCAGCACAGCAGAAGTGGGCGAAGTGATTATGCGCGAATTAAAGCTCCTCGACACCGTCGCGTACATCCGCTATGCCTCCGTGCATCGCGACTTTAAAGACGTCAACGAATTCAAATCTGAGCTGGAATCGTTGTAGGCAAGTCGAAAACGTTCCAATTCTCAAGGCGAAACAACTGGGAGAGAACACTGCATGACCGCACAATCGACCACAACCGAGCACAAAATTACGCTGATTCCCGGCGATGGTATTGGACCGGAGATTACTCGTGTCGTGGTTCGAATTCTGGAGGCCACCGGCGTGAAATTTCAGTGGGACGAGCATTTGGCGGGCGCCGAGGCGTACGAGCGATACCAGGAATATATTCCGAGCGAGCTCTATCAATCGATCGAGCGCAACCGGGTTGCGTTGAAGGGGCCAGTGACTACCCCCATCGGTGGTGGCTTTTCATCAATTAACGTGATCCTGCGCAAGCACTTTGAGCTGTACGCGAATTTTCGCCCGATTCAGAATCTTCCCGGCCTTCCGACCCACTACCCCGGCGTCGACCTGATCATCATTCGCGAAAACACCGAAGGCGAATACGTCGGCATCGAGCATGAAGTGGTACCTGGTGTGGTCGAGTCCATCAAGATCATCACGGAAAAAGCATCGACCCGCATCGCGGAGTTTGCCTTTACGTACGCACGCAAACACCATCGCAAGAAGATTCACGCCGTGCACAAGGCCAACATCATGAAGATGTCGGATGGCCTGTTTCTTAAGTGCGCCCGCAATGTCGCGAAGAACTATCCCGACGTGATCTACGGCGAGCACCTGGTCGATAACACCTGCATGCAGCTGGTGACGAACCCCTACCAGTACGACATGCTGCTGCTGGAAAATTTGTACGGAGATATCATCAGCGACTTATGCGCTGCATTTGTGGGCGGGCTCGGCCTGGTTCCAGGAGCTAACCTGGGCACGGACTGCGCTATCTTCGAGGCCGTTCATGGTTCGGCCCCGGACATTGCAGGAAAAAACATTGCCAATCCAACCGCACTGCTGCAATCGGCAGTGTTGATGCTGCGTCACATCGACGAGGCAGCCGCTGCCGACCGTGTTCATCGAGCGATCGAGAAAGTCTATGAATCCAAGCAATCGCTGACGCGCGATGTGGGTGGCACGGCTGGAACGAATGAATTTGGCGATGCGGTGATTGCGGCGCTGGCCAGCTAATCTGCCGAACCACCCTCTATTCGGCGGTGAAAACGAGGTTATGTAGCATGCTGGGAAAAAAATATGCGCGCGTTGGACTCTGGACCATTCCGCTGGTCGCACTGGCGCTTGCCGCTTGCAATAAACACACTGCGGCAAATCCGTCGGCAGCTGGAAACACCAGTTCACCCGCAACGCCGACGCCCAACGCACAGATCGATCCGGCAACAGCGGGCTCGGTGTCGGGCACAATCCGCTTCAACGGCAAAGCGCCCACTCCGATTGTGATCGATATGGCGCAGGATCCAGCTTGCAGCGAAGGCTCGAAGACTGCGAATATGACCGAGCAGTATGTCGTTCATGGCGACCGGCTGGCGAATGTATTTGTGTATGTGAAAGATGGCCTGGGCAATCGGATTTATATGCCCACCAAAACACCCGTGGTGCTGGACCAGAAAGGTTGTCGTTATATACCGAATGTCATCGGCGCGATGATTGGGCAACCGGTCGAATTTCGCAACAGCGATCGAACCATGCACAACATCCACATTGTTCCGCCCGGAAGCGACGACAGCTCCGGCTTCGACATTTCTCAAGCGCCGATGGCGGGCACCGAACAACATATTTTTCGCCATGCAGGATTGATGATTCCGATCCGCTGCAACAATCACCCCTGGATGGAAGCATTCCTAAACGTCACCAAGAACCCATTCTTCGCGGTTTCAAGCGCGGATGGAACCTACGAGATTCAAGGCCTGCCGCCCGGCACATACACGCTGGTCGCCGTGCACGAGAAGCTCGGAACTCAATCGAAACAGATCACAATACAAAGCCATCAAGCGACGACCGTCAATTTTGCGTTCAGCAAGTGATGCATCGACGCGCATTTGGCTGCTATAAATGAAATAATTAATTTCCATGCAAACTCCTTACAAAATAGGCATTCTGGGCGCGACCGGGATGGTCGGCCAACGTTTCATCCAGCTCCTGGAGAATCATCCCTGGTTTCAGGTGACGTGGCTGGCGGCCAGCGATCGCTCCAGCGGCAAACGGTACGACGAGGCCGTGCGGTGGAAGCTAGACACGCCCATTCCAGCCTCGGTAGCGAAACTTCCCGTTTCGCCTGCAACTCCGGAACAGAATCCGGACGGCGTTCCCGAGATTATTTTTGCCGCGCTTGATACTGACATTGCCCGCGAGCTGGAACCAAAATTCGCGGCCGCCGGATGTGCTGTCATTTCAAATTCCAGCGCATTTCGTATGCAGGCAGACGTGCCATTGGTAATTCCGGAAGTGAATGCCGATCATTTAGCGCTGATTCCGCAACAAAACTGGAATGGTGCGAGCAAGAGCGGCCAGAAGCGCGGCTACATTGTGACCAATCCCAATTGCTCCGCGATTGGCCTGGTGCTGGCCTTGAAGCCTCTGGCAGAGCGGTTCGGTCTGCGCTCCGTATTTGTCAGCACCATGCAGGCGGTCAGCGGCGCGGGATATCCGGGCGTCCCATCGCTCGACATTCTCGGCAACGTCGTTCCCTTCATCAAGAATGAAGAAGAAAAGCTCGAAGCTGAAACGCGCCGATTGCTGGGTAAGCTGGAAAATTCCCAGGTAACGATGCTGGACGCGAAAGTGAGTGCGCACTGCAATCGAGTCGCGGTGGAAGATGGCCACACCGAAAGCGTGAGTATCGAGCTGGTCCGCAAACCAAGCCGCGAAGAAATCCTGGCAGCCTGGAGAGAATTTCAGCCACTCAAGGGCCAGAACCTTCCCACCGCGCCCGAGCGGCCAGTGGAATTTAATTCGGCAGAAGATCGCCCGCAACCGCGGCTGGACCGCATGCGCGGACGCGGAATGGCGGCCACAGTCGGCCGGTTGCGTCCCTGTTCCCTGCTGGATTGGAAGTTTACGGTGCTGTCGCACAACACCATTCGCGGGGCAGCGGGCGCAGCGCTGCTGAATGCGGAATTGCTGGCGTCACAAGGCAAATTATTGCCGTCCGGATTGAAGCCATGAGCGGCGCGATGAAAATCGTTGTGATGAAGTTCGGGGGCACCTCGGTCGAGAGCGCGGCAGCGATTGCGCGCACTGCTGAGATCGTCGAAAGCCGTCGCGCGCGCGGACTGACACCCGTTGTCGTGGTCAGCGCTATGGCCAAGGTTACGGATCAATTGCTGGCCGCTGCCGCAGCTGCCGAACGAGGAGACCGCACCGGCGCCCTCGCCATCAGTTCCCGACTGCGGAATCGTCATCTTGATGCGGCCTCTGCCCTGTTGACGGGCGATTCGGTCGCTGCAACGCATAAGTGGCTGGAGGAACAATTCCAGTCTCTTGACGACCTGCTTCGCGGATTGGCGGCGGTCCAGGAACTGACGCCACGCACGACTGACCTCGTCGCCTCCTACGGTGAGCGGTTATCGAGTCACGTGATCGGCGCACTCTACGGACAGACGACTCTCAACGGCATCCACGTCGACGCGCGCACTTGTATCGTGACCAACGGCGATCACGGCAAGGCGACGCCGCTGGAAGAAAAAATCGAGCACCAATTCGGCAGCATGTTCTACCGCTGCTGGAAAAGGGACATGTTCCGGTGCTTGGCGGATTTATCGGTGCCACCGAAAAAGGCGTAACGACGACGCTGGGTCGCGGCGGATCGGACTTTACCGGAGCGCTGATTGGACGCGGACTGAACGCGCACTCCATTGAGATCTGGACGGACGTCAATGGCATCATGACCGCCGATCCCCGAGTCTGTTCCGACGCGCTGCGAGTCAAGACAATCAGCTTCGAAGAAGCTTCTGAACTCGCCTATTTTGGCGCCAAGGTACTGCACCCGGCCACGATTCTTCCGGCGGTACAAAAAAACATTCCTGTGTGGGTGCTGAACTCGAAAGATCCCAGCAACCAGGGCACACAGATCACCGCCATCGCCCGCCATTCGCGCACTCCGTTTAAATCAATCGCCATCAAGCGCAAGCTCACCATCATTGATGTTGTCGCCAGCCGCATGTTGATGACGCACGGCTATCTGAAAGCGATCTTCGATGTGTTTGACAAGCATAAGTGCGCCGTCGATATGGTTTCGACCTCGGAAGTGAGCGTTTCTCTTTCGGTGGACTCGAACGATCGCTTGCCCGCCATCGCCGCGGACCTGAGCGAATTGGCGGATGTGAAATATGAAGGCCGCAAGGCGTTGATCTGCATGGTGGGCGAGAATATTCGTGGCCAGCGAGGGATTGCCGCGCAGGTTTTCGGTGCCATCCGCCACGTCAACGTCCGGATGATTTCGCAGGGCGCTTCGGAAATCAACATGAGTTTTATGATCGAAGAGGATGACGTGGAAGAGGCGGTCCGATCGCTGCACAAACATTTTTTTCAGGATCCCGACCCGGAGATTTTCGATGTGGAAGCACGCGAACCATTGACGGAGGATTCCAGCCCGACTCCTGTCGCCGCGAAAAGGAGCTAGCACCATGCGAATGCTGATTGTCGGTCAAGGAAAAACCGGGCGTGTCGTGACAGAGATTGCGCGAGAACGCGGCCACAGTGTGCAGACGCTGGAACAAAGAGAAAACATCGACGCCGGATCACTGACTGCGCCCAGCCTGGCCTCATTCGATGTCGTGATCGACTTCACCACCCCGGAGGCGGTCGTTCAAAATCTTCGCGCCTGCCTGGCGAACGGCGCTAAAGTTGTCGTGGGCACTACCGGTTGGTACCAGCACCTTGACGACATGCGTGCTCTCGCTGCGCGCAAAAATGCAGGGCTGCTATACTCCACAAATTTTTCTTTCGGCGTACAGCTGCTGTATCAATTGGCGAAGTTACTGGGAAATCAGGCCGGCGGCTATCAGTTCAAGATTGACGAGACCCACCACACGGAGAAACTCGATTCTCCTTCCGGCACAGCGCTGACACTACAAAAAGTTTTAGCGACCACACCATTCGGAGCGTCAGCCATCATCGATGCCCACCGCGTGAAAGATGCCATAGGAACCCACCGGTTAGAAGTCAGTTCAGACAACGAGAAGATTGTTGTGGAGCATCAAGCGCTGTCACGGCGCAGCTTCGCTTATGGTGCGGTGCGCGGCGCAGAATGGCTGGCCACGCGTTCCGGCTGCTTCGATTTCCAAGACGTATTCCCGCAGATTCTTGCCTGATCCGGCGTCCCACCGGTTGCGCCATAATAGCGTCCCCGTTTATTCACAATGATTTCTGCGGAACCGTGTATCCGGCCGCGCCTTCGTTGTAGACTGCGAAGATATGGAGCTATCTGGATGCGGTACCGCACTGGTCACGCCGTTTCTTTCTAACGGCGATGTGGATTGGCATGCACTGCAAAGCCTGGTTCGCTGGCAAATTGAAAGCGGCATCCACTTCCTTGTCCCCACGGGTTCCACGGGAGAAGCCTGTGCCTTGCTGGAGTCGGAATGGCTGCGCCTGGTAAGCATGGTTGTCGAGGCGGCAGAAGGCCGCGTGCCGATTTTTGTCGGCTGCAGCCACAATACCTCTCAGCAGGCGATTGCGCGCGTTAAGAAGTTGCAGGCCATCCCCGGTGTCGACGGCGTGCTGACCGCAAACCCCTACTACACGAAGCCGACGCAGGAAGGCCAGTACTTGCACTTCCGCGCCATTGCGGAGAATACGCATCTCCAGGTGCTGCTTTACAACATACCGAGCCGCACCGGAATTAACCTGCTACCGGAGACGACGGCGAGGTTGGCCGAGATTCCTAACGTGGTCGGGATTAAGGAATCGAGCGGAAACCTGCAGCAGATTACAGAAGTCGTTCATGCTGTGCCCGACCACTTCAAAGTATTCGCGGGCGACGACAACCTGGCGCTGCCTATTCTTTCTGTCGGCGGCGTCGGCGTTATATCTGTCGCGGCAAATGCAATACCCGCGCAGATGAACCGCATGACGGAGGCGGCGCTCAACCATGACTGGGATCTGGCGCGGCAACTCTATCGCAAATATTATCCGTTGATCATCGGCAACTTCATTGAGCCGAATCCGCAGCCGGTCAAGTGCGTTCTGGCTCTGATGGGACGGATTCAGGAGGAATATCGCCTGCCCATGATGCCGGTGGTGCCGAAGACCAAGGCGCATCTGGAAAAGCTGGTGCATGAACTGGGATTGCTGGAGCCGGTTTCGGCAGGAAAGCCGCCAGTGACAGCCGTAGCTGCGGCAGCCAGCCCGAACGCTTAGCCCGACGTTTCCAAGTCATCGTCTCAACTCATCAAAAAGCGAACCAGAGGACGTGGAACTGTGTCTCAAGCCTCACTTGCATCCAGGATCGATGCAGCCTTCCAGCAAAGCGCGCAGGCCAGTGACGCAGCCGAGACCGAATCGGCATTTTTTGAGTTGCGCGATGCACTGACCTGCGGAACCATTCGTGCCGCCGAGCCCGATCCTAGCCAACCCAATGGCTGGCGAGTGAATGCGTGGGTGAAGCGTGGCATCCTGCTGGGCTTTCGCATCGGCCGGTTGGTTGAATCTGGAACTGATTTATCTTTCATCGACAAACACACCTATCCCGCCCAGCATTTCACAGTAGAAGAGCGAGTCCGTATCGTTCCCGGGGGCTCCGCGGTGCGCAGCGGCGCCTACCTCGCGCCCGGCGTGGTCTGCATGCCACCAATGTATGTGAATGTGGGTGCATACGTGGATGAGGGAACGATGATCGATTCGCACGCTCTGGTCGGATCCTGCGCGCAAATCGGGCGGAAGGTCCACCTTAGCGCGGCGGCGCAGATTGGCGGCGTCCTGGAGCCAGTGAATGCCAGCCCGGTCATCCTCGAAGATGGCGTGCTGGTCGGCGGCAATTGCGGCGTGTATGAAGGCACGCTTGTACGGAAGCGGGCCGTGCTGGGCGCTGGCGTGATTCTGACGCGCTCGACCCCTGTGTATGACATTGTGCGTGGAGAAATTCTGCGAGCCTCTCAGGACAGCCCTCTGGTCATTCCCGAGGATGCGGTGGTTGTCGCCGGAGCGCGCGCCATTTCTCGCGGCAAAGCTGCGGAGTGGGGGCTGAGCCTCTACACCCCTGTCATTGTGAAGTATCGCGACGAAAAGACCGAACTGTCGCTGGAACTGGAAGACCTGCTGCGGTAGCAGGTTCACCTTCACCCTATCGAACCGGACAGCAGACGCGGCCCGGGTGTACTCTGAATTCCTCCCCCCGCCAGATTCCTGAAAAGACGTTCGCTTCTCCGGAGGGAATTATGCCGCTGCAATTAACAACGCGATTTTGTGACAACGTCTACATTATTCACTGCACCGGCCGCATCGTCCTGGGTGAAGAAGTCAAGGCGCTTGAGGCAACGCTGGGGCAGAGCGTGCGCGAGTGTGGCCAGGTGGTCCTGAACCTGGGCGAAGTCACTCGCCTAGACAGCATTGGGCTTGGGTTATTGGTGCGATACTTCACCAACCTTCGCAAACGCGGTGGCGATCTGCGGCTGGCCGCTCCGCCTGCCTTCGTAATCCGACTGTTGGCGCTGACGATGCTGACGGAAGTGATGCAAACATATGCGACGGAGCAGGACGCGATTTCCTCGTTTTCAAAGAAAGCGCCCATGCAGAATCCGCAGGATTGTCGAGGTCCGCGAGTTCTGGTTGTCGACTCATCGGCGGATCTCTGCGTGTTCATCCGAAGTGTACTGATGCAGCATGGGTTCGATGTGAAGTCGACGAACCTGGTTCGCGACGCCAAGACGATGCTGCAGGTGGGCGATATTGACGTGATTGTGATTGGACCCAGCACTCCCCAGCTTTCATCGGAGAGCGTGGCCCAGTCTCTCGCTGCGGTCGCGCCAAACATCAAAACGCTGCAGTTGGGTGCTGACTTCAAGAGTCATCATGCCCATGAGGCGGCGCAGATATTGCTGGACATGTTTGAACTCCCTGGATCAACGAAGCAGAGTGCATGACACGATCAAGCGCATAATGCTGCGCAGCTCTACACCGCAGCCATTACCTCCGCCGCGCGCACGACACTGACCACGGTGATGTCATCTCCCTGGCCAAACTTCTGCGCGGTTTCGGCGATGGTGGTTGCGGGTTGATTGCTGATCTGCTGGGTGCGAGCGAAGCCGAACAGTTCCCTCTTTTCATTGGTGGCTTCGACGACGCCGTCGGAAACAAATGTCAGCCGATCGCCGGGTTGCAATTGAAATTTCATCACCGCGAACTCCGTACCCTCCGCAGTTCCCAAGGGCAGCGCGCCTTGCATCGACATTTCTTTGCCATTCACATACGGCGGCAGATGCCCGGCGTTCGCCAGTGTCGCCGAGCCATCCGACGCAATGCGCAGCGCCAGGCAGGTGGCAT
Organism: uncultured Acidobacteriota bacterium; assembly: GCA_963794795.1. Classification (GTDB taxonomy): domain Bacteria; phylum Acidobacteriota; class Terriglobia; order Terriglobales; family Acidobacteriaceae; genus JAKAAZ01. The sequence continues at coordinate 712,512 of CAWCFC010000002.1, read as the reverse complement.
TGGCGTGACCGCGGCCGAGCAAACGGCGATTCAACGACTGCAGCAGGCTAAGAGGATCAAAGCTGGCCTCCGCCTGGTTGCGGATGGCGCCTACTAGTAAGGAGACCAGCATAGCGGCCTGCAATCCGTGACCAGCCACGTCGCCGACGACGATCAAGACACTTCCGTCGGTCGGATGGGCGAGGATCTGGAAGAAGTCGCCGCCGACCCGCCGGGTGGGACGGTACTCGCTTTCCAGCGTGAGGCCGGGGATGACCGGCAGCGCCTCTGGAATCAGCATCTGCTGCACCTGGCGAGCCTGCTCCATCTCCATCCTGAACTGCTCGCGCTCATGCTGCCCACGCAAAAACCGTCGCAGCAGCAGCACTGTGATAATGGCCAGCGACAGAATGGTAGCGGCACCGATGACGCCTATCCCGACTCCAAACGGATAGACGGCCGTCGGCACGTGCAGCACCCCTAGTTCTTCCGAATAACGCGAGAGGATCACCAGCAGAACAGCGGGGAGGGCCATCCAGCCTTCCGCCCGGCTCTTGCGAATGCCGCGGACCGTCACCCAGACGAGCAAAACGCCCAGCAAAAGCTTCAAAACAAGTGTGACGGGCGAAAGCCAGACCATGGCATGGACAGGAACCAGACTGCCATAGAGGGGCGCCCGCAATATCGCCGTGGCGATGCCCAGCATCACCACCAGTCCCCAGACCATGCGATGCAGCCGGGCCATGGCTTCCAGACGAAACCAGTACGCCCAGAACAGCACCCACAGACCGAGGGTTACCGGCATCAGGACCGCATCTTCGAGTAAAAAGAATGTATTTCCGCCTATCCAGGTGGTGTAGGTTGTCACCAGATTCAACACGGCAATTGAGAGCATGACCGCGCACGCGATACCCAGCCAGAGATAGGCCGGCTCCTCGCGGTCCAGCCAGAACAGGCCAAAGGCCACCAGCAGGGCGAGAAGAAGAATTGCAATTTGAAAAACGGAGCTAAAGTTTACGCGATCCTCGACATCCCAATCCAGCTGGAGCAAGCCACTAATGGCGGAGACCTGTCCCAGTACCGGCGGCCCATGCAACCCTCCGGCATCGGGGTCTACCAGCGGTGTGTAAGGCTCCATCCACATGCGTATGGCGAAAGTCACCGGGCCGCCGCGGAAATTCTCCGGCAGCAGAAGAGCCCGCGGCTGGGTAATAAATACGGTGACACCGCGCGCGGTAAACCGGCCAAACTCACCGATGCGCTGGCCGTTCACATACACCTGGTAGGCGTCATCGACATCATCGGGCAGCTTGATCGCGAGCCGGGTCCGTCCATCCTGCACGTTGGTTTTCAACCGGTACCAGGCGTAGCCGGAGTATCCCTTGTAGCCGCGCGCCGTCCATCCGGGCAAATAACCGCTGCTGCCCAGTATTGGATCGTACGATCCCGTCGGCGGCGTCAGGTCCATCGTGGCCCATCCGGAGTCGTCGAAGTCTGACTGCGCCCACGCCAGGTTATCGCCGGTGCGGAATTTCCATGGACCATTCAGCGGTGTGGACGCGTTACCCAGCGTGATCTGCGACTGGGCGTGCGCGTGGGGAGCGAACGATCCCAGAAAAAGTGAGAGAAGAAAGCAGGCAGAAATCAACCGCGATGCGCGCATGGATGCGTTTGGCCCCCCAGCCACAAACAAACCATTGCTGGCCGTTTATATCACACAGAATGTATCGTTTGGGCGCTTTTTTGCAGGGCGATATGCCGATTTCTTTCGACGCCCACAATCGTTGACACAGTGTGATGCAAGACGCTACACGGCGTTCGCTGTCTGCATCGCGCGCACGACACTGACGACCGTGATGTCGTCCTCCTGACCAAACTTCTGCGCCCTCTCCGCGATCGCTGCGGCGGATTGATTGCTGATCTGCTGGGTTCGCGCGAAACCAAACAGTTCCCTCTTTTCATTGGTGGCCTCGACAACGCCATCGGAAACAAATGTCAACCGATCGGCTGGAGCGAGATCGAAAGAAGTTTCCTCATAGTTGACTTCGGCAACAATCCCCAGCGGAAGGCCGCCTGCGGTTGCCAACTCTTCGCCATTGAGATATGGAGAGGGATGCCCGGCATTCGCGAGCGTAAGTTTGCCGTCCTTCGAAATCACAGCGGCGCAGCAGGTGACAAATCCCCCGATCTGCCCGAACAGGATGCGGTTCAGGTAAGCGAGTATTTCGGCCGGGTCCTGCAACGCGCAGCCGCGAAGTCCGCCTACGATGGCACTCACCGTCATGGCAGCCTTCAGCCCCTTCCCGCTGACGTCGCCCACCACGATCAGCAGGGATCCATCTTCGCCCGGTCGGATCTGGAAGAAATCGCCACCCACGCTACTTGCAGGAAGATAGACACTCTCCACTGCGTAGCCGGGGGTGCTGGGGGTCGTCGAGGGAATTAACAGGGATTGCACCTGCCGCGCTTGTTCCATCTCCTGTTTCCACTGTTCCCTTTCACGCTGGGAGCGCAGAAAACGCCGAATCAGAAGAATGGTGATGATGCCGAGCGAAAGTACAGCGGCGATCTGGCTGATCGACACCGCTAAGCCAAAGGGAAAGAATGTCACCGGAACATGCAGGACCAACAACTCTACCTGGTAAACCGAGATTGCGACCAGCAAGACAGCCGGGATGGCAAGCCACCCTTCCGCTTTATTTTTGAGGATGCCTCGATAGGTGACCCACAGCAGCAGCGCGCCCAGCAACAGCTTCAGTACCAGAGCCAGAGGTGAAAGCCAGACAATGGCGTGAACGGGAACCACCTGGCCATAAAACGGCGCCCGCAACATGGCGATGCTGAGGCCCAAAAGCAATACCAGACTCCACACAATTCGGTGCAGGCGAATCATGTGATCGAGGTGGAACCAGTAGGCCCAGAACAGAACCCACAACCCGATATGGATTGGAGTGACGACAGCATCCCGCAGCAAGAAGAGCACAGTTCCACTGAGCAGAACGGTGTAGTTCGACAGCAGCGCGACGATCACTAGAGCGAGGATCGCAATACAGGTGAGCCCTAGCCAGAGATACGCCGGTTCAGCACGGTCCAGCCAGAACAGCGCAAACGCCAGTTGCAGCGCCAGCAGCACGATCGCAAGCTCCACGAAATCGCCGTACAGGGAGCGATTGGTCGCATCCCAATCCAATTGCAGAAGCGCATCGATGGCCGGCGCATGACCCAGGACCGGTGGGGCGTGCATGCCCCCGGCGTCGGGATCAATCAGGGGCGTGAAGTTCGCCATCCACATCCGGACCGCGATGGTCATGGGTCCACTTTGGATATTCACGGGTAGTCGAAAAGCTCGCGGCAGAGAAATGTATTGAACGGCACCCTTCTGCGAGAATTCGCCGAATTGCCCCACCATCTGTCCATTCACGAACACCTGGTAGGAATCGTCGAAATTGTCCGGCATTTTGATGGCAAGCGCAGCCGCACCGTTCGATGATCCTGCAATATTGTTTTGAATATTGACGTGCAGCCGATACCAAGCGAAGCCGGAGTAGCCGGGATATCCTCGCGCCGTCCATCCGGGCACAAACCCACTTGTTCCGTAAAAAGGATCGTAGGTCCCCGGGGGCGGAGTCACGTCCATGGTGCCCCATCGGGCATCGTCGAAATTGAGATTCGCCCACGCCATATTGTCACCGATATGAAACTTCCACAACCCGTTCAACTCAGTGGTGGCGTTGCCCAGCACGACCAGCCGTTGGGCGTGGCTGTCTGGCGCGATCGGTCCGAGGACAAATGAGAGAATCAAGCAAGCGAAGATCAATCGCGATGCGCGCATGGACGCGTTTTGCCCCTAACTCCAGAAAGCGGTTCTGGCCGCTTTTATATCACACAGAATGTGCAGTTTGGCGGCTTTGTACAGAGGAAGAGACCGATTTCTGTTTCATCCGTGTGCCCCGGTTGATCGCACCCGCATGCGCTCAGAGGGACGCATTCGGCTGATAGTTGCCGGGGACTAATCGAAAGCCGATCGCGATGCGATTCCACGCGTTGATGGTGGTGATCGCGAGGGTTAGGTTCACGATCTCCTCTTCGCTGAAATTTCTGCTGAGTTCCTCGTACACGGCGTCCGGTGCATGCCCGATTTGGATATTTGTGAGAGCTTCCGTCCAGGCCAACGCTGCCCGTTCCCTCTCCGTGTAAAACGGCGTCTCGCGCCACGCGTCGAGCGCGTAGATTCGCTGCTCGGACTCGCCTTTGAAACGCGCATCTTTGGTGTGCATATCGATGCAAAAAGCGCAGCCGTTCAATTGGGATGCGCGAATCTTAATCAGCTCCAGCAGCTTGGGATCGATGCCGCTGCGACGTACTACGCCTTCCATTTGCACCATCGCTTTGAAGGCTTCCGGTGAAGCCTTGGTGTAGTCCAGACGAGCTTCCATTGCAGAATTCTTCCTCCTGAATCGTATGATTCCGCATCTATTTTGCAGGATGCAATTTTCATGGGGCCATGCAAGCCACGGGCCGGGCAGTGAAATCCTTCTCGAGAACGTGCTAGCATCGTCTTTCCTATGATTGATGGTAAGTTACAGATTATTCCCCTTGGTGGCCTCGGCGAATTTGGCAAGAATTGCATGGCAATTCGCTGGCAAGACGACATCTTCGTCATCGACGCGGGTCTGATGTTTCCCGACGAGGAGTTACTCGGCGTCGACGTTGTTGTGCCTGACATTACCTACTTAATCGAAAACCGCGAGCGCGTGCGCGGCATTGTCCTGACGCATGGACATGAGGACCACATCGGCGGATTGCCGTGGATTTTGTCGGAACTGCGCGTGCCCGTGTACGGCACGGAATTCACGCTGGCCTACGTTGAAGGCAAGCTGGAAGAGCATGGACTGCTCGACGACGCCGAGATGATTGAGATGGTGCCCGGCGAACCCTTTTCGCTGGGAATTTTCAAAGTCACACCCATCCGCGTCACGCATAGCCTGGTGGATTGCGTGGCGCTGGCGATTGAGACGCCGGCAGGAATTGTGATTCATTCCGGCGATTTCAAAATTGACCTGACCCCGCCGGATGGCCAGCCGTTCGATCTGCATGCCTTTGCAGAATATGGAAAGCGCGGCGTGCTGGCGTTTTTGCAGGACTCCACGAATGTCGATCGACACGGACACACCCCCAGTGAGCGTGCGGTTCGACCAGCGTTGGACGAAGTGTTTGCGCGGACCAAGCAACGGCTTTTCTTCAGCTGCTTCTCTTCTTCGATCCATCGTCTGCGCATCGCGACAGACCTGGCGGCCTCCCACGGTCGCAAAGTCGCGATTGTCGGCCGATCGATGCAGAACTCGTTTGAGATCGCGCAGGACTTTAATTATCTGGACGTCCCTGATTCGCAGTTGATTGCCCCCGGCCAGGTGAAAGACTACGCGCCGGAAAAGGTTTGTGTCTTTATTAGCGGTACCCAGGGAGAACCCATGTCGGCGCTGACCCGGGCCGCAGTCGACAACCATCGGCAAGTCAAAATTGAGCCGGGCGATACCGTGATCCTGAGTTCGCGCGTCATTCCTGGCAATGAAAAAAGCATTTTCCGCATGATCGACCACTTATATCGTCGAGATGCGCACGTCATCTACGACGACGGTACGAACGGCTTGATCCACGTCAGCGGACATGCCAGTCAGGACGAACTGCGGCTCTTGCTGCATTTGCTGAAGCCGAAGTTCTTTGTTCCTTTGCACGGCGACTATCGTCACCTGAAACTGCACGCAGAATTAGCATCAGAACTGGGCGTAGTAGAGAAGATTTTGCTGCTGGAAAATGGCGACGTTCTGGAAATGACCAAGGACTCTGCGCGGAAACATGGCAAGGTCGCGGTTGGCCGGGTCTGCATCGATGCCGGTTCCACTGCCGGCGTGGTGGAAGATGTGGTGATGCGCGATCGACGCCATTTAAGTGAAGGCGGCATCGTGCTCCCGATCCTTGCCATCAACCAGACCACAGGTCGTGTTGAGAGTATGCCGGAGATTGTGACCCGCGGTTTTGCTGCCGGCGAAGAAGCTTTGATTGAGCAGGCTCGCCAGGTTGTGGGAGCCACGCTCGAAGCCTCCAGCGCAGAAGAGAAGGCCGACTACGGCGTCATCAAAGAAAAGATCCGTCAGGATTTGAAGCGCTACATCCAGAAAAATACCAGCCGGCGACCGCTCATCATGCCTGTGATCCTGGAGATCTGATCCAGCACGCGTACTGCCTTTGGTACAACTGAAAGAGTGAACGCTTCGCCCAATTCCAAACCTTCCACGGAACGTTTTCGTCGCACATTTTTCATTTTTGCAGCTTGCCTCATTTTTATTCTTCTGCTGCCGGTTCTCTTCTGGCCAAAAACGCGCACTTATCTGCAGGCGATGGCGATTCTCGATCAGTTGAATGGCAAGCCCGTTCCGCGCCTGCTGCAATCGATCGCGGCAATGCCGGTGACCACAAGAACGCTCACCATTCCCTCCAGCGCCGGCACTGTGCAGGCTCGCCTTTATACGCCAACGACCGTGCCGAATGCGCCGGGCCTCGCCTTGATCCCGGGCATTCATTATCTGGGAATGGACGAGCCTCGGCTGATCGCGTTCGCCCGGTCGATGTCGGCGTGTGGACTGAGCGTGTTGACGCCGGAATTGCCGGATAGCCGCGACTACCGGATTCAGCCCTCCGATGTGCAGGCGATTGGCGCTTCGGTGCAGTGGCTGCAGAACACCACAGGCCATCCGGTTGGACTGATGGGCCTGAGTTTTTCTGGCGGACTGGCATTGATGGCGGCCGCGAAACCGCCGTTTTCAAATGAAATTTCTTTTGTTTTTTCCGTGGGGGCGCATGACGATCTCCTCCGCGTCGCTACTTTCTATGCGACGGAAGCCGATCCTCTTCCCGATGGCGACGTGGAACGGGCCAAGCCGAACAACTACGGCCCATGGGTGCTGGAGTATGAGCACCTTGAAGATTTTGTGCCTGAGACGGATGTTGCTGCCATTCTTCCTGTCCTGCGCGCTCGGCTCTACGAAAATTCGGCGCTTGAAAAGCAATTGCTGGCCAACCTGACAGCGACACAGAAATCGGAATATGAAAAACTCCTCGATCCGAAGCAAGAGGACGCCGCATTGTTCGCCTCCAATAAGAAACACGCGGCGGAAATGGCAGCTGTCTCTCCGCACGGACATCTTGCCGGCCTGCACGTGCCGGTCTACCTGCTGCATGGGCGCGGCGACACGCTGATTCCGTTTGCTGAGGCGGAATGGCTGGCAGACGATTTGCCGCGAGGAACTTTGAAGGAATTGCTGATCAGTCCGCTGATTGCGCATGTCAGCACCGACACCACCAAGGCTAGCGTTTGGGATGAATGGCGGCTGCTTCACCTGCTGGCGCGAGTGATGGAACATGCCGAGCATCCATGAAAATCTTTTCTCGCTGGCGGGCGTAGAAAAATGTCGATTGATATTTTCTGGACGCTGCGACGCAATCTCGATGTGAGGTACAGTAACCAGCATGCACTCCGTCGAGGGAAACAGCCCCTCTCACGATGAAAAGACCGATACTCCGCACACGCTACCGCGCGTTCTGGGTCCGTGGCAGGCGACAGCCATCGTCGCGGGGACCATCATCGGCAGCGGCATTTTTCTTGTTCCGCGGGAAATGATGCGGGCCGCAGGCTCCTCCAATTTGGTCTATCTGGCGTGGATTGCAGCCGGCATACTTTCTCTTTTCGGCGCCATGACCTACGCGGAGCTAGCGGCGATGCGGCCGTTCGCGGGCGGCGAGTATGTCTATCTTCGCGACGCCTACGGCGAACTGCCTTCGTTCCTCTATATGTGGACGTGGTTTTCGCTGGCCAAGCCCGCCTCGATCGCCAGCAGCGCCATCGGCCTGGTTCGTGTGCTGGGGATTTTTTCGTTGCTGACCTGGCTGGGGCGGCCCCTGCTGCTCCATCCTTTTCGGCTGGAGTGGGGACAGATTGTTGCCATCGGCGTGGTGTGGCTGATCACTGGCTTGAACTACCTGGGACTACGACGCGCGGGAGAATTTCAACTGGTCTTCACGCTGCTGAAGGTCGCATTGATCGCAGCCATCGTATTTTTTTGCTTCAACAGCTCGCTGGGCCATCGCGGAAATTTTGCGACCATCTTCCATGGAGCGACGGGTGGCGTCGCTGGATTTACCGTGGCCATGATCGCGGCGCTGTGGGCTTACGACGGATGGAACGATCTGAACATGGTGGCTGGCGAAATCAAACGTCCCGGCCGGTCGATTCCGCTCGCGCTGGTCGCCGGAGTTTTACTGGTTGCGTTGCTCTATATGCTAACCAATGCGGCTACTGGATATTTGTTGCCCGCAACTGCAATTGCCAACTCTCCGCGTCCGACCGCCGATGCGATGTTTCTTGCAGTAGGCGCGTGGGGCGCGGGGCTGGTTTCGATCGGGATGGCCATCAGCATTCTGGCGTCGCTGAATGGAACGGTTCTTTCAGGAGCCCGCATTCCCTTTGCCGCAGCGCGCGACGGAATTTTTTTCCGTGCGATGGCGCATATTCATCCGAAGTTTGAAAGCCCATCCGTATCGCTGAATGTGCAGGCCGCCATGTCGACGGTGCTGTTGCTAATGGTGGGACGGTTTCAGGCGTCTGTTTGAGCTGGCGCTACTCGGGGAATGGTTGTTCTACATGCTGACGGCGACAACAGTGTTTGTTTTCCGCGTACGTGAGCCGGATCGGGAGCGGCCGTATCGAGTGCCTCTCTATCCAGTGTTGCCCGGAGTTTTTGTGGCGGCGGCGCTGCTTGTCATTACATACATTTTTCTCAGCAACCTCCATAATTCCATTGGAGGGCTGGTGGTGATTGCGCTGGGGCTACCCATGTACGTGTGGATGCGATATCGCAAGCAGAAGAATGCGGCTTCCTGACATCCGCCTTCAGGGCTGCCGATTCACACTCGAAGCTTATCTGTCGGATTCCTGCAATGCGACCGCGGCGCTTCGACCGCCAGGCCCTTTGCGAAGCGGAACGCGCACTCCAACATAAGGAGCAGGTGGATTTGGGCTTCGTCCCAGCCAACGCTTCATAGTCTGAATCAGGTCAGAGAAAAACTTCTTCGCCATAGGTCTCCATTGAATCCTAGAGGAGATAGGTACGGGCCATTCGAACGGCTATGGAAATCATCGTACCGCAGTCGGCCTAGTTTCCGTGGTCTCGAATCAGCTGCTGGTATAGCTGGATGGTCTGCTCCGCGATGGCAGACCAGGCAAACTTTTCCTCTACGCGCCTACGCCCAGCTTCGCCAAATTGCCTGCATTTCTTCGGATCGTTCAGCAGGTCAGAAATCCTTGCAGCAAGATCGCGCGCAAATTCTTCCGGGTTCGACGGAAAGCCAGTTGTCGGATCCGCGGCAAATCGGACAAGGTACCCGGTCTCACCGTCGACCACGACCTCAAGGATTCCGCCGGTGGCGCTGGCAACCACCGGAGCATGGCAGGCCATGGCTTCCAGATTGATGATGCCGAACGGTTCATAGACCGACGGGCAGCAGAAAACGCGAGCGTGACTGTAGAGCTGAATCACCTCAGGCTTGGTCACCATTTTTTCAATCCACACCACATGTGGATGAGTGGCCTTGGCCTCGGCAACTTTTTCGCGCATTTCGGCGGCGATTTCGGGCGTGTCCGGCGCACCCGCACACAGAACCACCTGGGTATCGCGCGGCAAGTAGCGGATCGCCTCCACCAGATGGGTAACGCCCTTTTGGCGTGTGATGCGACCCACAAACAAAACATAGGGCCGCGAAGGATCGACACCGTATCGGATCAGCGCGCTGGTGTCGCTGGTCCTGTCATATTCGGCCAGGTCGATGCCGTTGTAAATGACGTGAATTTTCTCTGGGTTCAGTTCAGGATAGACTCGCAGAATGTCTGCTTTGGTGCCGTTCGAGACGGCAATCACCGCATCCGCGTCGAAAATGGCGGTGCGCTCCATCCAGGAACTCATCGCATAACCGCTGCCCAGTTGCTCGGCCTTCCACGCGCGCAGCGGCTCCAGGCTATGCGTCGTCAGAACGAATGGAATCTTGAACAGCTTCTTCGCCAGAAACCCAGCCATGGATACATACCAGGTATGGGTGTGAATGATGTCGATGTTCGCCAGAGACTTCATCTGCAGCAAGTTCAGGCTAAAGGCCGACAGCGCCGTGTCGAATTTCTCCGGAGTGCCCTGGGCTAGTGCATCCCATGGCTTCTCTCCGCGCACATGCAGGTTGCCCTGGTCCAGATGTTGATCTCCCCAGCAATGCACCTCGACTTCAATCTTCTTCGCCAGCTCACGGCTCAGATACTCCACATGTACGCCGGCGCCGCCGTAGACGTTCGGCGGATATTCGCGCGTCATCAGACCAACTTTCAAATCAATTCTCCCCGCACGCTATAAACCTTCGATGCGCTCAATTCCCCATGGCGACTTGCGCGAGCATGAATCCCTCACTGGAAGGGTTATTCTAAAGCAGTTCGATCGTACCTGGTATTGGACGAACAATCTCTCCGAGTCTCCCTCTACGGCATGTCCCAGAAAAAACCTAAGCTCGGCCAGAACTTTCTCACCGATCCCAGCGCACGGCAACGCATCGTCGAAGCGCTCGGCGATATTTCTTCAAGCACGGTGCTCGAGATTGGTCCCGGACGAGGCGCGCTGACGGATTTGCTGGCGACACGCGCGCAGCAGCTAATTGCGGTTGAACTGGATCGAACGCTTGCGCCGCGACTGACGGAGAAATGGAAATCCTCGAGCCATGTTGCGATATTGCAGGCGGATATATTGGAGCTGGAGCTCGCGGATGTGCGCAGGAGTCACTGGAAGCGCGGGCGAATCGCCTATGGTCGTCGTTGGAAACCTGCCGTATTACATTACATCCGACATTCTGCTGCACCTGTTCGCACAAGCAGGATCCATTCTGCGCGCGATCGTCATGGTGCAGGAGGAAGTTGCCGATCGATTGGCGGCGACTGCCGGGACAAGTGCGTACGGAGTTTTGTCCGCAACCGCTCAGATGCACGGACATGTCGAGAAACTATTTGCGCTGCCGCCGGAGGCCTTTACACCGGCCCCAGGTGTGTCTTCTGCCGTGGTACGACTTGATATGCACCCTCGCTTTGACGAACTGCAAGTGGAACGAAGCGCATTCATGCGATTCCTGCAACTGTGTTTTCGCCAGAAGCGAAAGACCCTCGTCAACAACCTGAAGGGCGCTGGTTTTGCCGAAACGACGAACATCGTTGCCGCAATTGAGAAGACGGGACTCAGTCTGAATGTGCGCGCGGAAGCGGTCTCACTGGAAGCGATGGCTTCAATCTTTCGCCAGCTCCATGCAGAGCAAGCCTGAAAAAGAAAACCGGCGATTGACTCGCCGGCTTCCTGACTTCCCATCAAAGTTTGGATTAGTGATGGCCTCCTCCGCCACCGCCACCGCCGCCTCCTCCGCCGTGGCCACCGCCTCCGCCACCAAAGGAACCACCTCCACCGTGAAAGCCGCCACCTCCGCTGCCACCGCCATGGAAGCCTCCCCCGCTAGAAGCCCCGTGGTATCCGCCGCCAGAGAAGCCGCTATGAAATCCACCACCAGGCGCGCCAGCGTGGAACCCGCCATTGAACGATGGGGTATTCCCATGGAAGCTCCCGTGGGAGCCGAATGTAGCATGGTTCCCGAACGAACTGCGGGCTTGAAACTCAGCTGCCTGAGACGCGCGCATGCTGTTGAAGGATGAGCTTCGCATCTCATTTCCAGCTCCGCGAAACTCATTCCCTCCGCGTAGCCCTCCGGCACTGTGCCCCGCTGCCAGCCCATCATGCCCGGACAATCCACCACTGAAAGATCGAGCCGGAGCGCTGTTGAAAAGGGCTGCATTTCGAAGCGGGATGCTCTCTCCCCTGGAGATACTGTGCAATGGCTCAACCTTGGTTCCATTGAAGTCGATCGTTCGAGCGTGATTTTCCGCGTGCCCATTATTCGTGAAACCGCGCGCCGCAGTTGCAGGCGTCCCCACGTGAACGATATTGTCGGCCGGTCTACCCCCGTTCACACCGTTTCGCAAACTCGCAGGTGCCATCGGCATGTGGTACCCCGGTGGCGCTGAATAGATTCTGGCTGTACCGCGGCCAAAGCCCGGATTTGCATGGCCGTAGCCGTTGCCGCCGGGATGATGGTGCCAGTAGCGTCCACGGTAGTAGCCGCCTACCCCATACGGAGGATACCCATAGGGACCCCAGATATCACACCCGCCGCCCGGCAACCAGAACCAGCCGGAGCTGCCGATAAACGACCAGCCACCGCATTGGTATGGAAGCCAGCCCCACGGATATCCAGAAATCCACGACACGCCAAATCCGCCCATATTGGCCCAGGAGCCATATCCGTACGGATTGAAGCCAGGGCCGACTCCGTACGGCTGCCAACCCATGCCGTAGCCAGGAATCGGATACCAGCCGCCATACGCATCCAGATTGCCCCAGCCAGCACCCCAGCCGCCTTCCAGCATGCTGCCGCCGCCCTGCTGGGCACGCGCCGTGGTCCGGCTGGCAGCCTGCTTGGCGGCTTCCTCGTCACGTTGATCGTTCCACTGATCAAAACCGTTGGGGATAATACCGTCGGCGATGGTGTAGGGAGAGCTGCCAGACGGCTGAAGTTCAATCGTCTTGCCCTGGGGAACGGCCGTCGCGGTTTGGCTGGTTGTTCCTTGCAGCTGTACATTTCCGTCGATTACGGCCAATTCTGCCGGGTTCGCTCCCAGGTTGACGCGGAAGGTGCTGTTCACCGTTGGCTTAGCTTTATTGTTGTCAAAGTCCACGCTGAAAGCTGACCGAGGATCGCTGCGCAGTTCGTAATACACCAGGCCCTTCGGCTGCTCGAGCGTGGTCTCCAAGGTTCCCGCGGAGGAAGTGCTCAAGTTGGCCAGGGTCAGGGTGCTGTTAGGTGTGATCCGGGCAACACTACCATCTTCAAACTCAATTTCTGCTCGGCCATCCGGACCGGTTTCAATCTCGGTTCCCTGGGTCAGCGGCATATTCATCACCGCATGAGAAAATTCCGTCTGATTGTTTCGCACGATCTGGACCGTTCCCTCGACATCGCTCAAACGAACCACGCGAACGTTCTGAGTAACGGCCTCTGGGCCGGGCGCGACTGCATTTGAGGATGGATTGGGAGTCTGGGCAACAGCGGCCTGTGTATTTGTGTCCGTTGTGGTCGTCAAGGCTTGGCTTTTGCATGCCAGAAACAACATACTGGCAGCCATGACGAGCAGCGTCACTCGTACCATGCGCGCCCAGTCCAACGACTGTCTGTTTGCTCCAAGTTGAATAGTGGATGAATGAACGGGCTCTGCTTGCGAAATTCGCATGGCGCACTCCTTGCCTGCCCTATTAGACACGAGTTTGGCGCTGAAGTTGCAGGCCATGTCGCAGTTTCTTGCGCGGAATGAAACTCGCGGATCAGGATTTTGAGGTGATTCCCTGGGCCAATGTAGTCTCCGCATTGTGAATATGGCAAATAGCGACCGCCAAGGCGTCGGAGGCGTCGGTTGGTTCTGGTGGCTCGGCCAGACGCAGCAGGCGGGTCACCATGAATTGCACCTGCTCTTTGTCGGCTCTTCCATACCCGCAGACGGCGGATTTCACGGAAAGCGGAGAGTATTCCGCAATTGCGATCTTGCAAGTCGCCGCGGCCAACAGGGCCACGCCGCGAACCTGCCCCAGCTTCAGCGCGGTTTGCGCGTTGACTGCATGAAATACCTCCTCGATTGCCACCACTTCGGGCTGATGTTCGCCAATGAGCTCTAGCAGCCGATTAAAGATGATTGTCAGCCGATGCGGCAGGCTGTCGCGTTTCGAAAGATGAATCGCCCCATGACACACAGAGTAGAGCTCGCCGGCGCGATTGGTATCGACGACGCCATACCCCGTCCATTCCGTGCCGCAATCGATTCCCAGGACCCGCATTGTGTAGCTTCCGATCTGATCTCGAAGTTGTTAGCGGGAAATACCTTCCAATGGCGATGAAGCGGTGGCATAGAGCTTGCGAGGCATGCGGCCGGCGAGAAACGCCTGGCGGCCAGCAAGAACTGCATGCTGCATCGCTTCTGCCATCAACACCGGATTGTCGGCGCCAGCAATTCCGGAGTTCATCAAGACAGCATCCGCACCTAACTCCATCGCCAGGGCAGCGTCAGAGGCGGTACCAACGCCGGCGTCGACAATCAGCGGAACTTCTGTGATCAGCTCACGCAAAATTCTCAAGGAGGTGGCGTTTTGAATGCCAAGGCCGCTTCCGATGGGAGCTCCCAGGGGCATGACAGCGGCGGCTCCGGCATCAATCAGCCGTTTCGCAACCACAATATCATCAGATGTATACGGCAGAACAGTAAAGCCTTCCTTGACTAGCACGCGGGTCGCTTCTATCGTCGCCAGCACATCTGGGTACAAGGTGGCCTGGTCGCCGATCACTTCAATCTTTACCCAGTCGGACAGGCCGACTTCCCTGCCCAGACGGGCGGCTCGGATCGCCTCTTCCGCGGTGTAACAGCCGGCTGTATTTGGCAGCAGAAAATAGCGTCGTGGATCGATAAAATCCAACAGGCTTTCCTTACTGCGATCCAGGTTCACACGGCGCACGGCAACGGTCACCATTTCCGCACCGGAAGCTTCGATGGCTCGTTGCGTCTCGGCCCCATCCTTGTATTTCCCGGTGCCCACGATCAGGCGCGACTGGAAGGCTTTTCCAGCGATGACAAGAGTGTCCATATCGTTATTGTAGTGCGAGCCGGTTTCATCGTTTATGAGGAAACCGGCTTGAGAGCGATCAATTCTTGCAACAACGGCCCCGGAAGAAAGGAATGAATCTGGGACCTGACGAGCCAGGCCCCACAGAATGGGACCCTGAGCGCAGTAACGAACAGCGGCGAATACACGGTGCCTTAGCAGCGGCAAGTGAAGTCAAAAACTCGAACAACCCTCCCTCAGTGACTCGACTCAAAAGAAAGTGCTTCCCAAGTCTTCGGAAGAAGTTTTTTCTTGACACGCCGAGACGCGCAGCCTAAACGTAAATGCAATTGATTTCAATGCGTATCTGGGGGAACCATGATCGATCGTAGAAAATTATTTCTCTCCGCACTGACTCCCATACTTGCCGGATTTGTTCTGGTCGGATCAACCTTCGCATCCTCCAGGAAGAACGAACCCAGTTCCATCAGCGCTCAGTCGACGGACACCACTGCGTCAACGGACAAAACCACTTCCAAGAAGAAGAGCAAGAAGTCCACCAAGGCAACCACCGACGCAGCCAAGTCGGATACGACCAAGGCCACAAAGGAGAGTAAGAAGACAGCCAAGTCGACCACCGAAGCTGCCAAATCCGATACCACCAAGGCGACGAAGGAAAGCAAGAAGTCTGCCAAGTCAACCGCGGCAGAAACCAAAGAGGAAGCCGCCAAGACTCCCGCCAAAGCCGAGAGCAAAAAATCCGCGCCAGTAGAGGCGAAGGCCGCCGCTCCTGAGGCGAAACCGGCTCCCGCCGCCACCACGCAACATGCAGCCACACCAGCCAAGAGCGAGGCAAAGGCCGCGCCGGCGAATGCGTCTGTGTCCTCCAGCGAAATCGCGAGCGCGAAAGCCAAGGGACTGGTCTGGGTGAACACCGATTCGAAGGTGTATCACAAGGACGGAAGATATTACGGCGCCACCAAGCAAGGAAAATTTATGACCGAAGCCGATGCCCAGAAGGCCGGATATAAAGCCGCGAAGAAATAAAACCGCTTACCGAAAATACGCAGAAAAACCAACGGCCCGATGTCTCCAATGAGACACCGGGCCGTGGCCGGTGAGTGGTTAGATTGACCGGAGGCATCCCCGCAGGTGGGCCTCGACGATAGTGGTGCTTGCCGTCAGGACTGGCGTAGGACGCCTAAGCCCCAGTCACCTCACGTGATTTGCTACAACTACCTTCAATATTTTTCATTCTCTGGATCGCCCTCCTTTCCCGTGTACGGATACTATGGCCCGGATCAAGGCGCTTCGTCAAGGTCGCCGCCTCGCGGCCGTGGTGAAGAATTGATGCGCTGGAAAAAGACGCCGACAGCACGCGATCATTCAAACTATGTTGACTCCGCGCAACGCATTGAACCGTCGAATCAATCGTGCGATTTCCCAATGGTTACTTTCGTGCATAGATTGAGGGGGGATTCCACCCGGCGCAACATTTTCCTGTTGCAATCAAAACATCCCCTGCTTTTGACTTGGACCTAGCTTTGATTGCACCAGAATGATTCCTGAACATGCTGGCGAACCTTTATGGCGCAACTTATTGAGTTCTTCGGCGACGGCCGGGTAGAGAACACGCCTACCCTGCTGCGTGAAGATCTGCCGCAGCAACTGGATCGACTCCTGTTGACGTCCCATTCTGTCTCTGAGCTCTATTCCCGCCTGGGAGAGTTCCTGTTGCAGAACGTCGCTGTCGACGGGATGTGGCTCGGTTCCCCGGATGAAAACGAGCGAGTTCAGTCCCATTATTCGGCAGGTGATGGTGTCGCGGAATTTCTCGACACTGAAACCATCCTGATCGACGAAAACTCCGACAGTCCGCTGGCCCATGCGTGGCGAACTGGAATCCCTCAATTCGCCTCTGATTGGACCGTGAAGGAGAGTCGCTTGCCCGGTGCCTTCTGGCGCGAGCGAGGATTGCGCTTCGGCTGGCGATCCTCCTGCGCCATCCCCATCACTGGAGAGTCCGGAAAGCGCGACATCCTGATCCTCTACAGCAAGCGCCCCAGATTTTTCGGAAGAGATTACATTCGGCGATTTGTGCTGCAGTTGCACGGCTTGCTGGGCTATGCATTGGAGCGGCTGCGGCTATTGGAGGCGATACAAAACAGTCAAGGGGCGCTCCAGCTCTACAAAAGTGCGATGGACGTTTCAATCCACGGCATTCTGATCGCTGCGGCGGACGGGGATCTGCCCATTTGTTATGTCAACCCCGCATTTGAACGCATCACGGGTTACAGCGCGGAGGAAGCGATTGGCAGAAACTGCCGCTTTCTGCAAGGCACAGATACAGCCCAGCCGCAGATGGAAACCATTCGCGAAGCCCTGAGTCAGGGAAAGTCGTGCATGGTAGAGGTTCGAAATTACCGCAAGAACGGCACCATGTTCTGGAACTCGATCAGCATAGCGCCGGTGTTGGATGAAACCGGCCGCACAACGCATTTCATCGGCGTGCAACAAGACGTTACCGAAGTCAAAACCTTGCTGCGCGAAAGCTTTCATTCCAATGCACTCTACCGTGCCTTGATGGGAACAGCGGAACTGGTGGTCGCGGCGCAAACGGAAGCCCACTTACTGGATGGCCTTTGCCATCTGCTGGTCAACAGCGGATTGTTCGCGAAGGTCTGGATTGCGCGTCCCAATGTAGACGGTGACTTGCAGGTCGAATCCATTTGCACCAGCAGCGACGAATCGACCCATGTCTTATGCCTGCCCAATGTCATTAACGGAGACAAGGAAACGGATCTTTCGGTGCGGGCATGGCGGCTTCGCCAGCTCCAATTCTCGAACGACCGCAAAACAGTCACGCCGGACGACCCCGTTCAGGACGCTGAGCGAAAAGATTCTCCGTCCGCTGTGGTCCCTCTTTACCGCGGCGGTGAGATTTGGGCATTGTTGACGTTGCTGCCCAACGAACTCGATATTTTCAGCCCCGAGTTGCTGGAATTGATGGAACGTATTGGGCGGCTGGCCGGGCATGGATTGGATGCACTCGACCTTCGTCACACGTTGGAAAAGGAGCGCAAACATCAATCCTGGCTGGCACGGCACGATGCTTTGACAGACGTGTTGAACCGCCGCGGATTGACGGTGCGCGTGGAGGAGGCGATTGCGCGATCACGCCAGCAGCATCGCTCGCTGGCGGTTGCATTTATGAGCTTGAACGGCTTTCAGTCATTGAACGAACTTCACGGCCGTCCAGTCTGCGACCGTTTGCTATGCATGGTTGCCAAGCGACTGCGGGCCTGCATGAAGCCAGGGGATGCCGTCGGCCGCCTGGATGGAGACGACTTTGTACTGGTACTAGAGGGACTCGAGGAAGGTGAGTTGAACGCCACGCTATCCAGAATCCAGGCTGCAGTAGAAGGGCCGATCGAGCTGTCAAACGGACACACGCCGAACATCCAGACCAGCCTTGGCGTAACTTTGTTTCCCCAGGACAATTCCACAGCGCAACACTTGTTACGCCATGCGGATCAAGCGCTGTGCGCCTTCAAGGAAAGCAGAGACACTGCCGCGTCGCGATGGATGATCTTTCAATCGGAGGTGAACGCGCAAAAACATGCTCGCCAGGCGTCTGTGTTGGCGCTGTTTCGAAAAGGAAACGTCCGCGTGCATTATCAGCCCCTGGTAAATTTGCAAACGGGATGTGTCAGGGGCGTGGAAGCACTGGCGCGACTG
Source organism: uncultured Acidobacteriota bacterium (assembly GCA_963794795.1). Lineage (GTDB taxonomy): Bacteria > Acidobacteriota > Terriglobia > Terriglobales > Acidobacteriaceae > JAKAAZ01. The sequence goes on along the minus strand of CAWCFC010000002.1, from coordinate 694,024 downwards.
GTCGACAACACTGGCAAGGTTTTACTTCCGGGAGAATTTCTCGATTGCTTCCGTCCGCATGAACTGACCGAGTTGACGTTGCAAGTATTGGCGCGCGCCTTGCAGGATGTGCGTCACCTGGACCATTGCAATTTTCATCTCAATTTTGGAATCAACCTGGAGCCCGCCACATTGGCTGATCTGAAAGCCATGCAGAACTTACGCCACCAGATTGAAACCAGCGGACTGAGCACAAACCGCATTGTTCTCGAACTGCTAGAACACCCCGATACGCTATCTCTGACCGGCTCTCGCGATGTGCTTCTCGATCTGAAGCGCTCCGGTGCAAGGGTGGCTCTGGACGATATCGGAAGTGCCTATTCCTCACTTTTGCGGATGAAAGAATTGCCGGTCGATGGGGTCAAACTGGATCGAAGCTTCTTGAATGGACTGGATCACCAGCCGAAGGAATTGCGATTCCTGATGCATTTGATGGATCTATCGCAAACGCTAGGAGTCGATCTGATCGCGGAAGGAATTGAAACGGTTCCCTGCCTCGACGCAATTGCTGCGTTGGGGATTCAGCTTGCCCAGGGCTACGCGATTGCGACGCCCATGGGTATTGAGGAGTTGGAACAATGGCTGCGACAGCACCAACCGACACCGTGGACCGGCCCGACCACTCCGCTGGGAGCAGTCGCTTTGCAATTGCGTGAGCTTGCGATTGTCGGCAGAATTGTCGACCAGAATCCTTCCCTGGTGCACCGAACGGCATTCTTCAAATCGAAGTGCTGCTGCCCAATTGGAGATGGCTTCCGCGCCGTTGGACCGCGTGCGGCGAAACTGCTTTCGGCTCACGCGGAGTGGCACAGGGCGATGGCGGCTATGTGGAAACAATCGGTGGGACTTGTCGATTCCGGTACGTTTCAAACGGCACGTGCCGCCTACGAAGAAAAGTTGTTTGAACTCGTACTCGAATCCCAGACTGAAGAATGTGGGCGCGTTCACGCATCGTAATCCCGATTGCGTAGACTGTTGTCTATGCCCGATGAACCCTCAAACTTCCCAGCCGACGAGCTGTGGCTGAAAGCCGCTCTGGCGCAGGCTGAAGAAGCCGAGGCGGCCGGCGAGGTGCCGATCGGAGCCGTGATTCTGGGGCCAAATAACACCGTGATCGCCCAGGGACAAAATCGAGTGATTCGCGATCATGATCCAACGGCGCATGCGGAAATCGTCGCACTGCGCGGCGCGGGATTGGCTCTAAAGAATTACCGCCTGGAACAATGCACGCTGTATGTCACCTTAGAACCCTGCTCGATGTGCGCCGGAGCCATGATTCACGCGCGCATTGGCCGGCTGGTGTTTGGAGCCTTCGATCCGAAGGCTGGCGCGGTGGGAAGCGTTCTCAGCGTGCTGAATCATCCGCAGCTCAATCACCAAATCGACGTCGCGGGCGGCATCCTGGCCGATGAGTGTGGCGACCGGCTACGTCGATTTTTTCAGTCTCGCCGATAGGGTCTGCTGCGTGACCGTCGACGCGCATGCTCCTCGAATGGCCTGCCGTTAGTTCTTGACCCGTACCGAAGGATTGACGGACATGCCGGGCCGCAACAAGTGGTCATTGTCCTCATTAGGATTGGTCAGGTCCAGGCGAACTGGAATGCGTTGCACAACCTTCACATAATTACCGGTCGCGTTTTCTGGTGGAAACAGGCTCAACATCGAGCCCGTGGCACCACCAATCTGAGTCACTTTGGCATGGTAGGTACGGCCACTGTACGCATCGACGGTAAATGTTGCGGGTTGTCCAACGCGCATATGATCCAACTGCGTTTCCTTGAAGTTTGCGGTCACCCAAATGTTGGTAAGCGGAATCAGAGTCATCAGCGTCTGACCCGCACTGACGTTTTGACCCACCTGCACAGTCTTCTTGTTCACGATGCCGGTGTCCGGAGCAATGATTTTCGTGTAGCTCAGGTTCAGGCGATCCGTCTCCAGCTCTGCTTCTGCAGACTGCACCTGCGCTGCTGCGGCATCAGCTTTGGCTCGCTGTGCGGCAACCTGTTTAGGGCCGGATTGGGCGGAATTATAATCGGCGCGCGCGACCGCGAGTTTGTCGTTGGAGACACGCACCTGATCGCGAGCGCCCTGCAGATTTGCTTCCGCCGCAGCCACCTGCGCTTTGGCGCTGGCAGCCGTCGCGACAACGGCATCATATTGCTGCTTGGAGACAACGTCGCGCTGCACCAGCGGGGTATACCGTTGCAGATCGAGCTGGGCCTTGGTATTGTCTGCCTCGGCCGACAGCAGTTGCGCTTGCGCGGCATCCAACTGCTTCTCTGCCGCGGCGATGGTCGACAGCGCAACTTGAATACCGGCGGCGGTCGAACTCAGCGTAGCGCCCGTGGAAGTGGTGGTGATGGGCACATTCGCCAGTGCAGCTTCGTAATTCGCCTTCGCAGTGGCCAGGGCCGCTTCTCCCTGGTCGAGAGCCGCTTGCGCATCCCTCGGATCGATTTCTACCAGCACCTGCCCTTTCTCCACCTGCTGGTTGTCCTCCACGTTCACCTGGGAGATATATCCCTTGATCCGAGCGCTGATCTGCACCAGATTTCCATCGATCTGGGCGTCATCCGTGCTCTCGTAATAAGTGGAATGCCACCAGTACAGACCAACGCCAATCAATAGCAGGACGACGGCACCAATAATAAAAAAGCGCCTCCGCGAGCGCGGCGCCTCGTGATGGAGCTCGGTGTCGTCCGACGACGCTTCCTTTTGATTGCTATTCGCGTCCGAACGCCGGTCGTTTTGCGCAGAAGAGCGATCATCTGTCCGTTGATTCTCTTCCGGTCGACCGTTGGCCGAGTCGGCTTGCATAGTTCCTTCGGGTCTCGATTCCGCCACGATTATTGTCCTCCAAGATAAGTCTTGTACTGGGTGCGCGCGAGGCCTACGGCGCGCGCCAATGAAAGCTTCGACACATTCAACTGATACAGGCTGCTGACGTAACGATCATTAGCCTGGGCCACGGATGACTGCGCCTGCGACACGGCTAGATTGTCGGAAACTCCTGCTTGAAATCTTTCTTGCGCTTCCTTCAGCGCCTCACTCGCCAGGTCAACGTTACTTTTCGCCACGATGACCAGCTGCTCTGACGATTCAATATCCAGAATGGCATCCTTAACGTCGGCGCGAATCTGGCCCTGCAGGTTATTCAGCTGGGCGCGAGCCTGTTCCAACTGGGCATCGGCAATTCTGGCATCGCCCCGCAACTTTCCTTCTTCGAAGATGGGGCCGCTCAGCTTGCCCGTAGCGTTGAGGGTGCCGTAGGAGTTGCCCGGATTGACGCCAATTTCACCATAATCGACTTCCCCCGTGAGCGCAGGATACCGCTCTGCATGAGCCGCGGAGAGGGTTTTTTCGGCAGCCTTCACTTGCTGCTCGGCCGCCTGCAGATCGCTGCGATTCTTCAGCGCTTCCGCCATTGCTGATTCCATTGTGGGAGCATCAAATTGCGCATAAGGAACGTCATCGGTCAGTTTGAACTGCTGATCGAGCGGCAATCCGATGGCGCGCGCCAGGGCAATTCGATCTTTCTTTTCCTGCGCTGTCGCCGCGATCAAGGATTGTTCCTGGGTCTGATAATCGACGCGAGCGCGAAGTTCGTCCAGGCGCGGCGACACGCCGTTCTGGTGATTCTGGATCGCCTGGTCGAGCGACACTTTCGAGGTTTGCACCTGGGCGTCAAGCGCCGAAATACGCGCCGCATCCGCCAGGCATAGTAAATATGCGTTTCCTACTGTCAGAACGACCAGGTCCTGCGAATCCCTGGCGGAAAGCTTGCTCGACTCGAAATTATGTTTCGACGCCAGATAGCTTTGCAGCGAAGAGACGTTCAGCAAGGTTTGATTGAGCGTGGCGCGAAAATCGGTGTACCCGAACGGCCCGATCACCGCCGGGAATCCCGGAATTCTTAGTCCTTCCGCCTGCAGGTTGACCTGCGACACCGCCGCTTCCGCGGTGCCGGTGAGCGTCGGAAGCAGGGCCTGAAGCTGCTGCAGCTTCGCCCCGCCCTCAGAATTGACATTGCTGTTTTGCAGAATCGCACCCAGGTTATTCTTCAGACCCATCTGCATGGCATCGTCGAGCGATAAAGGCAATATCCCGGGGGTAGCTTTCTGCTGGACTGCGCTTCCCTTATAGGAATCTGAGGTCGCCTGTGCCAGGACCTTTGGGTGGGCGAGCCCGACGGCAATTGCCGTAAAAAACAGGAGTCGCAGACAACCGCGGCGTACTTTAAGGAAAGTTTTTGGCATTTCTTTCATCAGACGGTTTGAGTACGGAGCAGTATTGCCGTGTTGTAGGTGCTAGAGAATAGATGACGAAACGGGCAGAAGAGTGCAATTTCTTTCCCTCGTGCGGATCTTTTTCTCTGTCGCTGGTTGAATTGCTGGGCACGCCAGATCTCGGCGTCCCGATTGTGCAACTGGGTTCCTTGCATTAGGATACCGGATTGCAGTTCTTGCAACAGATTTACGTGATCGTCATCACTCGCTGATACCCTCGGGCCGAGGGATTTGAGACACTGATAAGGTCGAATTCCTTGCCAGCATGTTGCGAATGCATCGCCGGAAGAAGACCACGAACGCATGGCACCGAAAAGCAGCCTCGAAACTCCGCTCACGCCCAAGCTCTACTTCAACCGGGACGAGTCCTGGATGGATTTCAACTGGCGTGTGCTGGAAGAAGCTCAGGATGACACAAATCCACTGCTGGAGCGGGTGAAATTTCTCGCCATCACGGCCAGCAATCTGGACGAGTTTTTCGAGGTGCGGGTTGCCGGGATTTTGCAGCGTATTGAAGACGGCTACACCGAGCCGGGCCCTGACCTGATGACTCCGCAGCAGACCTTGGACTCGCTGGCGAAAAAAACGCATGCCTTTGTCGCCGATCAATACACTTGCTGGAACCAGCAGTTATTGCCGGCGCTCGCCCAGGCTGGAGTACGCATGCGCGGCTGGAAAGACCTGACCGAAGACCAGCGCAAGTTTGCCATCGCCTTCTATCAAAGCGAAGTCGACCCATTGCTGACGCCGATCACCATCGACCCCGCTCATCCCTTTCCACACGTGCTGAACAAGGCGCTGTGCCTGGCATTGTTGCTGCATCGTAAGCGCAAATCGACGACAACTCAGGTTCTGGGGGTGGTGACAGTACCGCGAGCGCTGCCGCGTCTGGTGGCACTGCCGTCGGATCCGGGATGTTTTGATTATATTTTCCTGCATGAACTGATCGAATCGCAGGCTGCGGCGATGTATCGCGGGTACGAATTTTTATCTCGCGCGGCGTTTCGCGTCACTCGTAACAGTAACCTTTACCTGCAGGAAGAAGAGGCGCGAAGCCTGCTGGAAAGTGTGCGATCCGAGCTGCACAATCGCCGTAAAGGAGACGCGGTCCGGCTGGAGATTGCCAGCGATGCTGCTCCCGAAATCGTGGAGCGGCTGCGGACGAATTTTGAGCTGGAGGAGTTCCAGATTTTTTATACGGACGGGCCAGTCAATCTCTCGCGCCTGATGAACCTGCATTCCAGAACAGACAAGCCGGAATTGAAATATCCCCCGTTTGTTGCGCGCGGGCTAAGGCTGCATCGCGAATCGGAGAATCTGTTCGCTGAAATTCGCCGCCGCGACGTTCTGATGCACCATCCGTACGATTCCTACAATGCGGTCGTGGCATTTATCCGTGCTGCAGCGGAAGATCCTGCAGTGCTTTCCATTAAGCAGACGCTCTATCGCACCAGCGCCAATTCCCCCATCTTCCAGGCCCTGCGCGAAGCCGCCCAGACCAAAGAGGTGACGGTGGTGGTGGAATTGATGGCGCGCTTCGATGAGGCATCGAACATACGTTGGGCCCACGACCTGGAGGATGCGGGTGTGCAGGTGTTCTATGGCACCGTCGGCCTCAAAACACATTGCAAGCTGGCATTGCTGGTGCGGCGGGACCCCGAAGACGGTGTGGTGCGCCAGTATGCTCACCTGGGGACCGGTAATTACAACGTAGAAACTGCATCGTTCTATACCGATTTGAGCCTGCTGACCGCGAACCCGACCCTGACCAATGCGGTGCACAATGTTTTTAATTACCTGACGGCACATTCCGAGTCGGATGATTATGCCCCGCTGCTGGTGGCACCTTTGAACCTGGCGGAAGGCTTTGCCCAGCGCATCCATCGCGAGGCGAAACATGCCGCCGAAGGCAAGCCTGCGCACATAATCGCTAAAATGAACTCGCTGCTGGAGCAAGGCGTGATCGATGCCCTCTACGCTGCCTCGCAGGCCGGCGTCTCAATCGATTTGATTGTTCGCGGCATTTGCGCATTGCGCCCGGGCGTGAAAGGTCTGAGCGAGAATATTCGCGTCCGCTCCATCGTCGGCCGGTTTCTGGAGCATAGTCGCATTTTTTATTTTCTGAACGGTGGCGATGCCGAGATCTATGCCGGGAGTGCGGATTGGATGCCCCGAAATTTGTTCGAGCGATGCGAGGTTGTGTTTCCGGTAGTCGATCCGCAACTTCGACAGCGCATTCGCGACGAAATTCTGGGAGCCTATCTCGCCGATACTGCCGAATCCAGGTTTCTATTGCCCTCCGGCGAGTATATTCGCACGAAAGATCAGCCGGGAATAAAGAGGCCGCTTTTCCATGCGCAGGAATTCCTGATTCGACTGGCTGAGGATAAAGCCAGCATCCGGGAGATTCCCAAGGAGGCGGCTTTAATCGCCAACCCACAAGCCTCCCACGTTTCGTCCGGTGGCGTCGGGCCAACAACGCCAGAATCCCTGCCTGCAGAAGGCGAACCGAAGGCGCTACGCAAAGAGGTGGCGAGCGAAAAGAAGTCCCGCACCGTCAAGCGCCCTCGAGAACGAAAAAAAGCCGCCCCTACTGAATGAGTTTCAACATCATATTGAAAATGAATTCTGTTGTGGTAGCGACGCGAAAGCCCCGGCGTGCGTCGAATACAGATAGAGCAGTTCCGTGCGCCGGATAGCCGCCAGCTTTTCTGCTTCCGTGACGAATTGAAATGTCAGCCACTCCATTGACCAGCGCGCCTGCAGTTCGAAACCCTGAGGTTGACCAGGGCCTCGGGACATCGTCGGCTCGACGGCTTTGGGTCTGGTGGCACTTGCTGAGTCTCGACGCGCCAACGGTGGCGGTGGTTTGGTGCTGGTTTTTCGCTGCGGCTTTCCGCGTGAGCCTTCCCCCGACCGCGCTTGTTACGTTGGCGCTGGGAACCTGGTGTGTGTATGTCGCGGATCGCCTGCTCGACGGTTGGCGCTCGGTCGACATGACAGACCTGCGCGACCGACATTGGTTTTACCTGCGACACCGCAGGCCGTTTGTGATTGCGTGGATTGCAGCTGCCATACCATTGGCTTACTTGATCTTGTTTCGAGTACGGCCAGCGGTGCGGACGGACGATATTGTGTTGTGTTTGATTGGCATCGGCTATTTTCTGCTGATCCATCATCGCTCCCAAGGCGATCGCTTCTCGAAAGAATTATTTGTCGGATTCCTTTTTTCGATCGCGACCGCAGTCCCCACCTGGACACGCGTTCAGGAGGGCCGAGGACTGCTGCTGGCGGCGATTGCCACGTTTGGAGCTGCTTGCTGGCTCAACTGCGTAGCCATTCAAACATGGGAAGACGCGGAGGCGAACCGCGAGGACGTGCAGAACCACTTTGCCGCGGGTCGTACTTGCGAAGTTCGCGTGCCACAAAACAGAAAACCACGCCGCGCTCTGACAGATTTGCTGGGCGATCATTTGACCGCCTTCGCCGTCGTGATTGGAATGCTGGCTCTTTCGCTCGCCAGCTTCCCTGGCGGAAGGACTGTCTGGCCTCTCTTTATCGCGGTGGCAGCCAGTTCTCTGGTGTTCGTCGCCCTAATTCACCGCACCATCCGATTGAGCGCACTCTCACTCCGCGTGCTCGCCGATGGAGCCTTGCTGACGCCTCTACTATTCTTTCTTCACATACGTTAGCTGGCGACATTCTCACCACAACTCCATGAAACCCGACACGCCGAATTTCGATTCCGTGGCTCGCGTCTATCGCTGGATGGAATATTTCAGCTTTGGGAGAATGTTGGAGCGATGCCGATTCCACTTTTTGCCGCGATGTTTCTCGGCTCGTCGAGCTCTGGTACTCGGCGATGGAGATGGGCGTTTTACCGCACGTCTTTTGGCGCAGAACTCAACGGTCACGGTGGATGCAGTCGATGCCAGTCCGGCAATGGTGGCCGTCTTGCGCGAACGGGTGCGACATGATTGTCGGAATGCCGACATGCGATTATCCACGACAGGGGCAGATATTCGCCAACTCATTCCGACTCGCAGTGATTACGACCTTGTCGTCTCGCACTTTTTTCTCGATTGCCTGACCGATCGCGAGGTGAGGGCTCTGATCGCCAGGCTCTCGCCGTGCATGACACCGGATGCGCTCTGGCTGGTTTCCGATTTCGCCGTACCTGAGAAAGGTTGGCGCCGGCTGGTGGCGCGGATAGTGATCCGCAGCCTGTACTTTGCGTTTTTTGTCTTGACCGGATTGAAGGTGCGGAAAATTCCCAACTACGCCAGCGCCTTTAATGAAAATGGATACCATCCGGTCGACAAGGCAGTGTTTCTGGGTGGAATGTTGGTCACGGAGTTGTGGCAACGAAGGCCGAACTAGTATTTTTGCTCGGCCGTGAGGTCCCGCTGCTACAATTTCGAATGTTCCAGAGGCCGGCTTCCGCGGCTTCCCTTTGCGACGCATTTGTGCTTTCAGCATCCAAGATCATATGCCGCCAGATTTTCCAGTCGTTCACAAGGGCAGAATGGCGCCATGACTCCTTGCCCCCAGCGGAGCAGGTACGTCAGAAATTGCAACGTTAGGACGATCTATGAATTTGTATTTATTGCGTCATGGTAGCGCCGGTCAACGGAAATTGGATCCTCTTGTTGACCACAAGCGGCCACTCGATAAAGAAGGAAAACAGCAATGCATTCTGTTGGGCCGCGCTCTGAATGCAATGAAGATCCAATTTGACTCCGTCATTTCCAGTCCATTGAAGCGTGCGCTGCAAACTGCCACCCTGGTGGGCACCGAAACCGGCTATGAAAAGAAGATTCAGCTGTCGCAGGCGATGACGCCGGAAGGAACATGGAGCGATTTTCAGGGGCTTCTCGATAGTGTGATGGACCAGGAAGAAGTGTTGTTGGTGGGTCATAATCCCAACCTGCCAATTTATCTGAATCGTCTGTTATCTCCGTCGGCAACCAGTCCCATCGCCAGAGTCCGCAAGGGTGCAATCGCCGCACTGACCGTACAGCGCGGATCTGTCAGACTGCAATGGTTACTCGATCCCCGCCTGTTGCGAGCAATTCAATCCAAAGAAACGAAGAGATCGCGGGCAAAAACCTCGCGAAAATAATCGGTCTCCTTCCGCAAAGCCCACAGTTCCAGGTCCGGCCCCTTTCGTCCCGGGATCAGGGTGATGGAGACTTTCCTGGGAGTTACCCGAGTGCGAAAGCGCGCCACCGCAGTGGATTGGTTCTGATGCAACGCTACCGCCATGCGTAACAGCATCGCCGTTTGCTTCACACTTACGTGCTGTTCCACCGGAATGTAGCGCAGCACCCTGTCACCAGGGGAGGGCCTGGATTTCCCCAGATAGCGCGCGATGGCAGAAACAATCAGCCGTTGCTCCGGCGTAAATCCGTAGAGTTCCGAATTGGCAATGATGTATTGCGTGTGCCGATGGTGCCCCTGGTAGTTCATGAATTTGCCAACCGAGTGCATCATGGCCGCCGCTTGCAGCCACAACTTGTAGTCGGGCGGCAAATGATGGACATTCTTCAAATCATCAAATAATTGGGTGGCATCGCGGACTACAGGTTCCTGTCGCTTGGGATCGATTCCATAGTGGCGACACAACTCCAGGACACTCGCCCAGCGTTCCTCTTCAAAGTGCTGGTGGGCGGAGGTTCGAGTGTCGCCTTCGGCCAGCATCAGCGCCAAAATGCCGTCCCGCAACCCCATAGGAGAATAGCGAAACCCTGGAAGACGAAAACGTTCCAGCAAATCTGCGTATACATACGCGCCGGCGACGATGATTTCCGAACGCTTAGGCCCGATTCCTCGAATTACGCTGCGTTGCGAGACTGACATTCGCTTCAGCTTGTCCGCGAGCTTTCGGACCACCACTGTCGGAGTGCGTTCCCAGGCCCGGACGCCAGGCTTTGCGTCAGGCTTGAAGTCGGACTTGGTCGCAGCTCGCGCGGCAGCCGCCAATGCCGCTGCTGTTCCGGAGGTCGCGAAAACACTGACCCGTTCGCATCCGATTTGTTGTTCTGCACGCTGCAGTTCTCGCCGAATCCACCCTTGCATGCGTGCAATTTCTTCCGCAGTCGGCGGATCATGGCGGAGAAACTCCCTGGTTAGGCGAACAGCACCCAGCGGCAGACTGACGATCTGGCGAATGGCGCTGTGTTCGGAAAAAGTGATTTCGCAACTGCCGCCGCCCAGATCCACTAGCAAACAGCGCCCGCGAGCCGCAGGTTCGTTTGAGACTACCCCCAGGTGGATGAGACGACCTTCTTCCAGGCCGGAAATAATCTCGACCTTCCAGCCGGTAGCGGAATGCACCCAGGCCAGAAAGGCTTGCTGGTTGCGCGCATCGCGGATGGCGCTGGTTGCCACCACTCGAACCTTATCGACAGCATAGGCCTGAACGGCGCGATGAAACCTGCGTAACGCTCGGATCGTGGTCGCCATCGATTCCGGCGAAACCACGGCGCTCTCAAACACGCTTTCGCCTAGGCGCGTAATCTCACGATCTTCATGCAGCGTCTTTAAGCGGTGGTTGTGAACGGCGGCAATCTTCAGACGAACCGAGTTCGATCCGATGTCGACCGCCGCGTATGTCGTCCTATCCTGTGCTCGAACAGTACCCACATTGGCAGAATGCCACGAATCCAGGAAAAAGTGGCGGACGTTGGACTGCTATTCTAAGTTTGCTTCTCAATATGCGGATGCAACCTTCCAATTCTTCCCATCAGCCTTCGCTCGCCGGAGTTGAGCCGACCGATTCGACGCCAGCCTTTCCTCTTTCCCGTCGTGCCGAGTGGATTCTGATTCTGACCGTCTTTCTGGCTGTGTATTTTGCGGCACTGTTCACGCCCTCTTTGCTGGACGACGCCGACGCCACCCATGCGCAGGCGGCGCAGCACATGGCGCTGACCGGTCACGTTGTCACCTTGATGGTGGATGGAATCCGCTATCTGGAAAAACCACCGCTGCCATATTGGATGGTAGCGATCGACTATAGAATTTTCGGCTTCAACGCCTTCTCGACTCATTTGCCGATGGCACTGGCGGTTCTGGGCTGTGCGATTCTGGGGCTGTTATGGGGACGTCGCGCCTACTCGGAGCGAGCCGCATTCTATGCCGCGCTGGCGTTTCTCACTGCAATTGGAACCTTCCTCTTCACGCGCTATTTCATTCCTGAGTCAATACTGACCCTGCTGATTGCCTTAGGGCTGTACTTATTCCTGACTGGATTGGAGGATCACCGGCCGTCGCGCATCTACTGCACCTACGTTCTGCTGGCGTTAGCCATGCTAGCCAAAGGACTGATCGCGCCAGTATTTTTTCTGGGCGGCGTGGTTCCGTATCTTTGGCTGACCGGACAGTGGCGCCGCTGGCGAGAATTTCATCTGTTCACCGGCACGCTTCTATTCCTGGCAGTGGCTGCTCCGTGGCATATTCTTGCTGGATTGCATAATCCGGATCAGGGTCATCCCGTCGGCAACATTCCTTCACCGGACAACGTGCACGGATTTTTTTATTTCTACTTCATCAACGAGCATGTTTTGCGCTTCCTCGGCAAACGCTATCCGCACGACTACAACAAGCTACCCGGATATCTTTTCTGGAGCCTGCACCTGGTGTGGCTGTTCCCATGGAGCTTATACTGGCCGGCAACACTATCCGAGGCGTGGCGTAAACACCGCCGCTCCGGACGCCGATTCAGCTGGCAGATCTGGAAGCAGCTGGATTTCCGCGGCAGTACTTCGCTGTTGATGACGCTGTACGCCAGTTTCATTCTGCTGTTTTTCTCAATATCGACGAACCAGGAGTACTACACTTTCCCGGCATATTTTCCATTGTTGCTGTTGACTGCCGCGGGTCTGGCCAGCCTGGAAACGGACGCCATGGTCGCATCGGCGAACGAACGAGCGGTCGATATGCGCTGGCTGGAGGGTGCGCAGGCGCTATTCGCGCTGGTAGGCGCAGGCGCGGCAGCCATGCTGGGTTATGGACTGTGGGCGTCGCGAAAATTACCGTATGTCCACGACATTGGAACGTTGCTGGCTCATCGCGACGTCGGCGGCTACTCGCTCTCGATGTCGCACTTCATGGATCTGACGGGACCCTCGTTTGCGGCGCTCCGCCTGCCGGCGATCCTGGCTGCTGTAACGTTGCTGGTGGGGCCGACGCTGGCGTGGCGCATGCGCGTCCGTCGGCAACATCTGAGCGCAACATTCACCACCGCGATGACAGCGGCGATGTTTCTGGTGGCAGCTCACATCGCCTTTGTACGTTTTCAGCCGATGCTGTCTTCCCGCGCAATGGCCAACACCATCAATGCCATTGCTGGCCCACAGGACACTCTCATTCTGTATGGCGATCAATCGTACGGATCGTCCATCATTTTTTATACCGGTCGGCGCGCCTACGTGGTGAATGGCTGCGAGACGACCCTGCTGTGGGGATCGGATTATCCTGACGCTCCGCATGTTTGCCTGGATGACGCACAGCTGCTCGCGATGTGGGACAAGGGACCGCGCAAGTTCCTGTTTGTCCCGCCCGATTATCGGCAACACGTGGAAGATCTGCTGAAGAATCGCGCCTACCTGGTGCAGGAGCTTTCCGACAAGGAACTGCTGACGGATCGTCCCTTGAACCGATAATGGCTGCGGCAACCCGGTGCTTCGGCCTACAATACAAGGTTGCGCCATCTGCAGTTTTCCGCGACCCCTGGAGAACCCCATGACGAAGATGATCGCCATTGACCATGCTGCTTCCGCAGGCATGACTGTCGGCACGCATCGCAGCGCCGAATCTCGGAATGTTTCTGCCGCGCTGCGAAGGTTCGCATGGTTTGTCCTGGTGTACAACGTCATTGTCATTTTGTGGGGAGCGGTGGTGCGGGCGACCGGGTCCGGCGCGGGTTGTGGCGACCAATGGCCGCTGTGCGATGGCGCCGCGATTCCGCAGTCACCGCAATTCCACACGATGGTTGAATTCACCCATCGAATGATGAGCGGTGGTGCGTTGATCCTGATACTCGCGCTACTGGTGTGGACGTGGCGGGCAACCGGCAAAGGGCATCTGGCACGTTGGACCGCGGTTATAGCGTTGGTGCTTGTGATGAATGAGGCATTTCTTGGCGCGCTGCTGGTCACCGTTGCGGCACACAGCGCTTCCGTCGCGACTGGAGTGCTTCTTTTCTCCTGTCACTTGACGAACACTCTGTTGCTGGTTGCTGCGCTCGCGTTGACAGCTGAGTTCCTATCAAATCCCCGCTTCGGCGCAACCAGCCGACTGCGTCGAGGCCGATTAGTGTTTCCCGCCCTGGGCATCCTGGCGACGCTGCTCGTCGGTGTAACGGGTTCGCTGGTGGCGTTGGGAGATACGATGTACCCATCCGCTTCCCTGATGGATGCGATTCGACAGGATTTTTCCGCGACGGCTCCCTTACTTCTTCGCCTGCGATGGATACACCCGGCGAGCGCCTTCGTTGCCGGCGGATTCATCCTATGGCTGTTGGTGCGGGCTTTCCGTCGCGATGCCCCCGCAAAGATGCACACCCTCGGTATGGCTGTACTTCTCACGTTGCTCCTGCAATACCTGCTGGGCGCATTGGACGTGGTGGGACAGCAGCCAACATGGTTGCAGATCCTTCATCTGCTGGGCGCAAATGTGTTCTGGATTTTCCTGGTTCTGTTGACTGCAAATTACTGTTTGGTAGAGAAGTCATCCGGATCAACCCTGGTAATTTAACGCGGGCTGTCGAAACAGTCGAAGCAAACGTTTAGATGTATTTTTGTAACGCGCGGAAAAAATCCCCTCCGATGGAGTGAGTCTTGAAGCCTACTCGTAGTTCATTTTCTCTTTGTTCCTTGGCGTTCGGTATCGTTCTCCTCGCCGTACTGTTCCAGGCACACAAGTTGCTTGCCCAAGCCGGGCAGGTCACGCCCTATGCCTTCTCTCCACAAGCCAAACAGGTGATCGACCGACTCGGCACTTTCGACTCTATTCCCGCAGATGCATGGCAATACCACCTCGGCGACATCGCTCATGGCGAACGGCCAGATCTGGATACCACAGCGTGGCAAACTGTGCATCTGCCCTTCACAGCGCCTCATGGTGCGGTGTGGTTGCGTCGCTGGGTGGAAGTGCCGAAAACGCTGAACGGCTATGACCTGGCAGGTTCGCAAATCTGGTTTCATATGCAGGTCGGCGCCAATGGCCCCGTTCCAACCATTCTCTATTACAACGGCAGCCGAATCGCACTGGGAGACGACCTGGAGAAGCAACTGCTATTCAATGAAGCCAAGCCGGGCGACAAAGTGCTGATTGCAGTAAAGCTGTTGCAGACCCAGGACGATAAAGACATCCACGCGGCGGAGCTGAACGTCGTCTTCTCGAGCAATCGCCCAAACCCCTCGATCCTTCGCGACGAGTTGATTTCCGCCGCCCATCTGCTGCCGGCCATTACAGCCGATGCTGCGACGCTCGCCTCACAGGAAAAGACGTTAGACGGTGCGGCCACAGCGGTCGATCTCGCAGCACTCGACAAAGGCGATCAGTCGGCATTCGATACGTCGCTGCAGAAAGCACAATCCGAGCTCGACCCGTTGCGGCCTGCGCTGCAGGAATACACCGTCCATATGACCGGCAACGCGCACATCGATGCGGCGTGGCTGTGGCCGTGGACAGAAACCGTGGACGTGGTGAAGCGCACTTTCTCAACTGCCTTGCAGCTGATGAATGAGTACCCCGACTACACCTATTCGCAATCCGCAGCCCAATACTATGCGTGGATGCAGAACAAATATCCGGACATCTTCCAGCAGATTCAACAGCGCGTAAAAGAAGGTCGCTGGGAAGTCGTGGGCGGCATGTGGGTCGAGCCTGATCTGAATCTGCCGGATGGCGAATCGACCGTGCGGCAAATTTTGGTGGCGAAGCGCTACTTTCAGAAGAACCTGGGAGTGGATGTGAAAGTCGGCTGGAATCCGGATTCCTTCGGTTACAACTGGCAGTTGCCGCAGATTTACAAAAAGTCTGGCATTGACTATTTCGTGACCCAGAAGATGGCGTGGAACGACACCAATCAGCTTCCGCTGAAATTATTCTGGTGGCAATCCCCCGATGGCAGCCGCGTCCTGACGTACTTTCCGCATGACTACGTCAACCAAATTGAGCCGGTGAAGATGGCTACCGATCTGGCGACCGCGATCAACTTAAACCCGGGACAGAATGAATTGATGCATCTGTATGGCATTGGCGACCACGGTGGCGGCCCGACGCGCGACATGCTCGACAGCGGCATGCGCTGGATGGAGCCGAATAAGGTCTACCCGCATCTCGAATTCGGACCATCACAGACCTTCTTTGAGAGCTATGGCGAAGCGCGTCGATACGGCCGATGCTCCGACATGGAATTACGAGACGCTCGCGGCCGGCAACACGAAATTGTCGGCTCCTCCTGCGGGAGAGATCAGCGTTCCCGTGTGGAATGACGAACTCTATCTCGAGTTCCACCGTGGCACCTACACGACCCAGGCGAAACACAAGTGGAACTTGCGCCACGGGTCGGAATGGCTGCTGAACGCCGAAAAATATTCCTCGCTGGCCTGGCTCGGCGGACTGGACTATCCCAGTTCCCAACTGAACGCGGCTTGGAAATTGCAATTGTTTAATGGTTTTCATGATTTGGCGGCAGGCTCCGGCATCGGCGTGATTTATAAAGACGCCCAGAAGCAATTCAACGTAATCCATTGGACGGCCAACGATGCGACGCACAACGCGCTGGCAGACATCGATAGCCACATCGACACCGACGCTCATGCGGGCGTTCCCATCCTGATCTGGAACCCGTTGAGTTGGAATCGGACCGACGTTGTACAAGCAACGGTGCAAATGCCGCAGGCGGAACCGAATGGCATCTCGGTGCTCGATGCACAAGGCAAGCCGGTGTTGAATGCAGGTTCTGTCGACCGACGACAGCACGCACACCTATCACCTGTTGCTGGAGCCGAAGGATGTTCCGTCGGTGGGCTATACCGTGCTGCATGCCGTTCCCGGCACGCGCAAAGTCGCCAGCGACTTGAAGACGAATGGCACTACGCTCGAGAATTCTGTTCTGCGTGTGGTGGTCGACCCGAAGAATGGCTGCATCGACAGTCTCTATGACAAGCAGACTCATTTTGAGAGCCTCGCTTCTGGAAGCTGCGGTAACCTGCTGCAGGCCTTCGTCGACACTCCCAAGGAATACGATGCGTGGAACATCAATCCGAATTTTGCGGAGCACGGAACCAACTTGACCGATGCAGATAGCGTGGAGTTGGTCGAAAAGGGACCGCTGCGCAGCATTGTGCGTGTAAAGCGGCACTGGGATAAGTCCACATTCGTGCAGAACATTATTCTCTATGCCGGCATGGATCGCGTCGACGTTGTGAACGACGTGGATTGGCATGAGACTCACATTCTGTTGAAGGCCAGTTTCAAACTGGCCGCCAGCGGCCCCAAGGCGACGTTTGAAATTCCTTACGGGACCATTGAACGGCCGACAACGCGCAACAACTCGGTTGAAGACGCGAAATTCGAGGTGCCCGCGCAGCGGTGGGCCGATCTCGGCGACGGACAACACGGCTTCAGCCTGATCAATGACTCAAAGTACGGCTACGACGTCAAAGGCAATGATCTGAGGCTTTCGTTGCTGCGTTCGCCAATCTGGCCCGACCCAAATGCCGATCGTGGTCCGCAACATTTTCAGTATTCTCTCTATCCGCATGCAGGTGGATGGCGAGCAGCCAACACGGTGCTGCACGGCTTCGCCTTCAACATCCCGCTGCATGCCATGCAAGTGGCGGCGCACACAGGCGAGTTACCCTCCACGCATTCATTCGTCACCGTCAAACCGGAGAACCTGGTGCTGACAGCGATGAAGAAGAGCGAGGACGGCAATAGCCTGATCCTTCGTTTTTATGAGTGGGCGGGCAAGCAGACCACGGCAAACATCACTGTTCCTGAAGGCGCGTCCGCGGCAACCGTCACCAACCTGATGGAGAAACCGGAAGGCTCGGCGCTGACCGTTTCTGGCGATCACCTCAGCGTGCCGGTTGGAAAATATTCCATCAACACGGTGCGTGTGGATTATTCCAATCGCGGGTCCGCATTCTGGCAGGCGCAAAGATAGCCTGATTCGCATTTGTTGATTGTGACAGCGGCCTTCTCGAAAGAGAGGGCCGTTTTGCGTTGCGGGCTACGCTTGCAGCGGGCCGGCACCGTTGGAGGCGCGACTCAAATAGATATCCGCGTGAATGCCGGTAGCCTCTTCATACCCTGCGCGCACATTGCGGACGAAGTTGTCGGCATGGTTCGCAGCCACTAAATTGATCGTGCAGCCACCAAATCCGCCGCCTGTGATGCGCGCGCCGAAGCACCCCGGCTGACGTGCCGCCAATTCCACCAGCAAATCCGTCTCCACGCAGCTGGCCGCGTAGTTATCTCGCATGCTGATGTGAGCTTCATGCATGATGCGGCCAAACTCGTGAAAATCTCCGCTTCGCAGCGCCGCCGCGGCTCGAAGAACTCGCTCGTCTTCAGTGACCACGTGCAGGCAGCGACGGAAGATCTCCTCCGGCATCTCGCTCTCACATCGCCGCAATTGCTCCTCAGTCACGTCGCGCAAGGTACGGATGTCAGGATAGTGCTGCTGAAGAATGTTTACGCCGGCCTGCACCTCGGCACGTCGCGCGTTGTATTCCCCACCGCCGGCCAGCGAATGCTTCACCATGGAGTTGCAGATGACCAGCAGCACTTCGTTGGGAAGCGGCAGCGCTTCATAGTCGAGCGTGCGACAGTCGATCAGCAGCGCGTGATTGTCGACGCCGCAACAGGAGGTGAAGGGATCCATGATGCCGCTCTGCGCGCCGACAAAATTGTTTTCAGAAAACTGGCAGATTTTTGCGATCTCAGGCTTGGGGAGTGTGGTGCCGGCGTGCGCCAGAACCGCGACAGCGACTGCCACTTCGACCGACGCCGAGGAACTCAACCCAGAACCTAGTGGGACATTCCCAGACAGGGTCAAGTCGAAGCCTCTGGGGCGAATCCCTCGCTGTTCCAGGGTCCACAGGACGCTGGTCGGGTAATCGCTCCAGTGGCTTCGCCGGCGCGACGGTAGATGTTGCAGGTCAACGCCGACCTGCTCGTCAAAATTTACGGAGTAAATATTTGCAGCCGAATCGCTTCGCGGACTAAGGACGGAAATTGTTCGCAGATCAAGCGCGGCGGGCATGACAAAGCCTTCGCTGGTGTCTGTGTGTTCGCCGATAAGATTGACGCGACCCGGCGCCTGATAGGCGGTGCCTCGCGTGCCAAAGCGCTTGTGGTGGGATTCTTGAATCGACTGCGTGGACATTTACTTCTAGCGTATCAGTCGATGGCGGCCATCAACCAAATCGACCCGTCACGTAGTCCTGCGTCTGCTGATTTTCCGGATTCTGGAAGATCTGCTTGGCGCGATTCAACTCAATCAGCTCTCCGTTGAGGAAGAATCCGACGTAGTCGGCGACGCGCGCTGCCTGCAGCATGTTATGGGTGACGATCACGATGGTGCAGAGATTCTTGATCTCAAACAGAAGATCTTCAATCTTGGCAGTCGAGATGGGGTCAAGCGCGGAGCAAGGCTCATCCAGCAGCAGCACCTCAGGCTCCACAGCGAGCGCACGCGCGATGCAGAGGCGCTGCTGCTGGCCACCGGAGATTCCATTGGCGGACTGGTGCAGCTTGTCCTTCACTTCATCCCAAAGGGCTGCTCGGCGCAGACTCTTCTCTACTTTGTCGGCGACTTCGTTGCGGCGGATGGAAGGATCGAGGCGCAGGCCGTAGGCCACATTGTCAAAAATCGTCTTCGGAAACGGTGACGGCTTTTGGAACACCATGCCCACGGCCCTGCGCAGTCGAGTCGCAGGAACACTGAACAGATCCCTGTCGCCCAGGCGAATGCTGCCCTCTACGCGCGTTCCCGGCACCGTCTCATTCATCCGGTTCAAAGTTCTCAGCAGGGTGGTTTTGCCGCATCCGGAGGGTCCAATGAACGCCATCACGCGCTTATTGGGAACAATCAGATTAATTCCCTTTAAAGCTTTATGGTTGCCGTAATAAAAGTCGAGGTTGGACACGGTGAACTGCGGCCAGGGTAATTGCTCTTCCGCTGGTTCATCTTCCGCGAATCGCATGTCGTGGGCTCTGGAGAGCTGACTAAGATCCAATGGTTTCATCGAGGTTGACATAATTGATTACCCATGCGATATTTTTTTGCCGCGAGCCAAAATCATGCGGGAAATGATGTTAAGGACCAGCAACCCTGAGAGTAGCACGAAGCCAGCAGCCCAAGCCTGTTTATGCCATTCTTCATACGGGGAAATAGCATATGTATAGATGATCACAGGCAGGGATGCGGATGGCTGCAACCATCCAGGACTGTTAAAAAGATTACCGAACGCGGTGAACAAGAGTGGGGCCGTTTCTCCGGCAACGCGAGCGATGTCGAGCATAATTCCCGTCAAAATACCGTAAATCGCGGCTGGAATAACAATGGTAAGGATGGTTTCTGACTTGCTTGCTCCCAGCGCCAGGCCGCCTTCCCGCAGACTTCTCGGAACCGCTCGCAGAAAGTCTTCCGTGCTACGTAAAGCGATTGGAATCATCATGATACCGAGAGCAATTCCGCCCGCCAAGGTGGAGAAATGATGCATCGGTACGACCACCAATGTGTAAACGAAAATTCCCATAACTACCGAAGGAACGCCGTTCAACAGGTCGGTGGTATAGCGGATGGTAAAAGCCGACCATCCCCCGGCAAATTCTGACAGGTAGATGCCACCCAGCAGGCCAATTGGCACGCCGACCACCGTCGCCAGCGCCAGCAGCTTCAGGGTTCCGACGATGGCATTTTCAACTCCACCCCCTGGCTGACCCACCGGAGCGGGGATTTTGGTGAAGAAATCAATGTTCAGTGAACTGGCACCCTTCCAGAGCAGGTATCCCAAAATCGTCAACAGGACAGATAACACCAGAAGCGTACACAGGCCGGTCAGCGTCAACATGACGACGTTGATGATCTTCCGAGAGGTGGGTGGGTAAGAAGCGCTCATCCGACCACCTCATGGCCCTTCATGGTAAGCATCAACAACCGAGCCAGCGCGTTGAAGACCATGGTTACGACAAACAGCACCAGTCCAAGCTCGATCAGTGCATGCAGGTACAGATCGCCGGTCGCCTCTGTAAACTCGTTTGCGATGACCGCGGCAATCGTGTACCCGGGCGCCATCAGTGACGTGGATACCTGGGCCACGTTGCCGATCACCATGGTGACTGCCATGGTTTCGCCCAGGGCACGTGCCAGTGAAAGGAAAATGGATCCCATAATTCCCTGCCGCGCATAAGGAACCACAGCACCCCAGGTCACATCCCACTTGGTTGCTCCCAGGGCCATCATGGCTTCGCGCTGGGAGACGGGAACGGCGATAAGGACTTCGCGAGAAATGGAGATGATGAAGGGCACCACCATGATCGAAAGTACGACTGAGGCGGAAAAATAACTCACCCCATAAAAGGTGCCGCTAAAGATGGGAATCCAGCCGAAGAATTTCTGGAAATAGGGCACTACATTGAACAGGAACGGAATCAGCAGGAAGATGCCGATTAATCCATAAATCACGCTGGGAACCGCTGCCAGTAGTTCAATCAGAAAGGTCAATCCATTGGAAAGTTTTCGTGGGGCCAATTCAGCGAGAAAGATCGCGGATCCGATTCCAATTGGAATCGAAATCGCCAACGCCAGCAAGGAAGTCACAACCGTGCCATAGACAAAAGGCCAGGCGCCGAAATGTCCATTGACGGGATCCCACGTGCTATCGACCAGAAAATGCCAGCCGAAGGCGTGTCGGGAAAGACGAGAGAAAACCCAAAGATGTTGCACCAGGAGGGCGGTGATGACCAATATCGACCAACCGCCCGCGAGGGTGATGAGGTGTGCAACCTCATCCCCCTTACGCAGGCGTTCCCATAGCGTCAGCTTCTTGTCCAGGCCCCTGGATTCGAATGGAACTTCAGGGGTTGCGAGTACACCATTGGCCATCGACGGCTCCGGAAAGTTTCAGCTAGTACTGCAGTTTCTTCATTTGAAGCAGCTCTTTTTGCACGACCGCTGCCGGCAATGGAGCGTAGGTCAACGGCGCACAGTATTGTTGTCCGTCCGTCAATCCCCACTTCAAAAATGCCTTCAGCGCCTTGGCTTTGGTCATGTCGGTCATTTTCTCTGGAATCAAAAGCCATGTGTACGTGGAGATGGGATAGGCATCCGCACCAGGCGCATCTGTGATCGACACACGGAAGTCCGCTGGCATTGTCTTAGTGGCACCAGCAGCCGCAGCTGTCACGGATCTCAAGTCGGCCTTGATGAAGTTGCCGGAGCTATTCTTCACTTCGCCATAAAGGATGTGGTTTTGCACGGCGTAGATCAATTCGATGTAGCCGATCGAGTTTGGGATTCGCTGAATCAAGCCCGCCACACCTTCATTTCCCTTGCCACCCAGACCAACCGGCCAGTTCACCGAAGTCCCAACGCCGATTTTGCTCTTCCATTCAGGGCTTACCTTGGATAGATAGTCCGCCCAGGTATACGTCGTGCCTGAACCGTCCGACCGGTGAATGACCACGATGTTGTTGGCTGGCAGCTTGACGCCAGGGTTCGGCCCCTGAATTTCAGGGTCATTCCACTTCGTGATTTTTCCCAGGTAAATTCCGGCTAATGCGGCGGGCGTAAATTTCAATGTGGTGGTCACACCCGGAATATTGTAGGAGGGCATCGCCGCTCCCAACGCTGTCGGAAAATGCAGGATGGCGGTGCCGCGTTTTTGTTGTGCTTCTGCTAACTGCGCATCAGTCATCGGACCGTCGGTCGCGCCGAAATCAACCGTGCCCGCAATAAGCTGGCGAATGCCGCCGCCCGAGCCGATGGATTGATAATTGACTTCAACGTTGGGATGGAGTGCGTGGTAGTGGCCGGACCAGCTGGAATAGAGTGGATTTGCGAAAGTGGAGCCGGCACCCGTCAGCGAAATCTGCTGCGCAAAGGCACTTGCAGTCGTGATCAGGGCCAAAGCAAGAAGTTTACGAATCATTGAGAGTCCCTCTTAAATATCGAGATCGAAAGTTTCGAGCGCCATTGCATCATGCCGCTCCTGTGCTTTTCGGAGGCACTCCTACCTTCTAAGACACGCAGGTGAAAATAAGATGAATTTGCTCTCAAATGGTGGGAAATGTTGGGTTTTTCCGCTTGGAGGAATCCGGCGAATTTGGTCAACTGGCGAGACGGAGGCAAAATCGATAGACTGCAAGAGTTCATGTCGACACCAATGGTAACCCGCAACGCCGCAGTCGCCGCGAAACTCGCCCTGAGCGACATTTCTGCGGACATCCTGCAATCTGAGATTCGTGCCATGTCGGTCGAATGCGATCGAATCCAGGGCATCAACCTTGCCCAGGGCGTGTGCGACATCGATCCGCCGGCGCCGGTGGTTCAGGCCGCCCTGGCCGCGATTCAGAATGGACACAACATCTACACGCGCTTGGATGGCATTTTTCCGCTTCGCGCCGAGATTTCTCGAAAAGTATCTGACTACAACGGAATCAACAGCGATCCCGAGACCAGCGTCCTGGTGACTTCAGGCGCCACCGGAGCATTTCTGGCCGCATGCATGGCGCTTTTTAATCCCGGCGATGAGATTCTGCTCTTCGAGCCTTTCTACGGCTACCACCGCAATACACTTTTGTCGCAGAGACTCACTCCGGTGACGGTGCTGCTGGACGCTCCCGATTGGTCGCTGGATCTGGATCGCCTCGAACGCGCCATCACCCCGAAAACACGCGCGATTGTGATCAATACGCCGTGCAACCCCTCGGGTAAAGTATTTCGCCGGCAAGAACTGGAAGCGATTGCGCGAGTTGTGGAGCAACACAATCTTTTCGTGATTACGGACGAAATTTACGAATACTTTTTATGCGGAGACGCGAAGCATATCAGCTTCGCCTCGCTCCCCGGCATGGCGGAGCGTACCGTCACGATCTCGGGATTCTCGAAGACATTCAGTATCACGGGCTGGCGCCTCGGCTATCTGACAGCTGACCCGAAATGGATTCCGGCGATTGGATACTTCCACGACGTTGCTTACGTATGCGCGCCTTCCCCACTGCAGTATGGGGCGGTCGCGGGTCTGCTGGAACTTCCGCGCGACTATTACGTGAACCTGGCCAAAGAATATGAGCAGAAGCGCGACGAGCTCGTGGAAGCTCTGATTGCGGCCGGCTTGGCACCCTCAATTCCAGACGGCGCGTACTACATTCTTGCCGACGTCTCGCACCTCCCCGGCGCGACCGCAAAAGAGCGGGCTCGAAATCTTTTGGCGCGAACCGGTGTGGCCGCCATTGCCGGCACCGCTTTCTTTACCGAAGGACGCGGCGAGAACCTGATGCGATTCTGCTATGCAAAGAAGCCGAAGGACTTAACCGAAGCCTGCCAGCGGCTACGGTCCCTGGGTTAAGCGCGGGCTCCTGTTTTTCCAAGCTTCGCGCGACGGGGCGAAGAATAGAAGAAGGCAGCCTCTTCCGCGAACGCACGCTACTGCCGCTCTCAGCCAACGATGGGGGCTGGAGGCGATCGAAACTGCGGTCAAACAGCGCGTTCGCCATCATCTCGTTGTTGCCATGTTGGTTCCCCTCCTGCGACATTGACATTCCAGTACACAACACGTTTGCTATGATGGCTGCACTTCAGTACTCATTTCCCTGGTTACCAAGGTGGTTGCGATGCAGATTCTATACGGTACTGCCATGGCGGCAATCTTCATGCTATGCGTCGTTTTGCTTTGGACCGCGCGCAGGATTCTGCGGTCTTCCCCTCTCTCCAGTGGTCAATTCTCGCTTGCCGGCGCTCAGGCGCCGATCTACGAAAGCGACTTCGACACTGAAACCGACTATGCGGAAATTGCACAGTTTGACCTTGAACCTGAAGTTACAGAAATCAGCACCAGCCTCATCGATCCAATGGCATTGGAGATGATGGCCTCTGCGAGTAGTGTTGCAAACGAACCGATGGCAGCAACGATCGCGGTTCAGGAAGCGATCCAGGAAACCATCGAAACGCCTGCATCCCCGCCCACGGAAGTACTAGTCGAAGCTTCTGACGTGGTCGCGGAGCCAGCGGCCAAGCGCGGCGGGCGGTTCACGAAGCATTTGCCGCATGGGTACAACTACATGTTGGAAGGCCTGCTGCTGGGCGTATCGGTGTTCGTTTTGATTCGCACCCAGCGAAGCAACTGGCGGTATCAGCGGTCGCTGCGATCCTCCGATCAGGTTGCGTAACCAGGCGAACGCAGCGGCTCACTTGTCGGCTGGCGCACGAGCAATTTAGTTTTGATGGATGCTGAAGAATCGTTCGGTGCCGACGAATACTGTGCTTCCGCACATTTTGTATCGCGATGTTGCGGAAGCGACCGAGTGGCTGACGCGTGTCTTCGGGTTTCGCGAGCATTATCATCACGGCGGGGATGCCGGACCAATCAGCGGCGCGCAAATGCATCTTGGCGACGCATGGATCATGTTGAAACGCGCTCGCAAAGGCTGGTCCGTTCCCGCGGATCTTGGCTACGGGACACAAAGCCTCACCATATTTGTCGAAGATGTGGAGGCTCATTTCCAGCGAGCAAAATTAGAAGGTGCCACGATCGTGGAGGAACTCCACGAGACCAGTTATGGCGAACTGCAGTACGGCGTGATCGACTTGGACGGGCACCACTGGCTTTTTTCTCGCCATGCGCATGACCGCAGCCCCGAGGAATGGGGAGCAACCGTAGTCGAGAAATAAATCTCCGCAATCCAGCACACTCCAACGACACTCGTCATCCGTCCATGTGCATTCCCTGCTCCCATTGCTTTACTCTGAATATGGAGAGTATCGACAGCAATGGAGACGACAGCGGCAGTTCAGCAGATCAGCATCGCGCACAGTCCTGACTCAGACGACGCGTTCATGTTTTATGGATTGGCAACTGGCAAAGTTACAGTTCCCGGGTATGAGTTCACACACACCCTGACCGACATCGAGACACTGAATCAGAAAGCGATGCGCGAGGCGTATTACGATGTGACCGCTATTTCCTTCCACGCATATCCCTACGTCCAGGAAAAATACGCGCTGATGCCCTGCGGCGGCAGCGTCGGCGAAGGTTACGGTCCGATGATTGTCGCCAAGCCCGGATACTCTTTGGAACAAGTGAAGAAGGTTCGGATCGCGATTCCAGGTACGTTGACGACCGCCAACCTGGTGCTGCAGATGGCGCTGCCCGGCGTTCGCACGGAAGTTGTTCCCTTCGATCAAATCATCCCGCAGGTGCTGGATGGGACATTTGAAGCAGGCCTGATCATTCACGAGGGTCAGTTGACTTACGCTCGCGATGGGCTGACTTGCCTGCTGGATATGGGAACATGGTGGCGCGAAGAAACCGGCCTGCCGTTACCGTTAGGCGGCAATGCCATTCGTCGCGACCTTGGAGCGCCAGTCCACCGCATGATGAATCAGGCGCTGCGCGACAGCGTCAATTACGCCCTGCATCATCGCGAAGAAGCGTTGGCGCATGCCATGCAATATGCCCGCGATCTGGATACACCTTCCGCCAATCGCTTTGTCGGCATGTACGTCAACGAGCGCACGCTGGATTATGGCGAGGATGGAAAGAAAGCGATCCGCCGCCTGCTACAGCTGGGCCACGAGCGCGGCGTGATCCCTCAAGCCGTCCATGTGGATTTCGCTGAATAGTTCAAGCAGGGGCTATATCAGTCACCGTCGGCATCGGGGTGATGAGGATGTGGAGTGAGCAGCTGCTGCGGCACCGGTCGACTTCCCATTTCGTCGCGCCATAGGATGATATTCAGCTTCGAGGTATCGGCCATGTCGGCCTGGCTGAAATTCATTTTCGCCGACTGTTTGGCTCCGTAACTTGCCGCCGTATTCGCTTCATAGATCCTGCCATTATCGCGGTTCACATAATCCGCATTGAATGCCGGCTGCGTGCCATCACCAGAGAACTCCGGTGCCATGAGCGGCGCAAACGCGTCGTTGTTATTCATCGGCGGCAGGCCCAATAAGGTTTCAAGAGTTCGAACTGCGCTGACAGTCGTATAGAAATGATGATCGACCACCGGGGTTCCATCGGGTGAGGGGCGTGGCGCGTATTTGCTGACCACCAGCATAATGCTGCGATGGGCGTCGACGTGATCGGCGCCGTCCTGAGCGTCATCCTCAAGAATGAAGAATGCTGTGTCGCTCCAGAACGGACTGTGCGAAACGGCATCCACAGCTCTTCCGACGGCAAGATCGTTATCGGCAACAGATGCTTCAGGACGGGGCATGCCGGGGGTGGTTCCCGCAGTGTGATCGTCGGGCAGGCGCAGCATCACGAAGGACGGCATGGTGTCTTTTCCACGTTCTCGATCGGCCACCCACTTATTGAAATGCGTCAGAAATTCCGAGACTCGGAACTGATCCGGCACGCTGAGCTCGAAGTCCTGAAATTGCGGATCGAAATGACCGACGAGTTCGGGTTTGGTGGGAATGTCGCGCGCGATTAGCGGAATTCTCCACGGATATTGACTGATGCCTCCTCCATAGTTCGCGGGTATTGGTTCCCCTTTGTGAATCGAATTTCGGGCGCACACCTGGGGCGTGGGTTCGGGAGTTCCCTGTAACGGATTTGCCGATTTTTTCGGCGGCGCCGCTTCGCTGCAAAACTTGGTGGCAACGAATTCGCCAAAGTGATAATAGGTCTTGCCATGCTTAGCGAGATTCGTCCATAGATATCCGCTGGCCGGCTCGTCGACATCTGAAATTTTTTCCTGCAACGGGTATCCGTTGGCGACGATGCCTTCGTAGTCATAGGTGCGCTCATCGCCACGATAGCTTTGCTGCCATGTTTTCTCGGTGTAGTCGCTGGTAATGGCTGCCGTCGACCAGACGTGGCCATCACCCGACACCTCTCCGGAGTCGTAAAAGTTATCTAGTATGCCGAATTGCTCGGCCAGCTTGTGCTCGTTCGGCGTGATCGACCAGCCGTACATGGTGAGGCTGGGATCGCGATCTCCTGCGTTCAGATCGCCGAAGACCTGGTCGTACGAGCGGTTCTCTTTGATGATGTAGATCACGTGGCGGATCGGATTGCCGCCGGCGCGAAAAAGAATCTGCTGCTGCGCCGCCTGCATGCGATTGCTTTCCATCACCTGGTTGCTGAGCTGCTCCAGTTGCTGATCGACGCCGGCGCGATCCATTGCCGCCAGCGAACCATACAGAAGCGATGCGATATAGGTGTGCGGAGGCGCAGGTAACTTGCTCGGAGCGAGGTTTGGAGGAATGTATTTTGGCGCGAAATTGTTCGGGCCCGTTCCCTCGCCTTTCCCGGTAGCCACATACAGTTCATCCGCCGTCGCTGCCAAAGCTGTGGGATACCACTCAGTTGGAATGAATCCGTATGCGTGGATGGGATCCTTCGAATTCCGTTTTATCGCATGGGGGTTGAAGACGGCAACAGCATCCAGGCTGGCATCCGCAGCGTACAACCGGTTGCCATCCGGCGAAAGCGCTAACGCATCTGGAAACGCGCCAAAGTATGTCTGCCCCGGCAACCGCGTGTCGAAAAATCCGATCGTGTGCATGCTTCCATCTTTGCCAGCGTGTCGGCCAATCGCCACCGCAGCCACTGAATCCCGATTTGCCAACGCCACATAGAGGATCCGCTTTTTCTCATTCAGCACCAAAGCTGCCGGATGCGAACTGGGATCGATCGGGTCGCGAGGCGGCAACAGCGGCAGCATCTGTACCACTTTGCCGTGCTGCAGATCCAGTTCGGCAACTTCAGAGGCATTCCAGAGCGCGACGAACCCACGCTTGCCATCCGGTGTTGCGGCGGTTGCAATGGGATACGAAGCGGGGATGGTACGGCTAGTAGACAGATCGAAGCGGTACATGATCTTGCCGCTTGTTGCATCCATCAACAACGCATCGTCGGAAAGATTGTCCGCGATCAGGATTCGATCGCCATCCCGTCCATGAACAACGGTTAATCCCGATGGATACGGGTTGGCCTCGCCTGCGGGAAGCGGATGCGCGCCCATTCTGTTCTGATGTTTGCCGTCCGCGAGATGCTGCAACGGGAGGGGCAGTATTTTTTCTTCCGTGACCCGTCCATCGACGCATCGATAGACGACAATACCGTTTCCGACCGCATTTTTTCCATCCGGCAACGGATGCGTCAGAGAGGCGATGCTGACATATAGATGCTGGCCGTCACTGCCGAACGCGATGCCGGAGTAGAGCGTCTGCAGCGCGCTCTGGCGCGTATGAGGATTGGGAAAATCCAAAAGCTTGTGCGATTTCGCATCCAGAATCGCGATGGATTGCTCGCCCTTCGACTCTGCCGTTCCGTAGCCCGCATTCACCACCGCAACATAACGACCATCCGGAGAAATCGCGATCGCCATCGGTAAGCTGTTCGTCTTTTGGGGAGAACCGGGCACAGGCTCAATCAACATTTTGCTGCTGGGCAGCGGAATTGTTCGCGCTGTAGGAGCGGCACTCTGCGCTAGCATCGACCCCGATGCGGACAGGAATGCGAGCAATGCTGGCAGGGAGGCGAGGCGGATCCACGGGGAAAATATCACGGCCCTTCCAACGTATCAAATCATGTTGCAGCTGTCTTTACAGCGGCCACAATGCATCACAATTTCGTCCCAACTGACAAGTACCAAATGCGATTCAGAGTGGCATTCCAGTAGCCTTAGGCAAGTCCCCACGGGCAATTACAAAAGTCTTACATATCTCATTCTTCCCCGCTGCTAGCCTTGATGTAGCAGCAATTTCATTCTTTTCCTCTGAGGTAATGCGTGGCTCCCATATCCAATGAAGCCGTCGAGATGAACACCATCGAGACTTCCCCCCTTCAGTCCGCGACGATCGAAACCGTTGAAGCCTCCTTCGTGGGAACTCCAGTCGCTGTTCCTGTGTACAAAGCTCCCTCGCCCGCGCGCACGAAGCCAACACTTCCGGTGCTGGGCCGTGCGACGCAGGACAAGGGCGTGACCTGGACCACCGCTATTTTTCTGGCCATTTTTCATGCCGGAGCGATTGCCGCGTTCTTCTACTTTAGCTGGAGCGCCCTGGCCGTTTTCGTCGTTACGTATATGTTGGCGATCAATGTGGGCATCGGCATGTGCTACCACCGGCTGCTGACACATCGCGGCTACAGAGTTCCGAAGTGGGTCGAGTACGTCATGGCGATCTTTGCCACCACAGCGCTGGAAGGTGGACCGATGTTCTGGGTCGCCACCCACCGTGTCCATCACCAATACAGTGATCATGTCGGAGATCCACACACGCCTACGGAAGGCGGCTGGTGGGCCCATGCCGGGTGGATTTTGAAAGGCAAGGCGCTGCACACCGAGACCGCAATGCTGGCCCGTTACGCGCCGGACCTTGCCAAGGATCGCTTCTACGTCGTATTGAGCAAGTATCACTGGGTTCCGTTGACCATCGAAGGCTTGATCCTGCTGGCGATCGGCGGATGGCCATGGGTTCTGTGGGGCGTATTCCTTCGCGTCACCATCGGCCTGCACGCAACCTGGCTGGTAAATTCTGCGACTCACCTGTGGGGTTCGCGCCGCTTTGAAACCCGGGATGACTCGCGCAACAGCTGGTGGGTTGCGCTGCTGACCGGGGGTGAAGGATGGCACAATAATCACCATGCCCATCCAGTATCGGCTCGCCACGGATTGACCTGGTACGAGTTCGATCCGAACTACTATGGCATCTGGATTCTGAAAAAGCTTGGCCTTGCGCGACAGATCAAGGTGGCGCAATTCGATCCAATCGATCCTCGACCCGCGGGCGTACGCGGGTCCTGAAGCGCATCGTCCCTCTATGCCCTTTAGCCTGACGGCTGGAGCGATTTCTGAAAGGAAATCCGCTCTATACTGCCGTCAGGCTTTTCGTTTTGCCCGGACGCACTTCGACACCTATGCAGAAGATCACCCGCCGCCGCGGAGCCATTGCTTTCTTCATCACCCTGGGCGCATGCCTGGTGGCGCTGGCGATTGCACTGAATGTTCGCTGGGTAATCCTGAACTGGCATGAAATTGTTCCACTGGTTCTTGGCGTTTTTTTCTTTGGGATTTTAATCGCGGGCGTCGTATTAAACACCATTTTTCTGGTTCGCGAAATACGGCGCAACGAACGCCACGACAGTTTTCTGAACGCTGTCACGCATGAGCTGAAAACTCCCATCGCCTCCATCCGCCTGTATCTTGAAACGCTCCAGCGTCGCGACCTGAGCGACGACAAACGCCAGGAGTTTTATCGCATCATGCTGAATGACAGCGAGCGCCTGCTGGCTACTGTGGAGCAGGTACTGAAAGCTGGCGAAGTCGGCCAGCGCGGACCCGACGACATCAGCATTCGTGTGGATATTAAGGAGATGGTAGAAGATTCCTGCCAGGTGGTGGCGCTTCGGAACCACTTGGCTTCCGACGCAATTGAGTTTTTGAATGAAACCCACGGCATCTCCACGGTCGTTGTCGGAAATCCGGAAGATTTGCGGGCGGCGATTATGAATGTGCTCGACAATGCCGTAAAGTACTCTCCGAAAGAACCGAAAATTCGTGTTCAGCTGACCGTCGAACACGATGCGTGGGTGGTGCTTCGAGTGACTGACAACGGGATTGGCATTTCAGACGTTCACCTGAAGAGAATTTTCAAGAGATTCTACCGGGTGCCCAGCTTGACGGTGTTGCGTACCAAGGGCACGGGCCTGGGGTTATTCCTGGTGCGGACGATTGCTCGGCAACACGGCGGCGATGCCAGCGCTACCAGCGATGGCGAGGGCCGCGGAGCGACCATCACGGTTCAGTTGCCGCGCCTGCTGCACTCATAAGAAGAAGGAGATTCGTGAGCAACGATGAAGGGAATCCGCGCGGAGCGATCGCCCGTAAGTTGGATGAGCAGAACGGCAGCCGCATCCTGATTGTTGAGGACGAAGCGCATCTCGCCCAGGGATTGCTCTTCAATCTTCAGGCTGAGGGGCATGAGGCCGTCGTCGCCGCGGACGGAGAAACCGCAGTCGATCTGCTCTTGAAGCAATCCGAGCCCTTCGATGCGGTTGTACTGGATGTGATGCTTCCTGGCATCGATGGATTCGCAGTTGCCCGTGCCATTCGCGCCGCACAGAACTACACTCCGGTGTTGATGCTGACGGCTCGCGGCAGGCCGGAGGATGTGTTGGAAGGTTTCGCTGCTGGAGCGGATGATTATCTGCCAAAGCCATTTGAGCTATCGATTCTGTTAGCCCGCCTGAATGGCTTATTGCGTCGCTCCCGGTGGCTTCGTCCTCGCGAGGCGGAACAGGAAGTTCAAACGTTGGATGAATACACGTTTGCCGGCAAGACGATTGACTTTGGCTTGCTGGAATTGCGTGCTGCCGATAAGCAGGTTCGGCTGACAATGATGGAGGTTGAACTGCTTCGTTACCTGATCCAGAACCCGGGCCGCGCTATCTCTCGCAGCGAGATTCTGGATAAGGTTTGGCATTTGCATCAGGACACGGATACGCGCGCGATCGACAACTTTATTGTCCGACTCCGGCGCTACCTGGAAGATGACGCGGTGCATCCGGTTCACCTGCAAACCGTGCGTGGCATCGGTTATCGCTTTGTTCCCGAACCGAAGGAAGATACTGAATAACCTGAATCCGGAGTACTTTTCTGCCATGAATGTTTACCGCGCGTCCAGAATTACAATCTCCCTGATGATGCTGTTCCTTGTTGCTCCCTGCTTCGCTGCCAGCCAGGCGGTCACTTTGGACGGCGCCAGCAAAGGGAAAATCTTCGAAGGGATTGGCGCGCTGAGTGCAGGGGCTTCCTCGCGTTTGCTGGTCGATTATCCTGAACCGTATCGCAGTCAGATTCTCGATTACCTATTCAAACCAAATTACGGCGCTTCTCTCCAGCATTTGAAAGTGGAAATTGGAGCTGACGTAAATTCCACCGATGGCTCGGAGCCCAGTTCGATGCGATCTCGAACGGATCATAACTATGATCGCGGATATGAGTGGTGGTTGATGGAAGAGGCGCGAAAGCGAAACCCGTCCATCATTCTCGACACCCTTCCGTGGGGTGCTCCCGGATGGATCGGGGGCGGACATTTTTATTCGGAAGATATGGCGGACTATGTTGCTGATTTTCTGGAGGGAGCCAAAACCCACCATCGTCTGGACATCGCCTACACAGGCATCTGGAATGAGAAGCAATTTGACGCGGCGTATGTGGAAGCGCTTGATCGGGTGCTGAAGAAGCATGGGTTGAATACAAAAATAGTTTGCTGCGATGAGTATCCGGGAGAAGGTCTCGGTCAGTGGAGCATCCTGTCTGCGATGCGATCTGATCCATCGCTCAACAACGCGGTTGCTATCGTCGGCGTTCACTATCCACGGGTCGATGGCAAAGTGACGACTCCGGCGGGAGCCGATGCGATCGGGAAGCCGCTGTGGTCAAGCGAAGATCAACCCAACAGCGGCGGTGGTCCAATTCTTTCGCGAGATTGGAATGCAGGCGGCAAAATCTGGGCGAAGCGTCTGAACCTGAATTATCTCGAAGGTCACTTTACGAAGACTGAGATTTGGAGTCCCGTGACCTCCTATTATGACTTGCTACCGGCGCCTAACTCGGGACTGATGTACGCCAACACCCCATGGTCAGGCCACTATAACGTGCAGAGCGCTATCTGGGTGACCGCCCACACGACGCAATTTACCAAGCCGGGTTGGAAATATCTGGACGGATCTTCTGGCTACCTGACGCAAGGTGGGAGTTACGTCACGCTGAAGTCCACCGATGGGAAAAATTGGAGCGTGATTCTTGAAACGGTGGATGCAAAAGTCGCGCAACCAGTCACGTTTACGCTGACGGGCAACTTGGCGAACACTACCGTACATATTTGGGAGACAAATCAATCGCGCACATTTGAGCATGTCGCCAACATCTCCCCCAGCCACGGGAGTTTTTCTTATACGTTTGAACCGGGGTCCCTATACTCCCTGACGACAACAACCGGTCAAGCGAAAGGCACTGCGACTCCTCCGCCGGACAAACCGTTTCCTCTTCCCTACCGCGACGACTTCGAAACAACCGCGCTGAATCGAGCGCCGAAATATTTATCGGATCAGGATGGTACGTTCGAAGTTCATCCATGCCTCTATCGAACTGGCCGGTGTTTAGAGCAGGTGATCACGGCCAAGCCCATTCCGTGGAGTCACCTCTCCGATCCGTGGACACTCGCAGGAGACGAATCGTGGACGGATTATCATCTTGCCGCTGACGTGTTGGTCAGTGAGACAGGACCGATCACGCTGCTCGGCCGCATCGATTCCGCTGACTCATTTCATGAGGGAATCTATCCCGGAGGCTATGTATTTCGCCTTCAGCCCGATGGCACTTGGGAGTTGCTTTCCACCACGGACAAATCGGCTCCAATCGTTCTCGCCCATGGGCGAATTGAACTATCAACTTTGCGGTGGCACCACGTTGATCTGGGATTTACCGGAAGCTCGATTGCGGTTTCTCTCGATGGAAAAAACCTGACGAACGTGACAGACAAAGCGCACGCTCATGGGATGTTCGGCCTCGGTACTGGCTGGAATCAGGGACAGTTTGACAATCTTTCGATAGCCCGCAAATGATTCGTTACTTTTCCAGCAGCTTTCGAACCGACAGTAGCTCCGCGCGTTGCGCTGCGGTGGTTCTCGGATAGCTCAACTTGAGCTCGGCTAACGTATTCAGAAGAATTCTCGATACGATGATGCGGGCATTTTCCTTATCATCCGCGGGAACAACGTACCAGGGCGCATGACGGGTTGAAGTCGCGTGCAGGCAGTCCTCGTACGCATCCTGGTAATCTTTCCAGAATTCTCTCTCGCGAATATCGGCGACACTTAGCTTCCAATTCTTGTCAGGCTCGTCGATTCGCGATAGGAACCGCTGCCGCTGCTCCTCTTTGGAGAGATGGAGAAATATTTTTACGATGCGCGTTCCGTTGCGGTATAGATGTTCTTCGGAATCGACGATGGAACGGTAGCGTTCCTTCCAAAGGGTCCTCTTATGAGCATCCGGCAGTCCTTCATTTTTTAGCAATTCCGGATGCACACGTACCACCAGCACTTCCTCGTAATAGGAGCGGTTGAAGATTCCGATCATTCCACGCTGCGGCAATCGGCAGTTGGTACGCCATAAAAAGTCATGTTTCAGTTCTTCCGCGCTTGGCTGTTTGAAGCCGAAAACCTGGCAACCCTCTGGGTTGATCCCCGACATCACGTGGCGAATGGCGCCGTCCTTGCCTGCGGAATCCATTCCCTGAAAAATTAAGAGCAGCGCATAGCGATTGCACGCGTAGAGAAGCTCCTGGAGCATGCTCATTTTGGTTACATGATCGTCCAGGATTTCTTTATACCGCTCCTTGGTGGCGTATACGGGTTGCACGCAAGTTGGCCAGTTTTTTAGTTTGACCTTTTTGCCCGGCGATACACGGAAATCTTCCGGGTCAATCAGCTTTTTCGATGTGTCGGACATGCTATGCCTCACGAATCACAGTTTTCGATCTTGGAAATCAGTTGCCCGCAGGTGCGCTTCTTGGTTCGAGGAGCTGGTTCAGTTGTTCAATCAGCGCTTCGGCTTCATATACGGGCGGCTGGCAGCTTGTTCCGCTGCAGACCACCGCAAAACTTCGGGCCTCGCGCAGCTCCGGAAGATGCGGCAGAGTTTCCGCCAGAGACGGCGGCAGGGCATGCGCCTCAACCGCGGATCGAGGCAATTTCAGCACGGTTTTATTCACCGCATAGCGTGCCGTGGCAATCACGGCCAAACGTTGAGCTTGCTCATCGTCGCCAATGACACAAACCTGCACCGGCGGCAGCAGGTAGCGCCGCAGCGCCAGGCCATAAGCGCCCGCGTAGAGGCCAAATTGTTCTGCGACCCCGGCAAAAGCTTCAAGTGTATCTTCTGCTTTTTCTCGTAAGTGTTTGTTGGCACTAAGTTCCCACAGACGCAAAAGCAGCATGGCCGCCAGCGAATTTCCGGCCGGCGTGGGTGAGTCCTGCAACGGTTTGCGGCGCGCTGCAAGCACTCCCAGGGGCGCTGAGGCGAGGGAGTTTTGCGCGGTGTCGAAGAATCCGCCGTTGGTTGCATCGTAGAACCGTGCAATCATGGCATCCGCGATACGTTCTGCCTGCTGATAATAATGCAGGTGCACGGTCGTCTCCCATGCGTCGAGACATGCCAGCCCTAGCGCCGCATAATCGTCGAGCATTCCAGCCACTGGCGTCGATTGGGACTTGGCATCCGCATAGGCCACGACCCGATCCAGGCTGCCATCCAGATGCCAGGATTCGCGCAGAATTCTGTCGAGCGAAAACAACGCAAATCGGCGCGGTATGTCGAGCTCCAGTACACGGGCTGCATCGAGATATGCGGAGATTGCAAGACCGTTCCAATTCACGTAAACCGTCTTGTCGACAAACGGCGTCGGCCGCTGCATTCGTGCCACGTACAGTTTCTTCTTCGCGGTCTGCAGGCGTTCGGTGGCCTGCTCCACGGAAATTGCCAACCGCCGCGCAATCTCTGACAATGCATGGTCGATGTGTAACGTGTTCTTCTGCGGATTGTGATGCATATCGCCCAGCTCGCCAATATCGTAGTAAGCGGCGGCAACATCCATCTCGTCCGCGGTCAGAACTGCGGCCGCTTCCTCGCGTGTCCAGGTAAAGTAATCTCCATCGTCGTCAAGTGATTCGTCGGCATCCTGGGACGCATAGAAACCGCCCCGCTGGCGGTCGCTCAGCACCGTATCCATCCAGTGAATCACTTCCAGAGCGACACGCGCGTGTTCCGGCTCAACGAAGCTTTGAAAGCTGTGCACATAGTTCTTCAACAACTCAGAATTGTCGTAGGACATTTTTTCGAAGTGCGGAACAATCCACCGGTCGTCGACGGAGTAGCGATGGAATCCCCCCGCAAGATGGTCATACATTCCTCCGCTTGCCATTTTGTCGAGTGTCAGCCGGACCACATTCTGCGCAGCCTGATCGGCGGTACGGGTTGCGGAGTCGAGCAACAAATCCAGGATGGATGGATGAGGAAATTTTGGTTGCGTTCCGAAGCCACCGTTGTGTTTGTCGAATTGCTGCAACGCTGATTGAACCAGCTTATCGACGATGCCGGCATGCAAATCTGCGGAACGGCCGGAAAACGATTCGTTATATTCAATTGCTGCGACAACGCTGTCGGCAGATTCCATGACCTCGTCATGACGATCGTTGTAGGCATGCGCCATGGTCAACAACACGCGACCGAAACCGGGCCGACCATATCGTTCATCCTTTGGAAAATACGTTCCGCCGAAGAATGGTTTGCCGTCTGGGGTCAGGATGACAGTCAATGGCCAGCCGCCCTGGCCGCTCATCGCCTGCACGGCGGCTTGATGTCGAGAGTCCACATCGAGTCGTTCATCGCGATCCACCTTGACGGCAATAAAGTGATCATTGATGATTTCGGCGATCTCAGGATCTTCGTAGGATTCGCGATCCATCACGTGACACCAGTGGCACCAGACGGCGCCGATATCCAACAGGACCGGTTTGTTTTCGCTCTTGGCGCGCGCAAACGCGGCATCGCCCCACTCCTGCCAATCGACAGGCTGATGCATGGCAGAGCGCAGATAAGAGGACGACGCGTTCGCCAGCCCGTTCAGACGTTCTTCGGCGGGTTGCTCGCTCGCGGTGTCAGCCTTTTTCTCTGGCTGAAGAGCTTCATCCGCGGGTTCCTGTCGTTCGGCCATCGTGCTTGCCCCTCTGTCGACGTTCTGATTGTTAGATGCGAAGGACTATTGGACCAGGCGATGCGCTACCTGGACATACAAATCAATCGCCTCTCGCTGTTCCTGCTTGGCGAGTCGTTCGTTGGGCGTGTGTGCCACGTGGATCGATCCCGGCCCGAACAAAAGAGGTTCCCCCCAGTTTGTCAGCGCCGGAACGTCAGTGGTGAACGCAGCGATCATGGTGGAGAGCCCCTCAATGCGTTTCAGCCGCTGAAATGGAATTTCCAGCGCGACATCTAACTCCGCATCGCCGCCGATAACATCTTTCAAGGAAGCGCGAATCTTGTCAGACGGTCCGACCAGACGTACGAGAATCGTCGCTGACGCTTCATCTGCGATCACGTTGGGTGCATACCCGCCTTCGATCAATCCGATGTTCAACGTGGAAGGCCCGACCTCCGGATCGGAAGGCAGCGGCATGTGCAGCAGCCGTTCAAGAACGGAAACCAGCTTGTGGATCGCGGAGTCGCCTAATTCCGGATAGGCCGAATGAGCCATTTTTCCGTGCGCGCGAATGACAGCGTTCAACACGCCTTTGGATGCAAGTGCCAGGCGGTTATCCGTCGGCTCGCCATTGATGAGAAATCGGCTTCCCTTCGGTTTCAGGTTGGCGACTTTGGCGCCATGGCTGCCGTGCTCTTCGCCCACCAGAAACAAGAGGCCGACCCGCACGCCCATGGCACGCAAGCGTTCTGCGGCGACGATCTGTGCGGCAATGATGCCTTTGGCATCGCTGCTGCCACGACCGTAAATATATTGATCGTCTTCCCGGCTGGGAAAAAACGGCGGCACCGTATCCATGTGGGTCGAAAGAACAACGTCCGGTGGGTCGTTGGAAATTCCCGCATACACGTTGAAACGTTCGCGCCCCGCGCTCTGCGGGACAGGGGTCGTTTCCACCTGAAAACCTTGCTCTCGGAGATATCGCGAAAGGAAATGGCCAACCGCGGCTTCGTTATCACTGATGGATTCGATATCCACCAACTGGCGTGTGAGGGCAACGGGGTCTGTAGGCATGCATTTCCAGCATAACGCTAG
This sequence comes from uncultured Acidobacteriota bacterium, assembly GCA_963794795.1. Taxonomy (GTDB): domain Bacteria; phylum Acidobacteriota; class Terriglobia; order Terriglobales; family Acidobacteriaceae; genus JAKAAZ01. The sequence continues at coordinate 655,651 of CAWCFC010000002.1, read as the reverse complement.
CGGGACGATCCATGACATCAGAACAGTCTGAACAACGTGCGGCATCTCGGAAGCACGTAAAATATCCATACTGCTGACCTATGGAAGCCTCACCCGTCCCTGCATCGATTCGATCCTTTGATCTTCCCGGCCCGGCAGGCGTGCTGGAGGCGCTGCTGAATCCTGGCCAGGATGATGCGCACTACTGCGCCCTGGTCTGTCATCCCCACCCGATGGGCGGAGGCACACTGCACAATAAAGTGGTTTATCGTACGATGAAGGCGTTGCACAGCCTCGGTTTTCCCGTCTTGCGGTTCAACTTCCGCGGCGTCGGCAGAAGTGAGGGGCAGCACGACAACGGCCACGGCGAGCAGGATGACGTGCATGCCGCGCTCAATTGGCTGGAGAATGAATTCCACCGTCCCATTCTGTTCGCTGGATTCTCCTTTGGCGCCAATGTCGGCATGCGAGCCTGCTGTGGCGACGCACGTGTTCCCGGCCTGATTGCGCTGGGTCTGCCGGTTGTGGCCGAGGGCCGACACTACTCGTATCGATATCTACCAAGTTGCGGGCAGCCCAAGCTCTTCATCAGCGGTGATCACGACCCCTACGGCCCCGTCGCAGAAGTCGAAGCGGTTGTGGCAACAGCTCCAGAGCCGAAACAGATGGTCTGGATCCAGGATGCTGACCATTTTTTTGTGGGCAAGCTGGAAAAGGTGCAGGCCGAAATTATTCGATGGGTAATGCACAATTTTCCTTCAGGCGACCGTTGAAGATAAGCCCGCGACCGGATGAAAGCATGGCAAATTTGCGAGACACAGCTCGGAGAATCTTTGATCAGTCCCTCGCCGATTGCAGCGTAGAGAAGGCTGTGGCGCGTTACGTGTCCTTGCGCGGGAAAGCCTTGCAAGTCGGCGAGGAGACGATCGATCTCGAGGGCATCCACCGCGTGCGCATTGTGGCTGTCGGAAAAGCCGCTCGCACCATGCTGGTTTCGCTGCTGCAACAGCTCAACTTGCCAAGCCACTGCGATCTGGCGGGAGTGCTGATCGCGCCGGAGGAGTCGCACAGCGCGGCCACGAAGCTTCCCGGCGCTTTTCAATTTTTCGCAGGCGGCCATCCCTCACCGAATGACGCCTCCTTCGCTGGCGCGCGCGAAGCTCTGACTACGGTGAGAGTGTCGCCCCGAGACGCGACGGCCAATTCGCTGTGCTTGTTCCTGATAAGCGGCGGCGCATCCGCGATGATGGAGTTGCCGCTTGACCCATCGATTTCTCTGGCCGATACCGCCAGCTTTCATCGCGCCCTGGTCGGCAGCGGCGCCTCGATCACGGAAATCAATTGCGTCCGCAAGCATTTCTCCGCCGTGAAGGGTGGCCGCCTCGCGCAAGCCGCCGGCAATGCACTCTGCCGATCTCTATTGCTCTCGGACGTTCCTGTCGGCTGTGAGGGCGCTCTGGGTTCCGGCCCGACGATTCCCGATTCGTCCACCGTCGAGGAGTGCAAAGAAATCCTCGAGCGGTACCAATTGCTGGCTCAGTTCCCTGTCGCTGTGCGTCAATTCTTCGAGTCGGACGCGCTGGTGGAAACGCCAAAGCCGGGGGAGATGCAGGCTCAAGCTGCGGTTCTGTTAAGTGCGCAAACCCTGGCCGAAGCCGCGGCGAATCGCGCAAGGGCGCTTGGTTATTTTCCTGTCATTGACAACAGTTGCGATGAATGGGAGTACAAAGCTGCGGCCAGACATTTACTCGATCGACTGCGAACTCTCCGCGTCAATCACCCTCGCGCATGCATCATTTCAACGGGAGAGGTGAGTGTGGCTTTACCGGCTAGTAGCGACACCGTTAGAACGGTCGGCATTGGAGGTCGCAATCAGCAATTCGCTCTCTATGCAGCGACCCTGCTGCGACCGGATGACGATCCTGTGGCGATTCTGTCCGCTGGATCGGATGGCATCGACGGAAATAGTCCCGCAGCTGGAGCCGTTGTGGCCCGCGAGACCATCGGCGGAGATGCGTTCTGCCAGGCAACCGCGGCTTTAGAAAAATTCGCCGCCTATTCTTTCCTCTCCGGCCGAGGAGCGGCAATCGTAATCGGGCCATCGGGAAACAATCTTCGCGATTTGAGGATTCTGATTGCAGAGCGTCCGCAAACATCGGAGGCGTCTAGAGTTGGCAGTGATATTCCATAAATCATATATTTCGATTTAGAATTGTGGATAGCTTTCGAAGAAGTCCTAGGGTACCAGGCACGAGTAACTCAGATTCTCCCAGGGTAGCGCTGATTGGCGACTCGATTGAAATAGGTGACGGATCGCTGCAACTCAAAGCAAAATCCAGCTCGCAGCGGAATCGCGAGTACGAACGACATGCCGCGGATTCGAAAGTGCTCTAGAAATCCACGTTAAGTAGTGGCAGTAGCAAGGGCTAGATTCTCGAAAGCTGGGCTTGGTGAGTCTGGCACGCAAGTTGCACGACAGTTCTACACTGCATCAGAAACGCACATTTCATCCTGGCATTCTGACGCGGAAAGATAAGCCTCGAAATGCCACGGAACATTCCATTCCGAATCGCCGCAGTGGTACTGGCAACGTTGACAGTTGCCGCGGTCATTCTGGCATCGATCAACTATACGCACGAAAGCCAATATCCGATTCCAACGGACCAAGTCTGGTGGGCGGAAGCCCCTGGCGGCCTGATTGCACAAAAAGTGATGCCCCATGGTCCCGGCGATCGCGCTGGTATTGAACCCGGCGATCTGCTCACAGCCGTCAATAACCATCGCACACCACGCATCGCTTCATTGCAAAGGCAGCTTTTCGCGACCGGTATTTGGAGCAAGGCAACCTACTCCGTAACCCGAGCCGGAGTGCGTCTTGATAACATTCCCGTGATTCTGGTGCCGATGGACCGGGACATCAATATCGGCCTTCGCTTGATCGCGTTGGTCTATTTGCTGATCGGCCTGTACATTCTGTTTCGACGCTGGACCGCACCCCGCTCGGTTCACTTCTACATCTTCTGTCTGGCATCATTCATTCTGTACTCCTTCCACTACACGGGAAAGCTGAACCTTTTCGATTGGTTCATATTTTGGGGAAATATTGCTGCCAGCGCCGCGCAACCTGCGCTATTCCTCCACTTCGCCTTCACCTTTCCAGAACACAACCCCACCATGCGCCGCCGTCGCATGGCTTGGCTGCTCTATGTCCCGGGAATCGCACTTGTAGGCCTGTTCGTCGCAGCGATTCGCCTTTGGTCCGCTACGGAGTTGCTGAATTACCGGCTGAGTCAAGTCGCAATTGGCTACATGACCTTGTATTACGTCGCCGCAGCGTTGGTTTTCTTTATCAACTATCGCCGGGCCGATAATCCGCTGACCCGCCAGCAACTGAAATGGCTGACCCGCGGTACCCTGCTTGCGGTCGCGCCGTACACACTGCTTTACGCAATTCCCTACATGATGACCCCTTCCTCGGCTCCGACCCTGCTGAGCCAAATCGGGGTCATGTGCCAGGTCTTTCTGCCACTGACGTTCAGCTATGCCATCGTTCGCTACCGACTGATGGACGTCGACCTGATCTTCAAGCGCGGCGTGACGTACACGCTGGCCACCGGCACGCTGGTTGCCATCTACTTTGGAGCGGTTGCGTTTGCCGGCGAAGTGGTGCACAAAAGGCTCCCGGCGGCTGGTGGATGGGGCCTTGCCACCGCGATTATTATTGCGGCGCTGGTCTTCGATCCCATCAAACGCGCGATTCAGGACCGGGTGGACCGAGTATTCGACCGCAAACGCCTTGACTCCCGCGCCACCCTGGTTGAATTTGCCCGCAGCCTGAATACTCAAACCGATTTGCGTGCCCTATTGAATGCACTGGTCGATCGCCTGCCCCGTATTCTGCAGGTGGCGAGGGTTGGCGTCTTCCTCGATGACGAACGCGATGGGCGTATTTCGAAGTTTCGACTGGCGGCCAGTCATGGCATTCCGGCACTGGCGCTGAGTCATACAGAAAATCTGGAAACCGGATTTCTTCGCTTCGATGGCCGCGAGGACGGCTCGCACATTTTTCTGGAGAGTACGCAGAATGCGCCCCACCTGACCGAAAGCCAGCAGCGCGCTGTCTCCCTTTTAGACCTGAACTACTACCTTCCCTGCAGAGTGCAGCAGCGCACCATTGCGGTGCTGGGCCTGGGCCGCACGACAAACGGGGATTTCCTTTCCAGCGAAGACGTTGAGTTGCTCGAAACGCTTGCGAGCTATGTTGGAATTGCCATCCAGAATGCCCGCCTGTACGCCAAGCTTGAGGAGAAGATTGCTGAGTACGAGCAGTTGAAGGAGTTCAACGAAAACATCGTCGAGTCCATCAACATTGGTATTCTTGCCGTCGATCTAGCGGACCGCATCGACAGCTGGAACGCGCAGATGGAATCCATGTATGCCGTACCGCGGTCCGAAGCCTTGAATCAGTCGCTGGCAAGTTTATTTCCCGCTGACTTCTTGGCCGAATATGACCGGGTGAAGCACGAAAACGGCGTGCACAATCTTTACAAATTTCAACTCGCCACCCGTGCAGGAGAAATTCGTAACGCCAACATCACCATTGCCCCGCTGGTCGATAAGGACTTCACCACCGTCGGTCGCATCATTCTAGTTGACGACATTACCGAGCGAGTGCAGCTGGAAAGCCAGTTGATGCAGGCTGACAAGCTGTCTTCGATCGGTCTGTTGGCCGCCGGCATCGCCCATGAAGTGAACACTCCGCTGGCCGTGATTTCGTCTTACACCCAGATGATGGCTAAGCAGATTCGTAGCGACGATCGCACCGCTCCTCTACTGGACAAAATCACCCAGCAGACTTTTCGGGCGTCGGAGATTGTCAACAGCCTGCTGAACTTTTCTCGCACCAGCACCATCGAATTCAAACCGGTCAGTGTGAATCATGTATTGCAGGAAACGCTGGCGCTGTTACAGCACCAGTTCAACACAGCAAACATCACGATTGACATGGCGCTGCAGCCGGAGTTGCCCGACATCCTTGGCAACATGGGAAAACTGCAGCAGGTATTTCTGAACCTTTTTCTGAATGCAAAAGATGCCATGGCCGAAGGTGGCATCCTGCGCGTGGAAACCATCGACAATGGACAAGTCGAGGTGATCATCGGCGACACCGGATCCGGCATTGCGGCAGAAAATCTACGCCGCATTTACGATCCATTCTTCACGACCAAAACCGCTGTTGTTGAAGGCCAGAGACGTGGGACAGGTCTCGGTCTTTCTGTGAGCTATGGCATTATTCAGGAGCATGCCGGCAAGATTCAGGTGGACAGCAAGGTGGGTCGCGGCACAACATTCCATCTGCAATTTCCGAAATTGAGGAAGCCTGTTCATGCCTGAGGTTGTGCACGAAAATATTTCTCCAGAAATCGACAGTACTCTCCCGCTCCGCATCATCATCATTGACGATGAAGCCGCCATTCGCGAGTCGCTGCAGTTGCTGTTAGAACTGGAAGGCTTTGAGGTCGCGACCGCACCTGACGGAGCAAGGGGTTTGAAGGTGCTGGAAGAATCGGTGTTCGATCTGGTGCTGCTCGACCTTGCACTGCCCGGTCAAAGCGGATTTGAAATCCTCCAGGCGATTCGCGCCCGGCATGCAAATCTTCCGGTCATTATGATCACGGCGTACGGCACCGTGCAGAACGTTGTCGAAGCCATGCACTTTGGCGCCAATAATTTCATCCAGAAGCCGTGGGACAACGAGAAGCTCCTGGCCGATATCCGCGGAGCCATCGGACAGCATCGCGCGGAAACAGAAAATATCCAACTCAAACGCGCCCTGAAGCAGCGCTACAGTTTTGAAAACATCATCGGCAAAAGTGAACCGATGCAGGCGGTGCTTGACCTGGTCGGTCAAGTAGCTCCCAGCCGGTCTACCGTGCTGGTACAGGGCGAAAGCGGCACAGGTAAGGAATTGATCGCGAAAGCAATCCACTCCCATTCACCCCGCCGTGACAAGCCCTTTGTTCCCGTCCACACCGGAGCGGTGCCGTCGGACCTGCTGGAGAGCACCCTCTTCGGTCATGTCAAAGGCGCCTTCACCTCCGCTATCGCGTCGAAGAAAGGGCTTTTCGAAATCGCCAACGGCGGCACGCTGTTTCTGGATGAAATTGGCACGATGGCTCTGGATACCCAGGCGAAACTGCTGCGCGTGCTGCAGGACAGAAAATTTATGCTGGTGGGCGGTGTGCAGGAGCTTCAAGTCGACGTACGGATTGTTGCGGCCACCAACGCCGATCTTCGTCTCGCGGTTCGTGAAGGACGGTTCCGCGAGGATCTGTTTTATCGGCTTAATGTCATTACCATCGACCTGCCTCCGCTTCGGAATCGAAAAGAAGATATTCCGCTGCTAGTCGCCCATTGCTTAAAGCGATTTTGTGAAGAGAATCAACTTCCGCTCCGCACCATTTCACCGGAAACGATGCGTGCGTTGATTGATTATTCCTGGCCCGGAAATGTGCGCGAATTGGAGAACGTGATCGAGCGCTGCGTTGTTCTTTCAACTGACCAAACGATTCCCAAGGATCTGCTCCCCGATCATTTGACCGGACGCAGCTACGAAGCCAGCCTGCTTGAGCACAATCCGAACGCATCGCTATTTGAGATTGTCGACGAATTTGAAAAACACATCATCACCGACCGGCTGGAGCACTGTAACTGGAATCAGACAGAAGCTGCGGAAACCTTTCGGATTCCGCTTTCAACGCTGAATCAGAAGATCAAGCGGTTGAGTATCGAAATACGGAAGAAGCTGAAGGATTGAGTCTTCGCGCTTCCCTTTCTTCGGGACTGTCCTACTTCAAACAACGGTAAGCGCCTGCTCCAGATCCGCGACGATATCTTCGACGTCCTCAATCCCAACCGAAATTCGCACCAGTCCGTCCGTGATGCCAAGTTTGCGCCGGCCTTCCTCTCCGATCGCGGCATGGGTCATCGAAGCGGGGTGGGAGATGAGAGTCTCCACTCCGCCCAGCGACTCAGCTAGGCTGCATATCTCAACCTTGCGCAACATTCGATTCGCTGCTTCGAGCGATCCCAGGTCAAAACTCAACATGGATCCAAAGCCGGACATCTGCCGCTTGGCTAGTTCATACTGCGGATGATCCGGCAGGCCCGGATAATAGACGCTCAACACCTTCGGGTGCTTCTGCAACCAATCCGCCACGATGCGGCCATTGGCGTCATGCTGCCGCATCCGCACCGCCAGCGTCTTGACTCCACGCAACAGCAGCCACGCTTCAAATGGAGATAGAATGCCGCCGGTGCATTTTTGAACAAAGGCGAAGGTCTCCGCATGCTCGGGCTTGGTGCCGATCAGCACTCCACCCAAGCCGTCGGAATGACCATTCAGGAATTTGGTTGTCGAGTGCATCACAAGGTCTGCGCCAAATTCAATGGGCCGCTGAAAGTATGGAGACATAAATGTGTTGTCGACGCTTAATTCGACACCGTGACTGTGACAAATAGCGGCGACGGCCGCAATATCCGTCAGTGCCAGCATCGGATTGGTAGGTGTTTCGATATGGACGAGCTTGGTATTGGGTTGAATTGCCCTGTCGACATTGCTCGCATCGGACGTATTTACATAGGTGAACTCGAGCCCATACCGGGTGAGCACCTGGTTAAACAGCCGCGTCGTTCCACCGTACATATTGTCGCTGCAAACAATGTGATCGCCGCTCTTCATCATGGTGCAAAGCGCCGTGATGGCGGCCATTCCGCTGCCAAAAACATGGGCTGAAGTTCCACTCTCCAGCGATGCGAAGTTCTCCTCCAATGCCGTCCGGGTGGGATTGGAGACCCGCGAATATTCATATCCTTTGTTTTTGCCAATCTCCTGCTGCACATAGGTCGAGCTGGCATAAATGGGAACGTTGACCGCGCCTGTTACGGGGTCGGGGGCCTGTCCATCATGAATTGCGCGAGTCGAAAAACCCTTCTTTTTTTCTGGCATTCGTGTGTTCCCTTGAGTGTTGGTGAAGCCGTCGATTGGTGTGGAGGTCAGCAATAGCCGACTGCGGACTTTTTACACGCCGCCATCGAAAATTTTCTTCGAAAGATATCGCTCGGCGGAGTCTGGAATGATAGTGATTATCCGCTGACCAGGACGCATGGTACGCGCCAGTTCTAGTGCTGCAAAAACATTGGCGCCTGCGCTGGAACCGCCAAGAACGCCCTCTTCCGTGGCCAGCCTTTTCACCATTGCAAAAGCATCGCGGTCGGTCACCCGCACGATGGAGTCGCACAATGACCCGTCAAATGTCTTTGGAATAAAGCTGACACCAATTCCTTCTACCTTATGTTTTCCGGGCGTACCACCCTGCAACACGGAGCCCTCAGTTTCCACTGCGACCGTCTTGACGGCACCTAAGTCCTGCCGGAGTCTGCGGGCAATTCCAGTGAACGTGCCGCCAGTGCCGACTCCGGCGACAAAACCGTCGATGCGGTTCTCCATTTGATCGAGAATTTCCTGGGCGGTGGTCTGAAAGTGAAAGTCAGGATTGGCAGGGTTGTCGAACTGGCGAGCCATCCATGCACCGGGAATGGAGCGCGCAAAGTCGAGCGCTCTGCGAATCGCCCCCTGCATACCTTCATCTTCCGGGGTGCGTTCCACGGTGGCGCCAAAGCCGCGCATTAGAATGCATTTTTCTTCGGCGAAACCTTCCGGCACGAAGAGAGAGACTTTATAGCCGCGACGAACTCCGATAAATGCCAGTCCTACGCCTGTATTGCCCGCTGTCGCCTCGACAACGGTACCGCCGGGTTGCAATACACCGCGCTGCTCCGCGTCGAGGATGAGCCCGAGAGCCGCGCGATCCTTAATGCTGCCGCCAGGGTTCAAGAATTCCAGCTTTGCATAAATCGCGGCGCCATTCTCCGGCGAAATTCGACCCAGGTGCACGATTGGCGTATTTCCCACCAACTCCATGGTGTCGGCAGCCGTGTGCCGAAAAGCCTCGAGGTTGGCAGGCGGCTTGATCTTGGTGGCGTTCGTCATCTTTGTCGCAGTCATCAACGGTCCCTAGCAAACTGTTCAGTGTATCAGGGCATCGACGAGTGCTGATGTGGCGCTGCGACGCGCACCTTCACATTCCAGCGAATCCTTTAATTCTCGCTGGAGAGCAACACACCGGCAGGTTTTTCAGGTTGAGCCGTGCTGGCGCCATCTGACGCAGCCTTGTCGCACTCACTAGTGACTATCGGCTGAGGCTCCTGATACACCTCCGACCACCACGCCAGAATTTCCGTCTGGTTCACCTGGCCGACCATGTTTTCTTCATCCCAAATCGTCGCCAGTACCGTCGTATAGGGAGAGAGGTTCGGGTCAGCCTCCACCGGGTAATATCGAGTGCCGACGAAAGAAATCTCTTTCGCATTCTTCAGCATAAATTTGTACGTTCGGCGGGCCATGCAATTCCTCCTTGCGGCTCTCAGTAAGGGGCGGACCAATCAACAATCATGAACAACGCCATCCTGCCGCCCAACCAACAGGAGGGTTCGCGATCGCAAATGCGGCCGTGCAAATTTGTTATGCGTGGCGGCGAAAGATAGGCCGAAGAGGATACCGAGCCGAGCAGTCAAAAGACACAGATACACAGGCCGCTAGAGCGGCAAAAAACCAAGTAGATGGTGTGAACTTCCATCGAGAGTAGCAAAAAAATTGTCGGCGCAGAACAAAAAATTCACCGCCGGAGCGAAAAATAGAGAAGATGCACCATGCTCGCTATCATCTGAAACTGTACCGTCAACGCGGGCGTGCGTTCAGCTGCCGATGGCGCGTCAAGGCGCCCGAATGAAATGGCGTCCAATTCGATGATTCTGCGACGACGCTTCTGAAAATGGACCGCGCCGCGCCTTAGGAGGAGGCGGCTCACTGTGATAATTTGAATCAAGGTGAGAGCGCGTAGCTCAGGTGGTAGAGCAACGCACTTTTAATGCGTGGGTCCTGGGTTCGAGTCCCAGCGCGCTCACCAGAAACAAGCAATATACATGCACCTTCGAAGCAAATCAGGCCACTCTTTTACGAGTGGCTTTCTTTCGTGGTGATACCTGTGGGGATACCTTTGCGGGAACTTTAGCAATCCGTTCAACCGCAGACGCGGTATGCGCCGGGGCGAGGTGTGAATAGCGGAGGGTCATGGTCATGGATTTATGGCCCGCAAGTTCCATGACTGTCCGCAGATCGACTCCAGCCATGACCAAGCGGCTGATGAAGGTGTGTCTGCATGTGTGCCATGTGATGCCCACCAACTTGGATTCTTCGACCACATCTTCGAACCAGGTACGTGGTGTTTTGATACGCGCCTTGCGACCTGTGGCCTTGTCTTTACGCTTTGTCAGGAACACTGGAACTGTACCTGCTGGCACTCTTGCTCGGATTCGCTTGAACGCATCGAGAGCGGTGGAGTTGACCGGAATATAACGTTCCCGTCCATTTTTTGTGCGGGGCAGATGAATCATCTTTCGATCTAAATTCACCTGCGGCCATTCTAGCGTAAACTGCTCACCCAATCTCATGCCCGTATGAATAGCAATGGTGAACGCCTCCACATGATGCGGGAAGTCTCGCTTAATTATGTCTGTCAACGTCCTCTCCTCCGACTCTGTGATGTAACGGATTCGCGCGTTGTCAACTTCCCGAAAGGGAACAGACCGTGCGGGGTTGACGGACACTTTTTTATTTATCAGGGCCTCTCGGTAAATCATGCTGAATAGGGCAAGCAGCCTGTGGTCGCTGATGCCACGATCGATACGCCGGAATCCGTGCGCTTGCCGTTGACCTCGCGAAGTAGACATCGGCGCCAGGACAGCTTGAGCATCCTTCCGAGGTAAACAGTTCTACGATCAATGCGCAATGCTGTTTGGATGGAACTGTCGCCCCCGAGTGTTTCGGCGATTGGGGCCGAAATGTTGTCAGACGGTGCCATCAAAAATTCGGCGCTGTGCGACGCTGCGGACAAATCGTCGGGTTCATAGAGGCCTCGGTGATCATGAGACGCGCCTTTGCGCGGCGGGGTTACACTGTATCGCTTGCAAGCGTCCCAGATCAGCGATCAATAAAACATCCGGACCAGCGTATTCGATTCTTCTGTAACCTTTTGTCGCGATTCAACTCAAAGTTATGTTGAAGGCGGCTAATCCGGATTTTTTGACTCGAGGCATTATGAAGGTCTTATTCAGGTTGTATATGCGTATGTCAACGACGGTTGCGTACCTAAAATCACCGTTTCTGCTGGCGGTACGGCTTTACTGGGGATGGCAGCTCACTCAAAACGGCTGGGGCAAGCTGCACCATCTGGCAAAGATCACAGACTATTTCACCAGCTTGAATATTCCGTTTCCCGCCGCGAATGCGTATTTCGTCTCCGGCCTGGAATTCTTCGGTGGAATTCTCTTGTTTGTAGGACTTGCGTCGAGACTGACCGGGCTTTTGGTGGTGTTCGATATGTTGGTCGCCTACTGGACCGCAGACCGAGGAGCTCTGTTCTCCGTGTTCTCCGATCCGGGTAGGTTCTATGCCGCCGACCCATACACATTTTTGTTTGCCTCGGCCATGATTCTGGTATTTGGCGCAGGCCTGTTCTCTATGGATGCTTCCCTGAAAAAGCGTTACCGCGCCTGGACGGAGAAGCAATGACGGGAGTTTCCGAATGCAGAGACGAGGCGCGCATGATCACCTCGACTCTGGCAGGCGATGCGAACGGTTTTCACGATCTCATCCGCCCCTATGAGCGAACCGTATACGTCATGGCGTTATCCCTACTCCAAAATGAATCGGATGCCGAGGACGCCGCGCAGGAAACATTCCTGAAAGCGTTTCTCAACCTCGCGTCGTTTCGTGGAGAAGCGAAGTTCAGCACCTGGCTGGTGAGAATTGCACTGAGCGAAGCGCACAGCCGCCTTCGCCGCAGAAAATCAGCGAAGCTGGAGTCGCTGGAGGAAACCCCGAATGAGGAAGGACGCTTTTCGCCGGCGATTCTCCGGGACTGGCGCGAGATTCCCTCCCAGGTGCTGGAACGGCGAGAGGTGCGGGAGTTATTGCAGCAGGCCGTCACCAGCCTGCCATTGATCTATCGCGAGTTTTTTCTGCTGCGGGACGTGGAGGAGTTGAATACGAACGAGTCGGCGGACGCGCTCGGCATCAGCGTAACAGCAGCGAAAGTGCGGCTCCATCGCGCACGAATGATGCTACAGAAGAGGCTGGCTCCCCAGTTAAAGAAAGTCAATCCGAAACGGAGGTGGTTGCCATGATTCTCGAGTGCAAGCATGTATGGGAACACATCTCCGGCTACCTCGACGGGGAGCTCGATCTCGAGTTGCTGGAGCAGGTGCAAAAACATCTCGAACACTGTGAGATCTGCTCCGCGATTCTGGATTCAACGCGAAACATTCTGGTTCTCACGGCGGATGATCGCGTCTTCACCTTGCCCCTGGGCTTCAGCCACCGCCTGCATGAGCGATTGGCTGCGCAGATGCAAGGCATGTAAACCGGTTGGGGCAGCGTAGGTAAAGGTGTGAAACGGATGAACCGATTTGTTCGAAGATTGCTGGTGGGAGCAGTTGCCGCTGCGGTGGCCGGCCTTCCCGCGCTGCTGACGGGTGCAACGTCCGCTGGTGTGTTTGCGCTCGGCATCCTTGTGGGCGCTCTCTTTGCCGCCGGTATTCGTTCCACACGCGGGGCCTATGTTGACACCATGATGACCGGCGCCTCCATGGGCGTTCCGCTCTGGGGAATCGTAAATGTGATCGTTCTCCCTTTGCTGTCTGGCGGACAAAGGACGTGGGGCGCGGCGGAGATGCGGAACCATTTTGCCGGACTTTTTGCATGGGTATTGTTTGGGGCGCTGTTCGGTGTCATGTTCCAGGCATTCAGTGACGCGGCGGAATTTCAGTTCGGCCCGGAATCCGAACCTTCGCCAACGTCGCCTCCCGTTGTCAGGCGCATCGTGATACTCGGTGGAGGTTTTGGAGGGATGAAGACGGCTGAATGGCTGGAGAAGCTATTCGCCGGCGAGCAGTCTGTTTCCATCACCCTTGTAAGCGAAACGAACGCGTTGCTATTTACTCCAATGCTCGCCGAGGTGGCGGGAAGCAGCCTGGAGCCCACCCATATCAGCGCGCCCCTGCGCAGCAGCCTTCGCCAGACTGCCTTCGTTCGAGGGCATGTCGCCGATATCGACCTGGAGCGACGAAAGGTGCTTCTTAACGGAGGTGGATTGAACAGTGCGGAGCCTGGTCGAGAGCTCGAATACGATCACTTAGTGCTTGCGCTCGGAGCCGTCTCAAACTATTTGGGCATGGCGAATGTGGAAAGACTGGCCTTCAATTTCAAAAGCCTGTTCGATGCGATTCGTATTCGAAACCATGTCATCGAAATGTTTGAGAGGGCGGACCGCGAGCAGGATTCGGAGGTCCGGAAAAAACTACTGACATTTGTGATCGCCGGCGGTGGATTTGCCGGAGTGGAATTGGCAGGTGCGTTGAACGATTTCACGCACGGTATTCTCGCCGACTATCGCAATCTTAAAATCGAGGAGCTAGCCGTCATTCTCGTGCATTCTCGGGACCGCATCCTTCCCGAGTTGAGCGACTCTTTGGCTGCCTACGCGATGCAGAAGCTGCAACAACGCGGCGTAACATTTCGTCTGAACACGCGGCTGAACGATGCTGAGGCCGGTCTTGTGACCCTCAGCGACGGACAGATTGCCTGCGAAACGCTGGTCTGGACCGCGGGGACCACTCCCAATCCATTGCTCAAAAATCTGGCAGTCGCAAAGGACAAACGAGGAGCGGTCGCGGTCGACACCACTCTCGCGGTGCCGGAGTGGCCTGGCGTCTGGGCACTCGGCGATTGCGCGGCTGTGAACGATGGCAAGACTGGAAAGGCTTGCCCTCCGACAGCTCAGTTCGCACTGCGCGAGGCGGAAACGATCGCCAGGAACATTCTCGCCGCGTTGCGCGGACTGCCGGGCAAGCCCTTTCATTTCGACTCGCTCGGCGCATTGTGCGTGATCGGCCATCAGACGGCCTGTGCCGAGTTGACGGTGCCGTTTGCAAGAGCACGCTCGTTGCGTTTTTCCGGACTGCTGGCCTGGTTGATGTGGAGAGGAATCTATCTATCGAAGCTGCCTGGGCTGGAGCGCAAGATCCGCGTGCTGATGGCCTGGAACCTTGAACTATTTTTTCCGCGAGACATCATTCAGACAATTGAACTGGAAGGACAGGGGGATCATGACGTCAACACAGGTAGCCGTGCCCGGAATTCGGCTTAAATCCATCTTTGATAGCCCCTTGAGCCGTGGAACCTGGAGCGATGCTGCACTGGGCCTGCTGATCGGCAGCGGCGGCGGACTAGTTCGGGGCAGTATCTTCCACTTCTCTCTTCTGCCTGCAATCTTACTGGGTGGAGCTTTTGGGCTTGTTTTCGGTCTTTTCTTCGCTAAGCGCGCCTCCAGCCCCGGTGCCGGACTGATTTGGGGCCTGAGCAGCGCGCTTTTACTCTGGTTCATTGTGCCTGCCGTGGCCATGGTGTTTCGGCATGGCATTTTCGATTCCGGGAAAATGCTGGAAAGAGCCCGCAATCAGTTCTCTGAATTAGTGGCGTATCTCATGTGCCTGGGAATGCCTACCGGCATCGTTCTTGGGATTCGCGGAGGATTTCGCCGGGACGGCGAAAGGACCTCTTTTCGTTGGGGCCGGGCGATTGTCGCCGGTGGGTTTGCGGGTATTGTAAGCGGTCTGGTTTTTGGATATTGGATGCTGGCGGGAGATTTTTTCCCACTGCTCGCGGGCCTGGACGAAATTCGATCGCATGCATTGAGCGTCTTGCTGCAATTCGGCGTTGCTCTATGGATCGGAGCAACTTTCGGACTGCTGTTTCAGCGAGACGTTCGAGGCTATGGGTCCTGCATGGGCTGGGGCTTGGGATATGCCGTCTTTGCGTGGTTCGCCGGCCCGCTCACGTTGTTCCCTCTGATGCGAGGAATGCCGTTGAATTGGTCTGTGGAAAGCGCGAGTCCATTGTTCGGAGCGCTGGTTGGCCACATACTATACGGACTCATTCTAGGCGTGGTGTATGCAACTTTCGATCGTGTGTGGTTGCGTCTTTTCATACAATCCGATCCGCTCAATCGAGAACCTGAGGGTCCAGGCTTTCGCTTTTTCCGTTCGCTCGAGTGGGGAGGGATGGCGGGGTTCCTCGGCGGGATTCTGTCCAGCCCACTTATGATTGCCGCGGGAGTGTTGCCGGATGTAGCAGGGACCGGTATCCATCTCTCCACTTTGGTTGGATTGCTGGTTCATCTGCTGGTGAGTACCTGCATTGGCATGTGCTTCGGCGTGCTCTTTCGGGACGAAGGGTCCAATCTTGTCATGGCCAGCGCGTGGGGATGGGTATTCGGATTGATCTGGTGGTACGCCGGGCCCTTGACGCTGCTCCCGCTGGTGCTCACGGGGGAGATCGATTGGAGAATAAGTGCCGTGTCGGTCCAGCTCCCTTCCCTATTTGGCCACCTGATTTATGGGGCTGCTACTGGGTTTGTGTTCTATCTCCTGGAGCGTCGCTATGCCAAGCGTCACATGCTTGATCCCAGGATGGCCGCGCGGGAAATTCGCCGTCTTCGGCCCGTTGGTACGCCCGCTCCGGCTCTATGGTTTTTCGCCCTAGGTCTGGGGGTAGCAATCCCGATGCTGCTCCGATGAGAGCCGTTCCTTGAACCGGGAGACGGACCAGACGTGCAAACTTGCCAGAGAAGATCCCGACTGAACATTGTCCGGAGCGCAACGGATCACCTATTTGCATTTCTCTGTAACCTTTTTGGCGCATGGAACTCAAACCTGCAGCAACAACACGCGGACCAGGCGTGCTCTACATCGCGATGCAATTCCACGATGTGTGGCCTGCTTTGCCCTCTTGCTACGATTCGCGTAGCTATTCTCAACGCCCAACGTGCTCTGCGCGCGGCCCAACCAATGAAAGGTTTATCGTTATGAAGAATTCCATACAGGCGCTCGCTTTGGCCGCCGCAGTCGCAGGTTTCATGGGCGGCACCTCTATCCGTCTGAACGCCCAGTCCACCCAGGCGAACAACGTCCCGACCGCCCAGTCCACGCAGGCAGGCGTACAGTTGGCCCAGAATCAACCTAACCTTCCCAAGCACTCCTGCAAGGGCAAGAACGATTGCAAGGGGCAGGGCGGCGGCAAGCATCCTGGCACGAACTCCTGCAAAGGCAAGGGCGGTTGCGCAACCGACGGCTCCAAACCCTCAAACAGCTAATCAGCCTCTTTGCCCGGAGGCCTAGACCTTCTTCAAGCCTCCGGGTATTCGTAGATCGTTATCTCCACAGGACCGAAAAATGCCTGCCAATCGCTTCAACGGATTCAGTGACTATGGTGTGGGTATCGGACTGCGCGTACCCCATTACGACCATATTTTTTCTGAAAAGCCCGTCGTCGACTGGTTTGAGATCATCTCCGAGAACTACATGATCGATGGCGGCCGCGCATTAAAAGTTCTCGACCAGATACTCGACCGCTACCGCGTTGTGCAGCACGGGGTGTCGATGTATTTCGGGTCGGCGCAGCCATTGAATCGGGAGCACCTGAAGCGACTGAAGACGCTCACCCGTCGAACAAAAACTCCCTGGCTCTCCGATCATCTCTGCTGGGGCAGCGTGGACGGCCGTTACACCCACGATCTTTTGCCCATGCCTTACACGTTCGAGGCCGTGGAGACTACAGCCACCCGGATTCGCGAGGTCCGGGACTTCCTGGAGATTCCAATTGCCGTCGAAAACGTAAGCAGCTACGCGGAATTTCACCAATCAGAGATGACCGAGTGGGAGTTTTTGAATGAAGTCGTCGAGTCGGCGGACTGCGGGATCCTTCTCGATGTAAACAACATCTATGTGTCTTCGCAGAATCACGGCTTCGATCCTTTCGAATACGTCAACAGCGTGCCCGCCGAGCGGGTCGCCCAGATTCATATTGCCGGACACTCGAAGTTTGAAAAATACATTCTGGACACGCACGATCACCCGGTGCTCGATCCGGTATGGCGGCTGTATGCGCGGGCGATCGAACGAGTTGGACATACGGCGACGCTGCTCGAATGGGACGACAATATTCCCTCGTTCGAGGAAGTACATTCCGAGGCGCTCAAGGCGGTGCAATATCTCGAACGACTCGGAGAGCGATGATGTTTCAAGAGCGCTAGTGGAGGAAGATTCGAGAGAGGTCGTCCGTCCATGAACCTTCTCGAGTTGCAACGACGCATGGCCGAAGATGTAATGCGACCTCTCACCGCAGATTTTGAAATGCAACCGGTAGCGGAAGATGGGAGTTCGACGACCGCGATCGCCGACAGTTACGTTAAGCCGAATGAGCGATTGTCCTCATTCGAGCGTCTGGAAATTTACAACCGACAGTACTGGTTTCGAGTGATCGAATCCGTGGCAGAAGATTTTCCGACATTGAATGCGGTACTGGGAGACAAAAAATTCGATCGGCTTATCCTTGCATATCTGCGAGAGAATCCATCGATTTCATTCACTCTTCGCAATCTCGGCTCCAAGCTTCCGCAGTGGCTCGAAGATCACGCCGAGTTCGCTGCCCGTCGTCACGATCTGCTGCTGGATGTGGCGAGGCTCGAGTGGGCCTACGTCGAGGCTTATGACAGAGCCGATGTGCCGCCGCTCACCACCGCCGAGTTCAGCAATATTGGGCCTGATTCGACATTGTCTTTGCAGCCGCATCTACAGCTTCTGGAGCTTCAGTATCCGGTGGACGAACTTGTTCTAGCTGTACATCGGCATACCGCTCCCAGCGACATCATGAGCAATGCCGCTTCCGAACGGAAGCATGTCAAGCGAACTCGGCTCCCCAGGACGAAACGTTCCCCGGTTTGCCTGGCTGTCCATCGTTATGAGAACTCCGTTTATTACCGGAGGCTCGATCGCGAGGCATTCCTGTTGCTCTCCGCGCTGCAAAAGGGCGCTCCGCTGGGTATAGCTCTGGAAACGTCCTTCCGCGATGGCGCCCTCACTGCAGAGGATCAGGCGTTGAAGATTCAGGAATATTTCGCGCATGCGTCCGAACTAGGGTGGTTCTGTCAACGAAACAGTACGGATGCAGAGGTTAGGTAGTTCACCTTTTATGCAGAATTCCCGAAGCTTCCCTTTCAAGAGGTGAAGGCCCAATGTGTTGTCCACAGATAGCGCAAATCATATTCGGGAGGTTCGACGTGCTTGAGTTCAATGAGACCGATTGCAAGAACCTCGAAATCTCGGGGACACGAGACTGGTGGGTTGTGAACGGAATCGGCGGTTAACCAATCCCCTGTTTTAGGGCCAAAAGGATCGCGTTGCATACGGAGAACACAGATGAGTGAAAGTTCGGAGACAACCTATCGCATTCGATGCCAGGAAATATGGGGCGGGAACCATGACGTGGACTGCGATGTTCTCACGGGAGGAGTTAGAGCAACAATCTACAGCAAATCTTCCGAGGGCGATCAGGGTGGCGATATTTACTACTTCAGCGCTTGCAAAAACGACTTTTTGACTCGAATCGCGATAGCAGATTTGCGCGGTCATGGTTCGGAGGTTAGCGCACTGAGCGAATGGATCTATGACCTGTTAAGCGCGAACATGAACACGATTAACAATAACGAAATTCTGTCGTCCTTGAATCAGCTCTTGTTTGAACGAGGCTTTAGCGCTCTCACTACAGCTGCGGTTCTTGCCTTCTATACCCAAGACTCGCAACTCTATTTCTCTTATGCGGGTCATCCAACTCCGTTTCTCAAAAGATATCGTGAATCCACCTGGAAGCCGCTCTTCTCGACAGAAACGGCCAGCCTTTCAAATGGGCTACTTGGCGCCGTTCTCACTGCAACGTACGAGCAAGCCGTCACCCCACTTCAAAGCGGCGACCGCCTCACTCTCTATACCGACGGTGTCACCGAAAGGTTTTCTGCAGACTTTGAAGAATTCGGCGAGGAACGTCTTCGTCAAGTTTTGCAGGCTGGACGCGACGGCGAACTTTGTACAGTTAAGCGAAGCTTGCTCACTGCAATGGAATCTCATGCAAAAGGGATGCCGCAGCAAGATGACCTGACATTGCTGATTTTGGAGATATTGTAATGTCCCCATCTCGGACATATCTGTTCTGTGTGGTATCGCCCAATCGCGGAAAAATGATATCTGCCCCGGAATGGAGACTGGTTCATACTGACTCATTCGAGTGATCAGAGAATCTAGGGACAGGAAGTCCAGCGAAGAGAACGGACGCAGTCTGCAAATGCATTCGAGCCAGAAATTTTCCGTCATGATGGATTTGTTCTGCGTTGACAAGTGTTCTCGCCCAATTCGATACTGAAAATAGCCCGTGTGCCTGAGCGGCACGGTGTCCTTTTCGGAGCGGCGTTAAGCCGAGGAGAGCCGATGGAAACTGCAACCCATCCCCCAGCAACTCTGATGTCGAGCGAAAAAGGCCTGCAGAATGAGTCCGGTCTGTTTTCCTCCGAATCGGTGCTCAACATTCTGCAGATGATTCTCGACGGAGCTCCTTTGGCTGAGGTGCTCACAATCATTGCTCGGCTCGTTGAGTCTCGGGGCGACGGCACATTGTGCACAATCTGGCTTCCGGACAACGACGGAAGCCAGCTCCATTGCGCGGCCGCGCCCAGTCTGGATGGATTCATCGCTCACGTAGGGTCAATGCTGATTGGCCCGAAAGGCGGATCCTGCGGCACATCCGTGTATCGACGGGAACCCGTATATGTGACCGATATCCTCCGAGACCCCATTTGGGACCATTATCGTCATCTGCTCTTGCCCTTTGGAATTCGATCTGTGTGGTCGCGACCGTTGTTCACGAGCGACGGGAAAGTTCTCGGGACCTTCGCCATTCATTACCGAGAAGCCCGTAGCCCTGACCCTATCGACGTGCAGTTAATCGAGAATGCAAGCCGCATTGTGGCAATCGCAATTGAGCGCCATCTGAACATAGAAAGGTCGCGGCTCGAACGCGATCGGCTGCGACTGCTTCTGGAGATCACCCACAGCATGAGTTCGAAGCTGGACTTCCGAAGTTTAGTGGATACGCTGTCGACCGATCTGCTGAAAGTGACGCGGTGTGACTTTTGCGCCCTGCTTCTGCCGGATGCGGATAGCGGTGAATTGCGTCTCACCGTTCTATACAATCCGGATTCGCGAGGTTTTCTATGCGACGGCGCGATCGTACCGATCCATGGCTCGACGTGTGGCAAGGCTTTTTGGACGAAAAAGCTTCAACACTTCAATAGTTTGGAGGAGGTACGCGACGACCCCGAAAGTTTCGGCAACAGCATAGGTCAACGCTTCTATCAACGGCTGACGGACGAGGGTTTGATCTCGGGGTGCGATCTCCCGCTGATCGGCAGAACTGGCGTCGTGGGGGTCCTGGCCGCGATGAAGCGGTCCGCGAGGGCCTTTGACCGCGAGGAGGTTTCCTTTCTCGAACAAGTTGCACGCCAGGTGGCCATCGCCCTTGAGAACGCGTTGGACTATGAAGCGGCCGTAAGAGATCGAGATAAGGAAGCGAAGCACAGACTTTATCTCGAAGAGGAGATTCGCGCTGAGTTTGGGAATATTGTCGGGGACAGCCCGGCGCTGAAAACCACGCTGGATCTAGTGGCTATAGTGGCGCCCACGGATTCGAGTGTTCTGATTGTGGGAGAGACGGGTACCGGAAAAGAACTGATTGCTCGCGCTATCCACAATCTGAGCAGCCGCCGGGGGCGGGCTTTCGTTAAACTGAATTGCGCCGCGATCCCACTCGGTCTACTCGAAAGCGAATTGTTCGGACACGAAAAAGGCGCATTCACAGGAGCAATTGCGCAAAAGACAGGTCGCTTTGAACTCGCAAATAAAGGCACACTCTTCCTTGATGAAGTCGGCGACATCCCTCTAGAGCTCCAGGCAAAATTGCTTCGCGTTCTCCAGGAACAGGAATTCGAGAGACTCGGCAGCAACCACACCCACAAGGTGAACGTGCGCCTTATCGCAGCTACCCATCGAGATTTAGCCGGGATGGTCAAACAGTCAACGTTTCGTGAAGACCTTTACTATCGTTTGAAAGTTTTTCCCGTCAATGTTCCAGCGCTGCGGCAGCGCACGGAGGACATTCCGAAACTGGTTTGGCACTTCACCGAGTTCTACGCACTCCGAATGGATAAAAAGATCAGTACAATCCCTACCGAGACCATGGATGCACTCGTGCGTTACCGCTGGCCGGGAAATGTGCGCGAATTGCAGAACTTCATCGAGCGAGCGGTGATTCTTTCTCCTCACACTGTGTTGAGGGCCCCGACTTCCGAATTAGAGTCCTTCAGTTCTCACAAGGGATCAAATACGCCCATCACGGGTTTGGAGGAAGTTGAGCGAGATCATATCCTTCGTGCGCTTGAAGCGAGCAATTGGGTAGTAGGTGGCCGCACCGGCGCTGCAGAACGACTAGGAATGAAGCGGACATCCTTGGTTTATAAAATGCGGAAGCTTCGGATAAACCGTCCCGGTTTGGCCGAACAAAAGAGTGTCGTCGCGAGTTAGCTATGCGAAGACTGATTCCTCTCTTCCTGCACGGCAGGACGCGACGATTGTCGCGACGGAAACCTGCCAGTGACGAACGTCGGTCGCAAATCCGTCGCTAACCTTCAAAGTGTGCGGCCTCCTCGCAGTCACATCGTTTTACAAAATAAGACTTTAGCGGATGTCTTCCTTCACCTCGCAACACTCCTTGTTTTGGCAATTTGCTTGCTTCGTAGAGTCGTGCCTGGCCTCGACTGGCATACCCGCTGTCTACGCGACCGGTGGTTTACCAGCGAGCCAAATAACCCACTATGTCTATTCTTGAGTCGAAATACAAATCCGTGCGCTCGACGACGCGTTCTCTTGTGACAAGCTTGTCCGCCGAAGACCAGATGGTCCAGTCATGTCCTGAAGCCAGCCCGGTGAAGTGGCATCAGGCCCATACGACATGGTTCTTCGAGACATTTGTGTTGCGACCATATCTCGCTAACTACAGGCCGTTTCGTGAAGAGTTTCACCGGCTGTTCAACAGCTATTACCTCTCTCTCGGCGATGAGATTCCCGAAAAGAAGTTACGAACAATTTTTTCTCGTCCATCACTGGACGACGTTCTAGATTTCCGCGCTTATGTGGATCGGGAGATGGAGAGACTGTTTGCACACTCAATCGAACGAGAGGTATCTCGCCTCATCATTCTCGGCCTCAACCATGAACAACAACATCAGGAACTGGTTCTGACCGACATCAAGCACGCATTCTTCTCAAATCCTCTGCGACCGTCCTATGAATCGGTCGCCTTGCCAGAAGAGCGTGCTCATCCGCTGCCGAAAATGCGGTGGCTCAACTTTGAGGGAGGGCTGACCGAAATTGGTTATTCATCGAACGAGGAGGATCTTTCCGACTTTTGCTATGAGAATGAGACTCCGCGTCATCGGGTTTACCTCGATCCGTTCCAGATTGCTAACCGCGAGGTCACTTGTCGCGAGTATCTGGAGTTCATGTTGGATGACGGTTATATGCGCTCCGTTCTCTGGCTTTCTGACGGCTGGGAGAAAGTCAAGGAGGCCGGCTGGGAAGCGCCGCTTTATTGGGAGCGTGATCCCAGCGATGAGATGGGTTGGCGCATCTTCACGCTTCGCGGCTGGTTTGGACTCTCTGTGTTACTCGATACAGCTGTGTGTCACATAAGCTTTTTCGAAGCCGCTGCCTTCGCACGCTGGCGCGGCTGCAGACTCCCCACCGAAGCAGAATGGGAATCAGTGTCGAGTCATGTGCCGCCGCACGGGAATCTACTCGACACGGGCAGACTGCATCCGGCAACGGCGGAGGGCAATGGAGTTGAACAACTCTTTGGCGACACATGGGAGTGGACTGCCAGCCCTTATATCTGCTATCCAGGGTACAAGCCGCTCCCCGGTGCACTGGGCGAATACAACGCCAAGTTCTTGTCCGGCCAGATGATTCTGCGCGGAGGGTCCTGCATTACACCTGCGAATCATATCCGTGCCACCTACCGCAATTTCTTTCCGCCAGCGACGCGTTGGCAGTTCTCCGGAATTCGTTTGGCAATCTACTGAGAGTTACCGTTCGTTATGCCTGCCGCTCGCGCAGAGCAGCAGGCCGATCGAAGGTCGTTCGTGGTTCTTGCGAACCGTCCAATCGAGTGCGTCCAGATAAATCGAGCGTGCCCGGATAATCCGGGCGGAACGCATTGATCTTCGGCTCGATGCTCTAGGCACCTACGACATAATCGTTGCTCATCCCTATGAAGCTGGCCTCTTGTTTCTCGCAGGTTCGGCTGCCATGATCCTGCATGAACCTCACTTCTTCGCGAGTTTGGGCCCAACCGTATATGAACTTGCAGAGACTCCGGAACGGCAGAGTGCCAAGCCCTACAACGTGGCCGCTGGTCAGCATGCAGATGGCAGTCGTCCTGCTGGTTGCGATGTTCAGCGTTCACTCAAGGTACGGCTTCAGTTCCATCCAGCTCGTAGCTGCCACGGCGGCAGGAGTCAAATTCGGGCCACCGGATACGAATGTGATCTGCTCTCTTTGGCGTGTCTGATTGCGCTGGTGCTTTGTGGTTCGGGTCCTTTTTCATTCGAAGGTGTGTTCCCACGAAGCATCGATTCCGCCTCGGCAGATTGGAGTTTATCTCCTGCCGTCGTGCCGCGACGAAGGTCGTGACCAATTCCCGTCAGTGGTGGACTTTCGTCTCGCATTCGTCGCCGCGTGGAACATGGAAGCACCTACCCGCCGGAGCGATCCCACTGACCAACAGTGACTTGGACCCGCGGGCGGCCACGCTGTAGAAGTCCTGCTCTTTGGCATTGCATCTGCATAAACAAAGCTGGGTATTGAAAGGTGAGTCGGCGCCGATCTTTTCAGCTGCCGGACAGTGTCTCACCACGTGCGTGTTGATTGGGCGAAAGGTGAATTATGAACAAAGTTCCTTCGAACGTAACGATCATTCTGGTGCATGCTGCATGGGCGGACGCATCCTCGTGGTCTGCCGTGATCGGCCCGCTACTCAAGGCGGGCATCCAGGTTATCGCTCCCCAGATTCCAATGACTTCGCTGTCCGACGATGTGGCTGCTTTAAAAGTAGCTCTGGAAAGGGCGGGCACGGGGCCAATCCTCCTTGTTTCTCACTCGTACTCCGGCGGCGTGATCACCGCCCTCGAAAGTGACGACCGTGTCCGAGGTCTGGCCTATGTGGCAGCCATGTCGCCGGCCGAAGGTGAAACGGTGGGCGAGATTTTCTTCCGAGAGCCTCCGCATGAAAAAGCTCCCCATCTGGAACCCGACAGTCATGGTCTCTTATGGATGTCGGAGGAAGGAATGAAGAAAGCGGTCGGCCACCGGGCCACTGCGGAGCAAAACGAAATCAGGACAGCAGCGCAACGCCCGATAGCGATGAAGTGTCTTGGCGAAGCGATACAGACGCCGGCATGGAGGGCGATACCGTCGTGGTATCTGCTGGCTGAAGACGATCGTATGTTCAGCCCGAAGACACAACGATTTGTGGCCGACCGCATGGGCGCACAGGTCCGTTCATACGACGTAGATCATGCTCCTCAGATCTCGTCGCCCACAACCGTCGTAGAGTTCGTGCTGGAAGCGGCCAGTGCGCTGCTCTCGCGTACAAAAAATCAGATTGACAAAAAGGAGAACCACATGACTACGTACCAGCATGCCACCATCGAAGGCCACAAGATCTTCTATCGCGAGGCCGGCTCGACCACGAATCCGACGATCGTTCTGCTTCATGGCTTTCCGTCGTCGTCGCACATGTTCCGGGATCTGATCCCGCAGCTCGCCAGCTACTTCCACGTTGTCGCGCCGGACTACCTCGGCTTCGGCTACAGCGATGCTCCTGCGGCGACCCACTTTCAATACAACTTCGACAACATCACCGCGCAGATCGAGGAGCTGCTGTTTACAACACTGGGCCTGAAGAAGTTCAGCATCTACGTGCAGGATTACGGCGCGCCTGTCGGTTTCCGCATTGCCTCGCGTCATCCGGAAGCGATCGAAGGCATCGTCGTGCAGAACGGCAATGCCTACGTGGAAGGCATCAGCGCCGCCTTCGAGCCGATGAAGCCTTTCTGGGCGAATCGTAACGAGGAGACGGAAAAGGCGCCGCGCACGCTGCTGACCAAGCAGACGACGATCTTTGAATACACGCATGGTGCAAAAAACGTCGCGGCCGTCAGCCCGGACAGTTACACCTTCGACCAGGCGCTGCTGGACCGACCCGGCAATGACGCCATCCAACTCGACCTCCTTCACAACTACACCTCGAACTTGGCGCTCTACGACGCGTGGCACGAATACTTCCGCATGCACCAGCCGCGCACGCTAATCGTGTGGGGGCAGAACGATCCCTTCTTTATCGTGCCGGGAGCGCAGGCGTTCCTGCGCGACCTGCCCAAAGCGGAACTGCACCTGATCGACGGTGGCCACTTTCTGCTGGAAGAGCACAGCGAGCTCGTCGCAAGCAAGATTATCGGCTTTCTAGGAAAAGGGAAGAAGACGGAGGCGGGCAAATGACCACCTCTGCCCTGAACTCGACCTATGGGAGTGAGCCGCGGCCGGCAGCGCACACGTTGCCCGTCTCTCGCGCCATCCTCTATGCCACGCTGGTGGTTGGAGTGCTGGATGCAACCGATGGCGTCGTCTTCCTCGGCCTGCACGGCCAGAATCCGATCCAGGTGTTGCAGTACATTGCGAGCAGTCTACTGGGCGCACGGTCCTTCTCGGGCGGGCTTGCAAGCGCGGGACTTGGCCTCGTCGTGCACTTCGCCATCGCGCTGGTAGTCGCAACGATCTATATCCTTGCGAGCCGGCGCATCGTTGCTTTGCGCACGCAGTGGGCGCTCCTCGGACTGCTGTACGGCGCTGCAGTGTGGGCGGTGATGAACCTGGTGGTATTGCCGTTCACCGCGGTCGCCCACGACCCGATCACGACTGCGGCGTTGGTCAACGGTGTCATCGGCCACGCTTTGTTCGTCGGCCTCCCCAGCGCGTTCTTTGCGAAGAAGGTGGAGGCGTGAACGGCCTTTCAGAAAAGCAAGCAACGGTAGTGCTGATTCACGCGGCATGGGCGGACGGCTCCAGTTGGAACCGGGTGATGCCGCTGCTGTGTGCGAGCGGGCACTGCATTGTGAAAGCCTGTGACCGATGCGGCCCGAATGAGTCAAGTGCGAACGGCCTCGTGGAGGGTTTTGTAGCTGCCGGATGCAGGTGCACTCGCCAGAGATCGAGCCATGCCAATCAAGCGACTTTCAACGAGAGCTTCTATTCCCGACTTAGATCGAAGCTATGTCCGTTGTGTGCTACCACAGTCAACATTCTCTTTGATAAGAAGCGGAATGTGCATCTTCTCTGCGCGAGAACTTTTCTTCGTTCTTGCTGGGCCCTACCGTTACTGAATGGCCGTCCCGAAGGGGACGCAAGCAAGAAGGAGTTCTCATGGCATCCCCAATAGCGCAAGCAAAGTCGCACCTGACCCACTATCGGACGGCGACCGTCAACAGCCGCAAGGTCTTCTATCGCGAGGCCGGCGACCCAGGTTCTCCCACAATTGTCCTATTGCATGGACTTCCGACGAGCAGCCAGATGTTTCGCGAGCTGATTCCTGCTCTCGCCGACCAGTTTCACCTGATCGCTCCCGATTACATTGGCTTTGGGCATTCTGATGCCCCATCGAGCAAGGATTTCGAGTACACCTTCGATAATCTTGCAGCACATGTGCGCGGTCTGCTCGATCAACTCGGCCTCACGTCGTACATTCTCTACATGCAGGACTACGGCGGCCCGGTGGGATTCCGCTTGTTCGCTGAGAACTCAGAGAAAGTGAAGGGATTTATCATTCAGAACGCCAATGCCTACATGGAAGGTATAGGAGACGCGCCCAAGAGCGCGCTGATGCCGCTGTGGCAGAAGCGCACGCCTGAAACTGAAAAACCGGCGCGCGAGTTCGTCAGCCTGGAGAACACGAAGTTTCATTGGCTCGTCGGTGCGAAAGATCCCGCCGCTATCAACCCGGACAACTGGGTCTTGGATCAGGCTTTACTCGACAGGCCTGGGGTGCAGGACTATCAGGTTGATCTGCTCGAGAACTACAAATCCAACGTTGCGCTGTATCCCGAGTGGCAGGCCGCTTTCCGCGCGCACAGACCCCGGACATTGATTGCCTGGGGTAAGAAGGATCCCTTCTTCGTGCCTTCCGGAGCCGAGGCGTACCTGCGTGATCTGCCAAAAGCAAAGCTGGTTTGGCTGGATGCCGGGCACTTTGTGTTGGACGAGAACGTGAATACGGTGGCGGACGAAATCAAAGCTGTTTTCGGTCGGTAATCACCCTCGCGTTCTGATTCCGAATCGATGGGTGAGAGTGGTCAGCTGCGTGATGATGAATACGCCATCGCGCAACCTAGCTCTACTATTTGGGCACGAAAGGAATGTATGCAATCCTTCAAAGACAAACGTGTACTCGTGACAGGTTCTGGTCGGGGGATCTCTCGTCTCGGCGAACCAGCCAACGTTGCGGAAGTCGTCGCCTTTCTCGCAACAGAGGAGGCGAGATGAATTCATGGAACCACCATCAAGGTCGACTGCGGTCAGAACAAGGGTGTGTAAGCCTAACGGCTGTTACGTCCTGTGACAACGGAGACAATCTCAAGACCCATCTGGATTCGGGAGACACTTCTAAGGACACTTGTAGCCGCTGCTGCCGCCAGACAATCTGCGGAGGATGCGGAAGATGAGCGAGACGCGCGAGCAACTGACTGCAGCAACCCAGGCTGAATCCCCGCATCCTGCTCCTTCGTCGAACTCGGATGTCGAGTTTCGTCGTGATCTAGCTTTTCCCACATTGAGCGAGGAAATGCTTGAAAGACTCGGATCTTACGGGCAGGAAGAAACCGTCCCGAAAGACACTTGTCTATATATGTATGGCGATCGGAACACAGACATGTTTGTGGTCCTCACAGGGGAGATTGAGAGCCGGCTTCCAGTAAAGGGAGGAGGCTCAAAACGTTTCCGCTCTTTGCGTGCGGGGGAATTCACGGGCGAACTAAACGTCTTGAACACACAGAGATCGGTTGCCGAAGCACGAACGACATCGGCGAGTCGGCTGTTGCGAGTCTCTCGAACGAACCTGCGCATGTTGATGCGTGCTGAGGGCGATCTCGCGAACTTTATCGTTTCTGCTTGCATATGGCGTCGCATCGGTATAATCAGCGATCCATCTACGGGAGTCGTAATTCGAGGATGCGAAGGCGATCCTGATCTGCTAAACCTTCGTCGCTT
Source organism: uncultured Acidobacteriota bacterium (assembly GCA_963794795.1). GTDB lineage: Bacteria > Acidobacteriota > Terriglobia > Terriglobales > Acidobacteriaceae > JAKAAZ01. The sequence goes on along the minus strand of CAWCFC010000002.1, from coordinate 627,235 downwards.
TTTGGTTCGCAATTACTATCCCCACCGGATAGAAGAGCTGCCAACAAACGATGAGCCTGCCAACGGCCTTGCTGCTACGACGATGCCAGAAGTTGAGCTGCTGGACGGTCGCGTCTTGGTCCGGCCAGCCATCTGCGATCTCGCGGACGAACTAGGCATTACCGAAGTTCCCGAAGCTCATACGATTTATGACGTTGCTGTTGTCGGGGCAGGCCCTGCAGGTCTTGCCGCTGCGGTCTACGCAGCGTCCGAGGGCCTGTCCACAATTGTGATCGAAGGAAATGCCCCTGGAGGGCAGGCCGGCACCAGCTCGAAGATTGAAAACTACCTTGGATTTCCGACCGGGATTTCGGGGTCGCAATTGGCGAGCCGTGGCCATCTGCAAGCGCTCAAGTTTGGGGTCCGCTTCGCCATCTCACGGGACGTTGTAAGCACAGCACAAGTGGATGGCCTGCATCGCTTGATCCTTGCTGGCGGTCTGGCTGTTTGCGCACGCTCTGTCGTGATCGCGAGCGGCGCTCGGTACAGACGGCTCAACGTGAAGAACCACGAGGATTTCGAAAATAGGGGATTCTACTATGCCGCGACTGCGATGGAGTCTCTGTTATGCCGCGAACGAGACATCATCGTGGTAGGCGGGGGGAATTCTGCTGGACAGGCTTCAGTCTTCCTCTCAGGGGTTGCGAGACACGTGCATCACATCATTCGGTCTGCTTCTTTGGAAAGCAGTATGTCGCACTATCTCATTTCACGAATCGAAGGTTCTCCGCACATCACTCTCCATACAGACACCGAAATCACCGCGCTCGAAGGTGAGGCGGCCCTTCAGTTCGTCACATGGACGAATCGGAGAACTGGCGCATCCGTACAAAAACCAATTTCCAGTGTCTTCGTCATGATTGGCGCGGAGCCAAACTCCGGTTGGGCGTACGGTACCGTCAAGCTCGACGACAAGGGATTTGTTCTCACCGGTGGTGACTGGGGATTCGAGGCCACGCCGTTTGCTACCAGCGTTCCCGGCATCTATGCTGTCGGCGATGTGAGAGCTGAATCGGTGAAACGTGTGGCATCGGCGGTTGGCGAGGGTTCTGTGGTCATATCGAATATCCATCGATATTTAGCCCGCAGACGTCTCGAGTTCCCGGAACAGGTAAGCTCCAAAGAATTCAGATAGATCATGCTCGACGGTTTATGGGCAGTCGCAATTGCTCGTCCGATCCCCAAGACGAGAGCGAACCTTAGCCCGCCGGAATCCGTGTGCCACTCGCTTTCTGCTTGGCGTCCATGGCTTCTGTTTTCTTGTGCTGCACAACAGATACAACCTGCGCGCCGCAACGGAGTGCATTTCGCAGAGAGCTGTGGAGACATGATTGCGAATTACATGCGGTTAATCGCGGTGATCCTGCTCGATTGAGGGGGCGGTTCGAGCACAACACACGCTGAAGGAAGGTTAGTCGTGCCAATAAGCCGAGATGAGTTTGCAGATGCATACCCGACTCTTTTCCATATCTCGCTCGCGCATGACGTGGAACAGGTAAGGGCTCGCCGTAATCACTTCGCCTTCGAAGACCGTGTATCAATTCCTCCCCGCCTCGCACACATACGATCATGTCTCGCGAAACGTCCAGTTCCTTCGCGAGCTTTGCCTTCGACCATGATCACTTATTTGTATTTCTCTGTAACTTTTTTTGCGCATGGAACTCGAACCTATAGCAACAATGTGCGGGCCTGGCGTGCTCTGAAGCGGGATGCAACAGCGCTACGCGGAATCCTCAGCCCTGGCAGTCTTCAACCCAACGCCAAACTTTCTTTGCTGGAGGATCAGCAAGTAATGCTCGACATGTTCGTCTCATCTGACTTCTCGACTCAGAAGGAACATCTCAATGAACCGCCTATCGAAATACGTTCTTGCCACCGCCCTTTTTGCAGGCACGGCACAAGCCGCGCCACTCCCTTCGACTAACGCTACGACGACCTATCATCGCGTGTTGGTCGACGGCATCGATATTTTCTACCGCGAAGCCGGTCCTGAGAACGCCCCAACCATTGTGCTCTTGCATGGCTTCCCGTCGTCTTCGCGTGAATTTGACACGCTCATTCCTTTGCTCGCGACAAAATATCATCTGATCGCTCCGGATTATCCCGGATTTGGTCTGAGCGACGCGCCTTCGCCGACCGCCTACACTTACACGTTCGATCATCTTGCCCAGACGATGAGTGATTTTCTGGAGAAGCTGAAGGTCACGAACTATACCTTGTATCTTCACGACTACGGCGCGCCGATCGGCTTCCGCATCATTCTGGCGCATCCCGATCAACTGCATGCGCTCATCATTCAAAACGGCAATATCTACAAAGCGGGCCTCGGAGCCAAATGGGCTAAGATCGCGGAATTCTGGACCGATCCGAAAGCTCATCCTGAAGTGCTCAACGCTTTTCTTGCGTTCAAGGCAACCAAGGAACGCCACCTCGCCGGTACATCCCATCCGGACCGCTACGATCCGGATAGTTGGATCGACGAGTATGCCGATCTCTCGCGGCCCGGTCAGCGCGAGATCCAGGGTGACCTGCTGTACGACTACCGGACCAACGTCGCGTCCTACCCGAAATGGCAGGCCTGGCTCCGTGACCACCAGCCTCCGACCCTCGTGGTCTGGGGCGAGAACGACCCCTCCTTCATTGCGCCGGGCGCAGAAGCCTTCAGGCGCGATCTTCCGAATGCGGAAATCCACCTGCTCGACGCTGGGCACTTCGCATTGGACGAGAAGACTGACGAGATTGCAGAGTTGATCCTCCAGTTCATGGCCAAGCATCCTGGATGAGGACCGGGATCACGAGCATCGAATGCGATCTCGCGTCCTCAGCAGCGAAGCCACGAACGCCAACGCAAGCTCCGCCGTCCGATGCGCCGTCGGCGAGACAATCACCCGAGGCTGAGCGATTTGGGTCTCTGATCCGTCACTTCGCTTTTCTTGTCAGCCTCATAGCTCCAGGAGACGTGTCATGAGAAATTTGCTCTTTATCCAAGCCTCCCCACGGGGAATGCAATCAAAGTCGATACAGATCGCGGAGACATACTGCTCCGCCCTGCGCCAGCAGAATCCAGACCTGAACATCGATGTCCTTTCCTTGTGGGATGTAGACCTCCCCGCGTTCGACGGCGACAAGGCAGCCGCAAAAATCAACGTGATGTTGGGCAAGGAGCATACCCCGGCGCAAAAGACAGCTTGGGATCAGATTGTTGAGATCGCTAGCCGGTTCATTGCCGCGGACCGGTACCTGTTCGCCGTCCCAATGTGGAATAGCGGTATTCCCTACCGCCTGAAGCACTATATCGATGTGATCCATCAGCCGGGCCTGCTCTGGGGCCTCAAGCCAGAATCGGGCTACTTCGGCCTTCTTGAGAACAAGCAGGCGACGCTGGTGCTTACAGCGGGCGCTTATGCACCCTCTGCACCCTCCCCGGCATTCGGGGTGGACCATCACTCCACCTATCTGCGTGCTTGGCTGAACCAGGCCGGCGTGACAGCAATCGACGAAGTGCGGTTTGAGCCAACGCTACTCACTCAAGATCCGGCGGGGGACTTTGAACGAGCCAAGCATGCCGCTATGGAGCTTGCGCATACACACGGCCGCATATAAAGCCTTATGACTGGGAGCAAGAATATGGAAAGCCAGAACATCACGTCGTACAAAGCAGCGCATGCCAAGCCGCTAGAGTCCACAACGTCCACGACGACATATCATCGCGTGCAGGTTGACGGCACGGGGGTCTTCTATCGTGAAGCGGGTTCGAAGGATGCACCAACGATCGTCTTACTGCACGGCTTCCCATCCTCGTCGCGGCAATTCGACACGCTCGTTCCTCTGCTAGCCACCCAATATCATTTGATCGCCCCGGACTTCCCCGGATTTGGTCAAAGTGATGCGCCGCCTCCATCGGCTTATAGTTATACATTCGATCATCTAGCGAAGACGATGGGCGACCTTCTAACGGCATTGAGGATCGACACGTATACTCTCTACATCCACGACTACGGTGCTCCCATTGGCTTCCGCTTGATGCTGGCCGATCCACAGCGAGTTCAAGCCCTCATCACCCAGAACGGTAACGTCTATAAGGACGGGCTCGGTCCGAAATGGGCTAAAAACGCCGAATACTGGGCCGACCCTGCGGGACATCCGGAAGTGATCGATGCTTTCCTGTCATTCGAGGCAACGAAGCAACGGCACATTGCCGGCACGGCGTATCTAGAGCGTTACAATCCGGATGCGTGGACGGACGAAATGGCACATCTCTCAAAGCCTGGCCAGCGGGAGATCCAAACTGCGCTGCTCTATGATTATCGAACGAACGTTGAGTCTTACCCAGAATGGCAAGCGTGGTTGCGTCAACACAGGCCGCCTACTTTGGTTGTTTGGGGTAGAAATGATCCCTCGTTTACGGCACCTGGCGCCGAGGCGTTCAAACGAGATCTGCCGGATGCTGAAATTCACTTGCTGGATGCAGGCCACTTCGCGCTTGACGAGCAGACCGACGAGATCGCGCGCCTGATCCTCGACTTTATGGCCAGGCTCTGCGACAGATAGCACGGCATCGCTTTGCCTCGAGAACATCGGCTATGGCTGCCTTCAGCTTCGCCGGCTTCTGCCCAAACACCATGCTGGAGCGATCTAAACTACCGAGAAGGAGAATCACATTGGACCCAAGACCTCCCTTCCCGCCGTTCACGGAAGAGACCGCGATGCAGAAGGTCCGTCTCGCGGAAGATAGCTGGAATACGCGAGACCCTCAGCGGGTCTCGCTCGCGTACTCGCCTGATTCCCGCTGGCGCAATCGCGCGGAATTCGCCATCGGTACGGAGCAGATAGTGGCTCTCCTCTCGCGCAAATGGAGGCGCGAGCTTGACTATCGTCTCATCAAGGAGATTTGGGCCTTCCATGGAAATCGCATTGCTGTGCGCTTTGCGTACGAGTACCGCGACGATTCTGACAACTGGTTCCGTGCTTACGGCAACGAAAACTGGGCGTTCGACGAGCAGGGTTTAATGTGTGCGCGCCATGCAAGTATTAATGAGTTGGCCATCACGCAGGCGGACCGCAAATTCCACTGGGCTCTAGGCCGGCGCCCCGACGATCATCCGGGGCTGAGCGATCTGGGACTCTAACCGACGGTGTGCAATTAGACCGTCATTGTCAGGGTCTGGTTCGATATCCGACAGTGATGTCCCACAACAGGTCGAACGTTTCCCACAGCGGCCATGTCGAATTCAGGAACCTAAAGGGTACATACAGGGTGCGGCGTTATGGAATTGTGCTGACGGATGCCCTCAGTCATGAATTGCTGCGTGTAAGCCCATAGGCTGGCAGGCGGCGTGTTCGCGAGAAGATGCCAATACCTTCCTGGACACGAGGTCGCCTAGCCGTGATCCGAGATCGTATTCCTCCTCTGCCGAGACCGCAGCCTGGCAAGCCGCCCCGAACGGCAACTGTTGCATCAATGCTGCCAAAAAAGCAGAATCGCCAGGGCCAAGCAAAGCCACGACTACCTCCATTACTCCGGCTCGTGTGATCAAGACATCTTGCGAACCTTTTGCGAGTTCAATTGGCGGAATTTGATCGTCGGTGCCATGCTGGTGTGCCTGCCAGATATCGAATACGGGAAAGCGCGAACAGACGAGGCTGGCCGCCCCATGCAGTTTCAAGCGTAGATTCTCGAGATCTCCGGGATTGAAGGTCATCAAGAAATTCAGATCCAGGCCCGGCTCATAAGGAGCATTGGCTGCACGTACGCGCGCCCATTCGATACACGCGAGATCAGGCAGGTAAGGCAAATCCGCCGCAGGGAGATACTGCGCCACGAATTCGGGGAACTCCCGGCCGTAAGCTGATAGCCAGCCGTGCGTGGGAGGATGAGAGATTACGAATCGCCGAACCATCTCCGCGAAAAAATCGGCACCGACCAGCCGACTCGTGGTCGGATAGGCATTTTCAATCGCGATGCAGAGCGATACACGGGTGTGGTGGGCATACACTCCGAATCTCCGAGGATCGACCTGCAAGTCGTCGGCCACGGATCCTCTCACCTTCCCGCTCAGGAGTCCTGAGGCAAACTCGCGCTGAAAATCATGAAGCATATGAACACGCATCTCTCTTCGAAACCTGATCCATGATTTCCTGTGCGTGCGCCGCCTCGCCCAGGAGCACTTCCAACGAGGGAATATCGCTATCCCATTCGATCATCGTGGGGCGCGGGCCAAACCGATCGAGCGCGGTAGCGTAGAGATCCCACACCGCGCCAGCTGCTGGCGCACCGTGCGTGTCGATGAGCAGTGGATCATCTGGCGTACCAGCCTCCTCATGACCGCCGACATGGATTTCGCCGATGACCTCCGGAGGGAGGACAGAAAGCCACTCTGAAATGTCGATGTGCAAATTGAATCCAGTAATAAATAGGTTATTTACATCTAAAAGCACGCCGCAACCGGTTCGCTCCGCCAGGCGAGTCAGAAATGTTGCCTCATTCATCGTCGATTGCTCGAAGGCGAGATACCCCGAGGGATTTTCGATCAGGATGGTGCGTTTCAGGCGATCCTGTGTGCGGTCGATGTTTTTCGAGACAACATCAAGTGTTTCTTCGGTCAATGGCAGCGGAAGAAGGTCGTTGTAATAGATCTCTCCGGACCGGCTCCATGCCAGATGCTCGGACACCATGCGAGGCTTTACGTCATCGATTAGCGACGCCAGGCGCTCGAGATGTTCAGGGACGATACCCTCAGAAGAACCGAGAGAGAGTGCCACGCCGTGAACGCTGATCGGATAACGCTCGGCGATCCGGCAAAGCATCTGGTGACGTATGCCGCCCCTGTCGAAGTAGTTTTCCGCCAGAACCTCAAGCCAAGGAACCAACGGAGGCGCCTCCGGGGCGAGGAAGCGATCGTTATGCGGCGTCCGCAAACCGATGCCCACCGACCTTTCCAGCCCAGTTGAGCCTGCGTCCCCAAAAGGCCGGTGTGCGGTCATCGGATTGAGCTGAGTGGAACTCATATTGTTTGACTCCACGAAGCAGGTTTAGGATGGCGGAGATAATTTTCCACCGACGATCTTATTGCAGGTTCCTTTAGGAACGTAGATCCATGCCTGGGGATCACCGTCCCTTTTGGAGGTTCCACCGCAGCTATTTCCGACACCAAAGCAATCGTTCTGTCCCGCCTTCACGATGCCATAACATTTTTCATACCGGTAGCTAGGTTTCGGAACATTGATTTGAGCGTCCACGCGCTCGACATGGATCGAAGCAGCGGCAACAATGGCCAGCAGCCCCGTGGAGCCGATCAGGGTGGCCGTTTGGAGTTTGCGCATTGGAGAGTTTCCTTTCGGTTGATGTTTTGGTGAATGTATGGCTTTCAGCCCTGGGAAGCGCGAAATGATTAGAAGAATGAGAATCGAGCGCCGAACAGAAAGACCCCGCCATCTTCGTTTGCGTCAATGTTCGAGGGTTCAGCACCGTGAAAGCGATAGTAATAGAGACTCGCGAACAGTTTTATATCCGTGTAGTAGTCTGCGCCCAACAGATGATGGTTCTGGTCAACCAGACGGGAGATGCCGGCCTCACCAATGTTGACAGTGTCGCGGCTCGATTGCGGAGTGATACTGTCCGCCGTCGCATGCTGGTAATATCCCCCAAATGCCCACGGCCCGTCCACATAGTTTGCGCTTGCCACCAATCCGTAGGGAGAAACCGCAGATTGGCCGACGGGGGCATTTCTGTGCGCCACGGAGAATCCGTCATACGTTCCACTCAAGCCAAATGTCCAGGCATCGTGCACTGTCGCGGTGATGCCCGTGCTTAGCGAATTCGAGTCTCGAACGATTGGGTTGCCAGCGCTTGCTCTAGCATATGAATACGTCGATCCAGCAGAAAAATCGACATTCTGGGTTCGGTGGGTCCACACCGCGGCGCCCTGGACGATGTTGCGGAACACACCGGGATTCACCGTGTCTTGAAGACCGGTATCAGATGTTTTTGTCCCTTCATCGAGGCTGAAACCCGACGATATATCTGTGCTAGGCGTGTAGGAGAAGGCCCCATAAAAGCCTGTGCGCGATCGCGGAGTGAGGTAGATCAGTTTCAGGGAACGATCGCCGTAGAAACGTGCGGCGTATCCCAGATAGGCCAAGCTGTTGATCCGATCGGCGAGAGGATGGGGAAGAAACAAGATTGGGAGGCCACCACTCGGATCCAGTCTCTGCCCCGAATCGGGACCGAACTCCGCGCTCGTAAATGCGATCTCCGACGGTACAAAGCCGATCAGACTCTGCGGGAAGCCAGCTCGGTCTCCGACCTCAATCCGGCCAAAATTGCCAATCGCGAAAACGCTCAACTCTGGGACACTCAGATGCCACTGCGAGCTGGAACCGCTGGCATTGCTTGCAGCGAGCAGATTGAGCACACCGCGGATGGCGATTACCGTGCCCGATTTCGTCTTGAACTGAGGCGTCAGCTCGACTTCCGATTCGGAACTACCGCCAAATCCACCGCCCCGCCCTTGAGAAGCTCCTCCGGTATCAAGATTCTCGAAGCCGCTGGGCTTCCACCCGAACTTTCCTGGCTCTACGCTCATTTGTCCAAAAGTTTGCATAGGAATCACCAGCTGTAAAAACAGTCCCAGATACAGGAGCTGGGTGGCAAGAAGGGCTCTGCTATCGCGAACTCCGATGCCCATTTTGCGCCGAACCTGCCCCGACTCAACTATGCTCATATCCCTCTTGATCAATTGCGGGCGATACGTTGTCTTCGCTGCACTGTTCAATTGACTCGAACCTTCAACAGAAGACTTACTTTCCATCTGACGAAGTCGCGACGAACGTCCGGCAGTGACGGATGCTAGCGGTGAGGTTCGTCGCAGTGCGCGGATGCGCTTTTGATTACCTTCAATCGTGGTGCCAGGAACCTTTGCAACATCATGCGAGCCCGGTGTAACCGGACTTTCACCAGCGAGGTACTGATGTTCAGGATCTGCGCCGTCTCATTTACATTGAGATCTTCCATATCGCGCAATAAAAACACTTGCTGGTAAATACTGGGGAGCGCCTCGACTGCATGCTGAAGCAGCCTCCTGATTTCCTCGCGTTCAACCACGACCGACGGAAGATCCCGCCAATCGCGCAGGAGTGCTGGAGACGCAGGCACCGCTGCACCCTGAGGTTCGTCGAGAGGCACAATTCGGGTGGTCGCCTGTCGCCGTAGCTGGCCTCTCGCCTCGTTTAACGCAATGCTGATGAGCCAGGTACTGAACTTCGACTCGCATCGAAAAGCCCCAAGATTTTGAAAGGCCCTGAGGAACGTTTCCTGCGCGACGTCCTCAGCGTCGGTCTCATTTCTCATGTAAGAGAGCGACATCATATAGACAATCCGTTCATAAGGGCGAATCAGCTGATGGAAGCTCTCTGTATCTCCCGCCAAAGTAGCGGCGATCAGATCCGATTCCCTTCCGCTTTGGACTCGGAGATTCATTCTCTTGAGACTGTCTCCATCAGAAAACCCTTCCCCTGAAAACTCCGCCAATCGCTCCACAGTCGCCCTTCGCTGAGCCATACGTCCTCCAAGGAGGCCCTCCTGGTTGTGCGCGTAACAGTGGGGAACGCGGCGCATCAGATGCCCTTGATGTCGCCGCCGTCCATCCGCAAAGAAGCTCCCGTCATCCCGCACTGTGGACGGAAGTCACAGGCACAGTGGAGTAGGTCCCTTGCTGTTCTGGTGGAGCTTTCGGGTGTTCCGATCCATTCGTCGCGTGAGTTGCTCGTCCTGGCAGCACCCGACTCATAATTACCTCTCCTCACTCTGGTTGATGTGGTTGCGCCGGAGCGGCCAGTCGATTGACGCCCTTCCGATACACCAGCGATGGCACAGTAGCGTGGGCAGAGCGGAACCTACCGGCCGATGATCATGGGCTCGTTGCGCCCCATTCTGGACTGGCGTAATGCATGTCAACTATTTGGGTGCAATGGAAATGCCAAACACGGTACCTCTTACGTTGTGGCCAATTGTCGAGCTAACTTCTTGCTGTTCCGCGGGATCGGTTAGCAAGGTCAAAACAAATCTCAATCTCCATCTGACGAAGTTGCGTCGGATTTCTGCCAGTGACGAATGTCAGTCGTGAGCTTCGTCGCGGTACGCAGCCGTTCTACAACGCCGACCTTCGGATGCGCTGGAAGAATTTGTTTAGAGGACGGTTCGATTCGAAGAGAGACTTCTCCGCCCAGGTGGCTCAATTTTGTCCTCTGCTGCCGTTACCGCCGCGAGCTTAGACCATATTCATCCGGCTCTCGATAGTGCTCTCATGTATTGCGGCTTTTTGTGTGTTGATGGGCTCGAGTTGAGAAGCTGGTGCGAGCAAAACACTGCGATGGAAAACGATCGCGCTGACGGAATTTGGACGCAGCAACCGTCGCAAAGCACCGCCTCGACCTGCAGTTTCGGAACCCCACATGTTGCGACGAAGGACGCGACCAATTGCGATCGGAGTTAGGCATCTGACGCGAATTCGTCAGTCGGCTACTGAGATTCGCCCGCTCTGGCGAACAGTTCCTGCAAAAGGAAGAACAAGTTAGCTACACACTTAGCCTCGGACTGAAATGCTCAATTTTGGCATTTTGATTGCAGTCACAAAGACAACGTACGTTGCGCATCGGGCTTGCAAGCGGGGTGAGGTGTCGTGGCTCGAATTTCCAATCGTGTGCAGTAGGGCATTTATTCCGCAGGTCGAAAGAGTCGCACCATGGGAAGAGCGATCATCTCCAATGACGCTCTTTATGAATGGGTCGAATCTAGTGCAACGATAAGACGCTTTGCGCATTCCAATTGCAACCGGCCCCAGTCAATCAAGGCTTGCTCCGCGTCACGCAGCTTACCCTAGGAGACTACAGTGCAGGTGAGTACACAGTCTGTTCAAACAAACTCAGCCGTCATTTTGAAAAACCGGCACATAGCCGCCGCGCCCATGGAACTGTGGCTTGTTCGTCATGGAGAAACCGAATGGAGCGCGACCGGCCAACACACCGGAAAAACAGATCTGCCATTAATCGCAGCTGGTGAACAGCGCGCGAGGGAGATCGGCAAAACACTTGCAGGTCGCCGTTTTGCCTTTGTGCTAACTAGTCCGCTACAGCGAGCCCGCGAAACCTGTCGGCTTGCCGGCTATGGCGGCAATGCGGCGATTGACTCTAACCTCCAGGAATGGGATTACGGAGAATATGAAGGACGCACTACTTCCGAGATTCAAAGCGAACGACCGGATTGGTCCCTGTGGAGCGACGGTGTACCGGGCGGTGAGAGCGTCGCGCAGGTCGCAGCCCGGGCTCAAGCGGTGATCGATCGTGCACTCGTCAGTTCCGGCCATTTGCTCCTGTTCGCGCATGGACATATTCTGCGCATTTTGTCATGCTGCTGGCTGGGTCTGCCGCCAGAGGCGGGGCGCCTCTTCTCACTGGATACAGCCTCGGTGTCTACGTTGGGCTACGAACACGATACTCGTGTAATCTCACGATGGAACGTCAGCTCGACACCATGAGCTTACTCAATGTGAACTGTGGCCGAGCCGCCTTGACAACCATCGGCCGTTCGATTGCCTGGATCTTACCTCGGACGCTCAGTCGAGATACCCTTGTTCTCGATCAACAGTGAGACTCTTGTGCCGGACGATGACCTTGTCTGGTATTTGCCTTCAGGAGAATGGCGAACGTCTTCTGCGCTCGCTGGCAGGATTTCGCCAACGCTCCAAGCTTGCGCCACGCAGCCAACCCCATTGTGCGGCGCGGTCCGTCAGCTATCTCGGAGATGAGGAGTCAAACCGATTCCAGGCGACTCGCTAGCAGTCAGGACCTCTAATACCGACGCTCTCAGGAGCAGCCGACGGGAGGACGCTGGGAATCAAGTTAGGGCTGAGTTGCGTCTTCAACAGCATGGTATGCAAAGTGTAAGGTCGTGGCTGTGAGAAGCCCTAGTGCCATCGTCTCAAAGGCAAACTGCGCATAACTCAGTACAGCAGTGAGGGCAAACCTGCCGACGCCGGACGTTTCCAGCCCTTCCCGCATTACAGATTCTTCAGCACTGGCGAGCACTTCACCGCCGTTTCCTGCATGCTTTATTCTCCATTTTGCTGGAGAAGCTTTGCTACCAGCGCAGTCCAGCCGGTTTGATGACTGGCGCCTATGCCCGAACCGTTGTCGCCGTGGAAGTACTCATGGAACAAGATCAAATCGCGCCAGTAGGGGTCCTCGGCATAAAGCGAATATGTCCCGTTCACTGGTCGTCTCCCCTCGGAGTTCTCCAGAAAGATATGGGCTAACCGTCGCGACAATTCCGCCGCTACTTCCCACAGCGTTAAGTAAGTTCCCGACCCCGTGGGGCACTCTACCGTGAATTCGGCTCCGTAGTAGTGGTGCAGTTTTTGCAAGGATTCAATCAGAAGAAAGTTTACGGGAAACCAGATCGGACCCCGCCAATTCGAATTCCCTCCGAACACTCCTGTCGAAGACTCGCCCGGCTCATAGTCGACACGATATTCAGAGCCGTTGAGTGGCAGCACATATGGATTGTCTTTGTAGTGGCGAGACAGAGCTCGAATACCAAAGGGGGACAAAAATTCAGAATCGTCCAGCACGAATCGGAGGATTCGTTTCAGTTGGTCGGCGTTCACGATCGAGAGCAGACGACGCTCACCTGCGCCCCTGGTATTCATACATGCGACGTTTTTTGTCAATTCGGAACGGTTCTTTATAAACCACTCCAGCCGACGTTCAAAACCGGATAGGCGCTTGATGGTCCGGGGTTCCAACGTCTCAACAGCGAACAAGGGGATCAAACCCACAATGGAGCGAATGTGCATTGGGACATGACTACCATCCGGCGTATGGAGAACGTCGTAGAAGAAGCCGTCTTGTTCGCTCCACATGCCGATACCGTTGTTGCCGAGGTTGTCGATTGCCGCCGCGATGTAGAGGAAGTGTTCCCAGAATTTGCTCGCCACATCCTCATAGGCCGGGTCCTCACGCGCTAACTCGAGCGCGATCGCCAGCAGATTTAGACAGTACATGCCCATCCAGCCCGTGCCGTCGGCCTGTTCAATGTGTCCCCCCGTCGGTAGCGGCGCGCCGCGATCGAACACGCCAATATTGTCAAGCCCCAGGAATCCTCCCTGAAAAACGTTGAGGCCTTCCGCATCCTTCCGGTTCACCCACCACGTGAAGTTCAGCAGCAGCTTGTGGAAAATGCGCTGCAGGAAGGTTCTATCGCCAGCGCCGCGACGCTTCTTCTCAATCTGGTAAACGCGCCAGGCGGCCCAGGCATAGACGGGCGGGTTCACATCTCCGAACGCCCACTCGTACGCCGGCAATTCTCCGTTAGGATGCATGTACCATTCGCGCACCATGAGCATCAACTGTTCCTTGGCGAAGTCGGAATCCACCAGCGCAAGAGCGACGCAGTGAAAGGCCAAATCCCACGAGGCATACCAGGGATATTCCCACTTGTCGGGCATGGAGATGACATCAGCGTTATAAAGATGTTTCCACTCCCGGTTGCGGCCATGCTTGCGTCCTTCTGGAGGCGGTGGACTCGCCGGGTCACCCGCGATCCATTCAGACACGACGTAATGGTAGAACTGTTTCGACCACAGTAGTCCTGCGAAGGATTGCCGCATCACATTCCGCGCGTCCCGTGAAAGATGAGGCGGAATCGCTGTAGAGTAAAACTCGTCGGCTTCGCGTTGGCGGTCAGCGAACACCTCATCGAAGTCTGGTCCGGCGACACCGGAGTTGACGACCGAATTCGTCAGCCGAATTTTGACGGTCTCGCTGCCGCCGGCTGCAATATGAAATTGGTAATGTGCAGAGGCCTTCGTGCCAGTCTGTGCCGGATTCACCGCGTCTGTCTTCCCGTTCACCAGCAATTCGTTGATTGCGTCCTTTGTGTGCGGTGATCCGTTGTCGTAGCAAAAGAGCCGTCTGGTATTCGTTTCGTTTTCCGTGAATAGCAGGTTCGGACTGCCGTCGAAGGCCATCCACCGTTTGCCATACTCGGGCTCAGACAGCTCAATCACCGCCTCGCTGCTTCCCCATCGCTCCAACGATGGTTTTGGGTTGTCATATCCCCACGACCATGTATTGCGAAACCAAACCGTCGGCAGGATGTGAAGGGAAGCCGCCTCGGGTCCCCGGTTATGTGCGGTGATGCGAATCAAGATGTCCTCTACGTCCGCCTTCGCATATTCCACGAATACATCGAAGTAACGACCGTTGTTGAATACCCCAGTCTCCAGCAGTTCAAACTCATGCTCACCTTTTCCGCGCTTTCGATTCTCGCTTACAAGCTGTTCGTAAGGGAAAGCCGCTTGCGGGTACTTGTAGAGATATTTCATGTAGGAGTGTGTGGGCGTATTATCCAGGTAGTAATAGCACTCTTTGACATCTTCCCCATGATTGCCTTCGTTGCCGGTCAACCCGAAGAGCCGCTCCTTCAGAATGGGATCTCTCTCATTCCAGAGCGCCACCGCAAAACAGATCTTCTGGTGACGGTCGCAAATACCGGCGATGCCATCTTCATTCCAGCGGTACGCTCGTGAACGTGCGTGGTCATGCGGCAGATATTCCCACGCAGTTCCGTATTCGCTGTAGTCTTCCCGAACCGTTCCCCATGCCCTCTCGCTCAGGTACGGCCCCCATCGCTTCCAATGCTCTTTGCGTTGGCGCGATGCTTCGAGCCGTAATCCTTCCCTAGTCACTGGTGGTCCTCACAGATCTTTTCGCGATCCTCTGCACGATTTTGTCGCGCTTCGGTACAAACTCAAGTGGACGGTGCGCGACTACTTTGTTCACTCCGCTGAGAGCTCTTTAGCTGTTAGTAACCAGCTCTTTAGCGATCTCAACAACTCGGTCCGGTGCGAAGCCGAATTTTTTCTGCAGCTCTTTGAGCGGCGCGGAAGCTCCGAAAGTCTCCATGCCGATTCCCTCGGCCTGAAGTCCCAATGTAACGTTCCCAGCCGAAAATCGAAGCCTGTTCTACCGAAATCCGGGCTGTGACTTTCGGCGGCAGCACACTCTCTCGATAATCTTGTGGTTGGTGTTCGAAGATCTCCCAGGATGGCATCGAGACCACCCTTGACCGGATGCCTTCGGCCACCAGCCGCTCATGTGCATCGACGGCGAGACTGACTTCACTGCCTGAGGCAATGAGAATCACCTCAGGATCGGAGCCAGGGGCGTCGGCCAAGACGTATGCGCCCATCTTCAGCCCGGACGCGGACGCATACTTTTCACGATCCAATGTGGGCAACGGCTGGCGCGACAAAGCCATTACGGCAGGTTTGTGTCGCTGTTGCAAAACATAACGATAGGCCTCCACAATTTCGTTGGCATCCCCGGGTCGCAGTGTGACCAGTCCGGGAATAGCGCGCAGTGATGCGATCTGCTCGACCGGTTGGTGCGTGGGTCCGTCTTCTCCATCTCCCATTGCGTCGTGGGTGAAGATTAGAATTGTCGGCAACTCCATGAGAGCCGAAAGCCGAATGGCTGGCCGCGCGTAATCGCTGAAGATCAAAAATGTGGCGCCGAACGCTCGAAGCTTTGAGAGCGTGAGCCCGTTTACGATCGCTGCCATCGCATGCTCGCGAACGCCAAAATGAAGAATCTTGCCCCCGGGGTTATCGGCCTGGAAGTCTCCCGCTCCTGCGAACGTCAAAAGGGTCTTGGTCGACGGTCCGAGGTCTGCAGAGCCCCCGAGAAACCAAGGGATGTTCTTTGCGAGTACGTTCAGAACCTTTCCCGACGCTTCCCTTCCCGCAATCCCCTTCGGGTCTGCGGGAAACACAGGAAGGTTTCGATCCCACCCCACTGGGAGCTCACGGCGTTGCATCAACTCGATCTGGTCAGCGAGTTCAGGATATTTTGCTCGATATGAACTGAATAGCTCTGTCCATTCTGTGCGGGCCTTCTCGCCGCGAGCGCCAACTCCGGCTGCAAAATGCTCGTAGACACCTTCTGGTATCAGGAAGCTGGCATCTTCGGGCCAACCATAACTGCGCTTGACGAGCCGAACCTCTTCGTCACCGAGAGGCTCGCCATGAGCGGCAGCCGTGTCCTGTTTATTTGGAGACCCATAGCCGATGTGGCTGTCCAGAACGATTAGGGTGGGTCTGCGTTCGGTCTTCCGAAAGATATCCAGCGCGTGCTCGATGCGATCCATGTCGTTCGCATCGCCGACTCTCAGCACGTTCCAGCCGTAGGCGAGGAATCGAGCCGCGACGTCCTCAGTGAAGGCAATGCGTGTATTCCCTTCGATCGTGATGTGGTTGTTGTCGTAGATCCAACAAAGATTGTCGAGGCCCAGATGAGCGGCAAGCGATGCCGCCTCCGAGGAGACGCCTTCCATCAGGCAGCCGTCGCCGCAAACGGAATAGATCTTGTAGTCGAAGATCTTAAAGTCAGGTCTGTTGTATCGGTCTGCGAGCCACTTCTGAGCAATCGCCATGCCCACGCTCGTGGCCACTCCTTGCCCCAGTGGGCCAGTCGTTGTCTCAACGCCTGAAACCCAATGATATTCGGGGTGCCCGGGAGCTTTGCTGTCGAGTTGGCGAAATCGGCGGATTTCATCGAGGGTCACCGACGGTTGGCCGAGGTTCTCATATTCGGCATTTACCGCTTGTGTCCTCGTCAGGTGAAGGATGGACCATAGCAACATCGAGGCGTGACCGTTCGAAAGCACAAAGCGATCACGATTTGGCCAGACAGGGTCTTGCGGATCGAACTGCATCGCACGATTCCAGATCGTGTAGACCAACGGTGCAAGCGCCATCGGAGTGCCCGGGTGTCCTGATTTCGCCTGTTGCACAGCATCGATGGAGAGGGTGCGAATGGTCTGGATACATAGTTGATCCAGTGCCGGGTTAGTGATTGGTGCGACTGGCTGCATGACACTCATATCTCATCTCCTTACGTTGTCTTATTGATTGACGGCGGGCATTCGAGCGATGCCACCTTAGCCAGCCTGCGGAGGTGCCGCTCACCTCGGCTGAACTCGGCGGCTAGGAAGGTGTCGACGAGGTCTCGAGCCATAGCTGAGCCCACGACCCTACCGCCCATACAGAGAATGTTCATATCGTCGTCCTCGACTCCTTGCTGGGCCGAGAAGTGATCGTGAACCAGTCCCGCGCGAACACCAGAAATCTTGTTTGCGCAGACTGAGGCGCCGACTCCACTGCCGCAGACCGCCACGCCGCGTTCCACGTTTCCAGCAACAATCGCGCGAGCCAGCGGGATGACAAAGTCGGGATAATCATCACCCGGACTCTGGCTATACGCCCCGACATCAACAATTTCATGTCCCTCTTCGCTAAGATGAGCAACCAATTCTTCCTTAAGTCCAAAGCCTGCGTGATCGCTGGCAATTCCTATACGCATATTCATCTCCCTTGTGTGTCCGGTCGCTAGCTTTGCCCTGCAGCGTCGTCCGAAATCAACAGCGCTCGTTCCCGGCAAATTCGGCCCGCTGGAATTGACTCATCGCCCTTTAAGAAGCGAGTTAGAATCGACGCCTTCTCGCTCCCAGTGACAACCCATAGGACCCGTCGCGAACGGTTGATCATGGGATAGGTCAGTGTCATGCGGCGCCTGCCCTGATATGGCGCGGTCATGGCGACATCTGCATTTACAACGTTCAGAACGGGATCCCCCGGAACCAGGGAAGCGGTGTGGCCGTCAGGACCAAGTCCCAGCTGGGCCAGATCGAGCACCGGTGATGATCCAGCGATCCGCTGGAGAGTCGCGGCGTATTGCGCGATCGCGGTCTCCGAGTCAGCAACCTCAACGGGCATCGGATGGATATTCTCCGCAGGCAGCGGCGTGCGATCAAGAAGGCTTTCTTTTATATGGGTCAGGTTCCTGTCCGCATGTCCTTCCGGGGCTACCCGTTCGTCGATCTGCGCGACCTGAACAGCAGACCACGGCATATCGGTAGTTGCCAGAGCGCGTAACATCAACCACGGTGTGTGACCACCGCTTACCGCCATAACAAAACAGCCGCGCGCAGCTACCGCGGCCCTGGCTTCTGCGGCGATGATTCCCGCAGCTTTTTGGGCCACCGACTCCGGCGTGTTGAGAATTTCACTCTTCATTGTTAGGCTCTCTTCGTACTGGACCAAAATTCGTCGCACCTCTTCTACATAGTCCTGGCGAACAACCAGCTCCCGACAGCTTCATAGTGCGTGGCCTTCATGGCGGCTATCCAGCTTATTACTACTACCAGGACGTAACGTAGAATATTGCCGCCGATCCCTTGTACTTTCTTCGCGGTTTCAAGCGAGACTTCCAGGTTGAATCTCCTAGCAATCCACTATGCGAACCGGGGCCGCACACGCATCGCAGAAAGAGCTCGTGTCGTGTGCAGCTCGGGAATGACTATCAGCAGAGTTATCGAGACGACACATGGGGCCACTTAGAGTTTTACGACGACTTTCCCGTTTGCCTGATTCGATTCCATCAACGACTGAGCCTCGCGTATCTGATCGAAGTTGAATACCGCTGCCGGCTTCGCCTTGTAAATGCCCTTCTCTACCCGCTCTACAATCTTCTGGAGGGGATATTCAGAGACAGGAAATTCTGGAGAGCCCATCACAAGACTGACGAACAAGCTGAAATGGATGCCGCTGTCGAGTTGAAGCAAGGGGTTGAAGTCCGGGACAGGCGCGAGTCCGCCGAGCCAGCCTGCCATACATACCCGTCCGCCGCGATGCGGGATCGCGAGCGAGTCCTTCAGCACGCTGTTTCCGACAAGGTCCAATACCGAGTCGACTTGCTTTCTTTCTTTGAGCCTCTTTGAAAGATCCGGTCCTTCCAACTCCACGCGCTTCGCTCCCATTGCCAACAGCTTTCCGAATTTGGCCTCACTGCGGGTCGTCGCGATGACATTAAGGCCGGCATCCACGGCGATGTTAAGAGCAGCCTGACCGAGCGCGGACGTCGCACCGCGGAGCAACAGCGTCTGTCCCTCCTTGATCTCAAGGTTCGCGTTCAATGCAACCCATGCGGTGGCGTAAGATTCGGGCAGTGCAGCGAACTCTTCCCAAGGAAGCGTCGTCTCGATTTTGATCACATTGGTGACCGCAGCGACGGTAAATTCCGCATAGCTACCGTTAAGCGTGCTGCCGAGTCCGCCAAGAAATGCCGCCACCTTGTCGCCGGGATTGAACTCTCCACCGGGCGCGTTGACGACCTCGCCGACGCATTCGACACCCATGATCGGCATGTACTCTGCCCACTCGCCTTTGCGCATATGGGTTTCGGCGTGGTTCACGCCGAAGGCTCGTACAGCAATCAAGACTTGACCCGGTTTCGCCTCGGGCTTCGGCATCTCTTTGATGACCAACTTTTCAGGGCCACCGAATCCTTCCAACACAATTGCTCGCATTTTCACTTCTCCTTTTGTAGTCGAATACATCGTCGCTTTACTTCCCCGCTGTCGGTTCATTGTCGGATCGATTCCAGAATCACGCAGCGTGCGTCTCCGATGCGGCAGCAGCCGGCGTTTTGACCACTGGATCGTGCCAGCCGCCCGGGGGCACTATCCCCTCCTCGACTTGAGCTGGCCCCCATGTGCCCGGCTCATAGTCGTACACGGGAGTATCCATCTTCAGCAGTGGATCGACGATTCGCCATGCCTCTTCTACGTAGTCCTCGCGGGCAAACAAGGTGGCATCGCCGACCATTGCGTCGTGGAGTACCCGCTCATAAGCATCCATCTCATCGGTGAAGGTTTGCTGTCGCGCCAGCATCTCGATGGGTTCGCCGAGCATCTCGTCGCAAGGCGATTGCGCCATCATGCCGAGGGCAATTGTCACATCTGGACTGATGCGAAACCGGAAATGATTCGGCACGGAAGAAGCGGAGGGGAACAAATGAGGTAGTTTCCGCAATCGGACAACTAGTTCCGTGCAGGTCAACGGCAAACACTTCCCGGCACGGATGTAGATAGGAACCCCTTGCCAGCGCCAGGAGTTGATTTCGAAGCGCAGAGCCGCGAACGTCTCTGTCTTCGAACCGGGCATCACACCCTCCTCTGATCGGTAGCCGCGAAACTGTCCACGAACGACGCTACTCTCCGAAAGCGGAGCGATTGCTTTGAGGACTTTGACTTTTTCGTCCCGAATGGACTCGCTATCCATTCGCACCGGCGGATCCATGGCGAGATTTGTCAAGACCTGAAGGAGATGATTCTGCACTACGTCGCGGATGGTGCCGGTCTGATCGTAAAAAGCTCCGCGCCCCTGGACTCCGAAGTCCTCGGCCATGGTGATCTGCACACTCTCGACATGCGAGCGATACCAGAAGCTCTCCATCAACGAATTTGCAAAGCGTGCGTAAAGCATGCTGTGGACCGGACGTTTGCCAAGATAATGATCGATACGGAAAACGTCTTTCTCCTCGAAGGTGCTAAGCAGAATGGCATTCAATGCCCGCGCCGAGACCAGATCAGTCCCGAATGGCTTCTCAACAATGACCCGTGCGCCTTCGGCGCAATCCGATTTCCCCAGTTGCTCCACAACCGCTCCGAACAGCGCAGGCGGGATGGCAAGATAGTGGGCTGGACGGCTACAGGACCCGAGCTCACGCCGCATGGCGGTGTAGGTGGCAGCGTCTTTGTAATCACCGTTAACGTAGTGGAGCAAGCGACACAGTTTGTCGAACGCGACGCGATCGACCCCACCGTGTTTGTCAATGCTGTCGTACGCTCGTGCACGAAACTGGTCGAGGCTCCAATTGGACTTGGCGACGCCTATGACCGGCATATTAAGGGTGCCGCGTTTCACCATCGCGTGCAGGGAGGGAAAGATCTTTTTATAAGCCAGATCGCCGGTGGCTCCAAAAAAGACAAAAGCGTCTGAATGGGAATTGCTCACCGCGTCTCCTCTCCAGTCGCCTGTTTATTGCCTGGCATCTCAACATGTCCACCAAACTGAAAGCGCATCGCCGATAGCAGCTTGTCCTGATAATCTGCATTTCCACGTGAGGTGAAGCGCTCAAAGAGTGCTGCCGAAAGAACTGGCACCGGCACGCCTTCATCGATGGCGGCATTGATGGTCCAGCGACCTTCGCCGGAATCCGAGACGCGTCCGGTGAACTTCGAAAGTGCCGGATCTTCGACGAGCGCCGCCGCTGTCAAATCGAGCAGCCATGATCCGATGACACTGCCGCGACGCCACACCTCCGCTATATCGCGCAGGTTAAGTTCGTACTGGAAGTGCTCGGGGTCACGCAGAGGCGTAGTCTCGGCGTTGGCCTCGGTCTTCTGTTTTCCAATGTTGGCTTCGCGCAAGATTCCAAGCCCCTCTGCATACGCCGCCATCAGCCCATATTCGATCCCGTTATGGATCATCTTGACGAAGTGGCCGGCCCCGCTGGGACCACAATGCAGGTAGCCTAACTCAGGGGTGCCGCCGATATTTTCCCGTCCAGGCGTGCGTGCAACGTCGCCCCTGCCGGGCGCCAGTTGCCTGAAGATTGGATCGAGACGATCGACTGCTTCGGCTTCACCGCCGATCATCATGCAGTAGCCTCGTTCCAGGCCCCATACCCCTCCGCTTGTGCCGACATCCACGTAGTGGATCCCTTTGGGGACGAGTCCCTTCGCCCGCCTTAAATCGTCGACGTAGTAGGAGTTGCCTCCGTCGATGAGAGTGTCCCCGGCGTCGAGATAAGGAACAAGATCCGAGATGGTTTGGTCCACAACCGCTGCCGGGACCATCAGCCACACCGCTCGCGGTTTTTTTATGTTGTTCACGAAGTCTTTGAAATCAGTCGCTCCAATCGCCTTCTCCTGAACAAGCTCTTGCACGGCCTTGGACGACACATCGAAGACCACACACTCATGGCCTCCCTTGATGAGTCTCCGTGCCATATTTGCGCCCATTCTTCCAAGTCCGATCATTCCAATTTGCATGAAGTAATTTCCTCTCCCAAGTGCGCAGTCTTTTACAGGTCAATACTCATCCGCAGAATCTTCATTACTGCAGTGGCTCCCTAGCCGAGTCTTTTCTTGCAGCTTCCTTATAATCCCGATAGCGGCGAATCAAGGTGCGGGTCGAACTGTCATGGTCGAGCTTGGGTTCTTCCTTGCTCTCCAGTTCCGGAATAATGCGCTTTGCAAGTACCTTGCCCAGCTCGACGCCCCATTGGTCGAAGGAATCGATACCCCAGATGACGCCCTGGGTGAAGACGGAGTGTTCATAAAGAGCCACGAGTTTCCCCAGTGTCGCCGGAGTAAGTTGCTCCGCAACAATCGTGTTCGATGGACGATTCCCTTCAAAAACACGGTGCGGGACGAGCCAGCCTGGAGTGCCATCAGCCGCGACCTGCTCGCGTGTCTTACCGAAAGCCAATGCCTCCGATTGTGCCAGTGCATTGGCAACAAGAATGTCGTGATGACGGCCCAGCGCTTTCTGTGGCCGTCCAAAGACAATGAAGTCACACGGGATGAGCCTGGTGCCCTGGTGAATCAGCTGATAAAAGGAATGCTGGCCATTGGTCCCCGGCTCTCCCCAATAAATCGGGCCGGTCTGATACGTAACGTCGATTCCACCCAAGGTGACATGTTTGCCGTTGCTTTCCATCGTCAACTGCTGGAGATAAGCGGGAAATCGCTTGAGATACTCGTTGTAGGGCAATACTGCAACAGTCTCCGCGCCGAGGAAATTGGTGTTCCATATCGCCAGCAGACCCATGAGTACCGGCAAGCTGCGCTCAAATGGCGCGGTGCGAAAGTGCTCGTCCATCTCATGAAAACCTTGCAGCAGAGCACGAAAGTTATCCGGGCCAATGGCGAGCATGGTCGAGAGGCCGATCGCCGAGTCCATGGAGTAACGACCTCCAACCCAATCCCAGAATCCGAACATGTTGTTCGTGTCGATACCGAACTTCGACACCTCTACTGCGTTCGTTGAGACGGCTACGAAGTGACGGGCAACAGATTTCTGAACACCGCTCAGGCCTGCCAGCAACCAGTCGCGAGCCGTATGAGCATTCGTCATCGTCTCCAGTGTCGTAAACGTCTTCGAAGAGACTATAAAGAGGGTCTCTGTAGGATTGAGATCGTGCACCGCTTCCGCAAAATCAGCGCCATCGACGTTGGAGACGAAGCGAAACGTGATCGCGCGATCGCTCGAGTGTTTCAGCGCCTCGTAGGCCATCACCGGGCCAAGATCGGAGCCTCCGATGCCAATGTTGACGATATTGCGAATTCGCTTTCCCGTATGGCCCGTCCACTCTCCGCTTCGGACGCGATTGCAGAAGTTTTCCATTTTGCGAAGCACATCGTGTACCTCAGGCACGACGTTATTTCCGTCAACTAGAATGGATGTTCCACTCGGCGCACGTAGTGCAACATGAAGCACAGCGCGGTTTTCCGTGCTGTTAATCTTTTCGCCGCGAAACATGGCGTCGATCCTCGCTCTCAGTCCGCTCTCCTCCGCCAATTGCAGGAGGAGCTTGAGCGTTTGATCATTGATGCGGTTCTTGGAGTAGTCGAGATAAATGGCCGCCCCTTCTGCCGTCATACGTTCGCCGCGCTCCGGGTCGGCAGCAAAAAGCTTTCGAAGATGTTGTTTGCCAATCTCCTCAGAGTGAAGCTCGAGATCTTTCCATGCTTGGCGTTGGTTGGGTAGGAGCTCGTTGACTGTTTCAACAACTGTTTCCATGTCCGTTCTCCTTAATTGCATCGTGTGCGGCTATGCATTGCGCCGCTTGAACGGCACGCCTCTGCTGCGTTCTCCCAAAGGCGAAATCCCCCGAGAAATGCGTTTGCGTTGTCTCCCATGCGGCACCCTGGAGGTAGCTTCTTGAGATGTTTCGCATTGCCACCACCGAGGACAACGTCATCCGGTTCGAGCGCGCCAATCAACCGGGCCACAACGTCCTCGATATAGCGACGCCACCTGTTCATGCCCGCACGGTCCAAGCCGCGCTGACCGACGTAATGTTCGTAGGTGTGCTTCTTATAAGGCAGGTGGGCCAGTTCCATCTGTTCGACGATACCGTCCACGATCATCGCCGAACCCAGGCCCGTCCCCAGGCCCAGAAACAGCATGTTTCCGCCTTTATAGCTGCCGAGAGCCTGCATGGCCGCGTCATTCATCATTTTGACGGGGCGTTCGAAAGCAGATGCGAAATCAAAGCCGACCCAACCGCGTGCCAAATTGTGCGGCTCCGCGACCGCTCGATTGCGAAGCACAGGTCCCGGATAGCCGATCGAGACGACGTCATAACTCCAGTCGTTTGTGATCTCGCGAATTTCAACGACCATGCGCTCGGGCAGCAGCTTCGGTCCGGAGTCGAACTGCCGCGACTCGGCTTGGCCGCTGGCGATAACCTTCACATGAGTGCCACCAACATCGATCACGAGCGCCTTCATCGAAAGATCTCCTGACATTTAGCCGGCCTTCCTGAGTTCGGCACTTTTGGATGCGATCACAACCATCAGATCGTTCCAGGACTTTACGAATGACTTCGCCCCTGCATCTTGAAGCTGAGCAGCGAGAGCATCGAGATTGATGCCGCGAGCGGCGAACTGCATCAACGTGTCTTCACCATCGCTGCCACTGCTGGAGAGAGTAGCGCCAACCTCTCCATGGTCCGCGAAGGCCTTTAGTGTTTCTTCGGGCATGGTATTGACAGTAAGAGGCGCCGCCAGCGCTTTGATGTACAGAATGTCGGAGGCTTTGGGGTTCTTGGTTCCCGTGCTCGCCCAGAGTAAGCGTTGCGGACGAGCTCCGAAGTTACAGACTCGCTGCCAGCGCTCCGAACCAAGCAACGACCGATAGCCACGGTAAATACGTTTACAGATCGCGATACCGAGATCATCGCGGACGGGTTCGGGAACCATATCCGTCACAGCAACGTCCCAACGGCTGACAAAAACCGATGCAACCGAAGCGACATCAGGGTTCAGCCCCGCATCGATGCGGCGCTCGATGCCCCGAAGAACCGCTTCGGCAGCACATAGATAGTGCTCCAGCGAAAAGAGCAAAGTCACATTCACAGGAATGCCGGCGAATATTGATTCCTCGATTGCGGGCAAGCCTTCCCCGGTACCTGGAATTTTTATAAATAGATTGGGACGTGCCGCTCGTGCAAACAGATTCTTCGCTGTAGTGACTGTCCTGGCCGTGTCGTGGGCCAGCAGCGGCGAGACCTCCAATGACACCCAGCCATCGACACCGTTAGTCTGATCGTAAGTTGATCGAAACAAGTCGGCAGCTCGTGTGATGTCCTCCAGAGCCAACTCGAAGAAGAGCTCCTCCCCTGACTTACCTTGCAGGAGCTTTTCTCGAATGGGCAGATCATATGTTGTGCTGTTCTTGATGGCATGATCGAAGATTGTCGGATTCGACGTGAGGCCGGTCACCGAGAGCTCGTCGATGTAGCGCTTCAGTGTCCCACTGCTCATCAGGTCTCGAGTAATGTTGTCGAGCCAGAGACTCTGGCCCAGATCACGGAGCCGTTGCGTCGCTTTCATTTTGTCACCTCAGTTTCCTGCCACGATTTTGTTTACGGAGAACGCGAGCGCCGTAGGTGAGTCCTCGTCCTTCCTATGGCAAGTGAAATACCAAATGGGTGCGCATTTTCTTCGGGAGCAGTGGTGAAGCTAACTTGTTCTCCCTTGGCGGAATATATTCACAGAACAACAACCCACGCTCAATCGCCAACTGACGAATTTGCGACGGACGTCCGACACTGATGGGATCTGGTCACGACCTTCGTCGCAGTCTGCGACGTTGTTCCAAGGGAGTGGGCTCGTAAGCGTCGTGTAAGGGGTTCGAGAAAAAGCCATGTTTAGAGTCAGCAAACGCCTTCTACCGTGGCCGGTTGCTGTTGCGTTCTTCATGGAGTCTCTGGACACAACGATTCTTAACACAGCAGTTCCGGCCATTTCGGCTGCCCTCCATGTCACTCCGCTCAGTATGAAGGCGGTCCTTGCCAGCTACACACTGAGTTTGGCAGTCTTCATTCCGATCAGTGGATGGATGGCGGACCGGTTCGGCACGCGCCGCGTGTTTGCGTCTGCAATTGGTATCTTCACCTTTGGCTCATTTCTCTTCGCTATATCAAGCGATATCCATTCGCTAATAGGGTGCCGCGTTCTTCAGGGTTGTGGGGGAGCCATGATCGTTCCTGTGGGACGGCTCACTCGGGTCGCGGAGGATGTCGCCCCCGTGCCCTTCCGAGGCATCGCACGAGGGACGGAAAGACGGGTGCCAAAAAAATGGAGCCTGTCGCTGGACAAGCTCCCTTAAGCAATTTTGCAGCGGCGATGCAGCGGTGGATTTCTTTGCGGCTTTGGTTTGCAGTTTGGTTGTGGCCTTCTGTGCGGCCTTGGCTTTTTCCTTCGCGGCGAACTCCTGCTTGACCTTCGCAGTGATGGCTTCGATGTCCACTTTGTAAAGCTGGGTGGCATCGCGCAGCACATGCAAAGTGTCGGCCTGTGCGTGCATGGACTGAAGAATATCTGTTCGATAGAGTATTTCGGCTCGTCAAGATTCAGCAACGCATGGAAGCCCTGCGCTTCTTCCAGTGGATGCACGTCCCGCCGCTGGAGATTCTCGATCAATTGCGCCTCCAATGCCTCGGCATCCGTAAGGTTGACGATGCGGACCGGCACACTTTCCGATTCGGCCAGTTGTGCGGCGCGGTAACGCCGCGCTCCGGCAACGATCTCGAAGCTGCGCTCATTCAAAGGCCGCACAAGTAGAGGCGAGAGAACACCCTGGCTGCGGATACTGTCGGCCAATTCCTTGAGGGCGGAGTCCTCGAAGATGCGACGCGGATTTGTCTTCGATTCGGTAAGAATCGAAAGCGGTAGATTGCGATATTCGGTAGCTGCGATATTTTGAGTGGACATGATGCGCTTCTCCTATAGTTGAAGGTGCGTGGATAGAGAGAGCGGACAGCCGTTCGCCATCCGCCCCATAGGATTGTGGCGGACTAGCTGGCGACAGCCATTGCATCTTGCGGCTGCTCTTCTGCTTCCGGCTTCGCTTCCAGTGCCGCCAGAATGACGGCAGAGGCTTTCTGGATGACTTCAAGGCTTTCCGCCAGCAACGATGCGTTGCCGTGGTAAAGCTGGATGTAGTCGGCGGATGCGGTTCCCGTCTGGAGTCCAACGGCCTTGCCCACCACAAAGGCGATGGCCTCGGCTTCGGTTTCACGGACAGTCTTGGTCGTGGTCGTCCGGCGGTCGGCTTTGTGCAACATCTCATGTGCCAGTTCATGCACAAGAGTGGAAAATTCCTCGGCCTTCGACTGTCCCGGAAGGAGAACGATCTTGCCGCCGTACCCCGATGATCGGAGCAAGAATGTGGATGCCCTTCTCGCCCTTCTTCACGCGACGGCCAAGCTGGTTCCATGTGTAGAGTCCGGCAACGCGGGTTGCATCCGGCTTCTGCCGTGCGATCTCCAGAATGTTGCCAAAAGAGTAGTTGTGAAAGCGGCTCATGGCGGTCAGGTAGGCGGTGAGCGCCTCGCTCTTCCCTGCCTCAAGCTGCTCGATGAGGGCTTGGACGTTGGCGGCGATTACTTCTTTCGCCGTCTGCCGTTGTGGTTGCTGTTGGTTTTTCTTCTTGAATTGCATTTGTTTTTTCTCCTGGCTGCCCGGTCGGGCGTTTTTGTTTCTCACAGCGCAGCGAGACAAAAACGACTGAACGGCAGACAGGAAAGAACGACGACCGGGACCGGACGTAGCCACGAGCGGCAGGCGCGGCCAGTGACAAACCTGTACTGTGGGTTTGGCGCGCAGACGGCGCCCGCGAAGGGCGGCCCGAAGCGGCTTTCTGCGGAGGGAACGGCGGGGACCGGCGGAAGTGGGGAAAAGGCGCGCGAAAGCGCTTACCGTGCACTGAATGTATTCGGCGATTCCCAGGACGGAGCGAGGAACCTGCGGCGTTCTGACTGACGCTTTGCAGAATGGAAATGATTCTCACTGAGTCCGGATCATCGAGAGAGGACCTCAATGTTGCCATAATCTGCTTATGGCCGGGGACGACGGAGTTCGAACCCGCGACCTCTGCAGTGACAGTGAGTCGATAACCCGTAACTCATAGAAAGCAGGGGCAATGGATGGCCACTCTTAGCGCCCTGAGACACCCATGGTAATCGTTATTGTGTCCTTAACGTGCTCGCGGTTTTTTAACTGATTTCAAGGCAACCTCTGCCCAAATGAGGCAGAGGTCGTCGGTTTTTCCGACCTCTGCCGCGGGTCTGCAGAGGTTTGGAGCCGCGTTTTGCTCTCACCCTTTCGGCGACTTCTTCCGCAGAACGGCAGAGGTTTGGCACATTTTGTGAAGGCACGATTGGGCAGAGGTTGTTGTGCCCGGATTGTGCCCACGTCGGCCTCGCTGCTCCCTTGATTCTATTCCATGCTCAAAAAGTTCCCTCTCAGGCAACAATCCATAGCTAGAGAATTATGCTATCCTATGCTTGATAAGTTCCGTTTAAGGGAACAATTCGCACATGAAGAATCACGTCGCCAAGACGCTGGGTCCACAGACCTCCGCCCTCTTCGTCGAACTCAACGAGAGAAGCAAAGCCACGTTCAATCTCCGGGATGTGGAAGAGATCACCGGCTTGCGGGGTTCTTCCGCTCGGACGCTCATCCACAAAGCCGAAAAAAGGGGTGTCGTCACTCGCCTGCGCCCCGGCCTGTACAACCTGGTTCCGTTCGAACTAGGCAGGGCGACGGAATACGTCGGCGATCCCTACATCATCGCCAGGGAGCTATGCGGCGGCCAGGACTACTTCCTTTCTTACGCCTCCGCGATGGAGTTGCACCGCATGGTCACTCAGCCACAGCTCACCCTGTACATCAGTTCCACCATCCGCAAACCGTCGCGGACCATCCACGGCTACGAGTACCACTTCGTAGCCGTGAAGCCAGAGCAGTTTTTTGGACTCACGCAGCTCTGGATCACCAAACAGCAGGCCGTCATGGTCAGCGACCGGGAGCGAACCATTGCCGACGGTCTGCGGCATCCGCAGTACGCCGGTGGCGTCCCAGAGGTTGCCAAGGCACTCTGGATGAGCAGAAGTGAGGTAAATATTCCCCGCCTGCTCGAATACACCCAGCGTTTACAATCTGGCGCACTCACCCGCAGAGTTGGATACCTGCTGGAACTCTACAAAATGATTTCGCCGGATCAGCTCGCGCAACTGCGCTCTGCGCTCAGTTCAACCTATGACCGGCTCGATCCGACGCTCCCCAAAGTCGGCCCGTATCAGGCGCGCTGGCGTTTGCAGCTTAACATTGAGTCGGAGGAACTTGAGGCGATTCGTCACACATGATTCCGCAACGCAATCTCTCCCTGTTGGCGAACCGGCTGCACAAAGAACACGGTGGCCGCCGTATCCCTGAATCCGTGTTGGAACGTGACTATTGCCTGGCATGGTTTCTGGTGGGGTTGAGTCAAAGCCAGCTCGGCAAACTTCTCATCTTCAAAGGCGGCACAGCGCTCAAACGCTGCTATTTCGGCGACTACCGCTTCTCGGAAGATCTGGACTTCACCCTCGCTCGGGCCGCGGATTTCGCTGAGATCCGAGGCGGCCTGGAGACAGTCTACGAGTACGTCGCCCAAGCATCCGGAATTCGTTTCACCTTTGATCGGGAAGACCGGCAAAGCCATGTCAACAGCCACACTTTTTATCTCAGCTATCAAGGTCCGCTCCCGAATCCGAATACGGTCAAGGTGGACATCACCATCGCGGAGACCGTGCTCTTCCCCGTCGAGCAGAAAGAGATTTTGCGAGCTTACGAGGAGTTCAGCGACATTCCTGAGGACCGCGTAGTCGCTGTCTACAGCCTGAACGAAATCGCCACTGAGAAGGTTGTTGCCCTGGGGGACCGGGCACGGAATGAACCGCGCGACCTTTACGATCTTTGGTTCCTCACAGCCCACGCCGGAGTTGAACTCCAACCACTGCTGCCTGCAATCGAGGAGAAACTCCGCTTCCGCAACAGAGAGATCACGGGCCTCCAAGATCGAATTGCTGCAAAAGAAACACGCCTCAAATCACTATGGAATAGTCGGCTCGGTCATCAGATGGAGACTCTGCCCGAGTTCGACACAGCGTTTCGTGCTTTACGTCGGGAACTTCGCCAAGCGGAGTTGCCCTGATTAAGCTCTGGTTCTAAGTGCTTCGGGGTTGTTCATGAATAGCCGATTTTGAATCTCCGATCTAGGAATGCTTTTCCCCTGAGCAAGCGGATCATCGGCGCGGAGGCAAACCAGTAGTTCCTCGGTGCAGACCAACTGCGCAAATAGGCCTTGTTCAGCGATGGGCATACTCACCAGAGCCGCATCGAAACGGCCCTCTGCAACCATAGTTGCAAGCGGGCCCGAGCACTCGCTGGATGGCTCAATTCGCCCGTCCGGCACCAGTTCGCGATAGTCTTTGAATGTTTCTCGCACGAATTCGTGATTGACAAAAGGTGAGTAGCCGAAACGAAGTGGCACCTGCACTCCGGAATGAACCAGCGATGTGTTCTGTACAGCGCGATCCCGCAACAATAGCATCTGTTTGGCATGGGATAGGAAAGCGTGTCCGGCTGGCGTTAAGGTGGTGCCGGCCGGTCCGCGAATGAAGAGCTTCGCGCCAAGGCCATCTTCCAACTGTTTGATTTGCGCGCTCAGCGATGGCTGAGCAACGTGAAGCCGTTCCGCAGCCCTGCCGAAGTTACATTCTTCCGCGATGGCAACGAAATAACGGAGATGACGGAACTCTGGTCCCTCGTACATCTTGCACCTGCCCTGGATCGTCTGCGGCCTCGATATCGGGGGGACCTCAGGTGATGCGTTAAGTTAGGTGCTGTAAACAGCAGAAACGTTGCACAAAAAAGCGCAACGCAGCTTAGGCAGCGCAACCTTTCCCAAAAATAGGTTCCTGATTCGACGGGTCATCGACGGCAGCTATGACCCCATAGGTAAGAAGTATTGGACAAATCTCGTTGAGCGATTCAGGCTGGGTTACGACGCAGCACGGATAGCAAGTGGCAAAGTTAGCAACGGAGTTACGAAATGGCAGACCATCATACGATCAGCAGAAAGCGACCTGCCCGAGCCGAGATTCTCCCGGAGAGAAAACTGCTCGTCGGCCGAAGCGAAGCAGCCAAAATGCTCTCGATCAGCGAAAGAGCACTTGACTATCTCATCGCGAATAAGCATCTCTCGGTACGTAGAATCGGGGCGAGAGTTCTAATCCCCCTATCCGAACTGCAACGATTTTCGCGAGGGGATCATCCAGCAAGACTTGCAGGTTAATAGTGGGTCCAGTTTGCCAGAACGGTTAAGTTGGATCCCCGCAACAGGGAGTGCAATCGCTACGCCGTTCACTTAAGTGAATTTCCGGTTACGACACTTTAAACGGCTATCAAGCCTTCGTTCTGGGTTCCGCTCCTCACAAATGACAGAAACTGCCTGCCCAAACGCCCTGCATTCTGGTGATACTTTGACTCGTACTTTAGTGCAATTAACTGCGCGTCTATGCAAACCAGTCCATGCTGTATATTTATGTAATTAAACGATAAGTGATTCTATTCAGATTCATGCAGCGCTGTGCAGTCGGGTGCAATAACCCCCAAAACGCACTTTTAATGCGTGGGTCCTGGGTTCGAGTCCCAGCGCGCTCACCAGATTTGCTGTAATCACACGAGGTTGCAGCACCGGTTGGGGCTGCCTACGCCATCGCTTCGCCTAGCGACCAAGGCCCCACTTCTCATTGCAGAAGTCCGCTCCACAGCCCTGACATGACGCCTACCGCTATTCGGTCGGATAGATCAGGTACGCCTTGCGGCGCTCCATGTACTGCTCGATCCCGTCGCGCCACGTATCTGCGATGGATTGCGGATCTTCATGATCCTGGAGAGCCTTGAGCGTCCCCTGATTCGCCAACAGGGGCGCGATTGTATCCAGGTGGTACTGGGTTGGATACATCTTGTACAACATCGACGCAATCTCAAGTCCCATTTCAGGTACGTTGAGCTCATTGCGATTCGTGACGACGAACTGAACCCCATTACAGACCTGGCCACCATAGGGATACGGCGCGCGTGGAGTGAATTGGACGGGGACGAAACGAATCCCGGGAATCATGCGGTGATTCATTGCAGCTGCAAATTGTGTCGCGTCGATCCAGGGCGCGCCCATCCATGCGAAAGGAGTGTCCGTGCCGCGGCCCACCGAAATATTCGACGACTCAATCATTCCCAACCCGGGATATAGTGTGGCTTCGTTCAGGTTACGCAGGTTGGGCGATGGATCCACCCAGAGCAACGAGGTGGAATCGTACCAATCGCCACGCTGCCATCCCTTCATGGGAATGACAGTCAGCGAAGCCCCAAGGTGGCCCTCGCCATTAAAGTAGCGCGCCAATTCTCCCATCGTCATGCCATGGCGGACCGGTAACGGCATAAACCCGGTGTAGCTTGAATGACCCGCGTCGGAGACCGGGCCTTGAACAAATGAACCATTAATCGGATCTGGTCGATCGAGAATCACAATATCAGTTCCGGTATGCGCCGCTGCCTGAAGGAAATAGGCCACCGCGGTTTCGTACGTATAGAAACGAACCCCAGCGTCCCGGAGATCGATGACAACCGCATCCAAATGGCGCAGTTTTTTTATGGGAGGATGGCGCTCGGCTGCCGTGGCTCCATACATACTAACCACGCGCAATCCAGTCGCTGCATCGGTACTGCCGGAAATGTCCGTGGTATCCATTTTCCCGGTGATCCCGTGCTCCGGACTAAAAAGCGTTGTCACTTTCAAACCTCGGACTTTTGCGGGCGCGTCGTGGAACAGGACATCGATCGTGCGACGACCATGACTATCCAACCCGGTCTGATTGCTCAAGATGCCCACGCGCAAATGGCCGCCATGCTTTTTTTCCAACTCCGCGAGCGGAGCAAAATTTTCCTGCTCCAATACATCAATGCCTGCTTCCACAGTGGCGTTGCGGTTTGGCCACCGGCGCATATCTGTTAGCGATTCGTTGTATCCAGTGAGACGCGAGATTTCCCGCCCCGAATCAGGAATCTGAATATCGAGCGCCTCCGCAGCAGCGTTAGCGAGTTTCCCTTCCAGCGGAATCGTATTCGGACGGCGGTCTGGATAGTTGCGATTGCTGAGAAAAATCACATAACTGTCGCTCCATGGATCCATCCAGATGTCAGTTCCAGTCCAGCCTGTGTGCCCAAAACTGCCCACCGGGAACAGCTCGCCGCGATTGCCTGAGAAAGGACTTTCAATATCCCAGCCGAGGCCGCGCAGTGCAACGCCGGTGGCGGGATTCTGCGGAGTTGTCATCTTTTCGGCGGTCAAGCGGTTCAGCGGAAATTTGTTGGGTCGTCCTGCCAGCAGGTCCAGCAAGTTTTGGGCGAAGATCGATAGATCGTTTGCAGTGCTGAACAGGCCAGCGTGACCAGCGACGCCACCCATTCTTCTCGACGTAGGATCGTTCACCACGCCCTGCAGCATGTGATGATTTTCGTCGTACTGAGTCGGCGCAATATTCGGCCGCCACGATTCGGGAGGCAAGAAACGTGTGTGATCCATTCCCATTGGAGCAAACACATACTTCGCGGTGTATGCATCGAGCGTCATGCCACTGAGTCTCTCAACCAGCGCACCCATCATGATGAAGTTGATATCGCTATAGCGAAACGCAGTACCAGGCGGACGGTCAGGCTTCACCGCAAATGCCATGTCAAACGCCGTCTGCTTTCCCGTCCACGGGTAGCCTAAGTCCAGGTCCGGCGGCAGGCCTGAGTAATGTGTCATGATCTGCCGGATGGTGATGTCTTTTTTTCCGTTGGAAGCAAACTCGGGAAGATATTTCGATAAGGGATCGTTCAGTCGAAAGCGCCCTTGTTGGTAGAGTTGCATCACTGCCGTAGTGGTAGCAATCACCTTGGTCAGCGACGCCATATCGAAGATGGTGTCTTCCGTCATCGCATTCGGCGTCGGTATCGTGGAGCGATTTCCGTAGGCTTTGTGAAACACCACGTGGCCGTCGTGGCCGATAAAAACCACCGCTCCCGGAACCGTTTTTGCCCTGAGCGCCGAAGCCATGATTCGATCAATACTGCTGAAGTCCGGCGAAGTCGCCTGTTGCGCCCTAAGTTGCATCGACAGCAAAAGAAACAACACGGGCATTGCCCATCTCAGCTTCCGCGTGCTTCGTGAAGGTCGATGCTTGGGGAGGTGGACGGCACAAGCTTTCGGCGCTGTCGCGCGATTTCTATTCTGCATTTTTAATTCACATCGCTTCCTTAGGTTGCGTACAGAAGGTGTGGATTCGCATGGCGCCATCGGTCAAGGCATTCCGCGCGACCAGAACTGCAGTTTCCATTCAGCGGTCGATGTCTTCCAGATCGAAACTCACTACAGATTCTAATTATGCGGCAGGCTTACGGCATACAGGTACCAGGCAGCGTGAGGCAGCCACTCCTCGGTCCAGCGCCAATCTTCATCCTTACCGGTCCGGGCGAAACCTTCGTTGAACGCAATTCCGTCCTCATTATTAAATCCTGCGGTGACACCGTTGATAATCGCGCCCGGAGCACTGGTGTACTTGTAGGAGCGGAAGAACATGTACGGAGCGTTGCCGTGACCGCTTCCCATCAGCATACTTGCGTCGAATGGATTTCGTCCCAAAATCCAATGCAGTTGGTTCCAGGCATAGGTTTCCAATTGCCGCTGAAATGCCGGGTCGTCATTGTAAAGGGGTTCGGCCATGCGCGCGGCGGCGGCGAGTGAAGCAAGCCGGGCGTCTTCACCTTGCCACCAGGGCGCAGCTTCCGTGTCATGCGGAAAGAAATAAGCGCTGCGAACCGTGCCGTCGCCCATACGAACCAGTTGCCGGGCATATCCAAAGGGGTTGTTCGCCTCAGACGTGATCCAGAGTTCGAAATGCAACGAGCGCGAGACCGCATTGCGAACTCGCGCCTGCTGGGCTGGACTCGCAATCTGGGCGTACTCGAGCAGGCTGACCACCGGCAATCCGGCATCGGAGGGATGAAAGAACGGACGAGTGCCATTATCGGCGCGCCAGTAGTTATGATATTTTCCAACTGAAATAAGGCGTGCCATCAGATTGTTGGCTCGTTGATCCGCGGCCTGGAGATATGTCGCCTTGTGGGTCGCCCGATAGAGTTCCGTCGCCGCCATCAGGGCGCAGTAATCATCGAGAATATTTTCTTTGCCATCGTTCAGCAACTCGCGATTATGCGCGGAGAGGAAGGCAAATGCGTCTTCAGCAGCCTTCAGGTAGGCTGCGTGATCCATGTCGCCGCTGATGGGCATCGTACTGGCAAGCGCAAGAGCGGCGATCGCCATGCCGCCCCCAGAGCGAAAGCTGGCTTGGTACGCGTAGGGACCTTTGGCGGGGCTGATTTTTTCTGTGCTGGCCGAAGCGCTTGTTTTAATCTGAGTGCGCCAGTTAGGATTGCCGATTTCACGGTCTTTGGCGAGCTTGTCCTTGCCAGGCGCGGAAATGGACTCGAAGAAAGACCCGTCAGGTCGCTTCATGCGAACCAGGAAGTCCGCTCCGAACAAGCCTTCATCCAACAAGCGACGCTCATACTCGCTGAAATTGTCGTTGTTGCGCGCTTTGAGTACTCGATAGCTTTCGAGGCAGGACCAGGCGACCAAGGGCACCTGTTGCGGATTGAAATACGACGTCAGATTTTGATGCGAAAGATGAATGCCGTAATCCCCGGTCGCGTCATACCAGCCGCCACTCACATCGACAAACCCGCTGCCGTCGGGCAAACGCAAATGTGCATCTGCACGGTTGATCTCGCCAGTGGCGCGTTGGCCCTTAAAGTAAAAAATAATGTTGGACAGGGTGTTTCGCTCCAGAACATCCTGGTTGATTGAGAACTCACACGACGTGATGGTGCCGGCCTTCGTGGTCGCAGCGATTTTGTAGTGCCCCGGCGTTTGAACGGAAGAAAAGTCTGCCAGCCAAAATGTATGATCCCATTGATCCACCTGGCCTGCAGGCTTGAATGGTCCCGTCAACACCACTTTGCCAGTGTCCGCATCCGTCAGCGTGAAGGTCTCGGGTGGGTCCTGGCCGGTCTGGGTACTGTCAGCGACGACCAGCGCTTGCTTCTGGGCGGTAGTTTCGTAGCCCACCTGATCCACCACAATATGCATCTGTGCCAGACAAATGGGGGCGATCAGGAAACAGCAGCCAAAGAGAAATCGCAGGGAGGAAGTTTTGATTTTGGAATCCCGGTACCGGAGAATATCTGAAAGGATATTGGATCGCATTCGATTTCGCCCCCGCGTTTGTTAACAATGATTAGAATGCAGGAGGAGGGCCTATGAGCGCAACTATGCAATCACGGACGCGCGGACCTTGGTCGAAGCAGGCGTTTTGGAAATCCCCGGACGTCAGGGATTCATTGCAATTTCTTCTGCTGCTGGCTCTGTCGCTCAGCTTTCTGTCATTGACGGCCCACGCCAAGAAAGTCAAGTACGTAATTACTGCGTACGTGTTCCCGCAAAATATGGTCCTGACATCGGACCAGGTTGCCGCAGACAAATTGACGCGCATTAATTTCGCGTTCGCGAATGTCGAACAGGGACGCATCGTATTAGGTGACCCATCCGATGCAGCCAACCTGGCCACGCTGGTCGGGCTGAAAAAAGAAAATCCCGACTTAACCGTTCTTGTCTCAGTAGGCGGCTGGCTGTGGTCAGGTCGATTCTCCGATGCGGCATTCACTCCCGCAAGCCGAGCCAAGTTTATTGATAGCGTTGCCGACTTTATCACTCGCTACAACCTGGATGGGCTCGACATTGACTGGGAATATCCAGCCATGGCGGGTGCCGCTGGAAATGTATTTCGGCCGGAAGATAAACAGAATTACACCCTGCTGCTGAAAGAACTGCGCGAGCGCTTCAACAAGATGCAAAAAACACTGCATCGCCATCTTTACGTCACCATCGCGGCCGGTGCGTCTGCAGAATTTCTTCAGCACACAGAGATGGACAAGGTGCAGAAGTATGTCGACACGGTCAACCTGATGGCCTACGACTACTACGAACCCGGAGATGACAAGATCACCGGAAATCATTCTCCGCTCTACGTCGATCCGGCCGACCCCAAGGGAATTTCCTCAGATAAATCTGTTCAGGAATTTGAGGCGGCCGGCGTTCCAGCGGAAAAGATTGTCCTGGGTGTTCCCTTCTATGGACATGTGTGGGGGCATGTGGGCGCAACCAACAATGGTCTGTTCCAGCCCGGAGATCCTGTGCCCAATGCCTATTCGACCTACGGCAAATTGACCCAGGACATCATTAACCAAGGGTTCACTCGCTACTGGGACGCGAAGGCTTCCGTGCCCTATCTCTACAATCCGCAGAAGCAGATCTTCGTTTCATATGAAGATCCGGAATCACTCGCGCTGAAATGCAAGTATGTGATCGATCATCACCTGGCCGGCATAATGTTCTGGGAATATGAAAGCGATCCTTCTGGCAAACTGCTCGATGCGATTGACAGAGGATTGAGTGTGGATCAATCGACATCGCAACATGCGGAGGCACAATGAGCACGGCACCTACGCTTGTATCCACTTCGGCCGCTGTAAGCGCACCGACGGGTCGTATCGCGTCGATTGATGTGTTTCGCGGTCTGACCATGATGGTCATGATTTTTGTGAACGATCTTTCTGATGTGCACGGCCTTCCATGGTGGACCTACCACGCCCACATGCAGTGGAATGTGATGACTTATGTGGACATGGTGTTTCCTTTCTTCCTGTTCATCGTGGGCATGTCGATGCCCATCGCAATCGCGGGAAGACTGAAGCGCGACCCATCCTATATTGCTCTTTGGCGGCACATTCTTTCGCGTTCCATCGGTCTGATTGTTTTGGGACTAATCCTCGCGAATGCCGAGAAGGGCGATCCGGTTCGCATGGGACTACCGACAGCCGCCTGGGCGCTGCTAGGATTAACGGGCGCCATTCTCTTCTGGCTGGTTCCAAGTCGCAACACCCGGCACGCTCGCATTTTTCTTGGCCTGCGGATCGTGGGCTTTCTGATGATCGTCGGAGTGTTTGCAATCTTTCGGCGAACAACGCACGGCACTGCGGCGTGGATTGATTTCTCCTACCCTGAAATTCTTGGTTTGATCGGATTTGCCTATTTCTCCGTCGCCCTGCTATTTGTCTCCACGCGGCGATGGTTATGGGCTCCGCTGGCATGGTTCGTTGCGCTGACGGCGTTCTGTGCGCTGAACACCGCGCACATCATTCATCTTCCGCGACATTACCTTCTCTATTACTGGCCATTCGGCGGAGGAGCTTCGTCATCGATCGTGATGGCGGGAGTGGTGACGTCGATCATCTTCCTCGGTAAACATCGCTGGCAGCGTCTCGGGCAAAAAATGTGGCTGGCATTGGGTTTTGCTGTCGCCACGCTGCTCGCTGCGTGGATATTGGCTCCCCTTGGAATCTCGAAAATTCGTGCGACACCGACGTGGTGCCTGGCAAGCGTGGGCGCCAGCGTCCTTTGCTTCATGCTGCTCTACTGGATTTGTGACGTGAAAGGAAAAACTCGCTGGGCTTTCTTTGCCAAGCCCGCGGGCGAAAATACTTTGCTGACCTACTTGCTGCCCGACATCTACTTCTTTCTCACCGCGCTTGTCGGGTTCACTTATCTCGATCGCTACTTCCAGACCGGAGCTTCGGGCGTCATCGGTTCAATACTCTTTACGTTCGCGATTCTTGCGGTCTCGGCTGTATTGACGCGAATGCGAATTCGCCTGCAACTTTGATCGTGGGGTGTCCTCACGCGACACCCTAATGCATCCAGCCATCCAAGGTGCCATCGACAATGGCGTGGCGCAGCTTTGCAATATCGGGCTGCAAACTACGGTCGCGCTCAAGCCGCGCAACAAGCTTGCGCACCTGCATCCACGCGGATTCCACGCGCTTTGCCGGCTTGAGTGGCCGACGATATTCCAGGCCCTCGGCAGCCGCCATTAGTTCGATCGCCAACACCGACTCCGCATTCTCAACAATTTGACGCAGCTTCCAAGCGGCCGTCATTCCCATCGACACGTGGTCTTCTTTGCCACCGGAAGTCGGAACGCTGTCGACGGAAGATGGGTGAGCGAGCACCCGCGCCTCCGCAAGCAGCGCGGCAGCGGCCACGTGCGCCACCATATAGCCGGAGGAAACGCCGGCATGCGGGGTCAGGAACGGCGGAAGGCCCTCGTTCAAATCGGGATTCACAAGACGATCAATGCGGCGCTCACAAATACTCATCAGGTCTGTCATCACGATGGCCGCATAGTCGAAAACATAGGCCAGAGGTGCACCGTGAAAATTGCCGCCCGAGAGAATCGCGCTTTCGTCCGTGTTCGCATTCGCATCTGCGACAAAGACTAGCGGATTGTCGGTCGCAGATCCCATCTCGATTTCGATCACTCGCCTTCCCTGACGCCAATCCATCGAGCACTGCGCCATGGACCTGCGGCATGCAACGCAAGCAGTATGCATCCTGGACCCGCGGATCATGCTCGCGATGCGATTCGCGAATTTCACTTTCCGCCAGCAACGAACGCAGATGTCGCGCGACCTCTACCTGGCCGGGATGCGGACGGGCAGCGTGAATTCTTTCATCGAACGCGGTTGGTGTTCCCTTCAATGCTTCCAGCGTCATCGCGCCGGCAAGGTCCGCCAATCGAGCAATGCGTTCTGCCCGAAACAGGGACAAGCCTCCTACAGCCGCCATCGCTTGCGTGCCATTCAGCAGCGCGAGACCCTCCTTGGGCGCAAGCCGTAACGGCTCCATTCCGGCCGCGCTCAAAGCTTCACGTGCGCCCACGCGTTCGCCTCGATAGAACACTTCCCCTTCGCCGATCATGCCCAGCGCAAGATGAGCCAGCGGCGCCAGATCGCCACTCGCGCCGACCGATCCGCGGGCCGGCACCACCGGACAGATATTGTTCTCCAGCATCTTCAGCAGATGTTCAGCGACGACTACGCGAACCCCGCTGGTTCCCTTGGCCAGTACATTCGCTCGCAAAAGAAGCATGCCGCGAATCTCTGCTTCCGTGAGCGAATCGCCTATGCCGCAGGCATGGCTGCGGACCAGGTTCAATTGCAGATCGGCCAGTTGATCAGCAGGAATTGAGACCTCCGACATTTTGCCGAAGCCCGTGTTGATGCCATAGACTGTTGCGCCTTCCGCGAGATAGCGGTCCACAACCGCGCGTGAAGCCTCCATGCGCTGCCGCGCCTCCAAATGCAGCACGACCGGCGTGTTCTCATAGGCCACTGCTGCAAGCTCTTCCAGGGTCAGCGGCTGTCCATTCAATTCGAGCGATGAGGAACTCAATTCGTCCGCCTCTTCTATGTTTCCAGAGTGTAGTGCCGGTTGCTCACGGCGCGCAATCTCTCGGCTGCGCTTTCCGGAGTGATGTCCCGCTGCGGCATGCCCAGCATTTCAAATCCAACCATGAATTTTCGAACGGTCGCCGATCGCAGGAGGGGCGGATAAAAATGCGCATGAAAATGCCATTCCGGATGCGATGTCTGAATCTGTCGGACTCTGGTGAAATCCCATGGTGTACGGAAAGCTGGTTTGAAACAGGTTGTCGTAGCGTGTCGTCACTTGTTTCAAAATGTCTGCCAACGCCGTCCTCTGAGCGACATCGAGCTCGGTGAATGCGCCACAGTGACGCCGACTCAGCACGAGCGTCTCAAAAGGCCAGACTGCCCAAAATGGCACCACGGCGATGAATTCCTGATTCTCGCAAACGATTCGTTCCGCCGATTGAATCTCGCGGGCAACCGTGTCGCAGAGCAGGCAGCTTCCGTGCGAATCCAGATACGCAAGCTGCGCGGCTTGCTCCACCAGCGGTTCATCGGGAAGATGCTCCGTTGACCAGATTTGGCAATGGGGATGCGGATTGCTGGCACCCATCATCGGACCGCGATTCTCAAAAATCTGAACGTAATTGATCTCGGACCTTTGGCCCAAGTCCTGACACTGGGCGACCCAGGCCTCCACCACGCGTTCAATATCCCGCGCCTGCATCCGGGCCAGCGTCAAAGCGTGATCGGGATGGAAGCAAATGACGCGGCAAATTCCCAACTCGCGCTCGGCTCGAAATAAATCGTCGTGTGGAGCATCTGTCAGTGGAGGAATGTCAGGAAGCAACGCAGCATAGTCATTGTCGAAAACAAAAACATTTTTATACTCAGGATTTTGATGGCCGCCCGCCCGAGTGTTTCCGGGACACAAATAGCAGGTGGGATCGTAGTGCACCGCGGGGGTGCTTTCAGTCTTCGCAACCTCGCCCTGCCAGGGGCGCTGGGTGCGATGGGGCGATACCAGAACCCACTTGTTTGTCAGCGGATTGAAACGTCGATGTGGAACTTGAAGCCAAGTGGATGGCGGCATAGAAAGTGGGTCAAAACGTCCCTACTCATGCTAATCGATGTTGGTGTTCGGCGCTCGCGGGCAATGCCTTGCGACCACCTGCGTTCGAGGACAAAGCATACGGCTCGCCACGCATGGCCGCGACTTCCAGCCTGGCCCACTCTTGCCATAGGTTCACTCCGTGGGTTTCCTTCATCATGTTTGCAACGCACCGATCATCGACGCTTGCCGAAGTTTCCATGAAGTAGAACTCTCCGGTCGCGTTGGAGCGAAGAAATTCCGTGTGGGCAACGCCGCGCGCCATTCTCATACTGGACAACAGCGCTGCATTCGCACGCCTGAGTCGTTCGATATCCGCCTGGCTGTTACTTCTTGGGGTCACAGGCAAAGCTTCACCCAGCTCAGGCGCATCTGACGACGCCGCGCGATAGGGAGATACGGCGGAGAACACAACCGTTCCATCCGCGGTGAGACTGTCGACGTGCATCCGTTCGCCTTCGATCGATTGCGCCAGCAGAAAACCACTCTGATAATCACCCAGGGCATCGAGAGCACGCCATACCTCCTCCGACTCGTGAAGCTGCAGACTCTCGGAATCACATGATGCGCTCCGCGGCGTCAGGAGCCAGGGCGACGGAACTGCCTGCATGAATTGGCGCACCTCTTCGTAATTGGTAACCGACGTAAATGCGGGTACGGCCATTCCAATCTTCGCAGCTTTAAGTCGAGCTGCCAGCCTGTCGCTGAAATAACCCGCCGTCGTGACACCCATGCCGGGGATTCGCAGGTGCTCGCGAAGCGCAGCCGCCATCTGGACGTTGAAATTATCCAATGCAATCAGTCGCGCAAATTTGCGAGACCGCGCGAGGTATGTGACTGTATTTGTGATTTGCTGCAAGCTCATCCCGGCAGGCATACCGTGCAACTCGCTGATTGCCTCCAATGGCCAGCCGGCATCGCGGTGCTCATGGATGGTCAGCAGAACCACCCGGCAACCGAGGTGCGCCAACTCCTCAAGGAACTGATCGCCAGTGTGGCTGGCAGCAATGCATAAGATGATCTCTCCATCCGTGCTGTTGATCGTCATATGGGCGCAAGTATAGCTCTATCCCGAGGGATGGACGAAGTCATTCCGCCTGCCGTGCCCAAGGATCAGGGAAAAAGCGCCGAATCAACCAGGCCGTTGTACGTGAATTGCAGAGAGAGTTGGGGTCGGCATCAGTATGATATTGCCTATGGCAACTGCCCGACAGTTGGACGGAGCAAGGATTCTGCGTGCCTTCGACGAGTGGACCGTTGCTTGGCATCAGACTTCTGTAGTGCGACCGATTGCAGACGGGTTCCGCGCCACAATTGAAGCACTCCATCGGGCCAATTTTGAACTTTGGCACCAGGAGGATAAAGCGAGAGACATTCAATCTGGAGACGCCACCATTGCAGCCGCAAAGCGGGCAATTGACCACATCAATCAGCGGCGCAACGATCAGATCGAACGCTGCGATGAATTCCTATTGCACGAATTGTCCGCGGAAAATCTGCCGAATTCCCTCGCAGAGCTGCATTCTGAAACCCCGGGAATGATGCTGGATCGGCTCTCGATTATGAGCCTGAAGACGCACCACACACGTGAGGAGACGGAACGAATTCCGTCTCCCCCCGGTCATCGCGAGCGCAATCTGCGACGCTTGGCGATACTCGAGCAACAGCGCGGTGATTTGGCGTCGTGCCTGGATCGCCTGTGGCAGCGCGTGTTAGATGGCGAAATGCGATTTCAGGTCTATCGCCAGTTGAAGATGTATAACGATCCCGACCTGAATCCCGTTCTATACGAAAAGTAGCAGCTCCCGATCGCGAGAAGCTACTGCTGAACCGCGCCCGTGCTGGCTTGGTTGTTCGCGGCAGGAGGATTGGCCTGGCCAGTCACTGCCGGAGCGGAGTTCATTGCCCCTTGCGGGTTGGCCTGCGCGCTTGCGTCCGGCTGCCCATTCGTACCCTGAGCATTGGATAACAGCTGGATCTCTACACGCCGATTCTTTGCGCGACCGCTGGCGCTGCTGTTGCTGGCGACTTCGACATCTTTTCCAATGCCGATGAGATAAAACTTGTGCGCCGGCACGTTATATTTTTCTGCCAGGTATTGTGCGACCGTTTCGGCGCGCCGCTCACTCAATTGATAGTTGTAGTCCTTACTGCCACTGGAGTCGGTGCCACCGGTAATTTCCAGAATGTAAGACTTCGTGTTGCCCAGTTGGCTGCCGAAGGTGTCCAGATCATCTTTGTCTTTCTTGGTCAGGGTCGCCTTGTTAAAGGCAAAATGCACGTTGGTGTCGGCAACCTGGTGGTAGGTGTCTATATTCTTGACCACACTCTCAAGAGTGTCGGCATGATTCATTGCCTCCTGCGCGGACTGCTGCGCCTGGTCGGCAGCCTGACCCGCAGCCAGTGCCTTCTGATCCGCAGCGGTCGCAGAGGTTTGTGCCTGCTGGA
Source organism: uncultured Acidobacteriota bacterium (assembly GCA_963794795.1). Taxonomy (GTDB): domain Bacteria; phylum Acidobacteriota; class Terriglobia; order Terriglobales; family Acidobacteriaceae; genus JAKAAZ01. The sequence continues at coordinate 583,250 of CAWCFC010000002.1, read as the reverse complement.
TGCCCTGTGTGGCGCGGGAATCTACATCCTGAATGCTGCGATGGTTGGCAGCCGTCTGATCTTCCAGCTCGTTCGTATGCTGGATAAGAGGGGTGGTTTGTGTGCGAACGTAGTTTTTGGTTGCGCAGCCCGCGAAGGTCAAAATGAGAATCGATGCTCCGCCAAGGTAAATTTTTGAACTTCTTGCACTCCGTGTCATAGCCGGTCTCTCCCCTGTAATGACGCAAAAGCATTCGGCGTCTTTTAGGTATGATGCAATCCATCAGCCAATCGAACGTTTTGCGTAAGCCATTTAGTTACTGTATGTTGCGGCACGTTTGTAAAGCTTCATGTTCTGGCATCGAGTCGCAGACGGCAATTTTTACATTCAGCCGCCGCTCCAAGGCCCGAATCCGAAACTTCCCTCGAAACGCATAAACTGGTTATGGTGCCCTCTTCCATGGACTTACACGAGAAAATTCGCACGCTTCCGGCTGGTCCCGGCGTCTATCTGTTTCACGACGCTGACGGAAAGGTAATTTACGTCGGCAAAGCCAAGAACCTGCGCTCACGCGTGCGTTCGTATTTTCTTGAGGCAGCGCAGGCAAATGCAAAGACAGGTTCCCTGATGCGGGAGGCCGTCGACCTGGAATACATTCTGGTCGCCAACGAGCACGAAGCGCTGGCGCTGGAAAATAATCTAATCAAACAGCGCAAACCTCGCTTCAATGTGCTGCTGCGGGATGACAAGACTTATCCGTATGTGAAGCTCACGCTCGGCGATCGCTTTCCCAAGGTTCTGGTGACGCGACGTGTCCGCAAAGACGGAGCCATCTACTACGGCCCCTACTTTCCCGGGAATCTCGCCTATCGCATCGTCGATCTGATCCACCGCACATTTCTCATTCCCAGCTGCAAGGTCGACCTGTCGCGCTACCATCCGCGACCGTGCCTGCAGTACTACATTCATCGCTGCCTGGGCCCGTGCGTTGAAGGCCTCACGACTCCAGATATCTACGCCGAAGCTGTGCGTGACGTGCGCTTGATGTTGGAGGGTCATGCCGATGAGCTGGAAAAGTCGTTGGAACAGAGAATGCAGGTCGCAGCCGCGAACGAGCAATTTGAACTCGCCGGCCGTTACCGCGATTTGGTAATTACGCTGCATCAATTGCAGGAAAAACAGCGCATCGCTGCTGCCTCGGATGATGATGCCGATGTCTTCGGCTTCCACTTCGAAAAAGGAATGCTTGCCGCAAATCTGTTCCATATTCGCAATGGCCGCATTGTCGATCGCCGCGAATTCTTCTGGGAGGACTTACCGGAATTTCCTGAGGCGCAGGTTCCCACCGCCGCCGAAGGCGAAACGGATGCGACTAGCGGTGATTCGCTAGCGGGGCCGAGCGATGCGTCGGCGAATGCCAAATCCGAGGAATTTTCTTCGGCCGAAACGTTTGCTCCGGCGATCTTTTTCTCTGCATTGCTGAAGCAGCTGTACATCGATCAGCAATATGTTCCCAGGAATATCTACGTGCCCGTGGATTTTGCGGATCGTGCGCCGCTGGCGGAACTGCTGTGCGAACGCACGGGGCACAAAGTTGAAATTGCGGTGCCGCAGCGCGGTGAGAAGCGCTCCCTGCTGGACCTGGCCGGTCAGAATGCCAAGCAATCTTACGATCAACGCTTCCGAGTTCTGCAACCCAGCATTCGCGTGATTCAGGAGACGCTGCAGGATGCGCTCAACCTTCCAGCGCTTCCAGAACGCATCGAGTGTTTCGATATTTCCCACATTCAAGGCGCAGAAACCGTGGCCTCCATGGTGGTCTGGGAAAAGGGCGCAATGAACAAATCGGAATATCGAAAGTTTCAGGTGAAGTCGGTGGAAGGCGTCGATGATTTTGCGAGTATGCGGGAGGTCGTCACCCGGCGATATCGTCGGCTGCAAGAGGAACATCGGCCTATGCCGAGCCTGATTTTGATTGATGGCGGATTAGGCCAGCTGCACGCTGCTGCCGAAGCGCTGGAGGAGTTGAGCTTCACCAGTCAACCGCTGGCGGCCATCGCAAAACGGGAAGAGGTGATTTACGTCTATGGTCAGGAAGACGATCCAGTGGTACTCGATCGTCACTCTCCGGTGCTGCACCTGGTGCAGCGAATCCGCGATGAATCGCATCGATTCGCCATCACCTATCATCGCAAGCGCAGAGAAATGCGCGATCGCGATTCCGATCTGCTGCGAATTCCTGGCGTCGGCGCGCAAACCCGCACTCGACTCATCACTCATTTCGGCAGCTTGCGGGCGATCCAGTCCGCATCGCTGGAAGCGCTGCAGTCGGTCGTGTCACGTAAGGTTGCGGAAGCCATCTGCGCCCATTTCCAGGCTTCAGTTCCTGCAAACGAGCCACCGGAATAAGTGCAAACTCCGCATTCTGAGTTCTTGCTTCGGCTGCGATTTTATCTAGCTGGAACTTTTCTCCTCTTTCTCCGTATTCAAAGTTATTCGCTGTCGCAGGCGGAATCATGCTCTACTATCTGACTCGGAGAGCCGATGAGAATTCAATCAACCACTGCAGAATCCTGGAAACCTGCCGTTCAACTTGCTCTCGCGTTCGCCGCGATCAAATTCGCGATTGAATTCATCGGAAACCTGCTGGCGCAGCATTTCGGCTATGGAATCTTTCGCGACGAGATGTACTACATTGTCTGCGGACGGCACCTTGCCTGGGGCTATGTCGATCAGGCGCCCATGGTGGCGCTGCAGGCACGCATCGCTGAAATGTTATTTGGCTTCCGTCATCTGGCTCTGTTCCGCAGCTTTTCGGCACTCGCGGGCGCCGTCAAAGTTTTCCTGACTGGAATTTTGGCGTGGCAATTAGGCGGCCGGCGGATCGCTCAAGCGATGGCGATGATCGCTGTCCTGATTGCACCCGTCTATCTGGGAATCGACAGCTTTCTTTCCATGAATTCGTTCGAGCCGGTCTTCTGGATGGGATGCATAGTCGTGGTGCTTCTTATGGTTGCCGGAAACAGTCCGAAATGGTGGATCATGTTTGGCGTCCTTGGCGGGATGGGTCTGCTGAACAAGCCATCCATGGCGTTTTTCCTTGTCGCCCTTCTGATCGGTCTTCTACTCACTCCTCAACGGCGGATACTTTGGAGCCGATGGACACTTGCAGCTGTCGCTCTCATCGTCGTCATCGCGCTGCCGTATCTGCTTTGGCAGATTCATCATCAATGGCCGACGCTGGTTTGGCTCAACAACGTAAATCACAGCCATAAAAACGTAAAGCTAGGACCTCTCGCGTTCGTTGGCGCACAGATTATGATGCTGAACCCGATCAGCATCTTCCTTCTGCTGCCGGGATTGGTTTGGCTGTTGGTTGCAACGTCCGCACGCGGGTTCCGCTGGATTGGCCTGATGTATATCGTTCTGCTCGCAATCATGATCCATCTGTTGGCCAAGGACTACTACGTGGCACCCGTCTATCCAGTTTTGTTCGCCGCAGGTGCGCTCGCATGGCAAGACCTCTTTTCTAACTCGCGAAGAACGGCGTGGCTGCTGCCGGCATGGTGTTCGGTAATGGTGGTTCTTGGCTCAATGACGCTTCCAATGGGAATTCCGGTCATGCCACCGTATACCTGGATTCGCTATACCAAAGCGCTTCACCTGACCAGCCAGAACACTGAGACTGCAAAAACAGGCCCCCTGCCTCAGTTCTATGCGGACCGATTTGGTTGGCACAGCCTGGTGGCCGAGGTCGCGCGGATTTACAACTCTCTGACGCCTGCCGATCGGGCCAAAGCGGGAATCTTCTGCAACAACTATGGCGAGGCGGCTGCGATTGATTTATTCGGGCCGAAATATGGACTACCGCCGGCGGTCAGCGGCCACCAGAATTATTACTTCTGGGGGCCACGTGGCTACACCGGTGCGGTGATGATTGTCGTAGGGGAACGCAAATCCGATGTGGAGAAGTATTGCGATTCCGTGCAGCAGGTCGGAGCAACCGACAATCCATTGGCCATGCCGTTTGAAAACGGACCCATCTATCTTTGCCGCGGCGGAAGGGGTTCCCTCTCCGCCTTTTGGCCGCACGTCAGGAACTGGTATTGATCGAGCCGCGGCAATCTTCGGTGCGACTTACCAGATGCGAACACGATCGGGAGGAGCCAGGTACAGCGTCTGGCCTGGTTTCACATCGAAGGCTGAATACCAGGCGTCGATGTTACGCACCGTGTCCGCACGAAATTCCGCCGGCGCATGTGGATCAGTCATGACTTGGCGGCGCAGCGCGGCCGAACGAACCTTCGATCCCCAGTTCTGACCGAACGCGATGAAAAACTGTTGGTCGCCCGTAAACCCATCTTGTTCCGGAGCAGTTTTGCCCCCGAGCGACGCTTGATAGCCGTCGTACGCCGCGGAAATTCCCGCGACATCCGCAATGTCTTCGGCCAGCGTCTGCTTGCCATTCACGTGGACATCAGGGAACGGCATATAGGTGTCGTACTGGGCGGCCAGCTTCGCCGTGGCAGCATCGAAATGCGCCAGGTCCGCTGGCGTCCACCAATCGCGCAAGCGGCCTGTGGCGTCGAAGGTGCTTCCTTCTGTGTCGAAGGTGTGACTAATTTCATGTCCAATGATTGACCCGATGGCACCATAATTGGCGGCCGCGGGAGCTTTCGCATCGAAGAAGGGCGGTTGCAGAATTGCCGCCGGAAAGTTCAACGCGTCCTGCAGCGGTAGATTCACCGCGTTGACCGTTTGCGGCGTCATCGACCATTCCTTGCGGTCAACATCCTTGCCGAGGCGGTCGATCTGTTGTTGATAGCGAAATGTTCCGGCGCGCCAGACGTTGCCAAAAATATCATCCGGCTTCACTACGTAACCATCGTAGCTGCGCCAGGTTTCTGGATAACCAACGCCGACGTAGAGCGCGTTGAGTTTGGCCTCAGCCTCGGCCTTGGTGGCTGGAGCCATCCACGTGAGCGCTTCGATGCGCACACGATACGCGGCGATGATGTTAGCGACCATGGCCTGCGCCGCTGCCTTCGCTTCTGGCGAGAAATAGCGTTGCGCGTAGATCTTTCCGACCGCGTCCCCTAGCAGTTCATCAACAACAAAAACGCCGCGCTGTGCGCGTGGACGCTGTTGCGGCACACCAACCAAAGTCTTGCCAAAGAAATCGAACCGCTCGTCTGCAAGCGCTTTTGGCAGCACTCCCGCATACTCTTCAATAAAGTGATACCTCAGCCAGTCTTTCCAGGTATCCACTGGGGTCGATGCCACCAGCGCCGCTTCACCGGTGAACGCACTCGGCTGCCAGACAATAAAACTGTCCTGATCAGCGAGCTTGGCAGCACGGAAATATTCTGCCCAATCAAGCCCCGGAGCCTTCGTGGCGAAATCCGAGCGCTTCCAGGTGTTGTCCGCCTTGTGAATATCTTCGTTGTCGGCCAGGCTTCGATGCGTTTCCGCAATTGCATGTTCCAATGCGATCACACGAGTTGCCCGCGCATCGGCATCGTCGAAACCGGCAAGCCGAAACATCGCGGCGACGTGGGCCTGATATTTCGCCTGAATTTCCTTCATGCGAGCACTGTCGCCCAGGTAGTATTCGCGGTCAGGCAACTCAATTCCACCCTGCAGCAGATACGGATGGTAATGTTCCGGATCATGAAAACCAGGCGCAACCCACAGTCCGAATAGGTTCGCTGTATGGAAGTTGGTGTCGTTGAGCGGATCCACATCCGCCCGCAGGCTCTGACCCAGGGCACGAGCCAGGTCGCGTTTGGTTTTGATGGCAGCGATGGCTGCAAGTTGCGAGTGCAACGGCGTCAGCCCCTTCGCCTCAATTGCGGACTCGTCCATGTACGAGTTATATAGGTCAGCAATTTTGCGCGCCTCCGAACCAGCCGGCGCGTTCGCCTTGGCAGATTCCTGAATCAAAGCTGCGGTATTCTTGTTGGCCATATCATCCAATGTGGAGAACACCCCGAGAGCCGCACGGTCTGCAGGAATGACTGCCCGCTTGATCCAGTCGCCGTTGGCATACAGGTAGAAGTTATCTCCCGGCGTTACCGACCGATCCATGTTGGCGACGTTTATTCCGTGCGTTGCCGGCTCCCGGTCATTTTGCGCACTCTGTGCGTGGAGGACCAATAACGACGGCGCAAGAATCATGCAGGCCGAAGCAATAAAAACAGAATGAACGGATGGACGAAGCCCCATGCCAGTGCTCTCCTTGAGTCCTACATCGATGGCCTGCAACCGCTAACAGATACAACCGTTTGCAGGGCACCGATTAGGGTAGCACGAACGAATTAGACGCGAAGTTCGGGACAATCATGACGCTCCGGGAGGCTACACTGAAGATTGAAACTATGAATCCCGTCGATCGACGGCAAAGGCCTCAGACAACCATCGTGCGCATTCTGACACGCTACATTCTCGGCGAGGTTTTTTCCCACGCTTTGGTGGGCATCGGCTTATTTACGTTTGTGCTGTTCATGCCCCAGCTAGTCCAGATTTTGGAGCTTGTGGTACAGGATGGCGCCTCTCCGATGAGCGTTCTGAAGTTGGTGCTGTTCACGCTGCCCAATTCCTTAACTGTTACCATCCCGATGGCGCTCCTCGTCGGGGTCCTGCTGGGGCTGAGCCGGTTGGCTGCCGATAGCGAAGTCACAGCGATGCGGGCCTGCGGCTTCGGCGTGTTTCAGTTTGTCCGCATCGTCGCCATCGTGGGCGTGGGGGCTTGGTTTCTCGGACTATTCAATTCGCTGTACCTTGCGCCCAAGGCAACCACAGCGATGTTGAGAGTGGAGAACTCTCTGCGAGATTCGCAGGCCACATTTCAGGTGCAGCCCAGAGTTTTCTACGAAGATTTTAAAAATTCCATTCTGTATGTGCAGGATGTTCGGGTTGGCCGTCACGCCTCCGTATGGTCGCATGTATTTTTGGCGGACATCAGCGACCCTCGCTCTCCGAAAATTACGTTAGCCCAGCAAGCCACCGTAGTCGGCGGACAGCACCATGACCTGCGTATGCGGCTGCGCAATGGCGAGCAGCATGAAATGCCTCCGAATGATCCCGGAGCCTACAGTATCTCCACTTTTGCGCAGACGGATCTGCCAATCCAGATCAGCAGCGGCGGCCAGGAAACTACGCGCATCGGCCACAGCGATGTACCAATTCTGGCCATGTCCAATCGCGAATTGTATGACCGTGCCCACTCCGCGAATGGTCGCTGGTACCAAATGGAATTGCAAAAGCGCTATGCCTATCCCACTGCGTGTTTAGTGTTGATGTTGGTCGGTATTCCGTTGGGATTGTCGTCACGGCGCGGCGGCAAAAGCATGGGATTCGTGCTCACGATTTTTCTTGTCTTTGTGTACTACTTCCTCTCGTCCACGGGGATGGCACTGGCCCGACAACAAAAGATTCCTGTCCTGCTTGGCGTATGGGGAGCCAACCTGTTGTTCGGCATGGCTGGCATGCTGCTGCTGTACCAAATGTCGCGCGGGACAGTTCGCTTCCCGATGCCTCGGTTCAGCGAAAAAGTGCGCAAGGTGTTTCGTCGAGGCGGGGAGCCATCTCCGGGAGCCGTATTCGATGCTCTGCCTCGGCGCACGCTGTACGAGGGCTTTCCGCTAATCCTGGACGATTATGTGCTGCGCTCGTTCGTTGGCAGCTTCCTATTGGTCGAGATCAGTTTTGTGATGCTCTCGCTCATCTTCTCCTTGTTTGAGCTGCTCAGCGATATCATCCGCAATCATGCATCCCTGGAAGTTGTCGGTGAATATCTGCTGAATCTGACGCCAAGCATGATCTACACGATCACGCCTCTCAGCGTGTTGATCGCCGTTTTGGTGACAATCGGGACCCTGAATAAATCCAGCGAATTGACTGCGATGAAAGCCACCGGCATCAGCCTCTATCGCGCGGTGGTGCCGATTTTCATGATCGCCGCCATCCTTTCAGTTGTAATGTTCACTTTCGACCAGTTCTACCTGCCGAACGCCAATCGCAAACAAGAGGCATTGCGCAGCGAAATCAAAGGCAAGCCGCCCCGCACTTTTCTTCGCCCCGACCGGGAGTGGGTGTTTGGCAGAACCAAGCCGAATGAGGGCGCGCGGATTTTTTATTACGAATATTTCGACTCCGCCAACAATCGCTTCGCCAACCTGACGGTGCTGGAGTTTCAACCCAACAGCTTCGTTCTCGCGGGGCGCATTTTTGCCTCCGATGTGGTTTGGGATCCACAGCAGCATCAGTGGACATTCGAAGATGGATGGGAACGAACGTTTCAGGGCGGCACAATCTCTTCCTATCGAAAATTCAGCAGCGAAGTATTTCCAAACATCACCGAACCGCCGGGCTACTTTAAGAAAGAAGACCTTCAGTCTTCCGAGATGACGTTCGCGGAACTCGCCCACTACATCCATGACCTGAGCCAGAGTGGCTTCGACACTCTTCCCTTGCGGGTGCAGCTCGATAAGAAAATTGCGTATCCTCTGGTCACCCTGGTCATGGCGATCCTGGCCGTTCCCTTTTCTCTGTCCATGGGACGGCGCGGATCATTGACGGGCGTTGCTGTCGCCATTGGTGTAGCCATTGCCTACTGGATTGCGGCAGGCCTGTTTGAAGCCATGGGCAACGTCAACACGCTACCCGCAGTGCTCGCTGCGTGGTCTCCCGATTTGCTGTTCGGCCTGGTCGGTGGGTATTTGCTGCTGCGCACCCCAACCTAGGCGAATCGCGCGCAAGCAATCTTCGATTCCTGCATCCATCCGTCTTGGCTACAATCAAATGTGAGAAGGCATCCATTTGACTCTGCTCGAAAATCTGCGCCCCTTGTTTCCGTACATGCGACGCTACCGTCGCGGATTTGTGCTGGGCGGTTTTTTTGCTGTCTGCAGCAATGCCATCTGGGTCATGTTTCCGGAGGTTATCCGTCGCGCCATCGACGACATGACCAAGCACCTGAGTTATCGAGGCATTCTTTTCTATGCTGGGATTCTGGTCGCCGTAGCCCTATCGAAGGGCGTCTTCCTCTTTTTGACCCGATGGGTCCTCATTGGCCTCTCGCGCGACATTGAGTATGACCTGCGCAATGATTTGTTCCGCATTCTTGAACGGCAAGCTCCCTCTTATTTCCAGGAAAATCGCACAGGCGACATCATGGCGCGGGCGACCAATGACCTGAACGCTGTCCGAATGCTGCTTGGTCCTGCCATCATGTACAGCGCGAATACGATCCTCTTCACGATTGGCGCGCTGATTTTTATGGTCCATATCAGCCCCTGGCTGACGCTGCTTGCGTTTGTGCCGCTGCCGGCTGCGAGCATCCTGGTCCAATACTTCGGACGCAAGATTCATGAGCGTTTTGAACGTATTCAGGCGATGTATTCCGACATCTCTGCGCAGGTACAGGAGAATGTTGCGGGTGCCCGCCTGGTTCGCGCCTTTGCGCAGGAAGGCGCGGAGGTTGCCGCTTTTGAACGGGCCAACTCGGAATATGTTCGACGCGCCCTGCTTCTGGTTCGCCTGATGGGAATGTTGTGGCCCACGCTGGAATTCATGCTCGGGCTCTCTCTCGTCGTCGTGCTGCTGGTTGGAGGACACGAAGTCGTTGACGCGAAGATTTCTGTGGGAGCGTTCGTGGCATTCACCACCTATATGGTGATGCTGACATGGCCGGTGATCGCCCTTGGATGGGTTGTCAACCTAGTGCAGCGGGGGACGGCGTCGGTCACTCGGATCCATGAGATTCTGATTGCGGAGCCGTCGATTTCCGACGCCACTTTGCCCGCGGCCGGCGCTGTCACAACAGAGATTCAGGGTGAGATCGAATTCCGCAATCTCAGCTTCGCTTACGATAATTCCGCAGGCCCGGTGTTGCGAGATATTAATCTACGAATTCCGGCAGGCAGCAGCTTCGCAATCGTCGGTCCCACCGGATCCGGTAAAACCACGCTGGTCCGCCTGATTCCTCGACTGCTGGAAGCCCAGCGAGGCATGCTGCTGGTCGACGATCGATCGGTCATGGACTATCCGCTGGCAAAACTGCGCGAGGCAATCGGATTTGTTCCCCAGGAGACTTTTTTATTCAGCGAGTCGATCCGCGAAAATGTTGCCTTTGGAGCTCCCGCTGCAACCGAGCAAGAAATTCTTAATGCGGCCGCCACGGCTCATATCCGCGATGAAATTCTTGAGTTTCCCAAAGGATTCGACACTCTTGTCGGCGAGCGCGGTGTCACGCTTTCCGGCGGCCAAAAGCAGCGCACCGCTATTGCCCGTGCGCTGGTGCGCGACCCTCGCATCTTGATCCTGGATGATGCGCTATCGAGCGTCGATACATACACCGAGGAGAGGATCCTGCAAGGACTGGCGGAAGCGATGCGCGGCCGTACCACGATTTTTATTTCTCACCGCGTTTCAACCGTTCGTCATGCCGACCAGATCGCAGTGTTGGTTGACGGTTCCATTGTCGAGTTAGGAACGCACGACGAACTGGTTGCCCGCAACGGCTACTACACCCAACTGCACGAGAAACAATTGCTGGAAGAAGAGCTTTCCGTCGTAGGTTGATAATGTGCCTGTTTCGCGCGCTGTACCGCGGTCGTGCTCCCGAATTCCACGAGCCGCTCTTACACAACCGCCGAGTCCAGTTGCCGTCGCAAGTCATCTGGCTGATGACAGTGAGCGAACGCAGTTTCACGTGAGATGCGATTCGCGCGAACCAGCTCACCTAAAGATTGATCCATGGTCATCATGCCTTCACTACGGGCGATCATGATTTGCGAACGAATCTGGTGGTCGTGACCTTGCCGGATCAGGTTGCGCATAGCAAAGTTGGCCATCATGACCTCGGTCGCCGGATAACGCCCAGTGCCGTTCGATGCAGGGACGAGTTGTTGCGCCACGATTGCCAGCAACGCCAACGACAGCTGCTGCCGTATTTGCTGCTGGTGACCGGTCGGAAACACGTCGAGGATGCGGCTGATAGTTTGAGCGGTGTCGTTGGTGTGCAGCGAGGAAAGAACCAGGTGACCGGTTTCCGCGGCGGTCAGCGCTGCAGACATAGTTTCTGCGTCGCGAATTTCACCAATCAAAATCACGTCGGGATTTTGCCGCAAAACCGAGCGGACTGCTTCCGCAAATCCCCGTGCATCGGCGCCCACCTCGACCTGCTCTACGATGGAGCTGCGGTTGGGGTGCTCGTACTCGATGGGGTCTTCAATGGTGATGATGTGGTCGCGGCGACGAGCATTGATCAAGTCAATGAGTGCCGCAAGGGAGGACGTCTTTCCGCACCCCGTAGGGCCCGTGAACAGCACGAAGCCCTGGCGGCGTTCTGCGAGTTGGGCCAGGATGGCTGGAAGGTGAAGCGATTCAAGCGACGGGATCTGTGCAGGAAGCAGCCGAATCGCCGCCGCCAGGCTGCCTCGCTGGTAGTGAACATTGGCGCGAAAACGGCCGATACCAGGGCGCATGAAACAGAAATCGATGGAGCGATTCCTCTCAAGTTCCTGCGACAGAGCGGTGGTCAACAGCGGTTGCAGATAGCTGCGCACTTCGTCGGAGGATGTGAGAGCGCTGCTGGCTGTCGCCAAAGCCCCGTTAATGCGAAATGCGATCGGAGAATTAGCGACCAACAAGAGGTCGGATGCTTGCCGCTGGGCGGCGAGAGCGAGAAGCTGGTCGAGATCGCGCGGACTCGTGCCGGTTTTGTCGCCGACACGCGGCACACGGTTGACTGAGCGGTTCAACTCCTCAACCAGGCGGGCGAGTTCGCTGTCGTTGGCGGACATGCAAACTAGTATGACTGAGAATCGTATCGCAATAAAGTAGGCTGCCCCAAACGCGATCCGGCGCAGGAATAAACGGGGCTTGGTTGCTGGTTGTTCTCCGGTACAGCCGCAGATAAATGCAGGACTCTGCTCTAACCCTTTTCCGTTACGCCGATCGCTTTCACAATGACGCGCTTGCGTCGCTGACCGTCGAATTCCGCATAAAATACGCGTTGCCATCGACCTAAATCTAGCTTGCCACCGGTGATCGGCAAAGTTGTCTCATGGTGCAAGAGGAGCGACTTCAGATGCGCATCCCCGTTATCTTCTCCGGTCTGATGATGGCGATAATCCGGACCCACAGGCGCCAGCTTGTCCAGCCATTCCATGATGTCCTCGATGAGTCCTTCTTCCAGGTCGTTGACGTAGACCGCGGCGGTAATGTGCATCGGCGATACAAAGCATAGACCATCCTGGATTCCGCTGCGGCAAACTATCTCTTCCACTTGCGGCGTGATGTGGACAATTTCACGCCGTTGCGGCGTCTGCATAGTCAGGTATTCCGTATGTACCTTCATGAGACATAGCATACTGAGGAGAGTTGGAATGCCGCCAGCAATCGAATCTCCATGAGCCGTCACCACCACAAATCGTCACCCGAGTCCACAGGGTCACCAGCCGAGCAGCAATTGCGCAACATGTATGCGGCGTTGCTCGATGCCTATGGAACCCGCAAGTGGTGGCCTGCGGAGACCGCGTTTGAGGTGATCGTCGGTGCGTTCTTGACCCAGGCGACGGCGTGGCGCAGTGTCGAGCGCTCCATCGCGAACCTGCGTGAAGTCGGAGTCCTCCGCATCGAAGGCATTCGAGAAATTGGGGAAGCGAGACTGCGCGAGCTGATTCGACCTTCGGGCTTTGTTCAGCGAAAAGCGGCCTCGATTAAATACTTTGTCCAATTTCTGGATGAACAGTACAGTGGGTCACTGGAACAAATGGCGGCGGCGCCAACCGCTGAGTTGCGCAAGCAGTTGCTGGCTCTGCCCGGGGTTGGCCCGGAGACTGCGGATGCGATCTTGCTGTACGCGCTCGAGCATCCGGTGTTTGTGGTCGACGAGTACCTACGGCGTGTGGTCACTCGGCATGAGCTTCTCCCCGCCAACGCGCGCTATTCGGACTTACAGTCTTTAGGAGATGGCGCGATTGCCAGCCCGTCCCGCGAAGAAACTGCTCGCCACGCCAACGAACTGCACGCTCTGGTTGTCGAAGTCGGCAAGCGTCATTGCGGCACCACCCCGCGATGTGAAGGATGTCCCTTACAGCCGTTTCTTCCGGACGCGAACTCGAAGCCGCTATACTGAAGGTTCTGGCTGGTCGCAACAAGGCAGAATGAATCCCCCCGCTGAGAGGAAACTCGCATGAAAAAGTTTTACCTGTCCGGCGCACTTGCTATCGCGGCGATGTTGTCCGTCGGTGTCGCCGGCGCTCAGACCACAACTCTAAAAGGCATCGTCAGCGATCAGATGTGCGGTGCACATCACATGATGGCCGGAGCCAGCGCGCAAAAGTGTACGCGTGAATGCGTCGGAATGGGCTCCCCGTATGCACTTGTCGTCGGCGACAAGGTGTACACGCTTCAGGCCAACCCTGAAGTCAAAAAGGAACTGTATGCACTTGCCGGCGCTCCGGCAGTCGTCAAGGGCACAGTGTCCGGCATGACCATACAAGTCGCCACGGTAGCGCCCGCCAAGTAGGTGCTCGCATTTCATTGATGTCTGCGTGGTTAGAAAGATTTCGCCAAGCGCAACTAGCATCACCCGCATTTTCGTCAACAGATTGATCCCAACGATGCCCCTCCTACTCCACGTTGCGACTACAAATCCCGGAAAACTTCGTGACTTTGAAGTGGCCGCCAAGCCACACGCGCGCGAAGTTCAGTTTGTCCGACTTCCCGGAATGGAGCGAGTTGACCCGCCAGCCGAAGACGGAGCGACATTCGAAGCGAATGCCCGCATCAAAGCGATCGAATACAGCCGCCATGCACCGGGCACCATCGTGCTGGCAGACGATTCCGGCCTGGAGGTTGATGCTCTGCATGGTGCGCCGGGTGTACGCTCCGCGCGCTATGCGACCGACGCAGGCTTTGATCCCGAGCCCATTCATCCAACAGACGAGGACACGCGCAACAATGCGTTTTTGCTGGAAAACATGCGAGGCGTTCCACCGCTGCGACGAACAGGTCGATACCGCTGTGTGCTGGCAGCTGCCCGTGATGGAGAATGCATCGCGGTAGCGCACGGCACTGTGGAAGGCACCATTCTCGAAACACCGCGCGGCAGCGGAGGATTTGGCTACGACCCTCTTTTTTACGTGCCGGAGTTGCACCTGACCATGGCGGAGATCAATCTTGAAGAGAAATACAAAATCAGCCATCGCGGCCATGCCTTGCGTCGTCTGCTGACGCAGCTGATTCCCAGCCCGCGCGAAGCGACAAATCTCTAAATCTCGTCGAAGCTAAGCCTTTGCCGTCAGTTCAACCACGGGAGCGATATCCACCTCGATATCCTCGCGCTTTTTCACGCTGGCACACAGATAGTCGTGATTCATAGTCGCGATCACACCCAGTGGAATCTCTTTTGGACATACGCCGGTACACTCGCCAATACTGGTGCAATTGCCGAAGGCTTCGGCATTCATTTGCGCGACCATGCGTAACGCGCGACGATCACGCTCCGGACCACCCTGGGGAAGAATCCCGAGGTGCGCAATTTTTGCTCCGGTAAACAACGCTGCAGAAGCATTCGGGCAGGCGGCCACACAGGCCCCACAGCCGATGCAAGAGGCAGCGTCCATTGCTTGATCTGCTGTCTCCTTTCCTACTAAGAGCGTATTTCCATCGGGTGCGTGACCGGTCGAAACCGAAATGTAGCCACCGGCCTCAATAATGTGATCGAAAGCAAGCCGATCTACTACCAGGTCCTTGATCAGCGGGAACGCCAGCGCACGCCAGGGCTCAATCACCAACTCGTCGCCATCTTTGAAATGTCGCATGGTCAATTGGCATACCGTGGTGGCACGCTCCGGACCGTGCGCCACGCCATTGATCATGAAGCCGCATGAACCGCAAATACCTTCGCGGCAATCATGCTCAAATGCCACCGGCTCTTCACCGCGCTCGATCAGCGATTCATTCAGCACGTCGAGACATTCCAGCATCGACATTTCCGGATCGACATTGTCGACCGCGTAGGTGACGAACTTGCCCTTCTCTTTACAGTTCTTCTGCCGCCAGATTTTCAATGTCAGTTTCATTACTTATAGCTCCTCTGGCTCGGATGAACGTAATGGAACTCGAGCGGTTCCTTGATCAGTTCAGGCGGTGAATCGGGACCACTATAACCCCACGCAGCCACATAAGAATAGTTCTCGTCGTCGCGCTGAGCCTCTCCGTCTGCCGTTTGATATTCCTCGCGGAAATGTCCGCCGCAGGACTCATTCCGATCGCGGGCATCGATGCACATCAACTCTGCGAGCTCAAAGAAATCAGCGACGCGCCCAGCCTTCTCGAGACTTTGATTCAGATCGTCGCCACTGCCGGGAACGGTCACATCCCGCCAGTATTCGTCGCGCAATGCGCGAATCTTTCC
Source organism: uncultured Acidobacteriota bacterium (assembly GCA_963794795.1). GTDB lineage: Bacteria > Acidobacteriota > Terriglobia > Terriglobales > Acidobacteriaceae > JAKAAZ01. The sequence goes on along the minus strand of CAWCFC010000002.1, from coordinate 567,840 downwards.
AATCGCAGTTTCAAGTCCCTCGGCGGTGCGCGCCATGCCACAATAGTCCCAAACAATTTTGCCGAGTTCGCGATGGAAAGAATCAACCGTGCGTTTACCTTGAATGGCGAGCAATTTGTCGATCTTTTGCCGAGCGTCATTCAGTGCATCTTTTACCTCAGCGCGCGATTCATCAACCTTGGCGAACTTGTGGGTCGCCAGGTAATTCCCCACGGTGTACGGAATGATGAAATAGCCGTCGGACAATCCCTGCATCAAGGCGCTGGCACCCAGGCGGTTAGCGCCGTGGTCGGAGAAATTCGCTTCCCCCAGCACGAACAGGCCCGGAATCGTGGTCTGAAGGTGATAATCAACCCACAGGCCGCCCATGGTGTAATGGATCGCCGGATAAATGCGCATCGGCACCTTGTAGGGATCTTCATCCGTGATGCGCTGATACATGTCGAACAAGTTTCCATAGCGCTCGCGAATTGTCTTCTCTCCCAGGCGCGCGATGGCCTCGGAAAAATCCAGATACACGCCGAGCCCAGTCTTCCCTACTCCGCGTCCTTCATCGCAAACCGCTTTGGCATTGCGCGAAGCTACGTCGCGAGGGACCAGGTTTCCGAAGCTGGGATAACGGCGCTCCAGGTAATAATCGCGCTCGTCTTCGGGGATTTCGTTCGGCGGTCGTTTATCGCCTTTCAACTTCGGCACCCAGATGCGGCCATCGTTGCGTAGTGACTCGCTCATCAGAGTTAATTTCGACTGGTACTCCCCTGAGACTGGAATGCAGGTGGGATGAATCTGCGTGAAGCATGGATTGGCGAACAGCGCGCCACGCTTGTGCGCGCGCCATATGGCGGTGGCATTCGAGCCCTTGGCGTTGGTCGACAGATAGTAGACGTTGCCGTAGCCGCCGGTCGCCAGAATCACAGCGTCGGCCAGATGAACGTCGAATTTTCCCGTCACCAGGTTGCGAGTAACAATTCCTCTCGCCTGTCCATCGATGACAATCAGATCCAGCATTTCTGTGCGCGGAATCATTGTCACCGTACCGGCATGGACCTGGCGTTCCAGCGCCTGATAGGCACCTAAAAGCAACTGCTGACCCGTCTGGCCGCGCGCATAGAAGGTGCGCGACACCTGCGCGCCGCCGAAAGATCGATTCGTCAGCGTTCCACCGTATTCGCGCGCAAACGGAACGCCCTGGGCAACACACTGGTCAATGATGTGATTGCTGATTTCTGCCAGCCGATAAATATTGGCTTCGCGTGCACGAAAGTCCCCGCCCTTCACCGTGTCATAGAAAAGCCGATGAATGCTCTCGCCATCGTTGGGGTAGTTTTTAGCGGCGTTAATGCCGCCCTGCGCGGCGATGGAGTGCGCGCGACGTGGCGAGTCCTGAAAGCAAAAACATTTGACGTTATAACCCAGCTCGCCGAGAGAGGCCGATGCGGAGGCTCCCGCCAGGCCAGAGCCGACGACGATCAGGGAATGCTTGCGTTTATTGGCAGGATTGACCAGCTTCATGTCGAAGCGGGCCTTGGCCCATTGCTGTTCAATCGGACCGGAAGGGATTCTTGCGTCGAGTGTCATGTTATCTCACGAGTCCAAGCAGAATGCTGATCGGGATCGATATGTATCCCAGGACAATCAGAGTTGCAATCAAGAGCGCAGCGCGTTTCATGGTCTGCGTGTGACGAGGATGCGCGATTCCCACCGACTGAAACATGCTCCAAATGCCATGGCGCAAATGGAAACCCAGGAGCGTAATCGCGAAGATGTACCACGCCGAAACCCACCAGACCTGAAAGCCCGAGACCAGGTTGTGGTAGACATCGCCTGGAATAAACTGCGCTTCGGGATGAATGTATCCCGCGGTAAACTGCAGCAGGTGAAAGATGATGAACACCAGAACGATGGGCCCGCTCCAGTACATGGTGCGCGAGGCGTAGGAAGAATTGATGGCCTCTTTGCGCGAGTAGCCGATCGGTCGCGCCTTCTTGTTTCGCAACGCCAACTGTACGGTGGCGATAATGTGCAGAATGATCGCGATGATCAGCGTGCCGCGGACAATCCATAGCACCTCGCCAATACTGTGCAGAAAATGGCTGTAGGCGTTGATTTTTGCCGGTCCTTCAAAGACCTGCAGATTGCCGAGCAGATGGCCAATCACAAATAGGAACATCATGGCGCCCGTGACAGCCATGACGACTTTCTTTCCGTTCGTGGACTGCCAGAATGTGACCGCACGATTTCTGCGCGGGCGAAGTTCTGCGCTCATCGTTGCGCTCATGAAGTTTTTCCAACCTTGTCGAAGTAGCTCATGAATCTCCAGACCCTGCCTTGGGATGAGGATTTTTGATCCCGCCCTATCCTGATGCTTGAGACTGTGGAGTCGATGCGCGTCCTGCGCCACCGATTCCTGTTGAACGCACGCGGACCTCCACGCAGTCTGCGCAGAAACCGCCATTCAACTGGCAGGAAGAGACACGGAAGAGTCAACTTCTATTATTGGAGCGCGATGGGGTGACAGTCAAGGAAGGCGGCCGTTATGCCGCATCCGTGACCAGCCCAACGATAGCTGGAAGGAAGTTCGTCGATTGGCCGCCGCGAGGAATTGGATCGACACTGAAATGGGAAGTCTCGCATCAGCCTCTCAGTGCTTCCAGAGACCAATGCGAGACTGGGGGAGGGCTGTCGCCCGATCAGCCATTACGACTGAATTCTGCAGTTACATCATTTCCATCTCAAAACAAAATACCTACACGGGACCTACGTTGCTGAATTCCCCCGAGTCGTTCTTTTGTTCTCGGTCTATCGCGCGTCCCGCAGCTTTATCAGCCTCGCGTTCCACGCGACGATGCGATCGTGCAGCGTCATCGGTTGCCGATCCAGGATCGTTTTTCCCAACTGCTGGAGTGTCCTTATTCAATTCACGAAGATCTGTCATCATTCCACCTTCCTGTTAGATAGAAGATGAAGGTATGGCAGTGCGGGTTGTCCTTCCGCCGTCGCTACTCGAAGATGATCAACAGATTTACCGCTCGTTCACTTGATCTCGCTCATTTGAATCTTTATCACTCTGTTCCGTAGTCTCCTACTGACACTGTTTAAAACTGATTGCAGAAGCCATCGAAGTTTCGTCCGATCCAACCGCTACCGGACCATTCGGCGCTTCCAGACTCCCCGCCGAACAAGCGCCTTCAGTGCCGGTGCCGGGTATTGCGGCAACAGACTCCGCGGTGTATTCGACCTTGGTTCCCGGCTGCTGCTTGAATTGTGCTGTTTGTTCGGAGCAAGCGACGACATTCGGGGATGAGGTGGGAAGTTGCATGGAAAACGGCGCGCAATCCACACCGCCCGCGCAACTCGATCCATCCGTCGTCAACATAGCTTCGTCGTATGGGCTCTGGCTAGGCAACAGCGGCACAGTGATGGTGGCCCCGCTGGTCGCAATCTGCTGCAGTGCGTCTGCCTGCACCGCCAGCGAAACACCCAGCGAATTTGTTCCTGTACCTTGTGTTGAAATCAGCCCCTCCAAGGTACCTTGCTGCGATCCGGGCACCAGCGGAATTTTGCCTGCCAATTGCCCGGACTGAATGCCCATCTCGACGCCGGCTGAATAGGAAACGCTAGCTCCATCCACTCCGACCGCGACCAGATCATACGTCCCTTGCGGCACTGGGCACAGAGTAAAGGTGCCATCGCTGCCTGCAACGGTACGCATCAAGATCCTGTCGATTCCCGTCGCTGCATCCTTTTGCTCAAGGGCCACCACAACATTCCCGCCCGAAAGCGGCTGCCCGGTTTTCGAGCTGACAACGGTACCACTGATCGTGCTGCCGGTCGACGGAATCAACCCGGCGTGAAAGATGGGATTGAGTTCGTATTGGCCGTCGGCTGTCGCCAGGATGGATGAGCACACATCAATATTCAAGTCGATATAGGGTTGATCGCCGGCGTTGAACGCGATACTCCCGTTGATAATGTTGTTCGCCGTCAGTTGAATCCCCTGGCTTGCTGCTGCCGGAAGCACTAGATCATGCAAACTGTTATCAGTTCGCACCAGGCAGTTGGCGTAGGAGGCCCCGCACGCGTTGTTCGAAACGCTCGACGCATGGGAATCCGGCGCGAGAAAGATACGCACCTGCTGGTAATTTCCGGCTGTCACTTGTTGCCCCACACCCAGCGAAGCCAGGAAGCAGTTACTGTTGGCTTGTCCCATCAAATCTACCTGCTTGGGAGCGGCAGAGAGACCGGGTGTCAGGTCAACAAAACTCGGATCGTTCGGCGCTGCATCTGCGTTGGTGCTCGCCTGCACGTCCGCAATCGTGACGTAAACGTGAGTGAACGGTCCACCAGACCCTTTGCATGCGGCTGGATCGCTGATCACAATCGACACCGACGCCGGGTTAGTAACGGAAGTAGTAACCGGATCGGTAACTGGCGACGTAACCGGAGTCGTGGGGGATGTCAGGGTGGAACCCGCATTGGACGGTGACCCTCCGGCACATCCGAAGGAAGCAAGACAAAGCAGCATGACTACGCACGCGGTGGGGATCCAGGGGCGCATTGACTCTCCGATTCAACTGTAAAACTTACATATCACAATGGTTGTGAACATGGTGATGCACGCAAGCTGCCACAACCCAAGGTGTTGCTATCTTTTGCAATGTGGAAATTGGTTTCATTCCGTAACTTACTCGCACCGCGTGGGCATATCCAGTGCTTTGGTTACTTTTACGTTACCAACGTGGAACATTTTCCCATTTCGGGAATTTTAGGGCAATCGAAAAACCACCCTACAGTGCGTACTTTTTACACAGAAGCTGGAGATTGAAACCCTGGGGTTCGAAGTATTTTCGCTCTACGTCCGCGCCAAACCGGATGCATTCCTCGGTCCCCCTTTTGACTTGTGAAGACGGGATCGACGCATCGCCGGAGCCACAGAAATCCCCAAACCGTTACAATACGGAGTGATGGTTCGTTCAAGCTTTCGATTCCCTCTCCTGAGTTCAATCGCCTTTTTGAGCCTTGTCGTTTGCGGACAGATGTATGCCGCCGGAATCGGCAATCCCCAGGCAGCCCAGCAGCAGCCAACGAGCCCACCGCAGTCAAACGACTCTGCCGCACAATCCCAGCAATCTGCTCCTGCACCTGCGGATTCGCTGCCGGACGACCCGGCGACGACCGCTCACATTGAGGCGCCCATCGCACCCGACGGTCCCACGGCAGTCTTGGATACTTCCATGGGGAGGATGACCTGCGGACTCTACGCCAAAGAAGCGCCAATCGCAGTTGCAAACTTTATCGGGCTGGCAACAGGCACCAAGGCATTCACGGATCCCGTTACCCACAAGAAAGTACATGGCAAGCCCTTCTACAACGGCACCACATTTCATCGCGTGATTCCGGGATTCATGATTCAGGGCGGAGATCCGACGGGCACCGGAATGGGAGACGCAGGCTATTTTTTCAACGATGAGATCGATCCAAATCTGATGTTTAATGTAGCCGGCCGACTGGCGATGGCGAATGCGGGTCCGAACACCAACGGCTCCCAGTTTTTTGTTACTGTGGCTCCACAACCTTCTCTCGACCAGCACTACACCATCTTCGGGCAATGCGATCCGGCCAGCGTACTCGTCGCCGAATCTATCACCCAGGTTCCGCGCGACTCCCAGGACAAACCTGTTGATCCGGTCTATCTGACCAAGGTGACAATTGTGCAGCCGGGCCAACCCTTACCACCCGCTCCAGCGCCGTCGACGCCTCCCGCCGCAGCGACAGCTCCAACTCCGGCACCGAGTCAGCCTTGATCGTCTACCTTTCGAATTCTCAACCGATAGCAATCTGAACTGTGTCGTCCGATTAGATTTCCACCTTTCAAGAGGAGTTTGCCAATCATGACTCAAGCACCCGGAACCTACGCCATCTTCCAGACATCTCAGGGCAAGATCGTATGCCGCCTCCACGAAAAGGAAGCGCCGAAAACCGTAGCCAACTTTATTGACCTCGCTGAAGGCAATCGCGAGTGGACGCATCCAACCAACAACAAGAAATCCAAAGAGAAGCTGTTCGATGGAACGATTTTTCATCGAATCATTCCGAAGTTTATGATTCAGGGCGGCGATCCGGCCGGTACTGGCTTCGGCGGCCCGGGCTACAAGTTTGAAGATGAGACGAAGGGTTCGCCGCACAGCTTTAACAAGCCGGGCAAGCTGGCCATGGCGAATTCCGGACCGAACACGAACGGCTCGCAGTTCTTTATCACCGTGGCTGCAACTCCCTGGCTGACGGGAAATCACACGATTTTCGGAGAAGTCATTGAAGGCCAGGACATCGTGGACAAAATTTCTGAATTGGATCGCGATCGCTCTGATAAGCCTCGCACTCCCGTGGTCCTCGAAAGCGTCACCATTGAGCGCGTCGCGTAGATCTATCTCGTGATTCGATCCTCCCTGAATCCTTTTCACATTTCCATCGATCTAAGTCGTAAAGAAGGATTCAGGGGGGCAGAGATGAGCGAAAGCAAGAAAGTCGCGCTGATTACTGGCGCCAACAAGGGCATCGGATTAGAAACTGCACGCCAGCTGGGAAAACTCGGCATTTCTGTTATTTTGGGTTCGCGCGATGCGGCCAAAGGTGATGCCGCGGCGGCAAAACTTCGCGCAGAAGGTATCGAAGCGCAATCCATCAAGCTTGACGTGACAGAGGCGAAGGACCGCGATGCGGCCGTCAAGTTTATTCAGGACCACTTCGGAAAACTCGACATTCTGGTCAACAATGCCGGCATCGCCGAAGATGGCGGCTGGGGCAAGAATACGACCAGCAGCACCTCCGCCGAGACGCTGAAAAAAACCTTCGAGACCAATCTATTCGCTCCGGTCGCGTTGACTCAGGCGCTGCTTCCTTTGATTCGAAAAAGTCCCGCAGGACGCATCGTGAATCTCTCTAGTATTCTGGCTTCAAACACTTTGCATAGTGATCCCAAATCTCCCATCTACAACAGCAAAGCCTTTGCGTACGATGCATCGAAGTCTGCGCTAAACGCATTTACGATTCATCTGGCGCACGAATTGCGCGACACCAATATCAAAGTGAATTCGGCGCACCCAGGATGGGTGAAAACAGATATGGGTACTGACGCCGCGCCAATGGAAATTGTCGACGGAGCGAAAACTTCGGTTGCGTTGGCTACGCTGGCGAAAGATGGACCGAATGGAGCTTTCATCCACATGGGAAAGCCGTTGCCGTGGTAGTTTGCTGACGCTTCGACATTCAACGTAGAAGAAAAAGGCCCGCGCGATGCGGGCCTCCTCTTTTCAGCGGGAAGAAATTCTAGACGCCGATCACAGCGCAAAGTTCCTTGACAGAGTTTGCACTCTTCTGCAACCCTGCCTGCTCTTCATCAGTCAATTTGATCTGGATAATTTCTTCCAGACCGCGCGCGCCCAACTTGCATGGCACGCCGATGAACAGGCCGTTTATTCCGTATTCACCTTCAAGGTAAGCGGCACACGGTAGAATCTTCTTCTTGTCCTTCAGGATCGCTTCCACCATTTCAACGGCGGCTGCGGAGGGAGCATAAAACGCGCTTCCCGTCTTCAGGTGTTTCACAATCTCAGCGCCACCATCGCGTGTGCGTTGAATCAAACGCTCAATCGTAGCCGCATCCATCAGCTCTGTAATCGGAATACCGGCAACGGTGGAGTAGCGCGCCAGCGGCACCATGGTATCGCCATGACCGCCCAGCACGAAGGCGGTTACATTTTCCACGCTCACCTTCAATTCGTCTGCGATAAACGTGCGGAATCGCGCCGAATCCAGAACACCGGCCATGCCGATCACTCGCTCGCGATTGAACTTGGAAAGCTTGTAAGCAGCCTGCGCCATCGCGTCGAGAGGATTAGAGACGATTACCAGAAAGCAGTCCGGGGATGCCGCAACCACTTTGCTGACGACATCCGACATAATCTTGAAGTTGGTGTGCAACAGATCGTCGCGGCTCATGCCGGGCTTGCGCGGAATTCCAGCCGTAATGACAACGACGTCGGAATTTGCCGTGGCTGCGTAATCGTTGGAGCCGACCGCGTGAACATCGCGCTTTTCAATCGGCATAGCTTCCATCAGATCCAGTGCCTTCCCCTGCGGAACACCTTCCACCACGTCGACCAATACGATGTCAGCCAATTCCTTGGCTGCGATCCAATGCGCAGTCGTAGCTCCCACGTTACCCGCGCCCACAATTGAAACTTTCTTCCGCATATTTCTCCTTTACAAAATTTTCTTCAAAGGCAATCAGCGAGTCATCGCGACCGCATCCATGTTTTCAATCATTCGAGTCGCAAATTCACTGGTTCCCACCTTAGTGGCTCCCTGCATCTGCCGCTCAAAATCGTAGGTGACAAATTTCTGCTGAATCGTTCGCTCCATGGAGTTTTCAATCAATCGAGCCGCCTCGGTCCAGCCGATGAAATCAAACAGCATCACGCCCGACAGCATCACGGAGCCAGGATTAATGACATCCTTATCCGCGTATTTCGGCGCCGTGCCGTGAGTGGCTTCAAACACTGCATATCCGTCGCCGACATTCGCTCCGGGGGCAATTCCCAGGCCACCGACCTGTGCCGCGCACGCGTCAGAAATGTAATCGCCGTTCAGGTTCGGAGTCGCCAGAACACTGTATTCATCCGGCCGAACGATGACCTGCTGAAAAATGGAATCGGCAATGCGGTCATTCACGAGCAGCTTCTTCTTCCATTTCCCTTGCCCGTGACTGACGCCGATGCTGTCGATCACATGCTTTACTTCCGCATACACTTCATCGCGAAACTTCTGCGGGGCATGCTCGAGGCCTGGTTCGATCATGGCGGCGTTCTGCTCCACTGTTAGACCCGGCTTCGATTCCAGGTTGCCGAGAATCCAGCTCTCGCGCTCGGTCACAACTGAATCTCTGAATTCATCGACCGCGACTTCGTATCCCCACTCGCGAAACGCCCCTTCGGTAAACTTCTGAATATTGCCCTTGTGCATCAAGGTGACGGACTTGCGCTGATGCTTCAGCGCGAACGCAATCGCCACTCGCACCAGTCGCTTGGTCCCTGTAATCGAGATTGGCTTGATTCCAATCCCTGAATCTTCACGAATCTTTTTCTTGGTGCCGGCCAGCATGGTGTTGTTCAGGAAATCGAGAATTTTCTTCGCGTCGGGAGTTCCCTCTTTAAACTCGATGCCGGCATAAACATCTTCCGTGTTCTCGCGGAAGATCACGATGTCGAGTTTTTCCGGATGTTTCACCGGACTGGGTACACCCTGGTAATAACGCACCGGCCGGATGCAGGAATATAGGTCCAACATCTGCCGCAGCGTCACATTCAGCGAGCGAATGCCTCCGCCGACAGGCGTAGTCAGCGGCCCCTTAATCGAAACGCGTAAATCGCGCGCAGCTTGCACCGTATCGTCCGGAAGCCAGTTCTGGAAACGGGCAAACGCCTTCTCTCCAGCGAAAATTTCAAACCACTTGACCGCACGTTTTCCACCGTAGGCCTTGGCGACAGCGGCATCGAATACACGTTGCGATGCACGCCAAATATCGCGACCTGTTCCGTCGCCTTCAATGTAGGGAATGATGGGATTGTCGGGTACTTGATACGTTCCGTTGGAATATTCGATCGGCTTGCCATCTTTGGGCAGCTCGACGCCACTATAACTTACCTGCATTGCCTGCGATCTCCAATTTTTGTACTGGATTGTCCTTGATCAGGCTACCACTCCATCTCTGCCGCCGCCACGTTACGACCGAACGCAAACTCGGAGCAATTTGATCGGCGAATGCTCAAATACAGCCGCCGCGCTACACGACAATCGCAAACTCATCTAGGATGGAAGATGTGCCAGCATTCAACCTAAGCACGATTCGCAAACACACTCCTTCCTCCTCCTTCGGTTTCAGCCTTCGTCTTGCCGCATTGCTTGCAGCACTGCTGTTGGCGTATTTCAGTCCGTTCTGCCAAGCGCAATATGGCGGGGCGCGCAATCCCTCCATGGGCAGCGTGTCGGGCGGTCTGCCAACTTATTTGAAACATGCCGGCATCGCGCAAAACTTGAATCGCAAATTGCCTTTGAGCGCGGCCTATGTCGACTCGACCGGAAAGCCCGTCACGTTGGGTGATTACTTCGGCAAGCGTCCCGTCGTCCTGGCGGAAGTGTATTTCAGCTGCGGCATGTTGTGCCCACAGGTGATGCATGGAGCTGCCGACGCTTTGAAACAGACTGGCTTCAAAGCCGGCAAGGACTACGAAGTCGTGATCGCCAGCTTCGATCCCAAAGACACGGCGACGCAGGCTGCCAGCGAAAAGCAATTATTTCTCAGCTGGCTCGGTGATCCCGCGGCGACTTCCGGCGTGCACTTCCTCACTGGCCAACAACCGTCGATCGATGCCTTGAGCGAAGCCACCGGCTTTCACTATGTGAGAGTGCCCGGCCCCGACGGCAGGATGGATCAGTTCGCCCATTCCAGCGTCATTATGGTGGCAACTCCAGATGGTCGACTCTCTAAATATTTTTCTGGGATTCAATACCAGCCGCGCGATCTGCGCCTGGCAATGGTCGACGCCTCAAACCGCAAAATTGGCAGCGCGGCGGATCTGTTTCTCCTGTACTGCTGCAATTACAACCCGTCTTCCGGACGCTATACGGTTTCTATTCTGCGAGTACTGGGCTTCGCCGCCTGCTTCACAATCCTTGTCATTCTGGGCATGATTTATCTGCTGACGCGCAAGCCGACAGGGAGAAAATTTCCTCCCTCGTCGCCGACCGCCGCCTAGGCTTCATCTTCTTGACCACAATCTTTGCACATCAACTGTGTTCCAATGTGCTGCCTGCGTCCCTCGACTTCGATAACCCACGGTCGCAGCATCCACGGTGGGCGATGGCGCACATGTTGCGCATGGCCGCAGGATAAATCCGCAACCCAATCCTGCTGTTCGTCCTGGTGAAATCCAACAATCGACGACAGTTTTCCTTGCGCCATACATCCACAGTAGTCCAGTCCGCCTCCACGCGAGCGAGACGAGCGGGGCATAATGAAGAAGTTCTCTGCCTAGGCCTATCCAAAGTGACCCACGTTTTCGATGTCCTCGTTCTCGGCGCCGGTGCAGCGGGTCTGATGTGCGCGATCGAGGCCGGAAAACACGGCAAACGTGTGGCTGTGCTGGACCACGCGGACAAAATTGGGAAGAAGATTCTCATCTCCGGCGGCGGCCGCTGCAACTTTACGAACATTCACTGCACACCAGAAAACTTTATTTCTGCGAATCCGCATTTTTGCAAGTCGGCGCTGGCCCGCTACGCGCCGCAGGATTTTCTCGCGTTGGTGTCGAAGCACCATATCCCTTATCACGAAAAAACGCTGGGCCAACTTTTTTGTGATCGCTCTGCGCGCGACATCATCGGGCTATTGGAAGAGGAATGCCGCGAGGCTGGCGTTCAGATTTTTCTGAATGCTCATGTGGAGAAGGTGAATCACTCGAACGATTTTGAAATCCACACGCACAACGCGGTTTTCTCTTGCGGTTCGTTGGTTGTAGCAACCGGCGGCTTATCGATTCCGAAAATGGGTGCAACTCCCTTTGGATATCAGTTGGCCACTCAATTTGGGATCGCCATTCAACCCTGTCGCCCTGCTTTGGTGCCGCTTCTATTTTCGAACAGCGATCTCGCCAACTATGCCGACCTCGCCGGAGTTGCGGCTCCGGTTCTGGTTCATTGCGGCACGGCGCAGTTTCGTGAGAACCTGCTTTTTACTCATCGCGGCCTGAGCGGCCCTGCAATCCTGCAGATTTCTTCTTATTGGAGGCCTGGCGACGCAATCAAGATCGATCTTGCCCCGGATGTTGAATTGACGCGTCCCTGGAGCGATCCGAGCCTTCCGAGAAATTTGACTCCGGCGAAGCAGTTGTTGCGCTCGGCGCTTCCACACCGCCTCGCCGACCGCTGGCTCGCGTTGCATCCTCCACAAGGCTGGAGCAATGACTCTCTCAGCGCGTGGGAAGGTCAACTGCATCACTGGGCCATGATGCCTGCAGGAACAGAAGGGTACGCCAAAGCGGAAGTCACTGCAGGCGGCATCGACACGAATGAACTCTCAGCAAAGACCATGGAGTGCCGAAACGTGCCGGGGCTGTATTTTATCGGCGAAGTGGTCGACGTCACCGGTCATCTCGGTGGCTTCAACTTTCAGTGGGCCTGGGCTTCCGGCTTCTGCGCGGGACAGGCGCTTGCGACCTGATCGTTCGCGATACGCACCCCCCACTCCGACCAGTCGCAATCTAATTTAAAATAGAAACAATTGTCTCGTTGGCGGGTCTGCATCGTAGGCTGCTGCTTCGCTCGAATGCGAGTTGTCTGCGTGAACGTTTCGCTCGAGATTGAATCGGCGGAGACCCTTCCGTCGATTTTGCCAGGGAATGACCTGGACGTGGCCGCTGAAGGTCATACTTTTCGCAAGATAGAGGTTTAGTTTGGCTCAGATTTGTCGGTTGGCGGCTGCCTCGATGGCCGTAATCTTTGTTTTTGCGGTCCCCGTTGCACGATCCCAATCGGCAAACGCTTCCCTGACCCTGCCAGACAATCCGTCTCCGCAACAACAGCCCAGCAATTCTCAGAATCCTCCCGCGCAGCAGGCAGGCAGCGCCACGTCAGCGGGCCAGAGCAGTTCATCGCCCACGCCCCCGGCAACACCACCGCAGACCGCGGCGGAGCAATTAAAACAGCAGGAAAAACAGCGGATATTGGGTGTGATGGCGACCTTTAACACAACCCAGAATCACAATGCTCTTCCTCTGAGCCCTCGCCAGAAGTATCAATTGTTCTTCAAGAGCGTAACTGATCCCTGGCCATTTGCACTGACCGCCGTGGTTGCCGGCATATCGCAGGCCGACGATGATTTCGCTGCATACGGGCAAGGTGTGCAAGGCTACGCAAAGCGATATGGCGCTGCCTACACTGACTATTTCACCGGCAACTTCTTCGGGAATGCGGTTTTACCCAGTCTTCTCCATGAGGACCCTCGTTATTACCAGAGAGGCCACGGCAAAATCATTACCCGCGCCCTATGGGCGGCTGGCAGTACAGGATGGTGCAAGCGCGACGACGGCACCTGGGGCCCGAACTATGCAAATGTCACGGGAAACCTGATCGGCGCCGCCATTTCCAACGTGTACTATCCAGCCGAGCAACGTACAGTCGGAGACACCATTCAGCGCGGAGTGACTGTAACCGTCGAAGGTGCAATTGGTGCCGAGCTGATCGAATTCTGGCCCGACATTGCTCGCCACTACAAGAAGAAAAAGGCGGAGAAGCGAGCTCGCGAAGCTGCGAAGAAGAATCCTCAAGGCACCTCCCAGCCCGCTCCTGAAAGTCCGGCAACCATTGCCCCATCTAGCCATTAGCGCATCGAGTCGTTCTGCCAGCTGACTTCGCAACACCCATCGATCTCGTGCCCTTTCAAGTTTCGTGTCCGGTTCGCGGGTACACTGAAATAGATTTCCCTTATTCTTCGAATAGCAATTTTTTATACTGTTGCTTCGGACGCGATTGCAGCTGTGCCGGGATTCGAACTGAAAACATGGATTTTGAGCAACTCAAAGCGTTTGTCGAAGTCGCACGCAATGCGAGTTTTTCGCGCGCGGCAGAGAGGCTGTTTCGAACCCAGCCGGCCATCTCTGCGCAGATTCGTGCGCTGGAAGAGGATATTGGCGCGCGATTATTTGATCGCACCGGCGGCCGTGTCACGCTGACCGGCGGAGGAAGACTTTTCCTGGAATATGCGGAAGAGACCTTGCAGGCGCGACGTAATATCATCCGCGCACTGGCGGAAATGGCTCGTACACCGCGCGGTCAGCTGGTCGTCAGCGCCAACGAAGCCACCTGCCTTTACATCCTGCCGCAGGTGTTTGCCCAATTTAAAGGAAAGTACCCTCGCGTGTCCGTTTCCATCGCGCGCCATGAGCGCTCTCGCACGCTCGAAGCGGTCTTGTCACAGGAGGTTGATTTCGGAGTGACCACCCAGCCGGTCAACGACCCTCGCCTGACCATCGTGCCGGTTCACAAGGATGAGATGGTGGTCATCACAGCGACGGGCCATCCGCTGACGAGCAAGTCCACAACGAAGTTGGCAGCCGTAGCCGCCTATCCTCTGATTCTTCCCAAGCAAGGTCGGACTCGCGATGCGATTGATCAGATGTTCGCCAGTGGGCAACTCAAGCCGGAAATTTCCATGGAGTTGGAATCGAATGAGCTGATCAAACGGTTCGCGGCTGCGGGCGTCGGCGTTGGCTTCCAGGCTCGCTCCAATACGATCACCGAGTTTGCCGCGGGACTCCTGGGCGTCGTCGAACTGGAAGATGTTCGCATTGCCCGCGACCTGGTCCTCATCTATCGCAAAGACAAATCTCTGAGCCGCGCCGCCCAGGCATTCATCGAAATTATGCATGGCAGTGTCGGCCTGCCGCGCAATGCTGCTGTCAGCTAGCCTTTCCGCAAGCTGAGACTCGTGTCATCGCAATCCTCCGACGACTCGTCCCACGCTACAATCTCATTCAATGCTGTCTTCTTACCTGCTCCATCTCGCCTGGCTCTGCTTTGCTGCTTTCATTGGAGGGGGCATCAATGCGATTGCCGGCGGCGGCTCCTTGCTGTCATTTCCCGCTCTGCTGCAAGTTGGCGTGCTTCCGATCCATGCCAATGCAACCAACACAGTGGCCCTGTTACCCGGACAAATCACTTCAGCAGCGGCCTATCGGCGGGATTTGCGACGATACCACACCATGCTGCCAACCCTGCTGAGCGCGGCATTTGTAGGCGGCGTTCTCGGAGCGCGGCTCTTGCTGGCAACGCGCCAGCAAACGTTTTTGCGGATGGTCCCCTGGCTATTGCTCACCGCGACATTGCTATTTGCACTTGGGCCCACTTTTCAGCAGCGCGTGTTTCAAAGCAGGCATTCGACCCACTCGAGCGGATTGCGACCGATGGCGCGCTTTTTGCTTCCGATCGGAATTTTTGCCATCTCGCTTTATGTCGGTTTTTTTGGAGCCGGCGCTGGCCTTTTGATTATGGCCACCCTCAGCATTGCCGGCATCGACAGCGTGCACGAGATTAATGCTTTGAAAACCATCATCACCAGCACCTCCAACACCATTGCGGCCGCAACATTCATCTTCTACGGTGCGGTTCTGTGGCGCTATGGCGCTGCGATGATGATTGCGGGCAGCGTCGGTGGCTATCTAACCGCACGCGCGGCACGCAAACACAAACCTCGCGGCATTCGCGCGCTCGTCGTCACCCTGGGCTGTATCGTAACAATCTACTTTTTCTATAAACTCTATTGACCATCCGACAGGTGTAGAACAAAAGTATGAGCCACGAAGGCATCCGCATCGTTCCGGAGGAGGTCGCGCGCAAAGCATCCGGTCCAGAGAAGGAATTTTCGCGCGACGCCATCGATCCCCAGCATGTCCGGGTAAACCAGACGGATGGTACAGGTGTCGAGATTCTATGGAAGGATGGCCACACCAGTCACTGGACGTTCGCGTGGCTGCGTGCCGCGTGCCCATGTGCGACATGCGTGGAAGAGCGTGAAGCCGAGGGAAGAGTACCAGGAGAACAAAAACCCGAACCGAAAACAGCGTTGCCGCTCTTCAAGCCTGCCGTTCGACCGAACAAAGTAAACGCGGTCGGACGCTATGCCATCAGCTTCGATTGGAACGATGGTCACACCAGCGGCATTTATTCCTGGCATTATCTGCGTTCGGTATGCAATTGCGAGGCATGTCGCGCCGAGCTCACCGAGGGACCGGGCGCTCCGCCTGCAACAGCCTGAAGACCTCCGCCACATCCGCGGCTCGCATCGCATGACGGCGATGATGCGACTGAAGAAAGCCTTCCTCCACCGCGCGATCGAGCATGGCGAATAATGGCTGCCAATACTCCGCCGTATCCAGCAGGATGATGGGTTTCTCATGAATTGCCAGCTGCGCCCAGCCAAGAACCTCGCACAGTTCGTCCAGCGTGCCATAGCCGCCCGGCATTGCGACAAAGGCATCCGCCAACTCCGCCATCATATGTTTGCGCTCATGCATGCTGCGAACGACATGCAACTCGGTCAAGCCGAGATGGGCCACCTCGCGATCGGCAAGTTGCTGCGGAATAATTCCGATCACTTCTCCGCCGGCGGCCAGTACGGCGTCGGCAATCACTCCCATCAAGCCGACATGCGCCCCGCCATAGACAAGTCGGAAATCAGCCTCGGCCATCGCGGTACCCAATTCAGTCGCAATATTTCGATACTCAGAGCGCACGCCGACAGCAGATCCGCAATAAACACAAATTGTTTTTGATTTCGACATTGCAGCATCAGGATATCGCGACGCGGATCGGTCGTACCACGCGATACACTGAAGGTGTCGCGACGAATGAATCGAAGTCGCGCGCTCAACCGCAGGAGTCTTCCCTTTCGTGTCCCGATTGCTTGAAAATATGAATCCGCAGCAACGTGCGGCCATTGAGAATGTGGACGGTCCACTGTTGATCCTTGCCGGCGCCGGGTCCGGAAAAACCCGCGTGATCACGCATCGGATTGCCTACCTAGTTGAAGAACGAGGTGTGCCGGCGGACTCCATCTTAGCCGTCACTTTCACCAATAAAGCTGCCAAGGAAATGTCAGAGCGCGTCGAACGTTTGATGGACCATCGCAGCCTGGCGCGTCCCCTGCTGGCAACGTTTCACTCCTTCTGCGTACGAGTATTGCGCCGCGATATCGAAGCCCTGCGCATCGGCGACAAGGGCCGCACCAAGGATTTTGTGATCTATGACGAATCCGAGCAACAAAGCCTGATCAAGCAATTGATGCGGCGACTTGGCGTTGAGGATAAGCAATTCACTCCGCGCATCGTGCTCTCGCGGATTTCCTGGGCCAAGAATCACATGCTCGCCCCGCAGGAAATTTACTTGCAGTCCTCCGACCCAAAATCGGAACGGATTGCCCATCTCTATGACCTTTACAACAAGGAATTGGAGCGCGCCAACGCACTCGACTTTGACGATTTGCTTCTGGAAGCTGTGCGTCTGCTACGCGCCGTTCCTGCGGTTCGGAGCTATTACAATCGCCGATTCCGATACATCCTGATCGATGAATATCAGGATACGAACCGTCCGCAATATGAACTGATGAAAATGCTGGCCGGTGAGGAGCAGAATATCTGCGTTGTTGGCGATGAGGATCAGAGCATCTATTCCTGGCGCGGCGCCGACATTCGCAACATTCTCGATTTCGAAAAAGATTTTCCGCGCGCCAAAATCATTCGCCTGGAACAGAACTATCGTTCGACCCAGGTAATTCTGGAAGCGGCAGGCGCGGTCGTTTCAAACAACCTGCAGCGCAAAGGGAAAACGTTGTGGACCTCGCGCGATGGCGGGTCCCAGGTGGGCTACTATGAAGCGCTGGATGGCGAAGGAGAGGCGCTTTTCATCGCCGATCACATCCAGAAATACATTCGACAAACCGGTAACGAGCCTGAACCGCCTCGCATCGCTGTGCTTTATCGGACCAATTCACAATCACGGCTGGTGGAAGAGGCCCTGCGGCGATACGGCATCCAGTACACCATGGTGGGCGGGTTCTCCTTTTACGACCGCGCGGAAATCAAGGACATGCTCAGCTATCTGAAGCTGGTTCTGAACCCCAGCGATTCGATTGCGCTGCAGCGCTCCATCAATACGCCCCCTCGTGGCATCGGCAAAACCACTCTCGACACCATTGAGCGCCTGGCTCTGGAAACCGGCATCAGTACCTGGGACGCCATCCGCGAAACCATCGTGCAACGTCTGGTATCCGCGCGAGCGGTAGCAGCGCTGGAGAATTTTCGCGGGATCATTGAAGACGCACGCGCCATGCTCGCTCCAAATTTTGCCGACAAGTTGAGCCTGGATATTGCGGCCGCTGCCGACGACTCTGAAGTCGCCGATGAAACCGCAGTCGCCGCCGACGAGGACGCCATCAGTTTCGACTTTGGCATGACGGACGCCGAGATTGCTGAAGCGGAGGACACTCGCAATGGTCTTGCGGAGGCTTTCGATCCGGCGGAATTTTCACCTTTCGCGAGCACGCAGACCAATCAGCAGGCGAAGAAGCTCACACCCCACGAACGCAAATCACTGTCGGCCACCACTCCCCCGTCAGAAGAAAATGCATTTCGCAAGCCGGGAGATGCTGCCACGTTACCGGAGCTGATCAAGTTTCTGATCGATCGCAGCGGCTACATCAAGGTGCTGGAAGACGAAGCCACTCCGGAGTCGCAATCCCGGATTGAAAACCTGCGGGAACTTGTCAACGCCGCACAGGACGCCGACGAACGCGGCGAGACGCTGACCGAATTTCTCGACCATGCAGCTCTGGTCAGCGACACAGACAAGTACGATTCAGAGTCGCGCGTTACGTTGATGACGCTGCACGCCGCGAAAGGCCTCGAGTTTCCATTGGTCTTTCTTGCGGGCATGGAAGAGGGTCTGTTTCCGCACTCGCGCACCATCAACGACGGCGAGGGGCTGGAAGAAGAGCGCCGTCTTTGCTATGTCGGCATGACTCGCGCGATGGACGCGCTGCTGGTCACCCGCGCGCGCTTTCGTCGCCGCTACGGCAACGATTCGCCGGAGTTTTCCACGCCGTCGCGCTTTTTGAGCGAAATCCCCAGCCACTTGATTCAGGATCTCAGCGCACCTGTACCCGCCAACACCTGGGGAGGATATGCTGCGCAAACCACCCGACCCAATCCTCGTCGCACCGCCACGCGATAACGACGGTGATCAGCATTGGAGCTATGAAGACGAAGATCAGCGTCCGCAGAACGCAGCAGCCAACTCCAACAGCGCGCAAAGAAGATCCGCAAGCAGCCAAGCGGGAGGTTCGATCGACAACATCGCACAGTTTTTTGCCTCCCGCGGTCAGAAGTTCCCGAGACCGCAAGTCCCTGTTGCCGAGCCTTCCGGAAAAACCGGTTTTCGCAGCGGCCAACGCGTTCGACACCCGAAATATGGAGAGGGAGTGGTTTTCAAACGCGAAGGTGAAGGGGAAAACGCAAAGATTACGGTACAATTTCCTCGGTTCGGCATTAAAAAACTTGTGGAGAAGTTCGCCCAGCTGGAGCGAGTCTGAAACGTCTCCTGACTCCATTTTCATCCGCATCAACAATTAGATTTGAAGAGAGAGAATTTCTTACCCAATGGCAAATACGAAGGCAATTACCGATACAGCGGAACGGAAAAAAGTAAAACGCACAGCCCGGAAAAAGGCTGCTCCCAAGCCCAAGCGCACGGTTCCACGCGGCTCCAACAAGCAAAAGCTGAAGAAGCTTGCCCGTGGAGCAGCCAAGCGCTAGCAAAAGCGAGTATTTTGTCTTTGTTCTCCGGGGCCATCCATGTTACGGCCCTGGCGACTCCATGATGGATTGAGCGAAATGCAATTTCAGGAGCCAAGCCCTGTCAAAACAGATCTTCGCCACAAAATCCATCGACAAGCTGATCCGCGAATCTGAGGATCCGGCCCACAGTCTGCGGAAGACCCTAGGTCCGTTGTCGCTGACGGCGCTGGGAATCGGCGCGGTCATTGGCTCCGGCATTTTTACCGTCATCGGCACGGCCATCGCCGGACAGCGCTTCGACGCATCCTCCATTCTCAACTCCCCGGTGTTGGATTTTCTCATTCATCACACCGCCTCGCTGGGACGCCCCGGTGCTGGGCCTGCCCTGGCGGTCTCGCTGGTGCTGGTTGCCATTGTGTGCGCTTTTACCGGCCTCTGTTATGCCGAGCTGGCATCTATGATTCCCATCGCCGGCAGCGCCTACACCTACACCTACGTCACCATGGGTGAGCTGGTGGCGTGGATTATTGGCTGGGATTTGATCCTGGAATATGCCTTCTCCAACATGGCGGTTAGCGTCGGATTCGCCGCCCACGTTGTGGCGTTGATGGACTGGTTTGGAATTCATCCCGCATTGCGGTGGATTTCTCCAGCCTACCTTCCCAGTGGCCTGCAAGACTTGAGCGGTCACGCGCTCTATCCGCCAGGCTGGCATTTCGGATTCAATGTGCCGGCGTTTCTGATTGTGATGTTGTTGACCGTGGTTCTTGTCCGCGGCATTCGAGAGTCGGCCGAAACCAACAACATCATGGTGCTGCTAAAGATTGGGGCTGTGTTGTTGTTCGTCATCTTTGGCTCCCAGTTCATCCACACCTCCAACTGGCATCCGTTTTATCCCAACGGCTGGTCAGGCGTGCTGACGGGCGGCTCCATCATTTTCTTCACCTACATTGGCTTCGACTCTATTTCTACTGCGGCCGAGGAATGCAAGAATCCGCAGCGCGATGTTCCCATCGGCATCATTGCAACACTTGTCATCGCCACAATTCTTTACGTCGGCGTCGCCCTGGTGCTGACAGGACTGGTCCGTTGGCAATTGTTGATGGAAGATGCAGCACCCGTGGTGAACACACTTCGCCGGCTCTATCTTGAAAACCACAACTCGACATTACATTGGGTGCAGTTGGTGGTGCTTTTCGGCGCCCTCTTGGGAATGATTTCATCGATTCTCGTCTTCCAAATCGGACAGGCGCGGGTTTGGTTTGCCATGTCGCGCGACGGACTTCTGCCTTCCCTTTTCAGCCGTGTGCATCCGCGTTTTCGCACTCCCTCGGCGGCCACTTGGATTGCCGGTTTCTTCGTCGGGCTTCCCTCAGGCCTTCTGGACATCGGCACCTTTGCGGACCTCTCCAACATCGGCACACTCTTCGCGTTCGTACTGGTCTCGGCGGGCGTGATTATCCTGCGCTATAAGGAACCAGATCGCCGCCGCGCTTTCCGCTGCCCCGGCGGCTCCGTCATCCCGCTGCTCAGCGTGTTCTTCTGCCTTCTGCTGATGCTTGGGCTGCCCATACTTACGTGGGTGAGCTTCTTTATCTGGCTGGCGATCGGGTTGTTGATCTACTTCTTTTACAGCCGGCATCGCAGCGAGTTTTCTTCGAACAAGCGACTCAACTCTTAATGCCAGCGAAGGCCAAATCCGCCCACGCATTCGACGCGCAATCCTGGATTCGCCATCTGCCGAAAGCGGAGCTGCATCTGCATCTGGAAGGCACGATTGCGCCGGAAACGTTGGCCGAACTAAGCCGGCAGAACGATGCCGAGCCGCTGACGTTGGATGCAGCTCGCGCCCTCTATCAGTACAAAGATTTCACCGGGTTCATGCTGGCCTTCAAAGCGATCACGGAACGTCTGCGCACGCCGGACGACTACGAGCTGATCACGTATCGCATGATCGAGGCCCTCGCGGCGCAGGGAGTAGTGCACGCCGAAGTCTATGTTTCCGTCGGCGTTGTGTATTACTGGCGACGCATCGAGTTTGAGCCTTTGTTTGAAGGCATGGAGCGCGGCCGAACTCGCGGTGAGAAGGAGTTCGGAGTTTCAGTGCTCTGGATCTTCGACGCCGTGCGTCACTTCGGCCCGGAAGAAGCGGCACGAGTGTTTCAAAAAGCCGCGGAACTGAAACAACTGCATCCATCCATCGTCGGAATCGGAATTGGCGGGGACGAACGACGAACCGGGGCCGAGCCATTTCGAGACCTTTACGCCGAGGCGAAAAAAAATGGCCTGCATCTGACCGCGCACGCGGGAGAAACTGTTGGACCGGAGGGGATCTGGTCGGCTCTCAATATTGGCGCAGAACGCATTGGCCATGCGCTCTCAGCTGGACAGGATCCAGAGCTCATCGAAGTGCTGGCCACCAGGCAGGTGCCGGTGGAGATTTGCGTCACCAGCAATCTGCGCACGGGATGTTGTGTACGCCCTGAGGATCATCCGGTACGCGAATATTTTGAGAATGGATTGATGGTGACCCTTAACTCCGACGACCCAGCGTTATTTGGCAGCGATCTTTGTGCAGAATATTGCCTGGCGCACACGGAGTTTCAGTTCACGCTGGAACATCTTCGCGAACTTGCAGGCAATTCCATCGAGGCAAGTTTTCTGCCGCCACGAAAAAAGCTGGAGCTGCTGCAACGGGTTGAGCAATACCCAGCGCCCGCGGAAACATAGAAGTGTCGGCCATCCAACCATTTGCGGCGGTTCCGCATACAATCTGACATGTACCAAAGTAAGCACATTTTCTTCGATTCTTAACCGATGCACACACTATTCGAACGCTTTTGCGATAAGATTTTGGCATGCGGCGTCTGAGCTTACAATTGGTCAGGCAAGAGCAGCCTCAAAGGAAGGTTGGGCCGGGAAACATGATGAAAATGGGTGCTTGCATGACGAAAAAACCTTGGGTTCGCATCATTGGCTGGGCGTCCGTGGCGACGGGTGCGGTAGCCGTTGGTATCTACGTTGGACGAAATTTGCGTGCCCGCTACCTGCTGAATCATCGCACCCCGTACGATTTCTATTCCCACGCCGGCGACAACGGAAGCAACGTGGAGTACGGCGTCGGTATCTAGCGCCCCCAGATAAAGCTTCGAAAAAGGGCTTGGATCAATCCAAGCCCTTTTTCATTGTGTTGAGGTTTCGGTAAAAAAGCCCGGATCGCTCCGGGCTTTTTGTCGTCGCAGTTACAAAGTACCTACGCTTTGCCTGCCAGTTGCCGCAACACATACAGCAGAATGCCGCCGTGCTGGTAATAAAGAATCTCCTGTGGAGTGTCGATACGCACGGTCGCAGAAAATTCTTTTTCCTTGCCTCCCGCCGTCTTTGCTTTCACCGTCACCTTACGGCCATTGGCGAACTTTGAGTTTAGCATCGCGCGCAGCCCGGGAATGTCGTAGATCTCTTCGCCGGTCAGGCCCAGCGACTCGGCATTCTGACCTTCTTCAAATTGCAACGGAAGAATTCCCATCCCAACCAGGTTGGAACGGTGGATGCGCTCGAACGATTCCGCAATCACCGCCCGCACACCCAGAAGTTTCGGGCCCTTTGCCGCCCAGTCGCGCGACGAACCGGAGCCGTATTCCTTGCCTGCGAGGATAATCAGCGGCGTCTTCCTTTCCGCATAGCGCACCGAGGCGTCGAAAATGCTCATCTGTTCGCCCTCGGGCAGCAAGCGCGTCACGCCACCTTCGGTTCCCGGCGCCAGTTTGTTGCGCAGCCGCACATTCGCAAACGTACCGCGCACCATCACCTCATGATTACCTCGCCGCGATCCATAGCTGTTAAAGTCGGCGGGTTTCACTCCGTGTTCGACCAAATACTTCCCTGCCGGCCCATTCAGTTTGATCGAGCCTGCGGGAGAAATATGGTCGGTCGTCACGCTATCGCCCAGGACTGCTAGCACGCGCGCGCCATGAATATCTTCCACCACAGAGGGCGTCGCCTTCATGCCATCGAAGTAAGGCGCCTTGCGGATATACGTCGAATCCACCTCCCACCCATACGTTTTTCCAGTGGGAAACTTCAGTTTCTGCCAGTTGGCGTCACCCTCGCTCACCGTCGAATACTGTTTGCGAAACATGCTTGAATCAATCGAAGTGGAGAGCGCGTTTTGAACTTCCTGCTGCGACGGCCAGATGTCTCGCAGGTAGACGGGATGGCCCTGTTTGTCTTTACCCAGAGCATCGTGGTCGAAGTCGTGATCGATCCGTCCAGCCAGCGCGTACGCGACTACCAGCGGCGGCGACATCAGGTAATTCGCGCGCACATCGGAATTAATGCGCCCTTCAAAGTTTCGATTTCCGCTCAGGACAGAGACAGCCACCAAGCCATGATCCTCTATCGCTTTTCCGACATCGGACGGCAATGGGCCAGAGTTGCCGATACATGTGGTGCAACCATAGCCAACAATGTTGAACCGTAGCTGATCGAGATATTTCGTCAGGCCTGCCTTGTCATAATAATCTGCAACGACTCGCGATCCTGGTGCGAGGGAACTCTTTACCCACGGCGGAACTTTCAGTCCCTTTTCGACGGCTTTCTTCGCCAGTAATCCCGCCGCCAGCATCACCGAAGGATTCGACGTGTTGGTGCAGCTCGTGATGGCCGCAATCACGATCGATCCGTTGTCGAGATACTTGTTCACATCGACTCCGAAGCGATCTTGAATCGATGCTGCGTGACCAGGTTCCGGCGCGCCCTTGGCGTTCGTTGCCCCATTTGCCGACGGATGACCACCTTCACCATCCCAGCGCTGTACCTGGCGCTCAGTGTTCGCGCTGGCGCGAGGGCCCTGCAGCGCAGGCAATTGCTTCTTGAAGCTGGCGGCAGCATCGCTCAGCTTGACGCGGTCCTGCGGACGCTTCGGTCCGGCTACGCTTGGCTCCACCGTGTCAAGATCGAGTGACAGGGTCGCTGAATATTTTGCTTCCGGCGCGTCCGGCGTGTGGAAGAGGCCCTGTTCCTTGTAATACGCCTCGACCAGCGCGATATGTTGTTCGCTGCGGCCCGTCAATTTCAAGTAGCGCAGCGTCTCCGCATCCACCGGGAAGATGCCGCAGGTGGCCCCATATTCCGGCGCCATGTTGCCAATTGTGGCGCGATCGGCAAGAGAAAGCTCACTGATCCCGGCACCGTAAAACTCTACAAACTTGGCGACAACGCCGTGCTTCCGCAACATCTCGGTCACAGTCAACACCAGGTCCGTCGCCGTCGTTCCCTCGCGCAGCTTGCCCGACAACTTGAAACCCACCACCTGGGGCACCAGCATGGACACAGGCTGGCCCAGCATCGCCGCTTCGGCTTCGATTCCACCCACACCCCAGCCCAGCACGCCGAGTCCGTTAATCATCGTCGTGTGAGAGTCCGTTCCAACCAGCGTATCCGGGTATGCCTGCAAGACGCCCTTCGCATTCGCCTGCGTTGTGAAAACAACGCGCGCCAGATATTCCAGGTTCACCTGGTGGCAGATGCCCATGCCCGGCGGCACCGCGGAAAAATTATGAAACGCCGTTTGTCCCCACTTCAGAAATGCATAGCGTTCCACATTGCGCTGATATTCCAACAACGAATTGATCTGGTACGAATCCCCGGTGCCGTACTGATCTACCTGCACCGAATGGTCGATGACCAGCTCAGCTGGCTGTAGCGGATTGATTTTTTCTGGATCGCCGCCCAGTGAACGCATGGCATCGCGCATGGCCGCCAGATCGACGACCGCAGGCACACCGGTGAAATCCTGCATCAGAACACGTGCCGGCATATAGGCAATTTCGCGTGATGGCTCGGCCTTCGCATCCCATTTCGCCAGGAACTCGATGTCCTCGGCGGTGACACTTTTTCCGTCCTCATGGCGCAACAAATTTTCAAGCAGGATGCGCAGAGAGTAAGGTATGTTCTCGAGCGAGACGCCATGGTTCGCAAGCGCGCTGAGTTTGAAAATTTCATACGTATGGCTGCCGGATTTCAATTCGGACCGGCTATGAAAACTATTCATGATGAGGCTCCTCAAAAGGCGTGGCGGGTAGACGCAGGGCCGTGCCCGACGGTTCAGGAATGTGTCGTAATGATTCTACGACCGTGTCGTAGCGAATGAGGAACAGGACGGCCCTTACCCACGGTCGGGTTTCCCGCGGTGCCAGCGTTTCAGGAAAAGAACCTTGGGCACGAAAAGCATAGGCTTCCGACAGCATGTCGCTGCCTGCCTCTATGCTACCGCCGGAGGGCGAGGAAAGAAAAGTATTAGCGTGAAGAGTATTTTAGATTTCGTATCCACGTACTCGGGTCATTGTAGGCTCAGGAGAAATATCATCCCATTTGCCCAAAATGCGGAGCTCCGATTCGGTGCCCCTTCTATGCTGCATTGCCAACCGGCAGAGGTTTCACCTTGGTGCGCTTCTTCTGTGAAGCTTCCCACAGATCGCGCTGTATTTGTAAACGCAGCCAGAAATCCGCCTCAGTGTGGAAGGCTTCCGCAAGCCGTAGAGCCATGTCTGCCGAGATTCCAGCGCGACCGTTTAACACCCGCGAGAGCGTTGGGCGCGTCACCCCCAAGTGGCGTGCCACTTCTGTTACGGAACGACCAGTAATGTAATTGTTGAGAATTCTTCCTGGGTGGGGCGGATTGTGCATGCGCATAATGGGAACTCCCTTCGTCAGTGATAATCCTGATAATCAACAAACACCGCATTCTCGCCCTCAAACGCAAATGTCAGCCGCCAGTTGCCGTTCAAACGGACCGACCAATGTCCCGCAAGTTCGGCGTTTAACGCATGCCACTGCCATCCGGGAACATTCATCTGCTCCGGCTTGGTGGCAATGTTCAAAACAGCCAGTTGCTCGCTCAGCCTGGCACCGTGGCTGGGCTGAATTCCCGCCTTCGAGCCGGTAAGAAAAAACTTCTCGATGCCTTTGTGGCGGAAGCTCTTGATCATCCAGCTTTATTGTAACGCGTAACGTCACACCGTACAGATAAATCGATACGGACATGGAACGATCCTGGCACCTTTTTGCGTGGGCCAGCATCTGACAACCATGCCTCCGATCCATCCGCAAACCCGTATCGGTCATGTCCACCTGAAGGTGGCGGATCTGGACCGCGCGCTCGCCTTTTACCGTGACGTTCTGGGCTTCGCAGTCACGCAGCGCATCGATAAGACTGCGGCGTTTCTTGCGGCGGGTGGATATCACCATCACATCGGCTTGAACACCTGGGAAAGCCTGCGTGGGCAGGCTCCAGCCCCGGGTACGACAGGTCTCTATCACCTGGCAATTCTCTACCCCACTCGAGCTCAGCTTGCGGATGCTCTTCATCGCTTGCTGCGCGCCGGTATCTCTCTGGACGGCGCCGCCGACCACGGCGTGAGCCACGCGCTCTACCTTCGCGACCCCGACGACAATGGCGTGGAACTGTATTGGGATCTGCCTGCGGAAGAATGGCCACGAACTAAAAACGGGGAGTTGGCGATGGTCACGCGCCCGCTCGATTTGCACGCATTACTGGCAGAGGTGGATGCGCCCGCGCCTTCGTTGGGACCGGAAGATTTGGCGTAATCCCCTCTACTTTGGCGATCGACCATCGACAGCTCGGATCAAATGGTATCGATGCGATACATCTGAGGCAGCGACCGTGACATGCAACCCTTCTGTACTCTCATATCTATGCGCGTCGCCCTTATCTTGCTCGCCATCGTCGCCGGAATGTTGTCTGTGTCGAATGCTGCGCCTCTGGAGCCTCGAGCCGGATCTAGGATTTCTGACCAGCAGGATGCAGCACCTCCAGCCGCAACTTCGGCAGGCACGAGTTCTCTCGGGGCCGGAAGCAAAATTGTGGTGAATAATGCGGACGACACTCTGAGTCACTGGAGCACGTGCACTATGCCGGACTGTCATCCGGGTGGTAAGGGCATTCCCGTCTCGTCCAACCAGACCATCAACAACGCGAATCCGTCGGTCGATGGGGCTTCGATGATGCTGACTGAAACGGTGGATTCGACGAAATTCTTCACGGACATTCTGTGGCCGTATAAGTCCAGGGGATGCGATTCGTGCACGCAAATGCACACGGATTTCTGGGCCTATCCCGTGAGCTCATCCGGTGTCGATGCGCTGGAGTATGACGCATTTTTGTTCGATGCTACAAACCAGCTGAACATTATGTGGGGAGTCCAATGGAACCAGCGTAAAGGAACATGGCAGATTTGGAACCAGGCGACGGGTCGATGGATCGACACCGACGTGACGACTGGGCCTACGTTCGGCGCCTGGAATCATTTACAGTTTGCGGACCACCGGGTGATTGGCGACACCGCCTGCGGCGGGACGGAATGCCTTTACTACGACTCGATGACGCTGAACGGAACCACATACGACCTGAATTTGTCTCAGCCCGCAGGACCCATCCATCCGGGCTGGCATTCCGTCAGCGGATTTCAGTTCCAACTGGATGCGATGCCTGTGACGGGTGGCACCGCGACGTTGACCGAATATATTGACGAAGCCAATATGTGGGCCAATTAGCGGAGTGGTCGGCCGCTGGAGATTTTTTTGGCGTCGCGCGGGCTTCTCACTCATAGCTCACCGCTACCCAGGATTTCTCTCGCATCGATCGATAGCCAGCATCGAGAATGCAGTTCACGATAAACCCATCTTCGTAGGTCTCACGCGGTTGGCGCCCATCGCGCGCACATTCCACAAAATGCTTCATTTCCGCCTGGTACCCGTACGTGAACGCTTCCTCGGGCAAAGGCCGCGTCCAGCCGATGTCGATCTCCGCCTTCTCGACCACATACCCGGCAGGCTTTGTCGTGAAGCTTGAAATTGGCGTCATCCGTGTCACATCGGTGAAGATAGATCCCTCGGTTCCATGCACTTCATTGCGCAAATCGAGGCCTCCTTTTGCGGTCCACGATAACTCGCAATGCGCGATGCCGCCGCTGGCAAACTTCAACATCAAAAGCGCATTGTCTTCTCCCTTGGTTTTGTCACCGTGCACCAAAGTAGCTCCCCAGGCCATCACCTCTGATACTGCGTTCTGCTTGCCGAAGAAGTAGCGTGCCGCCTCAATGCAGTGACACCCCAGGTCATGCATCGCACCGCCGCCTGTCAGTTCCACATTCCAGAAATGCGCGCTGTGCGGCCCGCTATGGGCTTCTCGCGAACGCACCCACAGCACTTTGCCCAACGCGCCGCTCTCAATTACCTGCCGCGCTTTTACATTCGCCGGCGCAAATACCTCGGTTTCGGCATAGCCGTGGAGCGCACCGGAAGCCTCAGCCGCGTCGCGCAATTGGCCTGCTTCCTGACCGTTCCGCGCTAGCGGCTTGGTGCAAACTTGATTTCGTCGCGCATTGGCCAACTTTAGCCCGGCCTGCAGATGCTCTTCATTCGGCAGCGCAATGATGTAGAGATCCACATCGTCGCGCGCAATCAGGGCGTCCATGTCCGTGCTGAATTCTGGCAGCGCCCACTTGCGCGCGAAGGCCTCGGCGTGGCCTGCGCTTCTGGAATAATTCACAGCCACTTCCTGATGTGGGACGTTCGCCAGTCCCTGCATATAAAAATCTGCTACAAATCCTGAGCCCAGCATTGCGATGCGAACAGGTTTCATCTCGTCACTCCTGAAAGATGTCTTATGGGCGATAAAAATCCTGAAGCCGCGCCAGAGTTTGTGAATCGAGCGCGTCGACGAAATGCTTCTTCAGCGTCTCGAGAAAAATCTGGTTATCCTCCGCCGTTTGGGCGAACAGTGTCATCGAAGAATGAAATTTCAGATTGTCAGGATAGCCAAAGATCTGCTCGACAGATTTATCGCCGACCTGCAGGACAAAGCCGGTGCATTCTCGAAGCCGCGACCCCAGCACCGGATGCGCCGCATAGGCGATCGCTTCCCCGCGACTCGAAATTGCAAAATACTGGGCGGTTTCGCTGGAGCCGAGGCCGCGAATCTGCGGAAAGATGAACCACATCCAGTGACTTCTTTTTCTGCCCTGGCGCAACTCCGCGCAAACCTGCGCGTATACGGGCTCTTGTGCTTCAGCGAATCGCTGCAAATTGTAGGGATCATCCACGGCCTCTCGCCTCGCGAGCTTTCGATGCCGAAGTCAGCGCCGCACGCCCCACTCCGGACTGATACCCTGTTTTTATACCAAGGAGCGAATGCACGCATGAAGGTTCTCGTAATCGGCGGTGGCGGCCGTGAACACGCGCTGGTCTGGGCGCTTGCCCGATCACCGGGCGTAAACGAAGTGGTCTGTGCGCCCGGCAACGGTGGAATCGCCGCGCTGGCCCGCTGTGTTCCAGTGAACCAGAAAGACCTTGATGACCTTGTCCGCGTTGTCGTCTCCGAACAACCCGACCTTACAGTGGTCGGCCCTGAGGTGCCATTGAGTCTGGGCCTGGTGGATGAACTCTCTCGCCGCGGTATGCGCGTTTTTGGTCCGACACAGCGCGCCGCGATGCTTGAAACCAGCAAAGTATTCGCCAAGGAATTCATGCAGCGCCATCACCTGCCCACCGCGCACTACGCCGTCTGCAGTTCCGCTGAACAACTGCCAGACGCGCTGGCGCATTTTCACGCTCCCATTGTTGTGAAGGCCGACGGATTGGCGGCCGGCAAAGGTGTCGTGATCTGCGAGTCGAAACAGGAAGCGGAAGCGATCGCGAAGCAGATGCTCACTGGACAGTTATTGGGCGATGCGCAGCGTCAAGTTGTACTTGAGGAATTTCTTACAGGTGAGGAA
Organism: uncultured Acidobacteriota bacterium; assembly: GCA_963794795.1. Lineage (GTDB taxonomy): Bacteria > Acidobacteriota > Terriglobia > Terriglobales > Acidobacteriaceae > JAKAAZ01. The sequence continues at coordinate 537,641 of CAWCFC010000002.1, read as the reverse complement.
ATATCGTGGCTTGTGTTTGCTGATGGAACCCATGTGCTTCCCCTGGTTGCGGCCCAGGATCACAAGCGAATCGGCGAAGGCGATACCGGTCTGAACACTGGCGGCATGGGCGCCTATTCCACCGACACGCTGCTGGCGCCGGAGATGCGCGACTGGCTTGTACACCACATTGCCCAGCCTGTCATCGATGGCATGGCTGCCGAAGGCGCACCCTTTCGTGGCGTTCTCTATTGCGGGCTGATGATGACGGCGCGCGGTCCCATGCTGCTGGAATTCAACACGCGGTTTGGCGATCCCGAGACGGAAGCGATTCTTCCTCGCCTGCTTGACGGAGAATTGTTGAAGGCGATGGAGGCAGCCGTCGACGGAAACCTGGATCAGGTCGAGCTGCATTGGCGCAGCGAGCCCGCCGTCACAGTAATTGCCGCGTCTCGCGGGATATCCAGGAGCCGTGCAGACCGGCCACGCGATCACCGGGCTGGATGAAGCTGGCAGCGATCGAAGGTGTCACCCTATTTCATGCGGGCACCGCTTTGCGAGACGGCAACGTTGTCACCTCGGGCGGTCGCGTTCTCGCTGTCACGGCCGTGGCGGATACGCTGCAGTCGGCCTGCGATCGGGCTTACGAGGCTTTGCAGAAAATTCACTTTGACGGAATCTATTTTCGGCGCGACATTGCTCATCGTGCCTTGAAGAAAAGCAAGGAGAAAGCATGACGACAGCAGCGATCACGCTGGAAGAATTGCTTGCGGACAACGAAGCCGCCACAAAACAATGGCAGACATGGTTCGCAACCAAACCCGCAGCTCTCGATGTTCCCTGCGCGATTTATAACAGCGGCACCGTCCGCGGACTGCTAAAACACATTTTTGCCGTCGAGTTGCGTCATTCACAACGGCTCCTCGGCCAGGAAGTGACGTCTTACGATGCAATTCCTGTCGGCTCGCTGGATGATTTAACGGCTGTCCATGCGCAGGCGATTCAGAACCTTCGGAAATTTCTTTCCACCACGAACGACGCTGCATTGCTCGAGGTGATCCCGCTACAAACCGTTTCCGCAGGAACCCTGCTTGCCTCGCGCCGCAAGCTGTGTGCGCACATCCTGCTGCATTCCATCCGTCATTGGGCACAACTCAGCAGCCTGCTGCGCGAGTCTGGATATAAAACCGAATGGCCGAAGGATTTTCTATTTTCTGAGGCAATCGAGTAGCAAAAAAATGCCGCGAATCCGGCACAATCAAGTCTCTCTGCCGAACGCTTCCCAGGGTCTTCCGCATGTGCAACGCGGTAGAAAGAAAGCGAGTAGATTGAAGGCATGTTCGAACGTAAGTTCACACTTGCCGAAATCATGCTACTGGCTGGAACGCGGGTCGCATTGGGCGTGGGGCTTGGACTTCTGCTTTCTACCAGACTCGACGACGATCAGCGGAAGGCAGCCGGGTGGGCCTTGGTGTTTGTGGGTGCCATCACAACCATCCCGCTGGCGATGGACGTAATCGGAAAACCGAATCCAGACGAGACTGTATAGAGGTTCAAAAGCATTAAAACCGATTGCGTCCTCAGCAGCCTGTCGCGTGAAGCCGGATTCAAAAACGAAGCAGTGAAGAATTCCTATTTCCCGACACCAGGAAGGCAGAGAGTTCGCCGGATGCGATTAGATGTTCAGGCTGAAGTGATGAGCGTTCATGATCATGCCGCGCTTCAGATAAAAGCGATGCGCATCGAACCGTTGGTGTCCCGAATCGAGATGCAGCTGCTCGCAGCCTTGACGACGAGCCTCTTCAACTAACCAGTCGAACACCATCCCGGCATATCCGTTGGCACGATGAGTCGGCAGCGTGACCAGGTCATCGACGTAAAGAAAACGCGCCTTCGAAAGTTGGTGCAGTACACGGAATCCTGCAGCCGCAACGGCATCCGGCTTCCCAGGCAAAAATGCGGCCACCACGCGATAGCCTTCCGGACGCTGCCGCTGGTTCACCCAATCGGTGAAGCTCTCCGACGTCGCCATCACCACTCGACCCTCACGCAGCACGCAAAAGGCTGCATAGGTTCGCGCCGTATCTTCCGCGGCCACTTCCCTCACTTCCGCTTTCTGCAAATCCTTAGCCATCCAGTTTCCTTGCGACCAGTTCGTTCAGCAGCGTGGGATTGGCCTGTCCTTTTGAGAGCTTCATTACCTGACCGACAAAGAATGCGGACACAGTCTTTTTGCCGCCACGGTATTGTTCTACCTGCTTCGGATTGGCAGCGATCACTTCGTCAATCATCTTCTCCAATGCGTCGGAATCGCTGATCTGCTGTGGTTTTTCGCGCTCGTAGACAACGCCAAAGTCTTCGCCCGTCTCGAAAGATCGGTCAAATAACTGCTTCAACATTTTGCTGGAAAGCGCGCCGCTTTCCGCTAGATCGGCGGCTTGTGCAATCCCCTGCATCGAGATGGGCGATTGCGCCAATTCCAATCCCGCTGCTTTCAGTCGACCTAGCAGTTCACCCTGCACCAGGTTGGCCACACGCTTTGGACTTTTGGCTGCCTTGGCCGCCTGCTCAAACTGGTCCGCAAAAGCGCGGCTGCTGGTCAGCACCTGCGCATCCTGCGCCGTAATCTCATACTCCGCAATCATGCGTTCGCGACGTGCCTCTGGCAACTCCGGCATGGTGGCGCGAATCTCTTCCTGCCACGCTGAATTGACCACGAGCGGGGGCAGGTCCGGATCGGGAAAATAGCGATAATCGTGGGCCTGCTCCTTTGAGCGCATGGAGTACGTCCGGCCTTCGGCAGAGTTGTAAAGACGCGACTCCTGCACGACGCGACCGCCTCCTTCGATCACTTCAATCTGCCGCTCGATCTCATATTCCAGCGCGGCGCGGACGAAGCGAAAGCTATTTACATTTTTCACTTCCGCCTTGGTGCCAAACTTTTCCGCACCCTTCAGCCGCACGCTGACATTGGCGTCGCAGCGCAGCGAGCCTTCTTCCATATTGCAATCGCTCACCGCGGTGTACAGCAGAATCTCCTTGATGCGCGTCAGATATTCGTAAGCTTCCTCGGCGGACCGAATGTCGGGCTCACTCACAATTTCCACCAGCGGCGTGCCACAGCGGTTCAGGTCAATGTAGGTGCGCTCACGCGAGTCGTGGAAGCCCTCATGCATGCTCTTGCCGGCATCCTCTTCCATATGCAGGCGCGTGATGCCAATCCGCTTTGTTCCCCCCATTGTGGCGGGCACATCGATCCGTCCGTGCTCGCCCAGCGGCTTGTCGAACTGAGAAATCTGATACCCCTTGGGCAAGTCCGGGTAAAAATAATTCTTACGCGCAAAAACTGAAGTTTCGTTGATTTGGCAGTGGAGCGCCATGGCAGCCAGCGTTGCAAACTCCACCGCACGTCGGTTCAACACTGGCAGCGCCCCGGGCAATCCCAGGCACACCGGGCACACCTGTGTATTCGGCGCGGAGCCGAAACGGCTCGAACATCCGCAAAACGCTTTGGTATCCGTCAGCAATTGGACGTGCACTTCCAGGCCGATGACCGGCTCATACTTCGCAAGAATTTCAGGAGAAAGGGTCGAGGTGGCTGGCATGACAAATTCAATTTTAGCAAGTGCGGCAACGGGATCTCATCTTCAACGTCGCATTACCGATACGATTTGAACCCATGGCGAGCATGCATTTCGAAAAATTGCAGCATCGGCAAGGATGAGCCTTGCAATGCATTGAACCACGATGTATATTGTTTCTCAATGAAGGCGAGAGAGACCAATCCGAATTTTATGAATGGCGTTCCGGAGCTTCTGATTCTCAGGCTGCTACAGCAAGAGGAGATGTATGGCTATGAGATCGTGCAGGCCATCCGTGACCGTACAGGCTCCGTGATCGTCGTCGGAGAAGGAGTGGTCTACCCTGTGCTGCATGGCCTGGAGCAGGACGGAGCGCTGCGATCGCGGCGCAAAATGGTCAACGGTCGAAGTCGAATCTATTATTCGGTTACAGCCGCGGGTTCACGTCGGCTGGCCGATCTATCGCGAACCTGGAATAACCTGGCGACAGCGATTCAAACCATGCTAGCGGGAGGACAACATGCCAAAGCCATTTCATGAACTGCGCGAACAATTGCTGCATGCCGGCGTCGCCCCGCGACATGTGCGCAGGTATCTCGGCGAGCTCACCGACCACTTAGCGGATCTTCGGACAGAAGAGATGCATTCGGGACGCAATGCAGGAGATGCAGAATCGGAGGCCTTCACGCGGCTCGGGAACATGGATGACTTGGCCAAAGCGATGATCGAGCAGCGGCAATTCCAATCCTGGAGCACTCGTGCACCTTGGGCAATGTTCGGTCTCGCGCCCGTCTTGGTTCTGGCGGCGGCATGGGGCATCGCATTGTTCATTCTGTGGTCTGGCTGGAATATCTTCCTGCCTGGAGCCGACTCGCCCTTTGGCGGACATCAAGTCTATGGGTTCGCAAATCTTTATTTTCAATTCGGCAAGGCGATCTATTTCTTCGCGCCGATACTTGTCGGTTGGGGAATCGGGGTCGTCGCCGCCCGTCAACGATTGAAGGAGATCTGGCCTGCCGTCGGCCTGATGCTGATCGCTCTGATCGGCGGCGCGAGCCAGGTCCATGCGAGTCGCACAGCTGTCATCAACGGACTCGGACATATCAACATGAGCTTCAACCTCGCACCCAGCGCGCAAGGCGGCTATCCGGATGGCCTGGTGCATGCCGCAATCCTTCTTGCGATCATGGCTCTTCCCTATCTCATTTGGAAATTGCACGAGGTTTGGAGGCCCGCGTAGCCCGCGTTTAGCGGCGGGAGATAATGAACAGGTGGTCGGCCTCGATGAGCCGCCGAGCCTGCCCGCGTGCATGGTTTGACCACGGCCCGCTAGGATCCAGCCGGCTATAGGTCATCCAGTGCGGCAACGCGCGGCGATGTTCCCCGATGCGCTCATACGCCAACGCCAGGTTGTAGTGCGCATCCGCGTACCTGGGAATAATTCGGATCGCCGCTTTGTAAGCATCAATCGCTTCATTCAGTCGCTGCAGCTCGTCCAGCGCATTGCCAAGATCAAAAAACGCCAGCGCATAATTCGGGTCGGCCTCCGTGGCACGACGGTACACCTGCTCCGCCAGAAGATATTGCCGCTGGTTGTAATAGATTGTCCCTAAATTAATCAGAGCAGCCGCGTGACCGGGATGTAATTCCACGGCGTGCTGGTACAACTCAATCACCCGCCCCACCAGACCCTGCTCATCTTCCATCCGCACGGCTTCGTAGAAAAGCTCCGCCGCTTGCGATTCGCGGAATCGCTGATGCGCAACTTCCCCCACCACGGTGCAGACACGCTCCGGACTCCGACCCTCGAAATCGAAGACCAACTGCCTCGATAATGGATCGACAATTGCACCCTCATGACGGAAAACAACTCGGCTGCCGCCGTACACCATGCCGGCTTCCAACAGAGGATTACTCATTCCGGAAACGCGTTGCATGGCCGCAATGGACGCAGAAATGCGTGAACTCTTGATCCGCTGCAGCGATAGAAGGCGAAGTTTCCTGAGCTGGGAAAGCTGCTGAAAAGTGTAGGTTTCGAGAGAGTCGATGAGTCCAGCCCGCTCCCAACCTTGCAGCTGGCGCGCGGACACTTGCAGGATTCGCAATACATCTTGACGGTTATATCGGGTCACAGATAAGTGCTCGCAGGTACCGTCTCTCGTCACGATTATGCAGTGTTTTGGCGGTGATCGCAAGAACATTTGATAAATTTCCGAGGAAAACCCGTACCGAATTCTCGCGCGCTTCGCCGAGTATTTTTGTTGCACGGCAACTCTCGGAAGGAATCTTCTTTTCTCCCCAGCGAATGATTTCTGAACTGACGCTGTGCTATCCGCGACCAGGTCAACGCGGCAGCCCCTGGCGGCATACGCCACACTGCCTCTTTCTGTGATGAAGGTCACATGCTCCCACGCCGCTCAATGTTACCTTGGCAGCTGAATCGAGCCTTTCGAGGCCATTCGTTCTCAGTGAGCAACTCCTGCTCCGACGCCGCTGTGGCGGTCGCACTCCTGGGGCATGACCCGCCGGGCAAAAGGATCGAGCGTGCATCCTATGACGAGTCGTGAACGAGTCTTCGCGGTTCTTAGCGGACAGCAGCCGGACCACCGTCCCTTTATGCCGATGTGGCACTGGCTGCCGATCCCGGCTTTCAGAATGAGTTTGTGAATTGTATGAATTTTCCTCAAGTCCTGCAGCCCGCGTGACGCCGCAACCGCCGCTCTGTCGCTTTAATATCTTCCGTTGAATTCGTGCACCGCATTCAGCATCGCCACGATGTTCTCAATCGGCGAGCCTGCCTGGATGTTGTGGATCCCGTTAAACACGAATCCACCCCCGGGAGCGAAAATTTCGCATCGCCGCAAAACCTGTTCACGCACGTCCGCAGGAGTGCCGAACGGCATCACCTTCTGCGTGTCCACCCCTCCCCCCAAAAAACGAGGTTGTCGCCATAGTTCTCTTTCAACTGCGCGGGATCCATTCCCGTCGCCGAACACTGCACAGGATTCAGGATGTCGAAGCCGGCCTCAATAAAGGACGGAAGAAATTTTTCAACCGATCCACAGGAATGCTTGAAGGTCTTCCACGTGGTGTGGGAGTGGACCCAGTCATTCACCCGTTTGTAGTAGGGGAAATATAAATTGCGAAAAGTTTTCACCGAACAGAAGGCCGATGTTTGCGTGCCGAAATCTGTGCCACAGACAAACATTGCCTGCACCGAATCGCCCAGCGCGGTATGAATGCGTTCCAGATTGTGGATTCCAATCTCACATTGTCGCTCGAAAATTTTGTGTACATAATCCTGGCGGCTGCTGGTCGACACGTACCACTCAGTAATATCGCGAATGCCCTTGGGATGCTTGAGCGATAGTGCCGGTACCAGCGCTATATCTCCGAATGCCGTTCCTCCAAAAGTGGCAATCACGCCTCGCCCTCTCGCTTGCGCCGCTTGCGTGGATCGCATTAAATGGTCAAGCTCTTCCTGCGTGATGACGCCGAATTCCTCCATGTTGTCTTCCGCGTTCAGCGTCTCTTCCTGGAAAGGCTCCTGCCGCACAATGGCGTCAAAGAAATATCCGCCCTGCGGCATGCGTCCGCTCGGCGGAACAGAGGTATCGCCTTCCGGATAAATCAGCGTGTCGCCCTTGGCATCGACCGTTGTATTGAAGTTTCCAGGGACTTCGATTTCCAGTCCGTTCAGCCTCCAGCCTTTCCAATTGTCGGCGGGAAAACCAAACATTGTGTTGCGCGGAAACACACCTACTACATCGATGCCCAGGTCGTCCTAAATCAGTCCCAGCATCTGAAACGGCTCGTACACGCGGACAGGATGTTTCTCAAGGCCGTAGAACTCGCGCAGACCCGCAACGCAGCTGACATGCATGCCGGTCACGGCCGTGCCCCCAAAGTCGATGGGAATACGATCCGGCTGCTTGTGATTCAAAGCTGTAATCAACCGTTCCCGGCTTGCTGCAATCTGCGAAATAGTCTTCATAATGAAGCCCCTGTGCATCCGCTATCCGCACCGGATTATAGATCGCAGACGAACCTGTCCCGCGTGCTCCACATCACGACGGACGCGTTACTCGATTTTCGGCGGAAGCGATTTGTCACTGAATCGGCTGACAGGCTGGGCACCAGAACGTAGTTCGCGCGCCCACACCTTGCTTGCGCATCTCGATCGAGGTGCCACAACGGCGACAGGGCTCTCCACGACGCCCATACACCCACAAACGCGCAGATTGCTTCGAAGTATGGGTCGTGCGTCGCAGGCCTGCGTAGGTTGAAATTTCTCCATCTACGTCTTCGGCGACGTTCAGCGCGAGAAATTTCCTCGCCGTAAAAACCAGCTGTTCCAGCTGTTGCGGATCGAGCGTTCGAACCTGGCAAAATGGGTTCACTCCGCACATGAAACAGATTTCAGACTTGTAGACATTCCCGACTCCGGCCATCACCCTCTGGTTCAGCAAAACCTCCGCAATCTGCCCATCGGCGTACTCCTGCATTCTTGCAAGAGCTCCAGCAAAGTCAAAGTCTTGCTTTAGCAAATCTGGACCTAATGTGGAAATCATTGTCTTTCGCAGCAATGACCCTGCCGAATGAAACTCCGCGATAGGAACAGTGAATCCCACCGCGCTCCAATCTACAGTCTCGATCACAACGCGCATATCCTTCCGCGGACGACGCCATTTCTCTCCTGTTTGATAGAGATGCCACGAACCATTCATCCGCATGTGCGTGACCAGGATCAAATCGCCAGAGAAGTGCATCAGCAGCCATTTGCCTCGCGCCTCCACCCGCTCGACGGTGCGCCCCGCAACTTTCTTATCATCGTTGACGCTGGCCAGGTGAGCATAGGCCGTCTCGAATCGCGTTATGGTTCTTCCTGCCAGTGCCCGATGTAACGCGCGCGCTGACCGAAAAATCGTGTCGCCTTCCGGCACTGTTATTGCACCTCGCGGGACGGTGCAGCTCCCGCAGATGAGTGAGCGATTGGAGCCAGCAACGAACGCCGCAAGTGGAAGCCCATTGGCGAGGCATGGAAGCCAGCGTCCAACAAGAAACGCGCGAGGAAGTGTTCCGCAATCGGAACGTCGTTCACCGTTGCGAGCAGTAATCCTGCGGGGCGCCCCGAATTTTGTGCCTGCAGATCCTGCTGTCCAAGCTCTGCCAGAAAATTCGCCAGATCGCGAGCCACGTGGCTCCGATTCGGCTCCTCGGCAGCGAGGAAGACAATCAGGTTCGGATTATTCCGCCGCATATAGGCGACCAATGCGCCATTTCGCAGAACGATGCGAGCCCCCACAGCTCGCGCCAACGTTCGCGTGTTCCCTTCCCTTAATGGTTCGACACCCACCGTCCCCTGGCCTGTGGTCATCTCGTCAACGGGTGAAGACGGAGGCCAGCGCAAAACGGCCCCATAAAGATTTGCCGGATCCGTCGCGGCCAGGCAAAGCATCTCTGGTTTTTCCGGTGTGCGATCCGCGCGCAGCGACCGCAGCAGATCGATGGCGGAAGGCAGCGCGAACTGCGCTCCACCTAACCCATCCACAAAATATCCTCGTCGCAACCGGCCAGACTCTTCCAGTGCCTTCAACACGTCGTACACCGCGCTAAAGCCGCCCGCAATATTCTCCAGGCCCATCGTCTCGCGGGTCACCACGCCATGCCGCTTCAGCAGTTGCAACGCAACCGCGTGGCTTCGAATTGTCGGCGAGATCGGATCCAAGTCGGCGGAATCGACCAGGGTCCATCGACCTTGCGCACTCGGCGCTAAGGTACGACGCGAACGGAAATTGGACTGTACGTGCTGCCGTGAAGAGCTCCGCGTGATCGCTCGGCGCGCCATGTACGCCCGCAGCGCATGAAACGTGTCATTCGTGACCCGTCCCGTCCAGACCAGTTCCCACAGTGCATCGATCGTTTCTCCCGGAAATCCCCCGCCGACAGCTTCATGCAGACTGGAAAAAAACATCGCTCCGCGAGTCGCCAACAGATCCAGAATCTGCTGCTGCTTCACGCCCAGCGGATTCTCCAAAGGATCTGTCGCCAGCTTCGCGACTGCCGGCGCATGCAGTTCGGCAATTTTGTCCGCGAGGTACAGCGCGATTCGCCCGTCGGCTTCGCCAATCGGCTCGACGCCGCACCAAACCACTTCGCCGGCTCCGATCAAGGTATCCAGATCGCTTGCTTGATATCCAGCGATGCGAGCCGGCAATATTTCGCGCTCGATCACAGACGCCGGTAATGGTGCCCCTTGCAACTGATCAATCGCATCCAGCACCGCGTCCAGCCCGCGTCGCCGATGCAGACACCCATGCCAATGCGTCGCCATGCGCGCCAATGTTTGCTGTTCCACGGGTTCCACTTGCTTGCGCAATCGCGCGAGAGACTTGCGCCGTATCGTCCGCAACACCTCAGCATCACACCATTCACGATGAATTCCGCCTGGCCGGAAATTGCCTTCCACCAGGCGGCCTGCATGCACCAGAGCCCGCAGCCATGTTTGCACGAGTTTGCGGAGTCCATCCAAAACGCCCTGCCGCCTCGTCCGCTGTAAACGGTCCGTGGGTGCGAGCATAGCGCTTTATAATTTCCAACTCCGGGTCGACGACCGGCTCTAGAAATGCCTTTGGAACACCCGGCGGCAAGGGGATTCCAAGGGCATCGCGAAACTTGGCAGCATCCTCGATAGCAATCAGCCGTTTCTCGCCGAGCAGCTGAATTTCAAGTGCCCGCCGTGCCCGAATCAGCTTTGCTGCCGCCGCGTCTAGGTCCACCCCAACAGTCCTGCGCGCAAGTTCAGTGTGGCTCAGATCTCCCAACCGCAGCAGCAAATCATGGACGCCATCGATGCTCTTGGCAAGATAATTTTCAGCGACCGCTTGCAGCTGCTCCTCCACTTCTTCGATGGCCACGGCATCCAACAACTCGCGCAAATCGGCGTCGCCCATCAGGTCGCGCAATTGATCCTGGTCAATGGTGAGCGCCTGCGCCCGTCGCTCCGCCAGCGGAGCATCGCCGTCGTAAATAAAGTTGGCCGCATATCCGAACAGCAAGGATGCCGCGAACGGCGAGGGCGTACGCGTATCCGCAACATGAACACGAATACCACGGCTCGCGATACCGCGCAGCACCTCAAGAAATGCCGGCATGTCGAACACGTCGCGCAGTGTCTCTCGGTAGGCCTCCAACAGCATGGGAAACGACGCGTACCGCGACGCCACCACCAGCAAATCGTAGGCGCGCTTGCGCTGCTGCCACAGCGGAGCACGTCCCTGCGCACGGCGACGAGGCAACAGCAGCGCCCGGGCCGCGCTCTCACGAAACTTTGCCGCAAACAACGCCGTCGATCCAAGCTGCCGCAACACCAGGTCCGTCGCCTCCACGGGATCGAGCATCAACACGTCAATATCGGGCGGCTCGACCGTCTCCGGAAATCGCAGCACAAACCCGTCATCGGTCCATAATGTCTCAATGTCGACCTGACCCGCAGCATGCAATCGTCCGCTCACGGCCATCGCCCAGGGCGCATGGATGCGGCTTCCGAACGGCGTCAGCACGCACACACGCCAGTCGCCCAGCTCGTCTCTGCACCGCTCGATCACGATCGTGCGATCGTCGGGGACCTCGGTCGTCGCAATTTCCTGATCGGCGAGGAATCGCATGAGATTGTCGGCCGCTTGCGGATCCAGATCGTGCTCGCGCGTCAGCGACTGACAGCAGCATTCCGCTCCATTCCACGCAATTCGCGCACCATCGCGCCAATGCGACGACCGAATTCCAGCGGCCTTCCTGGACCCTCACCATGCCAGAAACGGCATTTTCCCCGGTTCGCCCGGCGCAGGAGAAACAAGCACGCGGTCATGCGTAATCTCATCAATCCGCCATGTCGTTGCGCCCAAAACAAAGGTGTCGCCTCCGTGGCTTTCAAACACCATTTCTTCATCCAGCTCACCCACGCGCACCGGCTTGTCTTTGGAGCTGGAAAGAAACACCCCGTACAAACCGCGATCTGGAATCGTGCCACCATTCAAAATCGCCAGACTCTTCGCGCCCTGACGCGGCGTCAACGTATTCCGCACCCGATCCCATGTAATGCGAGGACGCAACTCCGCAAACTCATCGGATGGATATCGCCCGGAAAGCATGTCGAGGACGCCATTAAATGCCGCTTGACTCAACGTGGCAAACGGTGCGGAGCTTGCGATCAATTGGTGCAACGCCTCATAGTCGACCGGAAAACTCTCTCGGTCTTCGTCCAGTGCATCCACAGCCGAAGAGGCACGAGAACTTAATGTCTTTCCTCCTGGCTTGGCGGCCCTTGGCTTTTGCGGCGGCTCGGCCACAATGGCGACGATTTGTTGCGCCAGCACATCCAGTGGATTACGCAGATACCGCGTCGACTCGACCAGACCCTCATGCATGGCTCGCGTTGCCGCCGCGCATGCGATCAGATCAGCGCGAAATTTTGGGAAGATGATCCCATCGCTGACAGCTCCCACATGATGGCCAGCGCGACCAATGCGCTGCATCCCGCTTGCGATCGAAGGCGGCGCTTCAATCTGAATCACCAGGTCCACCGCTCCCATATCGATGCCAAGTTCCAGCGAGGAAGTCGCGACCAATGCGCGAATGCGTCCCGCTTTCAGCAGTTCCTCAATCTCAGAGCGCTGCGATGCAGCCAGAGAACCATGGTGGGCTCGTGCGATCGATTCCTGCGCCAAATCATTCAGCGCGCCCGCCAATCGCTCCGCCACGCGACGACTGTTCACAAAGATCAGCGTCGATTGTTTTTCGCGAATCAGTTCCAACAATCGCGGATGAATCGCAGTCCAAATAGACGTTCTCTTCGGTCCTTGCGATGCCGGCCCACTGGAAAATTCTTCCTGCTGACCCAGCCGTGCCATATCCTCCACTGGAACTTCAATGCGGAGATCCAGCCGCTTCGGTTCGCTCGCATTGATGATCGTCACTGGTCGAAATCGTGGCGCGTCTTGCGTTGAAACATTAGGAGAGCTCGCCAGCCACTCCGGCTCAAGCGCGTCCAGCGCTTCCACATTTTCGCTCACTAAATTCAGTTTCGGCTTCGGCGTAGCAACTCGGCCCGCTGACTCCGTGCCGAAACCTCCACGCCGCCAAGAAACTGTGCTACTTCCTCCAGCGGCCGCTGCGTTGCCGACAATCCAATGCGTTGAATCCGACGGCCCACCAACGCCTCTAAACGCTCCAGCGATACGGCCAGGTGTGCGCCTCTTTTTGTCGGCACCAGAGCGTGAATTTCATCGACAATCACGGTCTCAACGGAACGCAGCGAGGCCGCCGCATCGCTGGTCAACAACAGATATAGCGACTCTGGTGTGGTGATTAAAATTTCTGCGGGATCGCGGCGAAATCGCGCTCGTTCCGTCTGCGGAGTATCCCCCGTTCGCACGCTGATGCGCGGTTCGCGAACAGACACTCCGGCTCGTTCCGCCATCTGCTTGATTCCTGCCAGCGGAGAACGCAGGTTGCGCTCCACGTCGACAGCCAGCGCCTTCAGCGGGCTGATATAGATCACGCGACATCCGTGCGTGTCTGCAGGCGCCGGTTGCAGCATCAATTTGTCGATGCACCACAAGAACGCAGTGAGCGTTTTGCCGGTTCCCGTCGGCGCCAGAATCAACGTCGAATCGCCCTTCGCAATCGCCGGCCATCCCAGCCGCTGCGGCGTGGTCGGGCGCTCAAAAACGGCGCGCAACCAAGCTGCGGTCACAGGATGAAACAACGAAAGCGGGTCGAAGGAATCTTCAGCCAGGTGGGCTCGCCGGTTTCGATGCCTCGGGCGCAGGTTTGCCTCGCTCGAACCTTTTCTTGCTTCGTTCTGGAGTGGCTGCTTTCGATTTCGCCACAGATTTGATCCCCGCTATCTCTCAGAATATCGTGTGAAAGGCTCACTCATCCTGTATGGCTTGGATGCGCGGGCTCGTTCTTTTCGTCTGACAGGAATCTCGTACACTTCAACAACATGGAGCCCCAAATGAATTCCACCGGCGAGCCGCACCTGTTCACCGACCCCGCGCTTGGCGAGATCCTTGCGCAGCTCATCCGCCGCGAGCCAATCTTTCACCGTCCGGAGTTTGGCACAAACCGAGCCGACTTCGAAAACATGACAACCCAGGATTATTGGGAGGTGGGAGCATCGGGTCGACGTTACAGCAGAAACTATGTTCTAAATATGTTGGAAGAGCGCTTCCAACAGGATCAAAGCGGCGATGTCTGGGAGACAAGCGACTTCTATTGCAGACACCTGGGCGCGGATGTCTATTTGCTGACCTACGCCTTATTGCAGCACGGGACACGCAAAACGCGCCGATCCACGATCTGGCAGCAGACCAACCACGGGTGGAAGATTGTCTACCATCAGGGAACCATCGTCGAGGACGCGTAGCGATATCACCCAAGCGCCGAACTCGCGACTCTGGGCTCTAATACCCGGCCAGCTCGACGATTGCCTTGCGAATATCTTCGGGCTGCGGCAGAATCGCGTCTTCAAGCGTTGGCTGATATGCGACAAAAACATCCTTGGAAGCGATGCGGCGCACTGGGGCATCCAGATCGTCAAACAGTTCATCCGCAATGCGGGCAGCGATTTCCGCTCCATACCCCCAACTGCGCATGTCCTCGTACGCCACCAGCGCGCGACTCGTCTTCCGGACAGAGGTTGCAATCGCATCCCAATCGTATGGGTTCAATGAACGCAGATCGATCAATTCCACATCCAGACCATTTTCGCGTTCTGCACGCTGAGCGGCCTGCAACGCCCGCGGAACCACTGCACCAAATGTGATCAGAGTTAGCTGCTTTCCAGGGCGAACAATCTTAGCTTTGCCAAATGGAACAGTGAAATCCGGGCCTGGGTAAACAGCGCGGCCATAGGTCTCGCGATAGAGTCTCTTGTGTTCCAGAAACAACACCGGATCGTCGCAACGAATCGCCGTCCGCAACAGGCCATTCGCATCCAGCGCATTTGATGGGTAAACCACCCGCATGCCTGGCGTATGGGTAAAAATGCTCTCGCCCGATTGTGAATGATAGATCGCGCCGCCGGTCAAATATCCACCGGTGGCCACGCGAATCACGGCTGGACTGGAGAAGGTTCCATTGCTACGCCAGCGAATCAGCGGAAGCTCATTGCGCAGCTGATGCATGGCCGGCCAGATGTAGTCGAAAAACTGAATCTCCGCGACAGGCTTCATGCCGCGGGTCGCCATCCCCAACGCTCGGCCAACAATATTGGCTTCCGCCAGCGGAGAATTGAAGACGCGATCGGAACCAAATTCGCGCTGAAGCCCGCTGGTCAGTTTGAATACCCCGCCCTTCCCCTTGATCCCCACCTCTTCCAGGGAACCTTCGCGGCTGCAGTCCGCCACATCTTCGCCAAAAACCACGATGCGCTCATCACGCTTCATTTCGTCGTGCAGGCAGGCGTTAATCAGGTCTGCCATGGTGCGCTCCGCAACCGGACGCGACGGATCTTCCACGCGCGGGCTCGGTTCCTTCGAGAACGAATCCGCCGTCGGATCCAAGTCCTCGGAGTACACGTGCTTATAAATACTGTCGGTCGTCGGGAATGGAGATCGCAGGACAACTTCAGTGGCGACGCGAATCTCTTCATCCACTGCCTGCTCCAGCCGCGTGATTCCAGCTTCATCCAGAATTCCCTCACGCAATAGCCGCATCTGTAGCTTCGGCAGCGGATCGCGCATGGCATCCGCCTCACGCTCGGCTTCCGACCGATAGAAGCGTTCGTCATCGGATAGTGAATGCGAATAGGGCCGAATCACGTGGCCATGCACAAACGCCGGCCCGTGGCCCGCGCGGCAGTACGCGACCGCCTCCTGCATGGTCTTGTGGCATTCAATGGCGTCGGTGCCGTCAATCTCCGCAAAGAAAAAGTTAGGAAAGTTCGCGACCAGCTTTGAAATGTTGCCGCCAGCCGTATTCACTTCAACCGGAACGGAAATCGCGTACCCGTTGTCCTGCACCACAAACAGCACCGGCAGTTTCAGGTTGGCAGCCGAATTCATAGCCTCCCAGAATTCGCCTTCACTGGTGGTGCCATCGCCCAACGAGCAATACACCACTTCGTCGGCGTGATACGTCACATTCTTATAGGCGCGATAATCTTTTTGGCTCTCCGCGAGCTCCGGTTTTTTGGCCGCTTCCGGATGATGGGTGAAATAGCGTCCAGCCTCGGCACAGCCAACCGCCTGCAGACACTGCGATCCAGTCGGCGAAGACTGGGTCACCAGGTTCAAACGCGCGCTCGCCCAATGCGAAGGCATCTGCCGCCCACCACTTCCCGGGTCAGCCTCCGCACCGACAGCAGCCAGCAACATCTCTTCCGCCGTCATTCCAAGAGCGAGGCACAATGCACGGTCGCGATAGTACGGATAGAACCAGTCATACCCGGATCGCAGCGCCAGTCCCGCGGTAACAGACAGGGCCTCATGCCCCGCGCCCGAGATCTGAAAAAAGATCTTCTGCTGACGCTTGAGCATGATTTCGCGATCGTCGATGCGGCGGGACTCGTACATCAGGCGGTACATCTGAATCATCTGTTCGGGCGAAAGTCCGTGAGTCTCAACCGGCGTTTTGGTCGCGGTGACAGTGCGAGTTGCTGCCATTATGGATCCTTTTCACATCGGATTGCGTCGGCGGTCGCCGTACCCTGGGCTTGGTATGGCGAACTCGCTATTTTACGGCAAAACTGTGAACACTAAGGAGGGTTTTGTTTCATGTTGTTTACGGTTGTTCGTCGGCTTGGGTTGCTTCGATTATTCCGCTGAACGTATTTCGTGCATTCTGTGGCCCTCCTCCGTTGAAAAATGCCCGAATGCGCTCGGGATCACGAACGGTGTCACATCAACAAGGCCCTTGAAAACTGACGAAACTGTGGGCGATTCGCTATCACAGAGCACACGACGGGCGGCAGTTCGCCGCAACTCAGTGCCGTTGAATGGTACCGTGAACCGTAGAGTCTCCCGTCAGAAAATATCTGGATGGTTGTCGCGTGATTGATTTTCGAAGTCCGTGCAAAAATTTCCATCCAACCTCAAAGGAGCGCGCCGATGGCAGTCCTCGATTTATTCAGCCTGAAGGGCAAGAACGCATTAGTCACGGCGTCGTCGCAGGGTCTTGGCGCAGGCATGGCCATTGCACTCGCGCAGGCCGGCGCCAATGTGACACTGCATGGTCATCAAGATGTATCGAAATCGATGATTGAAGAAGTTGCAAAAACAGGCGTTCGATCCATCTCGGTGACGGGCGACGTTCGCGACCCCGCCGTCTGCAACCGCATCATCGACGAGACCGTGAAGGCCTTCGGCTCCATCGATATCCTGGTGAACAATGCGGGCACCATTCGCCGCGCGCCTGCTGCCGAACATTCCCATGAATTCTGGGCGACTGTCATCGACACCAATCTCAACAGTGTCTTTTACCTGAGCCAATATGCCGGCACAAAAATGCTGACCCACGGATCCGGCAAGATTATTAACATCGCTTCCATGCTCACGTTTCAGGGCGGCATATTCGTGCCTAGTTACGCCGCCGCCAAGGGCGCAGTCGGCCAACTGACCAAGGCGCTGGCGAATGAGTGGGCCTCCAAAGGAGTAAACGTAAATGCAATCGCGCCTGGTTACATGGAGACTGCTAACACGGCTCCCCTGCGTGCCGATGAAGAACGATCAAAGGCAATCCTGAGCCGAATTCCCGCTGGGAGGTGGGGTTTGCCGTCAGACCTGGCAGGCGCAGCCGTGTTTTTAGCATCTGCCGCCAGCGATTATGTCCACGGCCACATTCTTGCCGTCGACGGAGGTTGGCTTTGCCGCTAAAGCAATCCCGTTCTCAATTTGTTGTTGGATAACGGGAATCTCGCACTCCGCCGAGCGTTCAGACCATTCAGTTTTTCGGCTTAGGATTTCTTCTCACGACTCGCAAGCCGCTCGCTGGTGGAGTTCGGCTCGCCTTGCTCTTCAGCGCAACCAGTTTCCGGATCTCTGCGACCGAAACGCTGTCCCAGAAAACCGTCTCGTCATCTGGAGAGTTGAACTCCATCGACCACTGCCAACCCAGGGTATCCTCCAACCGACTGACAAGCAGGGTAGGTTGCATCGCAGGGTAGCGCGCCGCCAACACATCCCAGGCTTTTTGCGCATGGGGACCGCTTCGGGGTCGAGCAGTATATTTTGCCATCGATGACCTCCCCTGACTGATTCCTTTGCGCTGCGAGCGGCTGAATCCTTTTGGAGTTTATCGTTTCTTTATTCATTCCGCTGCCTCAGTTGAAGGAGTAGACTGCCTCAACAGGATTTGTGAACCTCCCCTAATTCCGAAAGTTTTTCACGGATCCCACTTCAAGGCTTCCTTTTGCATCTAAGGAGCATCCTGGGAGGTTTTGCCATGAAGCGCATTCTAACTATTGCCGGCGCAGCCTTAGGCGTGCTGATCCTCATCCTGATCCTGATTCCGCTATTCGTCAGTGCAAACACCTTCCGACCGAAGCTTGAATCCCTGGCTTCGCAGGCGCTGGGGCGTAAGGTCCAAATCGGCAACGTTGACTTCTCGCTGTTTTCCGGTTCGTTGAGCGCGGACAATCTATCCATTGCCGATGATCCGAGCTTCAGCCAGTCGCCATTCCTAACCGCTTCCTCTCTCAAAATAGGGGTCAAGGTCTGGCCGCTCATCACTTCCAAGCAACTCGAAGTCACCAGCATTACCATCGACAAGCCGGTCGTTCACCTGATCTCAAACGCGTCGAATCAGTGGAACTATTCCACGTTGGCCAACACCGGCAACTCGAAGGCCAGCCAGCCCGCATCACAAGGAACCACCAATCTCACCGTCGGCAGGCTCGATGTGAACCATGGCGAGGTGACGATGTTGCCCGCTGGCGCCAAATCTCCCAGTGTCTATAGCAACGTTCAAATGGCGACGAAAAATTTCTCTCTCACTTCTGCATTCCCTGTCACCCTTTCGATGGATTTGCCGGGTGGCGGCACGATGAAGCTCAACGGAACAGTCGGCCCGGTCAACTCGACGAACGCCACCTTCACACCTGTCGAAGCCGATGTCACAATCGACTCATTCGATATCGCAAAGAGCGGGCTTGTCGAACCGTCCAGCGGCCTGAGCGGCATTGTCGATCTGACGAATCACTTGACCGCCGCCAACGCCAAGGCCCACCTGAAAGGTGTGGCCACTATGCGCAAACTTAAATTAGCCGCGAACGGCGCGCCGTCCGGTGTCCCGATTGCGATGGACTTTAACCTCGACTACAGCATGCCTGACACGTCGGGAACATTGAATAGTGGGTTGCTACATATAGGTCACGCTCAGGCCACCGTGAAAGGCACCTTCACCACCAAGGCGGCAGTGACATCGATCGACATGAATGCTGCGGGTCAAGGAATGCCGATTGACGATATTGTTGCCGCGCTCCCTGCCTTCGGAGTCATCCTGCCCTCCGGATCGACACTCCACGGGGGTACCTTGAGCATGAATGTTCACGCACAGGGACCAACATCTGCGCTGGTGGCGACGGGCAACGTCGGAGCTTTCAACACTCGCCTGGCTGGATTTGATTTAGGCTCCAAACTCTCCGCCGTCTCGAAGCTGACGGGCACTCACTTCCCCAGCGGCGACACTCAGATCCAGCGTCTGACGAGCAACATCAACTACAGTCCAGCGGGCATCCAGGCATCGAACATTGATCTCATCGTGGTCGGCATCGGCCAGGTAACCGGCAGCGGCACGATGAGCGCCAACAATGCTCTCAACTTCCACTTTGTAGCGCAGCTCAGTTCCGGTGGCGGCGGCGTCCTTGGAAATACGCTCGGCAAGAGCGTCTCCATGACGAAACTCCCGTTTGCCGTTCAGGGAACAGCAAGCCAGCCGAAGATCATTCCCGATGTTGGCGGCATCGTGGGTGGCGCGGTCACCGGCCTGGCCGGCTCGCTGGGCGGCGTGACCAAAGGAGGCGCCGGGAACACTGGAGCGGCTGCGCAACAGTTCAGCAAGGGACTGGGTGGCTTGCTAAAGCATTAACTTGACGAGGCACTAGATTTACCCAAGTTGAAACAGTTTTATCTGGGAGTTGACACGAGCGGCGATGTGTCTTGACGCCTGCCACCAATCGTTGTTGCTCCTATTGGCGGCTGCGAAATAACGAGCTCCTTCCGGCCATTGCGATTCCCATCGATTACTTTCCTTTATTCCGTTTGGAACTGCTTCCTCCGCAGTTGCTAATGTTCTTAAAGAATGTTCTTGCCTTTTACCCCACACGCTTGATAGTTTGATATCCATTCATTGAGTTCCTGATGTCAAGACATCTGCTTTCGCAAGCTGCGGCGATAAAATGCTTCTCTGATTGACAGGCCTTTGCCCTGGGGAATGTTTTTGTTGACAGCAGCGTAAGCAGAAACTTACCATCTCGTGCACGCTGGGAAGGGCTCAAATTAGTTCGCAAAACAATTATTCATGCAGAAATTTTACTTTCGGAGGTTGGGGGATGTGTAAAAGAGGCGTAGTGAAGGCAGCGGTACTAGGTGCCGTACTGCTTGTTTTTTCAGTTTTCAGTCAATCGGCGTGGAGTCAGACCGTGACAGCAGCCGTCGTCGGTACCATCACCGATCCGGCCGGCGCAGCTGTTTCCGGAGCTACGATCACAGCAACCTCGGTAGAGCGCGGCACCACCTATACCGCAGTGACAAATGATTCCGGCCTGTATCGAATTTCAGCGGTACCCGTAGGCACCTATACTCTCACGGTTGACAAAAGCGGATTTTCGACAGCCGCGCGTGAACCATTTGTCCTCACGGTGGATCAAGTGGCTCGCATCGACGTAGCCCTCAAGCTCGGAAAACAGAGCGAGACGGTAAAAGTCTCCGGTATGGCGCCGATATTGAAAACTCAAACCACGCAGGTCGACACGGTCATCAACGCCGCCACCAACGACGAGATGCCGCTCGCCGCGCGCAACTATGTGCAACTCACGCTGCTTGCGCCGGGCGCTGTCTCGACCGATCCCAGTAGCTTCAACAACGGCAACAACACCGCTGGATATGGCGGGCGGCCGCTGATCAACGGTAACCGCGAGCAGGCAAATAACTTCCTGCTGGACGGCATGGATAATAACCAGGTTTCGGATAACCTGCTGGGTTACGCGCCGGCTCCCGATGCAATTGAGGAGTTCAACCTGATCACCAACAACGCCCCGGCAGAATTCGGCAATTTTGAGGGCGGCATTGTCAACGCCACCATCAAGTCGGGTACCAACAGCTACCATGGGGATGTCTGGGAGTATTTCCGAAATGATGTCTTAAACGCTAACCAATGGGCGAGCGGGGTGAATCCCACCGATATTCTTCCGAAAAACAAGGTCCGCTGGAATATGTTCGGCTTCACCGCCGGCGGCCCAATCCTGAAAAACAGACTCTTCTTCTTTGCGGACTATCAAGGGCAACGCTTCGATGTCCCAAGCTCAACGGGTTTTATTACCCTTTTCACAGCCGCCGAACGGTCGGGTAATTTCGGTGCAATCTGCAGCGCCGGATTTGACGGCAATGGCATTTGCCAAGGGCCGGGCCAGTTGTACAACCCGTGCGCCTCTTTTACTGCTCCATGCACCCCTTCCTCGACCCCTGCCACAACGCGGAGTCCTTTTCCGTTCGATGTGATTCCTTCTACCATGATCAGCCCGGTCGCGTCGGCCCTGTTCTCTTCAAGTCTTTACCCTGCACCGATCAACGGAAACCTGCAAAACAACGCGACAAACGTCTCAGTCACCGCGGAAGACGTGGACCAGGGAGATTTAAAGATCGACTATAGACCGACACAAAAGGACACCATTTCGTATCGCTTTACCCGGGCGTATCAGAACAATCCAGGCACCAACTCATTCGCTTTGTTCTCCAACAGTTCTGCAACTGCACCGATTTTGAACACAGTCGGCGACTGGACCAGAACACTGACAAACAATCTTTTGAATGATGCTCGCTTTGGCTGGAGCCACATTACCCTCAACACGGGGAATAGCTGGAATTCAAACGTGGGCCAGTTTGGCAACACAATAGGAATCGGAAATGGCAATCCAACAGGCCTGGACGGCCTGATGCAGCTAACCTTCAATAACTCCGCTGGCTCAGTCAATGGTCTTGGGCAGGCGGAGCAGACCCAGAGTTTTGATGACCACGTCTGGGAGGCTGAAGATGGGCTGACCTGGACCCACGGACGGCACACGTTCAAATTCGGAGGCCAATGGTGGCGCGACATCATCAAGACCTTCTATGCCGGTAATAACGGTGAGCTGGGCTTGATGGATTTCGATGGCAGGTTTACTGCAACCAATTCCGAGTCTGCGGGAACCGGAGCTGGAGATGGTGGAGCGGATTTTGTGCTCGGTCTCCCGTATCAGATCGGGCGTGGCACCAGCACGGGCGCTACTTGGCAGCAGTCGAGTAACATCATCGGCATCTATGGTGAAGACACATGGCGCGTGACAGATAACCTCACCTTAAGCCTTGGCCTCCGCTACGATGCGCACACACCCTGGGTTGAAGCCAACAACAAGCAGGCAAACTACAATATCACCACCGGAAACATTGACCTGGCTGGCCAGAACGGAGCCAGCAGGGCACTCTATAATGGCTTTTACGGTGGGAGAGACTTCCAGCCGCGCATCGGTTTCGCGTGGACTCCGGAGGCGCTCGGCGGCCGCACCGTGGTCCGCGGGGCTTTCACAATTTCCTCCTATATGGAAGGAACCGGCACGAATCTGCGTCTGCCATTGAATCCGCCGTTTACTCCGGCTGAAGTCAATGCGGTTTACAACAACCTTCCCTTGCCTCTAACAGACACAACCGACGGAATTGTAGGTCAAGGAGTCAACCCGTCCTGCGCTGCTCCCGCGTACGCTTGCTATGCCGGGGCACTCCTGCGCATCTGGGATCCGAATGTGCAGCCGGCAATCGCGAATGAATTTAACCTGACCGTTCAGCACCAACTTTCGCATTCCACGGCCGTTCAGGTTGGGTACGTGGGTCAGACGGGTCATCACCTGATGGTGCCGTACGACTACGCCCAGCGGGTGTTAGAACCCAATTCGTCCTGCGGTACTCCGCCGTGTACAGCACCCAGCCCCTTCTTTTCCGCCAACCCGACACTTTATGCCGTGATGGGCAATGCGGCGAACGGTGGCCTGGGAGCACAGTCTTCGGGCACGAAATCAAACGGAAACATGTCGTACAACTCTTTGCAGGCCGTCCTGCAGAAGGACATGGTCCATGGCCTTCAGGGGCAAGTCTCCTACACATACTCCAAGTGCATGTCCGACAGCACAGGATATTACGGAGCCTGGAACAACGCCCTGAGCGCGTCGGCATACTGGCAGAACATCTATAACCAGAGGTCAGAGTGGGCGCCTTGTTACTACGATGCCACCCACGTCCTGTCTGCCTACGCAATTTATCAACTGCCCTTTGGACGCGGGAAACAATTCGGCGGCAATAGCAGCAAAATTGTCGATGAGGCAATTGGCGGATGGGAGATTGCCCCACTCGTCTCCGTACGTACTGGATGGCCAATGCCCGTGAATGGGGCGGCGGACAACTCCGGCACCTTCGGTCGTGGGCCCCGGGCGGACTGCAACACCTTGCCGCCCATCACAAATACAGCGGTACTGGACGTAGGCCGCCAATGGTTCGTCAACAATGGGAATTTCGTTCAACCGGCGACTGGAACCTTCGGAAACTGCTCACCACAACTCGCAGGTCTACGGTCACCGCGTTACACCGATCTGGATTTCAGTGTGCATAAAAACTTCCAAATCACAGAACGGTTCCGAGTGCAGTTCCGGACCGACTTCGTCAACGCTCTCAATCATCCTCAATTCAATGCTCCGAACATGGGCCTGGGATCGACGATGGGACAAATTACCAGCGCGCAACCTCCAAGGAATATTCAGGTGGCCTTGAAGATCTACTATTGACGTACCAGACACCACGTATAATCGCTGATACAGGCGCAGATTGCTTGCGCTTGTATCAGCTTTTTTCTTGATCCCGGATCGGGAAAATATTGAAAGCAGATTGCATAAAATGTGTAGCCATTTAAAAAAAGTCTGCCTCTTTTCTGCTGTTTCGGTTGCCTTCTTCTATTCCGGGGTCAGAGCGAACGCTCAGCAGTCGAAATCGGTTTCGCCCGGGGCGCAGATGTCGCCGCAACAAGCAATCACCTTGGCGCAACAGGGTCGTTGCCGGGAGAGCATTGCTGGACTCAAAAAGGCCGTGGTGGCTCAAGTTCCTGCAGAAACCAGAAAACAAGCCGGTGTACTCGGAGTCCGTTGCTCGCTTGCCGTGGACGATCGAAGCGCCACCCTCAATTTCATCAGCTTACTGACCCGAGAGTTCGATCAGGATCCTGATGTCCTCTATGTCATCGTCCATGCCTACTCAGACTTGTCGACGCGCACCGCCCAGGATCTGGCTAGAACTGCCCCGCAGTCCATTGCTGCTCACAAGTTGAATGCTGAAGCCCTGGAAAGTCTGGGCAGATGGCAACCCGCAGAACTTGAGTATGAAGGGATTCTTCGTAAAGATCCAAATGCCCGCGGCATTCATTTTCTGCTGGGCAGACTGCTGCTATCAGAACCTGACGCCGGACCGGACGCGAAAGTACGCGCCAAGCAGGAATTTCTGAAAGAACTCCAGATCGATCCCAGCAATACTGACGCGCAGTTCATTTTAGGAGAACTTGCCCGAGAGGATGAGAACTGGGGCGAAGCGATTTCTCGCTTTTCACAGGCAGCAAAACTCAACCCCGGTTTTGCTGAAGCCTACCTGGGATGGGGAGTTTCTCTGATCGGCGACAAGAAATACGCAGACGCAATCCCTCCCTTGCGCATCGCAGAGCGTCTGACCCCCTCAAATCCAGACGTTCACAATGCGCTCGGTACCGCCCTGGTGAGGACTGGGCACAAAGAGGAAGCTGAAAAAGAATTTGCTATCCACAGAAGTCTTAGTTCTTCGTCGCAATCAGGCGGATCCGCAGGACAAGAACCGCAATAAAATCTTCATAGGTACTTCCTGGTGCCATCCTCCAGGGATTCCAGGACGAGTTGATATCGGCTGAATGAAATCATGAATCGGATTCGGACAGCACGATTAACGCGGCGGGAATTCCTGTCGCGGTCGATCGCAGGAGCCTTGATTCTCTCGCAGCGCCCACGATTTGCGCTCGGCGATGCAACTCAGTTTCCCTTCGAGTTGGTCCCTCCGGAGAAGAGCGGAATTCGATGGGTGCACGATGCCGCCCATTCCCCTGAAAAGTACCTTCCGGAAAGCTCCGGGCCTGGCTGCGCATTCCTCGACTATGACAATGACGGCTGGATGGACATCTATCTGGTCAACAGCGGTAAGTGCGACTTTTTTACCCCCACCAAACCGCTGCGCAACGCTCTCTATAAAAACAATCGCGATGGAACATTCACCGACGTAACGGAAAAGGCTGGAGTCATTGGTGGCGGATTCGGACAGGGCGTGGCCGTCGGCGACTACGACGGTGACGGTTTCCCGGACATCTACGTCACGCAATACGGCAGCAGCATTCTCTACCACAATAACGGAGACGGTACCTTCACGGACGTCACCGTAAAAGCAGGAGTCGCCGCACCAGGATGGGCTTCCGGCGCAGTCTGGTTCGATTATGACAATGATGGCCGTTTAGATCTTTTTGTCGCGCGATTTGCTGATTTCACCAAAGAACTGAATAAGCCCTGTGGGATACACGAGGATGGCCTTCGCCACTATTGCATTCCCAAGGCTTATGGCCCCATGCCGAGCTGGCTTTTTCACAACAATGGGGATGGCACCTTCACCGACGTCAGCAAGGAATCCGGAATCGCAGCCCACCTGGGGAAAGCCTGGAGCGCGGTGGCCACCGATATTAACAACGACGGACGGATTGATCTCTTCGTTTCGAACGACACAGTCCCAAACTTTCTTTTCGCCAATCGCGGAAACGGCAAGTTCGAGGAAATCGGAGAAATTGCCGGCATCGCATACAGTGCCGATGGGCTGGCGCGTTCTGGCATGGGCGTCGACTCCGCCGACGTCGATCAGGACGGATTTATGGATCTTTACGTGGCCAATATCAACTACCAGGATTATTCGCTGTACCGCAACAACCATGACGAAACCTTTGACGACGCCGCCGGTCCGGAAGGCATTGCCTCGTCCACCTACCTGATGAGTGGATGGGGACTTAAATTCTTCGATTTCGATAACGACGGAAACCTGGATCTGTTTCAAGTCGACGGGCACCCGGACGATTTGATCGATCAGCAGCATTTACAGGTGACCTATGCTGAGCGGCCCATGCTGTTTCACTGGAACGGTAAGGATTTCACCAATATCAGCGCACATAGCGGGCCGGTTTTCAGTCAGCCCCTGGCAGCTCGCGGATTGGCCATTGGAGATTTCAATAACGACGGCGCTACCGACGTCCTCATCGGAGTCAACGACGGCGCGCCAGTCCTCGTGCAAAATATCGTGGGCGCTCAGAATCACTGGCTCGGCATTAAGCTCGTCGGAACCAAATCGAATCGGGATGCTGTTGGGGCGAGGATCACCTACCAGGCGCAGGACTTGAAGCGCAGCCGGATGAAAGTCGGCGGCGGTAGCTTTCTTTCCAGTCATGATCCGCGAATGGTGCTTGGCATTGGCAAGCGCGAAAAGATCGATTGGGTTGAAATCAAATGGCCCTTGCCTAGCGGCAAAACAGAACGTCTTACGGATTTGCCAATTGACCGTTACATCACGATTGTCGAAGGCCAGGGCAAATGGACATAAGCTCGCCCCGCCAACCTGCGCAGAAGTATCCGTTCCAATCCGACTCTTTTCCCTCGGAGAGGCTGGCCAACCGCTACTCCTTGCGAGCTTCGCGCTCATCGAGTTTTAGCATCGTCGAAGTTGAACTCCCTCCAAAGTCGATTGTGAAACTCTTGACGTTACCTCACGCTCCAGCCAAAATAAGTGGCCTGTAGCGTCTCTTTCTTCCGCGTCACCTGTGGCGATTCTACGGGTGAGCCCCGACGAGTCTTTGTGATACGTTCCGAAGGAGCAGTCCTCGCATGACCTCAACTGAACCGCTTCCGTGCTTGCCTTCCTTGCGCTCCATCTCGCGACTCCTACTATGGATCGCCGTCGTTTCCCTCTCCACGATCCCGGGCGCTCTCGCTCAGCTTGGCGCTCCAGAAAAACCGATGCAGCCCGTCGTCCAGAATGGCGCGGAATATCGCTGGCTCCAGAAGAAAGTTCTCGATTCGCGTTTGCTCGACGGAATGGAGAATCTCTCCAACTGGAAATTTAAGGGAGAAGGGTCAATGACCCTCTCCACCGTGGAGGTGAAGGACGGCCAGCATTCCATCCGCATCGACTCCACCGATAATATCGCGCGCGTCCAGGGAGGCGGCGAATGGGAGGACCTGGTCGCCACCCGTAGCTTCCCTTCCGAAGATTGGAGCCACTACAACCGCATCTCCATTTGGGTCTATCCAGACATTGATGGAGCGCCGGCGATCTCCGCCTCCCTCGTGCTGCACAATGAAGGCGCTCACATTCTGCCGGACAGCACGAATGAAGGCCGCGACGAATCCATTCCGCTCAAGAATCGCCAGTGGAACCACGTGGTCTGGGAAATTACGCCGCTTTCGCGCAATCGGGTGACCGCCCTCGATTTCGCGTACAGCCTGCCGAAGATGATTCCGGACCCCGGCGACAAAACCGTCCTCTACATCGATCAACTGGAGTTGCAGACCGTCGTTCCGGATCACGTTGAAGGCTGGGATGTCGCCGCCGGCAAGATTGCCTACAGCCAGGCCGGCTATGAGCCCGGCGCCTCCAAGACAGGCATCGCAAGCGACCTGAAAAGCCCCGAATTCTCTCTTGTCGATGCCGACTCCGGCAAAGTTGTGCTGACCAAGTCCGTCGAGCAGAAAAAAACCGACCTCGGCGAGTATCAGGTTCTGGATTTCTCGCAGGTCCAGCAACCCGGCAATTATTTTCTTCGAGCGGGTGACACTACGACTCGCACCTTTCGCATTGGTGAGGATGCCTGGCGCGACAGCATCGTAAAGGCCGTCAACTTCATGTACAGCGAGCGCTGCGGTACGGTGATTCCCGGCATCCACGGCATCTGCCATCAGGATGACTACACCTATCATGGCGACAAGCGAATTCTCGTCAATGGCGGATATCACGATGCCGGCGACTTGACCGCGACCGGCAACACTCCCGCAATGGCGTATGGATTATTTGAACTGGCCGAACGCCTCAAGCAGCAAGGTGAAGATCCCGTCCTCTATCACCGGCTAATCCTCGAAGCAGAGTGGGGCCTCAATTGGGTGCTGAAAACGCGCTTTGGCGACGGCTACCGCACCACCGGCCAGTTGATCAGTTATTGGACCGACGGAATTATGGGCGACGCCGATGACCGCTTCGGGCCGGCGGTAAACGATCCTGAATGGAATTTCAGAGTGGCCGCCGTCGAGGCGCTGGCCGCACGCGTCTTGAAAGACAGTGATCCGGAATTGGCGAATCGTAGCCTCGCGACAGCAAAAGAGGATTGGCAGTTCGCCGTTGCTGGCCTGAAAACTGCCCCGCCCCTGCCGGAAATTTACGGACAGAAAGATGACCTGGAAAGAATTTCCTTCGGTGCGATTGCGTCCATCGACTTGTTCCGAGCAACCGGCGACCAGAAGTTCGCGGATGAAGCCGTGACCCTTGGCAATCAAATCCTGGCATCGCAGGAAAGAAAATTGCAGCCTTGGAGCATTCCGATGACCGGCTATTTCTACACTGGCCCCGATCGCAAAGCTATCTTTCATCGCTTCCACATGGGTGAGGAAGAGCAGCCAATCGTTGCCCTCGCACATCTGTGCAAAGCACTTCCGCAGAATCCAAACTGGATGCAGTGGTACTCCGCCATCGTGCTGCACTCCAAGTATTATCAGCAAGCCGTCGCCGCGGTCGACGCTCCCTACAATATGCTGCCCGCCGCCGTGTATCGCGAAAGTGGCGTAGACCAGTTGCCCAACTCCAAAACGTGGACTCCACTGCGCACCGCCGACCGCACCACTTACCTGGAAGAAGTTCATCGCGGCGTGCCTTTAGGTGGCGAATATTATCTGCGCCGGTTTCCCGTCTGGTTTGATTTTCGCGGCAACTCCAGCGTTCTGCTTTCCGAGGCGAAGGCTCTATCCACGGCGGCCCAGTTGCGTGGCAGCATCGACGCCGAAAATTTGGCGCAACAGCAGGCGCAGTGGATCGTCGGAAGAAATCCCTTCTCGGCCAGCATTATGTATGGCGAGGGATACGACTGGACGCCTCTCTATAGTGTTCGGTCGGGCCAGATGGTCGGCGCGATCCCCGTTGGCATCGAGACAAAAGGAACGGCCGACGCGCCCTACTGGCCCAACCAGATTTGCTGGACCTACAAAGAAGTTTGGACACAGCCTGTCGGCGAATGGATCTGGTTGATGGGAGACCTGAGTGGGCCCGCGGTCGTCCGCGGCATAGTCGACACCGCTTCAACCGCGTCTGTGCGATTTGTAAATCGCGAAACAGGCAAGGTCACCGACGCGACGGTCAATCAAGCAGACGGAACCTTTCGCGCCGTCATTCCTCAAGGCAAATATACTGTCGAATCGGGCGCGGCACGCACTTCCCTCACGGCGCTCTCTGCCGGATCGTATCACTTGGACCTGCGCAGAAATAAGGCAGTCGACTTCTCCGTCAGTTCCAAGGGCCTCGCTACGAACGAAATTCTGTTGCAAGTCGCCGCAGAAGGCATGGGAACTCACACCTTCACTGCACGGGTCAACAATTTGGAGTTGATTGGTCCAGGCACGCAACCGGTCGATCTGGGCGAACGGAGCAGGAGCGAAGTCACGTGGCATGCGCGCGTGATCGATCCAGTCTCACCTTGGGTTGCAATCGTATTCCCCGACGGCCAACTCAATCAACATCAGGAGTTGACAGGAATCGTGCACAAATAAGTACCACCCTGGGCGACGATCTATTTTGCAGCGGATGCGTTCGCGACATCGATCGCTGTGACTGAAGGCTGGCCATAGTTCGCGGTATAAATATGGCCGGTCGACCGATCAATCGCGAGCGCGTATGGGTTCGTACCCGCCTGCAACGTGCCCGTTACCGTGTTCGTCGCTCCATTAATCACAGTCACGCTGTCGCCATGCACGTTCACAACGTAAATGCGGTTGTGTTCCGGATCCACGGCGATTGCCTGTGGATGTTTCCCCACAGGGAGCGTGGCGATTACTTTCCCTTTCACTGCGTCGATCACGCTGACAGATTGGTCTCCGTAATTCACCACGTAAATCCGATGAGTGACCGGATCAACCGCAACCGCGCAAGGAACCGCGCCCACGGGGATCGTATGGACGGCGTGGGTCTTCTCATTCACTGCCACTAGATTGGCAGTTCCCGTATGACCCAGGTACAACGTATTCGTTGAGGGATCGAAGATCATTCCCCACAGGTGCGTTCCGACCGCGACCTTGTTAATTTTTTCTGTCGCGCCATCAACAACGCGAACGTTGGGATCTTCGTAGGTCATCAAAAAGATCGTATTGTTGCGCGGATCAATCGCGATTCCATCCGCGCTGCCGGCCTTCAGCGCGTGGGCTGTATTTGTTGCACCGTCAATGACCGTCACCATGTCGCTATAAGTATTCGTGACATATATCTTGTTGGTTACATCGTTGACTGCAAGCACGTAGGGTTGCTTCTCACCCTTCACTGTCGCGATTACCGCATCTCGAATTCCATCGATTACACTGATCGATCCACTGCCCGTGTTCGCAACATAGATCCGATTTGTCTTGGGGTTAATGGCGAGGGCGATCGGCTTCTCCCCTACCTTCACAGTGCGGATGAAACCAGTCTTTTCATCGATCACTTTCACGGTGCCCGCATCCTCATCTACCGCATACACCTTGTGGGTGGCCGGGTTCACTGCGACGGCGCGACGTGTGATCACTCTGCCTTGCACCGCGTCGGTCTCGGCACGACCTTCGGGGCTCATGGCCAGCAGCGTGATCGCACCCAACACAACAAGGGCGCACATAGTACGTCGAGAGCAAGAGTTTTCAGCAGCCGGAGAACACCATCGCACCAAACTACTCATCTTGTGATAAAACCTCGTTGTGGACTAGATTATCAATCATTAGAAAGTCTTCTGTCGAACCGTCCATCACTTTTCGTAGCTGCCCAGGAAAGGCTCATTCATGATTCGACGCTTATTCACCTTCTACGTGCTCGCGCTTCTGGCCTGCTCGGGAGTTA
This sequence comes from uncultured Acidobacteriota bacterium, assembly GCA_963794795.1. GTDB lineage: Bacteria > Acidobacteriota > Terriglobia > Terriglobales > Acidobacteriaceae > JAKAAZ01. The sequence goes on along the minus strand of CAWCFC010000002.1, from coordinate 506,677 downwards.
CGGCCTTCGCTCAGAGCCGGCCCTTTCATGTTCTCGCCTTCTACTCCACCAATGTCGAACAGGACCATGTTGATTTCGCCATGCAGGCGATTCCATTCTTCCAGGCGATGGCAAAGCGCGATCATTTCGACTTCAAGGCGACCTCCAATTGGAATGACATGAATGCGGCGACTCTAAAGCAGTATCAAGTTGTTCTGTGGCTGGATGACGCGCCATCCACCGCCGCGCAGCGCGTTGCTTTCCAAAACTACATGGAGCATGGGGGTGCGTGGCTGGGCTTTCATATCGCCGGCTGGATGGATAGTCGAGCCATGTGGCCCTGGTACGCTGATTTTCTAGGGACGGTATTTTCCGGCAACAGTTGGCCCCCGTTGCCTGCCACTCTCACGATCGATGATCCGGCGAGCCCGATTGTGAAAGGTCTGCCGCATAGCTTTCTCTCTCCGGCGAATGAGTGGTATAGCTGGAGGCCCGATCCGCGCGCTACTCCGGGTATCAAGGTACTGATGACGTTGGCGCCGTCGAATTATCCGCTCGGTTTCAAAGATACGCTAGTAGGTGGCGATATACCCGTCACGTGGACCAACACAAAATACAAAATGATCTACACCAATATGGGTCACGGCAACAAAATTCTCACCAGCCCGGTGCAGAATCACTTCTTTGAAAACGCTCTGTTATGGCTCGGTGGTCGCACGGAATAACGGCCCGCTGCGATCAATCCCAAAACCTCGACTATGGATTCCCCGCCGCCTGCGGTGCCTGGCTCGTGTTCAGGTTGTTCTGAATGACGGTCAACAGCGAATGTGGTGCGGCCGCATCTCCCATAATCGACCAGAGCATCACCCCGCCGTATTGTGCGCCCAACAATGTCTCGCGTGCCATGGTTGCCTCACCGGCGTAGCGAAACGCTTGTCCATCGTCGAGCGAACCGCCGCCCACCAAATCCACCTTCCAGGCATTTGGATAAGCGGCCAGAATTTTTTGGTAGTTTTCTTCTTTCGAGTCATCTGCCGTCGAGCCGAAGAACCCTACGCCAAGAACGATCTTGTTCCTGGCGATTTTTTCATCGACAGAATAGAACTGCAGCGCACTCAGCGCCTCCTCGTAGGACGAATACACCATCACGTTGATGAAGTCGAATTGATGGAGTGCAGCATCCGGCATGGAGCTCTGTAAATACTTTGCGACGGCAGCCGTGACAATTTTTCCCTCGGGATGAAATTTCGCCATCAGCGCATTCACAAAGGTGCCGAAAGGCGCGCCCATATTGCTGGGGTCCTCGATGTCCAGATCGATCCCATCAAACCCGTGTGCTGCGACAAATTTGTCCAGGGAGTCCACCAGCGCGCCGGATAGCCCAGCATTGTAAAACTGAATGATTCGCTGGTCGCCACCTCCACCGCCTATTGACAGGATGACTTTCACGCCTGCGGCGTGCGCGGCTGCAACAACTGCTGCGATGTCGGCGTCGCTTTGTCCGGGAATGGAAAACGTCATGTCGCTGCTCGTGGTACAGACGCCGTTGCACTTTGGCGGAACTCCAAATGCCAGATTCAGGTGCGTCATCTTTCCGAAATTGACCTGCTTTGCGTAGTCTGCGTAATGCTTGCCCTTATCCAGAAAGAAATATTCAACCAGTCGCGGCGTCGGATTCGGCAAAAATGCCTGTTTTGCCGCAGGGCAAGTCTCACCTGGTGCGGCTGCCAACGTTGGCGCAGTTGCAGCCGGCGACGACATCGCAACAACCGGCTTTTTCGACCCCGCACAACCGCCCATCCCGATCACCAGCGCTGCTGTGGTGACAAGGATACTCATTGCGCGACAGCGCGAATTCAGGCGTTTCTTGGGACAAATATGCATCGACCTCACCCGCATCCCTTTCGTGATTCGAGCCTAATCACCATCGATAACTTCGTAATGTTTCGTTAGTATATACTCCTTGCCAGAGCGGCATGCCTAGCGCGTTCGGGAGTCGGAGATGTCGTCGCGGCGACGGGCTTTTCTCATCCACATCTAGGAGACATTTTGAGGCGACAATCGATTCGCAGCCTGGCGTGGATTCTCTGTCTTTCCGCTGCCTCGACCGCATGGGCCGGGGATGCAATTCCAAAGGCGGCGTGGAAGCGTCCGCTCGGCCTTCCCCTTGGCAAATCCTGGAGTCACACGCGTTCCCGGCGACATTGACGACGGCTACTGGCAAGGCGTTCCCGTTGGCGGCATGGGAGCAGGGACATTTTCTCGCAGCTATCGCGGAGACTTCGCGCGCTGGCATATCAAGGGTGGCGTGCATAAATATCAGCCCGTGTATGCCAACCAGTTCGCGATGTTTCAGCAAACCGCCGGCGATGCCCACGGCACCGCACAGGTATTGATGAACGGCCATCCGCCGGCAGACGAGTTATCCAGCTGGACCTGGAACTATCCCGTCGGCGCCGGCGATTACTATGCTCTGTTTCCGAAAGCCTGGTTCGATTACCGGTCGAAGAAGTTTCCCGCACACGTTGTCCTCGAGCAATTCTCTCCGGTGCTCCCCAACAATTATCGCGAGTCCAGCTATCCGGTCGCCGTCTATCGCTGGCATGCGGACAATCCCACAAACAAGGCTGTCACCGTTTCTGTGATGCTTTCCTGGACCAATATGTCAGGCTGGTTCCGCACGTTTACTCGCGACTTTGCCGGCACTCCGAATCAGGGAAACTTCGACGAATATCGAAGCGAGAAAATTACAGGCGCAGGAACGATGGAAGGAATCGTCTTCGATCGAAATCGTGCAGGCACAGCGCCCAACGAATGGGATGGCCAGTTCGTGATCGCTGCGCTCAACTCGCCCGGGGTGGAAGTTAGTTATCAAACCACGTTCCTTGCGTCAGGAGATGGCAAGGCCGTCTGGATGCCGTTCGCCAAAGATGGCACGCTCGCCAACGACACAAAATCCTGGGTCAGCGACAAAGAAAAGCTCGCCGGCGCGATCGCGCTTCGCTTCACCCTGCAACCGGGCGAGAAGAAAATCATCCCCATGGTCATCGCGTGGGACTTCCCTGTCGTGCAATTCGGCGAAGGTAGAAAATGGGATCGCCGCTATACGGATTTCTACGGTACGTCCGGTCGAAACGCATGGAACATTGCCCGTGACGGCCTCCTGCACGCCACCGAATGGAGCGATGCCATCGACAAGTGGCAGGCTCCTTACATCGACAATGCAAGCGAACCGCTCTGGTATCGAGGCATGCTCTTCAATGAGCTCTACGCGCTGACCGATGGTGGCACGTTCTGGGGGCGCCCCGTCGGGTCCGATCCGAAAGCGCCGGCATCCTTCGCTCTGCTGGAATGCTTCGATTATGCCTACTACGCCACGCTCGATGTGCGCTTCTATGCCTCCCTGCCGCTGTTGAAATTCTGGCCGCAGATTGACAAACGCGTGCTGCTGGAGTTTGCCGATACGGTGCCGAAGGAATGGCCGGAGCAAGGTCTGTGGGTATGGAAGACCCAGCTCAGCGGCACGCCCATCACCCATAAGCGCAAAAAGATTGGCGCCGTTCCTCATGACCTCGGCGTGCCCGAGGGCGATCCGTTCTACGCCGTCAACGAGCCTGGCTGGCAGGACACCAATGACTGGAAAGATCTCAACTCCAAATTCGTTCTGATGGTCTATCGCGACTACGTTCTGACCGGCCGCACCGACACTGCCTTTCTCCGCGCCGCGTGGCCAGCGATGAAGGACGCGATCGAATATCTCCGCCAGTTCGATCACGGCGGAGGCGTGCCAGAAAATAGCGGCTATCCTGATCAGACCTATGATTCCTGGGTCGTAAGCGGGGTCAGCGCCTACTCCGGTGGCCTGTGGCTGGCTGCGCTCCGTGCCGGGGAAGAAACCGCACGCGTTCTGGGTGACACGAAAACCGCCGAGGAATATCATGCGCTTTTCCTGAAAGGCCAGAAGACCTACATCTCCGATCTGTGGAATGGTTCCTACTTCCGCTACGACATGAACAGCGCATCGAAGGACGACATCCAGGCCGATCAGCTCGCAGGCCAGTGGTATGCCAATCTCACCGGCCTCGGCGACATCGTCCCTTATGCGATGCAGCGCTCCGCCCTGCAGAAGATATACGACTTCAACGTGTTGAAGTTTGGCAACGGCGAAATGGGCGCGGCCAATGGCATGGCGCCGGATGGATCCATCCTGACCAATGACGAGGCCAAAGAAGTGTGGGTGGGCACGACCGAAGGCTATGCTGCGTTGCTGATGAGCGATGGCATGAAAAACGAAGCCTGGAAGACTGCGTGGGGCTTGTATCACGTGATCTACCAGACAAAAGGCTACTGGTTTCGAACTCCGGAAGCGTGGGACATCACGGGAAATTTTCGCGCCGGAATGTACATGCGTCCTATGGCGATTTGGGCTCTGGAAATGACTCCACCCAGAAAGAAATAAACCGCAGGGAACCCGACCGCATTAGTTGTAGGAGGCGTCCATGCAACTTCATCTTCACTCGTGCAGAACGCAAGCGTGGATTCTAGGCCTGATCACATGCTTCCTCGTCGCGAGCGCCAGTGCGACAGCCGCTCCCAAGCCAAAGTTCCACCTGATCGCCCTCGCCGAAGCAGGCGGACAACACCAGGCTTTCGTGCAACGAGCGAAGATCTGGCTCAATGAGCTGGCGACCAAAGACAATTTCACCATCGACTACATTGAAAATACCGACAAGATCAACGATGCCTTCCTATCGCACTATCAACTCTTCATCCAACTGAACTACCCGCCTTATAACTGGACACCCACCGCCAAAGCCGCGTTTGCCAAATACATTGAGCAAGGGAAAGGTGGATGGATCGGATTCCACCACGCCACGCTGCTGGGCGAGTTTGACGGCTTTAAATTGTGGCCGTGGTTTTCGCAGTTCATGGGTGGCATCCGCTTCACCGGCTACATTCCCAACTTTGCCGATGGCATGGTCACTGTGGAGGACCCAACTCATCCAGCGATGCGGGGCTTGCCGAGGAAATTTCTGGTCAAGCAGGAAGAATGGTACACGTGGGACAAATCGCCACGTCCCAATGTGCATGTACTCGCCAGCGTGGATGAGAGTACGTACTCACCCGACACCAAGACGAAGATGGGAGATCATCCCGTCGTGTGGACGAACGAACACTACAAGGCAAGAAACATTTACATCTTTATGGGGCATCATCCGGAGCTGTTCGACAATCCAGCGTTCACGACTCTGTTTCAGAACTCGATATTCTGGGCCGCGCACCAACGCTCACCCCGCTGATGCAAACACGGCCCTCAGCGATCAGTTCCCTACCCAGTACTTGTTGAAGCCGATGTAATCCGAAGGCATCGCCGCGAGAATTTTCCGTCGCAACTCCAGAATGTCGACCGATCCCACGGTGCTGTAAAGAACCTTCCCACCAGGTGCCAGCAGCACTGTGTACGGCACGGCCGACTGCCACTTTGGATCGAAGGCAGCCTGCAGCGCCGCAGTGTCATCGGAGGCGAATAACAGGTTACGGCTAGTGGCATGTTTCCGTTGTAAGAATCGCAGCACTCCCGCTTTTTCATCCGGCGTATTCGCGGATACGGTCACCAGCTGAAAACCGCGGTCGTCATACATTCGGAATGTGTCCTGCAAATCGGAAAATTCCTCTACACAGGAGCCACACCAGGTCGCCCAAAAGCTGACCAGTGTGTAGTTGTCGCCGGCATTGGCGCGCAGCTTTTTCAAACCGGCAGCATCCACCATCTCCACGCTAACCGGCTGCGAGTCGATTTTTTCCTCATCGGCCACGCGCAACGGTTCCTTGTCTTTCCATTTGGTCGAACAGCCAAACACGGCCGTGTGTGTCACTGGCACCGGCTTTCCTGCCAACAAAGCATCAATCGCGTTCTGTGCGTCGTGTGTCTTAACTTTCTCAATACGGTAGCTGTTATCGAAGCGCCCTTCATATCGCAAGTGGCGGCTCTGATCGAAGATGAAGACATGGGGCGTGGCTTGCGGCCCGTAGGCATCGGCCACCGACTGCGTCGCGCCATCGTACAGGTAAGGATAATCAAGATGCTTGTACTTCGCGCGGATCTTCATCTCCGCCAGCGTGTCGCCCATATCGGAGGAATCCAGCTCTCCAATCAAGGTCGCCTTGGGGTCGTTGCCCATGATCGCCACCACCGCGACACCCCGCTTGCCGTAATCTTCATACAGCTTCTCGATCCGCTGCTCATACATCTGCGCGATGGGGCAATGATCGCAGGTAAACACCACCACAAGAATCTTGCTATTGGCGTAATCGCTCAATTTGTGGATCTTTCCGTCCACACCCGGCAGCTCAAAATTCGGTGCAGGAGATCCCAGAGCTAGAATTGGATGCGCCTGTTGGCCATAGACTGTCAGCGACATCATCCCGGCTAACGCCAGCAGAAATAATTTTCGCATTGTTACTCTCCTTCAAGCGGCCAGGTTTGCGCCGCAGTTACGCGAGGCTTCTCGCATACGCAATTTCTTTCGCCATATCCTGATCCACGGGCCCTTCTTTTTCGTACTCCACCGCGACCAATCCCGCAAAATTCTGCCGATGCAGCTCTCGCATCACCGCTGGAATGTTTGCAATTCCCTGGCCCAGCAGCGTGTTCACGTCACTTCCCTTGGCTTTCACATCTTTCAGATGCACCATGCGCAAGCGAGCGGCTAGTTTATGGATGGCACCCGCCGGATCGTAGCCGCAGGAGGCGAATTGTCCCGTGTCCGCGGTCGCACCCATCGTCTTCGATAAACCGGAGATCGCCTTCATCACCTCTTCCGGGCTTTGGTATGGGAAGTCAACATTTGGAAAGAAATGATTGTGCAGCCCGAAGGTCAAGCCTTCCTGGCTCAACCGCTGGTCGATCTGCTTCAGAATGGGTTCCGTCCCGTCGCCGGTAATATTGGTACTTCCAAGCAGCTTGGCGAAATGCACCGCATTGTCAATGTCATCCGCGTTTTTGATCGTAGCGGCATAGTACGAGACACAGCGAATGCCGGCTCGGTCCAGTTTCACGCGGGCGCTGCGAAATATTTCCGCCTTGGGATGACTTAGCAGCATAAACTCGCCGCGCGACATTTCAATTTCCCGGATTCGCAGCGCATTCAGCTGAACGATCATGTCGTCCATGGATAGGTTGTGATAACTGAACGTGCCCACTCCAATGTTCAGCCGAGTGAGCGCGCAAAGCGGCGAGGCGACGCTGATCAACCCGGTCGCGGCAGCCAGCTTCACAAAATCCCGTCGCGTCTTCATTTGTCCAGTCGTTCTCCCTGGGCTTTGCATTTCGTTGGGGCGTTCTCGTGCGGCGTTTCAGGCGTACAAACTGAGGTTCAGCCTATGCGGCAGTAAAAGCGGTTTCTAACCTTCTAAAATAAAGTCCGCATGATTGCAAGTGGACCACATCGCAAATTGGAGTGTCAAGGCGATCTGATAGACCCGCAATCCTTGCATCAAGGTCGAAATTCGCAACGCGCATTTCAACACACGACGCAGGTTACATGGGCGGTTCCGGCAGCAGGACGGAAGGAATCGCGTCCAGCGCAACAGCTATTGCGCCCCACAGCACGGCTCGGTTACCCGGCGTACCGGAGTCAATTCGCGGCACCGCAAATTCGCTTCCCTGCAGCTGCTGCCGCACAAATTCAATCAACGCTGGGTGTCCGCCCACTTCTCCGCCCAGCAAAATGAGGTTCGGATTCAAAATCAAGGACAAGTCAACAATAATGTCGGCGACAATTTCCGCTCGCCTACGGACAATTTTTTTGGCGCGAGCGTCGCCGGCCTGAGCCAGGTCCAATATGGTAATTGCGCTCACTTCATCCTCAGCATATGACTCACTACTGGCCTGCTTCTCGCTTGTTTCATGCCAGCTTTTCAAGATGCCGGAGCCTGTCAATACCATTTCCAGCTCGCCAAATTCGTGAATCGTAGGTTGTCTGCGCGAAGTTCCCGGCAATCGCATATAGCCGATTTCCCCCGCCGACCACTGCGATCCATGATGTATTCTGCCGTCCAGGAAAATACCGGCGCCGACGTTTTCCCCAATATCGATCAAGACGAAATTCTTCTCGGATTGTGCCGCTCCGCAGAACTGCTCTCCCCGTGCAGCCAGATTGATATCGTTTTCCAGAATCACCGGGCAGTGCACCACTTTGCTCAGCATGGCGCGAAGAGGCACAGATCGCCAGTCTTCCAGCGTGCTGATGGCCAATACCGTGCCCTCATCGACATTTGTAATCGCCGGCGCGCCAACAACGATCGCCAATAGTTGATCCCGCGTCTTCTTCTGTTTTCGCAGCAGCAGTTTCAATTCTTTTTCGATATATCCACACACCGCAGCGGGAGTGGTGCTGCAATCTGTCAACGGGAGTCTACACGATTCCAGCTCAATCCCGTTCAGATCGGTCAGCAGAAATGAAAGGCTTCCCGAGGAAATCTGCACGGCAAGCAAACAGCCCCGCTCCGCATGAAAGCGGATCATATCCGGCGGACGCCCACCGCTCGACTCGCCTTCACCCAGCGCTTCGACCAGACCTTTCTGTAAAAGGTCTCTCACGACATTCGTCACTGTAGGAGCGCTCAGTCCGGAAGCCCGAACCAGGTCCGCTCGAGAACATGAGCCAAAGTCGCGCAATAGCTTCAAAATACTGTGAGCATTCGTGTGTCGGAGGACGGACGGTCTGCCCAGTGGGATATTGTTTTTCTTCATTTTGTCCCGGAAATCAAAGGAATCTGACGGTACTATATGCCATCGCTGGCGCCCGCGTCACCACGGAATTTGACCAGGAAGCCGGCTTTGCGAACTTTCCTTAGAAAAAAGAAAGCCTTGCATTTCGCCTCTTTCGGCGAGATACTAAACAAACGTTAAGAAGTCCACTAGAACGGCCTTTGACCGTATAAAGCGATCGGGGTTTGCCTTTCTTTTGCTCTGGTGTTCAAGGTCGTTTGCTACGCTTTGATCATAAAAATTGGGGTGGGTTTCTCGGTGCCGGCGTCGCTGTGTGCCGTAACCCTGCAGCACGAGATCCCAACTATTTGTGGACTCTCACTATTTGAGGACTGTGTCGTGGGAGACGCGAATATGGAGACACCTCGCTGGATTAACGGGGTCGAGCCCCCGGCTCACCTGCTCCACGCCAGCGGTACGCAGATCCTCGAAATCGAGTGCCGCGAGCAGCCGCAACGCCTCTTCGACTTGATTCGTACCTATCGCAGCGATCCAGAACTTCGCTCCCAGCTGCAGAATTTTCGCCGGCTTTCTCAAAAGCCAGGCCCAGTCATGTTCATCGGAATGGGCGCGTCCTATTGCTCCTCCTTCAGCGGTTCTGTAGAGTTGACGACGTACGGTCGACTCTCCTTCTCCGCGGACGCTGGCGAATGGCTGCATTACGCTCGGCCGGTCTGGAATGATGCAGCTCTTTCCGTTCTGCTCACAACCTCCGGGGAAAGTGCCGAGCTGGTCGAATTGATGAAGGCTGAAGACGGTCGCGCGGTTGGCCTGATCTGTAACAATCCCGCCAGCACCTGCTGGAACATGACGCAGAACCGGCTGCCCATTCTGGCGGGCCCAGAGTACGGCAACGCCACAAAAACCTACACTAACTCCACTGCAGTCGCCATCATCCTCGCATCCGAAATACTGGGGCGTCCGTGGAAAGACGATGCCGAACGCGCAGCGGAAATATTTGCCGCAAGCATGGATCCGATCTTTGCTCAACGCAGCGAACTCGAGTCATTTTGCCGCGGCGCCGCCAATATTGAAGTGATTGGTCGAGGTTCCGCGTACGGTGCTGCCATCATGAGCGCCTTGTGCATCCGCGAAATGAGCGGCCATCGAGCAGCGGCGCACACCGGCGCGGGCTTCAAACATGGCCCCAACCTTGATGTGGACAGTTCCCATGTGGCGATTATTTTCGCGCTCGGTCGGGTGGCGGCTCTTGGAATCAAGCTCGCTGAGGAATGCAATCGCCGCGGCGGGAAAGTCGTGCTGATTTCTGCCGAAGATCGTGCGGCAACTGAGAAGCTGTTTCCTGTCCGCATGGATGCTGTCCCGGAACCGTGGGAATCCATTACTTCCCTGCTGGCGCCGCAGGCGCTCACGCTTGGCATGGTGGAACGAACCGGTTGCAGGCTGCCGCCGCGGTTTCAATACGGTGTAATGACGCAGTAATATGACGGTCTTTTTTAATCGAGAGGAAATCGTGTCCGCCACAGTGCTTGCGCCGCAGACCCACGTTCGCCGCGGATTTATCTGGCGAGTCTCCCTTATCGCGGGACTCGGCGGCGATCCTCTACGGCTACGACATGGGAGTGATTGCCGCCGCATTGGTTTACGTCCGTCAGTCCTTTGTTCTCTCGACGCGTATGCAGGAAGTTGTGGTCAGCGTTGTATTGATCGGCGCCATGTCCGGCGCGCTCGCTGGCGGCGCCATCACCGATCGCATCGGCCGGCGCGCCACGCTGCTCTGGGGTGGCGCAATTTTTCTTTGCGGATCGCTGCTCGCCTTTGCGTCGCCCAACGTTGTCATTCTCATCGTCGCGCGTTTCCTGCTGGGCGTGGCTGTCGGCTTCACATCCGTCACCGCGCCGGTATACGTTTCAGAGCTGGCGCCTCCGCGTTCGCGCGGCATGTTGATCGGCCTTTACCAATTCGCTCTCACGATTGGGATCGCACTGGCAGATCTCGTCGGCTACTGGCTCGCCAGCCAGCACGCCTGGCGGCTGATGTTTGGAATTGGAGCACTGCCGGCGGCGCTGTTTATTGTCCTGCTCCTCACCTTGCCGGAAAGCCCGCGATGGCTGTTCGCGCAGAATCGAGTTCATGAAGCTGAGTCCGTACTGAGTACCTACACGGATGCAGAAGGTGCTCGATTATTGATCGCCGATATCCACGCCGCGCTGGAAATCAAAATGGAACGCCGCTGGAGCGCGCTGTGGAGTCCGGCGGTACGTATGTCCTTGTTCATCGCTGCCGGCTTCCTCATCCTGCAACAAGTCACCGGCATCAACGCCATTCTGTATTATGGGCCGCAGATCTTTTCACTCGCCGGCATCGCATCCAATAAAAACGCTATCTTCGCGACCCTCTTGGTCGCCATCACCAACGTGCTCGCCACCATCATTGCCTTGGTTCTGGTGGACCGCGTGGGACGGAAACCCCTGCTCTACGCCGGTGTCGGCGGAATGACGGCATCCCTGTTCATGCTCGCGTATTCCTTTCACAATCAGGCCACATTTGGCGCCGCGCCCGGTGTTGTCGCCACCATTTGCCTGATGGTCTACATCACTTGCTTCGCCTTCAGCATGGGACCCATCGCGTGGATTCTGGTGTCAGAAGTTTTCCCGCTGCAGGTTCGTGGCCGCGGAGTGGCCCTGGCATCCCTGGCATCCGGCGCAGCTAATTTTGCCGTTTCACTTACCTTTCTGTCGCTCATCAAAGCGGCAGGAAATTCATCCACCTTCATGATTTATGCAGGGTTTTGTATCCTCACACTGCTTTTTGTCCGCTTCGTCATCCCAGAAACAAAAGGGCGCGAATTGGAAACCATCAGCACTGAGGCGAACGCAATTTCCCGATGAGTGAAATCCCCAGGAGAGACAGTACGACAATGGCAAATTCCAGGAACCGTGACGCCTTGGTCATTCCGCAACGTGACGGCAATATCGCAACCACCCACCCAGACGGTGCTCCATCTGCCGATGCAGGCTACGTTATCGGAGTTGACATTGGAGGAACCAACCTGCGCCTTGCGCTTGCCGATCGGTCGGGTGCCATCGTCGCAAAATGGTCTTCGTCCACCGCCGGTGTGCGCGGCGCAGATGCCGTTGTTGCCCTCATTTGTGACGGCGTCGATCATTTGCTGCGGCAGACCTCCGTTCCTCGCGCATCCCTGAAGGCTATCGCTGTTGGCGTACCTGGAGTCACCGACGTCGAGGAAGGTCGTGTGATCGCGACCTCCTATTTGCTGGGATGGCGCGACGTTCCGCTGGCCGCAATGCTGGAAGCGGCGCTGAATATTCCGTCGGCTGTGGACAACGATGTGAACCTGGCAGCGGTCGGCGAGAGCTGGGCCGGTGCCGCCAAGGGTGCGCCAGACTTCGTGTTTGTCGCGATTGGAACCGGCATCGGCGCCGGCATCGTGCTGAACCACTCCTTATTCCACGGCGCAGGTTGGGCCGCTGGAGAAATTGGCTACATGCTGGTGCCCGGCACACCCAACGCACCCAGGAAACGCGATGAGCCCGGCGCTCTGGAAAGCATGATTGGCGGCGAAGGGATTCGTGCGGAATGGCAGAAACTTTGGACGCCAGACAAGACCACGCTTCCGCAAGAGATGGTGGCGTCTGAGATATTTGACGCCGCGCTGGCTGGCGATCCGTTGGCACAGACCATTCTGCAGCAGTCTGCGCGCATGCTTTCCCATGCCATCTATAACATGTCGCTGGTGCTGAACTGCCCGCTGTTTGTTCTGGGGGGCGGCGTAGGCTTGCATCCTGCGCTTTGCGCCGCTACGCGCGGAATGCTGCAACAATGGGCCGTCCGAGGGCGACCCGACCTGATCCCCAGCGAGCTCGGACCGGACGCGCAGCTGATGGGTGCCCTGCGCCTCGCGCTCGATACTGCAGAGGTGAACTCTTCGGCCTCAGCAGCGAAATAAGAAGCACCAAAGGTCGTCGCAGTAGCGACCGTCACCGATTACTGCGCCTCCGACCGCCTACAATGGGTCTGACTTGATTCTTGAGGAGGCGCGATGAAGAAGCTTCTGATTGTTTTGTTGCTGACGGTATTTGCGATTCCGGCTCTGGCACAGGGAGCGCCGCCACAGGGTGCGGCGAATGCCCCTTACACGGTCGAGTATTACTACAAAACGCAGTGGGGCCATCAACAGGAATTTCTGGATCTCTTTCTGAAGAATCACTTCCCATTGCTAAGAAGGATTCAACAAACAGGTCGCATCTCTGCGATAAAGATCGAAACACCCGCCAACCACATGACGGAAGACGCGCGTTGGGATTATCGGGTGACGATTACGTACAAGAATTCCACGGTTGCCACCACGGCAGATCCGGAGGAAGAAGGATTCATCCGCCAACTCTACCCCGATCAGGCACGCTATAAGAGTGAGGAGCAGCGGCGATTTGAAATTCTGCTGGCACACTGGGATTTGCCGATTACCAACATCACACCTGCAGCGAACTAGCACCTGAATACCGCGAAGAGTGCACGCGAACGTACCTCCCTCTGGAATGGAAATCCGCGAATGACGCAACCCTTACTGCCGATCCGCACTATTGCACGCAAGCTGAATCTGCCGGAGAACTTGTATGAAACGCTGGGACCTTTCGGCGCAAAACTGAAGTTGGATTTGTTGACCGACCCGGCATTTCCGCGTCGCGGCAAGCTGATTCTAGTGACTGCCACCACACCTACCGCTTCCGGCGAAGGCAAAACCGTCACCTCCATTGGGCTGGTGCAAGGCCTCGAGCGCATCGGCAAGAAGGCGATCATCACGTCTCGCGAGCCGTCACTGGGTCCCGTTTTTGGCATGAAGGGCGGCGCAGCAGGAGGTGGCTTGTCACAGGTGGAACCGAGCCAGAAGATCAATCTGCACTTTCACGGCGATATTCACGCCATGACCTCCGCTCACAATTTGCTGGCTGCTCTGATTGATGCTCACCTGTTTCATGGAAACGAACTTGACCTCGATCCTGAGCGCATTACCTGGCCGCGCGCCATGGACATGAACGATCGCGCGCTACGGCGGATCGAAATCGACATCGACGGAAAAGGCGATGGCGCCGATCGCCGCACTGGTTTCGTGATCACCGCTGCATCGGAAATTATGGCCATCCTGGCGCTCGCGAAAGATCGCGGCGATCTGCGTCGTCGCCTTGCATCCATCGTCATTGGATCCTCGCATTCAGGAGAGCCGGTGCGAGCCGCAGATTTGCGCGCTACCGGCGCGATGATGGCGCTGCTTGATGATGCTCTGCTGCCAAACCTGGTGCAGACCACTGAGGGCACGCCTGCGCTTGTACACACGGGTCCATTTGGAAATATTGCGCACGGAACCAGCAGCGTGATTTCACAGGATATGGGCCTTCGACTCGCGGACTACGTCGTCAACGAAGCCGGCTTTGCAGCTGACCTGGGCGCGGAAAAATATATGGACATCGTGACCCGCGTGTTAGGCGTCAGCCCAGCGATGGCTGTGCTGGTGACCACGGTACAAAGCATGCGCAACCAGGGCGAAGGCAATTTGGAAAAAGGGTTTGCCAATCTCGCGCAACACATTCGCAGCCTGAAACATTTTGGCGTTCCGCTCGTGATCGCCGTGAACCGATTTCCCAATGACAGCGACGCTGACCTGGCTCAACTGCTGGGTTATTGCGAGCAGCAAGGGTTAGCATCCGCGATGACAGAACCCTTCACGCGAGGTGGCGAGGGTTCGGTCGACCTTGCCCGCAAAGTCATTGAGACCATCGACGCAAATGGCGACGCAAGAATCACTCCGGCATATGCGCTGAATGATTCTTATGTGGAAAAAGCTGTGAAAGTTGCGACCCAGGTATACGGCGCCGATGGCGTGGAAATGAACGACGTTGCCACGGAAAAATTGCGGCAGCTGGTGGATTGGGGATTTGATGGATTGCCGATCTGCATCGCGAAAACGCAGTATTCCCTATCGGATGATCCCAAACTTTTGGGAGCGCCGAAAGGCTGGAAGCTGCGGATTACGGACGTTTCGCTTTCTGCGGGAGCGGGGTTTGTAGTGATGATTGCTGGCAATATGATGCTGATGCCGGGATTGCCGAAGGTTCCGCGAGCGGTGGAGATTGATGTGAACGAGGCTGGAGAAATTGTCGGAGTGTGAGGTAAATCCTTTCTGAAAAAGCCTCGAAATACGATAGTTGCCTTAGCAACTAAAAAGCGTGTTTTTCGACCACTTAGTTGCTAAGGCAACTATTTTGACTGCTGCATCTTTGGTGCAGTTTTCAATTCAAAAGCCCAAACGAAACCTCTCACGGGTTTCGTATTGGGATCCGGTCGGTCGAGTGAAGCTTTCATAGAGGAGAAACTCCTCCGCCACAAATCGACTGAACTTCGGCTGATGACGAATTTTCGCCTTCAGTGTCTCCAGCCCGATTGTGTTTCGTCTTCCCTTGCTGCGCGCCAGCGTGATATGCGGACGATACGGGCGGTCTTCAGGAGTGAATCCACATGGCAGGGTGACCGCCGTCACCTGTTGCTGAAGCGCCAGCAATTCTGGTGTGAGCGCGACACCGGCGAAGAAAATTCCCGCACGATCAAAGAAGCCCAGCTCCTCCAGCTCAATTGGAACTGGCCGGCCATGCAGTTCCTGCAGTCGAGCGACGAGGCATTCATATTGTGTCTCGCTGGTGCTGCCTAGAAACTGCAGCGTGATGTGCCAGGACTCGGGCGTCGACCATCGCAATCCATCCCCCTCCGCTCGATGCCGCATGGAAACTTTCTCGAGTTGTTCGATTACCGAAGTTGCCAGTGGAATTCCAATGAAGAGTCGCATACCGAGACAAGTGTAAGTCGCACTTGCTACTGATGTCGCACTCTCCGTCGGACTCGGTGCATTGGCCGAGGCTGCGCCATGTTGCTTTGTAATCTTTTTGTCATCGCATTGTGCATGGGGTCCGCGAGCAGGACAATAGTTGTACAGCCCTCTTCCACGATTCCACTGTGCCCGCCGCCTTCGTTTCCCACGACGGCCTCCCCGGTCCATCGCGAATAACCGCTGATCGCACCTGCACCCCGAAGGTGAATCATGAATCCAGAAGTGATCGAAGCACACGCCACACATCCCAAAGGCACGCAGGCGCGTGTTCTTTTCTCCTCGGTTTTTGGACCGTATGCGCAGGACGATGAATTCGGCAGCCGCAGCATCAATCCCATGGAGCTGTATCACAACCAGGTCACGCGGATGCAGGGATCATTTTCGCTGCGGATGTTCCATCGCTCGTGGGGCATCATGATGATCCAGCAAAATATTTCCGCGCCTTCGACTGTTCTCGATTTTCCTACCAGGGAAAAGTTTGCGGAAGAGTTGCAGGCGAATCACTACGACATTGTCGGAATCTCTTCCATCATCGTGAACGTCGGTAAAGTTGCGGAGATGTGCCGCATGGTGCGCGAGCTTTCTCCAGACTCCGCGATTGTGGTGGGTGGGCACG
Organism: uncultured Acidobacteriota bacterium; assembly: GCA_963794795.1. Lineage (GTDB taxonomy): Bacteria > Acidobacteriota > Terriglobia > Terriglobales > Acidobacteriaceae > JAKAAZ01. The sequence continues at coordinate 490,447 of CAWCFC010000002.1, read as the reverse complement.
TGGCCGCGCTGCCCGATATCGCGGAGAGAGTTGACGCCGATCATATCGTGCGTGGGGACGGGATTGCGTGGATGCGCGCCTACCTGGGCGAGGATACGGGTGCTCCGATTCGACACCCGCACATTGTTTCCGGTTTCGACGTGCATGCCATGGGCCTGAAGGCTTCGGAGTCCGCGAGCGACACGGCGGCCACAATTATTCCGTCGGTAGGTTGTCCGCTGGGCTGCAACTTTTGTACGACCTCGGCCTTCTTCGGCGGCAAAGGGAAATTTCTAAATTTTTACAATACCGGCAAAGAACTATTCGACGTGATGTGCGAAATGGAGCGGACGATGAAGGTTCGCTCCTTCTTTATGATGGATGAGAATTTTCTGCTGCATCGCCAGCGCGCCATGGAATTGCTGGACTTGATGAAGGCGGAAGGCAAGGCGTGGGCGATGTATGTGTTTTCTTCGGCGAACGCCATCCGCAAATACAGCATGAAGGAACTAGTGGAGCTGGGAGTTTCCTGGATATGGATGGGGCTGGAATCGCCGCGTGCCGGCTACGCCAAACTTCAAGGGCAAGACACGCGTTCCCTGACTCGCGAATTGCGCCAGCACGGCATCAAGCTGCTGGGTTCCAGCATTATTGGATTGGAGCATCACACGCCAGACAACATCGGCGAGGAAATTGAACATGCCATTTCGCATGAGACGGATTTTCATCAATTCATGCTGTACACGCCGGTGCCAGGCACTCCGCTGCACAAGGAGATGAGCGAGAAGCACCGAATGCTGGAGGTGAACCTGGCGGATATTCACGGGCAGGACAAGTTTAATTTTCAACATGCGGCGATTTCGCGCGACGACTCCAATCGTTTTTTGAACCTGGCATTTCTGCGCGACTTTCAACGCAACGGACCAAGCCTGTTCCGCATTTGCCGAACCACGCTGGATGGTTGGAGGCGATACAAGAATGACGTCGATCCGCGGATTCGCAAGCGCTTCGAGTGGGAAGTTCGCTCCATCCGAACCGCGTACGTCGGCCTGTTGTGGGCGATGGAAAAGCAACTGCACCGCAGCAACCGGGCGGTGAGCGACCAGATTCGAGCGTTGCGGCTCGACATTAGTTCTGAATTCGGCTTGGTGACGCGCGCGATTTCCTGGGTGCTGGGGCCGGTCGCTTTATGGACCAGCCGACGCGAAGAGCGGCACCTGGCTGCAGGTAAGACCTACGAGCCGAAGACCATTGTTGAGCACCGCAACTGGACATCTGCATAGGAGTCGGTGGATGCGGATGTCCCGCATCTGTATGCGGAAGCCGCTGCGGCTTTGGCAGCATCCCTGTCGAAAAAACTCATAACGCGGACAATATTGTTGACAGGAATTGTTATCCCTATTTAGTCTAGGCGTTGCCGGGTCTAGCCTATGCCGCTTCGATCTAAAACTGAATCGCACACCTCTCCTCGCGATTTATTTCCAGGCGCTCTGGAGATGATGATTCTACAAACGCTGGAGTGGAAGCCGATGCACGGCTATGCGCTGGTGCAGCACATCCAACAGCGATCGCAGGACCTGCTGCAGGTGGAAGAAGGTTCACTCTATCCGGCGCTGCAACGCATGCTGAAAGAGAGCCTGGTGAAAGCGGAATGGAAGATTTCTGCGACCAACCGGCGCGTGCGCATGTATCACATTACCCCGGCGGGCGTGAAGCATTTGCGGCGCGAAGTGTCGAGGTTTGAGCGCATGCTGGAAGGCATTTCCCTGGTATTGGCACCCGTAAAACCGTAGGAGCGCCAGATGAACCCGATAGAGCGGTTGTGGCAACGACGCGCGATGATGGACGATCTTTCCGACGAGATCGAACAGCACATCAGCGAGAAAATTGAAGCCCTGGTTGTGGAAGGGATGCCGCGCGAGCAGGCGATGCATGCGGCTCGACGCGCCTTCGGAAATTCCGCATTGCTGGAGGAGCGCGGCCGCGAGTTCTGGATGTGGAGTTGGCTGGAGAACCTGTGGGCCGACCTGAAATTTACAGTGCGACAGCTGCGCAAGTCGCCGGGATTCACTGTGACCGCGGTTATGACGCTGGCGCTGGGCATTGGGGCGACGACGGCAATCTTCTCACTGTTTCTGCAGGTGCTGCTGCATAGTTTGCCGGTGCAGGATCCGCAGACCGTGGTGCTTCTGCGAGCAAGCGGTGCCAACACCGGCTACATGTCGAACTATGGAGATCCGACATATTACTTCAGCGTGCCCATGTTCCGCGACCTGCAGCGGCAAGCGGGCAAGGTCTTTGAGAGTATGGCGGCCAGCGGACCTTTCCCTGCCGCGACACGCACACAGGAAACCGCCGAAAACCTGGAAGGCGACTTTGTCACGGGAGATTTTTTCGGCACACTCGGACTGCGTCCAGCGCTTGGCCGATTGATCGAGCCGGCCGACGACCGCGTTGCGGGGAGCAATCCAGTAGCGGTGCTGAGCTACAGCGAGTGGCAGCAAGGCTTCGGTGGCAGTCGAGCGGTGTTGAATCGGACCATCGACATTAATGCGCATCCGTTCACAATCGTCGGCGTGGCGCCGCCTGAGTTCACAGGCCTGGATCCAAGAATGTCGAATGAGATTTTTGTTCCGATGAGCATGGAGCCTGTGATCCCCACGCACGATCGCAGCTTTCTGCTGATGCACGATGCGATATGGATCAACATCGTCGCGCGGCTGCGACCAGGGATGACGGCGAAACGGGCGGAGGTCGAACTGAATCCGCTGTGGTATGCGCTGCGAAAGAATGAGCTGCCGCTGTTTACAAATCACCCCGGAACTTTTTCGCGGGCGTTTATGACGACGCACTTGTTTGTTGAGCGCGGCATGCAGGGATTGCCCTTCATGACTCGACAACTCGGCCCGAAGGTGGAATTGTTGATGGCGATGGCGCTGCTGGTGTTGTTGATCGCGTGCGTCAACCTGGGCAATTTGCTATTGGTGCGCGGCACCATTCGCGCCAAGGAGATTGGCGTACGCGCTGCACTGGGCGCGTCTCGCGGACGATTGATTGCGTGGGTGCTGATTGAAGGATGGGTCGTTGCAGCGTTGGGCGGAGCGATTGGAATCGGACTTGGTTTGGTAGTGGAGCGGCCGTTGACGATCGGCCTGTTACGGCAGAATCCTGTTGCTTCCAACCTTGGCACGCATCTGCTGGTGTTTGGCGTGGCGTTGCTGTTGCTGACGGGATTTCTAAGTTGCTTGCCGTCGATGTTTCTGACCACGCGGCCGGACCTGACGCGCGTGCTGCATGAAAGCACGGCGCAGACTTCCAAAGGGGGAGGACATCTGCGGCTGACATTTACCGCGGTACAGATCACGCTGAGTTTTGTATTGCTGGTAGGTGCATGCCTGCTAGCGCGATCGCTCTACAACCTTCGCAATATCGATTTGGGATTGAAGACCGATCATATGGTTAAGTTCGATACAGATGTGCGCAGTATAGGGACGACGCTGGCGCAGACCCCGGCGATGATGGAACAAATCGCTGGGGATATTCGACGCAATCCTGGAATCACCAGCGTGGGATATTCTTCGGTCGGCATTCTGAGTGGTGATCGAACGGGGTCAAACATCACTATCGCCGGTTATAAGCCGATCGAAGGCGAAGACATGGAGCCAGACAACAACAGCGTGAGCGCCAACTTTTTCTCGACGTTTGGAATTCCCTTGCTGACGGGTCGCGTGTTTACGGAGGCTGACGAACTTGCTGTCCACAAAGTGGCGGTTGTGAATAGCGTCTTTGCGGCGCATTATTTCGGCGGAGCGCAGAAGGCGATCGGGCAGATGTTTTGCTTTGGATCGGGCGACCACAGTGTTCCTGACACGATGATAGTGGGCGTGGTGCGGAGTGCGGAATCGGTTTCCGTCGGGCAAAAACCGCTGTCGATGATTTATCTTCCGTTCGGCCAGAGAAAACGGCAGTACGCGACCTTCTATGTTCGAACAGCGCTGCCGCCGAAGCAGGTATTTGGGGAAGTGCGACGTGCGGTTCGCGAGGTAAATCCGGGGCTGCCGGTCGACGAGCTGGGAACGTTCGCCGATCAGATTAACGGAGATATTGCGACACCGCATTTGCTGGCGATGCTGTCGGTCAGTTTCGGATTTCTGGCGATATTGCTGGCGGGAATTGGAATGTATGGCGTGCTGGCCTACACCATGACCCAGCGCACGCGAGAGATTGGGATTCGCATCGCCCTGGGTGCGAGCCGCCTGAGGGTAACGAAACTGGTGGTGCAACAGGTTGCGCTCAGCGGCGTGTTGGCTGCAGCGTGCGGGGTGCCGATCAGCCTGTTGTTAACGCGCTATCTGCGCGATGAGTTGTTTCAGGTGACGTATCACGATCCGTGGAGTTTCTCGGTGGCCGGGCTGGTTACGTTCATTGCGATTGCTGTGGCCGCATATTTTCCGGTGCGGCGGGCGATCTCTGTTGATCCGGTGCGTGCGCTGCGAGCCGAATAGCGGGATTAAAGCGATGCGGATTTTCAGCTGGCAGGATGCGCGGGGATGGTGTCGTCGGGTGGAAGCGGCAGGTGAATTTCCGCGCGACAGCCGGGACCGTCGTTGCGATTCGCGACAGTGAGCGTGCCACCGTGGGCCTCGATAATCTGCAACGCAAGGATCAGGCCGACACCCATGCCGCCGGGCTTGGTGGTATAGAGCGGAACAAAAAGATTGGCTGGGTTGGCCAGGCCGGTACCGTTGTCTTCCACAAGGATGACGATGCTGTCGGCCTGATCCCTGCAAATCACAGCGACTCGCACGGCAGATCGATCCTCGTGCGCCTGCATCGCTGCATCGACGGCATTGCGAACCAGGTTGATGAGAGCCTGTTCCAGCTGGGCCGCATCGACGTAGAGATCGACATTCTCCGCGACTTCGAGGGCGACATTCGCGCGCGTCTCCAAATGGCAGATGCGTCCGAGCAACGGCGCGGCGGCAGATATTTGCTTGACCGGAGGCGGCAGTTTGGCGAGCTGGCTGTAAGCCTGCAGAAAACGGTTCAAGGATTCGGCGCGCTCTTCAATGATGGCGAGCCCATGCTCCACGTCTACGGGATTCATCTCAAGCTTGAGAGGCTCGACTCTGCTCATCCGATCTGACGGCGGAATGATGATATTGCGCATCATGCGCGAGCGAAGACTGCCGGCGATCGACTTGATTGGCGTCAACGAATTGTTCACCTCATGCGCCAGGACGCGGATGAGCCGCTGCCAGGCCTGACGTTCCTGCTCGCGTAACACGCCGCTGACGTCGGACAGTAGCAATAGCGTGTGCGGCATTCCCTCCTGATAGAACTTGCTGCGACGTACCATCCATCGGCCTTCGCGGCCGTGCATGGTCAGGGTGACGACACTGTTATCCGCGCAATCGAGAAGCCCTGTCAGACCGAGCGAGCTTGCGCTGCGATGCAACATGGAGTTGGCGGGAAGCTGCAGCATTTTGCGGGCAGCAGGATTTGTCAATTGCAAATCCGCGGCCTCATTAAAGGCGAAGACAGGAAGCTCCATACTTTCGACGACACGTTCCAGCAGGGCAAACGTCTCTGATTCGCGATGACGGCGCACGCGAAGATCGCCGGCAAGCTCGTTGATCTGAGCCGCCAGATCACCCAGGGCATCTCCCTGCCCTATGTCGCGAGCGCGAAAGGAATATTCATTTTCTCGCAACGCAGCGACGACGTTGGAAAGAGTCTGTAAGGGCCGCACCGTGTGCTGGAAGATCGCTGAACCCAACCAAGCCAGCGCCAAAAGAAGGACGACCAGAACGCTTACCCAAACCATGGCCGACGCGTGCCACAAATACAACGCGACACAAGCCAGCACGAGCGTGGGGACCGCGAGCGCCGCAAGCAGCGCAGTCAGGCGGACTTCAAATCGAAGCCGCGGAATTCTGAATCCGATGGAAGGGCGAGGCCGTACAGAAGCGGACGGTCGTGCCCGCTTTGCCGCGCTAGATGCCATACTTTTCCATTCGCCGGTACAGTGCGCCACGGCTCAATCCAAGGGCCTCGGCGGCCTGACTTACATTGCGAGAGTGCTTCGCCAAGGCTTTGCGGATCAAAATATTTTCCACCGCTTCCAGGCTCATTTCGTCAATGGAGTTAGAGCTGCGACCGGATTGAAGGTTCAGATCCGTCGCCAGAATACGGCTGCCGCGACTCATGAGAACGGCGCGCTCCATGGTGTGTTCCAGCTCCCGCACATTCCCTGGCCAGGAATGATCGAGAAGTGATTGTACCGCCGAAGGGTCGAAGCCTTCGATGGATTTGCGATAGCGCGCGGCATATCGCGCGAGAAAATGCGCCGCCAAAATTGGAATGTCTTCCGTCCGGTCGCGAAGCGGAGGCAGGTGAATCTCAACCGTATTCAGCCGGAACAAAAGATCGGGACGGAAACGGCCTTCCTCCGATTCCTGCGTCAGGTCCGTGTTGGTTGCCGAGAGAACGCGGACATCCACCTTTCGCGTTCGCGAGGAGCCGACGCGTTCCAGTTCCCCCGCCTCCAACACGCGCAGAAGTTTCGCCTGTTGGCGAATGGGGACATTGGCGATTTCATCCAGAAACAAGGTGCCTTTATCTGCCAGCTCAAAGCGTCCAATGCGATCGGCTCGGGCATCGGTGAATGCACCTTTGACATGACCGAAGAGTTCGCTCTCGAATACACCTTCAGAAAGCGCGCCGGTATTGACGGCGATCCAGGGCTGATCGGCTCGAGCCGACAATGCATGAAGCGTGTGCGCGACGATTTCTTTTCCGGTACCGTGCTCACCGGTGATCAAAACATTGGCGTCGGACGGTCCCACGCGTGCCATCGCATCCAAGACCGGTTGCATGGCTGCCGATCCAGCAATCATTTCTGGTCTGCCGGTGGCTCGCAGAAGCTGATTTTCGGCCTCCAGCAACTGAGCGCGACGCAGGGCTCGATAGAGACTGACCTGATTTTGTACAACGGTGAGCAAGCGCGCATTTTCCCACGGCTTGGCGATAAAGTCGCGGGCGCCGCGTCGCATGGCTTCCACCGCAAGCTCCACGCTGGCCCACGCCGTCATGACGATCACGGGAAGCTGCGGCTCAATATCCAACACCTGCCGCAGCAGCTCCAGCCCTTCATGGCCAGAGGTGGTGTCGCGGGTATAGTTCAAATCCATCAACAGGGCGTCGTAGGATTGATTGCGTAGCGCGAGGAGTGCTGCCTCCGGCGAGCCGACAACGTCGACGTGGAAACCTGCAGGCTCGAGTAAGAGCGACAGCGCCTCAAGAATCTGCGGCTGGTCATCGGCAGCGAGCACCCTGGGAAGGGTGCCTGTCTCCGTCGGGTTCCGATCAAGAAGCACGGGTTGATCCGCCATAGCAGCTCCTCGACTAGAGTACCGCGATTACGCTCCAGTCCTTCAAGGTTGGCGAACTTGGCCGGTTTTGGCGTCAGCGATGGAAACGCCCATTCGCTCCAGCGTCTGGCCGGTGGCGCGATCGATATCGACCCTGGCCTTTTCATAGGCTGTTTTTGCGGCAGCAAGATTCGATTCGGCGATTGCCAGAGCGTGTTGCGCGACCAGTACATCGTAGGTCGACTTGGCACCGAGTTTCTGTTCCTGCTCGGTGATGTCGAAGGTACGTTGCGCCAAATCACGAGCCTTCTGTAAGGCATCGACACGGGCCTGAGCCTGTTGCAGAGCGAATTGCGCGTTGCGCACGTCGAAACGGATGCTCTTCTTCTGCTCCTCGAAGGAGATCTGGCTCCGCCGATATTCCAGCGAGGCTCGGAACTGGTCCGCTTTAGCCTGGCGATTGCGCAAGTTAATCGACAGGTTCAGTCCTACCTGGTATTCCGGCGAGGAGTAGTTGAATGTGTTCAGGAACATGCTGCCGAAACCCGTCGGGAGATCGGAAGCACATTCGGCTGGGGTAAGATTACAGTTTGGATTTGACGGACCGGCAATGCCCGCGCCTGCATACAGCCCATATACGTTTAACGTGGGTAGCAGCTCGCTGTTGATGGATTGAAGACTCATCTTCAATTTCTGCATAGCAAGCTCATCCTGAGTGACGTCTGGCCGGTTCTTTTCGGCCTCGGTAATCAGCTCGTCGATTGGCAGGGAAGCGTTGGGATCGGGGGGGCCGGTGCGATCCAGAGGAATGACGGGTATCTCATCAATGAGCGGATCGTCACTCTTTGTGATCGCGTTCTTTGAGCAGGAGCTCGTTCAGACGAAGGTTGGCTCGCGAAACGGTCAGGTCGCCTTCGCTTGTGGCCACATCCGACTGATCCTTCAGAACTTGGAGGGCTGGGATCGCCTTGAGGTTTAGCTGCTCCTGATCGTCGTGCAGCGTCTGTTGCGCAAAATCCAGCGAACGCTGCTTTACCTGTTCGTCTTCATACGCGTTGACCAGATCCCAATAAATATTTTCCACCTGCGTTATCGTCGCGATCACCTGGGCGCGGAAGGCAAGATCGGTAATCTGGAGATTTTTCTTGGCGATTTGAATGTAGCGCTCGTTGGTAGATCAACCGAAACCGGCCAGCAACTGCTGTGTGAATATCGCCTCGAAGTTGGAGTAGAGCGTTGGGTTGATTGCTTGATACGGGCTGTTATTTGCGAAGCGCTGCCCCTCGTAGTTGATTGTTAGATTGGTCCCCATTGGAAACGACTGAGTGTAACTTGCTAAGGCCTCGATGGTGTTCTGCTTAAACGTAGGAACACCCCACTGGAATTGGTTGCCTTCCTGTGTGACGTTGTGGTCGACGAAGCCTTGGAATTTTAGAAAAGGATCGAAGGAGCTCACGGAGGTTCCCGCGCCCAGCGTCGAGGTGACAATGCCGCCTGCGCCTGCCGCAGCTGAACCAGAACTGGCGCCCCCGCCGCCGGTGTTCTGCGAACTGAAGCCGCCCTCTGTGGACGATTGCACAATTCCGGTATCTACGCCATTCGCTGGCGCACCAGCTTTAGTACGTGCGTAATCCGTTTCTGCAATGGGGAAGTTATAGCGGAAGGAGGCAAGGTCGAGATTGTTCTCGATGGCAAGAGCGATCGTGTCGCTCAAGGAGATGTACAGCTTTCCATCACGAATGAGGCTTTGCAGCCGTGGCGAGTTGGTTAGATCCAGCGGCGGCGCATCGGTGGGCCTATACTGCGAAAACGACTTGTGCGAGTGCGGCAGGGACACTTGAAAAGGCTCCTGGGGAGCAAACGAGGGTTGCTGCGCCGATTGTATTTGTTGCGCCAGTGAAGGAGCTGTCGCCGTTTGGGGAGTCGCCGGGGCCGCAGGAGCCTCCGGCACAGCCGACGTTGTTTGCGAATCTGTGGCCGCCGGTGCGGCTTGTTGCGCAAATGCAACTGTCGCAGTTACGAATAGAGCGATCGATGCAAATGCAGCAAGCAACGCCCCCGTACGAGATGTCATAGGATTCATCAAGCTCTTCCGTCTCCTGTCTGCTGTAACTCTGGGTGTTTGGAGTCAGAAAGCATCCAGCCGTCACTCAGTTGGACAGTTCGTGTTCCATACGTCGCGTTCAAGTCCGAATGCGTGACCTGAACGATGGTGGTGCCTTCCTGGTTGAGCTCACGAAAGAGCTCCATAATTTCTTTGGCCTGGACGGAATGAAGATTGCCGGTCGGCTCGTCTGCCAGCAGCAGTGCGGGCTTGTGGATGACGGCGCGGGCGATGCCGACTAGCTGTTGCTGTCCGCCGGAAAGCTGCGACGGAAATAAATCTTTCTTGGCCACCATGCGGAAACGGTCCAGAACGTCGGCGACCATACCCTGCCGCTCAGCGGTGGGGATGTTCTTATAAGACAGAGGCAGGTCGATGTTTTCCGCGACCGTTAAATCGTCGAGCAGGTGGTAGCTCTGAAACACCATGCCGATACTGCGGCGAGACAGATCCGCGCGTTGCTTGCGGTTCAGCTTGTGAACAGGCTGCTCGCCGAACCAATATTCGCCCTGCCAATCGTCGTCGAGCAGGCCGAGAATATTGAGCAACGAGGATTTTCCGGAGCCGGAAGGACCCATAATGGTGATGAATTCACCCGGCTGAATATCCATTTGGATGCGGCGCAGCACCCACAACTGCCCTGCCCCTAATTTGTAACTGCGGTCGATGTTTTTTAGTTGGATCATTTTGTCTCACTTTTTAAAAATCTATTTCTGACGCGAAATGGTTCTGTTGTGCGCCACTTCGAACCAGCCGCTATTCGGACCGTAGAGCTTCGACGGGTTCAATCTTTGCGGCTCTTCGTGCTGGAATGTAGCTGGCGACGAGCCCTACAACGAGCAGCAGAACCGATACTGCGACGATGGTGAGCCAATCGTGCTCGGCGACTCCATACAGAAAACTGCGAACTAATTTTGTGGTGAAAAAGGCGGCAAGAATTCCGATAAACAGTCCGGCGGCGAGAAGTCGACTGGCCTGGCGCAGAATCATGCGAAGAACATTTTCACGCTGGGCACCCAGTGCGAGGCGCACTCCAATCTCTCGCGTGCGCTGACCAACGCTGTAACTGAGCAGGCCGTACAGTCCGGCTGCCGCGATTAAGACTGCAGCGATCGCGAAGATCCACAAGAGTCGCGCGGCCAGGGTCTGGCTGCCGAGCTGATCGTCGATATGCTGCGGCATGGTTTGGACATTGAGTACAATGAATGCCGCGTTCCTTTCGGAGAAAATCCGGCTGATGGTGGGGACGATCACTTCCGGCGGCTGGCTGGTTCGCACGACCAATTCCATAGCCATGGAGGCAACGAAGTAGAAATCATCTTTAAGCGGAATTTGATTCAGGTCGACATCGACCTCGGGAACCGCGGGCTGTCCGAGTACGTTGGGTGTGTCTTCAACGATGCCGATTACGCTGGCGTTTTCAAAAATGCTTTTTCGGGTGGGGTTGGGATCCAGGTCGAGTCTCTTTTGCAGCGGCTGGGTTCCAAGATAATGACGAGCGAATGCCTGGTTGACGATGACGACAGGGGTGGTTCCGATGCGGTCTCCGTCGTCGAAGGGGCGACCCTGAAGGAGGCGAACTTCCAGAGTGCGAAAAGCGCCAGGGGTAACGGCGTGCAGTTCAACCTGAGAATGGGAAGGATTCGCCGCGGGATCTCCGATGACGGTGAAGTCGTCATTCATGTGCACATTGTTGGTGAGTGGCGCGGAGGTCACGAAGGCGGCGGACTCGACACCCGGAATCTGACGCACGCGAGCCAGCAAGGGATCGTAAAAAACTGCACGCAGATCGGTCGTCGCGTCGCCTGCCGAGAGTGTAAATCCTCCCCTCGAGAAGAATTGTGCGACTACCAAGTGTTGCGGGTTGAATCCGACCGGAACGTGGCGCAGCGCATACAAAGTGCGCAGCAGGAGTCCGGCGGAGACGAGCAGCACCAGGGACAAGGCCAACTCCCCGACGATGAGAGCGTTGCGAAGGCGGAGTTGCTTGACACCGGTACCGGCTCCGCGGGAGCTTTCGTGCAGCGCCTCCTGTGGGTCAGCGGATGCCGCCTGAAATGCGGGAATCGTTCCAAAGATGACAGCTGAAACAACCGAGAGCGCGATGAGCAGCAGGATGACCTGCCAGTTTAGCGAAATATCACCGGCGCGACTCAAATGCGCGCTGATGGAATGGCGAAGGACTGCGAGGCAGGTGTAAGCAACGCCCAAACCGCCGGCACCGCCGGCGATGCCGAGCAGCAGGCTTTCCGTTAGAAACTGGCGCACGATGCGTCCGCGCGCAGCGCCCAACGCGGCGCGCACCGCGATCTCTCGACGCCGAGCAGCCATGCGGGTCAGCATCAGGCCGGCAATGTTGGCGCATGCAATCAACCACACGAGCAGCACCGCGCCCTGCAACGCCAGCAAAGCGGGGCGAACCGAGCCCACCAGCGAATCGAGATAACTCTGGACGCCAGCCGTTTTTGTGAGATGCAGATCAGGAAACTGTCGGGCGATGTTGCCCTGAATCCCACTCAGTTCCGTCCGTGCGGCAGCAACGGAGACACCAGCTCGCAGACGCCCGATGCCGCTCAAGAATACGTCGTCGCGTTGCTCCATGTCTGCGGTGTGCGGCAAGACTGTCCATACGACCGCGCCTTCGTCATTGATGGGAATGTAGAACTGCTGGGGCATGACGCCAATGACGGTGTAGGTGTCGTCACCCAGTTGAACCTGCTTGCCGAGGATATTTTTGTCCGCATGAAAATAGTTCTGCCACACGAAATGGCTGAGGACGACTGTTCCCTGATTCCCTGCGGAGCCAGCCTGCGGAAGGAAGGTCCTGCCCATCATGGGTTCTGCCTGCAACATGGAAAAAAAGTTGGAGCTGGTTTGCTCGTTCACGGAAAACTGTGTCGTGCCATCCGCGTTCTTGAGATCGAAAAATTTCAGCGTGTACCAGGCGATGTCCTGAAATGATTTCGCATGCTCGCGCCAGTCGCGGAGGTCCGGGAGTGAGGTAGAGGTGATCTGACCGGAGGCGTTGGCCTCGCCTAATCTGACAACCTGAGACGGATGCGGCACGGGTAGGGGCCGCAACAAGACGCCATCGACCACGGTAAACATCGCGGCGCTGATGCCGATACCCAGCGCCAGGGTCAGCACCGCGGTGAGGGCGAAGCCGGGAGCCTTGCGGAGTTGCCGCACTGCGTAGCGAAGATCGTTGAGTAAGGTCGTCATGTCTGGGTCCTACTCCTCACGCAGAATGGTTGTGGGATCGATGCGGCTGATGCGCCGTGCCGGTAGAAACGTGGCTGCGAGCGCGACAACAGCCAGTGCCATTGCGGTTCCGATCAAGGTTGCGGGATCGTACATTCCGATGCCATAGATGAAGCCTTTCATCGCTCGCAGCGCAACTAATGATGCGGCGATTCCGACGCCAAGGCCGAGCATGGTCGCCAACACTCCAAGGCGGCCAACTTCAAACATGGCGGCGCGGATGGAAGAGCCGAGAGCCAGGCGAATTCCGATTTCCCGTTTGCGTTGGACGACCGAATTTGCGATCAATCCATAGACGCCGATGGCAGAGAGCAGCAGCGCGAGGCCAGCCAGCACGCCGAGCAACATCACTTCAATCCGTTGCATGCCTAAGGCACGCTGTTCGAGTGCTGACATGCTGTAGAAGCCGGAGAATGGCAACGCGGGATCGGCGTCGGCAAGTGCTTTCTGCATCTGGCCGGTGATGCCGGCGACAGGGCCGCGCGTGCGCACGATCCAGCTCGGCTGGAACCACACGTGCACCATGGCGAGAAAACCCAAATCGACCTGCGTGGCAGGCACATACAGCGTCGGCTCGCTAGCTAGCGGCGCATTTCTATTAAAGCCTGGCGTTTGGACAACGTCCGCAACCACGCCTACCACGGCCATGCGATGGTGGGTGCTGTTACCGCCCTGCAAGTTTCGGCCAACAGGATTGGGCTGTTGCAAATACTTGCGGGCGAAAGCTTCGTTCACGATGGCGACGGGCTGGCTCTGGGCGGTATCGCTCTCCGAAAACTCTCGACCGGCCAACAGATGCATCCTCAGTACATGGAAATATCCTGGAGTGATATATATCTCATCGATAATAAATTCTCTCCCGGCATTCTTTCCGTCCGCAATTTTGACGCCGTCGTTCAGTCCGCGCTCGTATGGGAGGCTTAGGCCGACTGCTGCGTTTTCGATTCCAGGAATGCGCCGCATTGCTTCCAAACTGGTCGACAGCAAGTGCTGGAAAACGGCCGCATCGTGATAGCGGGCGTCATCGAGAGATACTTTGCCAGTCATCACGTTGGTTGCATCGAAGCCCGGCGGCAATGTTTCCAGGTAGATCAGGGAGCGAATCAGCAAACCGGAAGCCGCGACCAGCACCACTGTCAGGGCGATCTCTCCGGCGATCAGAAGGGTACGTGTCTTGCGGCTACCCGAATGGGCCAGCGTGCGGTGTGCGCCGGAAGCCATGGCCGAGCGCAAGTCGACACGGCGCAGCTCCAACGCGGGGAGCATCCCAAAGAGCACGCTGGCCGCCAGCGAAACCGCGAGGGTAAACAGCAGCACTCTGCCATCGAGACTGAAATTGCTTGTCGGCAGCAACCCTGTCGGCAGCAGATTTTGCAGCAGCACAAGGCCGAGCTGAGCAACGCCCAAACCAGCGGCGCCGCCGAACAGAGCCAGCACCATGTTCTCCGTCCACAGCTGACGCACCAGCTGCCATCCCGTGCCACCCAGCGCCATGCGCGTCGCCATCTCTCCGCTGCGGCGCTGCGCGCGCACCAGACCCAGGCCAGCCAGGTTCGCGCAGGCAATCAGCAGAATGAAGCCGACAGCAATCATGAGCCCCATCACGGCTGGACGCAAGGACTCGGCTTCGCTCTTCTGCAGTGGGAGCCCCTCAAGATGGAACGACGCCCCAGGGTTAGCTGCTGCCTCGCGAACAAGAGAGTCCGGTCTGATCCGGCTCAACTGCGCGTCGGCCTGGCTCCAGTTGTTCCCCGGATTCAGGCGCAATAAAACGCCATAGTTTGTTCCTTCGCCTTCACCTGTCGTGCTTGGGCGCAAAGGCGTCCAAACATCCGGAGGCTGCGTCACTCCTTCGTTCTCTGGCGAGCTGGCGCCATCCGGCAGGACACCGACCACTGTGTAGGGAGCGCCCTTCAGCAAAATCGTGCGTCCCAAAATGTGGGGATCGGAGTGAAATGTATTCTGCCAGAGCGCGTGGCTCAGGACGACTGCGTCCGGCCCGTGCGGACGCTCTTCTTCCGCAGTGAAGCCGCGGCCCATCTGAGGTGGGGTACCCAGCACTCGAAAATATCTCGACGATACGCGCAACTGCTGCACATACTGCACGCTTGATCCCGCCTGCAGATTGACACCGGTTTCCATCCCTTCCGCGGCCGCAGTCGCTGCGGGAACTTGCTCGCTCACCATCTCGAAGGTCCGGCCGTCGGCGCTGTCATCGTCATCGACCCCCTTTGCAGAGTTCCAGTGGGTAATGAGGGCGCCGAGTCTTTCCGGATGGGGAAACGGCAGCGGACGCAACATGAGCGCGTTGACCACGCTGAAGATGGCCGTGTTGGCTCCAATGGCCAGAGCGAGAGTCAGGATGGCGGTGATGGCGAAGCCGGGCGACTTGCGAAGTTGTCGCACCGCGTAGCGAAGATCGTTGATGAAGATTTGTCATGGTTCGCCTACTTATTCCGAACGCAATGCCTGCATGGGATCGACAGACGCGGCTCGACGTGCAGGCAACCAGGCCGCGACCAGCGCAATCAGCAACATCAGGAATGACACGACACAAAATGTCAGCGGGTCGAGCGGGCTGACTTCAAACAGAAAGCTATGCAACAGGCGCGTGAACGCGATGGCAGCCATCAGACCGGCAATCGATCCGGTGACTGCGAGGAACAGGCTCTGCTTGACGATGCCAAGCGCGATGCGACCCCGTTGTTCGCCGAGCGCCAGGCGAATGCCGATCTCGCGAGTTCGCCAACTGACAATGTAGGCGATCAGGCTGTAGACACCGACCGCGCCGATGACGACAGCGAGCACGCCGAAGCCCAGCAACAACAGAGTGAGCGAGCGCGGCGCCGAGACGGAGGCCGACACGACTTCATTCAAAGTGCGAACCCGGGTGACGGGAACCTGCGGATTGATGGCGGCGACAACTCTGCGCAGCGCCGCCGCAGCTTCAGAGGGAGGGATGTGGGTGCGCAGCAGGACATACATGGTGGGGTGCGGCAGCAGGGCGGTCATGGGAAGAAAGACTTCATCCTGATATCCGCTAACCAGGCTGCCTTCGCGCGCATTGCGGACGACGCCAACGACGATGGAAGCTTTCTGCATGTCCCAGACGGCCGGGACGGTTTCGTCATCCACGGAGATGAGGTGTTTGCCGATGGGATCCTGATGGGGCCACAGACGTTCCGCCATGCTTTGATTGATGACCGCCGCGCGACTGGCGCCGGATGCATCCGATGGTGTAAGCAGACGACCGCGCAGCAACTGCAATCCCAGCACCGAAAAATAGTCGGATGAAACGGTGCGGCCGGTGGCTATGCTGGCTCCCTGGCGCGCCTGGCGCGGATGACCCTCCGCGTCATAGACATAATTGGTATCCCAGCCGCTCATCGGCAGAGAGTCAGTGAGAGCGACGGATTGCGTGCCTTCGATGCCGCGAGCACGTTCTAACAGGGTCTGGAAGAATGACTCGCATCGTCCGGTCTGCTGGCACGCGGTGGGATCGAGCGCGATTTCCGCGGTGACAATTCGATTTGTGTTGAAGCCTGGATTGACCTGAGACAGCTTATAGAGGCTGTGCAACAGCAGTCCGGCGACAGTGATGACAACCACCGACGAAGCGATCTGGCCGATCACGAGAAATCTTGACAGGCGGAATTGCGATGCCTTACCGGAAAAGCTGCGACTGCCGGATCGAAGCGTATCCAATAGCTGGGACGATACGGTGTTTGCGGCTTTGACAGCTGGAATTAAGCCAAACAACAAGCCAGCGACCACGGCGGCGATGGCAGCGAAAAGTAGAACACTGCCATGCAGCGCAACATTGCCGAGTCGGGGAGTGTCGGCGGGGAGCAGGCGCACGAACACCTGCAAGCTGGCGGCGGCAGCCATGAGCCCAACAGCTCCTGCAAGCACGCCAAGAACGAGGCTCTCAGTCAACAACTGCTGCACTAGTCTTCCGCCCGAAGCTCCGAGTGCACCGCGAACTGCAATTTCCCGTTCACGGCCATTGGTTCGCGCAAGGGTGAGATTGGCAACATTCGCACAGGCAATCAGCAGGATGAGTCCGACTGCGCCGAAGAGGAGCAGAAGCTTGGGCCGCACCGCGCCGACTTCCACCTGAAGCAGCGGGACGACGGCCATGTCGGAGGCCCAGCTATCGGGCATGCGCCAGGGAAACATCGGCAGCAAGACATTGTGCAGGCCGCGCAACTCCGCCTGAGCTTGAGCGGGAGCCACTCCATCTTTGAGACGGCCGATGGCTCGCAGATCAAATGTCTGCCAGGCCTCGATGGGATCGCCGCCCTTGAACGAGACGGGAATAACGAATTGCGTATCGGAATACGGAAAGTGTATGCCTGCGGGCATGACGCCGAGAACGGTGCGCCACACGCCGTCGATTCGAATTCTTTGACCAAGGATGGCTGGGTTACCGCCGAAATGCTGACGCCAGTATCCATAGCTAAGGACGACTTCCTGATCTTGACCGGTGATCGCATCTTGCCTGGAAAAGAAAGTGCCGAGCGTGGGATGAATCGCCAGCGTGTCGAAGGTGTTGACGGTGACGGCAGAGCCAAATTCGCGATCCACGGAAGCGTCGCTGGACACATTCATTTCAGTGTTCGGACCGTATCCGCTGATCGATTGGAATGCATTGGAATGGAGGCCGAGCTGCCGAATCCATCCCTTCGGATAAATATCGGCGCTGGCGCTACTCATAATCCGCATCAGCCTGTCTTGATGAGGAAACGGCAGCGGGCGCAGCATGATGGAGTCGACGAGCGTGAAGATGACGGCGTTGGCACCAATGCCCAAGGCAAGAGTCAGGATCGCGGTGGCGGCAAATCCGGGCGACTTGCGAACCTGCCGCAATGCATAGCGAAGATCACTCAACAGACGATTCACAATGCTTCTCCTTATTCCGAACGCAAGGCCTGCATGGGATCAATGGAGGCAGCGCGCCGCGCGGGAATGACTGCGGAGAGCAACCCGATAGCGCCCAGAGCGACCGCGATGGCGACAATGGCCCAGATGTCCTGATGGAACTGAACTGTCAGCACAGCAATCAATATTCTGCGAATGAGGAACACTCCGGTGAGGCCCGCGCCGATGCCGACGATGAGCAGAACGCCGACGCGGCTCAAGACAAGCTGGGCCACGCCGACACGGGTTGCGCCGAGCGCCATGCGAACGCCGATGTCGCGGGTGCGGCTGGCCACCTCCTGACTGAGAAGGCCATAGATGCCGATGGCGGTGAGCAGCGCGGCTATGGCGGCAAACAATCCGAACAGCCAGCTGAGCATGCGGTTGGTCACGACCGCATCGGAGAGCACCTGCTCCATGGTTTCCGGTGTGCGGAAGGCTACGTTGGGAGCGACCTCATGCAGCGCGCTTCGCAATTGAGGGATGATGCTGGCTGGCGGTACGGAGGTGCGAACGAAAAGATAAAACTGGGGAATGAAGGCGAGCCATTCCTGCGGCATCTGGGCCAGCGGAAAATCCGCTTCGGCGGTCGCCGAGTCAAACAGATCCTGCCGCCCGCTGCGGGCGACTCCGACAATGGCCGTGTTGCCGTCTCCGGCATCACCTTTGAAGGCTTGCGCAAGCGGATCTTCATTGCGATTGAGAAACTCCTTGACCCAGGCATCGTTGACGATTGCCACCTGCTGTGTCTTCGCGGCATCCTGGGAAGTAAAGTCGCGGCCTTTCAGGATGGGCAACTGCATGGCTGCGAAATAGCCCGGGGTGACAAAACGCATTTCGGTGAGACGCTGTTTGTCGATAGGGTCTTCAGGCTTGCCAACCAGTGCGATGTCGCTATTCGACCCATTCTGGCGAACCGGCAGCAGGTCGTTGCTTCCGACCGCGGTGACTCCTGGAATCTGTTGCACTCGAGTTTCGAGTGGCTGGACCAGTCCCTGCACGAAACTTGTGCTCTTGTAATCTCCAGAGGGAATGTCGACCTCTAGTGTAAGCAGGTTTTTTGGATTGAAACCCACATTGGTCTGAAGCATTTCTCGCAGGCCCAGTAGCAGCAGGCCGGAGCACACAAGCAACATTAGTGAGAGGGCCACCTGGACCACCACGAAGCTGGCGCGCAGTTGGTGTTGATGCCGCGTGGTCCCGGTATTCGCGCCCGACTTGAGAGCATGATTGGGATCGATATGAGCTGCGCGCCAGGCCGGAACCAGACCCGCGGCAATACTGGCGAGAAGAGAAACGACGAAGGTCGCCGCCAGAACCAAAAAATTCATGTGAGCGTTTCCGCCCAGCGTAAATGCTTTTTCCAGGAACTGCTGCATGGCGATCAGCAACATTTCGCCTAAAATGACGCCGCCGATTCCTCCGCCAATTCCCAGCAACACATTTTCTGTCAGCATCTGGGTAACGATGCGTCGGCGTCCGGCGCCGAGCGCGGTGCGCACGGCCAGTTCGCGCTCACGCACAATGCCGCGAGCCAGCAGCAGACCGGCAACGTTGGTGCACGCAATCAAAAGAACTGCGAACACGGCGGCTAACAGAGTCCACAACTCGGGGCGATCATTGTGTCCGGTTTGGTTGGTATGCAACACGTCGACGATGGGGATGACCTGCGCGGTCTTGCCCTTGTCGTGGTCGGGATATTGTTTGCCCAACTCATTGAGCACATGATTCATGTCCGCGGTTGCCTGGGCAACCGTGACGCCAGGTTTGAGGCGACCCCATACGGGCAGCCAGAAACTGCCACGCGATTTGATCTGATCGGCAGAGAGATGCAGTGGCGTATAGATGACATCCGGAGTGTCGAAGCGGAAACGAAAGCCAGCCGGCATGACACCGATCACGGTGTACGGCAAGCCATCGAGGTGGATGAATTCGCCAATGACGTTTTTTCTGCCGCCGAAATTCTGCTGCCACACGGAGTAGCTGAGGACCGCGACATTGTTCTTTCCAGCCTGATCTTCGCCAGGAAGGAAGGTGCGTCCCAACAGTGGATGAACCCCGAAGAGCTGGAAGAAATTGTCAGTGCCCTGCACTGCGTGGAGATAAATCGCATTTTTGCCCTGGGTCAAAGTGACGCCGCCACCATTGCCAACTCCAGCGACAACGCTGAAAGTGCTGGCGAGCCGGCGAATATCCTGATACTCCGGCCAGGAAGCGGGCTGCTCATAATTCGCCGCCGCCTTCATGTTTATCCGTGTGATGCGATCGACGCCGTTGAACGGCAGCGGATGGAGCAGCACGGCATCGACAACGCTGAACATGGCCGCAGTGGCGCCGATGCCCAGCGCCAGCGTCAGGATGGCAGTAACGGTAAAGCCCGGCGACTTGCGCAACTGTCGAAGCGCGAAGCGAACATCTTGCAACAGGGTCGTCATCCTTACTCTCCTATTCAGAACGTAGTGCCTGCATGGGATCCACTGAAGCGGCGCGACGCGCAGGCAGCAGACAAGCGCAAGCACCTGCTAACAGCAAAGAGGCGGCGGCAGAGGCGGCAATCCAGGGATTGAGAGCATCCACCTGGAACAGCAGGCTGGCAATCAGCCGCGAAAACGCAAAGGCGACAACGATGCCGACGACCGCTCCTGTAAACACCGGCGTCAGACCTTCGCGCAGCACCTGCGCGTAAATGTTTCCGCGCTGTGCGCCGAGCGCCATGCGCAAGCCGATTTCCTGTCGGCGCTGCACCACCGAATATGTGACTACGCCGTATACGCCGAGGCCGGCTAGCAACCAGGCGCTGATGGCAAACAGAAGCAGCAGGTTCATTTCAAAGCGTCGCGTTGCAACTGAATCGGCGGCCACTCCGCCCAGCGTACGCACGGTGGGAACAGCGGCCGCAGGATCGATGCTCCAGATGGTTCGCCGAATCGCATTTGCCATCTGTGATGGATCCTGGCTGGTGCGCACTACCAATCCCGCGATGGTTTCGGCGCGATACCAGTACGGCACATAGACCATCATGGGATCGGGCTTGGCGAGTGATATCGTCCTCGCATCGCCCACGACGCCAACCACGGTGAATGGTTTTTCGTCATCGCCGCCATGCGTGAACTGGCGGCCGATGGGGTCTTTCCCGGGCCACAGTGTTTTTGCGGTCAACGCCGAGACCACGGCGTCATTGCGGCCATACTCGTCGTTGTTGAGAAAATGCCCTTCGATCAACGGCAGATGCAGCGCCTGAAAATATCCGGGGCTGATCCAGCGCCAATGCTCCGTCGGCATTTGGAAGAAGGGACGCGTGTCGCCAGAAAGGCGCGCCATGTCGATCCAGAAATCCCCATCCAGCGGAAGTACGCTGACAATTGCAGCATTCTCGACCCCGGGCAAGGTGCGCAGATTCGCCAGCATTTTTGTGTAGAGGTCGACGCGATGGGGAGACTCTTTGGCAGGCAGGTCGATGGTCGCCGTCAACACGCGATCAGTTTGAAAGCCGCGCTGGACGTGCATCAGGCGGTAGAGGCTGGCGGTCAACAGTCCTGTCATCAGGACAAGGGTGACGCTGACGGCGACTTCTGCCGTGACCAGGGTTTTTCGTAATTGTTTGCCGCTGCGCGATTCGCTGGCCGAGCGTGAATCACCGCGCAATGCCTCTTGCGGCTGAGTGCGCCAGCTCATCCATGCAGGAGCGGCGCCGGCCAGCAGGGTTGCAATACCCGCCAGCAATACTGCAAACGCGGCTCCCATCCAATCCACCTGGAGGTTGCCGCGGAAATTCAGCGCCTCCGGCAAAAACCGCTGCAGGATCGGGACGATCATCGCAGCCAGCAGAATTCCCAGGGCACCACCGATCGCAGCCAACACCGCAGCTTCTCGCATGGAGGCCCGCAGCAGGTCGCTTCGACTGGCTCCCAGCGCGGAAGCCACCGCCATCTCCTGCCGGCGACCTACGGCGCGGGCGAGAAGAAGATTCATGATATTGATGCAGCCGACGAACAGCAGGCCTGCGACTGCGACCAGCAGAATGATGAGTGGCTTGCTGTTATTGCCTACCAGGTATTGCTGGAACGGAATCAGAATCGCCGAAAGCGTCATGTTTTCGTCGGCAGACAGCGTGGCGGAAAAGCTATGCTGCAAACCGTTCAGCTCCGCCTGCGCCTGTGCGGCGGAAATTCCTGGTTTGAGACGCGCCAGGCCGGGATAGTTGAAGTCGCCGGCGCGTTCCTGCAGTTGCTCTTTGGTGAAGGCAAGCGGTATCAACGCTTCCGCATATCCATGATTGTTTCCTGCACCAATGGCTCCGGTCAGAGTCTCTGCGCTAGGCAGGTGAAACGTCGGCGGCATCACGCCGATAACGGTATGGGGAAAACCGTCGATCGTAATGCTCTTTCCCAGGATGTTTAGATCGCTGTGGAATTGCGTCTTCCATAAACTGTTCATTAGAATCGCTACGCGCTCGTGACCGGGGATGTCTTCTTGCGGGGTAAAGCCACGACCGAGCTGCGGCTGGGCGTCGAGCACCGAAAGGAGACCGGAGGTGGCGCGCAATACGCTGATCTGGAGCGGGTGGCCGCCTGCGCCGAGTGGAACGTTTTCCGGCTGCATGACTGCCATGGACTGAAAACTGCGGCTATGCTGCTGCCAATTTACAAAATGGCTGGCATTCATGGGAACGGTGGGATAGATATCTTTGAATTCCGCCACCTGTTCCTGCATGACGACTAATTGTCCGGGATGGGCGTACGGCAAGGGCTTGAGCAGCACATCGTAGACGAGGGTGAAGATGGCGGTGGTGGCACCGATGCCGAGCGCCAGAGTCAGGACCGCAACGATGGCAAATCCGGGCGACTTGCGCAGCTGACGGCATGCGTAGCGAACATCGTTGATCAGGGGCGTCATCGTCATTCTCCTATTCGGAACGAAGTGCCTGCATGGGATCGACGGAAGCCGCGCGTCGAGCGGGCAGCCAGCATGCAACCAGGGCGATGCAGAACAGAATCGCAAGTCCAGCGATAAAAGTCGCCGGGTCAGACGGAGAGACTTGATACAGCTCCGAGGATAGCCAGTGCGCTGTCAGAATTGAGAGGAAGGCTCCCACCACTACTCCGGTACAGGCCAGCTTTAAACCTTCCAGCAGCACCAGGCGGCTGACGTCGCTGCGATGCGCGCCGAGAGCCATGCGCACGCCGATCTCCCGTGTACGTTGACGCACGGTGTAGGCCAGCACTCCGCCAATACCGGCGGCGGCGAGCAACAATGCAATCATTGCGAAGATGCCGAGGAGGAAGCTGTTGAAGCGCTGCGGCGCGACACTGGTATCGACGAGCTGCGTCATGGTGTGAATGTCCGTCACGGGAAGCGATGGATCGATCGAATGTATGGTGGAGACCAGCAGGTTCTGCATGGACGCGGGATCCTGCTGCGTACGGACTGCGAGATACAGGTGGCGCAGTTCGTCGATGTTTGGATCGGTGAAGAAGTTCTGACTGGTCTGGGTGAAGTTTCCAACTTCCTGCAGGTAGGGCGTGTAAGTTTCAGGAGGCGCCGCATGGCCAATGCCGTTGGACCGAACGCCGCTCACCACACCGACCACGGTTAACCACGGTACGTCGGATTGCATATCGCCGTGCTTGACGCGATGGCCGACGGGATCCATTCCGGGGAAAAAGCGATTCGCGTAATCCTGACTAATGATGACGACCCCCTGGGAATCCTGGTTATCCTGGGGCGTGAAGAAACGGCCGCGGATCAAGCGAATGCCCATGGCGCGAAAATAATCTCCCATCACCCAGCTTTGAAACACGTTCGCCGAGATTGGCGGACGAGATGGGAGCGGTTCGGTGGTGAAGGTGTCCTGCTCGTCGATGTGGTTGGGAATGCTGGTAGCGAGGCCGGCATAGCGAACTCCGGGCAGCGTCGCGGTCTTGTCCAGTAGCTCCCGATAGAAGCTCTGAATCTGTGACCGGGTGGAGTAAGCGGCGAGCGGCAAGGTGGTCGACATGGTTAGCACGTGATCAGGCCGGAAGCCGGGATTGGTTTCAGTGAGATGCTGGAAGCTGCGCAGCAACAGGCCGGCGGTGACGAGCAAAACCATCGCCAAAGCGAATTGCGCTGTGACCAACATGCCGAGGATGCGATGCCGTCCGCGACCGGTCGTCCCGGTCCTTCCACCTTCATACAGGCTCTCGTTGGGATCGACATGGAGGGCACGGAGCGCAGGAATGACGCCTGTCATGAGCGCGGTGGCGACGCAAACGCCGAAACAGAACAGGAGCACGCCCGGGCTGAGAGAAATGGATCCGGCGCGCGGAAGATCGACGGGAGCGTGGCGAACCAGCATGTGCATCGCAGCGTAAGCAAGCGGCAATGCGAGCAAGCCGCCGGCGAAGGCCAGCAGAAGACTTTCTGAAAGCAGCTGCGAAAAAATGCGCGCGCGGGGAGCTCCGACCGCAATGCGCAAGGCCATTTCGCGTCGGCGGCCGATGGTGCGAGCCAAAAGCAGATTCGCCACGTCGACGCACGCGATCAGCAGAACCAGCAGTACGCTCAGTTGCAGCAGGATGAGACGGCTACGCACGCCGCCGACAACCTGATCGTTATAGAACGCCGCGCTTGCACCCACCTTATACAGCGGATTGCTGCGGATTTCTGGCGGATATAGCGTGTACGCCTGGTGTATCAGGCCATTGGTTTCCGCGCTGGCCTGACGGATCGATACGCCGGGTTTGAGGCGGGCGATGACACTGTAATCAAACTCATCCCCGATATCCTTCAGCTCCGTAGGAGTGAAGTTCATAGGAACATAAATGGCAGCGGGGGTGTTGTTATACAGCTCGCCGTGGTTGGGAAAGACCAGCGAGTGCTTCATCACACCGATGATGGTGTAGGGTTTGCGATTCAGCGAGATGGTTTTGCCAATGACATCCGGATTGGAAGCGAACTGGTCGCGCCAGAAGCGGTTGTTCAGAACCACAACCGGTGCGCCGCTGGTGTCTTCCTGCTGCGTGAAGGTTCGACCGATTTGCGGCGTCACTCCCAGAACAGGAAATAAGGAGGCGGTGACGCGCTCGCCATGCAGGCGAATTGAATTTCCACTGCCGGAGAGTTCGTAATCCTGATCGCGATAGGCACCCATGTCGCGAAAGCTGGTTGCATGGGAATGCACGTAGGTATAGTCGGGCGCGGAAAACGTAGTCTGCTTAATGCCGAAAGCTGGAAGCGTTTCAAAGAGCGAAACCAGCTGCTGCGGATGACGATAGGGCAGCGAGCGCAGCAGCACGCCGTCCACGATGCTGTAGATTGCGGTCGAAGCTCCAATGCCGATGGCGAGGGTGCCAATCGCGAGGATGGCAAAGCCCGGCGACTTGCGCAACTGTCGCAAGGCATAGCGGAGATCGGTCCACAGGTTCGACATCATTCCCTCCCTATTCTTCGCGCAGCGCGTGCATGGGGTCGACGGTTGCCGCTCGTTGCGCCGGCATGGCGGAAGCCATGACGGAAAGCATCAGAATGACGACGGCCGAAGCGATGAGCACCAACGGGTCAAATGGATTGACTTGAAATAACAACGATTGAAGCAGCCGGGTTGCGCCGATAGCACCGGCCAGCCCAATCGCGCAGCCGATCAAAGCGAGCCTGGCGCCCGACAGCAGGATCAACTGGCGGATGCCAGACCGAGAGGCGCCGAGTGCGAGGCGAATCGCCATCTCCTGCGTGCGAAGCGCAACAGAGAAGGCGACAACACTATAGATACCGAGGATGGAGAGAAATACCGCGATCACGCCGAATGCAGTGATGATGGTGGTGTTGAATCGCCGTGGAGCCTCGGTGTTGGAGACTGCCTCATCCATGGTCTGGACCTGCATGATGGCCAGCTGCGGGTCGAGCGAATGAAAGACAGCGCGCAGTGAATTTTCCATCTCACGCGGCGGGATGGAGGTTCGCAAGGCCACGAACATTGAACTCCCGTTCAAATTGGATGGCTGCGCGAACGAGCCGAGCGACGCGTTTTCCTGTTCGACTGGCTGATAATACTGCTCGTGTGTATCACCATCGGGGCCGGTCGTCTTGACGTTGTCAATTTCACCGACAATGGTCATGTAGGGTGTTTTGGTTTCGTTGGTTCCCATGCGAATGCGTTTGCCAACCGGGCTGGTGCCGGGCCAGTAATGTTCTGCCAGCTTGCGGTTGACAATTGCAACTAGCTGCCCGGAGGCGTTATCGCTGGGGTTGAAGGTGCGACCGCGCAGCAGTGAAATGCCCATGGCGCGAAAATAATCTCCCTCGACTCCGTCGACGTCGGCCATATTCACCAGTGCACCCTTCGGTTGCACGTAGCCTTCCACCACAAAGCCGTCGGTATTGTTGCCGCCGGTCATGGGCACGGTGTCCGCCATTCCGATCGATTGGGTTGCGGGAAGCTGCTTCAAGCGAAGCAACAATTCGTGGTTGAAAGAGTCCACCGAGGCCTGCGTCGCATATTGCTTCTGCGGCAAGCTGTAGGTGGCGATTACGGTGTGATCGGGATGAAATCCAAGGTCGACGTCGCGCATTTTCTGAAAGCTTCGCAGCAGCAGACCTGAAGCGATCAGCAGCACCAGCGCGACAGCGATTTCAGAAACGACAAGGATGGAGCGAAGACGCACATGGCCGCCACCAACACTGCCGGTGCGACCGCCTTCTTTCAGTGCCTCATTCATGTTGGTGTGCAGCGCCGCGAAGGCCGGTGCCAGTCCACAGAGGACCCCGGTGCCAACAGCGAGCAGCAGCGCAAAGGCAATGACAACCCAGTTGAGATGAACGTCATTGATGCGGGGAAGATTTTCCGGCAGGAAACGGATGGAGGCACGAATCGCGACGGCAGCCAGGCCAATGCCGATGATGCCGCCGGAGACGCTGAGGAGGAGGCTCTCGATGACAGCCTGTTGCACCAGGGTTTTTGAGCTTGATCCAAGAGCGAGGCGGACTGCGGTTTCGCGGCGTCGGCGGACAGCACGCACTAACAATAGGCCGGCAAGATTGGCGCAGGCAATCAGCAGCACGATAAAGACGGCGAGAAACAGAACGCGAATCAGCGGACGCGCGGCAGCGACCGTCGATGCCCGCAGCGGCTGAATCACCGCGCTGATATGCAACCTTGTCATGAATGCGGGATAGCCGCGCATGATTTCTGTGGCCACGCGGTTCGCGTCCGCCTGGGCCTGGTCGGCGGTGACACCGGGTTTCAAGCGCGCGATCATATGGAAATTCCAGGACGCGACACCCTGCGTCAGCTCGCCCTGGGTCAGGCTGAGGGGAACCCATAGTTCACTGCGGTTCAGATGGCCGGGCTGCAAGGGAAACTCAAAATTGCGCGGCATGACACCGATCACGATGTAGGGTTGGCGGTCCAGCAAAATTTTTTGGCTCAGAATATTCGGATCCGCATGGAAGCGACCCTTCCATGTGGCGTAGCTGAGGACGACAAGATGCTGATCGTGCTCCTCTTCCTGTGCGGTAAAGAAGCGGCCCATCAGGGGAGCGACGCCAAGCGTGGGAAGAACGCTGGCGCCAATACGCGTCGCATTCACATTGACCGGCTGCACACCTCCCGACAGTTCATAACTTCCGGTACTGCGATAGCCGCCCAGGTTAGTGAAGGCCTTTGTATCTCGATCGTAGGCAACGACGTCAGGAGCGGTGACACTGGTTTCGTCCTGCATATCGACCCCAGTCAGATGGTCGCCTAACACAACTAACCGGCTGGGGTTTTTATAGGGCAGCGGGCGCAGCAGAACTCCTTCGACGACGGAGAAGATGGCGGTGGTCGCGCCGATGCCGAGCGCCAGCGTCAGCACTGCCGTCAACGTAAATCCCGGCGACTTGCGCAACTGGCGGAATGCGAAGCGAAGATCGTTGAAAAGTGTTGTCATCATCTGTCTCCTTATTCGGAACGCAACGCCTGCATGGGATCGATGGAAGCCGCACGTCGAGCGGGAATGGTGCAAGCCAGCAGTGCAACCGCGACCAATATTGCCGACACGCCGAGATAGGTTGCTGGATCGGTCGAGCTGACAACAATGAAGCTTCGCATCAGATGCGCTACCGCAAACGACGCCACGAGACCCACGGCGAGACCGATGCCGACAATTCGCACTCCCTGCCTGTAGACCATTCCGAGAATGTCAGAGTGTTGCGCGCCCAAAGCCATGCGCACGGCAATCTCACTGGTCTTCTGGCTGACAACGTAAGAAAGCACGCCATACACTCCCACGACTGCAAGGATGAGGCCTAGAGTTCCCATGACAGCGGCCAGTTCCGCGCCGACCTGAAAGAAGAGCAGCCCGTTCGTCGTGTACAGACCCTGCTGTAGTGTCTGTACCTCAAATACAGGAAGCGTGCGCGCCATGTCGCGGATGATGCGCTCGACCTGAGGAATCATTGCGGCGGGATCGCCGGCGGTGCGCAGTTCGAGAGATTCCAGTGTGTTCTGTTGATAGTGCTGGAAATAGGGCACGTAAAACAGCGGTGCGATGGCTCCAGTGACGCCGGCATAACGCGCATCCTTTGCAATGCCGACGATCTGCATGGGATGTGTTGGATCACTGCCCATGGTGAACTGCTTGCCGATCGGATCCTGATTGGGCCAGAATTTCTTCGCCATCGCCAGGCTCACAATCGCGACGTGGAGATGGTTCTCGTCGTCCGAAGCGGTAAAGCTGCGTCCCTGCACCAAGGGAATTTGCAGGGTGCGGAAATACTCCGTCGTGATCAGATTTTCTGCGGCACCTGCGACGGCCTGTCCCGGCGGTGGCTGGTAACCGGGAATTGTGAGGGTATCGTAGCCACCGTTGTTGACGTTGCTCATGGGAACATTCGCGGTAACAGTGGAGGAAACGACGCCGGGAAGCACGCGCGTGCGTTCCTGAAGCGCTTTGTAAAAGTCCCGGCTTTGCTCATCGTTGTAGCCGATTTCGCTGGGGTCCATGGTGAGGGTGAGGACATGCGATGGATTGAATCCGAAATTGGAGTGTGCGGCCTGGGTGAGACTGCGGGTGAACAACCCTGCGATGATCAGCAGCGTCAAGGCGCTGCCCACCTGCAGCATGACCAGTCCATCGCGGAATCTGCTGCTGCCGCCGGTAACGCCACGGCCTCCTTCGCGCAAAATCAGATTGAGATTCGCGCGTGACATGCGCATTGCTGGAACGATACCGACGATCGCGCCGGCCAGCACAGCAATCACAGCGGAGAAGGCAAATACGTGCCAGTCAAAGCCGAAATCGAAGTAAATGGGTACATCGGTGTGCATGTTGATGGAGCCAAGCAGCGAACTGCCCCACAGTCCCAGGGCGACGCCTGCCGCGCCGCCGAGGAGCGCCAACAGAACGCTTTCCGTCAGCATCTGGCGAATGAGGCGAGAGCGCTGCGCCCCGAGCGCAGAACGGATGACTATTTCACGCTCGCGAACGCTGGCGCGCACCAGCAGAAGGTTGGCCACGTTGACGCAGGCCAACAGCAGCACCAATCCAGCGAGACCAAGAAACAGCGACGAGATAACCCCGATCGTGTTGTTGGGGTCGAAACCAGTTCTTCCAGCGATCAGAGAAAAGCTGCGTACTGCAGCATCTTTTTCCGTACTGGGATGTTGGATCGAAAGGCGACTGGCCACGACGGCAAGCGCGGCGTTCGCCTCCTGCGTGGTGACGCCAGGTTGCAGGCGGGCGTAGATCAGCCACGAACGGTTGCTGCGCTTGTCCTGCAGGGCCAGGGGGGTGTTTTCAATGGTGACGACCATCTCCTGGGGAAGGTACCCCTGTATGCCCAGCACGGTCTGGATGCCGTGAAAATCCTCCGGAGTGATGCCGATGACGGTAATCGGATGGCCGTTCAGGGAGACCTGGCGTCCGATGACATTGGGATCGCCGGCGAAATGCTGCTTCCAGTAGGCATAGCTAAGAACCATGACGGGATCGGCGCCTGGAGTCTTGCCTTCGGACGGGAGAAAGAAACGGCCCAAAAGCGGCTGCACACCAAGCACCTGAAAATAATTCCCGGTGACGTAATCGGTAAAGATACGGTCGGGCCTGCTGAACCGCATGCTTAGACCGTCAATACCAACCTGTTCTGCAGCCAGTCCGGAGAAAACGCTTTGAGTCTGGCTGCGGAGATCGCGATACTCCGGCAGGGAAAAATTCGGCCGCCACGGGTTGCCCTTTTGCTGGAACCCGAGCATGACAAGCCTGCTCTCCTGACGTATGTGCAGAGAATGGAAAAAGAGACCGTTGATCACGCTGAAGATGGCGGTATTGGCGCCGATGCCGAGCGCCAGTGTCAGCACCGCGGTCAACGTAAATCCAGGCGACTTGCGCAGCTGGCGGAGAGCGTAACGGAGATCGCTGAAGAGAGTTGTCATCATCCTTCTCCTTATTCGGAACGCAACGCTTGCATGGGATCGACCGATGCCGCACGACGAGCCGGCAACAGACAAGCGGTTGTGCCGGCTAACAGCAGAGACGCGGCTGCAGCGGCTGCGATCCACGGGTTGAATGCATCCACCTGAAACAGCAGGTTGCCGATCAGCCGCGCAAACGCGAAGGCGACTGCGATGCCGACGACCGCTCCGGCGAATACTGGTGTCAGCCCTTCACGCAGCACCTGCGCGTAAATGTTCGCCCGTTGCGCGCCCAGCGCCATGCGCAAGCCGATCTCCTGCCGGCGCTGCACCACGGAATATGTGACTACGCCATAGACGCCGAGGCCCGCGAGCAGCCAGGCGCTGATGGCGAAGAGAAGGAGGAGATCAATTTCAAAGCGTCGCGTCGCGACGGAGTCGGCAACCACTCCGCCAAGAGCGCGCACGGTTGGCACGGCAGCCGCCGGATCGATGCTCCAGATGGAGCGACGGATCGCGTTGCCCATCTCCGCTGGGTTCTGTTTGGTGCGGACCACCAACCCTGCTGTGGGTTCGGCGCGATACCAGTACGGCACGTAGACCATCATGGGGTCTGGCTTGGCGAGTGAAATCGTCCGCGCGTCGCCGACAACGCCGACCACGGTGAAGGGTTTTTCGTTGTTCCCCCCGTGCGTGAACTGGCGGCCAATGGGGTCTTTGCCGGGCCAAAGCGTTTTCGCAGTCAACGCCGAGACGATGGCAACGTTGCGGCCATCATCGTTGTTGCTGAGAAAGCGTCCTTGTACCAAGGGAAGATGAAGCGCCTGAAAATAGCCTGGGCTGATCCAGCGCCAATGCTCGGTCGGCATCTGGAAAACGGAACGCGTGTCGCCGGGAAGGAGCGCCATATCGATCCAGTAATCGCCGTCGAGTGGAAGGATGCTGACGATGGCGGCATTTTCGACTCCCGGCAATTGCTGCAGCTTGGCCAGCATTTTCTTGTAGAGGTCGACGCGGCTGGGATACTCTTTGTCCGGCAATTCGATGGTCGCCGTCAACACGCGATCCGACTGAAAGCCGCGCTCGACGTGCATGAGGCGGTAGAGGCTGGCAGTCAACAATCCCGTCATCAGGACCAGGGTCACGCTGACACCGACTTCTGCCGCGACCAGGGTTTTGCGCAATTGTTTCCCGCTGCTCGACTCGCTTGCCGAGCGTGAGTCGCCGCGCAACGCCTCTTGCGGCTGGGTGCGCCAGCTCATCCATGCAGGAGCAGCGCCAGCCAGCAGAGTCGCGATCACCGCCAATAACAAAGCGAAGGCCGCTCCCATCCAGTCCACGCGGAGGTTGCCGCGAAAGTTCAAATCTTCAGGCAGGAATTGCTGCAGCATCGGCACCAATATTGCGGCAAGCAAAATTCCCAGTGCACCGCCGATGGCAGCCAACACGCCCGCTTCTCGCATGGAGGCGCGCAGCAAATCGGTTCGACTGGCTCCCAGCGCGGAGGCCACTGCCATCTGTTGCCGGCGGCCCACGGCGCGGGCGAGAAGCAGGTTCATGATATTGATGCAGCCGACGAACAGCAGCCCCGCGACCGCGACGAGCAGAATGATAAGCGCCTTGCTGTTGTTGCCCACCAGGTATTGCTGGAACGGAATCAGAATGGCCGACAGGGTCATTTTTTCGTCGGCGGATAGGCCAGCGGAAATGCCATGCTCCAGGCCATTCAACTCGGCCTGCGCCTGCGCTACGGAGACGCCAGGGTTGAGCCGCGCCAAACCAGGATAGTCGAAGTCTCCGGCAACTTCCTTCAACTGGTCTGCGGTGAAGGCCAGCGGAACCAACGCTTGCGCATATCCGTGGATATTGGCAGAGCCGATCGCTCCCGACAGAGTCTGTGAGCTGGGAAGGTGAAACGATCGCGGCATCACGCCAATCACGGTGGAGGGATATCCGTTGAGCGTTACGGTCTTTCCAAGGATGTTGAGATCGCTGTGGAATTGCGTCCTCCAGAGGTCGTACATCAGGATCACGACGCGGGGCTGGCCGGGTCGATCTTCTTGCGGAGTAAATCCACGACCGAGTTGGGGCTTGACACCAAGCACCGAAAAGATGCCGGAGGTGGCAGGCAGTACGTCGATCTGGAGCGGATGGCCGCCCGCGCCCAAGGGAACGTTCTCCGGCCGCATGACCGCCATGGCCTGAAAGCTGCGGCTGTGCTGCTGCCAATTTTCAAAGTGGTTGGCGTTCATCGGCACCGTGGGATAGAGGTCCTTGAATTCCGCCACCTGTTCCTGCATCACCACCAGTTGTCCCGGATGCGTATACGGCAACGGCTTGAGCAACACGTCATAGACAAGGGTGAACATGGCGGTGTTGGCGCCGATGCCGAGCGCCAGCGTCAGCACTGCGGTCACCGTAAATCCAGGCGACTTGCGCAGCTGGCGGAAGGCGTAGCGAAGATCGGCCCACAGGCTCGTCATAATTTTCCCTCACAAGAAACCGTGTTTCTATCCCACTCAAGCAGACCGGTGCGACTCGCCTGAGGGTTCGCTGAGGGTGGCCAGAATGGGGCACCCTCATCCCCAGGAAGCCCTGCGCGACGCTGTCATTGCAGCAATTCCCTTTCGGCTGCCAGCTTGCGGCGCAGATCTTCTTCCGAGACCACCTGGCCGTCGAACAGATGCACTTCACGGTCGGCAAGTTTGGCGAAGCGCGGATCGTGCGTGAC
This sequence comes from uncultured Acidobacteriota bacterium, assembly GCA_963794795.1. GTDB lineage: Bacteria > Acidobacteriota > Terriglobia > Terriglobales > Acidobacteriaceae > JAKAAZ01. Next base: position 457,709 of record CAWCFC010000002.1, on the reverse strand, counting down.
CATGCAGATGGTGGCGCCGTCCTTGTGCAGTTCTTTCAGCAACTCCATGACGGCTTCGCCGTTGCGGGAGTCGAGGTTTCCAGTGGGCTCATCCGCAAGCAGGATGGAGGGAGACCCAGCCAGCGCGCGGGCGACGGCGACACGCTGCTGTTGACCGCCGGAGAGTTGCGAGGGATAGTGGCGAAGCCGATGCGCCATGCCGACGCGGCCCAGCGATTCATCGACGCGGCGTTTGCGCTCGGCGGCCGGCATGCCAGAGCGATAGGTGAGTGGGAGCTCGACATTTTCATAGACTGTGAGATCGCCGATCAGATTGAAACTCTGAAAGATGAAACCAATCTCCTGATTGCGAATGCGCGACCGCTCCGCAAAGCTGAGATTTTCTACCGGGCGGGTGTTCAATAAATAGCTGCCGCCGCTCGGCGTATCCAACAGGCCAAGGATGGAAAGCAGGGTGGATTTGCCGCAGCCGGAAGGCCCGGAGATGGCGACATACTCTCCGCGATCGATGTTGAGATGAATGCCCGACAGCGCGTGGGTTTCAATCTCATCGGTATAGAAGACTTTTGTGAGAGCTTCAATGTGAATCAGGGATTGCTCTGCAATGGCCATGTTGTTTGGTCCTCTCTTTTGTCAATAGAAACGGTTGCATCAAATTTCTTTTTGTTGCGTCTGAAACTGTCGAAGCTCAATCGAGCCGGATGCGGTCTACATTATCCTCGCGCGACATGTCGGAAAGGATCACGGTGTCCCCTGCTTTCAAGCCGCTCAGGATTTGCATTTCGTTCACGGATGCACGGCCCGTTTTAACCGCGACGCGCGTGGCATAGTTGCCGCTGGGATCCAGCTTGAACAGACTGATGGTGGAATTTTCATTACCAAACGCCGGCCGTCCCACGTAGAGGACGTCGTGCAGCCGTTGCAAGTCAATGGTTCCATCCACACTCAGGTCGGGTCGCGCTCCCTGCGGCAGCTCTCCATCCAGCTGTACGTCAACCGTGACGGTTCCGTTCACAACCGCCGGATTAATTCTTGTGACCGTACCTGCAACCACTCCGTTATGCGTATCGATTTCGGCAGGCTGTCCGTTCAGAACATCGTGTGCCTGGGTTTCTGGAATCTGCAACTGCGCCTTCAACTGATTGGGCTGGATAATCTGAGCCAGTTCCGCACCGACAAGAACGTGTTGACCCATCTGCAATGGCATCTGGATCAGCTGGCCTTCAATGCCGGCGCGGACGGTAAGGGCATCGACCTCGCGCTGCTTCAGTTGCGCCAGAGCCTGGGCTTGTTGCACCTTGGCCTTCTGCACGGCGAGCTGCGTTTCGAGCGCCTTTTGGTTGATGGAAACTTCTTCCTCCTGCAGCTTCTGGCGGGTTGTCAATGCGTCGGCCTTGCCTTGCGAATCACTGTAAGTGAGGCCGCTGATGACGCCGAGTTTGTAGAGAGCTTTGTCGGTTCGTGCCTGCAACTGGGCCTGCTGATATTGCGCGTTGATGTCGGCGGCGGTGGAACGGCGGTCCATCAAGGCGCTCTCAATGCTGACTTGAGTGTTGTGGTAGTCCGCCTCGGCTTCATTCAATTGCAGCGCAGCATCCTGCGCCTCCTGCATCAGCTGTGGATTGGTGAGTTGCAGAATCACTGTGTCCGGATGGACCAGCGCGCCGGGCAGCTTGAAGATACTGACCACGGTACCGTCAGTCTCCGCGGGGATGGAGCGTATGCGGTCTTCGCGCGGAACCAGGGTTCCCAGGCCGCGGACCTGGCGGATCATATTGCCGCGTTTGACGGTGTCAGTCCAGACCGTGCTGCGGTCGACTGTGGGAGCCGCAGGCTTCAGCCGCATGACGAACACGGTGATTCCGGCCAGCAGAACCACTCCAACCGCAGCCCAGAGAATTTGGCGGCGGATTTTTTGCTTTTTCAGATCGGGCCGAGCGATGTCCATTGGTTGTGTTCAATGCAAGTGGCACGCCAAACCAACCTGCCAGAAATCTACTTGGTTTCAATAATTTAGGGCGACAGATCGCAGGCTGGACTGGGCATGACTGTCCGATATCGCAAATCACTGTTCGTTTGCGGACACTTGAAACAATTCCGGCCAAGGTCTGCGTGGATCGCAAAAGCTATTTCCCAGAGCCGCCGATTTTTCCGCGGAGAACCGTGATCGAGGCTTTCGGCAAAACAAAAATCGTCTGCGGGCCGCTCGACGAGAGGGTTGTGCCCACAGGCGCATGGTCGGGATCGGCATGGCTGTTGGGACCATCGTTGATCCATAAATATTGGTCGCTGCCGAAGGTGACATCACGAACCGGGCCGTTGAAGGAAGTTTTCTTGCCCGCGTTGCCAAAAATTACGCGCACGGTATGCGGATTGGTTTCGTCACGATTCACCAGCATCAGCGACCAGCTGCCATCGGGCCGATGCACCGCATAGGAGGTGACGAGCAGATTGCCGTCGCCATCTTTGATGTCGGTGGAGGAAGGAAACATCTGGTCGATGCCGGAGCGGTGCTGCACCCACTCGCGATTGATCATCTGCGCCGCAAAATAATATGCGGTGTATCCGCGGATGTTGTAATTTTCTTCATCCGAAACGAAGTTCGACCAGGACGCCCAACCGAGACAGGTATTCTGCACGCGCTGCGGCTGGATGGGAGAGTGCGTATAGAGCGAGCCGCCGGCGGCAAGAAAGGAGCCAACGCTGTCGCTGAGCCACAAGCCGCCAAAGATGGTGCTCATGGGGCCGGTGAGCTGTGCAGCGAGACTGCTTTCGTCGACGATGAGAGGCACATTTTTCGGGACGCCGTCATCGCGCCAGACCTGCAGGATATGGCTCATCAACTGGGGTTCAGAGTAGAGACTTTTCCAGGTAATATCGCAGGCGTCGAATGGGTAGTGCTCGAAGGCGACAAAGGAGAGATCGGATAGCCGGCCGTGCGCTTTCAGGTAATCGATGAAGCGGCCCATCCAGGAAGTGCGGCCCTGTGCATCCGGCCACACGCGAATATCTTCATTCACACCTTCAAAGATGGGACCGCCGAGCTTGATTTTGGGATCAACCTTGTGAATCGCGGTCGCCCATTGCAGATAGAGCGTGGCGTAATCCTCAGGCAGCATGTGCTGGCCGTCGGGCTCCTCGCCCATTTCCACATAGCGAACGGGATAGCCGCGCTTTTCGATGTAGGCGATTTCGTTCGCGGAGTCTTCCGGTGTGCCGTAGAGCAATGTGACCGGAATCATGGCGGGCAAATTGTTGGTGATTCCGCTGGTGAAGAAGAGATCGAAGCCGGTGTGCTCATATTTTCCGTCTCCATCGATGACATCGGTCGCGGCATGCCAGGGGTCGATGGAGGAAGCAATGTAGGAGGTCTGATGATCGTGTGCGTGCCGAGGGTTGGTGGATGTTTCCGGATTCTTGGGAGCCGGGACGAAATCGGCAGGCTGGCCGTTACTGCCGACACTGAGGGTGCCGACCTGAATTCGCTGGATGGCGTAGCCCACGCAGTTGCGAATGTCCTGGCTGCCGTGTTCATCGCAGGTGTTGGAAGACCTGGTCATCAGCACGCGCAGATAACGCGTCGAGCCGGGGGTGTCGATTAATTTGAGAGTGACCGTGCCGCCTTTTGCATCTGTGAATGCGCCGGCGGGAAATGTCTTCCACTCCCCTTTTGGGCCGGCATCAAAGTCCATCGCGCCGGTGCCAATCCAATACTGCACCTGGTACGCGACTGCATAAGGATTCTCCCATTGAATTTGAATCGCATTCACCTGCTTGTCGGCCTTGAGATCGACGACCACCCACTGCGGATGTTTCGCGTCACCTTCTCCGGTGAATTTGCTGGTGAGATACGGATTGCTTTTCCAGTAGGTGAGGCCGGCGTCTGACATGGGACGGTCGCCACCGCCCGCAAATCCGCGATGCGGCAAGGAATAGGAGAGGATGTATTTGATGGGAACCTTCAGATCGCTGCTGCCGGTGAAGTAGCCGTCTTTATTGGCCGGATCGCTCCAGGTTCCGTTCTCTGTCCAATGCCAGGCAGCCTTGCGCAGCTCAGAATTATTTCTATAGGAGATGGGTCCCCAACCCGCGGAAAGCGACTCCTGCAATATGTGCGGTGTGTAGACGTGATCGATGCCGGAGCGCGATAAAACATCAATGGAACTACCGAGTGCTTGATCCGGATTGAAGGAATTGATGCTGTGACTGGGAGTGATGTCGACGCGGACGACGCCATCGGCAGGCGTTTTGGTTTGTGCGATTGCGGTGACCGTTGTCAGCAGAAAGCAGGCCGTGCAAATCTTCAGCATCATCGTTTGCCACTCTCCCTTGTTTTCCTAATCAGCAAACCATTGAAACCATCCTCCCCGTGATCGTAATGCAAGAGGAGGCGACTGTCGCGTCCATCGATCCTGCCATTTTTTCTTGCGGTCGCGGCGCTGCCTCTGCTCACGCCTCTGACGGCATGTCTGATGCCAGCCCACCGCACAGCCTTCCTCGACGCGATGGTTGCGCTGCGTCACGAATAATCCCCGTACCTTATATAGATGGCGTGCGACGGCAATTCCCTGCCCCCACCCCGCGCATGGAGATATCCTCGTCAAAAACGTGCCGCGCAGATAGATTAAAGTACGAGAAGAAATCGAACGGCGTAACACCCTGCTACCAGTCGAGGCTTTGCGATTGTGGGATCGGGAATATGGATGGCGGTGTCGTGCGTTGCAGCCTGCTGGAAAACAATTTTTAAATTTGGAGACCCAAGATGATTTCGTCGCGCTGGCTGTTCCCCGTGGTTTTGTCCGCGGTCGTAATGCATGCACAACAACCTTCGACACCGGAGTTATTACAGGGCTATTCGCACGATGCATCGGCGAAAGAGGTGCAATGGGAGCAGAAATTTCGCGCCATACCGTCGCCGGATAATTTGCGCAGCTACATGCAGCGGCTTAGCGCGCACCCGCACAATGTAGGGTCACCCTACGATAAAGACAATGCGGAATGGATCGCGGATAAGTTTCGCTCATGGGGCTTCGATACTTCGATCGAGACATTTTATGTGTTGTTCCCTACCCCGAAAGAACGAGCGCTGGAGTTAGTTGAGCCGACGAAATTTACCGCGAAGCTGGCGGAGCCGCCGGTGGCGGTGGATCCCACATCGAACCAGCAATCCGAGGCGCTGCCGCCTTACAACGCGTACTCCGCGGATGGTGACGTGACGGCTCCGCTGGTGTATGTGAATTACGGCACGCGTGAAGATTACGAAACGCTGGCTCGCATGGGTGTTTCCGTCAAGGGCGCCATCGTCATTGCGCGCTATGGGCACGCGTGGCGCGGCATCAAGCCGAAGGTTGCTGCGGAGCATGGGGCGGTAGGCTGCATTATTTATTCTGACCCGCAGCAGGATGGGTACGGCGAAGATACGACTTTCCCTGCCGGGCCGGCGCGACCGTTAGAGGGCGTGCAGCGTGGTGCGGTGACGGATACATTTTATCCGGGCGATCCGTTGACACCTGGGTACGGCTCGACGAAGGATGCGAAGCGCGTTCCGTTGAAAGACAACCCGGAAATCACAAAAATACCGACGCTGCCGATTTCCTATGGGGATGCGCAGCCGCTGTTGCAGGCTTTAGGGGGACAGATGGTTCCGCGTGCGTGGCGCGGAGGATTGCCCATTGCGTATCACGTCGGGCCGGGCGAGACCAAGGTGCATTTGCGGGTGTATTCCAACTGGGATATTAAGCCAATCTACGACGTCATCGGACGGATGAAGGGCGCGGCCGAGCCGGATCAGTGGGTGATCCGCGGCAACCATCAGGACGCGTGGGTGAATGGCGCGGAGGATCCGATCTCCGGCCTGGTGGCGGAAATGGAAGAAGCGCGTGCGCTGGGGGAGCTGGCGAAACAAGGATGGAAGCCGCGGCGAACCATTATTTATTGTGCCTGGGACGGTGAAGAGCCCGGCTTGCTGGGTTCGACTGAGTGGGTGGAAACACATGCCAAGGAACTGAGCGATCACGCAGTTTTTTACGTCAACTCCGACAACACGGATCGTGGCTTTCTAGAGATGGAAGGCTCGCACTCCGTCGAACACTTTATAAATACGGTGGCTGCCGAAGTGCCGGACCCTGAGACAAAATATTCTGTGCTGGAGCGGGCGCGGTTGCAGGCGATTGGCGAGGCGACCACGGCGGCAGAGCGAACAGAGCTACGCGACCGACGCGATCTGCGCATCGGCGCGCTCGGCGATGGCTCTGATTATTCCCCGTTTCTCGACCACCTGGGAATTCCGTCGGTCGATCTTGCCTTCGACGGCGAAACTCCGGGAGGTGTGTATCACTCTGAATATGACGATTTCTACTGGTACACGCATTTTTCCGACACAAAGTTTGTGTATGGTCGCGCACTGGCGCAGGTGGCTGGAACAGCCGTGATGCGCATGGCCGACGCGGAAGTGCTGCCGTATGAGTTCACCGATGTCGCGGACACCATGCACACCTATGTGGACCAATTGAAAGAGCAGATGACGGACGCGCGCCAGAACATTACGGAGACCAATCGGCAGATTCAGGAGGGAGTCTTCGCCGCGATGTCCGACCCGGAGAAACCTTCCTATCCGCCGAAAGAAGAAGCGGTGCCGCCGTATATGAATTTTGCGCCGCTGGAAAACGGAGCCGCCGATTTAACGATCAGCGCAAAGAAATATGAGACGGCGTTCGATCAACTCGAAATGGATGATGCCCTGTTAGATGGGACACAGGTAGCCGACGTGAATCACCTGTTGATGCTGACGGAGCGTGCGACATTGCTGGAGGCAGGCCTGCCAGGCAGAAGCTGGTATAAGAACCAGATTTACGCACCGGGCGCCTACACGGGTTATGGCGTGAAAACGCTAGCGGCGGTTCGCGAGGCGATGGACCAACACAACTGGCAACTTGCCGACCAGCAATCTCCGGTGGTCGGAGGAGTGCTGGTCGACTGGAGCCAAGCCATCGATGCAGTCACTGGCAAGCTGGATGCAATCGAGAAGAAGCAATAGCTACTTGTCACCTTTACCGACGGAGTGCCAGGAGGCATCAATCTGTTCCAGGGTGCGGCCTTTCGTTTCCGGCACCAGGCGATAGACAAAGAACCACGCGAGGATGCCGATGACGCCGTAGAGCCAGAAGGTGGCGCTGCGTCCCAAAGAATGCAGCAGGCTGAGAAACGTGAGCGCGACGATAAGGTTGGAGCCCCAGTTCATCATGGTGGCGACGCCCATGGCGCGGCCGCGAATTTTGAGAGGATAGATTTCCGAGATCAGCAGCCAGAAAACCGGTCCCAGTCCGATGGCAAAACAGGCGACGTACAGGGCAAGGCTGATCACCGCAAGCCAGGCAACGATGGGCGATGAGCCGGCTAAGAGAAATGCTGCGCCGAGGACTCCGAGGCTGATCACCATTCCGACCAGTCCCCACAAAAGAAGGGGACGTCTTCCGGCGCGATCGAGGATTCGGAGAGCAACAATCGTCAGGAGTACATTGACGACTCCGACACCCACGGTCGCCAAAATCGCCGCCGACGCGGAGTGAAGTCCAGCCAGTTGAAAAATTGTAGGCGCGTAATAAATGACGGTATTGATGCCGGTGAACTGCTGGAAGATTGCCAGCCCGATACCGATAATCAACGGACGCCGCAACGAAACATTCAACAACTCGCGCCAGCCGCCTTCCTGCAGACTAAGGTCTTCTTTGATTTCCGCCAGCTCAGCACTGACATCGCCGGACTCGCGGACTTTTTCCAAGACGGCGCGAGCCTGATCCTCCATGGATCTTCCCATAAGCCAACGCGGGCTCTCCGGAACAAAGAACAGGCCGATCAGCAGAATCAGTGCGGGAATCGCGGCCAGGCCGAACATCCATCGCCACGCCTCTTTGTCTGCAAGCCCGTAATCGGCGAGATAAGAGACCACAATGCCGAGGGTGATCATCAGCTGGTTCAGCGAAACTAATTTGCCGCGAATGGCCGGCGGCGAAACTTCTGAGATATAAAGCGGGGCTGTAAAGGAAGCGATTCCAATGGCGATGCCGACTACCACACGGCCGATGGCCAGCAGTGTCGGCGTGGGTGCGAGAGCGGTGCCGATGGCGCCAATGATGAACAAAATCGCCACCTGGATCAGCAATTTTCTGCGGCCCAATGCGTCGGCTAATTTGCCGCCAAAAGCTGCCCCGGCGACGGCACCCAACAAGACGGCCGAAACAACAACCTCTTCCTGAAAGGTCGAGAGAAGAAAATCTTTTCGAACAAAAAGGATCGCGCCGGAAATCACTCCCGTGTCATAGCCGAACAGCAAGCCGGCCAACGCTGAGATGGCTGAGACCATGGTGACAAAACCGCTGGTTGCAGGTTTGGCGTGGCTGTGCTGTGGCGATGACAAAATTTACCTCCGTGGTGATGTGGGCATCACACAATCATTCTGAGGGCTCAAGCGTCCGGCGGGTTGCCGGAACAGTCCATGAGAAGCATACCTGATCCCGGCGAAGCCGTCTGAATCGCGGAGACGTTCAAGGTGGGGCTGCGCGGTCGGACTGCGCCTGCGCGGTTTGTGCTATGCCGCGAACTTTTTTCAATGAGTCATTGGTGCGGCCTGCTATTGTCTCTTCATACGTGCGGCGTGGGTGGGATGAGCCGTATGCGCCATTTTTCGGGGGTCTGCTTCGTGAAGGCGAGTCGATTCTGTCGAACAGCTAAAAAGAGTGTTGTCTCTTGCGCGATATGCACTTTGATTTTCAGTGCAGCCACGTGTTTCGCTTTCCAATCCGATTCCGCAAAACTTTCATCGCCGCCGCCCACGAAAAAGCAGCCGGTGGTGGACGTATATCACGGCGTCAAAGTCACGGATGACTATCGTTGGCTGGAAGATGGGCAAAGCCCAGCAACGAAAACCTGGGTGGCCGCGCAAAATGCATATACCCATGCCTATCTGGAGCAACTGCCGCAGCGTGCGCCGATCGTGCAATATTTACTGAAAACGCGGAAACAGGAGCAGCCTACGTATCGCATGCTTGAGTATGTGTCGGGCCACTTGTTCGCATTGAAGATCGATCCGGAGAAATCGGCGCCGCTGCTGGTGACCTTTGCCTCGCCTGAAGATAAGGCTTCCGAGCGCACCGTTGTCGATCTGAATAGCTTTATTCCGGGCCACATTTTTAATGTGGATTGGTATCTGCCGTCTCCAGACGGGAAATTGGTGGGTCTGGCGCTTTCCACCGGCGGCAGCGAAGATGCCTCGCTCTACGTTCTCGACATTGCCACCGGAAAGCAAATCGGAGCCAGCGTCCCGCGTGCGAACTTTGCGACGGGCGGCGGTAGTATGGCGTGGAAACAGGATGGTTCCGGCTTCTTTTACACTCGCTATCCGCAGGGGCACGAGCGGCCGGCTGCGGATGTGAATTTTTATCAGCAGGTCTATTACCATGCGATGGGCACCGAGCCCCCGACAGATCGCTACATTGCCGGGAAAGATTCTCCGCGGATTGCAGAGACTACCCTGCTCGCTTCGCCAGATGGCCGCGATCTGCTGATCTCTGTGGCGAATGGAGACGGAGGACAGTTCGAGCATTTCCTGGTACCGACCGATGGGCCATCCAACGCGGCGCCGGTGCAGATCACGCACTTCGATGACGGTATCGTGCAGGCTGCGTTCGGTCCGGACGATGCGCTCTACCTGATATCGCGCAAGAAAAGTGATCGTGGCAACATTTTGCGACTAGCGGCGCACGATACCAACCTGGCCGATGCCAAGGAAATCGCTTCTCCTGGGAAAGCGAGTTTCGAAAGCGCCGGGACCGGCACGGTGAACGGCGGTCGAACCTATTGGGTGGGTCAGGATCGCATCTACGCCACGGTGATTGACGGTGGGCCGGAAGAAATCCGCATCTATGACCTCGATGGCAAAGCGTTGGGGAAGGTACCTACGCCTCCTGTGGCCTCGGTCAGTTTCCTTATACCCCTGGGTGGAAACGCGATTCTCTACAACGTGCAGACCTACGTAACCCCTCCTGCCTGGTACCGATACAACGGAACCGGCGAGCCGCAGGCTACGCCGTTTCGCACCGACACGCCGCTCCATTTTGATGACATTGAGGTTCACCGCGCATTCGCAAAATCAAAAGATGGAACTGAGATTCCGCTGACCATCCTGATGCGTAAGGGCACGCCGCTGAATGGTCAGAATCCCACGTTGATCACAGGGTATGGCGGATATGGCATCAGCATCTCGCCATGGTTTGCGACCAGTTTTGAGCGTCTTTGGTTCGATCATGGCGGAATCATGGTGGAGACTAATCTTCGCGGAGGTGGAGAGTACGGCGAAGCCTGGCACCACGCGGGGATGCTGTTGAAAAAACAGAATGTGTTCGACGATTTTGCCGCGTGCTCACAATATATGATCGACAACCATTACACGTCGCCGGCGCATTTTGCCGCGGAAGGCGGAAGCAATGGCGGCTTGCTGATGGGTGCCGAAATCACGCAACATCCGCAGATGTTTCGTGTAGTGCTCTCGATCGTCGGCATCTATGACATGCTGCGTACGGAACTCGATCCGAATGGATCGTTCAACATCACCGAGTATGGGTCAGTCAAAGATCCGCAACAATTCAAGGCGCTGTACGCCTATTCGCCCTATCATCAAGTTCGCGTGGGAACGCCGTATCCAGCAGTGCTTTTCGTTACCGGCGACAACGATCATCGCGTCAATCCAGCACACTCCAGGAAGATGACAGCGGAATTGCAAGCTGCGACCAGTTCGGGCAATCCAATCATGTTGCGCACCTCTGCCAACGCGGGTCACGGCTTTAGCACCAACGTCGATGAAGCAACCCAGGAGATTGCCGACATTGATACATTCTTGTTCGCGCAGCTGGGAATGAACTTCACGCAGTGACGCTGCGGTGGCCAGCGGCGCGACGCCTTCACATGGAGGGCTGATTGTGCCGTGCATGTGAGGCTGCGCCGATTTGCTCCGAATTTTACTTTGCTTGCTGTTGCTTCAGCAGCTCGATCGTTGCCTTCGGATCGATGAGGTGCAAGCGGCCATCCGGACTCGGCGTAGCCGCTTGTTTCATGAGGGCAATGGTCTGCTCCGGCGTCAAGCTCGGATCGAGCGCGATCAATTTCGCAGCAAAGTTCACGACGTTCGGAGAGGCCATGGAAGTGCCTGACTCCTTCAGCTTTGTTCCACCGGGCACGTAGCTCTCAACACGATAGCCATCTGCGTCCAGAATTACAGTCTTGCCGTAGCTGGTGAAGGAAGTCTCATCTCCCGCCTGATCGACAGCGCCAACGGTGACCAGGTTCGGCAGCTCGAGCGATGCGGGCACATCGCCCAGAAAGCTGGCATTGCTGTCGGAGTTGCCGGCAGCGCAGACCCAAAGCGTGTTGGGAGCTGCCTGGATCGCGCCTGCAACCGCATCCCGCCAGACTGCGTAAATTTGCGCCGCAAGTTGTTTCCGCTTATTAGGATCTTTATCCGTGCTGGTCTTGTCGAGCCATTGTTCAATTTCACCCTGGCTATCGCCCCAGCTCATATTCACAACGCGGACATTATTCTTGCGAAGGTATTCGCCGACAAAATGGAAATCGGCCTTGAATTTTTCAGCCCAGGCGACAGTGGGAGGAAATGGCATATCCGGCAGCGAGTCATTGAACTGGATCACAACCAGCCGCGCCGCTGGATTGCCGCGGACCGCGATGCCGGCCACGTGCGTGCCGTGCATGTACTGACCGATGAAGCGAACGTTTTTCAGAAATTCCGCCAGCTGATCCGGAGGCATGGTCGATAGCGATTTGCGCGCTTCGGCGGCCGCGGGAGAATCGATGCCATTTTGCAGATCATCCAGGCCCTGGAATACAGTGAGCACCTTCGGATATGCCGCCTTCTGTTCGGGCGTCATCGGCTGCAGGTTGCCGTTGTACAACTTACCCTGCAGATCAAATGCGAGCCCATTCGGGCTGTGTCCATCCGGATGCGGATCGACAAAGAGGCGACCAGGGTAGAGCGAAGTATCCACGCCGGAATCGAAGATGGCGATGCGGACCGGCGTCAACTTGTCGGCGGCGGTCAGAGTCACGTCGCGCGCCGCCCAGATGTCCGGCTTCTGCACGTCGTGTGCGGCGATGTAGGGAGAAAGGACAGCCAACGCAGGCTTGGCCAGCGGCAGAAAAAGCTTTTCCTCAACGCGCATGCTCAGCAGCGTTTCCGCGCCCGGCAAATCGAGAGCGCCTGTTTTCGCCACCTGCGGATCCAGGTTCGATTTGGCACTCCCTTCCAGCAAGTCGGGCGAAAGCAGTTCGTAGCTGGTCCTCATTCCCTTGATAGTGTCCTGGGTTGAGCTCCACGGCAATGCGTTGATCGCTGCTCCAAATTGCTTTTGGAATGCTTCATCGAAGGCTGGGCCGGAGGTCGCGCCACTCTCTTCCTGGGCCTCGACCAGCGCTCTGGTCGTCAAGCCGGAGGTCAATTTCGCCGCAGGTTTATCCTGCAGATCGCGGATTTGCGCAGAGGTTGCGAGCGCCTCCTTCATCTCTCCCTGGAGTAACTGCGCGCTGAGCCTGGCGCCCAGCAATTCTCGCAGCGTCTCTTTATCGGAGATGTTGTAGTCCGCTAAAACCGAATTCACATCGGTCTCCACCTTCTTGGCAAGAACATTGAACGTGGCATCGTCGGCTTTGAGTAACGAGCTGGCCGGCTGGGTGAGCGGATAGCTAAAGCGAGGCAGATCAGCGGCCGTGTTGACAGTCTTTTTGGTCTGCCCCAGGCCAACACCCGCGCTGATGGCGCAGCACAACACGAGCGAGTAGAGTGGCGTGCGATGCATTCTGCTCATAGTTCTCCTGACTTGTTTGTTGAAGATGGAATGGTGGCGGCCGATCGTTACTTCGCGGCCTTCCTGAACTTGGCCCAACGCGCCCGCTGAGCAGCGGCAATTTTGGCGCGAGCTGCGGCGCTTAACTTGCGCCGCCTGGTGGGCTTCGCTGATTTCGCAGTGGCAGGTAACTTGATAGTTTGCGTGCGAGCGGTACCAGACAATAGCGACTTGACTTGCTGCAGCCGAGAGATTTCCGCATCAATCGCCGCGATCAATTTCCGAGTATCCATGGCTTTTCCCCCTGGTCCATCATATTTTCCCGCTTGCAGCAACCGTTGGTTTTGCGGCGAGGAGGGGGTTCCTCAGAAGTCTGGACCTTGCGACATAGTAAGCCTACACGGAGTTTTTCGCTACTGGAAACTCGACGCGAAAGCAGGTGCTGAAAGGGATCGCCTGGTCGCCAGCCACGACAGTGATGGTGCCGCCGTTCTTCTCCACCAGCTCCTTCGTGACCCATAGGCCGATACCGGTCCCAACATCATCTTTGGTGGTGAAAAAGGGATCGAAGATCCGTTCAATATTCTCCACAGGAATTCCAACTCCTGAGTCGCGAATGATCACGGCTGTTTTTCCGTCCGCAGACGACAGCGTCACGTCGACCAGGCCTTCACCCCCAACCAGGGCATCACATGCATTGGAAAGTAGATTGGTCAGAATTTGCCGCAGCTCGTCGGGAGGCACATCCACTTGAGGGTTGACGGTTGCATCATATTGCACTCGGCCACCTCTTGAATTGCATCGAGCCTGAAACATCGCCACGACGCTTTCGATGATCGGACCGATCTCTGTAGGACCGCCCGTTGGCTTGGTGCGCGCAAAGGTTAAGGTGTGCCGGGCAATATTCGCAAGCCGGTGCAGTTCACGCTCGGCATCCGCCAAATACGCTCGTGCCTCGGCACTCATCGCAGTATCGAGAGAAGCGAGGTAGATCAGATTCGTTGCGGCCTCCAACGGATTGTTGATCTCGTGAGCGACGGTCGCGGAAAGGCGGCCAATGGCGGCCAGCTTCTCGGAGCGCAGGACGGCAATCTCCGCGTTCCTGCGGGTCGTGATGTCCATGACGACGCCGCGCCAATGTGAGCCGGAGGGAGAGGGTGTGCCGCGCGCTTCCAGCCAGCGCGTTTCTCGATTAGGAAGCAAAATGCGGAATTGGCTTTGAGACGGTGTCCCGGTTCGAATTGCATTTTGAGCCGCTCGCTCGACCGCGGCCCGGTCATCGGGCGATATCAGTTGGAGGAGCGCATCGAGAGTTGCCACCTCCTGAAACGAGCGGCCTAGAATCTCCGCACCGCCCTTTGCCCACTCGATGCTGCGATCCTTGACATGAATCACCCAGGCGGCGGAATTACTGCCCTGCTGCGCCTGGGCCAGAGTATCCGCGTGATCGCTCAGCGAACTCAGCGCAGAGCGGAGACGAATCCCTCGATTTCGAAGACGGTCAAAGAAAAACACGATGAGAAAACCAATGCTCAGGATCAGCGCAACTCGAACCAGAACTCCGAGAGAAAGATCTGAATGGCTTGAGGGCAATATGAACCAGTCACAGAAAAGCACGGCCGTGGCAACAACAGAAACGATGCCAGGGCCCATTCCGAAGAACGCGGTGATGCCCGCGGCCACCAGAAAATTGAGCGCAACCGGTGTGCCCTGCAGTGCTGCAATGTGCAATGTCAGCTGAGCGGCGATCCACGCGAAAACAACAGCGCAAACGTATCCGAGAGCGCTTCTGAGAGCATCCGCGCCAGAGCTTGATCCTTGAAATGGAAATGGTTCTTTCACGAACCCTCATCGCCCTGCAATATCACCCCTCGCTACGCATCGATTTCAGCGGCCGGAGTCCTCCCATCATACAAAAGGATGCGGACGCAAGGAATGAAAGAATGCACTGCACCCGCGTTGCCGGAATGTGTGTAGTAATCGCGTTGCGACACACTGCCAATGGGCGTCAGCCAAGTCCCGAAGATCGTCGCAAGGGTATGAGCAAAATGGAACAGATTGTTGTGTGCCATGGGTGCGATGCTGGGACTACTATCTCGGGGATTTGATTCATGGATCCACTGTAGGCAGGACCTGAGATGAGCGCGCCGGTACTGCTCATAGATCCCAGCCGCGATTCTCCAAAATGCAACATTGTTCGAGAAAGGCATCGAATGCGTGGACTTAAATTTCTAATGTTGGCAGCAGCGTTGCTTGTGCCCCTGGCCCTGGTTCCACGGGCGAATGCACAAGTGACAATCAATATAGGTGTGCCGCCTCTCTGTTCGTATGGCTACTATGGCTATGCGCCCTACGCCTGTGCCCCCTCCGGTTATTACGGACCCGGATATTTTTACAATGGCATCTTCCTGGGAATTGGACCGTGGGAAAACTGGGGATACCACCACGGTTGGGGAAGTCATCGTTTCCAGGGCTCTGGAGGCGGTCACTATAACGGCGGACATGGATATTCGGGAGGCGGAGGTTCCGCCGATACGCGTGGGCACGCGACCTCTTACAACTCCGGATCGGCGCACAATGGCGGTTCCTCTCACACCGCAGTCGTGCACACCAATGGAGCCTCGCACAATAGCTCTCACACCGCAGTTGTGCATACCAATGGAAGCGCCTCTCATAGCAGCAGTGCACACACAGAAGCTGCTCATACCAGTGGCGGTTCCTCACATAGCAACGGCAGTCACACCCAAGCGGCGCACAACGGCGGGGGTGAATCGCACGGCGGCGGCGGTGAACACCACTAATCGCTAACAAAATGGAATCAGCGGATGCATCAAGAGATGGCAGAACCCTGCGGATTCTGCCATCTGCTATGGTGACACCAACATCGAGGAGGGCACCGTCTCAAAAAAGTGAGCAAAATGGTACAGATGGCTCTATTCCAAGAGTGGTATTCTTCGGTCGTGTAGCCGACGCTGACAGAATCAAGGCTGCGACACCAGAGTGGGCGGACCATTGTAGGATGCGATTGGAATGGTGATTGATGGAGTTGTGCGGTTAGCCAACCTCCCTTGCCTCAATCCGATCGGATCTTGTCTCCCACTGAACCGTCCCAAGCTCGACGGTATCCGCGAAAGAATACTTACGATGGCTGAGCTTAACAACCCGATGTTTGAACCGGCCGCGTTTCTGGCCAATGCCGGTCTGGGGAGAAAAATCGTCCAATTGAAGGCAAAACAGGCATTCTTTTCTCAGGGACATTCGGCCGACTCTATTTTTTATCTGCAGAAGGGGCGCGCTCGACTCACTGTCGTTTCGCAGAGTGGTAAAGAAGCCACCATCACGCTGCTGTCCGCAGGCGACTTTGTCGGCGAGGAGTCGATCGCAGCGGTGCGCGGCCTGCATATGGCGACTGCCACGGCGATTACCGCGTGCACTGCCCTCAAGATCGAAAGAGCGGAAATGATCCGCGTCATGCATGAAGAGCATGCCTTCTCCGATTTGTTTCTGTCGTTCTTACTGTCGCGCAGCATGCGAGTTCAGGCGGACCTTGTCGATCAGCTTTTCAACTCCAGCGAAAAACGCCTTGCGAGGATACTGTTGTTGATGGCGGAATTTGGTAAAGAGGGAGAGCCAGAAACTTTGATTCCGCAGATCACACAGGAAACCCTGGCGGAAATGATCGGCACTACCCGCTCTCGCGTCAGCTTTTTCATGAACCGTTTTCGCAAACACGGCTTCATCGATTACAACGGTCGCATCCGGGTCCACAAGTCTCTATTGAATGTGATTCTGCACGATGAATCAATTGCCCACAACGCCGTCAGTGCTCCCCTCTTGAGCGCTCCGGCTCGCGCAAAACGGGTCAGGCACAAATCCAAACCGGCGACTGTCAGCCCAATCAAGTAAACCTGAAAGCTTGACGATGAGAGAGGCTCGCAACCACCGAGTCTCAAGAGAAATTTCCGACAGCGGACCCACTGCATCTCCAGACCTAAAAATCTCGCGGACGGAATGAGCAAATTGGAACAGACTCTTGTGGGTCTCCCTCCATAACATTGGATTGTCCCCAGAAAAGAGGTCGAAATGACCCAAGCCATGAACGTCGCCTATGCGCATCGACATAACCGCGACGGATCGATTGACTCGATTTGTAAGACCTGCTTTGCCACAGTTGCCCGGGTTCAAGATGCGGGGACATTAACCGAACATGAGAGAACCCACTGCTGTTCGTCATGGATCTCGGCGCCGTCGGGGAGCTTGATGCCTACAGAGTCAAGCAGTGCCCTGACGCTGGTTCCTCCGCAGAATCATACGACGCGCGAACGTAATTTGGACCAGGCGAACAATCCAGCGAGCGCCGATTACCCAGATATCGCCTGATTTTTATTTCCGCTTCAAAGCTTCCAGTTCGTCGAGAGTGCGCGGCCAGTCTCTTCCGAGCAGGCGAGACAGGCTCCTGTCCGCCAGAAGCCTACCGCCGGTCTGGCAGGGGGCACAGTAGTTGGTTTCGTTGTCGGCATAGCGGATGCGCTGAATGGGCGCGCCACAGCGTGGACACGGCAGGCCGAAGCGACCATGCACGACCATCTCCTTTCGAAACGCGGTCACCTTCTCGGGAAAGTTATTGCCTGCTTCAACCGTGAGCCGATCCATCCACAGTTGAAGCGTCTCGCGCGTAGCGACAAATAACTTTTCCCACTGTTCAGGCGTCAGCTTGTGCGTCAACTGAATCGGAGACAGTTGTGCCGCATGCAGAATCTCATCCGAATATGCGTTGCCGATGCCGCTCAAGCTTCGCGGATCGGTCAGGGCTCGCTTCAGGGTGTGATTTTCTGCGACGAGAGCAGCGCGAAATTGTTCCAGATCGATGGAGAAGATCTCGATACCGCCAGGATCGATGGAGCGAAGTTCTTCTTCATTGTGAAACAGGTGAAGGGTTGCGCGACGTTTGGATCCGGCCTCGGTGAGAACGAGAGAGCCATGGGGAAAGTCGAAGGCGGCGAGGTTGTTGCGGCTTCCGAGTTTCGCGCCTACCGGGCGCCAATGAAGACGTCCCGCGATCATCAGGTGAATCACAGCCCAGTGGCCGTTGTCGACGCCAATGGCAATGCGTTTGCCGATACGGCGCAGTGAACTGACGGTGCGACCTTCAAAGGCTTCGACAGGCGGACTCGCCGTGCGCAAAAGGAAGGGACTGCCGAGACGAATCTTCTCGAGCGGCTGGCCGACGATCCGCGCCTGCAGTGCCGTCAGGTAGGCCGTGATGTCGGGCAATTCCGGCATGGGTTTAGCTTGCACGGCGCCGCGCCGCTTTGCAATATGAAGTGTCCATCCGAGTGGAAACTGATCGGCAGGATGCTTCCCTTCCGTGTCGTTGCCTCGATGATGATGACGCCCGCGGAGACCGGCAAGGATCGATGCAGCAGTTCTGCGATCGCAGGGTCCTGTGGAATTTCGCCGATGGGCAGAACAAGTTTCCATGGATCGCACGGCAGTCTGCGCGTCATCGCAAACGACGCGAAGGATGAGGCAACCTGCCTGTGATCGAATCGACGACTGCCAGCCGCTTTGAAGTCCGGTGACCGCGGTCACATTCGGTCTTCGATCCAAGTCGATAGTATGAGTTCGCCTAAGAGCGCGTCTGAGGAACGACGCGACGATTCGTTAGGCCAGTGTTGGCGAAGCAGCGCGAACCGATTTTCTGCGCGGTAATAACGCGACGTGACGTGGCCCACGAAGGAGTCCGGAATTCGGTACCGGCAAAAGCTTGTCAATCGGTGACGGCTCAGAAGTCGATGAGATGGCGCCGGGCAAAGGAGAGAACAAACATGGCAACAACCGCAGGTCAGTCATCGATTCACGATGCGCTTGAAGTTCTACATATGTCGGGCGTCAAGCACAGATACGACAACTATATCGGAGGCAAATTTGTACCGCCTACCACTGGCCGGTACTTTGTCAGCCATAGTCCGATCAACCAGGAACCTATTTGCGAGTTTGCACGCTCCGGAGCGGCCGATGTGGAATTGGCGCTGGATGCGGCGCACGCGATCAAAGATCAGTGGGCCCACACCTCTGCCGCCGATCGCGCCACAGCTCTGCTGAGAATCGCGAACGTGCTGGAGGAAAATCTGGAGACGCTGGCGCTGGCGGAAACTCTCGACAATGGCAAGCCCATTCGCGAAACGCGCAACGCCGACATTCCCCTGGTCATCGACCACTTCCGCTACTTTGCCTCGTGCATTCGCGCAGAAGAGGGGCGCTTGACAGACATCGACAATGACACCGTCGCCTACCACTATAAGGAGCCGCTGGGTGTCGTCGGTCAGATCATTCCCTGGAACTTTCCGTTGCTGATGGCCGCATGGAAGCTGGCTCCCGCAATCGGCGCCGGCAACTGCGTCGTCATCAAGCCGGCATCGAACACGCCGCTGAGCATCATGATTTTTGCGCAGCTGGTGGGCGGGTTGCTGCCTCCGGGCGTGTTGAACGTCATCAGCGGCCCTGGTGGAGAAATGGGCAAGTCCCTGGCCTCCAACAAGCGCATCGCCAAGATTGCCTTTACAGGTGAAACCACGACCGGTCGGCTAATCATGCAGTACGCATCGGAGCCCATCATTCCTCAGACGCTGGAGTTGGGAGGCAAGTCGCCGAATATCTTCTTCGCCGACGTGATGGACGCAGACGATGACTTCCTCGATAAGGCTCTCGAGGGTTTTGCGCTGTTCGCGTTCAACAAGGGAGAGGTTTGCACCTGCCCATCGCGCGCGCTGGTTCAGGAGTCGATCTACGACAAGTTCATGGAACGCGCCGTTGCTCGCGTCGCCAAGATCAAAGTGGGCAACTCGCTGCTGCCATCGACCCAGATGGGACCGCAGGTTTCAAAGGAACAAATGAACTCCATCCTGAACTACATCAAGATCGGGAAGGAAGAGGGCGCGAAATGCTTGACGGGCGGCGATCGTGTTCATCTGGGCGGCGACCTGGAGAATGGAAACTTCCTGCAGCCGACCGTTTTCTCCGGCGATAACAGCATGCGTATCTTCCAGGAGGAAATCTTCGGGCCAGTGCTTTCGGTGACGAAGTTCAAGGACATCGACGATGCCATCAAGATCGGCAACGACACGGTCTATGGACTGGGTGCGGGCGTATGGTCGCGCAATTCAAACAATCTGTATCGCGTAGGCCGCGAGATCAAAGCGGGACGGGTATGGACCAACTGCTATCACATGTATCCCGCCGGCGCAGCCTTCGGCGGTTACAAGGAGTCTGGTTTCGGCCGCGAAACCCACAAGATGATTCTCGATCACTATCAACAGACCAAGAACCTGCTTGTGAGCTATAGCCCGAAGGCCATGGGCTTCTTTTAAGAAACCTCTGCAACGCGGCTCGTTCGGCGATTGAATCGGACGAGCCGCGAAGTAGAGGAACATTTACAGAACATACTGGGAACGAGCTGATTATGTTCTCTTGTAGCGTTGCCTGCGGAAGCTGCACTCTGGCTTACGGGCATCGCCGGCAATGCAGAAATCCTCTCCATCCCTGGCGACAACGCATCTCTCACGATGGAAAGGAAAAATACAATGCCAAAAAATATGATGGCAGCGGTGGTTCGCGAATTTGGTAAGCCTCTGGTGATCGAAGAAGTGGCGATCCCGGAACCGGGTCCAGAAGAAATACAGATCAAGATGGAAGCGTGCGGGGTATGTCATACCGATCTGCACGCCGCGGAAGGCGATTGGCCCATTAAGCCGACACCGCCTTTCATCCCCGGACACGAGGGCGTTGGGTACGTTTCTGGCGTTGGCAGGAATGTCAAGACCGTAAAGGAAGGCGACCGCGCCGGCATCGTCTGGCTCTACTCCGCGTGCGGACAGTGCGTCGATTGTCTCGCCGGACAAGAGTCTTGCTGCACAAAAGCGCAATTCGGCGGCTATACCAAGAATGGCGGCTATGCGGAGTATGCGGTGGCCGACCCCAACTATGTCGCGCATCTGCCCTCCAACGTGGGATTCGTTGAGGTCGCGCCGATCATCTGCGCCGGTGTCACAGTGTACAAAGGTTTGAAGTCCACCAATGCCAAGCCGGGCGACTGGGTTGTCATCTCCGGCATCGGCGGCCTGGGTCATCTGGCCGTGCAGTATGCGAAAGCGATGGGCTTTCATGTTGGGGCAGTGGATGTCTCGGACGACAAGCTCGCGCTTGCTCGCCGGCTGGGCGCGAAACTCACCGTCAACGCCAAAGAGCAGGATCCCGCGGCCTTCTTCCAAAAGGAAATCGGCGGAGCCAATGCGGTGCTGGTTACGGCCGTCTCCACGCATGCATTTGCACAAGCAATCGGCATAACGCGCGCTCGCGGGACCATCGCTCTGAATGGTCTGCCTCCGGGATCATTCCCTCTACCAATCTTTGAAGTGGTGCTGAAGGCGTTGACCATTCGTGGCTCCATCGTGGGCACACGTTTGGATTTGGCAGAGGCACTCTCTTTCGCCGGAGAGGGTCTGGTTCACGCCACCACGAAGGCCGAGAAGCTGGAAGACATCAACGACATCTTCAAGCGCATGCATGCCGGCACGATCGATGGCCGCATTGTCCTGGACATCACCGGATCAAATTCCGCCACGAAAGTTGCGGAACAAAACGTCGCTGTCCTGGTATAAATTTGCTGCACCAGGGGAGCAAACGGAAAAGCCCGGGCACCTGGTCCGGGCCCTTCTGCATTGTGCAAGCAGAATTTTCCTAAACATCACTCATAGGAGAGCGCCTCCGTCACGTCCTGACGGATGGCTTTGTAGCCGACTTCATCGCGTCCGGCCTGTATACGAAGCATCTTTTGCAAGCGCTGAGGGCGCGCAAGGCGCATGTTTCGGCCCCAGACCAGGGAGCTTGAATTCTCCAGGTTTCAGCTTCGCATTCTTCTCACCAAATACCGCTAGCCCCTGCGCCTGGTTCACTTGGGTGCAGCGTCAGCCAGGTGCGTCAGGGAGAATACGCCGGTTCCACACTCACTGCTTTTTTCCAGACAACCTGCGGTAATCCAATACCAAAGTACTATGGACATTCACCCGCCAGCCGCGCATTCTAGGGGTCGTAGGAAAATGCTGAGAAGGGGCCTCTGTGCAGCATGAACTTAACCGCATCGTTGACGCCCTATCAGTAATGGTTTGGCCCGCGTGCGGTGGCGGGGACTTAGACTTCCTCAACCGCTATTGGCGCGACTACACAGGCCTAAGTGCGGGCGAAGGACTTGTCCGGGGGCCGCAGGTTGTGGGGCGTCAGCGATTTTGGCGTAGTTCAAAGGTCTGCTTTGACGGACGCCCAGAACGGCCCAAGGAATTCGTGGATAACAAACGCTCTCTTATATCCGTCGTCGATGACGATGAATCTATACGCGAATCCCTGCCGGATTTGCTACGAATCTTCGGCTTCGAGGTCGAAACCTTTTCATCAGCAGAAGAGTTTCTCGCCTCCGACGAACTCGGTAAGACGAGTTGTTTAATTCTAGATATCGCGATGCCGGGCATGACCGGGCTCGATCTCCAGCGCGAATTGAAATTCCGACAGCACAAGATCCCAATCATCTTCATCACTGCCTCGCGGGATGAGTCGATTCGTTCACACCTACTGAAGGAGGGAGCGGTCGAGTGCTTGTTCAAACCCTTCAGCGACTCGGATCTGCTAAAGGCGCTAAATACTTCACTGCCAACGAACTGATGCCGTAAGCACTTGGTCCGCAACCGCTGCTTCACGGCGGATCCGACATGGCTTCTGCAAACAGTGGCCCTTGTTCACCCTCAAAATGCATCTATTCAAGGCGCGCTTCGAGCCACACACCGATCCAGATCGATATTCGTTCGCAAGCTATCCCTGACTTTCGCTACGGGTCTTAATTTATTACAACAAGGTGAATCACATTGGAAACGGCGGACGCCATTGGAACAATCTTGTGTCGCCGTTGTAGAATGCAACAGCATGGCTCCCCCGCCTGGAATGCTTGTGTCGATTTCTGTCTTCTTCTACTTCCTGAAGTAAAGATAAATAGCTCCACCATTCGTCAGCTGAAATTTCAGGACTTTCAGATGCGGGCACAGCAGCCAATTCGTCTTGCTGGTACTCCACTTGGAACAGTACGCCACGTGTGTGCATTCTTCGCCAACGATGAGGAAGAATATCGCGTATTGCTTCCGTTTATCCACGAGGGTTTGTCCGGTGGGGACAGGGCGATCCACGTCGTCAATCCCAGTCAACGCCAGGAGCACCTGCGACGGTTAGCCGCAGAAGGCATCGACACGACAGCGAAGCAGAGCAGCGGACAGCTTCAGGTCCAGGCCAATACTGACGTCTATTTGCGAGACGGACATTTCGACCAGGACCGAATGCTTGCAGCATTCGAAGAGATTGCGAAGACGGGTCGCACCGTGGAAGGATTTTCGCTCAGCCGCATTGTATGCCGAATGGATTGGGCTGCTGGAGATCCATCGCGAATCGGAAATGTCATCGAGTTCGAGTCGCGGGTAAATGATGTTTGGAGTCGATTCGACGATGTCGTGATATGCACCTACCATCTATCGCAGTTTGGCGGTGATGCAGTGATTGACATCATGCGGACCCACCCACTGGTCCTCATTGGAGCTCAACTCCAACAAAACCCTTTTTACACTCGCACGGACGAGTTCCTCCGCGAATACCGCGGCCGGCGCACTGAACCTGAAACTCACGTGTGATGGCGGATGAGCATGCCCTCCCAGCTAAAGGATTCCGCATCT
The DNA here is from genome assembly GCA_963794795.1 of uncultured Acidobacteriota bacterium. Taxonomy (GTDB): domain Bacteria; phylum Acidobacteriota; class Terriglobia; order Terriglobales; family Acidobacteriaceae; genus JAKAAZ01. The sequence goes on along the minus strand of CAWCFC010000002.1, from coordinate 434,095 downwards.
GAAGTCAAACGCTTGCAGCGTTGCATGAATGAACTGGTGAGTGTGCTCGCTCTCCCGGCGGTGTGGAGTGGCAGCGAACCGTGCCGAATCCTTGAGACCTTTCTCGACGCTCTGCTGAAAATACTCGATCTCGATTTCATCTATGTACGAGCACGAATCGATGCAGGGGGCGCCCCGATCGCAGTGCTCCGAGCAGCATTGAATTACGGCGTTGATCGTCGCCAGGATGAAATTCGCCAAGCCCTGGCTCAGTGGGTTGCAACAAATACGCAGCGATGGACCGAGGACGTTCCCATAAGAGTCGCGAACCAGGAGCTTCGCGTCCTTCCCATGCAGATGGGATTGGAAGGTGAGCTGGGCCTGGTTATAGCAGCCTCGAAGCGCACCGGCTTTCCAGAGCAGGCCGAGACACTGATCCTCAACGTAGCCGCAAATCAGACCGCCCTGGCGCTGCAGCAAGCACTGCGTCTGAGCGAGCAGAGGCGGGTCGCAGCCGAACTGGAGCGGCGAGTCGCGGAACGAACCACGGAGCTTGCCGAAGCGAACGAAGAGCTGCGACTCCAGGTTGGACTGCTGCAGCGTCTCCCTGTTTCCGCCTGGACGCTTAGGCCTGATGGGAAACCAGATTTCGTGAATCAAGTTTGGCTCGATTACTCCGGCCAGACTCTTGAGTTCGTTCGGTCGCACCCCGAGGCCTGGATGGCCGCGCTCCACCCCGAAGATCGTGACATAGCATCGAGAAGTTTTTGGGAGGGGGTACGCTCGGGACAGGGTTTTGCGTTCGAGACCCGATATCTCCGCGCTCGGGACGGTGTTTATCGCTGGCATCTAAGTCAAGCCGTAGTCTTGCGCGATGCAGAAGGTAAAGTCGTCAGATTCGTGGGAACGACCACCGACATCGACGACCAGAAACGTGCCCAGGAGGAGCTACGAGCGAGTGGGGCCAAGCTGCGGCGGGTGATCGATACGATTCCGACCCTTTCCTGGTGCAATCTGCCGGATGGTCCCGAACGAATTCCTCAGCAAAGGTTGGCATGATTACACTGGCATGTCCCCGGAAGAGGCGCAAGGCTGGGGTTGGTCTGCGGCTTTCCATCCGGACGATTTGACCCCACTGATGAAGCGCTGGCAGCAGTTGCTGGTCTCGGGAGAACCTGGAGAAATCGAGGCCCGCATCCGCCGTCACGATGGAGAGTATCGCTGGTTTCTAATCCGCGTCGCTCCGTTCCGAGATGAAACCGGCACGATTTTGCGTTGGTACGGGACCAGCACGAACATCGATGATCGCAAACTAGCCGAGGAAGAACTGAAGCGGAGCGAAGCCAGTTATCGGGTTGTGGTTGAAACCGCCAGTGATGCGGTTGTGAGCATGGATGATAAAGGGTTAATCGTGTTTGCCAACCCTGCCACTGGCAGAATTTTTGGCTACGACCCAGCCGAACTGGCGGGGAAACCCTTGACGATCCTGATGCCTGAATATATGCGGCACCTTCACAAGTCCGGCTTCAAATCCTACTTAGCCACCAGTCAGCGGCACATGAATTGGCAAGGCGTCGAACTGATCGCACTTCGCAAGAATGGCGAGGAGTTTCCCGTGGAGATCTCTTTCGGCGAGGTAGCGAAAAACGGTCGCAAAACATTTACAGGCTTTCTTCGCGACATTAGTAAAAGGAAGAAGGTGGAGCAGGCGCTGCAGCGCAGCGAGGCATTCCTGGCGGAAGGTCAACGTCTCGGACAAATCGGCAGCTATTCCTGGCGCGTGGCGACAGACGAAATCACCTGGTCAGCGGAGCTCTATCGCATCTACGAGTTTGAAGTTGGTGTGCCCGTGACACTGGAACTGATCCGTACTCGGGTCCATCCGGAAGACGTGAGCTTGATTGAGAAAATGAAGATGGTGGACCAGGCGCGAGAGGGCGGCAAGAACTTTGAATGGCAGAATCGTTTGATGATGCCGGATGGCTCAATCAAGTACATCCACGCAATCGCGCACGCGACCCGGGACCAGGATGGTCAGCTGGAGTATATCGCCGCGGTTCAGGATGTAACGGCGCGCAAACTGGCGGAAGAGGCACGCGACAAGGCTCGATCGGAGCTTACACATGTGGCCAGGGTGATGAGCCTTGGAACGATGACGGCGTCGATCGCACACGAACTGAACCAGCCGCTGTCCGGCATTGTAACGAACGCGAGCACGAGTATGCGAATGCTGGCAGCCAAACCACCAAACGTCGATGGCGCGCTGGAAACGGCGCGACGCACAATTCGCGACGGCAACCGGGCGTCCGAGGTTCTGACTCGATTGCGCGCACTCTTTACCAGGAGAGATGCTGCAAACGAATTGGTGGACTTGAATGAAGCCACCGAAGAAGTCATTGCTCTATCGTTGAGTGACCTTCAAAGGAACAAGGTGATATTGCAGCAGGAGCTTGCCGATAATCTGCCGGCTGTCACGGGTGATCGCGTTCAGTTGCAGCAAGTCATTCTCAATCTTCTGCGCAACGGCTCAGACGCAATGGAAACGGTCATGGACAGGCCACGACAGTTACTTATCCGAACGGAAACAGATACCAATTTTGTCCGGGTCTCCGTACAGGATTCTGGAGTTGGATTTGATCCTGGCGTCGCCGACCGGCTCTTCGAGTCATTCTTCACGACAAAACACGACGGAATGGGAATCGGGCTGGCTGTGAGCCGTTCCATCATTGAGGCCCATCGCGGCAACCTTTGGGCAGCCAGAAATGATGGCCCGGGAGCTACCTTCGCATTCTCTATTCCGTTCGATGCGGCACTAACCCAGGATGATAGCCGATTGCCGAAGCACGCCCGTGCACATTGATCGCTTCCGCTTTTATTCGTAAGCCATGGATGGCATCAGCTGTGTTTTGAGATTCACGATCAACTTCCTTGCGGGATAAAACCTGGGCTGCCGGTCTTCACGACCTGATTGAACCTCTGTCGAGTCGTAATGCTGATTGATCTGATCCAGTGCGTCTTCAGGAAGGGCGGAGATGTCGAAATTCTCTCGCGCGCGGTCCGCAGTTTTAGGCGTGGTGAGCACCGCCGTGCCGCGCTGCACCGCCCATGCCAGCAGCACCTGCGCCGGCGTCTTTCCCACTCTCGCAGCGATTGCCACTATGACTGGGTCCTCGAGAGGTCCCGGTTTCATTCCGTGACCCAATGGCGCGAAAGCAAGAAACGCAATTCCCTTCTCCTTGCAGAATTCCAGAAGTTCCGTTTCCGGAAGGTAAGGATGCGCTTCAAGTTCGACCACGGCCGGCTTGATTCTTGCTGCCTCGTAGATCGGCAACAATTCGCTTAGGCCGACGTCCGACAGTCCGATGGCCCGGCATTTGCCGTGGTCGACGAGACTTTCCATCGCTCTCCAGGTATCGAGCAACGTCACGCCGGTGTCGTAAATGACGTTGCCATTTTGATCGCGGGGATCCTGCTCGTCTCCTGGCTGAAATGCAAATGGAGTGTGGATGAGGTAGAGATCCAGATACTCGAGGCCGAGCCGGTCCAGACTCGCCTGAAAGGACGGTTCGACGTGTTCCGGTCGATGATTGGTATTCCACAATTTAGTGGTGACGAAAATGTCTTCGCGTGCGACCGCCGACGCTGCAATCTCTTCATGTAACGCCATGCCCACTTCATGCTCGTTGCGATAGCGCTCCGCACAATCGAAGTGTCGAAAGCCGACTGCGAGTGCATCCCGGGTAGCACTGATGGTCACGGCCGCATCGGGAATCAGCGTTCCAAATCCCAGAGCAGGCATCTGACCGATTCCGTAATTCAGCGGAATTCTCGTCTCTCGAATATCAGAGGTTTCGATCATACTCACTCCTCGCCACTATTGCGTCCAACATCATTGTCCCCGTTAGCCAGCTTGTGATTGTCGAGCGCGACACGCCGAATCGACTCATCGAGTGATCACCCACTCACACGTGTAATTGAGCCAGAAATAAAGCGAGCCATCTATTAGACCTTGGTCTCGATCAATACCTTGGTATGAGTCAGCGAGGAGCGATTTGCGCGAAGTTCAGCGCGAAGGTTGCATACGATGAGACAAACGAAAATAAAGATGGTCATGCCATCTCGCCTGCTACCAAGGTATGAATCGATACCTTCGTCCGATGGATTCGAGTGCAATCTTCTGTCTTAATCGCAAGTGTGAATCCGAGTTAAACCAATCGGAAACGCTCAATTCAAAATCTATCAGGAGAGAATGCGCCACGGCGCGACCCGCCAGGGTGCAACGTAAATCCAATGATCAAGACGATGAGCAATGCGAATGGGGATATGCTGCTGCTGCCGCTGGGACAGCTGGCGGCACAGCGAGATGAGCAACTGGTTTCTGCAGCAAAGGCAGGATCTGAAGACGCTTTTGCGGAACTGCAGGCTCATTACACACAACGGCTCTACAACACGATCATCCGGATCACCAAGAACCACGAAGATGCGGAAGACGCTCTGCAGGATACTTTTTTGCGTGTGCATCTGGCGCTGTGCGGTTTCGAGGGTAGATCCAGCTTTTACTCCTGGGTAACCCGGATTGCGATGAACTCTGCTCTGATGGTGCTTCGCAAACGCCGGGCGCGCCCCGAGGTGTCTTTCGATCTTCCATTGGACGGCGCCGACGACCTTCCACATTTTGAGATCAAGGATTCTTCTCCGAATCCAGAGCAAATCTACTACGAGCGCCAGCAATGGTTAAGAATGTTGCGCTCCATCCAGAATCTTCAGCCCAAGCTGCAAGAGGCGATTCGGATTCGGATGGCCAGTGAATGTTCCAGGAAGGAAATCGCCCACACACTCGGCATTTCCGTAGCTTCGGTCAAGTCGAGGCTTTATCGGGCGCGTGTGCGGCTGGGCTCCCAACGAAGTCCCGCGAACACGATTGATCCGCGACGGGTCTCCTCCAGAGTCAAACGCGAGAGATCTATCCCAAACTTTCAGAATCGAGAACGACTGCGCATCGAATCTGATCGCTGGGCATGACTCAGTAAATGGACAGACGTTTATGAAAAGTGCGCCTCGAAGAACGTGCGGAAAAAATCTATTGGGCGATGGTATTGACCAATACCTAGGTGCCTATCAATACCAAAGTTCAATAGATTCCGATTTCCTGTTCTGGTCCGATCGTCGAATAAGGCTGCGGCGATGTGCGACGGGCGGCTTTCGCAGAACTTGCGAGCGATCGATCAAATTTGAATCTGGGCAGCACAAACGACAACAGATCGAAAGACGAACCGAAGTTTCTCCAGGAAGGATCCGATATGCAGTACAGGCCCTGGATTAGGCTACTACTGATTAGTTCTGCACTTTTCGGTGGAACGCGGGCATTTGCCCAGTACAACCCGCCAGCGACGCCGGCACCGTATAACCCGATTGCTCTGGCTGAAGTCACAGGAGCACCACGATCCGCCGTTCAAGCCGGACAGAACAACTATCAATCGCTGTCGCAAAATCCATACCTGGGAGGAATTCCTTCGGGAAAGCTGAGCGCAACGCCAGTGGCTCTTTCTCTGGAAGACGCGGTCAACCTGGGGCTCAAGCAAAATCTCGGTGGAGTTTTGGCCACGGATACCGTTAGCGACGCGCAAGGACAGCGCTGGCAGGCGCTGAGCGAGATGCTTCCGCATGTTGTGACCGATACAGGTTTCGGAGTTCATCAAATCAACGTGAAGGCGGCCTTCGGCCTGACCATTCCGCACGAACCACCGATCATTGGACCCTTTGGCTATTTCGACTCGCGGGCTTATTTCACGCAGTCGGTTTTTGATTGGGAATCCATCGAGCGGGCGCGATCTTCAAAGGCGCAGCTGACGTCGGCAGAATTCGGCGCCAAAAATGTTCGCGAGTTAGTTGTGCTTGTCGTTGTCGCCAACTATTTGCTGGTGATCGCCGACCAGGCGGAGGTGGAGTCAGCCACATCAGAACGCGACACTGCCAAGGCACTCTTTCATCAGGCATCTGATCAGAAGACTGCAGGCCTTGCCTCTGCCGTGGACGTTCTGCGCTCACAAGTGCAACTACAATCACGCGAACAGAAACTGATTCGCGCACAGGTTGATTTGGCCAAGCAGAAATTGGTGTTGGCTCGAGCCATCGGATTGCCTCTCGCGCAACAGTTTGAGATCACAACTCACGTCCCGTACCAGCAGCTTCCAACTCCAAGCCTCGATGAGGCAATCCAGAGCGCCTACAAGGATCGCGCTGATTATCAGAGTCAATTCAATCAGGTCCGGTCGTCTGAGCTGGCGAGAAAAGCCGCTTCTGCCGAGCGCTATCCCTCGATTGCCGTGGAAACCGACTATGGTCTGTCTGGAGTGAACCCGGGCTCGTCGCACGGCACGGTCGATGCGGCTGCCACGCTGCGCATTCCTATCTTCCAGGGTGGAAGAGTGCATGGGGATGTCCTCCGGGCCAATGCTTCGCTCTCAGAAGAGGAACAGCGACTGGAAGACTTGCGAGCCAAGATCGATCAGGAGGTTCGCAGCGCTTATCTCGATCTGCAAGCATCTGCGCAAGAGGTGACCGTCGAGAAAAGCGCGGTAACACTCGCCACTGAAACCCTGAATCAATCTCGCGATCGATTCAGTTCAGGAGTTACAGACGACCTTGAAGTTGTCCAGGCACAAGATGCGCTGGCAATTGCTAACGATGCCTACATCGCGAGTCTCTACAGTTACAACCTGGCCAAGATATCTCTTGCGAGAGCGACCGGAGTCGCGGAATCCCAATACTCAGAATATTTGGGGGGAAATTGAGTATGTCAGAAGAAGATGCAGCAAAGAATCCGCCGCAAGCAACACCATCGGAACAAGATGCTCCAGCAAAGATTGCCGGCACAGATGGGCCGCCGATTTCCGCCTATCCCAAAAGCCACACCCACAAGCGCTTGATCATTCTTGCGTCCTTGATTGTACTGGCGATCGCCGGTGCTTTCCTCTGGCACTATTTTTCCGGCTTCGAATCCACGGACGATGCGCAGGTGGACGTCCATCTCTACCCTGTCAGCGCTCGCATTTCCGGATATGTCCAGAAGGTGAACGTCGGGGATAACCAGTGGGTCGATCAAGGTTACACTCTCGTGGAAATTGACCCGAGCGATTATCAAGTGGCATTGGCAAAGGCCGAGGCATCGCTCGACAGTTCAGAGGCTGCGGCGAAAAGTTTGAACATCGATGTGCCGATATCGACTGTCGATACATCAAGCCAATTGGAGTTCACATCCTCTGACATTGAGAATGCGAAGGCTGCCATCCAGGCAGCGGAAAAGCAAGCCGCCGCAGCCGCCGCCCGCGTTGTAGAGGCGCAAGCCGAAAATGTAAAAGCTCAAGACGACGTTACCCGCTATCATTTGTTGCTGGCCAAGGCAGAAGTACCGAAGCAAGTTTACGACCATGCTTATGCCACCGCAGCAACAGATGTCGCCGCCATAGCTGCCGCAGAGGCAGATGAGTCCGCGGCGCAACAAGCCGTGCAGGAAGCGCAGAGCCGCCTGACTGAAGCCGAGGCACGTCACCAGGACGCCGAAGCCGGGCCGCAACGTGTTGCCGCAACGCGCGCCAAAGCGCTCTCTGCCCTTGCGAATGTACAGCAGAAAAGAGCGGCCGTTGAGCAAGCCCAGTTGAACCTGGGATACACCAGAATATTTGCACCTGTAAGTGGTGAAGTTACCAAAAAGGTTGTGGTCGGATTGAATGTCGACCCAGGGGAGCAGTTACTCACTGTAGTTCCTCTCGACCAGGTGTGGATAACGGCAAATTTCAAGGAGACGCAGCTCAAACATATGCGTGTCGGGCAGCGAGCGAGGATTGAGCTCGACTCGAACGGCCGCACTTACCAGGGTCATGTGGATAGCATCGCGGGAGGAACGGGACCTATCTTCAGCTTGCTGCCGCCGGAAAACGCAACCGGAAACTACGTGAAGATCGTGCAGCGCGTTCCTGTCAAGATTGTTCTGGAGCCGGGCGAAAATCGTGACCACCAGCTTCGGCCAGGCATGAACGTCGAAGCGAAAGTTTATCTGCGATGAGCGCCACAGCGCTGGCCGTTCCGGCCGAACAGGCCGTCTGGCGCCCCAAGTTCAATCCCTGGGCGATCGCTGCCACCGTGTCGATGGCGGCCTTCGTCGAAGTCCTGGACACCAGCGTTGCCAACGTTGCATTGCCGTACATTGGCGGCAGCCTTGGCGCCAGTTATGACGACACCACCTGGGTGCTCACCTCGTACCTCGCTGCAAACGCAATCGTCTTGCCGATGAGTGGGTGGCTCGCGGAGATCATCGGTCGCAAGCGATACTTCATGCTGTCGCTTGCTGTTTTCACGGCTAGTTCACTGCTTTGTGGCTTGGCGCCGAGCCTGCCGCTGTTGCTACTCTTTCGAGCTGTCCAAGGCATCGGCGGCGGTGGAATGCAACCGATGGCACAAGCCATTTTGAACGATACGTTTCCTCCGGAGAAGCGCGGCTCCGCGTTTGCTCTCTATGGCATTTCTGCAGTTCTTGCCCCTACGGTCGGGCCAATGCTGGGGGGCTGGATTACCGACAACTATTCCTGGCGCTGGATATTTTTCATCACCCTGCCTGTTGTCCTGCTTGCCCTTTATTTGACACACCTCCTTGTGGAAGATCCACCGTTCCTCCGTCGCGTAAAGCACGGAGGAATCCGGGCGGATTACATTGGAATCTCCTTGTTGGCGCTGGGAGTGGGTTCGCTGCAGATACTTCTGGACAAGGGGCAGGAAGACGATTGGTTCGGCTCGCATTTCATTACGACCCTGGTGATAACCGCAGCAGTTTGCCTTACCTCTCTGGTGATCTGGGAATGGTTCCGCAAAGAGCCGATCATCGATGTCCGAATGTTCAAGAGCTTTAACTATGCGACCGCGAACTTAATGATGTTCATGATGGGCTTCATGCTCTTCAGCACCCTGGTATTGATTCCAGAATTTCTGCAGACACTCATGGGTTACACTGCAGAGCTTGCAGGTCTTGTCCTGACCGGCGGCGGAGTCGTGCTGTTGGTGATGATGCCCATCGTCGGCCGGCTTACTTCGAAGATCCAGGCGAGATGGCTGATCGCGACAGGATGGCTGTGCCTCGCCATCGGACTATTCTATTGTGCGCACCAGGTTGATTTGTTCATCAGCTTCGGCTTTGCGACCTGGCTTCGAATCGCGCAGGTGATTGGAATCGGATTTCTGTTTGTTCCGATTACTATGGCGGGTTATATCGGAGTGCCTGAAGAGAAAGGTAATAGCGTCTCCGGCATGATCAATTTCATGCGCAATATCGGCGGCAGTATCGGGACTTCCGTTGTGACCACGATGATTGCTCGACGGGCTCAATACCACCAGCAAATTCTCGTGGGACACATCACACTGGATTCCCCTGAATATCGTTCGACACTCCATGCACTGACCACGAAAATCGGTCACTCTGGGCTTCGAGCCGCCGACGCTCACGACCAGGCAATCGCGAGATTGTACGAATTGGTGCATCAACAAAGTGGTGCACTTTCTTATATGGACATCTTTTGGGTCTTGGGCGCGCTCTGCTCCATTATGTTCATTCTTGCGTTTTTCCTGAAGAAGAATGATCCAGGAGCGGGCGGAAATGTCGCAGTGGGTTGAGGGATAAACGCAATGGTTCAAACTATAACAATCGAGCGCGAGTTCGGCTGCGGAGCATCCGAGATTGCCAGTTTGGTCGCCAGTCGCCTGGGATGGAGTCTATGGGACGAGCGGTTGACACAGGAAATTGCGAGGCAGACCGAGAGTACGCCAGAAGCGGTCCATCAAAGAGAATGGCGAAGCGATCCTGTTGTCTACCGGGTTTTCCAAGACTTTCTTCGAGGGGCGTTTGAGGGAGGCTTGCCGCCCACTAACCGCCTGCACTCGCTCGATGCGCGCCGGATCGCGGCCGTTTCAGAAATGGCGGTCAAGGAAGCGTTTTCAAGCGGGCCGTCGGTGATTGTCGGCAGAGGTTCGCAATTTTTCCTGCACAATTACAAGGATGTCTTCCACGTGTTTCTTTATGCGTCTCGCGATTATAAGATCAGCAGGCTAATCGCCAGGGGAGAAAGTCAGGACCGTGCAATTCAACTGATCGACACAACGGACGAAGCACGGGCTGCGTTCGTCCGGCAGTATCTCGGGCTAAAATGGCCGGAACGCCACCTGTATCACGCAATGTTCAATACCGAAATAGGAGAGTCTTGTACAGCTACGATGCTGATTGAGTGTCTCCATCAGTTCGAACGTGATCGTGAATGTGTGAATGGGCCAGAACAACAAAGTCTCAAGTGATTCCACATTTGCCCGCTTGCTCGAGGGACCTGAAAAACAGCGCGGCATCGGCGCTGGTCCACATCATGTTCCTGATCAGCCCGCGTCGTTTCTGTAACACTGTTCATCACTCAACTTTTACGGAGAAGTTTTATGGCGTCCATGGAAAAGCTCAACACTCATCAGAAAGCGCTGCGCATCAATCTCGATCGGTTGAGCTACGGCTCCTTTGCTGAGATTGGCGCTGGCCAGGAAGTGGTGCGGTGGTTCCTGGTTGTAGGAGGAGCCTCCGGGACAGTTGCGAAATCGATCTCCGCGTATGACAAGGAAGTCAGCGACGATTTGTACGGTTCGGGTGCGCGCTACGTTTCCGGAGAACGCCTGCAAGCCATGCTGGATAGCGAATGGACGCAACTGATCAACCAATTGAACAAAAGTCGTGGATCTAGCGTTCGCTTCTTTTCCTTTGTGGATACCATCTCCGCCCGCGACTACGCCGGAACAAATGAACCTCACGGTTGGGTCGGCCTGCGATTCCAATTGCATCCTGGCGGCCCACCGAACGACATCGTACTGCATATCAATCTGCGGGATCCTTCCAACCCTCTCGAGCAGGAGGCGATCGGGATCCTAGGCGTGAACCTTATCTATGCTGTCTTCTACCAGTTGGAGACGAAGGAATCCTTCTTCGAGAACATTGCTGAGGACCTGGAGAAACGGATTGAAATTGACTATGCAGAAGTACGTGGCGCCGCCTTCGAAGGGTGGGACCAGCGTGCGATTCTGGCTCATCTGGTGTGTGCAGGTCTCGCAGAGGCCGTCTGTTTTCCGAGCAGTGGGCCGCCTGTTCCTCCTATCGACATCCTCCACAAAAAAGCTGTCGTGCTTGCGCCAGGATCGTTTGAACACGTCGATCCCGCTCATAGGGCCATCCATAATCAGCTGCTGACTTCCGGAATTCAACAACTCCGCGGAGAATTAGCTGCAAACGATCCAGCACCTATCGGCTTCTTTTGTCTTTCCGCTATGCCACTCACGGAAGGCGATCCCCCTCCGGAAATCTCTAACCTGCTGGAACGGATTGATGCACTTCAGGCGCATTGTGGGGATGTCCTGCTGTACCGTGAACGAGAACTCTATGGCATGACCGCTCTTGTGAACCGCTACACAAAGGAACCTATCCGCTTCGTTGTAGGCCTGTCGTTGCTGGTTCGCATCTGGGATTATCGCTACAACCATCTTCCCGGCAGCTTCCTTGAAGCCCTGGCTCGCCTGTTGCCGCAAAACGTCCGCATTTACGCTTTTCCGATGAGCTCAAAGGACCTGCTGCAGACGGTTCAAAACATCTCAACCACCCACTGGCAGTGGACAGACACGAACGGATGGGTTTCTGCCAGTCAACTGCATCCTCCTCCGCCTCTCGGTCATCTTTACGACTATGTTCTCGATAGCAATTTCCTGGTCCCACTGGAGATCCCGGGGGCTGTGAAAGTGCTTGCTGCGAAATGAAGCTTGTCTCTGAAATTGTAGTGCGGATATAAAATAGTTGATGCGAGTGCACCCGATTTTGAAATGAGGGCCTTGCCCATGCCACAGGCTACCCCTATTGTTTTCGTCGTCGATGACGACATCTCTGTTCGTGAATCGCTCGAACTTTTGCTCCGCTATGAGGGCCTGACCGTGGAGACGTTCGTTTCCGCGCAGGAATTCCTCAGCCGTTCACCCGCGACTGGACCAAGTTGCCTGGTGCTGGACATCTCTCTCCCTGGACTCGATGGTCTCGATTTGCAGAAACTTGTTGCGGTGGAACGGCATGAGATGCCGATTATCTTCATCACGGGTCACGGAGACATTCCCAAAACTGTGCAGGCGATGAAGGCGGGAGCGGTGGAGTTCCTGACTAAACCATTCAGTGACGAAGTTTTACTGAAGGCCATTCGCAATGCCCTGGAACGCAGCAAGGCATTACTGGACCGTTATACAGAGATTCGGGCATTGAAAGCTCGTTACTCGTGCCTCACCGCTCGTGAACGCGAGGTGATGGCGTTGGTGGTAGTCGGCCTGCCGAATAAGCAGGTGGGCAGCGAACTTGGGATTAGCGAGATCACGGTGAAAGCGCATCGCGGCAACATGATGCGAAAAATGAAAGCTGAATCCCTGGCAGAATTAGTCAACATTGCTACACGCCTCCGCCTGACACGCCCGTCTGGGTCCGCTGTCCCTCCGGCTCGATAGGTATCCAGCGCACACGACGATCCATTGTTCGATGTCGATTGAGACCGTGACACATTAAGCCGGTACAAAGGTATCGATCAATACCTTCGTCTCATATTGCATCTGCAGACATTCCCATCCCTGTGACATCTCTAGTTGTATGCATGCTTCTGGTTTTTGGCGACATTCATGATCCTTCTATTTACGCCGATGAGTTGGGCAGGGTTGGACACTGTATTTCTCGCAGTGGCCGGCAACCTCCCTTTCCTGGTGAGCGATATGGTGTTTTTGTCTGTCTCAGTATGTTTGCTGCGCCAAGAGTTGTTGAGAGTGTCGCAGCATACTGAGGTATCACCCAAACCGGCAATGGCCTGTATGCAGCCGCAGCCGTCTCCATCAGGAGCAACGGGTGCCCACTAGTGCAATCGACGAAAATACTGACCGCTCAGGCCGATGGGGCGTGGTGCTGGCTGGCGGAGATGGAACGCGTCTTCTGCCTCTAACCAGAACGATCACTGGAGATGATACGCCGAAGCAATTCTGTTCTTTGACAGGTGGCAACACCTTGTTAGAGCAGACTCGGTGCAGGATTTCGAAAGTGATTCCCCAGGGGCACACGCTGTTGGTCCTGACTCGGACTCATGAGCGTTTTTACGAGAAGCAGTTACATGAGGCGCCAGCGGGCAGTCTGCTCATCCAGCCGCATAATCACGGGACCGCTCCTGCCATTGTGTACAGTCTCACTCACCTCAATGCAATCGCTCCAGGAGCTGTGGTCGGTTTCTTTCCCTCCGATCATTACTTCGGGTGCGACGAGGCATTTTCGGCATCCGTGAATCGCGCATTCTTGTTCGCGGAGCAATCGGAGCACCATGTCTTGTTGCTGGGAGTGGCTCCAGACTGCCCGGAAGAAGCCTACGGCTGGATCGAACCTGGATTGCGCTTGTGTGGGGCGGATGGAGGTTCTGTATTCGCGGTTCGTCGATTCTGGGAAAAGCCATCCAGAGAGCAAGCCAGACTCCTGATGCGTGCAGGCTGTCTGTGGAACAGCTTCATCATGGTAGGGCGGGTCAGTGCGTTCTTAAGAATGGTTCGCGATAGCCTTCCCGGCTTGCTCGCGTCGATCATGTCGATGCAGACGGCGTTACCACCGGAGTTGCAAGAGTCCAGCCTGCGTGAACTCTACTCAAAGCTCCCAGCCAGCAATTTTTCGCGCGATGTGCTGTCGGTCTGCCCGTCGGATCTCGCCGTGCTTCCTGTCCAGGGATTGGGCTGGACGGATCTCGGAGACCCCGAGCGCGTGCTTTCCGTTCTAAAATTAAAAACCGGTCAAATGCGATTTGGATCGAACCCGCGGCACGGAGCCGGCGTTGAGGAACTCCATCACTCTCGCACTCACTAGTGCCGGGATTGTGCATACCAACTGCGGCGTAAGTTTGTGGCGGACGAAAGCATCCCGTGAGACCTGTGTACTTTCGCAGCAGCATCACTCGAATGCCCCGCCCCTATCGTTTGCTGGATCAACCTTCGATCAGCGCGGGATTCCCCCACTCACGCTACGTTTTGCCGACTGGCAGCTCAACATGGCCGCCAAATTGAAAGCGCATTGCCGACAGCAGTTTGTCCTGGTAATCCGCCTCGCCGCGCGAGCTGAAGCGCTGATAGAGTGCGGCTGACAGAACCGGCGCTGGAACGCCTTCATCGATCGCCGCTTTGATCGTCCAGCGTCCTTCGCCGGAATCTGAGACGCGTCCGGCAAACTTCGATAGCGCCGGATCTTCGACAAGCGCCGCTGCAGTCAAATCGAGCAGCCATGACGCGATAACGCTTCCACGACGCCACACCTCTGCGATGTCGCGCAGGTTCAATTCATATTGGTAGTCTTCCGGGTCGCGGAGCGGCGTTGTCTCGGCGTTTGAAGCAACCTTCTGTTTGCCGACATTGGCTTCGCGAAGGATTCCAAGTCCCTCGGCATACGCTGCCATCAATCCATACTCGATGCCATTGTGGACCATCTTGACAAAGTGGCCCGCCCCATTGGGACCGCAGTGCAGGTAGCCTTGCTCAGCCGTGCCATCAAGATGTTCCCGGCCAGGGGTGGGGGCAATGTCGCCTTTGCCCGGCGCCAGTCGCCGGAAGATTGGATCGAGACGGTTGACGACGTCGTTCTCGCCACCGATCATCATGCAGTAGCCGCGTTCCAGGCCCCATACTCCGCCGCTGGTTCCGACATCCACATAGTGGATTCGCTTCGACGACAGATCCTTCGCGCGGCGAATGTCGTCGACATAATAAGAGTTGCCGCCGTCGATCAAGGTGTCTCCTGCCTCCAGGTAAGGAACAAGGGATGCAATAGTTTCGTCGACTGCCGCAGCTGGGACCATCATCCAGATGGCTCGCGGCTTGTTTAGTTTTTGCACAAGGTCTTTGAAACTTGTGGCACCCACCGCTTTCTCCTGCGCCAGCGCTTCCACCGCTTTGGACGAGAGGTCAAAGACCACGCATTCGTGGCCTCCCGTCAAGAGACGCCGTACCATGTTGGCACCCATTCTTCCCAGTCCGATCATTCCAATTTGCATCGTCTAATTCCTTTCGTCAGTCGTGGTTTAATTCCGCGTGGTGACGCTCGATCGCTGACTCCGCTCGCGTCTTTTGCGTTGGCCAGTCTGCTACGCGGTCTTGTACTTGCGATAGCGCCGAATCAGCGTGTTGGTCGAGCTGTCATGGTCGAGCTTTGGCTCTTGAGGGCTCTCCAGTTCCGGAATAATTCGCTTTGCGAGCACCTTGCCGAGCTCAACACCCCACTGGTCGAAGGAGTCGATATTCCAGATCGCTCCCTGGGTGAAAACAGAATGCTCGTAGAGAGCTACGAGCTTGCCCAACGTCGCCGGCGTGAGTTGCTCCAGGAACAACGTGTTCGACGGGCGGTTGCCCTCGAAGACCCGATGCGGAACAAGCCAATCGGGTGTGCCTTCCGCACTGAACCTGTTCGCGAGTCTTGCCAAACGCCAGTGCCTCCGCCTGTGCGATGACGTTTGCAACCAGGATGTCTTGATGATCGCCCAGCGGATTCAGCGTCTGGGCAAAGGCAATAAAGTCGCACGGGATGAGCCGGGTGCCTTGATGAATGAGCTGGTAGAAAGAATGCTGGCCATTGGTTCCCGGCTCGCCCCAGTAAATTGGGCCGGTCTGATAACTGACTTCGGCTCCATTCAACGTGACGTGTTTGCCATTGCTCTCCATCGTCAGTTGTTGCAGATACGCAGGGAACCGTTTCAGGTATTGGTTGTAGGGCAAGACTGCAACCGTCTCGGCGTTCAGGAAATTCGTGTTCCATATCAGCCAGAAGTCCCATGAGCGCTGGCAGGTTACGTTCGAAGGGCGTCGTGCGAAAGTGTTCGTCCATCTCGTGAAAACCTTGCAACATCGCATCGAAGTTGTCCGGGCCAATGGCCAGCATGGTGGAGAGACCGATCGCCGAGTCCATGGAATAGCGGCCTCCAACCCAATCCCAGAACCCGAACATGTTGGCGGTATCGATGCCAAACTTTGAGACTTCCGCAGAGTTGGTCGAGACAGCAACAAAATGTTTGGCAACAGATTTCGGATCGCCACCCAATCCTGCAAGCGCCCAGTCGCGAGCCGAGTGAGCGTTTGTCATCGTCTCCAGTGTGGTGAAGGTCTTGGAAGAAATGATGAAGAGAGTCTCCGCCGGATCAAGATCGCGCACTGCTTCGACAAAGTCTGTGCTATCGACATTGGAGACAAAGCGAAATGTCATTGCACGATCGCTATAAAATTTCAGCGCTTCGTAGGCCATGACCGGCCCCAGGTCAGATCCGCCGATTCCAATGTTGACAATATTGCGAATGCGTTTGCCGGTATGGCCGATCCAGGCCCCGCTGCGGACGCGGTTGCAGAAGTCCGCCATTTTGTCGAGCACTTCGTGCACTTCAGGCACAACGTTGACGCCGTCAACAACGATGGATGTTCCCTTCGGCGCACGCAGCGCGACATGAAGCACGGCACGATCTTCGGTGATGTTGATCTTCTCACCCCGGAACATGGCGTCAATCCGCGCCCGAAGCTCGATTCCATCTGCCAGGTGAAGGAGAAGATCGATGGTTCGATTGGTAACACGGTTCTTCGAGTAGTCCAGATATATGCCGGCCCCTTCGGCTGTCATGCGTGTGCCTCGCTTCGGGTCGGCAGCAAACAGCTCGCGAAGTTGCTGCTTGCGAGCCTTCTTCGAATGAGTCTCGAGTTTTTTCCACGCCGGATGTTCGGTGAGTGGATGCGCAGTGACGGGCTCGAATGTCGTTTCCATATTTTTTCTCCTTGCTTGGATTATGAGATGCCCCGAATTGCGTTGCCGGATTGCACAGGGTCGGTGGCATCCGCCCAAAGGCGAAAGCCTCCAACGAAAGCGTTCGCATTCTCGCCTCTGCGGCACCCGGAGGGCAACTCAGAAAGATGCTTTACGTTGCCGCCACCCAACACAACATCATCGGGCTCCAGCGCGGCGATCAACCGAGTCACAACATCGCTGACATAGCGTCGCCATTTGCGTTTGCCTTCACGTTGTAAGCCGCTCTCTCCCACGTAGTATTCGTAGTCATGCTTCTTGTAGGGCAGATGAGCCAGTTCCATCGCCTCGATGATGCCGTTCACGATCATGGCCGACCCCAGGCCGGTTCCCAGTCCAAGAAACAGCAGCTTTCCTCCCTTGTAGCTCCCCAGGGCTTGCATGGCAGCGTCATTGATCAGCTTCACTGGGTGTCCGAAGGCGGCTTCAAAATCGAAGCCAACCCAACCTTTTCCTAAATTGTGCGGCTCCGCAATTGGACGATTATGGAGCACGGGCCCCGGGTAACCGATCGAGACGGCGTTGTAACTCCAGCCTTTGGAAATGGCGTTGATTTTGCGAATCATCTGCTTCGGTTGCAGCGTCGGACCCGATTCGAATTCTTGCGTCTCGGCTTGACCGGTGGCGGTCAGTTTCACGTGAGTGCCTCCGACATCGACGACAAGTATTTCCCTTCGTTTTGGCAATTGGTCAGACTCCTGCGTTCGTCGAATTTGAGCGCTGTCACATCCGCAAAATGATTCCACCGCTCTCCGACTAGCTTCGCTTCCGGATAGTGAACCTCTGTCGCGAGACTACCAAATTTGATTCTCGAACTCATAACTTGGGATCGTGAATTTTCAACCTCGCCGCCAAGCCTCGTCCTGTTCTTCATGTCCTGACCAAAGATCGCAGGCATGCTTGACGAATTTGCACGCATAGGGCCAATTCGAGTGACTGAGTTTTCGCCGGCAGGCATCTACGGGGCACAGGGTTTGTAGGTGGGCGGACTGCGTCCGTCGGAGCGGTGTCGATTGTATGTCGCGGTGTCTCTATGTCGACACTCAGAATTGCACTCGGGGGGAGAAGGTACGTCACTCGCAGCTTTGCTCGCTGAACAAATCTGGAGTTTGAGTCAGCGAGGCGATCGGTTTCACTTTGGCTATCGCCGTGCTTCAACCAATCTCAAGAGAGGAGTTACGAAGATGAAGAAGTGGAAGATTTGCGCACCCCTCCTCGCAGCGGTGACGGCGAGCGATTGAAAGAGGGGAAAATGATGGATGACATTCACTCGGATGCGCTTGTGTTTTTTGGTGCGACCGGCGATCTGGCATATAAAAAAATCTTTCCGGCGCTCCACGCGATGGTGAAGCACGGACACCTGAACGTACCAGTGGTGGGCGTAGCCAAATCCGACTGGAACCTCGACAATCTTCGTGCAAGAGCCAAGGACAGCATTGAAAGACACGGAGGGATCGATCCTCGCTGTGGCGACTGTCGATTTACGAGCGGGATCGGCGTTGAACCGCACTTTCTGTTGCTGGCTGGGCGAAACTATTTGCGGAAAGAAAGGCTCTCATCGCGGAGGCAATTTCGACAACGTGGGTCTCGATCGCAAAATGACCTGTGTCAAGGAACTGAACCTGCGCGTTCGGAACGTCCTTCCGAAACGCTTCTGCTCCCGCCGGGACGAAGAAGGGATCGTTCTTGCCCCAGATTGCCAGCACGGGTGGCTTTGAATTGCGAAGATATTCCTGAAACTTCGGGTAGAGTTTTACGTTCGAAGCATAATCGAGAAACAGATCCAGCTGAATATCTTTGTTTCCCGGACGCTCCAGCAACGCCGTATCCAGGGTGTACGATTCCGGCGCGACCATCTGGGTATTCGCGACGCCGTGCGTATACTGCCACCGAGTTCCTTCGAACGTCAGAACATTTTGCCGGATGACCTCTCTGTTTTCCGCAGTAGGCTGCGCCCAATATTTCCTGATCGGCCCCCACGCGTCGCCCAGCCCTTCTTCATAAGCATTGCCGTTCTGTGAAACGATGGCAGTCACCCGCTCCGGGCGGCGCATGGCCAGACGGAAGCCAGTAGGCGCGCCGTAGTCGAAGACGTAGAGGGCGAACTGCTTCAAACCAAGCACATCGGTAAAGGCCTCGACCGTGCGCGACAGTGAATCAAATGAATATTTATATTTACGATCCTCAGGCACATCGGTGAATCCGAAACCCGGCAAGTCTGGCGCGATCACGCGATACTGATCAGCCAGGCGCGGAATCAATTCACGAAACATAAACGACGATGTCGGGAATCCATGCAGCAATAGCACGACCGGCGCACCTGGATCCCCGGCCGACCGGTAAAACACCTCGACTCCATCCGCCGCGACCTTGTTGACGGATGTCACGGGTACAGCTGATTGGGACTCTATCGGACGTGAAAGAACTTGCATCATAGTTTTCTCCTAACTCTAGTTGGATTGCTGGTTTGTAATTTGCCGACGGGTTCCCTGCCGGCAAGACAGCGAATTACCTCAGTGCCAATAACGACAGATGCCTCTCCAAAATTGCGAGTTGATTGGCACAATTTTTACTGCGCCAGTAATTGTCTCTGCGGTTGATTGAATAGTCGCAATCGGCCGAGAACGACTTGCTTGACCGGCTCTTCAGCGATGGGGAGCAGCTTATAGGGAACAATCTCCTGTGGATTCTCGGAGAAGGCAGTGTCCATGCCGCGGCGCCATGCAATTCTCAACTCGGTGTTGATGTGGATGATGTTGATACCGGCCGCGATCGCGCCCTGAAAGTCATGGTCATCGGTGCCGGAGCCACCGTGCAAGGTCAATAGGCTTCCTGTCGCGAGCTTAATTTCCCGAATCCGCGTCAGGTCGAGCCGCTTCCGGACGTTCCCCTGCACCATGGATTCGAGCATGCCGTGCATATTGCCAACTGCCGGAGCGAGAACATCGACTCCGGTGCTTTCTACAAACCGCTTTGCATCCTCTGGAGTGGTAAGGTACTTCGCAAGATCCGGCGCCGAGTCATGTATCTCAGATCCAGTGCCAATATTTCCGATCTCTCCTTCTACAAGGATGGCTGGGTTAATTGACTTGAGTACCTCGACAGCGTGCCTGGTTTGCTTGACATTCTCCTCGAACGGCAACGCCGACAAGTCAAAGACGACCGAATCGAATCCGGCTTTTGCCGCCGCAATTGCGCCGTCCAATGTGTGGGTGTGATCGGCGTTCAGAAAAATGGGTACGATCTGTTCTTCCTGCAAACTCTTTACCAGGGCCGCAATTTGACCCACACCCATGAATGCCCGCTCACCCTCGGATGCGCCGACGATGACCGGGACCTTCAACTCCTGAGCCGCCTCGAATACTGCCTTTAGCAAAACCAAATCGGAAACATTAAAGTGACCCACGGCCACCCCTTCGCGTTGCGCTTCTTCCAGCACGGTTCGTAGCTGTTTCATAGGTTTCTCCGTTCACCTGTTCAATACTTTCCGGGGTGATCCAGTGCTGCTTTCTGAGTTGCAGCATCACCAGACCGCTGAATGTCACCAGACCGTAGATTTCCAAAAAGCGTGTGCTTGCTTTGCAAGCATCGGAGAACGTCTTTCCGCTCCGATTCACATCCACGTCAACATGAACTGCAACCGAGCGGCCATCGATCAAGCCACCCCGCCGGTCGATGCGATCCTCGGGCGACGTGATTCCGCCTCTGCCTGTTGGATCACCCAAGCGGCTGGATGGCCCCAACATACTATGACGAACCCGCGACTGAATGCCGACACTGACGGGATTTAGACGCAGGCACATTTGAAGCCGCATCGACTGGACCCAGGGAACAAATCGCTTCAGCAAGGGACTGCTTCGGCATTCGACTGATTTGCTTTGTGGAGATGATCCGTGTATCGGGTGCAACGCTCTTCCAACCCGGCAATCAACTGCCTGGCCAGCGCGGAGAGGTCCGCAGCGACGGCCTGGGGTTGCGGCAATCCGTCGAGGGGCAACACCGCATTTCCCGTTCTAGCTACCAATGCCGCCGAAAAGCCGACGCTTTGCGCGCCGATTGTGTCCTGCAGTTAGCATCTTCCGAATTCTCTGCATCCGCCATCTTCGATCACCGGGCTCCGCTTTCTTGTGACTTCTCGACCAACGGACTAAGCTTTGCGGCAATTTCACAACTTCAGTCAACTGAGCGGGAACAGAGGCCCTACTGACGCATCGCTTGGGGCCGTGCCCTTCCTGGGTTGCGGCAGCAAGATACTTCGGTCGGGAAGCACGTCGATCATCAGACATTATCTGAAAGCTGCTGTCCAATTCTTGACACAGGACTCGACGCCTTCGAGCGCTCACAGAGCGGCTTGGCGCCGATGGTATTGCGTTAGAAGACAAACTCTCGGTCGTTCGGTCGAATTGGCAGGAAGCCATTTGGCAGCGGAATTGCACTTAGTCAAGTTGACCGGCGAATCAAAGGTTGGCCTACTGCCCTCCACCAATCCGGCGATGGCATCAACACTATCGATGATGCGATCTCAGGACCCCATGTACTTAGGATTCAGCTGGTCTGGTGGATCATCGGAACGATGCTGGCCGTCACGTACGTCGCCATTGCTTCGTGGTTTTTTCGAGGAAAGGTGTCGCAGTATGCCTGAACCTAAAGCGGCTGACCAAGTATCCGAGGCGATGGCGCTCTGTCAGTCTTCGCCACGGCGCATATCAGGTGCTTCCCTCAGCCATTTAAACATTGTGTACTTCCTTCAAACATTTAGGCATTGTGCGTGGCTCCCTGGCGCACAGAGAGGAAATGGAACCATGATTCATCTTGCGGATGCACGTCGTATCATCGCCGCCTCTGAGAAGAAGGCAGAAGAGATAGGCCAACCTATGAACGTCGCGGTGGTCGATGAAGGGGGCAACCTTATAGCCTTCGAGCGAATGGCAAAAGCGTGGCTGGGATCTATCGACATCGCCCAGAAAAAGGCATGGACCGCTCGGGCTTTCGACATCACCACCAAAGACCTTGGCGCAAACTCCCAGTCTGGGGAGCAATTCTTCGGAATTCACGCCTCCAACAACGGCAAGGTCATGATCTTTGCTGGCGGAATCCCTCTCAGGAAAGATGGAAAGATTGTCGGCGCCGTGGGAGTTTCAGGCGGCAGCGGTGTGCAGGATCATGCCGTCGCGGAAGCCGGCGCATTGGCCCTCTGAGCACACGATGGCGCAGCACTTCATAGGTTGATATCTCGATCGATCCAGCGACCGCGGCTTGGTCCTGATGCAGCCAAAACATCCACACGCCTTCACAACAGAAAAGGAGATTTTATGGCGTCCAATCGCGGAGTCGTCTTTCTAGGTCCAAATCATGTCGAAGTCCAGTCCATTGACTTTCCTAAACTCGAAAATCCGGCAGGAAAGAAGATCAATCACGGCGTCATCCTCAAGGTCGTCTCCACCAACATCTGCGGGTCCGATCAGCACATGGTCCGGGGCCGCACGACAGCGCCAGCTGGCATGGTTCTCGGGCACGAGATTACCGGCGAAGTCATCGAACTTGGCTCTGACGTCGAATACATCAACAAGGGAGATCTCGTCACCGTCCCCTTCAACGTCGCCTGCGGCCGCTGCCGCACCTGCCGTTCCGAGGAGACCGGAGTTTGCCTCAACGTAAACCCCGGCCGCGCCGGCGGAGCCTACGGCTACGTCGATATGGGTGGATGGATCGGCGGCCAGGCCGAGTACGTCATGGTTCCCTACGCCGACTTCAACCTGATAGCGTTCCCCGACAAGGCCCAGGCTATGGCGAAGATCAAGGACCTCACCATGCTCACTGACATTCTCCCCACCGGCTTCCATGGCGCAATCAACGCCGGCGTCGGTGTTGGATCCACCGTCTATGTTGCCGGCGCAGGCCCGGTCGGGATGGCTGCCGCAGCCTCTGCCCATATCCTCGGTGCCGCAGTCGTCCTGGTCGGCGATATGAATGCCGAGCGCCTCGCCCACGTTAAAGCTGTCGGCTATGAGCC
This sequence comes from uncultured Acidobacteriota bacterium, assembly GCA_963794795.1. GTDB lineage: Bacteria > Acidobacteriota > Terriglobia > Terriglobales > Acidobacteriaceae > JAKAAZ01. Next base: position 411,206 of record CAWCFC010000002.1, on the reverse strand, counting down.
CATCGACCTTACAAAGGACGCGTCGCTTGAAGATCAGATCACACAGATCGTCGGCAAACCCGAGGTCGACGCTACCATCGACGCGGTTGGCTTCGAGGCAAAGTCGCACGGACTGAACCCAACGGAAGCGCCCGCATCCGTCCTCAATTCGCTGATGTCCATCACCCGCGCGGCCGGCTCCATCGGCATTCCCGGCCTCTACGTCACCGAGGATCCCGGCGCGAAGGACAAAGCTGCGCAGACCGGAAACCTGAGCATGCGCTTTGGTCTCGGTTGGGCGAAGTCGCAACGCTTCTTCACCGGCCAGACCCCGGTCCTCAAGTACAATCGGCAGCTCATGCAGGCCATTCTGCACGACCGTCTGCCCATCGCGAAGATCGTCAACGCAACCGTCATCACCCTCGACGACGCACCGCAGGGCTACAAGGACTTCGACAAAGGAGCAGCGAAGAAGTTCGTGATCGATCCCCACAATCTAATCAACGCCGCAGCGTGACCAACCCATCTACGACAACACCGTTGGAACGGCGTTGTCGTGAATGGCAATGTCTTGGGCAGGGCCTGCTGTGGGAGTGGGACCTGCTGAACCTCAAGCAAGGCACGCGCTGAGGCTGTCGCACCGTAAACATCCTCTGGATTGGATTCGATCTCGGTGCCGTCCATGCGCTCGAAACGCGTGCAGCACACGTCGTTGCGGCAAATCGACAGATCACCGTCGTCTGCCGCACGGGTCAACGGCCGTTGAGCGAGAACGCGTAGAACTTGTTGTTGTTGCCGTTGTACGGCAGCTTGCGTTCCCGAGTATCGTATCCGCTGCCCCAGTAAACGAAGCCGTCCACAATTGCTGCACCCGACCATACTGCACCGCCGCTGGGAAAGGTCCACTTGATCTGCCCGGTCCTTGCATCCATGGCGTAGAAATTTCCTCCCGAAGATCCGGCATAAACCACACCATTCGCGCTAGAGACAAAACCATCTGTAATGTATCGGGAACCCTGCGGATCAGCGGTCTGCCAGAGAATCTTTCCGGTGGCCGGGTCCAGCGCCGTCCATAAGCCGCCGCTCGTGGTTTTCTTCTGTCCATCGAAAGTGGTGTAGGCATACGTCTTGTGGCTGCCGTTGGTGATTGCCGCGTAGATGCGTTTGCCGTCTGTGGATGTCCCCCACTCGATGCCACCGAGTACTCCGCCAGGGCCAGCCTGCGTCGCCCAAATCTCCTTACCGGTCGAGGGGTCCAGCGCATAGTACATGCCGCTCTTCTGACCCGCGCCCAGCACATCGGTTCTCTTGCCGTTGATCGTCGTGGTGTAGAGATTCGGGTCGGCGCCAAAATCGAAGTCAGGCGAGGCGTTAGGATCGGCCATCGTCCACGTGTCCGCTGTCAAGGTGCGATGAGCCCACACAATCTGGCCGGTCGTCAAGCGAAGAGCCACGATGCTGTCAATGTAGGCGTCGAGCGGCAGCCGCTTGCAATTCGTCTGCCCCGGGTTCACGCAGTATCCATGCGGGACAGAGTAGCTATTGCCGGTGGTGACGTACAGCATGCCTGTTTTGTGGTCAACGACTGGCTGGCTGCTCCACACGGCGGCGCCGTTAAAACCAGCGGGCACCATATAGGTCTTCCATAGGATCTTGCCAGTGCGCGCGTCCAGCGCCTCCACGGAGCCGCGGAATGTTGGCGTAATCGTCGTGTGCTCGGTCTTGGAGGACACCCCTGTATAAATGACGCCATCGTCGATGGTTGCTGATCCAGTCACGATAGTGGCCTGGTTGGCATCGGCCTTCGTGCGCCAGAGCATCGCGCCGGTACGGGCGTTGATACCGATCTCGAACGCGGGGCCGAGACCGGCGGTCATCAGGTTGCCGGTGCCGATAACCAACTCGCCATTCCAGTATGCCGGGCTCGTCCGCGAGGCAGAGCCGGCGGTTCCTGTGTAGTCGCTGACGTCGTGCGACCAGATGGCCTTGCCCGTCTTGGTGTTGATCGCCCAGAGCTTACCTCCCCAGTCCGGAAAGTAAGCGACCCCGTTAACTACGATCGCCGTTGCCGAGACATCACCGGCGGTGGTGAATGTCCATGCGGTCTTCAGATTGCCCACGTTGCCGGCGTTGATTGTGTGTTCCTCTGCGGCGCTGCGCGTGTTGTGATTGTTCTGTCCTGAACTGACCCACTCCGGCTGGATCGAGACGCCCGACTCGGCGCGGACGGCATTTGCTGGAGTATGAGCGCGGGGCGTCGCATTGATTGCAGGCGAGGAGCCGATGGCCCCGGCGGTTACGGGCACATTTGAATGCGCCCAGGCCATTGTTAGGACGCCGATAAACGCGGCGAACAGGGCGGGAACTCCTAGCTTCCTGACAATTCGATCCATTCCGATTTCCTCTCTAAGCTCGATTCGACGTCAGAAGACGTCACGAGGTCGTCAATGTAAGCGAATGCACGCGCTTTACCATCTTCTTGTTTCTTGCAGTTTGGAATTCATGTTGAGAGGAAGAGGGATGCAACAACTAGTCGCAGTTCGGAAAGCGAATTCCTGTCCAATTTTCGACGGCGCGTGTCGATTTGCTGACGGTGAATGAGTTGAGCGAACCCGACGTTCAGAACACTTTCTCTACGCGCAGGACGAGCTTGTTGCCTTCCGGCAGGTTCTCGGCTCCGACCTCATGGTAGGCGTTGACATAGAAGAACCATTGGCCGCGATTCACAACGGCGCCAGGACCGATTCCGCCGATCTGTTCACGCGCGTTGGGAACAGGGGTGCCGTTGATGCGGGCATCGGTGATCTGCTTCAGGTAATAGCCATTGGCACCAACGTAGACATTCTTGATCATCTCGTACGAAGCGGTAGCGTTGAAGTGGACGGCCTGGCCAGCTTGCGAAGTATTGGCGTTTTCGCTGAGCGGAGGCGCGTGGTTGGTGGCGTTCCAGAGATAGTGGATGCGCCAGCTGGTCTCAATCCGCTTGGCAGGAAAAAGCGTGACCGCGTAGTAGGGATGGATGTCCCACGCATTGTTGCCGATGTTGACTGCGCTGTCGGGCGAGTAGCGCCCGATTGGAGCATCAATGTCGAACGTGACGCGCTGATAGATCGGCATGCCGAAGACGGTGTGCTTGGGCCACTGCAGGATGATGGGAGCGAAGGTGAAATCACCCAGTCCCTGCCCGACGCCGTGGCCGCCAGTGTCAACATAGGCTCCGGTTAACACAATCTCCGTCCCGTACCAGGCGCCGAGAATGCGCGGATGACGGGCTAACCAGGCGACGTGGAGCAGCAAGGCTCCGCTGTTGATGTCGGTGATTTGTGGGATGACCTGGCCGGCATTATTAAGGGTCTTGTTGTCGTGGACGCCTTGGCCGATCAACTCGACCAGCCAGCCGGGAAAGGCAATGGCGTCGAGGAAGCTGGTGTCCCCGAGGTTTACAGCGGGTAGGGTGGGCGATTGCTGCGAATGCGCACGAGACGTGAAAAGTGTCACGAGCGCCAACGTGACGACAGCGGAGGAAAGGGCGCTTCGAGTGAGCAGACGAAGCGCCCCGAAAAGTTTACGTGTTCCATGGGTTTCATATACCAATGACGGCATCTCCCTTACTGTCCGATTCTGCCGGCTACGATTCCCGACCCCACGTACTGCGTCTAGCGGGAGTTAAGTGCTGCGCAATCGCTCCTCACGTTTTGCACCAAATCCTGAGACGCACTGTCGGCGATCTGCAACTGCCGGGTTTCCTAGCCCCGCAGGCTTGCCGGTGGATGGCTCACCGCGGAAAGTTCGTCATACGCTGCCTGTGGCAACTCCAACCCTGCGGCCGCAACATTTTCTTCCAAATGCGCGACCGAGGATGTTCCGGGAATCGGCAGAATCACCTTGGATCTTTTGAGCAGCCACGCCAAAGCCACTTGGAGAGGCGTGGCCTTGAGTGCTTTGGCTACTTTCTCTATCGCGTCATCTGCCTTCCTTCCTTGACCAAGCGGGGCCCACGGCAGGAAAGCGATGTCATTCTGTTCGCAATAATCGACGATGAAGTCGGACTCGCGGTCGGCAAAACTGTAGCGGTTCTGCACCGAAACGATGGGCACAATTTTGCGAGCGCGTTCGATATGCTCGCGAGTGACGTTGGAGAGCGCAACATGGCGAATTTTGCCTTGCTCGCGCAGCCTGGCCAACGCCTCAACCGATGCCTCGAACGAGACAGCATTGTCGGGCGCGTGGAGTTGGTAAATATCGATTCGGTCGAGACGTAGACGCTTCAGGCTGCCCTCGAGCGCTTCAGTGAGATGTCGAGGACTGGCGTTGTGTGTCCATTGGTTGGGACCCGGCCGCTCCCATCCGCCTTTGGTCGCGATAACCAGATCGGCGGGATATGGAAAGAGCGCCTCCGCGATGAATTCTTCGGAGATGCTGGGCCCATAAGAGTCCGCTGTGTCGATGAGGTTGACGTCAAGGTCAATCGCTCGCCTCAAAGTTGCAAGAGACGCAGCCTTGTCCGCAGGAGGTCCCCAGATGCCTGGGCCAGTGATGCGCATGGATCCGAAACCGAGTCGATTGACGGTGAGGTCGCCTCCAATGGTGATTGTGCCTGAGGCAGCCGCGGTAATAACTTGGGTATCGCTCATAGAAATTTCTCCTCAAATACTGGGTTGATGGTTGGGGTTGATGCCTCACGTAATTTGCGACGGTGTTGTTTCATGGGAGGCAATCCGTTATCAGGGGTGTTGCGGGAGCTGTGATGTATCCCAGCCACCTCCGAGGGCCTTGACCAGCAGTACGCTGGCTTCGAAGCGTCGTTGCACGATGTAAATGTCGTTGCGCTGGTTTTGAAGGAGCGCCGTTTGCCAGGTAATCACCTGAAGATAGGTGTCGACCCCACCTTCGTAGCGTGTGTTGAAGAGGTCGAGCGATTGTTGCGCCGAGGCTGTGGCGTCGCGTTGCTGGCGCGCTTCGATCTCCAGATTATGCAGCGCGTTCAGGTTGTCCTCAACCTGTTGAAATGCGGTGAGCGTGGTCTGCCGGTAAAAGGCGACGGTGGCATCGTACTGATCTACGGCAATGTCGGAAACCGCCCTGCGGCGGCCATGGTCGAAGAGCGTCTGCGACATGGTCGGACCGACAGCGAAGAAGCGGCTCGGCCATGAAAACCAGTTCAGCGCTGAGGTGCCCGCGAATCCGGCCACTGCGGACAACGACAGCGTCGGATAGTAGGCCGTGCGCGCGATGCCGATTTCCTCGTTGGCGGCGGCCATGCTGCGCTCCGCTGAGGCGATGTCAGGACGTCGCTCCAGCAACTGCGATGGAAGCATGCCCGGGATAGCGGGAATCGCGGCGGAGTCAACGCTGATCGGATCGGGCGGCAGCGTGAACAGCGCCGGCGGCTTTCCGATGAGTACGGCGATTGCATGTTCGTACATGGCGCGCTGAATGGCAACGTCTGTTTCTTGCACCTGCGCCGCCTGCAGCTGCGTGCGTGCCTGGGTTACGTCGGAAAGCGGCGAGGCTCCGCCGTTGTAGCGGTCCTCTGTGAGTTGCAGCGCGCTTTGATACGCCGTGACCGTGTCGGCGAGGAGCCGGCGCTGGGCATCGTCCGAGCGAAGATCGAAGTAGTCGATCGCCAGTTCGGCATGCAGCGAAAGTCGCGAAGTCGCAAGATCGGCGGCCGAGGCCTGCGCCTCTTCACGCGACTGCGCCACAGTGCGCCGGATGCGCCCCCACAGGTCGATTTCGTAATCAAGGTCGAAAGGAAGAACAAAGTTGCCCTCACCAGTGTTGGACCCGGAGATGTTCACGTATGGCTGATTATTAGAGTCGCGAATAGCGCCAATGCTGGGCTCCGCCCCGATCGTAGGCGCCTCCGACGCACGGTTGAATCGGATAACGGCGCGTGCAGCTTGAAAGTTCGCCTCTGCCTCCCGCAGCGTCTGGTTCGCTGGGTCGATCTCAGCTTCGAGTGCGTCGAGCTGGGGATCACCGAAGAGCGTCCACCAGTTGCCTTTCAGTAGTGCGTCGCTGGGTTGCGCCGGCTTCCATCCATCCACGGATTTGAAGTTTTCTGGCAGCGGTTCATTGAATGCAGGCGCAAGCGGGGTCGAGGGGCGCACGTACTTGGGCCCCACGGTACAGCCCGAAAGGGCGAGGCCCAGCACTGTCGCGATGAGAAGACCGACCGCGCGCAAGGCGCCTGCGTGAATCGCGATCGGCGTCATGGCTGTCCTGCTGCGGTCACCGTCCGCGCATGCACCGCAGCGCCGCTGGCCAACGAATCGGACGGATTGGTGATGACCTCCTCGGCAGCTGTAAGGCCGGAAGTAATCTCGACGGAGCTGCCGAAATCGCGACCGATGGTGATCGGCATAAGCTGGACGCGGTCATTGCGGACAACACCGACGCGAAGACCCTCGGCGCGGAATAGCAGTGTGTTCGAGGGGATCGTAACTGTGTTCTCGATCGGCGGCAGATGGAAGTGGACGAAGACATAGGCCCCCGGAAGAAGCAGGTGCCTGAAGTTGTTGATGTCCACTTCAACGTTAAGAGTACGCGTGGATTGGTTGATGGCGTCGGAGTTGCGTACGATCGTTCCGCGAATCCTTTCGTTGGGATTGGAATCCTGTGTCAGCGTCGCCATGTCGCCGTTATGGATCGCATCTGCGTCCACTTCGGGCACCGCGACATAGACGCGCAGCCGATTGATTGCATCCAGATGAAAGAGCTGACGAGGGCTGCTGGAGCCGGACCCGGCGTCGATCAGGTCGCCAATGTCGGTGTTGCGCTGAGTAATCACTCCATCGAAAGGCGCAATGATGCGTTCGTAGCTTTGCAGCTGTTCAAGGCGACGCACGTTGGCTCTGCTTGCGTCCACGGCGGCTTGCGCCGCGATGTAATTCGCCCGGGTCTGGTCGGCTTCCTGCTGCGAAACGGCGTGCTTGGCGAGCAGCGCCTGCCAGCGGTTGCTGGTCACACCAGCCAACTGTGCGTCCGCCTGCATGCGTTCGAGCTCGGCACGCGACTGGTCCAGTTGCTGGTCGATCTCAGGCGTCTCAATCACAGCCAGAAGCTGCCCTTTGCGCACACGCGCACCGATATCGAAGTACCACTTTTTCAGGTAGCCATTGGTGCGCGAGTAGATCGGCGTATCGGTAAACGCTTCTACGGTGCCGGGAAGAGCCAGATCGCCATCGCCGGTGCCGGCGGTGGGATGCACCACATTGACCGTCGGAATCGCGGCCTCCTCCGTTGTGATAACGAGCTGCTTCTCGCCCGCGGAGCGAATGTGAAGTCCGTAGGCAATCGCCAAAAGTAGGACAATCCCCGCAACCACTGCGGTCGCACGCAGGCCGACAGGGTTTTCCGTTGGTGAATCCGCGTGCGGCGCGACCGTGTGCGCAGGAACGACTTGCGCGCTCGTCGTCTCCTGTTCTTTTTTTTGCGGCTTATCGTCAACGGTGCCGGTGCTCATGCGTGTTCCTCCACCAGGCGTTTCTCCATGCGCGCCCTTTTGCTCTTCTCCGAACCATGAATCAACGCGAACACGCTGGGAACAAAGAGCAGGGTTGCGATGGTTGCGCAAAGAAGTCCACCGATCACGGCGCGGCCCAGCGGCGCATTCTGTTCGCCGCCATCGCCCAGTCCAAGCGCCATTGGCACCATGCCGATGATCATGGCCAGCGCGGTCATAATCACGGGCCGGAAGCGCGTGATGCCCGCCTCAACTGCTGCCCGGACCGCGTCGCTGTGTTCTTCGAGACGGCCTTTAGCAAACGAGACAACCAGAATGCTGTTGGCCGTGGCCACGCCCATGCACATGATGGCGCCCATCAGTGCCGGAACACTCAGCGCGGTGTGGGTCAGAAAGAGGAAGAGCACTATCCCCGCAAGCGCCGCGGGCAGCGCGGTAATGATGATGAATGGATCCACCCAGCTTTGAAAGTTGACGACAATCAGCAGATACACGAGCACGATCGAAAAGAGCAATCCACCAAGCAAGTCGGTGTATGAGCTGCGCATCGTTTCCACCTGGCCTCTCAGCGTGACGAAGGTGCCTCGCGGCAGCGCGCTTCGGTCCGCGTTGATAATCTTCGTCACCTGGCGCGCTACACCGCCCAGATCGCGGCCCTGAACGTTGGCGTAAATATCCACCACGGGGCGGATGTTGTACTGGTTTACGACCTCCATCTCATGTCCGCGTCCGACATCCGCAAGATCGTTCAGGATTTCTGGATTCGCGGGTGATGGTGCAGCAGACGCGCCGGCTCCAGGCATGGTGAGTGCTGCGCGATTGATGGGGATGTTCTCCAGGTCCTGCATGGTATCCATCTTGTACTGCGGCGTCTGCGCCACGATGTTGTAGGCCACCATATTCTTCCAATTGAGAAAGAACATCGGCGTTACCTGGAAGCTGCCGCTGAGCGTGTTGAGTACGCTGGTGGAAACGTCTTGCTCCGTGTACCCGCCCTGAGCGGCCTTAGTGCGATCCACGTTCACCTGCAGCGTGGGGTAGTCGAAGGGCTGCTGGATGCGAAGGTCGACGATTCCGGGAACTTGCCGCAACTGACCGAGCATCTTGTCGGCCTGGGCCATGCTGGCATCCGCATCGTTGCCTTCAAACTGTACGTCGATAGGCGCCGGCTCTCCAAAATTGAGAATCTGTGTAGTGATGTCGGCCGGGAGCACGTAGAAGGTCTCTCCGGGGAAGATGCGCGGCAGGTTCCTGCGCAGGGCGCGCACATAGTCCGCCGTTGGCCGATGCTTCGGCTTGAGGGATACCAGAATGTCGCCGTCCCCCGCGCCAAGCGTTCCGTCGGTCAAGTGCTCCGTGTTCATGCCGCTGTAAGGCAGGCCGATGTTGTCGAGAATGTTGGCGACCTGCGATGCCGGTATCTCTTTGCGAATCTCATCCTCGACCAGGTCGAACAGCCGCGCCGTTTCCTCGATCCGCATCCCCGTCGGAGCGCGAACGTGCAGGATGAACTGGCCACTGTCGGTGCTCGGGAAGAAGTCCTCGCCCAGAAAAGGCAGCAGGGCGAAGGTCACAATGCACAGGCCGAGGAAGGTGGGGATAAACGCACGCCTGTGTGTCACCAACGCTTGCAACAGCGAGTGATACCGACTCCGGACACGTTCGAAACTCTGCTCGAAACCGCGCTGAAAGCGAGCGAACAATCCTTTGGCGTCGGCGCCGCGCTCGCTGGTGCGTAGCACATACATCGCCAGCGTAGGCACCAGCGTGCGGCTCAAAATATAGCTGGCAAGCATGGCGAACACCACTGCCTCCGCAAGTGGCACAAAAAGATAGCGCGCCACCCCTCCGAGGAAGAACATCGGCAGAAACACAATGCAGATGCAGAGCGTCGAGACCAGGGCAGGCACGGAGATCTGCGCGGAACCCTCAAGAATCGCCTCGCGCAATGCGTAGCCTTGCTCGAGATAGCGTTCAATATTTTCAATCGTGACGGTGGCGTCGTCGACCAGAATCCCCACGGCCAGCGCCAGGCCGCCGAGTGTCATGGTGTTGATCGTTTCGCCGATCAGGCCAAGCACGATGATTGAAGTAAGGATCGAAAGCGGGATCGACACCGCGATGATCAGCGTGGACCGCCAGCTTCCCAGAAAAATTAGAATCATGACCGCGGTAAGCCCGGCGGCAATGATCGCCTCGCGGATGACGCCCTCGACGGCGGCGCGTACGAAGATACTCTGGTCCGCCAGCGGTGTCATCTTCAGTTGCGGCGGCACCGTGCTCGCCACGCGCGGCAGGATCGCTCGAATTCCCTTCACGACATTCAGCGTCGAGGCGTTGCCGCTCTTCAGGATCGAGATCAGCACCCCCCGTCGGCCATCCAGGCGCACCACGTTGGTCTGCACCTGAAACCCGTCGCTGACGCTGGCAACATCGCGCAGATAAATGGTGGTGCCGTTCACCTGTCGAATCGGAATTTTCGCTAGCGCCTCCACAGTTCGCGGCGAGCCATTGGTCCGAACATCGTATTCCGTCTGGCCGATCTTGATCGTGCCCGAAGGCATGACCACGCTCTGCTGCGCCAGCGCATTGAGCACGTCGCTCGGAGCGATGCCCTTCGATTGCATTGCCGCCTGATTCATGTTGACGGTGATCTGCCGTTGCTTGCCGCCGTAGGGTGACGGCACCACTGCGCCCGGCACGGTGATCAGCTGCGTGCGGATGTAGTTAGTTGCGTAGTCGTTCAACTGAGTCTCGGAAAGCCCCTCGCCAGAAATACCGAGTTGCAGAACCGGCACGCTCGATGCCGAGAAATTGATGATCTCCGGAGGCAGTGTGCCTGGAGGAAGCTGGCGCAGCATGAACTGCGACGCGGCGGTCACCTGCGCGTTGGCCGTCGGCAGCGACGCTCCCGGTTGAAGAAAGACTTTGACTACGGCGGTTCCGTTATAGGTTGTCGACTCGATGTGCTGAATGTTGTCGACCAGGCTGGTGAGGGCCTTCTCATAGGGCGTCGTCAGTCGCCCCGTGAGTTCCTCAGGATTCATGCCGGTATACGTCCATCCCACGGCGACAACGGGAATGTTGATATTTGGAAAGATATCGGTAGGCGTGCGCAGGATGACCACCGGCGCGGCGATGAGGATCAACAGCGCCAGAACGATAAATGTGTAGGGCCGATTAAGAGCAAGCTTGACGATCCACATACGGTCCTTTTGCGCTCCCTTCAGCCGGAGTCGCGGCATCGCTGGTCACTATCGGCGTTGCGGCTCGATTGGTTTTGCCCACGCAGCTCTTAAAGCACGATTCATGCCACGCGGGTGCTCTTTAGAATCAGCAGTAATTGGGCGCATCCCGCTCCGTCTTTGAAAACTGGTGTCAGATGGCCGACAGCAAGTGACGAATCCGGTCAAGGCCATACAGCGGTTGCGCCGCCTGCGAAGCTGACGTCGCACTCGGAGCAGACGTCAGCCGCATCATGCTTACCATGTTGTCCGGGGCAACCAAGGCAGCAGCAGATACTTCAGCGCCGAGTTGTCTCGAATAGGAACCAAATCCGGCGTTCGGTCTGATCGATCCAGTTCTCGAGGAGGCTCGCGGTTGCAACGTCGCCCGCATCGTCGCACAGGGTGTGTACGGCGCGCATTCGCAGTAGCAGAGCGCGCTCATCTTCGCGGAGTTCGCTCAACATATCGCCGGGGTCAACGTACTCCGCATCGTTATCTGCGATTCGTTGCAGTCGAGCGATGTGTCCGATGGACCGTAGCGTTGTTCCACCAATCTTCCGAACGCGTTCGGCGATGTCATCGGTCATGGCAAACATCTGATCAGCGTGGTCGTCGAGGAGCAGATGATAGTCGCGAAAATGCGGTCCACTCATGTGCCAGTGGAAGTTCTTTGTTTTCACGTAAAGGGCGAACACATCTGCGAGCAGGGCGTTGAGAGCACCTGAAATATCTTTAACGGCTTGAGGGTCGACCTCTGCTGGAGTCGCTAACGGTGCCTTTTGGCGGGCTGTGAGTTCATTTGCTTTTGCCATCGGTTTTTCCTTCTCTCGTTCAGGTTGCTGGTGGGATTAGAGCGCGGCCACATGGTCGCATAGAAACCGATTGATGCCGAAGGCCGGCTCAGTCGAATGCCCGGAGGATAAGCAACATCGATTCGCGATTACTAGCAAGTAACTGCATACTTCGTCGAGTTTGAAGTCATCCGCCGGATGAGTAAATTGCAATTCCGATGCCAAACAGACTGATGACTTAAGCTGGGTTATCCGCGCCAAGGCGAGTTGCGGATCACACTGCAAAAGTTGCCGCGTTGAAAGTTTGGGTCTTTGTCCGCGAGTACGTCTGCTTTCACGTTTCCGAAAGTCGTCTCAGGCTTGTGCTTGATGCCGTCATAAAACGCTTGCAGAATATCTTCTTTGAAATTAGCCGTACGCGGGAACGCCTGCACAACCGCGTCGCGGTCGGAGTCTGCGAAGCTGGCGTAGTCAATTCCAAGCACATCCATTTCGACCCCCGCCGTCACCAGGGCGACAACTGGATGCATGTACTGCGGGATGCCGGGAGTCGTATGCAGTGCAATCGCAGTCCATACGCGGTCGACATCCTGTTCCGGGATGTTATGACTGCGCAGAAAGTTGCGCGCGGCGTTTGCTCCATCAACTTCAAAGCGGTCGGCAGCGCTGCTGTAAGCGGATACAAGTCCCATGTCGTGGAACATCGCGCCTGCGTAGAGTAGCTCAGCTTCGAATTTGAGGCCACGACGCCGACCAGCGAGTGCGCCAAAATAATAAACGCGGCTGGAATGATTGAACAGCAGTGTCGATTCAGTATCTCGAACGAGTTCTGTGATTTCATTGGCGAGCTTACTGTCGGGAATGTTGATCCCTGAGATGGTTGATGCTGAATGAGCCTGAGTTGATCTGGTCATGTTCGTCCTCCTGCTTGATTTGCCTATATATCCACGCTAGAACTTGCAGTTCGTAAATCGCCTGTAAGTCGCAATCCCTAAATCCAGGCTTTGGCGCCCAACGCTACATTGACGGTGATGGCATAGGTGCAATACATCAGCCATATCCCCGTAATGAATTGGAACAGCCCTACGACGCGAGCGCCGGAATTCCAGGAGAATAAGCGAGTTGGAATTTCCGCAGCATAGATTAAGGTTAGGCCCACAAAAATAATCATCACCGGTATGTCCCCGGCACGGCCAAAAACATCAACGCCAAGAATGCTAAGGAAAAGGAAGGCTATGGCCATCCAGCCATCCAACTGCGCGCTGGAATCGATATATCGCCGATGAGCCATCGAAAACCAGTGAACGCCGTAAGCCGTAAAAGCGAGGCCTGCCATATATAAGGGGGCCGCATTCTTGAATACATAGAACCACGTCAATCCGATCAGCACATAACTGCCCGCCAGAAACTGCATGAATCCAGGCATCCAGAAACCCCATAAACCCAGGCTTCGGTTAACTTCGGGACTGGTCTTGGGAAAACCAAATAAGGCCTGACCGCCCCAGATGAAGTACCCGGTACCGAGGCCAAAGAATCCAATGGCAATCGGCACGAAAGGAGAACTCGCTAACGTAAATGTTTGAGGTTCCATTTTGTAAGCTCCTCTAGAAGTTATGCGCTGGCCCATTCCAGCCAGCGCCATTGATGGTTGATAGACTCAGCCCACGACACGACCAGGTCTTTCGAGTCATGTTGCATTCGGTCATCCCGCTGATGAGATTCTCGAGCGTGCATGTGCGGGGTAGCCCTCTGCGAAGATTCGACCGGGCAAAATCACTTTTTGTTTATTTACAGGTTCCTCGCACCTTGATTTGATTGCCAAGGCTTTCAAGAAACTTGTTCAAGAGAGCCATGCTTCGACGCAATTCCTTATGGCTAAATTGGGCAAGTAGCGACAAAAGACCTGGTGGCTCGATAATCGGCTTGTCATAACATCCCAATGTCTCGCCGACTGCGACAGCGACACTCTGCAGCACATCCGGATTGATGGCCCCCAGTATTTTGCCGAGAATGATGGCATTGCGGATTGCGCGAATCGCTTCGTCAGACTTGGCAGCATCCACTGCCGTTTCAATCAGCTTGTCACTTGCTCCCAGGGCGCCGCGCAATAGCTCAAAAACTCCATGTTCATGCAGCTTTCCCAGTAACTCGTAGGAGTCGAGCAGAGCTTCAGCCTGGTCAATCGGAGCCTGCTCCAGTCGCTTGCGCAATTCCTCGCGCGGATCGCGCGGCGGTAATTCAAGAGGGATGGGTCGAGCCATTTTCCTTCTCCTTAACCATCAGTTCAGGGCTGCAGCGATTGGATCTGGACCAGTTGATCGCCTGGCTCGCGATAATCCTTGCGCTTCCACTTACGTTCCACTTCGACACCTGTTTGAGGTGTCGGATGTCCGTGGCGGGAGTTGGTGCGTGGCAGCGGGTCATCGCCGATCTCTCCCAACACCCGGAGTTGCACGGATGTCTCTTTGTAGGCCGGAGTGTGAGTGGCAGCATCGGTGTGGCTGCTGGTAAGCCGGTTCACCGCCTCATCTGTAGAGTTCATGGGCATGTACAGCTCTTTTCCCTGCACTCTTGTCGTGATGACGGCTTGCGCGCGCACCTTGCCATAGCGCGAGGTCAACTGCACCCAACTACCGGTTTGAATGCCGCGCTCGTCCGCCAGTTCCGGCGACACTTCTATGAAGGTGGACGGTGTCTTTTCGCGAATCCCCTCGGTGCGATACGTCATGTTGCCTTCATGGAAGTGCTCAAGCAGGCGGCCATTGTTCAAGTGCAGATCGTATTCGGCATTCGGCTGATCGGATGGCTCCGTCCACGGGACCGGATAAAACGTTGCCTTGCCGTCGGGAAAATTGAATTCCTTTGTGTACAACAGAGGCTGATCGCTACCGTCCTCAGCTACGGGCCACTGCAACGTCTTGTATCCTTCGAGTCGCTCGTATGTGACGCCGGCCATCAGCGGCGTAAGCGCGGCGATCTCCTCGTAAATCTGAGAGGGATGCTCGTACTTCCAGCCTGCGCCCAGCCTGTTGGCGATGTCCTGGATAATGATCCAATCCGGACGGCTTTCACCGAGGGGCTCAAGGACCTGATAGAGACGCTGGATGCGCCGCTCGGTGCTGGTGAAGGTTCCTTCCTTTTCCAAACTCGGACTGGCCGGAAGAATCACGTCTGCGAAGCGGCAGGTCTCGCTAAAGAAGATTTCCTGCACTACAAAGAAATCAAGCTTCGCGAGTGCATCTCCTACAAAATTGGCGTTCGAATCGACAAGACTCATCTCCTCGCCGAAAAGATACATTGCCTTGAGTTTGCCCGCGTGGATGGCGTCGACCATCATGTGGTTGTCGAGTCCCGGCTTCGGCGGCAAAGAGACCTTCCACGCTTTTTCGAATTTCGCGCGAATTGCCGGATCAGCCACTTCTTGGTAGCCAGGGAAAAAATTCGGCATGGCGCCATGATCGCTGGCTCCCTGCACGTTGTTGTGTCCGCGCAAGGGATAGGCGCCCGTTCCCGCCCGCATGTAGTTTCCGGTAGTCAGAAGTAGATTGGAAATTGCCGTTGAGGTGTCAGACCCCATGGTGTGTTGCGTCACGCCCATTGCCCAGAGGATGCACACGCTGTCAGCCTCCACGAGCATATGAGCAACTTTGGTCAGTGTTTCTATGGGGAGTCCGCACCTCTCGCTGGCCATTTCAAGGGTGAAGAACTTCAAGCTTTCCTTGAAGCCTGTGGCACGGTGAACCCACTGATCGATGAACGTTTGGTTGGCAAGTCCCTTATCGAAAATGTACTTGGTCACCGCGGACAACCAGATAAGGTCGGTTCCGGGCCGTGGATGCAGGAACACATCCGCTCGCTGTGCCATCTCATTCTCACGCAGGTCAGAGACGATCAATTTCTGGCCGTGCATCTTGTGAGCGCGCTTGACGCGCGTAGCCAGCACCGGATGGCTTTCTGCGGTGTTACTACCAATGATCACTACCAGTCCCGCCTGCCCGATATCCGTGATCGATCCAGAATCGCCACCGTAACCAACTGTTCGGAAGAGGCCAGCGGTTGCCGGGGCCTGGCAATAGCGGGAACAGTTATCCATGTTGTTCGTGCCGATGACAGCACGCGCTAGCTTTTGCATCAGATAGCTTTCTTCATTCGTACACTTTGAAGAAGAGATGAAAGCCAGCGAGTCAGGACCGGTAGCCGCCTTGATCTCGGTAAATCTGCGCGCAACCAGAGACAGAGCCTCATCCCATGATGCTTCGCGGAAGGCGTCTCCATCGCGGATGAGCGGCTTGGTCAGACGGTCGGAACTGTTGATGTGCCCCCAGCCGAACTTACCCTTGATGCAAGTCGAGACGCCATTCGCAGCACCCTCGGCCGGCTCCACTTTCAGAATATGGCGGTCTTTCGTCCAGACATCGAAGCTGCAGCCGACTCCGCAATACGTACAGACAGTTTTCGTTCGCTTGATGCGCGACTTCCGCATCTCTGATTCCATCTCCGAGACTTTGAGAATACCGCCATAGCCCATCTCCGGCTCGATGTCCTTAACTATGTCAATCATCCCGCTCAACGCGGGTTTGGAGAGAGACGTCATGTAGCCGGCCTCTCCAAGCATCGACCTCTCCATCAGCGCGTTGCAGGGACAAACGGTGATACAGTGCCCGCACGAGACACAACTCGATTCGCCAATCGATGCGCCGCCATCCCATAAGACTCGCGGATGTTCATCCTCCCACCGGATGCTTAAGGTCTCATTGACCTCCAGAGTCTGGCAGGCCTGAACACAGCGACCGCAGAGAATGCATTGATCAGGATCGTAGCGGTAGAAGGGATTGGACATATCCACTTCATAGGGCTTCGGCTTATAAGGGATTTGCTGATGCTCAACCGCCAGCAACTTGGTGGTGTTATGAACAGTACAGTTGCCGTTGTTGTTATCGCACACCGTGCAATACAACATATGGTTTCCGAGAATGCGGTCAAAGGCCTCACGTTGTGCCGCATCCGCGCGCGGTGAAGCGGTATTTACGATCATCCCCTCCGTGGCCATGGTGCCGCAGGCTCTCACCAGCTTTCCGTCGACCTCCACCATACAGGTGTCGCAGGACTGGATCGGTCCAAGCTGAGGGTGATAGCAAACCTGCGGTACCGCAATTCCGCAACGGTTGACAAGGTCAATCAGGAGCTCTCCAGGCTGGATTCCCAGTGGCTTGCCATCAACGGTGGCTGTCATCTGCTCTTAACCCTCCCCGATTGGTTTCGGATGCTACTTCGCAGGGTGAGGATGTGAAAATTTCTTTAAAATCGAATTCGCGGTGATGGCTTTCAGGCCGCATTTAACGCTCCAGATGCCGAGTTGTTTGACGCCGGTATCAATGTTTTAGGTGACGATCCCTGCGACAGCAGCCGCGTTGGTCAAGCCGAATGCATTTTTACTGTGTCGCATCGACGTGGTCTCGATTCCGATGGATGAATAGCAGTTTCAGGGCCACTCGATTCGACGACGAATCTCTGATTTAAGACTGTTTTGTACGCCGGCAAGTATGTTCGTGACGAGTCTCCGTCACCAAATGTCGAAAACTTGACAGCAGTTAGGAACAACCTGCGAACCATACTCGCGATCTCACTGATTCTGAATCGAACCGAATGGAACTGTGATGGTGAGACACGTGCTATAGACGACTGTATCGTTCGCCTATAGGGGCGAAACGAAAGCTAGGCGAGAGGGAGATCACGCATGTCCGCAGCAGTACTCGACAAACTCAATGCGCAAGTTGGATTCATCGGCCTCGGGCTCATGGGAAGCCGCCTGACGCGGCGATTGCATAAAGCCGGCTGGAATGTTCGAGGATGGAATTTGACTCCACAATCCGCGGCTGAGATCAGGAAGGAAGGGATCGCTATCGCGCCCTCCATCGCGATCCTGGCAGCGGATTCGAACGTCATTCTTTCTTCCCTGGCCAATGATGCGGCCGTTCGGTCCGTGTACCTCGACAAGGGCGGCGTCTTTTCTTCAGCAAAGCCGGGGACTGTCGTTCTCGAACTGAGCACAATCTCGCCGGAACTTTCACGCCTCCTGCATGAGAAGGCCCGCGCGACAGGAGTGAACTTGCTCGATGTAGCCATCTCCGGATCGACGCCAGCGGTGGATGCCGGAACGATCACGCTGCTTGCTGGCGGTACCAAAGAGACATTCGAGCGATCTGTTCCGATTTTCGAATCCATCGCGAAGCAGTGGTTCTTGATCGGTCCGGGATCTTCTGGAGTCCAGATGAAGCTAGTCGTCAATCTCCTGCTGGGCCTTGATATGCAGGCGCTCGCTGAAGCGGTTTCGCTCGGAGAACACCTGCAGATCGATCGCAAAGTTCTGCTCGACGTCCTCTCCAAGACCGCAGTGATTGCTCCAGCGATGGCTGGGAAATTCCGCAAGATTAAGGACGGTGACTATTCCCCGGAGTTTCCGTTGCGTCTAATGAGCAAAGATATGGATCTGGTCATGGATGCCGCAAAGATCTCAGGAGCAGATCTGCCCGCCGCCAGTGCGGCTCAGCGAGTGCTGAAATCCAATCTCGCCTCAAGCGGAGACCTCGACCTGTCTGCGATAACGCCCTTTGTCGTCGAAGGGAGAATGAACCTCAGCTGAGCAAACTAGGGCAGAACCTGACAGGTTGAGGGCGGCCGAGCCTCGGATCCTCCGCAAGCTTTTGAACGTCAACCCCACTTGAATGCCGGTCGGGCGTAACCGTGCTGCAATGAGGGTGTTGGTTCAGCTGTCTTCCACGATTTCCATTCCAAGCAATGAATCTCCAACGGAAATCGGCGTAATCGCGCAAATGCGCCGCATTTAGGTTGATGCTATCCCCAGAAATCTTCTGGCAGATTTACAACAATCGGTTCGGAAGTGCTGCGGACCACAACCCACTGGAAAGGAACATCGCTGGAAGGATTCATCTCCTGGTGCGGAAGCCACGCCGGGACAAATAGGAAATCCCCTGCTTGCAGCGTAGCGTCGAACTCCCCCCGCTCGCCCCACCGAACATAAGAAGAGCCGCTGAGCACATAGGCGATTGTGTCTTGCTTTCCATGGTGATGGATTCCTGTTCTGGCACCAGGCTGGACCAGAAACAGGCCTCCCCACATGGGCGACTCTATGCCGGCTCCTGAATGGATGGCGCCAAAGCGCCGTGATCCGGGTGTTTGAGCAGTCGCAGAGTCTAACTGTCCTGGACGGACTACACGAATCGATTGATATTGCATGAAATTTCCCTCGCCGTTAGTTTCCTACCCGCGCGTTCCAGGAGGCGGTGCTTCCCTGCCCCATCGGCCCCGTTGCGTCACCGCATGGCCGCGTCATACGCAAAAACGACGTCGAAAAACGCGTATTAGAGTATTTCTTCGCGTCGTGAACGGTGGCCGCTACGCTACCCCTTCCCGGGCACCTTTCCAAAGGTCGATCGATCCGTCTTGCGCGTAACGATCGATATCCGACAACTCTGCATCCGTGAACTGGAGCTGCTTCAATGCGTCGAGCGAGTTATCCAGCTGTTCCACGTTCCGGGCTCCGATCAGCGCCGACGTAATCCTCTTATCGCGCAGCACCCACGCAATCGACATCTGGGCCAGTGACTGCCCACGTCCCTGCGCAATTTCATTCAGTGCCCGTACCCGCTTGAGATTATCTTCGCTCAGGAACTCCTTCTGAAACCACAGGCCGTCATTGGCGCGTGAGTTCTTGGGAACACCGTTCAGATATTTGTTCGTCAACAGTCCCTGAGCCAGTGCAGAGAATGCAATGCAACCTACGCCCAGCTCCTCCAATGTGTCGAGCAGTTCGCCTTCCACCCAGCGATTCAGCATGGAGTAGGAAGGCTGGTGGATCAGCAACGGGATTCCTTCGCTCTTCAGTATCTTCGCCGCTTCGCGGGTCCGCTCAGGGCTATACGAAGAAATGCCTACATACAAAGCCTTGCCTTGCCGGACTGCCTGCGCCAGCGCACCCATGGTTTCTTCCAGTGGAGCGTCAGCGCCCGGACGGTGGGAGTAAAAAATGTCGACATACTCGAGTCCCATGCGCGTCAAACTCTCGTCCAAAGAAGCAAGCAGATATTTGCGGGAGCCACCAATGCCATACGGCCCCGGCCACATATCCCATCCCGCCTTTGTCGAAATCAAAAGCTCATTCCGAAGACTTCGAAAATCTTTCTGCAGAATCTCTCCAAAGTTTTCCTCGGCGGACCCATACGGCGGTCCATAGTTATTTGCCAGGTCGAAATGCGTCACGCCGCGATCAAAGGCTCGCCGAACCACCGCCCGGCCCGTCTCGAAAACATTGACGCCTCCGAAGTTTTGCCACAGTCCAAGCGAGATCGACGGCAGAACAATCCCCGACTGCCCACACCGTCTGAACTGAGATCCGTCATATCGCTTTGCATCAGGCTCATAAGTCATTTGGGTAATCCTCTCGTTATCGCGCTGCGCGCATCATCCACTTCAGTTGCGCTCGAGCCCGCCACAGGCGGGATTTGAATGTTGCTGTTGGAACCTGCAAAACTCGTGCGGCTTCGTCGATGCTCAGCATGTCCACGTAGCGCATGTGAATTGCCTCCTGCATGGAAGGTGAAAGCTCCGACACGAACTGCATCAGCAGACCGTGCGATTCCAGACTGGCGCACTGATCTTCAGGGTTTGGGCTGGCATCCGCCAACGTGTCTGATAGAAAGTAGTCTTGCTCTTCATTCAATTGTTCGTGCAAAGACACGTGAGAATGGCGCGGCCTCTTGCGCAACTGCGTCAAAGCGCTATTCGTCACAATGGCGGTTAGCCAGGTGGTCATCTTCGCTGTCCCCTTGAACTGGTCCAGGTGCTTGTATGCCGACAAGAAGGCATCTTGAACCGCATCCTCGGCGTCATGTGCGTTGCCCACGTAGCGATAGGCTCTTCTGTAAAGCGCAGGCATGTGTTGGGAAGCCGCATCTTCAAGTTTTCCCAGGTCCCGCTTGCGAATGTGTGCGGCGAGGTGCGATTCATTTCCGATTTGTGACTCAAATCCTCGCATGTTGTCTGTACCTCCCTTCCACCTTCTCAATGCATGCAGCTTGCCAATCATCTCGACATCGGTTTCCTGTGAAATTTCCGCTATGTGCTTCAACTCGGGAGTGGGTGGGCCGAATGGAGCCGAATTCACGCGTCGACCCTTCGACTCTGCGTCCGCCATCCGACAGACCTCGGGGTTGCGGACTATGCATGACCGGCTCTTTCAGTCTCGCTTTGGCGGCTCCGTTGACGATGCAGTCTCTTGCGGCTATCCGGCGTACGTGGGTTCGTCGTTGAGATTTGGAAGTAACGAAAACCTTCTGCGCCCGCATTTCTGTTGAGGTTCCCACGCCGACAATCGCGCCCCACGCCCATGCGTCACCTCATTCCGCAGAGGTTTAGGAAACCTCGCGTCACTTGGACTCCTGATTGCAGGGGATTTCGCTTGTCTCGGTCAAAGACTCGATTGCATATTCGCGAATCGCGCGCGGCGGCGGCGTTCGATCCCATTGAAAATGGGAGGCGGCAGAATAAGTGATGGTGAGCTACAAATCGCTCCAACTACCAAACACTCGTGAAGACTCGGATTGAAAACTCGAACCTTCGTGAACCGCCGGAATATTCAAGCGCTTAGATTCGCGCGTTGTTGCCACCCTGCGGTCTGCTGCGATGCGCCAGGATGTTCGCGGCAATCGGAACGGCATCTGTCTGTGCGATTGGGTTTGCGCATCCGAAACGTCTTAGCGCATCGTCTGCTGTATCCTCGATGCGCGTTCCGGATCTATGAAGTCCACGCGTTGCCTTCGCAAGAGTTCTGACGAGGAGAAATCGATTTGGGACTTGCTTTGTAGCACCAAAAACCAGTTCCGAACGCATTGAACCCCCCGAGAGAATCAAAGAATCACAAGGCCGCTCCACTCGCAACAGGGCGGCAGATCCCGAACCGCGCCATCTTGTACAGCAGCGTGGTGCGAGGCAAGCCAAGCTTTGCAGCTGCACCATCCGATCCGCCCACTACCCAACCCCGGTCTTCAAGTGCACTCAGGATCGTAGTGCGCTCGACCTCCTTCAAAGTAGTTGGAACCGGGAAAAAGTTGGCTGCTTGAGACTCTGGCATCGGCAGGGGATTCGACAACACTCCTTCCTTAGAAAGAATCACGGCTCTCTCGACACGATTTTGCAACTCGCGTATGTTGCCCGGCCAATCGTAAGAGCAGAGTGCAGACATCGTTTCACGAGGGATGTGGTTGATTTGCTTTCTCACCCGGCCACCAACAGTCTCAACAAAGTGCTCCACGAGGGCTGGAATGTCCTCGCGGCGCGCACGCAACGGTGGAACCATAATCGGAAACACATCCAGACGGTAGTAGAGGTCGCTGCGAAATTCGCCTTGCTTCACCATCTCCGCCAGATTGCGGTTGGTTGCGGCGACCAGCCGAACATCCACTCGATGAGTTCGATTACTGCCCAGGCGTTCGAACTCCTGTTCCTGCAGTACTCGCAAGAGTTTCGGCTGCAACGCCGCGGGAATGTCGCCTACCTCATCCAGGAAGAGAGTACCTTTGTCGGCCATTTCGAAACGGCCGATCTTTTGCGCGATCGCCCCGGTGAACGCACCTCTCTCGTGGCCAAACAATTCACTTTCCAACAGATCCAAAGGGATGGCGGCGCAATTGAGTTTCACAAAAGGTCGTCCACTTCGCGAGCTAGCGTCGTGCAGTGCGTGTGCGATGAGTTCCTTGCCGGTGCCTGTCTCGCCTTCGATTAATACGGTCGAATCGGTAGGCGCGACGCCTCGCACTTGTTCGAGCACCCTCTCCAACGCAGGACTGCCGCCTATGATCTGCTCAAATACACGAGGGGGAGTATATCGGCCGTAGCTATTGAACATCTGCGACGCATCCATTGAGACCTCCTGCTGTTTGCTTTCTAATGTCATTGCCGTTCTCCATCGATCCATTCGCGGATGTACGCTGGGCAATTCCTGAGCTGGATGCCGCCCGTCTCCGAGCGCCTGAGAAAGTTGACAACCTCCTGGTCCACCAGTCTCAGATCTTTCAAGTCAAGAACAATGCTGTGATCTCTGGCTTCTTGGCTGAGCAGCGTTTCCAACTCACCCACATTGTCTGCGTCCATTCGACCGCAGAGATTAAATACCCCCTGTTCGTCAACTACCCTCGTGATCTTCAGCATCTGCGCCCCACAATGATCTAAAAGAATGCAATCGTGGGTCCAAGATCAAAGTATTGAAAACATGGGTGTCGATGGTGAAATAATTTTCGACATTTCGAAAATTTACGAGATTTAAGAAATTTTCGGGGCTCTGAGAAAGCCGAATGGGAAGTTCGTCAGCTGCGATCTGTCGGGGGAAATGGAGATTTATAGCGATTCTTGTCGATCTTGAGCGACCGGATCTTTGAGTCCAGGGTAGAGCCTGGAATGCCAAGTTTGACCGCCGCGCCTGAAGGTCCTGACACCCTGCCGCCACTTTCGAGCAGGGCAGCCTGAATCATTTCTTTCTCTCTTGAGACGAGGTCTTGCGATAGTTCTCGCCGTCCTTTCGGCTCGGTCGCAAGGGGCTGCCGCGAAAGCCAACTCTCATCGACGGAGAAGCTCTCCGTGTCGCACACGATGACCGATCGCTCGATGACATTCTGCAACTCACGAATATTTCCCGGCCAGGAGTACGACTGCAAGAGTGCCAGGCTTTCCTTGTTAACACTGCGGATGCTCTTTCCTGCTTTCTTCGCAAAACGGTCGATGAAGTACGCCGCCAGCACCGGAATGTCTTCCTGACGTTCCCGCAAGGGAGGAACCTCGATCGGAAAAACATTGAGCCGGTAGAAAAGGTCGCTCCGAAATGTTCCGGCGGCGATTGCTGCCTGGAGGTCGCGATTGGTGGCCGCAATCACTCGAACATTGGTCCGGATGGAACCTGTACCGCCGACACGCTCAAACTCGCGCTCCTGCAGGACTCGCAACAGAGCGATCTGGGTCTCGGCGGGGAGCTCGCCGATTTCATCGAGGAAGATCGTTCCTCCTTCGGCTAACTCAAACCTTCCCAAACGGCGCTGAAGCGCCCCCGTAAAGGCGCCCTTTTCATGGCCGAATAATTCTGACGCGAGCAGATCTCGAGGAATGGCGGCGCAGTTCACGCTGACAAAGGCACGCGAGGAACGTTGCGACCGTTTGTGGACCGCACGCGCGATCAGTTCTTTGCCGGTTCCGGTTTCGCCCGTGATCAGAACGGTGGAGTCGGTAGGAGCAACCTTAGATACACGAGAGAGTACCGCGCGGAGGGCGCGAGAAGTGCCGACGATCTCTTCGAACATCGAGGCCCGATCGATTTCCTCGCGCAGCGCGACGTTCTCGTTCTGGAGTCTCTGCTCAGTCTGCTTGCGATCCTCGATGTCAGTCCCAGAGACATACCAATTCCTGATACGTCCTTGTTCATCTCGAAGCGGGTTATAACGGAATAGAAACCAGCGGTAGGTCCCGTCGTTTCTCCGTAAGCGAAGTTCCGCTTCGTGGGGGATGCCGCTGAAGAATTTGCTTTGAGTCTCGCTCATCATGTGCTCCCAATCATCTGGATGCACAGGCCCGCGATTGTCGCCGCTCTGCCATTGCTCAAGGTTAAGACCGAGATAATCGAGCATTGCCTGATTTGAATAAATACGAGTGCGATCGGGCCCTAATACCGCGACCTGCTGCGGCGTGAAATCCAGAATATGACGAAGCTCGTTTTCGCTTTGGCGGAGATTATCTTCAGCCTGCTTGCGCTCGGTAACATCGATGCCGGTGCCCACAAATTCAATAAGATCT
Organism: uncultured Acidobacteriota bacterium; assembly: GCA_963794795.1. Classification (GTDB taxonomy): domain Bacteria; phylum Acidobacteriota; class Terriglobia; order Terriglobales; family Acidobacteriaceae; genus JAKAAZ01. Next base: position 386,886 of record CAWCFC010000002.1, on the reverse strand, counting down.
CCGGAAGGCCCGAAAATCGGATGCCCAACTGCGTGGATATCTCTGATTTCACCGCCGGGATGAATGATTCGGTAGTCCACCTCATACTCCCCGCGTTCGCGCGTTGCTCGCTCTAACTCTTCCGCAACGATGGGTCGATCATCTGGATGAATGCGTTGAATGAATGTTTCGAAGGGTGGCATACCGTCTGCCGGGTCAAAACCCAGCAGGCGGAAGCACTCATCGGACCAATATCTATTTTCGCCCGTACCTGGGGCCCATGCCCAACTGCCGGTGTGGCTGAGCCTCTGCGCTTCTGCTAAATATGCCTCGCTCTCCCGAAGCTTCATTTCGGCCTGCTTTGCTGGCGTGACGTCGGACACGGCGCCCACAAACTCCAGATTGCCCGCTGAGGTTTCCAATGCACGACCTGCGACGTGAACGTGCTTTATTCTGCCCTCCTGTCCCAGCGTGCGATATTCGAAATCAAAATCCTTCCTTTCGCTGGTCGCGCGGTCAATAGCTTGCCGTACGCGGTCTCTGTCGTTGGGATGAATTCGCTGAAATAAAAGCTCCATCGTTGGCTTAACGGATCGATCAAGCTCAAAGATCTTGTAGGTTTCCTCCGACCAGTAGATTTCGCCGCTCACAACATCTCGACCGAAACTTCCGGTGTGGCTGATGCTCTGAGCTTGAGCAAGATAAGCCTCGCTGCGTCGCAGGTCTTCGTTGGCAGTCGTCAGTTGTCTGGTTCGATCGACAACTCGTTCTTCGAGCACCTCTGCGGTCCGTTTTTGCTCGGCCGAGCGTCGACCTTCTTGCAATCCAATTACGGCCTCGTTCACTGCAACACGCAGGAGAAGCCGTTCCATGTCGGTCGGGAAATTGGTCCGCACCGAGGCTGCCACGACCAATCCGATTTCCTCTTGAAGGCCCAACCGGAAGGGCGCAATCGTTACATCTCCTGTTCCGATCGGATTTGAAATCACAACACGCCCGGCAGACAGGTCACCTTTCAACCATGTTTCGAGCGCTCGAAGTTCCTGTGAGTGAATGTCCGGGTTCCGGTCTGGCGGCAATCGGACCGCTTCGATCGGCGTGCCACCATTGGAATCATTCACCCGCATGGCTGCAAAGTCTAAGCGCAACAGGCGTGTCAGCACTTCGAGCAATGTATTGACGATTTGATGGGAACCCCGTCCGCGCCAAATCGCGGGAAGTGCTAGGACGCTGATGAGATCGTTAAGATAACTCTGCAAGTGCTTGATCTCATCGTGTTCTTGCTTTGGTGTCGCATCCATCTTCAATTCGCGATTGGACGCGACTTCGCAGAATTGGCGCGCCGGTCGCGGATATCTTTGAGAAACTGATCCGGCGAAATGAAGAACGGGTTCTCCATGAGAACGCCGCCGACGAGCATTGTTGGGTGGGTCCGCAAGATGTCCATGATGACGTCTCCGGTGAATTTTCTCAGATCGTACGCGCAAATGACGGGATCTCGGGCATCGTGGATCAGGTTGAACCGAGCCTCATACTCGATCAGATCACTAACGCCCTCCCGATCCTCCAGTGCCCATTCCATGTGGGCGATCAGACGGGTACGGCTGTATCCGGACTGCACCGCCTCACCCATCACTTCCTGCCACATGGCGAGCATTCGGTCCTGATCAAACCGTCCGTCGGGGAGATAGGCCTTCTCCCAATCGCAAAGTTCCAATTGACCGCTCTTCTCCACACCTTCCACGTCGATGCCCACGGATTCGAGCCGTTGCACGTGGTCGTCAAGCAGTCGAGGACTGACCACGTGGAACGCCTTGTCGCGGCATGCGAAGCCATCTTTGATGAAGGGCAGCAGCAATTGATACTCTTCCTCGCGATTGCTGAAGAAGCCGCAGATGTGGCTATTCTTACCAAGTTCCGAGCCCGCAAACCTAATCGGCTGCTCGTTCAGATTGATCGTTGAGGTCATGTTACCCTCCTTTGAAATCACGGTCCCATTAGGCTTAGCTACTTTTCTTGACGTCTACCGGGACTTACGATTCAGCCAGCATACTCTTGACTCCGTCGCACTTCCTGGGGGAAGCTGCGAATGGAGACTCCTTAGGTTGTGCAGCCGCCACGGCTCAACCCTGCGCCGTCCGAGCCAGTCATGGGCCTCAGCCCAAACCGCGCCCCTCACCGAACATCGTGAAGCGAGATGATTCGCTCCTCAAGGAAACGAGCGAGCAATGAATGCGAGAATTACTGAAAAGTACCATACTTGCGGGGCGAGAGACCCTCAAATTGAAGTTCATCGTCCGAATCATCAAGCTGGGACCGACACAACTTTACGGTAACGCTAAATTGACCGTTCCGCAAGACTGCCAGATTCAAATCTCCGATGTCGCAGGCTCCAGGCATATGATAGCTTCCGCTGCAAACCAGTCTCGTTTAAGCGCGCTTGTGGTATGAGGCGTGTGCGGGGACGGCGGCGCGATTGGAAGGCTCTGTTGGCTAACGCGCGATTTGGCAATGGACCCACTCCAATGGGTCGGCAGCCGCGAACGGCAGAGCACCCGTAAGCATTTCGTATAAGGTGATGCCGAACGAGTAAAGATCACTGCGGGCATCAATTGAACGATTCATCCGGCGAGTCTGTTCCGGCGCCATATAGGCGAGAGTGTGCCGGTAATAGTCTCCGGTAGCGCTGGCACCTGGCGCTCCTGCGACAATTGAAACGCAATCCCGAAGCCAGTGAGCCAGACGCCGCCAGCGTCATCGACGAGGACATTTGCAGGCTTAATGTCTTTATGGATGAGACCTTGCGCATGGACTTGGCCGAGTGCTGCCGCCAAGCCAATGGCGATGTGCAGAGTGCGCATCATGTCGACTGGTCGGTCCTGATTCCGCTCAAGAATCAGATCTAGACACTCACCACCCGGATCCTTAAGGATGAGGATCGTCCGCCCTTCATGGCGAGTGAGCGCGAGAGGCTTAGCTGCCCACTCCGGATCGAGGTCAGCCGCGAGCGAGTATCCGTGCTCGAGCCGCCGAAGCCCCTGAGGTGACTCCTGTTCCGCACTGAGTGCCACCGCGAGGACCGGGGTTTGGCTGCCGCGTATTCGGCCGCGGTAAAGTGTGAAATCCGCGCCTGTGCGGAGCGGCTCCAGCATGTATCCAGGTGGCCCCGAGATGGAGGATATTTTCGTCGCCACCGGCGTGCGACCTCTCTGGATCGATTTTTGACGAGAGACGTGGACGACGTCAACTTCTAAAGAAAGCTTGCCTTGATGATCGGGCCATGACATACGCGATACTTGTGACTAGCTGAAGGCGGGCAACACTCACTGCAGCGAAATGCCGGTCCTTTCGAGAGTCTGCCCCAGCACCCGGTCTAATTGGGCCGAGGCCTTCAGCCATGCTGCCTTGGCCATGATCTCCGTCGTCTGCGATTGAGCGAGATAAGCCTGCTGTTCAATGACAGCGAGGTTGGTCGAATAACCGGCCTGGAAGCTTTCCTGAGCCGCGGCAAGAAGTTTTGCCTGCAGTTCTCGCGCTTTCGTGGCTGCATCCGCCGCGCTTTTTGCGGCGTGGAGAGCTGTAATCGCGTTCTGCACCTCGGCCGCGACCTGCGCCTCCAGTTGCGTGACGCGCAGTTGTTGCTGCCGCAATAGCGCCTGATCCGCTCCAAGGTTTGCCTCCGCCACGCGGTTTTCGACCGGCAGCGAGAATTGCAATCCGGCCTCATACACTGTCGAGGAACTGGTCCCTCCAGTCGGAACTGGGTTCGTCAGCGCATTGCCAGTCAAGCTGTCGCCACCAATCGAGGTCAGTCCGGGGATGACAACGCCGCGGCTCTCATAGGTTCCATAGAGATCGATTTCGGGCTTTGTGGCATTCGCCGCTCCGGCAACCTGGCGCTCGCCGTTCGTGATCTGCAGCCGCGCCTGTTGTACATCGGGACGCGTCTGCCACGCGCTCTTGATCAGTTCCGCAAGCGGTGCCGGGGGCTCGGCTTGCGGCGGAAGAAGCGGATCCGTCGCCACAATTTCTGGTGCTCGTGCCCGGTGCGCTCGCGAGCGACTGCGGATCGAGCAGCGTGCGCAGAATGACCTGCTGCTGATCTCGAAGAGAAATCGCCTGAGTCAGAAGCAATTGGGTGCTGGTCACGAGTGATTGCGCCCGTGATACTTCGATCGGCGGCAGGCGTCCAACCTTCAGCTGTTCCTGATCGTTATGCAACAGCAACTGGGCCGCGTCGAGCGCCTTCTGCTGCACCTTGACCGAATCCTGCAGGCTCACCAAATCGATATACAGATTTTCCACTCCAGCAATGGTGCTGATTATCTGCTGCCGCTCCACCGCTGCTGAGATCTTTCTGTTCGTCTTGGCAATGGCAATGTAGCGCGTGTTGTTCGCGTGGCCGGCCCCGCGCCAGAGCGGTTGCGCGATAAGAGCATAGGCGTTGGGATGAGAGAAAGGAACCGCGCTGGAACGCTCCGAGTAGAAACTCTGGATGAAGTCATTCACGCCCAATTGAATCGTAGTCCCTGGGCTGAATCCCTTGGTCAGGAACGTGTCGCCCAGGGTGTTGTCGGTTGTCACCGTATCCGGCGTCGCTGCAGTGGCAGTTAGACGCGAGGGTGCCGGGTTGCGCCGCAGCCATCCATATCGACCCAGCAGCTGCGCGTCGAAACCGGGTACCGGCGACCCAGCTAGAATATGTTGCCGTACCCAGTGCCAGCGAATGCGATCCTTCCAGCACGCGGCTGGTGTTGTAGGACGACGATACGGTCGAAGTCACGGGGTCCACGCTCAACGGCGAGAGACCGGGAGATGAGAAGCTGAGCAACGGCACTGCCACCGGCGCTTCGCCAGCCGGGGTTTCCGCTACGGTGTAATTGATCGCTCGCGGCAATCCGCCGCCCTTTGCCAACGGGACGCTCTGGTCTGCAATCGTTTGATCGACCTGTTCGATTTGAATGTCGAGGTTGTTCTTCATGGCCATTGCGATGGCCTGTTCCAGAGTTAAGTAGATCGGGCCGTCTTGCGTATTCACCGGCGCTTGCCGCGTTCGCCTGGTTGTACGTAAGAGATGACCGCGGTGCGGGCGCGATCACGAGAGTTACGGCAGGCGATGTCTGCGGAAGTTGTTGCGCGGTCGCACCAGATACCAGGACACAGGTAGTCGCGCAGGCTGCTGCAAAATCGCTCAGGGTCAGACGGACTTTACGCCGTAACGCCGAGTTCCCGGAGACAAGCCCGATGGAGCATGTTCCCTGATCGACGCTGCGCTCCATCCTATTGAACCTGATTCCCACTCTTTCCTCCCGCGCTGGAATCTGCAATGCCACCCTGCTGGCCGGCCGGCGCAACCCGCGTCTTCACGTGTGCACCTTGTGTCACGGAGTCATTGGGGCTCACCACAACGAGGTCGCCGTCGTGCAGTCCCGCGGTGATGAATACCTGAGTGCCCAGGTCTCGCCCCACCTGCACGGGACGCATCTGGACGATGTCGTTCTGCACCACGGGCACAAATTCGCCGCGCGCTATGGTGAGCAGGCTATCGCCGGAGATCAGTATGCCCAGGGTTCGGGGCCTTGTAGTGCATCTGCACCGAGGCGAACATTCCAGGACGCAAGCGATGCTGCGTGTCTGTGATCTCGATTTCGGCAAGCAGAGTCCGAGTCTGTTGGCTGAGAGAATCGCTGGTTCGAACTCACCTTGCCCTTAAATGTCTGCCCCGGCAATTCTGAAAAGATAAGGTCAGCAGGCTGGCCGGTCTGTACGAAGGGCGCATCCTGCTCCGGCACGGAAACAAACACCTCCAGACGGTCGAGATCCACGACATCGAATAGTTCCCCACCCTGTGCGCCGCCGGTTGGCGGTCCGCCCGTGGGGACGCCGGGCGCAGCGGACAGACCCTGAGCAGCTCCTGAAGCCGAAACCAGATTGCCAACCTCGACATTGCGCGCGGTGATGGTTCCGTTGATTGGCGAGCGAAGCTGCTCGAAACCCGCCAGTGCCTGCGCGCGAGCCAAGGCCTGCTGCGCTTCCTTCACCGCATTCTCCATCGCCTGCTCGTTGGATTGCGCAGACTCAACCGCCGCTCGCGCCGTATCATCATCCTGCCTGGACAGAATCCCGTGGAGCACCAGCGTGTGCACTCGCCCATACGTCGCTTGCTGCAACCGGAGGTTCGATTGCGCCGTCAGCACGTTGTCTTTACTCTGCTGCACCGCCGCTACCGCTTGCGCGACCGAGGCATCCAGGTCGGGTGCAGAAATTACCCCGAGTAACTGCCCCTTGCGTACCGTATCTCCCAGGTCCACATATCGGGCCTTCAAATATCCGGTCGCTTGCGCGTAGATATGTGCGCTGCGGAGCGGGGTCAAGGTGCCCGGCAGCGTCAATTCCTGCTCCGAACTCGCGGTATGCACCCGCTGCACCTCAACAACGGGTAAAGCGTTCTTTTCCAGTTGCGCTCTGGCGTTCACTTCCATGTTGCGCTTGTAATGGGGCAGCCATCCCAGCAGCAGCGCCAGCAGCACCACGACAATGGCTATCGAAATCCACAACGTCCTCCGGCTACGACGAGGTTGCGCCTCATCCTGCCCGTTGTTGGGTTGGGGTGGTGGAGCGAAGTCTGCGCTCATGATCGCGTCCCTTGAATCTCATCTTCCAGCCGCTTTTCCCAGTTCACTAAAGGCCGCTTGCTCATCAGCGAATACATCACTGGCACGATCAACAGCGTGCCCACGGTAGCGAACAGGAGTCCGCCGATGACAGCCCGCCCGATCGGAGCATTCTGCTCGCCGCCCTCGCCCAGAGCCAGCGCCATGGGTAACATGCCGATGATCATCGCAAGAGCCGTCATGCACACCGGCCGTAGACGCGTCGAGCCTGCGATCAGCGCGGCCTGTTTTGCGTCTACGACATTCTCCCCTGCACCGCGCGATTCGTTCGCAAAACTGACCACGAGGATGCTGTTGGCTGTTGCCACGCCAATGGTCATCAGCGCCCCCATCAGCGAGGGCACATTAAAGGTCGTTTGTGTCAGGAACAAAATCCATACAATCCCCGCCAAGGCGCCCGGCAGCGCCATCAGAATGATGAACGGAACGGTCCATGACTGGAAGTTAATCGCCATTAGCAGATAGACGAACACCACAGCGGCCGCAATCCCCACCTCCAGGTTCGCGAATGACGTCTTCATCGTTACCACCTGGCCGCTCAGAACAATGTGCACTCCAGGTGGCAAGTGCTGCGAATTCTTCTTGACGATCTTCTCCACATCGCGGGCCACGCCGCCCAGGTCACGTTGCTCCACATTGGCGAACACGTCCATCACCGGCAGCCCGTTGTAGTGGGAAACAGTCAGCGGCGAAACCTGCCGGGTGGTCTGGGAAACATTGGCCAACAATTCTTCGCCTGCGCCGGATATCGGCGCCGTGATGGCTGTCCGTTGTAACGTATCGAGGTTGTGCAGACGGTACTGCGGCACCTGCACGATCACCGGATATTCAACCCCCGTCTGTGGATCGAGCCAGAAGTTCGGCGCAACCTGGCCGCTGCCGGAAAGCGACAACAGCACGTTGTCGGCGACATCTCGTTCCGTCAGCGCCAACTCCTGCGCCTTGAGTCGGTCCACGTCGATGTTCAGCTTGGGCGCATTCACCTCCTGCTGCATGAACACGTCCACCGCGCCCGGAACATCCTTGATCTGCTGCTGGAGCTTCTCCGCGATCTGAGCCGTAGACGCTGCGTTCTTTCCGCGCACCTGCACATCGATCGGCGCGGGCAGTCCGAAATTCAGCGTCTGATTTGTGATGTCAGCAGGTTCGAAGAAAACCGTCTCCTGGGGAAATTTCTCCGCGAAGTCCTGCCGCAGAATCTGCATCCATTGCTGTGTCGGCCGGTGTTTGGCTGCGAGCAGCACCAGCACATCCCCATCTCCGTTGCTGGTCGTGTCGCTCGCCGAGTAAGCAAGGTTTACGCCCCCCGGCGGCAGCCCGATGTTGTTCACCACCAACTGCAGCTGCTGCGGCGGAATCACCCGCCGAATCTCCGCATCCACCCGCCTGAACACCTGCGTTGCCGTTTCGATCCGCGTGCCCGCCGGTGGCCGAACATGAAACTCCATCTGCCCGGAATCCACATAAGGGAAAAAGTCCTGGCCGATCACCGGAATCAACGCCAGCGAAGCCACGACCATCACCGCGAAAGCAACCAGCGTTATCGCCGCGTGCCCCAGAGTCCACTCCAGCGCGGCCTTGTACTTCTCCGCAAACCAGTCAAATCCTCGATCAAATCTCTGGTGAATTCGCCAGATCAAACTTCGACTGAGCGGCGACTCCTTTTCCTGCCCCTGATACAGCGGCACTTCTTTGGGTAAAAGGAAATGCATCATGGTAGGCACCAGCGTGCGCGACAGCCCGTACGAGGCTACAAGCGCCAGCACCACATTCAGCGCCAGCGGGGTAAAAATATACTTCGCCGAACCGGAGAGCAATGTGACCGGCACGAACACAATGCAGATCGACAGGGTCGAGATCAGCGCCGGCATCGCTACCTGCTCGGCACTGTCCAGGATCGCCCTCGCCAGCGGTTTCTTCTCCCCTACGCCGAGATTGCGATGAGTATTCTCGATCTCCACAGTTGCGTCGTCGACCAGCATGCCCACCGCGAGCGCCAGTCCTCCCAGCGACATGATGTTGATCGTCTCGCCGAGTGCCGAAGACACCGTGATCGCGAACAATACTGCCAGTGGAATGGATACGCTCACGATCAGCGTGCTTCGCCAGCTGCCCAGAAATACCAGCACCATCATCGCGGTCAGAAATGCGGCCGTTAACGCCTCCTGCACCACATCGCGTATCGAAGCCCGCACCAACACCGATTGGTCAAAGATCGGCGTCAGTGTCAGGGCGCTTGGCAGCCCGGCTTTAATGCGAGGAAGAGCCTTCCTCACCTGATCGACAATCGTCAGTGTCGAAGAAGCGCCATTCTTGATGACAGTCATTAGAGCCGACGCCTGCCCGTTCTCACTCACATAACTGGTCTGCGGCTGAAATCCGTTATGAATCCAGGCCACATCCTTCATCTGAACCACCGCGCCATCGACCGACCGGATCGGCAGCGCATTCAGTTCCGCGATCGTGCCCGGGCTGCTGTTGGTTCCCACCAGGTATTCGCGGTCGCCCATCTTCTCCGTGCCGGAGGGCGTCACCAGGTTCTGATTATTCAGCGCGGCCGATATGTCGGAGGCGGTCAGATGATTTGCCGCCAGCTGCCCCGGATCCAGGTCCACCATGATGGATCGCTGCTCGCCGCCGTACGGCAGCGGCACCGCGGCACCCTTGATGGTCGCCAATTGCCCGCGAATAAAATTCTGCCCCAGGTCATAGAGCTGGGTTTGCGAGAGCCCCTTCCCTCCCAGGCTTATCTGAACAATAGGAACGCTCGAAGCGTCGTATTTCAGCACATACGGCGGCAGGATCCCCGGCGGCATCAGACGCAAAAGCGACTGCGCCAGCGCCGTGACCTGTGCAATCGCAAGATCCACCTGCACGCCCGGCTGGAAATGAATCTTGATCACTCCAACGCCGTTATAGGACTGCGACTCGGTGTATTGGATGTTATTGACTGTGGTCGGGAGCGCCCGCTCGCAGACCCCGACGATGCGCTTCGACATGTCATCGGCATCCATCCCACTGTAGGTCCAGATGACGCTCACGATCGGAATGTTAATGTCTGGCAAAATATCTGTCGGCGTCGTCAAGATGGCGGCGGTGCCGAAGATCGCGATCAACACCGCGACAATGACGAACGTATAGGGCCGCTGCAGCGCGAAGCGAACAATCCACATAAGCGCCCTCCCCGATTGCGTTGCTGAAGCAGGCTATGTCCTCCCGCTCCCGAAGTGTCAATCTGCCGGTGTTCTCGATGTAGTGCGACGCCACCACACCAGGAAGACGAGCACATGGCTTTCCTAAGATGTCCACTACTACTTCGTAAAGATGTTGTGTTCCTCGTCGTAATCGAGTTGCCTATTATGAGCGCGCTGCGCAAGTTCATCGGCGATGTGGTTGATCCGTTTTCTCTCGGCCGCTTCCTGGCCGTTTGAATTATCTTGCTGTTCGTTCATCTCAGGACTTTTATTTATGCTGTTCATTGAGTTATTTCTCCTCCCCATCGCCTGTGCATTCGAGATGCCATAGCCGGTTCAAAAGAGCAGCCTTCGAAGTAGCTGATTCCGCGAGACATCGGTTTGGAAGAATCATCGCTCTCTTCAAATGGCGCAGAGGCGCCCGTCGAGATCTCGACACGGCCGAACAGTTTTCGACACGCTTCTAGTAATCGCGCTCGTTTCCCGGAAGAGTCAATCTGCGTTTCTCGACTCACATTTCGTTGTAGGATTTTCACCCAATCGACCCTCGCATGAGCACTGGCGTCTTGTCCTCGGGTAGCCCAACAATTTGAGATCTGTGAGGTTGTGGAGTACTTGACCATGAGTGATCCAATATTTAAGGGAGACGTCCAGGAATTCCGATGCGGAGAACATCTCCAGAATCACCAGATCTTCGTCCCCTGAGTTCTCGATATAGTGCGGTAGGGCTAACACCCGCTTCCCTAGCGTGGAAATCCATAATACGCGCATCGCTCGAACGGCGTAAAGACGGTCGCATGGGGCAGTTTCACTAAGAAATAGTTCATAATCACCGTGAAGGAGTGGTGAGAACGATCATCACGGGAGGGAATGCAGATGAAGATTGGGATTTGTGCTGGCGTTCGCTATCGGGGCATTATGTCGTTTGGCCAGGATTCCGTCTCCGGCACCGAATGCGCTTCTCGGATCGCTGCTGGTGGTTGCGATGAGCGTCGGTTACATCGCGGCAGAGCGAGCACTGGCGCGGCCAAATCATTCTTCTCCCACACATGCGGTTCAGAGTTCAACCAACGGAGCAAAGTCATGCAGGTAGTCGAGTTCAAAGAGTTTGGAAGTCCGTCGCAACTGCATCTCGCAGAACGACCGTTGCCGCAGGCGGATGCGAACAACGTCGTTGTTCGTATGGAAGCTGCATCGGTCAACCCGAGCGACGTGAAAAATGTCGAGGGACGCATGTCGCAGACGACCGTGCCTCGCGTCCCGGGACGCGACTATTCGGGCGTCGTGGTCGACGGTGCGAAAGAGTGGATCAATCAAGAGGTGTGGGGCACGGGCGGCGATGTCGGATTCACCCGAGACGGTACACATGCGGAATACATCCGGGTTCCCGTTGCAAGCCTGGTGCGCAAGCCCGCAACGCTGTCGCATGAGCAGGCAGGTTGCGTTGGAGTTAATTTTGTGACCGCGTGGTGCGCGCTCGATTACGCAAAGTTGTCGCAAGGGGAAACGCTCGCAGTGTTCGGAGCGAACGGCGGCGTCGGCGGCGCAGCGATCCAGATTGCGAAGCATCTCGGCGCGCACGTGATTGGGATCCATCGAGGAGAGCCTGGAGGTCTTACCCGCGCCGCGAAACTCGCTGATTTACTAATCGACTCCCGCGATCCGGATATGGGATCGAAGCTACGCGCACATACCGCCGGACGCGGAGCGGATGTAATCTTCAATACTGCCGGGGGCCCGATATTCGGAATTGCGCTTACTTTGCTCGCCCATCGGGGACGGCAGGTCGAAATCACCTCGCCAAGCGCAGCGCCGCGTCACGTTCGATCTGGTGGACTTCTACCACAACGAGTCGCGGCTCTTTGGCCTGGACACACTCAAGCGAGATCTGACCGGGTCGGGAGGCATTTTGGAAACGCTGCGGCCGGGTTTCGATTCCGGCGTCTATCAGCCGCCGATTGTTTCGAGGATTATGCCACTGGCTCAAGCACAACACGCCTATGAACTGGTCGCGAAGGGCGAGCCCGGACGCGTGGTTCTAAAGCCACGCTGACTCCTGTGGACAGGCTGACTGGGGACTGGATATGCAGGGCTCAACCGATTCGTGGCCGCATATACCAAAGCCTCCGGTCGCTACTCGCATGCGACCTCGAGGAGTACCTGTCGCTGAGCAAAATACTTTGGCACAGGAACATCAAAACCACCATCCAGATCTATGGACGCAACTTTGACGAATCTCACCGGATGAATAAGGCTGCGGACTGGCTTGACGAACATGGATGATTCGGCTTCTGCGATCGTCCCGAGCTACCAGCACCGAGCAACACTCAACACTCAACACTCTATTCCAGGAGATAATGAAATCCACTGCGGAGACCCTGCGCCATTTTGCAGATCCAGCTGCAACGATGGCGCGGGAACGCTGTATGAATTTCACGTCTGCGTGAGCGCGTCGGCGAAGGAGGGCAGTTGTGTGAATAAAGAGAAGTGAAAAGTGTGCCTATGCTGCTTTCGCAATCCGCGGCTTCACGCGAAGGCCGGCAGTAGTGAGCATATTTACAAGCGTGTCGATTGCGAAAAAGTCGATCCTGCCACGCATCAAGTCTGAAATTCTGGGCTGCGTCAGTCCGAATTTCTTAGCGGCTTGGCTTTGGCTCAAGCCTTCCTCGCGCATGAGCTTCTTGAGAGCCAACATGAGCTCAGACCGCAGCTTCATGTTCTCGGCAAGAGCGGGCGTCTCTTCGATTGCATCCCATACATTTTCAAAACGGGTCTTCATTGTGAGTGCTCCTTCCGGAGTTCTTTATACCTGCGCTTCGCCGTCTCCAGATCCGCGGGCTGCGAATCCTAACGAGCTCTGATTGAGTCTGAGTATTGTCTGGAGGAAACAACGATGACTGTAGCTTTGACGACGGCTTGCATCGTTATTCTGCTCGGCGCTTTCCTGCTCAAACGTGCGAGCGACCGACATGAAATCGAGCGACATAGAATCGCCCCGGAAGCTCTGCATACATGATTGACTGCTAACCAGGATTTGCTTGTCGTTGACGTTCGCCAGCCCCTCGATCTATTTGCACATTTGGTGATCATCCCGGGTGCAAATTGGTTTGCCCTTCGGGAAGCACTTAAGAATCCATCGCTGATTCCTAGAGAAAAAGACCTGGGTCGTTTGCTGCATCCAAAACACGCCGCTGCCTGGAATTCGTTCCCATACTCCCCGCAATTCTGGTTCTTCTCGCTGCCTGGTTCGTGCCATGCATTACCCGTGACTCCAAGTATCACCAGGGGCAAGTCAAAGGTTATCGCCTGAAGGCAAATTCTCCAGTAACTCTGTTGTTTTCTTTGGTGCCCGGAGGGGGACTTGAACCCCCATGGGATTGCTCCCTGCGGATTTTAAGTCCGCTGCGTCTGCCGATTTCGCCATCCGGGCGTATGAGGCGGGTAGGTGCAACCTGATTCTATCGAATATTACGCACGATCACGGACGTGACGATACAACGGGCCCGACACAGCGCAACTTCGAACACGCGATTACTGAGCGCCGTCTTCATTTTTGCTATGAGCCGTACTCGGCATCGTCGTCGCGTCCTTGGCCGGGGTTGCGTCAGGTGCACCGTACAACCGGCGATACATTTCCCTGTTGCGCATAATCGCTTCGACATATTCGCGCGTCTGCGTAAATGGAATTGACTCCACGAATTCCGGCAGGCTGCCGTAGGGACCGTTCGCAAGCCAGGCCTTCACGCGATCATCGCCGGCGTTGTACGCTGCCAGCGCATATTCCGGTTGACCATTGAACTCATCCATCAGCTGGCGAAAATAGACCGTGCCCAACTTCAGATTCACTTGCGGAATTAGCAGAAACTCGGTGCGATAGGGACGCACACGTTGTTGCCGCGCCAGCGCGCTGCCCACTCGCGGCAATAGCTGCATCAGCCCCCACGCGTTGGCGTAGGAGATCGCGCTTGGATTGAATTCCGATTCCTGACGAATGAGTGACGCAACAAGAAATGGATCGAGGCCCTGTTTCTGCGCGTCGCTCTGCAGCACTGGCCAATAGGGTTGCGGAAAGAGCAGGTCCCAATACGGCCGCGGAATCGCATCCATCGGCAGCGCGAAATACGACTGAAGCCTCTGCTTCAGCACTCGCATCGCGCGCCAGTTTTCACCGTAGGAGCTGTAGAGCTGGGCTTCCGCGTACGCACTCCACGTGCTGCTGTCCGGGCTATCCCCGATTTCCGAAACGATGTATTGATTCAGCCCCGCATTGGCGAGAAGTTTGGCGCGTTCGACGTGAACATCGTCTTCCGGAATGTCCGTGGTGAGGTCGGGAATTTTTGCATCACCGAGATGTGCGAGTTGCGGCAAGGTTGCCGGTTCCACCGCACCGAGTGCATCCAGGCGCTGCTTCGCTAAATCCGAATAGTAGTACTGGCGAAAGGAACGAATCAGCGTTTGATAGCAGGCCGCAGCCGCTGCAGGATTTTTGTCGTACTCCTGGTAGACGACTCCACGCCAGTAGATTGCAGCCGAGATGTGGGTGTCGTCCGGGTAGCGCTGAATTTGCTCGTCAAACATCCGCGCTGCTGTCTTCTTATCGCCCAGCCGGTAATTCAGCCACGCAGCGTGCCAGTGACTGGTCGAAGCCATGGCGCTATCCGGAAATCGCTGCGCCAGGTCGCCATAATACCGAATCGCCGACGGCATATCGTTGGTGACCAGTGCCATGTTGCCGGCGGAAAATAGTGCTTCCGCTGTCCATCGACTGGTGGGGAAACGCTGCTCCAACTGACCGACGAGCGCTTTCACCTGCGCAACGTCTTTCGCATCGCGAGCGGACTCCATCATCAGGTAAAGGCGGGTGGCTCCAGCTTCGTCATCCGTATCCGACAGGCGCACCAACTGAGATGGATTGACGTGCTTGGTTTGCTTAAAAGTGGCCACTGCAGCACGCGCCAGCAGCTTGTTCACTTGTGCTGTGCCCACTACTTCTGGATCCTGCGTCAGCGCCTCATATTCGCCGGCAGCAGCTCCGTACTTTCCAGCCAGGTATAAGCCGTCGGCGTGACGGGTGCGCTCGGCAATGGTAAACGGCGGCGTGATTCCCATCTGCTGCATCTGGGCAGGAACCTGGGTGGACTCGCTGCTGGTAGGATCACCGACATAGAGCCGGGTATACATTTCCTGCGCCTGCTTGCGATTTCCGGCGAGCTGGTTGGCCTTAGCTGCAGCGAAAAGATATTCCGATGACTTGGCGAGCCGGGTGCCATCGAGCTTCGCAAGCTGACGCAGTGCCGCCTGCGGATCGCCTTCGCCTAGCTTGACATTGGCAAGCAGCAGCGTAGCACGGTCGATCAGAATACTGTCCGCATGACGCTCCGCAAATCCCTGGAGCAATTGTTCCACGACCACAAACTGCTGCTGCGCAAAGTTGGCTTTGGCGCCAAGGTAATCCGCATAATCGTCGAGCGCGTGTCCATAACGGTTCGCAAGTTGAAATGATGAGGCGGCTTCCTTGAACTTGCCGTCGTCCATATATGCCTGGCCGAGAGCCATGTAGGCGGCCGCGGCGGCTTCTCCGGTATGGGAGCGTGCATAGCGAAGGACGCCGGCATACGCCTGCGGTGTGCGCTGCTGGATCAACTGCTGCGCCATAGGTCGCAGTTCAGAGGAGGCAACAAAAGCGTGGTGCAATTGATGCGCCCGCGCAAGTTCCTTTGCGGTGACATGGCGACGATGCTGCCGCGAACGCGCAGTTTCTTTTCTGCTGTGACCCTTGGACTCCGGATGGTGCTCTTTGCTTGAATGCGCCGCCGTCTCGTGGTGCGTGGCGTGATGACTGCTGGAGTGGGAAGTCGCGGAGTGATGAGTCGATTTCGCGGGATGTTTCTCGGACTTGCTGGATGTGTGCGCTTTGTGGTGCGGCGGGGTTTCCGCCTCCTGCGACCCAGCAGGAACCGTGGCAACAACAGCAAAACCAAGCAGGACCAAGACAACCCACGAAGCCCGCGAAATCTCTCCGAAAAAGCAGAAACCATTGAGCGGCCGTGGAATACGCCAATGCGGCATAATCAATCCAAAAAACTGCATATATCTATCAATCTAGCGGTATAGCGGTTGAAAACAAAGTATCGGCGCAAATACTTGCGCGACGGCGCCAGATTTGTACGCAACCACCGCGCCGTTCTACCATCTAATCAGCTGCAGAGACATTGTGACTTCGGAGTAGTCGTCCGGGCGCGATGGCGAGCAGCAAGATCGAAAGGGCCGCCCTCGAACCATGCCAACTATGTTGACTCCGGAAGAAAAGGAAGCGAATGCGCAGCACCCAGACCTGCTGTTGGTGGAAAAGGTCAAGGCTGGGGATTTAAGCGCATTTGAACAACTGATGCGGCAATATGATCGCCAAATCTTTCGCATCGCGCTTCACATTACGCAGAACCGTGAAGACGCGGAAGACATTGTGCAGGATACGTTTTTCAAGGCGTTTCAAAAGGTCAATCAGTTTCAAGGCAATTCAAAGTTCTATACGTGGCTGGTGCGCATCGCTGTCAACGAGTCGTTGATGCGGTTGCGTAAGCGCCGCTCACAGAAGACGGTATCAATGGACGACGAAATCCAGACGGAAGAAGGTTCCATCCCTCGCGACTTCGCAGACTGGATGCCGAATCCGGAACAAAATTACAACCAGGCGGAGCTGGCGGACATTCTTCGCAAAACCATCAAGGGGCTACCTCCAGGATTTCGTACCGTCTTCGCGCTGCGAGATATTGATGGGTTGTCGACGGAAGAGACTGCGCAGGCGCTGGGGTTGAGCGTGCCGGCGGTCAAGAGCCGTCTGTTACGCGCTCGCCTGCAATTGCGCGAGCGGCTGAGCCGATACTTCCGGGTTCCCACAGGAGAGCATGCACCGTGAATTGCACTGAATTTCTAGCTAACTTAACCGATTATTTTGATGCGAAAACGGCGACTGCTCTCCGCTCTGAACTGGAACAGCACATGGCCGGCTGCAGCCATTGTCACGTGACTGTCGATACCACTCGTCAGACCATCGAGGTCTACCGCAACAATGAATTGTTTGAACTGCCGGACTCGATCCGTACCCAGTTACACCAGGCGGTGCTGACAAAGTGCGAGAAGCTGAAGCGTAAGAAAGCGCCTAAGTCCTAAGTCTCTCCCTCCTCGCACCTTCGCCTGAAGTATCCGCCATTCGACCGAGAAATGCCGTCGATGTATTCGACTCAGACGGACATTCGTTTGAAATCGTCCGTAAGAGTTCGTGGTGAAGCCTCACATCGCCGCTAGCGCGAGCTGCACCAGGTGGATCGAGATGGAACCTTCGCCCACCGCAGAGGCAACGCGCTTCACGTTGCCGGAACGAATATCCCCAACGGCAAAAACTCCTGGCAGACTGGTTTCCAGCATCTCCGGAGGGCGGCTGAGTGGCCATTTCACTGGCGCGCTGTCCAGAACCGGGTCCAGATCCCGTCCCGTGAAGATGAACCCTTGTCGATCTAAAGCGAGACATCCACGCAGCCAATCTGTTCGCGGCGAAGCACCTGCCATCACAAACACATGGCGGATGTCACGCACAGATTCTTCACCCGTCGCACGATCCATCCAGGTCACCCGTTCCAAATGCGAATCCCCCGCCAATGCAACGATCTCGGTTTGGAAATGCAGTTCGATCGCCGGATTCTCAGCAATTCGCTGGATGAGATAGCGCGACATTGTGGCGGACAACTCCTTGCCGCGAACCAGCATGTAGACCTTCTTAACTGTTTCTGCCAGGAAGGCAGCTGCCTGACCCGCAGAGTTTCCGCCGCCCACGACGATGATTTCTTCACCTGCGCACAGTTGAGCTTCCATGACTGTGGCGGCGTAGTAGACGCCCTGTCCTTCGAACCGGCCCAGATTCTCAACGTTCGGCTTGTTGTACTGGGCACCGGCGGCGATCACAATGCTACGAGTGTCGATGATTCCGCCGTTTTCCAAAGTAAGCTGGTACGGCCGCTGGTCACATCGAACCTTCACTACCTTCTGACCGACCGTCATCTGGGCGCCGAATTTCTCCGCCTGCACAACCGCGCGGCTGGCCAGCTCCTGTCCCGAAATGCCCATGGGGAATCCGACATAATTCTCGATCTTTGAGCTCGCCCCGGCCTGACCTCCAGGGAACTCCGATTCGATCACCACAGCGTCCAGCCCTTCTGAAGCTGCATAGACGGCCGCGGCCAGGCCTGCCGGCCCAGCCCCCACAATCGCGACATCATAAACGCGGTGTTCGTCGATGTGGCCCGCGAATCCCAGGCATTCTGCCAGTCGCTGGGTCGTCGGATTTCGCAACACAGTCTTTCCATTGCAGATCAGAACGGGAATGTCTTCAATCTTGATCTCAAACCGATCCAAAAGTTCTTGGGACGCTTGATCGGTGTCGAGATCGATATAGCTGTGGGGTTGGCTGTTGCGGGTAAGGAACTCTCGCAGGCGCAGCGTATTGGATGAATGTTGCGATCCCAACACCACTACATTGCCCAGACCTTCCGCAATCATCGCGACACGACGCAGAAGGAAAGCCCGCATGAAGATATCGCTCAGCTCAGCATCTTTCGCAATCAAGGTTCGCAAGGCGTCTGCGTTCAGTTCGATGAATTCTCCCGGCTCGGCCACACGCGCTCGTGCGAAAGCCCGGGCGCCGGAGATCAAGACAACCTCACCAGAGAATTGGCCAGGTCCATAGGTGACGAACACGTGCTCACCGGAAAGTCCAGTCATTGATAGGTCAAGTTTTCCTGAGAGCACCACAAAACATGACATGCCCAGATTGCCCGGTTCGAAAAGGACCTCGCCAGCCTGGACCGATCGGACTTTGCCATAGGACCGGACGCGGGCGATCTGCGCCGGCGTAAGAACAGGAAAAGCCTCCGCTTGCGGGTCAGGCGAATTGATGGTTGGCAACATTGTCCGATTCCCCGTGCTCGTAGTCAAAATGCGGCGGCTGCCGCATGGCATGAAGAGCTCGGAAGAAGTGTATCCATATTTCCTCCGGGTTCGCCAAGCATTTATTTCCGGTTGGTTGAGCCTGCCGGCGGTCAAGGGCCGTCTGTTACGCGCTCGCCTGCTATTGCGCGAGCGGCTGAGCCGATACTTCCGGGTTCCCACAGCAGATCACGTTTTACTTTGGCGCACCGCATGGCAGGCGATATGAGTTGAGCGATAGCTTCTTAAACGCGCCCACCATCTGGTCCTTCGCGTAGGTCGGGCAGAAACGCATGTCTTTGAATTCCGCTTTATATTCCACCCCTCCCACCCACTTGCCCGCCTGAACCATGGGCGCGGACTGCTGGCAAAAATGGTAGTGATAGCATGATTCGAAAATCAAAGCCTCCATATAAGGCTCCAGCACCGCAACGTTGGTTGGCGCATTTTCCCAGGAGGCAGAAAGCCCCATCGCATGCGCCTGGTTTGCCATCCACGCCGTGTAATACGCAGATTCCTGCGCAGTGATGGGAAAGCCGGTGGGATTATCCCAGTCCTGCACGTTATCAAACTCGACGCCGTCGAAGCCTTTTTGGACGCAGACCTTCATGCGCGCGATCATGATCGGCGCCAGAATGCCCATCTGGCGGATATCCAGCCAGCGCTCATGTGGCCATCCTACATAGCGTTTGCCGAGCACGCTCTCCGGGAATTTGGAGGCGTCCGAGCGTTTATCCTCCCACGAGCCGATATCGACGTAGCAATACGCATGCTCCCCCCGCTTGTGAATCGCGGCCACGGTGGAAGCGGGATTCCCCACCGCGTCAATCACGTAAAACGGCACCTGAACGTTAAGGTTGGTGCAGGTCTTTGCCGTATCGCAGCTCAACTGCCATTGCCACTCCATCCCAATGGTTGGCTTCCAGCAACTGCCCTTCGTTGCATCGCAGGGAACAGGAGCGGGCAGGTGCGCGGCAAACTGCGGAGTCAGAACGGGAGATGCTGGCTCACCGCTGCGGGCCTGGGCGAACTCCAATCCGATACAGACAAATGGCAGGAGCACACATGCCAGGGTTTTCAAATAGCTTCGCATTTGCCGAATCTCCGCGGAAGATTTTCTATTTCCTGACACGTCGCTCGGGAAGCAATCAGAACCAGGCGCGGAAAACGCAGCTCGGTTGCCTGTCCATCATTACTCCGGATGAGGTCTCTGGCGCTTCGTGGGCCTGTGCGCAACAGTTTACTCGGCAGGTGCCTTTCTGTCAGTTCCGAGCGGAACAGCCCTGAAAAGTTTCTACTCCTCCCCTCGTAGAATATGTAAGAATTCGTACTCTACAAGTCGCGATGGAGGAATGGCGTGAAAATAAACGGAAGAACGCTGTGTACCGCAACCGTATTTATATTCGTAGCAACCATCGCTCTTGCAGCTGGCCCACCGCCCTTAAAAGAGGGACTCTGGTTGCTGAACCGGCAAACCATCGACAATCCAGGAAACAAGAAAGATGTCTGGCCGCCCATCAGGATATGTCGCGATCATGCCTACGATCAATATGTTCTTAATCTCGCCAAAAAGATTCCAGGCTGTGCCACGGTCAGCGAGAGTATGCGCGGCGACACCTACCTGGTCGATCTAAAATGCACCATTGGAAAGACCGCCATCGAGACGAAAAGCACAACGACGGTTCAGGGCGATATCGCTTCCCACGGAGAGAGCCATACGACGTACACTCCGGCGATGGATGGCAAGACCGAAACGATCATGTTCTCCGACGCGAAGTATCTCGGCACCTGCCCGGCGGGGATGCAGCCCGGCGACAGGATGGACGCCAATGGATCGATCGTCCATGGCGGGAAGCATTGACGCGGTAGTGCTGGCACCGCTGTACCACCTGACGCTTGCCATCGGCGACACTTGATAGACTCATCCTAGTGCGCCGACTCATCGTGAATGCAGACGACTTCGGACTGACCGACGGCATCAATCGTACCGTGCGGGATCTGCGTCAATGGGGCGCGCTCACCTCAACAACTTTGATGGCCGCCGCGCCACGATTCTCTGCTTCCAACCGACAACAGGAACTCGCTGACAACTAAGCAGGAAGTTTGGGCAGCCGTTCGCGGAGCTCTTCCGGTAGGCGCGCCTGAAGGGCACGTGCCTGCTGGCTCAGATAGACTGGCGCCGGAGTGATGATGGCCACGATGATCCACGCCAGAAGCGAGATCAACAGACCCAGAATCGCCACCCGTTCCACGCTCACGACAAACGACATTTGATGCAGTTGCAGGTTAAGAACCACCCAATCCCGCAGCGGCTCAATGCGATGCAACACCATCAGGGCCAAAATGAAAGCTCCGATGGCAAGAGTAGAGGTCCCGATTAAGAGCACGTCCACCGCGCGATGAATTCGCTGGCGTCCGTGGCAGTGGTGACACTCACGTAAATGTTGCTCGTAGTCGGTACGCATTTCAGGGTTAAGCCCGGAGATGTCATACCGCCATCCAGCAAGGATGTCCCCAACTGTGGGGTCGATACAACGGATTTTCCGCATAGTCTCCCGATTCCCTTAAAACCAACCACTCTCTATTATATTGACTCGATTGTAACGTAATCGGTATCGAATTACCGGAAAATGTTACTACAAAATCTCATAAGTCTATTGATTCCAACGGCTCGTTTTGCGATGCCAATAATACCCGATTCGCCAGCAAGCCCATTCGGCCTTCCAGGGCGCGTTCGGCGCAGCTGCGAGCCAGGGCCGGCAGGTTATTGCTCTCAGAGATATGAGCCAGAATGACATACCGCGCGCCGCCGTCATATTCCGAGCCAAGGTAGTCTCCCAGGGCGTCGTTGGAAAGATGGCCCACCCGGGACAGCACGCGCTGCTTCACGATCCAGGGATAGGGTCCATCGCGCAGCATTTCGACATCGTGGTTGGACTCGATCATGAGCAGGTCCGCACCGCGCAGATGCATGCGGACATTGGGGGCCAGATAGCCGAGGTCTGTGGCAACGACGATTTTCATTCCTTCGGCCTGCACCACAAATCCCACCGGATCCGCCGCGTCGTGCGGAATCGTGAATGGAGTCACATGGATATCGCCGATGTCGAAAGAAATACCGGAACGAAAATGCTCGAGGCAAGGCAGATAGGCAGGGTCGGAACTGGCCGGATCTCCGGGCGGGATCAACTCCTCCGGGTCCGGCAGCGCGGAGGCGCCGTCGTGAGAATGACTGTCCTCTGGTTGATGCGCCGTGATGATATCGGTTTGGCTGTCCCCCGGCTGATTATGCCCTTCCTCAGCGGCGGCGAGAGATGGGATTTCCACAGATGGATCGCCGGACGGCGAACCGGCAGCCGGATCGTTCTCGCCATAGACTCCGGACTTCATCGACTCTGCATATTGCTGGCGACGCACCTCCAGCCATTGGTTCAGGCTCATCGTGGTTCGAGGAGTGATCCATGCCTTCCATGCGGCGTGGGTTGCCTGCGTCGCATAAACAGGGACATTCCAGCGACGCGCCAGCACAGAAAGGCCCTGCACATGATCCTGATGTTCATGCGTGATTAACACCGCATTCAACTTCTCTGGATCTTCTCCGCAGAAGCGCATGCGCTTCACGATTTCTCTGCAACTGAGTCCGGCATCCAACACGATACGAGTGCGACTGGTGGAGACGACAGTACAATTTCCTTTGGATCCGGAGCCAAGAACCGTAACACGAACCATGCTAAAAGAGTATCGCGTTTCATTGTTGAAGCAACGGTGAATTCCGACGGACCGCCGCACAACCCCCTCGCCTGTGAGCGCGTGAAATCGCCAAGGATCTACCAGAAAAATCTGGAGGCGCAGCGCACGTTCTCAGTTCGGTTTTCAATATTGATAGAAACCGCGGCCGGATTTGCGACCCAACCAGCCGGCATCGACCATTCGAACCAATAGCGGGCACGGGCGATACTTTGGGTCGCCGAATCCCTCCTGCAGCACGCGCATAATATCCAGGCAAACGTCCAGGCCGATAAAGTCTGCCAGCGTCAGCGGTCCCATGGGATGCGCCATGCCCAGCTTGAAGACTTCGTCCACCGCCTCCGGCGTGGCGACTCCTTCCATCACCGCGTACATGGCCTCATTCAGCAGCGGCATCAATACGCGGTTGGAGACAAACCCCGGCGCATCATTCACCTTCACTGGCGTTTTCTCCAGCTTCACCGCCAGATCGCGCACCTGATCGTAAGTTTCCTGGCTCGTCGCCATGCCTCGAATTACCTCGACGAGCTTCATCATCGGCACGGGATTAAAAAAGTGCATGCCGATCACGCGATCGGGGCGACCGGTGACATGGGCCAGCTTCGTCACAGAAATGGACGAGGTATTGGAAGCCAGGATGACGTCTTTGCGAGTGATCCGATCCAGATCGCTGAAGATGGTCTTCTTGATCTCGAATTTCTCCGTCGCCGCTTCGATCACAAAATCGCAGTCCGCCAGCCGTTCGCGATCGAGAACACCTGTCATGCGAGCGAGCGATGCCTGGGCGTCATCGACGGTGATCTTCCCTTTTGCAGCCTCACGCTCCAGATTCTTCCTTAGTGTCTCCAGGCCGCGATCGAGAAAGCGCTGCTCCACCTCACACAACACCACGTGATAGCCGCTGCGCGCGAATACATGCGCGATCCCGTTGCCCATGGTTCCCGCGCCGATCACGCCCACTCTTCGAATCTCATTCACAGCCTGTTCCCCCAAATTCAATGTTGATTTCTCTCGCTTCTCCGCCACGGCTCAACCCTTCCGGCCAAAACAGAGGAGTGTAGCAGATTCATTCCTCCTCAGGTATCCTCTGTATTCATAGCTTGCGGTAATCCAAAGTTTGACGCTGGGTCATTTGTTTCTTGCGACTTGCCGCTCACCTTGTTATTCTCCACCCTAAATTGCACAACTTTCGCCTGGTTGCAGCATTTGTTGGCATTCTTCTAAAGAGGGGATGGGTATGAAGTTGCGCGCGGAGATCGGCACGGCCATGTTGTTGCTGGGCGGGCTGGTTTCGATGCCGGTGGCGTTGTCAGCGCAACAGATTGACTGTCCTATCCAGAAGACATCCACTGATCCGGCCGTCACCTCGTTTCGCCAGGGAGACTTCTCGAAAGCGTTCGAGCTCTACTTCTCCGCTGCCAGAAATGACCCGCATGACCTGCAAGCAATCGCCGGGCAGATTCGCAGCCTGCTACAGGAAGGCCAAATCAGTGAGGCTTCCCAGCTTGCGGAGAGCAGCCTCGTGACGAATCCAGCCAGCCCCGATCTGCTCACCTCCATGGGGGAGATCCGTCTTCGCCAGGGAAGGTTGTCGGATGCGGCGGATGCCTATCAACTTTCCCTGAAGCTTGACCCATGTCTGGCGCGAACCCGGTACGACTGGTATCAGTTGCTTTGGATTGAGTCGATGCGCGCCTCCGGCTACGAGCAGTTGAAGGCGGCATACCAGCTCGACCCCAACGATCCTGCCATCCATTTGTCATGGATTGAGCGCCTGCCGCTCTCGGAACGCATTCAGCAGATTGACGAGTACCTGGACAAAACTGCAAACATCCCGGCGAATCAGCAGCGTTCCTTGAAGGAGTATGTAAGCCAGCTGCGGGCCGCTATCGCCGCGAAGAATGGTGGCTGCCGTCTCGCGTCGCATTCGGTCACAGAGACATCCTTGCCGCTGGAAGGCTTGGCAACCGATATAGAACACCGCACCAACGGAATGGGATTTGAAATCAACGTCAACCAAAAGGCCAATGCCGAACTGGAACTCGATACTGGATTGTCGGGGATTCTGCTGAATCACGATACTGCGGAGAAAGCAGGTTTGGTCCCCGTCACCAGCGACACCATTTCTGGCATCGGTGACCAGAAATCGATGAGTGGATACTGGGCGTATGCGGATGATCTTCGAATCGGTTCTTTAGAGTTCAAAGATTGCCTGGTCGAGGTGTCGAACGCTCCTTCGATCGTGGGCAAAGATGGCCTGATCGGCGCGGATGTTTTCGAAAATTATGACGTGAAACTCGATTTCCCTGCGCACCAGATGACGCTAACGCAGCTGCCGCCTATCCCCGGCGAACATGCGGACCATGGCGCTTCTCTGAATGCAAGCGGCGTCGGCAATTCGATGCCGGATCCACCAACAACACCGAACCAGGCGCACGGACCCACGACTCCAGCTCCACCCATTCATTACGTTGACCGTTACATCGGCCCGGAGATGAAACTGTGGTCTCCATTTGCGCGCGTGGGTCACCAGATCTTTATCAATGGTGAGTTGAAGGACAAGAAGCCGCGACTGTTTCTGCTGGATTCAGGATCGTCCGTAAGCATTCTTTCGATTCCGGCGGCCGAGAGCGCGGGGAGTGTTCACTCCGACACGCAGGATAGCCTGACAGGTCTGAGCGGTCGGGTCGCAAATCTTTATACCGAAGGCGGAGTCGATCTGGATTTCGCGCGCCTGCGAGCACCCCTGAAAGATGTGCTGGTGATCAATATGGATGGCCTGAGTACGGAAGCGGGAGTGGAAGTTTCCGGCATTATCGGATTGCAGACACTTCGATATTTAACCGTTGATATCGATTATCGCGACGGCTTGATTCATGTCGTCTATGACCCAACTGACGGGTCCAATGCCCAGCCAGGAGTTGCGAATTGACGGCTGAATCTTCGGTCTGCTGAGAAGATATCCGTTCATCGCAGCCCAACGACGCGAAAGAAAAATTCATGACTGAAAATTTCATTCCGCGTCGCGGGACTGGATATTCTTTCGACTGCAGTTTCTACTGACCGGCCGCCGCGCGTGCAGGGGCGGCTTCCTGCGCGGTGTAGGAGATGATCTGCTTCAACGTTGCATACGGCAGGCCTGTCACCGGCACGGGCCTGCCGTTGACGAACAGCGTAGGCGTTTCGTTGACGTTGAGGTCCTTGCCAAGTTTCACCGAAGCAGCCACAGCATTCGCCGCAGCCGGAGTTCCAGCGCAGGATGCCACAGCCGCGGCATCCGCTCCAGCCTTGGTTGCCGCTGCTTTCAGGGTTCCATCGGCATCTGTTTTCAGATTCTCCTGGGTATCAAACACCGCCTGCACAAACTGGAAGAAAGCGGCATTTCCCTTCTGCTGCGCGACGCATACTGCGTATTCCGCAGCTTTCTCGGCTTCGGGATGGATCGTAGTCAGAGGGAATACCTGAAAGACAATGCGCGCATTGGGAAAGTCGGTCGCCAGCTTGTCCATGGTGGGTGCAGCAATCTTGCAATCCGGGCACTGCAGGTCGGCAAACTCGACGAACATCAAATTCTTCGAACTTGCACCGTGGTACGGGCCGGTAGCCCGCGCTTCCAACTTCTGCTGAACCGGGGCAAATGGATGCGCCCCAAAGGTGATCACGTCGGAACCGGCAACGGCATGATGTCCGTCCGGCGTGACAAAGAAAACCGTGGGCGCAGGGCTGTGGGAAACTCCCTGCTCGCCGACCAGAATTGTGACCCGCACAACTCCGGGAGCTTCGGTGGTCTCGATTCCGACGACTTCCCAGACACGATTTGGATCGTAGCCCCAGATCTGCTTCAGAAAGGAATTGACCTCCTGCGTAGAGGGAGAAGTTGCCGTGAAGTTCTTAGGATTAGCTGGCGGGAATTGAATCTTTTCCGGCGGTGCAATGTTGTTCATGTGGATAGGCGGAGCCGGAGGCGCTGCCTGCGAGCTGGGGGGCTGGGAGCTTTGCGGAGCCGCTTGTTGGGCAATCGCCGCGGCGCCACCGGAAATCATCGTCAGGGCAAAGGCTGACAAGACTATCAACTTCATTTTCATGTATATTCCTCAAATAGTTAAATCAAATTATTAAACTTGAACCTTGACTGCAATGGGAAATCTGCGACCGACACCGAACGACTTCTGCGTTACCTTCAACACTGGCGCTGCCTGTTGGCGCTTGTATTCACTGCGTTCCACCATGCGCAAAATGCCCCGTACCAAGTCTATCTCCAGCGGATGTGGACTCGCCTGCACAATGTCTTCCGCAGTCTCGTACCGCTCGACGTACGCTTCCAGAATCGGATCGAGCACCTCGTATGGCGGCAGCGAGTCTGTGTCCTGCTGGCCAGGACGCAACTCTGCGGACGGCGGCTTGGTCAATGTACTTTCGGGGATGATTTCCCCATCTCGATTGACATACCTGGCCAACCGATAGACGCAGGTCTTATACACGTCTGCAATCACTGCCAAAGCTCCAACCATGTCTCCGTACAGGGTACAGTATCCGGTCGACATTTCAGATTTGTTACCGGTAGTCAGGACCAGCGCTCCCAGCTTGTTTGACAACGCCATCAGCAGCACGCCTCGAATTCTGGATTGAAGATTTTCTTCCGTAATGTCGGGCGGATAGGTCTTGAGGATCGGTTGCAGCGCTTTCAAGTGTTGCTGAAAAATATCGTTGATCGGAATCAATTCCCATTGGATGCCCAGGTTCTGCGCCAATTGTCGCGCGTCCTCGATCGACCCTTGCGAGGAATATTCGCTGGGCATTCCGACGCCGAGTATATTTTCTGTTCCCAGAGCTTCGGCTGCAATTGTCGCCACCAGTGCGGAGTCAATACCCCCGCTCAGCCCCACGATCGCCTTGGAGAATCCGCACTTGCGTACGTAGTCGCGGGTTCCCAACACCAGCGCGTCGTAGACGGCAGCATCTTCGTCGCCGGTTGAAGGCGGCATGGCGCGGGGTTCGGAGGAGAGATCGACGAGGAGAAGATCCTCCTGAAATGACTTTGCCTGCGCGATGGTGTCGCCCTGTTCATCCAGCACCAGGCTACTTCCGTCGAAAATAAGAGTGTCGTTGCCCCCCACCTGGTTGACCATGGCGACGGGTACCCGATGGCGGCGGGCGATGGCGGCCAGCATGGCTCGACGCATCTCTCGCTTGTCGCGGTAGTAGGGAGATGCGGATAGATTCACGATCAAAGTTGCGCCCTGATGCATCAGGTTTTCCACCGGATCCACCGGGTAGAGCCGCTGCGGCCAGAAATTTTTGTCGTTCCACGCATCTTCGCAGATGGTGATGGCAATACGCTCGCCGGACATCTCATACAGCACCTGCTTTGCCGCGGGAGCAAAATATCGCTGCTCATCGAAGACGTCATAATACGGTAGCAGCATCTTCGACTGGATGAATTCCACCCGGCCATCGCGCAGCAACATCGCCGAATTCATGACCCGTTTGCCGGAATTGGGTGGCGCTGGAGTGGGACATCCACAGAGAACCGCAATGGGATGATTGGCTGTCACCCGCTCGGCAATCTCTTCGATAGCCTGTTGCGCACGCGCCAGAAATGAGGATTTTTCCAGCAAATCGGCAGGCGGATAGCCGCACACCGCCATCTCCGGAAACATGACAAGATCAGCACCCTGTCGCTGGGCGGCCAGGCTCACATCGACGATTTTGCGGACATTTCCAAGGAAATCTCCAATCGTGGGATTGATTTGTGCCAGGGCGAGCTTCACTGACCTAGTGTAACCAGCCCAAATGGCAGAGACAAACGACGCCAGTTGAGTCGTCTACAGGCCATGCAGCAAGTCTGGTGTGAGAGAAAAATGGTCTAGGTTCCTGTGCCGCTGAGGACGACACCAACAGTGCGAGTCATGATCTTGAGATCGAGCCACAGACTCCAATTGTCGATGTACGCGGTGTCGAGGGAAATGTACTGGTCGAACGAAGGATCCTGACGAGCCTGCACCTGCCACAATCCTGTGATCCCCGGCAGGACTTCGAGACGGCGCAGATGCCGCAGTTCATAGAGGCGGACTTCGCCTGCCAACGGCGGACGAGGTCCAACCACGCTCATGTGGCCGGCGAGAACGTTCACGAACTGTGGTAAGTTCATCGATGGAGTATTTGCGCAGAATCCGACCGATCCGGGTCACTCGCGGATCGCCGGTCATCTTGAACAGCACTCCGTCGCGCTCATTCTTGTGGTTGAACTGCTCCCGCAGCGAATCTGCGTTGGCCACCATGGTGCGGAATTTCCAGCAGCGGAAGGTGCGGCCTTTTCTGCCAATGCGCTCGGCTCCGTAGAAAATTGGACCCGGAGAATCCAGCCGAACCGCAATGACGATGAGGAGAATGACCGGGCTGAGAACGATTAACGCGAGCAGAGAAATGACAATATCGAGGCATCGCTTCATCAACAACCCAACCACTGGTATGTGATGACGATGCAGCGGCATGGTCGGAAATTGCCCGACATACTCGATTGGCGCGCTCCATGCCAGACCGTCATATAGATCAGGCACCACGCGAACATCAACGCCCCAGACGCTGGCTTGCGCGATCAGGCGTTTGACCACACCGCGCTCACACGGTCCAGTCACGAAAATCTCATCGATAAAGTGACGGCGAATCAGATCGCCCAATTCCGGCAAATTGCCAAGAATTTCCATGGGCTGCTCGTCAGTTTGCGAGTCTGGATAGAGGTTCCCAAGCTCGTTACCGTCGGGCGAAATCTGTACAAATCCTTTGAAGGTGAAACCGAGGTGGCGAATCCGCTGCAAATGGCTGCGAATCGCGAGACCCAGGGAGCCCGTTCCGATAACGAGAACGTTCCTGGTATCGAGTCCCTTTTCGTACCGCTTGTACAGGGTAAGACGCCAAGCGGCGCGCCGCAGGCAAAGAAACATCGTAGTGCCGATCAAGGTGGCAATGACGACTGCGCGAGAAATCGTGTCGGCACGCCCAAAGTACAAGGCGCCGGCCAGGATCAAGCTGGCCGTAAAGCAGGTCTGCACCGTCAACCGCTGTTCACGCAGTCCGCTGAAGGCCTGTAAGGGGCCATAGAGACCGTGGGCCCGGCTTACCAGGATCAAAATCAGCGAGAAGCCTGCAAGGTACAGGAGCAGCGAGGAAGGATTCGCCGCCAATGGAGCACGGGTGTCGAAGTAGGAAAGGAAGTTGGTTTTGCGAAAGTGTGTCGCCAGCAGGGCGGCCACTACAACGGTAAGAATGTCGACCGCCATCCACAGCAGGGTCACTGTGCGGGAGGGGCTACGGCCAGCCGGGCCGATTCCGCCCACCCGGGGGCGCAATTCGACAAAATTATCCGCACTTCGAGCCGGAAACCAATGACTTAAATCAGGGGAAGCCATTCTGTGTCTTCTCTACTTGCGTTTGTGAGTCGCCACAACAGGCAGAAGGGAAAGCGAAAAGTTATCAAGAAGAAGTCGACAGGTCAGGGCCATCTTAGCAGTGGTCACTTGCCTGAAATGCAAACCGAAAGTTAAAAGGTTGCGGTTTTCAAAAGTATTAATATCGAATCAACAAACAAACGGAGCTTGTCTTCAGTGTCCTGCTACCCGTGGCGGCTTTGAACTTGGATGCCGCGTAACCAATATCAGTAACCTCGCCATTTTTTGAACCAGCGTTTCAACGATGGTAGATGTTCGCGGGACAGATTGCAATGAAATTACGTTACCCTCTGCACAAAGGTACCCGAGCACAAACTTCTCCATGGGAACAGGTTACCGAAGTCTGCTGCCCACAAAGTAATGCTTTATTTCCACAATGCTGGATTTGGTAACGTGCGCTCGTCCAGGCGAAGAAACTCCTGCAACACCGGGTCGGTGGTCTGGCGCAACTGCTCCACCGAACCAAAAAATTCCGCCTTCCCTTCGTGCAAAAACAGAATGCGATCCGCCAGCTTTTCGGCAATCTGCATGTCGTGAGTCACCACGATGCTGGTCAGCCGCAGCTGAATTTTCACTTTCTGGATCAGGTTCCCCATCAGGTGCGCCATCAGCGGGTCAACCATGGTCGTGGGCTCATCGTAGAGGATCGCTTCCGGTTGCGCGGCCAGCGCCCTTCCAATGGCCACCGCTCGCCGCATGCCGGTAGAAAGGTCCGAGGGCAGGCCGTGCGCCATTTCACTCACCCCCACCATCCCCAGTAAGCCGTTCACGATCTGATCGATCTGGTCTTCACTCAGCTCACCCCGCTGTCGCAACGGGAACGCCACATTTTCAAACACGGTCAACGAGTCGAAGAGCGCGCCACTCTGAAAGACCATAGTCACGTCTCGTCGAATCGACTGCATCTGCTGTTCGTTGAAATCGGTGACGTCCTCACCTTTGACAATGATGCGGCCCGCATCCGGCTTGAGGAATCCCATGATGATTTCCAGCGAGACCGATTTGCCCACGCCGCTGCGCCCGATGATGCACAGTGTCTCTCCGGGCAGCACGAAGAAGCTGACATCGTCGAGCACAACATTGTCGCCGAATCGTTTGCACACGTGTTCGAAGGCGATGAAAGGCTCGGCCGGTGTGGATTTGTGTTCTGCCATTCTTTTGAAGATAGCCGAAGTTGGGCTGAATTGCTGCTGAGAATTAGCTGGGGCGAAGTTCCTGGGCTCGCAGCCAATCCTCCTGGCTGTTGATGTTGAGGAACCACTCATGTGGATCGGGCGCCGATGGCTGTGCAGCCGCAAAAGCTGCCGCGTCCCACATCTCGATCCGAAATCCTGAGGATGGATGGTTCGAGCAGTGCGCGATCACGTCACAGGCCTGCTGCAATGCAGCCATCACCTTAAACTTCCCCGCTGCAAGTGCCGATCGAAGTCCTGGCGCAAGGTCACGATGATAGAGTCCGCAAAGTGGCTGCGGCAATCCATCCAACTGCGGAAGGACACAAGCCACGGGCGACGCGGAAGCAGGACTGGATGGATCGCCAGGCCTCTCACTCTGTCGTGAAAATGTGACTAGCGCCTGCAGCACTTCCACTGGAAGAAAAGGCAAATCGACCGCCAGCACCAGGTTCCAGTCAGTTGTCGAAGTTTCCAGTGCGGCCACGATTCCACCCAGAGGGCCACTGCCCGGCAACGCATCCGGGAGGATGGTTCCCGCGAACGGAAGATCGTCGCGGTTGGCGCAAATAGAAACCGTCGTGCAAACACGTTGGAGTCGTGCGATCGAGTGTTGCAGCAGGGTCTGACTGCTCCCTTCCGCTGTAGCGTTGGGAGGCCACGGTAGCAGGGCTTTATCGCGACCCAGCCGAGAACTGCGACCGCCCGCCAGAACAAATCCGGAGATTTCCGTGGGAGCGCCCATCCTCGTGACCCCAGAATCGCTGACCGGTGACGCGCCTGGCTGCACTACTGCTGCCCACCCAGTTTCTCGAAGAAGCGAATCAACGATTCAATGCCGCGATGAAAATTGGCAATACAGAATTTCTCATTGGGAGCGTGCAGATTATCATCCGGCAGTCCGAAGCCCATCATGACCGATGGAATTTTCAGGCTGCGCTCAAAGTCGCCGACGATCGGAATCGAGCCGCCGGAGCGGATGAAGACCGTGTCCTTCTTAAACACCTCGTGCAAGGCAGCCGTGGCAGCTTTCACGTATGGATTGTCCACGCCGATCACGATTGCATCGCCAGAATGAATCAGTCGAACTTCGACCGAGATGCCTTTGGGGCAAATCGACTCCACATATTTCTTGTAGAGATCGAAAATCTTGCGTGGCTCCATGTCCGGAACCAAACGCAGCGACACCTTGACCGCAGCCTTGGCCGGAATCACGGTCTTAGCGCCATCCCCGATAAAGCCTCCGGGCATGCCGTGAATCTCAAGCGTGGGACGCGCCCACAGACGCTCCAGGATGGAATATTCCTGTTCCCCCGTAAGCGCGGACGAGCCAACTTCCTTCTTTTGAAATTCGGCTTCGTCGAAAGGCAGCGACTTCCAGGCCTTGAGCTCAGCTGCGGAGGGCGCCACCACATCGTCATAGAGGCCGGGGATCAGGATATGTCCGTTGGCATCCTTCAATTTCGACAGAATTTCGCACAACGCAAAAAAAGGATTCGGCGCGGCGCCTCCGTACATGCCTGAATGCAGATCGGTGGCAGCACCGCGAGCCTCGATTTCTGTATAGATCATGCCGCGCAGTCCAACGCACAGCGTCGGCAAATCCGGCGCAAACATTTCTGTATCGGAGATCAATGCAAAATCAGCGCGCAAGCGTTCAGGATGCTCACGGACAAACTGAGCAATCCCTTCGCCGCCAACCTCCTCTTCGCCTTCCAGGATGATGCGAATATTCAGCGGCAGCTTGCCTCCATGCGCCTCCAGCATGCTTTCCAGCGCTTTGATGTGCATGTACATCTGGCCCTTGTCATCGACGGCGCCGCGAGCATAGATATTGCCATTGCGCTCCGCCGGCTCAAACGGCGGCGTCGTCCACTCGTCCAGCGGGTCCGGTGGCTGGACATCGTAATGGCCATAGCAAAGGCCGGTCGCCTTCCCTTTTGCATGCAGCCAATCTGCATACACCAGCGGATGACCGCTGGTTTCAATCACCTCCACATGTTCCATGCCGATGCGGTTGAGTTCAGCCGCCAATACTTCGGCAGCCTTGCGAACGTCGCCACGATGTTCGGGCAACGTGGAGATCGACGGAATTCGCAACAGATCTTTCAGCTCATCAAGAAATCGGCTTTGATTCTGGCGTGCAAATTGCAGCGCTTCTGTCGGCATTAGCATTCCTCGGAATGTCAGACGTACATGTGGACGCGGAGCTTAATAGCGAGCCATCGATGGATCTGCAACCTGGGCCCAGCGTTCAATACCGCCGGCCAGCGATTGTGCGCGTTCAAATCCTTGCTCGCGCAGCCAAAATACCACACTCAGAGAGCGGATACCGTGATGGCAATACACGATGATGTGTGCGTCCGGATCCAGTTCCTGATGCGCTCTGGACGGAATATCCCCCATGGGCATCAGGCGAGCTCCCGGCAAACCGCACAACTCCGCTTCCCAGGGTTCGCGCACGTCCAATAGATAGAACGATTCTTCACCAGGATCGGAGGCGGACTTTTTCAGCTTTTCCTGAAGATCTGGAACGGAAATCTCGTGATCCATATGACACTTCAGAATACATGGCGGCGACGTTTCCTGGAGCCGGTCCTCGGCAGACTGCGGCAGCGAGCGATAATCCGAGCTCCATGGTACAAACAGGACAGGATAGGCACCATGGGATCACCTGCTGGAGAGATGGCTCACCCACTTTTTTGGTGCCCGGAAGAATCGCAAAACTTTATGAGTCAAAGAGTTCTAATTGTCGAAGATGAACCCAACGCCCGCATGGGGTTGGCGGAGCTGATTTCAGGATGGGGATATGCCACGGAAGTGGCGGAAGACGGAGTGGAGGCCCTGGAACGCATCCAGGACTGGCACCCCACAATCCTGGTCTCCGATTTGAAAATGCCGCGCATGGATGGGCTGACCTTGTTGTCCCATCTGGTGAAACTGCAGGACAAGCTGGCTGTCATTATGCTGACCGCGCAGGGCAGTATCGAAAGTGCTGTGGAGTCGATGAAGCTGGGTGCGTTTGATTACATCCAGAAACCTGTCGACCCAATCCGGTTGAAGCGGCTGTTGGCCAGTGCCGGTTCGCAGCAGCAGGCAGAGCGGGAGATTGAGAATGTTCGCCGCAAAGTGCAGGAGACCGGGGTACTGGGCTCTCTGGTCGGAAAATCTGCTCCCATGCAAGGCATTTTTCGCTTGATTGAACGGATCGCCCCCAATAATGTTTCCGTCCTGATCACGGGTGAGAGCGGTACCGGAAAAGAAGTGGTGGCCCGGACCCTGCACGAACTGAGTGGTCGCAGCAGCAAGCCCTTCATCGCGGTGAACTGTGCCGCCATTCCTGAAACATTGATTGAAAGCGAAATCTTCGGGCACGAACGGGGAGCATTCACCGGAGCCGTGGAGCGTCGCGCCGGCTGTTTTGAGCTGGCGGAAGAAGGCACCCTGCTATTGGACGAGATTGGCGAAATGCCGATCGCCACGCAGGCCAAGCTGCTGCGAGTTTTGGAAGATCGCACGCTGCGCCGGCTGGGCAGCAAAGTTGAAACACAGATCAATGTTCGAGTGCTGGCGGCCACCAATAAAGATCCCGCAACCGCAATCGCCGACGGCCATTTGCGCAACGACCTGTTCTATCGACTGAATGTCTTCAATATTGAAATGCCGCCGCTGCGTGGCCATCGGGAAGATATCCCGCTGATTGCAGAATCGCTGATTCGATCCATGAATGAACGGCATGGCTGCCAGGTAACCGGCATTGAGCCGGACCTGCTGCGGGAGTTCGAGTCGTACGATTGGCCCGGAAATGTTCGCGAATTGCGCAACGTGCTGGAGCGGGCAGTGGTGCTGTGCGGTAGCGGTATCCTGAGCAGCCAGCATTTACCCCCCGGCTTCGGCACCGCTCATGTGTCCGCCGTCGTCGATTCCGACCAGGTTCAAATGCCGGTTGGCACCACGGTGGACGAAGCAGAAAAGCGGTTGATTCTGCGCACCCTGGAGTCGACGGGAAACAACAAGACGCGGGCTGCCGAAATTCTTGGAATCAGCCTGAAAACGCTGCACAATAAGCTGAAGGAATACGGAAGTTCGGCGGAGAGCAGTGACTAACTCGGGTGGGCTGCGGTGACGCGTCCATCGGGAATCGTTGAAATTTCTCGACAACACCGAGAGCCGGAGGAATTAGCGGCCCCACCCAGGGAACCAATCCAGCATCCGCCATGAGAATCCGACTCAAGCTCGTACTGGCAATCACCGTGATGGTTTCCGCCATGGTGATCCTGTTGTCCGCTCTTTACCTTTCGCAACTACTTTCAGAACGTATCCAGCAGAGCTATCGGCACACCGATATCGCTGCCCACCAGGTGATGCTGGCAGCACGCGCCGCGATTGAACATGGTATGGCGCACGTAGCGCTACCTCCCAACGATCCCGCCGCACTGAATGATGCTGTGACGCGCGCCTTGCAACAGGATGCCGCGCTGCATCTGATGTTGTCCTCGTTCATCCGATACGAGCCGACCATCTATGACATCAACATCGCCGGCAGCGATGGCAAAATTCTCCTCAGTACCGACCCGCTTTCCCAGGGTCATCTGTTGGCGAACCAGCCCAGTTTCGTTTCCCTGCAGGAACAAACCGCCTGGCAGAAATTTCGTATTGTCTTCGGGCCGCCCGCAGTCTACGCCGTGGATGCTGGCCTCGATCGACAACACGCTCATTTCTTGACCGTCCGGGTGGGAGTGCGCACCACCTTCCTTCGCAGCCAGCTAGCTCCCTGGCTGCGCGCGGAATTTGTGATTGTCGTTCTCTCGGTGCTGCTGACCATCGTGCTGGCGGCGCTGCTCTCCAACATGGCGCTGCACCCACTGCAGGTGATCAGCGACCGCCTCGATCAATTCATGCTGGCGGAGCCGCAACCGGTTTCAGAGTCTGGGCTGTTGCTGGCGAAGTCGGACGAAATCTCTCGCGTCTCCAGCAAGATTGAACGCATCGGCCAGCGCATGCGCAGCGTGGAAGAAGTCTTTACCGCGCTGAAAGAAAACCTCGACCAGGTGCTCGAGAACCTGCAGGACGGCGTGATGTTGTTTACGCAGGATGCGCGTGTGGTCATGGTCAGCGATTCAGTGGAACATTTTTTAGGAATGACTCGGCAGCAGATGCTCGGCGTCGAGTTGCACGACATCTTCGATCGCCAGTCCATGCTGGGTCAGGTGGTGCGCCGCGCCTTCAATGCGCGGATGATGTTGATGCAGGAAGAAGTGATTACAGAAACTGGGCGACGCATCCAGGTCTCGCTCGACTTTATTCATAGCGAAGATCCGACGACGCCTGCGGATACATTGGGCGCCCTGCTCACGCTGCACGACACCGAATCGATCAGCAAGATTGAAAACGAGCTGGAAGTATCGCGCCGTTTGGCAGACCTGGGAAGGCTGACCTCCGGTGTCGGCCACGAGGTGAAAAACCCCATCAACGCCATCGTCGTGCATTTGGAGTTGCTGCGCGAGAAGCTGGCGCGCAACGATAGCAGCGCCGAGCGGCATGTCGATGTGATTCACAATGAAATTCGCCGCCTCGATCGCGTTGTGCAGACCTTGATCGATTTCTCGCGACCGGTGGAACTCGATCTGGCGATGCACGATCTGCGCTCGATTGTCACTTCCGTGCTGACCCTGGCGGAGCCCGATTTGGCACAACGATCCGTTAAGGTGGTCAGCGTGATGCCCGGCTCTCCTGTCAATGTCAGGGTGGATGCCGATATGATTCAACAGGCGTTGTTGAATGTTCTGCTGAATGGCGCGCAATCCATGGCAGATGGCGGAGAGTTGTACATAGAACTGCGGCAGCATGGGCACGAAGCCAGCCTGCGCATCCGCGACCAGGGTTGTGGCATTCCGCGCGAGATCCTCAACCGCATCTTCAATCTCTACTTCACCACCAAGCGGGATGGAACTGGGATTGGGCTGGCGATGACCTATCGTATACTGCAACTCCACAATGGTTCGGTTCAAGTAGAATCTGAGGTGGATGTTGGCACGCAGTTCACCCTCCGGCTTCCAGTGGCTTCCCTGCCGGAACCAAAATCGATTCTTAGCACAAGTGCCGGCTAGGAATACCGATGAATCGTGGATCGCTCGACACAGAGTGAATATAGATGCGTCAAGGAAATACTAGGGGAAGAATGCGGTATTGGCGCCTGTTGGTTGTCTCATTCCTGCTGACGTTGTCAATCGCTGGCTGCCATCGCAAGCCGGAGCGAGCGCTCCCGCCACCTCACGCGCAAGCTCCTACAATCATCCCCGCGCCAACCCTGCCGATTTTCATTCCGGAGCCGGTGATACTGGCGCAGGCCCAACCTGCCCCTCCAGCCACGCTACCGCCTGTTACGCCGCCACCCAAGAAGCATGCTGCCAAGGTCCACCGTCACCACACGCCTGCTAAGGAAGAGACGCAAGGTGAAGCGAGCGCGACGCAGACTTCATCCGGCAATGCGCCAGCTCCCTCCGCACCTGGCACCGCCGTCATCGGGCAACTTTCCGCCGATGATGCGACAGCAACACCGTCCGATGCTGCGCAGACGAAACAACTGATTGACGCGACTGATGACAAGTTGAAGAAGTTGTCGACGAAGCAACAAACGGAACACAAGGATTCGGTCGCTCAGGTAGCTTCTTTCCTGTCGCAAGCCCGGCAAGCATTAAGCATGAACGATCTGGTGGGTGCGCAGACGCTGGCGAACAAAGCGAAGATTCTGGTCGACGAATTATCGAAGTGACCCTTCAGCCTGGAGAGGGTCTGTCGAAGATACGATTACTCCAGACCCCCTCCGCCAAATCCCTGGCGTCGGAATCGCCGAGAACCCAAAGGCAAGCTACGAGATTCCGTGAGAGTTCAAGTGTTGCGAGTATGCCTTATCCACCTTCTGGATGTGCTGCGTAAGCCATTCCTTCAAAAAGTCCAGCACCGCGACGGTATTCGGACGAAGACCCTCCTCAAGTTCGCGCTGGAATTTTTCCACGTCGGCCACCAATTTACGATGCAATTGGCGGTGGGCAGCCAATTCGGGGTACTGCGCCTGTTCCATCAATGCCTCTTCCTGCTGAAAATGCGTTCGTGTATAAGTGATCAGCTGACTTACAATCTGCGAGATCACGGATTGTCCTTTTCCCACTCGCATCGCATCTGCGAGTTGATTAATAGTATCGAAGAGCCTCTTGTGTTGAGCGTCGCACTGGTGGACACGGACGCTGTAGCTCTCGTCCCACGTGAAAACTGCCATGTTTATTCTCTCCTTTAGCATCGGTTTCTATAAGGAGCTATCGGCAGCGAGGATGAAAGGCTTAACAGACTGCGCTATCGCTCGCCCCATTTCAATTTGGCTCGCAGCACATCGAAAAAGCTGTTGCCGCTCCGGCGAATCAAGCGAATCGTGTAGCGGGACCGGCAACAATTTAATTCGTCACCCAGCCGCAATTCGACAGCTTCCTGACCATCGACCGTCAAATAAATCTGTTCTGGAATTCCTTCAATCGTGAGGGTGATTTTCGCGTCTCCACGCACCACCAGAGGACGCACGGTCAGTTGATGCGGACAGACGGCGGTAATGATCATGCCATCGATATCGGGCGCAAGGATGGGTCCGTTGGCGGCAAGATTGTAGGCGGTCGATCCGGTCGGCGTGGCCACAATGACACCATCTGCGCTGAATTGAGCCACCGTCTGATCGCCGGCTTTGACCAGGATGCTGACCATGCGCGCAATCGTGCCCTTGGTGATCACCACATCGTTCAGCGCTTCGAACTCATGATGCACTAGCCCGCCGCGACGAACCTCCGAATGCAGCATGGCGCGCTCATCGATGGTGCAACCGTTCTCTCGCCAGCTTTCGAGCGTGGTGAACAATTCCTCCAGCGGCACTTCCGCCAGAAATCCCAGAGAACCCAGGTTAACGCTGAGGATTGGTGTCTGGGTGCGCGCAAAGGCGCGTGCCGCTGCCAATAATGTGCCATCGCCGCCCAGCACGATGACCAACTCCGGCTGGCGCTCGTGCATGAGATGTCGAGGAACCGCATCGCCTGAGCCCAGGTAGGCCGCACTCATGGGGTCCAGTACCGCAACATACCCGTGCTGCTTCAGCCAGACCGTCAGCTCCGGCAAGATGGTTGCCAGCTCCGGCTTTTGCGGTTTGGAAATAATTGCGACCGATGGCATGCGTTCTCCCTCAGAACCGAGCGTACATTAAAAATTCGCGATTTCCATCTCCACCGGGGATGGGCGAATCCATCACTCGCGTCTCCCGTGCTCCATGGGCATCCAAGGTCTGTTTCACCCGGTCGATGGCGCGCTGATGCGCAGCGGAGCTGTGGACGATTCCACCCTTGCCGACAAATTCCTTGCCCGCTTCAAACTGGGGCTTGACCAGGATCACCGCTTCGCGACGCGACTCCTCTGCCTTCGATGGAAATGCAGCGGCAATGGCCGCAGGCAAAATCAGCGAGGCCGCAATGAACGAGACATCGATAGTGAAGAATTCAATGTTCGGCGGCAGCATGTTCGCGGTCAGGTGGCGCGCATTGGTGTGCTCCAGCAACAGCAGGCGCGGTTCAGAACGCAACGATTCCGCCAATTGGCCACGACCGCTGTCCACGCCGATGACGCGCTTTACGCCTCGCTGCAACAGGCAATCGCTGAAGCCGCCCGTCGAGATGCCAATGTCAAGGCAGGTGCGGCCGGCAACATCGATCTTCCAGGCATCCAGGGCCGCCGCCAGCTTCACTCCGCCACGGCTCACGTATGGGATGTCTTGCTCAATTGCCTGAACCACCTGCCTGGAGTCGACGAGCAGGCCGGCCTTGGTGACGATGGAACCGTCCACGGAAATCTGTCCGGCGGAGATTCGCTGCTGCGCCCGGGTTCGTGACGAGGCCAGGCCCTGACCTACCAGCAGCTTATCCAAACGAAGCTTCATGGCTGCACCGATGTCCGTCGAGCCGATTGTTCACGGTTTTTGCCAGCTTGCATGTCGCCAGGATCAGGACCCTGTCAGGTAGACCTGGATACCATTGCCTGTCAGCGGCAAGGTTGTGTCGATGGTGTCGTCTATTGTCTGGATAATGGTCAGCATGTTCGTGTCCGGTGACACAACGTAGACCTTGCCTGTGGGAGTTCCGGTGGTGGCGGCAATCGACATGGGATGAACGGTGCACAGAACATTCGGATTCCCTGCCGAGCATGGCGCCTGCGGTAAAGAAATCGTTGTAGTGACAGTATTGCTGTTCAAGCTGACAACGCTGACAGTCCCATCTCCGCGATTGGCCACGTAAGCCCGGGTACCATCCTGCAGCACGGAGACGGACGAAGGTTGGCTGCCAACGGGTACGGTAGCGATAATGTGACCGAAGTTGGGGCTGTCATTGCCATAGACATCTTCGCTGATATTGATCAAGGTCAGAGTGTTGGAACCTGCGTTTGCGACGGCAAGGATCGATCCGGTGTTGTAAATGTCTGCCCAGACCGGGTCTTGTCCAACTTTGATCTGCCCCGGTGTCACGCCAGGTTGATTGGCGATCAGATTCGCGCTCGTGTCGATCTGATTTTGTTGGCTATCAATCACGGAGACCGTACCGCTGCCTTGATTCAGGACGAAGACGCGACGGTTGTCAGAACTCATGACGCCATAGACGGGGCAAAGCCCGAGCGGCAGGTTAGACGACGGGGTGTTGGTCGTGGTTTCAATTCCCGTGGCAAGTCCGGCGGAATTCGAACCCGGACAACTGGGTGTGGGCAACCCGCTATCCGCATAACTGATGGCATAGATACGCTGCGCGGTTCGGTTGCCGACCAGGTACGCGGGATACTGCGATGCCGACGGATTGGTCGCGTCCGCTAAAGGAATCTCAAGGAACCCCGCGGGCGAAAACGCTCCATTCGCCGTCTTCATCACTTCCACAGAACCGCGACCCGTTTGCGAAACATACAGATAATTGGTGGTCGATAACATTGTGCTGGGGTCGGCATTGGCAAGCAGGGTGCTGGAATATACCTGGTGGCTTTCCACCGTGGTAGAAATGCTGTAATTCGTCACCGTTCCATCGGCATTGGTGTTGTAAACGATTCCGCCGCTGCCATTGCTGTTGGGCGCCAAACCTTCCCATCGCGGTCCGTTGCCAAGATTCACTCGAATGGCAAGGGAGTCTCCGGAGAAATCTACCAGCGATCCATATCCGGGAACCGTGCTGGTCGAGCAAACCTGGTCAATGGTCGGCGCGGAAACATTGGTGTTGTTGCCGCAGGTGGTCACGATCGCGTACTTAATCGGCTGCGGCGACGGCTCGACCGGGGGTATGCTCGTGACAACGGGACGGTAAATATCTCCACAGCCCAGCATGAAGGCGAATATCAGACTCGATCCCAATAATTTCCAGGGCCTTCTTCGCCCAAAAACTGACAACACTCGTGAATACCCCATGGTTTCCAACAATCAATTGAAGCTGTCAAGATTGTAAATCAGCGCCGGTGTTTTCGTGGGATGGGTGCAAGCTTTGGTAGTGGGTTAGTCTGACGTTCCATTTTCGACGGCTTGCGGGCGTTCTGTCAGTCGCCAATCGAACGAATCACTCTCGCCGGATTTCCCGCGACAAGCGTATTCGCAGGAACATCCCTGGTGACCACCGAACCCGCCGCGACGACCGAGTTCTCGCCCACGGTTACGCCACCGATGATGGTCGCACCGGCTGCGATCCATACGTTTCTCTCGATCACAATGGGCTGTCCGATGGTGGCGGCGCGTCGCTGCGAGGGTTCAATGGGATGGCCGGCCGTGATGAGACTCACGTTCGGCCCAATCATCACATCGTCTCCGATGTCGAGTCCGCCAAGGTCATAGAAAGTGCAGTTCTGATTGACAAAGACATTCTGCCCAACGCGAATTTCGTTTCCGCCAGCCGTATAAAACGGAGGAATCAGCAAAAAACTCTCGTCGACCTTTTTCCCGATCAGTTCGCTGAACAAGGCCCGCACTTCCTGCGCATCATTGAATGTCAAACGGTTCAATCTGGCGGTGATCGCCATCGCTCGCTTGACGTTGGCCAACATGGCCGCTGATTCTGGCGCTCTGCTGTAAATAATCCTGGTGCGATCGTCTTTCGGCATTCGTTGTTTTCCCAAGCTTTGGATCAAGCGGCCGATGCAAGCACACTTCGGCGCTTCACGTATTAGTGCAGATGGAGTCGCCAGAGTGTATAGCTGGCCATTTCATGCAGGTATCGGTTCACCATATCGAACTGGTTCACGGATTTTCCCGGTTCCCGAGGATTCAGCAGTACGTGCAGCCCTTTGGCCCGACAAAGTTCGCGAATGCGAAACATATGGGTTCCATCGCTGACGACCAGGATGGTGCGCAGATGATTTTCTGTTGCAATCGCCGCCAACCGGTCAACGGATTCCTCGGTGTCGCTGCTGGTGGTTTCTGCGATGATCCTGCGATCCGGTACGCCGTGGGTCAGAAAGAAATCCCGGCCCACCGCACCTTCGCTCATTTGCGGATCGTTTTGCGCTCCGGCGCCGCCGCCCAGAGTAATCAACAGGGGCGCCAGGCCGCGGCGATAGAGATCCAGTGCATGCTCCAGGCGAGCCGTGAGAACAGGCGAAGGCCGGCCGTTGTATTCCGCAGCGCCAAACACAGCAATGGCATCAGCAGGCAGCGTCTGGATGGTGTAGGAAGTCGTCCGTATTTCGATGAACAGCCACCAGAACCAGGCAAAGCAGGCCAGCAGCACAAGGGTGATGATTCCACGCAGGATCCGGCGAACCATGCCGCCGACTCTACTGGGCTCCACGGCATACTCGTCCTCCCAATCGGATTCTTCGGGTTCGATATCGCCCATTCGTCGAGACTCCGCTACTGCAGTGCGAAAGCGATCTCGTGCGTTGGAATTGCGCCCTCGCGCAGGATCTGCCAGCCTCCTGGACCGGCCGACAAATCAACGATGGTGGTCGGAAGGCTTCGTCCGGTCGGACCTCCGTCGACGATCAAGGGGAGGCGATCGCCAAGCTGATCGCGAACTCCCATAGCGTGAGTACACTCTGGCGCGCCAAACGCGTTGGCGGAAGTCGCCGTAACCGGCAATCCCAGCATGCGAACCACGGCTCGCGGAATGGCTGCATCTGGAACCCGTAGCGCCACATTCCCCGTGTTCGCAGTGACCCGCAGCGGCAGCCGGGTTCCCGCGCGCACAATCACCGTCAGTGGTCCCGGCCAGAAGCGTTCGGCAAGTCGGTCAAATTGGGAATCAAGGTTGCGCGCAATCTCATACGCCTGGGCAACGTCGGCCAGCAGCAGGGACAGCGGCTTGTGGCGCAGCCGCATCTTGATGTCATAAATCAGCTCGACAGCATGCAGATTGACTGGATCTACGGCCAGGCCGTAAAACGTGTCCGTCGGCAAGCCAACGACACTACCCGATCGCAGGCAGCGCACAATGTACTCGATCTTTTCCGGCTCCGGCTCGTCCGGGTGCACGCGCAGTATTTCCGCTGACAAACGATTTCTCCACATCCGCGAGTTGCCGCCCGAAGAGTTTGCAGGCTGAAAGTATTTTCGAGCTTGATCCATGATACCCGTTCGTTCGGAGGTTGGAAGAACGCAAATACAACTCTGGTCGATTTCGCGCACACCGGCCGGAAGTTATCTCCCAGCCTTCGCCAGCGAATCGGGAGTGCGGATGTGTTCCGGTCGAAATCCCAGGCCGACAATTCGCGCAGGGATACGCCGCAGCCATGGGAATTGCTGCAGTAGTTTGAACGGCAACGGAAGGTGCCGAATTGGAGTCTGTCGCCCCAGAGCTGGCCGGATGAACCGGCGATGCATAAACACCTGAACGGCTTGCGTCATGCGCGTTGGATAACTGCGACGAGCTTGCACCTGGCGCAGATCCTGTTCGCTTATCGTGCCACGCAACAAAGGCAATGCCAGCAGATTCGCCGCCGCAACCGCATCCTGAATGGCAAGGTTGATGCCAACGCCTCCGACGGGTGACATGGCGTGGGCACAGTCCCCAATGCAGAGGAGTCCCGGGCTGCGCCCATTGCCGCAGGCGATCCACCGCTACCGTCAACAGTTTCACAGCATTCCAATCTGCAATTTCATCCGTTCGCGAGGCGAGAAATGGCGCGATCTCCGCCAGGTCCTGCCGAAACGAAGGTGAGCCCCGTTGCTGAATCGCCTCGAAATCCCCTTTGCGAATCACATACGCGCACTGCCAATATTCGCCGCGATCGAGCGTCACCAGAATCTTTCCCCCGCGAAAACGCCCCAGGGTCTGGTTCGGGTCAGCGGGCCGACGCGACACCCGCATCCACAACACATCGATGGGAGCGCCAAGGTCCAGAACCTCAAGCCCCGCACTGGAGCGGACCGTAGAATG
The DNA here is from genome assembly GCA_963794795.1 of uncultured Acidobacteriota bacterium. Taxonomy (GTDB): domain Bacteria; phylum Acidobacteriota; class Terriglobia; order Terriglobales; family Acidobacteriaceae; genus JAKAAZ01. The sequence continues at coordinate 342,269 of CAWCFC010000002.1, read as the reverse complement.
CCGGCCGTCCGCGCCCACGGTCAGATCCGCGTGAACCTCCAGAGTTCCCTTCGGAGTCATGGCATGTACGCCGCGCACCCGGCCATTCTCTTTCAGCAAGCTCGTCACTTCCGACTCCATCCGCAAATGAAAGTGTGGATATGGCTTCGCTTTTTCGGCCAGGAAATTCAGGAATTCCCACTGCGGCATGAACGCGATGAATTTTGCATGGGTTGGAAGATGGCTGAAGTCTCCAACAGTCGCCGAGAAGCCTTCTATTTCAGCGCCAATCTGAGACATTTGCTGATGAGGCCTGGATAAGAACTCTTCCAGCAGCCCCAGTTCATACATCAATTCCAGCGTCGAGGGATGAATCGTATCTCCGCGAAAATCGCGCAGAAAGTCTGCGTGCTTTTCCAACACCACTACGTCGACTCCAGCCCGCGCCAACAAGAAGCCGAGCATCATTCCTGCGGGTCCGCCGCCTGCGACGCAACAGCGCGTGTCCAGCACCTCGGCAACCTTGGGCTCGGATTCCATTCTGGTTTCCTCTCGGACCGGTTCGATTCTCCGATTATCGCGGAGGCTCTGCAACGCGTACAGCGTAAAATCGCGAGGTATGCCGGACTATGTGGCCTCCGCTTCCGCTGAAATCATCCGCAGTCGCCAGAATGCGCGACTGAAAGATCTGCGTCAGCGTTTGCTGCACCCGGGGATCGGCGAGGATGGGCTGATCGCCATTGAAGGCGAGCATCTGCTGCAGGAGGCGGACCGAAGCGGACTGCGCTTCGATACCGTTTTTCTGCGGGAAGATCGGGTTGTGGGAAGAGAGCGTGCTTTCCCTCATCACGTGAAAGTTCTCACCGTCGCGGCTGATGCCTTCGACCATGCCTGCGCCACTGATTCTCCGCAAGGGATTGCCGCACTGGTGAAAGCACCCGAGTGGACGCTGGAATCAATGCTCGCCGCAGACGAACCTCGACTCCTCATCCTCGCAGGACTGCAGGATCCCGGCAATTTAGGCACAATCATTCGCTCCGCCGAGGCATTCGCCGCCAGCGGAGTTTTACTGACGCCAGGAAGTGTCAGCCCGTGGAACCAGAAAGCGCTGCGAGCCTCCGCGGGATCAAGCTTTCGCCTACCGGTCATTTCTCTTGCAACCATCTCGCAACTGCAACATCTCGCTGAAAAGCGAATTCCTGTGTACGCCTGCGTCGCCGACGCTGGAGCTTCTATCGTCGAGGCCAATTTGCGCGGACCCATTGCATTTGTCATTGGCAATGAGGGCGCAGGAATTTCGGATGAGATTCTATCTCTCAGCGACGGCAGCCTCCACGTACCGTGCCCAGGTCATGTGGAATCGTTGAATGCCGCCATCGCCGCCTCCATTGTGCTGTACGAGGCATCGCGGCAGCGCAGCTTCGCATCCCTCGAAAGCAAGCCATGAGCCTGTTCAATGCACTTCCCGGCGATCCCGCATATTCCAACGAGACGCCTTCCGATTTGCGCCAGCGACCGCTAGCGGAGCGCATGCGTCCGCGTACTCTAGACGAGTTCGTTGGCCAGGAACATTTGCTCGGACCCGGCAAGGCACTGCGCCTGCAACTGGAAACCGACGACACCACCTCAATGATTTTGTGGGGACCGCCCGGAGTAGGAAAAACCACGCTGGCCAAAATCATCGCGCACACAACCAAGGCCACGTTCATCGAGTTTTCCGCAGTTGTCAGCGGGATCAAGGAAATTAAGCAGGTCATGGCCGAAGCCGATCAGGCCGCTTCTGCCGGCATGCGCACGATCCTTTTCGTGGATGAAATTCATCGCTTCAATCGCAGCCAGCAGGATGCGTTTTTGCCGTACGTCGAGCGAGGCGCGATTCGACTGATCGGCGCAACCACCGAGAATCCTTCCTTTGAGTTGAATGCCGCGCTTCTCTCTCGCTGCCGGGTGTATGTGCTGGAGGCTCTGAGCGATGAGCAAATCGTCACGCTGCTGCATCGGGCGCTGACCGATAAAGAACGCGGTCTCGGCGGATTCGGGATCACTTCCCCGGAAGACGCGCTGCAGGTGATTGCCGGATATTCCAATGGCGATGTCCGCCGTGCCTATAACGTACTGGAAGCCGCGGTGCGGTTGGCGGCGAACGCAGGGCAGGCGAGCCTGGACGGCCAGCTGATCGCCGACGCGGTGCAGCAGAAAACGCTGCTCTACGACAAGAGCGGCGAGGAACATTACAACCTGATTTCCGCGCTGCATAAATCCATTCGCAATAGCGATCCCGATGCGGCGCTCTATTGGCTCGCCCGCATGCTGCGCTCCGGTGAAGATCCCATGTACCTGGCGCGGCGTCTGGTTCGAATGGCATCAGAAGACATTGGTCTGGCGGCTCCGGAGGCGTTGAACCTGACGCTATCCGCGCGCGATTCGATGGATTTTCTAGGCAGCCCGGAGGGCGATCTGGCACTGGCGCAAGCTGCGGTCTATCTGGCACTCGCGCCCAAGTCGAATGCGCTGTACACGGCGTACGGCGCGGTCATCCGCGATGTGGAACAAACGCGCGCCGAGCCTGTTCCGCTGCACTTGCGCAACGCGCCCACGCGGCTGATGGAATCGCTCGACTATGGCAAGGGCTATCGCTATGCCCACGATGAAGAAGGCGCCGTATCCGATATGGATTGCCTGCCGCCAGGATTGATTGGGCGCAAATACTATCAGCCCACCGATCGCGGACGCGAGAAGATGCTGCAGCAGCGCATGGAAGAGATCGAGCAGCTGCGAAAGAAAAATCGCAAATAGGGTTGTGGAGTCATTCTGAACGGAGCCAAGATCAGAGGGTGCCCCATCTCGCCGCGGCGAGGTGGGATACGACGAAGCCCGCACTACGGAAATACTGCTTTAGCGATTAGGCGGCAGATTCTTTAGCGCATCCATCACAATTCCCGTGGTCAGTACTTCCGGCAGCAGCGTCGGCGCGGATTGCGATCCACCAGAATACAGCGCGTAGGTCGGAACTCCGCTGCGACCCAGCTGAGTAAGCGCGGTAGTGATGGTGTCGTCATGGTTGGTCCAGTCGGCGCGCAGCATCACCACGCCGGCTTTGCGGAAGGCTTCTTCGACATCCGGCCGATCGAGCACCACGCGCTCATTCACCTGGCAACTGAGACACCATGCCGCGGAAAAATCGACGAATACCGGCTTGCCATCCGCTCGCAACGCCGCCAGCCGCTGCGGACTGAAAGGCTGCCACGCCATCCCCTGCGCGGAGGCCTCGGACGTTGTAGCCCTCGCTGGAAGTGCCGTTGCGGCAAGGCAAGGCAATGCAATCGCGCCCACCAGCAAAATGATTGCGGCGAACGTCGAAAGACGTTTCGCCGGCCACCGACCAAGCACCCATCCAGCGACAGCAGTCAGCAGCATCCCTGCCAGCAATGCTGCGACGCCGTTACTGCCGGCGACCTGGGCAAACACCCACACCATCCAGATCACCGCAATAAAAATTGGGATCGACACAGCCTGTTTCAGATATTCCATCCAAGCGCCGGGTTTCGGCAGCAGACGAATCCAGGCCGGTTGAAGCGTCAGCAACACGTAAGGCGCGGCCAACCCCAGTGCGAGAACAGTGAACACGGCAAAGGTGATGAGCGCGCTTTGCGACAGCGCGAAACCGACCGCTGCGCCCATGAATGGCGCGGTACACGGAGTGGCGACGACGGTGGCCAGCACGCCCGTAAAAAAACTGCCGGAATATCCGCCACGCTGCGCCAGTTCGCCGCCGACACTGGTGACGGAAAGTCCAATTTCAAACATCCCCGCCAGGCTTAGCCCAAGGAAGAAAAACAGCAGTGCCATGCAGGCGACGAAATAGGGTGATTGAAATTGAAATCCCCAGCCAAGATGATGACCGCCGGCGCGCAAGCAACAACAGCAGCGCAACAATTGCCCAGAACGAAACAAGAATTCCCAGCGCATACATCGCGCCGTGAGCGCGCATCCGCTGTCGCTCGTGGCCCGACGATTGCACCAGCGCCAGCCCTTTAATGAACAGCACCGGAAACACGCACGGCATCAGGTTCAGAATCAGGCCGCCGAGAAATGCCAGTCCCAGAATGCGCAATAGCCCGCCGCTCGCTTTACGGGGACGGCATGTATCACGTGGCGTATCCAGCGGTGATTGGCGATGTAAATTGATACGACGTACCGTCAGGAAATTTCAGCAATCCGTGCAGTGTTGGCGGAACCTGCTGCAGATCTTTCGCCTTCTCCACGGTGATGCGCCAACCGTTCTCCGTCGTTTCGAAGCCTTGCGGCGCCGCATTCGCAATTACATTTTGATCGAATGGATAAAACTCCGCACTCGCTGCGCTCTTCCCCGTTACGCGAATGACAAAAGCCGTCTTCGTTTGCTGCACCTGTACCGAGACGTCCGCCGGCAATGCTCGCGGCAACGTTCGCTCCGCAGCAAGGAAGAGCGGCTCTGTCGCGGGATTGTTTGCGCCGGGCTGAGCGGTGACCGGAACGCTTTGCTCAATGTCTGCTTTGCCCGGAATGCAAACATTGCTGCACACCAGAAAATGCAGTTGTCCGCGAAGGACTGCGTTCGTCCCTGGGTGCAGGCTGGCATCGGCGCGCATCGGAATCGGCAGCAAGACTTCATGCTGATAGCCGAAATCCATCAGAGGTCCCAGCGGCAACCGCTCCGGCGCAGGAAATTGCAGATCGCCCGCGGTGATTCCAGCAGGCAGATGCCAGTCCACTCGTGGCGGCTCACCTGCATCGCCGGCATTGATCCAGTAAATGTGCCAGCCCGGGTCCAACACAAAATGCAGGCCGGCAAGAAAATCATGATTGGGAGCGATGCTGGTTGCTTCCGTCACCAGTTCAACGGTCAGATGCGACGCGCGCACCGGTGCAGCAAAACCGCGGCCACAGAAACAAATCAAACATGCAAGCGCAGCCAGCAGGCATGCACCACGCAGGCGCATCCCATCGTTCTTCACATGCGGACTCGGGCGCACTCTCAACGCCCACCTTTCTCCGCGGTCCAGCGCAAATGCTCTTTGAAGATGCATCGGTCCGCCACCACCTTGATGCCGTTCGCTTCGGCGTGCGCAATCGCCTCTGGATGCATGACGCCCTCCTGCAGCCAGAGATATTTGGCGCCGATGGCAATCGTTTCCTCCACGATCTTCGGCACAAACTCCGATGCACGAAACACGTCCACCAGATCTACGGGAAAAGGAATCTCCGCCAGCGTCGGATAGCAATCCTCGCCCAGCACGCTGGTCAGCATCGGATTTACAGGGACAATACGATATCCGCGACGCTGCATCTGCGCCGCGACGCCATGGCTGGCGCGCTCCGGCTTGTCGGAGATGCCGACGACAGCAATGACCTTGCTTTTTTCTAGAATCTCATCAATCACTTCGGGTTCGTTCAACGTTGCCTCCAAACTTCGGTTCGCAATGGATGTTCCTAATCCAAATCCTCAACCGGTCCAGCGGGATAATTCCCTTCCCGCCGCAGCCGCAAAAATCCACGAATAAACATATCCAGATCGCCGTTCAATACCCGATCGACATCGCCAGTCTCCACGCGCGTCCGCAGGTCCTTCACCATGCGATACGGCTGCATCACATAGGAGCGAATCTGCGAACCGAAATTAATCTCTAGTTTCGCATCTTCAATCTTGCGAGTGATGGCGCGCTGCTTCTCTAACTCATATTCATACAGTCGCGAGCGCAACATCTTCATCGCCTTCTCGCGATTTTTATGCTGCGATCGCTCGTTCTGGCAGGAGACAACAATGCCCGTCGACAGATGGGTCATGCGCACCGCGGAGTCCGTCGTGTTGACGTGTTGCCCGCCTTTGCCACCCGAACGGTAAGTATCGATGCGCAAATCTTCCGGTTTGATATCAATCTCAATCGAGTCGTCAATTTCCGGCGAAACAAACACGCTGGCAAAAGAAGTGTGGCGGCGCTTGGCGGAATCGAATGGAGAAATGCGCACCAGGCGATGCACGCCCGTCTCACCGGAAAGCAGCCCATAGGCATAGTCGCCGCTAATGGTGAAGGTGGCCGATTTGATGCCCGCCTCATCTCCCGACTGATAATCGTTGATCTCAGTCTTGAAGCGCTGTTGCTCGGCCCAGCGCAGATACATGCGCATCAGCATCTCAGCCCAGTCTTGAGACTCAGTTCCACCCGCACCAGGATGAACGGTCACAATCGCGTTCAGCGGATCTGTTTCTTCCGACAACATGGTCCGCGATTCCAGCGCTTCAGAAAACTGCCGCAGGCCCTCAATTTCTCGCAGCAAGTCTGGCTCAACCTGCTCGCCTTCACGAGCCAGCTCAAAATACGCAGCAATATCGTCTCTGCGGCGCCGCAGTTCCGTATCGTCAGCCAACAAGGATTCCAGCCGCTTGCGCTCGCGCATTAACGGCTGCGACACCGCGGGATTGGCCCAGACGGCGGGGTCGGCTACTTTTTGTTCAATGGAGGCGAGTTCTTTGCGCAGACGTTCCGCGTCAAAGATACTCCTGCAGATCGCGAACTTTTTGCTCTACGGGATTGTAGGCAAACTCTAAGTCATTGAGCATGGCGGATCAGTCTTGGAAGTAGATTTTTGTTCCTGGTCGATAGTTATTTTGTGCGGCCCCATCGCCGGCAAGAACTATTGCGATTATGGCACATAGCCAGGCAAGCAGGTCGCCGTGGCGAGTATAAAAGGTTTCTCGCGATACGTAATTGAAGTGCGCCGCCAGCGAGGTCTCCGCATGACGCGGCGAGCTCTGCACCACGCGACCGCGCGGATCGATCACCGCAGTTACGCCGCTGTTAGTATCCACCAATAGCCATCGATCGTTTTCAATGGCGCGCATTCGGCTCATGTTCAGATGCTGCCAGGGGGCGCTGGTGTCCCCATACCAGCCATCATCGGAAATATTCACCAGCACATCCGCCCCCAGTTTTACAAACTGGCGTACCTCGTCGGCAAAAATCGACTCGTAACATATAAAGACGCCGTAGCGATGTCCGTCGGCTGCGAACACAACGCGCTGCTTGCCGGGTGTCATGTGTCCCACTTGATCGGTCAGCGATCCTGCGAAAGATAACAATTCCGGAAATGGTGTGTACTCCCCAAAGGGAACCAGATGCATTTTGTCGTAGCGGCCGACAAAGGTTCCGTCGGCCGCCACAAACGACGCCGAGTTGTACATGGGAGGACGAGATTGCCCGGTCTCGCGGTCGACCGCAATATCACCAACGATCATAGGCGCGTGGGCGTCTTCGGCGAGCGCTGAAATCCAGTGTCGAAACCTGGCGTCGCCATCTTCAAACGGCGCCGGCGATTCCGGCCAGACAATCAAATTGATCGCAGGTCGAGCAGACTTACAGTCTGGCTGGCTCTCCGCCTTCCCTCGTAGTGGCAACCCAGAATAATAGGGATTACAAACCTTTTCGCTGAGTGCCGCAAAATGCTGCATCTGTCTGTCAAACTCATCGCCTACCCAGGAAACTCCGGCGACATTCAGGTTGGGCTGTAACAACATTGCCGTGGCGTGCGTGGTTTCTTGCGGGACTTGCAGGGTATATCCCTTCCACAATCCTGCCGCCAACAGGATCGCGAGTAGCGGCGGAATGAGTCGAGCGCGCCATTCGCGAAACAGAAAGAAGCTGGCGATCGCACAATTTCCCGCCATCAATACCAATGAGATTCCATAGACTCCCGTCCACGGCGCCAGGCGCGTCAACAATAAATTATCGATCTGCGAATCGCCCAGCTGATTCCAGGGAAAACTGGTGATGTGTGCTCGCGCCAATTCCACCGCTACCCAAAGGATCGGGGTCAGCGCGAGCGTCCAGACAGTGCTGCCCGTAGCTCGCTGGCTAAGGCTGACGAGAAATGCGAACAACGCGAAGTAGAGGCCAAGATACAAACAAAACAGCACCAGGATAAAACTTGCCGCTACGGGAGAAAGATTCCCGTAGAGTTGCATAGTTGATTGAATCCAATAACAGGTACCGCCGTACCACAGAATCCCACAAAAGTAACCAAGCACGGTGTTGTGGGCGATGCGACGCCAGCCAAAACCGGCTCGCGGAACCAACAGGGCAATCAGCAGAGGAATAAACGCGATCCACGCCAGCGCAGCACGCCAATGGGGTAGCGGGCCGGCCACCGGAAACGGCAGCACAAGCAGCACACCGCTCTCCGCCGCGAGCACCCAGCTCAACTTCGATCCAGCGCGCATCGTGTGCAGTCTACCATCCTATCGACACGCAACATTTTTTATCGAAAGCATTCTAGGCATTCGGAGTACTCGGCAGTACACTCTTGGAATGCATCTCCTTCTCAACGTGGTCGATCATGTGCTGGTGGCGATGTTCCTGCTGGGCGGATTCGGCTCAGCCTTCGTTATCGTCATTAGTTTTGCTGAAGATATGCATGAACTTTTCAGTAAGAATGATTGAGTGCGACGGAGATTCATTCCCAACATGATGAAACTGCAACATCGTGGGAGATCGGTTCTGCTTCAAGACGAGCTGAAACCAAATATTGTGATCGAGGCTCGCCATGGGTGATCGAGCTTGTAACCAGGAACTGAACCAAGACTAGCGACCATGCCAGAGCAGACCGTTTCCGCGCCATCCGCAGCGAACCGCGTTCGCATCGTTGTTGCATCCACCGTGATGCTGACGTTCATCTCCTTTTGGAGTGCGGCTGCAATCGTACTGAACGATTTAGCGTCTTCCGCGTTTTATGCCGTAGGTATTGCAGAGCAGGATTTTGGCAAGTCCGCACCCTGGATCGTGCTGGGCGTCATGCTCTTTTCGTTCGCGGTGCGGGCCGTCTACGTCGAGAGCTGTTCGATGTTCACCCGTGGCGGCGTGTATCGAATCGTAAAAGAGGGACTCGGCGGCACGTTTGCCAAGGTCAGCGTATCCGCGCTGATGTTCGACTACGTTCTTACCGGCCCGGTATCCGGCGTGTCTGCCGGCCAATATATTGTTGGGTTACTGAATGAACTGCTGCGCATTTCCGCGGCCCATCAACTTCTCGGCGGCTTGCTGCTCGCTTCCCCTGGCCTCGCGATCCAACTGCCTGTCAACGCGACCGCGGCCGCGATCGCCGTATTCGTCACCCTGTTTTATTGGTGGCAAAACGTAAAAGGAATCGAAGCCTCCAGCCAGCGCGCTGTGGACGTGATGAAAATCACCACCTTGATGGTGGTCATTATGATGGCGTGGGGAATCTTCTCCATCGCGTACAAGGGAGCCCATCTACCTCCGTTACCCATCCCTTCCAATTTGCATTTCTCGGCTGATTCATTCGGCTTCCTGCGGCACACCGGCCTGATGAAGACCTTTGGGCTGTTTGGCATTCTGATGGCCTTCGGTCATACAGTTCTCGCAATGAGCGGCGAGGAAACTCTGGCCCAGGTCAATCGCGAAATTCAGCATCCCAAGCTTAAAAATTTGAAACGCGCGGCGATCGTGATCGCCATCTACAGCTTGATCTTCACCGGCGGCGCTTCCCTGCTGGCGGTCATGTTAATCCCCGATCAGGTTCGTGTTTCCGTGTACGGCGACAATGTGATTGCCGGAATCGCCATGTATATGGCCGGCCCTCTCGCCCTGCGGGTTGCGTTTCGCATCTTTGTCGTCATTGTGGGTTTTCTCATCCTCGCGGGCGCCATCAATACTTCCATCATCGGTTCCACCGGCGTGCTGATGCGAGTTGCTGAAGACGGCGTCCTGCACGATTGGTTTCGCAAACCACAAAAAAAGTTCGGCACCCCAACCCGCATCATCAACCTTGTTACCGGGCTGCAATTAGCCACCATCCTGCTGAGTCGCGGCAACATCATCGTGATCGGCGAAGCGTACGCCTTTGGTGTCATCTGGAGTTTCACCTTCAATGGACTCGCCATGCTGGTGCTGCGCTATCGATACAAGGGCGAACGAGGTTGGAAGGTTCCAATCAATCTCCGCGTTGGGAATGTCGAACTTCCCATCGGACTTTTCTCCGTCTTCCTGGTTCTATTCAGCACCGCGGTTGTCAACTTACTTACTAAGGAAGTGGCTACGGTTAGTGGACTGGTTTTCGCGGCCACCTTCTACGTCCTATTTACTCTCTCGGAGAAAGACAACGTCCGCCGACACGCCCTGGCAGCTCGCGAAATGAAGGAACATTTTCAACTGGAGAACGACGACACCGTCAGCCGTGAAACGCTCCGTATCCGTCCCGGCTGCATTGTCGTCACCATGCGGGACATCCGGTCCACGGGGGCGTTGCGATGGGCGCTATCGCGAAGTTCAGAAGAAAGTCAGGACGTCGTGCTGCTGACTGCGCGCCTGGTGGGAGCCGGCGGTCCGGAATACCTCGACGCTTCCCAGCTCGCGTTTACTGAACATGAACAGATGATTTTCACGCAGGCAGTATCGGTTGCGGAAAGCTTTGGGCGCCATATTTCCCTTCTGGTCGTTCCTGCCGCTGATCCCTTCTCCGCTCTGGTGCAAACGGCGAATTCTCTTGAGGCTGCCACCGTTGTCGCTGGCCTTTCCTCACGAATGACCGCCGAGGAACAAGCATTCTATTCCGGACGCGCCTGGGAAGCGCTCCCCGAGCCAAAGCGGCAATTCACGTTCTACGTGGTGATGCCGGATGGCTCCGCCAAGTCCTTCCACATCGGTCCGCACGCACCGGCATTGCAGCCGCAGGATGTCGAGTTAGTCCATCAACTATGGCTTAGATTTCGCGGCGACGCATCCATGAAAGAATTGCACCACAGTGACATTGTCACTTATGCATTGGATAGGCTGGCGGTGCAGTATCAGGCAAATCATCAGGATGTTCTGGAGGGCCTGAAGCGTTCGATTGAAGACAAGGGGCAATCGCTTGTCAGCCATTTCGCCATGGAGAATCGGCTTCACCAACCCATGCTTCCATCCGCTCCGCCAGATGCCGAGCCGCATGACGTTGAGGACCAACCGCGGTCGACGAACCAGAAGTAAGAGACTAAGTCGGTCCCGCAGATAGTCCTATCTCCCGGCCAACTCCAAATCTGCACTTGCTCTCCAGCCTATACGCTCTGTAATCTTATAAGTAAATTCCTTCCACGAACGACTTACGGAATTTGCTGGAGTTTGTGCAGGGCGATTTATTAAGGGGAAATATTGGAGGTACTATGGATTTTCATCGACTTATACAAGAGATTGACTCAGAAATTTCGCGCCTGCAACAAGCTCGTGCGTTGCTCCTCGGCGAACCTGCAAAACGCGGCCCCGGCCGGCCGAAGGCTGCAGCTGGCCCCAGGAAGACGGTAGCGGCAGCGAGCAAACCGGCAAAACGTAAACGCCGTCTCTCTCCAGAAGGAAGAAAACGAATTGCGGACGCGATGCGCAAACGTTGGGCGGAACGCAAGAAGCAACAAGGTTCCAAGTAAGTCACGCTGGATCACAGCAAAGGCGGCCCGGTCGGTCGCCTTTGCTTCTCCATCCGCGCTAGCCGCGCAGGATGCGTTATTGCAGAGTTTCTCCCGGACGCAATTCGACCACTTCGATTCCCTTGCCGCGCAGATGATTTCGCAATTCCTCCGGAGTTCCAGTCAACACTGGAAATGTTCCGTAGTGCATTGGAATTACTTTCTTGGCTTGCACATACTGTGCCGCAAGAGCCGCCGCCTGCGGGCCCATCGTAAAGTGGTCACCAATCGGTAAGCAGGCAATTTCCGGAGCATACAATTCATGCAGAAGTTTCATGTCGCTAAATAGAGCTGTATCTCCGGAGTGATATAGCGTAGGTTCGCCTTCGATTTGCAAGATAAATCCCGCCGCGACTCCTGCATAGATCGTGGTGCCGTTGTCATCAATGCTGGATGAATGTTTCGCTTCCACGAGCGAGATCGTTACATCCTGGAACCGGAAGGCGCCACCCAGGTTCATTCCGACAGTTTTTTTGGCGCCTTTCGATGCCAACCAACCAGTAAGCTCATACACTCCGACAAAGGTCGGGTGATACCGTTGATCGACCGACAGAGCGTCTCCCATATGGTCGCCATGGCCGTGGCTGCACAGTACGAGATCGATTTTTTCCGGACCTTTCAAGCCTTTGGGAAACGCCGGGTTCGAATCCATCCACGGATCAATCAGGATTGAGGTACCTTTGGCGGTTTGAAGGTGGAATGTGGCATGACCCAGCCATTGCAATGTCGTCCCATGAAAATGAGCCATGAATTCTTCTCCTCGGTGCTTTGATTTTCCCGCAAACTTCTCTCTAATGAGATGCAGTGCGCCAAGGCTGGGACGCAAACAAGCCCGGCGCGAAAGGAAACTCAACGTCCTGTGACTCAAACTGCAAGCACCCAATATCCGCCGGGCCCCAGTTATCGTGACCGGATGCGCAATCCAGGACTTCTGCGACTTAGCACTCACGAATTTCTCGAGCGAAATGCGAAGACGTTTGGCGACCTGGTTCATTACAAGGCTTTCGGAAGGCATGTCTTCCAATTCAATCATCCGGACATGGTGCATGAAGTGCTGGTGCGCGATGCAGCCATGCAGCACCGCGGGATTGTGATGCAGCGCGCGAAATTCGTGTTGGGCGACGGACTACTTACCAGTGAAGAGCCTCTCCATATGCGTCAACGAAGGTTGGTGCAGCCAGGATTTCATCGTCAAAGAATCGCAGCCTACGGGGAGACGATGTTGCAGTTTGTCGACGAGATGACGTCGCGGTGGCATAACGGATCGTCCTTCGACATTCATCGCTCCATGCTGGAACTTACTTTGCGAATTACAGGAAAGTGCCTGTTCGATAGCGACGTGGAATCGGAGGTGAAAACTATTTCCGATTCGGTCACCGCATTTATGGGTTTTCTGCCGCTGGCATTTCTACCCTATCCCCACCTTTTACTAAAGATCCCCTTCGGCTTTATAGGTCGCATCCAGAAATCCCAGAAGAAACTGGATAGCTTGATCTATACGATGATCGCCGATCGTAGAAGCTCCGGAATTGACCACGGCGACCTGCTCTCTATGTTGCTTGCCAGTCAGGATCTGGAGGGAGCGACCGGACGCATGAGCGCCCAGCAAGTCCGCGACGAGTGCCTCACACTATTACTCGCCGGGCATGAAACAACCGCAAATGGGTTGAGCTTCATTTTCTTCCTGATGGCTCAGTATCCTGACGTGCAGGAAAAAGTGTTCGCCGAAGCTTCGTCCGTTTTCGGAACCGGCGGCGCCAATTCGCGTCCGTCCGCTGCCGATATCTATGAACGTTTGCCGTACTGCCAGCGAGTTGTCTCAGAAGCGCTACGGATGTATCCGCCAGTGTGGGTCACAGCGCGCACTGCCGCGGTATCGTATACCTATCGCGGCCTGCAGATTCCTACCGGTTCCCTGCTGCTCGTCCCGCAAATTGCAATTCACCGCGATGCCCGCTGGTATCCGGAGCCAATGCATTTCAATCCCGACCGCTTTCTTCCAGAGGCAATCGCAGCGCGCCCTCGACATGCTTACTTCCCCTTCGGCGCCGGTTCGCGCATCTGTATTGGAGAAAACTTTGCGTGGATGGAAGCAGTTCTGGTCCTGGCCAGCGTTGTCCGCAATTGGCGCCTCGGATTCGACGGCCCTGCGCCAACAGAACTACCCTTGAGCGCGCAGATTTCTCTACGACCTCGCGATCCAGTCATGCTCTCGGCGACAAAACGCTGATACAACTCCCGGTGGCAAAGTGAAGGCTGGTTACTTGGATTGGAATCGTGCCGGAGAAAATGCCGCGAGAGGAACATCTGGCGTCTCGCCAAGCATGGCTTGTGCCATCACGCGGGCAGTTACCGGGGCCAGCAATATTCCGTCTCGATAGTGTCCGGTCGCATGCCAGCAGTTCTCGCGTTGTGCAGGTCCCAGGATCGGCAGCCCGTCTGGCGTACCCGGTCGCAGTCCCGTCCAGGCGTCGAGCGGCGAAGGAATGGTCGCCTCCGGCAGCAGCCGCAGCGCAGCCTGCATCAACCCATTCGCCTTGGACTCATGCACGACCTCATCAAACCCAACGTGTTCCAGCGTCGCACCCACGGTGACCCGGCCATCCCCACGAGGAACCAGGTAAACGCCCGGTGTCCGGACCACGCAGCCCAGGCGATCCGGCGCACATCGCACATTCGCCATGTGTCCTTTGATGGGCTCCACCGGCATGCCGCCCCACAGTTCGCCCCCGGCCCAAGCCCCGCAACAATTCACAAACATTCCGGCCGAAATGTTTTCCCTCCGGGTTTCTACCAGGAGCGCGCCGTCCGCGCTGCGAACCTTCAGCACTTCCGCCGATTCCAGAAGTTTTCCACCCGCGACGCGCAAAGCCGCCGGCAAGGCTGCGCGCAAATCATTCGGATCGATGCTTCCTTCATCCAGCCATACAAAGTTGTGCCCGGTGGAATCGAGCCCGGGCGCGAGATGAGCAATATCCGCGGCCGTCGCATGCTCGTTCGCCTTGGTTCCAGAGCTGGCCTCCTGCAATGTGCGACGAGTACGCAAGGGTACGCGCAGGCCGGAAAGCGATTCGACAAGCTGCAAGTAGGCGGGGTAAAGTTCCCAGCTGCGAACACACAAGGGCATCAGTTCGGCTGGGTTTTGCGGATCATTCACTGCCAGCATGCCACCGGCCGCCCAGGAGGCGGAACTCATCGCCTGCCCACGTTCCATCACCGTGACCGAAAGTCCGCGTTGCCGCAATTCCAGCGCCAGCGACAGGCCAATGATGCCCGCGCCCGCAATGGCAACATCCACAACACCGGTGTGGTTCATCACTTCATTCCAGTTTCTTCCGCAGAGTGATCAGGAATAGTTGTAGAGAATCCGTTTCACTTTAGCGGGAGACAATCACTTCGCGGGTGTTGTCTTTTGCCAGCAGAAATCGACTGGTGCCCATCTCCTGGAAGAGAGCCTCGATCTGGCGATTTTGATAGTTCCGCAGTACAGGATGGCTCGGTCCCTGTTGGGTTTCGACCGTATCACCATCCATCACGTGGTAGCGGCAAAATACCGTCTCCGGCCCCGTTGTTCGGGAATGAAAAAATGCCAACAGCTGGCCATGTTCGCGCATCACGACATTCAGTCTCCGCAAAATCGCATCTGCCAGCGGCGCTGGAATGTAATCAAGCGCGTCCCACAAAAGAACGATATCGAACTCGCGATTGCCGAAATCCATGGCTCGCGTCAGAAAACCTTCAACGTCGTATGTAGGCGCTTCATTTTCTTCCGCAGGCAATAACCAATCCGGCTTGACAGCCTCGTCCACCAGATCGGCCATGTACACGCTGTGCCCCAGGTTGGTCAAAAAATTAATGTTGTTCGGAGAAGTCGGCCCGATATCCAGCACGCCGAGACCCGGCTCCGCCTTGAGACGACTTAAGATCTTCATCCAGGCGCTGGAATGCCGCGAAACCCGCGGGCCACCTGACCCGTGGCCATGGCTGCCTTGTTCTTTGTTTCCCGCGGCACGTTGAAACAATGGGCTCATCTTGATCTCATCTCCACTTTCCATCCGCCATCAAAGTCGATTTGTAATCTTGACCGCTGAGGTTTCGGATTCCAACCTTGAGTTCCGTGAGTCTTACAGCTATGGGCTCTTCAGGACTCATTCTCTCCAATGTATATCGTAAACTGTCAGAAGCTGAGGTGACATTGCTCTTGAGGATTGCCGACCACAGTGGAACCGAGCCGCCTTCCGTTGCCGGGCTACGATCAAAACCTCGTGAGTTATTCGTGATGCGACATCGTTTCTCCGGACCGGCAATGGCCCAGCGCCCTCGGCTCTCCCTCCTTCTGGCATGGGCGCTGCTCCTCACTTTGACCTCTGGTTGTTGCTCGGCTTGGGGCCAGTCGCAATCTCCCGCGGACACGACATACTCCTCCGCCTGGAACCTGGCAAAATCCGATCCGCAAGCCCTGGTAAAGGCTGCGATTGACAATGAAATAAAGAATTCCTACGGTCATCGTCCCCCGATGAGATATCTGCTGAAAAAGAAAACCAGAAATACCGACACCACCAAGGAAATTGTCGAAACCGACCAAGGCGGAGTGGCGCACCTGGTCGCCATCCAAAATCAGCCGTTGAATGCAACACAAGCGCAAACGGAATTGCAGCGTCTGCAAGAACTGGCGTCCGATCCGGCCGCGCAACAACATCGCCATCGCAGTGAAGAACGCGACACAGCACGCATTGTTGCGGTGATGCGCCTGCTGCCCGATGCCTTTATCAATCACTTTGAAGGGTCGGCGCAGACCGTGAACGGAACCGCGATACGCATCGGCTTCGAACCGAATCCGCACTTTTCTCCGCCTACATTGGAGTCTCGAATCCTCACTGGCATTCGCGGGGAAATATGGATCGACCCAGCCGATCTACGCGTCGTTCGAGTTGAAGGACATTTATTCCGTCAGGTGGATTATGGATGGGGAATTCTGGGCACGCTCTATCCCGGGGGAACCATCACCATCGAGCAGGTCAAAACGCCGGAATGCGGCTGGCAGATGTCTCGTCTCACGCTGAACATGACAGGAAAAGAATTGATGTTGAAGTCGCTGCGCGTGGTTGTCGACGAAACTGTAACCGACTACCACCGGGTCCCGGCTGGATGGAAATACACGGACGCAATTACCTGGCTGCTGCACAATGCCGGAAATATTAAGGTAGCAGCCAATCAACCCTGATCCAGCGGCAGCGAAGTAGCCCCATGGCTGCCGCAAGGTAACATCAGGCGCGCGCCTTCACCGCTCCTGCGGGTTCGGCGTGCGCTTTATTCCGCGCATGCAGCCGTTCGCTGCGAACCGTCAATTTCTCAACCCTGTCGCGCTTCACTTCAAACCCACGGCCGGCGATTTGAGGAACTGCGATTTCTCCTTTGCGGGAAACCTCTACTTCAGGCTCAATAATGTCTTCTTCCCAGTAGCGCGCAGAGGCGGAAACATCTCCGGGCAAAATAAAATTCTGCAACGAAGAAAGCGCGATGTTATGGGAGCGGCCAATGCCGGTTTCCAGCATCCCTCCGCACCAGGCAGGAATGCCGCGCTCCGCAGTGACATTATGGACGCGAATCGCCTCGCTGAATCCACCGACTCTGCCTAATTTGATGTTGATGATTCGGCAGGATTCCATTTCAATGGCAGCCAACGCATCTCGCCGGTTGCGAATCGATTCATCCAGACAAATCGACGTCTCCAATTGGCGCTGCAGCAGTGAGTGGAAATAGAAATCGTTGTGCCAGAGCGGTTGTTCAATCATCAGCATGTTAAACATGTCGAACGATCGCAGGAGATCCTGATCCTTCAACCGATACGAGCCGTTCGCATCGCAGCTCAACACGATATCCGGCCAGCGCTTGCGCACTGCTTCGAACATCAGCACATCGTGGCCCGGCTTGCACTTCAGCTTGATGCGCTGGTACCCAGCAGCCAGTTCCTTTTCGATGATGTCCATCAGCTTTTCAGTGGTGGATTGAATTCCCAGCGAAACTCCGCACGCAATTTTTTTCCGTACGCCACCCAGCAGTTCCCACAGCGGAATTCCAAGCTGTTGGCTCTCAGCGTCCCACACCGCATTTTCCAGCGCAGCCTTCGCCATTCGATTGCCGCGAACATGGCTCATCGCCTTCGGGCACGATCCAGCCGAATCAATTTCCGCATGCAGCAATGCCGGAATCAGTTCGTTGATCAACATCAACCACGCGGTATCCGTGCACTCTCCGCTGAAGCTGGGATGCTCTCCGGCGGTGCACTCTCCCCAGCCGGTAACTCCGTCGGACTGCACTTCCACCAGTAAAATCCGCCGATCGGTGGTGCGTCCAAAACTGGTTTCAAACGGCTGCAGAAGCGGCATCCGTATTTCGCGTACAACCACACTTTCAATCTTCACGAAAACTCCTCCAACACCCTCAATCGCGACCGCAACAGTCTAACAATACGCTTTGATTCCCGGCCATGTTACTTCTCGACGGTCTCGCTAGTCTCGTTCCATTCGCCAAGTTGATAGCAAGCCGATTCGCCAGACAGATTTTGAAACCGCAACACGGTGAGCCCCGCAGAAAAAGCCGTGGTAAATTCACGCCTGAGTTTCAGTAATGATTCTAGCGCTATTTTGGGGAGTGGGTGGAGTGTACCACTCGAGCCTGCGCGAGAATATGTAACAGTTATAGTTTCATTTATGGAATATTTCGGAAGTTCTTCGCCAGCAATCAGAGCGCGCACGCGTGCAGTGCGCAACCACCATTCCGCGTGAAGCCGGTCCGTGGGAAGATTACCATGCAAAGGCGATGTGGAAGCACCATAAAAATCCGGCGTGTAGCGTCGAACAATCGCGCCCAGCTTTTCGATGTTGAAAAACGCGTTCTTTATTTCCAATGGATCGAACGTCCATTCGATCAGCTCGATCCCACGCGCCAGCGCATCTTCTCTTTGTGCAAGCTTTAGCATCTTTCCCACACCGCGGTTTCTAAATTCCGGCGCCACCGCCAGCATGTGCGAATGGAAGTAGGGCCGGCCATCGCGCAACCCTGGAATCGCTAACGCATAGCCGATCAGTTGCTCCGCAGCCCAGGCGCCAAGCACCTGTCCTCCAACAGCGTTGGCTACCGCAAACATTCTGCGTGGAATAATATCCAAATCGCGGAACTGCCAGACCGCCTGCTGCAATTGGACACAGGCCTCCATGTCTGGAATGGAAACGATCTTGCGGACTTCAATTTTTTCAGCCGCTTTATTCACTCGCAGATCCCTTTCGTTCCTCTGTTTTTGCACGATTCCAAAGTGTTTCTAATTGCTCCGCACCGAGTTCGGCGATGGACGGCATCCCAGAAGCGGAAGACTCCATCGCGCCGAATCTTCGCCGAAATTTTGTATTGGATGCACGCAACGCCAACTCCGATTGCACACCTAATTTTCGCGCCAGGTTAACAACCGTAAACAGCACGTCGCCGATCTCTTCCTCCTGCGCCTTCTTTTC
Source organism: uncultured Acidobacteriota bacterium (assembly GCA_963794795.1). Classification (GTDB taxonomy): domain Bacteria; phylum Acidobacteriota; class Terriglobia; order Terriglobales; family Acidobacteriaceae; genus JAKAAZ01. The sequence continues at coordinate 323,288 of CAWCFC010000002.1, read as the reverse complement.
GCCAGAAGCGATTGCCTTCCGCAACTCATCCAGCTCTTCCTGCAATTTGTCGAACACAGGCGCAGCCTCGGGCCAGTCGAACCCGATCGAGCCTGCCTTGCTTCCCAGCTTGCTGGCCTCCATCAGCGCCGGCAATGATCGTGGTACTTCATCCAGCAGCGAATCCGATTGCACCGTTGTCGCATTCGCGCGTTCAGATTTTTTAATCTCTTCCCAATTTTGAATCACTTGCGCCGCCGTTTCCACTCCCTCTCGATTCGCAAATACATGCGGATGACGACGAATCAATTTTTCGCTCAAGTTATCGGTCACATCCTGCAATGTGAAAAATTTATTTTCCTGCGCCATCTCCGCATAAAAAAGCACCTGCAGCAAAAGATCGCCCAGCTCATCCTTCAGGCCGGCCCAATCCTTGCGCTCGATCGCGTCGAGGACCTCGTAAGTTTCTTCCAGCGTGTACCGCCGAATGGAATCGAAGGTCTGTTCGCGATCCCATGGACAGCCGCCCGGAGCACGTAGCCTCGCCATGATCGCCACCGCACGCGCAAAGGATTTTTCCAGCGAAGTTGATTGCGAACCGACCTCCAGCACCGGCGAAACGTCGGGGTCGGACGATGAATTTGGTGTTGAAGTCATGTTCTTCATCTTAGACTGCTCGTGCGCGCGATAGTAGATCGGCGTCGGCTCTGCGTATACTGCGGCTGCGTGTTAGTTTTCGCTTCCATTCCCGTTTGGGCATTCGTCACGGCGGCCGTCGTCCTCGGCCTGACGTTCGGCAGCTTTCTGAATGTCTGCATCGTTCGCCTGCCTGCGCATCAATCGATTGTGACTCCCGCGTCGCATTGCCGACACTGTAACGCGCCGATCCGCCCGCGTGACAATGTCCCGGTGATGAGCTGGCTGTGGTTGCGAGGTCGCTGCCGCGCCTGCCAAGCAAAAATCTCGGCGCAATATCCTGTGGTGGAGCTGGGCACAGCGACGCTATTTGTCGCATGTGTATTGCACACCGGCGCAACCTGGCAAACGCTGATCGACGCAGTCGCGTGTTTTCTTCTCTTCGGTCTCGCAGTGATGGATTGGCAAACCATGTTATTACCCGATGCTTTTACGCTGCCGGGAATTGCAGCCGCGTTTCTGCTTCGAGTGTTCGCGCCCGGAAATCAACATCGCGCGAACGTCGCAATGCATGTGCTGGGAGATGCGGCCATCTCCGCCGCTCTGTTGTTGATGGTGTGGACGCTGTACCGGCTGGTCCGCCGTCGCCAGGGGCTCGGCTTAGGTGATGTGAAACTACTGGCCATGATCGCTGCATTTCTCGGTCTCGCCTGCACGCTATTTGCATTTTTTGTTGGGGTGCTGGCTGCAGCGCTGTTCGCCGTAATTCTGCTAGTGTTACGCAGAGCTCGCGGCTCCGATCGCATTCCATTTGGAAGTTTTCTTGCCGCCGCCGGCATCGCCGCCATTTTCATCGGCAGGCCAGCGATCGCCTGGTACCTGTCACTGCTTCACTAAGTCAACGGTTGTGCGTGCATTTTTCTGGATGAGCCAACATCTTCTCGGCTTTCCTGGCATACTTTCCCTGCGGATTCGTGGTGGCATAGCTTTTGAAGTGTGCCATCGCAGCGCTGGTTTGGTTCTCCTTGCAAAGTGCATCGGCCAGCCCGTACAGCGCAGTATCGTTGGTCGGATCGAATTGCAGCACATCCTGATAGCGCAAATATCCCCCACGATAATTTCCGTTTTTCATGTACAGATCGGCGGTATTCAGGTCGTCGTCGACTCGTCCATCCGGCGTCTGATCGCGTGCAAATGAATCCAACTTGGGGTGCGTCCCGAGATTTCCCGCTCCCACCTCCGGCTCCGGCAAATGCGCATCGCTGGAACTATACCCACCTTTCGAAGAAGCAGCTGAACCGGGCTGCGGAATTCCAGAACCCTGAGAATTTCCCGACCCTGCTTCGCCTGCCTGATTGTCGTCAGCCTTCGCCGCCGCTTTCGATTGCGCTTCGGGAAATGGATTGTCTTTTGCCGGCGAAGACTGTCCGGATTTTCGACTTGGATCTGTTGTCGCGGGCGGTGGCGCGCCTGGATTTGGAGAAGAACTATTTTGCATCGGCGCAGTGGACTGCGGAGCTTCCTGCTGCGCATCTGCCTTCGCTGCCGCTTCCGACTGCGCCATGGGAAATGGATTGCTGGCGGCCGGATCGGTACCGGTCGAGGACTTCGTTCCCGTCTTCGAGGGACTCTGCGACTTCGCCGTCTTTGACTGTGTTGAAGATGAAGACTGAGCCGACTGCTTCTGAGTATTTGCAGCCGGAGCATCGGGCGGAGGGCTCTGGCTGCCCTGCTGCCCCCACGCGACCACGCTTCCAAACAGCAGCGTAGCGACCAACATGGGAAGCCTCCGGCGCGACTCGTTGAAACACTCCATATGTACTATTCTGGACGTTTTCGCGGTGGTTTGGATAGTCGAATTGGCCCGATCAGAAAAAAATCCGAAGCCGCGCGGCTGCTATACTCCAAGTTCTGCTTCCAACACACGTATGGGCCTCATCGTCCGTTCCTCCCTCATCCACGCCGCCGGCTGTTACACCACCACCCCCATCGCGAAAGGTACCCGCGTGGTCGAATACACCGGCCCCATCATCGACAAAGACGAGGCCGACCGCCGCTACGAACACAAACCCATCACCTATTTATTCGGCATTGGCGACGGCTCTAAAGTGATTGATGGCCACGGCATCGCCATGTTTATCAACCACTCCTGCGATGCAAATTGTGAGACCGAGGAAATTGATGGCCGCGTGTGGATCATGGCCATCCGCGACATCGCAGCCGGCGAAGAGCTTTGCTATGACTATTGCCTGTACGACGGCGGCGAAGAAGACGCCCCTTGCAATTGTGGCGCGAAAAAATGCCGGGGCTCCATGTATTCCGCGGAGGAGTTGCGGCGTCGCAAGCGATTGGCGCTCAAACGGGCCAAGGCAGAAGCCGCTGCAAAAAAGAAAAAAGTAAAACGGGCCGCGGACAAAAAGAAAGCGGCGCGGCGTGGCTCAGCGGCTTCGAAATCCGCGCGATCCGCAAAAACATCCGGGAAGAAGCAGTCGCAGCGGAAGTCTTCGCCAGCCTCGCCGCAGACAAAATCCACGGCTCGACCCAGGCGCGCGAAAAAAGCTCGCAGAAAGTAATCTTCACAGCGCAGCAATCGCAGCAAACGCGTGCAGAACAGTGGAAACAAATCCCGCCCTTCGGCGAGTCGGCCGCGGCATCCTGACGGCTGTCTCAAGCGCTACAATCGAAGGGCAGGCCAGCTGACCACGCACTTCGAAATATTCCGCTCAACGACCCTATGGCTTATCAAGTTTTAGCGCGCAAATACCGTCCCCAGCGCTTCGCAGACGTCATTGGACAAGATCACGTGACGCAGACGCTATTGAACGCCCTGGCACAGGACAGGATCGCGCACGGCTACATTTTCAGCGGACATCGCGGCATCGGCAAAACCACCATTGCCCGCATTCTTGCCATGGCGCTGCAGTGCCGCACGCCCCAGGGAACCCCGGAGCGTCCAACGCCAGAGCCTTGCGGGGTGTGCGATGCCTGCACGGAGATTCGCGCCGGCAACGCCATGGATGTGATCGAAATTGACGCGGCTACCAATCGCGGCATCGATGAAATTCGAGAACTACGCGAAGGCGCCCGCTATAGCCCGGCACGGGATAAATACAAAATCTACATCCTCGATGAAGCCCACCAGATCACCGATGCCGCCTTCAATGCGTTGTTGAAAACCCTGGAAGAACCGCCGGCGCACGTAATCTTCATGATGGCGACCACGCAGCCGGAGGACATTCCACAGACCATCCGCTCGCGCAGCCAACACTTCAGTTTTCATGCGGTCCGGTTTCAGGAAATCGTGGCGCAACTGCGCAGCATCGCGGAAATGGAATCGGTCGGCGTCGATGAAGCCGCACTGTCTCTGCTTGCCGAGGCCGGCGACGGTTCCATGCGCGATGCGCTCTCCATTATGGACCAGGCAATCGCCAGCGCTCCGCTGGTCAACGGCGCCCACACCCTGGAAGCCTCGCAGATTCGCTCCCTGATGGGAACGGTCTCGAATCAGGTGTTTGAAAACATGATGGAAGCGGTGAAAGAACAAAACGCCGCCTCTATGCTGGAACAGGCGGCCCAACTTCTCGACGCGGGCAACAGTCCGCAGCAGATCGCCCGCCAGATGGTGCGCTTCTTACGCAACTGCCTCATGGCGCGTCTGGCCGGAACAAATTCTGACCTGCTTCAGGTTTCCGACGAAGAGCGGGCGCGCGCAGAACGCGTTGCAGCGGCGTTTTCTGAAGAGGATCTGACACGCTTCTTGAACTCCATGCTGCGAACTTTTGACGATCTCGGCTACCGCCAGGAACAGCGCTTTCACCTCGAACTTGGACTGCTGAAGCTGGTTCACATGCAGCGTCTGCTTCCTCTGGAGGACTTATTCCGGCAGCTTTCACTTCCCTCGGGTGCAGGTGGAAGTTCCGCCGCCGGGACGCCACGAATCTCCGGCAGCAGCACTTCGCCAAAGCAGCTGGAGTCTTCCCTGGCGAGCCCCAAAGCTTCGCCCGCCGCTGCGACCCCTCCCGCTCGATCGCCCGTGCGCGAGGAGTTTAAGCAACCAGCGCCTCCGCTCAACGAAACCGCCGCGCCCGTAACCGCCGCCAGCCACCCATTAGAGGGAATGTTTGCCAGGTCCCAAGGCTCTTCCGCCGTTGCCGACTCCAGGCCGGCGCCTCTAGCGGCCGTGTCCAGCCCGCAACCGCCCCCAGCTTCACTTCCAAAAAAAGAAATAGCCCCAGGCTCGCCAGTGGAGGTAAAGGCGGCCCCTCAAGCCGCCATCGCAGCTCCCGCGACCGCCCCATCCGAGCCCGCTCCAGCGGAAGCCGTCACCGCTGCTGTCGAAACGCCAGCTCCAGCCGTCAACATCGAGCCACCCCAGGCAGCCGCCGGACCCGACACAGAGCCCTTGCGCGCCGCCATGAGCCAGGCTTTGATTCAAGGCGGACATGAAACCGCCGGGTACATGCTGGAGTCCGGAACTTGCGAATGGAATGGAAATGAATTGCGGGTCCGCGTTGCCGCCTCCAAAACTCTGTTTGACATGATGTATCCGGCCGCCGCGCAACTGCTCGTGAAAGAAGCCTTTCGCCAGACTGCTGAACCCGGCCGCACCATCCGTTTGGAACCTGGCGATCCTTCCTCAGCCAATGGCAAAAAGCCGCAGGCAAAAGTGAATCTTGCGCCACCCACCGAGGGCGGGACGCGTCCCCAGGACCATCCCCTGATTCGCCACGCACAACAACTTTTTTCCGCGGAAGTCCGCAGTGTGGTCTCTCTCCGCGATCCGCAAGCTTCGAAATCTTGACTGGAAAGGGCTCCCGATGGACATGGACAAAATTAAGGAAATGATGGGCCAGGCGCAGCAAATGCAGCAGCAGATGGAACAGACGATGGCACAGGTCCAGGTGGAGGGCTCAGCCGGCGGCGGCGCAATTACAGTCCGGATGAATGGCAAGAAGCAGGTGCTGGCGGTCCAAGTCGATCCCTCAGCTGCCGCTGTCGGCAGTGGCCCCGGAGACAATACCGCCGATCTGGAAATGTTGCAGGACCTGATTGCCGCCGCCGTCAATGATGCGTCGCGGCGAGTCGATGAAGCACTGCAAGGCAAGCTCTCCGGAATGCTTGGGGGAATGGAGTGGATGAGGATGCTGGGACAATAAAACGAACCAGGCAGCAGCGTTTCACCCTAAAGCGATACTTTAGCTTTCCACTTCAATCAACGAAGGAAAATTTGTGTCACGGTTCGCGCAACCCCTTACCCAACTGATCGACGAGCTCTCCAAGCTGCCCGGCATCGGCAGAAAGTCGGCCCAGCGTCTGGCCTTCCACATCCTGCGCGCGACGGAGCAGGACGCGATTGCGCTGGCAGATGCCATCCGCGACATGAAAGCCCAACTCCATTTGTGCTCCATCTGCCACAACATCACCGATGTTGATCCGTGTCAGTTCTGTAGCAATCCATCGCGAAATCAGGCGATTATCTGCGTCGTGGAAGAGCCTTCGAACATTGCCAGCATTGAACGAACCAAGCACTTCAACGGTACCTACCATGTGCTGCATGGAACGCTGTCGCCGCTGAATGGAATCGGTCCGGACCAGCTGCGCATCGACAGCCTGGTCGAGCGTGTGCAAGCCGGCTCATTGCAGGAGGTCATTCTGGCCACCAATCCCACAGTCGAAGGTGAGGCCACTGCCGGATATCTGCTGCAACTGCTGCGCGGAGCGCCAGTTCGCATCACAAGAATCGCGACCGGCATCCCAGCCGGAGCCGACATTGAATATGCGGATGAGGTGACCATGACGCGGGCTATGGAAGGTCGCAGAGAAGTTTGACCTTGCACAAGCAACATTGCGCAGCTTTTATTAAATGTTCGTGCAATCAAAACCCCAGGAAAAAAGCCTTTGCGTCCTGAAGTCCCTCTACTAGGAGCGCAAGTGCATCAGCAAGTCTTGCGGGTGCACAGGCTTGGCGAGGATCTCGAACTCGTGGCCCTGGGTTCTTGCTTTTTCCAGCAGATCGGCGGTCGCCGCCTGCCCGGAAAACAGAAGAATCTTGCACTTCGGCAACAAGCTGCGGATCTGGATGGCCGCATCAATGCCGTTCATGTCATTCATAATGACATCGCTGATAATCATTTCCGGCTGCATGGATTGGGCCATGTCTACAGCCGATTCGCCGCTATAAGCAGCTGTCGCTTCAAAACCGTTCCGGTTCAGAATTATCACTAGCGTATCGGCAATCACGCGCTCATCATCGACCACCAATATCTTTGGCTTCACGAAAACTCTCTCTTGCATCTCAAGATTTTCTTAGACCTTACTGAGGAGTGCTTTGTGTCATTGATATACAGGAAGTGTACCCGAATCTAAGAAATTTCGCCCCGAGTTCCCCTACTCTAGTTGGACGTAGTAAAGCAGAAAATAGACCCATGGAATCAGGCGCAGAGTGCATCACCCCTGGTGCAATCCTCCCCGTCCATTCGCAAATTTCTGTACTTCAATCGATTCAACCCAGGGCTCCGTCCTTCGGCCTCTCTCTCCGGAACCGGTTATTGCTTCGGCAAAACCCCCGCAGAAAAATCTGCTACCCCGACGCGAACAATGGTGTCATCCGTCGAATGATCCTCGCCGGTGGCGGCAGAAGGTTTTTTCTCGTCCGCTGGGGCCTTCTTTTTAGGCATGGTATCTTCCGCCCACGCACCATAGACGCGGTTATTGAAGGATGCAATCCCGCTGTAATCCCCCATAAAATCCTGCTCGGAAGCGACGAACGGCTTCTCGCTCCAGGCAAAGTTCTGAAACGTTTGGCCGCCGTCGGTCGAACGCGCCAGGGTAACCAATGTCTTCTCATTTTTCGGATCCAAACGCCGGTCATAAAACAGGATCGAGACAGCCCCGGACACCGGATCCACGGTAAGCCACTGGAAAAACTGGTCGGCGCCGTCGTGGATCGTGTCATTGTTCACCCGCACCGGCGCACTCCACTTTTTGCCTCCATCCAGCGATTGCGCACAAAACACGTCGATATCCCCGTTGCGAGTATCGCTCCAGGTCACATACAGGTGGGCATGATTGTGGTCGCCGCTGCGAGCATCAACCGCGATCTGAGGAAATCCATTGGCGCGATCGAAATCCTGCACCGCGAACACAGTCGGTCCGCTTCGGATAATATTCTTCACCTTCGCAAATGTTTTGCCGCCGTCACGGGAGGTGGTGAACTGAATGTAGTTCCCGGCCGACCAAACCGCGTACAAGGTCGAATCGGCACCGACAGCTCCATCAAATCCCTCCAGCGCACCGTTATCGTCGCGCGGCAATCCCGGCTTCTGGTCAATCTCCATTGGCGTCGACCAGGTTTTGCCATCGTCGGTGGAACGCGATAGCACCATGCGCGAATCCACCAGGCTCCAGCGCGTCCAGGCAATGTAAAGATTGCCGGCATATTTGCCATGCGACGTATCCGCCACAATATAGGGTTTGTCCTCCATGGGAATTCCAGGTGCCTGCGCTTGCAGTGAAACCGGTATCGGAGCCGGCTCCCAGGTCTTTCCGCCGTCCAGCGATCGGCGAATCAAAATTGCATTCGTCATGGTCGCGTGGCCCCAGTAGTTGAACGTTCCCAGCTTGTTGAAAGCGATCGAACAGAGGATGGCGTGTCCTTGATTGTCGTAGGTCACAGACACGTCGCCGGATACCTTAAAATCTTTCGGCGCGGTGTTAACTGCGTGTTCCCAATGCTCGCCCGCATCCGTCGAGTAGGCGATGTGCGCCGGCACCTGGTAGGCCACCACCACTTGCTTTGGATTGATGGGATTCACCGCCACCGACGGCTCGCTGAAGAAGCCGGGCTCGGTTAGCGTCGTCACCTGGGCCTGTGGGGCTCGTGGCAATACGGCCTGCGATTGCGGATGAGCGGAAGTGGTGACGAAAAGAACAACTGCCGTCGGTAGTCCAAGGCGTGAGAAAAGCGAAAGATTCATAGTCCTCTCGAATTAGGAGCCGTCAGCATCACCATATCGCATCTGCGTCGGAATTTGCTTGGAAGTGCAGCTTTCGAGCGCAGCTTCTCTCCGTGGTGATGTGCACCGTCATCACGGTTCGGCTTCGGTTCGACCGTGCCATGCTCTCACCGAGGGTGGCCTTGGTTACAAGCGTATTCGCTGGCATTTACACTCAACCCATGCCCCTCGCAACACTTCGTTCGTTTGCATCGCGTCATTTTGCTTGGCGTAGTTCATCCCTTGCGGCGTACTTCACGCTCGGCGTGTGCCTGCTGCTTCCCTGCACAGTCTGGTCGCAATCGTTCAAGACAAAAGATCTTGCTCCCGCACCGCAGTTCCAAACGAACACATTGCAGGACCGCGTAGCGCAGCTGAACCTGGTCTTTCACGATTACTGGGAGGAAACACTGAAACACTCCCCGGAGATGGCTTCCACCATCGGCGATAAGCGCTACGACGATCAGCTATCCGACTATTCCGATGAGGCCTACAACGATTCGCTGTCGCGCGGTGAACGCTTCATCGAGCGGCTCGGCGCCGTCGACACCTCCGGGATGACCGACCAGGAAAAACTGAGCAAGCGCTTGCTGGTGCACGACTTGGTCGACCAGCAGGAATCGGCGGTATGCGCACCTTGGCAAACGCCGGTCACGCAATTTTCCGGAATTCAAGTTGATCTGCCGATGCTCGCCGGCATGCTCTCGTTCACATCTGCAGACGATTATGCCCATTACATTGCGCGCTTGAACAAAGTGCCTGCCGCCATTCTTCAGATCAGTACAGACCTGATGCTGGGCGAAGAAGCCGGTCGCAGCGAACCACAATCCATCACGCAGAAAGTGCTGGCGCAGGTAAATGCGTTAGCCACCGGCAAGCCCGAAGATTCTCCTTTCGCCAGCCCGCTGCAGCACTTCCCCGCCAGCATCTCCGCGCAAGATCGCGACCAGATTCGCACTGCGCTGCTGACCGCGATCCGCACCCAGGTACAACCCGCGTTCGGCCATTTCGCCAGGTACCTCGCCGCGCAATACATTCCCAACGCACGCACCCAACCCGGCATCTGGGCCACGAAAGACGGCGACGCGTGCTACGCCTATCTCGTGCAGAGCTACACCACCACTGACCTGACGCCGGAGCAGGTCTACCAGATGGGCGTCGAGGATGTGGCGCGCATTGAGCCGCAATTGCTGGCCGTCGTGCACCAACTTGGTTATAAGGATCTGCGCAGTTTTCACGAAGCGCTGGTGAACAACCCTAAAGAGCACGCGCAATCGGGCGCGCAATTGATCGGTTTATACCAGCATTATGTGGACCAGATGGAACCGAAGCTGCCCGACCTGGTCACTAAGCTGCCGCATGCGCCGCTCAAGGTGGTTGCCATGCCCAGCTTCGGCGCTGCGGATCAGGTTCCAGCAGACTATCAACCGGGCACGCCCGACGGTTCTCGCCCCGGAGAACTTCGCGTGAACACGACCGACGCCACAAAGCGTCTGCTCACCCAGGTGGAGGCGATTGCGTATCACGAGGGCGTCCCCGGCCATCATCTGCAAATCTCGTTAGCGCAGGAGCAAACCGGAATTCCGGAATTTCGCCGCTTTGAAATGTACACGGCGTTCGTCGAGGGATGGGCCTTCTATAGTGAGCAGCTGGGCAAGGAAGTGGGCTTCTACCAGGATCCCTATAGCGAATACGGCATGCTCGAAAATCAGATGTGGCGCGCGGTTCGATTGGTGGTCGACACCGGCGTTCACTATAAGCATTGGACGCGCGAGCAGATGGTCCAGTACTTCCACGACCACACCGCCATGGATGACATTACCATTCAGGAAGAGGTCGATCGCTACATCGCGTGGCCGGGTCAGGCCCTTGCCTACGATGTTGGCCGCTTGAAAATTCTGGAGCTGCGCGCCGAAGCGCAGAAAGCGCTGGGGAAAAATTTCGATCTTCGCGCCTTTCACGATGAAGTGCTCGACTCCGGAGCTTTGCCTCTCGATATTCTGCAGCAGCGCGTCGAAGCCTGGATTCAACAACAGCAACAGAAATCCACTGGACATGCGAGTTTGCACAAAACTTCTAGTCGAACCACGGAAGGAAACTAAGCTGATGGCAAAGAAAAAAGAAAAATCCAAGCCGGAACTCGTAGCCACCTCCAATACAAAAGTAGCACTGCTCGGTGCGGGTAAAATGGGCGGCATTCTGCTGCAGGCATTTCTGAATAAAGGTCTTTTCCGCCCGGAAAACATTCGCGCCACTGTGCAACATCCAGAGCGAGCGAAGATGCTCTCCGAACAGTGGGGAGTTTCTGTTTCCACCGACAACCTCGCCGCCGCGCGCAACAGCGACCTCATCCTGCTGGGCGTCAAGCCGCAGACGGTTCCCGAAGTGCTGGCGCAGATTCGTCCTGCGCTAACCGCAAAGAGAACCATCATTTCATTTGCTGCATCCGTCAAAACCGGCGCCATTGAAAAAGCTGCGGGCGTCGATCTAGCCGTGATTCGCGCGATGCCCAACACGCCGTCATTGCTGGGATGCGGAGCGACGGCCCTGTGCCGCGGCAAGTTCGTCACCGACGAGCAGCTCGCGATCGCGCAACAAGTCTTCGCCAGCGTTGGCCGCACTGTCACCGTGGATGAAAAACATATGGATGCGGTCACGGCGCTCTCTGCCAGCGGGCCTGCTTACATCTACATCATTCTGGAATCTCTTGCGGAGGGTGGAGTGAAGGTCGGCCTGCCGCGCGACATTGCGACGCTGCTGGCCGCGCAAATGACACTCGGCGCAGCCACTATGGTGCTCGAAACCGGCAGCCACCCGGCACTGCTGAAGGACGCTGTCACCACGCCCGCAGGCTGCACCATCGACGGCATTCTGGAACTGGAAGAAGGCGGCGTGCGCGTCACGCTGATTAAAGCGGTCATGCGCGCCGCGCAACGCGCAAAAGAATTGGCATCGAGCTGACTTCGCGTTTCAATGGGAGAGGTGTGAGCCATGCCAGACGAACCCGACGGTTCACAATCCTCTGCAAAATCCAAAAGCAGTTGCGTCTCGCCGCTTCTGGGATCCGCTGTCTTTCTTTTGCTGGCGCCTGGAACCATTGCCGGTCTGGTCCCCTGGCTGATTTCCCATTGGCGAATGCAGCCGCCATTCCTTGGGTTCACCCCGTTTCGCGCGATCGGCATTGTGCTGATCGTCGCCGGACTTTTAGTCCTGCTCGAATCCTTCGCGCGATTTGCCCTCCGCGGTCTCGGCACACCTGCTCCGGTGTTTCCAACGCGGCAACTGGTCGTGAGCGGCCTCTATCGCTATGTCCGGAACCCCATGTACGTCGGTGTCCTTTGCATCAATTTGGGACAAGGTCTGTTGCTCGGCAGTCTTGATGTGCTGATCTACGCAGCGATCGTGTGGCTGGGGATGCACCTGTTCGTCGTCGGTTATGAGGAGCCAACGCTACGGCGACGGTATGGTGCCGAGTTCGACTTTTTTTGCCGGAATGTTCCCCGCTGGATTCCTCGTGTAACCCCGTGGCAGGTTAATCCTGCGTCCACCGATTCATCGCGCACCCCATGATACAAACGTGAATCCAACGGAGAGTAGGACCCACCCATCGACTGCTTGAAATAATCCTGCGCCGGGCACGATCAAAACGCTGGTTCGATTGCCTCCGCGTTCACCGCGTCTCGATCTTGGTCGAAATCTGCCGATATTCGGCTCGCGAAATGATGTGCCGGCTCGGAAGCTCCGCTGAATTCTTATAGGGCCTGCCCGCGATAATTCTGTCCGCAGCAGCGCCGTCGATGCCCGGCAAAGTCTCCAGCTGTTCCTTCGTCGCGTGGTTAATGTTGATCGGCCCCTTGGTTTTCAGGCCCTCCACGATCCCCTGCGCAACTGCCTTGGTATCGCGCGCCGCGGCCGCGGTCGCATTCGCGGTTTGTTGGCGAATCTGGTCGGGGCTTGGACTCGAGGGAGCACAACCGCAAAGCGTGATCAATCCGAGTGTTGCAATGACGATCCATTTCATCCCGACTTAGATGCAGTTCGCCTTTCGCCCGATGTGCGCATGCCAAGCATCTTTCTGGGATAAAGCCAGTCGTCGTCCCCGTCGTATACCCTAGGAGCTAGCCGCTCACGTTCGCCGTCCCTCTCGTCTGGACGCGCAACCCAGGACCATCCATGGCCGCCACCCGCTCTCTCGCGAGAATCCGCAAGCGCATCTCGATTCGAGGAGTGGTGCAAGGGGTCGGCTTCCGTCCCTTCGTCTACAACCTGGCCCGATCCCTGCAGTTGGTGGGCTTTATCTTGAACTCTTCCTCCGGAGTTACGGTCGAAATCGAGGGCCCAGACGCTGCCATCGAGCAATTTCTAGAGACCTTGCGAACCAACCCACCCCCCCTGGCCCAGATTATGGAACTCACGCTGGAAGAGGTTTCCTTGCAAAACGCAAGTGAATTCTCCATTCAGCCCAGCCGCGAAGAGGAGAACGAATTCGCCTTCATCTCCCCAGACGTGGCGACTTGCGACGACTGCTGGCGTGATTTTGGCGATCCGGCGAACCGCCGCTACGGCTATCCGTTCACCAACTGCACCAACTGCGGCCCACGCTACACAATCATTCAGGATATTCCGTACGATCGCCCGACAACCACGATGGCGCCGTTTCGCATGTGTGAACTTTGCCAGGCGGAATATGAAGACCCCGGAGATCGCCGATTTCACGCTCAGCCCAATGCGTGCCCAGACTGCGGGCCCAGCCTGGTGCTCGTCGAAAGTCGCCAGCACAATCTCGAATCGCATCTGCCGACGCCCGCTGATTTTCTTGCAACGCAGCGGTCTTCACTGGCGACGCTGCACCGCGTTCGCGAACTACTACGCGCGGGACGACTGGTCGCGGTGAAAGGGTTGGGCGGCTTCCTGCTGGCCTGTGACGCGCAAAACGCCGACGCCGTCCGGCGGCTTCGACAGCGCAAACGCCGCAGCGACAAGCCGTTCGCCATCATGGCGCGCGACCTGGCTGAGGTAGATAAATTTTGTGTCGTCACCGAGGCCGACCGAATCGCATTACAAAGTCCGCGCCGGCCCATCGTAATTCTCGAACGCCGGCAGGAGTCGAATCTCTCGCGCTTGATCGCGCCTGGCAATCACTCCATCGGCGTGATGCTGCCCTATACGCCGCTGCATTATCTGCTCTTCAGCGATTCGCCGACGGACCCCTCGCAGTTTGCAGCGCTTGTCATGACCAGCGGCAATCTGAGCGAAGAACCCATCGTCATCTCCAATAGAGAAGCCTGGCAGCAGCTGGAGCCGGTGGCGGATTGGTTCCTGTTTCACAACCGCGATATCTATATGCGCGCCGACGACTCCGTGGTGCGAACGTTCGCAGGTCGCGAGCGAGTGCTGCGTCGTTCCCGTGGCTACGTGCCGCAGGCAATCGATCTTGGCGTCCCGATGCAGGATCTGCTGGCCTGCGGGGCGGAGCTGAAACACACATTCTGCCTGACCAAGGATCATTACGCCATCCTCAGCCAGCACATCGGCGACCTGGAAAACTTTGAAACGCTGTGTTTTTTTCAGGAGACTTTAGCCAACCTGAAAAAGCTATTCCGTGCGGAACCGCAGGCCGTCGCCTATGACCTGCACCCGAACTACCGCAGCACCCAGTTCGCGCTAGCATCGCCGATTGAGCGCAAAATTGGCGTGCAGCATCACCATGCGCACATTGCCAGTTGCATGGCAGAAAATCATTTGCAAGACAAAGTCATCGGAGTGGCATTCGATGGCACTGGCTTTGGCATCGATGGAAAAATCTGGGGCGGAGAATTTCTGGTTGCAGATCTGGAAACATTCGAGCGGCGCGCGCATCTTCGCTATCTCCCGCTGCCCGGCGGCGATGCCGCGGTACGTCAACCCTGGCGCATGGCCCTCAGCTATGTACGAGATACGTTTGGCAAGGGAGTACTTCCCGAGGGAATGCAGTTCTTGCGTCATGCGCCGGAAAAACAAATCGCCATTGTCGACGCAATGATCGGCCGCCGCATCCAGTCCATTGAGACTTCCTCGAGCGGCCGCCTGTTCGATGCCGTGGCCGTCCTGGTTGGACTGGGATCCGAAGTGACGTTTGAAGGCCAGGCGGCCATCGCGTTGGAATCTGCGGCTGAGTCGGGAGTTGAAGACGGCTATCCGTTCCTTTTGGAAAAACCGGACGCCGATTCAATTGGATATGCGTCCGATGATCGAAGAGATTGTGCGCGATCTGTCTCGCGGCGTCTCCGTCGGTCTTATTTCCGCGCGCTTTCATAACACCGTGGCTGCCGCCATCGTCGAAGTATGCCGGCAGATTCGCCAGCAGGAACAATTGACGCGGGTTTGTCTCAGCGGCGGCGTATTCCAAAATATGTATTTGCTAAAACGTACGGTAAGAGACTTAGATAAGGATGGGTTTCAGGTTTTCCTGCACGCCCTGGTTCCACCGAACGACGGCGGAATTTCCCTGGGGCAGGCAGCGATTGCGAACGCGATTCTGCGGCGCGAGCACGAGTAAGGAGACAAGTCATGTGTCTGGCCATTCCGGGTAAAGTTGTCGAGGCGTTCGATCAAGGCGGCATGCGAATGGCACGGGTGCAATTCGGCGGCATCATCCGCGAGGCTTGCCTGGAATATGTGCCAGACACGAAGGTCGGCGAATATGTTCTGGTCCACGTCGGCTTCGCCATCAGCAAGGTGGACGAAGAGGAAGCGCATCGCACCTATCAAATCCTGGAAGAGATGGATCAGCTTTCCGAGCTGATGGCTCCAGTGGTGGAGGAACGCGAAGGCCAAGCGCCTGGTTTTCGCGATTCCGCAACCGGGGCAAACGGAAATCATCGACCGGTGACGAAGGAAATCCGTGGCAAGGAGGGCGCCTGATGAAATATCTGGATGAATATCGTGATGGGCGAGTCGCCCGAAAAATCGTGGATGAAATTCAACGCGTGCAAACCAAGCCCTGGGTGATTATGGAAGTTTGCGGCGGTCAGACTCACTCGATCGTCAAAAACGGAATCGATTATCTGTTGCCCGAAGGCGTGGAACTGGTGCACGGACCGGGCTGCCCGGTCTGCGTTACCCCGCTGGAAATGATCGACAAGGCCCATGCGATTGCCCGCATGCCGGACGTAATCTTCTGCTCGTTCGGAGACATGCTGCGCGTTCCCGGATCGGAAGGCGACCTGTTCACTATCAAGTCCGAGGGCGGCGATGTTCGCGTGGTGTACTCCCCGATGGACTGCATCAAGATTGCCCACGCCAATCCAGATAAGAAAGTCGTCTTCTTCGCTATCGGTTTTGAGACCACGGCACCCGCGAACGCAATGCTGGCGTGGCGCGCCAAACAGGAAGGCCTGAAGAACGTCTCCTTATTGGTGTCGCACGTTTTGGTTCCGCCGGCGCTGGCCGCCATTTTGCAATCTCCTGAAAATCGCGTGCAGGGATTTCTTGGGCCGGGCCACGTGTGCGCCGTCATGGGATATGAAGAATATGAACCCATCAGCGCCAAATATCATGTGCCCATCGTTGTCAGCGGCTTTGAGCCCCTCGACATTCTGCAGGGAACACTGATGACAATTCGTCAGCTGGAAACAGAACGCGGCGAGGTCGAGAATCAATACTCGCGCATTCTGGATCGCGAAGGGAAACAAGACCGCGCAGAAGCTCGTGTTCCAGGTCTTTCAAGTCGGCGATCGAAATTGGCGCGGCATCGGCACTATTCCGCAAAGCGGCTATCATCTTCGCCCGGAGTTCGCGGAACACGACGCGGAGAAATTATTCGACGTGGCGCAGATCGCGACCCGCGAGTCGGCAATTTGTATTAGCGGAGAAATTCTGCGCGGCATCAAGAAGCCGAAAGATTGTCCCGCCTTCGGCACGCTGTGCACGCCACAAAGTCCGTTGGGCGCTACCATGGTTTCCGCTGAAGGCGCGTGTGCCGCGTACTATGCCTACGGACGTCATCTGAACCTGGCAAAAAGTGTCGACGTTCCGATCCATTCTGTTGGAGGCGCGGCGTGACTCGAAACGACTCTGCCACAAATGAGCCGGTCGCAGCGCCAAGCTCCAATTCCTCTTCGGAGAATCCGGCGGCGGAAATACCGAATCCTTTATTTGGCAGCTGTCCTTTGCCGATCTTCCAGCATAAAAATATTGTGCTGGGTCACGGCAGCGGCGGAAAACTGACGTCGGAGCTGATCGACAAAGTTTTCTTGCGGGCCTTCGCCAATCCCATTCTTGACAAGCTGGACGATCAGGCAGTCCTCCAAATCAACGGCGCTCGGCTGGCCTTCACCACCGACAGCTTCGTCGTTACGCCGATTTTCTTTCCCGGTGGCGATATTGGCACGCTCGCCATCAATGGCACTGTAAACGATCTGGCGATGAGCGGCGCGCGCCCTCTATATCTAGCGGCGGCCTTCATCCTTGAAGAAGGATTGCCCGCGGAAGAATTGCGCCGCGTTGTGGAATCGATGGGCACTGCGGCACGCGAAGCCGGTGTGCAGTTGGTCACCGGTGACACAAAAGTTGTGAACCGAGGCAAGGGCGACAAAGTTTTTATTACCACGACCGGGATCGGCGCCATTGAACGGGACGTGAACATCTCCGCCAACCGCGCGCGCCCCGGCGACAAGATTCTGTTGAGCGGCTATATCGGCGACCACGGCATGGCGATCATGTCGACGCGCGAGAATCTGGAGTTCGAAGGCGCGATAGAAAGCGATTGCGCGGCACTGAATGGCCTCGTCGATTACATGTTGGATGCATGCGATGCTGTTGCGCTGAAGCAAGACGGCGATCATCCGCTGCACTGCATGCGCGATCCAACCCGCGGAGGCGTGGCGACCACACTCGAACGAAATCGCCTCCCAATCGAAGGTCGGCATGTTTTTGCACGAAGACCAGATTCCCGTGCGCGAAAGCGTACAGGGTGCCTGCGAAATCCTGGGCTTGGATCCGCTGTATGTCGCCAACGAAGGAAAGCTGGTGGCGATTGTCGCCGCCGAAGCGGCCGATGCTGTCCTGAAGAGCATGAAGGATCACCCACTAGGCCGAGATGCGAAAATGATTGGAGAAGTGGTTTCAGAACACCCAGGCATGGTGCGGATGGAGACCCGAGTCGGCGGCACGCGCATTTTGGACGTGATGTTCGGCGAGCAGCTGCCCAGAATTTGTTAGCGGTCCTCCACGTTATGACCGCCGCAGCCGGCCGAAAATAAATTCAGCACGCACTTGATTCAGAAAGATATTTTGACGACGCATACTACGCTCTACGCCGCCCTGATCACCGCCGCTGTGCTCGGCTTTCGCCACGGCTTCGACTATGACCACATTGCCGCGATCACCGACGTGGTCAGTGTGCAATCGTCGAAACGTGTTGCCATGAAACTCGGCATGATCTATGCCCTGGGTCATGCGCTCACGGTCGCGGGGCTCGGCTCGATCGTCATTTTGCTGGGAATCAGCTTGCCGGCGGGCATCGATCGCTGGGCCGAGCGACTTGTCGGTCTCACCTTGCTGGTTCTAGGAATCTATGTCCTGGGAACGCTGGTGCTTCGTCCCGATGACACGCTGCCGAAGAGCCGCTATATGTTGCTCCACGCCGGCTACCATCGTGCGCGGCTGGCATTCAAGCGGCGAGCAGAAGGAACTCCCGTCGAAGCCTACGCGCCTCCTAAGAACTTCGACGCGCGCTCTGTTTTTGTCATCGGAATCATCCACGGACTCGGAGCGGAAACTCCCAGCCAGTTGATGATTTTCCTGCTCGCAGCCAATCTCGGCGGCGCTGCTCTCGGCATGCTGGGGCTGGGAATGTTCCTCGCCGGCCTGTTGACCATGAATGCCGTGATGACCGCATCCGCAGCGGGGCTGTTCGGAGCTTCGCGGCACCGTCCGCAATTTCTGCGCGTCGTTTCCGCGCTGACGGCGATCTATAGCCTGGCGATGGGAATCATCTTCCTGTCTGGACGCGCTTCATTCCTGCCGCCGATTAACTAATCTACGACTCCGCGCACCGCCGCGCCTAGCACTGAATTCCAGCTTTCGCCAGCGTCGCTTTCAGCCCCTTCATGCTGATGCGCGTGGAGGCTTCGGCCGTTCCCGCACCACGCCAGTGTGTCTCCAGGCTGACCGCATAATGATAGCCATCGCGCTTGAACGCGCGGAACTGTCCTACCCAGTCGACGATGCCGGCTCCTACGGGAGCCCAATCATATCCGCCGCCGGGCTTGTGAACAGCATCTTTGCAGTGGCAATGACCGATCCGCTTCTCCGGCAATAAATCAAATCCGTTTGGATACGGCGTGCTGTCGAGCACAACCGCGTTGCCCGGATCCCAGTTCAGCATAAAGTTCTTGTTCGGAATCGCGTGCAGAACAGCCGCCGCTTCCGCTCCAGTCCCGGTGTTGCACGCCATTTCATTTTCCAGCAGAAGAATTAGGTCGCTCTTCGCGCAGCGCTCCGCAGCCTCGCGCAGCTTGTCGTTGATCGCCGCCCGATAGGGCTTCGGATCGTCCAGTCGCCAAAAGTCGAAACAGCGAATGCGATCTGTCTGAAATGCTTTTGCCAGCTCAATGCAACGTTCCAGCACTTTCTCCTGTTGCTTGAAACCGAAGTCGGCGCCGAATTGGTCACGACGTTCCGAGGCCTTTGAAATCGGCGCACCCGGCCAATCCACCTTGAACAATGGGCTCGCGATATCCGTCACCCGCAGCTTGTTCTTCTCCAGAATCTTCCGCGCTTCTGCGATTTCCGACGAGTCCAGATCGGTGATGTTCTTGTTCCACATTCCGCGAAGCTCAATCCAGTTCAGTCCGAAATCTTTCGACGCGATTTCGCACGCGCGGCCAAAATCCTGCGTGATTTCGTCGTTGATAACAGCAAGGCGAAACGGACAGCTCATACCTGCACTCCTAGCTTGTGGATTAAATAATCCTTGCTCATCTCCGCGGACTGTTTCGGGGTGCGGTCCACGCCGGTTCGCTCTCCATCCAGTTCCACCACGCCCCAGCCACGGAAATTAGTGGCTCGCAACGCATCAAAGATCGCGACGAAGTTCACTCTTCCCTGTCCCAGTTCGACAAACTGATAACCGTTCTTTGTCGCCGCCGGCTCAACATCTTTCAGATGAAGAAACAGCAGTCGATCATGATATTTGCGAATGGCTTCCGCCGGATCGCCTCCGCCCTGTTGATAGTGCCCCGTGTCCAATTCCAGCTTCACGTAGCGAGGATCGGCGGCATCGAGGATCGCGTCCACCTGCTCCGGAGTTTGCCCAATCGACCCCATGTGATTGTGGAACCCCGTCTGGATGCCATAATCCGCAGCGCGCTTTCCAATTTCCGTCAGCAGCATGCCTTCCCGTTTGTAGTCGCTGGGGGTGTAGGTCTTCTGCGCGAATGTACCAATGACCTGTAGATATTTTCCGCCGGCCTGATGCAGATAGCGGGCGTGCGCGGCGTGCATCTCCAGACTTTTTTTCTCGACGGCGGGACCGAGCGGAGCATCTCCACTGGACAAGGCTACGAAAGTCAGATGATGCTTCGCCAATACATCCTGCAATGCGTGCGGATCTGGATATTCGCCGAGGACGTTGGCGCGCAGCTGGATGCCGGGATAACCGACAGCGGAAATGTCCTCGATCGCCTGGTTATCATTTTCCTTCCAGGTAATCGCGGCATAGCCAATCTGGATCTTCATGGGTCCGTGATGGATCGGCGTATCAAAATAAGACAAATCGGTAGGCGGATATAACAAGCTGTCGCCGGCAAGGGCATGCGCAGCGCACACTGGAGCCGAAATGACTGCAGCCGTGGCACCCAGGCCGACTAGAAAATCACGACGAGTAGACGACATCAACAACACTCCTTCATCACAATGGTTGGCCAGTTCTCAGCAATGGCGCCGGACTCGGAGCATCCGAAACGCGTCATCCTTTTCTATCGTAATCTGACTCGTTCTATTTTGGCGGGCAGTCGAGAATGAATGCGACATTGTCGACGTCTGCCTGCTTGGGAATCGAGATTTGATAGGACTGCGCAACGTTCGCATTTGGTATGTCTTTGTGGAACTCGCGTTGCATCCCATTCTCCTCCCAGATTTGTGTGATCCTCAGATGCTGCGTCGCCGAAGGATTTTCCGGACGAATGCTGGCAAGTCGAAAATGATCGATGGCCAGCCCGTCGAACTCATAGCGAACGTAGACATGCTCCATCCCCGCAGGCAGATTTCGTACGCTACGGTCTACCTCCGGCCAGCGCAGCACCTGCCTGATCGGCTGACCGTCCAACCATGTCAGTTTTGAATCGTAAGTCCACAATGTCTTCCAGGGTCCATCGCTGCTCGCCGACCACGAGATGGAAGCCGCACCCGGCCCCTTGCGATTCGCAGGCCACGCAGTGACGTGCCGAATCTCCGCCGTAAATTTATTGGGAGCAATTCCGCCGGTCAGGTCGAGGAACCTGCCACCGACATCAAAGCCGCTAAGTTCGTGATCGTTGGCAGACACTTCAAAGATGACGTCTGCAGCGTGATCCCCGTCGTTAATCCAATAACCCTGTCCATCCTGAGATACGTAGCTGGCGTTCTCCACCTTAGCTGCGTATTCGTTCAAATGCGACGGGCGCACCAGCAGTTCTGTCCTGACATCTTTCCCAGCGCGATATTCAAATTGATTTTCTCCCGGCGTAAGTGCAGGTAGAGTCCGCGGATTCAACTGAAATATCGTGGTGAGGAATACACCCTGCAGCGCTGGCAACTGATTTGCTTCCCCATGCAGCGAAAAGCGAACCAGGTACCCATACGTCCCCGATACAGCGGTCCGATGACCTTGCGCACCCGGCAGATCCGCTGCATGAATCTCCCATGGGCCGGTAAAAGGACCAGCGAGCGAACCACTTTCTGTCCAGCTGCGGCCGCCATCGATGGAAGTCTCCGCTGTCAGCTTGTCGTCCGCTGCCGGCAGCACGGCCTGCACAGAAAAATGCGCGTCGATAATCACGTACGGAGACGGCATGGAAAACGTATACGTCGCGTCGTCTCCCTTGCGCGTCAGCTCGCTGGAAATGTCCGTGGGTCGATATTCGATCTTGCCCGTGGCCCACATTCGCGCATCTTTCTCACTGCGCGGACCGGCCGATGGCGGCAAACTGAACTGCGCAAAATCCGGAAGAATCTTCCAGTCTTTTCCGTCGTACGTGTACGGCAGGTAGAAGGTGCCCGCGGGCGTCGGACGATAGTAGCGAATCATTCGCTCACCCGGCCGCAAAACAAAATCCATGGTGCGGCCTTCAGGATAGCGCCGGTATGCGTAGAGATAGTTATCGTTGATGCTGGTGTACAGCTCGGCAAGATCCTTCATATCTCCCGCGCGAACATCCGCCGGATACCAGGGATAATCGACAGTCTTTGGATTGGATGTCGTCGGCCCGGTGACGTTCCTCGTGATGATGCTGCCATCGTGTTCCAGCTGCCAGACAGAGGCAACATCGCGCAGCTTCAGGGGCCCATCGCCAATCGGGTTGTAGCCCAGTTCATCGGAATCGAACATGTGATACGCGCCGTCGTAATAGACTTCGGCAACAGTATGGCCGGTGAGAAACCACACGCGCGAATGCTTGAATCCGCCGGCATCGTACGTCGCCGCCATCAGCGGTCCATCTTGATAGCAGAGGCCGTAGCCATAACTGTTCAGCAGTTTCATCGGATCCAGTACCTGGCCCACCGGCTCCTCATAGGCCCATCCAGGAATGTGATAGAACATGCCCGGTTTCACAAATCTTCCATCGGTCAAATAGAAGCGCCAGATCGCCTCCGCCTTTTCGCGATCGGTGGTGGCGTTGTATTGCCGATAGATTCCCTGCACCAGGCTCGTCATGTTGCTCGTGTCCACCTGGCCAACTTTTGTCATCATGCGGCGAATACACCTGCGCCCGCATCCCCTGCGAACCCACGGCAATCAACGCCGCAACCACAAGCATCAAGACGAATTTCTTTTGCATCGACAGATTCCTTTTCCGGCGAAAAAGTTTTCTATTGCAGATCGATCGTTTGTTGGACGTTCTGCCCGCTCATCACGTCGTGTACGTCGATCGTCCATTTGCCCGGCGTATCGTTGATGGCAAACGGAATCGACTTGACTCCCGTACCTTGCCGCGCGAGGACGTTTCCAGAATAGAAGGCCTGGCGATTTCCCTTAGGATCGACAACATCGACATGAAAAATACTCACGTCCGCTTGTGACGGAGCCGCTTGGATCGCAACGTTCGCGATCGTTCCGCGCTGTACCTGTTCTGGAGCGGACACTTCCATCTGCGGCAGCGGAGTGTCACTGGCCACCAGAATCGTCGGATCATACGGTCCGACGGTCAGCGTAATTTCTTTCTTCTCCCCAAGGTCCTTGTTCGCCATGGTGTCGTACAGGTACATCGAGTTCGGAAGATGCAGGCGCACTGTCGTCGGTTTCGTGAACCGCTCGTTAGAACGGAAATCCGCCGGTCCCAATTCATTCACACGCAGCTGCGGATTCGACTGTAGCGCGATGATTCGCGTTCCGCCATCGGCGTAGACATGCACATCAATCCCCACCACCGAGTGGCCTTGCGCGTCCTCCACCGAGAATTCTGGACGCACATCATTTGAGCGCAGCAACTGCTCCACCAACTGATGAACAGGCCCCTCTTTTCCGTCGAGACGATCCTGCAAATAGCTGATGATGTCGGCGTTCAGCAGAATCGCTTTTCCCTTCCCGTAGGGATGCACATTCACCTGCTCCGTATTTGCTCCGCCAAAAAGATCGGCCAGCGAAGAAGCGGGAAGTTTGCGACTATGTTCATCGTAGGTCCCAGGAATTCCGTCCGCAATCGCCACGCCACCCTGCGCGACAAATTCACGAATCGCGGTCGCCTCTGCTTTCGACAACGAACTGGACTCAGGCAGCACCAGCACATGATAGCCACCTTTCAGCAGATCGCCTTGCTCCACCTGGTCGTACGACACAAAGTTCGCTTGCATTCCTTCGTCTTCAATCAAATTGCACCAGGATTCGCGCAGCCGCATAAAATTATTCGTCGAACGCTCATACGCCGCGCTGCGAGTCATCCATGCATCCCCGTCCGGACGCCGCTCCAGCATCCATTGAGTGCGCAAGCTGGGCTGCGAATAGTGGATTGCAATCCGGTTATTCACAAGTTTGCTGTTGATGATCAGCGCGCCTTCGCCGCTGCGTATTGCTTTGTACAGCTCTCCCGCCTGCTTGCCAACATCGCTGGGCTGCCCATCTTTTTGGATGTACTTTTCGCCTTCGTCCCAGATAATCAATCCGCGATTGCCGTGCAGCAGTTCGTACCAAACACGCTGGCGCTCGCGGTCGCCTGCAGCAAAGCTGGTGCTCATAATCACCATCTTCGGATTGAGGGAGTGAACGATGTCCACGCTGCGACCAATATCGTACGGCTCAATCGCGTTCAGCACTTTCGAAATGCGAGAGTAGTCATACCCACCCCAGCCTGGCATCTGTCCGCCGCCGATGTTCACATAGGCCTGCGGATCACCCTCGTGGATCGCGTCTACACCCATCTTCAACGCATCCGCATAGGAAATATCCATCCACTCTTTAAAGTCTGCCCACGCAGCGTAATTTCCGTCGGTGCGTTTCATCGCTTGATTCGTCGTCAGCGGCATCACCAGGTTCCAGTTCGTGAAGTTTGTGCCCCACTCCTGATTCAGCGCGCCCAGACTGCCGTATTGCGTCTGCAGCCAGCGGCGCATCGGCACCAGCGATTCATCGGAGAAATCAAAATCCCACGCGGCTTCTAACTCGGCGATACCGGACTCATCCGCAAGGCTGTAAAAATATGGCCGATAGGGCGCGAGCCGTTCCGCTGTCGCCACGCCACGATCGTGGATGAGTTTGCGCCAATACGGATCCCAGAAACTCGGGTGGCGTTTGAAAGCTGCCAGGCTGTTGGGATCTTCCTGGTACAGCTTCTTCGCCTGGATAAACGACCACCCCACGGGGCGATCCGGGCGCCAGCGGTGATATTCGGAGTAGTAATCCGTAGCCAGACTTTCGGAGTACCAGCGAACATTGTTGTCGATCAAAAAATCAGGCAGCTCGATGCGACGGCTGGAATACGTGGCGCCGTTGATACCGATGTCCTTGAACGATGCGACAAGGTTCTCCGGGTAGTTCTGCCACATCATCACAACGTAATCTTTCCATCCGGTGTAGGGCGGCCGCGCAACAAAGTCTGCTTCCGCTGCTTCGTTCTGGTTATACGGCGCGCCTTTGATGTCTTTTCCATTCAGCGTCAGGTCTACATGAAGATGGTTCTTCATCGCGACGGCCAACGACATGTCGATCGGAAACGTGATGTCGGTTTCATCCAGCAGATCCGCCGGAAGCGTCTTGTCCTCTACCACGCGGCCCAGGCTGTCGGTCCAGCGGACGTGCAGTGTCGCGTGACCGGTAAAGCCCTGGCTCAGGCGGTAAATCACCGGAACTTCGCCCGTACGGTCCAATGTCGACGAAGGCAGGATGAGCTTCGAGGGCATGCGCGCATCGCCGGAGGTGTTCACTGTGGCCGCGCCCGAGGCGGCGGTTACGGTAAGCGTCATCGTCAGCAAAGTTCCGGCAAGAAGGGTGCAAGGCCTCGTCCAGTTCATCTGTCTCCTCATCATGGTTCGCTATTGTTCGTCGTGCTGCGGCGTGGTCGTGCTCGCGACCACCTCAACCAATCCAACAATCTCATTCAGGCTGTTACGTACGGGAGCCAGCACCGAAATCATTCCCGGCGCCTTTTGGATCGTCAATGTTTTTCCGGTCTGCAGAACCTCGCGCATTTCCGGCGGCATCGCCTGATCCAACTCGCCATTCCAGAACTGGCTCAGGTCATATTTGTTGCGAATCACCACCTGAATATCCTGCGTGGTGGGAACCGGCATCCAGAGATTCACATCGACCGGATAGTTCGCCAGCGTCGCCAGTCGTATCAGCGTCTTTTTGGTCTGGATAAATGGCGCGTCGTGCACGTCGTAGTTGTCGCCGGCCTGGAACTCGTCGCGTGGATCCGAATGCAACATGTGCTTCAGCGCGCGCTCGGTCACAATGTCCTGACAGACGTCCCCATCGATCATGGCAGTTGCCACGCGCGCAATCTCCTGCAGTTCTCGCTGTTGCGCATCAGAGTTCACAACAGCGGAGGGAGCCGTCTGCGCAACCACAGGAACACCGCCACACGCCGACATGAATGCGAGTTGCGAACCGACTAGTACCAACGCGGCGAGTTTCATTGCGTCCTCCCAGCCTGCTTCACGGCAAAGTCATGAACACGCTGCCACGCATCCGGCTGCGGAGTCGGAAACTGCGCATCATAAGGTTTCAACGCGTCTCCAATGTCGGAATTAGTCCAATCGACCGGCTTCCCAGCAGGCGGCGGTGAAGGCGAATGCTTCCACTGTGCCAGCTTTGTGTTGTCAAATAACCCGACAACCTTTTCCTGAACAGCTTCGCGAGAGCCTTGCTTCGCCTCTTCATTCAACAGGTCGAGATCCTGAACTGTGTTTCGCTGCAATTTCAAACGAATGCTTGGAATCGGTCCTTCGATTCCGAAGCGCTCGCCAGAATACGCCAGCGTCTCTGTGCCGCCATCTGAGAGAGCTTCAAATGGATGCGGGCCCGGACTGACCGCCAGCCAGCGCACGAAACCATCCACGCCGAAGATCCACGCACGCAGCGGATCGGCCGCCATCGAAGTCGAGACATCCTGAACCGGCGGCGTTCCTCCATAGATCCACACAATATTCCCCTGCTGCTTGAGCGCGGGCAATTTGTCCTGATACCAGGTGAACATTCCGCCGCTGGCACACCATAAACCGATCACGCCTTTCAGCACCTGCATCTGTTGCGGCATCGTCCAACTCACGTCTGCGCGCATGACAAAGTGCACCGGAGTGGTTTTGGGCAACGCGTTCATCAACAGATCGTGATACACGAGGAAGTACGCATCGTCTTTGGGGAACCGCACCTCATCGCCGTCCCACTCAAAGCCCTTGTAGCGCTTCTTTTGGTTGAAGAACACTTCAAACCGGGTGTTCGTCCAACCCTTTTCGCGGAAGTGGCGTTCCATCTCTCCCACCACATTCGTAAATTCCGCCTGATATCCGGGCTCGCCCCACCACAGATAATTCGCCGGCCACTCTGGATTGATGGGCAAGTACATAAACGGAATCGGTTGCGGTCCGCGCCGCGTGCCGTTGAAGGCGGACCCATCGAGTACTGGCCCAAACAGCCGATCAAACTTGTCCCAGCTGACAATATGCTTTTCTGCACCGGTTCCCGCCAGCTCCGGCGCAAACCCTGGATCGACATATCCTGAGTGACCGTATCCGAGCACGTGATAGATGCCGCGGTTCTCATAAAAAAGCCGATAATACTGCTGAATCAAGTGAAACTGTTCGTCTTCCTTGGCGCGTCCCGATACCGCCAACGTTTTCGGATACTGCGCCTGCAGCCATCCCATCCCATAGGAATTGGAATCCATATTCAGGACATCCTGTGCCGGAAATTGCGCGGTCGATACGGAAATCGAGAATGGAACTGTCTTGCGTACCGAGCCATCCGTAAGTTGCGCGCGACCATGGTACACGCCGGGTTTGGTGTCAGCGGCGATCCAAACATCCACCCAGAACGCGCGCACCTTCTGTCCTTGAATTGCATTCTCAGGGTCGGGCATCTGGAAGCTGAACGGAACATGGATCGGAATCAGCGCGTCCGGGTAGTAATGCTTGTCGGGCGTATTGAAGTGAAACCACTCCCGGTAGACTTCCACCGGCTGCCTGCGACTCAATGGAAAGTTTGCAATCCTTGCGCGCGGTGTCCGACTTGACGACAAGTTGAAACGATACGTAGCCGCCGCGAGCGGAAGTCAGTTGAATCGAGTGATTCCAGCGAGCGCCTGCAAGATCGCTGGCGACGAAGCTTCCGAACGGATCGGGTCGGTGATAGGCAGAAACAACAAAAAGGTCGGATGCGCGACAGCAACCGAGGCAGACAAAAAGCAACATCAATACACTTGCACTGGATCTCCGCATGCTCGTGTTCTCCGGGCAGAACCGTTCAGCCACCTTGGTTCGCTTCCAGCCGCACATTGTCTCAGCAAAAGAGGTTTATCCGTGCAAGCGCGTTCGCATGCACTCCCACGAAACAAAATCCCTAGCGACTGGCAGTGTCTTTCCCTGGTTCGATCGCATCCCCACGCAATTCAAAGCGTGGTCCAATATAGTCCGGCTCAATTTGCACGGCCTGGGCCATCAGTTTATGAGCTTCATCCGCGTTGCCGTTATATTCATCGATCAGAGCCTGCAGATAGTACGAGCGAGCTCGATACAACGGATCATTCGATTCATGACGCGATTCCGCTACGGTCTGGAATTGCTGCACCAGGGCCGCCGCCTCCTGCTGACGACCGAGGCGATCCAGTGAGAACACCATGAAAAAATTCTCTGGACTGTAGGCGTCGCTGCCGCCCCCGGTAAGCTGATCCACACCGCGAACGCCGTCTTTGTAGGCCTGCTCGGCTTCCGGCTTCTTGCCCAGCGCATCGTAGGTTCGACCGATGTAGTAGTAGATCTGCGGCGCAGATTGCAGCTCGAAATCATCCATGCCCAGTGAAGCGGGCGGCTTCAACGCGGACTGGAAGAAATTCAGCGCCTCCTGGTAATTGCCCTTGTGGAAAGCCTGCGCGCCCTGGCCATATTTCAACTCACGGTACGCATCTCGCAAGGTGTATGTCCGGTGCACCGGAAGAAACGTGTGATGATCGATGATGTCCTGCGCCGCCTGAAATTTCCCCTGGATCAAATCGGCCGTCAACAATCCCTGCACCAGGTGATCATTTTTCGGGTCGTGCGCGACAGCTTTTTGCAGCAACGCCACTTGCTCGTCGAACTTGCCGGTGCGCGCGTAGAGATCCGATAGATCGTCGAGCGTGTCCGCACTCTCCGGATTCAAATCCACCGCCTTCTGCAACTCCGGAACAGCAGCCTCCAGCTTGCCGTCTTCCTCATACGCCAATCCCAGCGCTCGTCGCGAGCCAAAGTCAGACGGATTGATCTGGTTGATGGCCTGCCATTGTTGGATGGCCTCCGCCTGGTGTCCGCGAGAATACAGCAGGCACGCCAGGTCGAACCGCGCCACCGTATCATTCGGATCGTCCTTCACCGCGTCGGCTAGCGGTGCCTCCATCTCTGCGCGATATGGGAAGCGCTCAACAATTCCGACCGCAGCCTGCGCCTTCTTGCGAGTCGCCGCCGCTGCCGAAGTGTCCCCGGCCTGTTTCAAGTCATACGCCAGCGCATAGTAATAAACCGGCGGCGTTCCCCACGGATCTTTATTATTCGGCGGCTCAACCATCTTCAGCACCGCAACCGCTTCTTTCCACCGCTCCAGCGAGCTATAAAAAATCGACACCTCGATGGCGCTTTCCGATTGCTCGCCCATCAAGTTCAACAACTTCGCTTTCGCCGAGGCATCGCCGGTCATGAAAAATCGTTCCGCCTGCAGCACGCGATCGGCTGGATCGATTTCTTCCACCCTGGCAAGTTGCTCCAGCGCAGCGGTCTTGTTTCCTTGATCGCGCAATGTCATCGCAAGTACAAGGTGCGCCTTCAGGTCCTTGCCATTGGAGTTGATGGCTCCAGCCAAATGCTGCGCTGCCGCCGCATCGTCATGCCGCAGAAAATTCAGCAGGCCTAATTGATACTCGCGCGGCCCGTAGTACACGCTATCCGGCCACACGTAATAGAAATTCCGTTCCGCCCGCTTCTGCTGTCCAAGTTTCAGTTGGCAGATCGCCAGGTAATACCACGATTCTGAGTCATAGGGATTGCGATCGACAGCCTGCTGAAATTGCTCCGCTGCCTGCTGATAGTGGTGCTGGTTGTACTCCAGCACACCGAGCAATTGATGCGCGACAGAGTAACCCGGATCACGTTTCAGCGCCAGATTCGCCAACGTTATGGCCTCATCCGCGTTCAGGTCCTTCTGCTTGAACTCTGCCGCCAGCACCAACTGTTCCGCAGTCATCTTGTCCAACGGAACCGGTGCAGCCGTCAGATCCTTGGCGAACGGAGTGATATCTCCGCCCGGAGGAGCGGCAGGCTTGGTATAGGCCAGCAGCAGCTCGCCATCCGGCCCAAGCACCTGCACGTTCAGCGACGCAAGATCGGCAGCACTGACGTTGTCGATCGTCTTTTTTATCGGAGTGCCCGGGATCAAATTCACGGTAGCGTTCAGCAACACTCCGCTCTCAGCTTTCACCTCAAGCTTTGCGTTTTGCATGGGGACGACCGGTGACAGCGCGATCTGCACCGACGAAGCTGCGCCGTTGGAACCCGGCTGCACTTCCACATTCAGCGCGACGTCCCGACTCATCGTTGTCACGCCGTTGATGCCCGCTACCGGAATCCACCATTCATGCCACTGTTCCACTTCATGCGGGTACACCCACTCATAATGCCCATCCCACACCATGCGGCCGCTTTGCGCTTCGAAATAAGGACCGGCTTTATCGGTATAGCTGTGCTCCACCTCGGATGACCCTGGGCCAAAACCGAAGGTCCACATCTTCATTCCCTGAACAACCCGGCGGTCTGCGTAGCGAAAAACACCGTAGTCACGATCGAACTCATACGAACCGCCGTAGTTGTCATAGCTGTCGATGCCGAAAACGCCCAGCATATGCATATTGTTGTGCGCCCAGCTCAGATCGACTCCGTTGTAGATCGGCCACGGAGAAACCACGCCGGTCGTGTGCCCCACAGTTTGCGTCATTGGATAAAGGAATCGCGTCTTTGGTGTGACCGGGAAAGCCGAATTCGACCACAACATCTGAGGCTTCTGCCCATCGGTGCCGTTGTAGCAAAATGTGCTGATCTCCAGCGCATCCACATCAGGATAGAGCGTCGCCGTATACGTCAGATCCATGTGGTAGAACGGATCCTCTTCACCCAGTAGGACCGAGACACTGCCGTCCT
Organism: uncultured Acidobacteriota bacterium; assembly: GCA_963794795.1. Classification (GTDB taxonomy): domain Bacteria; phylum Acidobacteriota; class Terriglobia; order Terriglobales; family Acidobacteriaceae; genus JAKAAZ01. Next base: position 292,623 of record CAWCFC010000002.1, on the reverse strand, counting down.
TATGCTTCAGTATGGTGTGCGACCAGTAGGGTTCACCCTTCCATGTAAGCGAGTGGGCATCGTAAGGTCCGGTCAGTTCAATGCCAGACTGTGGCCAGGTAAACCGCGGGTTGAACTGGGTTGGCTTGATCACATCGTTTCGATAAAACATCTGCCGATGATGCACTTTGTCATACACAGAGAAGAACCGGCCGCCCAGTTCCGGAATGTAGGTCAGTTTGAAATACTGGCTGTCGACAAAGACCGCGTGATACTTCTCCGGGAACGGGCTGCCGTCTTTAAACTGCCTTTGAAAGGTCGTAAATGGGTACAGGCCAGTCAGGGTCGAATCGTTAAACAGGGGAGGCTGCATGTATCTACCAACCTGTTCGTAGGTAGGGATGGTGATTTCGCCTTCCGACACGGTGATCGCAGACGGCGGTGCGGTCTTTGTAGAAACGTCGGCCGCATGGCATTGCGGCGAACCCAAGGTCAGCACCATTGCAAAGAATAGAAGCCACGACTTCATCGATACTCTCTTTTCGGTCAGAAAATACTTGCTGGATCGTGCGAACTTGCGTGACAAACGACACCGGAAAGGACCTGGGATTCGATCGCTTTCGACGCGGTGGAACCGTTCTCCGGGATATCGAAACGATTATATACGGAGAAATGAGAAACAAAACGCTCGTAAGCAACCGCAACCTCCGTGGGCTCGGCTGTGACTATGCGGTAAGGTGGAAGCATATCCGCCCATTCATCCAAATCACTGTCCCAGGAGAGACCGAAGAATGAACCGTGACCGAGCCCAGGCCATTTCGAATTTTGCCGAAAATGATTCCGCTGCCGATACAGATCCGCTATCGGAGTTTTGGCGCGACGCCGCGATCACTTCGATGATGGACGATGCCTACGGAAATAAAGTTGCCGCCCATGCTACAGAGATTCGCTCGCGATGGACTGCCGCGAATCTCTACTTTCTATTTGTTTGTCTTTACCAGGAACTCCATCTCAAGCCGAACCCCGTGCTGGACAAACCGACAGGCGGCTTATGGAACTGGGATGTTGCAGAAGCTTTCATCGGAGCTCCGGATGGTCCCATCGATCGGTATAAGGAGTTTGAGATTTCTCCGCAAGGCGAATGGCTCGATCTCGACATCGATCTAAAGCAACCGGATAAAGTCGCTCTCACATCGTGGAAATCGGGCTGTCAGGTTGCAGCCCGCATCGAGCATGATCAGAAAATCTGGTACGGATGGATGCGGATTCCCTACGCTTCCCTCGAGGCGGGCGACGCCACAGCCGGCAATCTTCTTCGCATCAATTTTTTCCGCAGTCAAGGTACGAAACCGGTGGAGATGGCATGGCAACCTCCGCGGCAAGCCAGCTTTCACGCTCCGGAGCAATTTGGCACCCTCAAGCTCGTGCGATGAATTCTGTCCGCACTTCGAGATCGACTCGGCGCAACCTCGCCCGTGACGCCAACTTATTTTGCAGCCTCTGCCGTGCTGATCTTGATCGTCCCCATGGGATACCAGCCATCCGGCTTCCACTCCGGCAATCGCAAGTTTAATTTTCGGTTCACGCGTTGCCGCATCGACGAGTGCGATCTCCAGCGTGTATTCGCCGTCCGGCAATGACCGCGGAACGACGACTGCGTTGTTATAAAGATTGTCTCCCGGCATCCAGGTGCGAGCATCCGCATTCGTCATCAGGATCGCGGAATTCTTGTCGCTCTTCAAGCGCAGCGCAAGCGGATACCTGCGATAGGCAGGCGCATCGCCCTTGTTCTCCCACCAGGAGGTGAAGGCCAGTTTGCGACTGGCATCGACCGTCGCAGGATACGTAAACCGTCGCAAGACAAATCTGTAGCCCATGCGGTTCAGCCACTCATTTACTTGCGCGCGCCACTCCGGCGGCACCGGAGAGGATTTCGCGTTGAACGATGACATGTGCCACTTGATTGACTGATTGATGATGTACTGCAAATCCCACCCGCGATTTTTCCAGTCTTGCATCACGCCGCACGCTTCCATCGTGACCGGCGCCGTTTTCCATGCATCGGCGAGCCCCAAGTTGATGATCGCCTCGGGGTACACATCCGTCATCAGGTTGAAAGTCTTGCTGAATTCGCCCAAATCTCCCAGGCAATCCGCCCGCCAGCCAACGCGTGGTCGCTCCTCGCCGAGACTTGCGTCGCGTAGCTTTGCGGCAGCATCATAGCTCGCCCCTTCATACGATTTGGACAGCGTGTACCCCACGGTTTTTTCGTCGCCCAGTTGCGTGACCAGCGGCGTCTTGTGGAAGGAGTCCATATAGCTGTCAATCAGCGCACGTCGCGTCTTATCGGTCAACAGACTGGTTCCCGCACCCTCACCCCACGCAGCCAAAATCGAAATGTCCACCAGCTCCAGATCAGGATCGCCATCGTAGCGGTTGCCGAGCGCTCGGATGCAATCACCGAATTCTTTCGCGTATGCAGGATTTTCAGGATCGATCAGCCACTTGCCCGTAGTCGCATCCCATCCGCCGGGAATCTTGCGGAATTTCTCTCCCGTTTCCGTGCGATACCAGGCCGGCACATCGCTCGCGGCATCGGTTCCATGCGGCGCGATCCGCAGCATCAATGTTTGGTGGCGCGCATGTGCGGTCTGCAGCGCCTTGTCGATCATCTGCCAGTTGTAGACGCCCTTTTCTGGCTCCAAAAATCTCCAGTACACCCGAAAATAGGCGATGCTAGTCTGCGGAAAATCTTTGTTTTCCAGCGTTCCGGAAGACGGTGGATACTCGATCGGAAATCCCTCTGTCCATTTTGTCCCCGCGTTCAACGCATCCCCGTTGAAGCGTTGAAATGTCATGAACCCAATCCCCGGATTCACCAGAACATCATGAATCTCGACCGGCTTGACGACCACCGTAGTCTGTTGCGCCGACATGCCGATCGCCACGCCAAAAGCCAGTCCAATGGCGGCAAGTTTTCTGAGTTGCACAAATGGCTCCGTTTCACAGTCGATCACTTCACGCTCGCGAATGTCCCCGCCTCTCGAGAATTCGCGGGAAATTACTCCTTCACCTTAACCACAAAATAGGTGAAAGTCTTCCCATTTGGAATCGAAATCTGGTGCGGCGTGTTCGGCGGAATATGGACAACATCGCCCTTGCCAAGTTTCTGTTCCACTCCGCCAGAGACCGTGCTTCCCCGTATCTCGCCCGGTCCGGTTGTCTTCGCTTCGACCATAGTGCCACCGCTGGTCAGTGTCGCCTCGCCATCAACGACGAAAAAAATATCGGCGTAGTGTTCATGCAGCTCGGAACTGCCGGTTTTGTTGCGCACCGACAGCATTGTGAAACTTCCTGGATATGTATCCAGCGTTTCAAAAGCCGATCCCGTGGTGCGAAAACTTTCCTGCTGCTCCAGCTTCTGCGCCATCTGCTTCAACTTCACGGCGGAGTAATGGTCTACGCCGCCCGCCTGTGCCAATGCTGCGCTTGTCGTGATCGCCATGGCCACTATCCCCCAAATCAGTTTCATCATCTTGCTCCTCGACGCGACTCCGTTCAGCGTATATCTTTAATCTGGATTGCATCCATGTCGCTGTAGACCTGATTTTCGCCGCCCATACCCCAGCAGAACGTATAGCTGTTCGTTCCCACTCCGGCATGCATCGACCAGCCCGGAGAAATGGCGACCTGTTTATTCGCAACCACCAGGTGCCGGGTTTCATCCGCCGGCCCCATCATGTGAATCACGCGATCCTCCGGTGGCAGATTGAAGTAGAGATAAATTTCGGAGCGTCGCATATGTGTGTGCGGCGGCATCGTGTTCCACACACTTCCCGGTTGCATCTCCGTAAACCCCATCACCAGCTGGCAACTTCGCACACCTTCCAGATGGATGTGCTTGCGGATCTGGCGAACATTGGCGGTCGCTTTTGCACCCAATGAAACCGGCTCTAGATCCGCACGCCGTGACAACCGCGTTGGATATTCCGCATGAGCTGGATAGCTCAGCAGATAAAATTCTGCCGGATGGGTTGCGTCTTCACTGGAAAAAACAATCTCATGATTGCCGCGCCCAATATAGAGGCAATCGAGATTATCCAGCGCATACGTCTCGGCGTCGACCCGCACCTTCCCCGGCGCTCCAATATTCAACACGCCCAATTCGCGCCTCTCCGTAAAGAAGTCTGCGCGCAGCTCAGGATAGGTGGGCAACGCCAGCGGCTGGTGCTGCGGCACGGCGGATCCAATCACGGTTCGATCCAGATCCACATACACGTTCTGGATCGTTCCCGGTTGAAATAAATCGTCCAGCAGGAAAGACTCGCGCAGTTGCGCCGTGGTCATGCCGCGATAGCGAATTGCATCCGGCATTTGAAGAATTCTCATTTGTACCTCACACTGTTACAAATCATTGACGATTGAGCAGGGGTTCTTCCCTTCGGTGCGAATCAGAACGCCGCTGCTGATTTGCGGCCGGCCCGACGTTCCGCCATCGTGATGCAATTCCGAGCCGGCGAGAAGAAACGCTCCCACTCCATACACATAACTGGAGGTGGGTGGAACGACTTCCGGCGCAGCACCGACCGCCTGTATGGATCCTAAGCGTCCATCCTGATACACGTGTGCCAGCAGTCCTTGCCATCCTTTTTTCACAACCGGCAGATAGGTTGCTCGATCGAGAATGCCGCGATTGATTCCCCACGCGAGAGCATACACATAGAATGCAGAACCGGAGACTTCTGCAGAAGGATATGCAGCCGGATCCAGCAAATCAGTCCGCCAAAGTCCGTCCGCGCCCTGCAGCGTTGCGATTCTCGACGCCATCTCCTTGAATAATGTTACGTAGCGAGGCCGAGTCGGAAAGTCCGTTGGCATCGCATCGAGCGTCCTCGCAATACCGGCCATCACCCACCCATTGCCGCGCGACCAGAAGATGAGTTGGCCGTTCTTGCTCCGCACATTCAGATAGGTCGCATCTCGTGAATAAAGGTGTTCCTGCGGCCGATACAACAATTTGTTGGTGATCCAGAATTCGCGATCCATGGTATCCACATAGCTGCGGTTCCCAGTCGCCTGGTAGAGACGTGCCCACGTCGGTGGCCCCATAAACATGGCGTCGCACCACCACCAGACAGGCTTGCCCGGAACATCTGGAACCTTCATCATGGCGTCAAACGCTTCCCTGGTCGGCATCATCATCTTTTTCTGACGGTAGATACGATAGAGATCGAGATAGGTTTGACCCACCACGTGAAAGTCAGCCGGATCGTCATCTTCAGGCGGCATCGGCTGCAACTGCCAGTCAAATTTATTTCCCACGCGCAGCATCGCAGTTTGAAAACGAGCATCCGGCAGCGTTCTGCCTGCCGCCAAAATTCCGGTGTACAGCACGGCGAACGTCCAATCGCGGGTGAAATACTTTTCGGACGTATCCAGCTGCCAATTTCCCACCTTGCGTACCGCCGTGTCGATGGCCGCAGTCGTCAACGCGGAAGAGAGATTCGCCAATGGTGGCGCGGTCGCAAGCACGTCGCCAATATGAGCCTCCTGCTGTCGTTGTTTCGGCGCCGAAGCACTCTGCGGAGTTCCCTGGGCAGCCAACCACGACAAACTGCACGCTCCTGCGACGGCAATACCTAATGCAACTGCGGTTCTAGTTCTTCTTTTGGCATTCCCAAATATTCCAAAGAAGGTGTCATGTGTTCCCATGAATTTCAACCCTTTCAAATACTGCAAAACCGCAACGCAGCTGACGTCATGCCAGCTCAAACGGAACTTCGACCACTTGTCCGGACGCAAGATCATGCGCGATCGCTTTCCAATTTCCCTTCGGATCATTCACGGCAAATGGAATGCGCTCGACATAGGGACTGGACTGCAGCATCACGTTGCGCGCATACAGATCGTAGGACTCTCCGCTGGGCGTACGGAATTCCAGATGTACGACGCGAAACGTGCCATCCGGCAGCGGACCCTCCCCCGTCAGAACGATCTCAGCCATCTCTCCTGCGCGTGCCCCACGAATCTCCATCTTCAAAGCCGGCAACGGTTGCTGCGACCGAGTAAAAACAAGCGCGCTCCACGGATCCAGCTTCGTCTTCACGGTGCTGGTCTTGCCCAGATCTTTGCGAGCCCGCACATCATAAGTTTGCCCGGAAGCCGCCCACTCAATCGTGACCTCCTCTTCTTTTTCCAGCAGCGAGTTGTCAATGTTTACGCTCAAATTGGGATCAATATCCGGAACGTTGCTGTCCGCCAGCAGTTTCGGATACGCGCCAAATCCGCCGTCGTCTGTCTGCGGATTGCGGAACACCCCGATCTGTTCGCATCCTCCATTGGAGAAGCGGACAATTTCCGTTCCCGGCAACCGCTTGCCGTCCGCACCCAGAACGCGCACCTGCGGTTTCACATCCGCCAGCGCAAATACGCTCTCCATCAAGTCGGGCAGACTCGACACAGCATCACCCTTCAGGCGCAGAAATGCGTAGTCGGCAATTTCCATGTTCAAGAAAATTGCCCGTCCGGAACCAAATTTGTTCACGATCACCAGCGGCACGTCTCCGCAATGCGCCAGCGCTTTGCCGGAAACTTCGACCACCGTCGCATCCGCGGGTTGCAACCCACGCAACGGCTTGCCTTCCAGTTGCAGCACACCTTCATTCCCCGTACCCGTCACCGTTTTCGCAAAAGTGCGAGCCGGACCGTGAGCGATGCCGAACACATCATCGAGTTGCCCGCCACCATAGTCCGGACCATGACCATCCAGATCGGCATTTCCATTCGCAGGGAAATATCCGGCGATTTTCGCGCCGCCAATATCGCGCCCGTGCCCGTCCAGATCGGCCGCACGACAGTCCGCAATCAGCGTTCCGCCAGCCTGAACAAACGCGCGTATCTGCTGCACCTCGTCCAGACCAACAGCGACAGACTGCGGCATGATGAAAACTTTGTATTCTCCAGAGCTCAAATCTCCCGCGGCGATGCGGTCTTTGCCGACAAAGTTATATTGCAACGCCTCGTCTTCCACCAGCTTCGTCCAGCTATTGCGCACGGCCACGCACACGCTATCGCTATCGCCGCCACTTTTCAACATCCATTCGCGCGCATATTTCAGGTTGTCCAGCAGCCAATGCACCTGGATCGACGCCTGCGAATAGTGGATGGCAATCCCATCATGCTTGCGCGTGGAGTTGATCATCAGCTTGCCAATCCCCCCACGCAATTCATGAAAGGTATCGGCAAATGTCTCCGCCGACGCGGTCAGCTTGCCGGTTCGCTGATTCACAAATTCGTTGCCGGCTTCGTTGTCGTCCCAGATCAACGCCGCGTTGTGGCGATGGAAAAGTCCCCACCAGATCGGCCGAACCTGCCGCTTCTGATCGATGCGTTCTTTTTCCGTCAGCGCTTGTCCCTGCACCGCTCCAAAGCCATGCGTCGAAATCATGATGACCACTGGATTCAAAGAGCGAATCACTTCCACGTTGTTGCCGATGTTGTATGGCTCAATCACGTCAATCGCGCCCACCACTTGCTCGTAGTTGTACCAGCCGTAAGCGAACGGACATTGCCCACCTTCCGTGGCGCACAACGCATACGGATCTTCTGCCTTGCAAATATCCGCCGCCCGCTTCACTCCGTCAGCAAAAGTTTCGTCCATGAAGTTTCGGAAGTCGCACCACGGGCTTACATTCCAGTGACGCGTCGACGTAATCTCGCCCAGCTCTTTGAAGTAGCGGTTCAGAAACGTTGCCACCTCGCCCCAGTTCTTAAACGTTGTGGGCTTGTCCGGCGCATCCCAGGAACCCAGGCCACCCCAGCGCGCGTTCGCCTGATCGAGCGGCCCCATCTGTTTTTCCAACGAGGCATCGTTCAGCACCGGAACCGACAGTGACTCGCGCGCGACCGCCAGAATCGGATTCCAGCTGTCGCCCATGATGGTGTTCCCTCTTGGCACCGGGAAACTCGTGCCCCATTCCTGATTGAACTGGCCGATGGTCTTATATCGGGCCTTCAGGCCGGCTAGCGCAACCGCTTCAAAGGCCCGGTCCGTGGTCGTGTAGTCGATCATGTTTCCGGTCTTCATCCATGCCGGCGACGCATCCAGCTTGGTGTCGTCCCAATGGGTTGGTTCTCCCACCCCCCATTGCCCTCCAACATGAGAAGGCAGCCCGTACATTTTGCGCAGGTAATCGGCGAACTTGTCGGTGCAGAATGTCGAGTGGCAAAAATCGTTCGGACGAATCTGATCTCCTTGTCCAAGCTCATCCGCGATGTTGTAAAACAGCGGGCGATACGGACTGTGAATGCGGGCGAAGCGCGTAATGTGTTCGCGCAAATATTCCGTCGTCTTGGGATCGTTGACACAAGGATCGCGCACCCACAGGTCCAGGTCCTGCCGGTTCATGCTCACCTTGGTCAGCAACGTCCGCCATTCCGGCTGGTTCTTGTGATAGATCGAGAACACCTCCCACGCCATCTGCTCCACATAAAATTTGAAGTCGTTATCCAGCACAGGATCGAAATCATCATTCACATACGCGATGATGGCGTCCATTCCGGCCGCGCGCAGTTGATCGTAAAATCCGTCGGGATAGTGCGCCCAGCTGATAGTGTGAAAATCATTCCAGGGCGTGTGCTCCGGCGACAGCATGAATTTTGCCGTGGCTACCTGCGGCACTCCGTTCACCGTCACCCGAATCCAGTTCACATAGGTCAGGCCAGCGCGCATATTGAACGAGAACGGAACAATCACCGTCCCCGCCCCTACTGACAAAGTCTGCTCGCTACTCACGCGGCCAAAGCTGTCGATCCATCGAATAATCACCGGACCCGAAACGGCCCTCAAAAAACGCAGATGACCACTCAACACTCCATCCTGATTCGCCACTTCCTGATCCAGCTTGATGCGTCCCAGCACCATCGCGTCCGGTCCGGTGGGCGCAGCTTCGACGGCCTCGGGAGTGGCCTGTCCCATCCCGATCAGGGCCGGCCCCAGCATGGCAGAAGCAACTGCACTCCGGAGAAATCCTCTCCGGCTGGCATCATATTTTTTACGATTCAAAGCGTCTCTCCCTTATAGGTTGGGTCGGTTCTCTAGCTGGAAACGGGGGTGAATGGGAGTGAGGTCGGCAGCGTGCAACCTCCAATTTTCAGTGTTCAATTGTATCGACCGAGGTTTCGCAATCCATTGTCTCGAATCGTTAGGATTCTCGGTAGAAGTAGAATACTCTTGAACGGAAGTATACGTAATCGAATTCGGTTCGACGAAAAACCATAGCCTGCAAATCGTAATCCCACCGGCACCCCCTTCCGGCTCGGAACCCTTCGAGTTGGAGTTCGACGGGAGGCCACGGGAAACCGCGTTTTGCCAGCTTCAGGAGGCTTGCTACCATGCGCTGCTTGAAATTAGCTGTTGTTCTGTTTTGTGCCGGATGTTCCTCGCTGGGATACTCCGGGCCCGTCCTCGCGCAATCGCCGATCGAGACCATCACCGTGAAGCCGAAACCATTCGATGGCACGCTCGTCAATCCCGATATCGGGTTCACCACGTTTCAGCGCTTCAACGGCGACAGCCTGAACGCCGGCACCAAGTGGACCGAAGGATTTCCGATCGAGTATCAGCCCTTCAACGGAACGCTTCAGACCAAAGATTTTCCCATGACCACCATCGCCTACTTCCGTATCTATTGGCGATTTATTGAGCCCGAGCAGGGTGTCTACAACTGGGCCATGCTCGACAAGGCCTTGCAAACCGCCCATGCGCGCCACCAGACATTAATGCTGCGGATCGCCCCCTACGGCACCGATGCGAAGAGCGATGTCCCCGACTGGTACAGAAAAGTCACGGGAGAAGTTCTTCGCAAAGCTCCCGGCGATGGACGTCATTCGTCCTGGTATCGTCCGCTGTCCAGCAGCCAGCCCGATTGGGTTCCATACGAAGCGCAGTGGATGGTCGATCCCATGAATCCGGCCTACGCGCACTTCTTCGGCGACATGGTCCGAGCGCTCGGTACGCGCTACGACGGCGACCCAGACCTGAACCTCGTCGATATTTCCATCGTCGGTCCATGGGGAGAAGGGGCCGGCACGCCGATCCTGACCACCCAGGTGATGCACAATCTGATGGACAGCTATCTCGACTCCTTCCACAAAACTCCGCTGGTTGTGCAGCCTACCGATCCAAAAACGGACGAGTATGCGCTCTCGAAGGCCAACGTGGGTTGGCGCGCCGACTGCCTGGGAGATATGGGTGGCTTCAATAAAAAATGGAACCACATGACCGACTATTATCCCGAGGCCATTATCGAAGACGGCTTGCAGGATGCCTGGAAGAAAGCGCCCGTCACCATGGAAGCCTGCTGGGTGATGCAAACCTGGCAGGATCGCGGCTGGGACGTGCACTACATCATCGATCAAGCCATCAAGTGGCACGTTTCCTCGTTCAATGCCAAGTCGTCCGCGGTACCGAAAGATCTATGGCCAGAGGTGAATCGCTGGCTGCAGCACATGGGCTATCGCTTCGCGCTGCGGCGTTTTACCTATCCAGCCGTCATCGGGCCCGATAGAAAAATCACTTTCACTTCCTGGTGGGAAAATGATGGAGACGCGCCCTGCTATCGAAAATTTCCATTGGCACTGCGTTTGAGTAATAAGCAAACCAGCGCCGTGATGATCACAGGCGCCGACATCCGCACCTGGATGCCGGGAGACAATCTGTACAACAATTCCGTCTTTATTCCGGCCAATCTGCCAGACGGAGACTATCAACTGAGTATCGCCATTGTTGATCCAGCGACCCGCGAACCAGCAATCAAATTGGCGATTCAAGGCATGGATGCCAATGGCTGGTACGCCCTGGGCAATGTGACGGTCCACCAAACGTTGACCGCCAGTGCGACGGACGCGAATTCAACTCCATCGCATCCCTAGCAAGAACTACATTTTGAAAGAACCTATATAAGAAGGAATTGAACCTACGATCCGGGAGAATTTTGGAAATGAAAATGACACGTTGCATATTTCTGCCTTGCATCGCGCTCGCTTGCTTGTTGTCCTCCAGCTTGGCCCACAGCCAGGCGACCGCTGCGCCGGCCTCGGCCAATGCGGTGCGCGGATGGGAAGGCACGATTACCATTCCGACCTATAAGCTGGGTCCCGCCGATCCCAACCCAGCCTTTCCGCTGGTCAGCAAATCTCCCGTCTATCCCTACACCATGCTCGACGATCTGACGAGTGATCGCGTGCCGATGACCTATCGCGCGATCTATCTCGAGAACAAATATTTAAAAATCACCATCCTGCCCGACCTCGGCGGCCACGTCTATTCCGTCTACGACAAGATTGATCATCGCGAAGTTCTCTATCGCGACAATGTCATCAAGTATGGTCTTGGTCGGCCCCCGCGGTGCATGGATTTCCGGCGGCATGGAATTCAGTTTTCCCTTCGCCCACACCACCGACACCGTGTCCTCGGTGAACTCCGTGCTGCGTCACAATCCAGACGGCAGCGCGACTTCCATCGTCGGCGCGGTGGATTGGGTCTCCAACATGCATTGGGAAATTTCCATCACCCTGCGACCCAACACCGCCCGCGTGGAAGAAGGTGTGACGCTTTTCAACTCCACGCCGCGCAATCACCTCTACCTCTTCTGGACCAACACCGCCGTCAAGGCCACCGACGACTTGCAATATATCTACCCGATGCGCGAAACCATTTATGACGATCCCTTTGCCGTCGCGCAAAGCTGGCCTGTCTGGAACGGTGTCGATCAGAGTTGGTATAAGAACGACGCCAGCGCCATGGCCGCATTCGGACGCGATGTGCAGCGGAACTTCTTTGGCATTTATTACCATGCATCCAACTACGGCGTGGTCCACGTGGCCGATTTCCGCCAGGATCCAGGCAAAAAAATCTGGACCTGGGGAACCGCACCGGTCGGCAAAATCTGGGACCACATCCTCAGCGATAACGACGGCTCGTATAACGAAATTCAGAGCGGCCGTTTCTACACCCAGGGCTATCGCGAATTCATGAATCCGCGCCGCGTGGAGACCTGGACCGAATACTGGTATCCGGTTCGCGGTCTGGATGGCGGATTTGTCGAGGCCACCAGCCAGCTCGCGATCAACGCGGTCTATCCGTCAGACGGCGCATCGCAAGGACAGGTTAAACTGCTCATCAGCCCAGTGGCCGAAGTTGCCGATGCGACCATCGTCGTGAAGCAGGGCTCCAACGTGCTGCGCGAATTTCATCACGTCAACTTCACTCCCCTAGAGACCGCCACCTACGCCTTTCCCGTACAAAATGTAGACGACGCAAAGAAGAATCTCAATGTCGAGATTCTGTCCTCGCAAGGAGAGAAGCTGCTGCAATGGTCAGCCGCCGAGCCCGTCGATGGAAATCCGAATCTGATTCCTCTGGCCGGAAAACCCATTGCCCAACCGATCCCGATCAACGCGCAAACTCCCATCGAACAGCTCTACCTTCAGGGTGTTTTCCTGGAGAAAACAGGAGATGAGCTCGGAGCCCAGAAGTTCTTCGATCGTGTATTGGCGCAGGACTCCGGATATGTTCCAGCGCTGCTGAAAGAAGCCTGGTATAACTACAGCGCCGCAAACTTCAACAAAGCCGAATCGCTGATCACGCGCGCCGCCGATCGCGATACTGAGGATCCATACATCGCGTACACACACGGCGTCATCGATCGAGCAGCCGGGCGCTACCCGCTCGCGAATGACGCACTGTGGAACGCAATCCACTATGGCGCTGCCGTTGCACCCGGGCCAACTCTCGCCGCCTCCTATGTGGAGTTGGGAGAGATAGCTCTTCGCCAGGGAAAGCCCGCGCAGGCCGTCGATCTGTTGAAGTCTGCCGTGGGCTATAACCCCGACGATGCTTTCGCGCTGGCCGATCTTGCCGTCGCCGAGCGACTGAGCGGCAATGCGCATGACGCAGCCGAGTCGTCCGCCGAAGCCGTGAAAAAAATGCCCGTGCTTCCCTACGCGCTGGCGGAACAATGGCTCGACTCGAGCCCATCGGCCGGTGCAGCATCCCCATCAAAGCCCGGCTGGACCAGCATCATCAACGCCGACCCGCAAAACTATCTTGCCGTTGCATCCTGGTACCACAGCATCGGAGCCTGGCAGTCCTCGAATGCAGTCCTTCACCTCGCCGAAGCAAACCCGTCGGCCGCTGCAATTGCGCCCATGATCGACTACTACCTGGCATCAAACGCGCGCCAGCTAGGACATGACCAGCAGGCCGATAAATACGCCAAAAAAGCTGCAGCCTCAACCGTCACCGATACTTTTCCGAATCGTCTGGAAGACGTGGCCGTCTTGCGCGAAGCCTTGCAGCACAACCCTTCAGACGCGCAAGCGCAATACTCGCTCGGCAATTTTCTTTTCGCAAAAGATCAATACGACGAAGCCGCAGCGTTATGGCAACAGGCGCTGGACGGAGGATTCAAAAACGCCGTGCTGTTGCGCAATCTCGGCGTCTATCAGTGGAACGTGAAGCACGATCTATCCGGCGCGGCCAACTATTATTCGCAAGCCATCCAGATGACTCCCAATGATTATCGCCTCTACCCCGACCTCGATGAAATCTACACCGAGCAGGGCGATACTTCCGCCCGCACGGCGCTGTTTCAGAACGCGCCGCCCGCGGTGCTCGATCAAGACACAGTTCGCGCCCGCCGCGCTCTCTTATTCCTCGATCAAGGAAAATATGATGACGCGATGGCTCTCTTCACCAACCACACGTACAAACCGTGGGAGGGTGGCGTGGTGATGCACAACATGTTCGTCTTCACCAATATTGAGGAGGGCAAGCAGCAGCTCCAAAATCATCATCCCGACGCCGCCGAGGTTTCTTTCCGCAAGGCGCTTGAGTATCCGGTCAATCTGGGCAGCGGCGAACCCGAACAGCCCGACACTGCGGAGCAAATGTATTGGATCGGCAACGCGCTCCAAGCCCAGGGCAAGACCGTCGAAGCCAAAGCCGCATGGCAGAAATCCGCTGATCAGGGTAAGGGGAAGACGAATGTTTCAGCCGTCTACTCGGCACTCGCCTATCAGAAGTTAGGACAAGACGAGCAAGCGCAACAGTTGTTGCAAGGTGCCATCCAATCCGCCGCGCAACCGAAACCGAATGCCGTAAATTACTTCGCAGCCGGCACCGCCGAGCAATACAGCAACCATGCAGATCAAGCGCGCAAATATTTCCAGCAAGCACTCGATCTCGATCCGCTCTTCTGGCAAGCACGCATCGCTTTGAAGAACCTTGGAAGTTAGCCCGCCAAAAGCAAACGTCCCATCCAGCGATATCCATGGATGGGACGGTATTGCGATTCAATAATTCACTGCCGGTGCAGTGCGCCAACTTACACCAGCGTCAACTCAATATTCAGACTCCGCAGCGCCTCCGCAGTCTCCTCCCGGAGGTTGGTATCGGTGATGACATGATGAATGGCCGTCGCCGGAACAATGCGCGACAAACTTCTCCGATCAAATTTTGTCGAGTCACACACCGCAACCACTTTCGTAGCAGCCCCGACCATGGCCCTGTTCACTCGCGACTCCAGCAGATTTGGCGTGGTCAAGCCAATGTCCAGATCGAACCCATCGACACCGAGAAACAGAATATCCGCGTGCATCTCCGCCAGCATATCTTCCGCCAGCGGGCCCACCAGAGAAAACGAATTCTTGCGCACAATGCCACCAGTAAGAATCACATCAAAGTGCGTCCCGGTCAGCTCCGCCGCGATATTCACTCCATTGGTGATGATGGTCAGCTGCGAAAACTTTTTCAACGCCAGCGCCACCGCCGTGGTCGTCGTTCCGGAGTCGAGCATGACGCACTGGCCTTCCTGCACCAACTCCGCTGCGGCTGCCGCAATGCGGACCTTCTCGTTGTGATGGCGTTTTTCCTTTTCCTGCAATGTCGGATCGAACAGCGCTCCCGGCTGGGCGGGCAGCGCCCCTCCATGGCTGCGGTGCAGCAATCCCCTTCCTTGTAGATGATCCAGGTCTTTACGAATCGTTATCTGCGAAATACCAAGGGCTTTCGAAAGATCACGAACGCGGACGCGCCCCTCACTCTGTGCAATCCCCAGAATGTGCTGCCGGCGCTCCTCAATCAGCATCGGATCGTTGTCCGGGCTCGCACCGGAATCGCTCGGAACTGACTTTGCGTTGTGGCCACTTTTCGGTAAATTATTCATCATTTTGGCCTCGGGTCGTAACTGACAACCGTCCTTACTATAGTTATCTTTGCACACTCATTATTCACAAAATAGCTGATCAGGCAACAGTTGGCGTTCGCGTACTTGCTTTCTACGGCCGCCGCATCAAGGCATCGCCATCCGCTTTCGCATGGAAAACGGCTCATGGCACCTCTGCTCTTTTTCCTTTATGATTAACTTTCGAAACCCGCGAGATCATCCAAATCGCAACCTTTCGAAATCTGTGTGCACTCTCAGGTTCGCGTCCGTGAATGGGTTCGAGCATTCCACTTCGAAGGTCGCTTGCTTACCCAGGCCACAGAAGATGAGCCATAACCGGTGAACTCTCTTTAAAAGGACTTCGATGACTGAATCAGCGCCCCAGGCTATCGTGAACGCCCCCGCCACCACCGGGCACATCCGCCGAGTGCTGACGCGCTGGGACCTGATCCTGTTTGGGCTCGTCATTCTCAGCCCCACCGCGGTCTACCCGGTCTATGGAATTATCCAGTCTGTTTCCCACGGGCAGGCCGCGCTCAGTTATATCGTTGCGATGGTCGCCATGCTGTTCACCGCCGCCAGCTACGGAAGAATGGCGACGGTGTATCCCTCCGCCGGATCCACTTACACCTACGTCCAGCAATCGTTCACACCCACCGTCGGATTCGTGGCCGGCTGGGCCATGATCCTGGATTATTTTCTAATTCCATTGGAAAGCGTGATCTATGCCGCGCTGACGGCTCAGCGATTTGTTCCAGCGATTCCCTACTTCGTGTGGGTTCTCATCTTCACTGCCGGCATCACTGCGATTAACGTCAAAGGCATCCGCATTCTGGCCCGCGCCAACACCGTCATGATGGCCGCCATGACCATGTGCGCGGTGCTCTTTATCTTTCTCGCCATCCATTATGTTGAACTGCATTATGGCAAAGCCAGCCTAATTTCTCCGGTCGGCATTTTTCCCGCAGGCCACTTCTCCGTTCGCCCCATGATGCTGGGAGCATCAATTGCCGCACTTTCCTACATCGGCTTCGACGCCATTTCGACGCTTGCAGAAGACACGCTCAACCCGGAAAAAGACATCGGCTTTTCAACCGTCCTGGTCTGCATCCTTCAGACATTGATCTGTGTCGTCACCGTATATTTCGCCGCGCTCGCCTGGAATAATTACGGCGCCTTCCCCCATGTCGACACCGCCATCCTCGATATCGGACACCGCATCGGCGGACAGGTCATGTTCCTGATCCTCACCTTTGTGCTGCTGGTGGCGGGCGTTTCCAGCGCCCTCACCGGGCAAGCCGGAGCCTCGCGTTTACTGTATGCCATGGGTCGCGACGGAGTTTTTTCCCGCACCGTGTTCGGCTACGTCTCCCCCAAGTATGGAACTCCCACACGCGCCATTTACGTTACCTCCGCCGCTTCCCTGATAGGCGCGCTCACGATGAATTTTCAAACCGCCGTCGAGCTACTGAACTTCGGCGCCTTCGTGGGATTTATTCTCGTCAATCTTTCCGTGATCCAACATTTTTACATTGCGCAGAAACAACGCAGTGCCAACACCATTTTCAAGAACCTCATCTCTCCGCTCGCCGGGGCCTGTGTCTGCATTTATATCTGGCTCAACTTGAGTACGCACGCCAAGGTCGTTGGATTTATCTGGCTGGCGATCGGGATTGCCTACCTGGCAATTCTCACGCGGGGATTCAAAAACAAACTCAGTCAGTGGAGTGGAGATGCCTTCCAATGAACTTACTCGCAGTTGAAAACGAACTCACCAGCTATGTCGAGCAACACGCGGACCGCCTGGTCCAAATTCTGCAAGATATCGTTCGCATTCCATCCGAAAATACTCCGCCGATCGGCAGCGAGGGCGAGTGCCAGAAGTATATTGCCCGCTTCTTGTCGAATCTCGATTGCGAACCTTTTGCATATACCTTTGACGATGTGCCCGGTCTGAAGCAACATCCTCTCTTCATCGCGGGTCGCGACTATAACGACCGCCCCAACATTGCCGCGCGTCGCAAAGGAACCGGCAACGGTCGATCGCTGCTGCTGTCGGGTCATATCGATACGGTTCCCGTTGGCACGCTGCCGTGGACGAAGGATCCTTTCGGCGGCGCGGTAGAAGGAAATCTTCTCTACGGCCGCGGCTCGAATGATATGAAAGGTGGCGTCGCAACCAATCTCTTCGTCATGGAATGTCTGCACAAGCTGAATCTTCCGCTGGCCGGCGACGTTCTCTTTGAAACCGTGATTGATGAGGAATTCGGCGGTGTCAACGGAACTTTAGCTGGCCGCGTCAAAGGATTCAATGCGGATGCTGCCATCATTTCTGAGCCGTCCTTCCTGCGTATTTGTCCTGCGCAGCGCGGCGGCCGCATTGCCCACGTTACGCTGCGAGCTTCCGGTGGAGTATTAACGCAGGGCGCCCCAACGCCCGGTGTGGTCGAGCAATTGACCTACCTGCTGGCGAACGTCAAAGACTTCGGCGATCAGCGTCGCGCCAATGCAAGGCCGCACCCGTTGTATGCCGACGCTGCCGATCCAGTTCCAGTAATTGTCACGAAAATTATTACCGCGCCGTGGGGCATGAAAGAACCAATCACAGTTCCGGAGGAATGCAAGCTGGAAATCTACTGGCAGGCGATGCCGGGCGAAAAGCAGCAAGACATCGACCGCGAATTCCTGGCGTGGATCGATTCGCTCGCAGTTGGCTCCAGCACTCCCTTTTCGCAGCCGCCGGAGGTCGTGTTTACTCCACGCTGGCTCCCCGGTTCCGCCATCTCCGCTACCGAACCTCTCGTCACCGAACTATCGGATTGTGCTACACGCGTCATGGGAAAAGCCGCCGGACATCGCCGGGATTGAAGGGCCGTGCGACATGTATGTTTTCCACACTGTCTCGCACACGCCTGCGGTTCTTTGGGGCGCGCGCGGCGGCAACACCCATGCCGCCGATGAGTATGTCGAGATCGACTCGCTGATCGAAGCGGCAAAAGTCCTGCTGGTCTTCGTTCACGAATGGTGCTCCGCCCGGTAACGCATTTCTCCGATTGCTCTAGTGAGAAGGGTCGTCATTCTGATCGCAGCGAAGAATCTGGGCATTGGTTTTCCTCAGAAATGCCGAGATCCCTCGGTCGCCGCGACAACTTCTTGTCTCTTTCGGATCGCTTCTGTTACGATGACAACTATGCGTGGCCTCTCCGGATCTCCGGTGCAAGCATTTCAGCAGAATTTGCTGATTCAGACGGCTGCGTCCAACATTTCTTCCGGCATTATTATCCCCTCCATGATTCGGTCCATTATTAGGATCCACATGGGTGCGGGCATGTAGGCTGGAAGAGTTTCAAAGCAACTACAAGCCACCACCCAAAGCGGGTTGGTGGCTTTTTTATTTTCTGGGCCAGATTTCTAGGCTCGAATCACGGATCGCAAACCACCAGGAGGATCGTCGATGGAACGGATGTTCTTAATCACAACTTCAAATCGGGTACGGGTTGAATCCAGAATCCTTCAGGTGCTGGACCACCACGCCGTCCCAGTGGAATCCTTCTCGTCCATGCGCCTCGGCGACGAAGCGCGCGTCACGTTCATGGCAAAGCTCGATGAAGACGTCGCGCGACGAACCTGCGATATGCTGCGCCGGCTGCAGGATGTTCAATCCATCGACTGCTTCGCTTATCAGGAAGGCTTCTGCCGCACCCTCGCCATGTTTCGCATTTTGTGCGATCAGGAATCGCGCCTGCCGCTTGCTGCAGGTCATCTCTTCCATGGGCGCGCAGGTGGTGGCAGTGCGTCCAGATTGGGTTGCGTTTCAGATCATCGGCAGCTCGCAGGATATCGAGGGACTTCGCGCCAGCCTGCTACCCTATGGCTTGGTCGAGGCGATTTCCGCTGCTTCGACCGCCGTGCGAAACCACGCCAGCCACGCATCGCACCGCGACGTCGATCCGCCAATGACCGACGCGCCCAAGATTCGCAGCAGCTCCACCAATCATGCATCGGAGAATGTCTACCAGGTGTCTGTCTAAACGCGCCCTCGGCGATCCGCCGCACCGGCCCGCAAGCCTATCGCAGCAGCCGCAGCGCGTTCTCGCGATAAATCTTTCGCAGAACATCCTGCGGCAAATGAATTCCGTAAACATTCCACCGTCCCTGCCGCGACGCGTGCGATGGATAGTCGAAGTATTGATCATCCGTTTCGAAGAATCGGAAATGCAGCCGATAGGTCGCAATTTCTGGAAACAGATCCGTCCCAAACAGGATGCGATCGGCGTAGCGTAGAAAGAACGCCCGCGCCGTGTACGGTTGCCGGCCCAACTCCGCGACCCGCGCGCTCATGTCGACAGAAACATTTGGATAGGTATCCAACATGTCTGAGACATACGCTAGATTTTCTCCGCGCTCTCCTAGATGTGCCGCCACAAACCTCGTCTTCGGATGTCGCGCAAACACACGATTTCTCTGCGCCAGCAATTCATCCTTCGAAAAATGCGATCCATAAAATCCCCAGTCAGGATGAGCCGCCAACTCCTCATAACGCTCATTCTGCGCATCAATCGGTAAAAAGAATGCGTCCGGATCAGCGGTATGAAACATCACCGGAATTCCCAGTTCCGCCGCCTTGTCAAACAGCGGAGCCAGCCGCTCATCGTCGATTTGCAATAACTCGCCCGACGCATCCCGCACCGACAGCCCTAAATCTTTCCAGAACTTCATGCCGCAAATGCCGCGTTCCCGCAAACGATCGAAGGTGTCGAGGGATTTCTGAATAAAATCCGGCCGCTCAACCCCAGACCAATCCATCCAGCCCATCGTCGAAAACCGATCGGAAAACGGCGCGTAGCGATCGATCATCTGCAACGCCTCATCCCCGGTCCTCATCGTGATGTTCACCACCCGCTCAATCCCGCAGGCATCCATCACCTTCAGCACCTCGCGGGGTTCGAAAGCATCCAGATGGTTGTGATAATCGATGGCGGGAACGCTCGGTTGATTGACCGCGTGCACCGGCGTAACCAGCATGGAAACCGGCTTGAAGTCGCTCAGCTTCAGGTCCACCTCCGCCTTCGCCGTGGCCATGGCGACAAACATGTCCTTCTGATCCAGTTCTTTCGTCTTTCTATCGTCCGCCATGCTCGTGTTCTCCTCCACCAACGCAACCCCGCACGATGCAAATCGGTCGCGTCATAGGTTTCACATTCAATCGCTCAGTTACGATATATTTTAGTCGAGATTCGAACCATCATCTTTGGGATCGTTTCTGTGATCCGAATACATAACCCGAATTGGAGTGAACGATGGAGAAGTCTGGCGTCGCACAGAAATCCGCAGCACGAATCGCGCTCGCAGCAACGATGTGCCTGCTGACATCCTTCACGGTTGGCATCCATGCCCAGAAAACTCAAAAATCAGTCCGCGACGCCGCCACCGCTTCCACCAACGGATCGAAATTCACGGTGGGCGACAGCTGGATTCAGGTACAAGGATCAGCATCAGCCGGCAAATGGAATGGCTTGCGAATCATCGACCGCGCCTCGCAACGCTCGATCGACCTGCCCGATGCTTTTTCCCTCTCGCTGAACGGTGGTTCCATCCTCAGTTCCTCCTCCATGCAACGAACGCAGCCGTTCGTCGTCCGCAATCTTCCCGCAGAACCCGAGGCGTCCCGATTTTCTGACCGCATTCCCGGCAAAGAAGTTTGCACCGAATTCACCGACCCCACCACAGCCGCAGAAATCGAATGGTGCGGCATCATGCGCGACGGTTCAAATTACTTCCGCCAACAAGTCACCATCCATACCAACGCGAAGCCACTCCCGATCACAGACGTTCGCATGCTGCAATTCAAAGATTCCAGCGCACGAGTCGACGGAACCGTGAAGGGCTCCCCCATTGTCGACGACACCATGTTCTTCGGCTTCGAGCATCCCTTGTCGACAAGCCGGGTTCAAGATGGCGAAGTTCTCGCCTCGTTACCGCGAATCCTTCCCATGCAGCCGCACCAAAGCATTGTCTACTCTTCTGTCGTTGGAGTTGCGGCGCCTGGGCAATTGCGGCGCGACTTCCTGCGGTACATCGAACGCGAACGGGCCCATCCGTATCGGCCGACGCTGCAATACAACACCTGGTACGACCTGGGATTTAACAATCGCACCAACGAGACGGGCGCACTCGATCGCATCCACGCATTCGGTACCGAGTTGACGGAAAAGCGCGGTGCCACCGTGAAATCTTTCGTCTTCGACGATGGCTGGGACAATCCAAACAGCCTGTGGGGTTTCAATCCCGGGTTCCCCGATGGATTTACGAAAGTCAGCCATGCGGCCGCGCAATATCACAGCCACATTGGCGTCTGGATGTCGCCGTGGGGCGGCTACGGACAGAACAAACTCGACCGCATCGCCTTCGGAAAAAAGCACGGATACGAGATCGTCAGCGGAGGATTTGCCCTCTCCGGCCCAAAATATTTTGCGAAGTTTGAAGCGACTTGCCTCAATATGATCCACACATACGGCGCCAACGAATTCAAATTCGACGGCACCGGAAATGCCGATCGCGTCTTCCCTGGAAGCGAGTTCGACAGCGACTTCGACGCCATGCTGGCCCTGATCCATCGCCTGCGTCAGGTTGAGCCGAACATCTTTATCAACCTCAGCACAGGCACCTACCCATCGCCGTTCTGGCTGTTCGATACCGACGACATCTGGCGTGGCGGCGATGATCATTCCTTCACCGGCGTCGGCACCTCGCGGCAGCGCTGGATTACCTATCGTGACTCGCAGGTCTATAAGAACGTCGTCAAACAAGGCCCGCTGTTTCCCGTCAATTCACTTATGCTGCACGGCATGATCTATGCCCAATATGCGGATGGTTTAAAGACCGATCCCAAGGGTGATTTTCGCGACGAAGTGGAAACTTTTTTTGGCTCCGGCACCCAGGTGCAGGAAATGTACATCACCCCGTCGCTTCTCTCATCCGCCGACTGGGACATTCTGGCGAAGGGCGCGCGCTGGTCCCTCGACAATGCAGAAACTTTGAAAGATGTGCATTGGATTGGCGGCGACCCACAACAGCTGCAGGTCTATGGCTGGGCCTCGTGGAGTCCGCGCAATGCCATCATCGTTCTGCGCAACCCATCCGATAAACCGCAGACATTCTCGCTCGATATTCAAACCGCGCTGGAGCTACCCGCAGGATCAGCGCGAACCTACATCGCTCATGACCCGTGGAAAGCCACCACACCCGCGCTCACCCTCCACGCTGGTCACGCAACCCAGATTGACCTTCAGCCATGGGAAGTTCGCACGCTCGAGGCAACCCCGTCCAACCGCGAGTAACGCCATGGTCAGCAAAAAATCAGGCTCATCAAAAAACTCGATGAGCCTGCCTGATTCAATCTTTCTGTGATCGCGCAGCTAGGAGATAGCCGTGCAATTGCGTTCGCGTTTTGCGAATGGAAAATTGTGTTCCCGCAGAAAACTATCACGGAAGGCCGCATCGCGAAACGCTTCTGTGCCGCCCGGCCGCAACGTCGACAGCGCGCCGGTAATGTTCCCTGCCGCTGCACAATCCAGCGGATCTGCGCCCCGCGCATACCCATAGAGAAAGCCTGCATCGAAGCTGTCGCCTGCGCCAATGGTGTCGATCGGCGTCACTTGAATCGGTGGGATACGGGTGAGACTGCTGCCGATCTGCAACAAAGCGCCGGCCGCGCCCGCACTTCGCCGCAATACACGGCACACAGCTTGACAGCGCAAGCAGCGATTCCTCCACCGTGTCACGCCGAGCAATTCGACATACCTCATCGGCATTCGGCAGCAGCAAGTCTACATACGGCAAAACCTCATGCAGAACGCCATCCCACAAGTTATCGGGATCGTCGTTCGTATCCAGAGAAATGGTAAGTCCGGCCTGCTTCAGATCTCGAAACAGCGCCGGCAGATCCGGAGCCAGCGCCTTCTGCAGAAACAGTGAGGACAAATGGAAATGCCTCGCCGACGCCAAATAGTCGAAGTTGAGGTCGGCGCGTGACATCCCGCTCATCGTGCCGGGATAGGTAAGGATTCGCCGCTTCGCCCCATGATGCAGCAGTATGGTGACACCGGTGCTCGTCGAATCTTCCGCATAGACGACTTCTGAAAGATCAGCGCCGCTTTCCGCCAAGCGCTCCAGGGCGATCCGGCCAAACTCATCTTTTCCCAGTCTTGTTGTGAAGCCGACAGATGCCCCGAGGGACGCTAAATTGTGCGCGACGATAGACGACGACCCACCCAACGTGCATCGAAAATCCGTGGCCAGGATTTCTCGCTCGACAGGAATGACCTCGGCTAACCCATACAAAATCAAATCAAGGTTGATTTCACCGGCGATGCTGACGTCAAATCTTTTCACTGAACTAGTCATGTTTCGTATGTGTGACATTATAAAAAGCGGTTGCTAAATTGAACGCTATACGTTATGATCAATTTCGTTTTGTTATCTTATCGTATCTCGAAGGCTGCGCTGGCCGACCTCTGTTTCAAGGTTCGGATTCGCCTTTTTGTATAAAGCTTTTCACTGCACTGCATGGTAAAGGAGCGTAGAACTGTGAGCCGTTTGCTGAATCTCATCCATCTGGACCCAGAAGAAAAAGCAAAGCGCGGACTCATCCATACTCCCAGCGAAATTGCACAACAGCCCTATACCTGGGCCACTACCTTCATGAATTTCCAGCAACACCGCTCAGAAATTGCAGCTTTCCTTCAATCCAAAGGAGTGGGCCCGGCCGCCGCGCCTGCCCGCAGTGGAGGGGCGTCCCCTCGACGCCCTGTCGTTTTCTTAATCGGTGCCGGTACTTCTGATTATATTGGTCAATCCCTGATCGCGCTGCTCCGTCAGAAATGGCAATGCGAAGTGAACGCAATCCCCAGCACAGACCTGCTTACGAACTTTGACGATTTCATTCTTCGCGACACCAATTACCTATGGATTTCCTTCTCGCGGTCCGGCGACAGTCCGGAAGGCGTCAACGTCCTGGATAAGGCGCTCAAGGAGTATCCAAATATTTCCCACCTCGTAGTGTCGTGTAACGCACAAGGGAAGATGATTCGCGACCATCAGGATGATCCGCGGGTCTTTGGCCTGTTGCTGGACGATGCCGTGAACGATCGCGGCCTGGCCATGACCAGCTCGTTTTCCAACATGGTCATTTGCGGACAATGCCTCGCCCATACCTGGACGCTGGAGGAATACGAGCCGATCCTGCAATCTTTGATTGCCGCTGGAGAAAAATTTCTCGATGTGGCGTCAGAATGCGCTGCAGACTTGGCCGAAGGGCCCTATACCAGGGTGTGCTTTGTCGGCTCCGGCTCCTTGAAGGCGGTCGCAACTGAGTCAGCTCTCAAAGTATCTGAGTTGACCGCAGGCCGTATTCAATCCATGTCGGAATCGACCCTGGGATTGCGCCATGGTCCGCTGGCAGCCTTGAATGCGGAGACCTTGTTCGTCAGTTTCATTTCCAGCGACAGCCGCCGTGAACGGTATGAAGCCGATCTCCTGCGGGAAATCGGGAAGAAAGGCGTGGTCCAGACTCGCGTCGCCGTTGCCATCCAGTCCAGCAATGAAGTCGAGAAGGAATGTGAGCACTTCTTAACCCCGGGGTTGCGCCTTTCAATTCCGGATGCCTATCGCCCGCCGCTGGACGTAATGTTCGGCCAGCTTCTAGGACTGTTTTTTTCCATTCACTGCAATTTGAAACCGGACGCTCCCAGCCCCACCGGCGCCATCAGCCGCGTCGTTCAGAACGTGCCCATTCATTAGGATGGCCGGGGATCGAATCTGCAGTCACTAACCGCGAACGGTTGCCGTCCGCAGACCTTTCAACACCGTCGTCGCCAGCCGGCGTTATTATTCCAGCCCAACAGCATCCTTCAAAAGCTCCGACGCCACAAAATCTGGAACTACACCATCGGATCGTTCGGCAAGCGGCCATCCCGCCAGGATCAGCATCGGCGCCGGCCCCGGTTCCAACTCGCCCAGCAGCGCCAGCGTGGTGCTTCGACTCTCTTCGTCCGGCAGCGAAACATGGCTCATCACCACGATTGGTAGATCCGCCGGCAATCCCGCCTGCAGCATGTCCCACGCAAGCGCGCGCAGATCCCGTCCGGGCATATAGATCCCTAGCGTAGCGTCATTGGGCAAAGGGCCGCGCCAGAATGCGGGCCGATCCTGGCCTTCAGCATGCGTAGCATGATGCGCCGTCGTCAGGATCACTTTCGATGCGCTGCGCCGATCGGTCAGAGATTTCTTCACAGCAGCAGCCGCCGCAAACATAGTGGTCACCCCAGGAACAACTTCGAATGGGACCTGCGCCTGCTCCAGCGCTTCCATCTCTTCGCCTGCGCGCCCGAAGATCAACGGATCACCGCTCTTCAAGCGCACCACGCTCGCCCCGCTGCGTGCCTTCTCAATCATCAACTCATGAATCTGGTCCTGCGTAATGCGTCGGCTTCCACAACGTTTTCCCACGCTGATGATTCGCGCACTATCTCCGGCACGATCGAGGATCGCCTGCGGAACCAGGTCATCGTGCAGCACCACATCCGCCGTCGCCAACAAATCCGCCGCCTTCAGCGTCAGCAATTCAGGATCGCCCGGCCCGGCACCAACCAAATACACAGTTCCCTTCTTCGCTGACGTCCGCGAAGATTGCTTTTTTTGCGCGCGCTCCGGGAATGCCTGTTGTCTCGATGGGCACTCCTCCGAACTGCACACGGGTCGCTCCGCCAGTGTATGCAGCAGAGCTTTGCGCTCACTCCCCGCCGGATGAGATGCCAGAATTTCGCGCCTCAGATTCCCCAGCTCATCCAGCCACTCCGCGGTATTCGGCGGCAACTGCGCGTCGATCTCACGCCGCAATCGCTGCGCCAGCGCAGGGCTTTCGCCAGCCGTTGAAATCGCGATCTGCAATTTGCCGCGTTCCACAATCGAAGCAAAATAGAAATCGCAATTCGGCGGATCGTCAACGGAGTTGCACAAGATTCCGCGTTGCTGCGCGGCCAGAAATACGTGCCGATTGACTTCGCGAGAATCGGTTGCTGTCACGACGAACGCCTGTCCCTCCAGATCACTTTCCTGGAAGCGGCGAAGGTCGAGCGCAATCGCGCCCTTCTCCGCAAGCGTGACGAACTGCTTCGCAAGCCACGGGAGCCACCACACGCAGTTGTGCGCCGGCACGCAGCAAGCTAGTGATCTTTTCCAACGCAACGTTCCCCGCACCCACAATCAGGCAAGGGCGTCGCTCCAGCTTAATAAAGATTGGAAAAAGACTCATCGCATTTCCTCGATCACTCATGCAACTTCAACCCGCGGTGTGCGGAACAGGTCCGGGCGAAACATCGCGTGCTACCGGCGCAACCACCGCACCCGCCAACTGATCGCGTAGATCTGCATCGCTGTGGCGCGCAAAATAACTGCGCAGATTCTCGCCTTCAGCGCGGCTGGTCAGATATTTCCGCAACAACCTCTCCATCGCGTCCGGAACTTCCGTCGCCGCGCAACGATATCCCACAGGCCGAGCCGTTCTCTGGTGCGCTCCCACGGCGCCGCCGACGCAGAAGTAATACGCATCGACCATCTTGCCGTCGTGCTTGATCTTCTTGCCTTCAATGCCGATGTCCGCGATCCAGTGTTGTCCGCAGCTGTTCGGGCAACCCGTCACATTCAACTTCAGCTGCTGATCGAACTCCGGAACGCGCTGCTCCATCTCCTCCACCAGCCATCGCGTGAACCCTTTGGTCTCGGTGATGGCCAGCTTGCAAAATTCCGCACCCGTGCAGGCAATCGCGCCGCGCCAGAAATTCGAACCCTCCACCCGCAGCCCAGCACCTTCCAGCTCCTTCCGCAATTCACCCGTTCTTGCGTTAGGAATATTGATCAGCAACAAATTTTGCATCACCGTCAATCGCACATCGCCACTGCCATATTTTTCTGACAGCGCTGCAACGTCCGCCAACTGGTCCCCGCTCAGACGCCCACGCAGCACCGACGCGCCAACATAGCTGAGCCCCGCCTGTTGCTGCGCATGGATGCCCACGTGATCACGAAACACGTCACTCGGCAATTCTTCTTCCGCCGCGGGTTCGAGACGATATCCCAGCCTGGATTCCACCTCGGCCAGAAATTGCTCAGCGGTCCATCCCTGCTTCATAAATAAATATTTCAGGCGCGCGCGATCGCGGCTTTCGCGCAATACCTGCTGATCGCGGAATATCTCGGTCACCGTGCGAACCACCGGCACAACTTGGTCGGGATGCAAAAATGCATTCAGCCGAACACCAAGATGAGGCTCGTTCGAAAGTCCTCCACCAACGCGAATGGAATATCCGATTTCATCTTTTCCATTCAAATGTCTCCGCACGGCCGTCAACCCAATGTCATTGATCTCCGGATAGCTGCACCACGAGGGGCAGCCTGTGATCGAAACTTTATATTTGCGCGGCAGGTTGTAAAACTCCGGATTTGCCGTCAACAGCCCCGCGATCTCCAGCGCCAGCGGCGAAGCATCCGCAATCTCATCCGCGGCAATCCCAGCCAGCGGGCACCCAGTCACATTGCGCGAAACATCACCGCACGCGCCTTTCGGCGACAGCCCCACGCCGGCAAGCACATCCACAATTTCCGGCAGCGATTCAATCGTGAGCCAGTGCAGCTGGATATTCTGCCGAACCGTAATGTCCGCAAGATTGCGAGCGTGCTGCCGCGTCAGATCCGCAATCGTACGCAACTGGCGCGAATTTAGAATTCCATTCGGCACGCCAATCCGCATCATGAAGTAGTCTGTGGTTTTGCCTTCGCCGCCTTTGCCGCCGGTGACGCCTACACCATCACCCTGGGTATAAATTCCCCACCATTTAAAGTAGGCGGACGCCCACTCCGGCACCACGCTGCTTCGACCCTGGCGGGCAAACTCGCGTACCTCGTTGAAATATTCCCACGGATTTTTCTCGCGCTTCAAGCGCTCCATCCGCTGCGCCGCGGTTTCCTTCACCACCGGAGCAGCCACCACCGCCGCCATTGTCGTCGAATCTGTCATTGTCCCTCCTGCAATGTGGTCAGAGGAGAGGCGTTCGTCTCCGTGAATGTATGGATGCCGCATTCCAGCTTCCGGCCTGACCAGCGTCCAGAACGCGGATTATTTGGATCTTCTGGAATCGACGTGCACGGCTCGCATCCGATGCTGGAATAGCCCTGGTCGTACAGCGGAAGATATTCAATCTGATTCCGCGAAATATAGCTCCATACCTGTTTGAAGTCCCAGTCCGCCAGCGGGCTCACCTTCAACAAAGTTTTCCCAGTCGGCAACACATGCGATTCCAGCTTGCGAAGATTCTTCCGCGTCGGCGACTGGTCACGCCGCAAACCAGTAAACCAAATATCGTACGGCTCCAGCCCCTGCATCAGTGGCGCAACCTTGCGCAAGCCGCAGCACCGCGACGGATCCGTCTGGTTCAGAATGCCGAACGCAGATTCCTGATCCGCGACCGATTGTTTCGCCTGCAGCGAAATCAGATTCAGTCCCCATTCCTTTGCGATCCGATCGCGATATGCATACGTCTCCTTAAAGTGATACCCGGTGTCGAGAAACAGAACAGGAATATCCGGCGCAACCTGCCGCAACAGGTGCAGCACCACCATGTCTTCAATCTGAAAACTATTCGTCAGGCAAGCCTTTCCATCCTGTCGCAGCACCTGTTCCACCAGCGCCTCAGGTGCCAGCGTTTCCGCCGCGTCACGATCGATGTCAACAGTTTTCATCGCTTCTCCTTCGGGCTCGCAATACGCAACCCTTCAACCCAGGCAACAATCTCCACCTGCAACAATGCATCCTCCGCATCCTCGCTCAGAGCGCTCACATCCAGAATGCGATCCGGCTGAATCGTCGAGGTCAGCAGGCGTTTCTTTTCTTCCACGCCTTCGTGGCTCGAATACAAAACGATCATTCCCGCTGAGTAGAGTCCACGCACCAGGCCTTCGCTCCATTCGCCAGGATTGTGCGCGTCATCGATCACCACCACGTGCAGGCCCGCTTCAAACAAAGCGCGCTCCACCGGCGCCACCAGCGACGACCGCGATCCCAGCCACACCGCTCCCGGATGGTGCCCGCTACGATGAATTCTCTCGGAAATCGCTACGGGAACGGTCTGCGAACCCTCCGCCGCCTTCTCTACATCCGCAACCTCGCGCTTGGCTTGCCGATTTGCCCGTTCAAGATTTTCTGTGATCATGCCCGCGCCAACCGTGGCGTTGGTCAACGGATCAATCAAAATGAAGCTGCCTGAATTGCGGTTCTGTGAATACAAGTCGAACGCCAGATTCCGCGTCGCTTCAAACTCCACAATCCCGATGTCGTTCAGTTCAAGCTGCGACGCCAGCGGCCGCGCCATCGTATTCACGTCAATGCGGCTGCGAATTTTCGTCGCCTGAACTTTCACTTCATCCGTCGACTGACGCATGATCCATCGCTTCTGCAAGTCGAGCGGCGTAGCGTGCAGCCACACAACGTTGGCAGCAAATTTCCGCGAGATGTTCGGCAGACCCTCTTCTGAAACCAGCAGATCGCCTCGACTCAAATCCAGTTCATTCTCCAGCTGCAGCGTGACCGACGATCCCGTGCCGGCCTGCGACAAGGGCCCGTCGAATGTGACGATGGAGCGAACCCGCGTCTTCTGCTTCGAAGGCAGAGCCACCACGCGATCACCCGGGCGCACAGAACCAGCGATGATCTGTCCCGCAAACCCGCGAAAACTGTCGTCCGGTCGAATCACATACTGCACCGGAAAACGAAAAGCCTCCGGGCTGTTCGCATCCGCGATCGGAATCTCTTCCAGATACTCCAGCAGACTCGGCCCTGTATACCAGGGAATCTTCGTGCTTCGGGTGACAACATTTTCACCTTCAAGCGCGCTGATCGGAATGCAATGAATCGTCTGCGCACCTGAAGGAGAAATCTGCAGCGCCAGTTCCTGCAGATCGGCCTCGACTCGCCGAAATATTTCTTCAGAGTAGCCGACCAGGTCCATCTTGTTCACGGCCGCAATAATGTGCGGAATCCCCAGCAACGCCGCGATGGTCGCATGACGGCGCGATTGCGGCAACACGCCTTTGCGTGCGTCGACCAGCACCACTGCGGCATCCGCTGTCGATGCGCCGGTCGCCATGTTGCGCGTGTACTGTTCGTGGCCCGGAGTGTCGGCAATAATAAATTTGCGCCGCGCCGTCGTGAAGTATCGATATGCAACATCGATGGTGATGCCCTGCTCCCGCTCGGCGCGCAGGCCATCCGTCAACAACGAAAAATCCAATGGCCCTGTCGAACGATTCAGCTTGCTTTGCTGGATGGACTGCAGTTGGTCGTCATAGATGGCCTTCGAATCGTAAAGCAGCCGCCCAATCAACGTGGACTTGCCGTCGTCAACACTGCCCGCAGTCGTGAAGCGCAGCAAATCGCGCTCCAGATGCTGTGATAGAAATTGCTCAAATGAATGACCGGCGTTCGCGCGATTTGCCTGCGGTTGCATTAGAAATAGCCCTCGCGCTTCTTGATTTCCATCGAGCCTTCCTGATCGTGATCAATGGCCCGGTTCTCCCGCTCCGAACGATGGAAGCCGAACATTTCTTCGATGATCTTCGGCAGAGTATCGGCCTCGGATGCGATGGCTCCGGTGCACGGCACGCAGCCCAGCGACCGCATGCGTACCTTGCGCCGCTCCGTTTTTTCACCGGGAAGCAATGGAATCGGCCCCTGCGGCAGCAGAATCGATCCGCCTCGCACCACTACCTCGCGTTCTTTCGCCAGGTACAGCGGCACGATCGGAATATTTTCTTTGTAGATGTAAAGCCACACGTCCAGCTCGGTCCAGTTCGACAACGGAAAAATTCGAATGTGCTCGCCCTTGTCCAGCTTGCCGTTGTAGTAGTTCCACAACTCCGGCCGCTGGTTGCGCGGATCCCACTGGCCCGCAGCATCGCGGAAAGAATAAATCCGCTCCTTGGCGCGCGATTTTTCTTCATCCCGCCGCGCACCGCCAAACGCTGCGTCGAAACCACCCTCCGCCAGCGCATCCAGCAACGAGCGTGTCTTCAGCAATCCGCAGCATTTCTGTGTTCCCAACGCAAATGGAGTGGCTCCGTCATCCAGCGCCTGCTGATTCTTGTGCACAATCAATTCCGCGCCAATTTCCTTCACATAGCGGTCGCGAAACTCAATCATCTCGGGGAATTTGTAGCCAGTATCGACATGCAGCAACGGGAACGGAATCTTTCCAGGATAAAAAGCCTTCTGCGCCAGACGCAGCAGAACCGAGGAATCTTTGCCGATGGAATACAACATCACCGGAGCGGCAAAGCTGGCAGCCGCTTCACGGAATATATGGATGCTCTCCGCTTCCAGCTTCTCCAGGTGGCTCAATCGCGGCACAGACGGCAATCCTTCCACGCGAAAAGCGGGAAGTTCATCGCATTCCTCTTCGTATAAATATTGTGTCATCGGCAGTCCTGATCCCCTTCTTGATGGTTGCTGAACGGGTGGGGATTCTGCCTAAATGAAAAACCCACCTGAACGGCTCTTCCGTCGGTGGGCGTCTGATTTGGGTTACTTCCAAGCTTTTCAGCTTTTTATGCTACCCCGACCCTGCAGAAGGCACTAGATTGTGTGCGCGTACAACACACGCAACACAGACAGCCCATTCTGGTGGTCGAGAAGTTCATCGCTGCATTCACTGTAACTGTTTGCGACGATCAACGTCAAGAACAAGATAAAAATCGGTATGGGTCGATCTGAAAACAAACGCCGGCGGTGTGGCCGCAGAGCCGCACTTGACGCAGTGCATAGGCAAGTTTAGAGTTGGTTGCACTTAAAGGAGCCTCAGCATGCCGCAGGGGTCAAAGCGCTGCACTCACTTCTTTTTCGCTGGTCTCTGCACAGCCCTTATGCTCGCAAGTTGTACAACCGTGGCCTTCGCGCAGTTTCCCGAGAAGCCTCAAGTGCCTGCCAACATGCTAACCTCGCCTGCGCTTAAGCCTCCTGCAGGTTCACGTGTCGCCATCGTCGAGTTCGATGACCTGGGGTGCCCGATGTGTGCCGCGTGGAACCCGGTGCTCATGCAGGCAGCTGCCAAGTATCACGTAGCATGGGTGCGCCATGACTACTTAATCAGCTATCACGTATGGAGTAGGACCGCCGCCGTAAATGCCAGGTGGTTCGATGAAAAGTCTGCCAAGTTGGGTGCAGACTACCGGAACGCCATCTTTGCGGACCAACCGAACATCGCAACCCAGCAGGAACTCTCAGATTGTACTGCTCGCTACGCCCAGCAGCACGGACTTGCCATGCCCTTCTTAGTCGATCCGCAGGGCAAGCTTCTCGATAAGGTGCTTGCCGACTGCCATCTCGGAGCGTCCTTGGGTGTGCATGAAACGCCAACTGTTTGGGTTGTAACAAGTGGTAGCCATGACCCTGGATACTCGTTTGTGAGAGTGAACGATATCCGGATGCTTTATGACTACTTGGACCAGGCTATCTCTGCGACAAAGCCTGAGCCGGCGCGAGGGAAAAACAGCTAGTTGGCCAGCGCAGTAATCTCCTCATAGCTCCAAACGTGGTCAGCGAGGTCCGCTTCCATTGCCTGGGTGATGCGGAGAGTCTTGAGAGCCTGAGCTAAATTGTAATGGATGAAGTGAAGCGCTACGGCTGCCGCGTGGTTCTCGATCTTCTGTTCGTCAGCCGAGTGAAACGGCGCATAGACATGTGCATGACGAGGTTTTGATGCTCAGCGAATGACATGCTGATTTCAAGCGCAGATATTTTCAAACTGAGACATCACCATAAAAATCCAGGCCCTGGCTCCGGCTGAACGACGTGCAGGAGCGGATAAACCCACGGCCTGCGGTCGCTTTTCCAGGTTCTCGAAGGACGCCGCAACAGCGCCCTTTCTACATTCCTCACTCCTTTTTCGCGCTTCCGCTTGCGCGGGCCAGTTCGTACGGCACATAAACCGGCT
The DNA here is from genome assembly GCA_963794795.1 of uncultured Acidobacteriota bacterium. GTDB lineage: Bacteria > Acidobacteriota > Terriglobia > Terriglobales > Acidobacteriaceae > JAKAAZ01. The sequence goes on along the minus strand of CAWCFC010000002.1, from coordinate 259,376 downwards.
CCCAAATGTTTGAATCCAACTCGCGTTCCAACATGTTTTCGTCCACAATCTGGGCCTCGCCATCCTGTATCGCTCGCTTGCCCACAGCGCGACCGATTAAGCGACTCAAATGACGCGAATCAGACAGCGGCGGCAGCAGATTCGCGTTCTTATCTTTGTGGGTGGGGACCAGGCGCGCCAATTCCCTTGCCGCCGCCATGATCATCGTATCGGTCACATGTCTCGCCTTCGATGCGATGATCCCCAGGGCTAGCCCAGGAAAAATGTAGGAGTTATTCGGTTGCGCAATCGTAACCTTTTGGCCATCGAATGCCACAGGATCGAAGGGACTCCCCGTCCCGATCAGCGCTCGTCCTTCCGTCCAGTTCACCAGGTCGTGCGGCGTCGCTTCACAGCAGGAAGTAGGATTTGAAAGCGCGAATAAGATCGGCCGCGGTGTGTGTCTCGCCATTTCACGCACCGCCTCCTCGGTAAAAGCGCCGCATTGTCCCGACACTCCGATCAGGACAGTGGGTTTCGCGTGATGCATCACTTCCAACAGCGAGATGTCTTCACCGGAAGATCTCCACGTCCGCACTTCTTCTTCAGCGCGGGCGAAGGGCAGTTGCTCCGGACGCACATCCTTGCCGTGCTCAGTAATCAGTCCGCAACGATCGACAGCGTAAAAACATTTCTGCGCCGCCTCTTTTGGAATCCCTTCATCCACCATCAGCTGCACCAGGATGTTCGCGATCCCAATACCGGCGGTCCCGAAACCGAAGATCACAATTCTCTGTTGCTCCAGCGGCACGCCCGTCACATTGATGGCGGAAAGCAAGGTCGCGGCCGCCACCGCCGCTGTACCTTGAATATCGTCGTTGAACGTGCATAGCTGGCTTCGATAGCGAGCCAAAAGCCGCGCGGCATTCGTACCGGCAAAGTCTTCCCATTGCAACAGCACATGCGGCCAGCGCTTTTTGACACTTTTCACAAACGTATCGACGAACGCATCATACTGCTCGCCGCGAACCCGACGATGCCGCCAACCAATATAGATGGGGCTGTTCAAGCGCTCTTCATTGTCCGTACCAACATCCAGCAGCACGGGCAAACAATGCTCCGGATGAATGCCGCCGAGCGCCGTGTACAGCGCCATCTTCCCAATCGGGATGCCCATTCCGCCCGCGCCCTGATCGCCCAGGCCCAGAATTCGTTCGCCATCGCTGACCACAATACATTTCACATCGTCGAAATGAGAATGGCTCAAGATTTGTTCGATGCGCTCTTTATTCGGATAACTGAGGAACAATCCTCGCGGCTTTCTCCAAATCTCGCTGAATCGCTGGCACCCCTCCCCCACTGTCGGCGTATAGACAAGCGGCAGAACTTCTGCAATATTCTGCAGTATTAACGAGTAGAACAAAGTCTCGTTCGCATCCTGCAGATCGCGCAGAAATGTGTACTTGTGGAATGAGGTCGGCTGCTCGCGCAATGCCTGAAGCCGTCGCTCAATTTGCTCTGCAAGAGTCCCGACGTGCGGCGGCAGCAACCCGTGCAAATGAAATTCGTCGCGTTCAGAATCAGAAAATGCCGTTCCCTTGTTCAGGCGCGGAGAATTAATCAGCGCATATCCAGACAGAGAAATCTTGCGGGCGTTGCGATTGGCTGTCTTTCGTGGATGCTCGCTCACTTCCATTTCATCTTTCCACCCGCCGGTTGCGGCATCACGCGGCACTCATCACTCCACCGTTGATCGTTGCATATGACAACGTCGTCTGCCGGACTTAAAGATTTTTTTCGCTAACCTTGGGTAACGGTGGTGTCAGGCACTCCCCGGCTCAGCGCGCAATTGAAATCCTGCACATCACGCAGCGAAAAGGTCGGCACGCCCGCTTCTTTCTCCATCTTCACACGAAGAAATTCCGCACCCTGTACGTCATCCAGTACAAAACCAGGCCGCGCGTCCGGCGCAATCGAAGTAATTTCAATATGGCTCATGTCGATGTTTTTCACGTGCCGCAGATAAAATCCCTGCGCCGGCGTTACACCAAACATGTTCGGCTCCGGATATTGATTTCCCCCTTCCGGCAGACGCAGCGCAGCCTGCTCTCGCGTTCCGCCGCCCTGTTGCTGAATAAAAACATCACTGATCTTGATATCTTCGATCGGCGTGATCGGGGATGCCGCTCAATATCGAGCATTGATGCGGGCTTACATTCGAAGCAACAATATTGCTGATCAAAACCCGCCGCAGCTTGCCTACCGGCACATTCGTCGGCCCGCGCATTCTTGCGCCGAGTCGCAGAAAAATCGGCGCCGTCACAATATCGCGCATGGTGATATTCGTAATTGCGACGTCTTCCAGCAGCGCTCCATCCACGGTTTCCAGCGCCAGCCCATGGCAGCCTTCAAACACGCAGTTTGAAATCGCGATGTTTTTAAAACCGCCATTCGACTCCGTGCCCAGCTTGATGCGTCCCGTGCGAGGAGCATCCTTCGCGCCTGGAAATTTCTTCAGCGTTCCATCCAGCACGCTGCCCATCTGATAGGTGCCGGTCACATAGCAATTGGAGATCGTCACATTTTCCGTGGCACGCGCATACCCCAGCGCATACGAGCTCTTCGGCACAATCGCATCGTCCCAGGGAGAATTCACCGTGCAGTTCGATACGCGAACATTGCGGCAACAATCAATATCCATACCGTCCCGATTGGTATCGATGGTCAAGTTGTCGATGGTCAGGTTATCAACGCCCGTCACCAGGATGGCAAACCATCCCCCCTGCAAAATCGAAAAATCCTTGAAGAATACGTTGTGACAATTCTTCAGCGCGATGGATTTGTTGCCCGCTCCCGACTTGTCCTCTTTGTCAAAGGTATTTCGTCCCCAACCGCGATCCAATCCTTTGCCCCAGATTCGTCCCGGTCCCGCGATGCCGCAATCGTGCAGGCCGTCGCCCCAGATCAAGCTGTTGTGCCAGTGGGAATGGCCGAAGTCCTGATACGCGTGCCACGGTGCATCGGGCTCAGGCGCATCGTAGCCGCCCGACCCTCCATCCGCAGGCTTCGGCGCGGCCAGAATCGTCGCTCCCTGATCTAAAAACAGCGTGACATTGCTTTTCAAGTGGACGGAATAACACGCATACGTTCCCGCGGGGAAATGAACCACGCCGCCACCCGCAGCCGCTGCTGCATCGATCGCCTTGTTCACCGCCGGCGTATCAATCGTGGTTCCATCGCCGACCGCGCCAAACCTGCGCACCGGAAATACGCTGCCGACAATGCTGGTGCCAACCACCGTGACAGAATCTGCCCCCTGCAATGGATTTGCGCTCATCAGGGATGCCGCCATCCCGCCGCCGGCAAGCTTCAGCAAGTCTCTTCTGTGTGTCTGCATGGCTCTCCTGAAAAAATGATTGGGTCAGGGTGCTACTGGACTTTTCCGCGGGGTCGCAGCCGGTTCAATTCGACGGCGCAGGCAATGGCATTTTGAGCAGCGAACTTCAGGTTATCGGCGACAATCCACAGCCAAAACCGATTCGTCTCCTTCGGAACTTCTTTTTCCGAGCGAATGTTTCGATCCTTCTTCTGCTACCGGTTCAGACTCCGATGGCGGGAACACCGGCTGCACCAGCACTTGCGCTTCCTGCTCCTCCACCGCCTGCACGTTGCCGGGAAACGCGGTAGCATCCGCCACAATGCGCACATGCGAACCCGCCAGCGCTTTTGCCAGCGCGCCTGCCGCGACCGGATGCGGAAACTCGACCGACACCGATAGCGCGTATCCATGAAACACCGGGACCTGGATCACCTGCAGCGCCAGCGACGATGCGGGAACAGAAGAAATTTTTGCGTAGTGCCGTCGTATTCTGTCCGCCGCCGTAGACAGCGCCGCCTGCCCCGCGGCATCGAATGAAACAGCCAACGTGAATGCGGTCTGTCCGCCGAAAACTTCTGTCGGCAGCGGCTGGAAGGAAAGCAGGTTGGCCGTTTGCTGATGCAATTCTTCCAGCGCCGCATGTCCATACTCTGACGCGGGCTGTAACAGCGTCGCCCACAAACCATGCAGCGGTCCAACTTTCTGACTGCGCGCTGCCAGCATCGCCAGCAACACAGCCACCGGATGCGCGGAAACCACCGCGCGTGTATCCAGATCCGGCGTCGGAGTCTTCGCCAATCCACGCGCTCCCGCAGTTGCATCGCCCGCAGATCGCTCCGGCACCCAGGGCGCGCGAACCAGCACACCGGGCGCCTTCTCCAGTTCCCCGCTCAGATCCACGATGCAGGCCCCGGCTTTCAGTGCTTGCCGCAGATGCTTTTTCGTAATCGCAGGATCGCACGCGAAAAATATAAAGTCGCAGCCGTCGAACGAGTCCGGCTCGATTCGCTGGATCAGGGTAATCTCATCGTCTACCGCTGCCAGCTTGCCCTGTACATCCTCATCATCGTCAAGCAGACGAATATCTGCCGAGGCAAACGCGGACAAAGCCAACTCGTCGCTCAGGGCCTTGCCCAGCAAAGTACCCGCACCCACCAACGCAATTCGTAGCGACTTATCTGACATGGAACCTCGATCTGGTTGTAACCCGAAGCAGGCTTCGACACCCGGAATTGCTTAGGTGGGGTCGATAGTAGGACGGGGAATCGTTCCACCAGGTTTCTGAATCCGTCGATGCCGCGAAGTCCAGGTATAGGCCGCCCGCGCCACCAGCCCGGAAAACATATAGCCCAACGCGATCACCAGCAGTAATACCTGAGAAAACAACAGGAGCACCGAAACTGCCGCGCCAATCAGCACCAGCAACTGGAAAGGATGGCGACCGGTCAGCGTAATCTCTTTGCCACTCCAAAAGCGCCAGGTGCTGACCATCAGAAATCCCACCAGCAGGATCAGGCCAATCCACACCCCAGCGGCAGCCGCGCTAAAGACCGGCGTGCCCAGAAAACAGTGGACGCACGCCGCAATCACTCCAGCCGCAGCCGGAATTGGCATGCCGACAAAATATTTTCGATCGGGGCGCCCAGGATTTTTTGGCTTCGCATCCGCGCTGGTATTAAATCGCGCCAGCCGGCAGGCTCCGCAAATCAGAAACAGAAAGCAAACCACCGCACCAATCTGCAGCAGCTTATGCCGCAACATCGGATCCATTGTGGGCGGCAGCATGCGGAATCCCCAGCTGTACGCCAGAACGCTCGGCGCCACGCCAAACGTAATCACGTCGGCCAGCGAATCCAGTTCCTTGCCGAAGTCGGAAGCAGTATTCGTCATGCGGGCGATGCGGCCATCCAGCCCATCGAATGGAATGGCCAGCCCAATCACCAGCGCTGCATGATCGAAATGGTGTGGCTCCGTCGGTGAACCCTGCAGGCTCTGCACAATCGCATAAAACCCAGCCGCAATGCTGCCTGCCGTAAATAATGACGGCAGAATATACATGCCTCGGCGCGCGGGTCGGCGCTTGCGGCTGGCAATTTCCGTCATCGAACCGGCTCCGTCACCAGTCCGAAAGGAGCTTCATCGGAAGAGACCGTCGCCAACAATTCATCTTCAATGTCGCTGGAGGGCATGATGGCGAGAATGGAGGCGCCGCCCTCCACGTTTTGGCCCACGCTCACCTGCACTTCGCAGGAAATCGGGAACACCACATCGACCCGGGAGCCAAACTTGATCAGCCCCACTCGCTCCCCGCGATGCACCCAGTCTCCAACTTTCTTCTGGAAGACGATGCGGCGCGCCAGCAGTCCCGCGATTTGCGTAAACGCGACCGTGCACAACTCGCCCGCAACCTCGACATAGTTGCGCTCATTCGCAACCGCCGACTCGGGATTCATCGCGTTCAGATATTTGCCTTTTTGGTACTCGATCAGCTGCACGTTCCCTGCAATCGGAGCCCGGTTGACGTGCACATTGAATACGTTCAGAAAGATGCTGATGCGCCGCTGCGGTCCAGCGACAGTTTCGATGGTTTCGATCAGGGTAACTTTGCCGTCGGCGGGAGAAACGATCAGACCCGGGGCTTCCGGTATGGCCCGCTCGGGGTCACGAAAGAACCATAGAAAGAACGCGGCCAACAGAATGGGAATTGCCGTCAGCAATAGCGAATGCGTGGCGACCCAGACAAGGACACCGACCGCCCCGAAGCCTAACCCGTAGAAGTATCCGTCACGAACCATTGCGTACAACCGATTATACGGTTCGCCGCGAAAATTCTAACGAGCGCGTTTTTCTGTCGTACTACGTCGATGGAGCGGTACGCGCGAATCCCGCCATCTGGTCTTTTAATTTCAGTTTTAGTTTTTTGAGTCGCGCTGCTTCAATCTGCTCGGTGTCGCTCAGATAGGGCTGGGCCAAGATGGCCTCTAATGCTTGGGAATATTTCCGGTGCTCTTCCACCAGACGACCCAAAGGGGTGGCTTCGGACTGCGAAGCCTCAACGGAAATTTCCATAAGGAAGTACCTCCTGATTCCGTATTGACAGCCAAACTACCACTTGCGTCAACCGGATGCAATGGAGAGATTTCAACAGGGTTAAAATTCAACCGGCCCGGGCGACATGTTCCAGGGATTTCCGCATCTGAAGCCCATCTTCCGCCGGTTCGCGATAGTATCCAGGTCGGTTCCCCACGGCTGAAAATCCAGCTCGTTCATACAGCGCGATGGCCGCCCGGTTGGACGTGCGAACCTCCAGAAACACCGCTCCTGAAGCATGGGCACGGCACCACAGCAACCCGGCCGCCAGCAGTCGTCGCCCAATCCCCTGCCGCTGCCACGCCGCAGCCACTGCCATATTTTCCAGCGTCGATTCACCAACGCCGACGGTCATAATCGCGGAAAACGCTGCAAATCCGACAACCCGGGCCTCGGTCACGCTTGGGTTCTCGCCTCCAGACGGTTCGGTCGCGTCCGTCGGCTGCTTTGCACAGGCAAGAAACAGAACCTTAGCCTGCAAAACGCCGCTACTTTCATCGCTTGCCACATAGGGATAAAAAGCCGCACGGCTCCAACGCGCCGCCGTCGAGTCCTGCATTAATTTCCACGCCGATTCCAAGACAGACTCGACCTCGTCCAGCTCTGCCCGGCGAATGACGACGCCCTCAGCAGGCGCCAGAACATCTCGCGACGTCACGAGGGCATGTCCTCTGCCCGCGTGGCCCGCGCCGCCATCGGGTCCGCTTTGGTCCGCACCACCACCACAGCATCTGAACGCCGCAGATAATTCGCGTCCACACTGGCCGGATCATGAAAGCGTCCCGCTCGCCACTCCTCCCAGGCCAGCGGCAGCGCATCTCGCACCGAAGACAACGGCACCTCGCACAATCTCGGCCCTGCAATGGAATCGATTGCCGTCTTCACGGATGCCTCAGCAACTACAATCCGCCCCGGCTGTTGTTCGATTGTTTCAGTCAGGGAGTCGAGAGTCTCAAACGACTCAGCCACACGTGTCTTGCCCGCGTCTCGATACACGCCGTGATAAAACTCTCCACGACCGGCATCCAGCACTACGTGCGCCGCTGCATCCGCCAGTTCACCGGACGAAAGTTTCGCCGCCACGGAAGCCAGAATCGCCAGCCGCGACAATGTCAGAATTGGCTTTCCCGCCGCTTCCGCCATCGCCTTCACCGTGCTTAACCCCACGCGAAGGCCAGTAAACGATCCCGGGCCAGAAACCACCGCAAACGCGTCCACATCTCCCAGGAGCTGTTGACTCGCCTGTAATAATTCGACAATTGCGGGAATCAGTTCCGCGGAAAACAGGCGCGGATGCAAATCAGTGACGCCCAGAATTTCTACCCCTGAGTCTTCATCTTTCTTGTCCTCGCTGAGACGAGCCCGCAGGACTCCGCCTGCCAGCAGAACTCCACCCGAAGGTCCAGCCGTGTCGACGACAAGCAGCAACATCAGATTGCGACATCCGCGTCGGCATTCTGGCAGATCTCCACCAATACGCCGCCGGTGCTCGAAGGATGCACGAAGAAATACAGATGTCCGCCCGCGCCGATCTTCAGCTCATCCGACACCAGCCGCATCCCCGCACATTTCATTTCAGCAAACACGTCCTCGATATCATCCACATGCAACGCGACGTGGTGCATGCCCTCACCACGGCGTTCGATAAATCGTCCAATCACAGACTCCGGCGAAGTCGGCTCCAACAACTCGATGCGGCTCTCGCCGGCCTGCACCATCACCGCGGTTACCTGCTCGTGTTCCACAAATTCCGGCGCTCCCACAGGCATTCCCAGCAACTCATAAAAGCTGCATGCCTGACGCAAATCGCTCACTGCAATTCCTAGATGATCAATATGAAACATGGTCCTGATGTTCAACCTTTCCGGCGCCGGCTATTCATCATGCCGTGCCGTTCCCTCAACGATGAAAGCACTTCTCCAGATTTCACGAAGCTTTTACACAGATCCACGCTGGGACCCCTGCATGTCACCCATCTCACCCAGCGCACTCTGCGAACTCTATTACGACAGATGCTCTAGACGCTGCGTTCGTCGCGGTGCAAATCCAGCAGCCCCCGTACCAGCCCATCCACCAGCAGATAGGGATCTTCCTGCCGCGCCGCCACTGCCCGCGCATGCGCTTCCAACTCAGTTTTTCCCAGTCGATGCCGCACCAGCTCTCGCACCAGTTTTTGCCGAATCATTTCCACCAGGCGCGTCTGCCACGCGGCAGTTCTCTTCTCCTCCAGCTTGCCGCCCTTTCGCAACGAATCCGCACAGCGATCAATCGCCTCCGCCAAGGCCGCTGTTCCCTCACCAGTAGTGGCAACCGTCCGCACCACTGGAGGAACCCATCCTTTTGCATGGCCGCCCAGCGATTGCATGGCCCGTATTTCCCGCTCCACTCGATCGGCGCCTTCGCGATCGCTTTTGTTCACCACAAAAATGTCGGCGATTTCCAGAATTCCCGCCTTGATGCTCTGCACATCGTCGCCCAGCCCCGGCACCAGCACCACGACAGTCACATCCGCCAGTCGCACAATGTCAACTTCATCCTGCCCCACGCCCACCGTTTCAATCAGCAGGCGAGTTTTTCCGCTCGCCTCCACCACCGAAGCAATATCCGCAGTCGTCGACGCTAACCCTCCCAGAAAACCCCGCGTCGCCATGCTGCGAATGTACAAGCCGGGATCGGCGTGATGGCTCTGCATTCGTATGCGATCGCCCAGGATCGCGCCGCCGGTAAACGGACTGGTCGGATCTACCGCAACAATGCCGACCGTCTGCTGCTCTGCGCGATAGTGTGCGGCCAGCCGATCCACCAGGGTGCTCTTTCCGGACCCCGGAGCACCGGTCAGTCCAACCCGCAATGCCTGGCCCGTATGTGGAAAGCACGCCGACAACACCGCGGTCGCGGCCGGCGCGTCATTTTCTACCAGCGAAATCGCCCGCGCCAAGGCGCGAACATCCCCGCCCCGCAAGCTGGCGACAAGGTTTTCGGCAGCATCCCAGCGGCCGGCCGGCGTGGAGGTAACGGTTGCCATACCCGTTTGCGATCATATCGCGTTCTGTCTGCGCATGTATTCCCGATTGCACCCCACCTATTTGCGACCAATCGCTGTTTCAGGAATCTCTAATTTATTCTGATAAGGATCATTCTTGCGATGGCAGCTCCTTTTTTCAAAGGGAAATTCCCCTCGATTCGGCGCTCACAATTCCGCTGCAAGGTTTTCATAGCTGCATCGCTTATACGAACAACACCCTAGGGAGCAGGCATGGCGCAGTCTTCCGTTGTCCCTGCTGCCAAAAAGGGGGACTACGACAGCGAGTTTCACTACGAACACTGGACGCCACGCTTCAACCCGTGGGTGATCACCTTTACGGTGACGCTGGCAACATTCATGGAGTCGCTGGATTCCAGCATCGCCAACGTCGCCCTGCCCCACATCGCCGGCACCCTCGGCGCCAGCTATAACGAAGCCACCTGGATCCTCACTTCCTACCTGGTGTCGAATGCAATCGTCCTGCCCATCAGCGGCTGGATTTCAAACCGTGTCGGACGCAAACGCTTTTACATGAGCTGCGTGGCTTTGTTCACCATCTCTTCGTTTCTTTGCGGGTTAGCCACCTCCCTACCCATGTTGATCTTTTTCCGCGTGATTCAAGGCGTGGGCGGCGGAGGACTCCAGCCCAGCGAGCGCGCCATCCTCGCCGATACGTTCGCCCCTGAGAAACGAAGTATGGCCTTCTCCCTCTATGGAATGGCGGTGGTCGTGGCTCCCGCCATCGGCCCCACCATCGGCGGCTGGATCACCGACAACTACGACTGGCGCTGGATCTTCTTTCTCAATATTCCGGTAGGCATCATCTCTCTATTGCTCACCAACAGAATTGTGGAGGACCCACCCTACCTGAAGAAAGTTCGGGAACGCACCGGCGGTGTGGACGGCTTCGGGCTTGGACTCCTGGCGCTGACCATCGGGGCTTTGCAGATCATGCTCGATAAAGGTCAGGAAGATGACTGGTTTGGCTCGCGCCTGATCGTTACCTGTGCCTGGCTTGCCGGGATTGGCCTGATCGTATTCCTCTATCGCGAGTGGAATTCGAAGCACCCCATCATCGACCTGTCGCTATATCGCAAGCGCAACTTTGCCATGAGTCAAATTGTCATGGTGGCCATTGGCGCGGCCTTGTATTCCACCACCGTCATGATTCCCCAGTTCCTGCAGGAAGTCCTCGGCTACACCGCCACAGACGCCGGCATGGCGCTTTCCGCAGGCGCCCTGGTTTTGATTGTGCTCTTGCCCATCGTCGGCTTCATCGGTCAAAAAGTGGACCCGCGCCTGATGATCACCTTCGGATTCTGCCTGCTGACCTTCGGTATCTGGCGCATTGGCGATCTCAATCTCGGCATCACCTTCGGCAATGCGGTCAGTTGGCGCGTCATCATGGTGCTCGGCATGCCATTCCTGTTTGTGCCCATCAGCGTCATGTCCTACGTTGGAGTGCCGCAGGATAAAAATAATGAAGTCTCCGGCCTGACTGCGTTTGCCCGCAACATTGGCGGCAGCCTTGGCGTTTCCTTTATCAGCACCATGCTGTTGCGGCGCGCCCAGACACACCAGCAGTTTTTGTCGGCGCATGTGTATAGCGGATCGACAAATTACCTAGCCATGCAACAAGGTTTGGCAGCAACTTTACAAAGCCGAGGATTTTCCGCCGCCGATGCCGCCCGCCATGCCACCGCGCGGATTTACGACATGCTGCAGCAGCAGGCAACCGTTCTCGCCTATGTGGATACGGTGCACGTTCTGGTCGTGATGCTCGCCTGCCTCATCCCCATCGGCTACCTGATGAAAAGGCCGCGCTTCCGCACCAAACCCGTCGAGCCCATCGAGTAATTGGAAGACTGGGTAGACCCCGCGAGTTCAGGCCCGGTCAACCTGAGTCAACGCCCGGTAGACGCGCAAATTGGTTTACGGTAGACCCCGGACTTTAGTCCGGGGAATCGAATTCGAAATTGGACGCGCCTTTAGGCGCTGAGGTAAACCGCCGACCACTTCGAACCTCCGCCTCCGACGACATCGCTTTGCGATATCTTATCCCGAGTCCACGCCCGGTAGACCCCGGGAGTTCAGTCCAGGCAGCCCCGCAAATTCGTTTACGGTAGACCCCGGACTTTAGTCCGGGGAATCGAATTCGAAATTGGACGCGCCTTTAGGCGCTGAGGTAAACCGCCGACCACTTCGAACCTCCGCCTCTGACGACATCGCTTTGCGATATCTTATCCCCGCACGAAACAGGCTGCGGAAAAACGCTGCTTTGTATCAGGGCACGACTTTAGTCGTGCCGTAAGTGCAGCAAAATCAGGCCGGGCTTTAGCCGCTGCCATATGCTGTTCGGGTATTTTCTCCGCAGTTCGACCTTTTCCCGCAGCCTGTAAAGTCCGGGGTCTACCCTGGAAACTTCACTGCCACGAAGTTTGGCGCATCGACTGGTCCCAGGTTGCTACAATAAGAATCAGGCGGTCTCCAACTGCATTCCGCACCGCAGGTACCTGATCAACGGCGAATCCAGTGGTCGAATTTGGTTTTTTACGTAAAAACATAAATATTTCCAGCCAAAACTTGCAGTTTCTTCCATATCTATTGGCAATAAAACGGCTTAGAAGAAAACACCCCGCTGCACAATCCTTCAACTAGCCTGCACCATCCTTCAAATAGCCTGCACAATCCTTCAATTAGCCTGGACAATCCTTCAATTAGCCCACCTGTGACCCATCCCCTGGTCCCTGTCCCCTGTGACCTACCTCTTCAACACTTCCCGCGCAATCACCAGCCGCTGAATCTCGCTCGTTCCCTTCCCCGATGGTGCACAACTTCACATCGCGATAAAACTTCTCCGCCGGATAATCCTTGATGAACCCGTAGCCGCCATGCAGCTGCACCGACTCATCGCAGATCTTCACCGCAACCTCACTGGCATATAGTTTGGCCATCGACGACTCCAGCGTCGTCCTCATCCCCGCATCTTTCATCTGCGCCGCGCGGAAGGTCAGCAGTTTGGCGGCATCCAGTTGCGTCGCCATGTCCGCAATCTTCCATTGAATTCCCTGGAACTCGCTGATCGCTTTGCCGAATTGCTTGCGCTGTTGCGTGTATTGCAACGCCGCGTCGAACGCTCCCTGCGCAATTCCCAGCGACAGCGCTGCAATCGAAATTCTTCCGCCATCCAGCACCCGCATGGAATCGACAAAGCCCTCACCCAGCTTGCCCAGCAGGTTCTCCTCTGGAATTTCGCAGTCCTCAAAGATCAATTCAGACGTATCGCTGGCCCGCAGTCCCAGCTTGTTCTCTTTCTTCCCGGAACGAAATCCCGGCGTGCCCTTTTCAACGATGAATGCGGACAATCCATGCGTCTTTTCTGCTTTGTCCGTGACTGCGATGACGACCGAAACATCCGCATAATGGCCATTGGTGATGAAGGTCTTGTTGCCGTTCAACACCCAGCGGTCGCCCTTCTTCATCGCCGTCGTCCGCGCTCCACCCGCATCCGAGCCCGAACCCGGTTCCGTCAATCCCCACGCCCCCAGCCATTCTCCGCTCGCAAGTTTGGTCACATACTTCTGCCGCTGCGCTTCCGTCCCCGCCAGAAAAATATGATTGGTCGCCAAAGAATTATGGGAGGCCACAATGATGCCGACTGAGCCATCCACCCGCGACAGTTCTTCGATCGCAATCACGTATTCCACGTAGCCAAGTTCGGAGCCGCCATATTGCTGCGGGAAGATGACGCCCATCAGCCCCATGCGGCCCAGTTCTTTCACCAGCTCCGCGGGAAACTCGCTGGCTTCATCCCACCGGCTCACATTGGGCGCAATTTCGCGAGCAGCAAATTCGCGAATCTCCTTGCGTAGCTGCTGCTGCTCATCTGTGAACATGTGAAACTTGGCTTGCCCATCCGACTCTGCCGGTGCACCTGTGCTCATCCAGCTGTCTCCTTGCAAGAAAACAGACGAGAGTATCACGAGTCTGCGACCAGTGTCGAATGCGGCAAAGGTGCTTCGCAATCGTGATCAGGCGTGTGCCGATTCCTCGCGCTCATCCGGCTCCGCAGCTTCAAAGCGGCGCCAGCCACCTCTGTCCGACCCATGCTGCTTCACTGATTTGTTGTACAAACCCAGGATCAAAAACGGCGCCACCCATTGCCCAACGAACAGCGCGTCGAGATGCTTACGCTGATTCTTCAACACCATCGATCCGATAATGGACGCAATCGCAGCACCCATAAATAAGCTGGTGGGCCACTTCGACGAATACCTTTCCAACAACGCGGTCACTTGATCTTCCTGCATTTCGCCGGGGCGGACTCGAAAATCCATGATGAGTTTCTCCTGAGGGTTGGTTATCTGAAATCTGTTGCTTCGCGCGTGAGGATGCAGCCGACGAAAACCAAGCGCGTTCTACCTTCGTAGATGCCAGAATCATTCCCGTCGATTTCCCAATGCCGGATTCGAATCGCTGAAACCCGCCGCTTATGCATGCGGTCATAATTTCCCTGCTCAAGACATGTTCCGGTCAATACGTCTATCATGGGCGACGAGATAAATAACCAATCATTCTGTCACCTGAAATTCAACCCCTGAGACTGCCATGACAAAAAATCGAAAATACCTCTCCGCTGCGGTTGCCGCATCTCTGCTTTGCCTGGGATGTTTCGTTCCTCTACAAGCGATTGCGCAATCCTCCGCCAACACGGCCAAAGTCGCGCCACCGCCACCCATCCTGCTTGGCACCGCCTGGTATCCCGAACAATGGCCGGAGTCGCGCTGGCCTGCCGACCTGGAGCTGATGCAGAAGGCCGGCATTCGCTTTGTTCGCGTTGGCGAATTTGCCTGGAGCAAGATGGAACCCTCCGAGGGCGATTACCAATTTGGCTGGTTGGAACGCGCCATCGATGAGGCCGGTCAGCACGGCATCTACACCGTCTTGGGCACACCCAGCGCGGCGCCGCCCGCATGGCTCACGCAAAAATATCCGGAGACCCTGCGCACCGAAGAAGATGGCCGCAAGGCCGAGCACGGCAATCGTCAGCAATTCAATTGGGATAATCCAAAATATCGTGAGCTGGCCCGCGATATCGCCACCCGCATGGCCAAGCGCTTCGGCCACAATCCCTACGTGATCGGCTGGCAGATTGACAACGAGTACGCCCAGGTTTCCTTCGACCCGCAAACCCGCGCCGACTTTCAGAACTGGCTGAAGCAACGCTACGGCACGCTGGACAATTTGAACGAGCGCTGGACCACAGCCTACTGGAGCCAGACCTACAGCAACTGGAACCAGATTCCCATCGAGACCAAACCCGGCAACCCGGGCTTGCTTCTCAGTTGGAAACGCTTCGTCTCCGCAACCTGGGTCAGTTATCAAAAAAATCAGCTCGATGCCATTCGCGAAAACTCCGCACCCCGCCAGTTCATCACCACCAATATGATGGGCTGGTTTGATGGCTACGATCATTACGCCGTCGCCAAGGATCTCGATCTGGCCTCCTGGGATGATTACGTCGGCGAGGGTCACGTCAACCAATACAAAAATGGTTCGACCGATGACCTGACACGCGGCTTCAAGCAGAAGAATTTCTGGATCATGGAAACGCAGCCCGGCCATGTGAACTGGGCACCCATCAACAACGATCTGAATAAAGGTGAAACGCGTGCCCTGGCGTGGGAGAACGTCGGCCACGGCGCCGACGCCGTCAGCTACTGGCAATGGCGCAGCGACCTCAACGGCCAGGAGGAATACCACGGCACCCTCGTTGGATCCGACGGCACGCCCGTGCCTCTCTATCCCGAAGTGGCCGAACTGGGCCGTGACTTCTCCAAAGCGGGCCCTGCGCTCGAGGGCACATCCCCCAAATCGCAAGTTGCCATTCTCCATACCTATCCAAGTTTCTGGGCCATCAACTGGCAACGTCACAACAAAAATTACGACCCGATCGAGGAGCTTCTCAGCTACTATCAACCACTGAAAAACATCGCGCAATCGGTCGACATCGTGCAGCCGACGGTTCCACTCGACAGCTACAAACTGGTCGTCGCTCCAGGGTTGAACGTGCTGACGGATGCGGCCGCAAAAAATCTAATGTCCTACGTGAATAACGGCGGCCATCTTGTTCTAGGACAGCGCTCTGGGATGAAAAATATCGACAACGGTTTGCAGACGGAGCGGCAGCCGGGTCCACTGGTTCCACTGCTCGGCGGGCGCGTCGAGCAGTACTACGCACTCATTCATCCCGTGCCGGTCGATGGCCAATTCGGAGCGAACACCAGCCAGCTTTGGGCGGAATTGCTCAGCACCAAATCGCCGGATACGCAGGTACTGGAAACCTACGGCAAAAGCAATGGCTGGCTCGACGGCAAACCTGCCATCATTACCCGCAAAGTTGGCAAGGGCAGCATCACCTATGTCGGTGCCTGGATGGATGAAGCCGGTATGGCGAAACTGGCCGACTGGATGACGCAGATGAGCGGCGTCACGCCAGCCTTGCCAAACGTCCCGCCGAACGTCGAGGTCGATCCGCGTTACGGTAAAGATCACACTGTCTACGTCGTGATCAATTGGGCAGCCGACCCGCAAACCGTCACCCTGCCCGCCGCGATGAAGAATGTACTCGATGGCGGCTCTGTTCAGTCGGTGACATTGCCGCAATATGGAGTGGCCGTGCTCTCGGAGGAAAACAAGTGAGCACCATTTCCCGCCGCATTCTCCGCGGCTCGCTCACTTGTCTATTCGCGTGCGCAACATGGCTCACGGCACAATCGACGCCGTCGCCCTCAACGCCAGCCCCGGTGCCAATTTTGCTGTGGCCGAACGGCGCGCCCGGAGCCGTGGGAGATACTCCGCTCGACAAGCCAGTCCTCACACCGTACTTACCAGCGCAAAATCCCACGCATACGGCAATCGTCGTCTGCCCCGGCGGAGGATATTCAGAGCTTGCCATCGATAAAGAAGGCACGCAGGTTGCCCACTGGCTCAATGACCGTGGAGTCGCGGCTTTCGTGCTGACCTATCGCTACGGCCCGCGCTACCATTATCCCGATCCCGCTGCTCGATGCCCAGCGAGCCATTCGCTACGTGCGCACGCATGCCAACGAAGACTCCATCGATCCAGACCGCATCGGCATCATGGGATTTTCGGCCGGCGGCCATCTCGCTTCCACCGCGGGCACGCATTTCGATAACGGCAATCCGGATACGACCGATCCGATTGAGCATGCCAGCAGTCGCCCCGACTTTATGGTGCTCGCTTACCCCGTCATCAGCATGGAGCCGGGCATCACCCACAATGGCTCGCTGCATCATCTGCTGGGAGAAGAGCCGAATCCGATGCTCGAAAACGAGCTCTCCAATGAAACCCAGGTCACGCCGCAAACTCCGCCGACATTTCTCTTCAGCACTACCAATGATGAAACGGTCCCGGTCATGAACAGCGTGTTGTTCTATGAGGCCCTGCTGCGCAGCGGAGTTCCCGCGGAGCTTCACATTTTCGAGCAGGGGCATCACGGGTCCGGTCTGGCGCAGGATAATCCGCAGCTGCGCATGTGGCCCATCCTGCTACAGAACTGGCTGCACCTGCATGGATGGATGGCGATCGGGAGCAGAATAGGCCGCGGGGTTTAATCCGCTTGCTGCAATACTTCCAGCGCGCGTTCCAGCCGCACCCCGCGCGAGGCCTTCAACAGCACTGCATCGCCGGCGCGCAAATTTTCCCGCAGCCACGCGCCCGCTTCTTCCGGCGTGGGAACGAAGATCGCTTCTGCGCCATTGGATTTGGCGCCTTCCACGATCGACGCCGCTTCCCCGCGCACACCCACCACCACGTTGATTCCATGCTTGCCCATCAGTTCGCCGCACTCGCGATGCAGCCGCGGACCCGCCGGGCCTAACTCCAGCATCTCTCCCGCAACGACGATGGTGCGCTTCGCCGGCAACGTCAGCAGCGTATCGACCATGGCGCGCAAGGCCTGCGGATTGGAATTGTACGAGTCATTGATCAGCGTTGCGCCGCGAATCTCTAGCGTCTGCCCGCGCTTGTCCGGCGGCGTCAGCTGTTCCAGTGCGGCCGCGCATTCTTCCAGTGAAATTCCACTGGCCAACCCCACCGCAATGCCGGCCAGCGCATTGCGCACATTGTGCTCACCCATCAGGTGCAGCTTCACTTCCCCGCTATGCCCGGCCGCACACACGTTGAACCGCGTGCCTTCCACGCCCATCGGCGTGATCGACTCCGCGCGGGGATCCGCCAGCTTTCCGGTTCCGAAGTAAATGGTCCTGCCCGCAAAGTCACGTCCAAATTGCTGGACATACTTGTCATCGGAATTCAGAATTGCAGTCCCCAGGCGCGGCAACGATGCGATCAGTTCATATTTCGCACGAGCAATCCCGGCCTGTCCATCGGAGAAATTTTCCGCATGCGCGGTGCCGACGTTGGTCACCACACCCCAATCCGGAGCGGCAATCTTGCACAACGCCGCAATCTCACCGGCATGCGACATTCCCATTTCCAGAATGGCTACTTCATGCTCAGGCTGCAGCCGCAGCAACTGTAGCGGAAGTCCAAAATGATTGTTCAAATTTCCATGCGACTTGTGCACCTTGAAACGCGACTCCAACACCTGCGCAATCGCTTCTTTCGTGGTGGTTTTTCCGGCACTGCCGGTAATGCCGATGACGCGCTTTCCCCAATGACGACGCACTGAGGATGCCAGCCGCTGCATGGCTGCCAGCGGATCGTCCACCAGCAACAGGCGCTTGCAGACGGCAACACTCGAATAGCGTTCGAATTGGGTTCGCGCAACGACCGCCGCAACCGCACCCGCTTCAATCACCGCCTCAACGAAGTCATGTCCGTCGAAGCGCTCTCCGCGGATGGCAAAAAACAAGTCGCCAGGCTGAATCGTTCGCGAGTCGATCGAATACCCGGTAACCGTCGCGGCGCCCAGGGTTCGCAGCACGGCCGGCGTCGGACCAGCAGCAAACTCGGCAGCCATCCATTCTCGGATTTGTTCCAGGGTTAGTTGCACTTGGCCCCCAGCTCGGCGTGCGGGGATTTTCCATATCGTTCCAGCAACGCGTCTCTCGCTTCCGCTGCGTCGTCGAATGGAATGGTTCGATCGCGCAGGACCTGCACCTTCTCGTGACCCTTGCCGGCAATCAGCACGACGTCATTCTCCTTCGCCGCGCCAACCGCGACGCGAATCGCTCTAGCACGATCTGGCTCCACCTCAAACTTCACCCCACTCGCCTTGAGACCTGGAAGAATCTCGTCGAGGATCGCGGCTGGATTTTCTGATCTGGGATTGTCACTCGTGGCGACGACGAAGTCGCTGCCCTCTCCCGCCGCTTGCCCCATGCGAGGACGCTTGGTACGGTCGCGGTCGCCGCCACACCCAAATACGGTGATCACTCGCCCATGCCGTGGTGTTGCCAACTGCCTCGCCAGCCGCGTCAAATTTCTCAGCGCATCATCTGTATGAGCGTAGTCAACCGCGACGGTAAATGGCTGACCGCAATTCACGGTTTGAAATCGTCCGGGCACATACGCAATCGCTTCCACTCCGTGCGCTATTTCCTCATGCGACAATCCGCGTGCCATCGCCGCAGCGGAAGCCGCCAGCAAGTTCAGCACATTCACCGGTCCCGGCAGATGAGTATGCAACTTCACGCTTCCCGTTGGAGTCACCATTGGAAATTTGGTCCCGTTCGCTCCCAACGCAACGTCTGCCGCGCGAAAATCTCCGCGATTCAATCCGAACTCCACCACTTCGCATCCCGCCGCTCGCGCCATCGGCTCGAGACGCTTCCCGTATTCATCCTCAGCCGTGGATGATCGCCACATGGGGCGCAGCCGCTCCATTCTCGCCGGTGAACATCTTCGCCTTCGCCGCAAAGTACGCTTCCATTGTGCCGTGAAAATCAAGATGATCCTGGGTCAGGTTGGTAAACACGGCCGTATCCCAATGCAGGCCCCAGACTCTTCCCTGCTCCAACGCGTGCGACGAAACCTCCATCACGGCTTCCGTCGCGCCTGCGGCAACCCCTTCGGCGAACAGTTGCAACAGGTCGCGCGATTCCGGGGTCGTATGCGGCGACGGCCGAACCTCATTGCCGACGTGATATTCAATCGTGCCCACCAAAACAGAACTATGCCCAGCGCTGCGCAACATCGACTCTAACAAGTATGTCGTGGTGGTTTTACCGTTGGTACCGGTCACGCCGCTCAAACGCAGGCTGCGCTCGGGGTGCGAAAAGAAATTCGCGCTGATCTCCGCGAGTGTGCGACGTCCGTGCTCTACAAGAGCGATACCCAGGTCAGGATGATCCGCGCGAACCTTCTGCCATTTCGGCTCCGAATCCGTGACCAGCGCAACCGCGCCTTGCTGCAGCGCATTTTCGACAAAGAGATTTCCGTCCGTCGTGCCACCCTGCATGGCGACGAACAATGCGCCCGGGGTAACATTGCGCGAGTCATAGACCACGTCGCTGATTCGCGGATCGGAACCGGCGCGCGCCCGCACCTGCACTGCGCGCATCGTTTCATCAAACTGCATGGACGGATGTTCCATCATGGCGACATGCAAAAACAGTTCTCCTGCATTGAAGCATACTTCGATGCGATTTCAGAATTTAGATTGTGAATGAATTATGGATGAAACCGAACTACAACGGTCGTACCGGCAGGAACTTTGGTGCCCGCAGCCGGAGCCTGCTCGGAAGCCACACCGCTGCCGTAGACGCGGACATTCAATCCCAGGTCGGCAGCCGTCGCGACAACATCGCGCATCGGCTTGCCAATAAACCCCGGCATCGTGACAGGCGCGCCCGATCCCAAAGTGACCGCGGGAGAGCCATCGGCAGAAGACGAGTGTAGCTGCGCCGCGGGAACACTCTTCGCCGGCAGCGGTAATGTTTCATCCGCATGAGCACTGGCTGGCGACGAAGCAGCCGCCACTCGTTCCATGTCCGGTGGCTGCGTCGACATCGACGATGGTGCATCGGATGCGCTCTGCAGATAGGCACGCGCCTCGTCGGCATCCGCAGCGGTAGCCTGAGTTTTCGCAGGCGGCGCACGCAAAGGATCGTCCTTCGGCAGGTGGTTCACCTCGGCAAACATTGCATCCAGATCGCCGACCTGCTCATGATCTCCATCGAGATCATCGTGAGCATTCTTCTTTTGTTCCGCGATCAACTTGGGGGGCTTGATCGGTTGATCATGCGGAACGCCAAGATATTCCAGGATCTCCTGCGCCAATTCCTGAAAGACCGGGGCGCTCACCGCATGGCCAAAGTGCGATCCCACGGTGGGCGAATCAATAATCACCGCGATGGTGATTGCCGGGTCATTGACCGGCGCGAACCCTACAAACGACGCAATAAATTTTGTCTTGGAATAAGTGCGCGTACGTACATCGATCTTTTGCGCCGTCCCCGTCTTGCCCCCCGCGCTATAGCCATTCAATTGCGCGGTATTTCCGGTTCCAAACATCACCACGCCTTCCATCATGCTGCGCATCTCCGCCGCTGTCAGCGTACTTATTACGCGATGCGCGCCGGGTGGCAGCGTGTCTGGAAGTTTGTCTTCAGGGTGAAACGCCGCCGGTACAAAGTGCGGATTCCCTTTCTGGTCGGAGGTTTCTTCCAACACGATATGCGGCGGAAGATAGACACCGCCATTGGCAATCGTCGATGCCATGGTGACCAGTTGAATCGGCGTTACGCCGATCTCCTGGCCCATGGGGATGGAGCCGATCGTGGTCGCCTGCCACCGATCGGGCGGCTTCAGCAGGCCGCGCGTTTCCCCTGGAAGTTCGATTCCCGACTTCTGCCCAAACCCGTACGCATGGATGTACCGATAGAAGCGATCCTTGCCCAGGCGCTCTGCAAGCTGGATGGCCACCACCTGGCTCGATTCCGCCAATGCCTGGCGAACGGATAGCGCATTCCCGTGATGGCTCTCGTAAATCATGGCATCGCGATCGTCATGCACAATTCGCCCGGCAACATTGATCTGGCCGCCAAACGTTGGAATGATCGAGTTCGGCGTGACAAGATTTTCCTGCAACGCTGCCGAAAAAGGAACCAGCTTGAATGTCGATCCCGGTTCATACACATCGCTGACCGCATGGTTTAACAGCATCGCCGGTCGAATGTCGTGAATATCGTTGGGATTGAAAGTCGGTCGAATCGCCAATGCCAGAATCTGCCCGGTATGCGGGTCCTGCACCACTACGGTGCCATTCAGTGCTTTCGTCCGCGCCATTGCATGGTCCAGAGCCTGCTCCGCCATAAACTGGATCTTCGCATCCAGCGTGAGCACCATATTTTCGCCGGGCGTTGGTTCCTTCTCGACGCTGCCATAGCTATGCCGATGCGCATCGACTGCGGTCAGCATCTTTCCCGGAGCGCCATGCAATGGGCCGTCGAAGCGATGCTCGATTCCGGCCAGGCCGTTGTCGTCTAAGCTGACGTACCCCAGGACCTGCGCCGCCAGATCATTGTCCGGATAGTAGCGCTTGAATTCTTTCTGGAAGTAGACGCCCTTCAAATTCAGTGCGCGCACTCGGGCGGCAACATCCGCATCCACTTTGCGCGCCACCCAGGCAAAATCACGCGAACGATGCAGACGCCCATCAATATCTTTGGCGGAAGTGTATCGATCGGCGGGGTCGACATGGACGATGCGCGCCAGTTGCTGCGCCGTCGAATCTTTATCCGCAATTTCGCCGGGAACGGCATAGATGGAATCGACCAGCACCGTCATGGCCAGCGGCTGCAGGTCGCGGTCGTACAGCATTCCGCGTCGCGGAGCAATCTGGAAAGTGTGGTCCTGCTGACGAAATTCGCGACTGGCGTATTCAGCGTGGCGAAAAACCTGCAGCCACACCAGCCGTGCCGCGATAATCACGACCCAGACAAGCAAAATCCCAATCAAGGTTACGAATCGCAGCCTTGGGATGGGAGCAGAGAGCGCTTGTTTGGGTTTTCGGCTCATGCCGTGGTTCGATCCTGCATGTTGGATGGGCCTTTCGGCCACTCACAAACCGCGTAGCCGTTGCGTACTAGTTTACCGGTTCGAGGGCAACACGGGAACCGTCACCGACGCAAGTACGGGCGAGTTCGGATCCGCATCCATCATGGCCGGCGCCGACACCACCTGACCCGGTTGCGGCGACTGCATGCCGATCTGGTGAGCCAGCCGATCGATCCGCTCTGACCGTGTCAGTTGCGCTTCCGTCAATCCAAGTTGATGGTTTTCTTCCTGCAGGTGCTGCAACTGAGCCTTCTCAGTCTCAATGTGATAGCCGTACTCGATAGAACTGAAATGTTGCCAGCTGTACACCATCAGCAACGCGAAAAAGAAAACCGCGGCGACGGTAAAGCTGCGCATCTCGCGCTTGCGGACAGGATCTTCCGCTTTGACCAGGCGCGAATTATCCAGACGCTTGTCGAAAAATACTTCGGGAGTGGGTCCGCGACGGGCGCGCTGCTGTGCCGCGAAGAGCCAGCGATTGTGTTCCATTACCGCCTGGGCATTCCACTGACCCTTCTCCCGAAGTCTATCGATTACGACGCCTGCTGCTGCCATAGCATTTCCTTTACTGAATGGTTCCGTCTGTGTTGCAGTGAATAAAAAAGCCCGATCCCCCCGGAAGCGGGCTCGTTTACATGGCTCCGTTCAGTGCAGCAGCCATGGCTACGCAAGCGCCGATCGCAAGCAAACCGAATACAACCGCGCCCCATACTTCCATATGATTGTCGAAAAAGTTATAGATATGCGACATGGTCTTCCTCCTCGAATGATTGGTTAAGGTTGAACGCAGGGCCTGCAATCTCTGCTGCTGCTCCCTTCGCCGCTCCCACTAGCCCTGTGCCGTTGCACTGGCCTTGAACTTGTTTGTTGCTACTTCTCGCGTCCTCACGTCTCAGGCTTCCTTCCCTCACTTCTCGGGCCAGGCTCGTTGAGCTGGGAGGGATGGGTGACGTTCACTTGCATGCTGTTCTTTCGCCTGAAAGAGGGGTGGGGACGAGCCCGGCCCGAACTTGTTCGGCTCAGCCGCTACTCCAGCTGCGCCGCAAAATTTTTTCCTGCTCCTTTACCGGCCTTTTACTTTTCACCGGATGAGTTGCCCGCTCCGCCGCCCTTAACTTGGCACTGCGCGATCGCGGATTGCTGCGAATCTCTTCTTCGCTTGCGGTCACTGGCTTCGGCGTCAACACCGTCCAGGTTCCGCTTGCCTTGCCTTCTCGAAACGCGTCTTTCACAATGCGGTCTTCGAGAGAGTGGAAACTGATGGCCACCATCCTTCCTGCCGGCCGCAATAATTGCGGCGCTACTTGCAGCAAGGCAGTGATCTGATCAAGTTCCTCATTCACGTAAATTCGGAGAGCTTGGAACACTCGAGTCGCTGGATGAATCCGATCGCTTTTTATTGCCGGGGCGCTGCTTGTAACCACTCTGGCGAGTTGTGCCGTGGTTGTTACCGGCCGCGCCCTGACAATTGCTCTGGCGATTCTCCGCGACCTCCTCTCTTCTCCGAATTTGTAAATCAGATTTGCGAGGTCCTCTTCGCTCACCTGATTTACCACTTGTTCGGCAGTCATTCCGCTGCGCGGATCCATCCGCATGTCCAACGGTGCGTCTGCCTGAAAACTGAATCCTCTCTGTGCTGTGTCCAGCTGTAGCGAGCTGACCCCAAAGTCGGCCAAGATTCCGTCGATGCTTTGTGGTTCCGCCCAGCTCGCCGCTTCCGCGAAAGCCGCTGCGTGGATCGTGATGCGGGGCATCTGTTCCTTCAGCTCCGCCCGCAATGCCATGAACCGTATCGCTGCGCTCTCGATGGCCTCCGGATCGCGATCAAATGCGATCAGGTGACCTTCCGGACCCAACCGGCGGGCAATTGCCGTACTGTGCCCGCCCAGGCCGAGCGTTGCATCCAGATAGGTGCCGCCCGGCAGGATTCGTAAAAATTCAATTGCCTCTTCTAAAAGAACCGGCACATGTCGTTGACTCTGACCGTGCGCCCCCTGGGGGGCTTTGTCTTCCATCGCTATAGCCCGTAGGCCCCTAGCACATCCGCATCTGCATCCGTCAGAGGATTCGCATCCATCTCCTGGCGAATGGCATCCATGTTCGTCACTTCAAGAAACGTCAGCATTCCGAACACTGCCACGTCTCCGACCACCTGCGCCTTTTCCCGCAAAATCTGGGGGAGGAGTACTCGGCCCTGCGAATCCATTTCCGCGTTCTGGCCGTAAAAACTGGTTGCTGTCAAAAGTCTTTTCTTCGACGGATTGGAATTGGGCATATTCAGCAATTTCTGTTCGATCTTTTCCCATTCCTCCATCGGGTACACCTTGGCCGTTTTTCCGTTCTCGCTGGTGATGTAAAACTTCGTTCCGTACCTTTCCTCAATTTCGCGCTTGAATTCCGCGGGCACCTTCAGCCGTCCCTTTTCGTCGACCCGGGTTGGATGGTTACCGCGAAACATGCCATGTGCCTCTTCCGTCTTTCCTGCAAAATTGAGAAAACGACCAACTCGGCTCCACTTCGTTCCAGAGTCGCCCTGGTTTCGGTTTCACTCAACCACTTTAGACCACTTTCGTCCACAACTGTATCGCAATCCCGTCGCTTGTCCAACAAAAAATTGCGTTCACAAAAACTTTTCTCTGTGGAGATGAGTGGAAAACTCCGGAAAGTGTGGCTCTCGGTGGGATTGAGCCCTACGGATGGTGTTGGCAATACAGATTCCACGGTCGCGGTAACGCTTGCACTGGCCCTATATGGATTGCGCGGGCAGTGGATCAGAGTGGTGCGACGGGTGCAATTTTTGCCGAGAAGGGTAGGAACGTGGGCAAGCTTAGCTCGGATATGAGCCCGAACAAAAAAAACAGGTATGACTCTATTCTGGCCTCATGCGCCGGTAGCCAGGATGGACTCCGGGAGTTAAGCCTTGTTGTCCGGAAATTTTCTGCAGCAGTTCCGCCAACGTATCGCGCTCCGTGTGGGTCAATCCAGCGCAGAGCGCCTCTTGATGCTGGCGGCCGATCTCTCCGATTTGGTCCAGCGCCTGTCTCCCCTCGTCCGAGAGATAAAGTGCATATTGTCGCCGATCGCCCTGGTTCGGTTTCCGTTGAACAAATCCGCGGCGTTCCAATCCGTCCAATATCGCCACCAGTCGGCTGGGATGGATCCCCAGTTTTCCCGATAATTCCTGTTGACTGATGCCGGCCTCCAGGTGAAGTAACCGCAGAATGCCCGAATCCGGCGGCGTTAAACGCATGCCAGCCAGGCGTTCCGCAAACTGGGAAGCGGCGTGACCGCCGACCTGGGCGAGTAAAAACGCTAGCCGGGCAGTACCCTCCCCTTTGCGATGACGCGCCCTTATCCATATTGCAATTATTCCACACGTTAATCGTTTATGTTATAAATGATTTACTATGGAAACTAGAGTGACTCCTCAAAAACCTGCGGGACCTTCGCTGCTGGCTTTAGCCACGGTCCACACGCTGCTGTTCATTGCAAGCGTCTCCACGCTCGTCTGGCTGAGCCATGGCGCCGCACGGAGTGGAGTGCTGGCACTGAATCCCTACGGATCGGGTGACGTGGCACAAGCTTTCTTTGCGGAGAATCCCAATGCAATCCGAATCGGAGCATTTTTCTTTTTCGGATCGGCGATTCCGCTCGCTATTTACACAGCCACGATCGTCAATCGATTGCGCTTCTTCGGAGTCCGCGCTGCAGGGTCGTACATTGCCTTGGTGGGCGGAATCGCGACCTCGCTGGCTCTGGGAGCAGCGGCTCTATGTTTGTGGATCTTGTCGGTTCCTGAGGTCAGCGCTTCCCTTCCTTTCACCCGAGCGCTCCAATTCATGACTTTCCTTTGCGGTGGGGCCGCCTTCTCCGCAGCTTTCGGGTTGCTGGCCGCCGGAGTATCGGTCACCAGTTACTTCGCTCGCCTGCTGCCGCGATGGCTGGTTTGGTTTGGGCTATTCATCGCTGTTGCTGGTGAACTCTCAACTCTCAGCCTCGTCGCTTTGCCGATGACGTTAGCCATTCCCACTACTCGCTTTGGAGGGTTCATTTGGCTGATCGCCGTAGGCGTATGGATGCCCAAACAAGTGATCGACAAGAAATCCACGTCAGCGTGAGGATAGAAAGTCCGATGTGCCGCAGAATCGATTGCCGCTGAAGCCGCAATTCTGTCGATTGAAGCTGGGCCCGCTTTCTTACTCAGCCCGATGTTTTTTCGGCAGCACCAGCCATGCCAGGTAGATGGCAATCAGAATATTCGCCAACAGCAGCAACAGAGTCCAGTGGTTCGGATGGTGAATCAACTTGATCGCTTCCAGCGGCAGCAATGCCACGGTCAGGATCAGCGTAAAGTACTCCGCCCAGCGTTTCTCCAGCACCAATCCGGTGCCCTCAACAAAATCGAGTCCCGCGTAAATAAAAACCACCGCGCTCAACTGCTTCAGGCGATGGTCATTCAACAGCGTTATCTTGTCGAGCAGTACGGCAATGGCCTGCCTGTCCGGATCCAGGTGCATCGCCTCGACCGCCTGCAGGGCGAACAGGTACAGGTCGCGGTGCAGCATGCGTAGCAGCCCAAACCCCAGGGCCACGAAAAACGCACCCTTCACCAGCTTCAGGACACCAATGACCTCCAGCCAGCGGTGATGCAGGGGAGGATTGGCATTTCGCATTTGCAGCGCAGTTGTCACTGCGACAATCTCCTTGTCGGGCGACAACCTCGGCTGACAGTTTGGAATGACAAGGCTAGAACTTGAACACCAGGCCGACCTGGGGCTCGGCAATGTTGATCAGGCTATTGGTGGCAAGCAGCGGATTCTTATAGCCCGGCGCGTGACCCACCAGCCCGCGATATTGCAGCCGGATGGACATGAAGTTGGGGAACATGGTCGGGTGATAGTCCGCTCCTACGCCGTACTCGAAGGTCGGAACCTTGATGGCCTTGACCGGAAGGGCCGGTTGACCGGGGGGCGCAGCGATGTAACTCGAGATGTTATACGAGATCAACCCACCGCCAGCCAGCACGAAAGGCTGAAATCCGTGGTAGAGATGTGGCGCGGTCGCGACGTAGTCGACTGTGAAAGACTTTGCGTGCGAATACACCACGCCATCCTGGATAGACGTACCGCCTGTGAAGTTTTGCGTCGCTGGGTTATAGCCGAAGTTGACCTCGAAACCGAAAATCGGACTGAAGACATGGCGAGCACCAATTCTGAATCCGGCGGCGGAGTCGGCGGATTGTTTCAATTGCGTGGTGCCCGGCGGAATCGTGCCGGTCGGTGACTCGGCCGAGGCGTTGCCGGTGGCTGTCGAAGGAAACGTTCCGAAGATGTTGACGTTGACGTCAGTGTTTTTTACGATCGCGTCAGTCTTTTCAATCAGCGCCTTCTGACCAAAGGATGACAAAGCGACAAAGAAAAATCCGGCTGCACAGTACAGCGCGGCCCTGGAAACTTGCCGCAGCAAATGTTTAGAAACCATTCCCATATTGTCATTCATAGCTGGCAGATTCGCCAAATGACAGAAACCATGCATTCGGGTGGGGCACCCCGGCAGGTCGCCTCGCATTGGTCGTCTACCTGGTCAACTCGGCAGAGAGATTTGTCGCCAATCGATTTGTCCGACACTTCTGCATACATAACTCGGCGTTCATTCCTATATGCGAACCGCGAAAATGAAAATCTCGCGACCCTTTCGATTTGCCGTCGACGTAGATTGAAATACTGGTAAACTAGCTCTAGACAATCCCTTCCTTCCTAGTCAAAAAGACAAAATATTCAGACATTTTGAGCTTTCACCGCTGACCTTTCGGCAGTGAAGTTTTTCTCATTATCCGGACAGTAAAGCTGTTTCCACACATTGCACATAAAAACAACAACCGAAAGGCTGAACTTCCAACCCTTTCTGAAAACTGGAGCACACGTGACAAGCCAAATGAACGGCGCGAAACGCGAAATGCTTCTGGTTAGCGATTTTGACCAGACGCTCAGCTTTAACGATTCAGGAATTGTCCTGAGCGAAATGCTGGGCATCGACGGCTTTGAACATCGAGTCGGCGGCCTCGCCAGGATCCATCTCATCCAACAGGGCGGCGAATTACCCTACCTGCTACTGCACGATCCGGAGTTCCGCCGCGTCCGCAAAGAACATTTGACGGCGGTCGGCAAGCGCATTCGCCTCAAAGCGAACATCCAGCTGATGCTGCAGTTGTTGCAGCAACTCGACGAATATCATTTTTCGTTTTACGTGGTCTCTGCGGCTCCGGAAGAGGTGATCCAATCGGCCCTCGAGGGGATCGTTGCGCCCGAAAATATTTGCGGCACGCAATTTCGCTATCACCCTGTCACTGGTGAGATCGAATCGATCGTTCGCGTTCCCGCAGGCTACGGCAAAGTGGTCGTCGTCGAAGACCTGCGCACTCGACTGGGCCTGGGACACGATCGCATCGTCTACGTCGGCGACGGCAGCTCCGATGTGAACGTGATGCTGCACGTCAATCGCCTCGACGGGTTAACCATTGCAGTTTCAGAAAACCCTTTCATTACCCAGATTGCCAAGCGAACCGTCCTGAGCGACGATGCGCTGGGAGTGCTGGTTCCGATTCTGCAGGATATCGCCGGATGGAACTCGATGCAGGTCCGCTCCTTCTTCAATTCTGGAGGGTTTCCTCTCCAAAATTGGGATCAGGTTCGAACCGACTGGCTGACCATTCGCACCGCCGCGCCCGCCATCCTTCCCGAGTTCGAACAGGAAGCCCTATGACAATCGCCTTGTTTGGATGGGTGGCCACCGGGGTGCAGACGGTTTCATATTTTGTGCCGAAAGCATCCACGCTCAAGAAAATTCAAGCCGTGGCGGCCTGCCTTTGGATTGTCTACGGCGTCAAGATGGGCGCATCTCCTGTAATCGTAGCCAACTTGATCGTAGGCGCGGCGGCATTGTTGACGGCCCTGCGCAGCCGCACTGCGATTGCCGGATCGGCGCCACTTGTACCGGTTCTAGCTAACGCGGAAAGCAAGCCTGAGGCCTAATCAGTGCCGGAATAGTGCGGAAGGAAACACTGCTCCTACGTCATCCAGTGACGGCGAAACGTTTGCGCGGCAACGTCTTCAAGAATGGTCGTGACTTTTCGACAGCCGCAGCCACGGAGAGACCGTATTTTTCTCGCAGCTGATCGACCTTGCCGTGTTCGATAAATGCATCCGGCCAGCCGATCCGCACCACCGGCACGCGCAGATTTTTGCTGGAGAGATACTCCAGCACAGCGCTGCCGAATCCGCCCATCAACACGTGATCTTCAAAGGTGACAATCAAGCCGACGCGGCGAGCGTAACTTTCCAGCAGCTCCGTATCGAGCGGCTTGGCAAAGCGGGCGTTGATCAGCGCAGCGGAATATCCTTCCCGCTCCAACTGTTTGTGAAATTCTGACGCCATCGGCACTAGCGCACCAAGTCCCCAAACAGCGACTTCGCTGCCATCGCGCAACACTTCCGCCTTACCAATCGGTAACGCGACTGGCTGTTCCTTGACGACGGCGCCGGGGCCAGAGCCGCGCGGATAACGAACCGCCGAGGGGCCCTCATGTTCCAGCGCAGTTTGCAGCATGTCCGCCAGTTCGTCCTCATCCTTCGGCGCCATCACAATAATGTTAGGCACACCCCGGAGATAACTAATATCGAACAATCCATGATGCGTAGGGCCATCGTCGCCAGAAAGTCCGGCGCGGTCCATGCAGAACACCACCGGCAGATTCTGCAGGCACACGTCGTGAATGATGGGATCGTAGGCGCGCTGCAAAAACGTTGAGTAGATGGCGCAGAACGGATGCAGCCCCTGCGTCGCCATCCCTGCCGCAAAAATCACCGCATGCTCTTCGGCAATGCCGACGTCGAAATAGCGCTTGGGATGATGCGGGCGGAACAAATCCAGCGCAGTTCCATTCGGCATGGCGGCCGTAATCGCAACCACTTTGTCGTCATGGTCGGCCAGCTTCACCATGGTTTCCGCAAACACTTCGGCGTATGACTTTTCGCCGGATGTCTTGGTTTCTCCGGTTTCAGGATCATACGGTCCCAGTCCGTGAAATTTCTTCTGTTTGTCCAGCGCGGGTTGAAAGCCGCGACCCTTCTGCGTCAGCGCATGCAGAATGACAGGGCGATTCTGCGTCTTCAAAAACTTGAAAGTCTCAATCAGCAGGCCAAGATTGTGTCCGTCGATGGGGCCATAGTAGGTCAGGCCAAATTCCTCGAAGATCAAAGACGGCAGCAGCATTCCTTTGGCCGCTTCTTCCGCGCGGCGAACCACGTGGCCGACCGTTTTGCCGCCAAACTTCTCAATCAGCCGACCCGCCCGCTCGTGCAGGTAGACATAGCGATCGTTGGTGACAATCCGATGCAGGTACGAAGAAATGGCTCCGACGTTGCGATCGATCGACCACTCGTTGTCGTTCAGAACAATGATCAGGCGCTTGGTCTGGCTGGCAACGTTGTTCAGCGCTTCATAGGAAATGCCGTTCGTAAAGGCCGCGTCTCCGGCCAGTGCAATCACATGCTCCTTGCCGCCTGTCAGGTCGCGTGCTACCGCCATGCCCAATGCCGCGGACAAAGCCGTGCCCGCATGCCCCGCTCCGTAGACATCATGCTCGCTTTCGGTGCGCAGCATAAAACCGTTCAGTCCCGCAGGCTGCCGCATGGTTTCAAAGCGATCGCGTCGCCCCGTCAGCAGCTTGTGAATATATGCCTGGTGGCTGACGTCAAAAACAAAATGGTCCTTGGGCGTGTCGAAAACCACGTGCAGCGCCAGCGTCAGTTCCACCACTCCCAGGTTCGGACCCAGATGGCCACCCGTCTTCGCCAGCACGGTAATCATGCGCTCGCGAATCTCCTGTGCCAGCTGCTCCAGCTGTGGCAAGGTGAGTGATTTTACGTCCGAGGGAGATTGAATCGTGTCGAGAATGTTGCTCATGTGTAGTTAGGAGCCATCCTGATTTCTTCGTCTACGGTCAGAACTTCACCTGTAGTCGTCGGACGCTCATGTCCATAGCAAAGTATATCTGAGAAATCCGCACTGCCATCTCGTAGAAGCTCTTTAGTCTGATGCAAACTGTTTCGCGGCGGCCGTGTGCGGGTTGCTTTTCCTGTAACCAAAATATTGTTTCAGCCGCAGAAAGTGTACTTCGTACAGGTGATAGCTCAAAAACGCAACCAGAAAGACCGCGGTTGCGTTGAAGCCAAACTCCACCAGCACTGCCAGCGGGCGGGAATGCAGGTGTGGCGTCAACCAGATGCGCAGGCTGGTTCCCAGCACCTGATAGGTCAACGTCGATATCGCGTGCGATACGAAAATATGGAGCACATAAATGCCGTAACTGTATTTACCCAGGCTGCGCAGCCACGACCAGCGAAAAATGCGATGCGCGATCGACTCCGGCTCCAGCGACGCAATCAGAACAGCGACACATCCCAGCGCGATTACGGAATATCCGAAGGTCGCGCCGAAGAAAAAATCGCGCATATCTGTGCCCAGATGCCATAGGGTGTACGTGGCGATTACGACTGCAGCAATCAGCGCGACCGGGAGCATCCATCGACGCGGAATCCAGTCGCTGTCGCCGCGTACCACCAGCGCCACCAGTCCCCCGAGTAGCAGCGTGTCCATCCGGCAAGGGGTCAGCATAAAAATCAGCAGCGGTGAGCTGCCATGCAGATACATTACGATTCGAAGCACCAACGCGATTCCCGACAGCGTTAGCGCCAGCGCAATCAGCCGTCGGCGTCCGCGCACCAGAAACACCAGCAGCGGCCAGAACAGATAGAACTGTTCCTCCACCGCCAATGACCAGAAATGGTCCAGATCGGCCCATACGCCAGGATGAAAATCCGTTACTGGAAACCAAATGCCGGTGTTCTGCAGGTAGGTCAGCAACACATATTGTCGGCCGTTCCAAACAAAATGCATTCCCGGACCCCAGTGGCCTAAGACCAGCAGAAAGAAAAGGAACCCATAATAGAGTGGGAAAATGCGCAGAAATCGCCGCATGTAAAAGCTGCGAAAATAATGCGGATCATGTAGCGTGTCAAACAAAATGCCGGTAATCAGAAAGCCCGAGAGTACAAAAAATAAATCGACGCCCACCCAACCCAGGCCGCGCAATGCTGATAATGAGTCGCCAAAACGACTGCCCGTGCGATTATTGAACAGCATCAGGTGTGACACCAGCACCAGCAGAATAGCCAATCCGCGCACACCATCCAGCGCAGGTACATGTCTACGGGAAGGGCCTGCGACTTCGACTGCCGGGTTCTGCGTCACGCGGAACAGACTCCAATCTTTCGCAGTATAAGGTGCGCCGGCGACATATTTCCGCGAACTATCGCCGACCCAGCTGCGTACACAACAATAACGAGGAATTCTCAGGTTTCCGATACCATAGTCTCCTGAAACCCATGGCGAGCCCTACCCAATCCAAAAGTTCGCGCACACTGTACTGGTTGCTTGGTGTCTACATCCTGGCCAGCATGACGTTCTATTGCGCAGGAGTGGCTCAGTTCCTCGATGCTTATTTCAATCCCAATCATCACGCCCACGCACCCTTTACGTTCGATATCGATTCGCTTGCGGTCACTTCGCTGCGGCCGGAGGCGAAAGCAGTTGGGCTGGCGATCGGGGACACCCTTACTTCTCTAAACGGCATGCCGTATTTCGGTCAGGCGCAATGGTTGAGGATTGTTCGAAGCTCGCATGCCGGCGAAGATCTTGACGTCGGCGTCCGCA
This sequence comes from uncultured Acidobacteriota bacterium, assembly GCA_963794795.1. Lineage (GTDB taxonomy): Bacteria > Acidobacteriota > Terriglobia > Terriglobales > Acidobacteriaceae > JAKAAZ01. The sequence continues at coordinate 226,082 of CAWCFC010000002.1, read as the reverse complement.
AACCTGGCGGCCATGTCGCCAACTTTGTCATCCCCCTCAGCGATACAACCACCCCGAGTCGTGCACGAGAGTGGGTCACGTTTCTACTGGTCATCTGTCTCCCTGCCCTGCTCTGTCTCCTGATCGGCTATTGGGTGGCGTTTGCTCGACCCCACGATCCCCATGCCTGGTTGATCCTGCTGGTTCTAAGCCTTCCGGAAGCTCTTTACTTTCAGCCCACCTGGTGGCCCATGCCGTGGCTGGCATTCCTCGGCGCCTGGTTCACGACGTTGCAGATTGTGGGTCCGCTGTCGCTGCTGCTGATCGGTATCTATTTCCCTGAACGTTGGCGGGTGGACCTGAAACTGCCTTGGGTGAAATGGGTTCTTCTGGTGCCGCCGCTGGCGGCGCTGGCAGTAATCCTCTGGCTGCAGGCGGGAGAGGCATTCCACCCCGCGTGGAACCACTGGGGATTTCGACTCAATCCGTGGATTGATGGCATTGTCAATCCCATCAACCTGATCTGCGTCCTGCTGTACTGGGTTGCGATTTTCGACAAGCTACGCTCCGCCTCAACGCCGGATGCCCGCCGCCGCATGCAGGTCCTGTGCGCAGGCTCCGTGGTGGGACTTGGGTCTGTGCTGATTATCTCCGTCCTGCTGCCGCACCTCCACGTCGATCTTTCTCATTACAACTGGCTCACGATAAGCGGCGCAGTCCTTTTTCTATTCTTTCCTCTTACGCTCGCCTACGTCGTGGTGGTGCAGCGTGCCATGGATGTGCGCATCCTGCTACGCATGGGAACCAAGTATGCGCTGGCCCGCGCAACCTTGGCGACTATACGCGTCAGCCTTTTGGCGACCCTCATCGCTTCGCTGATCATAGCTCTGCGATCACCGTCACTCACGCCCCGCTCCACCGTCGAGATTGCGATACTCGCTGGTCTCTTGCTGCTGCTGCGCTCGCAATACACAAAAAATCTATCCTCCTGGCTGGATCGAAAATTCTTTCGCGAAGCTTACAACGCGGAGCAGTTGCTTGCCGAGCTCTCGCAACGCGTCCGCAGATATAACGAGAGCGGCCCCATGATGGAAATGGTGTTGAAGAGCCTGGCGGAGACGCTGCACATCGATAAGATTGCCGTCCTGCTGCGAGGCGGAAAAAATCTCCAATTGCAGCAGGCGATAGGAATCCCGCTGGACGGCTTTTCCGAAAGTGGATCGGTGCAGCTGCCCATGAACTCGACCACCGTGCGGAATCTGATGCGCATCAACACTCCGGTGCAACTGTATCGTGAAAATCCCGATGGTTGGTTTTTACTCGCCAGCAATTCAGAGCGTGAAATGCTCGATTCCATGTCAACTGAATTGTTGTTGCCATTGCCGGGACGCGACCAGTTGATGGGCCTGATGACGCTGGGACCGAAGCGCTCTGAAGAACCGTACACTCCCACTGACCTGCGGCTGTTGGAATCGGTTGCAACCCAGACCGGACTCGCACTCGAGATCGGCAACCTGGCTCGCTCCCTTGCCAGCGAAGCCACGCAACGCGAACGCATCCATCGCGAGATTGAGGTCGCGCGCGAAGTGCAGGAGCGTCTGTTTCCGCAGGAATTTCCTGTCATCGATGGTGTCAGCCTCGCCGGTCATTGCCGCCCGCAACAAGGTGTTGGCGGAGATTATTACGACTCCTTCATGCTCGACGACGGCCGCATGGGTTTGGCCATCGGCGACGTCAGCGGAAAAGGAATCTCAGCGGCGTTGCTCATGGCAAGCCTGCGCGCCTCACTTCGCGGCATGACACTCGACGTTCCGCACGACCTGTCCACGATGATGGAGAAAGTAAATCGCCTGGTCTATGAAGCCTCTGCCACCAATCGCTATGCAACCTTCTTTTTTGCGACCTACAACATGCAGACGCGCGAGCTGATCTATGTCAACGCCGGCCACAATGCTCCGTTTCTGGTCCGGCGCAATGGTGACATTTTCCATGTCGATCGCTTGGAAGCGGGCGGCCCCGTCATCGGTCTGCTGCCCTCTGCGAAATATGAAGAACAGCGCTGCGTGCTTCAGCCCGGCGACCTGTTGCTGGCCTATACCGATGGCATCAGCGAAGCCATGACCGAGCATGAAGAAGAGTGGGGCGAGGACCGGATGCTGGCCGCCGCCGAAACTTTGCCAGATGGCAGCGCGCAGCTGGTGCTGGAACATCTGTTTGCAGAGGCCGACCGTTTCACTGGCAAGGCCCCGCAGTTCGATGACATGACGCTCCTGGTTCTAAAACTGCAGGAACATCCGCCAGCCGCCGAGGAACTCCAGTCAACCAGCATCTCTGGTTAGACTAGGGACATGAACTCCTTGCTTCGCAGGCTAAACGTTTCGCTTCATCGCTGTTTTCTTGCTGCCCTTCTTGCGACATGTGCGTGCGGCATCGCGTCCGCGCAGGCCAACAGTAAGTTGATCGATCCGCTGCTGGCGCAACATCTTCAATCTCAATCCGTGGTTGCGGATGAATTGCAACACTTCATGCTGAAGCGCGTTCCTCCATTGCAGCTGCCGGCGAGCATGAAGCAATGGGATCAGGAAGCAGCACGCATTCGTACCCGCGAGCTCTCCGTGCTGTATCACGGATGGCCTCAGGCCTGGATCGACGCCGCTCCAAACTTCGAGCAAGTTGGTGTCATCGAGCGCGAGGGCTATCGCATCGTCAAGTTGCGCTACCAAGTGGTTCCCGGCATGTTCTCGACAGCATTGTTGTATGAGCCTGACAAAATCTCCGGCAAGATTCCAGCGATTTTAAACGTGAACGGCCATGGGCCCGGTGGGAAAGCCGTCGGTCACAAACAAGCACGCTGCATCAACTACGCGCGTCGCGGAATCCTCGCGCTCGACCTCGAGTGGTTCGATTATGGCGACTTGGATCAACCCGGAAATGCGCACGACAACGCACGCCTGCTCGACCTGGCCGGCTACAACGGAGCTGGTCTCTTTTATCTGGAAATGCGGCGCGGACTCGACTACCTCTACGACAACCCGAATGTCGATCGCGCTCGCATCGGCGTCACGGGCGTTTCCGGAGGTGGCTGGCAATCCATCATGCTCAGCTCGCTTGATACGCGCATCGGGCCTGCCGCGCCGGTCGCCGGATTCAGTTCGCTAACAACTTCGATCGAACATCCAGAATATTCCGGCAACGACGCCGAACAGAACCCCAGCGACTTTCGCCAGGGCATTGATTACGCTCAGCTGATGGCGATCCGCGCGCCGCGGCCGACTCTGTTGATCTACAACTCCATGGATGATTGCTGCTTTCGCGCCGGCATTTTGAAACAGGGCGTCTATGACGACATCAAACGGTTCTTCAATCTGTACGGGAAGCCGGAAAATCTGCAGTGGCATCTGAACCTGAATCCCGGCACCCACAACTACGGTTTGGATAATCGCGAGGCGTCCTACAAATTTTTCGACTCCGTGTTTCATATCGATGCATCGCCGGAAGAATTTCCTGATACCGATACAGAAATCGAAACTGCTGAAGACCTGGCCGTGCCGCTTCCCAAGGACAACCTCACCATCCTGTCCCTTGCGCAATCGCTGGCGAAATCCATCCATCACGAAGTTCCAGCGCAACCCAGCACAGAGTGGGCCTCCTCCCAGCGAACCAAGTTGAAGCAGGTTGTCCGCTATGCGTCAGTCACCCTCACGCATGCGTGGCCCATCAGCGCCACCCACGAAAAAGGAGTGGAGAGCCACGCCTATCGCTTCGAGTTCAGCAACGGACTCAGCGCCACCGGCATCCTGTTCCGCTCCGTTACCGCACCGGAAGCCGCGCCGACAACCATCGTGATGGCAGATGCCGGCATGCCTTCCACTATGGTGGACGTGGCCGACGACGTCGATCGCGGACAGCGCGTCCTGGTACTCAATCCGCTTTTCTTTGGCAACGGCAAACTTGATGCCGATGATCGATCGGGCGCGACAGTCTTCGCCCAATTACTCACCGCACTCGGTGAACGTCCCTTAGGAATGGAAGCGGCGCAGGTGAACGCAGTGATTCGTTGGCTCGGTGAGGATCTTGACCACGGCTCACCGACTCCGAATAATTTTCATCTGCCGGAGAAGTCAACACCCGCGGTTCGCATCGTCACCACCGGTCCGCGGGCGCAACTCATCGCGATGGTGGCAGCGGCCATTCATCCGGAACACTTTTCCGCGCTTGAGAGTCGCCAGTCCATCTCCACATTCGCAACTGCGTACGAGCATCCCGAAACCTTCGTGCAGGATCCCGAGATGATGTGCTTCGGTCTCTACCGCGATTTCGACATCAATACCCTGGCCGCGATCGCTGCGCCGGTCAAGGTGAATCTGTCGGCGGTTGCGCCGAAACGCATTTTCTGGGAGTAGCTGCAGAATGATCTAGGTGACCTGCACGACCGGTAGGCAGGTAAATGTTTGCTGGTCGACTTGCCAGTAAGGCATCAACTCCACGTCAGGATTGTGCTCGATCTGAAAACGTAGCGGCGCACCCGGCTTGGCGTTAATCTGGCCCAGCAAATCTTCGGCATACTTGCCGCCCTTCACCTGCAGCACCGTATCCGGCGACCCAATCACGGCCATCAGAATCGGCCCATACTCCAATCCATATCGCGGAGCACCTTCCGTCTGGTCAGCTCCCGTATAGCGAGTCAGTCGAAATGCGATTGGCAGCGTGAACGTAATCGCATCTTTGTCTGACCATGTCCGCTCGATCACTGCATAGGTGCCCGCCTTGCCTGTGGCTGCCAGCGAACCATTCACATAGATCGGCATTTCCTTCGCCGCCCACGTAGGAACTCGAATGCGAATCTTCGCGGGCAGTGATTGCGCGGTAGAAACCTGCAGCCTTACTTCCGGCTGCATGGGAAATTGCGTCGTCATCTTCCAGTGCGCGGGTGACCCAGCCTGCGGCCACTCCAGCGTCGACGGCTCATACAAATTCACATACACGCCATCGGGAGCAATCGAATAAATATGCTCCGGCAGCGAACCCAGCATCCGCGTTCCCTGGCCTTCGCAGCAGGTATTGTTATGCGTTGGCTCTTCTTTCTTCCCCGCCATGATGGTGTGATATCGAATGCCTGTCGTCCCGCCCTGGTTGGCGAGGATCACGTTGTAAATCGATTTCTCGATCTCGGCCATATACTTCTCATCGTCAGGATCATGCTGGTGAAATCTCTGGCTCAACAGAATCCAAAATGAGCTGCCGCAATTTTCTCCCAGCTTCTGATGCACATAGTTCGATCCTGGCGGATCCTTCTCAAATTCGATGATCGAAATGCTGCCGCCAATTTGCTGCCAATTATTCCGATATAGATTCCATCCGCCCAGCACCGCATCGCGATAGCGCGGATCGCCGGTCGCCGTATACAAATCCGCATACGCTTCCAGGTTGGTCAACAGGTAACAATGCGGACGGTCGTACGGATATTGCCAGACCGCTTCCTGCTCCTGCCGCGCCAGATGTTCCAGCCAGAAGTTCTCCTGAAAATATTGCTGAATTACCTGCGCATCTTTCGGCTTGCCGACCGGACTCAGGCTCATGCGGGTGTTAGCAATCATTCCCTGGCCGCCCTGCACCGCACCACGCAACAGCTTGGGCAGATACTCGCATTGGTTGAACCAGTCGTAATTTCCGCGCAGCAACCCAAATGCTTTTGGATTGCCGCCGTATCCGGCCTCTAACAATCCGTGCGTCAACCACGCGCGCGTGTACGCGCCCCGCTCGGAATAAAAAATCGTGTCCTCCGGATACGCCATGATGTAGCCATTCGGCTGTCGACATTGCTCGATACCATCAACGACCTCATTCATCCGTTGACGCAGCTCCGGATCGTCGATCCAACGAACCGTATTTCCCGCGCCCATCAAAAATCGCCCGGCATTCGACCCGGCAAGATCTTCCTCCCAGAATTTGTCCGGCTTCGGCAATCCTGGCGGATTCGGCTTTCCTGCGCGCTCGCGAAATTGCCGCAACAACTCATCCACGGAATACGAATTCATCAAGTAGGCGATGTTGTTCCGCATCGCCGCCTGAAAAATTCCGCCCTGCAGCGTCACTCCACTGCGAGGCACCTGAACCTTGTAGACCGCTGGCGTCCATTGACTCGATAGCGTGAGGTTTTCCGGATGATCGGTGACGATCCCTTCGCCCTGCGGACGGAGCGCACGCGTAATCTGAGCCAGGTCGGCCGCGTTGCCATAGGTCTCGTCGGCAGTCACCGGACATTCGACGGCAATATCGTGACCGCCCGAGATCACCGCAATTTTCGCCAGCGTCAGGGTATAGTCCGGGCTATTCTTCAGCGAGGACCCCAAAAGCTGCGACGTTTTCACCGGCCGCATTTCTGTCGCGGTCACGCGCACATAGCGACCTGTCACACCGCGAGCAGCATACTGGGTGATGTTGTCCTTGGGGTCGGGAAAGTCCGCGCCGGAGAAATCTACAATTGTTTTCGCGTTCGCCATTCGGACGTCATCCGACGCTTCAATCTTGAACCGCAGCGGAAATCCCTCGCCGCCGTAATATTCATCCAGCAGCGGATACATGCGCTCGCACGCTGGATACAACTTGATCGCAGCGATGGCGCGGCTGTTCCCCAGATCAATCTGCAGCCAGGTGGTGATGTGCGGATTCGTCGAGGGCTTCGACCGATAGGCGCGATAGAATGTCGCGGGAGTTGCGGCCATCTGCTCGCCAGTGGCATAGCGGCCCAAACCGTCTGCCGAATCCGGTGCCGCGAACAGTACCGATGGATCCAGAAACGACGCTGCCACCGCGCCCGCACCGGCATACGCCGCGATCCCGAGAAAACTGCGTCTCGTGATGCTCATTTCCCGCCTCAAGTTTTCCTTTAATGGGTCGGCTATTCTTCCTGCTCGCGTAGTCGCGCCAGAATACCCAGATCTTCCAGCGTTGTTGTGTCGCCCTTCACCTCGCCGGTTTCAGCCAGTTCGCGCAGCAAACGCCGCATGATTTTTCCCGAGCGCGTCTTCGGCAAACTATCGGTGAAGCGAAGATCGTCCGGCCGAGCCAGCGCGCCAATTTCCTTTGCCACCCAGGCGCGCAGCTCATCTTTCAACGCCATCGACGGCTTGTATTGTGACTCCAGCGTCACGAACGCGGCAATCGCCTGGCCCTTCAACGCATCGGGGCGCCCCACCACCGCGGCTTCCGCGACCTTGGGATGCGCCACCAGCGCCGATTCAATCTCCATGGTACCCAGCCGGTGTCCGGAGACGTTGATCACATCATCCACGCGACCCATCAACCAGTAATAGCCATCGGTATCGCAACGCGCGCCGTCGCCGGTGAAATACGCGCCCGGAATCGTCGACCAATACTGCTTCACGTAGCGATCAGGATCGTTGTAAATTGTGCGCGCCATGCCCGGCCACGGCTTGCGAATAATCAGAAGCCCTCCATTGCCCTCCGAAACCGGTTGCCCCGTCTGATTCACAATGTCCGGCACAATCCCAAAAAACGGCTTGCCCGCTGATCCGGGCTTATTGGCCACCGCTCCCGGGACCGACGTAATCATGATGCCGCCCGTCTCCGTCTGCCACCACGTATCGACAATCGGGCAGCGACTCTTGCCGATCACCGCCGAGTACCACATCCAGGTCTCCGGATTGATAGGCTCGCCTACGCTGCCCAGCAACCGCAGGCTGGTCAGCTTGTGCCGATTCGGAAATTCATCGCCCCACTTGATGAAGGCGCGGATCGCGGTCGGCGCGGTGTAAAAGATGCTCACCTGGTGGTCGTCAATGATCTTCCAGAAGCGATCGTTCTCGGGAAAATTTGGCGCCCCTTCATACATCACGGAGGTGACACCGTTTTGCAAGATTCCGTAGACCACGTACGAGTGTCCCGTAACCCAGCCGATATCGGCGGTACACCAGTAGATATCGTCGTCCTTCAGATCGAACACCAGCTTGCTGGTCAAATATGTGTGCACCGCGTAGCCGCCGGTGGTATGCACGATGCCCTTCGGCTTCCCGGTGGTTCCAGAGGTGTAGAGGATATAGAGCGGATGTTCGGCGTCCAGCGGCTCGGCGGGACACACATTCCCCACCTGGTACATCTCCGCATCCCACCAGTGATCGCGACCCGCCTGCATTGCGATCTTGGTTCCCGTTCGGCGCAACACAATTGCTTTTTTCACCGACGGACATTTTTCAAGCGCTTCATCCACCGTGGTTTTCAGCGGAATTTCCTGACCGCGCCGCCAGGCTGCGTCCTGCGTAATGACCAGCACGGATTGAGCGTCGTTGATGCGATCGACCAGCGCGCTGGCGGCAAATCCGCCAAAGATGACCGAATGCACCGCGCCAATCCGTGCGCAAGCGAGAATAGCGATGGCCAGTTCCGGCACCATCCCCATGTATAACGCAACGCAATCGCCTTTCTTGACGCCCAATAGCTTCAGCACATTGGCAAATCGCTGCACCTGGTCCAGCAATTGCAGAAACGTAAATTTGCGGACCTCGCCCGATTCGCTTTCCCACAGAATCGCGGTCTTGCCGCCTTTCCCACGCGCCACTTGCAGATCCAGGCAGTTGTAGGCCAGGTTCATTTTGCCGCCAACAAACCACTTGGCCCATGGCTCGTTCCACTCCAGCACCTGGGTCCAGGGCTCGAACCAATGCAACTCATTGGCAGCAGCGCCCCAAAATTCCTCCGGGTTCTCCACCGACCGGCGATAGAGAGCCTCGTATTCCTCCAGGCTGCGGATGTGGGCCTTGGAGGCAAACTCCTCCGGCGGTTGGATGACGCGAAGTTCATGCAGCAGCGACTGAAAACTTGTATCGGGCTGTTCCATCATCGGCAAACCATCAACTCCCTGGATTGAAGCATTCAATTGGCGTGCGATAACGCACTGCCCTACAGTAGCGGGTTTCTACTGCGGCTCGCAAATCCGCGCGGTTTTTTGGGGAAGAACTTCAATTCCGGCATCAGCTTCCATCCCCGAGACACACAATCCACTTATAGTTGCGGCTGGGGTGGGTGGCAAGCACGGGCGTCAATCACACCACGCAACCCTCGCTTCTCGTCAACTGGCCGGCAATTGCTGGCGAATCTGCTGTAGCTCCCGCTGCACCTGCTCCAGTCGGCTCACAATGTCCTGATGATGCTCCTGGGCCTCGGTTGGCTGGCGACCCTCAATGTAGAACGAGCCATTCGGCTCCAGCACGCATTTCTTCACGCTGTCAAAACCGTCGAATCCCTGGCGGTGGACCACGGCCAGCAGCTCGCTTTCCGTCAGCAATTCCTGACGCAGCGCTGCGTGATCAACCACACCATCCGATATCAGCACATGCTCAGTCCCCTCCACTAGGCGGTCCGCCTTGGGGCTGCTGTACAGAAAACGGACTACCAGCCAGTTGATGGTCAGCAAAGATAGCGCGCCGACGATGCCTCCCGTAACTGAATTGTCATTGCCGATCAAGGCATTCTGCACCACGTTCGACAACGACAACAAAACCACCAGGTCGAATGGATTCAGCTGCGCCAGTTCCCGCTTGCCGAAGATGCGCAACAGAAAGATCAGAAAGAAATAGACGATGATCGGCCGAAGAATCTTCTCAAGCAGCGGAGCCTGTAGATGGAACATGCTTTGGAGCACGGCGGCGATTCCTTTCAGAAGTGGAGTTCCCCTCTTTCATACACGTTCGGCGGCGGAACGGGAAGCGGGTTCGCCGAGGAACACTTTTTGCCCTCCCACCCGATTTTTCGCTGCTTTTCGCTTGGATTCTGGCATAATCGAATTGCTCTGGTGTCTCTGGCATTCCTGCGGCCGACGGTCAACTGTCGCTTCCGCGGGAGTGTTCAAGCGCCCCCAATGAAAGTAGTGCAACGCGTCTTTTCGCCAACCAAGAACCGCCGGCTCAATGAGCTGGTCGGCTTGCTGTTGCTGGCCTGCGCCCTCCTCTTACTTCTTGCTCTGGCTTCCTATACCCCGCTGGATCCCTCTCTCGACACTGCCGGCGGCTATTTATCGGGCCGTCCCGCGCATAATTGGGCTGGCCTGCTTGGCGCTGGCCTCAGCGATCTGCTTTTGCAGGCGGAGGGTCTGTCGGCCTTCCTGGTGCCGCTGCTGGTGGGCGGCCTGGGATGGATCTGGCTGCGTTCCCGTCCGGTCGGTTCGCCCGTTTCCAAACTCATCGGCGGCCTTTTGTGCCTGATTTTTGTGCCCACGCTGCTAGGGTTGCTTCCCGGTCACATGCACTGGCTCCATACCATCCCAATTGAAGGCATCGTCGGCGGCGCCATCGCCGAACTGCTCACCCATTATCTGAACTATCCCGGCGCCTGCATCCTGTCGATGACGCTGGTGGCGGCCGCGCTGTATATGACAACGACCTTCAGCGTCGCCAGCCTGCGGAACTGGCTTACCGTACGATTTGCGTTCATCGCCGCCTGGCGCGATCGCTGGCGCAATTGGAGTACCCGACGCGCCGAACGCAAGGCAGCGCGCGTCGCCGCGCGACTCCTGGCGAAAGAACAGGCCGCACTTGCGAATCATCCGGAAGACGACCCGCGCATGTTTGAGGACACACGCAAGGACGTGGTCCCAACCCGCGTCCGCAAGCGTCCAGATTTCTGGGAGGAACCTGTTCCTGCTCCTCCGCCGCAGCAATTGGCCCATGGAGTTTCGTCGCAAACCGACATGGACGACGACGAATTTGCACCGGCCGACGAGCGCCGCGCGATTCCGGCACTTTCTAAAGCCACGAAGCCAGAAGAGATTGAATTTGCGCGCCCCATCCCTTCGCTGCAGTCGCTGCAACCCGGGCATGCGCCCGCGGATGCATCCCCAGCGCTACATGTTCAGATTGGAACCCGCGCCGACGCAGCCTCCAAGTCCGTCACCGTGACAGCCAAGGCCATCGAAGGCTATCGCCTGCCTCCCAGCACGCTGCTCCATCGCAGTGAGGAAAAGCAAGTGGTTCGCGAGGATGCGCTGCTCGAAGAAGCCCGCGTCCTGGTGGAAAAATATGCCGAGTTCGATGTCCACGGACAGGTGGTTCAGATCAACCCAGGCCCGGTCGTCACCACCTTTGAATTTCGCCCCGATGCGGGTGTGAAATACAGCCGCGTTGTCGGACTGCAGGATGATCTATGCCTGGCCATGCGCGCCGAAAGCATCCTGATTGAACGCATGCCCGGAAAAAGCACCGTCGGCCTGCAGGTTCCAAATGTCGAGCGTGAAACCATCTGGCTCCGCGACATGATTGAGGCCGACAGCTTCACCCACAGTAAATCGCGCCTCACCCTGACCATGGGCAAAGACATTAACGGCCGCATCATCCACGCCGACCTGACCACCATGCCTCACGTGTTGATTGCCGGTTCGACCGGGAGCGGCAAATCCGTGGCCATTAATGCCATGATTATGTCGGTTCTGTTCAAGGCGACGCCGGAGCAGGTGCGCCTGATCCTGGTCGACCCCAAGCGCGTTGAGTTGGGCATGTATGAAGGCATTCCTCACCTGTTCACTCCCATCATCACCGAGCCGAAACTGGCGGCAAACGCGCTGCGCAACGCGGTTCGGGAGATGGAGCGACGATTGAAGCTGCTGGCCTCGCGCAGTGTCCGCAATCTGGAGCAATATAACAAGCTCTTCGAAACCACCCCCAGCTTGTTTGAAGCTGACAATCCGGACGAAAAGCCGCTGCCGATCATCGTCATCATCATCGATGAGCTGGCCGACTTGATGATGCTCGACCGAGCCAATGTAGAGGAATCCATCACCCGCCTGGCGCAGATGGCACGCGCCGTCGGCATCCACCTGGTGCTCGCCACGCAACGGCCGTCGGTCGATGTCATCACCGGCCTGATCAAAGCCAATGTTCCTACCCGCATGTCCTTCCGCCTGGCCACCAAGGTGGACTCGCGCACGATTCTCGATTCCAACGGCGCAGAGTCATTGCTCGGACGCGGTGACATGCTCTTTCTCGCGCCGGGTACGTCGCGGCTGCAACGCATCCACGCTCCCTTTGTGACGGAAAAAGAGATCAGCGCCGTGGTCGATTTCTGGAAGTCGCAGGGTACTGCCGAATACGTCGAAGGATTCCTGGAAGCTCCGCATGACGACAAGGGCCGGGAAGGTTCAGACGGCGCGGGAGATCAGGAAGCGAACGATGAGCTGTTTGAGGATGCGGTTCGCCTGGTGCTGGAATTCGGCAAGGCTTCCACTTCCCTGCTGCAACGTCGCATGCGTATCGGGTATGGCCGCGCCGCCCACTTGATCGACCTGATGGAGCGAGATGGGATTGTCGGCCCTGCAGATGGTTCCCGCCCCCGCGAGATTCTTAAACCGGCTGGCTGGCTGAATGAGGTGGAGCAGTCGATGCGTTAAGCGATCGTGCCGCTCCGAATACGAGATGCTTGGACATGAAAAGAGCGAGTCCTTGGACTCGCTCTTTTCCTTCTTGAGACGCGCGACTCCGCTACTGGGCCTTGCGGAAATACCGCGCCACGGTTCTGACAAACGGTCTGGCCGATGGAGGCGTCGCTACCTCGCCCTTCAAAATGGTTGCGAACGGCACATCATGCCCATAGAAGGTCCGTGTGTCCTCAGTGTTCTGATTGACGACGGTGCCATTCAGATCGATACCGGCAAACAGTCCCTGGCTGCGTGAATAGGTCAGCAACTCCGCCTTCAAGGTAATGTTCGTGGCTGCAGCAGCGTTACGTCCCACAGGGCCCGCCGAAGCCGCCGCATCGCCGCCGATTTTGAACTTGCTCTTCAGCAAATCCTGAAAACCACGCTGGTTGACAGCGATCAGCACCAGGTCGGTCGCCTGACCGCCAATCTGGAAACCGAAGCTGCCGCCTGCCATCTGGATAAAAGCAGGAGCGCTCCACTTTCCGTTCGCCGTTTTGCATGTGACGACGCCCTGGCCATAATCACCGCCGATAACAAAGGCTGCTTTTTTATAGCTAGGAACAACCGCCACACAGGTTGCATTGGACAAAATGCTGGTCGGGATCGATTTGTCAGGCGTCGCCATAATTTCATTCAAGACGTGAGTTGCATTATTCAACCGGTCCACGAGCTTGGTGTCGCTCGATGCCGCAAAGCCCTGAGAACCTACTAGCGCCATGGCACAAATGCCCAAAATAATTTTCTTTACCATAAACAATTTCAAACCCTCGCTCCCTTTACAAATCAGCGCTCATAGGAGCACCCATCTTCCGGCACACTCTAAGGTCGCTCTTCGATTACTAGGATGCCAGAAAAGCGGGGAGTGAGTTGAAAAAAAAAGGACTAAAGAAAAAAAAGGGTTGCAGTGCGCGATTTTCTGCCACTGCAACCCCCGGATTCTCCCAAATCCTTAGTCGGTGAATTCATTACAAACCAATCGAGATCGTTCGAAAAGAGTACGGACGGTCGTCTCCTTCCGTAACGTTACGCAGGGATTGAATGAGGCGTTCCGCTGGCGCTTATTTCGCCGCAGGATCGGATCCCTGGCTCGAAGCCTGCTCTGTCGGCAGGGGCAACGCCGCGGCTGACACCTTAGTGGTCGATCGATCCTGGGCGCGCATCGTCAAAGCGGTGCGGTTCTTGACGCCCATCTTCTGCATCAATTTCGTCACGTAGGATTTGACAGTGCGTTCTTCAATCTTCAGGCTTTTCGCAATTTCGCGATTGGAATTGCCATCGAGCAACAAATTCAAAACCTGCTGCTCGCGGATGGTGAAGCTCACTGCGTTCGTCTGAGCCGCACGTTGCGACTCAAGAGCCGTTAACAGCCGATGAATCAAATCCGCCTGCACTCGCCGAGGAGCCCAGAGCGAACCCGTGGCCACCATGCGAACCGCTTTCTCAAATTGCCCGGGTGTGCTGGCTTCGTGGAGAAAACCCTTCGCGCCCAGCATCAGGATCCGCAAAATCGCCTCCTGACCAGAGGCATGGGCCATGACGATAATGGGCAGTTCCGGGTGTGCGGAACGAATGGACGCAATGGCGCTGAAGATATCCGGTCCGGCGTTGGCACCCACCACCGCCAGGTTAAAGGCGGAGTCCGACCCCTGGGGTGACCCCGGCAACGATGAAATCTCCTCCATCAGAATGTCGATGCCGGTATTTTTTTCGAAGATCGCCTTCAGGCCGGTGGCGCGCAATGCGTCAAGCCCCACCACATAAACACGGATTCGCGTCGCCGGTAGTCGAACCACGGCCCGCCTGTCTGCACTCTTCGCCGAGCCTGACCCGACCGCGTGGAGTGAAGATGGTTTCACCTCCGCCACATTTCACCGTCTTTCATTGCATGTCCCAAACCGGTTTTTCGGGTGCGTCACCTACAGCTTGGGTAGCACAATTCCCTGCTGATTCTGATATTTTCCTTTACGGTCCGCATAGCTGATCTCGCAAACCTCATCCGACTGGAAAAATAGGATCTGGCACAATCCCTCCATCGCATAGATGCGGGCCGGCAGCGGCGTAGTGTTGGAAATTTCGAGAGTCACAAATCCCTCCCACTCTGGCTCGAACGGCGTCACGTTCACGATAATGCCGCAGCGCGCATAGGTCGACTTGCCCACGCAAATGGTCAGCACGTCGCGCGGAATCTTGAAGTATTCTACCGACCGCGCCAGCGCAAAAGAGTTCGGCGGAATGACCACCGATTCCGCCTGGGTGGTGACGAACGAACGTTCGTCGAAGTTTTTCGGGTCAATGACCGTGCTGTTTACGTTGGTAAATATCTTGAATTCGTCGGAAACCCGCAAATCGTATCCATACGAAGAAAGCCCGTAGGAGATAACTCCCTCGCGGACCTGTTTTTCGCTAAATGGCGTTATCATCTTGTTCTGGAGCGCGTTTTCGCGAATCCAGCGATCACTCTTAATCGACATCCTTCTCCTCGGTAGGTTGGCATGCGCGGACGGTAGCCCGCAGCGCGGTCCCGCAAAATAGTTGGCTTTAGGGCGAGTGTACGAGAGTGCCGCTCCATTGACAATCACGAAAACTCGACCCTAGCATGGTGTTACGCAACTTTGCGGGCATCCAACAGTCTGAAGGGAGTCATTCAATTGATCAAACAAGACGTGGTACATAAAGTTGCCGAACGCACCGGCCTTCCTCGCGTTAAGGCAGAAGCCGCTGTCGATACCGTCTTCCTCAGCATGAAAAATGCTCTTGCCGCCGGCGACCGCATCGAGCTGCGTGGATTTGGCGTCTTCAGCGTAAAGCCTCGCAAAACCGGCATCGGACGCAATCCCAGAACCGGCGCCGAAGTGCCGATTGCTCCCGGCCGCGCTGTCCGCTTCAAGCCGGGCAAAGAACTGCACCTGCTCGACTAAGTTCACCTTTCTGCTTCGTCTGCTACGCGCCCTCGCGGTACGTAACTGTTTGCGCCCAGGCCAGCCTCTGCGTCCGCGACTTTTCTCCCCGCCCGTCCGTCTCCACAACGAAGGTTTCTATACCGGCATGCGAACGGATCGATTCCCGTGTCGCGCGGGAATGCTACCCTTCTTCTACAATCATGGGCGTGCCCCAGCGACAGATGAAAGCGCAGCAAACGCACCAGTCGAACACGGTAAGCTCATCCAGCATGCGCGACATCTCTGCGCCATTTAGCCCGACTGATCCCGCAATCCGCCGGAGGCGTGCATGAAGTTTTACCTGCGCCTGCTGGCATACGTACGCCCCTATTCGCTGCAGGCGCTGGTCTCTATCCTGCTGATGGCCATGGTCGGTCTGCTGGATGCATTTCGAATCTTGCTGGTCAAACCGATCTTCGATCAGGTTCTGAAGCCGGGGGATATTACCCCGAAGTTGCCGCTTTTCCACTTCCCGGTTGGCCATCACATAGTCCAGTTGAACCTGGAACAGCTGGTTCCCGGCCATTTTCACAATGCATGGACCATGGTCGCTTTCGCACTGGTCGCGTCGACGGTCATCAAAAGCCTCTGCGATTATCTCGGAACCTATTTATCCAACTTCGCCGGCTACGGAATGATTACCGACCTGCGGAATGACTTATATGAAAGCATTCTGCGCCGTTCGGTCTCCTTCTTTCAGAAGCATTCCACCGGCACTATCCTGTCCACGTTGATCAATGACGTCGAAAAAGTGCAGTTCGCCATGTCGACCGTCATGTCAGATTTCCTGCAGCAGTTCTTCACTTTCCTGGCGATCATCGCCGTCGTGATTCTGTATGGTGGCAAGCTGGCTTGGGTCTTGCTCATCTTCGTCCCGGTCGTCATCTCATCGGCAAGACGCATCGGTCGCAGCGTTCGCACAACCACGCGCACGGGGCAGGACAAGCTGGCGGAAATTCAAAACATCCTGCATGAGACGGTGACGGGCAATCGCATCGTGAAGGCCTTCAACATGGAAGTGTGGGAGCTGATCCGTTTCCGCACCGCGGCTCGCCGTCTGTTCCGCGCCAACCTTCGATCGGTGAGCGCCCAAGCGATCAGTTCACCTTTGATGGACCTTATCGGAGCCGTCGCCGTCGCCTTGCTACTGCTGCTCGGCCGAATTCGCATTCAGCAACACGCCATGACAGAAGGTGTATTTATTGCCTTCATCGTCGCGGTGTTCAAGCTCTACGATCCGGTGCGAAAATTTGCGCTGTTCTATAACAACTTTCAGCAGGCTCTTGGCGCTTCATCTTCCATTTTTAACTTCATGGATGCCCAGGATGATGTCCGCGAGAAGCCCCGTGCAGTCCAGTTGAAAGCCTTCAAAAAGACGTTTTCCTTCAACCACGTCAACTTCTGCTATTCCGACGAAGAAGGCCAGAAACAGGTGCTGCAAGACATTAATCTGACTGCACATCGTGGCGAAGTGATCGCGCTCGTCGGCCCCAGCGGCGCAGGCAAGACGACCCTCGTCAACCTGATCCCGCGCTTTTTCGATGTCACCAGCGGTTCCATCATGATCGACGGTCATGACCTGCGCGACGTCAGCCTTCACTCCCTGCGCACCCTCATCGCCAAGGTGACGCAGGAAACCATCCTCTTCAATGACACGGTACGCAACAACATTGCGTACGGGCTGCCGGATGTTCCCAAGCAGAAGATCGTCGACGCCGCCAAGGCCGCGCTGGCACACGAGTTTATTGAGCAGATGCCGGAAGGCTATGACACCATCATCGGAGAAAAAGGATTCCGCATGTCGGGCGGCGAACGTCAACGCCTGGCGATCGCCCGCGCCCTGCTCAAAGATGCGCCGATTCTAATTTTGGACGAAGCCACTTCTGCCCTGGACGCTCAGAGTGAATCTCTCGTGCAGGCGGCTCTGGCGAACCTGATGCAACATCGCACCGTGTTCGTTATTGCGCATCGCCTCTCCACTGTCCGCCGCGCCACCCGAATTGCCGTTCTGGAAGAAGGTTCGATCACGGCCATCGGAACCTATGAGGAACTGCTCACAAGTTCTCCCACATTTCAAAAACTGCATCAGCTGCAATTCTTCGACATCTCAGAAGCTGCCGTCGCAGCAAGGAATCATTCATGAGCCAGTTGCCAATTCGTTCCATGACCGGATTTGCCCGCCTGACCGGCGTCGCGCCGGGAAACACCACGTTCGTTGTGACATTGAAAAGCGTCAACCACCGCTATCTCGATTTACAGTTTTATCTGCCGAACGGCATGGATGCGCTGGAAATTCAGTGGCGAAAAACCATTAAAGAACACGTCGTTCGTGGCCACATTGAAGTGCGGCTCTCGCTGCAGCGAGAGAGCGCGGTTCCCGCTCCACAATTCAATCCAGCGGTGGTGAAAGCCTACGTTGAAGCCTTTCGCGCCGCCAGCAGCGAATACAAAATACGCGCCGTGCAGCCGGATTTGAATTCGGCACTTCGACTCCCCGGCGTCTGGTCCATGGAATCTCCCCGAGCGGAAGAAACCGAGCAAGCCCAGGTTGAGCTGGCCGCAGCGGCCGCGTTAGAACCTGCCATGGAAAGCCTGAATGCCATGCGCGCACAGGAAGGCGACGCGCTCGCCGAAGAGTTGAAACGGATTCTCTCCCGTCTGCAGGAACATGTCGACGAGTTGTCCTCGTTGCGCGCCGGAATGCAACAGGCGCAGACTGAGCGACTCGACCAGAAAATGCGCGAGCTCCTCGGCGACACCTTCAATCTCGATCGCGACCGCATTCTGCAGGAAGCCGCTCTATTGGCCGAACGCAGCGATATTGAAGAGGAGCTGGCACGACTCCGCGCCCACATCGATCAGTTCCGGCGCCTCCTCGATCAAGGCGGCGAAGTGGGCAAGAAGCTCGATTTCATGCTGCAGGAAATGACCCGCGAAGCCAATACCACGCTTTCGAAAACCGGCAGCATCGCCGCTCGCAGCCTGCGCATTACGGAGTTGGGCCTGTCCATGAAGTCGGAAATTGAAAAGGCTCGCGAGCAGGTACAGAATCTCGAGTAATCTGAAAAGAACCAATTCCTTTTCAAGTTCAGGAGACTCCTGCACGTGGCAGGACTTTTATTTATTCTTTCCGCACCTTCCGGCTCAGGAAAATCCACGCTGGTCAGCCAGCTACGCTCCATGGTGCCCCATCTCGATTTTTCCGTCTCCTACACCACGCGCGCCCCGCGTGGTTCAGAACAGGAAGGCCGCGAATATCACTTCATCCAGCGTGATCAATTTCAGCGGATGATTGCCGGCCATGAGTTTCTGGAGCACGCCGACGTCTTTGGTAACTTTTATGGTACCAATCGCGCCAGTCTGGCAGAGGCTGCCGCCCGGGGCAACGATCTGTTGCTCGACATCGATGTTCAGGGTGCCGCGCAGGTTCGTCAAAACATGCCCCAGGCGATCAGCATCTTTATTCTTCCTCCCAACCCGGATGTGCTGGAGCGGCGGCTTCGCAATCGCAGCCGCGCTGAAGGCGGAGTGGAAGAGTCGGTAGTTCAGAAGCGTCTGGCCACGGCCCGTCAGGAAATTGAAAAGTATCACGAGTATCGCTACGTCCTTGTCAATGATGTGCTGGAGCGGGCTGCAGAGGAATTGAGCGCCATCGTGATTGCAGAACGAAGCGCGGCCCGCCCCGCAAGCGAAAACGACCCGTCAATGATTTCAGAGTTACCCCGCTACAAAAAACTCGCCGAGCAATGCCTGTTGCAAAATTCGGCTACCCGCCTGCGACCCGTGCTGGCGTCTTTCGGTTTATCGCTGTAAGCTGAAGTCAATCAATCGAAGTCCCTGAATTGGTTTTGAACCTGCAATCAGTTTCCCCAACGTTGCCGGAGGTCGCACCATGGAAGAACTCGCAGTGAAAGAAAGTAAGTATCGCGCAGTTCATGTCGCCGCTCGTCGCGCTCGCCAGTTACAGTCTGGCTCCAGCCCGATGGTGCCCAATCGCTCCACCAAGGCAACCCGCATTGCGCAGGACGAACTCCAGGCTGGCCTGATCAGCTACATTGTCCCTGAAGGCCCATCCCGGAAAGAGCTGGGCTTGCCTGCCGGCTACACGCCGATCCTTCACACCTAGTCGGCGGTAACGCTCCTTCAACCGAATTCGGCAAGCAACCGAATCCACGGGTTACAATCAGCCCATGAAGGTCACGGTCGGCGTTACCGGAGGAATTGCTGCCTATAAAGCAGCAGAACTGGTGCGGGCGTTGCAGCAACAGGCGCTCGATGTGCATGTCGTGATGACGGCGGCGGCACAGCAATTCATCACCCCGTTGACATTCGCCGGTTTGACCGGCCATCGCGTCATTACCGGCCTTTGGGACAGCGACGGCCAGGTTCCCAACGCCAACTCCGCCATTGAACATATCTCGGAAGCTCAGTCGACCCAGGCCCTGATCATTGCGCCCGCGACTGCCGACATCCTTGCTCGCCTCGCGCATGGCATGGCCGACGATTTTCTTACAACCCTGGCCCTCGCCACGCCTGCGCCGTTAATTCTCGCTCCTGCGATGAACGTGCAGATGTGGGAACACCCGGCCACGCAGGCCAATCTTGAGACCCTGCGTCTACGCGGCGCCACCATCGCGTCCCCGGATAGCGGCTACCTCGCCTGCGGCATGCTCGGCGAAGGTCGGCTGGCGAAGACGGAAGACCTGGTGCGGACCATTCTGGATGTGCTCCATCGCCGACATGACATGGCCAGCGAAACCGTACTTGTCACTGCCGGCGGCACACGCGAGCCTGTCGATCCGGTTCGCTTCATCGGCAATCGATCCAGCGGAAAAATGGGATATGCCCTTGCCGAAGCAGCACGACAGCGCGGCGCACGCGTCATTCTGGTCAGCGCGCCCACTCGCCTGGCTCCGCCCGCCGGCTGCGAGTTTGTCTCCATCACCACCGCTGAAGAAATGCGCCAGGCGGTATTGAAACATCTTCCCAGGGCCACACTTGTCATGAAAGCCGCAGCCGTTGCCGATTACCGGCCGCGCTTGCGTGCGGAACAGAAAATCAAGCGCACCGGCCCCATCACGATCGAACTTGAACCCACGTCGGACATCCTGGCGGAGGTCATGAAAGTTCGCCAACCCGGCACATTAGTCATCGGATTTGCCGCCGAAACTGAAAACCCCCTCGAACATGCCCGCGATAAGCTGGCCCGCAAAGGCGTGGATGCGATCGTGCTGAACGACGTCGCCCGCCCGCAAATCGGCTTCGACTCCGACCGCAACGCCGTCACCTTCTTGACCGCTAACTCCGCGCAGGAATTGCCGGAGATGCCGAAACGGTTGCTTGCTGATCGCATCCTGGATGAAGTGCAGCAACTGCGTCGACCGCGCCAGATCGTGACCGAGATGAATGCGGTTTCCGTCCTCGCAAAAAAATAGCTTTTCTCACTACGATGTACCTTCCATGAAAACAGATCTTTCTCCAGAGGAGCGCCAGCAACTCGCCACGATCCTTACCTATTGCAGAGAAATGGGCGGCGTGGACTTCTATCGCGGCACCCAGGACGCGTCCCTTTCGATCATCGAGCCGCTTTCTGCATTGCCCGAGCCTACTCCATCACCCAGTCCTGTTACCGCCGAGCCACTGCCCACTATGCCGCCAAAATCCAGCCTTCTTGCAGCCCCAGCAGCCATCGATTTTTCCTCGCCCGCCATCGCACCGCAGGACCGCGCTGCGGCGCTCGAAGTCATCCGCCAGGAGATTGGAGATTGCACCCGCTGCCAACTCGCATTTGAAGGTCGCCACAAAATTGTCTTCGGCGACGGAGATCCCAATACTGCGCTGTTGTTCGTCGGCGAAGGCCCCGGGGCCGACGAAGATATGCAGGGCGTGCCGTTTGTCGGCCGTGCCGGTCAATTGCTGAATAATATGATCGCGGCCATGGGCCTTGATCGCCAACGTGTCTACATCGCAAACATCGTCAAATGCAGGCCGCCTAAAAATCGTGTGCCCGAGCCAGCCGAAGCCAATGTCTGCACCCAGTTTCTGTTTCAGCAAATCGGCGTCGTGCGTCCAAAGTTGATCGTTGCCCTGGGATCGACCGCTGCCACGTATTTGCTGGGCTCAAAAGCCGCTCTGTCTGTATTACGTGGAAAGATGCATGATTGCATGGGGACCAAGTTGATCGTCACCTATCATCCGGCGTACCTTCTGCGTGATCCCCGGCAAAAGGCGGAAACATGGAAAGATCTGCAGCTCGCCATGAAATATCTCAATCTCGCTCCGCCTAAACGCAGCGAGTCTTGAAATCCAGTCCGGTCACACGCAGTCACTCGTGGCGATTGCATCCCACTACCAAGAGGAGATTAGAAATGTCGCAGCACACTCAATTGCAGGCCGCGGATGGCCACAAGTTTGATGCGTATATCGCCCAGCCCAGCGGCGAGCCGAAAGCCGGAGTTGTCGTCCTTCAGGAGATTTTTGGCGTGAACGCGCACATTCGTTCGGTTGCGGATCGCTTTGCCCGCGCCGGATATCTGGCCATCGCGCCGGCCCTGTTTGACCGCGCCCAGCGCGACGTTGAGTTAGCATACGGACCGGAGGAATCCAAACAGGGGATGCAGATCGTACAGCGTATTCCGCTCGATCAAACCCTCGCGGACATTGCCGCCGCTATCCAGTATCTTCGCGAGCACGGCGCGCACAAGGTTGGCGTTGTCGGGTTCTGCTGGGGTGGCACCCTGGCCTGGGTCAGCAACACGCACCTCCATCCCGACGCCACCGTCTCCTACTATCCCGGCGGAATTCAACATTACATCCACGAACGATTCA
The DNA here is from genome assembly GCA_963794795.1 of uncultured Acidobacteriota bacterium. Taxonomy (GTDB): domain Bacteria; phylum Acidobacteriota; class Terriglobia; order Terriglobales; family Acidobacteriaceae; genus JAKAAZ01. Next base: position 203,909 of record CAWCFC010000002.1, on the reverse strand, counting down.
GCGCTCCGGCGATTTTTCACTTTGGCCTCGACGACAATCACATCCCGCAATCCGTGGTTGAAGAAGTACGGCATGAATATCCAGGCTTTTCCGTCTTTACTTATCCGGGTGCCGGTCACGGCTTCAACTGCGACATGCGCCCTAGCTACAATGAGGCCGCCGCAAAATTGGCGCAACAACGAACCCTTGCTCATTTCGATGAGTTCCTCGTCGCCACGCACTGATCTGTGGCACAACTTTGAACCTCTCCTCTGTGCCGCGAAGGTATCGGAAGTCTGGCCTTCGCGGCTGGCGGGAATTCCCGCTTCCCCTCCCTCGTGTAAACATTCCTTATGCCGCTTTTTTGTGATGTCGCGTTGCCAGTACCCGTGGATCGCGTCTTCACCTATGCCGTCGAACGCGGCGATCCGGTCGTAGGCGGCCGCGTCCTGGTTCCCTTTCGCCGTGAGCAACTCCAGGGCGTCGTCGTGGCGGTGCATGATCGTGCGCCTGCAAACGAAAGCAGCGACTCGACTGAAAATATCTCTCCGGCAGCGATTCGTCCCATCCTGCGTGTCCTCGACCAGGAGCCGGTGCTCTCTGAACATTTGCTGCAACTGGGCTCGTGGATTGCTGAGTACTACCTGGCGCCACTCGGCGAAGTGCTGCGCACCATGCTTCCACTGGGCGCAGAAGTCCGCAGGGAGATTGTTTACTCCCTGACACCGCGCGGCGCGGCCGCTCTCGAGGTTCCTCAGCAGCAGACCCTGGAATCGAATGCCACCGATGAGTTAGAGCACGGTGTGCTTTCATTTCTTGCCGAACAAGGGCAGGCTCGCTCCACCACGCTTCGCAACAAAACTTCCGCCAGTGCTGCACTGCTGCAACATCTCGTCGCCAAGCGACTCATCACGCGCGAATCTACTGCGGCCCCACGCGAGCTTCGCACGACCGTGCGCGTTGCCGTGCTGGCTCCGGATGCGCGGCTCCCTAAGCTCAACGGAAATCAACAACGCCTGTTGGCGGAGCTGGCCAGCGCCGGTGGCCGTCTGCTCGTCTCAGAAATTCGCCAGCTGTCGCTTCCCGATTCCACTCTGAATACTCTCGTGCGGCGCGAACTGGTGCGTATTGAGGAAGTCCCCGCGGTTGACGCCCTCGACGGCTTCGCTCTCTCACGTGATTTACCGTCGTCTTCGGTCCCAGTCGAGTCCATGCTGAACGATGCGCAACGAGAAACAATGTTGCAGATTGCTGCAAGCGTTCACTCCAGAATGTTCCAGCCGTTTCTCCTCCACGGCGTCACCGGTTCGGGCAAAACCGCGGTCTACATTGCCGCTATGCGCCGTGCGCTCGATGCGGGTCTGTCCAGTTTGCTCCTTGTTCCGGAAATCGGCCTGACGCCGGCGATGCTGGCGCAGTTGCGCTTTACCTTCGGGGATCAGGTAGCGCTGTTGCACTCCGCTCTTAGCGGTGCAGAACGCACTGCGCAATGGCACCGCATCCAGCGCGGCGAGGCCCACGTCGTGGTCGGCACACGGTCCGCCGTCTTTGCGCCCATTGCCGACCTGGCGCTGATTGTGATTGATGAGGAACACGACACTTCCTACAAGCAGGCGGAACTACCTCGCTATCACGCGCGTGATGTCGCTGTGATGCGCGCCAAACTGGCCGGCGCCACCGTCGTTCTCGGTTCCGCGACGCCGTCGCTCGAGTCGTGGGCCAACGCGCAGCGTGGAAAATATTCCTTGCTTTCGTTGAAGCAGCGCGTCGGCAATCGCCCGCTGCCAGAAGTTTCCCTGATCGACATGCGTCAGGAGTTTGCCGAGACCGGTCAGGAAACCTTACTCTCTCGCGCCATGACAGAGGAAATTGAAGCGACGCTGGGTCGCGGTGAGCAGGCCATGCTGTTGCTGAATCGGCGCGGCTATTCTTTCGTCGTGATGTGCCGAGCCTGCGGCGAAAAACTGGAGTGCGACAACTGTGCCATCGCCCTCACCCATCACAAATCCGCCGCGGAGGACGAAACGCGCTCGCCCGTGCATCAGCGCATGGAATGCCATTACTGCGGCTTTCGTCGCACCGTTCCCAAGCATTGTCCGAAGTGCGAAAGCGAGCACCTGTATTTTTTCGGCGTCGGCTCGCAGCAGGGTGAGGAGCGGTTGCAGGAGCTGTTCCCGCACGCCCGCATTGCCCGCATGGATCGCGACACCATGCGCCATCATCGCGATTACGAACGCATTCTCGGGCGCCTGCACAGCGGCGAAGTGAATCTGCTGGTCGGCACGCAGATGATTGCCAAGGGCCACGACATTCACGGTGTCACGCTGGTCGGCGTGCTTGGCGTCGATCACGCACTCAGCCTGCCTGACTTCCGTTCCGCCGAACGCGTCTTTCAGTTGCTCACCCAGGTCGCGGGTCGCGCCGGTCGTGGCGACCTGCCCGGTCGCGTCCTGGTGCAGACGCACCACATGGATCACTACGCCATCCGCTGCGCCGCCGAGCATAATTATCGCGGCTTCGTCGAACAGGAACTGCGCTATCGCCGCCTGCTGCATTATCCACCTGCAGCCATGCTGACGAATATTTTGATCGAGCACACTGATGCTGCGAAGGCCTCGCAGTGGGCCAGTCAATTAGGAAATTGGTTTCAGCACCAGACGTTTCCTGGCGTGCGCGTGCTGGGCCCTGCCGTCGCGCCCATCGGCCGCATCAAGCGCATCCATCGTTTTCATTTGATTTTAAAAGCATCGTCGCGCAGACAACTCGCCGCCGCCGTGCGCCAGATGCTTGCCTTTGCGGATTCGGCAGAAATCCCGCGCCGTCATCTCACCGTCGACGTCGACGCTGTGCAGCTTATGTAGATGCAGGTCGAAGAAGGACCGCCCTCGTTTTTTTACTACCGTCACTTCGAATCAACTCTACAATTGTGCGCGAACAGGAAGAAGGGAAGGAAGGAAATATGAAAATTAATGTGAAAGCCTTTGCGCTGACCTGCGGAATCGTGTGGGGGATAGGCCTATTCGCGCTGACTTGGTGGATCATCGCTTTTGATGGCAGCACGCACACTGTCACATGGATCGGCCAGATTTATCGGGGATACAATATCAGTCCCGTTGGAAGTCTCGTAGGATTGGTCTATGGTTTTTTCGACGCCCTTATCGGCGGAGCAGTCACCGCGTGGCTGTATAACATGATCGCCGCGCGCAGCGGAAACTAAGAAGACCGGTAAGCCGCTTTCACCAAGTGTTGTGTCCAAAACATAGGACTGCGGAAGGAGTGCACCTACTACCTGGGCATGTCGCGGTGCAGGCATTTCACCTGGTAGCCATCGGCTTGGAGCAGCGCCTGCATTTTTTCTGCGATCATCACCGAGCGGTGCTGACCGCCGGTACATCCGAAGGCGACGCTCAGATAGCTTTTGCCTTCCTGCACGTAATGCGGCAACAGAAACAGCAGCAGGTCGTGGACCTTCTGAATAAATTCCTTCGTCTCCGGAAAGCGATTGATGTAGCGCACCACTTTTTCGTCCTGACCGGTCAGAGGACGAAACTCCGGAATGAAATGTGGATTGGGCAGAAAGCGCACGTCGAATACCAGGTCGGCTTCCTGCGGGACACCATTTTTGTAGCCGAAGCTGATGGACGAAATCAGCAGGTTTTTGTCGCCACTTTCCGGCTGAAACAGCCCATTGATGTGGGCGCGCAGCTCATGCACATTAAAATTCGTGGTGTCGATGCACACGTCGGCAATATTGCGCAGCGGCTCCAGCAGTTTGCGTTCCGATTGAATCGAGCGCCGGATGGTATCGATGCGGCCCAGCGGATGTGGCCGCCGTGTTTCTGAAAATCGCCGCAGCAGCGCCTCCTCTGACGCCTCCAGAAACAAGCAGCCGCGTCGACGTTGTCCTTCGCACCTTGCGCAGGATTTCCGGAAAGCGATCGAGATGTGAACCCTCTCGCACATCGATCACAAGCGCTGCACGATTGGTCTCGGGAGATTGGCGAATCAGGTCGGCGAACGCGGGAATCAGATCAATCGGCAGGTTGTCGACGGAATAATAGCCGAGGTCTTCGAACGCCTTCAGGGCTGACAGCTTCCCCGATCCCGACATACCGGTAACAATGACGAGTTCATTTTCTGCGAGCGGTCGCTTGGCTTCGGTGCTGCGAGCGCGCCGCACTGGAGGCGCGACCAACCCGTCTAAGTCCGCCGTCGACTTCTTCTGGCGGGTCGCTGCGGGCTTGGGTCTAGGTAGTCGCTTTTTGACAGTCCCGGTCATCGGTTCTCTTCGACTCCGCATCCGAGTTTCGCTATTCAGAGAGGGTGAGCCAAGATTGTACGGTCAAACCGTGACGCGGAACCAGAGATTTTCTTCGCAACGTAACCCGTTACGATACTTCGGTGAGCCGCACCAGTCCGTCACCCGCACAGTGCAGCACTTTCAAGTCGCCCGCCAGATCGCGAAATACAAATACCGGGCGATCCCCGGATTCCGCTTCCTTCACGGCTTCTTCAATGGTCATGGGCCGCAGCGCCAATGCCTCGGGCGCGGGAACAATGTGGACTCCAGAAGGTTTTCTCTTCCCCGGCGATGTCGCATTTCCATTTCTGCGAGCCACCGCTGCCGCTTCCTTGGGCGCAATTGCGTCTGCAGGAACCTCCAGCAGCACAGCGCTGATCGGTTTGGCCTGGCGCTTTTTCTCGACCTTGCTTTTCCTCCACCGAATCGCCTGCTTCTCCGTTTTTTCAAGAGCAGTACGCAAAGCGATGGTCAGGTCGGGTCCCTCGGCCACACCTACTACAGTGTGTTGGCGCGCAATCACCGTGACTTCCGCAATGGAAAGATGTTTCTGGGAACGAAAAATGATGCGGGCGCTGGCGCCGCGGCCCACAAGCTTCTCAATCCGCTCCAGGCTATCGTCTACCATAGCCCGCAGGTCTTTGGTGACCTTGACGTTTCTTCCAGTCAGTTCGGAGTCCATCCGCGTCCCTCCCAAGTCTGGTCTCTATTGATTCAGCTACTGATTCAGATGCGCACGCGACGCTGGTGGGTGCTGGGAATTCCCATGTCTTCGCGGTATTTCGCAACAGTGCGGCGATTCACTGCAATTCCCTGCGACTGCAATAAGTGGGCAATGGCATCATCCGTCAGTGGTTTGCTGGCGTCTTCGTCCTCAATCATCTTCTTCACCTTGCGCTTCAGCAGCAGCAGCGGCGTATCCGATCCTTCGGGACCATTCACGCCTTCAGAGAAAAAGAAACGCAGCTCGAACACTCCCTGCGGCGTGTGCACATATTTGTTGGCAACCGCTCGGCTCACCGTGGAAGCGTGCACGCCGATCTCTTCCGCCACATCTTTGATCATCATCGGCTTGAGCGCGTCGACGCCTTCCTCCAGAAATTCCCGCTGCCGCCGCACAATCACTTCGCAGGTGCGAACAATTGTATTCTTTCGCTGCTCAATGTTGCGCATTAACTGAATCGCGGAGCGATACCGCTCCTTCACATAATCCTTCACTTCGCGTTCCGTGCCCTCCTGGCTCAACATGCGGCGATAGCCCTGGTTCAACCGCAAGGTCGGCATCTCTTCATCGTTGATCAGGATGACATACTCGTCGTCGCGCTTCTGGAAAGCCACATCGGGTTCAATCAGCCTGACCTGCTCGCGGTTGTAACGCTGGCCAGGTTTAGGATCCAGGCCGCGAATCGACTCGATGGCCAGCTGCACCTTGGGCTGCGGACTACCGGTAAAGCGGGAGAGCTCGCGGATATCGCGCTTCAGCAGGTTCGGCAGAAATTCGTCGATGATGCGCCGCGCCAGAACCATGACTGCACAGGCTTCCGAATGCAGTCGCTCCGAAGCAACGCGATCCGACTCATTGCAAGCGATAGCAGCGCCGTTTGCCCGCGAATCGACTTCGTTCTCCTCATCCTCTTCGGTCGCCGCGGCTGCAGCCACGCGAATACCCACTACCAGCTCACCCGCCTGCTGAGTACGCACGTCTAACTGCGTCAACAGGCATTCACGCAAATCGCGCGCGGCAATGCCGACCGGATCAAACCTTCGCACTATATGCAGCGCCTCTGCCAGGTCGCGTTGCAAGGCCGCGGGATATTCCGTGGCTGGCTTGTGCCCGTTGGTTGCAGGCTCAATTTCGCTGACTGCGGCATTCAGCCCGTGATGCAACACTCCATTGCTCGACCCTACAGCGTTCAGCGTCACCGCACCGTTTACAGCTGGCGGCTCGATGAATGGCCGATGCCCGTTGGAGTTGGCGGCGACTCCGGCGTCTGCCCTCGTCCCCTGTGGATTTTGTTGCGACAGCACAGCCAGCAGTTCTTCATCGCTGGCAGTCAGGTATCCATCTTCATCCAGGTTGCCGATGATGAGCTCGGCAGCTTCTCGCACTCCGTCCGTCAGATGCAGCGAGCCCAGCTGCCACATCAGATGATCGGTCAGGGTCGTCGGCTTGGAGAGAAAATTTTCGAACGAGGGCTTCTCGTTAATCTCGGTGCTTTGAGGCGTGCGGTACCCGGGGTCCAGGTAGTCCTGGAAGTAGGAGCCGAAGTCGATCTCGTCAAACGGATCTTTCTCTTCCGCTTTGACCTCGGCCGCTGGAGCCTCGTCGGGGGTTTGGACTTCCTCCGCCAGCGCAACCGCCTCTTCGAGTTCTTCCAATACTGGATTTTCCAGAAGCTCGGCGTCGATCATCTCCCTCAGTTCCTGCTTGTTCAGGGCCAGCAAGCTGACCATCTGGACCAGGCCCGGCGTCAGAATCTGCTTCTGCGAGACCTTCAAATTCAGCCGGGGTTGAAGAAGAGCCATAACGAAATTCCAGTGGGACTGAGAAGTTAGGTCCAGTTTACATGGGGCGGGTTGGTCCAGTTTTGCCGGAGTCCCTAAAACACCACGTATCTATCTTATAATCTTATGTTTGTAAAATTTGCATTTAAATTGCTTGCAGCCGGCTTTTGGAGGGTTACGTTGGGGTCGGAGCGACCGGCTGCTACCCTTGGATTCCTCTGAGAATCCTGAGAAACTCTCTCTAATTCAGGCTGAATCCTTCGCCTAAATAGACCCGCCGCACTTCCGGGTCCTGTCCCAGCTCTTCCGGTGTACCGGTTCGAAAGATCTTTCCTTCGTTGATGATGTAGGCCCGGTCGGTGACGGTGAGAGTCTCGCGCACATTATGGTCGGTGATCAGCACGCCATAGCCGCTGGCCTTCAAGTCGAAAATAATGTCCTGCAAATCATGCACCGCGATCGGGTCGATTCCGGAAAAAGGTTCGTCCAGCAGAATGAAATTCGGCTCGATCGACAGGCACCGGGCAATCTCCACCCGTCGCCGTTCCCCTCCGGATAGTGCATAGCCGCGCGTCTTGCGAACATGTCCCAGGCTCAGCTGCTCGATCAGGCGCTCCATGCGAGCCCGCCGCTGCTGCCATCCGCCGGGCTGCACTTCCAGAACCGCCAGAATGTTTTCTTCCACGGTCAGTTTGCGAAAGACCGACGGCTCCTGCGGCAGATAACTGATGCCGAAATTCCGCGACCGCAGATACATCGGCAGCCGTGTAATCTCCCGGTCGCCGACCAATACGCGACCTGCATCCGGTTCAACCAGGCCAACGATCATGTAGAAGGTGGTGGTTTTGCCGGCGCCGTTCGGTCCCAGCAGGCCGACCACTTCGCCTTTGTGGATTTCGAGGCTAACCCCTCGCACGACCTGCCGTCCCCGATAATTTTTCGCCAGCTGGTCGGTTGTCAGTCGCTGCATTATTTTTTCCGCACCCGCGTCTTCGTCTCTGCCGTGCCGTTGGGGCTTCCACTTACTATTATCGCCTGTGTCTCAGAAGAAAATGTGAGAACCTCGCCTGTCACCGTACCCTGTATCGAGTCCACTACCTGCGGTGGATGGGCGCCGTCTCCGGTCAGGACAAACTGCCCGTCGCTGGCCGTATACACCAGTCGCGTACCGATTCCGCGTCGTCCCGGCTGCTCCACTACTACGTGTCCGGTGGCTACAATTCTTTCAACGGATGATTGCGGTGAATTGTTGCTGTTCGGCGCCAATTTATTTGCCGTCTCGTTATTGGACGTGTCCGCCGACCCAGATCCTGTGCGTGCCTGGGAATGAACGTTCGCCGGCGTCAGAAAGACTTCCGCCCGGTCAGCAAAGACATTGCCGCTGGAACTGATGGCCTCCACGTGATCGGAGAAGGTAGCCTTCCGCTCCGCATCGGAATAGAGCAGCCGCTGGCTCAACACACGATAGATCGACGGTCCGCGATACCTTTTCCCCGCTGCAGGCGCCCCAGCGTCCACCGCCTTCGGTTTTCCAGGTTGTGACGGTTCCCCCGACGGACCAAGGGCAGCCTGGCCAAGAAAGGTCGTATGCACACACTGTGTACAGGGTTCCTTGCCGTAGGCGGTCAGTGTCTGCATCTTCTGCGACAACTCAATCACCGGGGCCTCCACTGAATTTGCGCCTTGCCACAAGCGTGCCTGCCCGGTGAAAATGGCCTGCTGCGAATTGTGCAGCATTTGCGCTTGGCGAGCGATCACGTGGGTCGCCAGGTTGCCGCTCAACAATCCTCCCGGGCCCGCTGGGTTGTTGGACCGAACCGTGGTCTGCACCGAGCCTGTCGCCAACATGTTGCCGATGGCACGTTGCACGACGAATTTTTCTGCCGTCATCTCCAACGTGTCGTCGCGGAAGACCGGCTTGCCCGTTAACGTCAGTGTATCGGTCGCTCCGTCATATTCCTCTCGAGCCGCCGTCGCCGTCGATGTCTGCGCGCTTCCCACACCCCCAGCCACACTTGTCTTTTCCGCGGAGACCTGCTGCATCACCACATTCCCCGTCTGTACCGCTTTACGTATCGATTGGGCGTTGGTTGCGTTCGGTCCACCCTTACGAGCGGTGGAGGAGTTCGGCATCCCGGTCACAAAATCTATCGCCAGTACATCTCCGGTACTCGTATCGACGTCTCCATTGGCCGCCACCATACGAATGCGCGTCTGCCCCACTCCATCCAGATGCTGCATCTCATTTCCGGATGCAAATGTTGCATTCATGTTTTGCGCAGCCACACTTGTCTCCTGCGCCGGATGCCCCTCTACCGTATTCTGCGAAGTAAACACCGCGCCGCCGCTCGCGGTTGCTTCCTGCAACTGCGCCTGGCTGCTCTGCCCCTTTGAGTTTTTCTGATCCAGCTGAGCGGGCTTTAGACGGAGTACCAAATGGCTTGTCGCCAGCGTGCGATGCAGGTCAGTTTTGTCTGCTTCGATCTGCTGCCGGAAAATCACATTCCCATCCAGCGTGACCAGCTTCGCATGACCCTTCCCGTCAAAGTCGACCACCGCTTCGCGTCCAGTCCCTACTGTCTGCTGTGTCGGTTGATTCTGCGTTAACTCTACCCCGCCAAAAAAATGCGCTTGCTGTGGCTGATTATTCTCATCGAGTTCCACTTGCATCGACGACGACCGAATACCAGTCCCAGCTGCCGAACCAATTTCCACCGAGCCCTGTGCATCCATCCGTTCCGCCGAGCCATCCGGCCGCAAGAAGACTGTCGCTGCGCCGGCGCTTCCATGCTGATCTCCCCTGGCTCCGGTCGAAAGATACCGCGGCTGTACCATGTGCACCTGTGCGGATTCCCGATCGTAGGTCGCATGCGAAGCGTGCACGACCACAGAACGGTCCTGCATCTGCGTCGTCAGCACCACCTGCGATTCCAGGGTCAATTGCCCCGTTTTCGAGAAATATTGCGCGCCCAGCGACTTTCCTGCCGATTTTGAATACTGAAAATCCACTTCACCGCTGCAAGTCGCCTCGCCCGTTTGCTGATTGAAGACGAGCCCGTGCGTGGTAACGTGGATAATCTGCGCCTCCGGGTTGGTTGCGGCGGCGGGATGAGAGGACGGCGGCGGGTGCAGCGTGATGTGCGCCTCACCCTGTGCAATCACGGTTTGGCTATCTTTGTCGTATTCAAAATCTTTTCCGGCGATCGTGTCTGCCTGGTCGTTCTGCCGGTTGTACACGTCGATTTCGACATCGTGCAGCGACACTCGTCCGCCGGCCTTAAAACTGATGGCGCGCGCCGCATGAAGCGTAAATAACTTTCTGCCTTCTACTGTTTTCGAGAGGACAAAATCCTGCGAGGTCGATTGAATCTGGATCCCCAGACGTGCGGGCAAGTCCTGCACGGCGTGACGAATTCGCCAGCGCCCATAGGCGATCGACCCAATGATGGCGAGCACCAGCACCGCAGCCACCATGATGATCGCCAGGCGCAATCGCTCGATTGTCCAACGCATACCATCATCTTCTCATCTCGAACCGCACGGGTTGCGAGTACCCTGCCCTGCACACCTGGAGTGGGACCACGAGGAAGCCCGCATCACGATATTTGGGTGAAAATACTTCAGCCAAAAAAATATCTACAATGGGAACATGGCAGACTCTCTCTACTACAGCCTGTGGTTCCCAAACTTCCGACTGAGCGCGATGCCGGAAAAGCTTGTCAGTGTGATGCAGCAACTGCCCCATCCGCTGGTCACAGCCGCGTCCGTCTATCCTTTGGACTGGCAGCAGTCGCCCACGTTTCAGCGCGTCTACATTGCGGAGAACGAGGAGCCTGCCCCTCCTGAACAAGCCGTCGCTGAAGCCATGGAGATTCTGCACGAAGACAGTGCCTACGAGTTTGAGCTGCCGTGGAAGCTTTGGTATCCGGAGAGCGATGGCATGCTCGATCCAATCTGGAAAGAAGAAGTCCGCATTGTGCGCGTGGTTGGACTAGGCCCACAGTTCGACGACGGCAGCTATGAGCAGAACGGTCACATTCGCGTCGATCTCGGCCTGGACACGCCCTTTATCTGCGACGACGTTCCACTCCGCGAAGATGATCAACTTTTCGTGAAGAAAAATATTCAGCAACTGGTGGACTTTACCACGCAGGTCGAAAAAAATTGCGGCGTCGAAACTCGACTGCTGTGGACCGAGAGCGAAGAAAGCCTGGCGCAGAAGCTGATCGCCCGCCTGCAGAAGCTGAACTAAATCGACGCCAGTTCAGAGAAATCCGCTGCCCATCGCACCACGGACTCTGTTCGCGATAGAAGTGCCAGGCGATTGTCGCGCAACTGCGCATCTTCCACCATCACCATCACAGAATCGAAAAATGCATTCAATGGCGGTTGCAGGCTGGCGATCGCGGCAATCACCGCGTCATATTTGCCTTCGCGATAACTGCGCTGGATGGCCTGATTCACTTCGGTGACCTTGCGCGACAATTCCTTTTCAGCCACTTCTCGCAGCAAGCTTTCCGATTCCTGATCGGCGAAAATAATCTTCTTTTCTCTCGCCTGACGCAGAATGTTTGCCGTCCGCTTCAGCAGTTCCGCCACCGCCAGCACATTCGGCGATCCTACCTGCGCATCCAGCGCTTTTGCGAATCCAGCAATCTTCCCATATCCAATCAAGTGTCCACCGACTGAGTTATCGCTTCCCGTTGTCCCGGCTCTGCGCACCGCTCGCGCCACCTGCGGATTTACCTTCGCCGTCTCACGAAGATAGAACTCAAATCTGTCCAGCAAGAAATCATCGATCGACGCTCGCAACGCCGCGTCTTCTGCCACCTTAGTGTTCGCCATGGCAGCCCCTGAGACATGCGAAAGATGCAGTCTGTCGTTCAGCTTGTCGTCTTCCACCAGAATACGAACCACTCCATTGCCGGCGCGGCGCAACGCAAATGGATCTTTCGATCCCGTCGGCTGCAATCCAATCGCAAACATGTCGACGATGCTGCTCATCTTATCCGCAAGCGCAACGACCGAGCCCGCGGGAAGACTGGGAATCGTGTCTTCCTGCGACGTGGGCTTGTAGTGATCGTGAATCGCTCGCGCAACGCCGTCTGGCAGCCGCTGTGCCCGCGCATACAATCCGCCGACGACGCCCTGCAGTTCGGTAAATTCCTTCACCATCTCGGTGGTCAGATCGGCTTTCGCAAGCAACGCTGCCTGATCCACTCCCGGCGCAAAACGTGTCGAACTTAATCTCCGAATCAAACAGTGGCGGATCGAATCGATCGATGATGCGTCGCGCGACCGCACGATTCCGCTCCGTCTTGTCCCAGTAGCTGCCCAGATCTTTCTGGAATGTGACGCTCTTCAGCATCTCCACCCGATCGACCAGTGGAATTTTCTGATCTACATCCCAGAAAAAACGTGCATCGTTGAATCGAGCCCGCAGCACCCGCTCGTTTCCATGACGAATCACCGCGGCCCCCGCCTCGTCGACTTCCAGATTCAACACCGCCAGAAAATTCGGCAACAGCTTCTTCTCGCTGTCCTCCAGCGCAAAATATTTCTGATGACCGCGCATCACCGTCACCAGGACTTCCTCCGGCAGGTCGAGATAGCTCGCCTCAAAGTCGCCTAGAATCACGCTGGGCCACTCGGTCAGGTTGGTGACGATCTCTACCAGATCTTCATCCTCGCGCCAGCGTGCGCCGGGGATCTTTCGGGTCGCTTTGTCCAGTGCTTTGCGAATACGCTCCCGCCGCGCTGCCGGGTCCACTTCAACGTAAGCCGCCGCCAGAGTTCTCGCATATGCCTGCGGCGCGCTCACCACCACTGCCGCATTTCCATGGAGCACTCGATGGCCATAGCTGGCTCGACCTGCGATCACCCCGGCAAATTCCAGCGGCAGAATTTCCTCATCGAGCAGCGCCACCATCCAGCGCAGCGGACGAACAAATCGTTCCGGTTTTCCCGCGCGCCAGTACATGCTCTTCGGCCAATAGATTCCAGCGATCTCTGCAGGTAGGCTCTCCGTCAAAACCTCGCCCGCCGTGCGCCCACGCCGATCGCACCGTCGCCGCAACATATTCACCCTTCGCGTTCTGAATCGTCTTCAGCGTAGAAACGTCGACGCCGGATTTTTTCGCGAACGCAATGGCTGCCTGCGTCGGCACGCCATCTTTAAACGCAACCTTCGTGGCCGGTCCGACAACTTCTTCTTGCATGTCCGGCTGGCCCGGCAGCAGCCCTTCCACCAGGACTGCAAGTCGTCGCGGCGTGGAATAGCTGGTCACCCGCAGCGCGTCCGTCGTCAGGCGCTCGCGCGTCAACAGCTTCTCGACGCGTTCCGCCAGCTCTTTCTGGGCGGCGGCAATCATCCCGGCGGGGATTTCTTCCAATCCAATTTCAAGCAGAAATGCAGGCATTCGACTCGTTTCCTAAACTTTCATCTTGAATATTTTTACGCGGCCGCGGCGGCCATTTGTTGCGCTGCGTAGGCTTTGGCCACGGCCACCGCCAGCCCACGAATTCTTGCGATCACGCCCACTCGCTCCGTCACGGAAATAGCACCGCGTGCATCGAGCAAATTAAAAAGGTGCGAACACTTCAGGCATAGATCGAACGCTGCCAACAGTGGCAAGCGGTTTCGTGCGTCAGCACCCGCGTCTTCCGGCAGTTCGCGCGCTTCCTGCAGCAATGCCTTGCACTCTTCTTCATATAATCGAAAATGCTGCCACAGCTTCTCCACATCCGCTTTCTCAAAGTTGTAGACGGAGAATTGCACTTCCTCCGCAAATCGAACTTCTCCATAGGTAATATCTTTCCCGCTGTCCGGGTCGCGTGCCCACACAATGTCGTAGATGGAGTCCACGTCCTGCAGAAATGCAGCAATGCGCTCCAGTCCGTACGTAATTTCACCGGCAATGGGATCCAGATCGATGCCGCCGCACTGCTGAAAATACGTGAACTGCGTAATTTCCAGGCCGTCCAGCATCACCTGCCAGCCAATGCCCCATGCACCCAGAGTCGGCGATTCCCAATTGTCCTCTTCAAATTTCACGTCGTGCTGACGCAGATCAATCCCGATGGCCTGCAGCGATTCCAGATACAGCCCCTGAATATTTTCCGGCGGCGGCTTCAAGATCACCTGCAGCTGGGTGTGCTTGAACAGCCGATTTGGATTTTGCCCGTACCGTCCATCGGCCGGGCGCCGCGAGGGCTGCGCGTACGCCACGCGAAACGGCTTTGGACCAAGCACCCGCAAAAACGTCTCCGGCGACATGGTGCCAGCGCCCACCTCCACGTCATACGCCTGCTGCAAAACGCAGCCGCGGCTGGCCCAAAATTGCTGCAACTGAAACAGCAGCTCCTGAAATGTCAGCGGAATTTTTCGTTCAACGGAACTGTCAGATACCACGAGCAGAAACTCCATTCCCTATGTGGGCGCGTTGATGCTGATTGTATCGAATGTGCCGCCGGCCTCCGACTCTGGTCGGCGAAATCCCCTCAGCCGCCCATGCGACTGAATACTTCTGCGGAGTTCAAACGCCGCTCCGTATGCCGCTCCAGCGTTCGCACCAGAAACCGGCGCAGGTCACGTCCCGACTGCCGCGTCCACGGTTCAGCGCTCATCGCGCGGATCGGATCCCGCAACATCCGCTGCGCCAGCGCTAGAGAATCGCGGCTCAACATGCCGCTGTTCGGCTTCTTATGCCGCGCACAACTCAAGCCATCGGCCAACACGTGAAAATACGCTGCTTCTCCCGCGAACGGCTCGCCGCAATCGGTGCATCGATCGATCTCCGGCAGCCAACCTATCAACCGCGTGATCCAAAGGGAAAAATACGTCACCGGCATCCAGCAGCGATCCACCTGGCTCTGCTCCAGCACCGCCAGCGTCAGGCGAAATATTGCGTCCTGCGGATCGTGATCGGGCAGGACATTTTCCAGCACCTCGGCGTAATATCCCAACGTTGCCGCGCGCAGATAGTCGATGGGCTTGGCCAATGGCGATGTGATCGCTTCAAAGTGATCCATCCGCACCAATTCTTGCCGAGGCCGCTCGGCGTAGGCCGCATGCACGTAGGTCATGGGCTCCAGCGTCCCGCCAAATCGTTTTCTCGATTTCAATGCTGCTTTGGCTATCCCTCGAACCTTTCCCAGATCTCGCGTCAATAATGAAACCAACAAGTCCGACTCCCGCAACGGCCAGGTGCGCAGTACGATCGCCTCAGTTTGATGCAGAGTCATAAGGTGGACGAGAATTCAATTCGATCGAGTCGATCCCGAAAAAGCCGCGCCCAATGAAAAGCGCGCAGCTCTGAAGCTGCGCGCTTTCCCGAGACAGAAAACAGATCTAGCGGCCGAAATGCTGGGCGTTTGTTTGCTCGTATGCTTTCCATTTTTCCGGCAAATCGTCGGCGGTAAAAATGGCCGACACCGGGCAAACCGGCACGCACGCGCCGCAATCAATACATTCCACTGGATCGATGAAGAGCTGATTGGCGCCCTCATAACCTTCTTCATCCTTCTTGGGATGAATACAATCCACCGGGCAGGCATCGACGCACGCAGTATCTTTCGTGCCGATGCAGGGTTCTGCAATCACGTAAGCCATGGGTGAAAACTCTCCTGACAGGGACTAGCAAGTCAACTCGATTGTAGCAGCACAGCCGGTGCAAGGTTGTCCACCACAAAAAATTTACCGCACTCGAGATTTCCCGCTCATTTTGCGGTCGCTGCAAGGCGCTCGGCGCGTTCCGCGGCAAACTCTCGCGCAGATTGGATCGGCTCCAGATTGCGCCCGGCCAGCATATCTTGAAACAGACGAATCATCTCGGCGTGAATCTTTCCATTGCTGGCCAGCACTTCCGCACTGACAAGATGAAATGGGCTGCCATCGACATACGTAACCAACCCACCAGCTTCACGCACCAGCAACACTCCCGCCGCCGTGTCCCAGGAATTCAGCTTGAACTCCCAATATCCATCCAGTCGTCCGCACGCCGTATAGGCCAGGTCCAGCGCCGCGGAACCCGCCCGACGCACACCGTGGGAGCGCAAGGTGAACTCCTGATAAAAATGCACGTTGGGATTGCCATGGCGTTTGCGGCTGGGAAATCCCGTGGCGATCAACGACTCGGCCAGCGTTTCTGTCGCGGAAACATGAATTGGCTTTCCATTCAGCGTCGCGCCTTGACCCTTTTCCGCCAAAAACATTTCGTCGCGCAGCGGATCGTAGATCACAGCCGCGACCAGCTCGCCATCCGCATCCACTGCCGTTCCCGGCGAACGATGTTCCAGTCCCATTGACACACAAAACGCCGGAAACCCATGAGCGAAATTCGTCGTCCCATCCAGCGGATCGATGTACCAGCGATACTCGCATTCCATCTGCGTCCGCGTGCCTTCTTCGCCAACGATGCCGTAGTCCGGCCATTGCGCGCGCAGCCGGTCCACCAGCAGTTTTTCGCTTTCACGATCGGCCACCGTTACCAGGTCGACTTCGCCCTTGTATTCGGTCGCGACCCCATGCTCATAATGCTTGCGCAGCAAGGCTCCTGCAGCTCGCGCCATCTCTGAGGCTGGTCCGGCATGGGGCAAACTCTGGTCGCTCATGCCTGGGGTTCCTCGCTCGACTCCTCAGCCTCAGCCGGCTTGTCCCGGCGCGGCGCGGGGCGGCGAGCTTTTTCCGTGATCGTCAGAATCTGGTGCTTGTAAATGAAAAGATTTGGCTTGCCTTCCCGCGTCAGCCGGATCATGTGATCGTCGAAATACTCGATCCAGCCCTGCAACGCCTCGCCGTCTCGCAACTGCACCACCACAGGCGTCTGGCGCTCGCTTAACGTGCGCAGGTACATCGCTTCCTGTCCGGTTTCCGATTGCGGATGATGAGATTTTTGCTTGCGCCGACCACTGCCAGGAGTGTTCACAAGCAAAGTATATCGCGCTTAGCGCGTGCTTTCCGCGTAATAGCCTGTGCGGTATTGCAAACGATAGTCGCGGTTCAGCTGTGGATTGGTGAGGCGCAATTGAATCCTGCGAAAGCCGCCGGTAGCTGTGGTCTGCTGCGTTGGATAGTAGCCGAGCAAATACTCCGATCGAAGTCCCAGCGAAAGTCGCGTCATTGCATCGCGGATTGGAGTTGCACCGTCGGCATAAAAATATTGCCCGCCGGTATCGCGAGCCAATTGGATCAGCGCGTGTTCTCCGCCAAGATCGCGGCCCGCATTCGCTCCGATCGGCACCAGGATAACGCTTTCAATGCTGGCCTGCGCCCGCAACGCCGCAGTCCGCGCCTGATCATAATCGACCCCATCCACACTGTTCGACCCGTCGCTGATCACCACAATCACTTTGCGGCCGGGGTGGGACGCAAGGTCGTTCGCGGCTTGGGTAATTGCAGCATAGAGTGCCGTCGGCCCATCTCCATGCAGAGTCCGCAGGCCGTGATCGAGCTCATGCAGGCTGTTCGTGAACGGAACCACCTCTGTCACTTCGCCGGCAAATCCCAGAAGTTCCACGCGATCGTCGCGACCCAGTAAAGACGCAGCCAGATCGGCAGCGGCTTGTTTAGCAAACGGCAGGTCCTTGCGAACACTCACGCTGGTATCGATGGCCATCACCATCGAAAGCGGGTGAACGGCCGTTGCCTGAAACACCCGGATGGTTTCTGGATGACCATCCTCTGCCAGCGAAAAATCGTCGCGATGCAGCCCGGTCACCGGTTGCCCTTGCCGATCCACCACGCTCACCGGAACATTGACCAGGTTCACATGAACCCGCACCGAATCGAATGGAGGCGACGGCGATCCTGCTGTCTGCGCGGTCAGCCCGGAACCCATCGCCAGCACAGACAACACGCAAACAGCTAACCCGCCTCTCACGGCTTGTTCTCGGCCGCTCCCTCGCCGGAATTATGAATGGAGATCTCTTCCGGAAATGGCTCGCCGTCGGCCCAGACCGCGCCGTCCTGGAACCATTCTTTTTTCCAGATAGGCACTGTCTTCTTGAGGGTGTCGATGATCCAGCGGCAGGCTTCAAACGCCTGTGCACGATGGGCGGACGCGACCACAATCAGGACACTGGTCTCCCCCACCTCTAGCCGCCCCAGACGATGCACCAGGGCCACCCGGCGCACACCAAAGCGTTGCTGCGCGTCGCGCGCCAGCCCCTGCATCTGGCTCAGCGCCATGGCCTCGTACGCTTCGTAATCGAGAAAGAGCGTTCGCCGGCCGCGGGTGTTGTTGCGCACAATTCCGTCGAACATCACCACCGCACCGGCCTCACCCTCCTTCACCGCGGCAACCAGCGCTCCCGCATCGATCGGCTCGCGCTGCAGGCGAATCCATTCTCGTTCCGTAACCGACTCGTCTTTCGGGGAATCCGCCACTCACCGGCGGCAGCAGCGCAATTTCATCGCCTTCGCGCAACACCTGCGTGGGCAGTGCATATTCCTGGTTCACCGCAATCGCCAACGAGCCCGCATACTTTTCCAGCTGCGGCGCAACCGCGAAAAAACCGCGCAGAAATTCCCCAACCGTGGCTTGTTCCGGCAACTCCACGGTTTCCTTCTCCCGCGCTCGCAGGTCCTTCAGTGCGCCAAACAGCAGTACATGCACGTGCATGGATTTAGCTTATCCGGTCTGGAGCAATTTCCGGCGATAACGGTAGCTCCGGCTCACCGGGATACCAGAGTCGTGTTCCTTCGACCCGCGCAAAGGGGGTCAGCATGTGCGGCTTGCGATGCGACTTGCCGGTTGCCGCGACAAATATATCTTCGACAGAATGTCCGTGCACCAGCAGTGCATCTCCGATCAGCGAGCGATGACAGCGCCATGGAACCGCCTCGGAACACATGATGACCGCTGCGCTTTTTGTATCCAGCTCCATCAACTCCTGCAGGGCAGATTGAAACGCTTCTGTCTGCATCGCATCGGCATAGCCGCGAAAATTCGCATTCCTCCACCCTGTATTGATGGAATCTCTTCGAGCTTTGCGCAGCCCGCCCAGCGCCTGCATCCATCGGTACTCAACGCCGACAGAGCGCAGCGAAGCCGACAAAGCTTCCATGCCAAATTGAGGATTGAATCGCGATTGCGGAATGGTGCGCACATCCACCAGGAGGGCGACGCCATTGTCCTGCAAGGCGCTGAGAAACACCTCAATCGCAAGCGTGGAGTGGCCGATAGTCAACATAATTTTGTACAGAGCAAAAAAATCTGGCGGGGAGCAATTTGCTCCACGCCAGTTGGGGAATCATGTCAGCTTATGCGTGCGCCGCTTCCGGCACCTGCGTGACCGGCAGCTCCTGCTGGATCACTTCTTCCAGCACCCGCGGCTTCAACGCGTCCGGCAGCGCAATCGCCAGCACGTCTTCAATGCGACGCGCGTAGTGAATCGTCACACCCGCCAGCTGCTCCGGCAACAGGTCCTCTTCCACATTCAACCGGTTTTCTTCCGGCAGAATAATGTCGCGAACCCCGGCTCGCCGCGCAGCGAGGAACTTCTCCTTGATTCCGCCGACCGGCAGCACATTGCCGCTTAACGTAATCTCACCCGTCATCGCGGTCAGCGGACGAATCACCGTGTCCGTCATCAACGAAACCAGAGTCGTTACCAGCGTCACGCCCGCCGACGGACCATCCTTCGGAATCGCGCCCGCGGGAATGTGAATGTGCAGGTCGACTTCCGTGTTGAAGTCCTCTTTCAGGCTCAGCAACTTCGCGTTGGAGCGGACCCAGGTCAGCGCGGCCTGCATCGATTCCTGCATCACCTCGCCGATCTGTCCGGTCATGGTGAAGCCGCCTTTACCCTTCATGCGGTTGGCTTCAATAAACAGAATGTCGCCTCCCGCCGGAGTCCAGGCCAGCCCCACGGCAACCCCAGGCCGCTTGGTGCGTTCGGCAATTTCCGTATCCACGCGCACCTTCACGCCGCCCAGAAATTCCTGGATCACGGCCGGGGTGACGACCAGTTTGTCCGTCAACCCTTCGGCAATGCGCCGGGCCTGCTTGCGGCAGACAGTGCCAATCCATTGCTCCAGCTTGCGTACGCCGGCTTCGTGCGTGTAATGCCGCACCATGCTGCGCACTGCTTCTTCTGGAAATTCAATGTCCTTAGCTTCGATGCCGTTTTCCTTGATCTGCCGAGGAATCAGGTACCGAAACGCAATGTGAACCTTCTCGTCTTCTGTGTAGCCGGTCAGCTCGATAATCTCCATGCGGTCCCGCAGCGGTTCTGGAATTGGATCCAGCATGTTCGCCGTGCAGATGAACAGCACTTTCGAAAGATCAAACGGCACGTCCAGGTAATTGTCCCGGAAGCTGAAGTTCTGCTCCGGATCCAATGTCTCCAGCAACGCCGATGACGGATCGCCACGGAAATCCCTGCCCAGCTTATCGACCTCATCCAGCATGAACACGGGATCGTTTGTTTCCGCTCGTCGTATCGACTGCATGATCTGTCCCGGCATGGCGCCGATGTAGGTGCGCCGATGTCCGCGGATTTCCGCCTCATCATGCATGCCGCCCAATGAAATTCGCTGGAACTTGCGACCGAGTGCCCGCGCAATGCTGCGGCCAAGTGAGGTTTTCCCTACGCCCGGGGGCCCGACAAAGCACAGGATCGGTCCCTTCATGTCAGGCTTCAGGCGACGCACCGCCAGGTAATCCAGGATGCGTTCCTTCACCTTCTTCAGGTCATAATGGTCTTCGTCCAGAATCTCTTTTGCCTTGGAAATATCGACCTCACTTCCGGAAGACTTGGTCCACGGCAAGACCACCAGCCATTCAATGTAATTGCGAGTGATCGAATAATCCGGTGCCATCGGAGACATCCGCGATAAGCGATTCAGCTCCTTCAAGCCTTCTTTCTTCACCGCCTCGGGCATGCCGGCTGCTTCCAGCTTTTCGCGCAGCTCTTCGATGTCCTTTTGGCCCTCGTCCATCTCGCCCAGTTCTTTTTGGATCGCCTTCATCTGCTCGCGCAGGTAATAATCCCGCTGCGACTGCTGCACCTGGTCCTGGACCTCGGACTGAATTTTGTTGCGCAGCTGCTGCACTTCCAGTTCCTTGGCCAAATGACGGTTCATACGCGTCATGCGGGCCATCACATCCGGCGTTTCCAGCAACTCCTGCTTATCGACCGTGGAAAGAATCGGCAATGAAGACGCAATAAAGTCGACCAGCCGGCCGGGCTCGTCGATGTTCAGCGCGATGGTCTGCAGCTCATCCGACAAGGTTGGCGATGCCGTGACAATATGCTGAAACTGCGCCAGAATGTTGCGCTGCATGGCTTCCGCTTCCGGGCTCTTTTCCGGATCGATATCTTCAATCACTTCCACTTCCGACTTCATGTACGGCGTCGATTGATCGAAGTCAGTGAGCTTGACCCGCTCCGTGCCCTCGGTAAACACGAACAGGCTCTGGTTGGGCATTTTCACCACTTTGTGCACCGTCGCCAACGTCCCCACCGCATACAAATCCGACGGCTGGGGAGTATCCATGCGCGCTTCACGCTGCGCCACGACAATGATGGTCTTCTCTTCCCCTAACGACTGCACCAGTTGGATGGAACTTTCCCGGCCTACCGTCAGGGGCAATACGGCATGGGGAAAAAGAACTGTATCCCGAACGGGCAGAACAGGATAGACCTGTTTCGAGCCATCCTTCTCGCGGCCTTTCCGCTCTCCGGGATGGATAACACTTAAGAAATCGCTGGACATTGAGTCCCCCTCTATCAACCTTTATGCATCTTAGACGCTCAGAATCATCTTTGGTTGCAAAATTATATTATCGGCGGAGCAGCCCATTCTGCGCAGTCAGCATCCCCACCCCTTCCACAGGACTCTGGGCTAAAATCTTCCCTCTATCGATTCGATGCAGGATTCAGAACTCGGTACCGCCCTAACTCCTTCACGGTGGAACATACTTTTCTCAGGTCAACGAGCACAGCGTCCGCCTCCTCGCTTCCAGGGATGGTGACATCGGCGTAAAACATGTACTCCCACGGTCGGCCGGTCATGGGCCGCGACTCAATCTTGGTCAGGTTCAGTTGCCGCGCGGCAAAAGTATTCAGCGCGTGCAGCAGGGCGCCTGGCCGATTCTCCAGCACGAACGCCACCGATAGCTTGGTCGGTGCGGCTTCTGTGCCCGCGGAGCCGTGCCGGCGAATTAACCAGAAGCGAGTGTAACTCTCCTCACGATCCTCGATGCTTTCCTGCAATATAGCGGCGCCATATTGCCGAGCCGCCTGTTTGCTGCCAATGGCCGCCAGATGATTTTGCCGCGATTCAACCACGTGTCGCACCGCGCCCGCCGTATCGTAAAAGGCAATCGCCTCCAACTGTGGATGCGCCGCGAAAAATCTTTTGCATTGCGCCAGTGCTACTGGATGCGACAAGACTTGCCGAACTGTCTCCATACTCACACCTGGCGCGGCCATCAGGTTATGCCGGATTCGCATTTCCAATTCGCGTTCCACAAAAAATTCATGCGCGAAAAACAAATCGTAAAAATCCATTACGGATCCGGCCAGACTATTCTCTACCGGAATCACGGCTGCATCGACGCGAGCGCGCTCTAACGCTTCCAGTACGGCGCCGGCAGCGGCGCAGGGAACAATCGCTCCTTCCGGCAGCAAAGTCAGACTCGCTTCATGACTGAAGGAGCCCAGCTCGCCCTGAATTGCAACTTGCATGCAACCTCCTGACAACACTGCATAGCGCGAAATATTCGCATCTCGCGGCAACCTTCTTTCCGCTTACGCGCAACTTATCACAGGTACCGGCTTGGACTGTAAGGAGACGAAACGAATGTTGTGGACCATTTTTGTAATTCTTCTGATCTTGTGGCTGCTTGGCTTCATCGGCTTCCACGTACTCGGCGCGTATATCCATATCCTGCTTGTCATTGCACTGGTTGTTCTCATCTTTGCAATCATCGGCGGAAGGCGCACTGTTGTTTAGCTCGATCACCCCACAAGTGGAACGTCTCGCGAGCCACGTGAGGCGCTCCATTTCAAACTCTTCAACCATCTGGCTCCGTTACTTTCGCGGAACTGGCGGGAGGAAGCGATAGCAGCACAAAGGAGTATTCCCCATGAATAAGGATCAAGTCGCAGGAAAAGTCGATCAGGTTGCAGGCAAAGTGAAACAGGGCGTCGGCGAAGCGGTCGGCGATGACAACCTCGCGAATCGCGGCGTAGCAGACCAGGTCAAGGGCGCTGCCAAGGAAACCTGGGGCAATGTAAAGGATGCGGCCAACAAGAGCCACGAACAGCAGGCTCACGATACGCGCGAAAATATTTCCCGCAAAGTGGAAGACACTAAAAATCGCGTCAACGAGAAGATCGATGCCATTAAGGAACAGCATCGCATGAATGATGTTTCCAATCGGACCGCATAATCGTCCGCGCGCTGTCGGACGCATCTGACGTTCACGGAATGTATCCACTGCCTTGGTAACGCCCTCAGGAATGCTCCTGAGGGCGTTTGAATTGAACCAGCTATTTTCGAAAGAGCAGGTCCGCGGCAACCGCCAGGAAGAATACAAACGAAATAATTCCGTTCATCGTAAAAAATGCCGCGTTCAAACGCCGCAGATCATTCGGAGAAACCAGCTGGTGTTCGTAGATCAACATGGCTGCGACCGCGAAAACTCCGACGACAGAAATCCACCCAAGATGAAACAGGACGATCAGCGCCACCAATAGCAACAGCATCGCGAAATGCATGGCGCGCGCAATCCAGAATGCGGCCTGCAATCCAAACGCCTGCGGAATACTATGCAGCCCGGCCTGCAGATCGTGCTCGTAATCCTGGCACGCATACAGCACATCAAAGCCGCCCACCCAGAACAACACCGCACCCGTCAGCACCACAATTCGCGGATCGAGCGATCCTCGCACCGCAATCCACGCGGCGGAAGGCGCGATCCCCAACGACAGCCCCAGCACCAGATGCGACCAGTGGGTGAACCGCTTGGCATAGGAATAGAAAAAAATGATGGCCAGCGCCAGGGGCGCCAGCTCCAACGTCAGCCGATTGAGCCGGCTGGCCGCCACCAAGAAATACTGCGCGGAGACAATGGTGAATCCAATGGTGAATTGCCGGCTCAAGTGACCCGCCGGAATTGCCCGCATTGCCGTCCGCGGATTGACGCGATCAATCTCTGCATCCGCCCACCGATTAAAGGCCATCGCCGCCGACCGCGCCGCAATCATGCAGACGACGATCCAGAACAGCACCCGCCATGGAGGCAGCCCGCCGGCCGCCAGCATCGCTCCAGTCAGCGCGAACGGCAGCGCAAACACAGAGTGTTCCCACTTGATCATTTCCAGCGTGGTGCCAAGACGACTGCTCATTCCCCGTGTCCTTTTTCCATGGAGGCGATACGCCTTCCGTCACGAAACTTCATCTCTCAAGTGTAGAGCCTGGCCGCGACTGGTTCCCTGCGCGCCATCCCCACCCGCACGCTGATTCGCCGAATTTAAATTTGATTCAAATGTTTCACCAGCTGTCACCAGTACAATTCAACAATGGATGCGGTCCACAAGCGCCAAAGACTTTTTTGGGCCCTAAGTATTCCTGCCACGAACTGAAACTACGCTGCATCTAATTTCCATCCGGTTCACATTTCGAGCCGGAGAACCGCGCTTCTACCGGCGGCTGCCGAGCCACACTGAATACGAAAGCAACGGGCGACAATCGACGCGACGCATCGGCATTTTCGATTCGATAATGTAAGCTCCTTTCGCACCACCTCTGTCGAAGATCAAAAACGCAGTACGAAGCAGCAAGGAAATCGCGAATTTGACCGTCAACAAAGAACCGCAGATCAATCCGTGGCTCATCGCGCTTTCGGTGATCCTGCCGACGTTCATGGAGGTGCTCGATACCTCCATTGCCTCGGTGGCGTTGCCCTATATCGCCGGAAGTCTGTCGGCCAGCACCGATGAGGCGACCTGGGTGCTCACCAGCTATCTGGTGGCGAACGCGATCATTCTGCCGGTCAGCGGCTGGTTCGGGCAGCGCTTCGGACGTAAGCGTTTCCTTCTCACCTGCATCGTCATCTTCACAGTCAGTTCCTTCGCATGCGGCGCTTCCACCAGTCTGGCGATGATTTTGCTGGCGCGGGCCATTCAGGGCGCTGGTGGCGGAGCACTCCAGCCCATCTCCCAAGCCATCATGCTGGAAAGCTTTCCTGAGGAGAAGCGTGGTCAGGCCATGGCCCTTTACGGCCTGGGGGTCGTGGTTGCTCCTATTCTGGGCCCAACCCTTGGCGGCTATCTGACCGACGCTTACTCCTGGCGCTGGACCTTCTATATCAATATCCCCATCGGAATCCTGGCGTTCATCATGATTACGCGCTTCGTCCATGATCCGGAGTACATCCGCAACGCCAAGCCCGGCCCTCTGGATGGAATCGGCCTGGGACTGCTCGCGACCTGGCTGGCCAGCCTCCAGATCATTCTGGACAAAGGCCAGGAAGATGACTGGTTTGGCGCCACCTGGATTCGTTGGGCTACCGCGATTCTCATTGTTTCTTTCGTCGCTTTTATTTGGCGCATGTTGGTCAAAGAAAGGCCACTGGTGAATCTGCGCGTCTTTCTCCATCGAAACTTCGCCCTCGGCTGCATTCTGATTGCGCTGTTTGGCGGATGTATCTATGGCCTGATCACGCTGCTGCCGCTCTTCTACCAGGAGGTCATGCTGTACCCCGCCTACAATGCCGGCATTGCCGTCAGTCCCCGCGGTTTGGGGGCGGTGATAGCCATGCCGATCATCGGCCTCCTCACGTCCAAAATCGACAATCGCTGGTTGATCGGTGGAGGTTTTTTGATCTTCGGCATCTGCGGCATCTGGTTTGGCGAGGTCAACCTTGCCATCTCCCCGTGGTCCTTTATTTGGGCCATCATTTTAAGCGGGTTTGGATCCGGAATGGTCTTTGTACCGCTCTCCACAACCACCGTTGCAGGCCTGTCCAATCAGGAAATTGGGAACGCGACCGGTCTGTACAACTTACTGCGCAATGTCGGCGGCAGCATCGGCATCTCGGTCACTAACACACTGCTGGCCCGGCACTCGCAACTGCACCAGGCCAACCTGGTCCAGAATCTGACGCCGAGCAGCCGTATCTATCAAGAGCAGCTCAGCCAGGGAATCAGTGCGCTGGGACCGAAGATTGGAACAGCATCGGCTGGCGCCGGCACCTTGGGACGCATCTACAGTTCGCTCAATGTCCAGGCGCTGCTGCTGTCCTATGTAGATGACTTCCGCTATCTCGCCCTGGCATCGTTTGCCTGCTTGCCTGTCGTCTTCCTGCTGCGCAAGGCAATCCGGCGAAAGGGCGCCGTCGTGCACGCGGAATAGAGCCTGTCCCAAACCATAAATGTACAGCGGCGCAACCTTCCTCATGGAAAGTTGCGCCGCTGTACCTCAGGCCGATTGGTGAACCACCGCTCGAATCCCGGTCTACGTCTTTTTGCTCTTTTCCGTCTTCTCGTTGGAAACGACCAGGTCATTCGTCACATGGAATACATTCGGCACCTGCATCGCCCGCGTGTAGGCCAGCTGACTGTCCATCTGGCTATCCACGACGCCGTACAACGTCACCCTGCCGTTCTGGACAGAGATGCGAATCGGACGCCAGGGAACAATCGCGTACTGTTGCAGCGGCGGGTATCCATAAATCGCACGAAACGTCGCAATTCGGATTTGATCATCAAACATCGACACGGGGTCGACGCTGATGTTGTTGATCACTTCCTTCACGCCCGGGGTGTATGCCGCCAATGAAACTGCGGACTGCTGCGTCACCGGACCGATCGCGTGCCCGCCCAGTTCCACCACCCCATTCTGCACAGCCACTGAAATCGCATCAAATACCTCGCCATACCCGACGCGATCCATTTCGATCCGCTTTAGCAAACTTCTTTGCAGCACGTTATCCGCTATGGTTGGGCCGCCGACGGCAATATTGTCCCGCACGTCTTTGATGCCCTTGGTCTTTTTTGCTTTCTTGATCGCCTGCGCCTTATAGGCAAACAGGTTGACCTGACCGGAGAGGGTCACCGTTCCGTTCTGAACCATGACGGTCACGTCCTTGAAGTTCTTGTTTTTCAATTGCTCCTTCACCGCGTTCTCCAGCGCCGCGTCGGAGGCTCCCGTGTCCGCTGCGAACACGGTGGTCGAACCATCCACCAGAAAAGTCGTTCCTATCCCCGTCATTCCCACAAAACAAAGCGCAATCAACAGCCTGGATACAACTGCATTCCTTCGCATGAGTGTCTTTCTCCTTCTGCCCTGTTCGCTTCGCCGGCGGTGACCACGGCCACGGGTTTCCTGTTGTCGTGTAGTCTACGCCGCCGATCGCAACACCGCCCACTCGCTACCGGGTGGCGGCCTGCAGCTCAACCTACATAGACGCGACGGCCGGAAAAGAGTTGCAGATTCGCCGCTCCGGCCCACGCTTTCAGTTTTATCCGGTCGGATTGCCCTTGAGGACTGCCCGCATCGCGTCGTACGCTCCCTGCGGTGCCATCTCTGGTGTGGGCAACGCCAGGCACTCGATCGCCAAAGCACCGTGGTAGCCCACCGCCTTCAGCGCCCAGCGGAGCTTGCGCCGAGGCTTCCTTGACCATCGTCGCAGCCAACTTCATCGCGCTCTCCGGTTCTACTTATGCCGCCCGCGAATCTGCAGGTACAGGCTGAACACATTCGCCTCGTCACGCACTCCGATGATGGAAACGTTGCGCGTCAAATCCCATTGCCCCTGAATCAATTGCTGCGCCGTGCTGTTCACGCTGGTGGCGAAGGTAAAGGTAAAATTGCGCCCGACCTGCTGCTCCACCGTAATGCGCGCCGTCGAATCTCCCAGCGTTCCTACAAAGTTCGGATCGACGCGCACACTGCCCACACCAAATAGCTTTTGTACGCGGCTGCTCACCGCCGCATTCAGCGCTCCGCCCAGCAAGGCTTCCGTAGTGAGGTTGGCGTTCGCCTGCTGTTGCTCCCCATACATCGCCGCCTGCTCGTTGGTGCGCCCCAGAGCCAAGAGCGCCAGTACATCGGCCTGCGTCAGCGGAGGTTCAGAACGATACGAGATCTCCAGCTTGTTCGGCGGCCCGTGCAGGCTGATAATGATGTCGTAGTTCTGCACCCTCGCCGACGCTTCCAGGTCGATCTCTGGAGAGATGGCAACCGGATTGGCAAAAATTATGTCTCCTTGCTGCAGGCTATATTTGGTCCCTGCAAAGGAAGCCGAACCCTCGGTAATATCGATTCTTCCCAAGCACCGAAGGGTTTTCCAGAGTGCCGCGAACGCGAAGATTCACGTCCCCAGCCAGCGAAGCAAAAGAGTTCTGGAATCCTAGTTCCGGGGCCGAGGTCACGTGAATATCCAGGTGCACGCGATTCATCGGCGAGGTTGGATCGATCGACGCCGCTACCCCCCCTCCCCCGGTCACAAGCGATGCCAGGTCCACATTGCTGTCGATCCCAAAGCGCATCAGCTCGACGTTTCCGCTCACCATCAGGCTGTCGAGATTTCCCAGCAAGCGCAGTTTTGCGTTCACAGAGCTCGACACTCCTTTGGGGTAGCGAATGCGAACGTGCTGCGTCGTCGCTGTCAGGTCGACGAAGATTCCATTCTGATATCCGACGAATCCCTTCAATTCCAAATCGCCGCCGCCCGACGAGCCCTTCAACTGCTGCACTACGAGCCGATCCTGGTCGAACGCCATGGTCCCGTTCATGTCCGTCAGACCATTGGTGACATTCACCATGTGCATGTTGATGTGACTCAGCTCTGCGCGTCCCTGCAGATTCGGCTTATGCGCCGTTCCGCGCGCGTTCACCACAAACTTCACCTGGCCCGAAGATTGAATGTCCTTGTTCATGACGGAGGCGAGTGCAGCGTCAATCGTTCCCTCCGAATGCAGGCGCAGAGCATCTCCCTTCATCAGGTCGATCGTGCCGCCCGCAACGAAATCCATATTTGTCCCTTGAACATGGACTGGTTGCAACCGCAATACTCCATCCCGTAACGACGCCAGCAGCGGACCCTGCGAATGCATCGGGATGCCCCCCACCGTTGCGGTGAGCGTGTTTATCTCCGCGTCTGCCTGGATTTTTGCAGCATCGGCCAGCGGTCCGGACAGCGTAATTTTTCCGACCAGCGAAGATTCCGCGTTGATGTCAGAAGAACTCGCCATCCGCAACACCGGACCGATATTGAAGTCGGCAAAGGTCAGCTGCATTTGCGCCGGATAGTCTCCGCTCAATTGGACCTGGCCGCCTAGATCCATGTGCGTCTGAAAAAGCACCGCGTGCGAACTCAGCGACAGCGTTCCGTGTTGCACATTCGCCGCCGCATGCAGCCGTCCCATCGGCTGCCCATTCAGGGTCAGGTTTTGACTATCAATTTCCCCACTCGCCAGCGGACTCCGCGGAGTTCCTTCCACATGCGCCAACAAGTCAACACTGCCGCCCGCTCGCAGCTTTGAATTTTCAAGGAACGCGAGCTTCGACAGCGCAAAGCCGTGCCCTGCCATCTCCCCCTGCAACGCACCCGATCGATCGTCGTACTGAAGATCACCGATGGCCACTCCATCGGCAGCGGCCAGTCGAATGTGGGTTGCCTGCAACAGATGTCCTTGCGCCGAAAGCACCATGTCTGCTGAGGTGATCGGCTGCCCGTATGCAACCGCGTGCGTCAGCAGCAATTGGCCGGAACCCTCCAGGTCGTCCACTGTTCCCACCACATGCGCATGCGCTTCCATGATTCCGGAAATGGGATATGAAGTCCCGGCAACCGCCTGCAAATCCCCCACAGAAACATGGGTCGACTGTATCGTCGCCGTTACTTGTGTGTGCCTGTTATAGGTGTAGGTGTCGGGCGCGGTGCTATCTGGAGATAGGTCGAGGTCTGCGCGAATCAACGTATCCCCCCGCACCAGTTCTCCATTGCGCAGAATCAGCCGTGCCGGCGCGTACGAAATGTCGCCGTGAAACTGATCCCATCGCAGCAACTCCGGCGGCGGCCGCATTTCACCTGCCTTTTCCGGTTCGCTGCGTGCCATCACCATTTCGAACGGTCCGGAATCCAGATGCCCCACCGCCTGCAACGCGAAAAATGAACCGTGCACATCGCCATGAAACGTTGCCGCATCCAGCAAATGCAACGGCAGTGCGTGTGGCGAACCCAAGGGCGTCGCTCGCAGATCTGTGATCGTCAACAGCTGGTCGAATTCGCCCAGGTCTCTACCCACCACGTCCAGCCGCAGAGCGCTATGCAGATCTTTGTCCAGCAAATCCAGCGTGCCGACGCCGTGCACTTGTGTCGCGGGCGTGTGCAAATTCGCATCCTGAATCACCAGGTGGCGATGGTCCCCGAGATAATCTGCATGGGCAGGACCGCTGACCGGCACCAGGCCCAGGGTATTGCGCGGAACGCTCAGCATCAGATCGCCATGTACGTCCAGACCATTTCCGTCGCCCGTCCAGCGCACCGTCACTTTACCCGAGGCCGCGGTGGTGAATCCTATATCCCATTCCGCCCTGGGAGCGGTGGCCTTCAAGATCAATGGCAAAGTGACATCGGAAACCTGCGCGTCGATGTTCGCCTGCATCGGCTGATAGTGCTTCACCTCTGGCTCGATCGGCTTTTTCTCAAACTTCCTGTGCAGCCGTTCCAGCAGTTCGCGCGGACTCAGACGCTTATGCCCGGGCGATGAACCCGCGCTTTTCGCAGCCGGCAACACCACCGGCGCCGATGGCCCCACGCAATGCCGCAACACCATGTTTCCTGAAATCTTTCCGCCGTCCTCCAAAACCGAGGAAAAATCCGTCAGCACGCAATCGTTGTCATCCACCGCAACGTTGGTGTGCAGATCTACATTCCGCAAGTGCAGCCATGGAGCTTCCCATTCCCCGGCGCGTAAATCGACATGCCCGGACACGCGAAACTTTCCATCGGCCGCGCCATGGGCTTCAATTGAAAGCTGCGCCTTCCCATTGCGCAATTCGTCTTCCCCGGTCATGTCGCCAATCTCGCGCGCGTCTACCGAGCCCCACACATTTGTCTTCCAGCTGGGAGCTGAAAAGTCCCGCACTTCTCCGGTCGCCATCAACCGCGATTCACCAGTCTGCAAATTCAGGCTATCGATCTTGATCGAATCGCGCGTTAGCTGCAGCCGCACCTGCAAACGGGAATGTGTCTCGGTCGAGTTCTTCAACCGGAACGTAATGTTTCTTGTATCGAGACTCGCCTGATACGCGCTCTGCTCCGGCATGTACCGCATGATGAAGTGCATCGGTCCAGCCGCCAGCTCAAATGGAACTTTGCGGTCATTCACCAACACCATGCCATTCTCAATCCGAGTTTGCTCAATGGCCATGCTCAACAGCGTCTCAGGCAACGACTCATTGCTGGCCACCCGCGGTTGCGGCTGATTCGTCGTTCCATCCGGCAACACAATCAGATGAAATGTCGGACTTACCGCCGTCAGACTGGCCAGGCGAAGCTTGGGAGTAAGGAACGTAAGCAGGCTCGCGTCCAGCGTCAGATGCTGAACATGAAAGTAAGGAATTTCTCCTGGGCCTTCTTTGCCATGGATCGTCAGATCCTCAATATCAATGGTGAAGTGGCGCACGCTCCAGCGGAACGATCCCATCTCCACTCGGCCGCCAGTCGCACGTTCCATCACGTCGATCACGGCCTGATGCACATGCGCTGTGAATGCTGGCGTCGAGGCATACCATGCCAGCGATCCGACAAGGACCGCTACCAATAGCGCGGCGACGCCGCAGGTGTAAGCCACCCACCGCCAACGTGATCTTCGCTTGGTCGTCGAGGCGTCCTCTGTCATTGGCCGCCTTCCCGGGTGATGCTCTCTGCGTCGCTTCGAGATTCCGCGTAAGCGGAATCCAGAATTTGCACGTGGCCTTCAGCCCGCAGACTCTTCAGCCACTCATCGATTAAGCTGCTGACCTGCCGCTGCCGAAGTATCTGGCGAATTTTCGGCGCAACCGTCTGCAGATCTGGCAAAGGCTGCTTGTTCTGCTGCAACTCTGGTGTCAGCACCTGATCGTAATACGCTCTCACCTGGGCATTTGAAACCTGGACCACTACGCCAAATCGCACATCTACAAATTTCAAGATCGCCAACCGCTCGCGCATACGATTTTGAATCTCATCGGGCGTAAATCCGTGCAGTGCCAGAAATGCTTTCCACCCCGCATCCGTCTCGCAATCGGTGTTTGTCGCGGCAGAAATCTGCTGTCGCATGGTTTCAATCGCCTGCTCCACATCCTTCTGCGACACCACCGCAACCCCAGGCTGCAACGCCCGCTGTTGATCAATTAAAGTGCGATCGATCACACGATTCAGCGCCCGCTGCGGCGTGTTATCCGCGGCCGGTTCAACCCCCGGCAGCAGCGCAGAAAATCGCACTTCATCGTCGACATCACTGGCCAAAATTGCCTGTCCGTCCACATCGGCAACCACGCGATCGAGCACCGCTGTCCTCTGCGAAGACATTTGCGCCGGCGCCGGTGCTCCGCCGACCACCCCACAACAGAGCAGGCATACGAAGAACAGCAGTCCGCGAAACAAATCGTGCGACCTGCTACACTGCGCCCGTTCGCGCCTCGGCTCGATCATGACGCTGGCCCTCAAAACGACTGCCCGATGCTGAAGAAGAAGTTGAAGTGGCCCGAGTTGCCCACGTACGGCGGTTGGCCGTTGTAGTCCAACTTTGCGGGTAGCAGCGCCGGGTCGGCCACCACCGGATACACTGTTGGATTCATGTTATAGCTGAAATCCAGACGGATCGGCCCTACGGGTGTCTTGTATCGCAACCCCAGACCCGCGGCCTGCGAATCGTAATTGAAGTTGCACGTCCCCGTCCCGCTGGGAGGAGTCAGGTTGTAGCAGGTCTGCACATCCGGCTGATGCCAACGGATGAGCGACGGAAAAATATCGGAAGCGTTCTCATACACGTTGCCAAGGTCTTCGAAAATCACGAAGCC
Organism: uncultured Acidobacteriota bacterium; assembly: GCA_963794795.1. Classification (GTDB taxonomy): domain Bacteria; phylum Acidobacteriota; class Terriglobia; order Terriglobales; family Acidobacteriaceae; genus JAKAAZ01. Next base: position 171,099 of record CAWCFC010000002.1, on the reverse strand, counting down.
AAGATTGTTTCCAATCAATGGCAATGGAACTGGAGGAATACGCAGTTCCGTGCTGTTCACAAACGCTCCCGAACCGCCCACCGGGTAGCCGGTCTGCAAATCGCGCGGACCTGCCGCATTCACGCTGAAACCGCGATGCGACGTGGCGCCCCCGGCATAGAGCCTTTCTGGCAGCGGAATCAGATTGTACGAAGGATCGCCATAGGTATTTTCAAAACCGATGCGCGTGCTGCGCGCCAGAATCCAGTTCTCCTTGTTCAGCCGATAATAGTTCGCCTCCGTAACATCCACGCGATTGAAGTTTGCCTGCGACGCAAACCCTTCCCAGGCGAAGAATTGCTGCGCCGAAAGATACCATCCGCTGGTCGCGTCCAATGGATTGTTTCGCGTGTCATGCACCCAGGTAATTCCCGGCCCGCTGACCCGCGTGGGCTGCGACAGCAGCGGAATCAATTCCGCGCTGACCTGCAGGCTGTTGGGATTGACATAGACGTATCGATACGTCATCGAATAGATCAGCGTATTCGCCCTGTTCGGCCGCTCCGTAAACACCACGGACCCGCTCAAGGTCGATGCTTCATACGTCGTCACATTCTGATTGCTGACATAACCGCCGGAGAGGGAAAAATCAAAAGTTTTATAGTCGTAAAATTTCGGCACGTTATAGGTCATGATGGCTTGCTGCTCCAGCGTGCCGTACGCGGTCTGCAAACTGATGGTGCGGTTCCTGCCGCCCAGGTTAATGCGGCTGACATCAAAGGAAATACGCGGGCTGATTCCGAACTTGCCGTTGGGACTGCACACAAACGCGTTTGGATTGGCCACGCCCAACTCAATCAGCGAGGCTGCCGACGGACAATTGGTTTGCGGATTCCCCGTCTGGACTTCAAAACCAAAGCCGTAGTCATAATTCCAGCGATGCGCCTCGGTCACGTTCACCAGCACATCCTTCCGCGGCTGGGTTCCGCGCGGGTTCACAATGCCGGTATCCACCTCGCTGAACAGCGCCAGGTTATAGAGTCTCCGTTGTGTGTCCAGAATTGCGTTGCGGTTCAGAGGATCGCCGGGTTTGATCTCCATCAATTTATCGACCACCTGCTGCTTGGTGTAATGCAGTCCGCTGACCAACACATGATTTACGTAAAAAGGATTGCCTTCGTGCACTCGCACATCAATGTCGATGCGGTTCGGATCAAGCGGATCGGGATGCTGCTCGAACTCCAGCTCCACCTGCGAAAATCCGTGCCGATAGTAATAATCGAAGAGTTGCAGGCGGTCTCCTGCCAGTGTGGTCAATGAAAACGGCTCGCCCGGGCGGGTATTCATCTGCTCCAGCAACGCTACCTTTGATACCTTCTCGACACCGTTCAACCGCACCTGTCCAATCCTCTGCTGAACGCCCTCGTGAATTTCATAGGTTACGTGCACGATCGCCACCTTGGCCTTCTGCGCCCCTGGGGTGGAATCCGAATCGGTCACCAACGGAATGACCGTGACATCGCCGAAGCCGTTGCTCCTGTAGAGCGATTGAATCGCCGCCACATCCTGTGCCTGCAGCTCCTGACTGTAAATCCCGTGCGAGTTCGCACGATCGGCAGCCTGCACCGCCAGCCGCTCTTTTACAACACTCCGATCGAAGTAGTGATTGCCGGTCACTGTAACCGACACCACCTTATGCAAGGTTCCAAGATCGACCTTGTAAATAATGTTTTCTTCGTTCGGCCCCGGCTTCTCGACCGTGTGCGTCACGTGCACGTCGAAATAACCCTTCTTCTGGAAGTGATCTCGAAGATTGCCGTCGCCTTCATCCAGCAGGTCAGGATCAACCGCGCCCTCGTCATACACAGGGACCAGCTGCTTCAGATCGCGCTGCGAAATCTTGGCCCCGATCGCGCTGATGCGCACCACCGGGCCACGATTGACCTGGAACTGATAGTTGACTGAATTGGTTGCCGCATCGAAGGTCTCCGGTCCCGATCGAACCGTCGCCTCCAAGCGGTTCTGCTTTTGATACTTTTTGCGCAATTTCGTCAGCGCTCGGGGCACCGTATTTGCAGTCACGGTTGATCCCTGTTTCAACTTCGCGATCTTGCGGAATTCCTGGTCTGTCAACGCGGTTGTGCCGATCGCTTCTACCGCACCGACTTTTGCCTGCGGCCCCGCGTTCACCGTGTAAATGACATCCACCAGGTGGCGACCACCCGCCGGCACTGTCTTTACTGAGACGGTAGGAACGTGGAAGCCGTTCCGCTCCAGCGCGCTGCGTAGATGTTCCGTCGCCTGGTCCAGTTCCTGGGCCGTGAACGACTCACCCAGCTCCAGCCGCGTGGCCCGCTGGATCTGCGCCGCCAACGTGTCCTGCTTCATGCCCTGGATGTACAGCCGGCGCAGAAACAGTTGCGGTACTCCGTCGAATGTGACCGTGATCTGACCACCGGATTCCACTCCCTCGGCCACAATGCTGCGATAGAGTCCGGTCGCGAACAGCGCGTGCAGGCTCTCCTTGACGTCCTGCTCGGTTAACTTTTTGCCCGATTGAAGAGGAAGTCGATCTTTCACACCCACCAGGTCTTGATCCAACACGCCAGTGAATACTACGGCGTGCACCGGCAGACCATACCAGCTCTTCAGGTCACGATAGCGAAGGAATGCCGGGCTTCGCCGGATGGCAGGGTTCTCGACAGGAGCAGAGGCGACCGCGCCTTGCTGGGAAGTCTTTGCGTCTAGCGCCAACGGACTTTGAGCCGCGGCAAACCCCGCCGTCGCCAGCCCGATCCCAACGGCGCAGAGCCCGATTCGCGCGACCAACCCAATGCGTGCGAAATGAGGATGTGGATGGTTTTTCTGCAAAGAAATAGACCTATGAACGGTCCGTCCACAACCGTTGCCACAGTGATTGATTTTTCCGACAGCAAGTCCTCGGGTTCCAGACGCTCGACGACGGATCGACGAACCCAGATTGCCTTGGAATACGGTGATCGAGAGACTCCGTTTGCCTATGGTTAGCATACGCAACCTGTGTGTCTCTCGTCTTGCCCGTGCCATAAATCCTGACTAATTCTGTTCAAACCCGGGGTGGCGAAAGATGTTCCTCACCGCGCGCCCGATAAATTCACCCCTGCACTCCCCGCTGCGTCTCCGCCGGCAACCCGCCCCCGTACCCGTTCCCTATACTGGTAGAGAATGGATTCGGCTTCCAATCCGGCATCCTTGTCTTCGCAGGATCGCTACTCCCGGCAGATTCTCTTTGCAGGTATTGGGGAGCAGGGTCAGCAAAAACTATTCGCCGCCCACGTCGCCATCGTTGGCTGCGGAGCAACGGGAGCCGCCGTAGCCGGACTTCTGTCGCGCGCCGGAGTTGGCACATTGACGCTGGTCGATCGCGACTATGTCGAATGGAGCAATCTGCAGCGGCAAGTCCTGTTTCAGGAGGAAGACGCCGCCGAAGGGCTGCCAAAAGCGGAGGCTGCCCGCCGCCGCATGGCCCAATTCAACAGCCAGACCCAGGTCCATGCCCACGTCGCCGACCTGATTCCGGCGAATATCCATTCCATCCTGGCCGACGCGCAGTTGGTATTGGACGCGACGGACAACTTCGAGACCCGCTACTTGCTGAATGACTATGCCGTCCAACAGAATAAGCCGTGGATTTACGCAGGCGCGGTCGGTTCCTACGCCGTCACCATGAATATTCTGCCCGGCGTCACGGCCTGCCTTGCCTGCATCTTTCCCGAGCCACCCTCCGGGATCGTCGAGACCTGCGATACCAGCGGAATTTTGAATCCCGCCGTCAATCTGGCCGCCTCATTAGAAGCGGTGGAAGCGATCAAGTGGATCGTGGGTGCTCACGAGCGTATGCGACGCACGCTTTTTTCCTGCGATGTGTGGAGCAATGAAATCTCCGAAATCGACACCTCGCGTCCACGCTCCAACTGCTCGGTCTGCGCGAAACATCAATTTCCGCATCTCAGCGGCGTGGGCCGGCCGCAAATTACTCTCTGCGGCAGAAATTCCGTTCAGATTCACGAACACCATCGTCCCATCGACTTTGCCGAGCTCACCCGCAAACTAGAAGCCCATGGCACAGTTCGGTCCAATGAAATGCTGTTGCGCTTCGATCGCGGACAACATCGCATCACAATATTTAAGGATGGTCGAGCGATTGTTCAGGGCACGACAGATGTGGGGCTGGCTCGCAGTCTCTACTCCCGCTTCGTCGGCAGTTAATTCCCGGCGCGGGCAACCCCTGCGACGTCATCAACCTCTAAAACACGGAGCAATCGAAGCAGCAATTATGGATGATTCCAAGAAAGACACAGGAAAGGGCAGAACGCATTCAGATTCAATGAGCAAAAACATATTGCGAACTGCCGACAAGACCCCCTCCCCCACTCCCTCTCAACCCTTGACGGCGGAAGCTCGACCTGTACAGCAGCAACAGCGTCGCAATCCCCCGATCGCTGGCGAACTGGCAGCCATTGCATCAGCGCAGCAAGGAGACGGAGCATCGTTTGAGATTCTCTATAACATGCACAAGCGCCGCGTGTACTCACTCTGCCTGCGAATGCTTGGCAATGTAGCGGAAGCGGAAGATTTGACGCAGGAGGCATTTCTGCAGTTGCATCGCAAAATCAGCACTTTTCGCGGCGATTCAGCCTTCTCCACCTGGCTGCATCGAATGGCCGTCAACGTGGTGCTGATGCACCTGCGCAAAAAAGGTCTTCCGTTGGTGTCGCTGGAAGAAACTCTGGAGCCTTCGCAGGAAGATGGGCCGCGCAAGGACTTTGGCACGCGCGACCTCACCTTGTCGGGCTCCATCGATCGTGTCACGCTGGAACGCGCTGTGGAAGAATTGCCCCCGGGCTATCGCATGGTTTTTGTTCTTCATGATGTGGAAGGCTACGAGCACAATGAAATCGCAGGTATGCTGCAGTGCTCCATTGGTAATAGCAAATCTCAACTACATAAAGCCCGCATGCGCTTACGCAACTTATTGCGTCAGGACACGAACGGGAAGGTGGACGCATGACAACCAAGCAGACCCACACGCCACGAGATTGCGACGAATTCCAGCGGCAACTGCCAGAGCTTTTCGATTCTGAGCAGGATCTGCAGGCCCATGCCCACCTGCAAGGCTGTGAGAACTGTTCCGCACTGGTGCGCGATTTGGAGTACATCGCGGCCCAGGCGAAATTGTTATTGCCCATCCACGACCCCAGTCCTGCTGTTTGGGACAATATTCAAACTGCGCTCGCCCGCGAGAAGGATGTCAACAAGAATTCCTGACCTGCCTGGTCATTGAAACTTGTCGGTGAAAGCCCTTCCGTCTCATTTAAAATCCAGCAAAGATTGCTGGAGGGGTCGCCGTTTACACCACGTCACAAGCCAGAGTCGGATCACGTTCTTTTGCCCAAACGCATTGTTCTGACTGGATTCATGGGTGCGGGCAAAAGTACGATCGGTCCTCGTCTGGCGCAGCGCCTGGGCTGGACCTTCATTGATCTGGACGAGGAAATTGTCCGCACCGAACAGCAAAATATCGCCCAGATTTTCGACTCCATCGGCGAAGCCCGCTTTCGCGAACTGGAACAAAATGCGCTCGCCACGACCCTGCGCCAGGAGAATATTGTCCTAGCCCTGGGTGGCGGCGCCATTGAAACTGCCGCTAACCGGCAGCGCATTCAGGAAGACGATACGACGCTATTGCTGTACCTCGCCGCTCCGTTGGAGGTACTGATCGAGCGTTGCGAGCAACAACAATTGCACCGCAAAGCGGTTCGACGGCCTATTCTTGAAAAGCGTGCTGAGCTGGCCGAGAGATTTCAACGAAGACGCCCGTTGTATGAACTGGCCGACTGGACCGTCGACACCACCGGCAAAACTTTGGACGAGCTGGTTCACATCATCATGACTCGATGGAATACGGCTCCGAGAGGGTGACCAATCGATGACAGACACCCCAGTACCACCGACCTATTCCAGCTCCGGCAGCAGCGTGCGCGGCCACATTCTGTTTGCGTTCGGCATTGCGCTCACCTTGTACTTTTCCTGGCTGCTGCGCGATGTGCTGGTGCTGCTCTACGTCAGCGCTCTTGCAGCGATTGTCCTCATGCCGGTGGTGCGTGGGGTGCAGCGCATCCGCATCCGCAACTGGCATCCTGGCCACGGCATTGCCATCCTCATCATCATGGTGGCATTGGTGGGCTCGATCATGCTCTTCTTCATCCTTACCCTGCCGCCCGTCGTGCGCGAGCTCACCACCTTCGTCAAAGCGCTCCCTGGTCGTAGCCCGGAGTACTTGCGGAAAATTGAAGATCTGCCAATCCTTCGGGATATGAACCTGACCGCCATTGAAGCCAAGTTGAAGCAGGACACAGCCCAGAATGCCGGAGTGTTCGTCTCTTCAGTTAGCAACTGGGCTACCAAGATTTTTGAAATCATCACAGGCATCATCCTCACCATCTACTTTCTGGCTGAAGGCGAACATGTCTACAAGTGGTTCCTGTCGCTTGTTCCCCAATACCGCCGCGAGCGGCTCGATGAAACCCTGCGGCGCGCAGCAGAACGTATGGGGCGCTGGCTGCTGGGCCAACTGGCCCTGATGCTGATCCTGGGCGTCTGCAGTGGCGTGGTCTTCGGCGCCATTCATCTGCGGTACGCATTCGCACTCGCGGTGCTGATGGGCGCATTCAACATCATCCCGGTTGTAGGCGCACTCGTATCCACCTCCGTCGCCATGCTGGTCGCTGCCAGCGAATCGTGGGAGAAAGTCGTCGTCATCCTTGTGTTTGAACTGGTCTACTCGCAGATTGAAAATGCCTTCCTCACTCCGCGCATCATGAAGTCGCGCGTCGACCTGGCCGGTACCGCCGTCTTTATCGCCCTGCTGTTGGGCGTCAGCCTTGCCGGGGTAGCAGGAGCCCTGGTCGCCGTCCCCACGGCGGTGCTGGTGGCCGTGCTGATTGACGAATATGTGATTCAGCCGGCGAAAGTTGGATCTCCAGACAGTCTTTCTGATTCCGCGGACCACTAAAAAACGCTGGTTCGCGCGTCCGTAAGCAGAAATCGCCTTTGTCTCACTCAAAACCTCCCGCGGAGAGCAAATGCATCCTTCCCCGGGGTTTCCCCGCCCTGCGGAAGGATGCCCTTCCTTTGTTATCCTGAGGTGTGCCCAGATTTGGTTTCTCCCGAAAACTCCTGCCAACCAGACGAATTGAACTGGCTTCTCCGCATCGGAAGGCACTTCCGGTCGGCACCCCTCACCTGTGTGTCGTCTCGCCTGAGGGCTTATGAGAACTTCCGTTACCCCGGCCCAATCCAACCTGGCCCGCGAAACAGCTCCCGCCGCTGCCATTCATGCGGTAACCGCCGAGGTTGATGGCGTCGCGGCCTTCGATGCTATCTCCACGATTGCCGAGCCCCTTCCTGCCGTAACCCACACGTGGAAGACATTCGCCGCCGACACCATCGCCACCTTCAAATTGCGTGTCACCACCCTGGTGGTGATGACTGCGTGGGCGGGCTACTACCTGGGCGCCACGCGATCCGGCATCAATTCGTTTAACTCCACGCTGCTCGACACCTTGATTGGAGTCGCCCTTGTGTCCTGTGGCGCCAGCGCCCTGAACCAGGCTGAAGAGCGGCGCACCGATGCACTGATGATTCGAACCGCAAAGCGTCCAATGGCAGCAGGCAGGCTTAGCCTGGGCTACGGCATCCTGATCGGAATGCTGGCCATCATCGCCGGTTCACTCTGGCTGGTTGCTCGTACGAACCTCATCACCGGCACGCTCACCCTGCTTACCGCCGTCACCTACGTCGGCATTTACACGCCGCTGAAGCGCTTCACTTCCATGGCTACGTTCGTCGGCGCGTTTCCCGGCGCCATGCCGCCGCTAATTGGCTGGACTGCGGCGCGAGGCACCATTGAGTGGCCTGCCGTCGCCCTGTTTGCCATTCTTTTTGTCTGGCAGTTCCCTCACTTCATGTCAATCGCATGGCTCTATCGTGAAGACTACGCCCGCGCCGGCATCCGCATGCTGCCCGTGGTGCAGCCGGATGGCTGGTCGACCGCCGCTGAGGCCCTGGTCTACGCCGTCCTGATGATTCCTGTCAGCCTGGCTCCGTACTATCTGCACATGGCGGGACGAACTTATTGGGTGTGCGCTTTCTTGCTGGGCCTGCTGTACCTGGCCTACACCATCCGCTTTACGAGGATTACCAAATCTTCCGCCAGCCAGTCTCGCCTGTACGCGCGAGCCTTGCTGAAGGTCAGTGTGACTTATTTGCCGCTGCTGCTGGCAGTGCTAATGCTGAACGCCACCAGGAGGAATTGAACCCATGGCAACCACACAACAGATCGACCGCTCTCCACAAGCAACGCCGACAAGTGAGCCGGCAGGCCAGTTCGCTCCGCATGCACCGATCGAACTGGATCATCTATCGCACGACTATGGTTCGCGTTTGGCGCTCGATGGTTTGACCTTCGACGTTCGCCCCGCGGAAATCTTCGGCTTGCTCGGTCCCAACGGCAGCGGCAAAACTACCCTGTTCCGCATACTTTCCACGCTCATGGTTCCCACTGGCGGTCACGCCCGCCTCGCTGGCTTTGACGTTTCCACCGAGCCCAATCGGGTGCGCCTGCAAACCGGCATTGTGTTTCAAGCCACCAGCCTCGACGTAAAACTTACGGTCGGCGAGAACCTGATGCATCAAGGCCACCTTTACGGTCTCAGCGGATCGCACCTGAAAGCGCGCTCCAAAGAAGTCCTCGACCGCGTTGGCCTGACGGATCGTAAAAACGACATGGTCGAAACCCTATCCGGCGGCCAGAAGCGCCGTGTCGAACTCGCCAAGGGCCTGATTCATTCGCCCTCCGTGTTGCTGCTCGACGAGCCCACGACTGGACTCGATCCCGGCGCGCGCATCGATCTGTGGAACTATTTGCGCATCCTGCGCGATGAACAGGGCGTGACCGTCCTCGTCACCACCCATCTGATGGAAGAGGCCGAACATTGCGATCGTCTCGCCATCCTGAGCGAGGGCAAGCTGGTCGCGCTTGGCAGCCCCTCGGATTTGAAAGCTGAAATTGGCGGCGATATCGTTCAATTTGAAACCGCTTCCGCCGACGCTGCGACCACCCTGGGCGCTCGCATTGCAGATCGCTTCGGCGTCGTTCCCGTCGTCGTCGACAATGCCGTGCGGGTTGAACGCGAGCAGGGTCACCGCTTCCTTACCGAAGTGGTCGAGGCCTTCCCGGGCGAAATCGTTTCCGTCTCCGTTTCGAAGCCGAGTCTCGAAGACGTCTTTATCCAGCACACCGGCCACCGCTTCTGGCTCGACCAGGGCGAGGAGAAACAGTAATGGCAACCGCGACCGCACCGACCCCCGCTTCCATCGGCCTCACTCGGCCGAAGACTTCTCTCTCGTCCAGCTTGTGGATTCCCGCCTACTCTCTCTGGCGTCGCGAGCTGGTCCGCTTCTATCGCCAGAAAGCCCGCGTTGTCGGCGTCATTGCTTCCCCGCTTCTTTTCTGGCTGGTACTCGGCTCCGGATTTTCGAAGACCTTTCAAAGTCACGGTGCCGCTTCCGCCGCCGCGTCGGGTTCCACGCATTATTTGAGCTACTTCTTTCCCGGCGCCATCATCATGATCGTGCTCTTCACCGCCATCTTCAGCATGATGTCGTTGATTCAGGATCGCAATGAAGGCTTTCTGCTATCGGTGCTGGCTTCGCCCATCAGCCGATCCGCCATCGTTCTCGGCAAAGTGCTCGGCGGAGCGACACTGGCCGCCATTCAAGGCTGGGTCTTCCTCGTGTTTTGTCCGCTGGCCGGCGTTCACACCACCCCGCTCGGCATTCTGTATGCGATGTTGGCGATTGCGCTCACCTCGTTCTCGCTCACCGCGCTCGGCTTTGTCATCGCGTGGCCGATGGACTCCACCCAGGCCTTCCACGCAATCATTAACCTGGTTCTGATTCCGTTGTGGCTGGGATCGGGCGCGCTGTTTCCCGTCAGCGGAGCGTCTGGCTGGTTGCGATTTTTAATGCTGCTGAATCCGCTTACCTATGGCGTCGATATGCTGCGCAACGGCCTGTTCCCGGCAGAGCTCACAACGTTTTCGCCCGAGTTCAACTTGATCATCACCGTGGTCTTCTGCGCCGTGGTGTTCGTTGGCTCCTGGGCTGTCGTCAACCGCCGCAGCAATAAGCCCGCGGCCTAGCGCGCGAAGAAAATCCATGCAGACTTCACCCTCCAATACGTCCATCAGCACGCGAGTTCCCATCGCCGGCATCGTCCTGCTCAGCGCCGCCGCCGTTAGTCTGCTCTTATGGTTGATTTACGTCCATCACGCGCCGCCGCAGTATGCCCAGAGCCTGATGTTTCTCCCCGCGCTGAATGCCATCCTGAACAGCCTTTGTGTCATCGCGCTGCTGACCGGCCTCTACTTCATTCGCCACCGCCAGATTGCCCGCCATCGCATCTCCATGATGACCGCCTTCGCCTTCTCGGCATTATTTCTCGTTAGTTACGTCACCAACCACGCGCTCCATGGGGATATGATTTTCCCCGGCCACGGCACAGTTCGCACCGTCTACCTGGCGATCCTGATCAGCCATATCACTCTCTCTGTCGTCGTCCTGCCGCTCATTCTGATCACATTTTTCTTCTCCTTGAGCGGTCGATTTCCTCAGCACAAACGCATCGCGCGCTACACCTTTCCCATCTGGCTCTACGTCTCCGTCACCGGGGTGGTGGTCTACGCGATGCTGGCGGCCTGGCGTTGAGCACATTGGGAACCCACATGCCCGCGATCGATCCAGCGCCGCTGAAAATGCCATCAAAGCTGCCGGGCGACGCCACCCGCAGACCCGACGATGGCACCGGAGCGCTGCTCAAAGCCGGCTTCTGGATCATGCTGGTCAGCTTGCTTTGCTTGCTACTCACCGAAACAGTCTTCGGCGGCATCGGCATCTACGGCGCCCGCTCCAATGGCGGCTGGCTCTTCCTGATGTTCGCCTTGATGGGAGTTCCCTTCAGCCTGATGCTGCTCGTCCTCGGCGGCGCAAAATGGCTGCGCAATCGCAGGCTCAGCCGCGGCGGAACTTAGCAGAAATGCAGTTCCCGCATCGCTCTGGTATCGTTATCCGAAAACAGGTTTCAGAAAGAAAGCAGGTCGAACATGGCAAAAAGCGTCAATAAGGTAATTCTTCTCGGCAACGTCGGCAAAGATCCAGAGATCAAGGCCACCGCCAGCGGCACGGTCGTCGCGACATTTTCCATCGCCACCAGCGAGCGCTTCAAAGATAAGACCGGCAACTGGCAGGACCGCACCGAATGGCACAACCTGGTCGCCTACCAGCGCACCGCCGAGATCATTCGCGACTACGTAAAGAAGGGCAACAAGCTCTACGTCGAAGGCCGCCTGCAGACCTCATCGTGGGACGACAAGACCACCGGCCAGAAGAAATATAAGACGGAAATCATCGTCAACGATCTATCGCTGCTCTCCGGACGCGGCGAAGGCGATGGTGCCAGCAGCGGAGGCTACAGCAAGTCCAACACCGCCTCGTTCGATCAGCGCAGTCCTGCGGAGGATTATTCTCAGTCCACCGAAATCACCGACGACGACATCCCGTTCTGACAGACGCCGTCCCGATCTTGTCGCAAAGGCCCTCTGCATTAGAGGGCCTTTGCGCTTTAGTCCATGTCAATCTTTCGATCCTTCTTCTTGTTCGGGATGACTTGAGGCCGAGGCGGACGTCCGATCTTGAGCCGCGCCTGTTCCTTCACTTGCTTCACCTTTTCCAATTTTCGTTTCGGCATTTGGACCTTCTCCCTCGATTCAGCAGCGCAGATTCCATGCAAAAGCTCCAAGCTTTAACAGGCGAAGACGTCGGCCTGAGAAGAACGTAGAAAGACAATGCTCCCCGCCCAGGATATTGCTATGAACCCGTCACTTCTTCTTTCTGCTGATATCGCACAGCATGTCTGAATGGATATTCAATCCAATATTAGTCATGTTGTAGAGATGCTCACTGGCGACAAGCCACACAATCTCGCAGATTTGTCGTTCTGAATAATGCCCCGCCATACGTGCAAATACCTCTGGATCGACCTTTTTATCCTTGGTCAGCTCGGTGACGTAATCCAGCGCCGCCCGATCTGCGTCAGTAAATAGAGGACTCGTCCGGTATTGGTCCAGAGCGTCAAATTTGGCTTCGTTCATCGAGGACTTGATTGTGAACGACCGGCCAATGTCCAGGCAGAACAGGCAGACATTCGTCCGGGCCACCTGCTCCCGAATCAGCAGGACCGTTTCCCGCGGCAAGGTCAGGGAACGATCCAGTTTTCCGACCTTCGCGTAAAACAGACCAAATGCAGGTGGCAGGCGCGCACTATGGACTTTCAACGGCGTCAGCACCTTGCCGAATTGCCGTTGCGTAAAGAAGTAAGCCAGTTTCAACATCAGCCCCCGGGGCCGATCGATGGGAGAAAGCAGTGGTTGGTCCATGGATTTCTCCTTCCATTTGGCAGAATAGCAATCGACCAGCACCGAACCAAGCGCTTCACTTCCCTCGCGGTTCGTTCTACCTTGAGGACACTATCCGTTGCAGCTTTCTCCAGGAGCACTTCTCCTATGTCGCCGATCCAAGCTTGTAAACATAACTGCCGTTTTCGATTGCGACCCGCTTTCGCGATCGCAGCCATCTTCCTTCCTTTGCTGCTGATCTCACCTCTCGCTTTCTCCGCCAAGTCGACAAAAAAGCCCGCCAAGGTCGAGCCCAAGAAGCCGGAGGGGCCAAAGGAAATACTGATCTTTAAGAATGGCGATCAAATCACAGGGAAACTGCTGAATTCCACTGGAACCAAAATCAAGTTCGATAGTGAAGTCGCGGGCGAAATTACCATACCGTTGGAAAAAATTAAGGAGTTGAAGTCAGATCGTCCGTTCGCCATCGTCCCCAAGGAGCCCAAAGGATTCAAGAAGAGAGCACCGGTCGTAGAAGGAATCATTCAACTCCAAGCCAAAGGCATCATCGTTGTGCCGGTCACTCCGGAAAAAGCCAAGGAACTGGCCGCGGCCGACGCCAAAGCAGAAGCCAAACCATCCGAAGCCAAGCCGACGCCTGCCACCGCAGAAGCGAAAACTCAGACCGCACAGCCAACACCGCCGATACCCACGGAAGCCGCCAAGTCTGGGACCGCGCCACCCGCGTCTGCCACAGCCAAAGTTGTCACTCCGCCCGCACCCACCACATCCGCCAAGCCCACCGTTGTGAAGACGACTCCTCCTGTGACCGCTGAAAAAGGGCGTTTGATTCCCGCCGATCAAATCGGCTACATCGTCGACGACAGCACTTATCAGAAGGAGATCGAGCGAAAAATCAATTGGAGGACAGGATGGAACGGAAATATCACCACTGGAACCACGGTGATTCGCGCCACCCAGAATAGCTACCAATTCCTCACCGACATTACGCTGCAGCGAACGATTCCAACTGTCATCTGGCTCGATCCCAAGCTTCGAACCACGTTTCATTACACTCAAAGCGCAGGAAAAACATCGCAGCCCGGAACCGTCACTACCGTCACCAACATCTTTCATGTCTCCGCCGAACGCGATGAATATTTTTCCCGACGCGGCTATTATCTGCAGCAGGTCAACTTCGATCACGACACCACCCAGGGGCTCGTATTGCAGCAGATTTATGGCGCCGGCGTGGGCGTGACATTTTTCAAGAAAGAGGACAGCGAGTTTGATGTGACGGCCGACCTTCACTATGAATCGCAGGCCTTCAATTCCACTGCAGATGTCACGGCGCTCAATCGAAAACTGATCGGTTCCATGGTCAGCGAGGCCTACACGCGTAAGTTCGGCAAGATCACCTTCGACGAAAAAACACTGGCAGATTTGGCATGGAATGATGAGAACGCGTTCTCCGCCGCCGGAAACGCAGGGATTCGGCTGCCGCTCTATAAAAAGCTATCGTTCTCGTTAGCCGTCATTGATAACTTCCAGAACGATCCGCAGGTCGGATACCAGAAGAATTCCTTCCAGTTCTCGACTGGCCTTTCGTTCAGCCTTCGCTAGGCGCGCTATCGGCTGTCTCCTACGGGTTGGCGACGCGTTCGGACTAAGACGGCTTCTCTGTGGCTGGCTTGACCGCGGTCGGGCTGACCTGTTGAAAGACGCGCTCTACGACCCACTCAGGCGTCACCTGCTCGCCAGACAGCAGCATCGCCGCCAGTTCACCGCCCAGCACCTGCGGCGCAATCACCACATCCGGCTGCACCAGCTTCACGCGGCTCAGGTGGCGCGCATCGTTGACCGCGGCCACTGTCTTCGCGGTTCCACCCAACTCCTTCACCGCCAGCACGGCAAACGCGTTTTCTGAGTCGTCGCCCAGCATCGCCAGCACCGCTTCCGCGTGATGCGCCCCGGCCTCTCGCAATACTTCGATCATGCTGGGATCGCCCACCACCACGTCGACATCCTTGTTGTCGCCTTGTTCCGGCGTCTCTCGCAGAATGCGAGTGACTGGTCGGCCACGTTTCGCCAGTTCCCGCCACGTATTGATCGCCAGTGGGGTGTTGCCAATAACGACGAAATGATTTTCCCGTCTCATTCTTCTTCCTTTGTGGTTGACAATACCCTGCAGGCTCCGCGCGACCAGTGGTCCAACTACCGCGGTCAGCGATGTCGCGAAGACCGCGACTCCCAATACGATTACAGAAAGCGCGAATAACCTGGCCTGTGGCGTCGATGGAACAATGTCACCATATCCCACCGTGCTCATCGTCACCATCGCGTAGTAAAACGCGGTGACCAGATCCGCGATTCGTGGTTTAAACTGCGCGCCAAGATAATATGCCCCGAAAGTGGCATACATAATCAACATCGTGACCGCGCTCAACGCGAACAGAGTACTCGCAGCAATGCTCGATCGATCAAAACTTCGCCAGGTAAGCAGCAGCGACGCCAGCACAAAGGCGAAATACGCCAGCAGCATCTTGACGTCCGCATGCCCGGTGAAAACCGTATTCACCACAGCCGTGGCCGCCAATAGCACCGACATCAGCCATGCCAGGCGCGAGCGCCACAATAAACCCAGCGCCATTGTCATCATGCCGGCGCCAATCACCAGTGACGGCAGCCGCTTCAGCTCCAGGCGAAATTTCCCCTCTGCCAGAAACCTTAGATACTCCGTCCAGTGCGTGCCAAAGCTCGCCCGCAACATCCAGTAACCAGCAAAGCCCAACAGCAGCGCCAGCGGTACGTGCGGAAACCAATAGTCGCCGCGTAAGGCGTGGTTCAGCCGTTGGGTCCGCGCTCGGACGCGTTGCAGGTAAGTGGAGGTCATCAGGTAGAGTTCGAACTTCGATGCGACAGCATCAACCGAAAGAAATGGTCGCACCGCTTCTTTCCTTCAGCATAGATGAAGGATTCCGCCTCGGCCGGGAAACCTTCCGCAACCAGCAGCCAGTTCGCAAAAGGAACCTGGGCGGATTTTTTGTCTGGGCCATCGGGGGCCCAGGCTACAGCGACTACGACGGCCACTCAGAAGACCTGTTGACTGCCATGTCGAAGGCTTTTCGGAAATATGGGACCTTGCCGGCGAAACAGGCCACTGCATCCGCCGCCAGTGTTTCCTCTTCGCCGCACCCGTGAGAATCGAAGGTTCTGTTGCTCGCACGACAACGTTGAAGAAATTTGTTGACAGTCGAATGTAAAAATCATATCTTCTGTATTCAAACGATTGAAACCTTCCCCCCAAGGCTCTTCCGTGCGACTGTTGAAGCCCCATACGTCCTGTAGGAAAACATGAAACCGAGGTTTGGAGCCATGTGTCTATTGGCAGTTTTCGCGACCGCGATTCCTTCCGGGATCTCGAGCGCCCAAACCGTCGTCGTCGACACCACTCCCGGACATGCCACCAATCACTTTATCCCCAGCAAGACCCTCGGCGCGGGCATCGATCGCATCCCCACCAATGCCATCGATGAAACTCTGAATAACCCTGCGACCCTCAAACAAGTTCTCTCCGCCGGATGGCAGCCTGTCACCTATCGCCAGAACACGGATCTCCAGGTGGAGGCATGGCATTGGAATCCAACCGGCACCTGGAGCGACCCCGGCAAAAAGGAAGGCTACTTTACCGGCTCGTCGACCCCAACCAGTTTCATTCGATATTCCTACGGTTACGCCCTGCCTCATCGCGGAGATGATGGCGGCTCCGGCTATTCTCGCCTGACAGACGGCGATACCTCGACGTACTGGAAAAGCGACCCTTACCTCGCCAGTCGATTCACCGGCGAATCTGACGCGATGCATCCCCAGTGGGCCGTCATCGACCTTCGCAATTACGAAAACATCGATACCATCCGGATCAACTGGGCCTCTCCCTACGCAACCCGCTATCTCGTCCAATACTGGACCGGAAAAGATCCCTTCGGCGCCCCTACCCAGGGAATCTGGATGACGTTTCCACACGGTCAGGTCGACTCCGGCAAGGGTGGCGTTGAGACCATTCATCTGACGGATCAGCTCATCTCCATCCGCTTTATTCGCATCCTGATGACGAATTCGTCCGACACCTGCGACAGTCACGGTTCCTTCGACCCTAGAAATTGTGTCGGCTACGCCGTGAATGAGCTGTACGTCGGAACCACTACTCCCGACGGAGAATTCCACGATCTCGTCCGTCATACAGCCGATCGCGAACAGACATTCACCCTCACCTCTTCCGTCGACTCCTGGCACACTTCGGCTGACATGCTGGGCAACGCCGGCACCCAGTTGGGGTTCGACTTGTTTTTCAAGAGCGGCATCACCCAGGGGCTGCCGGCGATCGTTCCCATCGCCATGGTCTACGACAATCCCGACAATGCCGCTGCGGAAATCAAATATCTTGAGGCGCGTCACTACCCCATCTCCTATGTCGAAATGGGCGAAGAAGTGGACGGCCAGAATATGTCGCCGGAAGACTACGGTGCGCTCTACCTTGAGTTTGCCACCGCTCTCCATCGTGTCGACCCCAACCTGAAGCTGGGCGGACCTTCCTTCCAGGGAGAGAACACCGACATCCTGTTCTGGCCTGATCAGAACGGCAACGCCTCCTGGCTCAGTCGGTTTCTTGAATATCTAAAATCGCACGACCGCATGCGCGACCTCGCCTTTTTCTCCTTCGAACACTATCCGTACGACGGCTGCCTCAGTACCTGGGACCGGCTCTATGAGGAGCCGCAACTGGTCGCCAACATCATGCGTACCTGGTACAACGACGGCATTCCGGCCAACATGCCCATGCTGATTACGGAGTCGAACCTTTCTCCCCGAGCGACTGAAACCATGATGGATATGTTTGGCGGTCTTTGGCTGGCCGACTATATCGGTTCCTTCCTCGATGTCGGTGGTAACGGCGTCTACTACTTCCACTATCTGCCGCTCAAGATGGAGGAAGGATGTGATGGTTCTCAAGGCACCTTCGGCATGTTTACCGTCAATGCCGACTACGCCATCGAGCAGCCGCTCAGCCAGTACTTCGCCAGCCGCATGATCAACTACGAATGGCTGCAGCACGACGGCGGCAGCCACACCATGTTCCCCTCCTCCGGAACCTACAACGATGGCGCGGGTCACATTCTGGTCACTTCCTACACTGTGCAGCGGCCGGATGGGACCTGGTCGGTGATGCTGGTGAATCGCGATCAGCACAATGCCCACCGCGTGGGAATTGTTTTCAAGAACTCCGCCACCAAGGTCGAAAACTATTTCTCCGGGACCGTCGATGCCGCATACTTTGGACCCGAGCAATACAAGTGGCATCCGGCGGAGCAGATTGTCGATCCGTCGCATTTTCCGTTGGAACCGAAAAATCCATTGCAGCAATACAAGCCTGGATATGCGGAGCCGGATGGACCGATCAAGGAATCCGCGCTGCAGGGCGATAAGACCACAGAATATGAACTGCCTGCATCGTCCATTGTTGTTCTTCGAGGGAAATTGAATTCCGATGGCAAATGACACTCAACAGCGCGATGATTCCCTGGCCCGTCGGACAGGCCTGAAATTCGACATTTCACTTGACGCTGTCGCGCCGTTGTCGTGTACTGAATCGTTTCACCGTGAATGAAATTTTGGGGCGGAATCTCCATTCGTCGCTGCGAAACCCCAGAGGAGATTCTCACAAAGCACGACGCCAAGTTTCAACGCAGACCGAACTATACAGAGAGGCGGATGACCATGAATACATTTGGAATGAAAGTGAGATGCCACCAGAGACTTCTATTTGGACTGGCATTCATCCTGTTGCTTGCGTTTCCAGCGTTGCTCCTGAGTCAAGCCTACTTTGGCACCGTCGCTGGACTGGTCACAGACCCCTCCGGCGCCGTCGTTCCCGGCGTCAAGATGACTTTAACGGACGTGGAGAAGGGATATACCTTCACCGCCACGACGAATAAAGAGGGCCAGTTTATTCTGCCTTCAATTCCTCCTAGCGTCTACACCTTGTCAGCGGAGATAAACGGCTTCGACAAGGCGATTCGCACCGGCATCAAAGTCGATGTCACCTCTCACGTCACTGTGAACATGTCTCTCAAGGTGGCGGGCGCCACCCAGACTGTGCAAGTTTCCTCGCAGACTTCCACGCTGCAAACCCAGGATGCTACCACCGGACAGGTCATCAACAGAAGGTTTATCGAGGATCTCCCAAATACGAACCGCTATGTCATGGATCTGGTGCAACTGGCGCCGGGAGTCACCAACGTCGACGACACGTGCGGCGTCAACTGCACAGGCACCAACTTCATTTCCAATGGCAGTCGCAATGCCACCGCGGATGTCTTGATGGACGGCGCGTCCATCACAAACATGGAACCGAACGGCGGCATCACCAATGTTACCTATACGCCATCCGTCGAATCGGTGCAGGAATTCAAAGTCCAGCAATCGAACTTTAGTGCGGAGTATGGTTTCTCTGGCGGTTCCATCGTCAACATGGTGACGCAGTCTGGCACCAATGTACTTCACGGCAGCCTGTACGACTTTATCCGCAGTCAAGCTCTCGACGCCAACGACTGGTTCGCCAATCATTTTGGTCAGCCGATCCCCAATCTCAGCCGCCATAACTATGGCGGCACCATCGGCGGCCCCATCTTCAAAAATAAGACCTTCTTCTTCTTCGATTGGGACGGCACCTACCAGGTCTCGCAATCGGTACCTTCTGCCGGCGTTCCAAGCGCGAAGGAGCGCACCGGCGACTTTGGCGAGGTGTGCTCGTTTTATGGAGGGACCTTCGACGCGACTGGGCTCTGTTCTGTCCCTCAGGGGCAGATCTGGGATCCATATACCAACGTCTTCAATCCAACCCTGAACGGCGGCGTGGCTTCCAACTTCATTCCCTTCAACAACATGGCTACCTACACCAGTCCTGGGAATCCGAAATTAGCGGGCACGCCCTTCCAGCCGTCGAATACTCCCGGCAACTTGATTGACCCCGTCGCGCAGACGCTGATGAATCTGTTTCCCATGCCGAACATTGCGGGCGGCACCATTTATAGAAACTGGACCTCATCGGGATCGAGCCTGTCTAAGGAGAACCAGTTCGACGTCAAGATCGACCAACGCTTCAGCCAGTCCAACTTGCTGGCTGGCAGGTGGTCCCAGAGCTGGAGTAACAGCGTTCCCCAAAACTGTTTCGGCAACTTTGTCGATCCCTGCGCGGGCGGACCAAATCAAACCCCAACCCACTTGTTCGTCGTCGACGATACCGAAACCATTAACCCAACAACGGTGTTGGATGCGACCTTTGGATTCACTCGTGGCTCGGAGAAAATTTTTACCTACCCGCCTCTCGGCAGCAAAAATCCGCCTGCCGATCCGCTCAGTGCCCTGGGCTTCCCCGAATATCTGAACACCGCGGGATATACCGGGGTTCCGTCCATGTTCATCGGTTCTGGATACTTCTCTGCCGGCTATACGAGCTTAGGGTCAGACCCCTACGGCAATTACAAACAAGGGCAAGATACTGGCGAACTCACCGTGACGCTGACCAAACAACTGGGTACGCACGAATTGAAGTTTGGATTTGATGGACGTCTGCATCAGATGAACTACATCCAGACCAACGCTCCCAACGGCACCTTCCTCTTCGACCAGTTCGGTACCTCGATGGCCCCGGGTGACGTGACGGTGGTCGGGGGAGACGCCATGGCCACGTTCCTGACGGGAAATCCCGACGCCGGCGGCTCGTACGAGATCCAATACCAGGTTGCCTCGCAGAACTATCAGTACTCTGGCTATGCCCAGGACAACTGGCGAGCAACCAATAAGCTCACGCTGAATCTCGGTTTGCGTTATGAAGTCACGCTACCTCGAACCGAACGTCACAATCGCCAAAACTGGTTCGACCCCAACGTGCAATCGCCACTCCAGGTGCCCGGCGTCGGCCCTTGAGGCGGCACTGGCCCTCTGGTGGGCGGAGAGGTCTTCGCCAGCCCCAGTCAACGAACAATCTACGATACGGACTGGAAAGACTGGCAGCCTCGTTTCGGCTTCGCCTATCAGTTCTCTCCCAAATGGGTCGTTCGTGGCGGCTGGGGAGTGTATTACTCCCAGAGCCGCGCGGGTGTCACTGGTGTTGCCCCTTACGGCTCCCAGGGCTTTAACCAGTACACCAACCTTGTGCCCACCTATCAGAATGACGGAGCCACGCCCTACCTGCGCTTAAGCAATCCGTATCCGAACGGATTGATTCTGCCTCCGGGAAATTCCCTGGGGCTGTTGAACGATGTGGGATTTGGAGCCAACGGACCTATACGCGACGAATATAAGACAACTCCGTCCGAAGAAAGCTGGACCCTGGGCATCGAACGGCAACTTCCATGGAACACTCTGATCGATGTGGAGTATATCGGGAAGAAAGGCACCAACCTCTACTTCGGCGGCGACAACAGCATCGACATCCTGCCGATAAGCGCCGAGAATTACACGCCGGATCAGGTTGGTAATGTTTTGACCAACTACGTGAACAATCCCTTCCAGGGTTACATAACGAACCCGAATAGCAACCTCTCTCAAGCGCAGGTGCAGCAATATCAACTGGATCTTCCGTATCCACAATTCACCTCCGTCGTAACCGACGTCCCGCCGAGGGCCAGTTCCATCTACAACGCACTCCAGGTCACCGGAAGCAAAAGCTATTCCAACGGCCTGCAATTCCTCATCACCTATGTCTGGTCCAAATCCTTCGACAATGCATCGGCCCAGGATGACAACACAACCTGGTTAGGAAGTTTTATCGACCCCACTGGCACCATCATGGATCCCAACAGACCCTATCTGGAACGAAGCCTGTCCACGTTCGACGTTCCACAGACGTTTCAGGTTAGCTATGTCTATGCGTTGCCAGTCGGACGCGGCAGGCGGTTCCTGGGCTCCAGTTCACGTTTGGTCGATGGCTTCCTTGGCGGCTGGACGACGAACGGCGTCTGGCGGCTGAGGGCCGGACGTCCGTTAGTCCCGCAAACCGCGGACGGGACCTCCCTGCCAACCTACGGCACTCAGCGGCCAAACCTTATCGGAACTCCAAAACGCAACCACGGACACGACTGGATCGACAATTTCTTCACCAATCCTCAGGTCTTCGTGTTGCCGCCGCTGTACGCCATTAGCACGACCCCACGGACCATCTCCAGCGTCCGCACCCCCTATTTCTTCGATGCCGATCTCTCGTTGTTGAAGATTTTTTCGCTTGACTCTGTGCGTCAAGGAATGTCGATCGAGGCCCGCATCGAAGCGTCAAATGCATTCAATCACCCGACCTTCGGTACTCCGGATACCAACCTGGACGACGGCAATTTCGGGATCATCAGCTATACATCGAGTACGCCGCGCAATGTGCAAATTGGCATCCAGTTCCACTTCTAACCTAACCTCCATGGGAAGCATCCCTCCAGGATGCTTCCCTCACCAATCCATGACCCCGGCATGCCAATCAAGCTTGACGGGGAAAGTTTTCCATTCATGACTTCACGCCTCAGTCCGACACTTCGCGCATGCATACTGGCCGCGCTCATCGCGGCCACCCCCGCGTGTAATGCGCAAGCGCCTGACAACAGCCAACCAGCCGCACCCACCAGCCCGACGATTTCCTGGAAAGGTCATACCTGGAGAGTCACGAATGGCGGCATGGCCGGCGTTGCTAAAGGAAATCCCGCGAACGTCTCCGTCGATTCCGACGGCTATGTCCATCTGCGCATCGTCAAGCGCGAGGGCACCTACACAGCGGCCGAAATATTCTCGACTGACCTGATGGGCTACGGCACCTACCAGTGGTGGATTCAGGGAGCGATCGACAATATGGACAAGTCCACCGTGCTCGGCCTCTTCCCTTATGGACCCGTGCATCACATCGGCAAGGATGCAGAGGACGAACTCGACATCGAATTTTCCAAGTGGAATAACACCCTCTGCAAGGGCGCCTGCAACGCGGACTTCACCTTCTACCCCGCCACGGGACAAATTGCGTTAGGGCCAACCGAAAGGGATTTTGAAATTAACCTGAAGAGCGGAACGCTGACCACCGCGCGCCTGGTCTGGACTGCGACCAGCGTCACCGGAACCATCATGAGCGGGCTGCAGCCGATCGGCACCACGGCCAATGTTCTAAAGACCTGGACCTTCGCGCCCAGCGACCCCAAGGTGCGCATTCCGCAGCAACCCATGCCCACCGGCATGAATCTCTGGTGCTTCAAGGTCCTTCCCGCCAGCGATCAGGAAGTCGTCCTGCGGGACTTTCAATTTGTCCCGCAATAAACAGCTCGCAGTTCAGCCACAACTCCCTAGCTGCGTCCCCAGAATTTCCAGTCGAGGCTGAAGCGCCCGCCACCGGCGAAGAGCAGCGCAACAAAGCCGGCGATATAGACCAGCATCATTTCGCAATGGTCCTGCCGCAACGCCATGTGATGGACAAAATAAAGCGCTACGCTCATATTCACGGCGATGATGAACGCTGCGAAGCGTGTGCCCAGTCCCAGCACCACCAGCAGCGAACAGATCGCGTCCGACAGCGTGGCGAAGATCAGGCTGGCATGCGAACCAATGTGGAGAGGGTTTGGAAAGTGGGATGACATCTGCGAAAAGTGGGTGATCTTCTCCAGCCCATGTTTGGAGAACAGCGTTGCTCCCAATACCACGCGCAGCACAAGCAAACCGATATCCGT
The DNA here is from genome assembly GCA_963794795.1 of uncultured Acidobacteriota bacterium. Taxonomy (GTDB): domain Bacteria; phylum Acidobacteriota; class Terriglobia; order Terriglobales; family Acidobacteriaceae; genus JAKAAZ01. The sequence goes on along the minus strand of CAWCFC010000002.1, from coordinate 147,872 downwards.
GCCACCAGATCCTGATCCTGCAGACTTAGCCATGCCCTATTGTTGGCCATGGGCTAGCTTAGCGTCAACGGAATTGGCCGCAAGTCGCTGCGTCAGCAACAAACTTTTTCCTCGCAATGCACGAACCAAAAATATCAGTAGAAAATTTTAACGGCCAAGCATGGCGACGTTCTGGGTGCCCACGGTCTGCATTCCCTGCAAGGTGGTCAACTCCGTCTGCACCCGCTTCCATGCGCGGGCATTTTTCTTTGTCGCAATCGGCGCGTTCGGATCTGCGTAATACGCCAGAACATCGTGACGTAAACCGCTTGGAACATGGCGGTCCGGTTCCGCAGTCAGCTTGTTCAGCAACTCCGCATAAGTCTTGTCGGTCAGGCGGTAGCCGCCGGGCCGCACCAGGTTGCCCGTGTCCAGATCGCGATTCGGCAGGTCAAGCTGGTGCGTTGGATCTTTGGCCAGCTCGCCCAGCATCCGCTCGTAGTCGTCAACGGAGCGATTCACGCTCTCGATATACCAGCGATCGGTTTCCGCGCTCGGTCCGCGGATTGCCAGATCGGATGCGGCTCCAATCTTCGGCACAATGCGTATCAGAAATGCGATGAAGTGTACCTCAAACCCAGCCTTCTTCTTGTACGTCGTCCATTGGTTCTCCACGCCTGCCTGCGCTTGCCGAGTGGAAAACTGGTGATAAGCCGGGGTGTCGTCCACTGGCGGAAAATCCTTGCGATGGATCAGAACTTCCGCATGTGCAAAGGTCGGCAGCAGTTTCGCCACCGAAGAATCGTAGCTTTCAAACGCCGGCCGCGGGTGTCCCAGCACGCTGCGCAACGGCAGGCCGTAGGTCTCAAAAAATGCCCGCTCCACCAGCTTGCGAGGAACTTTGAATCCCATCGCATGCATGTATCCCACAGGCGCGAATTCGTGCCGGCTCAACTGCTCTATGTCATAAGCAAACTCCGTCCGCACGTGAGCATGCGGAGCTTCATCGTAGGTAACAATCGGCCCATACTTTTTCCCCAGCGAAGGAAACTCGATTGGCGTGGAAGGGTTGGTCGCGAAACGATGCCCATCGCTATCTCCCACGTAGTGCGACAACGCACCCAAAGCAAATGCATATTCATTCACGGTGCGAGAGTCGCGAATCAGATTATTCACAAACTCGCCCGATCGCACATAGTGGGTCAGGTTGCTGAAAAATTGATGTCCGAAAGGGTAATAACCCAGGTCCTGGATGGTGGTCCCACCGTACGCGTATGAGCGAGCCTCGCGCAACTGCGCCGCCGTAGCGTTCGGAAACCGAGCCAGCAGCGCGGGACGAATCGATCCGTGCCACGCGACATCCACCAGGTCTTCATGCGTCAGGAAGGAGTAGGCGTCCGTCGGCTGCGGAAACAGACCAAACAAGAGCAACGCAACCAGGAAATAAACGAGACTCAATTGTCCGCGTCTGCAAATTATTTCCCGTCTGGTCACAACCTGAAGACTTCTATCCTTCCATGCATCCATGCCCATCGATACGTCCATTTTACGTGCATCCGATGCAGCGGAAATATTGGTACACTGGCTCCATGCTTGACGAAATCACCTTTCGGCGCCACGCGGACAGCGCTTTGGAGTCCCTGAAAAAAGCACTCATCCTTGCAGAATCCGATGCCGACTTTGAGGTGGAAGAACAAAATGGTGTCCTCAACATCAGCTTTGAGGAGCCACCCTCCAAATTTGTTCTCACTCCCAACGCTCCCGTCCGGCAGATATGGATTTCCGCCCTCTCAACCAGCTTTAAACTTGACTGGGATGAGGCTGCTCAATCCTTCGTGTTTCCGAAAACAGGCGAGTCTCTCAAGCCGCTCGTCGCCCGGTTGATCACCGAGCATCTCGGCACTGGCCAGGTCGTCCTCAGCTAAACCGCAGCGCGGCTGACGCTCCCTACGGTAAGATGCGAATCCGTTCGCTTGCGACAGCATCCAAAGTGTCAAAGCCTGGATACAAGGAGCGAAAATGCCGACCCATTCCGCCAGTCCCGAACATTCCGCCTACGATCAATCGGTTCGACGCGAGCTGTCCGCATTTCTGCGCGGCGATCAGGCCCACGCCAGCCTCGATGCGGCAGTCAAGAACATGCCGGCTTCCCTGCTCGACAAAAAGCCCGCAGGCTCGCCGCACAACGCGTGGCAGATGCTGGAACACATTCGCATCGCCCTGCATGATCTGCTGGAGTTTTGCACCAATCCCAAATATGAAGCGCCGAAATGGCCCGAGGGCTATTGGCCGAAAGAAGAATCGCCGAAATCGTCCTCTGCGTGGGATCATTGCGTCGCCACAATTCATAAGGACCTGAAGGCCCTCGATCAACTGATTCAGGATCCCAAAACTGACCTCACCGCGAATATTCCCTGGGGAGAAAATCAGAATATTCTGCGCGAGATTCTTTTGGCGGGCGACCACACCAGCTATCACCTGGGGCAGCTGGTTTTGCTGCGAAAACAACTCGGCGCATGGAAAGACTAGCCTCCCGCGGCCTATGCGGTTCGGACTCGCAAACTTCTAGCTGAACGGAATTGGCGCGGAGGGTTTCCGGGAGGCTGTCATTTCATGGCACTGATGACTTCGCCCCATCGGCTTGCCACGCCGCATGGAGGCGGTCAGACGCTTCCCGCAGTAGACGCACACTTTCCTCAGGCTCACTCCCAGCGCTTCATGGCCGAGCGCTTTCGAATGCGACACTGGTTCCGTCTTGAACATGCCATCCTTAGAATGTGCCGAAATTGCACAAAGTCGCGGAAATTACGCCACGCAACGTGCACTTCGGTAACAGCACCTTCCCAGAACGCGACCGGCTTCCTCCGCGCCCAGGCTCCGAATTTTGCCATGACAGATTCGCGACTCGCTCAATGTTCTCCGCCTGATTGCCGATGATTTCAGATAGGAATCGCGCTTCAATACGCGCCACCCATCCGCGGCGCCAAGGAGTCCACCTGTGTCCGACCTCGTCTCTATAATCACGCCTCACGTCGAGCTGCCAAAGTGTCAGCGGACCGCCCTCAGTGTGGAAGCATTGGCGCAATCCTTCCTCGACAATCTTTTCTTTGTGCTCGGTCGATCTCTCGAGCGAGCGACCGTGAACGATTTGTACATGGCGCTCGCCCACACCGTGCGAGACCGCCTGGTAGAGCGATGGATTTCCACCACGACAAATTATCAGGCGCAGGATGTCCGCGTAGTTTGCTATTTGTCAGCGGAGTTTCTGACTGGCCCGCACCTCGCCAACAATCTCATTAATCTTGGAATCTATGATGAAGCGGATCAGGCGATGCGTCAGCTGGGCCTCGATCTTGACACCCTTGTCGAACAGGAAGAAGAACCCGGCCTGGGCAATGGAGGCTTGGGGCGGCTGGCGTCCTGCTTCATGGATTCACTCGCGACGCTGGACATTCCCGCCATCGGCTACGGTATTCGTTATGAGTATGGAATTTTCGATCAGCAGATCCGCGATGGCTGGCAGGTTGAGACCACGGATAAATGGCTGCGACTCGGCAATCCATGGGCGCTGGAACGGCCCGAAGATGCGTTTGAAGTGAAATTCGGCGGCCGCACCGAGCGCCATTCCGATGCAAACGGCCGAGTCTGCGTCACATGGATTCCGCGAAAGCTTGTCCGCGGCGTACCGCACGACACTCCCATTCTGGGCTACCGCACCAACACAGCGAATACGATGCGCCTGTGGTCGGCGCAGGCCGTCGAGTCGTTCGATTTCGGCACGTTCAACAATGGCGATTTTCTGGGTGCCGTCGCTGATAAAGTCTCGTCGGAAAATATTTCGAAAATTCTGTATCCCAATGACGACGGTGTTCAGGGCAAAGAGCTACGCCTGGCGCAGCAATTCTTTTTTGTGTCCTGCTCGTTGCAGCATATTCTGCACATCCAGTTGACCCAGAAGAGGCCGCTGACAGAATTGCATCGCAATTTCTCCATCCAAATGAATGACACTCATCCCGCCATCGCCGTGGCGGAGCTGATGCGCTTGCTGATCGATGACCATTGTTTGGAGTGGGACATCGCCTGGCATGTCACCCAGCATTGTCTTTCCTATACCAATCACACTCTGCTTCCCGAAGCCCTGGAACAATGGCCGCGCAGTCTGTTCGGTGCGCTGTTGCCGCGTCACATTGAAATCATCGACGAAATCAATCGTCGCCACCTCGAGCAAGTCCGCGCAAAATTTCCCGGCGACGAATCCCGCGCCCAGCGCCTCTCCCTGGTGAATGACTGTAATGGCGGCTTCGTGCGCATGGCCCACCTGGCCGCGCTCGGAAGCCACGCCATCAACGGCGTCGCCGAATTGCACACCGAATTGCTGAAGAAGAATGTTCTGCACGATTTCTACGAGCTGACACCGGAAAAATTCAGCAACAAAACCAACGGCGTCACCCCACGCCGCTGGATCGTTCTCAGCAATCCCCGGCTCAGCAAGCTTTTAACCTCGCGCCTCGGCGCAGGATGGATTCGCGATCTCGATAAGCTTCGCCGCCTGGAGCCGATGGTCGAGGATCCCGAACTGCGCCGTGAATGGAGAGCTATCCGCCAGCACAACAAGCTGCAGCTCGCTTCCTACATCGACCGTCAACTCGGCATCGCCATCGATCCCGAATCCATGTTCGATGTGCTGGTCAAGCGCCTGCACGAATACAAGCGCCAGCATTTACAAGTGCTGCACATTCTCACGCTCTACCAGCGCATGCAGCGTGACCCGCGATTGGAGATGGTGCCGCGCACCTTCCTGTTTGGCGGCAAGGCTGCGCCCGGCTATCGCATGGCCAAGCTCATCATCAAGCTGATCCACTCCATCGGCGATTCCATCAATTCCGATCCGCTGGTGCGCGGGCGACTGAAAGTCGTTTTCCTGCCCGACTACAGTGTGAAGCTCGGCCAGCGGGTCTATCCCGCAGCCGATCTGTCGGAGCAAATTTCGCTCGCCGGCAAGGAAGCCTCCGGCACCGGCAATATGAAATTCGCCATGAACGGCGCTTTGACCATCGGTACCCTGGACGGTGCAAACATCGAAATTCGCCAGGAAGTCGGCGCCGAAAATTTCTTCCTCTTCGGAATGACGGCCGCGGAAGTCCAACAGAAAAAATCCGAGGGCTACAATCCCCGCGCGATCTACGAGAGTAACCCTGAACTCAAAAATGTTCTCGATTCTCTGGCCGACGGCGAGTTTTCCCACGGCGACCGCAGCCTGTTCGAGCCGCTCGTCCATTCCCTGCTCGATGGCGACGAGTACATGCTGCTCGCCGACTATCCGTCTTACATCGACTGCCAGGACCGCGTCAGCGCCGCCTACCAGGACCAGGAAGCCTGGACAAAAATGTCGATTCTGAACGTCGCCCGCATCGGCAAGTTTTCCTCTGACCGCTCCATTCGCGACTATTGTGCAGACATCTGGAAGACGTGGCCGGTCAAGATTCAGCTCTAGCTCACGATGCCGTTTCGATCTGCCGGCGTCGCGCCGCGCGTTCCCCAGACCGCTCACCGGGTTCCTATCCTTAGTGCAGGCCTGTCGCCAGAGCTTCATTCAACCCATTGAACACCGCATCGTAATGTCCGCTCTCCGCGGCAAAACGCAACCGCTTCACGTTCTCCACGCAAATTTCCGTCGCGTTCGGTTGCGCCTTCAATATCTCCATCACCTCCGCAATGAACGTATCCAGCGGCATCGCCCGCGGATCGCCTGCGCTCGAGTCCATCAGGTCCGTGGCCACATAGGGTGGAATCAGTTCTACCACCTCGGTCGCGGTGTCCTTCAGTTGATATCGCAGCGACTGCGTGTACGAATGAATCGCCGCCTTGGTCGCGCAATAGGTCGGCGTCGGCGCCAGCGGCACAAACGCCAGTCCAGATGACACCGTCATAATCGTCGACTGCGGCTGCGACAGCATCAGTGGCAACAGTGCCGTCGTCAGACGTATCGGCCCCAGCAAATTTATGGCAATCATCTGCTCCACAAATTCCGACCCGACCGCCGTGCGCACGTCTTCCAGCTTCATAATTCCGGCATTGTTGATCAGCACATTCAGCTTTGGATATTTCTCCTGCGCACGCTTGGCAAAAGCTTCAATACTCGCAGCATCCCCCATGTCGAGCGTCATCCACTCCATGCCCGGATTCGCCTTCGCCGTCCCCTCCAGCACCGTCTTGCGCCGCCCGGCAATCACCACCGTATTTCCCAGCGCATGGAAAGCCTTCGCCAGCCCGCGCCCGATCCCGCTACCGCCGCCCGTTATTAGCATGGTGTTGCCAGTCAACTTCATTCGCATCCCTCCCTATCCGCATACTATGGCGATCCGGTATTTCTACAAAATGAACGGCTCCGCCGGACCCGGAATCTCGCATGTTATCCCTTGATAAATAATCGCCGTCTACCCGCCCCCTCGCGGCTGACGACTACCACGTCGGCAACCCGACGCAGAAGCTATTGTCCATACACCAGCCCCTCGTTCCGTTGCACTTCGGATACCTCCCATCCGAGTTAAATCCCGGACGTAATCCAACTGCTGCGGTAGCATACTCTGGAAGGACAGGCTCCTATATTGGTTTCCCCCGTCCAAGCAGCACCGCCGGAGCGCCGGAACCGCGGGCTTGTGCCTATCGGTCTGGGACTGCTCGTCGCCGTTGCCACGCTCGCCGTGGCAATGTGGCCCGTGGCTCGCACATATTTGCAAGCCATCGCTCTTCTCATGCAGTGGAATGGAGACACTCTGCCCTCTGTCCTTAGACCGTTGGCTGGCAGAAAAATCATCATCCAGGACGTCACCATTCCCAGCCCGAATGGACCGATTCGCGCCCGCATCTATATTCCGGCAAACAATCCGAACTCACCGGGCCTGGTGTTTGTTCATGGTCTCAATCATCAAGGCATCGACGAAGTAAAGATGAAGAGGTTCGCCACCTGGAAGGCAGCCTCCGGCGTTAGCGTTTTGACGCCCGATATTCCCGCTCTGCGCGCCTACCGGATGAAGGCCTCGTCGATCGATACCATCGGGGAGTCTGCACGATGGTTCGCACAGAAAACCGGCCATCCGGTCACCTTGATGGGAGTCAGCTTCGCGGGTGGCATGGTATTAATGGCCGCTGCTCGACCCGCCTATGCCTCCAGCGTCAAGCTGGTCCTCGTCGTCGGCGGATATGACGATCTCAGCCGTGTGGCACATTTCTATATCACCGGCACGGATCCCCGCCCGGACGGCAGCGTTCAAACCGTCCAACCGAATCCGTTCGGCGCTCGGTTGCTGGAGTACACCGACTTGGCACTGTTAGTTCCCGCAAAGGATCGCGACGCAGTTGAGCCTGTCCTGGGCGCAGTGTTGTTTGACGAACGTACCCTCGTCCCGGAGATGGAGTCTAATTTGTCGCCGGAGCAACGAACAGAATTGGAATCTCTGCTCGCCACTTCTCCCAATAAGACAAAGCTGCAGGAGATCGCCAATCAGGACGCGCCGGAGATGGCCGCTGTTTCTCCGCACGGGCAACTGGCCGACCTCTCTGCCCATGTGTTTCTACTCCACGGCCTTGAGGACGACTACATTCCCTCCGCCGAGGCAGAATGGACAGCGCACGACCTGCCCCCGGGAAAGTTGGATGGGATGTTGATTACTCCCGTCGTCTCCCACATTATGCTCGGAGGCAAGTCGATCGTGTGGATGGATAAGTGGCGCCTCATTCAATTTATGGCCCACGAACGCGAAGCTGAAATGGCCCACTAGCTTCAGCTGCCCGACTCTAATCACTCTGAAAGTACAAGTGGAATCGGCGGCCCAAGAATCGCCCAGTAAACCGCGGTGCGTTTGCGTTCCAGCGTCATGCGTTGATCGTGTTCGACACCTCACGTATCGACGAAACCTCTCTTTTGTTTGCCTGTCCCGCATCCGATACCCTATGCTGGAGGGTTCTTCTCTACTGGCTGAAGCTTAGAGGTACCGTAATGTCACGAAGCACCACCGAAGATGTCTTGAAGCCTCCGCCGCCCCCAGCCGAACCCAGCCGCCAGGTCTCCGCGTCGGAACAACTGTGGATCGACACCACGCTGAAACCCGCGTTGGAAAAATCGCCCGAGCGCCCCATTGGCGCCGACACCGGCACGAATCGTAATCCCGACGGCACTGCCCGTTTTACCACCATTTCCGGCGTTCCCGTCGAGCGACTCTACACTCCCGGCGATCTTCCCGCGGATTGGGACGAGCACACAGAGAACTACCTTGGTCAGCCCGGCCAGGCCCCATACACCCGCGGTATTCACGCCACCGGCTATCGCGGCAAGCTTTGGACGATGCGCCAATTCTCCGGCTTTGCCACGCCGGAGGAAACCAATCAGCGCTACAAATATCTGTTGCAGCAAGGTGGCAGCGGCCTCTCCGTTGCCTTCGATCTGCCCACGCTAATGGGCTACGACTCCGACCACGCTAACAGTGAAGGCGAAGTCGGCAAGTGCGGCGTCGCCATCGATTCATTGGAAGACATGGAGATTCTCTTCTCCGGCATCGACCTGGAAAAAACCACCGTCTCGATGACCATCAATTCTCCGGCGAGCGTGCTGTGGGCCATGTACCTAGTGGTCGCGGAGCAGCAGGGAGCGGATTGGAAAAAGATTTCCGGCACGCTGCAAAACGACATCCTGAAGGAATACATCGCACAGAAGGAATACATTTATCCGCCTGCGCCGTCAATGCGCCTGGTCATCGACACGTTCGAGTTTGGCTCGCTGTTTACGCCGCGATTTAACCCCATTTCCATTTCCGGCTATCACATTCGCGAGGCCGGCGCGACCGCGCTGCAGGAGCTGGCATTCACCATCTACGACGGTGTCGAATATGTGGAATGGGCGGTGCGTCGCGGCCTTGACGTCGACGATTTTGCGCCGCGCCTCAGCTTCTTCTTCAACTCCCACAACGACTTCTTTGAAGAGATTGCCAAGTTCCGCGCCTCCCGCAAAATCTGGTATCGCTTGATGACGGATCGCTTTCACGCCAAGCAGGCACGCTCTCAGCTGATGCGTTTCCATACCCAGACCGCCGGCGTTTCGCTCACTGCGCAACAGCCCATGAACAATATTGCGCGAGTGGCAATCCAGGCACTGGCCGCAGTGTTGGGCGGTACGCAATCGCTGCATACCGACTCCTATGATGAAGCCTTGGCGCTGCCCACCGAAGAAGCCGCGCGCATTGCCCTTCGCACGCAGCAGATCCTGGCGTATGAATCCGGCGTCGCCCAGACTGCCGATCCGCTCGGCGGTTCTTACTTTGTCGAAAACCTCACTTTGAAGATGGAACAGGGCGCATTCGGATATTTCGAGAAGATGGACGCCATGGGCGGAATGGTTCGCGCCATTGAGCAAGGTTTCCCGCAAAAAGAGCTCGCCGAATCCAGTTATCAATATGCTCGCGCAGTCGAGGCCAAAGAAAAAATCATCGTCGGCGTCAACGATTTTGTGGTCGAAGAAACGCCGCAGCAGATTCTCTATATCGACGAAAGCGTACGCGAATCGCAGACAGAAAAACTGAAGCGTCTGCGTACCCGCCGTTCCCAGGCGGATGTCACTCGCACCTTGAACGCGCTGCGCCAGGCCGCTGCCCGCGAACCGCAGGCGGCAAAAGGAAAAATCTCTGACGCCAACACCATGCCGTATATTCTGGATTGTGTCCGCTCCTACGCTACTGTTGGCGAAATCTGTGAAGCGCTGCGAGACGTCTATGGAACCTATGAAGAATCCAGCTGGACATAAGAACCTTTTTTAGCGTTTCTCTATTGCTCTAAGAACAGCATTGTGCGAGGAAGCCTTTGACATCCGACCCGAACGTCAAGCCGCAACATGAATATCCTATCCGCGTCCTGGTCGCCAAGCCCGGCCTCGATGGACACGATCGCGGCGCAAAAGTCATCGCGCGTGCGCTGCGCGATGCCGGTATGGAAGTCATCTACACCGGCCTGCGCCAGACACCGGAAATGATCGTCAACGCATCCGTCCAGGAGGATGTCCAGTGCATCGGGCTAAGTATTCTCTCCGGCGCACACAATGCGATCGTTCCTCGCTTGATGGCGCTCCTGAAAGAGCGTGGCGCCGACGACATTCTGGTTGTCCTCGGTGGCACCATTCCCGCGCAGGATATTGACTTTCTCAAGCAGCAAGGCGTCGCCGCCATCTTTGGTCCGGGCACCCCGCTCGAGACCACGGTGGAGTTTATCCGGGCCAACGTCAAGCCGCGCGGCGTACCCGCATAGCCCAAGGGCTGTTTCAAGCGATTCCGATTTGCTGCTCCATCTGTCCGCAGTTCTCTGTGGAAATTCCCTTTAAAAGTCACTTGTCATTTGCAAGTAAAGTCTGCTATTTTTTCGATGTTACTTGCGTTTTGCAAGTAACAAAGCATGACTCGCTTCATGGCAGAAAAATCAAAATCGCGGCCTCGCTCCGGCTGCCCCGTCAGCATGGGGCTGGAGCAATTCGGCGATCGCTGGTCGTTGTTGATCATTCGCGACATGATGGTTCGGGGATATCACACCTTTAAGCAATTTCAGGAGTCAGGCGAAGGCATTTCCTCCAATGTTTTGTCGGATCGCCTCCGAACGCTTGAGGCGGCTGGCATTTTGACAACCGAGTTGGATAAGAATGATGCGCGACGCATGAATTACCGCCTGACGCAGAAAGGTATTGACCTGGCGCCCGTGATGCTGGAACTGCTGATTTGGGGAGCGAAGTATGAATCGACCGCTGCACCATGCGCTTTGATCGTGCAGATGGAAAACAGCCGCGAACAAGTGCTCGCCGAAACCTACAAACGTTGGCGAGAACGGGATTCCACCCCTCTGATCCCGCGCTTTGACGAAATACCGCAAGACAATCCGATGCGAAACAGTGAAAGGAGAAAAGGATGAGTGGTGTACGCGTGTTGGTGGGTACAAGAAAAGGTGCGTTCGTTCTGACGGCGGACGGAAAGCGCAAAAATTGGGATGTGAGCGGCCCGCATTTCGGCGGGTGGGAGATGTATCACCTGAAAGGATCGCCCGTCGATCCCAATCGCCTCTACGCGTCGCAAACCAGCGGATGGTTTGGCCAGCTGATTCAGCGCTCCAACGATGGCGGCAAAACCTGGGAGCCGATGAATAACAAGTTCGTCTACGACGGCGTCCCGGGGACGCATCAGTGGTATGACGGAACCCCGCATCCATGGGAGTTCAAGCGCGTTTGGCATCTCGAACCATCGCTGACCGATCCCGACACTGTGTATGCCGGCGTAGAAGATGGAGGGCTCTTCCGCTCGACCGATGGCGCACAGTCGTGGCAGGAGATGTCCGGATTGCGCAAGCATGGCACGGGGCCGAAATGGCAGCCGGGTGCCGGCGGACTATGTTTGCACACGATCATTCTCGATCCCGAGAATCCCAGCCGCATCTACATTGCAATCTCCGCGGCGGGAGCATTTCGCACCGACGACGGCGGCGAGACCTGGAAACCGATTAATCGCGGACTGCATTCGCAATATATCCCCGACCCGAATGCAGAGGTGGGACATTGCGTGCACCACATCGCGATGCATCCCTCCCGCCCCAACGTGCTGTTCATGCAGAAACATTGGGACGTGATGCGCAGCGACAATGGTGGCGATACCTGGCAGGAAGTCAGCGGAAATCTGCCGACCGATTTTGGATTCGCCATTGATGTTCATGCACACGAGCCGGAAACTCTGTACGTGGTGCCGATCAAGAGCGACTCGGAACATTATCCGATTGACGGCAAGCTGCAGGTGCACCGAAGTCGCACCGGCGGCAACGAATGGGAGGCGATGACCAAGGGTCTGCCGCAGCAAAACTGTTATGTGAACGTACTGCGCGATGCCATGTCCGTGGATTCGCTGGACGACTGCGGCGTGTACTTTGGCACCACCGGCGGACAGGTCTATTGCTCGGCCGATGCTGGCGACAGTTGGAATCCAATCGTACGCGACCTTCCCGCGGTGCTTTCGGTGGAGGTTCAGACGCTGCGATGACGTCGACGATTCGAATCGAGTTGCCGGCGCATTTGCGCACGCTGGCCGGAGTCGGCCGTGAAGTCAGCGTCGAGGTGGAAGGACCTGCAACACTTCGCGCGGCCATCGACGCGCTCGAGGCCCGATACCCCATGCTGCTCGGAACCATTCGCGATCACGTGACACATGAGCGGCGCCCATTCCTGCGGTTCTTTGCCTGCCAGGAAGATCTGTCGCACGATTCCCCCGACACGCCGTTACCCGACGCGATTGTGCAGGGAAAAGAACCGCTGATTGTGCTCGGAGCGATCGCCGGAGGATAACTCTTGCGGCGGTGAGCTACAACGCCCAAAGCTCCCCAGAAATTTAACTTGCTGGAGAATCGACATGCAGAAAATCACAACATTCCTATGGTTCGACGACAAAGCCGAAGAAGCAGCTCAACTTCTACACCTCGATCTTCAAAGATTCGAAGATTGAAAACGATTACCCGCTACAGAGAATCTGCGGCAAATGCTTCCGGAAGACCTGCTGGATCGGTGATGACAGTGGTTTTCCAACTCAACGGACAGGAATTCATCGCTCTGAATGGCGGACCACATTTTCACTTCACTGAAGCAATATCTCTCGTAGTGAATTGCGAATCCCAGGCGGAAATCGACAATTTCTGGGAGAAGCTTTCCGCAGGCGGCCAGGAGAGTCAGTGCGGCTGGCTCAAAGACAAATATGGCTTGTCGTGGCAAATTGTTCCGGCACATATAGAACGCTGGTTGAGCGATGCGGATCCCGAAAGATCGGCTCGTGTGATGGCCGCCGTCTTGCAAATGACAAAGCTCGATTTGAAGACATTGCAGGCTGCATACGACCACGCCTGACGGCTTGACGATTTCGGCTGGCAAGCGTCGACTGAAGATTTATTCCATCCGAATGCGGACTTGAAACATCCACAGAATCTGCCTCCGCGTCGGTTACGCTGAATTGCGGCGGCAAATTCAAAACAATTGGTAAGGAGAGATCGAATGAAAATTGTCGCGATCATCGCTCGGATCCTGCTGGGGCTGACGTTTCTAGTTTTCGGGCTGAATGGATTTCTGAACTTTATGCACGCGCCGCTGCCCCCGGGACTTGGCTGGAACCTTTCTCACTACACTCGTGGTCAGTCACTTTGTCTATTTCGTTTCTGGCGTGCAGGTGATCGCAGGCGTGCTCCTGCTCGTCAACCAGTTCGTACCATTGGCGCTGGCATTGTTGGCGCCCGTCCTCTATAACATCCTGGCGTTCCACATCACCATGCAACCCAGCGGCCTGCCGCCGGGACTGATCGCTTCCGTTCTTTGGCTGATTTTGGTGTGGAGGCTACGAGATTATTTTGCGCCGCTGTTTGTGCAGAAGGCAGTTGAAAAATAAGTCGCACACTCCCCCATGTGCGGTGTTATATCCAGGAGAAAACCATGGACGTGAATCCGTATCTTAATTTCAATGGCAATTGCGAGGAAGCATTCAAGTTTTACGAACAGCACCTCGGCGGAACAATCGAAGCGATCCACACCTTTGCCGGCTCGCCCATGGAGAATCAATTCCCACCGGAGTGGCGAAATAAGGTGATGCATATCCGCATGAACATTGGTACAGGTGTTTTGATGGGGTCGGATGGGCCGGGAGGCCGCTATCAAGTGCCACAGGGCTTTGCGGTATCGCTGAACCTGAAGGACGCCGCCGAAGCGGACAGGGTCTATGCCGCCTTGTCGGCCGACGGCCAAATTCAAATGGCAATTCAGCAAACCTTCTGGGCGAAACGGTTCGCCATGTTTACGGATAAATTCGGCATTCCGTGGATGATCAATTGCGAGTAGGCGGGTCCGGATTTAATCACTGGCTCACAGGAATATTTTCGGTCGAGGCTTTGCGGTAATTGGAAAATGTATCCCGCTCCTGGGAATTGCGGGAGAAGACGAAGAAAACTTTGGCCCGTGCGCGCATAGAAAAAAATGTCGGCAGCCAGACACCAGTCTCGACCGGCGCCTGCTTCAGCTCAAACTGTGTGCCTGGATCAACGCGCGCCAGAAATCCCTCGATGGAGACAGGATGGATGACCTTTGGCCTCAACCTTTACCCACTGGAAAGTTTTCTGGTCGATCCACAGCGTGCCGACCATGCCCGTCAGCACTTTGGCATGATTGTTCGGCGGCTGATAGCCGGGGCGAGGGGTCGCGGACAACTCGTAGACTTCGCGCCCATCCACGGTTGGAGTTCCCTCCAGTTTAAAGTCGAATGCCTTCGTGAGTTGTTCGACTAACAAGTGGTCGCGTTTGCGCGAACGGTCCCAATTCGCGATGCGTTGCGATCGTTGTTCGGGTGTTTCAGCGCGTCGCTGCGCGATGGCCTGGTCGAGTTTTCGTTGCTGATCCGCTTTCTGCTGGCCGGTCAAAGGTTTGTCATCCACCGCAACCAGCCGCTCATATCGTGAGCCAAGGACCATCAACTCGTCGTAGGTCTTGGTATGTGCGCCTTCCTTGACCTGGTCGGTGTAGTCGTATTCCGGCTGGCTGCCCCAATCGGCGTTGGTCTCTTTCGCGGAGCGCGCGATGATTTCTTGAACATCAACTTGCTGTGCACGCGCCCGGAACAGTCCCTGCAGCAAAAACAGCAGGCAAACTATCGAAACCGTTCTCCGCAAGCTCATACTCGTTCCACTTCGAGCGGGTTACTTCGGCGCGGGACCCAACGCGACCTGAACAAAATCGTCCGGACGAATCATTTTTGCGAACGCGACGCGCACCTGGTCAGCTGTCAAAGAGTAATAACGGTGGGCCGCAATCTCCGGTTCGTCCAGCGGCAATCCCATGGCTGCGCGACCTAACAAACCTCCGGCAACGCTGCTCTCGCTGGCTTCTGCCAAGGGTATCTGCCGCAACACCAAAGCTTTCGCCTGCTGCAATTCGGCGGGAGTTACATCGGTTGTCTGCATGGCTCGCAGATCGCGCAGGATCAGATCGTCAGCCTTCGACACATTTTTGGGTAGCGCGCCATAGGTGACGGAAAACACCGTGCGTGTTTTCCCCGCGTCCAGCGCGTTCGAAACGTAATACACGTAGCCCGTTTTCTCTCTCAAATCGCGATACAGGCGCGTCGCATAGAATCCGCCACCCAGCACGTGATTTCCTAGTTCCAGCGCATAATAGTCGGGATCAAACCGATTCATCGGCAGCTCTTCCGAAAGCGAAACGCTGTCTTGTATGCGGGTCGGGTCTGGCACGTCATCGGCCTTCGGATGATTGCGCGGGACCGGTTGCAAATCCACTGGCGGTTTGGGCCCGACTGCTTTCCAACTGCCAAACTCTTTTTCGATTGCGTCTTGCGCTTCCTCGGGCGAAATGTCTCCAATCACGACGATGGTTGTCAGGTCGGGTCGAAACGTCTTTGCGTAGTAGCGTTGGACATCCTGCAAGTTCAAGGAGCTGACGGATTGCGCCGTGGCGTGACGAAGCGAAGGATCTGCAGGCGGAACCAGTCCTCGTACCTCAGCGCGATCGGCGCGATATCCAGGACTGTGCACCAGGTCCGCCACCGACTGAGACGTTTGGCGCTGCACAATCTGGAAAGCCGGTGCGGGTAGAGCAGGATGCAATTCGTTATCAGCCAGCAAAAATAATCCGCGGTCGAAATATTTCTTCAACACTTGCAGAGAGAAATCTGTTCCCGCAGATTCATCGGCGCCGATATCGTCGAGCGCCTTCTGATAGGCGATCCTGTCGAGCGTCGTCGTTCCATATGAAAACAGGCCGCCGAGCACACTGCCGACTCCATCTTGACCGGGAGGGGTTTCAAGATCGGCCCGATGACGGATGTGTCCCATCACGGTAATAGTTGGCGTGGTCCGGTCAGTCTCGACGATCAGGCGAATCCCGTTGGGAAGCGTGATGTTCGTCGGATGGAGATTCCACTTCGGCACCGCCAGCTGGCTAAGTTGCGTCTCTGCCCAGGGTGGCAGCTGTACCGGCTTGGTGGGTGCGCTGGTCACTTTTTCAGCCCCGCCAAATCCTTTGCTCGCAACCGGCGCGCCAGAAGGCTGCGGCGTTAGTGTTCCCACAATGGCATTCTGCTCGACCAGGCATTGCTTTGCGACCCGGTCAACATCGGCCACCGTAACTTTCTTAATGGCGTCCACATCCTGCTCCGGAGACGTGCGGCCTTCGCTGACTACAGCCTGCGACCACAAATCAGCCAAGCCTGGAATGGAGTTGCGATTAAATTCTGCCGAAGCAATCTCGTCTCGCTTAGCCGCCGCCACCAGGTCAGGCTTGACGCCGTGCTCTGCATCCTGGGCCAGCAGGCTGCGTATCGCGCTGTCCATCGTCGAAGGATTTCCATTCGTAGGCAACACCACGTAAGCCATTCCCATGCTCGCTTTTCGATAGGTCTCAGCCATCTGAAAACCAGCATCCAGAACTTTTCCATCGGCAACCAACTGGTAAATGGCGCCGCGCTGGCTGGATAAAACATCGGCCAGAATTGTGGCGGCCGCATAATCCGGGCTGTCGGAACCGGGCATGCGGAAGGCAACAATGCTGATGATGTAGGGATAGTCGCTGGGAAGGGTGAAGCTCTCTGCCTTGACCGGTTGCAGATGAATCTGCGGACGCAGCGGCAAGGGATGACTGGGAATCTCGCCGTAGAGTTTCTTGACGCTTGCGATCGTCGCCTCCGGTTGCACGTCGCCGGCGATGATCAACGTGGCATTGTTCGGCGCATACCATTGCTCGTGGAACTTCTTCAGCATCGCCGCAGTCGTGGCATCAAAGGAGGACTGCGTGCCCAGAGGATCGTGTTCGTATGGCGTTCCTGTGAACATGTCTCGATTCATGCGCGTGATTAATTTGTAGGTTGGATCGGAAAGATCCCGTGCCACCTCCTGCTCAATGGCAGGCCTCTCCTGCGCCCATTGCGCAGACAGGTCGGTTGCGCTCCGCATGCAGTCGGAATCTACATGCAGCGCAATGTTCAGATCATGCGCCGGAACGGTCTCATAATATTGCGTCAGATTCTGTTGCGTATCGGCATCGCCGTCGCCACCCAATTGGGCAAAAATGGCCGCCGTCTGATCCCCCGAAAGACCGGAGCAACCGCGGAACATCATGTGTTCCTGGGCGTGAGCCATCCCCGGAAATCCAGCGGGCGTTTCGTTGCCCCCGACGCGATAGTTTTCATACACCGTGACCGCCGGCGCCAACGGATTGCGAATGATGATGACGTGCATCCCGTTGTTCAGCGTGGTGCGGGTGACATTCGGTTCGGCAGAGCAAGGCAGGACTGCCAGCAGCAAAGCCACAGTTAAAAATACGTTTCTTGACATGACGTTTATCTTTTTTTTGCGAATGCGCGATAGTGAGGGGCCAGCGCAGATTCGCACCCGCCCCCGTGCCGCAACAAATTGACACGCGAAAACTTGCTTCACACAATTGGACGGAGTCTCGGCGGTTTTGGATGCAGCAACAGTTTCGTGCGGCTGAAAACTCTGCCCTGCCGTGGGGCTATCTCTATCTAACGTGGAACTTCAGCTGGGAATGTGAAGTGCCCGCACATACTTTTCTGGAAGCGCTCGTTTTGTCAGGGTGTGATCTGTAACAACGTGGGTGGTTTCACCTTCGGCGAGTAATTGCTGATCACTCACCCGCACCACACGATAACGAAATTTCAAAACCGCGCCTCGAACTCCGGTCACGTGGGTGACGATGGTGAGCTCATCGTCGTAACGAGCCGGAGCTTTGTACCGGCAATTCGCTTCAACCACGGGAATGAAACAGTCGTCCTCAATTTCCATGGTCTTGTAATCGAATCCGAGTTGACGCAGCAATTCCACACGTCCAATCTCAAACCAGACTAGAAAATTTGAATAATAGACGACACCCATCTGGTCGGTTTCCGCATAACGTACCCGCAGACGGACCTCACCCGACACACCATTCCTGCTGGAATTCAACTCGCTCACGCGTTTATCTCCTCAAGGATGGACAGGGGTTTTGCCGCGTTTGCGGGAAGGCCACTGGGGTGTGCGTCGCTCCAGGAATGCGGACACTCCTTCGCGAAAATCCTCTGTGCTGCGTGCATTTGCGTTGGTTTCGACCGCCGCCTTCAATTGATGATCGAGCCGCTCTTTCACGTTTGCGGAAAGCAACTGCTTGGTCGCTCGCAGAGACTCTGGACTGTTCTTTAGAAGTTGACGTGCCAGGCGCACAGCTCGCTCCATCAAGCCGGTATCACGCACAACTTCATTCACCAGGCCCATCTGTTCCGCCTCTTCCGCGGAGATTAAGCGAGCTGTCAACAATAAATCCCTGGCATGTTTTTCGCCGACCTGCAGCGTGAGAAATGTGGAGACAATTGCTGGAATGAAACCGATGCGCGCCTCTGTGTATCCGAATTTCGCTTCGGGAACGGCCAGCGTAAAGTCACAGGCGGTAGCCAGCCCCATGCCGCCCGCAATCGCATGTCCATTGACCGCGGCGATGGTTGGCAGCGGCAAGTCGTAGAGCCTGCGCAGCAGCACCGCGATGCGTTCCGCGTCGACATTGTGTTGCGGAGTTGTATGTTTCAGCAGCGACTGCAGGTGTTCCAAATCGAGGCCCGCACAAAACGCTGGGCCCCTGCCGGTCAGAATCAAGACGCCGGAAATTCGGTCCGCCAGGCTTTCAAGGGTCGCGATCAACTCATCGATCATCTGCGGAGTGAGTGCATTGCGACGCTCGGAACGGTTAAACGTGATGGTGATGATGTCTTCCATCTCCGTCATGTACAGCGTTTGATAAGGCATCCTGGCTCCTGAAGGGATACACGCGCAAATCCATACTAGAGGATGGGATGCCGCAAGTCACTTTCGCTGTGCCAGGAGTTTTGTCAGCTGGTTTCTCGAGGCAATCTGTTCAATTCTTGATTGCGAAGCTCATGCAGCCGCTGGTCGCCGGACGCAGAAGCTTCGCCGGAGATAGCGTAGGCTACCGCCGCACCGATGAGCGCGGGGATAATGAAGGCGTGGCCCCCGGTGGCTTCCGCGACGAATACAACCGCAGCCAGCGGAGTTTTATATCCAGCCGCAATAAATGATGCCATGCCGACTGCGGCATACAACTCAACAGAATTGGAGTGAACAATCGACTGCGCAAATGCGGTCCCAAAGCTGCCACCGGTAAGAAATAGCGGAACAAACATTGCACTGACGCCACCACTGGCCAGCGTAAACAGAGTGGCCGCAAGCTTCAGCACACCGAAAACCACTAACTCCAGCGAACCATGATGGTGGCTGAGAATTTCTCCAACCGCTTCGTAATTTGGACCGAGAGGGACCAGCGACCCGCGATAGAGCGCCAGGAACATGACGCCGCAAAGTCCAGTGAGAAAACCGCCCAGCGTCAGCTTCAACCAATGCGGAATCGACCAATGAACCATAAAAACACGAGCGCGGCGGAAGGTAATGGTGAATGCCATGGCAATCAGCCCGATCAGCACACCAAGCAAAGCAGACCAGAGAAGATCGCGTCCCGTAAAAGAATTGGCACTGGCAAAATTGAAGAGCGGTGCGGCACCCAGAAAAAACGCCAGAGTGACGTAGGAAACCACCGATGCAATGAGCGAAGGCAAAAGCGCCTCGTGCGCCAGGTCGTCTTTGTACGGCATCTCCAGCGCGAATACGAGCCCTGTCATTGGCGCGCGAAACACGGCTGCCATTCCGGCCGCCGCGCCGCTGATCAACATAATGCGGCGGTCGCGCTGCTGCAGTCCAAAACGCCGCAGCTTAGCCCAAAGCCACGATCCGATCGCGCCACCACCGTAGATACTCGGACCCTCAAGAGCTGCGCTGCCACCGAATCCAACCGTCGTAACTGCGGCCAGGATTTTTGGGAGGAAAGAGTGCACGTCGATATTGCCTTCGTGCTCGTGATAGGAACGGATGATTTCCTCGGTCGAATGTTCGTTCGGATCGGGAGTCAGAAATTGCATGATCAGACCCGTCACTGCGAAAGCCGCTGTCATCACCGGAAGGATAGTCCAGGGTCGTCGCAGAAACAGATGCAGCAACGGAGGCCACAGTTCTTTCAGGATGACAACAGCGATGCCAGTCACTGCCAGACCGGTGGTGATTCCGATGATGGGCGCGATGATCAGCCATTTGTGCAGGTCGCGCGTGTAGGTAGCCGCCAAATCTTCCGCAACCCTGGGCAAGTACTTACGCAGCAGAGGATGCTGGACGAGTCGAAACTTCGGCTTTCGATCGGAATCATTCTCGGAGTCGGCCATCACAGTTTTCCCGCGCGTGACTTTTTTAGGATGAATCGCGGCGAACCGTGGGCTTCAGTTTGCAATACGGATTGCAGCGATTCAATCAACATAGGCCCGCGCAAACTGAGTTCCTGAAAATGAACCTGGGAAAGACGATTGAGCACCTTTCGTCCCCGCGCCGTGGTTTGCAAACAAACACGGCGGAGATCTGCAGGGTCAGTCGCACGTTCGAGCAGGCCCTCCTGCTCACAGCGATCGACCAGTTCCACCACGGTGTTGTGCTTTAACCCAAGGGCTTCCGCAGCATAGGCGATCGAAGGTGAACGCCCTGCGGGTACACCCGCGACTGCTAACAAAAGCTGGTGCTGTTGCGGATGCAGTCCAGCATCGTTTGCCGCATCCTCGCTGACTAGTAGGAATTTCCTCAACTCGTGGCGAAACGACGCAAGGGCTTGATGAAGCGATTGATTTGGGTCTGGTGTGGCCTTCCGATTACTCACGTTTCCAGTCTATCGCATTACGATATATCTCGACGAAAGGCGATGCCCCCTACTGCACGGGAGGTCCATATTCGACGGAGATCTGCCGGGTACGCGCCAACAGATCCGTGAGCGGACCCAGTTCTGGGAGCTTCGCGCCTGCATTGCGCAGCGCAGCCAGTGCCTGTTCAGTCGCGATGTTGCCGACCAGGGCATCCTGCGCAAATGGGCATCCACCCAGGCCACCCATCGCCATGTCGAATCGGCGGCAACCGGCTTGATACGCGGCCACAACCTTCTCTTCCACTTGCTCCGGGCGAGCATGCAGATGCACCCCAAACTCCACCCGATCGTCCGTGGAGAGCACCGCGGATACGACCGATGCAATCTGTTCCGGACCAGCCACGCCAATCGTATCGGCAAGCGATATTTGCTCCACACCCATTTCGATGAGCAAACTGCAGCCTTCGATCAACTCTTCCAGGCTCCACGGATCGCCGTATGGATTACCGAAAGCCATCGATACATAGACGGCCAGGTCCACTCCCGCCTGATACGCCAACTCCGCGATTGCGTCGAGCGCATCGAGCGATTCCTCCGGCGTTTGGTGCTGGTTGCGTTCGAGAAATCCCGGCGAGATGGAATAGGGAAATCCGAGGGTCCGCACGGATTCCGTCGCAATGGCACGTTCAGCGCCTTTCTCATTGACCACAATGCCGATAATGTCGATCTCTTCTGGAGCCTGCAACAGGCGCAATACCTGCTCGGAGTCTGCCATCTGCGGCACAGCCTTTGGCGAGACGAAGGATACCGCATCAATGTGCTGAAACCCGGCGGCAATCAACTCCCGCAGGTAAGAAGCTTTCACATCGGCAGGGATGACTCTTGGCAGTCCCTGCCACGCATCGCGCGGACATTCGATAATTTTGATTTCGTCGCTGTTCATATTTCGTGCATTCTGGCGTATCCGTTAGGTTTGCAGAATTCCAGGATTGAATCGCGGAACGTCCGGGTTGAGCGCGGCCACTTCCAGGGCCATGCGCAGAACGTCGCGGGTCTTCCTGGGATCGATGATCGCATCCACCCAGAGTCGCGCAGCCGCGTAGCGCGGATCGGTCTGCTCATCGTAAGCGGCCTTGGTGGAATCGAACAGCTCCTTCTTCTCCGCTTCGCTGAGCGCGTGCCCTTTGCGCTCCAATTGTTTGATTCGCACCTCTACCAAAGTGTTGGCGGCGGAGGCGCCACTCATCACCGCATATTTCGCGGTTGGCCACGCAAAAATAAATCGCGGGTCGTACGCCTTGCCGCACATCGCGTAGTTCCCTGCTCCGAACGAGCCGCCAATAATTACGGAGATTTTCGGCACCACACTATTCGAAACAGCGGACACCATCTTGGCGCCGGAACGAATGATGCCGTTCCACTCCGCGTCGCGTCCCACCATAAATCCGTTCACGTCGTGCAGAAAAATCAGCGGGATCAGGTTCTGATTGCAATCCATGATGAAGCGAGCAGCCTTGTCGGCGGAATCGGGATAAATGACGCCGCCAAACTCCATATGCTTTTCGCCGGTATGGCTGATCTGCGTACGATGGAGTTTTTGATTCGCGACAATGCCGACGGCGAAGCCGCCAATGCGCGCGTAACCGCAAAGCAGCGTCTGGCCATAGTCTGGCTTGTACTCATCAAAGCGCGAACCATCGACAATGCGAGCAATCACTGCGTGCATATCGTAGCTTTGCGACGCGGCCGCGGGATCGGGATTGACGATGCCCAGCAAATCTTCTGCAGAATATTTTGGAGCGTCCTTGGCATCGTCGTAGGCAACCCGATCGAACGGCGCGGCCGCAGGATGGCCGAGTCGAGAGACAAGCGAGCGCAGACGTGCGATGCAAAGATGATCGTTCGGCTCTTTAAAGTCGACGGTTCCAGAGATTTCGGCATGCATGGTGGCGCCGCCCAATTCTTCAGCGGATACTTTTTGGCCAATGGCTGCCTGCACCAGCGCGGGTCCGGCAAGAAACAGTCCGCTGCCCTCCGTCATCAACACGTGGTCGGTCATCACCGGCAGATACGCGCCGCCGGCCACGCACATACCCATAATGGCGGTCATCTGTGGAATGCCGCGGGCAGACATTACGGCGTTGTTGCGGAAGACGCGGCCGAAGTCGTCCTGATCGGGAAACACATCTTCCTGCAGCGGCAAAAACACGCCGGAGGAGTCAACCAGATACAGTGTGGGAATGTGGTTCTCCAGAGCGATAGTCTGGGCGCGGAGAACTTTCTTTGCGGTCATGGGAAAAAACGCGCCCGCCTTGACCGTGGCATCGTTGGCAATGATCATGACCAGCCGACCTGTGACCCGACCCACGCCGGTGACCGTGCCCGCCGCGGGGGCGCCGCCGTACTCGCCATACATGCCATGGGCCGCATAGATGCCAAGCTCTTGAAACTCCGTTCCTGGGTCGAGCAGGAGATCGAGACGTTCGCGTACAGTCTGCCGTTGCTTTTTATGTTGCGCTTCAATCGCTTTCGCGCCCCCACCCTGACGGATCGTCGCCTGCTCCGCGTCGAATTCGGCCAACAGGCTACGCATGGCGGCCATATTCGATTGGAAGCGTTCGTTGCCTGTATCAATGGAGGAAGGCAGAATATTGGACAGCGGATCGTTTGGCGGTTGGGCTGGATTGATCGTCATAGTCTACAGGCACAGTCGAAGCCTGCTCAGCATAGAACACGCAGCGGGAAGGCGCAAATGTCCATGCCCGGCAAACAAAAGCAAGTACACTTTGTCATACAGCCCGAGACAAAACTTTGAATTCGATGTCCTTCATGATTCCACCCTCCACCCTGAAGCGGATCGGCGCTTTCATCCTTGGCACCTGCGTGGTCGTTTTTGTCTGCACCACATGGCACTGGCCTTTTGTTGGCGACGAGGCGTTCATCCGCTACGTAAATTTCCTGATGCATCACGGATTGGCGCCGTATCGGGACATTGTGGACATCAACATGCCGGGAGCGTATGCCGTCGATTGGCTGGTGGTCCATCTGTTCGGCAGCGGCTCGCTGGCCTGGAGGATCTTCGATTTCGTGTTAATGGGATTGGCGACGCTTGCTGCGGTAGCGATTGCGTGGCCCTACGACTGGTTTGCGGGAATCTATGCCGGCGCTTTATTGACGCTGATTCACGGCCGCGATGGAGTGGCACAAGCCGGCGAGCGCGACCTTACCATGAGCGTTCTGCTGCTAGGTGCCGTGGCGCTTCTGTTCTATGCTCGGCGAAACAACAGCTGGGCTGCTACAGCATTCTTCGGCCTGTTGTGCGGATGCGCTTCTATCATCAAACCCACAGTCATTCCGCTGGGATTTGTTCTGCTCTTGATGCTGATTGTCGATCGACGCCGCGCTCGGTTGCCAATTCTGGCACACACGATCGGCGGAATTGCCGGCTTGCTGGTCCCGCTGTTATTGACTTTTCTTTTTCTCGTGCGGCAGCACGCGGTGTATGCGTTTCTGTTTACGTTGCGCTGCCTTCTTCCGTATCACGCCAGTATCGGACGTCTGCCGATGTCCTATTTTTTATGGCATAGTTTTGCTTCTGAACTTGTGCCCATTCTTCTCGTGTGGTTGACCATCGCTCTACTGCAAAAGGATTGGCGAAGCTGGGAGCGCGCAGTTCTGCTGGTCTGTCTTGCTTTCGGCCTTGTGTCGCTCATCATCCAGGGGAAGGGATTTCCCTATCACCGGTATCCGTCTGAGGCCTTCCTACTTGTCCTCGCAGGCATTGACTTCACCGTCGCGTTGCAGTTGCGCGGAAAGTTGAAAGCCCTGGGTGTCGTCGGATTGGCTCTTGGCGTATTAGTTCTCGCTCCGATCTCAACCATCAAGGCCGCACGGTATCAAGGCAAAACTCCCGCGACCAGCACCATGTTACAGGCCGATCTCAATCGCCTGGGTGGCCAAGCCCTTTCCGGCAACATTCAATGTATCGATACCGTGGGAGGTTGCATTCTTACCCTGAATCGAATGCAGCTCGTGCAGGCGACTGGTTTCCTCTATGACTGTTACCTGTTTGCGCCCAAACCCAGCCCCGTGCAGGACGACTACCGTGCCAGGTTTTGGCGCGAATTGCAGGCTCATCCTCCCAAAGTCCTTGTCGTCACCAATCGTCTGTGCATGAATGTGCGTGGCAGCTCGTTCAACAAGCTTGAGCATTGGCCGCAATTCGATGAATATCTGCAAGCTGACTACATGTTGTACGTGCAGCGCACGCCGCCGCATGAAGTGCGGTGGTGGAATCAGCCAACGCAGCCGACAAGCTACAGAATTTACGTGCGGAAGGCGAACTAGAACCCCGAGAGATGCAGTTTCTAAAGTTTCCTCGCCGAGCAGCGATAGACTCATCTGTCAGGAGAAAATCATGGCGGAAAAGCAGGCGGGGGAATTCTCCGACTTTGAGCGGGTCCAGGTGTTGCTGCATGAATACGATTCGCTGCGCGACGAAATCCAACAGCGTATCGCCCATGTGTACCAGGTCGTAATTATCTGCGCGGTGCTGGCGACTTGGCTGCTTGGACGCACCATGGATGGGCGCTTCTGGGTTGGAGCGACATTTATCCTTCTGTTGATTGCTGCGTTCGGTTGGTTCAATGGTGAGGACATCAAACGTGCTGCGGCCCAACTGCGCTCGATTGAGCAGCATGTCAACTACTTGTCGGGCGAAGATCTATTGACTTGGGAAACGCACTACGGCGGCGCTATCGCCGGATACTGGGGTCGCCCAAGACCGGCACATGTGGGAAGGCGAGCGAAAAAACTGCACGCAAAAACTCCGCAATAAATCGAACTCGGCTGCGGTGGCTACGTCAGCAACGTCACCGCGCCGGAACCGATGTCGTAATAGCCAGCCACAACTTTCAGCCCACCTTCCTTGATTTTTTCAGAAACCACCGTGGAAGCCTGGCTCAACAGCTTCGCCTGGATTTTCGCATTCGCCTTGGTGACGGCTTTGTAGTCGGGCCCTGCCTGGTCGACTGCGGGTTGAATGTGCGGATAGAGAACACTAATCTGCCCGGGCACGGATTTGCCCGCGACCGCTGCCTTCACGGCGCCGCAATTGCTGTGTCCTAGGACCAGAATCACCTTGGTCCCAAGCACCGCGACTCCATACTCCAAGCTGCCGATAATCTCCGGCGTGATGATGTTGCCGGCGACGCGGGTCACAAATAGATGGCCAATCGTCTGGTCGAAAACAATCTCCACCGGCACACGGGAATCGGCGCACGACAAAACGGCGGCGTAGGGTTCCTGCTTTTCTTCCAGGTGCTGCTTCAAAATCACCAGGTCATGTTCATGCGCGGTCGTTTTGCCGCTGACGAAACGGCCATTCCCATCCATCAATTCCTTCAGAGCAGCATCGGGTGTCAATGTCGATTGCGCCAGCACCGGACGCGGATGCAGGAAGCTGTGGGCGGTCTCGGCGGCGACTCCAGCGGTCACGATGCCGGCAACCGCGGCTGCAGAACCGCGCAGGAAATTGCGACGCGATTGTGGTGTAGGTTCCGTGGGCGGCAATGTGTTGGATGTCGTTACGTCTGACATAGAACTGGCTCCTTGTGGATGGGCGCCGCACCAACTCGATTCACTTGTCTGCAACCGACGGCCCATCCAACGTTTCAAGATGATGCCCGCTCCTTCATATCAAAGAGCGGGCGGTGTTGGTACAAGATCAATTCGAGCTATGCCGTATGGCGTCCGCGTTCCTGTTGTTCACTAGCCAGGGCGCGCTCTGCCGTCCGGGTACTGATGAGACGTTCTTCCGGAGTACGAATCACCGCATAAATCCCTGCGGCAATGGCACCCCCAATGAGGGGTGCGACGATGAAGAGCCAGAGTTGTTGCACCGCCCATCCTCCTACAAACAGAGCAGGTCCGATGCTGCGAGCCGGGTTGACAGAAGTGTTGTCGATGGGAATGCCAACCAGGTGAATCAGGGTAAGGACCAGACCGATCGCCAGGCCGGCAAAACCGACAGGAGCTTTAATGTCGGTCGCTCCCAGCACGGTCAACACCAGAAAGGCAGTCAGAATGATTTCCGCAATGAAGGCTGCCGACATTCCATAGAGGTCCGGAGAATGCATGCCGAACCCGTTGGCGCCGAGTCCACCAACGGAAGCGTAATAGCCGCCGGGAACATCGCGAGCGATCGCTAAAATAAGCGCTGCCGCAATGATCGCACCTACGATCTGCGCGATGACATACATGACCGCATCCTTGACGCCGATTTTTCTCGATAGCAAAACCCCAAATGTGACGGCAGGGTTGACGTGGCAGCCGGAAATCGGCCCGATGGTATAGACCATGGCCAACAGCGAAAGTCCAAAGGCAAAAGCGACACCCTCAAAGCCAATATGCTTGCCCGCAAACACAGCGCTTCCAACGCCGCCAAACACCAGCACGAATGTCCCGACTAACTCCGCAAAATACTTTTTCATGAAGAATCCTCCGGAAGGAAATCAAGCAGGAAATCAACTGAATATACACCCGATTGATAAGGAGGAACCATGAAAAAACACGCATAACAAGCTCACTACCTCGCCTTTACGAGCCAAGGCGAGGCCATTGAGCTGCAGAAATGAAGTGCGATTTGCGACTGTTTAGTGGCCGTCGTTGTCGCCATCGCTATCATGGCTGGCGGCAGCGTGGGCTTGCGAACTGAGGCTGACGGTGTCGGGTTGCAGACTTGCAGATGGGGTCGCGGCTGCGGGTCCTGCAGCCGCAGTTTGCGGTTTGGCCTGCGCTGGCTGGGCCTGTTGTACGGGCATGGACTGCATCGAGATGGGACTGAGCATGGGGTACATCCTCCTTCCAGCTTCATCGACCATCCGTCCGAAGATAATAGGGTGATTTTCCAATGAAGATCACCACCCTGAAATTTCGGGGCTACATTGTCACACCGGAGAGACCCAGTTCCTCCGCGTGCTGCTGCATCGCAGCCAGGCAAAACGCAACATGATCCGGCAGGTCGACGCCAAGTTCTGCCGCACCAACAACGATATCGTCGCGATTCACGCCGCGGGCAAATGCCTTGTCTTTCATCTTTTTCAGGACAGACGTCACATTCACATCGCGGATGGATTTGGTGGGCTTGACCAGGGCATTTGCGGTCAGAAATCCCGCTAACTCGTCGCAGGCAAATAAAACTTTATCCAGATGGGACTCGCGGGGCGTGTGGGTGTATTCGGCATGGCCCATAATGGCGTGGCGGACCTCTTCCGGCCAGCCCTGCTCGGTAAGGATACGGTTGCCAATCCACGGATGTTCTTCCGGCGACGGATATTTCTCATAATCGAAGTCATGCAGCAGGCCGGTGACAGCGTAGGACTCGACCAGCACGCGAGCTTCTTCCGGCGACAACCCGAGTTCTGTGGCACGTTGCTCGCCGTAGGCTCGAACGCAGACCTCCACACTCAAGGCATGCTTCAGCAAACTGGCCGACTGAGTGTACTGATTCAGCAGGCGCCAGGCCGCTTCGCGATCATGGGTTTGACAGTCGGAGCTTTGCTTCGAATGAGATTCTGATGATCCATCGCTGGAAGAAGGACTTGGAGTTACTTCGGGCATCTAGCGCGTCTCCTTGGCTTATGATCTACGAAATTCGAGGCCATTTCGGGTTATTTTTGGGGTATTTCGGGCCTTTCATCATTTTTATCTTGACAAGTCGCTGATTTCCAAGCAGCTTATCAAAAGACGCATGCCGTAAGCATGCGACGGATGTCAGCTCTGGCCTCCGTAAATGAATCTATGGCAACTATGATGGCTCCCGTTGCTTCAAGGGAGGTTCTACGTTGCGATCGCTGCAACCTGGTGCAATTTAGCACCAGCAACCTGCTTTGTCGACGCTGCCGAAAACCCTTGGAAGTAGCTGAACCCGAACCTATAGTGTCCTCGGAAGTCGAGGTCATGGGGACACGTGTGCCGGGCAACCGGCAGTCAAGAGTCGCCGTGCGTCTGCGAGAAATTCGCAATGCTCGGCACTTAAGCCAACGGCAACTCGCAGCCCGGCTGGAGGTACCGCGCACCTACATCTCGAAAATCGAGAATGGTCGCGCCATGCCCACCCTGTCGTCGCTGCAGCGGCTGGCCAATGCCTTATCAGTACCCATGTCGGAAATGGTGCATGACGCGCGGTATGAGCGGGAGCGCGAAATTGCTGCCATGATGGAAGATCCTTTTCTATCGGAAATCGCACAATGGGCTGCTGGGCTCGATAACCTGCATCGCGCCATGGTGCTGGGTCATATTCGAGAAATGGCAAGCGGCGGCCGCCGAACGGCCTAGAACCTGCTCCCCCAGCAGGCTTAAGACCACGCCGCCAACCTAGTACAGCCACGATAATTTCTATCGACGCCGTGGCTGACGGCAGGCGTTCCAGCATCCTATTTGCGACCCCTCTTCGCACTATGCTACGGTCGAAGCAAGTTGAGGTATTCCCCTTGTCCAGCGTAACCGGACCCAGCCGAGTTCATGAATTGTCCGCCGACGAGCTTGCCATCTACCGGCAGCTGGATCCCGAGCAATTGCCGAAACACATCGCCATCATTATGGATGGCAATGGGCGATGGGCTGGCCAGCGTCGGCTGCAGCGCTTTTTTGGCCATCAACAGGGTGCCGAGTCCGTTCAATATGTCGTCGAAACTGCCTCGCGCATTGACTTGCCGTGGCTGACGCTCTACGCGTTCTCTTTGGAAAACAACTTGCGCCGCCCGGAAACAGAAGTCAGCTTTCTGATGCGATTGCTGCGTACCTACCTGGTGAATAACGTGAAGCGGATGAACGACAACAATGTCCGCATCGCCTATATCGGGCGCATCAAAGATCTGCCGCAGGAAGTGCAGGAGACCATGCAATGGGCAGCCGAGCAGACCGCGCGCAACACCGGCACCACGCTGACGCTAGCCTTGAATTACGGTGCGCGGGTGGAGATTGTCGACGCGGTCCGAGACGCGCTGAGAAAAATTGCAGCGGAGCAGAGCGGTTCCCCTTCTCTTGAAGAGTTGCTGTCGAAGTTCAGCGAGCAGCACATCTCCCAGGCGCTGTATACCGCGCATATGCCCGATCCGGACCTGGTGATCCGCACCAGCGGTGAAATGCGTATCAGCAATTTTCTGCTGTGGCAGATTGCCTATTCAGAAATCTATGTGACCGACCGTTTCTGGCCCGACTTTCGTGGCAAGCATTTCCTGGATGCGATTCGCGAGTATCAATGCCGCGAGCGCCGCTTTGGCGGACTTGGCAACGCGCCGAAAGTAAAGCCTGTAGAGCCGGAACAAGTCCTGGTGCGCTAGAAGATTTTCTGTTCTCCGCTGCCAAATCATGCAGAATCAATGCGCGTGCTGGAACCCTGGAAACAACTCCCCTGAAAACCACTGCACCGTTTCTCCATTCATACGATAATGATCCACAGACCCCATCGATCCCAATGTAAAGGTCGGCCGCAGTGCAGGTTCGCGGCAGGTAGAGAGAACTCGATTCAATGAAACGTATTCTTACGGCGGTCATTTTAATTCCGCTGGTATTGGCGTTGATCCTGTGGGGTCCGTTGTGGCTGCAGATGTTGGCCGCTTGGATCATCGCAGAACTGGCGCTCTATGAGTACCTGGTGTTGGCGGATGCATCCGGGGCGCGGGTTCCGCGGTGGCTGGTGCTGGCCTGGTGCGCAGCCTTGTTCGCCGTGGCGTATTGGACGCCGCCGTTACTGCTGGCAGCCGTGGGCATTGCCGCGTTGACGTTACTGGGTGTTTGTTCGCTGCGCTCGCCGTTGGAACGCATCTTGCCTGACGCGGCCGCGGGATTCTTCGGCTTGATCTACGTGGCGCTGCCCTTGGTGTTTGCTCCCCTGTTAACGGTTCAGGAAAATGGCACATCCCTGCTGCTGTTCCTGCTGGTCGTGGTCTGGGCCGGCGACATTGTCGCGCTCTATGTCGGACGATCGGTGGGCCGCCACCCCATGGCACCTCAACTGAGCCCCAACAAAACCTGGGAGGGCGCCGTAGGATCGGTCATCGGCAGCGTCGCGGCCGGCCTGGGCATCGTCTACTTCGCGAGCCATCTCTATCGCCACGGCATTGAGCTGTTGTTCTATGCTCAACCATGGTGGTATTGGACCGGCATGGCAATCTTGCTGAACGTGGCGGCACAAATCGGCGACCTGCTGGAGTCAGCAATCAAGCGCGGCGCGGGAGTGAAGGATTCTGGCACGTTGTTGCCAGGACACGGTGGCGTGCTCGATCGCATCGACGCCCTGCTGCTGGCGCTGCCGGTGTTGTGGTATGCGCTGCTACTGCGGCAGGCTTATTGAGGTGAGCGGCAATCGCCGGGTGAAGAAACTACGTCAGGAAAACCCTTGAAAAACCTTGCAATTCTCGGTTCTACCGGCAGCATTGGCCAGAGCACACTTCGCATCGTCGAAAGCTATCCGGAGCGATTCACGGTAGTCAGCCTGGCCGCAGGCCGCAATCTGGACACTGTCTTTGAGCAGTGCCTGCGATGGCGACCCCGAGTGGTATCGGTCGCCGACGAAACGGTGGCGGAAACCATACGGCAGCGACTGCGAGTTGCAGGCATCTCCGGCATCGAAGTTGTCTACGGATCGGCGGGCACAGTTCGTACGGCCACTTTGCCGGAGGTCGACTTTGTGGTCAGCGCCATTGTCGGCGTCGCCGGCCTGGAAGCGACCTACGCCGCGATTCAAGCGGGTAAGACCGTCGGAGTCGCGAATAAGGAATGCCTGGTGGCAGCGGGCGAAATTCTGATTGAAGAGGCGCGTCGCAGAAAGGTCATGATTCTGCCCATCGACAGCGAACATAACGCCATTCATCAATGTATGCGCGGCGGCATGCCGCAGGAGGTACGCGCTATTTGGCTCACGGCTTCTGGTGGCCCGTTTCGGACGACGCCGCTGAAAGAGTTTGCAAGCATCACGGTGGAGCAGGCCTTGCGTCACCCCACCTGGGTGATGGGTCAGCGCATCACGATTGATTCCGCCACCATGTTGAACAAGGGTCTGGAGATCATTGAAGCCTGTCGCCTGTTCAATCTACCGCCCAGCGCGGTTCGTGTGACGGTGCATCCGCAATCGACCATTCATTCCCTGGTGGAGTTTGTCGACGGCAGCATTCTGGCGCAGCTTTCGGTTACGGATATGCGACTGCCGATCCTGTATGCGTTGACGTATCCGGAGCGCATTCCCTCCGATCTAACGTTTGACATGCGCAGCCTGGCGGAGCTGGATTTTTCCCCGCCGGACATGGAGCGCTTCCCTTGCCTGCGGCTGGCGTACGAGGCAGCGGAAATCGGTGGCGAGCACTGCATCGCGCTGAACGCGGCAGATGAAATCGCGGTCGAGGCCTTCCTGGCGAAACGCATTTCTTTCCCGGCCATACCGCGTACAATTGAGGAGGTGCTGCGCCAGACGCCGCACCGGCATCCGGCCACCATCGCGGAAGTGCTGGACGCAGATGAACGGGCACGGGTCACAGCCCGCGAGTTACTCGCGAAGGGCCAGAGAGCGTAAAACCAGAGAACGGATATCCCCAAACCAGCATGTTATTTGCCCTTATAAGTACCGTTTCCATGCTTGTTGTCCTCGGCGTGCTAGTGCTGGTGCACGAGTTCGGTCACTTTGCCGCGGCGAAGTTCTTCGGTGTGCGGGTCGAGACTTTTTCCATTGGATTTGGCACTCGCCTGTTCGGCTTTCGCCGCGGCGACACCGACTATCGCATCAGCGTGCTGCCGCTGGGCGGCTACGTCAAAATGGCGGGCGAGTTGGGCGGCGATGGGACCATGCCCGTGACCGGCGGGGGCGCATCGGACCCGGCGCCGCGCGACTCCGGCGACCTGAATTCAAAACCGCGCTGGCAGCGCATCCTGATTGCCTGCGCCGGTCCGTTCTCTAATTTTCTGCTTGCAATTCTGTTGATGACCGTGGTCTACATTGGTCACAACAATGTCCCAAATTATCTCAGCAACCCGGCCGTCATTGACTACATCGTGCCAAATTCGGTGGCCGCCAAGGCTGGTCTGCAGCAGGGCGATCGCATCCTTCATTTCGACACGGTCGCAAATCCCACTTGGGATCAGGTTCAGGAACGGGCCGTGGTGAATTTGAACCACGCCGTCCCGGTCGAAGTGCAGCAGCCGGATGGCGCGCAAAAGGAAACGTCGCTGTTTCTGAAATCACCCTCGGATCCAGACAACTTCAGCCTTAGTGGTGTGGGATTGACGTTCGTTGAGCAGAACTCCCCCATGAAGGTGACCATGGTCGACTCGGCATTTCCCGGGGCCAAAGCCGGCCTGAAAGTCGGAGATGAAATTGTTGCGGTCGACGGAACCCAGTTGCATTCGCTGACGTCCATGATCCTGTACCTGCAGCAGAACGGCAACAAGCCGGTCACGCTTTCCATCCTTCGCGATGGAACTCCAACCACGATCACAGTGACTCCGGAGAAAACCACCGGCCCGGATGGACAACCCCAATACGAAATTGGGTTCCGGACGCAGGCTCCTCCGTCGCACACCGAGCGACTTTCGCTGCCGCAAGCATTTTCCAGGGCTGTGAAGGAATGCGTGAACGAGTCGACAACCGTGATCGACCTGCTGCACCGCGTCGTGACCCATCAGATGTCCGCCAAAATGTTCAGTGGCCCCGTCGGCATCGCGCGCGAAACGGGTTACGTTGTGTCGATGCCGGGATGGTCGCCCATGCTGGCCTGGACGGCGTTCATCAGCGTGCAGCTAGGCCTTTTGAACCTGCTGCCGATTCCCATCCTGGATGGCGGAATGATCCTGTTCCTGCTGATTGAGTCTGTGATGCGCCGCGACATGAACGAAACCCTGAAAGAACGCGTCTATCAAACCGCGTTCGTCTTCTTCATTTTGTTGATGGTCTTCATGCTGTTCAACGACCTGTCGAAGATTCCCAGCATTGCTCATCTGAAGCTTTGAGCGGATCTGGCCGAACCCGCTATCGCTGCGCCATAAAGTAAGATCCGATGACGGCCACGCCTGCAATGGCCTGCGCGGCTAAAGTTTCCACGGTCGGGAAAATAGAGAACCACAATCCCATCCAGCCAGGGATGAGATTCGCCAGCCACGGAATGGGCGTGGTCGGTATCCAGTGCGCCAGCTGCATTTCCTGCGCCTGCTCCCCAACCATCACTAGCAGTACGCCTCCCAGCATGATCCCGGTGAGCACCAGCATTTTCTTATATGGCAGCTTACGATGAGCCACAAACGTCAGCCCCGCGACGATGCTGGTGAACAGCAATCCCAGGATCACTCCATATAAAACCGGCTGGCCACCGAGGCGCAAGCGGTAGCTTTGCAGGAACAGCACCACTTCCACACCCTCGCGATAGAACGAGGTAAATCCCAGCAGCGCCATGCCGAAGAAGACCCGACGCAGCGAGGTATTCTGCTTGGTCGCTCCTTCGAGCAAATCATGTTTGCGCTTGTTGTGGAGGGAAATCCAGCCCGTCCAATACAGCTTGTGGAAGAACCAGTTCATCACGATCAGCAGCACGATAATCGCGAGTAAACCCGTAGCCGCTTGGATATAAAGCGCATTGACGTTCTGCGCCAGGTCGTCAATGATGCCCACGGCAACAAACCACGTGGCCAGCGTTGCCAGCACGCCTACGCCGACGCCAGTCGCGACGGGACGCCAATACGCATCCTCTGACTTCATCAGGCTGGCCGTGATAGCGGATAGGACAAGAATGCACTCCAGCCCCTCGCGAAACACCAGGATCGCGATATCGACTACTTGCGCGAAGGAGCCGTGGCCCAGCGCGGCGGGGTTAGGAATGCCAGCGTCGGTAATTGCCTGCCACACGACCACGCCCAGCAAAAGGCACGCACCGATAGCCAGAACAATGGTGAAAAATCGATTTCTTGGTGGATGTGACCGTACGGTCGTGCCTGCAATCATGAACGTTTTGCGCCAATCCCTATCTAGGACCATTATAGTCGTAGTTTGAGGTGCGGAGCGTTCGGGCGCTTGTAATTTTCACTGCTTGAGGGGAATTGCGGGGGTCTCGTCCGAAAGTTTATGGCAGCGAGTGAGCCCGCTCGGGATCGTCCGAAGCGGCATCGGAGGCTTCGAGTTCCTCCTCTTCCAACTCGGACTCTCGCGCCACGTTGCGCAGCGAAACCTGCTCGACGCGAGCAAAGATCAGGCCTGCCGGAATCACAGTCAGGAAGGTCACAACGTACAGCGTCAAAGCGCAGGCGGTCGCCGCCTCCGGCCCAACACGCAGCACGCTGGTCAGCACGTAAATAATCGCGACCTGAGACCCGCCGCCGATCGCCGGCAGTTGCGCAAACGAGCCGAACAAGCTGCCCGCCATCAACAGGATGGTTTGCGCCGGTGGGATCGACGCCAATTCCGGCACCGTGAAGGAATGCACGACGACAATGTAAGCCAGCGCGATCAAACCCCAGGTGAGCAACGAGTAAAAAAGCGCTTCCAACAATGCGCCCCACCCGGCGATGGCATCCAGTCCGTGGCTGAAGGCGAGGATTTTTTCATGAATTCCATGGGCCAGTTTCTTTGAAATCATGCCAAACCAGCGGGCGGCTAGATCGGCCATTTTGTGTCCGGAAACGCGGATGGCGACAGCGATACATGCCAAAACCAACGCGGCGGCGATCCCGAGATATCCGGCGCGGCGAAACTGTTCGTGATGGGGAAGATTCTGTACGGATGGGCTGACGGAAAGCGTGACCGCGATGATGCCGGCCGCGGCCAGCAAATCGAAGACGCGCTCGACCGCGTACACTGCCAGCTGCGAGGTGAAGGTCACTTGCTGCCGCCGCGCCACCAGGTACGGCCGGACAAATTCACCCAGTCGACCTAAGATCGCGACCGACGTAAAGCCGATGAATTGCGCGGGAACCATCTCGGCCGGAGAGGCCGGCTTGGTGGGCCGCAGAAACACGCTCCAGCGAAAAGCGCGGGCGATGTAGGCCCCATAGATCAGCACGGTCGCCAGCACCAGCCGCGACCAGCGAATCGAGTCGAAGGTTTGGGTCAGGGTAGACCAGTCAAAGCTTTTCAGCGTCCGAAACTGGACGTAGACAAGAACCACCAGGAGGGCAAAAACTCCGCCCATAACAAGCCATCGATGTCGTTTCATTCAGGTCTTTTCAGGTTCCCTTGTCGGAATCTATTTTGCGGGAGTGTCGGCAATTGCGGCCATTGAAACCCAGGCCGCGTGGTTGGATCGCTGCCGCGCTTCTCGCAGTTTCCGTTGATTAAAATCGTGGATTACGCGCTCCACGTAGCGACGGGTTTCCGCATAAGGTGGGATGCCGTGATAGCGGTCTACGGCTGCCGGGCCGGCATTGTAGGCGGCCAGGGCGAGGGCGATATCCTCGTGGTAATACATCAAAAGCGCGTCGAGATAGGTGGTTCCGCCGGCAATATTCTGCTCCGCCGCAAAACTGTCTCGCACGCCCAGGTCTTTTGCCGTGGCCGGCATCAACTGCATTAAACCACGCGCCCCAACAGGAGAAACCGCGTGAACTCGACCGCCGCTTTCCGCATGCACCACGCTGGCCAGCAAGTCAGGATCGAGATGGTGTTCCGTTCCGGCCTGATGCAGCAACGCCGGAATGTCGACTTGTGCCGTCGACGACGACTGCGAAACATCGGTTCCCTGTGGCGTTGTTATCGGCGTAACAGCCTCTTCCGCGCGCACATTTTCTACGGAGACAATATCGCCGGCTGCCACATCCAGATAATTTTCGTCTGAAGAACTCAGGTACAGCCGCACTTGCCCATCAAGATTCTTCTGATGATCGCAGACCAAGGCCGACCCGTTGCGCAGCGTCACGCGCTCTGCGGCACGACCAGCCGCGGCGGACCCGATCATGGCCAGCAAGGAACCACACAGCGCGAGTTTGCGATACGTTCTCATTCAGATTCAGTCAAAGTTCAACAAATCAGTCGGCCAGCACCGCAGCCGTGTTTTTCCGGTCTGCATATGGGTCTTCGTTCAGCATACGCAGAATCGCCTGGGCTGCGCCATCAGACTCGTTGCTGCCGGCGACACTCCAGCCGTTCGCGGCCGCCATCTGCAGCAATTCCGCCGGCGAGTTTTCCATCACCACCGCACGGCCGGCGTAGGCCAGCATTTCAGCATCA
The DNA here is from genome assembly GCA_963794795.1 of uncultured Acidobacteriota bacterium. Lineage (GTDB taxonomy): Bacteria > Acidobacteriota > Terriglobia > Terriglobales > Acidobacteriaceae > JAKAAZ01. The sequence continues at coordinate 110,898 of CAWCFC010000002.1, read as the reverse complement.
TTCATATTGTCGCCGATGGCGACAATTTCCGCAGCGTCAACTCCACGGTGCTCCGCAAGTCGCGCCAATGCGCTTCCCTTAGAGCATCCGTTCGGCATCAGGTCCACGATGGCGAGGTCGCGGGCGGGATACTCCGTTCGATGAATGGAAATAATCTTCCGCAGATGTTCCGCCTGCTCGGTCGGCGCATCCAGAACGGCGAGCCCTTCACTCATGACCGCGAGCGTGCCGCAAATCATGGCCTGTACCGGCTCTTCGCCGCCATCAAAGGCACGCTCCAGCGGCAGCACTGCTTCCAGTTCGTGCAGATTCGCCTCTACCCAGCGCGAAAGTCGTGCATGCAGGGCGGCGATGTCCTCCACCACAAGAGCGCCGGGACCGGTACGATCGAACGTGAAGACCAGCGAATTGCGAAAGTCATTCAACTGGCGGCAGAGCTGCAATGCCGTCTCGACTGGCAAGCCAATGCGATCCATGGGTCGCCCGCCGAATGTGCGTGTGATGGCGCCGTTGGAACTGATAAGAACTGTTTCCGGATCGAGCCCGAGCGGTGCCAGCATGATCCACGCGAAACTATGACGACGGCCGGTCGCAAACACAACTTCAACGCCACTGGCAATAGCCTTGCGCAAGGCCGCGGCGGTCGCTTCGGTCAGAACTCCCTTGCCGTTGAGCAGCGTTCCATCTAGATCGCAGGCAAGGATCCGCGGACAACCGGGCTGGCGAGGTGGCATACTCCTAGTCTAATCGGCGACAATGAAGTTTCGATGGTCGAGGGGAGTGGCGAGGATGACACAGCCGGATTCGCGGTGCCCGACCTGCGGCGCGCCGCTCGGAAAACAGCAGCCAAGCCCGACGGAACCCTCCGCAGCAAAACAGCAGGCAGAAGCTCGCGAAATCGATCATCGCGGCGTTGTAATGCCCAGGCGAACACGCATCGGCGGCATCATCATGCCGCAATAATCGTGCCCATAGACCCAGGAGATCATGACAGAACGCCTCTACTCCACTGACTCATTTCTGACGAATTTCGATGCCGTAGTCACGGACATCCAGGAAGTCTCGCGTGCCAGCGGACAATCGCTATGGCGGGTCGCACTGGATCGTTCGGCGTTTTATCCCACCGGCGGCGGCCAGCCGTATGACATCGGCACACTCACCGCGACCTCTCGCAGCGGCACAGAGCTGACCGCCGAAATTGTCGACGTGGAAGAAGACGAGCACGGTGAAGTGTGGCACCACACTTTCAAGCCGCTGGTCGCCGGCACCGCAGTGCGTGGCGTGATCGAGGCGACGCGACGGCTGGATCACATGCAGCAACATTCCGGCCAGCATTTGCTGTCGGCGGCCTTCATTGAGATTTGCGGCGCGCGGACGGTTTCCTTTCATCTGGGCGAAACCAGTTCAACCATCGATCTTGACGTTGATAAGTTGACGACGATCACGCTGGAGCAGGTGGAAGAGCGCGCCAACCAAATCATCGCGGAGGATCGACCGGTCACGATGAGCGTTGTTCCGCGCGAACACGCGGAAAGCTTGCTGGCTGCGGGCGAGTTGCGCAAACTGCCGCCGCGCCAGGGTGACCTGCGCATCATCACGATTGCCGATTTCGACCGCAATGCCTGCGGGGGTACGCATGTTCGCTCGACCGGACAAATTGGCGGCCTGCATCTGCGCGGCCTGGAAAAAGTGAAGCAAGGCGTTCGCGTGGAGTTTGCCTGCGGACTTCGTGCGGCGCGCACAGCTCGTAACGATTTCAACCGGCTCACCGAAGCCGCGCGACAACTTTCCGTTGGATTTGAAGAAGTCCCGCAGGCCATTCAACGGCTGCAGGCAGAAGCGAAGCTGACCGCCAAACATACGCTGAAGTTGACCAATGAGATGGCGCAATATCAGGCAGCGGAATTGATCACGCAAACCCCGATCAACGCTGGCCTGCGGATCATTCAGTTGCAATTAACGGCGGCGAATCAGGTGGACGCGTCGTACGCAAAAATGCTGGCCAGCAAAGTTGCGGCGCAGGCGAAACAGACGGTTGCAGTGATCGGCTGGAAATCGGAAGATGCCTCTGCACCGGCAACCGTGGTCCTGGCATGCAGCGCCGATCTGCAGTTCGACTGTGGAACTGTGTTGCGGACCACGCTGCTAACCCACGGTGGCCGCGGCGGCGGATCGAAAGATATGGCGCAAGGTTCCGTGCCGATGGAAAAATTACAGGCCGCACTCGACGAGTTGGCCGCACACACTCGCGAATCGATCACCGCCACGTAGCGCAGGAACCGCGAACACGCATTAGTGGCCGTGCGGACGCGGCGGCGGAACTTCGCTGGACGGATTCACCGGCGGAGCATTGCGCCAGGCGGCGGCGATTGAGATACGCCAGCAGCAACATCGCCGCACCAAACATTACCAGCACCAATCCCCAGACAAGATTGATGTCGATCCCCAGCGATTTTTCATAGATCGCGCTGCCATGGGTGAACAGCCCGTAGACCGTCATCATTCCTCCGGTCACAACGAACAGCAGCCCCAGCGGCAGTCGAATATCGAGACCCATCGCAATTCCCTTCTTGTACGAGCTACAAAAACACCAGGTTCAATACCACTACCATCGCCAGCACCAGAATCGCGAGCGAAGCCGGGCGCTGATACCACAGCAGATGGCCTTCGGCTGGCTTGGGTGTCAGCGAATAGACCAGGCCGACAAGATCCTTTTCCTCGCGCGGCTTCGTCATCAGGCTTAATCCGATGGTTATAACGAAGCAAACCGCGAAGGCCCAAATCGCTGTCCAAAAAGTTTGCGCCATGGTGCTGGGGTACACGTGCAGCACCGCAATCCATCCACCGTGAATACCGACGCCGGAGACATCCGCGGGCAGCGTCAGCCCGGTATGCAACGCCGCCGCGCAGGTGCCCGATAATAATCCCCAGAACGCGCCATGGCCAGTGGTGCGCTTCCAGAACATGCCCAGCAGAAATGTCGCCAGCAAGGGAGCGTTCACAAACGAGAAGACCAGTTGCAGCGCATCCATGATGTTGTTGAACGAGGTGACAAAATACGCCGCGCCAATGGATAACGCAACGCCGCCGATCGTGGCCATGCGTCCCATCCACAGATAATGCGCATCGGTCCCGTTCTTATGAATGTAGGACTGATAAATGTCGTAGGTCCACACCGTGTTGAAGGCGGTCACGTTGCCCGCCATGCCCGACATGAAGCTGGCCAGCAGCGCCGTCAGTCCCAGCCCCAGCATTCCAGTGGGAAAGAAGTGCAGCAGCATGTTTGGCGTCGCCAGATCGTAGTCGAGCAGCGGCTTGCCTTTGTCGTCGGTCAAAACACGGCCAGTGATCGGATCGACCTTCACCGGGATCAGTCCCCGGCCGACAGGGACCGATGACGCATCGGAGGTCATCGATGCGGCCGCCGCACCCCGTGCCACTCCGGGAGCGGGCGCAGTTTGTACTTGCGCCATCATGTGCTGCGTGACGGTGGGAACCGAGATGGCAATCAAGCCGGGCAAGATCACCAGAAAAGGAAAAAACATTTTTGGAATCGATGCGATCAGCGGCACGCGTCGCGCAGCTAAGTGCGATTCGGCAGCCATCGCGCTTTGAATCACCAGGAAATCTGTACACCAATATCCAAACGAAAGAACGAAGCCGAGACCAAACACCAGAGCGTACCATTCCGTGCCCAACGGATTGGTATTGGCGTGAGCCATGCCGCGCCAGGAGTGTGTATACCCCGGGCCCAAAGCGCGCTGAATGCCGTGCCAGCCTCCCACATTCTTCAGTCCAATCCAGACCAGCGGCATAAATCCGGCGACGATTAAAAAGAACTGCAGCACTTCGTTGTAAATGGCGCTGGTCAGGCCGCCCAGCGAAATGTAGCCCAGCACAATAACGGCGGATAGAAAAATGGAGAAATGGAAAATCCAGCTGAGCGGCAGCCCGAAGTGGATAAAAACGCCATCGAAAATGTGCAGCACCTGGATCAGCTTGGCCATGGCGTACATGGAAATCCCGGAGGAAAATACGGTCATGATCGCGAAGGAACCGGCATTCCATGCACGCGTCTTTTCGTCATAGCGGAGTTTCAGATATTCCGGCACTGACCGTGCTTTGGACCCGTAATAGAACGGCATCATGAACAGGCCGACAAACACCATGGCTGGAATGGCGCCGATCCAGTAAAACTGGCTGGTCGCGATGCCATACTTCGCGCCCGAGGCGCCCATGCCGATGACTTCCTGCGCGCCCAGATTGGCGGAAATGAAGGCCAGGCCGCACACCCAGGCAGGCAGCGCACGTCCGGCCAGGAAAAAGTCTGTGCTGGTACGCATGTGGCGTTTCAGCAGGAACCCGATGCCCAGCACGAAGGCGAAATAGACCAGCATAATCAGCCAATCGATTCCGGTCAGATTCGTTTTCAGGCCTATGGCCAGCGCGGAAGCAGTGTGCACTGTGAATCCTCAGATTGCGCCGCGCAGGGTTCTTCGCTCGTTCCACGTCCGGCAACGGCGCAGCAAATTTGAATCTTACACTGGCCTTCCACGACCTGCCCACTTCCGTCGCAGCCACTTCCCTTCTACTCTGGTAAGGTGCCTATCTTTCTTCACAGACTTTCTCGGTCGGTTGCGGCGGTGGTGATCGCGAGTTGCGCTTCGTCGATCGGTGCGCAGAGTTCGCAAGCCAGTGCGCCCACACCTGGGCCTGCCGTTTCGCTGGCCACGCAGCCAATGTTTCCGCTGTCGCAGGTGCATGCAGGTCTGCATGGCACCGCATACACAGTTCTGGTCGGCAGCAAGCCAGAAGCCATTGATCTGGAAATCCTCGGCGTGCTGCGCGATGCCATCGGTCCCGGCAAAGATATGATCCTGGCGCGGCTGCTCGGCAGCAAGGCGGAGTTCGACGGTGTTGTCGCCGGCATGAGCGGCAGCCCCGTCTACATCGATGGAAAATTAGTCGGAGCGATTGGATTCCGTATCGGCCAGTTCACCAAAGAGCCGATCGCAGGCATCACACCGATTGCGCAAATGTTGGAAGTCGCGAAAGAGGACGACAGACCCTCCGTAATTTCGCCAGTAGTCGCGTCGACGCCCGACCCGACACAGCCTTCCGCAAACGCGCTGGCGGCAACTCAGACCGCAAACACATCAGCAGCAATGCCATGGTCCACGGGAGCCGACTCCGAAGTTCACCCGATTGAAACCCCGCTGGTGTTCGATGGATTCTCGCCGCAGGCCATCCAGATGTTTCAACAACGCTTTCACGCCTACGGGCTTACCCCTGTCTCCGGCCTGGGAAGCGCAAGTCCCAACGCGGTCGATCCCGCGCCTGTTGTGCCGGGATCTGCGATCAGTGCCATCATCGTCTCCGGTGACTTTGACATGGCCGCCACCTGCACTGTCACCTATGTGGATCCCAAACGCCTGCTGGCCTGCGGACACCCGATCACACGCTTTGGCGATGTTTCTTTGCCGATGACGAAAGCCCAGGTTGTCACCACGGTCGCTTCTTCGCTGGAGCCGATGAAGATTATCAACACCACGGAGACGGTAGGGTCGTTTACGCAGGATCGTGAGTCCGGCATTCTCGGTGTATTCGGCAAGAAAGCCAACATGATTCCAGTGACGCTGGCGCTGGGTGGAATTGCGCAGCCGCACACGTATCACTTCGCTGTGGTCGAACATCCGCGCCTGACTTCTGCAGCGCTACTCGCCACCGTGTATCAGGCGATGCAGGATACCAATGGCTACAACGATCCTTCGACCGATGAGTTGCGCGGCACCATCTCGATTGCCGGATATCCGGACGTTCATATTGACGATTGGTTTGCGGCGACCAATCAAGAACCGGCGAGCTTAGCCGTTGCAATTGCAGTGGCGCAGCGCTTCCAGCGCCTCTACAGCAATCCGCGCGAAATGCCTTCCATCCGGCAAGTCTCGCTATCGCTCGATAGCTCGCCAGGCAGGCAGTCTGCACGGCTCGACGGCGCTCGCATACTGGAGAGCCGTGTTCATGCAGGCGACCACGTCACCGTAGAAGCAACCCTGCATCCGTACCGCGCGCCACAGCGCATTCTGCGTTGGACAGTCGCGTTGCCGGCCACGCTACCACCGGGAACGGTTCGCCTGCTGATCAGCGATGGCACTACGCTCGACCACACGCTGCACCTGATTCCCAACCCGTCGGCGCCGCCCTTCGGACTGGGTACGACCATCGCGCGGCTGAACCAGATGCATCCGAACAATCTGCTGTATGCAACCCTGCTGGCGCCGATGCCGCAAGCCATGGTGCAGGGCCAGGATCTGCCGGCCGTTCCGCTCTCCATGGCAAATGTGTTGCAGCCCGTGGAAAACAATGGAAGTTTTTCCATCGACGGAGAAACCGCCATCGCGCTGGCGCCGGAACATCTGAATATGGCGGTCACCGGATCGCAGGTCGTGACCATGGACGTCCAACCCTAACATCCGGTTCATGGTTGTGATGTACTTTAGGAAGTAAACCTTTTTCGCATTCACCGAACCCCTCAGGAAAGAAGAGAACTGATTCCAATGAGCACGATTCATGGCTACGCCACCCATGCTGCAGGCGCTGAACTTCTTCCCTTCAAGTATGAAGCACCGGAATTAAAGCCGAACGAGGTTGAGATTGCGATCACGCATTGCGGCATTTGCCACAGCGATTTGCACCTGATCAACAACGATTGGGGAATCACGCAGTATCCCTTCATCCCCGGGCATGAAATTGTCGGCACCATTTCAGCGATGGGCAGCCAGGTGAAAGATCGCAAGCCGGGGCAGCGCGTCGCGGTGGGTTGGCAGGCAGACTCCTGTGGCACTTGCGAGTGGTGCTTGCGCGGCGACGAGAACCTATGTGCCCAGAGTGTGGCGACCTGCGTGCATCGTCATGGCGGATTCGCAGAGAAGACCCGCGTGAATGCGCGCTTCGCGATTCCTGTGCCCGATGCGTTGCCGAGCGAAGGCACAGCTCCGCTGATGTGCGGCGGAATTACGGTTTACAACCCGATTCGCAGCGCCGGTATCTTTCCTGGATCGCGCGTAGGTGTGGTTGGCATTGGCGGACTTGGACATCTGGCGCTGCAATTCGCCCGCGTCTTTGGCGCGGAGGTGACCGCCATTTCTACTTCACCGAACAAGGAAGCCGAAGCCAAATCGATGGGAGCCCATCATTTCGTCAACTCGCGCGAGAACGAAGCGATGAAGAAACTGGCCGGCTCGTTCGATCTGATTTTGTCCACCATCAATCAGGATCCTGACTGGAACACGCTGATCGCCGCGCTGCGTCCGCGGGGGACGCTGTCGGTTGTCGGTGTGCCACCCAGCCCCATTTCTCTGCACGCCTTTCCGTTGATTGCAGGCCAGCGCAGCGTGGCCGGCAGCCCCAGCGGCAGCCCCAGCCTGTTGCAGGAGATGCTGACGGTCGCGGCGCGCCACGGAGTCAAGGCCATCACTGAAGCATTTCCCATGGCAAAGGTGAACGACGCGCTGGCGAAGCTGAAGAAGAACCAGGTCCGCTATCGCGCCGTCCTGGGAAATTAGAGCCCGAACTCGCGTTTGGTAGCAGGCCCGACTTTTCGTCGGACCCTGACTGTGCGAAAACGCTTCTTCTCCGCCCTGGCTCGAAGGTTCTCTTTCAGGAAGCCATATGGTGCAGTTCCTGCTCCGCCCGCAACCAATCTTGCTCCGCGTATCCATCCTGGTAACCGCGCTCCGCCCAGAACTTCCGCGCTAGCTCTTCGATCTGCTCGCGAGACGGCGCCGGCTTGGCCATTTCAGCTACTTTCTCTTTTTTCGTCCCGGTTTTGCGTGGCTTCGCGATGGCCTTCGTCTTCTTCCCTGTCTCTGTCATTTCCCTTCCTCCGTCGGATTCGCCGCCAACGTACGGGGCTCAAGCAGTTCCACGGCAGGTATCCCCGGTGGAACCAGATCCTTCGCGACTTCGGCCGGGGTACAGGTGACTGCGGAACTGCTCTTCTCCTCCAGAATACGAAATTCCCGGTTACCTGAAATCCACAATTTTCCTGGTATGGATATTTTTTCCACTGCGCACGCCTGCAACTGTGGATGTTCGCGGATTCTTCACAACTCTTGGGGCTGCTCGAGAGGTGGGTGAGTTTCGGCAGGCTTAAAGCGGCGCAGAAAGATGCCGAGTGAACCACCCTGCAGCACCATCGAAAACACCACCACAATGTACGTTGTCGCCAGAATCCAGGTGCGTCCATCCGTCAACGGAAGTGCAAGGGCCAACGCCAGCGATAAACCTCCGTGCAGGCCGCCCCAGGTCAGCAACACCACGGAGCTTTCTCGCGCCTGCCCTGTCCACCGGATGCCATACAGCACCATGGCCACCACCGCCAGCCGAACCGCAAGCACGACGACAATCGCGGTGACGCTGGAGCGGAGAAATAACCATTGAAATGGAATCGCCAATACTTCCAGACCCAGCAGAACGAAGAGCACGCCGTTCTGCACCTCGTCCACCATTTTCCAGAAGTCATCGACGCGCTCGTTCGCGACCAGCTTGGCAGGATGACTCATATTGAATCGCCGCAGCGCGATGGCCGCAGCGACTGCCTCCAGCGGCCCTGACAGGTGCCAGACCTGGGCGAGCGCATAGCCGCCCAGCGCCAGCGAAAGGGTCAACAACACATCGACCTGGAATGCATCGACCTGTCGCATTAACCGGAAGGTGATCCAGGCCAGGAAGATGCCCAGAACAAAGCCACCGCCAACGCTGAATAACAGGGAGACCAGGATGTGCGGCATGGATGGATTGACGCCGTGAGATGCGTCGAGAAGGGTGACAAAAATGACGACTCCAACACCATCGTTGAACAGCGATTCACCCGCCAACTGCGCTTCAATGTGATGGGGTACGCCGACGCGGCGCAACATTTCCAGCACGGCGATGGGATCGGTAGGCGAAATGAGTGCGCCAAACAGCATGCACTGAATCCACGGCGCATGAATGCCGATGACGGGCAAAATCCAGCGCATCAAGGTCGCAATTGCGAACGTCGATGCCACAGTCCCCACCACGGCCAGGATTGCGACTGTCAGACGCTCGCGAATCAGCGACTCGATATCCATCAAGAAGGCGCCAGCGAACAGCAGCAGCGGGTAGCATTCCGTGCAGGATCAGCCGCTCGAAATCGATCTGCCGTGCCAGGTTGGTCGCCCAGGGGCGCAACCCCAGCGCGTATTCGCCGATACTTACCAGGAACAAGGAGCAGACGACGGTGAGGAACATGGTCCCGATGGTGGTGGGAAGCTTCAACCAGCGTGCGCTGATCCAACCGAACAGCGCTGCAATCGCGACCAGGACACTAATGAGTTGGAGTATCGTCATCGAACATAGGCGGTGCTAATCCGAGTGTACCGGACAGTCGAGGCGTGGGAATCCCCTGCGAGTGGAGCTCCGCCGATTTCTCTGCATACGCCCGCGATGCGCTGAAAGGCGGTTGCATTCGGTACACTCAAACACAGGATGTGGACCCGTCTTCTTGTTGGCAGTGCGATTCTCTCCATTTCAGCTCTTGCGCAGGCGCAGGGCACGCAGCTCTGGCAACAGTCGAGCTATGAAAGTTTTGAAACAGGAACGCCTCACGGCGTCGCTATTCGCAGCGATGGCCAGCTGGAGAGCTCTCCAATCGCCAGCGAACTGCTGACTACGGCAGCTTCCGACGTGTGGTCGGTCGCAGTCGACAAGCGCGGCAATGCATATTTAGGGACTGGCTCGCCTGCCATGGTGCTCAAGGTGACGCCGGATGGCAAATCCACGCCGCTGCTGGAGACGAAAGATCTTTCCGTCCAGGTAGTGAAGATTGGCCCCGATGGAATGTTGTATGCTGCGACGCTGCCCAACGGCAAAGTCTACCGCATCGATCCCAATGGACCGGAAGTGAAGGTTGATAACGCACCGCGTCCGGTATACAAGCAGGGCGAGCAAGCACCCGCAAAGACTGGATCGGATGCGGATGTGGTCTTCGATTCCAGCACGCTGAATCCAAAGGTCACATATATATGGGACCTGGCCTTCGATGCCGAGGGAAGAATGTATGTGGCCACCGGGGGGCCGGCGGATATTTATCGCGTGGACTTGAAGAAACCGGGGGCCGCGCCTGAGAAGTTCTTCTCCAGCAGTGAACAACACATTCGCTGCCTGCTGTTCGCCAAAGACGGCACGCTGTATGCGGGAACAGATGGCCGCGGATTGGTCTATCGCATCGATCCCAGCGGCAAAGGCTTCGTAGTCTTTGAGGCGCCGAACCAGGAGATTCCAGCCATGGCCCTCGACCCCGCGGGCAATCTGTACGTGGCCGCGCTGGGCGAGAAAGGCAAGTCCACGCTGCCGCCGCTGAATGTTCATAGCAGCGCCACCATGACGGCCAGCATTACGATCCTGCTGCCGGGCTCCATCGCCTCTTCGCATGACAGCACGCTGGTTCCCAAAGGCACCGTCATATATCAAATTTCTCCCGACGGCGCGCCGCGGCAGCTGTGGGCTTCGCACGCATGATGTGGTGTATGCGCTGGCGTGGCAGCAGAATTCCGACCCACAACAGAGCGGGCTACTTGCGGGCAGTGGCAATCAAGGTCATCTGTACCGCATTTTTCTCGATGGCACCTATGCGGACCTGGCACATTTAGAAGCCACCGATGCAACTGCATTTGCGATGGCGGACAACAACCTCTACGTCGCCACCAGCAACACCGGCAAGCTGTATCGCTTGTCTGCCGGCAGCGCCGGATCTGGCGACAACTCCACCTACGTAAGCCCTGTCGCGGATGCGAAATTCAGCTCCATGTGGGGACTGCCGGCGGTGCGGGGCAGCGGGCACTATGACCTGTTCGCGCGCGTCGGAAATATTGAGCAACCGACCGAGGGCTGGAGCGATTGGCAGCCGATCAATCCCACCGGCCAAGCGCCGAAATTTCCGCGCGCCCGGTATCTGCAGTGGAAAGCCGTGCTGCACGGCGATGCTACCTTGCGCCAGGTTGGCTTTTACTATCTGCCGCAAAACGTCGCGCCGGTTGTAGACGACATCGTGGTGGAGCTGCATGCGCGCGTCGTTCCCGGCCTGAACCAGGAATCGCAAGTCACCCCGGTGCAGATTAACTTCCCCGCCGAGTCAACCGATGGGATAGTTTACGAAACAGCGCAGACGTCGCAGCCTTTGATGGCGATGCGGACCCATGGATGGGCCACCGTCCGCTGGAAGGCGCATGACGACAACGGTGATCATTTGCACTACTCCGTCTACTATCGCGGTACAGATGAGGCCAATTGGCTATCGCTCGCTCAGAACGTGTCGCCAACGTATCTCTCGTTTGATCTGAGCCGGATTCCGGACGGCTATTACACGCTGCGTATAGTCGCCACGGATGCGCCATCGCATCTGGCTGGAAATGCACTGACCGGATTCAAAGATAGCGATCAATTTCTGCTGGACACGATGCCTCCGGTTCTTTCGCCGTTGCAGGCAACGCTGACTTCGCAACCGCCCGGCGCCATCCACGTAACGTTCGACGCACAGGACAAACTTTCCACCATCTCGCGTGCGTACTATTCCGTGGACGCAGGTCCTTGGCGGTACATTGCCCCGGTCGGCAACCTCAGTGACTCATTGCATGAGCAGTACGACTTCACCATTCCGATACCAAAACGCGCAGAAGGCAGTGATGTTCCACCGGCCGTGCAGCCAGGTTCTCCGCAACAACATGTTATTGCAGTGCGCGTACTGAATCGCGCGGGCAATTCGGCGACGGGGAAAGCGGTTGTGCAATAAGCGTGCGCGCAGCCATGAGCGAGCCAGCCTATGCGCTTTGAATTGTTTGTCGCCAGTCGCTACCTGAAGGCCAAGCGCCGCCAGGCGGTGGTTGGCGTCATCACGGCAATTTCGATTATCGGAGTGGCGGCCGGTGTGGCTTCTCTGATCCTGGCGCTGGCGATTACGAACGGAATGCAGCGCGATCTGCAGAAAGGTCTGTTGAGCTCGACCGCGCAAGTTCAATTGATGCGGGTGGCCAACGATGGCATCGAAAATTGGCGCAGCCTGACCGATCGACTCCGACATCTACCGCATGTCACCGCGGCCGCTCCGGCCCTTTACGGCCAGGTTTTGATTTCACGCGGAGCCCGGTCCGGCGGCGCTCTGGTCAAAGGCATTCTGCCCAAGCAAGAGCGCACCGTCAGCAGCCTGCTGGACGACATCAAGCAAGGGACTGCCGCACCCCTGGCGCCTGCCGCCGCGGCCACCAGTCAGGATTCGACGGGCACGCTTCCGCCGCTGGTTCTCGGCTCCGACCTTGCCGATCAAATTGGCGCAGGCGTCGGCGACAGTGTGCTAGTCACCAGCCCACAAGGCGAGCTGACTCCCTATGGACTGGTGCCAAAGTATGAGCGATTTCAAGTTGTCGGAATATTTCACTCCGGCTTCTACCAATACGACTCGTCGTTCGCCTTGGCTCGGTTGACGGACATTCAGCATTTATTCAGCGAGCCCAACATTGTTTCCGCCATCAGCTTCAAGGTCGACGTTTTGTATCACGCCGACCGCATTGGAAAAGAGATTGAGCAGGCTGCCGGCAGTGGTTTTATGACCACCAACTGGATGGAGCAGAATCAGGAGCTTTTCCATGCGCTGGCCGAAGAGCAGGCGGTCACATTTATTGTGATTGGACTCATCGTCTGCGTGGCGGCATTGAATATCCTGATCGCGCTGACCATGATGGTGATGGAGAAGACGCGCGACATCGCCGTGTTGATGTCCTATGGCGTGCGGCCGTCCCAGGTGCGGCGAATCTTTGTGTGGCAGGGGATGCTCATTGGCATTCTTGGCACTTCCATCGGGCTCGTGGTGGGCTACGCTCTGGCCTGGGTCGGCGGTCACTACCGCATCATCCACTTGTCGGCGGCAGTCTATTCGCTGGACTATCTACCCTTCGCTCCGCGCTGGCAGGATGGCGTGATTGTTGCCGCAGTGGCGCTCGGCGTTTCTTTTCTGGCGACGCTCTATCCATCCTCTTCGGCGGCAAAAATTCTCCCGGCAGAAGCGTTACGCTACGAGTAACGCCGGAAATATTATCGAAATCCGCAGCCGCAGCAGCTTACACTTGTTGCGGAGAAAGCCATGAGCACGCAGATCATTGTCGCTGGCCCTGAAGATTGGCCGGAGCTTCCGTTAGACGCCTGGCAGGACACCTACAACACGCTGCATATGTGGTCGCAGATTGTGGGCAAGGTTCGCCTGGCGCTGAGTCCCAGGTTGAACCATTGGTGGGAAGTCCCGCTCTACGTCAGCGCCGTCGGGCTGACCACTTCGCCGATTCCCTACGCCCGCGGGGTATTTGAGATCCAGTTCGACTTCGTCGATCACAAGTTGACCGTTCAGACGAACCATTCGACTGGCGCAACCATGAAGCTGGCGCCGCGGTCGGTGGCAGATTTCTATGGCATGTTGATGGCGACTCTCGCCGAACTCGGCATTGAAGTAAAGATTTGGCCGATGCCGGTCGAAATTCCTAACCCGATTCGGTTCGATCAGGACACCCAACACAAATCCTACGATCCCGAATATGCGAACCGGTTCTGGCGAATCCTGGTGAGCTCCGATTGTGTCTTCAAGGAGTTTCGCGCGCGCTTCATCGGCAAATCGAGTCCATCGCATTTTTTCTGGGGTAGCTTCGACCTGGCCGTATCGCGGTTTTCAGGCCGCCGCGCGCCGGAGCGGGTGGGCGCTGATCCGATCACGCGCGAAGCGTATTCGCAGGAAGTGATCAGCGCGGGATGGTGGCCGGGCGGCGGCGACATTGCGGGACCCGCGTTTTATGGCTATGCGGCGCCGGAGCCAGAAATGTTTTCAAAACAGGGGGTGCGGCCGGAAAAAGCTTTTTATCATCCGCAGCTCAAGGAATTTCTGCTGATGTATGACGACCTGCGGCAGTCCAGCTCGCCGCGGGCGACTCTACTCGAATTTCTCCAGAGTACCTATGAAGCGGGCGCAAACACTGGCGATTGGCCCCGTAAGGACCTGGAGAGGCCATCGAACTGAGGTGGGATGAGGGCGGCTTGGGGTCGCGCTTTTCGCCCTGAGATTTTTAGTTGCCTTAGCAACTAATAAATCTGTTTTTGACGTTTATGGTTGCTATGGCAACGAATTGCCTCTGGGGCTTTTTGAGAACGCCGGAAAAAGGTGCGCCAAAATGTTCAAAAAAATTGCAGTTGCATTTGACGAGTCGCCGGAAGCGGCACGAGCTTTCCGTTCGGCGCTGGAACTGGCCAAACTTACGGGCTCGGAGCTGACGATGATTACGGTGGTTGAGCGTCTGCCCGCCTATGTTAGCTATGTGACGGCCGTGGCTCCGGATGTGCCACAAATCCTACAGCGAGAAAAGCAAACTTTCTATGCCCAACTGCATCACAAGGCCAGACAAACGGCCCAGCAAGCGGGGATAGCCGTGAGCATCACGACAATCGAAGGTAACGAGATAGAGGGATTGCTCGAGTTGATTGATGAAGTGCAACCCGACCTGCTGGTGATTGGGCTGCGGCGCGAGCCGGGAGGATTCAGTGGATTTATCGGGGGCACGGCGCACCACCTGGCGTTACATGCGAAATGCAACATTCTTGGAATTCGTTAGAGGCAATGCTGCAAAACGCGAGCATTACGAGTGGCAGGAATTATGAGTAAAATCGTGGTCGAATGTTTAGCTTTGCAAATTGTCCATGCTCGATTCTTTAGAAAATAGGACTTCCTCAACCGAGCAAGAGGAGCACTCGCTGCAGCGCGCCCAACGCGCGGAGAGACAGCTGGCGGAGTTGCTGGCGAATATACCTGCCGGCTATGCCACGCTGGATCGCAACTGGATTTTTACCTACGCCAACCAACAGGCTGTCCAGGGCAGCCGGCAGCGGGCCGAGGATTTCATCGGTAAGAATGTCTGGGAAATCTGGCCGGACCTGGTGGGCACGGACCTTGAGCGGCACTACCGGCAAGTGATGGAAACGGGCGTCCCCACCCATTTTGAATACTACGGCGCAGCTTACGACGCCTGGTTCGAAATGCATGTCTACCCGACCGAAGACGGGATCAGCGTTTACTTTCAGGAAATCACTCAGCGCAAGCGGGCACAGGAGGCGCTGAGGGCCAGCGAGCAACGCTATCGTGCATTCACCGAGCTGAACCCGCAGTTGATATTAATGGCCGACGCGCAGGGCATGGTCACGTTTGCCAACCAACGCCTGCTGGATTACACCGGCCTGTCGCTGGAAGAGAGTGTGGGTGAGGGATGGCGCGCCGCTGTTCATCCAGACGACGAAATGCGCACTCTTGACGCGTGGAAGGAATCGCTGGCGACGGGAGTGAATTTTCACGTGGAAACCCGCATTCGCCGTGGCTCCGATGGATCGTACCGCTGGTTCTGGGTTCGGGGGCTACCGGTACGCGACGAGCAAAACAAGACGCTGTATTGGCTGGGCGTCTGCATTGACATCCACGAGCACAAGTTGGCCATGGAGGAATTGCGGAAGAGCCAGCAGGAAGCGGAGCACCAGCGATTGGAGTTGGAAACGATGTATCGGACAGCGCCGATTGGACTGGCACTGTTCGATCCGGTGGAATTTCGCTATCTGCGTCTGAATGATCGCCAGGCGGAAATTGTCGGACTGCCGATCGAGGAAATTCTCGGCAAAACCGTAACCGAAATCGCTCCGATTGAGGGGCTGAACGAGATGTTTCAACAGGTCGCGAAAGGCACACCGATCACCAACAATTTGCTGGAGGGTGAGTTGCCGATGCAGCCGGGAGATTATCGGTACTGGACCGTGAACTATTACCCGGTGTACCGGCCGGATGGAACGATTCGCGCGATTACCGCCGCGTCGCTGGAAATCACGGCGCAAAAACGCGCGGAGAAGGCGCTGATCCAAAGCGAGAAGCTGGCGGCGGTGGGGCGTCTGGCCAGTTCCATATCGCACGAAATCAACAATCCGCTGGAAGCCGTGACAAACCTGTTGTACCTGGCGTTGAATCACGAGCAACTGCCAGCGACCACGCGACGCTACCTGGAAACCGCGCAGGGCGAGTTGACCCGGGTGTCGCACATCGCTACGCAGAGTTTGCGTTTTCATCGGCAGACGATGAATCCAACCCGGGTCGATCCCAAAGAACTGCTGGAATCGGTCGTGGACCTGTACCATGGCCGATTGTTCAACTCCAACATTGAGGTGATTTCAAAGTACAGGTCCAGCAAGCGAATTTTTTGCTTTGAAAGTGACATTCGCCAGGTGCTGAATAATTTGATTGCCAATGCGGTGGATGCGATGCGCCACGGGGGACGGCTGTTTCTCTGCAGCCGCGATGCCACCGACTGGAAGACGGGTCGCTCCGGAGTTCGCATTACGGTGGCGGACACCGGCCATGGCATGTCCAAAGAGGTGCGAAAGCGCATTTTCGAGCCCTTTTACACCACCAAAGAAGTGAATGGCACCGGCCTGGGATTGTGGATCTCGCATGGAATCGTAGCGCGGCATCACGGATCGCTGACACTGCGAAGCAGCGTCAGGCCGGAATGGAATGGATCAGCGTTCAGCCTGTTTTTGCCGGACGAACAGAATCTGGCGAAACCGACGCAATAACCGGGGATGATGGCAGCCTCCCCGCCTCCGAATTCCATTCTTTGAACCCCATTCAAGCCAGGAGACGGCTTGCATGGGCACCTGGCAAATCCTGGCCCCATCCTGCCTAATTCGGCCTGGCTTCGACAATGCCGACGTTGCGAACCAGCAGAGTATCGCCTCCCACCGGGTATACACCGGCAAGCGTAAAGCCGGCTGCTTCAAGAAGCTTCCTCCATTCACGCTCGCTACGTTCTTTGCCGCCGGTGACGGCCAGCATGTTCAGGTCGCTCATCAGGCGACCTTCCAACTGCGGGTCTGCGTGCGAGACAAGTGGAGGGAGGATGAATTCGATGATTAGGAGATTGCCATCCGGCGGAATCACAGCGCGACAATTTTTGAGAATCTGGATGGCCTCCGCATCCTGACGCCCGTGCAGCACATGCTTGATCATGTAGACGTCCGCACCCGCCGGCACTGACTGCATCAGATCGGAGACAATCAGCTCGCATCGGGAGGAAGGATCTTCTTTGGCGAAGCGATCCCTGGCTGCATCGACGCTGGGGTCGAGGTCGACTAGCATGCCACGCACCTGCGGATTGAGCGCCAGCACCGCAAGAATGAGCGAGCCACCGCCGCCGCCGAGATCAGCGACTATCCTGGCGCGGGAAAAATCCCATGCTTGTGCGATGGGAGCATAATCTTCGGCCGGAGCGGTGCCCATGACGGCGCGAAAAATTGCGCCGGCTTCGGGATCTTGCGACCAGCGGGAGGGAATGTTGGGGTCGCGCACCTGGGAGGCTGGCTTGCCGGTTCGAACGCAATCCGTGAGCAGGGACCAGCTGTCGGCAAGCAGATCCGACCAGAAGACGACGGCCGGCCAGGCGGACTGCGGTACATCCTTTCGCAGAGGCTTGCCGAATGGAGTGAGGCGAAAATGCTCGGGCGTCGTTTCTTCCGTGACCCCAATGCCGGCGAGAGCGCGCAGCAGGCGGTAGAGAGCATCGCGATCGGCCTGACATTTTTCGGCGAGGAAGGCGACGCTGCGGACTTCGTCTGCAATGGCGTCGGCAACGCCGAGACGAGCGGCCGCGCAGAGTATGCGGCTGCGGGAATATGCCATCGCCATTTCTACCAGGCCTTGATTGGACGTGACATTACCGATACCGCCGCTGGATTGAGCCATGGAGTGCCTCGATTCCAGAGAAGAATAGCAAAGAGTTCGCCACGGAAAAATCACATAGCGCGACTGAGGATGCAGAAGATGGGACGAACGGCTATCGGAGGACTGTTTCGCGGATGCAGGCGACCATGCCGCGCAGTTCTTTGTCGATTCTTAGACGATAGATGCCATCCGCCTCGACAGGTGGAAGCTCGCTGCCATCCTCGAGGGCTTGAAATACATGATCTGGATTACGGTCCCACAGTATTTCCACCGTATCGCCAGAGCCGGCTTTGCACTGGAGCAACGCGCGTTCCGATTGCGAGACAGCACGCAGCAGTGGGTCGGGATGCGCGCGGAGCGAGCGAAGGAAGTCGACGCTTAGTTCCTCGACAAAGGGTGAAGTGGGATGATTGTCGAAATACGATGCGACGGTCTTCTGGAAAATTCCGGAGCGCTGCAACAATCGCGAAGTGAACCGGCATTGCGCTTCCAGAGCAAGCATCCGCCACCAGAGAGCAATCTCGCGGACCATGGCAAGCTGGGGCGAGCCTTGCACCTGAAGTAAATACGGATCCGCGGGCGAGGCCCCACGATTCTTGATCAGATCGAGAAGACCGCGCTGTTGCGCTTCGAGCGTCATCATTGAATTGCCCGCCGAATCCGCGCCAACTCCGCGCAAATCGCATCGTGCCCAAGCAGAGGAACCGCCTCTTTCAAAAATTCAAAGGTGACCGTACGCAATCCGGGGGCGCGACGGATGATCTCCAGCCCGACCTCCAGGCTCAGCTCGCTGGTCACGCCCGAGTGAATGTCAAGATGAAATCCTTTATGCTGCACGCCGCCTGCGAGATGAAGTTCGCGCACCGGTTCGAGATTCAGCTCGTCGAGAAAAGCGACGATGTCCAACCCTTGATTCATGGCATCGCATTCCAGGTTGTATGCATCCAGAAGCAGTCCGCACCCGGTACGCGAGGTGATGGCATTCAAAAAACCTGCGGGAGAATATTGCGCGGGAGAGTCGGGCAGCAGATGAATGACGTGCTCGAGAAGGAAGGGGACGCGATAGCGCTCCTGCAGGAGTCGGACCCGCTCGCACACCAGGTCAAGCGCCTCGTCGGTGCGCGGCAGTGCAAACATTGTTCCTACGTTCTCGCCGGCCACGACAGTGTAGGCCAGGTGCTCGCTGTGCCATTCCAGGTGGAAGCGCGCAAACAGTTCGTCGAGCAGACGAAGATAGCCTTCATCCCAATGATCGAAGGACCCGATGGAGAGACCGACCCCATGCGCGACGAAATTCACGCCGGACTGCACGGCCTGATACTCCTGCAGCACCTCCGATCGCAAGGACGTACGTTTCCAGTCGGAGCGGGCGATGGCATCCGGAGAAATTTCGATGGTATCGATCAGCGGGAGGATGCGCTCCAGCAGGGCGATATCGTCGCCCTCATAGGTAACGGCCAGCGACGGTTTGGAATTCGAATGGGAGACTGTGGCGGCGCTGGCCATGGTGGGATTCCTTAGGCACCGAAGCCGACGGACTCTACGCCCGGAAGCTTGGCGATCTGGGTTGCTTCAACCGGCGCGCCGGTCAATCGAAGATCGATACCTAAAATTCCGCACGCTCTGCATCCACTCATTCCAACAATGCTGCCGATGAGGCTGTGGAGCTGTTCGAGGGAAATATTTTCTCTGACCGTTATGTGTACCGGGCCCTGCAGTTTCGGTCCTTCTGACATGATGTTTCTCCTTTGACGACTTCATTTCAGGCATGGGAGCCCGGAAAGCCGTCTGCAGCCACGGCGGAAAAAACTCCGTCCTGCAAATGGCTCACATCCTATGGTGCAATTGCGTCGTGATTCGTTACAGGGATGGGTGCGGCCGGCTGCGCTGATAGCAAGCGGTTGTGGCGATGCAGGGGTGCGGAGTTGCATCGGCTGAAGGCGGGGAAGGTTTCTCGTCTCCCACCCTTCGTTAAGGTCACGAAGGATGGGGACACTCATTGATGAGAGGGCGTGCCACCGACTCGCGCCGCTGCAATGCGCAGGCTAACGGCGCAAGAGTTCGCGGCTTGATTGCGTACGGCTTCCGGCACAGTGACGCGCGCCCCAGTTCCCTCACGCTGCCACTTGAGCGCGGTGTCGTATCCCAGTAGACGGACGCTGGTACCCGACGCGGGCACAATATTTTTCAATGCGATCGTTGCGGGAACTGCCTCGTCTTGATCGAGCAGATAGATGGCGTAGACTGCGCCATCCTTGCCGCGGGTGAAACACACTTTGCCGTCGCGATAGGGCGCAACCGGACGTGTCGCATAAATGGCCTCGCCGTTGGCTTGCATCCACGCGCCGATTTCGGCCAGCCGCGCAACAGCCGCAGTCGGCAATTCGCCATTCGGATCAGGACCCACGTTGAGCAGGTAGTTGCCGCCTTTGGCGACAATGTCTACCAGCATGTGCACCACCTTGCGCGATGACTTGTAGTGATCGTCCGGCGCATACGACCACGAATTGCCCAGCGTCATACAGGTTTCCCAGGGATACGGCAGCGGCCTGTCGGGTATCTGCTGCTCCGGGGTGCGGTAGTTTTCGTAGGGGCCTCCAACCGCGCGATCGACGACGATCAGGCCGGGCTGATTTTTGCGTGCCAGCGCGGCCAGGCCTGGCATGTCGATATCCTGCGGCCACGGCACGTCTGGCCCGCCGACGATCGCATTCGGATGGGTTTGCGGATTCACCCATCCGCCGTCGAGCCACAGAATATCGATCGATCCATATTCAGATGTCAACTCGCCCACTTGTCCATGCACGAACGCGACAAACTTCTGCCAGCGCTCCGGATATTCGCGAGTGTCGTAGTTTACGTCGCGGTTTGGGGTGGCCCACTCCGGCGCCCAATAGTCCGGGCTATGCCAGTCGGGCTTGGAAAAATACGCGCCGATGCCAAAGGATTGCTTGCGAAACGCGGCAAAGACTTCATTGGCGATGTTGGCGCGTGGATTGGTATGGAAGGGAACGTCCGGCGCGGTGATGCGGTAGTCGGTCAGCTTGGTATCGAACATCGAAAAGCCGTCATGGTGCTTGGTTGTAAACACAACGTACTTCATGCCCGCATTGCTGGCGACGCTGGCCCAGACATCTGGAGCGAACCCGATGGGATTGAAGGTCTTCGGCAACGCCTCGTATCTTCTCTTGTAGTCCACGTAGTTGGTCCCGGCTGGGCGCTTGATCCAGTCCTCGGAACAGATTGACCACGATTCGACCACGCCCCACTGGCTATACGTGCCCCAATGCATCATGAAACCAAACTTCCAATCCTGCCACTGATCCAGCTTGCGGACAACCAGTGAATCCGTCACGGGCACGTAGGGGTCGCTCTTGTCCGCGGCCGCAGCCACGCCAACCGCCTTCACGGCCGCCGATAGTCCTATCAACTTGCAGAATTCTCTCCGCAGCATTGCATTCCCTTCTTCAACAGCTTTGACCTGTTTCCAGGTTGCTCATGCGAAATGATACTAAGTTAAGGCGGTTGCGGCTGTGGCTTGGTGCGAAGCCCTGAGTGACAACCCGCGGCAGGTGACCCAAGATTGGCAGCGGAGTGACCAAAGACACGTGGCGTCTGATTCGTGCAGGAGCATTATGATAGGGATAGGACATGACCCGTCAATCCAGCCGCGAAGTTGCCTCATCCCAGAGGAATGAGGGCCTGGAACCAGAGCGCGTGTCGGCTGCAGACGGGGACGGCGACAGTGGGCTGCTGCGGGTTGAAAATCTGCGGAAAGAGTATCGCAGCGGGACGCAACCGCTGGTGTTATTTGACGGACTGAACCTGAGCGTACGCCAGGGCGAGATGATCGCCATTGTTGGCGAATCGGGTGCCGGCAAAAGTACTTTGCTCCATCTGCTCGCGGCCCTTGATCGTCCCTCTGCTGGTGACGTATACTTCGCCTCAACTTGGCTAGGAAAATTGACTGCGGGTGAGGCCGCCACGTTTCGCAATCGCGAAATTGGCTATGTATGGCAACTGCACTACCTGTTGCCGGAATTTACGGCTCTGGAGAATGTGGCGATGCCGCTGCTCGCACGCGAAGAACCGAAACCGTCCGCCTTTGCGAAAGCGCAGGAACTGTTGCGCGAAGTGGGACTGGAAGCCAGGGTGCATCACCTTGCCGGGGAGCTTTCCGGTGGGGAACAACAGCGCGTTTCGCTGGCACGGGCGTTGGTCACACAACCCCGGTTACTGCTGGCCGACGAGCCAACGGGCAACCTCGATAACCGTACGGCCGAAGCTGTGTTTGGCGTGCTGGAACGGCTGCACACCACGCATCGGTTAACCTCCATCCTCGTCACCCACAACATGGAAATTGCAAAACGTTGTGGACGCACGCTCCGGTTGCACGAAGGCCGGTTGCACGAAGTTTGGCTGCATTCCAGCGAGTCAGGTGAGGCATCTGCAGAGGGGCGCATTGCATCCTCTGATACGCCGGGGCATCCAATTGTTCGTACCGCAGTTCCGGGTGCAAACCGCACAGGAACGGCATGAGCCAAGGGGGGAATATGTTCGAACGGTACACGGAGAAAGCGCGGCGCGTGATCTTTTTCGCGCGCTACGAGGCTAGCCAGTTTGGCTCGCCCTACATTGAAACAGAGCACCTGCTGCTTGGACTCTTACGCGAGGATAAGGCGTTAAGCAACCGCTTCCTGCGCTCCCATGCCTCGGTGGAATCGATTCGCAAACAGATTGAGGCGCATACCACGATTCGCGAGAAGGTTTCGACCTCGGTCGACCTGCCGCTATCGAATGAGTGCAAACGAGTTCTGGCATATGCCGCGGAAGAAGCGGAGCGGCTATCCAACAAACACATTGGCACCGAGCACCTGCTGCTGGGCTTGCTGCGGGAAGAAAAATGCTTTGCTTCAGAGATTTTGCTGGAGCGCGGTCTACGGCTTTCAACCGTTCGCGATGAACTGGCCAAGACGACGCAGGAGCGTGCTCCGCAGGCGGCGCGGAATCGTGAGTCGAGCATTCTGGCGGAATTTTCCCGCGACCTGACGCAGGCAGCGCTCGACAATCAACTGGATCCGCTGGTGGGTCGCGACGCGGAAGTCGATCGGGTGATTCAGATCCTGTGCCGGCGCACCAAGAACAATCCGGTGCTGATCGGCGAGCCGGGCGTGGGCAAAACTGCGATCGTAGAAGGACTGGCGCAGCGCATTTCCGACGGCGATGTTCCCAGTTTTCTGGCCGATAAGCGAGTCCTGGGGCTGGATCTCTCGCTGATCGTTGCGGGCACAAAGTATCGCGGTCAGTTTGAAGAGCGGTTGAAGACAATTATGAAAGAACTGATGGAGAATCAGAACTCCATCATCTTTATCGATGAACTGCATACGCTGGTGGGCGCGGGTTCGGCGGAAGGATCGCTGGATGCGGCCAACATTTTGAAGCCGGCGCTGTCACGTGGAGAAATCCAGTGCATTGGCGCCACCACGCCGGCGGAATATCGCAAGTCGATTGAGAAAGATCGCTCGCTGGAACGTCGTTTTCAGGCGGTGAAAGTGCCGCCTCCGAACGAAGAAGACGCGGTCAAGATCATCATGGGGATCAAGGATCGCTATGAGAAGTTTCACGCGGTCAGCTATACCGACGATTCGATCCAGTTTGCGGTGTATCACTCCAGCCGATATATTCCGGATCGCTTTTTGCCGGATAAGGCGATCGATTTGATTGACGAAGCAGGGGCGCGGGTGAAACTGCGGCAGACTTCCCTGCCCGAGGAGATTACCGAGATTCAGAAGCGCATCAAGTTCATTGTTCATCGCATGGAAAACGCGATTGCGAATCATGAATTTGAAAAGGCGAGATTCTATTCCGATGAAGAGCGGAAGGAACGCGAGAACCTGCGCGCGCTGCGTGACAAATATCACTTGGATGATTCCACCGCGGGCGTGGTGACGCGGGAGGACATTGAGGATGTCGTGAGCCGCTGGACGGGCGTGCCGGTCACTTCCATCAAAGAGGAAGAGACGCAGAAGCTGCTGCGGGTGGAGGAAGAACTGCACAAGCGGATCATTTCGCAGGAGAAATCGATCTCGGCGCTGGCGCGGGCGATCCGTCGCTCTCGCGCAGGTTTGAAATCTCCGAACCGTCCGATTGGCTCGTTCCTGTTCCTGGGACCTACGGGCGTGGGCAAAACGGAAGTGGCTCGTTCGCTGGCGAATTTCCTGTTCGGCAGCGACAAGGCGCTGATCCGTTTCGATATGTCGGAATACATGGAGAAGCATTCGGTCTCGAAGCTGATCGGATCGCCTCCGGGCTATGTGGGCTACGAGGAAGGCGGACAGCTGACGGAACGCGTGAAGCGCTCGCCCTACTCCGTGGTGCTGCTGGATGAGATTGAGAAGGCGCATCCGGACATTTTCAACATCCTGCTGCAGGTGTTTGAAGATGGACAATTGACCGATGGGCTGGGCAATACGGTCGACTTCAAGAACACGATTCTGATCATGACTTCGAACATCGGCGCGCGGCACCTGCAGAAGCGGCAGGGGCTGGGCTTCCAGTCGAACCTGGAAGACACGGTGGCCGAGAAGGTCGAAGATCTGGTCCGGAATGAGGTGAAGCGGACGTTCAATCCAGAATTCCTGAACCGGCTGGACGAGATCATCATCTTCCAGGCGCTGACGGATTCGGATCTGATCCAGATCATGGAGCTGCTGGTACAGCAGCTGAACGCCAACCTGGCGCAGAAGGCCATTACGATTTCTGTGATGGAAGATGCGAAGAAGTGGATCCTGGAAAAGACCATGGTGGACCGCACCTACGGGGCGCGGCCGCTGCGGAGAGCGCTGCAGAAGTACGTGGAAGATCCTTTGTCGGAGGCGTTGATTGCCGGCAATATTCAGGAGCGGCCTGCATTCCTTGAGGTTTACCTGGATAACAATCAACTGTTCTATCGGCCGATCGGCAGTGAGGGCGCGGAACGTTCGTCGGAAGGGATTTCGCTTTCCAGCAGCTAAGAAAATTCAGAACGCAGAAACAAAAGAAGCTCCGCCGTGGCGGAGCTTCTTTTGTTTGTCAGCCAAATATCAGGCCTCGATGATGCTGTGAGTCTGTCGGCTGTTTGTGGGCTTGCGGCCCGCACTTACGCGGCGACACGGCATGGGCGAGTGCTGACCGTGGTCGGCGCTCTAAATAAATCCCGATACCTTGCTGGCAACCGTGCCGGCTTTGGAGATGGTGTCATCGACGACTTCGCGTCCGCGACGAATGACTCGCTCTGCCTGCTTGCCGTACTGTTCCGCCTTCTCGCTGAAATCCTCGGCCGTGCTTTTGATTTGATCCGATGCATCTTCCAACCCGCGTTTGATCTGCTTGCGGGTCCGGTCGCCAGGTTGCGGAGCGTAGAGGAGCGCCACTGCGGCCCCAGCTGCTACACCCACACCAAATGCCATCCAAAATTTCCATGTATCCATGATGAGCTCCAGACTCGCATACCGTGGTGCGGCGTGCGTACTTGTTATGTTGCTTACTGATCCTATTAGAGCACCAATCCGGGGGAACGGTTGCCAAGGAATGGTTGCGAGGAGGAAGTGGAACCTTAGACTGCAACGGCTTGACGCACGAGAGCGGTCTGAGTGTTGCCTTGGATCGGTGTCACTTATATTCAATTATTGTAATATTACGATATGTCTGAAATCAGTCAATTCAAGGCAGAGTTCTTCAAGGCCCTGTCGCATCCTTTGCGGATACGAATTCTGGATGAGCTGCGCAATGGAGAAGTCGGGGTGAATGAACTGAGCGCGCGACTGAAGGTGGAGCAAAGCAGTGTGTCGCAGCAGCTTGCCCTGTTACGAAGCCGAAACTTTCTGAATGCCAGAAAAGACGGCCAAAATGTTTTTTATTCGGTGCGCGATCGGGAGATATTTCGTCTGCTCGATGCTGCTCGCAGAATCTTCAATAACCAGCTGATCGAAGTACGCGACATGCTGTCGCAAATCGAGTCCAGTAAGAATGTGACCAAATGAATCTGACAGACTGGACGCCCAAGTCGGTCGCTGCGCTAAAGGGTTATCAGCGACAGGATCTGATTCACGATCTTATCGCCGGTGTAACGGTCGGGCTGGTGGCGCTGCCGCTGGCGATGGCGTTCGCGATTGCAAGCGGGATGCCTCCGCAGTCGGGCATCTACACGGCGATCATCGCAGGATTTCTGATCTCTGCGCTGGGCGGCTCGCGCCTGCAAATCGGCGGTCCGACCGGCGCTTTCGTCGTCATCATCTATGGCATTGTGAACCATTACGGCGTGGATGGTCTGTTCGTCTGCACGGTGATGGCGGGTGTGATGTTGATCGTGATGGGCGCAAGTGGGCTGGGATCGGCGGTAAAGTTTATTCCTCGTCCAGTGGTCATCGGCTTTACCAACGGAATTGCCATTCTGATCGCCAGCACGCAGATTAAAGATTTTTTCGGACTGAAGACGGGCCCGGTGCCCGGAGATTTTGTTGGCCGCTTCAAGGTGCTGGCACACAGCGCGGGAACTATGTCTCCGGTGACGACGGCGCTGAGTTGCTCTGCGCTTCTGATTATTATTTTGGCGGTGCGCTTCTGGCCGCGAATTCCCGGATACATTGTCGCCATGGTCGCGGGAACGTTGCTGGTGCTTGTGTTCCGACTGCCGGTGGAAACGATCGGTACCCGCTTCGGCGGCATTCCCTCCGGATTTCCCCACTTTCATGCGCCGGTGTTGAGCTATCAGTTAATCCGCAGCCTGACGTCTCCAGCGATCACGATTGCGATGCTGGGCGCAATTGAGTCGCTGATGTCAGCAGTGGTGGCGGATCGCATGAGCGGTGATACGCACAATCCCAACGTGGAATTGATCGGCCAGGGCATCGCCAATATTTTTTCGCCCATGTTTGGAGGCCTGCCGGCAACGGGCGCCATCGCCAGAACAGCGACAAATATCCGGTCGGGAGGGAAAACTCCTCTGTCTGGGATGGTGCATGCGCTGACCCTGCTGGTGCTGGTGCTCGTCGCGGCTCCGTTGGCCAAGTTCATTCCGCTGGGCGCGTTGGCAGCCATTTTGCTGGTGGTCTGCTACAACATGGGCGAATGGCATGAAATACCGCAACTGCTGAAGCTTTCGCGGCTGGAAATTGGCACCTGGCTGGTGACGCTTTCGTTGACTGTTTTTGTGAATCTGACGGTCGCGGTGGAAGCCGGAATGATTCTTGCGGCATTGATTTTCATCCGCAAAGTCACTTCGACCACGACGGTCACGCGGGTCACGGACGAATATCTGGAAGAAAGTGCGGATCACACCCTGTCGGACAAAGAGATTCCTCCTTACGTCGTCATCTTGCGAATTCATGGGCCGTTTCTATTTGGGTCTGCGGAGAAGATTGCCGCAGTCAGCGAAAATCTGGCGGAGTGGCCTCCAGTCGTGATTCTTCGCCTGCGAAACATGACCGTGATCGATTCGACGGGACTGCAGACGCTGCAGCGATTCGCGGATGAAGTGCATGGCTCCGGGCGGACATTGATTCTTTGCGGGGCGCGGGAACAGCCGGCGAGGCTGATGCAGCAGGCGGAATTTGAGCAGCATGTTGGCGCGGAAAACATTTGCCCTCATGTGCGCGCAGCGCTAGAGCGCGCCGACGCGGTGTATTTGAAGTCTGGAGGGCGATGGAAATCGATCGACGACGAGACTTCTCCGCTGGCGGACGCGCTTGGCTTTGGGCTATGAAGGTGGCGGAGACGAACAGTTTTCCGGCCAGGTTCGGCGATCTCCAATAAAATCGATTCAATCCACGATGCGGGAAAGAGTCGAGTTCGGATTGGTGTGGCTCCTGGTGAAGTTCATCGGGCTGCTCCCCCGCGATGCGGCGCGAAAAATGGGCGCTGCGATCGGCTGGCTGGCGTATGCGGCCACGCCGCGACTTCGACGCGTGGGGCTGAGAAACCTGGAACTGGCATTTCCTGAAAAGCCAGAAGCTGAGCGCGAGATGATTTTGCGCGCGATGTATCGGCAACTAGGTTGGCAGCTGGCGGAGTTTTGCCACATGCCGGGCTACACCTTGGAACGTGCCAGCGAATTTATCCGGTATGAGGGCCTGGAAAACTACCTGACTGCGAAACAGCACGGCAAGGGCGTGTTGGTGCTGACCGGGCACCTGGGCGCGTGGGAGATGTCGAGTTTCTATCACTCGCTGGCGGGCTATCCGATGGGCATGGTGATTCGCAAGCTGGATAATCCGTGGGTCAACCGGCTGGTGAATGATATTCGCACGCAACATGGAAATCGCGTGCTGCCGAAGGATGATTTTGCCCGCGGATTGATCGCAGCGATGCGAGCGGGGGAAACGGTGGGAGTGTTGATGGACACGAACATGACGCCGCCGCAGGGCGTGTTTGTGGACTTCTTTGGACAAGCAGCGTGTACGGCGTCGGGTGTGGCGCGGGTGGCATTGCGCACCGGAGCGGCGGTGCTGCCGGGATTTCTGGTGTGGGAGCCGGCGGAAAAAAAGTACGTGCTGCATTTTCTTCCGGCATTGAAATTAGTCGATACCGGGGATACGGAGCGCGATGCAACTGCAAATACTCAAGTGTTTACGACGGCGCTGGAGAAAGTGATTCGGCAATATCCGGAGCAATGGCTGTGGGTGCATCGGCGATGGAAGACGCGGCCGCCGGGAGAGCCCCCGATCTACTAGTGGCGTTTCCATAACTCGCCAAAGCTCTCTACCCACGTGGGAATATGAGCACTTAGCCCGGTAGAAACACGGCCGAATGGAAAGCCAGCCGAAATGGTCGCGCTCGGCTACCATAACGCTATGCTGACGTTGCGGCAAATCGCGGATGCGCTCGAGGCGGAGTATGTGCCGCGTGCGAAATCGACTGACCAGGAACATTCTCCGCTGACAGAATCTGTGGAGAGCGTGGCCAGCGTGCGCAATGCGACCCAGACTTCCCTGACGTTTGCTGAGAGCGAGGTCACACTACAAGAGGCACTGGCGTCGGCCGCCGCAGCGGTGTTGGTAACGCCACAGATCGCGCAGGCGCTTCTTTCTAAAGCGAAGCCGCTGAATAAAACTTTATTGATGGTGGCGCAGCCTCGACTGGCATTTGCCAAGGCATCGCAGATCTTGCGAGCGGCGAAGGCCAGCACAGGCGTGCATCGCACCGCCGTTCTGGCTTCCAGCGTCAAGTTGGCGGAGGATGTTTCAATTGCTGCCTATGCAGTGCTGGGCGAGCATGTTGAAATTGGGGCGCGGACCCGCATCGGAGCCGGGTGTGTGCTGGCGGATGGCGTGAAGATTGGCGCCGATTGCACGTTGTATCCGCGGGTGGTGCTCTATTCCGGCGTGGAGTTGCGGGACCGGGTGCAGGTGCATGCGGGGTGCGTGCTGGGTTCGGACGGATTCGGCTATGTGCGCGATGCGGAGACGGGCGCGTACACACAGTTTCCGCAGCAAGGCACACTGGTGATTGAGGACGATGTCGAGATTGGCGCCAACACCACCATTGATCGCGGGGCACTGGAGGAGACGCGGATTGCGCGCGGCACGAAGCTGGATAACCTGGTCCACATTGGCCACAATGTGCGCGTGGGGCGCAACGTGGTGATGGCCGCGCAGACGGGAATCTCCGGCAGCAGTACGGTTGGAGATGGCGCGATTCTCGGCGGTCAAGTTGGCATCGGCGAGCATGCCGATGTGGGAGACGGCGTGATTCTGGGCGGCGGGGCGGGAGTGCTAAGCAAGAAAAAACTGCGCGGCGCGGGGATTGTCTTCTGGGGGCGACCGGCGCAGCCGCTGCGCGAATATTTGAAAGGTCTGGCGACGCTGGCCAAACTGACGCGCTCGTCGCGAGATAAGAAGGAATAGAGCGGTGGCGATTGTGGTGGTTGGCGGACAGACACGCAATATCGGCAAAACCTCGGTGGTTGCCGGGCTGATCGCTTCCCTCTCGCAGATGGAATGGACCGCTTTCAAAGTGACGCAGTTCGGACATGGAATTTGTTCTGCGAACGGCGAGCCCTGCGATTGCGAGACGGACGCTCATACCGTTGCGGTGACGGAAGAACACTCCCGAGAAAGCGGGACCGACAGCGCGCGATTTCTGGCGGCGGGAGCGGTGCGTTCCTACTGGGTGCGAACCCGGCAGGGGCAATTGGCGGAAGCAATGCCGCGAGTGCGAAAAGAGCTGGCGCAAGCGAAGAACGCCATCCTGGAGTCGAACAGTATTGTGCGGTTTTTGAAGCCGGACCTATACCTGACGGTGCTCGATCCGGCGACTCGGGACTTCAAACCTTCGGCACAGTATTTTCTGGATCGCGCGGATGCGGTGTTGTGGAGTGGAACGCAATCTGCACCGCAAAAGCCTGCATGGCCGTCGGAATGGCTGCCGATGTTACGAAGCAAGCCGCAGTTTTTTGTGAGCGCGCCCAAATATACGAACCAGGCGCTGACAGAGTTTGTGCGAGAGCGGATAGCTACCAGCCTTAGCTTCTAGCCTCTAGCGTTTTAGCTCGACTGAAGGCGCGACCTGACACAGGACGGGTGAATTCGTGATTCCTTGGAGTTGAAAGCTAGTGGCTAGGGGCTAAAAGCTAACAGCTAGTAGATGTGGAAGTCGATGGAAATGTCCATGCGGACGGCGACTGGCTTGCCGGCCAGGGTAGCGGGCTTGAAGCGATATTGCTTGACGGATTCTAACGCCTTCTCATCGAGACCCATGCCCAGGTGCTGCACGACTTTCGGCTCGCGCGGAATTCCGTGAGCATCAATGATCACTTCCACGACGCAAAGGCCCTGATATTTCGCCATGCGGGCCTGCTCGGAAAACTCAGGTTCCGGCGCAAAGATCACCACGGGCGGACGAACGCCGCCGCCCACCTGATAGATACCGCCGCCATAGCCGCCACCCGATCCCGGACCGACGCCTGCGCCTGAACCCGAACCGACGCCGCCGCTATTTCCGGAGCCGATGCCGCCGGCGCTGCCGGTGCCGTTCGAGGCCGGTCCACGAACAGCTGTCAGCGGATCGCCGAGGTTCGGCATGTTGCTGTTAGGGAGCTTGATGTTGTCCGGCATTACCACGGTGGGCTCAACTGCCAGCTTGGGCTTGGGGTTGCGAATCACTTCATCCGGAGGAACAAACTGCGTCTTGGCAATGGGAGGCAGCTTGCCCGCCGCGGCAGGGGTAATACTGCGATCTCCACCGCCGCCACCGCCGCCCATCACTTTCGGGTTCTGGTCGATGGGCATGAAAGGCGTGATGTTGAAATTGGGCGGAGGAACGACTTCCGCGACCGCGGGACGCTTGGGATGCCAGAAGATGACGGCCAGGATAATGGCGAGCACCAGAACGTGAATCCCGACGGAGATAAAGCTCGACTTACGATCTCGTGGCCGCTCCAGCGGGTTTGAAACCGCAATCGCATGCGATTCCAACTGCAACGGAGGCAGGCGGCGGGGAAACAATAATTCGCGAAAATCCTCGTAGATGCCGATCCAGATGGGTTGCTGATAGAAGGGATCGGCAACGGGAACGGGCTTCGATTTCAGCTGGAGCGCGGGCTGCGGCCGCGGGAAAAACCGAGCACGCAGATTCTCGGTCAGCGAGACCCAGAACGGAGGATCTCCCGCGACCGTGCTCGAAAGGGACGGTTGGGGGAGTTCTCGCGATTGGTTTTTCTCGATTTCCGGCGGTATCAGAAGCTGATTCGACATCCAAAACCCATTTTCGACTGCTCGCGAGTGGGGTCGCTCGGTCGCCGCGTTGACCTGCCTGCTTCAATTATGCTGGATGCAGGCTTTCTTTGTCGTCTTCGCCGAAATCCTTCCATGTATTCCAGGGCATTCGATCCAGTACTTCCAGTCAGCTGGCAAGACTCAATCGGCTGAAAAAATCCTCAGGTTATCGAGATCGACACGGATATCGATAACGTTAATGCTTTAGACGCTTCACCAGCCAATCCGTTTTGCTCCCCAGACCGATGATGCGAAGTATGCATTTATCATAGTGGAGTAGGAGAAACTTTGCTTCGGAGAAGATATGCCCGCTGGGCCTGATTTAAAGGCGACCCTGAACCTGCCACACACCGAATTTCCGATGAAGGCCAATCTCCCCCAGAATGAGCCGAAACGGCTGGCTGCGTGGGAGGAATCTCAGTTGTACGCACAGATTCGTGAAGCACGTAAGGGCGCTCCTGTGTACCTGTTACATGACGGACCGCCGTACGCGAACGGACCCATCCATCTGGGCCACGCGATGAACAAGTGCCTGAAAGACTTTGTGGTGAAGTCAAAGAATATGTCGGGCTACGATGCCCCATATGTTCCGGGGTGGGACTGCCACGGACTACCGATCGAAATCAAGGTCGATGAACAGCTCGGCCGCAAGAAGCTGGAAATCCCTGCAGTAGATGTTTTGCGCGCCTGCCGGGAGTATGCCGGAAAATATGTTGACCTGCAGCGCGAACAATTTTTGCGCCTGGGCGTTCTGGGCCAGTTCGACCACCCGTATTCGACCATGTCGAAGTCGTATGAAGCGCGGGTGCTGGAACACGTTTTTTGAATTTCTGGAAGCGGGATTTGTCTACAAGGGATTGAAGCCGGTGTACTGGTGCATCTACGACCGCACGGCGCTGGCCGAAGCGGAAGTGGAATATGAGATGCACACCAGCCCTAGCGTGTATGTCCGCTACCGGATGACCAGCGATCCTGCGGCACTGGATGCGGCGCTGGCTGGGAAGCAGGTGAACACCATCATCTGGACGACCACGCCGTGGACGCTTCCGGCTTCGTTGGCGGTGGCCTTTCATCCGGATTTTGAGTATGTCGCACTGGAATCGGACGGACAGGTCTACATCGTCGCGGAATCACTGGCGAAATCTGTCGCCGAGGCAGTCGGCTTCAAAGATGCGAAAGAGATTGCGCGTTTCGCTGGAAGGAAATTGGAGCGCACAACATTTCAGCATCCGTTTTTGGAGCGCAGCATTCTGGGTGTGCTGGCGGACTACGTGGTGGCGGATACTGGCACGGGCGCGGTCCATACGGCTCCAGCGCACGGTGCGGATGACTTTTATACCGGCGTGCGGTATGGGCTTGATCCAACCTGCAACGTGGATGGCGCGGGACGGCTGCACAATGGATTGCCGGAGTATGAGGGCAAGAAAGTTTTTGCGGCGAATGAGCCGATTATCGAGTTGCTGAAGGAGCGCGGCGCGCTGCTGGCGCGGGTGGACATCAATCACTCGTATCCGCATTGCTGGCGCTGCCATCATCCAGTGATTTTTCGTGCCACGGAACAGTGGTTCATCAACATGGAAACGCCGATGGAAAATCCGGATGGCTCGGCTGCGACATTTCGAGCGCGAGCGCTGGATGAGATCAAGAAAGTGCGCTGGGATCCGAGCTGGGGCGAAGAGCGCATCGCCAACATGATTGCAACGCGGCCGGACTGGTGTATCTCTCGCCAGCGCATCTGGGGCGTACCGATTGCGGTGTTCCTGTGCGAGACGTGTCATCAGCCGTTGAAGGATCCGGCGATCTTCCGCCGAGTGGTGGAGTTGTTTGAAGAGGAAGGCGTGGAGGCCTGGCATACGCATACGCCGGAAGAAATTCTTCCGCCTGGGACAACCTGCCAGACTCCGGGATGCGGCAGCCAGAAGTTCGAAAAAGAGATGGATATTCTGGATGTATGGTTCGAGTCCGGATCGAGCCAGGCAGCCGTGCTGGGTGAAAAGGCCGGCTTTGGATTGACGTGGCCTGCGGACCTGTACCTGGAGGGCGGCGACCAGCATCGCGGCTGGTTCCACACTTCCCTGCTGTGCAGCGTGGGCACGAAAAATGCCGCACCGTACCGTCGCGTGGCGACCTGCGGATGGACCCTGGATGATCAGGGTCGCGCGTTGTCGAAGTCGCGTGGAAATGACATTGGCCCTACGGAAGTGGCTGCCGAGCTGGGTGCGGATATTATCCGGCTATGGGTGGCGTCGGTCGATTTCCGCGAGGATGTAGTCGCGACGATTCCGCTGCTGAAGCGGCTGGCGGAAGATATTTATCGCAAGCTTCGCAACACGTTTCGGTTTCTGCTGGGAAACCTGGGAGATTTTCATCCCGACACCGATGCGTTGCCGTTCGAGCAGTTGCTGCCGATTGATCAATACATGCTGGCGCGAACTGCGGAACTGACGACGAAAGTGCTTCGCTGGTACGACGAGATGGAGTTTCATCGCGTATACCAGGCCATCAACGAGTTCTGTACAGCCGACCTGAGCGCAATGTATCTTGATTTGCTGAAGGATCGGATGTACACCTTTGCGCCCAATGATCCTGCGCGCCGTTCCGCGCAGACGGCGATTGGACGCATCGCAGAGGCGCTGGTGTTGTTGACCGCGCCTTACCTAAGTTTCACTGCTGAGGAGGTATGGCAATATTTACCCACCACAGTGAAGAGTCGTGAGTCGAGTGTGCGGCAGGCACTCCACTCGCGGCAGCATTACCCGGGTCCCCCAACAAAAAGCGGCCGCGAACCGAGTGTTCATTTAGCGCTCTTTCCGCGGCCGCAAGATATCGCACCTGCCTCTGCGGCAGACTTGCTGGGCGACTGGAAACAACTTTTAGCAGTGCGCGATGACGTGCTGAAGAGCCTGGAAGAGGCGCGCAAGGAAAAGCGCATCGGCAAGGCGCTGGAAGCCAAAGTGCGGCTGCAGGTTCCCGCCGGGCTGAATCCTTTGTTGCGCAAGTATGAGTCGAGCTTGAAAGAATTATTCAACGTGTCGCAGGTGGAACTGGTCGTGGCATCCGAACCGAATGGATCGGGAACGCTGCAGGTAACGACGTTGCCGGCCGATGGCGCGAAATGCGAGCGCTGCTGGAATTATTCCGTGCACGTGGGTGAGAGCCACAAATGGCCGACCGTGTGCGAACGTTGCGTGGCAGCTCTGGAAGCGATTGGCGCGCCGCCCATGGGCGGTGAGGTGGCGGCTGCGGCCGTGGGAAATTCGAAAAAGGATGGGCAGTGAGCGGAGCTTCACGATTCACAGGCAGGCGCGATCCACGTTTTAAACTTCTTCTGATTTCCGTTGCAGTCTTCATCGCTGACCGGTTAAGCAAGCTGTGGATACTTCATCACATTATTTCCGGGCAGGAAATCACGGTCATTCCCCACTTTTTTCATCTGTCGCACGTATACAACAACGGCGCGGCCTTCAGCTTGTTTTCCGACACACCCTCGCCAGAGAAAGTACGCTGGATGTTGATTGGCTTTTCGCTGGTGGCGATCGCGATCGTGCTGGTTGTTTTTATGAAGGCCGGACGGCGGGTGAACCTGACCAGCATTGCGCTGGCGCTGGTGCTGGGTGGCGCGATTGGAAACCTGTATGACCGGCTGGCCTATCGCTACGTGATCGATTTTCTGGCGTTCAATTTTTCCAGCTATCATTACCCCGATTTCAACGTTGCCGATTCCTGCATTGTGATTGGCGCAGCGTTGCTGTTGATTGAGGTATTCCGCGCGCCCAAGTCGGCCTTTTCAGACTGAGCGATTTTGTGCGAGTGCTGTCGCGGACAAGTAAGCCGTAACGAAAGGATGAGAGCATGAAGCTTTTCTGCTGTCTTTTACTGCTGGTTCCCTTCGCCGCTACACAAACCACTCCCACGCCAGGCACGGCGCCTGCAACGGCTACCCAGGCAGCCCCGGCGACACAACCGGAAAGCGAGTATCAGCGAAAGCATGATGAGCAATTGCTGACGGACTTCGGCGATCTGGCCAGATACAGCCAGGCAAATGCGGAACTGGGTCCCCCGGCCCCCGGCGAGAAGCGCGTAGTGTTCATGGGCGATTCGATCACCGATGCGTGGGGACATCCGGTCGGCGTGTTTTTCCCCGGCAAACCGTATGTGAACCGCGGCATCAGCGGCCAGACCACGCCGCAAATGCTGGTGCGTTTTTGGCCGGACGTAATTGCGCTGCAGCCGAAGGTGGTTGTGATTCTGGCGGGCACGAACGATATTGCCGGCAATACCGGCCCAACAACGCCGACCTCGATCGAAGACAATTTGATGGCAATGGCGGACCTGGCCAGGGCGAATGGCATCCGCGTGGTGCTGGCCTCAATTTTGCCGGCCGCTGCGTACCCATGGAAACCAGGGATTGACCCGAGAGCGGAGATATCCGCGATCAACAGCTGGATGCGCGATTACTGCGAGAAGAAACACTACGTCTATCTCGACTACTATTCCGCGATGGTAGATTCCGACCAGGGAACGAAGAAAGATTTGACCATTGACGGCGTGCATCCCAACGCGGATGGCTACCAGGTCATGGCGCCCCTCGCAGAGCAGGCTATCGCCAAGGCTCTCAAGTCGAAGGAAAAATAGCCTCGCGCACGACAATTCACCAAAGCATCCGGATCGCTGGATAAGCGATGGATGCTGCCTTTTTCCGACTATCTAAAAGTGATTGCTAAGTCTGTAGAGTGGAGCCTACAATTCGGTCTCGTTCCTATCTCCTACGCTGTGGAGGCCTACAGTTATGACGACCAAATCTCTTTCCGGTTCCTTCTACCGCGCATTCACCGGGCTGTTGGTGCTCGCTGTGTGTGCGCTTCCATCGTTGGCGCAAATGCAGAATGGAGGTAGCGAGCATCCGCAAAAAATGTTAGGCGGGTGGTTCGAAGAGTGGAGCATTTATTACGCTGGATACAACATTGCGAACCTGCAGCAGAATCATGTTGCCGATGATCTGACGGATCTGTTCTACGCATTCGCGAATGTGACGGCATCGAGCACCGACCCCTCTTCTGACACGTGCGCGTATGCCGATACGTGGGCCGACTATTCGACACCCTATCTTCCCAGTGTCAGCGGCGCGCCGTACACGGGTCCTCTGTATGGAAATTTCGCGGCCATTCAACAGCTGAAGCAGCTCCATCCCAAGCTGAAAGTGTTGATGGCCATCGGCGGCGCGTCCGCGGCCAACACGGCAGCTTTCTCGCTGGCAGCCAGCACCGCAGCGGGCCGAAAAGCCCTGGCCGCCTCCTGCATCAACATGTTTGTCCAGGGCAACATTGCCTCGGGGATTACCGCTCCCGGATTATTTGACGGCTTCAACATTGACTGGGAATTTCCAACAGCCGCCGATAAAACGAACTTCACCGCGCTGCTGGCGGAGTTCCGCAGCCAGTTGAACGCGCTGTCACGGACAACCCACCAGCAGTACATCATGTCATTTGAGGGCCCGGCGGGATCGCAAAATTACGTCAACATCGATCTCCGCGCCGCCGCACGGCAGGTCGACTTTATCACCGTGGACGGGTACGACTATGCCGGGTCCTGGGACACGCAAACCAACCATGCTTCACCTCTGTTCGACGATCACCAGGATCCCGAATACGGGCAAGGTCTCGACATCAACGACACGGTGACGGCCTATCTGAAAGCCGGAGTTCCACCGTCGAAATACACCATGGGAGTTCCGCTTTATGGAGCAGGCTGGGGCGGTGTGCCCAGCACGAACCACGGACTGTATCAGGATTCGACCGGTCCATCCGCAGTTCTGTTGACCAACGGCTCCGCACCCTGCCCGGATCTGAGCGGAAATACGCCGGGCTGCGATACCCTGCTAACGCCGGGCCTGGCCACTTATGGCACTCTTTCGAACCTGACAAGCAATGGATACTCCAGCTATTTCGATGCACGGCGCGTTGCGGTTACGCTCTACAACCCAACCACCCAAACTTTCTACACCTACGATAATCCGACGACAGCGTTTTTAAAGATGGTCTACATCAACCATCGCGTACCCGGCGGCCTTGGCGGCGCCTATGTATGGGCGCTGAAAGACGACGATGCCAATGGCACCCTAGTGAAAACGATGGCAAAAGGGTTGCAGTACTGACTCGAATAGAAGTTTCCTCATGACCGATATTGCGAGGTAAGCCAAACGCTCGCCTCGCAATATTCGTTGAGTGGACGAGCTTCTACTTATACATATCGCCAAACGCAAACGTGCCCAGAAAGATGGCGCGAGAGACGGGCGGCTTGGCGCTGGAGATGTCGATGGGATAGGGAGCGCTGTTGAGCGTAGGAAATCCCCAGACGCGACCGGTGGTTAAGTCGACCACCATTTTCCCGTAGACATTCTGGCTGCCATCCGGCGAGCGGATCATCTGCGTGCCGGGTTCGATGTAGACGGGAAACGGCGCAGATATTTCCGATTGCGCCTTGGCGGCTTGCGGCTGGCGCAGCGGTTTCAGCGCGATGGCAATCAACGCCAACGCAATGAACAGCAGCAGGATATTCGTTGTCGCGGGATTTTTCATAGTGCTCCTCATGACGGATCGACGGGCATTCAAGTCGCATTATTTCAGCTGACCAAAAATGCGAACCTTCTGATCCATCTCATCCTAAGACGGTTATAAAGCCGTGGCCTGCAAGGCTGTAAACTAGAAAGATGCGGCAGTGTGCGATTTGTGCGCTGCCAGCCCCTCTGCAGGGACTTGTCACCCAATGGATT
Source organism: uncultured Acidobacteriota bacterium (assembly GCA_963794795.1). Taxonomy (GTDB): domain Bacteria; phylum Acidobacteriota; class Terriglobia; order Terriglobales; family Acidobacteriaceae; genus JAKAAZ01. The sequence goes on along the minus strand of CAWCFC010000002.1, from coordinate 72,566 downwards.
CCATCACGGTTCGCGGCGCACGCGTTCATAACCTGAAGAATATCGATTTTGAGATTCCGCATGGCCAGTTGACGGTCGTGACCGGCGTTTCAGGCTCGGGGAAATCTTCGCTTGCGTTCGACACGATTTATGCCGAGGGGCAGCGCCGGTATGTGGAGTCGCTGTCGGCCTACGCGCGCCAGTTTCTGGAGCGGATGGAGAAGCCGGACGTCGACCAGATTGACGGGCTGGCGCCTGCGATTGCGATCAAGCAGAAAAATTCGACACGAAATCCCCGTTCGACTGTGGCGACGGCGACGGAAATCTACGATTATCTGCGGCTGCTGTTTGCGCGCTGCGGGACGATGTACTGCCTGACCTGCGGCAACATCGTGAAACGCGACAGCGTGGATGAAATTGCGGAAGCGGTGCTGAAACTGCCGGAGTCGACGAGAATTCTGGCGCTGTTTCCGTTAGTGTTGCCGGACGTTGCCGACGAGAGCAAGAAGTCCGCCGCGAAAAAGAAAGCTGCCAAGAAGGCGGCGAAGGCCGCGAAAAAAGCGGCGGCAGCGCCGACGAAAAAAGATGGCAAGCCGGTCACGAAAGCGGAAGCCGCGCGAGTGGCGCTGGCTGCTGCGACGCGAACAGCGGCGAAGATCAATCGCTATGCGACGGAGTATGTGCCGGATGCGCCGGAGGTTGAGTCGGCGCCGATGGACCCGAGGCGCCAGCGGTTGGGAGAGCTGCGCCAGCGCGGATTTAACCGGCTCTACCAAAATGGAAAGATCGTGGAATTTTCCGCCCCGGAATCGCTGCTGGAACTCGATTTCTCGCAGCCGATCTTCGTGCTGATTGACCGCATTGCTGTCTCGGCAGAAGCGCGGGCGCGAGTTGTGGACGCTGCAGAGACCGGCTATCGCGAAAGCGGAGAAGTGGTGTTCGAAGTAGTTCCGCGAGCCACTGACGGCGAGCCTGAAGTGACAGCGAGCGATCGGCAGCGGCTGCGCTTTTCGGGTGCCTACGCCTGCAGCCATTGCAACCGCGTCTATCGCGAGCCGGAACCGCCGCTGTTTTCATTCAACAATCCTTATGGCGCCTGCGCGCGGTGTGAAGGGTTCGGCAACACCATCGACTTCGACCTGGACCGGATTATTCCGGACAAGACGCGCACGTTGAATGAGGGTGCGATCGATCCCTGGGTGCGGCCGAAATATCGGCCGATGTTCGGCGAATTGCGGCGCGCCGGCAAAGAAAGAAATCTTCCGCTGGATGTGCCGTGGAAAGATCTTTCGCAGGAGCATCAGGATTTTATTCTGAACGGCGACAAATCTTTCCCTGGCATTCGAGGATTTTTCGCGCATCTGGAGCATAAGAAATACAAGCTGTATGTGCGCGTGTTCCTGAGCAAGTATCGCGGATATGCGCTTTGCCCGGAGTGCAATGGCAAGCGGCTGCGTGCCGAGGCGCGGGCGGTGAAAATTGCCGGCCGCGACATTTGCGATGTGACCGCGATGACCGTGGGTGAGGCGCAGGCATTCTTTACGCAGCTGCAGTTGAGCCCGGCGCAGATGGATCTGGCGGGAAGAATTCTGGAAGAAGTTCGCCAACGGCTGGGATTTTTGAATGATGTTGGGCTGGATTATTTGTCGTTGGATCGGCTGTCATCCACGCTGTCAGGCGGCGAGGCGCAGCGGGTGCAGCTGGCCACTTCTCTGGGGTCGCAGCTGGTGGGGGCGATGTATGTGCTGGATGAACCATCGATTGGATTGCATCCGCGGGACACGGGCCGGCTGATTCGAATTCTGGAAGGCTTGCGAGATTTGGGGAACACGATCCTGGTGGTCGAGCACGACGCGGATATTATTCGTGCCGCCGATTATCTGTTGGACCTTGGACCGGGAGCGGGAGAGCTGGGTGGAAAACTGCTGGCGTCCGGAACATTACCGGAGTTGATGCGCTCGCCGAATTCCTTAACCGGAAAATATCTGCGAGGACAGCTGGCGATTCCGGTTCCCTCTCGGCGACGAGTTCCTGGGAGCGAGCGACTGCGAATCACTGGAGCGCGAGCTCATAATCTGCGTTCCATCACCTGCGACATTCCGCTGGGCATGCTGACCTGCATCACTGGCGTTTCAGGCTCGGGAAAATCCACGCTGGTGCATGATGTGTTGTATCGCGCGCTGGCCCATCGCCTAGGTGAAGGCGACATTGCGGACCCGACGCATCTGTACGACACGCTGGACGGGTCGCAATATCTGGATGGGGTGGTGCTGGTCGATCAGTCGCCGATTGGCCGGACACCGCGATCGAATCCTGTGACGTATATGAAGGCCTTCGATGGGATTCGTGACCTGTTTGCTTCGCTGCCGGATGCAAAACGAAAAGGCTATGCCGCTGGATTTTTCTCGTTCAATGTGCCGGGCGGTCGATGCGAAGTTTGCCAGGGTGATGGCACGGTGACGGTCGAGATGCAATTCCTGGCGGATGTGGAATTGCCGTGCGAGGAATGCAACGGCACGCGTTTCAAGGCGGGCGTACTGGACATTCGCTACAAGGGCAAGAACATTCACGACGTGCTGAACATGACGGTGAAAGAGGCGCTGCAATTTTTTGCCGGACACGTCAAGATTCAGGATCGGCTGCGCGTGCTGGACGATGTTGGCCTGGGATACGTGCGGCTGGGGCAATCGGCGACAACGCTGTCCGGCGGTGAAGCGCAGCGCGTCAAGCTGGCGTCGCACCTGGCGAACGCGAGGCCTGCAGGCGGCAAACGCGGAAAGAGCCGTTTGCTTTATATTCTGGATGAACCGACCACGGGATTGCATTTTGACGATGTCAGCAAATTGCTGTCGGCGCTGCGCCAGTTGATTGATGGCGGCGGATCATTGCTTGTGATTGAGCATAATCTGGATGTACTGAAAGCGGCGGACTGGATACTCGACCTGGGTCCGGAGGGCGGACGCCGAGGCGGCGAGATTGTGGCTGTAGGCACTCCAGAACAGATCGCTGCGACTCCGGGGTCGCATACGGGTGAATGGCTCGCACGAGTGCTGCAGCCCGCAAACCAGGCCGCGAATTTGGCAGCGGCAGGAAAACGATGAAGCAATCTGTAGTGTTTCGATGTGTAGTTGCGGCGGGATTTTTGGCTTTCGCCGCGTGGATGCAGGCGCAGACAACACCGCTTCCTCCGGGAACGTCTGAGCCGGGTGTGAATGCTCCGACGTCCGCGGCAACGTATTTGAGCGAGGCAGAAACCGCCATCGCGCAGCGGCAATACGATCATGCGGTCGCGCTGCTGAGCAAGGCAGAAGCAGTGGAACCCGCGGAATCGCTGGAAAATGCGCGCATCGATTACGATCGCGGCTACATCGAACAGGCACAGCATCAAAACACGACCGCGGAAGCCAACTACCGCAAGGCCGAGGAAATTGATCCCAAGCAATTTGAGTCGCACGCTGCGCTGGGGCATCTGCTGGCTTCGCAACAACAATGGGCGAAAGCGAGGCGTGAGTTAGAGACAGCGGTTACGCTTCAGCCGGCCAGCGGCGACGCCCACGAAATGGTCGCGAGCGCTGCCCGCACGCTGGCACGTGTCGACGCAGAGATGCATGATGATTCCGCCGCCAGCGACGCGCTGCTGTTGGCCTTGCAACTGACGCCGGAACAACCCGAGGACACGCTCTTCGCCGCGCAACTGGCGGAAGATGTGGGCAACTACGACGGCGCGGGCATGCAATACCAAAAGATTCTCGCAAAGGATCCAGACTCCATTGCGGCGACAGAGGGTTTGGCACGGGCTTTGATTCACCAGGGCAAGTTTGCGGATGCAGAGGCCGCGTTGCATCCGGCGTTGACGCAAGAGCCGAACGATCCAACATTGCTGGCGCTGTCTGTGACCGCCTTGGCGGGGCAAGGAAATCGTTCGGCAGCGGTGTCGCAACTGGAATCGCTGCATCAACAAAATCCTGATCAGCCTGCGGTGACGCGCATGCTGGCGGACCTGTACAGCAGCGCCGGGCAGCCTGACAAAGCCGCGCCTCTCTATCAGCAACTGCTGGCAAACGACGGCAACAATCCTGACCTGTTGACGGCCACCGCGGAAAACCTGGTGCGCCAGCAACAATGGGCGCAGGCAGTGGACATGTTTCAGAAGTCGCTGCAGATTCAGCCGACGCAGGAGGATGCGTGGAGTGGGCTGGCATTTGCCGCGTGGAGAGACGGGCAATATCCGCTGGTGTTGACGGCCCTCGATCATCGCTCGCAAACGCTGAGCGACAGTGCGGCGACATTGTTTCTTCGCGCGACGGCACTCGATCATCTGCACCAGACGAAACAAGCGGTCCAGTACTATCACAAGTTTTTGGCTGCCGCGGATGACCAATATCCGGACGAAGTGCAACAGACACGACAGCGTCTGAAGGCGCTGCAGAAATAGCAAGCCGATGCCGCGCGCGATGACGTGGGTTGAGCGTGCCTGGCGCCATATGCGAGGCGCTGACATCCCGCATGAAAATTCTCTACAATCAAGTTTGGAACCACCTGCAGAAGGGAACCTCGCTTTGACCGCATCGCCCCCAGCGCTTCTCCCCATGCTGGAACCTGATTCGCAAACTCCAACGTCTGGACTGCGCCTGCAAGACATTTTTTCCGAGGAGTATCGGCGCTTACGACCGCGCGCTCCAATGCCGTTGTTCCATATCAGCTTCTATCCCTTTACTGGCGTGAACACGACCATTCGGCTGCGCGAGGGCAAGGCATTTGTGCGGCTGTCTGACATGCTGGAAGGTGCGCCGGACAGCGTGACGCGCGCAATCGCTCACATCCTGTTAGCGAAGCTCTATCGCAAGCCGATTGAGCCTGTGCATGCCAATCGCTATCGTCGACATTTGGGAAGCGAGGCGGTGATCCGCCGGGCGGAGATGGTGCGGCGCAGCCGTGGAAGAAAAAATGTTTCTACGGCGCGGGGCAACACTTACGACCTGGATGAAGTTTTCGATCACCTCAATCGACAGTTTTTTCATGGATTGCTGGGACGGCCGGTGTTGACCTGGAGCGCGCACTCTGCGCGGAGGCAACTGGGCCATTACGATGCGGCGCATAACACCATTGTGGTCAGCCGCGTGTTTGACCGGCCAGAGACGCCTCGCTATGCAGTCGAATACCTGGTGTTTCACGAGATGCTGCATTTAAAACATCCGGTCAAGATGCGCGGCGGACGCCGGTGTGTGCACTCTCGCGAGTTTCAGCAGGATGAAAAGATGTTTCCTCAACTGGAGCAGGTGAAGGAATTTCTGAAGAGGCTTTAATCTCTCAACTGGTGACGGTGTGGGCTGCGGGCTTGTGTTTTCGCTTTTGAGCCTGGGTTATGGTGTGCGGGTGCCGTCGCGCCCATACGATCAAAACCACTCCGGCAATCATCGAGCCGATGCTGGCGACCTGGGCGTTGCTCATGCCAAAATAAATCTTCGGATTGATGCGGACAAACTCGACCAGAAAGCGCGCCAGGCCGGACCACACGAGATACTCGCCGGTAATCATGCCAACCGGCCGGTCGACTTTTCCACGCTGCCACAGATACCAGGCGATCAACAGGGCGGCAATGAACTCATAGATCGGCGTGGGCTGAACGCGTTGCACGGTGGGAACCAGGCCATGTGGAAAACTGACGCCCCACGGCAAAGAAGTGGGAATGCCGTAATCGCCATCTCCGGAGGTGAGGCAGCCGATCCGGCCAACCCCATAGCCGACGGCGGCGGCAGGCGCTGCCAGGTCCAGCATGCCCAGGGCACCCACTTTGGCGACTCGTCCCTGCCACATCAGGACGAGGATGGCCGCAACCAGGCCGCCGAACCAGGCAAAGCCGGCGCGGTCCAGCAGAAGCTGCATCGGAATCTGCATCAGCAGATGCGGCGACTCAAAGACATGCCACAACTTAGCGCCAATAATCCCAGCCACGGTGGCCAGCGCGGTGACGTTGATGGCATCCGCCTCGACGCCTTTACGCTGAAAATTCTTATAAAGCACCCAGCAGCCGGCAACGGCGGCAAGCCAAAGCAAGATGCCGAAAGTACCAATCTGAAAACGACCAATGTGAATAAATGGATACATGCAGACAGAATTCCCTACTTTGTCAGTATATGGGAATTGGGTGGATCGCAGGTCTTACCGGAAGATTGGCCGCGGCAGCCTCGGCTCACACAATCTTCAAGATTCCGTCCTACAATCAGCGATAGATCGAACCTTTCATGACAAACACAGCCACCAACCAGGCCTTCGAGTGTCTTTTGACGCAAAAGCAGATTCAGCAAAGGGTCAGCGAATTAGGGGCGGAAATCAGCCGGGATTACGCGGGAAAAAGGATTATGCTGGTCGGGGTGCTGAAAGGCGCGGCGATCTTTGTCGCCGACCTGGCGCGGGCGATCACGGTGGACTGCACATTCGACTTTCTGGCAGTTTCGAGCTACGGCATGGCGACCAGTTCCACTGCCGTCCGGTTGATTAAGGACGTCGATCAACCCATGGAAGGCCGGCACGTAATCCTGGTTGAGGACATTCTGGATACCGGGCGGACACTTTGTTACCTAAAAAATATGCTGCTGGCGCAGACCCCCGCTACACTGAAAATCGCCGCGTTTCTAGACAAGCCTGAAAGGCGCTTATGCGATATTCAAGCGGACTATGTCGGCTTCTCGATTCCCAACCGTTTTGTGGTGGGCTACGGCATGGATTTTGCCGAACGTTACCGAAATCTTCCAGACATTTGCGTTATGGCAACAGATTCTCCCGCCGATGTGTGGGAGTAGTAGAGTAGTTCTGCATCTAAAAGTAGTAGACAGGAAAACTGAACTATGAGTGCTTCTTCATCCCCTGAACTTGCAGACGAATTTGAAATTTCAAACTTCGACGTCGCGGGGTTTACCGCCAATGCACTCCGCGACTGGCAAAGCCTGGCAGCCACCCTGGACCACACACTTTTAAAACCGGAAGCAACCGCCGCCGACATAGTACGGCTGTGCGAGGAAGCGATGCATTATCGCTTCGCGTGCGTCAGCGTGAACCCCTGCTGGATTGCCTTGGCGCACAGCGCGCTGTCCGGTTCTGGAGTTGCCGTGGGTTCGGTGGTGGGATTTCCATTCGGAGCTTCCCTGACCCACAACAAACGCGAAGAAGGCGAGTCCGCGTTGCGCCTGGGAGCGCGAGAGCTCGACATGGTGATCCACATTGGCGCGCTGAAGAGCGGTGACAATGCCACCGTGCAAAGCGATGTTCGCACCATGGTAGAGCTGGCGCACGATGCGGGCGCTACCTTAAAGGCGATTCTGGAAACATGCCTGCTGACGCTGGAAGAAAAACTGCGTGCCTCGGAGATCTGTGTGGCCGCGGGCGTCGACTTCCTGAAGACCAGCACTGGATTTTCGACCGGCGGCGCGACGGTGGAAGATGTGAGCCTGCTGCGCGGCGTGGCTGGAGGTCGCTGCGGCGTAAAAGCTGCAGGCGGCATTCGCACGCTGGATGCAGTTCGCGACATGCTGGAAGCTGGAGCAAGCCGCATTGGAACCTCTTCTGGCGTTGCGATTCTGGAAAGCTACATGGAGCAACAGCGCGCAGTACAGAACTACCTGGCGGGACAGGGCGCGGCGTCCTCAAAATAGTGCCAAGCGCAACCACTCCCTGGGAAAACTTGTGGAACTCGTTGCGCGTTCCTAGGCTATTCTGAAGAGCGAGCCATGAGTCCCAACAAACGCAAATCCGCATCCGAGAACGCCGTACCAGAGGTGCGGGAAACTCCTTCGGAGGGCGCAGTAACACGTCCCGATACGTCCGCCCAGCCAGGCGAAGCCGAATCCAAAGAGACCGCCGGCTCCAGGCCGGCAGCTGAACATCACGCGTATGAGGGCGACTATCGACCCTCCTCCACAGTGGCGCTGCGCAATGAGCCAAGAATTGATGCCGTGCAAGGGGACTTTCTCACCCGGCTGGCCGATGCGCTGAATACCACGTTGGATTTGCAAACCTTGCTGCATCGCGTGGCCGACCTGGTGCGTGCCGTGATTGACTACCGCATTTTTGCGATTCTGCTATTGAATGATCGCACCAACGAGTTGCGCATGCGCTTCCAGATTGGACACTCGGCCGACGCGGAGCGGTTGCGCATTCGCATGGGCGAAGGCGTGGTGGGACAAGTGGCGGAGCGCAGAGAGGCCATGCTGATTAACGATGTCAGCGCGCTTTCGAATTACATCGACGCAAACTCCCAGGTGCGCTCGGAGCTGGCGGTGCCGCTGGTGACCAAGAATCGCGTCATCGGTGTGATTGATATTCAATCCGAGCAGCCAAATTATTTTCGCCCGGAACATCTGCACCTGTTGCAGCTGACGGCATCGCGCGTGGCGATTGCGGTGGAAAATGCGCGGCTCTATACGCGCATCTCGCGGCAGGCGCAATCGCTGGAATTGCTGCATGAAATCAGCCGCGAGCTGACCTCGATTCTGGATCCGGAGCAGTTGCTGGAGCGCGTTGGAAAGTTGCTGCAGCGAGTGATTCCCTACCAGATGTTCGCCATCTGGATGCTGGATGAAAAAACCAACATGCTGATTCATCGCTTCTCGATTCGATTCGGCAAGACCGACAACTCTTTCTCTGAGCCGGTGCCGTTGCAGCGCGGACTGATTGGCGCCGCCGTCAGCACGCGACAAACAATTACGGTAGGCGATGTTCGCAGCGACCCGCGATACATTATGGTGCACCCGGAGACGCGGTCGGAGATGGCGGTGCCGCTGATCTACAAGGGCAAGGTGCTGGGCGTGCTGGACCTGGAACACACCAAGGCCCATTTTTTCAGTGAAGACAATGTGCATGCGGTAAGCACGCTGGCCTCGCAGTTGGCGATTGCGATGGAAAACGCAGGCCTGTACCAGCGGCTGGCGCAGGAAGAGCAGCGCCTGGAAGACGATCTAACGATGGCGCGCAAGGTGCAATTTCGGCTGATGCCGCAAACTGTTCCGGAGCCCGTGCATGCAGAGGTGGCGGCGCGGTTTGTGCCGGCTCGGACCATCGGTGGCGACTTATACGATTTTCTGGACTACGGAGACGGACGGACCGCCATTGTGCTGGGCGATGTGAGCGGCAAGGGTGCTGCGGGTGCGTTGTATGCGGCGCTGGTCAGCGGCGTGATGCGATCCCTGGCGGCGCAGAAGCCCACCGCGGCCAACATGCTGGCGGCGCTGAACGACCAGCTGCAGGAAAGAAAACTGGACGCGCAATACGTCACCATGCTGTTTGCGATCTGGAATGACAACGACAGGACACTGCAGGTCGCCAATGCAGGCGGGTGCCAGCCGCTCTACATCCGTGCCAAGGGCGTGGAGCCGATCCAGGCGACGGGAATTCCGCTGGGCATGTTTCCCGACGTGGAATATGAAGAGTTCACGCTGTCCACGCAGCCCGGCGACATGCTGGTGTTTTATTCCGACGGCATGATCGACGCGGAAAACGATCGCGACGAGATGTTCGATATGGAACGGCTGACGGCAGTGCTGGAAAAGCATCGCCACTGCTCCGCCTCCACCATGGTCGCGAACATTCTGAAAGAAGTCTCTGACTTTCAGGGGAACGTGGAACATTTCGATGACGAAACCGTGATCGCGTTGCGCGTGATTGATCCGAAGAAGCCGGTGAAGTGCTGAACGCGCGGGATACTCAGTTGTGTGCAATTTGCGCTTCAAGAAAGCCCGGTATTACACTTACCGGTAGGAGTATTACTATGCAAATCACCAGTAAGGGTCAGGTCACCATACCTCAAGATGTCCGCAATCGGCTGGGCCTTTTGCCTCATACTGAGGTCGAATTCGAGGTGGCTGGAGATCACGCTCGCATCCGCAAAGCCAGGCGCGCGGCAGGCGCAGGCGCCAGAGGAAACAGAGCGCTCGAAGCGCTCCGTGGCACGGCGGACACGCGCTTGAGCACAGACGAAATCATGGCGTTGACGCGCGAAACGGGTCGCCGCAGAAAGGCTAAATGAAATCGGGTTTGACGAATTTGGCGGCGCGCCTGCGCAACTGCCGCGGTGTCCTGGTGGATAGCAACATTCTGCTGGACATCGCCACCGACGATGAGAACTGGAGCGGATGGTCGGGGAGCGCACTCGCGGAATGTACCGAACATGCGACGTTGATCATCAATCCCATCATCTATGCCGAGGTCTCGATCGGATATACGACCATCGAAGCGCTGAATGCCGCACTACCCGACAGCCTATACCAAAGGAATGCCCTTCCCTGGGAGGCCGGATTTCTGGCCGGCAAGTGTTTCCTGGACTATCGCTGGCGCGGTGGGCTGCGACCCACCCCGCTGCCAGACTTTTATATTGGGGCGCATGCGGCCATTGAACATCTGGCGTTGCTTACGCGCGACGTTGCGACCTTTCAAACGTACTTCCCCAAACTTGAGATACTCTCGCCCCTGAAGTCTCTCCGCTAGGTCAGGCGCGGAGGATGAAGCGGGAACGCATATCTTCGCCGTACCACATGATGTAGTTGGTTCCCCAGGCATTGTTGAATAGATTGACGTGCATGCCGCTCGACAGGTCGGGCTGATCCTTGGAAAAATTCAGCGGCGATTTTTTTCCTGTGGCGACGACCGGTGAGTCGATCGGTTCGACAACAAACGATCCCTTCTCATCTTTGTAGCTGAATTGCGTGGAGACGGCATGCATTTGGCGGCCGCCGCCGCGAACCACATCGAACGGCGAAACCTGCTCGCCTGATTTTTCCAGCATCCATCCCTTCGGATCGGAGGCCACCGGATTAAAGGTGAGCCACATCGATTCCGGAAGACGCGTCGCCGGTTTCTGAAATGCATAAAAATTCAGATGGATCGCCGGTTCGGCATCGGCCAGGAACCACTCCATGTACAGCTTTTGCGGGAAGGCGGTGCGGCCGGATTGCTGCGCTTCGGGATCGCGAATTTCCAATTGCGCGAGGAGACGCTGGCCCTGGGCATCCTTTTGCGAACGCAGATTGAGCAGCGACGGCTGCCACTCCTGGTTTCTGGCGCCGAAGTGTTCGATCCTGGGCTTTCCGAAATCAAACTGTGCCCAGCTTGCCTGCATAACAAGATACTTCGCGCGGTAATCGGTATAGTCCTGCTGAGACAGCGTTTGATAGGAAAACAAAGCCAGCGGATGATCAGGCGACGCCCATTCCCTTCCAGTTTTTTTATTTTTCAGGCCATGCAGCGCTCCCGTTTTTGGATCGAACTGAAGGATGAAATACGCGTTTTCGATTGGCTGCGACACCGCAGCGACCGTACCGTTCGTGAGCTGCGGCTCCTTTGGCTGCAGGCTGCGAATTGCCTGTTCTGTCTGAGCACGCAGCGGAGTGGGAAGCCGCTTCACTCCATCGAAAAGGTCTTTGCGCTTTTCCTCCCAGCTAAACGCGACGACCTTGTAGTTTTTGGTGTCGAGCACCTTGGCCAGATCCTGCGGCGTTTGATGATCGTAATCGAGCCACGTTTTTGTATCCGTGCCCCAGGTGTGCTCTGCCTCCAACCCAACGGAACGGAGAAGAGCAACGTCGGTAGCATCGCCGATGCGAAATTTTTTCTGCGCTATCCAGGACTGGCGCAGACGAGCCACTTCTCGATAACGCGCGACTTTCAGCGGATCGCTGGCAACGCCGTAGATCCAGGTGTCGCCAATTTCCTGCGTCACTACCGGGAGTTGATTGCGGTAAGGCTCGATGGCGTTGGCAATTTCCGTCAGGCTGGCGGCATGAATGTCAGCGTTCGGATATCGGTGCGCAAGCTCGGAATAGATGCGGACGATTTCGTCGGGCGAGTGGGGGCCTGCATTGTCGTTGGCCACCTCGATGACGACCGCAAGATCAGAACCGGGAACCAGAACAGCGCCGCCATAGCCGAGGTGATACATGACCACCAGGCTGCTGCCGCCAGAATCTTTCCAGAGAAACAGTGGCGGAAGTTCTGCGGGCATGCTGGCGCCATTGACGCCGATGTCGAGAAATTTGACGCCGTGGGCAGCCAGAGGCGAGATGAGCCCGCGCGTATGGCCGGGAACGTCGGTCATTTTTGCGCCGCTGGTAGTGCGGCCAAATCGCTTGTCCAGCGCCTGCGACAGACCGATGCTGCCGGCAATCATCGATGAATCCATCAACTCCGTCTGCCAACTGAACGGCAGCGCGTGCCAGGCAATATCCCCTCGCGTAATGGCTTGTTCCATGTTGCGACGATCCTGAGAGGACGCCTGCTCCAGATACTCGTAGACGAGCCACGATCCAGTGGTCCATACGTACGAAGGTCCGTGGGTACGACGCTGGTCGCTGGCAAGACGGATCGCCTCCGGAAAATAATCGGAGAAATACCAGTCGACTACCCTAGCCTGCGTGGCTACAAAGCCCGCGTCGAAATGGCATTTGAACATGACCAGTACACGCTTCACATCGAGTTGCGGGGTGGGAGTATAGGAAGGATCCTGCAATGCGAACGATGTTGTTTGACCCAATACCGACGCACCACCCAAGGCAACCACAGACTTAATGAAATCGCGACGCTGCATGTCCTGCATCTCCAGACTCAATGGTAGAAAAGCAGGTTCATTCTACACACATCATGCGACCAGGTCCGAGGCGGAGCTTAGTTGCCGGTGCCGGCAGATGCGGCAGCGGTCGAGGGCGACAGTTGACGAAGCCGATGCAGTTCCTGAGTCAAAAGATCGCGCTGAGCTGCGTTGACACTTGGGAATTGCAAATAGATATCCAGCTCGTCGGCGGCACGCTCGCTGTCCCCCATCGCCAGCAGGGCGCTGGCGCGCAGCAGGTGCAAGGGAGCGAAGTTGACGGGTGCGGACAGGGCAGCGCGATTCAGCCACTCCAAACATTCCGGCAAATGCTGCAGGCCGGCTTCGGCCCGCGCCCACTGGTAGGCGACCTGCCAGGTTTGTTGTTCCTGGGGGCGCACATGACGTAGCGCATCCGCCGCAGCGGAATAGTCGCCGAGATAATTTTGCGCAGTGGCGAGGATGACGTAGGCCTTTTCGTCGGCGGGATTGATGTGGATGGCTTGAGTAGCTTCTGCGGATGCGCGCAGGAATTGCTGCTGCATCAGGGACGCAGTCGCCGCCAGGGCTGCGGCATCGGCAAATTTCGGATCTTTCTGTAGGGCACGATTCGCGTCTGTCTCGGCGAGCACCGCATGACCCTGGTGAAGTTCGTGCACAGCGCGATCGTAAATCTGCAGTGCATCCGGCTGAATTCCAGACTCCGTCAAGCTGTCGGCGCTGGTCAACGCAGTTTCGTTCCATTGAAGATTCTGCGAATTCTGATTCGTGTTGCTGGTTTGCGCCAGCGTGACGGGAATCGACAGACATCCGAGGGCGACTGCAATCGCGATACTCAATTTGAATGGATCGATCTTCAGCATGAAAGCCTCACTGTGGGCAGCGAAGGAGCATGCGACCGCCGCTTGTCACCTGTGTGTATGGTGCGGCGATTGAGCGAAGTTTCGACGAAGGAATCGGTTCACGGTACGATGAGATTTCCGGATTGGATTGGGCTGTTCCAAAATGGAACGACCGCGCGAGGGCTGTATTTTTTCCCTTGCGGCAATAAAAAATTGGAGGAGAAAATTCTTTGTCTCAAATGAAGTCGTCCGCTGCTCCATCGCCGAGTTCGATCCAGGTTGTTACGCCTGCACGGAATGTGCTGGGAAGCCTGCGCCTGCCGGGAGATAAGAGCATCTCGCACCGCTACGCCATGTTGGCAGGCTTCGCTGAAGGCGCATCGCACCTGACAAATTTTTCCAGCGGCGCCGACCCGCACAGCACGCTCGCCTGCATGGAGCAGCTGGGCGCGCAGGTTGAACGGGGCGATAACGGAGCCATCACCATCACGGGATGCGCGGGTACATTTCAGGAACCGAATGCGGCGCTGGACTGCGGCAACTCCGGTTCCACAATGCGCATGCTGGCAGGCCTGCTGGCGGCGCAACCATTTTCCACCACGCTGGTGGGTGACGCGTCGCTGAGCCGGCGACCGATGGAACGCATTCGAACTCCTCTGACGGCGATGGGAGCGCGCGTCGAATTGACGGAGGGCCACGCACCGGTGATGATCCACGGCGGCCCGCTACGTGGATTGGATTACCAGACGCCGATCGCCAGCGCACAGGTGAAAACGTGCCTGTTATTTGCGGGATTGCAGGCCAGCGGCACCACGCTGGTGCATGAGTCGGTACACACGCGCGACCATGGTGAGCTGGCTTTGCGCGCCTTTGGCGCCGAGATCGAGCGGAGCCGACTGACGGTCAGCATTGCGGGTGGGCAGAGGCTTCACAGCATCGATGCCGCCGTGCCGGGCGATCTTTCCTCGGCGGCGTTCTTTTTGTGCGCCGCAGCACTATTTCCAGAGTCGAACCTGGTGCTGGACGGAATCGGAATGAATCCTACGCGCGCCTCGTTGCTGGATGTATTGCGCGCCCTGGGCGTCGGACTGAATGTGCTGGAGCTGAGCGAGCAACACGCGGAGCTGGTAGGCACGCTGCAGGTGGTTGGCAATCCGAATGGGTTGGTCGGTGCGGAAATCAGCGGGGCTTTATCCGCGCAATTGATTGATGAGCTGCCGGTGTTGGCGGCTATTGCGCCGTACACGCGCCAAGGGATCCGCATTCGCGATGCGCGTGAGTTGAGAGTCAAGGAATCAGACCGCATTGCCCTGGTGGCGAAGAATCTGCGCGCCATGGGAGCCGAGGTGGAAGAATTCGACGACGGTCTGGATGTGGCCGGAGGACAAACGCTGCATGGCGCGGAAATCGATGCCGGCGACGATCATCGAATTGCGATGGCGTTCGCTGTGGCGGCGTTGCGAGCGAGCGGGCAGACCGAGATTCACGGAGCCGAATCGGCCGCGATTTCATTCCCGGAATTTTTTGAGTTCCTGGATCGGATCACGGAGAGATAGCGGAGCCACTTGTGCGCAACAAACAAGGCCAGATCGAAAGGATCTGGCCTTGTTTTCATTTCTCGAGGCGCAGAAGTTCTACAAACCCTGCGGAGCGGGAGTCACATTGCCTGGGGCTACGGTATTGTTGCCATTCTGACCCTGGTTGGGATGGAGTGGTTCCGGTTTGGCTTCCGGATGGGGCGCTTCCAGGCCCGGAACATTGGGTTCCTGGGAGACGTTTCCGGTGGCCGCATCGGTGATGTTGATGCCATATTTCTGCAAGGTATCGGCGACCAATTCTGACAACGTCGCACGATCCACCGCATACGTGGTTTGCGCCGAAATCAAATTATCCTGAGCCGTCTCGAGGTTGCGTGTCTGTGACAGCACATTGGCGCTGGTCGAGGCACCGAGGCGATATTTCTTCTGCTCTGCGTCCAGGGACTGGACCGCATAATCCTGGCTAGCCTCAGCGGCCTGGACCTGGGCGCGATCATTCTGCAGCGAGTAGATCTGGTTGGTGACCTGCATCTTCAACTGCACATACAACTGCTGCAGCCGCATCTGCGACTGGCGATACTCCAACTGGGCGCGATCCGCCTGGGCCTGCGCATGGCGATTGCGAATGGGCACGGTGAAATTGAAACCCACGCCCTTATTGGAGCCCGAGCTATTACCCAGATTCTGTATCACTGTACCGTACGGAATGTTGAGTCCGGGTGTGCCGGCGCAGGGATCGTATCCAATCGCTGGATTGACGCCGCAGGTGATCAGAGGGTTCTTTGACCCACCGATGGCCGCCGCACCGTAAAACGCATACACATCCAGCACCGGCAACATGGCATTTTTGACAGACTTGAGAGTAATCTCCTGATTCTTCAGAGCCAGAATTGCCTGCTCCACGTTAGGGCTGTTGGTGTAGGCCTCCTGCACCAATTCCTGCAACGGCTTTTCTTCTTCCGGTGTTGTCATCAGGGAGACTCGGTCGGTGGGAATGACGGGAGCCGCGGCAAAGATGGGATCGTCGAGATTACGGGCGATGGCCTGCTTGATGATTAGTTGCTGCCATTCGAGCTTGGTCTTCGCCGTGATCAAGGCCTGCTTATCGCTGGCCACCTGAGCGTTGGCACTCATCACATCCAGGGGGGCAAGGGTGCCGATCTGTAATTGCTTTTGATCATCCGAGAGTAGCTGGGAAGATTGCTTCAGGGCACCTTCTTTCGCCCGCTCATCTTCATACGCACCTACCAGTCCCCAGTAGATATTTTCAATCTGGTCGATGGTGTAGAGCAATTGCGCGCGGAACGAGGCGTCTGTGCTCTGGCGGTTGTTCTTGGTGATGGCGATAAAGCGTCCATTCACCGCCCATCCAAAGCCCTGCAGCAGGTGCTGTGTCACCTGGGCGTTGAAAGACGAGCTGAGCGATGGACTGTAGAAGCTTCCGAATGCTGAATTCGCGTTCGTCGTAGTCCGGCTATTGTTGAACGTGACTGCTAGAGTCTCGCCCGGCAGAAACCCCTGGGTATAGCCGAAATTGTATTCATCCAGGTTCTGGTTCAGCTGGAAGGTGCCGGTGAAGAAGTTCGAAGTTTGGGGTACATACTCCCGCCCAAGTTGCACGGTGCCCGTCAACACCGGATCAAGCGGTTCCGTTGGGATATCTAACGGCCCGGCACCCAATGTTGAACCGTTGATTCCAAAGGCACCGGATGTCGCGCCACCCGCGCCTACGGAAGTCCCGCCGGGTCCACCGGCGGAGGCTCCCGCGGTCTGAATCGTGGTTGGGGAGCTCGAAGCTGGTCGCACTGGTGCTGCCGGTCGTGGCAGCCGGAGACGCGCTCGCCACTGGGCTGGTACTTCCGCCGATGGTGTTTGTCACCAAGCCCGAGTTCACGCCGAGGTATGCCAGACCCGACCGGGCGCGCAAAAGATCGGTATCGGCAATGTCCAGGTTGTAGCGTGCGATTGCGATATCAAAATTATTCTGGAGCGCCAGCAGGATGGCGTCGTCCAGGCTGAGATAAATCTTGCCGTCTCGATAAAGCGTGTCGATGCGAGGGGAGTTCGTGAGGCGAGCGGGCGGGACCGCCGTTTCAGTAAACGCATTGAACGGGATTCGGAAACTGCGATTTTCCCACGGAAAAATTCTGATCGGTTGGGCGCAGGCGCGTAGGGTTCTGTCAAAGCAGGCTGCAGGCGGCGCCGGCGTAGCGACGCTGGCCGCCGCCACCGCGGGAGCATTTGGCAGAGCGCTACTGGAACTCTGCGATTGAGCGCCGGCCACCGGCATCACCAGGTTCAGCAACATCAGCCCAATCACCCAACCACTCTGCAAATCCTTCGTTTTCACGTTTGCCCTACCCTTCTTTGCCTCACAAAATTTTTCTATCCAGCCAATGCTCTGGACCTTACACCGTTGCGTCCTAATGCGAACCGGACGCGGCCCGAGCGTGCACACAGGGAAATCCCGTTATTACTTCAGAATGAAAAGCCTTCCATTCGATGGCGTCCCAAGGCCTTCCGCTGCGAAATAACCTGGAGTTTCTTCATCAGGAACCCAAAATGCGTTGTATGCAAGAAAATGACAAAACAGTGGTCTCCCGAATCAACCCTGCTCTGGTTCGCGTTCTCTGAATTGGGTACGAGATTTCCGGCTGGATGGTTCCCGTCGATTTGCAAGCAAAGTATTCCCTCAAGCGGAGTTGACGGAAGATTTCTCCCACGCCCAACCAACGCACAATCTTTCCGGCATCCAAAACCGCCGTTGTGCAACCGGCGCATGTCGACCGCGCTAAACCACGTGTAATCTGCTAACGAGGATGAGTATATCGCAGCGCCACGGGCCCATGAGGCATTCCCGACCGCGATGTTCCCGAAGGAACCGGGCGCGGGCGGCTTTCTGTAACGCGAGAAAAATTGCGCGCGAAGGAATGATGTTGGCCGGTGCGACCATTTCAGGGATTTCCCGCGGGCCATCACCGGCTTCACTGGATGCTCCTTTATTGCGACGAAAAGCACGCGGGTGAATACGAAACGCGTCCAGGCGGCGGGAAAGAAAGTAGCGATGCGCGGCGGCGGCGATGATGGCAATTCGGGAACCGTGTGGAAACTGATTCTGTCCTATGACGGAACGGATTTCCATGGCTGGCAGGTTCAGCCGGGACGAGCCACGCTCCAAGGCACGCTGGCCGAGGCAATCGCTTCTGTTACTGGCGAGCAGGTGTTACCTCAAGGTTCAGGGCGGACGGATGCCGGCGTGCACGCATGGGGACAGGTCGCGAGCTTTTCACTGCGCGCGGCCATCCCGGCGGAGAATCTTCAGCGCGCGCTGAATCGCATTCTTCCGGCAGCGATACGAATTCTGTCGGCAGAGCATGCCGCGGAGGGCTTCCATGCCCGGCATAGCGCTGTCGGCAAGGTCTATCAATATCGGATCTTTCGCGGCGGAATTTGCTCGCCGTTTATGACGCGCTATGTTTCCGTTTGCAGGTGGCCACTCGACGTGGAGGCCATGCAGGCGGCGGCGGGCATGATTCTTGGGGAACATGACTTCACTTCCTTTGCGGCGTTTGATCCTGATCGCACTGCTCGTCTTGAAGAAGGGAATGCAAATGGCGATGGCGAAGAGAGTTTTGCCGCGCCGCCCAGCGGTAATATTCGCCGCATCGAGACTTCGCGGTGGTCTCGTGATTCTCTACTTCCCTGGCCCGGTGCAGTGGGAACGATGATGATTGGACCGCAGGCAGATGGGTCGAGCGACGCGACGTGGAGTGGTGGCGGGGAAGATTCTCACCTATACAGTTTGCGGCAATGGATTTCTGCATCACATGGTGCGCAACCTGGTGGGAACGTTTGTGGAGGTAGGGCGGGGTCGTCTGGAAGCGGCGGCGATAGCTGGGATACTGGACGGTCGCAATCGCGCGCTTGCCGGTCCGACGGCGGCGGCCAGCGGCCTGTGCCTGATAAAGGTTCTGTACTGAATGGATTTACGAGGATTGGACTGGGGTTGCGTGACCGGAACTTCGATAGACTGAGCATGCACTCCTGTAGCGCACCGCGAATCCCGCATTCAAAAACAACATGCCGAAATCGATCGCCATCTCGGCCTTTCAGACCATCAGCCAACTGGCTGGGCAGCCGGGGGTGCATCGCGCTTTCCAATGGTTTCATCTGCAGGAAACGCAGTTGCGGGAGTGGCACCGCCAGGTGGCGTCCATTGCTGCTCCTCCGTTCGGCGAGACGGCCCGAGCGAATTGGGTAGCAGCGCAATTCACCGCGCTGGGGCTGGAAGATGTCGGCCTCGATGCCTGTGGCAATGCGGTGGGATGGATGCGGGGCGGCGATGGCCCGGCGGAAAAAGATGACGAAGAATTTCGCCCGTGCACATTGTTCTCCGCGCATCTTGACACGGTATTTCCCGCCGAGGCCATCGGCGAACCGGTGCAGGATGGAAGCCGGCTGACGATTCCGGGCGCGAGCGATAATTGCGCGGGCATTATTGCGCTGCTGGGGATTGCCGCGGGCATGCGGGCCGCTGCATTGAAGCCGGCCAGCGACATATTATTTGCATGCAATGTCGGCGAAGAAGGCGAAGGAAATCTGCGCGGCATGCGATATCTTTTCAGCGACCCGCAACTTGCCGCTCGCATTCGTTTCGCAGTCATTTTGGATGGTGCCGGGACGGACACGATTGTTACCCAGGGATTGGGAAGCAAGCGGTTTCTCATCCGGGTGACGGGTCCCGGAGGCCATTCCTGGACGGATGCGGGCACACCAAATCCTATCCTTGTACTTGCCAATGCGCTTGCAGAAATTGGCGGGTTGCAGCTGCCGAGCTCACCGAGAACGACGTGGAATATCGGACATATTGAAGGCGGAACCTCGATCAACGCGATTCCGCAGCAAGCCGAAGCCCGCGTCGATACGCGCTCGACGGACGCAAAGGTGCTGGCGCAGCTGGAGGAATCAATCTACGAAGCTGTCGAGATTGCCGTTGCAATGGCCAATCGTGGAAGCAAGGGCGCCGGCGGAAACGCGCGGGCGAATCCCATCCAATTTTCCATTGAACCGATCGGCGAACGGCCGGCCGCTACACTTCCTGAAAATGCGCGCATATTGACGACGTTGAAAGCAGTCGATCGCCACCTGCAAATTCAGAGTCACACCGGCGTTGCCTCCACCGATGCAAACATTCCGCTGTCCCTTGGAGTGGAAGCAATCAGCCTGGGCAGTGGCGGCAGCGGCGGCGGCATCCACAGCCTGCAAGAGTGGTTCGACGCCACCGGCCGCGACCTGGCGCTGCGGCGGATTTTGCTTTTGTTGCTGGCCCTTGCGCAGACAGAAATATAACGCTTGTCGCATATCTCTCACTTCTCAACCTATGAATGACGCTTCGATGACGACCGCGGGTACAGGCTCGCAGAAAATTTCGCGCAATGCCGCGGCACACCTGCTGATGCTGGCGGTGGTGATGCTTTGGGGCGCGATGTTTGTGCTGATCAAAGTAGCGATCGACGTCGTCCCGCCGCAGTGGTTCAACGCAGTCCGCATGATGATTGCCTTTGTGTGCCTGGGATTGATCTACCGCAAAGAATTTCGCCGGCTGACTCGCGAAGCATGGATATTTGGAGCGGCCGCAGGGGCCAGCCTCGCGCTGGGTTATGTCTTCCAGACGCAGGGCCTGTTGTATACGACGGCGACCAATTCCGCATTCATTACGGCGCTGGTGGTGGTGATCGTACCCGTCCTGGCCAGCATTCCTGGGATTCGTCCTCCGGGACACAATACACCGGAATGGACGGCGTGGGCCGGCGCGGTGGTGGCGTTGCTGGGAGTGGCATTGTTGACGTTGCCGGAGAATACGCCGTGGACGACGCTGTTCACCGCGGGCGGAAAAGAAGGCTTTGGAAATTTGCTGACATTATTTTGCGCGGTCGGATTTTCGCTGTATGTGCTGACGCTGGCGCATGCTTCGGGAAGGGCGCGGTATCAGCAGCTCATCCTGCTGCAGATCGGCTTTGCCATGATTTTCCTGACGATTGGCGCGCTGATCATGGAACCGGTGAGAATGGATTCTCTAACTCAGCTTGTAGTCCAGGGAGGAGCCCTGCGACAGCCCCTGGTTCCCATTTCGCTATTGGTGGCGGGCGTTCTGGCGACGGCGTTGGCCTTCGGCGTCCAGACCTGGGCACAGCAAGTGATTCCTGCCGCGAACATTGCGGTTATTTTGACTTTAGAGCCGGTATTCGCCTGGCTAACGGCGTTTCTCGTTCTGAAAGAAAAACTGAAGCTTCGGCCGGGAATGGGAGCGATACTGGTGTTACTCGGCATTGTAACGGCTGAGATTCTGCCACGTTGGCGGCGTCGAAACCAGCGAAGCCGGGCGACGGCCACCACATAAATGAAGCCAGACGGGCAGCGAGTCAATCGTTCCCGGGAAACTTGCTCCGGTTTGTCAAGATTGTGCGTCTAACAACTTGAAACACATTTTCAGGGCGCAACGTCAAAATGGCGGGCGTCTTCGACGAAACCGTATACTGATCCATTAGTATCCCTTACAACCGAGATTCCTACCGCATACAGAACGAGGTTCGACACCGCATGAACATCTGGAAAGTTTGGATCGAAAAATTTCGCACGCGCCGTTTAGGCTTCACTTTCGCAATTCTCGCGACTCTGTCTGCCGGTATTCTGATCGGGTCTGTCGTGGCCCACGGGGTAGATGGAAAAGAGACGAAGGTTGACAGCTCCGACGCACAACCGCTGCAGGTACCTAACCCAGTCAATTTGTCCACCACCTTCACCAAGATCGCGAAAGAAGTTGGACCGGCTGTGGTGAACATCAATACCGTTTCCTACCCCAAGAACGCGCCGGAACGGACTTCCAGGGCCCGGACGAGAATGGACAGGGCGAAGGCCAGGAGGGACAGGGCGGACAGGGCGGACAGGGACAGCAAGGCCAGGGTCAGGGTGACAATGGCATGCAGGATTTCTTCAACCACTTCTTCGGCTTCGGCGGCCCTCAGGGTCCGGAAGGTGAAGGTCCGGAGGGTGGCGAGCGTGAAGCGCTGGGCTCCGGCTTTATCGTCGATCCCCGCGGCTACATCATCACCAACAATCACGTCGTCGAAAAGGCAGACAAAATCTGGGTGAAGTTGACGAGCGACCCAGTTGGCGATCAGGGACATGCTGCCACTGTAGTCGGAACTGACAAAGCCACCGACATCGCCGTCCTCAAGATCAACGTTGGGTCCCCATTGCCGACGGTGAAACTTGGAAACTCGGAAGGAACGCAGATTGGCGACTGGGTGTTGGCAATCGGCAGCCCATTCGGCCTGAACCAGACTGTGACCGCCGGTATCATCTCCTCTGAGAACCGTTCGCTGCAGGGCGAAGGCGGGATTGGCGCAGGAGAGTTCCAGCATTTCATTCAGACCGACGCGGCCATCAATCCAGGGAATTCCGGTGGTCCGCTGGTCAATATGGATGGCCAGGTGATCGGTATGAACACGGCCATCTACACACAGTCCGCAGGTAATGAAGGCATTGGCTTTGCTATGCCGTCGGACACCATTGCGAACGTGTACAACCAGCTGATCGGACCGGAGCACAAAGTTGTGCGCGGCTCCATCGGCATCACCTTCCAAGCCGTCATGTCGAGCGCCGTGGGTCACGTCTACGGCTTCAAGAATGGCGTCATCATCAGTTCCGTAACTCCTGGCTTCCCAGCGGACAAAGCCGGACTGAAGCCGGGTGACATCATTGTCAGCATCGATGGCCGTCCCATCAAGGGTGGTGACGATCTGATCAATGACATTGCGGGGCGGAAACCGGGCACGACTGCGACTCTTGGTTATATTCACAATGGCAAGCATGAGACGACCACTGTGACCATCGCCGATCGCACGGCCATGTTGGCGGCTCTGAATAATGGGACCTCCCCGTCCGGGAACTCCAACGGACCGCAAGAAAATGGCACCACCAAGCTGGGCATGGGAGTCAGCAATGTTCCGCCGGAAATGGCCCAGAAGGCCGGGATTACCGGTGGCGTTCTGATCCGCAGCATCCGTCCGGGTTCGTTCGCGGATGGCTTACAGCAACTGGCCCCGGGCGAAGTGATTCTGCAGATGAATCGCCAGCCAATCACGAATGTGCAGCAGTTCCAGGACCTGGCGTCGAAGCTGAAGTCGGGCGACGATGTGGTTTTCCTGGTAGTCGATCCGCAGCACCCCAGTATGGGCAATGAATACGTGGGAGGAACACTACCGTAACTTCCTGCAAAATGTTGCCTAAGTAACTGAATGCCATGAAGTTAACTGCAAGAAAGAGGAGGTGGCGAAGGCCATCTCCTCTTTCTGTTTGATGTATGCAAATAGATACACGTGAGCCCGCCTCAGTGCATCCTATTTGCTTTGGAGTTTCGAGGAGTCTAGAATTGCGTTACTTTCACACTATGTCGATCTCTCGCCTCATGTACGTACGGACCTGTGTCGGTACGCTGGTGCTAGCCTTGGGTCTGGCTGGAGCGGCCTATGCGTCGTCTACCAGCACGTCGACCAAAAAAGCACATACGACCGCTCATCTGCACCATACAAGTTCGACGCAGACGCATAGCTCCCACAGCCATAAGGCGTCATTGCACCACACCAGTTACAGCTCCCGCCATTACAAATCGAGACACCATCACTCCACCATTACCGGTCAACGAGTGATGGATTCCTCGCGGGCAACGGAAATTCAGCAGGCGCTGATTCAGGCACACTACTTGAACGGCAGCCCCACCGGACAATGGGATGCGGACACCCAGGCGGCCATGGTGAAATTCCAGAGCGACAATGGCTGGCAGACAAAGATCACGCCCGACTCGCGCGCGCTGATCAAGCTGGGCCTGGGACCGAAGCAGGATGCCGGCGAATATGCCGCGCGTCCCACTGGAATTTCGGAAATGTCCAGCGGAGCCACCGCACCTAACGGCACGCCGACGGATACGATCCGCACCATGGCGACCTCAGAAATTCCCATGGCCAGCCCCAGCAACTAAGCGCCGACCTTCGAGCAGCAAGCTCTGTGAACTCAATCCCTCTTTGGCGCCGGCCATGTGAGCGCGCAGGCACGCAGGATTCAACCAGCATTTCGCGATTGTGCGTGGACGATTACTCGAGCAAGCTGCGCTCCTCGGCGAGCAAGTCGCGCATGGTTTCGCGGCGACGGATCAGGCGATGGCGATTGCCTTCGACCAGGACTTCTGCGGCGCGCGGGCGAGAATTGTAGTTGGAGCTGAGAGACATTCCATAGGCTCCAGCATCGAGCAGCGCGACGCCATCGCCACTCTCGAGCGCCGGCAATTCGCGATCGCGTGCAAAAAAATCTCCCGTCTCGCAGATCGGTCCCACTACATCCACCACAACGGAGGAGCGCTTTTCGTGGCGGCGCAGCGGCACGATGGAATGGTAGGCCTGGTAGAGCGCGGGGCGAAGCAGATCATTCATGGCGGCGTCCGTCACGACAAATGTTTTCGATCCATTGCGCTTGGTGTAGAGCACCGTGGCCAGCAGCGCACCTGCCTGCGCGATGATGAAGCGTCCCGGCTCCAGCAGCAAATCTCCATCAAAGCCGGCGAGCGCGGTACGGATGTGCTGCGCGTATCCTCGTACCGCGGCCATGGGGTCAAAGGCCTGAGCGTTTTTGCGAACTTTGCCGACGGGCGCGGGATCGTCGTAGGAAATGCCAAGGCCGCCGCCCGCGTCGATGTGCTGAATTCGAATGCCGTGGAGCGATTGCAATTCGCGCACCATCTCCATCACTCGCTGCAGCGCTTGTCCAAAGGGCTCCGTGACACGAATCTGCGATCCGATATGAACACTGACCCCCGTGGGAACCAGGTACGAGCTTCGCGCCGCGCGTTGATAGAGTGCGGTTGCGTCCGCGATAGCGACCCCAAACTTGTGCGCAGTCATCCCGGTAGAAATGTAGGGATGGGTCGCGGCAAACACATCGGGATTGACCCGCATGGCCACCGGCGCACGTTTGCGCAAGTGGCGAGCACGCTGCTCCAGCAGGTCGAGCTCGGCAGAACTTTCCACGTTGAAGACCAGGATTTGCGCTGCAATGGCAGCATCCATTTCCGCCGCCGTCTTGCCCACGCCGGAGAAGACGACCTTGCGCAGCGAGGGCTTCGCCGCCTGTCGCACCCGCTCCAATTCCCCGCCGGACACAATGTCGAATCCTGCGCCGGTGTCCGCCAACATTTGCAAAATTGAAAGATTGGGATTGGCTTTTACGGAATAGCAAAGGGTGGCGCGCATGCCTGCAAATGCTTCCGCGAACATGCGAACACGATCGAGAATGTTGGTTGCCGAATAAACGTAGAGGGGTGTGCCGTATTCGCGCACCAGGCGCGCCAGCGAAACTCGATCACAGAATAGCTCGCGATCTTTTGCACCTCCGTAATGAAACGGGCGCACAACATTTGCAGGGGATTTTTTCAAAGGGCTTTCCTTGTTGGGTTGGAGGTCGCGTGCGGCCGATATTTTCGATCGAGAAATTCACCGATCATGAATGCAAATCTTTCCGGCTGTTCGAATGGGGCGTAATGGCCAGCGTCTTCGACGAGATGAAACTCCGTATCTGGCGCCTGTTCGACGATTACGCGCATCTCCGGCGGGGGGCTGCTCTGGTCTTCTCCAGCGGCCACAACACAAATCGGTACATCAATGGTCGAAAGTGTTGGGACCGAATCGGGCCGCTCCATCAAACCCTGCTGTACAGCCAGCATGGCCTGCAGCGACACGGCATCCATCATATTGCGCGCTGCCGTTCGAATCTCCGGATGATGCTGCCGCGCTGTGGGGCCAATCAGCGTATCCGCCATGCGATCGAAGAATTTTTCCAGTCCGCCGGGTTGCCGTGCAGCTTGCATCGATTCGCGTCGAGTGTCGCGATTGGCTTCGGAGTCCGGCTGGGGCTTGCCGCAGGTGCAAACCAGCGCAGCCATTTGTTGCGGAAAGCGCCGCCAGTATTCGTAGAGTGTGTAGGTGCCGATGGAGCAACCGACAAAGGCTGCACGCGGAATGCCCGAGGCAGCGAGAACGGCGTGAACGTCATCAGCCAATCGGGCCATGGTGATGGTACCCGTGCCGGCGGAGGATTGGCCGTGTCCACGGAGATCGATAAGAGTGAGGCGATAGCGATCGGCCAGACTGTCGGCAACCGGCTGCCAGAAAGCATGATGGACCGGCGTGGGATGGAGCAGCACCACGTCCGGACCAGATCCCACGGTGACGGCAAATAAACGTGCTCCATCGTGTTCAATCTGCAGCGGCTTCTCGATTCGCATTTATGTCCACTATAAATGGCGAACGGTCGAGGCCGCCGCAGGATCAGGGCGAGCGCGTGCAACACGGTTGAAGAATCCAGATATTTCCGGCGCAGACATCCGCGGAAAAACTGCGAGACCTAGAACGGCTGCGGATTCGACGGCGGTGCTGGAGGAACCGGTGGCGGCGGAGGACGTAGGGCGTCTGCATCCCCAGCGGAACTTCTTCCGGAATCAACATCCACGCAACCACGTAAGCAATTTCCATCACTGGAAAAATCAACACGCCGAGCAGCACGGTAATAATGCGAGTGGCTGTCAGATCCCAGCGGTATCGAAGCGCAAATGCGGCGCAAACGCCGGCCATCATTCGTTGGGCTTGCGGGCGATACATGGTGCGCAACGGCGATGCCGTGAACCCGGAACTAGTGGCGGGCGCGCCGCAACTGGGACAGAAACTCGCCGACGCCGGCAATGGCTTTCCACACTGGTGACAGAACATAACCCTACCCCCTTGGGCGATATGAGAGCCGTCCGGTGACTGAACCCGGCCAACCATCACGTTATGCAGCTTTTCTTACAGGAAAGCCGCGTGAAAGTCCAGCCACGTCCGACGCACCGTTCAGGAAAATACCAACTCCCTGTGCTCGTCCAACTGCCCGCGCCATTTGAAGTTTGCGGACGAGTTGGCGAACTGCTAAAGAGGATACGCAGATGGCCGGTCCCTGGTTCCCTAGGGGGAAACTTGAGCGAACTATTTGCCGTGGTAGGGGCTGGATTCATACCTGGTGGCGCGAACGGCCTGGTCGGAATCCGCTCCCAGAGCCAGAACGGCGTCGTATTGCTGTTTGGCCTGCGCTCGCTGCCCCAACAGGTCAAACATTTCGCCTGCCCCCAGATGGGCCCGCCGCTTCATCAGCGGAGACGCGGTCGATTGCATCGTCGCGTTCTCATAGGCGCTGGCCGCTTCCTGCAACTGGCGCTGGCCGCGGGCCGCTTCGCCCAGGCCGTAGTAGGCCATTTCAAGATGGGCATCGGGATAGTAGCCACCTGGTGCGGTAGCCCGCTGCAGCAGCGATTGGTAGGCCGCGATCGCGCGCATTCCCTGGCCGGAATCCTTCAACAGATTGGCTTGCTCCAACGCAAATAGAAAATTGTGCGGATACTGGTGCGCCAGACCGTTGATCACGTCGAGCGCTTTGCCGTATTGCGCCTCGCGTCGAAGAAAAATGGCGAGCGCGGTCCGGGCTGCAACCGAATTGATGATGCCCTCTCGACCCACCCAGCGCAGTTCTTGAATGCCCTTGGACTTGGAGCCGTGGATGCCGACCAATCCCGCCAGCATTTTCAATGGAAATGCCAGGCTGCCCATCACATAGTCATGCACGCCAACAATCAGGTAGCAATCGATGTACTGGGGATCGAGTTTCAAAACGGCATCGTCATCTCTGCGCGAGGCGGAGGCCATGTGCAGCGCGGTGACATATTTCTTCTCCACCATGCCGATGTAGAGAGTCTCGAGGCTGGTAGCGAAGCCGCGAGCAAACAGCGCGTCGGCGTCGTTAGGATTGGTGGCCAGCCGGCGATTGCTCAGATCGAGGACACGTTGATAGAGCGCGTCGATACGGGCGCGGGCCTGCATGTTTTCAACGACCGGATGCTTGCCCGACAGAAACCCCTCCTGTACGTAGAGGGTTGTGTCGAGCAGGTCCAGGCGGTAGAGCTCGCGAAACACGGCATTGTTCAGAACGTAGTCGACCGCCATGGGATCGTTGGGATGTTCGGCGGCGATTTTCTCGAACAAAGTTTGCGCGGTTCCGTAGTCGAGATCGTAGAAGTGTTGATACGCGGCCTGAACGTCTGGCTCGAGATTCAAAGGATCTGTATCGGTGCCATTCGGAGCCTTGACTGCCGCGAATGTCGGCAACGCAACAATGAAGAAAAGAAAAAAGAGCGAACCTATGCGCATCCATTTCGAGAGGCAACGCTGTCGCGAGTGGCGCAACGGCGGTAGGATAGGCTGACGAATGCGAATGATCGATCAAGGTTTGCCGGGGCTGAGCTCGAGGAACCAGGGCCATATGGATTGGACGAACAGTATCAGTTTCAGCTGAAGTTGGGAGGTGACGCAAGTGACGTTGGTTGTTTATTTTCGTCTTCCCGCGCGATTCGTTATGTTCTACTCTGTAGCCGATGACGCGCGCTGAACTGTTACGTGCTTTGATTCGTCAAGCCAAGTCGAACGGTTTTGAATTTCGCAGGTGGTACACGCTGCGCCTGGGATTGCCGTGGACCAGCTTTCTGGATTCCGTGAAGACCTTGTCGGAACATCGACGCTATTACGCGCTGCTGTTCGCGCATGAATTTGCGGAATCGTTCTGGCGGCCGGGCAGCAAGATGACTTTCGTCGTCCCCACCAGCACTTTTACCAGGGTTTCAAAAGACGGCACCATTCGCGTCGTGGAGCGCAAGGGCCACATTCGACGATCTGTGATTGCGGATGCGTGGCGTTATCACCTGAAAGAAATGGCAATCTCAGAAGAGCCTCTGCGCTACATTCGAAAATTTCTTTTAATTGAAGAGGATTTGGCGGGACTGCCCTACGTCAGCGATGAGGATGAGTTGGAAGCTGTCGATTCTTCCGACGAAAATCTTCTCAAGGACGAAGCCTAGCGACCGCATCGCTACTCCCATTCGATGGTGCCTGGCGGTTTGGATGTAATGTCGTAAACCACGCGGTTGATTCCCTTCACCTCATTCACAATGCGGCTCGACATGCGCTTTAAAACTTCATACGGCAGTGGAACCCAGTCGGCGGTCATGCCATCTTCCGAGGTCACAGCGCGGATGGCGCATGTGTTCGCGTAGGTGCGTTGATCGCCCATCACACCGACACTGCGAACCGGCAGCAAGACCGCGAACGATTGCCAGATTTGCCGGTAGAGGCCAGCCGCCTTGATTTCATCGACAACAATTTCGTCGGCTTCCTGCAGGATGGCGACGCGTTCCGCCGTGACCTCGCCAACAATGCGCACGGCGAGACCTGGCCCGGGGAATGGCTGCCGCTGCAGAATATCTTCCGGCATGCCCAGGTCGCGGCCGATGCGGCGAACTTCATCTTTGAACAGGTCGCGCAGCGGCTCAATCAATTTCAACTTCATTGTCTCCGGCAGGCCGCCGACGTTGTGATGACTCTTGATGGTCTGGGACGGTCCCTTCACGGAAGAAGATTCGATCACATCGGGATATAACGTGCCCTGAACCAGCCAATCGACAGAGCCGGTTTTTTGCGCAATGCGATGGGCCTCTTGATCGAACACCGTGATAAATTCATTGCCGATGATTTTGCGTTTGGTTTCAGGATCGGTCACTCCGGCGAGCAGCGAAAGAAATTGTTGGCTGGCATCGACGGCGACCAGGTTGAGCCCCAGTTTGTCACGCAGATTTTCCTGCACCTTGCGAAACTCATCTTTGCGCAGCACTCCGTTATTGACGAAGACGCAGGTGAGGCGATCGCCGATGGCGCGGTCGACCAGCACCGCGGCCACTGAGGAATCGACGCCGCCGGACAAACCGCAAATGGCGTGGCCACTGCCCACCTGGGCGCGAATGCGTTCTACGGTGGTCTGGATAAAGTGCTCCGGGGTCCAGTCGGGCGCTACCTTGCAAATGCCGAAAAGGAAATTCCGCAGCAGCTCTTTGCCCTGGCGGGTGTGGTGGACTTCCGGATGAAACTGCACTGCCCAGATGCGACGCGATTCGTTGGCAATGCCAGCCACAGCATTCGATGTTTTCGCGGTCAGCTGAAAGCCTTCGGGCAACTGCAGCGCCTCATCGCCGTGCGACATCCAGACGGGAAGATGGGTCGGCAGACCTTCAAACAGCGCGGTCGGCAAAACCACTTCAACGTCGGCATGTCCATACTCGCGGCGATCGGCGGATCGAACTTTACCGCCCAGATTATGCAGGATGAAATGCAGGCCATAACAAATACCCAGCACAGGCGCGCCCATCGAGAGTACACGCGCATCCGCCGGCGGAGCATCCGCGTCATACACCGAACTCGGACCTCCGGAAAGAATGATGCCGGCGGGATTCAATTGCTGGATGGATTCATACGACGCGGTACAAGGGAGCACGACTGAAAACACATTCTGCTCGCGAATTCGACGCGCAATCAATTGCGTGTATTGAGAACCGAAATCGAGAATGACGATGGTGGTGGGCTCGGCTGTTTGCTTGGTATCCATGGGTTATTGCCCAGTGTATCGCAGCGCGGATCCTTAGTTGGTTGCGGTCGCAGCTGACGTTGGGATCTCGGCGGACGAGGGTGGCCGGTTGGCGGCGCGCCAGAGTTCCATAAATCCGATGATGCGAGCGACCTGAAAGAAATCCGACGCGACGCAGTACCATACGCTGACCAACGCCCACCACACGTAGAGCGATGTTCCGTTGATTTCTTCTTTGAACGGAACCGGGGTGGCGCAGAAGACCATGGCCAGAACGATCAGCGCCGCCTTCACAACGCCGAGGACCAGATTGATTTCCACCAGCTTGGAGCGCAGGCCACGCAAGGATCCCTGTCCAAATCGAAGAGAGTTGCGCAGGCTGGCGATGATTCCGGTGCCTTCCAAAAGCGCGAGCAGCGGTGCAATGCTGAAGACCCAGCTAACGAGTGCCCAGAAAAAGAAAATGGCAAAGGAGAGTGCGATCGCCTGGACAAAGTAGAGAACCAGGCTCGGGTCTGGACCGCTGAGCGAATTCCATGCTGCCCAATGCAGCCCAACCAACCACAGAGCGATACTCGCGCCTAACACCAGGATGCGGAGCAGTTGCAGGCCCACCATTAACCATGGAGCAAAACGCAGAGACGGATCGTATCGGCGCAGCACCAGGGAGCGGCCAAAGCCGGAAGCGAGGGCCCAGCCGACAATCAGCACTGGAAGCAGCCAACGAGCGACTTCACGAATGGGTGGCAGCAGTACATCGGCAGTGGCGGAGAGAATTTGCGCGGCCGTAACGGTGTCGATCAGCGAAAAGTGGGTAATGCCTGTGCCGGCCAAGGAGACGGAGGAAAGGATTCTATACGTTTCCCAAGCCAACACGGCCGCGGCGGGAATGCCAAACGCCCAGCGCCACAACAGCTCCAGGCCCAGCAAGGACGGGCGCTTCCAGCACTCGGCGATGGTGGCGAGAAAAGACTGCGTGCCGCGGATGGTGTTCATGCTGCGCTGCCAGCGGGGATGTAGATTGCAATTCGATTTGTCCAGTCTCGACGTGCATGGTCTGTCGTCTTTCGCACTGCAATGGTTCGCGTCTTGCACGGCGCGTATCGCCTGCGCCGCGAACCTAGCGGACGACGAAATTGACTAACTTGCCAGGCAGCAGGACTACCTTAACGATTTCTTTCCCTGCCAACGCCGCCTGGATTTTCGGATCCTGTTCGGCGGTCGAGCGCAACAATTCTTCGTCGCTTCCAGCCGGCACGGAAACCACGGTGCGCAATTTTCCGTTGATTTGAACCGGCACCTCCAGCACATGTTCCGCAGCCAACGCTTCGTCATACGCCGGCCATGCGGCGCGCAGCAGCGGAGTGTCTTCTGCCATCTGCGACCACAGTTCCGCGGCCAGGTACGGCGCGAAGGCTTGCAGCATCAACACCAGGTTACGCGTGATCGCATAGAGAACGGAGTCCGCAACGCCGCCCGAGGCGATTGCTTTTTCGTCCGCTGTCAATTCGTTCACCAATTCCATAATGGCGGCGATGCAGGTATTGAAATGCCAGCGGCCATCAAACTCCTGCGTCAGTCGGCGAAGCGTCTGATGCAATTTGCGCATCAGCTGTCGCTCCAGCGGATTCAGCGTCGAAGGCAGCGGCTGCGAACGACCGGCAATGACGCGCGGCATGGCTTGCATAGCAAAGCGATACACACGCGACAGAAATCGGCTGATCCCGGCAACGCCATCTTCCTGCCAATCGAGGTCGCGATCGGGCGGGGCCGCAAATAGCGCATACATGCGCGTCGCATCGGCGCCATAACTGGCGATCATGTCATCTGGAGAAACCACATTTCCCTTGGACTTCGACATTTTCGCGCCATTCTTGATGACCATGCCCTGGGTAAATAAACGCTCCACGGGCTCATCGTTTTTCACCAGTCCCAGATCGCGCATCATCTTGGTCCAGAAGCGCGAATAGATCAGGTGCAGAATCGCGTGTTCGACGCCGCCGATATATTGATCAATCGGAAACCAATATGCAACTGTATCTGTGTCAAATGGCGCGCGAGAATTTTTTGGATCGGTGTAGCGGTAGAAATACCAGGACGAATCGACGAACGTATCCATGGTATCGGTCTCGCGCCGAGCCATGCCGCCGCATTTTGGACAATGTGACCTGGGCAAACTCCGGCACACGCGACAGCGGCGATCCGCCTTCCTGCGTAATGGCGATGCTGTCCGGCAACAGCACGGGAAGCTGATCTTCCGGCACCGGGACCAGGCCATCGTTCGGGCAATAGATCATCGGGATTGGTGTGCCCCAGTAGCGCTGGCGGCTCACGCCCCAATCCTTCAGGCGAAAGGTGGTAGAAGCCTTGCCATACCCGTGTTGCTCGGCGAATGCCGTCATTTTCTGCTGCGCTTCTTCGCATCCCTGACCGGTAAACGGGCCGGAGTTGAGCAGCAAGCTGTCTTCATGCGTGTAGGGCAGCAGCGGTTCCGCGTTGCCCTTTTCACCTTCGTTAGCGTGGCGCGGCAGTACGACTATCTTCAATTCCAAATTAAACTTTTTCGCGAATTCGTAGTCGCGCTCATCGTGCGCCGGCACGGACATGACTGCGCCTGTTCCGTAATCCATCAACACATAATTGGCGACCCAGATCGGAACCGATTCCTGCGTGAATGGATTGGTCGCAAACCGACCGGTGGCGACTCCTTCTTTTGCCAGGACTGCCAAGTCGCCCTTTTCCTTCGCGACTTTCTGCTCCTCCAATAACTCGCCAACTTTCTTACTCAGTTCGGGATGATCGACGGAAAATTGCGCGACCAGGGGATGCTCAGGCGCCAGCAGCAGCGCGGTCACACCATAAATCGTGTCGATTCGCGTAGTGAAGACGCTGATTTTTTGTTGGTCCGGCGATGGCTCCAGGAAGGTTTCCGTCAGGTTCAGCTTCACCGGCGAATAGCGTGGTCCGCGGCGGTCTTCATCTTTCGCGACCACCGCAAAGTCGATCAGTGCGCCTTCGCTGCGATCGATCCAGTTGCGCTGCATGGTACGAACTTTTTCCGGCCAGCCGTCCAGCTTGTCCAAATCGCGCAGCAGTTCGTCGGCGTAGTTCGTGATGCGGAAAAACCATTGCTCCAGCTCGCGCTGCTCGACGATGGTTTCCTCATGCCGCCAGCAGCAGCCGTTGACTACCTGCTCATTGGCCAGCACGGTGGCGCACAGCGGGCACCAGTTCACTTTGCTGTTCTTGCGATACGCCAGATCGCGCTCGTACATCTTCAAAAAGAACCACTGGTTCCAGCGGTAATAATCCGGCAGACACGTGGTGATTTCGCGCTGCCAGTCATAACTCAGGCCGAGGCGTTTCATCTGTCCGCGCATGGCAGTGATGTTCGCCAGGGTCCAGTCGCGCGGCGGCGTGTTATTTTTGAGCGCCGCATTTTCGGCCGGCAACCCGAACGCATCCCAGCCCATGGGGTGCAGCACGTTATAGCCTCGCATCCACATATGCCGCGCCAGCGCATCGCCAATGGCATAGTTGCGCACATGCCCCATGTGCAGCTGGCCCGACGGGTACGGCAACATTTCCAGCACGTAGTACTTCTGCTTGCCGCTGGTGGGCGGCTCGGCGGCATAGAGATCCGGCTGCGCATCCCAAAGGGCCTGCCAACGTGGTTCGATTTCGGCAGGGCTATAGCGTGGGGTTCGATCCGTCACTGCAGGAGCAGAGGTCTGGCTGGATTCGGTTTTCGACATACTAGTTTGATTCTAAATGGGACGGCGGAACGAGAAGTATTTCAGCCGCCCTCGCTTTCATTGTTACCCCGCACTCTGACAGTTCATCGCGGCGCAAGCGATCCGGCTAGTCCGCGCAGGGTAAGGACGTTGCGTTCTTCATCGCCGGGAGCATCGACGGGGGTTTCGGCGATGAATGCGGCGTGGGCAAATCTGGGTTCGCGCAGCAATCGGCGAAATGGATCTAGTCCAATCTTCCCTTCCCCGATGTGCTCATGCCGGTCGAGCTTCGACCCGCGATCGGCCTTGGCATCGTTGCAATGCCAGACGCGAACAGTTTCGAAGCCTACCGTCTTCTCAATCTGCGCCATGGTTTCGGCCCACCCGCTCTCGCTGACGATGTCATACCCGGAGACATGGGTGTGGCAAGTGTCGAGGCAGGCCGCTACCGGAGCGTAGGGACGAAGATGCTCGATCAGTTCCGCTACCTGCTCGAACGAGCCGCCGAGCGAATGCTCCGAACCCGCAGTATTTTCGATCAGGATGTGAAATGGCGTCTGTTGCCAGGGCAGACCGGCGATCGCTTTCTGGATCGATTTCGCCGCCAACTCGAGACCCTGCTTCCGCGACATCCCGCGATAGGAGCCGGGATGGACCACGAGATATTCCGCACCCAGCGCCAGCGCGCGCTCAATCTCGCCGCGAAACGCCTCCACCGATTTTCCGCAGACTTCCTCCGACTGGCTGCAGAGATTGACCAGGTAGCTGGTATGGATGACCAGCGGACCGACGCCCAGTTCTTCTCGCGCGGCGCGGGTGGCATTCGCTTGATCGGCAGTGATTTTCGACGCTCGCCACATGCGCGGGCTGGAGGAAAAGATCTGCAGCGTGTTGGCGCCGACTTCTGGAGCGCGACGAACTGCTCCGGCGACTCCACCTGTGGTCGAGAGATGGACTCCGATCAACCATCGAGTCTGCTTGGACGATGCCGTCGCAGTTTCAGAACTTTTCGGTTTAGCGCCCGCAGCGATACCTTTTGGCATAGCCATCAGGATAGTTGAATTGGAGCCTTACTTGCTCGGCTTGACCGGAACTGGATTTGCGGTCAGGAAATCCTCGATGCGTGCAATTTCATCCGGCTGAAGCCGGAAGGTTGCCGCGCCAATGATTCCATCCACCTGCTTCGCGTTGCGCGCACCGACGATGGCGGCCGTGACTGCAGGGTTATGCAGAGTCCAGGCGATTGCAACTTCTCCGGGAGAGCGGCCGTGTGCGTTGCCGATTTCCCGCAGCAGTTCGACCAGCTTGAGGTTGCGGCTGAGTTGCGGTTCCTGAAAGCGGGCGTTGTTGCGGCGCCAATCGTCCTGCGGAAACTGGGCAACGCGTTCCCTGGTCATCGCGCCGGTCAGCAGACCCGAAACCATGGGCGAGTAATTGATTACGCCGATGTTGTGCTGCTGGCAGTACGGGAGAATTTCCTTTTCCACGCCGCGGTTCAACATGGAGTATGGGGGCTGCAATGAAGTAATGGGCGCGATCTTCGAGATACGTTCCATCTGCGCCACTGAAAAATTCGATACGCCGATGTATCGAACCTTCCCTTCCTGCTTCAACTTCGCCAGCGTCTCCCAGCCTTCCTCGATTTCATCTTCGGGATCGGGCCAGTGGATCTGGTAGAGATCGATGACGTCCAACTTCAAGCGGCGCAGGCTCGATTCCAGTTCGTTGCGGACGGAATCGCGTCTGAGGCTGCGATGAATCTGATCCTTGGTCTGCCAGAACTTCTTGCTCCAGATCATCGAGCATTTGGTAAAGACGTAGGGCTTCTGCTGCCTTCCTTCCAGAGCGCGTGCCACCACTTCCTCAGAATGGCCAAGGCCATAAACTGCCGCGGTATCAATCCAGTTGATGCCAAGGTCCAGGGCGTGCTGGATGGCGGCGACAGAATCGTTGTCGTCCTGCGAGCCCCAGCCAAACTGCCAGTCGCCTCCGCCGATGGCCCAGGCGCCAAAACCGATGGCGGTGATCTGCAAGTCAGAATTGCCAAGCTGCCGGGTTGTCGTGTGTACAGTTTCCGTAATTTGCATACTTTTTTCGATGCTGTTCCGTCCGTAAGGATGCGGCGGTGATTCGAGAATACACCCGTGAAATTCCATGAAAATCAGATAGGTTCCTGGTTGACGTTTTGCGGGGTCGGAAGTCGAATTTCCGTGCTACTGTGATGTTCTGGAGGTCGACGAACATGTCCCTCAAATTGCTGTTACGCAAACCCGCCGCGCAAGCGGTATGGATGGCTTCTTTGCTTTTCGGGCTTGCCGGCTGCAGCAGCAGCGTGTATGGCCCGGTGGGGCCAGCTCCTGCGGACTCGGTGACGTTTCCCGCAGCTTCCACGCAGGGCTGGCTGCAACAATACGGCACCGGCTACGTGGGCACGCACTCCCGCAATGGAGACACTGCCTACGGAGTCGCCACGGACCTGCAAGGCAACGTCATTGTTTTGGATGAAACCTATGGCGCCTTCCCGGGGTTCACCAACACCGGCTCGTCCCAATTTGGAGTGGCCAAGTTCAATTCCACCGGAACATTGGTATGGACGCAGCAGTTTGGCACGGGAGCAGGCGACTACCCGAACGCGATTACCACCGATCCCCAGGGAAATATCTACGTTGGCGGCTTCACGAATGGAGCATTTTCCGGGTTCACCAACAGCGGTCCCCAGCAGAGCGTCGTAATCAAGCTGAATTCCTCCGGGCAAACTCAATGGATTCAGCAATTTGCCTCCTATGGACCCAGCCAGGCGACAAGTCTGTCAGTAGATCCCCAGGGAAACCTGATCGTTGGCGGCGTGAACGTCGTGAGGGCTTCGAATGGGGGCCGTGTCCAGCTGGGCTACGTGAGCAAGCTGGCGGGGGCTACGGGCGCTGTGATGTGGACCCAGGGAAACAGCTCCGGCGGCGTGTATTACTTTGTAACCGGCGTGTCCGCTGACCCTTCCGGGAAATGTCATCGCCGTCGGGGATTTCCAGGGCACTGGCAACACCAGCGGCACCACGTACATGATCGCCAAACTGAGCGGAACGAATGGAACCATCCAATGGCAGCAGGCACCGGTCACGTTCTCCCGGTATGGGTACCAGAACCTGATTTACACCCAGGTGTCTCTGGATTCGCAGGGAGACATCTTCCTGGGAGGCCTCGATGCCAGCTCCGGATGGAGCCAGTGCACGGTTGCGGAATTGGCGAATGGCACGGGCACGCAACAATGGCGGCAGACATTTGGCGCGTCGCAATCCTGCGTCCCGGGCAATGTGGCTGTCGATACCTCCGGCAATGTAGTGATGGGCGGCAGCATGTATCACCCCTTCTTTTCCAGCACCAACCCGGCGGCAACGAACGATGTCTTTGTGGCCAAGCTGAACTCGACTGGAGCGGCAGTGTGGCTGCAGCAGTTTGGCAACGGGAACGACATTCCCTGGGGAACGTCCTTCGCCTCGGCGCTGGTCTATGTGGCAACCGATGCCCAGAACCACGCCTTTGTGGCGGGAACTACGACGGGAGCCTTCCCCAATTTTACGAATGCAGGCAACGTGAATATGTTGTTTGTAACCCAGTTCGGGCCATAAGCGGAAATGATCGCGAAAGAAATCAGGCCTGCAGCAATGCTGCAGGCCTGAAGCTTTTTGGCGAATTGGTTGCGGAAATGCGTTATCCGGCTTTTTCCAGCAGAGTGACGGAAAGATCGCGCTTCTGGACCATGTCGGCCGTGATCTCGATCTCTCTCACCTTCTTGTTGCTGGGCAGGTGATACATCAGGTCGAGCATCAGCTCCTCAAGGATCATGCGCAGACCGCGAGCACCTACCTTGCGATGCAGGGCCTCGCGCGCGATCGCGCCGACGGCTTCCGGGCTGAAGGTGAGACGCACATTCTCGTATTCGAACATGCGCTGATACTGCTTCATGATGGCGTTGCGCGGCTTCACCAGAATTTCTACCAGCGCAGCCTCATCCAGCTCATCCAGAATTCCGATTACGGGCAGACGTCCGACAAATTCCGGAATCAGTCCAAACTTAATCAGATCCTGCGGTTCGGTCTGGCGTAGCAATTCTGTATCGCGCAGCGAAGGAATTGCAGGTGGTGGCTTGTCCCTCACGATCGGAGATGGCCTTGAAGCCCAGCGCCTTCTTGCCGGCGCGGCGGCCAATCACCCGTTCCAGGCCCACAAAAGCCCCGCCACAGATGAACAGAATGTTTGTGGTGTCGACTGGCGTGAATTCCTGATGAGGATGCTTGCGTCCACCTTGCGGAGGAACGTTGGCGACGGTGCCTTCGAGAATCTTGAGCAGCGCCTGCTGTACACCTTCACCGGAGACATCGCGGGTGATGGAAGGATTTTCATCCTTGCGCCCGATCTTGTCGATTTCGTCGATGTAGATGATGCCGGTCTGGGCGCGAGCCACGTCCCCGTCGGCGGCCTGCAACAGCTTCAGGATGATGTTTTCGACGTCTTCACCCACATACCCGGCCTCGGTCAGCGTGGTGGCATCGACGATAGCGAAAGGAACGTCCAGCGTACGCGCCAGGGTCTGCGCCATCAGAGTTTTGCCGCTGCCGGTGGGGCCGATCAAGAGAATGTTCGACTTGGTCAGTTCCACATCGTTGGTGCGGGCGCGGTTCATCTGGATGCGCTTGTAGTGGTTGTAGACGGCGACAGCCAGCTTCTTCTTGGTCGTCTCCTGCCCAATCACGTACTCATCCATGAAAGCTTTCACTTCCTGGGGCTTGGGCAAATGCGCCGGAGCGGCGGCTGGGCGTGCCTCGTTCTTATCGTCTTCCAGAATGGAGTTGCAGACAGCAACGCATTCGTCGCAGATATAAGCCCTGGGATAATCACTGGGAGAGGAAATCAGCTTGGCTACAGCGTCCTGCGATTTATGGCAGAACGAGCAGCGTAGAACATCTTCGGAACCCGCGCGAGTCTTCATCTTTGCGTCTCCTTACGGCTACCGGTTCCTGCCCGTATTCGGGCTCGATCCCAGTTTACGTCCTTGGCCTATCAATAATCTCGTCAATGATGCCATATTCCTTGGATTGCGGCGCGTTCATAATAAAGTCGCGCTCTACATCCCGTTCGATGCGCTCAATCGGCTGTCCGGTGTGCTTGGACATCAGTCGATTGGTAATTTCACGGATGCGAAGAATCTCGCGGGCGTGAATGTCAATATCCGTGGCCTGACCCGACAGTCCGCCCATGGACGGCTGGTGGATCAGGATACGGGAGTTCGGTAATGCAAACCGTTTTCCCTTGGTACCGGACATCAGCAAGAATGCTCCCATGCTGGCCGCTTGTCCAATGCAATAGGTCACCACATCGTTCTTGATGAACTGCATCGTATCGTAAATTGCAAGCCCGGCGGAAATGGAACCTCCGGGAGAATTAATGTACAGCTGCAAATCCTTGTCCGGATCTTCCCCGGAGAGAAACAACATTTGAGCGATGATGAGATTTGCAATCTGATCGTCGATCGGAGTACCCAGGAAAATGATGTTATCGCGTAGCAGGCGAGAATAAATATCGTAGGCGCGCTCGCCACGACTCGTCTGCTCTACCACCATTGGAACTAAACCCATACCGTTACCTTATTGCCTCTCTCGCGGTTGTAGGTCTCTGGTTCTACCATCGACCAATACCCCAAAAAACGTTAGGCGGCCAACCTCTCGAAGAGTTGGTTCACTGTCTTCTCTCTACGTAGTTGTTCTCGGATTCTAGTCAGCCCACCATCCTCAGTCAAACGCTTCCGCAGTGTTTCAATCGGTTCCCGTGCCTGATACGCCAACAGTTGCAATTGCGATTCCATCTCTTCATCAGCAACTTCAATGTTCTCAACTGCAGCAATGCGATCCAGGATCAGAGAGCCGCGCAATTCGTTCATCGCGGACTCTCTTTGTGCGGTTCGCAGCCGCGTGAAATCAAGATTGCGCATCTGCTCGGTGGTCATGCCCTGGGCAGCCAGCGCACGTAATCCACGGTCGAGTCGCGCATCGATCTGCTGCTGCAACAGAGATTCCGGGACCGGAAACTGATAGCGCTCGACAAATGAGCCGACCAATTTATCTTTCGCTTCCGACTCCAGGCGCCGACGCTTGTCGTTCGCCATATGCTCGCGCAGTTTCTCTTTAAATTGATCGATGGTCTCATATTCACCCATCTGCTTGGCGAAGGCATCGTCCAACTCGGGAAGAATCTTCTTGCGAATTCCCTTCACTTCGACGTCGTACGCAACAGAATTTCCTGCGAGACGTTTTTCGGTGAAGTCCTGTGGGTAGGAAACTTCGAATTGCATCTGCTGTCCCACTTTGGCTCCGCGCAGTGCGTCGGTGAATGCCTCGACAGTATTCGGTCCGCCAATTTCGACAGTGGCGTCGTCGCCTTCAATCGGCTTGGCTGCATCACCCTCCGCGCTTCCGTCTCCGGCGTGCACTAATCCAGTAAATCGAATTTGCGCGAAATCTCCATCGACCAGAGGACGATCTTCTTCGACCGGCTCCATGATGGCGTGCGAATCGCGCAGGTGGGTCAGTTCCGTTTCGAACTCCGCATCGTCGAGCGTCGTATTCGGGCGATCGACCTTGACCTGGTCATATCCTGCAATGTCGATGGCTGGAAGCACTTCAAAGGCGGCCTGGAAACGCATTGGCTCACCATCGACCAGGTGCATGCTGGTGACCTGCGGCTGAGATACAGGCTGAACCCCCAGTTTTTCGATTTCCGCGCGAAAATGCGGCGGCAGAATCTGCTCCAGTACGTCCTGCTGAATCTGGTCCGCAAATTTTCTGCGAATCACGGACTCCGGAACTTTGCCGGCGCGAAAGCCGGGGATGCGAGCCATGCGACGGAATTGCTTCACCACGGTGGCGAAGGCCTTACTCACTTCATCGGCCGGAACTTCAACATCTACCTGGCGAGTGCACTCCGGATTTAAAGTAGGGCCGTGATCATGCGTGTGGTTGTGGTCGTGCTCATGATCGTGCGCCGCATCGGCGGAATTTTCGGCCGGGGAAT
The DNA here is from genome assembly GCA_963794795.1 of uncultured Acidobacteriota bacterium. Classification (GTDB taxonomy): domain Bacteria; phylum Acidobacteriota; class Terriglobia; order Terriglobales; family Acidobacteriaceae; genus JAKAAZ01. The sequence continues at coordinate 31,294 of CAWCFC010000002.1, read as the reverse complement.
TTGTATCTTGGTTGGTTGCCAGGGTCGATTCGTGCGCGCCAGTTTCCGCCGCTTGCTGGGTGTCTTCCCCGGTCTGTGGGGTAGTCGTGGATTCAGTGGGACTCAAGGGGTGTATGCCTTCCAGAAAAAGAGCTTGTCGTCTGCCGATCCAGCGAAAAAGCAGCCATGGCAGATAGCAGCCACGGACCAATTCGCACGGAGCGAAAGGATGACCTTCCTAGCTTCCATGGTAGGTGGTTACGTACAGTGGGTCAAACCGGAACAGCGATTCAGTAACCTTACTTTGGGGTGTTATTGGAATTCTTCGAGCACAGTTACTGGAAGTTAGGATGGGGCGCTTGCCCGACCATGTCGTTGGCGGGCTGAAATAGCCTCAGCTCCACCTTCCAGGTAACGGATTCGCCGGGTGCCAGGGTCACCATGCCGGTATCCGCGCCGTTCCACTCTTTGCCGAACGGATCGCCATAGTTGAACTGCGGTTCGAGAGCGATGAACGACTTGTCGACCGGCGAATACAGCTGGATCGCGCGAATTTGCCGCGACATCGCCGTGACCCGCATGCCGTAGTTGGCGCCGAGATCGCGGATCTCTGAAACCACGTTGCCTTGCGCGTTGGGGATCAGGTCCACAAACGAATCGTCGACCAGCGCATCGGGAAGCGGTCCACCTTCCATGGCATTGAAGTCGTACTGCGTTCCCGAGACGGGCACCAGTTTCCCGGTGGGGAACACATCGTCATAATTGTTGACTTCAACTCGCATGGGGGCTGGAATACGAATTCGCGCGTTGGCTCGAATTCCAGTGGGCAACTGAAAATACGGGTGCCATCCAATGCCGACAGGCTCCGGTTTATCTCCGCGGTTGGTGGCCGTAACCATTGCGGTCACGGTGTCGCGATCGAGCGCCACGGTGACCTTCACATCATTGTCAGAAAACCAGTGACCGTTTGCCGGCAGGTTATAGTCCGCTGTCGCGGCGGCGGTATCTGTATCCGATTTGATGGAAACATGGTCCGCCTTCGCTGCCAGCATTTGCCCATGCATAGCGCACCAGGGAGCGCCCGCCTGTTTTCCGTGCCAATTCGCGATCACCGGCACGCTGCGTCCATGCCAGGTGGCAGTCACAATATGGTCGCCCGAATTTCTGTCGACAGTGACAGGACCGACAAGACGATTGGCGAACGGAAACAGCAGCGCTCCTCCCATGGAGAAACTCTGGTTCCCCTGGAGATCGTCGGGTCCGCCGTTCATAATTTTTGCAGCCGCATCGATCGACTTCGATGCCAGCAATGGCACTTCGCCTCTCCCGGGAAGGTAGGCGGTAATCTGAAATACGTTCATGCCGCGTCCGGGCAACAATGTGACGCTGAGAAATTCCGGGGTGGCGCCAACACCGCTCTGCAGGCGGCGCAATTGAATGGCTTTCTGACCGCCGATATCCGGCATATTCGCCGAAGCATTTGCGGTGGGAGTGGGGGCTGGGGGCGTGGGCCGCGACTTGCAACCAAAGCTGGCAACCGCGATGGCCAGCGACAGCAGCCCTGTCGATACGGCCCGTGTAATTCTAGACTTGCGTACGTCGATCGAATGCAACCCTTCAACCTCTTTCATTCTCTTGCGACTGCGCCCGAACTAGGAGCGCAATACGCCTAGTTTACCGCGTGACGCAGGGGAGGGTTCGGCGACTGGCACCAGCCGAGTTCACATCGACAACAGAGATTTGAGCGACGAATGCCGGATGGTGGCGTTCGAACTCGCTGCCGTGCAGCCCGTACAATTTTCTTTGTGAGTCGCGACGGTTCTGTGAAGAAAAATAAAATCGGCAGCAGTCTCGTTACGCTAGAAAGTTTGCCAGTAGCAGAGAAAGCGGCGGCGAACTTTCGCGAGCTGGCCAAGCGTATCGAGAGCTGCGAGCTTTGCCCGCGCCTTCGCATCTACTGTGCGGAAATTGCGCGGGTGCGACGGCGTGCGTATGCCGACCAAATCTATTGGGGAAAGCCCGTTCCCTCGTTTGGCGATCCCGAGGCGCGCGTGCTGGCACTGGGGCTTGCGCCGGGGGCGCATGGTTCCAATCGCACAGGTCGTCCATTTACTGGCGATGGATCCGGAAATTTCCTGTACCCAGTGTTGTTTGAGACAGGATTCGCGTCGCAGCCGATCGCAACGTCGCGCGAAGACGGGATGCGGCTGAAAGACCTTCACATTACGTCTGTCGTTCGATGTGCCCCGCCAGGAAATAAACCTCTGCCGACGGAAATACGAAACTGCTCGGCCTTTGTCGATGAAGAGATTGCGAACCTGAAAAATCTTCGCGTGGTGGTGTGCCTGGGTAAGATTGCTTTCGATGGATATGTGAACCATCTGCTTCGCGCGGGAAAAATCTCTGCTCGCAAAGAATGGGTATTCCGTCATGGCGCAGAATATGAACTACCTGACGGGCAATATATTTTGGCGACATACCACCCATCGCTGCAGAACACGAATACCGGGTTACTCACCCGCGCGATGTTTCGAGATATTTTTTTGCGCGCCCGGGTGCTCGCCGGCCTCTCAACAACGGGAAAATAATTGTGGGCGCACAGCCGTCGTACGCGATGATTTCTTCTCAGCGCCATGCTTCGGAGCTAACGAAGCGCCTTTTCGATGGCGCCGTCCAGATATTCCAAACCCGTCTCTACATCTTCGCCGAGGTGAGCACGGAGAGCGCGACGTCCGCGTTGCTGCAATATGATCAAATCGCCGGCAGCCTGGGCATCGATGACTACGCCAAACGTATATTTCTGATCCGGAATGGCGAGGTCTTGCGCATGGTCGGCCGTGATCTGGAGAAATACGCCGGTGTTGGGACCGCCTTTGTAATCCTGGCCAGTGGAGTGGAGAAAGCGCGGACCAAATCCGAGGCACGTTGCGACTTTCTTGCTGTCGCGAATTTTGTGACGCAGCCGCTGCAGTTTTTTTTCGTGCTCTCGTTCTCGCTCGATGAAGGCCAGGGCGGCAAAATAATCTCCGGATTTTAGCTGAGCCAGATGAGCCCGCAAATATCCCACCAGGTCGGGTTGCCCCAGGTCCTGTCCTCCGTGAAGAACCGCGGCGTATTTGGGATCCGCGAACAGCTTCACTTTTCCGTCGTCAAAAATCGGCGTCTGCTCGGGCAATTTGCCGGTCTTCTGATATTCATCGGTCAGGCGTCGCGCTTCGATTTTCGCAGCTTCCACGTCCGGCTGATTGAATGCGTTGATGCCAATGACCGATCCGGCAACGGCCGTCGCAATTTCCCAGGTAAAAAATTGTGCTCCGGCATCGTAGACATCGCGCATCGCCAGACGCACCACAGGCTGGCCGGCCTTCTCCAACTTCTCCACTGCGGCGTCGAGATGGGCATTGTCCGCGCCTTCCAGACGTACATAGGCAAAGACGCGATCGTTGCCGTAGACATCGGGATCGCCAATCTCCTCCAAGTCGACAGGTGTAATTCCCTTCCCTTGTTTGCCGGTCGATTCAGCAATCAATTGCTCGAACCACGCTCCCATATCGTAGATGGACGGCGAGGTGAAGAAGGTGAGTTTGTCGCGACCTGCATTGGCTGCGACGCCAAGAATCAGTCCCAGCGCGACGCCAGGATTTTTCTTGATGTCGGTTGAATGGCAGGCATCGATAGCGACCTTCGCCTTCGAAAGCAACCTGTCCACATCGAGGCCCATGATGGCGGCGGGAACCATTCCGAAATTTGAAAGCGCCGAGTAGCGCCCGCCAATCTGAGGATCGCCATAGAAGATCTGCCGAAATCCATCCGCCCTGGCGACCTGCTCCATCTTGGATCCGGGATCCGTGATGGCGATAAAGTGTTTTCCTGCCCCGTTACCGACAGCATCTTTCATGCGAGCCATGAAGTATTGCTTCAGGATATTAGGCTCCAGCGTCGAGCCGGATTTGCTGGACACGAGGATGATTGTCTTCGCCAGATCGACACTTTGCTCGGCGGCACGCACTTGCGCCGGGTCGGTGGAATCGACAACGGAGAGGCGCGGAAATCCCTGTTGCTGGCCAAACGTCTCCGCCAGCACCTCAGGACACAAACTGGAGCCACCCATACCGAGCAGCAACGCATATTGAAAGCCGGCTTCCTGAATGTTCTTGGCGAGTGCGCGAGTCGCCGCGGCGACTTCCAGGTCCTTCTGCTGACGCTCCACGATATCGAGCCAGCCCATCCACTTCGACTCATCCTGATTGGTCCATAAGGAAGCGTCACGGGCCCACAGGCGATCGATCTTTCCCTTTTCCCAATCCGTGACGGCGGCCGAAAAATCCAGCTCAATTTTTGCCGGAAGCGAATAGCGAAAGTCCATCATCTCGATTTCTTTCATCCATCGGATTCTGGTGCGCACGTCTGGTTCACTGCGACATTAGGATAGATGCCGCGATCGACAGCCGAGACGCAGCCCTGCGGTCCAAAGATCTTCGATGGCCTGCCATTTGAAGCACGGTGGAATGAAAACCCGGTGAGGGAAAAAAAGAGGCGTGGGTCAGTGGAAAGCCAGGAAGGCCTTCCACTGTTCCACGCCTCAGGCCGCGAACAAGACCATCAGAACTGGTAAGTGATCGTACCGTAGATCATGCGGGGAGCAGTGGGATAGGCGTTGATGTAACCCTGAGGGTAGTTCGGCGTTGGAAAAAGCTCCGAAAAATATCCACCACTTGAGACGTATTCGAATTCATTGTTCTGCGTGTTGGCCAGGTTCAAAATATCGAGCCGAGCGTTGAACGACTGTTTCTTGTAGACAATGGGAGCGTTGAAAGAGAGATTCACTGTGGTGTACGCCGGCATGGTCTGGTTGGTGGGCTGGCCGTTATCTTGGCAAACCCCGTTCACCAGCGTGCCGCAGTTTGACCACAGGTGTTGCGAACCGGTCGAATCCAACCAGAAACGCGGCTCGATGATGGTGCGATTGTTGTGCTGGATGCCGTAATAGACGCCCGCATTCAGCGTGTAATTGGGGACGTAGGACACCGGGAGGCCGTTGTAGAAGGTGCATCCGGGTGCAGGATTTGTGGGTGTGCCGCAGGCAGCAAGTGGACCACCTGTAACGAAGGTGGTGAAACTGGAAGCCTCTCCCGAGAAGTTAAAGAAGAAATGGAGATTGCTGCTCGGATCGGCGTCAAAGAAGGCGTCGACGCCATGGTAGGTGGAGTCGCCACCGCTGGTTTCCTCCACGCCAAGAGCGGTTTCGACGTCGATTTCCTGGTTCGTGTAATCGTTGTGGAAGTAGCTCACCCCGGCAATGAAGTTCCTGAGCACCGGCGCGTTGGTAAAGTGAATTTTGCCGCCAAACTGACCGTAGGCTCCCTTCGCCAGTTGGTAGTAGGCCGGGTTCACGGCCTGGAACTGCCCGCCGCCGCCGCCCAGCTCGGGAGAGCGATAGATGGTGTCATAGCCGCCGTAGAGCATGAGCCAATCCTTGGGCATGTAAGAACCGTCAATGCCGGGCTCGACGGCCGAGCGGCTCTCATGCGCCCCGCAAAGCGAACCCTGGTCTTTTGTAGAACTGCCATCCGGCGCCGGCGCGGGACTTCCCCACAGGTTGTAATAGGGATCTTCGTTCGGTGTCTGGCCTTGCGGATACAACGAGCAGTGAGTCTGATACACCGGGTAGGGAGACGCGGTGGCCGCTCCTGTCGTCGGGTCTGTGTAGAAGTACGTTTGCGGGGCGAAGGTAAAATCACGCGCCGCCTGGTCGCTATAGCTGGTGGAGAAACCGTCGACACGCACGCTGGGAATGATGTGAACACGGGGGATGGGGTGAACATCGTCCTGGGCGAAGAAGGTCACGTTGTCCTGGTGGAAATATCCCGAGCGAAACTTCGATCCAACGCCGACGATCTGCTGCGCGCCGCTTCCTCCATCCGCCGGGTTGTAGAAGAGGTTGTGCGAATTGTAAACCTCGGAGATAAGGTAGCCGCCAAAGCTGACGGTGTTGTACGGCAGCACCTGCGTGAAGCGGATCTGGTCTCCGAACATATTGCTATGCGGATTGTTCCACTCATCCACCTGGGCGCCGCCGGAGAGAGCATCGTCATTGCGCCGGTGAAAACGGCGAATGTGCGTGTACCATGCCGAATTTTCCAGCGTGGATGTAGGGCTGAAATATAACCTCTGGCGCGCATACGTCATAAACATTTCATTGGTGTCGTACTTGTTATAAGAGGCGTACGGCAGAGCGCAATAAAATCCGCATCCCGGCTGGCTGAAGTTGATGCCGGTGGTTGGATCCACGAGCCCGACATTCGTGGTGGGAATCACTGTAGGGCGATAGCCACCGCCCTTGGCATACAGGACGCCGAAGGCCAGACTCCCCGCTGAGGATGTCTTGACGGTCTTGCCGAACACCGAGCCGTTCTTGGTGTGGTTGTCGAAGCCGTCCGGCGCAATGCGGAAACTATTGCCGCGCCCCAGGCCGCCGCCCAGCACTGTAGACCATCCCTTGAAGTGTCCAGTATTGCCGACGAATGCGAAATTCTGTTGACCGTCAGGGCCTTGGGTGGCGGCTACGCTCAGGTGGGGCTCTTCAGTAGGTTGAACCGGCGTGAACTCCACCCGTCCGCCGATATCGGTGTACCAGCGACCGTCCGCCGAGCCGGGCCCGTAATTCACCTGCACATCCTGAATCACCAGGTTCTGCGGCATGGTCGCCGACTGCCATAAACCCGTGGCCGGGTCGGCCACCGGAATGCCGTCATACGTAATTCCAAGCGATCCCACACCAATGAAGCTGGTCGCCTCCCCTGCCCAGCCTTGCTGAAGGCCGTTCAGGATGACCGTATATTTTGTGGCGCCAGTCTGGCCATAACCCATCACATTTGCCCCTGGGGTGTATTGCAGCATCTGCGCTCCGCCTGCCACCGGACCAGCCGCGTCGAGTTGTTTGCGGTCGAGCACGCGCACCGTCTGCGGCATCAGCAAAACATCTTCGCGGGAGGGCACGGGTGTGGCCTCGGGGTTTACAGTTCCACGAACGACCACGCTGTCGTTCAGTTTGGCTACGTTGAGCGTGGCTGTGATGTTGCCCTGTGTTGCCGGCGAGATCTGCTCCGAGTACGACTCGAATCCCGATTTCTCAATGGATATGACGAATGGCCCGCTGGATGCGGTGCTGAAGTCAAAGGTGCCGTCTGCACCGCTCGTCGTATGACTCGATATATTCGTTGATAAATCGGTTAAAGAAACAGCCGCAGAAGGTATTGCGGCTCCCGCTGAGTCAATGACTTTCCCTCGGACATGTACCGTTTTATGGGGCGGAACAATTCCTCGGGCACTGGCACAGAACAAGGTGCACAGCACAATTCCACACACGACAAATAACCTACGCACTCTTTGAATCCTCCTAAAAAATTTGGGACTGGGTCGGGATGGTGATGCAGGTGGGTACTTCGTCCGCCGCCGTGTGCCTGGAGACTCTTCCACTGGTGACCGAGCCCGATGCGTCCGGGATGACATTTCCCTGCGAATTTTGAACAATGCCGGTGAGAGTGGCGCGAATTTTTTGTTGTGCCTGCACGGATACCGAGCCAACGAGCAGTACCCTGCGCGCTGCGATCGAACTAGCTTGTTTCAATCACTCCTCCAAAGCCCGTGTACACATTCGGTAATGCCGCAAAAATAGCCGTTGATTGTGAAGCGGGTGTTACACCGGAAAAATCGAAGATCCGCGACACAGCCAGACTCGCCGCCACACGTCTCCTGATACCGTCGTCGAGCCGACATCAGTCGGCGAAGAGCATTGATTTCATTGCATGTTTTGCATTTGGATGTTGGGCGGAAACCCCATATGGGCGCCGGAGAATTTCAGGCAGAGGGATCCGTGTGTCCCTTGAAATTCAGCTTTTCTTAAGTTCGATTTCAGCTTTTCTTAAGGTATTAAGAAGGGTAGGCTGCGGACGATGGATCGAGGCTGAAACCGCCGGCTATCGGCGGCGCAGCAGAATGCTGTCCAGTAGGCTCGGGAAATTTAATCTGAAAAACGGAACTGTGCAGCGGAACACTTTCGACGGTGAGTTCGGCCTGGTGGGCATCGGCAATCCAGCGGGCAATGGCCAGGCCTAATCCGTTTCCCGCTTGCGTCTTTTTCTCCCGCAGGTCGGCCTGATAATAACGCTCAAAGACACGTCGACGTACGTCCTCCGACATTCCAATGCCGGTATCGCGCACTGTCAGAATAACTGCGTTGTCGCTTCGCGATACCTCTGCGGCAATCTCGCCATGCTCCGGCGTGTATTTAATGGCATTGTCCAGGAGAATGCCTAAAAGCCGTTGCAGCAGCAGTTCATCTCCCTCGATATACACTGCCTCGTCCGGGAGATGCCAATCCAGCAGGATGCCGCTGGACTCCGCCAGGTCTTCGACGCGCCTGCAACCACTCACCACCAGGTCACAAATATTGATTCGCTGAAATGCCACCTCGTGGCTGAAGGTGTCGCTGCGAGCCAGCGAAAGCAGCGCATCCAGCAAGGTGGATGCAGTGCGGCATTCGGCGACAACCTTGCCTAAGTCCTCGCGATATTCCTCTTCGGTATGGTGGCGGTGGAGCGAAAGCTGGGCGGTGGCCAGTATCACCGTGATCGACGTTCTGAGATCGTGCGAAACATCCGCGGAAAATTTGCTGAGACGCAACACTGCCGTTTCAAGCCTGCCCAGCAGCTGGTTCCATGACACCGCCAGGTGCTGTATTTCATCTTTTGCGGAAGGCACCGGCAAGCGCGCGGACAAGTTGCCGATGCCGATGTTCACGGCTGCCTTGGTCATGCGGTCGACCGACTTCAGCGCATGCCGGCTGAGCAGGTATCCGCTAATCCCGGCGAGGCTCAGCAGTCCCGGCATCAGCACCAGCAGCGCATCGCGATACATCCGCAGCATGTAGAACTCTTCATCCAGTACGCCGCCGATATAGAGACGGACCGGCTGGCCTTTCAACAGGGTCTGGTGACACATCACCATCGCCGACCGGTGTTCGAGTGTCTGGAATAAGAAAACGGTATGGGTGCAATCTTTCGGGCGGACCGAGATCAGGTCGGCGCGATTTACATCGAGTGGAAAGAGCAGGCTTCCATCCAGGTTGCGAATCTCAAATAAATTTCCTTCATGGGTGACGACGGCATAATTTCGCAGCTGCTCCGACAGTGGCAAAGGATTGCGTTCCGCCTTATTGTCCTTGAGGAACTGAATCAATCGCTGCTCGCGCCCGCGCAGGTGTGACTTCTTTGCCTGGAAGAGAGCGAATCGTAAAGCGCCGAAGGATAGCACTCCGAACAGCAGCAATCCGGCAAAAGTGACCAGCGAATACCAGAGAGCAAGTTGAGCTCGGACAGAAAGATCGCGCATCCGCCGGCACCTTAACTCGCCACAAACATATAGCCGGCCCCGTGAATGGTCCGGATCAGGGTGTGATTGTCGTCTGCTTTGTCTTCCAGCTTGGCCCGCAGTCCGTGAATGTAGACCTCCAAAGTATTTTCTTTTACGTCCGCAAGATGTCCCCACCCGGCTTCAATCAGCTGCTCGCGGGAGGTGACAAGGCCGGTGCGCCGCATCAATACTTCCAACAGCTCGAACTGCTTGCGGGTAAGGTAAATTTGTTTATTTTTGCGTATTGCAACTCTGCGACTCGGGTCTAACGTGATATCGCCGGCGTGAACGACAGGAGGCTCGGTCACAGGCTGCATGCGCCGGGCGATGGCGCACACGCGCGCCAAGAGAATTTCCAGCAGAAAGGGCTTGACCAGATAATCGTCGGCGCCAAGGTCGAAGGCTCGCAAAATCTTTGGCACGGCATCCACCGCTGTCAGCACCAGGATCGGTGTTTTGCAGCGACGCGCGCGCACGTGCTCCAGAACGGCCAGACCATCCATTCCGGGCAGGTAGATATCCAGCAGAGCGACGTCGAATTTTTCTGCGAGCATCCGGTCCGCGCCTTCACTCCCATTGTGGGAGATGAAGACCTGATGCCCGTTCTCTGTCAGACCGCGGTCGACGAGTCCGGCGATTCTCTTGTCATCTTCGATTACCAGAATGTTCATACAAACTGCTGCAAGGGTATTTGACGTTGTGTGACAGGACGGTAAAAATCCGGCAGTTCGGCGACGGACAGCCGGGTGGAGATCCGCATTCGCACCGCCGATGTATTCATCCACGGCATCATGGGTAACTCTGCTACTATCCAGCGCCAAACTTTTCAGGTCTCTTACAATGGGAAAGACAGCGCATGGATTGTTGTTGAGGATGCAGCCGCAGACGGCTCGCATCCTATGCATCTGACATTGAGAGTTCTTGGAGAGAAGGAAGGACAGAATGGATATTCAAACGATCGATCAGCAGTACAGCCAGCTACAAAACGCTTCGCAGCAGGTGGAACAGGAACTCAGGGAGCTGGCGACGAAGTTGCAAGCCGAATCGACCAGCGGCAATTCGCAAGCTCGCGAGTGGGTTTTGGATTTGAAAGAGATTGCGCTGGCCGTCCAGTCGCAGCAGCAGCAAACCATGAATCTGTTGCAGGCGATCCATGGTTTCGTGGCCAATCAAAACCAGGCATATGGCCAGGGATATCCGCAGCCCGTGCAAGCGGGCTATCCCCAGGCCGGATATGTCCCCGGAGGTGTCCCTGCGCAATCGACGGGCGGGCTGGGAGGATTTCTGCAGTCTGGATTTGGTCGCGCCATGGAGATGGGCCTGGGATTTGGCCTCGGCGATGACCTGATGCGAAAGATTTTTTAGAGCTGGTCCGCTAAAACGGAAGAAGACAAAAGTGGCGGAGAGCGGCGTTCTGCAACGCACCTCCGCCAGCCGTTTATCAGGGTCACTACGGCAGGAAGCCTAGAACCAGGTTTCTTTGGGGGGAACCACGGGGAATGGGATTCTGTTAAGCTCGCCGCACTAATTGCCGGACGCGACCACCCTGCTCGGTAATGCCATCAAGGACGCCTTCAAGGCGACCCAACATTTCATGACCGTCCTGTAGCAAATCGGGAACGTGCTTCCACAGCTCCTTGATCGCTTCCGGATCCTCGGATAGGATGACCGCTGCTCCCAAACCCGAAGCTGTCAGCGCAGCCTTCTTTCGTCCGGTCAGCAACAATGCAGCACCGGCAACCAAGGACCCTGCTGCCAGCGCTCGCAACCAAGTCATTTCCTGTTCCATTGGGTTACTCCTTTCGCAAACTCTATCAGATTAGAGATGCATATGTGAGTCATTTCAGTTGCGGAAAACTCGTACAAAATCTGAATTCTGGGGAGAGGTGTCTTTTCAAGAATTTGCAGAAGTGGCGTTTCCCAATGCGCAAACCTCTGCACACCGCTCGAGCCGGCGAATTGAGAGGGTGATTTACGACGCGTGCAGACCACGGCGACTCCAGCGGAAGGCTCTCCACATATAAATTCCCAGATTGGCAACGCAGACCGCGACGCCGCAAATTGTGAGAAGCATCACCGAAACATTGGGATAGACGAGGGAGCTAATGGAATGCTGCAGGAAATTTCCGCCGCTAGATTCGAGGCCGGCACGCTGTTGGAAAAAATCTTCAGCCATCGTCAGAGGACAGGGCCAGGGTCCAACCTCGACAATAATTCCCCACACCAGCGACGCAATATGGAAGGTAGTCAGCCCTCGCCGACCGGACGTCCACAAGGCGCCGAAGATGACCCACAGGATCCAGGCAAGATGCACCACCAGCACCAGAACCACGGCCGCATTGTTCATCTCCACCCGGTTCATGGGTCCCCATCCTATGCTGGTTAGACTCTGCGAATTTGCGATTCGACGGTCGGCAGTTCGACCGGAAAATAGATGAGATGTCTGGCCCGATGGATCGCGCTTGCCGCACACCCGTCGCTCTGCTACGCTCAGTCGTTGGAAAGTTTCGCACCCAAAAGGACCCACTATGAGAATCAAGAGTCTGACCGTACTTTCCGCAGTTCTGGCGGTTGCCGGAATGTGGACAATGCCTCCGATCCAGGCGCAAACAGCGATGAGCGCCGCTCCCGCAGCCACCACCACGCCAGCGCAGGTTGTGGATCAGTTGCTGAGCATTGTCGAAGGAGAGATGGTTCCGCTGGTCGAAGCCATGCCCGCCGACAAGTTCGATTTTGCTCCGACCAATGGGGATTTCAAGGGCGTACGCACCTTCGGGCAACAGGTTCAGCACGTGATCATGGCTAACTACTATATGTTCAGCGCGGCCTCTTCCCTGCAAATGCCGGATCGGCAGACTTTCAAGGATATGAAGACGAAAGCACAGCTGGTCCAGGGATTGAAGGATTCATTCGCGTTCGGGCATCGCGCCATTGCAACCCTGACAACTCAAAACGCAATGGAGACGGTGAAACCTGTCGACGGAATTTCCACACGCGGCGGAATCATGGCGTTCGCCATCATTCACATGAACGATCACTTCGGTCAGATGGTGGAATACCTGCGCATGAATGGCATTGTGCCGCCTTCCAGCCGGCCAAACGCCAAATAACGAAAATCACCAGGCGTGGAACCGCCGTGATGCGAGGACCGTATATCACCTCGTCTGCGGGAAGTTTTGTCCCGGTAGCAGTATTCCGGGACTCCGCGGAAATGGAGGCACCATCATGCATCTTCGCCGGACAATCGTCATTCCAGCCGTTGCGCTCACGGCACTCGTGCTCACTCCCGCGGCACTGTTCGCCGCCGAGGGTACATTCGACAAGACACTCGCCGTCAACGGCGCCGCCACCCTGGCCATCGGCACCGGCTCGGGATACATCCACATCACCCCCGGCCCCGCAGGCTCCATCCACATCGTCGGCCATGTCCACTCATCCAAGGGCTTGCTCTCCGGCTCGCCGGACGAGAACGTCCGCCATGTCACCGACAATCCCCCAATCGTGCAAAACGGCAACGACGTTGAAGTCGGTATGCACACCCATTACAACAACGTGTCCATTGACTATGTTGTAACCGTGCCCAGCGGCACCAGCGTAAAAGCCGACTCCGGCTCCGGCGATCTCAACATCACTGGCCTCGGCGCTCCCCTCAAGGCCTCAACGGGATCCGGGGACGTCTACGCCAACCAGCTCACCGGCGACGTCGCCCTCAGCACCGGTTCAGGCCAGATCCAGGCATGGATGAACGGCGCCCGTTACGCCAAAGCGGAAACCGGAAGCGGCACCATCCGGCTCGAAGGCGTCACCGGCGGACTCTATGCTCAGACTGGTTCCGGCGATATCACCGTCTCCGGCAAACCGGGTGACAACTGGAAGCTCGAAACCGGCTCCGGCTCCGTCACTCTCAACACCGGACAAAGCGGCTTCAGCCTTGACGCCAGCACAGGTTCCGGCGACGTCCACAGTGATCCCCCACTCACGACTCACGGAACCCTGAATCATCACCACGTAACTGGAGAAATCAACGGCGGCGGCCCCACCGTCCGCGTCGACACTGGCTCCGGGGACATTCGAATCCACTAAACATCCACGAAATAGGGCGGCGGGAATGCCAGAGCGGACGAACTCCGTCTCCCGCCGACCCCTTTCGTCTCATCAGTGTTGTCGAACATCTCAGGAAAATTTCCGGGAGAAAATCATCTCATACCAGGAAATTTGTTTCTTCTTCGGGTTCTGCCCCACCTGCAGGATCATGATCAAATTCAGGTGAAATGTCTCGTTGCGGACGAGCGATTTTGCTAACCTTGCCTCTCCATCCAGCATCCAATTAGATAGAGAACGTCAGTAGAAGTTCGAGGCAGAATTCTTCGGTTCGCTTTTGAAAAAGTGGTGTTCTGAGATTTCCTACCTACTTCTCCCCTACATCGAAGGAGTTTTTACGGCATGTTGAGTCATTGCGCCAATCCGAATTGCAACAAACCGCTGCATTATCTGCGGGAGGGCAAGGTATTTCTTTTCTCTCGCAAGAACAGCTCCAAACAAAATTCCAATCCATTTCAGCTGCTGGAGCATTATTGGCTGTGCGGAGACTGCGCCCGCTGCTGGACACTGACGATGGACGGCGATCAGGGCGTGCAATTGTCAGCCAGGAAACGTCGCCGCTTTCGCTCGACATATCGCCGGCAATCACCGCTACCTGCGCACTAAATTTCGTTCACTTTTGATCCGCCCTGGCAACGTGGGTCAGGTTTTGGCAACCGGAGCTGCGCTCTTTTTGCCGCAACCACAGGCCTCGTCCAGGTAGGGATCGGCGCGATAGTAGCCGGCCAGCGAATAGAACCTGACCTTCAGCAGGTCCTCGAGCATTTTCAAACCGTCTTTCAGGTAGCTGATGCGCGAGCGCTCATCATGCCCCCAGGTGACCGGGACCTCGTCAATTCGCATTCCCAACCGCAGGGCGATGTACAGAATTTCAGGATCAAATCCCCAGCGTTCGATGCGCTGCCGGATGAAGATGGTTTGCGCTGCTTCCCTGCGGAATGCCTTGAATCCGCATTGCGTATCCGCCAGCGGCAGGTTCATGATCAGCCGCGTGAGCCAGTTGAAACAGCGTCCGAAGAATCGCCGGTACAGAGGCTGGCGAAGCGTCTGACGAGACCGATCCAGCCAGCGCGACCCGATGGCCACGTCGGCGCCGTTGGCAATGGCGGCAAACAATAGCTCCGCCTCTTCAATCGGCGCGGACAGATCGGCATCGGTAAACATGACGATTGCGCCTCGCGCCTGTAGCATGCCGCTGCGGACGGAGTAGCCCTTACCGCGGTTGCCGGGGTTTTCGATCAGCCGAATATTGGGATGCTTCCGCGCTTCCTCGGCAACAATGGCCGCGGTGTTATCGCGCGAGCCGTCATTCACCACCAGCACCTCAGCCGTCCAGCCCTGAGTCTGGATGCACCGCATGACTCGATCCAGGGTCGCGCCGATGCGCGCCTGCTCATTGAAAGCGGGAATCACGATGCTGTATTGCGGCTGTTCCATAGTCGTCAAATGCCGGTCGCCAGATGCTGAATGCGGGCGGTGCAAAATTCAAGAGTGAAGGGAGAGTGCCGCATGCCGAGCACGAAGTCTGCACCAATTATGGTGGAAGCCTGATAATTCTGCAATCTCGTTTGTGGAACTGGTATGGATGTGATCCAGTCACCTTCCGGTGCTACACTCCCCGGTATGGACGTGCAAACCGAGACGACACGTGGACATTCTTTCTGGTTTTGGCTCAGCCTGGTTGGCGGGCTATTTCTGCTGTTTGTTGTGCTCTTGTGGACCGCGGCATGGCATGTGATGCGATCCTCCGGCGGCTCCGCCTCCAGTTTTGACGGCTTCGGTTCCGGCAGAATTGCCGTGGTGGACCTGAAGGGTGTGATCCTGTCCCCGGATAAAACGGATGAGCAGCTGGAGAAGTTCGCCAACGACGATTCCGTCAAGGCCATCATTTTGCACATCGATTCTCCGGGCGGCGGGGCTGCCGCTTCGCAGGAGATTTATCACGAGGTTTTGCGCATCCGCAATCACCACAAGAAACGCATTGTCGCGTCCATTGAGAGTGTCGGCGCCAGTGGTGCTTATTACATCGCCACAGCTACCGACAAAATTTATGCCAACCAGGCCAGTATCGTCGGCAGCGTGGGCGTCATTATGGAGTGGATCAATTACGGCGACCTGCTGAAATGGGCGAAGCTGAAGAATGTGACGTTGAAAGCCGGGGCGCTGAAGGATGCCGGCTCGCCGACGCGGGACCTGACACCGGCCGAGCAAGCCTATTTCCAGGGCCTGATTGACAACATGCATGCGCAATTTATCCAGGATGTGGCGACCGGGCGGCATCTGCCGGTCAAGGATGTTCAGACGCTGGCGACCGGGCAGGTATGGACCGGCCAGGAGGCGCTCCCGCTGCATCTGATCGACCAATACGGTGGCTTTCGCGAGGCGCTACTGGACACGGCTCGCGCTGTGGGTATAAAAGGAGAGCCGGTGATTGTTCGCCCGCGCGAACCCCATCCTGGCCTGCTCGACCTGATGCTCGGGGCTGACTCCAAGCTACCGTTTCCCAGTCCCGACGAGTTGCAGTCCCTGTTGGAGAAAAGTCCAGGATTTTATTTTCTGTGGCAATAAGTTGTTGTGATATCGATGCGCAAACCCCGGCATGCATCCTATACTCTGAAGGAGAAAGGGCCTGTTCATGACGAAAGCCGATCTTGTAGTGGACGTAATGCGACTGGGGGATCTGACGCGCACTGACGCGGAGACGATCATCGAGACCATCTTTGATTCCGTCGTAGCTGCTTTGCGCTCCGGCGATAAGATCGAAATCCGCGGATTCGGCAGCTTCCGCACGCGGCAGCGCAATCCTCGAATTGGCCGTAATCCCAAGACGGGTGCGCGCGTCGAAGTTCCGTCGAAACGGGTACCCTACTTCAAGCCCAGCAAGGATTTGCGCGACCTGGTGAACCACCAGGCAAACGGCGAAGCGAAGGCTGCTCCGCCTGCTTCGGAACAGACCGAAGGCGCTGCTACGCCGTAGCGACGCATTCGCCGAACCGCAAGGCATCGATACAAATAGATTCAATTCAGCCAGGGCCTGAGACGAGCTTCCGCGAGTTTGTTGCGTCGCGGAGTCGTGGTTGGACCTACACCGCTACATTCGCTGGATTTGAAGTCACTTTCATAAACGACTGACGGGCGCTGGAGTCGATCAGGTCCCAGACTTTTTTGGCGGCGGCGCGTTCTTCTGCCTGAATGGCACGGGCCAGCTGCTCCGTCTCCGTATCGCCGGCAAAAGCGGCCACCACCGCCAGCTCCTCATACATGGCGATTTCGCTGTTCTCGATCGCGAAAGCAAGGATCAAATCCTGCGAGCTTTTCTCGGCCGCATCGTGGCCGATCTGCGCCGTCTTAGGCGCGAAATTAAAAATGTGCGCGAAGAAGCTTTTCAGCACCGAGGGGCTTCCCCCCAGCTCCTCTAAACGTGCCGTGAGTCGCTGATATTGGTGGCGCGTTTCAATGGCGTGCTCGGCAAACACACGTTGAACAGCCGCTTGTTCGCCTTCCTTCGAGAAGGCTTTCAGCTGGGTTTCGAAATTGCGTTCGGCGGCAATCGCGTCCTCAATGTACCGCTTGATGACTTCGCGAGACGATTCAGTTGGCATGATGAAAGGTTCCTCCTTTCGGTTAAAAATTCTTGAGAGGGGTCATGGAATCAGCAGGATCTTGGAGACTCCGCCGGCTTCCGCTATTGTTTGCGCTTCGCGCACCTGGGACAACTTCATTCTTTTCGCGATGGGAATAGAAAATTCACCCCTGGCGACGGCCTCGGCCAACTCGTGCAGACGTTTCGAGTCCGGATGAGCCCAGACCTGCTGCACGCGGAAGCCTTTTCCCTGGGAACCCGGAGGCGCGCCCAATACGGAGGCGAGAACGCCATTCGGTCGGATGTGCGGCATCAGCTTTTGAATGACATCGTGACCCACCGTATCTGCGATGGCGTCAACCTGAGCCAGCGACGCGATCGCTTTGTCGTCGTCCAAAGCCACGATCTGCTCAGCACCCAGCGTCTCCGCTTCTTTGCGTTGACTGGTTTTCACGCCGGCAATTACCTTCATGCCATGCTTTCTCGCGACATAGACGGCGGTGCGTCCAACGTTGCCGACCGCACCCGTGACCAGCACAGTTTGGCCGGGCTTCGGCTGCACTCCATCTTCAATCAATTGTGATCCGGTTAGAACCACCAGCGGCAGAGCGGCGGCATCTTCGGTGTTGAGACCCTCTGGAATGTGGGTCAAGTCCTCCGGCTTCGCAACCAGAAATTCGGCATAGGCGCGATTCACCAGGCCCATCACGCGATCGCCTGCCTGAAATCCCTGGGTTCCGGAACCGAGCGAGACGACGGTCCCCGCGACGTCGCGCCCCAGGATTGCCGGCAGATTCAGCGGCATCGCGTCCTTCCGATCTCCACGTCGCAGTTTCCAGTCAATTGGGTTAACGCTGGTTGCCGCCACTTTGACTAGAAGCTCGCCGGGTCCCGGTTTCGGGTCTGGGACATCTTCATAAAAAAGTTGATCGACTCCGCCATAGGCGTGCAACTGAACTGCTTTCAAATTCGTGTCCTCCCGGAGCGATGTCGTTCGATCGCTTCCCATCCATTAGGAAGCGCGCGGGCAGAGGACTGTTGCTTGCCAGATCAGCAATGGGTTTCATGCGCGAAATCGGTCGCAAATGGCCGAATCTCGCCTCGGAAGTGGCCGACGCCGTATCATTTTCCATGCACCTCGCGGTCCTTACCCTGGAGTTGAGACTGGAATATGCCCGCTCGCTGAAAGATCGCCGGCAATGTGTCCGCAGCCTGAAAGATTCGCTGCGGCACGGCTTCAACGTCTCCGTTGCGGAGCTGGATGAGGTGATTGTGTGGCAGCGCGCCACGGTTGGCATTGCGGCTGTTTCGGCTTCCAGAGACTATCTTCGCGGCCAAATGCAGCAGGTGGAAGAAGCCAGCGTTCGCATTGTGGAAACACACGGCGGCCAGGTGAGCGACAGCTTTGTGGAATTCTTCCCGGAAGAATAATGACGCCGCAGAATGGTTGATTCGGCGCAAGTTTGATATCCTCATTCGTTTGCTAGCATTCTTCGCGCAGACCTGTGGATGCGATGGAATGGAAAGGGGTGACAGCATGCCAGAACAACGCGGACGGACCTATCACCAGAACCGCGTGGCGGAAACGCTGCGTGAGGAAATCAGTGCCATGCTGGAGGGTCAGCTCAGCGATCCACGCATTAATTTCGGCTATGTCAGCGAGGTAGTGCTGGCTCCCGGCGGAAAATCGGCACGTATTTATGTGGCGGTGGACGGGGACAGCAAGGATGAGGCCGACATGCTGGCCGGTCTGGAAGCGGCGCGCGGATACATTCGCCATCAACTGCTGCAGCGGATGGGCGTCCGTCATATTCCAGAACTGTTTTTCCAGGTGGACCATTCCGAACCAGTGCGGGCCAGAATTGACGAACTGTTGAGCAGAGTGGAACGACGCAATCGCCAAAAGGAAAGATTGCAGCAAGAGAATGCGGAAGCGGCAGCGGCGGCAAAGCCTGCATCGAGCGAGCCCGAATAAGAATGACCGAACCCTCCACGAGCGAGCGGCGCATACCGGCGGATTTCATTGGCAATGGCAGAGAAGTCGAGACGCGGGCGCGCAATACTGCGCGGGGGTCGATCGTGGACGTATTGGACGCAATCCGGCAGCGGCAGCGCTTTCTGCTGACATCGCACGCGCGTCCGGATGGCGATGCGGTCGGTTCCCTGCTGGCGCTATGGATGACGCTGAGCGCGATGGGCAAGCAAGCGGAGATGCAGCTGTTCGATCCCGTGCCTGTGATTTACGGAACGCTTCCTGCAGCGGACCAGATCCGGCAGTTTGCCGGCCCGATGGTTGGATTTGATCCCGACGCGGTGATCTTTCTGGAGTGCGACAGCGTCGGCCGGTCACGCCTTGAGGGCCTGGACGAAAAATTCCTTATCAACATCGACCACCACACCAGCGGCACTCCCTTCGCCAATGTGAACTGGATTGATACCACGGCAAGCGCCGTAGCAGAAATGGTGTATCGGCTGGCTGTCGCAGCCAAGGTAAAAGTGACGCCGGCCATGGCGACCTGCCTCTACACGGCGTTGCTCAGTGACACCGGTTCGTTCTGTTATGAAGGCACCGGAGCCAGCACCTTTGCGCTGGCGAAAGAACTGGTCGACATGGGAGCGACCCCGGCGCGGATTGCCGAGGATTTGTACTTCAGCAACCCGCTCTCGAAGATGCGTTTGCTGGGAGCGGCGCTGACGACGTTGCAGCGCGATGGCTGCGTGGCATGGCTATGGGTCACGCATGGCGATATGGTTCGCCTGGGCGCCAGCGATGAAGATGCGCTCGGCATCGTGAACTATGCCATCGGAATTGCAGGGGTCGAGGTTGCAGTCTTTCTGCGTGAGATGGCGGATCGCCGCATTCGCGTCAGTTTACGCAGCAAGAGCACAGTTCGCGTAACCCATGTCGCCGAGCAGTTTGGCGGCGGCGGCCATGAAAATGCCAGCGGCTGCACTCTGGATGGTCCCATCGAAGCTGCCACAGGTCGCATTCTGGATGCGGTGCACCAGCATCTGCGCCTGCACGCTGTCGCGGAACACGCCTGAAGCTTTTCGCCTAGACATCACAGAGATTCGCGGCCTGCAGCAGTCCAGCGTAGGGATCGCCGGCGGGAACAAACTCGTGCGCGACGTATCCATGGAAGTTGGTAGCCGCGATTCCGCGCATGACGCCGTCCCATTGCACCTCCTGCTGATCGTTCAGTTCATGCCGGCCGGGAACGCCGCCGGTGTGGAAGTGACCGATCCACTGAATGTTCTGCTGAATCGTGTCAATCAAATCGCCTTCCATAATTTGCATGTGATAGATGTCATACAGCAACTTCACATTCGGCGAATTCACCTGCTGCATCACGTCCACTCCCCACGCGGTGTGGTCGCACATGTAATCTTTATGATTCACTTTGCTGTTCAGCAACTCCATGCAGATGGTGACGCCATGATCCTCGGCAATTTTCTTCACTCGATTCAAACCAATCACCGTATTCTTCGCGCCTTGTCGTCGGAGAGACCGGCGCGATTGCCTGAAAACGTGATGACATTCGGAACGCCGGCCTTAGCGGCCAGAGGAATATTTTTGCGGAAGCCGCTTTCGATGGCAGCGTGATTTTCCAGGCGATTCAGCCCCTGCGCAATCTCTCCGCCGCCCGCGTAACCCATGGTGCAGATCAAGCCGTAGCGATGCGGCACGTCATACTGATCGGGATTCAGCAGATCGACGCCCTTTAATCCGATATGCGCCGCATAGGCTGTCAGATCATCCAACGGAATATGTGGATAGCACCACTGGCAAACGGATTGCTGAATGCGTCCGCGACGAACGATCGGTGTATCATTCGCCAACCCTGGCACTGGAGTAGCGGACGCGACCGCAGCGCTGGCGGCGATGCTTTGCAACACGCGACGTCTTGAAATTCTCATTGCAACTATCCTGCCAGATTCAGATGAAGTCTTCCATGCGGTCGTTCGTGGATTTCAGTCTGCGTAACGTCGGTCATTCAGCGGATTATTGCTTTCCGTCGTCATTCATCGCGGCATTTGGTAGGCTGAGAAAGGTCTTCGCACGCATCGTCGCGAAGCTGAGTACTCAGGACGAAGTGATCGCAAATCGAAGCGACAATTGGAGACAATACCTGCCAGGCGGAGCGTTCTGGCAGAAGCTGACCACCGCAACGGTGGCTGAGTTTGCCACGCTGGTGGGCTTCACGACCTTCTTTCTCGGATATGGGCTGATTCCTTACCTGGGTGGGTCGGTGATTGGCCTGGTCGGCGCCGATGAGCCCCGCTATGCGCAAATCGCGCGGGAAATGCTGGCGCGGCACGACTTTATCACTCCCGTTTTGTATGGCAAGCCATGGTTGGAGAAGCCGGCACTCTATTACTGGCGGGCCATGTTCTCCTTCAAAGATTTTGGAGTTCACGACTGGTCAGCGCGGCTGCCCTCGGCGGAATTCGCCTTTATTCTGGTCATCCTGATTTATCTGCATATGCGACGGTTTCGACCGGGCGGCCAGTTGGACGCTGCGCTGATCACCGTATCCTGCGCCGGCATTATTGGATTTGCCCGCGGCGCGTCGACCGACATGCAGCTGGCGGCACCTTTCTGCATCGGCATGCTGGGCTGGTACGCCTGGTATGAGACCGACAAGAAATTCTGGCTGTTCGATCTCTATTTTTTCGGCGGTGCTGCCACACTCGCCAAAGGCCCGGTCGCGCCCTTTATGGCATTCGGCATTATTTTTCTGTTTGCGGCACTGCGTAAAGAATGGTCGCTGCTGCGGCGCACCATCTGGATTCCGGGGGTCGTCTTGTATTTGGCGATGGTGTTGCCGTGGTTCATCGCGGTGCAGCATCGAAACCCGCAGTTCCTCAGGGTATTTTTCTGGGAACATAATCTGGAACGCTTTGCCACCGACCGTTTTCGTCACTCGCAGGCCATCTGGTTCTACATTCCGATTATGGCGTTGGCGCTGCTGCCATGGCTTGCCCTGGCGTGGGCGGCCTGCTGGGATGCGGTTCGCGATTCCATCGATGAATGGAAGGTCCGCCGCAATCCGGATCGCTACATCGGCAATCCCAGGGCAGGCGATGCATTCCCTGAGTTCCTGGTGTTGTGGGCCGCCTTCCCCATCGTGTTCTTTAGCTTTTCCCAATCGAAACTTCCCGGATACATCTTGCCGGCAGTCCCGCCGATCACCATTCTTTGTGGCGACTATCTAAACCGCATACGAAAACGTGGTCTGAAGATGCCTCTGCTGACGATCCATGCCATCGTGGTGGGGGCTCTGGTGGCCGCGACGCTGATGCTGCCCATGATCCTGATCCATCCTCACCAGTGGCCGCCGCTGCGTGTCATTCTTGCGGCCATGATGGAGGGCACTGCCGTTGCGATCGCGATTCTGGTAATTGTCGTGCGCTTTGGCATGAACCGTCTACGTGTGGCAACACTGGTGCCTGTGGCGCTGATTCTCATATTCCTGCTGGGAACGCGCAATGGCACCCTGCTGGACCAAAAATATTCAGCCCGAACTTTGGCGCATGAGATCGCTGCTCTGCCCGATGCACCTCACATGGTTGCGGTCTACCAGGCGCGCCGCGATGTCCAGTATGGCTTGGGGTTTTATCTGGACGAACGTGTTTCCAACTATCAGCGAGCTGGAGTTCCCCCGGAAGCGCATCTGCTGGTGGTGCAGGACTTTTCCAACCCGGCAGAGGAGCAGCACTCGCAGGATCAGCTGAAAAAACTTCTGGCGGGCCGACAATATGAGCCGCTATTTTTCTATCGCCCGCAGGACCTGACGGTCTATCGAGTGAGTCCGCTGTCGCAATAACCCTACGGAACCCATCGTTTACAGCCTTAGGCGCAAGGGTGTCAGTTCATATACGCTTGCGAAAACCGATTCGATTTCTGGAATTGCGGCTTTTCGATTCTACCCACAATGCCGTACACTCGCGCCATACGGTTGATATCTCCGGCATCGTGTATTCGCGAGTTTTCTTCCCCTGGATTCGACCGCGAAGTCGATCATGACCTCCGCACTCGAGCTCGAGTTTTTAGACCTGCGCCATTTCTCCGCCCAGCATCTTCGCCCGTTGCTGGAAGAGGAGAGTGCGCTCTGGAGCCAGCGCCTCCATTGGGACTATCGCAGCTCCGCCAGCCTTGTGCTGCAGTACATCGAATCGCACCTGTTGAGCGGCTATGCAGCGCTCGATCAAGGCCGTGTCTGCGGGTACATCTTCTGCGTGTATGAGACCAACAAGGCTGTCATTGGCGATGTGTTCGCGTCGCGCCAGGGAGTGGACGAAACCGCCGCGGTGGCGATTGAACTGCAGCTGATTGATCGTCTGCTGGAAACCTTGCAACACTCCCCCGATCTGACAAGGGTGGAAGCACAACTGCTGCTGCATCCGCATAGCCTGCATCGGGAACCGTTTGAGCGTGCCGGCTTTCAACTGTATCCGCGGTTATTTATGGAGCTGGATTTAGCGCCGTCAGAAGCGATTGGAACCACTCTCCCGGCGCGTGTGGAGGAGTTTGCAGGTCCGGGCGGAGGACATTATCGCCGCTGGAAGAACTCTGACTTCGAGCTATCTCCGCAATTGATCACCGCAGCATACTCAGGACATATCGATAGCGAAATCAACGACCAGTATTTGTCGCTTGGAGGAGCACAGCGGTTTTTGCATAACGTAGTGCGTTTTCCAGGATGTGGGATTTTTGAGGAGCAGGCCTCCTGGGTTCTGGCTTCGCCCAACAATGATCGTCTGTTTGGGCTTCTGCTATGTTCGCGGGTGAGTGCAGGAGTGGGCCACGTGACCCAGCTATGCGTGTTGCCGGAGTTTCAGCGCCAGGGAGTGGGAGAAAAGCTGCTCGAGCTGTGCGCCGCTTCCCTGCGGGCCACTGGATGCGCTTCCGTCACCCTGACGGTGACAGAACGAAATGTCGGCGCCGTCAACCTTTACCGGCGGCTTGGCTACCACGTGCAACACCGGTTCGACGCGATGTTGTGGGAGAAGCGCTGGCACTGAGGTAGCGATTGGAATTCGCGGGGATGCGGCAGCCTGCCGCGGATGGATAGGTTTGGCTGCGTCGCTTCAGCGCTTGATGAGCCACATCGCCCAACTGGCGGCGATGGTACCCAGCACAAACAGGCAGAAGCAATAGACACCGTAGCGAATCATGGCGCGCGTTTCTGACCGCTGGGTAATTCCAAAGACGACAGACGTGAACAGCGCGAACAACAGCACCGCGGTGAAATGAGAGGGCGTGGACATCAGCTCTTTCTCCCCAGGCGCAGACTGTGCGCGTCCACGGCGGAAATAAAGTTCAGCAGTCCGGCAACGACGATAAACTTGGTGCCGTAATCCGCGGTGACAACCTGCACGACATTCTGCCCCCATCCAAAGAAAACGGACAGAACATACAGGATGCCGTTACCCAGATCGCCGATAAATCCCAGCATTTCGAGCAGCTCGCCGGTGTTGGCGGAATAGATTTTGCCATGCATCGCCAGGCCGAGTGAAAACATGCAGGTAATGGAGACAAATATCAAAACGGCCCGAATCCACTTGCCCTGCATCAAGTGACCGAGTCCGGGAATCATCCAGCCGGCGATGAGAATGAGTCCGGCGGAATATGGTTTGGCGGCAGCGGCGGGTTGCGCGGCGCTATCCTTCGTGGTGGCCTTTGCGGTGGACATCTCCAACGAATATACCAGTTTCGAGGACGACACTTTCATCCCTTCCGTTGTCGATCGCCGCCCGATTTTATCGTCGGGGCAATCTTGCTGAACTAATTCGCCTACGATAACAGCGTTTCGCCATAGTGCTGCACCATGGGAAATGGATTGTAGAAATGATGCA
Organism: uncultured Acidobacteriota bacterium; assembly: GCA_963794795.1. Lineage (GTDB taxonomy): Bacteria > Acidobacteriota > Terriglobia > Terriglobales > Acidobacteriaceae > JAKAAZ01. Next base: position 6,357 of record CAWCFC010000002.1, on the reverse strand, counting down.
GCAAATCTCGCCATTTCTGATAACGGTCGGACTGTCGAAAACCTACGGTGTGATCTTCCAGCTTCTCCCAGTGCACCAACAGCAGATAGCGATTCGATATTTCCAGGCATCTGCGCAGCTCGATGCCGGCAAAACCGGGCGTCGCTTCAATCAATGGACGAGCTTCACGCATCGCCGCTTCAAAAGCCTCTTCTTCTGACGGACGAACATCCAGAATCGCTACCTCCAGGATCATGAAAATGCCCTCCCACCGCGCTGCTGGAACAGGATCGATATCGTTATAAATATCAGCGCGACATTCACCTTCCGCCACCTGCGCTGCATGGAAACGTCTTAGATACGTACCAGTTCTTTCTGAATTCGACCCGTCACTTTGGCTTCGCCAGGACGCGTCATCATATCGATCTCGCTGCGGACGCCGAACTCGGGGAGATAGATCCCAGGCTCGACGGAAAAACATGTGTTGGGCAGGATCAGCCGTTCGTCGTGGGTTTCAAAATTATCCAGATGGGCGCCGTTGCCGTGTATGTCGGTCGCAATGTTATGGCCGGTTCGGTGGGTGAAGTATTTTCCAAATCCAGCGGCACGAATCACTTCGCGAGCGGCATCATCCGGCTGCCAACCGGCAATGGGCTGATTGTTCGCGAAGGCCTGCGAAACACTCTGAATCGCGGCATCGCGAGCCGCTGCCACAGTATCAAAGACCTGCTGCTCGCGCGTTGTTGGCTTTCGGCCCACTACGCCGGTCCAGGTAATGTCATAGAAAACAGTTCCTGGAGAATTCTTCCGCGCCCATATATCGATCAGCAAAAAATCTCCTACGACGATGGGTGCTGTCTTCTCCGCAGTGGGCTCATAGTGAGAATCCGAACTGTTGCGATTCACGGAAACATTCGGGCCGTTGTCCCATACCAGGTCTTCGCGCCGCATCGCTTCCTGCAGCCATTCGACGATGGCAAACTCGGTGGCTCCGCCAGCGCGCACACGGCGACCAATCTCGCGGAATCCCTCCGCCAAAATCGCGTCAATCGCCTGCTGCGCGGCGTAGTGACTGGCAATCTGCTCATCGCTTAAGACCGCCTCAAAGTGACTGACCAGGTCGGCGGAGCTGACAATCTGCTTGCCGAGACCACGCAGCACTTCGACCGTGCCTGCATCGACCATCGACACATACATGATTGTATTGCGCGGGGAGTATTGCATGGCCAGGCGTGTGGAATCTTCGAGCAGCGCCGCCAACTGCGCTTCCAGCTCCTGCCATGTCGAGTAGACCGCTTTCGACCCGGGCAGGGTATCGAGTCTTCCCTGCTCAATGCGATGCACCAGCTTCTTGGGTTCGCCATGCGCCGGTACCAGGTAGAACCATCGCCGCGTGATGTGCAATGAATCGCTCAGCCCCAGGATGCGATAGGCGATCGGGTCGCGATGGTGATGATCGTAAAAGAGCCAGCCATCAAGGCCGGCAGCCTGCAATGCAGATTGAATCGCTTCAAGGTTCATACGTGAGACTTCCATTTTAGACCGTTGATCGGCGAGCCGCAGCATAAGACCTGGTTTCGTTTGCGCAACCGTAGAGTTGCATTTCTTCCTAAGCCTCGCTATTATGCAACCAGGAGGTTGCATAATCATGATTGACCGAATTGAGAAACGCATCGAACTGAGTGCACCTGTGTCGAGAGTTTGGAAGGCATTGACGGATTATCGCCAGTTTGGCGAGTGGTTTCGCGTGAAACTGGACGGCCCTTTCGTTGCGGGACAAGTTGCGCGCGGGCACATGACCTATCCCGGATATGAACACCTGAAATGGGAGGCCGTCGTTCAGGCGATCGAGCCGGAGCATCTCTTCTCCTACACCTGGCACCCGTATGCGGTAGATCCCCACGTCGATTACTCTGAAGAACCACCGACGCTGGTTGAGTTTCGACTCGAGAAGACCGCAAAGGGAACATTGTTGTTACTCACCGAATCCGGCTTCGACAAGATTCCCATAGGTCGACGTGAGGAAGCCCTTCGCAAAAACGATGGCGGATGGACAGCGCAGATGAAAAACATTGAGGATCACCTTGAGAAGCATCCGTAGTCAAACATTGCAGCAGCGGCGCACAAACGCGCCGGTCTTCGCGGCCCTGGGGGATGGGACCAGGTTGTGGCTGCTGGCAAAACTCAGTCGTGGCGATAGATTTTCTATCTCCCAACTTGCCGACGGCTCGAAACTCACCCGGCAGGCCATTACCAAGCATTTGCGCGTACTGGAACGCGTCGAGGTGGTGCGCTCGATTCGCTCCGGACGCGAAAGGCTTTTTCAGTTCAATCCGGCGCCGATCGCGGAGATGATGCAGTACCTGGATCAAGTTTCAGCGCAGTGGGACGAAGCCCTTGGACGACTAAAATCATTCGTCGAAGAGTGAAGCTGTCGATACGAGAACGGCAATCACTCGACTTAAGATTCCTTGTGTGGCCGCCCTGCGCCGAGTCGCATTTTGCGAGAACGCCGTCGAATGCGACACTAATGTTCGGACCAGGTTTTCAATCGCTCGAAACACCCCTTCTGAGGTATTCAGTCCCATGACTCATCGAATGCTGCGCCTTATGTTGGCGCCAATGCTGATGGCAGGCTGCTTGTGCTCGATCGCGAGCGCCCAGGAATTTCAGACGATTGAGAAGGATTTTGCGCAGCAGGTGACCGTAAAGAAACTGCCGAACGGCCTGACTCTGATTGTTTGCGACCGGCCGGAAGCGCCGGTGTTCAGCTTCTTTACCATTGTGAACGCAGGCAGCGTGCAGGACCCCAAGGGAGAAACCGGGATCGCGCACATGTTTGAGCACCTGGCCTTCAAGGGAACCAAAGATATCGGCACCACCGATTATCCTGCCGAAAAGATCGCGCTAGCCAAGGTGGAGCAATCCTATGCCGCCTATGACGCCGAATATCGCAAGCGCGTCGGCCAGGATCCAGCCAGGCTGAAAGCGCTGAAGGCGCAATTCGACGCCGACACGGCAGCGGCCAACAAGTATGTCATCCCCAATCAATTCACACAAATTGCGGAGATGAACGGCGCGACCGGCATCAACGCGGAGACCGCCAGCGATGCGACAGAATACTTCTGGAGCATGCCGGCCAATCGGCTGCAATTGTGGGCCTACATGGAGAGCGATCGCATCGCCAACCCTGTGCCTCGACAATTTTATAAAGAGCGCAACGTGGTGATGGAAGAGCGCCGCATGCGCGTCGACTCCAATCCCATCGGCTTTATGATTGAGCAATTTCTGGCGACAGCCTATGTCGCGCACCCCTATCGAAATCCTGGCGTGGGATGGATGTCGGATGTGAGTCAGATCAGCGCCACCGAGGCGGATGCATTCCACAAGAAATACTATGTACCATCGAACATCGTAGTCACGGTCGTGGGAGATGTGACTGCCACGAAGGCGATGCCGATGCTGGAGAAATACTTCGGCAGCATTCCCGCGGGACCGAAGCCCCTGCCTCTCGCAACAGTGGAGCCACCGCAGGAAGCCGAGAAGTCAGTCACCTTGGAAGAGCCGACGCAGCCCTTTTACATCGAGGGCTATCATCGCCCGGATTATCTGAACAAAGACGACGCGGTGTATGACGCGATTGGCGACATCATGTCGAATGGGCGCACCTCCGTGCTGTACCGCAGCCTGGTGCGCGATCAGAAGATTGCCGCGGATGCAGAGGGATTCAGCGGATTTCCTGGCAACAAATATCCCAATCTTTTTGCGTTCTACGCCGTACCCACCCCCGGGCATACGCCGGAGGAAATGCGAACCGCGATTCATGCTGAAATCGACAAGTTGAAAACACAGGACGTGACGGACGACCAGCTGGCGATGTTTAAAACCCGGGCCCGCGCCGATATTCTTCGCAGCCTCGACAACAACCAGGGTCTGGCACAGGAGTTAGGCACGTATCAGCTGCGATACGGCGATTGGCGAATGCTATTCCAACAGCTGAACAAAATTGATGCGGTCAGCAAAGCCGATATACGCCGCGTCGCCAACCAGGTATTTACCGCAAAAAATCGAACTTACGCCATGATTGAATATGCTCCGCAGAAGCCCGCGAAGCCGGCGCCCGAAGCACCTGCACAACCGGCAGCCAAGACCGCTCCGGCGAAACAAGGAGGCCGCTAATGCGCACCCGCATCGGACTTTTCGCAGCAATTTTCGCAGTGGCGCTTGCTTCATTTTCAGGCGCGGCGTTCGCGCAGACGGCTGCTCCAACGACCGCTACCGCCACCGGATCCCCGGCTCCCTGGACTTCATGGAAGAAGGTGCCCATCCCCTCGCTTCCGGCCTTTCATCCCAAACAACCGACGAAGATCACGCTGAAGAATGGGATGACGATCTTTCTGCAGGAGGATCACGAACTGCCGTTCATCAATGGCTTCATTATGATTCGCGGCGGTTCGCGAGATGAGCCGGCGGACAAGACCGGGCTGACCGATTTGTATGGCGAGACGTGGCGAACCAGCGGCACCGCGGACATGACCGGCGACAAGATGGATGACATTCTGGAAGCGAAAGCCGCCAAGATCGAAACCAATAATGATGTCGAATCCACCAGCCTGACCTGGTCGAGTTTCAAACAGGACTTCGACCAGGTATTTGGAATGGCGACGAGCCTGCTTCTCCATCCTGAGTTTCGCCCCGACAAACTCGCGCTCGCCAAGCAGCAGGAAGACACGGGCATCATTCGGCGCAATGACGATCCCGAAGAGATTGCGGAGCGCGAAGCAGAGCTGATTGCCTACGGCAAGAACAGTCCCTATGCACGTGTGCCGGAATTCGCTACTGTTCACGCGGTCACGCTGGCGGACCTGTCTGCCTGGCACGATCGCACCGTGACACCGAACAACATGATCCTGGGAGTCAGTGGCGACTTTAACACGGCAGAGATGGAAGCGAAATTGCGCGCCGCTTTTGAGCCGTTGCCGCGCGGTTCGGATTTTGTATCGGTCAAAACAACATTCCCCGGTCCCACGCCGGGCGTTTACCTCGCGCAGAAGGGCGATGTGAATCAGAGCAATGTATGGATCGTTGGGCTGGGCACGGAGCGCAGCAATCCGGATTATTACGCGTTGAGCGTCATGAACACCGTATTCAGCGGCGGTTTCGGCTCCCGCCTGTTCCAGGATGTACGCACCCGGCTTGGACTTGCCTATGCGGTTGAGGGAGCCTATGGCGCCAGCTACGATCATCCCGGACTCTTTTACGTAGCGGCGGGAACGAAAAGCGTCACCACAGTGGCTGCTACGCAAGCGATGCTGCAACAGATAGGCGAATTGAAAACCGTCCCGCCCTCCGCTGTAGAACTGAAGAACGCGAAAGACCAGGTCTTGAATTCCTGGATCTTCCACTTCGATTCGCCGGAGAAAATTCTGCGGCAACAAGCCACGCTTGCTTTTTTCGGCTATCCAGCAGATTTTATTGAGAAGTATCGCGACGGCATTGAGAAGGTGACGGCTGCGGATGTGACCCGCGTGGCGAACAAGTATGTCCACCCGTCCAAGCTGGCAATTTTAGTGGTCGGGAACGAAGCGCAATTCGGCACCCCACTTTCCACGCTGGGACCGGTGAAGACGCTCGACATCTCGATTCCAATGCCGCCAGGAATGCAACAGCACATGGGACCCCAGTGACGGCTTGATTGTTGCTATGCGACGACGGACTTCGCTTGCGCCGCCTTACTGTTTTTCGAATTTCAGGGCGGCGGAGTTGATGCAATAGCGAAGACCTGTGGGCTTGGGACCGTCGGGAAATACGTGGCCGAGATGGGCGCCACAACGAGCGCACGTCACTTCCACGCGGCGCATCCCGTGGCTCACGTCTTCATGGTTCTCCACCGCTTCGGGCGAAACCGGGAGCCAGAAACTTGGCCAGCCCGAGCCCGATTCAAACTTGGTATCGGACTTGAACAACGGCGCATCGCAGGCCACGCAGTGATAGCTTCCGTCATCGTGGTTTTTGTAGAGCGCGCCGGAAAATGCCGGCTCTGTCCCCTTCTCGCGAGCCACGTAATACTGTTCCGGAGTCAGCTGTTGGCGCCACTCCTCTTCAGTCTTCTGAATCTTTTCGGTTTTTTGTGCGTTCTCTGTCATAGCTCCCCCGCTACCTTCAGAGTATTTGAGCCGGCGCCATCGTTCAACCGGGTTTGGCAGTCTACGCAGTGGTTGATATACTCACCAAGAAGCAGCAATCGGAAATCTTCATTTCCCTCCACTCATGTGCAGAGTTCCCTTCTGGAAAATCTACACGGCCAGGTAGCTCAGTGGTAGAGCGCAGCCCTGAAAAGGCTGGCGTCGGGGGTTCAATTCCCTCCCTGGCCACCAC
>CAWCFC010000001.1:0-81681 GCA_963794795.1 uncultured Acidobacteriota bacterium | reverse complement strand
AATTCCGGCAAGGGGAGCCGCAAGGGGCTCTTGCCGGTGGCGGGGGATGAAACAAAGATGCGTTGGAAGCATCTCTCTTTGCCCCAGTATACGCTAGAATCCTAACACACCCCATGGCAGCGAGGGACGGAAATCCGGGGCAGAAAAATCCACGGGAAACTGGCGAAAGCCAGCAACCCGAGGTGCCCGATTCGGCAGAAGCTGGCGCAGAAATCGGCCCGGCGACGACGCCCCGGCGACGATCCGGCGGCGCTGCCGACAAAGACCCGGAGTTGGCCTCCGGCGCAGCCCAATCCCATGGAAATAAGCCAGCTTCCGAGCCGGGCGGCGAGGATCCGCTCGAGGAGACGTCCCTTCCGGACGATGACGAGGGCGCGGGATCGGAAGGGTCGGGAAACATTCTTGGCCAGGAAGGGTTTGAAGATGCAGGTGAACCCGCTGTAAACCCTGAATCTGAAGGATTTTGGGAGGAAGAAACGCAACTTTCTTCCGACGAAAGGGTTCGACAGGGTATGGGCACGATCGCGCTGGAACGAATCCCGATCGACGAACAAAGTGCCAGGCTGGCAAGCTCCCATATGCCGGCAGCACTGGGCGGTGACCTGTCGCAGATGAGCGATGCAGAGATTATGCAGCGCGCTGGCGCCGGTGATGAGGCTTGCCTGGAGTTTTTGATCGCGAAGTATCGACGGCCGATCATCAGTTTTATGTACCGCATGGTTCACAATCAGGCGGTTGCGGAAGAGCTTGCCCAGGAGGTATTTCTGCGGGTCTACCGCGCCCGGGCAACGTATCGCGCTGAGGCTCGCTTTTCAACCTGGCTGTATCGGATTGCGTCGAACATGGCCATCAACCATGCTCGCGATACAAAGTACGAGCGGGCATCCGCCAGCATATACCTTGATCAGGCGGACGAGGATACCGGCACGAAACCCGATGTTCCGGATCTTCGGCCGATTGCCGAACAGGATATGCTGCAGGATGAGCGAATGCGGCGGATTCGAGAACATGTAATGGCGTTGCCGGAGCGACAACGAATGGCTGTCGTGATGCATAAATATCAAGACATGGATTACAAGCAGATCGGTGCGGTATTAAAGTTAAGCGAGTCGGCGACCAAGTCGCTTCTGTTTCGCGCTTACCAGACGCTGCGCGAGAAGCTAAAAGAGTTTGCTTAGAATTGACGAAAGGAGAGAGCTGCCATGAAATGTGAAAAGCTCCAGGCATATTTGCCCGATATGATTTTCGATCCGACTCGTGTTCCCACCGAGGCGATGCAGCATGTGAAGGAATGTGCCGCTTGTGCGGGTGAGTTGAAAGAATTGCAGGCGACCATGCAACTACTCGATAGTTGGAAGGCGCCCGAACCGAGCCCTTATTTCGATACGCGGCTGGCTGTCCGCCTGCGCGAAGCGCGAGAGTCTGAAGCGCCCGGATGGATGGAGAGGCTGCGTTTGCGTTTTCTGTTTGGAAGCGACCTGCACCTGCGTCCAGCAGTGGCTGCGGCGTTTGCTTTGCTGGTCATCGTCAGCGGTGGTTCCTATATGGGTATCGTCAGTTTGAACCACACTGTTGTTCCATCCCACCCGCAAGCGGTTTCTGCCACCGTGAATGATCTGGAGCTTCTCGATTCCAACGCGCAAACGCTGCAGCAGCTGGCATCGTTCGACGAGACGGATGCGGACGGCGGTCCGGCGAACGGCGGAGCCAATTCCTCCAACTAGCCGTGGTTCCACACATCATGACATCGGGTACAAACAGATGGGCAGGTGCCGGCACTATGCGATAGAGAGTGGGAATAGCGCACGGGGTGCATTCAAAACCTCGGCGTTGCGAATGAGAAGATGACCTGTCTTGGAAAAAAACGCAGATTCCTTACCACGATACCTCTCTGGCGGAGTGGAGGCGGATTTGTGTCTGGTTTCCGTCGTTCTCTAGCGGGTTCATTCTTATTTCTAGCAGCATGGATGATATTCCTGGCATGCGGTTTGGGATGGGCGGGTCGGTGCGACGCGGGTCCGTGTCCGAATCAGGCCAGGTCGCCGCGGGAATCTGTTGCCTGGTATCAGGCAGGGCAAGCGACTCCAGGGAATGGCGGGGGAAATGCAGGGGGCGCCGTGGTGCGGCCTGCTCCTCCGCAGCGGGAACGGGAGCACCTGGGCGAATGGCTGCGGCAGCACCAAAATATGTCGTTTCCGGAGCAGGAGCGCGCCCTTCGGACAGAGCCTGGCTTCAATCGACTGCCTCCGGCGAAACAGCAACGCCTGCTGGAGCGGTTGCAACAACTGGACGCGATGCCTCCCGCCCGTCGAGAACGCATGTTGGCGCGACTTGAAACTTGGGAGCGATTGTCACCGGAGCAGCGGCAGCAGGTCCGCGTTGGAATTCTTGAAGTACACCAGATGCCGTTTGATCGACAGGTGATGATGCACCGTGCGGTGCGAGACCTGAGCGAATTTCCGCAGTGGCAGCGCGGTGACATCTTGAACTCTCCGGAATTTCGCCATCATTATTCTGATTTTGAACGGCAGGTGCTGGCGACATTGATGATGGCTCAGCCGTATGAGCCGCTGCGGCGGCAATGATCCTTTAGACACGCGGTGGGTGTTAGGGTTTGTAAGCACCTCGCACCCTGATATGGCGCATGCTGGGTCGTTGGTGCGCCGAGTGCCGAAAGTTTGACCCCGCAGGTTGCAGTCGCTATCATAGGAATGCGGGGTGGAGCAGCCCGGTAGCTCGTTGGGCTCATAACCCAAAGGTCGCTGGTTCAAATCCAGCCCCCGCAACCAAAAGACATATTGATATCGAAAGGCTTAGGAGATTTCGGCTCCTGAGCCTTTTTCTTCAATAGCCGTTAGGCTGCCAACTAGAGCGGTATTTTGCTCTTGTTTCAGCGCTTCTTCCAGCTTGCTCACGGCTCTCTCAATCTCCGCACCTGCTAAGCGCCCGGCTTCGAGATTCAGTTCCCACTCAGGCTGACCGCCATACACATCCAACGTGAACACACCAGTAAGAGCGTGACCCGCTCTCTCCTGAATGGTCTTCAGTGGGACGCGTAAGGCATCGAGCAATGACACATTGAAATGACGGAAGGCGTGAAACCCTGCCTGCGGTATTTCCAGAGACTTGAGCAGGACCGTCATTTTGCGTTGACGGAATACGTCCATGTCTAAGGGAGTTCCGGTAGAAGACGTGAACAGGTGTTTGTGCTCAATTGCTGCCTGCTCTGTCTTCTTCTTAGGGTTTACCTTCGCTTTCTGCCTATTTGTTCCCACAGCAGGGAAACCAGTTGCGGAGATAGACCCAAGGTCCGAACAGAACTATTCGTTTTAGGACTTTGGTTCTTGCCGCCCACACCGACCGACTGACAGTCAAGCGTTCGCCGTCGAGGTCGGTAATTCGAGTCCGGCGATTTCTCCAGCTCGCAATCCGGTTTCAGCCGCAAGCCAATAGAAGACACGCTGCTCGCCCTGAGACGCGGCAATAATCTTTGCCACATCGTTCAAGGTGTAGAACTTCGCTCTCTTCTTGATTCTGCGGGGCAGCTTCGGTTTCGGGAGCATCGCATCAACGTATTTCTGTGCGAGTGCGGCGTTCCAAATAAGGCTCACCATGCCCACATATTGCGAACGGTCTTGGGGTCAAGACCCTCCGCTACAGATGCCGCGACGAAACGTTGAATGTCGCCGCGTCAATCCGTCTCATGTCCTTTGCTCCGAATGCTGCCTTCAGTCGTTTCAAACCGCTTCGTGCGCCTGATTCAGTTGAGGGCTTCGATAGTGAGAGATAATTCTCTCCCATATCTCGGCAAATTCCTCAAAGGTTGCGACTTTTGTTCGCTCTTCGCAACAGATAAAGAAAAGTTCACGCGATCTACATGCGGCTGTAACAGCCGTTGCGCTTCCCGCTTGCCTATGAACTTCTCCCCACTCTTAACGGAAGTGAGAACGATTTGGTGTCGAATGCGCTTCTCTACGCCGTGGACATCTAGGACGTATTCTGCAAAATTTCCCATCCACAGCGTTTTGGTTTGGTTCTGGTACACACTTCCTCGTTGGAATCTTCGACGTTGCACAGAATCTCCATTCCGTGCCGTCGAATCAATCGTGGAAGTGATTCTACTCGAAGCCGCTCTCCGGCGCCTGCGAACGCGAGGGGCTTTCCTTAAGAAGTTCCGAGTAGGTTTGGTTGGCGTGGTAGAAGCGGGCGTACCGAATACGCCTAGCGAACCCTCAGCTTGTGCGTTCAATACTGACCTATTGTGCCCGCGCGCTTCACGGGGCTATGCGACAGGCGTTCTGCGTCCCCCGCCTGATTTATGCTCAGTCTGAGACTGTGGCGACATGTTGCAAATCACGATAGCTGAATCGCTGAGGGTCGAAGACACGCAAGCGAAGGATGAGTCCCATACGCTCAGTTGTGTATCTTTGACAAGTCATAATATAGCTAAAAACAGTCCTAATGTCAAGCTAAATGGTAATGTAGACATAGACTTACAGCCAACTCTTTTATAGGAAGTTGGGCCATTAATTCTGAAAGATAGGGCGCGGTGTTCCGTGCCGGGGTGATTAAGTCGGGACCGAAAAGTGCCTCGGTTTCCACCTCTTCATGTACTCTTCTCTGGTTCAATTAGTGTGGTTTCCACACGTGTCTCTCCACCTAGTAGGTGCTGACGAAATCTGTGAATCTCCCGAGTCGTGAAGACTCCCGCGACGATCAGGAGCAGAGTTAGGCCCGCACCCCACAGTGTCGTATTCTCTGTCAGCTCACCGTGCTTGAAGAGGAGAAGCAGGCTCGATCCGACAGGCAGGCCAATGAGACAACCATAGGTCACCGCCTCACTGAGTCGGTCCCGAAAACAAGCGATCCATGGATAGTCTCTACTCGATTTGACCTCGTCTTCGTCCCATGGTCCTCCATTATTCACCTGTCTCAGATGGAGCAAGAAAAAAAGCATCAGTGCAAAGAGAACCGCTGGCCCTGCTAAACGGATAAGATCGCGATCCACCTGACACTCCAAGTAGATTGAGAGTTCCGCGCCTAGTCGCCTCGATGCGCTCTTGCAAAAGAGGGTCGCGTTTTCTGTTCCCATATCCGCAATTCGTTCCCAAAAGGGCTTGAGTCTGGAAAAGACGACACCGGATTTTGGATCGACCAAATTCTTCCCGTTTTCATCTGACTTGAGCCAGTCAAGTGCGAGATGCAGGTTGTCGCTTGGCTTGAATGTACAACTCACTGAAATATTCAGCGAAGGAGGCATTGGTAGCCCATTGAAAAGGAGGAATTGAATGCTCTCTACGTTGGGGCTGTTGTGGAGTACAACAGGATCAGCAATCGTCACGCCCTTAATCGACATGCCGCCGCCGAGGCCCACGTATATGCCGGTCACCGTGAAAGGAATCGACTGTGGTGCGGGCATCGACTGTGGTGTTTTCTGTCTTAACTGCTCAGTAAGCCGGGCAAGGACCTCGCGCTCATCATTCACCAGACAAATACCCACTGTATGTTGAGCGGTGACAAAGTCCTCGAAGTCGCGTAGACGAGTTTAGGCGCCTAGAGGTGGAGCATCCATGATGAAAGTCTCGGAGAGCACCGTAGAGCTGCGAACGGTTAGATGTGCTTGCTTGGCAGCTCCCAGCAGAAGAGCCGTGTTCGCCACATCTTGACTAGCAAATTGTCGCTTAACGTATCCGGGGTAATTGTTCAGATCTACTTTTCTGTAGACTTCGAGTTCGTCGAGTGCGGCTCGATAATCCTTGCATCGATCCGTGGTCACAGCAAAAGCTAGTACCGCAGCCGCAACAACGCAGATCAACTGTTGAAGTAATTTGAGTGCTTTGAGTCGCTCGTCCATGGTTTTACTTTTTGTCCATGTGGGAGGTAAAGAACCCTCTTTAAGACAGCGTCGAGCTACGGTTGCACCTCGGCAGGTAGAAAATCCACACCGACCTCACCTATACCACACTTCGCAAGAAGGAGATGCCCCAAAGGAAGTATATGGGTGAATGCTTACCTGAAACGACTTTCGCAAGCCTCGTTACGCCACTGAAGGCGGCTCGCACAGTTCCGGGCTGTTGTTCCGCACGTTGCCGACACGTGGATCAACCGTCCACGCCTTCATCTCGTCCGCGTCGTAAGGACGTAACAGGTCGACTGGTGGCTGTTCCTCGTCCGCACGGGTCAGCCAACGTGTGTAGTCCTTCGGCTCAAGAATTACCGGCATTCGGGTATGAACCGTGGCAGCAAGTTCGTTCGGGTCCGTGGTGATAATCGCGAATGAATCGACTGGCTTCTGATCTGGCGCCATCCATCGTTCCCACACACCGGCAAACGCGAACGGTTCACCATCCTTCATACTGAACGCATATGGGTGCTTGGTCTTCGCGTCGATTTTCTTCCACTCATAAAATGCATCAGCTGGAATTAGGCAACGTCGCTTCTTGAACGGTTGACGCCACACGGGTTTGACCATGAGCGATTCTGCCTTCGCGTTTATTGTGGAGATTCCGAGGAGCTTCACGTCTTTGCACCAGCTTGGAATCAATCCCCATCTCATCATCGTGAGTTCGCGTTCGCCTGTATCGCGATCAAGGCGAATCACAGGCTGGAATGTTGTCGGGGCGATGTTGTATGACGGCGGAATGTCGAACACGGTCGCGCCCGCGTGGAAGTAGTCCACCAAACGTTGTTTGTCCGACCGTCTAACGTAGCGTCCGCACATTGGATAAATTCTATCGCAAGCTCTCAGCGTCCCAATATTGGCAACAACATCAAACAACTGAGCGGATCGGTAGTGTCCTACTTTGGCTATTTCAATTCATATTGCGGATTTGGATAGTGGTCGGCAGTCAGAAGAAGTTGCAGAACTTGATTAGGGTCGGAACAAGGCCTCATGGTCATCAACTTCTGTTTGGCGTCGAAGGTGGAGCTGTCGCAAAACATCCAGCTCTGCTTGGGAGTGCCATCGAACCCGTCATTATAGGTCATGACAATCAGTACTACGACCGCCTGTTTTCCTGTATCAGGTCTGCTCTGAACCAGATCGGGAAGCTTATTTCAACTTGGTAAATCCCACCATTCTGGACGACCGGGACGCTCTGATAGGCAAACGTCTGCCAGTGAGCTTCAATATTATCGGACATCGGAATGATGTTCTTACCAACCTCCTTTATAGAAAAAGTTGCTTCGTGCATAACGATCTGGACAGGTCCGGAAGGAATGTGACCCCCGTTGAAGACAGGTACATCCATCCTTTTGTTCTGAAAATCGTTTGTGGGGGTACCAAGCGTCAGATAAGCCCGCTCTGAGACGTGGAGGGTGTCTTTAGCGGTATCCGCAGCACTCCTCGGAGCATCGGCAGCACTCTTGGCAACCGAACCTGAGCCTTAGCCTCGTTAGCCAAGTCCTTAGTCCGGTCAGCCTGCTCTTTCATGCGATCGGCCAAGTCTTTCATATGCCCCGATTCAATATCGGTATTAGTAGCAAGCCGCTGGGTCCAAGTCGCCTGATTTCCGGCAGCCGTTGCCAGAGCGTGAGTATCGCTGCTGCTCTCGTGCATTCTCCCACCATTGAGCGCAGACGAATGCAGCCGCGAGGGCCGATAAGATGACGGCAGTTCTGGCCCATCGCAAGGTTGACTTTCAAAGCCGCTCATTTGACCTGCGACTTGAGTGAGCTGTTGCGATGTCGTTGGAGGTATTGTTGTCGCTGGAGGCGTTACTTCGGAATCGTCAGGCTTGATGGTGTTCGTGGGAGAAGACCCATCTTCGGGTTGCTTGCTATTTTGTTCAGCTGGCATTTGATTGTCCAAAGTAGCCCCTACTTTCAATATCACTAAACTAGGACACTACCAGCGCATCAGTCTGACATTCCATTTTTCGCACAATCCCGGCTCATTGTTTCTGATGCTGCGTTGTTCGGGTGAACTCTAACCCTGACTTTCCCATCCAGTCACAACATCATTGTCGAGGGTGATACGAAGCGCATAGCGGTTCTTTCCGGTTTGATTGTATTTCCAGATTTCTCTTTTCCTCCGCCTCGCCATTTGTTCGATGTCCACCCCGGCGGGATGTCCGAGGGAATCAGTTAACTGTTCGGCTGTCTGACCTTCCCACATTTCCTTGGCGAGAATCCTTCGCACAATCAATTCGTCGCGGCGCCTATTCGTGAGGTATTCGATTCGACGACTGTGTTGGAAACGCTTATACAGGACAATCGCGATAACAACCGCAGCGAACCCTGCAACCAAGGCTGCTGACATCGACCGTGTCGGCTAGCCGACACGGTCGATGTCAGCAGCCTTGGTTGCAGGGTTCGCTGCGGTTGTTATCGCGATTGTCCTGTATAAGCGTTTCCAACACAGTCGTCGAATCGAATACCTCACGAATAGGCACAGCGACGAATTGATTGTGCAAAGGATTCTCGCCAAGGAAATGTGGGAAGGTCAGACAGCCGAACAATTAACTGATTCCCTCGGACATCCCGCCGGGGTGGACATCAAACAAATGGCGAGGCGGAAAAGAGAAATCTGGAAAGACAATCAAACCGGAAAGAACCGCTATGCGCTTCGTATCACCCTCGACAATGATGTTGTGACTGGATGGGAAAGTCAGGGTTAGATTCACCCGAACAACGCAGCATCAGAAACAATGAGCCGGGATTGTGCGAAAAATGGAATGTCAGACTGATGCGCTGGTAGTGTCCTAGTTTAGTGATATTGAAAGTAGGGGCTACTTTGGACAATCAAATGCCAGCTGAACAAAATAGCAAGCAACCCGAAGATGGGTCTTCTCCCACGAACGCCATCAAGCCTGACGATTCCGAAGTAACACCTCCAGCGACAACAATACCTCCAACGTACATCGCAACAGCTCACTCAAGTAGCAGGTCAAATGAGCGGCTTTGAAAAGTCAACCTTGCGATGGGCCAGAACTGCCGTCATCTTATCGGCCCTCGCGGCTGCATTCGTCTGCGCTCAATGGTGGGAGAATGCACGAGAGCAGCAGCGATACTCACGCTCTGGCAACGGCTGCCGGAAATCAGGCGACTTGGACCCAGCGGCTTGCTACTAATACCGATATTGAATCGGGGCATATGAAAGACTTGGCCGATCGCATGAAAGAGCAGGCTGACCGGACTAAGGACTTGGCTAACGAGGCTAAGGCTCAGGTTGCGGTTGCCAAGAGTGCTGCCGATGCTGCGAGGAGTGCTGCGGATACCGCTAAAGACACCCTCCACGTCTCAGAGCGGGCTTATCTGACGCTTGGTACCCCCACAAACGATTTTCAGAACAAAAGGATGGATGTACCTGTCTTCAACGGGGGTCACATTCCTTCCGGACCTGTCCAGATCGTTATGCACGAAGCAACTTTTTAGATAAAGGAGGTTGGTAAGAACATCATTCCGATGTCCGATAATATTGAAGCTCACTGGCAGACGTTTGCCTATCAGAGCATCCCGGTCGTCCAGAATGGTGGGATTTACCAAGTTGAAATAAGCTTCCCCGATCTCGTTCAAAGCAGACCTGAATACAGGAAAACAGGCGGTCGTGAGTACTGATTGTCATGACCTATAATGACGGGTTCGATGGCACTCCCAAGCAGAGCTGGATGTTTTGCGACAGCTCCACCTTCGACAGCCAAACAGAAGTTGATGACCATGAGGCCTTGTTCCGACCCTAATCAAGTTCTGCAACTTCTTCTGACTGCCGACCACTATCCAAATCCGCAATATGAATTGAAATAGCCAAAGTAGGACACTACCGATCCGCTCAGTTGTTTGATGTTGTTGCCAATTTTGGGACGCTGAGAGCCAGCGATAGAATTTATCCAATGTGTGGCCGCTACGTTAGACGGTCGGATAAGCAACGGTTAGTGGATTACTTCCACTCGGGCGCAACCGTGTTCGACATTCCTCCTTCGTACAACATCGCGCCGACTACATTTCAGCCCGTCATCCGCTTGGACCGCGACACAGGCGAACGCGAAATCGCGATGATGCGCTGGGGCTTGATTCCGAGCTGGTGCAAGGACGTAAAACTCCTCGGACTCTCCACCATAAATGCGAAGGCCGAATCATCATGTCAAACCCATGTGGCGACAGCCTTTCAAGAAACGCCGTTGCCTGATTCCAGCCGACGCCTTTTATGAGTGGAAGAAAATCGACGCGAAGACGAAACAGCCGTATGCGTTCGGCATGAAGGATGGTGAGCCGTTCGCGTTCGCTGGGGTGTGGGAACGATGGATGGCACCGGATAACAAGCCGGTCGACTCCTTCGCGATTATCACCACGGACCCGAACGAACTTGCCGCGACTGTCCACACACGAATGCCGGTCATTTTAGAGCCGAGGGATTACACCCGATGGCTGACCCGTGCGGATGAGGAACAGCCGCCAGTCGACCTGTTACGTCCTTACGACGCGGACGAGATGAAGGTATGGAAGGTTGATCCGCGAGTCGGTAACGTCAGGAACAACAGCCCGGAACTGTGCGAGCCGCCTTCAGTGGCGTAACGAGGCTTGCGAAAGTCGTTTCAGGTAAGCATTCACCCATATACTTCCTTTGGGGCATCTCCTTCTTGCGAAGTGTGGTATAGGTGAGGTCGGTGTGGATTTTCTACCTGCCGAGGTGCAACCGTAGCTCGACGCTGTCTTAAAGAGGGTTCTTTACCTCCCACATGGACAAGAAGTAAAACCATGGACGAGCGACTCAAAGCACTCAAATTACTTCAACAGTTGATCTGCGTTGTTGCGGCTGCGGTACTAGCTTTTGCTGTGACCACGGATCGATGCAAGGATTATCGAGCCGCACTCGACGAACTCGAAGTCTACAGAAAAGTAGATCTGAACAATTACCCCGGATACGTTAAGCGACAATTTGCTAGTCAAGATGTGGCGAACACGGCTCTTCTGCTGGGAGCTGCCAAGCAAGCACATCTAACCGTTCGCAGCTCTACGGTGCTCTCCGAGACTTTCATCATGGATGCTCCACCTCTAGGCGCCTAAACTCGTCTACGCGACTTCGAGGACTTTGTCACCGCTCAACATACAGTGGGTATTTGTCTGGTGAATGATGAGCGCGAGGTCCTTGCCCGGCTTACTGAGCAGTTAAGACAGAAAACACCACAGTCGATGCCCGCACCACAGTCGATTCCTTTCACGGTGACCGGCATATACGTGGGCCTCGGCGGCGGCATGTCGATTAGGGCGTGACGATTGCTGATCCTGTTGTACTCGACAACAGCCCCAACGTAGAGAGCATTCAATTCCTCCTTTTCAATGGGCTACCAATGCCTCCTTCGCTGAATATTTCAGTGAGTTGTACATTCAAGCCAAGCGACAACCTGCATCTCGCACTTGACTGGCTCAAGTCAGATGAAAACGGGAAGAATTTGGTCGATCCAAAATCCGGTGTCGTCTTTTCCAGACTCAAGCCCTTTTGGGAACGAATTGCGGATATGGGAACAGAAAAACGCGACCCTCTTTTTGCAAGAGCGCATCGAGGCGACTAGGCGCGGAACTCTCAATCTACTTGGAGTGTCAGGTGGATCGCGATCTTATCCGTTTAGCAGGGCCAGCGGTTCTCTTTGCACTGATGCTTTTTTTCTTGCTCCATCTGAGACAGGTGAATAATGGAGGACCATGGGACGAAGACGAAGGTCCAATCCAGTAGAGACTATCCATGGATCGCTTGTTTTCGGGACCGACTCAGTGAGGCGGTGACCTATGGTTGTCTCATTGGCCTGCCTGTCGGATCGAGCCTGCTTCTCCTCTTCAAGCACGGTGAGCTGACAGAGAATACGACACTGTGGGGTGCGGGCCTCAAACTCTGCTCCTGATCGTCGCGGGAGTCTTCACGACTCGGGAGATTCACAGATTTCGTCAGCACCTACTAGGTGGAGAGACACGTGTGGAAACCACACTAATTGAACCAGAGAAGAGTACATGAAGAGGTGGAAACCGAGGCACTTTTCGGTCCCGACTTAATCACCCCGGCACGGAACACCGCGCCCTATCTTTCAGAATTAATGGCCCAACTTCCTATAAAACAGTTGGCTGTAAGTCTATGTCTATATTACTATTTAGCTTGACATTAGGACTGTTTTTAGCTATATTATGACTTGTCAGAGATACACAACTGAGCGCATGGGACCCATCCTTCGCTTGCGTGTCTCCGACCCTCAGCGATTCAGCTATCGTGATTTGCAAGAAGTCACCACATTCTGAAACTGAGCGTAAATCAGGCGGGGGACGCAGAACGCCTGTCGCATAGCCCCGTGAAGCGCGCGGGCACAATAGTTCAGTATTGAACGCACAATGCTGAGGGTTCGCTCAGGCGTATCCGGTACGCCCGCTTCTACCGCGCCAACCAAACCTGCTCGGAACTTCTTTAGGAAAGCCCCTCGCGTTCGCAGGCGCCGGAGAGCGGCATCGAAGAGAATCACTTCCACGATTGATTCGACGGTACGGAATGGAGATTCTGTGCAACGTCGAAGATTCCAACGAGGAAGTGTGTACCAGAACCAAAACAAAACGCTGTGGATGGGAAATTTTGCAGAGTACGTCCTACATGTCACGGTGTAGAGAAGCGCATTCGACACCAAATTGTTCTCACTCCGGTTAAGAGTGGGGAGAAGGTCATAGGCAAGCGGGAAGCGCAACGGCTGTTACAGCCGCATGTAGACCGCGTGAACTTTTCTTTATCTGTTGCGAAGAGCGAACGGAAGTCAGCAACCTTTGAGGAATTTGCGGAGATATGGGAGAGAGATTATCTCTCACTATCGAAGCCCTCAACTCAATCAGGCGCACGAAGCAGTTTGAAACGACTGAAGGCAGCATTCGGAGCAAAGGACATGAGACAGATTGACGCGGCAGACATTCAACGTTTCGTCGCTGCATCTGTAGCGGAGGGCCTTGACCCTAAGACCGTTCGCAATATGTGGGGAGTGGTGAGCCTTATTTGGAACGCCGCACTCGCACAGAAATACGTTGATGCGATGCTCCCGAAACCGAAGCTGCCCCGCAGAATCAAGAAGAGAGCGAAGTTCTACACCTTGAACGATGTGGCAAAGATTATTGCCGCGTCTCAGGGCGAGCAGCGTGTCTTCTATTGGCTTGCGGCTGAAACCGGATTGCGAGCTGGAGAAATCGCCGGACTCGAATTGACCGACCTCGACGGCGAACGCTTGACTGTCAGTCGGTCGGTGTGGGGCGGCAAGAACCAAAGTCCTAAAACGAATAGTTCTGTTCGGACCTTGGGTCTATCTCCGCAACTGGTTTCCCTGCTGTGGGAACAAATCGCACGGCAGAAAGCGAAGGTAAACCCTAAGAAGAAGACAGAGCAGGCAGCAATTGAGCACAAACACCTGTTCACGTCTTCTACCGGAACTCCCTTAGACATGGACGTATTCCGTCAACGCAAAATGACGGTCCTGCTCAAGTCTCTGGAAATACCGCAGGCAGGGTTTCACGCCTTCCGTCATTTCAATGTGTCATTGCTCGATGCCTTACGCGTCCCACTGAAGACCATTCAGGAGAGAGCGGGTCACGCTCTTACTGGTGTGTTCACGTTGGATGTGTATGGCGGTCAGCCTGAGTGGGAACGGAATCTCGAAGCCGGGCGCTTAGCAGGTGCGGAGATTGAGAGAGCCGTGAGCAAGCTGGAAGAAGCGCTGAAACAAGAGCAAAATACCGCTCTAGTTGGCAGCCTAACGGCTATTGAAGAAAAAGGCTCAGGAGCCGAAATCTCCTAAGCCTTTCGATATCAATATGTCTTTTGGTTGCGGGGGCTGGATTTGAACCAGCGACCTTTGGGTTATGAGCCCAACGAGCTACCGGGCTGCTCCACCCCGCATTCCTATGATAGCGACTGCAACCTGCGGGGTCAAACTTTCGGCACTCGGCGCACCAACGACCCAGCATGCGCCATATCAGGGTGCGAGGTGCTTACAAACCCTAACACCCACCGCGTGTCTAAAGGATCATTGCCGCCGCAGCGGCTCATACGGCTGAGCCATCATCAATGTCGCCAGCACCTGCCGTTCAAAATCAGAATAATGATGGCGAAATTCCGGAGAGTTCAAGATGTCACCGCGCTGCCACTGCGGAAATTCGCTCAGGTCTCGCACCGCACGGTGCATCATCACCTGTCGATCAAACGGCATCTGGTGTACTTCAAGAATTCCAACGCGGACCTGCTGCCGCTGCTCCGGTGACAATCGCTCCCAAGTTTCAAGTCGCGCCAACATGCGTTCTCGACGGGCGGGAGGCATCGCGTCCAGTTGTTGCAACCGCTCCAGCAGGCGTTGCTGTTTCGCCGGAGGCAGTCGATTGAAGCCAGGCTCTGTCCGAAGGGCGCGCTCCTGCTCCGGAAACGACATATTTTGGTGCTGCCGCAGCCATTCGCCCAGGTGCTCCCGTTCCCGCTGCGGAGGAGCAGGCCGCACCACGGCGCCCCCTGCATTTCCCCCGCCATTCCCTGGAGTCGCTTGCCCTGCCTGATACCAGGCAACAGATTCCCGCGGCGACCTGGCCTGATTCGGACACGGACCCGCGTCGCACCGACCCGCCCATCCCAAACCGCATGCCAGGAATATCATCCATGCTGCTAGAAATAAGAATGAACCCGCTAGAGAACGACGGAAACCAGACACAAACCCGCCTCCACTCCGCCAGAGAGGTATCGTGGTAAGGAATCTGCGTTTTTTTCCAAGACAGGTCATCTTCTCATTCGCAACGCCGAGGTTTTGAATGCACCCCGTGCGCTATTCCCACTCTCTATCGCATAGTGCCGGCACCTGCCCATCTGTTTGTACCCGATGTCATGATGTGTGGAACCACGGCTAGTTGGAGGAATTGGCTCCGCCGTTCGCCGGACCGCCGTCCGCATCCGTCTCGTCGAACGATGCCAGCTGCTGCAGCGTTTGCGCGTTGGAATCGAGAAGCTCCAGATCATTCACGGTGGCAGAAACCGCTTGCGGGTGGGATGGAACAACAGTGTGGTTCAAACTGACGATACCCATATAGGAACCACCGCTGACGATGACCAGCAAAGCAAACGCCGCAGCCACTGCCGGACGCAGGTGCAGGTCGCTTCCAAACAGAAAACGCAAACGCAGCCTCTCCATCCATCCGGGCGCTTCAGACTCTCGCGCTTCGCGCAGGCGGACAGCCAGCCGCGTATCGAAATAAGGGCTCGGTTCGGGCGCCTTCCAACTATCGAGTAGTTGCATGGTCGCCTGCAATTCTTTCAACTCACCCGCACAAGCGGCACATTCCTTCACATGCTGCATCGCCTCGGTGGGAACACGAGTCGGATCGAAAATCATATCGGGCAAATATGCCTGGAGCTTTTCACATTTCATGGCAGCTCTCTCCTTTCGTCAATTCTAAGCAAACTCTTTTAGCTTCTCGCGCAGCGTCTGGTAAGCGCGAAACAGCAGCGACTTGGTCGCCGACTCGCTTAACTTTAATACCGCACCGATCTGCTTGTAATCCATGTCTTGATATTTATGCATCACGACAGCCATTCGTTGTCGCTCCGGCAACGCCATTACATGTTCTCGAATCCGCCGCATTCGCTCATCCTGCAGCATATCCTGTTCGGCAATCGGCCGAAGATCCGGAACATCGGGTTTCGTGCCGGTATCCTCGTCCGCCTGATCAAGGTATATGCTGGCGGATGCCCGCTCGTACTTTGTATCGCGAGCATGGTTGATGGCCATGTTCGACGCAATCCGATACAGCCAGGTTGAAAAGCGAGCCTCAGCGCGATACGTTGCTCGGGCACGGTACACCCGCAGAAACACCTCCTGGGCAAGCTCTTCAGCAACCGCCTGATTGTGAACCATGCGGTACATAAAACTGATGATCGGCCGTCGATACTTCGCGATCAAAAACTCCAGGCAGGCTTCATCTCCGGCGCCAGCGCGCTGCATAATTTCCGCATCGCTCATCTGCGACAGGTCACCGCCCAGTCCTGCCGGCATATGGGAGCTTGCCAGCCTGGCACTTTGTTCGTCGATCGGGATTCGTTCCAGCGCGATCGTGCCCATACCCTGTCGAACCCTTTCGTCGGAAGAAAGTTGCGTTTCTTCCTCCCAAAATCCTTCAGATTCAGGGTTTACAGCAGGTTCACCTGCATCTTCAAACCCTTCCTGGCCAAGAATGTTTCCCGACCCTTCCGATCCCGCGCCCTCGTCATCGTCCGGAAGGGACGTCTCCTCGAGCGGATCCTCGCCGCCCGGCTCGGAAGCTGGCTTATTTGCATGGGATTGGGCTGCGCCGGAGGCCAACTCCGGGTCTTTGTCGGCAGCGCCGCCGGATCGTCGCCGGGGCGTCGTCGCCGGGCCGATTTCTGCGCCAGCTTCCGCCGAATCGGGCACCTCGGGTTGCTGGCTTTCGCCAGTTTCCCGTGGATTTTTCTGCCCCGGATTTCCGTCCCTCGCTGCCATGGGGTGTGTTCGGATTCTAGCGTATACTGGGGCAAAGAGAGATGCTTCCAACGCATCTTTGTTTCATCCCACCCACCGGCAAGAGCCCTTTGCGGCTCCCCTTGCCGGAATTTGGCCCCATAAAGCGGGGCGCTTAACTCAGCGGTAGAGTGCCACCTTCACACGGTGGAAGTCGCAGGTTCGAATCCTGCAGCGCCCACCAATTAAATCAATATATTGAGCATTGCTTTCGATGAGACGTCGGCAAATCTGCGTGTTGTATTTCCGTCCGGCACTAGCCTAATCCCGCCTATTTCCTCGCCTTTGAGCTTCTTTCTTGTTGCTGCTTCTTCATCGCAGCTCCCATGCGGTCCCAGGTCGGCTGCAGTTGTTGCGGATCGCGGATGCAGTTGATCCACATGAGCCGGACGTCTCCGGGAAAAGCGAGGTTTGCGAACTTGCGATAGTTCTCAGGAAGCGGTGGACCCCCAGGAGTTCCGGCCGCAGGAATTACGGGCGGTAGCTGAAAAGCATACATGCTGCCGCCGGCCAGGGCCTGGTGCGGGAACTGCAGCAGCCAGGTACAGTTGTGACTTTCCTGAATCAGATTGGCCGAGACAATGGCCCATTGGCCGCCATCTTCCGGAACAGCCCGTTGACAATTCCAGAATTGCGCTTGAGGAACATAGACCGTCGGATCCGAAAACGCATACGGATCGATCAACAGGTGGGATAACCCGCGTCGCTGTACGAAATTTTCGACTTCAAGAAGCCCCTGGTTCCAGTCGAGATTGGAATCGCCCACCAGCAGGTAGCCCGGACGGCCGCCGCTGAACGAGTTCAAAAACGGAAGATAGTACGGATAGGCGCGCACCGCCGTCGCAACCGAGGCCAGCGCTAACGCGACCACCACCCACAAGCCGGCACGGGCAGCAGGCCATCCTGCACGCTGCAGTTGGTTCAATGCACGCGGCAGCGGCGCCAGCAGGAGTATCAGCAGCGCCAGGGAAACCGAGAAGTGGCGGATGGTGAACTGGAATGGACTCAGGATGCAGGCGGCGGTGAAGACCACCAGAAAAATCCACAACGCCCGCCAGTGCAACTCCATTCCTTCGGGTATCAGGTGGAGGCGTTCCGGACGGAAGCGTGCAACCAGGCCGATGACCAGCGCGACAACCAGCAAAAGTAGAAAGGCTAACGGTGACTTCAGCAGAAACAAAAGCGGAAAGTAAAACCACACTCCGTGCGGGTAGGAGTGTCCAAGAATGACGGCGGGCGGCTTCCCCGTAAAGGCAAACAGGGCTAGGCCACGCAGATAGATCCAGGGTGGCATCAGCACCCTGCGAAGAAACAGGGCGGCCATGTTGTGTCCAAGAAAACCAAGTGAGTCGGTCGGCTCATTCCAGGAAAGGACGAAGTAAACAGCGTAGACAACCAGCGCCGCCAATGCGACACCCTTCGCGAGGCTCCGCCATCGCAAACGACGCCACGCCTTGAGTTCCATTTTGTCTGCCGGCTGTTCCGGTACAGGTCGCCAGCGGAGACTGAGAATGAACGCGAGAAAACAGAAAAACAGAAGTCCCGAAGAAAACTTGGAAAGCAGCGCCCCGCCAAGGGCAAAGCCGAACCGCAGAATCGTGCCGCGCGATGGAGATTCCCACATGGCGGCAAAGGCCCACAACGTCAGCACCACGAACAAGGTGATTGCGATGTCAGTCAAGACCAGAGGACCGAACGCCAGCATCACAGGCATGGTGGCGTAAGCGCAAAGACAGAGTAGTCCGCCCCACGCATCACCCAGCCGGGAGCCATACAGAAAGAGAACGACTCCCAGAAGCAGTGTCAGAAGCAACATCGGCTGACGGGCCCAGAAGACCGTCGGCACGGGCTCATTCCAGCGTGCAATCACCCAATGGCCGAAGATCCATTCGCCCAGAATCTGTTTGAACAATCCGCTGCCGCTGAACGTCCACGAGACCTGGGAATAATCGGCGTGCACTCCGCGAATCACCAGCGGCACCGCAGCCAGCACCTTCGCCAGCGGAGGGTGCTCTTCATTCATTCTCATGTCCTGCTTTTGCAGGTAGCTCACACCCGCGCCGATGTGCGCTACCTCATCAAAAGTGACGGACTCGCGTCGCGCTGCCCCGTCCGCAAGCAGAGCCATCAGGGCAAGCAGCAAAACCACTCCGGTCAGGACAATCCTTGATGATTGTGCTTTCATTCGCGTCAACCAGATTGCAGAGTGACTCGTATTGACTGAACGCCTGTGACTACCAGGCCCAAAACGTTTTGCGGAGAAGCGTCTTCGACTTCAGGTATTTATATCGTTGGTCAAAGATTACTCCCGAAAACGCATTTCTTGCCGCCCGATTTCGCGCCAAATGCCTTAGCGAGTGCATTGTCCGAGAGTCGTCGGTCCAGAGCGAAACTTCCGAATTGCCGGTTGCACACACAGAATTTCCCAACATCCCCCGAAGCATCGCCGGTGTCGTGCCCGCCCTTTGTCGTCCGCTTCTAAATCTTCCTCCATGCGGCATTTCAACGATTGTGACGGTGGTTACGGAAGTTGCTACCGAAGGAGGGGTATGATCGTTGCGCGTCGTTATGGCGAAGTCCTGCAGGATTCGACGCTGAGAAGGCTCGCGTGGACATGTTTTGAAGGTGCTTGGCTTCTTCTTGTTTCAGAAAACAATCGCCCCGATGCACCGGGGTGCCACATTGGGGGGTTGCGGATGGATCGACGAGATTTCGTCAAGACTGCCGGGTGGGGAACCGCGGCGCTGTTGCTTAACTCGCGCATCGGCGCAGGCCAGGCAAACCAGGGCCGGCCAGCGCCGCCTCCGATCCAAGTGCATGGGATCTCTCCCAGTAAGCCATCGCCATTGGGAATCCCGGGACTGTTCCCCGGCCGGGTGGTCGAAGTCTTCCACGCGGATTCCATTGCAGGCAACCGTGTTTCCCAGCCGATCGTTGGACGCATGTTGAATGAAGGGATGAAGCAGCTCACCGGCGAAAGTTCACCCGGCAGCCGCGTGGCAAAGGTTCATTGAACCCCACGACGTGGTGGGAATCAAGATCAACTCTTCGGGAGCTCCGGTGTGCTATTCCTCCCCCGAGATCGTGCGCGAGATCGTTGCGTCGCTGCGCTCGATCGGCGTTCCCGCTCAAAATATTGTGGTCTTCGACCGCTACTCAGACGAGATCGAACTGGGCTCCTACCAGACCCTGGTGCCTGTAGGAACTCGGGTCGTGGGCATTGAATGCGGTGCCTTCGATGCCTCGCGCTACGACTTTGATGTGTACTGCGATGCGGATTTCTTCGGAGAGTCGGAGACACGCTGCTATCTCGCCAAAGTTGTCACCCAGGAAGTCACCAAGATCATTAATATTCCGACGATGAAGGATCACTCGGCCTCCGGAGTGACGGGCTGCCTGAAGAATCTCGGCTACGGATGCTTCAACAATGTGGCGCGCACCCATCAGCAACCTTACACATACACCGATCCCCTCATCGGCTATCTTTGCTCCACCGAGCCTTTGCGCTCCAAGTCGGTCCTGAACATCATGGATGGAATGCGCGAAGTTTGGCATGGGGGCCCCCTCACTTCGAATTGGGATTTCGTCTATGAAGCGAAGACCCTTTTCATTGGCACCGACCCGGTGGCAGTGGATACCGTCGAGCTCGAGGCCATCGAAAAAAAGAGGCGCGAGGAAGGAGCGATTTCGGTCTGGAATAACGATCCGAATACTTTGACTACCAACGGCGGCGAGTTCTACCGGAATCCCGATAAGAACCTTTATTTTCGCCAGCCGGGACACATCGCTTCGGCCGGCAAGCTGGGACTGGGCGTTTCCGACCTGAAACTGATCGATCATCAACAACTCCGACTCACGTAAACACCAAGATGAGCAACCCCGCTGGCACAGATCGCGATTGGGTAACTTTATTAAGTGAAAACTCCCGCACGGGAGGATCGCACGAGACCTCATGGCAAGCGCCCAAAGGCCTGCGATGGCAGTTTCGCGCTGGCAGGATTCTCCGTTCGGCGCCCGTGCTGCGCGACAACCTCTTGTACGTGACGGAAGTTCATGGCACTGTCTATGCCCTGGATGCTGATACCGGGCGCCCGAAGTGGAGCCGCCAGTTCCCGAACTGGATTCACTCCACCCCCTCGATTTCCGGAAGCACCCTGCTTTTTGGCTGCGACGGCGGCAAGGTCCATTGCTTAGCCCGCGACACGGGAAAAACGATTTGGGAGACCCAACCACACGAGGCGAAGTCTGGAGTTCACCCGTTGTCCGCGATGAAACCGTGTTCTTCGGCAGCGCCGACGGCCGCTTCTACGCGGTGGAGCACAAAACTGGAAAACCGCGTTGGACACAGAACCTCGGCGGCCGGATCTATGCATCTGCCTACGCCGCCGAAAAGCACGTGTATTTCGGTTGTGGCAACGGGAAAGTCTATGCTCTGGAGGCCGCATCCGGAAGAATTCAGTGGAGCACGCCAACGGGAGATGGCATCGATTCCACCCCGGCTGTGGCAGGCGACTTGGTTCTGGTAGGGTCCGAGGACTACTTCTTTTACGCACTCGATGCCGGCACGGGAGCCGTGCGTTGGAAATTCGAAACCAAACTCGGAATATCCTCGTCTCCCGCCGCTTCCAAAGAATTCGTCGTCTTTGGCAGCAAGGACGGAAACGTATATGCATTGGACATTCCGACCGGCAAATTGAGATGGAAGACCTTCGCCGGGGTGCCGATCACGTCTCCCCCTGTGATCAGCGAGCCGGTGGTTGCCATCAACGGCTGAGGGTCCCGTTCTGTGCCTCGATACTGCTTCAGGCAAAGTGCTGTGGAAGGCTGGATTGGATGGCGGTCTTCAATCCGCTCCGGTCTTGGCAGGTGGCCGCATCTACCTGGCCAGCCAGAATGGTGTGGTCTATGCGCTGGAGTAGCCGCGTCTCAGGTGGGCAACTCCAGGGCTCTCCCGTCAATGCGCCCGTTCTCTCGCCATCTTTCGATCAAGCTGTTTTGAAAAAACACTACGCCATGGGCTCAGTGTTTGAAATCGTCACCTACCGAACAAATCCCACACAAGCGTCCCAGGCCATTGACGAAGCCTTTCAGGAAATCGATCGCCTGGAACAGCTGATGAGCATCTACAAACCCACCAGCGAACTAAGCCGCGTGAACCGCACAGCTCACCTCCAGGCGCAAACGGTTTCCTCGGATTTGTACCAGGTGATTCAGGAATCATTGCACTATTCCCAGCTCTCCGAAGGAGCATTCGACGTCACCGCCGGCCCGCTGGCTGAGCGCTGGAAAGCCGTGGGTCGCGGCGAGCAAGCTCCCAGTCCAGCCGAGGAAAAAAAACTTCGAAGCGATGTAGGTTATCGCCAGGTTGAATTGATTCCTCCCAATCGCATTCGCTTTCACTCTTCGCGCGTGGCCGTCGATCTGGGAGCCATTGGTAAAGGCTACGCCGTAGACTGCGCTGCTTTCGTGTTGCGCTCCCACGGCATCGAATGCGCAATGATCAATTCGGGAGGGAGTACGTTTTACGCAATCGGCTGCCCTCCTGGCCAATCGGGCTGGCTGGTGCACCTGTGCGACCCCTCCGCGCACCTTGATCCTCATGTCCTGTTGCATGGAAACAGCGTTTCAACATCGCAGCAGACGCCACCCAGTTTGCTCGGCATGCCCTCATTCGGGCACATTATCGACGCCGTCGCGGGCGAGCCATTCAAATCGACCTCCGCCGTAAGCGTTGTGGCAGAATCTGCGACGGCTTCCGACGCTCTTTCTACCGCTTTCTTGCTCATCGGCCCAGCAAAGGCGCGCGATCTGGTGAAGAGATTACCGAAGGTGGCTGCCGTATGGATCTCACCGGAAGATCCGCCGCAGATTGTGACCAGCGGCCCGGAAATTCTGATGACAAATGTCGCGCAGATGAGCCCGCAAAAAATCGTGGAGCAAAATCTGGCCTAGCCTGGAGTGAATTTCATGGATCGACGTCGATTCGTTAAAAGCGCGGGTTGGGGAACCGCAGGATTGTTGTTCAGCTCCCTCGCCTCCAAGGGCCAGGTCGATCCAACACAGCCACAGCCACCGGTGATTCCGCAGACCGCATGGGGCAGAGTATGGATTCGCTGGACTGAGCCCATGCTGCCTGCGAAAACTCTGCTCGTGCATGGTCTGGCAATTCCCTGGGGTGCTTCCCCAGCCCTGGTAGAAAGCGCCCGCAAGCAGGGCTATCGCGTGGTCGCCGCGGTGACGCTCGAACAGGCGTCGCTGGCGGCGAACAGTTCTCGCGCAATGGGAATTTCAGGAATCATTCTGGAAGCAGCGGATTCGCAACAAGACAAGGCTGACCAAACCGCCAGGGACCTTCAGCTGGCACACCCCAACCTCACCGTTCTGTGTCCCGATGCCCGCGCCAAACAGCCGGCAATGATGGGAAGCACGGTGATTACCCAGCACGGCTTCATGCAGATATCGAGCCCCACGGAGCAGCCATGGATTGATTCCAACCTCGCCCTGGTGGGGTTTGATCGCGCCTTCCGTCCCACCCAAACTCCTTTGATCGATTTCCAGTGGGCGCTTTCCGATGCCTTGCAGCAACAGCTAGGCCCCAGCACGGAGAACTATGCGCTGGCCGTTGCCGAAGCTGGCGCTCTTCATTCCGACTTGATCCTGAACTTGTACCCCAATCTCCAAAAAGCTCTGGCGAGCGGAAGCGATGAAGGTTGGGCCGTCTGGAATCACGTATCGAAGTACGTAGAGTTTTATCTCAGGAAAGACGCACGCCCCGTCGCTTTCGACGCCAATGTAGGCGTGATGACTGACAATTTCGACACCTCGTATGAAGCCACAAATTTGATGGCACGGCACAATATTCCCTTCCGCGTTCTCCCTTCGAGCCACCTGGCGCCCCGGGATCTCCAGGGTCTCGACCTCATTGTCATATTCGCCCAGCCGGATCCTGCAGCCATCCGACAATTGGGTGGCTTTGTGGAAGGTGGCGGAGAAGCGATTCTGGTGAATCTACGCAGCCCCTTCCCCGGCCAATCGAGTGAAGGCCGCCGAGTCAGCGCCGATTCGATGATCTATACCTTGGGCAAGGGCAAGGTGATCGAAATCGCCGGAGGCGTTGCCGATCCCGGAAAGTTCTCCGAAGATGTTCGTCGGCTCCTGGGCAAAGAGAAATTGCCCATCTCTCTCTGGAATGCGTCCACCATCATCGCCATTCCTTACAAGCTCCCCGGCGCCTCCACCGCTACCGTGGAACTGCTGAATTACTCCGCCGACCCGATGCCGGTTCAGGTGCGCATCCAAGGCACTTACGCAGAGGCCCGATATGAAACCCCGGAGCGCGGCTCCGAGATCCTCACCCCAACCCATCAAGATGGATTCACGCAATTTGATGTGCCTTGGCTAAGGATCGGGGGACGCGTACACCTGGGTGCCAGGCCTGCCCCTCAAACAAAGAGGTCGTAATCCCAGCACCGCGCCACGATCGCTCTCGATCGGCAACCATTCAGACTTGCGCACCACGGTCGCTCGACGATGTTTCCTCACACCCCCTCCAAGATCGCGGGCTGCGGAAACATCTTCCGCAGCGTTGCCGCCATACTGGACCGCGGATCGATGTACTTGAACAGTTCCGCGTTATACGAGGCGCAGTACGGAACACCCGGCACCGTACCGTAAACAATGGTCGGATCTTTATACAGATTGGACGCGCTTGGAACACCGTCCGGTCGAGTCGGATCCATCGCGGTCACAGGAATCACACCGTCCGGCAGACGCATGACAGAAGTATTGCAGCTGTTGGGAGTCAGGTCGTTTTGCACGATCTGTTGTGTGGCGATCGCGTACGCACGAGACGTCGCCGCTGGAGTTCCCTCCGCAACCGCCGGGTCCACGTTCGTGACCGCAATGGAAATCGTGGAATCGCTGTTCAGGTAAATCTCGAAGGTGCGGAACTGCTGCGGAAAATCTCGCAACGAAGAAGTTTCTACCTGCCAGAAACCCTTTTCGGCCCCTCCCGATGCAGGCGGCAGAAATGCTTTGACGGTGTTGAAGTGGCGATGCCCGGCAATCCACATCAGCAGGTTCGGCGTGTTCTGCAGCGTGGACACAAGTTCCTGCAACGCGACAGCATTCGTTTGAACCGCGTTGGGATCGTTCGCAGCCTCCCACCATTCCAGCTCTGAACCGATATTCGCCACAGCGATAGGGACATGGGCCGCAATAATCATCAACTGATTTGCAGCCTGTCCCGCGGCCAGTTCCGCCTGCAGCCACTTCCAGCGCGGAGCATCGAGAAAACCGTGACCGTGAATATCGTGCGAACCATCTGTTTCCGATTGCGTATCGTCGAGCACAATCACTTTCAATGGGATTTCGGACTTTGGCACAAAGCTGTAACAGGCAAAGCCCTCTTCCCAGTTGGGATCGTCGCCATCGATCAGGTTCATCCCATGACCGACTGGCTTTGTCTGTGTGCGGAAGAATTCCTGCATCCACTCCGTTCGCAGCAGCGATCGGCGATTGCGATCGGCCACCACCTTGGGAGCTTCGGCGAAATCTTTCACCGAACCGAAGTCCTTCAGGTCGCCGTGCATTGTTGCCCCGTCCAGCACACCCATGTACATCGACTTCTCTTTCAGCCGTTCGGAAGAATCCACCGAACAAGGAAACGTCGCCTTGGTGACGACGGGACGAAGCAGCTCGCCCGCCGCCCATACTTCGTCGCTGACATAGGAGGAGCGAATGCCGAGCGACGGGTCGGCATCCACAGGGATCGAGCCCAGCCAGAAATGATCGTGGTTGCCCAGAACCTGGTACCACGGGATCGAGCGATCGAGCCCGACCGCTTGAAACGGCCTCTGATAGTCGACCGTCGCCGCTCCCAGATGCGCGCCACTGCTGGGGCAGATAATTTGTCCGTCGATCACATCGAGATACCATCGAAGTTCGTTGTACTGCGTACTGTTGCAGGTGTCGCCGAGGGAAATGCCAAAGTCGAACGGCTGCCGTTGATGCAACACGTTCATCGTCTGCATGGCAGCATCCAGAACATGTGTCGTGTACAACATCACCGGCGAGTAAATGGATGTTTGCTTGCCTGCGCTGGCCGGATCCTGCTGCTGCAAATAAATCAGCTGATTGGGCGCTTCCTTGTCCGTGATGTGGATGTCCGATATCGCAAAGAAATGCAGCAGCCGGTGCGATCTGGTGCGTGTTGCGGCTGCGTAACCCGACGGCATGATGTCATAGCGCGGAACTGAAGCCAATCCCGCTGCAAATGTGAAATCGCCATATCCATATTCGTGGTATTTCGAGATCTCACAGAGTTCGGTCAGATAGAGCCCGGTGCCGGAGTTTGGCCCTGTTGGCTGGGCAGACATCGGAAAGGAGATCATCCGTTCGAGCGTCGTTGCGACCTGCGGCGCGATTTTGTATTCCGCGACCGGACCATGGAAAGCGGCTGCTTCCAGAGAATCAAATTGCGCCAGGTACATACCGGCTACGGTCCCGGCAGAGTATTTCAGAAACTCCCTGCGTGTTGTGCCGTGGACCAGCGTTCCCTCGTCATCGGAAAGGTGCGTGCCCTCCGGTTCTATCGGATCGTTCGCCATCCATAACCTCATTTCATGTCGCACTACCGTTGCATCGCTGCCGCGCGTTTCAAAATGCCGGAGGCGTCGGAGGCAGCGAACCAGAACTGATGCCTTGACACTGCGAAAAGTCCGCCGTCAAATTCCCTTTCGCATCCAGGGTAATGATCCACAGGCTGTCATAGTCGTACGGGGACCAGACAGGCGCCGTCGGTGGGTTGTTGGACCCGGGAAAATAGCTTGCCAGCAAAGCATTGATGGTCTGACCGATCTGCACATACGCATATCCAAAAAGCACTTTGTGGTTGGTAAATTGGCCGCCCATAAAGAAAAATGTGCTGGTGTCGGGTCCGGGATTTGCTGCTGTCCAGTTGACCGTGGTCATCAAGTGATAGGGCAGATTGTTGGCGATGGCGTACGGCACGACGGTCATCGCTGGAGCCAGCCCCGACCAATTGAAATCTCCATTGGCGCTGACTGTTCCTTCTCCATACTGAGACGGATCCCCGGACCAGACCTGGTCGGCATTCACCTTGCCGCGAAGCGAGTTGGGAAGATCGAGAGCTCGCCACTGCCCAGCTCCAATGTAGTTGTTGTCGGACCAGTCGTTATATGGGTGCGCATCGGCATGACGAACGAAATAGACTGTTTCGTTGGTATTGATGCCAGATGGAATCACCGCGCCATTCACGCCACCAATCACCTGCAGGCTCGGCGGCGAATTTACCGTGCACGCCGCACTGACCAGCCCTGAAGAAGGCAGAGCAGGATAGGTCATCGGCGGGACAACATTGCTGTTGTAGGTGATCAGGCTGGCAGTTCCAGACGGGGTGATCGAAATGACATACAGAACATTCGCCCCGCCATAATTTCGCGGAAGACTCAAATGATAGCCTTCGAGCGCATTGAGCTTTGCCAGCAGCGCGCTCGTGGTCTCCCACGGCGCCGAGAAGACATACGATCCCGTAGGATGGGTCTTCACGATTCCGTCGACTACGCTTTCGTTACCACCGCCAGCATCGTTGAAATCGAGACCCTGACAGGTCGGGCAGAAGGGCGAAGGGGTATACGCACCGAGCGGTAAGGATGCGGCGCTATACGAGGCGTTCACCGGATAGTTCTGGCCCAGGTACGGGTCCCCTCCCGAGGTATTACTGGACAGCGTGATCTGGTTCAGAACTGAAAACTGCTGGACCGACTCCAGCCCCACCATGTCGGGAAGCTTTGAAGACGTCTGCAGGTGTGTCATTGGTTCCAGGGCATACATCCCGTCGACATTTTGCGACCCCAACACATATTGATAGAGAAACGTGTCCATCATCAAAGCGCGCTCGAGCCCGCTATCCGTCAGGTTGGCCGTCGCGGGATCCATGTCCCCGGGCGTATTGAAGGCCACATCTTCGCTGACCACAAAGATCAGGTTCAGATTAGAGGCGACCGGAGGATCTGGATTGGCCACCAGCGGAGTGAAGGAATGTCCACTCACACATCCACCTAGAAATATTGCACCGAGAAGGAGGAACCCCAAACTCGCGGCACTCTTCGTATCTTTTGACATGATTTGCCACCCGTGCAGAATTTGCCCCACGGAAGGTTATCGGCGACAAACCTTTGGCTCATGAATTCCGCCTCCATCGCGCGTCAAGTCCATGGCGCTGCCAGCACCTCACGTGCATGGTGCGGCCATTCGATGCCTCGTATCCCGTTCGCCTTCGGTATGCTGAAGCTGAACCACATCTCAAGATGATGGATATCCCTGCATGCAGCTTTCGCCATCATTGGCGCTTGCATCCAACCCGTACAGACTGCCGTCGATCGATTTGTAGAAACGCACCCTTTACATGAAAGATGAGAGAATCATCGACATTGCATCTCGAACGGGGCTGGAATCGCTGTTAACTTAAACTAACGGTTATTTGTATGACATCGAACGATTGGGGACATGGATGGAACGGAAATTACGTGGAGATCTTCGCAGCAATTTACCTCTGCCTTTAATTCTCCGCCGCTTCACCCTGGCAATTATTGTTCTCACCATATTTGCATGGGGACTCAGCTTTTTCTGCTATCGAGTGCTGCACATGCACTATCCGTATTCCTATCCAATGGTGCCGCGGCAGTTTCGCCAGCTGGATTTCACCATGTATTCCGGTTGCTTTCCGCAATTGCCGCATTTTCCGGAAACTTGCTCGGAACACACCGCATATCCTGCACCGGCGCTCATGGTGTACCAGTTTTTTTATTTATTCCCCCATCCGCTGCTGGTGTTTATGGCAACCGGGGTGTGCATGTTTGTGGTCGCAGCCTACCTGCTGGCACGCGCAATGGTGCGGCGCGGCGTGGAGCCGCGGAGTGCATATTTCTTTACCGGAGCAGCCCTGGTTTGCTCTTATCCAATTCTGTTTGTCATGGATCAGGGCAACATTGAGGTGTATCTCTGGCTGGTGATCGCGCTGGGGGTTTGGGCCTATATGCGGGGCGGCTGGATGCTGGCAGCATCTCTGTTTGGCGTCGCGGCGTCAATGAAGTTCTATCCGGCGGTGTACCTGGGGCTTCTGCTGGCGAAGAAACGCTACAAGGCGTTCTTCTTCGGAATTCTCGTGGCAGTCCTGGCAACAATACTTTCGCTGTGGATCCTGGGACCCAGCATTCGGCTCGCTTATCTTGGAATTACCAAGAGACTGCAATCTTTTGGCACGACCTATGTGACGACAACACAGCCGGGTGGCATTGGATTTGACCACTCGTTGTTTAGCCTAGTGAAAGCAACGCTGCCAAATCAGAATTATCAGAAGTATGCCGGTCTCTATCTGCCATTCGCGGCAGCCCTCGGATTCGTTGTATATTTCTGGCGCATCTGGCGAGTACCGCGAATCAATCAGGTCTTGGCTCTCACCATTGCAGCCGTCGTCCTGCCGCCATTTTCCATTGAATACACGCTGATCCATCTCTATATCCCTTGGGCCTTGCTGGTACTGTACGCAGTTGACCTGGCTAGGTCGCCAGGAGCCTCCCAACGAATTCGCGGATTAGGATTTTGTTTCGTCTGCTTTGGGTTCCTCATGACGCCTGAAAGTTACTTCATCGTCGACGGAATCCGATACAGCGGGCAGTTGAAAGCGCTGGTATTGGTTGCGTTACTTGTGGCTGCGCTTCGCTATCCGTTTCCAGACGAGGCCATAGCAAGCTTGCAGGAGTGAGGCAGGCTCACTATTTCATACCGGCTGGGACTCCTGCTGCAAATGGCGAAGTGCAGGCAGAGTACCAGCCTCTAGAATCACAGGTCCAGACGCGCGTCGGCTCGCTGTTATCTAACTCCGAGATGATTTTCTGTAACTCATCCGGCTGGGTACTTCCGGTAAACACCAACAGATTTGCATTTGGCATGATTTGCCGGCGTGCGCTTGCGGACCGGAGTAACAACTCATACGCATCTCCCGGAGAGTTTTGGATAGCAGCATCCAATTGAGGGCTCAACTGGTCGATATGGGACCCCAGGGGTACGTACGGCTCAAACAAGAATCCACCATTTAATAGCGTTGAGTGACTACGCCGAAAATATCGCGCGGCCGCCCAATAATATGGCACGTAGTTCAGCGTTGTTGTAACCGGCGCATCCGGCAAACTCAAAGTCAGCCCCGTAAGTCCCATACTATGGACGGGCGCAGTTTCGATTTCCGATATCTGTGCCGCAACCGGCCGGATCATGGCGTTCGCCAACACAAGAACTGCGACCGAATAGATAACGACGCTGGCAGCGAGGATGCCTTCCTCTCGATCGATTGAATCCAATAAAATCGCTAGCCGCGGCGAACGCTCCAATCCACACAAACACAACTAGGCGTTGCGCAAAATAGTTTGCTCCATTAATGACAGGCGGAAGAATTGGAATAACAATCGCCAGAATCAAAGTGCAGGCTAGAATGGCCGCCGCTGGGGAATAAGTCCGTGACAACCACTGTTTCTTCGCAGCATTCCACGCAATAAAGAGCGAAAAAAACAAAATTACATATAACGAAAGTCGATAGACAATAACAACACTACTCGATCCGGAAAACATCGCAATCGTACTCAGTTTAAAAAGCTTGATAAGTTCCGTTTTGCGATCGTAAGTCTCCAGCACATTGGCCACCACCTTATGCTTGTCGACGAAAAGAAAGACATATCCAATGGTCGCCCACGATAACAGCATGTAGACCAGGTCATAGCGTAGGTCCCGCAAGCTCGCCTTGAAACTTGCGACCCCGGCTCCCTTCCGTAAGAAGTCCTGGCACAATCGCCAAACTACATCGACCCCGACCAGCACATAGATCAACGCCAATGGAACAGGATGGGTGATCACGATCAGGATGACTGTGATCAGATACGCCAGCCACAATCGATGGCTACGCTGTCGCACTGCGCGATACCAGAATCCCAGCGCCCACAGCGCCATGCCGATCGCGAGGCAATAGTTGTAGAATCCCATTCCCAACGGCCAGTTGAGCAGCAGAGGAATAATAAACAGCGACAGTAAGTCGCCGCTCGGTCCGAGGCATCGCGCAAGATAGCGAAAGCCAAATGCCGTAGTCATGAAAATCAGGCAAACCAATAACTTGTCAGCCAGCACATAGCCGAAGAAGTGTGCAGCCGCGATCAGAAAGTAATAATGCAGCGCGTATGGCGGCAAAATGTGACGAATGAAGTAATAACTTGCAAAGACTTTCGATCCCGATAACAAGCTTCCCAGGACGGCCGCATAGTAAAGGTGGAGAGATCCGTCGAGCGACGGGAAAAGAGGCAGGGTGAGGACCCAAATGCAGTAGGCCGCCAGCAGTAGCAAGAATGGAACTACATATCTGGAGTTCTTTCCTTCTGCTCGCTCAGCAACCATCTCGATGTTCCACCTATTCGCTGGCTGTCCCGACGCAATCGCTCTTAAGTTCTCGGATAGCAATAGGCCCCAGAATCGGGGCCTATGACGCTCAAAATTCTAGCGGGATGGTTTCGTTATCCAGGCTCGATCCTGCCTGGCTACTCGCCAAAGTTGACAGATTCCAGCCCAAGGAATTGCGCGGACTGACCCAACTCTTCTTCAATGCGGAGCAGTTGGTTGTATTTGGCGATTCGATCCGTACGCGAGGCCGAGCCCGTCTTAATCTGTCCGGCACTGGTCGCGACAGCAAAATCAGCAATGAACGTGTCCTCGGTCTCTCCGCTTCGATGCGAAATGATCGAAGTGTAGCCATAGCGGCGCGCCAGATCGACAGCCTCGAAAGTTTCGCTGACGGTCCCAATCTGGTTCACCTTGATCAGAATGGAATTCCCTACGCCTTCTTCAATCCCCCGCTGCAGGATCTCTGTGTTGGTTACAAAGATATCGTCGCCGACCAGCTGCACATGATCGCCCAGTTCCTTGGTCAAATACGCCCAGCCCTTCCAATCGTTTTCTGCTAACCCGTCTTCGAGTGAAACGATTGGATACTGACGAACCCAGCTCTCCCAGAAGCGCGTCATCTCCTCGCTGGTGTGTTCACTCTTGTCCGACTTTTTAAAAACATATTTATTCTTATCGGCGTCGAAAAACTCACTCGCCGCCGGATCGAGTGCGAGAAAAATATCTTCCCCGGGTTTGTAACCCGCTTGCGTGATCGCTTCCAGAATCACTTCGACGGCTTCTGTATTCGACTTCAGCGAGGGAGCAAATCCGCCTTCATCTCCGACAGCGGTGTTGTAACCCTTCTTCTTCAGCACGCCTTTCAGGGTATGGAAGACCTCAACCCCCCAGCGCAGCGCCTCAGAAAAACTTTCCGCGCCCGCCGGCATAATCATGAATTCCTGAAAATCGACATTGTTGTCGGCATGTGCGCCGCCATTCAAAATATTCATCATCGGAGTCGGCAGTGTGCAGGCATTCACTCCGCCCAGATAGCGGTAGAGTGGCATGTGCAACTCATTCGCAACCGCGCGCGCCGTCGCCATCGACACGGCCAGGATCGCATTTGCACCCAGCCGGCCTTTGTTCGGTGTTCCATCCAGCGCAATCATGGTTTGATCGATCAGGCGCTGATTGCTGGCATCCATTCCCGACAGTTCCGGTGCAATCACGCTCTCAACATTTTCAATCGCCTGCAAAACGCCTTTGCCCTGGTAATGTTCCTGATCGCCGTCACGCAGTTCCACGGCCTCATGTTCGCCGGTCGAAGCGCCGCTCGGGACAATTGCCCGGCCCACGGTTCCACTTTGCAAAACAACGTCCGCTTCAACAGTCGGATTCCCGCGCGAGTCCAGCACTTCGCGGGCATGTATCGAGGTAATTTCAGTCATATCGCTCCTCAGGATCTTGTGGTCCAGCCTGTCGTTCAGCTGCGGACGGCGGTCCACGGGAATTGCATTTCCTTCGGTGGTCCGGATGGATTGGACAAACTCTGGCATGCTTGCGGCAGTTTCAGCTGTATATCCAGGTTAGGAAATGCTGGGTAAGGGGCCATCCTCGGAAAACTTCACCATGGACGCGCCGACGAAACGTCAAGGACTAAATCTTTCAATCACGTCCAGTGTAACAAAGCTGTGCTGTCTGGATGTGAGGACGCGCACACGACCCTCATTAGACCGGGGATGAAAGGGTTGTGTTCTCCACCGCCTTACGGTGGGCTTGGTCCGTCCACAAAAAAGCGAAGAGGAGGGAAATTTCCTTCCCCTGCCACTACCAGTATAAATCGCACCGGGGGCCTTGCCGCCAGACCTGGATCGTGCCGTAGAGTCGTTCGAGTCGGTCAGAACCCATGGCCGAATCGAAAATCTGCGGAAGTAGGAGCCAGGGTATGAGCGAACATGCGGTGGTGATTGCAGGCGCAGGTCCGACTGGGATGATGTTGGCGGGTGAGTTGGCATTGGCTGGTGTCGACGTCGCCATTGTCGAGCGACGCGCGAGTGCGGAGCTGGTCGGCTCCCGGGCCGGAGGTTTGAACGCCCGCACCCTCGAGGTTCTCGATCAGCGCGGTATCGCCGATCGCTTTCTTGCGGAGGGCAAGCCGATGCAGGTCGGCGGGTTCGCCCACATCCCGCTCGACATCAGCGATTTTCCGACCCGATACAACTACGGGCTCGCTCTCTGGCAAAAGCATTTCGAACGCATTCTGGCCGGGTGGCTCGACGAGTTGGCGATACCGATCTATCGCGATCGTGAAGTTACGGGCTTCGTGCAGAACGACACCGGCGTCGACGTCGAATTGTCCGGCAGCCAGTCTCTGCGGGCTCAATATCTGATCGGGTGCGACGGTGGACGCAGCGTGGTCCGTAAAACAGCCGGCATCGCATTCCCCGGTTGGGATCCAACCATCAGCCATTTGCTCGCCGAAGTCGAGTTGGCCGAGGAACCAAAAGAATGGGGACTCCGCCACGACACATCCGGTCTTCACGCGCTCAGCAAGATTGGCGACGGCCTGGTTCGGGTGCTTGTGACCGAAAAGGAACTCGGCCGCAACGGCGAACCTACCCTCCGCGATCTCAGTGACGAACTCATCGCGGTCTATGGCACGGACTACGGCGTTCACAGTCCGGTTTGGCTCACCCGGTTCACCGATGCAACGCGTCAGGCCACCACATATCGCGATCGGCGGATCCTGCTGGCCGGCGACGCCGCGCACGTGCACTACCCCGCAGGCGGACAAGGACTCAACCTCGGCGTTCAGGATGCCGTGAACCTTGGATGGAAGCTGTCCCAGGTCATCCAAGGAACATCACCCGAAACCCTGCTGGACACCTATCAGGCCGAACGTCACCCAGTCGCCGCGCGAGTACTGCAAAAAACGTTGGCGCAGGTCGCGCTGATGCGACGCGATGATCGCTCCAAAGCCGCATGGGATGTCGTTGCCGAGTTGCTCAAGATGGACGAGCCTCGAAAACAGTATGCCGCCATGATGTCCGGCCTGGATATCCATTACGACCTTGCCGACCAACATCCGCTGCTCGGACGCCGCATGCCCGATCTCGACCTGACTACCGCCAACGGCCCGCTGCGAGTCTTCACTCTGCTGCACAAGGCGCGACCCGTGCTGCTCAACCTCGGCGAACCCGACGCCTTCGATATCACTCCGTGGGCCGATCGGGTTCAGCGGGTCGACGCCAGGTACGCTGGCCTGTGGGAACTTCCTGCGCTCGGGAGGATCACTGCTCCCGCCGCCGTGTTGATTCGGCCCGACGGATATGTAGCCTGGGTAGGAGACTCCACTCAGATGGGCCTCACCGATGCATTGACCACCTGGTTCGGGCCGCCGACTGCAACATAACGGACCTGTTCCCAAGCTGCCGCGATCGCGCGCTCACAGATTTCAGTTAATGAATTGGACAACGAAGATAACTCTTTTGATACCGCATGACACGGTCGGCGGTGCAGCCCGTAAATGCTCCATTAGACTGAGATTGCGGTGAACCCATGTGCTTCACCCAAGGAGCATACAAGAAAAGCTCCGCAACAAACTACCCGGGAGTTGCGTCCAATACAGTGGATCGTCGGACCCAAAATGCACAGCGACCGAGGGTGGAAACGAAGCAGTTGTAACGCAAATTTCGCAGGATCGCTGACAGGCGAAATCGAATAACGAGGGCGGACATGAGAATTCTAACGGCTACCAGCCTTGCCGCAGTGATGGTCGCGGCAACAGCCTTTGGGCAGAGCGCAAAACCCAGCCCCTACCAGGGCGTTTCCCATCCGCCAGATGACGCCATCGTCACCAATGACCTGACGCCGACGCCGCCAGCTTCAACCGACTCGACCGCTGCGACCGACACCGTCACTCCGTTGGCGAGCCAGCCCACCGCTCACATGGAGGCGCCTCCGACCTCCCCGCAGGACCATGACTACATGCAGCATCCGGGACTCGTCAGCAGACCGGTGAGTTCTTTCGACGACGATATTGTCACCACGCCGGAAACTACAGAACAAGCGAACGACTCAGGCATCGTTGTCCGCGTTCCTTCGGGGCCAAATCAATTGCCGGAAGGCACCACCTTGATGGTCTCTCTGAATCAGTCGTTGTCGACTGCCACCACCCAGCCGGGCACAATCTTCAGCGCTCGCCTGCTCGCGCCTGTCATGAAAGATAACCGCATCGTGATCCCCATCGGTTCCACGGTGACCGGACGAGTGACATCTGTCAGTGAAGGGCGACGCATTACAGGCGGCGCTTCGATTCGACTGCGTCCAGACGAAGTGGTGCTCCCCGACGGCACGCGATATTTTCTGCACGCTGAAGTCTATGACCTTGGCGATTCCCGCAGGACGAAGCCTGACGCCGAAGGCAACGTCGTCAATGTTGCCCACGGCAAGCGTACGATTGCGGAAGTTGGTCTGCTCGGCGGAGGGGCAGCAGCGGCAGGCTTTATGATCGCAGGCGGCCCGGCAGCCTTGGTACTTGGCGGCGCGGCGGCTGGCTATGTCGGTGCGCACTGGCTGCTGGAAAGCAAGCAGGCTGTGCTTCCCAAGGACTCTGAAGTCGTCTTCGGCTTGACCCAGCCCATGTCGCTGGTTTCTTTCCACGAGTAGGTCGAAGCGAAGTTTGCAGCGGCGCACATCCGCTACAAGAAAATCAAAAGGCTCGGCGAGAATCTTCCTCACCGAGCCTTTTTCGTTGCGCAGTGAATCCGCGCGAGTTTATTGGTTAGGTGTGATCGACAATCGAACCCCCAATGTCGAGCGATAGAGTCGAGCACACGGTTGCCCGGTGCTGCAGATCACGAACATCAGCTCCAAATTCTGCGGATGCTTCTTAACTGCCTCCGCAACCGGATCGCCGGCAATCGCGACAATAAAGTCGGCCGCAGCGGCGGGATCCTTGAGCGCCTGCTGCCACTCTTCGTAATCACCTTCGTTGATGGTTCGCCGCAGCGAAAATCCAATCTGCTGCAGCGCCCCAATGTGCGCCGATGTGTACATCAGCAGCGTAGATTCCGGAGGAAGAATCATCAGCTTGTCTGCCAGCGATCGTTCAAACGCCATCCGCGTCTTGGCGTTGACCTTCGCTTCTTGCAACACCAGCGGAGTTGCGTACATCAGGAACGCATTGCCGGCGACAATCAGCGCCAATGCAAATCCCAGGATTGGACGCGTCCACTGCGGTCGTTTCTTGATCGCCGCCAACACCGCAAATGCGGGGAACAGTGCAAACGCGGGCAACAGCTCCATGCCATATCGCGTGTTGTAGTAGGAGTGCGGAAACCACACCGGAAGAAAAATCGGCACCGATCCATAAGCCACCGAATAGGTGTAGAACGGGATTGGCATCCACAACAAAATTGCCGCCGGTACCGCGAGGCTGCGATAGCGAACCAGCGCGTACGCCGTGCCCGCAGCCGCCATCAGCATCAGCAAGCTTCCGCACCGTAATGGCGCCGCGCCCATCTTGGCCGACTTGACGTAGTAGAGGAATGCCCACCACACATGATGCCAGCCCGGATACGGCAACGAGCCGGGCTTGGTGGTTCGTTTCGCGATCGCCGCCGCGGAGTAAGGTCCGCGCAGAAAATCCAGCGGATCGCCGTACATCCGCCAGTTGTAGCCCAGCCAGGTAAGCGGCGCGGCAAGCAGACACAGCGTGCACACGACCAACACGCCGGCATTCGCCCGATCCTTCCACCACGCATGCCGCACAGTCCAGTACGCCACTGCGAGCCACGCCAGCGTGCCCAGAATCCAGCCATCATAACGAGTGAAAACCGCGGCGATCAGTACGAGGGTCAGCTTGATTAACGCAGCACGAGCTTCAGGCGCGTCCGCTTCTCGCAATGCCGACTCGAATGCGGTCAGATGCACCACACTCCAAATCATCAGCGCCAGAAACAGCGGCTCTGTCATGGCCGTGACCGACATGTACAGCAACCCTGGATTGAGCGCCAGGGCAGCAAACACCAGCAGCGCCAGCAGCGGTCGCATCCATTGCCGAGCCAGCCGATAGATGCCGGCGCAGGCCATCACATAGCTGGCCATCGACGGAATCGCCCCCGCCAATCCGTTCTGCCACCAGCCCGTCCGCTGCACAAACGGCAACAAAAGCAGGTGCGGCAGTGGCAGCCACACAGAACCCAACTGGCTGAATCCTGGATTCCGCGAATCGAAAATCCGCCGCGCAATATGCAGATGCGCGACAGCATCTCCATACAGCAACAGATAACCATGCCGCGCGCAGAAGGCCAAGGAAGCCGCCGTCAGCAAAATCGCCACCGTCGACACCAGCTTGATTTCTTCCCCAAGTGTAGGAACGCTTCTGGATCGACTGGGGCGAGCGCTGGGTCTCTTATTCGGCATCGAGGTGCGAAAGCTCCTGAAAGCTCGCAAATCGCTGATCGATTTCTTCGCGGGTCAGAGCCTGGATCCGCTCCGTGCCGAAGCGTTCCACCGCAAACGAGCCCATCACGCCGCCATAAAACATCGCCCGCTTGAATTGAGCTGGGGTAATGTCCGGCTGCGATGCCAGGTAGCCGAAGAATCCTCCTGCGAACGAGTCACCCGCGCCGGTTGGATCGACCACTTCTGCCAACGGTAATGCTGGAGCGCGGAAGAAGCGGTTGTGGACGCCGCCAGGAAACGAGTGCTCGCCAAAAAATGCAGTCGCCCCGTACTCGCCATGCTTCACGATCAGCGTCTTCGGCCCGAGTTCCATGATGCGTTCCGCGGCGCGTACCAGGTTGGCATCGTCACCCAGCAACTTGGCTTCGCCATCGTTGATCAGCAGAACATCCAGACCCTTCATCACTGCTTTCAGGTTTTCCTTGTGACCCGTAATCCAGTAATTCATGGTGTCGCCGCAAACCAGCCGTACCTTCGGCATTTGCTGGCGAACCTGCTGCTGCAACGCAGGATCGATATTCGCAAGAAATAGGAATTCACTGTCGCGGTACGATGCGGGAATCTTAGGCTGGAAACGTTCGAACACATTCAAATCCGTGCGCAGCGTCTTCGCTTCGTTCAGGTTCTCAAGATATTCGCCAGTCCAGTGAAAGCTTTTGCCCGCGGTGTGCTCGATGCCCTCTGTATCGATCCCTCGCGCGCGGAATACCGCTTCCTCCGTGGAAGTAAAGTCTTCTCCAACCACGCCGATCACGCGGACGTTCGTAAAAAAGCTGGCGGCCAATGCGAAGTGGGTGGCCGCCCCTCCCAGGCAGCGATCGACGGTGCCGCTGGGAGTTTGAATGCTATCGAATGCAACCGAACCAACAACAAGAATAGACATTGAGGCGAACACTTTCCTAATCAGAATTTGTGCAATTCAACTTTTGTAGCGAAGCGTAACTAGTCGCGGAAATACTTTTCCAGCAGCAGATGAAGCGTTTGTTTTGTCTTTGCCGATACTACCGACGGCTGCGTCAAAATCGCATCCTTCAGCGCAGACTGGCAATGGCAAGTACGCTTGGCCGGCAACGCTGCAACGGCTGCATCCAGCACCTTTAAAGCTGCGGCACTATTTTGATTCAGCACCGCAACAATTTGTTCCGTAGTCACGGAATCGTGGCCCGGGTGCCAGCAATCGTAGTCGGTCACCATGGCCAGCGTGCCATAGCAAATCTCCGCTTCACGCGACAACTTCGCCTCC
Organism: uncultured Acidobacteriota bacterium; assembly: GCA_963794795.1. GTDB lineage: Bacteria > Acidobacteriota > Terriglobia > Terriglobales > Acidobacteriaceae > JAKAAZ01. Next base: position 43,056 of record CAWCFC010000001.1, on the reverse strand, counting down.
TGCAAATTGGTCATGCCGATCACGTCCGCGCCCCAGGAGCGGTACAGATTCGATTCCGCCTTGGTAGAAAACTGCGGCCCTTCCATGCAGACGTAGGTTCCGCCGCGGCTGGCCTCAACCCCGCTGCTTGTACACCCGGCCATCATCGCGTTTCCCACCTCCGCGCAGACGGGATCGGCAAGCGCCACATGCGCCACGATATCCGGCCCGAAGAACGTGCTGCGCCGCGCATATGTGCGGTCGATGAACTGATCCGGCACCACAAACTTTCCTGGCTTGTGTTCTTCCTTCAGCGAGCCAACCGCTGAAATGGACAGGATCGCGCTCACCCCCGCCTGCTTCATCGCGTAAATATTGGCGCGATAGTTAATGTCAGACGGCAGCAGGTGATGCCCGCGTCCGTGTCGAGCAAGAAAAACAACTTTGCGACCACGCAATTCTCCGAAGGTCAACCAGTCAGACGGTTCGCCGAAGGGAGTGCTGATCTGCTCCTGGCGTACATTGGTCAGCCCGGGCATGTGGTACAGCCCGCTCCCACCAAGAATTCCTATCTCTGCGCGAAACATGGTCAGATGTTCTCCTTCGCTGCTCATCCCACTCTCACCTCGATACCAACCCAGTCGAACGAGGCTGCAAAGTGGTTAGTATATCGTGCATGCGCCTTTCCTCCGGAGCGGACAGCGCGACCAGCCAACTCCGCAACCCTGCCGTCAGGTCTGTTTGTGGCACCCTGTTTTCAACCTGAACGCTGGTGGCACTGTCGACGATGCTTCCCATCATCACAAATTCAAGCTTGCGCGCCAGGTCCATTGGAAAACTCTCGCTGATAAACACTGTCTTGCCTGAAACCACCACCAACACCGGACCCTCTGAAGTTTTCCAGATCCGCGTAATAATTGTTCCCTGCGGAGCATCGCTATCGTCCGCCGGCGCAAGAACGGCGTCGTCATATTTCCGTGGAATCTCCGCCGCGTACAGATTCGCAAACGCAAGCGCGGCCTCCGGCGTAGCCCATCGCGACAAATAGAGAAGCGCCAGCGACCCAGTTGAGTCTTTTGCGCTCGCGCTGGTGGCCTCCTTGGATTGTGCGGTGTAGTAAATTCCACCACGCCACGCGGGAGCCAGGGCATTTGCCGCCGCTTGCCCACCGAACAACTCCGCCATCAACTGCACGTCAAATTCACCCATCACGCCGATGTCGTATGGCCGATACTGCGTGTCGATCAGCGAGTGGATGTCCGGCATCTTCAAAAGTGGGACCGGCGCATGCGTCAGATAAATCGCGGGATTCATGATTTCGTAAGTCGAGGACGGAGGATGATCGAGCATTTCCGCAAAGGCGGCATTCCTGCCCTTGGCGGTCCACACTGCGCGCACAAAATTCAGCCCTGCAACATAAGGGAATATCAACGATTGCTGCAGCACCAATGGAGCATTGGCAAGCGTAGGAGAATCGCTGCTGTCGCCCATGGCCTCGTTCATTTTGTCCACCACCTGCGGCGCACTTAGAAGCGTCTTTCCGCTGGGCGCCAGAACGTAGTCGATAAAAACTGCCATCGCCTGGCCTTCAACCACCGCATCGCGCACAGTATCTGCTTCATCGGTGGCGATGCGTTCGTTGTCCTGCTGCACGTTCGTCGGGGGCGGCTGATCGTCGTCGCGATCCCATTTCTCCAGATGAATATGCTGGTCTTGCAGTGCGTGCGTCAACTCGTGCGCCAGTACCGGCTTCTGCTCATCCGGCGGAATCCAATCCAGCAGATTCACCGTCTTTGTTTTGTCATCGTAATAGCCGGCAATTTGTTCGCGCAGCAGTTGGATCAGAAATGGCTTCAGCTGAAAATCACGATCCAGCAACCCAAACTTTTTCAACACCAGCTCACTGCTTTGCAGTCGCTTTGCATCGCGATCATTTTGCAGTTGATGCATTAAATACTTTTCCACTTCGTCGCGCGTCACCAGTCGGCGTTTCACAGTCTGCAATACCGGCAGGCCGGTCACTTTGCTGTCAAACTGCAAAATCGAATCGACGGAACTGAACAGCTGTTGTGCCTGCTCCGGCGTGATATGCGTCGGCGCGGACGGATTTGCCGCCTGTCCCGGCGTGGACGGATTGGCGGCCTGTCCCGGCGATGATGACGACGGCGGTCGCGCGGGCGCCCGTGGAGTAGACGGCGTGGACGGCTCGTTCCCCGCAGGCAGTGACGGCGCAGGCGCCGACTGGGCGTGCGACTCCCGCGGCAGCCACAAGACCAGCGTGCACACTGAAATAACGAGCCACTGAGTCACCGATAAAAGCACATTGCGATGCAACCAACCGTGTCCAGGCCCTTGCGCCAGATTGTGATCCGGCAAACATGTCTCAACCTTCATCCAACCTCTTCGCGACGGGGCCATTGCTGCATCCCCGCTATAATTTGGAGTGTACCTTTGTAAGACGTTGTATACCGGCCGCTATGAGCAATTCCACTCCCAATCAGGTCGAAGCAGGTTCCACCGGCTCAACGATGGCAGGCCCCGTCAGCGTCGCAAACTCCAACCCGGAGACCGCTGCCGGGGACCATGCTGTCCTTGCAACTCCCCTGGCTGAAGCTTTAAAAACTATGCCTTCCTCGCCGCTTTTGCAATATCGCGGGACAGAAAGCATGGGCGGGTTTTCGAACGCGACCGACGAGTTGGCCGCACTGCTGAACGCCGTCGGAGTCTACGATCTTGGATGGAGGCGGTTGATCCGCTGTACTGGCGAGGACCGCGTCCGCTGGCTGAACGGCATGGTCACAAATTTCGTCGGCAACCTGGACGAGAATGCCGGCTGCTACGCTTTCGTGTTGAACGCGCAGGGTCGCATTCAGGGAGACCTCGATATGTATCGACGCCCGGATTTCATTTGGCTTGAAACCGACGCCTCCCAGGTTACTGCGCTGACCGCTTTTCTGGATCACTACATCATTATGGATGACGTGACCCTCGAATCGCTGCCGCAGTGGACCGCGCTTGGAATCGCAGGACCGCGTGCCGCCGCGTCCATGACCGAAGCGGGCCTGCCAGTTCCCTCTTCGCCGCTTCACGTTTCAGAAACAACCTGGCAAGGACACCCCGTGGTCGTCATTGCAGCCTACAGCCCGCTCGTCCCCCGCTACGAAATCTGGATGGAACGCGAATCCGTTCTGCCGCTGTGGAACGCGCTGCAGGCGGCAGGCGCTTTGCCCTGTGGCGTCGATGCGATCGAGTCACTGCGCATCCTCGAAGGTACCCCGGTCTACTCCATCGACATCACCGCCAAGGATCTGCCGCAGGAAACCAATCAGATGCGCGCCCTTCATTTCAATAAGGGTTGCTATCTTGGGCAGGAAATTGTCGAGCGCATTCATTCGCGAGGCAATGTGCATCGAACATTCACAGGCTTTGTACTTGCAGATGGCAGCCCAACACCTGGAACATCGCTGCTCGCCGAAGGCAAGCCGGTAGGAGAGATCACCAGCGTCGCTCGCGTGGTGCTGCCCGGCGCTGGCGAAAAGATAGTTGCATTGGGAACTATTCGCCGCGAAGCGCTGGACCGGAAGAGTGACGCTGATGGCCGGTGAAACAGTCGCTCGCCCCTCGCCGCTTCCATTCGACTTCCGCAGCGAATCAGACCAGCCGAAAGAATTCATGCCCTAGGTTCAACAACTTTTGTACGAGGAAACGAGTCACGTTATGCCAGAAAAAGAACCCCAGGTTACATTCACCGATCGCCGCAAGATTTCTTCCGATGGAGAAATTCGCCCCGGTGTTGCCGAGAGCGAAGCCGAAGAAGCAAGGCGGCAGGCGGAAACTGCTAAGACAGCAGCCGCAACCGCCGAGCCAATCGCGACCGCGAAAGAGGCAGCGCCTGCTGCTTCATCCAGCGCGCCCGAAAGCCATGCCGGCCAATCTGGCCCTGAAAATCAGCTACCCGAAGGACCGACAGCCAAGGAAAGCGCGGACTCCAACGCGGCATACCAGGAAACCACGCAACAGCTGGACGAGTTGCTGCGCGCCAAGGCGCCGGATTCCTCGCATCTCGGCCCCATCGTTTTTGATCACCTGGTGCAATCCATGTACATGACCGCCATGATGAGCATGGGTGCGGGCACGCAGCCCGGAGAAAAGCCTCGCATCGATCTGATGGGCGCGCGCCAGACTATCGACCTGCTGGGTGTTCTGGCGGAGAAAACCAAAGGAAACCTGACCGCCAACGAGCAGCGTCTGCTGGAGAGCGCTCTGTTTGAGCTGCGCATGATGTTCCTGGAGATTACGAACGCGATCGCGCGCAATGCGGCCAATCCTCCGCAACCGCAACCTACCGGTCGAAAATAATCGACACGCTTCCATGCACCATAAGAAAGTTCAGATGCACGCAGAGATCGTTTTCCTGGGCAGCGGCACTTCCATGGGCGTTCCGACGCTTGGATGCGGCTGCGCCGTCTGTACCTCAAGCGATCCCAAAGATAACCGCATGCGTCCGTCGATTCTCGTCAAGTTTCGCGAGGGCGACAACGAACGACATGTGCTGATTGATACCGGACCGGATTTTCGCCAGCAGGCGCTCCGCGAAAATCTGCGCACCATTGACGCGGTGCTGTACACGCATTCCCACGCGGACCACATCATGGGCCTCGACGACCTGCGGCCGCTCAGCTTCAAGAATCCGGACAAGATTCCCCTTTATGCCGACAGCACCACCACCCAGGTGCTGCAGCAGGTTTTCGAATACACATTTTCCGAGAGCAATCGCTATCCCTACAAAGCGCGCGTCGAACTGCGTCCGCTCGCAAGAACACACGTACCTCTTCGGCGCTGATTTTGTCACCGTTCCTCTGCTGCACGGGGCTCTCGAAACCGTCGGTTTTCGCTTCGGCAAAGCCGCGTACTTGACCGACATGAGCGATATTCCAGAGACCAGTTTTTCGTTATTACACGATCTGGATGTCTTGATGATCGATGCCTTGCGACGCACCCCGCATCCCAGTCATTCGAACGTGGAAACGTCCTTGAAGTTCATCCAGAAAATCCAGCCCCGCCAGGCCTACTTCACCCACATCGCGCACGACCTCGGGCAGGTCGAGATGGAAAATGAACTTCCCGACAACGTCCACATGGCCTATGACGGACTTCGCATTCCCTTCGAGCTATAGCCATGCACATCTTCCATTCCATTCAGGAGATTCCCGCCGGCTTCGGCCCGTCAGTTGTAACCATTGGCAATTTCGATGGCGTGCATCGCGGTCATCAAGCGGTCCTGCAGGAAATGATTGCGCGTGCCCGCGCGCTGCATGCCAGTTCCATCGCCGTCACCTTCGATCCTCACCCGGTGCGCGTCCTTCGCCCGCACATTCCCCTGCGCCTGATCACCCAGCAGGAGCAAAAACTCGCTTGGCTCGAAAATTCCGGCATCGATGCCGTACTGGTTCTTCCATTCACGCGTGAGCTCTCTCGACTCACTGCACGCGAGTTTGCTCGCAACATTCTGCACGATTCGCTGCATGCGATCGAAGTCCACGAGGGAGATAATTTTCGTTTTGGCGCCGATGCCGACGCGGATGTCAATGACCTTTCCTCGTTAGGTGAGGAATTTGGTTTCAAGGTTTACGTCCATTCTCCAACTCATCGAAGAGGAAAGGTTGTCTCCAGCAGCGCCGTGCGCGGTGCGATTGCAGCCGGAAACATGCGTGCCGCGCGCCAACTGCTAGGCCGCCCATTCGAGATCATAGCCATCCCCGCACCCGGTCGCGGCTACGGTTCACGCTACACCGTTCCTACCATCAACCTGGCGCCGTACAAAGAACTGCTCCCAGCCAACGGTGTCTACATCACCTGCCTCGCAGGTGAATGGAGAAAGGTTTGAGTCAGTCACCAACGTCGGCAATCGACCTACCTTCGGCGACGACTCGTTTGCGGTGGAAACTCACATCCTCGACTTTCATCCCATCGCGCTCGACGAGACCACACAAATCCGCCTTCTCTTTCTCGACCGTCTGCGCGCGGAAATTGCCTGGCCATCGCCCCAGGCTCTGAAGGAGCAGATCGGCAAGGACGTCGCCCGTGCTCGACACTATTTCGCGCTCTATCAAACTCTCTTCGGGCTCAACTCCCAGGCGTAGGCCGCTCGCGATCCCTCTTTGATCCCTAAAAAAGAAAAAGCCCGAAAGCAGCCGCCTTCGGGCCATGCATAGCGTTTTTTATATCCGCTGGAATGGCCAACTACGCCGCGGTTTGCGCCTCTTGATTCACGCTCTCTGAAATCTTCGTCAGCTTCTCATCCGCCGCTTTTTCCTCATCCAACGTTTGCTCCAGCAGCTCGACGATATCCGTCTTGCCCAGCAACTCCGCGAACGAACGCACCGAACCATAGCCGGCGATTTCGTAATGTTCCACCCTCTGCGCCGCGGCAATCAATCCGGCATCCCGAATCGGCCCCTTTTCGATCTCCTGAACAACCTCCGCGCCTTCCTCCAGCACGCCTTTCATGCCTTCACAAGTTTTGCCGGTTCCCTTCTTCCCCAGCTTTTGGAAGATTTCTTCCAGGCGTTCCACATGACCCTTCGTCTCTTGCAAGTGGCTGTCGAAGGCCGCGCTTAATCCCTGGTCGGAGGCAGCTTTCACCAGCTTTGGCAATGCCTTTGTAATTTGCTTTTCAGCGGAATACAGATCTTTTAATTCATCCAAAAAAAGATCCTCGATCGACTCGACTTTCATGACTTGCACCTCAGAACTGCGGAAATTTACATCCTTACCCTGCTAGGATGCGGCCACAGCGTAGGTGCTGCCCGTGGACCTCAATGAACATTTGATGGGGATGGATGCGTCGCGGATGGCACCAACGAAGCAGCAACGACCGGCGTGATCGGGGCTTCCCCGGGAAACGCTTCGTCCGCATGACCAGCGATTGCCGTCCGCATGAAGTCAATCCAGATGGGCAACGCCACTCTCGCTCCCGTTTCCTTATCGCCCAAAGTCTCTCGGTTGTCGTATCCCACCCAGACGCCACAGGTGACGGAAGGCGAAAAGCCCAGAAACCATGCGTCTGTAAAGTCATTAGTGGTTCCGGTTTTTCCGCCGAGCGGATGATGCAGTTGGCTCACCGTCGCTCCGGTTCCCTGCCGAGTTACCGCCTCAAACAACTGCATCATTTGCCGCGCTGTCTTTTCATCGGTCGAGACGTGCACGTCGGGGGTGTCATCCCACAAAACCTCTCCATCCGCGGTGGTCACGCGATGCACAAAGTGAGGCGTCAGGCGAATTCCATCATTAGGAAAGCTGCTGTACGCCGCCACCTGTTCGTACAAACTGATCTCCGCCGCACCCAGCGCAATCGGCAGAAATGCAGGAATATCCGTCGTCACGCCGAAGCGATGCGCGGTCGCAATCACTTTGTGGATGCCGACATGATCCGCCAATTTCAGCGCAGGAATATTCAGAGACTCAGCAAAGGCGCGCGTCAGCGTAATATTCCCCAGCCAGCGATGTTCATAGTCATGTGGAATGTAGAGCCCAGACGCCGTGCGAAACGTCACCGGACCATCGAGAATCATGCTGTCCGGTTTGTACCCATCCTCCATCGCTGCCGTGTAGTCATAGGCTTTGAAAGATGAGCCGGTTTGCCGCTCCGCCTGGGTCGCTCGATCGTATTCCGACAGGTTGAAGTCTCGCCCACCGACCAGCGCAAGAATATCTCCACTGGGATTGTCCACCGCCATCAACGCAGCTTGTACTCCGCTGTCTTGTTCCAGCGTGGCATAGAGCAGGCCGCCATTCGACGTCGCGGCCGGCGATGGCTGGCTCGCGGCGACTTTGCTCACTGCGTGTGCGCCCGGAGCCTGCGGCAGAATTCGCACATACACAATATCCCCGGGTCGAAGCAGATCCGTGGCTAGTTCCTTCTTCGTCCACGCCCAACCTTCTGGAGCAATGATCGCGCTGATGTTTTCGCCCACGCGAACCGTCACTTCATACGGCAATACTTCCGTCACCACCCCATGAATGTACGTTCTCGGCGTCGGCTTTACGCTCCAGTCGGGATGTCGGAAGGCATCAATGGAACTGCCTGCCGCAATTACGTTCAGCAGGTTGCCGCGCCAGCCTCGACGCCGCTCATACGACGCTAACCCATCCAAAACCGCCGCGTTTGCGGCCTGCTGCAACTTCAAATCCAGTGTGGTGTAAACGCGCAATCCAGATTCGTGCACCATGTCCGACCCGAATCTCTGATCCAGTTCCTTGCGAACTTCGTCCACAAACCACGGAGCCACTGTATTCGGAGGCGATTCAATGTGCAGCCCCAGCGGGCTCGCCTTGGCTTCCGCTGCCTGTTGCGCAGTGATATCGCCATCCTCCAGCATGGCGTTCAGAACCAGATTGCGCCGATCCAGCGCCCGTTCCGGATGACTCACCGGGGAGTAATACGACGGCCCACGCGGCAGAGCCGCCAGCAGCGCCGCCTCCGACAAGGTCAAATCGCGCGCATGCTTGCTGAAGTAGTATTCCGACCCCGCCTCAAATCCATACACGCCCTGCCCCAGGTAAATCTGGTTCGCGTACAGCGTAAAAATCTGCTGCTTGGTAAAATTCCGCTCAATCTGGATCGACAACAGAACTTCCTGCAGCTTGCGATGAAACGATCGCTCCGGCGAGAGAAAAAGATTCTTCGCCAACTGCATGGTCAACGTGGAAGCACCCTGGGCGCGCCGATCCGTCGTCAAATCCCGATATGCTGCGCCAGCCACGCGAAACAGATTGACTCCCCAGTGGCTTTCAAAGTTCTTATCTTCAATGGAGATCACCGCCTTGCGAAGCACTGGAGGAATATCGTCGTATCCGACGACAATCCGACGTTCCAGCGCGAAAGATCCAATCTGGTTGCCGTGAACGTCGTAGAGCAAGGTTGTGGTGTTCGGCCGGTAGCGCTCCAGGTCCTGTATTTGAGGAAGGTCCACCGTATAGATCAACAGCAATCCGCTCAGCGCCCCGAACAAGGCCGCGAGAATCGCGAGGATCGCGAACGCTGCGGAGCCGGCCAGTTTTTTTCTTCGCCTGGAGGGGGGTCGAAAATTCGCCCGGCGAACGCCGTGCAGTCTGGAAGACGGCTGAGATGCTGGAGGTGTGAAGGTCAAGGACAGTCCTGATGCAATTCTCTTACATCTCTCAAGCAAATCGCAGAAATCTGTCTACTTCGCGGAGGTCTGCCCGGCAGCAATGGACGCATCGCTCTGCGACCTCCCGCGACGCAATTGACCTGTTAGGCGGCCTTCGCCTGCTTCAACAGCTCCAAAGCCTTGTTCAACTGATCGTCCGGTTGTGGCGCAGCCGGCGGCGCAGGAGCAGCTTTTGCAGCCCCCGGAGCGCTCGGAACCGTCACCGGGCCATGCGGCGCGGCTGGGGTCTGTAAACCAAAACCATTGTTCTCTGCCACCACGACATTCGGCGTCACCGCCTTATCCTGGATGGCGTCTCCATCCGGTGTGTGATATTTGGCGACCGAAAGAAATAACATGGCGCCATCGGGAAGTGGAATCTGCTTCTGCACCGCACCGGAGCCGAAGGTGCGATCCCCCACCAACTCCGCGCGCTTGTTGTCTTTCAACGCCGCCGCCACAATCTCCGCCGGACCCGAGGTACCGTGGTTCACCAGGACCATCAGCGGCGCCTCCGTCACAAAATTCTTTGGGTCTGCTGTCCACGTTTGCTTCGGATAGGTTTGACCTTGCAACGTCGCGATGGTGCCGGTCTTTAAGAACGCATTCGCCAACTGCACTGCGGAATTCATATTCCCGCCAGTCACATCGCGCAGGTCCAGCAAAATCTTTTGCTTTCCCGCGCCTTGAACCTGGCGCAGCTTGGTCACAATGTCATCCACTCTGTTCTGGGTCAGGTCATAGGGCTTCAGATACAGAATGCTGCTGTTCTCATATTCATCGACATGCATCGCCGGATAGTCCGCCAGGGCTCGAGTCAGCGTCATCGCATCCGGAGTAGCACTGGTCGGCTCAATGACGGAAAAATGCACTGTCGTTCCCGGCTGGCCATCGAGCGACATCCGGATCATCTGCAGCGGCATCACACGCGTGCTCTGATTGCCGATCTCTTCAATTACGTCGCCATCGATAATCCCAGCGTGATCGGCGGGGCTGCCTGGGATGACCGACACCACCGTCGCATATCCGTAGCGCTTGGAAATGTGGACGCCAATCTGAGCTTTGCTCTCATTCTCGTGCGCCTGATATTGCTTGTACTCGGCCGCTGTCAGATAACCGGAATCCGGATCGAGTCCTTCCAGCAACCCGTGCAGCGCGCCACTGGTCACGTCCGGAATGTTCGGCGTCACCACATAGTCGTTCTGAATGTATTGCAGAACCTCGCTGTACACTTCCATCTGCTGGTACGCTGTGGCGTCTGTGCCGGCGCGAACTCCACCAGGCAAGAATCCGCCCAGGAAAACGAACACGATCAGCAACACTGAAATTGCGAGCAAAGAGAGTTTCAAAGCTTTAGGCATACGTGTATGAGGGGCGGCGCGCTGAGAACAGCGCCGTTGCTATCAGTGTACAGCTTTCAAGTGGGGGGAGGGTGTCGCGCGCACCTTTCCAGTAATGCCATCGCAGAGATGGCCAGCAGCGGCTCGGCCCTAGGTCTTACTTCTTCGAGAACGACCGCAGATACACCACCAGGTTCCAGATCTCATCCGTCTTGGCGCGATCTTCCGCCGGCATCTTCCCTTGTCCGTTTTTGATGATGTAGAAAAGCTCTCCATCCGTCCGGTTTTTCAACGTGTCCGGATTGGTGAAGTCCATCATGGTCAGACCCATATCTGAAATGATTCCAGGATCGCCTTTACCGTCCCCATTAGCCGCATGGCACATGGCGCAATCCATGTTGTACAGGGCTTTTGCGTGGGCCTGGGACTCTGGCGTCGGTGTGATGGGGTTCACCATACGAGCCGCGTCCAAGGGGATCACCTTGATGGCCGGCGTGGCGGCGGGAGGTGTCGACTGCTGCGGCGGAAAGGCGAAAAATGCGAATGCGACAAAGGCTAACAAGGAATTCGGCATAGCGACCTCCTAAACTACCGAACACAAAATGCTACGTCCCCCACCCTGCTAAGTCTGTGTTCCCTGTCACAATCGCCACGCTTTCAACCCGATTTTGCCTCCCATCTCTCGATCCTATTTTTCGCTTGACACAGAGCACTCTGTATAATAGAGTTCTCTGTGTCAAGAGTTTTCCCCGATCGATTCGAGTTTTCCATGACTGAAATAACCAATTCCGAAGCCGCCTCCCATCACCAAAAGGTGAATTATGGGCTCGATGCTCCCATCTTTCAGCGCAGCGCATTATTCGGCGGCCTGGCTGCCGTCATCCTGGGTTCGCTCCTCGCGCGATGGGCCCAACAACACGACTCGCAGATTGTGTTCACCTGTGCGACTGCCGTGCAATGGACTGGGTTATGGTTCTTCCTGACCGGCTGCGTCATGTTCTGGGGCAGCAAGGTCGGCAAGCTCCATCTCCGCGACAAAATCATCGCCTCCATCCCCTGGCGCGGAGATGAGCAGGTTCTGGACGTTGGCTGCGGCCACGGAATGATGCTGCTGGCAGCCGCGAAACAACTGAAATCCGGCCGCGCCATCGGCATCGATATCTGGTCGCAGGCCGACCAGGCCGATAACAATCCAGAGTCAACGTTGGCCAATGCGCGCCTGGAGCATGTCGCCGACCGCGTCGAAATACAAAACGCCGACGCCCGCAGTCTTCCCTTTCCCGACAACTCCTTCGATGTCGTTGTCTCCAGCTTTGTGATCCACAATCTCAATCGACCCGCAGACCGCGAGCAGGTGATCCGGGAAATTGCCCGCGTCCTCAAGCCGGGCGGGCAACTGGCGATCGCAGACATTCGCCATACCGGCCAATACCAGCGCACGCTTCGATCCCTGGGATGGACCAGCGTCACGCGCTGGTTTCCAAACTTTCTTTTTGTCACTCCTACGCGCGTATTGCGAGGCACCAAGCCATGAAACATCTCGCGCGAACCTATCGAGCCACTGTCTCTGCGCTGAACAATCGTCATCCTTCGATGATTCGCGGCCTGGCGTTAGTATTTTTCCTCGCCGGACTCATCCTGTGCCTGCGAATGCTGTGACATCAGTTTTTTACCAACATGAAAGGAAATCACGATGACCGAACAAGAAACACAAGAAGAACTGCTCACCCGCTTTGAGCTGGTCGAGATGATGGTGAAAGAAGGTCGGCGCTCTACAGAATACTGGGGATGGACCTTCGTCCTGTGGGGAGCAGCCTACCTGATCGCCATCGGCTGGACCTACTGGTCGCATCGCCCCGATATCGCCTGGTCCGTAACCATGACCGCGGCAGTAGTCATAACGATTGTCGTGGCAACCAGAAAAAAAAGAGCCACGCCGCAGACCCCGGTCTCCCGCGCCATTGGCGGCATATGGACCGCGGTCGGTAGTGCTCTCTTTATTTTCTGCTTTGCCGCGGCCATCAGCGGACACTCGGAAATACACGTCTACATCGCCGCGATAGAAATCCTGCTCGGCGTTGCCAACTGCGCCATCAGCATGGTGATTCGGTGGCGCGCCCAATTCCTGATCGCGCTTCTCTGGTGGGTCTCCGCAGTTGTCACTCTTTTCATCAGCGCGCAGTGGATCACGCCCATCCTCGTCTTCGATACCCTGATCGGATTCCTCGGCTTCGGGCTGTATCTGATGTACCGCGAGCGCCGCGATCGTCGCCTCCGGGTGCAACATGCCTGATCTACCGGAACTCGATCCCGTGATCCATGGCAAGCTGCGGCTGGCTATCCTCTCCCTGCTCTCCAGTGTGGACGATGCGGAGTTCACCTGGCTGCGCGATAAAACCGGCTCTACGGACGGCAATCTTGGCGCGCACTTGTTGAAGCTGGAAGAAGCGGGCTACATCGGCGTGGAAAAGAAATTTATCTTTCGCAAGCCGGTCACGCTCTATCGCATGACGGAAGCCGGCAGAACTGCGTTGGCAGACTATATTCGCGCGCTGCGCACCCTGCTGGGTTCCGCTTTGAATTGAGTTTTATTTCGCCCAGGAAACTAACGGGGTATTTCCTGAACGCTGAGAGTGTCGGCGGGTTTCAGGTACCCTTTGCGACGAAACCAGTCTTCCATCGCACTTTGCAGTCCGTCCAGAGGAACGCGAAAGCCAGCCTCCAGCAAACCGTCGCCGACAGGAAGCGTGTCATCAAAGATGGCGTCGTTGGTAAAGTTCCGCATGGCGAAGTTATCAATCCACTGCACCGGGCAAAGCCGCCGCTCGCCCGCCGCATCAACGGATTCGATCTTCAATCTACGCACAAACATGCGGCTACTTTTGCGCCCGTGGACCGGCGTTGCGAACTGAATCCGGAACGTCGAACCGGACAAAATTTTCCTGGAACTTTGCCGACAGCATCGCCGCCTGCCGATCGTAGGCCTCAACGTCCTTCCACATATTGCGAGGATTCAGAATCTCGTACGGCACTCCCGGGTAAGAAGTCGGAATGCTGAAGCCAAACGTCGGCTCAATCATAAATTCCACGTCCGCCAACTGTTCGTCGAGCACGGCATGCACCATGGCCCGTGTGTGCGGCAGGCCAATTCGCTTGCCCACCCCATAAGGACCGCCCGTCCAACCGGTATTGACCAGCCAACATTGCGCATTGTGGCGCCGCAGACGTTCCCCCAGCATGGCGGCGTACACCTTGGGCGGCAGCGGCATAAACGGAGCCCCAAAACAGGTGGAGAAATCCGGCACCGGCTCGCTTCCCATCCCTGTCTCCGTGCCTGCCAACTTTGCCGTATACCCTGACAAAAAGTGATACATCGCCTGCTCCGGCGTCAGCTTGGAAATGGGAGGCAAAACCCCGAACGCGTCCGCAGTCAAAAACAAAATATTCTTCGGATGGCCGCCAATGCTGGGGATCAAAGCGTTCTGGATAAAGTCAATGGGATACGCGGCCCGGGTATTTTCAGTAAATCGAATGTCATGATAATCCGGCTCGCAGCTCTCCGGATCCAGCACAACATTTTCCAGCACCGACCCAAATCGAATCGCATGATAGATTTGCGGTTCCTTTTCCTTCGACAGGTCCACGCACTTGGCATAACAGCCGCCTTCAAAATTGAAGACGCCGTTCGGCCCCCAGCCATGCTCGTCATCGCCAATCAGCCGCCGATAAGGATCGGCCGAGAGCGTGGTCTTTCCTGTCCCCGAAAGCCCAAAGAACAGCGCCGTGACCCCGTCTTCTCCCACGTTCGCCGAGCAATGCATGGGAAACACATCGCGCTGCGGCAGCAGGAAATTCAGCACGCTAAAGATGCACTTCTTCATCTCGCCGGCGTATTTCGTGCCGACAATCAAAACAATTCTCCGTGTGAAGTCCAGCAGAATCGCCGTGGAAGACCGGGTTCCGTCGCGCTCCGGATCGGCTTCAAATTCCGGCGCCGCAATCACCGTAAACTCCGGAACATGAGTCGCCAGCTCTTCCTGCGTGGGACGCAGAAACAATTGGTGCACAAACAGCGCCTGCCAGGCATATTCAGAAATCATCTGCACCGGCATCCGGTAACGCGGATCAGCTCCGGCAAACAAATCCTGCACGTACACATCACGCTTGGCCAGGTGGGCCATCACGCGCTGATACAGCGCCTCGAACTTTTCCGGCTCGATCGGCTGGTTGACCTTGCCCCACTTCACGGTTTCGCGCGTGCACTCATCCAGAACGATGAATTTATCTTTGGGAGAACGCCCTGTCCGCGGACTGGTATACGCCACCAACGCGCCATTGGCGGCCAGTTTCGACTCTCCGCGGGCCAGCGACACAGCCACCATTTGCGGCACAGAAAGATTGCGATGAACCTTGCCCGGTGTCAGCTGGGAAAGGACAGGTGATTCGTTGACTACTGCTTCCGCCGGTAGCATGCTAGCGTCGCTCCTGACTCTAACTAAACCTTCCATTGTGCCATGGTTCCCGATTCTGGAAAACCGGGACGGAAAATTTATTCAGGATTCTGAAGCAGCACGGGACGACCGACTACCAGTGGGCGAGATTTTTGACCGGGAATACTTCCGACACCACTTTGCAAGGAGCGGCTGCTTTAGTCTGCCGCAAGAATCGGGAGCACAGGCAGGTTGCGGGTGCTGCCAACTTCCTTCATCACAATATCGAGATGAGCCAGCACCTCATCCACCGTCATCGTATAGATTTCACGGCCATTGTCATAACCGTTTTCGATCGCCTGCTTCAGATAATGCCCGGCAATCTGGGCCGCCAGATAATCCGTGATCACGTTTCCACCCGACCGCTTGCGGAATTCCACCCAGGCTGGCAGCGGCATCGCAATCACCAGCGAACGCCCATTCACAATAAAGCAAACATCCACCGCATCCGCATGGCGCGTGGCAATGGCGACAATGTTCCCCTTCCAGGTGCAGTGCAGCTCTTCACCCGTCCAGTGGTCTACGGCTTGGAAGTCTTCATACATAATTAACAGCCTATCTGGCGGAAGGTTGCGGATCAAGTTGGGCGATTTCTGCATCTAAGTTTCAACCGGGCAAAACGCCGGGGCAGCGACATGGCGATCCAGTATCGCACCTACGCGATCTGGCACTGCCAAAACGATCCTGCGACGAGTTTTCGAAAATAAATAAATATTCTCAACCATTCGGCGCGAATGCGCGTCAAACAATGGTTAGTATGCTTAGGAATAAGAGACGGAGTTAACAGAAAATGGCACATACCCCCAGCGCAAATCCACAGGACAAGCGGCAGTACTTTGAGCAGCGGCTGCGGCAGCGACAACAGGAACTGGAACAGGCCGTCGCCAACACGGTGGAACAAGCGCTCTCCAGCAACACCGATGACACCCGGGACGTGGCCGACCAGGCGGTCGCCGGATACCAGAAAGAATTGCTCTTCTCCCAGGGCTCGGTGCGAAGCTCGCAATTGCGATTGGTGCGCCAGGCACTCGCGCGCCTCGCGGACGGAAGCTTCGGCGATTGCGTTCGTTGCTACCAGCCCATCGGCGCCAAACGCATCGAGGCCCTTCCCTGGACGCCGTACTGCATCAATTGCCAGGAGCTGATCGAGCGCGGTGAAGCCGAGCCGACGGCTTCCGTTGCGTAACCAGCCGCCGCAAAAATCAATCACATTTTGCACTGGAATTCCGGCTTCATTTCATCGCAGCCATGGCAGCGCGGAACAGAGTTTCGAAGTCCTTGCCCGTCTCCGGCTCGCGAGCAATCGCGGCTTCCACGCCTTTCTGCGCCGCTGCACGCTGATATCCCAGATTTACCAATGCAGAGAGAACGTCCTCAGATACGGGTGTTGCAGCGCTCGTCGCTCCACTCGGCGCAAGCTCCTGCAGTTTGTCTTTCAACTCCAGCACAATTCGCTCCGCGGTTTTTTTCCCTACTCCTGGAATCCGCGTCAGCGTGGCATGATCCTGCCCGTGAATCGCGGCGATCAGACGCTCCGGCGGCAAACCGCTCAACACCGTGATCGCCAGCTTCGGCCCAATTCCGCTGATGGAAAGCAGCTTCTCGAACAGTCGCTTCTCGGTCGCCGTTGTAAATCCAAACAGCGCCAGCGTGTCCTCGCGAACATGCGTGTAGACCAGTAGCGAAACTTCGTTCCCCTCCCCCGGCAACGCCGTAAAGGTTGGAATGCTGATGGTCACTTCATAGCCGACGCCGCCGGCTTCCACCACCGCTGTTTGCGGAGTCTTGGAAAGAAGCTTTCCGCGCAAATGTGCAATCATGCGCCGATTCTATCGTGTGCGGCAAGTCTACGGTGGCTGGCTTCGCGGAGCGTGAGACTTCTAGCGATTGCGACGGTAGTGAATCGCGAACTCATGGGCTTCCGACGGAGGAAAAAGCTTAGCAACGTGCTTCAGTCGCTCTGCCAGAGCCGGCGCCGCCAGCAGAGGATATTCGCGCTCGCGCAGTTCGCTATAGTCAAAATCGACGGTCAGTGACAGCAGATAAATCGCGACAGCATCCGAAAACGCTGCCTCCAGATATTGCATGCGCGCTTTTTCGTCGACCGCATGATGTTCCAGCGCTGTCTCCTGCGCCGGCTTGGCGCTCCAGAACTTCGGCCGACGCCGTTTTGTTTCCGGCGTCACGCTCTGCATCGCATTCGAGCCCAGCGCTTTCGATCTCTGTTCCCACGCATCCTGGCTGGTTTCGCCGCGAACATTCGCTTCCGCCTGCGACCACACCAGCCGCATAAAGCTTTCTGGAACACCCACCGCATCGACGAAATGATGACCGGCATTGATATAGAACTCGAACGAAAGTGCGAAGCGATCCTGCATCAAGCGAGTCGAAATAAAAATGCAATCCGTGCCATCCACCTTCGCATTACGATGACAGATGGCCATATCGCTCAACTCCGTCGAGAAATCCGCAGCGATCATCAGCTTGCTCGAATCAATCTCGAAGAACGTCGACTCGCTCAGCTCAGTGTCGAGCGGCTCGCTCAAGGTGAGCGGCACAAAATAATAGCGCTTGTGGTGGAGCGCGCCGGCTATCGTCGTCGGCACCGCCTCAACCATCCGCTGCAAATCCGCGGCAGCCAGCTGCGTGTCGCCAAAGCTTCCATAGTGGATGCCATTGGAGCCCTGCACCAACGGCACCGCCCGCGCCACTTCCATCGCGGGCTTCACTTCGATCTGTGCGATTTCCGGCATGAAGCTGTATTCTAGAGCAGTTCGACGGTTACAGGCACTCTGAAAACAATCACCGGCAGCGGCCTGTATGGCGGATCTGCGATGAGAACTCAAAGTCCGCGCCCGACAGAAGCATCCAGCTGATCTCGACGGCGCCCATAACTGCGGCGATTGCGAAGGAAATTTGAACATGACAAATGTACAAAACATCGCAGCCCGGGCTCCTCACCACCCCGGGAACAACGATGCCACGATCTTTAAAATTCCCATTGGAAAACTGGGACTGCTCAGCAGCCTTTTGATGGGCGGAGCCTGCGGCTTTATCGTCTTCTTCGTGACCTTTTTCCTCGCCATCATCGGCATGACGATTTACGATGCCGCCACTCACACCTCCATGCTGAACCTCGATATCAGCTATCGCTATATCGCCGCGCCAGTGGGCCTGCTTGCCGTGGCCATCAGCGTGACGTATCTGCTGACGGTTTGGGTCCGGCGAAAAATTTCGGGCGCGGAGTAACGGCGCTCTCCCGATCGAGCCTCCATTATGGGTAGGGTGACCATTCCACCGGAATCGTACTCGCCGCAGCGGCCTTCTGCGGAGCAAGCCCGTACCTGGTGCCGGCAGCTGGAAGAAGGCAACATCCTTTTCTTCCCGCAAACTCCCATCGCATTGGCAGAAGACGATCTGCGCTTTTTGCTGACCCTGGAACAAACCAGCAGCGGCCTGCACAAAAATCTGGCGTACAAGCCGCAACGCGATCAAGTTTCCGGCGCGGATATGAAGGGTGCTGATGCCGCCGCCAGCGAACGCCTGCATCGCATTCTTCGCGAATATTCTCGCCACGTAACAGAATTTCTCGAATCATTCCTGTCGCCCTATCAATCGCGTTGGCAGTTGGATTATGGCAGCTTCCGCCCGCAGGAAGAGCAAGGCCGCGACCTGCCGCTACGCCGTCGCAATGACCTGATGCATACCGATGCGTTCCCCACGCGTCCCACGCGCGGCGCGCGCATCCTGCGATTCTTCAACAATCTTCACCCCAGCAAAACGCGCGACTGGATCACCGGCGAGCCGTTCGGCGCCCTGACGCCCCAATTCGCGCCGCAACAGATTGCCCTGCCTCGAGAGCAAAGCACCTTAACCCGCCTGACCATGACCGCCGCATGCAATCTCGGGCTGGGTCGGGTGTTGCCAGGGTTGAAACGCTCTCCATATGACGACTTCATGATGCGCTTTCATAATTTCCTCAAGGAAAATGCGACTTACCAGGCGCAAGGAAAGCGCGAGGCATGGTCCTTTCCGCCGGGCTCCAGTTGGATGGTCTACACCGATATGGTGCCGCACGCCGTTCTCGCCGGTCAGTATGCACTGGAGCAAACCTACCTCGTTTCACCAGACGCCATGGTCGCGCCCGAACATGCTCCGCTGAACGTGTTGCAGTCAATGACAGGCCAACCCCTGGCCTAACGCATGTTCACGCTCGGGTAGACCCCGGACTTTAGTCCGGGGATAATGTCCCGCAAGGATACGCCTTCAGGCGCTGAGGCCAGAAGCCCCAGTTCCGCACAAATCACAACGCGATCCAAATCTTCCTTCTGCATCTGGTCACCAAAAAATACGGGCAGGAAAATTTCCCCCGTCTGCTATGCTTGCGTTCGTTATTTCTTCCGGAGGAAAAGACCAGTGAAGCGGACCCATTCTTTTCAGGCGGCCATTGCAGTGCTCGCGTTTGCGTCATCCATGACGCTGGGGGCATTCGCCCAGAAACATCACACAAAAGCGAAGAGCACGACAGCCACAGAGACCGCTCCATCCGCGGCAGAAGTGCAGCCTGCGCAGGAGTCCATCAACCTGGACATGTATCAGCGCATTATGGATGAGGGTTTCAATCACTCGCACGTGATGGATTATGCCAGCGCGCTCGATGACGACATCGGGCCCCGTCTCACCGGCTCCCCTAACATGGCCAAGGCAAATGAATGGACGAAGAATCAGTTCACGGCGATGGGTTGCGCCAACGCGCATCTGGAGTCGTGGGGAGACTTTGGCATGGGCTGGCAACAGCTGAATACCTGGGTGCGCATGGTCTCGCCCGACACGGCTGTCTTTATTGCGCAGGCCACGCCCTGGTCTCCAGCGACCAATGGACCCTTGACCGGCAGCGTCGTGCACGTCAATGTTCAGGAAGAAAAAGACCTCGACCAATATAAGGGGAAGCTGGCGGGCAAAATTGTTCTGCTGGGCGACATGCGTCCCGTGCCGCCCGTCGATAAGCCCCTTTGGACCCGTTACACCGACGAGGAACTGCAGGCGATGACGAGTTATCCGCGGCCTGGGGGAAGTATGTCTCCAAATTTAAGGAAGCGGCTCCAGTCCTATATTAAGCGGCGCGAGCTGATGGGAAAGCTGATGCAGTTTCTGGTCGATGAGCATGTCGCTGCGATCATCGTCCCCAGTCGTGACGGCGGAGACGGCGGCGGCTCCGGCGGTACGTTTTTCGATGACAACGGCACCTGGCTCGGCCCTGAACCTTACAAGGCCGACCATCGCATGAAGATTCCAGTCGTTGTCATGGCGATCGAAAATTACGGACGAATGTACCGCCTGCTGGAAGCCAACGTTCCAGTCTCCGTGCAGATGGATGTCGAGACCAAATTCACCGGCGACGACGAACAGGGTTATGACACCATCGCGGAAATTCCCGGAACTGATCCGCAATTAAAAGACCAGGTCGTCATGGTCGGCGGACACCTCGATAGTTGGATTGCCGGCACCGGCGCCACCGACAACGGAGCTGGAACCGTCGTCGCAATGGAAGTGATGCGCATCTTGAACGCGCTCCACGTCCAGCCTCGGCGCACCATCCGAGTCGCGCTTTGGAGCGGCGAGGAAGAGGGCCTCTTCGGTTCGCGCGGCTATGTGAAGACCCATTTCGGCAGCTTCCCGATTTCAACCGCACCCGACCAGATGAAATTGCCGGAGTGGCTGCGCAAGCCTGCCGGTCCGCTGACCGTTTTGCCGGAACAAAAACTCGTTTCCGGATATTTCAACCTGGATAATGGTTCGGGAAAAATTCGCGGCGTGTACCTGCAGGAAAACGCAGCCGTCGCGCCGATCTTTACCGCCTGGATCGCTCCTCTGAAAAGGCCTGGGCGTCACCACGCTGACCATGCGCAACACCGGCGGCACCGACCATCTCTCGTTCGATGCGGTAGGAATTCCTGGATTTCAGTTCATTCAGGACCCGCTGGATTATGAAACGCGCGTGCATCACTCCAACATGGATGTATATGAAGAACTCTCACCCAGCGACCTGAAGCAAGCCGCCGTGGTGGAGGCGATCTTCGTCTACAACACCGCCATGCGCGATCAGATGCTGCCGCGCAAACCGCTGCCCACGCCCAAACCGATGTTCGATTTCAGCACACCGAAGCCGCTACCGGGAGTCTTCCCCGACGCCGTCGAGCCACCAACACCGACACCGGCATCAACTCCAGCCCCAGAAAAGAAATAATCGCAAATCAAATCGTCACAGACAGGCCGCTGAGTACATTTCAGCGGCATCTCTGTTGTTGATGTGAATTCAATCTTTGCAATTCGCGCGATGCCGACCCGTGCCCGTCGATCATTCTGCATCCAAGCGGTATGGAAAGGGCAATCCTAATGATCGAACGAAAGAAAATCTTTACCGCCGCGATTTGTGGCGCAATTCTGCTCGCCGCAGGCTGCAATAAAACAGACACGACCAAAGCCAACTTCAAAACCGCCATCGACAACTACTACCAGGCCCATCCCGCATGCCTGTGGTCGGACGCGAAGAAATTTCCCGTCCAGGCTGCCACCTCCGACGACGCCAAAACCGAAGGCTATGATGCGCTCACCGATGCCGGCCTGCTGACGCGAACTACAGCGGAGAAAAAGCAATTCCTCATCGGCTCAAAAGAAGTGAACAACTACGATGTGTCCGCCAAGGGCCGCTCCACCTGGACCCAGGACCCGACGCAACCCGGTTACGGAAATTTTTGCTACGGCCATCGTGAAGTCACCTCCATCGACAACTTCACCTCCTCGGTGAACTCTTCCGGCTCCAAAACCGCGCAGGTCAACTACCATTTTCAATTGGCAGGTATTGCCGACTGGGCCAAGTCGCAGGAGATGGAGACAGCCTTTCCGCAGTTGAACGCCGCACTCGCCGGCAGTCAGCCCGCACAGACAACACTGGTGATGAACGGCAATCAGTGGCAGGTGTCTGACAACGTTCCGCCCGCCCAACAGTAGGCGACGTCAGCGAACGCGACTATCGATCGCTTCACGCTCCGCATAAAAGGCCGCTGTCGGCTGCAGGTTCTCATCGAACGGCAGCGGTCGCAGCGGTTTTCCGTCGGCGCGTTTATCTTCCTTCTGCCCATTCAGCCAGGTGTATCGGTCGGTAATGCCCCACGTCAGCACCGCTTTTACATTGGGCTCGGCCAGCATCATCGTCAGGTAGTCGCGATAAATTTTCGCCACAACGGCATCCCGTTCGCGAACCGTGCCTGCAACTTTCCGATCTGCCACATCCAGCTCCGTCACGAACACCTGCAAATTCATCTTCGCCATTTCGCGCACAAAACTTTGTATCTCTTTTCCCGGCGGCGCCAGATCCGCTTTCAGATGGCTCTGCACACCGACCGCATCAATCGGCACTCCCGTCGCCTTCATGCGGCGCACCATCGCCAGCACCGCGTCACGCTTCTTTTCCTGATCGGGATATTCAATGTCGTAATCGTTATAAGTCAGCAACGCTTTCGGATCGGCTTTGCGCGCAGTTTTGTAGGCCAGGTCAATGTAGTCGTCCCCGACGAGTTCCAGCCACGGCGTCTTGCGCAGTCCATGCGGCAGCCCATCCTTCGGATCAATCCCTTCGTTCACCACGTCCCAGGATTGGATTCGCCCCGCAAAATGTTTCATCTCCGTCTGGATGTGATCAATCATCGCCTGCCGCGCATTGGCTTTTGTAATGGGCCCGGGAAACCACTTCGGCAATTCCTCATGCCAGATCAAATTATGCCCGCGCACTTTCTGCCCGTTCTTCGCGGCAAAATCCATCAGCGCATCCGCTTCGTGAAAATCGTATTTCCCCGGCGCAGGACTGATCGGCCCCCACTTCATCGCATTTTCGGCGACCACAATCGAGCACTGCTCCGCAATCAGCGCGGCGTATGCCGGATTGCGAGCCAACGCCGCCGCACTCACCGCGCAACCAACATAGATTCCATGCGCCTTTCCATGCGCCCGCAAAGAAGCCTCTCCGCTCACGTTTTCTGATCCGTGTCCGCTCGCTTGTGCCTCGGCGAATCCCCGCGACACAAAAGCCGCCCCGGCCGTCAGTCCCGCCACTCGAAGAAATTCTCGTCTGTTTTGCATCGATCTCCTCGCCGTCGAATCCTCGACGATTGCAATCCTACGCTTTTGCGCTGCGCTGTCCTTTGCGGATACCTTAAGACAAGCAATTCACCCAGACAGGCCGACCCACCGCGGAGGCATCGCACCAACCATGGCAATGGCGAGCACAGAAAGTACCAATCAGCTTGTGGTCGAGTACGCGCCGGGCAGCAAAACCGCCTTGCCCATGGTCATCACGCTGTTCTTCCTGTGGGGCTTCATCACCTGCCTCAACGACATCCTCATCCCCCATCTAAAATCCCTGTTCACGCTCAACTACGCCGAGGTCATGCTGGTCCAGACCTTCTTCTTCACCGGCTATTTCATCTTCGCGCTTCCCTCCGGCAAGGTGATTGACTGGATCGGCTACAAGTGGACGATGGTGGCGGGCCTGCTGGTCATGGCGGCCGGCGCGCTCTGCTTTCTTCCGGCGGCGATGGTGCCATCGTTCCCATTGTTTTTAGTGGCACTCGGAATCGTGGCCGCAGGAATGACGCTGCTGCAGGTCGCCGCCAATCCGTATGTGATTGTTCTCGGTCGTCCAGAGACCGCCTCCAGCCGCTTGAATCTGGCGCAGGCGTTCAACTCGCTGGGCACCACCGTCGCACCGTATATCGGCAGCCTGTTCATTCTCAGCACCATTCCCCTCGCCGTCGATCAAGTGAACCGGCTCTCACCCGCCGCGCTGCACATCTACCGAGTGAGCCAGGCCTCGGTGGTCAAGCTTCCCTACACGCTGATCGCCATCATTCTGGTCTCGTTCGCATTCGCACTGGCGCTCTACAAATTGCCGACCATTCGCACCCATGAAGGAAATGCGACCGCGGCATCGCTCCCCAGCATCTGGACGCATCGCCACCTGGTTCTCGGTGTGATCGCGATTTTTGTCTACGTCGGCGCAGAAGTCTCGATTGGAAGTTTTCTCATCAACTATCTGAACCAGCCCGACATCGGCAACATGCCGCAGAAAACCGCCGCCCTCTACGTCGCGTTTTATTGGGGCGGCGCCATGATTGGGCGCTTCTGCGGCGCCGGCATCACCCAGAAACTGCGCGCAGGTCCGGTGCTGGGCGTGGCCGCCATCCTCGCCTGCTGCCTGGTCGTCACATCCATGTTGACCTTCGGCCACGTCGCCATGTGGAGCATCATCCTGGTCGGCCTCTTCAACTCCATCATGTGGCCCAATATTTTTGCTCTCGGCCTGGCCGAGCTGGGACCGCTGACCAACCTCGGCTCCAGCCTGCTGGTCATGGGAATCCTGGGCGCCGCGCTCATCCCTCTGCTGCAGGGCTTCGTCGCCGATCACATCGGCATCCACCACGCCTTCTTCTTACCCGCCCTCTGCTACGTCTACATCTGCTACTACGGCTTCAAAGGCTCCCTCGTCCGCCATCCTCCAATCACCGAGTAAGCTTGTGATGGGCAAGTTTTCGAGTCGTCTCGCGAGGTTGAACAGACATGGCAAAAGTGACAAAGAAAATACAGCCAGTGTGGGGATGGAATATCCATCCAGGAGAGATTCTGCGCGAGGAATACATGAAGCCGCTCGGCCTCAGCGTCTATGCCCTCGCAAAGGAATTGAAGCTGACGCGCCCGCGGCTAAACGACATTGTCCTCGAGCGGCGAGCCATCACCGCCGACACCGCAATCCGTCTCGCCAAATACTTTGGGACCACGGCACAGTTCTGGATGAACATGCAATCGTCCTATGAACTGCGCGAAGCCGAGAATGCCAATCGCAAAATTGTCGAGAGCATTGCGCCGCGCCGGAGCGATGCGGCCTAGAATTGCCCATGCGCCAGACTGACGCACGTAAGTTCTGGAAGATCAGACACCTCGATATCATGCTTATATCGTGCATGAGGTGCTCCTTGGGGATAGCACTTCAGTCCGCTAAGGGTTGAGAAACCTAGGTTTCCATGATGTGTCAGAATAGTTGAATCAATCCATTGTGTCCTTCGGTTCTGGAACTATTGAATTGGTTTTGCGCCTCGGCTAGTTCCTATCGGGGCCAAAGGGAACATCCGTCAGACATCCCACAGATTTTTGGCGTGCGAAACTATTTGGGACGGCGCGGCAACTACGTTTCATGTGGGCGACCTCGAAGTCCTCATTTGCGTTGGCGAACGCATCTCCTCTTGACAATTCATTTCCGCGCTTTACAAGTTGCGATATTGAGCAACGCATTTCGTTGCATTGGCCATTTCTCCTTGTGATGGGTTCTATTGCGATTTGCGATATTGCGTTTATGATTGAAACGAAGGCTTTATCCTTG
This sequence comes from uncultured Acidobacteriota bacterium, assembly GCA_963794795.1. Classification (GTDB taxonomy): domain Bacteria; phylum Acidobacteriota; class Terriglobia; order Terriglobales; family Acidobacteriaceae; genus JAKAAZ01. Next base: position 17,642 of record CAWCFC010000001.1, on the reverse strand, counting down.
GAAAAGACTTCAATCGGCCGGAATTCGTGCCGTGACTCAAGTTTGACAACCGCTGCTGCGAGTTCTTTTAACCACTCTTCTCGAAGACTTTCGATTATTCAGGAATCGGCTAATTCAGAAATTACGCCAACTGTCACCGGCCCTAAAATTTGTACCTGTTCGGCAATCTTTCGCCAAAAACAGCACGGGCATGATCAGCTGCCGTCCAATTTCGAATATCTTCTGACTCGCATTCTAAATAACTTGCTCGGGTTCATTGCTCATCGCTGAGTTTCGCCCTTCGATTCGTTATTCAATCTGTACCCAGTCTGCAATATCTACCAACGTCGTCGGTCACCAATTCGCCTCCATCCCACCTCATCCCGTAAAATTGACTGTTTGGTTCGAACGCGTATCGTCGAGCATCCAATAACCCCAACCCTTCAACGGAACGGAGCATTCCCTTGGCTGAATCCATGTATGACGTCGCCATCATCGGCGGCGGCCCTGCCGGTTACACGGCGGCCATTCGCGCCGGCCAGTACGGCCTGAAAGTCGCACTGATTGAAAAAGAAAGCAAGCTCGGCGGCACCTGCCTGCACTGGGGCTGCATCCCCACCAAGTCCCTGCTGTTCAATGCAGAAGTCTATGACCACCTGAAGCATGCGGTGGAGTACGGCATCGAAGGCCTCGGCGAAGGCAAGCTCAACTGGGACACCATCCAGAAGCGCAAGCAGGACATCATCGACAAGCATGCCAAGGGCCTCGTCTTCCTGATGAAGAAAAACAAGGTCACCGTCTTCCCAGGCCATGGGCGGCTCAGCGGCCCGGCAAAAGATGGCGTGCATTCGGTCGACGTCCAAGTTGCAGAAGGCGGGCGCACCTCCATCCAGGCGAAAAATGTCATCATCGCCACCGGTTCCGACGCCAAGATGCTTCCCGGACTTGAGGCCGACTCTCAGGTGCTGACCAACATGGAGATTCTGTCGCTGAAAGAAATTCCCAAGTCCATGGTCGTCATCGGATCCGGCGCTGTCGGCGTCGAGTTTGGATCGATCTTCAAGAGTTTCGGCACCGACATCACCATTGTCGAAGCGCTGCCGCGGCTCGTTCCCAATGAAGATGAAGACGTCAGCAAAGAACTGGCGCGAGTCTTCCGCAAGCGCGGCATCGAATCCTTCGTCAGCGCCAAGTTTGAGAAGCTGGAGAAAACAAAAACCAGCGTCAAGGTCACCATCACCGCTTCCGACGGCAAGCAAATGGTGAAGGAAGTCGACAAGGTACTGGTGGCCGTGGGCCGCGCCCCGCGCACCGCCGATGTCGGCTTGGACAAGACAAAAATCAAGCCGGACCGCGGCTTCATCACCGTCAACGAATGGATGCAGACCCAGGAGCCGGGCGTCTACGCCATTGGCGACATCGTCGCCGGGCTGCCGCAGCTGGCCCACGTCGGCGCCATGTGCGGCATGGTCGTCGCGGCGAAAATCGCCGGAAAATACGCGCGTCCCGTCAAGCGTGAGCGCGTCCCCGCCTGCACCTACTGCGAACCGCAAATCGGCAGCGTCGGACTCACCGAGGCCGCAGCCAAGGAAAAAGGCCTGCAGGTCAAGGTCGGTAAATTTCCATTCACCGCTAACTCCAAAGCCTCGATCGTCGACTCCCACGAAGGCTTTGTAAAAATTGTCGCGGACGCAAAATATGGCGAGATCCTCGGCGTGCACATCATCGGCCCGCAGGCGACGGAGCTGATTGCCGAAGCCGTCACCGCCATGGAACTGGAGGCGACCGTGGAGGAAATGATGTTCACCATCCACGCGCACCCAACCCTGGCCGAAGCCATGCTCGACGGTTTTGGCAGCGTCGAAAATATGGCCATCAACGCGTAAGCGGCTGGCCGCAGCCGACATTACAGGGTGACGATGTTTGGACTAAGATCGAAGATGCTATGACCTATCGTGTCGTATTGCAGAATTCCGAAGAAGGCTACAGTGTCTCGTGCCCGGGTCTGCCTGGTTGCTGGTCTCAAGGCGCGACGGAAGCTGAGGCGCTTGAGAACATCCGCAGCGCGATTCAGGAATACCTGGAAGTTGTGGCCGACCTTACGCGAGGTCTGGATGTCCGTGTGGTTGAGGTAGCCGCTTCCTGATGGGCAAGTTGCCGGGAATCGCGCATCTCCACGCGGTTCGAGCTTTGGAGCGTGCGGGCTTCCGCATTGTCCGTCAGGGCAAACACATCGTCATGTCCAACAGCCAGCGCATTCTTACCATTCCACGACACAACCCCGTGAACGCATACACCATGGCGGGAATCGTTCGCGATGCAGGACTCACCATCGATCAATTCCGCGAACTGCTCTAATGCTTCTCCATCTGCTCCACCTCGGTCGCGTCGACTATGCGGAATCGCTGGAGCTGCAGCGCCAGCTTGTCACCCTGCGCAAACAGCAAAAAATCGGCGATGTGTTGCTGCTGCTCGAGCATCCGCCGGTCCTCACACTGGGAAGAAATGCCCACCGCTCCAACATCCTATCCAGTGACGAAGACCTTTCCCGCCGCGGCATTCAAATCCACGAGATCGATCGCGGCGGCGACGTCACATATCACGGCCCCGGACAAATCGTCGGCTATCCGATCCTCGATCTGCGCGGAGAATTTCCCGGCAAAAAAGGTCCCCACCTCGGCGCCGTCGAATATGTCCGCTGGCTGGAAGAAGCCCTGATCCGCACCTGCGCCGAATACGGCGTGTTGACCCAGCGCATCGCCGGCAAGACTGGAGTATGGACGCTCCCCGGCGGCACGGTTCCCGAGAAAAAAATCGCAGCCATCGGCGTCCACATCTCGCAAGCCGTCACCTCCCACGGTTTTGCCTGGAATGTGACCACCGATCTCCGAGATTTTCGCCTGATCGTTCCTTGCGGTATCACAGACTGTGCCGTCACCAGCCTGGAGGAAGAGATCGACCCACGCTCCGGCACCATGCCCACCATGGAGCAGGCCGTCCATGCCGTCGCCCGCAATTTCGGCCGCGTTTTTGGCAGACAGATCCTGTGGACAGACTCCATCGCGGAAATGATTGGGGCCTGCGCGCAACCCCATGGATAACCTGGTCCGCATTTCGGCTCTAGGTAGACCCTGGACTTCAGTCCAGGGAACGCTCGCCCGCCACAATTCGCCTTCAGGCGCTGAGGGTAACCGCGACGTCCTCCGGAGTGAATTTGACCGTTCAACATTTCCGCAAAATGGTTTCCGTCGGCTCGCAAAACAGCCGGGCGCGGTGGTAGCCGCAGCATCGCTGTTCGGCATCTTGTCATATAGAATGGTGATTTTGGGGCAGTTCGGAGGCAAAATCGTCCCATGGCGACAAGGAAAGCAGACATTCCATCCCAGTTCATCCTTAGCTTCACGGGCCGACCACGAACATCATGTCACGCCCTCGCAACACCGGAGTCATGCGCCGTACGAATGTTTTGCAACCAGCGAAATCTGAAAGCGAATTGAAAGCAGGAAGGAATCCATGCCAACCAACGTTGTGATGCCGCAAATGGGCGAGTCAATCTTCGAAGGGACGATTACGAAGTGGCTGAAGAAGGCCGGCGATACCGTCGAGCGGGATGAGCCCTTGTTCGAAATTTCGACCGATAAGGTAGACGCGGAAATTCCCTCGCCCGCCGCCGGAGTTCTGACAGAAATCAAAATCGCCGAAGGCGCGACTGTCGAAATCAACACCGTCGTCGCAGTGATTGCAGAAAACGGAAATGCTGCGGCATCGAATTCCGCAACCACGGTCGATGCGAAGAAAGAAGCCAAAGAGGAAGCAGTTGCCACCGCGCCAGAAAAAGCGAACGAGCCCGTCCCCGCTCCAGTAGCAGCGAAATCGGAACCTGCGCCTGCACCTCCGCAATCAAGCGCGCCAGCGCAAAGCACGGGTGGCACCGACGTCGTCATGCCGCAGATGGGCGAATCCATCTTCGAAGGAACCATCACCAAGTGGCTGAAAAAAGTTGGCGACACCGTCGCGCGCGATGAACCCCTGTTCGAAATTTCTACCGACAAGGTCGACGCGGAGATTCCCTCTCCCGCGGCTGGCGTACTGACGGACATTAAAGTTCCCGAAGGCAGTACGGTCGAGATCAACACCATCGTCGCCGTCATTGGTGGCACCGCTGGCGCCGCTGCTTCCGCACCTGCAGCCCCAGCTCCAGCCGCCGAAAAGAAGGGCGCCCCAACTCCGCAACCCGCCGCCACGCCGACTCCCGCCGCTCAACCCGCGGCAGCCGCGACCGGCGAACATCAACGTTCCTCGCCGCTGGTGCGACGCATCGCGAAAGAAAACAACCTCGACCTGTCTCAGATTCCCGGCACCGGAGCTGGCGGACGCATCACCAAGGACGACGCACTGGCCTTCGTTGGCCAACGCGGCAATGCTCCCGCAGCCGCAGCGACTACTTCGCAGCCGCGCCTTCAGTCGCATCGTCGATCGCCGCCTCAGCCCCGCAGGAAATATCCATTCCAGGCGACCTGGTTCCGCTCAGCAAAATGCGCTCCATCATCGCCCAGCGCATGGTGGAATCGAAGCACACCAGCGCCCACGTCCACAGCGTCTTCAAGATTGACATGACGCGGATCGTCAAGATTCGCGAGCGCGAAAAATCAAAGTACGAGCAGCGCAACGGCGTCAAGCTGACCTACATGCCCTTTGTCACCAGCGCCGTCGTCAGTTGCCTGCGCAAAATGCCGATCGTCAATGCCTCCATGGAAGGCAACGCGATTCGCTACCACAAGCACATCAACATCGGCGTCGCAGTCGCGCTCGACTGGGGTCTGATCGTTCCCGTCATCAAGAATGCCGAGGAGCGCAGTTTTCTTGGCATTGCTCGCGCCATCGCCGACCTTGCAGCGCGTGCGCGCGGCAAGAAACTCAAGCCGGATGAAGTGGCGGAAGGCACCTTCACCATCACCAATCCCGGCATCTTCGGTGAGCAATTTGGCACTCCCGTGATCAACCAGCCAGAAACGGCGATCCTCGGTGTTGGTGGTCTGTTCAAGGAGCCGACAGTCGTCACCGACGCGGACGGAAACGACAGCATCGCGGTTCGCCACATTATGCGGCTCACCCTGGGATTCGATCACCGCATTATCGATGGCGCCGACGCCGGAAAATTTATGGCCGAGTTGAAGAAGACCCTGGAAAACTGGGACGGCGACATAGGCTGAGCGAAATTCTCATCCAACGAAAAAAGGCAGACCCACATGGCCTGCCTTTTCTTTTTCCGCCTACCATACATATCTTACAGTTTGCGCGGGGAGCAGCAGAGCAACCCGTCATTCTGAGCGTAGCGAAGAATCCTGGGCATTCGCTTTCCTCAAAAATACAGAGCATCCTTCGCTTCGCATTAGGATTGACGGCCTGCATATTATCCATACTGTCACAGTGACAGTTACAATCTGCTCTTTGCATCCACAACATGCTGCACAGCTTCTTCCGCGGTCTTTCCAATAGCGGATAAATGGCCCATTTTGCGGCCGGCGCGCGGAACATGTTTTTCGTACAAATGCAGGCGAACCCCCGGAACCGCCAGCGCCAGATCGAATCGCGGGCCTGTCTCCGGCATTTGCATTCAGCCACACATCTCCCAGCAGGTTCACGATGGCTGCAGGCTGCACCACTTCAACATCGCCCAGCGGCAAATTGCACACCGCGCGAATCGCCTGCTCAAACTGGCTGGTCACGCAGGCCCGCTCGCTCGAGTGATAACTGTTATGCGGGCGCGGAGCCAGTTCATTCACCAGCAGCTCGCCGCCTTTGGTGATGAACATTTCAACCGCCAGCAAGCCTTCCAGATTGAACTGCTCGGCAATCGACAGCGCCAGCTCTTGCGCGCGCGCAGCGGTCGCAGCAGGAATATTCGCCGGAATCGCGCTCCACACAAGAATCTGCTGCTCATGATGATTGACCGCTGCAGGATAAGCCTTCATTTCTCCCCGAGGCGAACGCGCCACCATCACCGAAATTTCCATGGCAAGCTCGACCGCTCGCTCCACCACCAGCGGCCGCTGGCCGAGAGATTTCCACGCCGCTTCGATCGCCGCGGCATCTGCTGCTTGCGAAAATCCCAGTTTTTCCTGGCTGCGACCGTCATACCCGCCATGCGCGCTCTTCACAAAGCATCGCCCGCCCAAGTCACGCACCGCCACATGAAATTCAGCAAGATCAGTTACGGCGCGATAGTCGCCGACCGGCAGCCCGTGCCGTACCAGCCACTCTTTCTGCAAAATACGATCCTGAATAATCGCCAGCATTGCGGAGCCTGGGCGAACCGGCGCATGGCGCTCCGCCGCCTCCAGCGCGGCTACAGAAATCTGCTCAATCTCCAGCGTGACAACATCGCTGCCTCGTGCGAGATCTCCGGCTGCTCGGGCATCGTTCCAGCCTGCCTCAAAGCAGGCATCCACAACAAAGCGAGCCGGACAGGATGGGTCAGGATCGAGCACCTGGATGCGATAGCCCAGAGAACGTGCCGCCATCGCCATCATGCGCCCCAACTGCCCGCCACCCAGAATACCGATCGTCGATCCCGGAAGAATCACTTCTTGCGTCGCCATCAAGCGCCCGGCTCCGACGCCGGAAGCGGCTTTCCTGGCGGTAATGTCTGCGTCAACACTTCCTGCTTGCGATTTTCCCGCCACGCACACAGGCGATCGCGCAGCGCTCGATCCTCCAGCGCGAGAATCGAAATCGCCAGCAACGCCGCATTCGCAGCCCCGGGCTTGCCAATGGCCAGCGTGCCCACCGGAACGCCTTTAGGCATTTGCACAATGGAGAGAAGTGAATCCACACCCGCCAGCATGGTCGCCGGAATCGGCACTCCCAGCACAGGCAGATGCGTCTTGGCGGCCAGCATCCCGGGCAGGTGAGCCGCACCCCCAGCCCCGGCAATCAGCACCCGAAGCCCACGCTTTTCCGCCGTCTCAGCATATTCAAACAGCCAATCCGGTGTGCGATGGGCCGAGACCACACGCGCCTCGTGCGGCACGGAAAATTCCTGCAGAATTTCTATGGCAGGTTGAAGGATGTCGTAATCGCTTCGGCTACCCATGACCACGCCGACCAGCGGAGCTCGCTTCATCCGCTGATTATACGATTTTGCATCGCTCAGGCCAGACCGTGCGCAAATCCTCCACGAGACAGCCATCCCCCATCGCAATCGAAATTTTCAAGCGCCGAAAAAGCCCGCCACAAAACGAAGCGGCTGCCAGCACCAAGCTGACAGCCGCCAAACCAAGAGTTAGAACCAAAGGTCAGATCAATTGCGGATTAGCGATGTCCGCCACCACCATGCCCACCGCCGCCGCCGTGGAAGCCACCACCGCCACCGTGGAATCCGCCGCCACCACCACCGTGGAAGCCGCCACCTCCGCCGCCATGGAATCCACCGCCACCACCGTGGTATCCACCGCCGCCTGCATAGGCCCGGCTGCTACCGTGATATCCTCCGCCACCGTGGTATCCATATCCGCCACGAGCATAGCCCCCGTGGTAGCCATATCCACCGCGACCATAGCCGCCGTGGTATCCATATCCGCCGCGACCGTAACCGCCGCGATATCCCCAGCCGCGTCCACCCCAATAGTGACCCCAGTATCCGCCGCCGCGACCCCAGCCCCATCCGTACCAGGGACCAATACCAAGAAAGACGCCGTTATAAAACCAGTTTGGGCCGTAATATCCGTAGGGCGCGCAGGTGTAGGGATAATAGTTGTAGTATCCGTAAGCGCAGTTCGGCTGCGCATAATAGCCGTTATAATAGCCGCCCCCATAAACCGGGCCGCCGACGCTGAATCCCAGGGACACCTGTGCCCGCGAATAGGTAGCGGGGACCAGCAAAATTCCAAGTAGCGCGATGTACCGTAGATATCGCATGTTCAACCTCCTCATCCAAAACCCTTTGGCAGTCGTACATCGCTGCCGAGCGGATTCAGGCGGTTCAGACTGTCTGAATTCCTCTACCGTTAAGAACGTTACTTTCCAATAAAAGTTGCGTGCCCTATATTCCACGCCAGACAAAGGACTTGCGGCATAAATTTTCCTCCTAGGAACCCCTTCCGGCAACTCCGCGCCCGAATCGCACCATCGCCCTGACTCGAATCAGAAGAAGTCAATCCGGTGCGATGGCTTGCCTGCCTGCGTCGTCAACGGTCGATTCAGAAATTCAATCAACGGCGCCGCGGCACGAAAGCGCGAAACAATCTCCTTGCGCAAGCTCGGCTGGATGGCCGTTTCCGCCGGCAAAGTTGTCGAAACTCCCCACTGCCGGCAAGCAATCAGGTCCATCGCCGGATGCTCTTTCGGGAATCCCTTCGGCGGCCGCGTCAGGCGCAGCCCATCAAAATCTCCCATCAGCCGCTTCAAATTGCGCGCCTTCGATAAACCTCGAAATTCCTCGTGATGCTCCATCAGGTGATTGCGAATGGCCAGCAATTGCTCTCGCTCCGGCATATACACGCCCGCGGCAATCACCAATTCTTTTCCAGAAATATGAAAGTAGAATCCCCCGCCGGATTTCTTCTCCAATCCCTGCCGCGCCCACCAAGCGGAAATGTGTTTTTTGTACGGAGTTTTGTCCGGTGAAAATCGAGTATCGCGATAGATGCGGAACATGCACTTCTGCGGCGGACGAATATGTTCCGGCGCAAAATCCATGAATTCCCCGTTGATTTCTTCAATCAGCGCCAGCAGCGGCGCCTTCAATTCTGTCTCGTACACTTGCTTGCGGGCGTCGAACCAGTCGCGGCGATTGTTGCGCGCCAGACCGCGCAAAAACTGAATGGCTTGCGGAGAAAAGTGCGTCGGCATACGCTGATTTTAAAGCGTGCGCTCGGGAATCGCAGGCCACCGCGACTTCCTGTCGGCCGGCGTCATGGTTGCAACGCTACCCGACCGATCTGCACGAGCGCTGGTTCCATCCTCTGAAAGGCGCAGGATGGTTTTCCCCGATCGAATCGCGGCAGGCCGAATGCTGGGCGCGCGGCTGGCTCAATTTGCAAATGAAAAACCTCCCCTCGTGCTCGCGCTGCCAAGAGGCGGCGTTCCCGTCGCGTTTGAAGTTGCGATGGCCCTGCACGCGCCGCTGGATGTCTTTCTCGTCCGCAAACTCGGATTTCCAGGTCAGGAGGAATTAGCCATCGGCGCCATCGCTTCCGGCGGCGTCCGTCTGCTGAATGCAGCCATCATTCGCAGTCTTCACCTTCCGCCGGAGCAGGTAGAAGCGGTGACGCAACAAGAAACAAAAGAGCTCGAGCGCCGCGAACATCTCTATCGCGGAGATCGTGCCGCCCCGGAGATTCAGGGGCACACATTAATCATCGTGGATGATGGTATCGCCACCGGTTCCTCCATGCGGGTCGCAATCACGGCGCTCCGCCAGAAAAACCCGCGCAAACTTATTGTGGCCATTCCCGTGGCCCCTTTTGCCACTTGCAAGCGACTGCAGCGCGAGGCCGACGCGGTTGTTTGTCTCTCCACTCCGTCCGACTTCTACGCCGTGGGCGAGTGGTATCGCGACTTCTCCCAGGTCAGCGACGCAACCGTTCGCGAACTCCTGGACCGCGCCCCCAACCCTCGACCTACGGATGAATCGACGCTCAAGTAGTCGCCGACCTTCAGCCCGCGCATACAATCGCCTCAGGTAGACCCCGGACTTCTACAGGCTGCGGAAAAACGCCGCTTTGTATCAGGGCACGACTTTAGTCGTGCCGTAACTGCAGCAAAATCAGGCTGGGCTTTAGCCCCTGCCACATGCTGTTCGGGTATTCGCTCCGAAATACGCCCTTTTTCCGCAGCCTGTTTAGTCTGGGGATTCAGAGTCCCACCACAATCCGCCTTTAAGCGCCCGGGTTCAGCACACCTGCGGCCCGCCCATTCGATAAAACCGCCTCAGGTAGACCCCGGACTTTAGTCCGGGGGTCAGCGTCCAACCAAACCCGCCTTTAGGCGCTGAGGTTCAAAACCCCGCTGGACACGCGGCTGCAACCGACCCAGACCCGCACGATACAATCAATAGGTCTATGCCCTTCACGGAACAATACGATCTCGTCATCGTCGGCGCCGGCCACGCAGGCTGCGAAGCCGCCATGGCGGGTGCCCGCATGGGCCTGCGCACCGCGCTGTTTGCGCTGAATCTCGACCTGATCGCGCAGATGTCCTGCAATCCCGCGGTCGGCGGAATTGCCAAGGGTCATCTGGTGCGCGAAGTCGATGCGCTGGGCGGCGTGATGGGCGAAGTCACCGACGCGGTCGGCATTCAATTCCGTTTGCTCAATACTTCCCGCGGGCCCGCCGTCTGGTCCCCGAGAGCGCAATGCGACAAGCAGCAATACCGCGTCAAGATGCGCGAAGTTCTGGAGTCCCAGCCGAACCTCTACATCAAGCAGGCGGAAGTTGTCGATGTCGTCCTGGAAGAACTGCCCGACGCAACCGCCGGTGCAGCGCATCGTATCGTCCGCGGAGTCAAGCTGCGCGACGGACGTATCGTCTACGCCGGCGCGACCGTCATCACCACCGGAACATTCCTGAATGGCCTCATCCACTGCGGCGAACAGCATTATCCCGCCGGTCGCAGCGGGGAGCCCGCAGCCGTGCTTCTCGGCGAATCCCTGAAGCGCCTGGGCCTGCGCAATTGCCGCCTCAAGACGGGAACCCCGCCACGCATCGACGGCCGCACCATCGATTGGTCGAAGTTTGACGAGCAACCCGGCGACGCCGAACCCACGCCTTTCAGCTTTCGCACCGAATCCATCACTCGGCCGCAGATCAGTTGCCACATCGCCTTCACCACGCCGGAAACGCTCGCCATCATTCGCGAGAATGTGCATCGCTCGCCCATGTATTCCGGGCAGATTCAGGCGACCGGCCCGCGCTACTGTCCTTCGATTGAAGATAAGGTCGTCCGCTTTCCAGAGAAGTTGCAGCATCAACTTTTTCTCGAGCCGGAAGGGCTGCACACGCATGAGGTCTACATCAACGGCATGTCCACCTCCCTGCCGATGGATGTCCAGGCCGCCGTGCTGCGCTCCATCCCCGGCCTGGAAAATGCGGAAATGCTCCGTCCCGGATACGCCATCGAGTACGACGCCATCGACGCAACCGAACTCGATCATGCGCTGGCCGTGAAGAGCATCGCCGGCCTCTATCTCGCCGGACAAATCAACGGGACCTCCGGCTATGAAGAAGCCGCCTGCCAGGGGTTGATGGCCGGCATCAATGCCGCGCTGCACGTCAAGGGCGAGCCGGCCTTCGTGCTCGACCGCAGCGAAGCCTACACCGGCATTCTGATTGACGACCTGATCAGCAAGGGTGGTGGGCAAGATCAAGGCGGCCGCCGATGCGCGAGCGAGCTCGAAACCCTCATCATCGCGCGCACAGACGCGGTCGCAGTCGAGGGTTTCGAGCCTGCCATCGCGCGGGCGCGAATCGCTTCGCCGAGGCGGGCGCGGATGTTCTCTTCATCGAGGCTCCGCGCAGCGAGGACCATCTCAAAGGGATCGTCAGGGCCTTTCCCGATGGGCCGCCGCTGGTCGCCAATATGGTCGAGGGCGGCGATACGCCGATCCTGTCCAAAGACCGATTGCAGGCGCTCGGCTTCTCGCTTGTCATCTTCCCAGGCGGGGTCGTGCGCGCGATCGCCCGCGCCGCGCAAAACTTCTATGCAACCCTGGCGCGCGACGGCACGACCGACGCATTTCGGGGCCAAATGTTTGATTTCGAGGCGCTCAACACGGTGATCGGCACGCCGGAAATGCTTGCCCTCGGTCGTCGCTACGAGGAGGAGGGCCAATGACCGCCCTCGACCCGGTCACGCTTGCGGTCCTGAAAGGCCGACTCGAACAGATCGCCGACGAGATGGACGCGACGCTCTATCGCTCCGCCTTCAATCCGATCATCGCGGAAGCGCGCGACGCCTGTCATGGCCTCTACCACGTCGAGACGGGCGCGACGCTGGTGCAGGGTTCGACTGGCCTGCCGATCTTCGTCGGCTCCATGGCCTTCGCCGTGAAGGCCGTGATCGACAAGGTCGCGCGCGACGCGCGTCTGGCCGTGACGAATTGAAACCAGGCGACACGTTTCTGTTCAACGACCCTTATGTCGGCGGCACGCATCTCAACGATTTCCGTCTCGTGCGGCCCGTGCATCGAGACGGCGAGCTCTTCTGCTGGATTGCCTCGGTCGGCCACTGGCTCGATATCGGCGGCAACGTGCCCGGCGGCTTCAACGCCCGCGCCACCGATCCTATCAGGAGGGCGTGCGCATCCCTCCGGTCAAGTTCATCCGGCAGGGCAAGATTGACGAGGACATGATCGACATCCTCTCCGCCAACAGCCGCTCGGCGCGCTCCAACTATGGCGACCTCAACGGCCAGCTCAATGCCCTGGCGCTTGGCGAGCGCCGCCTGAGCGAATTGCTTGACGACTATGGCGACGACGACGATCGGCGAAGCCTTCGCCGCGTTCTCGCGCCGCGCCGAGGCGCTGATGCGCGAGAACCTAGAGCCATTCCTGACGGAGTCTACACGTTCGAGGATTATCTCGACAACGACGGCGTATCCGATGCTCCGCTGAAAATCGCGCTCGACATGACGATCGCGGGCGACGAAATGACGCTCGATTTTTCGCGCTCCTCGCCCCCCTGCGCAGGCCCGCTCAACATTGCCTATTCGACCGCCGCAGCATGCTGCTACGTCGCGCTCAAGCACGTGTTTCCTGACGTGCCGGCAAACGCCGGATGTCTCGCGCCGATCCGCTTCGTCATTCCGGAGACGACGCTGCTCGGCGTCATAGCGCCCAAGCCAGTCGGCGGCTATACGGAAACGATCCTGCGCGTGATCGGCGTGGTGTTCGGCGCCATCGCGCAGGCCTCGCCGGAGCGCGCGATTTCTGGGCCGTTCGGCACCATCAACGCGCTTTCGCTGGCGGGCCAACGCGACGACGGCTCGCGCTTCGTCATGTTCTCATTCTTTGGCGGAGGCCTCGGCGCAACGCCAGGCGGCGACGGCCTCAGCCACGGCAACAATCCCATCTCGATGGCGACGATCCCGCCGGTCGAAATCCTGGAGGCCTCCTATCCGGTGATGTTTACACAATGGGCGCTGCGCCCCGACAGCGCCGGCCCCGGCCGCTGGCGCGGCGGCCTGGGCGCGATCTACGAGATCGAGGCGCTGGCCGAGACGGGCGCCGATGTGTTTCTGCTCGGCGAGCGCGGAAAATTCCCGCCGTTCGGAACCGCCGGAGGCGGCGCGGCCGCCCTCAACCGCTTCGTATTCGACACGCCCGACGGCCCGCGCTCACCCCCGCTCGCCTCTAAGATCGTCGACGTCAAGATCAGGAAGGGCGAGCGCATCAGGCTCGAAACCCCCGGCGGCGGCGGTTTCGGCCCGCCGAGGAGCGCGAACCCGGAGGTCGCCCGTGACGTCCGGCTCGGCTATGTGAGCGAGGCGACAGCCCGCGAACTCTACAATTACGACGAGCACGCGACGATGACGCGTCAGGCGATCGTCGGCGTCGACGTTGGCGGCACATTCACCGACCTCGTGTCTGTTTGACGGCGCCACGGGACGTTTCGTCACGGCGAAGACGTCGTCGCAGCGCGGCGACGAAGCGGACGGGTTTCCTGACCGGGCTCGGGGCGCTCGGCCGCATCGCAGATTTCAGCGCCATCGTGCACGGCACGACGGTCGGGACCAACGCGTTGCTCGAACGCAAGGGCGCGCGGGTCGGGCTCATCACGACGCCAGGGTTTCGCGACGTCCTCGAAATGCGCCGTCGCGACCGCCCGCGCACCTGGGGATTGCGCGGCAATTTCATTCCCGTCGTCGAGCGCGATTTCGCGGTCGAAGTCGCCGAGCGCACGCTTGCGGACGGATCGATTCGCGTCGCGGTCGATATCGAAGAGGTCGCCGCGCTGCGCGCGAGCTCCTGCGGCGCAAGGCGCCGAGGCGCTCGCCATCGTGTTCGTCAACGCCTACGCCAACCCCGCCAACGAGCGCACGCCGCCGCGGCGGCCCGCGCGCGTCTGGCCGAATGAGCATGTGGTCAGCCTCACACGAGATCCTGCCCGAGATCCGCGAGTTCGAGCGCGCGTCGACGACCGCGCTCAACGCCTACTTGCAGCCGGTCGTCGGCAACTATCTCAATCGCCTGCAGGGCGCGCTCAAAGACCGGACTTCGTCGGCGACTTCCATATCGTGCAGTCGAACGGCGGCGTGATGTCGGTCGAAGCGGCGCGCAAATTCCCGGTGCGCACCGCGCTCTCCGGGCCCGCCGCAGGCGTCATGGCGGCGTCCCAGATCGCCAACGCGGCGGGGTTCGAGAATGTGATCACCGCCGATCTCGGCGGGACGTCGTTCGACGTTTCCCTGATCGCAGGGGGCGAGGCCTCGCTCGCCGCGCAGACGACGATCGATTTCGGGCTCGTCATCCGCACGCCGATGATCGAGATCACGACCATCGGCGCCGGAGGCGGCTCTATCGCCTCTGTCGATCGCGGCGGGCTGCTGCAGGTCGGGCCCGGAGAGCGCAGGCTCCGTGCCCGGACCGGTCTGCTACGGCGCCGGCGGCGACAGGCCGACCCTGACCGACGCTCATGTCGTGCTCGGCCGCATCAATGCCGAGCGGCCGATCGGCGGCAAGCTCGCAAGGCTCGACGTCGAGGCCGCAAGGCGCGCCATCCTCACGCATGTCGGCGATCCGCTGGGGCTCGACGCAGACGCGGCGGCCGCGGCGATCGTGCGGGTCGCCAACGCGCGAATGGCTGGCGCGCTGAGGCTCGTCTCGATCGAGCGCGGCCACGATCCGAAGGCCTTTGCCCTGATGCCGTTCGGCGGCGGCGGCCCGCTGCACGCGGGCGCGCTGGTCAAGGAGGTCGGCCTCCAGGCGGCGATCGCCCCGCGCTATCCGGGCCTCACCTCCGCACTCGGCTGCGTAATCGCCGATCTGCGTCACGATCAGGTCCAGACCCTCAACTGGCTCCTCGACACGCTCGACGAAGCGGCGCTGCAACGAAAGCTCGTCGAGGAAGGCGCGTCGGCAAAGCGAATCGTTGAGAGCGCCGGCGTGCCGGTCGAGCGCATCGACGTGCTGTTCGAATTCGACATGCACTACATCGGGCAGACCCATGCGATCGCCGCGCCCCTGCCCTTCCCCTTCAGCGACGCCGGGCCCGTCGTGACGGCGGCTCAGGTGCGGGAGGCGTTCGAGACGAGCTACGTCGCGCGATTTCAGCCGCAAGCTCGACGGCGTTCCGATCAAGATCGTGTCTTTGCGGTCCGCAGCCATCGGCCGACGTCCGCCCTTCGATCTGACAAGGCTTGCGCCGCCGCCGGGCGCTTCGCTCGAGGCGGCGAGGCGCGGAATGCGCAAGGTCTGGTTCGACGGCGCCCAGTGCGAGACCACGATCTGGTCGCGGCTCGATTTGCCGGTCGGCGCGCTCGTTGAAGGGCCGGCAATTCTCGAACAGCCGGACGCGACGATCGTCGTCGATCCCGGGCTGCGCGCGCGCGTCGACGCGCTCGGCAACGTGATCCTCGAAAGGATCGGGACGTGAACGAGACCAAGACGGCCCTGCTGATCGTGGATCTGCAGAACGATTTTGTGCACGAAAACGGGGCTTACGCGAGAGGAGGACAGGCCAACGCGGACATTGCGGCGCTGCCAGCCCGATTGAAACCGCTCGCCGATCTCGTGCGTCGGCGCGGCGGCCTCATCGTCTCCACACATTTCACGCTCGTGCCCGGACGAGGCGGCGAGCCGCTGATCTCGGCGCACCTGAGAGCGTTGCGTCCGTTTCTGCGCAAGGGCGATTTCGCGCCCGGCGCTTGGGGCATGCGCTCGTCGACGAGCTTGGCCCCTCCGACTTCCAGATCGAAAAAATCGCCTACTCGGCCTTCTACATGACGAGGCTCGAATGGGTGTTGCGCAAGGCCGGCATGGAGAGGCTCATCGTTGGGGGCATTGTGACCAATGGCGGCGTGACGTCTACGGTTCGCGACGCGCATGTGCGCGACATCGAGGCGACGGTGGTGGAAGACGGCTGCGCCGCCTTTGATCCTGTAACCCATGAGACGGCGATCACGGCGTTGAAGACGGTCGCGCGCATCGAGACCATCGCCGACATCCTGAATGAGGCCCGCATCATGATCAAGGCTCCCCCGGCCGCGTTCGAGACGGCCGCCCACGTCATGGTTGTCGGCGCGGGCGCGCGGGCTATGCGCCGCGCTCGCGGCCAGCGAGACCGGCGCCGAAGTCGTCGTGCTGGAACGCGACTCCGTGCCGCGCGGCTCTACCGCGTTTTCGGCGGGTCTGATTCCGGCCGCAGGCACGCGCTTTCAGCGCGCGCTGGGCCTTGCCGATACGCCGATCTTTTCGCCGCGATATCCAGACGAAGGCGCATGGCGAGGCGGACGACGCGCTGGTCGAACTCGTCGCGCGCGCAGGCGGGCCCGACCGTCGAATGGCTTGCCGACGGCTACGGCCTGCCGTTCTCGGTGGTGCACGATTTCGACTATCCCGGCCACAGCGCGCGCCGCATGCATGGCCTGCCGAGCCGCTCCGGGCTGGAGCTCGTCGACCGTTTGCGGGCTGCGGTGGAACAGACGCCGGCGACGCTGCTGACGGGCGCGACCGTGACGGCTCTCTTTGTCGACGATCGCCGCGTGCCGGCGTCGAGATCGAACGCCCGACGGTTCGCGCGAGGCGATCGGCTGCCGCGCGCTCGTGCTCGCCTGCAACGGCTACGGCGGAAATCCCGACCTCGTCGCCCGCCACATTCCCGCGATGAAGGGCGCGCTCTACTTCGGCCATCCCGGCAACCGCGGCGACGCGGTGATTTGGGGCCAGGAACTCGGGGCGAAGCTCGCCCATCTATCCGGCTATCAGGGCCACGGCTCGGTCGCCCACCCGCACGGCGCGCTGATCACCTGGGCGACGATCATGGAAGGCGGCTTCCAGGTCGATCGAGCGGCGCGCGCTTCTGCGACGAGAGCCGCGGCTATTCAGAACAGGCCGAGGATGTGATCGCTCGGCCCGGCGGCTTCGCCTGGACGATCTTCGACGCCCGCATCGCCGCGATCGCGAGCCAATTCGAGGATTTCCGGCAGGCGAAGCCGCTGGCGCCATCGTCAAGGCGGACACGATCGAGGCGCTCGCCGCGCGGCTTTCGCTGCCGGCCGGAACGCTCGTCTCGACCTTCGCCGAGGTCGAGGCGCTGAAGCGGGGCGACGGCGCCGACCGTTTCGGCCGCGCCTTCGCGGGCCGCCCGGCGCTGACCGCGCCGTTCCACGGCGTGAAGGTGACGGGCGCGCTGTTCCATACCCAGGGCGGTCTCGTAGTCGACGACGACGCGCGCGTTGTCTGGGAGGACGGCGGCAAGGCGCCGAACCTCTACGCTGCCGGCGGCGCGGCGGCGGGCGTCTCGGTTCAAGCGCGAGCGGCTATCTCTCCGGCAACGGCCTTCTGACAGCCACGACGCTCGGACGCATCGCCGGCGCGCGGCGGCGGGGACGTGAAGCGCTGCTGCTGAAACGGGAGATGAGAGAGCCATGTCTCTCCTCCTTTTAACCGGCTCCGCTCAGCCCGGCTCGGCCAATCGGTGTCGTCGGGGCGCACCCGACGCTT